>CANMFO010000034.1 GCA_947497245.1 uncultured Flavobacteriaceae bacterium | reverse complement strand
GCCAAATAGCACAGCAGCATGATGGCCGGGAAGACGGTCACCTTGGCCAGTGCGCGCTGGGTGCCCAGGGCCCTGAGCTCCCCCACAAGGGATTCCAGTCCCTCCGCGTCCGGGGACTCCGAAAGTGCCCGATCCAGCCCCTGTTCGTCGATCGTCCGGTAGTCGATTATCGAGTACAACGTCCCCTCCTCCAGGGGCAGGGAAACCTT
>CANMFO010000033.1 GCA_947497245.1 uncultured Flavobacteriaceae bacterium | reverse complement strand
GTGCCCCCGCCGTAAAGGTCCGAGAGCACCAGTATCCTGTCGTCCCCCTTGGTCTTGCCACGGTACAGGTCCAGGATACGTTTGAAGCTCGGGTCCCGTTCCTGGGCCGCAGGGTCGTCCATAAGTTTCAACAGGTCTTGCCATTGTATGTCGGCCACCGGGTCGAGAGGGTACATCATCGCAGTCTGGGTCCATAACCGGCCCGCATCGTCAAAGGTCAG
>CANMFO010000032.1 GCA_947497245.1 uncultured Flavobacteriaceae bacterium | reverse complement strand
GAGATCGGGGCGTGTTTTACGGCCATGCGGGGCATGGTGGGTGAGATCCCGGGACTTTTGGGGATGGAGCACGGCCCCTACGATAGCCCGGAGGGCCTCAACGGGGGCTACACGCACGGTTTTATCATGACCTTCGACGGCCCGGCCTCTCGGGACGCCTACCTCCCGCACCCTGTGCACGAGCGGGTAAAGGAACTGGTGGTGCCCAAACTGGAGCGTGTGGTGGTCTTTGACTTCAA
>CANMFO010000031.1 GCA_947497245.1 uncultured Flavobacteriaceae bacterium | reverse complement strand
GATCGCGGCGGCGGCATGGTCCATCAACAACATGCTGATGCTGTTCAGCCCCGCAACGTCCACCGATGACACCATCAAGGTGATGTCCTTCACCCCGATCTGCCGCGACAGGTCCCGCGCCGCCAGCGTGGAAAGGCACAGCTTGGGGATTCCCATAGGGACCCCCTGCATCGCCTCTAGGGCAATATAGGTGCCGCCACCGCCGCCCATGCCCACGATCCCCTCCACAAGGCCCTGGGAGACCAGCTCCGAAAC
>CANMFO010000030.1 GCA_947497245.1 uncultured Flavobacteriaceae bacterium | reverse complement strand
ATCTCGGAAGCGGACACCCCTTCCCTGAACTCGAACATTCCATAGTGTCTGGTCATAATATTGCTATTTTTTTGGTTTTCCATCTTTTTGTACAAAGGCGTGAACGCCCTTTTTATTTAAGCTCAACCCATTGCTGACATAGGCAAGACCACGGATACGAACACTTTGTTTTTCGCTACGGTCATGGGTATATGTTTCATTATTTCAAGGTGTTGATATAGGCCAACAGGTCTGAGACCTGCTCCTCTGAATACTGGTCGATA
>CANMFO010000029.1 GCA_947497245.1 uncultured Flavobacteriaceae bacterium | reverse complement strand
TCCTCTCTTACTGCGACCAATGTCCAAGATGCCATTGACGAGCTGGCCGTGGGAAGCACGGATACCCAGGACCTGTCTATCGATGTTGCGGGCACGACCATCTCCCTTGTGGACGGCGGATCGGTGACGATCAACCCGGACGATGCGGATTCGGTTGTCGGGAACGAGTACAACACGGGGATCGGCTTCGACGGAACAAATTTGACCGTGACCGACGGCGGCGGCAACCAGAGCGTGGACATCAGTTCTTTGGACACGGATACCCAGGACCTGTCGATCGATGCAGCGGGCAC
>CANMFO010000028.1 GCA_947497245.1 uncultured Flavobacteriaceae bacterium | reverse complement strand
ATCTCCATCGACGATGGGAGCACCCTGGCCCTGAACGTGGACGATGCGGATTCGGTTATCGGCAACGAGTACAATACCGGGGTGGGCATGAACGCAGGGAGCGTTCAGGTCACGGACAATGGTGGGACACTTTCCACAAATCTGATAAGTTCTGACCTGAACAACGACCTTGCCGCAGGTACGGATGGCGCACTTTATCTGAACGTTGCCTCCGTGACCATATCCGAGACCATTACCAACTTGGTGGACAACGGCGATGGGACCTTTACCTACACCAATGAGAACGGTGCGCCCCAGA
>CANMFO010000027.1 GCA_947497245.1 uncultured Flavobacteriaceae bacterium | reverse complement strand
GTGATCAGGTAGCCGTTGTTCCCGGCTGCCGCATCGACCAGGGCCTCTAGGTCCACGCTTCCGTTGAAGCCACCGTTCGCCCCCGTGACGTTCAAGCTTGTCCCGGCCGCCGCGATGTTGGAGACCACGCCGTCGTTCACCCCACCTGGTATGGTCACGGTACCTCCCCCGTCGGAGAGGGTCAGGTCCGCCCCGACAATTGAAAGCGTCTGGATTTCGTTGGTTGCGTCGCCGTCGACCTCCGTGATCAGGTAGCCGTTGTTCCCGGCTGCCGCATCGACCAGGGCCTCTAGGTCCACGCTTCCGTTGAAGCCACCGTTCGCCCCCGTGACGTTCAAGCTTGTCCCGGC
>CANMFO010000026.1 GCA_947497245.1 uncultured Flavobacteriaceae bacterium | reverse complement strand
CGGATACGGATGGTGATGGCGTTCCGGACACCACGGACCTTGACGATGACAACGACGGCATACTGGATACGGAGGAGGACCCCAACCTGGACGGGGACGACGACCCGCTGACCGATCCCCTGGATACCGACGGGGACGGGTACCCCAACCACTTGGACATTGATTCGGACAACGATGGCATCCCGGACAACGTGGAGGCCCAGACCACCGATGGCTATATCGCGCCCAACGACGACGACGCGGCCACCTATGCCGCGAACGACGGGCTGAACACGGCCTATCCGGAAGGGCTCACCCCGGTGAACACCGATGGTGCGGATGAACAGGACTATCTTGACCTGGATACCGACAACGATTTGGTACCGGACAACAACGAGGGCAACGATTTCAACTTCGACGGCATTCCCGACCA
>CANMFO010000025.1 GCA_947497245.1 uncultured Flavobacteriaceae bacterium | reverse complement strand
CGGAAATCGAACTCCAGTACCGTCGCCGAGGTCACCGTATGGTTCATCGCCGCCTTCTTCCAAGCGTTGCCCGTAAGGTGCAGCACGCTGCCCGAGCCCTCTACCGCGTGCGAACCGCCGTCCT
Source organism: uncultured Flavobacteriaceae bacterium (assembly GCA_947497245.1). GTDB lineage: Bacteria > Bacteroidota > Bacteroidia > Flavobacteriales > Flavobacteriaceae > Pelagihabitans. The sequence continues at coordinate 289 of CANMFO010000025.1, read as the reverse complement.
GGCCCGGGTCGTAGGGGCCCACGACCTCCCCAACGCCGTTGATGTCCAAAAGGTCCGTCGAGGTGCCGGCCTGCACCGTAACCACCGCCGTGTCCGTGAAACCGCCGTCCTGGGTCGTGCCCGTGATCGTGGCCTCGCCCACCGAGACCGCGGTCACCCTGCCGTTCTGGTCAACCGTCGCGACGCCCTCGTCGTCACTGCCCCAGTCCACCGTCTTGTCCGTCGCGTTCGAGGGGAGCACCTCGCCCGTCAGGTCGAAGGTCGTGCCCTCGTCCATCGTGTGCGTCTC
>CANMFO010000024.1 GCA_947497245.1 uncultured Flavobacteriaceae bacterium | reverse complement strand
TACATCGTGTTCGGTGCGGACAAGGACGCCGGCGGTTCCACCCAGGAAAGCTTTTTCAGGAACATACGGATAGTGAACGGCGGTACGCCTACCCCGGTAACGGGGCTGACGGTCACGCCGGAGACGCACACGATGGACACGGGCACGACCTTCGACCTAACGGGGGAGGTGCTCCCGGTGGATGCGGCGGACAAGACGATTCTATGGAGCAGTGACGACGAGGGCATTGCCACGGTGGACCAGAACGGCAGGGTATCGGCGGTTGGCGCCGGGACCACCACGATCAGGGGCACGACCCAGGACGGCGGTTTCACCGATACCAGTGAGATAACGGTAAACGCGGCCCCGATCGTTTCGGTAACGGGGCTCACGGTGACACCGGAGACGCACACGATGGACGAGGGCACGACCTTCGACCTGACGGGCGAGGTGCTCCCCTCGAACGCGACGGACAAGAC
>CANMFO010000023.1 GCA_947497245.1 uncultured Flavobacteriaceae bacterium | reverse complement strand
TGATGGTGTCATCGGTGGACGTTGCGGGGCTGAACAGCATCAGCATGTTGTTGATGGACCATGCCGCCGCCGCGATCTGTGGTATGGCGGATGTGGTGCCGGAGGCCCTGGGGACCTCCCAAAAAAGTATCGCGATCAGCATGTTCGGCAACACGACCAAATGCGTGGAGAAGTGCACCGAACTGTTGAAGGCGCGCGGGTACGAGGTACTGGCCTTCCATGCGACGGGGACCGGCGGGGCGACGATGGAGTCATTGATCCGCGAGGGCGTTTTCGACGGTGTGCTGGACGTGACCACGACCGAACTGGCGGATGAGCTTTGCGGGGGCGTTCTGAGCGCGGGCCCGGGGCGTTTGACGGCCGCTTCGGAGATGGGGGTCCCCCAGGTGGTTGTCCCGGGCTGCCTGGACATGGTGAACTTTTCCCAGATGGACACGGTCCCGGAGAGGTACCGGTCGCGCCAGCTCTACGGCTGGTCCCCGGACGTGACGCTGATGCGCACGGACCGGGCCGAGAACGTGGAACTGGGCCGT
>CANMFO010000022.1 GCA_947497245.1 uncultured Flavobacteriaceae bacterium | reverse complement strand
GGACGGGACTCGAACCCGCGACCCCCTGCGTGACAGGCAGTCCCGAGAACTCGGGATAACCAACTGAACTGCCGAACCGATATCAATCGAACATTTCGGAAACGAAAAAGCCCCCAACTTGCGTTGAAGGCTTTTTGCGGTCCGGACGGGACTCGAACCCGCGACCCCCTGCGTGACAGGCAGTCCCGAGAACTCGGGATAACCAACTGAACTGCCGAACCGATATCAATCGAACATTTCGGAAACGAAAAAGCCCCCAACTTGCGTTGAGGGCTTTTTGCGGTCCGGACGGGACTCGAACCCGCGACCCCCTGCGTGACAGGCAGTCCCGAGAACTCGGGATAACCAACTGAACTGCCGAACCGATATCAATCGAACATTTCGGAAACGAAAAAGCCCCCAACTTGCGTTGAGGGCTTTTTGCGGTCCGGACGGGACTCGAACCCGCGACCCCCTGCGTGACAGGCAGTCCCGAGAACTCGGGATAACCAACTGAACTGCCGAACCGATATCAATCGAACATTTCGGAAACGAAAAAGCCCCCAACTTGCGTTGA
>CANMFO010000021.1 GCA_947497245.1 uncultured Flavobacteriaceae bacterium | reverse complement strand
CCACCATAAGCACGCCCAGGGCAATGAACCCGTAGCGCATCGCATCCTCCCCGGGGCCCGGCCGGAAAAAGTCGTTCAGCTGCAGCACCACCAGGAAGGAGACCAGGGCGGCGCCACCGATACCGAACTCCCGCAGCATCTCCCTATAGGTCACCCCGGCCGCCACGCGTTCGTTCGGCGGGAACCTCCTGTTCACCAGCATTATGAAATAGACCAGTGCGGGAACGACCGTGACCACCAGCTTGACCCACCAGGCCACATCCCCCATCGAGATGAAGATGATCCCCGCCAAAACGAGCCCCCCCGGCCAGGCCGCGTGCAGGATGTTCAGCCATTTGGTCTTGTCGCGCCTGTACATCGTCGCCACCACAGGGTTGATGAAGGCCTCCACCGTGCCGTTGCCCAGGGCGAAGACCAGGCTCCCCCAGTACAACAGGCCGTAGGCCGTCTCCGTATCGCCCGCCCGCAGTGCCATATAGGACCAATACCCCATCACCCCCCAGGCCATGTGCCCGACGAAGGCGATAACCATCGCCACCTTGTAGCCGATCCGGTCGATCAACAGGCTGAAGAAGATGATCGCCACGAAGAACGGCCAGATACC
>CANMFO010000020.1 GCA_947497245.1 uncultured Flavobacteriaceae bacterium | reverse complement strand
AGATCCCGAAAACCTCATCTGGGCATCGCAGGCGCTGCCCGGACGCAGGGAAAGGGAACAGTTGTTCCTCGAACTTTACGAAAAGGTAGGGTATGGTAAGTTTGATGAGTCTACCTTTATCATCGTGGCCAATATGTTGGACAATCCCAAGATATACAGGACCGTGAAACCCATTTTGGAAAATGAAGGCAATGCGGAGACCCATGTTTCGTTGGCCTTAAAGCTTTTGGGGCAGGTTCAATCAGAAGAACTAAGGACCATTCTAGAGAAACCGGTCAGGAGCTTGTTATCTTCAAAAGAAGAAGGGAAACGGCATCTGGGACTGGAGGCTGTTGCAAAGCTGGATACCAAAAATACCCGGGATATAGTAGTAACATTGGCCGGGACGACCACCAACCAAAAAACATTGGATATGATCGTTCAGGCCTTGGAAAATGAGCCAAAGAAAAATACCGCTATTTTTTCCGAATTTGCAAAAAATGAGACTTTGGGTCTTGATATCCGAACAATTGCCGTGCGTGCCCTTGCCAAAGGTGATTTAGCTGAAGCGAATGCGATTTTGAAGGGATGGTTACCCAAATTGGACGAAATGCAACGACGCCAGCTTACAAAAATAATGTCTGCCTCCGAACAGGGTTCAGCTGTGCTGCGCCAACTTTACAAAAATGGTGTAGTGGATCATACCGCATTCGGAATATCCACAGCTGAGCAGGTACATCATACCGATATTGATGACGCTGTTGGGCTTGCCCTTTTGGATGCGGTCAAAAACCGGGTGGAGGAGGAGAAAAAGGCCTTTGACGCGAAACTTGAACGTTTTTTGGCCGTTGCGGCAAGAAAGGACGGGAATCCGGACAATGGCGAAAAACTTTTCCAGACCTGTCTGCTGTGCCACAGGGTAGGGGACCAGGGCCAGGA
>CANMFO010000019.1 GCA_947497245.1 uncultured Flavobacteriaceae bacterium | reverse complement strand
ACTGGCCCAGAAGCTGGACAGTGCGACGGCGGCCGCCGCGGTGCTGATACCGCTAAAGGGGATCTCCCAGCTCGACAGCGAGGGGGACATCTTCCACGACCCCGGGGCGGATGCCGCGCTGTTCAGCGCGATAAGGGAGCACCTCAGGGAAGATGTCCCGGTAATGGAAGTGGACGCCCACATCAACGACGTTGCCTTTGCCCGGGCCCTGGTCGATCACTTGGTGGGGATGCTGGAACAACAGAAAGAATAGGAACTGTACAACAACCGATCAAACCGGAGCGATATGCCAAACCCATGGACGGGAAAGGGGAACCCCTATACCCGTGAAGAAGTCAGAGAGCGATTACAGGCGACATTGTCGCGGAAAAAGGCCATTATCGGTGCGGGCGCCGGTACGGGCATCAGTGCGAAGTTCATCGAAAAGGGGGGCGCGGATTTCCTGATCGTCTACAATTCGGGCCGTTTCAGGATGTCGGGCCACGGCTCGACCGCCGGGCTGATGGCCTATGGCGATGCCAATGCGGTGGCCATGGAGATCGGGGAGTTCGAGGTGCTTCCGGTGGTGGAGGAGGTACCTGTGTTCTGTGGGGTGCACGGCTCGGACCCCCGCAGGAGGATGTGGCACTTTCTGCAACAGGTAAGGGCTATGGGATTCTCGGGGGTGAACAATTTCCCGACGCACTCCATCGTGGACGGTACCTTCAGGGACATCCTTGAGGAGACCGGGATGAGCTTCCAAAAGGAAGTGGAGATGATCGCCCTGGCCTCGAAGATGGAGCTGTACACCTGCGTCTATGTGGCCACCCCCGAAGAGGCCGTGCAGATGGCCGAGGTGGGCGCTGACGCGATAATCGCGCATGTGGGCACGACGGTGGGGGGCTCGATCGGCGTTGTGGGCGCCACGGTGGACATGGATCTTGCCATAGGGCGCACCCAGGCGATCATCGATGCTGGAAGGACGGTGGACCGGGACATCGTCTTTTTGGCCCACGGGGGCCCGATCAACACGCCGGGCGATGTCCGGACCGTCCTGGAAAACACTGATGCGCAGGGTTTCGTTGGGGCCTCCTCCCTGGAGCGGATGGCGGTGGAGGGCCCCTTGACCGAACTGACGCGGAAGTTCAAGTCACTGGACCTTTAGGTGACGGGACGGCACCGGTCCGTTCAGGTGCGCACAATATCAAGACCAAATGAAAGATACAATGGACGGTGCCCCCGGCAGGGGAACAGGGGCGGACAGGATTTTGTTCACGGGCTGCTTCATCGCCCTTTTGACCACGGCCTTCGGCTTTATAACGCGCGTGTTCCTTGTGGACACCTGGAGCGTTGCCTTCGACCTGGACCCCGCCCAGGCGGGCAGGCTCTTGGGGAT
>CANMFO010000018.1 GCA_947497245.1 uncultured Flavobacteriaceae bacterium | reverse complement strand
ACCTGTATGGACCCGTCGTTGGCGCCCGAGTAGCATGCTGTCGGTGTTGTGGTGAACGTCGGGTTTGCGGGGGCGGCCACCGTGATCGCGGTGTCAATGGGGTCCTCGCATCCGTTGGTGTCCCTGGCCCTTACGATATAGTCCCCTGCGGGCAGGTTGGCAAAGGTTGTCCCGTTCTGGTATGCGGTTATTACGCCGCCGACATTGTCCTCGAGCTGGTACTCGTATGCGGGGGTCCCGCCGCTTGCGCTTGCGGTGATTGTGGCCCCGGTGTTGTTACAGGTAAAGGTATCGGTGATGCTGGCCGAGGCGGTCACGACGGCCGGTTCCGTCAGGGTCTCTGTCAGGGTAATGGAACAGCTGTTGTCGAGCACGTCGCGCACGACGATGGTGGCGAGCCCGGCTGCGAGCCCGTTCACGGTAATGGGCGATGCGGTCTGTGGGGCGGAGAAGGCGCCGGCGTTGACGGAGTACTCGAAGCCGTTGACGGCGTCGAAGTTCTCGACCTCGAAGGTGATGGTGCCGTCGTTGGCGGCGTTACAGCTCAGGTTGGCAAAGTTGGTGATGTTCGCCCCGAAGGCGTTCCCGGTCGCTACCACCACTGCGGTATCTACGGTACATCCGCTTCCATAATCGACGGTAATGGTATGGGTACCTGCGGCAATGTTGCTGAACACGTTGCCCGCCTGTGGGGCACCGGCATCGATGCTGTAGGTATAGGAGGGGTCGTTGGGCAGGACCGTGATGTTGCCGCTCCCATCGCAGTTATAGGCGACGGATGTGGTCAAGGTGGGCTCCAGGGGCAATGGTGCGATGATGATATCGGCCAGGGCGGTTTCACAGGAAACGGCATTGGCGTCCCTGACGCGGATGCCGTAGGTTCCGTCCGTCAGGTCCGTAAATATGTGTCCCCCGGTGGTCGAAGCGGTCCAGGCGCCTCCGTTGATGCTGTATTGGTAGTCGCCGGAGCCACCCGATGTGGGCGTGACGCTCCCCACGGTGATCTGGCCCAACTGCGCACAGGTATGGGCCTGTGTCTGTACGGCCTCGGCAATCAGTTGTGTGGGCTGTAGGACATCGACGGAAGCGGTCTGTTCACAGTTGTTCGCGTCCCTGACCCTGATGGGATAGGTTCCCGCGGGAAGGTTCACGAAGTCGGTGGCCACCTGGTAGCTTGTTCCGTTGTCGATGCTGTACTGGAAGGGCCCGAATCCGCCCGATACGGCTATGGAGATGCTTCCGTTGCTTTCGCCGAAGCATACCACTGGCGTGGCGGTCGGTGTGATGGCGATGGGGTCGTCCTGGACGATGGTGATGTCGAAGGAGGCCTCGCAATAGCCGGCGTTTCCGTTATTGTCGCGTACATGGACATCATAGTCACCTGCCCCAGTGACCGTTTCGGGATTGGTGGTGCCGAAGTCCCCCGGCAGGGGGGCCACCCCGTCGGCCACGATGGCGTAGACGTAGTTCCCGTCCCCGCCCGCGGCGGTGATGGTGATGTCGGTACCGGTCCCGCAGGAGGTGATGTTCGGAGCGGAGGCAGTAACCGTCAGTT
>CANMFO010000017.1 GCA_947497245.1 uncultured Flavobacteriaceae bacterium | reverse complement strand
ATCCTGGACCTGTACCGTGGCAAGACCAAGGGGGACGACAGGATACTGGTGCTCTCGGACCTTTACGGCGGGGGCACTGCCCGGGTGGATACCTGGGCGGACGGCCTTGCGATCCCGCAGAGCATCCTTCCCTACGGCACGGGCAGTTTTGTGGCCCAGGGCTCGGAACTTTTCTTTCTGGACGATACGGACGGCGACGGGATGGCGGACCTGCGCACGCCCATTTTCACGGGCTTCGGTTTCACGGACACCCATACGATGGCGCACGTACTTGTGCGCGCTCCCGGGGACTGGGTGCACTTCAGCCACGGTGCGCTGAACAAGGGGGAGGTATCGTCGCTTGTGGGCAGTGGCCGGGCGCGAGTGGACTACAGCAAGATCGCCCGCTTCTCCCTGGACGGGGAGAAGATCGAGGTGGTCAGCGCGGGGCTGAACAACATCTGGGGCTTCCAGTTGCGCGGCAACGGCCAGTGGTACGGTACCGAGGCCAACGACCTGGGGTACTCCATCGTGCCGATGGAAGAGGGCACGGGCTTTCCCGGCATAGGGGGCGAGCGCCTACGTCCCTATCAGCCCTGGATGCCGGAGCTGCACGGGTTCCGCGTGGGGGGCACCGGGATCTCGGGCCTGGCCTTCGCTGACGACCTTGGTGGCTCCTTCCCCGGGGAATGGGGGGACGTGGCCTTTTTGGCCAACCCGATCACCAGTACGATCAACGCGGTACGGATAGCCCGGGAAGCGGACGGCTCGGTCTCGGCTGAGCACCTGCCGGACTTCCTTTCCTCGGAAGACGATTGGTTCCGTCCGGTGAACATGGAGTTCGGCCCGGACGGCTGCCTGTACGTAGCGGACTGGTACAACAAGATCATCTCGCACAACGAGCTTCCCACGACGCACCCCGACCGTGACCGCTCGCACGGGCGGATATGGCGGATCCGCCATAAATCGCAGAAGCCCCGTGAGATCCCGGATTTCTACAAGATGGCGCCCGTGGAGCTTGTGGACCACCTGAGGTCTCCATCGCTCTGGGCGAAGCGCGCGGCATGGCACCAGATCAGCGACCGGCCGCTCGCGCAGACGGGGGGGCTTTCCGGAGCGCTCGTCGAGCTTGCCGGGGACAGCTCCCTGGACGGTATTACGCGTATTCTGGCACTTTGGTCACTGGAGGGCATCGGGCACTACGACGGGTCCCTGATGGCTGGGCTGTTGGGCTCCCGTGACGACGACCTTCGCCGTGAGGCGGTGCGCTCGCTGGTCTCGTTTTCGGTCGGTGCGGAAGAACTGGCGGGGCTGTTGGCCCCGCTTTGGGACGATGCGAACCCGATGGTTCGCTCCCAGGTGCTGAGGACCCTGGGGGAATCGGGGAGCGCCGTTCCCGGGACGATCGCGATACTGGTGGGGGCCTGCAGGCCCCCATTGGGTGGAAATGCAATGGGTGGGGCGTACGAGCGCAATTTTGAGCGCTACCTTGCCCGAAGAGCCCTTGAAGGATATCCGGCGGAACTGTCGCGCTTCCTAGGGTCCCCTATGGCGGACGGACAAGATCCCGAAAACCTCATCTGGGCATCGCAGGCGCTGCCCGGACGCAGGGAAAGGGAACAGTTGTTCCTCGAACTTT
>CANMFO010000016.1 GCA_947497245.1 uncultured Flavobacteriaceae bacterium | reverse complement strand
GATCGCGGCGGCGGCATGGTCCATCAACAACATGCTGATGCTGTTCAGCCCCGCAACGTCCACCGATGACACCATCAGGGTGATGTCCTTCACCCCGATCTGCCGCGAAAGGTCCCGCGCCGCCAGCGTGGAAAGGCACAGCTTGGGGATCCCCATAGGGACCCCCTGCATCGCCTCCAGGGCAATATAGGTGCCGCCACCGCCGCCCATGCCCACGATCCCCTCCACAAGGCCCTGGGAGACCAGCTCCGAAACGATCGCCGAGGCGCCCTTGCCCATCAGTTCCACCGCCCGGCCACGGTCGTTCGACCCACGGATATCCCCGATAGGGGTCCCCGAGGCCAAGGCCACCCGAACATTGTCGAAGTCCACACGGAAGTCCGCACGGCTCTCCATTGCCCCGGCGTCGATCGTTATCACACGGTGGCCATGCGACTCGATACGGTCCAAAAGATAGGAGAAATCCTCCGCCTTGGTATCGAAACAGCCCACCACGACTATACCCTTTCCAACCGTCCCCATCACGCCCCTACGTTGAAGTCAAAGACCACCACACGCTCCAGTTTGGGCACCACCAGTTCCTTTACCCGCTCGTGCACAGGGTGCGGGAGATAGGCGTCCCGTGAGGCCGGGCCGTCGAAGGTCATGATAAAACCGTGCGTATAGCCCCCGTTGAGGCCCTCCGGGCTCTCATACGGGCCGTGCTCCATCCCCAAAAGTCCCGGGATCTCACCCACCATGCCCCGCATGGCCGTAAAACACGCCCCGATCTCGGAAGCGGACACCCCTTCCCTGAACTCGAACATTCCATAGTGTCTGGTCATAATATTGCTATTTTTTTGGTTAGCTATATCTTCTGCAAAAAAGCGTGGATGCCTTTTTTATTCGCTGTTACAATATCCATTTTTCCATCCCCGTTCAAGTCCCCCGTAGTAATCTGTCTGCCCACTCCCGAATTGTCGTCTATCAGATAAGGAACAAAGTCAATGGTCCCGTCGTCGTTCCGTTGGGTCCTGAACCAATATAGGACCGCAGGATCTTCTGATCCAGGATCGCGGCCATTATGCGCATAATAACATTTACCCGTAACGATATCGGAAATACCGTCACCATCTATGTCAGCACAGGCCAGGGCGTGTACCTGACTAAAGGACACTCCATATGCATTGCCCTCGGGGTTATCCGTCATTATCTTATGCTCCTTAAAACCGATACTATCTTTGTCCATGATCTGCTCATGCCAGGAAAGCCCATAACCATGGGCGTTCATGCTGGTCACTACATCATTGTCTCCATCCCCGTCCACATCATAGGTGAACATTTGGGCTCCTCCCTGTTCCGGCGCAAAGGGATATTGGTGATATTCCCATGGGGTTTTCCGATCCCAATTTTCCGGTTGTTCCCACCATCCCTTCTTTTCAAGGACATCCATGCGCCCATCCATGTTGATATCCCCCGCACCAAGACCATGGACATAGACCCCAAAACGTTCGGGATCATGTGGGCTGATGCCCAAGGATTCCCATTGGTTTTCATTCTCGGAGGATGGAATTCCGAGGACCAGTTTTCCCTTGCTGATGGCCAGTAGTTCCTTTTTTTTGTCCCCGATAACATCCAGTAGGGCGGGCGATTCGTTGCATACGTGCGCCAAAGCGTTAAAATATTCCGGTTCTCCATTGAAATTTTCCAGAACCTTGGATATTTTCCCTGGGCTTTTCACCCATTTACTGTCTGTCGACGGTAGACCGATTTGAAGGATATCCGTTACACCATCCTGGTCAAGGTCATCCGGAAAGGTAAAAAAAATGGTGGCGTATCCCTCCAACCCCGGTCCAGTGATGGGAAAGTACTTTACGGGGGCATAGGCATTGGGGCCTTTAAAATCCGGGCCTTTCCACCAAAGGGGTCCCGCTACTATATCTATATGGCCATCCATGTCGATATCGCCCATTGAAGCACCTTCGGCTACGTATTTGTCCGACAGTTGGATTTTTTTAAAGGATACTTTTGTGACCGGTGGTGTTTTTGACTGTGCCCATAGTGCTAGCATCGGGACAAGTAAAAAACCCAGGGACATGAACATTTTGTTTTTTGCTGTGATCATCGGTATATGTTTCATTATTTCAAGGTGTTGATATAGGCCAACAGGTCTGAGACCTGCTCCTCTGAATACTGGTCGATAAGGCCCTTGGGCATGAAGGAGCGACCTCCCAAAAACCCTTCTGAGCGGATATCCCCGACCGGGATGAAGGCCGTACCCCCTCCCATAAATGCCAAGGTCGTCCCGCGATTGTCCCTCTTGGCCAAATACCCTTCTTGGGTGTCTCCGTTCTTTCCCACCACACGATAGACCGCATAGCCGCTCTCCAGGGCGGCGTCCGGATCCAGCAGCGCCGTGAGCAGTGCCTCGTCCCCGCGAAGGGCGGAACCGTCCAGCGCCGGAGCGATGTCCTGGCCCTGGTCCCCTACCCTGTGGCACAGCAGACAGGTCTGGAAAAGTTTTTCGCCATTGTCCGGATTCCCGTCTTTTTTTGCCGCAACGGCCAAAAAATGTTCAAGTTTCGCATCAAAGGCCTTTTTCTCCTCCTCCATCCGGTTTTTGACCGCATCCAAAAGGCTTATCCCCCTGATATCCTTTTCATCCGCTTTATGTATTTTTTCCGCGGTTGAGATATCGAATGCTTTTGATGTTACCTGTTCTTTTTCGTACAATTGCTTTAAGAGGACACTCCCTTCTACGGCATTTGACAATATCCCTGTAACTGATTTTTGTTGTGTTTCCCGTAGTTCAGAAATCCAACCGCTCAAGATACCATGGGCCGCTTGGGTATCTGCCTTGGACAGTGTCTGTATTGCGGAGGCCCTCAATTCCAACTCCAAGGTTTCATCTTTTGCAAATTGCATGAATATGTCTTTGTTTTCCTTGGGTCGGTTTTCAAGGGCATGGAGCACCAAATTAAGGGTTTCTCCCGTGGAAATCCCATCAATCAAAGAAATGACCGCATTTCGAAGGCCATCAATCTTTAATTTGCCCACAGCCTCCAGTCCCAAATGTTGTAACGGTCTTTTTTTACTTTGCAATAAATGCCGTATAGGTTCCATCAACAATCGAGTCAATTCATCCGATTGTACTTGGTTCATGTTTTTTATGGCAAGTGAAACGTGCTTTTGCGCCTTTTCCCTTTGCTCTAATATTGGGCGAACCGCGTTATAAATATCTTTATTACCGAGCATTCCTGCAACAATAATAAAAGTTTGCTCATCCAAGTCCTTTACCTCAGCCTTTTTCCAAAGTTCGAGGAACAACTGTTCCCTTTCCCTGCGTCCGGGCAGCGCCTGCGATGCCCAGATGAGGTTTTCGGGATCT
>CANMFO010000015.1:2500-5416 GCA_947497245.1 uncultured Flavobacteriaceae bacterium | reverse complement strand
CCCCCCCTTGTGCGTATGCGCTCGGGGGGCGGACAGGAATTGAACCGAGAGACGGGGCCGGGAGGGTTTTTTAGCGTTGGCGCTTGTATAGTTATATAAGAATCGACAATGAAGAGTTTGATCCTGGCTCAGGATGAACGCTAGCGGCAGGCCTAACACATGCAAGTCGAGGGGCAGCATTTCCAGCTTGCTGGAAGATGGCGACCGGCGCACGGGTGCGCAACGCGTATGGAACCTGCCCTTTGCAGGGGAATAGCCCATGGAAACGTGGATTAATGCCCCATAGTACCCCATAGCCACCTGGCTTTGGGGTTAAAGGCTTCGGCCGGCAAGGGATGGCCATGCGTACCATTAGCTAGATGGTGGGGCAACGGCCCACCATGGCAACGATGGTTAGGGGCCCTGAGAGGGGGATCCCCCACACTGGTACTGAGACACGGACCAGACTCCTACGGGAGGCAGCAGTGAGGAATATTGGACAATGGTCGAGGGACTGATCCAGCCATGCCGCGTGCAGGAAGAATGCCCTATGGGTAGTAAACTGCTTTTGTACGGGAAGAAACCGCCCCACGTGTGGGTCGCTGACGGTACCGTAAGAATAAGGACCGGCTAACTCCGTGCCAGCAGCCGCGGTAATACGGAGGGTCCGAGCGTTATCCGGAATTATTGGGTTTAAAGGGTCCGTAGGCGGGCCATTAAGTCAGGGGTGAAATGCTGCGGCTCAACCGTAGCACTGCCTTTGATACTGGTGGTCTTGAGTCATGGTGGAGTGGGCGGAATATGTAGTGTAGCGGTGAAATGCATAGATATTACATAGAACACCGATCGCGAAGGCAGCTCACTAACCATGAACTGACGCTGATGGACGAAAGCGTGGGGAGCGAACAGGATTAGATACCCTGGTAGTCCACGCCGTAAACGATGGATACTAGCTGTCCGGTCCCTTGAGGGCTGGGCGGCCAAGCGAAAGTGATAAGTATCCCACCTGGGGAGTACGTTCGCAAGAATGAAACTCAAAGGAATTGACGGGGGCCCGCACAAGCGGTGGAGCATGTGGTTTAATTCGATGATACGCGAGGAACCTTACCAGGGCTTAAATGCAGGCCGACAGGTCCAGAGATGGATTTTCCTTCGGGCGGTCTGCAAGGTGCTGCATGGTTGTCGTCAGCTCGTGCCGTGAGGTGTCAGGTTAAGTCCTATAACGAGCGCAACCCCTACCGTTAGTTGCCAGCATGTCATGATGGGGACTCTAACGGGACTGCCGGTGCAAACCGTGAGGAAGGTGGGGACGACGTCAAATCATCACGGCCCTTACGTCCTGGGCCACACACGTGCTACAATGGCCGGTACAGAGAGCAGCCATGCGGCGACGCAGAGCGAATCTACAAAACCGGTCACAGTTCGGATCGGGGTCTGCAACCCGACCCCGTGAAGCTGGAATCGCTAGTAATCGGATATCAGCCATGATCCGGTGAATACGTTCCCGGGCCTTGTACACACCGCCCGTCAAGCCATGGAAGCCGGGAGTGCCTGAAGTCCGTCACCGCAAGGAGCGGCCTAGGGCAAGATCGGTAACTAGGGCTAAGTCGTAACAAGGTAGCCGTACCGGAAGGTGCGGCTGGAACACCTCCTTTCTAGAGCGGCGCCGCGCGAATTTTTTCCGCGCCCCGTCCCTATGGTTCATGTTTTTTTTTCCTGTTTTTTTTTGTGTTGTGTTGTCTTTGCGATAATAAGGAAATAGAGGAACGGTCACGCCGCGGCGTGATCCGGGACAGTCCCGTAGCTCAGCTGGTTAGAGCGCTACACTGATAATGTAGAGGTCGGCAGTTCGAGTCTGCCCGGGACTACGATTCCGCCTGGGGCTTTTGCCCGGGCGACGTTCTTAAGGTTTTGATACTGGAAATTCTGGGGCCGGGCGACCGTCGACCGTCGAGGGGGCACCGCCTTCCGGGAAGACGGGGGATTAGCTCAGCTGGCTAGAGCGCCTGCCTTGCACGCAGGAGGTCATCGGTTCGACTCCGATATTCTCCACCTACGCTCACCGTAGCTCGCTTCGGTGGACACGTCCACGTAAGAAGGGAGCGCAGGGGGGCAAACGATTTTGGCAAGGGTCCCGTTGGGGTCAATTAGGGATAATTGTCCGTTGCGGCCCGCCACAAGGTTCATTGACATATTGGGACAGGGCACGTATCCTTTTTTTTGGGTATGTGCGCTAAGAAGTGAATTACACGAATTTTTTAGGTAAAGTACGAATTGAGAAATTGAAGGTTTGGCGACAAGCTGGAAAAGGGCGTATGGGGGATGCCTAGGCTCTCAGAGGCGACGAAGGACGTGATAAGCTGCGAAAAGCCGCGGGGATCGGCACACACGATATGATCCGCGGATGTCCGAATGGGGCAACCCACTATACTGAAGGTATAGTATCCCGCAAGGGAGGCAAACCCGGTGAACTGAAACATCTAAGTAGCCGGAGGAGGAGAAAACAAAAGTGATTCCGGTAGTAGCGGCGAGCGAACCCGGATTAGTCCAAACCAGTGTTGTTTCGGCAATACTGGGGTTGTAGGACCGCGACATTGGATGCGCGACGAACCAGAACCCTTTGGAAAGAGGGACCATAGACGGTGACAGTCCGGTATGGGCAAGGGACGTTATCCATAGCGGTATCCTGAGTAGCGCGGGGCACGTGAAACCCTGTGTGAACCTGGCGGGACCATCCGCCAAGACTAAATACTCCTGAGAGACCGATAGTGTACCAGTACCGTGAGGGAAAGGTGAAAAGAACCCCGAACAGGGGAGTGAAACAGATCCTGAAACCATACGCCTACAAGCGGTCGGAGCCCTTCGGGGTGACGGCGTGCCTTTTGCATAATGAGCCTACGAGTTACTTTTACCGGCAAGGTTAAGCCCTTCAGGGGC
>CANMFO010000014.1 GCA_947497245.1 uncultured Flavobacteriaceae bacterium | reverse complement strand
ATCGACGATCCGGCCAACGACCTTCCCGATACCGATGGCACGGAGGACGTGAACTACAGGGACCTGGATGACGACGGAGACGGTATCGACACCCCGGACGAGGATGCGGACAACGATGGCGATCCCACCGATGACGATACAGATGGTGACGGGACGCCGGACTATTTGGACCCAAAAGACGATTCGAACTTGGAGATCATAGTGATGCAGATGGTTACCCCCAATGGGGACGGTAAGAATGAGTTTTTATGGATCGAAAACGTGGATAGGGCCCTGAACAATAACCTTCGGATTTTCAACCGATGGGGAATTGCGGTATATGAAGGACAGAACTACAACAACCAGAACAATGTTTTCGACGGACGATCAAAAGGCAGATCAACCGTTGGCAACTCGCAGTATTTACCGGCAGGGGTATATTTTTATATCTTTGAGTACAACACGGAAAGTCAACAAAATATAACCGATAACGGCTATATCTATATAAGTGAATAAACAGGTGAGCACAATATGGTACTAAAAAAGCGCTACTTGGCGCCCCTTCTACTATTGTCGGTTTTTTGGGAAACGGCGAATGCACAGCAGGATGCACAGTTTACCCAGTATATGTACAATACAATGAGTGTCAACCCTGCCTATGCCGGATCTAGGGGACAGTTTAGTGCCGCGGCCCTATACCGTTCGCAATGGGTAGGACTCGACGGTGCTCCCAAAACGCAGACTTTGAACCTGCATTCGCCGATCCGCAATAGCAAATTGGGCTATGGAATCTCCATAGTAAACGACGAGATTGGTGATGGCGTGATCCAGGAAACCTATTTCGATGCAGTGATTTCCTATACGATCGACGTTTCACTGGATGGCAAATTATCTTTTGGACTCAAAGCTGGAGGTAATCTTTTGAACCTTGACTTTGAAGGACTGAGGCAACGGGATGGTTTCCAAGAGGTGGTAAATACCGACAACATTGAGAACCGTTTTTCCCCCAATGTAGGTATCGGGGTCTACTACCACACCAATACGTTTTATGCCGGACTCTCTGCGCCCAATCTGTTGGAGACCGAACATTTTGATGGTTCCGATGGAGGCTCCAACGATGTGGATTTCCTTGCCCAGGAGCGAATCAATTTTTACCTGATTACCGGATATGTTTTTGATCTGAGCAGTAATTTTAAGTTCAAGCCGGCCTTGTTGACAAAAGTAGTGGGAGGAGCTCCGCTGCAAATTGATGTATCGGCCAATTTCTTGTTTAACGATAGGTTCTCGTTCGGGGCGGCCTACCGATGGGATGCCGCGGTAAGCGCTTTGGCCGGATTTCAGATCACGGACCAGTTCATGTTGGGGCTGGCCTACGACAGGGAAACCACGGAACTTGGTGCCACTCAATTCAACGACGGGTCCTTCGAAGTGTTTTTAAGGTTTGAGTTGGTCAAATCGTTCCGGAAACTGGTATCACCACGTTTCTTCTAAATTTAGGTACAAATGGCAAAAAGAATACAGCTTCTATTATTGGTTTTGTGTTGCTCCTTTCTAGGTGATATTGTGGCCCAAGAAACACCGGAGAAAGAAAATCGCTTGGTGACCAAGGGGAATGAAAGATATGAGGAATACTCCTTTAGTCCGGCGATAGATATCTACAAAAGGGTCATGGACAAGGGCTTCGTTTCGTCCGATCTGCTGAAAAAACTCGGAAATTCATATTATTTCAATGCAGATTATACCGAAGCGGCCGAAACATATAAAAAACTTGTGGAGGGGTATGCTTCCGAGGTAGGGCCAGAGCTATATTTCAGATATTCCCAAACTTTAAGATCCTTGGGTGATTATGAAGGTTCGAAAGCGGCCATGTCCAAATTTATCGAACTGACATCTGACGACAACAGGGCCGAAGTTTACAAAAGTGAGGACGATTTTTTGGAAGACATTAGGAGCAACTCCGGCCGATACGATCTGGGACCATTTGAATACAACTCCCCGTATTCCGAATTTGCACCATCATTTTATAGGCAAGGGCTTATTTTTTCTTCCGACAGGGATACGGGCAATTTGGCCAAATACCGGCATACCTGGAACTCAAAGGATTTTTTGGATATTTATAAGGTCAATGCGGACAGCGCTTCCCTCAATTCAGTTTCGAAATTGGGGGATGGAATCAATACCCGGTTGCATGAATCGACTTCCATTACCACAAAAGATGGGAATACCATGTATTTTACAAGGAACAATTTCAAGGGTGGTAAATATATCAAGGATGAGGAAGGAATGATACGTTTGAAAATTTTCAGGGCTGCCCTGGTCGATGGTGTTTGGGGCGGTGTGGAAGAACTTCCGTTCAATAGCGACTCCTATTCAGTGGCCCATCCGGCCCTCGCCCCTGATGAGAAAACACTCTACTTTGCTTCCGATATGGAAGGTTCGCTTGGGGAATCGGATATTTTCAAGGTCTCTGTGAACGATGATGGAACTTTTGGCACCCCGGAAAATTTGGGGAGCAATATCAATACCGAGGCAAGGGAAACCTTCCCGTTCGTGACCAGTGGGGGAATCATGTACTTTTCTTCGGACGGCCACCCCGGTCTTGGCGGGCTCGATGTTTTTGGGACCAAAATTGCCGAGGACAGTTTCGACGGCATCATATTGAACGTAGGGGAACCGGTAAATAGCAAGATGGATGACTTCACCTTTATCATTGACGAAGCTACCAGTAAGGGCTTTTTTGCCTCCAATAGGCCAGATGGACAGGGAGCAGACGATATCTACGCCTTTTTGGAGACAAGACCTTTGGTATTTGAATGCGCGCAGGGAATCACGGGAACGGTAAGGGACAAAATATCCAATGAAGTATTGGTAGGGGCCACGGTTAAGGTCATAGATGAGAAGAACGAGGAAATATTGACCACGATTACTGATTCCCAGGGCAACTATGTACTGTCGGCGGATTGCAACAAGGGCAATTTTGTGAGGGCCTCGGTCCAGGGGTATGTTCCCTCCGAGGAGTATTTGAGCAAATCGGACGGCAAGCCCAGGATCATAGATTTCTACTTGGAGCGGGATAAGATTACGGCCGGATATGGCGACGATTTGGCCAAATTGTTGCAGTTGAGCACCATTTACTTTGATTTTGACAAATACAACATCCGTAAGGATTCGGAGGTGGAAGTGGAAAAAGTAATCGCGGCCATGGAAAAATATCCCAGCCTTAAGATACAGGTAAACTCCCATACCGATAGCAGGGGCAAAGATTCATACAATCTTTGGTTGTCCCAAAAAAGGGCTGAGGCTACCGTAAATTACATGATTGCCAATGGCATTTCTGAAGACCGCCTGAAAGGAGCGGGCTTTGGGGAGACCCAATTGGTGAACCGATGTGCCAATGGAGTAAAATGCTCCAATGAGGAACACGAGTTCAATCGCAGATCGGAGTTTATTATTTCGGAATAGAAACGGGCAACGGGAACAATGGCGGCAGTTACTTTTTGGTGACTGCCTTTTTGTTTTGGGAAATTGTCCCAGTGCTGCTATTTTTTGTCGTTCCCCTCCACTTTTTGCCATACTGACCCCAGCTTTTCACCAGTTTACTGACATATTAAGGGCATACACAACATATTTTGGGGTAACTGATCCCATACCGATATTTTTGTTTGTAATATGCCCAATGCACCCCAAATGCTACCAACCAAGCTGAAATTGATCAAGTTTTTTATACTTGCCTTTTTTTTAGGCCTGACCGCAACGGTTCTTGGCCAGGAAACCTATTTGGATAATTTCAATACCACCTCGTACTCAAACAACAATGGGACACAGAATTTTACCTCGGGATGGGTAGAGACCAACGAAACCACCAGTGCCACTGGTGGAAGGATTCGGGTCAATAGCAGCCAACTGCGGATCAGGGAAATGGACAACCGCTATATTACCCGGACGTTGGACCTTTCAGGGGCAAGTAGTGTGACCTTGACCCTGGATTACAACAGGACCAGCGGCAATGAAAGCGTAAATGTACAACTCTACAACGGTTCGACATATAGCACTGTGGCCACCTTGGCGGGAACGGGTTCGCTGAACTACGTCTTGGCCGCGAATGAAATTTCAAGTGCGTCCGGAATACGGTTTATCACCGGCAGCGGGGGATGGGGCAGTAGTGAGACCATGTACATAGACAATGTACTGTTTACTGCAGTCTTCAACCCTACAATTACAATTGCTGACATTAGCGTTGATGAAGGAGCGGGGACCGCTACCTTTACCGCCACACATACCGGCGCAAACGCTTCGGGAGCGTTTACGGTAAATTATCAGACGGTCAACGGTTCCGCAACTTCTGGAAGTGATTATACGGCCATCGCAAGTGGCACGTTGAATTTTAACGGAACAAGTGGGGATACCGAATCGATTGCGGTAAACATCACCGACGATTCAACCGTGGAGAACCTGGAAACCTTTAGCATACAGTTTACGGGAAGTTCTGATGGTTCGGTGGATTATTCCGATACCGCTACGGGTTCAATAATAGATAATGATGCCCTCATCATTACCGATGGTAACACCGAGAACACATGTAGTGTTACTTTTTTCGACTCTGGAGGTGTTTCGGGAGACTATACCGATGATGAATATATCGAGTTTACCATTTGTCCGGATGTAGTCGGTTCTTTGGTCCATCTAAATTTCACAAGTTTTGATGTAGAGGACGGATACGATTATCTTTATGTCTATGAGGGAACGACCACCGGAGGAACTTTAATAGGGCAATACCACAATGGAAACATACCTACGACAATTACCTCCTCCGATGCCTCTGGATGTTTAACTTTCTTGTTCGACTCCGATGGAAGTGTCCAAGGCACGGGCTGGGAGGCCGTTGTTTCTTGTGTTGTGCCCAGTCCCGAGTTGGTGATAGCCGATGTGGCAGTGGACGAGGATGCCGGTACGGCTACCTTTACGGTTACACACACCGGGGCGGATGCGTCAGGTTCCTTTAGCGCAAACTATTCGATTACGGCCGGAACGGCCAGTCAAGGAGTGGATTACACCACAGGTTCCGGTTTGTACACTGGAACGCTCAATTTCAACGGTACTTCAGGGGATACTGAGCAAATAACAATTTTGATCACCGATGATTTTGATGTGGAACCCGATGAGACCTACAGTATCCAGTTCACCTCGGTGACCGACGGATCCGTGGATATCACAGATACCGCCACAGGTACGATAAACAACGAAGATGCCGCTGCCATTATACAGGTGAACAATGTTACAGTGAATGAGGACAGCGGAACGGCTACATTTACGGTAACGCATACCGGAGGGGACAGACCGGCGGCCTTTACGGTCGATTACGCCATAACGGCCGGAACCGCTACCGAAGGTACCGATTATACCACAGGTTCCGGTTTGTATACGGGTACACTCAATTTCAACGGTACTGCCGGTGATACAGATCAAATAACGGTCTTGATCACCGATGATTTTGATTTTGAATCTTCAGAAACCTATACGATAAGTTTCAGTGCTACGACCGATGGTTCCGTCAATATTACGGACACGGCAACGGGAACCATCGATGATGATGAAAACATACCCGCCAATGCACCCCTGACACTGTTTGAACAATTTAACGGATATTACGACTATGCCCTGACCGGAGGAAGTTTAAGGGACCAGGACAATAATACAAATTCCTGTTCTGTGGTATCAAGTTCTTCAAATACCCTTACCACGACCATCCCTGGTACTGCTACGATTCAAAAAGCATATTTGTTTTGGGCACATTCCGGCGCAAACCCGGATCTAGAGGTAACTTTTGAAGGGCAGACCGTAAATGCCAATTTTGCCAACCAATCGACCTTTGGTTCACTGATACATTATGCCATGATGGCGGATGTTACCACCTTGATTTCGGGGATTGCCGACCCTTCGACCAATACTTTCGATTTTTCGGGCCTGACCGTCGACGCGGGAGGAAGTTACTGCTCCTCGACAGTGGTCATGGGAGGCTGGTCTCTTATGATTTTTTATACCGAAGACACCCTTCCTGCTGTGACCATTAACCTGTATCAAGGATTCGATGGTGAACAAAACAATACGGTGAGTTTCACACTAAGCGGTTTTTATGCGATCGGTGCATCCGGGGCCAAAACCACCGTGCTTTCATGGGAAGGGGACCAAACTCTGGCCAACAATGAGGTATTGTCCCTGACCACGGGTTCTGGAACCACAAAACTGGTGGGCGATGGCGACAACAATGGAAGTACGGTCAACAACCCGTTCAATTCCACCCTGTTTGACAATACTACGGTTCCAAATGTCAATGATGCGACCACCTATGGCCTGGATTTGGATACCTATGATATATCATCATTGATCTCCGCCGGAGAATCAACCGCGACCACCAATGTAGGGGTAGGTCAAGATTATGTGATGTTAAATGCGGTGCTGTTGAAAGTACCCAGTAATTTGATTGTGGGGACCGTTTTTGAAGATGTGAATTATGGCGGTGGTGCCGGACGGGACAGGGCCACTTCAAGTGGCGTGGCCGTTGAAGGGGCCATTGTGGAACTGTACAACAGTTCTGGAGTGCTCAGGGAAACCACGACCACGAACACGGCCGGGGAATATTCCTTTGGGGGCATGGCCGATGGGGACTATAGTGTGCGCGTTGTCAATACCTCCGTAACATCCTCGCGTGGGGGTGGAAGCTCATGCTCTGCTTGTCTGCCCGTACAAACGTTTAGAAGGAATTACACCACGGCGGGAGGTTTTACCAGCATAACCGATGAGATAGGAGGAGCGGACCCTGCAGGGGTGGACGTCGCTGCGGGAATTTTGACAAATGCCCAGACCATATCCACGGTGTCAATTTCCAGTGAAGGGGTCGCAGGACTGGATTTTGGCTTCAATTTTAATACCATAGTAAATACCAATGAGGATGGACAGGGGTCCTTGGAACAGTTTATCGTCAACAGCAATAATCTTGATGAGACAGGATTGGATATCGAGGCCAATGCCATTTTTGATCCGGCGTCCGGAGATGACACCTCCATTTTTATGATTCCCTCCACCACAGACCCACTGGGTAGGGCGGCAGATTCCAATTTTGGAAGTGGTTATTTCGACATTACAATATCCAACGGGAACCCCCTTACTTCGATCACGGCTGCGAACACGGTCATCGATGGAAGGACGCAGACGGCATATTCCACCGATACCAATTCGGGATCCGTGGGCTCTGGAGGTACCACGGTTGGGACTTCCGCTATTGTGTTGCCCAATTATGACCGGCCCGAAATACAGGTCCATAGGGATGGGGGGGATGTTATAAAAATAGAAGGAAACAATACTGTGGTCCGAAACCTTGCAGTGTTCGGTGGGAACAACACGGGTATTCGGGTAGACAATGGTTCGGCAACTATTTCGAACAACTTTTTAGGAGTGAATGCCACCGGAGCAAACGCAGGAAATATTACCGATGGGGTTGAAATAATCGCTGGTACGGCTGTAGTGGATGGTAATTATATTGCGACAAACACGGCTACGGGAATATTGGTCAACGGTGGAACAGCAACTACTGTTCAAAATAACCATATAACATCCAATGGAGATGATTCCTGTGAGGATAACATCACCATACTTAGTGGAAGTGGGATCGTCATTCAGCGAAACCTGATTGAGAACGCATCCGCCTTGGGCATCGATGGTGATGGAATTACTGGAAACCTAACGATTTTCGAAAATACCATCACCACCTCAGGTCAAGACGGGGGCAATTGTAGCGGTTCCATTGAAAATGCGGGGATACGCCTCGATGGTAGCAATTCATCCATTACAAACAATGTCATAGCCTCCAATGGAGGTGCTGGAATTGTTTTGGCTGGCGGAAATACTTCCGGGAACCTCATTTCACAAAATTCGATCTACGCCAACGGGACGGCGGTCGCCTCATTGGGAATCGATCTGGATCCCTCGGATGCGGTGGGTGATGGAGTAACCCTCAACGATACGGGGGATTTGGACAACGGACCAAACCAGTCCATGAACTTTCCGATAATAACCTCGGCCTATAAATCAGGTACGGATTTAATCGTTAGCGGATGGTCTCGACCCGGTGCCACCCTGGAGTTCTTTTTGACCGATGTGAATCAGGGAACGGCTACCCTGGGTGACAATCAGTTGGGACTGTCCACGGACTATGGCGAAGGCCAGGTGTATATCGGGGCTTTTACCGAGGGCGGTGCCGCGGACACAGATCCGGGAACCTCTTCCTATTCAGATGTGGATGGGAATACCGATAACACCAACAGATTTCAATGTTCCATTCCAATTCCCATTGCCGTTTCTTTTGGGGAGGACATCACCGCAACGGCGACCCTGTCGAACAGTACTTCCGAGTTTTCGCCCTTTAGCAAAATTCGGGCATATTCGGTGATTACCAACAGAAAAATCACATATAGGGTCAATAAGAACTGATTTTAATCCCTTATTCGCTCTTCATATAAACTTTATCGATGCCCGACCTGGGTTTCTGCCGTATTTTGTGGTACCAAGGGAATCTTGTAATACGGTTCAGGGAGCGAAAAAGAGCAAATTGACTGGATTCTCGGACCCTTTTTCCGATTTAGGCACCACCCTTGAAATCAGGCTTGTACTTGCTTCCATTTCCAACACTTTAACCTATAATGGCCAGCAGGGAAATACAATCTTCGACCGGTGGAAACAAGCTCGATTTCTCCCTTTTTTAGACCTCGATTCGCGCAAAAATTCAAATGGGGCACCGCTGTGACATGCCGATATAATTGCAGTAATCGACCAAGAACACGACCAGAATTTGGACTACAAATGAGGTTGAAACCTCATTTTTATAGACGTATACCTTGCTATTTAACACATACACAACATTTATTTCCAAGAGGAGTAAGTAAGGTTAATTTTGTAGTGTGTAATTGAACCGTGCGGTAAAAGTAGGGTTTGTTGCCACCCAAAGCATGAATAACTTAACCGAGCTTAACTACGTTTTGACCAAAAAGACAACAGTGGTATGTGAGGATACCAAGTATCCACTTCATGATTCCAAATGCGTTCTGCAGGAACGGGGCCCCGGAAACTATTCAGCTTTATAAGATTTTTTGAAATTGGAAATTTCCCTTAACGGGTCTTTTGACCACGGTTAAAGGGAGATCATAAAAATATAGAAATAATTGTACCAGACTATTCTAAGTAAAGTAACGGCCATGAAAAAAATAGTTTTCATACTCATTTTGCTGACAACGGGATCCGCCTTTTCGCAAACTACCGTGACGCTGCAGGACCAATGTAATTGCGAAGTGCTTAGCGGCACTCTGGTATCGGCTCCTGGTGCCACGACTCCCTCTGGTGTTGATACTGGGGATATCTATGTCAACACCAATACAGGAACCATCTATTTTTGGGATGGGAACTCATGGGAATTGACCTCCACCGATAGTCAGCAAGTACTGGATTTCAGCTACAATCCAGCGACAAGAGGACTCACATTGGAATTGGAAAATGGAGGCCCTCCCATTACGGTTACCCTACCTGCCGAGACGCTGACCACACTAACGCTGAATGGAAACAACTTAGAGTATGTAGATGAAAATAACCTGACCAATACCATCCCCTTAAATGTGGGCAGTCTGGCATTGGGAGCGGATGGCAATTCCCTGGACTATACCGACGAGGCCGGTCTCTTGAACAACATCCCTCTCAATGTAGGGACTTTGGCGTTCAATGTGGCCACCCGTGAACTTACGTACACCGATGAGGGGGGTACACCAACCATAATTACACTTCCGGCGGAAACCTTGACCGCGCTGACTCTCAATGGAAACAACTTAGAGTATGTAGATGAGAACAATCTGACCAATACAATTCCCTTAAACGTGGGCAGTCTGGCATTGGGAGCGGATGGCAATTCCCTGGACTATACCGATGAGGCAGGCCTATTGACAAACATTCCGCTAAATGTGGGATCGTTGAGTTTTAACCCTGCAACGCGGGACTTAAGATATCTGGATGAGGATGGAACCCTGACCACGATTACACTTCCTGCGGAGACCATTACCACGATTACAGGAACTATCGGGGTTGGGAACGCCATTGGAGTCTACGAAAATGAAAATGGCGACCTCGTTACGATCAATGAGACCATTACTACCATTTTGGATAATGGTGATGGCAATATCACTTTCACGAACGAGGCGGGAATCGATCTTACCGTATCCAAATCGGATATCACGGCCAATCCGGATGGTACCTATACCTTCACGAACAACGATGGCTCGGATGTGGTTATCGATACCAATGGACTGAGCATTACGAACCTGATATCTGGTAGCCGCATCGCAACCGTGACCCAGGCCAATGGAAGCAGTGTGGACATAGAGGAAACGATAACCTCCATGACGGATACCGGCGATGGCAATGTTACCTTCCGAAATGAAGGGGGGGTTACCCAAACTGTATCCAAATCGGATATCACGGCCAATCCGGATGGTACCTATACCTTCACGAACAACGATGGCTCGGATGTGGTTATCGATACCAATGGGATGACGATTACCAATGTTATCGCAGGTAACCGAATAGCTACCGTTACGGAAGCAGATGGGACCATTGTGGACATAGATGAGACGATTACCGATATTTCCGGTACTTCGGTCACAGGTAATGAAATAGGGGTATATAGTAAGGAAGATGGCTCCACGGTATCCATCCAGGAAACGATAACGACAATTACGGACAACGGTGATGGCAACATTACCTTTACAGATGAAACGGGTACGGATCGGACGGTCGCGAAGTCCGACATTACAGCTAACCCGGATGGTACCTATACCTTCACGAACAATGACGGTTCCGATGTGACCATCGATACCAATGGAATCACGATTACCAACGTCCTAGCGGGTCATTTGATTGCCACGGTAACAGAGGCCGATGGTACAATTGTCGACATCGATGAGACCATTACCACCATTTCGGATAATGGCGATGGCAATGTTACTTTTACCAATGAGGCGGGTGTGGATCTGACCGTTGCAAAGTCCGATGTTACGGCCAATCCCGACGGAACATATACTTTCACGAACAATGACGGTTCCGATGTGACCATCGATACCAACGGATTAACGATTACAAATCTGATTTCAGGAAATCGAATAGCTACGCTGACGCAAGCGGATGGTAGCAGCGCGGATATTGAGGAGACCATTACCTCCCTGACCGATGCCGGCGATGGCAATGTGACTTTTGTCAATGAAGGAGGAGTTACACAGACCGTGGCAAAATCCGATATCACGGCCAATCCCGATGGCACCTATACCTTCACCAACAATGACGGTTCTGACGTAACCATCGACACCAATGGAATGACCATTACGAACGTTGTTGCCGGTAACCGTATAGCCACGGTTACGGAAGCGGATGGTACCATAGTGGACATCGATGAGACCATTACCGATATTACGGGTACTTCCGTAACTGGAAATGAAATAGGGGTTTACAATAGGGAAGATGGCTCTACGGTATCCATCCAGGAAACGATAACGACAATTACGGATAATGGTGATGGTAACATCACCTTTACAGATGAAACAGGTACGGGTGTAACGGTGGCAAAGTCCGATATCACCGCAAACCCCGATGGTACCTATACCTTCACGAACAACGATGGCTCCGATGTGACCATTGATACCAATGGATTAACAATTTCGAACCTTATTACAGGAAATCGAATTGCTACCTTGACCCAAGCCGATGGGAGTGCGGCGGACCTTGAGGAGACCATTACCTCTATGAGCGATGCTGGGGACGGTAACATAAGCTTCGTGAATGAAGGTGGTGTTACACAGACTGTTGCAAAAGCGGACCTTACCGATAACCTCAACGGAACTTTCACTTTTGATAATGGTGATGGATCCACGATTACCTTCGTAGGCACTGATGGCCAAAACGCTACCGAAGTGCCATTGAGCCCAAATGTGGATGTGGATGGAGATTTGATTGATGAAACCACTGTGCAGGAGGCCATTGTGGACTTGGCGGCTAGCAGCAGTGATGATCAAGATTTAACTGGAGCCAATCTCAATGGGGCCAATCAATTGCAGATAGATATTGAAAATGGAGGCTCAACCTCTGTCGATCTTTCCTCATTGAGCGAGACCGTAATAGCCGGAACCGGTGCTATAAGCGTAAATGACGACGGAAGTGGAAATTATACTGTTAACTCAACCGATCCCGATGAGGATTTGACCAACGAACTTACCCTTATCGGCTCGGGAGCTCCAGCGGTAACACCGAGCAACAGTGGAGTCACCTATGTGGACGACATAGCGGGACAGTTATATATTTATGACGGGGCCTCATGGAGCCAGGTAGGAGGGAATGCTTCTCCAGATTTGGATCCAGACCCTGGCAACGAGTACAACACGGGGATCGGCTTCGATGGCACAAATTTGACAGTGACCGACGGCGGCGGCAACCAGAGCGTGGACATCAGCTCTTTGGACACGGACACGGACGACCAGACCCTGTCCACCGACGGTACGGCCGGGGACATCAGCATAGCGGACGGAAACAACATTACCCTAAATGTGGACGATGCGGATTCGGTTGTCGGGAACGAGTACAATACGGGGATCGGCTTTGACGGCACGAACCTGACGGTGACCGATGGCGGTGGCAACCAGAGCGTGGACATCAGTTCCCTTGCAGCGGATGACCAGACCCTGTCCACCGATGGTACGGCGGGAGATATCAGCATAGCGGACGGAAACAACATCACTTTGAACGTGGACGATGCGGATTCGGTTGTCGGCAACGAGTACAACACGGGCATCGGCTTTGACGGTACGAACCTGACAGTGACCGATGGCGGTGGCAACCAGAGCGTGGACATCAGTTCTTTGGACACGGATACCCAGGACCTGTCGATCGATGCAGCGGGCACTACGATATCCCTTGTGGACGGCGGATCGGTGACGATCAACCCGGACGATGCGGATTCGGTTATCGGGAACGAGTACAATACCGGGATCGGCTTCGACGGAACAAATTTGACCGTGACCGACGGCGGTGGCAACCAGAGCGTGGACATCAGCTCTTTGGACACGGATACGGACGACCAGACCCTGTCCACCGACGGTACGGCCGGGGACATCAGCATAGCTGACGGAAACAATATTACCCTGAACGTGGACGATGCGGACGCCGATGTGACCAATGAACTTACCCTGATCGGCTCGGGAGCACCAGCGGTAACGCCAAGCCACAGTGGAGTTACCTATGTGGACGACGTAGCGGGACAGTTGTATGTTTACGATGGTGCAACCTGGAATGCTGTCGGTGGGAATGCTACCCCCGACTTGGACGGAGACCCAGGGAACGAGTACAACACGGGGATCGGCTTCGACGGCACAAATTTGACCGTGACCGATGGCGGGGGCAACCAGAGCGTGGACATCAGTTCTTTGGACACGGATACCCAGGACCTGTCGATCGATGCAGCGGGCACTACGATATCCCTTGTGGACGGAGGGTCGGTGACGATCAACCCGGACGATGCGGATTCGGTTATCGGGAACGAGTACAATACGGGGATCGGTTTCGATGGCACAAATTTGACAGTGACCGATGGCGGCGGCAACCAGAGCGTGGACATCAGTTCCCTTGCAGCGGATGACCAGACCCTGTCCACCGACGGTACGGCCGGGGACATCAGCATAGCTGACGGAAACAACATCACTTTGAACGTGGACGATGCGGATTCGGTTGTCGGCAACGAGTACAACACGGGGATCGGCTTTGACGGCACGAACCTGACAGTGACCGATGGCGGGGGCAACCAGAGCGTGGACATCAGTTCTTTGGACACGGATACCCAGGACCTGTCGATCGATGCAGCGGGCACTACGATATCCCTTGTGGACGGAGGGTCGGTGACGATCAACCCGGACGATGCGGACGCTGTTATCGGGAACGAGTACAACACGGGCATCGGTTTCGACGGCACAAATTTGACCGTGACCGATGGAGGCGGCAACCAGAGCGTGGACATCAGCGGTCTGGACACGGACGACCAGGACATTAGCACGGACGGCACGGCTGGGAACATCTCCATCGACGATGGGAGCACCCTGGCCCTGAACGTGGACGATGCGGATTCGGTTATCGGCAACGAGTACAATACTGGGATCGGCTTCGACGGCACAAATTTGACCGTGATCGATGGCGGGGGCAACCAGAGCGTGGACATCAGTTCTTTGGACACGGATACCCAGGACCTGTCGATCGATGCAGCGGGCACGACCATCTCCCTTGTGGACGGCGGGTCGGTGACGATCAACCCGGACGATGCGGATTCGGTTATCGGGAACGAGTACAACACGGGGATCGGCTTCGACGGCACAAATTTGACCGTGATCGATGGCGGGGGCAACCAGAGCGTTGACATCAGTTCTTTGGACACGGATACGGACGACCAGACCCTGTCCACCGACGGTACGGCCGGGGACATCAGCATAGCTGACGGAAACAAC
>CANMFO010000013.1 GCA_947497245.1 uncultured Flavobacteriaceae bacterium | reverse complement strand
GTGGAACTGGAATAGGGGGCGATCGAAATCCTTTTTGTCCACTGTCCGGACCACATAAACCCAACATCATATAAAAACCAAAGCATGTCGATCAATTGGCCGACATGCCTTGGTCGTAAACAGAGGGACTTAGCGTTCCCCATTATTTGGTTCGCAAGCCTTTCCAATTTGTATTGGCAGTGGCCAATAATTTGGACTCCTTTTCCGAAATCCACAATTGTTTGGCATCCACTTCGACATCGTTCAAGAACAAATAGTACTTGCCGTTGCTAACAACAAATTTGTTGGGGTCTACCCGGAATTTTGCCCCCGCATAAATACCAAAGGCACAGAAGCCACCGTACTGCGGCATATACTTTTTTGGGTTACCGTCAAAAGTCTTCTTTTGTTCTTCAGAAGTAAAATAATAAGCGATTTTATTATAGATGGATTTATACTGCTTCGACCCTCTTTGGGCCAAGCCCATATCCAAGTACGATACCGGGCTATACCCTTGTAATCCAATTTTACTGTCATCAATATTGTTGGCTTTTTTGTCCTGTGCAAAACCAATTGTACCTATGGACAAAGCAAGTGCGATAAGTGTTGTTTTAAATAAAGTTTTCATTTTTTAGTTTTAAATAATTACGATTTTTGTTTTTGTTTGTCGAATTCGGATAGTAGCTACCCTTCTACCTTAAGCTACTATTTCGGGTTTGTGCATGCTGACCACTAGGAGCACGGCCACACCATTGATCCAATAGAAATAGGCATCCAATCCCCTAAAAGAAAGAATGAAAGGGGCCAGAATGAATACCAGGGCCACCACGAAGTCAACGATCAAGTGAAATCGGTAGGGAATAATTCGAAAAGCCCCCAGATGGTGATCGGTCAGCAAGGTTAGAACAAATGCCGCAATTCCAGTGGCTACGGCAATTTGTAAGGCCAGTGGGTTTGAACTTCCCAATCCGATCAAGAAGGGAAGCGCCATTAAGGCAATGGCCACCGGATAATCCAAATAGGCATGTATTTCCTTTGTTATAAAGCGCATAATTTTGAATTTTAGATGATTGTTGATTACGGGATTAATAGTTCCCCGTTTAAAGCGTCCCGTGCATTACTGCGCGTTAAAATATTCTTCATGGGTCACCTTGCCTGCATTGTTCCACCTACGGCGAATGATTTCATGCCAATAGATCTTACTGTTGTCCTTCATATTGAAATCAAAGGTGAATTCCGAAGCGGATTCATTGCCATCAACTAGGGTACAATGATGGGTGATACCGTTCACTTGGGCAATCGCCCCGGCAAAACCTTCCATTTTTTCCACCATTTGTTGTTTGTTCACTGTTGCCGCACCATTGTAGTCCGAAGTACTGGCGTTGTCGGCAAAAAATTGCTTTACCGCGTCGACGATCGCTCCCTGGGAAACAATACCGTCCATTTCTGTTACTAATGCTTTAATGTCCATTTCTGTATTTTTAAATGTTTAACAATTGTGTTTTGTAATTACATTGCAAATATGGAAATGAACCCAAGGGTATCGCCTACAAAAAAAACGCAAAAAATGGTACTTTTTATTTTCGGGATCCGGGAGAAGAAACCATTTGACCGAAGTTCGGCGATACAAATACGGCCTTGGATAGATTGGGTCAATCCCAGTTTACAAAAAACGGCATGCAACCCGGCTCAAAAGAATACAAACTTTTCCTTGGGCCAGTTCATCAAAAAGAGATATGGAAAAAACGGTGATTGACCAGTATTATCAGACCGCGGAAAGGTCTTGGGAAAATGGTGCGTGATACACCTCCATTGAATCCGGAACTTTGGCGCTCCTATCTGTAATTAGGGTCATAATCGGGGTTTGTCTCCCGGGGTATCGGTGCGCTCAGATGGGCTCTCCAAGCGTTCATTCTCTCACCAAGTTCTACCACTCTTTCCTTATGGGTTTCGGCCAAATTATTTTGCTCCCCTAGGTCATTGCCCAAATCGTACAATTCATATCCATTGTCCTCAAAATAATGGTGCAGCTTCCATTTGCCCGAGATCAAAACAGTTCCAGGGCGTGTTCTGAATAAAGAGTCCCTGCCTTCATCGGTTTGGGTGTTATAGGCCTGTAGATATATTGGAAAATGAAAAAACAGATCGCGTTCGGCAATGGTATTTCCCTTAAAAAGGGGTGTCAGGGAATTTCCGTCGAGCACTTTAGCCGGTAGGTCGCTTTCGGCGAGCTCCATCAAAGTGGGAAAGATATCCAAATTGGTAATGGGCACACTATTATGTGTATCCGCTGCAATTCTTCCCTCCCAACTGAAGATAAAGGGAACCCGGATACCTCCTTCATAATACGAACCTTTGCCCGCCCTCAGGGGGTTTTGACGGCTTATATCGCGAATCGCCCCATTGTCCGAAGTGAAAATGATCAAGGTGTTCTTTAAATGTCCGGACGCTTTAAGATAGTTTAACAACAAGCCTACATTTTTATCGACTGTTTCGATCATGCCGGCGTATTTTGCATTGTTCTGTCGTGCATTCCCTCTTTTGTCCAAGTACTTTTCTTCAAGGGTGGAAGAGGTTGCCAAGGGTGTATGAACGGCGTAATAGGGCAGATACGCAAAGAAAGGCTGCCCCTGGGCCCCTTGCATAAACTTTATGGCTTCCAGTGTTAGTCGATCCGTCAAATTCTCGCCTTGGGGGGCCTCTTGCAGATCATGTAGGTTATAAGGTGCAAAATATCCATCGGGTCCTGGGTTGCCCCTATGGCTCCCGCCCACATTTATATCAAAACCCTGGGTACGTGGGTCCTTCCCCAAATGCCATTTACCAAAAATCCCCGTTTTATACCCCTCTCGTTTCAACATTTCCGCAATGGTGATCAGCGAGTCGGCCAACAATTCAGTATTGGGTATTGGAATTAGTTTACGCGTTCGGCCATCCCCCCTATCGGAATTTGCAACTGTATATATTCCATGCCTCGGTGTATGCTGCCCGCTCATAAGACAGGCCCTGCTCGGTGCACAATTGGCCGCGCTGGCATAGCCATTTGTGAACGTCATCCCCATTTTTGCCAGTGCATCAATATTCGGGGTTTCATAGAAGGTACTCCCATAGGCCCCGGTATCCATCCACCCCAGATCATCGACATTGATGTACACTATATTGGGTATTGGCGCTCCGTGCGGGGTCTCTTCCCCATCTTTTTTCGTGTTACAGCCAACGACAAGAAGAGGAAGCAATAGGGCAATAAGAATCTTCTTTTTTTGGGCCTGGGACTTTTCACGGAAAAACGATACGGCCTTATATTTTGATGGTGCCCTGGAGGGGTAGGACTTTCCAGGGCATTGAAGGACGGCCGGGCGGGGTCCCGTTGGTTTGGCAACGAAGCCAAAAAAAAGTGAAGGGTCCAAAGGTTCCATGCTCACCGAAATTTTCCGAACATCAAAAACAAAAGAAGGTTATCATCTTTAAAGGCCTCCCGTATTTTGGCAAATGCGATCCGCATCTGGGATTCCACCGTTTTGACGGAGACCCCCAGATGTTCTGCGATTTCCCGATACTTGATACCCTGCACCTTGTTCATCTGAATGATTTCCTTGCACTTCGGTGGCAAGGATTCCACCACCCGTTTCATTTTTTGGATCCTCCTTTCCAGGGTTTCAACATCTTCCTGGATCCGATCTCGAAGGGCGCGTTCCCATATTTGACTCAGCAGTTTCTCCTGTTTTTTTTCTTTCTTGACGGTGTCGAGATAACGATTGCGGGCAATGGCATACAGGTATCCTTTTGGGGACCTGCCCTCGATTAATTTGAGCCTATCGTCCCAGAAATTAATGAACGTTTGCTGAACGATGTCCTCCGATTTGATGGGGTCGTGGGTATAGGTCGTTATATAGGCTACAAGACGGTCGTAATACCTTTCAAAAAGGCACTTAAATGCACGCTTATCGCCCTGTTTCAAAGCCTTGACCGCTTCCAGATCGTTCATTGGATTTCAGATATTTGTTGAATGGACCACATGCGTAAAAATACAAATTTCAAAAATAGTTAAGTTTTTTTTAGGGGTATCGTACGTTTTTGCAGCATAGCTTGTACTGCATGTAGTTTGAGGGGGGGGTTAATCAATGGAACTGCGGTCAATTAAAAAATAAGGAAGAAATGAAGAACATTATTTCCAAGCTTCTTATGGGGACGATTACGGAGAAAGAGCTCATCGGGCTTCGCAATTGGTTGAACGATCCCCAAAACCGATCCCTTTTGGAATCCTATATCAGGGATTATCACGACCTGAACCTGGCCGTTCTTAAAAATGATGTGGATGTGGCCTATACCAAGGTCATGGAGCAAATTGAAAAGCGGGAACGACCTGTTAAAAGGATGTTCCCGAACTGGGCCAGGTACGCGGCTGCCATTGCCGTGCTTTTGGGGATGGGGTACTTCTACCAACAAGGGTTCTTTTCACCCCAAAATAACACCCTTATCGTACCCAAAGAGGATTCCGTAACCCTGGAATTGGATAATGGTGCCCTGCAGACCATCGATCTATCCCAAACAAAAAAGGTCAAGGATGCGGACGGGAACATTGTTGGGGACCAAAAACAGGATCAGATCAGCTATTCCGGTGGAACGGCTACCGGGCGTTTGCTGTTCAACACCTTGACCATTCCAAACGGAAAACAATTTCAATTGAGACTGTCGGATGGGACCGATGTGCATTTAAATGCCGGCAGTTCGTTGCGATATCCAGTGAATTTTTCAACGACTGGGTCCAGACAGGTTTTTTTGACGGGTCAGGCTTATTTTAAGGTCAGTAAGGACCGATCCAGACCTTTTATTGTAAAGGCGGAAGAACTGGACATAGAAGTTTTGGGAACGGAATTCAATGTATCGGCCTATATGGAGGATGAGAATATCGACGTGGTTTTGGTCGAAGGGGCCGTAAGCTTGGAGGGCGACGGGACCGGGAATGGCCCCACCAAATTGTCCCCTGGACAAAAGGGGTCTTTTGGACATGCCTCCAAAATTATCAATGTGAACCAGGTGAATACGGCGCTTTACACCTCATGGAGACAAGGACATTTGGTATTCCGGAACGTGACCTTTGACAACATCCTGAAAAAGTTGGAGCGGCATTACAACATAGAAATTGAAAATGGGAACAGAGCACTGGGCAATGAAATCTTCAATGCAAGTTTTAACAAGGTCGGCATAGAGGAGATTCTCAGCTTCTTTAACGATGCCCATGAAATAGAGTATACCGTAGAAAATAATAGGGTGATCATAAAATGATCCACGAACTGAAGTACAACCAAAAAATCAACAATATGATATGAAGTAAAATCATTGAAGAAGTCGGCACTTTGTTTCAAAAGAAACAAAACCGGAAAATGTTGGAGCATTTTCCGGTTGTAAAAAGTGATCGAGCAACTATTTGCTAACCACAATTAAAACGCTTAAAATTATGAAAAAACTTTTGAACCGACGGAGGTTGGGCAGACCTTTGTTGAAATTCGACCTAAAAATGAAACTGACCACGCTGCTCTTGATAACGACCTTGTTCGGGTTGCATGCCAACGACAGCTACGCACAAAAAACCAAGGTTACCTTGGATATGGAGAACACCTCGGTGTTCGACATTATCGAGAAGATCGAATCCACCACCGAATTTCGATTCATATACAAGACCAGACATGTTGACCTGCTGCGAAAACTGTCCCTGAAAGTAGAAGGGGAACAGATCGGGACCGTGCTCAAAACGATGTTCCAGAATACCTATACAAGGTATAAGCTTCGCGGGAGGCACATTGTCCTGCGAAAAGGCAGGCAAGTACCGCTCCCTGTAAAAAAAGTTCCGGAGGAAAGCTTGGAAGAACAGGCACAGGAAATGGTGATAACCGGCTCCGTAATCGCCGAAAATGGCACCCCGTTGCCCGGCGCGAATATTCTGGAGAAAGGGACCACCAATGGAACACAAGCCGATTTCGATGGTAATTTTTCCATAAACGTGACCGATAAAAATGCGATTTTGGTCGTTTCCTACCTGGGATATGCAAATCAGGAAATAGCGGTTAACGATCAAACCAATATCATCGTGACCCTTATAGAAGATGCCGCCGGCCTCGAAGAAGTGGTCGTTGTGGGATACGGTACCCAACAGAAAAAAGACGTTACAGGATCTATCGCCTCCATAGCCTCTGAAGCTATTGAACAAAGACCGGTTGCCTCCGTTGAGGACGCCTTGTCCGGGCTGGCCCCTGGTCTGAGCATAGGCTCCCGTAGCAATTCTCCCGGAGAACTGTCGCGCGTGACCGTAAGGGCCATTGGTAGTTTATCGGCCGGTTATGAGCCTTTATGGGTCGTGGATGGCTTTCCGACGGATCAACGAAACGTGCAATCCATCAATCCTTCCGACATTAAGTCCATTGAAATACTAAAGGACGCTTCCTCCACCGCGATATACGGTTCAAGAGGGGCCAATGGGGTAATCATAATTACAACAAAATCGGGCAGAACGGGAGTATCCAGTATTAATGTGTCGATGAAGTCGGGTATTTCCGTTGTTCCGGAACACGCCCGATTGGATGTCTTGAACGCGCAAGAATATGTTCAATTCTTTACAGAGGCCAACGGTGGAACCACGCCCGATTTCATTGCCAACTATTGGGACGGGGTAACCGACACCGATTGGCAAGATGTAATATTGAAGACCGGTGTGTACCAGGATTACGGTATCTCCGCTTCCGGTGGGGGCGAGAAGGTTTCCTATCTGCTTTCTGGAAACTACATTAGCCAGGAAGGGGTGATCCCCGTTGACGGCTTTAAAAAATATTCCGCACGGATAAAGGTGGAATACCGGCCCACGGACCGTATAACCTTTGGTGTAAACCTGGCCCCGAACCTGTCGACGATTACAGGATCCAATAATGGAAACGGTTTTGATAACCTCTATGGGCAGGCCAGTTTGTTGGCCCCGATAATTCCGGTAAGGAATGCCGATGGATCCCTTGCATTTGGGGGTGATCTGGTCGGATTTGACGCACCGATCGCGAACCCTTTGGAAACGGCCAGTTTATTTAATGACACCCAGGACATTTTCAGGTTGTTGGGGGGGATAAGCCTGGCCTTCGAGCCTATCGATGGATTGGTCTTAAAATCCACGATTTCAACGAATATTGGTTCCAATGATGCCCAGCGGACCTATACTCCGGCAGCGGATGGCCGCCCCAGG
The DNA here is from genome assembly GCA_947497245.1 of uncultured Flavobacteriaceae bacterium. Classification (GTDB taxonomy): domain Bacteria; phylum Bacteroidota; class Bacteroidia; order Flavobacteriales; family Flavobacteriaceae; genus Pelagihabitans. Next base: position 7,745 of record CANMFO010000013.1, on the reverse strand, counting down.
AGCGGTTTCAGTAATATTAGTCAGCTAAATCTTAGAAAATCCAACCAAATTGGTTGGTTGAACGAGAACACGCTTGCCTACAAAAGATTGTTCGGAGATCATGCCTTTGACGTTTTGGGAGGATTTACGCTTCAAAAGGACAAGTCCGAGTTCTTGGTATCGGATGTTCGGGATCTACAGGTTCAGGGGCCTACCATACTTTCGCTTGGGGACAGTAACACGCTGACATCGAGCAACGGAGTAACGGAAAGCGCATTGGTCTCCTATTTGGGCAGATTGAATTACTCGTTCAAGGACCGGTATTTGCTAACAGCCACGGTGCGGAGCGATGGCAGTTCTAGATTTGGTGCGGACAATCGGTACCAGACCTTCGGTTCCTTCGCTTTGGGCTGGAGGTTGTCCGAAGAGGCGTTCATTCAAAAGTTGGCTTTTGTGAACAATGCCAAACTGAGAGGGTCCTATGGTTCCACGGGAAGTAATGCCATTCCCGATTTTATAGCCAAACCGAGTCTTGGTCCCATAAATAATTCTTTTGGTGGAGTTCCGGTCACTGGAGTAGAAATTACTTCTCCCGGAAATTCAGCACTTACCTGGGAAACCTCAACACAGTTGAACATTGGATTGGATCTATCCCTTTTCGAAAGTCGTTTTGACATGGTCTTGGACTATTATAACAATGAGACCACAAGCCTGCTACTGTCTCGAAACTTGGTGCCTTCGTCCGGTTATACGGGCTTCCTTACCAATATTGGTAGCATGAGGAACAAGGGGGTTGAACTTTCCGTAAATGCCAAAGTTGTGGATACGGAAGATTGGGAATGGTCCGTGGGCGGAAACGTTACGAACAATGATCAGGAGATCCTCGATCTTGGCGGGGATGAGGAAATTCGCAATTTCTTTGGAGCTTTGCGCCGAACGGTTGGTGGTGAACTGCAAAACATTCATGTTACCGAGGCAGTGGGCATTTATAGGGAAGGACAGGTCCTTACAGCCGACGAAGCTACCGCAAGTGCCACTCCAACACCGGGGGATATTATATATCGCGATGTCAATCAAGATGGATCAGTGAGCAATTTCCTGGGAGAGGACGGACAAAATTTGGAAGGCACCAATGTTGATTGGATCTACGGGATAAACACGAATGTGCGCTACAAAAACTTGGACTTTAGCGCCCTCTTGTCGGGACAGGCCGGGGCATCGCTTTTAGACCTGGGGTTGATACAGACGAATGCACCTAGTCGAAACCTGAATTTTTCAAAAGTATTCTGGTACGACGGCAGGTATGTGTCCGAAAGTCAACCTGGTGATGGAAGAACCCCGGCAGCGGGGCAATTCAACGATGGGATTGCCACTGTGTCCAGTTTGGGGAATCAGAAGACCGATTATCTAAGACTGAAGAATATTACGCTGGGATACAACTTTCCAAAAAGTATCCTTGAAAAGGTGGGAATCGCCAATGCGAGGATTTATGCCTCTGCCGAAAATGTCCATACTTGGACCGACTTCGTAGGTACCAATCCCGATTATAGGGCACCATCCGGTGGTGGCCCATCACTCTTTGGAGGTTCAAGAATACGTGGCGTTTCCGATGATCTCGAACTGGGCCTGACGGCGGCGCTCCCGGTACCTATACCGACCACCTGGACCTTGGGCCTTAATTTTAGTTTTTAATCATCATTAATTCAAGAAAAAATGAAATCAATACATAAAATATTTTTGTCTACCCTGATTTTATCACTTCTATTTGGCTGTGATGATTTCTTGGAGGTAGAACCATTGGATAGAATTGACGGATCCTCATTTTTCTCGAATGACCAGGAATTGGTCATTGCGATCAACGGGGTATATGCCGCCCAAAGGCTAGTGTTCTCAAGAGGGGACGGTGGACAACGGCTTGTACACAGGCTATTTGAAGAACGTTCGGACAATGCGGGGGGAGACCATACCGATCAGGGGGAACGTGTGGAGACCGACCTCTTCAGTGAAGGAACCGGTAATTTGCCAATTTCCGGCCTGTGGGAGGCTATGTGGAGTGCGATCAATTTGGCCAATAAGGTAATCGCCAGCGGGGCGACCGCCGAGGGCGATGCGGCGCTCATAAACCGAATAGTGGGAGAAGCCAAGTTCATAAGGGCCTCCCTTTACTTTTATATGGTGAACGCATGGGGAGGATTGCCCATTAGGACTGAGCCCACGGAGGATTTTGGGAATACCATACTGCCCCGTTCCGGCGTCGCGGAAGTGTACAGTTTGATCGTCCAGGATTTGACGGATGCCGCAGGGGCACTTCCAAACACCTATGAGGGTGGAGCGGGGAACGAAGTGGGAAGGGCGACCAATGGTGCCGCCCTGACCCTGCTGGGGAAAGCACAGTTGCAAAATGGCAATGCTGCCGCTGCGGAAGCTGCATTGAGGCAGGTGTTGGGACGTTATTCCCTATTGCCCGATTACGGGGCCATCCATTCCGGGGCGGGAAACGAGAATACGGCCGAGTCCATTTTTGAAATAAACCACAATGCTGGAAATCAGACCGCCTGGGCCGTCCCCCGGGACTTTGTGCCACAAAGTGTTGCCGGTCCTTTGGGAACCAATGGCAGCACACGGAACGTTCTTTCATCGTATCCGACCCAGGATCTGGCAGATTCGTTCGATCCCGCTGATTTGAGGATACCACATACTTTCGGTACCGCCACGGAGGGGAGTTATCTGGGTCTTTACATTGCCAAGTTTATACAACCCGGGGCCACAAGTGGAAGCGACATCAATTTTGTGATGTTGCGATATGCCGATGTGCTTTTGATGTTGGCGGAGGCCATAGGAGAGAACGATGAGGCATATGGGTATATAAATCAGGTACGGACCCGAGCGGGCCTTCCCAATATTGACGCCACAAGCCCCGGTACCTTTATGGAAAAACTGATGAACGAAAGAAGGTGGGAATTTGCTTTTGAACTGCACCGTTGGATCGATTTGCTGCGCCTGCCGGATGATGAGGTAATTGCGATCATGGAGCCCCAAATAGAGGCCCAACAGCTTAATAAATTTGGATTTACGATCGATTTATCATTAACGTCGGACAATCTTTTGTTTCCAATCCCACAAAATGAGATTGACATATCCGGTGGAGTAGTGGAACAGAATCCAGGGTACTGAACAGCATAGGTCCAAAAGAAAATGGGAATATTGACAAAGTTAGTTTGAGTTGGTTCGAAAGGGGAAGGCGTGGAGCAGTTTTCGTCTTCCCTTTTTTTATATAGGAGTGAATTTTTAACGCGATAGCTCGGCATAGCAATGGGAAGGTTTTTTTTTCGAATACGATATTGGGGAGTCCTATGCGGTCTTTTGCATACCATAAATGCATGTAAAGAATATGAAAAACGATCCACGGAATTGACTGATATTAATTTCGACCTGTTCGAGAAAGTAGACCCGGAATGGAGCGGGGTGCACTTTGCCAATACCCTAAAAGAAGAATTTGACAATGGGTTCAATAGATTCGAGTTCGACTATTTTTACAACGGTGCTGGGGTCGGTGTGGCCGATCTTAACAACGACGGCCTTCAGGACCTTTTGTTGATAGGGAATCAAGTGGACAGCAAACTGTACGTGAACAAGGGCAACTTCACATTTGACGACATTAGTGAAAAATCGAATATCAACCAAAACAAAGGGTGGGCCACCGGGGTGACCTTTGCCGATATCAATGCCGATGGCTGGCTGGATGTATATGTAAGCCAGGGAGGACCGATGGGCTACGACCGGAGCAACAGATTGTATATGAACCAGGGCGACCTTACGTTTAGGGAGGAAGCCAAAAAATATGGCTTGGATCACAAGGGACTGAGCACCCAATCCGCTTTTTTTGATTTTGACCGGGATGGCGACCTGGATTGCCTGGTCATCAACGAACACCCCTTATACGGTTTTTCCGCTAGGGAATTTCAATACTACCTTAAAAAAGAGCCCAAATTGTTACATGCCAGCAGTTGCCACCTGTTTGAAAATAAGGATGGCAAATATGTCGAGGTAACGGAAAAGGCGGGACTTTTGGCACCGGCCTTTGGACTGGGAATGGTGGTGACGGATATCAATGATGACGGGTTTCAGGATTTTTACCTTTCCAATGACTACTACATTCCCGATGCCCTGTACATCAACCAGGGCGACGGAACCTTTAAAGACGAAGTAAAGCAAAGGACGGGACAGGTGGCCTATGCAGGCATGGGAATCGATATTGCGGACCTGAACAACGATGGCCACTATGATATTTTTAGTTTGGACATGGCCTCTCCAGACCATGTTCGATCTAAAGTCCTGATGCAGCCCATGGATGTGAAGTTTTTCAACTATCTCGTAAATGACCTGGAGTACCAGAACGCATATATGTTCAATACCCTGCAATTGGGGATCGGCAATGGGAGCTTTCAAAATGTTCCCCATATGGCGGGAGTGGCAAAAACGGATTGGAGCTGGGCCGGGCTGATAGCGGATTTGGACAACGATGCCGATAAGGACATCTTTGTGACCAACGGTACGGAGTTTACCCTGGACAACGATTTTCATGCCAAGGTGAAGGAAGTATATGCGCGATATCCCGAACCACAGCCTATTCCCGTAACCGAACTGGAACGTTTGCACAGCTTGATTCCTACCCAAAAGTTGCCCAATGTGGTTTTCGAAAACCAAGGCGGATTGAAATTTAAGAACCGATCGCAAAATTGGGGCTTTCGCGATTCTACATCGTCCAATGGAGCGGCCTATGCCGATTTTGATCGGGATGGTGACCTGGATTTGGTGATAAACAACAACAATCAACCGGCACAACTGTACAAAAACATGGTCAGCGAAAAAACGGATCGCGCTTATCTTACGGTAAAGGCCACTGGCCGGCTTTCAGAATCATTTCCAAAAATACAATTGAAATACAAGGGCATGCAGCAGGAAGTTCAGGTTTCAAGGGTAAGGGGATACCTCTCCTCGGTGGAAACCAACGCCCATTTTGGACTGGGAACTGAAAAAAGGATCGATACGGTTTCCGTACGGTGGCCTTCGGGCCGGTATGAGGAAAAGTACGACGTAGCGGCCGATCGGCTTATCGAGTTTTATGAAAAAGATGCCAAAAAGAAGGTGGTGGTAAAAGCCCATCCAGAAAAATACGTAAAACCCATAAAGGCGGGAAAAGAGTTGATTTCCTATCGCCACAGGGAAAATGAATTTGACGATTTTGAAAAAGAGACCTTATTGCCCTATAAACAGTCCACATTGGGTCCTTTTTTTGTGCAAGGTGACATAAACCGGGATGGATTGCAAGATCTATTTATTGGGGGCGCGGCTGGGCAAGCGGGCGAACTTCATGTACAAACTTCCAAGGGATTTGAAAAAATCGATGCTCCTGCACTGGATATGGACCGTATGGCTGAAGATATGGAAGCTATTTTCATTGATGTGGATAACGATGGTGATGATGACCTTTTTGTCGTCAGCGGAGGGAACGAATATGAAATTCAATCCAAATATTATGCAGATCGCCTCTATATCAACGAAGGCACCGGAACTTTTAGAAAGGCCAAGATGCGGTTCCGGGATAAAAATCGATATAGCGGAAAGTCGGTCACAACACTGGATTTTGACAGGGACGGTGATATGGACATTGTTGTGGGGAATAGGATGGTACCAGGCGAGTACCCCATGCCCCATCCGTCAACTGTTTACGAAAACAACAAGGGTTTTATGCGGGATGTCACGGCTTCGGTGGCGCCGGACCTGCTCCATTTTGGCCCCGTTAACAAAGTACTTGCAACCGATTTCAACAGGGATGGATGGGACGACCTGATCATGGTGGGCGAATGGACGGGAATCGGACTTTTAAAGAACAAAAAGGGTATTTTTGAAGATACTTCGATAGAAAACGGCCTTGGAAAAGAGAAAGGGTGGTGGTATACGGTTGCCGAGACCGATATGAATGGCGATGGATTGCCCGATTACATAGTCGGCAATTTAGGGCTGAATTCCAAGTACAAGGCGACCCCTAAAAAACCACTAAAGATTTTTGCCGGGGATTTTGATGGGAACGGCACCCATGATATGATGTTGAGCTATCGGTATAAAAATAACTATGTTCCCCTCAGGGGAAAGGAATGTTCAACAGATCAGCTGCCGTTCATCAAAGACAAATTTCCGACCTACAGTAGTTTTGCCAATGCCACGATGATAGATGTATTTGGGGAGCAACTGGCTGAATCCTATGAAAGGGAGGCGACCGAATTTGAATCAATAGTTTTAAAAAACAAAGGAAACGGTATCTTTGAGAAAATACCCCTTCCATATCAGGCCCAGGTTTCCCCGATTTTGGCCTGCGCGTTTTATGATGTCAATGGTGATGGTCTTCAGGATGCTTTCATAGCAGGGGGTATTTTTGATACGGAGGCCGAAACACCGAGATGGGATGCGGGCTTTGGATTACTGATGATCTCCAACGGTTCATCATATGAGCCCTTGTCATTGGAAAAATCCGGGCTATACCTGCCAGGAAATGTCAAATCAATAGGTATTGCCCAACACCAAGGCCTAAATACCGCATTGCTTTTGATAGGTCGGAACAATGGACCATTGCAAATTTGGAATATAGATGGGCACAGACCCAAATAGTCCATGGAACGGTACCTTGGTCATTTGATTATTAATTATAACTCTAAAATTACGTAGATCATGAAAATGAGTGGAATCAAACATTTTTTGATAAGAACGGTGCGTCCTTCCCGGCTGATAAAGTTGGCGCTGATAGTGGGAATCATGGGAACTTTTGTTTGCAATGCCCAAAAAGTCGCTCCAACGGTTTCCTTGTTTGACGGGAGTACTCTTAACGGTTGGAAGACGGTAAAAAAAGAGAACGGTAAATATTGGTCCGTGGTGGACGGTGTCATTACCGGAGGGGATGGAGTTACCAATATTCCTACGAACACCTATTTGCGGACAACCGATACATATGAAGATTTTGAATTTCGCTGCCTTTTTCGACTCACGGGAGATCACAGCAAGGGCTTGATCAATAGTGGGATACAGTACCGCTCCCTGATCGAGGACGGCAAGATTATTGGCTATCAGGCCGATATAGGCAAGGGATATTGGGGAGATATCTATGACGAACATCGCCGGGGAAAACTTGTCGGTGGTGATTTGGGCACCTTGAAGCACCTTCTTAAGGAGGATGGTTGGAACAGCTATATTGTTAGGTGCAAGGGAAACAGGCACGAACTCTATATCAATGGTGTAAAGACATGCGAATATGTTGAAAAGGACGAGAGTATTCCTTCGGACGGGGTAATTGGCATTCAACTGCACAGCGGGGGAGATGCCAAGGTAGAGTTTAAAAACATCACGATCAGCCCCCTTTAAAGATCTATTGTACAAAACAAAACGGTTTAACAAATGAAGATTAAAAAATTACCCCTCCTAATGTACATTGCCCTTAGCTTCCTAGTATTGGGGTGTAAAGAGAAAACGTCCGTATCACAAGGGGAAAAGGATGCTTCCAAGGAAGAAGTGGCACCAGAGAAAAAGACGCATTCGGCGCGGACGGAGATCTATTCCCCGGAGCGGGAACTTGCGGGCTTCAAGGTCCCGGAGGGCTTTGTCGTGGAACTGGTGGCCAGTGAGCGGGACGGTGTTGTCAACCCGATCGACCTGACCTTTGACGATGCGGGCCGGTTATGGACCCAGACTGCGATGATGTACCCTCTCGACCC
>CANMFO010000012.1 GCA_947497245.1 uncultured Flavobacteriaceae bacterium | reverse complement strand
GCATCGACCAGGGCCTCTAGGTCCACGCTTCCGTTGAAGCCACCGTTCGCCCCCGTGACGTTCAAGCTTGTCCCGGCTGCCGCGATGTTGGAGACCACGCCATCATTTACACCTGGTATGGTCACGGTACCTCCCCCGTTGGAGAGGGTCAGGTCCGCCCCGACAATTGAAAGTGTCTGGATTTCGTTGGTGTCACTTGTGTCGTTGTCGAGGACCTCAGAGGCGGTGATGGCCGCGGCCAGTTCCAGATCGGTCGCCATGGTACTGAGGTCGGCCGTGGTCGGGTTGCCGGCTTCGATAGCGATTTCCAGGTCGGTTCCGGTCAGTACCGCACTTGTCAGGTTCTGGTCGTCAGATCCAGCTGCTACGGAAAGGTCAAAGTCATTGGTTCCCACTGGGGTAATGGTCACTGAGTTATCAATAGAGGTGATAGCCTGGATTTCGTTGGTGTCACTTGTGTCGTTGTCGAGGCCCTCGGAGGCGGTAATGGCCGCGGCCAGTTCCAGATCGGTCGCCATGGTACTGAGGTCGGCCGTGGTCGGGTTGCCGGCTTCGATAGCGATTTCCAGGTCGGTTCCGGTCAGTACCGCACTTGTCAGGTTCTGGTCGTCAGATCCGGCTGCTACGGAAAGGTCAAAGTCATTGGTTCCCACTGGGGTAATGGTCACAGATCCATCAATGGAGCCAATGGCTTGTATTTCATTGGAGGGGTCTGGGTCCGCATCATCGAAATTTAGCGCTGTTATTTCCGCATCAGTAGCAAAGAAGAGATCAAGGTCGACCTGGTTTCCAACAGTTGCGGGATTGGTAAGGGTCAGAATACTTCCGGTCAATTCTAAATCCTGAAGTTCGTCACTGGGGTTGCCCCCTCCCGCGACGATTATGTCATCAACTTCATCTTTAAGCTCCTGAATGGCGGCTTGGGTATTTGTGGACCCTAAAGATATGTAGGGTGCGAAGGTAACATCTGTGGCAGTTATTGTTGCTGTGGTAGGTACGGGAGCCCAGGCCACAATTCCGCCGGGAGTGGTCACCAGCATTTGGTTCGTGGCCGGGGCCGGGGTCAAGGGTTGGATCTTGGCCGTTGTGATCCCCTCATCGGCCACTTCAAATTCATTTCCGGCCTGACCATTGCCCACGATCGTTAGCTGGTCCGCCAATTCCGTACTCCCACCAACAGTCGCATTTCCCCAGGCCACATTGCCCAGACCATCCGTGGTCAGTACTTGACCATTGATTCCGGGTACAATGGTAAAGGGATCTGCTCCCGTTCCATCGCCGGATAAGGTTGTTCCATCCACGACTTCGGTAGTGCCTCCACCCCCTGCCAAGCTGCTCAGATCAACGGATCCCCCGGCCGGGGTGGCGGAATTGGAAATGGAAAGGATGTTGGTCACTACATTGAAGTCCAAATCTTGCAGCTCGTTCGTAATGCTCCCATCGGTTTCATCGTCGGCGGAAATTACATAGGGCGTGCCCGCAGTTCCGTTCCCGTTGATGGTTATGTTGGCGCCGGCGTTGAGCTGGGTGCCCGATCCATCGTCGGAAGGCAAGGTTACCGTCACCCCACTTCCCGAAAGGGAGAGCTGGTCCCCGGAGAGTGTCAGGTTCTGTATTTCGTTGTTGCTGTTGGTATCCCCATCATTGCCTATGGCGGTAGTATTGGCGGCAATCGCGTCCAATAACGGTTGTTGATCAAAAAAGGCCCCGGTATCGCCTCCAATGGTGAGGGCGTTTCCCGTATCCCCGCTGACCACCGTAACATCCCCCGAAGTAAGAAAGGGCACATCGTTGATAAAAAAGCTCAGCGGCACATCATCGCGGTCCAAGGCGAATTGGCCCACGGCATTTTCGGCCAACTGATCCTGCCCCACCGAATTGTTGGCCAGTTTGTTGGGCCCGATCGAATTGTCCTGTATGTCGACACCATTTACGCCCCCATCCACGATCTGCTCCGTACGGATGCTGTTCGGGGCCACCTCAATATTGTTTCCATCAGCTGTGGCCGTCACCTCAATGGTACTTATGGGGTTTACAATGGGGTCGGTGGTTATGTCGATATTGGCACCGTCGCACAGATTCACCCATTGGGCACCATCGAAGTAGTGAACGCATTGGGTATCCGTGTTGTATACCAAAGCTCCCCGAAGTGGATCAAGGGCCTCCATCTGCCCAGTGGTAAGGCGTGTGATGACCAAGGCCTTATCGGTACTTTCAAGTTCTAGGACCGAACCCGGATCAAGGGTCTGGGGGTTATCACCGATCTTGACCTGACCGTTTACGGAAACATAAAAAAGCAAGCCCATGCCTAGAAGCAATCCCTGTGTTCTCATAACCAAAAACTTTATATAAATACTAAATTGGGGGGACCAACAAAAATAACATTATCTCCCTACTTACGCACCAAAACAGGGTGAATTGGGCGGGGATTCAGTTGAACGGGGACAATACTCGTCAAACGGTCCCTCTTTTTTGGCAAAACCGGCATGCATGCGGAGGAAAGCTTTGATCGGAACTCTTTTTTGGACCGGGGACCCCATCACAAATTAACAAAAGTTTAGAGGCCACCGTTTTTTTATCACCTTAACATGTACTTTCTTTAGCCTTATGAAAAATACCCGCTCCAAACCCATTCTCCTTGCAGTGACCCTGTTGTTTTGTGCCGTATCAATATGGGCGCAAGACGATGACCGCGTACTGCTCAGGGGACAGGTGCTCTACCGCAATGTCAACGTGGCCAATGAGAACGTGATCAATATAACTACGGAAAACGCAACCATTACCGATGAAGGGGGACGATTTGCGATTCGGGTAAAGGTCGGTGATGAATTGGCGTTCACAGCGGTCAATTATCAATTGATGGTGGTTCGGATCACCCAGGATATCCTGCAGGCGAACCGCTTGGTGGTCGAGGTCAATGAAAAAGTGACCGAACTGGACGAGGTAGTGGTAACCCCCGAGGATCAGAAGCGGTTTCTCGAAGTAAAAAGCGAGGAGTTCAAAAAATATGAATACGAGACCGATCGATCCACCGAAGTGGAAAATGTCGCCATGTCAAGATCGGAACGCGGCATGCGGGACGGCATCAATTTTGTGAACATTTTTAAGGCCCTGTTCAAAGCGGGCAAGAAAAATGAGACGGCCACCAGGAAGCCCCTAAAAGCGAGCGAGGTACTTCGCTTGGTCTATGACGATGAGTTTTTTGTGGTCGATTTGAAGCTTCCACAGGATAGGATCGATAATTTTCTGCTATACCTCGATACGCAGAATCCAGAACAGTCCTTGTTGCGGAAAGACAACGAATTCCAGCTGATCGACTATCTGGTTACCCATAGCAAAGAATATCTCAAGGCCTTGGATGGGGAAAAATAGTGTCGTTCCGGTCTTGTTCCTGCTCATCGTTTCATCGGCGGGGGCCCAAACCCTGTTTTCCAAGAAATTGGAGGGAAAAGTGCATAGCAAAGATGGTGATGTGGCGGGCACCCATGTATTGAACACCACCGCCCAAAGGGCCACGATTACCGACGTAAACGGCAATTTTTCCATTCGGGCCCAAATCAACGATACCATCGTATTTTCCGCCGTGCAGTACGAGCGAAAGGAAATTGTCGTTACCCCGTCCCTTTTGGAGAGTAAATTTTTTTCCATCCTGTTGGAAGAGGCCTTGAACGAACTTGACGAGGTGGTCCTAATGCCCTACAACCTTACGGGCGACATGGGCCGCGATGCTTCCAGGATTCAGATCGAACCCGTAGTGACAGCGTCTACACTAGGTCTGCCCAACGCTTATGTAACCCCCCCGACCAAGGCACAGCGGGTGCTGTTTGAAGCCACCAGCGGGAAGGGACTGATTCCCCTGAACCCCATCATCAACGGTATATCGGGAAGGACAAAGTATCTGAAAAAATTGGTCGAGATCGAAAAAAAATACGCGCGAACCGAGCGGGTGCGCGAGTTTTATCTGGATTCGCTGATCACAGCGGATTTAAGGATCCCCAAAGAGCGTATCGAAGACTTCATGTATTTCTGCGAGGTGGACCCTACCTTTCAATCCATTGTGGATACCAAAGACCGGTTAAAGATCTGGGAACTGATGCGCAAAAAAAGTCTGGTGTACCGCAAGAACAATGACTTGGACTAAATTAGTATTTTGGCACATGATTTGCTTATTTTTGGAGAAGAAAGTTCCCTATGAAACTCTTGAAAAAAGGCTTGCTAATTTTATTGTTGCCCCTCTGTGCGTTCACGACCGCCCATAAATTTTATGTGAGCGTTACCCATGTCGGCCATTCGGAAGAAGACAAGGCCCTCCAGATCACCACGCGGATCTTTATCGATGATTTTGAAACCTTGTTAATGGAACGCTACGATATCCATGGCCGGTTGGCGACCGAACTGGAGCTGCCCCTGGCGAACGAATACATAGAAAAATACCTAAGGACCAAGTTTATCGTTGAGATAGATGGGGAAAAGCGTTCCTATGATTTCCTTGGGAAAAAATATGACAACGACATCATGATCTGCTATATTGAAGTGCCCGATGTGGATTTGGCCCGGCACCACTCCATCCAGATACAAAATGAAATCCTTACCGACCTGTTCGATGAACAGCAGAACGTAGTCCATTTTAAGATCAATGGGAAGAAAAAAAGCTTCGTACTGATCCGGGGAAATAATAAAGGAATGTTAAACTTGTAACATTTCTTAACAATTCCTCGAAAAAACTATATTTTTCACAGATTAAAAACCAAGATAAAAGATGACTAAAATCAAATATTGTTTTGCTTCGCTGCTTTTCCTTTTTGTGGCGGTGGCAGGTGCCCAGGAGGAGGCACCTAAGGAAAAAGAGCCTGGACATGTGAACCAGAGCAAGTTCAAACAGATGTACGAGGAATTTGCGACCCCCAACACCTTTCGTTCCGCTTCGGGAGCTCCCGGGCCAGATTATTACCAGCAACAGGCAAACTATGTCATGGACATTGAACTCGATGACAAAAACCGCAAGATATATGGGGAGGAGACCATTACCTATATCAACAATTCACCCGATGACCTGGAATTCCTTTGGGTACAACTTGATCAGAACTATCGGACCAAAGATTCCAAGGCCAAACTCAAGAATGGGGGAGGTGTTCCTTTGGCAGAACAGACCGGGACCTTTGCCGGGAAATACCTGAGGGCACCTTTTGATGGCGGATTTGTGATCGATCATGTAAGGGATGCCTCTGGAAAGGCACTGCCCTACACGGTCAACTTTACCATGATGCGCATCGACCTGCCACAGCCTTTAAAGAGCAAAGGGCAGATTTCCTTCTCTATCAAATGGAACTTCAACATTCCGGACCACACGGTCAACAGGGCCCGATCCGGATATGAGGAGTTCAAAGATGGGAACCGTGCCTATGTCATTGCGCAGTTTTTTCCAAGAATGGCCGTCTACAGTGATGTGGAAGGGTGGCAAAACCATCAATTCTGGGGCAATGGCGAGTTTGCCCTTACCTTTGGGGACTATGATGTGAGAATTACCGTTCCGGCGGACCATATCCTCGATGCCACAGGGACCCTTCAGAACAGAAAGGAAGTCTTTTCAAAAGAGATGTTAAGGCGTTACGAGAAAGCAAAGAAGTCGTACGACAAGCCCGTGCTCATCGTTACCCAGGAAGAGGCCGAAGCTGCTGAAAAGAGTTTTTCCGAAAAGAAAAAGACGTGGAAATTCAAGGCCAGGAATGTTCGGGATTACGGTTTTGCGACCTCCCGGAAATTTATATGGGACATGCAGGCCGTTAAGATGGGCAACAGAGATGTGATGGCCGTCTCCCTCTATCCCAAGGAGGGCAATCCCCTTTGGGAAGAATATTCGACAAAGGCGGTAGCGCACACCCTGCGCTCCTACTCATCGCACACTTTTGATTATCCGTACCCCAAAGCCATTTCCGTCCACGCCAAGAACCAGGGCATGGAGTATCCCATGATCTGCTGGAACTACGGGCGGCCCAACGAAGATGGTACCTATTCGGATAGGGTGAAGTACGGAATGATCAGTGTCATCATCCACGAAGTGGGCCATAATTTTTTCCCGATGATCGTAAATTCGGATGAACGGCAATGGGGTTGGATGGACGAAGGCCTCGATACCTTTATGCAGTACATGGCCGAACAGGAATTTGGCGAGCTATATCCGGAAGCCGTGGCGCCCAACACGGCCTATCCTTCGAGGAGGGGCGCACCTTCCAAGATCGTGCCGTATATGAGCGGTGACCAAAGTACCCTTTCTCCGATCATGTCGAACCCCGAGAACGTATTCCAGTTGGGTCCGAATGCCTATGGCAAACCGGCGACCGCCCTGAACATCCTTCGGGAAACCGTAATGGGGCGCGAACTGTTCGATCATGCCTTCAAGACCTATTCGAAGCGATGGATGTTCAAACACCCCACCCCGGAGGACTTCTTCCGGACCATGGAAGATGCTTCGGCCGTTGATCTGGATTGGTACTGGAGGGGATGGTTCTACACCACCGATTATGTGGATATCGGGGTAAAGGAAATCAAAAAATACTATGTCTCGGACAAACCCACCAAAAAAATGCAGGAGTACATGGCGGCCCGGAACATCACAGAAGCCGACCTACCGCCCCTGGTGTATTTGGCGGAAGAGGACAGCGAGGATTTCGACCCCGCCCTCAAGGGAAAATCCCCTACCGAGAGTTCCCAGACCCTGAAGGAGTTCATGATGGACAATATGACCGAAGCGGAACGTTCGCAGGTCGAGGAACCCAAGTATTTCTATGAGGTGACCTACGATAAACCCGGAGGGATTCCCATGCCCTTGATCGTCGAGTACACTTATGCGGACGGGAGCACCGAGAACATTACCTATCCGCCCGAAATATGGAGAAAGAACGACAAGGAGGTCAGTGTGGTAATCTCTTCGCAAAAAGAGCTGACCGGTGTCATCGTGGACCCTAAGGCCGAAACTGCAGATATTGACACCACCAACAATGCCTGGCCCAAAAAGAAAGAAAAAACAGACTTCGACCAAATGAAGGAAACGATTAAGGGAAAATAATACGGCCCGAAGTAAAAAGAAGCCCTGTATTTCGCAGGGCTTTTTATTTTGGTAACTTATCTTGATTATATTTGTAGCATGTATTCGATGTATTTCATGTTCATCAGTGGAGGAGAGATCTTCTTTATCATGTTTATCGTGGTCATGGTGTTCGGGGCCGATAAAATTCCCGGTATCGCCAAAGGACTGGGTAAGGGCATGCGTCAACTAAAGGACGCTACGGAAGATATTAAGCAAGAGATCCAAAAAAGTGCGGAGAAACAAGGTATCGACACCAGCTTTGTAAGTGATATCAAAAAAGATATCGATGATGTGAAGGACAATCTGGGCTCTGGCATTTCCAGTGATATCAAAAAAGAGATCGACGTGGTCAAGAAAAATGTCGATGATGTCACCGGAACCATAAAACGAACGTGACCCACCCATGCTGGAAAAGTTGGAGGAATGGGACAAGATCGTACTTATTTACCTTAACAATCTTGGTATGGCGGAGTTCGACGGTTTCTGGATCGCCATTACCAAATTCCCTATGTGGACCCCGCTCTTCCTTTTGATCATAACCCTTATTTTTTTGAAAAATCCAAGGAAAGAAGCCCTTTGGAAGATGCTTTTCTATATCCTAATGATACTATGTGTGACCCTGGTCATTTTTTTGACCAAGGAAGGGATCGGTAGATTGCGCCCCAACAATAACGAAGAGCTGCGTACCCTGATCAGGGTATTGCACCGGCCGAGCGGATATAGTTTTTTTTCGGGCCATGCCGCATCCTCCTTTAGCATTGCCACCATGGCCGTGCTGTTTTTGGGCAAACGGACAAAATGGGCGTATCTGATGTTCGCATGGCCCGTACTTTTTTCCTTCAGTCGCATCTATTTGGGAGTGCACTACCCTTCCGATATTTTGGTCGGGGCAATGGTCGGAACTCTCATGGCCCTGCTCTTTTATCGGATGTGCCAAAGGTTTAGAGCACCCTACATAGGGTAAGTCCATCCCGTATGGGCAATAATACGGTTTCCACGCGCTTGTCCGCCTTTAATTTCCGGTTGTAATCCAACAAAATTTTGGTCGTTTTGTCTTTTGGATCCAGTGGTTCCACCACTTTTCCCGACCACAGCACATTGTCCGATAGGATAATGCTGCCCGATTTCGTCTTTTGGAGGGCCGTTTCATAATACTGGGGGTAGTCCATTTTTTCTGCATCTATGAAGACCAGGTCAAAAATATGGTCCAACTTGGGGATCACGGTCAGGGCATCCCCGGTATGCTGAACGATTTGTTTTCCAAAGCCGCTTCGATCAAAATAACGCCTTTGGAGTTCCGTAAGCTCCTCGTTGATATCTATGGTATGCAGTTGCCCTCCCTGGCGCATCCCTTCGGCCATGCAGATGGCCGAATAACCCGTGTAGGTGCCGATCTCCAAAATGTTCTTGGGACGGATGATCTTGGAAAGCATGCTCAGGACCCTGCCCTGAAAGTGACCGGTCAACATTCGGGGACGTACCACTTTCAGATGGGTTTCCCTCGTAAGTTCCCGGAGCAGTTCGGGTTCTTCGGCCGAGCTGTTTCGGATATAATCTTCCAATATGGGCGATAAAAAGTGCATGCAGTGGTTTTGACAAAAATAATTATAAATTTACCTACCTTGAAATGGAATTTCAATCGACACGAATGACCCATAACATTGCAATACGTCAAGCTACCCTGGACGACCTTCCCATATTGCTGGAATTCGAACAAGGGATCATCGACGCAGAACGCCCTTTTGATCCTACCCTGGGACCCAACCCCCTGAATTACTATGATTTAAAGGAATTGATATCGTCCAAGGATGCCTCTGTAGTGGTGGCCGTCCGGGATACCCAAGTAATCGCGTCTGGTTACGCCACGATCAAAAAAGCCCGGCACTATCTGGATCACAAGGAGTATGCGTATCTCGGATTCATGTTCACCCATCGCGATTTCAGGGGCCAGGGCATCAACACACAGATTATCGATACCTTGAAAGAATGGGCCATGGCCAGAGGCCTGACCGAGATCAGATTGACCGTTTACCAAGAAAACGAGGCAGCGATCAGAGCGTATGAAAAATATGGCTTCGATAGGCACCTGATCGAAATGCGCCTACCCAGATCATAATACTTCTTCCAACACGAAGTTGTATTTTTGGGGAAAACAGCAGAATGCAATTCCACAACACCCTGGCATTTGCCCAACTGATGGATGCCACCGATACCCTTGGGAAGTATCGGGAGGAATTCCACTTTCCAAAAATGGATGGGGAAGAGGTAATTTATTTTACCGGCAATTCCCTGGGGCTACAGCCCAAGCGGGCCAAAAAGTATATCGATGAGGTAATGACCGATTGGAAGGATTTGGCGGTAGAGGGCCATTTCCATGCAGAAAAGCCTTGGTGGGATTATCATGAGCGGTTGGCGCTTCCACTGGCCAAGGTGGTTGGGGCAAGGACCGAAGAAATATCCGTAATGAATACCTTGACGGTGAACCTGCATCTGTTGATGGTCTCATTCTATCGTCCCACCAAAAAAAGATTCAAAATTCTTTGCGAGGAAAAGGCCTTTCCATCGGATCAATATATGCTCCGGAGCCAGGTACGGTTTCACGGTCTAGATCCGGATGAGGCCATTGTCGAGGTAAAGAAACGGGAAGGGGAACATTTCTGGCGTACACAGGACGTGATTGAAAGTATCCATGCTGCGGGAACGGAACTGGCCTTGGTTTTGATCGGCGGCGTGAATTATTACAATGGGCAAGTATTCGATATGGAGCGAATCACCAAGGCCGGACATGCGGCGGGAGCCTTGGTTGGGTGGGACCTCGCACATGCTGCAGGGAACATCGAACTGAAGCTCCATGATTGGGGTGTCGATTTTGCCGCATGGTGCAGTTACAAATACATGAACAGTGGTCCGGGCAACGCCTCGGGGGTATTCATCCATACCCGCCATCTGGACAAAAAGGACATTCCCCGTTTTGAGGGCTGGTGGGGCAGCAAGAAGGAGACACGCTTTTTAATGAAACCGGAGTTTGAGCCCATGGCAAATGCCGATGCCTGGCAGATCAGCAATATTCCCGTACTCTCCGTGGCCCCTTATTTGGCTTCCTTGGAGCTGTTTGACCAGGTGGGCATGGCCGCTCTGATCGAAAAACGAAACAAGATCGTAGCCTTTTTGGAGTTCATCCTTCATGAAATCCATAGCGAGATTGAAAGTACTTTTGAAATCATTACCCCATCGGATAGGGGGTGCCAGCTTTCCGTTTTCCTGCATGGGCAGGGGAAATCTTTGTTCGATTACCTGATGCGAAATGGAGTCATCACGGACTGGAGGGAACCCAATGTTATTCGTTTGGCCCCCGCACCGTTCTACTGCTCCTTTGAAGATATGTACCGATTCGGCCAGATTTTGAAGGAAGGTATTTTGGCGAATGGGCGATGAACAGTGGATCAAGGCATTGGGCGCCCACACCCTGGTTGGATGACCGGGACTACCTTGGCCCCTACTTTTTCCGCGCTGTCTTACAATCCTATTTTTTAAGAAGGGCACGGCAGATCTGACCATTTTAAGGCAAGGTCTCCACAGAGGTTGAGGCCAATAGCTGCGTGTATGCGGTAGGTGTGGCTCCCTGGTGCTTTTTAAATTGTTTTGTAAAATAGGAAGGGTCGGTATAACCACATCTGTACAGGACCTCCGATATGGAAAGTTCGGTCCGGTCAAAAAGTTCCATCGCTTTCCGCGTCCGAAATTCATTTAGGAATTGAATAAAGGACTGCCCCGTCATTTTCTTGAAGAACCTGCAGAAGGAATTGGTGGTAAGTCCAACCTGTGACGCCATCCCCTGCGCTGAAATACTTTCACCATAATGCCCGTTGACATATTCAAAAACCAGCTCCAGACGGTTTACATCGGAAGTCTTGTTGGAAGTCGGTGAAGTGCTATCCAAGAGCGTACTGTATTTGGTGGTATTGCTGAGCAGTTCCAGAATGGAAATAAAATGGATGAGCCGCTGCGTACTGTTTAGCCGATCGAAGCTTTCAAAGGCCGGTGACAACTTCACTTTAACGTCTGGGTCAAACATTATGGCCCTTTTTGATTTCAATATGAGTTTTTTGATTTTTCTGAATTCCGGGAAGACGGCCAGCTTCCCATCCAGGAATTCCTTGCCGAATTGGACGACCACCTCCAGGTTGTCCGAATGCTCCTTGTTCCCAAAATCGGCATGGGGAATATTAGGACCCAGCAGCAAGAGGGCACCATCGGAATAAGGTATCGTTTTCGAATCTATCCTTAGGGTACCGGCTCCGTTTTTGACATACACCATTTCATATTCGGGATGGATGTGCCAATTTGCCAATTCGCAGGTCTGGGAATGGGTAAAGGTCTGTATCTTCAAAGAGGTGCCAACGGCGACATCAATATTTTCGTAGATAGGTTTCATTAGGTCAAAATTAGCATTTTTTTGGTATAATTTCGAAATTAATGAATGTTCTGTCCTATATATAGAATACTTCAACCTATGTATTCTCTTTTCAATGGGATTACTTTGCATTCAATAAAAATCGAACAAGCCGGACTCCCATGAAATCCCTATTCCTTATTCTTTCCAATCCAAGGTACTTCGCACCGGCCTGGGTGTTTGCCAGTCTCAATATTTGGTTCGGTACTTGGGCAATCTACATTCCCACCGTAAAGGAAAACTTGGGAATCGACAAATCACAGCTTGGAATCGCCATTTTTTTTCTGTCTTTGGGCGTGTTCGTCGTTTTTCCCGTGGCCGCTAAGATCATTAATAAAATCGGGGTCGGGAAGGCTACATGGTATGGTGTGCTACTAAGTAGCATCACGGCCCTTTTGCCTTTGATGGCACCCAATTACTACGCCCTCATGGGTGCGCTCTTTCTTTTTGGGGCTTCAAATGGGTTCACCGATATTTCCATGAACACCCTGGTAACGGAACTGGAGAAAGAGGACAAACAAAATTTTATGTCATCCGCCCATGGGTTTTTCAGTTTGGGGGGTGTTTTAGCGGGACTTGGAAGCTTTTTGATCCTTTTTTTGGGGAATCCCGTGCTCCATATGGGTATTGTTGTTGTTTTGGTCTTTATCATCAATCTTTTGCTCTACCGGAACTACATCCATATCGTTGCGGCCCCAGTGGAAAAGGAACCTTTTAGTTTAAAGCTCTTTAAACCGCTCCTGGTAATCGGTTTGGTTTCTTTCGTGGTTATGGGAGGAGAAGGCGCCATTGTGGACTGGAGCGGACTTTTTCTAAAAGAAATAAGCTTGGCGCCGGAAACATTGTGGGGGGCAGGTTTTTTGGCTTTTTCCATTACCATGACCCTTGGAAGGTTTTTAGGGGATGGCATCAGTCAAAAAATCGGTTCGGTGAAAATTGTTGGCCTGGGAACGATCATCGCAATTTTTGGGTACCTGGCCGTATTGAGTGCCCATACCTATTTGGCGATTGTTGGTTTTGGCTGTATTGGTCTTGGGTTTTCTGTAATCATTCCCGAACTGTTCCGGATAGGGGGCAATGTGAAGGGGATAGAATCCTCCAAGGGAGTCGCCTTCATTGCCGGTACCGGATATTCCGGCTTTTTGGTGGCACCTCCCATTTTGGGCTTTTTGGCAGATAGTTCTTCCCTTGAGCTGAGCTTTTCGGTCTTGTTGGCCTGCGCCATCCTCGTATTGTTCGCTACCTTGTTCCTGGGGCGCTCTAAAGCTTAATTGTTCTTTACCTGGACCCCTGTAAAATACAACTTGAAGTTACTTTCCGGCATTTTGTGCATCTTGGCGATTTTCAAGCCCCCAATGTCTTCATAATCTTCCCAAGTGGTGATCATTGATGGATCGGGTTGGTTTGCCCTTCTAAATACCCATTCCTGCACGATCAGGTCGTCCCCAAAATAGAAATCATAGGCATCCCCGGGGGTATATCCTCCCTCATTGCCATAAACGATGGTCAATTTCTGCATGCTTTTTTTACTGACCGGGGCCTCGGCCGAAGCACTGTGCTCGTAGGTAATATTGTCGCGATCCCAAATCAGCTGAAAAGGGGCGAGTAACCAATACTTGTCATTGATGAACCCACTGTTGGTCTTATAGGCTACACTGTCCATATCGGCCCAATTGTATTCCAAGGTGTTTTCCGCGGTAATGGCCGTTATGTCATTCGTGGCCGGTTTCCAAATCCAAGTACGTTCAAAATGGGAAGTATCCCTGTCCACATTAAAAGTGAATTTGATTTCCTTTACCTGTTTCCAATTGTCAAAACCGTTGGCGGCGGCCACTTTTTCCAGCACGGTGGATTCCTGAACGGAAGGTGGAACCGTAGTCCGGGAAATAAAAGCGAAACTGGTACCGATCAAGATCATAAGCAGCACCGTGGAGATGGAATTTTTCATATAGTCCGTTTTTTTCAAAGATATGGTGTTTTGTACAATTTCAAGTATGCGCCAAGGACATATTGTATTCTGGGCGTGAATGGATTTTTCTGGTTTCCATGGCGAACCGAAAACTACAACGAAAGGCAAACGGGGCCCTCATTGAAATGGGCTCCTTCGTACTATCCATGGTGTCGGTTTCTTCCAATGGCAGGGGTGTTTTACGAAAACGGCAGGTCCGGGGTCGGCAGGACTTAAGGGTCAAAAAAAGGGCCACACACTATTGTGGTGGCCCATTTGGATAAAATGACTTAAAAAGTCCGGTCCTATTTTGATTTCGTGATTGAACGGTCTATACCCTTGTCAAGATGGTTTTTTATCTGAATGATAGGGAACTCCGTTCTTCTGTTCAGTTCCAATTCTTGATCGTCACAATCCTGTTTCCCTGTACAGCCGTTGATGGTCTTCCTTTTTCCAAAACCTTTATAGGAAAGGATATGGCTTTTTGGCACGCCCTTGGCGATCAGGTATTCATATGTGGATTTTGCCCTTCTTTCCGACAATGCGTCGTTATACCGGTGACTGCCCACAGGATCCGTATGGGCCTCCAACCTAATGACCATTTCGGGATAGGTCTCCGTCATCAGCTTGACCACCTTGTCGAGTTCCCGTGCGGCATCGGGTCGAATATTGCTTTTGTTGAAGTCAAAATAGATCTTGTTGAGATCGGCCAGTACTTTAAGGTCCATCACCGGTTCCAAAACAATATTCTGTTGCACTAGTCTTGTGGTTCTCGGGATGTTATGGGTATTGAAAAAGACCGATTTGTGGGGGTGCGTCTTTCGCACGGCCTCGATCATATAGTTGCTGTTTCTGTTGATGAACATCTTGTAGTACCCGTCTTGGTCGGTCACCATTTCGCCGACCTTTGTGTTGGTGCCCTGGTCGTACAAAGTAATTCTTACATTGTCCAAAGCTTGATTGTTGACACCATCTATCACGTAACCTTCTACTGATAGGGAAGGGGTAAAGGTAAATTGGTAGATGTCATCGCTTCCCTGGCCGCCCTCCCTGTTGGAGCTGATGTACCCCGTCATGCCGTCCTCGTGCGAATAATAACCAAAGTCATCGCTTGCACTGTTGATGGGTTTTCCAAGGTTGATGACATCGATGATTTTTTCCTGCCCGTCCATTACCGCGGAGAACACATCCATTTGACCGAAGCCCACATGGCCATCCGAAGAGAAAAACAACCTTCCTTCCTTGTTGACAAAGGGAAACATCTCGTTTCCTTCCGTGTTTATTATGGGACCCGCGTTTATGGCGATGCCGATCCCGCCCCGTTCATGGATTTCCGAATAATAAATATCGGTTCCCCCGTACCCCCCTGGCCTGTCGGAAGTATAGTAGAGCCTTCTCCCGTCCGGGCTTATATACGGATGTCCCGTGGAGTAGTAATCACTGTTTATTCTGAGGTTCCTGTTCACCATCCATTCCCCATCTACCTGAATGGCACTGTATACCTTAAGGTTTATTTCGTCCTTTGCGCCGTATCCTTCCTTTTTCTTGTAATAGTTGTTTCTGGTAAAGTAGATTACGGTATCCTTTTTGTAATCTGTGGTGAAGATCATGGAGCTTTCATGGAATTTGGTATTGATGTCACCTGCTATTTTCACCGGAACGGATGCTGCGTTGTTTTCCTTTACCTTGAATATGTCCAACCAGGGTTCCTCGTTCCACCCATAGGCATCTCCTGAGACCTGATCTCTTCTGGAAGAGGCAAAATAAAGGTCTTCCCCCCGGGTGAATACCCCAAAATCGCTCTCTTCGGAATTGAAGGGCACGGGAGAGATATCATAGCGCTGTCTGCTGTTGAATACTACAGAAGCTAAGCTGCCGTCTTTCAAGAACCTCTTTAACCTCGAGTCGTTCTTGTTGTATTTTTTATATTTCCGCAACCATTTTTCCGCGGCTTTGTGTTGCCCGTTGCTATACAGGGCCATTCCGTACTTAAAATAGTAATCGGTAGGAATGCTGGTGTTGTTGATGATCGCTTCAAAATGGGGCAGCGATTTTTTGAAATCCCGGATCAAGAGGTAGCATTCGGCCAATTGCTGATGGGCATATTCCATGTTGAAATCGCCTTCGATCATTTTTTCGTATTCCTTGATCGCCTTGGCATAGGAGAATTGGCCAAAGTAATAGTCCCCTCTTTTTTGTGCTCCGTATTGTGCGGTTGCTATCTGTGATACCGATAAAAGCAGCAACAGAGCGATGTATTTTTGAACTTGTCTCATAACGAACAGATTTTGTTTCTAGAAATATCTCGGAGATTTGACACCACCTTTTTTCTTAAAGCCCACCTCATAAATAAGGATGATCTCATGCGTACCCCCGGTGTACGGTTTAATGTCGCCCGTAGGTAGGTCATATGCGTATCCCAAGCGAATGTCACGGGTAGCTTGAAAATCCAGCAAGGCACCAAAATTGGAGGCATCGTTGAATCTATAGGAAACTCCGAACCACACTTTCTCGGAGAACAGGAAATTTGCGGTCATGTCATAAGTCGCTGGAGCTCCGTTGGTGAATTTTGTAATGACCGTGGGTTTGAACTTGGTATTTTCGGAAATGTCGAATACCAAACCGCCAATGGCGTAATAGCTGTTGCGCTCCAGCGCCTCAAATTCCCCATCGTTTAGATCGGTATTTAGAATCCTGGGAGTGGAAATACCTATGTACCACTTGTTGGTACTGTAGTATGCACCAGCCCCGAAGTTGGGAGACCAATTGTTGAAATTACCGGCGAAAAACTGATCGTTCGCATCTGGATTTCGAAGGATATAGTTCGTAAATCCCGCTTTTAGACCAAAGGACAATTTTCCATTTTCGGTCACCGGAACGGTATAGGAAAAGTCACCATAAACGTAGTTGGTGCTTTCGAACCCCAACCTGTCGCCTATGTAGGAGATTCCCAAACCGACCCTGTCATTGCGCATGGGGGCATGTATAGAAAGTGTATTGGTCCTTGGGTTTCCTTCCAGTCCGGCCCATTGGTTCCTATGGAGGGCGGTTACGTTCAATGTTCCCCTACTTCCCGCATAGGCCGGGTTTATTGATATGGGGTTGTACATGTATTGCGTAAATTGGGGTAGCTGTTGTGCCGAAACCGTGGCACTTAGGGCCACGCCCAATACGATTAGATGTTTTTTGATAGTTTTCATTTGGGTCTTTTTTATTTTGTGCCTAAGTAGATATAACCGTTTACGGGTTCAAAGTCTTTATTTGTAATATTGATGATGTAATAGTACGTTCCGGAAGGGAGTGTTCCCGAGTTGCCAAAAGACCTGTCCGGAGCATACCCGCCCCAATCGTTCTGATAGTCCTGGCCCTCGAATACTTTAGTGCCCCATCGGTTGAACAGCATTACGTCAAACTTGAAATCGCAATACTCCACTCCTTTTATCTCGAAGTAATCGTTGACACCATCTCCGTTGGGAGTGACCGCGGTTGAAGCCTGTATTTCATTTCTACCGCAGGGCACACAGTCTGCATTTACCCGAATGGTGAAATCGACATAGTACTTGCATTCGCCTTCATCAGAGCTATAGGATATCTGGTATTCCCCGACTTCCAGGTTCAATGGGTCAAAGACACTACCATTTAGGAAGACCGTTCCGCTCATGGATTCGAACCTGCCGTTGGTGTCAAAGTTTTCCGGCAAGTAGTCTGTCAAGTCAATCGCGGCATCTTCGACGCATATATCGATTGTGACCTCCTCCAGTCGAGGTTGCATCACGAATATGATTTGTTCGAATGTTTCCATGTTTTTACAGGCATCCGATACCGCCCAGGTCCTTATGATCATGAAGTCGTCGGAAACCTCGGATAAAATAGTCTCTTCTGTGAATTCTACTTCAAAGTTTCCACAGCCCCCGGAGAAAACTAAATTGGGGACTTGGGGAATTTGACCACCACAGAGTACGGTAAGCTCTTCATCATAGTCATTGGCGGTTATGGGCCCTGTTGGCAGAATAGTGATTACCTGTGTATGGGGGGTCTGGTTTCCAGCACAGTCAACAGCTGTCCAGTTTCTGGTTATGGTATATCCAAGGGCACAGTTGCCATCGTTGGTGGTGGTTTCTTCAAATAGCACGTTTACATGGGTATCGCAATTGTCCAAAGCGGTCAATGTAGCTGCATCTGGCACCATATTGCAGGCTACGGTCATGTCTTGTGGAAGGGCCTCAACGAATGTTGGCGCAGAAGTGTCTTCTACAAGTAGGGTCTGGGTGTGTACGCGCACATTGCCGACACAATCGGTAACGGTCCATGTTCTGGTGATGGTGTATTCGGATGCACAATCGTCATCCTGACCAGAGATAATTTCATCAAAGACTTCGGTGTAGGCACAATTGGCACTGTTCAAGTTTAGGGTTTCCACGGCGGGAACCTCGTCGCAGTTCACGGTCCTGTCGCCGGGAAAGTCGTCCGTGCTGTCATTGTCGGTGATATTACCCATGGCCTGCGGGGTATTTATTCCAATTACGGCAGTGCTAATGTTGGACAGGGCCACAGCAAAATCCTCCGTGGTCTCTACCACAACATCGTCGATAATCGGTACTGAAATGATATGGTTTTCACCATCGGTGCCATTAAAGGACAAGGAACCGTTTCTTTCGGAGTAATCAGCCATGGCATTGGCCGAGCCGTCAACTGTGGTAAAATCAACCGTAAACGGATCCTGCACGTTGCCCGTGAGCCTTACGGTGAAGGTTGCCGTTCCCGCAGCCTCGTCGACGGTCACCGAAGTGGCGTCGAAG
>CANMFO010000011.1 GCA_947497245.1 uncultured Flavobacteriaceae bacterium | reverse complement strand
GTGCCCCCGCCGTAAAGGTCCGAGAGCACCAGTATCCTGTCGTCCCCCTTGGTCTTGCCACGGTACAGGTCCAGGATGCGCTTGAAGCTCGGGTCCCGTTCCTGGGCCGCAGGGTCGTCCATAAGTTTCAACAAATCGGAGCCCTGTATGTCGGCCACCGGGTCGAGAGGGTACATCATCGCAGTCTGGGTCCATAACCGGCCCGCATCGTCAAAGGTCAGGTCGATCGGGTTGACCACACCGTCCCGCTCACTGGCCACCAGTTCCACGACAAAGCCCTCGGGCACCTTGAAGCCCGCAAGTTCCCGCTCCGGGGAATAGATCTCCGTCCGCGCCGAATGCGTCTTTTTTTGGTACTCGGGATAGTCCTTTGCCCTTACCTCATCCATACCCGTGAGGGCCGATCTGTCCCTACATCCCATGGAAATCAATACAAGGGCAAAACAAAAGTGAAAAAATAGTTTTTTGATGTTCATCTATTCCAGTTTTATCTATCGCATTAAGTCCATATGGTAGCGCGATCGCCCCAGTTTTTGGATGTTACCACCTTTCAATATCCTACGTCAACCCAAGGCCGTCCCAAAAACTTGCTTCCTGTTTACAGTCTTCCAAGCTTTCAAGACAGTTCCATTAAAAGGACAAATCATCAAAGTTGTCCTAGACATACTCAATTAATCCTATGTTCTTTATGATGGTCCCCGGTATCAAAAGAGACCGTTCCATACTTTAATTCCTGCCATCTGTCCTGGCCTTCCCTTATTTCGATTCTTTGGTTAATAGGGATACCAAAAAAAGAACTTTTGGACTGTTCCCTATTGGGCCAGTGAATCTCCAGTTTGGAAATCTCGATAGCATCCAGCAAACCTATTTCAAGTTGTAGGCTGGACGACCCAAAACTGCTTCCCGTGGTCACGGTACGATAGTACTTTTTTTCTTTACTGTCCTTGTTTTTCGTTTGTAGGACCACCCGCGCCCCAATTGCCGATCTATTGGATTGCATGCCAATCAGTTTAATGGTTATCCAATTGTTCTTGTTGCCCACCGGGTTTTCAAAAAGTGCATTTTGAAAAACGTCACCATCATGGGCGCCCCCAAGTACCATATAAATGTCTTGATCCCCGTCATTGTCCAAATCCCCGAAACCTATACCATGTCCTTTTTGTATATGGCCGAAGCCACCGGTAGTGGTAATGTCAAGAAATTTTTCTCCCTGGAAATTCTTGAACATCCGATTTGGGTATATTGACATCAAATCGGGATCCCCCGTACCGAGATAGAAGTCTTCGTAACCATCATTGTCCAGATCTCCAAAATTACAACCCATCGTAAAAATGGCGTCCTGCAGACCCAATTGTCGCGAAACTTCCTCAAAAGTATTATCACCCTTATTTCGATATATTTTCGGATTCCCTCCCCGTTTTATGTTCATGTAGTTGGTGAATACCACCGCGGAAGAACTTGAACCTTCCCCAACCGGATATCCGGAAACAAAAATATCCAACCAACCATCATTGTTGTAATCCCAAAACCAGGTAGGAAAGCTCTTTATGGGCCGTTCTATGCCCGCTGTCTTTGATATGTCCTCGAATTGCGGCAATTCGTCAGGACCGACCCCCTTATTCACAAACAACTTGTTCGCCTTGTTATAGAATGACAGATACAGATCATTCCAGCCATCGTTATTAATATCTCCAAATGCGCATCCCTTGACCCAGCCGATAAGTTTGCTTCCCAATCCAGCGGCAATGGTAATATCGGTGAACCCCCCTTTTTTGTTGTTTAGGTATAGTTCACAGTTCACCGGGTTTTTCAAATTGGACTCATTGCCAATGAAAAGATCCAGCCATCCATCATTGTTGATGTCGCTCCAAGTGGCGGTCTGGGTAGCGTTAAAACTCAATATCCCCGATTCGATGGTAACATCGGTAAAGGTACCGTTGCCATTGTTTCTAAGCAGTGAATTGGGTAGTTTGCCATTTTCAAACCATGCTCCCCTCAACACCAGTATATCGGTATTCCCATCATTGTCGTAATCGGCATGGACCATGTTCAATCCTCCAGGAATTTTGGACAACAACGCCTTCTTTGTCCTTTCCAGAAACCCATCTTTTCCATTGTTTTGAAAAAAGTGCAAGTTCCCTTCCGGGCCCCATGAGGAAGTGATGATGTCCAAAAAACCATCATTGTCAAAATCTTCGATGCAGACGCCCCCGGCCAAGCCTGTTACATCTATCCCCAAGGACGGGGCCCTATCCAAAAAACGTTCTATGCTTTCTCCGGAGTCAAATGCGCTTTCGGGCACCAGCCACTGGGGCGGCACCTCGTCCGGATACCTGCCAAGTGTCATATAGGCAATATTGATGAGCCATCTTGAACTGTAGTCCTTTGGATTTTCCAACAATAATTCCTCATATATTTCAATTGCTCGGGACGAACCCTCTTCAATGGAATGAACACCTTCCTCTTCAATAGGGACAATACACGAACGGTTATTGTGGTTCACAATGCAGTTTTCCTGCTCTCCAAGTCTCATATAGGCCAGGGCAAGCACTTGTTTCAAGCCTGGTGCGTAGGTGCCATATTCTTTACTTTTTTCATCCAATCCCTCCAATACCGATTTTAAGGTTCGAATGGCTTCCTTTGTTTCTCCCGCATTCAATAGTTCGTATGCATTTTTACCTTCATAAAGGAACTTATTGGGAGGATTTGTTTTTGAAATACTGTCATAGTACAGGGCCCGTTTCTTGTTAAAAAGGTATACCGATCGTTCTACCTTAATGTTCGCATAAGCCTGTGCCACCAATTTCTCCATGGTTGGTGGTTTTTCTTCTTTAGTGCAGGAAACAAACACGATTGAATGAAATAGCAAGGCACAAATACCCCAAACAACAAGTTTCATTCGATACTTCATTTTGTTCTTATCTCGTTTTCAAGAGCGTTGGCCGCCCATTGTTTTTTGCAACTATCAGGGCCATGGTGCCATCCGCCAAATTTATCCAATCCATATCCCTTATTTGCCCCTCTATACGTATTCCGCTTGTCTTGTGATCAATGGGATCGAATTCATTGTTCCCCTTATTGACAAGAAGAAGGCCATGGCTTGCATCCTGCCTACCCATTCCAGGCATAAATCCGTCAAAGTTGCCCCCAATGACCAAATCTTTCAATCCATCTTCATTAAGATCCCTTGCCACCAAGCTCGTAATGGGTGCGAAATTCGCCTCTATGGGCAAGGGTATGGCTGCGAACGAACCATCTCCCTTGTTTTCAAAAAACATCGACCTAAATTCTTCGGTTTTTTTGATGGTCGCACCCTGTAACTGTTCCGGTTCTAGGAGTTCGTCCATGGTAGTCCCTGCATAAGCCGTATAGCTTGTGTACCGCTTTTTCAAAAAAACCAGCTGCTCATTCAGGACGCTTTTGGTGGCAAATGGATATTCCTTGCCCAGCATATAATATGACAAAATAGGGTCAAGGCTGCCGTTGGAATCGAAATCCTTTATGTACAGCCGTACCGGTTCCTCCCGGGAAGCATCCAACTTTGTATTCAGGCCCAGATTCCCGACCACCAAATCAATATCGCCATCTTTGTCAAAATCATCGGCTATCATACCGTTCCACCATCCATTCGTATGTTTCAGGGTAGATAATGGAGCCAGTTCTCCCATATTATTAAGATAAATGGTTATCGGCATCCACTCCCCCACTACAACCAAATCGTGCCAGCCATCGGCATTGATATCCGCCCAAACCGCATCGGTGACCATTCCCATCTTTGAAAATTCATCGGAGACCATAACTTCAGTAAACTTTCCCTTACCGTCATTTTTTAACAATCTGCTTTTAGGGGACAGCCCATACTTGCCCGCCACTACCCTGCCACCGACGAAAATGTCCATATCCCCGTCCTTATCATAATCTTGGGGCTTTGCGCATGCGGAATTATAAAAGGATGGGGGTATGGAGCCTTTGGTCTTTTCAAAATTGCCCTTACCATCATTAAGGTATAGACGATCTTCCAAAAGAATCTCCCCTTCTCCATGTTCATTGCCCGCGGAAACAACGAAAAGGTCCAAATCCCCATCATTGTCCGCATCAAAAAAAGTAGCGTCCACCCCCTCAAATAATGCCTCTTCATCAAAGAGGTCGTTGTTTACGGATTTGAACGTTCCATCGCTCTTTTGCAAAAGCATTTCGGGAGCCTTATCGCGGGCATTGGTAAAAAAGATATCGTCAAAGCCATCGTTGTTTACGTCACCCACGGCAATACCCGGTCCTTCCGAAGATACTTTTCTGGGTATGAGGAATTCCCTATGGATATCGTGGAATGTATTTTCAAGGTGTTCGTAGGTTATTCCAATAGGTTTTTCCTCAATAAAAATTTTCTTTTTTTCCACGACGGATTTCTTGGTGTAGTAATCCCCCGATGCATTGTTTTGGTCTACTTCAATTTTCTGGTTCGTCGGCACATTGTTCAATGTCTGAAAGGTTCCTCCCGGCCATACGATTACCAAAGAATCCACTTTTTCCAGTTTTCCCAGTCCAAAATGTACCTCGTGGGCCATGGAAGACATAAACCCCCTTGTGGGCGTTTGTTCCTGATAATAAGTTTCCCCTAAATGTTTAATAATCGCTTTTGCCCCGATGCCCGTTGTGTTGGCCGTATTGCCCCTAAAACGGATCTTCAAATAGGAGCTGTTGTCGGCAAACCGTTCTTTGGTCTGGTTCTTGAATAAAAAAGCGTATGCGTTAATATTGTTCAATACCAATTCCAAATCCCCGTCGTTGTCCAAATCTGTATATGCGGCTCCATTGGAATGGGAGGGGATATTCAAGCCCCAAATGTCCGTGTTGTCCATAAATTTGAGCTTTCCGGAATTTTTATATCCCAAGTTGGCGATGGGATTTTGAGGCATGGCCGCAATCAATTTTTGGCTGATAGTCTCCAATTTCAGGCCCATAACCGATTTGACCACTTTATCGGAGGTATACTCCAGATAGTCAAGGTCATTGGGTCTTCGATATATCCCGTTCGATATATACAGATCTTTTAGACCATCATTGTCGAAATCCGCAAAGAGTGGGGCCCAGCTCCAATCGCTCGCCTCAACACCGGCCAAGGGAGCAATCTCAGAAAATTTTCCCTCCCTGTTCAACTGAAGGCAGTTTCTGGCCAATTGACTGTGATAACCATTTTTCAAAATGGTATTTCGTAGATCGTAATCGTCCTCCGCCATGGATTTTTGCAGTATGCCGGGGTCGTTGGGCAGCATATCCATAGTTATGATATCTACCAGCCCATCGTTGTTGTAATCAGCTATGTCGTTCCCCATGGAATACTTGCTGGTATGGCCCATCCAATGGGGCAGTTCATCTGAAAACGTACCATTTTTTTGATTGATGAGAAGGTAATCGTTCTCATGAAAATCATTGGATATATAAATATCGGTCCAGCCGTCCCGATTGATATCGGAACAGGTAATACCGAGGCCAAAACCGATAGGTGTACTTAAAATACCCGAAGAAGCGGTGACTTCCACAAATTTATGGAGGCCCTTGTCAAGTTCGTTTCTAAAGAGTTTATCGCCTAAAACAGCATTGGTCCGGGCGAGCATTACTTCCCTTGGGGCATAAGAATCCACGGAATGAAATGCGTGGTTGAGCAAATACATGTCCAAATCTCCATCGTTGTCATAATCCAGAAATGCCGCCTGGGTAGAATAGGCGGAAACATCCAACCCATACTCTTTTGCGGATTCGGTAAACGTAATCCGACCTGTTCTATCTGAAGGCCCATTGTTGATCAGCAGCTCATTGATACTTTTTCTATCCTCGAAACCTCCCCCCAAGCTTGACACATAAATATCCAACCAACCGTCCCCGTTCACATCGGCCACACTGACGCCTGTAGTCCAATCAGCGGTACCTTGTACCATTGCCTCTTGGGTGATGTCCTCAAAATTCAGGTTTCCCTTGTTCAAGTATAATTTGTTATCCTCCAAATTGGACGTAAAAAAAATATCTTGAAGACCATCGTTATCAAAGTCTCCAATGCCCACTCCGCCCCCGTTGTAATAGTTGACATAATTTAAAATATTGAAATCCGCCTTGTCATCCAAGATATTTTGAAACAACAACCCGGTCTCCGAAGGAGATTTCAGAGCAAACAATTTGATGTCCTTTCTGGCACATCCGGTAAAGATCAACATCCCGAAAGCTGTTGATATAATTAGGTCCAAATGCTTTTTCGCTAGCATATATTTCTACTTCTTGATGTTTAAATTTCATTTCACCCCACCGGTTGCGGACATGGTTCGGAATTTTGGTTGGCCCCGATCAGACAATTGTTGTCCGCCCATGGCAAAAACAAAGTATCCCTTAAAAAAAGAATGTTGTACAAATCGTTTTTTTTATTCAAGAGGGCAGTGGAAACAACCCCACTGCCCCTCCTGAAAAAACTAACTCAAACTAACAATCGTACTAATCATTTATGCACCCCACTCAATATCCGGGGTTTTGGGTCAAGGTGGGATTGCCATCATCATCTCTTGTAATGTCTATCTGATTGGAGGGTATCGGCATATAATCGGATGTATAGGTTCCCAGGGAAGTAAGCAAAGGTCGATCCTCGGTGTTGAAATACTCCAAAATCGTTTCTTCGGCGATACCCCAACGCACCAGATCATACCATCGAAACCCCTCGAGGGCCAATTCCAAACGTCTTTCAAAACGTACGGCCTTTCGGGCAAAGGTCTGATCTGGAAAAACTGTATACGGTTCAATACTGTAGTTGGCCGCAGGGCTACCATCCGCAAAGCGGATTACTTCACTGTTTTTTGCCCGGTTGCGTATCCTATTCACCAAATCCAATGCGGTTCCCAGGTCATTTTCCTCCACGGCCACTTCGGCCCTTAACAAAAGAATGTCGGCATATCGATGTATGCTGTAGTTTATGCTGGACGTTCCCAAAAAGGCACCGGCATCGACCTCTACTTTGGTGGGCAGAAACTTTTTGGCCCTGTAGGGACCATACGTGAATTGATCCACCACATAATCCTTTCCTGGAAATAAATTGGCATCCCCCGGTATCAAACCGATATCGAAGTCAAGAAAGGGTATGCCCCTTCTGGCCACCGTGTAGTCCAATCGGGGATCCAGGTTGTCGGTAGGCAATGTAAAGGGCTCCGTGGTCTCTATTCCCTGATCGTTTGCCAGGTCCACATTGTTATACGTATCCAATAGGGGCAGTCCGTTTGCATCGGTCTTATGTGCATTCACCAAGTTTTGGGAGGGCTGCAGAAAACCGCAGCATCCATGCAATTGGGCGATACCATTCACCAACCTGCCATTTAGTTCACCTTGGCGGCTAAGGGACTGTATCTGGAATATAAATTCGGTATCCGAAATGGTCTGCTCGTTATCCATTACAAAATTGTCATTGTAATTCGCAAACAGTTTATACCTACCGCTACTGATAATTGCGTCCAACAAGGGCTTGGCACTTGAGAAATCGCTTACATCCATGTACAGTTTAGCCAATGATGCCTGTGCTGCGGAACGATGTGTCCGTCCTACCTCCAAGGGATCAAGTGGAAGATTCTCAATGGCGAATCGGTAGTCTGCCTCAATATCTGAAAAGATATCCCGGTCATTGGGCACCCTGAAATCAGTTACCGTTTCATCAATAAAGGGCAATCGATCAAAGTACCTTCTTCCATAGTGATGGTAATGTGCCCTCAAAAAACGAGCCTCTCCCTCTATTCTTTTCTGATCGGTATCGCTCAGATCTTCCGAGGTGGACAATATTTGAAGTACGGAATTGGCACGTGCGACCCCTTCATAGATTGAACCCCATAAAGCATCCATATATGGACTTGCCGGGGACATCTGGCCCTGTTCTATCAGGTTCATATCGGGTTGATCGCCTATTGAAGTCCCTTTTAAGGCATTATCCGAGGCGATTTCGCCGTACAACCAATTTGTATGGTCGTTCTGCCATCCCAAATTGGTCACCCCTCCGGTATGGCCGTCCAAACCAGCATACGCAGCCAATAACAGGGCATCAAGTCCATCTACCGTAGCCAATATATTAGGGCTCAAAGTACCAGTAGGGCTGACATCCACATAGTCCTCTGAACAGCCCCATATGAAGGTACAGGCCACAATCATCGGAATAAGCTTTTTGAGTATGTTATTTCGTTTTCTCATTTCTTCTAAAATTTTAATACAATTAAAGTGATACATTAAGGCCGAATAAAAAGGAACGGGGCACCGTATACGTACCTCCCCTGTCCACGCCCAATTCCAGGCCGCCATTCTCCCCAACTTCAGGATCAATGCCGCTGTAGTTGGTCATGGTGAATACATTTTGACCTTGTAGATAGATTCTGAAATTTGCAATACCTAGGCCCAGGTCCGGAAAGGTATATCCAAGTTGCAGTGTTTGTAATCTAAGATAGGAGCCATCTTCCACATAATAAGTGGACGCCTGTAAATTGTCATTGGCCGTATTCAAATTGAACTCCGCCAATGTATTGGTGGGATTATCCGGTCTCCAAGCGTCCAACACCCTTGTACTGCGATTCACACCTGATCTGAACTGGAAGTCCGTGAACAATTTACTATAGTGCCATATTTCGTTCCCCTGGGATCCCCTAAAAAAAGCAGTGAAGTCAAAATTTTTGTAGCTCGCCGTAAGATTCAGACTATACGTAAAATCTGGATGCGGGCTACCGATAAAGTCTTGATCTTCAAAATCTATGGTGCCGCTATTGTCCAAATCACGGAAATTAAAATTACCGGCATCCGGCCCTTCTTGTATTACACCATCAACGATACGCCCGTAAAAAGCGCCGATTTCCCTACCCACGGCTGTTCTCGCCGCTATAATATTGGGATTGCCCCCAGGTCCTTGAAAAAAAGAATCCGGATTTCCGTCTATATCCAACACCTCGTTTTTGTAGGCAGATACAATTCCTATGATCCCTAAATCCACGGCACCCACTTTGCCATTATAGGACAGACTTACATCCAACCCTTTATTTTGAATTTCACCCAAATTCACGAAAGGTGCCGAAGCTGCTCCCGCACTGATGGGTACCGGTGGCTGCAACAACAGATCTTTGGTCCTTCTGTCATACCATTCTACCGATCCGGAAACTTTATAGTCAAATAGTGCAAAGTCGAGGCCAATATTGAGGGTTTCCGAACTCTCCCAGACCAAATCGGGATTTCCCCTGCTCAATAAGGCAATACCATTGGCCGGATCTCCGCTGTTGGTCGCTGTTATATCATAGCCTGTGGAGGTAAAAGCGGGATCTTGCGAGAAATTGGATATAAAACTAAAATTCCCCAAGCTGTTCTGGTTACCGACAGCTCCCCATCCCGCTCGAACTTTAAGAAGGTTTATGGTAGCATTGCCCGTTAGGAAGTTCTCATCGGAGATAATCCATCCTACCCCAACGGCCGGAAACACGTCGAAGCGATTGTTCGGGCCCAAAGCCGATGAACCATCACGGCGCACCGTAGCATTTATCAAGTACCTGTCATTAAAAGCGTAGTCCAGCTTTCCAAATACCGACGCCAGATTCCTCCCTGATCTACTACCGGTCAGGCTGTTCGTGGTGCCAGAAGTGCTTATGGAAACAAAATCCAGATTTTCCGTAAAGAAGTTGGTGCCAGAAAAATTTATGTTCTTATTCACCAATTCTATGGCCTCTGTTCCCACAAGTACACCGACGCTGTGTTTTCCAAAGTTCTTTTTATAATTTAGGGTGTTGGTCCACGTAAGGCTGGTACCAAAACTGGAAGATTCGTTCAATGAGTTGCCCGGATTGCCCCCTTCCACGTTCTCTGGATTGAATGTACTATTGTTATTCTGGGAATAGTCGATGGCGATACTAGACCTGAATGTAAGATCGGTCATAAAATCTGCTTCAACAAAAGCGTTCCCAAATATGCGCCACCTTCTACCAATGGCATTCGCCCGTCGGATCTGATTGGCTTCTGGATTGATGGCATTGGTCTGCAGGCCCAAAATACCGTTTAAGGTTCCTCCAAAGTTTCCTCCTTCGTCCCTTCTGGGGATCATGGGATGGTATCTTTGTCTAGAGCTACCTACGCCACCATTCCCGTTGTTCTCGGAATAGGCCACCGTAATGTTCTCACCTATTCGAAGGTGATCTTTCAAAAATGAAAATTCGGTGTTCAAACGCGTGCTGTAACGTTGAAAACTGTTCTCAATCAATGTCCCTTCCCGGTTCAAATAACCAAAAGACACACCATATACACCTTGCTCGCTCCCTCCCTGCATACTCAAATTGTGGCTTTGGCTAAATGCGGCACGAGTAACAGCATCGTACCAGTCCGTGTCGGCAGAACGCATCAGACGGTTGGTGTCGGGGTCATAGGGCAAAGAGGGGTCCCCGTTCAAAAATTCCGGGATTACCGGATTCTGACCGGTACCATAGGATGGATGGCTGGGTACAAAGTCAGCCTCTCCAGGTGTTCCCCGAACGGATGCCCGCTGTCCTTGAAACTCCATTTCCCCCCATTGGCGGGCATTGAGCACATCTAACCTGCCTGGATCTGTGTCCACCGCAAAGTAACTGTTATAGGTTAACCTTGTTTGTTGCCCCTTCCTTCCCTTTTTAGTGGTTATCAAAACCACTCCGTTGGCGGCACGAGCTCCGTAAATTGAGGCGGCGGAAGCATCTTTCAGCACAGATATCGTTGCTATATCATCAGGATTTATCTCGCTCAATCCACCTCCCGAAGGCGCTCCGTCAATAATGTACAATGGACTTCTACTACCAAAATTGCTCAATCCACGAATTCTTACCTGGGCCCCACCACTGGGATTGCCCGAAGTAATAATATTCAATCCGGAGATCTTTCCCTGCAATTGCTGTTCCACGTTCGTAGCAGGGTTCTTCGCCAATTCCTCATTTTTGATGGTCTCAACAGCTCCGGTAATGGACCTTCTGGACTGACCGGTATAACCGGTAACCACCACTTCGTCCAAGCCGGCCGTACTCTCTTTCAAAAAGATGGAAATCGTGGTCTGGCCATCCAAGATTACCTCCTGGGTCGCAAAACCCAGATACGAGACCACCAAAGTGGCGTTTTCGTCCGAGACCGAAATGGTAAAATTACCATCGAAATCGGCCGTAACACCGTTTGTAGTGCCTTTTTCTACAATGTTCGCTCCGGGCAACGGATTTCCATCGCTATCCGCAACCGTTCCAGAAACGCTGAATTGCCATACCTCATCTATCCTTTTTATCGGGTCTCTAATGACAGAGGGTTCCGCTTTCGTAAGATAAATTTGGTTTTCCAAGACTGAAAATGTTGTTTTTCCCCTATTGAATACACGCTTCAAAATGGTTTCAATAGTCTCCTCGGTGGCCGAGATGGAAATTTTTCGGCCCAGGTCCACGTCCTTGATCTTATAGACGAATCGGAAATCGGTACTTTTTTCAATCTCATCGATAAAACGTTCGATGGCCGTGTTCTTCAAGTTTATGGTAGCCTTATTCTTTTGTGAATAGGTATTATTCGCATTCATAGTGCACAACGCGGCAAGTAGAAATAGCGAGGTTAGTTTCATTTTCAAATCAAAACGAAGCGTTGGATGAATGCTTCTCGTTCGTATAAGAAGTTTTTTCATACTTTTATCATGTTTATTTGTGGTTGATATTTCGATCACATGTCTTAATCGGGAAGTGTTCGCCCACTTTCCGATTTTTTTTGCCTTGTTTTAGGCATTCATTCGTTATTGGTTCATTGGCATAGTTATTTGTTGTTAATTGATGGTTATATTGGTTTTGTCTATGGAATACTCCACACCATGGGTCAGCCTTAGGTCCTCCAACACTTTGTAAAGACTAACTTTACCGTAACTCGCATTGAATACCTCTTTGGCCAAATCTGCATTGTTGTTGTTGATAGATACGTTATAATGCCTTTCCAATTTTTTGAGTATGTTTTCAAAGGTCATTTTGCGAAATACCAATTCGCCGCCGATCCAGGCAGTATATATGTCTGTTATGACAGGTTCTTTTTCGATCGCTCCATTGTTCCTTTGGAAGGTCCCCTTATACCCTGGTTCCAAAATGGTGCTTCCATTTTTATCAAAACTTTCAGCTTGCCTGTGCATACCAACAGAGCCTTCTACCAGCACCACGTCCGTTTTAGTATCTTCGGGATAAGAAGAAACGTTGAATTGGGTGCCGAGCACACGTACATTCAATTCATCCGCATTTACTACAAAAGGATGTAATGGATCCTTGGAAACACTAAAGAACGCCTCCCCCATCAAGTATACCTTTCGACTCTGTCCTTCTAAAAATTTAATGGGGTATTTGAGAGAGGTACCGGCATTGAGGTGGACTACTGTTCCGTCGGATAGTTTTAGGTCGTACCGTTTGCCATATGGGACGGTAAGCGTATTATATTCAAGCTCTTCCGTCAGGCCCGTTTCCCCATAGGAAATTTGCCCTCCTTTTTGTTGGCCGATCACATTGCCCTTTTTGTCCCTTACCGTATTGGTCCCCTCTTCACCCAGAATTTCTATACTTCCATCGCCGAGTTCCAATGTTATGGCATCTTTAGGGATGGCAATGGAAATATCGGGGGCCTGATCCGTCCAAAAAATATATCCGCCAATCAGCATGCCTATAAAGACAGCTGCCACGGACGCTTGTTTTATCCAAAACGCTTGCAGGTTTCTTCCGGGCCGTGCCTCTCGCTCCTTTTCCTTCGCGGTCTTCAACAGATATTCAGAAGTTAAATCGGAGGATGCTCTTTCTGTTTCCCCCTTTTCCTTTATAAAATCCAATACCGCTTCTACCGAGGGAATGGCACTCGAGTTGGTCGCTTTCTGAAAATAGGCGATCACAACCTTTATTTCTTCATCGCTACATTCATTGAGGATATAGCGTTTTAAAAGCTCTGATATGTTTTCTTTTTGATCCATGTAACGTAGGGTGTATACCTACAATACAGTTGTAAAAGGAAAAAGTACTATCCGACAGTGGAAAAAATGGGAGTATTTGAGAAACTCCACGTCGAGACATGCTCTAAATGTTTGATTTTCAAA
This sequence comes from uncultured Flavobacteriaceae bacterium, assembly GCA_947497245.1. GTDB lineage: Bacteria > Bacteroidota > Bacteroidia > Flavobacteriales > Flavobacteriaceae > Pelagihabitans. Next base: position 49,757 of record CANMFO010000011.1, on the reverse strand, counting down.
ATATTGTGGTATACGGGAGTTTTAAAAGATAAGAAGCGACAAAATCAATCCTAGGGTGATTTCCCCATAAGACTCCAAGTAACCGGTGATATTGCGCAGCGCTTGGCTAATTTGGTTCTTGACGGTCTGTTTGGTAATGCCAAGTTCGGTGCTAATGGTTTGATAGCTCTTGCCTTCGTTCCTCGACATCTCGAAAATGCGTTTTCTTTTCGGTGGCAGCCTATTTATGGCTTGTTGCTTCAGCAAATCGTACTCCTTGCTGAGCATTAAATCTTCAATGGGCGAATAGGAAAGTACCGCCTTGTAAAAAACCTCTTGCCGTAGCTGACGCTCATTGGCCGCTTTGACCAAAAAGTTAAAGGACAAATTTTTGGTGATCGTAAAAAGAAAGGACTTAAATGACTTGTCGGGTTTAAGCGTGGTCCTTTTAAGCCAAACCTTTACAAAAACATCTTGAACTATTTCTTGAGCGTGCACCTTCGATTTAACCAAACTGAGTGTATAGGTGAACACATCATTTTGATACTTGTTAAAAAGTGCCTTAAAAGCATGGTCATCACCTCCCCTTAGCCTTGTGACAAGGTTCTTGTCAATATGAATTATTTTTTTTCTCAAGTTAGTTAGGATTCACAATTTTATGTTGTACCTCGGATATACCTAAAAATACTAAAAATTGAAAAGCAAATTAAACTTCTTTGTGGGCGGAACAATCCTAGTGAAGCTTTTGGCAATGCCGTATCATTTAACCATGTATCCATGATTGCTGACCAAATTATTGCAATTCTCGCGGATACATAGCCCATTATTTTGCAGATACTAATACTATTTTTGCCCTAAAGTATCGAATTACTCCTAAAAGGTGTTTTTATGTGGGAATTATATGTAATTTGGATTTTTTAAGTCCTGAAGCATGGAATTGCATTTATTGGATAGAGCCAGTCCAGATCATCATTCATTCAATGTATCCCACAATTGCTACCCGCACTTTTTGAAGGTATGGCACTATCACCCGGAGTTGGAACTGGTATCCCTTGTCAAAAGTACGGGCACGCATTTTATTGGCGACCACATTGAACGCTTTGAAGGAGGTGAGGTGGTGCTGATAGGCAAAAATGTTCCGCATATGTGGTTAAACGATGAGGCCTACTTCGATTTTCAGTCGGAGGATTCCGCCGAGGCCATTGCCGTTCATTTTAAAAAAGATTTTCTGGGAGATCAATTTCTTGAAGTACCGGAAGCCAAAAAAATCCGAGAACTTTTTGAAAAAGCGGGTCGAGGCATAAAGTTCAACAAGCTTGAAAAAGGGGTCAAGGACGATATAAGGGGACTGATGGACCTGGAACCCTTTACGAGAATGATCCGTTTTATTGAAATTCTACAAATTTTGGCAAATCACAAAGAATACAGAGTGTTGTCGAGCTCAAGCTTTTTGGACCGGTTTTTTAAAACGGAAAACAAGCGGCTGGATAAAATATATGAATTTGTCTACAACAACTTCACGGAGAATATCAATTCAAAGGACGTGGCCGCTTTTATTGGAATGAACGCCTCTGCATTTAGCCGTTTCTTCAAGCGGACCCACAGAAAGACCTTTACCACCTATCTCAATGAGATTCGGATCGGGTATGCCTGTAAACTACTTTTGGAAAGCGAAGGCAATATTGCGGCCATAGGTTATGAATCGGGTTATAACAACCTATCGAACTTCAACCGTCAATTTAAAGCGATTACAAAATTGTCCCCTACAAAGTATATTCAATTTTACACCCAAAATTCGAATCGCATAGTTTGAGGGCAAAAATAGTACGCGAATCGGTATTTCTATAGGTAGTGGCACACGGCTCCAGCGGCTAGCTTTGTCAAAAAGATTTTATGCCTTCACATGAAATACGAATTGTCGCCATTGAGGTCAAGGACATCCGCTTTCCGACCAGCAGGTCACTGGATGGTTCGGACGCCATGAACCCCGATCCCGACTATTCGGCCGCCTACGTCATACTCAAGACAGATCATCCGAACCATTTAGAAGGCCATGGCCTTACATTTACCATCGGCCGGGGAAACGAACTTTGCGTGGCCGCCATAAAATCATTGTCCCATTTGGTTTTAGGGAAAACCCTGGAGGGCTTTACCAAGGATATGGGCCATTTTTGGAAAATGATTACCGGGGATAGCCAATTGCGCTGGTTGGGACCCGAAAAAGGCGTGATCCATTTGGCCACGGGGGCCATGGTCAATGCCATATGGGACCTATATGCCAAGGTGGAAAACAAGCCTCTTTGGAAGTTGTTGGCCGATATGACGCCCGAAGAACTCGTTGCCTGCGTCGATTTTACCTATATAACGGATGCCATAACACCCGATGAGGCCCTTGCGCTGCTTCGAAAAAACCAGGCCTCCAAACAAGACCGCATAGACGAGCTTTTGAACAACGGCTATCCGGCCTATACCACATCGGCAGGGTGGTTGGGCTATTCGGACGAAAAAATGAAACGCCTTTGCCGGGAGGCCAAGTCCCAGGGATTCAAACATATGAAGATAAAGGTAGGATCCGATTTGGCGGACGATATGCGCCGTGCAGCGATCATTCGGGAAGAAATAGGTCCGGATGTAAAACTAATGATGGATGCCAACCAGAAATGGGATGTCAACGAGGCGATCGCGAACATGGAACAGCTCAAGAAATTCGATCCGTGGTGGATCGAGGAACCTACGAGCCCCGATGATATTCTGGGCCATGCGAAAATAGCCCGAGCCGTGGAACCGGTTAAGGTCGCAACCGGCGAACATTGCCAAAACAGGGTGGTTTTTAAACAACTCCTACAGGCAAACGCCATAGGGATCTGTCAAATAGATAGTTGCCGTGTCGGAGGGGTGAACGAGATATTGGCCATTCTGTTAATGGCTGCCAAGTTCAATATTCCCGTTTGTCCCCATGCGGGAGGGGTAGGTCTTTGCGAGTACGTACAGCACCTTTCCATGATCGACTTTATCGCAATCAGTGGGTCATTGGAGAATAGGATCATCGAGTATGTGGATCACCTTCACGAACATTTTCTGGAACCAGTGGTCGTCCACAATGGTGCCTATATGCCACCAAAGCTTCCCGGATACAGCATTGCGATGAAGCCGGACTCATTGGACCAATATAGTTTCCCCGATGGGGAAATTTGGAAAAAAGAGTTGGACCTGGCACAAAAAGGAACCCTATGAAATTCAATCTCGAAGGAAAGCGGGCCATCGTGACCGGGGGTGGCAGTGGGATAGGAAGGGCCATTTCAGAGACATTTTCGAAGCAGGGGGCGCATGTCCATATTTTGGAAATGAGGGTCGATCAGGCGGGGGCATTGGTTTCCCAAATAGAAAGTGATGGAGGGCGGGCCACAGTACACCAATGCAATGTGGCCCATCAGAAAGAGGTGAAGAAAGTGGTCCAGAAAATCTCCAAAAATGGCAAAATCGACATTCTGATAAACAATGCCGGAATAGCCCATATCGGAAATGCGGAAAGTACACAAGAGGCCGATTTTGACAAAATTTACGCCGTAAATGTCAAGGGGGTCTACAACTGTATTCACGCGGTAATCCCCTATATGAAGGAAAAGGGGGGCGTAATCATCAATATGGCATCCATTGCGGCAAGTGTGGGCATCAACGACCGCTTTGCCTATTCCATGTCGAAAGGGGCCGCCCTTACGATGATGTATTCCGTCGCGAAAGACTATCTAGCCCATGGTATCCGCTGCAACAGCATTTCCCCTGGAAGGATACATACCCCCTTCGTAGATGGGTTCATTCGGGAGAACTATGCGGGCAAAGAGGCAGAAATGTTCGAAAAATTGTCGAAGACCCAACCCATTGGAAGAATGGGGAAACCTGAGGAAATAGCCAATTTGGCCCTGTACCTGTCTTCTGATGAGGCCGCTTTCATAACCGGAACCGATTTTCCCATTGACGGGGGGTTTATAAAATTGAATGGTTGATGGGAGGGGGCGGAAACCCCGTATTGGATATTGATCCGGATTCACTCGCGACGTATAGGGCCCGGAAGAAAATTATGCTTTACCCTTTGAGATAACCAAATAGCCTTAATAAATTAGCATATGAAAAACTTGACCCTTGCTGGGGCTGTATCGGAGGCGGTCCACTATCTTTAACCACAATACCCCCATTGTCCGTCCTTGGGATTTTGCGAAAGCTGTTGCCGATCATGCGATTTCAGCATTCAGGAAGCTATCACAAGGGTTCGGGCATGGCAGATGAAATGTTATTTAAGAATATAGGATATGGGAAGAATAACCAACATTGCTTTTAATCCAAAGTACCCTTCCATCGAAGATTTGCGGCGAAGGGCACAGCGGAAGATTCCAAAATTTGCGTTCGAGTACCTCGATGGGGGATGCAACGAGGATGTAAACCTGAACAAGAACACCGAGGAAATCCGCAAAGTGGAGCTGCAGCCCTACTATTTGGGCGAACACAAGGGGTCGAGCCTGAAAACGGAATTGTTCGGGCACACCTACGATGCCCCGTTCGGAATAGCCCCTGTGGGCCTACAGGGACTCATGTGGCCCAATGCCCCTGAGATATTGGCAAAGGCGGCTTTTGAACACAATGTTCCGTTCGTATTGAGTACGGTTTCCACCAGCAGTATTGAACGTATCTCGGAAATCACCGAGGGCCGTGCATGGTTCCAGTTGTACCATCCCACGGAAAACCGTTTACGGGATGACATTCTTAAAAGGGCAGAAGCGGCCCATTGCCCCGTCTTGGTAATCCTATGCGATGTGCCCACTTTTGGTTTTCGCCCCCGGGACATTCGAAACGGACTCGCAATGCCCCCCAAGATGTCCGTAAGGAACATTGTGCAAATATTGGGGAAACCGGAATGGGCGATGAAGACCCTGGTCCATGGCCAACCTAATTTTGAGACGCTAAAGCCCTATATGCCCAAAAACCTCGATTTGAAACAATTGGGCAAGTTCATGGACCAAACTTTCTCCGGTAGGTTGAACGAAGAGAAAATAAAGCCCATCCGCGACATGTGGAAAGGTAAGTTGGTCTTGAAAGGTGTCGCGAACGAGGCAGATGCGGAAAAGGCCATTGATCTCGGTCTCGACGGAATCATCGTTTCCAATCATGGCGGCAGACAGTTGGATGCGGGAGAGTCTACCATACGGCCTTTGACAAGAATTGCCCATTCCTATGGAGATAAGATAACGGTAATGATGGACAGCGGCATCCGGTCTGGACCGGATGTGGCACGTACCCTGGCCAGTGGCGCCAAATTTACGTTCATGGGCCGATCCTTCATGTATGGGGTGGCAGCTCTGGGAAACCAAGGGGGCAACCATACCATCTCACTATTGAAAGCGGAACTCCAACAGGTTCTGGAACAGGTATGCTGCGAGGAGGTAAAGGACCTTCCGCGGCACATATTCAAGGGGTAACCGCTCGAATACCATTTTCACAGCGGACCTTGGCGGAAGTAGCCGTGGTCTAAGCGGTGCATCGTTCGTTTCGATGGTAGGTTCAAAACTCAAGAGTCCCCACTTCGAGTGCGTCCTCTTCTTTGTCGAGCCTTATGACGGCCGTTTTTTGCCTTTCGTTCGACTTGCCGTAGTTGGTGAACATGCTCAGCTTTAAAACCGTCGGGCCCGATATTTTTTGAACATTGTCCGCGTAGTAGTCGACCAAAACTTTGTATTTTCCTTTAGGCGCCTCCTTAAGCATAAACTCCTCCGGCCCATATCCTTCCGTAATATCTTCCGACATACGACCGCCAATTGCCGTTTCGTAGTTTTTATAGTAGGCTTTCTCCCCCCCGGGATCTTCAACCCATAAATCAATGTCGGTGTCGTTGTGGTTCCAATCAACAACAATTCTAACATCCACCGGGATTTCCTTGAACCTGCTCTTTTCGGCCTTGTTCCGTTTTAATTGTTTTCCGAATTTGTTGACCAATCTACTCAACTCGACGAACGCTATTTGTTCTATGCCATAGAAACGTTCCCCTCCATCTTTCCCCAACAAGCCTCCATTGTAAATTGGGTATAACAGCTCATACGCTTTTTGGATTTCGCCCGACCTTTCATATGCCAGGGCCAGATCTCTATAGGATTGCGGTTCTTCTGGCCTTAACTCCAGTACTTTCCTGTACACGACCACCGCCAGTCCGTACTGCCCAAAATATTCCAACTTGTACCCTAAGGCTTTCATGATTTCATGGTTGTTGAGTTCGATTTCCATCAGATTGGTCAAAATGGTAACGGCCAGACCGGATTTTCCCTTTTTATCGAAGAAATCGGATACATCGAGATAAAAGGACGGACTGTTGGAATATCCATCCCTAATTTCCAAATACTTCTTATAGGCCAATTCTACGGTGGGTTCCTTTTCCAGAATCTTGATATAGGGCGTATCTGGGTTCCATGGCTTCAATTCTATTTTTTCGGTTATTTCGCGATTCAATTTTTCAATAGCCTCCGGATTGGAATCCAAGCCTTTCTTTGTAGTTATTATTACGACCCCATTCGCAGCCCTGGCACCATAAATCGCCGATGCGTTCAAAGCCTTCAGCACTTGTATCCCTTCGATGTCCTCCGGCCTCAATTCCTGCATGGGACTGTTCGGGGACACTACCCCATCCACAATATAAAGCGGACTGCTATCATTGGAAATGGAATTAACGCCCCTTACCGTTACTGGGGTGCCAGAACCTGGTTCTCCGGAATTCTGCGTGATCTGAACCCCGGTCACCTGTCCCGATAGGGATTTAGACTCCACATGGGCAACAGAATAACTCAAGGATCGCCTTTCCCTTTGAACGCCCATACCCACAACTACCACTTCATCCAAGTGTGCGGCATTTTCCTCTAACGATATTGAGATGGAGTCGGAAGCTGCGATGACACTGCTTAGCGTTGCGTATCCCAGATAAGAAAACTCCAGTTCATCATTTTGCTCGGCATTCAGGCTAAAATTACCATCAAAATCGGTGGTGGTCCCGTTGGTTGTTCCTTTGACGATCACATTGACGCCAGGAAGGGGCGCGCCATCCGTGTCGAACACCCTGCCCGAAACAATGTTGCGCGTTGAATCGATAATACCATTCATTCTTGCCAGTGCGGCACGATGCGTCACTGTGTCGGCAACTCCGGAAGCGGTCGTACTGCCCTGTCCTGAAGCAGCGCCTTGGTCTCTATTGCCCGATGTATCTTTTTTGGGTTCCTTTGCCTTCTTTTTTGGGTATTTGGCAACGTACCAATCCAAGATATCTTGATAGTCGTCGAACAGATGTTCTTTCCTATCGTTTAAATCTTCGAGGTCATCAGCTTCCCCTATCTCCAGTTCTTTGATCCGTTCCTTATATTCCGTTTTCAATTCCAGCGGCGGTTCGATTTGGTAACGCACATAATCTTCGATCCTGTCCAAAATCAACATCGAGGTATAATCGGTAATCAAATGATAGGTCTTGGCCAATGCGATTATTTGGTCTTTGTTTTGCTTTTTGTCGGCATTCAAATGCCCCAATTTTTGTTTGGCCCACAGCCTTTTGACCAACTCGGTCTTCCTCGATTTTTTTATCGGAACCCTGATTCGTCCTGTTACCTTTCCCCCATAGCCGAAAAGCAGTTCCATTGTGGTTTCCTTTGAAAACCTTCCTGAAATGGTAAAGTCTCCTGAGACGTTGGTTCTGTTTTTTGGATAGACTTCATAGACGGAATCATCATGTTCGGCACCCAAAAATTGAAAGGTCTCCTGTTTGAGAACATGTAAGGCCTCTGTTTGGGGCAACCGAACCAGGTTGACATAATCACCCCCGGAAGAAGTTGCTATTTCCCTCAGCAGCCCATGGTTGGCAGAAGTGGTCGAGTTAATGGTATAAACTGCCTTTGCGCCCATGGTGGAAAAATCCCCAAGATTGGCCAGGCCATCCGAGAACAAAAGCGTCTCGTCCGATTTCCCGGGCCATGACCCAAAGAGGTCCATGGATGTCCCTCCATCATAAACTGCATTGCTAAGTACCTTCCGCAGTTCTTCCCAATTTCCATTGCGTACCTGGAACGTAACCGTTTGGTGTATGGCATTGCTAAAGGAGGCATATCGCACCTCAACATTCCCTAAATAGTTAAAATAACCGTCTAAAATGGCTAGTTCCTTCCCTAAATTTCTGTTTCGCAAAGAATAGGAAGTATCCCATAACAAGTTGATCTTTTTGGGTTTTCGCTTTAATCTGGTGTTTGGTTCAAGAGCCTGGTTCACATAAAAATAATCGCGGTACCCCAAGACCGCCATCGCACCATTCCCATTGGGGATTTCTACTATCACGGATGCTTCGGGAACATGATTTTGCCTATCCAAGTGCGCAGTGAAAACGTCTTTGCCCTCTTTAAAAAAGAAGTTTTTATAGGTACTACTTTTTACTTTTGGCAGGCCCTCCCCTTTGAACACCTGTATGTTTATGGAGAAGGTATCGAGCGAATCCTTTAAACCCAAGGGCAGTTCATAGGTCCTGAACCGATTTTTTGTCGACAATTCCTGCTCAAACGTCAATACTATATGTTTGTGCTTCTTTGGCAAAATGGGATATACCCTTGCTTTATAGTTGTTTCCCTCGGTCTTTTCCAATAGCCCTGGGTCAATGTTTTGTCGTACCGTGCTTTCGAATGCAACACGGGCCAATTCCTTTTCGACGATGACCGCCTCGCGAAGCCTGCCATTGACATCCATTGCAAACCGGGAAACGGTCTGTCCCTCGCCCAAGGGGAATACCAACTCTCCCTCCAAGGTCCTGTCCAGTCCATTGTAGAAGTCCATGTCGTAGGTCGTTGAAGCAAAATTGCCCACAATCTTCACATCGACTTTCAGACGGGTCAATTTTAAGCTGCTGGAATCCTTTAATACGATTCCAAGGGGTTCTTGGGCAAAAGCCTGTGAACATACGGATAGAAAAATGAGTAGAATTGACTTTTTCATGGTTGGTTTGCTTTATCGTTCGGTATAAAACTCCAAATACGCCATGAAATATGAAATGCATATTGAGTGAGAGGGTATTTTCAGTGAGCCAAGAGGTCTTTTCGGTGTATCGAACTGCGGTCGCTTCCAATTTTTAACCATTTTTTCTTGTACCGGTCCCCTGGTTTTATCCCGATTGCATCGCCAAAACGTAAGCGCCTTGGCCCAAAATTGACCCAATCCAAGGGCGGAAATTTAAGGGATAAACGATTTTTTTTGGAAACTTTCCTGAAATAATCCAATATTTGCACCACAAATGAAAAATATTGGTGTACATAAAGGTCCGGGAGCACTGTTTGGTCAGTGTGGCTATCGCAGGATATTGGAATTGTCCATGCGGGAGGGACGTTGTGCATCTAGACATAGACGTATTTTAGGTTGATCCAAGCAAATACGAATACTAGAACCGAGCGTCCAACAGAAATTGGGCGCTTTTTTTATTCAAATTTTTAAAGAATGGGTGAGAAGTAAAACTACATAAGGGCATGGCTCGAAACAGGAAACGATTGAGGGACAGACGATTGCCAAAACCTGGAAATCTGCAGGAAAGCGGACAGGATTCCTATTGTTTAAATTATGTGTAACTACTTGATTATCAATAAAATAAATATTATTTTTCTTGTGCATTAAAAAAATAGGTTCCATCTTTGCCCGGTCGAATCAGGAACGGCAAAACGCAATAACAACAACTAAAACGAAGTGATGCTTTTATATCAAAATTGTTTTAAAAGCCGATTGATAGGAGAACTATCATTGAGAACGCTTCGGTTCTTTCCATAAGGAGTTATATCCTCGAAAAGGTCCGAAGCGCCCAAACTGGAGTGTTTCGGATTTTTTTTTGTCCCACTGTGGGATTTAAATATTCCAAAACCGAACAAAAAGCGCATTGTCGGGGCATCCTAGCTGTTCCTAAAATGCATAAAGAAAATTATCATGGAAAGAACAAATTTCAATATGTACCTGTTCAAAGCAGTGGAAGCATACCCCTATGAGTTGGAAAAAGCAGTGGAAGCATTGCACTATGCATTGACCTATGATCCGGAAAATGCGATCGCACTTTTTTATATGGGTAGGGTATACAGCGAACAATTGGGCGACTACGAAACGGCAAAAGCATATTTTGCGGAAGCTTTGGCCGCCGATATGGGTAATCCACAGATCTATCCATATTTCCTGTACACGCTCTTGCTGAACGAGGATTACAAAGAGGCCCGTAAGTTATTGGACTATGCGCTGACCATAAAAGCGACCGATAAGGCTTTAATGTACATGTACGAGGGTTTTTTAAACGAGGCACAAGGAAGGTACAAAAAAGCGATCAAAGCCATGAAAGTTGGACAAGAACGAACTTTTAACGAAGGTCTTGATGAATATTTGGGAAGACAGATCAAGAGAATTGAGAAAAAGCTTCCTAAAAAAACGAAAAAAAATAAGAATGAACCCAAGAAGAAGAATGCTCTGCAAAAGGGGATTTTGCGAAGATTGAACTTACTTTAGGTGGGACGGATCATTTTTGAATTTTTCGTAGTACCACAATGCGTCAACGCATGTTGGCGCATTGTCTTTTAACCACTATTAGGTCCAAGGATATTGCGTGTTAACAGATAGTCCGCTATCGCTTATCCCGGTGAAATGTATATGGCATTCTGTAAAATGTATACTTTTTTCGCTTTTGTTCCCGCTACCTTTGCCCTGATTTGCACCGGGCGGAACAAGGAAAAGCAATTGAAATGCCCCTTGGATAAAACTGTTGTTGGATGAAGAATAATCTGGCCAAAAACCAATAAGTTTACAAAACCTATGTTGTCCCATGAACGAAATTGTTCACATAAAATCGATAACGGAAGCAAATGCGCTTTTTGGAATGGAGCCTCCGAGGCACCCATTGGTTTCGATCATGAGGGCCAAGGACCTTCCTGACCTCAGCCTACATACAGGGGTCAAAATCAATACGGATCTGTTTGCTGTATCGTTAAAAGATGGCATATCGGGGGCTATGGGCTACGGGCGCAACACCTACGACTTTACCGAGGGTACGATGGTTTTCTCCAAACCTGACCAGGTACTAGTTTTCGAAGAAAAGCGTATTGAGGAAGATGCCAAGGGCTGGATGTTGGTGTTTCATCCCGATCTTATCCGGAAATCCGAATTGGGCAGCACCATTGGCAACTATTCCTTTTTCGATTATGAGGTGCGTGAAGCTTTGCATTTGTCCGAGGATGAAAAAGCGATATTGACCGACCTGGTCTCAAAAATTGAAGGGGAAATCCATCAAACCATTGATAAGCACAGCCAAAAACTGATCATTTCAACTATCGAATTGCTATTGGACTATTGCAATCGCTATTACGACCGCCAGTTTTATGTACGAACCAATTTGAACCAAGACCACGTTTCGGGATTTGAAAGGTTTTTAAAGGATTATTTCTCTTCCGAAAAGCCCTCACAACTTGGTTTACCTTCGGTAGCCTATTCCGGTGAACAACTAAATATGTCGCCCAACTATTTAAGCGATCTATTAAAAAAGGAGACCGGAAAAAGTGCCAAAGAACATATCTACGCGTTTGTAATGGACCGCGCTAAAAATAGGCTCTTGGGAACTACGGAAAGTATTGCTGCCATTGCATATGACCTGGGCTTTGAATATCCACAACACTTTAGCAAGCTGTTTAAAAAACAAACGGGTATGAGCCCGGCCAAATATAGGAGCTTAAACTAATATGGAAAAAGTGATCATCACCGGTTCAACCGGCATGATAGGCAAAGGGGTACTACTGGAATGTCTGGACAGCCCCAAAATAACACAGGTATTGCTTATCAACCGAAGCCCGCTGGGAATGCGACATCCCAAATTGAAAGAGGTATTGCTTACCGATTTCACACAAATTGCGTCTATAAGCGAAGAACTGGAAGGATACGATGCTTGTTTTTATTGTATGGGGGTATCCGCTGTGGGGATGAGTGAAAGAAAATATGCGGCCATCACCTATGATACCGTCGAAGCCTTTGCGAACGTGCTGTACCATATTAATGCAGAAATGGTCTTCAATTATGTGTCCGGAACCGGAACCGATAGCTCGGAAAAAGGACGTTCCATGTGGGCGCGCGTAAAAGGAAAGGCCGAAAACATGGTACTCAACAAAGGTTTTAAGGATAGCTATGCCTTTCGTCCGGGAATGATCATTCCAGAAAAGGGCATAAAATCGCGTACCGGATGGTACAATGCGGCCTATGTGCTGATGACCCCCTTCTTTTCAATGCTCAAAAAGTCGAAAAACATCACCACGACCACTGAGATAGGTTTGGCCATGATCAATACTTTGTCCCACCCACTGGATCTGAAGCATTTGGAGAACCGGGACATCAACCAGCTTGCCGAAAAAGCATAAAGCCTATCCATTGAAAAAACTGTTTAAATACATAAAGCGAATGTTACTGGCCCTAATCGTACTATCAGTTGTTACTGTGATAAGCTATCTGCTGTTTGTAAGCTACTATCCCTCTTTTGGTGGCGATGTTTCCAAAGCACTGCAGACCAAATATTCGAGTTCCAGGAACTATAAAAATGGGGCCTTTGTCAACCAAAAAGAGGTCCCGGAGGACCTTGGCTTCTGGGAAACGCTCAAAATCGCGCGCAAGTTCTTCTTTACCAAAGTACCCAATGGCGTGCCCTCCGGACCTATCGGGGTTCAGCGCATAGATTCTGCACAGGTAGTGGACTACAAGGGAGAAACCCGACTGGTCTGGTTTGGACATTCCGCCTTTCTCTTGCAGATGAAGGGCAAGCATATCTTGATAGATCCCATGTTTGGCGAAGTACCCGCCCCCCACCCCATATTGGGAGGGAAACGCTTCAACAAGGAATTGCCCATAGCGGTGGAGAAACTACCCAATATCGACGCGGTGATCATCTCCCATGACCACTACGACCACCTGGATTACGAATCCATTCTCAAATTAAAGGATAAGGTAAAGTACTTCTACACCCCTCTTGCCGTAGGTGTGCACTTAAAAGCGTGGGGTATTGAGGAAGCGCGTATCGTAGAGTTGGATTGGTGGCAACATAGCACACATGGAGATCTAGAGTTTATTTGCACCCCTGCACAGCACTTTTCGGGGCGCAAGTTGGGCAATGGACAAAGTACCCTGTGGAGCTCATGGGTGATCCGTTCGGATTCGGAAAGCATCTTTTTCAGTGGAGATAGTGGCTATGGCCCGCATTTCAAGGAAATCGGAGAAAAATTTGGCCCCTTTGATCTTGCCATGATGGAATGCGGACAATACAATGAATCATGGCCCGATATCCACATGTTTCCCGAGGAAACCATACAAGCGGGCAAGGATGTTGGGGCCAAGGCAGTAATGCCCATACATTGGGGGGCCTTTAAATTGGCGCTGCACTCCTGGACCGATCCCGTTGAACGCGCCAATATCCAGGCAAAAGCACTACAAATCCCTGTGGTAACCCCAAAAATCGGAGCGCCCATCCAATTGCAGCATGCGGTGGAGAGTCATTCAAACTGGTGGAAAAATTGATCTGCGACGGGGAAAAGCTTCCTAAAGAACGGGAACAATGCATACCTAATGGCCTTGTTAGACAGAGCATATGGGGAAACCAATGTATTTTCAAATGTGTTGAATCCCAATCCGGCTCCTTATCTTGTACGTACAAGTAAAATGCTTATATTTGTTTTGTATACACTCATTCCCATTTGTGGACCGCTGCCCGGATAGCCAGAGGTTTTGGTTAAATTGACAGATCCGATTGAAATACGGTCCGTCAAAAGTGGAAATATTGAACGAATAATATTAAACGTACTTCTATGAAAATCGCAATGCTGGGGTCTGGTTTTATTGCCCGCTTTTATGCCGAATCCCTACACGCACAACGTCGCAAGGACCATGTCGTCATGGTCTATTCGAGAAACGAAGATAATGCCAAGCGCTTCGCGGATGACTATGGGCTGCACCATTACAGCACGTCCATGCAGGAGGCCATCGAACATCCAGATGTCGAAGTGGTCTTGATATCCCTTCCGAACCATTTGCACGAAGCGGCGGTTTTGGCCTGTGCAAAAGCAAAAAAACATGTAATCTGTACAAAACCCTTGGGACGTACCGCCGAGGAAGCCAAACGAATGCTCGATGCCGTGGAGGAAGTGGGAATTTTCGGTGGTTATCTGGAAGACCTTTGTTATACCCCAAAATTCCTGAAATCCATGGAGAGCATCAAACGGGGCGATATCGGTAAGGTGCTTTGGACGAAGTCCCGTGAAACGCATCCCGGGCCGCATAGCGATTGGTTCTGGGACAAGGAAAAATCGGGCGGTGGGGCCATTATCGACCTAGGATGCCATTGCGTGGAAATCAGCCGGAATTTTATCGGAAAAAATATAAAGCCTATCGAGGTGATGTGCTGGGCCGATACCCAGGTCCACCCCATCGACGCGGAAGACCACGCGATCGGATTGGTGAAATATGCCAACGGTGCCATCGGTCAGTTCGAGGTGAGTTGGACGTTCCGGGGCGGAATGGACCTTCGCGACGAGGTCATGGGCACCGAGGGAACGATCTGGGTCAATAGTTTTTTGCGTACCGGCTTTGAAATGTTCACAACGGGAAAGGGCGGTGACGGTTATGTTGCCGAAAAAGCGGAATCCAGTTCCGGTTGGTTATTTCCCGTGGGCGATGAAGCCCATGAACTAGGGTATCCCCATATGTTCACCGACATGTTCTCGTCCATCGAGGAGAATAGACAACCATTGGAATCTTTCTACGACGGCTATGTGGTCAATGCCATTCTGGACGCTGCCTTTAAATCGGCGGAAAGCAAATTATGGGAACCCGTGGTACTGGAAGACTGGCGTGGAGATGCACCGGAAGACGGCGAAAAAAATTGGAAGTCGTATGACGGGGACCATTATTTGATCAAGGAGGAAATACTGCCAAACGGAGATGTTACGGTCATATTAAAGCATAAGGAAAGCGGGGAGGTCTCCCAAAGAGTGACTACGGCTTAGGAAATGGGACCTTGCATCAGGGCGATATCCCTTGGGCAATCAAAAAAACTATGGATTTTAAGAACCAGGCATACATCATCATGGGCGGTACCACCGGTATGGGCCTTGCTGCAGCTTTGGCCTTGAAAAGGAACGGGGCCGACCTGCTCCTGATTGGCAGGAACCCGGAAAGCTGTCAAAAAGCAAAACAGGAGGTTGGTGAAAATACGTTGGTACTCTCCGGCGACGCGATCGATGCCAATACTATGGAAGAGGCCATTCAAATGGCGCATGCGGCCTTCGGCACAATAACCGGTCTTTTTCACGTGGCCGGAGGCAGTGGTCGTCAATGGGGCGACGGCCCATTGGACAAAATTACATTGGAAGGATGGAACAAGACCATGGAACTCAATTTGACCTCGATGATGCTGTCCAACCAAGCCATGGTCAATTATTTTCTGGAACATAAAAAAGAAGGCGTTATTCTAAATATGGGGTCGGTTTTGGGGTATTCCCCTTCCCCGAAATATTTCGTCACCCACGCCTACGCCGCCGCTAAATCGGCCATCATCGGGTTTTCGAAGTCCATCGCTTCCTATTATGCCGAGCACCGTGTCCGGGTCAATGTTATTGCGCCCAGTTTGTTCATCACCCCTATGGCGCACCGCGCGGCCAAAAATGAGGAAATCCTGAAATTCCTAAAAACAAAACAACCTCTGGACGGTGGAAGACCGGGAACATCCGAAGACATCAACAATGCGGTATTGATGTTCCTGCACCCGGATTCCAGATTCATTACCGGCCAGGTTTTGGCCGTCGACGGGGGGTGGACCATCAGTGAAGGACAGTACCAATAAGCCTCGATAATGGAAAAACACTACCTCGGCATAGACATTGGTGGAACAAAAATAAAGCGGGTTGTTCTGAAGGAACAGGGAACCCTTCTGGAGCAAGACGAGATACCGACCGAAGATGGTTCGGATGAAACGGGTCTATGGAAGAAAAAGATCATAGGCGTCATTGAAGAGATGTTCGAGCGGTACGCCCCCTCGAATCCCGAAGCGTTGAAATGCGCCATTTCGGCGCCGGGCTTGGTGGATTCGCAAAATACCATGACCCTGCATATGCCGGAACGCCTACAGGGCATCGAAAACTACAATTGGTCAAAGGCCCTTTCCAAGGATATCAAAGTGATCAATGACGGGCATTCCGCCTGTCTGGCGGAATACGAATCGTTTTACCGTGCCGAAGGCGTACAACACCTCTTAATGTTGACCCTGGGAACCGGTGTTGGTGGCGGAATCATCATCAATGGAAGATTGTATCAGGGAAACCTGCAACGAGCAGGTCACGTAGGACACATGACGGTAGACATAAATGGTGCACGGACCATGACCAACATGCCCGGAAGTTTGGAACACGCCATGGGCAACTTTTCGGTTTCCGAAAGAACGGAAGGCACGTACAACAGTGTTCGCGAATTGGTCCAGGCCTATGAGAACGGAAACCCAAAAGCCAGGGTCTGGTGGTTGGAATCCGTTCAAAAGTTGGCGGTCGGTCTGGCTTCGCTGGCCAATATACTTTCTCCCGAACATATTGTTTTGGGCGGAGGGATTTCTGCCGGGGCGGGCGACTTGCTTTTAGAGCCCTTGAAAAAATTCATGGCCGATTACGAATGGCGGCCGGGAGGATACCGAACAAAAATTACGAAGGCAAAGTTAGGAGGATATGCCGGGGCCATAGGTGCAGCATATTTCGCAAAAAACAATAGTTAAATCAAAGCATTTCAATGAGCGTAACAAAACAGTATTTGGAAAAAGGAAGAAATATTATTTCCGTTATAGAAAAACAGGAATCTACTATTCAGGAAGTAGCAAAACTGTTCGCCCGGTCCATTTTGGAAGGTCGCATGGTACACCTTTTCGGCTCGGGGCACAGTCGCATGATGGTCGAAGAGATGTGGCCGAGATACGGTTCCTTTCCCGGGTTCAATCCCATTGTGGAGCTATCGCTTTCGTTCCATAATTTGGTCGTAGGCGCCAACGGCCAAAGACAGGCGATGTTCCTGGAGAACGTTCCCGGATTGGCAACGCGGATCCTTAGAAATTTCGATACCAGTGAAAAGGATGTCGCATTGATCGTTTCCTCGAGCGGATGCAATGTCGTGTCCATCGAGATGGCCGAGGGATTTCAAAAGCGAAACGTAAAGGTGGTCGCACTTGTCAGCAGTTTGCATTTGGAGGGAAGTACCTCCAAAAAGGCCGATGGCAAGAAATTGATCGACTTTGCGGACTACGTCCTGGATACGGGCGCCCCATTGGGCGACGCCATGATCTATTTGGATGGATTGGACTCCCCTGTAGCGCCCGGCTCCACTTTGGGTGGAGTTTTGCTCATCAACTGTTTGAAAGCAGAGGTTGCCCAAATTCTTCATGAAAACGGTAAATCGCCCAAAGTCTTGAGTAGTGGTAAGATCGTCGGGGAGCAGCGTGCCATCGATCTTTTTGAATCGGCCTATGACGAGCATGCACATTTAATGGCCAAATTGTACGGGAACGTAGGGCCCAAAAATTGAGAAGAACATGAACTTTACATCGACGATCGCGAAAGCATTCCAGACCGATATTCTTGTTATCGGCAGCGGTAGTGCCGGCTCAACTGCCGCCATCGCCGCATCACATGGAAAATACCAGGTGGCACTGGTCGAGCGCTACGGATTTCCCGGAGGTACCTCAACTCAAATGTTGGATACCTTCTACGGTTTTTTCACGCCTTCCGAAATACCCCGGAAAATCGTGGGTGGCATTCCCGATAAAATAGTGAACGCCTTGAACCGATCGGGCGATATATTTCTTCGACCGAATACCTATGGAGCGGGAACAGGGGTCAACTACAATCCCGAAAAACTAAAACAGGTTTGGGACAATCTTCTGCTCGAAAGTGGTGTCCAGCTCTTTTACCATTCCACATTGGTGGGCGTGGAGCGTACCGGGGAAACTTCAACCTGCGTCTTTTTCCACAAAGGCATGGGATTTTTCACCATTACGGCCAAACGCGTCATCGACGCCTCGGGCGATGCCGATTATTGCCATTGGGCGGATATTTCCTATGAAAAAGCGGGAGAGAAAGAACCCGCCCAGAGTATGACCACCACTTTTCGTATGTCAAATGTGGAACATGAGGAATACGAGGCGGCCGGGGGCAAAAAAATGTTACGGGCAAAAATGGCAGAGGCCTATGAAAAAGGCACCTATCCCCTACCCAGAAAGGAAGGCTCGGCCCACGAAATGTGCCAACCGAAATGCATCTCGACCGTTGCCGTAAAAGTGGTCGACCACGACCCATTGGAAGTCGAGGGCATTACGCGGGCCGAAATTGAAGGCCGTCGACAATCCTTTATCTTCGAGGGTTTTTTTCGACAAGAAGTACCGGGTTATCAAAACGCAAAGATTATCGGTCTCTCCCATCAAATCGGGGTTCGCGAGACCAGAAGGGTGTACGGGCAGTATCGCCTCACCAAAAAAGACTGCTTATCGGCCAGGACCTTCGACGATCAAATTTTTTTGTGCGGTGCTCCTATAGAAGACCATCGTAAATCCGATGATGGCGGTTCGGAAACCTTCTGGCAATATGTACCGAATGGAGGCGTTTACGGCGTTCCCTATGGCACGATCGTTCCTAAGGAAAGTACGAACACTTGGGTAGTGGGCCGTTGTTTTTCGGCAACCCATGACGCGCATGCCTCTTGTCGTTCCATGGCCCAGACCATGAGCATGGGGCAAGCTGCAGGACTTGCGGCCCTTCTTTCCTTGGATTCGGATTTGGATGCCGGGAACATCAATGTGAAACAATTGCAGGATTCGCTTTTGCAACTCGGCGCAATCTTGGAAATCCCCGATAAGGTTGCGGATACCACCCGTGACGGATGGGAAAATAACTAAGCTTATGTCCAATCTATTTTTTAGAACAGTTTTAGGGGACAAACCCAGCTCCGAAATGGGATTGACGTATTCGCATGAACACATTGTAATAGATGATGGCTATGTGACCGCTAAACATCCCGAGTTTTTGTTGAACGATGTCGGGAAGATTTCCGAAGAGCTGCGCAATTTTTATAACGCAGGCGGAAGAACCGTTGTCGACACCATGCCGGCCGATTCAGGGCGAAATGCCTTAAAACTGGCCGAAGTGAGCCAAAAAAGTGGTGTGAACATCATTGCCCCTACAGGAATCCATTTGGAAATCTATTATCCGGACAACCATTGGAGGTATCACATTTCCGAAGATGGACTCACCGAGCTATTCATTGCCGATATCGAGGATGGCATTGATCAATTCGACTATTCGGGCCCATTTGTAAAACGCACACCGCACAAAGCCGGACTTATCAAGCTGGCCACGGGAAACGACCCTTTTTCAAAACACCAGGAACTGATTTTCAGGGCTGTGGTCAATGCGCATTTGGAAACGGGCGTACCCATCTTGACCCATACCAATTTCGGGCGGCAAGCATTGGAACAAGCCCGCTTTTTTGAAAAATTGGGGGCGAATTTGGAGCATGTCGTACTCTCCCATGTAGACCGGGCAAAAGATCCGGATTACCATCGTGCCGTTCTCGATGTCGGGGTCCGTGTGGAATACGATAGTACCTTCCGATGGGCGTTGAAAGACCAACCGAACCATACACTGGCTCTGGTCGAGGAACTGTTGCCAGAATATCCCGATCAGATTACCTTGGGCATGGATATGGCAAAGAACACCTATTGGAAAAGTTATGGGGGTGGACCGGGCTTGAACTATCTCATAGAAACGATTCCGGATTTTCTGATGTCGAAGGGATTGGACGCATACTACCGGAAGCTGTTTTTAGATAACCCTGGAAGGTTGTATTCGTTTTTTGAAGTCTCCAAAAAATCATAAAAAATAGCTGTTTCGAATGGGATATTCGGTAGTGTTACAATATAGGTCGCCATACAGAACAAGTCCCGGCTTACTCGTTTGGAACCGTACCGAAATGTGTAAAATGGGCGTTCCGATTTTTATCCCGAGATTTTTGGCAACTTCCTTTGCGGCCGGTATGGATTTCAGCTCTTGTTCGGCCCCCATTATCTCTATCAAGTATTTTTGGCTTAAGGTCTTAAAAAAAGAATCCTTTACAAACGCTTTGGATTCTATCTGCTCCAACGCATCCAAGGCGTACCAATTATTCTCCAAAACAACGGGCTTCGCATCAATATATCTGACCCGTTGAAAATAGATGCATTTTGATTTTTTCTCCTCCTCTGTCAAGGAAAAGGGAATTGAAGCGTCCCATTCCTGTATCGCGGGCTCTTTGGTGACCACTGTTTTGACCTTGTAACCCGTTGCTCCTGAGAACCCTTTCACTGTTAAAAGGCCCAAAGATTTTTGTCTTTCCAAAACCTTGCTGCCCCTACCCTGCTCTTTTACAATAAAACCTTCCTTTATGAGTTCATCGAGCGCCTTTCTTACCGTGGTCCTGGTGATATTGAATTGGTCGCAAAGATCGTGTTCAGAGGGCAGATAGCTGCCAACCGGATATTTGCCGGTTTGGATTCTCTTCTTCACATATTCCAAAATCTGTTGGTATTTTTTAACCTTCTTCAATAATAGCCTTTAACCGATTTAGGGCCAATATACATCATATTGCAAACTTTCACCAAACCTCCTATTTCATTTTGCCCTGCCGTTCTGCCCTGTCCTTTCCGAATTCAACACATTGTAACAAGGCCGGGTCGAAACGGGTTGAACGGAAGAACCCTTTAAAAAATTGGGGCATCAACCCGGAGTTTGGTAAAAGTCTCAAATTAAAGACCATGACTACTTGTACGTACAACCAAAAATGCATATTTTAGTAAAATGACCCATAAAGCCAACTTTTACAAAAAAAAGTCTTCCATACTGGCCTTAATTGCCGGGTTGACGTTCCTGACCGCCTGTAATGACCATAGGGGCATTCAATATGAAACACCCACACTTGCCTTTAAGACAAAAATTGACAATGGCCTTCTTGTGCCCGAAGATTGGGAAGTTACCTTATGGGCAGAATCGCCATCCTTGTACAACCCTACGAATATGGATGTTGATTCCAAAGGCCGCATTTGGGTAACGGAAGCGGTCAATTATCGCGATTTTAACAACGACCCCGATGACCGTCTAAATTTTGAAGAAGGAGACCGGGTAATGATTTTGGAGGATACCGATGGGGACGGTGTCAGCGATTCCTCAAAAGTATTTGTACAGGATAAAGATCTGGTAGCGCCTATGGGCATCGCCGTGGTCGACAATAAAATATTCGTCTCCTGTGCGCCCTCCCTGTTCGTTTATACCGACGAGGATGGCGATGATATACCGGACAAAAAAGAGGTGTTTCTAAAAGGTTTTGGTGGATTTGATCATGACCATAGCCTGCACTCGCTGATCGTAGGGCCAGATGGCAGGTACTATTTCAACACTGGCAATGCGGGGCCTCATCAAGTAAGCGATAAAGCGGGTTGGACCTTACGTTCCGGCAGCGTGTACACCGGGGGCACTCCCTATAACGATACCAACGAACCGGCCCAAATAAGTGACGACGGACGCATTTGGGTCGGTGGTCTCGCCCTACGAATCGAAAAAGATGGCACCGGTCTCGAGGTCGTCGGCCATAATTTCCGGAATTCTTATGAGGTTGCCCTGGATTCCTATGGCAATATGTGGCAAAACGACAATGACGACCAAGTGGTGACATGCCGCGTAAGCTGGATTATGGAAGGGGGCAATGCCGGATATTTCAACGCCAATGGAAAACGCACTTGGCAAGCGGACCAAAAACCGGGACAGGATATTTTTACGGCACATTGGCATCAAGATGATCCCGGTGTTATGCCAGCAGGTGACAATACGGGCGCTGGCTCCCCAACAGGTGTGGTGGTTTACGAGGGGGATGCTTTTGGCCCCAAATACAACGGTATGCTGCTCAGTGCGGATGCGGGAAGAAATGTCATTTTCGCATATCAACCATCAAAGAAAGGTGCTGGTTTCGAACTGGAGAGGACAGATCTGGTTACTTCCATGAGGGAATCGACCGAAGGTTACATATGGAACGATATTGACAACGACGAACGAAAATGGTTTCGACCCAGTGATGTGGCCGTGGGCACGGATGGGTCAATTTATATCGCCGATTGGTACGATCCCGTCGTAGGTGGTCATCAGATGATGGACAGTGTGGGTTACGGTCGTATATATAGGCTTACACCCAAAGGAAAGACATTAAAGCGTCCAAATATCGATTTGACAACCTCTGAAGGGCAGATCGCCGCATTGCTCAATCCCGCCATAAACGTTCGGAGTTTGGGTTTTGAGAGATTGGCGGCCCAGGGGGAAGCCGTGGTCGATGGGGTACTGAAAATTTTGGAATCCAATAATGCATTTCACAAAGCCAGAGCCATATGGCTTTTGTCAAAACTTGGGGATAAGGGAACCCGCGAAGTGGTGAAAATTTTAAAAAACGCCCCAGATCCAAGATTACGGGTGGTGGCGTATCGTGCGCTGCGGAATGACGAAAAATCATTGTTGCGGTATGCCCGGATGGCGGTGGATGATCCTTCTGCCGATGTTCGAAGGGAGGTTGCCCTATCGCTTCGGGACATACCTTGGAACAAAAGTGGGAAACTCATCAAAAAGCTGTTTCAGGGCTACGATGGAAAAGATACCTGGTATTTGGAGGCTTTGGGAACCGCAATCGATGGAAAGGAGGAAGCGGCCTACGACCTACTACGCCCGGAACAATCCGAAAACCCTGCGGAGTGGTCCGATGCATTTTCCGATCTGGTATGGCGGCTACATCCGAAATCAGCAGTATCGGCGCTAAAAGCAAGGGCAAGGGCGGAAGGAGTAAATGAGACCGATAAAAAACGTGCAGTCGATGCCCTGGCCTTTATAAATGATAGCTCAGCGGTTAACGCCATGCTGGAGCTAAAAGATTTCAAGGGAAATGCCGCAGTTTCCGAATTGGCCCATTGGTGGATCAACTTTCGCAAGACCAACGACTGGTATGCCCTAAGGGACTGGAACGCCGAAGAAGGGATAGATTTTGAGATTCCCAAGGAAATTGCCGAACAGCAGATCGAGTTGCTCGACTCCTCGAAAGCCATGGACAAAAGAATAACTGCAGGCAATACAATGGCCGGTACGACCGTTGGAGGCCGCTTGTTGATAGCCCTTGCTGCTGAGAACAGACTTTCAAAAGAGCTGACCCAGGGAATCTCCAAGGCCCTGCTCGAGAACCGCGTGCTCGAGATACGCACCCTGGCGGACCATTACTTTGACAACGATACCGGGAAACAACCGTCCATATCAAAGGTCCTGACGCTTGATGGGAAGGCTTCGACAGGTGCCAAGCTGTTTTCCCATAAATGCGCCATTTGCCATAAAAACGATAAAGGGGGTAACGATATAGGCCCCGATCTATCCACCATTGGGGAAAAATTCGACAAAAAAGCCATGTTGGATGCCATTGTCAATCCAAATGGGTCCATCGTATTTGGGTACGAACCTCTGATGGTAAAGACAAAGGATGGCCAGGTGTTCTTTGGCTTTCTACTGTCTGAGGGAGAAACCCTTGTTCTAAAAGATATGATAGGCAAACAAATCGTGATATCACCTGAAAATATTGAACTGAAGAAAAAATTGAAAACCGGTATTATGCCCAATGCCACCATTTTGGGATTGGAAGAACAGGACTTAGCGGACCTTTCCTCCTATCTACTGACGCTCAAAAAAACCGCATTGTGAGTTTTACCGATCAAAGATAATTATGAAAAACGACATTTCCCGTAGGGACGTCCTCAAATCCTCTTTGGGGCTTTTAGGTCTAGGCTGTCTGGGGGCCTATGAAGCGTTTGCATTCAATAGTACCAAACGTTTTGGCATAGGGGCATGTGATTGGTCGATCGGCAAGCTCGCCAAGGTAGAAGCCATTGAGAGGGGCAAAAAAATTGGTCTTGATGGGATACAGGTAAGTTTGGGAACCCTGGACAACGATATGCACCTAAGGCAAGGGAAAATTCAACGACAATACAAAGATGCCTGTGAAAAGTATGGCGTGGCCATTGGTGGAATTGCCATTGGGGAGATGAACAATATTCCTTATAAATCGGATCCCCGGGCAGAACAATGGGTTTGGGACAGCGTCGACGTCGCCAAGAAAATGGGCTGTAAGGTGGTTTTGTTGGCCTTCTTCAACAAGGGAGACCTTAAGAACGACGTCCAAGGTACCCAGGAAACCATACAGAGGCTAAAAAAGGTAGCCCCAAAGGCGGAAGACAATGGAATCGTCTTAGGCATTGAATCATGGCTAAGTGCCAAGGAGCATATGGAGATCATTGAGGCGGTAGGTTCCCCCAATGTCAAGGTTTACTACGATGTGGCCAATTCCAACAAGATGGGATACAACATCTATGAAGAGATTCGCTGGCTTGGAAGATATAATATTTGCGAATTTCACGCAAAGGAAAACGGATATCTACTGGGCCAGGGAAAAATCGATTTCCAAGAAGTCCGCAGTGCCATCGATGATATACAATATGAAGGTTGGATACAGATCGAAGGGGCCGTCCCCGAAAATGCCGAAATATTGGATAGTTACGAACTGAACAACAAATACATCAGATCCGTTTTCAACGGTTGACCCCTAACATCGTACGGACCGCCCACCCCAACTTTTTGTTCAACACCCTTTTTGCCAAGAAGAACGCTGAATGTCCTTGAAATTTTCGTTTCCTTTCGTTTTGGCCAACCTTTTTCCTAACAAACAAAATTCGAACTGAACCCTGTATTATACAGTTCAAATCCGCTCGAGGTGTTTTAAGGAGCGGTTTGGGTGTACTCCTAAAGCGTTCAAATCGCAGGATGGCCCATGAATAGGCGCGTCCATAATGGTTTAGGTGCCCTATCGATATTCTTATTGGCTGTGGCAATGCCCCATTTCCAATAATTCCCAATAAAATTGGATGGGTAGGTCCGGGACATCATTGAATTTGAAATGGGGTGTGATGGTGCACCTCTGTTGATGTTATCTTTTTTATCTTAGTTATACTTTTGAGGCGGATATATTGATTTCGAAAGCATAGAAAATGAGGTCTCCCACTTTTAAACCATCTCAACACCAGTTCTACAATGATTTGCTCAAGGCAAACCGCTTTGGAATACACTTTATTTTGATAATGGTCTGGGCCCAATTTCATTCATCGATCCAGGGCCAAGCCAACGATGCAATTCCTCAGGTACTGGTTGCAAACTTGCACTCCTTAGCTGGGAATAAAGCACAGGACATCATTTATGTCCAAACCAGCAAGGGCATATATGAAACCGAAGAGGATTTGTGGTTCAAAGCCTATATAATGGACGCGAAATTTTTAAACCCTTCGGGTCGTAGCAAAACACTTTACGTTCAGCTTAGCCATGTAGAGGACAGCAGAGTATACTGGCAGGAGAAATACGAAATAACCAATGGTTTTGTGGACGGCCATGTCTTCTTGAACGATTCTCTGCCGGTAGGGGACTATCAATTGGCGGCCTATACCTCCTTTTCATTTCTTAAGGGTCCGGAGGAGTTCAATGCGATTCGCAAAATCAGGGTCGTGGACAAAGTGGGGAACATAGAGGTGTCCGACTCCATGGATAGAACACCCGGGAAGGTCATAGACCTAAAGCTTTTTCCGGAAGGGGGAAATCTGGTCTCAGGACTAAGAAGCAAGTTGGCCTTTAAGGCCGTTGACGAAAATGGCAACTATGTAGCGGTATCCGGTCGGTTGTACGAAAACGGCCAACCTCTTGTTGAATTCAAGAGTTTACACGCTGGAATGGGGAGTATGGCCCTTGTTCCAGATGCCGATAAAAAATATCACCTTGAACTCAACGAGACCGACAGTACCTATGATCTACCAGAAATACAACGGAAAGGCCTGTCGATGTCCTTGACAAGTCAAGATAGTGTATCGATAACTTTCAATGTTTCCCAAAGCCCCAGTTTAAGATCGCAAAAAATATATCTCAGGGTACAGGCAAGGGGGGTAATCTATAGTATTGCCGAGGGCAGCTTAAAAAAATCGTTGAACATTGAAATTCCCATAACGGAACTCCCTCAAGGGATTTCAGAGATCACACTTTTTGATGAAGGTTTTCGACCTGTGGCGGAACGCCTAGTTTATGTGAACCCTCAAAAGAAGCTAAATATTGAGATAAGTCTTCCAGATGGAAACGAATACCGATCAAAAAACAAGGTGACCATAAAGTTACGAGTTACCGATGGGACCGGGAGCCCCGTAGTATCCCATCTTGGAATGAGTGTCCATGATTGGATCTACCACAATGACCAGGATGCCAAAAACATCATGGCCCATTTTTACCTAACAAGCCAGATAAAAGGTAGAATTCACGACCCTGGGTATTATTTCAAGGAAGAAAATGGGCAAAGGTTAGCAGCATTGGACCACCTATTGTTGACCCAAGGTTGGAGACAATATGTATGGAGTGAGACCAACCTGAACGTCATTTCCCCAAACGCCATGTCGGTCGTTTCTGATGGAATTTATGGGGAAGTGGTCAGTAAGAAAAAAAACAGGTCAGAAATCTTGGGACAACACATCATCATGGTGTACCATCCAGATGATGAATCGCAAAAAGATTTTGTTTTATTGGACTCCTTGGGGCGTTTTAATCTTACCCCGGCACATCTGAAGATGAGGGAACGTGGGTATATTTATTTAAAATTGATGGCCCCTCAAAAACCCAGGTTCCATATCAGACTGCATGATATTGGGTTCAAGCACATAGATGAAGTTAAGAAATCCAAAACATGGGTTTATCCAGTACCTCCATCCAAAAGCACTCTTCAAAGTAGCGCGGACCCCTTCCGATCGGTTCCCGATATGGTTCAATTGGACGAGGTAGAGCTAAAAAAGAGGAGACGGAGGGTCACACGTGAAAAATACCTGGGAAAGTTGGATAGCATTGCAAAATTGGAAACCTCGGACTATGTATGCAAGTACAACATCCTGAATTGCAAATACCACGTAAATGACAAAAAAAATAAAAAACCGGAAGAAGGTGAGATTTATCTTTACATGGAAGTTTGGGATGAGGATTCAAAAAGTTGGATAAAAGGAAATAAGTACATTACAGGTTCGAAATATTTTAGAAACCCTCCGCTACCACCATACCGATACCCCAGTTATACAGATGTCGAACTTCTGGAAAAATTTGGCATGGTAAGGGTCAAAGGGTATTACGGGCATCGAAAATTCTACCAGCCCGATTACGATGTTGAAGACCCGTCCTTTTTGGATTATCGAAATACTCTTTTTTGGAACCCTTCGATAATTACCGATACCAATGGGGAGGCTATGGTATCTTTCTTCTGTTCGGATATTAACACTCTTTTTTTTGGCACTGTGGAAGGAGCCGGCGGAGAGGGTCTGTTGGGAAATGAAAGCTTTGAATTTATCGTGCGAAAACCGTAGCTTGGGAATAGTGAAAATTAAGCTGATCTTGCCGAATCGGTGAAATTCAAGCCTTTTCCCCAATTTATCATGGATCACTAAATTTGCAACTTACCCTGTCATATGACGAACCTATCAAAACATACTTTCGTAAGAATCAAGGATTTCGAAAGAGCACGGTCATAAACTACAAATTGTGGGCGATAACCATTAAATAGCCCACGAAACTTCGTTTTGGGCCGCAAATCACAGAAGCCTATTTTTATCTAAACGCTGAATTAAATGTGTTTTAATGGATTTACTGATCGGAATTTTATCTTTGTTGACCATGACCAACTGATTTCCCTCAATACCAACAATCTGGTCCAAATTTGCGATAAAGGATTTTTGGATTCGTAGAAAGTGCTTTTCGGGAAGAATTTTTTCCAATTTTGAGAGGCTCAATAAAGTGACTATCTGCGCGTTTTTGCATTTAAATTTCACATACTTCTGCATACCTTCAATATATAAAATCTCTTCAAATTTCACTTTGATGGCCTTATAGTCCGACTTTACAAAAATATAATCAGGCGCACTATCGGTATTTTGGATCGGGGTGGCTTTTTTATCACTTTTTTGATTTAACAATTCCAACACTTTTGCGATAGCCATAAAAAACCTATCAAATTTTACAGGCTTTAAGAGATAGTCCACCACGTTTAATTCATATCCTTCCAGGGCAAATTCCGAATAAGCCGTAATCAATATGGTCAAAGGAGGTCGTTGAATGGCTCGCAATAGTTCAATTCCCGTTAAATCGGGCATCTGAATATCCAATAGCAGTATATCAATAGGTTCATTTTTAATAAAAGAGAGGGCTTCCATAGCGGTCTGGCAAGTGCCAACCAACTCAATATCCTGTATTTTTGAAAGATAATTTTTCAAAAGATTTTGTGCCAAAACCTCATCCTCGACTATTAAGCATTTGTACTTTTCCAATTACGATAAATTAATGGTTAACGATACCCTAAATGAGGTCGGTTCTTCCTGGACATTAAATCGATGGGCCATGGGGTAAATATGTTTCAATTGCTCTCGAATATTGGCTATTCCCGTTCCCATGGCCTTCCTGTTTTGTTGGAATGAATTTTTGGTCTCAAAATTTAGAACATTATCCTTTACCCTCAACGTAATTTGTAAAAAACCATTGGGGTTATAGTTGATATCACCATGTTTAAAACAGTTTTCTACCAAGTTGACCAATATAAGCGGTGCAATTTTATGATGCGGCCCAACTCCTTCTATAACCACCTCTATCTGCTCCTCTCCCTTCATTTTTTTTAGTACTTGTAAGGCGATATATTCTTTTACCAAACTGGCTTCCTTTTCCAATGGAACAGCTTCCTTTTTGCCTTCATAAATAAGGTATCTCAGAATTTCCGATAATTTTTCGATCATTATTGGGGCATGCTCATGTTTTTCAAGGCTTAAAGAATATATATTATTCAAGGTATTAAATAGAAAATGCGGACTTACCTGGGACTTTAAAAGCAGTAACTCGGCTTTTAATTTCTCGTTGCTCAATGCCAAGCCTCTTTTTTTTTCCAACTCATACTGATCGACCTTCCAAAACAAGAAAGAAACTAAAATAAAAGAGGTGAAATCAATGGCAAATGAAATAGTATCCAGCAAGTAATACTCTAAACCTGATAGATAGTAAGGGATAAAAAGGAACAAGAAAAAAACAAATATGCTGATGATATAAATAAGCTTTCCCTTTCTTTCAAAATATTTCGGTATAAAAAAAAGCAAATTTGCGTAAGCGATAAAAGCGTCGATGCCACATTCCAAGAGGCTAAACAAAATGGCTTCTTCCAATTCATAATCAAACAACACGGAATCCAGAATCATTCCAAAGATGAAGAGCCAAAACAAAATGTGGTAGACAACAATTTTTTTCATAACAGGATAAATGGTTCCCCTAAAGTAATGGTATGCCCCCAAAGACATAAATCTATTCCATCAAACCTCCGATTCATGGAATGAAACATCATGTATTGGGTAAAACCACTAGTTCAGTCTTATACTGCCAAAAAAGTTGCTTTGATGGAAAAAAATTTAGAGACGGGCCTAGTGGAAATACATTTATCCCATTACTTCACTAAAACGACAAATTATGAAAAATAATACGATTGTACTGAGCAGTGTTATAATATTATCCTTGGCATTCACTATAGGTTGCGACAAAAACGCAATAGAAGATTTGCCCGCTATAGCACCTCCAGCGGACGCTATCGCTTTTACCATGCCCAGTGAAGAAGCGGCGCATGAAGGCACCTGGTTGCAATGGCCCCATAAATACCAGTATGGTCAAAGTACACCTAATAGATATGACCAAATTTGGATCGATATGACCAAAGCGTTGCATACTGGAGAAATCGTACATATTGTGGCTTATGATGAAGCGGAAAAAAAGAGAATTACCCAGCTTTTGGAAGGCGCTGGTGTAGCTATGGGTCAAATTGACTTTCTAATCGAAAAAACAGAGGATGTTTGGGTCAGGGACAACGGACCTATTTTTGTCCGCGATGAAAATAACAATGTAATGATTACCAATTGGGAATTCAATGGATGGGGAGGAAGATATAGTTTTCTCCACGACAATCAAATTCCATCCCATGTCAGCAGAGCAATCGGTGTTTCAAAAATAGACGTTGACATGGTGCTTGAAGGAGGTGCCATTGAAGTGGACGGAGCAGGCACCTTCATGGCCACGAGGAGCTCCATTCTAAATAATAACAGAAATCCAGGCTTAACCCAGGCACAAGCAGAGGTTTTCTTTAAACACTTTTTGGGCGTTACCAATTTTATTTGGTTGGACGGAATCGCTGGTCTGGATATTACGGATATGCATATTGATGGAATTGCCAGATTTGTTGGTGATCATACCATTGCTACTGTTTCAAAAGAATTTGTGGAAAACTATGGGGAAGAGGTGATCATTAGCGATTACCAAGTACTGACAACTGCTAAAAATGCCAATGGCGAGCCCTATGCTATTGTGGAATTACCCTTTGCAGTTCGAACCGAAGGAAGTTACTTGAACTATTATGTTGGAAATGAGGTAGTGCTTGTCCCCAATTATAACGAACCTACCGATGCACAGGCGAATGCCATTATGCAAGGATTATATCCGGACAGGAAAGTCGTTGGAATTCTTGTCAACGAGCTGTGGAAAGATGGCGGTGCGGTTCATTGCGTTACCCAGCAGCAGCCAAAATAAAAGGGAAAACATCAAATGATGCCAATCTTATCGGGAGCACTAATGTTGTTTTTGATAATGGGGTCATTGTAAGATATACTGTTAACTGATGAAGGGATGAATGGTCAAGTAATTGGAAAATATTGGTTGTTCATTTTTTGTACGATCAATACTACCTTAATGAGCGCCCAATCTTTGACCCAAACGGTCAAAGGGCGTGTTGTTGATGCCGAAACAGGAGGTGCGATTATGGGTGCGACGATCCAATTATTGGACCCTAATTTAAATAGCGGGACAATAACGGATATTGAAGGCTTTTTTGTGTTGGAAAAGATCCCTGTTGGACGACGCTCATTTTTGTGTAAATATTTAGGGTTTGAAGACTATTATATTTCGGAAGTGCTTGTAGGTTCTGCCAAGGAAATTAACCTAACTATTCCACTACAAGAAGCTGTGGACAAGCTCGATGAAGTCATATTAACGAGTCCCAAAGATCGAATAAGACCCAATAATAAAATGGCCTCGGTGAGTGCACGATCGTTCAGTGTGGAAGAAACCAAAAGATTCCCGGCTTCGATCAGTGATCCCAGTAGGATGGCGTTGAGCTTTGCCGGGGTGACCAATTCCGATGACTCCTCCAATGAGATTATTATTCGCGGCAATGCCCCCAATCAATTACTTTGGCGTATAGAAGGGATAGAAGTGCCCCAGCCCAACCATTTTTCTGCCGAAGGCTACAACGCAGGGGCCGTAAGCATTTTAAGCACTAACATGCTGGGGAAATCAGATGTTTTTACGGGAGCGTTTCCGGCGGAATATGGAAATGCGCTTTCAGGGGTGTTCGATATTAATTTGAGAAACGGAAATAGGGATAAAACGGAATATGCGTTTCAATTTGGGGCCTTGGGGGCAGATATAGCCGCAGAAGGGCCCCTTAACAAAAATCACAAAGGATCTTACTTGGTAAATTACAGATACTCTACTACGAAGTTGTTGAACAATGTGGTAGAGGTTTCAGAAAACAGCGTTCCAACCTATCAGGATATTTCTTTTAAACTTAATTTACCCTTGGGTGAAAATACGCAGTTCTCTGTTTGGGGAATCGGTGGTATCAGTGAGAATAACAACAATAATGAACAACAAAATAATTCGGCACTTCTGGAAACTGAAAGATTTAAGTCAAAAACATATCTAAGTGGCATTAATTTAAAGCATTTTTTCAAGGACCGGAGTTCATTGCAAGCTATTGTTTCATATTCAGGCAATTACAGCAACGATTTTAATTCCTATAAAGAAATCAATACGGGTATCCGCGATTATTCCGATCGTACCACACTTAAAAACAATGCATTGCGCTTTAGTGCCCATTATACCAAAAAAGTAAATGCTAAAACGACACTTAAGACCGGGACCACATTTAGCGTATTGCATTATGACGTATTGGAAGAGTTCACCGAAAATAATCGGGCGACATCGGATATAGATAAGAAAGGAAACGGTCGGCTTACTCAGTTTTTTGCTCAGATGAAATACCGTTTTAATACAAATTTGTGGGCATCATTTGGTGTTCACAATACCTACTTCTCTATTAATAAAGACTATGTCTTTGAACCCCGGGCAAGTTTGCAATGGAAACTGGCACCAAAGCACACCCTTAGCGTTGGGGCGGGTCTGCATTCCCGAGTGTTGCCCCTTAATCAATATTTTGTTCAAAACACGGATGCCATGGGTGTTGTAAGTTTGCCCAACCAAAACTTGAAATTAACACGGGCATTGCATTATATTTTGGGCTATGATTGGAGAATTATTAAAAACGGACATTTTAAAATTGAAGGGTACTATCAAGATTTGAGCAGCATTGGAATACAAGGGAATGCGATGTTTACCGATGCCGTTGTCAATGGGGAACTCATATCAGATGTTTTAACGGATAATGGTACAGGTAGGAACTATGGCTTGGAGCTTACCCTTGAAAAGTTTTTTTCGGACCAGTACTACTTTTTATTTACCTCATCCCTGTATGATAGTAAATATAGGACCGCCGATGGGAATTGGTATAACAGCCGATATAATTATAAGTACACATTCAATGCGGTCGTCGGGAAAGAGTTCACGGTGGGGCGGGATGGTAACAATGTCTTCGGAATCAATGCCAAGACATTACTCAGTGGGGGGCAACGTTTTACACCATTCGATATTGGTGCATCATTAAATGAAGAAACGGAGGTCGTTGTCCAATCAAGACGCAATACAGGTCGTCTAAAAGAATATTTTAGGCTGGATACGAGCTTCTATTTTAGGTTGAATAGGGCAAACGCAGCACATGTTTTTTCATTGGATATTCAGAATCTTACCAATAGAAAAAATGTGATGGGCCAATCACTTAACTTAAATACAGGATTGATCGAAGTTGACAACCAACTGAATTTAGTGCCCGTAATCAATTACAGAATTGAATTTTAAGGACATTGCGATCTGATCATTTATAATTTGAATTGAAGTTATTTTAGGAACCAAAAAAGCAGACTGGTTGTGAGCAATAAAAAAAGGAAAATATGAATAGGAAAGAATTTATAAAGATTTGTGGAATTTTGGGAATAGGCATCCCTATCCAATCATCCTTCAAATCATGTAGCAAAGACGGTGAAATGAATAATTTTTCTGGCAAGGTAATCGTTATAGGTGCAGGGGCGGGAGGACTGTCTTCTGGCTATCTTCTCAACCAACAGGGAATTGACTTTGAAATACTGGAAGCTTCTTCTGTTTACGGTGGCAGAATGAAAATAAATACCGACTTTGCCGATTTCCCCATTCCCTTGGGTGCCGAATGGTTGGAAACCAATACTGGCATATTTAAAGAGATAGTGAATGATGCTTCTGTGCAAGTGAATGTGGAAACTGTGCCCGATGGCGATGACCGTAAGTTTATTAATTATACTTGGTTTAATTTTTATGATGCGTATGTTGTTCCCTCGATTGCCAATAAAATTGTATATAATACAATAGTAAAATCCATTGATTATTCAGGGGATCAAGTGATCATTACCACCCAAAATGGGGAATATAAAGCTGATAAGGTAATTATATCGGTTCCTCTTAAAATCCTACAGGATGGGGATATTGGTTTTTCACCCACTTTACCAAAGGGAAAAATGGATGCTATTAACAATACAAGAATTTGGGAAGGGTTTAAAGCATTTATAGAATTCTCTACCAATTTTTACAATGATGGCCATTTGTTTCAAATCACTCCTGAAACCGACGGACAAAAATTATATTATAACGCTGCCTTTGGGCAAAATACTTCCAAAAATATTCTTGGTTTATTTACGGTTGGAACACCTGCCCGGGACTATATTACACGGTCGGGTAACGATTTAAAGGATTTTATGTTAAGCGAATTGGATGGGATTTTTTCCAATCAAGCCACTCCGAATTATACAAACCACATTACCCAAAACTGGAATAACGAATCGTTCATTAAAGCCGGTTATATGACGGACCACGCAGACTGGCAGACAGTAAGCAAACTTGGCGAATCTGTATCCAACAAAATATATTTTGCGGGTGGTGCATATACTGATGGTAATGACTGGGTTTCAGTTCATGCCGCGGCACGATCAGCTAAGAGGACTGTGGAAGAAATTAGTTGAAAAAAACTACTTATAAAAAAAGCAAAAATGTCAATAAGCACGCTGTTGGTCAGAGTGATAGTGGTCGCAAAAGGTATGTCTGGCCATATGGGCTATTTCTTTTAGGCAAGAAATCACCTCGACGGCGCTCGGCACGGGCTTCGATCCGGAGCGGTGCTCCACGGTGCGGTAATACAGTGCGATCCCGCCACTCACAAGAAAGCAGGTTCGCAATATTTCAACTTTCTTGTAGCAAGGACGAAAACTATAACGCAATGGAAATAACGATGACTTTTCAAGGGCTTTCAGTTGGCAATTGCATACTTCTCTATTATTAAGTCTCGACTGTACTTGACAAGACAGTCCCGGTTTAAGCTTTATGGGGACTGAGTTTATCCCAATCAAACTCTACTCCAATTCCTGGGGTATCCGGAGCAATGGCCCGATGATTTTCTACCACCAAAGGTCTTTTGGTCTTAAAGTGGGAGGTCATTTATTGAATTTGGATTTTAACAAACTTCAAAATTATCAAAATGAGGCGGGAATATCCGGATTGAACAACATTGATAAGAAATTTTCGCCAAATTTCGGAGCGGGAATTTACTATTATACCGATACATTTTATGGGGGGATCTCGATACCAAACTTTCTGCAAACCGATCATTTTTCAAATTCAGGTATTGGTAATTCCTACCTTGCCCAGGAACGTATAAACTGGTATATAATGTCTGGTTACATATTTGAGTTGGGACCAAATTGGAAATTCAAACCCGCAGGTCTTTTAAAAATAGTGAAAGGGGCTCCCGTACAAATGGATTTTTCTGCAAACTTCTTATTAAGAGATAAATTTTCGTTTGGAGCAGCCTATCGATGGGATGCGGCATTAAGTGCGCTCTTTGGATTTCAAGTAACAGATAAATTGATGTTGGGGCTCTCCTATGATAAAGAAACGACGGAATTGGGAGGGACTCAGTTCAATGATGGTTCTTACGAGGTCTTTCTCAGATACGAATTCCATGGTGGACCTAAGAAAGAGACCGCTTCAAGGTTTTTTTAATAAGTAAACCCTTCATGAGCGTCATATTGATTTAAGACATTATTTTGGTACAAATACTTTAGGCATATAGAAGCTGCGGCCTCTAGGGGTTCTGAATAAGACTTACAGAATCCAAATAATCCCCTCTGGTAAATGAAAAGTTCTACGCCTTAGAACGTACTTTCTTTCTTATTTCCAACATCTCGATCGAACTGCGTTTGTTTCGTTTCCGGAAATAAAAAAGTGACTTGCCCTCACAAATCACTTTTTGCTAAGTCGGGGTGACAGACTTAAAATAATTGTCATACCACCTTGATTTCCAATATTTTATCCTACTAATTTAAAGCTGTACACCGCTTTGCAATTTTCATAACAAATAGGTACAAATGATGTAATTCTTTATAATTCAAAAGTAGGAAAACATTTTTTTAAAATCAAAACTTGTCAAATGGCCATACGAACTGGAATGGTCCCAACTAACGTTCTTTTTATGGGGCTAGCAAAAAAAGTAAACGATTAATTTATAAACAGTATGGGAGCAAACTAGCGATTACTTTCCGCCACGCACAAAGCGAAATCTTATTGTTTTCTTTTTTTCTTTGTCCAGCTAAATAGAAAAATTCAAAAGATTTTGTGGACTTCATAAAAAACACAAACCCCGCCCTTAAGCCTGTAGCGCGTATTGTTTAAAGGTTTTTTTAGCTACCTTTTTTTTTCGTGCCAGGCTCATTAAGAGTCTTTAGTAATTTAACAAACTCACTCAAGCCTTTTATAGCGTCAGGTGAATTAATAAGATTACTAAAGCACTTTGGACAAAGTAACGTACCTGTATGAAGTAACAATTCGAAATCCGCTCTTTCTAGCTCAATATTTGAACTACACCCTCCACAAGTTAGTTTCAATTTTTCGGAAAGAACTTGAAATATTTTTGAATTATTACGCTCTGACCCATCTTGCCATTCACTCCAAAGGAGAATTCCAATGAGACGTATCATGACTTTGACATTGAATAAATGTTCGTTCTCCTTAGTAGTTAAAAATTTGGCTATTATATTATCAATAACAGAAACTGAATATATAAGTAGATAAGGAACAAAGAAGTAGTAATTTTTCCAATAATCCTGCACATCCTCCTTTGTGGAGAAGACAAAGTTGAGATTTTGTTCTGTTGTTTTATAGTTTTTATCCTTTGTTACTATATGTAAGGCATGATTTGAAAATCCATTTATACCCTTGCCTAAAGTCTTTCCATATCTTAAATCGTAGATAAGCTCAGAATTAAAAATAATATTGGGCTTAGATTTGTTTAGGGCATTTGCTATTATTTCCTTTTTATCAATTTTCCTGTCACTTGGGTCGTAACTGTTTGGTTCTCCATCATGAAAAAACCTGTTTATAAAATCTTCGTCGTTATATAAGATTTGTTCGAATATTAGAAGTTCGTCGGTAAACGGTTTGCGCAGCAGCGCAAAGGCAACTGTCATCTTACCGCGCATTGCACAACTTAAAGATTCAAAGATAAAGTTTGTGAAATCTGCTAAAACAGACATAGTAACATGCTTGACAACAACTTGGCTTATTTCTTCGTTAAGGTCATTAGCTTTAAGCCAGTCAAGTGCGTGAATTTCTTTATTCTCAAACTTTTCTATGTCCACATGGTTGGCCTTGTCAATACTGAAATTAGTGCTATTTAATTTGGAGTAGTCTTCAAGACTAAAAATTTCAGTAAGCTGGTCATATATTATTGCGCAAAGGTTATGAATCTCATGAAATTTTTTATCTAATGGAGTTTCATCCCCTTCATTTATAAATAGCATAATTATCTAAGATTTGGAATTTTGTTTAAAATGATAGCTAGTGGTTGAGCCATAAACAATAAAGACTTTATAAAAATATACAAACCTTTGGTTTAGTACTGAAGCCCGTATTGTTTATAGCATCTATGTAGCATTATTTTATTTGCTCGTCAGTTTTGAATATTTCGATTTTTATTTCTTTTTTATTTTCACTAATTATAAAATCGTAAATTATTTTCATGTCGTCCATGATTGGCAATTGGCTCAAAATGGCTTTTACTTTTTGATTATTACCAGTTAATCCTTTCCATTTTTTGATATAAACTGTGATTCTTTTCTCACGTATTCTCACAATCTCAAATAATACTCCGATATTTAGATACTTTTCTTCCTCAATACGGACTATTTGTGAAGGTTCATATTCAGCAACATTTTCAATCTTTATAAAGTCCCTTTCAAGTATGTTCATATATTTTTTTGCTGAATGCATGTATTCCATTAAATCTCGGGAGCCAATAAAATTGAAGATGTCTTTATAGAAACTCAAAGTTTCCTTGTCCTTTGATTTTAGATGTACTATTTCATCTCGTATTTTTCCAATCTCTAAAATTCTACCAATAATTTTAGAATTTTTAGTAGCGTTAAAATTTAGAGATTCTATTTGAGGAATTACGTTTTCAATTTTCTCTTTAAATGTAGTCCCACGCTCAATCTGCTTTTTTGAAAAATTTGTAATTTGTTCAGGAAGCTTGTCTGATTTATCAGATACAACTTTTGTGTACACGAAATCTTCGGGGATGATATGATTTATAAATGCTTCGACAGATAAGTGTAAAAATATGATTGCACTTACCCGCAATTGAATAAACCTGTTGAAAATTCCATCTGGCAGAAAACCAATTTCAGCTATTTCTTGTTTTGAGATAAATTTGAAAGAATCAGCATATTTATTTGACCATTGAATTTGGGCAAGTGCTTGGTCAAAGTATATGTGAATTAAATTTGGTGCATGACCTGCATAAATTTTTTTCTTGTGAGTGAATGTGGTTGCTTGAAGGGCTTCTCCTTCTTGGCTCATAAGGAATAAATTCCCATCTCCTTTTTTTATTTTTTTTCGGACTTCTTTGGTTTTGGATGCTTCTGGTTCAGGAGTTTGTATGTTTATATCTTGATTAACCTTTTTGTCAATCTTAAAAATTTCCAATCCTTCTATTTTGACTTTTTTCAGGTTCATTCTATAGTGCTATATAACCATTCTTACATGCAGGCTTTATTCCCATATTATTTTATCGTTTTCCATATCGTAACTCTTGCTTTCAATAATTTGTTCTTCAGTAAATGTTTTATTGGGTCCTCTCTTAAAAACCGATTTTCTCGCAGCAACAAATTTTAACTTCCTATTCACTACCTCAGGCCAGATTACGATATTAGTTCCTTCATATTCCGATTTGACGCTTGCATACATAACACCATCTACTTCTGGAACCATTTCCTTAATATAATTTGAAAATGCACAAGAAATTTTATAATTAGAATTATCCTTTTCAATATCAAGAGAAAATTCGTTCGCTAAATAGTTATTTAAATTTTTCACATCCTCAAATTCTGGACTGTTTTCAAAACTGTCGTAATCTTCATTCATTTGGTCAAAATCCTCATTTTTTCCAATACTTTTTTCACTTGGAAGAATCATTGCCAATTTTAAATTTTCTTTTAAATCCCACGCTCCAATGGTTAGTACTTCTTCATTACTATCTTCATTTCCGCGAAATATCGTTACTATTTCGGCAATTCCAGTATTTTGATTTTCATTATCGTTACAATAGAAAAATCCTTGTCCAGATTCATTTGCTCTACCCAATCGATTTATATGCAGAATATCTGTCCGATAAGATAACTCCTCAGAACTTTCAAAAAATTTATTTTTATTGGTGTCGTTGTGACTCCTGTATCTTATCAATTTATATGGTCTTAATTCTATATATGCAATAGGAATATTTTGATTTTTTAGAATGTTTTTAATGTGAGGATAGCTTGAAATGGAGTTGCTTTCTTTCAATTCAGTCAATTTTGCAATAATTTCATTGGAAACTTTCATTTTTTTAAGCTTGTGGGTAAACAAGAATATATGATCATTGATCATCTACGTACTATACGTAAAATAAAAGTATTGAATTAATACGATAATTCTCCCATGCATAAACTTCCATAAAATGGACGGTTAATTGAGTTGAAGAAGATAAAGGTAAGTGTTACAAAAAACGGCCAATTGTTGGAACTTAGTGAACAAAGAGGTGCAGTCCTTTTTAAAGTTCTTTTTATGAGACGCTGCAAACACGCAATAAGTATCATAAATGCAACCATTTGAAGTCATTTGGGCATACAAAATCCCAACACTAAAGAAACTTGATACAAACTGGAGTAGGTATATGATATTCGGATTTCAAATCCTGTAATTCACCCGTTTTTTCATCAATCTTGAACACCACAATATTATCCGAATCCTGATTGGCGGCTAACAAGTAAATACCATCATGACTAACTACAAAATTACGAGGAATCTCCCCTTTTGTATGTGTATGCCCCACAAGCTTTAATGTCCCAGTCTCCTCATCAATCGAGTAGCTGACGATGCTATTATGACCTCGATTGGAACCGAATAGAAATTTACCTGAAGGGTGTATTTGTACTTCGGCACATGAACTCTCTCCCTGAAAACCTTTGGGCAATGTAGAAAGCGTGTGAAGCTCTTCTAACGCTCCAGTATCTTTAGAATAGTGATAGGCAGTCATGGTACTATTTAATTCGTTTACGAGATAAGCATAGTTGTCATTTGGATGCATTACAACCTGTCGTGGGCCTGCTCCCGGTACCGTGGTGATATACTTTGTGGGTGTATCTTTCAATTTACCCTTTATTGGGTCCACTTCATAAATCTTCACTTCGTCAAGACCCAGATCAGGTACGTATAAGAACTTGCCTTGAATATCTATCGTAGCGGCATGTGCATGAGGCCCCACTTGTCTAACTGGGTCAATACTGCTCCCCTCATGTTGTATGACATCGCTGGCATCGTCGAGCGAGCCATCTGGTTTGATGGGATATGCACTTACACTACCGCTTGCAAAATTTGCAACAAACAAAAACTTCCCAGTAGGGTCCACAGCTAGATGGCACGGGTCGGTACCATGACTGGGTTTCGTATTTAAAAAAGTCAGTTCGGTGTTGGATGAATCAATCGCATAAGCACTTACTCCTCCCGACGCCATACCTTCGAACTCTTTAAACTCGTTTACGCAATACATAAATTTTTTGGAAGGATGGAAAGCCAAATAGGACGGATTCCGAACTCCTTTTATGAGGTTTACAAAACGCAGTTCCCCAGTATCTTGCATTAATTCAAGGATATAGATTCCTTCTCCTTTCCCTTTAAGTATTTGCCCAGTTCCAAATAAAATATCTTCTGTATACGTACCAATAAAAACCAATTTTCTCATTTTGCTTAAATATTCTGTTTATTTAATTCTTTTATTGCATAATCAACCGCTCTGGTTGTGAAGGCCATATAGGTTAAGGATGGGTTTTGACAGGCGGAGGAGGTCATAAACGAGCCATCGGTAACAAATAAATTGGGTACTTCGTGCATTTGATTGTACTTGTTCAAAACCGAGGTTTTTGGATCACTACCCATTCTGGCAGTTCCCATTTCATGGATAGCGTTGCCTATTGCTGCTATTTCATCAATAGGCTCTATATCTTTAAAACCACTTCTTTCCAACATTTCAACAGCCTGAGATACCATATCACGTCGCATCAAATGTTCATTGTTCTTGAATTCGGCATCGAAAACTATGGTTGGAAGCCCCCATTTGTCCAGCCGCTCATGGTCAAGAAACATTCGGTTTTCGTGATAGGGGAGGGTTTCTCCGAAACCAACTAGACCCATTTGCCAGTTTCCTGGAGCTACAACTTTCTCTTTCATCGGTTGCCCGTAGTTCACTTCCCTTATTGCACCCTTCCAATCTGTTTTACTAGCATTCCCTTGATATCCATAGCCTCTGATAAAACCTAAATTATCATTTGTACCGCTTAGATTTCTAAACCTTGGAATATAAAAGGAATTTGGTCTGTCAACTTCATGCGCTTTTCCTTGGAATTCTGAAGAACTACCAATGGCGCCCGCTTTAAAATGATGGTCCATTAAATTGTGTCCTAATTCTCCAGATAAATTACCCATTCCGTTAGGAAATCTTTTGCTTTTAGATTGGAGTAAAATCGAAGTAGTGGGTATAGTCGACGCGCATAGAAAAATCACTTTAGCAAAATAGTCATAGGTCATGTGCGTCTCCGCATCTATAACCCGAACGCCTGTAGCTCTTTGTTTGATTTCATCATATATGACCTCATATACGATGGCATTTGTACGCAAAGTCATATTACCTGTGTTTTCCGCCACAGGGAGCGTGGAAGAATTACTGCTAAAGTAGGCACCATTTGGGCAGCCTTGCATACACTTGTTCCGGTTTTGACAAGTCGTTCGGTTCGCTCCTTGCTTGGTGCCATCGGTAATATTTGCCGCTCTACCAATGGTCACTGTTCTTTCCGAATAATGACTGTGCAATGAATCTTTCAAATGTTGCTCTACGGCATTTAACTTCATAGGGGGTAGAAACTCACCATCGGGAAGATGTGGAATATTTATCTTCTCCCCACTTACACCTATGAAGCGCTCCACATGGCTGTACCAAGGTGCAATTTCGTTATATCGTACAGGCCAATCCACACCATATCCATCCTTTTTATTGGCTTCAAAGTCCAAGTCGGATAATCGAAGCGACTGCCTTCCCCAAGTCAATGATCGACCACCTACTTGATACGACCTAATCCAATCAAAGCGCTGCTGTTCCGTATATGGATGCACGACATCATCCACAAAAAAATGACTTAATAGCTTTCCTGTAAGATAATTGGAACGATGAACGATAGGCTGCCTTTTAATATCGTCTTCACTCGGTGCCCCTCCGTTTTTATAATCCGTGGCAACTTTATCCATTGTTGGGTAATCCTGAACATGACGTATCATCTTGCCCCTGTCCAACACAAGTGTTTTTAAACCTTTTTCACAAAACTCCTTAGCGGCCCAACCGCCGCTTATTCCCGTACCCACGACAATGGCATCATATTCCTTGTTTGGGGTATTGTAGTAGAATGTTCCCATCAAAACTCGATTTTAGACTACTTCCCATTTACTTCAATCCAGTAGCCATCTGGATCTT
This sequence comes from uncultured Flavobacteriaceae bacterium, assembly GCA_947497245.1. GTDB lineage: Bacteria > Bacteroidota > Bacteroidia > Flavobacteriales > Flavobacteriaceae > Pelagihabitans. The sequence goes on along the minus strand of CANMFO010000011.1, from coordinate 7,256 downwards.
TAAAGTACACTTGCCGTATATCATCTGGACGTGTATTTGTTGTATCCGATTTGCCAAACCAATTTTCAAATGACACTTTATGCGTTCGTAGTTTTTCTATAAAGGCATCAAGGTCATCGACCCTCAATGAGAGATGTAAACCTTTTTCTTCGACCATCTGAAAAGTACTGTCCTGTATAATATGAAGCTCAACCCTACCCCCCATAGAGAACCATCTGATATGTTCCTTTCCAGTTTGGTCTTTGATTTCATCCAATCCGATAATATCCTGGTAAAAATTGGAGCTTACGCTTAGGTCTTCTACCAATACGGCATAATGGTCTATGGTAATTCGATTTTTTTGTGCGTGTATCGTCATAGATACACATAGCAATAGGCTAATAACAAAAAGCTTTATCCTCATAATTTATTTTCGTTTTTTATTAATTAAATATCAATATCCAAAACCATCTTTTGCATTTTGAGAAAATTTTTAAAATTGGTATCGTGAATTTTTACGTTTTCGGTATTTGGACTGAACACTTCGCCTTTAGGTATAAAACCCTGTATTTCTTCGATGTCCGAAATGATATTAAGGGAAAGTAGGCCTATCAGAAAAGCACCAAAGGCAGAGGCCTGTTCTACCGATTTGACAACATTTTTATTGGTTACATCTGCCAGTTTTTGTGCAACTATCTCGGATTTCAGAAACCCACCATTAGCAAAAAAATCAACGATAGGCATCCCGCTCTCGGTAATGGTTTCAGCTATATCGCTCATGGCGTAAAGAATACCTTGTAAAACGGCCAGTCTGAAGTCTTGAATATCATTATCCGCGGTTATGCCGTAAAACATGCCTTTTGCATTGGCATCCCAAATAGGCGCGCGTTCCCCTTGCAAATAGGGTAAAAAAATGGGTAGACGAATGGTTTTTTGAATTTCCGAAATACCTTGAGAAATAGCCGAAGCGCTGTTCTGTTTTTCAAAAGTTTCTAGAAACCAATGGTAGGTAGATGCTCCGGTATTGGCCGCTCCTCCAACAATATAAACATCTTTAAACAGATAGTAACAGAACAAACGCTGTTGCGAATCGATATATGGTTTTGGGGATGCTATTCTAACAGCACCACTTGTACCTATGGTCAAAGCCGCTTTTCCCGTAACAATAGCGCCGACTCCCAGATTTGCCAAACACCCGTCACTAGCACCTAGTATCAAAGGGATTTCATATTCCAACTCTAATGGCAGCGCAAGCCTATTTTTTAAGGGAATACTATGGGTAACATCGACAAGTGGAGATAACAAATGCTCATCAATTTCAAAATAGCTTAAAACTTCGGGGCTCCATTTCAATTCGTGAATATCCATTAGACCCGTGGCCGAAGCTGTGGAATAATCAATGGCCCATTGCCCGGTAAGTTTGAATAAAACATACTCTTTGATGGATGCAATTTTAAAAAGTCTTTTATAGTCCGACTTTTCATTTTCTTTGAACCATTGGAATTTACACCCCGTTAACGAAGGATAAATAGGGTTTCCTGTAAGCTCAAAAAATCGTTTTCCAAGTACATCTTCAGCAAGAAGGGCACTATATTTTTCACTACGCCTATCGGACCAAATAATGTTCTGGGTCAATGGCTTTCCGTCGTTATCAACGGCAATAAAACTTTGTACTGCCGTACTGAAGGTAATGCCGACGATACGACTATCATCATTTTGGGTGATTGCATTCTGAATTATTGAGATAACATGACCAAGAATTTCTTCTGGGTCTTGTTCGCTTTTATCGGAAGTAGGGGTATTCGTTTCAACAGAATGACTTGCCTGAGAAACCAACTTTCCTTCCAGGTCATAAATAATTCCCTTTATATTGGTGGTTCCCAAGTCAATGGCAAGAATATGTTGCTTCATACTACCGCTTTTATAGATTCTACCGCTTCTCTCCATCCTTCGTTCTTACTTGTAATATAACTTCCCACGATACCAATTTCTGGGGACAAGTGTTTTATTCCTTCAATTTTATCAGGATTTAATCCACCCGCAATGGCAAATTTTATATGCTTTAAACTACCGACGTTATCGAATACCTCGGTATAGGCTGACAATTTTTTCTCAAAGGTTTTATCCCCAGATTGGTCATCGATACCCTGATGAAGACATACGTAGTCTATACCTAAATCTGCTAGTTGCTTTATCCGATCTATAGGTTTGGATATTCCTATCATATCTGCCATCACTTTTTTTCTATAGGCAATGGCTGTTGCTTTTACCGCTAAGATGGTATTATCCGAAGCCAAACCAAGTACGGTAACAATATCGGCACCCTGATTATAAAACAACCGCGATTCAAAATCCCCTGAATCTACAATCTTAGTGTCTGCAAGAAGTATCAAAGCGGGATAGCGCTTCCTAAAGTCACTGATTATTTTTATGCCATGTTCGAAAATAAGGGAGGTACCTATTTCTACGATATCTATTAAATCGGAAGTTTCCGAAAGAATATCATGACATTTTTTAAGGTCCAATCTATCGAGTGCAAGCTGTATTTTCATTTGCGATGGATAAATTACTCAACAGGATAACCTATCTCATCGCATATTCCTTTGAGATATTCCATTCCCAAAACACTTTCTCTCGCAAAGACATCCGTGGCGATAGCATTTCGATATACTCCCGGTACATTTTCACCACCTCTGGAAACTCCCGGAACATCTTCCAGTTCTATGGATATGACACCATCATATCCGATTTCTTTCAGGGCAATGAACATTTCTTTCCAGTCTATTTTTCCTTGACCGGGCCGCCAATGAACGTTTGTCACGGCATCATTATCGGAAACATGTAGATGCTTTATTTTATCGCCTAATTGATATACAGAAACATTTGGAAAATCTCCTACCGGAAACAAGTGGCTAGGGTCAAAATTCATGCATAAAGCATCCGAGCCTACATGTTCGAATAATCGTAGCATGCCAGAAGTATTGGCAGCATATGCGTATGGGTGCGGCTCAATTGAATAATAAAGACCTTGTTTTTCACAATACTCGGCGCATATTCGAAGGGCATCCACATAATCCTTATAATTTCCATCCCAGTCCAAGCCTGTCGGCATAGGTGCCGTGAACATTTGCACCAATGGCTTTTGGGTATGCCAAGGAAACTCTTCACCAAACCGCATTCCAAAAGGCCAAGAACTTACACTATTGATGATTTTGGCACCTAATTCCAAACCAACATCCGACGCTTTTTTAAAACTGTCTATGCCCTCAAGCCGTTTTTTTCCATCGGGATGGGATAAGTCAAAAGGACTGAAAACAAACTGTGATAGTTCAAGACCTTCACCTGCCAATATCTTTCGGAGTTCTTTAACCTTGGAAGGGGTATAGTAATTGTCCAAAAAATCACCGTTCCATGCGATCAGCTCAATGGCTTTGAAACCGAGGCTAGAAATTCTTTTGATTACATTTTCATATGGGGGATCCCATTGAAAGGGCCAAGATGATGCTCCAAATTTCATTTTTTCTTTGTTTTATGTTATTTTCAGTTTTGCAAATTTTGTACGTAAAATCCTGTTGGTATAAAGAAATGAGATTATAATTAGTTTAAAAACCACTTTTTATGCCAATATCAATACTATATTGACATTTATACATGGAAGCATTATTCGAGAAAATCGTATTCCCAAAAACACAGGCATTCTTAATTCGAGAGTTTCATTTTGCTACGCTTTGGTACCCTTGGCATTACCATCCGGAATTGGAATTGACCTGTATTTTGAAAAGTACCGGACAACGGTTTGTTGGGGATAATATCGAGTACTTTGAAGAAGATGACTTGGTTCTTGTCGGTCGAAACCTACCCCATTTCTGGAGAAATGACGAAACCTATTATGAAAACGAAAAAGAGGGGGCAACACATTGTATTGTATTGCAATTCAGAGAGGATATGTTTGGAACGGATTTTTTGGAAGTATCCGAACTGGAAAAAATCAAAAAGCTATTCTCAAAATCAAAAAGAGGGATACACTTTACGGGAATTGACGCAAAAAACGCTATTTCTAAAATGAAAAAATTGCTAACCTTGAAAGGTATGGATAGCATTGTAGAACTATTATCTCTACTTAAACTACTCTCCGAATCAAAAGAAGCTCGGCTGCTTAGTACAACTGGGTATATTCACAATCACGGTACAACCGATTTGGAGAGAGTGAACAAGGTGTACCAATATGCGATTACGAATTTCAGGTCCAATGCAAATTTGGAAGAAGCTGCCAGAATTGCCTGTTTGAACACCTCTGCTTTTTGCCGGTTTTTTAAGTTAAGAACCAATAAGACCTTTATTCAGTTCGTCAATGAACTAAAAGTCAATCATGCCAGTAAACTTTTAAAGCAAACCGATATGGGTATTACGAGCATTTGTTTTGAAAGTGGATTCAACAACATTTCCAACTTTAACCGTCAATTCAAAAAAACATATGGTAAAACACCAAGACAATTAAGGGAGTATTACAATTGAATTATTGGGTAATCCTTAAAATTAATATTTCAAAGTTCGTAACTCTTTGCAAAACCCTAATCGCCTAAATTTAATAGTCCCAAAAAATTGCCGTTTAACGGGACTATTTTTTCAAAAGCACTAAACTTTTACCATGGTGTCCTATTCGTGGTCTCTTTTAGTAGTTTCCTTAATTCACCTTTTACTGGACACGACTCCTTAGGATTAAACTATTGGTATCAGTATGGCTAAAGCAAGTGAAACGCAGTTTCGTGCTGCAAGTCCCAAATCCTTACCAAACTTCATCCTATCTTCTTGCGAGGCAAATCAAAGCTCTTGACTTAAATCTTGTCGCAAAACTTCCAAATCACTTTCTTCGATTTCGATTTTATGGTACGATTTTCCGAATCGGGGTTTTTCCAATGTAATTCGGTCCAATAATTTTAAAACCCTTTTACGCTCGTTGTTCCAATTCTCCTTTAGCATATAATTGTCATATTGCGTTACTATATCCCTTTTTAAGGATCGCTCATACATTCTTTGCTGCAATTCCAGATCTTTTTGACTGTTTTTCTCTTCTTGTTCCGCGAAGTCAAATACCTTCTTTAGCATATCGTGGATTTTTGGAATGCTACTGTTCTTCTCCCGATTCCTAAGTAGTTCTTCCAAGTAATCCAACCTTTTGCTCAACCGATGTTCAGAACCCATATAATTCATCAAGTATTTGTTCTTCGGCGAGATTTTCGCACCTTCGAAGAAGTCCATCATCGATTCCAAAGTATCGGTATGAGAGGGCCCGACCTTTTTCGAATACTCCCTGAATCTTCCTGCAACTATCCGGTTGATGCTTATGGCAGAGAAATCACTTTTTTTCTTCTTTTTCAATTCCATTTACAGTAAATTTTTTCAATGTTTTCAGGTGTTTCCAAAGCATTTACTGTTTTTTTCGTTAAAAAAAGTTTGGAAGAAAACAGTAACCAATTGATTTTCAATCAATTAAAATAAGTAACACCGCTTTAGCGTGTTACCCTCTTGCTATTCAAACCTTATCCGCTTCGCTGCTAATTTTTGAATACTTCAAAAAGGTGTATTTCATAGTCAAAAGCAGGTCGCGCCCTATCGGTTTTTTGTTTCACGCTTACCTATAGGGACGCTACAAAAACCCGACAGGAACCGTGCGCTTTTCAGTTCTGGTATGATTTGGGGGCTTCGCTTCTTTGGTTCTTTTTCGCTTCGAGAATGTCCATCAGGTTCTGCATATCCTCCCCTACTTTTCGCTGCAATACCCTGGCATAGATCTGGGTGGTCGTTAGTTTTGTATGGCCCAAAAGTTTGGAAACGGTCTCTATAGGCACGCCATTGGATAATGTAACCGTAGTCGCGAACGTATGGCGCGCAACATGAAAGGTGATGTTCTTGTGGATGCCACAGGCCCTAGCTATTTCCTTTAGGTTCTTGTTGGTCTTTTGATTGCTGTATACCGGAAGTAACCTACCGGTAAGTTTCTTTTCTTTATCGTATTTGTTCAAGATCTCTTTTGCCTTTGGCAGCAATGGAATCTTGACCGATTCATTCGTTTTGGCCCTTTTGGTATGTATCCACTGGTTACCATCGATCCCGACCAGTATCTGGTCGGGGTGCAGTTCCCTCAAATCGATATAGGAGAGTCCGGTATAACAACTGAACAGGAAAACGTCCTTTGTCCTTTGAAGTCCGAGGGTCATAAAAGAAGTATCTTCCAGTAAATCCAATTCCCTTTCGGTTAGATAGTCCCGTTCATTTTTTACGAATCGGAGCTTGTAGTTCTTGAAAGGGTCCTTATCCAACCATTCCATCCGAATGGAAAGATTCACGATTTTCATCAGTCTAGAAAGATGCTTCATCGCCCCGTTGTTGGAACAGGTCCTTCTTTCCTTTTTAGGCTTAAAGGTCCTGATATAGTTCTCGAAGTCGACGATGAACCTATAGTTGAGCTGTACCAAGTAGATGTCGTCGGTCTTTAACCTTTCCCGAAGAAACTTCCTTAAATATCTTTCCGTGGAAAAGTAGTTCTTCAAGGTTCCGGGCCTGAGCGCACCGTTGATATTTTGATTGTGGTATTCGACGGCCTGCATCAAAGTGGTCCGTTCCTCGTCCTCCCCGAAGTACCTTAACTTGATCGCCTTGGCCGTAATTACTTTCCTTTCCGAGTGCAACTGCTTGTGGGCATTGAAGACCTCGGCATATACATCGTCCAAATAGGCGTTGAACAGAATGAGATTTTGGTCGGTTTCTTTTGCCCGACACTTGAGAATGTCCCAATTGTACACCGCAATGTCACGTTTGATACTGAATTCCGCTCGTTGCTTGTTGACCGTGATCCGGACATAGATGTCCAATCTTCTAGGGTTGTTCCGTTTTTTCCGAGTGAAGAAGATCACTCCTAAAGTGCTTTCCGTACGCATGTTGTAAGTCTTTTTAATTAAACAATATTTGCTTAAAGACTACATCCAAATGGCCTGAATGTCACTTAAATCTACAACAAATTGTATACCGCTTTGTACACCGAATTGCACACCTTTATAAGCATATTAGATGATATCATATGAATACAAGGAAAATGAAAAATCCTGCTAATCAGTCAATTAGCAGGATTTGATATACACCAAAAGGTGTTTCGTCGGGATGACAGGATTTGAACCTGCGACCCCACGCCCCCCAGGCGTGTGCGCTACCGGGCTGCGCTACATCCCGAAAATATTCAATTTTCGCCGAGGTATCGTTGGATACCCCTTTTCTTTATT
>CANMFO010000010.1 GCA_947497245.1 uncultured Flavobacteriaceae bacterium | reverse complement strand
CCGCAGCCTCGTCGACGGTCACCGAAGTGGCGTCGAAGGCTATGCCGGTTCCGGCCACGGCGTCGTTGTCGGTGATGTTGCCCGTGGCGCTTGGTGTGTTGATCCCTATCAGTGCGGTTGAAATGTTGGATAGGGTCACGTTAAAGTCCTCGGTGGCCTCTATCAGTTGGTCGTCGATGATGGCCACGTCGATGTCGTGGCTCTCCCCGTCGTCGCCGTTGAAGGCTATCTGTCCGGAGTCGGCGCTGAAGTCCCCTGGAGCTGCTGCCGATCCGTCCTGGGTGGCGTAGTCCAGAGTGAAGCCGCCGGGCACGTTGCCCGTGAGCCTTACGGTGAAGGTTGCCGTTCCCGCAGCCTCGTCGACGGTCACCGAAGTGGCGTCGAAGGCTATGCCGGTTCCGGCCACGGCGTCGTTGTCGGTGATGGTTATCGTTCCCTGATTATCTGCAATGCTTACATCTCCAGAGGCATTGATATTGCTCAGGTTCACGAAATAGTTTTCCGAAGCCTCTATGAGATCATCATCCGTAACATTCAGAAGAATACTTTGGGTATCCCCGTCCGAAGCATTTGCCGGAAAGGTGACCTGCCCATTGGTAGCGATATAATCACTGCCATTTAAAGCCGATCCATCCGCACTGCCGAAGTCGAGCGTAAATGTGTTCTGAACATTGCCGTTAAGGGTAAGCTTGACAGCAAAACTGTTTTCGGATTCATCTACGCTAACATCTTCCACCACTATTGTGGCCGAATCATTATCATTGATGGTTCCCAAACCGGAAGCGTCATTGATGAGGGCTATATTGGGCAATACATTGCTCAATTCCACGGTATAGGTTTCACTGGCTTCCACCAAGGAATCGTCCGAGATAGCGATATCGATGGTCTTGGTTTCCCCATGGTTGCCCAAAAAGGACAGTGAATTCCCCACAATAGCCGTGAAGTCACCGGGAGCGGAGGCCGATCCGTCGGCTGTGCCGTAATCGACCGTAAATGCGGCGAAGTCTCCAGTGAGTGCTACACGGAACACGGCCGTGCCACCATCCTCACCAAGGACTACGTCGTTTATGGCCAGCCCAATGGGATCTCCATTTTCGGTAACGAATATTTTCTGTGAATGCACGGTATCATTCCCTGCGCAGTCCGAAGCGGTCCATGTCCTGATAATGGTATAGGTGGTGCCGGTAGGGTCCCCGTTATAGGTCTCTACCAAGTTGACCGCGGCATTGGTGTCACAATTGTCATTGGCGGTCAGGACATCCGGACCGGGGATGTTGTCATAGGCCGCGACCGTATCTTGTGGAAGTGTCCCGTTAAAGGTCGGTGCGTCGGTATCGGTTATGGAAATGGTCTGCGTAAAGGTCTCGCTGACCCTTCCACACGCATCTGTAAAAGTGAAAGTATTGACATAGGTGCCTTCTACAGCGCAACCGCTATTTGGCACGAAACTACCCGATGTTTTGTTCAGGGTGAAACTACAAAATTCAGTTGAGGGCTCTAAACTTTGGGCGGCACTCAGGGCCGTAGGATCATCGCAGGATACCGTTCTGTCCAGTTCATTGGCCAGGGTGCTCCAATTTACTTGGTCTGGCCTATTGATGGTAACAACGGTTGGGTCATGGTTGCCTATTCCGCAATCGTCCGTACTTCCTGAACTGTTGGTTGTCCGGGGCGTGTTGTTCACCTCTCCGGTATATGAAGCCGTCGCTTGGATCTGAAAGTTTGCCGAGCATGCGGTCTCCAGGAAATAACACTTTTCCTTTACCAGTACATTAAAATCGATAGTATAAGCCGCATCATCGGTATCGGTATAACCGTCCTCTACAAAAAATTTAAGTTCCCTTGTGCCGGAATCAAAACTATGGGTGGTTCCCGGAGGCAAGGTCTCGGTATCCACAAAATCGACCTCGATCGGCAAGATGGTCGAAAATTCCAAGTTTTTAATATTATCGTTTCCCGAATTTTCGATGCCCAAAGACAATTGGACATTATCCCCGGCATTAAAATTGGTTCCCGATGGGGTAGTGGTAAAATTCAGCGCGCCCAAGCTAGGTTCCCAGACCTGTATGGACAAACCCAAGAGGTACAATCCGTAGACCTCCTGGTCGGAGGTCATTCTGAGTTTTGCAGAGGTTTGATTGTTTCCGATGATCTGGTTTGAGCCGTTGCTCAATGGAAATATACCGGCATCAAAGCCCAGGGTATTGGTACTGGCCGGATTCCTAGAGGTATAGTCGTTTCCATCTAGTGTGATTCTACTGTTAAAAAAGTTATTGGAGTTTCTTTTGGCAGTGGATAGGCTTGTCCAATTGTTTCCGGTATCCAATATTTGGAGTTTGTCCCCACTAATATCCCTATCCCCTTCGAGAGACCCTATTAGAATATCGGCGTTGACCGCACCGTTGGGAACGGTTTGAAACCCGTTGAAATCAATGTCGAAATTGTTTTGGCTACTGGTAATGTGCGCGTACCCATCAAACAGGGTGATGTTCCTGCCCAATAGGTCGGGGCTTTCATAGACAAAGACAATCTGCCATCCGCCGGAAGTTCCGGTATGGGTGCCCGAATGATCGTACAGATCTCCTTCCGTTGCCTTGACATTCGCTATTTGGTATTTGCCGTAAGGACTTGCCAAAGACTGTACTTCCGTGGTAATATCCTTTACACAGATATAAGGGTCGTTACTTGAATGATCCTCCCTGCCGCGATAGAGCACTTCATCTGCCGTAATGGTCTGGTAGTTGCTGAAGCTGGGAAGCATCAATTTGACCTTTTTGTAATCCCAACTTTCCTCTGAACCCCCATTTCCGGTATTATCGCCATATTCCTTATCTGCCGCGGCCCAGTACAAATATGCTTTTTTGAAAGTAAGGCAAGAGGTCCCGGGCGCAGGGTTGGTCAATGTCGCACTACTGGAATTGAATGTGTTGGAATCACTGTCTATGTCTACAAAAACGTTGTTGTGAAAGTCGTGATTGTCATCATTTCCGTTGTAGTTGGCCGTTGCACTTCTGGACAGTACATTGTTGGCGATCATGGTTACATCACCATTTACCGTACCGGTGAATCTGGGCGAAAACGCTTTTTTTACCTGGCCCGTTGCTGCGAGGGTGAAAAAAAGTAACAGCACGCCGAGCGCATTATGCACTAGCTTCATAGTTCTGTTTTTGGATGTTGAATGTGGGTTTAAAGGCTCCATAACGGTGTTTTTCCCTAATAAAGGAACACTTGAAATGGCCTATTGCGATACTTATACTATCAAATAAGGAAAGAGTGTATAAATTCGACCATAGGCTAAGTTTTCTTTTAGTAGTGGGTGTTTAGGTTTTTCTATTATATAAGATTGGACAGCAAAGGAACCAAAGAAGGTGGGAAGGGTAAAAATTACACGTTGAGGAGCCCATTAAAAACGGTATGGAACCAAAATTCCGGCCAAAGTTTACTTTTTTCGGATTACTCGTAATATATTGATAAACAAGTTATTATAACTCGATAAAGTGTATTTTTATCGGATGTGTTGCTCATAAACCATACTTTTTACATCAAAAAAATGATTTCTGGGCACGACAAAACAGAACCTTCAATAATTAGATATAAATTGATTAATTTTGAGGTTCAACAATAAAACATCAAATGAGTTCAAAAAAAGGAAAAATACAGGCAGCGATAGACGAAAAACTGTTGGAAGAACGCAAGGTGTTCCTTTGGGGCATGGTCGATGATGATTCCGCCAAACATGTCATCGACCGTCTGTTGTATTTGGATATGCAGAACAACAAGGAAATACAGCTGTACATCAATAGCCCGGGAGGATATGTCACTTCGGGCTTTGCCATATACGATACCATAAAATCATTAAAGAGTCCCGTATCCACAATTTGTACGGGATTGGCTGCCTCTATGGGTTCCATCCTGCTCTCTGTCGGGGAAAAGGGAAGACGTTTCATACAGCCGCATGCCCAGGTCATGATCCATCAGCCAAGTGGTGGTGCCAGGGGACAGGCATCCAATATCGAGATACAGGCCAAGGAGATCATCAAGACCAAAGAATTGAGTGCGCGGTTGTTGGCCGAAAACTGTGGCCAGAAATATGAAAAGGTACTCAAGGATTTTGATAGGGACTATTGGATGAGCGCCCAAGAATCGGTGGACTATGGCATTGTAGACGGTATTTTGGAATAGGGCTTGAAAGGCTTTTGCCCAAAATTCCGTAGGGAAAGCAAAGAAAAAGTCCTTCGCAAACCTAATGCGAAGGACTTTCTGGATATATATAGACGCCGAAGCGGAAAATTCAATATATATACGTAACGGAATGCCTTTCTGGTTCTTTGATAAGTGTTAAAAAATGGATATTTTGTGGTTTTGGGCCAAACTGTAATTCGACCAAGGGAGGTCGGCGACCCATTGGATCAATTTTAGTAACTTTAGCGTTTATCCTGTATCCGCCAAGCTGGCACACCGCGTATGACACAAGCACCTAGGAACATTGCCATCATTGGATCGGGTCTGGTGGGCTCTCTTCTGGCCATCTATCTGAAACGATTGGGACATTCCATAACCGTCTTTGACCGCCGCCCGGATATTCGAAATGTGGAGTTTTCAGGAAGGTCCATTAATTTGGCAATGAGCAACCGGGGCTGGAAAGCCTTGGACGGAGTGGGTATAGCCGATGAAATCAAGAAAATTGCCATTCCCTTGGACAAACGGGCCATGCATGTCATCGGCAAGCCCGAATATTATCAAAAGTACGGGAAGGATGGAGAGGCCATATGGTCCATTTCCAGAGGGGTACTCAATCGAAAGATGATCGATCTGGCGGAAACCGCCGGGGTCCAATTTCGGTTTGAGGAGAAAGTATGGGATATAGACCTACCTGAAGCCAAGATCTACACTGGGGAGACCGAAAAAGGGGCATGGCAGGCATATCATTTTGATATGGTCTTTGGATGTGACGGAGCTTTTTCCCGGGTACGCCATAAAATGCAACGACGTAGCCGGTTCGATTATTCCCAGGATTTTATAGATGTGGGATACAAGGAGCTGACCATCCCACCCAATAAAGATGGAAGCCATAAGTTGGACAAACACTCATTTCACATTTGGCCGCGCGGGAAGTTCATGCTGATCGCCATGCCCAATTTAGACGGGAGTTTCACCTGTACCCTTTTCATGCCCTTTGAAGGTGGGGTGTCCTTTGAAAATATCCGTACGGAGCAAGAGGCCAAGGCATTTTTCACTACCTATTTCCCCAATGTGATGCAGGTGATGGACAATCTTTCACGGGATTTCTTCAAAAATCCCACCAGTGCCATGGTTACCATGAAATGTTATCCATGGACCTATTGGGACAAAGTGGCCCTGGTGGGCGATTCTGCCCATGCCATAGTACCTTTTTACGGGCAGGGTATGAATGCGGGTTTTGAGGACATATACGCTTTAAACCGGATCGTTCAAAGGTACGGCGATGATTGGGAAAGCATATTTCGTGAGTACCAAACCGAGAGAAAGCCCAATGCCGACGCCATTGCGGAGCTCAGCTATCGCAATTTTATCGAGATGAGCAGTAAAACGGCCGATCCCGGATTTCTGCTCCAAAAAAAGATTGAAAAACACTTCGCCGCCAAACACCCCGAAAAATGGATTCCCACCTATTCCCGGGTCACCTTTTCGGACCGGCCGTATACAGAAGCTTTAGCGGTTGGGGATGCCCAGGAGAAAATCATGCAGGAGATAATGCAATTGCCCGAGATAGCGTCTAAATGGGATAGTAAGGAGGTTGAGGAAAGGATGTTGGAGCTGCTCCGTTCCCCTCATTTTTTGCCTTAAAACAAAAAAGCCACCCCAAAAAGGAATGGCATTATATCTGAACTTGTTGTTTCCTTAAAGATTGGAGAACATTTCGTGCATTTTGGCCTGCTCTTCCTCAGCCAGTGTCGGATCGACCAAAATACGGCCACTGTGCTCATCGGTGATTATTTTTTTTCGCGAAGCGATTTCGACCTGTACCTGTGGCGGAATCGTAAAGAACGAACCTCCGGAAGCCCCTCTTTCAATTGGCACGACGGCAAGGCCGTTCTTCACGTTGTTGCGGATCCGGGCGTAGGCCTTTACCAAGCGCTCATCGATTTCCTTTTGAAATTTTTCCGATTGGGAAAGCAGGGCCTTCTCTTCTTTTTCGGTCTCGGCCAAAATGGCATCGAGTTCCCCTTTTTTGTGTTTAAGGTGTGATTCCCGCTCCGAAAGTCGTTCTTTCGTCTCGGTGATCACCTCTTTCTTCTGATCTATCTGGGCCTTGAATTCCTTAATGTTCTTTTCGGCCAACTGTATCTCCAGTTCCTGGAATTCCAGTTCTTTGCTGATAGAATTGAATTCCCGGCTGTTGCGAACGTTCTTCTGTTGCTCACTGTACTTTTTTATCAATACCTTGGATTCCTCGATCAGGTTCTTTTTTGCCCCGATCTCAAAGTTGACGGTCTCCACATCGGTTTTTAACTTGTCCAATCTCGTCTTAAGGCCCAATACCTCATCTTCCAGATCTTCCACTTCCAAAGGAAGTTCCCCGCGTACGTTGCGGATTTCGTCAACCCTAGAATCTATTAATTGCAAATCGTATAATGCCCTTAACTTCTCTTCTACCGTTGCTTCTACTTTTTTTGCCATACTTATAAATAATTGATTGGATTGGTTTTACTTTCCGATAAATGGATTGCAAAATTAGGCATTTTTTCCTTAAGATAATCAACTAAAAGATTTTTTGTAAACTGCTCAGTCTCATAGTGTCCGATATCGGCGATGACCATTTTGTCCTCCGATTCGAAGAACTGATGGTATTTCACATCGGAAGTGATAAAAACATGGGCACCTGCGGCCTTTGCGGCTCCTATGGCGAAAGCTCCGCTACCCCCCAAAACAGCCACTTTTTGCACTTTTTTGTCCAATATTTTCGAGTGACGGATGCTTCCGGTGTCCATTCTCTTTTTGACAAGTCGAAGAAAATCTGTGATATCCATTGCCTTTTCCAACTTTCCAATCATCCCCATCCCCAAATTTTGATCTGCGTTTTCCAGGGCGAAGATCTCATAGGCGACCTCTTCATACGGATGGTTGGCAAAGAGCGCCCTTAAGATTTTGCCCTCATTGGGTTGTGGGAATATCATGTTTATCTGCGTCTCATCCTCATAGTGGGTGGTCCCGATCTCTCCTTTGACCGGCTTGGCATCTTTTCCCGCCCTATAGCTGCCCGTGCCGTCGGTGCCGAAACTGCAATGGCTGTAGTTGCCGATATTTCCGGCTCCGGCCGCGAAAAGGGCCTCCTTTAATTGTTCCGCCCCATCTTTGGGGACATAGGTCGTCAGTTTTTTGATACTTCCCTTTTTTGGAATCAATATTTTCGGGTTCTTGATGCCCAATACCTCGCAAATTTTGGCATTGACCCCGTCCGAAGTGTTGTCCAGGGCGGTGTGCATGCTGAAAATACCAATGTTGTTCCGGATGGCTTTGATGACCACCCGCTCCACATAGGTGGTACCCGTTAATTTTTTCAGCCCGCCAAAGATAATGGGGTGGAAGCTTACAATAAGATTACAATTTTTGGAAATGGCCTCATCGACCACGTTTTCCAAAGTGTCGAGCGTTACCAAAATACCAGAGACCTCTGCTTGCTCATCCCCCACCAGCAGGCCGACATTATCAAAATCTTCGGCCTGTGCCAATGGGGCCAATTGCTCCAATACCCCGATCACTTCTTTTACCTTCATTTTGTTTGGCTAAGGTTTCCAAAGATAAAATATATATTTTCGTTGCTGTGCAACTCCTTAGAAAAATAGCATTCCCCTTTTCGCTGGTGTATTCCCTAGTGGTCCGTATACGGAATTTTCTGTTCGATACGGGGGTACTGTCCTCAAAATCCTTTACCACCCCCACCATCTGTGTGGGCAACCTTAGCGTAGGGGGAACGGGAAAGACCCCCATGGTGGAATATTTGATCGGCCTGCTTCAAATGCGACACAGGGTTGCGGTGCTGAGCCGGGGCTATAAACGAAGGTCGAAAGGATTTGTCCTGGCCAGCGCCGGTAGCGGAGTGGAGGACCTGGGCGATGAACCCTATCAAATATATGCCAAATTTCCGGCAATCGCGGTGGCGGTCGATGCGGATAGGCAGCACGGAATTTCCGTGTTGGAGCAGACCGAAAAACCGGGGTTGATCATACTCGACGACGCCCTTCAACACCGTAGGGTAGAAGCGGGCCTGAACATTTTGTTGACGGCTTATGGAAAGCTGTATACCGATGATTGGTGTCTCCCTACGGGAAATTTACGCGACAATAAGAGGGAGGCGAAAAGGGCCAAGGTGATCATAGTGACCAAATGTCCGCCCGATCTGTCGGGATCGGAAAAAAGGGAAATAACCAAAAAGCTCAAGCCCGAGGCCCATCAGAAGGTATTCTTCAGTTGTCTCGATTACGACAATATGGCCAAGGGTACGGAGGGGAAAACGGAGCCTATGCATTTTTTTATGGAAAAAAAGGCCAGTTTGGTGACCGGGATCGCCGATCCAATGCCCTTGGTAGATCATCTAAAAAAACAAGGAGTGGTGTTGAACCACTTCCGTTTTGGGGATCACCACTTTTTTACGGAGGCCGAATTGAAAATGCTCGATTCGGAACCCTGTATCCTCACTACCGAAAAGGACTTTGTGCGATTGAAGGGCAAAATAAAAAACCTGTATTACATTCAGGTAAAACATCGATTTTTGAATGGCGGGGCATCCCTACTGGAAGAGGAATTGGAGGCTTTTATGAGGCAGGGTTCTTGACACGCTTGCTCTCGAAAATATTTTCCCCAATTTTTTGATAGAACAATTCCGGTTTGAATGGCTTGGTGACCACATCGTCGCACCCTGCCGCATAGAAACTCTCCAAACTATCGTCAAGTGATATGGCCGTAAGGGCAATGATCGGGATTTCCATATCGAATTTTCTGATCTCGATGGTAGCTTCCTCACCGCTGATACCGGGCATGTGGATGTCCATTAGTATCGCATCGTAGTTGTTGTTTTTCGCTAGATCAATGGCCTCCATGCCGTTATTGGCAATGTCGCTGGTAATCTCTTTTTTGGAAAGCATTTTTTTGGTGATCACCTGGTTGATTTTGTTGTCCTCCACAATAAGCAGGTGCAGCCCTTTGAACTCGAAATTCTGCTCGGTGATCTCGAACGGAACATCGTCAACGATACTATCCTTGCTTTTCAGCTTCAGCTCAAAGAAGAAGGAACTTCCTTTGCCGAGTTCACTTTCCAATTGGATCTTACTGCTAAACAGTCCCAACAAACTTTTAACTATGGTGAGGCCCAGGCCCGTGCCTCCATATTCTCTGTTGATTTGTATGGACCCTTGTTCAAAACCATCAAAAATGTGCTCCTGCTGGTCCTTGGAAATACCTATTCCGGTATCGGCCACCTCGAAGTACAGGGTAACGTCCTCATCGATCTTTTTCATTAATTTGGCAATTACCTTTACTTCGCCATCCTTGGTGAATTTCAGGGCATTGCCCACCAGGTTCATGAATATCTGGGAAAGTTTCAAAGGGTCGCTCATTAAATGCGATGGAATTTCATCGTCGTACTCCAGTACGATCTTCGTGCTGTTTTCCTTTGCGCTCTGCTGTAGGGAATCGATGACCTCCTTCAAAACTTTTTTGAGATTGAATTCTATGGTCAGGGGCTCTAATTTGTCCGCATCGATCTTGTTGATATGCAGGATGTCGTTGATGAAGTTCAGCAAATAGTCCCCAGAAAATTTCAGGGCCTTCAAGTGTTCTTTTTGGTTTTTGCTCGGATTTTCCTCCAATAACAAATGCGTGAGTCCGGTTACGGCATAGAGTGGTGTTCTCAGTTCATGGCTCACTGTGGAAAGAAAATTGGTTTTTGCTTCCATGGCCTGGACCGCCGCATCCCTAGCGGCCTGGAGCTCGTTGTTCTTGGTCTGGAGCAAATCGTTGGTCTTTAATTTGATTTGATTGTTTCGGTAGAGCGAAACGGCCAAGAGCGATATGATGGTCAGGAAAGCGGATGTTAAAATGGCCGTTAGCTCCGCACTTTTTTCGGATTCGCTCAGTTCCTCATTTTTTTCTTCCAAGCGTTTGATTTCATCATTCATGAAATCGATATGGATCTGATTGGAAGTCTTTGCCTCGGTCTTCAATTTTTCAATCGAAAAGAGCGAATCCCGAATCCCCAGTAAGTTTTTGTTATTGCGTAGCGAGAGATCAAAGCGGCCCATTTTTTCGTATATGGTGGACAGCAGTTCGTTGGATTTCAGCACTTCGCTAAAAAAATCGTTCTGTAGGGCCAAGGCAAGGGCCTGTTCACCGTTGGTGGCGCCCTCTTCGAAGTTTTCAGTGGCCAAATTCAGTTTGGCGAGCCCCAAATGGGCCAGCGTGGCCAGGTATTCCTGTTCAAAGGGGTCGGTGTTGATGACGAGCGAATTGAAGTTCTTCGCCGCCACATCGTACTTTTCAAGGTCCAAGTAGATGTTTCCTTCCGCCAGGACGATGTTGTTGTAAAAATTACGGTCGTTGCTGAGCTGTTTTGCTTCCTCCAGTTCAAAAATTGCCGCAAAGTGGTTGCCGGCCCTGTGCTTTCTAAGGCCCTCGATAAATTTATGGACGCCGTTGCCGTAGGGGTATTCCACATCTTTTAGAGCCCTTTGCGCCCGATCCCAGTAAAAAATGGAATTCTTCTCGTTGCCCAACTTCATATAATGCAGGGAGAATTTGTGGTAACTGTCTATGACCGATTTGGCATCCTCGTTTTGCTCCGCCAGTTTGGAGGCCTTGTCTATGGCTTCCAGGGCAAGGTCCATTTTGTTCTTGTTGCTAAAGGTCCTGGCTTCATCAAAATAAGTGGCCACGCTTTTTCCGGGCAAGGAATCCTGGGCTTTCACAGTGGGCCATGGGAGTAGTATTGCCAAAACCAGGCAACATGAAAACCATGCGATATGTAGTTTTTCAGTCCTCAAATGAATTTTTTATCCTTTATTAGGTCAATAAGATCCACAATCCTGCTGCAATATCCCGTTTCGTTGTCGTACCACCCGATAATTTTGACCATCCTGCCGATTACAGAAGTCATCTGAGAATCAAACGTACAAGAGTGGCAACTATTGTTTATATCGATAGAAACTATTGGGTCTTCGGTATATAAAAGTATGTTTTTCAGTTCTTTATCCGAAATTCTAGCAAAAGTATCATTTATTTCCTGGATTGAGGTCGCCCTTTTCACATTGCATGTAATATCGGTCAGGGAACCGTTGGGTACCGGTACACGGATGCCACAACCGCCTATGACCCCTGCCAATTCTGGAAAAATCTTAGTAAGCGCCTTCGCCGCCCCTGTGGTGGTGGGCACTATGGATTGCGAGGCCGCCCTGGCCCTTCTCAGGTCGTGATGGGGCTGATCGTGAAGGCTTTGGTCGGTGGTGTAGGAGTGAACGGTGGTGATATAGGCCTGTTCAATACCACAGAGGTCATGGATCACTTTGATCATGGGGGCGGCATTGTTGGTCGTACAGGAGGCATTCGAGATAATATGGTCCTCAGGGACAAGGCTGTCCTGGTTGATACCGAAAACGACCATTTTTATGGAATCGTCCGCTGGCGGAACGGATAAGATCACTTTTTTAGCCCCATTGTCCAAATGGTGTTGCAATGCCTTCCTGTCCTTGAACTTTCCGGTGGACTCGACGACAATATCCACTTGATGGGCCGACCAATCGATTTTGTCGGGTCTATCGAACTGCATCATGGCCACTGGGCTCCCATTTACCGAAATATGCGCGTCATCATGGGTAATGTTTCCATCAAATACCCCGTGGATACTATCGTATTTGAGTAGGTGGGCCAAGGTTCGCGGGTCTGATAGGTCGTTGATGGCAACCACCCTGATATGTGGGCTTTTTGTCAATAACCGGAACAACGTACGGCCGATTCTTCCAAAACCATTGATACCAATATTAATTTGCTTCATTGGGCAAGTAGGTAAATCCAAAGTTGCAATGTCCGCCCTGGTGGGGAGTTCACGACGAAGCTGCATGTTTGTCTTTGGGGGTAAATATCAGGTTATTTCATTGTACTTTCAAGAACGATATTCAATCGATATGCTTGTGCGCTTTATAGGAAGATCGTACCAGTGCCCCGCTCTCCACGTGTCGGAACCCCATTTCCAGACCTATTTCCTCGTATTTTTTGAATTGCTCGGGAAGGATAAATTCTTTCACTGGCAAGTGTTTTTTGGAAGGTTGCAGATATTGCCCAATGGTCACCACATCGACCTGAGCCTTTCTAAGATCGGCCATGGTTTCGACCACCTCTTCCTCAAGTTCGCCCAGGCCCAGCATAATACCCGATTTTGTGCGGTTGATGCCATTGGCGCCCAAATAGCGGAGTACTTCCAGGCTACGCTCATATTTGGCCTGGATCCGTACCTCCCGGGTAAGTCGTTTGACCGTTTCCATATTATGGGATACCACCTCTGGCTTTACTTCGACAATACGGTCGAGGTGCCTTTCAATGCCCTGAAAATCGGGGATCAAGGTTTCCAAGGTGGTGTTCGGGTTCATTCTCCGGATGGCCTTCACCGTTTCCGCCCAAATAATGGAGCCCATATCCTTTAAATCGTCCCGGTCCACAGAGGTGATCACGGCATGGCGTATGCCCATAATCTTGATCGAGCGGGCCACTTTTTCAGGTTCTGCCCAATCGACGTTTTCGGGCCTACCCGTCTTTACCCCGCAAAAACCACAAGATCGGGTACAAATATTCCCCAAAATCATGAAAGTGGCCGTGCCCTCACCCCAACATTCCCCCATATTGGGACAGCTTCCAGAGGTGCAAATGGTATGTAGGTCGTATTTTTCGACCAATCCACGCAATTGGGTGTATTTTTTGCCCGTGGGGAGCTTTACCCTGAGCCATTTGGGCTTTCTCTCCGGCGGGGGTGCTACACTTGTTGTGGAATCGCTGCTCATATAGGAATTTTAAGCAAATATACGAACAAAATAGGGGATTGACCAGCGCAAGTCGGGGTTTGGAAGCTACAATTTGGCACTTTGGATTTCAAGACCTAGGAACGGTTTGCAATGACCTCTGCCAGCAACTTTTTTGCCCGGAGCAGTTTTACCTTGATGTTGTTCACCGGTTCCTCAAGCCGTTCCGCCATATCGGCATAGCTGAGTTCTTGGAAGTACCTCAAGTTGATCACCTCTTGATAATGGGGCTTTAGTTTTTTGATGTACTGTAACAGGGTCGCCAAATTCTGTTCCGTGATCAATTGATCTTCCGCGGTCGGGGCATCGTCCAATACTTTTTTGATCGCTTCCCCGTTTCCGTCGGTCTCCATAACATCGCGTTTTCGTTTCCTGACGAGATCTATGTGGATGTTCTTGGAAATGGTGACCAACCAGGTCTTGAATCCAAACGACTCATCATAGGAGGCAATTTTGTCGAAGGCTTTGGAAAAGGTCTGTATGCTGATGTCCTCGGCATCGTTTTCATTCTGTGTACGTTTTAACTGAAAACCGTACACATCGTTCCAAAAGGTGTCCAATAGGTTGCTAAAGGCAATTTGATTGCCCAACTTGGCCTTTTTAATGGTGTCCTCAAGTGTGTCGCCGGATTTATCCAAAAAAAAATATTTAAAAACGGTGCTAAGAACCGCGGTACCGTGATTATGGAAGGGTAGCCGTATCCTTACGGCAATCTTGCTCGCCGGGTAGTTTGCCGCACATACCGCAGGCCTCTCCTTCTTTGTTCAAAAATGGGCTTTGGCTGGCACAGGTTCCTGCGAATTTGCCATCTTTTTTAGACCATATTTTTATGGCGATACCCATGAACGCCACCGCCAACAAACCTATGGTAAGGAAAAAAAGCATCATCTTTATGAATTTTGACAAAGGTACAAAAATAAAGCCCCGGCGACCATGCCAGGGCTGTACTTTTACGTTGGTGGAACCTTGTCAATACGCAATGTTCGCAACGATATTTTCGACCGTGGGGGTTTCGTTTCCCCCTTTGGGTTCTATTGTGATATAGCCCACTGCTTGATCCGCATAGGGTAGGGCCAATAATTTGTCCTTATCCGACGCCTCTTCAATGACGCCAAGGTTCAACATTTTGCCGTTTACCTCCGCCCACATCTGGAAACATTGGTTTTCAGGAAGGTTTGGCAACTTGCTCACGTTGATGTAAGAGAGCTTTTTGACCGGATTGATATAGGCGACCGCCTTCAATTCCCTGGCCTTTGTATTGCCCTTTACGTGATACCTTTTGGTCTGGGGGTTCTGAAGGACTATAAATTGGTTCCTTACATCCTCCAACTGCTCCCTCATATCCGCTTCCAAAACCTTTATCTGATTGGTCACGATGGCGTTTTCCTGCTGAAGGTTCTGGTTCTGTTCCCAAAAGAAGTAGGAAGCCCCTGCAAAAAGCAGGGTGGCGAAACTGGCAGCGATGGCATATCGGAAAAAACGTCTTCTACCGACATTTTCCGATTTGATCCTGGCCAAAATCTTCTCTTTAAGCCCTTCAGGAGTCTTTAGGGCATGCATTTTGGCGAAAGCCTCCAGATTGTCCTGAAGTTCAGCATAAGTCTCCCTTACCTCCGGATGCATGGCAATGTACCGTTCCACTTGAAGGTTTTCCTGATCTGAGGTGGAACCAAGCAGGTATTTTTCCAACAGGTCCGAATCCAAGAATATTTTAATCTTATCTTTCATCTGTTACGTCTTATTTGTTTTTCAGGGTTGGTCCGCAACGCACTTTTTTAACCGTGCAATGCCCCTGTTTTACAATTATATCATGTTTAGGTTCAGCAATATGGTCAACAATATCGATGGCCCATAGATCTTTTTCAGTTCCCTTAGCCCGATCTTTAGCCTGGATTTGATGGTTCCCAACGGGATGTCCAGTTCTTCACTGGCTTCCTGCTGTGTCATCCCCTGAAAAAAGAGGGCTTCCAGTACAATCTGGTACTTGGTCTCTATTTTGTCCAAGTTCTCCCGAACGTCCATGAACTCCGGTCTGATACTGTCGACACCTAGGTTATATACGTTCGAAACATCAATTTGGATTTCTTTATCGGTTTTCGTGTTGGCACTTCTTAGTTTGTCAATGGCCGTGTTTCTTGTGATACGGAAAAGCCAGGTGAACAGTTTTGCCTTTGTGGGGTCGTACGAATCGGATTTCTTCCATATTTTAATGAAGCTCTCCTGCAGTACATCCTGGGCCAGTTCCTCATCCCTCACCACTTTGTTGGCCACCCCGAAAAGCGTATCCCCGTAATGTTCGTACAAAAGGGAAATGGCTTTTTCATTTCGCTCTTGAAGCAGTTCTACTATGTGCTTTTCAAGAAGTGTGCTCATAAGGTAAGGGGGTTTTCAATTTTTTTAAGGCCGGGGCATCCGATCTTGTGATCCAAACCGTATATAGGTAAACGCTAATTTATAAAATTGATTGTTAAGGTAGCGTTTAGAAAAATTTTAATTGGATAAATGTACAACTGGTAATTGTACATTTAGTTTTTGGTTAGTTTGGTTTGGTATAACCCCTGAAGATATTCTTCGGGGGTTATTTTTTGGACAACGATCACACCCGGATCGTAGCCGCTTCACCCCATGATGTTCACCTCGGGTGAAATCTGAATGCCGAAAGTTTCTGAAACTATGGCCATGATCCGTTCCGCCAGGGCCAGGATATCGCGTCCTGTGGCATTTCCGTGATTTACGAGGACCAAGGCCTGGTTTTTATGTATCCCAGCATCCCCGAAGCGTTTTCCCTTATACCCGCATTGTTCTATCAGCCATCCCGCAGGGATTTTAAAGGCGTCATCCGAAATCTTATAGTAGGGGGCATTTGGATAGGAGGAGGAAAACTGTGCGAACGTGGCTCGATCGACCACGGGGTTTTTGAAGAAACTGCCGCTATTGCCCAGCACCTGGGGGTCCGGTAACTTGCGTTGCCGGATGGCTATTACGGCATCTGAAATTTGCTGAATGGTGGGGTCTTGGATGTTCTTCTTTAGTAATTCCCCTTCGATGGCCCCATATTGGGTATTTGTCCGGTGGTCTCTTTTCGATAGTTTGAAAGTGACCGAGGTGATGATGTATTTTCCCTTGCCCTCGTTTTTAAAAAAGGAGTCCCTATAACCAAATTGGCAGGTTTCCTTACTGAAAATCTCCAATTTTTGCGTCTGCACCGCCATGGCTTCACAGCTTACAAAGCTGTCCTTGAGTTCCACGCCGTACGCTCCGATGTTCTGGATGGGGGCGGTTCCGGTATTTCCAGGGATCAGCGACATATTCTCAAGACCACCATAATTTTGCTCCAGGGACCACAGTACCGTTTCGTGCCAGTTTTCACCGGCCATCACCTTAAGGAGCACCTCATCGTCATTTTCAGCGACCACCTGTTTTCCCTTGATATCGATATGCAGTACCAAGGCCTCGATATCTTGGGTGATCAATATATTACTGCCTCCGCCAAGAACGATTTTTTCGGGATATTCCTTTAATTTCAGCACCTTTTCCAGATCCTCCACGGAACCCACCGAGCAGAAATATTTGGCCTTGGCCTCGATTCCGAAGGTGTTGTACGATTTAAGGGATTTGTTTTTCTGGATGTGCATCAGCCTATATAACTTTTCAGGGCTTCCTTTAGTATGTCCACGGCCCTTTTTAAGCGCTCCCTGTCAAGGACATAGGCAATTCGGACCTGGTTTTTGCCCAGACCGGAGGAGGCGTAGAAACCATCGGCCGGGGCCACCATTACGGTTTCATTGTTTAGCCTGAAATCTTCCAGGAGCCATTGGGCAAAATCACCGGCATCGGCGATCGGCAGCTCCGCAATGCAGTAAAAGGCCCCCTGTGGCCTTCCGACCCTTACCCCATCGATTTTTTCAAGTTCGGATATGAGCAGGTCCCTCCGTCCTGTATATTCCCGTTTTACATCATCAAAATAGCGCTGTGGGGTCTCCAGGGCCGCTTCACTGGCCAATTGGGCATAGGTCGGGGGCGATAGACGAGCCTGGGCAAATTTGATGGCAGTTTGGATCAGCTGCCGGTTTTTGGAAACCAGGCACCCAACCCGCGCACCGCACATGCTGTACCTTTTTGAAACGGAATCCACGACGATGGCGTGCTCTTCCAGCCCGGGTTCCCGCAATATGGAATAATGCTCCCTACCATCATAGACAAACTCCCGGTATACCTCATCGGCCACAAGGAAAAGCTGGTGTCTTTGGACCATATCGGCAAGTTGCTTGATTTCCTCCCTACTGTACAGGTATCCGGTGGGATTGCCGGGGTTGCAGATGAGGATGGCCCTGGTCTTCGGACCTATAAGTTTCTCAAATTCGGCAAGGGGTGGAAGAGCGAAATTGTTGTCCATGCTCGATACCACGGGCACCACTTTTATGTTGTTCGCGGTGGCAAACCCATTGTAGTTGGCATAAAAGGGTTCCGGAACAATGATCTCGTCCCCTGGGTCGGCTATACTTCCCATTGCAAAGGACAGGGCTTCGGAACCCCCCGTGGTGACAACGATGTCCCCAGCCGATACCACAATGTCGTTCTTGGCGTAATAGGCCGCCAATTTTTCGCGATAGGTCTCGGAACCTTCCGTCCTGCTGTATTCCAGCACTTCCAATGTATTGTTCTTCACAGCATCCAGGGCTACTTGCGGGGTTTTGATGTCGGGCTGTCCGATATTCAAGTGAATCACGTTCGCTCCCTTTTTTTTGGCCTCCTCGGCAAAAGGCACCAATTTTCGTATGGGGGATTCGGGCATGGCCAGCCCTTTTTTGGATACATCTGGCATTTACATAGATTTACCACAAAAATGGGAAATCAAAATGGACAAAGCAATAGAAGGCCGTGTTATTTGTCCTACTTACATTATGTTAATTAACAAAGGCAATAAGGGAAAAAATCACTAACTTTAGAAGAGCTAAATGCCTAATAACAATAAAGTTGAAACGTTTTTTGTTGATTTTTTCGATAGCATGCCTGAGCGTTCCTTTTTTTGGAACCGCACAGCGTTTTGTGCTGCCCGATGGTCAGAAGCACCAAAAGGTAAGGTTTCAATTGATCAACAACCTTATCATTATCCCGATGGAGGTCAACGGCAGTCCGCTTTCCTTCATTCTTGACTCGGGCGTGGGGAAACCCATCCTGTTCAATCTAACCGATCAAGACTCCATACAGATCAACAATGTTAGCGAAATCACCATAAACGGTCTGGGTGATGGCGAGCCCATTAAGGCGCTGAGTTCCAAGAACAATTTTTTCAAAATGGGCGATATCGAAAGCAGGGACCAGCAGCTCTTCGTGGTGTTGGACAACGACATGAACTTTTCCCCGAGCTTGGGCATACCCGTGCATGGAATCATCGGCTATGACCTGTTCCGGGATTTTGTGGTCGATATCAACTACGCCAACAAGTCGATCAAGTTCCACGATCCCAAATTGTACCGGCATAAGGAGAAGGGACGGTACGAGACCCTCCCCTTATCGATCATTAGGAGAAAAGCCTATGTAAATGGCGAGGTGTTCATGGGCGATAAGGAAAAAATACCGGTCAAATTACTGGTTGATTCGGGCAGTAGTGACGCCATCTGGCTCTTCGAAAATGAGGAAATTGGCATCCCCTCCAAAAATTATGACGACTTTCTTGGCAAGGGGCTCAGCGGCAATATATTCGGAAAACGCACCATGGTGCACGGCATCAAGATCGGCAGCTTTGTTTTGAAGGATGCCAAGGCCGCTTTTCCCGACAGGTCCTCTTTTGGCAATATGAAGTATTTGGGTGATCGGAATGGCAGTATGGGCGGTGAAATACTAAAGCGCTTCAATATTGTTTTCGACTACCCGAATCGAAGGATGTCCTTGAGGAAGAACAGTAATTTCAGCACACCTTTTCACTACAACATGAGCGGTATCGAATTGCAGCACGACGGCCTTCGATATATATCGGAAAGTATTGCCGACAAACGGGGGGTGGTCCTGAGCGAGGAGCGCGATTCTTTTGGAACGGTCCAACTGCTCTTCGAGAACCGCACAAGGCTGAGCCTTGTACCCGAGATCATCGTTTCCGGGATACGGGCCGGAAGTCCGGCCGAATCGGCGGGACTGAAGGAAGGTGATGTGATCTTGGCCGTAAACGGCAAAAGTGTTCACCGTTATAAGCTCCAGGAAATTATGCAGATGCTCAATGAAAGGGACGGAAAAAGGATTCGGGTGCGTATCGAACGGTACAATTCCGATCTGCTGTTCACCTTTGTACTACGAAATATGTTCAAAGAAAAACCCTGACATCCATAATGGAATGCCAGGGCATTTTTTTTGAAAAAACAAAGCTTATTATCTCCCTTCCGGGGCTTTGATCTCTCCTTTGATCTTTAACACTTTTGTTGGGGTATCCGCGTTCGAGATTACCGTGATCGCTTTTCTAATGGGTCCCACCCTATTGGTATCGTACTTAACCTGGATTTCCCCTGTTTTACCTGGTAAGATGGGGTCTTCCGGTTTCTTTGGGATCGTACATCCACAACTTGAGCTAACCTTGCTGATAATCAATGGAGCATCTCCGGTATTTGTGAATTCGAATATACGAATACCATCAGCACCTTTTTCGATTTCTCCGTAATCTACGGTTTCCGTCTTAAACTTGATTTTTGCCGCCTTATCTTGGGCGGTCAAGCTAAATCCCAGTAGTCCTACGAACAGAACAAGAACCAGTTTTTTCATGATATTTCAGTTTTGGGTGAATTTCAAAAGTAAATCTTTTGCGATGAACCTCCAAAATTCTTTTGTTATCTTCTAACGTTACTTATTTTTGTTTCGTATTTCAAATATGGCAAAAAAGTCAATATTCATCAACATTTAACATATGTTCACGGCCTTGTTTTTTCTCAGGCCGTCATGCTTAAGTCAAATATCGTACCAAAATATGGAAATCCCTTCGAAATATGATGCCAAGAACACTGAGAGCCACTGGTACGCCTATTGGATGGAACACAACTATTTTCATTCCGTTCCGGATGGGAGGGAGCCTTATACCATAGTGATCCCACCACCAAACGTTACGGGAGTACTACATATGGGGCACATGCTCAACAATACCCTACAGGATGTATTGATCCGAAGGGCAAGGTTGATGGGGAAAAACGCCTGTTGGGTACCTGGAATGGACCATGCATCCATAGCCACCGAAGCGAAAGTGGTGGCCAAACTCAAAGAGGCAGGAACGAGCAAGTCCGATCTGAGCAGGGAAGCTTTCTTGGAACATGCTTGGGACTGGACCAATGAATATGGGGGCGTGATCTTGGAACAGTTGAAAAAATTGGGCTGTTCCTGCGACTGGGCCCGTACCAAGTTTACCATGGACGAAGATATGTACGCCTCGGTCATCAAGGTGTTTGTAGACCTTTTCAACAAGGGGCTGATCTACAAGGGGTACCGGATGGTCAACTGGGACCCAGAGGCCCAGACCACCCTGTCCGACGAAGAGGTGATCTATGAGGAAAAGCAAGGCTTGTTGTATTACCTGTCCTATGCCATTGTGGAGTCGGACGAAACGGTGACCATTGCCACGACCCGGCCAGAGACCATTTTGGGCGATACCGCGATCTGCATCAACCCCAACGATGACCGATACCGCCACTTGAAAGGAAAAAAGGCCATTGTGCCCATTTGCAATAGGGCCATTCCAATTATTGAGGACGAGTATGTCGACATTGAATTTGGAACAGGTTGCCTTAAGGTCACCCCGGCCCATGATATCAATGACAAGACATTGGGTGAAAAACACCAATTGGAGACCATCGATATCTTTAATGCGGACGCCACTTTGAATTCATTTGGATTGCACTATGAAGGACAGGACCGATTCGCAGTGCGTAAAGCCATTTCCAAAGAATTGGGGGAAAAAGGCTTTTTGGTGAAGACCGAACAATATCTCAATAAAGTGGGCATCTCGGAACGGACCAAGGCCGTTATCGAGCCCCGCCTGAGCGATCAGTGGTTCCTGAAAATGGAAGATTTGGCAAAACCGGCCATCAAGGCTGTTTTGGACACCCGGGAAGTAAAGTTTTTCCCCAAGAAATTCGAAAACACCTACCGCCATTGGATGGAGAACATCCGCGATTGGAACATTTCACGCCAGCTGTGGTGGGGACAGCAGATTCCGGCCTACTACTACGGGGACGGAAAGGACGACTTTGTGGTTGCCGAGAGTATGGAAGAGGCACTGGCCCAAGCAAGGTCCCGGGCCCAAGACCCAAATCTCAAAATGGAAGATTTGAAGCAGGACGAAGATGTCCTCGATACCTGGTTCTCCTCCTGGTTATGGCCCATCAGCGTTTTTGGGGGCATTCTGGAACCTGATAACAAGGAGGTCAATTACTATTATCCCACCAATGACCTGGTCACAGGGCCCGATATCATCTTTTTCTGGGTGGCGCGGATGATCGTTTCCGGATATGAGTACCGTGGTGAGGGCCCTTTTCAGAACGTGTATTTCACCGGACTGGTACGGGACAAACAGCGGCGCAAGATGTCAAAGCAATTGGGCAATTCCCCCGATGCACTGAAGTTAATGGAGCAATACGGGGCAGATGGCGTCCGGGTAGGGCTACTTTTGAGTTCTGCCGCCGGAAACGATCTGATGTTCGACGAAGACCTCTGCCAACAGGGCAAGAACTTCGCCAATAAAATATGGAACGCCTTTCGGTTGGTCAAAGGGTGGAAGGTCGCCGAACAGCCCCAACCACCGACGGCAAAACTTGGTATAGATTGGTATACGGCCAAGTTCAACAAGACCTTGGCCGAAATAGAAGATCATTTTGACAAATACCGCATTTCCGATGCCCTAATGGGCATTTACAAACTGGTATGGGACGATTTTTGCTCTTGGTTCCTGGAGATGGTAAAGCCCGCTTATCAACAGCCCATTGATGAAACAACCTATGATTCGGTAATCCATCTGTTCGAGGAAAATCTAAAGTTGTTGCACCCTTTTATGCCCTTTTTGAGCGAGGAGGTATGGCAGCACATTGCGGTGCGTACCCCGGATGATGCCTTAATTGTTGCGCAATGGCCCAAAACCCAACAGGAGGACGTGTCCCTGATCAAAGGCTTTGCTTTTGCCGCTGAGGTCGTTTCCGGAATCCGTACCATCCGCAAGGAGAAAAACCTTCCTATGAAAGAGGCTTTGGAGCTGTCGGTAAGTAACGGGGAAGGAATCTCTGATACCTGGGATGCCGTCATTGCAAAGTTGACCAACCTCAGCTCAATATCCTATGTCAAGGCCAATGTTGATGGGGCGTTGAGCTTCCGGGTGAAAAGCAATGAGTACTTTGTTCCGATCATTGGGGCTTTGGATGTGGGGGCAGAATTAAAGAAAATCCAAGAGGAACTTGATTATATGAAAGGTTTTTTGCAATCGGTCCAAAAGAAATTGGGCAATGATCGTTTTGTCCAAAACGCCCCGGAACAGGTAATTGCCCTGGAGCGCAAAAAACAAGCCGATGCCGAGGCCAAAATCGAGACTTTGGAAAAAAGCCTGGCCAGTTTGGGATAACCGCTAAGTTGACGGCTGTTTCTGGATACTTCCATAAGGGCACACAAGATCTCCATGGATACCGGAATCGGGGCCATGGGAAGTGGTGGGTGGACCCAAAACCTGTTTTCCCAAAAAAAACGCATCCGCAGTCGAGCCCGGATGCGTTGAACACTAAAAAAGCGGAATGGATCTTGGTCAACTCTTCGTTGAAATCTATGTCTGTATCATGATCCAGTTGTGCACGATGGGCATTGTAAATCTTGCCCAAGGGCGTGTCCAAAATAGGATACTGGGATTATTTAGCTTTCTGACCGTCCCCTGTGGTTTTTAAAAAAAGGGTACCCTTGGTGGCCTCCTGACATACCGTTGTCAGGCCCTCCTGTTATTTTTGGGCGTACATCTTAAAAAACAACAATATGAACCGGATAAGGATAAAACCATTTAAGGTAATCGGTATTGCCGTGAGGACTTCAAACGCCCATGAGGGGGCTGCACAGGACATTGGTGCGCTTTGGGGAAAATTTATGGGTGAAAGAGTTTTGGACCGAATTCCAAATAAGCAGGGATCGGATGTCTATTGCGTCTATACGGAATATGAAGGGGACCACATGAAGCCCTATACCACTATTTTGGGATGTAGGGTCAAGGGTTTGGACGATATTCCGGACGGAATGGTGGGAAAAAGTTTTGTAGGCGGAAACTACAGCACTTTTGTGGCCAAGGGAGATCTGACCAAGGGAGCGGTCTCCGACGCTTGGAAGGATATATGGCAGACAGAATTGAACCGCTCGTACGATGCCGATTTTGAAGTCTATGGTGAGAAGGCGCAAAACCCCATGGACGGGGAGATTTCCATTTTTGTGGGAATCCGTCCCTGATGCAATGGCCCACTCTGGTCTTGAACTCCTCCGAAGCCCATGCCACATACCCTATCTTAGTTTTTGACTGCCACATTTTCTATATTTGTTGTTCACGCGATCAATATGGAAACCTATGCCACTGCGCTTTTGTACGCCATTCCCTTCTTTATGCTGCTGCTGGTGCTGGAGATTGCGTATGGGTACTTTGTCAAAAACCAAAAGCACAGGGTTATGGATACGGTATCGAGCATTAGCTCCGGGTTGACCAATATCGTTAAGGATTCTTTGGGCCTTGGTGTTATTTTGGTCTCGTACCCATACCTTTTGGAGCATTTGGCACTAACCGAAATCAGGGCCACCTGGTTGGTATGGCTAGTTGCTTTTATCGTTATCGACTTCGCCGGGTATTGGAACCACCGATTGAGCCATAAGGTGAATTTTTTTTGGAACCAACATGTGATACACCATAGCAGCGAGGAATTCAACCTGGCCTGCGCCCTTCGGCAATCGATTTCCAATTTGATAGGCTATTTTCCCCTATTGCTCGTTCCCGCTGCTTTGGTCGGGGTGCCCTACAAGGTCATTGCCATTTTGGCCCCCATTCATTTGTTCGCCCAGTTTTGGTACCATACACAACACATCGGTAAAATGGGCTGGCTCGAATACATCATCATAACACCTTCCCAACATCGGGTGCACCACGCCATCAACCCAGAATACATCGATAAAAATTTGGGACAGATCCTTTGTATTTGGGACCGTTGGTTCGGCACGTTCCAAGAAGAGCTGACCGAAGTGCCACCGCAGTACGGAGTGTTGAAACCCGCAGGTACCTGGAATCCGATCCTGATCAATTTCCAACATCTTTGGCGGTTGCTTCGGGATGCATGGCGAACCAAAAACTACTGGGACAAGGTTCGTATTTGGTTCATGCCCACTGGATGGCGCCCTGTGGATGTCAAGGAAAAATTCCCGGTCCCGATCATCACGGACGTATATGGATTCAGACGGTATAAGACCCCGGCCTCCAAGGGGTTAAAGGGCTACGCTATATTTCAAATGCTCTTTACCCTGGCACTCTTGCTTTTTATGTTCTATAACTATTCACAAATTGGTTTTGGGGGACTGTTGTTGTTCGGGGCGTTTCTGTTCTTGGGCATCTACGGCTATACCACCCTAATGGATAGAAAACCGTTTGCCGTTTGGATCGAGATCCTGCGGGGCGTACTTGGGCTTTTGCTCATAGGCCGAAGTGGAGATTGGTTTGGCCTGGACGCCTATGTGCCCTTTGGGGCCGTAATGGTCGCGATATACTTTTTAACGACCATTTTTGGAGGGGTCTACTTCACCTATCTGGAAAAGGACATGATACGTTTTGGGAATACATTTTAGGGCCGTCCGCATTACGTCATGGGCATTTGATCTGAAGTTTTTTTTACATAAAAGATTTACCGGTTTGCCCTCAATTTGCCCTCTAGGGCCAAGGCGATTTGCTTCCGTTCATCGAGTTTTTGCCCGTTGGTCGAAAAATTATGGGGTCCGGGCCCAGTTTTCCGTTCAGGTTTTGTCGCCCCCCGATAAACCTATATGCCCATGACCCGCGAAGCCCACCTTCAGTATTGCAAAATCTGTACCCATCAAAAAAAAGATTTTCGTATGGGACTGGTTTGTGGCCTTAGTGGGAGGATTGCCAGTTTTAAGGAAACCTGTGAGTCGTTCGAAGCGGATGGACAACCGAGACCGGGAAGGGAGGAACAACCCATGACCAGGGGCGTAGGCGACAGGACGGCAAGCCAGGGTAAGCGGTTGGCGAACTATTTGATCGATCAGGTGGTCTTGATCGGGCTGGCACTGTTGTTCGGTATTGCCCTTGGATTGGTATTGGTGTACCTGTTTCCGGACTATGCGTATCTTTTGGATGAGGACAACCGGCTGGTCGAGTATTTGATCGGCCTGGCATTGGGAGTTCTGTACTACAGTTTTTTCGAGGGGTTCACGGGCAGGTCCCTGGGCAAGTTCTTTACCCGGACCAAGGTGGTTACGGAAGATGGGGAACGACCCGATTTTAAGATTATATTCCTGCGATCCCTCTACCGACAAATTCCCTTTAATGCCCTTTCTTTTCTCGGGGCCGAAACCATTGGATGGCACGACAGGTTTTCTGGGACCCGGGTGATCGAGATCGATTGACCAAGTTCCGGACCACCCTGTAAACCCCAGATATCCGTTTTACCGAAATGCAGATGTTTTTTCCAAGGGTCGACGTAAAACGTTCTATCCGTAGTGCTGATTATTGGAATATTTTTGAATAACGGATTGATTTTTCGAATGGGCTTGTTAAGTTTGTGGTTCAAGAAAAATCCATGAGACCTTATATTTTGGCCGAGACCAACTGGGCGGCCCTGAAAGATACCCGATTCGATTTGGCGGTGCTGCCTTGGGGCGCTACGGAAGCCCACAACTATCATCTGCCCTATGCAACGGACAATTTTGAGGCCGACGCGCTTAGTGCGGGTGCCGCCAAGGTGGCTTGGGAAAAGGGAGGCAAGGTCATCGTGTTGCCCACCGTTCCCTTTGGCGTGAACACAGGCCAGCGCGATATCTATCTGGATATCAACCTAAATCCTAGCACCCAATTTGCCATTTTGTGCGATATTGCCGAGGTACTGAACCGACAGGGTATCAAGAAACTGCTGCTTTTCAATAGTCACGGGGGAAATAATTTCAAACCCCTTGTGCGGGAACTGGGACAACGATTTCCCGAGATGTTCGTTTGCCTTTCCTTTTGGCCCCAGGTAGTGGATAAGATGCAATATTTTGATGCAGATGGAGATCATGCAGACGAGATGGAAACCAGTCTGCTCCTTTACCTAAGGCCCGATCTTGTTTTGCCCAAGGACAAATGGGGAAATGGTGCCTCCAAACAATTTAAGATCAGATCGTTTTCGGAAGGCTGGGTATGGGCAGAGCGACAGTGGTCTAAAATAAGCGAAGATACGGGTGTGGGCAACCCCCAAGGGGCGAGTAAGGAAAAAGGAGAGCGTTTTTTAAAGGATGTCACACAAAAATTAGGCGGGTTTTTCTATGAACTTTGCCAAGCCGATCTGAACGATCTTTACGAGTAGGACAGGCATAAAGCGATTTTTGGGAAAGACCCGTTCACCGAGAACTAATTTTCACGAAGCGTTTTTACCAGTTTGATATAGCTCGACATGGCCGCTTTCCGATCGAGGTCTTTGGCCTGTATGAGCGCATTTGCTTTGAACGCATTGATCAGGGGCGTCTTGCTTCCGGGATGGTTCTTGTTCTCATTGGCTATTTTGTAGTAGGCGTAAAGTTTCAGCAGCACATCTGCCGGTAGTGGGCTGGTGTAGTTGTTGACGAACGCCACAGCCTCCAAGAACCTTTTATGTAATTTCTCGTTCTTCATCCTTTTGCACCACAACCGCAATGCAGGTTTTGGCCCCTACGACCGCCTGGTTCAGCTTTACGGTCACTGCACAATCTAAAGGTAAGAACAAATCTACCCTGGAACCAAATTTAATGAATCCCGCATCCTCGCCTTGTTGTACGCTATCCCCCTCCTCCGCATAGTTCACAATACGCCGGGCCATTGCGCCGGCAATTTGACGGTATAGGACGTCTCCGAACTTTGGGGTTCGTATCACGACAGAGGTACGCTCGTTCTCCGTACTCGACTTGGGATGCCATGCTACGAGATACTTACCGGGATGGTATTTTGAATACTTGATCTCTCCACTGGCCGCATAGCGTGTCACATGAACATTGATAGGTGACATGAAAATGGAAACTTGAATTCGTCTATCGTTAAAATATTCGGTTTCCTCTACCTCTTCGATGGCCACAACCTTGCCATCTACCGGCGCCAGGATCTCATCGAAATTTTGGTTTACCACCCGTTTTGGGTTTCGAAAAAATTGCAGGATAAGAATCAAAATAATCAAACTGCCAAGCTGTAACACCCACCGTAACCAGGGGGTCAATACATAAAATTGGCCGGCCAAAATAACTGCCACCACAAAGAAAAAGGTGATCAATATAATTTTTTGGCCCTCTCTATGAAACATAAGCGAATATATTTAAGGTTAAATAGGCAAAAGGTGCGGCGAATACCAAACTATCCAGACGGTCCAGCATGCCTCCATGTCCGGGCAACAGTGCGCCGCTGTCCTTAACACCGGCGACCCTTTTCAGTTTTGACTCCACCAGATCTCCCAAGTTACCGGTGAAAACGATAATGGTGGCCAAAACCATCCATTCCACATTGCTCACCATGGGTTCATAGTTGGCCATTATATACGCGGCACCTAAGGTGAACAGTAGTCCGCCCACTGCACCTTCCACTGTTTTTTTTGGGGAAACGTTCGGATAGAGCTTGGTCCTGCCAATGCTCCTGCCCACCAGATACGCAAAGGAATCGTTCACCCAGATCAAAATAAAGATACCCATGATCAACAATTGGGCAAATTCGTTGTTCTTATACGGAATCATGGTGAGAAACACACATCCTCCGCCGATGTAAAAAAGGCCCGCAACGAATTTTTTAAAGGTGTTGAATTTTCTCCCTTTTTTGGAAAAGAGAAAATACAGCATGGCAAGATCTACCACGATGGTGATCAACATCAGTATATTGATCGGCACCTTATCGTTCTCTTTGACCAGATAAATGAAAATCCACCACAGCGATAGGTAGGCCAAAAAGATATAATATCCCCGGAGTCCCACCATACGCTTGTATTCATAGATACAAGCAAGACCGAAGATCATCAACAGGAAATCGAAAGCATCGGAGCTAAGGAATATGGCCGAAAGTAAAAGGATAATAAAAACCGCTCCCGTTATTGCGCGCCGTAAGATTTCCTTCATATTACAAGTCTTCCAAAAGTAAAAGGTACAAATTTTTGGAACTGCTTCCGTAGGTCAGGAAATCGTCCGCGTTCTCTTGATTGGCCTGGAAGTGTTTTAAGGTAGTGATATTGGCCGGAATGCTGTGGCCGTATTTTTTCTTTATCTTTTTGAGGCCTTCCCCGATCGACTCTACCAATTGACTGGTCGTGGCATACACGATCACGTTGGCAGGGAGTTCGTGCAGTTTTTTCTCCATCAGTTGGTTGGAACAGACCAGTATGGAACCGTTTTGTGCGATCAGGTGTTCACAGGTAGTAAAAAAAACGTCGCTTTCCTTGATCTTGTCCGTGAACTTGACGTGCTCTTTGGTGAACATTTTCTCCAATCTGGAATCCATTGCAAAGAACGGGTTTTCTTCCCATCCGTTTTCGGCAATGATGTTCCCCATGGCTTCTGAAACTTCCGAAAACGAATCGCAGTAGAGGAACTTACCGCCATTTTTCTTAAAATGGATGGTGAACTTTTCATCTTCGGGGATGTTGAGGTCGGGCATATGGAGTCCTCTGGTTTCTGCCGTTTCCTTGGAAACCTTTTTTTTGCCTCCTCCAAACAATTTGTCCAATAGCCCCATGCGATCGTATAAAGTACCTAGTGTTCGCTAATAAATTACAACGTTAAATATCACTATTTATTTTCTTCCCCGATCTCTTCGGTAGGGGACTGTGTTTCGGAGGTATCATTTTTTACTTCTGCCCCATTTTTTGTCTTGTCCCCGAATTCCTCGGTCTCAAAAGGCCTGCTTCCGAATATCTTTTCCAGATCCTCTTTGAAGATCACCTCTTTTTCAAGCAGGCGCTCCGCCAAAACCGTGAGCTTGTCCTTGTTGGTTTCCAGAACATCGATGGCCCTGGTGTACTGTTCCTCGATAAGTTTGGAAATCTCGCGATCTATCTTTTGGGCGGTGTCCTCGCTATAGGGCTTGGAGAACCCGTAATCGGTTTGCCCGGAAGAATCGTAGTAGGTAAGATTGCCTATTTCATCGTTGAGCCCATAAACGGTGACCATGGCCCTGGCCTGCTTGGTCACTTTTTCCAGGTCGCTCAACGCCCCTGTTGATATTTTGTTGAAAATGACCTTCTCTGCAGCCCTTCCCCCAAGGGTGGCGCACATTTCATCCTTCATTTGCTCGGGGCGTACGATCAACCTTTCTTCAGGAAGGTACCACGCAGCACCCAGGGACTGTCCCCTGGGAACGATGGTCACTTTTACCAGGGGTGCGGCATGTTCCAACATCCAACTTACCGTGGCATGGCCCGCTTCGTGATAAGCGATGGTTTTCTTTTCGCCAGGGGTAATGATTTTGTTCTTTTTCTCCAGTCCGCCCACAATGCGGTCAACAGCATCCAGGAAATCCTGTTTGTTCACGGATTTCTTCTCCTTACGGGCAGCGATCAGGGCGGCTTCATTGCAGACATTGGCAATATCGGCCCCGGAGAAACCGGGTGTCTGCCGGGCCAAAAAGTCAAGATCTAGGGTCTCCGCAGTTTTGATCGGCCTTAGGTGGACCTCGAAAATTTCCTTTCTCTCCCGGATATCCGGAAGGTCCACGTAGATCTGTCTGTCGAATCTTCCGGCGCGCATAAGGGCCTTGTCGAGCACATCGGCGCGGTTGGTGGCCGCCAAAACAATTACGTTGGTATTGGTGCCGAACCCATCCATTTCGGTAAGCAGCTGGTTCAAGGTGTTTTCACGCTCGTCGTTGGATCCGGTAAAATTGTTCTTGCCCCGGGCCCGTCCTATGGCATCGATTTCGTCGATAAAGATAATCGCTGGCGATTTGTCCTTGGCCTGTTTGAAAAGGTCACGTACCCTTGAGGCACCCACCCCTACGAACATTTCCACAAAGTCGGAACCTGAAAGTGAAAAGAAGGGTACCTTGGCCTCTCCCGCCACAGCTTTGGCCAATAGGGTTTTCCCTGTACCTGGAGGGCCTACCAATAGTGCCCCCTTTGGAATTTTGCCCCCTAGGGAGGTATATTTGTCGGGATGCTTTAGGAACTCGACGATCTCCTCGACCTCTTCCTTGGCTCCCTCCAATCCGGCAACATCCTTAAAGGAGGTACGGGTATCGGTCTTCTCATCGAAAAGTTTTGCCTTTGATTTACCGATGTTGAATATTTGACCACCGGCACCCCCGCTGCCACCGCCGGACATTCTGCGCATGAGATAGATCCATATGCCGATGATCAGAACGAAGGGAAGGATGCCCAAGAGCAATTCCCCCAAATAGTTCGATTCCTTATCGAACTCCACCACAGTATCCAGATTGTTTTCCTTTTTGCTATCGGTTATCTCGCTCTGGAAGATCTGAAGGTCCCCATAATCCAAAATATACTGTGGAATGCTTCCCGTGGTAGGGAGGAGCGATTTTTCGGAAACGTTCTTGTGCACATCCTTGGCCAATGCCTCGTCGGTAAGGAATACCTTGGCCTGATTGGTGTTGGTGATGATCAGTATTTTGCTGATATCCCCATTCCTCAGGTATTCTTGCAACTCGGAAGTGGTCGTTTTCTCGGTACTTGCAAAATTCCCGCTATTCAAAAACTGGAATCCAAGTATCGCTACGATCACCAGACCATAGATCCACCATGAACTGAATTTTGGTTTTTTTGGACCTGTATTATTTTCTTTTGCCATTATTGTTTTATTGGTTTATGCTACTTTCTACCAAGGTAACCTTGGCATCTCCCCAAAGTCCCTCTATGTCGTAGAATTCCCTAATGTGTTTTTGGAAAACATGTACGACCACATTTACGTAATCCATGAGGATCCACTCGGCATTGTCCTCACCTTCCACATGCCAAGGTTTGTCTTGAATAGCTTTGCTAACGGTTTTCTGGATGGATCCGACTATGGCGTTTACATGCGTATTGGAAGTTCCATTACAAATGATAAAGTAGTCACATACGGTATTCTCTATCTCTCTAAGGTCGAGTAAGTTTATGTTTTGTCCTTTTACTTCTTCTATGCCCTCTAAGATCAATGCAATTAGCTCATCTGCGCTCGCTTTCTTTTTTTGCATTCAAAAGTTTTAGTTTTTACAAAGTTATTATTTTTTTGTTCTTTTAGCCCTAGTTTTTAAGAATAGATTGAACAGGGCCTAACCTTTCCTAATGTGCAAATAGTCAAACTTGATGCCACAGATTCCACCAACGCATACCTTAAGCGGATGCTATCCTCGAATACCCTGGACGATTTTACCGTGGTGGTGGCCAAATCACAGACCTCCGGAAGGGGCCAAAGGAATGCGAAATGGATTTCAGAACCGGGTAAAAATCTAACTGTCAGCGTTTTAAAAAAAATAAATGCGCTGCCGTTACCACAACAGTTTTATCTGAGCATGCTGGTGTCGCTGGCCGTTTTGGATACCCTCAAAAAACTACAAGTACCCGATCTTCACATCAAATGGCCAAACGACATTCTGTCAGGGAATTCGAAAATCTGCGGTATTCTGATCGAGAACGTGTTGTCTGGCCGACATATCCGCGCCTCCGTCATCGGGGTTGGGCTGAATGTAAACCAAACAAGCTTCGTTAACTTACCCAACGCAACATCCCTAAAATTGTTGTTGGGCCGATCCTTGGATTTGGACGAGGTGCTCCACGTATTTCTTGAAAATCTAAGGCCATTGTTTTTACAATTGGATGGGGTTCAGCGGCCTGCGCTAAGGAAAAGGTATTTACAGCATCTTTTCAAAAAGGACCAACCGGCCACTTTTCAGATCGAGGGTGGAAGGGTCATGGGGTTCATCAGGGACATT
Organism: uncultured Flavobacteriaceae bacterium; assembly: GCA_947497245.1. Lineage (GTDB taxonomy): Bacteria > Bacteroidota > Bacteroidia > Flavobacteriales > Flavobacteriaceae > Pelagihabitans. The sequence continues at coordinate 52,539 of CANMFO010000010.1, read as the reverse complement.
TCACCTGACGGAAAACTGATTTTGGAAATGGAGGGTGCCCTAAGGCGGGAATTCGGCCTGAAGGAAATTAAATTGTTGTACTGAAGTGCCCGAGATGCCCCTAAACGGTTCCCAGGTTCTCCGCCAGGGTGCCCATGAAATTGGTGATCGGATTTTTGACCATCATGGCCATCATGGCGTTGAATTCCCCTTTAAAACTTAGCGTGACCGCGCTTTCGTTCTCGCCCAATTCCTCAATATTGGCGGTAAGGGTGAAGGGCAACTTTTCACTCGCAGCGCCCAGAACGATCTGGCTGTGCGCAGTTTCCTGCTTGCGCTCGAGCACAATTTCGGGCATGCCCTTGAGCTGAAAAAGAAACCTGTCCGCGTTGAGCACCTCAAATTTGGCAATGGTATCGGGCATCAATTGTTCGAAGTTCTTCAGGTCGGTCAGGAAGCCGTACACCTCTTTTTGGGGTTTTGATATGGTCTTCCGGGGAGTTTCTATATACATCCTAAATGCTTTGGGTAGTTTATTGTTTCCATTGCGAGGGGTCTCGGCGCCATTCCATCAGTGTGTTCAGTTGGGCCTCCTTGATATAATCGGTTTCCGAGGCCTGTTGGATCAGGTGCTCGTAGTCGCCCAGGGTATGCAAGCTTACCTCTTGTTTTTTGAAGTTTTCGGTCGCAAGGTCAAAGCCATAGGAAAAAATGGCCAACATGCCCTTCACGTTCGCTCCCGCATCTTTTAGCGCGTTCACGGCATTTAGGCTGCTTTTGCCCGTGCTGATCAGGTCTTCGATGACCACCACCGTCTGATTTTCTTCAAGGGTCCCTTCAATCTGGTTTTGCCGCCCATGTGACTTTGGCTCCGGTCGGACATAGATAAAGGGAAGTCCCAAATAATCGGCGACCAGGGCGCCGATGCCAATGGCCCCTGTGGCCACCCCGGCGATGATATCGGGTTTGCCATAGATCGATTCCAATTGCTTGGCCATCTCTTCCCGGACATAGTTTCGGATGACCGGATAGGAAAGGATGATCCTATTGTCGCAATAGATGGGGGATTTCCAACCGGAAGCCCATGTAAACGGATTTTCCGGTTTCAATTTTATTGCATTAATTTGTAACAGAAGCTCTGCTGTTTTTTTAGCCGTGTTCTTGTCTAAAACCATGACGCAAATGTATAAAGTTTTTGTTAATGAATTGCCCCTGATTTTAACAAATAAACTCTCGGAAACAGCAAACGGCGAATATTTTCCACTGAACCCGGAGGCCATCAAGGGGGCCATCAAGGCACTCATGAAAAATAGGTTGGAAGCGGCCTATGTCTATCACCCCAACCACGAGGAGATTCTTAAGAAATTCACCAAAAAAATTCCGATGGTCACCGCTGCCGGGGGTGTGGTCACCAACAAAGAAGGGAAAGTGCTCTTCATCTATAGAAACAAAAAGTGGGACCTACCCAAGGGGAAGTTGGACAAGGGGGAATCGATCGAGCAGTGCGCTGTTCGCGAGGTAGAGGAGGAAACCGGGGTTAAGGGATTGAAAATCGAGAATTTTCTCAAAACCACCTATCATGTCTTCAAAAGGAACGGTACCTATACGCTAAAACAGGTGCATTGGTTCGCTATGCGGACTTCCTATTCCGGCAAACTCAAAGGGCAGCAAAGCGAAGGTATTGTGAAGGTAAAGTGGAAAGGCCCCGGTAAGATCAAGAAAGCGCTGGAAAACTCCTATGTGAATATCAGGATCCTCTTTGAGGACTAGTCGACGGTATTCCAATCGTCGCCTTCTTTTGGCCATCGGTACACGGGGTACTGGAGATGTGCCTTTTCGTAATGGTCCGATCGCTTGTACAGCCAATCGAGTTGTGCGTACCCGTTTCCGGCAAAGTTGGGATCGTTTTTTTTCTTTAAGAGGAACGAATCTTTCAGTTGCGGCTCGCTTTCCAACATATTGGCCGCTTCATCTTCGAAGACATAGGGCGAAAAGTGCTCTTTTTGCTGCAAGATGGCATCAAAGAAATTCCAATTGAAAAAAGAATCCACCGCTTCTGGTTCAAGGGTTTCCAGAATGTACCGTATCCCCGGCTGGTCCGTGGCGATCACGTAGTCCCCTTCGGAAAAAAGCACTTGCTCCCTATGCCTGGATATTTGGGTGTCATAATGGGGGTAATGTCCTTCGTAAGCATTTTGTTGGGTCCTGTAATCCTTGATTTTATAGGATTCCACGGTGACCAGGGTGTCTTTCTGTACCCGTTCAAATGCTATTTTGTTGAGCTCCATCAGGGCCATAATTTCTTCACAGCCTTTTTTGACGATGTACGCCTTTGGGATCTTGATGGAATCGGAAGGTCTCATATAGTTCGTATAGACCACCTCTTTGGTGAAGGGCCTATTCCGGTCGTACTTCAACCTTGGAAAACCCGTCACCTCGCTTATGAGGGTATCCGCTTCATACCCCTTAAAACTCAAGATACTGCTTCGGGTGGTATCTATGGTCCACCGCGTGGGATAGTACGTCCATTTTTCATGCCGGGTCAAGGCATCTTTCCTGAGGTCCTTTATTTTTTTACCATCCGTTTCGGCGATGGCAATCATCTGTTCCATGAGCGCATAGGTGCCCAAAACCCGTTGGTCGTAGGGCTTTAGCATATGGGTCTCCACCATCATCCCCAAGGTATTCCAAAGTGTGGTGTAGCCGCTCGAATATCTCGGATGGTCCATAAACTGGGAAAACCCTTGTTCCGGAACCGCGTTGTAGATGTTCACAAAAGGGGAGATGTCCCAGTTTTCAATGGCCAAAGCTTTTTCCAATTTGGGCATCATTTCCTCGTGCAGATAGTTGCCCAACTGCCCGCCCAATTTATTGTGTTGGGTGAATAGATGGGTCAGGGTATATTGGTAATCCGCACCGTTGCTCACATGGTTGTCGATAAAGATGTCGGGATTCACCAAATGAAAGATTTTGGCGAAGGTCCTGGCATTTTTTGTGTCGGCCTTTATGAAATCCCGGTTTAGGTCATAGTTTTTTGCATTGCCCCTGAACCCGTAGGAAACGGGTCCGTTCTGGTTGGCCCGGGTTCCGCTGTTCCGGTTTAGGGCACCTCCGATATTGTACATGGGAATGGAGACCAAGATGGTGTTTTCTGGAGGGGCCAACTTTCCGATGGCAAAATCACGGTAGAGCATCATCGTCGCATCGATTCCGTCACTTTCCCCGGGATGGATACCATTGTTGATCAAAATGATGGTCTTTTCAATGCCCACCTTTTTGAAATTGAAGTCCCCTTCCGGATTATAGGTCGCAATATGGAGGGGGTGGCCACTGTCGGTCTCCCCGATAGTTTGAAAATTGATTTCGGGAAACTCTTTTGCGAGCTGGATGTAAAAATCCACCACCTGAAGATAGGTGGCCGTCTCCGTGCCCCCCGAATTTTCAAAATGGGTGGGAAAATCGCCTACTTCATCCTCTTTTTTGGTTTCGCATGCCATAAACAACAGTATGATCAATGCGGACAGAATACATCTCATCGGTGGCATCTTTTGTGGCCGTACAGATCGGTCTATTCGCGAGTGGGGAGAACAGCGTCCAATGCTCCTTTTTGGGGCAGGTAGCGATGGTCCATCCAAAAGAATAGGTCAACTGAATGCGCACTGGCAAAATTAAGCAAAAAAATCAGCTTTGGGCATTAAGCTACCTTGGTGATGAGTGCAATATCGTTTTTCTTGATGGGCTTGTTGTTGAACGTGATGACATGTTGTGATTTGGACTTGAAGTATTCCCATTTTTCCCTGTCCACCGAATCGATGGACGAAGTAACAATATTGATACGGACCGTCTGTTCCATTTGTAAGGTGATGAATTCCTCCAAAAACTGCCATCCGTCCATAATGGGCATATTTATATCCAGAAAAATGACCTCGGGAACCATCTGATCTTCCTCCAGGGCCTTTTTAATTCCGTCAATCGCCAACTTGCCATTGGCATAGGTGCTCACCATGTCGCAAACCACGACGAGTCCTAATATTTTTTTAATTCCAAATACGGTTATGGGATCGTCATCGATAATGCAGATCGAATTAATTTTTCTCATTAAAATATATATTGAATGTTGACCCTTTGCCCACTTCGCTGCAGGCAACGACTTTGCCATTCATGGCTTCAATTTGGTTTTTGGTTATGTAGAGGCCTATTCCCCTGGCATCTTTATGTTCATGGAACGTCTTGTACATGCCGAACAGTTTATCCCCATATTTTTTCAGATCGATTCCCATCCCGTTGTCGCTTATGGAAAGAATCGTATAATTTTCATTTTTGGTGGTACTTAGTTTCACGATCGGATCCCTCATGGGTTCTTTGAATTTGACCGCATTGGTGATGAAGTTCATCAGGATACTCTCCAGATAGGCGGGAATGACCTTGATGACCACATCATCGGAAATCTCGTTGACGATCTTGGCATTGTTGTTTTTAAGGAATGGCGCAAGGTTTTGTTCCACTATGGCGACCTTATCGTTGAGCACGGTAGGTTTTTTATCGAGATTCCCATTGGTATTGATGGCCACCACCTCGTTGAGGTTTTCCAGGGTCTCCAACAAATTGTCGGACGCGTCCACCAACATTTTGGTGATGTTCTCTTTTTCCTGTCCGCATTCCTCGTTGATCAGAAAATCCAACAACATGGAAAAATTGGCGGAATGGGAACGCAGGTTGTGCGAGACAATGTGTGCAAAATTGATCAGTTTCTTGTTCTGCATCGATGTAACATTGATAAGGCCCCGGAGCTCCTCTTCCTTTTGCTTCAGGTCCGAAATGTCCAGGCTGATCCCGACCAGTCCGGTTGCTTGCCCATCGGGGCCCAGAAGGGGTATTTTGGATGTCAAAAGCGTGTTGACGCTACCATCCTGTTTACGGCTCAATGTTTCCTTTCCTATTATGGGCTTTAGGGAGTTCATCACTTGGAGGTCTTCGTCCCGGAAGACTTCCGCGATTTCCTTGGGATACATATCAAAATCGGTCTTGCCCAAAACCATTTCGGGGCCGGAGACGTTCAAGAAATCACATTCCGATTTGTTGACAAGGATTTTTCTGGAATCCAGATCCTTGATGAATACGTTGAGCGGAAGGTTGTCTATCAATGTTTTTAAAAGGCGTTCACTTTCCTTGGTCTTCTTATCGGCCAGGACCTGGTCGTTGATGTCCTGGAACGTTCCGATCAGTCCGATAAGCTCATCGTTCTTGTACATGGGCTTTCCCGCGGCGATGACCCATTTTTCTTCCCCGTCGGGAGTGATGATCTGCAATTTCTCGTTCCAGGGAGTGCCCTGCTGAATGGCCATTTCCACTGCCATGGATACCGTATTTCTACTATATCCCTGTTTATAGAACTCAATTCCGGTTTCTATATTGGGGGTAAAATCCGCGGGGACCCCGTGGATTTTTTTGGTCATATCGCACCAGGTAAGTTTTTCGTTGACCAGATCGTAGTTCCAACTTCCAATTTTCGCGATTTCGGATTTTTCCTGGGATAGTATTTGCAGCTTTTCCAATTTCAGTTCTCCCTGAACCGCTTCGGTAACATCCTCGGTCTGGATGATGACCCCAATGATATTTTCCTTTTCATCGTACCATGGAATGTTCGTCCATTCGAACCAGCGTTCGTTCTTCGCTTCATCCACAAAATGCTCCATTCCGGTCGTGCAGGCCTTTCCCTTGAGGCAATCCTTCAGGACCTTTTGCCATTCTTTGGTGATGGTCTTGAAAAGAACCGGGATTTTCTTCCCGAACACGTTCCGATCTTCAAAGTTGAAATAATCCACCCATTTGTCCGAGGCATGCACTACCTCCAACCTAGTATTGAGAAAAGCAGTCGCATTGGGCAACTGTTTTATCAGGTAGCTGTTGGTTCCAACTTGGGGGTTCTTTAACATCATGTCGTAATTTCTTACTAAGCTAAAGCGATTATTCAACTTACAATAAGTATTGTTGTGAATGTGCCGTATTTCGTTGTGTTCAGCCCGAAAATGATGGGGAACATCATATAAAAATATGAAAATTCCTACAAAAAATTAACTTTTATAGGAAGAGATGGGAAAAGTAGCGGGGGATCGGGGACACACAATCGGTCTTTGGAACTACACCAAGGTTGTCATTTTATTCTTACTGTCTTTGGCACCAGTCCCGTATAATCCCCGCCGTTACGGATGACATCCCTTACAATGGAGGAGCTGATGTACGATTTTCCAGAGGAGGTCAGCAAAAATACGGTCTCAATTTCAGAAAGTTTTCGATTGGTATGGGCGATTGCCTTTTCAAATTCGAAGTCCCCGGGGTTGCGGAGCCCTCTGAGAATAAAATTGGCATCGATTTTTTGGCAGAAGTCCACTGTAAGGCCTTGATAGGTCATGACCTTTATTTTTGGTTCATCCTTAAAGGCCGCGGCGATGAATTGTTGGCGCTCTTCCAAAGTGAACATGTATTTTTTTTCAGCATTGATGCCAATGGCGATCACAAGCTCATCGAACAGGGTAATGCCTCGTTTGATGATATCGAAATGACCCAGGGTCAAAGGGTCGAAAGAGCCGGGAAATATTGCGCGTTTCATAGCTTAAAGTTAGGGATTTCTATCGTAAGGCCTCTACGATGGCACTTTCGAACAGTTCGGCAAGACCTATTCCGGCCACCTTGGCCTGTTCGGGCAAGATGCTCTCGATGGTAAGGCCCGGTGTAGTATTCATTTCAAGCATATAGGGCTCGTCCCCGACAAAAATGAACTCGCTCCTGGAATACCCCTTCATCTTCAGTATGTCGTAGGCGCGTTTGGCCACTTCGGATACCTTTCGCTCCTGCTGGGCGGACAGTTTGGCCGGGGTGATCTCCCGTGACTTTCCTTTGTATTTGGCCTCGTAATCGAAGAAATCGTTCTCACTCACGATTTCGGTGATGGGAAGGACCTTGGTCTCCCCCCGATACGTAATTACTCCCACCGATACTTCCGTCCCGTCCAGAAAAGACTCTATGATGATCTCATCGTCTTCCTTATAGGCATTTTCGATTGCCGGTTTCAGTTCCTCCTTCAAGTACACTTTTGAGATTCCAAAACTGCTCCCTGCCTTATTGGCCTTTACGAAACAGGGCAATCCTACTTTGGCAATGATGGCTTGCTCATCAACGGCATCGCCCCAATTCAGGTAGTAGGAGGTCGCTGATTTAATGCCATAGTGCCCTAGCACGCTCAAAAGGTCCCTTTTGTTGAAGGTAAGTGCGGATTGATAATGGTCGCACGATGTCTGCGGGATTCCCACCAACTCAAAATAGGCCTGTAAGAGCCCATCTTCCCCAGGGGAACCATGAATGGCGTTGAACACACAGTCAAAATGGAGTGTTCCACTAGGCTGGGGCACGGAAAAATTGTTGCGGTCTACGGGATGCTCCTCTTCATTTTCGTCTAGACATACCCATTTTTCCTTGGTGATGAGGATGCGATATCCGTTGAACTTGGACCTGTCGAGGTATTGATAAACAACTTCCCCGCTCTTCAACGAGATATCGGACTCACTCGAATGACCGCCCATTATGATGGCAATATTTTTCTTCATACTTGAAATTGCTAAGCCGGTAAAACCATTTCAAAGTAAAGAAAAAAGCAACGGGTTTTTGCCGTTGTGCTGCAAATTTTTTCAGACCCCGCGTTCTGGGCACGATTAGATTTCGCTCAGGGGCGATCCATTGTTTTGGCCCATTTGCTATATTTGTGCCATCAATTCGCCTCAATGAGAAATTTTTTGAACTTTTTAAGAAGCAAAACCTTTTTGACACAACTGGGCCTTGCGCTTCTGGTAGTGATCGTTCTGGCGTTCATCATGCTCAGATGGCTCAATAGTTCGACCAACCACGGAGAATTTGTGGAAGTGCCCGATTTTTCCAAAATGTCAGTACCCGATATGCGTGTGGTGGTTGACGAAGCGGGCCTTCGCTACGAGGTCATGGATTCCGCGAACTTCAATCCGGACTACCCCCGTTTTTCCATTATTGATCAAAACCCGCCTCCGGGCAACAAGGTGAAGGAAAACAGAAAAATCTATTTCACCGTAAACCCATCGGGCTATAAGAAGGTCAGCGTCCCGAACATTGTCCAGAATTCCATTCGCAATGCCACCTCCAAATTGCGAGCCGTTGGTCTGGACGTACTACGGGTTACCTATATCGATGAGATCGGTGAGGACATGGTCTACTATGTCAAATACAAGGGCAAGAACATAAGCGAGGGCACCAAAATCCCAAAGACTTCAAAGGTAGAACTGGTCTGTGGCAATGGGAAGCGGACCGAAAGGTCCCGGATAAAGGCGGAATCCGAGTAACCTATGGAACCGCTCGACAGGCAGCGACCTGAGGATGAACTATTTGAGCACTACAAATTCGTGGCCTCGAAGGGCCAAGAACCCTTGCGCGTCGATAAGTTCTTGATGAACTTTATAGAATATGCCACCCGAAACAAAATTCAACAAGCGGCCAAGAACGGCCATATCTGGGTCAACGATGCGATCGTAAAGCAAAACTACAAGGTGAAGGCAGGAGATGAGGTCAAAGTACGTTTTGAGCATCCGCCCCATGAATTTTTGCTGGTCCCCGAGGCCATTTCCCTGGATATTGTATACGAGGACGCGCAGCTTTTGGTGGTCAACAAGCCCGCAGGCATGGTGGTACATCCCGGACACGGGAATTATTCCGGTACCCTGATCAATGCCTTATTGCACCACATCAAAGACCTTCCCGTAAATAGTAACGAACGGCCTGGGCTGGTGCATAGGATCGATAAGGATACTTCGGGTCTTTTGGTGGTCGCCAAGACCGAAACTGCGATGACCCATCTTGCCAAACAGTTTTTTGACAAGAGCAGTGAAAGGGAATACGTGGCACTGGTCTGGGGAAATATGGAATCCGATAGCGGGACCATCGAGGGCAACATTGCCCGTAATCCCAAGAACAGGCTGCAGATGCAGGTCTTTCCGGAGGGGGAGGAGGGCAAGGAGGCGATAACGCACTACAAGGTTTTGGAACGCCTGGGTTATGTGACCCTTGTGGGCTGTAAGTTGGAAACCGGCCGTACCCACCAGATACGGGCACATATGAAATACATCGGACATACGCTTTTTAACGATGAGCGCTATGGTGGCGATAAAATCCTAAAAGGGACCACCTTCACCAAATACAAACAGTTTGTGGAAAACGCGTTCAAAGTGCTCCCAAGACAGGCATTGCACGCAAAGACCCTAGGCTTCGAACACCCGGTTACAGGTACGCAAATGCGTTTCGATTCGGAAATTCCAAAAGACATGGATGACTGTATCGAAAAATGGCGGGAGTACGCAAAGCACAGCCATTAGCCATAAATTTGATATATACCACTATCGAAAACTACTTTTCACTAGGCATAGGCTATCCCAAAAATCCTTGCTATTTTTACGATTATAAAGCTCGGAAATGAAAATAGTAGTATCCCCGGCCAAATCGCTGGATTTTGATAAGGAATATCCCAACGCTGGCCACAGTCAGCCCCTTTTTTTGGAAGAGTCCCTGAAGCTCAATAAAGTATTGGCCAAGAAGAGGCCCAAGGCCTTATCTGCCTTAATGGGCATTTCGGCCAATTTGGCGCAGCTGAATTGGGAAAGAAACCAAAACTTTTCACTTCCCTTTACCCTGGACAATGCCCGGCCGGCGGTCTATGCTTTCAATGGAGATGTGTATCAAGGCCTTGATGCCTATACCCTGCCCGTAAAGAAAATGGAACGCTTACAGGATACCCTTCGCATTTTGTCCGGACTATATGGCATACTGAGGCCCCTGGACCTGATCCAGCCCTATCGTTTGGAAATGGGCACCCAACTGAAGATTGGCCGAAAAAAGAACCTGTATGAGTTTTGGAGAAAACAATTGACCGAACACCTGAACGGGGAACTGGAAGACGGTGAACTTTTTCTGAACCTCGCCAGTAACGAGTATTTTGGGGCCGTTGACGAAAAACACTTGAAAGTGCCCGTTATCACCCCCATTTTCAAGGATTGGAAAGGGGACAACCTCAAGGTTATCAGTTTCTTTGCCAAAAAGGCCAGAGGCTCTATGGTGCGTTACATCATTGATTCCGGAGCTAAGACCTTGGAGGATGTCAAAGGTTTTAATTTGGATGAGTATGAATTTAGCCCCTCCCATACGGTCAAGGAAAACCAACCTGTGTTTGTCCGATAATTTCCGCCGGGCGGGAACTACTTGAACCTAGACGGTCACTCTCCTATTTTTTCTTTTTGGCGCCCGATCCTCCGGCAACCACTGGTTTTTTATCGGCCTTGCGCTTTCTTCTGGCGCCGTAGGTGCCATTCACGATTTTTCCCCTTCTTGTCTTTTTATCACCTTTTCCCATATTGGTCATTTTATAGTTGCCCTAAAATACAAAATCTGGGGGCATGGTCAAACCCAAGCGGTTTTAAGAGAGCCGTCCGATTTGCTTTTGCACATGGAATTTGTATTTTTCCTTCCAAACACCAGATATGTTCCTGCATACCCATCCATACGCACCCTTCCTTTTTGAGGAAGCGACCAAACTGATCGTGGGCACCCTGCCGCCGCCCCGATTTACCACTGGCGAGCTGAAAGAGGGCGATGTCGACTTTTGTTATGGGAGCAGGAATGGGCAACTATGGCCCATTTTGGACCGTATCTTTGGACTTGGTCTAAAGTTCGAAACTACCCAGGAGGCCATTAATCAGCGGAAAGCCTTTTTGCGGGAAAGGAAAATAGGAATCTGCGATATCGTCGAAAGTGCCGAACGTTCAAAAATAGACGCTTCCGATTTGGGGATGCAACACATCAAACTTAGGAATATCATTTCCTATCTGCGCCGGTACCCCAATGTGGAGACCCTACTTTTTACCGGTGGAAACAGCAAGAATGGTCCAGAGTACTTTTTTAGGCAACAGTTGAAGGCGGCCAAAATGCCCCTGAAGGTGGTATCCGATACGGTACCGCGTCTGCACGAGTTCCATTTGCCGGCCACTTCGAGCGGCCACGGCCCAAATTTTCGGACAATTGCCACGGTCTCCCTGACGGCGCCATCCGGAGCTGCGAATAGGGCCGTCGGGAGTTTGGAAGCGTATAAGAGGTTAAAGGAGCAAAACCCGGAATTCAACACCCAGGATTTTCGGGTTCTTCAGTACAAGCCGTATTTTTAGGCCCGGAGCCAAAAAGATCTTCTTCCCACCCGCTTCCGCCCTCGATAATCGGAACTTTGTACTGTTGGTTTTGTGGCGACGGCCGCATATTTTGTTATTTGGATGAATTCATGCCATCGATTGTTAAATTATGGCGATATTTACGCTCCATTTTACAAGTGGAGCGATGGAAAAATACTGATGGTCCCAAAGTCAAGGATAAAAAATTATGTTGCAGTCAGAAAGATTAAAAGAGTTCAAGAAATCGGTCAACAACAAGTTCAATGTGTACAACAGCTTGTTCCTCAACCTACCCTACCGGAATATAGAGAATGTGGGCATGCTCATTCCACTGTTGCTGCATTTGTGCCAAAATGGGCTTCAATCCGGAAAGAATCCACTGGAGATTTTGGAAGCTTTTTTTCAGAACTATGCGGGTATCGAAGCGGAGGAAGACCGTATCGATTTCATGTTCAGGATCATCCAATATGTAGAAAGGCAGGTCGTGCTATATGACAGCGTGGAGGATGCCGCATTTCCAAAGCTACGGGAATACAGCAGCGTTTTGTCCATAAGGGACTACTTCCAGTTGGTCGATAAGAACAAAAGCTGGGACAAAGTGGCCGAAAAACTGTCGACCTTCAGCGCACGGATCGTTTTGACCGCCCACCCCACGCAGTTCTATACGCCCTTTGTGTTGGATATCATTGCAGAACTGCGGTCGCTCATACTTGATGATAAGATCGATGAGATCGATGTCGCCCTGCAACAATTGGGGCTCACCTCCCTTATGAATGCCAAAAAGCCCACTCCCCTGGACGAGGCCAAGAACATTATCTACAGTCTTAGAAATGTGTACTATGATGCGGTAGGAGATCTTTATGCCTATATCAAGGAGAATATCCGAAACAACCATTTCGAGAACCACAACATCATGAAATTGGGATTTTGGCCCGGCGGAGACCGGGACGGCAACCCTTTTGTGACCGCTTCCATGACCAAAGAAGTTGCAGACGAACTGAGGATCAACCTTATGAAGTGTTATTACAACGATCTGAAGCGCTTGCAAAAGAAATTGACCTTTAAGGAACTGCAGCCCCATCTGGTCCGGCTTAGAAACAACCTGTACATTGCCATGTTCGACAGCAGCAGGCATATTGGCTATTCAGATATCATAGATCCGCTCCTGACCATTAGGGGATTGCTGATCGAACAATACCACAGTTTGTACCTGGGCGACCTGGACCACCTCATCGACAAGGTGAAAATATTCAAGACCCACTTTGCGACCTTGGACATCAGACAAGACCACACCATGCACAAAAAGGTAGTGGAGGCCGCATTGAGGAAAAACGGATGGGTCGAGGAAACCTTGGAAGAACTTTCAAAGGAAAAACTGGTCGATGTCCTGCTCCATGGGAACATCAGGCTGCAGGCCGATGATTTTGAAAATGATATCGTGAAAGATACCATAGCGAACATTTCCCAGCTAAAGGGCATTCAAAAAAGGAACGGGGAAGAAGGCTGCAACCGATATATAATCAGTAACTCGGAAGACATGTTCTCGGTGCTTTTTGTCTATGGACTGTTTCGCTGGTGCGGTTGGAAGGCCGACGAAATCACATTTGATATCATCCCCCTTTTCGAGACCATGAAAGGAATGGAAACCTCGGAAGCGACCATGCAGGCATTGTTTGATTTTCCGGAATATCGGGAACATTTGGAGCGGCGCCATAACAAACATACCATAATGTTGGGCTTTTCCGATGGTACCAAGGACGGGGGCTATGTCAAGGCCAATTGGTCGATTTTCAAGACCAAGGAAAAATTGTCGAAGGTATGTCGAAAAAACCATGTCAAGGCCATATTCTTTGATGGTCGCGGAGGCCCACCGGCTCGCGGGGGGGGCAAAACGCACAGGTTCTACGCAGCACAGACCAAGGATATCGCCAACCACGAAATACAGCTTACCATCCAGGGGCAGACCATTACGAGCACCTACGGTACGAAAGAGCAGTTCATGCACAATAGCGAGCAATTGATTACAGCCGGCCTGTCGAACAACTTATTCGGCAAGGAAAATGTCATTTCCAAAGAGTCTAGGCAATTGATGGAAAAGCTGTCCGATTTGAGTTTTGCCAAATACGATGCCCTCAAGCACCATGACAAGTTTATGCCGTACCTCGAAAACATGAGCACCCTGAAATACTACAACAAGGCCAACATTGGTAGTAGACCTGGCAAAAGGGGCAACAAGAAAAAGTTGGAACTATCCGATCTAAGGGCAATCTCCTTTGTGGGCTCCTGGAGCCAATTAAAGCAAAACGTTCCGGGATATTTTGGTATCGGGACGGCCATAAAAACACTGAAGGAAGAAGGGAAACTAAGGGAGTTGAAAAAATTGTTCAAAGAAGTTCCCTTGTTCAAGGCCTTGATGCTCAATAGCATGATGTCGTTGTCCAAATGCTATTTTGAGCTGACCCGCTATATGAAGGAAGATAAGGAATACGGTGATTTTTGGAATATTTTGTACGAGGAGTTCCTTTTGTCAAAGGAGATGCTTCTGCTGATTTCCGGCTCCAATGTTTTAATGGAAAACGAAGCGATTTCCAGGGAGTCCATAAAAATTAGGGAGAACATCGTGCTGCCGTTGTTGGTGATCCAACAATATGCGCTTCAAAAAATCGGGCAGAAATCTGATTTTATCGAGCAGTACGAAAAGATTGTCACAAGATCGCTCTATGGCAACATCAACGCCAGTAGGAATTCGGCATGATCATATCGGCGAAACCCGGAACCATTAATCTTCATAGACCTTGAACTCCGCACCCATGGCATAGTTCCGATGGCCGGTCTGGATCAGGTTCGAATTTTTGTTGTACGTCCGATCAAAAACCTGCCATTTTTTGTTGTTCAAAAAAATACGCCTTACATAGGTGCTCTGATCGGGCCGGCCCTTGGAAAAGGGGAGCAACGGCCGAAAGGAGGTCGATATTTTTTGTATTCCCCGCGGTGTTTTGATTTCCCTGTATTTTTTGGATTGGGCCAGACCCCCTTCCTTATCGGCGTAGCCCAACACCTGAAGGGAGCAGTAAATGCCCCTTTCGGGGATATAGATTGATTTTGACCGTACATCCAGTTCAAATACTTTGTCCGCTTTTTCGTCTATGGAAAAAACCACCTCCCCGAATGGGAGGGCGGCCCCGGGGGACCCGTGGTCGTTTTCATAGAATTGGATGCGAAAAATGGTGGCATACTTCCCTTTTCCCTTCGACTTGTACTGCGATTCTGCGTTGATGGGAAGCAGCAGCTTTGAAATTTGCGTGGGCCTGCCCTGGTAGCGACCAAAATAAACGGCCACCTCGCTTTCAACCGTGGGAAGCCAGCAACCGAAAACATCATTGTGCGTGCCGGGCTTTTGCTTCCGCAACCGGAATTTTCCCTTTCTGGGGGCCGAAACGACCACTTCGGACAGCTCGGAGATTTCTGGACGAAGATGGATTTTTTCCTTCAGGGATTCCACGGCAATGGTCTTTTCAGCATAGCCAATGGCCGAAATGTACAGGGTGTCCACACCGGGGTATCTTTTCGGTACGAACACAAACCGCCCCTCCCCATCGGCAAAGGTACCCATACCGTCACCGAAGGATATGGTGGCGTATGGAACCGGTAGAAGCTCCAAGCTATCTACAATTCGAACACTTTGGGCATTGGAAGCAATGAAAAGGGAAAAAATGAGCGCTTGGGCGTATATTTTCATTTGGATAAGGGTTCGTCCCTGGGAAAAAGATGCCAAAGACTTCAATAGTGTACCCTAATAAAACGTAAAGAATGTACACATAGTACTATTTGATGGTATTTGAACCCAAAATTCCATAAAACGCGCGAATGCCATAGGCGATCTGTCCGATCCTCAGGTTTTCATTGGGGCTGTGCTGGTTGTTGTCAGGATTTACCATGGGAACGATAAAAGCCGGAATCTTCAGCTCATTTATGAAAGGGGCGATCGGTACGGTGCCGCCCATGGTACGGATCTGTACCACTTCTTCTCCAAAGGTGGCGTTCAGGGTTTTTACAAGAAAATTGCCGTAGGTGTCGTCCAAATCGGTTCGGAAGGCGTTGGTCACGGTCCCTTCGATAATGGTCATGACCTTGTCGTGCGCCATCCGTTGCGCCCTGGTAGGTATACTGTCCATGATATAAAATCCCTGTTGTTCTATGTGGTTTTTGACCAATTGCTTCAATCGGGTACCGTCGGTCTCGGGTACCAGCCGAAGATCGATTTCGGCCGTGGCGCTTTCCGGAACAATGGTCCGTGCTTTTTCCCCTATCCATCCGGAGCCCAACCCTCGAATGTTCAGCGATGGGTATTGGAGTGCTTCCTGGTAAAACCCGCCCACTTTTTCAGGAGTTTTTACCCCAAGGTCCGCATGGATGGCTTCCCGGTCATCGGGCACGTTTTTAAGAACGGCCATGGAGGCATCGTCCAGGGAAATACCATCGTAGTAGCCTTCGATCAATACCCTTCCATCCGCATCCTTCATACCTGCCAAGGCCTGTGCCAATTGAAACCCCGGATTTGGCGCATAGTTCCCATAGTGGCCACTGTGCTGGGGCCTTATAGGTCCGTAGGTGGTGAGCGACAGGGTAGTAATGCCCCTGCAGCCATAGACCACCGTAGGTTTTTGTGAAGGATGCACCGGTCCGTCGTTGATGACCAAAAAATCGGCTTCCAACAGTTCGCGGTATTCCTTGACCGCCTTGGGCAAGGGGGTACTGCCTTTTTCCTCCTCACTGTCCAAGATCACTTTTACGTTGAAGGGGATTTCGATCCCGTTTTTTTTCAAAAGGTCGATGCTGTTCAGAAACATGACGATGGGCCCTTTGTCATCGGATGTGGACCGCCCGAAAAGGCGCCAGTCATAGTTGATATCGGTTGCCAGTTCGTCGAAAGTACGGGTTTTCCAGCCATCACCATTTTTCGATTTCAGCACAATGTTGTACGGATTGGGCTGATCCCATTTTGAAGGATCGACCGCCTGCCCGTCCAAATGCATGTAAAATAGGATGGTGGGTTTAGTATCGTCCATGGGAAGGGCCGCAAAAAAAAGGGATTCCCCTTCCGTGGGGAGGACAGAGGAATTAAACCCCCTGTCGTTGAATTTTTTGGTCAACCAACTCAGGTTTCTGTTGATATCGGCATGCTCCAGGGCATCATTGGGAATGGACACGAACTCGCGCAGTTCATCGATGCTATGGCGTACTTGGGATTTGAGCTGGGAATCTTCTTGGGCCAAGGCAAAAAAATTGACAAAAATTGTCAATAACGGTACAAGTTTTCTCATGCTGGTCGGGATTGTTTCCGAGAGATTAAATGTAAGGATAATAGCTGTAAACAACTTGGACGAAAGGGCAGAATGTTCCTTCAATTCTTTTTGATGCCCCGCAACAGTCCCAAAACCCCCAATCGGATCAAAAGCACGAAGGGAAATCCATGCAAGAACAGATCGAACCAATCTTTGATCGCCATATCAACCGCCCCCCCGGCGACCCATTTGATTTTCCCCCAGAGATGGGGTTCCGGAAAAAAAGGGGCCAGACCCAGGCTGAGGGACAAAAGAACCACGATTTTCCAGTTGTTGGGTAAATTGGCCATTACGCCCGGATGCTTTTTACAAACTCCCCAATGGCATCCACCCCGTTTCGGGCGAGGTGTTTGATAAACGCGGAACCGATGATGGCCCCTTTGGCGTTCTTGGTAGCCGCTTGAAAAGTGGTCGCGTTGCTAATGCCGAAGCCCACGATCTGTGGGTTTTTTAGCCCCATGGACGCGATCCGTTCAAAGTAATCCGTCTGGATGTTTCCAAAGCCTTCCTTGGATCCGGTAACACTTGCCGAACTGACCATGTAAACAAAGGCGTCGGAGGTGGCATCAATCTGCCGGATGCGCTCTTCACTGGTCTGGGGAGTGATCAAAAACACATTGACCAATCCGTATTTTTTGAAGGTGGCTTCATAATCATCCTTGAAAACGTCCAACGGAAGATCGGGGACAATGATGCCATCAATCCCAATTTCCTGACACTTTTTGCAGAAGGCTTCCACTCCGTACTGGAACATGGGATTGAAATACCCCATAAGGATCAGGGGTATGGACACGGATTTTCGTATGTCCTTCAGCTGCTCAAAAAGAAGCGCCGTGGTCATCCCGTTTTGAAGGGCCGCCGTGGAACTTTGCTGTATGGTAGGCCCATCTGCCAGGGGATCGCTGAAGGGCATTCCTATTTCGATCATATCCACGCCGTTTTCTTCCAATTCTTGGATAATGCGCGAGGTATCGTCCAGTGATGGATATCCAGCCGTAAAATAGATGGAGAGCAGTTTCCTGTCTTCCTGTAATTTTTTGTTGATCCTGTTCATGAATGCCATACTTATAACTTGAAATGATCAATATAGGTGCTCAGATCCTTGTCCCCGCGACCGGAAAGGTTGATTACCACCACGTCTTCGGACCTAAACGGCCTATGCTCTAAAATGGCAAAGGCATGTGAGGTTTCGATGGCGGGGATGATGCCCTCCAATTTCGAAACCATCAAGCCTGCGGCCATGGCCTCATCGTCCGTAATGGATATGAACTCGCCCCGGCCCGATTTGAACAAATGGGAGTGCATGGGCCCAACACCGGGATAGTCCAATCCCGCGGAAATCGAGTAGGGTTCGGTAATCTGTCCGTCCGGTGTCTGCATCAAAAGGGTTTTGCTGCCGTGGATGATACCCACTTTTCCCAGAGCGGAAGTTGCCGCACTTTCGCCTGAATGGACTCCTTTTCCCGCGGCTTCCACAGCTATGATGCCCACATCGCCATTGTCCAGATAATGGTAGTAGGCGCCCGCCGCATTGCTGCCGCCCCCTACGCAGGCAACGATATAA
Source organism: uncultured Flavobacteriaceae bacterium (assembly GCA_947497245.1). GTDB lineage: Bacteria > Bacteroidota > Bacteroidia > Flavobacteriales > Flavobacteriaceae > Pelagihabitans. The sequence continues at coordinate 34,420 of CANMFO010000010.1, read as the reverse complement.
TCCGGGTTTTCCCGCCCCTCTTTTTCCATTAGTTGCCACCGGATCTCTTTCGAGATGACCGATTGGAAGCGGGCTACCATATCGGGATAGGGGTGGGGTCCTACCACGGAACCAATGATGTAATGCGTGTCGACAGGATTGTTGATCCAATCGCGAATGGCCTCGTTAGTGGCATCCTTCAGTGTCCGACTACCCGAGAGCGCAGGCCTGACCTCGGCGCCGAGCATCTTCATACGGGCCACATTGGGAGCCTGTCGGGCAATATCGATTTCGCCCATATACACCACACATTCTATACCCATCAGTGCGCATACCGTAGCGGTCGCCACTCCGTGCTGTCCGGCACCGGTTTCCGCAATGATCCGATTTTTGCCCAATTTCTTCGCCATCAGGATCTGCCCAATCGTATTGTTGACCTTGTGCGCACCGGTGTGGCACAGGTCCTCCCGTTTCAAATAGATTTTGGTATTGAACTTCCCCGATAGGCGTTCCGCAAAATAGAGCGGGGTGGGACGACCCACATAATCCTTGAGCAGTTGGTCGAACTCTTTCCCAAAGGAAGGGTCCTGCATGATACGGATATAGTTCTGCCGAAGTTCTTCGGTATTGGGGTAGAGCATTTCCGGAATAAAGGCTCCCCCAAATTCGCCGTAATAGCCTTTTTCGTCCGCGTGGTATGTCATATTTTTCGTAATCAATAATCAGTAATTGCTTTGTGCCATGCTTCTTTTGAATTCTTCCAGACGGTCTATATCTTTCAACCCGGGTGCCAGCTCGAATCTGCTGTTTACATCAATGGCGTGGCAGTACCTGGATTCCGGGCGTTTTAGGAATTCCTTTATGGACTGTATTTCTTCCAGGCCGATCCCACCGCTCAAAAAATAGGGTTTGGTAGCGGGGTATTTTTCCAATACCTTCCAGTCAAAGGCGAACCCGTTACCTCCCGGAAGTTTGCCTTTTGTATCGAATAGATAGAAATCGCTGACGTCTTCATATGGGGAGAGGGCATCAAAATTGAAATCCGCGGCAATGGAGAAAACTTTTATGATGATGGGGCGTCGCCCGCCGGCCTTTTCGGAACTGGCTATCAATTGCTTGCAGAATGCTGCAGTTTCCTGTCCGTGCAATTGAACGGCCAATAGCTGATGGGTTTTGATTTTTTCGATGATTTCCTCCACGCTGGCATCCACAAAGACCCCCACTTTTTTGATGCTGTGCGGAATATCGGGTATCGGTTCGGTAAGCTTGCGCTTGGACGGTCCCCAAAAGATAAAACCCAGATAGTCGGGCTTTAAATTGGCCACCTCCGAAGTATTACGATTCATACCGCAGACCTTGAACTTGAGCTTTTTATGCTCCCAAGTCGTGGGTTTTTCCGCTTTGTTCGTATAGTCGTGGTCCATTTGTGAAATGCCTTTTCCTATTGTGCCGTTTTAGCTTAGTGCTTTGATAAAATCAAGGGCGTTTGCCCCAGGATCATCGGTCTTCATGAAATTCTCCCCTATCAAAAAGCCCTGATACCCGTATTGCCTTAGATCGCGTATCGCACCTACCGAGCTGATACCGCTCTCGGATACTTTTACAAAATCGTCCGGGATTTGTCGGGAGAGCGATTTGCTTATGTCCAGACTGACGTCAAAGGTCTTCAAATTTCTGTTGTTCACCCCGAGCATATCCAAACTTGGCATGATCGATTTGCGCAGTTCCTCCTCATTGTGCACTTCCAACAGTACATCCAATCCGATGCTCTTGGCGAGCTCTGAAAAAATCTTGATTTCCGATGGCGTCAGGATGGCGGCGATCAGCAGTATGGCATCCGCCCCATATGCCTTGGCTTCCAGTATCTGGTATTCGTCGATCATGAATTCTTTGCGTAACAGGGGTATTTGCACTGCGGCCCTCGCGTGCATGAGGTCGTCCAGGGAGCCACCAAAGTACTTTCCGTCGGTCAGGACCGACATCCCACAAACCCCCGCGAGTTCATAGCCCTGTGCGACATCCGCCACGTTCAGACTTTGATTGATCACCGATTTGGAGGGCGACCGACGTTTGTGCTCGGCAATGACCCCGGTACGGCTGGTGCGCAATGTCCGGGCCATTGAAACTCCCTCACGGGCAAAAAGAACCGAGCCTTCCAATTGGGAGACCGGAATCAGGGACTTTTTCAAAGCTACTTCCCTGCGTTTATCCCGTACAATTTTTTCAAGAATATCCATTAGGTACTTAACTCTTGTAATTTTTTAAGGGCGGCCAGGCCTTTTCCGCCCAAGAGCGATTCCTTTGCCAGTTCGAACCCTTCTCTCGGACCAATATTTTTGGCCGTGGCTATCGCCACACCTGCGTTGGCACAGACAACGTTGTTCTGTGCTTCCGTGCCGTGGCCCTGCAGCACATCCATGAAGATCTGGGCCGAACCCTCTATACTTTCCCCGCCTACAATTTCGGATTGTGCTATGGCCCTTACACCAAAATCCTCCGGTCGCAACATCCCTTCGGTATCGTTGGAAATAGTCTTGGTATTGCCGGTCAGGGAGATTTCATCGTATCCATCAAGGGCGTGCAACACGGTGAACTTTTTGTCCGTATTCTGATAGAGGTATCCATACATCCGGGCCAATTCCAGATTGAAGACCCCTACCATCTGATTTTGGGGAAAAGCTGGGTTTACCATGGGCCCCAGCATGTTAAAAAAGGTCTTTACCCCCAACTCCCTACGGATGGGCGCCACATTTTTCATGGCTGGATGGAAAAGCGGCGCATGCAATACACAGATTCCGGCCTCGTCGATGGATTTTTCCAAAAACCCCGCTTCATTGCTGAACTTCACCCCCAGGAATTCCATGACATTGCTACTGCCGCATTTGGAGGAAACCCCATAGTTACCGTGTTTGGTCACCTTTACACCCGCCCCGGCCGTTACAAAAGAGGCCAAAGTGGAAATATTGAAGGTGTCCTTGCCGTCGCCTCCCGTGCCACACAGATCAATCGGTTCGTAGGCCGCTAGATCAATGGCCAGGCAGAGTTCCAGTAAGGCATCACGGAAACCTTCCAGCTCCTCAATGGTTATGCTGCGCATCATATATACGGTCAGGAATGCAGCGATCTGGCTCGTATTGTAATCCCCTTTGGCAATGTTGACCAGAATTTGTTTGGCATCCGCTTTGGAGAGAATATCGTGATTGATCAATCTGTTAAGTGTGTCTTTCATTTTTCTAACCAGTTTTCAAGTATTTTTTTTCCTTCGGGTGTCAACACCGATTCCGGATGGAATTGTACCGCGCGGACATCGTATTCCTTATGGCGGAGGGACATGACCTGACCGTTTTCATCGATCGAGGTGGTTTCCAACACCTCGGGCATGTCCGGATCAACGACCCAGGAGTGGTAGCGCCCCACTTGAATCTTGCTGGGCATGTCGTTGAACAGTCGGTCATCTTTGGTGATCTTGATCGTAGTGGCAATCCCGTGGTACACCTGGTCCAGGTTGATCAGTTCGCCCCCAAATACCTCGGCAATGGCCTGTTGCCCCAAGCACACCCCAAAAATACTTTTGGTAGGGGCATAGGTGGCGATGATCTGTTTTAACAATCCCGCCTCGTCCGGTATTCCCGGACCCGGGGACAAAACGATTTTCTCGAATGCGGCCACTTCCCCGAGGTCCAGTTGGTCGTTTCGTTTTACGGTAACCGAACAATCCAGATCCTCCAGGTAGTGTACCAGGTTGTAGGTAAAACTATCGTAGTTGTCAATGACTAATATTTTCTTCATCTCTAAATGGTCTCCGCTATTTCAAGCGCTTTGGTCAAAGCACCCAGTTTGTTATAGGTTTCCTGCAATTCGTCTTCCGGGTCCGAGGCTGCGACCAATCCGGCACCGGCTTGATAGTGCAATTGATGGTTCTTGCTCAAGAAGGTACGGATCATGATGGCGTGGTTGAAGTTGCCGTTGAAATCCATAAACCCTATGGCCCCCCCATAATATCCACGACCTGTTTTTTCGTATTTTTCGATCAGTTGCATGGCCATGTGCTTGGGGGCACCGCTCAAGGTTCCCGCGGGAAAAGTGTCGGCAACGACCTTCATTGTGGGAATGTTCTTTTTCTTTTGCCCGGTGACCTTGGAAACCAGGTGGATGACATGCGAGAAAAACTGCACTTCCCGGTAGTTGTCCACGGTAACCATGTTTCCATTGCGACTTAGATCGTTTCGCGCAAGATCGACCAACATCACGTGTTCACTGTTCTCCTTGTCGTCTTCGGTCAGTTTTTTGGCCAGAACGGCATCCTGCTCATCGTTCCCCGTACGTTTAAAGGTGCCCGCAATGGGATGGATTTCCGCCCTTCCGTTCTTGACTATCAATTGGGCTTCGGGCGAACTACCGAAAATCTTAAAATCCCCGTAATCGAAATAGAACAGATAGGGAGAGGGGTTTACCGATCGCAGGGCACGGTACACGTTGAACTCGTCGCCCTTAAAACCTTGGGAAAAACGCCTGGACAGGACCAGTTGAAAAACATCACCGCGTTGGCAGTGCTTTTTGGCGAGACGGACGTGTTCTTTATATTCCTCATCCGCCAGGTTTGAATCCGCTTTACCGTCCTTGGTAAAATTGTAGGAGGCAAAGTTCTTTACGTTAAGGATTTGCTCAATTTCGGGAATGTTGTTTTCAGACCCGTAACTATGGGCAAAGAGGTAGGCCTCATTCTTGAAATGGTTGATCGCGATCACATTTTGGTAGACCGCGTAATAAATGTCCGGAATGGCTATTGAATTGTCTTTTTTGCCGATCTGCACATCTTCAAAATACCGTACGGCATCATAGGCCATATAACCAAAAAGGCCGTTGTCGATAAATTTAAAATCGTTTTCCGTTGCACTGAACCGTTGACCGAACTGATGGATGATTTCCACCACATCGGTGTCCGGCCCGATATTGATCTCCTTGGAAGTGCCATCGGGAAACTGTTGGAGAACCGTTTCGTCCTCCACTTTGATCGAAGCGATCGGATTGCAGCAGATATAGGAGAAACTGTTGTCGTTGGCATGGTAGTCGCTGCTCTCCAAGAGGATACTGTTCGGGAAACGGTCCCTGATCTTCAGGTATACGCTGACCGGCGTAATGGTATCCGCAAGGATCTTTTTGTGATGGGAGGTCAATTTGTAATCCATTCTTAAATCGTTTAAATTTTATCCATTTCCCGCCCAATGGGAAAGGAAAAGAAAAAAGGCCTGTCGTGATGACAAGCCTTGTATGGTTTAACTACAATGATGCTCAGCTCACGAAGGTTGTCGTAAGTTGTTCCACCACCAAGTATTTGTATTTGCTGAAAACATGAAAACAAATATATAATGAAATTTTTAAATAGACTTTAGTTTTACGGACAAATTTTTGTTGCTCCGAAATTTTTATAACTAAATAATTAGTTTTAACTAATTATTTAGTTTAAGTTTGCTTCAAATATCGTGAGCTGTGAAGATTGCCAATGATGCGACACTTCCTCCCGTGACGGGGAAATTCTTTTTTCAACTCACCGCTGTCTATGTTTTCCTGTACATTTTTCCATTTCCGCTGGGCCATCTCCCATTTGGGGCCGGAACCACCATCTCGGATTGGGCCACCTCTTTTTGGCAATGGCTCACCATGCAGTTTGCGGGCCACATATTGGGCTATACGGACGAGCTTTCCTTTGTGGGCAGGGGAAGTGGGGATACCCTCTATGACTATCTCCTGTTGGGGGTCCGTGTCGTACTGGCCCTAACGGCAACACTACTTTGGTCCGTTTTGGACAAGAGCGGAAGATACGGTCGTCCAATGCGCTCCCTGCTTGTTCTTATGTTGCGATACTATTTGGCATTCACGATGTTCACCTATGGGTTTTCAAAAGTCTTTTATTTGCAGTTCCCCGAATTGAGTCTCATTAATTTGACACGTTCCTTTGGTGATTCGTCGCCCATGGGTTTGCTTTGGAAGTTCATGGGACATTCGGAGCCCTATTCCATTTTTACCGGCCTGTTGGAAGTTTTTGGCGGGTGCTTCCTTTTGTTTCGCCGCACCAAGGTTTTGGGGGCAATGCTCACTTTTGCGATTATGCTGAACGTTTTCGTTTTGAATATGAGCTACGATGTCCCCGTCAAACTTTTTTCATTTCACCTTTGGCTTATGTCCATTTTTGTACTCTTGCCCGATTGGGGGAACATAGCCAACTTCTTTATACTTAACCGAAGCACGAGGCCCTTGCCGATCAAAGACTACTTTTCGGATAAAAAGCGAAGGCTGTTGGCCCATGGCTTCAAAGGAATACTGGTGTTCCATGTATTGTTCCACACCTTGAACGCCAAATGGGAGGTACAAAAACAATATGGGAAAAGGGCACCGTCGCATGCACTTTACGGTGTTTACGAGGTACAGGATTTTGTTGTCAACGGAGATACCCTGCCCCCCTTGACGACCGATACCCTAAGATGGAAGAAACTTATCATTGACAAAAAAAACAGCTTGATCATAAAAATGGACGATAGTAGGGTAGGGCTGCGCCATGAAATGGACAGCATGCGCAATTCCATAAGCCTGACCCCTTTTTTGGAGGATGGGGTAACCTATGTTTTTGATTTTGAAAAAACGGATAGCCTACTGCATCTTTCGGGCTCACAGGAAAACAACACATTTAGGATCAAATCGATACGATATGGTAGGGAAGATTTTTTCCTGATCAGAAGGGGCTTTAATTGGATAAATGAATACCCGATGCAACGGTGATGCCCAAAAACAAAAAACCCTGCTTCCCGTGGTACGGGAGCAGGGTCAGACACGAATTCTCCTTTTCCTAGAATTCCAGGTCCACCACGAGATCGAACTCATCGTAGATGGTCTTGTCCCCGAGGTTCTCAAAGAAACTTCCAGAACCGTACCTCACATCGTATTGGGCACGGTCTACCTTCAATGTGGCCGTGGCCTTGCTTCCATAGACCGATACATCCAACGACACGGGCTTGGTAATACCCTTGATGGTAAGGTCTCCGGTTACTTTATAGGAGTTTTTGCCAGACGCCTTCACCTTGGTGAACACCAAAGTGGAGGTTGGGTGTGTCGCCACTCCAAAAAAGTCGTCGGACTTTAAATGATTTTCCAACTTGCCCTTGTATTCGCCCTCTAGGTCGTTATCTACCAGGGAGGTCATGTCCACAGTAAATTCACCTCCCGCTAGTTTGTCCTCCTCAAACAGTAGCGCACCGGATTTTAAATTTACCGTTCCGGTGTGCGAACCGGTTACTTTGTAGGCCTTCCAGGTTACTTTACTCGCTTCGACCTTAACTTCCTTTTTTTCCCCGTCTATGGGTTCTGTGGCCATTGCCGCCACACCGAAAACCATGGCAAATGCCACACTCAATACTCCTTTTTTCATTGTTTTAGATTTAGATATGTGTACTTATTAGTGTTCTGATTTAAAATTTATCGAACAAGCGGTTCAGCTGTTCCAGATCTTTTTCCGAAAGATCCTTAAGGATATCGTTTTCGGCAGTTTTCAGGGCGGTATCCATTTTCTCCAGTGCCCTTGCCCCCTTTGGCGTGATCCGGATCTCCACCTTTCTACGGTTCGAAGGGCAGGTAATCCGGTCCACATAAGCTTTTGATTTGAGTTTGTCCACCAGCCGGGTGGTATTGCTCATTTTTGTGACCATTCGCTCGTTCAAAGTGGAAAGATTTGCCGGTCGGCCGTTTTGTCCCCTTAAAATACGAAGGACATTGAATTGTTGCAAGGAAACATCATAGGGTTTCAATACTTGGGCGATGGTTTCGTTAATTCGGTTGTTGACCAACATAAAATGGATTATGGTCCTACTTTTCAGCGGGATTTCTTTATCGGTCTTAATGACGTCCTCTACATTCATGTCTTTACAACAATTGTATAGACAAATGTAAAATGGTTTTCGGAACAAAACACATAAGGGCGCATAAAGTTTTGTTAAAAAAATAATCACGCCCTTGCGGCAAAAAGCTGTATTTTTGAAATCCCGATATTAGAGGAAACAGGACTATATAAATCGAATCACAATTATGGATCTATCGCAAGAAGAATGGGCCGAGCAGCTACAAAATGACGATCAAGCGGTTATTTTGGATGTGCGGACCTCGGATGAAATGGAGGAGGGGCATATCCCGAGTGCCGTACACATTGATATTTACCTGGGACAGGGCTTTATCGACGAACTGGAAAAACTGGACAAAACCAAAAATTACTATGTCTATTGCCGCAGCGGGAATCGCAGTGGCCAGGCCTGTGCGATCATGGACAGTCTCGGTTTTGAAAATGCCTACAACCTTGAAGGGGGGTTTATGGACTGGGAAGGTGACGTGGTCGGGGATTGAGGGACGGTCGGTGGCCCGTGACCCTCGGCGGACAGGACGGGAAGCCTCAGTGCAATCGTCTTTCCACGAATTCTGAGCAAACTGCAAGAAAGATTCAGGGTGCGCGCGTAGCTTTAAGAGCTATAAATACTCGGGGCCCATGCGCGAAGACCTGCTACATTTTATCTGGAAGTACAAGAAGCTGCAACTTGATGATCTGACGACTTCACAAAAGGAACACATCCGTATCGAGGATGTAGGAGCACATAACCACTTATCCGGCCCGGATTTCTTCAACGCCAAGATCAGGATCAACGGTCAACTTTGGGCGGGCAACGTCGAAATACATTTAAAATCCTCTGACTGGTATGGCCATGGCCATGAAAAGGATCCGAACTACGACAATGTGATCCTGCACGTGGTCTGGGAAGACGACCTAGTGGTCATCCGTAAGGACCATACCGAAATCCCTACCCTGGAGCTTAGAAATTATATTTCCAAGGATCTCTTGACGGCATACCAAAACCTCTTTGACGGGAAACAAAAAACGTTTATCAACTGTGAGAGAAGCCTTGCCCTGGTCGATACCTTTATCCTCGACAATTGGCTGGAGCGGCTCTTTTTTGAACGGCTGGAGCGCAAAAACGGTCTGGTAACGGAATTATTGCTCCGGTACAAAAACGATTGGGAACACGTCCTGTTCGCCTTACTACTAAGAAATTTCGGTTCCAAGATCAACGGGGCGGCTTTTCTTGACTTGGCCCATGCCCTGGACTTTTCAACGGTACGCAAGCTGTGTTCCAATGTACTGCACATGGAGTGTGTGCTTTTTGGGATGTTGCATATGTTGGAGGATGACGCCATTTTGGATGCGTACTATTTCGAACTGAAAAAAGAATATGCCCATCTAAAGAAGAAGTTTGATCTAAGCGGGGCGGGTGTCCGCAAACCCGAATTTTTTAAACTGCGACCTTCCAATTTCCCAACGGTAAGGCTCTCGCAGTTCGCAAACCTGTATGCCACCCACCAAAATTTCTTCAGGGAGGTGATAGAGGCTTCCAGTCTGGAAAAACTGTATTCCCTGTTTGCTGTTTCCGTCAGTCCGTATTGGACCGATCATTACGTGTTCGGGAAGTCCTCAAAAAGGACCCCCAAGAAGTTGACGAGGCGGTTTGTCGACTTGCTTATTGTCAACACGATCCTTCCTCTAAAGTTTTGTTATGCCCGGTCTAGGGGCAGGGAGGATGGTGAAGCGGTACTTTCCATCATTACGGCCATTAAGAAGGAAGAAAATAATGTCATCGCCAATTTCGGCCGGCACGGCGCAATGGTGGAAAACGCGATGGGAAGTCAGGCATTGTTGCAACTGTATGCCGAATATTGTTCAAAAAACAAATGCTTACAATGTGCAGTGGGGAGCAGTTTGATGAAGTCCTGAGCGGATAAAGTGGTCCCGTTCGGGAGGCGGCCTCCGGGAACTTTTGTATTTGGCCAAACCGTAGAGGGTTCGGACGGCCCCTTGGGTGCGCTATCCGCAATTTGGCACAAGCTTTTGTCCAAGTTCTTTTTTCTATTATCTTTTCATAATTTTACGGCATGAACCTGTTCTATACCATACTTTACTATTTCCAAAAGAGGGGCTTTGAAGTATGCAGGCGCATTGCAGAGCGCTTGGGGATCCGTGCACGGGTGGTGCGCACTTCTTTTATTTACCTTACTTTCGTGACCTTGGGTTTTGGCTTCGCACTGTACTTGTTTGTCGCCTTTTGGCTCAGGATCAAAGATCTGATCTATACCAAACGAACCTCTGTTTTCGACCTCTGATTATGCTGAAGCTCTTCCGTTCCAGAATCTATTTGGCCCTATTGTTAATGACAGGGGTAATGCTGTTCGGAGTGGTCGGCTATCGGTTCATTGCGGGTTATACCTGGTTCGATGCCCTGTACATGACCATCATTACCATTACCACCGTGGGTTTCTCGGAGGTAGGGCCAATGAACGGTCAGGCCAAGATTTTTACCGTATTTTTAATCATACTCAGTGTTTTTATATTTGCCTTCGCGATTTCCGTGATCACCGAATATGTTCTGAGCAGAAATTCACTACAACTCCTAAAAAAGAAAAAAGTGAGAAACCAGATCAGCAACCTTTCCAACCATGTTATTGTATGCGGTTATGGCCGAAACGGTATGCAGGCCGCGGAACGCTTAAAGGCGTATCGCAAACCCTTTGTGATCATTGAAAGGGACAAGGAAATCATAGAACGGTATACGGAGGAGCTGCTCTTTGTCGAGGGCGATGCCAACGAGGATGAGGTGCTCAGGGCGGCCGGGGTAGATCGCGCACAGTATCTGATCGTTGCGCTCCCCGATGATGCCGCCAACCTTTTTGTGGTACTGTCGGCCCGTCAAATGAACCAAAAGCTGTTCATCATCAGCCGGGCCTCATTGGCCACTTCGCAAAAGAAACTACAACTGGCGGGAGCAAACAAGGTGATCATGCCCGACAAGATCGGGGGCGACCATATGGCCTCGTTGGTGGTAATGCCCGATTTGATCACTTTTATGGATAAGCTCTCGATGGAAGGGGAGCATACGACCAATTTAGAGGAAGTGGCCATCGAGGACTTTTCAGATCAGATCGATTGCAATTCGCTCCGGGATTTGGATCTGCGCAAAAAAACGGGCTGTACGATCATTGGCTATATTGCGCCGAACGGGGACTACATCATCAATCCGGAAGCCGATTTGCCATTGCAGCCAAAAAGCAAAGTAATCGTTTTGGGCCGGCCGGAACAGATCCGCAAGTTGAACGAAATGTTCCACATCGATTGAGCATCTTTCATAAAATTATTTGATTGGGTACATTATTTTTAAGATATTGCCACATTTACAGACAAATCTTTAACCAAAAACCGTATTATGAAGTATCGTCTCCTGACTTGTTTTGCCATGTTTCTTCCCTTTGTATCGTTCTCCCAGGAAGTTGTTGAGAAAGGTTTGGATGAAAAAGTAAATGATGCGTTCATGCCTTTTGCGGTATGGTGGGAAGGTTTTGTACTTACCTCGATCAGTGTCGGCGGTTATAACATGCCGATCGTGCTTATCTTACTTATTCTGGGCGCTACCTTTTTCACTATTTATTTCAAATTCCCCAATATCTCAAAATTTCCCTTGGCCATTAATACGGTACGGGGAAAATACGACGAATTGGAGGCCCCTGAAGGTCATGGCGTGGAAAAAGCGGAGGTCAATATCGTGGACGGGGACCTACCGGACACCATTCGCGACGAGAGCAAGGAGGGGGAAGTAAGTCATTTCCAAGCATTGGCGACGGCGGTTTCCGGGACTGTAGGCCTTGGGAATATAGCCGGGGTGGCGGTGGCCATTGCCCTGGGTGGTCCAGGAGCCACGTTTTGGATGATTGTCTGCGGGTTGATAGGAATGTCCACTAAGTTTGTGGAATGTACCCTCGGGGTCAAATATAGGGATGTGGGTGAAGATGGAACGGTTTATGGAGGTCCGATGTATTATTTGTCAAAGGGGTTGAAGGAACGGGGAATGACCGGTCTGGGCAAAGTGCTTGCGATCATTTTTGCGGTATTATGTGTCGGTGCCTCTTTTGGAGGAGGAAATGCCTTTCAGTCGAATCAGGCAGCGGTCCAGCTTACCACCATGTTGGATCTGGAAGGTGGGGCCGTAGGGGTGATCATCGGCTTCATATTGGCCATTTTGGTCGGTATCGTCATTATTGGAGGTATAAAGAAAATAGCGAGTGTTACAGAAAAAATAGTGCCCTTTATGGCCGGGGTCTATGTATTGGCCTCCTTGGTCATCATCTTTGCGAACATTTCATATATAGGTGATGCCTTTGGGATGATATTTTCAGGTGCTTTTACACCCGCCGCGGGAATAGGCGGGGTCGTAGGGGTCATTATTGTCGGTTTCCAGCGCGCTGCCTTTTCCAATGAAGCGGGTGCCGGTTCAGCGGCCATTGCCCACTCGGCCGTAAAGACAAAATACCCGGCAAGTGAAGGGGTCGTGGCGCTTTTAGAGCCCTTCATAGATACCGTGGTCATCTGTACCATGACCGCCCTGGTCATCATCTTCTTCAATATGGATGCGGGCGCGTTCGACTATGGAAATTCTGTGAACAGTACCGTGCTTTTAAACGAATCCGGAACCTATGTCGGTGGTGTGGACCTGACCTCGATGGCCTATGATTCGGTAATTCCGGGCTTTCGGTATGTATTGACCATCGCCATCATTCTATTTGCTTTCTCTACCATGATCTCTTGGTCCTATTACGGACTGCAATCCTGGAAATATTTGTTCGGGCGCGGTAGAACTGCAGACATCGTATACAAGGTATTGTTCCTGTTATTTGTCATCATTGGTGCGGCGGCCACTTTGGATGCCGTGATCAAGTTTTCCGATGCCATGATATTGGCATTGGTATTTCCCAATATGATAGGGTTATTGATCCTATTTCCAAGGGTAAAGGAAGAGTTCAACAAATATCTGGGCGATATCAAGTCGGTTGGAAAATAGTTGTCGGAGTTGAAAAATTTTAAATCCCACTTTAAGTTCAACAAGCAGGAACGGAGTGGGATTTTTTTTTTGCTCCTGATCATAGTATTGCTACAATCGGCGTATTATGTTTTCATTTCTTTTCCGGTGGACGATACTCCCGATCCGTTAACCGAGGATACCCGGACCCAGGCACAGATAGACGCGCTAAAGGAAGAGGCCGGCGAAAGGGATTCCATCAAAATATTCCCCTTCAACCCCAATTTTATAACGGATTACAAAGGATATGTCCTGGGAATGTCGGTTGCCGAAATCGACAGGCTCCACGCCTTTAGGGCCCGGAACAAGTATGTAAACTCGCCAGGGGAGTTCCAGAAGGTAACCTCGGTATCCGATTCCCTACTGGAAGCCATTTCACCCTATTTCAAATTCCCGGAATGGACTAAGAACAGCGGTCGGCATGCCGTAGACCGCGGGCAGTATCCGAACAATTCGCAGTCCTCCATATCGGATACCCGACAAGACCGCGGTACGGGAGGGATAAAAGACCTCAATTCCGCCACGGCCGCTGAACTCAGGTCGGTCAAGGGCGTTGGCGGAACACTTTCCGATCGAATCGTAAAATTCAGGGATCGGTTGGGCGGTTTTTTGGTCGATGGGCAATTGTACGATGTATACGGTCTGGAAGCGGATGTGGCAAAGCGTGTCCTCGAAAGGTTCCAGGTTCGGCGCGTTCCGAAAATCAACAAAATCAATTTGAATACCGCCCCGGTTGCCGAAATGGTCAAGTTGGTCTATATCAGGTATAGCGTAGCACAAGATATCGTTACCTACAGGGAAAAGAACGGAAGAATTACATCGTTCGACGAATTAAAGCAGATTCAGGACTTCCCGGCCGACAAGATTGATAGAATTGCGTTATATTTGAGCCTGTAAAAATTGCTATTCATGGTTACTGAAACAATGTCAACAACAAGTTTCGATTACTCGGAAACCCAGCAAATGGTGGCCGAATCCGCAAGGGAATTTGCGGAACAGCATATTCGACCTCATGTTATGGACTGGGACGAGTCCCAGACCTTTCCCATTGAGGTTTTTAAGAAAGCTGGCGAGATGGGCTTCATGGGAGTTTTGGTGCCCGTACAATACGGAGGGTCCGGATTGGGCTATCATGAGTATATCGCCATCATAGAGGAAATAGCCAAAGTGGATCCGTCGATCGGTCTTTCACTGGCGGCACACAATTCACTGTGCACCAATCACATTTTATCCTTTGGCAACGAGGCGCAAAAACAAAAATGGCTTCCCAAATTGGCCACGGCCGAGTGGATCGGTGCCTGGGGACTTACCGAGCACAATACAGGTTCGGATGCCGGTGGCATGTCCACCACCGCGACCAAGAAGGGGGATACCTGGGTACTGAACGGGGCCAAAAATTTCATCACCCATGGAAGGAGCGGCGATATAGCGGTCGTTGTCGCGAGAACGGGAGAAAAAGGGGATAGTCGGGGGATGACCTCCTTTGTGGTGGAAAGGGGTACTCCTGGCTTTACCAGTGGGAAAAAAGAGGATAAATTGGGCATGCGGGCAAGCGAGACCGCCGAACTGGTCTTTGATAATTGCACCATCCCCGATTCCCATCGCCTGGGAGAGGTGGGGGAAGGCTTTGTCCAATCCATGGTGGTACTGGACGGCGGTCGCATATCCATTGGTGCCCTATCATTGGGAATCGCCAAAGGAGCCTATGAGGCGGCACTGAAATATTCCAAGGAAAGGGTACAATTCGGAAAGCCCATAAGCGAGTTCCAGGGAATTTCCTTTAAACTGGCCGATATGGCCACGGAGATCGAAGCTGCCGAATTATTGGTCCACAAGGCCGGTTTTCTTAAAAATGAAGGCCGTCCAATGACCAAAATGGGTGCCATGGGCAAGATGTACGCTTCCGAGATGTGCGTGCGGGCAGCCAATGAGGCCGTGCAGATTCACGGTGGGTACGGCTATACCAAAGATTTTCCGGTGGAGAAATTCTATAGGGATGCCAAACTCTGTACCATCGGTGAAGGCACTACCGAAATACAAAAAGTGGTCATCTCAAAAAATATTTTAAAATAATTCTAGTTAATCTTATATATGGCTGTATATTTGCAGCCTTAATCATTAAAGAAAGGAGGTTGTAGCCCATGTTGATAATACCCATTAAAGAAGGAGAAAACATAGATAGAGCTTTGAAGCGCTTCAAGCGAAAGTTCGACAAGACAGGTACAATGCGGCAGCTGCGGAAACGCCAGCAGTTCACTAAGCCTTCGGTAGAGCGCAGAGCGCAGATACAAAAAGCGGAATATATACAAGGCCTAAGAGATCGGGAGGAAATTTAGGACCCCCGTCACTTGTGCACATAACTTTGGATCCCATCATTTTTGATGGGATTTTTTGTTGCCCCCGGCCAAGTTGCACGAATGTTTGCTAACTTTGTGCCATGGCGTTGCAATCCTTCCTGGCGTACCTAACCTTGGAAAAAAAATATTCCGGCCACACCTCCCTCGCCTATGGCAGGGATATTGAGGCATTTACCGTTTTCTGCTCCGGGGAATATCAAATGGAAGATATAGACGAAGCAAGTTATACCATCATTAGAAGCTGGATCGTGAACTTGGTGGATTCAGGTATTTCCAACCGCTCCATCAATCGCAAGATCGCCTCGTTGAAGGCCTATTACAAATTTCTGTTGCGTATAGGCCGGATCACGGTCGACCCAATGGCCAAGCACAAGGCCCTGAAAACCTCAAAAAAAATAGAAGTGCCTTTTTCGGAAAGGGAAATGGAGGACGTGCGGTCCCAGATTTCCTTTGGGGAAGGCTTTGAGGGCGTCCGTGACAAGCTGTTGATCGAACTGCTCTACACCACGGGAATACGAAGGGCCGAATTGATCGACCTGGAAATGAAGGCGGTGGACCTGCAGAACATGTTGATCAAGGTCCTGGGCAAGAGGAACAAGGAGCGCATACTGCCCTTGCTGAAAGCTACCGAAGTTCTTTTCAGGGAGTATTTTGAAGCGCGCGCGCAACTCGGGACAACACCCGATGAACGGCACGTTTTTTTGACGAAATCCGGGAACAAAATATATGAAACCCTTGTTTATAGAGTAATAAATGGGTATTTTAGTAAGGTGTCCTCGAAGGTAAAAAAGAGCCCACATATTCTGAGGCATACGTTTGCCACCCATCTGCTCAACCAAGGAGCGGATCTGAACTCGGTAAAGGAGTTGTTGGGACATTCAAGTTTGGCATCTACCCAGGTCTATACCCACAATAGCATTGCCGAATTGAAGAAGGTGCATGCTTCCGCCCACCCTAGGAGCAAAGAGTGATGCAGTACCCGTACTGTTAAGAAGTTTAACCCTAATAGTAGAAAATCTATGAAAGTAAACGCGCAATCTGTGAATTTCAACGCTGACGGAAAACTCATCAATTTTATCCAAACCCGATTGGACAAATTGGAATTGTTCTATGACAAGGTCATCAGTTCAGACGTGTATTTAAAAGTGCAGAAAACAAGTGCAAAGGAAAATAAGATCGTAGAGATACGGGTGAACATTCCAAAAGATAAATTCATGGTCAAAAAGCAATGCAAATCTTTCGAGGAGGCAATTGATTCCGCTTGCAATTCTTTGGAACGAAAACTGATAAAAAGGAAAGAAAAACTAAGACTTCAGACCTGATTAAAAATTTCCAAAAATTATTTTGATTAAACAAATAAATATCTACATTTGCAGTCCGTTAGAAATAGCGGACTTTTTTATGCGTAAAAAAGAGGTAAAAGGCCGATGTAGCTCAGCTGGCTAGAGCAGCTGATTTGTAATCAGCAGGTCGTGGGTTCGAGTCCCTCTATCGGCTCAAAAGTGTAGGAAACACTAGGTCTTTCGAAGATGTGGAAAATGAAGGGGCACCGTGGGCGCTAGCTGGGTCCCAAGTGGGGCAGGGCAGGGATCGCCCATCGATTCGAAAGTGGGGGAACAGTGTTTTTTTTTCGGCATTTAAGAATATTTGAGCGGTAAGTCCACGCGTCCTGAGATTTTTTTAGAAGATTTAGGGCCAAGTGGCAGTTCGGTACAGCACAGAAAGGAACGTTCTTTACATAGTGAAGTAAGAAAAAATTGGGGAGATACTCAAGCGGCCAACGAGGGCAGACTGTAAATCTGCTGACTATGTCTTCGCAGGTTCGAATCCTGCTCTCCCCACATTTTGGAATTTCAAGAATTGCGGGAGTAGCTCAGTTGGTAGAGCGTCAGCCTTCCAAGCTGAATGTCGCCGGTTCGAACCCGGTCTCCCGCTCAAAAAAAAGGAAGTATCGCTCCTTTGACAAGTTGAACGGAAAGCTTCTGTTGGGAATGGAGCACATAGCGTTGAACCTGCCCGACGTCAGGCGGGCCTTGAACCTATTAAAAGCCGACGTAGCTCAGGGGTAGAGCGTTTCCTTGGTAAGGAAGAGGTCACGAGTTCAAATCTCGTCGTTGGCTCAAGTAAATGGTATTGTGAAGTTCATTGATCGGGATGTAAAAGAATGTAAAGGCTCGTGACCAAGGTCACGCCTGCCTGCCGGCAGGCAGGAGTTCAAATCTCGTCGTTGGCCCAATAAAAGAATAATTTGTACACACTAATATAAACATAAGATTAAATTCACTTAAAAATGGCAAAGGAAACTTTTGATCGTTCCAAACCGCACTTGAATATTGGTACTATTGGACACGTAGATCACGGCAAAACAACTTTGACTGCTGCTATTACAACCGTTTTGGCAAATGCAGGACTTTCTGAACTGAGAAGTTTCGATTCTATCGACAACGCTCCTGAAGAAAAAGAAAGGGGTATTACTATTAATACGTCGCACGTTGAATATCAAACGGCCAACCGTCACTACGCACACGTAGATTGTCCAGGTCACGCGGATTACGTGAAGAACATGGTAACCGGTGCTGCCCAAATGGATGGCGCTATCTTGGTGGTTGCCGCTACGGACGGACCGATGCCACAGACACGTGAGCACATCCTTTTGGGACGTCAGGTAGGTATTCCTAGAATTGTCGTGTTTATGAACAAAGTCGATATGGTCGATGACGACGAGCTTTTGGAGCTTGTTGAAATGGAAATTAGGGAACTGCTTTCTTTCTACGAGTACGATGGCGACAACGGACCCGTAATCGCAGGTTCTGCCCTAGGAGCGCTTAACGGTGAACAAAAATGGGTCGATACCGTAATGGAATTGATGACCGCGGTTGATGATTGGATCGAACTTCCTAAAAGGGATGTAGAGAAGGATTTCTTGATGCCCGTTGAAGATGTGTTTACGATCACGGGTCGTGGTACAGTGGCCACCGGACGAATCGAAACCGGTGTTGCCAATACGGGTGATGCGGTAGATATCATTGGTATGGGTGCCGAAAAACTGGGTTCTACCATTACCGGGGTTGAGATGTTCCGTAAGATTTTGGACCGTGGTGAAGCCGGTGATAACGTAGGGATCCTTTTGAGGGGTATTGAAAAATCCCAGATCAAAAGGGGAATGGTAATCTGCAAGCCAGGTTCTGTTAAACCACATGCCAAGTTTGAAGCTGAGGTCTATATCCTGAAAAAAGAAGAAGGTGGCCGTCACACACCTTTCCACAACAACTATCGTCCACAGTTCTATGTAAGGACCACCGACGTAACCGGAACGATCAACCTTCCCAGTGGAGTGGAAATGGTAATGCCAGGGGATAACCTTACGATCACGGTTGACCTACTTTCTCCGATCGCGCTTAGCGTTGGACTTCGTTTTGCCATCCGTGAAGGAGGTAGAACCGTTGGAGCGGGCCAGGTGACCAAAATTTTAGACTAAGAGTATAATTGATATTGCATTCAAGGGTGTCCCGACAATCAGTCGGGATACCTTTCGATGTAAATAGAAACGGGTGTAGCTCAGTTGGTAGAGCACTGGTCTCCAAAACCAGGTGTCGGGAGTTCGAGTCTCTCCTCCCGTGCTAAGAAAGGGGGCATATGAAAAAAAGTATTCCCCGGACGGAGTCGCGGGAAGTTTCTCCCTAGACCCTGCAGAGTGTAGGAGGAACAGGCCAAATCTAAGTAGTGGACAACCTTTTAAAATGTTGTTTGGTGCGAATCTAAAATACCGAAAGTAATGTTGACCTATATCAAAGAATCGATTGAAGAGCTAAGAAACAATGTCTCCTTGCCCCCCAAGGCGGAGTCGTCCAATCTTATGGTCATCGTGGCCGTGTTCTCCATCTTGTTCGCCTTGGCTACCTGGGGCGTGGATACGGTTTTGAGCAAATTGATTCGGGTGTATTTTAACGATGTTTTAAACTAACTCGAATCCTATGTCTGAAGTATTGGAAAAGAAATGGTATGTGGTACGTGCCGTAAGCGGCCAGGAGAACAAGATAAAAGGCTATATCGAGAGTGAGGTCGAACGTCATGGTTTTGCCGATTATTTGGAGGAGGTTTTGGTGCCCACCGAAAAAGTTGTGCAGATCCGCAACGGAAAAAAAATAAATAAAGAAAGGGTATACTTTCCAGGATATATCATGATCAAGGCCACTTTGGCAGGGGAAATGATCCACATCATCCGTTCCATTACAAATGTCATCGGTTTTTTAGGGGAGACCAAGGGCGGTGATCCCGTGCCCCTGAGGAAATCCGAAGTCAATAGAATGCTGGGCAAGGTGGACGAGTTGGCCGTGAACACGGACAGCGTGGCCATCCCTTTCGTCTTTGGCGAAACAGTAAAAGTGATCGACGGTCCCTTCAACGGTTTTAACGGAACCGTGGAGAAAATAAATGAGGAAAAACGCAAGCTCGAGGTCATGGTGAAGATTTTCGGTAGAAAAACACCTTTGGAGCTCAGCTATATGCAAGTGGAAAAAGTTTAATACAAGTGTTACATATATAAAGTTGTGTTGCTTCCAATTTAATACAGCTTCAATTTAAAATTAAACAATGGCAAAAGAAATAGGTAAAGTAGTTAAGCTACAAGTTAGGGGAGGTGCAGCGAATCCATCGCCACCGGTTGGACCCGCCTTAGGTGCTGCCGGAGTTAACATCATGGAGTTCTGTAAACAGTTCAATGCTAGGACACAGGACAAACCGGGCAAAGTATTGCCAGTTGTTATCACCGTGTACAAGGACAAGTCGTTCGACTTCGTCGTGAAAACACCACCAGCGGCAGTTCAGCTTTTGGAAGCGGCTAAGATTAAAAAAGGATCTGGCGAACCTAACCGAGTTAAATCAGGAAATGTTACTTGGGACCAAGTCAAGGCGATCGCCGAGGACAAAATGGTAGATCTTAATGCGTTTACGGTAGAATCAGCGATGAGCATGGTAGCCGGAACAGCGAGATCTATGGGGCTTAAGGTAGCAGGTAAAAGACCTTTTTAAAATCTTAAAAGCAATTTAAATGGCAAAATTAAGCAAGAAGCAAAAAGAAGCCCGTTCCAAGATAGAAAAAGATAAACTCTATTCTGTTGACGAGGCCTCCGCTTTAGTAAAAGAGATAACCACCGCAAAGTTTGATGCATCCGTAGACCTGGCAGTTCGTTTGGGCGTTGACCCCAGAAAGGCCAATCAAATGGTGCGCGGGGTCGTGACACTTCCCCACGGTACCGGTAAGGATGTCAAGGTTTTGGCATTGGTGACCCCCGATAAGGAAGCAGAGGCCAAGGAGGCCGGGGCCGATTTCGTCGGGTTGAACGAGTATTTGGATAAAATAAAAGGCGGTTGGACCGATGTTGATGTTATCATCACCATGCCCAGCGTTATGGGAAAATTGGGACCTTTGGGACGCGTTTTGGGACCCAGGGGCTTGATGCCCAATCCAAAAACAGGAACCGTTACCATGGATATCGGCAAGGCCGTATCCGAGGTGAAGGCGGGAAAGATCGATTTCAAGGTTGACAAAACGGGTATTGTGCATGCCGCGATCGGGAAAGTTTCCTTTTCCCCGGAAAAAATCGCCGGAAATGCAAAAGAACTCTTGGAAACTTTGGTGAAAATGAAGCCTGCGGCCGCAAAAGGGGTTTACATGAAAAGTGTCTTCATGTCAAGCACCATGAGTCCCAGCCTTCAACTAGATCCTAAAACAGTTTAAGCAACTGGGAGTTAAAAATTGATATTATGACAAGACAAGAAAAAGCAACCGTTATACAAGATTTGACTGCACAGTTGGCCGATAATCCCATCATTTACTTGGCGGATATATCCGGTTTGGACGCAGGTACGACATCCGATTTGAGAAGGGCGTGCTTCAAGGCCAATATTAAACTGTCCGTAGTTAAGAACACCTTGCTTGCAAAAGCAATGGAAGCTTCCGACAAAGAGTTCGGGGAACTTCCCGAAGTGCTCAAGGGCAATACATCGCTCATGTTCTCCGAAGTGGGGAACGTACCGGCGAAATTGATCAAGGACTTCAGGAAAAAATCCGATAAGCCTTTATTGAAAGGTGCCTTTGTGGAGGAAGCTATTTACATTGGCGACGAAAACCTGGACCGTCTGGTGAGCATCAAGTCCAAAGAGGAAGTGATCGGCGAGATCATTGGATTGTTACAATCCCCAGCCAAAAACGTTATTTCCGGATTGAAATCCGGGGGTGGCAAATTGGCCGGTATCCTTAAGACGTTGTCAGAACGATAATACGAACGCACTAAAACAATTATATTTTAAAATTTATTAAACGATAGTAAAATGGCAGATTTAAAAGATTTCGCAGAACAGTTGGTTAACTTGACCGTAAAAGAGGTGAACGAGTTGGCCGATATATTAAAAGATGAATATGGTATCGAGCCTGCCGCCGCAGCGGTGGCCGTTGCCGCTGGTGGGGCCAGTGCAGCCGATGCAGGTGGAGCCGCAGAGGAAAAATCGGAATTTGACGTTGTTTTGACCGCAGCTGGACAATCTAAATTGGCTGTAGTTAAATTGGTAAAAGAATTGACAGGTCTAGGTCTGAAAGAAGCCAAGGACATTGTTGACAGCGCGCCAAAAGCGGTTAAGGAAGGTGTTTCTAAAGACGAGGCCGAAGGCATCAAAAAATCATTGGAAGAAGCAGGAGCGGAAGTTGAGCTTAAATAAGGGCAACAACCATAGCAATTTGGGTTTAGGTCTTTCCGCTTTTTGCGGCTAGACCTAAACCATTTTATACACCGTATATAAAGGGATATACGACCCACTAATATTCACGATCAAAATTTTGTCCATAGATGTTCACACAACAGACTGAAAGAATAAATTTTGCATCCGCTAAGAACACACCGGAATACCCGGATTTCTTGGACATTCAGATTAAATCGTTTCAAGACTTTTTTCAACTCGAGACCAAATCTGACGAAAGGGGCAACGAAGGATTGTACAACACCTTTATGGAAAACTTCCCGATCACGGACACCAGAAATCAGTTCGTGCTGGAGTTTCTCGATTACTTTATAGATCCACCTAGATATTCCATCCAAGAGTGCATAGAACGCGGACTTACCTATAGCGTTCCCTTGAAAGCAAGGTTAAAGCTTTATTGTACCGATGAGGAACATGAGGATTTTGAGACCATAGTCCAGGACGTGTATCTGGGTACTATCCCGTACATGACCCCAAGCGGTACCTTTGTCATCAACGGCGCCGAGCGCGTTGTCGTATCGCAATTGCACCGTTCTCCCGGGGTTTTCTTTGGCCAGTCTTTCCATGCGAACGGAACCAAATTGTACTCGGCCAGGGTCATTCCGTTCAAAGGTTCATGGATCGAATTCGCTACGGATATCAATGGCGTGATGTACGCCTATATCGATAGAAAGAAAAAATTGCCCGTGACCACCTTGTTCCGCGCCATTGGCTTTGAGCGCGATAAGGATATTTTGGAAATTTTCGACCTTTCGGAAGAGATCAAGGTCTCCAATGCAGGCCTGAAAAAAGTGTTGGGCCGAAAATTGGCGGCGCGGGTGCTGAACACTTGGCATGAGGATTTTGTGGACGAGGACACCGGAGAAGTGGTTTCCATTGAACGGAACGAAATCGTACTGGACCGTGATACGGTGCTCGATAAGGAACACATTCCCCAAATCATCGAGGCCGACGTGAAGACCATACTTTTGCATAAGGAGAACAATGCGCAGAGCGATTATGCCATTATCCACAATACCTTGCAAAAAGATCCCACAAACTCTGAAAAAGAAGCTGTGGAACATATTTACCGCCAACTTCGAAATGCCGAGCCGCCCGATGAGGAAACCGCTCGCGGTATTATCGACAAACTATTTTTCTCCGACCAGCGGTACAACCTCGGAGAAGTGGGGCGTTACAGGATGAACAAGAAATTGGGCCTTGATATCGGAATGGACAAGCAAGTCCTGACCAAGGAGGATATCATTACCATCATCAAATATTTGATCGAACTTATCAACTCCAAAGCGGAGATCGATGATATCGACCACCTTTCGAACCGTCGTGTCCGAACTGTTGGCGAACAGTTGTCATCCCAGTTTGGTGTGGGGCTTGCCCGTATGGCCCGAACCATTCGTGAACGTATGAACGTACGGGATAACGAGGTGTTCACCCCGATCGATTTGATCAATGCGAAGACCTTGTCATCCGTGATCAACTCGTTTTTTGGTACCAACCAGTTGTCGCAGTTCATGGATCAAACGAATCCCTTGGCAGAGATCACCCATAAAAGAAGGTTGTCGGCCCTTGGGCCTGGTGGACTTTCAAGGGAGCGTGCTGGATTTGAAGTTCGTGATGTCCACTATACCCACTACGGAAGGCTATGTCCGATCGAAACACCGGAAGGACCTAATATTGGCTTAATTTCCTCACTTTCGGTCTTTGCCAAAGTGAACCCCATGGGCTTCCTGGAAACACCGTACCGCAAGGTCGAAAACGGAAAGGTGAACACCAAGGAATTTGGTTATCTAAGTGCCGAGGAAGAGGAAGGAATGAAGATCGCGCAGGCGAACATTCCGCTGAAAGAGAACGGTACCATCGATTCCGATAAGGTAATCGCCAGGGAAGAGGGCGACTTTCCCGTGGTGGATCCCAAAGAGATCAATTATACCGATGTGGCACCCAACCAGATCGCATCTATTTCCGCATCCCTGATTCCCTTCCTGGAACACGATGATGCGAACCGGGCCCTGATGGGATCCAACATGATGCGCCAGGCGGTACCCCTGTTGAAACCACAGTCCCCCATTGTAGGTACCGGATTGGAACGCCAAGTGGCTTCGGATTCCAGGGTATTGATCAATGCAGAGGGAGATGGGGTCATTGAATATGTCGATTCACAAAAAGTTACCATAAAGTACGACCGCACAGAGGCCGAACGGATGATCAGCTTCGAGGAAGATTCCAAGACGTACGAATTGGTGAAGTTCAGAAAAACGAACCAAGGTACCAGTATCAATCTGAAACCCATAGTCAAAAAAGGCGATAAGGTCAAAAAAGGGCAGGTCCTTTGCGAAGGCTATGCTACCGAGAGCGGTGAACTGGCCTTGGGCCGAAACCTTACCGTGGCCTTTATGCCCTGGAAAGGGTATAATTTTGAGGATGCGATCGTAATCTCTGAAAAAGTGGTACGCGAAGATATCTTTACTTCCATACACGTCGATGAGTACGCTCTGGAGGTAAGGGATACCAAATTGGGCGCGGAGGAATTGACCCACGATATTCCGAACGTATCCGAGGAGGCGACCAAGGATTTGGATGAGAACGGAATGATCCGCATCGGTGCCGAAGTGAAGCCCGGGGATATTTTAATCGGTAAGATTACCCCGAAAGGGGAATCGGACCCCACTCCGGAAGAGAAACTGCTTCGTGCCATATTCGGCGACAAGGCCGGTGATGTAAAGGATGCCTCCTTGAAGGCGCCCCCATCGTTGAACGGTGTGGTCATCGACAAAAAACTGTTCTCACGTTCGATTAAGGACAAGCGCAAGCGGTCCGAGGACAAAGAATCGATCAATAGGCTGGAGTTGGAGTATGAAGTGAAGTTCCAGGAGCTCAAAGAGGTGTTGATCGAAAAACTGTTCGGTTTGATCAACGGGAAGACCTCCCAGGGCGTATTGAACGATTTGGGTGAGGAAGTACTGCCAAAAGGTAAGAAGTACACCATGAAAATGTTGAACGCAGTAGACGACTTCGCCCATTTGGTGGGAGGTAGTTGGACCACCGACAAGGAGACCAATACCTATGTTGCCGATCTGTTGCACAACTACAAGATCAAGTTGAACGACCTGCAAGGAAACTTGCGACGTGATAAGTTCACCATATCCGTCGGGGACGAATTGCCTGCGGGTATCATGAAATTGGCCAAAGTGTACATTGCCAAGAAGCGAAAGTTGAAAGTGGGCGATAAAATGGCCGGCCGTCATGGGAACAAAGGTATTGTTTCCCGTATCGTACGTCAGGAGGATATGCCGTTCTTGGAAGACGGAACCCCCGTGGACATCGTATTGAACCCACTGGGCGTACCATCCCGAATGAATATCGGTCAGATCTATGAGACCGTTCTCGGATGGGCAGGACTGAAACTTGGGAAAAAGTATGCAACCCCGATCTTTGACGGGGCCACTTTGGACGAGATCAACGCCTATACCGATGAAGCCGGCATCCCAAGGTTCGGCCACACCTATTTGTTTGATGGCGGTACCGGACAGCGTTTCGATCAGCCCGCCACCGTCGGGGTGATCTACATGCTTAAGTTGGGCCATATGGTGGATGATAAGATGCATGCCAGATCCATTGGACCTTATTCCCTGATTACGCAGCAACCCTTGGGTGGAAAGGCCCAGTTCGGTGGACAGCGTTTTGGGGAGATGGAAGTATGGGCTTTGGAAGCATACGGTGCTTCTTCCACCCTGCGTGAGATATTGACGGTCAAATCCGACGACGTTGTCGGTAGGGCCAAAACATACGAATCCATCGTAAAGGGCGAGACCATGCCAGAACCTGGTTTACCAGAATCTTTCAATGTATTGATGCACGAACTCAAAGGTTTGGGCTTGGACATTCGATTGGAGGAATAGTTTTACACACCTAATAATTTAGAGTACCGTATATTATGGCTAGAATAAATGATAATACACCACAAAAAAGGTTTGATAAAATTTCGATTGGATTGGCCTCTCCCGAATCAATTTTGGCAGAGTCAAGGGGCGAGGTCTTAAAACCGGAGACCATCAACTATAGAACCCATAAGCCGGAACGTGATGGGCTTTTCTGTGAGCGGATTTTTGGTCCGGTCAAGGATTACGAGTGTGCTTGCGGAAAATACAAGCGTATCCGTTATCGAGGCATAGTCTGTGACCGTTGTGGCGTTGAAGTTACCGAGAAAAAGGTGCGTAGAGATCGGGTAGGGCACATCAACCTGGTCGTTCCCGTGGCACATATCTGGTATTTCCGTTCCCTCCCGAATAAGATCGGGTATCTTTTGGGACTGCCTTCCAAGAAATTGGACATGATCATATACTACGAGCGCTATGTGGTAATACAGCCCGGCGCCGCAAAGGGCCCCGAAGGAGAGGAGATCCAGAAGATGGACTTCCTCACCGAAGAGGAATACTTGAATATTTTGGAATCTATTCCAGCGGAGAACCAGTATCTGGAAGATACCGACCCGAATAAATTTATCGCCAAAATGGGCGCTGAGTGCCTGATCGATCTTTTGGGAAGGATCGACCTAAAACAACTTTCCTATGATTTAAGGCACAAGGCGAACACCGAGACCTCGAAACAAAGAAAGACCGAGGCATTGAAACGCCTTCAGGTAGTGGAAGCCTTGCGAGAGTCCCAGGAAAATAGGGAAAACAAGCCGGAATGGATGATCATGAAGGTCATTCCCGTTATTCCTCCCGAACTACGTCCGTTGGTGCCCTTGGATGGTGGCCGTTTCGCTACTTCCGATTTGAATGACCTGTACAGGAGGGTCATCATCCGGAACAATCGTTTGAAAAGGCTGGTAGAGATCAAAGCTCCCGAGGTGATTCTTAGGAATGAGAAACGTATGCTTCAGGAAGCTGTGGATTCGCTTTTCGATAACACACGTAAGGCATCCGCGGTGAAAACGGAATCGAACAGGCCATTGAAATCGCTTTCCGATTCCCTAAAAGGGAAACAAGGGCGTTTCCGACAGAACCTTTTGGGAAAACGTGTGGACTATTCCGCGCGCTCGGTAATTGTCGTTGGACCTGAAATGAGATTGTTCGAATGTGGCCTGCCAAAGGATATGGCGGCAGAACTGTACAAACCGTTTGTCATCCGTAAATTGATAGAGCGCGGTATCGTAAAGACCGTGAAATCCGCCAAGAAAATTATCGACAAAAAGGAACCGGTGGTATGGGACATCCTTGAAAATGTATTGAAAGGACATCCGGTACTGTTGAACAGGGCTCCCACCCTGCACCGTTTGGGGATACAGGCATTCCAGCCCAAACTGATCGAGGGTAAGGCGATTCGTCTGCACCCATTGGTGTGTACGGCCTTCAACGCCGATTTCGATGGAGATCAGATGGCAGTGCACCTTCCGTTGGGACCGGAAGCGATTCTCGAAGCGCAGTTGTTGATGCTTGCGTCGCACAACATATTGAATCCGGCAAATGGATCTCCGATTACCGTACCTTCACAAGATATGGTATTGGGCCTATACTATATGACCAAGGAACGAAAGTCTACCGATGAGTTGAAGGTCAAAGGAGAAGGCTTGACGTTTTACTCCGAAGAGGAGGTGGTCATTGCCTTCAATGAGGGAAGATTGGATCTTAACGCGGGAATCAAGGTACGTGCCAAAGATTTTAATGAGGATGGGGAATTGGTCAATCAGATCATTCCCACTACCGTGGGGCGTGTATTGTTCAACAAAGTAGTACCGGAACAAGCCGGATATGTGAACGAAGTGTTGAACAAAAAATCGCTCCGGGATATTATCGGAAGGATTTTGGCCGTGACCGATGTGCCGACAACGGCCGATTTCCTGGACAAGATCAAGACCATGGGATACGAGTTTGCCTTTAAAGGGGGACTTTCCTTTAGTTTAGGGGATATTATCATACCCCAGGAAAAGCACGAAATGATCGCCGATGCGAATGGTCAGGTCGATGGTATTATGGCGAACTACAATATGGGCCTCATTACGAACAACGAACGCTACAATCAGGTAATCGATGTTTGGACCAGTACCAACGCCATGCTCACGGAACTGGCCATGAAACGTATTCGTGAAGACCAGCAAGGGTTTAACTCGGTGTACATGATGCTCGATTCCGGGGCAAGGGGCTCCAAGGAGCAGATTCGTCAGCTGACCGGTATGAGGGGATTGATGGCGAAACCTAAAAAATCCACTGCGGGCGGTGGCGAGATCATTGAAAACCCCATTCTTTCCAATTTTAAGGAAGGGCTATCCATTTTGGAATACTTTATATCTACCCACGGAGCCCGTAAAGGACTTGCAGATACCGCTTTAAAAACGGCGGATGCGGGATACCTCACAAGACGTTTGGTGGATGTGTCCCAGGATGTTATCATAAATATTGAAGATTGTGAGACCCTAAGGGGAGTGGAGGTCGAGGCCTTGAAGAAGAACGAGGAGGTTGTGGAATCGCTCGGGGAACGTATCCTAGGTAGGGTATCCCTGCACGATGTGTACAATCCGTTGACCGAAGAGTTGTTGTTGAAGGCAGGTCAGGAAGTCATGGAAGCCGATGTCAGGAAGATTGAGGAATCACCGGTCGAAAGGATCGAGGTTCGTTCCGCGCTTACCTGTGAGGCACCAAAGGGAATCTGTGCCAAATGTTATGGTAGAAATCTATCGACCAACAAAATGGTCCAGCG
The DNA here is from genome assembly GCA_947497245.1 of uncultured Flavobacteriaceae bacterium. Lineage (GTDB taxonomy): Bacteria > Bacteroidota > Bacteroidia > Flavobacteriales > Flavobacteriaceae > Pelagihabitans. The sequence continues at coordinate 5,694 of CANMFO010000010.1, read as the reverse complement.
TGGCGAAGCCGTTGGAGTCGTTGCCGCACAATCCATTGGAGAGCCGGGAACACAGTTGACACTGCGTACCTTCCACGTAGGGGGTATTGCGGGCAACATATCTGAAGACAGTAAATTGATCACAAAGTTCGACGGTATTGCCGAAATTGAAGACCTGCGCACGGTGAAAGGTGAAGATGCCGACGGCAATACAGCGGAAATCGTGATTTCCAGAACTTCTGAGATCAAGATAATGGACGCAAAAACCGGAATAACGCTCAGTACCAACAATATTCCGTATGGTTCCCAATTGTTCATCAAGAACGGGGCCAAGGTCAAATCTTCGGAGGTCGTTTGTCAATGGGATCCGTACAACGGCGTGATCGTTTCGGAATTTCCGGGTAAGATTGCCTATGAAAATATTGAACAGGGCGTTACCTATCAGGTGGAGATCGATGAGCAGACCGGGTTCCAGGAAAAAGTGATTTCCGAATCCAGGAACAAAAAATTGATACCTACCCTATTGATCAAGGACAACAAGGATAACATATTGCGCTCCTATAACCTTCCGGTCGGCTCGCATATCATGGTCGATGATGGCGATAAGATAAAAGAAGGCAAGACTTTGGTCAAGATACCACGTAAATCTGCCAAGACCGGGGATATTACCGGGGGTCTGCCAAGGGTGACCGAGTTGTTCGAGGCCCGAAACCCGTCAAACCCTGCGGTAGTGTCCGAGATTGATGGCGTTGTCTCGTTCGGTAAGATCAAAAGAGGTAACCGCGAGATTATTATCGAATCGAAACTGGGTGAGATCAAAAAATATTTGGTCAAACTTTCAAACCAAATACTGGTACAGGAAAATGATTATGTTAGGGCGGGTATGCCGCTCTCCGATGGTTCGGTGACCCCAGAGGACATTTTGTCCATCAAAGGGCCATCCGCGGTACAACAGTACCTGGTCAACGAAGTACAGGAAGTATATCGCCTTCAAGGTGTAAAGATCAACGATAAGCATTTCGAGGTGGTTGTGCGACAAATGATGAGAAAGGTGCGCATCGAAGATCCGGGAGATACTATTTTCTTGGAAAACCAATTGGTGCACAAGGATGACTTCATCAATGAAAATGACGAAATTTTCGGAAAAAAAGTGGTAATGGAAGCCGGCGATTCCGAGAACCTTAAGGCAGGTATGATCATTACGGCCAGAGAGCTTAGGGATGAGAATTCCATCTTGAAGCGTTCGGATAAGACCGTGGTCGAGGCCAGGGATGCGGTTTCCGCTACAGCAACACCCATCCTTCAGGGAATCACACGGGCGTCGCTGCAGACCAAGTCATTTATATCGGCGGCCTCGTTCCAGGAAACCACCAAAGTATTGAACGAAGCTGCTGTAAGTGGTAAGGTCGATACCTTGGAAGGGTTGAAGGAAAACGTGATTGTTGGACATAGAATACCCGCCGGTACCGGTATGCGGGACTATGAGAACATCATTGTAGGTTCCAAGGAAGAGTACGACGAGATCATGGCCCGAAAGGAAGCCTTGAAATTCTAAATAGAACCAACCCTCGATAATCACTATCGGGGGTTTTCTTTTAAGACGGCCAAAGACCCGTGCCATCCGTGTGGTAGGGCCGGCCCAATCTAAGCAATGGGGATATGGACAACAAAGAGAACAAACAAAAACAGATCAATATAGAGCTGGACGAGAAAACCGCGGAGGGAGTCTATTCCAATCTTGCCATTATCAACCATTCGGTTTCCGAATTCGTGGTCGATTTTATTAGCATGATGCCCGGAGCGCCAAAGGCCAAAGTAAAGAGCCGAATCGTACTTACCCCTCAGCACGCCAAGAAGTTCTTAAAGGCGTTGAACGATAATGTCAATAGGTTCGAGAAAGCACACGGTACCATAAAGGACTATGAACAGCCCTCGATTCCACTAAATTTTGGCCCTACGGGAGAAGCCTGACACGGAAAGTACCGTTTGGGACCATGCCATAAAATTTAGCAGGGGACAACGACAAAAAAACCCAAAGATGATATCGGTCGTTGAGGCCTTTCGATTTCGATCTGTGCATGCGAATGGACCGGGGAGCCCGATACCTATCAATCGAACTCGGAAGTAAAGTGCAGCTTCACCGACGGATATTTCTGCTGCGTCATTTGAAGTGAAAATTGGGAATCGGCCAAAAACACCAATTGACCTCCCTTATCCTTTGCCAGGAATTTTTGTTTTACCCTTTTGAATTCTTGGAACTCAGCATTTTTTTGATCTTCGGGGGCTACCCAGCAGGCCTTGTGTACCGGAAAGTTCTCATAAGAGCACTTGGCCCCGTATTCGTGTTCCAGGCGGTATTGGATGACCTCAAATTGAAGGGCTCCGACCGTTCCGATGATTTTTCTTCCGTTCAATTCCAAGGTGAATAGCTGGGCCACCCCTTCATCCATCAATTGATCGATGCCCTTGTACAACTGTTTTGCCTTCAAGGGATCGGCATTGTTGATATACCTGAAATGCTCCGGCGAAAAGCTGGGAATGCCCCTATAATGTAGTTTTTCACCTTCCGTTAGAGTATCACCGATCTTAAAATTGCCCGTGTCGTGTAGGCCTACGATGTCTCCAGGATAGGAAATATCGACGATTTCTTTTTTTTCGGCAAAAAAGGCATTCGGACTGGAAAATTTCAACCTTTTGTCGTTCCGGACATGTAAATAGGGTTTGTTGCGCTCAAAAGTTCCCGAAACAATCTTGACAAAGGCCAACCGATCCCTGTGCTTGGGGTCCATATTGGCGTGAATTTTGAACACAAAACCGGTGAGTTCCTTTTCATCCGCTTGCACTAAACGTTCCTCCGCCATTTTCGCTTTGGGGGGCGGGGCAATTTCAACAAAACAGTCCAGTAGTTCACGAACCCCAAAGTTGTTCAAGGCGGATCCAAAAAAAACGGGCTGTTGTTCCGCTTCTAAATAAAGCTGCTGGTCGAATTCGGGATAGACACCTTGCACCAGCTCTAGGTTTTCCCTTAGATCTTCCGCTGCCGAACTACCAATGACCTGCTCCAGTTCGGGGCTTTCTATATCGTCAAAGGCTATGGTCTCCTCGATGTTTTTTTTGCTGTCCCCACTGAACAGGTTGATGTTCTTTTCATAGATATTATAAATTCCCTTAAAATCATATCCCATTCCAATGGGAAAACTTAAGGGGACGACCGTCAGCCCGAGCTTCTGCTCCACCTCGTCCAAAAGGTCGAAGGCATCCTTTCCCTCCCTGTCGAGCTTGTTGATGAACACGATGATGGGAATGCTGCGCATCCTACATACCTCGACCAATTTTTCGGTCTGCTCCTCCACGCCCTTGGCAACATCAATAACCACTATAACACTGTCCACCGCGGTAAGTGTCCTAAAGGTGTCCTCCGCAAAATCCTTGTGGCCCGGAGTATCCAATATATTTATTTTCTTACCTTGATAAAGGAAAGCAAGTACGGAAGTAGCTACAGAAATACCGCGCTGACGTTCGATTTCCATAAAATCACTTGTGGCGTTTTTCTTTATTTTGTTGTTTTTGACCGCTCCCGCTTCCTGGATGGCACCTCCGAAAAGCAATAACTTTTCAGTTAGCGTGGTCTTGCCCGCATCTGGATGCGATATGATGCCAAACGTTCTCCTTTTCTGTATGTGATCCTTGAAATTCATTCACAAAATTTGCGCAAAAATACATTAAATAATGCATTTGTTTCACTTCTGCGGCAGTCTTCCCATGCTCTAGAGGTGATAGCTCCGGCAATTGTTAATTTAAAAGCCTCCCAAAGGACCCGAACAGAATTTTAACCATCGATTTAAAGCAGGAAAAGCCGATTTGCGGTTAACGCAATGGTCTTTTTTTGGAGAAGGAACGTAACTATATGCAAGACGGAAAAAGCAAAAACTACCGTTAAACGATTAAACAGGTTATTAAAAGAGTTTTCAGAAGTTACGATTTCGAAACAATTTGAAGATCGATTATTTAACTATATCTTGCGGAACGAATTTAAGGTAGCCCCAATTTCTTACTTTCTACGTTTCCTACAGGCCATGGTGCTTGGTAAATCCTAAATTACTGACACTTATGGAATTTAATACTTCTTTTTCTAAAAAGGATGGGGCAAAGAATATGGCTGTCCGGTTTTTGGCGCTGTCTGCGCTGATTTGTTTTTTCCAGATGAATGCCAATGGAACACCCCTCGTTTTGGATGTGGTGGGTACGGACCTGTCGGTATGGACCGATGCGACCGATCTTGACGAGGATGATGATGGTATTTTGGATAGCGTGGAGGATGCGAACATCGATGGGGACAATGATCCATCGACCAATATAACGGATACCGATGGTGATGGATTGGCGGATTATTTGGATATCGATTCCGATGGAGATGGTATTCTGGATAATATCGAAGGCCAACGGACCTCTCTTTACGTTGCCCCTTCCGGTACGGATGCCAATGGCAACGGTTTGGATGATGCCTATGAGGGATTTTTTGGCTTTGGCATTATACCCTTTGATACAGACCGTGGAGGAATCCCCGATTACAGGGACGTTGATGCGGATATCGATGGAATCCGGGACAATATCGAGGCACAACCGTTTGTTGGGTATGTGGCCCCTTCCGGTACGGATGCCAATGGCAACGGTTTGGATGATGCCTATGAGGGCGCCTTTGGATTCGGAATCGACCCGATAAATTCAGATAACGATGAGTTTCCGGATTACAGGGATTTTGACTCCGATGCAGATGGAATCAAGGATAAACTGGAGGCCCAAACTTCCGAAGGCTACATTCCCCCTAGTGGAGACGCCAATAACAACGATATCGATGACTCCTATGAAAACGGTTTGAATCCCATTGATACGGATGGGGACCAAATTCCTGATTACCTTGATATTGATACGGACAATGACGGGATATTGGACAATAGGGAAGCTCAGGATACCGCCGGTTATATTGGTCCTTCCGGGGCAGATTTGAATCGGAATGGTTTGGACGATGCCTATGGGAATGGCGGGGTGGATCCCCCATTGAATACCGACAACGATACAAAACCTGATTTCAGGGATATTGACTCTGATAATGATGGCATCCCGGACAATGTAGAGGGGCAGTCCACTGCAGGCTATGTTGCACCAGATGGTGTCGATGACGACGGAGACGGATTGGATAACGCCTATGAAGGTTCGGGAGATCAGGGAATTACCACGGTGAACACCGATGGTGCGGGTGAACCGGACTATCGCGACCTGGATACCGACAACGATTTGGTACCGGACAACAACGAGGGCAACGATTTCAACTTCGACGGCCTTCCCGACCAATCCTTCACTGGGACGGATACCGATGGCGACGGCCTGGACGACGGCTACGAGGGCTCGGACGTGGACGATGGCTTCGATGTGAACGACGAGATCGACGATCCGGCCAACGACCTTCCCGATACCGATGGCACGGAGGACGTGAACTACAGGGACCTGGATGACGACGGGGACGGTATCGACACCCCGGACGAGGATGCGGACAACAATGGCGATCCCACCGATGACGATACCGATGGTGACGGGACGCCGGACTATTTGGATCCGGATGGCGATCCGGCACCGGATACGGATACGGATGGTGATGGCGTTCCGGACACCACGGACCTTGACGATGACAACGACGGCATACTGGATACGGAGGAG
>CANMFO010000009.1 GCA_947497245.1 uncultured Flavobacteriaceae bacterium | reverse complement strand
TCACAAAAAAAACGCCCGTTCAACAAACCATCTCCCATCGTCCCCCAAAGCGGGTGCAAATATAAGAGGGTTTTTTTGCTTACACAATAGTTGTAACATTTTTTTTGAAAAGCTTGCAGGAAATTGTTTTAACCCATTGATAATGAGCTGCTTTAAATTTAAAAAAAAGCGGCTCGGAGCAGGGATCGAGCCAGTTGTCCGAGCTCTTTGCGACACCCGTCCGTTGCAAAACGACAGGTCCGGGGAATCTATGGCCTCGAAATCAACAAATTATGTTCCTTTTGTCGGCAAAAGCGAGTGGCGAAAGCCCGGTGGCACCGTCTTCGATGCACCGCCCTCCCATTGATCTGTTCCATGGCGGTGGCAGCTCCCCAAAACCTAACCCATACACAAGCTGTGAAAGATGGGCGACCGAAAGCGAAAGACCATCATTCTAGGAGAAGAAATTCCACACCAGGCCAAAACGGATGACAAAGTCGCGGTAGGGATAATCGGGCGCGGCATAGAAGTTATTGTTACTATTGAAGGAGGAATTGAAATGTTCTGCCTTTAAGTAGATCCTGGTCTGCTGCACCCGTGCATTGATGAAAAAATCGAGCATGGGATAGCCGCCGAGCTTCTCCCGGTCCTGGACATAAAATTCGCCAAGAACGGGATTGTAGGCATCCATATTATAGGTAGTGAAGTATTTGAAGGTAATCCCCGTTTGCAGGAACATGGCCTTTTTGAACACATCGGACGAAAAATAAAGGGTGTTCCTGGTGACCAGTTCGGGCAGGTTGAGCACCTGGTTCGTCTGGTCGACGCTCTGGTACATTACCGTATTGTTGAGCGCAAATTTTCCCAACTTGAACTCTTTGTTGTACTTAAGCTTTATATGGCCTATGCTATTGGTCTCCTGAAACGGCCTGATATAGGCTTGTTCGAATCCCGCATCCAATTGCTCCTGGGTGGCCCTGGATGCGTCCGGTGCGAAATAGGTATAGTTGTCGACCGTGGCATATTTGGCGGAGAGGGTACCGAACAATCTGGATTCCAGGTTGAACTCGAAACTGTTGATCCTTTCGTTTTCAAAAGTATTATTGTTCTGCCAATTGTAGTTTTCATAATCGCTCTGATAAAGCAGGAAATTGAAATCGGGCATCCTGGTGGAGGAATGCAGTGCAAAACGAAACGTATTGCCTTCGTTGATCCGATAGCCCGCGGAGGCATCGAGGATATTCCCGGTCAGCTTTCCCGATACCGTGTATTTGAAGGCGCCCAGTACGTCAAATCCCTTGATCCTTTTTTTATAGTCGGCACCCACTGAAATCTCCTCGCCCTTCAATTGATTTTCGATGCGCCCCTGGTCGGTAATGAGGATGGAGTTGAAATAGTAATTGTAACCGTAAAGATTGATGTTGCCCCGTAACCTTCCCAAAATGGCATTGTAGAATTCGGCGGAGAACTGATTGTACATGGTCTTGAGTATCGCCTTGTCATTGATGGCGGCCACCAGTCCATCGCCAAAAAAACCGTTCTGTGCACTCTGGGTAAATTGGTAGTACTTGGTCTCGTAATTGAACTGGTGCCCAATGGCGAGGGAGGTTTTCTCGATCCTGCTCGAATCCTTGTTTTTCCTGAGCAGTTTGTATTGTTGCTCCATGAAATACCGCTTTCCCAGTATTTTGTTGTCCGCGTCACCGAACCGAACATCGATCCGGGAGCGGTCGCTGAATTCGGACTCTCCGGATTCGAACTGGATTTCCTTCAGTGCCAGGCCGCCGCTTTCCTCCGTATCGATATTCTGCGCGGCGATATGTCCGCGAATATTGTACCTTCCATTCTTGGTCTCGTAGTTGGCCGTGGTACGAAAGTTGCCCGATTGCGCCTGATCGAATTGGTATTTTCCCAATGACCGGAAGCCTTTGTAGGCAAGGGAGAAATTTAGGCGCCTGGATGTGTTGAAGGCCAGCGAGGCATCCAACATTTGCCCCTGTTCGAAGGTGGTCTTAAAAAAAAGGTCGGTCATCGGCGTAGCCACATTGTAGTACCTTATGTCGTGAACCTCCATATAGTTGGCATGTTTAGCCTTGGCCCCCAACACGGGGTACAGTTCCCTTCGTTCAAAATCGATTCCCAATTTGTTGTAGGGTTGTCCCACATTGGCAAAGGGCATCAGTTCAAAATCGTCCTTCCTGAGGTAGTTGTAGCGATACTCCTTTTGAATGGTGAGCGTGGTATCCAGATAAACGGTATCCCTGGCGTGGGAAATGATCTTGTAGTCCTTAATGGTTATCTCATCGGAAGCGTCGGGCAGTTTCCTTTTTCCCACTTTTTTCAAGGTCGCGGCCGTATCGGTCTTTCTGGCCGGGGGAACCGTATCTTCCTGGGCCATAACGGGGTGCACCAGAAAGACAAAAAGCAATAGAAGGAAATATCTCATCAAAGGGTATTAGGGCGGTAAAGTTAATTTTTTTTGTTCGTAATAAAATGTGAAAGTTTTGGAGGTCGGTCCAAAAGCCGAAGGACGCTACCCGGTGCGACGGCACATTCCATTTGGAACAATTGGATTATCTTCGTAACCCATAGATTCCGAAATTGCTGAGACCGTATTTAAAATCGTTCATGGAAGCCGGCACCGATGAAGCCGGCCGCGGTTGTTTGGCAGGCCCGGTTACCGCTGCGGCCATTATCCTCCCGGAGACCTTCAACAACGGGATGTTGAACGATTCGAAACAGTTGTCGGAAAGCAAACGCGACAGACTACGCCCCCTTTTGGAGACCCAGGCGGTATGCTTTGGAGTGGCACACGTGTATCCCGGGAAAATAGACCGGATAAACATCCTAAATGCCTCCATTTTGGCCATGCACAAGGCCATTGACAGCCTGGGTACCCTTCCTGAATTCATTATTGTGGATGGCAACCGGTTCAAGCCCTATCGCGACATCCACCATGAATGCGTCGTAAAGGGCGATAGTAAATACATGAGCATTGCCGCTGCATCGGTCCTGGCCAAGACCTATCGCGATGCCTATATGGAACAGATACATCGAGAGTTTCCGATGTACAATTGGAAAAAAAACAAAGGGTATCCAACAATGGAACATCGCGCGGCCATCCGAAAACATGGAATCACGAAATACCATAGGAAAAGTTTTCGCCTGCTACCGGAGCAGTTGGCCCTCGACCTATAGGCCTTCATGCCGCGACCGCCCATTTGAAACAGCTCCCGCCAAGGTACGGAACAAGTTTATGGCCACCTATTTGCTAAATTTCATAAATTCGCAATAGAACCAAGACCATGCGATTTATATTCTCCTTTTTTCTTTTGTCACTCCTTATCATCGGTTGTGAAAAAGACGGGAAGAACCATGTCCCATTATATGAATATGTGCCCGCCAACGCGGCAATTGTCGTTAAAATAAACGATCTTTCCGCGCTCCGGGACAGCCTTAGGGCGAACCGCTTCCTCGGCAGGCTGGAAAATCTGGAACCGTATGGATCCATTCTTGCCAATACGGCATTTTTGGATTCCCTTCCCCATGGATCGAGCGGCATCCTAGTGGTCTCAAAGACAGAAAAGGACAGTGCAGAAATCGTGTATATCTCGAACATCCTATCAAACGCTCCCGGCCCAGACAGCCTGAAGGCCAGCACTTTGGAGGCCCTTGCCCCTGAAAATGACGAAAAATTCTCCATCAACGGCAAAGACCTGTATGCCAAGACCCGGGACGATCGATTGTTCATAGGTACTTCGAAAGGCGCATTGTCCAAAATAAGCTCTCGGGAAGCGGGCAAGGCGGGGCCTTCTTTTCTAAGGCTCTACCACACATCGGACGAAAAGCAGATAGGTACTGTTTTTATGAATATGGCCCGTAATGATTCGCTTCTGTCCCCTTTGTTCAGGGAGGAGAAGCTACTGTCCCCTGCGACTTTTACGGACTGGATGGCCCTGGACGTAGCTGCAGGGCGGAACCAACTTGCTCTCAACGGTTTGAGCATCACCCGTGATTCGGTCTCCAATTACCTGAACCTGTTCAGAAACACCAGGCCCGTACCCAACCTTACCCCTTCCTTCGCCCCTTTACAGGCCGATGGTGTTTTGTCCTATTCGTTCGGCGATATCCGTATTTTCAGTGCCAACCAACAAAACTACCTGAAGCGTACCACTGCGATAGATTCGCTTTTTAACGCTGTCGAGGAAATAGGCCTGGTCTATCTGGGCGCTGAAAGGGCCGTTGTACTCAACACCTATGGTTCGGAAGACATGGCCGGTTTCCTGGCGGGCATCGGAAAGGGAGCCTACGACTATCAGGGCAATACCATTGCGGCACTTGCCGAAAACGATTTTTTGAACGATGCTTTTGAACCGATTATAGCCAACTTTGAGGCCAACCATTTCACCATCTTGGAAAATGCCTTTGTTTTTGGGCAGAACCAAGAAATACTAAAGACCATTATCGAAAACTTTAAAAAGGGCACTACTTTCGACAAAAGTCCCACCTATCGGATAGCCGGGAGCGCCCTCACTTCGTCGGCGACCATATCGTTCATATGCGGAGCGGCCCATCTGGAACGAATCCTCAGAGAGGACCTCAAAAGTCCGCTTTACAACAATTTGAAAAAACAAAAACTCTCCGGGTATGTCTTTACGGCACAAATAGTCGCGGACGGGCCCATTTTCCTTACCAACATGGCCGCTCAGAAGACGGTGAATAAATCCGCCTCGCCGGGCGTGCGCAAACTTTTTACCCTCCCCCTGGAAGGTGCGGCCGCCAACGACCCCCAATTTGTAATGAACCATATTACCAAGAAAAGGGAGATTGTGGTACAGGATGACGCCAACATTTTGTATTTGATCTCCGGTGAGGGCAAGGTGCTTTGGAAGAAGGCATTGACCAGTAAGGTCCAGGGAAGGATCCATCAAGTTGACCTGTTTAAAAATGGTCGGTTGCAACTGGCCTTTACCACCCATGACCAACTCATGGTCCTGGACCGAAATGGCAAGGAGGTAAAAATGCTGACCAAATTGTTCGAAGGGGGAAACCTAAATCCCTTGGCCGTATTCGATTATGAGGAGAAAAGGGAGTACCGATTGGTGGTCACGCAGGGGGACCATGTTTATATGTACGACAGAAAAGGAAAGATCGTGGAGGGTTTTAAGTTCAAGGAGGCGGACCAACCCATCCTGGACGCCCCTAGGCACATGGTCATTGGAAGTAAGGATTATTTGGTGTTCAAGTTGGAAGGTGGCGGCCTCAAAATCCTTAGCCGGACCGGGAATGTGCGCGTCCCTGTACGGGAAAAGTTCGATTTTTCGGAGAACGGGGTGCAGCTCTATAAAAACCAATTTACGCTTACTGATGCCAAGGGTGTACTGCACCAGATCGATCCGAAGGGAAGAATCACCAGGACCAACTTAAACCTCAACCCAGACCATGGTATGGATGCCACATTGAACACCCTGGTCTATATGAACGATAATGTCCTGAGTATTCGAGGTAAAAAAACCGTTCTTGACTTCGGGGTGTACACCCCGCCCAAAATTTTCTATCGTTACGATAAAATTTACGTTTCCGTGACCGATATACAGAACCAAAAGGTATACTTATTTGATAGCCAGTCCAGACCCATCTCCCATTTTCCGATCTTCGGGACCTCCATGATCGATCTGGAGGATTTGGACGGGGACCGAAGGTTGGAATTGGTCACAAAAGAAGGAGACAGCACCCTGATCACCTACAAAATAAATTGATCGGGTTTCTACAGATCATACATCCATATCTACCGACCATACATTTCCTCCTACCAAATACAGTTTTCTTTCACCAAGCTAACCCGAACCTCTTTATTTTGTAGACAGCAACCTAAGGGTTACCGATCCACCAGGCCGGCACTTTTGCCATGGTCCATGTTGGCCCGGAAATACGTGAGAAACACTAAATCATTGACTATGAAAGCTTTTAACGCACTTCTTCGACTAACTCTTCCCCTATGTCTCCTGCTCGCCTGTGCGCCCCAGGCCAATGGCCAACTTTTAAAAAAATTGGGAAAAAAGGCCGAAAGGGCAGCTGAGCGGGCTGTCGAACGCAGGGTAGAAAAAGAAACGACCGAAAAAACGGACGAGGTTTTGGACAGCATCCTGGAGCCGGGAAAAAAAGGCAAACAACCCAAGACCCCAGCACCAAAAGAGGAAAGCTCGAACGGTGGGGCGAACACGGACACAAACACTACGGCGCCCGACCCATCGCACACCGGGAACACCGGTAAATCGATTTCCGTATACAGCAAATTCGATTTTGTCCCAGGGGACAAACTCCTGTTCTTCGACGATTTTGGCAACGAGTTTATTGGGGACTTCCCTTCCAAATGGAACACCAATGGCGGTGGGGAAGTGGTTACGGTAAACGACGCTCCCGAAAAATGGTTGGAACTTATACCGGGATATGGCATCCACTACCTTCCCGATGTCCCCAAGCTTCCCGAGGAGTACACCATCGAATTCGACGTGCTGACCGTGGGCCTGGATCAGAAAACGTCTTCCACGGCCATCCTGGAAATCGCTTTGAGCGACGATAGCGGCTTCAAGCGGGGTGCCAATTTCGTCCATGCACGCCTTCCGTTCTGTCTGTATTCCGCCGTTGGGATCAATATGGAGAGCCACGTCAACAGCAGGCGGGAGATCTACAGCACTGTCCGAGCCGATCTTAGGGAAGAAGTACTGAACCGGCCCCATATTTCCATCGCGGTGAACAAGCAGCGTTTCCGGCTGTGGGTAAACGAAGAAAAACATATCGATATTCCAAGGATCGTTCCCGCGGGGGCGGTGTTGGGCACCTTGAAGTTCCATATGAACAATTTTAGGGATGGTAAGGAACGGTTGTTCATTACCAATTTGAAGGTCGCCGAGGGTGGGGTGGACCTAAGGAGAAAGCTCATTTCGGAAGGAAAGATATCGACAAATGGTATTCTTTTCGATAGTGGTTCGGCCAATATCCAACCCCAATCCATGGGGATCATTCGCCAGATCTATCAGGTGCTGCAACAGGAAACCGGCATGAACTTGAAGATAGTCGGCCATACCGATGCCGATGGGGACGATTCCGCCAATATGACCCTTTCCACAAAAAGGGCCGAATCGGTGAAAAATGCCCTGGTTTCCGAATACGGTATTTCATCCGACCGGTTGCAGACCGAGGGGAAGGGCGAATCCGAACCTGTAGGGGACAACGCCACCGTAGACGGAAAAGCCCAGAACAGAAGGGTGGAATTCATCAAACAATAAATAAAACGCAAAACGAAATGGGTTCTTTTGGCCCTATCCTTAAAGACAAAAAAAATGAAAAAACCACTACTGCCCATATTTGCCACCTTCCTTGCGGGATTTCAATTCGCACTGGCCCAGACCTCTTGCAGTACGTTCTACCCCATGATGGAGGGCAGCTCGTACGAATACACCAACTACAACAAAAAAGGGAAGGTCGAAGGGGCGAGCAGCTATACCATAACCTCCGTGTCGCAAGAAGGTTCGGTGACCAAAGCCGTTATGGACCTCAAATACACCGACAAAAAAGGAAAGGAGGTCTTCAATTCCAACTACAGCATTAGCTGTGATGGCGATCGGGTCCGTATCGATTACAAATCGCTCTTTCCTTCGCAAATGATGAAGCAGTACGAAGAAATGGGGCTCGAAATGGACATTACCGGTACCGATATCGAGCTGCCCAACCGTTTAAACGTCGGGGAGCATTTGGCGGACGCCAATGTCGCGGTCAGTGCAAATATAGGTGGGATGGGCATGAACATCACCGTGGACATGACCAACCGAAAGGTCGAAAAACAGGAACGTATCACCACCCCCGCCGGCACTTTTGATTGTTACCTTATAACGGAGACCAATACCTCCAAGACCATGGGTGCCGCCCAAGAGATGAACTCCAAGTTGTGGTTGGCAGAAGGTGTGGGCATGATCAAACAGGAATTGTACCGAAAGAATGGGGACTTGATGACACGCTCTGAACTCTCCCAGTTCAGCAAATAGAACGCAGACGGTTGTACGCTGTATGGACCGGGATTCACACCCCGGTCTTTTCCCTTATGGTCTCTGCTTCGAACAGGGCCTCGAAATGGCGCAACAATTTTTGCTTTACCCCGTCCACATTTACTTCCTGCCTGCCCAGCTCTACGTTCAGGGAAGTCACTGCCTTGCCCTTGATACCACAGGGGACCATTAGATCAAAATACCCCAAATCACAGTTGACGTTCAGTGCAAAACCGTGCATGGTCACCCAGCGACTGGCCCGAACGCCCATGGCGCATATCTTACGGGCAAAGGGGGTGCCCACATCCAACCAAACCCCTGTCTCGCCTTCGGAGCGCTCCGCCTTAAGTCCGTATTCCGACAAGGTCAAAATAACCATCTCTTCCAAAAGGCGGAGATATTTGTGAATGTCGGTAAAAAAATTGTCAAGATCCAAAATAGGGTAGCCCACTACCTGTCCCGGACCGTGATAGGTAATATCGCCACCCCTGTTGATCTTGTAGAATTGGGCCCCTTTGTCCCGAAGTTCTTTTTCACCGACCAGTAAATTGCCCATATCGCCGCTCTTGCCCAGGGTAAACACATGTGGATGCTCCACAAACAAAAAATGATTGGGCGTCGTCAGGCCGGTTCCTTCCCTTCTATTTTTTATTTTGAGGTCCAAGGTCTCCTGGAAAAGCAATTCCTGGAAATCCCAGGTTTCCTTGTAATCCTTCCGACCCAAATCGCGTAAAAGCACTTTCTTGTTCATAAAGGACAAAGATACGAAATTGCGGTACGGTACGGTCCCCTCCCTGGGGCCCCTATCGACTACCGCAGTGGGGTCAATTCGGATTGTTCAAAATGACCAGGGCGGCAATAACGCCAGGCACCCACCCACAAAAAGTGAGCAGTAGAACAATAAGGAATGAGCCACAACCTTTTCCTATGACGGAAAGGGGTGGGAAGATAATCGCAAGTAAGACGCGCAGAAAACTCATTGATTTAGGATTTTGATGATTGATGTATCTATATGACGCAAATGTTTGCAATTTGTTACATATCAAGAATCATACCTTTTTGCAATTGAAACATTCGGTCAGACTCCCTATATTTGCAGCCTTAAAGACGAGTACATGCAACTTTCGGAACAGGAGATCGTAAGAAGGGAAAAATTGGTCAAGTTAAGGGAGATGGGCATCGACCCCTATCCCGCCGCACTGTATCCAGTGGATGCCACTTCCAGGACCATCAAGAATACCTTTTCCGAAGGGAAAAAAGTGGTCATTTCCGGTAGATTGATGTCACGCCGTATCCAAGGGAAGGCTTCGTTCGCGGAGCTACAGGACAGCGAGGGCAGGATCCAGGTTTATTTCAACCGGGACGAGATCTGCCCTGGGGAAGACAAGGCGCTATACAACGAGGTCTATAAAAAACTGTTGGACATCGGTGATATCATTGGGGTCGAAGGGGAGCTGTTCACCACTCAGGTAGGGGAAAAAACGGTGATGGTCAAGAATTTTAGTATGCTGAGCAAAGCGCTCAGGCCTTTGCCGCTTCCCAAGAAGGACGCCGATGGAAATGTGTACGACGAATTCAACGATCCCGAATTGCGGTACCGTCAACGGTATGTGGACCTAGTGGTGAACCCTATGGTCAAAGAGACTTTTATCAAACGTACCAAAATCACCAATAGCATCCGCCAATTTTACAACGACCGTGGGTATTTGGAGGTGGAAACCCCCATCTTGCAGCCCATTCCAGGCGGTGCCGCGGCACGTCCGTTCCTGACCCACCACAATGCGCTGAACATCCCATTGTACTTGCGCATTGCCAACGAACTCTATTTAAAGCGGTTGATCGTGGGCGGGTTTGACGGGGTCTATGAGTTCTCCAAGGATTTTAGGAACGAGGGCATGGACCGCACCCACAACCCAGAGTTTACCGTCATGGAACTCTACGTGGCCTATAAGGATTATAATTGGATGATGGACACCACCGAACAGCTTTTGGAAAAGGTAGCGCTCGATGCCAATGGGAGCACCAAGGTTACGGTGGGCGACCATGAGATCGAATTCAAGGCCCCCTACGCCAGAGTGCCCATTTTGGATGCCATAAAAACACATACCGGCTTCGACCTTGCCGGAATGGACGAAACGGAACTGCGCGAAACCGCTAGAAAATTGGGCCTTGAGGTAGACGACACCATGGGCGTGGGAAAATTGATAGATGAAATTTTTGGGGAGCGCTGCGAACACCATTATGTACAGCCCACATTTATCATCGATTATCCGAAGGAGATGAGCCCCTTGACCAAGGAACACCGCAGCAATCCCGCACTTACCGAACGCTTTGAACTGATGGTGAACGGAAAGGAACTGGCCAACGCCTATTCCGAGCTCAACGATCCCATTGACCAACGCGAACGCTTTGAAGAGCAGTTGAAACTTTCTGAAAAAGGGGACGATGAGGCCATGTTCATTGATCAGGATTTCCTCAGGGCATTGGAATATGGCATGCCCCCTACCTCTGGAATCGGGATAGGAATCGATCGGTTGGTGATGCTTTTGACCAACAATTCCTCGATACAGGAGGTACTGTTCTTCCCGCAGATGCGGCCGGAAAAAAAGCAGATAGCACTCAGTGAAGAGGAAAAAGTCATTCTCGACCTTATAAAACCCTCAGGAAGCATGGACTTGGGCGAACTAAGATCCCGAGCCGGATTGAGCGGTAAAAAATGGGACAAATCGATGAAAGCACTTGCAAAGCACAAGCTCGTCCAGGTCGTCGTCGAAGGGGATAGCAAGCACGTATTCCTGAAAGATTGAAATTGTCGCGGCGAAGCGGTTGCGCAGTGTTGCACACTTTTTTAAATGGGTTCCCTCCAAATTTTCTATATTTATGATGGATAGGCGCTTACCCCTTCCGTCATTATATGAAAAATAAGCTATCTACCGGAATCTTTGTATTGGCAGGTATTGTTGTGGTGGGATTTCTATGGAATGTCCTGGAACCCAAGGACCAAGTAGATTTTAGCACCCAGATAAAGCCTATCCTCAACAAAAACTGTATCAGTTGCCATGGCGGGGTAAAAAAGAATGCTGGGTTCAGTCTGCTGTTCGAGGAGGAAGCATTGGGCGATACCGAATCGGGCAAACCGGCGATCATTCCCGGAGACGCCTCCGGAAGTGAACTGATTCGACGCCTCAAGGAAACCGATCCCGAGCTTAGGATGCCCTATGAAAAGGCCAAGCTATCCGATGAGGAAATCGATCTGTTGACCCGATGGATCGATCAAGGGGCCGAATGGGGCGAACATTGGGCCTATTCATTGCCTGAAAGGGTAGACCTGCCCCCAATGGCCGAGGAGGCCGGGTTTGTGGCAGACGATGTCCCCAATTTCGTAAAGACCGACCTTGATCATTTTGTTCTCGCCCGATTGGAAGGCGAGCAGTTGCGGCCCAATCCTCCCGCGGAAAAAAATGTCATCGCCCGAAGAGTGGCTCTCGACCTTACCGGCCTTCCCCCGGAAAAGTCTTTGTTCGAGGCCTATACCACCGGACAAATATCGTACGGAAGTATGGTGGATAGCCTGTTGTCCAAGGAAACCTACGGTGAAAAATGGGCCAGCTGGTGGCTCGATATGGCGCGTTACTCCGATACCAAGGGTTATGAAAAGGATCAGGGCCGTAGCATACACCAATACCGCGATTGGGTGATCAGGGCGCTCAACCAGGACATGCCCTATGACCAGTTTACCATGGAGCAACTGGCGGGGGATTTGTTGCCCGATCCTTCTATGGATCAATTGATCGCCACCGCCTTCCACCGCAATACCATGAACAACGACGAGGGAGGTACCGATGACGAGGAATATCGGGTGGCCTCCGTCATCGATCGGGTAAATACCACCTTCGAGGTATGGCAGAGCACCACCATAGGATGTGTGCAGTGCCATGGCCATCCGTACGACCCGTTCCGGCACGAGGAGTATTATAAGCTCATGGCCTTTTTCAACAATACCAGGGATGAGGACATTCCCAGCGAATCCCCGGTCTTAAAATTCTACTCCCCGGAGCAGCAGCTACAGGTGGATAAGGTCAATGATTGGGTGGCCGAACATGGAAACAAAAAGACCGCGGAAAGCTATAGGAATTTCCTGCGCTATACCCAGCCAGTCTACAACGCACATCTTTTGAACGATTTTAAAAATGGGGCCTATGACGACCATGCGTCCTCGGTCTTGTGGGATGATGGATCCTGCGTACTCGAGAATGTATCGACCCAAGGGGCCAGTGCGATGTACATGAAGTACAACTCCCATTTTGATGGTACCACCATGACGGTGCGCGAAAACAATGCGGAGGGTGAAATTTTGGCCCGATTCACCTTGAACCGGTCAAAAGGAAGCAAGACCGCAAAAATTCCCTTCAAAAAAATAAACAGGTCCACCGATCTGTTC
The DNA here is from genome assembly GCA_947497245.1 of uncultured Flavobacteriaceae bacterium. Classification (GTDB taxonomy): domain Bacteria; phylum Bacteroidota; class Bacteroidia; order Flavobacteriales; family Flavobacteriaceae; genus Pelagihabitans. The sequence continues at coordinate 88,201 of CANMFO010000009.1, read as the reverse complement.
ATAACGGCCAACAATGACGGCATTCAAAAGGAAATCAATGCCATCAACATCTATTGGATCGGATTTATCCCCGACATCCCGGGACAGGACAAAGCCGGTTACAGCCAGATAAGCAAAGCCTTTGTTGACGCCCTCAATACCCAAACCGAAACCGTACCCGTTATGGCCGAGAATCCGGAGCATATGAAACGGACCACACAGGTATTCGAACGGGGCAATTGGTTGGTAACGACCGATACGGTTGAACCCAAAACGCCCGGCACACTGAACCCTTGGGACGCGAATTGGCCGAAAGACCGTTTGGGGCTCTCAAAATGGTTGGTGAGCAAAAAAAACCCGCTCACGGCAAGAACACTGGTCAATCGGGTCTGGCACCAAATTTTTGGTCAGGGGCTTGTATCGACCGTCGAGGATATTGGATCCCAATCGGAACCGCCCTCCCATCCCGCACTCTTGGATTGGCTGTCCCTGCGATTGATGAACGAACATCAATGGAGCATCAAGGCCCTGGTCAGGGAAGTGGTGATGTCGGGCACCTATCGTCAAGGTTCGGAAACCCGTCCGGAGCTATATCAAAAAGATCCAAAAAACAGACTCTATGCCCGAGGCCCCAGAATACGGTTGAGTGCAGAACAAATTCGGGATCAGGCCCTGGCCGTTTCCGGACTGCTCAGTTCGAAAATGTATGGCCCAGGGGTGATGCCGCCCCAGCCCGATGGGGTATGGCAAACGGTCTATAGTGCTGCAAAATGGGTCGAAAGTGAAGGCGAGGATCGATACAGAAGAGGGGTCTATACCTATATGAAACGAACGAGCACCTATCCGTCTTTTCTAACCTTTGATGCCGGGAGCAGGGAGGTTTGCTCCATACGCAGAACTGTCACCAACACCCCGTTACAGGCACTGGTCACCTTGAACGATCCCGTGTACCTGGAAGCTTCCTATGGCTTGGCCAATGCAATGAACGTTTCGGAAAACCCTGAGGAGAACATTGCCCTGGGCTATGAGAGGGCTACCTATTCAAAAATTACCCCGCTCAAACTCAAAGCCTTGAAGGAACTGTACGAGAACTCCCTGTCGGAGTTCGAAAGCAACGAGGAAAATACCCCTTTCTTTCATTTACAACGGACGCCCAGCGCCAAATTGGCCGCGCTTGCAGTGGTGGCCAATGCCATTCTAAACCTCGATGAGTTTTTAACAAAAGCATAAAAGATGGATACCCTGGAAAAACTGATACAGGAACATTTAAACAAGGACGCACAGGCGAAGACAAGAAGGCATTTCATCAAAAATTGTGCTGGTGGTCTCGGGGGCCTTGCCCTAAGCTCTATTTTTATGGGATGTGATCCGTTGGGAAAATCCAAAACGGCCTCGGCACGCACCTTTTCGGAAAGGGATTTGAACCCGCTCGCTACCTTGGCCCCTCCCTTTAGCCCAAAAGTGAAATCGGTCATTTATCTGCACATGGCCGGGGCACCTTCACAGCTGGAAATGTTCGATTACAAACCGGTACTCCATAAATTCCACGGACAGGACTGCCCTCAATCGCTATTGGAGGGCAGGAAATTCGCCTTTATCAAGGGCACCCCAAAATTAATGGGTCCCCAGGCCGAATTTGCGCAAGAGGGCGAATCGGGCAATTGGGTATCCAATTTTCTGCCCCATTTCAAGCAGGTGGTCGACGAGGTCGCTTTCTTGAAAGCGGTGCATACCGATCAATTCAATCATGGGCCCGCGCAATTGTTCATGCATACCGGAAGTGCCCGATTGGGCCGACCGAGCATCGGTGCCTGGGCCACCTATGGTCTGGGGTCCGAAAACCAGAACTTACCGGGTTTTGTGGTATTGACCTCAGGGGGGAACACCCCGGATGCAGGCAAAAGCGTATGGGGAAGCGGTTTTTTACCATCGGTGTACCAGGGGGTACAATGCCGATCCAAGGGAGATCCGGTTTTGTATATCGAAGACCCGGACGGTATCTCCCGCGACCTTAAAAAGAGTACCATTGACGCTATCAATAAAATAAACAAAGAAGAGTACGCCAAGTATGGGGATCCCGAAATTCTGGCGCGCATCAACCAATATGAAATGGCCTATCGCATGCAGATAGCCGTCCCGGAGGTCATGAACATCAACGACGAACCGGAACACATCAAACAAATGTACGGGGTGGAGCCGGGAGAGGAATCTTTTGCCAACAACTGTCTGTTGGCCAGAAAACTGGTGGAAGAGGGGGTCCGTTTTGTGCAGTTGTTTGACTGGGGATGGGACACCCATGGGAACATTAGGGAGGGGTCCATCGATATGGGACTTCGAAATAAATGTACGCAGATCGATCGGCCCATTACCGCTTTGATCCTTGACCTGAAGCAAAGGGGCCTTTTGGAAGATACACTTATCGTATGGGGAGGTGAATTTGGGCGGACCCCGATGCAGGAAAACAGGGGCAACAAAGAAATGGAATTCAAAGGACGGGACCATCACGGTGACGCATTTACCATGTGGATGGCAGGGGGCGGCATCAAAAAAGGGGCTTCCCATGGAGAAACGGACGACATTGGGTTCGCCGGCGTTGAAGGCCGGGTGTCGGTACATGACGTCCATGCCACCATTTTGCACCTCCTCGGTTTCGACCATGAACAGCTAACCTTCGATTTTCAGGGAAGACCGTTTCGACTGACAGATGTTGAGGGCGAGATAATCCGAGAGATTCTGGCATAAAAAAAAGACCAAACCAACTATTCCATGAGAATATTTTGCATAGGGGCCCTAATTCTTTTCAGTACCATGGTCCATTCCCAAGAAAGGGGAAAATTACTCTTTTTCCAGACCGATTGGGGAAGACAGACCTCTTGGGACACGTTTTGCGAGCGCACCAAAGCATCGGGTTACGATGGCATTGAAACTTGGTTTCCGAACGACGCCCAAAGCCGGTCCGAACTAAAGTCCGCTTTGGAGAAACACGGCCTATTGGTCGGTTTTTTGAACGGCACCGATCGATCACTTCCCTTTGAGGAAGGGCTTCAGGTCTTCAAGGCACATTTTGATACCCTGGCCAGGTGGAAACCCGCCTATATCAACTGTCATACGGGCAGTGATTTTTTCACCTTCGAACAGAACAAGATGCTTATTGAAGTCTCCCACCAAGCGGCCATGGCACATGATATTCCGGTGTACCACGAGACGCATAGAGGGCGTTTTAGTTTTAATTTGCCCGATACCCAAAAGTATTTGAAGGCAATTCAAAATTTAAAACTGACCCTGGACATCAGCCACTGGATGGTGGTCCACGAATCTTTATTGGAAGGAAAGGACCACAATCTGGAGACCGTGGTCAACCGCTCCCACCACATCCATGCCCGGGTCGGTCATGCCGAGGGACCCCAAGTGAACGATCCCGAAGCGGCGGAATGGAAAAACGCCCTGGACCGTCATCTGGATATTTGGGAAAAGGTCATTCGCCAAAAGTGGAAGGAAACGGCCGGACCCTTTACCATCACCACCGAATTTGGCCCGCCGAACTACATGCCCACCCTACCCTATACCCAGCTTCCAGTGGCCGATCAATGGAAAGCCAATGTGTTTATGATGGAGGCCCTTAAAAAAAGAATGAACCTTGAATAAACCCGCATTTCCATGGATGTCCTAAAACAACTGTTGGGCCGCCTTCACCCTATCATTGTGCACCTCCCTATCGGGTTTGTCCTGGCTGGATTGCTATTGCAATGGTACGGCCGAAAGAAAAATGAACTTGGCAAGGTAGCCCCCCTCCTTTTTTTCTGGGGCGGTATCAGTGCCGTTCTTGCCTGCATAACGGGTTATCTACAGTATTTGGGGGAGGGGTATGCCTTTGACACCATAAAACTCCATCTATGGTCGGGTATTGCAACGGCTCTTTTTTGCTTTGTGATGGTCTTTCGATTGAAAGGTTCCCAGCAACCGGGTTTTCTTCAAAAAGTCCCTATTTTGTTTCTTTCCATCTTCTTTTTCATATTGATTTCGGTTACCGGACATTTTGGGGGAAGCATTACCCATGGGGAGGACTACCTGGTAGAACCCCTGCCAAACCATTTGAAGTCGGCCCTGGGCTTTGAGACCTATGAGGAAAAGACCATAGCCCTAAACGAGGAAAACTGGCAAGAGGCCCAGCTTTATGAAGAGGTCATCAAGCCCATCCTGAACAACAAATGTGTGAGTTGCCACAATCCCAAAAAAGAGAAGGGCGAGTTGCAATTGCATTCCCAGGAAGGGATCCTGAAAGGGGGTGAGAACGGCGGGATACTTGTGGTAAGCGAGGCATCGCGAAGCGAATTGTTCATCCGGATGGACCTGCCCAAGGACAACGAAGACCACATGCCTCCAAAGGACAAGACCCAGCCCACCAAAGAGGAGATTCGACTTGTCGGGGCGTGGATCGATGCAGGACACCCTTTTGACAAATCGATCGGGGAGACCGGATTGGAAAAGGAACTGTTCCTTTCTTTTTTCCCTCAAAAGTTGGACAACGATTTTCCAGACATCGATATAGTGGCCGCCGCTTCCGACAGTATCCGGGCCATTGAACAGCAGGGGGTCCACGTGGACCCCATCAGCAAAGCAACCTCATTTTTACAGGTTTCCTGCATCAACAAGCCCGCTTTTACCGACGCGGATTTCGAGCTGTTGCTTCCCCTTGCCGATCAAATCGCCATCCTAGATCTGGGAGGTACCCAAGTGACGGATTCCATTTTTGGTAAATTGACGGCACTTCCCCATTTGACGGTCCTAAAATTGGACCACACCGAAATAACTGGAAAAAACATAGAGCAGTTGTCCATTTTGGAACATTTGAAATCCATCAACCTTACCCATTCGAAATTTGGGGAACCGCATCTGTCCGCCCTGTCCACCTTTAAGAAATTACGGACAGTATACGTTTACAACACCCTTGTAAAATCGGATGGGGCACCAAAACCCGATGACGGCAAAATCTATATTGATTACGGAGACTATGAAGTACCGGCCCTACCCTCAGATTCGATTGTCTATTGATTTCCAGGTCCTGTGGCCATGGTGTGGTCGGGTGGGTTTGTCGTAGGTTTGGCAGAGAGCTTAAAAACACAGGATTGCCAAGACGGGGTCCCGCTTATTTTTAAAACCAAAAGAAATACCATAGTTTAGGGGCAATAATCAAGATACATGGACTTCAGCAAAAAACTGGGCCTTTTTATAGGTCCGCTCCTATTTCTTACCCTTAGCAACCTACCCTTTGAAATGGTGTCCGAAAAAGGCGATGCGGTCATCGCGGTCGCCGTTTGGATGATTGTCTGGTGGATCAGTGAAGCCGTATCCATTTCGGTCACGGCACTATTGCCCCTGTTCCTCCTACCCTTGCTGAAAGTTATGCCCATCGCCGATGTGGGGGCCAAATATGGGAGTCCTATCGTCTTTTTGTTCTTCGGGGGGTTCGTTTTGGCCTTGGCGTTGGAAAAGGTCAACCTTCATAAACGAATTGCCCTCAACATCATTAGGCTTACCGGTACCACCCCCAACAAGGTGGTTTTGGGCTTTATGATCGCTACGGCCAGTTTAAGTATGTGGATCAGTAATACTGCCACGGCCGTGGTCATGCTCCCGATAGCGATGTCGGTGATCGGCCTGTTGGTGAACGATGCGGACGGGTTTACCAAAAGCGACCGGAATTTTGCCCTGAGCGTAATGTTGGGCATAGCCTTTTCCGCCAATGCCGGGGGTATCGCAACGGTCATCGGGACCCCGCCCAACTCCGTATTGATCGGGCTGTTGGAAAACCAGTACCATATCGAAATCTCCTTTTTAAAGTGGATGGTCATCGGACTTCCATTTTCTGTGATTATGGTCGGCATCAGTTATGTCGTGTTGGTCAAATGGATGTTTCCCAATAAGCACCTTCAGTTTGCCGCATCCAAGGAAGTAATCAACGACGAACTGAGAAAATTGGGGGCCATGGGGGGAAAGGAAAAAATGGTTCTTGCCATATTTGGGGTCACTGTTTTTCTATGGATTTTTAGGACGGTCATCAATAACATCCTTCCTGACCTGAAACTGAACGATACCATCATCAGCATGATAGCGGCAGTGGCCATGTTCTCCATCCCCTACAATCTCAAAAAAGGGGATTTTCTGATCCATTGGCGGGATACCCAAAAACTGGCCTGGGGCATCTTGATCTTATTTGGCGGTGGGTTGGCACTGGCGGAGGCCATGTCGGTAAGCGGAATTGTAGATCTGGTGGCCAATGCCATAGCAGGAAGCGAAATATCGATCATATTCATGGCCGCCCTATTGATTTTCCTGATGCTCTTTATGACCGAACTGATGAGCAATGTGGCCCTGGTCGCTGTACTTGCCCCAGTGGTGGCGGGTATTGCCATAGGACTGGAGATTCCGGTACTGTATCTGCTGATACCGGTAACCATGGCGAGCAGTTGTGCTTTTATGTTGCCCATGGCCACCCCGCCGAACGCCATTGTTTTCGCGAGCGGATATATCAAGGTGCACCAAATGGCCCGGGCAGGTATTATCCTGAACCTTATCGCGGTGGCCCTGTTGGTGTTGATGTTCCAATTTGTGCTACCCCACTTGTTCTAGTCCAAACGATAAAACCCCTATATCCATGAGGACAAAAGCCATCAGCTCCGTGGAATTCCGATAAAAAATAAAGCCATCCCGAAAGGGACAGCTTTATCCTTGACTAATTCGCTAATTGAAAAATGAGATTTTCTATATAGTAGACTGAGAAAAAAACAAATTGTTACATTTTGAACGAAAAATTTTCAATTTTAACATTTCACCCTTCACTTTTTATAGGCCAACAACCGTAGTGCATTGAGCACGACCACCAAGGTAGAGCCCTCATGGAAAGCTACAGCGATACCAATATTGGCCCAATCCATGATCGTGGCGGGTATCAACAAGCCCACCATACCCAAACTGATCCAAAGGTTCTGGCGTATTATCGATTTTGCCCGTCGGCTCAACCCTATTGCGAAAGGGAGGGTAGCCAATCGATCCGCCATCAGGGCGATGTCGGCAGTTTCCAGGGCGACGTCGCTACCTGCCGCCCCCATGGCAATTCCAACGGTGCTATGGGCCATGGCGGGTGCATCGTTCACCCCGTCACCGATCATGGCCAGCTTGTTTTCCTGTGTCTTTAGAGCCGTGATGGCAGCAACTTTTTCTTCTGGCAGTAAGCCTCCAAATGCTTCCGATATACCGATTTCCCCGGCAACGGCATCGGCGACCTTTTGGTTGTCCCCGGTGAGCATCACCATTTTTTTAATGCCCATTTGGGTCAAACGCAACAGGGTCTGTTTGGCCTCTTTCCTTGGAACGTCCATCAAGCCAAGGATTCCGACAAAGTGTTCCCCCTGTGTCACCAACATGGTGGTCTTTCCCTCGGATTCCAATTGGGCCACCTGATCCGCAATCCCATCGGGAACGACACTTCCCATATCGATATGTATTTTCAGATTTCCGATTACCACCGTACTTCCCTCCAATTCCGCTTTTATTCCCTTGCCCTGTACGGCTTCCAGATTATCCGCCTGGGGAATTTCGTCGCTACCCAATTTGAGTTTTCCATCCCGCACCACGGCCCTGGCCAAAGGGTGGTCGCTTAGTCCCTCTACCGCTACGGCAATTTTGAGCAGCGCCCGTTCGTCCATAGCGCCCAAAGGAACCACATCGGTCAGTTTTGGTCTGCCCTCCGTCAAGGTCCCGGTTTTGTCAAACGCCAGGGCCGACAACATCCCCAAATCCTCCAAAGGCCGTCCCCCCTTGATCAAAACACCCCCCCGGGCCGCTCGCGCAATGCCACTGAGCACCGCAGAAGGCGTGGAAATGGCCAAAGCACATGGACTAGCAGCCACCAATACGGCCATAGAACGGTAAAAACTATCGCCCCAAGCTTCATCCAGTACCAAAAAAGCCAGATTCAAAAGCACTACGAGCAGGATTACCGCGGGCACATAGTATTTTTGGAATTTATCGGTCAACAATTGGGTCGGCGACTTTTGTTTTTGGGCTTGCTGTACCATCTCGACCAAGCGGCTCAAAGTTGAGTCGGCCGCAATTTTGGTCACTTTCACCTCCAGTGCACTATTGCCATTGATGGTGCCCGAGAACACCCTGTTTTCCTCCGGGATTTCCTTGACCGCCTTGAAATCCATATCCGGATGGGGAACGGGACCTTTGTCCACGGGAATACTTTCCCCGGTAATGGGGGATTGGTCGATACTGCTGCTCCCCTTGATGATAAACCCGTCCGCGGAAATCTTACTGCTCGGCCTGACCACAATGGTGTCCCCGATCTCCAGGGTAGCGATATCCACTTCCACGGTACCCCCCTCTTTTTTGAGCAGGGCGGTCTTTGGGGCAAGGTCGGTCAAAGCCGCAATGGATTTCCGCGCCCTGCCCATGGCATAGTGCTCCAGGGCGTGGCCCAGACTGAACAGGAACAAGAGCAGGGCACCTTCGGCCCATTTGTCCAGGATTCCAGCGCCGGCAGCCGCGACCAACATCAAGAAATCGATCTCAAACCTGCCCTTCGCTATTTCATGCACCGCTTCCCTTAAAACGTAATACCCTCCAAAAAAATAGGCGCTCAAATAGAGATACCATGAAAGGTTTCCGCTGGCGTTCATGAATTCTTCGAGCAGAAATCCGACCACAAGAAACAGTCCGCTGAATATGGCAAAATAAAGCTCGGTATTCTTTCCCAGGAATCCGTTGTCATGATCGTGGGCATTCCCTCTTTGTTGGCAGCACATGTCGAGTGTTTATATGGCAAAGGTAAGATGACCCACAATGCAATGGAAGTGCATTAATCGACGCTGCACTTATTGCAGATGCCGTTCACGAGTAAATTCACGTCCTCCGTGATATATCCGGCAGGGAGATTGATCTGTGGTATTCTATGATCGGTCAGGCAAACGGTCTCATTGCATTGGCTGCAATGAAAATGGAGGTGCAGGTCGTTGTGTACGTCGCAATTGCACCCTTCCTCACAGAGTGCGTACTTGGGAACGCCGTTTCCGTCGTTGATCCGGTGCACGATCCCATTCTCCTCGAAGGTCTTGACGGTCCTGTACAGGGTGGTCCTGTCCGACTTTTCAAAGAAGGATTCCACCTCGCTAAGCGAAACGGCCGTATTTTTTTTGGCCAAAAGTCGGAAAACCAATATGCGCACGGCAGTGGGGCGTACATTTTTTGAGGTCAGGAATTTTTCTATTTCGTTCATTTATCCGTTTTGGACCACAGTCCACATTGCTTCAAGAAGTTACAAAGGTAAAGGTATTTGCATATGTCCTTGGCAAAAAAGATAGGGCACCCAATACCTGGCGATCGGGACCGTTAAAAAAAATCGATAGCTGTGGATAGCAGGTAAAACTTGGCTTTTTATCCACGATAGCATCCCTTTTATCCCTTTGAAAACCCCCAAAATTATTCCATCACCAGTTCCAAACCACATAAATTGGGCTTTTGGCACCATATTCAGGCTCATTTCACAACATAATATCGCGACCGGGGAATATTGACTATAAATTAGTATACGAATCAAAAACCAAAAAACCATGTCGTACAAAATAAAGAGTCTCGTCTATCTTGCTTGTTTGGTTGCGGCCAGTTTGGCCTATCACAACATGAACCGGGCCGATATCTCCCAACCTTCGGATGCCAATGAACTGGCCAAAGTGGAAACCCATTCCGCATCCATTTCCGAGACCGTTATGAACAACATTCCATAGATCCATATCTTGTGTTAGTTATATGCCAATGGATGCAGAAATGAACTGCATCCATTTTTTTTATCCCTTTCCAAAAAATGCTCCTGCCAGAAACAGTACCCCTCGGAGTCCCCCTTCCAAGTCCAGACCAAAGGACGGTTAAAAGAATGCTAAACCTCCGGTTGGGATTAAACCAAACACCGTTCCACGGGTCATAAGGCCGTAAACCATAAAACATAAGCACATGAAAAAAGTAATTTTAGCTTCGCTCCTCCTTGTCGGGGTTGCCGCTATGGCGCAAGAAAGGAACGGAAAGCACAGAGGAAACAGAACGGGAGACCTTACCGTCGAGCAGATGGCCAGCCTGCGTACCAAGCGCATGGTCTTGGCCTTAGACCTTACAGACGCCCAACAGGCGCAGGTACTGGAATTGAACCTGGAAAATGCAAAAATCAAAAAATCCAGGATGGACGGGCGCAAGGCCAAAAAAGAATCGGGCGAAACAAAAAAACCCTCTTCAGAGGAACGCTATGCGATGCAAAGTGAGCGATTGGACCAAATGATTGCCCAAAAGGCAAAAATGAAGGATATCCTGTCCCCTGAACAATATGAAAAATGGGAGAAGATACTGCTGAAGAAAGGAAAGCAGCGTAAGGGAAAAGGCAGAAAAAACCATAAAACGAGGAAGTAAAAGGCCGGATTGTTTTTTAAAGGGCCATGCCGTACGGTATGGCCCTTTCTGATTTCAGCATCATGTGCGCCGAACACGGCAAAGGGAAAACCGGAAATGGGACAAAGAGTGTTCTTCCGCACTTTTCAAAAACTATCCTTGGGATTATTGTTTTTTTATTGGAATTTTATAAGGTGCCACAGGTACGGTTTAGTGAAAAACCATAAAAAAATAACCCGTTTTGGAAATTACCGCATTAAAACCGCAGGAAGCACCTTTACTTGGGACCCTTCAGCCCCCAGATTGGTCGGATATCCTCCAAAAATTTGAATTTTACACCGGGTCCGACTTTTGTTTTCCCATCAAAGCGGCCCAAGACGGTAGCATTGCGGGCGTGGGCACCGCCCTAGTGCACCAAGATGTTGCCTGGTTGGCGCACATCATTGTCCATCCAGCCTATCGAAATCGTGGAATAGGCACAACGATCACCCAAAAGTTGCTTGCCATTGCTAGGGACAGAAAATGTGAAACGATCTATCTGTGCGCAACCAAATTGGGAGCAAGGGTGTATAAGAAGTTGGGATTCGAAACGGAGACGGAATATCTGTTCTTTAGAAATCTGAACCTTGGACAGGGCCAGACCGTATCGAGCCGTATTACTTCCTTTAAAATGGAGCACAGGTAACGGATCATGGCCATGGACAGGGCGGTTACCGGGGAAAACAGAACGGGCACCATTGCAGACCACATATCCCATGCCCAAGTGTTCGATGGGGAAAATGGTGTAGAGGGCTTTTATTTGCCCACTTTGGGAGAGGGTACGATCATTGCGGCAACCTCCACCGCAGGTCTTGAACTCATGAAATTACGGTTGAGGGACAATAGGGATGCAGTCTTTCCGGTGAACAACACAATTGCCACCCAATTTATGGTGCAGCAGAATTGCGTGGCGTACAGAAAGGAGAAACGCATGCGATTGGGAGTGGAAAGAAACGTGACATTTTCGAATATCTATAATAGGGTGGCCGGCAAAATAGGATAACCGAGGTTCCCGAACATCATCAGTGGCCAACGCCTGCCCCCGTGTAGGTAGGTTGGCGCAACAAACCCAAAAATCGCCCAACACCCATAAGGAATGAATGCCATTGAGGACTTACATCTTGAAAAGGAGATCTTACCGCTATTCGACTACACCCTCCACATGTTTTCAAAAAATGCCGTTCTTCGTATCTTGAACGCGCCGCTGGCTTCCCAACAGGATATCCTATCGCAACAGGACATTTATCGAGGTTTTTCAGCGAACCATTCCGTTTTAGAGGGATATTCCTATACCGTTTCGTATCTATTGGAGGTACATTACTTTCTGAACGATGCCAAAATTTCGGATTTTTCCAATCAGAAATTAAGATACAAATTTCTCAAATCGAGAAAAGAAAAAGCACTGTTTCAGAGCAAGCTGGTTCAAGTGGTGCTGCTTTTTGATAGACTGCAATCGCGCTACTTTTCCAGATTGGACCTAAACGCCTTTCCGGAATTTTATCGAAAGAAAATAACGGAGATCACCGTATTTCTTTCCCACTTCAATCTGGGCCACCTGGCCGCACGGGTTCGGGAATACAAGATAAAGGACCACGACATACTTACGCTTGCCAGCACCATTTTGGACCTAAAATCAAAAGGCGCGGTCAAAACCTTTTGGGAGGGCCTGTTTCTTTTCGAAGCCCATCTTTCCATCCACACCGGGATGCAAAAAAATGGATTCACCTTCCCAACATTTTCAGAAAAGGGTATTGATCTGGCCGATTTTTATCATCCTTTATTGCAAGATCCAGTGACCAATGTCTTCCGAACAAAGCGCAATGTCGTGCTGGTGAACGGCCCGAACATGTCCGGAAAATCCACCTTCTTAAAAGCCGTTGGCCTATGCATGTATTTGGCCCATTTGGGAATTGGCATACCCGCAAAGCACGGTGAAATTCCATTTTTGACCCACTTTTCCATAGCTATCAACCGCCGGGACGATTTGCTGAACGGATATAGTCATTTTATGATGGAGATCCTCAACCTAAAGAAAGTGGTCTCCCAGGCGTCCAATGGGAGCAACTGCCTGGCCATATTTGATGAATTGTTCAGTGGCACCAACGTGGAGGACGCCTTTGAAATATGTAAGACAACGATCAATGGGCTATGTCAATTTAGGAACTCGATATTCTTTATTTCCACCCACATACAAAAACTACAGGAAATTGAAAATCCGGACGTGGAGACCTACCACATTGATTGTGACCTGATAGACGACGTTCCGACCTTTACCTATAAACTTAGGAAGGGTTGGTCGGAGATAAGGGTCGGAAGGATTCTTTTTGAAAAAGAGGGGCTCAACGACATGTTGAATTAAATCGGGGCGGCCCACACTCCCCATCCACCGGTTTTCCATTGGCCCTACCCCATCTTTCGTCTGTCCTAAAACGCCACTTGGTCCAAAGCGGCGATCGTCTCATCCAGGTCGGCGTAGGAAAGCGCGTCGTTCAAAAAATAGCTCTCAAAAGCACTTGGCGGCAAATAAATGCCCTGATCCAACATGGCGTGGAAATAGGTCCTAAAAATCTCGTTGTTCCCTTTGGCGGACGACTTGAAATCCGTTACCGGGCCATCGGTGAAGTGCAGCGAGATCATCGATCCAAATCGATTGATCTGGTAGGGAACCCCTTTGGTGCGCAAGACATTCTCAAAGCCTTGGTGCAGATAGACGGTCTTGTTTTCCAAACTTTTGAAAATTTCGGGATGTTCGTTGAGTTCGGTCAACATGGCCAATCCGGCACTCATGGCCAGGGGGTTCCCGCTTAGGGTGCCAGCCTGATAGACCGGTCCTTCAGGAGCCAAATGGGCCATAATGTCGTCCTTGGCCGCAAAGGCACCAACAGGGAGTCCTCCCCCGATGACCTTTCCGAAAGTCACGATATCCGCATCAATTCCAAGAGCTTCCTGCGCCCCGCCCCTTCCGAGGCGAAAACCGGTCATCACCTCATCGAAGATCAGCAGGATGTTTTCGTCGGTACAGAGTGCCCGAAGTCCCTTTATAAAATCATCCGTGGGCACAATACAGCCCATATTCCCGGCTATCGGCTCTATGATTACGGCCGCAATCTGGTCTCGATTCGAAGCAAGGAGGGTCCTTACCCCTTCCAGGTCATTGTAATCGGCCAAGAGGGTATCCTTTGCCGTACCTTGCGTCACCCCGGGACTGTTGGGACTGCCGAAGGTAACTGCCCCGCTCCCTGCTTGGATCAAAAAAGAATCGGCATGGCCGTGGTAGCAGCCCGCAAACTTTACGATCTTATCCTTTCCGGTATAGCCCCGGGCCAGGCGTACCGCGCTCATGCATGCTTCCGTTCCGCTGTTCACAAAACGGATCTTATCGATATTGGGCACCATGGAGACCGCCAATCGGGCCAATTCGGTCTCGATTTCGGTGGGCATGCCAAAGGAGGTGCCTTTTTTGGCCTTTTCAATCACTGCATTGATTACGGGCGCATGGGCGTGTCCAAGGATCAAAGGACCCCAGGAGGCGATATAATCGATCAATCGGTTCCCGTCCTCATCGTACAGATAGGCGCCTTTGGCCTCTTTGACAAAAATGGGATCCCCGCCCACAGCCTTAAAAGCACGGACCGGGGAATTGACCCCGCCGGGGATATACTTTTTCGCCTCCGCAAAGAGCGAACTACTTCTTTGGTAGATCATTTGGTTTGTGATTTCGATGTATTTGAGATATGGGACAAAATATTATTTATTGATCTTATTTGATCTTACGGTGAGCTCCTGTCCTATAGAAATGGTACTATTGTCCATTCTATTGAGCCGCATAAGCTCGTCAACGGAAACCAGATATCTTCTGGAAATGGAATACAGGGTGTCGCCTGCCTTTACCACATATATGCTTGTTGTGGGTGATGTTTCCAAGGAAACATCCCGACCGCGGCCCCGTCCGGCCCGATCATCAAATTTGTACAAACGATGTCTTTCGATCAGGGCGATCAATTTTTGGGGATAGCGCTTGTCGGTCGCATAGCCCGCTTTTTTAAGGCCCTTGGCCCACCTTCTGTAGTCGTTGCCGTCCAGTTCGAACAGGCTCGCATACCGCGAACGGCCGGAAAGGAATATACTGTGGTCCCGGAAGGAGTACATGGGGTGGTTGTATTTTCGAAAGCACTCTCCCTTTTCATCGTCATCGTGGTAATCGCGGTCGCCCTGCCAACCCTTGTGGCATTTTATGCCAAAATGGTTGTTGGTCTTCAAGGCCAGTTCGCCCCTCCCGTATCCGCTTTCCAAAAGGCCCTGCGCCAGCGTAATACTTGCGGGAATGCCGTAGGCCTTCATTTCCCGCTGGGCAATCTCCGAAAAGGTGTCGATATACTCCTCTATGGAATTGATGGGAAAACGAACGAATTCCCCAGTATCCATAGGAAGGTCTTCATGGCCCCCATAGTAGGTCTTTTTTTTGGACTTAGGGGGAGTGACCCTGCTTTCCTTTTTATGATGCTTGGCATGGGCAACTTTGCGTTTTCCCTTGCACCCTATCAAAAACACTCCTAGAACCACTACCAGTATCCCTTTTTTTATCATAGGTCTATTTGAGGCAAATTTTTCTTTTTCAACCATTGGTTCATTCCCGTGATCCCTTGCAATCCTCCTGTATGGATGGCCAAAATTTTGGTTTTGGGCGGAAAATAGTCCTGTCGTACCAAATCCAGGATACCAAAAACCATCTTTCCTGTATAGACGGGATCCAGTGAAATCTGGGTCTTTTGCCTGAAATCATTTATGAAATGTACCAGCTCTGGACGTATCTTGGCATATCCCCCGAAATGATAGTCGGTCTGCAATTCCCAGTTTTCCCTTCGGGCAAATTTACGAATATCTTCTTTTAAAAAATCGCCCTTTAGTGCAGGAAAGCCCAAAATCTGTTGCCCGGGATGCGCGGAATTGATAATTCCGGCAAGCGTGCCGCCCGTTCCCACACAACAACAAATTGTGTTGAAATCGGAATCTTCCCTTGTTAGAATCTCTTCGCAACCCTTGACCGCCGCCGCATTGGTCCCCCCCTCGGGAAGGAGGTGGTACGGTCCCCATTCCGATTCCAACTGTTCCAGGAACAGTGGATCGTGTTTGTCCCGATAGGCCTCCCTGGACACAAACTTAAATTGCATACCGTGCCCATGTGCAAATTTTAGGGTCGGGTTTTCCCGCCATTTTTCAGAGAGTTCGTCTCCCCTAATGACACCGATGGTCCTCAACCCCTTTTCATGGCCCGCGTAGGCCGTGGCCGCGATATGGTTGGAGTAGGCCCCGCCAAAGGTCAATAAGGTGTGGTGTCCATGTGCCAAGGCCTCGACCAGGTTGTATTTGAGTTTTCGGAACTTATTTCCCGAAATAAAAGGGTGTATCGAATCTTCCCTTTTAATATGGAGTGAGATGCGCTTTTGGGATAAAAGGGGCAGCAAGACCTGCTGGTTTACAATGGCCACTTTCAAGATTTACGGACGCTAAAGGTATTTAATAAAGCTGAAAGCCCTGCGCTTCCCCGGATATTGGAGATCGTGCTCGTTGTCGTAGGCCTCCCTTTCAAAACCAATGTTCTGGTAACCGCGATAAAAGTTGAGATACCACAGGGATCGCAACAACCACTCCGCCACATACCAAAGATAAAAGGGAAGGATGAGCAGTTCAAGCTGTTGCCTCAGGTGTATTTTCTCATGGTTGATGAGCACGCTATCTTCCTTCAACGCATTGTTCTTTACAATTATGAAGGGCCAAACCGATAGGCCCACATAGTTTTTGTAGAAAAAATGTTTAAAGACTACTATCATAGTGCTACCATTAAAACGGCCCATTCAAAGATAATGGATATGTAAACCGCTTACACGGTAACTCCATTTTGTTGCCAACAATTGTATTGAACCGTTAAAATACCAATAAATCTTTATAAAATGTAGGCATTTAATGGGTCTCAAGGTTCCTTATCAACAGAAATGGCTAATTTTAGGGCGGTAAAATAGTGGCCCAGCCTGCATACCATCGTATCTTGGGAATGCACCTTGGTCTCGACTGGGTCGTGCAATGCGTATTTTATTAATGGTCCTCTGTTATTGACCCTCAGCGGACGATCGGGCAGGCCCGTGGCACCCATAATTCAGGTAATCAACATGAAAAAGATCATTCCCCCGGAAGAGGGCGATTTTTACCTTTCGGAGGAGGGGTACAGGGTTTTTACCGAACAGTACCATCTGAAACGGGGCCATTGTTGTGAAAGTGGCTGCAGGCATTGCCCTTATGGTTATCGGGCAAAAACCAATTCCCGCTAAAACCGAGGTTTTCGGCACGGTTTTTGTGTTTTTTATCGGACGAAATGGAACCCCAGTTCCCAAAAAAAATGTAGCTTATGAAAACGATGAAAATTTTAGCAGTACCCATGCTTCTTGTACTCTTTTTAAGCTCCTGCACCTCGGTGCGCGTGCTGTCCGACTACGACAAGGAAGCCAATTTCAATACCTTCAAATCGTATGCCTTCTACAAAACAGGTATAGACAAGGCACAAATATCCGATTTGGACAAAAAACGGATTTTGAAAGCCATAGAGGCCGAGATGGGCAACCGAGGGTTTGTAAAATCGGACAGTCCGGACATCTTGGTAAGCATCTTCACCAAGGAACGTGAGCAGGTGGACATCTACAACAACTACTGGGGAGGTGGTTGGGGCTGGGGCTGGGGCTGGAGCCCGTACTACTGGGGACCAGGCTGGGGTGGAAATAACGTCAGTACCCGAACCGAAGGTTCCCTGTACATTGATCTGATCGATGCCAAAAACAAGGAATTGGTCTGGCAGGGCAAGGGTGTCGGAAACCTGGGCAACATTAAAAATATTGAGAAGAAAGAAGCACGCATCCAGGAATTTGTGTCAGAGATACTGCAGCAGTATCCACCGAACGCGATAGCGGCCAAATAGCCTTCCCATAAGGCTGGACAAAGGCCTAAAGAGCCCTCCGCCATTTTGGAAGAGGGCTTTTTTCTGTTTGCGAATATTGCGTTTCTGTGGTAGGGTCTGTGGCGCATTTTGTAACTTTATGGAACTAAAAGAACATGGGATGTCTTATGAAAGCAACTCCATTTTGGACAAGCTTCCGCAGCATTTGAAGCAATATATCAAACCCCAGGATTATGGGGATTATACCGCCATAGATCAGGCGGTATGGCGCTATGTGATGCGCAAAAATGTGGACTACCTTGGCTTGGTGGCCCACCCATCGTACATGGAAGGATTGAAAAAAACCGGGATTTCCATAGATCGCATACCCAATATGTATGGTATGAACCGCATTCTTAAGGAAATAGGATGGGCAGCGGTCGCGGTGGATGGATTTATCCCTCCCTCCGCCTTTATGGAGTTTCAGGCCTATAACGTACTGGTCATCGCTTCCGACATCCGGCAGTTGGACCATATCGAATATACCCCTGCGCCCGATATCATCCATGAGGGGGCCGGCCATGCCCCCATTATCGCCAATCCGGAATATGCAGAATACCTGCGGCGGTTCGGAGAGATCGGGTCCAAGGCCATTTCCAGCGCCAGGGACTTTGAACTATACGAGGCCGTCCGACATCTCTCGATCATCAAGGAGGCCCAGGGCACGCCGAGGGAGGAGATCGAAAAAGCCGAAGAGCATATCGCCGACTTGCAACAACATATGGGTGAGCCCAGCGAGATGGCCCTCATCCGCAATCTGCATTGGTGGACCGTGGAATACGGTCTTATCGGTGCTGTCGATGCCCCAAAAATATATGGCGCGGGACTGTTGTCCTCTATAGGCGAAAGTGCCTGGTGCATGACCGATACCGTAAGAAAAGTCCCTTACTCCATCGAAGCGGCCCATACCGCCTTTGACATTACCAAACCCCAGCCCCAACTCTTCGTTACTCCGGATTTCGCCTATCTGAGTCAGATTTTGGAGGAGTTTGCCAATTCCATGGCGCTGCGCAGGGGCGGATTGTCGGGGGTACAAAAATTAATCGATTCCAGGGAACTGGGCACCATAGAAATGAACACCGGACTGCAAGTATCCGGGAGTTTTGAGAAGGTTATTGCATTCAATGGCAAACCGGTGTTCTTCCAGACTACCGGGCCCACGGCCCTGTCGTATCGCGAAAAGGAATTGGTAGGCCACGGCATCGCACATCACCACGACGGATTTGGGTCCCCCATGGGAAAACTAAAAGGGATCAATCTGGCCATTGAGGATATGGGGCCAAGAGACCTTAAGGCCTATGCCATCTATGAAGGGGAAACGGTATCCTTGGATTTTGAGGGAGGGATCCGGATTACCGGGGAAATTATCACCGGTACCCGCAATCCGCGAGGGGAAATTCTCCTGATCACGTTTAAAAATTGCAAGGTTTCGCATCGGGACGAAGTGCTTTTTGAATCGAACGACAATCTGTACAGTATGGCTGTGGGCCAAAGCATCGTTTCCGCCTTTAACGGTCCGGCAAATCTGGACAGCTTTGATCTGGTCACCCATAAAATCGAGGAGGGGACCATTGCTCCGGATCGGTCCATGGAACGAAAAAAGTTGGAGCAGTACTACGGACAGGTAAGGGATTTTCGGGAAGGCCACAATACCACTATCTCCAGGCACAAGGTGTTTGATGCGGTCCGGGCTGAATATCCGACCGATTGGCTGCTATCCGTGGAATTGTATGAGTTGGCCAAGATCAATGGGGACTCCGATTTCTGCCAAGAGATTGCCGAACATCTTGAAGGGATGAAATTGAACAGACCCGAGCTGGGGCATTTGATAGATGATGGCCTCGGCCTCATACAGACCGAGTTTAGACCGGCCCAATCAGGGCAACAATCCTAATATGAATATCAAACCAAAATAACTGGCCAATGAAAACCGCAGCTTGTTTTGTATATTTCCTTTTTGTCACAGCTATGTCATATACCCAGTCCGAACCCAATTACGATGAAAGCAAGGTCCCCAAGTTCCGGGTCCCCGACCCCTTGACCACCTTTGCCGGGGAGGGTATCGGCAGCTCGGCAGAATGGGAGGAAAAACGCAGACCGGAGTTGTACGCCTTTTTCGAAGGGCAGGTATATGGAAAGGTTCCCGGGACCTTGGAGGAGTTTTCATTCAAGCTACTTGAAGAGGACGACAATGCATTCGGGGGCAAGGCCAAGCGGAAGCAGGTCGCCATCAGCCTAAAAAAGAACAACCGCTCCCTGAGCTTCAACATCCTTCTCTATCTCCCAAAAGGAAGTACGGACGCTCCCATTTTCCTAGGGTACAATTTCCATGGAAACCATACGGTGACCACAGACCCAAAGGTGTTCATCACCCAGGCCTGGAACCGCAACAGCGATGACCTGGGCATTCGCGACAACACCGCCACAGAGGCATCAAGGGGCGCACGGAAGAACCGCTGGGCCATCGAAAAAATGCTCGATGCCGGTTATGGATTGGCCACCATCTACTATGGCGAGGTAGATCCCGATAAAAACGACTTTTCCGACGGACTGCATAGCCTGTTCTATAGGGAGGGACAACAACGTCCAAAACCCAACGAATGGGGAAGTATCGCAGCCTGGGCCTTTGGATTGAGCCGTGCCATGGATTATCTGGAAAACGATGTGAACATATCCAAGGTCATTGTATTTGGGCACTCCCGCTTGGGCAAAGCGGCGCTTTGGGCTGGTGCTACGGATAAAAGGTTTTCAGGTGTCATCAGCAACGATTCCGGTTGTGGCGGAGCGGCGCTGTCCAAGCGGAAGTTCGGGGAGACCGTCGGTCAGATCAACCGTTCCTTCCCGCATTGGTTCTGTGATAGTTTCCAACAATACAATGAAAACGAAAAAACGCTGCCGGTAGACCAACACCAACTTTTGGCATTGATGGCACCAAGGCCCTTATATGTGGCCAGTGCCCTCAAAGATGAGTGGGCCGATCCCCGTGGGGAGTTTCTTTCGGCCCATTATGCCTCGCCCGTCTACGCCTTATATGGAAAAGAGGGAATCGTTGCCCCGCAAATGCCAAGGATAGATCAAGCGATTCATAAGACCTTGGCCTATCACATCAGGACTGGGGAGCACGACGTGACGGATTACGATTGGGAAAACTATATTGCCTGGGCCAAGGCCTTTGTGGAATAAGGTGCCCGTTCCAAGGGCCGATTGTCCGTTGACCCTTTTCGTTACATCCCTGAGGCGCCCGTCGCCCGATTTGCACTATTCTGCCGGGAAAAGTTCGGTCCAATTGTGGTTCACAGGTCGATTCCCGTACCATAAGGTCCATCCCATGGAATTCGTGAGTACGTAAAATTTTGAAAGTTCACTTATCAGCCTATTCTGGGCATTGCTTTTCAAATTTGAGGTTTCCACTTTTTCCATCAGGGAGGCGTTGACATTCTTTTTGATGCGGTTGTAATCCGATGCCGTGAACGGGTTCAGGTAATCGGCGGAAACATCGTAATATTCGAAATCGGGAGCAATCTTGATCTCTGGGTCCGGAATACCAACGATACGGAGCGTCTTGGTCGCTTCATCAACTTCAAAATCGATCTGTCCCAGGTCATAGGCCACCGTCACCTCCGCATTGACCACCACCAGGGCCTTTTTGTCGGCTGTAATCAGCGGGCCGAAAAGCTCTTGGGAATCGCGGTAGTTGTAGACTTCGGCAAAATGGCCCTCGGTAACGATCAATTTGGAAACATTGCGGATCTGTTGCTCGATGAGCATCGAATTTTCCCGGAGAATCGATTCCGCTTTCCTGTCCTCCCAGCAGGAACGAAGGACAAAGAGCACCGCCAGGGTCAGGACACTGCCAAAAAGGATCTTTTTCATTGGGATCTTGTTTCGTTACGGTCATCGCCATTATTTCCATGAACCGGTGAACCACACGGCCCGGAGTTTCCTACAAAGTGCCTCTACGGTGCGATCCAAGACAACGGCTTACTTTGCCCGTGCCCTCGTGGGATCGTTGGAGATCTTGTTCAATCGAACACCATCCAGGGATGCAGCTGTTGAAGATACGCAATTTTTCCCTCCAGGGATTTTTGAAACTTTTTGTACTGTTCAGACCCCGTATTAAAGGGACGGTGCTCCAACCCCTTTTGGACCGCCTCGATCCGATCGATATCGATATAGGCCTTTTCCGAAATCCAAACCTGTTTGAACCTTTCCCAAATATAGTCCACAGCGAGTGCGTTGGGATGGACCATATCAGGTTCATAAAAACGATAGTCCCGTAACTCATCCATCATGAGCTCGTACCCCGGAAAATATCCCTCATGGGGGTTCAAGGCGGTATGCTTATCCATGATTTGGTGGACTGCGGCGTGCAAATGGGCCTTGCTCCTTTGGTTTTCGACAAAGCCGTCCTTCAGATGACGAACCGGGGAAACGGTAAAGATACACTGCGCACTTGCATTGACGGATCGAACCCGGTCGATGGTCCTTTCCAAACTTTCGGCAATATCGGCCACTGAAAGCAATTCCCGCGTAAACTCCTGTTGGGGGACCTTGTGACAGTTGGCCACTATGGCCTTGTCCTTTTCATGGCGGTACACCCAGGCCGTGCCCAAGGTAATTGCAATATGGGAGGCCTGTTCCAATTGCCTTAGCGTGGCCTGAAGCCCGTTGTTCAGGTTTTTCAGGAGCTTTTCCTTGGAAGAATCGCTCAAATCGGAATGGGCGGCAAAACAATGCCAGCGCTCATTTAGAAAAAAAACTTCTTCCGCCATGAACCGTTTTCCCAGGACCGCCCGTTCGATCAAATTTGCGATGCCCACCGGATGGAACAAAATTCCAAAGGGGTTTTGTAAAGATCGGAACTTGAAATACGCCAGCTTCCCACCTATGTTATCCGAAAAGCAGGAACCCAAAAGCAGCAATCGGCTTTCATAATCGATTTGATTTTCTGCTTTCCGAAATGGAATTTGGGTCTGGAGCTTCATGGCGATAAAAACGGTTCAACGCAAAATACAAACTTAATCTTCATTTTTATGGAAACGTAAAAACCGCCATTTTTTTTATTGGACGCCAAATTGCCCGAGTCACCTACGAGGCCGTTAAATCCACCATTACCATGACGAATCGAAAAAAAAATGCAGTATCTTGTATGGATCGGTCTCCAATATTTTAAAGATTATGAAATGTAAAACAAGTCCCGTTTTATCCTTTGCAGCCTTGATCCTATTTTGTGCGGCCTGCAGTGATAGCTTTTTGGAAACGGGGAACGGTCCCATCATAGACATTCCCGAAACGAGCATCATCGATATGGAAAAGGCTTTTTCCGAACTCCCTTTTAAAACGGGGACCAATGATTTTGAATTGGACGCCTCGTTCACTCAAAAATGGCAGTTCCGGGTAATTGTTCCGGAAATGACCGGGAACGAACCGCTGCCCCTTTTCGTGAATCTGCACGGGGGCGCGCTCACCAGGGATCCGGACGCCCATAAACGGACAGGCTGTTTGATCGAACCGGCATTGGAAAACACAAAAGCGTACGTGATAAGTCCCAACTCGCGTGGGCTCTTGTGGTATGAGCCCGTCAATGAATCCATGGTCGTGGACTTGGTGAATTTTGCCCTGAAAAATTTAAACATCGATCCAAACAAAGTGGTGGTGGTCGGTTATAGTGATGGGGGCAACGGGAGTTGGTTTCTCTCGGACACCCACCCAGAAATATTTTCCGCAGGTATCCCCATGGCAAGTGCCTACGGTCTGTCCTATACCGATGGGATACTTAATAAGACCGAGATCCCCCTGTATGTGATACATGGGGAATTTGATGAACTGTTTCCATTTACCAATACCGAAACGGCTGTAGAACTATCCACCAATGCCGGTAGTGAAATAGTGTTTGTAAAGGCGGTCGGTCTGTCGCATACCGTTCCCTGTGAGTATCTACCGTACTTGCTGGATGCCATTGACTGGTTGGAGACCTCTGTTTGGCAATAGGTTTTGCAGACCGTGGTTGCCCCTGGGCCCCCGCATCGTAAAAGCAATCCTCCTTATCGGCGACATCGATCTTGACCGTGGCCATATGGATACAGGCTATTCCAAATAGGTCCTGGCCCTTACCAGGGCTTCGGCTATACCGGCTGGGTTTTTGCCGCCCGCAGTGGCAAAGAACGGTTGTCCACCCCCCCCACCTTGGATGCATTTGCCCAATTCCCTTACAATGGTCCCCGCATTGAGGTTTTTTGAACTTACCACGCCCTTGGAGATATAGCATGACAACAGGGCCTTCCCCTCGCGTTCAGTACCGAACATCAAAAACAGGTCGTCCTGTTTGCTCCCCATTTCAAAGGACAGGTCCTTGATGCCCGCTGCATCCAGATCCACTTTTTTCGCCAGGAACTTTACCCCGTTTATGTCCTCCAGCTCGTTCAACAAGTTTCCTTTCAGGTTTTTGGCCTTGTCCTTCAACAAATTTTCGACCGCCTTTTTCAATCGACTGTTTTCCTCCTGCAACGATTCCACCGCCCTAAGGGGATCTTGTGCATTGTTCAACAGGTCCTTGATTTCGAAAAGCGTCCTGTTGTTCTCAAAATAGAAATCCTTCACCGCGTCGGAGGTAATGCCCTCTATTCTCCGGATACCGGCGGCCACTGCCCCTTCGGACCGAATCTTGAAGTGCCAGATATCCCCGGTATTCTTCACATGGGTACCCCCACAGAGTTCAATGGACTGCCCAAAACGTATGGTTCTCACAGTATCCCCATATTTTTCGCCAAAAAGCGCCATGGCCCCTTCCTTCAGGGCCTCCTTCATGGGAACGCCCCTATTTTCCTCCAAGGGCAACTGCCCCTCGATCCGGGCATTCACAAAATTTTCCACGGTGCGGAGTTCATCGGTGGTCAACTTGGCGAAATGGGAAAAATCGAAACGGAGGTATTTGGAATGCACGGCCGAACCCTTTTGTTCCACATGCGGGCCCAAAACCTCCCTGAGGGCCTGGTGCAGCAAATGGGTGGCCGTATGGTTGGCCGCCGTTCTCCGTCTTTGGTTATGGTCCACGACGGCCCGAAAGGTATCTCCTGTTTTTTTTGGCAAATCCTTCGTAAAATGTACGATTTCATTGTTCTCCCTTTTGGTATCGACAATATAGATCACATCCCCGTTGGGTGCCTCCAAATAACCTTTGTCGCCCACTTGCCCGCCCCCCTCGGGATAAAAGGGGGTGATATTGAACACGAGTTGAAACTGTTCGCCTTCCTTCTTGGACGTTACTTTTCGGTATTTCACCAATTTCACATCAGCCTCCAACAGGTCATAGCCCACAAACTCCTGCTCTGGATCATCGGACAGTTGTATCCAATCTTCTTTGGACACCTCGGAAGCGGAACGGGAGCGGTCCTTCTGCTCCTGCATGGCCGCATCGAATCCCGCATCGTCCAGGGAGAAGCCCTTCTCACTTAGGATCAGTGCTGTCAGATCAATGGGAAAACCATAGGTATCATAAAGTTCAAAGGCCTTTCGGCCATCGACTTCCTTTCCGGGGTTCGCTTGGATGATCTGGTCGAGCAGTACCAAGCCCTGTTCCAAAGTGTTAAGGAACGAATGTTCCTCTTCCTTGATCACATTTTCGATCAATTGCCGTTGTTCCCTCAACTCGGGAAAAGCTTTACCCATGGTATCCGCCAGTACTTTGACCAAACGATACATAAAGGGCTGTTTGGTATCGAGGAAGGTAAACCCGTACCGTATGGCCCTTCTCAAAATCCGGCGGATCACGTAGCCAGCACCCGTGTTGCTCGGCAATTGCCCATCCGCAATCGAAAAGGACACCGCGCGAATATGATCGGCAATGACGCGAACGGCAATATCGACCTCCCCATTTTTACCGTATTTGGAACTGGTGATCGTTTCTATCTCCCGTATGATCGGGGTAAAGATATCGGTATCATAGTTGGACTGCACGCCCTGTAGTACCATGCACAACCGTTCAAAGCCCATTCCGGTATCCACATGCTTGGCCGGGAGGCTTTCCAGGGTCCCATCGGCCTTTCGGTTGTACTGCATGAAAACCAGATTCCATATTTCCACCACCTGTGGATGGTCTTGGTTGACCAAAGAGGCCCCGGAGACCTTTTCCTTTTCCCCCTTTGATCGAAAATCCACATGAATCTCCGAACAGGGTCCACATGGGCCTTGATCGCCCATTTCCCAAAAATTGTCTTTTTTGTCCCCCATGATGATCCGGTCTTCCGGAACGATCGCCTTCCACAAATTAAAGGCTTCGGTATCCATTTCAAGCTGATCGGCATCCCCACTGCCTTCAAAAACGGAAACATATAGGTTTTTTTTGTCGATTTTAAGGACTTCCGTCAACAATTCCCATGCCCATTGTATGGCTTCCTCCTTAAAGTAGTCCCCAAAACTCCAGTTCCCCAGCATCTCAAACATGGTGTGGTGGTAGGTGTCCTTGCCCACTTCCTCCAGGTCATTGTGCTTTCCACTCACCCGAAGACATTTTTGGGTATCGGTCACCCGCGCATTCTTTGCCTTGCTGTTTCCTAAAAAAAACTCCTTGAACTGGTTCATTCCCGCATTGGTGAACATCAGGGTGGGATCGTCTTTGACCACCATCGGTGCGGAGGGCACAATTTTGTGCGCCTTTTCCTTAAAAAAGTTGAGGAACTGTGCTCTAATCTCGCTGGAAGTCATGAAAATGGTAAGGTTTTATAAAAATTAACAGTTTCTACAAAACAATTTTTATATTTGTTTGTTCTGATAAAACGACACAAAAATAGGATAAAATACATTTATGTCTAAGGTAAAGTACTATTACGATCCCGATACGCTTTCCTATAGAAAGATCGAGCCGAAAAAAACCCGTCGGTATCGGAATATTGCCTTGTTCGTTTTGGGTTCCTTTCTGTTTGGACTGATGTCGCTGGTCTTTTTACTGAACACCAACTTGATCAATACCCCGGCAGAACTTTCGCTACGGCGGGAGGTAAAAAATTACGAGCTGCAATTTGAACTGCTGAACAAAAAAATGGAGCAGATCGAAGACGTGCTTTCCAATATCGAGGAACGCGACAATAACATTTATAGGCTCTATTTTGAGGCCAACCCGATTCCCGAAGAGCAACGTCGTGCTGGATTTGGAGGAGTGAACCGGTACCGGGCCCTGGAAGGCTTCAACAACTCGGAAATGGTCATTGCCACGACCAAACGCCTGGACATTATCAAAAAGCAGATGGCGATCCAATCCAAATCGCTGGACGAAATCACCAAACTTGCTGAGGAAAAGGAGAAATTACTGATGGCCATTCCGGCCATCCAACCGATCAGCAATGAAGAACTGACCCGTATGGCCTCGGGCTATGGTTGGCGATCAGATCCGTTCACAAAAGCACGGAAGATGCATTGGGGAATGGATTTCACTGCACCCAAGGGCACCCCTATCTACGCTTCCGGCGATGGCAAGGTTACGCGGGCGGACAACAGGTCATCGGGCTTTGGAAAACATATTCGAATCGATCACGGTTACGGATATATGAGCATTTACGGCCATCTGAGCCAGTACAACGTAAAAAAGGGCAAAAAAGTAAAAAGGGGCGACCTTATCGGTTTTGTGGGCAGTACCGGACGATCTGAGGCACCCCACCTACACTACGAGGTATGGAAAGACAAGGAGCGAATCAATCCCATTAATTTCTACTACGGGAGTTTATCGCCCGAGGAGTTCGAAAATATGCTGAAATACGCCAATCAGGAAAACCAATCCCTTGACTGATGCAAGTAGAGCTTCCCGAAAAATTGTACTACGGTATTGGTGAGGTAGCCAAGGCTTTTGGCGTGAACACTTCCCTGATCCGCTTCTGGGAAAAGGAATTTGATGCCATCAAACCAAAAAAGAATGCCAAGGGAAACCGAAAATTCACTCCCCAGGACATCAAGAACCTCCAATTGATCTATCACTTGGTGAAAGAGCGGGGCTTTACCTTGGAAGGTGCCAAAATCCATCTAAAGGAGGGCAGGCAAAAAACCTTGGACAACTTTGAAATCATCCAGAAGCTGGAAAGGGTCAAGATAGAGCTGATCAAAATCAAGGAACAACTATAACAACCATAAACACTAGAACATGAAAAAAGGATTAATTACTCTAATAATTCTTGGAGTCCTCGCATTTGTAGTATACCAATGGGCAGTGGGCTTCAACAATACGGCCGTGGAATTTGAGGCCGATGCGAAGACCGCCTGGTCGAACGTGGAAAGCGCCTATCAGCGCAGGAACGACCTCATCGGCAATTTGGTGAAAACAGTTCAGGGAGCCGCCGATTTTGAACGCGGCACATTGACCGATGTCATCGAGGCACGGGCAAAGGCCACTTCCACCACTATCGACGCCAACAACCTTAGCCCGGAAAACATGGCCCAGTTCCAGGAAGCCCAAAATGGTCTGACCGGGGCCCTGGGCAAACTGATGGTCGTGGTCGAACGCTATCCCGAGCTCAAGGCCAATCAAAACTTTTTGGAACTGCAATCCCAACTGGAGGGCACGGAAAATCGCATCAATGTGGAGCGCAACCGGTACAATGAAAAGGTGAACGTTTACGACATCCACACCACAAAATTCCCCGGAAAATTGTTGGCGGGGATGTTCGGTTTCGGGGAAATGGCACGCTATAAGGCAGACGCCGGTTCGGAAAACGCCCCCGATGTGAACTTCGAATTCAATTGATAAACGATATATGTCCAGAGTCGAGGATTTTTTAACGCGCGAGGACGAGCGTGAAATCGTACAGGCCATCCTCAAGGCGGAAAGGAACACCTCTGGGGAAATCCGTGTACACATCGAGGCCCACACCCGTTTGGATCATTTTGAGCGGGCCAAGGAGCTCTTCCATCTATTGAAAATGGACAACACCAAGGAAGGGAACGGAGTCATCCTCTATATAGCGGTCAACGATCGGAAGTTTGCCATCTACGGCGATCGGGGCATCGACAAGGTGGTCCCCGACGGTTTTTGGAACGGTACGAAGGATGCGATCGCCGCGCAGTTCAAAAAAGGAAACTACAAGCAGGGTATTGTTGACGGAATTCTAAGGGCCGGCAAGGAATTGGAGGCCCACTTCCCTTGGCAACAAGGAAATACCAACGAATTGAGCGATGAGATATCCAAGGGCTAGCCTACCGATTTTCCTACTTTGCGGCCTCCATTTTGGCATCGCGCAGTTCCAAATACCCGAAAAACCCAAGCTGCAAACGAGCGTTTACGACTATGTTGAGCTGCTTCCGGACCATCAGGAAAAGGCATTGGAACAGAAATTGATCCGGTATTCCGATAGTACCTCCACCCAGATCGTGGTGGCCATAATCCAATCCACGCAGGGGGAGGACATCAATTATCTGGGCGCACAATGGGGGCATAAATGGGGTATCGGGCAGGACGGAAAAGACAATGGGGTGCTGGTACTGTTGGCCCGGGGCGATCGGAGGATAGCCATCAATACGGGCTACGGGGTCGAGGGCAAACTTACCGATGCCCTGTCGAAAAGAATCATCCAAAACGTCATCATTCCCCAATTCAAACAAGACAACTACTACGGGGGCCTGAACGATGGGGCCGATGCCATTTTTAAAGTGCTGAACGGGGAATTTCAAGAGGAGCGCACTTTCGACGGGGACAATGGTTTTCCGTTTGGGACGATCCTTCCCATTATCATATTTTTTATCATTCTTATTATCCTATCGAACCGGAACAAGCGAAATCGAGGGGGCGGGGGCGGAAAACGTTCTTCCGGGCTGGACCTGTGGGATATTATCATCCTGAGCAATATGGGACGCAGCGGTAGCTCCGGTGGGGGTTTCGGCAGTGGTGGATTTGGCGGCGGCGGTAGCGGCGGTTTCGGTGGTGGTTTCGGTGGCGGCGGCTTTGGCGGTGGGGGAGCTTCCGGGGGATGGTAGTGTTCCATGAACAGTGGGCAGTGGGCACTGGGCAGTGAACAATGAACAATTAGCAATGAACATGCAGGCAGTGGCAGTGGGCGGTAAAAAACGTCCAAGCTACGACCCTATTTCTTTCGCATAAAGATGGTGATCGGTACCCCGGTGAAATCGAAGTTTTCCCTGATCTTGTTTTCCAAATACCGCTTGTAGGGTTCGCGCACGTATTGCGGGAGGTTACAGAAAAATGCAAACTGCGGGTAAGGCGTCGGTAGTTGGGTACAGAACTTGATCTTAACGTATTTGTCCTTGTAGGCCGGTGGCGGATAATGCTCGATGAGGGGCAACATGACATCGTTGAAGGTCCGGGTCACGATTTTCTTGCTTCGGTTCTTGTACACCGTAACCGCCGTTTCTATGGCCTTGAAGATACGCTGCTTCGTCAGTACCGAAATGAACAATATGGGAACATCGGTAAAGGGCTCGATAGCCTTTTTAATTTTTTCGGTATAGTGCTTCATGGTATTGGTCTCTTTGTCCTCGACCAGATCCCATTTGTTCACCAAGATCACAATACCCTTGTTGTTCCGCTGGGCGAGCCAAAAGATATTCGCTACCTGGCCGTCAAAGCCACGGGTGGCGTCCAACAGCAGCAAACAAACATCGCTGTGCTCAATGGCACGGACCGAGCGCATCACGGAATAAAACTCCAGGTCTTCCTTCACTTTTGATTTTCTACGGATCCCGGCCGTATCCACCAAATGGAACTCAAACCCGAAACGGTTGTATTTGGTATCGATACTGTCGCGCGTAGTGCCGGCAACATCCGTCACGATATAACGTTCTTCCCCGATCAGTGCGTTGATCAAGGATGACTTTCCCGCATTGGGCCTTCCCACGACGGCAAACCTGGGCAGCTCGTCCACTTCCTCTTCCATCTCGGGCAGCACCTCGACCATGGCATCCAACAACTCCCCCGTTCCACTTCCGTTGATACTGGAAATGTTGAAGTAATCCCCCAACCCAAGCGCATAAAACTCCACTGCGTCGGCGGCCCTTTTGGCATTGTCGACCTTGTTCACCACCAGGAATATGGGTTTGTCCACCCGCCGCAACAATTTGGCAACGTCCTCATCCATTCCCGTGATCCCGGTATCGGCATCAACCATAAAAATGATGGCATCCGCCTCCTGGATGGCGAGTTCCACCTGTTTGTCGATCTCCTTTTCAAAAACATCATCACTTCCCAGCACATACCCTCCCGTATCGATCAGGGAGAACTCCTTTCCGTTCCAATCGCTTTTGCCGTAATGGCGATCTCGCGTAACACCGCTTATGGCGTCGACAATAGCTTCCCTTCGCTGGATCAACCGGTTAAAAAAAGTCGATTTCCCTACGTTCGGCCTTCCCACAATGGCGACTATGGCTCCCATATTACTGAATTAGAGGGCAAAGGTAGTACTAATACTTAAATATCGCATGGCCCAGGAAGGCCCATCGCCATTACGGATTTTCTTTTGGGGTCAAAAAGGGGAATGTAGGCATGCCCTTTATCGCATGACCAGAATCATAGGATTTGCGAAAGTCTTCGATCACATTTGGATTTCCTATATTTAGGTCAACCAAAAAAACAGTGTGATAACCCCAGGAGAGAAGTGAAACCGGTACCCAACGATATTGTCCTCAGGCCCAGTTTCCAATTGGAACTGCCCTCGTCGAAGGAGGAGGTATTGAGTGCCTTCGCCGAAAACAAAAGGAAGCCCTTTTTGATCAAAAGGCTGGACGAACATATTTTTATCAAGTTCAATTCTGAGAAAATCCATTTTTGGTCGCCCCAGCTCCATCTGGAAATACAGGAAAAAGATGAAGGGAACAGCAAACTTTATGGTGTTTTTGGTCCCAACCCCACTTTGTGGACCTTTTTTATGTTCCTGCACTTCGGGGTGGCGACCTGCTTTATCATTCTTGGGATATGGGCGTATTCCAGCGCTTCCCTGGACCGACCTTACGGTCTCCAACTGGGATTGATGGTATTCATGGTGTTGCTTTGGTTCGTACTTTATGGATTCGGCCGGGCCGGGAAGCACAAAGGGAAGCCCCAAATGCTCGAACTGCATACCTTCATGATGGAAACCGTGCTGGCCATATAGTGTTTATGGGGAAAAGGTTCAGTTGTTGTAACCGAACCGCTTCAATTGGTTGGGGTCGCTGCGCCAGTTCTTGTTCACTTTCACGTACAGTTCGATATGCACCTGTTTTCCGAAGAATTTTTCGAGATCCCTACGGGCCTCCACGCCCACCCTTTTCAAGGCAGTGCCCTTATGTCCGATGATAATGCCTTTTTGTGAATCGCGCTCCACCATGATGACCGCCCGCATACGGATGATTTCCTCGTCCTCTAAAAATTCCTCCGTCTCGATCTCTACCGAATAGGGGATTTCCTTTTTGTAGTGCATCAATATTTTTTCACGTATGGTCTCGTTCACAAAAAAGCGCTCGGGCTTGTCGGTCAGTTGGTCTTTGGGGTAAAATGGCGGGGATTCGGGAAGGAGTTCCAAGATCCGTTCGAAAACGGCCTTGACGTTAAAGTTGTTCAAAGCGGATACGGGATGGATCTCCACTGTGGGCAATTGTCCCTGCCAATATTGCACCTGCTCCTCCAAGAGTTCCTGGCTGGCCTGGTCTATTTTGTTCAACAAAAGCAGGATCGGGATCTTACTGTTCCTGATCTTTTCGAAAAAATGCTCGTCTTTTAGTGCCTTTTCACCGATTTCGACCATATAGAGGAGCACATCGGCATCTTCAAAGGCCGATTTCACAAAACCCATCATAGAGGACTGTAGCTCATAGGCCGGTTTAATGATCCCCGGCGTATCCGATAGAATAACTTGAAAGTCCGAGCCATTGACGATGCCCAGAATGCGGTGGCGCGTGGTCTGGGCCTTCGAGGTGATGATGGACAGTTTTTCGCCCACAAAGGCGTTCATTAAGGTCGATTTTCCCACATTGGGGTTTCCGATGATGTTTACAAAGCCCGCTTTATGCTTTTGCATTCCGTATCTTTTTAAAATATTCCGCCGCCGCGGTATTGACCTTCGGGGCCAACAACAGAACGGCGATCATATTGGGGATGACCATCAGGGCGTATGACAGATCGATCAGGTTCTTCACCAGATCCAGGGAGGCCACGGCCGCAAAAACGATCATGGCCACAAAGTACCAGTTGTAAAACTTTCCAATTTTGGCATTGGTCAGAAAGGACAGGCACTTGACCCCATAATACGAATAGGTGAAGAGCGTTGACAGGGCAAAGGCCGTAACGATCAGCATCAACAGATCGTCGCCAAAGCCGAAGAGCGTCCGCTCAAAAGCGGTCAGGGTCATCACAATGCCACTTTGATCTTCCAGATATGCCCCGCTCAAAATGATTACCACGGCCGTAAAGGTACACACCAGGATCGTATCGATAAAAGGCCCCAGCATGGCCACCAGTCCTTCTTTAATGGGATTGTCGGTCTTGGACTGCCCATGGTACATGGGGGCGCTTCCCAGGCCCGCCTCATTGGAGAACATGGCCCTGCGCACACCAATGATCACCAGGCCCCAAAAACCTCCGGTTACGATCGTGTTGAAGTTCCAAGCCTCGGTAAATATCATTTTGAGGGAAGGAAGGATCTGATCCGAATTGAGGCCCATCACCACGAGTACCGCAATGAGGTAAACCATGACCATGAAGGGCACGATGGCCGAGGCCACCTTGGCAATTTTGGTCAGGCCGCCGAAAATGACAACGGAAGTGATTGCGGCCAAAACCATCCCGACGCCCAATTTCCAATTAAGCTCACTCATTGCAAAGAGCGAGCTGGAAGGTTCGACCACGTTCATAAACGTTTCCGTAAACTGATTTGCGGTAAATACTCCAAGAAATCCAAATAGTCCACAAACTGCAAAAAAAATGGCAAGCGGCCTTGCCCTTTCGCCCAGGCCCTTGGTAATGTAGAACATGGGACCTCCCTGGAGCTTGCCATCGGAGTCGGTACCGCGGAACATAATGGAAAGGCTGCAGGAATAAAACTTGATGCCCATACCGATCAATGCGGTCATCCAAATCCAGAAGACCACGCCCGGACCACCATCATGGATGGCGATCGCCACGCCCGATATGTTTCCAAGGCCCACCGTAGCCGCTACTGCCGCCGAAAGCGCCTGAAACGAGCTCACATCGCCCTTTGCATTCTTGTCATCGTACTTGCCCGCGGTGATCGCTATGGCATGGCCAAAGAAACGATAGGGCAAAAACTTGGAATAGAACACCAAAAAAAGTCCCCCTCCAATGAGTAAAATGAACATGGGCCATTCCGTATAGGGCAATGCGGCCTTAAGAAAATCATTGATTGCATCCATAGGGTCGTGTCAATGCCCGAAGGTATGGATTTTAAGTTTTTCCCAGCGGGATGGCCCAAAAAAGATTCTGGGAACAAGTTTTGATAAAACCAAGAATGTGTTGTATCTTTGCCGTCCACATCGCGGGATAGAGCAGTAGGTAGCTCGTCGGGCTCATAACCCGAAGGTCACTGGTTCGAGTCCAGTTCCCGCTACAAAGAAAGCCATCAACGGAAGTTGGTGGCTTTTTTATTGGAAAAGTGAAGCTTGCTTTAACTTTGTAAATAAAAAAGGCAACCTATTGCGGAGCAATATGGTTTTCTTTGTACAAGCTTCCCCTTAAGGCCGATTCCGTAGCAAAGCGAAGGAATCAATCCAGTTCCCGCTACAAAGAAAAAAACCATCGAGAAATCGATGGTTTTTTGTTTTCGGAATGTTTTAAATGATCCGATCGGATGGAAAGTTTCCCTAGGGCACGGCCACCGGGTGGTCCCTGGCCCTTGAAAAGAGACAAAGGTAGCCTTTCCTGGAATGGGCCATGACTCCTTCAAAATTGACCAAGCACCGTGTTCCGGGATATATCCATCTCCCTCCGGTTCCCGCTCACGGAATCAATTTGGGTACGACAGGCTATTCCAAAATGGTTTTCAGCCCTTTATTCAAAGTACTCAAAGTCTTGACCTCATCCCTAGTGAGTTTCCTATCGAATACGGCGAGTTCGTCCATAAGCCCTATATAGTTCAATCCCAACAATATCCCCGCTTTTTCCTCTTCCCAAGTAAATGGGTCCTTGATGGGGTCGACACTGCCCTTTAGGGAACCGTCGACATAAAGCTCCACCTTGCCATTTTGGGTGTTCAATCCTGAGAAATTCATCAGCACATGGGTCCATTTCCCTCTTTCAAACGGGGGGCTGCCCACGCGCACCAATCGCGCCTCGACCAATTGTTCATCTTCGGAATTATCTGGGTTCCAAACCTTTAAATCACCCATGGCGCCCAGCCTGAAATCCCTAGGGTTGTCCTTGGTGAAATCCACCCACAGGGCGGCATCGTTATAGTTCACATCGGTGATCTGGATGGGATCGCAGTACCCGGGCTCTAGATCTCGTGCAGGGTCCAATTGCAACCAAAAAGAAACCGCTCCGCTCCAATCCTTCCCTGAGTATCCCATATTTTTCGCTGCCCTATAAAAGGAAATCTTACCGCTTTTCCTTTTAAAATCCAGCGCATCACCGACCAGCCCCCGACCCTTTGCGATGGCCACATCGGTATTCAGCAGGCCCTTTTTTGCCCGGGCCATGTCCTTGCGGTTCTCAGCCGTATATATTTCCCTGTCCCCAACCGCAAAATCGGCCCGGGCCCCCTCATCAAAAGAGGCGTAGAACAGCAGGTGGCCCGACAATTTGTTCTTTTCGGTCAAAAAGGCCGTTAATAGGCCAAACAGTACTACCAAGTACAGTGGTTTTATGACGTTCTTCATTTTTATCGTTTTAATGATTGTTGTTTTATATATCATACTATAACATGGAGCACAGTGGCGAAAGCGGCGTTCTTTCATTTGGAAACACTGCACCCTAGATCAATCCACTGGGGTGACCTTTTCCCAAGATTCACTGACCACCGATTTCTCCAGAGCCTCCATTACCGCGACCCCTTTGAGTATACTGGTATGACTCCTGGGTTCCTTTCCCGTCCTGAACATGGCAACCATATCCACCTCGCCTTTTCCAGGAACGCTTTCCTTTATTTCGGATCCAAGCTCCACAATTCCGCTATCCGTTTCGACATAGGTGTGCCACCCATATTTCTTGGTCGTAAAGACCAAGGAGGCCATCATCCCATTGCAGAACACAAGATTGGCACCGCTGTTTTCACCATTTTTATTTATGCGTACCCTTTCCACATCGTCCCCAAAAATATACATCAGGGGTTGGATCAAATGCGCTCCGTAAAAAAACACCCCTCCATACTTCGAGTGCATATCCAAGGGGCCATATCGGACGACTTGGCCAATGGTCCCCATTTTTTCCAGCTCCCGCTTCATTTCAAAGGTAGCGTGGCTATGAGCTATGGCACTATAGGAAGTGACCGGAGTTCCCAGCTTGCGCGCCAGGGCCAGGAATTCCTTTCCCTGATCCAACCGATAGCAAAACGGCTTATCGATAAAGGTCGGGATACCCGCCTCAATAAACGGCCGAGCAGCCGGTAGGTGAAATTTTCCGTGCCTATGGTCCACGATAAGGGCATCTATTTCCCCGAGCATTTCCCTGGGGTCCTTGACGCTATTGGGAATCTTGCCCTTTTCCATGGCCTTTTTTGCAAAAGCCTCCGTTTCGCCCCAAACGTACTTCACCGAAACGCCCGGAAAGGCCTTATCGATATTGAACAATTTTCCAAAAGCGGCCGTATGGGAATTTTCGGCCCCTATTATACCTATCCGGATCGGTTTTGCATCCTCCCCGGCTCCCCCATATATTGGCCGGGGCATATGTGCATGACCCAGGGGAGTGGCCAGTGCCACCGCGGAGAACACCGCTCCATTACCCATTTTTTTTATAAACTCCCGTCTCGAATCCATGGCAAGGCTATATTATGTTATGTTATAATTTCATTTCCCATCCTTTTTCGTAAGTACGGCCCCACAACTTTTGGGCTTCCCTATCGTCCAGAATATGTCCCGTATTCGAATCGATATCCAATGATCGGCCCACCCGTTGTGCTATGTTGCCCAACTGCACCAACAAGGTACTTTTATGCCCCGAATCGATATCTGCGTTCAAGGACGTACCGTTGGAAATGGCGTGGAACATATTTTGAATATGCAGGGCATCCAATTGCTCTGCCGGGTTGGCCGGGTCGCGGGGATCTATTTTTGCCCCGCCATCCACTTTTTTCACCACCTTGTTCTTTAGGTCAAAAAGGGTGTAACTATTTCCGCCCGGAATGAGCATACTGCCTTGTTCGCCATAAAACATGACCCCCACGGAGCTTCCCTCGATGTTCTTCCCATTGCAGCTTCTGCCTTCCCAAGACAGGGTCTTCCCTTCTTCAAAATCGAGGTTTATGATTTGGGTGTCGGGTGTTTCCCAATCGTCTTGATAGTGATACCTGCCCCCGTTGGAACTTACCCGTGAGGGGTAATCCAGTTCCATTCCCCACCGCAACAGATCGATCATATGGGTACCGTTGTTCAGGGCCTCCCCCGTGCCCCAGTGCCAATGCCAGTGCCAGTTGTAATGGACCAGAT
The DNA here is from genome assembly GCA_947497245.1 of uncultured Flavobacteriaceae bacterium. Classification (GTDB taxonomy): domain Bacteria; phylum Bacteroidota; class Bacteroidia; order Flavobacteriales; family Flavobacteriaceae; genus Pelagihabitans. The sequence goes on along the minus strand of CANMFO010000009.1, from coordinate 51,195 downwards.
TGTCTTTGAATTTTTTCCTGGGCGCGGGTCCCTGCCAAAGGTCCCAATCGAGCCACTCCGGCACAGCCGTTTCCTTTCCGATCCCAATGGGACCGCGATTGTTGGAATACCATCCCTTTCCATAGTACACACGTCCGATGATCCCGTTTTTCAGAGCGTCGATGCCTTCCATGACATGCGGCCATGAACGGCGTTGATTGCCCATCTGGACCACCTTTTTATATTTTTTGGCCGCGCTTACCAATAGCTCCCCTTCCCCAGGGTTGTGGCTGCACGGTTTTTCCACATAAACGTGTTTTCCGGCCTGCAGGGCCAATAACGATGCAGGAGCGTGCCAATGATCGGGTGCCGCTATCACCAGCGCATCCACGTCCCGACTTTCCAGGGAGCGGCGAAAATCGCCAAAGGCCTTGGGCTCCGTTTCCTGGTGCTGTGCAACGATTTTTTTGCATTTGGAGATGGCCCTTCTATCCACATCGCAGATGTGCGCTACATCGCAATTGGCCTGTCGGGAAAAGTTCTTGGCCAGGGCCGCACCACGACTATTGACCCCCATGACCGAAACATGGATACGTTTGTTGGCTCCCAATATCCGGGCATAACTTTTTGCGGAGAATCCCGGCAGCACCCCTCCTGCGACGAACAGGGCTGAACCGGCCGTTGTCTTTTTGATAAAGCTTCTTCTTGAATTTGCGGTATCGCTCATTTGCTTTTTTTTTAAGTTCTTTTTTTGGGCAGTTCGCCCCGGTCGGCTATCCCTGGCAACGGATATAGAAATCCATACTTTCCTTGATTATTATATCCAGGGGCACGTATTGGATGCTTGTCGGCATTTTTTTGTTGACAAAGAAATCGAACAAAGATCGGACCGCTTGGGTGCCCTGGTATATCGGTCTTTGGGATATTATAAAATCAATGGTCCCCTTCTTCATTTCGGCTATATTCCCCTGAACCAGATCAAATCCGATCACACGAATATCCAATTCGTGATCGGTATGGTATTTGGAGATAAGGTGCGCATTTGAATTGGTCACGAAAACCCCTCCCGTTCCAGGGTTTCTCAAATAGTATTTTGTCAGTTCGCGAACTACCTCCCTCTCATCCATCGACGGTATGGTAATCGCGCCGATCTTCCTTCTGGGCTTCCCCTCGGCCGTCTTGAAAAAATCCCGGAAACCCCTTTCTATGGTTCCGGTATGGGCGCTGTTCCCGATACCCTTAACCATATTGACGATCAAAATAGCATCTCCATCCGCAAGCAGTGGATCGAGAAGTTTTCCCGCGATGTAACCACTGGCCTTGACATCCGGTCCGATATAGCTCAGGTTCTTATGGCCGGAAATACGCGCATCGATAAAAACATAGGGGATTTTCCTTTTTTCCAATTGGCGGATGAACCAAGTGCTTTCCCTTTCAAATAAGGGCGCTAGGATCACCCCCTCGGGATTCCGCTCCAGAATGGCCTTTGCATTTTCAACAAAACTGGATTCATCGAACAAGCTATAGGTGCGCGAGTCCAGTTCAATACCAAAATCCCGGTAGTTTTGGGCCCCCTGTTCCACACCCCTTTTGGGGAGGGACCAATAGTGTTCGGGGGTCATGGCTTCCGGCAGAAGACTGCATATTACATATTGCTTGCCCAGAACAAGTGTTCTTGCCAACAGGTTCGGGTTGAAGTCAAGCACCCGGATGGCCTCTTCGATCTTCTCTTTCTTGATTCTCGAAACCTTTCCCCGGTTATGGATGACACGGTCAATGGTACCGATGGAAATATCCGTGTAATCTGCGATATCCTGAATGGTCGTTTTTTTCAACCTATCCATCTGGCCTTGTTTTTTAATTGCTAAAGCTGCCTCCGTTCATGGTGTGTACGTACAAAATTATCAAATTATATTGAATTGGATAAATTTTATTTCTCTCATATTCAATTGGTTAAAATTAGAACGAAAATCGATTTTATTAAAAAGATGTTAAAAGTGTGTTCGTACACACTTTTCTTCAAAAAATTCATTTAGTTTGTCCGGCCTTGCAATATAGGGTACGGACATTCCTGGAATTTTTGATTCCAATCCAGGGCCGTTCCACCCGCCCGTTCACACCACAGAGATCGGCACCTGATCAAATGAAAAAGTATATTACCGTATTCGTTACCATCGCATTGGGAATACTGCCCAGCGCGGCACAAAAAAAGAACGAGGCCTTCCGCTTGCACATCAAAAAAACCGCACATCCCATTGTCATTGATGGGTACATTGATGAACGGGCATGGCGGGATGCCGAAACGGCAAAGGATTTTTTCATGGTATTGCCCATGGACGACCGAAAGGCCAATGAGCACTCGGAAATCCGTATGACCTACGACAACGAACATCTTTATTTGGCCGCCGTATTCCATAAAACGCCCCCTTCGAAATATTATGTGGAATCCCTGAGGCGCGATTTTTCTTTTGGGAAAAATGATAACTTTTTGCTCTTCCTGGATCCCTTCAATACCCAGACCAGTGGTTTTTCCTTCGGATCGAACGCGGCCGGCGCCCAATGGGACGGCACCATGTTCGATGGGGGAAGAATCGATTTGAACTGGGACAGCAAATGGGTGTCCAAGGTACGCCGGGAGGCGGAAAAATGGGTCTTTGAAATGGCTATTCCGTTCAAATCGATCCGCTATAAGGATGGTCTGACCGAGTGGGGGATCAATTTTAGCAGGTTGGACCTGGAGTCGAGCGAAAAATCGAGTTGGACCCCTATACCCCGGCAGTTCCCCACGGCATCCCTGGCCTACACGGGCGTATTGGTCTGGGACGCTTCGCCCCCGTCACCGGGCACAAATATTTCGTTCATTCCCTATGTCCTGGGCGGAACGGGCAAAGCATCGGAAAATGGAAATACGACCACCTACCAGAAAAAAGTGGGGGGAGACGCCAAAATCAGCCTTAGCTCCTCCATGAATCTCGATTTGACCCTCAATCCCGATTTTTCACAGGTGGAGGTAGACCGTCAAGTGACGAATTTAGACCGGTTTGAACTTTTTTTTCCCGAAAAAAGGCAGTTTTTCCTAGAAAACGCCGATTTGTTCGCCAATTTTGGATATCCTTCCGTGCGCCCCTTCTTTTCACGGCGCATCGGACTCGGGGTTCCCATCCGGTTCGGGGCCAGGCTAAGTGGCAATCTGGATGAAAAATGGCGCCTGGGCGCCATGGACCTCCAAACAGCCCATATTGACGAGATAGGCCTGCCCAATCAGAACTTTGCCGTACTGTCCCTGCAACGGAAGGTGTTCAAACGATCCAGTATCGGGTTGATGTTCGTCGATAAGGAATCGTTGCGCTACCCACAAAATACCGACTCGCTACGGGCGGTCTATCCCAAGTTCAATCGAAATGTGGGATTGGAGTACAATCTGGCCTCTTCGAACAATCTGTGGACCGGCAAGGCTTTTTTCCTTAAGTCTTACGCACCGGACAAAGGGGGCAATGGAATCACCCAGGCGGCGCATTTGGAGTACAAGAGCCAAAAATGGAACTGGAGGCTACAGGAACAATCCGTTGGGAAAAGCTATACGGCAGAAGTGGGCTTTGTACCGCGTAAGGCCTATGTAAACCTCAGCTCTTTCCTGGCACATACCTTCTTCCCGAAGAACGAAGAGCGAAAATTGCTGAGCCATGGGCCAAAGCTGGAAAGCAGCTATTTCCTTAATGAAAATTTTGAACGGACCGACCACCAGAATGCCCTCGAATATTTTTTGAATTTTCGCAACAGAAGCAATCTGGATGTGGGATTCGTGGACGAATACGTGGAACTACTGGCCCCCTTCGACCCGACAAGATCGAACAAAGACTCTCTGGCGACCGGAACAAAACACCATTGGAAAGCGGTACGCCTAGGCTATGTTTCCAAACCCCAAAGCATGTTCACCTATGTCGTAAGCGGGCGTTATGGCGGATACTATGCCAATGGGAACAGATTGAACCTAAGCGGTGAACTGGGGTATCGTTTTCAACCCTATGTGAGCCTCGGCGGTACGATCAGCTATAACCATCTCAGCTTACCGGCACCCTGGAACAAAACAGCCTTCTGGCTGATAGGGTCCGAGGTGGACGTCACCTTTACCAATAAATTGTTCTTTGCCACCCTGTTCCAGTACAACGAACAATCCAAAAACTTCAATTTGAACTCCCGCTTTCAATGGCGATACAAGCCCGCCTCCGACCTGTTCCTGGTGTACACGAACAATCAGATATTGGAAGAACCGAATCGGGGAAAAAGTTGGTCGGTTACCTTAAAATTCAATCATTGGTTCAACTGGTAGGGAAATCACGGGATAAAAAATGGACCCATTTTGATCTGGACCATACGAACAAGAATACAGTCGCAACATTATAAACCGTTAAAACCATAAAAATGGATAAGACAAACTCCAGAAGGAATTTTATCAAGAAATCGGCCATTGCCGGTACCGGTGTGGCCATGGTTCCCGGAACCGCGTTTGGAATGGGCAAGGGAAAGAAAAAGGAAAAGCTAAAAATGGGGATGATCGGGGTTGGCCTAAGGGGTACCAACCATCTCAACAATCTATTGTTACGGGACGATGTGCTGATAACCGCTGTTTGCGACATAGACCCCAACCGGATTTCCATTGCACTGGACAAAATAGCCTCGGCAGGTGGAAAAAAACCAAAGGTCTATGGAAGCGGTGGTGATTACGACTACCGGAACCTGCTCGATTTGGAAGAGGTAGATGCGGTAATTGTCGCCACCCCCTGGCTATGGCATACCCGTATGGCAACGGACGCCATGCGGGCCGGTAAGTATACCGGACTGGAAGTTTCGGCGGCCAATACCCTGGAAGAATGCTGGGACCTTGTAAACACCCACGAACAGACCGGGAGCCATCTAATGATCATGGAGAACGTAAACTTTAGGCGCGATGTCCTGGCCGTTTTGAACATGGTGAAACAAAATGTATTCGGGGAGCTGTTGCATTTTACCTGTGGGTACCAGCACGATCTACGACATGTAAAACTAAATGACGGAAAAACCGCATATGGCAAGGGAGTGGAATTTGGCGAAAAGGGCATCTCCGAATCCAAATGGCGGACACAGCATTCCTTGCTCAGGAATGCCGATGTATACCCGACCCATGGCTTGGGACCCGTCGCCGTAATGGCCGATATCAACAGGGGCAATCGGTTTGTATCCATGACCTCACATGCCACCAAGGCCATCGGGCTGCACAAATATATCGTGGAGAACGGTGGGGAAGACCATCCCAATGCCAAATTAAAGTTCAAGCAGGGCGATATCATTACCTCCACCATCGAAACGGCCAAGGGGGAAACCATTATCGTGACCCATAACGTCAATACCCCCCACCCCTATTCGCTTGGGTTTAAGGTCCAGGGAGTGCAGGGCCTCACTGATTTCGACTACCACACCAAGCGCATCCATATCGAGGGCAAGACCGAAGGCCATGGCTGGGAGGATATGACAAAATGGTTGGACCGATACGACCATCCGCTTTGGAAAAAATTTGGTGCCAGCGCCACAGAGGCCGGGCATGGGGGGATAGATTTTTATGTGATGAACGCCTTCGTGGAATCCGCAAAGCAAAATGTAGCCCCTCCGATGGATGTATACGATGCGGCCGCATGGAGTGCGGTGACCCCTTTGTCCGAATTGTCCATAGAGAACAACGGGGAACCCCAGGACTTTCCTGATTTCACCAGGGGAAATTGGATAAAGCGCCGACCATTCGATTGGATGCGGGATACCTACTAAAACGGTCAAAAACCCCAGGGCCATATGGATGTCGGAATACCCGGGCGTGTGGAACCGTGTTCCCTTATTTTTAAAGGGGCGTCAGTTCCACCCGCCTAAAAAAGATCTCGGCGGCTTCCGATTGTATTTGGATGCGTCCTTTGGTGGGCCTTACCTTACTCGCCTTGTTCACTAAAACCCCGTTGAGGAAAACAGAGATTTCATCGCCCCTTACCTCACATTCCAGGAGGTTCCATTCCCCGACCGGTTTTTCAACATCGTTTTTGCCCCTAAAATCCAAGGTATCGGTCCAATTGGGATCGCGGCCGTACCAATTGATGCGATTTTCATGTATGGTCACTTCGAGGCCCTTGCCATCGGGTTTGAAAACAAACGAATTGCCCTGTTTTTCTTCCGCCACCTTGCAGGTGATCTGAAATTTATCACTTCCGTCCCCGACCACGATAAAATCTCCCGTACCCCCCTCAATGATCTGGCATTCAATGGAGGTCATCCAAATGCCCTGTGAATTGCCATCCTCGCCCTGCGAATGCAATAATATGCCGCAATCCCTTGCATTTTCCAATCTGGGGGCATGTGTCGTCCGGCCCCATTTGAACTCGGTGGTAAGCCGGTAGTTTTCGTACTCTGAATCGGTGGTGATACATCCCCATTCCTCTCCCGAGATCCGAATCATACCGTCTTTTACCGTAAATACTTTCTTGGGGTCTTCGTCCCGCCCACGGCCTTGAAGAAAGGTATACCAACCCTCCAGATCGTGGCCGTTGAAAAGTTTCAAGGGGGTTGTTTTTTCAATCCCATCGTTCCCGGGAACGGGACCTTGGGTGTTCTGTGCAAAAGATAGGGCGGTGCTGCCCCATACGGCCAAAATCAAAATCCGTGCTTTCATTGATTATCGTTGTTATTTTCAAATGTTTGTTATTGATTCTTTTTTCCTAGCTTGGGATACCCTACATTCCTTAGTACCATGTTGCTATCTGCCGCGGAGCGCACTACGGGCACCCCTTTTTTATATGCGGGCCCGTCCAAATCAGCTGGGTTCCGAACCGGATAAATTTAATCATAATTTATGGCATTAAATAGGGAAAAAATGCTTCTTCCGCCCTCCATCAAAAATCCCGTTGGAGGCCGGCTGACCGGGCTGCTTTTCGGTCTTATGGAGCGGGCCGCCGCTTGTAGGGATTCCCCGCCAGGAGGGGAAATCGATCGCATTGCAGCAGTTCCAAAATAATGGATAACTTTAATCCCTTGGCTCCAAACACCTTTCCAATAGAAAGGTCCTAGGGCCACCCCGAATCCGGCATTTCGTGCCGGCGGATTTTATTTTTGTAATACAAAAGCGCATGGACCGAATTTTGGTTACCGGAGCCACAGGCAAGGTAGGAAGGGTTTTTATCAAAAAATTCCTGAAGGATCCCCGATACGATCAATTTGTGGTACGGGCCTTTTGCCATAGGCAGAGGGTAGAAACCCACAAAAGATTGGAAGCCGTTTACGGGTCGATTGACCAAAGTAAAGATGTCCGCAAGGCGGTAAAAGGTGTTACCCATGTCCTGCACCTGGCCACGAGCAAGGAAGATCCCGATACCATAATGGATGTGTCCATCAAGGGACTGTTCTGGCTTTTGGAAGCCTGCCGGGAAAGTCCGGTATTCAAGCAGTTCATTTTAATCGGCGGCGACGCCGGTATGGGGCACTTCTTTTATCCTCATAAAATCCCGGTCACGGAAACCCAGGAGCACAGCGCCTATCCCGGGTGTTATCCACTGTCAAAGGTGTTGGAGGAGGTTATGGTCCAACAATATTATGTTCAATATGACCTAAATGGCTGTTGTCTCCGCGCACCTTGGATCATGGCCGGGGACGACCTTAAACTTCATCTTTCCTTTGCTCGAAATGCGTTTGGCGTGCCCGTTTGGCGCGATGCGTTCAAAGCCGAAAAAGCGGATGAACATGCCGAAAAGGGTACGATTCCCATCATGCTCGATTCCGATGGCCTGCCGATAAAACGAAATTTCGTGCATGTGGAAGATCTTGTTGATGCCATTTTGCAGGCGCTGGACCATCCCAGGGCAAAACAGGAGCTTTTCAACATCGCCATGGACGAGCCCATCGATTACGGAAAATTGGGCGCCTATTTAAATGAATCGCAGAACCTTCCGACCCTGGAAGTAAAAACCCCTTACCATTCCACCTGGCTCGATAATTCCAAGGCCAAGTTTCTACTCGGCTGGCGGCCCCAATACGATTTGAAAAGGATGGTCGATGAAGCTTGGGACCATAGCCATAAAGACCCTGGTTCATAGCCGAGGAAGAGCGGCAGTCCTTGTTCGGACCCATAGTTCGATCGCCTAGCCCACCACACTGCTCAACTTGAACATCGGTAGGTACATCGACACCAAGATCACCCCGACAAAGATGCCGATGATGACAATGATCAGGGGTTCCATCAAGGTGGACAACAACTTGGATTTCTGCTGCACCTCAATGGCGTACTGTTGGTTCAGGCGTTCGAAAACATACTCGGTCTGGTTGGTCTCTTCGGCCACTTTGACGAGCGACACCATTTTGTTGTCGAATATCTTGTTGCCCGCCATACTTTGGTGTAGGCTGCTCCCTGCCATGACCCCTTTTTCGACCTTTTCGAGGGCCTCGTTCAGGGGGTAAAAATCAATCATCTTCCTCACCAGTTGGATGCTGTTCAACATGGGCACTTTCGAAGAGGTCAGCAAGGCGACGGCCTGGGTGAACTGTGCCAGGTATACCGAACCGATGAAATTTCCCAGGTACGGTATTGTGGTCAGAAATCGATCCTTCCCTTTCCTGTACCATTCCTTTTTGGCGACCGCCTTCCGGAGCACCACCAGCGACAGCAAGGCCAGGAGCACCAACCAGCCATAGTCCCTTATAAAATTGGAGGCCCCGATGATCATCTTTGTGATGCCGGGCAGGTCTACCCCGTTCTGTTTAAAAATATCCTCGAACATGGGCACGACCATTCGCAGCATAAAAACCACTACGAGCACGGCCGTCAACAAAATGATGACGGGATAGGTCAGGGCATTCATCAGGCCCCGGCGTTGCTCGTTCTTTCTTTCGTAGAACTTGCCCAGTTCCTCCACGATCCTGGTCAAGGTCCCGGTCTCCTCGCCGATCTTTACGGAGTAATATTCGTATTCCGAGAACTCCGGCCTTTCCCGGAGCACTTCAAAGAAACTCTTTCCGGACACCAGGGCATCGGCCATGTCCCCGTAAAATACCCTGGATTTTTCCTTCTTTTGGTTGTCCTGTATCAGCGACAGGGCCTCCTTTAAGGAAATGCCCGCTTTCAGCAGTACCCCCAATTCGGAATACAGGTCTTCCTTCTTTTTGTTCCCAAAGGGTTTTCCAAAAAGGGTCACCTCTTTTTGGAGCAGGTTCGAGAGCCAATCCTTTTCGGAACGGACCTTCTTATCGTCCAGGGTATGTTCTAGTTTAAATCCCATGCTCATTGGTTCAAATAGGTGGCCGCGGCGTTGTTCTTATACACAAAAATGTGCTGGTGGCCTGTTTCCTTGCTCGTTTTCAGTTCAATGGCGTCGATCTCTCCGGAGGACCGGGTCGCATTGTTGAAATAAAATTTCCATGATTGCAGGGCAATATGGAAGGTGTCTTTCTCCGTGACGAACCGTTCGTCGACGATGGCGTAATATTTGGTCCCCAACTCGTTGCTGAGGTACAATCGTTCTTCTTTCTGGTCGTAGTACGCATGGGAATACCGATTGAAATCTGCCCAAAGGGACTGCCTCAGCTTGTTGGCCTCGAGCTTTACCCCATAGATCTCCTCGATGTTCCCCATTTGTTTTTGCACCAGGCCCAGTACGGAAAAGGCCATGCCCACTACGATGGTCGTAATGGCTAGGGTCACAATCATTTCACTCAAGGTGAAAGCTTGTATTTTCTTAGGCCTATAATCCATCCGTTGCCGTTTTGGAGTATGATTTGTTGATCAATGGATTCTCCGCCTTCAATATCACCAAAAGAATGCCTTCCCTTATTTCGGTAGTGACCGAGAATTCCCAACCTTCAGAACTTTCAAAATAGGGTAGCATTAAGCTCTGGTGTTGGTATTTATAATACAGTTGGTTCAGACGTTCGGTGATATGATGGTCCCTACCCTTCAGGTTATTGGAGAGCATAGCGTTCAACAATAGGCTTGACACCGTAAAAATGATTACAATCAACACGGTAGCCACCAAGGTTTCCATCAGTGTCGAACTTTTTATTCGGCTTAGTACAACCATTTCATTACTTTTTTTTGTTGTTCCCCATCAGGGGAGAGCCCAGCATAGGCCGATGGCAGCGCCTCGCTATTAATTCTGCCGTTGTACAAATGGTTTTGGTACGTACTCCCATTTTCTAGGGTGATGAACGCATCAGTGTACACACCGCCAATTACAGAACCCCTAAGCTCCAGGTTTTCTGTACAATAGACTTCCCCCCTTACGCTTGTGTTATCCGAAATCTTGATTTGGGGGTTGTAGCGCTGTTTTTCGGTGTTATCCAGGTACACGACCAACCCATTGACCACGGAATCCGAATCGATGAAAAGCTGCGAGTTTTCCTTATTTTCAATCTTGTTTTCGGGTTGTTTATCCTGTACTACGAGGGCAGTAGGGTAGTTTAACTCACAGTTTCTACCAACCGATATTCGTATGCTGGCGATTGCTTGAAACACTCCCTTTACCCAGTCTTTGATAACAATTTCTGGGGCCACCAGTACCACGTCCCTCAATTGTGCCGAAGATTCGACCGTGATTTTCCTCGTGGCCACAATCATTATATTTCCGGTCAGGGAAACCCCATCCAAATGCAGAATTTCGCCTCTAATGATGTAGGTGGGGTTTTCAAAGGAATTTTTCAGAACGCTATCGGGTTTGAGGGAAATCCTATCTTCTCCATTCGAATGACCACTGATCAGTTTTTCGATTTGTTGCAAACTTTCTTCCCGTATGGACGGCAAGGAAGAGGTACTCGCCAATTCCCTTCCGAAAATAAGTCTGTGATGCACGTACGAATTGCCGGAAACATTACCCATGCGAACCCCTTGTGGTGGTAAAAAGGCATTTCCTACAATCTTGGCGTCCCCAGCAAGAATCAAAGGACGCTGCCTATCCCTTAAGTACAAAGCAGAAATCCCTTTTGAGTGGTGTCCCCCGACCAGAGCGGTCTTGGAAAATCCAATGGCACCCTGTTTGGCGCTGGAAGTATATTTTTCAAAGATACCCCAATAGCCTTTTTCTACTTTTACAGTGATATCCCGCTGTTCCATTGCGGTCATTTCAAGGACACCATTTGATGGCATATTCTTTTGAAGAGCATAGGCAAGCCCATTGTCAGCTTCCTGAATTACACTGACGGTCAGCCCAGTTTTTTTATCAAAAAAACTGTGAGTGTGGGCAATCAGCAAAAAGGCCATTATCAAAACGGCAATAACTGCCCCTATAAAAAGAACAAATTGAAGTGCTCCAGCCTGTATTTTGACGGACCACTTCATTGGCTCAGGGGAATTTTTTTGGTTTTTCCGTTATAATGCACCTGCACTTTTTTTCCATCACCAGACAATAACTCCACCCCTTGGAGCACGTCATTTTCAGAGAATATCTGTTGCATTCCATCCACCGTTAAAAAAAAGATTTTTTTTCTCGAACCATTCTCTGTGATAAAACCGGTATAGGAAATGTTCTTATCCGGCAAGATCTCTTTTTGGGCAACGGTTACCCTTACTTTCTTTGGTTTTTCGGTTTTGGGAAAAGTCCCGAGAAAAGGGTCCCGATAATTGGCATTAAGCGCGAAGCTGTCCCTTTTTTTGATGGGGGTTGGCACAAACTTTTCGGCATGTACCAAGGGTACGGTTCCCTTGGTGGAGGGGCTTACCGTCTTTACGATCCTAAATCCCAGAATCCCCCAGACCACCAGTACCAATAGCAAAAGCAGATATGTCCTATGGTTCTTCTTCACTACATCATTGGTTTGTGCTGTTTACCGTGAACGTACTGTTCGAATACGGTGTTTCATAGGCACTGTTCATGGCCTTTACCCTCCATTCGTAACCACTATTGTCCAGTTTTATCTTAAGTTTTGTACCGGTAAAGGTGCTGTCGACCACGATTACGCTGTCCAGGACAATTTGAGCGGCATCAACAAAACTGGGGGTCGCAATCTGAACGGCGTAGGCTTCCGCTTCAAAAACCTCGTTCCAGGTGAAATTCACAGTATCGCTTCCCACGGTGGTGCCATCCTTGGGAGCTATGATTTCAGTACTTTCATTTGAAATATCAGGTACTTCCAAAATGTCCTCGCAGCTGCCAAGGAAAATCACGATTGAGGTTCCCAGAAGTGTTTTTAAGGTTTGCATTGTTATAATTTTAAGTAGGATTTGGTCTGATCCAGTTTTTGGACATTTTTATCGGTTCCCTTAGGACAGGATTCCCCATTCAATGAAATGGCGGCTATCCGTTCCTTGCCGTATTGATCCTGTTCCCAACAGAATCCGGATACCTGGTAATCAAAGATCTCCAACTCGGAGAAGTACAATCTACCTCCTTTGTTTTCGCCAATGGTAATTTCCAATATACCGTTGTTGGATTCGGACAGAAAAACACCCTGTGATCTTAGCAAGCGATCTGTATTTTCCGCATTGGTGACAAATGCTATTTTGGAAACGATTTGGAAATTATCCTCTTTGGACAGATAAGAACGCACCATAATGTTGCTTTCGGAGTTCAATTGGGACCGCAGGGCAATCCGATCGGCAAGCTCTAGGCATAGGTATTTGGGCTTTACCGGAAGAGAATCATTATAGGTCAGGCTGGTTGCCCTTCCTTTTCCCGTGGTATGGGCCAGATAGGCCTTGTATTTGGACTTATCAAAGGGGATTTGCCTTACTGAAAGTGCTATCCCTTGTTCAATTTGGGGCTTTCCAATTTGCTCGAAGTGGTTATCCAACAGTGATTTCTGCAGCTTGCCTATCATTCCAAGGTATGGCGTAAGGCGTTCACTGGGAGTGGTTCGTTTTAAAGGAGCGCAGGCAAACAACACAGCTGCCAAAAGCAAGGTGCAAAATGTAGGTTTCATATTAAGATTCTTACAAACAATAACGTATTTTTTTACATATTGTTGTTCATTAAAATGTGGGTTTTTAAAGATTTGTTCTCGTCCCAGCGAAAAAAGACCGCCTGACTAAAAGTCTTCCAAAGATGAACCGTCTAGGAAAACCTTTTCCAAACTATCTTTTTAATGCAAAATGTCCGGAAAAGACCTTCGTTCCATCGTATACATAGCGGAACCAATAATCCGTAGAGGGCATTCGAATCCCGTCATAGGTACCGTCCCAGCCGGATGAGCCGGCCAATATTTGAGCCAGTAATTTGCCATACCGATTGTAGATATACAACCGGGATTCGGGATATTTTTCGGCCCCGATGATGTTCCAATGTTCGTTGGTACCATCGCCATTGGGCGTGAAGAATCTCTGATAGCCCAGTGCAATGATGTCCTTGGAGAGGGTCCGGCACAAAAACTTGTCGCGGACATACACGGTGTACGCCCCGGGGAAGACCGTGATCCGATCGCTGTCCTGAAAGTTCTCCCCATCCACGGAATACTCGAACGCACCATTTCCCACAGCGTCCACGACGATCGTTACCTGATCGGAGAAACCAAGGACCTCGGTGCCAAAATCTTCAGGGGCACCCGAGGACACCACCTCAAAGGAGACCGTTTTTTCACAGGTGACCCCGCGCTGTGTCCGGCTTACGGTCAGGCTGTAATCGCCGAGGGTGGCAATATCGATGGTTCGGCCAGTGGCGACCTCCAAATTGTTTTCGTCCCTCCAGGACCAGCTTTCAAATTCACCCCCATCGATAGTGAGTTCAGGGCTGTCGGGACAGATGACATAGGTGGTGTCCAGGTCGGGCTGTGGCAGTTCGTTGATGATCAACAAGAGCGGCACGGTATTGAAACAGCTGGCCAGTTGGCGATGTTCCACCCGTGCATACAGGGTTTCCAGCGGGGCACTATTGCGATAGTCCTGTTTGGGCAAGGGGTTTTGATCCGCAAGGGCGTCCGCCTCGGTTCGGAAATAGACCACTTCGTACACGGCAGGATCCTGCCCGTTCAAGATCTCCGCATCCCTAACGGAAAGGTTGATCTGCCGCAATCCGGTTTCATCGATGTCGCAAAGTACGATCGGCGACGGATTGTTCGCGGTCGGGGTATCAAAAACCTCCAGTAGAAAGCTGTCCGTAAAGAAGCAGGGCGCATGGGCATTGCTTTCCAGGCGATAAAAGATTTCCTGAGGGTTCCCCGCATTGGTGATCGGGCCCAGGATGGGGCTCGTACCGGCCAGGGCCTCCGCCTCGGTCAGGTGATAGGTGACCTTGAAACCGGTCGCGGATTGGGGTCCCAGGACCTCGACATCCTTTTGGGCAAGGTCGAACGTGGAAAACCCATCATTGTCGTCATCACATACCTGCCAGTTTTCGACGGTTTGCCCCATGGGCGCGTCATAGATCCGCAGTTCAAAGGAGGTCGTATCGTAGCAACTGCCGTCCGATATGTTTTCCGCCCTTATATACACCGTTTCGCCATAGGCGGTCGTATTGGCGTATGCCGTGGCATCGTACGGGTCGGTACCGTTTTCGGCATCGGCCTGGGTGGCATGGTATGAAATCTGGATGCTGGCGGGATTTTGTCCGCCCAAGATCTCGGGCCCGGCCAGGGACAGGTCAAAAATGTGGAAGCCATCATTGTCATCATCACAGACTTCCCTATCGGTGGGGGCATGGGCCGTGACACCCAGGATCACCTCGATCTGAAAGCTCCCGGTCTCGAAACACTCGGGGTAGGCCGTATTGTATATCCGGTAGAAAATGGGCTGTGATGGGCCCGTATTCGTATGGCTTGGCCCCAGGGCGTTCGTGTTCGCATCGGCATCGGCCTGGGAGGCGAAATAGGCCAAGGAGAAAACACTGGTGTCCTGCCCGTTAAAGATTTCCGTATCCTTCTGGGAAAGGTCAAAATTGTAGAGGCCGTCGGTATCCGTATCGCAGACGGTCCAATCGGTAACAGTGCTTGTAACGGGCGCTTCTTTGACAAATAGATCAAAACTAGTCGTATCGAAGCAACTGGGGTTGTTTATGTCCGAAATTCGAGCAAAAATGGCTTGCCTTATATTGGTGTTGGCATATGAATTCGGCAAATGATTGGTACTGTTTTGGGCATCGACCAGAGTAGGAAAATAAGTGACCGTGAACTCTGAGGCCAACTGTCCACCCAAAACCTCTGGATCCTTTGTGGACAGATCAAATTGAAAAGTAGGTTGCATACTACAGATTTCATAATCCGAGGTGGCGTTGGCCACAGGGGTTTCATAAATGATAATCTCCCTGGATTCCGTTTTAGTCTCGTTTACCGTTGAGACTGTTACACTGACGGTATAGGTTGCTGGAGCGGCATAGGTATGGGTGGGGGTTTCCAGGTTGGAAGAACTGCCATCCCCAAAATTCCAGGAAATACTGGTCACCGGCCCATTGGTATTGACAGCAAATTCCGTTACCTCGCCAAAACAAAAATTATTGACCTGCAGGCCAACAACAAAATAAGATTGGATAAAGGGTGGTAATCCGTTACTGCTGAGCCTTCCGGCCAAGGAAACACCGTTCTCAACATAATTACTGGCTACACCAAGTACGTTGGGGCTATCGATGACCCCTAAAAAAGTATGTCCATCCTGAGCAACGTAAATTTTACCGTCTATGGCAAGCTGAAGGGCTCCTATGGTGTTCACCTGATCCGGGGTGATTTTTGCTCCCGAACCGGTCACCGTCCCTGGGATGTAGCTGCCCAGATCAAACTGATGGATCGAAGAAGTAGTGCTAAGTATAGTGTGAAATATTGTATTGGAAACGTATAGTTTGCTGCTATCGGAAGAAAATTCCAAGCCATAGGTGATGTTGAACAAGGATCCCACAGGGGTGGTAAAATAATTATCTATAGAAATTGGGTTGGAAAGGGTGCCGGATGCATTGTCAAATTGAAAAAGTTCCACATCATTGGATGCATGTCCTGTGATGGCAAGCATACTGCCATCCGGGGATATTTTCATATAGCCCCTAATATCATTATCAACCAAATAGTCGAACCCTATGGACGATACCACGGGAGAAGCACTTACGCCTGTAGCGGTCACCAGATATGATATAAAATCATTGCTGCCATAGCGATGCGCCACCACCCAGATATCCGTTCCATTGGCATGGCTTATTGCCGTCAACTTTTCGGTAACGGGTGTTTCCAGCAAAACGTTCTTGGTTATAACATCCCCTAGACCTCCATCCTGGGTCAGGTCAATAATGTTGTATTGCAGGCCTTTCGCATTGCCTGCCTCATCAACGGTAAAAACATAATAAATATCTGGACTGGCAGGTGAGGGAACGATAATCCCTGATTGTGTGCTGGAAGGGTGGCCGCTTAGACCTGTGCCGTTGGGCATAACCGTGTGATTGCGGTTCCAGACCGTAATTCCATCGGTATAAAACAAAAGATTACCATTAAAATCGGAGATGGAAGAACAACCCTCGATGGTATTCAATTGCCCATTGGTCAAGGCTACAGGAGCTCCACCATTGAAATCCAAGCCCGCATTGACCCCAAAATACCAATTGGCCGCCTCACCCTGACCTTGGACACTTAGGAAACTACCTAGAAAAACAGGAAAAAAAAGAAACTTTTTCAAGAAAACATAGGGTTAAGACTGGGACCAAATATAACTAAAGATAAAGGAAATGTAGGTAATATACTACAGAACGTGCTTATTTTAGATGAAATGCACCTCAAAAGAACCTAACTTTGAAAATGAGCTGTCATACTTAGGAAAGACTTCGCTGTTCCAAATACGAATCAAGGTCGTACCCTATGTCCAATCTCTTGTGGAACATAGATTGGGGTCAGCGGTATGACAACGCTTATGAACCCGTGCTGTTTGGAGCGCATCGTTGCAAAAAACAGTGCCTTCTAGATTCTTAGGCCAACGCCTACCTTTATCTGAGAAATATTGGTGTTTTCCTTTACATCTGGCACACCATCTTCTCTAGAAACTTTAACAAAATCGTAGTGCAGATGCGTAAAAATACGGTTCGTGATATCAAAATAAAAGCCCAGATTTACGTTAATTCCTCCATAGCTTTCACTAAAATCACTTACACCGGAACCACTGATTTTCGCCTTAAACGAAGTAAACGTATACCCCAACCCCAACGACGGCCGGAATTTCTTCAAAGCCGGTAGCAGAAGTTCCCCAAAAATGCGGGGTTGAACAAAATAAGCATTCACTTTGTCGGTCTGAGGTGCCGGATTGTCCTGAAATACCAAATAGCTGCCGTTCACCGATGCCCCTATTTTGACAATTTCGACATCTACAAATCGATATTGAAGGCCCAAATCGATAACACCGGTATAATTTTCTCCAACAAAATTCTTATCTATTGGGAGCGGGTACGAAAGGGTAACGCTCAATTTTTGATCTTGTGCCAAGGCATTGCAAACAAAAAGCAGGGTGGCAAAACATAGAAAGGTATTTTTCATAAAAAAAGGATTTAAGTAGGCTTACAATTTCAATTTTTCGCGCAATTTTCACTGTAATAATACGTAATTTCCTTCATATTTCTTAACATAAATTCCTTCTTTTTTAATTTTTCGACAAGCGGTTCACAATCCTTAAAGTATTTTATAGCCCTTTTCCGAAATCCTGTAATCAAGGGATTGGTAGAACCCATAAAGGCAACGGCTTCCTCATCGGATCGCTTGACATAATAACTCGTTATATAACTACCGTCGGTAGATACGCTCCCAACCATTTCGTACAAAGACACAGGCCCTTCAACGGTCAACTGCATGGTCTGCTTTTGCCTTTTGCCCATGATGGGCAAGCGTACAAAAACGGCAATTCCACCGTATTTCGAAACCAACTTGACTTTGGAAACGTCATCCAAATCGTACTTTATAAACTCACTTTCCTTGTTTTTTCGGAATTTTATCTTTTTTCCCTTAAAGGCATAACTTATTCCATGTAGTGTATCCCCATTTTTAAATATCAAAGTGGGCATTTCACCCTGGGCAAAACTAGACCCGGTCAAAAACAGTACCAGAACCGCTAAGAACTTTTTAAAAAGATTTCCTTTCATGTCAGAAGTATTTTCAATGATTATTTCCCTTTACTTCTCCAATTCTCCTCAAACAACGGTACATTGACCGGTGGACACTGGTCAACATTCCCATGCTTTTACTTTCCATGGAAAGGTTGGTCGTCAAAGTGCCATACAATATAGTAATTGTATTTAAAAACATATTAAAACTGTAAGAAAAATATCTGAAATGAATCCAGATTTGGTTTAACATTCCCAAAAAATCTGGGCAGTAATGGACCTTGCTGCTGGTCATCAGGTCGGATAAGGGTTTTATCTTTTTCCTTGCCGTAAAGCCATCAATAGCTCGAAATCACATCTTGCGAATCAAATGCATTCCATCACTTTTACAACGGTTCGTCCCTAAGGGTTTTCCCAAGGGGGCCATCTCCCCTAGCTTCGCTGAAAATCGCAATACACCTGAAAAAAAAATCCCATGATGCACCGTCTTATACTCCTCATTCCCCTTGTTTTGAGCTTGAACATTTCCTGCAAGCAGGGCAATGGCCGCGCCCGTACCACCGAAACCGTTCAAATGGACAGCACAAAGGCCGCGGCCGAGCCCAAGGAACTGGCGGTCAGCAGTCCCTTTCCCGATCTGGGGCCCGACTTTTCCCCCGACGGTTCGCAAATAGCCTTTTATTCCTATACCAACAAGGACTATTCCGTTTCGCGCCTGTATATCATGCGTACGGACGGTACGGAACTGCGGGAACTGAGCACAAGGGATACCCTGGGGTTCCATACCGAGCCCAAATGGTCGCCCGACGGACAGCGCATTGCCTATACGAGCTTCCTGGAGACCGGGGCCCGGATGATGGTCATCGATCGGGAGGGGAGCAGGCCTCAAAAATTGGCATCGGTCTCGGAAAATGGCTTTCATATGTTCTCTTCCTGGGACGCGTCGGGCGAGGGCTACTATTTTTTCCATTGGCCCAATAACGAGGGGTTTGAACCCGATGCCTATTATGCACATGGGGGCAAGGTGATCCAACTTACCCATGACGGTATCACCAACAGGCCGCAACTGGCATCCAACGGTAGCCTGTTCATCAACAAAATTGTGGATTTGGAACAAAACCTTTTTGACAAGTACATTTTGGACCCCGGGAGCCGGGAGCTCCAAAAAATACCGCAGCTCGAGGGGGAATTCATTTCGGGGGACCGGGTTATAAAACAAAAAGAGGACGACCAGGGGACGACCTTTGTTCTGGAAGACCTGAACGGAAAGGACCTGAAGGAACTGGGCACGGTCCCCTATTCGTCCCTGATGTTCTCGAGGATAGGTCCGAAAGGGCGGTTTGTCGCCTACAACACCTCCTTTGAGGACGGTGCGGAAATCCATCTGCTGGACGCCCGCACGGGCAAGTATAGAAAACTCACCCAAAATGGGGAATAGCGGGAGGAGGTGTCGGCCCTTCTACCTCCCTCCCCTCCGCTAGCGCTCGTCTGCGACGAGTGCTCTGAAATATTGTCTTGTCCTGAAATACGTAAACATATTTCAGGACAAGACACTCGGACGGCCACCAGTCTAAGACTGGCGGTAGCGGGGATCTTTCATTTCTGCCAGTTTCATAACGAAAATGCTCCTGCGATCTATAATTTTCAATTCGAGTACCGTAGTTATTAGACTCAAATAAAGAAAAACTAGAGCCATAAAAGTTGGTTATTGTCTCCAGGGCACCATAATTATTGGAAAAATCATATTCAGAAATTAATTGATATTCTTCCTCTCCTTTATTTCTTATCCATACCCCATCACCTTCAGGTACGCATAAAAAAACCACGGCTTTTTACACCGTGGTTCCTTTCTTTATTTCATACTCAAAAAATTACCCATTAGTGTGAATGAGATTTTTATATCAATGAGATTCCAGAATAAACCTCATACTTTTTTCTATCAAAATCATATTTAAAAGACGGTCGGGGATAAGCCTCTACAAATACAGATACATCTTTATCAAGAATATTGCCCAAATCCTCCACGAATTCAAATAAGGGGGTTGATTCCTCCGCTTTTAGTCTTAAAACAGAATCAGTAAAGAATTCTATTTGTTCTTCTTCATTAAATCCACAATAAACATTGAGGTTGTCACTCAAATTTATTTTGAGCTCTCTGGTTTTTTCACTTTCAAAATATTTGCCAGTTATAGATTCAGGTAGATTTTCTGATTTCCCTTCAAAGAGATAATCGAAATTTGTTAGATGCCTTAAAACGAACTTTAGAAGCTTATTATAGTCGTTTATTTTTGTATCTAGAACCTTTAGTTCAAGAACGACATCTTCGTCTTCCATATCTTCGATTACTTTTTTCCAAATAAAAGCAACTTGTTCATTCTTTATTTTCATAACCCTCTACCTAAAAAAGTAATGAATTGATTCGTTTCAGCACTGAAACGCGCTCCTAGCCCACTAGGCAATTTAAAATCAATGACATTGCCAAATGCTTTTGTGTGTTTAGTTGTTTGCGCCCCATTTCTCATTATGTGCTTTAATGCCTTTGCTCCATAACTATTTCTAAGAGCATTTGTTGTAATGGTACTAGAAGTAACCACTCTAGCAATATTAGGGTGTTTTTGAAGAGCTCTTCCTGCTACTGATAAACCTCCTTTGCCAATGGCTAATGCACTTCTATAACCCCTGAAGGCGTTGAATGCTGAACCAAGTCTACCTATGGGTAATATCATAAGAGCAGCATCGCCTCTAGCATCCTGAACATCTTGTATGTCTTGGAAATTTACATGGTTACGGCCATCCATCAATGCATTATGCTCAAATGAGTCCAAATAGCCTTGAATAGAATATGCACTTGGGATTCCGCCATCAGCTATTATTGACTTTGTATTATCCCTGAATAGTTGTAGCTGCTCAGAAAAGTCCCATAAAGGAGTATTCGGACCAAGTTTAAACTGACCTGTAACGGTTACACCATAGCCATCACTTCTTGTCCATCCATCATCTTGCATTGTCCATTCATAGCCAGCCGCGCCAGTCGTGGTAGAACCAATATCCATAGTAGGGCATGGGATTGTATTACCGTCCTTGTCTGTTGTAAAACAACCACCATCGGGATCAATGCCGTTTATTGGATTGTTGCCCATTCCCATATATGGAGAGTTATACTGCCCATAAGGATCAGTTGTAAGCCACCTCCCGATCCTTGAGTCCCATAAACGAAGTTCAAAAGCCTCCTTCCCGGTCTCGGGGTCTTTTTCTTGACCTTGAAAAGCATATCTATAGTTGTTTGCATCAATGCTGTTACGAGCCGGCATCTGCATCCCGAAGGGATAGTAATCGTTATAATCTTTATTGGCAGGCTGGCCGTTGTTTTTGCTGAACACCGCCCGTACATTGCCCAAATGATCATTCAGTTCGTAATAGGCCGTGCCCGAGCTGCTGCCGGTACGCTTTAGCACCCCAATCCTGCCGTTGCCCCATATCGGATGTTCCGCTAAGGTCACAGCGCCGCCGTTGACGCTTTGGTAGATGCCCATCACCGATCCGGTGGCCGAACGCGCATAATAAGTGGTGCCCACCACTACCCCGGTGCCGTTGAAGCTCTGCTTCTTTACCCTTTGGTTCCTGTCGTTGTAAAAGAACTTGACCAAAGGTACGTTTTTTCTGGTAACACGGGTCACCAAACCGCTCGTATTGTATTCATACCTTATGATATCCCCGGTATCGGAAGGGGTGGCATGCTCATGGTCTTCAACCAACTGGCCGATCTGGTTGTACACGTAGTTCGATCCCGACTGCGTGCCGATATCTTCCGCACCGGCCACATCGCCACTGCCATCCTCGACCCGTAACAACTGGTTGGGCCTATCTTCCGTCAAGGTTGGATCATTGGCCACCGTATTGTATTTGTACACGAGGTCGTCCATATCGTTGTTCCCGTTCAGGGCGTCCTTTTTCCTGTTCAACCGTTGAATATTGCCATTGGCATCGTACTCGATGCCCGTTACGTTATAGTCCCCGTTGCCTACCGGACTAAAGCCATCAGTGGGTACGATCCGCGCGGTATAATCACTACCTTGCTGGGCATGAAAATTGGGCAGGAGCGTAACCGAAGTGGTGGCCTTTTTTTCCACACTTCCGTTGGCACTGGTGTAGGTGCCGGTGTCGGTTTCAGTTGGGTTGAGGCCACTGCTCGCATTTTCGTTATATGTACCATAGAGGGCATCGGTCAACCAGTTGTTCCGTTCATAGGTATAGCTGTACACATTTTCGACACCATTGACCAAATTCTGGTCGTTGTTCCAACGTGTCCCTTTTAAATTCCCATCCAAACGGTCGGTACCATAGGTGGTCGACTTGATATTGGTCACGGCCCTTTGATAGTCCGCACTGTGATAGTCCATTTGCATTCCGAACAGGTCGTTGGTATCCCCTCCCGGGTCCTTTAAACCGTCCAAACTGGGGTGGTTGATCCCCTTCAACTGCCCGGACAGGCCATATACATAATCGACCCCTTGGATACCGGCCAGTTCTGTTCTTTTCAATTGGCCCGTTTCATAATATTCATAATCGGCATCCACGGTATAGGCCACATCGTCCATCGAGGTCTCCACTTTGATCAATTCGTCAATTTCATTGTAGGTGTACCTATGGATAAACCGTTCGGACAGATTGTCTTTCTGGTACAGTACCCGGGTCACCAGGCCAGTAACGGGCTCGTACTCATAATCAATGGTCTTATACCCAATGCCAACAATATCCTGCACCATCCATTTAACTCTTCCGTAAACATCATAGCTGTAGTAGGTGGTGGTGTTCTCATTCTCCGTTTTTGCCACATTCCCGGATAAAAAGCCGGGGTTTTGGTAGCCTGTTGGCAAGCTGGCCAATTCCGTGCTTTCCACAAAATCGTAAGTGGTCGTGAGCACTTCCTTTTTTGTTCCCGTTGGGGAACCCGTACCTCCCAGGGCCTCGGTGGCAAAAGCAGCACTTTCGACCACTCCACTCTCGGTGGGCCTGCCATACACATCATAACTGGTATAGGAGAATTCTTCCGGGGAGGCCTCATTTTTTTGTTTGCTGTTTTGGGAGAAGCGGATCTGGCCGTCTTCCCGATACCTGAACCAGGCATCGCCCTCGTCCGGACTTTTGCTATGGACCATCCTGCCCGAAGCATCGTATTCGAATATGCTCTTCGGCTTTTCGGCCTTGGTAGCACCAATGGGTTGGTACGAGGCGATCAAACGATCTGCCCTGTCGTATTCATTTAAACTGTAATCATAGTAGTTCTCCGGATAGGTGACCGTGACCTCCTGGTTGGGGTCATGGTCGTCGGGGTTCCAATCGGCTATGGACACCCGATAAAAACCGGGCGGTAGGTTACCCAAGCTTGCGGTATATTCATCCTCGGTGATCAGGTTGTGCACCTTGATGGAATGGGTACCTGTATTCGCCGTGGAGATACCCGTGGTTCCCTGGGGCAGGTGAATGTCGACAAGGCCCTGTTCCCCAATATTTATCGTGACGTTCCTGACCTGGGTTCCCCCACTGCGTGCCGCGGCCAGGGTTTTCCCCTCCG
Organism: uncultured Flavobacteriaceae bacterium; assembly: GCA_947497245.1. Classification (GTDB taxonomy): domain Bacteria; phylum Bacteroidota; class Bacteroidia; order Flavobacteriales; family Flavobacteriaceae; genus Pelagihabitans. The sequence goes on along the minus strand of CANMFO010000009.1, from coordinate 27,657 downwards.
AATCGACAAAGACCACGTTCTCCTCACCGTGCGGGTTTCGGCTTATTGTCTTTATCACTCTTATAGTATCGTATGCGACATTTCCAAAAGCAACCGTTTGGGACAATTCCTGCGAGGCCGGCACCGAAAAGGTATAGGCCTGCGGCCATTCACCATTGATCTTGTTGCCCGTTCCCCTCTGTAACACCCCTCCAGGATTGAGTTTGCTGAAAATCTGTCTTGAAAACGGGTAATCCGTTACATCTTGATAGTCTTCATGATCATTGTTTTCGCTATAGTACCAACCCAGTGTACTTGCCACATCTCCAACTCCATTTATGTTGGTCAGACCCGGGTCCACAGTGTTCAGTACGTAATCGGTAGTATTGTTGCCCGCTTTTACAAAACCTTCCTTGTACTCGAAATCGCTACCCGTTCGAATAGGAGCACCTAGGGTGGTCAGCGCCTGTCTTCCGAAATTATCGTACATATTTTCGACGGCCCATGTGGAATCTGACTTTACGTCCCAACTTTGCGTCTGCCGTAATTGGCCCAACTCATCAAAATAACTTTTGCCAGCAACTTTTAGCGTTTGGGAAACATCATAACTCCTGGTGGTGATGGTGTTCCAATTTTCGGGAACAGCACCGGGGCAACCCTGATTGGCCGGTAAGCCATATAGTTCTGGGCAGGCATCATCATTGTTATCCACCCAGAAAGTGTTCGGATCGTCATTGACTTCATCATCGGGATCGGCGCACTGCATTACGGAATTCCCATAGGGATCGCCCGAGCCGTCATTGTCTGAATCGGGATACCACAGAATATTGCAATTGGGTTGCGATACGTTGAACACAGCGCTGCTTGCCGTACCATCATTTTTTACCGCTATCAACTGTGTTGTATTTAATTCACCGTTCGCATTGTTCCCTACCGTAAGGGTATACGAGTTTCCGTTGTTGGTAACTTGCAGCCAACTGGGAATCGATGGTTCATATGGATGCTTTAAGGTAAAAGGGGTCTCGCAATTGGATGGTGTAAAGGTTACGGTGAACGAGGTCGTGTCTCCCAAGGCATCTAGAACAATGTCATCGGATGCTGTAATTTCACAAGTTGCAGGGGGGGTGGGCGGGGCATTTTGTTTTACGAGGATTCCTTCGATAACACTTCCATTCACACGAACGGGTATGGAAACCTCCCTCGTCCCATTTGCCAAGGCCTGACAGGTGATGTTGATCTGGTTGTTATTTGTAATGGTCCAGCTTAACCAGGTCTCGGTCAGATCCAGGGTAATCTCATAAGGCAGTGTGCAGCCATTCGGAAAATTTACCACGCTGGCATCCGTACCACCGGCGGTTCCAAAAGTAATAAGGTTTTTGGACAAGGAAACGTCATTGGCGGAACAATTGGGATCGCAGCCCTGGTTACTGGAATAGGGTTGATCGGGGCATAGATCGTCAATTGTGCTCTCGGTCCAGTTACCCGTGGGCGTTGAACACTGTGTCAACGTAGCACCTCCCGGGTCCCTAAATCCATCACCATCACTGTCCGCGTAGAAGGTCTTGCTAACGTTGCCCAGGTTATAATCGTTTGGACAAACATCTACAGTGGTACTTTGTGTGTAGCCCGGTTTACTGCTCGCACAATCCTTGACCACAGTGCTCCCTGGATCCCTAAAGTTGTCACCATCGCTATCCAAATACCAATCTTTTTCAAAACACGATTGTGTAAAGGTACCTCCAATGCCTGGGGAGCCCCCATCTTGTCGTTTGCCAATTATGGTAACATTTCTGCTCGTTGTTCCCGAATTTTGGGCGAACGTAACATTCACCTGAGTCGGTGAAGGTTGGGAAATGGTGACCCAAGTGGGAAGGTTTTGTTCTACACTGTTCACAACTTGTTTAAACGTATAGTAGATATTGGATGGACAGTTGCTATACGTCAAGGTGTATGATTTTGTCTCCCCCGCTCCAATAAAATTGCTACCATTAAAGCCCGTAATGGAACAAGGTGGAGGTGGAGGCGGCACCCCATCGTTCTGAACCACCGCAATCCCACCGGCGGTGGAACCGTTGTACAGCAGTACGATGTTCCCGTTCCTTTCCTGTCCCGAATAGGCCGGGGCAACGGCCGTGACCGTGTTACCGGATATGGTGGGAATGCTGGTCAACCAACTGGGATAGGTACCGATACTGAACGTGCCACCAGAGCAACTGTGCTGTATCGTTACCTGAATGGAACCTCCGCTGGACGTGAATGACATCTCCGGTGCGGTGGCGCCAAAACACTGTCCATGCACATATGTATTTGAGGTCAGTCCCAGAAAAAAAACAAGGCCGACCAATGCTTTTAGAATTTGGGTATTTGCAGATTTCTTCATCTTTTTTCTAGTATTTGTAGGTATAGTCATTTTCACTTGTTCTTAGGAAACCTCCGGTACCTGTACCGTTGAAATCTTGAACTTCACTAAGGATTTTCTTTAATCTCCCAGCTTCATCATATTCGTACTGGACACCTAGGTTATTGGGGCCCAGGATATGGGTGAGTTCATCCCATTGGTTATAAACATAGGAAGTCACCGTAGCATCTATGGGATGTACCCTAAAATCATCGACGATGGAGCCCGAGCCGGTCGCGGTAACCTTAACATTCTGCTGTCCGTTGATCGGGACATAAAAATTCAAAAGCATCCATTCTCCCGCTCGCACTTCCTCAGATGGTGTGCTGTAATTGGTCGCGCCTACGGTAAGGGCGGTATTGGCATAATTGTCCGCTTTGGCCCATAGGGAAATCTTATACTTCCTCTCGGGGTTCGTTCCGTTATCGACCGTAACTTCAAAGGCGGTCTGACCCGCACTCAACTGAAGCGCATGATTTCCTGTATGTGAATCATTGGTAATCGTAGCATTGCCTTTTTTTACTCCTCCTCCGAAATCTATTCCATTGGACTCGAGGTCTTCGGCTCCCGAATAAAATAGTTCCGAATACGCTGCCGTGCCGGTAGCAAATACCTTTTCATCCCCATCTCCCATTTTAGTGGCAGCTTCATTTCCATTAATGTCGACCACCTCTAAAGGGTTCGAGAAATTGTTGTACATGGTGGTCTCGGATACCAAGTCCCATTGTGATGGTTGTACCGCATTGGCGTTGTTCCAAACAAAGCCACCGTCATCAATTCCGGTAAAATCGGACAATAATCCATTCCCATCCACCTGCCCGTCCCAGGCGAAGGTCTTATGTGTTCTCCACACATCATCCAAAATGGTAAGACCACCCATACTATAGGAGTAGGTCTCTTCGTTCCATGTGGTTATTCCAACCCCGGTCTCCTCCCATGACCCATTGTGTTCGACAAATGATTTCGTCATTGCTTGCTGGGTAAGCATGTTTTCATACGTACCGAGGTCTGCCTTTGAGCCAAGCTCGGAGTATCTATGGTAGGCAGGGACAATCTCCGTTTTGAGATTCGTACCATCGCTCTTGGAAATTGTAGTTTCCAATACACTCCCAGTAAGAAAATCGTGCTTGCCAAAGGTCGTGGTAATCGAATGGCCCGCCTCGGTCGTGGTTGTGGAACTCAAAACATTGGGTACCGTGATCTTTCTCGAAGAGCTCAACAAATAGGACGGTTGCTGGTATTCTTCCAAAAGTTTTTTGTAGGAACTGAACGTTTCCTGTAAAACACCTTGGTCTATCTCGGCGTTGGCGTAACTCAGATAGTTATTGCTGGTTCTTGACAGCAATTGATCGGTCGAGTTGTAGGATTCTTTTGAAAGCAATCTTCCAAGGCTTGAAATATTGTCCTTTACCTCCACCTTATAGTATCTCATGTCCACTGTTTCCCCTCCAAGAGAGACGTTGTCCTTTGATTCATCCTGCAAAATCGTATAGGCAAAGGCTTCACCCATAGTGGCACCAGAACTGCTGACCACCATGGATTGGGGTACTTCAAAGTGATACCTGTTCTTATAATTGACCTGATTGTTGGTAGAAACCTCCTCCACGGTCACATATTCGTACATGACACCGGGATTCGGAATTTCTGTCAGATATGATATTTCCTTCTCTTTTTTTGAAGGTGCATAGGAAGTAACCCCCGACTCTTGATTGGTGTCGGGGTTCAGGTAGGAATACTTGGTTTTATAGGTTTTTGAACCATCGCTGACCCCTATCTCTTTTACCCTTAAACCACCACCGTTAGACTCAATGAAATCTTTATTGGAATAGAATCTGAACCTCAATTTGTATTGTCCATCCACGGGGGATTCACAGGAACTTGGATTATTAGGGCCAAGCCAACCAACCGTTTCATCCACAACATGGTTGTACTCCCCGGTCTCATAAAATACCCAATCTTCTTCCGAACAAGTACTTTCGTTTCGATAGGTGCCCATGGTAGAATTTGTCGGCAAAACAAAACGGACTTCATTTGATGTGACATTGTCCACTGTACAATTGGCAGCGATGTCGGCGATCCAATTGGTCCCGGGTTGGTTGGGGTTCAACCAATATTGGACATCTATTTGGGTCGTTTGTCCAGCTGTAAAAAATTGGGTGAAATCGGTATCCTCCTCATTGGTATTCAACGGGTCGTTCCTGAAACTTATGGTTTTGGAACCTGCTCCAGTTCCGGTAAATTTGACCTGGATATTGTGGTCAAAAACATATCTATGGATTGCAGCTTCCTTAGCATAATAATCACTTTCATAAACAATATTGATCTCGCCTCCTGTGGGAGTATGAACTTTGCTCAAACTCCAATTCATGGGAGCGGTCTTATGATACCCCCAAATATCTTCTTGGTTTTTGCTATAATCAACGTTTTTGCCGTAATAGTCAAAGGTATAGGGTGGAATTAAAAACGCACCTCCTTTTCCGCCGCTAGACACTGATTGAAGCGTAAGTTTACCCTTGCTCAGTGCCAAAGAGTTTGATGAATTGGTCGATAAAGGATAGTTCTCCTCATATCCAAATTCTATTACTTTTTGGGCATTTTGCAATATAGTGGCATTGTTGACCTCCACATCGGTTTTATCGAGTACATTGTTAAAGTATTCCCCATACCAATCATGATCTTCCACTACGGTTATATCATGGTTATAAGGCAGTCCCTGGATTATGGGAGTAATGGTTTGCCTTTCGCCCACATATAAACTTCCCACAAACTTACTCTGCGAGGCAGATGGGTTGGTTTTTGAAAGGGCCGCATTTTCGTTTTTCAATAAGATGACCTTTTCCAAGCGCAATGAACGCTGTTCATAGGTTTCCGCATAGACCTTAAACTCGGATGAACCATAATAATATGCCGGAGGTAAGGAAGTTGGCACGGGCTGGTTCTCGTACATCCCTTCGAAATACCAATCGTCGTCGTCGCCCTTGATCATTCCCCTATTGTATGGAACGGTATAGGTCCTTGGTTGACTCAAATTTTCTGGATTGGCTATCAAGATTTCTGAGCTTAAGTTGTCTTTTCTCAGGCCCTTGACAAACAGAGCGGTATGCGATCGTGTTTTTGCCTTGTCCAAATAATATACTTCCTTGATTCCCCAAGAATACGATTTGACCTTTTCACTTGAATTGAAGCCTGTATTGGGTGTTCTCCAAACGTAGCCATCACTCCATTTTCCGTACTCAAATTCAACCCAATATCCGTAGTCCCCATCGTCCGCCTTGTTATTGCCATTTTCATCAATATAGTCCGGACCAGTTACCGCAGTCAACAACCAATGGGTGGCATAAGGGTCAAACTGCTGTTCTTCCCTAAACTTCAACTCACTATCCTCATCTATGGGTATGGTCCTGGAAAATTGTTCCTTTTGATATACCGGAATGGCATAGTGATAGACTTTGCCATCAACCGCAGTAATTTTATATCCCCCAATCCCGTCCGCCGGTACCCAGGACTGGCTTCTGTTAAATCCATCCACGGAAGGTTCCAATAAGCTAGCGGGGTTATTGATGATATCCTGGTTGGTAAAGGTTTCCACAAAATTCCCCTTCCGCATTCTTTTGTTACTTGAATTGTAAGAATCGTAAACCTGGCCTCCCAGATTAATTGTGGACTCAAATGCCTTCGAGGCGGATTCGAAATCTTCGACCCCTGTATACGAAGTGTTCGACTGGGCCACATTCCAATTGCCGGAGTTGACCTTCAAATGCGAAGAGTATTCATTGTCAAAATAAAAATGGATGCCTTGATTGGCCACGGTCTTGCTAAAATTATTGGCTGCGCTATTGGGGTAATCGTAGAATCCAAATGCTTTGGGAAAGGAAGTATTCCCAGACCTGACCGATTCTTCCGGTCGAATCAAGGACCCTTCTTCCAAAATCTTTGGACTAATGGAACCGGACAAGCCCTGTGCCAATACCCTATAATTGTCATAGCTGATATATGAGAAGTTTGGGGTCCGTTGTTGTTGGCTTTGGTTATACTTGAACAAACCCTCATAGGAATCAAGGCCCACCTTATTGTCGAGAACAGCGTTATTCAGTAGACCCCCGATATCACCCGCATAAAGAGAACCGTTGTATATGGAGAAATCATTGTCAAAAACCCAATATCTCGTTTTTGTATATCCCAAATCTAAATTAAATCCCGTATACCCTATTGGGATACTGACAAAGAGGTTCATATGATTCATGTGGCTTTGGAGACTTAGACCGTTGCTACCGGCCAAGGGGACAGAATAACCCAAAGCACCGACACTTAGACTACCATCAGAAGCTAAACTGACTTGAGTACTACCATTGCTGAGTGATAAATTACCATTGACGGAGAAACGCCCATTTTTAAAACTTTTATAGGCAGAAACCCCTAAAACAATATCCGTATTTTGGGGAGACCGTGTAGCCAACCCTATCAGAGGAAGGTTGACCGAAAGCCCCACTCCATCGGTTCCAGCTCTTCCATTCAAAACGCCATATAAACTACTCGAAACACCACGATCTAAACTGTAGGTTGTCTCCCCGCCAAAGGCCTTATTGGAGGAATAGCTTGTGTACTCCCCGATTCTTAATCCTTGTCCAAAGCTACTTCCCACAGAAATACTGGTTGACACTCCCCCCGCATCGTATACAATAGAGTATTTTTTGGTTCGTTTCCAATCATCGGGCACTCCGGATACGTACCTGTTGATCGCCCCAGGGTTCAAGGTCCATCCCAAGCCTACCCAAGAAGCTTCTTGGTCCATGGCGATTCCTGCATGGTAAGACAGTGCCAGGGGGTAACCACCCTCTGGTGAAGGTATGTTTAAAAGGGGCATAACGTAACTCAGATCTCCAGTGGCCAGATTTACCATATCCGTGGCATCTACCGGTTCAAAACTGGCCGTTTCCGGGGCAGTGGGCCCATTATTGGACGCAAGGAGATAATTTACTGGGATCAGGCTGGGCAAAAAGGCCAACAATAAGGTCAAGGCTATCGCCTTATGTGAGAATTTCGTATTCTTCATAACATTGTAGGTTAAGTGTATGGGACGTCGTGTATGTTCCTTAGTTAAATCTTAATTTTGGTTCTCGATGTATGGGGTCGGTAGGGACTTTGAAACCCACTTCTCCCGTATTCAATCCGATATCTTCTATTGTAAAATGAAAAAACTCGTTTTGCATTATCTTGTCTTCCCTCGGGTAGACAAAGAGCATGCTGGTACCACCGCCCATTCCATACAATCTGGGATAGACATAATCGGCCAGCGCCACGGTATCCTTTGTCTTGCTGTACAGATGAACCTGTGCGCCCATATCAAAGGCCAACTGGTTAACCATGGCACCAAAATCGGTTCGGTTGTGGACCAACCCGTTCAGCACTTCCCGATTATTTTTGCCAAGTGTCACATTGAAGTACAGATACTTTCCGTACTTGCTGCGCAAACTATCCAACTCCATTTTGCTTGCCCCTTCCCCCAACTTTTGTCGGACAAGTAGATCCGTGGGGCGATAGGTGATAGAGAAATCCACCCCGTTGATGTTCTTATGCTGCTTGTAGCCATTGTCCGGGTCATCGATATAAGCCAGGAGTTCCTCCCGTCTGTCAAATGTTTTTTGGTCACAAGAACCCAATAGTAATGCGAACAGGAATATTGAGGCCATTATTCTATTTTCCATCGTATTGTGCGTTTAAACCTTCCAATACTTTTTCGGTCAGATCGGAGGCATCTTCGGCGTACATGATATTGCCATTGCCCCCGGCTCCAAAGATGATGGGATAGCCATGGCTTTTGCCATACTCTTTCACATAGGTATTAATATCGTTGACCACCGTTTGGGTCATCTTTTGGTCCTCTTCCTGGATCTGCTTTTGAATCGCCTGTTGGTAATTGTTCAGCTGCTGCTGTTTGTTGGCCAGCAGTTCTTGTTTTAACTCCATTTCCTTTTTGCTCATCCCCGAACGTTCCTTTTCATAAGCCTTGAGCTCGTTCTGCCAGTTGGTGACCAAACTGTCAACGTTAGCCTTGAGCACCTGGGTCTTTTTGGCAAAGGAATTGCGCTCAGCCTTGGTACGGTTATAGCCCTCCACGAGCTTGTTGACGTCTACATAAACGGGTTGATCTTGGGTACTATCGCAAACAAAGGAGGTGATGCTGGCGACTAAGGCTATCAAGGCGATAGGGGGGATGTACTTTTTCATCGTGAAATATGGTTTCATTTATAAATAGTAATTATTGGCTTGTTTTCCAGCAATTTGATCCGCTGTTCAAGTCGTTTTTGGTTCTTATCTTGTTGGATGATGTATAATGTGAGCTCTTCAATTTTTTCCAATAACAACTTATTCATCTCCCCCAGTTCAATGCCCTGATCGGCAACCGTGTTGGCGGATGGAATGTTCATTAAGTGTCCATGTTTCAAAATGAACTGTTCCACCTCAGCTATCGTGGGAAGGTCATAGGTATCATCAAAAACATAGTCGGCCCAGCCTGTTTCCACCTTTATCTCCTTGGCTCTGATATTTCCGTTTACCGCCAGTTTCCAGGTACCTGGGTCGGTGGCACCTATGCCCACATTTCCGCTGTTGAAATAAATATCGCTTCCGCTCTGTGTCCAGTGGCCTCCCGTACCTCCGGATCCGCTTGATGCATCTCCCGAAGCTCCCTCGGTCGCAAAACTCGCAGGAGCAATCTGGTTGTTGTGTTCGGTTTTCAGCCATGAAGCCGTTCTGCTGGATGGACTGATACGGATTTCATCCAGCCATCCCGCAAAGAAGCCTCCACTAGTGCTCTCAGCCCCCACATATGCAAGATTTCCCGAAGAAATGGCCTGTGTACTGGTAGCGTCACCGTTGCCATCAAAAAAATGTTGGGAGTCTCCACTGGTAACAACGAAGTCTACTTTTACAACAGTGTTGGCGGGCACCGTGCCCGTATTACTGAATCGTTGGGTCCCATCCGAATACACAGCCCTTCCACCACTGCCATTGTTCACCCAGATACCGCTCCATGGACTGGAATTGGCCACAACGGCATTATAGCTGTTCGAGCCATTCCAATTGACATAGGAGGTAATGGTAAAGGATCCATTTGGTATAATGGCATTGCTTGCCAGGGCGAATCGGTCATTGCTTCCGTCAAAGGTAATTGCATTGCCGATGGCCCCGCTCACAACGTCACCACTGGTCATACTGCCCGAGCTGGTCAGGTTATGCCCGTTCCCAGTGGCGTCCAATATCTGCGGGGCTGTGGCGCTTGGGTCGTTTTCCATGTGCCATACCGCTTCGTAGCCCGACCAGACGGCCTGACTTCCATAAGTATCTGTCGTCGCTGGTTGTGTTTCGCCGGTCTTGTTGTACCATACATAAATGGTCGTATCGGTAGTGGCCGAGAGGCTGGGAATCTTCACCCAGACCTGACATCTTCGGTTTGCAGGGATGGCACTGGTCGCAAACTCCACTACTTCAATGGCCAACCTGTTGCTCCCAGCAGCATCGCTAGAAAAGCGCAGATCTCCGCCTCCGTTCAGGGCCGAATTGGCACCACCGTCGACCACCTCGGTATTCAAGTGGTCCAGGGTGACCAAAAAAGGAAAGTCCGTTAGGGCAATCGAACCGTCCACCATGGAATTGTTGATGGTGATTGCATGTTTCCTGTTCCAGCCAGGAAAATCGTAGGCCATTCCATCCATTGTTCCTAGATCATCATATTTCGTTTCGAGGGATGGGAAGGACGGTCCGTTTCCCAGTGCTATAAAAGCGATCAAAAAAATTGTCAAAGTAAGTAGGGGTTTCAATGCCATTGGATTTAAGGTTTAATTTCACCAAAATTATTTTTTCGCTTTCAAGGTTTGTATTTCCTCATTCAGCTTCAGCACATATAAGGTAAGTTCCTCTATCTTCTCCAAGAGCTTCATGTTCATGGCGCCCAGTTCGACCCCGTTTTCCTCCATTTCCGCTGCAGTGGGAATATTGGGCAAATGGCCGTGCTCTTCGATGTAGTCCTTGGTTTCCTCCAGGGTCCTTAGGTCGTAGCTTTCCAGGAACACATAATCCGGTGCGGGGACGGAAAGGTCCACTTTCACCTCTTCCGAATGGATGGTGCCTTTTACCGTGAGGGTAGCATCGGGGGTGGAGGTGCCTATGCCAACGCGCGGCCCGGCACTATAGGGCCTAATGGTCATGGCCAGCTTTTTGACGTTGAACCCATATTCGCCATAAAAATTAAGGCCGCTGATGTTCGTGGAAAACTTTGTGGCCTCAATGGTCGGCCCGGTATGATTGGCAAAGGCAAACTGCATGGAGACGGTACCGCTGGAATTTGTAGAATTGTAGGAAGTGTTCCGTATCAATAGGGAGGGCTCGGCCAACGCGTCCCCGGCAAGGGTCAGTATGTTGGTCGCGTTGGTGGTGCCCACTCCAACATTTCCAAGCGCGTACAGATCACCCTTTACCTGGAAGTCGCCTAGGGTATTGAGGGCCGCTACGGGCACCAACCCGGTAACTCCCCATGTCCAACCACGCCCTGCGGTGTTGCTCATGTTCATCTTGATGCTAAAATCGGAAACGGGACCGTATTTGTATTCGGTACTGTTCCCCATGTGGATCTTATAGCTGTCGCTGTTCCAAAGGCGTACACCAAAGCCGTTTCCCGCGGTTACCGGATAGTAGTCTTGTTGGGCCGACAACGAGTTGCTTTGAACAAGGAGTACAAGGATTAAAAGCACTTTTGTTCTGAGTAGGGTTTTTGAGGATTTCATGGATTCTTTTTTTAATTAATTTTATGAATGGGTCCGTGTTCCTTTGTTTGGAGCAGTCATACTAAGCGGAAACTTACTTGTCCTTCACGTAGATTTTTGGACTATAGACTGCAGAATTCGACCTATAATTAAGAATAGTTGGACAAACGGGGTGGCTTTGCCAAGTAAGGAGCTTTTTGTTTTTATTGTTTCCCTTAGAGGCTATGCCAAATAGGACAAATGAAAAGACGGGTTGACAGTCTATGGAAGTGTCTTGCATGTCAAAGTAGGTTAGGTGTGATTTAGATTATTTTTGTAGTCTTTACACTACATAAATGATAATGTTATTATTACTTTTTATAAGTATAATACTTGCTAAGTAAAGTAACTTTATTGATAAAGTAAAGTTTTTGTTCTAATTTTCGATGAAATACATTCACTACAAAATGTTTAATAAAAAACTTATAATATAATATACTAATACTTTCTTTTTAAGGTTATACCAATACCCATATCATATCTTTTAGGACCTATGAAGAAAGTTGTTTTAAGAAAAAAAACCCCTGCGCTGAACCTACAAGAAACTTTGATAGTCCTTGCTATCATTGGAATTCTGCTGTTATTGGCCCTTCCTAATCTGATGCCCTTGATCTCCAAAGCAAAAAGTTTGGAAGCGCAGACCCAGCTCAAGGCCATCTACAATGCCCAGAAGACCTATAGCTATATGTACAGTAAATTCTCCCCCGATTTCAACGAGCTCGATTTTGTCGCGCCCAAAACGGTGAAGGAAAACGGTACGGCAAACTACCGGTACGAAATCATAAGTGCCGGGAACGGAGCCTTCAAGGCCCGGGCCGAGGCGGTGACCGATTTTGACGGGGATGGTGTGCTGAACGTATGGGAGATCGATGAACAGGGCAACCCAAAACAAGTCATCAAGGATTGATACCGCTCATTAAAATAATCGCCATTGCGGCCTTCGGCCTGATCGCCTTCCAGGATTTTAGGGAACGGGCGGTAAGCTGGGTGCTCTTTCCCCTCGTAGGGTTTCTGCTGGGGTTCCTGTACCTGGACAGTACCTCCTACGAACAGTACGCGCTCTTTGCACTGGTCAACATCCTGCTCGTTTCCGGAATGTTGCTGATCCTCTACCTCTACACCAAACACCTGGCAAAAATGAAATTCCTGAACACCAGCTTTGGCCTGGGCGATCTGCTGTTCTTTTACGCCTTCGCCCTGGGGTTCCCCACGATGACCTTTATTGTACTGTTCTCGGGGTCGATCCTTTTTTCGCTGATGGTGTTCCTTTTTTCAAAGACCCGTACGCAAATGGAGACCGTTCCCTTGGCCGGCCTGATGGGACTTTTTCTAATGGGCGTTGTGCTGGCGAGTTTTTTTCCACAGGTCCCGTCCTTATACCTATTGTAACCATGACCAGCGAAACCTACCAGATACCAACCGAACTCCTGCAGAAGATCACTGCGGAGCAGGCCTTCCATTACCGTATCGTGCCCATTGCCGATACGGATGGCGGTATGATCTTAAAGACGGACAGCGAAGCGCTCGAAAACCTCCTGTCGGAACTGCGGATCGTGCTGGACACCTCGGTGGTACTGCAAAAATGCGACAAGGAGGAACTCCAAAAATACCTGAGCTCGAACTACCGGAAATCCAAGGCAAAAACGGAGAGCCAATTGCACTACACGGCCGACTTTTTGGAAAAGATCCTGATCGATGCCAAACAACTGGGCAGTAGCGACATCCATTTTGAGCCCTATGAAAAGAGGTGCCGGGTACGCTTTAGGCTCGATGGGAAGCTCCTGGAGCAGTTCAACATTCCCTTGGAGGAGTATCCCACCATTATCAACAAGATAAAGATCAAGGCCGATCTGGACATTGCCGAAAAACGGCTGCCCCAGGACGGGCGCATATCGATCAACACCCATGGGAACGAATTTGATATCCGGGTCTCCTCCTTACCCACGCTATACGGTGAAAAGCTGGTGCTGCGGATCTTGAGCAAGGACACCGGAACCCTGGACCTGGCCGCTTTGGGCTTTACCGAAAAGGAACTGAACCGTTTTAAGGAGGGGGTCCGGAACCCCAACGGCATTGTCCTGATCTCCGGCCCGACCGGGTCCGGGAAGACCACCACCCTATACGCCACCCTAAAACATCTGAACGACGACAAGACCAACATCCTCACCGTGGAGGACCCCATTGAATATACCCTGGAGGGCATCAACCAGGTGCAGCTCAAGGAAAGCATCGGCCTGGACTTTGCCAGTACCCTGCGTACCTTTCTGCGCCAAGATCCCGACATTGTCATGGTGGGGGAAATCCGCGATGTGGACACGGCCAATATGGCGATCCGGGCTGCTCTGACGGGGCATTTGGTCCTGTCGACCATCCATACCAACTCGGCCTGGGCGACCATATCGCGCTTGATCGATATGGGAGTGCCCTCCTTCCTGATCGCGAGTACCCTGAACCTCAGTGTGGCACAGCGGCTGGTACGCAGTTTGTGCAATGACTGCAAGACAGCGTCGCCCGTAGATCCTTCCCTTTTTCCCGAAAACTTTGAGGTGCCAAGGGAACTGAAGACACATTACGAGGCAAACGGGTGCAACAGTTGCCACCATACCGGTTACCAGGGACGGAAAGCGATCTATGAAATACTGCCCATTACCCAGGACCTTATGCTGCCCATTAAGGACAACGTCCTGGAAATCGACACCTATTTAAAGGAACGGGAAATCGGCACCTTGAAGACCAATGCCCTGGACCTGATCAAAAAGGGGACCACTTCGATCGAAGAGGTGTATTCCCTCCTAAGCCGCTAACTGACAAAAACTACCGACAACCGAACTACCGATGAAAAAAATACTCTTTATACTCTTTCTTTTTGCCTTCCTGACGGCCGGGGCCCAAGAATCGAACCGCATTGAAAACATCAGGAACCATCTGGAACTGCTTGCCGTTGACAATACCGAACTGAAGGAAAACCTGAAGCTGGAGATCAATGTCACCAATGTGACCCTGCCCAATTTTTTGTTGGCCGTCTCCAGGGTGCACCAATTGAACCTTTCCATCTCGCCCGATGTTTCGAACATCACCATAGTGAACAATTTTTCCAACGTTACCGTTGGCGATCTGCTGGTCTATCTCTGTAAGGAGTATGCGCTGGATATCGAATTCACCGGCAATATCATGTCCATCAAAAAATACCATCCACCTGTGGAGAAACCCAAGGAACGGGAGATTCCCATCAGTTACGATCCTTCTGGCGGTACCTTGAGCGTGGACCTCAAGAACGATCCCTTGGGAAAGGTCTTCCGTAAGATCATGGATGCCACCGGAAAAAATCTGTTGTTCGGCAATGGGATGTCCGGTACGCCGTTGAACCTCTACCTGAACAAGGTCCCCTTTGATCTGGCAATGGAAAAATTGGCCGCTATGAACCGTTTGGCGCATTCCAAATCAAAGGACGGCTTTTATCTGTTCCGTGCGCCCAATGCCTCTCCGGAGGGTATCGCTAAACGCCCCACAGGGTTCGATCGGAGCTTTGGCAACAATCTGAACTATGAGGTACTGGACACCATCAACAAACGCCTGAACGTCGATTTCAGAAACACGGCCATTGCTGATATTGTGAACGAACTGAGCTACGACCTGGATCTGGACGTGTATACCGCCACTCCCCTGGAGCAAGCGGGAAACGTTACCTTCAACGCCAAGGACATCCATTTCGACGCGCTGTTGGAACATATTTTCGAGAGCCGGGAAGCTGGCATGGCAGCCGTCCCAAACACGCCATCCCGAAACACCAATCAGAATGTTCAGCGACAGGCCACTGTACCCGCCAACTTTACCTTTAAGAAAGAAAACAACATCTACTTCTTCGGAACGGCGGACCAACTGAGCCTTCGAAAAGTGGAAGTGGTGCAGCTGATGCACCGCTCCGTGGAGTTGTTGGGAGATCCTTCCCAAGCACGGGGGTACCGCTCCTCCGGGAGAACGACCGACAGCAATGTGAACTACTTCGGCAACGGTTCCCAGGGCGGCCAACAAGGTCTTGGCAGCAGAAGGGCGGTGAACACCCAGCCCAGAAGCTTTGATACGTATCAGGATGGCGCGGAGGCCCTTGTCAGTATTCTCCCGGACGAGATCAAGTCGAATCTGGATGTGCGCGTCGATTATGAACTGAACAGTTTCTTTGTCAGTGGTCCTTCGGCCAATATCAACCGCTTTAAAAAATTTATCAAGGAAATCGACAAGCCGGTACCAGTGGTGCTCATCGAGGTGATGATCATCGAAGTAAAGAAATCGGCCACGGTGGAGACGGGAATCAGTTGGGGCATCGGGGAAAGCCCCGTCAATACACAGGGAAAACTGTTCCCCTCGACCGATGTCACCTTGGGAGCGAATACGGTGAACAAGATCATCGGGGGCTTCGATGGTTTTGGTTCCTTTAATATCGGACAGGTGATCCCGGAATTCTTTGCCAACATCAAGGCCATGGAGGCCAATGGGAACCTACGGATCCGTTCCACGCCAAAACTATCGACCCTGAACGGGCACCGGGCCAATCTGTCGATCGGGGAGACCACCTATTACGTGGTGACCAATCAGAACTTTTTTGGGTCACAGATCCCCACCACCTCCGAGGTACGAAACTACCAGCCCATCGATGCGGAACTGGCGGTAAGCATCAAGCCCTTGGTATCCGGAGACGGACAGGTGACCTTGGACATCAACGTGATCCAATCGGACTTCAGTGGGGAACGGATTGAGGACGATGCCCCTCCGGGACTGACCTCCAGGGAATTCAGTTCCATCATCCGAATGCAGAACCAGGACCTGGCCATTTTGGGCGGTCTGGAAGAAAAATTGAAGAACGACTCCGGCAACGGGGTTCCGCTCTTGGCACGGATTCCCGTGATCAAGTGGTTGTTCAGCAAACGCAAGCGGGAAGACACCAAACAAAAACTGACGATATTGATCAAACCAACCGTCATCTACTAATGATAAACAAAATAGGGACATACTTTAAGGAGGGCTTTACCTATTGCGGTCTGGAAATTTCCGAATCGGACAATGGGGAGGCGTTCTTTGTACTGGAGCTCAAACAGCGGAAGAACGAGCTGTTGATCAGCAGGAAGCAGACGCTGCAATCGATGGAGGAGGTACCCGCAGCGCTGCCCAAGAACCGCCCCTTGTTCCTGTGCATCAACACCTCCAATATACTGACCAAAAAGATAACCGGCCAAAATACGACGCATCCCGAGGCATTGGTCAACCTGGCCTTTCCCAATCTGGACCTGGGTACCTTTTATTACGAGGTCATCCAGGCTCAGGGAAACCCCATCGTTACCATTTCCAAAAAGGCTCCTATCGACCAGACCCTAAAAAAACTCAAGGACCTCAAGATCAAAGTGTCCCGTTTCTCCCTGGGCGTTTCGTCCCTGGAAAACACCCTGGCGTATTTGGACGAAGAAACCATATGGACCTCTAACTGTGAGGTAAGCACAAAAGAGGGGGCCATCACCGAGTTTGCCCCTTCCAAAGTGGAAACCATAAGGGAGTACCATGTGAACGGGCTCCAATTGCCGAGCACCCACCTGCTTTCCTTTTCACAGATCGTCGGCCATTTAAACCAAAAGGCGCATTGCACGAACTTTGAGGAAGTGGCCCAACAGCTCAAATGGGAGTTCAAGAACTTTCGGATCTTCCAGGAGGTCCTCAAGTATGCCCTGGCCTTTTTCGTTGTACTGCTGTTGGCGAACTTTTTTGTCTACAACCACTACCATGAAAAAGTGGGGGAACTCCATGCCGCCCTGAGCGCGACCAGTTCCCAAAAGGAAGAACTCAGTCTGTTGGACGCCTCCGTGCAGCGAAAGCAGGAGCGCGTGGAAACCCTGAGCGCCTCATCGAATTCCAAGGCCACCTATTATCTGGATCTTTTCGCCCAACATATTCCCACATCCATTTTATTGAGTGAGATAAAGTACCAGCCCTTGGCCAAACCGGTCCGGGAGACCAAGCCCATCATCCTCGAGGAGGGCGTGCTTTTGGTATCGGGCATTTCCAAAGATGTGAACGACTTTTCGTTTTGGGTGGAGGAGCTCGAAAAATACAGTTGGGTACGATCGGTGGAGACCCTGGACTTTGACTATGTCTCCAAGGACACCTCAAATTTTTTAATCGAAATCGGATTCCATGGGAATTGATACCAAAAACAAACTGCTGTTGCTAGGGATCCTCCTTTTGCTTTTTGCCAGCTACCAATTGGCGATCAACAAAACGGTAATGCTGAAAGGGGAACACCAACGGCTGGGAGACCAAGTGGTGCAGTTTAAGGACATTCCCCAAAAACTTTCGATCCTCACCCAAAAGGACAGGCACTACGATTCCATCCTCGGAAAAATGGACCTGGTGGACACCTCGATCCAAAACAACCTTTTGCGGACCATCAACCAGGAGGCCTCAAAGAACGCTATCAAGGTCATGGATTTCAACCAGCCCCATATCTACCAAATGGGCGAAAACAACCTGCACACCTTCAGTTTTAAGCTGAACGGCGATTTTACCAATATCCTAAAGGTCATCCACACCATTGAACAAAAAGGCAATTTTGGGGAAATCGTCCATGTGGATTTTGAGAAGAAAAAAAACTACAAGACCAATCGATACAGTTTGGGCGCCACTGTTTTTGTACAACAGGTGAAATAGGGCTGTCATCATTTGAAAATATCAAGGTAAAAGTGTAGGTTACAAAATTACATCGATCAATCCTTGATCTTTTTTCCCTCCCCCACTTCTACCTTTTGTAGTTCATTCCCATCGCCATCCAAAATAAAGGGTTCAAAATCGCTTTTGTTCACCCAACCCGCTACGGTCTTCTCACCGGCCATAAAACGGCCGTAAAAGTCCTTGTTTCGTGTAAACGGATGTTGTTCGTACAACTGGCCGTAACCTCTCATGCGAAGGTCGTCCTGGGCCAGCAGTTTGCCTTCCATTTCCCTTTCCAAACTGGCCTTGAGGGGGGCATGGTCCAATTCTTCGGCCAGGTTGTCCATGCAGAACGGATCTTTTGAAATATTGTAGAGTTCCTCCGCTTCTCGTTTTCCGAAGTTCAATTTCCAAAAATGCTTGTCCTTCCCGGAGCGCCTCAGGTTGAGGATCTCGGTCTTTGTAGCTCCGCCATCGGTGTTCAGGTACCCGGTTTCTGGATTGCCTGATGGCCACCGATCGATCTCGTAATTTTTGAGGTACAGCATGCTGTCCTTGTAGATTCCCCGGATGGGATAGCCCACATCATTGGGCCTTCCGGTATCGTGCCTTTCCTTTCCGACCAGTACAAAATTTCTGTCTGCTTCCAGGGTCCCCGATTTTTCGGAGGTGATCAGTCCCATCAAACCCTTTCCGGTAGCCGGGTACATGCCCGAAGTTTGCCAGGGCACACCTGCCGCCGCCAAGAAGGTAGGGGCCAGATCGATGAAGCTCACATAGTCGTCAACGGTCCTTCCCGCCTTCTTCATTTTGTCTATCCAAAGCATTGCCATGGGCACATGGTTTGCATTTTCGTACTGATTGCCCTTGACCCTGGGAAACGGCATCCCGTGGTCGGAAGTGACCACGATCAAGGTGTTTTCCAGTATTCCCCGTTCCTTTAGGGTCTCCATGACCTTTCCAATATGCCGATCGGTATCCTCGATTTCAAAGGCATAATCCAATAAGTCGTTCCGGGTCACCTCGTTGTCGGGCCAATAGGGTGGGAAGTCCGTGATCATATCGGGCGTCTTCCCGCCCAATGCCACTCCCGAGCCGTATTCATAGCCCCGATGGGGTTCTGTGCTCCCTATCCAAAAACTCCAGGGCCGGTCTTCGGGGGCCCGGTCCAAAAAGTCCGTAAAATTCGCGCTGTAGTCGTTGGTGGAGATCGATGGCGTCGCCGGCTCCAATTGCTTGTCGTTGTAGGCCGGACCCATGACCTGTCGCTGGCTCCCGTCCGCGGCCAAGGTGATGCCCGGTGCATAGCCCTTGCCGGTATGCCCCGTGCTATAGCCATTTTCGAGCAATACCTCCTGATACGTCTTGAACTTCGACGGAAAATAGATCACATGGTTGGCGGCGGCGTCCAATTGCCAGGAATTGCGCCCGGTCATGATCGCCGACCGCGAAGGGGCACATTTGGCGTTGGGGGTATAGGCCCTGTTGAACAGCATACCCTGTGCAGCGATCGCATCAAAATTGGGGGTGTCCACATAGGTGCTTCCGTACGCGCCCATGTCGAGGCCCGCATCATCGAACATGATGACCAGGATGTTCGGCCTTTGATCGGTCTGGGCATTTCCCCAAAAAACCATTGCCCCCATAAGGGAGAGCAAATATAACTTTGTCCTCATAACTATTTCATTGTTATTCTATTGTACCCCTTAAAGCGATAGCGTACTGAACGATAGCATGATGTACACCACGATCAGCACTACCGCGACCGAGGCGATAATATCCCAGATATTGTAACTGTTCTTGTTCTGTGCCTTTTGTTCCGCACTGACACTGCCAAAGGTAAGTCCGGCCAATTGCGCGCTGGAAGGGGCGGGATAGAACATGCTCACCACCACGGCGATGGACACGCAGATCGCAAAGAAATAGGCCCCAAAGACCAACCAGTTGATGTTGGCGATATTGAAGAGGAAGCTGCCCTCCGCAAAGCTCGATTTTACGATTTCCAACGTGAGTTTGGAAAAGCCGATGACAAATCCCCCCACCAGCGTGGCGATGGCCCCATTGGCATTGATGCGCTTATAGAAGATCCCCAAGAGAAAAACAGCGGCGATAGGGGGCGAAATATAGGCCTGTACGTTTTGGAGGTATTCATACAGCCCGTCGGAAAGCCGGGTGATGATCGGGATCCACAGCAGTCCGAGCCCCACTACGAAAAAGGTGGCGATCCTACCAGTCCGCACCAGTTGCTCCTCTGGTTTGTTGGGCTTCAATTTTTTATAGATATCGAGGGTAAACAGGGTGGAGCAGGAATTGAAGACGGAGGCCAGGGAACTCATCAAGGCCGCCAAAAGCCCCGCCGCTACCAGACCGCGAAGGCCGGAGGGCAGCAGGTTGCTCATCAGTACCGGGAAGGCCTCATCTGGATTGTCCCAATCCAATTTGCCCTGCATTTTTAAGCCCAATGCGATTACCCCGGGAATCAAAAAGAGGAATACGGGCATCAGTTTCAAGAGGGCGCCGAATATACTGCCACGCCTCCCCTCCTTGATGTTCTTTGCGGTCAGGACCCGTTGTACGATGACCTGATCGGTGCACCAATACCAGATGCCCACGATGGTACTGGTAATGAAGAGCGGTAGCCAGGGATAGTCGGGATCTGAATTGGGTCGCCACATATTGAAATAATCGGTCCCAATGGTAGTCTTTAACTCGCCCCATCCTCCTACGGCATCCAGTCCGATGAAGGTGAGCACTCCCGCGCCCAGGACCAGGATAATGGCCTGGATGGTCTCGGTATAGACCACGGCGCGCATCCCGCCGAGCACGGTATAGAGGCCCGTGAGCACCACGGTGGCCACTGCTCCGATCCAAAAGGGAATACCCAAAAGGGCCGATACCACAACGCCCCCGGCATAGATGGTTACGGAGACCTTGGTGAGGATATAGGCCACCAAGGAAACCACGGAAAGGACCCATCGGGAACGGGCATCAAAACGTTTTTCGAGGAATTCGGGCATGGTGAACACCCCGCTCCGGGCATAGAAGGGAAGAAAAACCCAGCCCAGCATCAACACGATCCAGGCATGCAGTTCGTAAATGAGCAGGGGCATCTTATCCCCGGCCCCGTTTCCGGCCAGTCCCACTACGTGTTCCGAACCAATATTGGAGGCAAAAATGGAGGCCCCGACCATGAACCAGCCGATATTCCTCCCCGCCAAAAAATAGTCTTCGGTGTTTTTTTGTTTTTGCCTGATGACCCACCAGGCCACACCCAGCAAAATCAGAAAATAGGCCACAATTACTACCCAGTCGAGTGCGTCCAGTCCTTTCATCCGTTCGTTTAGTTGGTTGTTATTTATGTGCCCGGCGCAATCCGCTGGAAAACAGTCCAATTTAAGATAATTATCATAGTCCCGGGAAAAAAGCGGGCCAATTTTTTAAGGAGGCCCCTTCCCCTTCCGTACAATTTCAATTTTACCCGTATCTTCATATCAAACTTTAAAAAGAATGCAGGAATCCCCATTGTTCGATGAATTTGATGCGGTTTCGGCCAAGGCTTGGAAGCAAAAGATCCAGTATGGCCTCAAGGGGGCGGATTATAACGAAGCCCTGGTATGGGAATCGCCCGAGGGCATCAAGGTAAAGCCGTTTTACCACCAGGATACGCTCCGGGAAACCTTGGCGAATCGGGATGCCCCCTCCACTGCATGGAAGATAGGGGGCGTCCATGTTGTAGGGGATGTGGGGAAATCGAACCAAAAGGCCCTTCAATTGCTTCAAGGGGGCGCCGAAAGCCTGGTCTTTATCCTTCCGGCGGCGGGAATGGATTTTAAGGCCTTGCTCTCCGGCATTGATCTGCGGTCGGTTCCCCTTCATTTCGATTTTCGGTTCTTGTCGGACGAAGCCATAGGGGCACTCTTGGATACGGTCGGAAAAAGGAAGGGGGACCTCCATCTGCACATCGACCCGATCGCCCATCTGGCGCGTTCCGGAAATTGGTATGCATCCATGGGTTCCGATCTGGCCATTTTAAACGAAATTCCGCAAATGCTGCCCAAGGATTTTTCGGGAAGCATGCTTTCCGTGGATATGGGCCTTTACCAAAATGCCGGAGCCACTATGGTACAGCAGTTGGCCTATGGTCTGGCCCATGCCCATGAATACCTTTGCCGTACCGCCCAAAATCCCTTTCCCGGTCTTCTGTTCAAGGTGGCCGTTGGCGGCAATTATTTCTTTGAGATCGCCAAGTTGAAGGCCCTTCGGTCGTTATGGGAAAGTTTGGCAGGGGAATACGGCGTACCGACGGACTGCCATATTCTGGCCATGCCCAGCAGGCGCAACAAAACGGTTTATGCGTACAACACCAACATGCTTCGGACCACCACTGAATGCATATCGGCCATCCTTGGGAGTGCGGATACCCTTTGCAACCTGCCCTATGATGCGCTGTACCATAAGAACAATGCCTTTGGGGACCGCATTGCCAGAAACCAGCTGTTGCTGCTCAAATACGAGAGTTTTCTGGACGGGGGAACCGATGTTACCCAGGGCACCTACTATATCGAGGAACTTACCCGGCAGCTCGCCGAAAAGGCCCTGGAGCTTTTCAAGACCCTGGAGGCGGCCGGGGGCTTTCTAAGTCAATTGAAGACCCACGCCATCCAACGGAAAATCAAAGAGAGCGCCGATAGGGAACAAGGACGCTTTGACCAAAGTACGGAGGTCTTGGTAGGAACGAACCAATTCGTACACGAGGACGAACGGATGAAAGACCATTTGGAACGTTACCCCTTTATGAAGACCAAAGTAAGAAAGACCCTGATCGCCCCGATCCTCCCCAAACGTTTGGCGGAAGGTACGGAGCAGGAAAGGTTAAAGGCGGAAGGATGAAGAGGATCAGTGGTCAGTGGTCAAAAAAGTAAAAGTTGAAATGGGCGGCCAACCGTTTATTGTTTATTGAATAAATGAAGCGAAAAAATATCCAACATATCGCCTTAAAACGAGGGAACGCGAAGGAGCGGGAGCTCGAATTCGAGCACCTCAACTTTGGTGCCGGTATCCCCCCTTTTCTGCGCGGGCCCTACACCACCATGTACCTCCAACGTCCTTGGACCATACGACAGTACGCCGGATTTTCGACCGCAGCGGAAAGCAACGCCTTTTACAAACGAAACCTGGCGGGCGGGCAAAAAGGGCTGTCGGTCGCCTTTGACCTGCCTACCCACCGCGGCTATGACAGTGACCACGAACGCGTGGTGGGGGACGTGGGCAAGGCGGGCGTGGCCATAGATTCCGTGGAGGACATGAAAATCCTGTTCGATGGCATTCCCCTTGGGGATATGTCGGTCTCCATGACCATGAACGGGGCCGTCCTGCCGATCATGGCCTTTTATATAGTCGCTGCCGAGGAACAGGGCGTAGGGCCCGAAAAGCTTGCGGGCACCATACAGAACGACATCCTCAAGGAATTCATGGTACGCAACACTTATATCTACCCTCCCGAACCCTCCATGCAACTGGTGGCCGATATCTTTGAGTACACCAGCAGGTATATGCCCCGATTCAACAGCATCAGCATTTCGGGCTACCATATGCACGAAGCCGGGGCCACTGCCGAACTGGAATTGGCCTACACTTTGGCCGACGGCCTGGAATATGTCCGGACGGGCCTCCGCGCTGGACTGGATATCGACCAATTTGCCCCCCGCCTCTCTTTCTTTTGGGGCATTGGTATGCACCACTTCATGGAAATTGCCAAGTTGCGGGCGGGACGCCTACTCTGGGCAAAATTGATGAAACAATTCGACCCGAAAAACGAAAAATCGCTTTCCCTGCGTACCCATTGCCAGACCTCGGGATGGAGCCTCACCGAACAGGACCCCTTCAACAATGTAGCGCGTACCACCATTGAAGCGGCCTCGGCCATTTTTGGCGGCACCCAAAGCCTGCACACCAATGCCCTGGACGAGGCCATTGGCCTACCCACCGATTTCTCGGCCCGAATCGCCCGGGACACCCAATTGTTTTTGCGCGAAGAGACGAAGATCACCAAAACGGTAGATCCCTGGGCCGGCAGTCACCATATAGAACAATTGACCCAGGATCTGGCGCACAAGGCCTGGACCTTGATCCAAGAGGTGGAAGAACTGGGGGGCATGACCCAGGCCATCGCGGCCGGAATACCCAAGATGCGCATCGAAGAGGCGGCAGCGCGAAAACAGGCCCGGATCGACAGTGGCGCGGAAACCATTATCGGGATGAACAGGTTTCAACTGGAAGAAGAGGACGAACTGCATATCCTGGAGGTGGACAACAAGGAAGTCCGACGCCAGCAAATAGCGCGGCTGGAATCGGTCAAAAAAGAACGGGACCCACAATCGCTGGACGCCACTTTGCGGCGTTTGACCCTTTCGGCAAGGGAAAAAATGGAGCAGGCCAAAGCCGGAGGGGGACCCGATCTGCGCAAGGATGCGGGAAATTTGTTAGCTTTAGCGGTGGAAGCGGCAAGGGCACGTGCCACGCTGGGCGAGATAAGTTCTGCCCTGGAAAGTGCCTTTGGGCGGCATACCGCCAAGGTTCCCACTATAACCGGAGTGTATTCAAAAGAGATCAAAAACGACGTGGGGTTTAAAAAAGCACTGGAACTTGCAGACCGCTTTGCGGAACAGGAAGGCCGACGGCCCAGGATCCTAATCGCCAAAATGGGACAGGACGGCCACGACCGTGGGGCCAGGGTGGTGGCCACGGGCTATGCCGATCTTGGTTTTGACGTGGATATCGGCCCCTTGTTCCAGACCCCGGCCGAGGTGGCCAAACAGGCCGTCGAGAACGACGTGCACGTACTGGGGGTCTCCTCACTGGCCGGAGGGCACAAAACCTTGGTTCCCCAGGTTATAGCAGAATTGCAAAAATACGGCCGCCAAGATATCATGGTCATCGTTGGCGGGGTCATCCCCAGACCCGATTATGGGTTCCTGTTCGAAAAGGGGGCCGTGGCCATTTTTGGCCCTGGCACCAAAATTTCGGATGCGGCCATTCAGATCTTGGAAATTTTGTTGGAGTGATAAGAACGTTCAAAGCGGGGCCATTGCGAAGGCATCCCGACCCCCGGCCCAAATGTGCCTTACCCTATATTTTCAAAATTTAAACTTTTCCGGTATTCAATGTACTCTTTGACCCATATCATCCAGATCATCATTATCTTTCAGGGAGGCCTTTTAATACTGTTCATCCTGGCAAACTCCAGGGAGAAATTCAAAAAGGATCTCTTCCTTACCCTGCTCATCGCTACCTTGACCCTCCAAATTACGGGCATGTTTTTAATGACGCGGGATATCCTTCCCACTTTCTTTAAGCGCACCAATACGATTTGCCTCTTTCTATATGGACCGCTGCTGTTCTTTTACAGCAAGTACATTACTTTCTCGAGTTTCAAGTTAACCCCTAAGAATTTCGTCCATTTCCTTCCTCCGATCGCCGTGTTGACCATCGTTGTCCTTAGCAAACAGGAAATAAACCAGACCTATATCTATCTGGCCTATACCCTTTCCATCGTATCCTATGTATTCCTCAGTTTCCTGGAATTGAGGAAGTACAAAAGGGTGATCATGGACAATTATTCAAAATTGGAAAAACTGAACTTAAAATGGCTGCAGTGGACCTTGATCATATTTGCCCTTATCGTGCTTGTCGATGGCATCCAAATTGCATCGTTTCTGCTTTATGGCAGCGCGTTTCAACTTGAAATACTTGTTTTCCTCCTCATTTTGGCCACGATCAATCTGCTGTATTTCAATGGGTTTAAGCGTTCCCATGTCCTATTGAGCGGTTTTAACGATGAGGACTTTGCCCTTTCCGCTTCCATCTCGACCCGAAAGAGACGCAACACCCATCTTTTGGAAAACAAGCTGTTGATCCAGCGCCTCGAAACCCATCTACGGGAAACGGAATCGTTCAAAAACCCCAACCTTACCATCGGATCGCTCTCGAATGAACTAAATATTCCCAAAAGAACACTATCGGAATTGATCAATGACCATTACGATCAGAACTTCGTCGATTTTATCAACACCTATAGGGTGAATTGCGCCAAGGAAAAATTACTGGATCCGACCGACCCGGACGAAACGGTTTTGGAGGTGATGTACGATGTTGGCTTCAATTCCAAGTCCTCGTTCCATACCGCATTTAAGAAAAAAACCGGCCGTACCCCCACCCAGTACAAATCGAACTAACTTTTCGTGCCGCCCCTTTTCCACATTTGACCACAAATGAGTACGGATTCGCGAATATGGACTTCCGATCCGATTATCCTGGATAGTTTAGCCCCAAATTAAACGATACCATGAGAATACTTCCCCTTTTAGTTTGCGCCCTTTTTCTTGGCGGTTGCCAAAACCAAAAAAAAGCTTCCGACATCACCTTTGTCTTCGAAGTAAATTCCGATGCCATTGGTGCCTTCAGATTGTCCCGGTATGATATGGAACTCGATAAAATGACGGAGCTGCATTTTTTTGAATCCCTTCCATCGAACGAATCCCATACCCTGGCCTATCCGATCCAGGAACCAGCACTTTATGCCATCGCGACGGATTCGGGAAAAGAAGTTAAGATTGCCGTGGAAAAAAGCGGTGTCGTCAACATTCGGTTAAACGATGAAATTGAAGTGGATTCCGACGTGGCTCGTATTTCCGATTTTCAGCAAACCATCCAAAGCCTAAACGGCATCCATTTTGCGGGGATGATCGCCGAGTTTGACAGGGCCATGGCCGAAAATGACCAAGCGGCATTGGTGGAACTGGAAAAAAGGAAGGAAACGGTCATGGCCAAATTTACCGAAGCAATGGAAAATTCCGTGCGGGAAATGGGGCCATCTGCCCTGGCTTTTGATGCATTGCAGTACTTTGACCTCACCAAAAATTACGGTTTTATCGCGGAAATGGGCAAACGGTTCCAAGCTGAATATCCAAATAGCGGCATGTCCAGGGCCATACAGCAAAGAATTGACCTTGCGGCCAAGGTGGCCCTGGGAAAAAAGGCGCCCCATTTCAATGCAAAAAATCTCGAAGGGCAGGGCATTGATCTGGCCCATTTTGAAGGCAGGTACCTGCTTATTGATTTTTGGGCGTCCTGGTGCCGCCCCTGCCGGGTAGAAAACCCAAAATTGGCGGCCCTTTACAAGGAGTACCGCGAACTGGGCTTTGACATTGTAAGCATCAGCATAGACGAGGACCCCTCCAAATGGAAACAAGCGGTGGGGCGTGACGGAATGGAATGGGAACAGATCATGGATTCGGACTATTCGATATACAAGGACTATGGTCTGTCGTCCATCCCCTCGAACTTCCTTTTGGACAGAAGTGGCAAGATCATTGCAAAAAATGTCCATTCCGAAGTGCTCGAAGCACAACTGAAGTCGGTTTTGGA
Source organism: uncultured Flavobacteriaceae bacterium (assembly GCA_947497245.1). Taxonomy (GTDB): domain Bacteria; phylum Bacteroidota; class Bacteroidia; order Flavobacteriales; family Flavobacteriaceae; genus Pelagihabitans. Next base: position 360 of record CANMFO010000009.1, on the reverse strand, counting down.
GAAAGCCGATCAATAAGCGGCACGGCCCTCCTTGCGCCTCCCAAAACCCGTGGACAGGCAAAACCTTCCATGGTCAAAGGAAGGGCCTCTGCCCTTTTTTTGGTCAAAAATTGACGCCCTCCCTATTTTTATAGCCACCGTCCTCCTTTTTCCTTACAAAATGCAGATGTTTGCCACCAGGGAATGTGGAGGGAGGTGCCCTAATTCCTTTCCTCGTTTTATTGGCCGGCTATGGTACCATTTTCAAGGTTAATTGTATATTTGCGCTCGAAAAGTACGTTTTGGTCGCGTAGCTTCCTCCTCCGTTCCACTAAGGCGGACAGGCAGCTTCGCCCCGCAACAAAAGGTCGCGTAGCTTCC
>CANMFO010000008.1 GCA_947497245.1 uncultured Flavobacteriaceae bacterium | reverse complement strand
GTCTTGTCCGTCGCGTTCGAGGGGAGCACCTCGCCCGTCAGGTCGAAGGTCGTGCCCTCGTCCATCGTGTGCGTCTCAGGTGTCACCGTGAGCCCCGTTACCGGGACGTCACCATCGTTGACATTTATGGTCAAGGTCTTTGCACAGAACTTGCTCGAATCAGCGATCAACACATCGATTTCCGCTGCCGAGGTCCATGGATTGCCATTGATCTCGGAAAGTGCCCGGAGACGGACGTACCGCCCCTGCTTGCCGGTAAAATTGACCGTTTTCAAATTGCTGTTCCCGGCCCATGTTCCGGATGCCACAGCACTGCCCCAACTCGAACTGCTTTCGCTCACATATATTTCGTAACCCGCAATGGTACCGTTCAGGACACCATCTTGCCGCGGTAGGTAACTTAGACCATCCACCAACGCGCTGGCACCCAAATCGATCTGTATCTCATGGGGCAATTGATCGATGCCATTCTCCCATTTCGTATGCCAAAAGGTATTCTCGGAACCATCGAGGGCCAGATCCGGGGCATGCCTCGGGTTCTGGCTGTCAACAAAATGTACCACCGGCGTAAATTCAGGAAGGGTAACCATAAAATCGTAGACACCGGCTTGATCCAAGCGTATCGCATCGATCAAAAACCCGGTCGCCGCGTCGCCCGGAAGCACATTTTGACCCGGATCGGTGACCGTGAAGTCCAGACCGGCGGGAACCATGCCAAAAATAAGATCATCCCCTACATTTACGGTAATCTCCTGTTCGTCCGAACTGAAAGCACCACCATTTATCGCATATTCCGGTACGATGGCACTGCAGTCCACGGAACCATGCACATTGATGGTCAGGGTCTTCGAGCAACCCTCATCGGATGTCAGGGTATATAAACCGGCCTGCGCGGCGGTAATATTGCCCAAACTGTAGTCATCGCCCACCTGCGTGCCATTAGGTAGGGTAATGGTCACTCCAAGTCCATTGGGCAATATGCTCAACATTACATCGTCGCCCTCGTTCACCGTAATCGCCGCCAAACCACTTTGCCACGTCCCATTTATTCGATATTCCTGGATGATTTCCGATGGGCACCCACTGCCAAAGGTCAATTGAATCGGTGCAATACATCCACTACTGGTCGTGAGGGAATAGATTCCGGAATTGCCCGGGCCCACAAAGCCATCCCCTCCATTGATAAAGGTATCTAACTTATAGGCCGTGGTGTCCTCAAAATTCGGAAAATCGGACACGGAGCTGAACCGGTTCTGTGCCCTTCCCGGCAAGGTCACGAAATACTCCTCGTTTGAGGGCACATTGGCCCGAATATAAACCTCATCCCCTGAAGAGGCGTTAATGATATTGCCCGTTTGCCAACTTCCGGTTGCCCCTATCTTGTATTGCGCCGTTATGGTGTTTGGCGGGCAGACCACAACACTGGGATTTCCCTGCTGCGCCCCCAGTTCATAGAATGCAACGATCTCACTTGCCCCGAGCGCCTTGTTAAATACTTTAAGTTCATCTATCCGGCCATCCAGTTCATCCGTGATACCACTGAGGCTCTGGGCCTGACGGTCATCATAAAAACCGGAGGTGGTAAAGGAAGACTGATACTGCTCGCTGGTCTCCAGGGTGATGTCCCCCGTGGCATTGTCGCTACAGATTTCAACCCCGTTGGCATACAGTTTTCCCACCTGTCCGTCATAAGTGGCCGCTATATGCACCCATTTGCTGGCGGGGGAATAGCCGACGTAACAATCTACCGAACTACCCGTTGTGGTAGGAAATTGCCATTTGTACAGGCTATTGTGGAAACCAAAGAATATTTTTGGGTAGTCGTGGGCCAAAATGGCCACATTTTTTTCAATTTCATCCCTATAGACCCATGCCATCACCGTCATTTCATCTTTTATGGAAGCCATGGAAGCCGAATAGGGCACTTCTACAATGCTGTTGCTTTCGAACTCCTTGCCGTCCATTTCCATGGCACTGCCGAACAAGCCGTTCGAGGTCCAATAACTTTGCGTCACCGGGATGGGGTTTTTATTGTTGTCGCGTTCCACTATGGTCGCATCGTTCCCAAAGTCTGAACTGTCCGCAACATCGATTCCGGAGCCTTCGTCAAATTTCAGGTCCAAGACCAGATTCGGGGAATTGCCGACCGAAATGGCAGACCCCACTTTGACATGCTCCGCCACACTGGGAACCCCATTGCTATCCAGACCAAAGAGCATGTAATACCCCGGTGGCAACAGCTCCCGATTCGGGACGCTGACGGAATAGTTCCCTTGATCGGCAGTAAACGACAAGGGAATCCTTCTTTGTTCATTGTTGGTGCTATGCGTTGCCGATGAAAGCCGGATAAAGCTAAATTCGGCAATGCCGTTACTACCGGTCACGGCCATTGTGGTGTTGTAGTCGGTCGTTGCCGGCGCCTGGATACTGGGTCTTGCGGCCAAGGAGCCATTGCTGTCGAACAGGTAAGGAGGGCTGTAGATTTCGGCATCAAGGTGGTTCACACAGCCATTTGAAGTCCCACAGAGGCCACCTCCCCCGACAAACACCCTACCGTCGGGCATCAAAATGCTTACACTATGGTAGGTCCTGGCGATCTGCATGGAGGCAGTATCGGTCCAAGTATTGGTCGCGGGGTCATAGATCTCCCCCACGTAGCGGGCACCAACATCGCTGAATACTTCCGCAGTGGAAAGGCCACCGGTAACCAGTACCTTCCCGTTGGGGAGGACCACACTGTTGTGCATGGTACGGGCCCTTTGGAATCCGGTCACTTCGGTCACTGCGGGAGTTTCGCTGTTAATGTCGATTATATAAGTCTTATCACTGGCAGGGGTTCCACTGCTATAGGTCCTCGATCCCCCGACCTTTAGCAGCTTGCCGATGTCGTACATCACCGTGGTGCCTTTCATGGAATAGATATCCCCAGCACGGGTACCTACGTTCTGTACGACCGGGTTGTTAAGGTCGCTCACGTCCAGCCAGTGCATATCGGTGCCCGGGCCGGCATGGAAAATCTTTCCATTGGGCGCGGCCCACAGCCACGCGTGATTGTCCCCGCGATAAAAACGTTGCGAGGGGTTGGGCTCGTCCAAAATAGGGTCATTGCCATCCAGCAACAGTTCCCCTTCAATATCGGGTATCGGTATCCATCCTGTGCTTTGGGTGTATATTTCCGCATTCTTTCCCCCTATGCCGCCACTCCAAGATCCGCCCAGTGTAAACACCGCGCCATTGGACAAAGTAACATTGCCCTGATACCCCCTTGGGACGTTCATATCATCGGCCCTGGTCCAAATGCCCGTGTCCGCATCGTAGATGCTTACCCGTTCACTCGAGCTGCCACCGGCCGCCAATATCCTCCCGTCCGGGAGATTGTTGATTCCCGGGCAGAACATATCGTGGTTGGTTTGGGAAGCGGTCCTTGGTAGGGTGCCGCCACCCGTCCCGATCGTCGGGTCAAAAATTTGTGTAAACGTAAATCCATCACCACCCCCGAAGTTATCGTGATATTTCGAAGACCAGGTAATAAGCCTGCCATCGGGCAGGTTGGCCACCGCCACGGGCACGATATCAAAAGGAATGGTGTTGCCCCATGCTCCCTCTTGGGAAGCATTCTGAGCGTTCAGATCTGATACGAAAAGGACCGAAATGCAAAAAAGCGCAATGCTTGGAAAGTAGTTGTTTCCCATCAAAATTATTTTAGGTTTGGTCAATAAAAAATAGGTGTCGTTCTGAGGGAAACTATGAGGAACCATTAAATTTAGGACGTAAGTTTAACATATCGATGTACGGACAGGATTTATCGACCAAAACGTTCAAAAATTCGATTAAAAGCAAAATCTTTAATTTTCCCCATCGAACTGTAACAATTATTAAATTGAATCATCTTTACAACAAACCATTCACTTTTTGAGCCACAAAAGAGAACATATTGATGTATTGCTACAATGGTGTATTGAAGGGAAACAAAGTGCCCAGTTGGAAGTTTACAACCGCTATTACAAGGCCATGTACAACACGGCCCTTAGAATTGTAAAAGACAGCGCCGAAGCTGAAGATGTCATGCAAGAATCGTTTTTGAACGCGTTTACGAAACTTGAGTCATTTAAGGGAGAGGTAACCTTTGGATCTTGGTTAAAACGAATTGTAATAAACAACAGTATCTATCATTACAGAAAGCAACGGAAAAAAAATGAGGTTGCCCTGGAAGATATAATGTACAAGGTCGAAGATAATGATGGAATTGCTTCGGATCATGCGTTTACCGAACTGAAGGCTCAAAAGGTGATGGAAACCATGAAACACTTAAAGGACAATTACAGAGTTTCTTTGACCTTACATTTAATCGAAGGTTATGATTACGAAGAAATAAGTACGATTATGAATATAAGCTACGCCAATTGTAGGACCACAATTTCAAGGGCCAAAGAAAGTTTAAGAAAGCAGTTATTAACAAATGCCCAGTTATGAAAAAGGACAATTTGGAAAACCTGTTCGAAAAATTACAGGATTCATTCGATTATGGGGAACCGGCCGCGGGACACCAGGCGCGTTTTTTGGAAAAACTCAACGCCTCCAAGGGAGTCGTGGAAATCAGCAGGAAACGCAGATCTTGGTGGGGACCCTTGTCAATTGCCGCCTCCGTCGCAGTTTTGATAGCCGTCGGAATCGGGTTTTTCAATACGCCGCCCACACTAAAGGAGCAGGTTGCAGAGATTTCGCCAGAAGTATCGAAAAGCCAGTTCTACTTTGCCAACCTTATCGAGGAACAGGTGAAGCAATTGGAAAGCAAAAGTACCCCGCAAACAAAGCGCATGGTGGATGACACCATGGTACAGCTCAGAAAATTGGCAAACGATTACGGCCAACTGGAACAAGACCTTTTAAAGGGGGGCAACAGTAAACTGATCCTAAGTGCCATGATCAACAACTTCCAGACCAGGATAGACCTGCTTCAGGATGTTCTGGACAAAATTGAATCCATTAACAATTTAAACAATTACAATGATGATGACTTTACTATTTAAATATACAACGGTAATATTGCTGGTTTTCCCAATGGTGCTTTCGGCAAATGACGGAAGGTTAAAGGGAAGGTATACCAAGGAAAAGACCATCAAAAAAGAATATGATGTGAACTCCGATGCCTTGCTCAGGGTGAACAACAGCTATGGGAACCTGAACATTACCTCATGGAACGAAAATAGGATCCTTATCGAGGTGCATATCAAGACCAATGGCAACAACGAGGATAAGGTACAAAGGAAGTTGGACCAGATTTCGGTCGATTTTGAAGCCAGCAGGAGCATGGTATCCGCCAAAACCATTTTCAATAGCAGTAGAAATGGCTGGGGATGGGGCAGAAACAACAATGTAAACATGCAGATCAACTACACCATTAAACTGCCGATCAAAAATAGCGTCAACCTGGACAACGATTACGGCAGCATTAATCTGGACCGTATCGACGGCCATGCCAAAGTAAGTTGTGACTATGGGCGCCTGGAAATTGGTGAACTGCACGGAAGGAACAACCAACTGAGTTTTGACTATACCTCCAATTCGCGAATTGGCTACATCAACAGCGGTAAAATTTCCGCGGACTATTCCGGATTTATAATTGAAAAAGCGGGAGATTTGACCATTAGTGCCGATTATACGAATTCAACAGTCGAAAAAATGGGTAGCCTGGACTATTCGTGCGATTACGGAAAAATCGAGATCGGAGAGGCCGATGGTGTACATGGGAACGGTGATTATATCAATGTGCGGTTGGGGACCATTCACGGCGATGTGGATGTCACGGCCGATTACGGGTCGATCAGTGTCAAGAAACTTGCCGAAGATGCCGGGGATGTCACCATAAAATCGGACTATACCGGAATCAAGATCGGATATGACCCCCAATACAACTTCGATTTTGAAATCAACACCTCTTATGCGGGAGTGAGCGGAAAAGAGGATCTGGAAATCAATATCAGCCACGAAAAATCGAACAGTAAGCTCTATAAGGGCTATTATGGATCGGCGAACAGCGGTAACCTGGTAACCATATCAAGTGATTATGGGGGAATCAAACTTTATAAAAATTAGTCAATCAATCTGCCTGTCGAACGATAGGTCTTAAAAACAGCATCATGAAAAATTTATTGAGCCTAAGTTTAGTAGTATTGTTAACCACTTCCTGTACGGCACAGTGGGGGAATAGAATAAGGGGTAATGGCAACATGACAACCATAGAACGGAGTGTTGGTGAATACGATGGCGTGTCCGTGTCCGGGTGGTTCGATGTGGATCTTGTCGACGGCCGGGAAGGTGAGCTTACCCTAAGGGGCGAGGAGAATCTATTGGAATATCTCGTTACCGAGGTAAAAAACGGAAAGTTGGTCATCAAAGTGGAACGAGGTTATAATTTGAAGCCCTCTACTTGGAAAGAAGGCATACGCATTACGGTACCCGTTGAAAGCATCAACGCAGTGTCTTTGTCGGGATCGGGGGATATCGTGGGGAAGACCACCATTAAATCCTCGAATTTCAAGACCGCTATGTCGGGGTCCGGAGACATTACACTGGACATCCAGTCGGACAGCATGACCGCAAGTATGTCGGGTTCCGGTGACATCACCCTCAGTGGAAGCACTGGTACTTTCGAAGCCTCCGTCTCCGGTTCGGGCGACATCAAGGCCTATAATCTTGAAGCAGAGATAGTGGATGCCACGGTTTCGGGCTCGGCCGATATCAAGGTCACCGCCAAAGAGAAGTTGAAAGCCAGGGTATCGGGCTCCGGGGATATCAGCTATCGGGGAAACCCACAAAAAGTGGACACCAAGACCTCCGGTTCCGGAGATATCTCTAAAGGATAAAAGACAACCGCGCGAAAACATCAAGAAACGAACAATCCATCAAAGCCTCTACCCTTCCGTAGGGGCTTTATTATCGACCCGCATCAACAAGAACATCCCGATCAAGAAAAACAAGCCCAAGAAGATAGCGGCGTTGCGCATACTTCCCGTGAGTTGGGCAATAAAGCCGTACAAAAAGGCACCAATGACGATCCCGATCTTTTCGGAGACATCATAAAAACTGAAGAACGAAGTGGTATCGGTGGTCTCCGGGATGAATTTGGAATAGGTAGACCTCGATAGGGCCTGTATCCCTCCCATGACCAATCCTACACAACCGGCCGCAATGTAGAAATCCATCGGGGTAATCAGATAATAGGCGTAGATACAGATCAATACCCAAAACAGGTTTATCACGATCAGGGTCTTGATATTCCCAAATGCCTTTGAGGCCCGGGCCGTCAACATAGCGCCCGCAATGGCGACCAATTGAATTACCAAAATACTTACGATCAACCCAGTGGTTCGCTTGCTGTCCGTTCCCCAGTCAATTTCTTCCTCTCCAAAATAGGTGGCGATCAACATAACCGTCTGAACCGCCATACTATATACAAAGAAGGCCACCAGATATCGTTTCAATCTGGTTTCATGGCCCAATTGGCGCCAAACACCCTTCAACTCCTTAAAACCATTGAGGACCACATTTTTTCGTTCTCCCGTCTTCCTATTTCCCGGTGGGAGGTGAAAGAAGGTGTATTGTGCAAAAATGATCCACCAAATCCCCACTGTGGCAAAGGAATATTTCATAGCCTTTATTTCAGCGGCTTCCGTGGCATCCGATTCGATACCGAACAAATCAGGCTGCATTACCATGGCCAAATTGAACAATAACAAGATCACGCTCCCTATATACCCCATTGAAAAACCTTTGGCGCTTATCCGATCCTGCTGTTCTTCGAAGGCCACATCGGGCAAATAGGAATTGTTGATGGCAAAGCTTACCCAAAAACCCACCAACCCGAAAAAATAACAAGTCAGGCCAACATAGATATTTTCCAAAGAAAACCAATACAGTCCGATACAGGACAGCCCCCCGAGGTAGCAGAAGAACTTCATGAACACTTTTTTATTACCCGTATAATCGGCAATGCCGGACAAGAGCGGGGTAACAATGGCGATGAACAGGAAAGCTACGGAGGTTACATAACTGATCAAAGGGGCCCGGGCGATCTCGCCACCAAAAACCACCACTTTCTCTACTCCGGCCACGCGAAAAAGGGCCCCATAGAAAATGGGAAATATGGCCGATGCAATGACCAAACTGTAGACCGAATTGGCCCAGTCATAGAATGCCCAGGCATTCAATAATTTTTTACTTCCCTTAATTGGTATTGGTTTGGCCATTTACAAAACAAAAGCCGTCCGCTTATATGCGAACGGCCCTCAATATACACATTAAAAAATTCATTTTCTATTGAAAAGTGGTGACACCAAATTTTATGGCTTCCTCTCTGGCCAAAGGTGCCCAAGCGGTCAGGTTGGCAATCCGTGTATCATTGGACGGATGGGTACTCAAGAACTCCGGAGGGGCCTGCCCTCCGCTATTGGCCTTCATTCGCTTCCAGAGCTCCGCCGCCTCAGCGGGATCGTACCCCGCTATGGCCATGATCTGTAGGCCGATCCTATCGGCCTCGGTCTCATGGCTCCTACTGAACGGCAGCATCAAGCCAACGGTGGATCCCAGGCCGTACGCCTGGTTGAACGTATTTCGGGTCTGCTCGTCCTTGATCGCTATATTACCGGCAACGGCACCTACCTGTTGCAAGGTACCCGCGCTCATCCGTTGCGCCCCATGATCGGCCAGAGCATGTGCCACCTCATGGCCCATGACCACCGCTACACCGGTCTCGGTCTGCGTAATGGGCAGTATTCCCGTATAGAATACGATCTTGCCGCCGGGCATGCACCAAGCATTTACCGTCTTGTCCTTGACCAAGTTGTACTCCCATTTATAATCTTTCAAATAGCCTGGATAGCCGTTCGCCGACAACCATCTTTCCGCAGCGGAAGATATGCGCTGTCCTACCTTGGTGATCATCTGGGCGTCCGCGCCTCCTTCGACCACATTGTTCTCCGTCAGGAACTGATCGTACTGGGCAAATGCCATTGGGAAAATTTGACTATTGGGATAAAAGTTCAACACTTTCTTTCCCGTAAAGGGATTTGTTTTGCAGGCGGTAACGCCAAAAAAAACTACGATTATTAAAACTAACTTTCTCATTGTTATAGTGTTTAGTCTTCGTAAAGTACGAAAAAAATCATTTTCCGGTAATGTGCAACTGTGTAAAATCCTTGCTTACCTGAATGATGTTGTCCCCATTGAGTTTAATGTCTTCCAACCGCACCTTCTCGTTGTCAACTTCCACGGTTTTGATCTTGAAGGGCAATCCGTGAAGCTTCAGTTGAAAGGTCGCGTACGGGGTAATGTACTTTCCATCCTTAAATTGCTGTATGATGAGCTCTTTCTCCTTCCCGAGCAATTTGAAATTTCGCAGACTGTACTTTCCACTTTTATAGTCGTACCCATCCTGCGCATCCTCATAGACCGTTGAATTTTCCGATCCCATTTTATAATAGACATCCAGACTCAACTCCTCAATCTCCAATTCCCCCACATATTGCTGTACGGGGTATTTGGGTATTATCGCCCCTTCCTTAATGAACAGCGGTATCTTGTCGATATCGGCAGCTACCCATTTTTCCTTTCCGCCAGCTACCACCTCATCAGTCCAAAAGTTGTACCAATTTCCCCTCGGAATGTACATTCTCCTTCCTTGGGCATTGGGTTCCTGTACGGGACACACCAAGATCTGCTGTCCAAAAATGAACTCATCGGTCCTAAAATGGGTCTGGGTATCCTCCTGATCATAGTACACAATGGATTGTACCATGGGGGTACCTTCCTTGGTGTACCTCCAAAACATGGTATACAGATAAGGCAATAGTTCGTATCGAAGCGAAATGTACTTTCGGACGATATCGGTAATCTCGCTGTCGAACGACCAAGGTTCCTGGTCTCCATGATCTCCACTGGAATGCACCCTGCAGAACGGATGAAAAATGCCCATTTGTATCCATCTTGCGAATAGTTCCCCATTGGGTTGTTCCGCAAACCCTCCAATGTCCGAGCCCACAAAGGAATACCCGCTCATGCACATCCGTTGCATCTGTACGTTTGCGATCCATAAGTGCTCCCAAGTGGCGACGTTGTCCCCTGTCCAAGTCGAGGAATATCGCTGGGTTCCGGCATAGGCGGATCTTGTGATCACGAAAGGCCTTTTGGGATATACGTATTTTTTTACGCCATGATAGGTGGCGCGCACCATTTGCATCCCATAGATATTGTGTGCTTTTCTGTGGGTGCACGGATGCCCATCATAATAATGCCGGGTATCCAAAGGAGCGGTCTTTGAAGGTACCTCCATGACCGCCGGTTCGTTCATATCGTTCCAAACAGCGTGAACACCGATTTCGGCCATGAACTCCTTGTAAAGATCGGCCCACCATTCCCGTACTTCCGGACGTGTATAGTCGGGGAAATTGCAATGCCCCGGCCATACCTTTCCGGTCATATAGGGCCCATCTCCCCTTTTGCAGAAATAATCTTTTTCCATTGCCTCTTGATATACCGAATACTCCTTATCGATCTTGATGCCCGGGTCGATCATGACAACTGTTTTAAACCCATCTTCGTTCAACTCCCTGATCATTCGCTTTGGATCGGGGAACTTTTCCTTATCCCAGGTAAAGCAACGAAACCCGTCCATATAATCAATATCCAAATAAATGGCATCACATGGAATCTTCAGGTCCCTGAAGGTCTTCGCGATTTCCTTGACCCTGCTTTCAGGAAAATAGCTCCATTTGGACTGATGGTATCCCAGGGCCCAAAGCGGAGGGAGTTCCGGTGTCCCTGTCAGATCCGTATAGGCCTTTACCACTTTCGACATTTCCGGTCCGTAGAAAAAGTAGTAGTTCATTTCCCCACCATCGGCCCAAAAACTGGTCGTGTTCCGGCGTTCGTGGGCAAAATCAAAATAGGTCCTGAAACTATTGTCAAAAAAAATACCGTACGATTTTCCTTGGTGAAGTCCTATAAAAAAAGGAATGGCCTTATACAGGGGATCCTGATCTTTGCCATAAGCATATTGATCGGTAACCCAATTGTTGACGCGCTTTCCCTTCAGATTGGTGTGCGTGGCCTTATCGCCCATTCCGTAAAAGCTCTCGGAACCCTGGGTGATCTTGCTCATCTTGACCGTGTTCCCACCGTACTCATAATTCTCCTCCCAATGAAATCCTAGCTCGTCCTCATTGATTATGGTTCCATCAAGGTCCGAAACCTGTGTCCTCAAGGTCTTTTTATCCACCAAAACCTTAAGCCTGGAGGTTTCCACCAAATATTCCCCTTCGGTCTCCTTTACCTCCAAACGGTTGTACCCCCTCTTCGCATCCTTGCTAATGGCATAGGAAAAATCGGGTTCAAAGGTATGTCTGGTGGCATATCTAAAACGGAGCGACCTGTCCTGGATAATGGTCAATTCCAAAATGACCCCGTTTTCGGTGGTAAAGTATAATTTGTCGGTATCCCTTTTGTATTCCGTTATCGCATCCGGGTATAAATTACCCTTGTATTCCAATTCCGTGTTGGTGATCATATGTACAATATTAATTGGGACAACAAAAAAAAGACTTTAAGGCCTAATAACGAAAAGATATTATAACGAATTGATAACTATTGCGTTTTCACCGCCGAACGCTACTTAAAAATGACAATACCTAAAGGTGGAAGGGTCATTTGGATGGATTTTTCCTGCCCGTGCCATGGCGCACTTTCCAATTTGGAAATCTTGCTTGCCATTCCGGAACCTCCATACTTTTTGGCATCACTGTTAAAGATCTGCTTTACCAGGCCCGATTTTTTGGGAAGGCCGATGCGATAATTTTCCCTGGGCACGGGGGTGAGGTTGCATACGATATAGATATCGTCCTTGGCATCGTTCCCTTTGCGGATGTACGCCAAAACACAGTTTTCGTGGTCTCCGTAATCGATCCATTGAAAGCCGTCGGGGCTGAACTGTTTTTCGTACAGTGCGGGATAGGCCCTATAGATTTTGTTCAAATCCTTTATGGTTTCCTGGACACCCGCATGTCCCTCATATTGGGTCAAATGCCAATCCAGGCTTTGCTGGAAGTTCCATTCCGAGGTCTGCCCGAATTCCCCTCCCATAAAAATCAAATTGGTACCGGGGTGGGTGAACATATACCCGAAAAGCAGGCGGAGGTTGGCGAAACGTTGCCATTCGTCCCCGGGCATGCGATACACCAGTGACTGCTTTCCATAGACCACCTCATCGTGGGAGAAAGGAAGCATAAAGTTTTCGGTGAAGGCGTAGGTCATACTGAAGGTAAGATCGTCTTGGTGGTATTTTCGGTAAACAGGTTCTTTCTTGAAATATTCCAAAGTGTCGTGCATCCATCCCATCATCCATTTCATGCCAAAACCGAGTCCGCCCAAGTTCACCGGCTTGGATACTCCTGAAAAAGCCGTCGATTCTTCGGCAATGGTCTGCACATCGGGAAAATTGCCATATACCGTTTCATTGAGTTCCCTGATAAAGCTCATGGCTTCCAAGTTCTCGTTGTTCCCGTATATATTGGGCTCCCATTCCCCATCTTCACGGGAATAATCCAAATAAAGCATCGAAGCCACCGCGTCCACCCGCAATGCATCGGCATGATAGTGGTCCAACCAAAAAAGGGCATTGCTGATCAAAAACGCACGGACCTCATTTCTTCCATAGTTGAATATTAGGCTCTTCCAGTCTGGATGGTACCCCCTTCTCCGATCGGGGTGCTCATAAAGGTGCGAACCATCAAAGAATCCAAGCCCATGGGCATCCTCTGGAAAATGGGAGGGCACCCAATCCAGGATGACCCCGATATCGTTCTGGTGCAGCTTATCGACCAGTAGTTTAAAGCCCTCGGGCTCCCCAAACCTGGAGGTCGGTGCAAAATACCCCGTAAGCTGATAGCCCCAGGAAGGATCGTAGGGATATTCCATGATGGGCATGAACTCCACATGGGTAAAGCCCATTTCCTTTACATAGCGCACCAGGTCTTCCGCCAAATCGGCATAGGACATAAATTCATTGTCACCCTTTCGCTTCCAAGAGCCCAAATGCACTTCGTAGACCGAAAAGGGGGCATCCAGGGCATTATTGGAGGCCCGGCCGTCCATCCATTTTTTATCTTTCCACTTGTACTCGGCCTCCCAGATGATCGAGGCGGTGTTCGGCGGCAATTCGCAATATCGGGCAAAGGGATCCGCCTTTTGGGTGACCACTCCGTGGTTATTGGACCGTACATGGTATTTGTAGATCTCCCCCACGCCCACATCGGGAATAAAGCCCTCCCAAATACCGCTTTCGTCCCATCGGACGTTCAAGGGATGTTCGTGATCCAACCAATAGTTAAAGTTGCCCACTACCGAAACCGCCTTGGCCGTGGGCGCCCAAACGGCAAAATAGGTGCCCGTCACCCCATCGACCTCCAACGGATGGGAACCCAGCTTTTCATACAGTCTGAAATGCTTTCCGGATTTGAAAAGTTCAATATCAAAATCCGTAAATAAGCTATGCGGTACAACCTTTCCCATTTTTCTTAAGTCTTACTAGTTAGTGTCGTTCATAATGCCCAAAATTCCTTCCAGCGGAATAACCGCCCATCGCGGGCGCGAGTTCATTTCATACCCGAGCTCGTAAATTGCCTTTTCGAGCATGCAGTATTTCAGAATAAAAATCCGCTCTTGATGATACCCTATGTTCAGGTTGTTTTCCTGTATCAGGACCACGTAGGATTCCAAAAATACACCAATAAAGAACTTATAGAGCGTTTCGCCCGCTTTAAATAGATCTTCCTGGGAATAGGGATAGTTCGCCCCCTTGTTAAAAATGGTGGCATAAATGGCATAATGGAACGATCTGAAGATTCCCGCCACATCCTTCAGCGGAGGGTGTTTGACCTTTCTGTCGCGGATGGTACTCTCGGGTTCCCCTTCAAAATCCAACAGGTAGAAATCATCGTCCTTTACCAAGATCTGTCCAAGATGGTAATCTCCGTGCACCCGGATCCTTTCCCCCTTCAATTTGGTCCAATCGAACTGCACCAATCGTCTTCTGATCTCGTTTTTGCGCTCCAAAAACTCCTTGACCAGATCGGCCGCCCGACCTTCCAATTTATGTAGGTTGTTCTCAACGCTGTTCAAGCGGTTCTGAAATTGGTAGAGCAGGCGGTTCTTCAACCATACTTCGTAGTCGCTGTTAAAATGTTTGGGGGTAAAGGCGGTATCCTCAAATTCGGAGCCGAGGGCAATGTGCATCTCGGCGGTACGCCGCGCCATTTGCTGCAGTTTCAAAAAGATGCCGAGACCCGCCCAGTCTATAATTTCCGGGGGGACATCCTTGATTTGCAACCGTTGGAACAACTGGGTCGGGGGAAGCTTGTCGACCACGATCTTTTTGCCTTCCAAATTATCGAATACCTTATCGACCTCCTTCAACATGAAGTCCCACGCATCCCCTTCATTGGGAACCAATTGCTGCAATAGTGCTATGGTGATGTTGTCATCATCCTTGTCAATTACACTGATACTCCCTAAATAGGCGGGGGTATTTTTGTAACCCTTTTTTTCGGACAAAAACTGGCTCATTTCAAAGTCGGGATTTTTGTCGGCATAGATTCGTCTAAAAAATTTGATGACCGCGCTGTCGTTGTAGATGATCGAGGTGTTGCTTTGTTCCAGTCCCATAAAACGCGACGACACATAGGCCGTATCGGTAAAATAGTTGCTTTTGTGATAGCGTACAGGGGTTTTGTCATTGGGAACGGAAGTCATGATCCGTTCAAAGACCAGTTTCCGGAACGCCTCCAGATTAATGGCATCGATGATATAGCCGGTCTGCCCCTTTATGCTCAGGGGCAATATCCGTTCTTCCTTGGCGAAACTATCGTCGGAAACGAAGGCAATGGGAAGGAAATAGTGTTGATAAAAGGCCTCTTGGAAATTCACTTCCAAAAGCAGGCCATAATAGACCTCCCCATGTTGTTGGATCCTAAAATATTGGTGCAGTTCCAAGTACTTTAATTTGCTGGACTTGCCTCCGTACCAGCGCTGCTTCACAATATAATCTTCCAATACATCGGAAAGAAAGACTTTGATAAAGGTGGGATCGTCCAACAGGTTTTCCCATGTCACATCAAAGACATAGGGTGGTTGCATTAAAGCTTCTTTCTTTTTTACCATGGGCTATTTTCTGATATGGAACAAATGAAAGGGCAAATTCGGATCGAGCGATACATAGTTCCACTCATTTCCCCAAATGTAACCATTGTTCGTGATCAAATCGAACATTTGGACGGACTCGCCATGCTGTATCCCGAGTTGTTCCACGGGAAGTTGAACCTGTCCCGCTTGGGTATTGAACGAATCGAGGTTGATGACGATCAAGGTTTCGTCGGTACGATCATCGCTCCATTTATGGAAAGCGATGATGTTTTCATTCTCTATGGCACAAAAGTGTATGTTGTTCGTCTGCTGCAGGGAGGAATGCGCCTTGCGAACCCCGTTGATCAGTCCGATCAGGTAGGTGATCTTGTTCTCGATTTCCCAATCCCAATGCCGTATCTCGTATTTTTCGGAATTCAGGTATTCCTCCTTGCCGGGCATGGCATGGGTGACCATATACTCGAATACCGGGCCATAAATCCCTAAATTACCACATAGGGTGGCCGCCAGGGCATACCGGATCAGGTGCATGGCCTCGTTCGCCCCCTGTAGGTGGTGCGGATTGATGTCCGGGGTGTTCGGCCAGAAATTCGGTCGATAGTACTCTTTCATCTCCGATTGGGTAAGCTCGGTCATATACTCGATAAGCTCGTGTTTGCCCACTCTCCAGGTGAAATAGGTATACGATTGTGAAAAGCCCTGCTTCGCCAGTTGCTGCATGACCTTTGGGCGTGAAAAGGCCTCCGCCAAAAACAATACGTCCGGGTGCTTTTTCTTGACCTCCATCATGAGCCAGTTCCAGAAATAGTAGGGTTTGGTATGCGGGTTGTCGACCCGAAAGATGTTGACACCACATGCCACCCATTGTAGGGTCACATCCAACAATTCGGCCCAAAGCGCTTTATAGTCCTTCGATTCAAAATTGAAATTAACGATGTCCTGGTACTTCTTGGGCGGATTTTCGGCATATTGTATGGAGCCGTCAGGTCTTTTTCTGAACCATTGTGGATGCTCCGTGATGTACGGATGGTCCGGGGCGGCCTGAAATGCCAGGTCCATAGCTATTTCTATGCCCTGCTCCTTCGCTTTCCCGACGAGGAGCTTGAAATCTTTCTCCGTCCCGAGTTCGGGATGGATGGCCTTGTGCCCTCCATTTTTCGACCCTATGGCCCAAGGAACCCCGGAATCGCCCTCCTTGGCCTCCGTGGTATTGTTCTTCCCCTTGCGGTTGACTTCCCCGATGGGATGGATGGGCGGAAAATAAAGCACGTCAAAGCCCATATCCGCAATTCTGGGCAATAGTTTTTCGCAATCCTTGAACGTACCGTGTTGTCCCGGTTTGGGCGCGGTAGAACGCGGAAAAAACTCGTACCACGTGCTAAAATTCGCTTTTTTCCGATCGACGTAGATTTGAAATGTCTTGCTCGTATTCATCAAGGAGCGCTGCGGAAAATCAAGAAAAAGGTGGTGCAAATGCTCCGAAGTTGCCTCTTGGACCGCCCGGTCATAGGTTGTTTCATCTTCGAAAAGGGCCACCAATCCCTTTACGTACGATTTTGCCTTTTCCGGTGCCTTCCTTAGGAGAAACTTCAGGTACTGCACCCCATCGAGCAGCTCGCTTCGCACGTGTTGCCCATCTTTGAGCTTCGCTCCAATACCATGCTGCCAGTTAAGGGGATGGTCCACCCAGCCTTGGATTCGATACTCATAAAATCCTTGCTTTTCAACAGTGAAGGAGGCCTGGAACACGTCCTGGCCCAGATCTACCATGCGGACTTCGCTGGCCTTTTTGGCCGTGGCATGCCTAAATACCACCTCGGCCTGAACCACGTCATGGCCATCGGCAAGTACATCCGCGTACAGCTGGACGCTCTCCCCGATTACCCGTTTGATAAAAAAAGCCCCTCCCTGGAGCTGCGGTGAAACATTTTCGATGACCACCCGGTGCTGCTTGAGCATAATCTTAGTTGATTGGTTTTGTTAAAAATAGGAAATTAGGGTCAATCTGAAATTAGATTGCCCATAATTTTTAAGGCCCCACCAAAAATGAAATTTCAAGAAAAGTGTATTTTGGAACGCTTTTTGAAACTATCCTGGAAAATATACCCCATAGGGGCAAAACAATACACAAAAATCATACTTATGAAAAAAGCTAGCTTATTTCTCGGCGCATTCCTTGCCTTATTTCTTGTATCATGCGAAGGACCTGAAGGGCCTCCAGGTTTTGACGGGCTCGATGGACGCGACGGAATTGATGGCCAGGACGGGGTGAACATTCTGGGAAAGGTCATCGATATCGAAGGTACTTTCAGTACCGAAAACGATTATAGGATCCTTTTTGAATTTCCACAGACCATCGAAGTTTTTGAAACGGATGTTGTCTTGGTCTATCTGTTATGGGAGCAGACGGGAGATGGCAATGGTGAAGCCGTGGACGTTTGGAGATTGATGCCGCAGACCCGAATTCTGGACCAGGGCCTGTTACAATATAATTTTGACCACACTTTCTTGGATGTGAGCCTGTTCCTGGAGGCCGATTTCGACCTGGCCACCTTGGCAGCGGGAGATACCGATAACCAGGTTTTCCGGATTGCCGTGCTACCGGCCGAGAAAATCTCCGGGTCCAAAATAGACCGATCCAATATTAATGCCGTAATGCAATCCTTGGGAATCACGGAAAAAGACGTCCAGAAACTTATCTTGGACTGATCCGCCCGCCGGGCATAATACACTGAAACCCTGTCCCTAAGAGGGGACGGGGTTTTTAGTTGATACTAAAATGTGTAACTTTGAAAGGAACACAACGGTACTTCGACCTAAAGGTTAAAACAATAAAAGATGATTAGGAAAATAGTTTTAGGATTGTGTGTTGTTTTACTTGGATGCAAGGGCAACTCCCAGGAAAAAGAGATGGCGGTGGACCCTACCGAAAAAAAGGAAACCATTTTCAAAGTATCGAAAACGGAAGCCGAATGGAAAAAAGAGCTGTCACCCGAGGCATTTTACGTGCTGCGAAAGGCCGCTACTGAAAACCCGTTCACCAGTGAACTTTTGACAAACAAGGAAGAAGGGGTCTATGTTTGTGCAGGCTGTGGAACCCATCTTTTCAAGAGCGAGCACAAATTTGATTCCGGAACGGGGTGGCCCAGTTTTGATCGGGAGATACCCGGCAATGTCGCTTACGACGTGGATTATAAAATTGGTTTCAAACGTACGGAGGAACATTGTGCCACTTGTGGTGGACATCTGGGTCATGTGTTCAATGACGGTCCGCGCAATACAACGGGAAAAAGGCACTGTATCAACGGGGTCGCCCTGAATTTCATTCCGGCTCCGCAGTAAGATATCCATTCTTCAACCCTTTTGCACATTGAGTGCAAACCGTGCTCCAACCTATACTTTATGGACCATTCTGAGAACTACATCAAAAGTGCCTTGTTCGAGTTTCAGCGCTATAAGACTTTGGGAGACAAGACCTTTCAGCAGCTTTCCGAAGAGCAGATCCATTGGAAACAAAACGAGGGGGACAACAGCATTGCCATCATTGTAAAGCACATGGTCGGCAATATGCGCAGTCGATGGACGAATTTCCTAACGGAAGATGGCGAAAAACCTTGGCGAGACCGGGAGAACGAGTTTGAAAACCCCTACTCCACAAAGACCGAAATGCTGGGTGCTTGGGAACAAGGGTGGCAATGTGTTTTTGATGCTCTGGACTTGGTAAATGCCGAAAACTTCGATACTTCCATTATGATACGGAACGAGGCGCATACCGTCATCGAGGCAGTAAACCGGCAACTGGCCCATTACTCCGGCCATGTAGGCCAAATTGTTTTGCTGGGCAAAATGATCAAAGGCGACAAATGGGCATCACTCTCTATCCCCAAAGGGGCATCCGATGCCTTCAACAGGGAAAAATTCACTGGAAAGGGGTAAAGTGGTGCTTGGGGTCCCATTTTCCGGATACCCCGGACCATTCCGGTTTTAGGCATTCCCCGAAGTTGTTGTGGATACTTGCACTTTTTTGGCTTCGTCCCAGAACACGTCCATCTCGGCCAGTGTCATTTCCCGCAACGATTTTCCCAGTGCCTTGGTCTTTTCCTCCAAATATTGAAAACGTGTGATAAACTTTTTGTTGGTGCGTTCCAGCGCATTTTCAGGGTCGATCTTCAAAAAACGGGCGTAGTTGACCATAGCGAACAGCACGTCGCCAAATTCCGCTTCCATTCTTTTGGGGTCACCGCCCTCGATCTCCTCCTGAAATTCCGCTAGTTCCTCCTGGACCTTTTCCCAGACCTGTTCCGGTTTCTCCCAGTCAAAACCTACCCCGGCCACTTTGTCCTGGATTCGATTGGCCTTTACCAAAGCTGGTAAGCCCTTGGGCACCCCTTCCAAAACACTGCGCTTCCCTTCCTTTAGTTTGATGTCCTCCCAGTTGCGCTGCACGTCCATCTCATCCTTCACTTCTACCTCGCCATAGATATGGGGATGGCGGTTGATGAGTTTTTCACAAATATCGTTGCACACATCGGCTATGTCAAAGGCACTGGTCTCGCTTCCTATTTTGGCGTAAAACACAATGTGCAACAGTACATCGCCCAGTTCCTTTTTTACTTCTTCCAGGTCATTGTCCAATATCGCATCGCCCAATTCATAGGTCTCTTCAATGGTCAGGTGCCTCAAAGATTGCATGGTCTGCTTTTTATCCCATGGGCATTGCGCACGTAGTTCGTCCATAATGCTGAGTAAACGGTCAAAGGCTTTGAGTTGGGCTTCCCTGGAATTCATATCAATCGATTTGGGCAAAAATACAAATCGATACGGTTAAGGCGAACGTACCGGGTAATATTTTCCTTCAATAGGCATTTGTTCCATTTCACAATTCATGCCCTATTCGTTAAGCGGCTTCAAGAATTCGGTCGAAATCCGGACGATACCGTAATTTTAAGTACATTTAGCTGCCCAATGGCCAAAGGTCGTGGGTATGAAATTCAACACAAACCTGTCCATATCCATGCACCGTTCCACAAAATACCTGATTCTAGCTCTTCTCTGCACCTACCAGATGTCCGCCCAGGACCTGTCCGATAAAGCCAATGCCTTTTTGGACCTGTTGTCGGAAGACCTGCGAAGGGAAGCCCACTATCCCTTGGACGATGCAGAGCGTTTTAACATGAACTACATACCCATTCCGCGAAAGGGTCCCAGGTTCCATGATTTTGATGGTCCTCAAAAAGAAGCCGCGTTGGCTTTACTCTCCAGTTCATTGAGCCCGGAGGGCTACAAAAAGACCAGGGAAATCATGGAGCTGGAGAAAGTACTTCGGATTATCGAGAACAACGACAACGACAAAATGCCCGATGGTCTGCCAAGAAGGGACCCCTTGAATTATCACTTCTGCATTTTTGGCGAACCTTCCCCCACAACACCTTGGGGATGGCGGTTCGAAGGGCACCATGTTTCCCTGAGTTTCACCTCTATCGGAGGAACCCTAGTATCCGGTACCCCTGCTTTTATGGGTACGAATCCGGGAATGATCAAAACAGGGGAACAAAAAGGCAAGCAAGTCCTACAGAAGGAATCAGAATTGGGATTTGCGCTCGTGAACGCACTGACCAAGGAACAGTTGAAGGTAGCCAAATTCGCCGATGTGGCGCCCAAGGAAATCATTACCGCCACCGACCGCAAGGTAAATGGAGTGGAAAAAAAGGGAATTCCATATCCCGATCTTGACGAAGGTCAGAAGAAATTGTTCATGGAACTGCTTGAGACCTATATCGGGAATTACATTTTCGAATTTTCAGAGACCTTCCGTGCAAAAATCAAAAAGGCGGGCATCGAAAACCTAAGCTTCGCCTGGGCGGGAAGTATGAAGCCCGGAGTGGCCAACTATTACCGGATCCATGGCCCGATGCTGTTGATCGAATTTGACAACACCCAAAACAACGCCAACCATATGCACACCGTTACCCGCGACCTGACCAACGACTATGCGGAAGATCTATTGCAAAAACATTATGCCGATAAACATTGATCGCAAGAAGCGCCACTACAAATTATGCGCATAACCTTTAAAAGGATAAAAAAATGAGGAAAAGAAGGGACTTTCTATTTCAATCAGGAGCCTTGGCCCTTGGAGCCGTACTGCTTCCCTCGGTGACATTGGCCAGTGGAAAAGAGTCGAAATTTGGGGTACAGCTGTTCTCCTTCCGCGACGAAATGGCCAAAGATGCCCTGGGTACCTTGGAAAAGATAGCGGCCATAGGCATTCTGGAAATAGAATCCGCGCGCAGTAGAAAAGGACATTATTACGGGCTGTCCCCAAAGGAGATGAAGAAAGCCTGCGACGATCTGGGAATGCAGCTTGTAAGTGGTCATGTGGCCTTGGATGACCAATTTGAAAAGACCATGGAAGAGGCCGTTGCCTCCGGACAGGAATACCTGATCTGCTCGTCCATGCCGAGTAGGGGGCAAACCGTCGACAACTACAAAAAGGTTGCCGAAGCCTTTAATAAAGCAGGGGAGGCTTGTAGAAAGCTAGGATTGAAATTTGGCTACCACAATCATGAATATGAGTTTGAATCGGAGAACGGGACCGTACTCTACGACGTTCTAATGGACCAGACCGAACCTGGGCTCGTTCACATGGAATTGGACCTAGGCTGGGTCATTGTGGGTGGAAAAGATCCGTTGGACTATTTTAAAAAATATCCCGGACGTTTCCCGCTTTGGCATCTAAAGGATATGGATATGTCGAAAAAACAAAGTACAGAATTCGGAAAGGGCGGGCTGGACATTCCTACCATGATGGCACAGCAACGCGCTTCTGGAGTGAAGCACATTTTTATTGAGCAAGAGGAATACGCAAGTACCCCTCTGGAGAGTATGCGACACAATATGCAGTATTTGGACAGGCTGTAGGGCCGATGTTCCACCTATCCGTGACCACTCCCCAAAGTGCACAACCTAAGTGCTACCATTTGAGTGCTGCCCAGCATCCTTGAAAGGGCCCCACCCCCAACTCAAAACAGTTTCCATGCCGAGCCCGGTCGCACCATCCTGCCGTTTGGTACCGTCCAATGCTGGAACGGGTTCGTTGCCCTATCACTTTTCAATCCTTTTTTGGTAAAATCTAAAAAAATCGTGCAAATTTGCAATCGTTAACTTTTGGTTAAGTTAATGTTTACAAATTTTTAATTTCAATGAGCCGAATACCCAAAAGTCCTACCAAGATCAAAAATTTTGTATTTATTCTTCTAGGAGTTTTGGGCATTGTCCTGATATTGGTGGCGGATATCTTCCATTTTGAAAAAAATCCCTTGGAAGAGGGTGTGCCCACATTCGATATGGACCATTTGGTCCGCAGTTTTTTGATTTTTGTTTCAGTCCTGGCAATTGCCCGTGGGTTCATTGGAACAAACCGTCCCTCGATACCACTCTTGCCCCGGAATGGCTCCCCGTCCCCGAACCGGGTAATTGGAAGAAGGGAAATTGCCAAAATGGGTATTTTTACCACCTACGCCTTCTCGGTCTTTTTCCTTCTGCTTGCATTGACCTGGAGTAGGGCGTTCAATGGACTTTCCCGTGAGGATCGAATTCTGGAATGGGTTTCGGCGCTCCTTCTTTTTTCGGCCGCTGCTATTTTTCTGGCCTCGGTGATAAAATTTTCAAGGTTCCTGAAGGGCCAAACCACTTTTAAGGCCCTATTGCTGTTCTATTTCCTGTTGCTCTTCGTGATTGCCATGGAGGAGATTTCCTGGTTGCAACGGGTTTTCCATTTTGAGTCTCCCGCAGCTTTTGTAAATAATGATCAAATGGAGTTCAATTTTCACAATTTCTTCACCGGAGCCGCGGAAAACCTATATTACGGCGGCTCCTTTTTCCTTTTGATCGCCCTGCCGTTTCTGGGACTGCTGTACGCGGATAAGATTCCAAACCACTTCTTAAGGATGGCCATACCCAGGCCCTATATTATGGTAGTGGCCGCCGCGGCTTTTTCCTTCAACTTTGACATGTGGGACATTGCTTTTACCCAAATTACTTTCTTTGGATGTATAATCGTATTGGCCGTAACCGCTAAGTTCGTAACGGATAAGGTCGAAAAAAATATGATTTGGCTGCTCCTCTGCTACTTGATACTGCAACAACTTGTTTTTTTGGCCAATCCCGGTATCATCGATCCAATCGTACGTGATTGGACACTGACCGAGTATAAGGAATTTTTTATTCCCGTGGCTTTTTTTACCTTTTCGGTCGATACCTATTTCCAAATCAGGAAACGGGCCTTTGTCAAAGGCCGATAAGATGTCCTTTCTTGGAACCAATATGGAAAAACTTTCTGATAGCACAGACTGCATACGGTAGGTATTGATTTTCTTTTTGACTAAATTACCACGGCAATGACAGTAAAGACCGTAACATCAATGAAGAATCTAAAACTTCCATCTTGTATCGTACTTCTATGTATCCTCATGGGATGTGCTTCAGGAGAAACCTATGATGTCCTGATCAAAAACGGACAGATTGTCGACGGTTCCGGAAAAACCTCCTATAGGGGCGATATCGGTATCAATGCCGACACCATAGCGGCCATTGGTCCCTTGGAAGATGCCATGGGCAAAGAGGAGATTGATGCAACCGGACTTGTTGTGGCCCCCGGGTTCATAAATATGCTGAGCTGGGCCAACGAGTCGCTGATCGAGGATGGCCGATCCCAAGGGGATATCAGGCAAGGGGTTACCTTGGAGGTAATGGGCGAGGGTCACTCCATGGGACCGCTCAACGAATTTATGAAGCGGGAGATGCGGGAGGGGCAGGAAGATATCACCTATGAGGTGTCCTGGTCGAGTCTGGGTGGTTATTTGGACTTTTTGGAAAAGAAGGGGGTGTCGACCAATATCGCCTCTTTTGTTGGCAATGGAACCTTGAGACAATATGTGATGGGCTACGAAAACCGCCGCCCCACGGAAGCGGAATTGGATACTATGAAATTGCTGACAAGGCAGGCGATGGAAGAAGGTGCTATGGGACTTTCGACTTCCTTGATCTATGTGCCCAGCGGCCATGCGAAGACCGATGAGATCATTGAACTGGCCAAGGTCGTATCGGAATACAACGGTATGTACATCTCGCATATCCGCGATGAGGAAGGGGGACTGTTGGAAGCGGTACAGGAATTGATCGAAATTGCGGATGAAGCGGACATTCGTTCTGAAATCTATCATTTTAAAGCCTCGGGCAATGCCAATTGGGATTTGCTGGACGAAGCGATCCGACTGGTCGATAATGCCAGGGAAGGCGGACTTTCCATCACAACGGATATGTACATGTACAACGCGAGTTCTACCGGACTTAATGTCGTACTTCCAAAATGGGCCAAGGAAGGGGGACATAGTGCCACCATGAAATTGATCGAAGATCCAAAACAGCGCCAAAAAATGATGGATGAAATTGATTTTCATGTACCTCCGGATAAAATTCTTTTGGTGGGCTTTCGAAACAAGGCCATGAGGAACTTGATCGGAAACACCTTGGCCGAGGTAGCCGCGGAACGGAACCAATCGGCCAACGAGACCCTCGTAGACCTGATATATGAAGATGACAGTAGGATTCAGGTGGTCTATTTCTCGATGTCGGAAGACAACATCAAAAAGAAACTGGCCCTCCCATATATGGGCATTTGTTCCGATGCCGGATCCTATACCAACGAAGGGGTATTTTTGGAACAAAGTACGCATCCCAGGGCATATGGGTCCTTTGCCAGGCTTTTGGGAAAATATGTTAGGGAAGAGAAAATAATTGGCCTCGAGGAGGCCATTTACAAATTGACCACACTTCCGGCAACCAATCTGAACATTGAAAAACGCGGTGCGCTCCAAGCAGGCTACTACGCCGATGTGGTGCTGTTCGATGCAGGGAAGATCCAAGACAATGCTACCTTTGAAAAGCCCCATCAATATGCCACGGGTATGCAATACGTATTCGTAAACGGCACGGCGGTATTGAAAAAAGGGCGCCATACCGGCTCCTTTCCCGGAAGGGTCATAAGAGGGCCCGGTTGGAAGAAAAATTGACAATACAAATCTATAGATATGAGGACCAAAAATGTATTTTTACCGATTGTCCTGCTGGTTCTGGGTACCGCTTCCTGCCAAGCCCAACAATCGGACATCATTGCAAAGGGAGCCGAACTCACCCTAGTAGCGGAGGGTTACTCCTTTACAGAGGGGCCGGCCGTCGATGGCGAGGGCAACGTTTTCTTCACAGATCAACCGAACGACCGCATAATCAAATGGGATGCGGCGGATAATTCCGTTTCCGTGTACATGGAGCCATCAGGTCGCGCTAATGGGCTATATTTCGATCATTCCGGGAACCTTTTGGCCTGCGCCGATGAAAAAAACCAACTGTGGCGCATTGGTCCGGAAAAGAACGTGACCGTGTTATTGGAAGATTTTGAAGGGAAGAAACTCAACGGTCCCAACGATTTATGGGTCGACTCCAAAGGCGGTATCTATTTTACCGACCCTTTTTACAAAAGACCGTACTGGACACATACCGAACCGGAAATCGAACAACAGCGGGTGTACTACCTCACTCCGGACACGGGAAAGGTACGGATTGTGGCCGATGACCTGGTACAGCCCAATGGCATTGTTGGCAGTGCCGATGGAAAAACGCTATATGTTGCTGATATCGGCGATAAAAAAACCTATTCCTTTACCATAAATACCGACGCCGGCCTGGACAATAGAAAACTGTTCTGCCCCATGGGATCCGATGGAATGACGTTGGATAACAAAGGCAACCTATACCTCACCGGGGATGGGGTGATCGTCTTCAACAAGAAAGGTGAACAGATAGAGCACATCGTAACAGGGGAAAAATGGACGGCCAATGTTACTTTCGGCGGACCTGGACAGCGCACACTCTTCATTACGGCGATGGACGCCGTTTATACCTTGCAAATGAACGTTAACGGAATACGGTAAATCCGGAAAAATGGAATTGAACAATTGTCAAAGACCGCACTGGATTGCCTACTATCCCATAGTATGGGCAGGCCTTCTTATATGTATGGCTTTGGGACATGGGCAAGATGGGTATCCAAGAAACGAATCGGCCGACGTGAAGCACTATGTATTCGACCTATCCTTGAACGACCTGAACAATGAAATTGTGGGGGAATCGTCGATCACGGTGGGTTTCGATAATGAGGTTAAGGATTTTGCCCTGGATCTCGTCGGTAAATCCGGGGAATTCGGAATGGAGCTCACCGGGGTCTTCGAGGGGGATACCGAGGCGGATTATACCCATTCGGGAGATAAAATTGTCATTTCCCCCAAACCAAAAGGGGCAAGTACCAGGACGTACAAGGTGCAGTATCGTGGCGTTCCGGAGCGGGGCCTGGTCATTGACACCACAAAGTTCGGACGACGTTCCTTCTTTGGTGATAACTGGCCCAATCTGGCCCGGCATTGGCTTCCGTGTGTGGATCACCCCTACGACAAAGCAACTGTCGAATTTAGGATTACGGCACCGGATCACTACGACGTGGTGGCCACTGGAAAAAAAATAGAAGAGAGCAATCTGGGCAACGGAAGAAAGCTGACCAGCTACCAAGAGACCGCTCCCGTTGCCATGAAAGTCGTTACCATCGGGGTTACCAACTTCGCAACGAAACTGTTGGGAATGGTCGGAGAAATTCCAGTGACCGCATGGGTATATCCCGAAAACAGGTTGGACGGTTTCTCGGACTATGGAGTGGCCAAGGAGGTCCTATCCTATTTTGTAGATCATATCGGCCCCTATTCCTATGCCAAATTAGCCAATATGCAGGCGAAAACACAATGGGGGGGACTCGAAAATGCGGGAACCATCTCCTATTTTGAAAATTCCGTGACCGGAAAAAACGAGGTTGAAGGCCTGATCGCCCATGAGATCGCCCATCAATGGTTCGGCAATTCAGCTACGGAAAATAGCTGGAACCACGTTTGGTTAAGCGAAGGGTTTGCCACCTATTTTACGATCCTGTACCAAGAGTCGGTTTATGGCAATGGCAAAAGAAAAGAAGAGCTACAGCTGGATCGAAAGTCGATAATCGAATATTACCAAAAGAACCCATCACCGGTTATTGACCATACCATCAAAGACCCCATGAAGGTGCTCAGTATCAACACCTATGAAAAGGGGAGTTGGGTTTTAAACATGCTAAGACACCGCCTGGGCGATGAAGTCTTCTGGAAGGGGGTTCGGGCGTATTACCAAACCTATAGGAATGCAAACGCGACAACAGCCGATTTTAGGGCCATCATGGAATCCGTTTCAGGAGACGCCCTGGAGGATTTCTTCAAACAATGGTTGTTCACAAAAGGACATCCTGAACTGCAATGGAATTGGACCTATAAAAAAGGGACGCTCAGGATTTCTGTACAGCAGGTACAGGAGCATGCCTCCTTCCAATTCCCCTTGGATATCGGCATTGTCCATGGTGATGGTACCATCCTGAAGACCATATTTGTCGATATGCCCTCCAAAACCTATGAGATCAAGGTGGCCGGTAAACCGGACAAAGTGGTTTTAGACCCTGGGAGCTGGTTCTTGTTTGAAGAAAAATAAGCCCCGACAACCGTCTGGAGGAAACGGAAAGGTGCCCATTTGACCAAGGAGCAAAACAGGTCGGAAGAAGCGGACCGCTCCAATACGCATAAAAAGAAAAAATGACACTCGAAGATTTAGGATACAATACCCGTTTGGAAAAGTGCCGAAAGGATCAAAATATGGATTCCTTCAATATCGGTCGCGTTATTTCCGAACACAAGGACCGATATGTGGTAAAGACCGATACCAATGAATTTGACTGCGAGCTTATCGGCAACCTAAGGTTTACCGCCGAAAGTCGGTACGACCTTCCAGTGGTCGGGGATTGGGTCGCCATTTCCGAATACGATACGGGGAAAGCACTGATCCACTCTATCTATCCTAGACACTCCGTCCTAGAACGGCAAGCGGTCGGACAAACGGGTCAAAAACAAATCATTGCCGCAAATATTGATTATGGCCTAATTGTGCAGTCGGTCAATAGGGACTTTAACCTCAACCGATTGGAACGGTATCTGACCCTCTGCAATGCTTCCCAGGTGGCACCCATCATCATTCTCAGCAAAATAGATCTGTTGGATGCCAAGGACCTAAAAACCCTGCAGGACCAAATAAAAGAACGGATCAAGGGAGTTCCCATTATAGCCATCAGCAATTTATCCGATACTGGATCGGATACGGTAAAAACGATCATGACCAAGGGAAAAACCTATTGTCTATTAGGTTCATCAGGTGTAGGAAAATCAACGCTATTGAACAAAATGACAGGCAGGGAATCCATGCGTACCGCTGCGATCAGTCAAAGTATTGACAGGGGAAAACACACGACCAGTCATAGGGAATTGCTCGTCCTGGAAAGTGGTGGGGTGGTAATCGACAATCCCGGAATGCGGGAAGTGGGCATTACCGATACGGTCCAGGGACTTCAGATAACATTTGATACGATTATCGAACGCTCCCAAAATTGTAAGTTCAAAAACTGTACCCACAGCAACGAACAAGGATGTGCCATATTGGAAGCGGTGGCCAAGGGTGAAATTGATGCGGACTCCTACGCCAACTTTCAAAAAATAGAGCGGGAAAGGGCCCATTTTGAATCAAGTGTGGAAGAACGGAGAAAGAAGGACAAAGACTTGGGCAAAATGATCAAAAGCTTCCAAAAGCAAAGGAGGCACAACAAGTACTGAACTCGGTATACCCGGAATGCCCCGTTCGCGTTGGTCCCTGCACCATCCGTCCGATAATGGTCTTCCCATCCGGGGCCATCGAAGGGGGGTATTTCATTCATTCCGACCCCAGCGCCATCAGTTTGACGTTGCGAAACTTTACCTGGCCCGAATCAGCCGCCTGTAATCCGATATAGCCTTCTACCAACTCATCGTTCTCAATATCGGCGGTGAGGATACCGTCTACCCATGCCCGGATGTGGTTTTTTTCACATTTGATCCTGTAGGTGCTCCATTTGTTATTGGTTTCCACCTGGGCCATAGGGGAGGCACGGGTCACGATGCCCCCGGTCCGGTAGGTTTGATTCGGATTGCGGTCCCATATGTTGAACTCGTAGCAATCCGTATTGGAGATTTCATAATCCCTGCAACGGACAAAAACTCCCGAATTTACCTTGTCGTCCGGCATAAATTCGAGCTGCAGTTCAAAATCGGAATAGCTTTCATGGGTCATGACGAAACCTGTGCCTCCGGCGATTGGGCTCCCAGTAAGTTCGTTGCCGTCAAAGGTCCATGATGCTTCGCCCTTCTTCGACCAGTCCGTACCGTTTTCTTGAAAGAGCACATTGCCCCCATTCTTTTCGGAGCAGGAGGCAAGCAAAAAGACGAATAGCCCCAAAATGTAGTAGCTCCTTTTTTTCATATCCGATGTATCCATGCCCTAAATATAGCGAAAAAGAGGGCAGGCCCCGGCTCTGGGTCCAATTTTACCCCTTCGATAACCCAAAAAACAATATCTTTAGAACTCAAGCTAAATCCAACCAAAAATGAACACAATTCGAACCACCTTCCGTTTACTTCTTTTTATCCTTTTGACCGTTTCGCCCATCACCGCCCAGACCACAGCTCCCAAAAGTGATGTTACCGCTGGGGTATCGCAAACGCGTTTGGCGCGTTATGACGCTTTCCTGCAAAACGAGATCGACGAGGGGCGGATTCCCGGGGCAGTCTCCCTGATTATGAGGAAGGGACAGATTGTCCATGAAGCCGCCTATGGGTACAGCAGCCTGGACGGAAAGGAGCCCATGCGCCAGGATCAGATCGGGCACATCATGTCGATGACCAAACCCATTGTTACCGTAGCCTTTATGATGTTGTACGAAGAAGGTTATTTTTTGCTTACCGATCCCGTTTCCAAATACCTCCCGCAGTTCAAGGACCTGAAGGTGGCCAAAGACCCCAACGAAGGTATCGCGGGGGAGACCGTCCCTGTTAAGAAAGAGGTGACCATTGCCCATCTATTGAGCCATACCGCTGGTTTTTCACATGGCCTGGGCGGTACAAAATTGGACAATGAAACCGCCAACGCACTGTATTTCGAGCCTCAAAAAAGTATCGAAACCAGGGTGAATACACTGGTAGGACTGCCGCTTATGGGGCAACCCGGGGAACAGTGGTACTACAGTGCCTCTCCCGATGTGCTTGCCTTCCTCATAGAGCATTTTTCGGGAATGAGTACGGCTGAATTTTTGCAACAGCGGCTGTTCGACCCGTTGGGTATGAAAGATACGGGATACAATATCGGCAAACAGGACCAAGATCGATGGATGCCCGTACACAGTCTAAACGAAGGGGGTAAACTTGTTAACTCTCCCCAACAATTGCCCATTGAGGGAAATACGGTCTATGGGGGCACCCATGGCCTGTTCTCGACCGCCGCCGATTATATGAAGTTCGCCCGGATGCTGCTCAATGGGGGGGAATGGAACGGCAAACGCTATCTCAGCCCGAAGACTTTGGAAATCATGACCATAAACCAAGTAGGCGATCTGTACCAAGCTCCCGGGGAAGGCTTTGGCTTTGGGTTCGGTGTCACCACCGATCTCGCCGGCGGGAAGCAGCTCGGATCCGTTGGCCAATACTACTGGGGCGGTGCCTACTGCACGTATTTTTTTATAGATCCCAAAGAGGAAATGGTCGCCATATTGATGACGCAGCTGCAGCCGTATAGTGGTTATTATGCTGACAAACTACGCCAATTTTCATATCAGGCCATTGTGGATTAGTGGTCGCCAAAGCGTTATTTCATCAAATCGAACATTCGGGTATACTTTACGATGAAGCTGTTGTTCAAAGGGTCACCATCCTGTAGGTTGTAGTTCCAGACCACAAAAAGTCCGGTATTGGCCCTTTGCAGCCAACCAAACCTAAGGTTGGCCGCCCAAAGCTTGTCCGTCGTATTGTGCTGTATCAATCCTTGAAGGTAAATATTGGGTTTAAAGGCGTATGACAATTGGCTGCGCAGGATGTTCGCCGTGAAATTGCCCACCGGTAGTTGAAAGTTGTTGTACTGTAGCGTAAAATCAGAGTTGAACTTGTCCCCGAGCCTCAAACTGGCGGTAAGGGTCTCTACATAGCGGGTGCCCCCGAAAGAGCCACCGATGACCGACCTTAAATTCACTGAAAACGGTTTACTTCGATTGGTAAAGAAGATGAGCTGTGATTCTGCATGGCGGTACGTTCCCGGTTGTACCACCACATTCCGTCCCCTTGAAATATCGAACGGAAATACCACTCCCTCAGTGGTAATGTTGACCCCGGTGTGCAGTTCCGTGCCGCTCTTCCATTCAAAATGGTTGTCCACATGCAAAAAGCCCGTTTCCAAAAAACCATCAAAATTCCAGTAGCCCCGATAGGAGATGTGGGGACGATACTCCAAAATTTTGGCTTCCGGATCTTTGGGGCGCAGGTGGTAGAGCACCAGGCCCTCGGGTTTTTTAAAAGCGGAGCGCAACAGGAAGCCCACTTCTGGATTGAACCCCTGCCCCACTTCGGTATAGGCTGCCCTGAGTTCCCAATTGTTCCAGTTGTAATCGCTCTGGAATTTAAAGGAATGTGCATTTATCGTATCGTTCGGATCCTTGGTCTTTGCAAAAAATCCCGACATACGTGCCTTCCTGCCCAGCCCCAATTTTCCGTCCAAGGCTATTGTACGGTTGTAGTTGTCCGACTGCAGGCCCTCCCGGTTGATAAAGACGGCGCCCAAAGCGGACCGTCCCTTGAACTCATGGTTGACCCTTGCCACGGTAAAATTGTTTTCCTCGATCCCCTTTTCCCGGACATCCTCGGTAAACATGGACAGCAGTCCCACATTGGTCCGGTTCAACTTTCCCGAAAGCCTGGCGCCCCCAATAATGGGTACAATGTTCCCGTTATCGCCAATTCCGATACGACGGCTAAAGAACAAATCGACCTCCCCGGGGCTCCCTACACTGAACAGACCCGCGTTTTCCAGGAAAAAAGGTCGTTTCTCGGGAAAGAACAGGTTAAACCGGTCGAGGTTCACCTGCTGGTCATCAACCTCTACTTGGGCGAAATCGGTATTGTAGGTCACGTCCAGGGTCAAACTAGGGGTAATGCTGTACTTGACATCACCCCCTATCTCACCGGAGAGATCGTACTCCGCATCGGCCAGCGTAAAATCCTTGTCAATGCGCCCCAGGACATAAGGAATCAATTTAAGGTTCCCGGGGCTGCGTAGGTTCAGGCCTGTCAAAGTTCCTGCCAATGAAAGTCGTTTCAAATCGAGACCGACCGGCATTTCGGCCCAATAGACGATCTCATTGGTTTTTCTGATGTTTCTTCGGAAGTTAATGCCCCAGTCTCTTCCCGCTTGAAAACGGAGGGTACGCAATGGAATGGCAAATTCGGCACTCCATCCAAAATCCCCCACCTGTGTCTTAACCTCCCAAGAACCGTCCCAATTGAGGTTGAAACCGCCAATGGTCCCGCCCTGCTGGCGATTGACATTGAAATTTCCCTGGCCCTCATTGTCCACTTGGGCATCGTATTCCACCCCTAGGGAATTGGTTCCGAAAATAAATCCATTTTGACCATCTTTATAGGTATCCACAATGAAAAGAAAAGCATCGGTATTGTCCAGATCGGCATCCCTTCGGGCATCGGAGACGACCAGTGTACTTGGACTTGCATCGTGACAAACCACAGAAACGTAAAAGGTCTGATCCGTATAGGCCACACGAATCTCGGTCTTTTCGGTGGCCGGTCTCCCAAAATTGGGCTGTGTCTGACCCAGATCGCCAAAAGGGGTGATCTGTTGCCAGGTTTCATCGCCCAGCACTTCCCCATCCATTACCGGGCCGTTTTCCAAGGCCACCGCTTCCGCCGTGGGCCGGGGTTTTACGTCAGGCGTGTTCACCTCTTGGGCAAATATTCGTGTTGGAAGAAGGGTAAAACAAAGAAGCAAGAAAATCGGTCCGGAATTCGACATTGGTTTTGAGTGATCGGGTTATCAAATAAAAATACCACTATTTCTGAAAGTAACATCAAAAAAGCCAAGCAGAAAATGGTTCAAAAAAGTCAAAAAATACGGTGCTAACCCGTCTATTATAGGCCCAACTTGCGAAATTCAATCGAATTCATGCACAATCCATCATATTTTTTTATCTTGATCGCTTAATAAACCACCAGCACCATGACCGCATATCTCTTTGAATTTATAGGAACGGCCCTGCTCATTCTTTTGGGCAACGGAATTGTCGCAAATGCGGTGCTCAAGGGCACCAAAGGATCCAACGCCGGCTGGATCAGCATTACGGTTGGTTGGGGGGTAGCGGTATTTGTGGGTGTCTTCGTGGCGGCCGATGTCAGTGGAGCCCACCTGAATCCCGCGGTTACCTTGGGTTTTGCCACAGCGGGCAAGTTTGCCTGGGGTTTGGTGCCAGGGTATATCATCGCGCAGTTTCTCGGTGCAATGACCGGGACCACGCTGGTATGGCTCACCTATAAGAAGCACTATGACGTCACGGAAGATCAAGATGCCATTATTTCGTCATTCGCCAATATTCCGGCCATAAGGAGTCCATTCTGGAATTTTCTTACCGAAGCCATTGCTACTTTTGCGTTTGTATTGGCCATATTTTATATCGCTGGGGGTGCCATCTCGGACGAGCCCATTTCCCTGGGGTCGTTGGACGCCCTCCCGGTCGCCTTGTTGGTTTTGGGAATCGGGATCAGTCTGGGAGGGCCCACAGGCTACGCCATCAACCCCGCACGTGACCTTGGGCCTCGAATCGTACATTCCCTTCTACCGATCAAGGGAAAGGGAAGCAACCACTGGTATTACGCTTGGATCCCCGTTTTTGGACCTATTGCGGGAGGGGTATTGGCCGCCCTGGTATATCTCTGGATCGGTATTTGAACAAAACTAGAAATCCATAAAAATGAAAAAAGCATTCGTTGTATTGATTACTATGAGCATAGTCAACCTTACAGTAGCCCAGGAAATTGTCAAAATACCCCATGAAAAATCCACTACCTCGGTTTGGGAAGGTGGTGAAAAAGAATATTTTTCGGACATATGGCAGAATGAAGTGGTCACAAATGTTTCCGTGCCCACTATGGAAGTTTTCCGGCCGCAAACCCCGAACGGTACCTCGGTCATCGTGGCGCCCGGGGGCGGGCTCTATGCGCTGAGCATTAAAAGCGAGGGCACCGATGTCGCCAAATGGCTCAATCAAAAGGGAATAACCGCCTTCGTACTGAAATACAGATTGGTCCCCACAGGTGCGGACGGGGTAAAGGAAATAACCGAAGAAGGGACCACCAATCCCGCAAGGATCGTGGAACGGGTCGCACCGGTACTACCCTTTTCAGTAGCCGATGGGCTCTCCTCCGTTGCCCATGTAAGGGAAAATGCTTCAAAATACGGTGTGGATCCAAAAAAAATCGGATTTATGGGGTTTTCAGCCGGCGGTGCCGTGACCATGGGGGTAGCCTATAACTACAAGGCGACCAACCGACCCGATTTCCTTGTACCCGTATACCCCTGGACCGATGCGATGCCCGTCCAGGAAGCCCCATCCGATGCACCGCCCATGCTGGTAATCTGTGCCAGCGACGACCCCTTGGGCCTGGCAAAAGGGAGCATTCAGTTGTATTCCTCATGGCTGCAGGCCGGTAAAGTGGTTGGATTGCACATGTATTCAAAAGGGGGACATGGTTTTGGCATGAAACCGCAAGACTTGCCATCGGACAACTGGATATCCCGTTTTTACGATTGGTCGGTGGCCGAAGGTATCACGGTACCGAAGGGGGCACAGTAAAAACGGAAAACTGTTGCCGAATCTTTTTTTATGGCGATTCTGGCGATAGTTTGGCGATCGGTGTTGAAAGGGACGGCCTTGGTGGCCATGGCAAATCCCTTTACGCCGTTTTACTTCCATAGGTATGCGTCACATCATTCTTCAGGGAACGTGCGAAGGGATATCATTCCGAAATCATAGGTTATTTGTCAAAATGAAGTTATTTTTGAATCGTATTTTTGCATCCATGCGGAACAAGTCCCTCTTATTCCTGTTATTCCTCTTTGTCAGTACCGTTGTGCACGGTCAGGATCCTTTGCGATTCAAGGATGAAATAGCGGCGATTCAAAAAAAATATGACACCCTGTGGGATGCCACCAAGGAGACCGTGGTATTTACCGGAAGTTCCAGCGTTCGAATCTGGCATGATCTTGAAAATCGATTTCCCCAGTACCAAATCGTAAATTCGGGATTCGGGGGGTCGCAAGCTTCCGATCTTTTGATGTATGCCGAAGAGCTGATTTTGCGATTCAAGCCCAAAAAAGTGTTTATTTATGAAGGGGACAATGATATTTCGGCTGAAAAAGAGCCCAAGCACATCATAGCGACCACCTTGGCCATTATTTCCAAAATAAGGGAGATGGATCCCTCCGTGGAAATTGTGCTCATCGCGGCCAAACCCAGTATTGCCCGATGGCATTTAAAGCGCCATTACAAACGGCTCAACCGCAAATTCAAAAAAATTGGAAGGAAAGACCCCTTGATCGCATATGCAGATGTTTGGAAACCTATGATGGACAGGAAAACCGTAAAACAGGATATCTTTGTTGAGGATGGGCTGCACATGAACAGCAAGGGATATGATATCTGGTACAAGGTTCTGAGGTCCTATCTGGATTAATTTCAAATCAAGGATCGGTGGTCCGGTATTATATTGAAAATAGGAACGCACAAATTCACAAATCAACTAACGTATAAATATCATGATGAAATCACACCTCTTTAGAAGCCTGGTCATATGGGTCGTTTTGGTAGCGGCCATTTCCTGTCAACCGGAAAAAAAGAAAAGGGTACTGCACTTCCCGAAAACGGATCTGTCCAAATTGGCTTTGATTCCGAAACCCTTAAAGGTAATTTCCACGGAAGATGGTTTTGCACTGGACCGGTTCACCGCGATCTATACCTCCGAGACGGCAACGGGTTTTGCGGATGTCGCCGGGTTTTTGGCGGAAAAAATAAAAGCGAAGACGAATCTGGATGTTCCGGTCAACCGCGCTGAAGCTTCCGACCAACAGGGTATCATTTACATCAATCAATCGGACGCGCCAGAACTCGACGCCCTGGAAGCCTATCAGCTGTACATCACCCCCGATTCGGTCATTCTGAATTCGAACAGTGCGGTAGGGGCCTTTCGTGGAGTCCAGACCTTGCGACAGATCATCTCTGAAACCAGCAATGATACCCTGGCGGACTATAAAATTTGGACCATTCCCACGGGAAAAATTACGGACAGTCCAAGTTTTGAATATCGCGGGTCCATGTTGGACGTGGCCCGGCATTTTTTTAGTGTGGAAGATGTAAAGAAATACATCGACCTGCTCGCCTACTACAAGTACAACGTACTGCACCTGCACCTATCCGACGACCAAGGGTGGCGGATCGAGATCAAGTCCTGGCCAAAACTTACGGAGGTCGGGGGAAGTACCGAGGTCGGGGGCGCAGCTGGCGGATTCTATACCCAAGAGGACTACAAGGATATTGTACGCTATGCAGCCAAGCACCATATGATGATAGTACCGGAAATCGATATGCCCGGACATACGAATGCCGCCTCCGCCTCCTACCCCATTTTAAACGGCAACGGCAAAACTCCGAAACTCTATGAGGGCACAGAGGTTGGTTTTAGCACCTTTGATACCCGTAAGGATACGGTTTATGCCTTTATCGATGATGTGGTCCGGGAAATTTCTTCGATTTCCCCAGGTCCTTATTTTCACATTGGCGGGGATGAAAGCCACGTAACCAAAAAGAACGATTATATCTATTTTGTCGAAAAGGTTGAAAAAATCGTACAAAAATATGGCAAGCGCATGATCGGGTGGGATGAAGTGGCGACCGCGGATATTGACTCCACTTCCATTTCCCAGTTCTGGGCCAGCAAGGAAAATGCGGACCTATCCATCCAAAAGGGAATGAAAGTAATCATGTCACCGGCCAAAAAAGCTTATCTCGATATGCAATATGACACCCTTTCAAAACACGGTCTCCATTGGGCCGCCTATATCCCAGTAGACACCGCATACATTTGGACCCCAGAAGAATACGAGGGCATTCCCATCGAGAACATTTTAGGGGTCGAAGCACCCTTGTGGTCCGAAACCATCAGCAATATTGATGAGCTGGAATATTTGGCCTTTCCCCGCGCCATAGGCTATTCGGAGTTGAGCTGGACACCCAAGGAAAACCGCGATTGGGAAAGTTATAAGGTACGTTTGGCCAATCAGGCGCCCTTTTTGGACCGTATGGACGTAAAATACTATCCTTCACCCTTGATCGATTGGAAGAAAAGTAAATACACTTATGAGGAAATCCAAAAGGATTGACCAGGTAGGGGCTTTGTTTCCGTAACCCTAACACCGGACACAGAAATAAAAAAGGCCCTCATCGGGTCTTTTTTATTTTGACTTTAGGCCGTCATTTCTTGATTCCGGGCAGACCACTGGGCTTTTTCGTCTGCCAGTTGAACGTTTCCGCTTTTTTTGACGCAGGCCAAACCTCATCCAGGGTATCCGAGTTGTACACTTTTCCATTTTTAATGACGTGGGTCAAAGTATTCGTGTTGCGAAGGTTCTCCAACGGATTGTCTTCCATTATTAAAATATCGGCCAATTTCCCCACTTCCAGACTACCTAGGTCCGTGTCCAGGCCAATGGCTTCCGCCCCTATGATCGTTGCCACTCGCAGAGCTTCGTGGGAATCCATGCCCGCACTTGCCACGGACCAGAGTTCCCAATGGAAACCCAGACCCTGCAATTGACCGTGGCTTCCTATTCCGGCCAGGCCGCCGGCCTCCACCAGTTCCTTCATGAATTCGGCATGTTTTTTAAAGACATGCTCCTCATCCATAAACCATCCCGGACGTCTGCGACTCTTTCTGGCCAATTCCTTATAGGGAGTGAAATACTGCAGCTTTTTGTCGCCCCAAACATTTTCCCTCGAGTAGTAGAAGTTTTCTGCCCAGGGGCCTCCATAGGAAACCAACAAGGTTGGCGTGACCGCCATCTTGGATTCGGCAATTGCCTTCACCACATCTTGGTAAATTGGATAAATGGGCAGGGAATGTTCGTGACCAGGATATCCGTCCAATAATTGGGTCATGTTCAATTTAAAGTCCAACCCTCCCTCCGTTGTGGGCATCAGCTTGAGCTCCTTGCAGGCCTCTATGACCCATTGGCGTTGTTGGCGGTTGCCCACCAAATACATTTTAATGGTCTTAGTATCGAAATAGGTGCTGTATTGCCTCAGAACTTCCCTGGTTTGGTCCAAATTTTCAAGTTGATATCCCCAAAAGCCCAGTCCGGGACCCGTACTGTAGATCCTTGGGCCATCGACCATTCCCGCTTCCACCATATCGGCATAGGTAAGTACATCGGTTGTGCCGGTCTGCGGATCTCTTGTGGTGGTAATCCCATAGGCCAAATTGGCCGCGTACATCCATACTTGGTTCTTATGTACACTCCATGCCGGACGAAGGTGTGCATGCACGTCCACAAATCCCGGTATTACCGTCTTCCCACTGACATCAATTTCACGGGTTCCCTTTGGTACCTTCAGACTGCCCGTTGTCCCGATCGCCTTGATGCGATTGTTCTCGACTAAAATATCTCCATTTTCGATAATCTCCTTTCCCTTCATGGTAAGGATACGTCCCCCTTTCAACAATAAGGTGCCCTCGGGAACGTCCTTGGTGTAATTTACCTCGATCTTAAACTCCTCCGCTTCGAACCTGGGCTCTTTTTTATCCTCATCCTTTTGCCCGTCCGTTTTGCTGGAATCGGTCACTTTCTCGGCATCCTTGAGTTCCTTTTCCTTCTTTTTTGCCGCGGCCAGACTATCGGTAAACTTTTTTCCCTCCAGAACATTGTACCTAAAATGACTGGCCCCAAGGGACCAATGCACCTTTTCACTATCGGACGACCAGTCCGGGAATTCACCTCCGATGTAGGTGAGCTTCATGGCTGGAAAAGCCGCTTTATCCACTTTTGCAACTGAAACTGTAGGGGTTTTTCCATATCTGGGAATGGTGACCACATAAATATCGTTGTTGATCTTTGCGAGCGCTTTTTTACCATCCGGTGAAATCCGGACCTTGCTTGGTCTAGAGGATTTGTCATTCTCGTCCGCCCCATTTTCCATGGGCAGCAGGCTGTGTTCGTCCAGGACATCTTGAGAACCATAGGTGACAATTCCCTTTAGTTTAAGGTGCTCCCTTTCATCGGTACCGTCCCATCGAACGGACAGCAGCCCTTTCTGGGGACTGCTCAGATAAATACGGTCATCCTGCTTGATAAAATGGGGACCTTGCCGACCCCTGGCCTTATCAATGAAGTGCATTGTTCCCCCAGAGGTATCCAGCCATACGAGATCTTCGAACATGCTGCTGGAATAGAGTCCCAACAAATCCTGAAACGATTGGGCACTTCCGCGATGGAAAACAATACGGTCAGACTTGTAGGACCAAGCTGGAAAGCTATAAAGCCCTTTTTGGTTCGTCAACTGAACAGGTCTGGGCCGGCCTTCCACATTTACCTTGTACAAATGTCCACCGCCCGATTTCCAGGTAGTAAATGCGATGTACTTGCCATCGGGCGACCAAGCGGGATGGGCTTCAACAAAATCATTATCGGTCAACCTTTTCGGAATTCCACTTGGAAAATCCATAACGTACAGGCGGTTCAGGGCGGTAAAGGCCAGTTTGGAACCGTCCGGGGACGGTCTCGCATCCCGAATCTGGGTGGCTAAGGCCTCCGGTGAATCCCCAATGGGATATTTGAAGGCCAGACGTGGGCCCATGTCCAACTGTACGTCCGCCGAAAAGGGAATTTCGGCAACCGTGATTCCCTCCACGGCAATGGAGTAGATTTTCCCACCGTAGGAAACCACCAAATTTCTGCTGTCCGGGGTAAACGACATAGCGGGCAGTACGCCCAAAGGTGCAATCGACTCCTGTTCATCGCGCTGCACCGGATAGGCCAACCATCGTTCATCGCCTGTCCTTAAGTCTCTTATAATAAGTCCTGTCTCAGCTTCAAAACGGGTTCCATAAACCAACCATTTGCCGTCGGGCGATAAGGTCGGGGTGAAGGCCGATCCGTATTTGGAAGTGATCACCGCCATATCCCCGTCTTCCATATCATAGGTGCCGATCTGGTATTGCGGCAGTTGGGCATTGTAGTTCCAAGCATTTTTTCGTTGGGAGAAGTACAATAATTTTCCATCCGGGCCAAAGGCCGGGTCGATCAACTTCAGCTGTTTGGGCTTATCGACCAATTGGCTGCCCGAACCACCTTCTTTGTGGTAAATATGGGGCTTGATATTCCTCCTACCCTTGACCCCAACGATGTACGCCCCATCCGGTGTCCATTCTGCGGAAAAGAAATTGTGCTTTTTTTCCTGTGTAATCTGTTTGTCTTCCTTGGTGGCCAGATCCAGGGTCCAAATATTGTCCGAACCGCTCTTGTCGGAAATAAATACCAGGGATCTCCCATCGGGGCTATACCGCGGGTGGACGTCATAGGCCATTCCATTGGTAATCCTAGTGGCCTTTCCGCCTTCTATGGGCAACGTATAGATATCCCCCATTAAATCGAAGGCGATGGTTTTCCCGTCCGGACTTACATCCAGGGAAATCCAGGTACCCTTCTCCGTAGTAAATGCTATACTGCGTTCCGGTTCAAGCGGAAGTTCCTTGGTCGCTTTTTTGGTGCTGTCGGTTTTTTGGGCCTGGTCTTGGGCTATTAGGGAATTGAAGTTCACTAGGGCCAAAAAACATGCCGCCCCAGCCATGAGTCGATAGTGCATCAGAGCTATGGATTTTAATTAGTCGGGTAAATATAACCAATAAATCCTTGAACAATCCACAAAAAAAAACCCTGATATTTCTATCAAGGTCCCATGTTTTTGTTGAAAGAACTCATTCCTCGGAATCCGCTGATGGACTGTCATCCTTCTCTTCCGAAAAATCGGTGATATCGTTGTCAAGTAGGATATTGTACCACTGCACCACCTTTTTGATATCACTCGCATATACGCGGTCCTCGTCGTAATCCGGCAGTACCTCGAAGAAGTATTCCTCCAGTTTTATTTTTTCATCCTTGTGGCCCACACTGGTCCTCCCCCCTTTTTCCTTTGTTTGTATGTTCAGGAACACCTGGCGCAGGGGCACTTCTTCTTCCAAGGTATAAATGGCTATTTCCGAAAGCACACTCACATTGCTTCGAAGGCCCACGGTAACCTTTTTTCCATCCAGCAGGGATTCCGCCACAAAGCCCGTCCGGGTCTGGGTAAGCAACCTGAAAAGTCCGGGTTTGCCCCCAATCGACAATATTTTATCCAATCCCATATATTCTTAAAAATTGCGAACGCAAAGATTACACTTTTACTTGGATTACCGCAATGGTCACCGTGCTTTTTTTAATTCTGGAAAGCGCATGCGATAATCCACCGTTACCTTTCCCTGTGAGATATTTTTCAACCTGCTCTTCAACAAACGTTTTTTTAGGGGCGATAACTTGTCCGTAAACAAAACCCCCTCGATATGGTCATATTCATGTTGGATCACACGGGCCAAAAGCCCGTCGTAGGTTTCGGTCCGTGGAACGAAATTCTCATCGAGGTAGGATATATGGATCGTATCTTTTCGTTTTACATCCTCCCTTACGTCGGGTATGCTCAGACAGCCCTCGTTGAACGGCCATTCCTCACCTTCCTCCTTCTCTATTTTCGCATTGATGAATACTTTTTTGAATCCGGCCAGGGCCTTTTGCTCTTCGGGTGATAGATCCTCATCCTCCGAAAACGGGGTGGTGTCCACTAAGAACAAACGAATCGGCAGTCCCACTTGAGGCGCTGCCAGACCCACGCCGTTGGCCTTATACATGGTTTCCCACATATTGGCCAGAAGCTCCTTCAGTTTTGGATAGTCCTTGTCCAAGTCTTTGCCGATCTTTCGCAATACCGGATGCCCGTAGGCAACAATGGGTAATATCATTGAACTCTGTTTAAATAGGCCTGCAAAATTAGGGTAGCGCTGATTTCATCTACCAAAGCCTTGTTTCTTCTTTTCATTTTTTTAACGCCCCCTTCGATCATGGTTTGCACCGCCATTTTTGAGGTAAACCGCTCATCTTGTCTTTCAATGGGTATTTGCGGGAAATTTTTGGACAACTCCTTGATAAAAGGTTGGATAAGCGCTTCCGATTCCGAAGGGGTATTGTCCATTTGTCTGGGTTCGCCCACTACGATGCAAGCTATTTTTTCTTCGGCCATGTATTCTTTGAGAAAACCCAACAGTTCCGGTGTGGCCACGGTGGTCAGGCCCGAAGCGATGAGCTGCAGTTCGTCCGTTGCGGCAATTCCGGTGCGTTTTTTCCCATAATCCAATGCCAATACCCTGCCCAAATTATTTTTTTGGCAAAAATAACCCATAAATTGTTATTCCTGTGAAATTGACCGCGGAATTCAGTCTTGACCTCCTATATTTGCATAAATTTTAGAGCAAAGTATGACCGAATTAAGGCAAACCATTGAAAATGCTTGGGAAAACAGGGAGCTTTTGAAAGAGCCATCTACCCAAGGGGCCATTCGCGAAGTAATCGATTTATTGGACATCGGAAAACTGCGCTGTGCCGAACCGACCCAAAATGGATGGCAAATCAACGAATGGGTAAAAAAAGGGGTGGTACTCTATTTCCCCATACAAAAAATGGAGACTTTGGAGGTTGGTATTTTTGAGTACCACGATAAGATTCCGTTGAAAAGGGGCTATGCCGAAAAAGGCATCCGGGTAGTTCCGCACGCTGTGGCAAGGCACGGGGCCTATATTTCCCCAGGTACCATTTTGATGCCCAGTTACGTGAACATTGGCGCCCACGTAGATGAGGGTACCATGGTCGATACTTGGGCCACTGTCGGCAGTTGTGCCCAGGTTGGCAAGAATGTGCATTTAAGTGGCGGTGTAGGTATCGGTGGGGTTTTGGAACCTCTACAGGCCGCGCCGGTGATCATAGAGGACAATGCCTTTATCGGTTCCAGATGTATCGTTGTGGAAGGTGTTCGGGTGGAAAGGGAAGCCGTGCTCGGTGCCAATGTTGTTCTGACCGCCTCGACCAAGATAATCGATGTTACCGGTGATGAACCTATAGAACGAAAAGGTAGGGTTCCGGCCCGTTCAGTTGTTATACCAGGGAGTTACACCAAGAAATTTCCGGCAGGCGATTA
The DNA here is from genome assembly GCA_947497245.1 of uncultured Flavobacteriaceae bacterium. Classification (GTDB taxonomy): domain Bacteria; phylum Bacteroidota; class Bacteroidia; order Flavobacteriales; family Flavobacteriaceae; genus Pelagihabitans. The sequence goes on along the minus strand of CANMFO010000008.1, from coordinate 126,799 downwards.
TCAAGTGCCCTGCGCGCTGATCATCGGTACCCGAAAAGAGAGCACCAATAAGAAGACCTCTCTGAACGATGCCCTCAGGGAATATGACGTGGCGGTGTAATTTTGTAGGAATTTTATAACTAAATATACTATTTTCTCCGTTTTTCAGTTATAACTTTGTTACCAAACTGAATATACCTACTTACGATTATCGTTATGAATACCACCAGAGAGAAAATATCGGCTTTAATAATTGCTTACAATGAGATTGGTTATATCGAAAGATGTATAGCCTCCGTGGCATTCGCGGACGAGATAGTCGTAGTGGACTCCTACAGTACCGATGGTACATACGAATATCTGAAAAAACACCCCAAAGTCAGGGTAATTCAGCACCCGTTTTCGAATTTTACGCTTCAAAAGTCCTATGCGCTGAAACAGGCCTCAAACGATTGGGTATTGTTTTTAGACGCCGACGAGGTGGTTTCCGAAGACCTGAAGACCGAAATCATAGAGACCGTAAACAGTAACAATGAGTTCGTGGCCTATTGGTTCTACAGAAAGTTCATGTTCGAAAAAAGTCCGTTGCACTTCAGCGGATGGCAGACTGATAAAAATTACCGGCTTTTCCGAAAGAGCAAAGCACAGTTTTCCGATAAGAAGATCGTGCACGAAACCTTGGATGTAGATGGAAAATCGGGTATCCTAAAGGAAAAACTGACCCATTATTGCTACAAAAACTTTGCGGATTACAAGGCCAAAATGCTCAAATATGGAAGATTGAAGGCCAAGGAATCTTTTTATAGGGAAAAACAATTCAACTATGCCTGCTTGATATTCAAGCCTTTATGGAAGTTTTTCAACCACTATGTACTAAGATTGGGGTTCTTGGATGGAAAAAAAGGAATAACCATCTGCTATTTGAACGCACTGAGCGACCTGGAGCGTTACAGAGAGTTGAAGGAACTTGAAAAAAAGAACGAACTGGCGTACTATCTCGTAATGCCGTGATAGGTCCACACACTTTTATTTTGCCGCACTTCCTTTCTGATTATTTGATTTTTGGCAATGGCCTCAGGTGTCTTATAGCCCCGCTCATGATCCAAATGCACGCAGACCGCACTATAACGTAACTGCTTTGATTTTACGCCATAGTTAAGAAGCCTTTCCCCAAATTCCCGATCTTCCCCGCCGTATTGCATCCTTTCGTCAAATCCGTTTATGTTCAGAATGTCCTTTTTCCAACCGGACGAATTGTGTCCGTTCCAACTGGCATTGGTTGGTGTTATGGTATTGAAGAACTTGGAAATGAACCCGCGCGCGGTCAATTTGTTGTTCTTAAAGGTCTTGGGGATTCCCTTTTCCTTTAACCATTGAATGTTGAAACAACGCTGTTTCCGGATATCCTCTTTGCCGATGATGTTCGAAATGTTCATCGGGAGCATGTAATATCCCCCCGAAATAAAATACCCCGGCTCTTTGTTGATGTAGTGCACTTGGACAAAATCCTCTCTGGGAATACAGTCCCCATCGGTCATGATAACATATTCCGATTTACAGGCCGTAATGGCCTTGTTCAGAATCTTGCATTTTTGAAAACCTTGATCCTCCTGCCATACGTGCTGTATGGGGTACGACAATTCATCCCGCAGTGAATCGATGCGATTTCTGGTCTCCTCGGAAGATCCATCGTCGGCAATTATGACCTCAAAATCTTTGTAGGTCTGGTATTCAAAGCCCCAAAGAACCTTTTCCAACCAGTCCGGTTTGTTATATGTACTAACGATGATACTTGCAGCCCTCATGGAACGTGATCAATTTCGAGTGAATGTACAAATGTAGTTTTTTGAACAGGATCTCCAATAAAATCGCCGTGCAAAATACGTTCGTTTTGATGCAATGTACCGAAATTGGCTATATTTACCCCGTTCAACAAATGCGCCCTGTGCACCGGCATGAAATTCCTAGTGATCCAGCAAAAAATGATAGGAGATGTTTTGACAAGCACGGTCATTTGCGAAAACCTGAAGTACTGTTATCCCGATTGTGAAGTACATTTTATTGCCAATGAAAATACCCTTGCCGTATTGGAGGGCAATCCGTTCATAGACAAAATCCTTGTGTTCGAAAATCGTCATAGAAGGAGTAAAATAGCATTTTATGGTTTTTTAAAAGAAATAAGGCGGGAACGGTATAGGGCGGTAATCGATGCCTACGGAAAATTGGAGAGCAATCTCATGTCCCTCTTTGCCCGGGCAGCATATAAAATAGCCCATCCAAAATGGTACACGAGATGGATCTATACCAACACAGTGAGGGAAAACCTGTCTCCGGGTCGAAGCATTCCACTTGCCATTGAAAATAGGTTGCAACTGCTGAACCCGTTGCTCAAAAGGGTCAACGATTACTCTGAACTTCCAAAGTTATTCGTCACCGATTCGGAAGCGAAAGTGGCCGTGGGCAAGCTGGACGCCCTAAAATTAGCATCGGAACAGCCCTTGATCATGGTAGGAATCTTGGGCAGCGGCCCGATCAAGACCTATCCCGCAGACTACATGGCGGAGGTATTGGATACCATCTGTGAACATACGAACGCAAAACTACTGTTCAACTATATTCCCAGCCAGGAAGCCCAGGCCCGGGCCATTTACGAAAAGTGTGGGGAACTGACCCGGGCACGCATCGCCATTGAGTTCTATGCCCATTCTTTAAGGGGTTTTATTGCCCTCCTGTCGCAATGTACCGCGCTGATCGGGAACGAAGGCGGGGCGGTGAATATGGCCAAGGCATTGAACGTACCAACTTTCTGCCTGTTCAGCCCCTTTATTCTAAAAGGGGCCTGGCATAGCGAGACCCGTAAAGGGCATATGGGCGTACATCTAAGGGATTATCGTCCGGAACTTTTTGAAAACCGGACAAAAAAAGATATCAAAAGGAACATAGACCAGCTTTACGATGTCTTTGAACCGGGGCTCTTCAAAGGACCTTTGCTTCATTTTTTGGAGGAGTATTGCAATTGAGGTATGAAAACCAATGTTACGAAAATGGAAAAACAGGGATGCGAGGTGTCCATTATCATTATCAACTACAACTCTTCGGAGTACTCCATCAAGTGTGTGGACAATCTGTTGGGGAACATCCCCAACGCCCCTTCCTTTGAGCTGATTCTGGTAGACAACGCCTCAAAACAAGAGGATTATGGGATATTGGAGTCCTATCTGGCCGGCCTGGACGATGAACGAATACAGCTCTATAGAAGCAGGATCAACACAGGCTTCGGCGGTGGCAATATGCACGGGGTACAGTATGCCCAGGGAAAATATTACCTTTTTTTGAACAACGACACCTTGTTGCTGAACGATGCGGTGTCCATTTGCCATGCCTTTATGGAAGAGACGGAAGATGCTGCAGTCTGTGGGGCCCAGATATACAACGAAAAAGAAGAAAAGCAAGTCAGTTTTGACCATTTTACTTCCTTGGGAAGGGAAGTTTTCGGAAAAAAAGCGATGGAAGTGCTCTTCCCAAAATCAAAGCCCGATAGAAAAAAACGCCGTTCCGAACCCATTTCGGTAAATTACGTAAACGGAAGTTTTATGTTTTTCCGGGCATCCGATTTCAATGCGGTCGGCGGGTTCGATACCAATATCTTTTTGTATTTCGAAGAAAGCGATATCTGCTATCGCTTAAAAAAGAAGGGCAAGAACACCTATTTTCTTCCCTCGGCATCCTACCTGCACTATCAAGGAAAGAGTGTCGACAAGACCGGGGTGCCCATGGCCGTTAAAATTGAACTTAAAACTTCCATGTTCTATGTCATCCGAAAAAACTATGGTTATCTCCACTATCAGGTACTACGGTTGTTCTTTGCACTTCGATATGGCCTCGTTTCCATACTAAGACCCAAATACTTCCAACTGTTCCTTCGTATCCTGATCGGACTTCCCATCGGCAAATCGTTAAAACAAAAACAGCTAATCCAAGATTAAATGGGTTGCCCTGCCCATAGAAAATGTATTTTTGTCCTTTTCAACAAATTTGTACCCATAATCAAAACAATTTGACCACGGAAATCAATAAGGCCATAGCGGTGCTGGAAAAAGGGGGGCTCATTCTTTATCCCACGGATACCATCTGGGGCATAGGCTGCGACGCTACCAACGCCCAAGCGGTACAGCAGGTCTATCGGCTCAAGAATCGGGCAGACAGCAAGGCGTTGATCTGCCTTGTGGCCAATGGGGCCATGCTGGAACGGCATGTGGCAGACGTACCGGAAGTGGCTTACGATATCATCGACCTTTCCGATAAACCGGTTACCATAATCTACGACAACCCCAAAGGAGTGGCCAAAAACCTGATTGCACCCGACAACACTTTGGCCATTCGGGTCGCATCGGATAAATTTTGTCAATACCTCATCAACAAATTCAAAAAGCCCATCGTGTCCACTTCCGCAAATGTCTCAGGAGCACCCAGCCCAAAAGGTTTCCAGCAAATAAGCCCTGCGATTTTAAAAGGTGTCGACTATGTGGTAAATTTGCGGCCAGAGTCAAAAAGAACAGACCCTTCGTCCATCATAAAACTGGGCAACGACGGTACGGTCAAAGTAATTCGGAAGTAACCCATAAAACAAAGTTGCCTTCTCCGCCCAAAGGAATGGAGCAATTTATGTCGCATTCAAATGGCACCACAAAACCACAAACAAGCACTTAATAATCCCATATTTTCACTAATAATGGCGTCTGCCCAAGAACTTGGGGTGACCTGTTATGTTATCGGAGGATTTGTACGCGATTACCTTTTGGGATGGGGCGTGCCCAAAGATATCGATGTGGTGGCCGTGGGCAGTGGCATAGCCCTTGCAAAAAAGGTAGCCTCCAAATTGGAGGGCAGGCCACAGGTATCGGTTTTCAAAAATTTCGGGACCGCCATGGTCAAGCACGGAACCCTTGAACTCGAATTTGTCGGTGCGCGAAAAGAGAGTTATGACCGCAACAGCAGAAAACCGGTAGTGGAGGACGGCACCCTTGACGATGATCAAAAGCGGAGGGATTTCACGATCAACGCCCTGGCGCTTTCCCTCAACGAGGGCGATTTCGGCATGTTGTTAGATCCCTTTGACGGCGTGGGCGACCTTGAGCGCAAATTGATTCGAACCCCCTTGCAACCCGATATCACGTACTCGGATGACCCGTTGCGAATGCTTCGCGCCATCCGGTTCGCCACCCAATTGAATTTTACGATCCATCTGGAATCCCTTCAGGCCATTACTGAAAACAAGGCACGTATCAAGATCGTTTCCCCAGAGCGCATTGTGGATGAACTGCACAAGATCCTGAGCAGTAAAAAACCCGCTGTGGGGTTTGCGCTCTTGCACAAGACGGAACTGCTGCCCCATATCCTTCCCGAATTGGTCGCACTCGAGGGCATTGAGGAAATAGAGGGCCAGCGGCACAAAGACAACTTTTGGCACACTTTGGAGGTCGTGGACAATATTTCGGAAATGACCGAGGATGTTTGGCTACGCTGGGCCGCGCTCCTGCACGATATTGGGAAGGCGCCTACCAAGAAATTCCACAAAAAAATAGGGTGGACCTTCCACGGACACGAATTTGTGGGATCAAAAATGGTGTACAAGCTTTTCAGGCGCCTGCACATGCCATTGAACGAAAAAATGAAGTTCGTACAGAAAATGGTGCTGATGAGTTCCCGCCCGATAGTCCTTTCGGAGGATTTTGTGACCGATTCGGCCGTACGCCGTTTGGTATTCGATGCGGGGGAACATGTAGAAGACCTCATGACCCTGTGCGAAGCGGACATCACGACCAAGAACCCAAGAAAACAGAGAAAATACAAAAGCAACTTCAAATTGGTACGTGAGAAGATCATCGAGGTTGAGGAGCGTGATCGTGTCCGAAACTTCCAACCCCCCATCAGCGGTGAAGAAATCATGAAGACTTTCAACCTCGAACCTTCCAAGGAAATAGGCATTATCAAGGAAGCCATAAAAGAAGCCATTCTGGAAGGGGATATTCCCAATGAATATGGGCCGGCCAGGGATTTTATGTTAAAGAAGGGCAAAGCGATGGGGTTAAGGGCAACATGATCTCGGGGATTGGGGTTTGTTACCAATAAATCTGGAGACCATCATGGAACAGCGCTTTTATGGTGCCCGATATCCCAGTTTCCCAAAAGATGTGGTAATTTTGCGCCCAATATGGGCCATAGGATGGAAGAACGGTTTCGAAGAACAGCAAAAAAAGCCTTGGTATTGGTCTATCTGGTCATTGCCGCAGGTGCGATCGTACGAATGACGGGAAGCGGCATGGGATGCCCCGATTGGCCCAAGTGTTTTGGGTATTACATTCCCCCGACCGATGCCTCCGAACTACAATGGAGCCCGAACAAGAGTTATCGAAAGGGACAGGTGGTCATAATGGACGAATCCCTTAAGGTAGCCAAAAATGATTTCAGCACCACATTGGACTACAAGGCTGAAAATTGGGCGCCCTATACCAAACACGATTATGCCGTTTTCAACCCTTGGCACACTTGGATAGAGTTCGTCAACAGGCTAACCGGTGCCCTGGCGGGACTGGCCACCTTAGTGTTGGCCATTTTGTCCTTTCGTTTCTGGAAAAAACAAAAAAGTGTGACGCTACTGGCTGTCCTTATCGTTTTGGCAATGGGATTTCAGGCCTGGTTGGGGGCCACGGTCGTGTATTCGGTCCTGGAGCCCGTTAAGATCACCGTACACATGGTCATGGCCCTGCTCATCGTGGCCATGTTGCTGTACCTTATCCATCAGACCCGAACCGTTTCAAAACAACAAAAATCGGACAGCATGCTTACCGGGCTTCTGTGGACGGCCTCGCTGGCAAGTTTTTTGCAGATTCTATTGGGTACCCAGGTACGGCAGTTCGTGGATGAAAAAATAAGTGTGGTGGGGGAGACCGCAAAACAACTGTGGCTGGAAGGGGCCCCATTGCAATTCTATGTCCACAGGTCCTTCTCCATCGCCGTGCTGCTGCTGAACCTCTACCTGGCCTACAGGATCTACAAATATAGTCTGGGCTATCCAAAGATCAATTGGGTATTGCTGCTTTTGCTAATGGAAGTGGTTAGCGGTATGGCCATGTACTACTTCGATTTTCCATTCTCAAGCCAACCCTTGCATATGGTATCGGCCGCCCTTCTGTTCGGCACACAGTTTTATTTGCTTTTGGAGGCCTCAAATGCAAAGAAAAGCCACAAAACTTTGTAACTTTGCCTTCACCTTAATTTAGGCGATGATTTATAAAATCAGGATAATTTTGGACGTGGAGGACGATATCTTTAGGGATATTGAAATTGCCGCAGATAATTCTTTGGAAGAGCTGCACAACACCATCACCCAGGCCTTTGGTTTTTTGGGCAACGAAATGGCCTCTTTCTACACCTGCGATGATGATTGGAACCAAGAAGAGGAAATCGCCCTTTTTGATATGGGCGAAAACGGTGGAAAGGTGCGATTGATGAATGAAACTTTTTTGGAGGATGTGATGACGGAGCAAACGCCAAAACTTATTTATGTCTATGACTTTTTGAGCATGTGGACTTTCTTCGTGGAACTGGCCGATGCCGTGGAGAAAGAGGACGGGCGTAGCTACCCCAACCTATTGTTCAGTTTCGGGGAGCTTCCCGAATCGCCCCCGGAGAAAAATTTTGAGGCCGATCCATCCTTTGATTTTGACGATACCTTTGAAAATTACGATGACCTTGATTTTGATGAAAATTGGAACTGATAAGGGGAAACAGCGGGCGGCCCATGCCAAAGCCCGGGCGACGAACGGGCATGTTCCCGGGGAGCTATAATTACTTCAGCGCTTTTCCCAATTTTATTGCAAGGTCCAATACGTCCAGTAACACAATAATCCAGTACTATAGCAAATGATCAATCTCTATCCCGCCCAAATCGAAAGTATTTCACTACACCGTGTGGGCAACAAAAATAAAAGTGAAGGTGTTTTTTTATCCGCAGAACCCTTTTCCCTGAACGATGAGACTACCGGGCTGCTCAAAGAATATTTTTTCAAACCCTTTCGGGAAAAGGAAGAAAGCTACTTCAAACTCACCAACGAGGTGGACCTGGAATTCAATGAACTTTATAAAATTGTTTCGGAAATTTTTGCCGAACCTGCCACTTTGCACGCCAATTCAAAGAAAGTTGCGACCCACTTGTTCGAACAGTCCAATCACCCCCACATCAAGAGCGGGGAGGTCTATGTGGTACACTTGAGCAACATCATGCTGGACAATGTCAAAGTGGAGGCCGTAGGGATCTTTAAGAGCGAGCTGAAGCACGATTTCCTCCAGTTCGAAGAAAGAGGGGACAATCTGGACATTGTGATACAACAGGGAATCAATATCAACAAATTGGACAAGGGATGCCTCGTTTTCAACGTGGGCAAGGAAGAGGGGTACAAGGTACTGTCCGTGGACAGCAATCGCTACGATACCAAGTACTGGTTGGAAAACTTTTTGGGGGTCGATGCTTTGGCAGATGAAAATTTCTACACCAAAAACTACCTTAAATTCTGTCAGAATTTTGCAAAGGATGTGGTATTGCCCGCGGAGGACAAACAGCAGGAAGTCCTGTTCATGAACCGGGCCGTAAACCATTTTGCCAAGAACGATGCCTTTGAGGAGAGCAGCTTTTTGAACGAGGTCATGGAAAACCCCGAACTTATTCCGGAGTTCAAGCACTATAAGGTCGAAAAAGGGCCTAAATACAGCATCGAGGACGTATCGAACTTCGATATCGCGAACAAAGCGGTCTCCGATGCCCGAAAGAAGATAAAGAATGTCATCAACCTCGACACCAATATCCAGATAAAACTCGATTTCATCAATCCGGAATCGGCGCAAAAGTTTGTCGAAAAGGGATGGGACGAGGAAAGACAGATGTACTACTATCTCGTATACTTCAACAAGGAGCAGAAGACTTAGATCGGCAAGCGGAATTTGAGTTTCCCATTTTGGGTTTTGGAGTTTGATTTGTGTACTTTTGCAGCTGCCTGCTGGCCAGCGGGCTTTCATTTGAATCACTTAAAAATTTAAAGATATGGGCAATTTCGATGTAATTGTTTTGGGTAGCGGCCCCGGGGGCTACGTGACCGCCATAAGAGCGGCTCAGTTAGGGTTCAAGACGGCCATTGTTGAAAAAGAAAGTCTGGGCGGTGTCTGTCTCAATTGGGGATGTATCCCCACCAAAGCATTGCTGAAATCGGCCCAAGTATTCCAATACCTGCAGCATGCCGAAGATTATGGTTTAAAAGCCGAGGGAGTGGACAAAGATTTCAACGCTGTGGTAAAGCGCAGCCGCAACGTGGCCGATGGCATGAGCAAGGGCATTCAGTTTTTGATGAAAAAGAACAAGATCGAAGTGCTCAATGGATACGGCACCGTAAAACCGGGCAAAACGATTTCCGTCAAAGGTGAAGACGGCAAAGAGACGGACTACACAGCGGAACATATCATCATTGCCACGGGGGCACGCAGCCGGGAGCTCCCCAGTCTGCCCCAGGATGGCGAGAAAATAATCGGTTATAGAAAAGCCATGTCGTTGGAATCCCAACCGAAAAAGATGGTTGTCGTCGGAAGTGGGGCGATCGGAATCGAGTTTGCCTATTTCTACAATGCCATGGGCACCGAGGTAACCGTTGTGGAATTCCTTCCAAACATTGTTCCAGTGGAAGATGAGGAAGTGTCCAAGCAATTGGAGCGCAGCTTTAAAAAATCGGGTGTGAAGATCATGACTTCCTCCGAAGTTACCAAAGTGGATACTTCGGGCGAAGGGGTGAAAGTATATGTAAAGACCAGTAAGGGCGAGCAGGTCCTGGATGCGGATATTGTGCTCTCCGCGGTCGGGATCAAGTCCAATATCGAGAACATCGGTTTGGAAGCTGTGGGCATTGCCACGGACAGGGACAAGATCATGGTAAACGATTACTATCAGACCAATATACCGGGCTACTACGCCATTGGCGATGTCACCCCCGGCCAGGCCCTGGCGCATGTCGCTTCGGCCGAGGGCATCCTTTGCGTGGAAAAGATCGCGGGCATGCACGTGGAACCCTTGGATTACGGTAACATTCCCGGTTGTACCTACTGCTTGCCGGAAGTGGCCTCGGTAGGGCTTACTGAAAAGCAGGCCAAGGAAAAAGGACATGATATCAAAGTAGGCAAGTTTCCCTTCTCCGCTAGTGGAAAGGCAAAGGCCTCAGGGGCCTCCGATGGGTTCGTTAAGGTGATTTTTGACGCCAAGTACGGGGAATGGTTGGGATGCCATATGATCGGCGTCGGTGTTACCGATATGATAGCCGAAGCCGTAGTGGCCCGTAAACTGGAGACTACGGGGCACGAAGTGCTCAAAGCGGTGCATCCCCATCCTACTATGAGCGAAGCGGTAATGGAGGCGGTCGCAGATGCCTATGACGAGGTAATCCATTTGTAAATGAAGCTTACCAACAGAAACCTGCATCGGGACATAGCGTATTTTTATATCGGATTGATCATCGCCTTTTCCTTTTCGGGAATCATTCTAAACCACCGACAAGATTGGTATCCCATGGACTATACCTATGAGGCAAAAGAGGTACAATTGAATATTCCGGCCGATCCCACCATCCTGGATTCAGAAGACCATATCAGGCAAATGTCAACACAGTGGGACCTGGCTTCCGCCTATGACGGCCATCGCCTTCGCGACAAGGACCTACGAATCTATTACAAGGACAATATTATACTTGACGTCAACTTGGAAACGGGAAAAGGGGTGCTGGAATACAAAAGAAAAGTACCTTTTTTGGGCCATACCATGACCCTGCACAAGTCTACAAACTCTTTTTGGATCTGGTACTCGGATATCTTCGGACTGGCCATGTTGACCATTGCAATAACCGGAATGATGATCACAAAAGGAAGCAATAGCTTTAAAAAACGCGGCTGGAAGCTGGCGCTTGCCGGTATGCTTTTTCCCTTGCTCTTTTTAATCTTATTTCCCTAAACAACGATTATGCTCCCATTGTTCAGAATCATAGCCATACTAGAAGGAATTTCGTATCTAACGCTCTTCGCCGTGACCATGCCCTTAAAACATCTGGCAGACCTGCCCACACCCAATCTGTACGTGGGCTATGCGCATGGTGGCCTCTTCATAGTTTATGTGGTGTTGGCCGTGGTCCTTTGTGTTATACGAAAATGGGGGTTGAAAAGAATGTTCATTTTGGTCCTTGCCTCGCTCCTGCCCTTTGCCACCTTTTATGTGGACAAAAAATATCTGGGTCAAGCGGCTTCCGTCGATTGATTCCGAAAATTCACAAAAAACTTTGTACCGCCAAATCGTAGCTCTGCATGCCAAAGCCCAAGATTACCCCTTTGGCCCCAGGGGAAATATAGGAGACATGTCGAAAATCCTCCCGTTTATGGGTGTTGGAAATGTGGACCTCGACCACCGGTGTTCCAACCGCCTTGACCGCATCGCCAATGCCCACCGAAGTATGCGTATAGGAAGCGGCGTTCAAAACAATGCCGTCATAGGAAAAACCCACTTCTTGAATTTTGCCGATCAACTCGCCTTCAATGTTCGATTGAAAATATTCCAACTGCACTTCCTTAAACCTAAACTGTAGTTTCGAAAAGTAGTCTTCGAAAGTCTGGTTTCCATAGACCTCTGGTTCGCGTTTGCCCAAAAGGTTCAGGTTGGGTCCATTGATAATGATGATTTTCATGGGATAAAAGTAACAAATTGTTTCCATAAAAAAAGAGGGGCGGGCCCCTCTCTTGTGAACTGCTGTGGGCTTTCCCTACTGTATGGTGTAAAGAATGCCCAGATTTGCCGTTGTCCAGGATGTTCCATCCAGGTTCACCCCGGTGTACGAAATGTTCAGTTCGGTGCTGGCACCTAACAAAAATCCGATTATGGGCCTGTAATAGAGCCCTCCATCGTTGTCTTCGCTTATACCAAGGGCCTGACCGGCATCCGCTCCAAAAGAAAAGGAATTCGATGGCCATATACGTACCGATCCCGCAACCGGCAAAAACTGAACGCTGGGCAGATCCGAAGGAACCGTTTCCGCCCTAAACTTTTCGGGAAACCCATGTATGTATCCGGCGGTTATCCCAAGATCTACCACTTCCCCCAATGCCCACATGTATCCCACATCCAATCCGACGACCACGCCGACCTTATCGTTAAAATCACCTAAGGGCAAACCGCCTTGAATTCCAATTTTAAATCCTTGCTGGGCAGATAGTTGCATCCCGACAAGCAGAAGGGCCAAAGTTACAAGTACTCTTTTCATCCGTAATGACTTTAGTTGGTTTGGAGAACAAAACTAGAAGGTTCGCCCAAAAAGCCCATATTTTTGTTGCCAAACGGCCCAAAATGGTTGTGGGAAGCCAATTGTGTTTCATTTTTTGGGAAAAACCGAACGGGTTTATCAACAAAAAACAGCACCAAGCGGTACTGTTCCAATACGTTCTACGCCGAACATGGCCTAAAAATAATAAATGCCCCCAAGCTGCAGTGCGGCATTATGGGCCTTTACATTTTTGATGACCTTAAGAAACCCCATGTTGAAGCGCAACTGGAAATACAGATGATCATCCATTCGATAACCACCCCCTATTCCCAGTCCCAAATCGATCGGGTTCGCTTCAAGATTGAAGTCATCCAGATTGTCGGAAAACAGGAATCCCAATTGTGGCCCGAACTCTGCTGCAAATTCTTCGGTAATGTGGTACTTGCCCATTAACGGAAAGTTAAGATATCCCAATCGAATATTGTCCCCTACGCTACCAGTGCCCTGGAAGGAGATCAACAGCTCGGGGGCAAAGTACAGTTCGTCGGTTAACGGCATTTCCACAGCTCCGCCAAACTGAAATCCGGGGAGGGGCGTATTGTCCACAATTCCATCGCCAAAAAGATCCGAACCCAGAAAACCCACCTTCGCCCCAAATCGCAGATCGCCACCACTGGTCGTCGAGTGGGTCCCCTGAACCACCTGGGCCAAGGAAAATTGGATTCCTAATAGGGCAAATGCCGTAGCAATGAGTACTTTTTTCATATTGGGGCGTTTTAAGTTTTCAACAATGGACCGCATATTGAAACGGTGAAGAAAACCAATTGTCACCGATGCGCTGTCAAGGAAACAGCGAGATATCCCAACAAATGACTTTTCCTTCAAAAAAGGGCTCTTCTTCATCAAAACCCGGCATGAATACCATACATTTCTTCAAGTATTTCCAATTTCGATGACATCTATTTCCGTCGGGTCAAAGATAAAAAACTCTGACCTTCCAACGCGAACGGGAAGCGGTATTTCATCGAAAAGACAGTTTATCGAAAAAACATTGCTATGCCTTACCTTTAGGACATGAAATGGCAACAAGCGGTCCGGGATTACCAACATTACCTCAAAATCGAGCGGGGACTGTCGGGCAATTCCATTTCAAATTATACATACGACATAGCGAAATTGATACTGTTCCTGGAAGCACACCAACTGACCGATACCCCTATAGACATCGGCAAGGAAACGGTGCAGCGGTTCATCTATGAAGTGGCCCAGACCCTAAATGCGCGTTCACAGGCCCGTTTGATTTCCGGTTTGAAAAGTTTTTTCAACTATTTGGTTTTTGAGGACCACAGGACCGATAACCCGATGGATTTGATCGAATCGCCCAAAATAGGCCGCAAACTTCCGGATACACTTTCGGTATCTGAAATCAACGATATCATCAGGGCCATCGATCTTTCCAAACCGGAGGGCGAACGAAACCGTGCCATGTTGGAGACCTTGTATGGCTGTGGCCTCAGGGTATCGGAACTCATCAACCTACAACTGTCCGATCTGTACTTTGAGGAGGATTTTATCAAGGTAACGGGAAAGGGCGACAAACAGCGATTTGTGCCCATCAGCGGGGTGAACAAAAAATACATCGATATATACCGGAAAGAGGTTCGGGTTCAGCTGAAAATACAGAAAGGTTCAGAGGATGTCCTTTTCCTGAACCGCAGGGGAAAACGCCTGACCCGGGCCATGGTCTTTGTCATAATAAAGCGATTGGCGGAAACCTTGGGCCTGAAGAAAAACATCAGCCCACATACCTTTCGACATTCCTTTGCCACCCACTTGCTGGAAAACGGTGCAGACCTTAGGGCCATACAACAAATGCTGGGCCATGAGAGCATCACGACCACCGAAGTGTACATGCATGTCGATCGGACCCACTTGTCGGAAGTGATGAACAGGTTTCACCCCAGAAAATAATTCATCCCACCAGTGCGGGCGGGCCCACGCCCTAAAACTTGTACTTTCCACTTAGGGAAAACATATTTGGAGATCCATATGTGCCCAGATTGCCCTTGTTGAACTGCAGATCATGTTTGGCTTCCAGGGTAAAATTGGCATCGACCTCATAACCCACACCGTTGACCACCTGAAATCGGGGCTTGGTGGTTTCTCTCCCGTACTTTTCACGCTCCATTTCCATTTGGACCCCGGAATAAAGGTACAGTCCATCCGAAACGTACCATTTGGCGGTAAGGGGCACTTGGAAGACATCCTTCAAGATATAGGTGTCATAAAACCCCTGTAGCTGGGCCAGGAATTTGGGATCCATTTGATACCCAACAAGAAAGTTGGCATGTACCTCACCATTCAAAAAGGTGGGATAGGCAAAATCCTCGATCCCGCCCCGTTGTCCCACTTGATCGACCGGAGGGGGTTCCTGTCCGCTCAATTGAACGGCCAATAAAAAAATGTACAGAAAGCAAGGGGTTTTCAACATTGGTGCAATTCGTATCACTAAGATAGCCGAAACAGGCAACCCCACTTGCTCCCTTATCAAAAATTTAACGCTCTGAAACCACCCAAGACCCCAAGGGAACCGGTCCTTGATGGAAGTTTTGAGGCGAAGGCGGAAAAATTCGCCAAACGCAATCGTTGTAGTAGTCTTAAAGCTTCCAAAAGCTGTTTTCTTCCTCTTGGAATTGATATATTTAGCGCCTAATTCTTGACTATGCACCGCGTAACGAACCGCAAATGGTGGAAAGAAGGGGTTGTCTACCAAATCTATCCCAGAAGTTTTCAGGATAGTACGGGCAACGGCATTGGCGATCTACGGGGAATCGTCGAACGACTGGATTATATCAAAAGTCTGGGAATCGATATCATTTGGCTGAATCCGGTCTATGCCTCCCCCAATGATGACAACGGATACGACATAGCGGACTATCGTGGCATCATGCCCGAATTTGGAACCATGGAGGACTTTGACCTGCTGCTTGCCGGGATACGGGAGCGGGGATTGAAATTGGTCATGGATTTGGTGGTAAACCACAGCAGTGATGAGCACAATTGGTTCTTGGAATCACGAAAGTCCAGAAACAGCGCCTATAGGGACTATTACCACTGGTGGCCTGCCGAAAAGGGGACACCCCCTAAACGCTGGAGTTATTTTGATGTGGAGGGCGACGCCTGGAATTATGACGAACGGACCGATGCCTACTACCTACATAGCTTTTCGGAAAAACAGCCCGATCTGAAATGGGAGAATCCCAAAGTGCGCAAGGAGGTGTACGATATCATGAAGTTTTGGTTCGACAAGGGAGTCGATGGCTTCCGAATGGACGTCATCTCCTTTATTTCGAAGGACACGGATTATCCCGAACTTCCAAGTGAATATGAAGGTGATTTTGTCTCCTTCTACTCCAATGGCCCAAAACTACATGAATACCTGCATGAAATGCATACGGAAGTATTGGACCGCTATGACGTCATGACCGTTGGCGAAGCGCCCGGTATTGGCCTGGACAAGGCACTGGATTTTGTGGATGAGGACCGTAAGGAACTCAATATGTTCTTCCACTTTGACCTTATGGCCTTGGATCGTGAGGAAAAAGAGGTCTTCTTGATGCGGAAGGATAAGTGGAAACTCAGCGAGTTCAAAAAAATACATAGCGACTGGGATGCCGCCTTTGCGCAAAAAGGCTGGGGCAGTATGTTCCTGAACAACCACGATTTTCCGAGGAGCGTCAGCCGATGGGGCGACGATTCGGAGGCAAACTGGCATCATTCAGCCACCATGTTGCAGACCTTTTTACTGACCATGCGGGGTACGCCGTACTTTTATTACGGGGAAGAGATTGGGATGACGAACATTGAATTTGACCGTATTTCGGAGTACCGCGACATCAACACCCTGAACCGGTACCAAACCCTTAAAAGGGAAGGAGGGGATTTGGAGGCCTTCCTTTTGAACGAAAAGGATGCCAGCCGGGACAATGCCCGGACACCCATGCAATGGGATGGCAGTAAAAATGCGGGATTTTCTAAGCAACGGCCCTGGCTTCGGGTCAATGGGAACCATACCAACGGTATCAATGTGGCCTCTCAGGAAAACGATCCGAATTCGGTGTTGAACCATTTCAGGAAAATGGTCCATATTCGCAAGCAACATCTTGGGCTGATCTACGGATCTTACCGCCTGCTGCAGCAAAATAATGAGGATATTTACGCCTATACCCGTACCCTGGATCGGGAACGGTATCTGGTGATATTGGGTTTTACGGATAAAAAGTCGACCATTGTGCTCGGGGAAATTGAATTTGACCGGGCGGACCTGCTCATTTCAAACGACGGCCATAGGGCACATACCGGGGGAAACGTATTCGAACTGATGCCCTATCAAGCCTGCGTTTATGTACTTCGCTAGCGCTTAAAAGCACTATAGTCCTTCTTAAAGGGCCTGATGATCAACCGTGCTTCCCGATCAAAACGGACATAGTTGTAGACCCAGTTGACAAATACCACTACCCGGTTCCTGAACCCGATCAGGAAAAAAAGGTGCACAAACATCCAAACGAACCAGGCGAACACACCTTGAAACCTAAACTTGGGCAGGTCAACGACTGCCTTGTTCCGGCCTACAGTGGCCATGCTTCCCTTGTCGTGGTAGGTAAATGGTCTTAACGGTTTTCCATCCAATAGGCGTACGAGGTTCTCTCCAAGGTTTTTCCCTTGCTGTATCGCGGGCTGGGCCATCATGGGGTGGCCGTGCGGTGAGCCTTCCGAGACCATACAGGCCACATCACCTATGGCAAAAATATCGGGATGGCCCTCCAGTTGGTTAAATTCGTTGACCTTGAGCCTTCCCTGAACCAAAAGTTCTTTCGCCTCCAAGCCATTCACGAGCGCTGCCTTCACCCCCGCGGCCCATATCAGGGCGGCCGATTCGAAGGTAAGGTCGGTCTGGGTACTCACCCGCTTTCCATCATAGCCCGTAACCCTGATATTTTTCCAGATCTGTACCCCTAGGCCTTCCAGAAAATCTTCTGCCTTTTTTGAAGCGTTCGTACTCATTTCTTGGAGGATGCGGTCACTGGCCTGCACCAGGTTGATCTGTGCCCGGCGCGTGTCGAGATCGGGGTAATCTTTCGGCAGAATCCCCTTTTTAATCTCCGCCAAGGCCCCTGCCAATTCCACTCCCGTAGGCCCTCCGCCGACAATCACAAAGTTCATCAAGGCGTCACGTTCGTGTAGGTCATCGGTCAAAAGTGCTTGCTCAAAATTCTCCAGGATCAAGCTGCGGAGGTTCAGGGATTGCGGAATGGATTTCATCGCCATGCCGTTCCGTTCAATTTCGGCATTGCCAAAAAAATTGGTCTCGGAACCCGTGGCCAGGACCAAGTGATCATAGGCAAGAGGGCCTATATCGGTTTGCAGCCGCTTTTGGTCCGCATCGACCTTCTCGACATGCGCCAGCCTAAAATAAAAATTGGGGTAATCCTTCAATACTTTGCGAATTGGATAGGCAATGGAGTCGGGCTCCAGCCCTCCTGTTGAAACCTGGTACAACAAGGGTTGGAAGGTGTGATAGTTGTGCTTGTCCAAAAGGACTACCTGAACTTCTTTTTTACTGAGTTTTTTAGCGAGTGAAATACCGCCGAAACCGCCCCCGATGATCACGATCCTCGGATAGCTGGATTTGGGAATGTTCATAGTATATAATTATGTTCCAAAATTAAACAAAGCTAGCGCATCACACCAGAAGAATACGGGTTTTCGTACTATTTAAAAACCAATTCAAATATCCGTTTCAAAAACCTTTCCGCCGGTTTTGGGCCCAAGGGTAGGATTTTTATCCATGATTCCCGAACTTTAATTTTTCATTTCGATCGTAACAAATGCATCTAACGGTATACTAACCTAAAAACACTTACCAACCCATACGTGAACAAAGAACTGGAGCATCAATTTGTGACAGAACTTGAGAACAACCAAAACATTGTTCACAAGGTGTGTACGCTGTACACGAACAACAGGGAGGCGCACAACGACCTTTTTCAGGAGATCACCATACAGTTATGGAAAGCCTACCCCAAGTTTCGCAGCGAAAGTAAATTCAGTACTTGGATGTACCGTGTCGCATTGAACACGGCCATTACTTTGTACCGAAAATCGAAAAGGAGCATCCAGACGCAGGACTATGAATCGGTAATTTTTAAAATTAAAGCCGACGAATACGATGAGACCGAGGAACAGCAGCTAAAGCTGATGTACAATGCGGTAAAGCAATTGGGGGATATTGACAAGGCCCTGGTCTTTTTGTACCTAGAGGACAAGGACTATGCGGAAATATCGGAGACCCTAGGGATCAGTGAGGTAAATGCCCGGGTGAAAATGAACCGCATCAAGACAAAATTAAGAACCATACTAAATCCATAGTCAATAATGATGGACGAACTGGAACTACTTAAAAAAGATTGGCAAAAACGGGACGATCAGCATCCCAAACTGTCCTATGACGAAATCCATAACATGCTTTGGAAGAAATCTTCTTCCATTGTTAAGTGGATATTGATCATCAGTATTCTGGAAATCATACTTCCCAATTTGTTGTACCTGTTACCTTCCATGCGCGACGGGCTGAGCATTTATGAAAACACGGCCTTTAACCGCTACTACCTGAGGGTTTCGATCTTCTACTATGCGGTCCTGGCCTATTTCATCTACTTGTTTTATAAGCGGTACCGGGAAATATCCGTTTTGGATGATGCCAAAAGTTTGATGCGTAAGATCATAAAGACCCGCCGGACGGTGAAGTACTACGTCGTCTTTTCCCTTTCCATGATTTTGGTCACCGTAATGATGGTCTTACTGGGAATTTACCAGAACAACGATTTCATGCCCCTAATGGAGGAAATGGCCCAAAATGGCAAGGACGACATCGCTCCTGAAAGGTTAAAGATGAGCCTGATGGTCGCCGTGGGAATCCTGGGCGTACTGATGACCCTGGTAATAGGGGCGGTCTACTTTTTGCTCTATGGCCTCCTGTTGCGGAAATTGAAAAAGAACTATCACGAACTGAAAAGGCTCGAAGTCTAAGGACCCCGGCAACGGATTCCGGAAAGGCTTAAAAAGAGGGGCTAAGTCTGTTTTCGCCATTTTCGCATCTTGTTCTCCTCCTCGAAGGCCAAGAGTTCCTTTTGGGAGATTACCTTAAGAAATGAAGGATGCTGTTCTATGGCGTATTCCAGCTTTTCAATGATGGCATCGAAGGACTCATTTTCATAGTCGATCTCCAAAGGTTCCTTGATCACCATGGATTGAAGGATTCCCTTTTTCTTGATCCGAAGTCCTTTTTTGTCAAATGAGCGACGAAAACCGTCGATTACGACCGGCACCACAATGGGCTTGTACTTTTTAATGATATGCGCCGTACCCTTGCGCAAGGGTTTCCATGGGGTGGTGGTTCCCTGGGGAAAGGTAATTACCCAACCATCGTGCAGCGCTGTCCCAATATTCGAGATATCGCTCATTTTCACCTGTCTGTTGATATCCTTGCCCTCGGAACGCCAGGTACGTTCCACACTGATCGATCCGGCGTAGGCCAATATCTTGGTCAATAGACTTTTCTTCATGGTCTCCGCAGCGGCCACGTAGTACAGGTTCAATTTGGGGTTCCACAAATACCCCAGGTTTCGAATGCTGTCGTCCCTCCCCTTTAAAGAGGCGTTGAACACATGGAACATGGCCACTACATCGGCAAAGTATGTCTGGTGGTTACTGACGAAGAGGACATTGGTACCGGGCAGTTCCCGGATCACTTGCGAACCCTCTATCTCCAATCTGTTGAACTGCTTGTAGCGGGCATGCGTGACGACCCCCAAGATACGGATGAGCCATTTCTTCAGAAACAAAATATGACCAAAGGGGTTTTCCTTAAATATTCCCATAGGGTGCTAAAGTACAAAATGAGGCGTAACAATCGGGCTCCATGACAAACGAAATGCGGAAGGGGAAATGAAAACTGGGAGATCTGCCGCTCCAACACCTGGAGATCAAGGTCGTGGTATTTCAAAGGGACGTCCCTGCGCCAGGATCTCTGACCATGGGCCCATGGTCCGCGCTTCTTCCCGGCCCGTACATTACAATACCTGTTCCAATAATTCCTTTATCTCGCTCATCATCATGGCAGTAGCGCCCCAGACCGTATGTCCGTTTAAATAAAACGTAGGTACCTGTACGTTTTCGGCATAGGAGGTGCTCAATTGCTGGGTCCGGATATTGGCATCGTCCATAAAATCGGCGACCCGTACCTCGACCAGGGCTTCCACCTCACTCTCCTGAAGCGAGAACGGCAAAGGTTCCGGGCATAACCCTATAAAAGGCTGTACCTCAAAATTGCTGGGGGGGATATAGACCTGGCTCAACGACCTGACCACCTGTACTGCCGAAATGGGCACCCCTACCTCTTCCTGGGTTTCCCGCAATGCCGTTGCCAAAAGATCTCCATCGCCCTTCTCGACCTTGCCCCCGGGGAACGCAATCTGATTGGAATGTACGCCTTTGTACGTTTTCCTCAAAATAAGCAATAGGTGGGCTATCTGTCGAACATCGGGATAAAAAAGCGCCATCACACCGGCTTCCTTGGGCGTTTTTGCCCTGGATCGGATGGCCTCCAGCTCCTGAAATCGAAAGGCGGGCGCCATTTTATAGTGCGATGCCTCGCCCGGAAGGGGCAGATTTTTTATTTTTGAGATCCGTTGGGCAAATAAATCAAAATCCATGTTATTGAAAAGAATAACGATCGCTGCAATAATACCAATATTTTTTCTGGGGTCCTGTAAAGAGGTCCCGCAAAAAAAAACAAAAAACCCTGAAACGCGAACGAGTCAAAAAGACAGCGCTGTCGCCCAAGCTGAAGTGGTGGAAGACGAGCCCTTTAAACTGACCGAGGAAAATGCGATTGAATTTTTCTTCGAATACCAAAAGGGACTTAAAGAAAATAAACTCAGGATCACTACCAACCTAGGTGGGTTTACTGTACAATTGTTCGACAATGTGCCCTACCATAAGGCCAATTTTATCTATCTGGCCCGAAAGGGATATTTTGACAATACCCAGTTTCACCGTGTGGTCAAAAACTTTATCATCCAGGGCGGAAACTCGGATGACAAGCCCACGGCCGACAAGCGAAGGCAAATTGGTCGGTATCTTTTGCCCCCGGATACCAGAAAGGGGCATAGACATCATAGGGGCACCCTATCGGTTCCAAGTAGTGAGATTGACAATCCCCATATGCTGGCATCTCCCTATGAATTTTTTATTGTGGTGACCCGACCGGGCTCCTACCACCTCGACGGGGACTATACCCCTTTTGGAAGGGTGATCGAGGGTATGGACGTGGTCGACAAAATCAACCAGCAACCGGTCGGTAAGGGCGATTGGCCTTCCTTAAATATCTATATCGAGAAAGTTGAGGTCCTCGAGTAGCTTCCAAACCGTAAGCAGATGGCTCCATGGTCCCATACCAAAGTTCAATGCCCGTTGCGGTAAATGTTGGGAAGGGCCAAATGGAACCTGACCGCCAGAAGGCGGAAAATGATGATCAATACGATCGCCCCCGAATAGGCGTAAGCGGGATCCATCGGCAAACGCACCAAGAGAAAGTAACTTGCACCCCCCAGGATGCAGGCCGTCGCATAGATCTCCTTTCTAAAGATGACCGGGATCTCATTACAAAGCATATCCCGAATAACCCCGCCAAAGCTAGCGGTAATCGTTCCCAGGGCAATGCACATAATGGGCAAAAGGTCGGCCGACAATCCTTTTTCGATGCCAACCATCGTATACAGACCAATGCCAATCGTATCAAATAACATTAATGAGGTGCGCAGATATTTTAAGTGCCTCACGAACGTAATCGCAAAAAAGACCGTAGCCAAAATCGTGATTATGTAGACCGGATCCAGCAACCATACCACGGGTGTGGCACCGATAAGAATATCGCGCAAGGTTCCGCCTCCGACAGCGGTAACAAAGGCGATAATGAACACCCCGAACAAATCCAGTTTCTTTTCCATGGCCACCAATACACCGGAAATGGCAAAAGCAATGGTTCCCAAGATATCAATTGCGAAGTAGAACATGCTCAGGGTTGTTGGGTGTAATAATTGTAGTCCTTGATCACCACGTCCACAAAGTCAATGGGTTTTAGATCGGTGACGATATCCGTGACCCTTTTGATCCGATCGCTCAGGGAAAGTATCACCTGATGGTCTCCCTTCCGTTTTGAGGAATCGTAGAGCTCTTTGATCGTCTGCATCTCCGCATCCATAAAAATGGTGACCTGTGGAAATTTTGGGGCATAGTCCTCGGGCAGTTCCCGCAGGAGGGTATCCTTTAGGGAAATCCGTTTCTTTTCACTGATGACCGTGGTCCCGGCGGCCATGTCCCCGATACGCTGCCCCTTGCCCCGGACAAGTATCGTCAGCACCGCTAGTCCGCCCGAGGTGAGCACTACGTCCACAATGCGCAAGATCCATCGTATAAAATAGCTAGCAAAGCTGGGTTTGGAACCGTCGATCTTAACCACACGGATATACATCATGCTCTTGCCAATGGTCTTGCCATCCATAAAGGTCTCCAATAGCAAATAGTATAGGAAGGCGGGCAGGTTCAAAAGAAGATAGAGCGCCCACATGTCCACAAAATCAACATCCAGGGAAACCAACAAGATAACGACAAGCACCGTATATATCAGGATTACCAGGCTATCAATGATGTAGGCGAGCATGCGGTCACCAAGGTGCGCCGTATTTTGGTCGATGCTTATATTTTGGGCAGTTTCTATTTGAAATTGTTCCATAGTTTCGTTTCTTTGGTATAAACCAAAAATGTAATGCGCGAGGCCGCCTTCGTTAAGCAAAATAAAGACAAATGGGCCACTTTTGAAAGTGCGCTCTCCAACAGAACGAAGATTTCCCCGGATGTATTGTCCGACCTTTACATTGAAGTTACAGATCATTTGAGCTACGCCAAGACCTTCTATGCGGGCAGCAATACCGAGTTCTATCTAAATTCCATTGCCTCCCAGGCGCACCAAAATATTTACAAGACTAAAAGAGAACCCAAAAACAGGGTCTTCAACTTTTGGAAATCCGAATTTCCCAAGATGTTCTACCAGCATCAAAGAGAGTTGTTGATCGCTTTTTTGGTGTTCTCATTTTTTACCATGGTGGGAGCCTTCTCCTCGGCAAACGACTGGGATTTTGTGCGGTCGATCTTAGGTGATGCTTATGTGAACATGACCTTGGAAAACATCGAGAACAACGACCCCATGGCGGTGTATAAGGAAATGGGCGCGTTCAATATGTTCCTGGGGATCACCATAAACAATGTGCGGGTGGCACTTATGGCCTTCGCCCTTGGGATTACGCTAGGTGTTGGAACCCTATATGTCATGTTGCAGAACGGGATCATGTTGGGGAGTTTTCAGTACTTTTTTTATGAGAAGGGGCTTCTTTGGGAATCGGCAAGAACCATTTGGATCCACGGTACCATAGAGATCTCCGTGATCATCGTGGCCGGTTGCGCCGGATTGGTGCTTGCGAACGGCATTTTGTTTCCAGGGACCTTTTCCCGGTTGGAATCTTTCAAAAGGGGCGTGACCAACGGTCTGAAGATCATGCTGAGCACGGTACCTTTTTTTATTATTGCCGGTTTTTTGGAAGGTTTTGTCACCCGACACACCGAAATGCCCGATTGGCTGGCCGTTCTTATCATTACGGCCTCCCTGGCCACTATCTTGTTTTACTATGTGGTCTATCCACGCCGATTGCACAAAAAAAAACTGTATGACCAGCAATACCTATATCGAATTTAAGAAACAACGCGAATTGGGGGATGTCCTCACCGATACTTTTGCCTTTCTCAGAACCCAGTTCAAAACTTTCTTCAACGTCTTCTTTAAGATTGTAGGCCCCTATCTGCTTGTGATGTTGATCTCTTTGTCGCTATATATGTATTATGTGGGCGACCAATTCAACTTTCTTGTGGAGTCTTCCGACAACGGATCCAATGCGGTGCTTATCGCGGGCATCATTCTTTTGTACGTCTTTTCGATAATAACCGTGTACATTATGTCGCAATCCGTGGTCCTGCACTATATCAAGTCCTATACCACTGGCAGGGGAACCATTGATTTCGAAACCATAAAATCGGAGGTCCATGCCTCTTTTTGGCGATTCTTTGGGCTGGTGCTCTTAGTGGGCATTTGTGTCGGGGCCGGTTTGATGTTCTGCCTGGTCCCTGGAATTTACCTGTGGGTTCCCCTATCGCTTTCCTTCAGCATTATGGTTTTCGACAAAAAAGAGATCGGCGATGCCTTTAGCACTAGTTTTTCCCTGGTCAAGGACGAATGGTGGATCACCTTTGCGACCCTGCTGGTGGTCGGGATCATTGTGACGGTGGCAAGCTACGCCTTTGCCATGCCCACCGCAATCTATGGCTGGGCAAAAATGGGGATCTTTTCCGGCGAGATGGACGCGGAAAGTATGATGGACGGGTTTAGGGACCCCATTTATATCCTCCTAAACCTGCTGGGTACCTTGGCGCAGTTTTTACTCAATATCATTTCCCTGGTCGCCGGGGCCTTGATCTATTTCAACCTCAACGAAAGAAAGAATTTCACAGGGACCTATGAACGTATACAAAACCTTGGTCAAACCCCGGAGAATTAATGAGGCCCAAGCTTTTTTTTGTTCTTTTCCTCGGTTTCCTAGACCTCTGTCCGGCTTTGGGGCAGCAAGATTCCCTACCGGTCCGCTACGATTCAACTCCTTTTTCAGAGGTCAAAAAAATCAGTGCGGACGACCTGAGGCCCTATCAGGACGACCCCAAATTCGACTATGAGGTCATTACAACCGAGAATACTTGGTGGAACGCGATAAAGACCTGGATGGGCAACGTACTGCTACGGTTCTTCGAATGGCTTTTCGGCGCCGAAAAGGCCGTAGGATCTTTGGCAGCTTTTTTGAGGATATTGCCCTATATACTATTGGGGGTACTGGTCTATATCCTGATCCGATTTTTTCTGAACGTGAACGCGACCGCCATGACCCAGGCAAAAAGGAACGAGGCCTTGGTCTCCCTTTCCGAGGAGGAACACATCATCAAGAACGAAGACATTCAAGAATTGATCCGCAAGGCCCTTGCCATACAGGACTATCGTCTGGCCGTTCGGTACTATTACCTGTTCCTACTTCAAAAAATGAGCGATAAGGGGTTGATTACATGGGAACTGCAAAAAACAAACGATGATTATCTAAACGAATTACGGACAGCCAAGATCAAAGCGCCGTTCCGTACCATAACCCGACTCTACGACTACATCTGGTACGGCGGCTTCGAACTGGATGAAGGCAAATACCTGAAAGCGGAACATGCTTTTGAAAGATTACAAAAAACCTTGGAAGAGCATGTTTAAAAAAAAGGGCATCTATATCATTATTGCGCTAGCGGCCCTTGGACTGTTGATGCTGTTGCAGTACAGCAAACCCAAAGAGATCAATTGGTTTCCCTCGTTCGTGGCCCAGCACAAGATTCCGTACGGGACCTTTGTCTTGAACGGACTCATGAAGACGCTTTTTTCGGAGACCGTACAGGTGACTGCGACACCCTACCAGTTTTTAACCGACAACCCGGATGCCGAGGGCACCTATTTTTTTGTGAACGGGGAGATAAAATTTGAAGAGACCGAACTCAACGTCCTACTGGACTGGACCTCCGCCGGAAATACCCTATTTATCGCTTCGGGCGGGTTCGAACGGGTCCTTCTCGACACCCTTGGGCTGGAAACCGGGAATCTGTACAAAGAATTTGGTGAAAGGGAGGGGCAGTTGTACCAACTGGTCCATCCACAACTTCAAAAGAACAAGGGGTATCCGTTCAAAAAGGATCCCTATGTCCCGTATTTCGAAAAAATCGACACTTTAAAGACCACCGTAATCGGCCTGGTGGACCATTTGACGGAGGAGGGCACAATTGTTGAAGAACATTTTAATGCAGTACAGCGGGCCTTCGGTGAGGGCAAGATCGTGTTGACCACCTTTCCCAAAGCGTTTACCAACTACTTTATCCTGAAGGACGACAATAGGGAATACACGGCCGGCCTACTTTCGTATGTGGATGGAGGACGAACCATTTATATGGACAACCATTACAAATCGGGAAAATCGTTCTATACCTCCCCCATGTATATTTTTTTGAACAACAAAGCGTTGAAATGGGCCTACTATCTGGCCCTGATCGGGACCCTGATCTATGTGGTCTTTGAAGGCAAAAGGAAGCAGCGTGCCATTCCCATCGTGAAACCCTTGCAAAACCAGACCTTGGCCTTTACAAGGACCATTGCGGATATGTATTTTGAAAAGGGAGATCAAAAACAGATCGCCGAGCACAAAATCACCTATTTTTTGGAATACGTCCGTTCCCATTTTTATTTGGGTACGCTAGACCGCAACAAAGACTTCAACAAGAATTTGGCTTCCCGTAGTCGCCACAGTGAGGAGGAAATTGAAACACTCTTTGCTTTTTTTGAACAATTGGGAAAGCAACAAGCCATCACGGACCAAGAATTGCAACAATTGAACACATCCATAGAAAATTTTAAAAAACGAGCGCATGGAAGAGAATAACGACGCCCAGCAAGAAAATAACAAGCCGACCGATGATCAAGGTGCGGCTGCCGACCCAGGGCTGAATTTTGCCAATAGGATACCCTTGGAAGACCTTAAGAAAGCCGTCTCCGATATCAAGAACGAGTTGGCCAAGGTAATCGTGGGGCAGGATAATTTTGTGGAACTGCTGATCGTATCCCTCTTGGTCGATGGCCATGCGCTCATCGAGGGAGTTCCGGGCATTGCCAAGACCGTGACAGCCAAATTGTTTGCCAAAACCTTGAAAACGGGGTTCAGCCGGATACAGTTTACCCCGGACCTGATGCCAAGCGATATCTTGGGCACCTCGATCTTTAATGTGAAGACGTCAGAATTCGAATTCAAAAAAGGCCCCATTTTTTCCAATGTCGTTTTGATCGATGAGATCAATCGTGCCCCCGCCAAAACCCAGGCGGCAATGTTCGAGACGATGGAGGAACGCCAGGTTACCATGGATGGCAACACCTATGAGATGGACAGTCCGTTCATTGTTCTCGCCACGCAAAACCCGATCGAGCAGGAAGGCACCTATGCCCTACCGGAAGCACAGCTCGATCGTTTTCTGTTCAAGATCAAGGTCGATTACCCCAGCCTGGAAGAGGAGGTCCGTATTATTCAGACCCATCATGAACGGAAGGGCGAAAAACCACAGGAACGAATCGGCAATGTGATTTCCCCCGAACAACTGGCCGAATACCGGTCCAAAATCCAGGATATCGTGGTAGAGGAAAAGATTATCCGATACATTGCCAACATCATCACCAAGACCCGTAACCATCCGCATTTGTATTTAGGGGGATCGCCAAGGGCATCGATAGCCACCTTGAATGCCGCCAAGGCCTTTGCCGCCATAAACGGTCGTGATTTTGTGGTTCCCGAAGACGTTAAGCGTGCCTTGGTACCGGTGCTCAACCACAGGGTCATTCTTACTCCCGAACGCGAAATGGAAGGCATGACCACCGAAAGGGTGGTCGGTATGATCACCGAATCGGTAGAAATTCCCAGATAAGGACATGCATTTTTTAAAATCGTTCTACATACACAACACTTTTTTCTGGTACCTTGCCTTCCTGGCGGCCTGCTTTATGGTTTCCTACTGGATTCCCTGGCTGTACCCCATTGTATGGCTGCTGACCTTACTCTTGGTTGGACTTTTTCTCTTTGATATTTACCTGTTGTATTCCTGTGAGGGACTGGTCGCCGAACGCAACCTTCCCCAAAAATTGTCCAACAGCGACCTAAATCCCATCAAAATAACATTTACGACCTCATACGCCTTCGAGACCTTCGTCTCCGTTATCGATGAGTTGCCCGTGCAGTTCCAAAAACGGGATTTTGAGTTCAGAACGAGCTTGGCAAAAAGTGCAAGCGCAACTTTCGACTATACGGTCAGGCCCGTGGATCGTGGGGAATATGTGTTTGGAAACCTCAACATCTTTGCCTCCTCCCCGCTCCGGATCGCGAAAAGGCGCTATGTCTTTCAAAAGGACCAGATGGTACCGGTGTACCCAAGCATCATCCAAATGCAGCGGTACGATTTTTTGGCCATTAGCAACCGACTGTCGGAAATCGGGCTGAAGAAAATCCGGCGTATCGGCCATACCCAAGAGTTCGAACAGATCAAAGATTATGTGCCGGGCGACGATTTTAGGACGATCAACTGGAAGGCCACGGCCAAACAACGGCATTTAATGGTGAATCAATACCAGGACGAACGTTCGCAACCTATATACAGCATCATCGATACGGGAAGGGTCATGAAAATGCCCTTTAACGAATTAAAATTGTTGGACTATGCGATCAACTCCGCTTTGGCCTTTTCCAACGTCGCCCTAAAACGAAACGACAAAACGGGCATGATCACCTTTTCCAAGAATATCGAGGCTTTCGTCCCGGCTGTTCAGAAACCCACGCATTTGAACACCATTCTGGAAAAACTGTACAATATTACAACGGACTTTACCGATTCTGATTTTGGGCTGTTATACGCCCATATAAAGCGAAAGCTAAACCACAGGAGCCTATTGTTGCTCTATTCCAATTTTGAGCATATTTCGGCCCTAAAAAGGCAATTGCCCTTTCTCGTGGCAATGGCCAAGCAGCACGTGCTGGTGGTCATATTTTTTGAAAACACCGAGTTGGAACGCCTGATCGCCGTGGATGCCGAGGACATACAGACCATTTACCACAAGACCATTGCCGAAAAATTTTCTTTGGAAAAACGGCTCATGCAAAAAGAACTGGGGAAACACGGCATTCAGACCATCTTGACCAAGCCCCGGGAACTTACGATCAATACAATCAACAAGTACCTCGAGATCAAGGCCAGGGGGCTGCTGTGAGCTTGGGAACGGATGGTAGGCCCACCAGTTGTGCCAAGAGCTTTCATCACTATGTCGCATCTCGGCCGAGACCTCTGCGCCCTGCGCTGTTTGCATTCGAATTTTGGATTTGGTTTCACAGGATTCATCTTACAAAGCCCTGGGAATACTATTCTTACAGCTGTTCCCTAAGTATGGGATGCGACGGATTGTTGATAACTTTTTTCTAAAAAAACGGCCCTAGACGGCGCTGTCGTTCACAGTAGCTGATCGATGAACTGCACGCTCCCCAGGGGGCATTTCACGGGCACACAAGTAAAAAACCCTAACAAAACTAGGTTAAAAATAGTACCTTGCCCGTCCCCCGAAGTACCCTGGGTACGATTTTGATCTTATTCTTTAAATTTTTAAAACGCTAAAGGGGAATGGCTAAACCACTACGATTTCGGGAAAACCATACGGGGCAGCATCGAAGGTCCAATTTTAAAAAACTTGGAAAAAAATCCAAATTTTCATATCGGCTGATCGATTTCGAAAACCGTTTTTTTCACACCGACCAGCTGATCTGGAACACCAAGTGCAATTTCCATATCTATCAAGCGGGGCTCATGTTGAGCGGTGATTTTTCAACGGCCTACACGGCGATTTCCATTTTGTCCAAAGAGGTGGAATCGATTACCCTAATCCGCGGAAGGGAAATCGTAGATACCTTTTACCTGTCCCCCATGCACCTCCTCTCAAAGTTTGGTGTATCGAACCACATATCGCGACACTTCCGTTTTCACCCGACCGAATACCGGATTTCGGAAACGCGGATCATCATCGAGGCCCATGAGCATCGACTGGAACTGATCACCGGCGGATATCGTTTCGAAAAATTGGAACGAAGGTTCAAGCGAATGGGATACGGCCACAAACTCAAAACCATTCGGCGGCCCAGTCTGAACCTAATGGACTACCATGTAGAGGTGCCGGATGTCCCGTTCCTGAAATAAAACGGATGGCATGCCCCCTCAATACATATGGGCGGGTTGGAAAGGCCATTTCCCGAAGATTGTCGAAACGCGCACTTCCCATGGCCATCGCTCCTTAAAACAACCTCCAAAAGTGGCACATCCAAGGCCCCACCTTTATAGATTAACGGCACAATTCCTCCGCTAGACGCTTCAACACAAAATCGTTGGCCTAGGTCAAATGCACATTTTCAGGTTTAAACAATCCCTTGTTTCTTTTCAACTTTATTTGGGTCCCGCTCGTCCATTATTTCGGTATTGATCCCATATTTGGGGCAGCTTTGTACCAAATAATGAAAATCAATCGTGTATGAAAACATTACTACTTGTAAAAGAAATCTATGCCGACGGCTTCAAAAACTTGGGCAGCATAATCACCCAAAACTATTTCAAGATTTTTGCGTGGTTCAGCTTCGCAATGTTCGTCGTTGTAGTGTATGCATTCGTTTTTAGGGTCGTCACAGGCTTTGCCTTTGATTGATCAAATGGTCACGCACAAAGTACAAGACCGTGATTTTATTTAAATTACTTGTTAACAAGGTGGGCGTACTGGGGAAAATTTTGTCAGAACACTATATCCCCGCGTCTGCCCTGTTATTCTTTATCGCCGCCCTAATGCTCATTTATACGCATTTTTACTGATCGGGGGGCCAAGGTTATTTCCAAGCCATTCCGGGTGGTCAAACCGGTAGTTGGTGTATTTTGAAATACGTGATTCCGGACTCTGCCATAAGATGGGACCGATAAGCGGTATCTCCCAATGGATTTGAATATTTAACGACAACCTTCTATTCGGACCGTCACCTTCAGATATCGTGTTTTTCGTGAAAAAGTAGATCGATATACAAAATGCTTAACACTTCCTTAAGTGCACCGGCCTCTTTATTTTGGTATTTTTAGACTTCGACCACCATTTAGGTTCGAGTTAAAGCTTGGGATATGAGGTATATACTGTTTTTTTTGTTCTGTTGCGCAACCCTGTCAAGCTGCCAAAGACCAAGGCCAGCGAACGGACTAAGCCGTTATGAGAAAGGTGATACCCTGCAACACTTTGCACCAAAACTGGCGCTAAAGGCCAATACCTATAAGGGATCTTTTTCGGACGACTACAACAGTTTTTATTTCTTTCGAAAGAAGGATTCCTTGACGGAAAAATACATCCCCTATGTCTCACGGTTCGACCAAGGCACATGGGGCTCTCCGGAAATCCTCCCCTACCACGACCCCAAACAGTCCTACACCTATCAACTCAACGTTCCCGGTTCCGACAAGCATATCTTTATAGCCGACCTACGGACCGCAAAGGATACTGCCGCCAAACCCAATTACAACTTTTGGTCGGTACCCTTGTCCAACGGTACTTGGGGGAAACCCGAAGAATTGGGGCCCAACGGACTGATTTACAACTACAACTCCCAACCCTGCATCACCGCGGACGGAACCCTGTACTTTACTTCGGACACCCCGGACTGGCGTACTACATTGTCATATAAAATGAATTTGGTCGACAAGGTTTATGGGGAACCCACTTTGTTCGAACCTGTGAACCAATGGCGGAGGGAAAACGAAAACTGGACGGTGTACGAATATTGTATGGCCCCGGACAAGAGCTATATGATCGTCTGTATTCGGAAAAAGGGGGATGTGGGGCGCTTTAACATCGATCTGTACATCTCCTATCCAAAAGATGGGAAGTGGACTCCCCCTGCAAGCCTGGGGCATGGGGTGAACACCCCTGAAACCGAAAATTTTCCATACATTACCCCCGATGGGAAATTCCTGCTCTTTACCCGGGCCTTCTCCCAGTTCCACATACTCCCGACCAAGACCTTTCTTGGGCCTGCATGAAAGTTCCGGCAAAAAGGAGGGTACGTCCATGGACCACTCCCTTTCCGAGTTTGGTTCATCAAACGGCCCGGTACGTAGTTTTGTACTTTCTGTTTCGTATTTTTAGTCCATGCCCATAACCGAAACATCCCGACTTTTTATCCAGGAAGCCACCCTGGAAGATGCGGGCTTCTTCCTAAAGCTGATGAACAGCCCCAACTGGCTCAAATTCATTGGCGACCGGGGAATTCGCTCTGAAATGGAAGCGGCACGTTATATTCAAAAAAGCTTGATCGACAGTTATCAAAACCATGGGTATGGCCTCTATAAAATGGTCCTCAAGAAAGATGGCCGACCTATCGGCATCTGTGGTTTCGTAAGGCGCGATTATCTGGACCACGCCGATATCGGCTTCGCCCTGCTGCCCTCCCATGAGGGAAAAGGCTATGCCCTGGAGGCCGCGAATGCATGTTTGGATTATGGAAGTTCGGTACTTGGTCTGCACCCGATCCTGGCAGTGACCACCATCGGGAACGGCCGATCTCGGGCATTGTTGGGCAAAATCGGCCTCCATGAAGTAGGCAGCCTAAGCCCCAAGGAGAATGGCCCGGAACTCTTGCTGTTCTCCAATGCATGAGCATGGCCCACGTCCAGGGGCCGTGGACAGACCGCTTTTGCTCCCGACATCGCGTTGTGCCCAGCAGTTTTTTCCGGTGTGCAGCGGAGACGAAAATCATGGCAAGTGGTTTTTCCATCCAATTTTCCGTAATTTGGAGCCGGATGGAGAGACGTACCGACCGAAATTTGCAAAAAGCAGCCCGATCCAATGTACTCCTCGAACCGTTACCATATCAGAAAAACCTGTAACACCTTTTAAATCCGCACGCATGACCTATAAATTCCCCATCCTTCTTTATATAGTGCTAATGACCGCTTTCAAACTCACCGCCCAAGAAAAGCCACTTAGATTGGGAGTTGTGGGGCTTACCCATGGCCATGTGGGTTGGATCTTGGGAAGGGAAGGCCAAAGCGATGTCCAAATGGTGGGTATTGTGGAAACTAACCGCGATCTGGCCCAACGTTTGTCCAAAGCCCATGGTTTTCCAATGGATATGGTATACGGAACCATCGAAGAAATGGTAGCGGCCACACAACCGGAGGCAGTTGCCGCTTTCGGCAACATTTATGACCACCTGGCCGTTGTGGAAGGTTGCGCCCCAAAGGGCATTCATGTCATGGTGGAAAAACCGATGGCGGTCAGTCTGGAGCACGCCAAAAAAATGCAGGCACTTGCCAAAAAACACAACATTCACCTATTGACCAACTACGAGACCTCGTGGTATCCGACCAACCTCAAAGCGTATGAGCTTCTCAAGGAGGGTAAAGTCGGGGGGCTCCGAAAAGTGATCGTCCGCGACGGACATAAGGGGCCCAAGAAAATCGGGGTGAGCAAAGAGTTCATGGATTGGCTGGGCGACCCCATACTTAACGGGGGCGGGGCCATCATGGATTTTGGTTGTTACGGTGCCAATCTAATGACCTGGCTGCAAGATGGCAAAAGGCCCGTCTCGGTCACGGCGGTCACCCAGCAACTGCAAGCGGAAAACAACCCGAAAGTAGATGACGACGCTACCATAATCCTCACCTACGACAGTGCCATGGCCATTCTGGAGCCTTCTTGGAACTGGCCCATAGGAAGAAAGGACATGGAGGTCTATGGGGAAACTGGCGTTATTTATGCGGATGACCGCAACCATTTGCGGATACGGATCTCCGAAGGCTATGACGGTTTTACCGAGGAATCTTTTGAACTGGAGGAGCGCAGTGCGCCCTACCACGATCCCTTCTCCCTATTGGCCGCCGTGGTACGCGGCAGGGAAACCCTAAAGCCCTACGACCCCTACTCCCTTGAAAACAATATGATGGCCATGGAAATTCTCGACGCTGCGGTAAAAAGTGCCAAAACGGGCAAAACGGTACTGCTCAAAAAATAGCGCTTCCCGGCACTTACGGGACGAGACTGGGACGGGTTACGAAAAGATTTAGTACATTTAGTGCTCAGGAAATGACAAACCCCATCGTTCTTCCCCCAAGGATTCCCCCGCTTCCCCCGTTTTGTTTTGAAATAGCAACCAATAATATGACACTATGAGACTAAAAACGATTTTGGCGGTCCTCGCCATGGGACTATTGTGCCTTGTTCTGTACATCCTTCCAACATTCACACATACCGCTAAAGATGCATCACAACAGGCTTCTTTCTACTCCATCAAGTGCACCGTAGCGAAATATTTGCTCACCGACGTGGATACCACCCAACAGATTTCGCCTTTGTTCGAAAACCTGGGAGACCTCCATTTTCCCATCAGTACTTCAGAAGATCTGGCACAACAGTTTTTCGATCAGGGCCTGAAGCTCTGTTATGCATTCAACCATGCCGAGGCGCACCGTTCGTTCATGGAGGCATCCCGTTTGGACCCGACATCCGCCATGGCCCATTGGGGGCAGGCCTTTGCACTGGGGCCCAACATCAACGACCCCCTGCCCGATGAGGAGCGGAAGATCAAAATCAACGAGGCCCTAAAAAAGGCCCGGCAACTGGCCCCGAAGGCCACCAAAAAGGAACGCGCCCTGATCGAGGCCCTGACCTTCCGGCACAGCGATGATCTTAGCAAGGATGTCGCGGAACTCAATATGGCCTATATGGGGGCCATGGCCAAAGTGGCCAAGCAGTATCCGGAAGATGCCGATGTACAGATCTTGTACGCGGCCTCCATTATGAACACCGTACCATGGAATTATTGGGATGCCGAGGGGAACCCCTCGCCCCATATCCCCGAGGCCAAACTGGCATTGGAAAATGCGATGCAGATCAACAACGACCATCCCGGCGCGCACCACTACTACATTCATATGGTGGAACTTCCAAAACCCGACCTCGCCGTTGCCAGTGCCGATAAGTTGGGCGGGCTCATGCCGGCAGCGGGCCATATCGTGCACATGCCCTCACATATCTATATCCGTGTGGGCCGCTATCTCGATGCGGTGAAGGTGAACCAGGCCGCCATACTGGCCGATGAGGACTACATTTCCCAATGTTATTCCCAGGGGATGTACCCCTTGGGCTATTATCCGCACAACATCCATTTTCTGTGGTCGGCGGCCAGTCTGTTGGGAGACAGCAAAGTGGCCATCGATGCGGCAAAAAAAACTGCCGAGAAAGTGCCGACCGGGGAATTGGTGTCCCTGCCCTTTTTGCAGGATTTTGCGGCGACACCCATGTTGGCCTATACGCGATTTGGAAAATGGAACGAAATCTTGACCATTCCCGGCCCCAATCCAGAGATCAAACACTTGCGGTTGATCCGACATTATGCCCGTGGGATCGCCTTTGTCCGAAAGAACAATGCCAAAGAGGCCCGGCAAGAATTGGAGGCGATTGCCGAACTAAGGAAAGACCCCGAACTGGAAAACCTGGTGGCCACCGCGCACAACGCTTCGATCGCCATAGCCAATATTGCGTATGAAGTGGTCGCCGGGGAACTGGCGGCCTTGGAAGGGGATCACGAAAAGGCGATCGCCCATTTGGAAAAGGCCGTGGTACTCGAAGACGGGCTCACCTATACCGAGCCTGCTGCATGGCATGTGCCCACCCGGCAAAATTTGGGCGCCGTGCTATTGAAGACCCGGCAATATGGGATGGCGGAAAAAGTGTTCCGGGAAGACCTGGACGTCTTGCGACAGAACGGATGGTCCCTACAGGGACTGTACCAAAGCCTAAGGGCACAGGGGAAAATGGATGAAGCCAAGGTTATCAAGGAGGAATTCAAAAAAGCCTGGGCCCATTCGGACATCGATATAGATACCTCCATATTATGAGCCCACTATCAGATCCAACGAATCCAATGCTAAAATTTCGGGGCCATGAAATCCATGAGAAAGTCTGACTTTCCCTTCGAATTCATACTTTTCCTTGCGCTCATCTCGATCGCGATCGCCCACAGGACCCTCTCCCGGCAGGGCGAACTGCCCGTTTACAATCCTGCCGACCTAAATCCCGAATTGGTTCCCAAAAATCTTCAGAGGGTCGGTCACGGACATACCGTGGCCGATTTTAAGCTGATCAATCAGAACGGTGCGACCGTTACCCAAGAGGATTACAGGGACAGGATATATGTGGCCGATTTCTTTTTTACGCGTTGCCCCAGTATTTGTCCGGTAATGACCCATAACATGGAAAAACTACAGCGCACTTTCCTAAAGGACACGCTGGTGCGATTGCTGTCGATTTCGGTGACGCCCGAAATGGACAGTATCCCCGTTCTGAAGAAATATGCGGTACGGAACGGCGTGATCGACGGTAAATGGAACGTCACCACGGGGGATAAGCGGCACATCTACGAATTGGCCCGGCAAAGCTATTTTGCCGCAAGTGATATGGGTGATGGCGGGCTACAGGATTTCATCCACACCCCCAATTTTGTGCTCGTCGATATGCAAAAACAGATCAGGGGCATCTACGATGGCACCGATGATGGGGAGATACGGCGGTTGATAGGTGATATTCGGCTTTTATTGGACCGACCTTTTCCCTAAATTCCGGTGGACGGTATGCTCCCAAGGGCCGTTCGGCTTAATCCACCATAAAAAGTGCATTGGCAAAAAAGAGTTTTCCGTTCTCCCAAAAGCCCCTAAAAAGCGGATTGTCGACCATATAGATCACGGACCCCTGCCCATGGTCCTCCACTCCGAAGACGAGCGTTTTGCCTATTTTCCTTTTGGCCTCGCTACCTGCGAATCCGGCTATGGGATCGCTGTTTCCCTCCTCCAGGTACACCACGGTGCCCGCATCCAGGTACTGATAGGCATCGGAACCCAATTTTAGGCTGAAATAGGTGTCTGGATAACCATAGGCCAATGGATGGGTATTGTCTACCCTGGTCTTGAAAATGGCCCCCGTAATGGCCCTTTTTATCTGGTCCCGTTCCGTCGCTTCGTACGATTGCAGGTTCACGGTACTGTCCTTTTCCGCCTTCACCGGTTTCAGACCGAACCCGTGCTCCCCGGTAAGGCCCTTGATGGCGCCGCCCATAGCGATCAACTTCCCGCCGTTGCCGACCCATTCCTTTATTTCCTCCAATTTCGATCCGTCCATAAATCCGGGATAGCCCCAGCCCCCCGGCAGTACAAGGACATCGTACCCTGAAAGGTCCACCTGGCCCATATATTCGCTGTCTATCACCGCCACGGGATAGTGCAACTGCTGTTCAAAGAAGTGCCATATTTCGCCAAACCTTAGGGTAGAGGTCGGTCCGCCGGAGAGTATGGCCACCTTGGTGTCCGGTACCATCTGTACATAATCCGATCCAAAGTCCTTGCCCGAATCTACAAATCCGGTGGCCGTTGCGACCAGGCCCTTGCCATGTTCCAAGGCGGTTTTCCGTAAGATGTCCAAAAAGTCCTTGTTGTTCTTGTTGTCGGCCCGGGTGATGATCAAACTGCCCCGTTCGTGTTGTTTTCCATCGATGGAAAAGGGTTTCAGCGCACGGCGCACCCGTATTTTTTGTTGGAGCAGGGCGGCCAGAAAGCGGGCATCGTCCATACTGTCCCAGTCGGTAAGAAAGGCGTAGGCATTGGGATCCAATCCCGTCGTAACGGGCCCTTGTTTCCTATAGGTGCCTGTCTGGACCGTGCTGTTGGAGGCCAGGGCGTCCAGCCCATAGGCGAAGGGCAACGACCAGGCGGTGATATCATAGGTAACCGAGTCGCTCAACTTTGCATCGGGCTCGAACAGTACTTTCACCAAAGTACCCTTGGGCTGATCGGTGGAAACCACCAGGCTCCGTTCCGAAATGCGCATATTCCCCGTTCCGCCCTTTCCAAAATCATGGCCCTTTAGGGTGGCATTGTTCCCGGAACCGTATTGGATCTCGTGTTTGTCGAGCAGATCGGTAAGCGCATCCAGTTTATCAGGATCGCCGTTCATCACGTAACTCTTGTACTTGAAATTCTTGTTCTGATAGAACTTTTTGAACTCGTTGTTCAACTTCTGTGCATTTTTGGAGGCGACTTCGACCGTGGAAAGTCCGGTGGTATGGTGGTGCGCGATCCGGTCCTTCAGGGTAAGCGTATCCCCAATACCGGTAATGACCCCCAGTCCGGCCTTACCGCTGCCCCCCTGCTCATAGGTCATGCCCACTCCCCCGTTATAGGTGGGATAGGTATCGCCATAGCTCGGGTACAACAGATCGTAGACCTCCTTGGTAAAATAAAACCAGCCGTGGGCATCAAAATACTTGGCGTGGTTCTTTCCTATCGTCACTTGAAAATCCCTTTGGAAATCGGTGACCACCTCGTGAAAGGGTTCCGCCGCCGGGGCAAAGTAGTACGGGTTGTCAACGCCCTGCTCGTGAAAATCGACATGCACATGGGGCAGCCACTTGTTAAAGAACTTGAGGCGCTGCTGGCTCTCTATCTGTGTGAGCCACGCCCAATCCCTGTTGAGATCGAACATGTAGTGGTTGGAACGGCCATTGAGCCAGCTCTCGTGGTGCTCCTTGCTATTGGGGTCCACATTGTTGGGGACGTTCTTGTTCTGGTTGTACCAGTTCACATAACGATCGCGCCCATCTGGATTGATGCAGGGGTCCATGATCACCACCGTATCCTCCAAATACTCCTTTTTAGCGGTCAACAGATCGTAAAGGGTCTGCATCGATGCTTCCGTGCTTACACTCTCGTTGCCATGGACGTTGTAGCTGAGCCACACTATGGCCTTTGAAGGGCTGCCCTCCCCCCTAGTGTTCTTCAAATGCTCTTGCCGGATGTTTTCCAGATCGGCGATATTCGCAGTGGAGGAAACATAGGCCAACAACAACGGTCTGCGCTCGTTGGTCTTGCCGTATTCGTTCAGCTGCACCCGGTCCGGGGCCATAGTGGCCACATATTGGTAATAGTCGACCACCTCATGGTGCCGTGTGAACTGGGTGCCCAGTTCGTAGCCCAAAAATTCGGAGGGCGATTTTAGGTCCTGTGCGGTCAGGGCCATGGATATGGTGAAGGTAAGTGAAAGTAAAAATGTTCTCAAACGACAGAGTTTAGGTTATATTTTTTCGGAAAGGGGGCCACGGTTTTCGTACAAGGGCCAAAACGGGCCGATACCATGCCCCAATCCCTGTCAAATCTAATGAATTTGTAGGAAAAAAAGCCCTAAAATCCGCTGCGCGGTGCGAAATCCAAGATTAAAGTAATTAACGTATTTTTAGGAACTTGGAGAAACAAAGCGTTTTATATTTACCAGCATTTTCAAGCCTTATATGGATATAGATCGTATTCCCTTTGAACAGACCGGTTATTTCCCACAATTGATATGTGACTATATTGATCAAAAGGAAGTTCTGGGGCCCTATTACAACCGTTTTTTTGACCTGCAGGGCTTTAAGGGACAGATCGAGGAGAAGGCGTCCCATTTTCCAAACCACCATCGTGAAGTACTGTACGATGCCCTACAACGACAGTACCGAGGCACCACCCCCTCGAAAACGACCGCGGACAACCTCAAACAGCTCAAAGAACCCATAACGTTCACCATTACCACCGGGCACCAATTGAACCTGTTCACGGGGCCCCTGTACTTTCTGTACAAGATCGTTTCTACCATTAACTTGGCCAAAACGCTCAAAAAGGCGTATCCGAAGTACCACTTTGTACCGGTGTACTGGATGGCGACCGAGGACCACGATTTTGAAGAGATCAACCACTTTAACCTGAAGGGCAAGAAGCTCCAATGGAACAAAAAGGCCGAGGGGGCCGTGGGGCGTCTTTCCACGGACGGGCTACAAGAGGTCTTCGCGGCCCTGTCGCAGGAAGTCGGGAGCGGTAGGCACGCAGATGCCCTGAAGGCGCTTTTTAAAGCGGCCTATCTGGAGCACGGTACCCTTGCGGAAGCGACACGTTACCTGGCCAATGCGCTCTTTGGCGAGTACGGCCTGGTGATCGTGGACGGCGATGATGCCGAACTGAAACGGTTGGCGGTGCCCTATGCGGAGAAAGATATTTTTGAAAGACTTGCCTTTGACAAGGTCTCCGCCACCGTTGCCCAGATCCGGGAACTGCCCTCCAAATATGGGATCCAGGTCAATCCACGGGAGATCAACCATTTCTATCTGAAAGGGGATATCCGGGAACGCCTTGTTGAAAAAGAGGGCCGGTACCATGTCAACGAAACCGATATTTCCTTCACGGAGGAAGCGCTTCGGGCCGAACTCGAAAAGCATCCGGAACGCTTCTCCCCGAACGTGATAGCCAGACCGCTCTACCAGGAGGCGATCCTCCCCAATCTCTGTTATGTCGGAGGCGGTGGCGAAATCGCCTATTGGCTCGAACTAAAATCCATGTTCCATGCCATGGAGGTGCCCTTCCCGATCTTGCTGTTGCGAAATTCCGTTTTGGCCATTTCCGAAAAACAGGCCAAAAAATTGGGCAGGATGAACCTCACGGTACGGGACCTGTTCCTGGAGCAAAACAGCTTTATCAACAAAAAGATCAGGGAGATCTCGAACATAGACATCGATTTTTCACCGCAAAAAAAGTACCTGGAAGAGCAGTTCGAACAACTTCATAAGCTGTCAGAGGAAACCGATCCCTCTTTCCTGGGAGCGGTAAGGGCACAGGAAACAAAACAGAAAAAGGGGCTGGACCGTCTCGAAAAACGGCTCTTGAAGGCCCAGAAGCGCAAGCTAAAAGACCATGTGGTGCGGATGACCGAGCTTCAGAACGCCCTTTTCCCCAATGGATCCCTACAGGAACGTTCCCAGAACTTCTCCGAACTGTACCTGGAACTGGGGCCGGACCTGGTACCCACCCTCCTGGGGGCCCTGGATCCGCTACAGCTCGAATTTTCGGTGCTCAGGTACTAGGGCCCAACGACCTTACGTCCCGATATTTTCCTTTACAACCCCCTTTGGAACATATGTGCCACGGGCCGATATGCCGTTTCCCCTAGGGATAATCGGAGAATGCCCTGGGGAAAATAAAAATATACCCTGGGCATCCTGTCAGGATGCCCTAGGGGTTGTGGCACGATGCCCTGGGGATTGTGCAAGGATGCCCTAGGGATAGTACAGGGATGCCCTGGGCAAATTGAAAATATGCCCAGGGCAAAATACAAAAATGCCCTGGAGGTTTTTGAAAAATCCCTAGGGCATCGCTAAAAAGGTCCTGTTTTAGGGGTTGTCGGGATCAAACTGTTCCATCTCCAACGCCTCGGCGATCTTCGTGTTCCAGGCAAATTGTTGTTCGCGGTCCCTGGAGAAATTGGTCTCGTCGTCGTATCTGTTTTGAAAGTCGTGAAGGGACCTGATCGTCTCCTGGTAAATGACCCTGACCTCGGCCTTCACGTTCTTGGTGAACCTGGTATCCTTTAAGCGCCTGCGCATTTTCCGAGCGAAGAGTTCTGAAATATCAAAATGCAATTGTTCGTGGCTCAAGATCACCGAATCACAGACCTCGGGATGGTACCAGGACTTGTCCGGGTAGAAAAAGGTGCTCACGGTAAAGTCCAACTCCACCTCGTCCCCAGTGGCCATCGAGGAGAAATGATAGGTAATACCGCTTGCCGTGACCGCTGCCGCCCTTGAGTTCTGGGGTTTTCCCCTAAAATCGTCCCAACTCAGACGGACCTCCGGCGACCACGCAATGGTCACCTCTTCCTGGAACGACGACAAGCCCGTTCCCAAGAACAGGGCAATGGACAGTATGTACTTTAGAGCACCCAATCGAAGCTAATTTCTTTTTCTATATCGGGGTGCAGGCTATAGAGCACCGGGCAGGTTTCGGCGGTATGTTCCAATATCTTTCGGTCTTTCCCCGATATATCCGCCGGCAGGCTGAGCCTTACCTCGATTTTGGAGATTCGCCTGGGGCCCGCGGCCATGTGTTTTGTGACCTCGGCGGTAGAGCCTTCCAGATCCACTTCCAGGCCTCTGGACTTAATGCCCATCATCGTCAACATGCAACTGGCCAGGCCGGTGGCCACGGTATCGGTGGGGGAAAAGGCCTGCCCCCGCCCATTGTTGTCCACGGGCGCGTCGGTGATAAAGGTGTCCCCAGAGCGCAGGTGTTCGCAGCTTGTCCTCAATTCTCCGTTGTAGGTGACCTTTGACGTCATATCGTTATGGTTTTATTTCCTTGATCTGCATGTCGTCGTACGAGATGATATAGGACGATTGGTTAAAATACCCCGAGGCCGCATCTTTTTCGTAACTGAACTTGTTCCCGTTGTATTCGGTCTCGCCTATAATCTGCGAAATGACGAACAGATCGTTCCTATAGGCCAGCTTTAAAAGCAGGTCGTACATGATGTCGAACCCCCTGACCGCAAAGCGGTCCGGCGCGCTCCCGAACCTCTTTTGGTACCGTTTCACAAAGGCGTTGCCCCCTACCTCGCGGTGTACCGAGGGATAGGTGAAGTTCAGGTTCGACAGGTGGGAGACCGAGACCACTTCGTTCTCGAAGGCCCTGTTCTTGTTCGTGGTGAACATGCGCACTTTGATCTCCTCCGTATTGCTCGAGTTAAGGATGGAACTTACGCTGGACACCAACCTGAAATCATCGGTCTCCACGAACACCCAGTTGTCCTTTTCTTCCGTCAAAAGTTCGGCGAGCTTTTCAAGATCGATCCCAATGCTCTTTTCCTCTTTCTTGATCTCCAGGGTATCCGCATTGGGGAACCTCTGCAAAATAAAGTTCTGCACGGGTTTGTGCTTTTCATCGGCGATGATCACGATATGCTGGTCGGTCACCAAGGTATCCATATAGGTTAGCATGCGCTCCCGGAGCACTTCCACCGGGGTATAGGAGAAAAACACATTGGGCAGACTGATATCGCTCTGCACACGGATGGGCGCTATCACCGGTACCCGGTTGCCGGCGGCCCTAATGGCCACCTCCTTTAGGGAAGGGCCGTCCAAGGGGCCGAATATGGCATTGAGGTCCGATAGGTTTTCCCGGCCCAATATTTCTTTGGTCGTATTCAGGTTCAACTGGTTGTCAAAGGTCTTTACATCCACTGAAATGCCCAGTTCGGCAATGGAATCCAAAGCGATCAGGGCGCCCGAGTACAGCCCGAGGCTCAACCGCACATCATTTCTTTTTTCAATGGCACTGGCAACCGATTCCCGGTCGCCCAGATCCAAACGGTCCAACCGAAAGGGCAACAGGAACATGACCTTGGGCCTGTTTTCTATGTTGACACTGTCCAATAGGTCGATCTTGTCCAGGACCAATGCGTTGCGGACCTCGAAATTCCCGGTCTGCTCCTTGGGCAATTTGAGCACCATCCCGGCATCGAGCCCGTTCTGGAGATCGGGGTTCAACAATATGAGTTCCTTATAGCTCAGGCCCAGTTTTCTGGTAAGCGAGAACAGGGTCTGCTTTGGCTTTACCTCGTAGAAGATGTAATTGTCCGTATTTATTTCCCCTGGGTCCAGTTTTTGCTCCGGAAGACGGATGACCATGCCCTCCTTTAGGCCGTTGCGCTCCACGATCTCCGGGTTCAATCGTACCACTTCATCATAATCGATCCCGAACTGTTGCTTCAATTGATAGAAGTTCATTTTGGGGGGCACCGTGTAGGATATGTACAACTGGGTTTCCTGTTCTTCGATCATGCCCCCGGGCTTCTTGGGTATTTTCAGTTCCTGACCCTCCCTTAGATAGTCCGAGGTCCTGGAAAGCTCTGGGTTCAGCGTCAGTAAACTGTCCAAGGTGATGCCATTTTTATGGGCAATGCTCCATCGGGTCTCTTTGGGGGCAACAGTGTACATGTCGAAATTTCCGGGATCGTTGGGGTCGTTGGGATCGATTTCCCTGTACTTTGGAATACGCAGTACCATGCGTTTCTTCAATTGTGCTGAGTAAAGATCTTGGTTGTACCGCTTGATATCCTCCTCGGTGATATCGTACTGTTTGGCAATGCCGTACAGGGTCTCTTTTCTTCTGACCCTGTGCGAGGTAAAACCTATGGGCTCCTCTTGGGTGGCGAGTTCTCCTGGTTCCTCGATGTCTTCACCAGTGGTCACCGGTACCTCCCCGGTATTTTCGGAAGGGCCCTGTAGCGGGATCACCAAAATGGTATTCGGCGTCAATTCCTGTCCCGAAGTGATCTCCTTGTTGTACGTTAGGATGTTATAGGGGGTCACCTGATACTGTTTGGCAATGCTTTCAAGGGTCTCGCCATGCTTTACCTGGTGCGTTGCAAACTTTTGCGCCATGACCTTACAGCCCATCATAAGGAGCACGAGGAGTGCGAAGGTGTTTTTCAAAAATCGGTTCATATCTATTCCCATTCTATGGTTGCCGGTGGTTTGGAGCTGATATCATATACCACCCTGTTCACGCCCGGTACCCTATTGATAATGTCGTTCGATGTTTT
Organism: uncultured Flavobacteriaceae bacterium; assembly: GCA_947497245.1. Classification (GTDB taxonomy): domain Bacteria; phylum Bacteroidota; class Bacteroidia; order Flavobacteriales; family Flavobacteriaceae; genus Pelagihabitans. The sequence continues at coordinate 82,180 of CANMFO010000008.1, read as the reverse complement.
TTGCAAAAATTCATAGGGTAAATTTACCCAATCGGCGGTCATTCCATCGGTACTTTCCACGGCCCGTAAAGCTACACATTTTTCATAGGTGCGCTCGTCGCCCATGACCCCTACACTATTTACGGGCAAAAGCATGGCTCCGGCCTGCCAGACCTTGTCATAAAGTCCCCAATCCCTTAAACCTTGAACGAAAATATGGTCCACTTCTTGTAATATGGCCACTTTTTCCCTCGTAATATCGCCCAGGATCCGAATGGCAAGTCCCGGTCCCGGAAAGGGATGGCGGCCCAGGCGCTCTTCGCCGACCTCCACACTTGCCCCTACCCGGCGCACTTCGTCCTTGAACAACATCTTTAAGGGCTCCACGACCTTCAGCTTCATAAAATCGGGCAATCCGCCGACATTGTGATGGCTTTTTATAGTGGCCGATGGCCCTCCCGTGGCGGAGACCGATTCAATTACATCGGGATAGATGGTGCCCTGTGCCAGCCATTTGGCATCTTCGACCAAATGGGCCTCGTCGTCAAAAACTTCGATAAATACCCTTCCGATGGTCTTCCGCTTTGTTTCGGGATCGCTCTCCCCGGCCAAGGCATCCAAAAAGCGTGCCGAAGCATCCACGCCCTTTACATTGAGGCCCATGCCCTTGTATTGTTCCAGGACATCCTCGAACTCGTTCTTGCGGAGAAGCCCGTTGTTGACAAAAATACAGTGCAGGTGCTTGCCGATCGCCCTGTGCAAGAGCACGGCGGCCACGGTAGAGTCTACCCCTCCCGACAGTCCCAGTATCACCTTGTCGTCCCCGATCTTCTTTTTCAGTGCGGCCACGGTAGATCCCACAAAGGCATCCGGGGTCCAGGTCTGGGCCACTCCGGCGATATTGACCAAAAAGTTTTCCAACAGCTGCTTCCCGTCGGTGGTGTGGTACACCTCCGGGTGAAATTGAATGCCGTAAGTGTCCTCCCCCTCAAATTTATAGGCGGCATACTCCACATCGTGGGTACTGGCCAACAGCACGGTGTTTTCCGGGAGCTTCTTTATGGTATCGGAATGGCTCATCCATACCTGGCTCCCCACGGAAATCCCATCGAAGAAGGCCTCCCCCTCCTTGATATGGGAAACATTGGCCCGGCCGTATTCCCGGGTATTGCTGGCCGCCACGTTGCCCCCGTTGAAATGGGCCAAATACTGCGCCCCATAGCACACGCCCAATACCGGTATTTTGCCCTTGATCTGGGAGAGGTCCGGATGGGGGGCATCATCTCCCCGGACCGAAAAAGGAGATCCCGATAGGATCACCGCCCTATAGGCCGAAAGGTCCCCCGGAAGTTTGTTGAAAGGTTTGATCTCACAGAAAATGTTCAGTTCCCGGACCCGTCTGGCGATGAGTTGTGTGTACTGGGAACCGAAGTCAAGGATAAGGACGTTGTTTTGCATGGGCAAAAATAGGAAATTGCAAATTTTTAAGAACACTTCTTCCGGCTATATTTATTCAATAAACACAAAACTTATAAACAGGGGAAAACCGGTCCCGCCCTCCCGCCCGGACAACGGTGGCCGTCCGTACTTGACGGGTCCATACCGGGGCGGAAAAACCGTATAGGGGAAACGCCACCCGAAACGCCCCGTCCATTGTTTTCCGGAAAATCGGTTGGAAATAGCTTATTTTTAAGGCAAAGACCGACCCATTATGAAGATCCGTGCCCAATTGCCCCTTCTTGTACTGTTTGTTACCGGCCCTGTTTCCCTTGCCCAGGAAAACCTAAAACTGGACAGTCTTTTACAGGTGTATCGGGAACAGGAGGAAAGTATCGAAAAGGTAAAGACGATCCAGGAACTGTTCTATGCCGAAATGTACAATACCCCCGAAAAGGCCAGGGCCTATGCCAGGGAGGGGATCGAACTGTCAAAAAAATAAAGTACGAATCCGGGGAAGGGGTCGGTTACTATCATTTGGGGTCGTATTATCAGGTGTTGCTGCAAATCGATTCGGCACGGTACTACTATAAAAAATCGGCTTCTTTCTGGGACGAAAGGGGAGACCGGGAACGCTATGCGAGTACCGTATCGTCCCTGGGGATGTTGGAGCAGCTCGATGGAAATTACGATACGGCCCGGGACATGTTCGACAAGGCCATACAACTGTACAAAGCGGTCGGGAACATATCCCATATGGCCAACACCATCGGTTCAAAGGCGTCCGCCCATATCGACCAGGGGAACTACCACCTGGCCCTTCTGGATGCACTGGAATCGCTTAGGATACGCGACAGCCTGAAAACAAAGCCCTGGCGAAAGGCCGATGCGCTGCGACAGGTCGGGCAGATAGAGCATGCACTGGAAAACAACAAAAGTGCCATTGCGCACTACGAGCGGGCCGTGAAGATCTACGATTCGATCGGGGACAATATCTACCTGGGCCATACCTATGCCGACCTGGGCTCCGCATATTTTGACCTGGACGACTATGACGAGGCCATCGCACAGTACGAAAAGAGTATGGATATCGCCAAGGTCCTGACCCTCCCCGATATGGAAGAAAATGCCCTTGCGAACCTGGGCATGGTCTATTCCAAACTGGGGCAATACGACCGGAGCATCGCACTTTTGGAAGAGGCACTGTCCAAGAACAGGGAGCGCAACAGTATGATCAACCACATCAACAACCTCATCGAACTGGGACAGGCCTGGAACCGTAAAGGGAGCCCTGAACAGGGGCTGGACTATCTGGACAGGGCCGTCCGCCGAGCCGACTCCATCGGGGCCAAGAGCAAGCTACAGAGGGCCTATGACCTACGGGCCCGATCGCACGAGGCCATGGGGAACTATCGGCAAAGCACCCGGGACCTGCGACGGCACCAACTGCTCAACGATTCCATTTTCAACACCACCAAATCAAGACAGATCGAGGAGCTCAGGACCTTGTACGAGACGGAAAAGAAAGAACAGCAAATTGTACTGCAGGAACAGGAGATCGACCTGTTGGAGCAGGAGGCAAAGATCGGGGAGCTGCAGCGCATATTGTTGGCGGTCGGCCTGTTGCTCTCCGTCCTTGGCTTTTATGCGCTGCGCCAGAAAATGAAGCGGAACCGCCTGGAACGGGAGAAGATCGCCGCCGAGCTCGACTTCAAGAAAAAAGAGCTCACCACCCATGCCCTCCATTTGGCCAAGAAAAACGAGGTTTTGGAAAATGTCAAACAGAAGGCCAAGGAACTCAAGCTGGCGGAAAACACGGAAGCATACGGGCAATTGATCCGGGCCATCAATTTTGACCAACAGGACGACAAGAACTGGGAGCGCTTCATCCAATACTTTGAGCAGGTACACCAGAACTTTGCCGCCAACGTAAAAACGAAGTACCCCAAGGTGTCCAAAAATGAGCTCCGTTTTATGGCTCTGATCAAAATGAACATGTCCTCCAAAGAGATCGCGACCATCCTAAGCATCTCCCCTGACGGTATCAAAAAAGCCCGCCAACGGCTTCGCAAAAAATTGGCATTGGCACCGCAGGATTCCCTTGAAAATACGGTTTTGGCCATTTGACACATCATCCAAAACCTTTCGAAACACCTATATCCATTAACGTTTCAAAGTGTACCCTCTTTGTACCCCCATCAAATTTTTGTTGGCAGGGTCCCTGATCTATGTTTGTCTTGTCGATGCCATCCTATCTTGACATTGACAACCGTTTTGTGGTCTTGCCCGGTGATATACTGCAGAGTTTCCCGGGCAGGTCACACAAAACGATCACCAAAGTTTAACCACAAAACAAATTAGTATGAAGACACGGACCAAGACCCTTCGCAAGATGCTGGCCCTTCTATTTCTGGCCCTGGCACTGGGATGCAGTAAGAACGATTCGGACATTGAGCCTATCGCCCAAGACCCCTGTAAGGAAAATCCCTGTGGCAATCCGGACCGGTGTCCAGATAGCTGCGACAACGGTGGCGGCGAAGGGATCACCAAAGACGATATTACCCCTGAAGGGAATATCACCGAGACCGAAAACGGTTATACCGTGGACGGAAAATTGGCCATCGATACCAAGTCGGAGGGCACTATCGTGTTCGCAGAGGCGGAGCTCGACGTGCAGTTCAACGACGACGGTTCGGTAAAGAACATCAGCGGTACCACCGAGATACCCTCCCCATCGAACTATTTCGAGTTCGAGAACCCGGTCCGCGGCGACCTTGGGCTCTTTACCGGAAAATTCCTCAACGAAAACCGCAATTTTGAGATCAAGCTGAAGGACGAACGCTCTTATTTTGTGTTCCATATCGGGGTGGCCCTGGAACTTAAGATCGGTGCCAACGACGACCCCGATGCCACCAAGCCGGTATCCATCTCCCCTCCCGTAGGCGGCCATATCACCCTGATCGCCGATTACAGCGACCCGATGTTCTTCTATTCCCTGGGTGCCGACGACGGCCTGGGCAATGGAGATGGCGGAGGTAACAACGGTGGTGGTGACGGAAACAGTGGCGATGGCGGAGACGAGCTGTTGGGCGTTGCCTTTGGGGCCTCCTTTGGTGCCCACCTCCCCTATGAACCTACCCTCCCCGTGGAGAACGTGGTATCGTTCGACGCCAAATCGGTCACCGGGGGCACCTTTTCCTTTTGGAAGGTATTGGAGGCCAGTGGCATGTACTACCAGAACAAGGGGTTCAGTGTGGACTTTGACCTAAAGGAACCCATGAAGTCCGAGATCGGTTATGGGTATCGAGCAGGGATCAACGGTACCCTGGAGTTCTCGGCCGATATCAAGAACATTATCTCCTTTGGTTTTCCCATCGGACAGGGCAGTGCCGCCATCGTGGCGGAGGCCAGTACGGATAACGGCATCAACGCCAGGGCCTTTGTGAACGGTCTGGTGGATCCCGACCTTTCCTGGTGGCCCGAATTCATCCCCGTAAAACCAGGGGGCAGGTTGAATGTCTATGGCTATGTGGAGCAGACCGGTAAATTCGATATGGGCCTTTCGGGCGCACTGGGGCTGGAAACGCCGTCGGGCACCCAAGGGCTACAGGGGTCTTTACGGCTCACCCAGGACGCATTTACCATGAAAGGGGAGGTCATCATCGACGGGGAGGTCTGGGGCGCCTCGGCCACCTTTACCAAGGAAGAGACCCGGTGCATCGCCAGTCCCCCGGTAAATTTTGCGGAAGGCATCTCGGAAACGGTGACGGAGCAGATCGATTCTGCCATCGCCACTACGGAGCGGGCATTGGACGATTTGGAGCAAGCGAACAAAGACTATGAACTTGAACTCAACCTACGGGGCCTTCGTGTGGCGCTTCCCGGCATTATTGACAGGGCGCTCAGCGAGATCGATGATGCCGTGGATGCAGGGATTTCCAGTGGTAGGAGCCAGGCCAACAAGATCTTGAGCGACAACAACCGGGTATTGTGCAGCGACAATATCTCGTCCAAGGTCAGGGGCTTGGTCAAGCCCTACAAGGATGCCCTGGGCCGGTTGGGGAACGCAGTGAACGATTCGAAGGACAATGCACAGACACGGACCGAACTTGAGGCCGCCCTGCGCGAACTGATCAGATTGAGAAGAATAAACAAGAGCGTAACGGTAAGCATTACCCATGGAAACAAAACGATAGGATGTTCGGCCTTTACCCGGACGGATACCCGGACCGTAAAAATAGACCGGACCATCCTGACCAACGACCATGTCTCAAAACTTACCATGGCGGCGGACAATGTTAAGTATATTGCCGAGGCCGATGGCATCCGTTTCGATGCACAGGTCATCGTAAACGAGCTCCCTACGGTCGAACAGCTCGAAGATTTAAAGGATGGCGTAGCGGCCTGTGTATCCGAGCTCACCGACGACATTGGGGATGTGGGCTTTGTATACGACCACGGAACCAAGGAATTCACCCAGTTTATGGTCATCAATGGGGAAGAGCGGGAAGTGGGCACCTTCAATATCTTCAGCGGGGACGAACTGATCGCCAACGCACGGCCAGAGCTCGGTGGCTGTAACCCCGATGATGCCCTCAAGCAATTGATGGAAGAATCCAAGGGATCCGACTGAGCTCCTCTTTTGTGGCCTTATAGATCAAGAGCCCCGACCAGTACAGTGGTCGGGGCCTTTAATGGATCTAATTTTTGTTTTTGACGGATTTCTCCACGAAGCTTGCGTGGTTCTTGATCACGTACCAATATCCATCGATTTTCTGAAGATCATAACTTACGGTCATCCGATCAAGATCGGGTTTTCCGTCCTGCTTCGGCGTAGCATAGATAGCTTCTACGATGGCCATGCCCATGGTTTCGCCTACTTCGGTATATAGAATCTTACTCTCCAGGGTCCAATCGGATGCCCTGGTCGAATCGCTGTAATATTGAATAAAGCCGGTCACATTGTGGATAATCTCTGTTCCCGGCATGATCAACTGCATGTTTCCGTTGGGAGAGAGCGTGCTGCGGAGCGTCTCAAGGTCGCGCTGGTTGATCGCCGTCAAGTGTTTGTCCAAAGTGGCCCTGAACTGTAGCTCATTGTTCTCAATGGCGGCCTGTTCCTCTTTTGGGTCTGCTTTCTGTCGCTCCCTTGTATCACATGATTGTAGATAGAGCGTAGCAATGACCAACAGGCACAAAGGTGCCGGTCCTAAGTAGTTTCTTTTCATTTTTACGGATTTGGGGATCCATTTCCACTAAGATATGAAATTGAGGGCATACGCGGTACCCTGCCATACCATATCCGCAAAAAAAAGCCCCGACTGGACAGTCGGGGCTTTACATCAAAATCAAAAAACCAACCTAAACACATGAACTTATTAATAACTAACTCAAATCAAATTCTTTTTTAAGCGGTCCAAACGACGCGAACCGTTCGTTTGAATCTTCTTGTTCATAGCAATTTGGGTATAAAACAACCCAGTTTGAAAATACCCTACCTTTTTTTTGATTTTTTTTAAAAAAAGTTCCTGAAAGGGCGGCAAACCTAAGTTTGGACCATCAGCCCCCCCGGTTTGAATACATTCAGTATTTCGCTGGAATATGGCGGATCCGGTCGATGGAGACTTCAATTTTCGTATCTTTAAGGAACCTTAGCCGTTGCGAGATGACCGAGAGTTTTTTTAAAGAAATTAAGGAGGAATTGCGAAGTGGCCTATCCGAAAAAGGACACCCGTTCCGGTATTTTACCCTGGGCACCGTGGGTCTGGACCGGATGGCCCGCCTACGCACCGTGGTCCTAAGAAAGTTATCCGGGGATATGTCACTTACCTTCTTTACGGACGCGCGCTCAAAAAAAATAATCCATATCAAGGAAAACAACAAAGTAAGCCTATTATTCTACCATCCCGAAAAAATGTTGCAACTCAAGGTAGAGGGACTCGCCAAGACCAATAGAGACCCAACCCTGCTTAAGAAGTATTGGAGCGAGGTAAACGGTCCCTCCAAAAAAGACTATACCACGGCCTTGGCACCCGGCAGTAGGATTTCGGATCCGGATACATTGGATTATCTGGATGCGGAGGATTATTTTTGCGCCGTGGAGGTGAACCCCCATAAAATTGAATACCTCAAACTCAAACGGCCCAATCATGTCCGAATCCGATTTTCCAGGACGGCGGACGGTTGGAAAAGTGAATTTTTAGTGCCCTAAGGCCGATCTGGGCCACCTTACACAAAAAAGCAAGGCCTCACATCGACCGGCCCGGTGGTAGTTCTGGCACATCCGGCTTAGGGGGTCCGGTTTCCCCATATGGGCGACCAACCTCTCCGGGCAGCCAATATCGGGCCGCAAGTGCATCGTTCCAAATCCGTTCCGTACCATCGACATCTCCAATAATTTCGGATATTCCCCCATTCTTCAAGTACCATATTGTATTTTTGCCCATCAGAAAATGCTATGCGGACAAAATCCATCAAAAAGAACAAGATCAATGTGGTCACCCTGGGCTGCTCCAAAAATGTGTACGACTCCGAAGTGCTCATGGGGCAACTGCGTGCCAATAACAAAGAGGTCGTGCACGAGGAAGAGGGCAACATCGTTGTAATCAATACTTGCGGTTTCATCGCCAATGCCAAGGAAGAGAGCATAAACACCATTTTGCAATATGTAGGGAAGAAGGAGGCCGGTGAGGTCGACAAGGTATTTGTGACCGGGTGCCTTAGTGAACGGTACAAGCCCGACCTACAAAAGGAAATTCCCAATGTCGATGAATATTTCGGCACCAGTGAGCTCCCCAATCTATTAAAGGCCCTGGAAGCGGATTACAAGCACGAATTGATCGGAGAACGCCTTACAACCACACCCAAGAACTATGCCTACCTCAAAATAGCCGAAGGTTGTGACCGTCCCTGTTCGTTCTGTGCCATCCCCATTATGCGGGGCAAGCACCGGAGCAAGCCCATGGAGGAATTGGTCATTGAAGCTCAAAAACTGGCCACCAAGGGGGTAAGGGAACTGATCCTGATCGCCCAGGACCTGACCTACTACGGACTTGACCGCTACAAAAAACGCAATCTGGCCGAATTGTTGGAACGGCTGGCGCAAGTGGAAGGCATCGAATGGATTCGCCTCCACTATGCCTTTCCAACAGGATTTCCCATGGATGTCCTGGAAGTGATGAAAAAGGAACCCAAGATCTGTAATTACCTCGACATCCCGCTACAGCATATCTCCGACAAGCTCTTAAAGAGCATGCGCAGGGGCACCACCCAGGCCAAGACCACCAAATTACTGGAAGACTTTAGGGTGGCGGTGCCAGATATGACGATCCGAACCACCCTTATCGTAGGCTATCCTGGAGAAACCGAGGAAGATTTTCAGAACCTCAAATCCTGGGTCGGGGCGATGCGTTTTGAACGTCTGGGCTGTTTCACTTACAGTCATGAGGAGAATACCCATGCCTATCTTTTGGAAGACGATGTACCCGAGGAAGTGAAACAGGACCGTGCCAATGAAATAATGGAACTGCAATCCCAGATCTCATGGGAACTCAACCAGGAAAAGATCGGAAAGACCTTCCGTTGTATCATTGACCGCAAAGAGGGCAATTACTTTGTCGGGCGTACCGAGTACGATTCCCCCGATGTGGATAACGAAGTGCTCATCGAAGCATCAAAACACTACCTTAAACAAGGTGAATTTGCGCACATCAAAATCACGGATGCCGCTGACTTCGACCTCTACGGTGAACCTGCCTGATCTTCCTGTCGCTTTAAAAAGTGGGGCGGTATGGAAAACCACCTATTTCCAAGTACGGTACCACCCAAAAATCAATTCTTCACAAAACTAAAAAATGCAATGGGAGGGTCCACTGCGCTGCCATTACCGAGCGGAGCGGTCGTAATTTGAAAAATGGGTTCAGCCGGATTCATATCGTTGTCCGGTGAGGCAAAGGAAGCTCCGCTATCCGTACCGGAATCGTAAGAGGTGCCCGGAACGGTAATGGAGCTGATGAACGAACCATTGTTGAACAGGTCCAGATCTTCAATGGCCACAAACCAGTCGGGACTGGGCGCGATCATGCTCACTAGGGTCACCATGGAAAACTCTTCCGTCACGTTGATCGTAAATGAGGTTTGGGAGGTCCCATTTGGCAAGCCCCCACCATCTACATAGCTCAGGGCATTCCCGGCATTGATGATGGTCTGGATTTCGTTGGATATTGCCGTATTCTGTCCATTCTCGGCCATATTCTCAATACCGGTGCTCGCCAATTCCCCTTCCTCGAAAAAGACAATTCCCGCTTTGTGCACCATGCCGACCGCTTTGGAAAAATGATCCTGTCCCGTTGGGAAATCGGCAGGATGGTTCGTGGCGTTCCAATTCGTGCTAAAGGTCACCGTATAGGAAGCGGTCTGCTGATTGACGGTAATATACCCTACTTTGGTCTCCACATCGGTGCCAGCGGTATTCGCGGCCTCCAAGCTTACCTCAAAAGTACCGGCGGAGGTATAGGTCACTACCGGGTTTTGATCGTTACTACTGGCCGGACTGCCCCCATCGAAGGTCCAGGTCCAGGAAGTCGGTGTATTGCCGCTCGTATCGGTAAAGCTGATATCGTTTCCGGTCGTTATCGTGGTCGCCGAAGCTGTGAAATCCGCCTCTGGCCTGACAACGGGTTCGGTCACGGTAATCAGGTCGGTCTTGGTCTCGGTATCCTCCCCATCGGAGTTGGTAGCGGTAAGGGTAACGGAATAGGTCCCCGCGGTCGTGTAGGTCACCGAAGGATTCTGATCGGTACTGCTCGACGGATCGCCCCCTGGAAACTCCCAGGCCCAGCTGGTGGGCGTATTGGTGCTCTCATCCGCAAAGTCGATGGATTGTCCCGCTTCAATGGAAGTGACCGATGGTGCAAAGGCCGCAGTCGGCGGTGTTTCCTCCCGGGTCACCGCAATATAATCGGTCTTTGTTTCTGTTGCTTCCCCGTCGGCGTTCGTCACGGTAAGACTAACGGTATAGGTCCCTTCCACGGCATAGGTGACCGTAGGGTTTTCGTCGGTACTGCTGGCTGGATCGCCACCGGCGAACGTCCATGCCCAAGTAGTGGGCATATTGGTACTATCATCGCTGAAGTCGATACTTCCCCCCTCCAGGACGGTTGTGGCGGAAGCCGTAAAATCGGCCGTGGGTGGAGCGGACGGTTCAATGACGGTGATGTAGTTTTCTTTTGTCTCCATATCCTCCCCGTCTGGATTCACTACTTTAAGGCTTACGGCGAAAGTACCCGCTTCGGCATACGTAATTTCAGGGTTTTTGGCGGTAGTCGTGGCTGGATCGCCGCCTTCGAAGGTCCAAGAATAGTCCACGGCATTTTCCGAAGCATCCGTGAACATAGTGCTTTCCCCTATTTCCAATTGGGTCTCTGTCGCGGAAAAATCGGCCGCGGGCAACAAGGGCATTTCCTCCTCGCTAGGGACCCCACTATCCGGGGTACAGGCCAGGAACAATACAAAACCAAGGCAATATGCAAATGTCTTTTTCAAAGCAATGTGTTGTGGGTAACCGAATCAAGGTAGGGGTGACCCAATCACCGGAGCCCCAATTCGTTTTAACAAATATAAGCTTCATAAATTACAAAAACTTCACGAAAGTATCACGGCAGTATTGAAATGTGAGAATAACATTGCCATACCCAACGGGCCACACGAGGAAACTTGAAAGAAGAAACATAAAGGGCATGGTCTCCAGGCCCAAAGAAAGTTGATCAGCAGCTTTTGAAGGCGATAGGGGAGGTTGATTCCCCGAGCCTTGCTTCAATTTCCTTGGCAGTCTTGGTCACGGACAATCCACCGAGAGCGGTGCATCGAAGCGATGAATCCATCAACTTGCCTACCTTGTCCATGGTGTCCACGACTTCGTCGATTGGAATCAACGGATCATAATTCGCCAAAGCCATATTGGCACACGAGAGCGCATTGGTCGCCGCCAATACATTTTTACCGAGACATGGGGCCTCGACCCTGTTTCCGATAGGGTCGCAAATCATGCCCAGAGAATTCTGAAGAGCTGTTGAAGCAGCTGCCAAAGATTGGGGCAACGATCCTCCGGCCATATAGACCAAAGCCGCTGCGGCCATACCAGCACCAGAGCCGCACTCCGCCTGGCATCCCCCTACCTCGGCCGCAAAGGTGGCATGCGCTGCAATGAATATTCCAACTACCGAAGCGGCGAGCATGGCCCTAACGGTTTCCTGCCGCGAGAGCCCCAGGCAATCTGCCGTGGCGATCACGGCTCCCGGAAGCGCACCACAAGAACCGGCCGTAGGGGCAGCAACGATGACACCCATCGAACTTTTTACCTCCATCATCGCGGAGACGTACATAATAATGGTATTGGTAATATTGCCTTCCAATAAGCTTTTGGATTCCAGTTTTTCCTTAAAAACAGGAGATTGGGCACCTAATATCCGATCATCAAAATCAGTTCCCCCCAATCCGATTTGAATGGCTTCCTTCATTATGTCAACAATGTCGCCCATGCGTGAAATGACTTCCTCCTCAGAAATAGCCCCGCGTTCACTTTCGTATCGTACTGCAAGTTGCCACAGCTCCAAATTCTTGTCCGCGTTGAATTCCAACATCCGTTCACAGGTATCGAAAGGGACTTCCATCCCGTTTCTGGAGAGGATGGGCAGAACAGGGGCTATGCATTTAATGGTCCGTACCTCCTTCATCTGGCCCAGCATGTGCAGAACATCATTTGGGGGAAAGTTGAGCGCCTTGATCTGTAAAAACTTGGATGCCCCGTCCAAAAACTGGACGGACTCATTGGGAATGAATTTTTCTATAAAATCGGGAATGTTCCCCAACTCCGTGCAATAGACAAGTACCTCGAAATAGTCGCCCTCCATGGTCACGCCGTTTCCGTCGATCTCAATAACGTCTATCATACCCCCACCAATCGAAATAGCGGTCAGTTCGTGTTGTTCTTTCGTGTTCCGTAGCGTAAATTTATAGGTATTCGGATGATCGGCCTGGATATCGGTTATGTCAATCTTTAGGGCGATGCCCGATTCCTTGATACTATCGGTGGCGGTGATCAAGCGATCGTCATGGGCTTCCCAACCCAGGAACCCTCCGAAAAGGCCCATATCGGAGCCCTGGCTTTTATGGGTGGTCGCCAACGATCCCTTAGGGTCGAATTCTATAAGGATGTCCGTGAATTCGCCGTCCATCAAATCGCGACAGATTCTACCGATCCGAAGGGAGGCGGCACAATGCGAACTGGAAGGTCCCCGCATTACCGGACCGATGACATCATTAAAGATACTTGGAAAATTGGCCATGCTGTTGTGCTTTTATCCCTTTGTTTGTCAAATATAATTAATTATCAGGTTATCAATGGGTTAATCCATGTGGATTCCCTAGAGTTTTTAAACCTGGGAGGGCGTTCCGAGAGAAAAATACTATATTGGGTCCTCAATCAAACCATACCATGCGAAGAGCACTTCTACTACCTTTATTCATCCTGTTCACCACCACAACCTGGTCACAGGAATCGCTGAAACTGGAGGATATCTACAACAGTTCCCTATATAGCGCCAAAGGGTATGGTCCCGTTCGATGGATGAAGGACAACAAAGGGTACTCGACCCTGGAAAAAAACGCGACCGTAGGGGGGGTCGATATGGTCCGATATGAGGCCAAATCCGGGGCAAGGTCGGTGCTCGTTTCGGCAGAGGAACTGATTCCAAAGGGTGAAACAGAACCCTTGGTCATATCAAGCTATGAATGGTCAAAGGACAATTCGAAACTACTGGTGTTTACCAATACGCGCAGGGTATGGCGCTACCATACCAGAGGCGACTATTGGGTACTGGACATGAAATCGGGCCGATTGGTGCAATTGGGCAAGTCCATGGAGCGGGCCACGATGATGTTCGCAAAGTTTTCCCCCGATGCGTCCCAAGTAGGGTATGTGAGCAAGAACAATATCTTTACCGAAGCCATTGATACGGGAAAGGTGATCCAGTTGACCTTTGATGGTAGCAAAACCATTGTCAATGGAACTTTCGATTGGGTATATGAGGAAGAATTGTCGTGCAGGGACGGTTTTCGGTGGAGCGATGATGGAACACAAATTGCCTATTGGCAATCCGATACGGCGGGCATAGGTACATTTTATATGATCAACAATCTGGATTCCATTTACGCGCAGCCCATACCGCTACCTTACCCGAAAGTAGGCACGGACAACTCAGCGGTAAAAGTGGGTGTCGTGAATGTCCCCGGAGGCGAAACAAAATGGTTCGACATACCTGGCGATCCCCGAAACAACTATTTGGCCAGAATGGATTTCGTCCCCAATTCGAACGAAGTGATGATCCAACAATTGAACCGAAGGCAAAACACCAATACGGTTTGGATGGGGAATACTCGGACCATGGCCTTGACCCATATGTTCACCGACAAGGATGACGCCTGGCTGGACATTCACGACAACATCATGTGGCTCGATAAGGGAAAATACTTTACCTGGACAAGTGAAAAGGATGGCTGGGTCCACCTTTACAAAGTGTCCCGCGATGGCAAGAACTTCAGTACCATCACAAAAGGGGACATCGACGTGGTCCGAATCAATTGCATTGACCCCAAGGGCGGTTATGTGTATTATATCGCCTCTCCCGAAAATTTCACGCAGCGCTATCTGTACCGAAGCAAAATAGATGGCAGTTCGGAGCCGGAAAGGGTAAGTCCACAAGACCAGGAGGGCCAACATTCCTATCAAATTTCGGCAGATGCAAAATTTGCCATTCACAGCTTTCAGAACGCCACCTCCCCCAATACGATCTCGCTCATCGATCTGCAAAGGCACAAGCCCATCCGAATATTGGAAGACAATAAGGTATTGCGCGAGCAAGTAGCCGCCCTGCCGCTAACGCAAAAAGAGTTTATCAAGCTCGATATTGGTCCGGTTACTTTGGACGCCTGGATACTCCGGCCTCCAAATTTCAATCCCGCCGACAAATACCCGATCGTGTTCTATGTATATGGCGAACCGGCCGGATCCACGGTACAGGACGCATGGCAGGGCGGGGATCTTTGGCACCATTATTTGGCCCAACAGGGATACGTTGTGGCCAGTATCGATAATCGGGGGACAAAAACTCCCAGGGGCAGGGATTGGAGAAAATCGATTTATGGCCAAATCGGGATTTTGGCGGCCCACGATCAGGCTGCCGCGGCAAAAAAGTTATTTCAACTGTACGACTTCATCGATGCCGAAAAGGTAGGCATTTGGGGTTGGAGCGGTGGTGGCCAAATGACCATGAACTGTTTGTTTCGATATCCCGAGATCTATAAATCGGGACTAGCGGTAGCCTTCGTGGCCGACCAGAGACTGTATGACAATATTTACCAGGAACGGTATATGGGCCTTTTGGAGGACAATGAATCGAATTACATCGAGGGGTCTCCGATACATCACGCCAAAAACCTGGAGGGAAATCTCATGATCATCCATGGCACGGCGGATGACAATGTGCACTATCAGAGTTTTGAACGAATGGCTAACGAGCTCATAAGGCACAACAAAATGTTCGATATGATGTCGTATCCAATGCGGGCGCACGGTATCTGGGAACGGGAAAACACCTCCTTACACCTCAGGGAGACCATGGCGCGATATTGGAAAAAAGTATTTCGGGAAGAAGGGCTGCCCGAAGAAAAAAAATAGGATCGATCAATTCAACGAGTACCTTAAGGGGGTCGTGTATCGATAAGGTCCCGTAGCTTCAAGATATACTGGGAATCAAGTGTGATCTGCAGGGCACTACTTTCCCAATATTGCGGTTCTATAGGCAATTTTGAAACCTGCGCTTGATATTTCGGCTTGGATCAAAGTCTGGGAACCTCCCTTAAAAATCCTATTTTTGCCCTTTAACAAAAACTTTTTTCAGTGAATCGAATGCTCCAACTCTTGAAATCCTGGATCGGTAAGGATTCCAGTCAATCGCTCTCTCCCCTAATGCGTTGGCTCAACCCCGTACTGCTCAGCGCCGAGGCTGGCGAACTGGAATTTTCCTATGTGGTTCGGGAAGAAATGACAAACCCTCTGGGCATCCTACACGGGGGTACAACGGCGGCCATTATCGACGATGCCGTGGGAGCGGCCGTTTTCTCTTTGGGGAAGCCCGATCGGTACACCACGGTAAACTTGGCCGTGGACTATTTTGTTTCCGCCAAGGTCGGGGATACCATCATTGCCAAAACAAGCATTGTCAAAAACGGCGACCAAATCATCAATACCCATTGTGAGGTCTGGAACGAAGACCGAAGCAGGATGATCGCAAAGGGCCACTCGAACCTGATTAAACTGGTGGACCGGGCATAGGGCCGCTCGGCAGTGTGCGTGCTTGGGCGGCAATGGGGAAATCTGTCCGCTTCGCGGCACCGACCGGACAAAACTATTCGCTGATCGCGTTTATCCACTTCTAGCCTGTCAATTTTGCGTAGTATCTCTAATTTTATCCAAAATCAAATGGGCATACCCATTTTGAAGGGCAAGCCCTGGGCAATGAACTTGTGCCCGACACAGGAACATTGCAACAAAAATTCCCTAACTTCCGCTTATCTAAAAAACCACCTATGAGAAGAAATATTTGCATTCTTTTTTTAATCGTATCCATAAGCGCGACGACTGCACAAGAATCGATTTCGGGTTTTGCATCCGAAAGTTCCAAAAAACAGGAAGCCCTGGAAAAGGCCTTTGAAGCCAAACTCTCACCAGACAATCTGGATCAATGGATGCAGAAAATGGCAGCTGAGCCCCATTGGGTGGGTACCGAATACGGTCGAAAAAATGCAGAATGGATCCAGAAGAAATTCAGATCCTGGGGCTACGATACCCGCATAGATACGTATGACGTCTTGTTTCCCTATCCGAAAGTCCGACTTCTTGAATTGACCGCTCCCACGACTTATCGGGCCAAATTGACCGCCGTAGCGGTAGAAGGGGATGAGTATACCGCCCAAGGTGCGGCCCTTTTACCCAGTTACAATGCCTTCTCCACCGATGGCGATGTAGAGGCGGAACTTGTATTCGTGAACTACGGGGTGCCCAAGGATTATGAAGAATTGGACAAATTGGGCATCGATGTCAAAGGAAAAATTGTCATTGCAAAGTATTATGGTTCCTGGAGGGGCATCAAACCCAAATTAGCAGCTGAAAAAGGGGCCATTGGCTGTATCATCTATTCCGATCCCAAGGACGATGGCTATGTGGCCGGAGACGTGTATCCCAAGGGCGCCTTTAAAAACAAAACGGGAGTACAACGGGGCTCGGTGATGGATATGCCCACCTACCCCGGGGATGTTCTCACACCAGGTTACGGCGCGACCAAAGACGCCAAACGCCTGGATAGGAAAGATGCTCCCACGATTACCAAGATCCCGGTTCTTCCCATTTCCTATGAAGATGCGCAACCCCTTTTGGAGGCATTGGAGGGTGTGGTAGCTCCCGACTCCTGGAAAGGGGGCCTACCGATTACCTATCATATCGGACCCGGTCCGGCCCGGGTTCACCTGAAACTTCAATTCGATTGGAAATTGACCCCGGCCCACAATGTGATCGCCACCATGAGGGGAACCCAGTTCCCGGACCAATGGATCATGAGGGGCAACCACCACGACGCTTGGGTTCATGGTGCCAACGACCCCATCAGCGGTATGGTCGCCTTGATGGAGGAGGCCCGTGCGGTCGGGGAATTGGCCAAAAAAGGACAAAAACCCAAACGCACCCTGGTCTATTGTGCCTGGGATGCCGAAGAACCCGGGTTGATAGGCTCCACAGAATGGGTGGAGGACCATAAATTGGAATTGCAACAAAAAGTGGTCGCCTATATCAATACCGATGGCAACGGCCGGGGGTTTTTAGGAGCGGGGGGGTCACATTCACTTCAAAAAATGGTCGGTGAAGTAGCGGAGGCGGTCACCGACCCCCAAAAAGGAGTATCGATAAAGGAACGTCGTGCCGCCGTAAATCTGGTCAACGGCGGCAAGGAGGAATTCGGCCTGTACGCCTTGGGTTCTGGTTCGGATTATACGCCCTTTATCCAACATGCCGGCATCGCCTCTTTGAATTTGGGTTTTGGGGGTGAAAATTCCGGTGGGGAATACCACACCATTTATGATACCTATCCTCACTACAAAAGATTCAAAGATCCCGGGTTTGCATATGGGGTCGCTTTGGCAAATGTGGCAGGGAGAATCACCTTGCGCCTTGCGAACGCCGACGTGTTGCCGTTTGAATTCAGACAGTGGCACCATACCGTTTCCGGATACCTTGAGGAAATCATACAATCGTGCAGCAGCATGCGGGAAGCGGTAGCGAAACATAACGATATGGTGGACAAAAATATCTTTGAACTGGCCTCGGACCCAAGAAAGCCCTTTGTCAAGCCCGGAAAAAAGGATATTGTGCCCTATCTCGATTTTACGCCCTTACAGAATGAAATGGCGGCCCTAAAATTGAGTATTGAAGCTTTCGCGGACGCTGATATCCACAAATTGCCCGCCAGCCGACAACTGCAGCTTAACCAGAAGCTGCTATTGGCAGAGCAGTCCCTTACGGCGGCGGACGGGCTGCCGAGGCGGCCCTGGTACAAGCACCAGATATATGCACCCGGCTTTTATACCGGCTATGGCGTAAAAACCTTGCCCGGGGTGCGCGAGGCCATTGAACAAAGGGACTGGAAAGAGGCCCAGGAACAGATCGGTGTGCTCACGGCAACGCTCAAGCGGTTTCATGCACTCCTTTTGGAAATGAACGAACTTCTCTAAAAATTAGTTTTATGGATTCAGCGTATACTAAAATATTCAGCGGCAGTACCATCATGGCAGGCCGCATTGCCAATGAACTTCATGCCGCTGGCATCGAGGCGGTTATAAAAGATGAGGCAGAATCTGCCCGGTTGGCCGGTTTTGCGTCCTCGATGTTGGGGAATGCGGACATTTATGTCAATAAGGACGAAGTGGACCGGTCAAGGCATATAGTGGAAGGCATTGTCAAAGATTCCGAATAGCTCTCAATATGTTTTTGTTTGCCCATGCCTTGGAAGGGGCACGACCGGCGACCTACTTTCTAACTAAATTTACGGATGTTGTTGGTTCCGTAACCGTTAAAAAGGAGTTCCTTCCCCCACCCTTCATGGGATTTATTTATTTTTATGCGTCCATAAAACCGACCAATTCATGAAAACATGCCCAGTAATTCGCTATCTCTTATCGTTCATCGCCTTGTTCCTTCTTGTACTTTCATGTGATGGGACCTCCGACAAGCCCAAGGAAATTCCCCTGACCGTTGAAGAGGATTCCGCTTTGGGACCCATGAAGGCCAAAGAAGCTCGCGAGGGTATTTCCGCGGTACTGGCCGAAGGCCTGGAACTGGATCTCTGGGCTTCAGATTCCCTGGCACCCGACCCCATTGCCCTCTCAATCGATGATGACGGCAGCATATACTTGACCCGTACCAACCGACAAAAAAACTCAGAGTTCGATATTCGTGGATACCAACATTGGATGACTCCTTCCATTTCCTTTCAGACCGTTGAAGACCGCAGGGCTTTTCTCAGGAAAACTTTTGCCCCCGAACTCAGTGAAGAGAACGAATGGTTTCCGGACCTCAACAACGACAGTCTTCACGACTGGAAAGATCTTAAGGTGGAAAAGGACGAGGTCTGGAAATTGGACGATACCGACGGCGACGGTCTGGCGGATCGCTCCACCCGGATTTTGGAGGACTTCAATGAAGAAATCACGGACGTAGCCGGAGCACTGTTGGTTCGCAAGGAAGATGTGTTCGTCGGTGTGGGCCCGGATATGTGGCGCCTTTGGGACACCAACGACGACGGGGTACTGGATGAAAAAACATCCATTGCACATGGATTTGCGGTACACATAGGTTTTGGAGCACATGGCATGTCAGGGGCAATAGAGGGGCCCGACGGCAAAATCTATTGGGGCATCGGTGATATAGGGGCCAGCATTACCACCGTTGATGGGGAAAAGCACCACTACCCCAATCAGGGGATGATTGTCCGCAGCAACCCTGATGGCAGTAATTTTGAGGTGTTCGCGAGGGGACTTCGCAACACCCACGAGTTTGTCTTCGATGCGTATGGCAATATCATTTCCTCGGACAATGATGGCGATCACCGGGGCGAAAGTGAACGGCTGGTGCATATTGTGGAAGGCTCCGATGCCGGATGGCGCTCCAACTGGCAGTACGGCAAGTACACCGACCCAAAGAACAACGGTTACAATGTATGGATGGACGAAAAAATGTACATCCCCAGATGGGAAGGCCAAGCGGCCCATATCATCCCCCCCATCGTCAACTACCATAACGGGCCTACCGGGATGGCCTTCAACCCAGGTACCGCTTTGGGCAAAGACTGGTTAAATACGTTCTTTCTGGTGGAATTTGTCGGGGATCCGGGAAGGTCCCACATCTGGTCTTTTGGGTTGAAACCGAAAGGAGCTTCTTTCGAACTGCACCATGAGACAGATGTCCTTAGCGGGGTACTGCCCACTGGAATCAAATTTGGCCCTGATGGGGCACTTTATCTCGCGGATTGGGTGAACGGATGGGGCACGAAAAACTATGGAAGGGTTTGGAAGCTCGATGTATCGGCAGACAAGAACGATTTGGAGAAGGAACGTGCCGAAACACAACGTTTAATGACCATGGACTACGGGGATCAATCGAATGACGAACTGGTCGCCCTGCTTTCCTTTCCCGATATGCGCATCCGTCAGAAAGCCCAGTTTGAATTGGCTAAAAGTACGTTTTGGGGCTATCGGGCATTGAAAAAAGTCTTGGTGGAATCCCAGGAGCAGTTCGCCCGCATTCATGCCATTTGGGGGATTGGACAATTGGCGGCAGGAGATATCGACAAGGCCGGACCACTTGCGGAACTCCTGGATGATAAAGATCCAGAAATCGTGGCGCAGGCCGTAAAAATATTGGGGGATGTAAAATACAGGGAAGCCGGGGCCAGTTTGATTCCCTTACTGCAACATGAAAATGCAAGGGTGCAGTTTTTTGCTGCCCAGGCCCTAGGGCGCATGGCCCATGAGGCCGCGGTACAACCTCTATTGGATCTCTTGGCGGCCAATAATGATGAAGATGTGTATTTAAGGCACGCTGCCGTGTTGGCACTCTCCCGTATTGGAAAGTCGGAACCCATTATCGGTCTGGTGGGAAATGCCGATCGAAGCCTTCGTCTGGCCGCTGTGCTCGTACTAAGAAGAATGCAAAATGCCGAAGTGGCCCAGTTTTTGGACGATGAGGATGAGTATATCGTCACTGAGGCCGCCCGGGCCATCAATGACGACTGGTCCCTTGAAACCGCACTACCGGCTTTGGCGGAACTGCTCACCGATGAAAAATTCACATCGGAACCCTTGTTGCGACGTGCGATCAATGCCGCACTTCGGGTCGGTGGAGATAATGAAATGGACAATCTCCTCACCTTTGCCAAACGAGCGACCGTGCCCAACGCATTGCGTGGCGAAGCACTGGCGGCCTTGGGCGGTTGGGCAAATCCTTCGGTCCTCGATCGGGTCGATGGCCGTTTTAGGGGAGAAATAAAGCGGGATTCCGCGCTTATCAAGGTAAAAATGGAGCAAGCCATTCCCACCTTCCTGCAAGAGAACGATCCCGATATCCTAATGGGTATTTCGCAGACCTTGGCATCTTTGGGAATCGATTCGTACAATGCCGAATTATTGGACATTTTAAGAAAACACGACAATCCAGAGGTACGGGCAGCCACTTTGGTGGCCCTGGGCACACTGAAGGATTCCAATATGGAGACCGCCCTGAACATCGGTATGCAGGATCCATCCCAACAGGTTCGGGAGACCGCCGTGGGGCTGTTGGGTGAACTCGATATTTCAAAAGAAAAGTTGCCCGCCATCGTCAATTCATTTTTCAGAAGCGGTTCCTCCGGGGAGCAGCAGCGTATGTTAGGGGTTCTTGGAGAAATGCCGATTGCCAAAAGTGGGCCCGTATTGTCCAACCTGATTCAAAAAGCGCAAAGAAACCAGTTGTCGCCCAATGTGATCCTGGATCTGATCGAAGCTGTGGAAGCCTCGGAATCGGCTTCCCATATTGCACAATTGTCCAAATTGAAAAGCGGTGGCCATACCGTGGACTCATATAAAGAGACCCTATACGGAGGACGATGGTGGCAGGGTCGGCGCGTTTTCAGCAACAACCCGACCGCCCAGTGCGTCCGCTGTCATTCGGTAGGGGGCACCGGCGGAAAAGTGGGACCGGCAATGGACAACATTGGCAATCTGCTGACCCGTGAACAACTTCTGGAATCCCTGATAGAACCCGGCGCCCGATTGGCTCCTGGCTATGGAAGCGTGGTCCTAACGCTAAAAGATGGCCAAAAAGTAACCGGAATATTAGAAGAGGAGACCAAGGAAGCGCTGATTATCCGTACCTCCGATGCAGAACCCATGGAAGTGTCCGCATCGCGCATTGAAAAACGGGAAAATATGCCCTCCGCCATGCCGGCCATGGGCAAATTGATCAGTAAAAGGGAGCTTCGGGATTTGATCGAGTATTTGGCAAATTTGAAGGACAAACCGTCTTCTTAAAAAGACCAAGTATTCCCTCCGTTATACGGGACGCAACCCTTATAATCACCGGGAATTGGATCGTATTTCAGGATGTTTTTTCCAACCTCCTCGGAAGTAAAATAACCTGCTAACGCAAATTGTTTCAACCTTCGGTAAAAATCGATCGGGGGTTGCTCACCGAGCGTACTGCCCCAAACGGTCGGATTGAATTTGTTCGTTTCCTTTTCAACCAGCCGCAGCACCTCATTGCGCTGGGGGCCCTCCAAATCGGTGAAGTCCTTGCCAAATTTCTCTTGACAGATCTCCATGAACCGATCATACCCTTTCATCACGTGCGCCTGGTCCTGGGGAGAGAGTGTTTTTCCGAACATAAGATCCACGAAAAGGTCTACTTTCAGGTCCTTTGCGCCAGGCGTTACCGTCCGGGGCAAAAGGGTCTCTGTGATCTCTGAGACTACCTCAGCCTGTTTCTCCGTAAAAAAGATGGGTTTCCAGTCCAGTCGGTTCTGTTCCTGGCAAGATTGCATCAAACTGGGAATCGATACACCTCCCAATACCGTTCCTATCAATAGTGTGGTGTTCTTAATAGCGGTTCGTCTTTCCATGGTGCTATATATTTTGTCTGTTCAACTCTTTGACCGCATGGTCGGCGGCCCGTGCCGTGATCGCCATATAGGTCAAAGAAGGGTTAACGCAGGATGAGGAAGTCATACAGGCGCCATCGGTCACAAAAACATTCTTGGCCGCATGTACTTGGTTAAAGCTGTTCAAGATAGAGGTTTTGGGGTCTTTACCCATTCGGGCCGTGCCCATTTCATGTATTCCGTGGCCCGGGGGGCTCTGATTGTCGAATGACAGTATGTCCCTGAACCCCGCTTTTTCGAGCATAGTAACCGCATCTGAGCGAATCTGCCGGTTCATCGCCTTCTCATTTTCCTTGAACTCACAATCGATGTTCAAGGTCGGTAAGCCCCATTTGTCCTTTAACCCTCGATTGAGCGATATCTTGTTCTCATGATATGGCAAACATTCGGCGAAGCCGGTGATAAAAAAGCCCCATGGCCCGGGTTTGAACAATTGGTCCTTAAAATCGGCCCCAAATCCATCGGAATTGACCCCAGAGCCCCAATTGGACCTCCCCGCCCCGCCTTGGTACCCGAAACCACGGACAAAATTGTCCGACTTCGTCTTTTCGTCAAGATTCACGTATCTGGGAATATAGATTCCATTGGGCCGTCGTCCGGAATAGTATTGATCTTCAAAACCCTCTATGCTGCCCATTGCCCCTACCTTATAGGTATGGTCCATTAAGTTATGGCCCAATTCCCCACTGTCGTTTCCGAAACCTTCGGGAAAGCGATTGGAAGTGGAGTTCATTAGAATTTTGGTGGTGCTCAAGGAAGAGGCGTTGCAAAAAATAATCCTGGAATGGAATTCCATTTCCTCCATAGTCTCCGAATCGACGATTCTGACCCCGGTCGCCTTTTCCTTTTGGTCATCATATATCAAGGAGCTCACGATGGCGTTCGGCCGTATGGTCAAATTGCCCGTCCGTTCCGCGGCGGGAAGTGTCACGGCATTGCTGCTGAAGTAGGCCCCGAAAGGGCACCCACGGGAGCAGCGGTTTCGGAACTGGCACTTCCCCCTACCGTTTAGGGGTTCGGTCAAATGGGCGCAGCGACCAATGATCAAATGCCTTCCCTCAAAATTTTCCTCGATTCTTTGTTTGGCATGTTTTTCAACGCAATTGAGCTCCATGGGAGGTAAAAAATGACTATCGGGCAAGTGGGGCAGTCCAAGTGGTGCTCCGCTAATTCCGGCAAACTTTTCCACATAGGTGTACCATGGCTCAATATCCTTATACCGAATGGGCCAGTCCACCCCGTGCCCATCTTTGGCATTGGCCTCAAAATCAAGGTCGCTCCAGCGATAGGTCTGTTTGCCCCAAACAATGGATCGCCCGCCTACCTGATGTGCGCGGATCCAAATGAACGGTTTTATTTCGGTATACGGATTATCCAGATCGTTCGCCCGAAAGTGTTTGGTATCCTCCCCTACGAACCCAATACCATGGGTCACATGGTGCTTTTTCTGATCTTCATAGTCCAAGGCTCCCCGCAGTTCAAAGTCCCACGGATCTTTATTGGCAGTTGGATAGTCCTCGACATGCTTCACCATTCGCCCTCTCTCCAGAACCAAGGTCTTCAAACCCTTTTCACAAAGTTCTTTGGCGGCCCAACCACCGCTAATGCCCGACCCTATCACTATAGCATCATAGGTGTTTTGTTCGGTAGCCTTCCCGTTGATATTTGCCATGCTGTTCCAATTTGTTAAGGATACGAATAGCGTCGAAGGTAATAAATTATACTCTAGGGAGCAATGGGGCCAAAAATGAAGGGAAACTTGGCCCAAATCTAAAATCCGGCGACCTCTTTCTTGGCGATTTCAAATTCCCGAATCAAGTCGCCCACGATTAGGGATGCCGGTTTGATATCGTGGATCAAGGCGGACACCTGACCTATTTCAAGTTCGCCTTCTTCCATATCGCCCTCGAACATGCCCCTTTTGGCGCGGGCGCGGCCCAACAGCTGTTTCAGTTGCTCTATGGAGGCCCCATCGGCATAGGCCCGCTGCACATCGTGAAAGAACTTGTTCTTGATCAATCGGACCGGCGCCAGTTCCTTTAGGGTAAGGTAAGTGTCCCCCTCACCTGCATCCACCACTTTCTCCTTGAACAATTGGTGGGACGATGCTTCAAAACTTGCCACAAACCGGCTCCCCAGCTGTACACCATCGGCTCCAAGAATCATGGCCGCCAACATGGACCTACCTGTTGCGATTCCACCGGCCGCAATCAACGGAATGCCTATCCGCTCCCGGACAGCGGGTATCAGGGTCAGGGTCGTTGTTTCATCACGGCCGTTGTGCCCACCTGCCTCAAAGCCTTCGGCCACAATGGCGTCGACATCGGCTTCCTGGGCCTTTAAGGCAAACTTCACACTGCTCACCACATGAACCACCGTAATTCCTTTTTCTTTCAGGTAGGCGGTCCATGTCCTGGGGTTTCCGGCAGACGTAAAAACTATCTGCACCCCCATTTCCACAATGATATCCATTAGCTTATCAATATCGGGATACAGCATGGGCACGTTCACCCCAAAGGGTTTTTCAGTCGCCTGTTGGCATTTCTGAATATGTTCCCGGAGCACTTCAGGGTACATTGAGCCCGCTCCCAACAATCCCAGTCCGCCCGCATTGGAGACCGCGGAGGCCAGACGCCATCCGCTGGCCCAAATCATCCCGGCCTGAACCAAGGGGTATTCGATACCAAAAAGTTGTGTGATCCTGTTTTGCATGTCCAGTGTATGTTCGGGTGGAGTCTGAAACTATGATGGCCACTACCCTTCGACTCCGTTCGAGGTGACGGCCACGGATTACGAAATCACTCCGGAACCGATCAGTTCCTCCCCGATATACCAAGCGACAAACTGCCCTTCGGTAATGGCGGACTGCATTTGGGCAAAATCGACGTACAAGCCTCCCTCTACCTTATAAAGAGTGGCTTTTTCCAAAGGCTGTCTGTAACGGATCCGAGCCAATACCGACATGGTCCGGTCCACATCCAAAGCAAGATCGGGCCGTACCCAGTGCAGTTCTTCGTCGCGGACAAATAGGGTCCGTCGGTATAATCCTGGATGGGATTTTCCCTGTCCGGTATAGATAACATTTTCGGTTACATCGGTGGCTATGACGAATAACGGCTCCTTTGTTCCACCTACGTCCAGCCCCTTGCGTTGGCCGTTGGTAAAATAATGGGCCCCTTGATGTTCGCCCACTACCCTTCCGTCGGCCACGTGGTAGATCGGTTTTTCCGAAAAAAAGGCCAATTCCTTCTCTTTGTTTTCAAATTGGGGAAGCGCCTTTTGATATTGCGGCACGTCAGAAGGCACTTCTACAATGACTCCCTTTTTTGGTTTCAATTTTTGTTGCAAAAAATCGGGCAACCGTACCTTCCCAATAAAACAAAGTCCCTGGGAATCTTTTTTATCCGCTGTGATCAGATTGCCATCACTGGCGATTCGGCGCACTTCCGGCTTTCTCAATTCCCCGATCGGGAATAGGGTCCTCTTTAGTTGGTCTTGGGAAAGTTGGCACAAAAAATACGATTGGTCCTTATTGCTGTCCACCCCTGCCAAAAGTTGGTAGGTTTCGGTACCGTCTTCATTTTTTAAGGTGCCCTTTCTACAATAGTGGCCCGTGGCAACGAAATCGGCCCCCAACTGCATGGCAATCTTCAAGAAGACATCAAACTTGATCTCCCTATTGCAAAGTACGTCGGGATTTGGCGTACGCCCTTTTTCATACTCCTTGAACATATAATCCACTATGCGCTCCTTATACTCCGTGCTAAGATCGACCGTCTGAAAGGGAATACCCAATTTTTCTGCCACGATCAGGGCATCGTTGCTGTCTTCCAACCAAGGACACTCTTCCGAAATAGTGACGGAATCATCGTGCCAGTTTTTCATAAAAAGCCCAATTACCTCGTATCCCTGTTCCTTTAGGAGATAGGCGGCCACGCTGGAATCCACTCCTCCTGAAAGCCCTATGACCACTTTTTTTCCCATTCGAACGTATTAGAGGGCAAAAATACAAAATATCCGGTGTGGACCATATTCTGGCCGAAAATCCAATATTAAAGTCCTCCCAACAAAAAAGCCCTCCTTCAAATCAAAAATATCAAGAATAGAAGCAACCTATTGTGAAATAGGCCATCTAATGGAAGTACTTCGAATCCACGACGTCGTGGAATCGATGCCCGATTATGTCCTTTTTTGATGTATTAAATTTCTCTTAAAAAACACTGATCGAACCGATTTGGTCCTTTGAAATTGCTTTATTTTAAAAAATAAAAGAAAACTAGTTGTTATGCAAAAATTATGGAAAGTGAAAAGTAAAATTCTAATTGCGTTGGTATTTATCATCATCTCGTCCTGTGGTTTGGATGATGGCAATACGGTTCCCTTGCCAGAAACCGACATTATTGAGGTGGCAATGAACGACGCGGACCTCTCGTCCCTAGTGGCCGCTGTGGATAGGGCGAATTTGACGGCTACCCTAAAAAGTGCCGGACCTTACACACTTTTGGCGCCTTCCAATGCCGCTTTCGCCAATTTCTTGGGGCAGGCAGGCTTTGCCAGCGTGGCCGACGTACCGGTTGAAACCCTGAAACAGATTCTCCTGAACCATGTTATTTTGGGGGTATTGGGATCAGGGGACCTGGCGGCGCTCCAAAAGAACTACTTGGTAAATGCCGCCGCTGGTCCGACCGCCGGCACTACCCTGGTGACCTATCTAGATGCCACTGATGGCATACAGTTCAATGGATCCTCCAAGGTGTCCAAACCCGATGTGCTGGCTGCCAATGGTATTATCCATATCGTGGATGCCGTTATAGACCTTCCCACCATCGACACCTTTGTTTCCGTGGACGATAATTTTGAGGACCTCGAGGCTGCCATCGATATTATATCTCCTCTGTCGGCCCTGCCCGAAATGTTTTCGGAAAGTGACAGCGGTCCTTTCACCTTGTTCGCTCCCATTGGACACGCTTTTGACAATCTGCTCGATACCAATGCTGATTGGGATTCCGTAAGCGATATCGACGAAACCTTATTAAGGGCAGTGGTCACGCATCACGTATTGGAGGGCAACGTTCGCTCTTCCGATATTAACTCGGGAAAGGCCTTTACGACTTTGGAGGGCGATATCATCAACTTCACCTCGATCGACGGAAACGTGGAAATTACAGATGGTGCGGGAAACGGCGGTGCGCTTATAGGATTATTTGATATCCAAGCAACCAATGGTGTAATCCATATCCTGGCAACCAAAGTATTGCTTCCGGACACCACCAATTGATATAGGAGTAAGTAAACCACAACTAAAAAAAGACCGCCAAAAGGCGGTCTTTTTTTTTATCCATGATCCAAAATCGTATTGTCCGAGAATGTATTGAGCCCAGTGCTCAATGTTTTGTTTATAGTATTTTGTTAAACTTTTAATAAAATTTATTAAACAAAAGCAACTATTTACAAGAATGACAATCTTCTGTAAAGATCAGATAAAAGTTCGTTTTATCAAGAAAAATAGAAAACACAGATAAAATTCAGTGAAATACTGGAAACAATTGCTGTATTTCATTTAAAACATTCTATTTCTTTTTAAAATTTTTGTTTGGTTTATTTAAAAATATATTAAACAATAATCACTTAAAAACACTTTGTTATGAAAAAGAATTTCAGATTACAACCTATGGTATTTCTAGCAGCTTTCATGCTCTTTGCGTTTTCCTGCGATAAAAATGATGATGTCGTTAACGGTAAGGACAGCGACAACAATATTGTCGAAACCGCCCAAGCTACCACAGCGCTCGGTAGTCTGGTAGACGCCTTGGTCGCCGCAGATGCCGGACTTGTCCAAGCCCTAAGCGATGAAACGGCCACGTACACCGTGTTCGCGCCCACCAATGAGGCCTTCAGTTCCCTCTTGGGAAGTCTGGATGGTTTCGATTCCTTGGAAGATTTTGACACCCCTGGGGAGAAAGCCCTTTTGGCCAAAATACTGACCTATCATGTGGTCAAGGACATCGCGGCCCAATCGACCGATCTTAGCGATGGTCAAATTATTGCCACCTTACAGGGCGAAGAGGTCACCGTGGGCATCGACGGTAGCACGGTAACCATAAAGGACAAACAGGGGGAATCTGTTGACCCGGCCCAGGTAGCCGTGGCCAATGTGGAAACCAGCAATGGCATTGTACATGTCATAGACCAGGTGCTATTGCCCCAGGAAGTGTTGGATGCCCTTGGCGGTGATTCCATGGATCCTGTCGGAACCTTGGTAGATGTTGTGGTAGCAACAGAGGCCCTATCCATTCTGGAAGCGGCCGTAATCAAGGCAGGTTTGGCCGAGACCCTTTCAACTGAAGGTCCGTTTACCGTCTTTGCCCCAACCGATGATGCCTTTGTGGCCCTTTTGGGAATCCTTGGGGACGATTACAATGGTCTTGATGATTTTGATACGGAGGCTGAAATGACGCTGTTAAAGGATATCTTGCTATATCATGTACTGCCCGTTAAGGTGACGGAGGCCGATTTGTCCGAAACATCCGTTCCTACCGCTTTTGCCGGTAATTCGATCGGAGTGATCGCTTCTGGGGACACCTTTGTTATTGGTGATGCCTCCGATACCAATGCCAATATTACCGGTACCGATATTATGGCCTCCAATGGTGTGGCCCATACCATAGATAAAGTACTGCTCCCGCAATCGGCCCTCGACTTCGTAACTGCATTGAGTTTGAAGACCATTGTTGAAATTGCGGTAGCAACCGATGACCTGAGCTTATTGGTCGAAACATTGCAACAAGTCGATGCCGGGCTGGTGGAAACGCTTTCCGGAGAGGGTCCGTTCACCGTATTCGCACCTACCAACGGGGCTTTTGTTGCCTTGTTGGATACCCTTGGGGATGATTACAACGCCTTGGCAGATTTTGACACCGCGGAGGAAAAGGCGCTATTGGTCAAGATATTGACCTATCATGTAGTGGCTGGGACAGCTGCCTTCTCGGGCGACCTAAGCGACGGACAAGTGATAGCGACCTTCCAAGGGGAAAATGTGGGCATCAACATTAAGGATGGGACCGTCCACATCGAAGATGCGACCGATTCGAATGCTACCGTGGCCATACCCGATGTGGAGGCCAGCAATGGGGTGGTGCATGTGATCAACAAGGTATTGCTTCCCCAAGAAGTGTTGGACCTACTGCCCTCCCCTAGCCCGAACATCGTGGGCTTGGCACAGTCCGTTGACGATCTTAGCCTCTTGGTCGACGCCTTGATCCAAGCCGATGCCGGATTGGTCGATGTACTGAGCGGTGACGGTCCATTCACCGTATTCGCTCCCACCAATGCCGCCTTTACCGATCTGTTGGATGCCTTGGGCCACGAATACAACAGTTTGGACGATTTCGATACGGATGCGGAGAAGGCCCTGTTGGCCAAGGTGCTGACCTATCATGTAGTATCCGGTGCCGCTGTGGCTTCCGGAGACCTTAGCGACCATCAAGAAATTGTTGCGGAGCAGGGTGAGTCGCTCTTCGCGGTCCTCAACGGAGGTGTGGACATTCGCGATTGGACCCTTACCGATGCCAATGTAGTACTTGCCGATCAAATTGCCAGCAATGGCATTGTGCACGTGGTCGACAAGGTATTGCTGCCCACCGAGGTATTGGATGCATTGGGTCTGCCCAAAAGACACTAGGAAAATATCCGATGTCGGGATGTTAGGTTAGCCTGCCGACCTTTATCGGCCCAAAAGGCCTTTTGAAGGTGGTTACGGCAGGTTGTTTATTGGTTGTTGAAAAACTTCCTTGTACGGGAAACCGCTATAGGGAAGTTTTTGTTTTCGGCGACCGGGGATAAGCACAAAGATCAAAAATCAGGGACCCAACCAAGAAGGAGTGGAGCCGGAAAAATGAGCCCGCACTTTTCCATTTGTCCCAAATAGATGAAAGGACCCGTGAAAACGACCAAACATCAAAAGAACATCCTTTAGCATACAAAAATGGGTACTTGACAACTTAGTTTTTTTTCAATGGGATTTAAATCACATTTTTACAGTCCCAAATCTTACCAAACTAAACCCATTTAATGCTAGAAACCCCGACCTTGTGGTCAGGGTTTTTTGTTTTGCGGTTTCCATACTTTTTCATTGCCGTTTCCGAAGTCTCGGATAGGGAGGAAAGTCGTTATCGCCTTCCCGTCTTCTTTTGTTCTTCGGCCTGCTCCATCATCTCCCGCATTTTTCGTTGGAATTTGTTTTCTTTCTTTGGTTTCGCCTTGTTCTCCTGTATCTGGGCATGAATTTTTTCATCGTCGAGGATAAAATTCTTGATCACCAACATGATTCCAATGGTAATCAGGTTCGAGACAAAATAGTACAGACTCAGGCCACTGGCATAGTTGTTGAAAAAAATCAACATCATAAAGGGCATTAGGTACATGATAAACTTCATATTGGGCATACCTGGTTGGGTCGGCATGTTCTGACCCGTCGTCATCATCATATAAAAGAAGATGGCAATGGAAGCCAATATGGGAAACAGGCTCACATGGTTTCCATATAGGGAGGAAATCAGCGGGATATGGGTCGTCCACTCGAATATCGTATCGTACGAGGACAGATCCTCTGCCCATAAAAATGATTTCTGCCTGAGTGCGAACGAGGTGGGAAAGAACATGAACAGTGCGTAGAAGATCGGCATCTGCAAGAGTGCCGGGACACAGCCGCTCATGGGGCTCGCTCCCGCCTTGTTGTACAGCTTCATGGTCTCCTGCTGTTTCTTCATTGCATTGTCCTTGTACTTTTCACCGAGCTCAGCGATCTCCGGCTTTAAGATTTTCATCTTGGCCTGCGACAGGTACGACTTGTAGGTCACTGGGGACATGGCCACCCGGACCAAAATGGTCATTACCACAATGGCGATCCCATAGGGCAAAAAGGAACTTAAAAAGGTGTAGAAAGGGGTAAATACATAGCGGTTGATCCAGCCGAAGATCCCCCATCCGAAAGGAATGGAATCCGCTAGACCCAATTGTTCATAGTTGTCCAAAACGGCTACATCGGTAGGACCATAGTACCAGTGCATGCTTTGCGAAAGCTCGCCCTCCTGCAATTTCAAGGAGGCTATCGAGGCATACTCCTTTGTGAACCCTGCCGTCTTGCTTTCCTCTTCCACTAAATTTTTCGAGCTCAGGTCGGCAGTTTCAAAATGTGTGTTGGTGGCAAGGATGGAACTAAAAAAGTGTTGTCGATAGGACAGCCACTTGACGTCCTCCTCCGTTTCCTCATCGTCGCTTCCCTCGGCAAGTTTGCTGATCTTCCCGTCGTCATGGTTGTAGGTCAATCGGGTATAGCGGTTCTCATATTTAACGCTTTTATTATGGCGTATCCCTTTCAATTTCCACTCCAGCTTAATGGGCTGATTGCCGTTCAACACCCCGTTAAGTCCTTGGGAGCGAATCGTGAAGTCCACCAAATATTCATCAGGTTTCATTTCGTAACGGTACTCCAAAAACCGGTCGGGGCCCACTTTGGCTTTCATGGAAAGCACCTGATTCTCTCCATTTTTGGTAATTGAGGGTTCGAAAAACAAATCTTGCGTGTCCAACACCCGGTTGTCGGAAGTATGGAAATTCAATCCGAACGACGCATTGCCATCCTTTACAAGATATACGGGAACGGAATCATAGGTCTTGAACTGCTTCATACGGGCCTCCACGATCTGCCCGCCCTTATTGCTGATTTCGAGCAGTACCAAATCGTTTTCCAATTGGGTGGTACCGTCGGAAGGAGCGGTATAACCGAAAGCGCCCATGGAGTTTTTGTAGCTGGCCACGGCGGTGGAATCCTGCATATCTATGCGTGCCGGTTCGGCAACCGCTGGTGCCTGGACCTCTTCTGGTTTGCTTTCCGCCTCGACCTGTTCCTGTTTAGCCTTCTCGGCCTCCAGTTCCTCAGGTGTTGGCTGGTTTTGGTAAAACATATAGATCAATATTCCAAATATCAGCATGAAGCCGATAATGGAATTGATATCGATTTTCTTTTCTTCCATCTAAATCAGTTTAGGGATCACGAAGACCTGTTTGGCCGGTACGGTCATGACCGAGCAAATATATGTCCAAATGTGCAGTTTATGCCATACTGGCATTAGTTTGTTGTTTTTTGTGCTTTAAGGCCGCTTTGATAAATCCCACGAAGAGCGGGTGCGGATTGGCCACGGTACTTTTGTATTCTGGATGGTACTGCACCCCAATAAACCAGGGATGGTTCGGAAGTTCCACGATTTCAACAAGTCCGGTCTCTGAATTTATTCCCGATGCGACCAAGCCCGATTCCTCCAGTTTCTGTTTATATTCATTGTTGAACTCGTACCGGTGTCGGTGACGTTCCGATATGCCTTTGGCTCCCCCGTATACCTGTTGCACCAAACTACCCTGTACCAATTTGCAGTCCCAAGCACCCAAGCGCATGGTACCGCCCTTGTTGGTAATACTCTTTTGCTCTTCCATCAAGCTGATCACGGGACTTTCCGTAGTTTCATCCATTTCGGTGGAATTTGCATTGGCAAGACCCAGGATATTCCTTGAATATTCGATGACCGCCATTTGCATGCCAAGGCAGATACCCAAAAAAGGAATGCCGTTTTCCCTGGCATATTGCACCGCTTTTATTTTACCCTCAATACCTCTTTCACCAAAACCGGGAGCCACAAGAATACCGTCGAGACCGTCCAATTTCCTATGCAGGTTCGTCTCATGGATATGCTCGGAATGTATGGAACGTACTTTTACCCGTACTTCATTGACCGCCCCAGCATGGATAAAGGATTCCAATATGGATTTATACGAATCCTGCAGTTCCACATATTTCCCAATAAGTCCGATATGTACCTCATTCCTGGGGTTTTTATGCTTGCTCAAAAATTCGTTCCATTGTTCCAAATCGGGTGCCGTATTGTCAGGCAGGGCCAATTTCTGAAGGGCCACGGTATCCAGTCCCTCTTCCTGCATCATCACGGGCACATCGTAAATAGTGGAGGCATCGATCGATTGGATCACGGCCTCCCGCTTCACATTGCAGAAAAGTGCCAACTTTTCCTTGATATCATCGGAAATCTCATGCTCTGTCCTACAAACAAGGACATCTGCCTTGATACCACTTTCCATCAACGTTTTTACCGAATGCTGCGTGGGCTTGGTCTTCAATTCACCAGCCGCCGAAAGATAGGGCACCAAGGTCAAATGGATGACGATACCATTGTTGTCCCCCAATTCCCAGAGCAGTTGCCGCACCGCTTCGATATAGGGCAACGACTCAATATCGCCCACAGTGCCCCCGATCTCCGTAATCACAATGTCGTATTCCCCACTGTTGCCCAATACCTGGACCCTTTCCTTGATCTCGTTGGTAATGTGCGGGACCACCTGTACCGTCTTCCCCAAGAACTCGCCGCGCCGCTCTTTTTCAATAACGCTCTGATATATACGGCCAG
The DNA here is from genome assembly GCA_947497245.1 of uncultured Flavobacteriaceae bacterium. Taxonomy (GTDB): domain Bacteria; phylum Bacteroidota; class Bacteroidia; order Flavobacteriales; family Flavobacteriaceae; genus Pelagihabitans. Next base: position 47,994 of record CANMFO010000008.1, on the reverse strand, counting down.
TGGTAACGTTATTGGCCTGGGAGGTATTCACGTTTAAAAAGCGTTCGTAATGTCCCAGATCGAGATCGGTCTCGGCTCCGTCATCCGTCACATAGCACTCCCCGTGTTCATACGGGTTCAGGGTACCAGGGTCTACATTGATATACGGATCTAATTTTTGTATGGTGGTCTTATAACCGCGGGCCTGAAGTAACTTGGCCAAGGATGCGGCGATAATCCCTTTTCCCAAGGAAGAGGTAACCCCACCGGTTACAAAAATATATTTGGTCTGAGACATGAAGCGTTAGGTTGAATTCGTAACGCAAGCAAAAATACAAATTGCCAGCAGAAATCAGCCTTAAAGCTGGGGAAAATCTTTTTGAACCCTACGGATAAGTGGTTCAAGTCCGTTAATTTTGATTTCCATCATCGACCGGAGCAGATCGCCCAACTTCCCCGACGGATAACCCTGTTGTTTGAACCATATTAGATAGGCATCGGGCAGATCCACCAAATACCGTCCTTTGAACTTGCCATAGGGCATTCGGTAATGGGCCAATTCCAATAGTTTTTCTTTGTCGGGTGTCATATCCATGCGTAAAGGTAATATTGTTATCTTTAAAAAATGAAATAAAGCACCAGGCAACGCGACCCGTAAATTAAACAAGAAAAAATGAAAAGAAGAACATTCATAGGTACCTCAGCCGCAGCTTCTGTGGGAATGTTGACCTCCAAAACTGGCAATGCCATGAGCCCGAATGAAAACTTTCCCGCAGAACTTAAGAACAATATCAATCACAGTGTTTGCCGTTGGTGCTATGGCAAAATCCCCATGGAAGATTTTCTAAAAAACCTAAACGATCTGGGGATAAAGGCGATGGACCTTACAGGTCCGGAAGATTGGCCCTTGATGAAAAAATACAATATTCATGCCTCCATGTGCTGGGGGGCCGGGATGGGCATTCAAGAAGGCTGGAACGACCCCAAACTTCATGAAGCATTAATTAAGGATTATGCAGAGGTCATTCCGAAAGTGGCCGAAGCGGGGTATACGAACCTGATCTGCTTTAGTGGGAACCGAAATGGTATGGATGACCAGGTTGGACTCAAAAACTGTGCGGAAGGCCTTAAGCAGATCATGCCCATCGCTGAAAAGCATGGGGTAATCATTCAAATGGAACTGCTTAACTCAAAAGTGGACCACGCCGATTATATGTGCGACCATACCGAATGGGGGGTGGAACTGTGCAAACAACTCGGTTCGGAAAACTTTAAACTGCTTTACGACATCTACCATATGCAGATCATGGAAGGCGATGTCATCAGAAACATTCAAGAATACCACCCCTATTTTGGACATTACCATACGGGGGGCAATCCGGGCCGTAACGAAATCAACGAGACCCAGGAATTGTACTATCCGGCCATTATGAGGGCCATTTTGAAAACCGGGTTTAAGGGCCATGTGGCCCAGGAATTCATTCCTACTTGGGAAGATAAAATTGCGGCCTTGAAGGAAGGGATCACTATTTGTGATGTTTGATCCTCCATACATTAGGTGGCGACATGGTCACCTCTTGGAAGAGGCCGTTACCCTGTAGGGGCCGAATCATTCGTAATTTTTTGGCATTCTCCGGATCGGATTGGCCTTTTCGAAGGCATGGCCCATTTTTAACAGTTTCAACTCTGTCAGCGGCTTCCCGATAAAGGTAAGGCTAACCGGTTCCCCATCGGGCCTGTATCCCATGGGTACTGTCAAAGCAGGATATTTGGCCACAGCGGCATAGGCTGCATGGTAGTTGTCGATGGACAAGACAGCGTCCAACCGATGGGTGTCCATCGCGGTGTCAAAGAAAGTTCGCCCGCTTTTTTCCAAAGTGGCCTTGATCTTCCTTAACCCTTCCATCGAGGTCGAATCGGCCAGAATACCGTCGAACACAGCCTGTCCGTACGGAATCCTAATCAACGAATCGGCTGCGTTGAACTCGACCAGCCCGGCAATGGACCGGACTTTTACACTGTCCTCGTTTTTTACGTATGTCCCAATATAGCTTGGGAGATCGTTTCTCATATCGATGTTCAGGATGCTGAGAAATCCGTCCATGTTGACCTCCGGTGGTGTAAATTCAATGATTTCCGCACCCAATCCCTTTATCTTTTCCACGGTCTGCCTGTAAATGGAATCCGTTTCCATTAAATTTTCCACAACTCCGAAACGATTGCCCAGCAGCCGACCCTCCAATTTCGATGCATGGTACCACCCTGCTCCCCATTTGGTCTCTATGGAAGCGGGATCGTCCTTGTCGGGTCCGAAAAGCGCGTCCAACAAAATGGCATTGTCCACCACATTTTTTGTCATGGGGCCCGGGGTATCCAAAGTGCTGGAAATGGGAACGATACCACTTCTGCCCAAAAGGCCTATGGTAGGCTTCAGTCCCACCACCGAATTCTGACTACTGGGCGACAGGATGGATCCCGATGTTTCGGTTCCAATGGCGGCAACGGCATAGTTGGCGGCCACGGAAGTGCCACTTCCCGAACTCGAGCCTCCCGATTCAAAAATCCGTCGTCCGTATGGGTTCAAGGTCTGCCCACCAAGGGCGCTGTAGCCGAGAGGGCATCCCTTGCAAAGGAAATAGGCCCATTCGCTCAGGTTCACTTTCCCGAGGACCAAACCGCCTTTCGTCTTCAATTGTTCTATGATAAAGGCATCGTCCACGTTGTTGTACATCATTGCAACGGAACCCGCCGTGGTCCTCATTCCCTCCGTATTGATATTGTCCTTCACCAAAATGGGCATTCCAAAAATAGGGTGCCGATATTTCCCTGGATCTGCTTGAAACTCCTTGTCCAAGGCCCGGGCCTCATCAAGAACTTTATCATTTAATGCGATAATCGTATTCAAGGTGGTGGTATTGTCCAATTCGAATCCATAGATCCGATGGAGGTAAAAGAGGGCCAGTTTTTCGTAGGTCAGTCCGCCACTCGAAATATGGGATTGAATGGTAGGGATATCTTGCTCCAGCACCAATGGCTTTAGGGCATTATAGGTCGCTTCCGACATTTTGGAAACCGCATTGTACAACGGTCGGAATACCTCATTCTTGTCCAGCACTTTTGATTGGATCAAGGAATACCGCATCCGTTCAATTTCATGATCCCTGTTCGCAGCCACTTCCGCGGAATCGTTATAGGGCATCCACAAAACCACCTCCTCCCCTGCCTTTTTTTCTCCGCTACAAGAAAAAACTACCGAAAAGAGGGGCAGTAGAAAAATGTATTTTAAGGCCAGTGCTATTTTAAGGTGAGGTTCCATCCTTGGGTATTTTCGGTTCATCTGTACAAATCGATCCATTTTCCGTTGGACCAGGGCAAGGAGGGGAGGGCACTCCAGAGCCGAGCCGAGCTACGATTTTGTCTTGTGGAAAGAAAAAGAAAAGGTACCTTCCCTTCCAGGGCCATCGATGTCAGCAGTATACCCTTTCCCGGATTCCCCGTTACCGCAGAAACTGGGCCGGACCCTTCAAACTGAGGTGTTAAAAAAAGAGTCTACAAATTCATATTTGTTGAAAACCTGAAGGTCTTCGATTCCTTCGCCGACTCCGATATATTTCACCGGAATCTGAAATTGGTCCGATATCCCGATCACCACGCCGCCCTTTGCGGTGCCGTCCAGTTTGGTAACTGCCAAGGAGGTGACCTCAGTGGCCTTGGTAAATTGCCTGGCCTGTTCAAAGGCGTTCTGACCTGTGGAACCATCGAGCACCAAAAGTACTTCATGCGGGGTATCTTCCACCACTTTTTGCATGACCCTTTTTACTTTGGCCAGCTCGTTCATCAAATTTACTTTGTTGTGCAATCTCCCGGCAGTATCAATGATCACGACATCCGCTTCCTGGGTAATGGCCGAACTCAAAGTATCGAAGGCAACGGAGGCAGGATCGCTCCCCATGTTCTGTTTCACTATAGGGACATCGACACGATCAGCCCAAACCTGGAGTTGATCTATCGCCGCGGCCCTAAAAGTATCAGCAGCACCTAAGACCACTTTGTAGCCCTGGGCCTTTAACTGGTAGGCCAACTTGCCGATAGTGGTCGTTTTGCCCACTCCGTTCACGCCCACTACCATGATCACATAGGGTTTAACGCCCATGGGAAGGCTAATTTCTGTTTCTTCGCCAAGATTTGTCTCAGAGAGCAATCCGGCAATCTCTTCCCGCAGAATGACATTGAGCTCCTCCGTACCCATATATTTGTCTTTCGAGACCCTTGCTTCGATGCGGTCGATAATTTTCAAAGTGGTCGCGACCCCCACATCCGACGAGACCAAAACCTCTTCGAGATTGTCCAAAACATCGTCATCAACCTTTGATTTTCCAGCGACCGCCTTGCCCAACTTCGAAAAAAAACTGGCCTTGGATTTTTCCAGACCCTTGTCCAAATTTTCTTTTTTTTTCGAGGAGAATATATTTTTGAATAGGCTCATGAGTTCCTTTGCATTTTAGTGACCCTAAAGATAGAAAATAAAAAAGCTACTTTCTTTCGAGAGTAGCTTTTAAAAATTATGTGTGTTCCTTCTATTTTTTTGACAACCATTCATTTACCATTTCCGGGGGCATCACCGCCTCTGAAAAGGTATAGGCACCCGTTTTTGGTGATTTCACCATCTTAATGGCTTTGGTCAATCTTTTTGAACTCGTCTGTAAACTCGCTACTGTCTTCTTTGCCATGACTTTATGGAATATTTGACATTTTCACCTAGGTAAAAATGGCGCATTACTTAATTTCTTTATGAACCGTCACCCTTCTTAAAATGGGATTGTACTTCTTGATCTCCATCCGTTCGGGGGTGTTCTTTTTATTTTTTGTGGTAATGTACCTGGAGGTCCCTGGCTTTCCAGAGTCTTTATGCTCCGTGCACTCCAAAATAACTTGAACTCTATTACCTTTCTTTGCCATTGTTGTTGATTTTTGGATTACTTGATCAATCCTTGCGCTTTAGCTTCCTTCAAAACAGCCGATATGCCTCTTTTGTTGATGATTTTTAATCCTTTTGCAGACACCTTTAAGGTCACCCAACGATCTTCCTCTGGAATATAAAAGCGCTTTTTGGAAAGATTTACGTTGAACCTTCTTTTGGTCTTATTGATGGAGAACGATACGTTGTTTCCAAACATCGCCCTTTTGCCTGTAATTTCACAAACTTTTGACATTGTGCTGATTTTTTTAAACAGGCTGCAAATTTATATCATTTTTATGGGACGGACAAGATTCTACTTCAGATTTTTGAAATTTCTTTTTGCAACAATTCAAGGGCCTTATGGACGGATTTTTGAACTACCCTTTCCCTATGGTTGCCCATCCTAAAACATTCAGCAAACGTGCGATCCGGGGTAGCGACCCCTATGAAGACCGTGCCCACTTCAGCGTCGGAATCCCCTTTGGTCGGACCTGCATTGCCCGTTGTGGCCACTGCATAGTCGGCTTTCATCAGTGCCCTTACATTTTCGGCCATCGCCATGGCAACGGCCTCGCTCACCACCGAATGCCGGCCGATGATCGCTTCGGGAACACCCAACACCTCTATCTTGGTTTTTGTGGCATAGCTCACCACACTCCCCATGAAATACGCCGATGCCCCTGGAACCGAACTGATCATCTGGGCAATTTTCCCTCCTGTAAAACTTTCTGCGGTGGCCAGGGTCTTTTTCTTGGCACTGAACAATTTCCCTATAGCCTCTTCCAGTGTTTCCCCGTTTTCCATTCCGAAGAGGATATCCCCTATCAACGGAAGCAGCTTCGCGGATTCCCGGTCCATCGCCTCTTCGAGAACCTTTTTATCGGCACCCTTGGCCGTTAACCTTAAACGCACCTTTCCCAAATTGGGAAGGTAGGCCAACCGGATAAATGGAGGCAGGTTTTCCTCCCAATCTTCCAATCTTTCGGCAATGGTACTTTCCCCAAGTCCGTAGGTAGCCCAGGTCCTGTGCATGATAAAGGGGCGCTTGAAGGTGATAGCGACCTTGGGGATTACCTGATCTACCATTAAAGCCCTCATTTCAAAGGGCACTCCCGGGAGGGAGATATAGACCGTACCCGTATGCGAAACCCACATGCCGGGAGCGGTCCCATTGGCATTGTGGAGCACCTCTGCCCTTGATGGGAGCAAGGCCTGCCTTTTGTTGACCTCCGATATCGGACTGGAGATATACTTGGCGAACAGTTCCTCTATGTGTTCCAACACTTCCTTGTTCTCGACCAGGACATCATTGAAAAACTCGCAGAAAGTATGCTTGGTGATATCATCTTTGGTAGGGCCAAGTCCTCCGGTACAAATCACAAGCTCGGCATTTTTACCGGCTTGCTCCAAAGCGTCCAAGATATGCTTCCTGTCATCTTGGACCGAGGTGATCTGATAAACCGAAACCCCAATTTTGTTCAGTTGCTTGGCTATAAAGGCGGAGTTGGTGTCAATGACCTGACCTATAAGGATCTCATCACCGATCGTAATGATCTCAGCGAACATTATAGATCGAAGTCTTTTTTGAGCTCTGAGACCACTTGTGCAATATCCTTTTTAAGAACAGGGAATATCCTTTCTATTTCCGACATATTGTCGGCATTTTTTCCCAAAGTCTCGATTTCAAGTGCTGCGGCCCGCGTTTGCTCCATACCGAGCAGATCAACATTGGGCTTGATCTTATGGGCCAACTTGTATACCTGCTCATAGTTGTTGGCCTGCAGGGCACTTTCGAGCTGTTGAAGATCCTGGGGAACTTCTTCCAGGAAGACCGAAATTACGGAGTGGACAAATTCTTCATCCCCCTCTGCCATCTCGTTAATTTTGTCCAAGCTGTATATCATCACTTAATTTTTATGGAAAACAATTCTTGCCCTTCCAATATGCCCGAAAGATAATCATTTGCCTTTATTTTACCAACACCGGCAGGTGTCCCGGTAAAAATCACATCTCCTTTTTTTAGCATAAAAAAACGGGATACATAGGCGATAAGTTCGTCTATCTTCCAAAGCATCAGACCCGTATTGCCCTTTTGCACCACTTTTCCATTCTTCAGAAGACTAAAATCCAAACTGTCCAAATCTTTGAAATTCGATTTTGGAAGCCACTGCCCGATGACCGCCGAACCGTCAAAGCCTTTGGCCTTTTCCCAGGGCAATCCCTTTTTTTTGAGTTCGGATTGCACATCCCTTGCAGTGAAATCGATGCCCAGGCCTATCTCATCATAGTAGGTTGGGGCAAACTTCACCCCGATATGTTTGCCCACTTTGTTGATCTTCACCAGCACTTCAACTTCATGGTGCACTTCTTCGGAAAATTCGGGAATATAAAAATCCTGTTCTTTGGGGAGCACCGCTGAATCTGGTTTTATGAACAGGACGGGATCCGAGGGCCGTTCGTTCGCCAGTTCTTCGATGTGGTCGGCATAGTTGCGGCCAATGCAAATGATCTTCATAGGGTGACCGGGCTTGGGATGTGATGTTTAGACGTTGCTTGGCAATCCAATGTCACATCTGTTAACATCAGTTCAATTTGTTGTTCAGCTTTTTCAATTTTAACTGTGTCAGTACCTTTTTCGTGTACAGTGGAAAATCGGCATTTAGGATCCAGCCAAAATACCCGGGCTCACTTTCCAGGACGTCGTCCACCTTTTTGCCCTTGTGCTTTCCGAACGCAAAAATCTCGTTGCCGTCCGGGTCCAATGCAATAAAGCCGGCAAAATCGACAAATCGCCTGTGCGTGGAGAATTCAGCCAATTTTTTAACATTGTTCTCCAGTTCGGGATACCGATCCAACTGGCCCAGTAACACTTCATAGGTGGCCAAGGTATCCGCCTCGGCACTATGGGCATCGGTCAGGTCCTTTCCACAGTAGAACTTATAGGCCGCCCCCAGAGTCCTTTTTTCCATTTTATGGAAAATGGTCTGGACATCGATCGCTACCGTATTCTTCATGTCGAAATCGATATTGGCCCGCAGCATCTCCTCCGCCAACAACGGTATGTCGAAACGGTCTGAATTGAAGCCTCCAAGATCGCTGTCCTTTATCATGTTATGGATTTCTCTGGAAAGTTCCTTGAAAGTAGGCTCTTTGGCCACCTTCTCGTTTGAAATACCGTGAATGGCCGTGGCTTCCCCGGGGATCGACATCTCTGGATTTACTAGCCAGGTCCTGCTTTCCTTATTACCGTTAGGGTGGACCTTTAAAATGGAAATTTCCACTATTCTGTCCTTTGCCACATTGGTTCCAGTGGTCTCAAGGTCAAAAAAACAAATGGGTCTTGTCAACTTTAAATCCATGCGTCATTTTTGTTTGTGTAAAGATAGTTTTTAGAAAAGTCCGGTGAAACCTTAGGAGGCTTTATTTCTAACGGTTGGAAATGACGGGCTACCGGTTGAAAGCTCCGTTCAGGGAGGTAGGGACAGCGCCATCGGGCTTTGGGAACCCCACAAACCGGAAAAAGGGTCCCATTACCAAAAATGGGAGGTGGGGGGTTGCCTGTTGGCAGCGGCACAAAAAACTACAAACGGGTATTGATAATATTGTTGAAGGCCGAACCGAAGGTATAGCTGAGGCCCACACTGAACCCCAACTCAAAGTCGGTGGCGATCTGCTTTTGTTGCAGCAGTACGTCTTCAATGGAGGCATCACCCGCAGGCAGGTTTATTTGATCTCTGATAATTTCAAAATTTCCAGAAAACCTTGCCGCCAATCCTTTGAACAGGCGTACGGAAAAGCGGCCGTACAGTTGTACCCTGTTGCGGTCAAAATCGTCAAGGAAGGTAGACCCGCGCAATCTCGAATAGATATTGCCCCAAGGTTGCCGATAACGAATCTGGACATCCATGGAATGTCTGAAAATACCTTCCTCGTCCTTGGCAAATATGGTGGTTTCTATATAGTCGTTGTGAAGGTACCCTATCTTATAGGCGAAGACGATCTCCCTTCGCAGCACCTCGCGGTATGGGAAAATATTATACTCAATGGCCGGATTTACGTAGTACGAGAAATCGATATTGGTGAACGTATTGTGCCTCGCCCCGGCAAAAATACCGGCCGACCAGTGGTCGTTGAGACTTCGCACTATGCTGGCATCGCCCGAATAGCGAAACCGTTCGCTTGTAAAAGTCTCGTTCTCACGAACGAATTCGCTGTTGAACTGGTTCATCTGGAGATCGGTTCTAATACGCCACTTTTCAGTAACCCGATCGCTTTCAAACCCGATTTCGTACTCAAACTCCTTACGACTCGATTCCTTGCTCAGTTCGGCTTCCCCGTAGATTTCGAAAATCCAATTGTTCCACGGATCGTCAAAATCTATATCCTGTATCTGGCCCATCCCGGCCTTGTTGATGGAGTAGGTCACATTATCTGCTAGATCGGAGTTTAGGACAAAGGGCAAGAGGCCCAACTTTATTTTGTCCACCAACCCTTTCCTTACCTCATCGGAGGTCATGTTCGCGGTGGATTCGAAACTCAGTTTTCCGCTAAGGTCCTCGTAGGTCGCCGCACCCTTGAATTCGAGCATGAAAGTTCTTCCCCCACTTCCATTGGCTATATCGTAAATGAACAGGGTTACATTGGCCAGGCCCTGGTCCCGAACGTGGTTTACGAAGTTGATTTCCTGTTTAACGTAGCTCTTCTCGCAGTTGCATTCCGTGAACAGTTTTATATCCTCCTTTTTTTCCCCCTGGGAAAATATCGGTACAGTTGCCAGAAAAAAGGTAAAATAGAAGACGTTTGCTATTTCTAGCAAGGGAAGCTTGATCTTAGGTTGCCGCATTACTTGGTTTGGTAAGTAACGAAATTATGCCCTAAAACAGAAAAAGTATGTTATTGGAATGTTAATCCCGAATCCCGCATTTTATTTCCCCAAATTTTAATTATTTAAAAAATTTGCAGGTTGTTTTTTACCAATAATGCAATCTGATGGGCCAAAATGGGGTCATATCTCGGTATTGGGGTCCCAAGCTTCCAGATAATCGGCCACGGCCTTGGCGAACATACTGCCCAAGGCCCCGTTTACCACACGGTGGTCATAACTGTGCGACAGGTACATTTTACTGCGGATGCCTATAAAATCGCCTTCAGTGGTCTCGATGACAGACGGTATTTTGCGGATAGCGCCAAGGGCCAATATACCCACTTGGGGCTGGTTGATTATCGGGGTGCCGAACACGCTCCCAAAAGTACCCACGTTCGTCACGGTATAGGTGCCGTCCCTTACCTCATCGGGCTTTAATTGGTTGTTTCGGGCGCGGTTCGCCAAATCGTTTACCACTTTGGCCATCCCCACCAGGTTCAACTGATCGGCATTCTTGATAACCGGAACTATGAGGTTCCCATCGGGCAGGGCCGCGGCCATGCCAATGTTTATATTCTTTTTCTTGATAACCTTGTCCCCATCCAGCGAGATGTTCATCAGCGGATATTTCTTCAACGCCTTTGCCACCGCCTCCATAAAAATTGGTGTAAACGTCAATTTTTCACCTTCCTGTTTTTGGAACGCTTCCTTCATTTTGAGGCGCCAGTTGACGATGTTGGTCACATCGACCTCGATAAAACTTTGCACATGCGCCGAGGTCGAGACACTATCGACCATATGCTGCGCAATCAATTTCCCCATTCTGCTCAGCTCGACCACTTCATCGCCCCCGGTGCGCTGCGCGGTAGAGACGGTTCCCCCGGCCTCTTGCACCGAATTTGATGGAGGTACCGTTACCGGTTTTTCGAAGGACACCATTTCCCTCGGCCCATCTCCACCCTTTCTGTTTTCGACATGGGCCAGAATATCCTTTTTGGTCACACGGCCTGCCTTGCCCGTACCCGGTATGGCATCCAATTCGGCCATGGAAATTCCCTCTGCTTTCGCTATGTTCCTTACCAAGGGTGAATAAAACCGTTCCGGGCTTCCCTGCGGCCGCTCGGCCTCCACCGCTGCAGAAGTAGCGGTTTCCCTTGCAATCTTGATGGTATCCTCAATTTGGACCACTTCTTCGGACAGAACAGAATTATCCGTTGTGCCATCGATCGCACCTCCAACTTCCTCATCCGAAGTATGCTCTTCCCCACTTCCGTTCATTTCAATGATGGCAATGGTCTGTCCGACTTTTATCACATCATCGACCTGAAAAAGTTGTTCCAACAAAACACCATCAACCTCACTGGGAACCTCAGAATCTACCTTGTCCGTGGCGATTTCCAGTATGGCCTCGTCCATCGCAATGGTATCTCCGACCTCTTTTAACCAAGAGGTCAATGTAGCTTCGGCAACACTTTCCCCCATACGGGGTAATTTCAGTTCAAACTTTGACATATTCTTAGTCTATATGTGCCTTAAGGTAATTTCGGTGCAAAAATAATAAATATTTGAGGCAATCTTTGAATTTATCGTATAATTGTTCTTTCAATTCGCCTTCAGGGAGCCCTCGAAGGGAATGCGGTTTAGAATGCTCCTCCCCAAGGTGACCTCATCGGCATACTCCAGTTCATCACCCACGGCTATTCCCCTGGCAATGGTGGAAGTACCCACATCCAATCCGTTCAGTTGCCTGTAGATGTAAAAGTTGGTCGTATCTCCCTCCATGGTTGAGCTCAGAGCGAAAATAAGTTCTTTGACCCCACCCTGTTTTGCTTTGTTGACCAAGGAGTCAATGGTCAGTTCCTGGGGGCCAACGCCTTCCATGGGCGATATTTTTCCACCCAAAACATGGTAAAGACCTGTATACTGCCCCGTATTTTCTATGGCCATGACGTCGCGGATGTCTTCCACCACACACACCAAGCTCTTATCCCTTTTGGGGTTGGCACAGATTTCGCAAATTTCCACATCCGAGATATTGTGGCAGCTTGAACAGAATTTGACGGTACCCCGCAATTGCTCCAAAGCAGTGGACAAACGGTCGGTCTGATCGGCCGGTTGTTTCAACAGGTGCAGCACGAGCCTTAAGGCCGTGCGCTTTCCTATACCGGGCAACTGCGCCATTTCGTAAACTGCGTTTTCGAGTAGCTTTGATGAAAATTCCATTCCGTAGATATTGGAACAAAATTACAACTTTATCGCAGTTTTGTCAGGATTTTTTAGTGTTTGCTTTATGGATAAAATTTTTGGTCAACGCTTTTTCTTCTTTCCCTCGACCAACAGATACACCAAATCATTTGTAAGTTCACTTCCCGTCTCCGAGTTGGTAAAAACGACATAGCCCATCTTCAGCTTCCTGTAAATTTCGAAAAGGCATTTGAAATCACCGTTACTGCCTCCGTGATAAAAGGTATCCCCATAGTCCGATTCCCGAACGAATATACCAAGACCTGGACCTTCCCGATTGTTCGGGTCGTTCCAATATACGGAATCGGACTCCGTGTGGATCGTCATAAAATCGCGGTACGTTATTGCCTTCAATCCTTTTTCCTCCAATAAGGTCAGGGCATATTTCGAAAACGCCTTTGCTTCGGTATGCATGCTAAACGCCATACCTGCTTCTTGTGGAATTCCCCAATTCGTGGGCCGATAGCCCATGTGCCCGGCCGACACCACTTTTCTCAGTGCTTCACTATCGCTGAATTCCATATGGTACAGACCAAATGGTACCATGAGCTCTTCGTCCAGTATTTGTTCAATGTCCCTATCCATAATTTTGGAAACAACGCGCTTTAAGTATTCGAACCCCTCTCCCGAATATCCATACTTCTCCCCGGGAGTATTTTTCAATTCCCGCCCCCAATTGGGCAATCCGCTACGGTGGATTAGCACATGCCTTGCCGTCATTTTCTTGTATTCGGGATATCGTTCAAGTTCGTCAAAGGGCAAATATTCGTGCAATGGTCTGTCCAAATCGATCAATCCCCTGTCTGCCATACGCAATACCACAAAGGCGAACACGGGCTTTGTGATCGATGCGGCCTCAAAAAGTGTTTTTTCGGTCACTGGCTCCTTTGTGCTCGTGTTCTTCACCCCGTATGTCTTGTGATACGCTACTTTTCCGTCCTCGATCACGGCCAAGGAAACCCCTGGAATGTCGTAGTATTCCTGATAGGCCTGGACAAATTCGTCCACCTGATTTTTCTGTGTCTCCCCAAAATCATGCAGCAATCCCTTTTCGGGGATTAAATCGGGCTTGGGCATCAATTCGGGTGCCGGGATTGTGAGCGGTGGGGTCCCATCTTTTACCAGGGTAAAAGTCAGCGGTTCGCCGGGTGCAATTCGGTAAAATGCATCCTCCGTGCTTATGAGCTTTGAAGGGAGATCGATCCGGTAATCGCCCAATGGCAAGGATGCGGAGAAATTCCCTAAAGAGTCCGCGTACAACTGTACCCATAATTTTGGATTCCCGACCTGGCCCAATCTCATGGTCAAGGGTATGGACTTTGGCTTAAGGCCCGATCGATCTACCTTACCGTACACGGTGCCAACATCTGTTCCCGGAGCAAGGGGTAAAATGGTTCCGCAGCGGTCGGGATTCGCCACTTTCTGTGTGCCCCTGCCCCATGAGATCCATGAGAAACTGTCATCCCCATCCTTATCGATGACCACCAAATCCATGCCCAATGCTCTACCGACCTGTATTTTTTGGTCCAGGTCAATACGCCATTCAACTGTCATTCCCTTGTCCGTGGCCCGTTTTTCCATTTCAATATTTTTCCAGTCGTCCGCACCTCCGAACGCCAGACGGTCGGCACCATATTCACTGTATTGGGATACAGGAGAGCCCGAAGGCAGGTGCAGTTCGTTCACATAGAGTTCGAGACCATCCTGGGAATCCCAGTTGGAGCTACCATTGGTGTCGATCACGGTCGATTCGTCGGTAATTTCCATAGCAACGTAGATCGCATTTTCTTCAAGCCCGTAACCGACGTAAAAATGACCTTCGAAATCGTTCCTCCCCTTGGGCTTATCGCCCAACTCCGTATTTTGGATGGGATAGCGGACCATGTCCTGCGGCCAGTCGTCCAAACTTCCATCGATGGTTATTTTATCCAAGGGAAGGGCGCGGGCAATGGCGCTTTGGGCCAATATCGGGTTCTCGGCCTTTTGTTCCTGACAGGAAGGCAAAAGAAGCAAACAGGGCAGGCATAGGGCAAAGGGCCGGGAAAGTCGGAAAAAATCAAAAGTAATCTTCATGACGAACTATTATGGTTTAGATTGTTGACGGAATGCATTATCAATGATGACCTGAATATCAAACTGTTACACCAAAAGGCATAGAAATATACAAAAAACTCAGAACCGCATTTTCTTGGCACAAGGCCGGTATTTGCCATCAGCTGACTTAGTTTTTGTATTTTACCATGAAAAATATTTAAATGACACCCACCCACATTTTGTTCCTTATCGGCGGTTATTTTCTACTGCTGTTGCTGATCTCCTATTTTACCGGAAAAAACGACTCCAATCTCGATTTTTTTAAAGCGGGAAAGCAATCTCCGTGGTATCTGGTGGCCTTTGGAATGGTGGGGGCCTCTTTATCGGGGGTCACCTTTATTTCCGTTCCAGGTTGGGTGGCCGACTCTGAGTTCAGCTATATGCAGGTGGTCTTCGGGTATTTTTTGGGGTATATGGTCACCGCCTACGTGCTCCTTCCCATCTACTACAGGCAAAATGTAACTTCGATCTACGAGTATCTCGATACACGTTTCGGCTTTGTGAGCTATAAGGTCGGGGCCGTTTCGTTCTTTGTTTCGAGGGTCCTGGGGGCCGCCTTCCGTTTGTTTTTGGTCGCCATTGTACTGCAACAGTTTGTTTTTGATGCCTGGGGCGTTCCCTTTGAGGTAACGGTAACCCTATCCATTTTGTTGATCTGGATCTATACCTTCAGGGGCGGGATCAAGACCATTGTATGGACCGACACCTTGCAGACCCTGTTCATGCTGATTTCCGTAGGACTTTCCATTTATTTTATTCTGAAACAATTGGACTGGAGCTTTGGTGAATTTTTGGCTTCCAACGAACTGAAAACGTACAGCAAGATCGTTTTTGTCGACGATTTCCTGGCCAAAAACCATTTGATCAAATCGTTTCTGGGAGGCATGTTCGTAACCATTTGCATGACAGGTCTAGATCAGGACATGATGCAAAAGAACCTTACCTGCAAGACATTGCAGGATTCGCAAAAAAACATGGTCAGTTTCAGCATTGTAATGGTCATTGTCACTTTTGTATTTATGTTGCTCGGGGCCCTGTTGTACATTTATGCGGAAAGGTTCGAAATTGCCCTTCCATTAATGGACGGTAAACCCAAGTCGGACCTGTTGTTTCCAGAAATTGCCCTGAACAGTGATCTGGGCATAACCGTGGCCGCCACCTTTATGTTGGGGCTGATCGCAGCAGCCTATAGCAGCGCGGATAGTGCATTGACCTCCTTGACCACTTCCTTCTGCGTGGATTTTCTGGGAATCGATAAAAAACCGGAAGCAAAACAACGGAAAATACGAAAGACCACCCATGTGGGAATGAGCATCTTGCTCATCCTTGTGGTGATCGTTTTTAAGCATGTACTCGATACCAATGTAATAGATGGCCTCCTACAGGTCGCTGGATATACTTACGGCCCCCTTTTGGGGCTTTTCGCTTTCGGAATTTTCACCAAACACGAACTAAAGGACCGATATGTCTGGATCGTGGCCCTGATGTCGGTCCTGACCATTTTGGGGCTGGCCAACGTACCGGCGGAAAAGTTGGGAGGGTATCAGGTGGGCTATGAATTGTTGCCCATCAATGGGCTATTGACCTTTATTGGACTGTGGTTGATCAGGAAAAAAGGAAAGCGATCGAAAAACGTCCAATCGACCAAACCGACAGTTTGATCGATAAAATCTATATCGGTATATGTTAAATTTATATCAGAATATTCCGATACCCTATTCCCACGGATTTAGTATTGGTCTGTAGCCAACAAAACCAAGGTGCAAGCTACCTCAACTTCTATACCGTTGTCTTTGAGCAACTTGTAAAATTCCGGGTTTTCCGTTCCCGGATTAAAGATGACTCTTTTCGGCCTCAATTTCAGGATATCCCCGTAATATTCAGGCTGGCGGCCTGCCCCAACGTACAAAGTAACCGTATGAATGTTTTGAAAATCTTCAAAATTGTCCTTTATTTGCACTTCCCTAATTTTACCTTTTTTTAAGCCGAACGCTTCAATTTTGATGTTGTGGTCTAGAAGGCGATTCGCCACCAAATTGCTATAACGGTTCGATTTAAGGGATGCCCCAAGAATAAGTGTTTTACCCATTTGTTAATTAGCATGTTAAAGTTACGGCCAAAATGTAACTATGTTCGAAAAAGTTCGTCTATTTATGGCCTTGGAAATTACAAGGGACATGTAAACTTTTAGTTATTGACAAAGCTATATGTTTATAGTTAATGGTTAGTGTTTAGTATAGCAGAGTCGATAACAGAAACCCTGGCAGCAATGTCAGGGTTTTGTGTTTGGTGCCCTTTGCACGTAGGGATACTGGAAATAGACGGTATTTTCAAATTTCGGAAAGCGGATAATTCCTCCATCCTCCGAGTTTTGGCGGCAAATGTTAAAATTGGATTAAGTTGTAACATGTGCCAACCGTTGTCGTCTACTAAGCAACATCAGTCAATCAATCAATAAACGAACATCAAATGAAAAAAGTACTATTACTTTTTGCACTACTTTGTTATGGTGCAATCTCCGCTGGCCATTCTCCAATTCCATCAGATCTAAGGGTCGGAACCGTTAGCGGCAAGGTCGTTGACCAAGCCCAGCAGCCAGTGGCCTTCGCCGCCGTTGTTATCAAATCGCAAGACGGGTCCGAAACGATTACCGGGGGAATCACTGAAGAGGACGGAACCTTTGAATTGAAGAGGTTGCCCGAACAAGACCTTCTCTTTGAAGTTCAGTTTATCGGTTACAAGACCCATTCCCAAAAAATCACCATTTCAAAAAAGCAAAGAAAATTAGACCTGGGCACCATTGTAATGGAAGAAGAGGCCGAAGCCCTCTCCGGAGTGGAAGTGGTCGGGGAACGCACTACCATTGAGCAAAAAATAGACCGAAAGGTAATCAATGTGGGGAAAGATCTGACCACTGCCGGTGCGACCGCGTCCGATATCATGAACAACATCCCTTCGGTGAACGTAGATCAGCAAACCGGTGAGCTGACCTTAAGGGGCAATTCCAATGTGCGCGTCATGGTAGATGGCAAACTCTCGAACGTGCCGGTCGCCCAACTGCTTCGCCAGATCCCCTCCACCTCGATAAAATCAATAGAATTGATCACCAATCCATCGGCCAAATACAACCCGGAGGGAATGAGCGGCATCATTAACATCGTCTTGCACAAAAACGCCAATATCGGTTTTAATGGAACTTTGAACACAGGGCTCACCGTGGGCCGGGAAGCAAAGTTCAACAGTTCGATCGATCTAAACTATCGCAACGGGAAATTTAACCTGTACGGGAACTATGGCAACAACATCGGGAAGTATGTCAACAACGGTTTTATTTTTCGAACCGGTGAAAACTCCGAACAAAGGTTCGATTTCTTTGACAACAACAAATCGCACCTGTACAAGTTGGGTGTCGATTTCTTTTTAGACGACAACAACACCATCTCTTTCTTTACCAATCAAAACCGGTACGATGGATCGTTCAGGGGCATTACCGATGTACAGTATTTTGACCAAGCCTCCAGGAACACCACCCAGTTTTTTAGGAGCGACCAAGAAAATTCAAGCGAACAGTACAACTTTGACTACAAACTTAATTTTAAGAAAGAAGGCCATAATATTGAGCTGGAAGTGGACTACAATCGGTTCAAAAACGATGAGGATGCTAATTTCGACTCCACCGGTGCATCTGTTTTTCCAAACTACCAAGACTTTGTGGATACCAAACGTACCCAGACCATCGCAAATTTGGACTATGTAAATCCGTTGGATTCAATATCAAAATTGGAAGTTGGTCTAGAGGCCAGGGTTTTCGAAACCAATGTGGACTACGCCTCGACCGGCCTGTCCTTTAATTCGGCCGGCAATTTGATCCCTACCCCGGATACCGATTTCGTGTATGGAATGGACATCTACTCGGCCTATGCAACATTTGGCCAGAATTATGAGAAGTGGTCGTACCAGGCCGGGATCAGGGTCGAGGATGTGACCGTAAAGGCCGACACCAATGCGGTAAGAGCTTTTGACGACAAATATACACAGGTGTACCCATCTGCGTTCCTTACCTATTCCCCGACCGAAAAAAACCAGTTTCAGTTGAGCTATAGCCGACGTGTCGACCGGCCCGGACTCTCGCAGGTAAACCCGATTCGGGAGTGGTCCACGCCTTTGATCTCCTCTTTGGGCAACCCGAGCCTGCTGCCCCAGTTCACCGATTCCTTCGAAGCGAATTACACGCGGCGGTTGGAAAAGGGAAGCATTACAGCGGGCGTTTTCTACAGAAGAATCAAAGACGACATCAGCAGGGCCATCTATGTGGACCGCCTGGATTTGAACAAGATGATCCTCACCTTTGATAATTTTGACGACACCTCGGCCTATGGCCTGGAAGCCTCAACCAATTATAAGCCTACCAAATGGTGGAGCATCAATGCCAGTTTCGATCTCTTTTCCCAGACACAAAGGGGAGTTACCGAAAGTTTGGCAACCGACAATTCATCAGCTACCGTAAATGATATTACAGTGGAAACGGTGGAAGTGGACAATACTGCATGGAACTTTCGGATGAACAACAGCTTCAAGGCCACCAAGAAGTTGACATTTCAGTTGTTCGGGTTCTATAGGGGCAGGAATCAGAATATTCAGTTTAAGGTGAAGCCCATGTATTTTGTGAACACCGGGGCCCGGTATAGTTTTGCCCAGGGCAAAGGGACCTTCAGCCTCAATTTCAACGATGTTTTCAACACCATGCGTTTTGCCTTCGACTCGGACAGGCCCTTTGTACAAAACGGTCAGTTCAACTGGGAAAGTCAAAATGTATATGCCGGCCTTTCGTATATGTTCGGAAGTGGAAAAAACAGGGCATCGCAGCGTAAGAGAAGAGACAGCAATACCAAGCAGGGAAG
This sequence comes from uncultured Flavobacteriaceae bacterium, assembly GCA_947497245.1. GTDB lineage: Bacteria > Bacteroidota > Bacteroidia > Flavobacteriales > Flavobacteriaceae > Pelagihabitans. The sequence continues at coordinate 28,952 of CANMFO010000008.1, read as the reverse complement.
CGGGGGCATCCTATAGCATGCGTTGACAACGCCAATTGACGGGGATAGGTTGGTAACTCGTTGTTGGTCGTCGACGAAAGAAGCCCTGACGGTATCGTCAGGGCTTTATTTTAATAGGGAGCTACCACTTGATGATGGCACTGCCCCATGTGAAACCGCTGCCAAAAGCGGCAAGGACCACCAGATCGCCTTCCTTTATCTTTCCTTGTTCCCATGCTTCGGTCAGGGCAATGGGTATGGAAGCGGCCGTAGTATTTCCGTAACTCATGATATTGTTGAACACTTGGTCATCACCCAATCCGAATTTCTTTTGGACAAACTGCGAGATGCGGAGATTTGCTTGATGGGGTATCAACATATCGATATCGGTAGGTTGAAGGTTATTGGCGGCCAAGCCTTCCATAATCACTTCGCTAAAACGTACTACCGCATTTTTAAAGACAAACTGTCCGTTCATATAGGGAAAGTACGATTCGTCATCGGGATCGTTATCCGCGATTATATCGCTGACCCATCGATTTCCCATTCCCGGGGCCAAAACGGAAAGTTCTTCGGCATGCTGCCCTTCCGAGTGCAGATGGGTGGAGAGTATTCCTTTGGATGTGTCCTCTTCCCTACCGATGACAGCTGCCCCTGCACCATCGCCAAAAATGACGGATACCGCCCTGCCGCGGGTGCTCATGTCCAGACCATGTGAATGAACTTCTGAGCCAACGATAAGAATGTTCCTGTACATTCCACTTTTAATGTACTGGTCCGCTATCGAAATGGCATATACAAATCCCGAACACTGGTTTCTGACATCCAAGGCACCTACCGTCTTGATTCCCAGATCTCGCTGTACCAGTACGCCGGGTCCGGGAAAATAGTAATCCGGGCTAAGGGTCGCGAAAATAATGAAATCGATGTCGTCCTTATCGATTCCGGCACGTTCTATGGCCAATCTGGCCGCCTTTACCCCCATGGTAGTAGTGGTGTCCCCATCCCCTTTGACGACATGCCTGCGCTCCTTGATACCCGTTCTTTCCTGAATCCAGGCATCATTGGTATCCATTATTTTGGAAAGGTCGTCGTTGCTGACCACATTTTCGGGGACGTAATGGCCAAGTCCCTTTATTTTTGAATTGTACATGCCATGGTCTGTTTAGGTAGATGAAAAAGTGAGCTGCTCTTGAATGTAATGACTAAGATAACCAAAAATATATACTGGCCTTCGCAAAAGGTTCGAAACCGCACTACGGGTATTTTCAAAAGTCCACCGCCCCTTCTACCAAGGGAATTAGGGGCCCGCCGCACCGGTCCGAAAGGTTCGGGCCCCAAACCGAAAATATTCCGGAGTACCATCTCGGTTCGTATTGAAATTTGACGACGGGGCGCTTTTACCCTTTTGGAGCACACGCTTCATACCCATGTCCTAAGGTTTTGAAAAAGTGTCCCTTAAAAACAAAGACGTGCTTCCGGTGGGAAGCACGTCTTCAAACAACCTAACCAATAAATAATCAAACAATGATTATGCGATCAAAATCTTTTTCATAACAGTTTTCTTTGCACAATCATACTCAAAGATAATAATGTTTAATGATTTTGTAAAAATATTAAACAAAAAGTTTTGTTAAACTTTCGGCCAAAACCATGACCGACTCCATTTTCGTGTTTTTCCGGGGCCATTCTGTCCTTTGGCCATCCGGGCAAATATTTTGTGCCAGTTTGTCACACTTGTCCATTGTGGTATTTTTTTTGACCACTACTTTTGTTCAATTTGTTCAAATTAATAGGAGGGGCTATCCTCTTTCCTGAAAAAAACTTTAAATATGGCAACAGGCAAAATCAACGTATCGGTGGACAATATTTTTCCACTGATCAAAAAATTTCTTTACAGCGACCACGAAATATTTCTTCGAGAACTCATATCCAATGCGACCGACGCCACCCTAAAGTTACGGCATATAACCTCCATCGGGGAGGCCAAAGTGGAATATGGTAATCCCATCATTGAAGTTAAAGTCGATAAAAAAGGGAAAAAATTACATTTGATCGATCAAGGCATCGGGATGACCGAGGAAGAGGTCAAGAAATATATCAATGAAGTGGCCTTTTCCGGGGCCGAGGAGTTTCTGAACAAATACGAGGACGGCGCCAAGGAAACCGGAATTATCGGTCATTTTGGTCTGGGCTTTTACTCGGCCTTCATGGTGGCCAAAAAAGTAGAGATCATCACGAAGAGTTACAAGGATGAGCCCGCAGTGCACTGGTCCTGTGACGGTTCCCCCAAGTTCAGCATAAAGGAGGGGAAGAAAACCGATCGCGGCACCGAAATTATTCTTCATATTGCGGACGACTCCACCGAGTTCTTGGAGGACAACCGCATTTCGGAACTGTTGCGCAAGTACAACAAGTTTATGCCAATCCCCATCAAATTTGGGACAAAAACGGAAACCCTGCCCAAACCCGAAGGCGCCAAGGAAGAAGATCCCGCCCCGACACAGGAGGTGGACAATATTGTCAATAATCCGAGTCCTGCTTGGACCAAACAGCCCTCCGATCTTAAAGATGGGGATTACAGCGGTTTCTACCGGGAACTTTACCCCATGCAATTTGAGGAACCTTTGTTCCATATCCATTTGAATGTCGACTACCCTTTCAATTTGACCGGAATCCTATATTTCCCCAAATTGACGAACGACCTCAACATTCAAAAAGACCGAATACAACTTTACCAAAACCAGGTGTTCGTCACCGACAATGTGGAGGGTATTGTACCGGAATTCCTTACCATGCTCAGGGGAGTGATCGATTCACCCGATATTCCACTCAACGTATCGCGTTCCTATTTGCAAGCGGACGGTGCGGTGAAGAAAATATCTTCCTATATCACGAGAAAGGTGGCCGACAAATTGAACTCACTCTTCAAAAACAATCGTGAGGATTTCGAGAAAAAATGGAACGACATAAAAATTGTCATCGAGTACGGGATGTTGTCCGAAGAGAAGTTCTTCGAGAAAGCGGATAAATTTGCCCTTTATCCCACTGTGGACGGCAGTTACTTCACTTTTGAGGAACTTCAAGAAAAAACCAAGGCCACCCAGACGGACAAGGATGATAAATTGGTGGTTTTGTATGCCTCGGACAAGGAGGCACAACACAGTTATATCGAAGCGGCCAAGGCCAAAGGCTACGAGGTATTGCTTATGGATTCGCCCATTATCGGCCATTTGATGCAAAAATTGGAAACCTCCAAGGAAAAGTTGTCGTTTGTACGGGTGGACGCCGATCACATTGACAACCTCATCAAAAAAGAGGACACACAGATTTCAAAGCTTTCCGATGAGGAAAAGGAAAAGTTGAAGGCCAATCTGGAAGAGGTCATCGAGAATAAAAGCTATACGGTACAATTGGAGGCAATGGACAGCGATGCCTCGCCGTTCATCATCACCGAACCTGAATTCATGCGCCGTATGAAAGAGATGCAGCAGACCGGCGGAGGGGGCATGTTCGGAATGGGTGGAATGCCCGAGATGTACAACTTGATCGTCAATACCAATCACGAACTGGTGGGAGAGATCCTGAACACCAAGACCGCCAAGAAACGGGAACGTTTGATCAACCAATCGATCGATCTAGCAAGGCTTTCCAAAGGACTCCTGAAGGGGGAAGAACTCACCAATTTCATTAAGCGCAGCTACGAAATGGTGAAGTAAAAAAAAGAAAGCAAAGACAAAAGACCGCCCCCGCCAGGGCGGTCTTTTGTCTTTATGTAGGTCCGTATGAAATACAAAGGAATGGATGGTCCATCCGCCGGGGTTTCCCGGCCCGATACAGAGTGGCAGAAAACAAACGGGGCCCTCAGTGGCAAAAGATCGCCGTATTGGCATCGGAGCCGTTCCCAAGGACACTTGAACCTCTTTCAATCCAGGATATACCTTCTTTCAATATGATTTTTTAACAGCACAACTTGGACTCCCAGGAAAAACACCAACCCAACCAAGCTGTAAACAAATGTATTGGACAGCTGAAGATCGGCCAGCGCGTCCACAAAATCCATATTTACGGACATTTCAAATTTCTGGGAGGACAACCAGGGAATCTCCACTTTCGGATTGCCCAAAATAAGGTAAGCAAAAATACCGGTCACCAGAGCCGTTAAAACCCCCCAGGTGGATTTCGAAATCAAAGGTTTATGACGGACAGCCCTTTCTTGGACATTCAATTGGATCTTTGAAAGCACTGAGTGGGTAAAATTGGCAGACGGTTCTTCCAACCCTACCTCCTTTATTGTCTTTTGGACAAAACGTTCCAATTCCTTTTCTTTATTTTCTTCCATAACCTTTGATCGTTTCCGGTTCCAATTTATTCTTCAACAGTACCGCCAGACGTTTTCTACTTCGAAACAACCGTACCTTGACCGTGTTGGGGCTTATCCCCATAACCTCCGAAATTTCCTTTAAAGATAACTCTTCAAAATAATGCAACGTAATTACAACCGCATCATTTTCGGGCAAGTCCGCCATGGCCCTTTTGATGGTTGTCCTCCGATCGTTCGCCTCCAGACCTTCCAAAGTATTGTCCAGTGACGGCACATGGAGTTCGACAGATGCATCCAGGGATGTCGTCTTCAAATACCGGCCGTTCCGTTTTGCATAATCCAAGCTCTTGTTATAGGCAATTTTATACAGCCAGGTCGAAAATTTGGAATCCCCCTTAAAGGAGGGCAATGCCTGATACGCCTTTAAGAAGACATCTTGCGCCACTTCCTCTGCTTCCTCCCTATGGCCCAGTACCTTCATCGCCAATGTAAAGACCATGTGTTTGTAGCGATCTACCAAAACCGAAAAGGCTTGGGTATCACCATTGACAATAGCATCAATACATTGCTGCTCTCTATTTTGGCCCATTTGCTCTATATGACCTACAAATTACGAATTGGGTTACACGATTCCGAAAAAAAATAGTGGTTTGTGTAACCCTATTTTAAAAATGGCCGTCATACGTGGAGAACAAGTTTATTAATCAATTAAAAAACAATCAAATGGCAGCAGCAATATTAATACCCATCAGTTTTTTTTTAGTAGTATTCGCAATCGCTTACCTTCATTATTCAACGAGAAACAAAGAGCGCCTTGCACTGATAGAAAAAGGGGCGGATGCCAGCATTTTTGTAAAGGGAAAACGAGAAAAAACCACTCCTGTTTGGAAGATTTTGATCCTAAATGTCGCCCTGTTGTTAATGGGTATTGGAGGAGGAATCATGATAGGTGGGTTTTTGGGCTCAAACCTTAATGTCGATTGGGAAATTGCCATGCCGGGGTCTATTTTTCTAATGGCCGGAACCGCGCTTTTGGTAGGGTTCTTTCTGACCAAAAAAATGGATGGGGAGGAATAGGGAAACTACATTTAGGGAGAATAAAACGAAAAACCGGGGCCCCTGTCGCGGTTTTTCGTTTTGGAACGCAATTCAGCGCTCGAATCCTTTTGTTAACCGCTGTGGTAGAGGATGTTGACAATAAAATCCCACATTTGTCAACTAAAAATCGCTATCTTCATACTATGCTTGATACAGCGAACCTCAATTACAACTTCCAATCTTTTTTGGACACCTTGGGTTTGGTCCAGGGGACCACGTTGGGCATACTGCTGATCATCCTCAACAAAAGGAAATATAGGAGTACTTTTTTTCTTGGGCTTTTCTTGCTCTTTTTTTCGTTAAAGTTGGTTTCCTTTATCGCCATAGGACTTGAGGTGCCCAGGGTTTATCCCAGGCTGTTTCTCCTGCCCTTTAATTTTTCATGGCTACTTTTCCCGTTGTTCCTGGTCTATACGCAGCAAGTATCCGTACTTTCAAATCAGAGAACAAAATATTGGGTGCTCATTCCGGGAGTCCTGTCCTTTTTGGTCCAACTCGTTATTTTTTTCCTTCCACTTGCCACCAAAGAGGTCATTTCCCAAAGCATTTGGTACGAACTGCTTTTTACCTATATGGGAATCTGCTATTCCTGGGCCATTGGAATTTGGAATTTAAGACTGCTCAACCATCACAGAATAGAAGTCCAGAACTGTTTTTCCCTTGTGGCCACCAAGGAACTGCAATGGGCCCGTATTTTTCTTCTTTACAGCTTGGCCACTTCTTTTGTCGTTCATGTACTCTATTTCCTTTCGCCCCAAAACTATTACTTTAAGATTCTCTTTTCCATTTTTGATTTGATCGCAATCTACTGGGTATCCTATCATGGGGTCGAACAACGCAACGTCCTATCGGTCCTGGCGAAAAAAAATGAGTACGATCCTGTTCAAAACCAATCCCCCGAACACAGCGGCCCATCTGCAGTGCCGATGGACGATTTAAAGGAACTCATGAAGCAAATAGATCGGTTTATGGTAAGTTCGGAGAGTTTTGTCCAAACGGAATTGTCCGTTGTCGACCTTGCCAAGACGTTAAAAGTCCACCCCAAACGTATTTCCACGGCAATAAATACCGTTGACAACCAAAACTTCAATTCCTACGTGAACCAATTTCGGATAAGAAAGGCCGAAACCCTCCTTAAAAACAAAGATGAAGGGAACTTGAGCATCGAAGGTATCGGGCAAGAGGTCGGTTTTCATAGCAAAAGTGCCTTCTATTCCGCTTTCAAAAAAGAGACGGGGACCACTCCCACCAAATACAAGGAAAAGGCAACGGTCTAATTCGTTCCGTACTTTGGTCCGGCTCTCTCGCGGCATCCCTCTTAAAAACCCAATTTTTTGTTGTTCTGATTCCTGAAATTGGAAGGAAACGCGCCTTCCAGGGCAAATTCGGTACGGAATTCCGAAATCCATACCGGTTCATCGCTCCCTTGCTTGGATATACCCTCTTATTTATCAAACCTTTGCCCTTAAAAAAATGCAGTCCAGCAATAAAACCCTTTGGATTTTCTTGGTCGTTCTATGGTCCAGCTTCGCAGTATGGGAATATCAGGTACAGCAATGGATGCTCTCCCAATCGGACTATATGGTCCGTTACGACCTCATCATACTTCCCATCTTGTCGCTTTTCACCATCTATGCAATTTATGGGATGAGAAATAAGCGAAAGCCCAAAAACTAATGCCCATGGAATGCGTGGAAATCAATCCGATTGGAAACTTCGACTCCTGGGAGCCTTCCAAATTGGAAGAACTGGAGAAAAACCAGATCAGCGAATCCCTGGGGCAACATCTGTTGTTGGAAAATGCGAACATCAGGGTCTGGAAAGTGTTGCTTTTCCCGAATGAACGCCTTCCCTTTAGGAGGTCGAACACTGACAGTTGTTGGGTTTCCATGGTAGACGGATTGGCGATTACAAGGTGGGACAATGGAAAAATAACCTTGCTCCGTTTCAAGAAGGGGGATTCGATCTTTTGGGAGCCCGAAAACAAACATACCGCATTTGATCTTGAAAACATTGGGGAAGAACCTTCGCTATTCCATATAATGGAATTCAAGGAGCAAACTGAAAATCCAAAGACCTTGGATATGGAATCACCACTATAACTTAACCTTATCATGAGCCCCCGCTTTATCCTTTGTGATAGGTGCATTGGACGGTATCCCCGTCAGGCGTCCCTGGACATGGATAAAGGACAAGGCCATCGCACTTTACGATGGCCTTTATTTTTGCAAATACCCTTGGGAACCCGGACCGCCCGATCACCCTCAGGTCCCATAGCACAATTCTATCTTAAAAATTCAATGCTTCGAGAAGGGTTTTTTATCTTTAGGGCATGAAGATAACCTCAACAAACATAGGAAACCCGACCACCTACCTCTGGAACGGGCAAGAGGAACAAACGGGTATCTTTAAATATCCCGTTACAGGATCCTTGAACCTGCTATCCCACAATGTTTTAAAAGACACGATCATGGACCGTGTTCACCACGGTGGTGCGAACAAGGCGTGCTACCTGTTTGCCGAAGAACAATATCCCTTCTGGAAAGCGTTGTACCCCCACCTGGAATGGGATTGGGGCATGTTCGGGGAGAACCTCACCGTGTCGGGACTGGACGAATCCATTGTCCGGATCGGTGATATCTATAAAATAGGTACGGCCCTAGTGCAGGTCTCTCAACCCCGAGAACCCTGTTACAAATTGGGGATCCGGTTCAATGATCAAAATATTCTCGGACAGTTTATCGAACATGGCCACTCGGGCACTTATGTTCGGGTCTTGGAAGAGGGGAATGTCGAAACGGGCCAGGAAGTGCAACTGGTGGAGCAATCAGAGAACACCTTTACGGTAAAGCAATTCTTCGAGTTGCTCTATGCCAGACCCAAAAATCCGGAAATGATACGGCTCGCGCTCGATAATTCTTCCGTACCCGACTATAAAAAGGAACGTTTAAAGAAATTTCTAAAATAATCCAGCATCCCTAAAAAAGCCATCTAAACAAATACCATGCGTACCATTACCTTCTTCATTTTCGTTCTCACCGGTCTTCAGGCCTGCCGTGAAACTCCAAAGGAAACCGCAACGGAACACCCTCCCATTTCAAGTGTTTTCGATGCCTATCATGAGGACCGCTTGAAACTGAACCCGGTGGACGCTACATTTCAGGGAGATGGCCGGTACAATGATACCTTGCCCAATTTTTTATCGGACGGTTACAAAAAACAGCTCCAACTGCATTTTACCAACTACCGATCCAAGTTGAAAGATTATCCGGATACCGTCCTTACGGAAGACGAAAAGATGTCAAAGGCAATTCTCGACTGGGAATGCAACATCAATTTGGAAGGTTTGGCCTTCAAGGACTATACGCCCATTGACCAAATGTGGTCGTTCAACCTTAAGATGGGCCAATTGGCCGGGGGCGCCAGTGCACAACCGTTTAAAACTGTGGCGGATTATAAAAATTGGCTTTCACGCCTAGAGGATTATGTGCAGTGGCTGACCATGGCAAAAACAAAGATGGAAACGGGCATTGAAGTGGGCCATGTGCTGCCCAAATCACTTATAAAGAAGGTAATTCCACAATGGGCCGGCGTAGTGGGGGCCAAATTACAGGACAATCTTTTCTACAGCCCCATCAAAAAATTTCCCGAAGGTTTTTCCGATGCCGACAGGGCAATGTTGACGGAGGCATATTCTAAAATGATCAGCGAAAAAATAGTACCGCGCTACCAGGACCTCCATGATTTTATGAACACCGAATACTTGGCGGCCGGAAGGGAAAGTAGTGGTATCGAAGGCATTCCAAATGGAAAGGAATACTACGCACATCAGATTAAATTGTACACCACCACTGCCATGACCGCGGATGAAATACACCAACTGGGCCTGGAGGAGGTTGCCCGGATTTCAGCCGAAATGGAAAAGGTAAGGGAGCAAGTGGGCTTTAAGGGTGATCTGAAATCTTTCTTTGACCACGTCCGCAATAAAAAAGAACTGATGCCCTTTACCGATCCGCAACAGGTCATCGACAACTTCAAGGCCATTCACCAAAAGATGAAACCCCAAGTGGACAGACTGTTCGGAAAGCAGCCAACGACCCCCTTTGAGGTACGACGCACAGAATCGTTCCGGGAGGCCTCGGCAAGCGCCGAATACAATGCCGGATCACTGGACGGAACCCGACCTGGTATTTTTTATGTGCCCATCCCCGATGTAAAGAACTACAATATGTATTCGGATGAGGATCTGTTCCTGCACGAGGCCATCCCCGGGCATCACTTTCAAATATCACTGACCCAGGAAAACCGGAATCTACCGAAATTCCGTAAGACCCTATGGTACAGTGCCTATGGGGAAGGCTGGGCCCTCTATACCGAATCCCTGGGCAAAGAACTTGGTCTTTACGACGATCCCTACCAATATTTTGGCATGTTGGGTGCAGAAATGCACCGGGCCGTCCGATTGGTTGTCGATACCGGTTTACATTCCAAGGGATGGACCAGGGAACGCGCCATCCAATATTCCCTGGACAACGAAGCGGTGTCCGAAGCGGGCATCACTGCCGAAATTGAGCGCTATATGGCCAATCCCGGCCAAGCATTATCGTATAAGATCGGACAATTAAAAATTAGGGAACTACGCGCTAGGGCCGAAGCGGCTCTGGGCGAAAAATTCGATATTCGCGAATTCCATGACCAAGTGTTGGAAACGGGCTGCGTGCCCCTGGCACTTTTAGAGGACAAAATCAATAACTGGATTACCAACGACAACTAGTGGAACTTCAATATCCTTGGCACCTGTATCTCATGGCAGTTACCTATGTAATTGCTGGACTGATGCATTTCATAAGTCCAAAAATGTACATGCGCATCCTGCCGGGATATCTGCCCGGTCATAAACTGCTGGTCACCATTAGCGGGCTAATGGAAATTTTTCTTGGAATCGGCCTGTGCTTTCCGGCAACCAAGGACCTAGTGGTCTATAGCACCATCTGCATGCTGGTGTTTTTTTTGCCCGTGCACCTTCATATGCTTATAAATGAAAAGGCATCCATGGGACTTCCCAAATGGATGTTGATCCTTAGAATACCATTGCAATTTGCGTTGATATACTGGGCCTATTGGTACCTTCGATACTAAAAAAGCCCCCAAAAGTTCTTCCTTTAGGGGCCCAGATCAACTTAAACCAAGCTATTCTACCACAATCTCCTCATAATAGGTGTTTTCCCCGTCTTTGACCATAACGGTATAGTGGTCGGTAAGTGCGTTTTCAAAATTGAATGATTTGCGAATGGTTTGTTCGCCTTCGATCCCCTCCGAAAATAAAATTCTGTTGCTGCTGTCATAAACCGACAGCTCTACCGGGTTGAGATCGAGGTTCAAAAGGTTTAGAAGCACCTTGCCATCTTTTTCCCTGAACAGGGGCTTGGTATGTTCCACGCGATTCACTACCCTCAAGTGCTCCTCATTCAGAACGATGGTAAAGGCAATTTCCTTGATGGGGTCCCCCACCTTCAAAGAATAGCTTCCCGATTCCAAATGGTTCAAATCGAAACGTTTGGCATATGCCACTCTCTTGGGAACCTCTTCCGTATATATGATGTTACCATCACTGTCTACCAATTGGATCGATGTTTCTTCACTGGTACTGTCCAACATAAAAACCAGGTTCTTGGTTGAGCCGTCAGTTATAATTCTGGGCTCTTTGGCCATAGCGGTTGCTACAAGGAGCACCAAGGCCATTGTTGTCATTGATTTTAAAACTCTTTTCATCTTTTTTTTTGTTTTTTGAATCTGCCCGGGGGCAGAATGGGTTACTGATTAAATTATGGCACAAACCTAGTCATGATCGTAGGGATTGACAACCACAGGATTTCCGTATTTGTGTGCTATTTTAACCTCTGTAAAGGTTAATTTAATGTTGAGGGGTAAAATACCATATATTTTAGGTAATTTTGTAAAGTGCAACCGACACGGAGTTAGCTAATTTTGATTTAAAATGAATCGAGGAATGATCAAGCATAAACCTGCTTTTGAGGCCATAGAACCCAATTTTGGCCACTCTTTCACCTATCAAAAATTTGATGAGGACCGACTGAACAGGAACAATCGTTGGCACTACCATCCCGAGATCGAGTTGGTTTATGTAAACGGGGGATCTGGAAAACGTCAAATCGGCAGCCATGTCTCCTATTACACCAATGGTGACCTGATCCTGATCGGGAGCAATCTACCGCACTGTGGCCTCACCGATCAATTGACCGGAAATAAAAGCGAGACCGTGGTACAGATGAAAATGGATTTTTTGGGAAACGACTTCTTTGCCATTCCAGAAATGAAAAGAATCCAAAATCTTTTTGAAATAAGCCAGGGCGGTATTGCATTCGAGGGTAGGATAAAGCAGAAAATCGGCGAGAAAATGGAACTTTTGGAGTATCAGACCGATTTTCAGCGATTGCTATCGATTTTGAACATTTTGAACGAACTGGGCAACTCGCAAGATTTCAAGGTCCTGAACGGTGCGGGTTTTTCCATGGAAACCGAAGTAAAGGACAACGACCGCATCAATATCGTGTTCAACTTTGTAAAGAACCACTTCAAAGAGGAAATTTCCCTGGAGCAAATGGCCGATAGGGTAAGTATGACCATCCCTTCGTTCTGTAGGTATTTCAAGAAGATCACAAACAAGACCTTTGTGCAGTTCGTCAACGAGTACCGCTTGGTGCACGCATCGAAACTATTGGCCGAAAGGCCCATGAGCATTACCGAGGTCTGTTTCGAAAGCGGATTCAACAATTTCTCGCATTTCAACAAATCGTTCAAGACGTTTACGGGCCAGAATCCATCTGAATACAGAAATCAGTTAAAAACCGTACTTCAGTAACGGCCGCCCCATGCGCAAAGAGGGAGCTGGGACGGAACCCGGCACTGTTGGCGGCACCAAATGCGGATGACCATAAAATCCTCCGAGGAACGAATGAACCCAGGCTTTGGGGCCATAACTAAAAAATCGGCCGTGGGGACCGATTTTTTTTACCTATTTGGAAAAGATAAGCACTGCCTTTAACATGTTGGTAAGCCACATTAATGTCCTCGCACCTAGCTTCACTCCATACAATACAAATGCTGTGCCAAACTTTGCAGTCCCTGCCGGGGACAGCCCCTAAAACAATCCGTTCAGGACCTTGGCCAACCGCAACCCGCCTTTTTGCAGCTGGGTTTCCACTGTGCCCCACCATTTATACCCGTAGCGGTAGGCCAACTTCTCGCCCACTTCGACCGATTCGTACAGTTGATTGGCAACCTCCTGGGACTCCTCTACCCAATCATAAATGGTACCCTTCTGTAGGGCTTTTCTTTGATTCTTGCCCAAATCGGGCAGTAATCGCGCCAGCTCGGTATAGCTCATGCCATAATCATTGATCATATTGGCATCCCATACCTTGTGCAAGTTACTTCCCTTCCCGAACCATTGTACCTGTATATCATTTCCGCCCTTATCCTCCAAACGGCCTACGTGCATGGGTTGGTGTAGGTCTCCGATAAGGTGTATGAGCATTTTTAGATAAAATGCCCTGTCGGCCCGAGGGCTGTTTTCGTCTTTTATAACCGTAATGCATTTTTCAATACCAACGATCAGGTCGCCATATTTGCTGGGTTCCACATCGGTGTACTTTTTGTCGGCGGGGAAATTTACATAGTGCCAGGCACTGAACTCCCTGTACGTTCTATCGGCCTTGATCTCATCGGCAAAATTTGATACTCCGGCTAGGTTTTGTCCGTTCAGCAGTTTTTTGATTGCCCTTCGGGCCTTTCTGGTCAGGTGCTTTTCGGCTACCTCCCCCACCACCCTATGACCCGTCTTGGACCAGAACATGGCATTTCCAAAACAAATTTGGGCAACAAAAAAAAGCAATAGTGCGAGTTTCTTCATTTTCAGAATATATTTGTTCGATGGTTCCGGTACGGAAAGGGTGCATCGGAAATTTCTGCTCCAAAAATAAGGAAACGCAAATTAAGGTATTGTTAAAAACCCTTTGGGTTGTTTTTTTTAGCAGGATATTGCATAAATGAAAAGATTTGGCCTCTTATTAAAAAAGATAAAATCCCCATATCTTCGATATGGACTACTGGGAGTGGGCATCTTGGTCGTTGGTCTTACCCTATTTTTCCTAAGTGTTTATTTTGGGGGATGGGGCAAGCTCCCCACCCAAAAGGAACTTTCGGGATTTGAGTACCAGCGCGCCTCAGAAGTCTATACCGCCGACAGCGTGCTCATTGGAAAATATTACCTCTTCGACAGACAGCCCATAACCTATGCGGATTTTCCGAAACACCTACTGGAAGCCCTTGTGGCCATTGAAGATGAGCGTTTTTACCAGCATTCGGGAATCGACTATCGCAGTTTGTTCCGGGTAGCCCTGAAAACCATTTTAATGCAGGACCAATCTTCCGGAGGGGGCAGTACCCTCACCCAACAGCTGGCCAAAAACCTGTATCCCAGAAAGGATCGTGGCGGATCGAACCTTACGGTGAACAAGCTACAGGAAATGATCATCGCTTCCCGACTGGAGAACAGTTTTTCAAAAAAGGAAATCCTGGCACATTACCTCAACACCGTTTCTTTTGGGGACAATACCTTTGGGATAGAAAGTGCTTCCCTAAAGTTTTTTAACAAACATACCGCCCAGTTGCGCATTCAAGAGGCAGCTGTCTTGGTGGGCATGCTCAAGGCGACCTACGGGTACAATCCCCGGGTGTTTCCGGAAAACAGTTTGGGCCGAAGAAACCTGGTACTACGGTCGATGGCGAAAAACAAGTTTCTTACAGAAGCACAAAAGGATAGTCTGGCCCTTCTACCCTTGGAACTGGACTATAAACAATTTGACCACAATACGGGAGTTGCCGCTTATTTCCGGGAAGAAGTTCGAAAGCAATTGCTCAAATGGGGCAAAATCGAAAAAGAAAAGGGCAACGACTACAATATCTATACCTCTGGGCTCAAGATTTACACCACCTTAAATTACAAAATGCAAATAATGGCCGAAGAGGTGATGCAAAAGCACATGAAATCGCTCCAAAATCGCTTTGAGGCCAGTTATGGAGAAAAAGCGCCATGGAAGGTCAATAAGGGCCTTGTTGAAAAAGCGGTCCGAAACACACCACATTACAAAAAACTGGTCCAAAATGGCCTGAGCCATCAAGAAGCCTGGGATTCCTTAAGCCAAAAACGAAACATGGCACTGCCCGACTGGAACGGGGAAAAAACAGGGGCGGCCAGTGCCATTGATAGTGTAAGACATTTTATGAAGTTTTTGAACACGGGGTCCATATCAATAAATCCGCAGAACGGAGCAGTACAGACCTGGATCGGTGGAGTGGACTTCAAACATTTTAAATATGATCATGTAGCTCAGAGCAAGCGACAGGTCGGATCTACCTTCAAGCCCATTGTCTACACTGCCGCATTGGAGTCGGGGATTCCTGCCTGCACCTATTTTTCGGCACAGGAAGTGACCTATGAAAACCTAAAGGGATGGTCTCCCAGCAATTCAAGCGACAAAGATGAAACCTATCTCAACTATTCCATGGAGGAAGCTTTGAGCAACTCGGTAAATACTGTGGCGGTCAAGGTACTGGAACGGACCGGTATCGACAATGTACTGGACCAGGCCAAAAAAATGGGCGTGTTTTCCAAGCAGCCCAAACAACCCTCCCTTGCCCTGGGAACAGGGGAAATATATGTCAATGAGTTGGCCGGGGCATACGCAGGCTATGTCAACGGTGGAAAAGCGGTGCTTCCCTATTTGATACAGGGCATTACAGATCGAAAAGATTCTGTTTTGGCCAATTTTGAGCCAAAAAGAGCTAAAATTCGTGCTTTTACCGAAGAAACGGAGCAGCTCATGCTCGAAATGATGAAGTCGACCGTAAACCATGGTACCGCTTCCAGAATCCGCACCGCATATAAACTGAAGAACGACATTGCGGGTAAGACGGGTACCACGCAGAACAACAAGGATGCCTGGTTCGTGGCCCTGACCCCAAAACTGGTGCATATCACTTGGGTAGGACTGGACAACCATGAAATTGGGTTCAAAAGTACCCGCCTTGGGCAGGGGGCCAATGCCGCCCTTCCCTTGTTCGCACTCTGGTATCAAAAATTGAACAGAGATCCTGTGTTCAGGTCGATCACCCAGGCCAGGTTCCGACCTACTTCCCCATCGGTTTTGGATAAGCTGGATTGCGCCCCGATCAAAAGGGACGGGTTCTTTAAAAGACTGTTCAAGAACCCGAACAGGCAAAAGAGCAAACGCTTTAGATCGCGCAACTCCAATCCTTGACCTCCCCAAAAGCGATCGCCAAAAAAAATTTGCCACATATTATTTATTTTGATATATTTATGATATCAATTTAATATCATATAAATCCAATGTCATGACAAACGAAAAACATTTAAGTCCCATCAATGGCTATCTCATGTTCTTGCTTTCCTTGATGGCCATTGTTGGCGGCATCATATTTTTGGTCCGCGCGCAAACGGTACTTCCGGTTTTGATCACTTTTCTCGGGATTCTCATTCTCCCCGGTTTTGTTCTGATCCAGCCGAACAGTTCCAGGGTGCTCCTCCTGTTTGGAAAATATGTGGGCACCATCAAAAAGAATGGCCTCTTCTGGGTAAACCCTTTCTATACCAAAAAACGCATATCGCTCCGAGCCAGTAACTTCGATAGTGAGCGTCTAAAGGTGAACGACAAATTGGGCAATCCCGTGATGATCAGTACCATTTTGGTATGGCGTGTCACGGATACGTACAAGGCTGCCTTTGATGTGGACGACTACCAAAACTTTGTCAGGGTACAGACCGATGCCGCCGTACGAAAATTGGCGAGTATGTACCCGTACGATAATTTTGCCGATGAGGGCCTGGATGAGGACATTACCCTTCGTTCCAGTGTAAACGAGGTAAGCGATGCTTTGGAAACCGAAGTACAAGAGCGCCTCTCCATGGCGGGTATCGAGGTATTGGAAGCCAGGATCGGGTATCTCGCCTATGCCCAGGAGATCGCCAATGCCATGCTCAAAAGACAGCAGGCTACGGCCATAGTTGCCGCAAGGCACAAAATTGTGGAGGGCGCCGTGAGCATGGTGGAAATGGCCTTGGAAGAATTGGGCAGGAAAAGTGTGGTAGATCTTGATGAAGAGCGCAGGGCGGCCATGGTGAGCAACCTGATGGTGGTCCTATGTTCCGACAAGGACGCCTCGCCCATCGTAAATACCGGAACCTTGAACCACTAGGCATGTGGATGGCACATGACACTCCTTGTTTTAATCAGTGGTGGCTCCAAATCGGTTCCAATAGCATGGCAGAAAGTGCAGAAGTGTCCCCAAGGGCGGTAGAAACAAAAAGGTCCAATTGGTTCTGAAAGTAGGACAAATGTTGGTTGGCGCACAAAAAAAGACGGAAACCACCGGGTCGATCCATTGAAACATAAAACGGGACAAATGAAAAGAGTACGGCATCCTGTTACAAAAAAAGAAGTCCTTGGAAAATATGATCGAAGATTTTCCAAGGTTGTGTCGGCTTGTGATGTATATTGCAGATTTACTAAACCTTGAACATGGGCCAGAAGAAAGCATTTGCCTTGCGTTTGAACGAAGACATGTTGAAAGCTATCGAAAAATGGGCGGCCGACGAGTTTCGCAGTACAAATGGGCAAATTGAATATATGTTGATGAAAAGTCTTAGGGAGGCCAAGCGCGAACCCAGGAAAAAGGACGGTGCTTAGAGGAATTTTGGGATTTTTTTAACGCTAGGATGTACTAAATTTGGACTACCTAACTCCCGACCAATGATCAAAACGCTTTGCGTTGTTGCACTTTTCTTTTTGAGTACCCTTCATGGGCAAAATCCCGATAAATCCTTTACCGTAAAATATGTGTCCGAGATTCCCAATATCGATGGGGTCCTGGACGAAGCCTTTTGGAAAACCGCTGATGGAGCCCATGATTTTCAGCAAAATTTTCCGTCCGATACCGTGCTGGCCAAACAGCCCAGTAACATCAAAATGGTGATAAGTGATACGCACCTCTACATAGGCATCACCGTGAAATCGGTCGGTGACAAATGGGTGATTCCCTCATTGAAAAGAGATTTTAGGGCGAGCACCGGGGATAGTATGAGCTTGGTTTTCGATACCTTCAACGATGGTACCAACGCCTTTATGTTCGGAATAAACCCCTACGGGGTCCGAAGAGAGGTGCAGATATCGGGAGGCGGTTCCGATTTACGGGGCTTCAATTCTTCTTGGGATGTTAAATGGAAGGGCGAATCGAAAATATATGGGGACTACTACACGGCCGAAATGGCCATTCCCCTTACCTCTTTTAAATTTAGGGAAGGTGAGACCAAATGGCGGTTTCAAAGTTATCGTTTCGATCTGCAGACCAATGAGCGAAGTACCTGGATCAGGGTGCCCCAAAACCAGTTCCTGGTTAGCCTTGCGTTTATGGGGGATATGCATTTTGAAAGGCCCTTGGGCAAATCAAGGACGCCTTTGGCCATCATTCCTTTTGTAAACACAATTTCCGAAAGGGATTTTGAAATGGAAGCACGCGAAACGAACATTAAGTTCGGAGGCGATGCCAAGGTTGCCATTGGCAACGGAATGAATTTGGACATCACGGTAAATCCGGATTTTTCAAATGTGGAGGTCGATGACATTATTACGAACCTCACCCGTTTCGAGCTGTCCTTGCCCGAAAAGCGACAGTTTTTTATTGATAATAGTGATCTCTTTGGAAGCTTCGGCGGGAGCAGGGATGCCAACCCTTTTTTTTCAAGGCGCATCGGTATCGCCCAGGACACGGCCGACAACTCCATAGAAAACAGGATCTTGGGAGGTATCCGCTTGAGTGGAAAGCTAAACCAGGATTGGCGTCTAGGGGTACTCAGTATCCAGACCGACGAAGATATTGGAAATCAAATCGCTTCCAACAACAACACCATGTTGGCACTACAACGCAAGGTATTCACCCGTTCCAATATCGGCATGTTCTTTATCAACAGACAGTCGTTCAAAGACTACGATTTTGTGGAACGTGGGGATGAATACAACCGTGTCCTGGGCATGGATTACAACCTGGCCTCCAAGGACAATAAGTGGATCGGTAAGTTTTATACCCATAAATCCTTCCAGCCCGATGATAGGGAGGGCAATTTTTCGGCCGGCGCCTTTCTATCGCGCCAATCCCGATATTTCAACATATTCAGTGATCTTGCCTACATTGATGAAGATTTCACCTCCAAGCTGGGTTTCGTGCCCCGAACGGATATTTTGAAATCGGCAACATCCTTTGAAAAAATATTCTGGCCGGTAGGGAAGTCCATCAACAATATTAGTGTGGAACTTTTTCCCATTGTCACCTGGCGACCAAGTCTGGATTACAAAAAGACCGATCACGACATAGCACTCACTGGAAAATTGGAGTTTCAAAACCAATCGGAAGTGAGTTTGGGCTTTATCAACAGCTACACCTTTTTAACGTCCACGGATGAGTTTGACCCTACCAATACGGAAGGGGGGCTTCCTCTGCCCAATAATCTTGGGTATAACTACAGTAGTTTCAACATCGCCTATATGTCGAATCGCGCCAATGTGCTCACTCTAATGGGCGAATCCTCCCTGGGCCGCTTTTTTAACGGGGATATATTTTCCTTGGACGCTACCCTTTTCCTCAGGCTTCAGCCACGTGCACAGATCTCCCTAGCGCTCAACTACAACAAAATTGCATTGCCAGACCCTTATCCCAGCGCCAATTTGTGGTTAATAAGTCCAAAAGTGGAGATTACCTTCAGCAAATCACTCTTTTGGTCCACACTGGTACAATACAGCAACCAAAAAGACAATTTGGGCATCAACTCAAGATTGCAATGGCGTTTTGCCCCTTTATCCGACCTGTTCATTGTGTACAACGACAATTATTTTGTCGACCAGTTTTCGCCCCGATACCGGTCGATAAACCTGAAATTCACCTATTGGCTGAATATCTGATCCAAGCGAACCGGTCGGATCCCATGGTCCCGTCCTCTGCAAGGGGAGCGCTACCGGGCCGATGGATCAAAAACAACAAAACCGAAAATTCGTGAACTACAAATTTCTGTGCTCCGATCTTGACGGCACCCTACTTTCCACCAAAAGCGATGTGTCGGCATTTGCCATTACCGAAATTGCACGAATACGTAATCGGATGCAGGTCATCCTGGTCTCCGCCCGTATGCCGAAGTCAATGGTCTATGTACAACAAGATCTTGGCATCTTGCACGAACCCATTATCTGCTACAACGGAGCCTATGTACTTCACGGGGGGGTCGCCTTGGCGTCCACGGAAATCGATATCGCAATGGTAAGGGGCATTTTTGAAATGTCGCAAGGTCATGGGATACATCTGGGACTGTACCACAAAAACGAATGGTACGTAGACCGGGATTCTGAAAGGGTGCAAAAGGAAATCCGGTATACCAAGGCCGTTCCGGTTTTTAGGGATACCGAAACCACCCTGTCGGATTGGGAACAAAGGACCATTGGGGCCCATAAACTGATGTTGATGGGGACCAAGGATTCCACTGATGCCATATTTCCCAAACTTCAAGATTTTTTTGGCACTGGCCTGAACCTGTATCGTTCCAACGATACCTTAATTGAGATCGCACCCCGTTCCGTCTCCAAAATGTCGGCCATACGGCATTTGCTGGGAAACCGGGCTTCTCCGCGGGACGTCGTGGCCTTCGGTGACAACTATAATGATATGGAAATGCTGAAAAATGTTGGTTGCGGGGTCGCTGTTGGCAATGCACGGGCCGAGGTGAAGGCCATTGCCGATTATATTACCCTTAAAAACACGGAAGACGGCGTGGCCCACTTTATCCAAAAACATCTGGTAATTTGACTATATTTGGAAAGGATGCAAGCCCAAACTTCATGAACGAAACCCTCTTACCAGAACCCCTTATTAGCAACGATACTGTAGTTTTCGGACTTTTGGCCCTTTGTCTGGGGTTTATTTTTTACACTTCTTCGATCAAAACAGGATTTTGGAGTAAATTTTATGGCATCGTTCCCGCGGTCTTAATGTGCTATCTGCTACCTGGAATATTGGCTTCCCTGGGTGTCATCGCGGAAGAATGGCACACTATTGACAGTCTGGGCCAGGCAACAAAGCATGAATCCAAGCTATATTTTGTATCAAGTCGTTATTTGCTACCGGCAGCCCTGGTACTGATGACCCTTAGCATCGATCTAAAGGCCATTGCCAATCTGGGCTCAAAAGCACTGATCATGTTCCTGACCGGATCGGTCGGCATAATCGTGGGGGGGCCCATCGCCATTTTGATCGTATCGATCTTTTCACCTGAAACAGTGGGTGGAAACGATTTTGACGCGGTATGGAGAGGACTTTCGACCATAGCCGGGAGCTGGATCGGAGGGGGTGCGAACCAGGCGGCCATGTTCGAGATTTTCCGGTATACCCCGGAAAAGTATGGGGCAATGGTGTTGGTAGACATTGTGGTCGCCAACATTTGGATGGCCATAATTCTGCTCGGAGTGGGAAAAACGAAAAGGTTGGACAATTGGCTCAAAGCGGACACTTCGGCTATTGAAACCCTAAAGATCAAGGTCACCGAATTTGCCGAAAAAATAACCAGGGTACCCACTTTAAAGGATTATATGATAATGCTGTCCTTGGCATTCACCGCAGTTGGCATCGCCCATTTCTTCGGAGGCCATATCAGTAGTTTTTTGACCGACAGTTTTGAAAGCGTAAGGGATAAAAAGAGTTTTCTTTCCTTTCTGGGTTCCAATTTCTTCTGGATGGTCGTCATCGCCACAACGGCAGGAATAGTGATGTCATTTACCCCTGCAAAAAACTATGAGGGAGCCGGGGCAAGCAAAATTGGCGGTATGTTCATCTATATTCTCGTGGCCACCATCGGTATAAAAATGGATTTGGGAAGGGTACTCGAAAACCCCGGACTGATAGCAATCGGCTTCATATGGATCTCCATTCATGCAGGGCTGCTCATTTTGGTCGCCAAGCTCATTAGGGCACCTTATTTCTTTCTTGCAGTGGGCAGTCAGGCAAATGTGGGCGGCGCTGCCTCCGCACCCGTGGTGGCTGCCGAATTCCATCCCTCTTTGGCCTCTGTAGGGGTTTTATTGGCGGTTTTGGGGTATGTGGTGGGCACCGGAGGGGCATTGCTATGTGCCTATCTTATGGAAGTTGCCTCAAAAGTTTAACTTGGTTTCTGTATTAAAATCTGATAAAGTTTATGGATATTTGCGCCACCAAATGAAAAAAATGAAGCGCATCTTTTTATTTTCCATAGCGGCAATACTGCTCGCTTCCTGTGGCAAGGACACCACGGAAAAGACCATGGTGGTCAACGGTACGATCAAAGGACTTAAAAAAGGCACCCTGTACCTGCAACATGTTCCGGACTCCACATTGGTGGTCTTGGACTCATTGTTAGTGCAAGGGGACGGAAATTTCTCCTTTCAGACCGAATTGGAAAGCCCGGAGATTTTCTATCTCTATCTGGACAAAAAGGATAACAACGACATCAATGACCGCATTACGTTTTTTGGAGAACCGGGGAACATCACCATCAATACCGCTTGGAATACGTTTGACACCAATGCTAGTATCGAAGGTTCGGAAACCCATAGGAAACTGGAGGAATACCGCAAGGTAATGACCAACATCAACAAGAAAAGTTTGGATCTGGTTCAGCGTGCCACGGCCACGGAAAACCCATTGGATTCACTTCAGGTAGATTCCCTATTGCGAATGAGCAACAGGAACATGCAGCGCGGATACGCCTTTGCCATCAACTTTGCGCTGAACAACAAAGATTCGTACATCGCACCCTATATCGCCCTTAATGAAGTGGGTGATGCCAATCGCAAATATTTGGATTCGATCAACAACTCCTTGACCCCCGAGGTGGCCGCTTCGAAATACGGAAAGGCGCTGCAAAAATATTTGAACCAATAATCCAAATAAAAAAGTCCCGATTTTGGAATCGGGACTTTTTTTGTTGACCATTCCGGTTTAGGACAACTTGTTTATCTTATCTACCAGACCTTTGGCCTTGGTTTCCAATTCTGTCCGAATGGCGCTGAAATGTTTCTTCTTGTCCTCTATTTTTCTGGAATTGATCTTTTCGATAAGGTCGTCGAAGGTTTCGATAGCGCTGTCAATAATCTGCGCACCTTCCTTAGTGTCCCCTTTTCCATTGGCCGCTTCCACGATATAAACCGCCTCGATGAGATCACCCAATACATTGTTTACGTCCTTCTTTAAATCCTTTATGCTTGCCATTGCTATTTGTTTTTTGCAAAAGTAGGGTTTTTCAAAACAATCGGTGAAGAAAAAAGAAAGGGAATGACCGCACTTATATTCCGTTAAATCGTTACCTCCAGAAGTTTTGCCCCCTCAGTTTTCAAATTGATTTTCTGAGAAGCCGCAGGGACCAGGAGCGTCTCACCTTTTTGTATTCGCGCTGAGCCAAAACCGTTGTCAAGCCGTACCGCACCTCCAACGCACATATAAATGGTAAACGAGTCCCTATCCGAAACGTCAAGGGTCATGTCACCGGTCAGGTTTACATAACGGGTCGTAAAATAGGGACATTCGACCATGGAATTGACCGCATTCGCCCGATCGGCATACCGCACTTTAAAATCGTCTTTACGGGAATAATCCATTGCCTCCAAGGCCAAATCCGTATGCAGTTCCCGAAAGTTTCCATCTTTGTCCTCCCTGTTAAAATCGAAGACCCTATAGGTAATGTCCGATGTTTGTTGAATCTCCGCCAACAACACCCCGGCTCCAATGGCATGTATCTTTCCCGTATCTATAAAAAAAGTGTCGCCTTCCCGAACCCTCTCATAATTCAGCAGATCCAACAAGGTATTGTTTTCAAGACTTCTGGTATATTGTTCCTTTGTGACGTTCTTGTTGAAACCAACAATCACATTGGCGTCCCGATCGGCGTCCATGATATACCACATTTCCGTTTTTCCAAAAGAATTGTGGCGTTCCCTGGCAATGGCATCATTGGGGTGCAGTTGGATGGACAGATCTCGTTTCGCATCTATGAATTTGATCAAAATGGGAAAATCCGCCCCAAAGCGTTCCACCACACTTTTTCCCAATAATTTTTCGGAATGTACCTGGATCAGCTCCCGTAGGGAGGTCCCTGCCAAGGGGCCGTTGGAAACAATTGAGACATCGCCCGGTACCGCGGACAGTTCCCAGCTCTCCCCGGTGCTATCGCTCACAATATCCTTGTCCAGGACATCCCGTAGCTTTGTCCCCCCCCAGAGGCGTTCTTTTAGAATTGGATGAAACTTCAAAGGATAGAGGCTCATAGAAATAGGGCTTTCTGTTTCCGGATAAATTTATTAATTGTTTCGAATCGACCGTATACACCATAGGGGAAAGCTATTTGCTTTTGACTATTCCCCAGAATAGGTCACAAAATTCCTGGGTGTTTCGTAAAGTACCACTTCCAATTGTTTATCCTTCGCGATATGCGGTCTTAGCCTGTTCCATGCAATCACGGCAATATTTTCGGCGGTGGGGTTCAGTTTCTTGAACTCGGTCACTTCCAGGTTCAAGTTTTTGTGATCAAATGCGTTTTCCACTTCGTCCCGGATCAACTCCTTGAGTACCTTCATATCGATTACAAAACCGGTCTCCGGATCAACATCCCCTGTAACGCTTACGATCAGCTCATAATTGTGGCCGTGAAAATTTGGGTTGTTGCATTTTCCAAAAATACGGTCGTTCCTTTCCGTGCTCCAATCGGGCCGGTATAGCCTATGGGCCGCATTGAAATGAGCCTTTCTACTGACTTTTACCTTCATGTTTTGGCGTTGTTTTGGATAAGGTGGCCATAAAATTTGGTAAAGATGATCTTGAACCAAGCCGTGTACCGTTCCGGGTACTGGGAAATATCAGTTTCGATATCCTGCGGTTTCATCCATTTCCAATCCGCCACTTCTTCTGGATTGGCCACAGGATCGGCGTCGTAGCTGCCCATCATAACATGGTCCAGCTCATGTTCGGTCAATCCATTGTCAAAGGGGGCTTTGTAAATGAACGAAAAAAGTTCGTTCAGTTCGGTCACGAAACCCATTTCCTCCCGCAAGCGTCTTTTCCCGGCCGCGATATTATCTTCCCCTTCCCGTTGGTGGCTACAACAGGTATTGGTCCACAACAAAGGGGAATGATATTTGCTGGCAGCGCGTTGTTGCAACAGGGTCTCTCCCTTATCGTTCATTATAAAAACCGAAAAAGCACGGTGCAGCAGTGCTTTCTCATGGGCCTCCATCTTGGGCATGGTCCCAATCTGCTCATCCTGTGGATTCACCAGTATTACGCGTTCTTCCTCCAAACTTTTGTTCTTTTTACATACCTGTTCAAGGGAGTGTCCTTCTTTACAAAAATAACACCTTTGCCGTATTAATAAGGTTAAGGGGACGATAAAATGTAGCTCCTAGGGCTTCGTCTCGTCCATATGTCCGAAACTTCAGGTCTGGATAGATGATTTTTGATACCGTCTTGAAGCACTCTTCCATTAAATTGGTCATCAATGAGTTTCATTGATGTAGTATACTATGCTTTGATCGATACCTTATCGGATTTGTAAAAATGCACTAGAAAAACCGGGGAGATTTCAAGTTTCCCTTGGTTTTGAAGAAATCGTATCGCAGGATCACCTCAAATGAACCGTTGTTGAAGGTAGCATTTCCCAGTTCCGTGGTCTCCCGGTCATATGCCATCCCTATTAAAAATTCATTGGAGATATTAAACCCGACCATCCCGCTGAAAGCGGCATCCCATCGGTAGGCTCCGCCCAAAATCAACTTTTCGTTCAGCATGAAGTTCGCTGAAATATCCATTTGTAATGGAGCCCCGGTAACCGCCTTGGCCAATAGTGCCGGTTTGAATTTCAAGGACGAATTCAGGTCCCATACGTATCCCGTTATAAAATAAAAGTTCATTCGCTCTTTTGCGGTAGACAAGGATGCTTCATCAAAATGGGAAGTCTCCAAAAATCGGGGAACCGACAGTCCCGCATAAAAATGTTCGTTGTGATAGTAAACCCCGGCCCCGAAATTTGGGGCAAATCTGTTGTCCACGTCCTGCGCCAAGGTTTGATCCGGTGCATATTGGTTCAACTCAGAAAACTTAATATCCAAGAGGTTGCCCCCACCCTTTAGTCCAAAGCTCAGTCTACCTTCCGTAGAGGTATAAATGGTATAGGAAAAATCAATATCGAAATTCGTCTCGGAAGTGGGACCTATTTTGTCGTTTACCACAGAAATCCCGAGACCGACGCCCCTATATCCGATTGGTGAGTGGATGTTAAACGTTTGTGTTACAGGTGCCCCATCCAGACCTACCCACTGCGACCGGTGAAGCGCCGCAATACTAAGATGGCCCCGCGACCCGGCATAACCGGGGTTAACACTTACCGTATTGTACATATACTGGGTATATTGTGCGTCTTGCTGGGCAAACAGACCATGGGACACCAAGGTCATGATAAAGACCAGCAGGGTACAGAAACATTTACGGGCGTATATGGAACGATTTGCGGTTTTCATCTTTGCTATCTGTTAATATATATATATCCTGAAAGCGAGATCGTATTCCCCGCGCCATCCACATAATCCAATATGTAGAAGTAGGTACCCACTGGAAGTTTTCTATCGGCATCGACGGTAACACGACCCTCAGAAGTACCGTCGAAGATATTTCCTTCGGTGTTGTACGCTCTGGTCGAGTATACCAATACGCCCCATCGGTTAAAAATCTTGATGGTATTGTCGGGATAATTTTCCAATCCAGCTATGGTCAGTACGTCATGGACACCATCTCCATTAGGTGTGATTACATTAAATACTTCCACTTCGTTCTCCACAATGTTCGGTTCCAGATATTCAGGAGTTCCATCACCGTCGCTATCATCATTGGCATAATCTCCGTCTCCGTCTATATCTTCTTCCCTAGAAGCAATACCATCATCATCGTCATCGGTATCCCTGTAATTGGATTCACCATCACCATCGGTATTGGGTAGGTCATTGAAGGGGTCATTTGTTTCATCGTTTACGTCAATATCGATACTTGTCGACCCTTCATAACCGTCATCAAGACCATCGTCATCTTTGTCCGAACCGATCAAGACAACATCGGGCACGCCATCGTTATCATAATCATGTGCCTCTATATTGTCGGGTATATTGTCGTCATCACTGTCATCATCCCAATAATCGGGAAGATTATCACCATCGGTATCCACGGGAAAGATTCCCAGGTTTCCGGTTGCCTCATAAGCATCGTCCAAACCATTAAAATTAAGGTCTACCCCGCTAGGTGCTATATAATCCGCGGTGGTCTGCGCCTCAACGTTGTCGGGAATACCATCATTGTCACTATCAATATCCACATAATCAGCATACCCATCGCCATCTGTGTCCGTTGGATCGGTAGTTGGATCACCATCTCCATCGAGGTCAAGATCCTCGAAACTATCCACGATTCCGTCGTCATCCGTATCCAGATCCGTGGCATCGGTAACAACCACGGTTACGGTGGCAGTGCTGCAATGGGCCGAATTATCACAAATCGTATAAGTAAAGGTATCCGCACCAATAAACCCGATATTCGGAGTATAGGAAACGGTATCATCAGATGGGTCGTTCGGTGTGCCCCCATCATTGATATTTACTGTACCGCTTGAGGGGTTGGTCGTGGTCAAAGTACCCAAGGTGGGCACATCGTTGTCGTTGGCCAAAATATCTATATCCAACGCAGTGTCTTCCCTAGTGGTCACCGCGTCGTCAAAGGCATCTACTATAGGCAGGACATCTACGGTAACCGTTGCCGTACTGCAATCCCCCAAAGCAGTGCAAACCGTATAATCAAAGGTATCCAAACCATTGAAATTGGGGTTCGGTGTATAGGTTATGATATCATCGGCAGGATTGTTAGGTGTTCCGCTGTCGTTCACCGTGACCGTTCCGTTAACCGGGTTGGTCGTCGTTAAAATCCCTGTAGTGGGTAAATCTGAGTCATTGACATACATGTCCACTACGGTAGACTCATCTTCATTGGTGGTCACAAAATCATCGACCAAAGTGGCCGACTGATCAATACATACTACGATAAAATTTGGAAGGCTGCTGTCGTTTCCGGCTTTGGTAATCGTTGCGGTATACTTGGTGACCGTTTGCGTAGCGATGACCCTTGGCCTAGTTTGATCTCCCGTTACTGGAGGGCTCCAGCTTATCGTTGCCCCGGGCGGAACGTTGTCCGTAATATCCATAGTGACTTCGTTGGAGGGCGAACTACAATTGGTTACGATGAAATAGCCCGTCGCATTGGAGCCGCATATGGTACCATCGTAGGTAGCAAAATAGATTCCTGGTTGATCCACTTGTAAAAAGAAATCGGTTCCCAGTACTGTCGCCGTATCGGACGCTTCGTACCACCTGTAATTTGATTCATCCCCGCCATTGGGCGCTTGCAACAAATACTGCGCATTGGATGCAACAATCCCCAGCAAAGTAAAAACAAGGCTGAGGAACAGTTTTTTATGTGTATAGATGAATTTCAATTCTATCGATGTCCTTTTTGGTATGAATTATTTAACTACAAAGACCACATTGATCAATGAGTTATAGTCCGCGGGTTGGTTGATGACGTCGTAGGTCATCTCCCCAAACTCATCTATGGATACATTGGCAAATACGGTGTTGTCATAGTAGGTAACATAGTAGTACAATTCTGTGTTGGTATATGTTGGGATTGCTGTCGGTGCCAGGTTACTTGATACCATTGGGGTGGCAAACTGGGTTGTATATTCCGTGTAAAGATTCAGTTTACGGTTGGTTCCATTGGTTGATGCATCCACTGCAATCGATGGTGGATAGAAAATTCTGGCCGCTTTAGAGGTGATAGGGGCAATAGCCTGTATTACCTCCTCTACGTTGGTTTCGTTGGTTGGGGATGCCACTCCACCCTCATCCACATCAATAGGAGTCCTTAAGTCTACCTCATCATCGAATTGGTCATCTGAACTATTGGCCGCCAAATCTTCTATAGCCTCTTGAACGGTTGTCTCATTAACCGTATCGCCGTCGACGTCCAAAGCCGCGTTCAAATCCACTTCTGTTGCATCAATATCAACGGTTACCGATCCTCCGTCCACAAGGGAGATGGTCGTGCCCGCTGCATCGATGGACAGATCCTGGGTATCCGTGTCCAATGAACTGATGTCCACGCTCTGATTTCCACCGCCGTCGGTCACGGTCAAATTCGTGCCGTCGAAGCCGATCCCAGTATTGTACTCGTTGCCGATAACCGAATCCGCATCGTCCGGGTTGATCGTCACCGATCCTCCGTCCACAAGGGATATCGTAGTGCCCGCTGCATCGATCGACAGGTCCTGGGTATCCGTGTCCAAAGAACTGAT
>CANMFO010000007.1 GCA_947497245.1 uncultured Flavobacteriaceae bacterium | reverse complement strand
CAAAAGCTGGTCGAGGGACCGGCTTTTTTGTTTTTCAGAAGCATCATGGGCCATTTTGTCTACATATTGCATTCCAACCATACCTCCTGCCAAAAAAAAGCCCGTTGAGCTTGTCAATTGAAGCAAAAACACCGGATTATCCCAACAAAAATCCCACTTATTCCCATATATGCCCGATTGTTACATTGTGTTTGTAGGTGCGGACCTATTTACAGATATTTGGGCGTATTGTTTAAATGGGGGCTCCTCAGACGTTTACGGATTTCATGTTTTCGATCCGTAGTGTTTGGTGAGTAAGGGCGCACAGTTCTATGTGCGCCCTTTTATGTTGTGTCCCGAAGAAGTTTTCTTTTCCCGCCGGGACAACCCATGGGCAAACGGACGGGCTATTCCCCTTATTGGTCTTCGTTTTTGGGGCCTCTCAGAAAGAACCTGCTCCGAAGCGGGTTTTTCCTGATCGTTCTTCCTTCTTTGATAGCGTATCCGAACCGGGAAGGGGCAATCGCACGAACACGCCAAACCACAGACATACCATCCCTCGATTACCACGCTACCATCGCATCCCGAAACAGTCGGGCAAGATCTTCGGCGTCCGCGGGACGGGGAGCAAGCTTGGTTACCCGATGCTGCGGCAAGGTTCCTTCGACCAAGGCCGGAATATGCTCCTCCGTGTAGCCTATGGCCGATAGACCGTTCGGGATTTCCAGTTCCCGCATCAAGGCCACGATGCGTTCCGCCAGTATGGAACCCGCTTCCTTGACCGGATCTTTGACCTTGGATACATCCGCGCCCATCAATGCCGCGCCCCTGAGATGCCGCTCTGGATCGGCCGAACCGGTAAAACGGAAAACGGCGGGAGCGTTGAGGATCACGGACATGCCATGAGGCACAATGGGGTAATCCAGCCCCAGACCTGCCGGACTAAAGGTCTTTACCATTCCCGAAACGGGGTAGGACATCCCATGACACAGGTGGACGCCCGCATTGCCAAATCCCATCCCCGCCATACTGGAGGCGAGTATCATATTGCTGCGGGCTTCATCGTCATCGGGATCTTTGAAGGCCCGTACAATGTATTTTGCCGTAAGGTCCACCGCCTTCAACGCCCACATATCACTAATGGGATTGTTACCCTGGTAGGCCGGGCGGTACAGGGGCCGCTCGGGGCGCGGACGCTCATAAAAAGGAAGGGCCGTATACGATTCTAGGGCATGGCACAACACATCCAGCCCGGAGGCCGCCGCGATTACGGGGGGCATGGTACGGGTGTTTTCGGGGTCGACCAGGCCCAGTGTGGGTTTCAGATAACGATGGGCAATCCCCGATTTGGCTTGGTGCTCGGTGAGGTCCATAATGGCCACGCCGGTGGTTTCACTACCGGTTCCGGCGGTGGTGGGAATGGCGATCAAAGGTTTTACAGGGCCGGGAACCGGCTTCCCTTGCCCGATAGGGGCATTGATATAGGCATAAAAGTCGTCCGGATAGGTTGCGTAGAGGTTGGCGGCCTTGGCCGTATCAATTGTTGAACCCCCGCCCACGGCCACATAGCCGTCATAGTTGCCCGCTTGGGCGGTCGCAATTGCTTCCTTGATCGAAACATCGGTGGGCTCGACCCGCACCCGATCAAAGATGTCGAATGCAATTCCTTCAGTGCGCAACGATTCCAGGGTCGTTTGCACTGGTTGGAGGTTCAACAAATGGGCATCTGTAAACACCAATACCCTTTTGATCCCCATGTCCGCAAGATCCATGCCCACCTCTTTGGTAACACCCGGCCCAAACCGTAGGTTTGAACTGGCCATTTGCACCGCATATTCCTTTTGCATAATAGTTTGATTTTTTCTGTTTATCTAAATCGTAACAAAGCGGTCTCCAACCCGCTTTCGCTACCCCTGCTTTCTCCCCTTTGGATGGTAGGACAGGGGTATGGATCCCATCCCCTTTGTACGAACCAATATACTGAATGCATCGCTATTATAGCAAAAACCATGACATCCATCGCTTTACCCGGCAAACGCAGGCACCTTGCCCGTACCGAACCGAGCCCGCCCAACAACGCAGATAGGGAATATCCAAAGAGAAGAACCGCGGTCAGAAAGCGCAGGCTGGCGGTAGCGGGGAGCACACTTCTCCTTACCGTCCCACCCGTTTCCGCAATAATCCATACGGTTACCACAATCGTTCTTTTTGGACTTGCCCGCAAGATCAAAAAAAGTTCACTGCATACTTATTATGGGAACGCTGCAAAGTCTTCAAGAGTTCGCTGCGTACTTTTTTTAAGAAAGCGGCAAAGTATTCCCGGGAAGGGAGGCTTTTTGTCGGGAAAGCTTGTGGAATAGGTCTTTTCCAAAGGAGGCATGGACGGTAGAACCTCTTCTGTCCCAAGTCGAAAAGCAAAGTTCCGCCGCCTTCCCCCATGTCCTTTCCGCCCCGCCCCGTACCCGGTGGCCCGGCCATTCCCAGATAAGTTACATCCTGCAAGGTAACTGCAGGGTGGGCGCCTACCTTTAGCACCATGAGCCCCCCAGGACATTTTGCCAATGCCAAACCAAAGGGATATGGAACGGAGCACCAAATTTGTTGTGGGACTTTTATCAATGCTCCTTTTCGGCTGCCAGGTCGATAGGGAGGAACTGGAGATCACGGTGGCCCGAGAGGCCCGGGCGCCCAATTTTTCGATAACGGAAACGGCAGTGGGGGCGATCCCCGAAGTGGCCGGGACCCTGCGCCCCATAAACGATAAAATGGCCCTGGCGCGGTCGGGGGCCCAAAAAGGGGACCCGCGTTCTGGCTGGACCAAGACCACATTCTAACGGCCACCGATTCCGTGGGCAACAAGACCCATTCGATTAGGATACGGCAGAGCGAACCCTCCCCCACGGTCCTCTACAACCTGATCGCCACCACCAGGACAAATGGCAAAAAGATGGCCCCTTTCGTGCTGCGCTATACGTTCGGGGACGGCCATGATGTACATACCTATTCCAGGCAAAGGGAGAAAAGGTTCCAGGGGAAGATCGCCACCCATACCCTGGAAAATTTCATGAACGGGACCGGGCTTGCCCTGAAGGGCGATGAGCCATCGCCATGCACCGAAGTGGAGGTCTGGGATATAAGGCCCAACAAGCCCGCTCCCAATGGGTCGAACAGTGGAAGTTCCAATGGAAACGGAGGTGGGAACACGGGCCATGCCGATACGGGTACGGCTCCGAGCGGCAGCAATGGCCCAAGGGGCACTTCGGGCTGGTCCAGTACAACTGCCCGCACGAGCACGCGGGGCAGCGTAGAGGTCGGGGAAGGCCGTTTCGGAAGACCCTTGCCGCCCAGCGCACCCGGTTCGGCAAACCAAAAAGGGGGCAGGACCCCAGTACGGAACAACGATTGCCCGGAAGGGGAAATGTTGGTTCCGGTTAACATGGTGGTGGAAAACGTAATTAGTAAACTAACGGGGAAAACTAAATGTGTTTATGATAGATTGGAAGAGGAAAATGGAAATCTTTTCAAAAAAACAATAGGGGCTTTCATCGATGACCCGCAATATCATTTAACATTTAAGGTTGGTAATTGTGTAGATACAGACGATGCCTGTACTGACACAACCACTCTTGGTTCCAATGGAAATATAACGATTACAATAGAAAATGTAGGTGGAACGGGCCTTGATACTGCCGCCCTAATTTTGCACGAGGGTATTCATGCGGAGATTCACAGATATGTAAGTAGGTATGAAGCAGGAGTAGATCCCAACAATAGAGCTAGACTTTTTGAGTTGTATGCATATTATAAGGGATGGGCAAGGACAAAGTATGACGGAAACTACAATTGGAAAGGGCTGGCACAACATAATTATATGGTGGAAAATTATGTGGAACAGATAGCCAGTGCCGTAAGACAGCTTGATAGAAATCGTTATCCCCTTGAAAAATATGTCTTTCGGATGGGATGGTTTAAGAAAATATAGATATACTGCAAAACGTTTGACCAAGGCCCAAGATACCCGATACAATAATTTTAGGTCGACCGTGAACGTAAATACCAAAGTGTGCAAATGATGGAAGTAAAATATTGCTTGTCAGTCGTAGTGTTCTATTTCCTTGTTTTGGGGTGCGGTTCCCAATCTTCTACAGTAAGCAAGGAAGATGGCACGATCATTTCATATATGATAGATAGATTGGCCTCACCTCTTCCACCGCCCCCTCAAAAGGGATATGATGCTTCCACGGGAATTCCACAAAAAATCGTGGATTCCTTGGACCGTGTCAAATTAAAAATATGGATACATCCAAAAATGGATGATATGGACAAGGAGTATTGGTCGACCTATGTGCCCTCTAAAGTGCTTTCAAAATTTGCAGAGAATGATTTGGAAAACATGATAATTATCGATTTACACAACATAAACAGTGCCCGGGGGCACGTTCTCGATGTTGCGGATACGGTACGGCTAAAAAGGGACATTGACTTTTTCGAAGTGGATCAGGTATTTAAATTTTCACGGATCATCTACAGCGCAAAACGGGACACCGCACTTGTCAATATCGGAAACAGCCAGAGCGGACTGGCCGGTTTTTCCATGATATATTACTTGCATCGAGCGCATGGTGGGGATTGGCAAATTATCGATGGTTATGAAGGGGCAATGTGGTAAGCTGTCGTATCGATCAAAGGTTGTCGCCACAGGTCAACGGAAAGTTCCACGGTAGTATCCTTGCCCATACAGTTGCGGAAAACCAAAAAGGAGGCGGTCCCCCGAACCGAAAACCGATTACCCGGAAGGGAATGCCCTAGGAACAAAATGCAACTAAAAATGAGGAATGCGGCAATACTGATTTTTGTTTTTATTTCAAGCTTAGGCTGTAAATCCCAAAGTCCATTCGCCGAAGGAAAACATGAAACCATATACGCCATATTGAACGTCTTGGGCAAACAGCGGGAAGGAAACATAAATCTGTACAAAAGATCTTTTACCAGTGATACATACAACGCTAAATTCCTAACGACCATTGGCCAAAAGGTACAAATAACCCATGTAGGTCGAAAAAATAAGGAAATGGCATACGGTATGATCGTTTCCCTAAAATCCTTGGGCAAATACACGGCGGCGGAAATAGACTCCATAGGAAGGAAAATGGCCAAACCGTACCTACGACCCAAAATAGCGGATTTTCTGAGCAAAAAGGACTTGGAAAACATGGCAAACAGCTTTGTGGAAAAGCCCATTAAATGGGAGAAGAACAGGTTAACGGATATAGAAATGACAAATGACAAGAGAGATATGTCCGTATCCGTACCTGTTTTTAATGTCGACCACTCGATTGCCGCCCTATTTGTAAAGTATCCCAATAGCGTTTCCTTGGAATTTTATGAAAGGAGCGGGGACGACAACTGGGTCTTTTTTGGTTCTGGACTGATTTGGAGGGCAGATTGAAGTATGGAACAAAACGGTGCAATTTTATGACCAAAATGAAGCGATGACATTGGTTGCAAAAAGGGCAAAACATATAGGCGGCATTGTTTTGATCATCTGCTGCTTGGCAAACGGTTGCGCTGCCCAAAAGCTTGACAACGATTTTATATCAAAGAAGGAGTATGAGGTAATAAATAATGTGATAATGGACAAGGATGGATCCAAATCCTATGTCTATGATACGACCTATTTTGATAAGGATATGGCCATTTTCTTTGAAGATGAAAATTTTCATCTTATCACCGGAAACGTGGGGATACCCGTAACCATTTCCGATGAAGACCTAAAGAAAGTGTTGAACAGGGGAGTGCGTGCCAAGGTCCGATCGAAGATTTTCTTGTCCAAACCTTTGGCACTTGATCCAAAGAAATTGAACAACAACATTGTGCTTTCGAACAGTTTTGACGAGCCCACGGACCTATCCCACCACGTTAAACGCATTACAGAGCCCATCATCGTTGACGACATTGCAGTATTTAGGATGGTGGGGAATTTGGAGTCGGCGGTGTATATCTTGAAAAAGGAAAAAACAAAATGGATTGTCCATTATACTTTTAATACCTGGCTTATTCTTGAATAAGAAGATTCTGGTTTCGCTATACTTGCCGAGGGAAGCCCTTGCAATCCATAGGCGCACGACGGTATTGCTGGCACTCCTGGGTATGTGTTTTGGTTGTTTTGGACAAGAAAACAAAGCCGCCACGCGCTACTATGATTTGATCGGAAGCATTGTGGGAAGGGATACCCTGGTATCGGATGCCCATTTACGGGTACTAAGATCGAAGTTTGAAGCGGGGAACATGACCCAAGAAGATACCACCGAATATATTTCGTCCATTAAAAACAGAAAATTGGTTTTGATAAAAAGAAAAGCGGATACCGCTTTGAAACGGATCCTGGTCAGTGACCTGGAGCAACGACAGGACTTGACGGGATACTTGGGGGAAGAGGCCATGGAGCGACTCATCAAAAAAATCCCAGATGGAGATTCGGAACATTCGGAAAAATTCGTGGATGAAAAAATACGTTTTGCCCGATCGACCGGAATCTATGAATTTGGACATTCTTTTTCATCGCTCATTGAAATCTCACCAAATAGGTATCTACTATATCATTCCAATCAGGCATATCTTAAGAACAGTTACGATGAGATAATGATATACAAGCTTAAAAAAGGGGATGGCCATGAATTGGAAAGGCACTTTCCCATATCGATGTTCTAGGATATGCGTTAATCTCCGTTACCGCCAGCCAGCCAATCGGTGGACAGGTTTCCTCGATCCTCCTCCGTGGCTTCGATAAGAAGGTGTGGCAGTTGGGGGAAAGATTTGCGATCGAATTCCAAACCTCAAAAAGGGAAGAATGCAGGATGCTAAAACCATAGTCCATATGAAAAAATACAGGGTCATCGTTATATCCGTTTGTGTCTCCACAATAATATCATGTTGTGGCAAATTCTCCGGACATGGCACAACCACAATACGTCCTAGTTATGGAAATGGCAGCGGCTACCAATGGGAATTCCTTAGTGCAAACGATTATGTTCGGGATAGCCTTTGGTTCACGGTAAACCTGGAACATAAGCAGGGCACCCAATTTATGGAGCCCGCATTAATTGAAATGGATTGCAGCAAATTTGAGGTGGACGATGGACATATTTCCTTTAGATCTGGAAAAAGTGTGGCCAAATCGCGGCTAAAGGTAATTTCCATTGGATATTTTGTTGTGGAGACCGAACCCTGGACCTTTAAGGAAAACGACTCTATATCCATCACTTTTACAATGGCCGAGGACGACAGACAATTTTTAAATTGCGAGTAACGCCCTGCTACCACCTGCTTCCTCCTACACCATTGCCAATGGTTCCGGCGGACAGGTGCAACTAGTGGCCGTCGGAGCCTGCCGCAGGCAGGTAAGCAGTAAAAGCTAAAAGCACGGTTGAAAGGCCGTGGTTTCTTATTTGGAGCAAACATGCTATATATTTACGACATGCCCTCCTATAATCTGCAACGGGTTGAAAATGGTCTTTGGCACGTATTTGCAAGGGTGGTGGTTTTACCACAAGATACAATCTTGCGGTAGCGGGGAAATGGAAATATGTTGGAACCGTGTATCTTTGAAAGATGTAGCGAAAACTACACGTTTCGCAACAAGTTGGATGCCTATTTTACTTCGTTCGCAACCGTGCATTGGTCGGATATCAGACCATCGAAGTCATCCCGATAATCCTTACTTTTGCAACAGATCAACTATCCACCCCCGGTTTGGGGCTGCTCGATACCCTTTATGAAAGATACCTTCTACCGATACATCCAAGACCTGCAAGATACCATTACCTCCAAACTGGAGGAAATCGATGGCGCGGCCCAATTTCACGAGGATCTTTGGGAGCGTCCGGAAGGGGGCGGTGGCCGATCTCGGGTCATCGAAAATGGGGCCGTTTTTGAAAAGGGAGGGGTCAATATCTCGGCGGTGCACGGGGCGCTTCCCCAGAGTATGCAACAGTATTTTGGGGTGACCGATGCCGATTTTTTTGCCTGTGGCCTGAGCCTGGTACTGCACCCCAAAAGCCCGATGGTCCCGACCGTCCATGCCAACTGGCGCTACTTCGAGATGTACGACAAAGAAGGAAAGCTCGTGGATCAATGGTTCGGGGGAGGGCAGGACCTTACCCCCTATTATCTTTTCGATGCGGATGCCGAACATTTTCACAGGGTCTGTAAGCGGGCCTGCGACCGGCACGACCCCCAGTTTTATCCTTCGTTCAAACAAAAATGCGATTCCTATTTCTGGAATGCCCACAGAAACGAGGCCCGTGGCGTCGGTGGACTGTTCTTTGACTATTGCAGGGCCACGGAAGGGCGGGGCATGTCCGACTGGTACCGCTTTGTTAGCGAGGCGGGGGACAGTTTTTTGGAAGCTTATATACCGATCGTTATGAAAAGAAAGGGCCTGGAGTATTCCCAAGAACAAAGGGATTGGCAGGAAATCCGTCGTGGGCGTTATGTGGAATTCAACCTCGTGCACGACAAGGGCACCCTTTTCGGCCTGAAGACCAATGGTCGGATCGAGAGCATTTTGATGAGTCTTCCCCCGCGGGTGCAGTGGCGGTACGATCACCGGCCCCAAGCGAACAGTGAGGAGGCCCGTTTGTTACAAATCCTGCAACATCCCAAAGCATGGGTCTAAGGGCAACGGTAGTTTTTTTTATGGCATGGCACGGCCTTTGCACGGCCCAGGAAGTGGGCGACTATGTCCGGAAATTTCCCGAAAAGATCACGGTGCGCGTCGGTGTCCAAAACACCTCGAACAGTTTTACGGTGACGGACAATGAGACCGCCGAACGTACGGAATTCATCCCCAACGACAAGACCTATCTCGGACTGTCCGCGCTTTTCAGGTCTCTGGAAATCGATTTGGGGTATGCCCCCAGTTTCTTTTCGGAGAACCAGGACAACAAGGGCTCCAAACTCTTTACGCTAAACTTCAGGATGTTCCTGGGACAATGGATGCAAACCCTGGATTTTTACAGGCAAAAGGGGTTTTTTGAAGTCCGGAACAACGAAACCATCGCCTTTCCGGAGCTCGGAACCTTAAAGATCGGTGGGACGACCAGTTATGTTTTCAACAAACGCTTCTCCTTTAGGGCCATTGGCTTTCAAAACGAATGGCAAAAGAAAAGCGCGGGAAGTTTTATCCCCCGCTTCACCTTTTATTACACCAAATTCCGCTTGGGCGAGACGGCGCTCCAGAGCGACGAACATTCCTATGACCTGGCCATTGGTCCCGGGTATTACCACAACTGGGTCATTAAAAGACATTTTTTGGCATCCCTGGGCACGACCTTGGGGTTCGGGGTGAACTTTAGCCGGTCCGAGGGCGAAACCACCAGTTCGGGCCTGGTGCAAGTGCTATTTCGAACCGCCTTGGGATATAATTCCGATCGTTTCTTTACCGGAGTCAATCTCAGCGCCCAGATCTTGGCCCACCAAGAAGACGCCAACACCAGTTTTGACGATACGATCTCCTTCGCGGAGGTGTATATCGGGTACCGCTTCAATGCGCCCAAAAAATGGGTAAAAAAGGCCGACGACTTTAACCGTAAATATGGATTGGAATGAAAAAAAACGCTTTTCTCCCGTATATCCTGGCCGGGCTCCTTGTACTGTCCTGCCAAGACAAAAAAGCAAAAAGCGAGATAGACCTGGTCTTCACCCAGGACACCCTCGATGTGGGGTATACCTATTGGTGGCCCGAATCGGGCCCGTTCATCGGCAATTGTGGGGAGGAACTGTCCTTAGTGTTCACGGGCACCCTTACCGACTTAAGGGACCCCACGGACGATCCGGGACCCTTGTACCTCGCGCAGGAAGGAATTATCGCCATCGAGAAGGTCTATAAGATCAAAGACCTTGGGGCAAATACCTATGCGAACCAAAAGTTCTTCAGAACGGATTGCTTCGAAGGCTTGGATCTCAAGACCGGCGACCAGGTGCTGGTCTTCTGTTACGACTATGAGGGTGCCTATAGTATCCCCGGAAACCGATCGATCCTTAAGATCAATGGTTTTGAAGATCCCCTCATCCAATCGATCCGCACCTATATCGATAC
Source organism: uncultured Flavobacteriaceae bacterium (assembly GCA_947497245.1). GTDB lineage: Bacteria > Bacteroidota > Bacteroidia > Flavobacteriales > Flavobacteriaceae > Pelagihabitans. The sequence continues at coordinate 178,703 of CANMFO010000007.1, read as the reverse complement.
GGGCCAAAACCCCACTGAGCTCATGCAGGACAAGGGTTTATGGGCAACCCAAGGACTGGGACGTGCGCTCGAGGCCATCATCGCATGTTGGGAGGAAATGGCATCGGTGGACAATACGGGCCAGCTTGCCCCATAATATCCCTTATTTTTAATTGGGAATACGTAATTTTAGATCACAAACAAAAACAGATGTACCCACTTCGAAGAAATAGAAGATTGCGTTCCAATGATGCCATTCGGCGTCTTGTCCGGGAGACCGTTTTGACCCCAAATGATTTTTTGGTCCCGCTTTTTGTGGTGGAAGGGAAGGGGATCCGGGAAGAGATCCCTTCGATGCCGAATTATTTCAGGCTGAGTTTGGATCAGTTGGAAAAGGAAACCAAGGAATTGTGGAACATGGGATTGTGTGCGGTGCTGCTTTTTGTGAAAGTGCCGGATAACTTGAAGGATAACAAAGGGGTCGAGGCCCTCAATGCCGAAGGCCTGATGCAACGCGGCATCAAAACCGTCAAAAATGCATGTCCCGATATGCTGGTCATGACCGATGTCGCCTTGGATCCCTACTCCTCCTACGGTCATGATGGAATTGTGGCGGACGGACGGATCGCAAACGATGAGACCGTTGAGGTCCTGGCCGAAATGAGCGTTTCCCATGCGCGGGCAGGTGCCGATTTTGTCGCGCCCAGTGATATGATGGACGGCCGTATATTGGCCATACGGGAAGCCTTGGAAGAGGAGGGCCTTCCCGATACGGGAATCATGAGCTACAGTGCCAAATACGCCAGTGCTTTCTACGGCCCGTTTCGCGACGCCTTGGATTCCGCCCCTGTGGACGTACAAAATGTTCCCAAGGATAAAAAAACGTACCAAATGGACCCCGCCAACCGTTTCGAGGCCCTGACAGAGACCCAAATGGACATTGATGAGGGGGCCGACATCGTAATGGTAAAGCCCGGTCTGTGCTATTTGGACATTGTCCGGGAAATCAGGAACGAGGTCGATGTACCAGTGGCCGTGTACCAGGTAAGCGGTGAATACGCCATGCTCAAGGCCGCTGCCGGGAAGGGGTGGCTGGACCACGATGCGGTAATGATGGAGCAGTTGATCGCCATCAAACGCGCAGGGGCCAACATTATAGCCAGTTACTTTGCAAAGGACGCGGTAAAACTGATGGGATAAAACGGCGAAATGGAAAAGACATCGGACCATATCGAAAGGAGCCCTCGAAGGGGAAGTGTACCAAAAAGCATGGGGAAACTAGTTTTTATACTAATGGGTCTATTCTCTACAATCTCCTATTCCCAGGAACAAGCGGGCGTTCCCTCGTCCCTAGCGGAAGGAATTGGCCTGTTCCATGCCGGCCCGTCCGAAGTGGGCCTGGACTCCCTTTTCATCCATACCAAAGTCGATTCCATAATTAACAGTGGCATATACAACAATGCTTTCCCGGGCGCACAGGTGCTGGCGGCCAAGGAAGGGAAGATCATTTTTCACAAAGCCTATGGCTTCCACACCTATGATAGCGTCCAGGCGGTGGCCCTGGACGATCTTTACGATTTGGCTTCGGTGACGAAGATCGCAGGGGCACTCCCAGCCTTGATGAAGTTGGTGGACGAGGGAAGCTTGGAATTGGACAAGCCCTTTAGCCACTACTGGAAAAGATGGCAGGGCAAAAAAGACAAGAAAGACCTGACACTTCGCGAAATCCTGGCGCACCAGGCCGGATTGGAACCATACATCATCTTTCTCAACGATGTGATCCGGAAAAATGGGAAGATCAAGCGGCGATTCGCAAAAAAGGCCCGAAAACCGGGTTATCAAAATCAGGCATATGAGGGCATTTACGTGAAAAATGCGTTTCATAAGCATATGTACCGCAAAATCGACCGATCCCCTGTGAACACCGAGAAAAAATACCGTTATTCGGGCCTTACCTTTCTACTATACCCCGAAATGGTGTCCCAGATCACGGGTACCCCCTACGAGAAATATCTGGAAGACTATTTTTACAGGCCGCTGGGGGCCTATACGATGGGGTTCCGTCCAAAGACCAAGAACTTTCCGAACAAAATTGTCCCGACCGAAGAGGACACCCTGTTCCGCCACAGCCTGACCCATGGCTGGGTGCATGACGAAAACGCCTCGCTTTTGGGCGGTGTATCGGGCAATGCCGGCCTTTTTGCCTCCGCAACCGACCTGGCCAAACTCATGCAAATGTATATGCAGTACGGGAGCTTTGCCGGGAAAAGATATTTTTCGGAAGCTACCGTCAAAACCTTCATTGCCGTACAGTATCCCGACAATGAAAACCGGAGGGGCCTGGGCTTCGACAAACCCTTATTGAACAATTCCGAATTGCCTTTTGCCGATGCCTATCCGGCGCCTGAAGTCAGTGCGGAAAGCTTCGGACATAGTGGTTTTACGGGCACCTTTGTATGGGCAGACCCGAAAAACCAGTTGGTATATATTTTTCTTTCCAACCGGGTGAACCCCACAAGGGAACATCGCAATCTGTATGCCCTAAAGATCCGCGAGGCAGTGCAACAGGTGTTCTATCAAGCCCACTTACCAGAGGAATAGCGATCTTTAGATGCCATTTTATTGGTATCTTCGCTGTATAAAACGCAGACATGGGATTACTGGTTTTCTACGCTTTGGTTTCAATCTTTTTTTCATTCCTCTGCTCCATTTTGGAGGCGGTTTTATTAAGTGTCAATCCCACCTTCATCAACCTTAAAAAAAAAGAGGGCAAGCTCTATGCGGGTACCCTGGAGCGCTTAAAAAAAGATGTTGACCAACCGCTGATCGCGATACTTACCCTAAACACCATAGCACATACCGTGGGCGCCATCTTGGTGGGGGTCCAGGCAAAAGCCGCGTACGCCCAGTTGTACGGCACGGCGCAAAGACGCTTTTTGGGGATCGAATTTACTGAAGATCTTATGGTGGGGGTCGTTTCCACGCTTATGACCATCCTGATCTTGGTGGCCTCCGAGATCATTCCCAAAACCATCGGTGCCACTTATTGGCGGCAGTTGGCAAACTTCACCGCCAAGGCATTGAAAGTAATGGTATTGGCACTGCGTTGGACGGGACTCATGTGGATATTGCAACTTTTTACCAAATTGGTAGGGGGCAAGGGGCACCACGGCAGCGTTCTCAGTAGGGAAGATTTTACGGCCATGACCGACATTGCCCACGAGGAAGGGGTCTTCGAAAAGTCGGAATCCACCATCATCAAGAACCTACTGCGATTTGATGAAGTCCTCGCAAAAGATATCATGACCCCAAGAACGGTACTGAAAATAGCGCCCGAGGCGATTTCTATCCAGGAATTCTTTGCCGAGAACCCAAAGATGCGCTTTTCCAGAATTCCGGTCTATGGCGATCAAATGGACCATATTACCGGCTTCGTGCTGAAAGACAATATCCTGGAGGAACTGGTGAACGACAATGGCGCCATCCCCCTTTCCAAAATCAAGCGCGACATTCTGGTCACCCAACGGAACACCCCGATTCCCCAATTGTTCGATATGCTCATCGCCAAACGGGAACATATTGCGTTGGTAGTGGATGAATATGGTTCGGTAAGCGGATTGGTCACCACGGAAGATGTGATCGAGACCCTATTGGGCCTTGAAATTATGGATGAAAGCGATAGCGTGGCCGATTTACAGCAACTGGCCCGTAAAAACTGGGAAAAACGGGCCAAAAAATCGGGCATTATCGAAAAAACCGATAAAAAGAACTGATGATGGAAACGGCATATATCCAAACGCCCTTGGGCACCGCGAAACTGGAAGGCGACGAAAACGGGCTATCGGCCATTAGCGTGTTGAACAGGGAAGAGCCTACCACCACTGTCGTTCCGGAAGTACTGGAGGACGCCGTGTACCAGCTGCAGGAATATTTCGCCGGGGAGCGCCAGGTTTTTGAGCTGGAACTGGATCCCCAGGGCACGGATTTTCAAAAAGGGGTGTGGCGGGCCTTACGGAACATTCCCTATGGCAAGACGATCTCCTATCTCGATCTTTCCAAAAGGTTGGGCGATGTGAAGGCCATTCGCGCGGTCGCCTCGGCAAATGGCAGGAATCCGCTGTGGATCGTGGTCCCCTGCCACCGGGTCATAGGAAGTGATGGCTCATTGACGGGCTATGCGGGTGGATTGCACCGAAAAAAATGGTTGTTGGAACATGAAAGTCCGGCAAAACAGCAATCGCTTTTCTGATCGTTACCAACCGACAGGTTTGTCAACTTTTTTCTACCGATGGGGCCAAGGCTCTCCCGTGCATTTCATCGATAAAAGCATGGTTTTCCAAAGGATAACCACGGTATCCCCCTCAAGGTCAGCAAAAAAAAAACGACGGGGCGGTCGGTTATGGTGAAAAGCGGAAAAAAGGCCTCTTTTCCATTCCAACGGACAAATAGCCCTCGACCGAGGCCCGAATCCAACTCCAAGCAGGTGTTGCGCCGGGCTTGCCGGCCCCTCCGCCCGGAACCGACAAGGAGGTTCCGATTCCAACGCAAGATTTATGCACCCTAACACCCTATATTTGTTTGTATATTACATGGGATCTCTCTTATAAAAACAACGCATGCTTGATAAAATTAATTTGGAGCACATTTTGTTCCTCGATATCGAGACCGTTCCAGAGACGGAACATTTCGACCTGCTGGACGAGTCAAAAAAAGAGCTTTGGGAGGTGAAATCACAGTACCAGCGCAAGGAGGAATTCACGGCCGCAGCGTTTTACGAGCGTGCCGGCATCTGGGCCGAGTTCGGAAAGATCATCTGCATTTCCGTGGGATACTTCAACTTCAAGGCCGATATCAGGACCTTTAGGGTCACCTCCTTTCATGGGGAGGAACCGAAACTGCTAAAGGAATTCAAAAATATGTTGATCACCCATTTCAGCAGTGCCAAACATTTGCTTTGCGGCCATAATGCCAAAGAGTTTGATTTTCCCTATATCGCCCGCCGCATGATCATCAACCGTATTGAACTGCCCTACAAACTGAACCTTTTTGGTAAAAAGCCTTGGGAGGTTCCGCACCTCGATACCATGGAACTCTGGAAATTTGGAGATTACAAGCACTTCACTTCCCTAAAATTGCTCGCGAATATTTTAGGCATTCCCTCTCCCAAACAGGATATTGACGGCAGTATGGTCCGTCAGGTGTATTACGGTGAAAACGACCTCGATCGGATCGTTACCTACTGTGAACTGGATGTGGTGACCACGGCCCAGGTTTTCCTCCGGTTTCGAAACGATGAACTGCTTGTGGAGGATGAGGTAAAAAACGTATAAGGGTTCGAATGGCGCTTTGCCAAGAGATTCAAGCGTTGTATTTCAACTGGATATACACCGGAAAATGATCGCTAAATCCCCCGATATATTTCCTTCCCACATAAGTGCGGTACGGTGTGCCCTTGTATTTTCCCTTGAAATCGGTCAGGAAGGTCTCATCAAAAATATTGGCATGGGCAAAGCTGTGCGTCCCCTTTTCGTAGTTCAAGAAATTATGGGAAAAAATTATCTGATCGAACAGGCTCCATTGTCTCCTGTAATTGGCGCTTCCCCGATATTCGGTCAATAATTTTTCGGCAGGGTTGTACAAATTGTCCTTTTGCATCAGGAGCCGTATGCTCGGCGAATCCGGATTGTCGTTGAAATCGCCCATGATAATGTAATTCGGATTGGCATGCTCGCGCTCAATTCCCTCCATAAAACCGGTCAGGGTCTCCGCTGCCCGTATTCTTTTATAACCTGTTTCCGTCTCACCGTCCCGACGGGAGGGCCAGTGGTTTACAAACACATGGACCGGCTCCCCGTTCAACTCCCCGTGCACATATAGGATATCCCTGGTGGTATCGCGTTTCCCATCCGGATTATTTACAAACAAGGTTATCGGTTCGGAATGCAGCACCTTAAAATTTTTCCTACGGTAGATCAGCGCCGCATCGATTCCCCTTTCGTCCGGGGAATCGTAGTGCACATATCCGTACCCTATGTCCTTCAACGGCTCCGCCGTCAACAGGTCCTCTATCACCATGGCATTTTCAACTTCGGCCACCCCTACCAAAACCGGGACATTGTGGGTGGTGTTCGCTCCAATTTCAGATATGGTCTTGGCCAATTTGTACAACTTCCTCTTGTAACGCTTCATCGACCATTTTTTTTCTCCCTTTGGGGTAAAGTCATCATCCAGGGTGTCGGGGTCGTCCACCGTATCGAACAGGTTTTCGAGATTGTAGAAAGCGATGCTGTGGAGGTCGCTCTTTCGTTTCCTTTTAAAGAAGGGGAAGGCCATGTAAATTATTGTTGGGGCAATAAATTTACAAAAATAGCTAAGCAAGTATTGTTTAGATTTGCAATTAAATCCAAGTATGCTAGAAAAGAAATCGATAGAGTACGAGAACGTGGTGCTGATCGGGGTGATCAACCGGGTGCAGGACGAGGGGAAGGTGACCGAATACCTGGACGAACTTGAATTTCTGACCTATACGGCCGGGGGCGAGGTCCTCAAACGTTTTGTGCAAAAAATGGAGGTCCCCAACCCAAAAACCTTGATAGGTAGCGGAAAAATGCAGGAGGTGGCCGACTATGTCGGGGAACACGAAATAGGCACGGTGGTTTTCGATGATGAACTTAGTCCGGCGCAGCAGCGCAATATTGAAAAACAATTGCGTTGCAAGATATTGGACCGAACAGGCCTTATCCTCGACATTTTCGCCCAACGGGCGCAGACCAGCTACTCCCGTACCCAAGTGGAACTGGCCCAGTACGAATATCTGCTTCCCAGGCTTACCGGACTTTGGACCCACCTGGAACGCCAAAAAGGAGGTATCGGGATGCGGGGTCCTGGAGAGACCGAGATCGAAACGGATCGGCGTATCGTACGGGACCGCATTAGCCTGCTAAAGAAAAAACTGCTGAAGATCGACCGCCAAATGGAAACCCAACGGGGCAACCGGGGGGCACTGGTGCGGGTCGCCCTGGTCGGATACACCAACGTGGGCAAGTCTACCCTTATGAACGTAATAAGCAAAAGCCAGGTCTTTGCGGAGAACAAGCTCTTTGCCACCTTGGATACGACCGTGCGAAAAGTGGTCATTGGCAACCTTCCCTTTCTTTTGAGCGATACCGTGGGTTTTATCAGAAAGTTGCCCACGCAATTGGTGGAAAGCTTCAAGAGCACATTGGATGAAGTCCGTGAAGCCGACCTGCTTTTGCACATAATCGACATATCGCATCCGCAATTTGAGGAACACATCGATTCGGTCAATCAAATTTTGGACGAAATCAAAAGTGGTGACAAAAGAACGATCATGGTCTTCAACAAAATTGACCAGTACGAGCACAAGACCATAGATTCGGACGACCTGTTGACAGAGCGGACCAGCGAACACTTTACAATCGACGAATGGAAAAACACCTGGATGCAGCGCATGGGCAACAATGTGCTCTTTATATCCGCCCTGAACCGGGAAAACCTCGATGAGTTTCGAAAACGGGTCTATGATGAGGTTCGCGACATCCATGTGACCCGCTTTCCCTATAACAACTTCCTATATCCAGAGAACCTGGATCAGTATTAGTTCGCTTTTTTAGGATAGCTCCACTGTCCATTTGCTGTCGGGCCATTGCCCTATTTTTTTGGTCGGAGCAAGTGGGCCATGGCTCCTATCCGCACATATTGGATCCGCGGTATTTTTCACAACAAGATCGGGCAGGTTCACAACAATAATTTAGACCGCTGTTCCACGTGCCTTAGATTTACGGTATGATCAGGTGCCCAATTTATCCGAGGTCCGATACCGATCTCGGCCTACGGACCCAATAGAATGGCAAACCATTTAAATGCGACACACCAATTGACCTACTTATATAACCTTTAAAAGCACCGTATGTAACAATCCTACTTTAACGGGAACCCGACCGAGCGTCGGGTTTTTTTGTGTTTTGTTTCGAAGAAGGCCTTGAAAAAACCGTTCCGGGATGCCGGATTTAAAATCCAAGGGCGCTGTTCATCCGATATTTTGTACCGTTCGTAAGGCATACAACAAAATAGCGGGGGTTCACAACAATAATTTAGATCGATCCCCAAATCCAGTTTATCTTTACATTGTAATTAAGTGATAGTGTTGACCCCAAATCAAGCTTTGAACTTAACTGAAAATAAAGTGTTCGACCCCAAATCGGCACTTGACCTACAAGCTGCGAAAAACGCATCTTACCAAATTTCACAAACCTACTTTTACAAAAAACGCCCTCAAAAGAGGGCTTTTTTTTGTTCCGTCCGGGAAGGCGGGCGACGGGCGTCGCGCTCAATTGGTGAACTGGTAATCCACCGCTTCATAGGATTCGGAAAGAGGATCTGAAGACAACAAGACACCCAAAAGAATAAGTCCCGGAGTGTTGATCTGTGTTTTTAACTGGTCTACAAGCACGGTATCCCCTTCGGTAACGGATACATATACCGTTTCCGTTCCCTTTTGCTTAAACACGGGAGAGGGCGAGTAGCTATTGGACTGGGGCAGGGCACCATCGGAATAGGGTTGGATCCATATCCTTGCCCCGGCCGGCCTTTCCACTTCATAATCGTAGGTTACGGCAATGGAATCACCAAATTTCAGGCTTGCCGGTGATGGCGGGTCCAGATCCGTAATGGTAACGATTACCCCAAGAGGGTCCTCCGGATCGGTACTGCTGTTGTTTCCGTTGTCCGTTTCATCGGTTCCTTGGGGCTCGGTAATCGAAACGATTCCGTCGTCTCCCTTGCTACATCCCATCCACGCCAGGGCTATCAGCACAATGGCCGTCCCTAACCGCAGCATTTTAACGATTGCGTATTTTCCTTCCTGAGGTTTCTTTTTTGTTTTCATGATATCGTGATTTTCTATTATCGTGATTTTCTTTTGGGGAATACTTTTTGGATTCCGTGGACTGTCCGGGGCAGTAAATTCCATGGCAATAGGGGATTCAACGGGAGCTATAAGAAATAGTATCCCACTGAAAAAGAAAGCACCGCATGCTTGGCCGGGGTGCTGTAGTCGATGAAGTCCGTCAAGCCCAACTGATACCTGCCCTGAATAAAAAGCCCGGTAGGAAATTCATACTGTGCGCCAAAAATGGCTGCCAGATCGAAACTTTTGGCATTAAGGCTGTCCGAGGAACCGTTTCCTTCGAAGGTGTCATTTATATTGAACCCAAACTGTGGTCCTACCTGGATCCCCAGGCCTTGGATCACAAAATAATTGATGGCAATGGGAAGGTTGATATAGTCCAGTTTGTGGGTCACCTCATCCTTGAAGCCCTGCATGGAATATAAAAGTTCGCCTTGTACGGTCAGTTTTTCATTTATTTCCATTTGGACAACCCCGCCCAGATGAATACCGGTCCTAGCCGTTGCGCCGGTGTCGAATTCCCCATCACCCGTATCGGTGGCGGAGTTGACCCCTGCTTTGGCACCGAATTTGAAATCTTGTGCCCGTAGGCTGGAAAGTCCGAATATGATCAGCGCAGTCCCTAAGGTCAATTTCCAGATGATATGGCGATATTGGACAATTTGGCGGTTCTTGAAAGGGCGCGATGTACCCCCGGCTTTCATCGAAATTTTCATAATTGTGTATTTAAGTGATTGTTCCTTTTGGTGGGGAAAAGCGTTCCGATCGGGCAACAGGTTTTTGGAAAAGCAATGGCGCAATCTTTCTATGCCTTAGGATATACACCATCGCTTTTACCTCAACTAACCCAAACAACTACTTTCTAATTCGCGCCACTGGGTTTGGCCACCCTAACTTTGGATATATTACTGACCGATCCATCACTGGCTTCCAGGCGTACTTCGTATTCCACCCAGGCCTGGGGTCCGTATGTGAAGCACAGCGCCCATTTTATATGGGTCCCCGTGTCGGTGAAATTTGTATTCACCTGGTCCTTGGTGTCGCCATCCGACACCGTGGTCTTTACCTGCATTTTGGAAATCTTGACTCCCGGGTCGGTGGTGTAGGGTGTTTCGAACGACAGCCTGGTACCATCGCCAAGGGAGGTGGTGCAATCATTTATCGCACCAATTTCAAAGGTAGAGGCCTGGACGGTAATGAGTACGCCCGAGCCCCCATCATCATCCTTGCTACAGCCAACGGCCAGCATTAAAAAAAGTACCACGGCCACCCGTTCCATTGTTTTGATTTTACTGTCAATTCTGTCTTTGATCGTTTTCATGACTTTACATTTTAATTATTGTTATTTGAGAGGGGAAGATGTACTAGCTTGCGGGGGAGGTAAGGGACCTATTGGAAATACACCAGCATTTGAACGACTTCCTCGGGATCGGGGACATGCCCCCCTCCAAAGGTCGTTCCGTTGATGTGATACAGAATGGGGATTACAAGGGCCACCTCGTCGGTAAGGATACAAGAAGCGTGTTCCAGGGTAGTGGCAATCGTACCATCTGCCTTGGCCACCACAATATTTTCGGTGCCGGAAGCGGATCCGACAGGGGGATTGGTGAAATTGACGAAGTCATTGGCAAAATCTATGGGTTCCCCGACCTTCCTTGTCTTGTTGAGATAGGCCAACCAAAAGGTATAGGTGCCGTTCGGGATCATTCCTTCCAAAGCGATTTCCAAAGTAGCGGAATCCCCATTGCAGTGCACGATCATGGATCCCTTTGCCGTCTGATACTCCGCAAGGGTCAGATGGTGTCCGTCCGGGGCTTTGATCGCGGTCAAAAGACCTATGGGGTCGTCAAAAATATTGGCAGCGTACAAAAGTTCATCGGGCTGGGTCGGGGTGTTCCCGTTCTTGTCCTTTATTTCCTCCAACAGCTGCACGTTCCCAAAATTCAAATTTGCCTTGACCTCTTGCGGTTGGACCACAAAATCGATTTTGGTCGTTTGATTCCCCGGAACAGTGACGGTCGCCGGAGGACTGACGGAAAACTTTGTTGCCAAAGGCAGTGTTAGGGCAATGTCGTACGTACCGGCATTCACTCCTTCAAAACGATAGCTCCCATCCGGATCGGAGGTACTCTCGAGATTCACGGAACCTCCAGAGAGTTTCACCAAAACATTGGGGTAGGTATTCCCGTCGGCATCCTTTACCGATCCCGTGACCGAAGCTGTTTGGGGTTCCGTGGTATTGGGGCCTTCCGAATCGTCTTTGCTACAGCCCAGCAATACCGCCAAGCAAATTATAGAGCCCATAAGCGCGACCAAGAACAAGGTCAGGGGAATCAATTTGTCAATGGCACCCATCAGGATGCGTTTGTTTTTTCGTCTTGTCAATTCCATAGTTCTACCTTTTAAAATGACTATTTGATTTTTGGGGGAACCAGTAACCAACGGTCCAAAACTACGGTCCTTGGGTGCCGACCGCTAACAGTTGGGTACCAGATCGTAACAGAATAGTTTCAGCTTCCAAAACGGGTGGTGGCAAAAAATGGCCATAAAACGGACGTACCAAAAAAGCATTCCATTGTACAATTGACCATCAGGGAATTATGAACGGCAAATATGGTGTTACCGATGGAAGATTGTCCGAGGACATCTGCTGCCCTGTATGGGCCCCGTTGGGGTCCAGGGAAACCAAAAAAGTAAAAATTAATATCGAACCAAGGTTCTAGGTTCTTTGCGGGATGTTACCATGTAGATTTATGCGTTTGGGTTTGGCCGTTTCCGCCATTGTTGGGCCTTCCCCTTCTTAAAACCCTTTTGGGGTATGTACGTTGGTGTCGGATTCCAGAGGATTTTTCCTAAAGTACCAACCCCATACTACTCTCCCTTTTATACCCACGCTTGGTCCACTAATAGGCCGATGGGGCAACTCCGTACAGTTCCTTAAAGCACTTGGCAAAATAGGAAAGGTTGTTAAAACCCACCTTATAGGCAATTTGGGTAACATTGTCCGCTTTTTGCGACAACAGTTGCGCCGCCCTTTTCAAACGGAAATTTCGAAGCAGTTCCCCGGGCGCCTCGTTCGTCAGGGCCTTCAACTTCCTATGCAGTTGGGTCTTGCTCATCCCCAAGGCCTGTTGCATTTGCGGGACCCCAAAATCAGAATCGGCATGCTGTTCCTCCAACAGTGCCAATACCCGTTCCAAGAAGTGCTGATCTATCGAGGTGACGGTAATCTTTTTAGGGTCGACCAGAATTTCCCTGTTGCTATACCGTTCCCTAAGTTTTTGGCGCTGTTCGATCAGGTTTTTTGTGCGGGCCAGAAGCTCCTTGGCATCGAAGGGTTTGGTGAGATAGTCGTCCGCCCCGGTCTCGAGACCTTCGATCTTATTGTCCATGCCCGCCTTGGCTGTCAGCATGATGACCGGGATATGGCTGGTATGCACATCGGTCTTCAGCATTTTGCAGAGTTCTATGCCATCCATCTTGGGCATCATCAGATCGGTGATGACCAAATCCGGGGGGTCGGTCATGGCGTTTTTTAAGCCGGTGGCCCCATTGACGGCTTCCACTACCTTATAGTGTGCCATGAGCTGTTCGACGATAAAATGGCGCATATCGTTGTTATCCTCCACCAATAGGATGGTAGGGAGGTCCCTCCCGTCTTTTTTGGATAGGGAATAGGTAGCCTTGACCTTTGGTCTTTCCGTCCCGGCAACCTTTTCATCCTTTTTCCCGCGCCCCGTCTTAATTTCCTCCATGGGCAGCTGGACCTTGAAGAAGGTTCCCTTGTTGACCTCACTGGAAACGGTAATGGTCCCATCCATGAGGGTAACCAGATCCTTTGAAAGCGAAAGCCCTATCCCCGACCCTTCCTTTTCCTTTGTGGCACTGCTGTCCACCTGGTAGAAACGATCGAAAATAAAGGGGAGTTTTTCCTTGGGGATTCCAGGGCCCGAATCGGAGACCTGGATTTCAAGTCCGAAAGAGGCATAGGAGGCGCTGAAGGAAATCACCGAACCGTCATCACTGAATTTAAAGGCATTGCCCAAGAGGTTATAGACGATATTCTCCAATTTGTCCCGGTCAAAGGAGGCCCAAAGCACGGTATGCGGAATGTGGACCTTGTAATCTATGTTGCGCTGGGCCGCATGGGAGTTAAAGGAGGAAGTCGCGGCGCGAAGGCATTTGTATACGTCGCCTTCGGTCGGGGCCAGTTTGAGGCTCCCTTCATCGATTTTTGAAAGGTCCAATAATTGATTGACCATGTTGAGCAACCGATTGGCGTTCCGTCGGATCATTTTTACCGTGTCGAGTTGCAACTTCCCATCAAAATTCTGCTCCAAATACTCTATGGGGCCCTTGATCAAGGTAAGCGGTGTCCGGAATTCATGGGAGATGTTGGCAAAAAAGCGTGATTTCGCCCTGTCCAATTCCTGAAGTTTCTCCGCTTGCACCTTCAGTTGATTGGCCTGGTGCTGTACTTCCGATGTTCTAACGGCTACCAATTTCTCCAAGGCTTCGTTTTTTGCCTTTAACTGTTGGGAGCGCCATTTCAAGATGACCGACAGGAAGCCCATGAATAGGAAAAGATACAGTGCATAGGCCCACCAGGTCCGGTACCAAGGAGGTAGGATCATGAACGTATAGCGGTCCTCTTCGCTTAGCTGATTGTAGATGTTCCTTGCCCTGACCCGGAAAACGTAATCTCCTTCCGGAATCTGGGTGTAGTCCTTTTTTACCTCGGCCGTCCAATCCGACCAATTTTTATCGTAGCCTTCCAACAAATACTGGTATTCATTCCTTGATATCTCATTGTACGAGGGGGCGGCATACTCAAATCGAAGGGTGTTGTTTTCAAATTCCCAGGGAATGAACTTCTGGAGGGCCGAGCTTCCCCCATATACCACAGAATCTGTATTGATCGTTATTTTTCGGACGAGCGCCTTAAAGTTTTCTATCCGGGGGGCGGTTTGTTTCAGGTCTTGTCTGATTATGCCATCCGGTCCACCGTACCACAGTATTCCGGACCGCTCCGGATACAGGGCCTTCTTGACCCCATGGGTAATTCGGTTATCATTTATGTGCGCCACCTTGTAGCTCCCGTCATTCTGCGGAATCGAGACGGTGCGTTGTTTTTCCCCGTCTTCGAGTCCTGGAAGTTCCGCAGACATCCATAGATTCCCCCTTTCATCTTCCAATTTGGGAACAATGTCCCCTTCAAAGCCAAAGGGAGCCCCGAAGGAGCCATCTTCGATAATGGAATCTCTTTGTGCATCGTACTTATAAACCGTTCCCCCTATTTCGAAGAGCGCCTCACCGCGCATATAATGCAAAAACAGCCATCCGGGCGGTAGCTCTTTATTGGCCAGAAACCTTTTGACGGTCGGCTGGGCCAGTTGCAAGGTATCCCCAACATAAAAATCGACCAGCCATACCCCATCGATCTGCGATTCCATCCACAACTTTCCATCATCCAATTCAACCAATTCCCTTATATCGTCCTCAATACCTTCGATCTTACCAAGGTCCTTCCAGGTACCGTTCTCCTTTCTAAAAACGGCCATCCCGTCAAAAAGCCCCGCATAGAGAATGGTCCTATCTTTTTTGGAATGCAGTAAGGCGCCCGACCTCTTTTTGCTCAATTCCTTGATTTGGGCCCCATTGTAGTTGAATGTGCCGTTCCTAGTTGCTATGAACAATTCCCCATCTATTTCCAAGAGATAAAAACTGGGGCCCGCTCCGGGAATTTTTTCAAAGCTCTTTTCAAAGTTCGGTGCATCCACCTTAAGCCGCAATAATCCCGAAATACTTCCGGCGAACAGGTCGCCCTGATAACGGGTAATGGTATTGACGAAGCCGGTTACGCCCATGCGCTCATCAAAAATGGAATAGGGCGAAAGCAGTTCCAGACGGCTGATTCCATAATCCAGTCCAAGCCAAAGTCCCCCTTGGTTGTCCAATGCCTGGCCGAGTACGCTATTGTTCAGCAAGCCTTTGGTCTTGTCGAACAGGTTCACAAGAGCACCTTGGTTGTCGAGCACGACCAGGCCCCCATATCCCGTTCCAATGGTTATCCATCCATTCGGCATCAGCATACACTGCATGATGGTGTTTTTCCTTAAATACGATTCCGCGGATGTCCTAAAGGGAACCCATTGATCCCCTTCCAGGAGAAAAAGGCCGTTGTCCCTGGTCCCCACAAGGATCTTTTCCCCGTAGGGCAACATAGCACGGATCATATGGTCAAAAGGGGCCAGCAGCTCAAATCGGTTCCCTTCCAATTTAAAAAGTCCCCTTCCCTTTTCCTGCAGGTAAACGGATCCGTCCACCACCGCGGAGTAGATAATTTCGTTTTTTGGGGACCATATTTTAAAAGTGCCGTCCGCCCAACGGAACAGGTGGTCCTTCGATTGGAAGTAGACCTGGTCATCGATCGTAAAGCTCTGGTGGAGATAGTTGAAATTGCGGTACACGGAATCCAAACTGGATTTTATGGATTGAAAAGTGGTAAAGCCCAACGAATCTGGCTTTAAGTACCCTAGTTCATTGAAGCCCCCAACAAAGATCTTTCCCTTTTTGTCCTTTGCCAAGGTTCGGATAAGGCTCTTATTGGGCAATTGGATCAACCGCCAATTTACCCCGTCAAATTCCAAGACCCCCTTGCTGTTCCCTACATATACCAGTCCGTTGTCCCCCTGTAGCACGGTCTGGTTATCGGGCCTCGCGGTTTGGTAATCCGACGGCCCATAATTCTGCATATAGGGAATACCCAGTTCCTTGTAATTCTCATTGGTCCGATCGAACTCTAATGGCAGGCCCTCCGCATTTGACTGCGAAAGCAGGATGGAAGTAAAAACTAATAAAGGGGGGAGAAGCAATCGTTTCATCTCCTAAAGTATTGGCTATTAAAGATACCCAATTTTCCGGTACCGATGGGTGTACAATACTAATTCCCAAAGTGTTTCAACCGCTAACACTGTAGTACCCATTCTTAAAAGGATAGTGCCGTTCATCGGAAAAACGAAACCGATGGTATCTTTCACAACATTTTGGTCCGGGTTCACAACAATAATTTAGTACGGCCAGGTATTCGTGCTACATTTACCATGAAATTAAGTGATAGTGTTGACCCCAAATCAAAACTTTGAACTTAACCGAAGGTGCAAAATGATTCCCGATCGATATCGGGGACCAAGGAAACGCTTAACCTAAAATACGTAAAGGGTACCAAACCAAATTAGACCAAACCCACTTTATGGAAAGCCCCGATGTGACCGTCGGGGCTTTTTTATGTAAGAACCCAAATCGGGTGCATTTCATCGATCAAACCACACGTTTTAACTTGTTTCACAACATCTTTCGACCCATTCACAACAAATATTTAGGATTCTGTCGGTCCGGGCCTACATTCGTCTTGTATTTGAGATTTAGTGTTTTTTGTCCCAAAGCAAATGAACTTGACCAAAGAATAAGTGTTTGGATTTTCCCAGATCTGCGCTTGACCAAAATTTTCGATTTATTGACTGTGCAACCAAATTTAACGAATCCTACTTAACAGAAAAATCCCCGGCAATTGCCGGGGATTTTACTTTTCCGCTTGCCGGTCGGCCCGACTAAAAGGCGTAGTTCAGGCCAAACAACCAATAGCTCTGTATGTCGTTGTCCACGTTGTCAAAGGTAGGTGCGGGCGTAGGCACCGGGGTCTGGGCCAGGGCATTCGCCAAAGATTCCTGCTTATTGTCCCGGAGACCAAACTCAAATCCTAGCCCTATGCCCTTCCACAAGGTATATCCGAATGAGTTGATCCATGTCCAGTTGGAAAGGTCACTGTTCTCGTAGCTTTGAAAGGTGGAGAAGTTGGTCTTGAAATTTACCGCCCCGATCTGCCGGGTATAATCCACCAGGATCTTGGCACCTGTTGATGACTCATATGCCAAATCCTCATCGGCAAAAACAAAATTGTAGTTCAAGGGGTGTATGACCACTACCATATCGGTAACAGGGGTCCAGGTGGCACCGATACCCAAATCCAAATACCCTGGATCGTTGAAGTTGTTGATGATCGACGTCCGATATTCCCCAAGAGCGGAGATGGCAAATTTTTCACTCAGTTTATAGCCATAGAGCGACACGATGTTGAATACATCGGTGGTTCCCTCGAAGCTATCACTGTCGGTAGTATCGTCCTTGTTGTCCAATTTAACCCATTGCAGGTTAATGTTTCCGGAATTTCTCCAGAAAAACTTTTCCTTGTTCAGATTGGCAAAGGCATTTACGGTTGCTCCTATGTTCCCGGAAGAGTTGTTGGGTGTTCCCTGGGAATACCAGTTTTTGAAACCGGAAATATTGGCACCAATGGTACCAAAAGCGCCTATTTTCCATCCGGGAAGGGCATCGATCTCGCCTTGTAGGGCATCTACCCTGGCTTGAATGGCGGCAATGGAATCTTTCTTGGTGGCCTGTGCGGCCTTTAGCTCATCGATCGTTTTCGTTTGGCCATAGGTTGCCGAAAAGGCATAGATAGCCAGTATTGTGC
Source organism: uncultured Flavobacteriaceae bacterium (assembly GCA_947497245.1). Classification (GTDB taxonomy): domain Bacteria; phylum Bacteroidota; class Bacteroidia; order Flavobacteriales; family Flavobacteriaceae; genus Pelagihabitans. The sequence continues at coordinate 161,262 of CANMFO010000007.1, read as the reverse complement.
ATACTAATTTTCTCATAATGTCCAGTGTTTAGATTTCGATTATAGTAGCACAAATGTAAGAATTGTTAACAAATAATAAACAGGGTTGTCAACAATTATTTGCTCTTGAACAAAGGCACGGAAGAGCAGGCCTCACCGTACATTAGGGACTTTGCGACCTCTTGGAGTTTTGAGGTTATCCACAAGTAGGCATTGGGCGGAACGGGCTTATTTCCACACCCCTTTATGATGACCATTTTGTCCTTGTAAGGGGCGATGTCCAGATGGTCTATGACCTCTTTGTACAGCACGGTTTCCAATTGCTCGCGATCGCCTTGGACCGTACGGCGGGCATAGGGTTGCAATTTGGTGGCCAAGAGCATATAGGCCCATGCCGGAACGATGGCATCGGACGAACAATCCACGGCGACATAGGCGTCTTTATAGGTTTCCCAATGGTGCCCCTCGGCCTTCGAACGGAATTCTTTTTCCCTTAAGATGAACCCTTGGTACAACCAGTCCTTAATGTCCAACTGCATCCTTTTCCCTGTGGGGTAGTGGTCCTCAAGGTCAAATGTGATCAACTTGCTCTGGGCGACACGGTTTATAATTTCTTCTGCCATAGTGCTCTTGTTAAGCGTTCCCGTCGCAACGGGAACGGAAAAAAGGTCTTAAAGCAACCCGAGTTCCAATTTGGCCTCTTCGCTCATGAGGTCCTGGGTCCACGGCGGGTCGAAAGTAATCTCGACTTCCGCATCCTTTACCAGGTCCAAGGACTTCACCTTTTCCTCGACCTCAACGGGAAGGGTTTCGGCGACCGGGCAATTCGGTGAGGTAAGCGTCATAAGTATTTTTACCTCCTTGTCCTCATTTACGAACACATCGTAGATCAGTCCCAGTTCATAAATGTCGACCGGAATTTCCGGATCGTAGATCGTTTTAAGTACTTTGACAATTTTCTCTCCCAGTTCCTGGGTGTCTATCGCTGGTGTTTCTTCGCTCATTTTAAAAAAGTTTGACGTTCGGTGCCGGCATCCGGTGACGAACATGTTCAACACGGACAGGGGTCCAAACCCATTAGTTCAACTGTGTTTGGTACGCCACGGCATACAACTTCAATTGTTTTATCATACTTACCAGGCCATTGGCACGGGTCGGGCTCAAATGTTCCTTTAGTCCGATGGCGTCTATAAACTCCGTATCGGCATCCATGATATCCTGTGGCCTTTGGTTGCTAAAGGCCCGAATTAAAATGGCTATGATACCCTTTGTGATGATGGCGTCGCTGTCCGCTGTAAACACCAATTTGTCCTCCTTTAGTTCCGCGTGCACCCATACCTTGCTCTGACAGCCTTTGATTATATTGTCGTCGGTCTTGTACTGCCCATCGATCAAGGGCAGTGCTTTTCCCAGTTCGATCATGTATTCGTAGCGCTGCATCCAATCCTCGAACATGGAAAACTCATCTACGATTTCTTCCTGTATTTCTTTGATCGTCATAAATCGATTTTGCACAAAAATACGACAAGTGCCCCTTGTTTTCAATTCTTTATGAGAATGATAACGTATGGCATTATTGAAGCATGTTTTTTGCCCGTTCCACACCCTCCACCAACGCATCGATCTCCTCTTTTGTATTGTAAAAACTGAAACTTGCGCGAACTGTTCCGGGAATTTTGTAGAAATCCATGATCGGCTGTGCGCAATGGTGCCCCGTGCGTACCGCAATGCCCAATTTGTCAAGTATGGTCCCGATGTCGTAGGGGTGGATGTCCTTTATATTGAAGGATATGACCGAAGTTTTATGCTCCGCCGTACCGTAGATTTTCAGTCCCCCGATGGCCAGTAGTTTTTCGGTAGCGTACTCCAACAATTCTTTTTCATATTTGGTAATGGCATTGAACCCAAGGGCATTCATATAGTCCAATGCGGCCCCAAAAGCAATGCCGCCACAGATATTGGGCGTGCCCGCCTCAAACTTATGGGGCAGGTCGGCATAGGTGGTTTTTTCAAAAGTGACCTCCGCAATCATTTCGCCCCCGCCCTGATAGGGCGGTAATTTACGAAGCCATGCTTCCTTGCCGTACAACATGCCCACACCCGTTGGTCCGCAGACCTTGTGTGCGGAAACCGTGTAGAAATCCACATCCAACTGCTGCATATCCGCTTTGATATGGGGAGCGGCCTGGGCTCCATCGACCAGAACCGCCGCACCCACTCCATGCGCGGCCTCTATAATTTCGGCAATGGGGTTGATCGTTCCCAAGGCATTGGAAACATGGTTGCAAAATACCAACTTGGTCCTATCGTTCAGCAAATCGTAATAGTCCTGCATCAGCAATTCCCCGTCCAGGTTCATTGGGATGACCTTTAAGGTCGCCCCGGTGCGTTCGCAGAGCATTTGCCAGGGCACGATGTTCGAATGGTGTTCCATTGCGGAAACCAAAATTTCATCGCCTTTTTCCAGGAGGGAGGAAAAACCGTTTGCCACCAGGTTGATGCTGTGTGTGGTCCCAGAGGTAAAAATGACCTCTTGGATCTTCCCAATATTGTAATGTCGCTGTATTTTTTGTCTTGCCGCTTCGTATTTATCGGTGGCTTCCTGCGAAAGGGCGTGCACGCCCCTATGGATATTGGCGTTGTAGTTGCTATAGTAATCCACTATGGCGTCGATGACCTGTATTGGGGTCTGGGAAGTGGCCGCATTATCGAAATACACCAAGGGCCTTCCGTTCACCTTTCGCTTAAGAATGGGGAAATCGGCCCGTATTTTAGCTATGTTGAACATCCTGATCTTTCTAAGTTACCCACAATGCCCAAATATGGGAAAAGCGGGTGGTTTATTCCTTGGAAGGCCTCCCTGGGGGCCAACGTTCGGGCCCGTCCGAGAGCCCGGATCCGGTTTGTCGGGAAACAGCGATCTGCAGCAAAAGAAATGGAAAGCCGAACGGCCACAGGACTGCCCTCCTCGACCGGGCTACAGATCAAAACCCAATCTAACGCCCAATTTTTTGGCGATCAATTTGTTGATCCGTGCCTTCAATTCGGGAATTCGGACGCTTTCCAATACGTTGTTGGCAAAGGCGTACATTAAAAGGGCCCGGGCCTCTTTCTTGGGAATGCCCCTGGTCTGCAAATAAAAAAGGGCATCTTCATCCAATTGGCCTATGGTACAGCCATGCGAACATTTTACATCGTCGGCAAAGATCTCCAACTGGGGTTTGGTGTTGATGGTGGCCCTGTCACTTACCAAAATATTGTTGTTCTGTTGAAAAGCATTGGTCTTTTGGGCAATCTTGTCCACGATGATCTTTCCGTTGAAGACCCCCGTTGAATTTTCACCATAAATACCTTTGTAATCTTGATGGCTCTCGCAATTGGGCTCGATATGGTGCACCAGGGTATGATGGTCCACGTGTTGTTTTTCACCCAAGATGGTCACCCCTTTCATGGTAGAATCGACATATTCCCCATTTTGGTAAAAGTTGAGGTTGTTACGGGTCAACTTCCCTCCGAACGAAAAAGTATGGACCTTGACCAGGCTCTTATTCCTTTGGTTGACATAGGTGTTGTCGATAAGGGAAGCGGACGCCATATCGTTCTGGACCTTGTAATAGTCAACGACCGCATCCTTGGCCGCAAAAATCTCCGTGACCGAATTGGTCAGCACTTCGTTGGAGGTCAAGCTTTGGTGCCTTTCGATCACCTGTAGCTCTGCATTCTCCTCCACAATGATCAAGTTTCGCGGTTGCAGTAAGAGGGAGGCCTCGTTTCCGGTCGCGAAATGAACGATCTCGACCGGCTTTTTGGGCATTTTGTTCTTGGGGATGTAAATATAGGCGCCTTCCCTGCTGAAAGCGGTGTTCAAACTGGTCAGCGACTCATCCTTCGATGCCACCTTGTTGAAATACACGTCGATGACCGGCTTGTACATGGGCTTCGTCAGGGCGGAGCTCATAAGGCAGATATCCACTCCGTCGTGGGTGGTCTCGGAAAGGAACGAACTATAAATGCCATCGATGAATACGATTTTATAGGAATCGATCTCATGCAGAAAATACTTCTTCACATTCTTGTACTCCAAGGTGTTTTCCTCTTTGGGAAAAATGCTAAAATCCACTTTCTGCAGACTGTTGAGCGAGGTGTACTTCCACGCTTCCTCTTTTTTGCTGGGAAACCCTCTTTTCTCAAAGTTCTTCATAGCCTCCGTACGCACATCGTGAACAGGATGGTCGATATCCACGTTGTTTTCGAACGCCATGAACGAAGAGATCAATTTATCTTTTAAATCCATAATTTCTAGGTAAGCAGTGGACCGCAAGCGATGGACCTTTTTGTTTCCCGCCCGACGTTTGCTGGATCCCGATTATACTACAGCCTCATTTTTGATCCAATCATATCCCTTTTCCTCAAGTTCCAGGGCCAGTTCCTTGCCGCCGGATTTCACGATTTTGCCGTTGTGGAGCACATGTACAAAATCAGGGACAATATATTCCAACAAACGTTGGTAGTGCGTGATCACGATTACGGCATTGTCCTTACTTTTGAGTTTGTTCACCCCGTTGGCGACGATGCGCAGGGCATCGATGTCGAGCCCCGAATCGGTTTCGTCCAAAATGGCCAACTTGGGTTCCAACATGGCCATTTGAAAAATCTCGTTCCGTTTCTTTTCCCCTCCAGAAAAACCTTCGTTCAACGAACGGGAAAGAAATTTTCTGTCGATTTCCAGCATCTCGGATTTCTCGCGGATCAATTTCAGCATTTCGTTGGCGGGCATATCTTCCAGGCCCCTTGCCTTTCGCGATTCGTTGATCGCCGTTTTCATGAAATTGGTGACGCTCACTCCAGGAATCTCCACGGGATATTGGAAGGAGAGGAAAATTCCTTTGTGCGCCCTTTCCTCTGGTGCGGAATCTTCCAGGTCCTCCCCGTTCAACACGACGGATCCCTTGGTGACCTCAAACTCCTCTTTTCCGGCAATAACCGCTGCCAAGGTACTTTTACCGGAACCGTTGGGGCCCATTATGGCATGCACTTCCCCAGTGTTCACCAGAAGGTCGATGCCCCTTAAAATTTCCTTGTCCTCTACCTGTGCGTGCAGGTCCGTAATTTTCAACATGTTCGTCTATTTTAGATAATTGGGTGCCTTTGGCATTTTTTCAAAATCCTCTTTTTGGTGCTGTAGGTACACCTTGGCGTTTTTCTCTTTGGCGAAGGCTTCAAAAGCCTCCATGCTCTCAAGGGTCTGCCCTACATTGAAATTAAAAATCGGTACGCGCCTGTGTTCCCTGTTTTCGTACAAATGGTACAGGTCCCCGGACAACAGGGTAGGGCCATTTTCGGGCAGATCGAGATACAGTACCTGATGGCCCGGTGTGTGGCCCGGCATGGATTTGATGAGCACACTGCCATCACCGAAAACATCGAAATCCCCGTTCAGTTTTTTAACGTTCGTCAACTCCTTGATCGCGTTGTAGTTGTCGGCATTGGTTTTTTGGCTTTCCCCACTCGTGATAAAGTGGTACTCCGGTTCCTGTACCAACCAAGTCGAATTCTTAAAGCTATTGGCATGGCCGCTGTGATCGAAATGGGTGTGGGAAAGTGCGATGTACTTAATGTCCACTACCGACATTCCAATGGATTTCAACTGGTGTACCACCGAATCCTTCCGGGAAACGGTAAAGTTGCCGTCCGGTGAAGTGAAAGGTTTTTCCATGGCGATCAAGCCTTCCGGGAGGCCGGCATCCCACATCAAGTTCCCCTTGGGGTGACTGATGACGTAAAAGGCATCTGCAAATTCCTTGGTCTGCCCTTGGTAGGTGGTATCCTGTGAGAACAGCTCCAGATTGTTCACCATTACGGTTCCCCCATTGAAGGTATACAATTTCAAATCCGGGGTTCGCGCCTCTTCCGTAGCAGCGGTTTTTAGATTTTCCTTTTTGGTCTCCTTACAGGCCACTACCGCCAGTACAAGGATCAGGGCAAAAAGTCTTTTCATGGTATCCGTTTTAATTATCCTACCGATCCTTCCAAGCTGATCTCCAATAGTTTTTGGGCCTCCACTGCAAATTCCATGGGCAGCTTGTTCAACACTTCCTTGCTGAAACCGTTGACGATCAAAGCAATCGCTTTTTCCGTATCGATCCCCCTTTGGTTGCAATAGAAAATTTGGTCTTCGCCAATCTTGCTCGTGGTGGCCTCGTGCTCTATCTGTGCCGTTTTGTTCTTGACCTCAATATAGGGGAAGGTGTGGGCCCCGCATTCGTTGCCCATTAGCAGGGAATCGCATTGTGAAAAGTTCCTGGCATTTTTCGCCCGACTGTTCACCTGCACCAATCCACGATAGCTGTTCTGCGATTTTCCCGCGGAAATTCCCTTGGAAATGATGGTGCTCTTCGTGTTCTTGCCCAAGTGTACCATTTTGGTTCCAGTGTCCGCCTGCTGGTAATTGTTGGTGACCGCGATAGAGTAAAACTCCCCTATGGAGTTATCCCCTTTCAAAATGCAGGACGGATATTTCCAGGTTACCGCAGACCCTGTTTCCACTTGTGTCCAGGATATTTTGGCATTTTTTTCGCAGAGGCCCCTTTTGGTCACAAAATTGAAAACGCCCCCTTTGCCTTCCTTATCTCCGGGAAACCAATTCTGTACCGTTGAGTATTTTATTTCCGCATCGTCCAGTGCAATCAATTCGACCACCGCCGCATGCAATTGGTTTTCATCACGGGAAGGAGCCGTGCAGCCTTCCAAATAACTGACATAGCTACCCTTGTCGGCGATTACCAAAGTCCTTTCAAACTGCCCGGTACCTGCTTGGTTGATCCTAAAATAGGTCGATAGCTCCATGGGGCAGCGGACACCTTTTGGAATATAGCAGAAACTTCCGTCGGAGAAGACCGCGGAATTCAGCGCGGCATAAAAATTGTCTTTTTGCGGCACGACCGAACCAATATATTTTTGTACCAATTCGGAGTGCTCCTTGATCGCTTCGGAAATGGAGCAGAAAATAATTCCCTTTTCGGCCAAGGTCTTTTTAAAAGTGGTGGCCACGGATACGGAATCCATTACAATGTCCACCGCCACACCGGCCAATTTTTTTTGTTCGTCCAGGGAAATGCCCAACTTCTTGAAGGTGTCCAGCAATTCGGGATCCACCTCGTCCAAGCTGTCGTACTTGGGCTTGCTGTTCGGGGCGGAATAATAGGAAATGGCCTGAAAGTCGGGTTTTTTATAGGTAACATTGGCCCATTCGGGCTCTTCCATCTCCTGCCAGGACCGGAAGGCCTTCAATCGCCAGGCGGTCATCCAATCGGGTTCTTCCTTCTTTTTGGAAATGGCGACAACGATATCCTCGTTCAAGCCAACGGGAAGTGTATCCGACTCAATGTCCGTATAGAAACCGTACTCGTATTCCTTGGTTTCCAGTTCTTTCTTTAATTCCTCTTCTGTATATGCCATCCGTATTCCGTTTATCGATCGATCATCCTACCAATTGATGCATTGTAATTTCAAAATGTCGTCCTAGAGCGAAAAGCTCTCCCCACATCCGCAGGTGCGCTGGGCATTGGGATTGTTGAACACAAACCCCTTGCCGTTCAGTCCGCCCGAGTACTCCAAAACCGTTCCCACCAAGTATAAAAAGCTCTTTTTGTCCACAATGATCCGCACCGCGTTGTCCTCAAAGACTTTGTCGGATTCCGCTATGGTGTCGTCGAAATTCAGTTCATAGGACAATCCACTGCAACCCCCGCTCTTCACACCAACACGGACATAGTCCTTGGTAGCGTCGTACCCTTCCTCCGTCATTAGGCTGATAACCCGTTGCTTGGCCGTTTCTGAAACCTGTATCATGATAATTTATCTATGCACCAAAAGGCCCCGGCATTGCTGGTTTTCAACACCTCTCCTTATTTGGTACGATTCTAAATAGTTTACAAATATAGCGTATTGGTAGGGTTTTACCTCATTTCCTAACATTAATATAACGTATGGGCAAATAAGGTTTCTCTATGGAAGTCCTTCCCAGTAAAAAAAGGATTATTTGACTTTGATGACCACCAGGTCCGATAGGCCTTTGTGCAGAAGTTCGGGAAAATCGGGGCTAGCCGTTTCCCCGACCAAAACGATGCTCTTGTCCCTGTTTTCCAATACGTCAAAACCGTAGTCCAGCCCGGAGCCGCCAAAAGTCTGCTCCCAAAGGATGGTGCCCGCGGCATCGGTCTTGACCAACCACAGGTCATTTTCGCCCGCATTGACCGAGGCATCGCCATCCGTGCTCTTGGAATTTCCCGAGATCAGAAAACCCCCGTCGCTGGAAAGCCGCACCCCTTGCCCGGCATCAAATTCCGTGCCCCCGAAGGTACGTTCCCATATTAAATTGCCATTGTCATCGATCTTGATGAGCCAAATATCGGATTCCCCATGGTTCTTGGAAACATCGGTATCGGTACTAAAAGTGTTCCCCGTAACCACATAGGTGTTATCCCCGGCCTTGGCAATATCATGGGAAATCTCGATTCCGGAACCTCCGTAGGAACGTTCCCAAACCAAATTCCCCGAAGCGCTTATTTTCAGCACCCAGAAGTCGTAGCTGCCCTTGGTATTGCTGATATCAAAATCATCGCTTTCCGAGAATCCGGCCATGACAAATCCGCCATCATCGGCCTGTACCACGGCATGGGCCCTATCGTTGTTGGTCCCCCCAAAATACTTTCGCCATTCCACGTTGCCCATGGCATCGATCTTGGTCCCCCAAAATTCCCCCACGCCATGACGGGTAAGCGTATTTCCCTTTTCGGTATAGCCATCCGCCCGGGCCGCGGTGATGTCCAAAAACCCTATGAAAAAGAAGCCCCCATCATCGGTCTGCAAAATATCATAGGAATGATCGTGACCCGAAAACCCATAGCTCCTTTCCCATTCTATTGTACCGGTGGCATCCAACTTTAGAATCCAATTATCGTGGAATCCCTCGTTGTTACTGCCATCGCCATCGCTGCTCTTGGCGTAGCCGGTGATGGCATAGCCCCCATCCCGGGTCTGTACCAAACTTTGCCCGCGATCGTCCTTGCTCCCGCCATAGGTCTTGCTCCATTGCAGTTCGCCCCCAGCATCGAGTTTGAGCAACCAATAATCATTTACGGGAAGGGTTTTTTCCGAAAGGTCCCCATCGACACTATTGGAAAAACCAAAAATGGCATAGCCTCCATCTGCCGTGCCAATGATCGCTCGGGCCGTTTCCTCTCCGGAACCGCCAAAGCTCTTGACCCAGTCCAGCTCTCCCAAAAAAACCGCCTCAGGTCCGCTGTCCCGCACCACGTCTTCCAAATCTTCGGAACAGCCCATGGATACGATCAAAAACAGGAGGCACACAAGGTATTTCATTGTACGTTGTTTTCTCTTAATTTGATTTTTTGACCACGAACAGGCCGCGATTGATGTCGCTGATGACAATCTTGCCGCTGTCAAAGTAGGGGTATACGCTCCATACGCCACTGAAGTCGGCCGTATTATTGGCGGGATAGGTATCGAAAAAGCCTTGCTCCGTAATGGTTTTTCCGGCAATTCCGGAAATGTCCAAAATACGGATACCCGCCGTATAGTTGGCCAAATAGAATTCAGGGCCCTTGACATATCCGTTGTGGTCAATGGCACTCGTCGGGCCTAGATAGGTATCGTGAAGTTGGGGGTTGTCCAAATCCGAAAAATCGAATATCAGCGTACGGGATTTAAGGCCGAAGTTCACCTCATCCAGTTCATCGCCCAGAATGAAGTACCGCTGATCCTCGGTAAACCAACCTTGATGGGTATAACCGGTATTGCTGTATTGCAAAGAGGTGATCAGGACCGGGTTTTGTTTGTCCGTAACATTGACGATTACAATGCTACTTTCGTTCGCCCCAATAAATATTTCGGCTCCGGAGTAATCGGTGTCGGGGCCATTGTAGGTAACCACCTGTGCATCGTGCGAATAGCCACTGGCACCATACCCGTTGGCGGCCTGTGGGCTCTTGGGGTCGCTGATGTCCAGAAAATGCGCTCCCCCGTTGAAGGCATCGTTTCTCGCGGTGCCCACGACATAGGCGAACCCGGTCTCGGCATTGATCACGATATTGTGCGCATTTCCAAAGCCGGTATAATGGGCGTCGGCACCAAAGGTTTGCGGGGGTTCGGCCGCATTCCGCAGACGGGTAAGGTCGAAGACCTGCATTCCGTGCCCATCGGCCTCGGAAACGATGAACGCATGGTCTTGGTATACCTTGATATCCCTCCAGGAACTGGAACTGGTCGCGGTGGGAAGTTTTCCCAAATACATCCAATTTCCATCTTCGGTGATATCTATGAAGGCTGTTCCGTTGTCCAGGCCCATAAGGGCGTATTCCCTTCCGTTGGTGGTGTCGGTCCATCCCCAACTGTCGTTCCCTTTGCCCGCATTGAAACTCGAAAGCGGCATTTGGCCGAGCAGATCATAACCATTACAGGGGTAGTCGCCCGCCATTCCGTTCTCGCAGGGCACAAGTCCCATTTGAACGTTCCCCCCGCCATCACCCGGAGGGGCGACTGTATTGGGGGCATCATCATTTTTCGAACAGCTGGCCATAAAATATAGACATAGGCCAAGCCACAAAATCTTTTTCATAATAGCAATTTTACTTTCTTTGGTTACGTAAAGATATGACTTCTAGGATATCCTGATTACTTTTGTCGCATGCTAGAAAACAAAAAACAAGACCGGACCTCCTTGGAACAACTGGGCGAATTTGGGCTGATCGAACATTTGACCCAACACTTTCCCCTGCACCATGAATCGACCTTGACGGGGATCGGTGATGATGCCGCTGTTCTCTACCACAAAAACCGGACCGTAATCTCTACCGATCTGTTGGTGGAGGGCGTGCATTTCGACCTCAGCTATATGCCGTTGAAACATCTGGGATACAAGGCGGTTACGGTGAACCTGTCCGACCTATATGCCATGAACGCCATGGCCACCCAAATCACCGTATCGCTGGCAGTCTCGAACCGGTTCCCACTAGAGGCCCTGGAAGAACTCTATGCCGGCATCGCGCAAGCCGCAAAGACCTTCAAAATAGATTTGGTCGGGGGGGATACCACTTCTTCCAAAACGGGAATGCTCATCAGTATCACCGCCATTGGGGAGGCCCAGGAGCAGCACATTGTCCACAGGAGCGGTGCCAAGCCCAACGACCTATTGGTGGTCTCCGGTGATTTGGGCGGGGCCTATATGGGCCTGCAGGTACTGGAACGGGAAAAAGAAGTCTTTAAGGTAAACCCGAACAGCCAACCCGATCTGGAACCCTATTCCTATATTGTGGAGCGGCAGTTGAAACCGGAAGCCAGAAAAGACATTGTTGAGCTCCTTAAGGCACTGGAGGTGAAACCGACCGCTATGATCGATATCAGCGACGGGCTTTCTTCGGAAATAATGCACCTGTGCAAAGAAAGTAAAGTGGGCTGCAATCTGTTCGAGGATAAAATTCCCTTAGATCCAACAGTGATCGCGGCCTGCGAAGAGTTCGATATGGACAGTACACTGGTGGCCTTGAGCGGGGGGGAGGATTACGAGCTGCTGTTTACGATAGACCATGCGGATTTTCCAAAAATAAAAGGCAATCCCAATCTATCGGTCATTGGCCATATGGCCGATTCGGGAGAAGGGGCCCATTTGGTTACCCGGGGCAATGCCAAGATTCCGCTTACCGCCCAAGGATGGAGTTCGTTCCAGGCTTCGTGATTCCGGCCCCACTCCGGTTCCTGCGTGTTGTGCTCGTTGGCCGATTGCCCAGGCTGCGTTCCGCCAAAAAGAAAATTCCCGAAGACTAAGAGCGATCCGGCTTAACTGTTGTGGGGCATACGACAGTGAAGAATGCGGGCGCCTGCTTGATCTCCAGGAAATTTTCTTAAATTCCATTTGCCGCTAGCGGCAGGAATTCGATTGCCAAAGCATAGTTAAGCTACCTGCTGTGCAGCTCTATGTCTTTTTTGATAAATGTCTTCCAAAGTATTGTTGATGTCCTGCAACTCGGGTGTGAGCACAGATAAATTTCCACTTACATCGGTAGTGACCTCTTTGCCACAATGGATGCATTTATATTCCTTGATGTGATGGGTAACTTTTTTGGACACGGAATAATGGTGTCCGAACAGGTTGCAAAAAACTTTTTTCATGCCAGTAGGTTTTAGGTACGCATTCGCAGATTTGGGGGCCTTAAATGCAAAATTCGGATTTGGGTCAATCACAAAAAGCGTTGTTTTGGCTTTTGGTTTATATCGAACGTAACTCCATAAACTTTTATTGGGGGCCTTCTTCTTTTTTAACGATATTTTCGATGAACGACATTTTTTTCGATAAAGGGTAAATTTCCAAAGGCCACCAGACCTTAAGCGTTAACGGATTTTCAACTATCTTTCCGCCGTTTAAACAAAACGGCTCCGATTATGATCAAGGCCAAGGAAACTTGGGTTACCGCACTTGCCCTTTTCTCCCTTTTCTTTGGGGCGGGCAATCTTATTCTGCCTCCGTTGCTGGGATTCCAATCGGGCACCCTATGGTGGTTGGTCACCTTGGGGTTTTGTCTTTCGGCCGTGCTGATTCCCATATTGGGCATCTTGGCCCATGCAAAATTGCAGGGGACCATTTTCGATTTTGGCAAGAAAGTGTCCCCGGTCTTCAGCCTGGTGTATTCTTTTCTCATCTACACCATATCCATAAGCCTGCCCTCGCCACGCACGGCAGCGGTCACACATGAGATGGCCATCGGGCCCATATTCGGGACTCCGGCCTTGCTGACCAGCATCCTGTACTTTGCCCTAGTGTTTGTGTTTGTGATGAACCGTTCAAAAATTCTCGACGTTATCGGCAAGATCTTGACCCCGGCCATTGTTCTTATATTGTTATTGATAATAGGGATTACCTTATTTTCCTACGATTTCATTTTTGGGGAGACCGTTTTTACGCAACCGTTCTCCGACGGAATCCTTGAGGGTTACCAAACTTTTGATGCCATTGGGGCCGTTGTTGTCGGTGGGGTCATCATTGTTTCCATCAACCTCAAGAACCAAACCGCCTCCTATGCATGGAAAAAACAGCTTATCCGCCGGGCCGGATGGTGGGCCGGCCTTGGATTGTTTTTGATCTATGCCGGACTCATTATGACCGGGAGCTTGCTGCACGGGCAATTCGATGCGGGAGTTTCCAGGACTGCATTGCTGAGCGGTATCAGTACCGAGACCCTGGGAAGCACCGCCAATCTGTTCTTGGCCATTTTGGTAGGGCTGGCCTGTTTCACCACAGCGGTCGGCATTGTTACCGGAACCGCGGATTTTGCCAAGCATCATTTCGGAAATTCGCAGCGGGCATACACCGTCGCAGCGGTGGTCGGCTGTGTCCTGGGCGTGGCAATGGGACAATTCAACGTAGGGTACATCATTGCTGTGGCCCTTCCTGTGTTGATGTTCATCTATCCGATCACCATAGTCTTGATTTTGCTGAACGTGGTTCCCGAACGCTTCGCTTCGCCCAAAGTGTTCAAGGCCGTGGTACTCGCCACGATCGTCTTCAGTGTACCGGATTTTTTAGGATCTGTGGGATGGGGGGAGACCATCGCCGGGATACGACCGTATATCCCGCTGAGTACGTTCAGTATGGGGTGGGTATTGCCCGGATTTTTGGTGTTTCTGCTCCTCAACATAACCCGGCAAAGAAAAAAACAGGCTTGACCACCCGGCTTTTCGGCTGCGTCCAAGGCGACAAGAGGGGTGTAGCGCACTCCGACCAAGCCGCTCTAGGTATCGGCCTACCTCCCCGCCGCCATCAGCGCCTCGATCTCTTCCGCCTCGATCGGTATGTTTTCCATCAAATTGAAAGGGGCACCCTTTTCCCGGATCACCACGTCGTCTTCCAGGCGAACACCCATTTTTTCTTCCGGAATATAGATTCCCGGTTCCACGGTAAAGACCATTTGCGCCTTCATGGGGGTCTTGAGTTCGCCGTAATCATGGGTGTCCAACCCTATGTGGTGGCTGGTACCGTGCATGAAGTATTTTTTATAGGCGGGCCGATCGGGATCCTGGTTCTGGATGTCGGCCTTGTCCAACAAGCCCAATCCCAATAGTTCAGAGGTCATGATCTTGCCTACTTCCGCATGATATTCCGCCCAGATCGTGCCGGGGACGAGCATTTGGGTAGCCTCATTTTTCACTCGGAGCACGGCCTCGTACACTTCGCGCTGCCTGGGTGTAAACCTTCCGTTTACGGGAATGGTACGGGTAAGGTCGCTGGAGTAATTGGCGTATTCCGCCGCGACATCCATTAAAATAAGGTCCCCATCCTTACATTGTTGGTTGTTCTCTATATAATGTAGCACATTGGCATTGTTTCCAGAAGCGATAATTGGGGTATAGGCAAAGCCCTTGGATCTGTTCCGCACGAACTCGTGCAGCAGTTCTGCCTCGATCTCATATTCCCAAACCCCGGGACGGGTAAAGCCCAAGACCCTTCGGAATCCTTTTTCGGTAATATCGCACGCCCGTTGCATCAGGGCAATTTCCTCGGGCTCCTTTACCCCGCGAATCTGTTGCAGAATTGGATTGCTCTTGGCCACCCCATGGGCCGGAAACTTGCTTTTGCACTCCAAAATAAAACGGTCTTCCCGTGTCTGTGTCTGAACGGCTTGGCGATAGTGCTCGTTCGTGTTGAGGTAGATGGTTTCCGCCTCGGTCATCAGATCAAAAAAGACCTTGTCGAAATCGGTCAACCAATAGACCGTTTGGATACCGGATATGCGGGTCGCCCGTTCCTTGGTCAATTTTGCACCTTCCCAAACCGCGATATGTGCATTGGTTTCCCTCACAAACAATACTTCACGGTGTTTTTTGTCCATCGCATCCGGAAACAACAGCAAAATGGTTTCCTCCTGATCGGCCCCGCACAGATAGAAGATATCGCGGTGCTGCTCGAAGGGCATGGTGCTGTCGGCACCAATGGGATATATGTCGTTTGAATTAAGGACCGCCAATCCCTTGGGCGCCATCCGTGCCATGAATTTTTTGCGGTTTTTGATAAAAAGTTGGCTGCTAATGGGTTCGTACTTCATAAATCGAAAGGCATTTTCACAAAAATAGGTATTTATGTGTACAGCAAATAAAAAACCCCAAAGGTTTTGAAAACCCTTGGGGCCGAATTGAAGTTGGTTATTTTACTTTGACATAGCATTCTTGATCGCTCCGACAATCGCCATTAAGACCCCTCCACCTACACCTCCACCGGCAACACTTCCCAAGATACTGGCCATGTCCATACCCCCCGCATCGGCTCCGGATGCAGCAGCGCCGACACCCAGCATACCCAATAGTTGACCACCAAGGCCACCGCCCAAAATCCCCGCGATGGAGTTTCCTACGGTACCCATGGAAAGATTCTTTAACAATTTTCCGGCCACATTGCCCCCAAGGGCGCCGGTGACCAGTTGAATGATTAACGGTAAGTACTCTTCCATTTTAATTTGATTTAATTGGTTTTATGTCATAAAATTAACAAAATTTTTGACATATTGATTATTAATCCTTTCGTATCCTGTCGATATCTCAAAGGAGGGGTCGATCAAAATCGGAACCCAATAAAATTTTTGCCGCCGCCCGTTGGTTTTCTTACCTTGACCCAACAAATTCATAATGCCATAGAATGGATAAATTCCTGTTCCCGATCGCCCTGCTCCTTCACGCGGCCCTTCACGCACAAATCGCCCCTACCCCGGAAGCCAAGGTCAGGCAGTCGCTTGAGCAAAAAAAGGCCATGGAGGAAAGTTCATTGGTAAAAAACATCCCCCTGAAAAATATCGGCCCCAGCGTCATGAGCGGTCGTGTGGTCGATATTGATGTCAATCCTAAAAATCCAGCTGAATTTTACGTGGGCTATGCGTCGGGCGGACTTTGGCACACGAACAATAATGGCACCACCTTTGTCCCTGTCCTGGATGATTCGGAAACCCAAAACATAGGTGATATTGCTGTCCATTGGGCAACGGGCACGCTTTGGGTCGGTACGGGCGAAAACAATGCTTCCCGTTCTTCCTACGCGGGCATTGGCATCCTTAAATCAACGGACCGGGGAAAGACGTGGGAAAATATGGGCCTGAACGATTCCCACCATATAGGCCGAATGGTCATCAATCCACAAGACCCGGATGAAATGGTGGTAGGTGTCACGGGACATTTGTACTCGCCCAACAGGCAACGGGGAATCTTCAAAACCCAGGATGGCGGCAAGACATGGAATCAAACGCTATTTGTGGGCAATGACACCGGAATTATCGATGTGGCGATGGTACCGAACGATTTTAACACCGTGTACGCCGCTTCATGGCAAAAAGATAGAAAGGCCTGGGATTTTCTAGGAAACGGCAACGCATCGGGCATTTATAAAAGTACGGACGCCGGGGCCACATGGAGCAGGGTCTCCACACCCGAGAGTGGTTTCCCCACTGGAAACGGAGTGGGCCGAATTGGACTGGTGGCGTTTGACCGGAACAGGGTCTATGCCGTACTTGACAATCAATCCAGACGTGAAAAACCCAGGGATACCGAACAAAGATCGGACGGACTTACCAAAGCGGATTTTAGGGCGATCTCCCAAGACGATTTTCTTAAGCTGGAGGATACCAAACTGAACGATTTCCTCAAAACCAATGGTTTTCAGGAAAAATACAGGGCCGAGAACGTGAAGCAGATGGTCCGGAGCGGTACGGTAAGACCAATCGATCTCGCCAAATACCTGGAAGATGCCAATTCGATGTTGTTCGATACCCCGGTCATTGGGGCCGAGGTCTATAGAAGCGATGACGGAGGGGAAACCTGGACCAGACGGAACCAAGGGCATATCGACGACCTCTTTTACAGCTATGGGTACTATTTTGGCCAGATCCAAGTAGATCCCAACAATGTGGACAAAATATATTTGGCAGGGGTCCCTATCATCAAATCGGAAGACGGGGGCAAGACCTTCAGGGCCATCAACGGCGACAATGTGCACGTAGATCATCATGCTATTTGGATCAATCCGAAAATGCCGGGACATATCATCAACGGCAATGACGGGGGGGTGAACATCTCTTATGACGATGGTGAAAATTGGATCAAGAACAACTCCCCTTCCGTAGGGCAGTTTTACGCCATCAATGTGGACCACCAGGAACCCTACCATGTTTACGGGGGCCTTCAGGATAACGGTGTTTGGGAAGGAGCGCACAACGCGGAGGAGAACAGCCGTTGGCACCAGACCGGGCACTATCCATGGAAGTCGATCATGGGGGGCGACGGCATGCAGGTGCAGATCGACAACCGAGATCCAAATGTGGTGTACACCGGGTACCAATTCGGAAATTATTACCGAATCCACAAGGAAAAAAAGAAGCGAAAATACATCCAGCCCAAGCACGAGCTTGGAGAAGCCCCATATCGTTTCAATTGGCAGACCCCCATTTTGATCTCGCCCCATAATCAGGACATTCTATATCTCGGAAGCAACAAACTGCACCGTTCCATGAACCAGGGCGATGATTGGGAGGCAGTTTCCGGTGATCTTACGAAAGGCGGAAAAAAAGGTAATGTCGCCTATGGGACCTTGACCACCATTTCGGAATCGCCCTTTCAGTTTGGACTGATCTATACTGGAAGCGATGATGGCCTTGTGCAGGTAACGGAAAACAGCGGTGGAAACTGGAACCCCATCTCCGGTACGTTCCCAAAGGATTTATGGGTAAGCCGAGTGGTGGCCTCCAAACACAAAAGACAAAGGGTCTACGCCTGCCTAAACGGATATCGATGGGATGATTTTGCCCCGTATGTGTATGTGAGCGACGATTATGGGAAAACCTGGAAAAGTATTTCCGGAAACATCCCTACTTCACCCGTCAATGTCATCGTGGAAGATCCGGAGAACGAGAATCTGCTCTTCGTGGGCACCGATAACGGACTTTATGTTTCCTTTAATAGGGGCGAATCTTGGGAGGCCTTTCAAAATGGGCTGCCCCATGTTGCGGTTCACGATCTTGTTGTTCAGCCCGAAGCCAAACATTTATTGGTGGGAACCCATGGAAGAAGTATCTATAAGGCCGATATCGCCAAGTTGCAGCAAATGCATCCCGAGCGTATGGGCAAAGATCTTTATGTCTTCAAGGTGGAAAACATAGCGCATTCAGCGAATTGGGGCAACCCGTCCAGTGCTTGGGAAAAACCCCGGACACCCGGTCTGGACATTACTTTTTACAGTTCCCGCCCAGGGAGCTGTTCGGCCACGGTCAGCACGAATGATGGTATCGTGGTAAGTACAACCGCCTTGGAATCGGACAGGGGGTTCAACATACTTTCGTATGATATGGCCTTTTCCAAAGCTGGGAAGGCGGCCTATCTCAAGAAGAAAAAAGTGGAACTCAAGAAAGCCAAAAACGGCAAGACCTATTTGCCCAAAGGGCACTACGTCATCGCGGTCAAAGGAAATGGAACGACCCAGAAAGTGGCATTTGAGATCGAATAAGGCCCATGGATACAAGAATCGAAACATTGACCGAAAAAAAATTGCTCACGAAATCGCTTCGAATGTCCTTGACCGACAACAAAACCTTTGATCTGTGGCATAGCTTTATGTCAGAAAAAAGTAGCTTGAAGAATACCGTGGGCACTGATCTGTATTCTATACAGCTGTACGACGACCCGCTCTATCACAAAAATTTTGATCCGAACACCGAGTTTACCAAATTGGCGGGCATCGAAGTTGCCAATACCATAAATATACCAACTGGTTTTAGTCTGTTCACCCTGCCAGGCGGTCTATATGCGGTTTTTCTTCACAAAGGCGGCACCAGTGGGTTTCGCAGGACATTCCAGTATATTTTCGGCCAATGGCTGCCCGGATCGGGGTATGTATTGGACAATAGGCCCCACTTTGAACTATTGGGGGACCGGTACAAGAACAATGCCCCCGATTCCGAAGAGGAAGTATGGATTCCGATAAAAGCAGTACATAATGACCGTTGATAATGTAACAAAACATTACATTTATAACATATAAACCACGATCATGACCAAGATAAAAATTACATGCCTGGCCATTCTATTGACGCTCACCGCCCCCGACCTGTTTTCCCAGAGCGGCCCGAAAATAAAGGCCCTCATTGTCGACGGTCAGAACAACCATGACCAATGGCCCAAGATCAGCAATATGCTCAAGAGCAATATGGAAAAGAGTGGATTGTTCACGGTGGAAGTCGAGCGCACCGCCTTTACTTGGAAAGGAAGTGAATTCTTAGACGAATTCGCCATCCCGGGAATGCGGGAAACCCAAGCTTTGGAACACCCTAGGACCGATCCTGACTTTCGTCCCGATTTCTCCAGGTACGACCTGGTCATTTGCAATTTTGGCTGGAATGCCGCGCCTTGGCCGTCCGAAACACAACAAGCCTTGGAAGCCTTTGTGGAAGCTGGGGGAGGTTTTGTGGTATTCCATGCAGCGAACAATTCTTTCCCAAAGTGGGAAGCATACAACAAAATGATAGGATTGGGCGGTTGGGGCGATCGCACGGAAAAAGACGGACCCTATGTCTATTTTAACGATTCCGGTGTGGAAGTGCGCGATACATCTCCTGGCAAGGCGGGGTCCCACGGGCCACAGAGCGAATATCAGGTGCAAGTTCGAAATGCCGACCACCCCATTACCAAGGGAATGCCCAAGCTTTGGATGCACACCAAAGATGAGCTTTATAACAGCTTGCGCGGTCCGGCGGAAAATATGGAAGTGCTCGCAACGGCCTACGCCTCCAAAGAAAACAAAGGTACCGGACGGCACGAACCCGCCCTGATGACGCTCACCTACGGCAAAGGAAGGATCTTCCACACCATTATGGGGCATATCGACTACTCCGTGGAATGTGTCGGGTTTATGACCACTATGCTGCGTGGTGCGGAATGGGCCGCCACCGGGGAGGTGACCCAGGAAATTCCAAAGGATTTCCCGACTGCCGAAACTTCGAGTTCAAGGAAATTTGTGCAGCACTAATGGAGCTCTCCCTCGGCATACCCGCCCTACTCTTTCCGGCCATTTCACTGACCATGTTGGCCTATAACGCCCGCTATCTGGCCATTGCCGCCCTGATACGGCAACTGCATCAAAAATATAGGGAAACCCAATCGTCTGCCCTCGGCCTCCAGGTAAAACAACTCCGGAAACGGCTGTCGATCATTAAAAATATGCAGGCGGTCGCCATAATCAGCTTTCTGCTCTCGGTGATCACCATGTTCCTAATTTACGTGGAGCTGCCCCTTTGGGCGAATCTGGTTTTTGGCACCAGTCTGTTGGCTTTGATGGTTTCCTTGGTTTTGAGCCTGATCGAGGTGCAACTGTCGACCAAAGCGCTCTCCATCCAGTTGGAAGATCTGGAAAAATAGTCTTTTTATCCAAAAAAAAGCAAACAGACCATCCGGTCGGTCCGGCACTTCGTTTAAGGCCGGTGCAAACCCATCGGGCCCTGATTTCCAGAGGGAAAACTTCGACGAACCGTCCGGATAACGGAACTTTTCCGATAAATGGGCAGGGCCACCGACCCCTTGGTCGGTATGTGCCGCAACAAGTCTATGGGTATCCGGGCCTTGCGATTCGCTTGGAATCGATCTTGACCCTCCGATCTGCAGAAATCATGCTGCCCCGATGTGAAAAAGGGCATCCCCCTGGTTGACCACGGCCTGGTGGTTGATACAGAAGAGGTAGCCGTTGAAAGGGGCCTTTATTTTTTTGCTGTGCTTTGCATAGGTGTCCGTGATCGTACCGAGTATTTGGCCTTTTTTTACCTCACTCCCATTGGTGACCTCAGGAATGAACATCCCGGCAGTCGGGGCACGCAGCCATTTTCGATGCTCCATGTGGATGGTCCCGGTCCTTTCGGTATATTTTGGTTCGGTCTTGGGTATCATTTCAAAATGTTTCAGCACATTCAAAATACCCTGCATGCCCTCCAAGATCGCGGAATCGTCGAACCGCATGCTCTCTCCCGCCTCGAAAACCACTGTAGGCTTGCCCATCCGGTAAGCGGCGTTCCGAAAGGACCCCCTTATCAGTTTGGACGAAAAGGAAATAGGGGCGTTAAAAACCTCAGCTAGTTTTAAACTCTCCACATCTTCCTGGGTATACCGAATTTGCGGAAAATTATGCCTTTGTCCCCCTCCCGTGTGCAAATCTATCCCATAATCGATCTGGTGCATAATCTGAGTCAGGTAGTGATACGCGATCCTACTGGCCATAGAACCGGTTTTGGTGCCTGGAAAACTTCGGTTCACGTCCTTGCCGTCGGGCACATCCCTGGAAAAATGTATGAATCCAAAGATATTTAGGATGGGGACGGCTATTACGGCGCCTTTTTTGACCTTAAACCGTTTTTCCGCCAACATCCTCCGTACAATTTCTATTCCATTGATCTCATCCCCGTGCAATCCGGCCTGTACCAAAATGGTGGGGCCGGGTTTTTTCGCGTTGAAAACGTATACCGGGATATCGATCAAGGTCCCCGTGGGCAATCTGTCGATATTTATTTTTAAGAGTTTGGTCTCGCCGGGCTGAACGGCTTCCCCTCCCACGGTTATTGTTTTACTGGTCTTCATAACTACTATGACATTTAGGATCGACAACGGATGTTACCACCATTCATATACGGGCGCCGTGCACGACCTTGTCGACCCTGTTTTCTTGGGATGGCCTAACGCCTGCCCCGCCTCGCGTTCCGTTCCACGAACCGTACGATCTCCCTTGCGATATTTACCCCTGTGACCGTTTCGATTCCCTGTAGTCCCGGAGAGGCGTTGACCTCAATCAGCAACGGCCCTTTTTTGGAACGGATCAAGTCTACCCCGGCCACCCCAAGCCCCAAATGTTTGGTTGCATTCAGAGCGATAAACTGTTCCTTTGGGGAAGGTTTTATCGCTTCAGTGGCGCCCCCCCGATGCACGTTTGAGCGAAACTCCCCCAACTCGCTGTTCCTTTTCATACTGGCAATGATCTTGTTGCCGACCACGATAATGCGAATGTCGGACCCATTGCTCTCCTCGACATATTCCTGGATAAGGATACTGGTGTCCATTTTATAAAAGGTATCGATTATCGACTTGGCCGACTTTTTGGTCTCTGCCAGGATGACGCCCAATCCTTGGGTACCCTCCTGGAGTTTAATGATAACAGGGGCCCCGCCCAAAATCTCGATCTGTTCCTTAATATTGTCCGGATTGATGGCAAACAGGGTCTCCGGTATGGGGATGCCCTTGCGGGCCATGATCTGCAATGTTCGAACCTTGTTTCTTGCCCTGGTGATGCTCAAGGAGCGCGCCGTGCTAAAAACACCGTTCATTTCAAACTGCTTTACAATGGCCACGCCGTGCTTGGTGACCTTGGAACCGATCCGGGGAATGATCGCATCGAAAGCATTGGTAATATTCTCCCCTTGGTAAAAAATTTTAGGGTTTCCCGAACCCAATTTCACAGAACACTTGGTATGGTCTATCTGCTCCACATAATGGCCCAAATTCTCAGCTTCCTCCGCGATTCGCTTGGTGGAATAGACGTTCATGCTAACGGAAAGAAGGCCGATGTCCATCGAAAAATGGTTAGGTTTAAAATGACTCCATGAATATCGGTCAAAAATTGCAATATGTGATCGATCCATTTGATATTTTATCAAGAGGGCCATTTCAGTGGGGACCAATGGTCGAACCTGTTTGGTCGTAAGCACTCCATCGTCCCGATCCCATACCGGGCCCAGCAACTTTGGGGGTTTGATCAAAATGGGTCTAAATACGGTACTAAAGCGGTGCAAAGTTTGTTAATAACTCCCCCGTACTGTAAATTTGTACAGCTAAATAATCAACTAATGAGCGGATTGATAAAATCTTCCATCGCCCGAAAAGTGGTCATGGCCCTTTCGGGACTTTTTCTGGTCTTTTTCCTTGGACAACATTTCGTCATCAACATTACTTCCGTGATCGCGCCGGACACCTTTAACTCCTGGTCACATTTCATGGGCTATAACCCTTTGGTACAATATGTTCTGCAACCCATCTTGATCGCGGGTGTCGTGGTTCACTTCGTTATGGGAATCGCTCTGGAGCTCAAGAATACCAGGGCAAGGGCAGTAAAGTATGTAAAGTACAGCGGGGGTAGCAATGCCCCATGGATTTCCCGGAACATGATCATCACAGGCCTGGTGGTCCTCGCTTTTTTGGGGCTCCACCTTTATGATTTCTGGGTGCATGAAATGGTTTACAAGTACATCGAGGGCCATCCCGAGGATGCGACAAGGTATCATGCCGAGACCGTTGAAAAATTTGTGCCCGTTTGGCGGACCGTCCTTTACGTTATAGCCTTTGTGCTTTTGGCCCTGCACCTTTTGCACGGTTTTGCTTCTTCCTTCCAGACCATGGGGATCAACAATAAATATTCTTCTGGAATAAAGACATTTACCAAGATATATGCCGTCGCGATCCCATTGGGGTTCGTTTTGATCGCCATCTATCATCATCTTAACCCAATAACACATTAATTATGGGCATATTGGATTCAAAAATCCCGGCCGGTCCGCTTGAGGACAAGTGGACCAAACACAAAAATACGATCGATCTGGTCAATCCGGCCAACAAGCGAAACATCGATATCATCGTGGTCGGTACCGGTCTGGCAGGAGGTTCCGCTGCCGCAACATTGGCGGAACTGGGATATAATGTAAAGACCTTTTGTTACCAGGATTCCCCGCGTAGGGCACATTCCATCGCCGCCCAAGGTGGAATCAATGCGGCAAAAAACTATCAAGGTGATGGAGACAGCAACTATCGGTTGTTCTACGATACCGTAAAGGGGGGCGATTACCGTGCCCGGGAGGCGAATGTGTACCGTTTGGCCGAGGTTTCGGGCAATATCATAGACCAGTGTGTGGCACAGGGGGTCCCTTTTGCCAGGGAATATGGGGGCTTACTGGATAATCGGTCGTTCGGCGGGGTTCTGGTTTCCAGAACGTTCTATGCCAAGGGGCAGACGGGGCAGCAGTTGTTGCTGGGCGCCTATGCTGCAATGAACCGGCAGATCAACAGGGGAAAAATACAGGCCTACAACCGACATGAGATGATGGACCTGGTAAAAGTGGATGGAAAGGCCAGGGGCATTATCGCCCGTGATTTGGTCACCGGTGAGATTGAACGTCATTCGGCACATGCCGTGGTCTTGGCGACCGGTGGTTATGGAAATGTTTTCTTTCTTTCCACCAATGCCATGGGCAGCAATGTAATGGCCGCATGGCGGGCGCACCGAAGAGGGGCACATTTTGCCAATCCCTGCTATACCCAGATACATCCTACCTGTATCCCAGTGTCCGGAGACCACCAATCCAAATTGACCTTGATGTCCGAGTCCCTTCGAAACGATGGGCGTATTTGGGTTCCCAAACGTTTGGAAGATGCCGAGGCCATCAGAAATGGAAATCTCAAACCAACACAGTTGAAGGAAGAGGACAGGGATTATTATTTGGAGCGAAGATATCCCGCCTTTGGTAACCTCGTTCCCCGGGACGTGGCCTCCAGGGCCGCAAAAGAGCGATGCGACGCAGGCTTTGGGGTCAACAAGACCGGCGAGGCCGTTTATCTGGATTTTGCGGCGGCGATCGTACGTTATGGAAAAGAGAAGGCCCTGATCTCGGGAATGAAGGACGCCGATAGCCAGACGATACGCAACTTGGGCGAAGAAGTGATCGAGGCCAAGTATGGAAACCTGTTCCAGATGTACGAAAAAATCGTGGATGAAAATCCATATAAGACCCCTATGATGATCTATCCGGCCGTGCACTATACCATGGGCGGGCTTTGGGTCGATTACAATTTGCAGACCACCATAGAAGGCTGTTATGCCGCCGGGGAAGCCAACTTTAGCGACCACGGAGCCAACCGTCTGGGCGCATCGGCCTTGATGCAAGGGCTGGCCGATGGCTATTTCGTATTGCCCTATACCATTGGCGACTATCTTTCCCAAGATATCCGAACCGGGACCATCTCCACGGATTCGGCGGAGTTTGATGCCGTGGAAAAAGAGGTCCGGGAGCGCATAGAAAAGTTGATGTCGGCAAACGGCACCCATTCCGTGGATTATTACCACAAGAAATTGGGGAAGATCATGTGGAACAAATGTGGCATGTCGCGCAACGCCAAGGAACTGCAGGAAGCCATAGACGAGATTTCGGAACTGAGGGCCGATTTTTGGGCCAATGTCAAAATCCCTGGAAAACCGGACGGCATGAACCAAGAGCTTGAAAAAGCGGGGCGGGTAGCCGACTTTCTGGAACTGGGGGAACTTTTTGCCAAAGATGCCCTGACACGAAACGAATCTTGCGGAGGTCATTTCCGGGAAGAATACCAGACCCCGGATGGCGAGGCCCTACGGGACGATGAGAACTTTAAGTTTGTTTCGGCCTGGGAATACAAAGGCGAACCGAAAGATGCCGTTCTCCACAAGGAGGACCTGGTTTATGAAAACATCGAACTGAAAACACGGTCCTATAAATAAAAAGCTATGAAATTAAACCTGAAAATATGGCGTCAGAAGGATGCCAAATCCAAGGGGCAGATGGTGGATTACCCCATCAAGGGTGTTGAAGGCGACATGTCTTTTTTGGAAATGCTGGACGTCCTCAACGAGGAATTGATCAATAAGGGGGAGGAACCCGTGGAATTCGATCACGATTGCCGTGAAGGCATCTGCGGTACCTGCTCGCTTCAGATCAACGGAGAGCCCCACGGTCCGGACCGCTTGGTGACCACCTGTCAACTGCATATGCGGAAATTCAAGGATGGGGACACGATCGTCATAGAACCTTTTCGCGCTTCCGCATTTCCCGTGATCAAAGATTTGATCGTGGATCGGAGCGCTTTTGACCGTATTCAGCAGGCGGGGGGCTATATCTCGGTGAACACTTCGGGAAACACGGTCGACGCCAATGCCATTCCCATCGATAAACATGCTGCCGACGAAGCCATGGACGCCGCCACCTGTATCGGTTGCGGTGCTTGCGTGGCAGCGTGCAAAAACGCAAGCGCCATGTTGTTCACTTCGGCAAAAGTGTCGCAATTTGCCCTCTTGCCCCAAGGCCAGGTCGAAGCAGTGGACCGGGTACAGAATATGGTACGCCAGATGGATCTGGAAGGTTTTGGAAACTGTACCAACACCGGCGCCTGTGAAGTGGAATGCCCCAAGGGCATTTCCTTGGAGAACATCGCGCGGATGAACCGGGAATATTTGAGCGCCTCCTTAAAAGGATAGTTCAAGCAATACAACTCTACCAAAATCCCAGATACCGCAAGTCGGTGTCCGGGATTTTTTGTTATCTTATCGCATGCCCGACAACTATTCAGAAGAGCGGATCAAGGTCCCCCGGTTCAATGAGGAATCGGGATTCTATACCACGCCCGAACGTTCAAAGATCATGGGCAAGATCCGGGGCAAGAACACCAAGCCCGAACTGGCCTTCCGTAAGGCGCTGTACGCGGCCGGCTACCGCTATCGAATCGACTACAAGAAGTTAGTGGGCAAGCCCGATATCGCCCTCAAAAAATACCGAACGGTCATTTTTATTGATGGGGAGTTCTGGCACGGCCACAACTGGGAAGAGCGGAAACACAAAATAAAAACGAACAAGGAATTCTGGATACCAAAAATAGAACGCAACCTACAGCGCGATCGGGAGGTGAACCAGGCATTGGACCAATTGGGCTACACCGTATTCCGCTTTTGGGAAAGGGAAGTAAAAAAGGATCTGGAGCGGTGTTTGCAGATGGTGGTTTCCCATTTAGAGGCGAAAGGCGATAAAGAAGTCTGAACGGGAGTGGACATCCCCCTCTCCAACAAATCATTTATTTGGTTACTTTTGGGCTATTCTCCAGACCTATGATCACTTCAAAAAACCAGTTTCTCTCAAAATTACCCGACGTAAGGACCACCATTTTTACCACGGTGGGAAAACTCGCCCGCCAACACCGGGCCCTTGACCTATCACAGGGGTTTCCCAATTTTGATCCGGACCCAAAATTGTTGGATTTGGTGACCCAGGCCATGGCGGGGGGCCACAACCAATATGCCGCAATGCAGGGGCACTATGACCTAAGGGAAGTCATCTCCAACAAAATAGAAAAACTGCACGGGGCCAAATACGATCCCGAAAAAGAGATCACCGTAACCGTTGGGGCAACACAGGCCATCTTTACCGCCATTACCGCCTTTGTACATCAGGGCGACGAGGTGATCGTACCCAAGCCGGCCTATGATTGCTACGAACCGGCCATCGAGCTCAACGGTGGGGTTCCCGTATTTTTGCAGCTGGAACAAAAGGATTTTAAAATCGATTGGGACGCTTTCCGCAGTAAGATCACCTCCAAGACCCGAATGGTCATCATCAATACCCCGCACAATCCAAGCGGGCGAATTTTCTCCAGGGAGGATATGCTGCAATTGCAGGAAAGTTTGCGGAACACCAATATAATTCTGGTAAGCGATGAGGTCTATGAGCACATTGTCTTTGACGGACAGGAGCATCAAAGTGCCTCCCGCTTCGAAGATCTCGCCTCACGGAGTTTTGTATGTGCTTCCTTTGGAAAGACGTTTCACGTTACCGGATGGAAAATGGGCTATTGCGCCGCGCCGTCCGAATTGATGCACGAATTCCGGAAGACCCACCAGTTCAACGTCTTCAGTGTGGACCATCCGGTGCAACGGGCCATGGCCACTTATTTGGAGGACGAACAGCACTATTTGGGACTGAATGCCTTTTACCAGCAAAAGCGCGACTTTTTTTTACACCGGTTGACCCGATCGAGGTTCAAGTTCAAACCCTCCCAAGGCACCTATTTTCAGTTGTTGGATTATTCCGAAATTACCCTTGAGGGCGACGTTCAACTGGCCAAACGCCTTACCATTGACCATGGGTTGGCGAGCATTCCCATGTCGGTCTTCAATGTGGACCAAAGGGACGATAAGGTGCTCCGGTTCTGTTTTGCCAAGACCGAGGACACCCTGGAAAGGGCCACGGATATCCTGAACACCCTTTAATTGGGTTCCAGGTCGCTATAGTTATGGGCATAGGGCCGGTCGGTGACAATTTTGTACATATCCCCTTCCAGGCTGACTACTGGAGATTCTACGATCCGGTTTACCTCTTTTCCCTTTTTGTAAAAAATGAAGGTGGGCACCTTGAGTATGTTGAGCCCCCTTTCTTCGCCTCCCGGGCTTTTCTTGTATTGGTCGCCTTCATAGTCTACCGCCACGACTGTCAATTGATGCATCGGAAAATCCAACTGCTCTAGGATCTTATAGAAACGGGGCACTTCTCTTTTGCTGTCGCCGCACCAAGTACCCATAAATATGGTAATTTCATGATTTTTGAGCGCACCTTCGATCGCGTTGATGTTTTGGGGGTCCATGCGGTACTTTTTGTGTTGGACGTTGAACCACGTGGCGTACGGGTCACGGGTCAGCCCCTTTTTATCAATTTTGCCAACAAGCATCTCCTTTCCCTTGGCGTCGTGTTTGCTTTGGTTGATTTCCTGGGCCTTTACAAATGTCGCTGACATCAGGCAGAGGAGTAGCGTTAGAATAGGTGTTCTTGTCATGGTGGTCCTTTTTTAGTTCGCCCAAACATAGCCCAAGCTCCAAAGCCAGGTAAGTTTGTTGTCCCATCAACCAAAAAGAGGGTTCGAACTGTGACCATGTCGGTAAGCGCGGTATTATCCCTCCAAGGCTGTCGTTCGTATTGAGGAAAGAACCTTTCGTACGCTACTTTTGACCAATTTGTACTTTATTGCTACTTTTCCCATTCCATTCGCATCCTATGACCTTTCTGAGCCATCGTGTTTCCAAAGTGCTGATACACCTTTTGTTTTGGGCCCTGTTTGTCTTTATTTCCTTTTTTGTTTTCCCGGAATACCATTGGAAGTCCAACCCCTTTGTACAGTATTTCTTTATTCTTTTGGTAATTGTCTATGCAAACAATGAAGTGCTTCTGCCTTTTTTCGTTAGGCGGAAGATGTACCTGACCTATGTCTTCACCATAGGTATTGTGGCCTTTTTGGCGACCCAACTTTACTGCAATTATTTTGCGCAATGTGGTTGCTCCATCCTAAAATGCCTGTCCGATTACTTATGGCAGACCTTGGTGCCCTTGGTTTTCTTTTCCTTTATCTGGATGTTGTTCCGGTACCTGGAAAAGCTGGAGGAGGTCGACCAGATCCAGAAGGAAAACACCAAAATGGAGCTGCAGCTGTTGAAATCACAGATCGATCCGCACGTGCTCTTCAACAACCTCAACACCATCTATTCCTTCGCCCTCGAAAAGCCGCAGGAAGTCCCTAAAATGATATTGATGCTTTCCGATAACTTAAAACATGTCCTTCACGGGAGCAACGCCCCTATGGTAGCCCTGGAAAAGGAGCTCGACCACATGGACAACTACATAGCTTTTCAAAGGATACGGGTCGAGAACATCAAAAAAGTGCACTATTCGAAAGATATCGACAATTTGAACCATACCATTGCCCCACTTTTACTGATTACCTTGATCGAGAACGCTTTTAAACACAGCATGCCCAAAAGCCGTATTGTAATTGGCCTGCGCGTTCGGGATTCGGTGTTGTATTTCCATTGCCAAAACCAGGTAAGACGGGCCGAAAACAAAACTGATGACCCAAAGATAGGCCTGG
Source organism: uncultured Flavobacteriaceae bacterium (assembly GCA_947497245.1). GTDB lineage: Bacteria > Bacteroidota > Bacteroidia > Flavobacteriales > Flavobacteriaceae > Pelagihabitans. The sequence goes on along the minus strand of CANMFO010000007.1, from coordinate 131,502 downwards.
ACAACCTTAGAAAAAGGCTATTGCTTTTGTACCGGAACAAACACGAATTGCACATTACCGAAAACGGTATGTTTCAGGTGCAGCTAAAACTGGAACTGACATGAAGTGCATTATCATAGAGGACGAGTTGCCCGCGCAGCGGATCTTGAGGCACTATATCACCAAATTGCCCCAATTGCAATTGGTCGGTTGTTTTCAATCTGCCCTGGAAGCGAACGCCGTATTGCTCGAAGAACCGGTCGATCTGGTTTTTTTGGATATCAACCTGCCGGACATTTCGGGCATCCAATACTTCAAGACCCTGATCGATCCACCTGCTGTGATCATGACCACCGCTTATCAAGAGCATGCCGCGGAAAGTTTTGAACTCGATACCATTTGCGATTATCTTGTCAAACCTTTTTCGTTCGAGCGCTTTCTCAAGGCAATCAACAAAACCAAAAGGAAAACAGTATTGGGCAGCGCATCCCAAGGGCGGGAAAAAGAGGCGGTGAAATCGATTTTTTTAAATATCGACAAGACCCATCATAAAATTGGCATCGACGACATTCTATATATCGAATCAAACAAAAATTATGTGACCATTACCACCAAAACAGGGAGGTTTTCCTATCTGGACTCCCTGAAGAACTGGGCGGCCAAACTATCGGGGAAATGCTTTGTGCAAGTGCATCGATCCTATATCGTCAATTATCTGGAAATCGATAAGATAACGGGAAACCAGATTTTCTTGAAGGGCCAAAAAATTCCCGTTGGCAGGGTCTATAAAAGCTCCCTTCTCAAAAAATTGGGCCTCGGCCAAAAAATCTAGGGAAGGGCGGCATTCACTTTGGCCATAAACGCCCCAATTTTATCGGGCTCCAGCCAGCGGGTCACCACCACCAGATCATTTTCGTGGTCAATAACTATAAAATTGCCCCCAAAACCGGCCGCGTAGTATATGTTCTCGGAAAGGCCCTTCCAGTGTCGGTCACCCTTTCGGTTGAGCCACCACATATAGCCATAGTTCGCATTTGGCAAGGAGGGTGCCACCGCTTTCTTGATCCAGGTTTCACTGATAAGCTGGTCGTTGTCCCATTTACCATAGTTCAAAAAAAGGAGGCCAAAACGGGCCATGTCCCGGGTGTTGATAAAGAGTCCCGCCCCGGAATGCCCGCCGCCGGTCACCGACTTCATCCGTAGGCCATCGACCTCTGTCCAGGCATCGCCATACCCATGCCATCGCCATGTGGTGGAAGCCCCGATCTTATCCATGAGGTTTTCTTTGAGCACCATGGGAAGCGGTTTGCGCCAAACATGGGTCAGCGCGTAGGCCAGGACATTTACCCGGACATCGTTGTATTCCATTACCGTGCCGGGCTCGTTGTGCTTGCGGTACTTCCAATCGTCCAGATCGCCTTCCCTGGGCGGGCGGTCTGCCCAATCCTTTCCACCCCATAACTCCCCGGACCAATCCGAGTTCTGTTGCAGTAAATGCTCCCAGGTGATCTTGGCGTTGTGCTCTCCGTCAAAAGTTCCGTCCCAGATATACCGGTCGACCCTATCCTGGGTATTGGCGATCAGGCCCTTGTCGTCCGCAAGTCCCGCTACTGTGCTCAAAAAGCTCTTGGTGACGCTGAACGTCATGTCGACACGTTCGGTATCGCCCCATTGGGCAACGAGATATCCCTTCTTCAAGATCATTCCCGCAGGGCCGCCCCTTTTTTTGGTCGGGCCCAGTATCTCGTGAAAGGGCTCCCGTTCAAAACCCTTCAGAATCGCGATCCTCAAATCCCGGGAACCCGAATATTCGTTTTTCCGGGCAAAGTCGACCGCCTCCTTCAGTTTGTCTCCATCCATATTGAGCTCCTTCGGGGACCTTTGCTCCCATTTGGCATTACGCTCTGGAAAATAGTAGGGTTCCTGTGCAAAGGAAAACGGGGGTCCTGCCAAAAGCAAGACCGCAAGCAACATATACCTCATCTAGTGCAACGGTTATTTTTTGTTGAAGTTAATCAAATCGAACCGCATTAGCCAATCGGTCTGTTCGTCCTTTCCGATATGGTACGGATGTGTCCCAAATTGGACAAAACCGTGCCGTTGGTAGAAATTGATCGCACTGGTGTTCTTTTCCCATACGCCCAGCCACAAAAACTGTTTTCCGGTATCAAAGGCTATTTTTTTAGCCTTGTCCAACATCCATTGTCCTATTTTCTGGCCTTGGAAGGTTTCCAGCACATAAATGCGTTCCAGCTCCAGGGAAGTGGGAAGCTTGATATCGGTCTGGGAGCCGTTCTGGTTCAATTTGAAATAGCCGGCCAGGGCACCATCCTTTAAAACAAAATAAAAAGTGGAATCCGTATCCCCCAGCTCGCGAAGCAGGTTTTCCCTATCGAACGCAAAATTGATATACGTCCTAAAGTCTATAGGATCGTTCTGCGCTTCAAAGGCATCGATAAAGGTTTTTCTGGAGATTTGGACCAGGTCGTCCAAGGCATCAAAGCCACATTTTTGAAGTGTAAGGGGCATCGCAGTTTCCGTATGCCCAAAAATAAGAAAAGGAGCTGCATTTGGGGTGGCCGCTCCTTTTAATTTTTTTTCCGGAAAACCGGATCACAACATAAACAGTTTTCGCATAAGCATTACAATGCCGCTGAAGAAATCGCTTTTGTACACCTGTATTTCTTCGCGCGTAGGTGCATGGTTCATTTGGGCTTCCATAGTAAAGAGGTTAAAGGTTAGACTTGGGATGTCTTTTATTATAGGTTGTAAAAGTACTACAGAACGGTGCAATGCGCCTAATTATTGTTGTGAACTGGCCTTAAAATGTGGTATGAAACATTAACGGACGATTTTTTCGATGAAGTACATCGATGAACGGAGCGATGTACATTTGAAATTGAAGGTGAACCCCTTGTGCGCGATAGCGCAGCGTTCATTTTGTATCTATGAAAGGGGGTCCCGTCAAAGAACCATTTCGGGAATATCGCCCCCGATCAAGAGGGTGCCCTCTGTGGCCCTTTGGATTTCTTCTATACTTACGCCGGGGGCGCGTTCCAATAGTTGGAATCCATCCGGAGCAACTTCCAATACCGCCAAATTGGTCACGATTTTCTTTACACAGCTGACCCCGGTAAGGGGCAATGAGCATTTTTTTAGCAGCTTGGATTCCCCGGCGCGATTGGTGTGCATCATGGCCACGATGATGTTCTCCGCGGAAGCCACGAGATCCATGGCACCGCCCATACCCTTCACCATCTTTCCAGGAATCTTCCAGTTGGCGATGTCGCCGTTTTCGGCCACTTCCATGGCGCCCAAAATCGTAAGGTCCACATGCTTTCCCCGAATCATGCCAAAACTCATGGCAGAATCAAAGAAGGAAGCGCCCGGTAAGGTCGTAATGGTCTGTTTTCCGGCATTGATGATATCGGCGTCCTCCTCGCCCTCAAAAGGAAAAGGCCCCATGCCCAGGACCCCGTTCTCACTTTGGAACTCCACGCTGATGTCTTCCCTGACAAAATTGGCCACCAAAGTGGGAATGCCTATCCCCAGATTGACATAGTAGCCATCCTGGACCTCCCTTGCGATCCGTTTCGCTATACCGGTCTTGTCCAACATCAGTTCCTTTGCCTTAGGGTTCGTTGTTCAATTCGTTTTTCGTACTCTTTTCCTTGAAATATGCGCTGTACAAAAATCCCCGGTACGTGCACCTCATTTGGGTCAAGTTGTCCCGCGGGAAGCAGTTCTTCGACCTCGGCCACGGTAATATTTGCGGCGCCGCACATGCACGGATTAAAGTTACGGGCCGTTCCTTTAAAAACAAGATTGCCCGCTTCATCTCCCTTCCAGGCTTTCACAAATGAAAAGTCGGCCTTATAGGCTTGCTCCAACACGTACATCTTTCCGTTGAATTCGCGGGTCTCTTTCCCTTCCGCCACCTCGGTACCGTACCCTGCCGGGGTATAAAATGCCGGAAACCCTGCTTGGGCCGCGCGGCATTTCTCTGCCAAAGTACCTTGGGGAGTGAGCTCCACTTCCAGTTCACCGCTCAACATCTGGCGTTCAAACTCATCGTTCTCGCCAACATAGGAGGAGATCATTTTTTTTACCTGGTGTTTTTGCAGCAGCAGTCCCAATCCGAAATCATCGACCCCGGCATTGTTCGAGATGCAGGTAATTTCTTTGACCCCTATCCGGACCAGCTCGGCAATGGCATTTTCTGGAATCCCGCAGAGACCGAACCCGCCCAACATCAAGGTCATGCCGTCCTCTATTCCGCTCAGGGCCTGCTTTACATTCTTTACGGTCTTCCGAATCATAGTCGCTGGGTTATCGGAATGCCCTCCGTTGGGGATGTTTGGGCATTCCATAGTAAACGGTGCTATATTTCCAGGTCATCTTCGAGATCCAAATTTTTCTGGATCTCTTCCCGAATCTTATTGCAATCCACGCTAATGGACAGTTCCTCAGGCTCGGGGAAGTCTTCCATGGACACCCCTAGATCTTTGTCGGCGTAGTTCTTTTTCATGTACAATCCCCAAATGGGCAGGGCCATAGAGGCCCCTTGACCATAGGTAATGGTCCTGAAATGGATGGCCCTTTCTTCGCCACCGACCCAAACCCCGGTGACCAAATTGGGAACCATTCCCATAAACCAACCGTCGCTCTGGTTTTGTGTGGTTCCGGTTTTGCCGGCTATCGGATTGGAAAATTCATAGGGATAACCGGTGATGATCTCCTTATATACCGTGGTGTTCTTTTGGGAGGTATGCCTTAATCGAGTACCCGAACCGCCTTCCGTGACCCCTTTCATCAAATCGACCATGGCATAGGCGACATCTTTGCTCAATACGTCCTTGGTCTCCGGCACATACTCGTACAATACGGTGCCGTTCTTATCCTCGATACGGGAGACCATCACGGGCTTCACATATACCCCCTGATTGACAAAGGCACTGTAGGCGCCCACAATTTCATATACATTAAAATCGTCGGTTCCCAATGCGATGGAAGGCACTTCGAGAATTTCCTTGGTCAGGCCCAGATTTTTGACCATGGTGACCACCGACTTGGGCCCTACCCTATCGATCAATTGTGCCGTTACCGTATTGACGGAGTTGGCCAAGGCCCGTTTCAGGGTATACGACTCCCCAGAGTACTTTCCGTCCGAATTTTTCGGACACCAGGCCTCCATATTCCCATGTTTCCCCTTCTCTATGCAGTACCGGGTGTCCGGCAATGAATCGCAGGGCGAATACCGCAATTGATCGATGGCCGCGGCATACACGAAAGGTTTAAATGTGGATCCCGCCTGTCGGGCCCCCTGTATCACATTGTCGTATTGGAAGTGTTTGTAGTCCACACCACCCACCCAGGCCTTAACATGGCCCGTTTGGGGTTCCATGGACATCATCGCAGTGCGCAAAAAGGACTTGTAGTAGCGTATCGAGTCCATGGGGGTCATGATGGTGTCCTTTTCCTGGGAATCACTGTTCCAGTCGAACACGGTCATCCCGGTCTTTTTGGTAAAGGATTCCCGGATCTCCTTTTCCGATTTTCCCTCTTTTTTCATCATGCGCCAACGATCGGAACTCTTTATTGCCCTTTCTATACTACGGTCGATCTCGGGCTTATCGAGCTCCAGGAAGGGGGCTGTTGGGTTTCTATCCGGGGTGTTTTGGTGGAAAAATTCTGCCTGTAGGTTTTTCATGTGCTCGGCCACCGCCTCCTCAGCGTTCTTTTGCATACGGGCGTCGATCGTGGTATAGATCTTAAGCCCGTCCAGGAAAATGTTCCATTTGTCCCGTTCCCCTTCCAATGCGGGCTTGGGGTTCTTTTCGATCCAGCGGTTCATAAACCCTTGTACGTACATCCTAAAATAGGTCGCCAGCCCTTCCCTATGGGATTCCGGACTGAAATTCAGATTGAGTTCAAGCGCTTGTAACGAATCCCTTTCCTGCTCCGAGATATAGTCATATTTGGCCATTTGATCCAAAACAGTGTTCCTACGGTTAAACACCAATTCTTCGCGCCGAATGGGATTGAAGTAGGAAGAGTTTTTCAACATGCCGACCAGCATGGCAGACTCTTCCGTTTTCAATTCATTCGGTTCTTTTCCAAAGTATATTTTGGAAGCGGAACGGATTCCATCTGCATTATAGTTGAAATCATAGATGTTAAGGTACATGGCAATAATCTCTTCCTTGGTATAGCTTCTTTCCAAACGGGTCGCGATGACCCACTCTTTGATCTTCTGGGTATACTTGGTCCAGTCCTTAGCCCGTATTCCCACAAAAAGTTGTCGGGCCAACTGTTGTGAAATGGTACTGGCACCTCCCCTTTTGCCCAAAAAGAACAGGGCCCTAAGAGTACCTCGGGCATCGACCCCGGAATGGCTATAGTACCGGGCATCTTCGGTGGCCACCAGGGCGTTCACCAAATTTTCCGGAAGGTTTTCATAGGAAACCGGGGTTCTGTTGTCGTCCAGGTAGAATTTGCCCAGGGTTTTGCCATCCGAGGAAATGATCTCCGTGGCCAGGTTGGTCTGCGGGTTTTCCAATCGCTCGAAGGTCGGCATCTCTCCAAGATAGCCCCAGGAGGCCAACAAAAAGACCAGTGCTGCCATTAAGATTCCCGTGGCGAACAGCATCCAGAACCATTTGATGTACTTAAAAAAGCCCGTTCCCCCTTTTTTGTTTTTCGCCTTTGCTTTTGCCATAGCCTTACTGATTACTTTTTACAATTTCGAACCCCACATCCGTGATGCCCTGCAGCTGTTCCACACCCTCCACGTTCCCGTTTTTCCGCATGGCATGGGAAAGCCGTAAAGTATATACGCCCGAAGAGGCAAAAACGATGTCCTCCTTGTACCATAATTTATTCTCCTTAAGGCTGCCGTAGCCTTTGCCCAGCCATGTGCCGTCGGGCAAGGCCATATCATATTCCAAGGTGTCCCTAACCGTCTCGCCGTCGGGAGCGCTGAGTTCGGCGATCAAAAAAAGGTTGTTGTAGGGGAAGGTGTTGTCATTCCGCACATTGATGAACAGGTCGTGTTTGTCCATGGTATCCAACTCAGAAAAGCTGAACTCGATGATGTGGTCTTTTTGCCAAGCGCCTCCCTGGGTCGCTTTGAACTCCGATTTTACAATGCCATCGTTGCAAGAGGACAAAACGATGCACACCATTGCTCCTAACCAAAACCTAAGCATTTTTGGGCTGTCTTTTTCTATTGTTGTTATTGTTTCTTTTTTTTCTGTTCTCGTTATTGCCCTTGTTACTGTTCTCGTTACCTCCTCTGCCCCTGTTTTCGTTTCCGCTCCTGTTTCGGTTCTTGCCCTTGTTTTTGTTCTTGTTCCGGTTTCTATTCCTACTGTTGCGGCTTCGCTTGGGCCTGTCGAAGCGGGTAAGGCTATCCTGGCCCACCACGTTCTCGAACACCACTTTGTCATCGATGACCTTGTGGTCCACGACATATTCCTCCAAGCTGGCCACTTTCTCTTTCTTTTTGTTCTTCTCCAGAATTTCCTGCACCTGTTCCTTGGACAGTACGTGCCAATTGGCCGGGTCGTCCTTGTAGGAAAACCATAGGGTCGCTTTAAAAATATCCGTCTTCTGGCAAAAGGCCAGTCCCTTCTCGGTATGGAGTTTTGTGTCCTGCGATGGAAAATCCTTTAGGGCATCCATGTAAACGTCCAATTCGTAGTTCAGGCAACACTTTAATTTACCACACTGCCCGGCCAATTTTTGGGGATTGAGGGAAAGTTGTTGATAACGGGCCGCGGAAGTGCTTACTGAACGAAAATCGGACAACCAGGTGGAGCAGCACAGTTCGCGTCCGCAGGAGCCGATCCCCCCCAAGCGTTGGGCTTCTTGCCGGTATCCGATCTGGCGCATTTCGATACGTATGGAAAAGGCCTTGGCCATGTCTTTGATCAACTGCCTAAAATCTACCCGCTCCTCGGCGGTATAATAGAAGGTGGCCTTGGATCCATCGCCCTGAAATTCAACATCCGATATTTTCATCTGCAGTTTCAGGATAATGGCCATTTCGCGCGATCGCTTTTTGATCTCTTCTTCGCGATCTCTGCACTTTTGCCATTTGTCAATATCGTTCTGGGAGGCCTTTCGATAGATTTTGGGAAGGTCCTTATCCTTGAAATCGACCTTTTTGCGCTTCATCTGTACTTTCACCAACTCCCCAGCGAGGGAGACCATACCAATATCATGGCCCGACTGCGACTGCGTGGCCACAATATCGCCAATGGCAAGTGAAAGGTTCTCGGGATTTCGGAAGAATTGTTTTCTGCTGTTCTTAAAACGGACCTCGACACAGTCAAAGGCGTTTTCACCATTGGGAAGTGACATGTTGGAAAGCCAATCGAAAACTGTCAATTTGTTACAACCATCTGTGCCACAAGTCCCGTTGTTCTTGCATCCACGTGGTTGTCCGTCCTTACCGGTCGAACAACTGCTACAACCCATATTTTATATCTTGGTTTGGCAAAACCCGTACATCCGATAGAACTAGGATGAGCGATTTTGACCAAAAAAGGTTCATACTATACTCCACCGTAAAGATAGTATAATTTGTCGTGGAAAGAAAGTGGTTTTCCAGTAAGTGGTGCCCGGTCGGTTCGTTGGATTCCCGCGCAGGGAATTCGGACCCTTTATTTTTTGAACTTCAGCACTTCCGATCTTCCCTTTTTGAAAATCTTGTTGCTCGCCCCTTTTCCCTTTCGCAGCTTCTTCTGTTCCCCATAAGGTAGTTTATGGATTTCCATACAGTCGTGCGAACAGCAGTCGTGCATCTTTTCGGCACAGGCGCTGCATTGGATGAACAACAAATGACAGGCTTCATTGGCGCAGTTCACATGGGTGTCACAGGGTTCCCCACATTGATGGCATTGGGCGATCACCACATTGGTTATGCGTTCGCCGCGACGATGGTCAAAAACAAAATTCTTGCCCAAAAACTTGTTCTCGAGCTTTTTTTTCTCGACCTGTCGGGCGTAATCTATGATTCCTCCTTCCAACTGGTACACCTGTTTAAAGCCTTTGTGCTTGTAATAGGCACTGGCCTTCTCGCATCGAATTCCCCCCGTGCAGTACATGACCAGTTTTTTGTCCTCCTTGTGTTCGGCCAGGTCCTTTTCGATGATATCCAAAGAGTCCCTGAAGGTATCCACATCCGGTGTAATGGCGTTTTTAAAATGTCCGATCTCGCTCTCATAATGGTTGCGCATGTCCACCAAAATGGTATCGGGGTCTTCGATGAGCTCGTTGAAACGCTCTGCCCCGACATGGATTCCTTTGTCGGTCACATCGAAGGTGCTATCATTAAGTCCGTCGGCAACAATTTTATCACGGACCTTTACCTTTAGCTTCAGGAAGGATTTGTTGTCTTGCTCAATGGCAATGTTCAATCGGACGTTCTTCAAAAAAACGATACTGTCCAAATGCGCTTTGAAGGCCTCGAAATTTTCCGCCGGGATCGACAGTTGTGCATTGATGCCTTCATGGGCCACATAAATACGGCCCAATACATCGAGTTCGTTCCAACGGATGAATAAATGGTTCCTGAGGATCGGCGGGTTGCCGATATGTGCATACCTGTAGAAAGAGATGGTCAGCCGTTCCAGACCGGCCGCCTCAATAAGGGCCTCCCTTTCCTTTGCACTTAAGGTATTGTACAGTTGCATGCTATACCAATAATTTAAGTTAAAGAATCGTCTAAAGGGGCAAAATTAACCAAAATCAGTAGGGTTGACAATAAAAAAGAGCCTTGATTGTGGTCAAGACTCTTTAATGGCCATTTCAATTTTTCCTCTTCATAGCACTTCTTTCGGAAACACAAAAGAAAATGACCACCGCTGCCCATTGCCACTAAAAACAATGGATGTTATATTGAGTTAGTATTCCGCGCTTTTATGACAGATGCAACATTCGCGAAAAGGTTGCGTCAAAATTTTATAATACAACATTCAAACTGCTTGAATTATGCAAAAAGAAACATTACTTTAGCTGCCCTAACACCAGAAAGAATGAGTTCCGAAAAAGAAGCAAAATTAAAAGCCCTAAAACTGACCCTCGACAAACTGGACAAGACCTACGGTAAGGGTGCCGTCATGAAAATGGGAGATTCCGTTGTAGAGGACGTCGAGGTCATACCATCCGGTTCTTTAGGTCTCGACATTGCCCTTGGGGTGGGCGGTTATCCCCGTGGAAGGGTCATAGAGATCTACGGTCCGGAATCTTCCGGTAAGACCACCTTGACGCTTCACGCCATCGCCGGGGCCCAGAAAAATGGGGGCATCGCCGCCTTTATCGATGCGGAGCACGCCTTTGATCGGTTCTATGCCGAAAAATTGGGCGTGGATATAGATAACCTGATCATTTCACAGCCCGATAACGGGGAACAGGGATTGGAGATTGCTGACAATTTGATCCGTTCGGGCGCCATTGATATTGTGGTGATCGATTCTGTTGCCGCCCTGACGCCCAAAAGCGAGATCGAGGGTGAAATGGGCGACTCTAAAATGGGGCTCCATGCCCGATTGATGTCCCAGGCATTGAGAAAACTGACCGGCTCCATCAGCAAGACCAATTGCACAGTGATCTTTATAAACCAACTGCGCGAAAAAATCGGGGTCATGTTCGGAAATCCGGAAACCACCACTGGCGGAAACGCTTTAAAGTTTTACGCCTCGGTCCGGTTGGACATTCGGCGCTCCACGCAGATAAAGAATACCGATGGTGGTGTCCAAGGGAACAAAACCCGGGTAAAAGTCGTCAAGAACAAGGTAGCACCCCCTTTCCGCACCGCGGAATTCGATATCATGTACGGTGAGGGTATCTCCAAAATTGGCGAGATATTGGATTTGGGCGTGGAATACGAGATCATTAAAAAAAGCGGTTCATGGTTCAGCTATGGCGACACCAAGCTGGGACAGGGGCGCGATGCCGTAAAAGCTTTGCTGGCCGATAATCCAGAACTTAACGAAGAGTTGGAGGGCAAGATCAAGGAAGCCATTGACGCCATCAAATAAGCCCGTTTTACTTTCCCGATCCTTAGCAGCACGTTTTCTGGCCCACGCTCATGGCAGGAATGCACCTTTGGGCAAACTTTAGGCCCAAAACGCAACCATTGGGTGTTTTTGACATCTCTTTGGTATAAAAAAGGGTCCCTTTGCAATGGCCATCACATTTTTGAATAGCCTTCTTTTTATTTTAGGGTTGGATGTGGAACGGTTCATTGCAACTGGCCGATGGAAAAGAAATACGTTGAACAAATGAAACGGCTTGTTTTAATTTTAGGTGCCATTGCCATGTGCTTTGGCCTGAACTCTTGCAACCTCGATGATGACGGTGTCAATTTTCATTTTGCCGCATTGGAGGTCGTTGACGTTGAACTTCCGGAATCTTTTGAATTTAACGGGCGCTACCAAATAACCGTTACATACAATCGTCCGGACGACTGTACTTTTTTTGAGGGTTTCGAGGTTTCCGAGAAAGACACCACCGTACGGAACGTGGTGGTCGTGGCCTCCGTAATTACCGATAGGGAATGCACCCCGCAAGCCGAAGAAGTAGAAGCAACTTTTAATTTTGTGGTCCTGTACAACGAAACCTATGTGTTCCGATTTTGGCAGGGTGAAGACCAAAATGGGGACCCAAAGTTTTTAGAAGTGGAGGTTCCGGTGAACTAGCCACATGATAACCTAACCAACAATTTTGAGTTTAGAGGAGCTCGTAGATAACTGTAAGAAGGGTAACCGAAAGGCACAAGAACAGCTGTACAGGAATTATTCCAGCACGTTGTTCGGAATCTGCCTGAAGTATTCGCGCAATAAAACGGAAGCTGAGGACAACCTTCATGACAGTTTTATGACCATCTTCGATAAAATACACCAATACAAGTCAAAGGGGTCGTTTGAAGGTTGGATAAAAAGGATTACGGTGAACACCGTATTGCAGAAATATCGAAAGGAAGACCATCTGAACGTAGTCTCCGAAAATATGGAGGAGGAAGTGGAGGTGGCATCGGACCATACCGACATCAGTTTACAGACCCTTCTACAATATATCCAGGAACTGCCAAATAAATATAGGCTTACTTTCAATATGTACGTTTTGGATGGGTTTTCCCACAATGAAATTGCACAACAACTGGGAACCTCTGCCGGTACATCAAAATCGAACCTTGCCCGGGCAAGGATGCTTTTAAAAGAAAAAATTGAGACCAATCGGAACAAGACCATTATAGGCGTACTGTTTTTTCTAATGCCGACTGGACAACGGACTTGGAAAAATTCAAATGGGACCCTTGTTTCGAAAGACTCAAAAAAGAAAATCAAAAAATCGCTTAAACCATCATGATGGGCAAAAAGAAATTAGACAAACTGTTCCAAGAGAAGTTCAAGGACTTCCGGGAGGTACCGGACGACAAGGTCTGGCACGCAGTTGAAACCTCCCTGGACAAAAAGAAAAGAAGACGGGCCATCCCCATCTGGTGGAAACTCGGCGGTGCGGCTGCGGTGCTGGCCATTTTTTTGGTGGCCATCAATCCCTTTTCGGGCATTTCCGATACCGACCCCGCGGTTACCGATATCGAACTACAGGACCAGGATGCCCCGAATCGGCAAAAAGATCGTTTGGAGGACAAGAAATTGCCAGGTCCCACTGTTGTGGACACCGAAGAGGGGGATGGGGCACCGGACGCGACCAGTACTTCCATTGCAACATCGGACGATGGGGCCATCGACAAGGATACCATGGAACATGTACTGAAAAATGACGGAAACCTTCTGCCCTCAAGCTTGGAAAAAAAGGAAACCCGGCTAACATCCGTCCAAAAGGAAGAACGCCCTGTCGACGCCCATGATGATCCCTCGATAAAAAAGGATCGGGGGGAGATTACGGTCCCAGAAAAAGAGACTGGCATTGCACGGGTACCGGACGATGTCCCTGAACGGAACGCGCCCGAGAATCAATTGGATCTGCCTGTCCAAGAGGGCGTGGCCCAAATTGATGCCAAACAGGAAAGCGACCCCGGCGCCCTGGACAAGAATTCAGAAAAGGGCAGGGAAGTCCCCAAAGACCCGATTGCCAGCGCCGAAGAGGGTGTGGCCCAAATTGATGAAAAGGTGGAGGACAAGATCAAGGATGAAGACCAAAAGAAGTCGATTTATGACGAAATAGACGATGATGAAGAGGCCATTGTGGAGGCCCGAAAAAATAGATGGTCGGCAGGACCCAGCATTGCTCCGGTATACTCCGATGCTTTTGGGGAGGGATCTGCGGTACATTCCATTTTTGTCCCGAATGCCAAGTCGGGCGAGACGAACCTGAGCTATGGCCTTTCCGTTGCCTATGAGATCAGCGACAAATTGAGCATCCGTTCCGGAATACATAAGGTAGACTATGGCTATGGTACTTCCGATGTTGAATTTTCGTCCTCCTTCGAAGGTTCCGCGAACGATGGCCAGATCGAAAATATCGATTATGCGCTGACTTCTAGAAATTTGGTCTTGCAGAGCAAGGCCAATTCGTCATCTTTTATCGACGGAGATCCCAACCTGCAAGCTTTGGACATTAGTGCGCAAAACCCCGCCCGCGATGGGTCGATGTCCCAACAATTTGGTTATTTGGAAGTGCCATTGGAGCTGAACTACGCCTTGGTGGACCGTAAGATCGGAGTGAATTTGATCGGAGGGGTAAGCTCCCTGTTCCTGGTGGACAACTCGATTTCCGTAAGTTCCGGGAACCAGACCATGGAAATGGGTGAGGCCAACAACGTGAACAGTGTCAACTTCAGTACCAATGTAGGTTTTGGTATTGACTATAATTTTACCCCTAAGATAAAATTGAACATAGAGCCGGTCTTTAAGTACCAGTTGAACACCTTTTCGGATGTCGACGGCACCTTTCAACCCTATTCTATTGGGGTGTACAGTGGTCTGAGCTTTAAATTTTGACTGCTTCAAAAGTATAGCCCTCCCGTTCCAATATCTGAACCGGAAGGCCTTACCGTGTTGGTTAGGTAAGCCATTGTGGAGCGCAATGGACCCTACGGCGCCCCGACGCACCCGTCGGGGCGCTTTTTGTAAAGGCCCGCCCGGCCTATATTCCCTGGAGCTCCTTCAAGATTACCTCCCGCACTTCCTCCCTAAGGGTAAGCTTATCCTCTTCGGCTAAAATTCCGGTCTCAAAAAAAGAATGCACCTTGGCCCGTAACCGACCGGGGCCACCGCTCATAAAAGTAAAGGAAAATCGTTTTTTTCCGTCGTAAAAGGTAATGGGCACAACCGGTATTTTGTGGGCAATGGCCATTTTAAAGGCCCCGTCCTTAAAGTCGTCCAATAAAACGGCTTCATCGGGTACACCGCCCTCCGGAAAAATGCAGATGCTCAACCCTTGTCCCAATCTGCGCTGGGCCCTCCGATAGACCCCAGAGCGGCTTCCGCTGTCCTCGCGGTCTACCATGATGCAAACGCGTTTGTAGAAAAAACCAAAGACCGGGATCTTGGAAAGTTCTTTCTTTCCCACAAACACAAAGGGGTTCCTACTTATTCTGAGCATCAACATAATATCGAGCATACTTGTGTGGTTGGCCACCATCATATAACTCTTTCCTTTTTCCAATCGTTGTTCCCTGAGAATCACTGGTGGACACCCCATCCCGAACAAGATGGTACTTGCCCAAATATTACGGGCCAACCAGAAAAATTGGGGGTACCACTTTTCAGTTACCGAGAACAGCATCAAAAAAGGAAAGAAGATTAGGATGGGAACCGAGACCAGGATATAGAACCAAATGCGGTATAGCGTATGTCCAATTTTTTTCAGAAGGTCAAGCATGGAATCAAAAGTAGCAATTTAATTTGTGTCCCGTTTTTATGATTTGTTTTACCTTTATCGCCATTTCAACTGCACCTTATGGCAAGAATCTTAACAGGCATACAAAGTACCGGTGTTCCCCATTTGGGAAATATTTTGGGGGCGATCATCCCGGCCATTGATATGGCCCGGAATCCCGCAAACGAATCATTTCTTTTCATTGCGGATATGCACTCGCTCACCCAAATCAAAGACGGGAAGGAACTCCGTCACAATACCTATGCCACGGCCGCCACCTGGTTGGCCTTTGGGCTCGATATTGACAAAACTGTCTTTTACCGTCAAAGCGATGTGCCCCAGGTCACCGAACTGTCCTGGTACCTCAGCTGCTTTTTCCCCTTTCAGCGGTTGACCCTGGCCCATTCGTTCAAGGACAAGGCGGATCGGCTGGAAGATGTCAACGCCGGTCTTTTTACCTATCCCATGCTAATGGCCGCGGATATCCTGTTGTACGATGCAGACATCGTTCCCGTGGGCAAGGACCAACTACAACATCTGGAAATGACCCGTGATGTAGCTTCCCGTTTCCATGCCCGGTTCGGGGAGACCTTTGTACTGCCGGAAGCCAAGGTACAGCAGGAAACCATGTACGTTCCGGGCACCGATGGCGAGAAAATGAGCAAGAGCAAGGGAAACCTGATCAACCTCTTTCAGACCGACAAACAATTGCGAAAACAGGTCATGGGCATCAAGACGGACAGTACGCCAATGGAGGAACCCAAAGATCCCTCCACGGACAATGTGTTCGCACTTTACAAAATATTGGCCTCCGCTCCCCAGATCGAGGAGATGAGCGCCAATTATCTAGCGGGCCATTTTGGCTATGGCCATGCGAAACAAGCCTTGTTGGAGGTAATTCTCCACAAGTTTGGGGAAGCTCGGGAGCAGTTCGAGTATTATATGGCACATCTCAACGAAGTAGACGATGCCCTGGCTTTTGGTGCCGAAAAAGCCAAAAAAGTGGCTGACGGGGTCCTGGAAAGGGTGCGGAGCAAGGTAGGCTATTGATCAAAGTGGCAGGGTACGGAAAAAATGATTACCTTGTCATCTAACGATTCTTTTTCGACCATTGGCATGAAGCTATTCGCCCACTGCATCTTTGTTTCCTGTATTGGACTGGGAATCTATGTTCCTTGGGGGGCGCCTCAAAACAAAGTGGTGCCCATCACCTTTTCCGGCACAACGGTCCAACAACACCAGATCAATGGAAAGGTTGTTGACGAGAGAACCGGGGAAGCGATTGCATATTGCAACATCAGCCTTTCAAACACCTCCGTGGGAACTTCTAGCAACGAGTTGGGCGAATTCGTCATCAACGCGGACCTGCTTCCCGTTAAACTGGTCTTTTCCCACATCAATTATGGACAGCATGTTTTCGAGGTTACCAAGACCTCGGATGTCGTTGTTTCCCTGGTGCCCAAGACCAATAGCTTGGAAGAGGTCGTGGTCCTCGCTTCCAAAAAGGACAGGTTTGCGGTGGATCTGGCCAAGAAAGCCTTTGAGAAAGCACAGAAAACATCGACCCAGAACCGATATGGAAAGGCCCTTTACCGACAAAAATCAAAAAACGGGGATCGCTATTCGGAGTTTTCCGAGATTATCTACGACATTCGCTACACCACACGGGGAATAGAGGATTGGGACATCCTCGAAGGAAGGTATGCGCTCAAAAAAGGAGGGGTCCACAACAAGAACTTTACCCTTTTGTCCCGCTTGCTAAAACCCCTGCAACCGGAAACCGACGAACTCATATTTCCCTTGCACCCCAGCTTTGAGGTGTTTTACGACGTCAGGGTTTTGGAATACATAGAATCGGGGGATGATAAGATCGCGGTACTGGGGTTCAGCCCGAAGGAAAAAATCACCACCCCGACCTTCGAGGGAGAGGTCTATATCAATGTAAAGAACTTCGACATCCTCAAGGTAATTGGAAACCTCGCCCAGGACAATCTAAAGTTGGTAAAACTGGTGGATAAAAAAAGTTTTTGGAAAAACTACAAAATATCCTTTGAGATAGCCTACAGACAGGACAGTGTCCTGAAATCCGTCATCGATTTTGTCAAGGTGGACCAAGGCTTCGATTACTATAAAAACGACAGTCTTAAGTTTCGCGCCACGGCCGCTTCCAACCTTACCTTTTTGGAACACTATGTCCCAACCTCCCGTAAAAAACTGGGAAGCCAGTTCCGAAAAAATAGGAGCGATTGGCAAAAGCTCGATAAAATAGGCTATAACGAGAAGTTCTGGGCGGAGAACCCCTTTGTCAAACGGACCCCCTTGGAAGAAGAGGTAATCGCCGCATTTGAAGGGGAGCGCGCGTTTGGTTCCATCTTTTTGAACAGTCGGGATCAAGTGGCCCTAATGCAATCCGATATATCTGCCGACCCCCTGGTCCGGGAATTGGGTATCCATGTCAACCGGTACAACAATTACAACCCTGTGGAAAAAACGTATCTGCATACTGACAAAGACCTTTTCGCAGCAGGAGAAACCGTTTGGTACGGCGGCTATACCGTTTTGGGTTCTTATCACCATTTTTCCATGGGCAGCAAAGTGCTCCATGTAGACCTTATAGGCCCAAAAAACAAAATTGTGGTTTCCCAGACCCACGAACTCGTTGACGGCAAGGCCACAGGTTCTTTGGAGCTTCCTGAAGATCTTTCCGCCGGCAATTACCGGATACGTGCCTATACCAACTGGATGCGAAACTTCGACCCGGACTTCTTTTTTACCAAGACCATACAGGTCCTGAACGCTAAAAGTGCGGTACCCGCGGCTTCAGATGCCGATGGCAAGATCGATCTACAATTTTTCCCCGAAGGCGGACATGCGGTCGTCGGTTTAACGGGCAAGGTCGCTTTTAAGGCATTGGGCAGTGATGGCCTGGGGAGAAAAATCCAAGGACGGCTCCTGGACTCCCAGGGCGAATTCGTGGCCACCCTGGGCACTATAGCAAGAGGCGCTGGCTTTTTTTCCTTTACCCCCCAGTCACAAGAACAGTATACCGCGGTATTGAAGGATGGTACCAAGTATCCCTTTCCCCAAATCATGGGCGAGGGGTATGGTATGACCGTGAACAACATCAACCCAAAGAGCATACAGGTAAAAATACAGGCCACATCCGCATTGAAGGGGAAACCCTTTTACATACTCGGGCATATCAACAACAAAAAATACTATCAGGGCAAGTTTGAATTTGGGGACAGACCGACCGTCGACTTTGAGATTCCCAAAAACAAAATGCCCAGTGGCGTGATGACCATCACCCTTCTGGACCGGAACAAAAAACCGTGGTGCGAGCGGGCCGTGTTCGTCAATAACCAAGAAGAGCTCGTGATAAGCGCGGCCATCCGTCCCAAAAAGTTCGGGCCCCGGGATAAGGTCGCCATGGATATCCGTGTTACCGATACCGATGGCAGGCCCGTTTCCACCGAACTTTCCATTGCCGTTACCGATATGGGCCAGACCGTAAAGGACCCACGTTCCGGAAATGTGCTGACCCATCTGCTCTTACAATCGGATTTAAAGGGGCATATCAAGGAACCGGCGCTTCTTTTCGCGGATCAAAAAAGAGCTACCTTGCACGGTTTGGACCTGGTGATGCTCACACACGGGTGGAGAAAATTTCCTTGGTTGGAAATGGACCAGGTTCCGAACGCTCCCAAGGAATTCAGTTTTTCCAAGGGCCTTCCCATCTCGGGAACGGCCCGGGACCTAAAGGGCAGGCCATTGGCAAACACCTCTCTCAACATGGTGGCAAAGGCCGGGGAGAATATAGGAATGCTTACTGCCAGGACCTTGCAGGACGGAACCTTTTCATTCCCGGATTTTAATTTTTCGGGCCCTACCGAAATTGCCTTCAACGCGTACGACCTATCGGATAGGCCCGTGGATGTCCGGGTTATCTTGAAAAGCCCGAAGACCACCTTGCCATCGCCCCAATTCAATGGAACCGTGTATGCCCTCACCGGCGAAACAGAAAGTTACGAGTCCATTACCCCGGTAAGAAAAAGGATGGAACTGCTGTTTGATCTTAGCAACACCACAGAACTCGATGAGGTGGTGGTGACCGAAAAAAGGATCGAGCGGAGCAGAAATGAATCCCCTTCCATGTATGGCCTGACGCCGGACGCCACATTGTACACTTCCGATCACGGGTCGGCCCAGACCGTGCTCGATCTGGTTACCCGGTTTGCAGGGGTCCAGGTCAACGGTCGTACGGTAAGCATAAGAAATGGCGGTACGCCCCTCTGGGTGCTCAATGGCATTCCGGTGGCCAACGACAATCCCTCAGCCCATGAACAGGCTCTTCAAGCAGCCGCGGCCGCTAGAAGGGCCGGGGAACCGGGCGAGATCTCTTTGTCCATATCGCAATCTGTGGCAGCAGGCCCGGCCCCGACCTTTGTTGCCAATATGGACACCTATTCAGTGGAAAGGATAGAACTGTTGAAAGGACCCTCAGCGGCCATCTATGGCTCAAGAGGGGCAAATGGGGTCATCCTTATATATACCAAAAAAGGGGGGGGCACGATCGCAAAACCCGTTGTCTCCCCTGACTTTACCGTTTTGGGCCATACGGCAACAAGGAAGTTCTACTCCCCCAAATACAATGCGAAACCCGATGCACACCAAACTCCGGACTATCGTGCCACCCTCTATTGGAACCCCTCCTTTACCACGGACAAATACGGTAACGCTACCCTTAGCTTTTACAATTCGGACAATGCGGATCAGATCCAAGTGGACATCCAGGGCCTATCGGTCTATGGCACTCCCGGGGCCTATTTGGAGGTTTTTGGAAAGGACAACTAGCACACAGCAAAATTGTGGAGCGCCCCTTCCTTGGCAATAAAGCCGTTTTTTGAATAACCGACCCAGCGGTCGGTTCGCTTTGGATATGGTTCCTTCGCTTTCCCAATGCCCCCCGATTTCAGGTTGTGTTTCGTCGATGAACGGCCTTGCCCGCTATGATCCCCGTCCCATGGCTCTGTCGGCATACCACCTGGTCGGTTACTTCCCGGTCATAACAGGGTGCCAAAAAGTGCGATGGCCGCAACAAACCATCCATGGGGTGGGCCGATCCTTCTCTGTAGAGCAGGTATGGCCGAAAATGTTGTCGAATTTTTTTAAGTGAAGAGCAGAAAATGAACTACATATAGGTGAGGGCCTGCACCAAAAAAATGAGTATCTTAAACGGGAAATGCACATTTATCTTAGACCAATGAAGCGATTTACTTACAGTGTTTTCTTCGTTATGGTATCCTGTATGGCCTATTCGCACAATGGGCATTCGAAGGACGTACCCCCTGCACCGAACCTCTTTTTTGCCTTTGGGCAGCAAGCTCAAGTCCATGGAAAGGTCATTGATAAAAAAACCGGCAAGGCCATTCCGCATTGCAACATCACTGTCGCAAACGGTTCTATCGGCGCTTCCAGCAATGAACTTGGGGAATTCGTTATTGCCATAGACGCATTGCCGGCCAAATTGATCTTCTCCCATGTGGAGTACCGCCGGTTCGATCTGGAGTTTTCCGGGGAATCCGACATCGTGGTTCCATTGGTCCCGTTGGCCATGGCCTCGGAGCAAATTGTCGCATTCAGTGCAAAAAAAACCGCCTTTGCCGTGGAATGGGTAAAAAAAGCATATGAAAAAGCAGAAAGCCAATCGACCCGGGAGCAGTTCGGCGAGGCCTTCTATCGGCAAAAATCGAAAAACGGGGACACGGATTCCTACTCAGAGTTTTTGGAAATCTTTTACAATATCCGCTATGGCACCAAGGGAATTGAAAATTGGAATGTTATTGAAGGTAGGTATGCGCTAAAGGATACCGTGGTTTTCAACAAAAATTATACTCTTCTTTCGCAAATTTTACGACCCTTGCAGCCCGATACCGAGCAATTGATCTTTCCAATCAATCCGAATTTCGAAAAGCACTACCATTTAAATGTTCTCGACATCATACAATCGGATGACACCAAAATTGCAATAGTGCACTTCAAACCATTGAAAAAGACAAAGACCCCCATATTTGAGGGAACAGTTTACATCGACACAGACACCTATGATATCCTGAAAATCAGTGCGAGCCTTGCCAGCGACGATCTGGAACTGGTAAAACTGACGACAAAAAAAAGCGATTGGAAAGATTATCGTATTTCCTACGAAATTGCTTACAAGCGCAATGATTCAGCCATTTCGGTCCTGGATTACATAACGGTCGACCAATCTTTCGATTACTATAAAAACAACAGCTTTCAATATCGTTCATCCACTACTTCCAATCTTACTTTTTACGAACATTATGAGCCAACATCGCAAAAAAGGGTCAGCCCTTTAAGGGGTCGCCAAGAAGATTGGAAAAAATCCTCCGCCTTTGTGAACAATGAAAAATTCTGGGCCGATAACCCTATCGTCAAGAGAACCCCGGCCGAGGAGAGGGCCATCAGGTCCTTTGAAAGCGAAGAGGCCTTTGAACCAATTTTTCTCAATAGCGTCGATAACATGGCCCTGATGCCCTCGGGCAGTTCCAACAATCCATTTTTAAAAGCACTGCATGGCCAAATGAAGCGCTACAGCAACTACAATCCCATAGAAAAGGTCTTCCTGCATACGGACAAGGATCTATTTTCGTCCGGGGAACTACTGTGGTTCAGTGCTTATGTGGTCCTAGGGCCCGATCATCTATATATCTCGGCAAGCAAGGTCCTCCATGTTGATTTGATAGGGCCAAATGCAGACATCATCCTGTCCCAGACCCACGAATTGGTCAACGGTAGGGGCTCGGGCAGCCTACAGCTTCCCAAAAATCTTCCGGACGGCTCCTATCAAATACGGTCCTATACCCAATGGATGCGGAATTATGATTCCGATTTCTTCTTTACAAAAAATTTAGAGGTGCTCCATGAGGCGGGCAGAACCCGTACTCCCGAAAGGAGCGAAGACAAAATAGACCTTCAATTTTTCCCGGAAGGAGGCCACTTGGTAGCGGACATTCCCGGAAAGGTCGCTTTCAAAGCTATTGGGAGCGATGGGCGGGACAGGACCGTAAGCGGTCAGATCATAAATTTGGCCGGTAAAACCGTGGCATCCTTAAGGACCTTCTCCAGAGGCTCCGGTTTCTTTCAATTGCTCCCGGCGGCAGGGGAACAATATATGGCCGTACTGGACAGTGGTGCCAAGTACCCCCTTCCAAAGGTCCGGGAGAATGGCTATGCCCTAACCGTAAACAACCTGCCGGAAAAAAGTATTCGAATAAATGTAAAGGCGAGCGAGTCATTGAGGAACCGATCATTCTACGTTCTTGCCGAAATGCACCAAAGAAGCTATTTTGAGGACAAGTTCGAATTTGGCACTGAACCGGTGCTGCGTTTTGAAATACCAAAGACCAAAATGCCGAGTGGTGTGCTGACCATAACACTTTTTGACGAGAGCAAGAGACCCAGAAGCGAGCGGGCCGTTTTTATAAACAATCAGCAACAATTGGTCATATCGACAAAGATCGAAGAGGGCAATCTTGCCAAAAGGGGCAAAATTACGCTTCAGGTAGCCGTAAGTGATTCCGATGGAAAGCCCGTATCGACAGACCTTTCAATCGCTGTGACGGATATGGGGCAGGTGGTAAAAGATGCCCGTTCCGGCAATGCCATGACACATCTTTTGCTGGAATCGGATCTGAGGGGCCACATCGCGAATCCGGGGCTTCTTTTTAAAAATCAGGAAAGGGCTACCAAATTGATTTTGGATTTGGTGATGCTTACCCACGGGTGGCGTAAATTCAACTGGCCCGAAATTTGGGAAGCACAGAACCAAAAGAAGAAGTTTGCCTTTTCCCAAGGGCTCACACTATCGGGAAGGGCCCGCAGGTTAAACAGAAAAGCCCTGTCCAATGCTACTCTGAACCTTATTGTCAAATCAGGGGAACGCTTGGGCATGCTTTCCACCCGGACCTCGGATGACGGGAAGTTTTTGATTCCCGATTTTAATTTTACCGGGGAGACCAAAATCGTTTTCAATGCGCTCAATTCTTCACGCCGCCCTTTGAATGTCAAAGTGGCCCTCGACAAGAATAGCATTACATTGCCCCCCTCCCAATTCAGGGGTCCCTCTTTTAGCACCCTTGAATTCGCAGGGGACTATCTCACCTTTTCCACTGCCCGGACAAAAATGGATTCGATATATAATTTTGAGAACATTACCGAGCTGGATGAGGTCGTGGTCACAGAAAAGAAAATCGAGCAGGGCGGCGCACCTTCGGTATTTGGCATGGAGCCCGATGCCTCCGTGTATACAGCGAATCATATATCGGCCCAGACCGTGGTGGACCTGGTTCTCAGGTTTTCTGGAGTGAGCCTTGTTAATAACGCAGTGAGCATACGAAATCGAGGCACTCCTTTGTGGGTGCTCAATGGCATTCCGATCAACCAAGGTATCGCCTCAGAATCAATGGATGGATCGGTAACCGCCGCCGCCGTACCGAGTATGATTGCCACCTTGGACATCCATTCGGTGGAAAGGGTGGAACTGTTAAAAGGGCCGCGTGCCGCCATTTGGGGCTCAAGGGGAGGCAATGGGGTGATTCTGATATATACTAAAAAAGGGGTAGGCAGGACGGTAAAACCCGTATTGTCCCCAGATTTCACCGTTATGGGCCATGCTTTGGAAAGGGAGTTTTATTTTCCAAAATACGATGTAAAGCACGATGAACACGATGCCCCGGATTATCGGGCCACGCTCTATTGGAACCCCTCTTTTACCAGTGACAATGATGGAAGGGCGAGATTGACCTTTTACAATTCGGATATTGCCAAACAAATTCAGGTGCACATTGAAGGGATATCAGCAAATGGAACCCCCGGAACCCTATTGCAGACCTTTGGAAGGCAGAACCATCCTTGAACCAAGGCTTAGATCGCTTCGAAAAGCTTTCCGGGCAAGGGCCGGACCACTCCTTTCATTTCCATGTTCAACAGGGTGGACGAAGCCTTGAAAACAGGTATTTTACATTCTAGGGCTATGCGGTCCAACTGCTGTTTGCCCCCCTGTTGCAGATAGTGGTAAATGGATTTTTCCGAAGCGTCCAGTTCCACGAACAACTGCTTTTGTACGGGGTCTTCATTGGGCATTTCCATTATCCAGCCCAACATATAGATCAAGTCGGCAGCGGAGGTGAGCATATGTGCTTTTTGTTGTTTTATCAGGTTGTTGCACCCTAGGCTATACGTGTCTTGCACCCTTCCCGGAACGGCAAAGACCTCCCTACTATAACTGTTGGCGATATCCGCGGTGACCAAGCTCCCGCCCCTTTCGGCCGATTCGATCACGATGGTCGCCTCCGACATGCCCGCAATAATTCTATTGCGCCTCAGGAAATTCTCCCGGTCCGGGTTGCTGGTGTTCCAAAACTCGGTCATAAAGCCCCCGTTGCTTTCAATTCCCCCGGTGAATCTGGCATGTGCCTTGGGATAGATCTGGTTCAATCCGTGCGCCAGACAGCCGATGGTCTGCAGGCCGTGTTCCATGGCCGCTTTTTGGGCGCAGATGTCCACCCCGTAGGCAAAACCGCTCACAATGACCGGATTCAGGGGAGCAAGATCCCCTATCAACTGCTCGCAGAAGGCCTGACCGTAGTTGGTCATGTTCCGGGTACCTACTATACTGATGATCTTACGGTTTTTCAAATCGATATTGCCCCTTTTAAAGAGTAAAATGGGGCCGTCCATACAATGCTTGAGGTAATGGGGATAGGCGGGGTCCATGAAATAAACGGGCCGCACATCATGGTCCAGCACGTAACGCAGCTCCGCCTCGGCAGCTTCTAGATGTTCCGCATGGTGCAGCTCCCTTAAGGCAAAAGAGCCAATCCCCTCCAATTTTTTGAGGAGATACGGTTTCTCCTTAAAAACCGCCTCGGCACTGCCACAATGCGCAATGAGTTTTTTGGCCGTCACGTCTCCAATATTGGGAACGCGTTGAAGCCGAAGCACCGCAATCAATTCATTTGAAGTCATTTAACAGGGCAATCAAAGTTATCCACAAAGTACACAAAATATAATGTTAATAAAAAGTGAAGCCCCGGGGTTTTAAAGCTCTCCATTTTTTTCCATATTTGCCTTGATGGGACTGGAACACTATCTGAGCGAGCTATTATATCGGTACAACTGTGTGGTTATACCGGGTTTTGGCGCGTTTTTGACCCAAAAGAAATCTGCGGTGCTCCATAGGGCGTCACATACCTTTTATCCTCCGACCAAAATCATTTCCTTCAATGGACAATTGACTTCCAATGACGGATTGTTGGTGTCCCACATGGCCGAAGTAGAGGAAGTTGGATACGAAATTATGTTGCAACGGGCAATGCAATGGTCCGATGCGTGGAAAGACCGACTCCAGAACGGGGAAAGGCTACAATTGTCGGAGATTGGCGAGCTTTGGTTGAACGCAGAGGGCAAAATACAGTTCGAACCTTCGGAACAGGTAAACTACCTGACCTCCTCTTTTGGGCTATCCCCTTTTGTCTCGGCACCCGTTACCAGGGAAGTCCTCAAAGCGGAAGTCGCGGCCATGGAAGAGAAGGTCCCGTTCATCATCACTCCGGAACGAAGAAAGGAAACCTCCTATAGACCCTATTTAAAGTACGCCGCCATATTTTTGTTGGCCCTGTCCACAGGTTTTACGGCCTATAGGGTCTATCAACAAGGCCTGGAGAATCAGCAACTGGCCAGGGAGGAAGCCCAAGAACAAGTATCCAGGCAAATTCAGGAGGCCACTTTTTTCGATATGGCCCCCATGGAATTGCCTACCCTTGTCCTGGATGCCGGCTCCAAAGTGGAGCGCACCACAACGTCCCAAAAAACGCACCACATCATAGCAGGGGCTTTTCGATTTAGAAAAAATGCGGACAAGAAGATTCGTCTACTAAAAAGACAGGGGTTCAATGCCGCCTATATCGGCACCAATGACCATGGCCTCCATATGGTCACTTATGAGAGCTACACGGATGCGGAAAAG
This sequence comes from uncultured Flavobacteriaceae bacterium, assembly GCA_947497245.1. Lineage (GTDB taxonomy): Bacteria > Bacteroidota > Bacteroidia > Flavobacteriales > Flavobacteriaceae > Pelagihabitans. The sequence goes on along the minus strand of CANMFO010000007.1, from coordinate 105,620 downwards.
GCGCTACGGTCGCTCCGGGAAATCAAACGGACGCATTCTAGCGACGCTTGGTTAAAGTCTGTCAAATAGGTATCCTTCCTTTCTATCATCACCATTAAGCCATACCTTTGCGGGAAAATCGCACCTATGGAAGCCAAAAAGCCGAGTGAATCGCACACCTTAATGACCGATATGGTACTCCCGAGCGAGACCAACCCCTTGAACAATCTTTTTGGAGGGGAACTGCTTGCCCGTATGGACCGCGCGGCCAGTATAGCGGCCCGGAGACATAGTCGGCGCATTACGGTTACCGCATCGGTCAACCATGTGGCCTTTAACCAAGCCGTGCCTTTGGGCAGTGTGGTCACCGTGGAGGCAAAGGTTTCGCGCGCGTTCAATACTTCCATGGAAGTCTATCTTGATGTTTGGATGGAGGACCGCTACAACGGCAAGCGTTCCAAGGCCAATGAGGCAATATATACTTTTGTGGCGGTCGATGAGGGGGGAAAGCCTACAGAAGTGCCCCAATTGGAGCCAGAAACCGATTTGGAAAAAGAGCGCTTTGCCGGTGCGTTACGCAGAAAACAGCTGAGTTTGGTCCTGGCGGGCAAAATGAAGCCCCAAGAAGCCACCGAGCTACGTGCATTGTTCTTACAGGATTAGCAACCCCTGTCAAAAATCAAAATTATCGGGATCGGGCCCTATCCTCTCTCCCCTGTCGAGGCTGTCGAGATAGGCCATATCCTCGGATGACAGGGCAAAATCAAAAAGTGCGGTGTTGGCTAAGATCCGCTCCCTTTTTACCGATTTCGGAATGGTCACCACCCCTTTTTGCAAGTTCCAGCGCAACGCGATTTGGGCGATGGACCTTTCGTATTTCGCCGATAGCTCCCGAAATTCGTCCAATCCGAATATCTTGCCCTGCATAAAAGGGGACCAAGCTTCATACTGAATGGTATTTTTATGGCAAAAATCCATTAAATCCTGCTGCACCACATAGGGATGGCATTCCATCTGGTTTACCATGGGAACTATTTCCGCTTCGCCCATAAGGTCTTCCAAATGGTGCTTCATGAAGTTGCTTACGCCGATGGAACGGGCGCGTCCGGACCGGTATATCCGCTCCAGGGCCTGCCAGGTATCCTTATATCTTCCCCTTACCGGCCAATGGATCAGATAGAGGTCCAAATAGTCCAGCTTAAGACGGTTCAGGCTCTCGTCAAAAGCGCTTAAGGTACTTTCGTAGCCCTGGTCCGCATTCCAGACTTTGCTGACCACAAAAATGTCCTTCCTGTCCCTTGAACTTTCTGCAATACCCTTGCCCACCCCTTGTTCGTTGCCATAGACAGAAGCGGTATCTATATGTCGATATCCTATTTCCAGGGCATAGCTGACCGCATCCACGACCTCCTGTTCGTTATCCGCTTGGTAGGTGCCCAGTCCTAAATAGGGCATCTCCACACCATTGTGCAATTTAAACGCACCTCCTAAATCCGTAACTTTTTTCATTTTTATCTGAGTTATCCCCTAAAGCTGGTACACCCATTCCTCGGGGTTGAGCTTCTCCGTATCCTCGTACAGATAGAACTTTAAACGGGTCTGCCCGTTGTTTCGGTTCGTATAAATATCGCCCAATTCTGTTTTTGCGTCTACCATATCCCCTTTTTTTACATATAAATTAGATAGGTTGTAGTAGGTGCTAATGTAGTTTCCATGCTTGATCTGGACCCCTTTGTTTCCTCCCGGGACGGAAAGAATGGCGATGACCTCCCCTTTGAATATGGCCCTTGCCCTCGCCCCGGAATCGGTGGTGATGATCACACCATTGCTCTCGTGCTTGATGCCCGGGTACACGGCATCGTTGTATACCCCAAAGCCCTGGCTCTTTATCCCTTTGTCAACGGGCCAAATGAGCCGTCCCTTATTGGCCGAAAAGTTATTGGCCACGATGGTGGCCTCTGGGGTAAGCACAAATTTGCTGGACCCGGTCACTGTTTTCCCTGCCCTTTTGTTCGAAGCGGCGATCGCATTTCGTATAAGCGCTTCTATCTGCCTATCTATTTTCCTGGCCTCCTTTTTTTTGTTCTGTACTGCCGCTGCGTATTTGCTTTCGTTCTTTCGGATCGACCCCAATAGTTCTTTTTGCGATTTCATTTCCTTCATCATTTGGGCCCTGGCCCTTTTGTTCTCCGCGATGAGCCTGTCCTTTTGTTTTCGCTGATCGATAAGGTCTTGGTTCAGCCGGGTGAGTTCCTCCGTTTTGGCCAGAATCTGCTCCCCCTGCTCCCTCCTATAGTCGGTATACTGTTTCATGTATTGCAGGCGCTTGAAAGCTTGGAAGAAATTTTCGGAGGACAACAGGAACATCAACCGACTCTGCTGCGATTTGTTCTGATACGATTTTCGTATGATGGCGGCATATTCGTTTTTTAAGGCCACCAGATCGTTCTTCAACTTGGAAATGTTCCGGATATTGGCATTGATCTTTCGGTTGAGCAGGTTCGATTGTTGGTTGGTCACTTTTATGAGCTGCTGACGTACATTGATCTTTTTATCCAATGCCTCGATCTGATCCAGCACATTGCCCTTTTCCTTTTTTTCAGCGAACAACAATCGGTTGATCTCTTTGATTTCCTTTTGGAGCCGTTCCCTTTTAATTTCCAAAGACTTTTGCTCATCGGTCTGCGCACGACCCGTGGAAACGACCAAAAAGGTTGTGAGCAAAACTAAACGAACGGTATGTACGGTACTAAAGGTCATTATTTTTCAAAACAATCTCTTGATACCCCCTGGGAATCCTGTAGGGAAACTTCAGCTCCTGGTCGAACTCGATATTTTTGTATTCTATGTCGATGGTCGTTCTACTGTCGCCTTCGATAGCCGCAATGGCGATCTCGTTGGGCAAGATCCATTTGTGGATTTTCTGATAGTTTTTATAATTGATCTGTAAAAGACGCTTTTTTAAAGGTTCCGCCAGTTGTTGCGTGGCCATTTTAAAGTTCTTCGGTTCCAATTCGAACAATATCTTGATGAGCTCGGCCGCTTTTTTGGGCTTTAACCGGTACTTGCTGTCCGCGACGGCTATTCCGTATCTTTCGCCCCTTAGGTCAAAAATGGCCTGGCCCAGCAACAGGTTCTGAACCTGTTCAAAGTCGAGTTCGGTCCCCAGAAGATTGCTCAGGTAGGTAAAATCCCCGTCAAAATACTCGTTTTGCAATTTGTTGTAGAACGACACCCGGCCCGGCGTGATATAGGCCTTGACCATGCCCAGGGGAGCACTGATCCAAATGGCCCTATCCTTTTCCATACGGAGGCTGACCGCTACGCCCTGGGAAGATTCCCCATTGGAATATTGGATTTTTAACCTCCCGCTTATGGTCCGGAACTGCAGCTCGTTTTGGTAATGCTCTCGGATGACCGCTTTTGCAGATAATTTGTCATCCAAGGTACCGTCCGAGGCTACCTTGGTCGATTTGCAGGAGATGATCGATAGTACCATCATCGCCATCCCCGCCCAACGTTGTGTCCCTTTGTATAGTACGCCCATTTCCTAAAAACCGGGTTTTATCTTACGAAGATACATATTTGCCTTGACCGAGTTGTTCAAGGCCGCATAGGCCTCCGATAATTCCTTGTACATTTTATTGGAGAGCGAAACATCGTCCAGCATATAGTCCAAGCCCGCTTCCAGGACCGAAACGGCCTCCCTGTGCTTGGCCATCCTGTTGAGGGCATAGCCATTGGCATAGTAAAAATAAGGTTGTGCCGGATAGTTTTCCAGAGCCTCCTCCGACAGTTGCAGCAACAGGGGCAGATCGTTGTTGTCGATCAGCTCATTTATCCTTGCCTCCAACCGGTTCAGGCCATCGCCAACCGTATCCGCCTCCGCGGCCGAAAAGGGTTTGTTTTCACTTTCTGTTTCCCTTTTTTTGATAGAATCATTGATCTTGGAGGCGAGGTCCTCGGCAAAAGTTGATCTTTTGACCTTTTTGAGCACCTTGAGAGCGTTCTCGTAATTCCCATTCTTGAAATAGATCCAGGCCAGGTTTTCATTCAATTGGACATGGTCCAAATCGATTTCGGTAGCCAAGCCACTGATCGTACCGCCCTGTTTTTGAATAACTTCGACCAAGGTATCCAAGTACCATAGGTTTCCAGGCTCCGATGCGAGGGCCACAACGGCATACTCCTGTGCAAGCGGGTATTGTTTGTCCTCAAAATAGACCTTGGCCAATTCGTGGTCCACCACTTTGTTCGAAGCATCCAGACGTTTACACTCCAGTAGCAAATTGATCGCTCTGTCATAATTCTCTATCCCTTTCTGCTTCAAGGCTTCAAAAAAGCTTTCCTGAAAGTCATCGGAATAGTCTTCCAGAAAGACCTCCGCACTTTGCTCAACCCCGATTTCAGGTTCTTCCTCCTGGGCATGGGTATGGCTTGGGGTCAGAAATGTCCCCCATAAAAATAGCGCTATGAACCACCCATTTTTCATCAATGTCCGCTTATTATCCGAAATTGTTCCTGCCTCCCAGGGCGTACCGGAAGACCGTTCCATTATAAGGACGACCTATGCCGCCAGTCGTTTCAAAGGTACCACTAAAACCGCATGGTTTTGCGATTGGGGCACTGGGGTCGAAGGGGTTCGGAGGTCATTTAACCCCGGTACTTCCAAAACCACCCGTGCCCCTAACGGTTTCGGACAGTTCCTGGACTTCGATCCATTCGGCGCGTTCGTGCCGCGCAATGACCAATTGTGCAATACGCGTGCCGTTTTCCACGGTAAAGGGTTCGTTGGACAAATTCACCAGGATCACCCCTATCTCGCCCCTGTAATCCGCGTCGACCGTTCCGGGCGCGTTGAGTACCGTAATCCCTTTTTTGGCGGCCAGACCGCTTCTTGGTCGAACCTGGGCCTCCACGCCTACCGGAAGTTCCATAAAAAGTCCGGTCTTGATGATGGCCCGCTCTAAAGGTTGTAACGTTATGGATTCCGAAATATTGGCTCGAAGATCCATTCCTGCCGAAGCTCCCGTTTCATAGTTGGGCAATGCATGCCCGGATTTGTTGATGATTTTGATATCCATTGTCATTGTTTAACTGTTGTTTAAAAAGAGCCCGGGCCAAGATGTCCCAAGGGGTGGTGATCTTAGTGAAATAGCAAGGTCAACTCACCGTGGTCAAAATGGGCATATCCCTAAGCCGGGCGTTTCCAAAATATCTGTTTTAACTTATCGTTCTCCAGTTTGTACACCAATCCCAAAAACAGGGCGAGCAGGATACCCCCGACCATCATATTTCTATGGAACACATAGAAGGACAGGGCAGAAAACAGCACCGATATGGACAGATAGAAAATAATTTTCCGGAAATTGTAGGGTACCGGATAGCGCGTCCTTCCAAGGTAATAGGAAAGTACCATCATACTACCGTAGGCCAGGACCGTGGCAATGGCCGAAGCCATATATCCGATGACCGGGATGAAAAAATAATTAATGCCAATGGTAATGATCGCTCCAATGACCGATATAAAAGCCCCATAGCGCGTTTTGTCGGTTACCTTGTACCAAACCGATAGGTTGTGGTAAATCCCCAGAAAGAAACTGGCCAGGATGATCAGTGGAACGATATCCATTGCTTCCCAGTAGGCCTCGTCGCGAACGAACAGTACTTTTAGCACATCGGCGAACACCACGACGGTGAGCAGGATAACACTCCCCAATATCACAAAATAGTCGGTAATCCGGGCATACGCCCTCTGGGGGTTCTCAGTTCCCGCATGACTAAAAAAGAAAGGCTCAATACCCATGCGGAACGCGGTCGCGAACAAGGTCATGAACAGTCCCAATTTGTAGCAGGCGGAATATTTCCCCACTTCACTTTCGGCACTTTCGGGAGGAAGTAAATTTTCCAACAAAATACGATCAAATACCTCGTTGATGGTGAAGGCAATGCCCGCCACCAAAACGGGCCAGGCATACTTCATCATGCGTTTCCATAAGTCGAAATCAAAAACATAACGGGTCTTGATGTATAATTTCATCATCATGATAAGCGTGACACCACTCGCGGCCAACATCGAAATAAAAATATAGGAAATCTCAAAATTGGGTATGTACATCGAACCCAAGAAGCCGTCCCCCCCACCTTGGGCAATCTTGGGCAACAAAAGCAGGAAAAACAGGTTCAGTCCCAAATTTATGGCGACATTGGTAATTTTGATGACGGCATACCGCATTGGTCTTTCGTTTGCACGTAGCCAGGCAAAGGGAATGATTACCAGCGCGTCCAGGGCCAGTATGAGAATTACATAACGCATGTACCTGACTTCCATGTCCAGCCCATTTGCAAATCCGTTTTGGAACAAAAGTCCAAAGAGGGTGAACAGGGCCGTAGTCGCCAAAATGGAGATCAAAGAAGTGGATACCACGGTTTCCTTCCGGTCCGATTTGCTGTAGAACCTAAAGAAAGCGGTTTCCATACCATACGCCAAAAAGATGTTGAAAATGGCGAACCAGGCAAAGATAACCGTGACCTTTCCGTAAAGGCCGGGCGCCATGACGGCAGTGTATACTGGCACCAAGATAAAGGAAAGCATCCGGGGCAGCACAGTTGCCAGGCCGTAAATTGCCGTTTGCTTGAAGAGTTTCTTAAGCGGATTCAATAGCGCGCTGATTTGGCTCCAAAAGTACCCATTTATCGCCTGCCAACAAAGACCCTCCCGAATATGATAAGACGAAAACCCGCAAAAAGCGGGTTTGTATACGGCGACAATCTTTTATAAAAGGAAAAATGCCTAGTTGCTAAGTGCTTCCGCACCCCCCACGATTTCCAAGATCTCGTTGGTGATCGCGGCCTGTCTGGCTTTGTTGTAGGTCAATTTCAATTGGTCGCGCAACTCCGTGGCATTATCGGTCGCCTTGTGCATGGCCGTCATACGGGCGCCGTGCTCACTGGCAAAAGAATCCCGGATGCCTTTGTACAATTGGGTCTTTAAGGATTTTGGAATCAATTGCTCCACAATCTCCACTTTGGAGGGCTCGAAAATATAGTCCCCGCTGGAACCTTCGGTTCCCTCGACCGGGACAATCGGCAGAAACTGCTCGGTCATGACGATCTGCGTGGCCGCATTCTTGAACTTGTTGTATACCATCTCGATCCGGTCATATTCCCCAGTGGTAAAGCGCTCCATCAGATCCTCCGCGATGGTGGCCACGTTGTCAAAGGTCAGCGTATCGAAAAGGCCACTATGGTTTGCGATCACATGGTGCTTTTTACCAAGGATGTCATTCCCTTTTTTACCAATGGCCATGAAATCGACCTGGGCTCCGGCATAGGTTTCATTGGCCAACACAATGCTTTGCTTGATGATGTTGGAGTTGAAAGCACCGCACAAGCCCCTATTGGACGTAACGGCAACGACCAAAACCTTCTTTAGTTCGCGCTTGTCCGAATATTTGCTGCCCGAATCGGCATCCAAACTAGCACTGAGGCTCTGTAGAAGTTCCGTAAGCTTATCGGCATAAGGACGCATGGCGGTAATGGCATCCTGTGCCTTCTTCAACTTGGCCGCCGATACCATTTTCATGGCACTGGTAATCTGCATGGTCGAAGATACCGTTACTATCCTATTACGTATTTCCTTTAAATTGGCCATTTTCTCTAATTATGAATTATGGATTAAGAATCGTGAACTCTTAATTCAAAACTAGCTTCTATACTTTCCCGAAAGGTCTCTGGCAACCAAGGTCAAAGTATCGACAACCTCATCGGTCAGTTTGCCCGCCTTGAGGGTATCCAATACATCCCTGTGCTTGGCATTCAAAAATTCGATATAATCGCGCTCAAACTCCTTTACTTTCTCCACCGGAACATCGCGCAACAAATTTTTAGATCCTGCGTATATGATCGCAACCTGGTCTTCAACGGTAAAGGGATCGTTCTGCGCCTGTTTTAGGATCTCTACGTTACGACGTCCCTTCTCGATGACGTTCAAGGTGGCCGCATCCAAATCGGAACCGAACTTGGCAAAGGCCTCCAGTTCACGGAACTGGGCCTGATCCAGTTTCAAGGTCCCCGCCACTTTTTTCATCGACTTGATCTGGGCATTTCCCCCCACCCGGGACACCGAAATACCCACGTTGATCGCGGGGCGTACCCCTTGGTTGAACAAGTCCTGCTCCAAGAAAATCTGGCCATCGGTAATCGAGATCACGTTCGTCGGTATATAGGCGGAAACGTCACCGGCCTGGGTCTCGATGATCGGCAGGGCCGTTAAGGAACCTCCCCCTTTTACCATAGGTTTCAACACCTCGGGCAAATCGTTCATATTCTGTGCAATGGCATCATCGTTGATCACTTTTGCCGCACGCTCCAACAATCGGGAATGCAAGTAGAAAACATCACCTGGATAGGCTTCCCGTCCCGGAGGCCTTCTCAACAGAAGGGACACTTCGCGATAGGCCACCGCCTGCTTGGACAGATCATCGTAGATGATCAATGCCGGCCGACCGGTATCCCGGAAATACTCTCCGATGGAAGCCCCGGCAAAAGGAGCATATACCTGCATAGGTGCGGGATCAGATGCGTTTGCCGCAACGATCGTGGTATAGGCCAAGGCCCCTTTGTCTTCCAAAATCTGCGCGATTCCGGCAACGGTGGATGCCTTTTGACCAATTGCGACATAGATACAATATACCGGTTCCCCCGCATCGTAAAACTCTTTCTGGTTCAGGATGGTATCGATACAGACCGTGGTCTTTCCTGTTTGACGGTCACCGATCACCAATTCCCTTTGGCCCCGTCCTACAGGAATCATCGCGTCGATCGCTTTGATACCGGATTGTAACGGTTCGGTCACAGGCTCCCGGAAAATTACCCCTGGGGCCTTTCGCTCCAATGGCATCTCGTAAGTTTCTCCGGCAACAGGACCCTTTCCATCTATGGGAGCGCCCAAGGTATTGACCACTCGCCCTACGATGCCTTCGCCCACGTTGATGGAGGCAATTCGCTGGGTACGTTTTACGGTGGCGCCTTCGCTGACCTCCTTTGAGGGGCCCAAAAGCACTACTCCCACATTATCCTCTTCCAAGTTAAGGACGATTCCCTCGAGTCCGCCCTCGAACTCCACCAATTCGCCATATTGGGCATTGGAAAGTCCATAAACACGGGCAATACCATCGCCTACCTGCAGTACGGTCCCCACTTCGTCCAGGGTGGCCGTGGCTTCAAATCCTGATAACTGTTGTTTTAAAATTGCTGATACCTCAGCGGCTTTTACTCCTGCCATTTGTTCTAGTTGTTATATGCGCTGTCCCTCGCCAAAGCTATGGACTATAGACTATTAGTAAATTCTCTTTTTAAGTTGTTCAATTTGTTGGAAATACTGGCATCGTACTGCAAATCGCCAACGCGAAGTACAAATCCGCCAAGGATGCTTTCATCGATCTTGTTTTCGATTGCCACTTGGTTTCCTGTCAATTGGGTTACCTGTTTCAACAATTTCTTTTCCAATTGGGCGGTCAAGGGCACGGCGGTGGTCACGTAAGCGACCCCTTTTCCCTTTAGGTCCTCGTTGAGGATGATGTATTTTTGGGCCACTTCATCCAGCAGACCGATCCGTTTATTGTCCACCAATATCCCTATCAGCCCCTCGGTGATCTGATGGCAGCCTTTGAACACCTGGTTCAAAGTGCTTTTCTTTATCTCGGATTTTATCACGGGGCTTGCCAGCATATTCCCCAATTCCCCACTTTCGGAAACCGTGGCCACAATGGTGCGCATATCCTTTTCGACCCTATCGGTGGCCTTGTTGTCCACAGCAAGGTCCAAAATCGCTTTTGCGTAACGTACGGCTGCTCTTGAATCGCTCATTGTATCGATTATTCGTTATTTGGTCATCCGTTCCCGAACCGGTCTGCCGCTCAAGTGCAAAGGTACGATCACCGTTTTCCCAAAACTCTTCCTTAATTCAGTTCAATATCGCCCAGCATGTCCTCGACCAACTTCAATTGCTTGTCTTTATTGGACAATTGTTCCTTGATCACTTTCTCCGCAATGGCCACGGAAAGGTCGGCCACTTGATTTTTGATGTCGGCCACAGCGGCTTTCTTTTCGCTTTCAATAGCGGCCTGGGCCTGCTGGATCATCTTGTCTCCTTCGACCTTGGCCTGTTCTTTGGAATCGGCAATCAATTTATCCTTGATCTCGCGGGCCTCCTTCAGCATGGCCTCACGTTCGGCGCGGGCCTCCTTCAACAACTTTTCGCTGTCGGCGGTAACATTCTGCATTTCCTTTTTGGCATCCTCTGCCGCGGCCAATGCATTTTTAATACCGTCCTCCCTTTCGTTCACAGCGTCCAATATGGGCTTCCAGGCGAACTTGCGAAGCAACAGCAACAAAAGGATGAAAAGCAGGGTCTGCCAGAAAAACAACCCTATCGAGAACTCATTCAATAACTTTTCCATAATCTATACTTTAAAGAATCCTTAATTTTTAAAGGAACAACGACCGCAACCAACCGTTACGGTCGCCGTTCTAAATTGATTTAGGTCGCAAACAAGGCTGCAAACCCAATTCCTTCAATCAACGCCGCTGCAATCAACATCGCTGTCTGAATCTTTCCGTAGGCCTCTGGCTGGCGCGCGATGGCATCCATGGCAGAACCACCGATCCTACCGATACCAATACCAACACCAATTACAACCAAACCTGCACCTACCATTACTGGAATTTCCATATCTATCTAGTTTAAAAATTAAAAATTCAATTCAATAATCTGTTCTCTTCTCTTTCGGCACGTGGACCGCACTGGGAACCGATACCCGCTACAGGTGCATCAATTCCGGCTCCTCCTCATGACCATGGTCGTGATCGTGTTCCGCAGAGGCAAATCCAAAGTACAGCGCCGACAACATTGTAAATATATAGGCCTGCAACAGGGCCACCAAAACCTCGATCAACGAAATGGCAAAGGCGAGGCCGAACGACATCGTACTGCCCAGCCAGCTCTTAAAAATGAACATTAGGCCGATCAAACTCCCCAATACGATATGTCCGGCCTGCATGTTGGCATACAGACGAATCAACAGCGAAAAGGGTTTGATGATAAGGCCCAAGAGTTCGATCGGGACCAAAATTATATAGAGGGGAACTTTGGCGTACCACGGCATGGTGTCCCCCAATGGGTCGAACAAGTGTTTCCAATAATCTTTGGTCCCAGTAAAATTGGTCAGGAAAAAAGTGATCAGGGCCAATGCCAGTGTCACCGCTATGTTCCCGGTAACATTTACGCCCAGAGGGGTCAATCCGAAAATGTTCAGGAACCATATAAAGAAAAATATGGTCAACAGGTACGGCATGTACTTTTTGTATTTAGATTCCCCAATGTTCGGTCGTGCGATATCGTCCCTTATATATAGCACGATGGGTTCAAAAAACCGTCCCATCCCAGTGGGAACACCCCCGTTTTTGGCATAGGATTTCGCCAGGCTGGAGAACAACCAGAACATCAGCAGGGCCGTGATGAGGATCATGACCACACTTTTGGTGATCGAAAAGTCCAACGGCTGGGCATTTGTCGGGTGGTGGGCCGCATCGTAGTTGATCGTGCCCTGGGCATCGGTCTTGTATATTTTTCCGTGGTGCAGCGCATAGTAGTTGCCCCCCACTTCGGCCAGGGCTTCCCCGTGATGGAACTTGGAGGAAGCGAACACCTGTAATCCGTTGTCCCACAGGATCACGGGCAAGGGTGCTCCGATATAAACGTGTTCACCGGCATCGTTTGTGTAGGAAGTCAAGGAAAAGTCATGGGAATCCTGTAAGTGGTGGATAATGTATTCCTTGATCTCGGTCTTCAGATCTTTTTGTGGTTCATCGGACGAAGGCTCGCTTTCTCTGGCTAAAACAGATCCCCCTACAAAAAGAACGGCAACAAAAAGAAACTTGGTAAAGTACGTCATGCGCATATTGCTCAAAAATATCGGTCTCTAAAAATCGGTGCAAATGTACGCTATTCTTCCAAAAAGAAAAAAGCATTTCCCGTGTTTATTTCAGAGGGATTTGAGCGGCAATTTTTAATAGAGTTTTTTGAGCATTTTGGCCATGAAAACCGTCTCTATGACGAGGCAAATTGCATAGGGCACAAAAAAGGCCGCAAACTCCGATCGGCCCATTTCGCCATCGGCTTTATAGGCCGGATAGAACAGTATGAAAAAGAAGATGAATTTCAGAAAACTCCCGCCCATGAACAAGAACCCGATGTGGTTTTTCAGCTGCTTCCTGAAATAAAAGAGCAGTCCGTAAATACCGATGGCCAAAAGGGCATTGACCAGGTACGACAGGACAATTTGATCGGCATAGGGAGGGAATCCATTTTGCTCCAACAGCAAAATATGGATGACGAAGGCAATTCCCAAAGCCCCCGACAGGATCAGTAGGAACTGTACGACCGAGTGTAGTTTGCCCATCAATGCTGTATTCGTTTCAACTGGCGCAGCACCACCCAAATTGAAATTGCCACACCCAATAGTGTGGCAACCGCCGTGTAAATTCCTTTTTCCGTCTGGTAATGTCCATCCAACCAAATACCTCCTTTGGCCGCCAAAAAAATAATGGCACCCATCTCAAAGGCAATGCCCGAGAGCACCGCGATATGCTTAAGGTTGTTTTTCTTACGAGGCTTTTGCTGGCTCATTGGTGCTGCTTCCCAAAGCGGATTTAAACCCGCTTGATGACGATACGGAAGAACTGGAGGAACTGGAACTGTTACCTCTACCGGCACCTGGGGCAGGAGTACCCTTGCTGCCCAAAGAACCGCCTTTGCCCTTCATGGTACAGGAGGCGTTGAAGGTGGCACCGGGCTCGACCGCCAATTTGTTCACGGAGACCGTGCCCTCGATCACCGCGGAGGACTTGAGCGACAATAGGTCCGAGACCAGGAGTTCGCCGTTAAAGCTTCCTTCGATATCGGCATTCACACATTCGACCTTTCCGTGTATGTAACCATCTTTTCCGATGACCACTTTTCCGGAGGTCTTCACGTTGCCGTCCAATTTTCCATCGATCCGAAAATCCGCTTCGGATACGATATCACCTTTTATCTTGGTGTTTTTCTCAATTCTGTTGGGTTGTCCACCGATTTCGTTCATAGGCCTTTTGTTGTCTGAAAACATTTGTTATGGTTTTGGGGTTAAAATTTGATTCATATAATCCTGTAGGTTTTTGTGCACCTGAATGATTTTATAGTTGGAAGATAAAATTACAAAATTCTCATTGTCAACCTTATAATCCTTGTTAATTTTTAGCAATTCCGCATAGCCCAGTGCATAATCCTTCGATTTGAAACCATGAACCACGACAAACTGGTCCTCCAAATTGTAAATATCCTTGGAAACGACATTTTTGTACCGCAGGTCCTCGATCGATCTGTTCAATAATTCGATCAATTTCAGCGCGGCTTCGTTCTTGCTTCTTTTAAAAGGGAAGACCACTTTCCAATTTCCGGAGCCCGTGGATCCCGTTTCAGGTGAAAATTCCTTGGGTTCCAATTTGGGCAATTGTTCGGCAACCATCAGTTCGGCCTTTTTGCCCTCAGGGTTATTGGGGTAGGTAAGTGCCACATAGTTGAGGGCCTCCTTAAAGGGCTCGAATCCCTGGAGCCTTCCAATGGCATTGGCCTTCAACATTTCAAACTTGGGCACAATGGGGTCCCCGGTATATGTATCGATATGCTCTTCGGCTCCGGTTATGGTCTGCAAAAATTCCTGTTGTTGGTACAGTTTGTACAGTTGTGCGTACCGGGTATCGGGACTGTCCTCGCTATCCGTGAGCACGGCGCGGGGGTTCAACAGAATTTCGGCATAGCGCGAATCGGCATGGTTTTTCAGGATATCATCCCTCATGTTCGCCATTAAGGGACTGCCCTCTTCCTCATATATCTTGTACAGATTGTACTTGGAGGGAAGGATCAAGCGTTCTTCGGGATCGGACCGCAGCACATCTTCCAATTTTCCAGCTGCCAATAAGTTCTCCTTGAACTTCTCCTTATAGATCAGCCCCAATTGGTAATTGGCAAAATTGCGTTCGGTGTTGAGACTGTCGATCACCTTCTTATCGGTAGGGATCCTATCGATGTAAAAATCCAACGAATACTTTTCTTCCTCGGTCGGTTCGGGATTCCCAACCGCTCTCCCATTGGCCGTTAGGGCCTCCCCCGTCTCGGAAGCGGGCAACGACCTGGACTTGTTGCTCCAACGCCAGTCGTCTTCCAGGGCACGGTTGCCCCATTTTTGTTTGAAATCGTTCTGGCCATAGCCCAAACTGGTAATGTTGTAAAAGTAGAATTTGCCCTTGTTCTCCTTTCCGCCCTTTGTTCGGCCAAAGGCCTCAAAGCCGGCATTCTGAAGGTCTGCCTCCCTTTTGGCCTCTGCCTCGGCGGCCTTTTTCAAGCCTGCAATATACTCCCCGAAATAGGTCTCCCGTTCCTCTTTGGACATTTTAAAGAGTGTCATGACACTGTCGGCATATTGCACCACGTCCTCGTAGGTGATGACATCCTCAAGGTTGTCCAGTTTTTTTTTGGTGGAGCGATATTTCTTGGTGTTTTCCGGAAGATTGGTCAAAACACTGTCATAATAGGCCCCGGCGGTCTTGTACCCGTTTTGGTCAAAATGGTGCTCGGCCAAATCCTCGTAGTTCATCGCATTCAGCTTGGGCTCGTTCTGGGTGGCGCGCAGCGATCTGTTGAAGTATACCAGTGCCATACTGTCGGCTTCCTTTTCCAGATGGTATTCCGCGATCTGCCGGTAGATTTTGTCCAAAAACGGTCTATTTTCCCTATTTTTTTCCAGATCGGCCAAATGTTCGTACATGGCCAGTTCATTCTCAGGGGCAATCCGGGTATTCCTTATTTTTTGGATTTCGGCATTGATCATATACACCCTTGGGGATTTCCGGTTGAGCTCGATTACCTTGTCGAAGGCATAGTTGGCACTGTCTTTATGGCCCAGCTCGTTGTACAACTGCCCAATGATGTACAGATATCTCCCCTTTTCTGGATTTTTCTTGGTATAGTACGATGCGATCTTCAATTGTTGCACCGCCGTATCGATGACCTTTAGGTTGATATAGGCCTGGGCCATCATGGCCCTTGCATCGGCATACTCCTGGTCCTTGAGTTTCTCGAACTTCATTAACCGCTTCAGGTTCCTGATGGCAAGCTCCTCGTTTTCCAATCGGATGTTGACCTTTTCCCGCCAAATGTGCGCTTCGTTCAACTTATCGCTATAGCTGTATTTTTTTATGATGTAGTTGAACGCCTCCAAAGCGGGAATATAGCGTTGATCGAAGTACCTGGCCTTGCCCAATAGCAGAAAGGCTTCATCGGTCTGTGGGTTGCGCTCTTCGTCCTTGATGTCCATACTGTGCTTTTGTATGGCCTTGGTCGCCTTGTCCTCCGCAATGATAAAGTTGGGGTTGTTGTCCTCGGAATCGAGTTTTATTTCATCCGTTACCTGCAGGCGCTCGACCGGAAGTAGTTCCCAATAGTCATCGCGATAGCTCTCGTGAAGCGCCTCGCGACCTTCCTCAAAGGCAATGTTACCATTGTACAGTACATTGTACTTGGTATTCAGCGCGTGAAAATTGCGGTTGAGAAAAGCATCTTTTTTGGTGGAACAGGCGGTGAAAACCATTCCCCCAAGCAGGCCGCCCAAAAGGTATTTATAATGAAGCTTCAACATTGTACATCTAAGGTATAATCCTAAACTGAAAAACAGCTGGATTATTATGTAGTTCATCGATATAAGTACAATTTGTTTGGCCCCGGGGCCAAAGTCGCGCAGAAACAGTGCGCCCATATTGCGCTTCGCGATTCCCGTTTTGTTCGGGCAATTGCTTTAAAACCGATCCATACGGAAAATCCCGGTCCCTACCAGGCCGTTAATTTTTCTCCGAAATCGACCATGCTCCTGTTGTATTTTCCCTTGTAGGCCACGGGCGAGAGGCCCACGTATTTCTTGAAAACGGATCGGAACGCTTTCTGGTCGGAATAGCCCACATTGAACATGACCTCGGCAATGTTGTCCTGGGTAGATTCCAGGCTTTTTTTGGCTGCCTCTATCTTTACGCGCTGAATGTATTCCAAAGGTGTGTTCTGGGTGGCCTTTTTGAACCTGCGCACAAAATTTCTCCGGCTTATGGCATACATTTGGGCAAGCTGCTCTACCGATATTTTGTTGGAAACATTTCCTTCAATATAGGTCTGTGCCCGTTTTATTGCCTCGTCCGCGTGGTCTTTCTGTCCCTGAAAAATGGCGAACTGGTTTTGGTCGACCCGGCCCATTTCGATTTCAAAAAACTTGGAGATATAAATGGCCGCGTCCCGACCGCAATACTTCTCCACCAGGTGCAACATCAGGTTCAGGAACGAATAGGCCCCTCCACTGGTGTAGATTCCATCCTCATCGGTGACCACTTTGTTGGAGATCAAATCCACGTTTGGATACAATTGTCGAAAAAGTTCCATCCCTGCCCAATGGGTGGTACATTGCTTGCCATCGACCAATCCGGTCGCCGCCAGTACAAAGGCTCCCAGGCAAAAGCTGGCCACTTCCGCATTGTGGACCTCCTTTTGTCTGTTGATCCAAGGAACAAATGCCGCGTTGTCCTTCAGGTCTTCCAACAAACTGTTGGGCTTACCGGCGGGGATGACCACCAAATCGGTCTTGTCGATTTCACCTATGACACTGTCGCAATGGATACTGAACGCACCATCGTACAACACGGTGTCCTTCTCTATTCCCACCAAATGGATATCGAAAAAAGGCCCTTCCTGCTTTCCGGTCCGGATCAAAAATTCGTTCACCGCACCAAAAATCTTATAGGGTCCCACGACACTGCTTAGAATGGCGTTGCTCCTAGGGACCAGAATACTGATATGTTTCATGGGTTGCTGTTTGTCGTTTTAGGGAACGCCGGTAGTATACCCCCGGCGGCCACCATCAAAAATACCGTTTTTTTTTGGCCCAATCAACCCTTACAAGTGTCTGATATGCCCTTCCCAATGTTTGGTGTTGTTTTGTAGCTTTGATACGTTTTCAATTGAGGTCAATCATGGAATACGAACGATTTGAGGCCATTAGAAATTTATTTTGCCAGCGACATGAAGGTGTCACCCAGGGCAAAATGATGCATTCCCCGGCCATTCATTACCATAATAAGGTATTCGCCTTTTTTTCACGGAGTAAAAAGATGGTCTTCAAACTGGGAAAGGATTACCCGCTGGATGGATCGGATGTGGAGATCAGCGCATTCAATCCTTTCAAAAACAAGGGGCCCTTAGCGGGTTGGTACGAAGTGGACCACAGGTTTCAGGATGCCTGGGAGGAACTTACCGCCACCGCTCTGGAGGCAATCAAAGCCAAATAGAGATACGATGGGAGCAAAAGGAGACAAATTAACGCAGGATTCTGTTCTGATGGCCGACCTATTGGCGGAGCGGTTGAAGGCCATAGGCGATATTTCGCTTAAAAAAATGTTTGGTGGCCATGGCATATTCCACAAAGCCAAAATGTTCGGGATAATCGATTCAAAAGGGCGACCCTATTTTAAAGTGAACGACTCAAACGCAGTGGACTTTGAAAAAAGCGGCGCAATGAAACATGGAAAAATGCCCTATTTTTCAATACCTGACAGCGTATTAAAAGACCAAAAAAAACTTTTGGAATGGGCCACAAAGGCCCTTCCCAAATAAAACCGCCCCTATTATGCCATCGAACACAAATACCGAAGTGGACCAATTTCTGAAGGAGAAGGAACATCCCATGGCCTTGGAAATCCAAAGGGTTCGGGAGATCGTTCTCAGCACGGACCCCCGTATTGGGGAAGCCATAAAATGGAAGAGCCCCACCTTTATGTACAAGGGCAATATCGCCTCCTTTTTCATGAATGCCAAGAAGTTCGTGAGCCTCATGTTCCACAAAGGGGCATCGATCAACGATCCGAACGGTCTGCTGGAGGGAGAGGGGAAAGAGGCCCGGGTGGCCCGGTTTATCGATTTGGAAGACATTGAAAATAAAAAAGAAGCGCTCCAGGCCGTCATCAAAACATGGATCGACATGCGGGACGGCACATAACAAACTATTAAAAAAGAGTACATGATTTCAAGGGAATACAGTGTGTTTTTTGAACAACTTGGAAAGAACAACCACAAGGAATGGTTCCATGCGAACAAGAAACATTATGAACAAGAGGTAAAGGCGCCCTTTCTGGCCCTGCTCGATCATTTGATCCCGGAACTTACGACATGGGATCCCCGAATTCCGCAGGAAGCGAAAACGGCCCTTTTCCGCATCAACAAGGATATCCGGTTTTCCAAAGATAAATCGCCCTACCATACCGTCATGAAAGCGGGGTTTTCCCCCAACGGCAAGAAGTCCATGCTGCCGGGGTACTATCTGGGGATCGATGCCCACAACATCCATGTCGGCGGGGGGCTGTTCATGTTGCGGCCGCCGGAGCTCAAAAAGCTACGCGAGCATATTGCCCGTGATACGGACCAGCTGGTACGGCTTGTAGAAAATGCCGATTTTATCTCCAGCTTTGGACGGATCAAGGGAGAAAAGGCAAAGCGATTGGATAAAAGCCTGGTAGAAGCTGCCGAAAAAACCGATCTGATCTATAACAAACAGTTCTACGCCATGGCCGAATTTCCATTGGAACCTTTTTTCGGTTCCGAGGAATTGACGGAAGAGATCTTAGAACATTTTAAGGGCATTCGGCCTTTGATCGATTACCTAACGGCCGCATTGGAATAGGAAGCATTGAATAAATATGAATTAATAACAAAAACAAGAGAAGTATGACAACACAGGAAGTCGCCGACAAACTGGTCGGCTATTGCCGACAGGGACAGTTTTCAGAAGCCATCGAGGCCTTGTACGGAAACGACATCATCAGCATTGAACCCGATGGGGCCCCGATGAAGGAAGTAAAGGGCCTGGAGGCCGTAAAACAAAAAACGGCCCATTTCAACAGCATGGTGGAAGAAGTGCACGGAATGGAGATCTCGGACCCCATAGTGGCCGATAAATTCTTTGCCTGTACCATGAATATGGACGTTACCTTCAAGGGAGCCCCAAGGACCAATATGCAGGAAATTTGTCTGTACCAGGTGGAAGATGGAAAAATCACGAGGGAGGAATTCTTTTTCACCCCCAGGCCACAAGGGTAGGTATCGAGGCACAAAAACGGTTGCCCCGGACGGGGTCGGGAGCCCATGTGCTTCCCGACCCCGTTTTGCACAATGGCCTTTTTGGTTTCGTAAAAGCGTTAGACAACTTCCCCTTCCTTGGCCATACGGCCGCCAAAAAAGTTTTCCAGTTCCTTCAAGGTTTCCGCCGAGGTCCGGATATCACGGACGACCTCTCCCTTGTTCAGTACCACGATACGTTCACAGACTTCCGTGACATGGATCAGATCATGACTGGAGACCAGGACCGTCACCCCCTGTTTGTCCGCTAAATCCTTGATAATGCTTTTTAGGCGTATCTGGGTGGTAGGGTCCAGGTTGGCAAAGGGTTCGTCCAGGATGACCACCTCCGGGTTACCAATGAACGACCCCACGATACCCGCCTTCTTTTGGTTTCCCTTGGACAGATCGCGCAGATATTTTTTCTGCCCCAAAATCTCCCCATGGAAAAAATCTTCAAAATTGGACAACAGGGCATCCACATCTGCCTTGTTCTGGCCCCGAAGTGTCCCGATAAAATAGAAGTATTCCTCGGGGGTAAGGTACCCGATCAGAAAGGTCTCATCGATGAAAGAGGAGGTGAAAGGTTTCCACGCCTCGCTGATATTCACCTGGACATCATTGTTGGTGATATGGCCGGTGGTCGGTTGGATCAGGTCCAACAAAAGACTGAAAAAAGTGGTCTTTCCCGCGCCATTGTTTCCCACCAGTCCAAAACTTTGTCCTTTTGGAACCTCAAGGTGTTCTATGTTCAGGACGATCTGGCTACCGTATTTCTTGGTAAGGTTTTGTGTAATGATCATTGCATCCTAGATATTTAATACGTTTCAAGTCTTCATAAATGGCCGTCCCACATGGGGCGGACGGCTGTCGGGATACATCCAATATTTCCGCAGGGCCGCCGATACATCAACTGTTCTTTTCCTTAAACCCGGCGATCATGCCATACTTCTTTTTTCTATAGCGTTCGGTCATCCAATCCATTATGGTCTTTCTAAAAGCGTAGCCTGTGGCCCCCAGAACGCAAAGGATCCCGATGGCCACCTCAAAGGAGACAAAGGTCTTTATCACGAAATACAAGGTACAGGGCACCACCATCAAAGGGATCATCACCATAAATTGGATGGCACTGGTCCCTTGGATATTGCCCACCGCGCTTTTGGTCAGGTCTATCCTTTTTTTGTTGAAGGAACCGAAATACAGGATCACCGGAATGTTTATCCCCAAATTATAGACCGCGCAGGCAAAATTGATCACCAAGGCCTTCCAACCAAAGTAGACATACGGAATGGAGAGCAGGAACATCACCACGATACTTACCGATATCAGCCCCACCTTGGATTCCAAATACCTCCTTAAGGGAATGTTCTGCGCCATCATCATACTGTAGTATTCACTGTCCCATGCCGGAATGAACTGTCCAAAGTTCGACAGGAATATGCCGGTCATTAAAATTCCCACCAAGACGAAGAGTGCGGAAGTCGGCCCGAAATCCTCCATCGTATAAAAAATCAATCCATAAAAAATCATGGCCAAGGAGATAAAAAGCTGCATTTTGGTACGCTTGTTCCGCCAAATGAGCTTCATATCCAACTGTAGGAACGGAGCAATGTCCCCAAAACGTTTGGTCCAGGCCAAATCGGTCGTTTCCGCCAATTTGGTTTTTTGCTTGAGAGAGGCGTCCAGGAAAATCCTGTTCCTCAGATAGTTGTAATTGATCCAATACGTGGCCCCGGCCAATGCGATGGGCACCAAAGTAAAAATCGGATTTTGGTACAGCGCATAGAACACCTTTCCAGCGTATTCCTTCACCGGAAACCACCCAAAATAGTCCATGGCGTACGTCAGCAGCAAAACGGTCCCAACGACCATAAAGGCCTTATCGCTCTTGTTGATGATAAAGTTGATGTAGTTGATCGACAGCACAATGCCCAGCAACGAAAGCAGCCATCCCAGTACCTTCACAGTGGGGTATCCCTGTGCCAAAAGGACTATGGCAAAGGGACCGAAGAAAAACAAGATCAAAAAATTATAGAACGAGACCCCGGAACGGCCCAGGATATAATGGGTAATGCTGCTCTTTTTTACGGGAAGGGTCAGGAAGGGCTTAATGTCCAATACGGGGAGCTTCTGCATAAAATAACGCAGAAAAAGCTCCGCCAAGATCCAATAGAGAAGGTATTTGCTCACCACTAGGACAGGATCCAGGTTTGGAAACGCCTTTTGAAGGATCACAAATAGGAATCCCCCGGAAAGGGCCAACGAGCCCAACATATAAATTGCCAGGAAGCCCATTATGATCTTCAACCCCAAACCCTTCCCCATGGAGGACGACCTGAAAAACGATTTCCACTGTAGTCTTATGAAGTGCTGGAACATTTTGGGTTGGACATTTTGTTCGTTTCGTTAGTGTTTAAAAATAAGGTTTTGTTACAAACCCGCTTAATTTTTTTGCCGTTCCGATTTTAAATCGCCCGTTCAGTGCCAAGAAATCGTTTAGACTTCTTAGTTTTGCACAAATTATTGAAAATGGCCGATTTTTATCCCCTAAAGGTAAAACATATAAAACCCCTTACCCCGAGTTCGGTGGCGATCACTTTTGAGGTTCCCAAAGGACTGATCCAGACCTTCACCTTTATCCCGGGACAGTACATCACCATCAAAAAGGAAATCAAGGGCAAGGAACTGCGCAGGGCCTATTCCATAAGTTCCTCGATAAAAAGCGATGGCCTTACCATTGGGGTGAAAAAGGTCGACAAGGGCGGTTTTTCAGATTATGCGAATACCAAACTGGGCGTAGGGGACGTATTGGAGGTCATGCCGCCGGAGGGCCGGTTTGTCTTCAATACCACCGCCAAACCGACCCATATCGCAGCCTTTGCCGCCGGCAGTGGCATAACCCCGATCATGAGCATAGTGCGTGCGGTCCTGGACGGCCATCCCAAGAATAAATTCGTACTGGTCTACGGGAACAAATCGTATGAGGAGACCATGTTCTATACGGAATTGGTAAAACTGCAGCTCGACTATACCGATAGGTTTTTTATTCATTTTATCAACAGTCGATCCCGGGAAGACGATTCGCTCTTTGGGCGAATTGACCTGTCTACCGTAAACTATGTCCTGAAAAACAAACATAAGAGCACGGTTTTCGATGCCTTTTACCTCTGCGGGCCCGAGACGATGATCCACTTGGTCAAGGATGGGTTGATCGAACAGGGTATCGATGCATCGACGATCCATTTCGAACTGTTCACCACCACCGAGATATTGGACGAGCTTCCCGTTGGTGCGGAAGGCCGGGCACAAGTGGAGGTTACAGTGGACGACGAGACCTTTTCCTTTGCCATGGACAAGAAGACATTGGTCCTCGATGCCGTTCTAAAGGAGAACATCGATGCCCCATATTCCTGCCAGGGCGGGGTATGTAGCAGTTGTATTGCCCGGATTACCGAGGGAAAGGCGGAAATGGTCAAAAATCAGATCCTGACCGACGGGGAGATTGCCGATGGATTGATCTTGACTTGCCAGGCCAGGCCCTTGACCCCTACCTTGAAGGTGGACTATGATGACGTTTAGCCGGGGGGCGATCTTTGGAACTCCCCACAGTCATTCCCGGGAAAGCAATTTTTCAAATGCCCGGACCGCTTGGTCGTAGCCGATGGCATACGCCTTTTCAATGCCCTTACGGTCCAAGACCCCAATTTTATCGAGCTCTTGAAACTCCAATAGGAAGTCGCAACTTTCCAGTTTTTTTCGATTGATGGCATAGATCATGAGGCTCGTAACCCTACCCGTTAACTGCAATGAGTTTCTAAGGGCGTTCGGGGCCAACCTTCCAACCACCGAAACGTTGCTTCCTATTACAAAGTCGACCCTATCGGCCAAGGGCTCCAGCGGGAAGTTGTTCATGATTCCCCCGTCCGCGTACAACTGGCCCTTGAGGGCCACTGGGCTGAAGACCGGGGGCAGGGCCGCCGAGGCCAAAAGGGGCCGTATCAATTCCCCATCCGAAAAAAACTCTTCCTCCCCTTTCTGAAGATTGGTCACCACTACGTGCAACTCGCGTTTCAAGGCATCAAAACTATCCTCCGGAAAATACCCCTTGAAAATCGTAAAATAGCGCTCCGTATCAATGAATCCCGGTTTGGCAAGGGTCAGGAAATGGTAGTTGAACAAGGGCGTTTCCTTAAAAAAGGACAACATCCCGGCCACCGAATTGGCGTTTGCATACAGGGCGCCCACCAAAGCCCCAACACTGCTCCCTGAAACGATCTGGGCCGAAATGCCATGCTCCTCCATGGCCCGGAGCACCCCGATATGGGCCATGCCCCTGACACCTCCACCGGATAGGACAAGGCCAATTGTTTTTGATCGTAAGGACGCCGTCTTCATGGTCGGGATTTGTATCTAAGGCACTACAAAAATAGCATGTTTGTGCACTTTTGGCGATTTTATCGCTACTTGTCGGCCCTAATTTTACATACTGAACGGTCTGCTGTTTCACGAGGGGAAAGGTTTGGGTGGGCCATTGCTCCAATTCATCGATGTTTTCCGCATTAAAAACTTGTTTTGATCAATTGGCCCTTGCATCCGATTTTCCCCAAACCGACCCTCTGGTATGTTATCCCAAAACGGGGCGGTGGTCTTATTTTCATTCTGTTATCCTTTGAAATTCGGCTTTAAATCTTATTATTGTGGTTGCCGAGCCCCCTAAAATCCAAAATAAAATAGCAAAAGGGCCAACGTAGCCTTTAATACCTCTGTCCCATGTTCCGTAAAAAAAGTCTTCTGCCCTACCTTTTCCTCATCGTTGTACTGGGGTGCAAAAAAGATGACGCGCCAATGGACTCCATATTGGACCCCACTGGAGAAAATAAGGTCACCGGTCTGGGCCACTCCTATTTCTTCGACAGCACCCATAAGTTGATTTTGTACAATGGGGACCCCTTTGGCCTTGAATCCGAAATCGACATGGGAGGGGATCTGCTTGCCATTGAGACCAGTGATACCTCCTTGGAAATTGGGAAAGGGTATCCGGTTCTTCGGAACGGGGAACAATGGGTCCTTTACAGGACGGAACTGCCCATAATAGTGCTCAATACCAGCGGAAGGGAAATTGTTGACGAACCGAAAATTGGGGGAGTGGTGACGGTCCTTGCGGATAGGGACATGCCCTTTGAAAGCAACATGGGGGTCGAGATTCGAGGTGGATCCACAAAGTACGCGCCCAAAAAATCGTACAGTCTGGAACTTTGGAAAGATGTGGCAGGCGACGACAAAGACAGTGAAGCGCTTTTGGGAATGCGGAAAGACGACGATTGGGTCCTGGACGGCCTATGGAACGAGCCCCTGCGCCTCCGTGATTTTGTGTCCCACGGACTATGGCTCAAGATCGGAAGATATCCTTACAGTGCCCAAGAGAACATTGTCCCGGGAATACAAAGGGTATTCTGCGAGCTGTTTGTGAACGGTCTTTACAAGGGAGTGTACTATCTGGGGGAGAAGGTAGATAGAAAACAGCTCGCCCTTAAAAAATTCGATGGGCAGTTGCAGGGAGAATTGTACAAGGGCTATGCTTGGGCCAATGGGGTTACTTTCGACGGGGTGGACGATTTTTTCAACGAAGAGGATACATGGAGCGGGTATGAGGCCAAATTTCCGGATACCCCGGGCGAACTGGATTGGACCAACCTACATGCCCTGGTGGATTTTGTCGTGACAAGTGACCCCAGTTCCTTTAATGCGACCATCTTTGAAAAAGTGGATCTACACAACCTGGTCGACTACTATATTTTTGTAAACACCATTTATGCTTCCGACAATACGGGCAAAAACGTGTATACGGCACGCTATGCCCCGGATTCGCCTTATTTCTTTGTCCCTTGGGACATGGACGGCTCCTTTGGTACGGACTGGACGGGGGAACGAACCGATATTACCGATGCCCTATTGACCAACGGACTGTACGACAGGCTTTTGTCGAACCAGGAATTCATTGCGGAACTGAAGGCCAGATGGCAACAGCTTCGGTCCAATACTTTACAGACCGGCGCACTACAGGAAATGTTCAATGAAAATTACGCGCATCTAAAGGGCAATGGGGTATATGAACGGGAGGCCATTGATCCCGACCTGCCCCAAAACTATAGCGAGGGGGAAATTGGTTTTATCAATTCCTGGATCGACCGCAGGATGGCCTTTTTGGACTCCCATTTTGACAGTTTGTAAAACCTGGCTGCACTTTTTGTCAAGAGTTAAACCCGCTCGCGACCCAACCAAGAACAACTCTTTCTTTTTAGTTTATGGGAACATTGTATTGAACGGGAACGGGTAAAAAGCAATCGGTCGCCATTTTGGTATTTGCCAATTTACCCATCTTCGGGTTCCTGGACTACCTCATCGCCTCCGAGAACTACCAGGACCACATATAAGGGCTGGGGGAGGCCTATAATCCAGCGGCGATCGAAAACGTCATGTGTACCAATACCCTTATCGGTACCTTGGGACGGTTGGCCGTACGATCGTGATTTTGATCAAATGCTGGATCTCAAGGTGAAGCATATTAAGGATTGGCAGGAGGATATCCTTAACAATGGGAACATCGCCATATCGCAACATTGCTTCGGGTGCACGGCCGGGGCGGGAAGCTGTTGCCAGGACAGCGTGACCTAGCGCCGCCCAGTAGATCCAGCGGATTCCAGGAGGGCAGGGGTACCGGAAAAAGAGGGCTTATCGCATTTTGTCGGGTTTTTCGGCCCCTTACCGACCACTTGGTCGGTCGGAGAAAAAATACCTGTGCAGGCCTTTGGTTTTTTTGCATTTGAACGAGTTTTGTGGCCTTATGTCCCCCCTTTTTTAACAAGCCTCGTATTCTATGGTTCTTTGTTACAGACTTAACGGTCTTTTTAACCCAAATCTTAAAATTATGGACAAGAACCTAAAACGCATGGCCACCATGCAACGTATGCAAGTCACCGGATTACACCTTTTCTACAGTAAAGGGTACTACAATACCAGTGTGGACGACATTCTTAAAGAACTTTCCCTTTCCAAAGGGGCATTTTACTATCATTTTGAATCCAAGGAGGATTTCTTTGTACAAATTATAGAAAACCTTTTGGTACGAAAGATATACAGCATGCTCATTGAGCCGATAGAAGGGCACGAGGATACGCTGGACTTGATAACGCACTGTTTTGAGGATGCCTTGGAAACGGCCGTTCACAACGAAATGGACTACGGTTTTGTACTCGGCAATTTTATCAATGAGTTCAACGGTAGGAACGAGAAGGTCATGAAACACCTGAACGACATCCTCAAGGTGTGGGAAGTGAACCTGGTCTCGGCCATCCAAAGGGGCAAATTCAATGGACACCTCGATAGGCATGTCGATGCGGAGGCGGTGGCGATTTACGTGATGAGCGCCTATATGGGAATCCGTACCTTGATGGCGGAAACGGCCCCTTCGGCCCGAAAGTACCGTTTTATGTCGCAATTGCGGGCTTATTTCAAATCATTGCAACCCAAAACCACTACGGTATAGCACCATCACTACGCCTTTTCCAAAATGGATTCAATCTTTTTGAGCACTTCCTCTGGGAGGATGGAGGCTATGGCCCTTTCATACCCCTTGGGCAATTTGTTGCCATACACGGAGGTAGGTATGAGCGGGTAGCTTTCCCGGTCCGCCAATAGGGCATTGTCCATGGATTGCCCAAAGGGATAAAATCCGGCGTGCGGATGTGTCACCCCCCATAAGGTTATGACCGGAACGCCATACATTGCGGCCAGGTGTCCATTGCCACTATCCATGGAAACCATAAGGTCCAGGTTGGAAATCAGGGTCAGTTCTTCCCCAAAACCGAGCTTTCCGGCAATGCTGATGCAACGGTCGGAATCGGACAGGGCCTCCAATTGTGCCGCCTCCCGGTTACCACCGCCGAACAAGAGTATTTTGTATTTTCCGTATCCCCTGAGCTGTTCGATCAGTTGTTGCATCAGGTCCAAGGGGTACCGTTTGCCCTTAAAAGCGGCGAAAGGCGCTATGCCGATCCATTTCTTTGTATCCGAGCCCACCAATTTCAGGACACTCCCGGGCAAAGTCTGTTTTGATAACAAGGGCGCCTGATCGAGGTCCAGGGGATAGCCCAATCGGGCAAAGACATCCGCATAGCGTCCGTGGGTCGTTTGCAAAGGCTTGAAAATCTTGTTCCGCGCGGCGGTCAGGGCCTTTTTGTCCGCCCTGCCCTTATCGATCTGGTGGAAGGGAACGCCCCCCCAACGGAAATACCGCTTGAGGATATTGCTTCGCAGCACATTGTGAAGGTCGGCCACCGCGTCGATATCCTGCTTTTGAAGTTCCCGATACAGCTTCCAAAGGCCCAAAATGCCCTTGTGCCTACCCTCTACTTCTGCCGGATAAACGGTAATATTGGGCAATTGAGAAAACATGGGTTCAAAAAACGCTCGGGTGAGCATGGTGATCCTAAGGTTCGGATACTGGGCGGACAGGGCGGACAGCACAGGCACGCACATGGCAACATCTCCCATGGCGGACAGCCGGAGCGCCAAAATGTGCGTTGTTTTCCCCATGCCCCGGTACGTTCCTACTTCTGACCCCGAAGTACGGGATTTAGTTCCTCATCGTTGTACATTTTCATCTGTTTGTAGACCTTCATGTACTTTTTGCCCGCCTCGATGTCGGCCAGCAATTGGTCAATGGCGGAGGAAAGATCTTCCCGCTGCTCCAACAACACGGCCAACTTGTCCTTACATTTTTGCAAATGCTCCCCGGACGCGCCCGGGCGTTGGGCCTCTTCGGCCATATGGTATATCTTCAGTGCCAAAATGGACAGACGGTCTATGGCCCATGCGGGGCTTTCGGTATTGATCGTAGCCGCATTGCGTATTTGAACCGATTGGTATTTTTTTAAGAAGTAGCTGTCTATATATTCCACCAGGTCCGTCCGGTCCTGGTTGCTGGCGTCGATTTTCCGTTTCAGGTCAAGGGCATCCGAGGGATCGATGTCCGGGTCGCGAATGATATCCTCATAGTGCCACTGCACGGTATCTATCCAGTTTTTCCGATAGAGCAGGTGGGCCACGCCGTCCTGGGGATAGGGATTGGCAAAAGGCTGGTGGACATCATCCTTTTCGTGATATTTTTTTATACTTTCCTCAAAAATTCTATAGGCGAAATCACTGAACATTTTATCTCGATTTGAATACAAAGATACCCTTATTTATTTAACGATCAGGCTTACAAAAAACCCCATAAAGGGCACAAAAATGGCCAGCATCAGCACTATTTCCTTAATATTCGGTCGCCGAATGGATTCCACGTATTTGGTCAGGAATACCGCGGCCGGAAAAAAAGTGACCATAATGGGGTATGCACCCGTCGAAGCGGTCAGTACTTTCAAAACCAGCCCCAAAACAAAGGTGCTGGCAATCAGTCGCATGGTCGCAACCTTGCCCATTCCCGCTTTGCCCAGTTTAAGGAACGACAGTAGGCCCACTATTGAAATCCCAAGGACGTACACAAGGAGCTTGGTACTGTTGCCCCAGTCCAAAAAATAGGCGGCGTTCAGGGAATTGTGGAAGGTGTAATGCCCGGATAGGAGCTGGGGTCGATTGGCCAGTACCAGGACACAGTATGCGATCATAAAAACGGCGAACACCCCGGCGACGGGTACCAGCCAATTGCGAAAGTTCTTGGGCTCGTACATATAGATCGCTATGAATACCAAGACAAGATAAAGTACCGCCCAATCGTAGAAAAGGCTGGAGACCATAACCCATAAGGTGGCATCAAAGATCTTGGATTTAATGTTCTTCAGGGAACGGATGCTGATCAACCTTCTCAGCGCCAATAGGAGAAAAAAACTGCAAAAAACCGCATTGTTGTCTACCAGCGTTTCGGGAAAAACGACCAACAATAGGGCGAAAAAAAGTATGGTGAACGAGTTTGGGCCCGTAACCTTGTTCCGCTTAACAATGAAGTTCAGCACAAAAAAGGCGAATAGGAGCGCTCCCAAAACGACCAACTGCAGCAGGAATTGCTCCGGGCCATAGGTCCTGTCAAAAATCAGAAAGTGAACCGCCCAATAAAAAATAAAGCTAAACGCAAGGAGAATGATGAAATTAATTGGTTTTGTTTTACCAAAAAAGCTTGAAATCATCTCGGGTTTTTATATTTTTGTGCGTAAATATACTTTAAGATGACTTCATTTTTCAGAGGGATAGAGGATTTATTTGTAAACTATCTTTTCGCTCCCTACGATTTTTTTAGGTTAATGGAAAATTGGTGGGCCTCCAATGCAGTAAATTGGCTTTTTTTCATCATAGGCTCGGTAGCTTTTGTCTATTGGATGTTGGAATTGAAAAAATATAATGACAATGGGGAAGAGGATAAGAGCATAACCTCACATTCCTACCTCTAGCTCCAGGTTCTGCACCGTATCGTCGGGGGGTGCCATGATTCCGGGAAATTAAAGATCGAACCCGATATCTTTTCGATAGTTCATCCCTTCAAAACGTACTTTCCCCACGTTCGCGTACGACTTCTTCAGGGCCTCCTCCATGGTACCGCCAAAAGAGGTGATCGCCATGACCCGTCCACCGCTGGTTACCACCTGTCCTTCCCTTAACTGTGTTCCCGCGTGAAACACCAGGGAATCCCCGATCTGCCCAAAACCTTCGATCGCCTTGCCCTTCCCATACGCTTCGGGGTACCCTCCGGAGACCATCATGACCGTGGCGGCCGTACGTGGGTCGATCTGCAGGTCGATTTGATCCAAGGTCTGGTCGGCAACGGCCTGGAACAACTCCACCAGATCGTTCTGTATCCTTGGAATGACCACTTCGGTCTCGGGATCGCCCATCCTTACGTTGTATTCGATCACCATGGGATCTCCGCCCACTTTGATAAGACCGATAAAGATAAACCCCTTGTAGGGCAACTTATCTATTTTAAGCCCCTCTACGGTCGGTTTGACGACCCTCTGGTATATCTTATCCATAAACTCCTTATCGGCGAAGGGAACCGGGGAAATGGCCCCCATTCCGCCCGTATTGAGTCCGCTGTCCCCTTCACCGATGCGTTTGTAGTCCTTCGCGGTGGGCAGGACCAGGTAGCCCTTCCCGTCGGTCAGCACAAAAACACTCAATTCGATGCCGTCCAAAAATTCCTCTATCACCACCCTGGCCCCCGCTTCGCCAAACTTACCGTCTATCAGCATGGTCTTCAATTCGCTCTTGGCCTCCTGTAGATCGTCCAGGATCAATACGCCCTTTCCGGCCGCGAGCCCATCGGCCTTGAGCACATAGGGAGGTGGTAAGGTTTCCAGAAAGGCATACCCATCCTCTAGGTCTCCCGGGCCAAAACTGCTGTATCCGGCGGTGGGAATGCCGTGCCGCATCATAAATTCCTTGGCAAATTGCTTGCTGCCCTCCAGGGTGGCGGCGGCCTTTTGTGGGCCGATGACCGGAATGTGCGCCAACGCCTCATCGTTCAGAAAAAAATCGTGTACCCCGTTCACCAAGGGATCTTCCGGTCCCACCACCACCATTTCCACACTTTCTTCCAGCACCAGTTCCTTGATTTTTTCAAAATCGTTTACACCGATAGGTACATTTTTTGCCACTACGGCCGTGCCGGCATTCCCCGGGGCCACAAAAAGCTTTTTCAGTTTGGGGCTTTGGCTCAGTTTCCAGGCCAGGGTATGTTCACGGCCCCCTCCGCCCAAGATCAAAATATTCATAGTTCCGTATTTTTCATGTAGTTCTTCCCCGGGTGGAACCCAAGGACATTTAATTGAATTCGCGATGCGCTTTCCGCTCCAGCACGTCCAACGGCAGGGTTTTGAAATAATCGTATACGATTTTTAATCCTTCTGACCTGGACACTTTTGGCTCCCAACCCAAGATTTCCCTCGCTCTTGAAATGTCGGGTTGCCGCTGCAGCGGATCATCTTGGGGCAATTCCCTATAAACGATCTTTTGACGGGTCCCGGTAAGCTTTATGATCTCTTCCGCGAACTCCTTGATGGTGGTTTCGTGCGGATTTCCGATATTGATCGGGTCGGAGTAGCCGCTAAATAACAGTCGGTATATTCCTTCCACCTGATCGTCGATATAACAGAACGACCGGGTCTGTGAGCCCTCCCCGAAAACGGTAAGGTCTTCCCCCCGCAGCG
The DNA here is from genome assembly GCA_947497245.1 of uncultured Flavobacteriaceae bacterium. Taxonomy (GTDB): domain Bacteria; phylum Bacteroidota; class Bacteroidia; order Flavobacteriales; family Flavobacteriaceae; genus Pelagihabitans. The sequence goes on along the minus strand of CANMFO010000007.1, from coordinate 74,195 downwards.
CCTGCCCCATAAATGCAGGGACCACGCGACCATCGTTCAGGCGCATTCGGGAACCGTAGGTATTGAAAATCCGCACAATTCGGGTGTCCACCCCATGAAAGCGGTGGTAGGCCATGGTAATGGACTCCATAAACCGTTTGGCCTCATCATATACCCCTCTGGGCCCTATCGGGCTAACATTTCCGAAATATTCCTCGTTTTGTGGGTGCACCAGCGGATCGCCGTATACTTCCGAGGTAGAGGCCACCAAAATGGTCGCTTCCTTTTCCTTGGCCAGCCCCAACAGGTTCAGTGTGCCCAGGGAACCCACCTTCAATGTTTCAATGGGTATCTTTAAATAGTCGATCGGGCTTGCCGGGGAAGCAAAATGCAGGATGTAATCGAGATTTCCGGTGATATGCACAAATTTTGTCACATCGTGGTGGTGGAATTCGAAATGCTCCAGTGGAAAGAGGTGGTCGATATTCTTTATATCCCCGGTGATCAGGTTGTCCATGGCGATGACATAAAAACCTTCCTTGATGAACCGGTCGCATAAATGCGATCCCAAGAAGCCCGCGGCTCCCGTAATAAGTATTTTTTTCAAACTCAAAATTTAATGGTTCTTACTCTTCGTGGTCGGGGGCCTCCCTTTCGCCCGAGCGTCTTTTTTTTCTTTTCCCGTTGGTCTCCTCGACCTTTCCCTTAATCTGGTCCACCTTTCTTCTCAACATTATTTTTTGCTTCAAGGTCGCAAAGTTATAATTGTACCTAAAGAAAATATAGCCCAAAAAAATGACCACCGAAACCAGCATGATCACCATGCCCAAATTTTTTGCGGTACTTCCCAGGACAATGAACAACATCACAAAGAGCAGGTTAAAACATCCGATGATAAAACTAGCCTGTTTATGGGTCAGCCCCCAATAATCGATAAGTACATGATGGGTGTGGTTCCTATCCGGGGAAAAGGGGCCCTTTTTGTTGGCGATCCGTATGGCAAATACCCGTGCCGTATCAAATAGGGGCACGATCAGTATGCTGATGGCGATCAAGGGGGCATTTTCCAACAAAAACGGTAGTTCGGTATAGGCGTTGGGCCGAAGGGCCAGGAACTTGAGCGTGAGGATACTGATAACAAACCCTACGATAAGGGAGCCCGTGTCGCCCATGAAAATTTTCTTGTCCGAGGAAAGGTTAAAACCCAAAAATGCCATCAGGCTCGCATTTACGGTAATACTCAAAAGCGCGAAGAAATACTCCTTGGTCAAATAAAAAATAGTGGTGTAGATGACCATGATCACTATGCCCACTACCGATGCCAAACCGTCTATCCCATCGATCAGGTTATAGGAATTGATTATGGTGAGCATCATAAAGCCCGCAATGATCAAATACAGGTAGAAGGGTATTTCATTGATGTTCAAAAATCCGTTCAGGGAAAAAATGGTAAAGCTGGGGTTGGCCAAGATGAACGCAATGGCGCATACCTGCGCGATTAACTTGGCGCCAGGGGAAATGACCACAAGATCGTCCTTTAGGCCCACAATAAAGAGTATGGTAAGGCCCGGAATAATGTACATGGCCTCGTCGAAAACGCCCCATCCACGCATAAAAAAAAGCGCAAAAACAAGCGTGTAAAAGAACGCCACCCCACCCAAAGTGGGTGTTTTCGTCTTGTGGGAACTTCTATGGTCCGGGGAGTCCATCAACCGCTTGTACTCAACCACCCCAATAATTTTGGGAATAGTAAGATAGGTAAGCAAAAAAGCCCCTAAAAAAAGTAATATGGCGGTTTCTAGAAAATGCAATTTATTTGGTTGCTACAATGAAAAAGGCCGTAAATCTTAACTTGAACACCTTAAAGCCGGGAAAAGAAAGGAATCTATTGCCTGAAACAGTCGTAAAGTTATGAAATAAGCCATGACAAAATCCCATACCGAGCAAAATACTGTTGTCACGGCCACCTTTTCGCTTTCCTTTATAGCAAATGTCCCAGGAGCACCAACTAATCCAAATGGTAAAAGGAGTCGCAGCCGGTAATATATTTTGAATATTTGTCCATTCTAAAAGGAAACTGTTTGCTCACCTCATTGGCCGTGGCATCATCCCCGGGCATATACTTCAGTTCCAATACAAAATCGGTATCCGTTCCTTTCCCGTGCGGCAATACCCCAAAAGCATTTGTGAACCTATAGAACTGCATACTATCATCGAGGGTTACCCTAAACTTCTTGTTCAAGGACAAATAATATTTTCTTTCGTAAGTGTTCAAAATAACCGGGTATAGGAAATGTAGCTGTTCTACGATAAGTTCGGACACCGCACCCTCTTTTGCCAAGTGAATGATCCTTTCCTGACTAAGATCGCCTATCTTGAAATTTGGTAGGGGATACAACCATTTATCTCCAGTAAGCCCGTATTTTACTTTGATTTCCAAGGTAGGATCCGTTGCATATTGTGTGTCTTCTCCATACCACCTGATCCTAAATTTGAACCTCCTGGATTGGCCAACAACATTGGCCGTATACAACTCAAAGGTATTTGTGTCGAGATAGATACTGTTTACCTGTCTTTTTTGATAAATCTCTGAAAAAAAAAAGGAATTTGTCTTTATTCCCCATTCCATTTGGGCTTTGGACATTAGCCCTTGCCGCACAGGAAACTTTCTTTCATATCTAAATTCCTGCTTCCTATCGGTAAATGGTATGTGCATCTTTATCTTTCGCTTTTTCTACCGTAATCGTTCCCATACATTTTGTCTTTCACCGCTCGGACCTTTGTCAAAATCTCCTTTCCGTTCAGTGCCATGGACGAGTGCTCCTCTATAAGGTACAATTCATCCACCTCAATAGTTCTTACGTTATGGGCAACTATCCTGCCAGCACCGTATTCCTCCTTCTTTTGAAATGCGGTAAATGCCAATCGGGTGTTTTCAATTTCCAAACCATCTATGCTGGTGGTTGACAGGTCTTTTGTGTTTACCCCGATCTCGGAGTCCATTATTTTGGTTCGTTTCACGTCCGCCTTGCTTTTTTCACCAATGCTAATCGCCTTATCCCCAGCTCCTGTAACCATCACCGCATTCAAGGTTATGTCCGACCCGGAAACATCAATGCCATCATTTCCCAAATTTTCAAAAGAACTATGTACGATGTCACCGGTGACAAAATCTCCATCAAAAGCATCAGATCTGGTGTTGTAAAAATTCGCGTTCTCCATACTAAAGTGGGTTCGGACAATGTTTAGGGCATCTTCGCAAAAATTATTGCTGAAAGTCACGTTTTTCAGTTCAACCGGGGATTCGTAAAAGGTTATTGCCCCGGTAACCGACCAATTTCCATATACCGGATTCCTGAGTCTGTCAAATGAGGCATTTTTAATACTGGACCGCTCGGGGCTCTGCAGAATCACAATCCCCCCTCCTTTCCCACTTGAGGAGAATATTTTGATCGGAGATTCTTTTTCGCCATTGAAAAATACCGGGGATTTCGAAATTATAAAGCCCCCTTCCTGAATGTCCATCATAAACCCTGCAGGAACAACAACCGTATACCCTTTCGCTATCCTTATCGGTTCCGCAAGGACCCAGGGTGTATCGGCCTTGACAAAATGCACGGTCTTTTTCGATTCATCAACGCTCAGAAATGCAAAGCGCGACAGGTCTATTTTTTTCCTCATGATATCCTGCTGCACATAGGTTGGATCGTAATAAGGATAGGGGATGATTTTTTCAGTCTTGATTTCATCCGTCCCAACTGTTCGGTATATTATTGTGATATCCTGGAATTTTGATCGGTCCGTTTTTTTGGTGGTTCTATCGAAAAAGACATTGTAGGCCCCCTCCCTTATATCCAAGGTATCCTTTTTAAAGGAATCTTCCCTAACAAACAAACGTTCCGATAACCCGACGAGGTCTTTCTTTTTATATTTTACGCCAAGTATCTCAATATCGAGCTTTGTAACGTTCCTAAAGTTCAGGACAATCTTGTCATTATCCATTTCCTCAAGATATATGTCCATGGGATGGCTATAATTGTAAGTGCCCGTAATCTTTTGAATCTGCTTTCGCATGGCGTCTTTTAGCTCCTGTGGCTTTTCGGAATATTCAGAAGATAGAATATCCGAGGCTTCCATAAAGTTCTGTTGCAAAAAAATTCGCTGTATGTCCCCATAGCTCATCTTCATGAGCTCATTGAGCTTTGTGAGCACAAGGTTTCTATACAACTGGTCTTCCGGAAATGTATAGTGCACCTCAAACGGCTGCTCTGTCCTGTAGTAGCCCAAAGCATCGAAACCCACCGGTTCCAATAAGGAGGTCGTCGGGTTATAATAAAATCTCTGGTTGTGGAGTTCATGCCCATGGGTTCCCGCGGTATAGGTTCCAACGGCATCCCAATAGGCGAATTTATCATAATCGAAAACCATGGAAGCCGTGGCTTCCCTGCTTACAAAGTATGAATGCAATAGATTCTTAGCTTGTATGAATTGCCTGTACTTGGTGCTATCCTTTAAGACTTTGCCCATCTCAAAAGCGATTATGGGCAAGGTCGGATTGCTAAAGCTTCTGCCTCCTTTCTTAAAATCTTCCCATCCCAAAGATTCGTTGATCTTGATTATCACACTTTCCTTACGCTTGTTGTTTTCCAAAAGATACTTGGTAAAACCTTCCTCAAATGCCATGACCCCAACATTGTTATATAATGGCTGGGCATCATCTTTACCCCTGATTGTTACCGCAGCCTTTAGAAAACTATACCGTAATGCCACCACATCGCCCTTTTTTAAAAGTTGGTGAAACATCCATTCTCCCATGAAATTTCGCGACGCTGCGGTTTGGACGGAAAATTTGTTCGTTCCGAATACGGTCCCGTTATCCAACTTGACTTTATAGGACCATTTGTTCCGATGCGTCAAATGATCGGTCCAATCGCCTTTTAGCCGAACTTGTGCTTTATACTCTTTTCCCTGAAAATTAATTCTGGCCGGCACCCAATCGTCATCATAGGTAAGCAACAGGCCCAGATCCAATGCCTCTTTTCTCTTCTCCTTAATTCTATCAAAATCCTTCTCTTCCATTTCGATGGTCAACTTATCCTGTAGTGGAATAAATATCTTCTTAAGCCCCTTGGATACCGGATCTTTTTCTGAGTAGAGATCAAAATGGTACGCTATGGTCTCCTTTATAAAATCATCATTGTTTTTATAGACCAGAGCATACAATCCCCTTTTCATGTTTTTGGTGAAACTGGTCCTTTTGTCAGTGAAATCCTCAACATACTCTATGCCCGCGGCCATGCCAGCAACTCTTTTTTTTCCGTAGCCCATACCCTTGAGCTGAAAATTGTGATGGGAGATGCTCACCAATGAATCGCTACTTCTTTTTTCCTTTATCACCTTGCCATTTTCTATAACCGCCACATAGGAGTCCCTAAATGTTAGGGTGTTCATCTGTTTGCTTCCAAGGTCGCGCAATTTTATGTTGACCTGGCTCAAGTTCCCCCTGATATCATCATAGGAAATCAAAAGAATGGTATAGCCTTCTTGGGCATATGTGTTGAGGAAGGCTTCGAAGCCCAAGGCTTTCTCGTTTTGAACTTGAAATGCGGTCATTTCCTCCAATTTGTTGGCCGGGATCCGATTTTCAAGGCCGGTACTTTGATGCCTTAGAATCGTTAACATGAATAAGACGACCAGCGAAACGGTAACACCAAGGAGTACCTTCGATTCAAGGAAATTACTCTGTCTTTTAATATTCATCCTTAACTGTTGGAGATAAAACTTATACTGATGTTCTGATATTTTTCTTCCAGATTTTTCTTGAGTTCCATCAATTTATCCACGTCTGAGAATTCCATTATAAAGGCGAATTCGCTATAATCCTTGTTTTTGTCAAACCGTCTCAAATCCAGCGACTGCGTATGCGATTCCAATAGTTTGAGCATTTCGACCTCTGAAAGTTCTTCTTTGGTTCTTATGATCAAGTTCTGCGTTGTAGGCGCTACTTTTTTGCCTGCCAGAAAAATGATGGCCAGGGCCAAAACAACAAAGCCCGCAATGGTCACCCATTTTTCATTGGCCCCCATGCCCAGCCCTATCGCTATGCTCATAAAAAAATAAGCCAATTCCTCGGGCTCCTTAATAGCGGTCCTAAAACGGACTATGGACAAGGCGCCCACCAACCCCAACGATAAGGCCACCGAAGATTTGACAATCGATATGATGAGCATCGTGGTCATACCTACCAACACAAAGGTCTTGATCATAACCTTCCTGTTGGATAAAACCTTTGAATATCTATCATAAAGCAGTCCGATCAAAAATGTAAGCAGGGCAGTAAGCCCAAGGTTTATTATAAAATCTATCAGCGATATCCCGCCACCGTTTCCGGTCAATGACAATAGGTTCGACAATTCTTCGTTCATTGTTAGTTTCCTTTTTTGTTATCTATGGTTTTGCACTGCTGCCTTAAAGCTTAGGCCATTGGTAGTTTTATAAAAATCGAAACGGCTAATTTTCATTGCCTTCAAAATGTTCTTGGAGCAATCAAGGCCGCCCAAATGTAAAATTAATGTGACGCTTATGTAAAATTGAGGCAAAGTTATGAAAAGAATATCAAGCTAGACCCCAAATTGAATATGAAAACTGCTTACGGTGCCATCTTTCACCAGCACAGGGTTTTAAATCTGGTGAGGGGACTACCTTTTCGGGTCAAAGCCCAAGACTTCATTTTAAGACGCGTTCAAATCAAAACAGAAGCCCTGTTTTGAAAGATCAAAAACCAGAGCGACGATTTGGTCCCGAAGCGGCGCTTTCAACCATCTTCAAAACCCTTCGGCCTTTGAAGAATTTGCCCTAGCTTCCGGAACAGGCGTGGTTTTGAAAAATGCCGTTGATAAAAGGCATGGGCATGGTCTCCCATACTTTTCCTTTCATCCATGGTCAGGTCTTTGAGGCGTACCGCCATTTCGGCCAACGCCCGATAATCCCCTGCTGGAACGGCATATCCGCACTTACTTTCCGTTATCAACTTGTTGGCTTCCCCGTCGATCATTCCTAAAATGATCTTACCCGAAGCCATATAGGCTTGGATTTTTGCCGGCACCGTGAGACTAAATATCGGTTCGTCCTTGAGGGTGACCAACATGGCGTCGGCTTTCTTAAAGAATGCGGGCATGGTCTTTAAGGGGTAGCGTCCCAAAAGTGTAATATTGGTCAGCTTATCTCTGGCCACTTCCTGTTGGAGCCAATCGTACTTTCTTCCATCTCCGACAATAATCCAGTTGATTTCCTGATCTTGCACGCTCTTTGCCGCTCGAACAATGGATTCGAAATCCTGGGCCTCACCAATATTTCCCGCGAACATCAGATTGAACCCTTCCGGCAGATCGGGCAGATCGTCCGTACTTTGATTTTTTAGGGTAAAGATATCCTCGGCCCAATTGGGGAAATACGTTATTTTTGTTTGGGGGTTTCTCAGTTTTTCCCTTACCGATTCGACAAAGTAGTTGGAACTTACCAATATCCTGTCGGACTTTCCATAAATATAGGAGACCAGTTTATTGAGATAGCGATAAAGATGTTTGTTTTTGATATTGGTCGTGTTCTCAACGCTTTCCGGCCATAAATCCAAAACCCAAATGACCAAGGGTATCTTAAATTTTTTCTTTAGCCAAATAGCGGGCAGCGCAGCCGTAATTGGGGAAGTTAAATGACAGAAGACCACATCGTAGGATCCTTTCACACGGAACATGGAGGTAAAGAAGGAAAAAAATATGAAGGAGATGTAATTAAGCGTCAAAAAGAACGCTCCCCCGCCCCGTCTGGGAAAAATCGGGCTCCTGATTATCTTGACCCCATCGACGGTTTCCTTTCTTTTTGAAAAAAAACCGTATCCGTTGTGGAATGTCCCCTTGGGGTAATTTGGCTTTGCTGTAAGCACGGTTATCTCATGGCCCTCCTTTGCAAAATCAAAGGCAATATCGTTCACCTTGAAGTCTTCCGGCCAAAAGTACTGGGACACTATTAATATTTTCATTTGCTATTGTAGTTCATGGGCTGTTAAGGTTTTGGCGCCATTATCGGAGTACCCGTTTAAGGATGTTTTTCAACAGCCGCCATCGCATCCTCAGCTTCTGCCAAAAACTATAGGGGCTAATTTGGTCGCTCATGGCGTCCTGACCATTGGTCACGGAAAAATTGCTCCCGTGCCGAATGAAATAGTGCAATTGTTCGGGCAGAAAATAGCAGTTTCCGTAAATTTCGCCCATCAGGCCGATCCAGGTATCGTGGCTTACCATATCTTTTGGAAAAGGGAGGGCCTTCTCCAAAATACGTCTGTTGAAGGCCATGCAACAACCAAGATAGGTGTTCTTTACGAAATTTTTGACCAATCCACTACCCGAGTTCAACAGCCCAAAAAAAGAATCGTTCAAAGGCTTCATATCACCATCCACCACCGTACAGTCGCAAACGACCAAATCGTATTTTTCCAATGATCCCATCATTCGACCAACCCGATCGGGATACCACACATCATCTTGGTCCGACAAAAAGATATAGTCCCCTTCCGCATGTTTTAGGGCGTTTTCGAAATTCCGAATATGTCCCCGGTCTTCTGTCCTGTTATAAAGTACGCGAACCCTTTGATCCTTGAGCGAAGTTACAATGGCTACGGTGTCGTCAGTGGAATTGTCATCGGATACAACGACCTCATCGTTATCACCCAGGTTTCCCAAAATTGATGTTAACTGCTCCCTAACGTACAATGCACCGTTATACGTTGCCATGCAAACCGATATTCTTTTGTTCATTGAACTTTTTTAACTTTTCAAAAATAACAAGTGTAATGAATAAAAAGGTCATTCCCATGGAGTTGGTCAAATACGGATTGAAGAGCGACTGGAGATAGAGAAAGGTCACTCCGTATAAAAATGGTCTTGTATCTATCGGATTCCCTATCTTTTTTTCCTTGCAATACATACGATAGTTATGGGCCTTTAGATAAATATACCCCAAAATAGCGAACCAGAATATCAGCCCGAGGATACCCTGTTTGTGAAAAATCTCCAGGTACATTATCTCCATATGGCCAGGTCTTATGGGCACCCCCACCCCAAAGCCATGACCGATAAAAAGGCTAATGGGGTTTACCATATCCGCCACCTGTTGCAACTGCACGAACCTAATGCTGTCCGATATCGATTTGTCACCGAGCAGTTCCAATGCCATGGGCACCAGTATAACGGCCCCGACGATCACGGCGGAAATGACGAACATATTTAAAATCCGGTTCTTTCTGGCCACCAAGAACCGATAGAGCAAGTAAAAGAAAGTCAGTCCGAAAATCAACAAAATATAAGCTCGGGCCAAGGTGAGGACAATGGCCAAAAAAATTAAAAGTAGCTTCAGGCCGTTGGCCCTTCCCCATTTTTCAAAGAAAAAGAAAAAATAGCCGATGCACATAAAGATAAATCCCTTGTAGATCATTGCGGTCTCCCCCCGAAAACCGAATTCGTCAAAATATTCGGGTTTCGACATCGCACTGTAAATGGTCAGAAAGGGAATCAGCCTAAGGTTTAGGACCACAAAAAAAATCAAATAGGCGACCGCCATGAACAAGGTGGCGAATTTCAGTAGCCGAACCACTTTCTGCAACTTGCTATAGTCATTGATCATGATATCAAAAAAGGGAAGGATAAAAAAGAAGGAGATCATCTTCACATCAGCGAACAGCCGCAAATTGTCATCAGTGTTGAAAAGCCCCCTGACAATGGCCAATACAAATAGGGCCAAAAAAGTTCCCAGCAGTACCGCGGTGGAATAGGTAATGCTTTTCCCAAGGAACATATAGAGCGCCAAAAGCATGAGTCCGCCAATGTACAGGTACATTCTTAGGGTCAATGGCCCAAACGTAATGAGCCTGCCGGCACCGCCCAAAAAAAGTTCCAACAGGAATATGGTGAAGAAGAGTGCTGTAATGGAGGCACTTCCTATTTTAAATTTTCTCGACAATCTCATGGGTTACTTCTCCATTCTTTTGTTAGGGTTTCAATGAAAAAAAAGGTTTTGAAACGAATTCCAAGCCTTAGGGCCCTCAAAAAACAAACCAGCAAGTACTGCAGTGACACCACCATATTGTCGCTACCTGCGACGTGTGCGCCATGACAAAAGACGGTGAACCTGTTTTTGATACCTTCAAAATCAACATCGTCCGTCGAGGAAAGACTGTGACGGTTATCGGCGCGCACCACAAACATTTGAGGGTGTTTTCTTTGGACCCTCCCCATGAATTCGTGATCGCTAAAATCGAGCCGTATTTTTTCGTTATATCCTCCAACGGTATCAAAAACCCCTAGCGATAGCAATAGCAAACTGTTGATGGGCCGAATCCGTTTTAGGCTACGGCGGCCCTCTGGAACATTCGAAAGCCTAAAACCCCGTTTGAACAAATATAAGGAAGGTGATATCAACCTCCCATCATCGGCGAACAATGTAGTAGCAAATATTTTGATGCCCTTTTCCCTGTTGATCTTTTCCAAAAACAAACTCAGCGTCTGCTTTGCAATTTTCGTGTCCTGGTCCAAAAACAGAATCCACTTCTTATTTTTTTTTCTCGCCATTTCGACTCCCGTGTTGTAAGCCTTTCCTATACCGGGATTCACCGGATCTGAAATATAATGAACCTTAAATCCATTTCGCTCAAAAACATCGGGGCACCCTTGAACCTCGGGACTGTTATCATATACCAAAAGATCGATGTGTTCGATTCGGCCTTCGGTTTGGGACAGGGAGACAAAAGAAGTACTTTGTTCCAAGGTGGCCCGGTACAATACGATTACGATCAAAAAATCATCAAACGAGAAATTACCGGCCTGATGTTCCATTCTATTCTTGTCTCAAGTTTTTAGCTAGCAGAAAGCTGTTCCATAATGCGAAAAACAATATTCCATGTGCTCTGGCCAAGGTATTTTCAGTCAGCAAATTCATCAATACCACCAAAATAAAGGCAAGATAAAGTAAATCCCTGTTTTTTAGGCCAATTGCCAAATTGAACACCAACATTATCAAGAAAAAAAGTAGCACCAAGGCACCTCCTCCAATCCACAGGAAGGCATAGTAATTGTGGGTGTTCAGATTTTGGTTCCCTACCGTAACCGCTTCCTTTTGCGAGGTTCCCAGGATACCATAACAACGATCCAAACTGTCTTGGACATCCCCGACCCCATGTCCAAACAAGGGGGCCTCGCGAATCAGCGACCAATTGCATCGGTTGATCAAGTTTCTATCGTCCGTTCCCAGCATCCGCCAGATATTTTTGAAAACAAAAACGGGGTTTTCATACTGTACATATTCGGCATAGGACAAATCCACAGGGGAGGCCTTAACCCTTTCTTTTGAAGTATATCCTTTTGCAAAGACCCCCAGGGCCAGTAGCGACACCACTAGTGCGAAAACGACCTTATGCCTTACCGACCCCATCAAAAAGAAAACATAGCAAGGCACCAAAACCAATAAAATTACAAGGTTGATAAGAGAATAGAGATAGACCATTGAAATGGTAAAGACCGCCAACAAAACAATCGAGAGCAGCTTAAAATACCATACTGTCTTTTTTTTGCCGAGAAAGTAGATCAAAATCAATATGCACCACAAAAGGTTCTGGGAAATATACGTTTTGTGAATTTGTATCGCGCTTTCCTTGGTCTTTCGCGCGTAGTAAAAAACTTCATAAAACGTTCCGTTCCAAAGATCTTTCAACTGTGAAACAAAGCTTTTGTCACTTAGTCCCTCGAAGAGGACCAGTCCGTTTCTGTCCAGAACATGGAAATCACTTGCATAGGTCACCAAGTAATGGAACAGATAGGCCAGGAACAACAGGTTCGAAAGCAGGAACGCGGCGAATACCATGTCGCGCCTTTTGCGATCCAACCTTGGCGACAGGTAAAGAAAAACAATGGGCAGCAGCAAGATGGGAAGACCCTTTTCTATTTGAATCGAGGCATTTTTTGTGTTTTCCGAATAAACCGCGGTAAACGCCAAAAGCAGGAAAAAGGCAATATTGAAGAAAACGGGCCTCCACCCAATTCGCTTCAAATTTGAGACAAATGAACCATAATTGCAGAGGATACATCCCAAAGCAAAAACGATGATAGCCGCCGACATCAATCCGAAGCGCATGAGGGGGAAAAAACAGAGCAGTAGCAGCAAAAAATAAGGAACTTTGTCTTTTAAATACGCTTTTTCGCTATTGCCGAAATGCATCATTTATATAATTTCGATAATTTTTAATCCGTTCAACCGCTTTGATCGACAAGATAAATCATATTGCCGTGCCTTCTCCCGTTTTTTAATGCAAATACACCATGTGAAAGGATGGTGTTCCTATTTTATTGTGTTAATTTTATCCTGATTTTATACTTACCAGAATATGTTCAAAGATAAGACCCTTTTGATAACCGGAGGCACTGGTTCTTTTGGAAATGCGGTGCTCAATCGTTTCCTTGAGACGGATATCAAAGAAATCCGCATATTTAGCCGCGACGAAAAGAAGCAGGACGATATGCGCAACAAGCTCAAAAACAATAAGGTAAAGTTCTATATTGGCGACGTACGGGATTCTGGGAGCATAGCCAAGGCCATGACCGGCGTTGATTATGTATTTCATGCGGCCGCACTAAAACAGGTGCCTTCCTGTGAGTTTTTCCCCTTGGAAGCGACCAAGACAAATGTCTTCGGCACCCAAAACACCATTGACGCCGCCGTCGCCTGTGGGGTTAAAAAAATAATCTGCCTGAGCACTGACAAGGCGGCCTACCCAATAAACGCCATGGGCATCAGCAAGGCTCTGATGGAAAAGGTGGCTGTTGCCGCTTCCAGAAACATCCCAAAGGATGGCACCACGGTCTGCCTCACCAGGTACGGCAACGTAATGGCCTCGCGCGGATCGGTGATACCGCTCTTCGTAAAGCAAATAAAGGACAATGTCCCATTGACCATCACGGACCCTAAAATGACCCGTTTTTTGATGTCTTTGGAAGATGCGGTAAATCTCGTACTCTTTGCCTTCGAACATGGAAATCAGGGCGATCTTTTTGTGAACAAGGCCCCTGCAAGCACCATAGGCGATCTAGCCATTGCCGTAAAGGACATTTTCCGGGCCGGCAACGATATCAAAATAATAGGGACACGGCACGGGGAAAAATTATATGAGACCCTTTGTACTAGGGAAGAAATGCAGAAGGCGGAGGATATGGGAGGGTTTTACAGGATTCCCGCCGACAACAGGGATTTAAATTACAATAGGTATTTTTCAGTGGGGGAGACCGATATCAGCGAAATCGAGGATTACCATTCCCACAATACCGTACGATTGGACGGGCCGGGAATCAAAAAATTATTGGTGGATCTGGAGTTTATCAAACAACTACTTTAAATGGTCGGCTACAAATTGATAAGAGGGTCAGGGTTTTCCGATGAACGGGGCCATCTGAACTTTTTTAACGCCTTCGATATGTCCAAAATCGTCCGGTTCTACGAAATTGCGCCCAGCTCCACGAAGATCATAAGGGCCTGGCAAGGTCACCAAATCGAAAAAAAGTGGTTTTATTGCCATGCGGGAAGTTTTATAATGAATCTGATGAAAATCAATAATTTTGAAAACGTACCAGACGGCCTAGAACCTGAACGACTGGTGTTGACTGCAGATGAACCCATGGTTTTGCAGGTTTCTGGTGGATATGCCACCGGTTTCAAGGCTGAAAAAGAAGATTCAAAACTGATGGTGTTTTCCAACTTGAGCCTGGAAGCCTCCAAACAAGACGATTTTCGGTTCCCTGTAGACAGGTGGCGGGGTCGTTGGTAAAAAATTAAAGCTTAATACCACCATGATAAAAATTGGCATAACCGGTCAGGCCGGGTTTGTTGGCAAACACCTTTACAATACCCTTTCGCTTGACGACACCTTTGAATTGATTCCCTTTCAACGTTCCTTCTTTAGCGACATGAATGCCCTAAAGGATTTTGTTTCACAGTGCGACACCATTGTGCATCTGGCCGCGATGAACCGGCACGAAGATGCACAAGTCATCTACGACACCAACCTGGAATTGGTGGACAGGCTCATTGCAGCATCTAGGGAACAAGGGGCAAAACCACACATCCTGTTTTCCTCCTCCTCTCAGGAAAAGCAGGACAATCTGTACGGGAAATCGAAAAAAGAAGGCAAGGAGAAATTCATGTCCTGGGCAGCCACTGGGGGAGGTACCCTTACCTCACTTACCATACCCAACGTTTTTGGGCCTTTTGGCAGGCCCAACTATAATTCGGTTGTTGCCACCTTCTGCCATAAGATCGCCCATGGTGAAACCCCAACCATTATCAACGACGGCGAAATCGGACTCATCTATGTCAATGAACTGGTGCAGGTCATCATAGACATCATAAAGGGCGGAGTCGATGTGCCGGCAATTGGGAAGGGTAGCGGCCAATTGGATATCGCCCCCAATCATTTTATCAAAGTGTCTGGGTTACTGGCCCTATTGACCTCCTACAAAAAGGACTATATGGAAAATGGGGTATTCCCCAATTTGGAAACTGCATTTGGCAAGGCCCTCTTCAATACTTTTCGTTGCTATGTGCCAAAATCGCACTATCCGGTAAAGTTTACAAAGCATACCGATCCCAGGGGCAGCTTTGTTGAGATCGCACGCACCCAAACAAGCGGTCAATTTTCATTTTCAACCACTGTTCCGGGGATTACCCGAGGAAATCATTTCCACACGCGCAAGGCCGAGCGTTTTGCGGTAATCAGTGGAAAGGCATTGATTCAATTACGAAAAATTGACACTGACGAGGTCATAGATTATTATTTGGACGGCAACGAACCCGCCTATGTCGATATGCCCATTTGGTATACCCATAACATCAAGAACATCGGTGAGGAAGAATTGATAACGCTTTTTTGGATCAACGAGCCCTATGACCCGGAAGATGCCGATACCTATTTTGAAGATGTATAGAACTAACCCTAAATAGCAACCCTTGAAAAAGTTAAAAGTCGTTACCGTAGTTGGCACCAGGCCAGAAATCATAAGGCTCTCCAGTGTGCTGGACGCCTTGGACAAAAGCGCGGCGGTCGATCATGTTTTGGTTCATACTGGCCAGAATTACGATTACGAGCTGAACGAGATATTCTTCGATGACCTGGGTATTAGAAAACCGGACCATTTCCTCAACGCTGCGGGCAAAAATGCCACTGAAACGGTCGGTAACATCCTGATCAAAATCGATCCGCTCCTGGAAGAATTGGCGCCGGGCGCCTTTCTGGTTTTGGGCGATACCAATTCCTGCCTCTGTGCCATTCCCGCCAAAAAAAGGAAGATTCCCATTTTTCACATGGAGGCGGGCAATCGATGCTTTGACCAAAGGGTTCCGGAAGAAACAAACCGCAAGATCGTGGACCATATTTCAGACATAAACCTTACCTATAGCGATATCGCACGTGAGTACCTCCTTAGGGAGGGCTTGCCCGCGGAACGAATTATCAAAACCGGGAGCCCCATGTTCGAAGTGCTCGAAAAATTCCGTGGAAAAATTGGGAAATCGGACATCCTGGAAAAATTGGAATTGAAAAAGCACCAATATTTCGTGGTATCCTCACATCGAGAGGAAAACATTAATGACGAGGCCAATTTTGAAGGCTTGATCCATTCCCTAAACTCTATTGCCGAGAAATATGGGTTTCCCATTATTGTATCGACCCATCCCAGAACCAGAAATATGCTGGATGCCAGAGGACTCAAGACCCACGCCAATATACGGTTTATGAAGCCGTTGGGGTTTACTGATTACAACGCGCTGCAATGCCATTCCTTTGCCGTACTTTCAGACAGCGGTACCATTTCAGAGGAATCGTCCATTCTTAATTTTTGGGCGTTGAATATCCGGGAGGCCCATGAAAGGCCCGAGGCCATGGAAGAAGCGGCAGTTATGATGGTCGGTACAAATCCAGATCGGGTCCTTCAAGGGTTGGTGGCATTGGAAGCGCAAAAACGGGCACGGCAGGAGCGCAATTTTAGATTGGTAAGCGACTATGCCATGCCCAATGTAAGCGAAAAGGTGGTACGGATCATCCTTTCCTATGTCGATTATGTAAATCGCGTGGTCTGGGGCAAGTGAATGCCCGCAAAGGGAAAAGACCAGCCCTCAGGTACACTCTCACAAAAATCCCGAATGAAAACAATTGCTCGTTTGATCGTTGCTGCGAGCGTTGGTTAGCGAATCAATCGGTAGCGACCCCATTTGGCCAGCAAAGTCGGTTTTAGACCTTTCGAAAATGCAAACTGCAAAATCGATAGCAAGCATATCCCGTTTGAATAGATGGCCCATATGCCTCGGATATCATCAACACTGCCCGTGCGTGATGTCAGATTTTTTTCTTTGAAACCATCGACACCGAATTTGGCGCGCAGCGGCAAAATTCCAAAAACAACCGAAATGACAAAGGGAATCCAGTGGTTGCCGTTGAGTCTGTCTTCTTCAATGTTGGCCGGGTTGAGCATCGCGTACATTGGACGACAATGCCCACAAATGGTAAGCCGGCCTATTGGGCAGTGCTGTATTTCATCGAAAAATCCGCAAACTACTTTTTATTGTAAGAATAATATTATTAATTAGCTGATATAATAGTACAAAATATAGATATTCATCCCAAATAAACTAATCCCTACTTAAATTATGCAATCAATTTTCTTGGCAATGCAAAGCTTGCCTCCTTTTATTCCGTAAGCCTTAAGTCCTACTTAAGTCCTACCCAAAGGAAGTATCATCCAAGAGTTCATCCTCCTTGACTCTTCTTACATGATGATTTCTCCTAATAGAATTCGATAAAGGAAATTCAAGCAATTGGATGGTCATTTCAGGGCCCAAGGGCCTGCAACCACGCGGAATCGTAAAAAGCAGAAAATCACTTTAACATTACTGTTCCAAACAAAGGAACACGCACCCATTCATAAAATTAATTAAAAAAACGAATCAATGAAATCCTTAAAAACCCTACTTAGAACAAAAGCACTTTTAATCCTTGTCCTCCTTGCTCAAAGCAATCTATTGTCGGCCCAACAAGACTACTATCCGGTAACCGCAGGAAACGGTTTTGGCGTGCGCCTTTGGAATAGCGACAGCTACAAGATCCACATGGGGAACAGTACCGAATACAAATACGGTCCTGTGTCCGATTTTAGCATCAAGATGAACATGAGCAATACCGCCGGCCGTGGTTGGACATGGGGAGTTACCGGGTTGGTGCCCGTAGCGGCGCTTAATACTCAAGGTGACTTCCAAGTAAAGGGTGATTTATACTCACTTGGAAAGGTTGGAGTAGGCATTACCGACCCAATAGCTCTACTGGACGTGGGTAAAACATTGTCATCTGGTGAAATCGGGACCGTTATGGCCCGGTTGGCCGAAGGGAACACTACAGGCGATGGAACCTATTTAGGGGTTAAAGCACATACAACAGGAACCGTAAACGGTAAAAGTTTTGCCTTGGAGCATGCTTTCTATGGAAATACCAATAGTGCCATAAACTTCCATAGGGGCGGTAGCACTACGGGTGGTTTTATTTCTTTCGGCACCAACAACAATACAGAAAGAATGCGAATCAACAAGGATGGTGACGTGGGAATTGGTACTACAGCCCCAGACGCTAAGCTCACCGTAAAGGGCAAGATCCATTCGGAAGAGGTGAAAGTGGACCTTTCCGTCCCCGCACCGGATTATGTGTTCCTGGAAAGCTACGACCTAAGGACCCTTGAGGAAACCCAGGACTACATCGAAGCGCATGGCCATTTGCCCAATATTCCCGCCGCAGCGGAAATGGAGGAAAACGGGATCGAACTGGGTGTCATGAACATGAAGCTCCTGGAGAAGATAGAGGAGCTGACCCTTTATATTTTGGAGCAGAACCAGCTTCAAAAAAAGCTCGAAGCTCGGATCAATGCCCTCGAAAGCAAAAAATAAGCTCCCAACCAAGGTATTGCCCAAGTTCCCCCTTTTGGGGCAATCACTGGCGGATCGATATCGCCAGACAAGTCTTAAAAACAAAACTATAATGAAAAATATTCTTCCCCTTCTTTTTCTATTAGGAACGATGTACTTGCAGGCACAAGAGGCAGAAATATTGGATTTTACACCCCCAAGTCCCACCGCCTATGCGCTGACCCAGTTCGCCGCCCAGCAACCGGCACTTTATACCGGAACGGCCAATATTTCCATTCCCTTGCACACTATGGATTTTGATGGATGGTCGTTGCCCATAAGTTTAAGCTATCATGCCGCCGGGATCCGCACCAACCAAGAAGCCACTGAAGTAGGGCTCGGCTGGTCGTTGAGTTCCACTGCGGTGATTTCCCGGAGGATCAAAAAAGGGAACGATTTTTTCAACGAGCCCAACAAGGATCCTGGTTATATCAACGATACCCGGTCTGTGGAAGATCTTTTGACCGATTTTAAGAACTGGGATAACCTTACGCCCAACCAAAAACGGACCATCCATCTGAACCTCGACGCCGGCTGGTACGATTCGGAACCCGATATTTTCGATTACAACTTTTTTGGTTACCAGGGCTCCTTTGTGCTCTCCAAAAAAACCCAGCCGTCGGACCCGATAACAGTGCGGAAATTAAAAAAAGATGCGGTCATAGTCACCTATTACGAAGATGTGAACAACCTCCCCTACTTCACTATCGAGACCCCGGACGGTTTCAAGGGAACCTTTGACATAAAAGAAAGAACCACCAATTTGGCCGGATATCAGCCCCAAATAGGCGGTGGGCCCTATGATGGCCAGTACATCGATCTGCAGACCATCATCAACAGGGGCAATCTAAGTACGATCACGGGATGGTACGTTTCCAAAATAGAGAGTCCAAAAGGGAACCAGATGCTCTTCGCCTACAATATTTCATCGAGCCAGGAGAGCGATCATGTATCGGTTGGATCGCCTTCGTTTTCCGAGGTCAGGACCAACGAGCCCGGGGCCGGCATAGGGTTTAGCCGTCTGGTCACCGAACATGTTTATCAGACTTCCATAAGTGTCGCTGGTGAGCTGTCGGTCACCTTTACCACTGAGGATCGGGAAGACCTTAGGAAGAATTTCATTTACCCTACCCAATTCACCTCCAATGGCCAAAAACCAAAACGGTACACGGCAATACATGTAGAGGGCCAGAACGCCGCCTCGAACTACGAAAAGGACATTACCTTTGGACAGTCTTACTTCAATCTGGAATACCTTCTCGACGAAAGCACCAATAACAGTACGGGGGAACCGGCAAAATATGGTTGGCTACGAAGTCGGCTGGATTATGTCACTGTGGATGACCAAACCCATCGGTTTTTCTACAACTTGGGACAGAGCGGTATCCCCTCAAAATTCACCAGGGGAATAGACCATTTTGGTTTTTACAACGGAAAAGACGAGAACGACTGGGTTTTCGGTGTACGATTAAGAACCCTGAGCGATCTTTGCAGTGCCTTCCCCAACAACTTCAACAAATATTATTATCCCGCCCCGAGCAGGTTGGTCGATATTGCCTATGGCATAGCCGGTAGCCTTCGAAAAGTACAGTATCCCACGGGAGGACATTCCATTTTCGAGTACGAACCGCATGACTACCATGTGGAGGGATCCCTGAACATCAACAATTATACGCCCGAGGCCCTAAACATAAACGGGGCAAGCGGCACCGCAACCGCCGGCGGGTTGCGTATCAAAGAGATTGCCACCTACGAACAGGATGGGGTGCTCGCCACCAAAAAAAACTTCGAATACAAAGACTCCCAGAACAGTACGACGGGAGTATTGCTCACTCCCTTTGGGTTTTACAATGAAAACATGGAGCTGGATTTGAACAATGACGGGGTTCCGGAAACATGTACCTATCAATGGTTCTCTTTCAGCACCACTGCGGGACAGAATACCGCGGAAGGCAAATTGATAGGGTACGACAGGGTAACCGAGGAGTCCGTTGGAGAAAATGGGGAAAGCTTTAAAACGGATTATTTTTTTACGAACATCCCCACACAACGCCTCGGGACCAACGACTCGCTTGCTCCCTATGAGCCCAAAAATTACAAGAATGGAAAATTGGAGCAACTAATTTCCGGAAACGATTTGGGTGTAGGGGTCCAGATCAAGGGGTATGGCCTGTACGAAAATTTTAATGAGGTGGTATCCGGACTGGGCTACACCTCCAAGCCCCAGGGCAATTTTACCTGGTATACCTTCCATCCCTACGAACTGCCCATAGGATTCGCCGAGATCGATTCGGTCCGGACCTTGACCGAAACCGGTCCCCAGGATGTCGTTAGTGTAGTGGAATACGATTTCAATGCGATAGGCCAAAAAAAGGCCGAGGAAAGCCGCAACAGCGAGGACGAGCTGCTCCGAACGGTGTACAAAAGACTTGCCGACTTTCCACATAACGCCAGTGGTTGCCCTACGGCCACCAACAGTACGACCTGTATGTACGATGCCCTATCGGACCAAAACATCGCAAATCCCATTCTGGAAAAAATCAGCTATGTGGACAATACGGTGGTCTCCGCAACCGGATATCGCTATGATGTCGAGCTGGGCAATGTGGTACTTCGCGAAGTCTTGCAGTATGAAAAATCTTCCAGTGGCCATACGGCCTCGGTCAACGGTTTTGAGTTTCCCGGGTATCGGTCCAAGGTGGTTTATGACCAGTACGACGCAGAAGGCAATGTGCTGCAATACACCCTCACGAATGGATCGACAACCTCCTTTATTTGGGGCTATGACAACGAATATCCCATCGTAAAAGGTGAAAATATCACCTATGCAAATCTTCTGGCCGCACACAATGCCGCACAGGGGGCCAACTATGAAGATGATATTCGAGCACACGCCTTGACCGCAAAGGCGTTGATCCATACCTACGTGCAGGACCCCATGGTCGGGCCGACCCAAATAGCGGATCCCTCCGGAAGAAAAACGGCCTTTACCTATGGTTCCTTCAGAAGGTTGGAGGCCGTAAAGGACCTCAACAACAATCTGGTCCAGGACTATGAGTACCACTACGCCCCCCCGACCCAATACGGCGGTATTGCCATGCTCAGCGGTCTCGATTTTGGGGTAGTGGAACCCGATACCAGTGCCACTAAGACCATTGCGGTAAAGAATGAGGGAAACTATGACCTTACGGTCAACAGCCTTACCCTTCCAACCAATTTCAGCAGTATTTGGTCGAATACGCCCTTTCTGATAAAAGCGGGGGAAACCTTCAACCTTCCGGTGACCTACAACTCGCCGGCCACCCCCCAGGGGAACGTAAGCGGTACCTTGACCCTTCAGAGCACGGACAACCTTGATGGCAACGTTTCCGTTTCGCTTTCGGCCATAGGGGCCTACGAGACCCGGGTGCTGTCGCTTCCCCAAAGCACTTATTCGGTGGAAAGTATGTTCGACGAGATCTGCATTGCGCTCGACAATACCGGGAACTCCCCGATAACGGTGACCAATGTGGGTATTGACAGCGTCGGGGAATTCGTCCTCGTCTCCTCTAACGTGGTGATACAGCCCAATTTGCCAGGCTATGTGTGTGTTAAGCTCAACAAGCCGATCTGTACGGGAAACAATTGGGACGGTACCACCACCGTGACCATTTCCACCGATGCCGATTCACCCATTACCCAAGTACAGGTACAGATAACCAACGGAGTGGATTGCAATCCCTAATCCCACTAAAAATAGCGAAAAATGAAAAATCACTTATATACCTTGTTGCTAGTATTGGTTTCCCAAATGGGAAAGGCCCAGGTTCCAACGACCATTGACAAGCCCGAAGCGGGCCAATCTACCTACATTGTCAGTGGAACGGCCACCCTTATCGCCACGGAACGCATTATCCTAGGCCCGGGTTCACATATTCAGTCGGGAAGTACGTTCAACGCCCACTTGATCCCCGATGCCTATCTGTCGATAACCAAAAGCGACGAGAACTACATTTTTACCCGTAGCTACCAATCGCCCATGGCCAGTGTGTCGGGCATTAACGAAAACGGGGACGCTCTGGAGAACATTACCTATTTCGATGGCCTCGGTAGGCCGATGCAACGGTTGGGCATCAAGGCTTCGCCCACTAAAAAGGATATTATTACCCATTTTGACCACGATGCCTACGGACGGCAGGAAAAGCAATGGCTTCCCTATTCCGAAAGCAGCGGCAGTTTGGGCAGCTATCGGGGCGATGTTTCCAGTGCCACCCAACAATACTATCAAACAAATTATGGCGATGATTTTACGGGCATGGCCCTGGGGGATATCAACGCCTTTTCCCAGAAAGATCTGGAAACTTCGTCATTGAGCAGGGTACGGCAACAGGCCGCCCCTGGAAAGGATTGGAAATTGGGCAACGGCCATGAGATCAAGTTCGACTATGAGACCAATGCCACCAACGAGGTACGCCATTTTACCGTCGGTTTTGTCTCCGGCGATACCGAAAATCCGCAGCTGAACGGAGGGAGCTCGTATTACCCCACAGGGGAACTTTATAAGAACGTTACCAAAGATGAGAACTGGAGCAGTGGCACCGACCATACCACCGAGGAGTTCACGAACAAGCAAGGCCAGGTCGTTCTCAAAAGGGCACATGACAACGGGGACCACGATACCTATTATGTCTATGACGATTACGGCAACCTCACCTACGTGATCCCGCCCAAGGTGACCACCGCCAGTGTGAGCGCAACGGAATTGGACGGACTCTGTTACCAGTACAGATACGACCACAGGAACCGTTTAACGGCGAAAAAGATTCCGGGCAAGGATTGGGAGTATATCCTGTACAACGACCTGGACCAACCCATATTGACCCAAGATGCCCTGCAGCGGCCCAATAAGGAATGGCTCTTTACCAAATACGATGCTTTTGGGCGGGTGGTCTATACGGGTGTCTATACCCATGCCAGTGTCGCTACCCCGGCACAGTTGCAGGCGGCCATGGATACCTACTATACCAACAACCCTTCGGTGGTGCGTTATGAGGAAAAGCAGACCAGTGCGGGCAGCTACCACTACTACAGCAATACCGCCTACCCCACTACCGGTTTGGAAGTGCTGACGGTCAACTACTATGACAATTATACCTTTGACCTGGACGGGGGCTCAAATCCCGGAACGGTATATGGACAGACCTTGAGTACCGACACCAAGGGGATGTCCACAGGCACCAAGGTAAAGGTGCTCGATACCAGCGATTGGATCACTACGGTCAGCTATTACGATGCCAAGGGCAGACCGGTCTTCGTACATTCGCGAAATGACTATCTGAACACTACGGATATCACCGAGACCCTACTCGATTTTGCCGGCAAGCCGTTGACGGGCAAGACCTCCCATACCAGGGACGGCAATGCGGCCATTGTTACCGTGGACACCTATACCTATGACCACACGGGCCGCTTGCTGACGCAAGACCAGGATATCGACGGACTGGTTCAGGAAACCATCGTGGACAACACCTATGACGATCTGGGACAATTGATCACCAAAGAGGTCGGCGGTGGCCTTCAGGAAGTAAACTACACCTACAATGTCAGGGGCTGGCTCAAGGCCATAAACGAGGGCACCACCACTGGCGCCGATCTGTTCGGTTTTAAGATCAACTACAATACCACCACCGAAAACCTGGGAGCGGCCGCCCTATATAACGGTAATATCAGTGAGACCATATGGGAAACCGCAAACGACAACACCAAGCGGGCGTATGGGTACCAATATGACGCCCTGAACAGGGTCACGGCCGGGAAGTACAGCCTGAACACCAATTATGATATTAGCGGGATCGGCTACGACAAGAACGGAAACATCACAGCGCTGCAGCGCAGGGGCCATACCAATGGTGGGGCAACCACTTTCGGAATTATGGACAACCTAGTGTACAGCTATGCCAATGATGGCAACCGCCTGACCAAAGTGCTGGACAACGGCCATGACGACCATGGTTTTGTGGACGGGTCGGACACCGCTACGGAATACGGCTATGACCTCAACGGGAACATGACCATGGACCTGAACAAGGACATCCAGGCCGATGGCATTGCCTACAATCATCTGAACCTTCCCGTTGAAGTAAAATTCGACAACAACAATTCGAAAAAGATTACATATATTTACGATGCCACGGGGACCAAGCTGCAAAAAACGGTGACGGAGCCCGGGCCAAGTTCTATGACAACCGATTATGCGGGCAACTATATTTACGAAGGTAGTACTTTGCAGTTCTTTAACCATGCCGAAGGGTATGTTGAACCCAATGGCAGTGGGGGTTATGATCATATCTACCAGTACAAAGACCATTTGGGCAACATTCGTTTGTCCTATAAAGATGTAAGCGCGACCCCTACCCCTTCCCTGGAAATACAGGCGGAGAAGAATTATTATCCCTTCGGACTTGAACACAAAGGGTATAATAATGTCGTGAACGGTACGGAAAACAACTATCAGACATTCCAAGGAAAAGAGCATCAGCAGGAACTTGGACTTGAAACCTATGATTTTGGTTTTAGAGCCTATGACCCAGCAATTGCAAGATGGACCGTAATCGACCCATTGGCTGAAAGAAGAATAGGGGTAACACCATATAATTTTGTTCAGAACAGTCCTATGTTCAGGATTGACCCAGACGGTCTAACCGATTTTAAATTGAACAAAAAGACAGGAGATGTTGAACAAGTTGGGGATGAAAATGATGACCCTGATAGGATAGTACGAACCGACAAGAATGGTAATGTCAAGAAGAAGGGAGAAGGGTTCTTAGGTTTCTTAGTTAAAAAATCAGAAAGAGGAAAAGCGAAAGTTGATGTTAGCGGTATTGAAAAAGGTATTCTAAAAGATGGCCAGAACCTCAAGACCCAAGACAATGTAATTGACGTTGGCGGAGAAGGTCAACCTACCCTAGAAGGGGTGAGAGATTTTGCACTCAAACTAGCAAATCACCTAGATGTTGAAATTGGAGGTTTCGACCTTTCTAAAAAAGGGGAAGACAAGATAAGCCATGTGTTCTTAGGAGGATATGAGGGCAATGACGCACAAGAGGCTAATACAGGTCTGAATTTACGGATAAGACCCGATTTGTTTGGAACCACTACGGCACGTACTGCATTTCACACCCATCTATCGCGTTTTGGAGATAGTGATAGATTAAGACCATCAGGTCAAGACCTTAAAACCAAAAAGAATACTTTAAGAAACTATCCAGACATGAAGTTTTTAATTCTTACGAACCCAAATAATAAACCTTACTAATCATTTAGAAATGAAGTTCAACTATATTTTATTATTATTTGTTATTTTCCTTGCTGTTAGTTGTTCCGCATGGAAGGACAGTCTGAAATCTGCGGGCGACCAAAACGATGCTATTCAGAATGTAATTGTTGATTTTTTAAATACCAGTAACCTTAGTAAAAAGGATAGTATTTTTTCTATTTATGTTGAAAATTTAAATGATAACATTTTAGGTATTAGCATTGGTGGGGATTACAACAAACTACGCCCTGGCCCCGACGATAAGATTGGTAACAAGACTAGTCTGCCTTCACGTTATACCGAGAAAGAAGGAAAACTTTTTTACTGGGATGATTCTACGCAGGTTTTAACAAAAGAATTAGTCGATATACTATCAAAATATAATGTTATGGACTCAGTAAATATTGAAGGAATTGTTGAACTTCCTAGATTTGATTCTGCCAATCATTATAAAAAAGGAGTTCATTATTATATGTGCAAAAATGACTACACAAGTTATAAAAAGGTTACCACCAGTATTGGTATGGGTCACTATGATATGCCGAAATTAAATTGTAGTTCTCAATAGGCAAACAGAAAACTAAATAAGAAGAACCGCCCACTTCGAGGCGGTTTTTTATTGCGCGAGTTTTTGTGTAAGGTCGGCCTTTAGGACAAAGGCGGAAAGAAAATCCTTTACGGTCTCCTTTTGTTTGCTCGACAGTTTTTGCGCCTTGTTGAAAAGGGTCAGTAAATCGGAATCTTCCAAAGTGTCTTGGGCAATGTTCCCCCCAGCTACCCCCCCCCCGCTACCGCCAGTTTGCAACTGGTGGCCTTAAGAGCCTGCCTGCCGTAGGCAGGTAAGAAGTAAAAAGAACCACAGTAAGAAAACTGCGGTTCCTTATTTGGAGATCAAACATTCTCTATATTTACGACATGCCCATGTATAATCTGTAACGGGTTGGAAACGTTCTTTGGTACGTATTTACAATGGGAGTTGTTTTACCACAAGATACCATCTTGCGTTAGCGGGGGACAAATCCCGAAGTTTACTAAGCCTTTGGTCTGTTTGGAATTAAAAAAGTGTTGAAATTCCTGGCTGGTAGGGAGCATCGATCTGCGCTGTCCCGTCTGTTGCCGTAATGGTCCGTGTACGGTCACTGCGCTCAGTTGCTCCGGACTTGTCTGCAAGGCCAAAAAAGTTAGCTGCGAACTTATTTTAAGAAAGCTGCGAAGTCAGCAAGGGTTAGCCGCATACTTTTCCCTAGAAAGCCACAAAGTATTCAAGAGTTCGCTGCTTACTTTTTCTAAGAAAAAGGCAAAGTCTTCCCCCCCGCTACCGCAAGCCTGTCTGTCGGCAATAGGGGCAAGTGAGTGCCCGTAAAGGGAAAAGACGGCCCCTTAACCCACTCCTTTTTCGTTCAAGATCTGCCGTAAAAACCCGTAGTTGTTGTTGTTTTTCATGATCAGTATCACAATAATGATCCAGAATACCGCAAGGGCAAATATCACCCAAAGGGCTTCGCTAAAAACATGATCGATCACAACATATATTCCCGCGGCAACGGCCAGGACCAAAAGGTTTCTCGGGGCGAACAATCGTATACCGGGGAGTTCCTTCCTACTGTAAAAATAGTACATGCCGAACAGTATTGAATGAACGAAAACGCTGGTCCACGCGGCGGCTAGAATCCCATATCGGGGTATCAGTGCCAAGTTAAGCCCCAAACTGAAGACCAGGGACGTTCCCACAGTGACCACCCGATACACCTGCTTGTTGGATATGGTAAGGAGGTTTCCCAACAAGGAGGATACCGTTCGCAAGATCAAAACAATGGAAAAGGGGAGCACCAGCACCACCGCCTTTCGATATTCCGGAGTATACAATAGCTCCAATAGCTCCTCCTTAAAAGTGGTGAAGGCAAGAAAAAGCGAGCATCCAATAAGCAAAAGGTAGAGAAAAATCCTGGACACCAACACTGTTATGTTTTCATTTTTGGCGGCCTTGAAGGACAGGTAAGGCAAAAGTACATTGGAGATGATATCGGAAAACATGGCGAGAATCAGTACGATCCTAAAAACAGCTTGGTACAATGCCACTTCCTCTGCCCCCAAATAAATGGATATTAGCTGGGTATCGACCATAAAATAGAAGATGCCCAAAATACTGAAAACACCAAAAGACCAACTGTCCTTTAGCAGTTCCCCAATACGTTTGGGCCGATACGAAAATCGGGAAAACGCATCCCTGCACAAAAATAGGGTAACCAGAAGCTGCACCGCTTTTGACAGCACCAGACAAAGGACCAATGACAACAACCCCAGATTGCATTGCCAATAGACCACTACGGTGATCGTGACCGCTATGGCATATACCAGGGTAGAACCGGTATAGTTTCCAAATTTGTTCCTTACCCTCAGTAGGGCCTGTAAGTACACTATAAAGGAGGCCAATAGTGCAAAAACCAAGTACAGTCCGCCTACATACAGCCATTCTTCGCTATAAAAAACCAACAGGTATATTAAGAAGGCGGCACTGCTTGCGACCGCGATCAGCATTTTGGCCAGAACGCTGTTAAAAAGATATTCGGCCTGGTTTGTCCCTTGCGCGGGATAATCCTTCATGATCTTCAAGGAAAATCCAAAATCTGCCACCACGACCGCAAGGGCCGATAGGGAAAACCCAAAACTGAGTATCCCAAAATCCTGTATGGGCATAAGCTTGGCCAACACGATAAAGACGGCGCTACCGGTATAGAGTTGTAAAACGGAGGTGAAAGTGGACCAAAACAGGTTTTTGGATACGGTGGCCATAGTTTCTTATCAGTCGATTTGAACCGTGCCCTCCAAACCGGATACGTAGTTCTTCTTTATTTTTAGTTCCCCCATCCAGCGGCGCACGGCCGGGGTCTTGTAATCTGCCGTATTGTCCCCTTTCCCGTCGGCCCTGTTCTCCCACAACCATTCCGGGGTTGGCCAGAGTGCGTATTGCGGTCCGACCTTCATATAAAATTCCCTGCCTACTCCATGCTGCCCATGGTGGGCCATCTGCACGTAGTCGGCGGCCAGTTTCTCCGGTGCTGTGCCTTCGAGGATCACATTCCCTCCAAGAACGCCCATATCCCCAAGGAACAGGACGGACTTTGATCTACTGGAAATCTTGAAAACCAGGGAAGAGTTGTTGATGGCATTCTCCGTAATCTCCGGTAAACCCGCACTGATCACCTCCAGGTGCACTCCTTCGCCCAATTCAAAGACCGCTTCCTTCCCTGGAACGACCAAGGGAAACCGCGCCTTTTGCAGGGTAGTGATGTATCTGGAAAAGATTTCCGCTGAAAAGGCCTCATAGTCCCGTACCCAGGCTTCGTCCGGGGGAGCATGCAACAAGCGTCCAATGCCTATGGTCCCAGCGTCCAAAATTTCCAGGAGTGCGCCCACATGGTCCATATGGGCATGGGTGACGATCCAGGTATCCACGGTACCGCCCAGCTGTTGCAAATACCCTTCCAGATAGGGGGCCGCAACGGTACCTCCTCCATCAACTACTATGATTTTACCGTTATCCGTCCTTAGAATATAGCCCATCTGTACCTCATGGAAAAAGGGTTCCAGCTGCCACATGGAGAAATCGTTCGTACGACCTGGAAAAACCTTTATGTCCAGGGTCCTGTCGTAATCATCCGAATTGGAGCAGGAAAAGAGAACCAATAGAAACAGGCAATACCATTTGATCCCCATAACTTTTACGGCGTACTTCATCGGTATGGAGAACAATCGTTTCATATTCCAAACATTTTGACGGA
This sequence comes from uncultured Flavobacteriaceae bacterium, assembly GCA_947497245.1. GTDB lineage: Bacteria > Bacteroidota > Bacteroidia > Flavobacteriales > Flavobacteriaceae > Pelagihabitans. The sequence goes on along the minus strand of CANMFO010000007.1, from coordinate 45,101 downwards.
TCGTCATCTTTGTGCAAAAATGCCGTATAAAAGATAGGTTTTAATTTCCTTTAGCTTATCCCATATCAAAAAAATAAGCGATTTTTTCAATTGCAAGGGGGCCAAACCACCTGGCCGGTTGACCTTGTTTCGGATTGCTTCGTCCTTTGCCTCATACTTTCGCAAGGTACTTTTGCGGATTTTCTTGAGACGGCACTTAAGAAGTATGCTGTTTACAAATCCCAAATAGGACTTCGAATAATGACGGTACAGCCCTTTGTTCCTTTTATGCATTGCCAGGTACCGCACTACGAGAAAAGTTATGTCAAAAGGTTCCTCTGCGGTCCATTCCTGATCGAACAGGTTGAACTTTCCGTCCCCATCGACAATGATATTAAAGGGTAGCGCATCAAAAAATTCGGCCCTTACCAGGGAAACTTCCCCAGTACCCTCTACCAGTGTCTCTCTTTTCAGATAATCCACCCAGGCCTTCATTTGGCCTTCAAATTCGGGAAATTGTCCCTTGGAGATCGTCCCGGTAAGCAGGTGGTGCAGATTGGAGCCGACGATATATTCCGTTTCGTCCTGGATACGTTGCGCCACACCGCTTTCTTCCGTGTCGGGTCCCTTCCCCAGACGGCTTTTCCTTACCGTGATCTTGTCTTCCCCTTGAACATGGAACGAAGCCATGGTATTATGGGGCTCAAATCTATTGCAAGTATAGTACTTCGCCAAAAGGGAGGGATCCACCAATTCTTGATTCCCGCCCTTGGTCGCAACGATCAAAAAGGAGTTGGAAAGATCTTTTATCAATCCGTTCTCGGCCACAGCATCCCAAACCAGATATTCGTTGAGCAAATTTGCCTTGGGCCTTGGATTGTAATGTCTGTCTTTCGTAAAACGGATCAAATCCGCTGCATTGAAATCCTTGTGGCTCAGGCCCTTGTCCGAAATGACCACTTTGGGGAGTTTGTAGTCCGGGAACGGGTAGAGGAACTCGGTAGATCCAAATCCGCTTTTTTTCAGCATGGCCCCAATTTCCCTATGCCCAAAAGTAGTGATGTCCTTTTCCCCGTACCTGCTTTCCAAACCAAAATAGGCCTGGGCAAAATGATCCTCGTTAAACCCGGCAAAGTACTTCAACCCCAGTTTGTTCTCAATTGCAATGACCAGGGATCCGCTGGGCTTCAATAGGTCGGCGTAGCTTTCCAAGGCCGCACAAAAAGGGTTTGCCCGCTTGGAATACTTCGCCGTATATTCAAAAACACCGATCAAGGTGATGATATCGAACTTTTCATCAAATTCCACATCCTCTACATTACTGCACACCACCGTCACGTTGTCCAGGTCCCTGCAGCGCTCGGCAATACACCTTGCCCTTGACAGGCTTCCCTCCACGGCGGTTATGGCGGCACCCGTTTCACCCAAATATCGCGTTATCGCCCCACAGCCCGCGCCTATCTCAAGAATACGGTGCTCTTTTTTAATATTTAGGGGCCGGACGATGTTCGCCCTATAGGTGGTAAGGTGGTACTCGCTGCTCCAATCCTGAATTCGCTCGAACAATTCCATGGAGAAAATGGAGGTGTCCTTTGAATTTTTAAAGGAATCGAAGGTATACTGTTCACTTCTTTCTCCATCGCTATAACTGATGACCTTGTCGGGATTCAGGTACACCCGGTTTTTTTCATCAAATGCAAGTTCGTTTACTTTCATGTGTTGTTTTATGGTTTACCCTTTTATACTTTCTTGATCATCCCTGCCAGGCTGTCCCTCCAATGCGGAATTTCAATATGGAGCGCTTCCTTGATCTTTGATTTGTCCATTACACTGAACGCCGGTCTTTTGGCCGGTGTGGGATACGCTTCCGATCGTATTGGCGCCAGCTTTACCAGGGTGGCGCTTTCGTCAAAAATCGCCTTGGCGAAATCGTACCAACTGGCGACCCCCTCGTTACTGTAATGGTAGGTGCCGTATGCCTGTGAGTCCCCGACTATGATCTTTACAATAAGTTTGGCCAGGTCGCCGGCATAGGTGGGCGTGCCGATCTGGTCGCAGACCACTCCCAAAGATTCTCGTTCCGCACCCAATCGCAGCATGGTCTTTAAAAAGTTGTTCCCATGTTCGGAATACAGCCATGAGGTCCGAAGGATAAAATGTTCTTTCAGGGCCGATGCCGTGGCCCGTTCCCCCGCTAATTTAGTGGACCCATATACGCCCAGGGGGTTTGTGCCATCTTCTTCGGTGTAGGGCGAGGATTGGCCCCCATCGAAAACAAAGTCGGTGGAGATCTGGATGAACTTGGCGCTGTGGGCCTTGCATGCTTCCGCCAGGTATTTGGCACCGAGCACATTTACCCTTTCCGCAATTTCCTTGTCCGTTTCTGCCCTGTCCACCGCGGTATAGGCCGCACAATTGACACAAAAAGCAATGTTTTTTGCTTCAAAAAAAGCGGTTATCGCCTCGCTTTGGGTGATGTCGAGTTCGTCCACGTCGACATAGATAAAATGATGATCTTGGACGTCTTTGGCAATATCCTTGATGCAAGCGGCCAATTGCCCGTGGCCTCCGGTAACCAGAATGTTCCTCATATTCTGGCTTTATCAAAGGTTGGTAGAACCGCATCTTTGTCCGAGACCTTTAATTGATCCTCGGGCAGCTTCCAGTCAATGTTCAGTTTGGGGTCGTTGTAGACAATTCCTCCTTCGGATGCCTTGTTGTAATAGTTGTCGCATTTATAGAAAAATTCTGCCGTATCGGTCAGCACGGAGAATCCGTGGGCAAAACCCCTTGGTATAAAAAGTTGTTTTTTGTTTTCATCGCTGAGCTCTACCGCAATATGCTGCCCAAAGGTAGGGGAGTCTTTTCGAAGGTCCACGGCAACGTCCAACACGGCACCGTTCAGCACCCTCACCAGTTTGGCCTGGGCGTGTTCGCCAAGCTGATAGTGCAACGCCCGTACCACCCCTTTGGTCGAGAACGACTGGTTGTCCTGTACAAAGTTGACGCCCGCTCCCGTAGCCGAATTGAAGCGCTCCTTGTTGAACGATTCCATAAAATAACCCCGTTCATCGGTAAAGACCGCGGGTTCCAATATAAAGCACCCTTTTAATTTGGTTTCTGTTACGGTCATTATTGCTTTTTTAATATCCCCAATAGGTTTTTCCCATAGCCGCTCTTCATCAGGGGTTCGGCCAATTTTTTAAACTGCCCTTCATCTATATAGCCCATTTCATAGGCGGCGCCCTCTATGGCCCCAATTTTCAGCCCCTGCCTTTCCTCGATGACCTCGACAAACTGGGAGGCCTGCATCAACGATTGGAAGGTGCCGGTATCCAACCAGGCGGTTCCCCTGTCCAAGATGCTCACGCTTAACTTTTGCCGCTCCAAATATACCTTGTTCACGTCGGTGATCTCCAATTCCCCCCTATGGCTCGGCGGGATGTTTTTGGCAATTTCCACAACGCTGTTATCGTAAAAATAGATTCCCGGTACGGCATAATTCGATTTGGGTTCCCTTGGTTTTTCCTCGATACTGATGGCCTTGCCCGTCTCGTCGAACTCCACTACACCGTACCGCTCCGGGTCATGGACGCGATAGGCATAGATAATCCCCCCATCGGGATCATTGTTGGACTGCAATAGTTTTGCCAGGCCCGATCCGTAAAAAATATTGTCCCCTAGGATCAAGGCCACCTTGTCCTCTCCAATAAAGTCGGCCCCTATGATAAATGCTTCGGCAAGCCCATTTGGGGCCGCTTGGACCGCATAGGAAAAAGAGCAGCCGTATTTCTGTCCATCACCCAATAATTCTTTGAAAAGGGGAAGGTCTTTGGGAGTGGAGATGATGAGTATTTCCCGAATGCCCGAGTACATCAATGTGCTCAATGGGTAATAGATCATGGGCTTATCGTAGATCGGCATCAATTGCTTACTGACCGATAAGGTCAAGGGATGCAATCGTGTTCCCGAACCTCCTGCTAGTATAATTCCTTTCATGCTCTTAGCTTACTTGCTTATTGGGTTAATGGATCCTCGATCGGACGTAGGTCGGGTATGCCGTGATTGCCGGGTCATATCGGCCCTTTGTGCTATCTTGATATTCGGTTCCGGTCTTCTTACTGCGCATACATTTTGTCGTAATATTCCTGGTAATCTCCCGAGGTGACGTGGTTCAGCCATTCTTCATTCGACAGGTACCAATCAATTGTGCGCTCCAGACCTTGTTCGAAGGTCACCGATGGCCTCCATCCCAACTCCTTGCTTATCTTGCCGGCGTCTATGGCATATCGCAGATCATGACCGGGACGGTCTTTGACGTATGTAATGAGTTTTTCGGAGGTTCCGGCGTCCCTCCCCAGTTTTTGGTCCATGAGCTTGCACAACAATTTCACCAAGTCGATGTTCTGCCACTCATTGAAACCGCCGATATTGTAGGTCTCATGGTTTTTTCCCTTGTGGAACACCAGGTCGATGGCCACCGCGTGGTCTTCCACGAACAACCAGTCCCTGGTGTATTTTCCATCACCGTAAACCGGCAGCGGTTTATTCTCTATGATGTTGTTGATGAACAATGGAACAAGTTTTTCAGGAAAGTGGTTCGGGCCATAGTTGTTGGAACAATTGCTGATCACATAGGGAAGCCCATAGGTCTCCCCATAGGCCCTTACAAAATGATCGGAACTGGCCTTGGAGGCCGAATAGGGGGAGTTTGGATCATAGGAGGTGGTTTCCGTAAAAAGGCCTTCTGCCCCCAAAGAACCATACACCTCATCGGTACTCACATGGTAAAAACGCTTGTCGGCCGTTTGGTCCTTCCACAGATCCCTTGCAGCGTTCAGCAAGTTTACGGTGCCGATAATGTTGGTGCGCACAAAGGCCAGAGGGTCGGTTATGGAACGATCGACATGCGATTCCGCGGCCAAATGCACCACCCCATCAAAACGGTGCTTTTCAAAAAGACCTTTGATAAAACCTTCATCGACAATATCGCCCTTGATGAAGTGGTAGTTGGGCGCATCTTCAATATCCCGTAGGTTTTCGAGGTTTCCCGCATAGGTAAGGGCATCCAAATTATAGATGTTGTACTCCCTATGCGTGTTCACAAAGCGCCGCACCACATGCGACCCAATAAAACCTGCACCTCCGGTAATCAAAATATTCATAGGACAATAATGTTAAACGACGGCAAGATAATCATGCCATTTATTATTTAGCTCTGTTCGATCAGTTCTTGGGATTTCCTGTTCAAATACACCAGCAACGACCATGCGAAAAACATTCCCAATAAAATGGCGGGCACCATGAACAGGCTCTTGTTCAAAAATTGCTTTTTTACCACCTGGGCCTTGCCAAAATTGATAATGTTTATGGCCTCTTTTTGCTCAGAAACCTCCATTCGCTTTTCCTCTATCTCTTTGATAAGCCTATTCTTTAGTGCCAAAAGCGCGGTTACGTCCACCTCTTTTTCCTCATCGAACAGCACCATTCCCTCCCGACCGACCGTACGGTTGTCCGCGGCCAATTGTTTGGCGTAATTTGCGACCAATTCGTCGATCTGCCCGATCAATTCCGTGTTTTCGGCAATTCTGGATTCGGCATTTTCCGTGGAAACCCTTTTTATTTCCGTGAAATAAGGGTTATCGTTGATATAGCGCATCAATTTCGTCACATACTCCTCCCCCTTTTCTGGGTTTTTATGGGAAAACGTGATCCTATGGGTCAATACGGCTTTCTTTAGTACTTCGGACCTGATCGCTTCCAGGACAAAGTCGTTGTCCTTGTAATTCTGCAAAATCTCCAAGTACTCGTTGTTCTGTTTTGTTTTTTCCTTGTCGATCTCCTTGTTTTCTATTGGCTCAATGCTTACTTCAAACCCACGCATCCCGCTTATGTCGATCCCTATATCATTAAAAAACAGAGTGTCCTTGCTCCGGATGTTCGCTTGGATCTCGTCAATAACATCATACAAATAATCTTTGCTTGCAAAATTGGGTTTCACAATGACCTCTGTCTTTAGTTTTTTGTCCACAAAAGTGGTCAACAACAACGCTATGGCAATGCCAATGGCGATCAGCGCCACGAGTTTGAAGGCATTTTTCTTTAGATAGAGGAATAGGTGCAAAATTCCCCTGAAAATCCGTTTTAACCCCTTTCTGAACAACTGCAGCAACTTCTCCAAATCGATTTCTCCCGAATCGCCGGTGGTGGTTGTTTCTGTTTGGTCTGCCATGCTTTATGAATTGAATATTTGTTCCAAAATCTTATCTGTTATCAGGTATGTGGGCTTAACCCCTGTGGTGCCCAAGCCTCCCGATGCCAGGGTACTTCCTGTCTCAAGTGGATTGTCCGATGCATAATAGGCATAACGGACCTTTACCTCTTCCTTGATGCTCTTCCGTATCTTCGAAGCGGACTGAATGGCCTTTTGGTAATGAACGCCTTCCATTTCCAATCCCACCACATTCCATGTACTCCGATGAAAAAATCGCAAAATGTCTCTATTCTGCAAGGAGGTGCCCAATACGGTCACCATGGTACCTTCGTATACCCCAAGTCCGTGGCCCCCAAAATCGGCGGCGCACAATTCGTTCCTGAAAGGGTAATTGTCTGCCGTCCCCTCAAAGATATGGGCCGATGGTATCATAATGTCTCCCTTTCCGCCCTGTAAGATCCCGGCCTTCCCCATCACCGAAACGGATTCGATATTAAGGAACACCGCCTTTTTTTTGTTCTGCCCAAATGGCTTCAACAATTCATCAATGGTTTCGTACGCCTGTTCCCCAAAAGCATAATCCATCACAAAGATAACAGGTTTTTCCTCATCTGGAATACCCTTCGGAAGTTCATAACAGCAGGCGTCCCTGCCCAGTTTGGCGAGATCAAAGATCTGTACGTCAATGTTGGTGCCCGATACGTCCTCCAAAGAAATCATTCCGTTCTTTTTGGCCATTGCGACCACCTTGTTTCTCAATACCGTATTGGAGGAAGAACTCAAGGCTTCGTAAATTTCCAATGACGCCTTCTGCGCAAATTCCTTTTTTAGGGCGTTCTTGGCGAAGAGGGTGTTCATGACGCTGTGCATATTGGCACTGATGATGTGGATGGGTCTTTGCAGCAGGCCATGCTTGGCCAAAGTTTCCTTTATCGTAATGGCCCATCTTTCCCCGTGGATGTGGTGGCCCAGACGTTCGCGCAATATCGAACTGAAGGTAATGGCCCGCTTTTCACCGGTAACCTCTTCCTCAATGGCCAGTTTGCCCAACCAGTACACGATGTTCAGAAAACGCTCGGGATGGCTTTTTGTGCCAAATTTTTGGTAGACCTCGATGATTTCCTCAAAAGACCGTCCCAAGATATTGGCCGTATGGATCAGGGTGACCTCCAGTTCGGCCCGGGTACGTTTCGATTTCTTGACCGCCGACTCCAATTTCCTCCAATCCCTGATGGTCTTATCGGTATCTTCGATCAGTACCCGTTTGGCTATTTTTTCCGATTCCACGAACAAGAAGGTAAGGTGCGTCAAGATATCATAGATATCGGATCGGCCCCGGGTAATCTCAATGTTCATCTGCTCCTCATCGATACGGTAACAGTTGCGCCTTCTCTTCGGCGGGACAATAGGTTTAAAATGTGATCTGCCGTACCCTTCGTCGGAAGTAAGGTTGATGAAGCGACATTGTTCGATTCCCTCGGGCAAACGTTCCAATACATAGACCAATCCATTGAGTTCGGCCTTTTCCTCGGCAATACTTCCGTAAATTTCGGGACGCAATTGCAGCAGGGCATTCTTTATGGCCTCTCCGGAAATACCGCTGGGTTTGTAAAACCCCCGATTGAACAGGTGCCGCATGGTAATGTACAACCGCTCAATGGCGTTGGTAGATTCCTGCGCACGGGTGGTATTGGTTGTTTTGCCCATTGTAGAATTTCGAGCAAAATTACGATTAAAATTTAAGATTTTTCGCTCGTTTTCCCATCTTTCGGGTCGATGTCCCCGATTTCATGTTCACGGTCAAAACGCGCATGCGGCAAAAGCTTCTGCCCCCTTCTCCTGCAATAAGATGCCCGTGATTGCGTTCATATCAAGCTAAAGCTTTCAAAATTGGCGCAGATGAAAAAAGCGAATATCGATATCCTCAGGGTCCTGGTGCCGGTGCTTTTCGTACTGGTGTGGTGTACGATGCCCTCCTTCGCAAACACCAAAACGTTTCAAGAGGGACATATTGTGTTGAACAGCAATAGCTTTCATGCCCAAAAAAGAAGTAGTTTTTCCGTCGATGGCCTTGCAGAAAGCCCCGGCCGGGGGTTGACCTTGGTACATTTCAATTCCCCGACAACCTTCGAGTTCAAATCGTTCGACACCCATTCGAGCGAGGAGGCCGCCCGGGAGTTGGTAAAAACACTCGGGGCCATGCAAAAAAATAAGGCGGTTTATGCCCTCTTGGCCCATGATTCCGCTTCCAAAAGTTTGGCAAAGTTCACTGAAAATCTTAAAAAGATGGGGTTCTTGGTATTGGCGAACCTGTCGAGCCGGCAGGCTTATACCATGCACAACTTTGATGGAAAAATCAATGAGAAGGCAGATGACACTTCCATTTCCGTAAGCTTGACCCTTCCTAAAAACACCAAGGACCACAGGGAGTACTTTCCCAGGGTCCGTTACGATTTCGAGCCGAGCAACGATCGGTACATCGCGCATGCGGGCGGAGAAGTGGATGGTATTAAATCGACCAACTCGCTGGAAGCGTTAGATCAGAACTACAAGAAGGGGTTTCGCCTCTTTGAGCTCGACATTTTGAAGACCAGCGATGGCAAATACGTTGCGGCCCATGACTGGAAAATGTGGGCCAGGTTTACAGACTACAACGGAACGCTTCCGGTAAGCCATTCCGAGTTCATGAAGCACAAAATCTACGGGGAGTATACCACGCTGGATTTTGAGGGCATCAACAAATGGTTCGCTGCCCACCCCGATGCCATTTTGGTGACGGACAAAATCAATGACCCGATAAAGTTTGCGAACCGCTTCGTTGACAAAAAACGCCTGGTGATGGAGCTCTTTAGTCTCATGGCAGTGGAGGAAGCTTCTAAAAAGGGCATTCCGGCAATGATTTCCCAAGAACCTTTGGCCAAGATCAAAGGTGATAAGTTGGCGTACCTGGCCATTAACAATATAAAATATGTGGCATTGTCCAGGAGGATTATTGCCCGGGAGACCCAATTGCTGCTCCAGCTCAGGGAGCAGGGAATCAAGGTGTATGTGTACAACGTGAACTTTGATCCGGGAAAAGACGAAAAATACGTTCAGGAAAACGAAATCGGGTTGGTTTACGGCATGTATGCCGATAAATGGGTCTTTGACCAACAATAGGGCCCAAATTTATTGCATCTTCAGTGCGTGTAGAGCGTCGGCCACTTTTCGGTCGTTGGACAACCTTTGCACTTTGTTCTGCCCCCCCAATTTACCAACGGATTTCATATATTCCATAAACCCGCCCTGTTTTATCGACGTCACCTTTAATTGTTGTAAAATATTCCCCGAGATCAGGTCGTAGTAGTAGCTGTTCTGTTCTTGGAGCGAACGGTCCAGAATCTGGATGAACCCTGACATTTCCGAAGGGGCCCTTTCGAACTCTACCAACCACTCGTGGTAGGGAAGTTCCTGTCCTTCCGGGGTGATTTGGGGAGCGACCGTAAATTCGTTGACCTTGGCATCGGTCTGGGCGATGGCATTTTGCATGGCCTCTTCCACCTCCTTCGCGATGACATGTTCGCCAAAGGCAGAGATAAAGTGCTTGATGCGGCCCGAAACAATTATCCTATGGGGCCTTGTCGAAATAAACTGAATGGTATCCCCCAGGTTATAGGCCCACAATCCCGCATTGGTCGAGATGATCATTACGTAGTTGACCCCCAGTTCCACATCCTGCAGGGTGATCCGCTCCGGATGCGGGTCAAAGAACCTGTCGGCCCTTACAAACTCATAAAAAATTCCGGAATCCAGCAGCAGCAGCATTCCCTTTTCCCTTTGGGAGTCCTGGTAGGCGAAAAAACCCTCACTGGCCGGAAAGAGCTCTATGCTATCGACCTTCCTTCCTATCAAGTCCTCAAATTTGGCCCGATAGGGCTCATAGTTGACCCCCCCGTAGATGAACAATTGAAAATTTTGAAACAATTGGCCCACTTTTTTTTCCGATCGCTTGTTCAATTTCTCAAAGTACATCTGGACCCAAGAGGGAATCCCGGCAATAACGGTCATATCCTGCTTCATGGTCTCTTCGACTATGGCGTCGACCTTGGTCTCCCAATCGGAAATGCAGTTGGTCTCCCAACTGGGCAGGCGGTTTTTTTGGAGATAGTTGGGCACATAGTGGGCCGAGATACCGGAAAGCCTTCCCAATTTTATGCCGTTTTGTTCCCGGAGTTCCGGGCTGCCCTGCAAAAAAATCATTTTTCCGTGCACAAAGTCGGCGTTCCCGGTTTCATGGATGTAATTGAGGATGGCGTTTCGTGAGGCCGCGACCTGACATTTGATCGATGCTTCCGTAATGGGAATGTATTTGGCCCCCGAGGTCGTTCCAGAGGTTTTGGCAATATAGATGGGCTTTCCCGGCCAGAGCACATCATCTTTCCCGTCCACCATGGCTTCTATGTAGGGCTTCAGTTGCTCATAGTCCCGAATAGGGACCCGTGAAATGAAATCGGCATGCGAAGCGATACCGTTGAATCCGTGGTCCTTTCCAAACTTTGTGCTGGATGCCTTTCGCACCAAGGCCTTAAAAACCTTTTCTTGGGTCGCAATGGGGTGGTTGGCCCACCGGGCCGTTTTTCTGGCAATGTTCCGGGCGAATACCTTGGCAGCGAACGACTTTAAGGACATGTGTTTTATTTAAAATCGATATAGTCCACAGGGTTCACCGGGCTCCCATTGTTCCAGAGCTCGAAGTGCAGATGGGGTCCTGTCGTAAATTCACCCGTGTTTCCGACCGATGCGATGACCTCCCCGGAACTTACAATATCGCCCTGGGCCTTGTTCAAAGAACCATTGTGCTTGTACACGCTCAACAACCCTTCCCTGTGCTCCACGATTATGACATGACCGGTGTCCGCGGTCCATTCCGCAAAAATTACGATTCCATCGGCAATGGACTTGATCGGGGAGTCCCTGGGGGCCACGACATCCACTGCATAGTGCTTCTTCTCGGAGTCGTAGTGCTGCGATATGGTACCGCTGAGGGGCGGGAAAAGTACCAGTGCCGTGCCGGTCGGACTCCGTTGGAAAAGGTTGTATTTGTCCTCCAAAGCCACTTCGGCCCTCAAAAGCGAATCTTCCCTTATCGGGGTTAGATCTACGGTCGAGGGGTCCAACTTAAATTTCTCGAAAAGCGAATCCCTATTGATCTCATTGTTCTCGATATCCCCACGAAGCACCATTCGGATATTATCCAAATACCTATTGGTATAATTTAAGGTGCGTACGAGGGAGTCCGTTTTATAAGTAAGTTCGGTGGCCTCGCGCTTTAATTTTGTGGAAGAGTAGCCCGGAATATATTCCCTTAACGGGGTAAATGCGATCAAAAGAGTGGTGAGTCCAATTAGTCCAATAATGCAGAGCGAGCCCGTGACAAAAACATTGAGCCGGCTGAGCTTAAAAGATATTTTCTCTTCAAAAGTACTTTCATTGAGGATTACCAAACGGTATTTGTGCAACAGCTTCCGTTTGATCTCCCCTCTTCTTTTCACTTTTTTGGCCATAGCTCCACAAAGATAAACTTAGAATTGTATTTTTCTGTTCTGGGACCGATATTTTATGGCACGGACCCGTACCCTTAACACTATTTTTGCACTCCGGAAATACAAAAGGGGCGGCGGACAATTTAAATAAGGTCGTCGCGTTACTATTAACAGCAAACTAAATAGTTTTTTACTATCTTTGATATCCATTAAATCATAAACTATGATAGCTTCATATACATTTTTGGCCATTGGTGCCCCTCAAATAATATTGGTAGTGGTGGTCGTACTTCTTTTATTCGGAGGTAAAAAGATTCCTGAACTTATGCGAGGCCTTGGAAGTGGCATCAAAGAATTCAAAGACGCCTCCAAGGAGGATGATAAATTGGAAGAAAAGAAAGAATAGCAAAAGAACATTGCAGTTTTGATACCCATGGAAGGCTTCCATGGGTTTTTTATTTTCAAAAAACCTGGAACATGGGCCGAGCCGGGTGTTAACAGCGAAACATACTCATTGGTATTTTTATTCAAAGGCACCTCGGCCCGGGCCGGGGGCCCAAAAATTCCCCCAAACCCTATCTACACGACAAAAAACTTTGTTTTCACAACAAAAAATACCCCATGGGCATGGCAAATGGTATTTTTGGAGTTATTGTAACTAAATAATTAAAGTCTTGACCGAGCTTAAGGAATCCCTAGGAAAATTCAACTCCCCAGAAAAGACAGATTGGGGTGCCATCTGCCCAAGCCACTGAAAATGAGCCGCTATGAAAACCGCTTTGGCCACAAAGAACCAAAGAGGGGGCCGACCAGAATTTTCCTGTATTTCTAATCAACCAATCATGAAAAAACTCATTACAGTTTATATTTTCCTAGTTGCGGCAGGGGGTTTTGCATCCATTCCGACGGACCTGGCCAACGGTCCATCTTTGGAAAATGCGGTATGGGCCACCTATCCGGGGCCCTCCACTGAACGTTCTTCCACTCCTTTGACTTTCAAGGAATTTGCAAAAGCGGCCAAGGAAAAAGGCGTCGCCCATAGGAAAATTGACAATCTCAAGGGCATTGCCAATGGATATTACATCGTTTCCGGGGTTTTTGGAAACGCATCCAATGCGAGAAAAGCAGTAAAAAACCTTAGGAAAAAGGGGTTCGATGCCGACCTAATGCACCTTCAGGAAACAGGCCTGAATTACGTGTATTTGCAATACCACAAGGATGGAAAACAGGCCATTGCGCAGTGTGCCACCCGATTCAACGGCCAATATGGCAAGGAGGTGTGGATAATGGTCGTGCAAAATGCGGCCAAATCCACGGCAAACAGGGAGAGCGCCAAAACCGAGCGACCGGTTCGCAACAAACCCACAGCAAACACCTTTGACCACCGCGCTTTTCAAAAATCCGCAAGGAACAACGCCATTCCAACCCGTACAGTTCGGAAACTAAAGGGGGTTCGCAATGGGTTTTACATCGTTTCCGGGGTTTTCGGAAGCACCTCCAATGCAAGGAAAGCCGTAAAAGACCTCAAGAGAAAAGGATTCGATGCCCACTTCATAACAGTCCCCGACACCGGCCTGAACTATGTGTACCTGCAATATGAGGAAAATGGACAGCAGGCGATAAACCGCTGTTTGTCCAAATTCAACGGCCGCTATGCCGGGCAGGTCTGGATCTTGGTCGCACAAAACGGCACGGAACCCATTTCCAAGGCCCCGCGTTCCCAAACTGCTATGGATACCGGCGGGCCAGGTACGGACAACATCGTTTCGAAGGGCAACAATGGTGATTTGGCCTTTTTTAAAATGGCCAAGGGAAACTCCATCCCGACCCGGACATTTCGCAACCTGGCAGGCGTAAAAGATGGCTTCTACGTCATTGCGGGGGTGTACAGCGATGCACGCAATGCGAAAAAAATGATCAGGAAATTCAACAGAAAAGGGTTTGAATCCAATCTGATCAAGGTTCCCGATACCGGTCTGAACTACCTTTACCTGGAATATCACAGGGAAGGACAGGATGCCATAGACGCCTGTCTGGGCCAATTTGAAGGCAGGCACCGGGAGAGCGTCTGGATCATGAAGGTAGAAGATAGTGAATCGGCGGTGGAGGCGGTCCAAGTGGATTTGACGGTTGCATCGGGCGAGACCCCAGTTGAAGAGGAAGCGGTCCCCCTGGAAGAAGTGACCTATGACCTATTGGTTCGACCAGGAGGGGAAAGGGACCTTCCCCAAGTTTCCAAAAAGACGAACAAAAGCAAGCTTGTTCAGAGGGCGGACAACTATTTCAACAAAATGTGGTATGCGGAGGCCGCAGAGCTTTACGAGGAAGCTTTGTCAAAAGGTGGTGCGGACTACACCTTTGAGGTAATCCAAAAGGCAGCGGACGCCCATTATTTTAACACCAACATGGAAAAGGCCTATGGATGGTACCATATTCTGTACGAAGAATTCGGAAAAGAGCTGTCCACGGATAACATTTTTAGATATGCACATTCCCTGAAGGGCACCGGAAAATATGCCAGGGCCAAAAGATTGATGCGCCTGTATAATAAAAAAATGGGCAAGGGCAATACGGGCCATGTCCGGACAAGGTCGAACACCAACGAAGTGGTGTTGGACAATATCTTGGCGGCAACGCAGGAATTTGACATCAAAAATATGGCCATCAATTCGGAATACTCCGAATTTTCGCCCGTGTTCCTGGATTCAAACCAGTTGGTGTTCGCTTCCGCCAGGGATTCATCTTTCTTTAGTACCCGGCGATATAAATGGAACAACCAGCCCTACCTTGATCTATATGTCGCCAAGATCAACAAGGAGTCCCAAGATCTTAAGGATGCCATCAAGTTTTCGAAAAAAATCAATACAAAGTACCATGAGGCCTCAGCGACTTTTTCTCCCGACAATAAGACCATGTACTTTACCCGTAACAATTACGGGAAAAAACTAAAGCGCGATAAGAACGGTATCAACCATTTGAAGATATATGTATCGAACAAGGTGAACGGGGAGTGGACGGAAGCCAGGGAAGTTTCGTTCAACAGCGACAGTTACTCCACTGGACATCCGGCCCTGAGCCCAGATGGGAAAAAACTCTATTTTGTCTCCGACATGCCGGGCAGTATTGGTGCCACCGACCTTTTTGTGGTCGATGTTCTTGGAAACGGCCGTTTCTCCGAACCCAAAAACCTGGGACCCGGCATCAATACGGAAAGAAAGGAAATGTTTCCCTTTATAAACAACAAAAAACTGTACTTCTCCTCCAATGGCCATACAGGCCTGGGCGGACTTGATGTTTACGAAGCTGCGATCAACGAGGAGGGAGGGTTTCACGAAACCATCAATGTGGGACAGCCCGTAAACAGTAACAAGGATGATTTCTCATACATCGTCAACGAAGAGAATCAGAAAGGTTTCTTTGCCTCCAACCGGCCCGGCGGAAAGGGCGATGACGATCTGTATTCCTTCAAACGCCTGACTGTGGAAGAAACACCGGCGAACCTAAATGCCATTGCCGGGGTGGTCTCCGAGCTTATTACCGGAGATTTGATGCCACGGACCCTGGTGGAGTTGTTGGATGAAAATGGCATCAAGCTAAAAGAGTTGGTGACAGGGGACGATGGCAGTTTTGTCTTTGAGGACTTGGACAGCACTACCAAATATACCCTAAGGACCACTAAGGGGGAATTCTTCGATGAGGAAATGCCCGTTGCGACCAAAGAAAACGAACTTGTGAATATTACCGTCAACCTGAGGCGCCTGGAAGAGATGATCGCCATCGAGAACGGCATCAAGAAATTGAAGACCGAGATGATCTTCTTCGATTTCGATAAATCGTACATACGAAACGACGCTGCCGATGAGCTCGACAAACTTGTGGGCGTCATGCGCGCGTATCCGAACATGGTCATTAAAATTGAATCGCATACCGATTCCCGTGGCCCCAGGGCCTATAACAAATATCTTTCGAACAAAAGGGCCAAATCTACCAGGGAGTACATTATTTCCCAAGGTATTGATGCAAGCCGCATAGAAAGTGCGATCGGATATGGAGAAGAACGCTTGCTGAACGGATGTAACGGCCGCATACGATGTACCGAACAGGAACACTACCGCAACAGACGATCGGAGTTCATCATAGTGGACATGTAACATGGGGCAAAACATAATGAACGGACACCGCTGTACCAAAATGGGCAGCGGTTTTTTTGTGTCTTTTTGTGCCTTGGGACACGTATCGGAACCTAGGGCCCGGAGGTAAAAGGAACATTTCACCACAGGCCAGGCCGCATTCACAACAAATAAACTCGTTGAAATACGTAAATGGCAGATTCATAGTTATATACCTAAGTAACAACCCAAACTTAACTAAATTCCAAAATCATGAAAAACGTCCTACTTATCAAAGAAATTTACTTGGAAGCGTTCAGAAACCTAGGCCATGCATTTGTGAAGTCGTATTTCAAATTGTTCTCTTGGTTTTGCTTTGCAAGCTTTCTCATAATGCTTTACGCATTTGTTTTCAGAGTCTCTACCGGTTTTGCATTTGACTAAATATTCAACCAACCTAACCTGAAAAAAGCACCGTACTGGTGCTTTTTTTGTTTGGGGCACCTCCAGTATCCGCAATCGGAACGGAATCCTTTCCCCATACCTTCCAAGGAAAAAGAGCATGGCCGCGGTTCCGAAGGGTCCTTTCCGGATACCCAACTGCACTTCATCCCATGGAAACCGCCTCTTATCGAATAATTACAATACACAGAATTCACACCGATCATTCTATTCCATTCGTCCAAATAATTGTGTATTTGGAATCTGTATGGTCCATCTTTGTCCTTGTAATTTAAAGAACGGGATATGAAGAGATTGTTACTTATTCAGGAAATTTATGTCGAAGCCTTTAAGGACTGGACCCATCGAGTACTCAACAAGTATTTTAGGGCCTTTTCGTGGTTTTGCTTCTTTTTATTGGCTGTAGTGATATACGCTTTTATATTTAGGGTTTCTACGGGCTTCTCATTTGGTTAGAACAACAATTGACGGCCACGCCAATCTTAAAAAATCCCCTTAGGATGTATTCCAAAGGGGGTTTTTTCTTTTCGGTAAAAGCCAGCTTATTTTGTCAGGTCGAATTTGATGGTTCTCAACACGGCCTCCAGTTGGAACATATAGTCCCTTTTTTCGGTCGCCGGGGCAAAGGTAAACCCTTCCACCACCATTTTCCTGTCGTTCTCGTCATCATGGATGATATAGGTGAGGAAAGGGCCCGCCATGGGATAATTGTTGATCTCCCAAATTCCCCTGACCTCAATGGCCTTCTTCCCGGCCACTTCGATCGGGAACACGTTTGGGGCAAAGGCCTTTTCCGTCATCATATGGGTGGTCTTGCCAGGAACGTCCGGCCCAGGGATGTATAGCTGTCCAATGGAATCCCGCATGCTGACAATATCCCTTACCAGGGTGGTATCGTTGCTAAAACTGTCGCCCGGCATGGTGTAGGCAATAACGTTCATGGTGCCCTTGGGAATTTGGTGGTCGATCCAAACAAAATTCGCCTCCTGTCTCCCTACCTTATAGACCGAGGGCATGTCCAGGGAAATGTTGAAGTTCTTTTCGAGAACACCTTCCTGGTTCAACGACTTTAGGAATCTTTTTTGCGTCTCGCCAATTTCCAATGCTTTAAAGGAAGTGATCATCCTGGCGGCCATATCATCCAAATTTGCCATGATCTCTTCATCGGTTCTGCCTTTTATCACGCCTACGTTCTGCGGTGCGGCGTACATGTTTTTTTTAATGTGCGCAATGTCCAATGAGTCTTTTTGGACATACAGAATGGATCTTGATTTTCTGGTGACCCCGGTAAAGGATTGCATGGGGAAATGGTTGATGCTGAACAGGGGCTCGTCCCAGGTGAGCCCCAGGACCGGGGCCGCAAAATGTTCCCTGACCTTGTCGCCCACCTCGCCTTTCCACAAATCGCTGTCCATGACAACGGCCAATGAGTTAATGGGGCCAATACTGGCGGGAAGATAGCTTTGCTTGTTCTCCTTACAGGAAAACAACATCAATAATGTCAGTAAAAATAGTGTTCCAGTGTGCTTCATATGGGTTATCGATTTACGATGGACAATCGCACAATTTCAGTTTTGTGCCCGGTTTTAGGTTCTTACCACTAATACCGTTCCATTCTCGTAAATTTTCGACGGAAATTCCGGGATATTTTCTGGAAATGGTCCAAAGGGAGTCCCCGCTCTGCACCGTATGCACCTTTGCCCCGGAAGGCAACGATTGCTTTTTTGAGGCGGTCGCCGTCGATTTTGCAGGGGATACCGCCCGATTTCCCCGGTATCTCGGGAAGATGGTCAACCGCTGTCCGATCCTCAGATTGTTGCTCCGGAGACCGTTCCATTGTTTGATCTGGCTCACCCGAACCCCATAGCGTTCCGCGATTCTCCCCAAATAGTCCCCGCTCCTCACCCGGTAGCGTATCCTATCGTTCTGCGCCTGCTTGACCAGTCGGGGCAATGGGCTCTCCTTGCTCTCGAACTCTTTTTTTACGTGGGCATAAATCTGTATTTCGTTGGCGACGAATTTTCCCATGGCCTCCTTCGGCAACCGGAGGGAATAGTCCTTCCCTTTGACAAAAGGTATCGCATTCAACTTATAGGATGGATTCAAAACCTGGAGTTCCTCCATGCTGACATCGACCAGTTCTGAAATCTGTTCAAAGGTGATCAGGCTCTTAACGTGTATGGTGTCGGTCTCAAAATAGGCCCGCTCCACCTTCTTGCCCTTGAGCTCGTGTTCCTCCGCATATTCGAACAAATACATGGTCGCCAAAAAAGCCGGCACATAGCCCGCGGTCTCTCGGGGCAGGTTTCGACGGATGTTCCAATAGTTCTTGTAGCCCCCGGATCTCCGAATGGCCTTGTTTACGTTTCCAGGGCCCGAATTGTAGGCCGCCAGGGCAAGGTCCCAGTCATCAAAAACATCGTATAGCTTTGCCAAATATTTGCAGGCAGCCTCGGTAGACTTAATCGGGTCTCTGCGCTCGTCGACATAACTGCTCACATCCAGTTTGTACATTTTCCCGGTACCGTACATAAATTGCCAAAGCCCGGTAGCTCCGACCCTAGATCGGGCCCGCGGGTTCAGGGCAGACTCTACAATGGAAAGGTATTTCATCTCCAATGGGATGTCGTAATTGTCCAACTGCTGCTCGAAAAGTGGAAAGTAGAATTGGCTTACGGTAAGCATCCGTTCCATCAATCCCCTTTTGCGGGTGAGGAACGATTTGATAACATTTTCAAGTGAGGGGTTATAGGCAACGTTGAAAGGTGTCTTTTGATTGAGTTTCGCCAATCGTGCCTTCAAGGTATCGGTGGGCAGATTGTAGACATATTCTTCATCGGTCGGGGGGGTATCATCGGTTTCCAAATGCGACACTTCCTCGTACATCTCATCAAAAAGTGCTGCGGCTTCGTGAAGTTCCTTCATCCAAAGGCTGTCGTATATCGCCGCGGCAGGATGGTCCCTTAGGTTGTACTTGCTCTTGCCCTCCTCCTTGGTAAAAACCATGGGATTGTCCAACAGGTCCGATTCGGAATCCATCAGCTCCATCTGTTCCACCCCTTTCATATCCATAGCAGTGGTGTCCAAGGGAATCTGCTTGGATTCCATACTGTCGATTTTTTTCTGGGCAATGGAAATAGAGTCGTTTTCCTGTGCCATTGAGGGGAAAGCGACCACAAGAAGTCCGAATACCAAGAAATACCTTGTTCTTTTTGCTACCATCTTCAGTACTTTTCCGAAAGTCAACGAAAATAGGTTTTTTTCCGGGAGAATAAAACTTTTGGGTTCGGAACGCCCGTCTGAAAGTGTCCGTACCTTTAATCGATAACGCCTTTATCCCTCGATTATTGCAGCAATTCCCGGCAAGGTTTTCCCCTCCAGGCTTTCCAACATGGCACCTCCCCCGGTAGAGACATAACTAACCTTGTGTTCAAAGCCAAACTGCTTCACGGCGGCCACGGAATCTCCGCCGCCCACCAGTGAAAATGCTCCGTTCTGGGTGGCTTCATCTATGAAGTTCCCCACGGCGATGGTTCCCTTGGCGAAGTTTTCCATTTCAAATACGCCCACCGGACCGTTCCACAAAATGGTTTTGGACTTCCGTATGATCTCCCCGAAATTTTCCAAGGTCGCCGGACCGGCATCCAAGCCCTGCCATCCACTGGGGATCTTATCCACGTCGACCACTTGGGTATCCGCCGTATTGGCGAAGTCATTGGCTGCGAGTACATCAACGGGAAGGTGCACTTCCACTCCCTTGTCCCTGGCCTGTTTCAAAATATCCAGGGCCAGTTCCATTTTGTCGTCCTCACAAATAGAATCGCCCACCTGCCCTCCTTGGGCCTTTACAAAGGTATAGGTCATTCCACCACCGATAATCAGATGGTCCACCTTGTCCAGGATATTTTCTATGATCGTTATTTTGGAAGATACCTTCGCCCCGCCCAAAATGGCCAAAACCGGTTTTTCCCCGGTCCGCATCACTTTTTCGATGGCCTCTATTTCCTTCGCCAATAAATATCCGAAACTTTTTTTTCCGGGAAAGAAGCCGGCCACAATGGTGGTGGATGCATGTGCCCTATGTGCCGTGCCGAAAGCATCGTTTACATAAATATCCCCCAATTTCGAGAGTTGTTCGGCAAAAGCCTTGTCTCCCCTTTCCTCTTCCGAATGAAAACGGAGGTTCTCCAACAGCAACACCTCTCCGGCCTGCATTTCGGCAACCGCTTTTTCGGCCATTTCCCCAACGCAGTCCCCAACAAACTTTACTTGGACACCGATGACCTCGGAAACGGCGTGGCAAATGTGCTTTAACGAAAGGTCCGGGTTCCGATCTCCTTTCGGCCTTCCCAGGTGGGACATGAGTACGGCGCTTCCGCCGTCTTCCAATACTTTGATGATGGTAGGCTTTGCGGCCTCAATTCTGTTGGTATCGGTGACATTAAATTCCGCATCCAAGGGAACATTAAAATCTACCCGTATCAATGCTTTTTGGTTCTCGAAATCAAAATCGTCTATGGTCTTCATTTTGGTAAGTTTTTGTACAGCGTGGCAAATGTAAAGATTTCTAATCTTGGGATGAAGGGTCCCGGGCCAATAATTTGGGCCGCGAACGTACAAACGGCCCTGGTCGGTCGCACCCAGTGGTGCTCTCCGTTATTGATCCCGGGCTTGGCTTTGTGCCTTGAGAGCGGAGCTCCACCTCAAGACCCCGCTGGGCTTTTCCTTAAAAAAACTATCTTTGGAACATGCTGTTCAAGGATATTCTAGGGCTTTCCCATATCAAAAACCATTTGGCAACAAGCGCCGATTCCGGCCGGATCCCCCACGCACAACTGTTCGTTGGTCCCGAGGGCTGTGGTACCTTGCCCATGGCATTGGCCTACGCACAATACCTGATTTGCAATAACCAAAATGGAGAAAACCTAGGGTCGGACCAGGCCTGCAATGCCAAATTCGAAGGGATTTCACATCCCGATATGCATTTTGCCTTTCCAGTGGCGAACAGCGACAAGGTCCGGAGCCATGCCGTAAGCGACCACTATATGCGGGAGTGGCGCCAGTTCCTCCAAGAACAGCCCTATGGAAATCTATTTGACTGGTACCGATTGATCGGGATAGAGAAAAAACAAGGTCAGATCGGGGTCGATGAGGCCCAGGACATCGTGCGAAAGCTCGCCTTAAAATCATACGAGGGAGGCTATAAGGTGATGCTTATTTGGATGGCGGACAAAATGAATATAGCGGCCTCCAACAAACTCCTGAAACTTATCGAAGAACCTCCTGAAAAAACGGTCTTCCTATTGATTGCCGAGGACGAGGAGCAAGTGTTGCAGACCATCCGCTCCCGTTGCCAGATACTCCATTTCCCCCCCCTTGCGGAGGAAATCATTTGCAACGCATTGACCGTCCGCGGATTGGACCGGTCCGAGGCCATGCGATTGGCACAAGAGGCCCACGGTAATTTTAACAAGGCCCTGGATCTTATGAACAAGGATTCTGAGGATTTGGTCTTCGAAAAATGGTTCGTGCAATGGGTCCGAAGTGCCTTTAAGGCCAAGGGCAACAAGGCCGCCATACACGAGCTTATCCTTTGGAGCGAGGAGGTAGCGGCGACCGGCCGTGAAACCCAAAAGAAATTTTTGCGATACTGCATTGCGGTCTTCCGACAGGCCATGCTCATTAATTACAACGCCAAGGAACTGGCTTTCATGCAAATCCACGTCGATGGGTTCCAATTGGAGAAGTTCGCCCCTTTTGTGCACGAGAACAATATGCTGGATATTTCTGCCGAACTGGAAGACGCCATTTACCATATAGAGCGAAACGGAAATGCCAAAATAATATTCACCGATCTTTCAATAAAGTTGACCCGGCTGCTCCATAAAAGAGCGGCTTAGTATCTTTACAAGGATCGTATCGGGCGAGACCGGACCGCTCCTGGAATTTTTGGACCTTATATTTACAATATGGACGCTATCTTGAAATACCCTACTGAAATCTTATTGTTGCTTTTTCTTGCCATTACCTTTTTGCAGAGTGGCATCGATAAAATCATTGACTGGGCCGGCAACCTTTCCTGGCTAAAAGGACACTTTGCCAAGACCCCTTTGAAAGGACTGGTACCCTTTTTATTGGCCATTGTGCTCCTTTCGGAAATGGCCGCCGGAACACTTTGTGCCATTGGACTTTATCAAATTGCGATCACGGGGAAAACTACGCTGGCCCTCTATGGTGCAATAGTGTCCTGTGTTTCCCTGCTCATGTTGCTGTTCGGTCAGCGCATGGCCAAGGATTATGAAGGAGCCAAGACCATCGCGGTTTATTTTATTCCGGCCATCTTTTTGGTGTTCTTGTTGCGTCCATAAAAAAGCCCCAAGGAACGCAACATCCTTGGGGCCGTTCGATATTAAAAATAACTTTACTCCTTGTACTTGCCGTTCAACAGCTGGACTATTTCATCCGTAAGGTCGTTGGCTTCCAGACCATATAGTACACTTCCTCCATCACCGCCTCCCAATATATAGGAATAACCCTGGGCCTTGCCATAGGCCTTGATCTCTTTCTTTACCTTGCTCACGATACTGTCCATTTCGGTTTGCCCTTCAAGCTGTAGTTGCTGTTCTTCCTGCTGTAGCTGCTGTCCGATAAATTGTCCTTTTTGCTGCATAAGGCCATACTCTTCCTGGGCCTTCTTCTGCGACATGCTCTGGGCCTTTGCCTGAAATGCCTGCGCTTCCAGTTGGAATGCCTGTGATATACTGTCCTTCTTTTTGGCCATGGCCTCTGCTTTCACCTTGAACTTGGCCTCGACATCAATTTTCTCCTGGTAATCGTTCATTAGCTTTACGTTATCAACGTACCCTATTTTTTCCTGTTGACACGAGACCATGCCAAGAACTAGCACCGCTAGGATCGCTTTTTTCATTGTTCGACTTTTTAAATTTCTATTTTTGAAGCTGGGCAAAAGTAGGAAAGCTTTTTTAATGTAATGTAATCTATTTGGTTTTTTAATCCCCAAGCCAAGATTCCTGCCTCCGGCTGGAGGTGTGAAGTATAAGTAATTTTTATTTTATTGTTGTTTTTTGATTGATTTTTTCTATTGAAATTGACCTTCTAAAAGCCGCCGTATTTCAAAGATCTTATGTGGTCTGGACGCAATGCACATGGTGCAGGCCGAAAGCACGGGAAATAGTCTTAAAACGCATTTCGGATGGTTCGCCCCCCCAATTATGGCATTCCGAGGCAAGCAATTCCAAAACGCCGCTTCCAAATGTCCCTTTGCCGCCTATTCCCTACGAAGGATATAGATTTGGGAGGAATATTCCCCGGTACCCCAGGCCTTGATATTGGAACGCAGGCCATTGAGAAAGGCCATTGGATAATGTTGCTTTCCCCTTTTGTATTTTTCCGACAATAGGGAAACATAGAAAGCATCGAAGACCATGGGCTTAACTTCCACGATTTTCATATCATGCCGGGCAAACAATTTTTCAATGGAAGTACGTGAAAAATGCCAGAGGTGCCGGGGCACATCGTAGGCCGCCCAAGACTCTTTGTAATACTGTGCGTCGAATGCTTTAAAATTGGGGACAGCGATCACCAAGGCACCTCCTTTCCCCAACCTTTCTACCAGGGCCGAAATCTGTTGTTCCAGATCGGGCAGATGCTCCAGTACGTGCCATAGGGTAATAAGTTGATATTTTTTCGTGTGCCCGGAAGGAATTTCGGGCACGAGAATGACACCTTTTTGCCCGGCCTTCGCTCTGGCAGCTTCATTGGGTTCCACTCCGTACACCTCCCACCCTTTCCGTTTGGCCAATCCCAAAAAATCCCCTGTTCCCGCTCCAAAATCCAACAAGGTCTTTTTGTCTTGTACATACTGGCCGATCAAGCCCATCTTTCTGTTGAGGCTGTATTTTTTTACAATCTGGTATAGTTTGTCCACCCAGGTCTTTGTGGAATCGGTATGGGAAATATAGGTGTCGCTCTTGTAGTAGCCATCCAGTTTTTCGGGCCGGGGTTTGGTAATCAGCATGTCCAGGTCCTCATGGTGAAGCAGTTCGAACTCCTCACCGGAAACAACATGGTCCTTAATTTTTAAATACGACTTCATTGTAATTGTGCGTAGACAGGTATTCTTTCTTTACCGCCGAAAGATACTTTAAAACTGCTTCCCGTGAAAGGGAATCCGGAAGGAGACAATCTTTCTCACTATCGCTGTATACTTCGATGGCAATATACCAGTTCCCCTGTCTGACCACCCCTTCCGAACCCTCCGACAAAATGGGTTCGAAGTCCTCGTTTCCCAAAGCGCCGTTTAAAAAAACATCCAAAGCGAAAGGAAACAGGTTTAAGGATTTATCCGCAATCTCGACCTCATAAAACGAAAAAAAGAAAGTGTCCCCGTGAATTTCGAAAGGTACATCGTCATAGACTTTTTCATCGTTCAATTCGAACTTGGTATTCACATAATCGTAAAACTGGCCTGCATTCTTAGGGTCTTGGAAAACGAACATTTCACGCTGGGGAAGGCCGCGCTTAAACTTCCTTCCCCGGGTCACCCTGTAATCGTCGATCGTCGGGGCAACACGTAAGGGAATACAGGACTGCAGAACAAGAATCGCACAAATAAAGGAAAGTAAGCGAGGCATTTTTGGAGGGTTTGGTCTATAAAAACAATACCTCAAAAACTGCGCCAACGCCAAAAAACATGCAGTAAAAAGAAGATGGTTTTTTTAATAAGTCCAAATGTTCCACGTGGAACATTTGTGTCTATCTTCCCAAATACACCAACAACACACTGATATCGGAAGGGTTCACACCGCTTACCCTAGCGGCTTGTGCGATGGTCACCGGACGTATGGCATTCAACTTTTCCCTTGCCTCGTACGAAAGTGATTTTAACTTCGAGTAATCAAAATTTTGCGGGATACCCACATTCTCCAAACGCTGCAATTTGTCCGCATTATTCTTTTCCTTCTCGATATAGCCCGCATATTTTATCTGTATTTCCGCTTGCTCCATCACTTCCCTGTCCAGCGCGTTTTCCGCTACATAATCGGCAACCGCGTCCAATTGCATCATATGTCCCATGCTCACATTTGGCCGTGAAAACACCTTGAACATTTTGTCCGATTGACTTACCAAAGCAGAATCGACACTTTGCAGAATGGGGTTGATGTCATCTGGTCTTACGCTGGTCTTCCTAAAAAATTTGACGAAGGCATCCGATTTTCGCAGTTTCTCCTCCATCCTTCTTAGGCGATCGTCCTTGGCAAGTCCAATTTCATGACTTTTGGGGGTAAGTCGCAAATCCGCATTGTCTTGCCGAAGCAGGGTCCGATATTCGGCGCGTGACGTGAACATCCGGTAGGGTTCTTCCGTTCCCTTGGTAATCAGGTCATCAATCAGCACCCCGATATAAGCCTCATCCCTTTGGAGGATCAAGGCGGGCTTTTCGTTGATCTTTAAATGCGCATTGACCCCCGCCATCAAACCTTGGGCGGCCGCCTCTTCATAACCCGTCGTCCCATTGATCTGCCCCGCAAAATAAAGGTTTTCCAGCAACTTGGTCTCCAATGTGTGCTTCAGCTGGGTCGGTGGAAAATAGTCATATTCAATGGCGTATCCCGGTCTGAAAAACTTGACGTTTTCAAAACCTTTGACCGAACGCAGTGCCTTGTATTGTATCTCCTCAGGAAGCGATGTCGAAAATCCGTTTACGTAGACCTCAACCGTATTCCATCCCTCGGGTTCAACGAACAATTGATGGCTGTCCTTCTCGGCAAACCGGTTGATCTTATCTTCTATGGATGGGCAGTAACGCGGTCCGATGCTCTTGATACTGCCATTGAACATCGGCGAGCGATCAAATCCCTCGCGCAGCAAATCGTGCACCAGTGCACTGGTATGTGTCATATGACAATCCCGTTGCCTTTGCAGCACAGGACCTTCCAAATAAGAGAACTTTTCCGGGATGGCATCACCGGGCTGGGGAATCATCGCATCATAATCCAAAGAGCGGCCATCCACCCTCGGTGGGGTACCCGTCTTCATTCTTCCACTGTCAAAACCAAATGCGGTAAGCTGTTCCGTAATTCCGGTAGAGGCCTTTTCCCCAGAGCGTCCACCCCCAAATTGCTTCTCCCCAATGTGGATCAACCCATTCAAGAAAGTCCCATTGGTAAGGACAACGGACCTTCCCTTAATGTCAATCCCCAAGGAGGTGCGGACCCCAACAACCCGATCCCCTTCCACCAGGATACCGCTTACCATTTCCTGATAGAAATCGCAGTTCGGGGTGTTCTCCAAGGCCAAACGCCATTCCTCCGCAAAACGCATCCGGTCGTTCTGCGCCCTTGGGCTCCACATGGCCGGTCCCTTGGATTTGTTCAACATCTTGAACTGGATGGCCGACCTGTCGGTGACCATTCCACTGTATCCTCCAAGTGCGTCGATCTCCCGGACGATCTGTCCTTTGGCAATACCTCCCATCGCCGGGTTGCAGGACATTTGCCCGATGGTTTGCAGGTTCATTGTGACCAACAAGGTGGTAGAGCCCATATTGGCCGCTGCAGCAGCGGCCTCCGCCCCTGCGTGACCCCCGCCTACCACAATCACATCATATTGTTCTGCGAACATTTTAATCAATTACATTACGCTCGGATATCGGTCCCAGCACTACCCTTCACAAATTCCGTCACCCCATTCTTCTTTCCGAAAGGAGCACATTGAATACACAGGACGCGCCAACATCCGACCTCTTATTGTTCCACGTGGAACAATTCCATCGCTTCATTTTCCTTTGCCCTCATCTGTTGGGTCTCCTCATCAGACTTGTCGTTATAGCCCAATAAATGAAGTATTCCATGCGACATGACCCGTAGTAATTCCTCCTCAAAAGGCGTCCCTAACTTTTCGCAATTGTCTCGGATACGTTCCACCGAAATAAACAGGTCTCCCGTCAGTCCCATACCAACGCCATAGTCGAAGGTAATGATATCGGTATAGGTGTCATGGTCCAAATACCTCTGATTTATTTCCAACAAATAGGCGTCCGTACAAAAAATATAGGCCAATCTGAAAATGTTGCCGCCCTCCGAATCCACTATCCTACTAATCCAATCGGCATACTTGGATTCGTCCTTCAAGTCAAAATCCAGTTCATAATGAAATTCAATCATCGCTCTTAAAATACTCCTTTACCCTATCCTGGAAATTTTTCCGCAAAGGTAATGCTTGTCGATTTAAAATCTCCGTCTCGTTGCGGTATTTCTCTAAAAGCGCCGGCTTGGTCGTGATCGGATTCTGAAACTGCGCCTCGTTGGTATTGCTTTCCCGTTCCGGTTTTCTTCCCTGTTTCAAGGCGGCATTTTCCAACTTCAGCAGTTCGTACTGAATGTTGTTTATCCTACTCAGGCTTTGTTGTGTAACCCCATTCTCCAACAACTCGTTCTCAAAATTCTCCATTTGTCGCAAGAGCTTCCGTCCCAACTTTCGGTCGCTACCGTCGATCATATCAAGCAATTGTTGTTCCAATTGCTCCCGCAGCTGTTGCTGTTGCTTATAAATCTCATATATCTCCCGAAGTTCGGCCTCGCTGGCTTGTCCCTGGCCCTGGCCTCCCTGCTGTTCGCCATTCCCTCCAGAGCTTCCACGCCCCTCAGTACCCGACCCCTCTTTTCCTTCACCGTCTTCTCCCGCTCCACCAGTTTCACCCGATCCGGGTTTATTTCCCTCACCGGGCTTAGGGGTGCCCTCTCCAGCTTGCCCACCTTCTCCCTCCTGCGGCCTTCCTTGTCCCGATTTCCCCATGCCCTCCATCTTCTCCTTGAGTTCTCCCTGTGCCTTGATTATATCGGGCAATTGAAAGCCTTCCTCACTTTGCCCCGATCCTGAGCCCATTTTCATACTTTGTTGCATGTTATCCAGTAACTTGGCCAAAAAATCTGCTAGGCCGTTGGACGCATTCAATACATATTTCTGGTAGGACACCCCTTGGTATATCTGATTTTCGGCCATACGCTCCAAGCTCTTGTCCATATTATAGTATACCTCGGTAATCTGTTCGTTTACGTATTCCGAAAGCTCGGCCTGCCGCAAAGAAAGCGCAAACAGACTATCGTCGACATGACCGAACAGTTCCCGCAGCTGTCGTTGCCGTCGAATCGCGCCCGAAAACTGGGGTGCTTCGATATCCGCGCCATCCAAAGTTTCGAAAAGACCCTCCTGTTTAAAGGAAAACGTAATCAGATTGTCCAAAATCTGCCGTAACATTTCGGCATCCTCCGCCACTGAAGAGCCCCCCGCTCCGCCGACCGATGATTTTTGAAGGTCCTCGGCCATCTTCTTCATCCTTTGGGAAGCGGATTTCTGCTTCTGGGAAGCTGCCTCTGCCGCCCTTTGCTTTTCCTCGGCAGCGGAGGGGGAATCCTCAACTTCCCCGTGTTTCCCCATCTGTTCCAGGGCGTCCCTTTGATCCTCCTTTACTTCCTCCTTTATAGCATCATCAATGTTCAGGCCCAAGGGCTTTTTCAAATCCTGATTATCCTTTTTCAGCTCATCGAGCTCGTCCGAGACCTTTTCAAAATTTTCATTTTGCTCTTTCTGCTCCCTGCTCGAAAAATCCTCTCCAATCTCTTTTTCCGACAACTCCTTCTGTTCTTCCGCCAATTTCTCCAGATCCTTGGCCAATTGGGCGGCTTTCTCAGTTACATAGTACCGTTTGGTCAGTTCCAACAACTGTTCCAAGCTTCGCTGGCCGTTCAGTTGCTTTTTTCCCAACTCGTCCAACCGTTTCGCCAATTCCTCCTTATCGATCTTGTCGGCAATCTTGTTCAGTTCTTCCAAAAGCTTCTCGTTCTTTTTCGCCTCCAGTTCCTGTCGCTCCAATCTTTCCTGCAACAATTTGTTCAGCTGATCGTCCTTTTCCCCTTTCTGCAAGTTCTCCTTGAGCTGTTTACTGAACTTTTGCATCATATCTTCTTGCTGTTGCTGCTTCTTAAGAAAATTCTTGACCCGATTCTGGTCGTTGAAGTTCAATTGCCCCTTTTCCCTTTGTTCCTTTCTGATTTCCCTGAGGGTTTCTTCCTGCTCCTTGAACTTTTCCAGTGACCGGCCCATATTCCCAATGATCGATTGCTGCGATTCCAGCTCGCGGTTCCTCAATTGGTCACCATCCATGAGCGCCATGGAAAATACCTGGCTTTTTGCCCGTTTTCCATTGTGCATGGCGTCATTATCAATCGCCTCGAAATAAAAGCTGTAGCTCCTACCGGCCTCCAGCTGCAAGCCCGAGGGAAAGGTGTAATAGAACTGACTAAAATTGGAATTCGGACGTTCAAGGGCCACGACCTGGACATCCTTCGGATCGTCATCCGGATAACAAGCCAGTTTTATACCAATCAGTTTATAATCATCGGAAGCCTCTCCGGCAAAATAGGAAACATTCGGATTGAGGGAGTCCGTCAACTGCTTGGCCCGGATACTGGGATAAGCATCCTTAATGACGTCAAATCGATACTCCAACCGCTCATGATCCCGTACATTTCCATTTGAGGTGGTCAGTTCATAAGGAAAGTCCTTGTATATTCTTTTTGAAAGACCGAACACCGTGTCGTTTTTTTCAAAGGCCAAGGTGGTGTCCTTGGCAATCAAATTGATATTCTCCGTATTGGCCCCCAAAATCTCCCAACTTACCTTGGTGCCTTCCGGAAAAATAGCGTTTCCGGTGCTCTTCAAAACCTCTGGGGCCTTTTCCGTGTGCCCAGGATAGTCCAATCGAATCTTAAAATCCCGGATGGAAGGGGTCTTTAGGGCATTCAGGGTAAATTCCCGTGACCGGATCCCGTTTGCGGAGAAGTAAAACTTCGTTTTCCGTAAAGGCGGGACGAAGGTGTACTGAAAGATTCCATTCTGCTTGCGCAACAGCACCTCCTTTCCCTCAATACCTATGGAAACCGATTCCGGACGTACGTCGCCCACAGTAGCCACCAAAACCGTAAAGGGTTCCGTGTCCAAAACATCGAGTTCAGGCGACAGTAGCTCAAAAGTGAACGGCGCCGGTGGTTCGTAGGCCACATCGTAATTCACGACACGATCGGCCGATCCAAAAAAAGAAGATAGGTTTCCGCTCAACCAGACCAAGCCGAAAAGCAGTGCGGGAGCCACCAAATATTTAGCATACCCCAAACTTTCCCTAAAATCCACGGCCCTTGTGAACGGGATCGGATGCAGCGCTTCGGATCGCTGTTCTATACTGGCCAACAACAACTCGGAGCGATTCCGGTCCTCTTCCAGATCCAACAAATTGTAGAGCTTGTCCCCCACTTGCGGAAAATGCCTACCTATTATCAAAGAGGCCTGCTTATTACTGATTCCCCGCCTAAGTTTGAAAAGATAGAACAAGGGCATAAGGATATATCGCAACAACAGATACAATTCCACACCAACAAAGGCCAACAAAAGGAAAAGACGCCCCGTCGAGTTCAGCCAAAGAAAGTACTCCACGCCCATTATGACAAAGAAGAACAACAGTCCGAAAACCAAAAAGAGCAACACGCCCTTTACCAACATTTTAAGGTAGTATTTCTTTGTGAACCCATTGAGTTTATCCAGGATGTTCCTATAGCCGTCCAAAATTTTCAATATTTAAAGACCAAGATACCTGTTATCCCAAATTAATGCCTCAAATAATTGTTAAAACCTTAGCCGTGAAAGATGTAAAGTAGCCGGCCGCTCGCTTGCCGGTTCTTGCCGGCCCATCCTTTGCCGCCACAATGGCAAGGCGGAACCGGGACCATAAATTTCCCAACTGAAACCGGTTCGAGGCTGCCGCTTTTTCGTAACTTTGCCCCTTAATTTCAGATATGGCCCCAAAAATCCGTGTTCGTTTTGCTCCCAGTCCCACCGGCCCGTTGCATATCGGTGGCATTCGCACTGCCCTGTTCAACTATCTGTACGCAAAAAAACAGGGGGGGGACTTTATTCTTCGAATCGAGGACACCGATCAAAACCGATATGTCGAAGGAGCCGAACAATACATAATCGACTCCCTGGAGTGGTGTGGCCTTCCTTTTGACGAAGGGCCCGGAAAGGACGGTGGTTTTGGCCCGTACCGCCAAAGTGAACGCAAACATCTTTATCGGCAATATGCCACCGAGCTCGTGGAAAAAGGCAAGGCGTACTACGCCTTCGACACCAGTGATAAACTTGATTTCCATCGCAAAGAACATGAGGCCAAGGGAAAAACCTTCATATACAACTGGCACAACCGCCTAAAGCTGGACAATTCACTTTCCATGAGCCCTGAAGCCCTGCAAGAGCGTTTGGACGATGGGTCGGATTATGTGATTCGGTTTTTGACCCCCCAGGATGAAAAACTGTTTTTAAAGGACCGCATCCGTGGCCTTATCGAGATCGACACCAATATCCTGGACGACAAGGTGCTTTTTAAAAGCGATGGTATGCCCACCTACCATCTGGCCAATATCGTGGACGACCACTTGATGCAGATCACCCACGTAATCCGTGGGGAGGAATGGCTGCCCTCTTTGGCGTTGCACCAGCAATTGTACGATGCCTTCGGATGGAACGCTCCCAATTTTGCCCATTTGCCCCTGATCATGAAGCCCGTTGGCAAAGGGAAACTGAGCAAGCGGGACGGTGAAAAAATGGGCTTTCCGATTTTTCCGCTCTCCTGGAACGACAGTAACGGCTATCGCGAAGCGGGATACTTCCCGGAAGCGGTGATCAACTTTCTGGCCCTGTTGGGGTGGAATCCAGGTACGGAGCAGGAGATCTTCAGCATGGAAGAACTGCTAAACGCTTTCTCTCTGGATAGGGTAAACAAATCCGGCGCTCGCTTTGATCCAGATAAGACCAAGTGGTACAATCAGTACTACCTACAACAAAAGGATGACTCCGACCTGGCCCGCATGTTCGGTCCCATTTTGGTGGATAAGGCGATTTTGCCCAATCTTAGGAAAGGGGAGTATGTAAAAAGCGTGGTTTCCCTGGTCAAGGAACGGGCGACCTTTGTATCCGACCTTTGGGAACTTTCAAGCTATTTCTTCCTCGCTCCTTCCTCCTATGACGACAAAGCGGTGCGAAAACAGTGGAAAGAGGATACCCCTATGCTAATGGACCAATTGGTTTCGGTCTTAGCTTCGATTGGCAACTTCAGCTCGGAAAACGTGGAAACCGAGGTAAAATCCTGGATTGCCGATAGAGGGCTTTCTTTTGGAAAAATCATGCCGCCCCTTCGCCTGGTCATCGTTGGCGCCATGAAAGGTCCCCATTTATTCGATATCATGGGCTTGATCGGAAAGGAAGAGAGCACGGCCCGCATCAATAGTGCGATCTCCACGTTAGGGGCCCATAGCTGAACCGCTGCCTTTTTGTGGGCGTATCGCCCTTCGCCTTCCCGGTAAGATCCATGGATACCCACTTCCCTGGAATTTACGCTGTCGCCATACCTCTTTGTAACAATTCCCCAAAAAACGCTACACATATACAAAGTGTTTTCGTAAATTCAATCCATTAACTAAAAATCAAAACCATGGGCTTCAATCTATTCTTAATACCAATTGTCTTTTTCGGGGTCATCCTCCTATTCTCGTCGTTCTTTATTGTAAAACAACAGACGGCTGTCATTGTGGAACGCTTTGGGCGCTTTCATAGCATTCGACATTCCGGGCTACAAATGAAAATTCCGATGATCGATCGTATCGCCGCGCGGATGGGGCTGAAAATCCAACAGTTGGACGTTATTGTGGAGACCAAGACCCTGGACGACGTATTCGTGAAACTCAAGGTGTCCGTGCAATACGTGGTCATAAAGGAAAAAGTGTACGAAGCCTTTTACAAACTGGAATATCCCCATGACCAAATCACCTCGTATGTATTCGATGTGGTCCGGGCGGAAGTGCCAAAGATGAAGTTGGACGATGTCTTCGTCAAAAAGGACGACATTGCCATTGCCGTAAAATCGGAACTGCAAGAGGCCATGTTGGATTATGGATACGATATTATCAAGACCCTAGTGACCGATATTGACCCCGATGCCCAGGTAAAGGAGGCCATGAACCGTATCAACGCTTCCGAACGTGAAAAGATTGCTGCACAGTTCGAAGGGGATGCCGCCCGGATACTGATCGTGGAAAAAGCCAAGGCCGAAGCGGAGAGCAAAAGGTTGCAGGGCCAGGGTATCGCAGATCAACGCCGTGAAATTGCCCGCGGTCTCGAGGAGTCGGTGGAAGTGCTCAACAAAGTAGGCATTAATTCCCAGGAGGCCTCTGCATTGATCGTGGTGACCCAGCATTACGACACCCTACAATCGATCGGAGAGGAGACCAACACCAATCTGATACTCCTGCCCAACTCCCCACAAGCCGGAAGCGACATGTTGAACAATATGGTGGCCTCATTCACGGCCAGTAATATGATCGGGGAATCGATGAAGAATACCAATGTCAAAAAGACAAAGGACGAATAAATCTTAGACCCTTACGGCTCGCCCCTTACATCAAAATTGGTGCAAGGGGCTTTTTTTATCCCCGTACAGGTCCGCCATCCGAAAACCGGTCGGCACAAACCCAAAAAGCCACTGAAAGGCTGTAGATCGCTTTTCTTTCAAAGAGCGGGGGAATCAACTTGCCCTTGGGAAAAAGTCCCTTAAACAAGCTCCGGACAAGGCATTTTTTATAGAAAATACCGATTGAGTTATTCCGTCGCATAGGAAAATTCTATACTAGCTTTTTTCCTGGATTTTCGCCCAGGTGTCCCGCAATCCCACCGTTCGGTTGAAGACCTGTTTTTCGGAGTTTGAATCGGGATCCACACAAAAATAGCCCAAGCGTTGAAATTGGACACGGTCCTCTATTTTGGCATTTTTCAAGCTAGGTTCCAAATATCCCGTAATGACCTCCATGGCGTTCGGGTTGATGAAATCCATAAAATCCTTATCCTTATGGGTATCGGGGCTTTCGTCGGTGAAGAGGCGGTCGTACAATCGTACCTCGGCTTCTAAGGCATGTTCTATGGAAACCCAATGGAGGGTGCCCTTTACTTTGCGCAAACTCTCTTCCGTACCACTGCCGCTTTTGCTTTTGGGATCGTACGTACATTGCACCTCAACAATATTCCCATCGGTATCCTTTGTACAGCTTTCTGCCTTAATGATGAAGCCGTTCTTAAGCCGCACCTCCCCACCCAACTTGAGTCTAAAAAACTTCCGGTTGGCCTCTTCCCTAAAATCGTCCTTTTCGATGTACAGTTCCCCAGAAAAGGGAATCTTTCTGGAACCGGCGGTATCGTCGCCCGGATTGTTTTCCGCTTCCAGCCATTCTTCCTCCCCTTCGGGATAATTGGTAATAACGACCTTCAACGGGTTCAGCACGGCCATGACCCTTGGTGCTACCTTGTTCAAATGTTCACGCGCGTGAAACTCCAGTAAGGACACATCTATCAAATTGTCCCTTTTTGCAATGCCAATGGTCTCGGCAAAGTTTCGTATCGATTCCGGCGTATAGCCCCTTCTTCTAAGGCCGGAAATGGTGGGCATTCGAGGGTCGTCCCAGCCGTTCACCACACCCTGTTCCACCAGCTGCAACAGTTTCCTTTTGCTGACCACGGTATGGCTTAGGTTCCTCCTCGCGAACTCCCGTTGCTTGGGCCGCACCTTGTCCGGGTCGTGCACCTGGTTCAAAAACCAATCATACAGCTCCCGGTGCATGGCAAATTCCAAGGTACAAAAGGAGTGTGAAACCTGTTCTATATAGTCGCTCTCTCCGTGCGTCCAATCGTACATGGGATAAATACACCAATCGGTATTTGTCCGGTGGTGCGCCCTGTGCAGGATGCGGTACATAATGGGGTCCCGCATCAACATATTCTTTGCCTGCATGTCAATTTTAGCACGAAGCACATGTGTACCCTCAGGGAACTTACCGGTTTTCATTCCCTCGAACAACTCTAGGTTTTCAGCGACAGATCGGTTTCGAAACGGGCTTTCCGTTCCCGATTGGGTGGGTGTGCCCTTTTGCTCAGCCATTTCCTCGGAACTTTGACTATCGACATAGGCCTTGCCCTCCTCTATCAATTGTACCGCCCAATCGTAGAGCTGTTGGAAATAATCTGACGCATACCGTTCGGTATCCCATCGGTATCCCAGCCATTCGACATCCCTTTTTATCGCATCGACGTACTCCCGCTCTTCCTTGGCCGGATTGGTATCATCGAACCTTAAGTTCACCGGTGCGCCATACCGTTCGCCCAGTCCAAAATTCAAACAAATGGAACTGGCATGCCCTATGTGGAGATATCCGTTGGGCTCGGGCGGAAACCGAAAGCGGAGTCCCTGTTTTGGGAAACCGTTGCCCAGGTCTTCCTCAATAATGTGCTCTATAAAATTCAATGATCTGGCAGCCTCGCCCATAGCATATATTTTGAGGCACAAAAGTAGCAAAAATGCCGTTATGGGCGCCTACAAAATAGCCACACCATACATTAAATGCATTTCACAACATATTTAAGAGCCGCCACAACATTAAATTCCAAACCCGCCAATTATATGACATATTTGTTTTTGAATACCGTATAACTGAATCGTAATGGCAAGGGCCCATCGCCCAAGCCCCCAAAAAAAGCGACAAAATTATACCGTTTATCCAGACCCAAATCTGATAGAACCGGTAGTGAACTTTAAACTACGACTACTTATGAAAAAATCTAAACTCTTCAAATGCACACGCTTCCTTGTCATGGCATTTTTGCTTCTGGGAGCTTCACAAGTTTCAGGACAAATTCTTATCAACGCCCCAGAACCAGCAGGCAATCCCAACTTCGGAGGAACGCCCAGTTCGGGCGAGTGGCCGAGGATATGTGCCGGAATATCCGGATTCAACCAATACTTTGCCACCGTATCCTGGGTGGGAACCCCCAACGGGGACAACGAATGGATTTTGGAACTTTCCGATGCCAGTGGCAACTTTGGCTCCCCTACCGAACTGGCGAGAGAGAGCAGCAATACCGCGGTCCAGAACCCGGGATTCGAGTTCTCCATCCCATCCGATACCCGGGGAACGGGCTACAAAATGCGCGTACGCAGTACGAGTCCGGCCACAACAGGGGATGAATCCCCAGCCTATGACATGTACTTCATGGATTTCACCACCACTATCCATATCAGCCCGAACGGCGATGGAACCACTCCAGGAACGGTGTGCAGCACTACGCCGATCACCCTGAGCGTTGACAACATCCCCAATGCAAATACCTATCAGTATATTTGGAACAGGAGCGGAACGCCCCTATCGGAAACCGGACCCAATATCCTGGCCGACCAAGATGGGACATACCAAGTTGAGCTGGACTATGGCAGCTGCACCGGATCCAGTAGCGCCTTTTCGAACGGGGTAACGATCACCATTGGCGGATCGGGCCAGGGCATTGCCATAGACCCTCCGACCAAGACCGCATTATGTACCGGCGAAACCGAAACACTCAGCATCAATATTACCAATGCCGCATGGAGCTATCAATGGTACAAGGATGATGCCGCGATCTCCGGGGCCACGGCCGCTACTTATATAGTGGATGCCAATACCGTCGGATTCGAAGGGGACTATGCCGTGGAAATTTCGGCGACCGGTATCTGTACCGAAAGGTCCGCAGCGATCACCATGACCAATGCCGCCAATTTTACGGCCACTCGAAACAATCCGGCCAATGTGGTGGTACTTCCATCCCAACCCGAAACCTTAAGCGTGGGTACCACGGCCATTTCACCCAGCTACCAATGGTACAGGAACGGCGGTAGTATCCCCGGGGCCACCAATAGCACCCTGGATATCACCCAAGATGGTTCCTATTACGTGGCGGTGACCCAAAATGGGGGAGCCTGCTCCTCAACCATCAATTCGGAAGCGACCACCGCAGTGGTCCCTGCCTCCTTTGAGGTTACGATCGACTATGCGAGCAACTACACGGCCTGCACCAATACGAGCATGGTATTGGAAGTCAGCACCATAAACGCGCTTGACAGTGGCGGAACCCGGACCGACGTGACTTCGGCCTTGGTGGACGCCTTTGGCTATCAATGGAAAAAAGACGGTGCCAACGTTGTTGGGGAAACCGCCAAAAACATCAGCCTTACCAGCACGACGGAAAATGGAAGCTATTTGGTAGATGCTACCTTGAATACCTACAACGAAGCTTCCAGTGCCCTTCCTGTGATATTGCTGACCAACGAAACAGTGGCCATCAGCAGCACGAGTACCGTGTACTGCAACAGCTCGGACACCATTACCCTTAGCACCACTACCGATCTTAGCGGTGAAAGCTTTGCCTGGCACCGCGACGGTTCTCCAGTAAACAGCACGGATGCGGCCCTAAACGTGAGCCAGCCAGGAACATACCGGTTGGTATTGGACAAGAATGGATGTGAACTGAACTCCAACGAGGTCACCATTTCACCCTTGGATGCCAACCTGATCCAGCTGGATGTTGATGGGGATGTGATCTTCCCCGAAGGGAGCTCCAAAACCGTCACCGCAAGTGGAGGGACCGCATATCAATGGTTCGATGCCGACAACAACCTCTTGGGCAACAGCAACTCGATGACCTTTACGGAAGAGGGAAGCTACCTCTTGATAGCGAATATCGACAACTGCGAAATCTCCAGGCCCGTCAACGCTGTGTACCTTGATCTTTTTAACGTTCCCAATGTGATCACTCCCAATGGCGATGGGGCCAACGACCAATGGGTCGTTCCGAATTCCTACTCCAATAAACAGGATATAAACGTAGTAATATACAACGATAAAGGTGTTGAAGTGGTCAATGTGATGGGGTACCAAAACAATTGGCCCGAATCGTCCATGACGTTTCCAAAACAGAATATGGTGTTCTACTATGTCATAAAGAACACCTCCGAAACCCTAAAACAAGGTACGATAACTGTTATCCGATAACCAAACTACCACATAACCAAAAATGAAAGTTTTAAAATTCATAACACTGTCCCTGATCGCTTTTTTAGCGCTAACGAACAGTGCACAAGCTCAGGAAGATGACCCGATATTACCGTATCGGGTCGCTCCGCAAAACCTGTTGAAGTTCAATAGGTTCTTGATCAACCCGACCTTTTCCACTGTTCGGGAAGACAAATCCTATATCAATCTTTTGCACAGGAACCAATCGGTACAATTCCAAGACAACGACCAGACCTATTTCCTGAGCTATAGTGGTCGTATTGGGGACAGAAGCGGGCTCGGCCTGAGCTTGTACACCCAAAAAATCGGCCCCATTTCCAACATCGGGGTCTTGGCCAACTACGCCTATGGTATCAAATTGAGCGACAAAAGCAATTTTACCTTTGGAGGAAACCTAGCGTATTACAGCACGGGCTTGGACCGCAACAGCGTGGACGTAGTGGATCCCAATGATTTTTTACTGAACGGTACCGAGGACAGCAACGTGCTTTCTTTTCAGCCCGGCTTTAACCTTTCGTACGGCAAGTTCGATTTTGGCGCCTACGCTGAAAACCTTTTTGAATACAACCTAAAGACCAGTAAGTCGCTGTCCGATTTTAAAGACAAGGCCTACTCCGCCCATTTACAGTACACACATTCCTTCGAAAACAGTTCCGGCATTATGGAAAGTGCGCGATTAATGCCTCTGGCACGTGTCAGGATGAACAGCCAACGGGTGCGCGCGACCGACGAACAGGACCTGACCTTAGGGGGAAGTTTAATCCTCGACCTACCCAAATTGGGGTGGATTCAAGGAGGATACGACAGTTTTTATGGAGCTTCGGCAGGTGTCGGTTTTAACATCAACAAGCGTCTCTCCCTTGGGTATACCATGGAAAAAGGTTTTGTTACCGATCTCGACAATTTGGGGATTACCCATGAGATTTCCTTTGCCTATTCCTTCACGCCAAACCTGACCGAAGACCGGGTGATGCTAGAGGACGGGGGCAACGAGTTGGTCGATAATGTGGAAGTGGATCAGAACGATGTCACTTCCAACGAGGATATCGAGGAACTGAAACGACGTCTGGTCGAAAATGATGCCATCATTGCCGAACTCATGTTTCGGCAAGATTCCCTGGAAGCCAACAGACAAAAGGATTTGGAGCGCCGTTTTGACATGGTGATGAGGATGGTTCGCAACGAAACCAAGGGGGAGCGTCCCGATTTGGAAAAAAGGGCCGAAGAGCTCTTCTTGACAGGAAGGGACCGCCCTACCGCCATCGCCCATAATCCAAGCAGCGACGAGGTGGCCCCCGACAATTCCGACCCTTCCGCACAGGCTGGCAGTACCGCGGCTCAAAAAGCCGAAACCAAGACACGGCCCGAAGTAGTCCGGGACAATATTAAAAAGGAAAGCCGTACCCAGGTCGCCACTACGGATAGGGACCCCCTAAAAAGCAGGACGTTCCGAAACCTCGAAGGGGTACAGGACGGCTACTATGTGGTGGCGAATGTATACAAAGGAGGGCATTATATGGAGAAGTTCATGAACGACCTTGACCAGAAAGGGTTCGTAACGGACTACATAGACAACCCCGAAAACGGCTTGAAGTACGTATACCTGGAACGACATGATACCTGGGAAGATGCCGTGGCCGCCTACGAGGGCAACCTTGGGGGCACCTATTCGGATGCGCTCTGGATCATGAACGTGGACAATCGCTATAGCAACGAAAGGTACGCGAGCAATGTCAACAAGCTCAAGGAAAAATCAACCAAATACGATATCGACGAATTAAACCGAAATGTTGTCGCCAATGACAAGATCTCCACGACCAAACCTGCTCCGAAAACCTACAAATTAAAAGGTGTCGGTTCGGGATACTATATCATTGCCAACGTTTTTGCAAACCCCAACAACGCCAATCGCTTTGTTAAACTGCTCAATTCCTATGGACTGAGCGCCAGTTACTTCATCAACCCGGAGAACAGCTGGAGATATGTATACCTAAAAAAGCATGAGTCCTGGAACAATGCACTCATTTCCTACTATACCAAACTAAATGACATGTATGACGACAAAATGTGGATCATGCGTGTAAAACCAAACCATATTGCCTAAATAATGCTACCAAAACTTATCAAAAAACTGCTCTTGGCCAGTATCTTTCTACTGGCCTATTCCGGGTTTTCCCAGGAATACAACAACTTTGAGGTTCGATATCAGAACAACATCAAGGGCGACCTTACCTTTATATCCAATGATATCGTAAACCGGGATGGAGGCACGGCGACAACAGACCCAGAAGACCCCTACAACAACTTAAGTACCGATGCATCCAATTTCGATCCGGAAACCGGAGGGGCGCTGAACTACAACGACTACAAGAACATACAGTATATCGATGTGGACAGTGATGCATCGACCTTCAGTTCCAGTAGCGCCACTTTTACTTTTGATCAGGCGGACTGTAACCTAATTCGATATGTTGGGCTGTACTGGGCCGCGACCTATCCTAGCGCCATGGCAAACGGCTCGTACGATGGCACGACTTATGTACCCAACACCATTGCACCAGGGACCGGTAGACAAAGCGATTTTAACCAAGTGAAGTTCAAGGTGCCCGGAGGGGCATATGTGGATGTCACTGCAGATGAAATATTGTTCGACGGCTTTACCACAGCCGCCACCCAGAGCAACAGTCCGTATGCCTGTTATGCCGATGTTACCGCATTGGTAACGGCACTCGCCAACCCGGAAGGGGAATATACCATAGCGAATATCCGTTCCGTAATCGGCGGTTTGGCAGGACAGGGCGGTGCCTCGGCCGGTTGGACCATGGTAATCGCCTACGAAAACCCTACCCTTACGGGAAAATTGATCACCACTTTTGATGGTTTTGCCCGGGTAACGGGAACCAATTCGGTGGATATCAATTACAACGGTTTCAACACCATTCCCGCAGGCCCCGTAAATGCCAACATAGGAGCGGCGGCTTTGGAGGGCGACTTTAGGATCACCGGTGATTTCATGAGCATCGAGGCGGCGAGCAATACCGGGTTTACGACCATTAGCAACAGCACGAACCCCTCAAACAATTTCTTTAATAGCAATATTACCCTGAACGGTGCATTGACTACCAACAGAACCCCGAACAGTGACAACACGCTTGGGTTCGATTCGGACATGTTCCTTCTGAGCAATCCGGCAAACTCGGTCATTCCCAATGATGAAACGGCGGCCACCTTCAGGTTCGGAACCAACGGAGATCAGTATTATCCCTTTTTCAATTCCTTCAATGTAGAAATTATTGAACCGGAGATCGTACTCGAAAAAAAGGTAGAGGACATTGCCGGAAACGACATCACGGGAATGGGGGTAAACTTGGGCCAAACCTTGGACTATGTGCTTTCGTTCCAAAACATTGGCAACGACGATGCCACGAACTATACCATTCGCGACGTACTCCCGGTTAATGTAACATTGGACGAACTGAACTTCTCCTTTCCAACAGGAGTGACCTACACTTACGATTCCGCCACAAGGACCGTAGTGTTCACCATTCCGGACAATCTGGTCAACGACAACGACCCGATATACTCCATTAGGATGCGTGTGAGGGTAGCGGAAAACTGTTTTGATTTTGTTGACGCCTGTACCGACCTTATTCAAAACCTGGCCTATTCGACATACGAGGGTGTAATCAACGACAACGTGATCACGGACGACCCCAGTGTATCCGATTTTGATGATTGCGGTTTTGTAACCCCTGGGGCAACGAACTTTCTGTTGGACGACCTGGCCAATTGCACCTTCATAAGAAGTGTGGAACTGTGCGGGGACGAAGTAATCTTGGATGCAGGGGATAACTTTGATTCCTATATCTGGGTACGTGATGACAACGGCAACAACTTATTGGACCCCACCGACACCGTTTTGAACGACGGAGATCCCGACAACGATCCCAGTACGCTGATCGTGGACCAAATTGGGACCTATATCGTGGACAAAATCGTTGCCGACCCCTGTAAGGGCTTCAAAGAGATTATTGCCGTAAGTCCTTTTGGAGGGGCGACACCCATCAATCCAATTACGGAATACTACAATACGGTGAACGCCGATGCCGACCCCTTTAACGACATCGAAGGGGAAATCGCCACCTGTTCCGTGGATGGAGATCTGTTGCCCAAGCTATTCCTTTGCGGCACGAACGACACCCATCTTTTGCAATTGAACATACTGGATGCCCAGAGCATCGAATGGGAGCTTTTGGACGAAAGCAGTTGTGCCGCGGTAGATGATGACTGTGCCAATAAAAATTCCGCCTGTACCTGGAACCAAGTGGGCACGGGCAGTGACTACAACCTTACCTCAGCGGGCAAATACCGATTGAAGGTTACCTATCAAAATGGCTGTATCAACCGTTTTTACTTTAGCGCCTTTCAAAATACTTTGGATATCCAATATACCAAAGACGACATCATTTGTACTACGAACGGAAACATTACCATTACCAATCTGGGTACCGGATACGGTTACCAATTGGTCGATGTGGCAACCAGCAACATTCTTGTCCCGTTCAGTGCCAACAACGGCCCCAGTTTCGATATCGCCACCAACGGGGCGTATCGCGTTGAGGTTACTCAGTTGGATGCCTCTGGAGATCCCATTGTCGGGGCCTGTGTTTTCTTCACCCCGGATATTGGTGTCCTGAACAGGGATTTTCAGGTAGATGTTACTGCAAACGACGCCAATTGCGGCCAACTGGGTTCAATAAATATCCAGGTGAACAATGTGGAGCCCAACTACGAATACGAACTTCGTTTGGACGACGGCTCCAATGGCGGCCAGGGAACTTTGATCGATAACGAAACCGCCCAGCCCGACAACAACTTTACCTTCAACAACCTTAATCCGGGCAACTACATCGCCATCGCCAGGACGGATGATGGATGCGATTATAGTGAACAGATAACCATAGCAGATTTGAACGATCTGGATTTGGTGGCCTCCATCTCACAACACATTAGTTGTAGGGAAGGTAATATACAGATGACATCAACCGGAGGGCTGACTCCCCACTCCTATGCCATCTGGAGCTTTGTCGATGAAGGAGGAACAACAATTACCTCATATGCCGACGTTACCGATATACCTGCATCGGCCTATCAGACCAGTGTTATATTTGACATTTTGGTTCCTGGGGACTATACATTTGTGGTGGTGGACAGAAACAACTGCCATACCATTTCCAATACCGTTACCATTGTTCTTGTGCCAGAGGTGGAGTACTCCACCTCAACCACGGACGAAACTTGCTTTGGAGCGGAAGATGGCTCCATTGCGTACAACATTACAAACAGAAATGGGTATAGGGTAAGTTACACCCTAACGTATCCCGATGGTACCACGTTGGACAATTCATCTGGAACATTTACAGGTTTGCCACAAGGTGACTATACGGTTACCTTGCACCAAAGAAAAGGGGGCAACACATGTGATTTTGATGAAAATTTTACAATAAGTGGCCCTGCAAACGCCTTAACCTCTGCCCTTGTCCCCATACAGGATTACACCTGTCTTCAAAGTGGCACCATAGAGGCACAGGGAACGACGGGTGGCAGTGCTCCTTACGAGTACAGTATTGATGGTGTGACCTTCCGAACCGGGGTAGGTGCGGAAACTTTTTCCAATTTAACGGACGGCACCTATAACATTACGGTAAGGGATGCCAATGGCTGCACATTCGTTACCAATTCTGTGACCATAGACCCCTTGGACGAACCTAGCGATCTGACCTTTGTGTCCTCCGCACCGAATTGTCCGACATTGACTTCGAATGTCACCCTTACGGTTGTTGATGGAAATGCCCCGTTTACCTATGAGATCATCGCCCCGGCGGCGGAGGTTGCCAATAACGGAAACAATGCCACTTTCACCGGTTTGGCCCCCAACACCTATACTTTTAGGGTCACGGATGACAAAGGATGTTCCTATGACGAGGACCACACGATAACTCCCGTTTCCCCTATCCAGG
The DNA here is from genome assembly GCA_947497245.1 of uncultured Flavobacteriaceae bacterium. Lineage (GTDB taxonomy): Bacteria > Bacteroidota > Bacteroidia > Flavobacteriales > Flavobacteriaceae > Pelagihabitans. The sequence goes on along the minus strand of CANMFO010000007.1, from coordinate 800 downwards.
TAGTGGGTCAGCTCGTGAGCAATATCAGCTGTATCAATGATACTGACGGGGAGGCCTTGTTTACCGTTTCCGGTTTCAATACGTCCTATGATTATACGATTGCAGGGCCGTCCGGTTCCAACGGATTGGCACAGACCAATACCGCCATATCGCTTACTGGTCTGGATGATGGATTGTACACCATAACCGTCACCGATAACGACACCAATTGTACGGCCACTGCCGATGTGACCATCGCCGCGCCCACCGCGGCACTGACCTTGCTTGCTGCCGAAACACAACCTAGTTGTACCGCGGATGGCAGCGTTGTCCTTACTGCGAATGGGGGTTGGGGCAGCTACAATTACGAGTTGACCTATCCGGACGGCGTTACCATAGTGACCAATACCAGCGGTATTTTTACCGGTTTGTCCCAAACAAGTACCTACAATGCCACGGTCACCGATGCCAACGGGTGTTCGGAGTCGACCACCTTTGCCTTGAACAATGCCGTTGCTCCGGTTTTGGATATTGTACCCAATGATACGTGCTACGATGATGCTGTGGGGCTGACCTTGACCGCAAACGTTACCGCTGGTGGCGATGGAAACTATCAGTACCGGATCAATGGAGGGGGCTATGATGCCAATAATGTTTTCACCGGTCTGGGCCCTGGAACCTATACCATAGATGTCATAGATGGGAACAACTGCACCGGGACAAATACCATAACCATCAATCCAGAACTGACGGTTACTGCCTCCGCTCCGAACATCACCTCCTGCGGGACCGGTACCGACATCACCATCACCGCCGCGGGC
>CANMFO010000006.1 GCA_947497245.1 uncultured Flavobacteriaceae bacterium | reverse complement strand
TACTGCCACACCAGGTGGGAGAGTAGGAAGCCGCCTTATTCGGGGCCCCTTGCAGCAATGCAGGGGGCCCTTTTTTTTGGCCCTTTTTTTTGGCCCTTTTTTTACCGTAGATGCCAAAAAAGGGGGGAGCTTCCAATATGGAAACGCCCCCCCCCTTTACCAATTCAAATAAAAAACTATATACGGGGTAAGTCCCCTTCACCCTTCAATGGGAGCGCAGATTCCCCCATCAAATAGCTGTCAATATGGTATGCCGCTTGGCGACCTTCAGAGATGGCCCAAACAATCAACGACTGCCCCCTTCTTTGGTCACCGGCCACGAATACACCGGGCACGTTGGTCATATAGTCCTTGGCCGATGCCTTGATATTGGTCCGCGGATCGGCTTCCAGGCCCAGTTGTTCGGCAATGGTCATTTCGGATCCCGTAAAACCAAGGGCCAAAAGTGCCAACTCACATTTCCATTTTTTTTCCGTGCCCACCACTTCTTTCAGGACGGGCCTTTTCCCAGGTTCCTTGATCCATTCTACCTCGGCCGTGATCAACCCTTTCAAATTACCATGGGTATCACCAATGAACTCCTTGGTCGAAATGCTGAAAAAACGCTCGGCCCCTTCTTTGTGCGAGGAACTGGTCCGCAACCGCATGGGCCAAAATGGCCAGGGCTGGTCCTGTGGTCTATCGGTAGTGGCCATGGGCATGATCTCAAAATTGGAAACTGACTTTGCCCCATGCCTAAAGGAAGTCCCGATACAATCCGATCCCGTGTCCCCTCCGCCAATGACAATGACGTCCTTGTCGGTCGCTTTGATTTCTTCTCCGAGTTTTTTTACCCCATCGACCCTGCGGTTGTTTTGGGCCAAAAAGTCCATCGCTTGCACAACGCCCTTTAAATCGGCACCTTTGATGGGTAGTTTTCTCCGAATGGTGGCCCCGCCGCAAAGTACCACAGCGTCAAATTCCTCTTTGAGCGTGTCGGCCATTATATCGACCCCGACATGAACCCCACATTTAAACTCGATCCCCTCTTCCTCCAAGATCTTCAACCTTCTATCGATAATGTGTTTTTCCATTTTAAAATCAGGAATGCCAAACCGAAGTAAACCTCCCGGTTTTTCATCCCTCTCAAAAACCGTGACCCAATGTCCGGCCCGGTTCAACTGTTGTGCCGCGGCCAATCCTGCAGGCCCTGAACCTATTACCGCAACTTTTTTTTCAGTCCTGCTATTAGGGGGTTGGGCAAGGATCCAGCCTTTTTTGAAAGCGGTCTCAACAATGTTCTTTTCAATATTCTCAATGGATACGGGGTCTTCATTGATGCCCAGTACACAGGCCTCCTCACAGGGAGCCGGGCACAGGCGGCCGGTAAACTCCGGGAAGTTGTTCGTGGAATGTAGAATATCCGCCGCTTTTTCCCATTTGCCACGATAGACGGCATCATTGAAGTCCGGTATCAGATTGCCCAAGGGGCAACCGCTATGGCAAAAGGGGATGCCACAGTCCATACATCTGGCCCCTTGCTCTTTAAGCTCTTTTTCCTTTAAAGGAAGGGTAAACTCTTTATAGTTTTTCACACGCTCCTCGACAGGGGCGTAGTCCTCTATTTTTCTATCGAATTCCAAAAATCCAGTTATCTTTCCCATTTCTCGATTTATATGGTTTGTAATTTTTCATTTTCCAAGCGGATCAATGCCTGTCGGTACTCCTCAGGAAAGACCTTTACAAAATCCGATAGGCAATCTTCCCAATTTTCCAAGATACGCTGGGCCAATGGGCTTAAGGTGGAGTTATAGTGGCTTTCGATCAACTCCCGTAGCTGTTTGATATCATTGTCCTCCTCTACGGGCAGAAGGTTCAGCGCTTCCTCCTTGCACCTACTTTCAAAGGTTTTGTTTTTGTCATAGACGTATGCGATTCCACCGCTCATTCCGGCACCAAAGTTTCTTCCGACCTCGCCGAGTATCACGGCGACCCCACCGGTCATATATTCACACCCGTGGTCGCCAATGCCCTCAACAACGGTTTTGGCCCCGGAATTGCGTACGCAAAAGCGTTCCCCCGCCTTTCCGTTGATATAGGCCCTACCGGCCGTAGCGCCGTATAAGGTCACGTTCCCGGTAATGACATTGTCTTCGGGTACTATGGTGGACCCGTCGGGCACTTTGACCACCAACTTGGCGCCTGAAAGCCCCTTGCCCAAATAGTCGTTGGTGTTGCCGTTGACGGTTAGGGTAAGGCCCCTGGTTGCGAACGCTCCAAAACTTTGGCCCGCGGAACCTGTAAAGTTCAGTTTCAAGGTATTGATCGGTAACCCCTGCGCCCCATATACTTTGGAGATTTCGTTACTGATAATGGCCCCGACGGCCCGATCGGTATTGTGTATCGGAAAATCCAAACTCAGTTTCTCCTTGCGGAACAAAGACGGATTCGCTTTCTCGATGATCTCGAACTCAATTGATTTGTCCACATCGTGTCGCTGTTTCTCCGTGTTGTAGAATTTGGTTCCTGCAGGTACGTCCACCTGATGTAAGATCGGTGTCAGGTCGATGCCCGCCGATTTATAGTGGTCGATGGCTTTGTTGCGATCCAGCTTTTGGACCTGTCCCACCATTTCATTGACCGTTCTGAAACCGAGTTGCGCCATTATTTCCCGCAGTTCCTGAGCGACGAAATACATATAGTTGACCACATGTTCGGGCTTGCCCTCGAACTTTTTTCGCAGGTCAGGGTTTTGGGTGGCTATACCTACCGGACAGGTATTTAAATGGCATACCCGCATCATAATACAGCCCGAGGCCACTAGCGGGGCGGTGGCAAAACCGAATTCCTCGGCTCCCAAAAGACAGGCTATTGCCACATCGCGCCCAGTTTTCAATTGTCCGTCGCATTCGAGAACAATTCGATTTCTTAGGTCGTTCATGACCAAGGTCTGCTGCGCTTCCGCGATACCCAGTTCCCATGGGAGTCCCGCGTGCTTCAATGAGGTTAGCGGGGAGGCTCCGGTGCCGCCATCAAAGCCCGAAACCAGGATAACATCGGCCTTGGCCTTGGAAACCCCTGCGGCAACGGTGCCCACACCAACCTCGGAAACCAATTTCACGTTGATCCTGGCTTCGCGGTTGGCGGATTTTAAATCAAAGATCAACTGTGACAGGTCCTCGATGGAATAAATGTCGTGATGGGGCGGAGGGGAGATCAGTCCTACGTAGGGAGTGGAATTTCTTGTCTTGGCAATTGCCGGGTTCACTTTGGGCCCGGGTAATTGTCCACCTTCCCCAGGCTTGGCCCCTTGGGCCATCTTAATCTGTATTTCCTCCGCGTTGGTCAGATAGTCCGAAGTGACCCCGAACCTCCCGGAAGCCACCTGCTTGATGGCACTGTTCCGCCAGTCCCCGGTGGCGTTTTTGTAAAAACGATCTGAATCTTCGCCCCCTTCGCCCGAGTTGCTCTTGCCCCCGATCCGGTTCATGGCAATGGCAAGGTTTTCGTGCGCTTCCTTACTGATGGAACCATACGACATGGCCCCGGTCTTAAAGCGCTTTACGATTTCGGTCCAGGGCTCTACTTCGTCAATGGGAATGGGATCGTAGTTGGAAAACTCGAACAGGCCACGGATGGTCATCAAATTTTTTGATTGCTCATTTACCATTTCCGAAAACTCCTTATAGGTGCCGGGCTCATTGTTTCGGACCGCCTTTTGCAGCTTTGCAATGGACAAGGGGTTGAACATATGCTTCTCCCCATCCCTTCTCCAACGGTATTCACCACCCATTTCCAAATCGAGATTGGCGGCTATTTCCTTCTTGGTGAATGCTATGGCGTGCCGCTTGGAAATCTCTTTTTCCAGTTGGTAGAGTCCTACGCCCTCAATTCTCGTCGGGGTATTCGGGAAGTATTTTTCGACTACCTTGGTATTGATGCCAATGCACTCGAACAACTGGGAACCCCGGTACGAGTTCAAGGTAGAGATGCCAATTTTGTTCATTACTTTGAGAATGCCCTTCCCAATTGCCTTGTTGTAGTTCTTGATGGCTTCCTCAAAAGTAAATTCCGTGATATCGAGTTCTTCGATCTGCTCTCCAATGATTTCGTTTACCAAATACGGATTGATGGCACTTGCCCCGAACCCGAACAAGAGCGCGAAGTGGTGCACTTCACGTGGTTCGGCAGATTCGATGATCACACTGAGTTTGGAACGTTTTCCCATTCTCTGTAGGCCGCTGTTCACATAAGAACAGGCCAATAAGGCGGGGATCGGGGCCAATTTTTCACTGACATTCCTATCGGAAAGGATAATGATATTGGTGCCCAAATCAATTTCCTGTAAAGCCTGTTTCAAGATGGCTTCCAGGGCATCCTCCAGGCCATTGTATCCTTTTTCGACCTCATAGAGCATCGGAATGGAGACCACCTTATAATCGGGGCTCGCGTCATAGTTTTTGATCTTGTCGAGATCCTCCTTGGAGATGACGGGATTTTGAATTTTTAGTTTTCTGCAGTGCAGTTCACTGAAATCAAAAATATTTTGATCGCTTCCCAGGGTGAGGCTGATGTCGGTGATCAGTTCTTCCCTAATGCCATCCAGGGGCGGGTTGGTCACTTGGGCAAACAACTGCTTGAAGTAGTTGTAGATCAATTGCGGACGTTGGGACAGTACGGCAATGGGTGTGTCCGATCCCATGGAGCCAATGGGTTCCTTGGCATTCTTGCCCATGGGAAGGATAATGGTATTGATGTCCTCCAGGGTATAGCCGAAAACCGATTTTCTTTTTTCCAGTGAGGCCTCCCCCAGGAAAAGTGGACAATCGTTATAGGGAATGTCCTTTAGATGGACCAAATTGTTGTCCAACCACTTTTTGTAGGGATGCCGCTGCGCAATTTCCTCCTTGATTTCCTCATCGTTGACGATACGGCCTTCCTCCATGTTAACCAGGAACATTTTTCCAGGTTCCAAACGCCCATGGAATTCTACGTTTTCCGGTTCGATTTCCACTACCCCGGTTTCGGAAGACATAATGACGTACCCATCTTTGGTCACGGAATACCTGGAGGGGCGCAGACCATTCCTGTCCAGGACCGCACCGATATAATTCCCATCGGTAAATGGGATGGAGGCGGGCCCGTCCCAAGGTTCCACTACACAGGAATAGTATTCATAGAACGATCGTTTTACCTCCGACATTTCCGTGTTCTTCTCCCATGCCTCCGGCACTAAAATCATCATGACCTCCGGTAGGGAACGGCCGGTCATCAGCAACATTTCCACTACCATATCCATCGTTGCCGAATCTGATTTTCCAGGTAGTACGATGGGAAGTATGTTTTTTATTTCTTCCCCGAACCAATCGCTCTTCAGCAATTCCTCCCGCGAACGCATTCGGGAAACATTGCCGCGCAATGTATTTATTTCACCGTTATGGCACATATAACGGAAGGGTTGTGCCAGATCCCATGTGGGAAAAGTATTGGTCGAGAACCTTTGATGTACCAAGGCCAGTCGGGTCACTACCCTGGGGTCCATCAGGTCTTTATAATATAGGCTGATATCCTTCGGCATCAGCAGGCCTTTGAAAATGATGATCTTGGTCGACAGGCTGGGGACATAAAAGAACTGGCGTTCCGACAATTTGGATCCCAGAACGGTATGTTCGGTAACTTTCCGGGCGATGAACAGCTTAAGGTTGAAATTAAACTCTTCCTGTTCCGACCCGGCTTTGGCAACAAACAGTTGTTTTACAAAAGGTTCTGTCTCCATCGCAATTCTACCGGGCACAGATGGATTTACGGGCACATCGCGCCAGCCCAGTAGTTGGAGTCCCTGCTTTTTGATGTTCTCTTCGAAAACAGAGATACAAAAGTTACGTTGGTTTTCCTTTTGGGGCAAAAAAACGTTGCTGACCGCATATTCCCCCGGATCGGGAAGGTCAAAGGTGCATTCCGCTTTAAAAAAATCGTGGGGAATATCAATTAGGATTCCGGCCCCATCACCTGTTTTTCCATCTGCGCTGACCGCTCCACGATGCTCCAGTTTGTCCAGAATTTCCAGAGCCTTATGTATAATATCGTTCGACTTCTTTCCTTTGAGGCTGCATATGAATCCTGCACCACAGTTGTCATGTTCAAATTCCGGTAGGTATAACCCTTGCTTCTTCAACGTCATAAATTATGGTATTTCTTCAAAAATAGCATTTTATCTGAATTATATTCATTGATTCTGGATAAATGGAATAAAAAAATCAACGTTTTCAATAAAGTGCTAAAAAATGCTCAAATTTGGATTTTTGGGAAGGTTAATTTATCATTCCCATAAATTTAGGCCATCCAGGGCAAATTTTAAAGATTTTTAGGGGGGGATCCACAACGATATGCGTTATTGGGGCATCATGCCCCAAATTTTTGGCCCATTCCGTGCTCCAAAATACATATTATGGAAGTAAGCCCCTTAAATTATAGGGTGTTTGTAATGATGATCCTCAAATGAAAGTAGATTTGGAACCTATTTTGGTACGCCCACTGTTGGGCTTTCCGCTTTACTCCCCCATAGCTATCAATCCTTCAGGATGCTCCTTGAAATGACTATTTTCTGGATCTCGGATGTTCCTTCATAAATCTGTGTAATCTTTGCGTCCCGCATCAGACGTTCCACATGGTAGTCTTTGACGAAGCCGTTCCCCCCGTGGATCTGAACGGCTTCCACCGTAGTTTCCATGGCTGTTTGGGAAGCATATAATTTGGCTACCGCCCCCGACAGATCATAGTTCAGGCCTTGGTCTTTTTCCCAGGCCGCTTTATACACCAAATGGCGGGCCGCTTCGATTTGGGTATGCATATCGGCCAGTTTGAAAGCGATGGCCTGGTGGTTCGCGATCTTCGTACCAAAAGTACTTCGCTCTTTGGAGTATTTCAGGGCCATTTCATAAGCTCCCGCAGCGATCCCAAGAGCTTGGGCGGCAATCCCGATTCTGCCGCCCGAGAGGGACTTCATTGCGAACTTGAATCCAAAGCCGTCTTTACCGATGCGATTTTCCTTGGGAACCTTTACTTCATTGAAGATAAGGGAATGGGTATCGCTTCCACGGATGCCCAGCTTGTTCTCCTTGGGCCCGATTTCAAAACCGGGCATATTTTTTTCCACAATTAGGGCGTTGATGCCCTTATGGCCTTTTTCCCTATCGGTCTGGGCGATGACCAGGCATACTTCCGAAGTGCCGCCGTTGGTGATCCAGTTTTTCGTCCCATTGAGCACATAGTGGTCGCCTTTGTCTATGGCCGTGGTTTTTTGGGAGGTGGCGTCGCTACCGGCTTCTGGCTCCGATAGGCAAAAGGCACCAATGACCTGCCCGGAAGCCAATCGGCTCAAATATTTTTCCTTTTGGGCTTCACTGCCAAAGGTTTCCAGTCCCCAGCAAACCAAAGAGTTGTTTACCGATACCACCACCGAGGCCGACGCATCGACCTTGGAGAGTTCCTCAATGGCAATGACATAGGACAAGGTGTCCATTCCGCTACCGTTGTACTTGGGATCCACCATCATTCCCAAGAACCCCAACTCCCCTAATTTTTTAATTTGTTCGGTGGGGAACCTTTGTGCCTCGTCGCGTTCAATGACGCCCGGGAGCAATTCGTTCTGGGCAAAATCCCTTGCCGCCTGCCGTATCATTAGATGTTCTTCAGATAGTGAGAAATCCATAGTAAGATCTTTGTGTTGTCTTCCTACAAATATACGGGTATGCAGGAAAATAGGACGGTACTCCAAGGATGTTTTCTTTAGGGTCGATCTGCGATCACAGCCAAGGGAATACGAATTTTCCAATTCCAAATATTTATATTTGTGGACACGATTTTTTGAATTGGTTTAAATCAGCAATTATGGATCAACAGTAACCCCGAAAGGGGAAAAAGCTAATGTTTCAAACGGAAAACGGATGAAAAACAAGATCACATAATGATTTAAATCGGCAGCAATGAAAAAATTATTGGCAGCGTACGAGGGCAAACAGCCCGAAATCGTTTTTAATTGGAAAGATCCAGAGACCGAGGCCGAAGGGTGGACGGTCATCAACTCCCTTCGCGGTGGTGCGGCAGGCGGGGGTACCCGAATGCGGGAAGGCTTGGACATGAACGAGGTGCTTTCACTGGCGAAGACCATGGAGGTCAAATTTACAGTCTCCGGCCCTCCGATAGGAGGCGCTAAATCCGGTATCAATTTTAATCCCAACGACCCAAGGAAAAAAGGAGTTCTGGAGCGCTGGTACAGTGCAGTGGCCCCTTTGTTGAAAAGTTATTACGGAACAGGGGGGGACTTAAATGTGGACGAAATCCATGAGGTGATCCCGATTACCGAGGATGCCGGTGTGTGGCATCCACAGGAAGGGGTCTTTAACGGGCATTTCAAGCCGACCGAAGCAGATAAGATCAATCGTATCGGGCAGTTGAGATTGGGCGTGATCAAGGCCCTGGAAAGCAACAAGCTTTCGCCGGACATCTCCCGAAAATATACCGTGGCCGACATGATAACAGGATATGGCGTGGCGGAGGCCGTACGGCACTATTACGATATCTATGGAGGTAATGTTATGGGCAAAAGGGCCGTAATACAGGGTTTTGGAAATGTTGGGTCCGCTGCCGCCTATTACTTGGCGCAGATGGGCGCTAAGGTGGTGGGAATAATCGATAGGGCCGGGGGCGTGATCAAGGAAGAGGGGTTTTCCTTCGAGGAGATCCAGACATTCTTCCTTAATAAAAAGGGAAATAGTCTCATGGCGGATGCCGATACCATGATTCCCTTTGGGGAAATCAACGAACGTATTTGGACTTTGCCCACGGAGATATTTATGCCATGTGCGGCCTCGAGGTTGATCACCAGGGAACAGATCACCAAAATGATCGATACGGGATTAGAGGTGATTTCCTGTGGGGCCAATGTCCCCTTTGCCGACAAAGAGATTTTTTTCGGGCCTATTATGGAATATGCCGACGGTAGGGTAAGTCTGATACCCGACTTTGTGAGCAATTGTGGAATGGCAAGGGTGTTTTCCTATTTTATGGAAAAAAGGGTCGGAATTGATGATGAATTGATATTTAAAGATACGTCGGATACCATTGGAAAGGCAATTTTGAATATCTTTAGGCAAAATCAATCAAAAACAAACGTCTGCAAAACTGGATTTGAAATTGCGTTGAAACAACTTATCTAAACTAAACCGACCGAATATGGAGACCATTATTATCATTGTATTTTTAGCGGGTTACCTGGCCATTACCCTGGAGCACAACTTAAAAATTGATAAACTGATTCCGGCCTTGGCCATGATGGCCATTTTGTGGGCGATCATCGCCCTGTCCCATATGCCCGTTTTTGAGGTGAACGCCGAACTCCGGGAACTGGAGCCCACCCATATCGATGAAATTCTCCTGCATCATTTGGGCAAGACCGCTGAAATACTGGTCTTTTTACTGGGAGCGATGACCATTGTTGAAATCATCGATTATTTTGACGGCTTTGCAACGATCAAAGGTTTTATCCGTACCAGGAGCAAGCGTAAACTGTTGTGGTTGTTTTCCATTTTGGCGTTTATTCTTTCCGCCATAATAGATAACCTTACCGCCACGATCGTTCTGGTCACCATCTTGCAAAAGGTGATCAAAGATCGGGACACCCGGCTTTGGTTTGCCGGGATGATCATAATCGCGGCCAATGCGGGCGGGGCCTGGTCGCCCATAGGCGATGTCACCACTACGATGTTGTGGATTGCCAATAAGGTATCGGCACTGCAACTAATTGAGCATGTCTTGATACCATCGATAGTATGTATGGTGGTCCCGGTCTTGTGGGCCGGCCGTTACAAGGCGTTTAAAGGAAATATCAGTGACATCGAAGAATTGGAGAAGCCAAAATCCAAATATGGCGCTACCATGTTGTACCTGGGGCTGGGGGCCATTGTTTTTGTACCCTTTTTTAAGACGATCACGCATTTGCCCCCGTATGTGGGAATGATGCTTTCCTTGGCCATTGTGGCTACCTTCGCGGAAATCTACAGCAGTTCCAAATTCTCTATTTCGGACGCTGTGGATGTCGAAGGGGAGAGCGATTCCGTAGGGCACCATAGCCCCGTTCACCATTCCTTGTCCAAAATAGAGCTCCCCAGCATTCTATTTTTCCTGGGCATACTTTTGGCCGTGGCCGCATTGGAATCTTTGGGAATGCTGTTTCACTATGCCGAAAGCCTGAACGAGGCCATACCCAACACCGATATTGTCGTAATGCTGTTCGGGGTCGGCTCGGCGGTGATCGACAATGTGCCCTTGGTCGCTGCCAGCATGGGGATGTTCGCACAGGTAATGGACGACCCCCTATGGCACTTTATCGCCTATTCCGCTGGAACTGGGGGCAGTATGTTGATCATAGGATCTGCCGCGGGAGTAGTGGCCATGGGAATGGAAAAGATCGATTTCTTTTGGTATCTCAAAAAAATATCCTGGTTGGCGCTAATCGGTTTTGTGGCTGGGGCTGGAACTTTTATTTTAATGCGAGATTTTGTGCTCCACGCATAATTTAATCGACAAAATACCGTTATTAAGGCAACCTTAATACAGAGAAATTATATGTTATTGATTCAAGACCTTACCCAGGACCCTGAAATGGGCGATGTGGTATCTGAGGAAAAAACCCTATCGGTTATTGATTTGATCTTTAATGGCGGCACAGGCAGTGTGGTCATCATAACCGTTCTTTTTGTAATGCTGGGGGTGGCCCTTTACATCTATTTTGAAAGGATATTGGCCATAAAGGCGGCTTCCAAGATAGACAAGAACTTTATGAACCAGATTCGCGACCATGTTTCTGGAGGGAAATTGGATGCGGCAAAAATACTTTGCGCCCAATTGGACTCCCCAGTGGCCCGTTTAACCGAAAAGGGAATTTCAAGAATCGGGAAGCCCTTGGACGATATCAATACGGCCATAGAAAACGCAGGTACCTTGGAGGTGTACAAATTGGAGAAAAACGTGAGCGTTCTGGCCACCGTTGCCGGGGCCGCTCCGATGATCGGTTTTCTGGGAACCGTAATCGGTATGATTTTGGCATTCCATGAAATGGCCACCAGTGGCGGCCAAGCCGAAATGGGATCTTTGGCTTCCGGGATATATACCGCAATGACCACTACCGTGGCCGGCCTGATCGTGGGGATCATCGCCTATATCGGGTACAACCATTTGGTGAACAGGACCGATAAGGTGGTCCATGCCATGGAGGCGAATGCGGTGGAATTCCTCGACCTCTTGAACGAACCTTTATAATCCTGGACTTATGAAGTTGAAGGGTAGAAATAAGGTCAGTCCCGATTTTAGTATGTCGTCTATGACGGATATCGTTTTTTTGTTGCTGATATTCTTCATGTTGACGGCAAACTCGCCGAATGCTTTGGATCTTTTACTGCCCAAGGCCAAGGGGAAATCGACCAATACGCAAAATGTATCCGTGAGTATCGACAAGAACTTACAGTATTTTGTGAACAACGAGAGAATTAATGGAGAATACATTGAAATTGAACTAAAAAAAGCACTGGAAGGTCAAGAGAAACCAACCATTATCCTAAGGGCGGAAGAAAGCGTTGCCATCAAAGAGGCGGTCAACGTAATGGACATCGCCAATAGGAACAATTACAAGGTTATCCTGGCCGTGCGACCCAATTGATGTCGTTACTAGATACGAGACACAAAAAACAATCTTTCACGCTTACCACGCTGCTGTTAAGTGTGCTCTTGCTTATATTGTTCTATATAGGCCTTACCTATATGGACCCTCCCATAGAGAGCGGCATCTCCGTGAATTTCGGCACCACCGATTTTGGCAGTGGCAGGGTACAGCCCAAGGAAAGAATACGTTCCGAGCCCCGAGATACCCCTCCTGTTGAACCGGTGAAGCAGGAAGAGGCTGTCGAGGAAGTTGTGGAGGAGGTAGAGGAAGTTCCGGAAGAAGTGGTCGCCAAAGAGGCGCCTTCCGAAGAGGTATTGACCCGGGAAAGCGAGGAAGCCATCAAAATCAAGCAGGCCAAGGAAGCCAAAAGAAAGGCCGATGAGGCCGAACGGGAAGCAAAGCGCAAGGCGGACGCCGCGGCGAAAAAAGCGAAGGCCGAGGCCGACAGAATTGCAAAACAAAAAAGAGATGCCGAAGAGCGGGCCCGAAAGGAACAGGAGGCCAAAAAGAAAAAACTGGATGAGCTGATGGGCGGCCTGAATAAATCCGATGGCACCGCCTCCGGTTCTGAAGGCGATGATGACAGGGCCGGTGACAAGGGACGACCCGATGGAGACCCCTACGCGACCAGTTATTATGGAAGCCCAGGTTCCGGAAGCGGTACTGGGGGGTATGGCCTTAACGGACGTTCATTGGTAAGCAAAGGAAAAGTACCGCAAGAGTGCAATCAGGAAGGAAGGGTGGTCGTGAAGATCGTAGTGGACAGAAATGGACGGGTGGTCAGTGCGATCCCCGGGGTCAAAGGAACTACCAACAATGCGGCCTGTTTGTTGGAACCTGCAAAAAAGACCGCCTTTATGCACAAGTGGAACCTCGACTCCAATGCACCAAGCCAGCAGGTCGGTTTTGTAGTGGTAAACTTCAAATTGGGAGAATAAGTGACCTATAAGGAAACCTTGGATTGGATGTTCGCCCAACTTCCAATGTATCAGCACAAAGGCAAATCTGCCTTCAATGCCAAGCTCGACAACGTGCAACTTCTTGCGAAACATTTGGGCCATCCCGAGAAAAAATTCAAGAGCATTCATGTGGCCGGGACCAATGGAAAAGGTTCTAGCAGCCATATGTTGGCTTCCGTGCTTCAGGAGGCGGGGTATAGGGTAGGGCTCTATACATCGCCCCATCTCAAAGATTATCGGGAACGCATCCGTGTGGACGGGAAGCCAGTGGGCAAAAACTTCGTAGTGGGATTTGTCAAGGGGAACAAGTCTTTTTTTGAAGCGAACAAACTTTCTTTTTTCGAAATGTCGGTGGGCATGGCCTTTGTCTACTTCGTCAAGAAAAAAGTCGATATCGCCATTGTGGAAGTCGGATTGGGAGGTCGGTTGGACTCGACCAATATCATTACCCCGGAAGTGTCGTTGATCACCAATATTGGTTTCGACCATACCGATATGCTGGGCGATACCCTTGAGAAAATAGCCTTTGAAAAGGCAGGTATCATCAAGAAAGGCATCCCGGTTGTGATCAGTGAACGCCAAAAGGAAACAGCGGCTGTTTTTGAAGCCGTTGCCAGGGAAAAGCGATCTAAAATCGTGTTTGCGGACACCCTTGTGAAGGAGCGGTACAAAACATCGCTTTTGGGCGATTACCAAGCCATTAATATAAGAGGGGTCGTAGCGGTGTTAAAGGAACTTGGAACATACCATATCAAACGGAAACATATAGAATCGGGTTTGAAAAAGGTTGTTCAAAATACCGGTTTGATGGGAAGATGGCAGCTCTTGGGCAAACGTCCCACCATCATTTGTGACACCGCGCACAATACGGAAGGCCTGAAATGGGTACTGCAACAGATCGATCGGCAAAGTTTTGACAAGCTCCATATCGTACTGGGCTTTGTCAAGGATAAAAACCTCGATATGGTGCTGCCGTTGTTTCCAAAGAACGCCGAATACTATTTTTGCAAACCGAATATTCCCAGGGGCCTGGACGCTGTTGTTCTCTACCAGAAAAGTGCCGAACTTGGGATTCATGGAAAGGTATACAAATCGGTAAAAAAGGCCCTGGCCGCAGCAAACCATTATGCGTCAAAAGCCGATTTTATCTTCGTTGGGGGGAGTAATTTTGTGGTCGCCGAAGTGGTTTGATTTTTTAGTTGTTTTTCTTTTGGAGTAATTAAAACTATTCTATATTTGCACTCCTTAACGGGCAATTAGCTCAGTTGGTTCAGAGCACCTCGTTTACACCGAGGGGGTCGGGGGTTCGAGTCCCTCATTGCCCACAAAATCCCGTCCATATTTGGACGGGATTTTTTTTGTCTACCTCTTCGTATCCCGATGGCCATGGACCTTTGCATTTTGAATGCGTTAAAGTATTGTTATATCGTTTAACGCAAAGGATTAAAAATTAAACATTCCCTATTTTTGTGGTAGTTCAAGACCATTTTGTTCGGAATTGGTTCCGGGCGCTCACTATGGCCAAACCCATGGAATTACATAGGATATGGGGTGTTTGGGGTAGTGAAAGTACCAAAACAAGGGTATTCATCAAGATAAAATGAAAAAATTGAGTTATATTACCCGAATTATTTAAGATTAAAGTAATTAAGCATATGACAACGGATTTAATGGAAAAAGTTCAATTGTTTGAGCAAAGAAAAATGTCCAGAATGACTACGAGCGACAGGGTCTCAGCCTCTAGGGAGGCCAAGGGCCTGATACTTGAGCTCAACGAGTTGTATAAACAAAATAAAGATGAAACGATTATGGATATCATGAAGCGCCTGACCGTAATCAAACGAAAGATTGAAAAAAGATTAAAAGGGAACCTTAAGGTATAGTCCAAACCTATTTAGAAAGTTGCTTGGGCCATATGGCCCAGGAGGACAAAAAGACATAAGATGTATTGAATTGAAGGGATTGGATGTTTAACCCTGTCCAATGACCACTTCCAGGTCCTCATTGTTTTCTTCCATATTTTTTGCCGCATCTGGATCTACCCTAGTGCCCCAGAGGTACACTCGTTTTAAACCTTCCAATTTTTGGAGGTCCCCCAGACATGAATCGGTCACATTGGTTCCATACAGGTTCAGCGCTTCCAGGTGCTCCAACGCCGAAAGATGGGCCACGCCCTTATCGGAAATGGAGGTTTTTTCCAACTGGAGACGGGTCAAATTTGAAAAATTGCCAACAACGGCCAACCAGTTGTCCTCCACATTGGTGCCTGCCAAGGAAAGCCAGGTTATATGATCTTTTGCTTTTTCCAGTTGCCCGAGCTGTTCCTGGGTCAAGGAATTTCCAGAATATTTGACGTCCAACAACGGGTTTTCGGCACCCAAGGATTTTACTGTAAACCCGTGTTCTTGCAGGGCAACCAATTCCAGGCTGTCCAATGGAGGGATACTGACCATTTCGTACCACGGTTTCGGCTCGGTATCCAGACCATAGCGCCTGAGCAGGACGGGCTTGATGTTTTCGGTAACTTCAACAGCCGATACGCGATCTTCAAAAGAACCTCCTTGATCGATCCACCATTCCACGGTCTTGATCTCATCATAGGTAAGCGCATCTCCCGTGGGGGGCATGAACTTGATATTGCGTTGCGGAAGCGTGATCCTTCTGAAAAGCTCACTTTCAATAGAATTGCCACTGGCCAAAATAGGCCCGCCATCACCTCCCTCAAGAAAGGTTTCCACCGAACCCATGTCCAACCCGCCCCGCTGTACCTCGCTGCCATGACAGCCAATACATTTCGATTCGAAAATAGGCAGGATCAGGTCACGGTACACCACAACGGAATCTGGATTTCCCAAGGGGGGGAGTGAATCCTTCCCGGTGTTGGCCCCCAGGATTTTTTGAATGGGTTCGGGGGCGTATTCGGTAAGATAGGTGTCACCATGGGTAAGGTTGCCTCCTTTGTGCCCTTCTACGAACATCATTAAAAGCAGTAGGACATTGATGCCGTTCTGTAGAAGGCTAGAATAGTTTTCCGGTTTCTTCTTTATCCACCAACCGGCAAATGCTACCCCAACCAAGGCCACGCCCAGCCACCGGTGCACGAAAAGATTATCTTCTTCATAAAGGCCTGTCTCTCCCAAAAACCAGCCGCATAAGGCCGCGGCAAAGGCACTTATGGCCCCCAAAAACCAAGCATAGGGAATTAAGCGGCTCTTTTTTTCAATTTTTTTTGCATTCCCATACCACTCCAATAGAATGGCCAAGATCAAAAAACCAATGGGAAGATGCACAAACAAAGGGTGAAAACGGCCTAAAAAAGTGGAAAAATCCAGTGCTATCATAGTGTTGTTCGGAATAATGCCTATTAAACTCGATTTAATTTAATGGGGTAGGTCTTGCCCGAAGCCCATTGTGGCACATATAGACTACCATCATCATCGACCAGCACGTCATGGGGATTGCGGAAGGTCTTTCCATCGTATTCGGGGGCTAGAAGTGTCCCATTGGCATATCTCGGAGTGCTTCCGCCCGGCAGCGATACGACCTTGTTGTCCTTGTCCAGTATCGCGAGCATGCCGTCATAGCTGTCCCAAGTCTTGGTCACGATAACAGCAAAATAAATGTTCTCACCGTGTACCACGGGACGGCATACCGAACATCCGGGAAGCGAAACGGTCTCCAGGTGCTCTCCTTCCAAAGTAAAGCGTTTGAATTGCTGGGTGGCACGGGAAGTAATCAATAGCGTAGGGTTTTCCATATTCCGTGTATCCATGGTAATGCCGTGGCAACAGCTGAATTCGGTCTCCCCATCTCCCTTGCCGCCAAAATGTCTTATATACTCACCTTTCGCATTGTACTGTATGATGTAATTTTCCCCATATCCATCCGCGATATAGATATCTCCATTCGGCATGATCGCGGTTTCGGTGGGTTTGAACTGCTCGTTGCTCGTGTAGCCCGAAACCTCTTTAGGTCGCTCAATGGTCATTAGGATGCGCCCGTCCAAGGTGGTCTTGAAGACCTTGTGGGTGTCGGGATCCGTAATGAACAGGTATTGGTCCTTGCCTTCCCCTGTGATGGACAGACCGTGTGCTCCAGGGAATACTGTGCCCCAGGAATCCAGTACTTTGCCCGATTTGTCGTAGATCAAAATATTGTTGTTGTTCTCGCCGGTGGTGGTCATGAAAATACGGCCTTGGCTGTCCAGCACCATCTCGTGGCAATCGTTGATCGGGATTTTCGCCGGATCTTGAACGCCCCATTCTTTATCGACCCGATACTTAAAATTACCATGGCCAATGATCTCTCCTGCATTGTTTTTCGAGCGGAGAATTCCGAAAGTAAGGGAAGGGGCTACCAAACCTGCTCCCGTGGCCAGGGCGGTTTTTTTGAGAAAGTCCCTTCGATTGTTTTTTGTTGTTTTCATCTTTTTATGTTCGATACGGATTGATTTATGCTAAAATGTCCTTGACCACATGGCCATGTACGTCGGTGAGGCGGTAACGCCTTCCCTGGAATTTGAAGGTCAAACGTTCATGGTCCACCCCTAAAAGGTGCATCAATGTGGCTTGAAAATCATGGACATGAACCGGATCCTGGATGACGTTGTATCCAAATTCGTCCGTTGCCCCGAAGGTAAACCCCTTTTTGATTCCGGCACCGGCCATGAATATGGTAAAACATTTGGGATGGTGGTCCCTACCAAAGTTATCCGGGGTCAATTGTCCTTGGGAGTAGTTGGTCCTTCCAAATTCCCCGCCCCAAATGACCAAAGTGTCCTCGAGCATCCCACGTTGTTTCAGATCGGTGATCAATGCCGCGGTGGCCTGGTCGGTTTCCCTGCATTGTACTTTGATGGCGCTGGGCAGGTTGCCGTGCTGGTCCCAGCCCTGATGGTACAGTTGTATGAATTTTACATCA
The DNA here is from genome assembly GCA_947497245.1 of uncultured Flavobacteriaceae bacterium. GTDB lineage: Bacteria > Bacteroidota > Bacteroidia > Flavobacteriales > Flavobacteriaceae > Pelagihabitans. The sequence continues at coordinate 204,120 of CANMFO010000006.1, read as the reverse complement.
CGCTCGGCCAATCTTCTTGCCAAAATGCAATTGGCGGCAAAGGTGCCCGGTTTTTTGCTGTCCTCTCCGTACATTTTATAAATGTGATCGGACTCGTCCTGGGTATCCATGATTTCCGGGACGGAGGTCTGCATTCGAAAGGCCATTTCATACTGTGCCATTCGCGCCAGGATCTCAGGATCTCCCACATCCCGATGGTTGAGTTTTTCCAGTTGTTGCAAATGATCCAATTGTTCCCTTCTGCTATTGCCGTCGATGCCCGGTGGGTTGGTCAAATAAAGTACGGGGTCCTTGCCGGCCCTGAACTGCACGCCCTGGTGCTGGGAGGGTAAAAAGCCGTTGCCCCAGGATCTCGAGTACAGGGGCTGTCCGTATTTGTCCTTGGTCACAAGAACTACAAACTCGGGCAAGTTTTTGTTGTCCGACCCCAGACCGTAGCTGACCCATGAACCTATGGATGGCCTTCCGGGAAGTTGTGAGCCGGTCTGCAAAAAAGTTACTGCCGGATCGTGGTTGATGGCTTCCGTGTACATCGATTTTATGAAGCAGAGTTCATCGACAATTTTGGCCGTATGGGGCATCAGATCGCTCATCCAAGCTCCACTTTGACCATGTTGCTTAAAATCAAAAATGCTTCCTGCTATCGGCAGGCTGGCCTGGCCCGACGACATACCGGTAAGTCGTTGCCCCTGTTGGACGCTATCGGGAAGGTCCTGTCCGTTCATCTTATTGAGCAACGGTTTGTGGTCAAAAAGGTCGAGTTGCGAAGGTGCGCCGCTTTGGAACAAATAGATGACCCTTTTCACCTTGGCCGGAAAGTGTGGTTTTCCCAAGATTCCCCCTCCCTCCATTGCGGTATGAACCAATGGCTTTTCTTTGGCGAATACCCCCATGGGGTCCAACATTGAGGCCATGGACAGCGCGCCCATGCCCAAGGAGGTCTTGGTCAGAAAATCGCGACGGGTATAATTTTTATTTTCGTTGTGGGTGCACATTTTTTTTTCTTAGTATCGGTTCATCAACTTTTATCATCGTTTCATATAGGTCTCGTCATGATTGAGAATGGTGTTGGCCACCATGGTCAATGCCGCTGTTTTGGATTTGTTCAAATCAGCGCTTGGTGCTTTGTCCCCTACCGCCAACAGGCTCGAGGCTTCTCTGGGGCTTGCCGAAAACCGCTCTTCCTGGGCGCGGTACAGATCCCTTAAAATGGCACTTTCCTCTTTTTTGGGATAGCGACTGACCGCCAGTCGAAAACCATGGGCAATCTGCTCTTCCAGGGAGCTTCCCCCTTCTTGCTGCATTCGCTCCGCAAGTACCCTGGATGCCTCGACAAACTGGGTGTCGTTCATCAAGACCAGCGCCTGTAGGGGTGTGTTGGTGTTCTCACGTTTCACTATGCAAACCTCCCTGGAGGGAGTGTCAAAGGCCGTCATGGCCGGATGGGGAGAAGTACGCCTTATAAAAGTGTACAGGCTCCTGCGGTACAGACTGTCCCCTTCCGATTCGACGTAGTTCAATAATTTGTGCGAAAAGCTGTTCTTTTCTATCCAAAGATTGCCCGGTTGATAGGGTTTTACACTTTCACCTCCGAGATGTTGTACCAGAAGTCCGCTGGCTGCCAGGGCGTTGTCACGGATCATTTCTGCCGGTAGGCGGTAACTGTTGCTTCTGGCCAAATATTTATTTGCGGGATCTTGATCGCGCAGTTCTTGGGATGCTTCCGAGCTTTGTCGATAGGTATGGGACATCACCATTTTTTTGAGAAGCGCTTTTATGTCCCAACCACTTTCCACAAAGTAAACGGCCAACCAATCCATCAATTCAGGATGGGAAGGCCACGCACCTTGAACCCCAAAATCCTCTGGGGTGGAGACCAATCCCTTTCCAAAAATCATTTGCCAGTACCGGTTTACAGCGACCCTAGCGGTAAGCGGGTTGTTCTTGGAGAAAATCCATTGGGAAAGCCCCAAACGGTTTTTGGCGTAGTCTTCCGTAAAAGCGGGCAGCACTTCCGGGGTAGTGGCATCCACTTCATAGATCGGCTGCTCGTAATCGCCCCTGTTATAGGCAAAAGCGGGTCTTTTTAGGGGCATTTCCTCCATGACCATAACTTCCATTACGGGTTTCATGTGTGCCAGCCATTTGTCTCGGAGTTTTTTAAGTTCCGTTTCGAGTGCCCCGACTTTCGGGGATTGGTCTACCCAATAATCGGCCGCTATCGGTTTGTCCCTGGTTTCGGAAGCATCCCCTCCTTCGGCGAGTTGGTGTACTTCGATGGGGGCAAGTTTTCGGGAATACAAATAAATGTCGTCCAAGGCTCCCAAAAAAATGCCATTTTCACCTGTAAAAGACCGATAGCTCTTAGCGACGCGAACACTCCTGTTCTCCAGTTTGTGCACCGCACTGCTAACTGTTTTGATCGATTTGTAAAGATTGTTGTACGGCATGGTGCTGGGCACTTTCTTTCCATCCATGAAAAGCGTAAGCCCCTCGGCCTTCCCCGAACCATCGTAGGTAAAGGCCACATGCCGCCATTCATTGGTCCTTATCGAATCTTTGGACCTTAGGTGGATATAGTTGTGCGGTAGGGAATGGATCAATCGGGCATTGAGATGGTTCAGACTGTCCAAATAAAAATCCCATCCGCGCCAAAAATTGTTCTTCTCGCCAGAGGTTCCCAATAGCTGTTGCGTCTTGTTCGCCTGCCGTTTGGTGGTGTTCATCCAGAGACCGGCTGAGAACGCTTCGGTCCATTCAAAGTTCGGGACATTTTCTAAATGTACTTCGTCGTATTCCCCGGTGAAACTAAAAGCCTTCCCTTTTTTGCCCGCAACAATTTTTGGTGCCTCCCGGGATATTGCCTTGGCGTTCCCATCCACCTGGTATCCTTTCTTGCCACCCGTCCGTTTGGTCAATTTTTCTAAGGGGTAATGGCCTATCAACCCTTTTTCTTTGAAGCTTCCGGGCAGTTGTTTCATAAAGGTGTCCAAACCGCTCAATTCTTTTTTGGTCAATTGCAGTTGCCTGAACTTTTCTTCAATGGCCCGGTCCAATGTGTTCAGTTCTGCTTCCGTATCTTTTTCGGGCAAGGCGAGCATGGGACCGTAGTTCCCATCATCGCCCGTCATCCCCAATTCCTTCACATTATTGAAAAATGCGGTCAATTGGTAATAGTCCTTTTGGGATATTGGATCAAACTTGTGGTCGTGGCACCTGGCACAGGCCACAGTGAGCCCCAAAAGTGCCGTGCCCACGGTTTCCGTTCGGTCCCACACGTAATTTAGCCGAAACTCCTCTTCAATGGCCCCGCCTTCCGCGGTCATGGGATGGTTTCTATTGAAAGCGGTCGCCAATTTTTGCTCTTTGGTCGCATTGGGCAATAGGTCGCCTGCCAATTGCCAGGTCACAAATTGGTCATAGGGCATGTTTTCCTTAAAAGAGTGGATCACCCAATCGCGCCAGGGCCACATCAAACGCCAACCGTCGGCATGCAGTCCGTGCGAATCTGCATAGCGCGAGACATCCATCCAATCCAGTGCCAAACGTTCCGCATTGGCATCGGTCGCCAACAATCGATCCACTACCTTCTCATAGGCCCCATCACTGGTATCCGCCAAAAAAGCGTCGATTTGCTCCATGGTCGGTGGAAGGCCGGTAAGATCCATCGAAACCCTGCGCAGCAATCGTCCCTTATCCGCTTCAGGGGAAGGTTCAAGGCCTTGTTGCCCTAAGGACCGCTGCACGAACAGATCTATTTCATTCTGGGCTTTCCATGTGGTCCCGACCGAATTGGGCAGTTCCGGGGCCTCCGGTCTTACAAAGGCCCAATGTGGCTTCCAATGCGCTCCTTGTTCTATCCACTTGATGATCGTCGCCTTTTCCAGGGCCGTCAGGACCAGGTTCGATTCCGGTGGCGGCATCTGCAGTTCGGGATCCTCGTTAAGTATTCGGATGACACTTTCGCTATTGCCCGGGTTCCCCGAAACAATAGCGTGGTTTCCACTACTTAATTTGGCGAATGCCATTTCTTCTATATCCAATCGAAGGTCGGCCTTTCTTGAATTGGCGTCCGGGCCATGACAGCTGTAACAGCGGTCCGATAGAATGGGCTTTACATGAAAATTGAAGTCGATGGTCTCCGGGAGTTTCTCGTAGGCCAGGGTTACTTCTTTAGGGGTATCTAGTGAGCAGGAGACTACGAGATATCCCGCGAATAAAAGAAAAAGGACCTTTGGATTCATTCTTATCGATGGCTAAGCAGTCTTAAATATACATTTTTTTGTATGGAATGGTGCCCAGAACCCCCAGATTGATCTTGGAAGTTGGTATTTTAGGTATTTGTTTTGCGATGTTGGCAGGGTACCGGGCGTAGGATCGTGCATTATTAATTTTGGTTTCTTGTCCTATAAATTCAATCTTTTGCCTATTTTTGCCCTCCGAAACGGTCCTGGTTCGATTATTTCGGCCCAAGGGACATTAGCTCAGTTGGTTTAGAGCGCTGCCTTGACAGGGCAGAGGTCACTGGTTCGAACCCAGTATGTCCCACTTCTTGTTGTTCATCGAAAAAAATGGGGCCTATGACAATTGTCATCCAACCTGCCCAAAATTCGCCTTAACTTTAGCTTTTCCCCATAAATAGTTGGGCTCCGCCCACAATCATTTGTTACTTTTGAACGTTAAGGAATACGGGAGTTTATCGACAAACGGTCGACTTCCCATTAGCAAAAGCAAATGCTCGACAAAAGCATCAAATTTTTGATCGAAAACAAGCTGGTGGCGGTTGTGCTACTGGTACTGTTTTTGTTATGGGGAGGCGTACACTCCCCTTTTGGCTGGGGAGCGGGCATACTGCCCAAAAGCCCCGTTGCCGTTGATGCCATTCCGGATATAGGGGAAAACCAGCAAATTGTCCACACCCCTTGGGAAGGCCAGTCCCCGCAGGATATCGAGGATCAGGTGACCTATCCGCTTACTTCCAATTTGTTGGGCGTGCCGGGCGTAAAGACCATTCGGAGTTCGTCCATGTTCGGTTTTTCCAGTATTTATGTCATTTTTGAGGAGGGTGTCGATTTCTATTGGGCCAGGAGCCGGCTTTTGGAAAGGTTGAACGCCCTTCCCGATAATCTTTTGCCCAATGGTATCAAGCCCACCTTGGGACCGGATGCGACAGCATTGGGGCAGATTTTCTGGTATACTTTGGAGGGAAGGGACGACCAAGGCAAGGTGACCGGTGGTTGGGACCTGCATGAAATACGGAGTATCCAGGATTTTTATGTAAAAAACGCACTTGCCTCGGCCAATGGGGTTTCCGAGGTCTCCTCTATTGGCGGCTATGTTCAGGAATATCAAGTGGACGTGGACCCCGAATTGATGCGGCAGTACAATGTATCACTTTCGGAGGTGGTCAAGGCCGTACGCGAGAGCAACCAGGATGTCGGTGCGAAGACTTTGGAAATCAATCAGGCAGAATATTTTGTTCGTGGCCTGGGCTATATCAAAAATATAGATGACCTCGCAAAAGCAGAGGTGCGTACAGCAAATTTCACACCCATACGCATTGGGGATATCGCCCATGTCTCCTTGGGTCCAGCGACCAGGCGCGGTATTTTGGACAAGGAAGGCGCCGAGGTGGTCGGGGGCGTAGTGGTGGCCAGGTACGGGGCCAATCCAATGGAGACCATTGGCAATGTCAAGGAAAAAATTAGGGAAATGGCTCCCGGATTGCCTTCCAAGACCCTAAAGGACGGCCGTATGTCCCAACTTACCCTGGTGCCTTTTTACGATCGTGCCGAGCTTATCGAGGAAACGCTGGACACCTTGGGGGACGCGCTTACCTATGAAGTGCTGATTACCATTTTGGTGGTCTTGGTGCTATTGTTCAATTTGCGGATCTCGCTGTTGATATCGAGCCTTATGCCCATTGCGGTACTCATGGTCTTTATCGCCATGAAACTGTTTCAGGTAGACGCGAATATTGTGGCCCTATCGGGTATTGCCATTGCCATTGGCACCATGGTCGATATGGGGATCATTCTCTCGGAAAACATCATTCGACACTTGGACCTTCAGCCAGAAAACCAAAACATCGATGAAGTGGTTTACCAGGCAACGATCGAAGTATCGGGGGCCATTCTTACTGCCGGATTGACAACCATCATCAGTTTTATTCCCGTGTTTACGCTGACCGGTGCCGAAGGGAAACTGTTTATGCCGCTCGCTTTTACCAAAACGGCCGCCCTGACCGCCGCGATGGTGGTAGCCCTTTTTTTAATTCCTCCCATTGCCGCACGACTGTTCCGAAAATGGCCAAGAAGGCCCAAAGTGGGAATGGTCGTTGACGGATTAATCGGTCTGGCCGGAATTGTGGCCTTGGTTTTTGGTTCCCTACTGGGCATCGTGCTCATTGGTTTTGGAATTATAGGTCTTCTGGGCAGATGGGAAAAAATATCCGAAGAACAAAAAGGGAACTTTCAACTTTTATGGAGCCTTGTTTCAATTGTGGTCTTGTTGGGATACTATTGGCGCCCCCTGGGCTATGGAAACCATCTGTTGGTAAACCTTTTGTTCGTAGGGTTCCTTTGTTTCTTAGTGCTCGCAACCATCCTGTTTTTTAAAAAGCAGTACGAAAGAATACTGATATGGGCCCTTGAAAACAAATTGTTGTTTTTGGCCGTTCCACTGATACTGTTGTCCCTGGGAATTGGGGTTATGGCCAGTGCGGGCAAGGAATTTATGCCTTCCCTGGATGAGGGGTCCTATCTATTGATGCCGACCTCAATGCCACATGCCGGAGTAAGCGAGAACAAGCGGGTACTGGCCCAGTTGGATATGGCGGTGGCCCAAATGCCTGAGATTGAAACTGTCGTTGGAAAGGCCGGTAGGGTAGCTTCGGCTTTGGATCCAGCACCGCTTTCCATGTACGAAAATGTTGTTTTTTATAAGCCTGAGTTTATTTTGGATGAAGACCGAAGGCCCCTGACCTTCAAGACAAATGGGGAAGGACTTTTTGCGACCAGGGCAGGTACCTATGTGGAAGCGGGGACAGGATATGGCAAGGCTGATCTGATCCGAGAGGATGGAGGAGCGTTCTACCGCAACTGGCGTCCTGAGATCCGAAACAAACAGGATATTTGGGATGCAATTTCCCAGGTGACCAGATTGCCCGGGATCACATCCGCTCCAAAGCTGCAACCGATCGAGACCCGCTTGGTGATGCTGCAAACAGGCATGCGCGCCTCTATGGGCATTAAAGTGAAAGGACAAGATTTGAGGGAAATAGAGGCTTTTGGGATACAGCTGGAAGCGGCCCTAAAAGAGGTGGATGGCATAAAGAGGGAAACCGTTTTTGCGGACCGTATTGTAGGGAAACCTTATTTGTTGATCGATATCGATCGAAACAAGATTGCGCGTTACGGCGTGTCCATTACCGATCTACAAGAGGTTTTGGAAGTGGCGGTAGGAGGAAAGGTACTCGGCCAGACGGTGGAGGGCCGTGAACGCTACGAGGTACGGGTGCGCTATCCGAGGGAATTGCGGGGAACCCCGGAGGATCTCGAGAAAATTTATGTCCAATCGAGTCAGGAGGCCGTGGTCCCCCTGAGCGAACTGGTGACCATCCGATACGAACAGGGTCCGCAGCAGATCAAGAGCGAGGATGGTTTTTTAGTGGGCTATGTGCTGTTCGACAAGGAAGATGGTTTTGCTGAGGTCGATGTGGTGGAAAACGCCCAGGAATCGATCCAAGACAAAATAGACAAGGCAGAAATCGTGGTCCCCCGCGGTATGGGATATGCGTTTGCGGGGACTTACGAAAACCAACTGCACGCGGAGCGAACGCTGACTTTTGTAGTACCTTTGGTATTGTTGGCGATATTCCTGATCCTATATTTCCAATTTCGCTCCATCTCCGTTTCCCTAATGGTGTTTACGGGTGTCGCGGTGGCCTTTGCGGGAGGATTTATCTTGATTTGGCTGTACGGACAGCCTTGGTTCATGAATTTCGGTCTGGGAGGAGTGAATTTCAGGGAACTTTTCCATATGAAGACCATAAATTTGAGCGTCGCCGTCTGGGTGGGTTTTATTGCCCTGTTCGGAATCGCCACGGACGATGGTGTCGTGATGGCAACCTATCTGAAGCAACGTTTCGACAAGAACAATCCCACAGATGTGGCGGGGATCAGGAATGCGGTCTTGGAAGCCGGAAGAAAACGAATCCGTCCTTGCCTGATGACCACCGCCACGACCTTATTGGCCCTGTTGCCCATACTAACGGCCTCTGGCAGGGGAAGCGATATCATGGTGCCCATGGCAATACCAAGCTTTGGAGGGATGTTGGTAGCTTTGATATCGTTGTTCATAGTACCGGTATTGTTCAGTTGGCGAAAAGAAATGGCCCTAATAGCTAGAAACAAAAATAAATAAGATGGACTTGATCAAAAAATACGGACCCTACGGCCTGGTGTTGATTACAGGATTGTTTTTGGGCTATCTTTTTTCCGGGAAAAGTGGAACACCGGATACCCATCGGCATGATATGGTCTCGGAAGAACAGCAACAATATACTTGTTCCATGCATCCGCAGGTACGACAGGGAGAAAAGGGAAGCTGCCCATTGTGTGGGATGGACCTTACCCTTTCCGAAGTTTCCGGATCTGAAATGGGTACTGCCCGGTTCAAAATGACGGAAAATGCCCTGGCCCTGGCCAATATTGAAACAACAAAGGTCGGCTTGGGCAATTTTGATGGAAACAACCTGGTGCTTTCGGGCAGAATAACCTCCAATGAGCAGACCAATGCCATTCAAACGACCATTTTTGAAGGCCGTATCGAAAAATTGAACGTAAACTATGTTGGGGAGTATATCAAAAAAGGGGAACAGTTGGGTGTTATCTATGCCCCCGGAATGTATGCTGCACAAGATAAATTACTGACGTCCGCTTCATACAAAAACACCCACGAAAAATTATATCAGGCCGCCAGAAATACCCTTGGACTTTGGAAAATGTCGGATGCCCAGGTAGACGAGCTACTGAAAACAGGAAAACCCCTTATGAACTTCCCGATTACGGCCACCGTTTCCGGAACGGTGACCGAGGTCATTGCAGCTGAGGGCAACTGGTACAGGGAAGGAGATCCATTGTTCAAGGTGTCGAACCTGTACACGGTCTGGGCAGTTTTCGATGCCTATGAAGATCAGTTGCCCGCATTGCGGGTCGGTCAGCCCATAACCATTGGGTCCAAGGCGTTCAATGGAAAAACCCATGAGGCAAAGATCGCCTTTGTAGAACCGGTCTTGGATGCCACCAGAAGAATTGTTTCGGTGCGGGCCACTTTGGTGAATAAACAAGGCCTGTTGAAACCGGGAATGTTCGTCGAGGGATCGGTGGCCACTACCATCGACCACCAAGTACTTACCGTTCCCAAATCGGCCGTGATGTGGACAGGGAAACGCTCTCTGGTATATAGAAAGCCAGATCCCGCAGTCCCGGTCTTTGAGATGGTGGAAGTCTCCCTGGGAGAGGTCCTGGGCGATTCCTATGTTATCCTGAAGGGTTTGGCCCCAGGGGATGAAGTGGTCACCAATGGAACCTTTACCGTCGACGCAGCTGCACAGCTTCAGGGAAAAAAATCGATGATGGGCACGTTGGCGGTCGAGGAAACTTCCCCGAATATGGAGGATGCCAAAATGACCATGAACTTTACGGCGGGCTTCAAGAACAAATTCAAGCAAATTGTACGGGCCTACGTGGCGCTAAAGGATGCTTTGGTACTGTCGGACGCGACAAAATCCTCCTCGGCAGCAAAAGGGATGGTACGGGAATTGCAGAAACTGGACCACAGTATGATGGATCGAACGGCCCAGTCCCATTTAAAGATAATAATGGAAAAGACCCATTTGATCTCGACCGTTTCGGAAATTGAAGGACAAAGGGATGCCTTTAAACCGCTGTCCAAGAATATGGTGGCCATTGTCTCCGCTTTCCGTGAGCTCGACGAACCGATCTATGTACAGTACTGTCCCATGGCCGACAACAACCAAGGGGGGTACTGGTTGAGTTTCCAGGATAAGGTCCAAAACCCCTATTTCGGTGATCGGATGCTGACCTGTGGGAGTGTTGCGAAGACGATTCAGTAGGGGCTACAATAGTTCCAATGCCCTTTCCAGGGCCATGCCCCGACTTCCTTTTATTAGGACCATTCCCTTTTTTACCGAATGCGCGCCCAAATAGTTGGAAAGGGCCTCAAAGGAATCGAATTTGTGCGACTTTGTATGGGTTTCAGCAAAGTTTTTTCCGACCAGGAACACTCTATCGAAACCCATTTCCACTACAAGATCCGCTACCCGTTGATGTTCGGTGGCGGCAGTTTTGCCCAACTCGAACATATCTCCCAAAATGACCATTTTGTGGTCCCCCTCCATGGCGTCGAAGTTCTCCAAGGCTGCTTTCATACTAGACGGATTGGCATTGTACGCATCCAGGATGATGTGGTGCCCGTTCCTTTCCAAAATCTGGGAGCGGTTGTTTTGGGGCTGGTATGTTTCGATGGCCCGTTTGATCTTTTCAGGGGGAACATTGAAGTATTTTCCCATCAAAATGGCCGCACAGCAATTGGTGAAATTATAACGGCCTATCAACCGGGTATGCATAACCGTACCTTCGACCTTGATTTTCACAAAGGGGTTCGCTCCCAAAAATTCAATACGATAGTACTGGTGCTTGTCAGTGCTAAAACCAAACTTGTTGACATAGTTTTCCAATTTTTGAAGTTGGATAGGGTCGTCCGCATTCAAAAAGACCGATTTCCCATGGGCCGTCAGATAATCATAAAGCTCGCTCTTTCCCTTAACGACCCCTTCTTCACTGCCAAATCCCTCCAAATGCGCCTTTCCGAAATTGGTGATGTACCCAAAATCGGGTTGGGCCAGTCCACAAAGGAACTCGATTTCTTTCTGGTGGTTCGCGCCCATTTCCACCACAGCGATCTCGGTATCCTCGGTTATGGAAAGGAGGGTGAGCGGAACACCAATATGGTTGTTGAGATTGCCCACGGTGGCAATGGTTTTATAATGCTTGGACAGCACCGCATGAATCAGTTCCTTGGTGGTGGTCTTGCCATTGCTTCCGGTAAGGCCTATGACCTTGGCACGGCAATGGCTTCTGTGGAAGCTGGCCAGTTCCTGTAAGGTTTTCAATACGTCGTCCACCCAGACGGTTTTGTCGGAGGTCGCAGCTTCCTTTTCGTCGACTATGGCGTAGGAAGCCCCTTTCCGCAGGGCCTCGGTAGCATAATCATTTCCATTGAAGTTATCGCCCCTTAGCGCAAAGAAAATGCAGTTTTTCTTTATTTTTCGGGTATCGGTGGAAACTTGGGGAAACCTTAAAAAAAGGTGGTGCAGCTGTTCTGTGGTCATGGAACAAAAATATAAAAAAAGTCCCGACGCATGGTCGGGACTTTTTTTATATGGACGCTATTCTGCGCTTATTTTGCTTTCTTTCCCCTTGGGGTCTTGTTCTTGGATTTGGATTTGGAACCAACCCTCGACATGGCACATCGGAAACCGATATAGTCGGTGGCCATGTACTGTGGCAGGTATCTGCGCTGTGCCGGATCTAGCCAGTAGGCCCTGTCCCTCCAGGATCCCCCTTTGAAAACGCGGACCTCATCATTGATCAGTGTGGTCCTGTTGTTCGACTGGTCGTACTGGCGGATCAGATTGCCCGTTGAATCGCGTTCCACTTTGTGCTTGGGCGAATCGTACATTTTTCTGGTATCCGATTCTTCCTCGTCACTGAAACGGTCAAAGAACCTTGAAGATCCCGGGTCGCCATCGCGATAGCCTCTATTGTCGCTGGTATCGAAGTTCGTTCTCAAATAGGTCTCGTTTTCATCGACGGGAACCATTTTAATCTCACCCGGTAGGTTCAAAGCGACCACTTTACCGTTGGGCAGGGTGTCATAGGCGATGGAATCTTTCAATATGGTTACCTTGCCATCGTTCCCTATCGCGGTTTTCATATAAATATTTCCCCGGTAGTAGTTGAAGTCACTAATTTCATCGTCGACTATGGGTCGGTATACATCGGCTACCCACTCGGCAACATTGCCCGCCATGTCATACAATCCCAGATCGTTGGGTTTATAGGACATTACCTCGGCGGTAATATCGGCACCATCATCGGACCATCCGGCAATTCCTCCATAATCTCCTTTTCCCTGTTTGAAGTTGGCCAATTGGTCCCCGCGGCCCACGCGTTGTCCGTTTCTTGTATAGTCACCATCCCATGGGTATTTTTTTCTTCCTCGGTAGTTGTTGTACTCCCTGGTACCTTGGTTGGCCTGGGCGGCGTATTCCCACTCCGTTTCAGTGGGCAACCTGTACTCGGGCATGATCACACCGCTGCTCCTTTTGGCAAAGGTGCTCACACTGTCCTTCTTTTGTTTTCCTTGTAGGGAATCGATTTGGCCGTCATAGACCGATTCAGGTCGGTTCAGGTAGGCTTCCGTACTGAAAGTGCCCGTTACCTCGCCTGTAGCGGCTTTGTATTTGGCATCTTTGGACAGGTATCCTTCCCTTTCCAGCATAATTTCATTCACCCGATCGGTCCTCCATTCGGCGAACTGCGTGGCCTGTATCCAATTTACACCTACCACGGGATACTCGGCGTAGGCCGGGTGGCGAAGATAATTGTTGGTCATGGTCTCATTGAATCCCAATCGGTTTCTCCAGACCAAGGTATCCGGAAGGGCGCCCTTGTATATATTGGCATATTTTGGATTTTCCGGAGGATATACACTCTTCAAATAATCCAAATACTCCAAGTACATTACGTTGGTCACCTCAGTTTCATCCATATAGAACGATTGTACGTGCTGCGAGGTGGGGGTGTTGTCCCAATCGTGCATTACGTCGTCCTGCACCTTACCCTTGGTAAAGGTACCGCCCTCCACAAAAACCAGACCGGGAGCGGTCTCCTGCTCCTTAAAGTCGGTATTGTATTGGAACCCACCTTCTTTTGCATTGATCTTCCAACCAGTGGCCCGGGACACGTTCTTGGAACCGCCCGATTTTTTGCAGCTGGTAAAGCTAAGGCCTCCTGCTATGACTGCACAAGAAAGTACAACTCTGATAAACTGTTTTTTCATAATTAGGACTTGTAGTTCAAATCTCCGAACCATGGTTTTGTGGGTTCGAAATTGGATTTTAATTGATTTAATGTCACTTTCGGCATATAAAACGACGATTTGGGCATTATATTTTATATCCTAAAAAAATAATCTCAAATCGTTATCCGTTAATATAGATTTCAAATAGCCGGTTTAAAATCATAACGGTCCAAAACCCATAATATTATGGATTGGGTCCTTTTCTTTTTAACTTTGGACTACATTTGCAACGTGCAGGAAAAAGGACGATTCCTTTTTTGGGGACGTTCAAAAAACCACTCTTTTTTTACCAAAAAAGAACAGTTCTTTTTTAAAAATATTAGTCCTTATTTATAAGATATTCTTAAAATGCCCGTTAAGCATGTAATATGACTAATATTTTTTAGGGTTTGACCCTTTTTTTTAATTTTTGAATAACTAAATCTTATACTAGAAGGAATGAAAAAATTATCAGTACTGATACTATTGGCTTATGCCTCCCAATTGGCCGCCCAAGACAATGATCGGGTAATTACCACCGCAGTACCTTTTTTGACGATAGCGGCCGATGCAAGATCGGCGGGTATGGGAGATATGGGGGTGGCCACTTCCACAGATGCATTCTCACAACAATGGAACCCGGCCAAGTTTGCATTTGCCGAGCGCAAGATGGGAGTAGGTTTGGGATATACTCCGTATTTGGAAAGTGTTATCAAGGATATCGGGTTGTTAAGTGGAAGTTACTACAACAAAATAAATGATCAAAGTGCTTTTGCTCTCAGTTTAAGATATTTTACCCTCGGGGAAATAGAATTGAGACAAACGATCGATGAAGTGGGTACCACGGTGAAACCGAATGAATTGGCCTTTGATGGGTCGTATTCCCTAAAATTGAGCCCTACCTTCTCCATGGCAGTGGCCGGAAGGTATATTCGATCCAACCTCAGATTGCCCCAGGCCGAAAATACCGACTCACAGGCCGCCAGTGCCTTTGCGGTCGATGTAGCAGGGTATTACCGTTCACGTGAAATAGGATATAGCAGTTTCGACGGCCGCTGGAGAGCGGGTTTCAATATATCCAACTTAGGGGGGAAAGTTCAGTATGATCAAGGCGGTCAGGAAAACTTCTTGCCTACCAATTTAAGGTTTGGACTTGGCTTCGATATGATCTTGGACCAAGATAATATGATTGCCTTTACGGCAGAATCCAGTAAGTTTTTGGTACCCACACCCAAAGATTTTGATGGTGACGGGGACATTGATGCAGCAGATAACGATGCCTACCAGAATATAGGTTTCTTCGAAGGGATATTCAAATCTTTCGGAGATGCCCCAGACGGCTTTGGTGAAGAGCTGAAAGAGTTTACTTGGGCCCTTGGTGCCGAATATACCTATCAAGAGTCTTTTATGGTCCGCGCGGGTTATTTTAACGAGAGCGAGGAAAAAGGGGCCAGAAAGTTCTTTACCCTGGGCGCAGGATTCAAATTCAATATTGTCCAAATAGACCTGTCCTATCTATTCTCCACCAGCCAAGTGAAAAACCCTTTGGAGAACTCATTGCGTTTTTCCCTTGCCTTTGATATCGGGGAAGAGATGTTGAACGATTAAGACCTATCGGTAATCCTATAAAATGACCAAAACCTGCCCAACGGCAGGTTTTGGTCATTTTAGGAAGGCACAGTTCAAAAGTATTGCCTAAAAGCTGTACTTTTAAAACGATCGGCAGGTCGGTTTTGGAAAAAACGCGGATCTGCTGGTCCCAAACTTGTTTTCGCAATATCCCTATGAGAAAAAGAAAGGTGTCATTTGAACTTGCAATTTTTGAATCGTTGGACGCCCTTTCCAGCGAAGATCGGGATTTGATGAAGAGGGCCATGGAAGCCCGGAAGGGTGCCTATGCCCCGTATTCCAATTTTCAAGTGGGCGCGGCGGTGCTAATGGACAATGGCAAGATAGTTCTGGGAAACAACCAAGAAAATGCCTCTTACCCTTCCGGCCTGTGCGCTGAAAGGGTAGCGATTTTCCAAGCGGGGGCCCTTTATCCCGGGGTAACCGTAAGAGCAATAGCCATTTCGGCCACTTCAAAAAGTTATGTTGTAGGTCAGGCAGCCGCTCCTTGCGGCAATTGCCGACAGTCGATTTCGGAATACGAGATAAGACAGGGAAGCCCGATCAAGATCGTGATGATGGGTGAAATTGGGGAAGTGCTCGCCTGCGATTCCATCGCCGATATCCTGCCATTGGCCTTTGACCGATCGTACTTGGAGTAAATTTCCCTTCTCTTTGCGAGCCAAAATGGGCCATTTTCCGCAGTAATTTCCAGACCTACTGGTTTATAAAAAGCTTTTACTTCAAATTTTTTCCGCTATTGATTTAATATGTATTTTTGTCTCCCGCGGCCCTGAATGGGGTTTAGGGTGTTTTTGAAACCTATTAACAAAAAATCAATGGAAAAAGTTACCAGGGAGGTTTATCTAAAGTGGTACGAGGACATGTTGTTCTGGCGCAAGTTCGAAGACAAGCTTGCCGCGGTTTATATTCAGCAAAAAGTTAGAGGGTTCCTGCATCTTTATAACGGTCAGGAGGCCGTTTTGGCAGGTGCGCTGCACGCGATGGACCTTTCCAAGGATAGAATGATAACGGCCTACCGGAACCATGTCCAGCCCATTGGTATGGGAGTTGATCCGCGAAAGGTAATGGCCGAACTCTACGGAAAGGTAACGGGTACTTCCATGGGAATGGGCGGCTCCATGCACATATTTTCAAAGGAACATCGCTTTCACGGCGGACATGGCATTGTTGGGGGGCAGATTCCACTGGGTGCCGGAATGGCCTTTGGGGATAAATATTTTGGAAGGGACAATGTGACGATTTGTTATATGGGCGATGGTGCGGTACGACAAGGTTCCTTGCACGAGACCTTCAATCTTGCCATGCTCTGGCAACTCCCCGTCGTTTTTGTTTGCGAGAACAACGGATATGCCATGGGGACCTCGGTGGCCCGTACCTCCTATTCCACGGAAATATGGAAGCTGGGCTTGGGGTACGAAATGCCCTGTGGACCGGTCGATGGAATGGATCCCGTGTCTGTGGCCAAGGAAATGAGCAAGGCTATTGAACGGGCCAGAAGTGGCGGCGGGCCGACTTTCCTGGAAATGAAAACCTACCGGTACAGGGGACACTCCATGTCGGATGCCCAGCATTACCGGACAAAGGCGGAAGTGGAGGAATATAAGAAGATTGATCCCATTACCCAGGTTTTGGATGTTATCAAAGAAAAGGACTACGCCTCAGAAGAAGAAATTAAGGCAATAGACAAACGGGTGAAAGATCGGGTCAGCGAATGCGAAAAGTTCGCAGAGGAGTCGGACTACCCACCCACCCAACAATTATATGATATGGTATACGAGCAGGAAGATTTTCCCTTTGTACCACATAAATTATAAGTAGATGGCAGAAGTAATAAATATGCCCCGCTTGAGCGATACCATGGAAGAGGGTACCGTGGCCAAATGGTTGAAACAAGTGGGCGATAAGGTTGAAGAAGGGGACATCCTTGCGGAAATCGAAACGGACAAGGCGACCATGGAGTTTGAATCGTTCCATGAGGGTACGCTGCTGCATATAGGCATAGCCGAAGGGGATGGCGCTCCAGTGGATTC
The DNA here is from genome assembly GCA_947497245.1 of uncultured Flavobacteriaceae bacterium. GTDB lineage: Bacteria > Bacteroidota > Bacteroidia > Flavobacteriales > Flavobacteriaceae > Pelagihabitans. Next base: position 187,309 of record CANMFO010000006.1, on the reverse strand, counting down.
CCTTCTGGCCATTATAGGCCAGGAAGGGGAAGATATTTCAGGCTTATTGAATGGTGCGACCGCCGAACAAACGTCAGAAAATGCAGTTTCCAATGAAGCCGTTGCGGATTCCTCCCCGGCAGAGGTCACGGAAAAAAGCAGCGCAAGCCCGGCTCAGGAAATACCTGAAGGTGTCGAGGTGATAAAAATGCCCCGCTTGAGCGATACCATGGAAGAGGGTACTGTGGCTACTTGGCTGAAAAAAGTGGGAGACCAGGTTGAAGAAGGGGACATCCTTGCGGAAATCGAAACGGACAAGGCGACCATGGAGTTCGAATCCTTTTACTCCGGAACCCTGCTCTATATAGGAATCCAGGAAGGGGAATCCTCTCCAGTGGATGCGGTATTGGCCGTAATCGGTCCCGCTGGCACCGATGTCGATGCGGTACTGAGTGCCAGGCCCGCACAGGCGACCGCGGTTGGTTCCACGACGGAAGCCAAAAGGCCGGAAGCTCCAAAAGATAGTGCAATCGCTACTAAGGCGGTTGCCGATGGCCAACGAATATTCGCATCCCCCCTTGCAAAAAGGATCGCTTCCGACAAGGGAATCGATCTGGCGGAGGTCACCGGAACGGGAGATCACGGCAGGATCGTAAAAAAGGATGTGGAGAATTATCGACCTTCGCAAGCTGCGGCCACGGCAGGTTCGGACGCTCCGGCAACGGGGCAAATACTGGATTCCGGCACGGTCACTACCGCTCCAGTGGGCCTTCCAGTAGGTACAGAGGGCAGCGAGGAGGTCAAAAACTCCCAAATGCGCAAGACCATTGCCAAGCGTCTGGCAGAATCCAAATTCACGGCACCGCATTATTACCTGACCATTGAGGTCGATATGGACAATGCCATGGCTTCCAGGGTGCAGATCAACAATTTGCCGGACACCAAGGTTTCTTTCAACGATATGGTGGTCAAGGCCTGTGCGATGGCCCTGAAAAAACATCCGCAGGTGAACACCACATGGAATGGCGATACTACGCGTTACAACCAGCATATTCATGTTGGCGTGGCCGTGGCCGTGGAAGATGGATTGGTAGTTCCCGTGTTGAAATTTGCGGACCAAATGAGCCTGACACAAATAGGTGCTTCGGTAAAGGATCTGGCGGGAAGGGCGAGGAACAAAAAATTGACCCCTGCCGAAATGGAGGGCAGTACGTTTACCGTTTCCAACTTGGGCATGTTCGGAATATTGGAATTCACCTCGATCATCAATCAGCCCAATTCGGCAATTTTGTCTGTTGGGGCCATCGTCCAAAAACCGGTGGTCAAAAATGGGGAAATCGTAGTGGGCAATACCATGAAGCTTTCCTTGGCATGCGACCACAGAACGGTCGATGGGGCTACTGGAGCACAGTTTCTTCAGACACTTAGAGCGTATCTCGAGAATCCGGTTACCATGCTGGCGTAATTTTTCGCTTGCGTACCGATCCAAAACATATAGCAAAGCATCCCCTAGAATTCGGGATGCTTTTTTTATCTTTAAACGTTACAATACCACCAAAGAAATGAAAAAAGTACTGCCATTTTTCGCCTTGGCCTTGTTGATCGGATGTGGATCTACCCAGTTTAAGCAAAATGATACCGGGTCGCCCCCATTGTCAAATGCAGGAAGCGTGGGCGACATCCTTAGTTTTTTAGCTTCGGACGAATTACAGGGGCGCGATTCGGGAAGCGAGGGCATCGCCAAAGCTGCGGATTTTATCGAAACGGTCTTCAGGGACAATGCCATTGCACCTTACTTTTCGACCTATAGGGATACGCTTTCCAATTTCGAAAAGCCGGCCTACAATATGGTCGGATTCGTCGAAGGCGTGGATCCCAAGCTCAAGGACGAACTCATCATCATCGGTGCGCATTACGACCATATTGGAATAGTCGCAGCGGAAAATGGCGATTCAATAGCCAATGGGGCCAACGATAATGCGGCAGGTACGACAACGGTATTGGAATTGGCACGGTATTTTGGGAATGCGAGGACCAATAAGCGAAGTATCGTTTTCGCGCTCTTCAGTGCCGAGGAAAAGGGACTCCTGGGTTCGGAACATTTGGCCAAAAAATTAAAGGATCGAGGGGTCGATCTCTATCTCGTCCTCAATTATGAAATGGTCGGTGTGCCTTTGGTAGACCAACCACATTTGGTATACGCCACGGGGTATGAACTGTCAAATTTGGCTGAAGTGTGCAACGGATATGCTGGGGAAGAACTGGTCGGTTTTCTGCCCAAGGCCAAGGAGTTCAATCTGTTCAAACGTTCCGACAACTATCCCTTCCACACCACATTCAATGTGCCTTCCCAGACCTTCTCTACTTTTGATTTCACCAATTTTGGACATTATCACAAAGTGGGGGATGAAGCGGAGCTTCTGGATTTTGATCATATGGCCGTCGTGGTGAACAAATTCATTCCGGTTATCGAGAAAATTGCCAATGCCCCTGAAAAGGAAATCAAGTACAATCCATAATGGCCAACGTGATCATTACAGGCTCGAGCAGGGGCATCGGTTTTGAACTGGCTAAGCTATTTGCGGACGCGGGACATCAAGTGTTGGCCCTATCCCGAAATGATGGCCCCATTCGGAGTTTGAAACATCAAAATATTTCCAGTTTTCCCTTCGATTTGTCCAATCCTCGAGACCTTGGGCAACTCCTGGTCTTTTTGGACGGCCATTGGGAAAAAGTGGACATCCTGATCAACAACGCCGGGAAATTACTGAACATGCCTTTTCTGGAGACCGATCTGGAGGCATTCGAGGAGGTCTATAAGGTAAATGTATTCGGCGTAGCGGCCATCACCAAAGCGGTATTGCCCAAAATGCCCAAAAAGGGACATGTGCTGACCATCAGTTCCATGGGTGGGGTGCAGGGCAGCACAAAATTTCCGGGCCTCTCGGCCTATAGTTCCAGCAAAGGGGCGGTCATTACGTTGACCGAGTTGTGGGCAGAGGAATTTAAGGAAACGGGACCATCGTTCAATGTACTTGCCCTGGGGGCGGTGCAGACGGAAATGTTGGAAGAGGCCTTTCCGGGCTACCAAGCGCCAACAACAGCATTGGAAATGGCAAACTATATCAAAGATTTTGCCTTGACAGGAAACAAATTCTACAACGGGAAGTTGCTACAGGTCTCCAATAGTACGCCCTAGGCGCCACTTTTGGACCGCAGACCGAAGCAATGGATTCAACGAGATCGGATGTACGACAAGGATCAATTTGAAAAGGGGACACAAATGGTAGACCGCTGTACTTTGCGGCATCATTTGATGTGCGTTCATATAACGGGCGTTGAAGTTTATAAAGATGGAAAAGCAGGAAGGCCAACGCGGCATTGGTGGCGGATGTCCTATATTGGAAAGGCCTGCGTCAAGGAATACGGAAAGGTGGTAGGCCACATTTACGAAGGATTGTTCGCCATTCCCCATTATAGTGCGATGGCCCTGGCAAACGGCCTGGGGATGCTGGTGTACGCCCTTCAAAGCTTCCGAAAAACCTTGTGAAAACCTGATCATCCGTTTTTTCATCCAAAACGGAACTTGAACCAAAGCCCCTGGGCCAAGACCCTTTTCCCAGGGACTAAAGGGAGCGAACCGTGCCCCGTACGTTGGAGGAGCCTGTGACGGTCAACGCCGGACGGGCCATTACCTGTGTCGATGGGTGGAAAAGAAGGGAACGCATGAACAAGATCGTTCCAAAAGCTCTTCAAACGTGGAATCAATCATTGTAAATTCTGGCCTGTTTGATATAGAGGTCCCTGTTGGGTCCGTCCAACTTAAATTCCACATCGATTCCAAGGTCCAAATAGTTTCTGGAAGGATATCTTTTTTTATGGAAGTATGTCTTTACCAACTCCAATTGGTCGGCAAGTTGTTGGATCTCGACTGGGGACATGACCAGTTCCCCATGGTTAAGGCTCGAAGTGGTGATGATATCAATGGTGTTTTTGTATAGGTCTGCCGCCGATCGGGGATAACAAATAAATTGGTCGCTGACCGTACCAGGTTCGGGATTTACCACATTTTCGTCGCCCAGCTGGGCATTTACCACAAAACCCAATCCCTTTTTTCGATATAGGTTTTTAGTGATGGCCACTCCGTTTACCGCTTCATTGGGAAAGGAACGATGTACCAATATGCCCATATACACCGCGGCATGGGGAATATTGAAGTATTCCCGTTCCATAAAGGCCTCGTACGACCAAAGACTGGCCCAGACTTTCTTTATGGCCTTTTCCACGGTTTTCCTCGGATGCCCCAGTGCTGCAGTTTTTGAGCTGTACAGGCCCGCACCGGAGAAGCCTTTGGTATCCTCGGCATTGGTCGAGGAACGAAAACGCATTCGCGTGAAGTGCCCCTGCTGGATTATTTTATACCGTACCAGCGAATCCAGCGTCCGGTCTATGGGCGTTTTCCGGATGGACTTCCGTACTTCTTTCAAATAGGTGCGAAGGGAGTCGTTGTCCATTTCTTCCCTGTTTGCCAAGAGACGGCCGATGGTACCATGGTTACCGGCGCGTTGTAGGTGCTCTTGATAAAAAAAGAACGGAATGGCAAAGGCGCCCTCCGGTACCTTGAACGCAGCGTTCTTGCCCAATTGATAGAGCATGCCCAAATTGGAAGCCTTGTTGCCAACATATTGATATGACTTCTTGTCCAAATGTTCGATACCGATCAAGCTGTCCACGGATAGGTCGTATTTCAATTTTATTTTACGCGGCCGTCGTTTCTTGCCCACCCTGTGTTTGGCCCGGGTTATCGAAAAAGTACGGTCTTTTACCTCAAGCCGGACAAACGCTCCGTCCAAATCCGTCAAACGCTTGTCGGAAAATGCATTTTTGAACGCCGCTATGGGAATCTTTCTATTTTGACCCAGAATGGTCAAATGGCTCAATGGGGTCTGAAATTCCGATATGATAATCCCTGCCACCTCTGGCAGAAACAAAGGTGTTTCGTCCAGTACGATAATATCGGTCGGGGCCAATCCCCGCTTTTCCCTTTCAAAGTCGGTGATGATCCGTAAATACCCGCGACCCTTGTGTTTGCCAATGGGCTGATAGTCCAGATTTTTGTAGATTTCGGATGGGCTCATAACAGGGATTTCCGTTTTCAAAGTTTCCCCAGCGGTTCGAAGCCTGGCACTGTTCAGCAAAAATTTAAGATCATTTTTGATAAAGGTACTTTGGAAGACCCTTTGGAAGAGCCTGACGATCGATGCATTTTCCATGGTATCCGATGCCGCGATTTCCAGTACGTAAAAATTCCCGCCCCCAAAATGGTTCAAGTTGGCCAGGAGGTATTTGCGCTCCGGACTGTTCCTGTAGTTGTGTTCATTGAAGTAGGCGAGTTCCGCTCCGTAACCCAAATACCGTTGGCAAAACCCATAGTGGTACTTATAGTTTTTGGCATTTATGAAATACAGTTTCTCCGACCGGATATCGTAAACTATTTTAACCGCACTTACCTGTCCGTATTTTTGGACCAAAGGCACTCCTTCCAATCGTTGAAAATCCAACTCGCTCGACAGCTCGCTTAAAAAAGTCTGGGCGCCGAGCCATGGCGCGAACGCGGATAGGAGTAGTAATAGTACCGTGGTTTTCCTGATTGTGGATAGCGACATATCGGTTTCCTGCTTTGTGCGGTATAAAGCTAATGCCGATGCTTCGAATATCAAACCCCGATTTAGGGAATGTGCGATTTTACTGAGTGAACCGACCCCGACTTGATCAACGGATCCTAGCCAAACCGTGGAATGCGGTTTTAGGTGTACGCACAAATAAACTATTTTTGTGTCAATGGACACTATCCTACAAAAATACCTTCCCGAAAGATCGGTGGGACCATGCCTCGAATTGATAAGGCAAGCGGGAGTGCACCTGAAAATTGTAAATGAGCGGGTCACCCGACACGGGGATTATCGAAGGATGCCCGACGGAAGGCACCAGATTACGGTCAATGCCACTTTAAACAAATACCGGTTTTTGATTACTTTGGTGCACGAGATCGCACATTTGGTGGCCTTTGAAAAATATGGGCGTCGCATAAAACCGCACGGACTGGAATGGAAACGCACCTTCCAGCATTTGATGCTGCCCTTTCTGCGGCCCGAAGTCTTCCCGTCGAAACTTTTGCCCCTTTTGGCAAAACATTTCAGAAACCCGAAGGCCAGTAGCAGCACGGATGCCAATTTATCCATAGCTTTGAAACAGTTTGATGGGCCCACCTATAAGAACTTTGTTTTTGAATTGCCTTTGGGAAGTGTCTTCCGGATATATAATGGCAAGCTTTTCAAAAAAGGGAACAGGCGGGTAAAAAGGTACGAATGTGTTGATATGGCAACAGGCAAGCTCTATTTGTTTCAGCCCAACGCGGAAGTGGAGTTAATAAAAGATTGATAATGAACAAAAACTATTATGCCGTTTTGATGGCCGGGGGCGTGGGATCTCGTTTTTGGCCGATCAGCACCTCTGAAAATCCAAAACAGTTCCATGATATGTTGGGAACGGGGGATACTTTGATCCAAAAGACCTTTAAGCGGCTTGAGCAGTTTGTTCCCATTGAAAATATACTGATCCTGACCAATGAGCGCTATAACGATTTGGTTTTGGAACAACTGCCATTGGTCAAACAGGAGCAGGTGGTTTTGGAACCCGCCATGCGCAATACCGCCCCCTGTATTTTGTATGCGGCGCTGAAAATACAGAAAATGAACCCCAATGGAGTAATGATCGTGGCGCCCAGTGATCATTGGATAGAGGATGAGGCCGCTTTTGCAAAAGACGTGACCCTCTGTTTTGAAAGATGCGAAAAAGAGGAAGTGCTCTGTACCCTGGGCATAACCCCAACCTTTCCCAATACTGGTTTTGGGTATATCGAGTATGAAAAAGAAGACGATGGGAGGCTAAAAAAAGTAAGGCAATTCCGGGAGAAACCTAACTACGAAATGGCCAAGGAATTCTTGGACCAAGGCAATTTTTTGTGGAATGCGGGTATCTTTATATGGGGTGTGGACACCATTGTAAATGCTTTTAAAAGGTATCAACCTACACAATTTGCCCTTTTCGAATCGGGGCTTTTGTACTATAATACCGCGGATGAATCCGATTTTATCAAGGAAAACTACCCCAAAGCGGAAAATATCTCCATCGACTATGCCATTTTGGAAAATTCGAAATCCATATTTGTATTACCCGCGACCTTCGATTGGAACGACCTGGGGACCTGGGGCTCGCTATACGATAAGTTGGACAAGGACGAAAGTGGCAATGCCATAGTGAACAGTGAGGTGGTCTCGCTGGGCGCAAAGGGAAATATGGTTCGCGGCCCGAAGGACAAGATCATAGTCGTGGATGGCCTGGAGGATTATATTGTGGTGGACAGGAAGGAGGTTTTGCTGATTTGCCCGAAAGCAAAGGAACAGGACATCAAACAGATTTTGGCAAAAGTAAAGGATCAATTTGGTGATAAGCACGCTTAGTTATGGAAGAACATTCAAATCAAGGAAATGAAGGGCTCGAGCAGGAACCCATTGAAAGCAAGGAGGAAATAAAGAAAGATTTTCAAGGGCTGTTGGGCAGCACAAAAAAATTCCTTTCGGAATTATTGGACATCCGAAAAAATACGGACCAGGAGGCGACCAAGGAAGCGATCATTGCAGATATCCCTTTCAAAGGGCATACCTCCTGGATTTTGATCTGCTCCATTTTTATCGCCTCGGTGGGCTTGAATGCCAATTCCACCGCAGTGGTCATCGGTGCCATGTTGATATCCCCCCTTATGGGCCCTATTTTGGGTATGGGTATGTCCTTGGCCATAAATGATATCGACACCTTGAGACGATCGCTCAAGAATTTGGCGGTCATGGTGATATTGAGCGTACTGACCGCCTTCATGTTCTTCTATATTTTTCCATTGCAGAATGAATCTTCGGAATTGTTGGCCAGGACAAAGCCCGATATCCGAGACGTACTGATCGCTTTTTTCGGCGGCTTGGCCCTGGTGATCGCACGTGCCAAAAAGGGTACGATAGCCAGTGTAATTTTTGGAGTGGCCATTGCCACGGCCCTTATGCCGCCTTTGTGCACCGTAGGATTTGGGTTGGCTATCGGAAATTACAATTATGCGGGCGGAGCGTTACTGTTGTTCGGCATCAATACGATTTTTATCGCCTTGGCCACCTTTCTGGTACTCAAAATATTGCGCTTTCCCATGGTTCGTTATGCCAATTCAAAACGACGGAGATTGATCGCCCGTTTGGTTTCCGTTACCGCCTTGGCAGTGATGATACCCTCGGGATATATTTTTTGGGGGGTGTACAAAGAATTCCGGTTCAAGACCGATGCCAATACGTTTATCGAAGAGAACATTCTGCCCTATAAGTTTACCGAGGATGGTCGTTTTCTGGAAGATTTGTCCGATCTGGAGTTCAATAAAGGGGTGAATCCTTTGATCGAGCTGGTATTCATGGGGAACGAGGCCATTCCTGAGGGAGTCATTGCAACCTGGCAGGGGAGGATCAATGAGTTCGATCATCTAAAAAAATGTGATTTAAGGATCATACAGGGCTCCAAAAGCCAGGAACAGGATCAACTACGGTACGTCAATGAACTTTACGAATCACAGAAAAACCAGCTTTTGGGCAAAGACGAAAAGATAGCCTTATTGGAATCGGAGGTGACCAAACTAAAAAAAGCGGTTTCAAAGCAGATTCCTTTTGCCGATATCAGCCGGGAGGCCAGGGCCAATTATGCAAACTTGGCGTCCCTGGAATATGACAATGCCGTCAGGACCGATTTCAATAAGATAGATACACTGTCCATCTTTGAGGTCAAGTGGAAAAAGAATGTGGGAGGAAACCAAATAAACGGGGACAACAAAAAAATCCTGGATTGGCTGAAGATTCGGTTAAAGGACAGTACGGTCCAATTGCGGATGGCTAGCCATTAATTCCGCTCTTCGATATACATCTGTCTTACTTTTTTAAAGAGTTCCGAAGAGTACACAAAGTTGGTGACCGCTTCATTGTCGGTCTTAAAGATTTCGTTTTTGGTACCTTCCCATTCCTTCAGGCCATCTTTTAAAAAAATAATCTTCTCCCCGATTTCCATTACCGAGTTCATATCATGTGTGTTGATTACGGTAGTGATATCATATTCTTCCGTAATTTCCTTGATCAGGTTATCGATCAAGATCGCCGTTTTGGGGTCAAGACCTGAATTGGGTTCGTCGCAGAACAGGTACTGGGGGTTCATCACGATGGCACGGGCGATGGCCACACGTTTTTGCATGCCCCCCGAAATTTCAGAGGGATATTTTTGGTGGGCATCGATCAAGTTGACCCGCTTTAGTACCACATCGACCCGATCTTCCATTTCGGAGACCGACTGTTTGGTAAACATTTCCAGGGGAAATTTAACATTGCCGGCAACGGTCATGCTATCGAACAGCGCACTTCCCTGAAAAACCATGCCCATTTCCTGTCTCAAGTCCCGTTTCTCGTCCCCGCTGAGTTCGGAGTATATTTTTCCGTCGTAGCTGATACTGCCTTCTTCCGGAGTGAAAAGCCCTAAGAGGCATTTCAGGAACACCGTTTTCCCAGAACCACTTTGTCCGATGACCAAATTGGTCTTGCCGGTATCGAAATGGGTGGAAATCCCCTTTAGCACATGTGCATCCCCGAAAGATTTGTGTATGTTGCTTACCTCGATCATTAGCCCAGTAATAGTTGTGTTAGTATATAATTCAGGATGATGATCACCACACTTGTCCATACAAAGGAAGTGGTGCTGGCCTTGCCGACCTCCAATGCACCGCCCTTCATAAAATAGCCGTGAAAAGAAGGTATTGTGGCAATGACAAACGCAAAAATCAAGGTCTTGATAAAGGCATATACAATATGGAAAGGTTTAAACTCCAGGGTAAGGCCGGTAACAAAATCCGCACTGGTCAGAAACCCCCCAAAAACCCCGGCAAGCCATCCTCCAAAGATGCCCACGTACATGGAAATGGCAATGGCGAAGGGATAAAACAACATAGCGATAATCTTGGGGAATACCAGATAATTCAACGAATTCACGCCCATTACCTCTAGGGCATCGATCTGTTCGGTAACGCGCATCGTACCTATGCTCGAAGTAATATAGGAACCGACTTTCCCGGCCATGATGATGGAAACAAAGGTGGGGGCAAATTCCAATATGACCGACTGCCGCGTGGCAAAACCGATAAGGTTCCTGGGAATCAAAGGATTGGTAAGGTTCAATGCAGTCTGAATGGCGACAACGGCCCCAATGAAGAACGAAATAAAGATGATAATGCCCAAAGAACCATAGATCAATTCATCGATTTCCTTTAAGATAAGGGTCTTCATAATACGCCATTTGGTAGGTTTTTTGAAGACTTCCCGCAACATTAGAAAGTAGCTGCCAATCTGTGCAAGGTGGTTCATGAAATAAAAATAGGCTTCTTGGCGTAAAAATAACAATAAAGGATATCATTTAACCCTCAATTAAAATATTAAGGGTGAATTTATTTACTTTTACACCTCTAACAATTTTATGATGCAAAAGAATACCTTTTTACTTTTACTGGCCGTGTTGATCGCTTTTTTCAACCCCTTGGAGGCGAACGCCCAGAGGAAATCCAAGAACAAAACGGACAACGTGCAAAGGACAAACCTCAAAACCGTTCCCAAATTGGTCGTGGGTATTGTGGTGGACCAAATGCGCTACGACTATATCACCCGATTTTGGAACCATTATGGAGATGGTGGTTTTAAACGACTGGTAGAAGAAGGCTTTAACTGCAAAAACAACCATTTTAACTATGCGCCGACCAGCACTGGTCCCGGGCATACATCGGTGTACACAGGTGCCGCCCCGGGTACACATGGAATCATCGGCAACAACTGGTATGATAAGGTCAGTGGCACAGAGGTGTACTGTGCCTCGGACACCACCTTTGTATCTGTCGGTACGACCTCCGACGCCGGAAAGATGTCGCCCCATAGGATGACCGTCAGCACCATTACGGATGAATTGCGCCTGCATAACCAAATGCGGGGAAAGACCATTGCCATTGCGCTTAAAGATAGGGGGGCCGTACTTCCCGGTGGCCATACCGCCAATGCGGCCTATTGGTTTCACGGCGAGGACGAGGGCAAGTGGATAAGTAGCAGCTACTACATGCAACAGCTGCCCAAATGGGTACGGGATTTTAATGGGTCCAACGTCATAAAGAGCTATAAAAAGCCCTGGACGACCGTCAAGGATATCAGTACGTATTCCGAGAGTGGGACCGACAACAATGCCTATGAAGGCCTGTTCGAAACGGAAATTACGCCTACTTTCCCGCATACTACCCCGAATATGGTGAACAAAAATGCCGATTTTGAAATTTTGAAGTCCACACCTTACGGGAATAGCATCACCACCGATTTCGCAATGGAAGCGGTTCAGAAGGAGTCTTTGGGTATGGATGCCATAACCGATTTTTTGGCGGTCAGTTTTTCGAGCACAGATTATGTAGGCCATAAGTATGGGGTAAATTCCAAGGAGGTGCAGGATACCTATTTGAGATTGGACATGGACCTAGAACGTCTCTTCAAGATGCTGGATCAAAAAGTGGGTCCGGGGGAATACACGGTCTTTTTGACTGCCGACCATGGCGCCGTGGACGTGCCGGCCTATTTGAGAGACCGAAAAATACCCGCGGGCTATTTTAAGTTCGAATCCATCCGACCGAAGTTGAACGAGTTTCTCAAGTACAGGTTCGGAACTGTCGATATTTTGAGAAATTTCTCGAACTACCAGCTTTTCCTGGACCATAAGGTCATCGAAAATTTGGACATGGAGGTTGCCGAGGTACAAGAAATCATTGCGAGGGAGTTATTGGATTATCCGGTTGTCGATAGGGTGTATACGGGAGACCAGATGATGAAAAACGAATACACCAAGGGAATACCCTATATTCTACAAAACGGGTACAACCAGAAACGTTCCGGTGATGTTTTGCTGGTTTTAAAGCCGGGAACAATATCGTATCGTGAAACGGGGACTTCCCATGGAACCCCACATATTTATGATACCCATGTGCCACTTTTGTTTTACGGTAAGGGAATCAAAAGGGGCAGCACGGTTGCCCGGACCGAAATACCCGATATCGCCCCGACCTTAGCAAGTTTGTTGGGGATTGCCTTTCCCAATGGAACCACCGGGAAGCCGATCGTCGAGGTATTGGAGTAATACAAGAAAAATGAGCGACCATCCCATTGGTATTTTTGATTCTGGAGTGGGGGGCACTTCCATTTGGAAGGAAATCCATAGGCTAATGCCCTCCGAGAATACCATTTACCTAGCGGATAGCAAATATGCCCCCTATGGGGAAAAATCGGAGGAACACATCCGTCAACTTAGTATCAAGAACACGGAATTTTTGCTCGACAGGGCCTGTAAACTGATCGTGGTGGCCTGCAATACCGCCACTACCAATGCCATTGACCACCTCAGAAAAAATTACGATGTGCCCTTTATCGGAATCGAGCCGGCCATAAAGCCCGCGGCCCTTCAGTCCCGGTCAAAGACCGTCGGGGTTTTGGCCACCAAGGGGACCTTGGGCAGTAGCCTGTTCCACAGTACCTCGGAAAACCATGCCCATGGAATCAAGGTCATCGAGCAGGAAGGTACAGGATTGGTTCCCCTGATCGAAGCTGGAAAGGCAGGGTCAAGCGAAGCCAGGACCCTTCTTAAAAAATACTTGGAACCCATGCTTGAAAGCGGAATGGACCATTTGGTGCTGGGCTGTACCCATTATCCTTACCTAATGCCCTTGCTAAATGAACTGCTTCCCGGGCATATAAGGGTAATAGACTCTGGCGAGGCGGTCGCACGACAGACCAGAGCGGTCTTGGAAAGGAACGGGTCTTTGAACCGATCCACAGAAAGCGGCAAAAGTGTTTTTTACACCAATACCCATGTTTCCGCACTGAAAGGTTTTCTTACCGAAGTGGATTCGACGGTTGTGATCTCGCATTGGGATTTTTGACCGGCATATCGGTCGCAACGGCTTTCAAATCCCGGGCCTACTTCCTGACATAGGTCAGGTAGGTAAAGGCAAACCCGTGCCGTTCATCCTTCGGGTGGTGTACTTCGTTCACCAGTTCCCATATCCCCCCATCGATTTCTGGAAAAAAGGTATCGGCATCTTCAAAGTGGGTATGTACCCGCGTCAGTTCAATGGAATCGGCAAATGCCTCCCCCAAACGGTATATCTCACCTCCGCCAATGATAAAGACAAGCTTTTCGTTTTTGACCGATTCCAAGGCCGCTTGGAGGGAATGCACCACCCTGCAATCTTCAAAATCGGTTTTATACTTTTGGTCGCGGGTAATGATCACATGGGTTCGGTTCGGTAAGGGCTTGGGTAAGCTCTCAAAGGTTTTGCGGCCCATAATGATCGTATGTCCCGTGGTCAACTTTTTAAAGCGTTTAAAGTCGTCCGGAAGGTGCCAGAGCAAGTCGTTGTCCTTTCCCAAGGCATTGTTTTCCGCCGCCGCGGCGATCATGGTGATGGTCACAGGTCTTTTTTTTTATTGATGTTGGACAAGGGGAAATCAACCTCGATCTCTTTTTGCAGCTCTGCAATGCGCTGCTTTTGTTTGGCCACCAATTTTTCACGTTGGTCCCGTTCCCATTCCTTTCCCATAAATCTTTGGGTGACGAATACATTGAAAGTGTGGATAACGAACAAAAAGGCCCAGAAGGCAATCGCCCAAATGAACCAATCGTAGGCCTCCCCATACTTTAATATCTTGTTGGCCACTGCCAAAAAAACACTTCCGATCAGAAAAATAACAAAATGGGCGAACAGCCGTTTCCTTTGTTTGACGCGAAATTGCGCATTTTCAAGAAGTTCGTGCTGTTCGAGGTCCACACCTGCCCTTTTTTTATTTTTGGAGAACATGCGAATGGTTAACTTTATCTCACAAAGATACGGCAAATCGCCCTTACCTTGTTTTGATCTATGGAGCAGATACGAAAGGAATTCCCGGTTTTACGAAAGTGCATTTATGCCAATACCGCGGTTTTTGGGCCATTTTACGAGAGCTTTTTAGAGTGGAGACAAGAGCACGATTTGGACTTTCTGCTACATGCCAGCGATATGAGGCACGATAGTCTTACCCTTATTTCGGACACCAGAAAAACGATTGCGGCTTTTTTTGCTTGTGAAAGTAAAAACGTGGCTTTGATAAACAACCTGTCCACTGGGATGAACATGCTTTTGGAGGGGCTGGACAAAAAGCACGGCATACTGCTATTGGAGAACGATTATCCCTCTGTCAACTGGCCCTTCGAAAATAGGGCTTTTAGAATTTCGTATGTGCCGATCACCGAAAATTTGGAAGGGGATATTCGGGAAGCGGTTCGAATGGAGAACATTTCAGTACTCGCGCTGAGCTTGGTGCAATGGCAAAACGGAATACGAATTGACCTGGAATTTCTCCATGACCTAAAAAAAGAGTTTCCGGACCTTCTCGTATTGGCCGACGGCACACAGTTTTGTGGCATGACCCATTTTAATTTTGGGGAATCGGCCATTGATGTGCTCGGGACAAGCGCCTATAAATGGCTTTTGGCAGGGTATGGCAGCGGTTTTCTGCTTCTTAAGGATGGCTTGGAAAATCAATTTTCGATAAATACCATTGGGTTTAACGCTGCGAACGGGGATGTCGCCCAAAAAGACAACATTCCCTTTGCAAAGCGTTTTGAGCCGGGCCATTTATCCTGCCTCTCTTTTGGCAGCTTGAAGTTCTCTTTGGATTTTATGATGGGAATTGGTATGGACAGGATTGAACAACAAAACAAGAGGTTGGCCGAAAAGGCCAGGAAGGAGTTCAGTGCCCTGGGACTTTTGGAGGAGGTCGTGGTCGCCAGGAAAACGCATAGTACGATTTTCAATATCAGTGGGGATGAAGCCCTTTTTCAAGAACTTTCCGATAACAATGTGGTCTGTTCCAAACGGGGAGGGGGCATCCGCCTAAGCTTTCATTTCTACAACACCGAAAAGGAGATCGATGCGATAGTAAAAATCATAAAAACAGCGAGCTAGCCGTTGTCCACTTACAAAAATGCGGCGGCATATTTTGAGTAACGCCCCAAATTGTTATTAAAATATTACGAAAATGATAAAACTGATCTAAATCATTGTGTACAAGGAACTTATTGCCTTAGTTTTGCCGAAAATTTAAAACATAGGAATCATGTCAATTGCTAAACAATATCTAAAGACAAAACCAGTATGCAAGGTAACTTTCACGGTACCTGCGGAAGAAGCTAAGAAAGTGGTCGTGGTAGGCGACTTCAACAACTGGGACCCTAAAGGGAGTTCGTTGAAAAAATTGAAGAACGGAAATTTCAAAGGGACCTTTGAACTTCCCAAAGAAAGTACTTTTGAGTTCAGGTACATTATCGACGGGGACTACGTGAACGATGCCCAGGCGGATCGTTATCAATGGAACGATTATGCCGGAGCCGAAAATGCCGTTTTGGAGCTTTGATCCGTTTTAACAAAATGAAAGCCGGAACGCTTATGGCCTTCCGGCTTTTTTGTTTCTACTCGGCAATGGTCACGCCCTTCCAAAAGGCCACCCTTCCTTTGATCCCCTTGGCCAATTCACTTACCTCAGGGTAATACCATGCCGCATCCGGGTTTTGTTCCCCGTTGACTTCCAGGGTATAATAGGATGCCACCCCTTTCCATGGGCAGGTGCTATGCAGGTCGCTGGATTTAAAATATTCCTTTTTTATACTGTCTGCGGGAAAATAGTGGTTGTTCTCCACTACCAAGGTGTCATCGCTCTCGGCAATTACCGTATTGTTCCAAATCGCTTTCATTTTTTAAGATATTTGTACATGTGTTTAAAAAGGCGCCGTTCAGTCCTTTGTGAACACATAGTTTTTGTATAGATTACCTTGGTCGGAAAACCAGTGGCTAACTTTCAGGCCCGATTGTGCTGCCAACCAAGCCACGGTCGCATCGTCGTATTTTTGCGATATTTCGGTATGGATGGTCTCCCAGGGTTTGAAGTCGATTCTCAATTCGAGTTTGTTCAGGACCACAGTTTGCTGTTTTTGGGAAACCAGATAACTTTTGGCCGTACCCGTTTCTGGATTGTAGACCTCCCAGTGGAGAAATTGATCTAGATCAAAGTTTCCGTCCAATTCCTTGTTCAGGCGAACCAGAATATTTTTGTTGAAGGCCTCCGTAATTCCGGTTGGGTCGTTGTAGGCGTCCAGAATGGTCTGGGGATGCTTCTTCTGGTCAAAACCCACAAAGAACAGGTCATCCTCCTGCATCGATTCCCGCACACTTTGCAGAAATGCAATGGCTTGTGGATGCAGAAGGTTTCCGATATTGGAACCTAGGAACAATATTATTTTCTTGGCCCCATTATCGGAATTTATCCTTTCCAAGGCCTCAAAATAGGTACCTTGCCTGGTTTGCACCGATACCTGTGGCAATTCGTCTTGTAAAGACGCTTCCAGCTGGTCCAGAACGTTCTGGCTGATGTCGATGGGTTGGTAGGTGAAGCTGATTTTCTGCTCGACCAGGTGCTTTAGAAGTACTTTGGTCTTTTTGCCGTCGCCCGCACCCAACTCGATGAGGTTGAACTTGTCATTCCCCGAAACGAACAGGGCGGCTATCTGCTGTTTATAGGTCTCGAAAATTTCAAACTCCACGTCCGTCAGATAGTACTCGGGCATATCCATGATGTCCTGAAAGAGCTTGTCCCCTCTTTTGTCATAAAAATACTTGGACGATAAATGCTTGGGGAAATCGGTAAGACCGATATACACTTCTTCCTCAAATTGGGTTTCGAAAATGGTTTCTGTTTGTTGCATGTACGCTATGTCGGAATTATTTGACCAACCTTAATCCGGTAAATTGCCATCTTAAATTGGTCTGAAAGAAATTGCGGTAAGTGGGGCGTGTATGACGGGTCGACGTGGCCACGGAACCCCCGCGGAGCACTTTTTGGTTTACCATAAATTTGCCGTTGTACTCCCCCAGGGCCCCTTCGGCCTTTTGATAACCAGGGTAGGGTAGATAGGCACTTTCGGTCCATTCCCAACGTATGCCCCAGGGAAAAAATTGCTGCGCGGCCTCCCACTCAAATTCTGTGGGCAACCGACATCCTTTCCACTGGGCAAAGGCAAAGGCCTCAAAATACGATATGTGGGTCAAGGGGGCGTGTAGATTCACTTTGGTCAACCCTTTTAGGGTATAATGGTGCCAAACCCCATCGATCTGGTGCCAATACAAGGGAGCCGTAATTTTGTTCTGGGTCACCCAATCCCAGCCTTCGGCATGCCATAAATTAAATTTTTGGTACCCCTCGGCCGCAATAAAATCTATAAAATCCTGGTTGGTGACCAATTTGTTCGCTATCTGATAGGCATGCAAATAAACTTTGTGACTTCCCAATTCGTTGTCGTAGCAAAAGGCATCGGAATCGTGTCCGATCTCATAAATGCCGGCTTCGATGGATACCCAATCTTGTTGGTGCGTTTCAATGGGATGCTCCACAAAATTGCTCGAATAGATGGGCAATAATGGATTGTTGCCCAGGATATACTTGATATCGGTCAGCAAGAGTTCCTGATGCTGTTTTTCGTGATGGATGCCGATTTCCAACAATTCCAACAAGGCCGGATCTTGGTTTTTCCCGAACAAATCCCTTATCGCGCTGGTCACATGGGCCCTGTATTCATAAACTTTTTGCACGGAGGGCCTGGAAAGGTTTCCGCGATCTGCCCGCACGACCCGTTTGCCGACAGTTTCATAATAGCTATTGAAGACAAAGGAAAAATCGTCATCGAACAGTTGATAGGCTTCGGCATGATCTCTTAGGATGAATTCTTCAAAAAACCAGGTGGTATGGCCCAAATGCCATTTGGGGGGAGAGACGTCCACCACGGGCTGAACCACATAATCCTCAATCTCGAGGGGATCGCAGATGGTTTCGGTATGTTTTCGGGTTTCCAGGAAAAAATCCAGGAGGGAATCGGTAAGAATCATAGCAGATCAATATGGCCTAAAGATATGGAAAATATGATTTTGCGGATTTGGTTTTTGGTTAACATGATGTTAAACCTTAAGACCGTCAGCAGATGAAAAATGGCCCGGTCTACGCGGCTCAAACCGCCACAACCCCTTTGATATGGGGGTGCGGGTCATAGTCCAGCAACCTAAAGTCCTCAAATTTAAAACCGAGGATATCGGTCACTTCTGGATTGAGCATCATCTTGGGCAGGGGCCTGGGTTCCCGGCTCAGTTGCAATGCTACCTGCTCCATATGGTTGTTGTAGATATGGGCATCTCCAAAGGTGTGGACGAACTCCCCGGCCTGATAGCCACATACCTGTGCCATCATCATCGTGAACAGGGCATAGGAAGCGATATTGAAGGGGACGCCCAAAAAAATGTCGGCGCTTCGCTGGTAGAGTTGGCACGACAACTTTTGGTCGGCCACATAGAATTGGAAAAAAGCGTGGCACGGGGGTAGGGCCGCCTTGCCATTGGATACGTTTTCCGAAAATGATCTGGAGGTGTCCGGAAGCACACTGGGGTTCCAAGCGGAGACCAACATACGGCGGCTGTTCGGGTTGTTTTTTAACGAATGGACAACTTCCCTGATCTGATCGATCTCATCGTTGTTCCAATTACGCCATTGGTGCCCGTATACGGGTCCCAGATCCCCTTTTTCATCGGCCCATTCGTTCCAGATGCGTACACCGTTTTCCTGGAGATAGCCGATATTGGTATCTCCTTTTAGGAACCACAACAATTCGTGCACAATTGATTTTAGATGCAATTTTTTGGTCGTGACCATGGGAAAACCTTCGCTAAGGTCAAACCGCATTTGGTGTCCAAATACGCTCATTGTACCCGTTCCAGTGCGGTCCCCTTTTTGGTTGCCGTTTTCCAGCACATGTTTTAAAAGGTCGTGGTATTGTCGCATGGCACGCTTGTTTTGTGGAGGACCAAGGTAGAAAAATGTGGGATCAAAAGCAGCCCCTGAAGATGGATTTTATCAAAAGGTTATCAACGTGGGCTATCCCAAGATCATACCGGCGATGGTCGCCGAAAGCAGTGAGGCCAAAGACCCTCCCAAAACGGCCTTCAGCCCAAATTCGGAAAGTGTTTTGCGCTGCCCGGGGGCGAGTGAGCCGATACCGCCGATCTGTATGCCTATGGAGGCAAAATTGGCAAAGCCACAAAGCATATAGGTAGCCATGATCACCGATTTGTTATAGGCAAAATGGGGCGTGCTTGCCATACTTTTCAATTCGGCAAGTTGGGTGTACCCCACAAATTCACTTGCCGCCAGTTTGATGCCCAACAACTGGCCCATGAGCATTACATCTTCCTTGGCCACGCCGATCAACCACATAAGTGGGGCAAAAACGGTTCCCAAAATGGCTTCAAGCGACAGTCTTTCATAGGAGGTTTTGTCGGCAATCCATTCATTGAGGGATCCAATATTGCCCGTCAATTCCAAAATTCCGTTGATCATGGCTATAATGGCAATGAACACGAGGAGCATCGCCCCGACATTGACCGCCAGTTTCAGTCCCTCTGTGGTGCCATTGGCGATGGCATCCAAAACGTTGGACCCAATTTTATCGGAGGATACGCGCACATCGGTATTGATGGTTTCGGTTTGCGGATAGAGCATCTTGGAGATGACTATGGCCCCCGGTGCGGCCATCACCGAAGCGGCCAACAAATGTTTTGCAAAAACAAGTTTCAGCAGGTCGTCGTCCCCGCCTAAAAAATCTATATATGCCCCCAGGACCGCACCTGCCACAGTGGCCATCCCCCCAACCATGACCAGCAGGATCTCGGATCGGTTCATTCGTTCCAGATAGGCCTTGATGAGCAAGGGGGCTTCCGTCTGCCCCAGGAAGATATTGCCCGCCACGGATAGACTTTCGGCCCCTGAAATACCAAAGGTTTTGGTCAGCAGCCAGGCAAATCCCTTTACAATGATCTGTATGACGCCCAAATAGTACAACAGTGAGGTAAGGGCCGAAAAAAAGACGATGGTCGGCAATACCTGGAAGGCAAAAATATAGCCAAAGGTATTGGTGTCGACAACAAGGCCCTCGAACAAAAACGTACTTCCAATTTTTGTGTAATTAAGAATCTCTATAAAAAGCTTTCCAATGGTCTCGAACAGCAATTGGATGAAACGGACTTTTAAGACACCGATAGCGATCAGGAGCTGGAGCGAAAGACCTATTCCCACGGTTTTCCAATTGATGGCTTTGCGATTCGAACTGAAAAGGAAGGCTATAAGGACCAATATGGCCATTCCGAGCGCTCCACGACTTAAACTATTGAGGGAGAAACCCTCATTGTCGATCAGCCCGGTCACCGTTCTTTTGGCATAATCATTTACCGTGACCGATTCGGCCATGGTCTGAAGGGAATCTGCGGCTACGGTTTCTTGGGAGAATATTGGGAGGACAATAAAAAGTGCAAGCAGTAGAGTCCATGGTTTGATCTTCATAACGTGCTTGCGGGTTGGTGGGTTAGTTTCGTTTGGAGATCTCGTCCCTTAGCTTGGCGGCCTTTTCGTAGTCCTCATTGGCCACCGCCTTATCGAGCTCTTTGTTGAGCTCGTCAATGGACAGCTCGGTATAGCCGTCGCTGGCACCCGAATCGATCTCAACGGTCTCCCCCTCTTGCAGAATTTCATCGACCATGATGCTCTCGTCATTGTCCTCGTCCCTATCCTTGTCCTTGGAAGAGAATTTCAGGAAGATCCCGGCTTTGTCCAAGATGGTCTTATAGGTGAAGATAGGAGCATTGAACCTGAGGGCCAGTGCTATGGCATCGCTGGTCCGGGCATCGATGATCTCCTCGATCTTGTCCCGTTCACAGATGATACTGGAATAGAACACCCCATCGACCAACTTATGGATGATGACCTGCTTGACCACTATATCGAAGCGGTCCGCAAAGTTCTTGAAAAGATCGTGCGTCAGGGGTCGGGGTGGCTTTATTTCCTTTTCCAAGGCAATGGCAATGGACTGTGCCTCAAAAGCGCCGATGACTATAGGAAGCTTCCGATCTCCCTCGACTTCGTTCAAAATAAGGGCGTATGCACCATTTTGAGTTTGGCTGTACGAAATCCCCTTTATTTTTAATCTGACTAAGCTCATATTCCCAATAAAAAAGAAGGCTGTTTAAATAGTTGGCTTACCAGTGGTTTAAACAGCCCTATAAGGGGTGCAAATTAACAAAATTAAGCGTTCTGTGCCTTAAATTCCTTTAATTTTTCGGTGAGTAACGGTACTATTTCAAAGGCATCGCCCACGATTCCGTAGTCAGCGGCCTTAAAAAAGGGTGCTTCCGGGTCAGTATTGATGACCACTTTGGTCTTGGATGAACTTACCCCCGCCAAGTGCTGTATCGCTCCCGAGATTCCGATGGCGATATATAGATTGCTGGCAACGGGTTTCCCGGTTTGCCCCACATGTTCGCCGTGCGGTCTCCACCCCAGGTCGGAAACCGGCTTGGAGCAGGCCGTCGCCGCCCCAAGGACGTCGGCGAGCGCTTCCAACATTCCCCAGTTTTCCGGGCCTTTTAGGCCCCGGCCTCCAGATACTACGATGTCGGCATCCGCAATTGTGGCTTTTCCAACCACTTTGTCCACTTCTATGGATTTGGTGGTGAAATCGGCATCGCCCAATGATGGATTGAAAGCCTCAACAGAAGGGGTCCCGGCTTTTTCCACTGTCCCATAGGCGTTGTTGGAGACTCCGATGACCTTAATTTCCGAGTTGATCTGGGTATGGGCAAAACCTTTGTTGCTAAAGGCTGCTCGTTTTACCGTAAACGGACTTGTGCTTTCTGGTGCCGCCACAACGTTGGGAGCGTATCCTGCACCCAACCTGGCCGCCACAATGGGCGCCAGAAACTTGGTGTCCGCACTGGAACTTACCACCACTACCGGTGCATTTTCACTGCCGGCCGCCTCCACAATGGCGCTGGCGTAGGCTTTGGCATTGAAACTTGCCAATTGTTCGTTGGTGACATTCAACACTTTGGACACCCCATAGGTGCCGAGACCCTCGTTCTCGGAGGCGTTGAACGAGATCGCGGTGACCGAAGTGCCCAGTTGCCTGGCCACCTCACTTGCGTAAGAGGCCACCTCAAAGGCATTTTTTTTGAACTTCCCGTTTTCGGATTCTGTATATACTAATACTGACATTTTGTTTTATTAAGTTTTTTACAAATTGGAATTAAGAATTTGGCACTTGGATGCAGGCAGCATTAAATCACCTTGGCCTCATTGTGCAATAAGTCAACCAGTTCATCCACGGTATCCACTAATTTCACGGCCCCTTTCGCACCAGGTTTGTCAAATTTCACATCGGTGGTCCCATTGGTGGCGGGTACGGGTTCCACAACGTTGAGCTGTTTCTGACGGGCCATCATGATGCCCCTCATATTGGGAATTCGCAGATCGCTTTCCTCGACCAGACCTTTTTGTCCGCCTATGACCAAGGGTAAAGTAGTGGCGATTTTTTCTTTTCCACCATCGATTTCACGAATTGCGGTGGCATGGGTGCCATCTACTTCAAGACCGATACAGGTGTTGATATAATTCATGTCCAATAAAGTGGCCAACATTCCGGGGACCATTCCGCCGTTGTAGTCGATGGATTCCCTTCCGGCAATGATCAGGTCGTAGCCCCCTTTTTTTACTACCTCCGCCAGTTGTTGGGCCACAAAGAATCCGTCGGTGGGAATCGCATTGACACGAATGCCTTCATCCGCTCCAATGGCCAGGGCTTTCCGCATGGTGGGTTCTACAGATGCCTCACCGACAGTTACCACATGTACGGATGCGCCCTGTTTTTCCTTGAACCACATGGCCCTGGTAAGCCCGAATTCATCATTGGGGTTGATCACAAATTGAACCCCATTGGTATCGAACTTGGTGTCGCCATCCGTAAAATTGATTTTGGAGGTGGTATCCGGAACATTGCTGATACAAACTAATATTTTCATTTAAATGCTATTTATGGTCCTTAATTGATCGGCTAAGATACGTATTTTTAACTAATTTGCTATGCACGCATAACAAATTTTGTGTCTTTTTTTGGAGCCATCGCCCAACGATTTGACATATAATTTCCTATTTTTGCATGCGTTTTTAACCAAATTCGAACCAAAGGTACACCATAAAAATATGAAGACAATACAATTTAGGGAAGCCATAGCGGAAGCCATGTCCGAAGAAATGCGACGGGATGAGAGCATATACTTGATGGGTGAGGAGGTAGCGGAATATAACGGTGCCTACAAAGCTTCAAAGGGAATGCTCGATGAATTTGGCGATACCCGTGTCATCGATACGCCCATCTCCGAATTGGGCTTCGCTGGAATCGGTGTTGGATCTACCATGACAGGCAACAGACCCATCATAGAATTTATGACCTTTAATTTTGCGCTGGTTGGAATCGATCAGATCATCAACAATGCTGCAAAGATCAGACAAATGTCCGGCGGACAGTTTCCCTGTCCTATAGTTTTCCGGGGGCCTACGGCCTCTGCCGGGCAGTTGGCGGCAACGCACTCCCAGGCGTTCGAGAGTTGGTACGCCAACTGTCCCGGATTGAAGGTAGTGGTGCCTTCCAATCCGGCAGATGCAAAGGGTCTGTTGAAATCGGCCATTCGCGATGATGACCCCGTTATTTTTATGGAATCGGAGCAGATGTACGGTGATAAGGGCGAGGTGCCCGAGGGGGAGTACACCATTCCATTGGGGGTTGCCGATATCCGTCGGGAGGGAAGCGATGTGACCGTGGTTTCTTTCGGAAAGATTATCAAAGAAGCCGATAAGGCCGCCGATGAATTGCAGAAAGAGGGCATCAGTTGCGAAATTATAGACCTGCGTACCGTTAAGCCATTGGATTATGGGGCGATTTTGACCTCGGTAAAAAAAACGAACCGCTTGGTGGTCCTGGAGGAAGCCTGGCCTTTTGGAAATGTATCGACCGAGATCACCTATCATGTCCAAGAACATGCTTTCGACTATTTGGACGCACCCGTACAACGGATCAACACGGCAGACACGCCCGCACCCTATTCTCCGGTGTTGTTGGCAGAATGGATTCCCAATCATCAAGATGTCGTCAAAGCTGTTAAGAAAGTGTTATATAGGTAAGAATAACCTTTTTGTAAAAGTATCTTCGCTTCGCCGACCAAAAGTGGGCGAAGTTTTTTTTGGTATGTTATTTGATTACCGGTTGCCCGGAACGCTATTATTTTGATGAAAAACCTTCTTTTTCCGATTTTTCTACTTTTCGCCCTTACCGTCAGTGCGCAGACCAAGGTTGGTGGAATTGTGCTCGATGAGTTCGACAAGCCCGTGGCCTTTGCCAATGTTATTTTTAAGAATTCCACGGAAGGGACCATCACAAACGAAGATGGCCGTTTTTACATGGAATCGGATTCGAACCATCCCCTATTGGTCATTTCTTTTATCGGATATGAAGACCAGGAAATTTCCCTAACCTCCAGGGTCACCTATAATATGAGGGTGAAACTAAAGGAGTCTACGGAACAACTCAAAGAGGTGGTGGTCTTTTCGGGAAAACTGTCGAAAAAGAACAATCCCGCTGTGGAGATCCTCAAGAAGATCTGGGCGAAGAAACGTCAAAACGGGATCCGTAAGTTCAAACAGTATTCCTATGACAAGTACGAAAAGGTAGAGTTTGACCTGAATACCATCGATAGCGCCTTGATGAAACGAAAGGTTTTTAAAGGGCTCGAATTTGTGTTCCAGGACTTGGACACCTCGCGGATCACGGGAAAGACCTACCTCCCCATCTTCCTGAACGAGACCTTTAGCAAGGTCAACGGTGATAATCTTATCAATCAGGAAAAGGAGGTGATCTTGGGAAACAAGAACTCCGGTTTCGATAACAATCAGGCCATCATTGCCTTTGTGGACGACCTTTACCAAGATTACGATATCTACAACAACTATCTTAAGTTTTTCGACAAGAGCTTTACGAGCCCCTTGTCCCGCACTGGGATCGACACCTACAACTATGCCCTGCGCGACAGTGCCTTCATCGATAACAAATGGTGCTACAACATTGTGTACTATCCCAGGCGGAAGAACGAACTCACTTTTAAAGGCGATTTTTGGGTCAACGATTCAACCTATGCCATCAAGAACATCAATCTCGAGGTCACCAAGAGCGCCAACATCAACTGGGTAAAGGAAATATATATCGAGCAGGAGTTCGATGTGGTCAACGATTCCATCTTTCTGCTGAAGCGCGACTATATGCTGAGCGATTTCAGCTTTCAGAAAAAGGAGCGGTCGCGCGGTGTCTATGGAAAACGGACAACGGTGTACAACAATTATGTCTTCGATCGGGAAAAACCCAAGGAATTCTATCGCGAGGAAAGAAACCCCTTCGATCCTTCGGTCATGAACAAGGACAGCACCTTTTGGGCGAGGAACCGGTTGGAGGACCTGAACAAGGATGAAAAGGGCATCTACCAACTGTTGGATACGCTGAAAACGGTGCCCAAGTTCAAAACATATTACAATCTGGTAAGTATCCTGGCCTCGGGCTATGTTGAGATAGACAAATGGAATCTGGACATTGGAAGTGTCTACGATGTTTTTGGGTACAACGACGCTGAAGGCCCTCGACTGCGCTTGGGCGCCCGAACGTATTTTGGCGAGAACGATCCCTGGCGCCTGGAAGGATATATGGCCTATGGTTTTAGCGACCATAAATTCAAGCACGGACTTTCCGGGAAGTTTTTACTGGATAAGAAGAGTCGGTTGATCGTGTCCGGGGGGCACCGTCGTGATATCGAGCAGTTGGGAGTGAGCCTAACGGCGACCAATGATGTTCTGGGAAGGAGCATAGCCTCCTCCTCGGTTTTGACCGTGGGTGCCAACAATAAGCTGACGGACATCAACCTCAGTGCCTTTTTTATGGAAATGGAACCCATTACGAACCTGCGTATCGGGTTGGGGAGTACTTATCGGACCTTGAGTTCTGCCCTGCCGGAGGATTTTAGCCTGGACTATTTGGACCCTGGTGCGCCCACCGGGATTTCTTCGGAAATAAAACAATTGGACCTGAATGCACTACTGATCTATACCCCGGGTAAAAAGACCATTGGTTATGGAGTGGAGCGAAGGCCCATTAACGATACCTATAGTACCTTGCTGTTGAATTATACCCGGGGCGTCCAAGGTACGCTCGATAGCGACTTCAACTACGACAAGCTACAGTTCTCCTACAGTCAGCCATGGCAGATAGGCGGTTTTGGGCGATTGTACAGCACCGTTGAACTGGGCAAGACCTTCGGAAACGTGCCCCTGGGATTGTTGAACGTCATACCTGGAAACCAGACGCTGTTTACCACCTATGGTACCTTTCCCAATTTGGATTTTTATGAATTCGTGACCGATACCTACGCCGCCCTGCACCTGGAACACAATTTTAACGGCAGGCTTTTTTCAAGGATTCCCCTTTTAAGGAAACTCAACCTTCGTGAAATAATAGGCCTTCGGGGCGTTTGGGGCGATCTTTCGAATACTAACATTGCGCTGAACGGACCTACGAATATTCCGCTGATTTCACCAAATGATAAGATATACTATGAATATTCGGTAGGTGTGGGAAATATTTTCAAGATTTTTAGGATCGATTTCAACTTTAGGGGGAATTACCTCGATAGTCCCAATGCCAGGCCCTTTGCCATTACAGGCACTTTTGGGTTTAGTTTCTAGGGGGATCTATTCTTTATTGCTGGAAAGGACGGCGGTTCCCGTTTTTTTCGCAGGATGGCCCGACCGACATTCCCCAAAAGCTGGTCTTGAAGGGCAATAGGGATTCAATTAAACCAAGATAAGCGTATTAAATGATAGGATAATGAGCAAAGACAGCAGTATTTTTTTTGACGTATTGATCGAAATTCCAAAGGGGAGCAGGAACAAATATGAGTATGATTTCACCTTGCACAAGATCCGGTTCGACCGAACCCTTTTTTCATCGATGATGTATCCGGGCGATTATGGTTTTGTGCCGGAGACCCTGGCCTTGGATCAAGATCCATTGGATGTTCTGGTCATGGGTACGGAGCCCACATACCCCATGGTGGTGATGGAGGTAAAGCCCATAGGGGTTTTTCACATGACCGATGAAAAAGGTCCGGATGAAAAAATAATCTGTGTCCCCGTATCCGACCCCATTTGGAACCAAAAGAACGACATCAGCGACCTAAATCCGCATAGACGAAAGGAGATCGAACATTTTTTTCAGGTGTACAAGGACCTGGAGGAGAAAAAAGTGGATACCGGTGGGTGGGGCGATGCTGCGGAAGCCAGAAAAATTTACCTCCAGTGCGTAAAGCGTTACGAGGAAAGTGAGCACAAAAAAAAGCGGACTTTTACCATATAGGAAATGGCGACCAAGGAGGGCCACTTTTATCCTCAAAAGTGGCTTTTTTTATTCTGTGCAATTTTCTTACTTTAGCAGCCGTTAAAAAAAACCTAAAACAACTCGACAAAAATGGAATTAATTGTTCAATTATTACCAGCATTTGGGATCTTGGCCCTGCTGTTCGTATTTATCAAAAACGTATGGGTCTCCAAGCAGGAAGTCGGCGATGCCAAAATGGCCAGAATTGCCAAGAACATAGCTGATGGGGCCATGTCTTTCCTAAAGGCGGAATACAAGATTCTTTCTGTGTTCGTAGTGGCCGTTGCCGTACTGCTCTTCTTTAAGGGAAGTAACGAGGTGGGCTCCAATGGTATGGTGGCGGTTTCCTTTATCGTAGGGGCCATTTGTTCCGCCTTGGCAGGATTTATTGGAATGCGGGTAGCGACCAAAGCCAATGTACGAACGACCAATGCGGCAAGGAAGTCTTTGGGAAAAGCTTTGGAAGTGGCCTTCGCAGGGGGTGCTGTCATGGGTCTTGGCGTGGTAGGCCTTGGTGTTTTGGGATTGAGCGGCCTGTTTATGCTGTACAGCGAACAAGGTTGGGAACTTGGCGAGGTATTGAACGTACTTTCAGGATTTTCATTGGGAGCTTCCTCCATTGCACTATTTGCCCGTGTGGGCGGAGGCATTTATACCAAAGCGGCCGATGTTGGTGCTGATTTGGTCGGAAAGGTGGAAGCGGGTATTCCGGAAGACCACCCCTTGAACCCGGCCACCATAGCGGATAACGTGGGAGATAATGTAGGGGATGTTGCAGGAATGGGCGCCGACCTTTTTGAATCGTACGTCGGTTCTATCATAGGTACAATGGTTTTGGGCGCCGTTTACGCGGGCCTTCCAGAATTTCAAGGCGCGTTTGATGGCCTAGGTGCCGTATACCTTCCCTTGGTGCTTGCCGCCGTTGGGATCGTCATGTCGATCATAGGAACCTTCTTTGTTAAGGTGAAGGACGGTGGAAATCCACAGACCGCCCTGAACATTGGGGAATTCGGTTCCGCTCTGCTGATGCTGATCGCTTCTTATTTTATCATACAACAAATGCTTCCCGGATCATGGGTGGAGGCCGGAACGACCTATACTTCCTTGGGGGTATTTTGGGCCACCATTGCCGGTCTTGTTGCCGGACTTGCCGTAGGAAAAGTAACAGAATATTATACAGGTACCGGAACCAAGCCAGTGAGTTCTATTGTACGGCAATCGGAGACGGGTGCTGCGACAAACATCATTGCCGGACTCGGGGTGGGAATGATGTCGACCATGATTCCGATCATCTTGATCGCAACGGCCATTTTAGTGTCGCACCATTTTGCGGGCTTGTACGGAATCGCGATCGCTGCGGTAGGGATGTTGGCCAATACGGGAATCCAATTGGCGGTCGATGCTTACGGACCCATTTCCGATAACGCGGGCGGAATTGCCGAAATGGCAGAACTACCTCCGGAAGTTCGAGAGCGTACCGATAAATTGGATGCGGTAGGAAATACCACGGCCGCGATCGGCAAAGGCTTTGCCATTGCCTCGGCCGCGCTTACCGCCCTGGCCCTGTTTGCTGCCTTTATGAAAATTGCGAACGTTACGGCGATTGACGTATCCAGACCCACTATTATGGCCGGGTTGTTGGTGGGCGGAATGCTTCCCTTTGTATTTTCGGCGCTTTCCATGAACGCTGTGGGTCGTGCCGCGATGGCCATGATCGAGGAGGTCCGTCGCCAGTTTAGGGATATTCCACAGCTAAAGGCCGCATTGGAAGTCATGCGAAAGTACGATTCCGATATGTCGAAAGCATCGGATGCCGACAGGGCGATTTTTGACGCAGCAGACGGACTCGCGGAGTACGACAAGTGTGTGGCAATTTCAACCGCAGCGTCCATCAAGGAAATGGTATTGCCCGGACTTCTTGCAATAGCAGTGCCCGTAGCGGTCGGGTTTATCGGCGGTGCTGAAATGTTGGGCGGTCTTTTGGCCGGGGTGACCACTTGTGGGGTGTTGATGGCCATTTTCCAATCGAATGCCGGTGGGGCATGGGACAATGCCAAAAAAATGATCGAATCGGATGGCCGAAAAGGCTCGGATGCACATAAGGCCGCCGTTGTTGGCGATACCGTTGGAGATCCGTTCAAGGATACCTCGGGCCCTTCTTTGAACATTCTTTTGAAATTGATGTCCGTCGTGGCCTTGGTCATCGCGCCAAGTATTGCTTTGAATGTGGAAGGCATGGCCGATAATACGGATGCAAAGGAGACCACGATCGAGATGACGGTGGAGAATGGGGATCTGGCAGAAGCTGTGGTGGCCTATACCACTGTTATAAACGGGGAAAAGGTAACGGAGGAAAAAACCTTCAGGGGAACCGAGGCCGAAGTAAAGGCGCAATTGGAAGCTTTTGAAGGTGCCACGGTAACGACCCATACCGATGGTGCGAAAAAAAAAGTGACCATTGAAAAAGTGGACGTCCGAAAATAGGCTAAAGAGCTAGTAACATCAAAAAGGATGTAGCGGTCGAACGCTACATCCTTTTTTTATGGCATTGCGGCACAAAGGGAGCCCCTATTGCAATACAAAATGTATGGGGAGACTGAACGGGACCTTTACAGGCCTGCCTCTTTGTTTCCCCGGGGTCATTTTGGGAAGTTTCCCGATGATTCTTCCGGCTTCTTGTTCCAAACTTTTGGCAGGGCCGCGCATTTTAATATCTCCGATACTTCCATCTTTTTGAATAACAAACATCACGCTGACCCTTCCTTGTTCACCCATTTCCCGTGCAATTTCCGGGTAGCGAAAATTTCTTTTGACATGCTTTTGCATCATGGCCTCAAAGCAGGCCCGCTTGTCCGATGCGTTTTTGCAACCGGGAAAAACGGGAACGTCCTCCACCACTATGAACGACACCGGCACATCTTCATCGATTTCAACGTTGATTATTTCATCTATGTCGATAATGGGCTCCTCCCGATCGGGTTCGGTGGATTCGATTACCGTTTCAATGATTTTTTCTTCGTCCGGAGCTATTTCAATGATCTCCGGAGTAACGGGAGGTGGTGGAGGGGGCGGCGTCTTTAGGACGATCAGGGGAACTTCCTCGTCCAATGGAGGCTCCACGTTCAACGTTTTGTCGTATTTGTTCACCTGGTCATAGGTCTTCCATTCCAGGGCGGTGTAGATCAGTGCCATTACCAGGACCAGCCCTGAAATAAAATAGAGGCCCCTGTTCCTGTTCAAATCTGCTTTGGGATTCTTTTTAAGTTCCATTTTTCTTTAAGTTTTGGGCCTGTTGGGAACAGGCCGGGTTTAACATTGTTGCGAAAAGTCCGCTATCGCTCTAGAATCGATAGCCCGTTTTAGGCCGGTCGTTGCTGTTTTCTTAAAACTATTGGATTTCGGCATGGGATTAAAGTGGCAATGAGTGAACGGGCCGTTTGGGTGAGGGAACGCACCCGGCACATACGGACCTCCATGTTTTTTGCCCTTCCATGGGAACTTCGTATTTCGTTATCTTTGGTATTATGGGATTGTTCGGCAAGAAAGACAAGTTGCAGATCATCACTTTTCCGACCTACGGTACCGAAGGCCATTTTTACGTTCGGGGAAGGACCTTGGAAGACGAGGAAATCGATCTCGCCCAAAAAGGATGGTTTCACCTGGTCAAAAACACCTATAAAAGATTTGAGACGGATGAACTTCGTAATACGCCCATCGAATTTAAGCTGGCCGATGGCAGGACCCTCTTAAGTACCACCGACAAAGATGGGTACTATCTTGTTGATAGACCACTCGATAATCTAGGAGACCTTGCCGATGAAGAAGGCTGGCTTCGTTATGAACTGTCCTATTCCAGTGCCTTTTTGACAAGGGAAATAAAGTCGGACAATCGCTTCTCAGGCCAAATGCTGATTCCCACCGCCAATTCCACCTTTGGGGTCATCAGTGATATCGATGATACCATTTTGCATACAGGGGTGGCCTCATTTTTAAAATGGAAAGCCCTTTTCAATACCTTTTTCAAAAGCACCTCGGCACGTATCCCCTTAAAGGGGGCAGCGGAGCTTTATCATCAATTGCACCGCGGAAAGGACGGAAAAATGGCCAATCCCATTTTTTACGTGAGCAACAGTCCCTGGAACCTATACCGCTACCTGGAGTTTTTCCTGCAGAGGAACCACTTTCCGAAAGGCCCCGTTTTGCTTCGCAGTATGGGGGCTATCTTGGGCAGCGGTAAAACAAAAAAGCCGCACAAGGCCCATGAGATTGAAAATATACTAAAAACCTATCCCAGACTCCGTTTTGTGCTGATCGGGGACAGCGGCGAGCACGATGCCGATATATACAAAGAGATCGATCAACAATATCCGGGCCGGGTTTTGGCCATTTATCTGCGCGATGTAGGGCATGGAAAAAGAATGGAACGGATCAGAAGCCTGTTCGACACTGCCATGAAGACCCCGGTGTGCTTTGTAGAAGACAGCGAACAGTTGGCCGAACATGCCAAGGCCCTGGGCCTGGTCTGAACCTCGGGAACACCCGGTATTTAAGAAAGTTCTTCCGAGGAGACGGGCCATGTCGCTCTTCGGGGGACATGGGCGGATTTTAGAACAATCCGTTGATTTCCGCATCAATTTTGTTGATGACGATGCCCAGATCTTCAGGTTTGTCCACAAAATTGAGGTGGTCCACGTCAATGATCAGGAGATTTCCCTTTTCGTAAGTGTGTACCCAGGCCTCGTAGCGCTCATTCAAGCGGCTCAAGTAATCAATCGAAATAGTGTTTTCATATTCCCGGCCACGTTTGTGGATCTGTTTCACCAAATTGGGAATGGAACTCCTTAAATAAATCAATAGATCGGGTGGTTGGACCAAGCTTTCCATCAGTTCAAAGAGACTTTTGTAATTGGTGAAGTCCCTATTGGTCATCAACCCCATGGCATGCAGATTGGGGGCAAAGATAAAGGCGTCCTCATAAATGGTCCGGTCCTGGATAATGTTCTTCCCGCTTTCCCTGATCTTCAGGATTTGCCTGTACCGATGGTTCAGAAAGTAGATTTGAAGATTAAAGCTCCAACGTTCCATCTGTGTGTAAAAATCATCGAGATACGGATTGTCCACTACATCTTCAAAATGGGCCTCCCATTTGTAGTGCTTAGCAAGCAATTTGGTCAATGTGGTCTTTCCGGCGCCAATATTTCCTGCAACTGCAATATGCATATTTGCTCGATTTTTAGAGGTTGGTTTTGGTAAAAGCGATGGCATACAATATACGAAGTATATCGAGTTTGGGAAAAAATATACGGTCAAATACAGTGGGAATTTTTGCGAGTGCGGAATTCCCGAGCCGGCCGTACTTGGTTTGGTGGAAAGAAACGAAAGGGAAACAAAAATCGGCAAAATCGGTTTGTGGCTTGGTCCCTGAAATTTAAGCCTGGATAAACTTGCCCCAGCTCATTTTTTGTTCTGGACGGGGTGCGGCGCATGGGCGCAGTCCAACTTTTATCGGTCGTGTTTTGGGTTTTTTGAACAAATCTTGGCCGAATGACTTCCGGGACAAAACAATTTTCTTATTTTTGCCGCCGTAACATAAGAGGAAGGATTTGACTGATTGCAACCTCATGTGCTGGAACCGGTTCAGCATTGCAAAAATGCTAAAGCAGTTGATATTGAAAATTACCCATATCATACTTCTTAAGGCCTTATTTTCAGATCCCCTTTCATTAAAAACAAGAAAATTATGTCGTATTTGTTTACCTCAGAATCTGTTAGTGAAGGACATCCCGACAAGGTAGCCGATCAAATCAGTGATGCGCTTTTGGATCATTTTTTGGCATTTGATCCAGAAAGTAAGGTCGCATGTGAAACCTTGGTCACCACGGGACAGGTGGTCCTGGCCGGTGAGGTGAAGAGTGGTACGTATCTGGACGTGCAGAACATCGCCAGGAAGGTGATCAACCAAATAGGATATACAAAAGGGGAGTACCAGTTCAGTGGCGATTCGTGCGGGGTCATTTCCTTGATCCATGAGCAATCGCAAGATATCAATCAAGGGGTCGATCGTGGTTCCAAACAGGATCAGGGAGCGGGAGACCAGGGAATGATGTTCGGTTACGCGACCAAGGAGACCGATAACTACATGCCACTAGCTTTGGACATTTCGCACAAGATCCTTCAAGTACTGGCCGACCTGAGAAGGGAAAATGGCGAAATCCCGTATTTGCGGCCCGATGCGAAATCGCAGGTTACCATTGAATACTCCGATGATAATGTGCCAAAACGGATTGACACCATAGTGGTCTCGACGCAACACGATGCTTTCGATGCCAATGACGATACCATGTTGGCAAAAATAAAAAGCGACATCGTTTCCATTTTAATTCCAAGGGTAAAGGCACAGTTGCCCGAGGGGATCCAAAAACTTTTCGACGACCAGATAACCTACCATATCAACCCGACGGGAAAATTTGTAATAGGAGGTCCCCACGGCGATACCGGATTGACCGGAAGAAAGATCATCGTGGATACCTATGGTGGAAAAGGAGCCCATGGAGGAGGGGCCTTTAGTGGAAAGGATCCGAGCAAGGTAGATAGAAGTGCGGCATACGCCTCCAGGCATATCGCCAAGAATTTGGTGGCTGCCGGAGTTTCCGATGAAATATTGGTGCAGGTGAGCTATGCGATCGGAGTGGTAAAACCGACCTCCATATTTGTGGACACCTACGGTACGGCGAACGTAGACCTTTCCGATGGTGAAATTGCAAGAATCGTTGAACAGTTGTTCGATATGAGGCCATTTGCCATTGAGGAAAGGTTGAAATTGAGGAACCCCATCTATTTGGAATCCGCTGCCTATGGCCATATGGGGAAGGAACCCAAAACCGTGACCAAGGTCTTTGAATCCCCGTATAATGGGAGGGTCGAAAAAACCGTGGAACTGTTTACTTGGGAGAAATTGGATATGGTAGAGCAGGTAAAAAAGGCCTTTAAACTATAATTTTCCTAAAAAATTAGGGATTTTAAAGTTCCCGGGCATATATTTGTACTTCAAAAGTTCAAACACGTATTGAATAGTTATCAAGAAAGGTGGAGGGAATAGACCCTTTGAAGCCTTAGCAACCCTTTGTTCTCCCGATGGCTCCGGAAACGAAGAAGGTGCTAAATTCTATCTTGATGCTGAATTTGTTTCAGCACCTTATCGAGGCTCGGTCAGGAATAGATAACACGAACGAATTACTTCCGTAATTTTCTTTCTTATAACTTTTTGATTTTACCCTGTCGCAATGGCGACAGTATGGGGTTTGGATTTTTTTAATCGATTTTTAACCATTAAAAAAACCTGAAATCATGAGTGATCAAAAATTTTCGACCAATGCACTGCATGCCGGACACGATACCACGGTAAACGGAGGAACCCGGGCGGTTCCCATTTATCAGAGCACGGCCTATGTATTCAACAATTCGGACCATGCGGCCAACCTTTTTGGGCTTGCCGAATTTGGCAATATATACACGCGGATCAACAATCCCACCAATGATATCCTGGAGCAGCGCCTCGCTGCACTGGAAGGAGGGGTAGCCGGCTTGGTGACCGCTTCCGGAACGGCCGCCATCGCCACCACCCTAATGGTGCTGCTCAAGAGCGGTGATCATATCGTCGCTTCGAACAGCCTTTACGGAGGGACTTACAACTTGTTGAGTGTCACCCTTCCCAGACTGGGCATTACCACAACCTTTGTCGATCCGTCCGACCCCACCAACTTTGGAAAGGCAATACAAGAAAATACACGGGCGATCTTCGTGGAATCCCTGGGCAATCCCAAGTTGGACGTATTGGACCTGAAGGCGATCTCGTCAGAGGCAAAAAGTGCCAAGATCCCTTTTATCGTTGACAACACAGTGGCCACACCGGCATTGTTGAATCCAATTGCGTATGGTGCCAATATTGTTATCCACTCCTTGACCAAGTATATCAATGGTAACGGCACCGCCTTGGGGGGAGCAATTATCGATGCTGGAACCTTTGACTGGGCCAACGGAAATTTCCCGGAATTCACCGAGCCCTCGGCGGGATACCACGGACTGGTGTACCATGAGGCCGTGGGCCCCATTGCCTTTATTATCAAGGCCAGAATAGAGGGATTGCGCGACTTCGGGGCGGCCTTGAGCCCGTTCAATGCGTTTCAGATCATCCAAGGTTTGGAAACCCTGGAAGTGCGTATGAAAAAGCACAGTGAAAATGCGTTGGCACTGGCAAAATGGTTGGAAGGAAGAAGCGAAGTCACCTGGGTCAACTATCCAGGCCTGGAATCCAGCAACTATAAGGCGCAGGCGGATGCCTATCTTCCCAAAGGGCAAAGCAGCATCGTGACCTTCGGCGTAAAAGGTGGATTTGAGTCGGCCAAAAAGGTTGCGGATGAGACCAAATTGTTCTCTTTGTTGGCGAATATTGGCGACACCAAATCATTGATCATTCACCCCGCAAGCACCACGCACCAACAGCTGGATGATGCGGCACAGGAGTCTACGGGAGTGACCAAAGACCTTATTCGCCTATCGGTGGGATTGGAAGATCTGGAAGATTTGAAAACCGATTTGGTCAATGCTTTTGCAACCATTGATAAATCCGTCCTGACCTAAGGGAAAAACGAATGGAACGCCACCTCCCCTTCTTGGGCGGGAGGTGGTTTAGTTCATTGCGTTGCGGACCAAGATTTGGGAAGTTCAAGACGTATGTGATGCGAAAAGTACCGAAACCCGTTAGATTCTCGAAAGCAATTTTATAAAATGCTACACCACCTACACCTAAAAGAATACACCACCTTGAGCGGTGTTTCCCAAGAGATTGAACTCTCGTATCAATTGTTTGGGAAGACGCTTCATTCCGCACCCATTGTTTTGGTCAACCACGCCCTTACCGGTAATTCAAACGTTACGGGACAGGAAGGTTGGTGGTCCTCACTTATTGGCGAAGGAAAATGTATAGATACCAATGCCTATACCGTTCTGTCCTTCAACATACCAGGCAACGGATACGATAAATTTGTCATCGACAACTACAAGGATTTTGTAGCGGGCGATGTGGCCCGTATATTTTTATTGGGTCTGAAAGAGTTGAAAATCGAAAGACTGTTCGCTATTATCGGGGGATCCCTTGGCGGCGGAATTGCCTGGGAAATGGCAGCTCTTGACCCGAAACTTACGGAACATCTCATTCCGGTCGCGTCCGATTGGAAATCGACCGATTGGCTCATCGCCAATTGTCAGATACAAGAGCAGTTCCTGGTCAATTCCAAACAACCGGTGCACGATGCCCGGATGCATGCCATGCTTTGCTACCGGACACCCGAATCCTTTAAGGAACGCTTCAAACGGAGCACCAATGAAGAACTTCAGGTCTTTAACGTGGAGAGCTGGTTGATGCACCATGGGAAGAAGCTGCAGGAACGTTTCCAAC
This sequence comes from uncultured Flavobacteriaceae bacterium, assembly GCA_947497245.1. Classification (GTDB taxonomy): domain Bacteria; phylum Bacteroidota; class Bacteroidia; order Flavobacteriales; family Flavobacteriaceae; genus Pelagihabitans. The sequence continues at coordinate 150,294 of CANMFO010000006.1, read as the reverse complement.
TGTCCGCCTATAAACTGATGAACCAGTTGCTAAAGACCATCGATGTTACCCGAAATGGTGATGAAAATTTTGTCAAGTTGCAGGATAGTGATACGAACATCCATATCATAGGGGTGGATTCCGACCTGTTTTTTACGGCCAAGGAAAACAAGGACACCTTTAAGCGATTGGCACAGGCCAACAGTAATGTGACCTACGGGGAAGTGCGTTCCCTGCATGGCCATGATGCCTTTCTGATCGAATTTGGGCAAATGCAGAAATTGCTCAATGGGATTTTCAACCAAAATGGCAAGGCGCAAAAAATCAAGGTACTCAAATTTGGCGGCAAATCGTTGAGCAATGGCGAAGGCCTGGGCAGGGTCTTGGACATCGTCGTTTCCAAGGTAAGGGATGGCGAGAATATCGCTGTCGTCCTATCGGCCCGGGAGCGGGCGACGGACCAATTGGAGACCATGTTGGAAAAAGCTGCCAAGGGAGAGGATTACTTCCAAGACTTTGAGGAGTTTGAGCGCTACCAACAACATACCTTTGCCAACGTGAACCTTGCCGATGAGTTCAAAGGCCTGGCCAAGCTGTTCGAAGGCGTTTCCCTGTTGGGGGATTACAGTAAAAAGATCAAAGATGAAGTGCTGGCTTTTGGTGAACTGATCTCGGCCAAATTGATCACGAAATTGTTGATCGGTCAAGGGATCCAGGCCCAGTTGTTGGACTCCAGGGAATTCATAAAGACCGATGACACTTTTGGAGATGCCAAACTGTTGGAAGAAATGTCAAAGGAGAAGGTACTGCTTCGATTTTCGACACTTGCATCGGACTGCGTTCCCGTGGTTACCGGTTTTATCGCCTCGACATTGGACGGCCAGACCACGACCTTGGGAAGGAATGGCAGCAATTATTCTGCCGCTTTATTGGCGAATTTCCTGGATGCGGAGGAATTGCAGAACTATACGCATGTGGACGGCATTTTTACCGCAAACCCCGATTTTGTCGCAGAGGCGAAGCGCATTTCAAACCTGTCCTATGCGGAAGCGAACGAACTAGCCAATTTTGGGGCGACCATCTTGCACGCAAAGACCATAATCCCCCTAATTGAAAAAAATATTCCATTGCGGATCTTGAATACCTATAACGATGACAATACGGGCACATTGATAAGCGCAAAGTCGAGCAAGGAAGGAATCAAATCGCTTTCCGTCATCGAGGATGTGTCCTTGGTGAACCTGGAAGGTAGGGGACTTCTGGGAAAAGTGGGTATCGATGCACGGATTTTCAGAACCCTGGAATCGCACAACATCAGTGTGAGCATTATTTCCCAGGGGTCTTCGGAAAGAGGTATCGGACTGGTGGTCAAAAGAAACAGGGCCAAGGATGCGAAACGGGCTTTGGAACGGGAATTCAGTAGCGATTTTCAATCAAAGGACATCAACACGATCACCTTGGTCGATGACGTATCGGTCATTTCAATCGTGGGCCAGGACCTCAGCACCTTCCACAAACCCTACAATGCCCTGATCAAGAACCAAATTGTTCCCTTGTTGTTCAACAATACGATTTCGGGCAAGAACGTTAGCTTGGTGGTACGGAAACTGGACCTGCACAAGGCCCTGAACGTAATGCACGGACAAATTTTCGGTATCAGCAAAAAAGTCAATCTTGCCGTGTTCGGCCATGGGAACGTAGGAGGTACTTTGATCGATCAAATTTTAAAATCTGCGGAGACCATAGAAAAACGCCAAGGGATTGACCTGAACGTTTTCGCGGTGGCCAACTCGAAAAAGGTCCTTTTGGACAAGAAAGGGATACGGAAGGAGTGGCAAGCGAACATGAATACCAGTGGCCAACCCTATACCGTCGTCGACGTTGCGAACTATGCCAGGCAGCACCACCTTGAAAATCTGATCCTGGTCGACAATACGGCCAGCGAGGAATTTGTGGCCCATTATTTTGACTTTGTGGAGAAGGGATTTGATTTGGTTTCTTCCAACAAGATTGCCAATACCCTGGGCTTTGATTATTATCAATTGTTGCGTGAGGAACTGCTGAGGCATCAAAAACAATACCTCTATGAAACCAATGTGGGGGCGGGCCTGCCATTGATCGACACCATTAAGCTATTGCACCTGTCGGGAGAGAACATCACTAGGATCAAAGGGGTGTTTTCTGGGTCTTTGAGCTACATATTCAATACCTTTTCGGAGGTCGATGCACCTTTTTCCAGCATTCTGAAGGACGCCATGCAAAAAGGGTTTACCGAACCCGACCCAAGGGAGGATCTTTCGGGCAACGATGTGGGAAGAAAATTATTGATCTTGGCCAGGGAGCTCGATCTGCGCAATGAGTTTGCCGATATCAATGTACAAAACCTTATCCCCGAGGCCCTGCAAAAGGGCGATGTGGATTTCTTTCTCAATAATCTCGACGTGCTCGATGACAAGTTTAACCAGATCAAGAAGAACCAACAACCGGGTCAGGTACTCCGCTATGTGGGCGACCTACATGGCGATCTTCAGAAAGAAAAGGGAATTCTGGATGTAAAGCTCGTTTCCGTGCCCAAGGAGAGTGCCCTTGGACAGGTAAAGGGCTCCGATTCCATTATTGAGATCTACACCGATTCCTATGGTGCGAACCCTCTGGTCATCCAAGGGGCGGGGGCAGGGGCAGCGGTTACGGCAAGAGGCGTCTTCGGGGATATTTTGAGGATTGCGGAGAAAGGATGACGGAGATAACGGTATGGAAAACAACTTGGTAACCTATAAAAAAGACAAAGCCTACTAGATGGGAAAGAACAAATTCGAGACAGCGGCCATTAGAACACAGATCGAGCGTTCGCAATTTTTAGAGCATTCCGCTCCGATCTACCTAACCTCCAGCTTTGTGTTCGACGATGCAGAGGACATGCGGGCGTCTTTTGCGGAGGAAAAGGACAGGAATATCTATTCGCGCTATTCCAATCCCAACTCTTCCGAGTTCATTGACAAGGTATGCGAAATGGAGGGAGCTGAGGATGGATTTGCCTTTGCTTCCGGAATGGCCGCTGTGTTCTCCACTTTTGCAGCCCTGTTGGACAGTGGCGACCACGTGCTTTCCGCACGCAGTATTTTTGGCTCCACCCACACGCTTTTTACCAATTTCTTTCCGCGATGGAATATTGGCCACTCCTATTTTAATATCAACCGGTTGGAGGAGGTGGAAAAAATGATCACGCCGAGAACAAAGCTGATCTATGCCGAATCGCCTACCAATCCAGGAGTGGATATTCTGGATCTGGAGGCTCTGGGAAAAATAGCCAAAAAGAATAATTTGATCTTGGTGATCGACAACTGTTTTGCCTCCCCCTATTTGCAACAGCCCATAGCCTTCGGTGCCGATTTGGTCATCCATTCCGGCACAAAGCTTATGGACGGTCAGGGCAGGGTCTTGGCCGGAATCACGGTGGGGAGCAAGGAACTGGTTGAAAAAATATACCGGTTTGCCCGAATTACGGGCCCTGCCCTATCTCCGTTCAACTCGTGGATCCTGTCCAAGAGTCTGGAGACCTTGGCCGTGCGCATCGACCGACATTGCGAAAATGCCATGAGGTTGGCGGAGTTCTTGGAAGATCATGAACACGTGAATTGGGTGCGCTATCCCTTCCTGAAATCGCACCCCAAATATTCCCTGGCCAAAAAGCAGATGAAAGCGGGAGGTTGTGTCGTGGCCTTTGAGGTCAAGGGCGGCCTGGCGGGCGGGCAGAAATTCTTTGATGGTATCAAGTTGCTGTCCCTATCGGCCAATCTGGGCGATTCCAGGAGCATTGTCACCCATCCCGCCTCCACCACGCATAGCAAGTTGACCGCCGAAGAGCGGGCAGAAACCGGAATAACCGATGGTATGGTGCGCGTTTCGGTGGGCCTGGAACATATTGATGATATCATTGCGGATATTGTCCAGGCATTGGGCTAGCTTTGCAAAGGGCCATGGGTCTGGGAACTCAGGAAGCGGGAAATGTTAATTTTCGCTATCTTCGTTAAATGCTCTCCAAAAAAACGAAATATGGATTAAAGGCCTTGACCTATTTGGCCGCCCAAAAAGGGAACAAACCTGTACAGATATCTGAAATTGCGCGGCACGAGAACATTTCCCAAAAGTTTTTGGAAAGTATTTTGTTAAGTCTCAGAAAAACAGGGGTCCTCGGATCCAAAAAGGGCAAAGGAGGGGGCTATTACCTCATAAGGGACCCCGAGGAGGTCCTGATGACCGATGTGATGCGGATCCTGGAAGGACCCATTGCGATGGTGCCCTGTGTTAGCCTCAACTTCTATGAGAAGTGCGACGATTGCCCGGATGAAGTGGGCTGTTCGGTACATAGGCTCATGTTAAAGGTCAGGGACAGTGCCCTGGACGTGTATCGCAATACCACCCTTGCAGATTTGATCCCCTGACGTTTTTAATTTCCCAACCCCTCTGTGATTACGATGAATTATTCTCAGAGATTGCCCAGAAATCTTAATAATCTATTAAATCTATAGGATAAAAGTAAATTCTTTGGTTTTTTTGCGTCATACATAATAAAATAATGATATTTTTGTTTACTCTATTAAACAGATAGAGTAATTAGATTAAATAAAAATATGATTACTGATCAACTCATCCTAGACAAAAAAACGGCCAAAAGTAAATATACGGCCGATATTAAATCGGAAAAACCGATCCGAAGCATCGCCAAAGCGATCAGCTGGCGGATTATTGGCACACTGGACACCCTATTGGTTTCCTATTTGCTTACGGGAAAAGTGGTTTTGGCGGCATCCATTGCATCGGTGGACTTTATCACAAAAATGTTTTTGTATTTCTTCCACGAGCGCATTTGGAACAAAATTGGCTGGGGCCGTTGAGCCTCGAGTACAAATAAAAAATACTATGGGTTTTACACAGGAACAAGTACAGAAGCTGAATACACAGTTGAAGGGCATTCCACCTGGGGAGATTATTTCCTGGGCCATTAAGAATGCGCAAAAGGCCGTGGTGACGACCAATTTCCGCCCATATGAAGTAGCTATTCTGCATGCGGTCACCGATGTGCAAGGGGATATCCCGGTCATCTGGTGCGATACGGGCTACAATACGCCCAACACCTACAGGCACGCTGAGGAACTGATTTCGAGATTGGGCCTTAACATCGACCTGTATGTGCCCAAACAAACCTCTTCCCATAGAGATGCCGTCATGGGAATACCGGGTATAGAAGATCCCCGTCACGCCACCTTTACCGAGCAGGTAAAATTGGAGCCCTTTCGAAGGGCAATGGAATTTCATAAACCGGATGTCTGGTTTACCAATCTGAGGAAGGGACAGACCGCTCTTCGCGATTCTTTGGACATCCTGAGCCTGGGTAGGGATGGGGTGTTGAAGGTAAGTCCATTTTATCATTGGAGCGACACACAGTTGGATACCTATCTCACGGACAGGAACCTTCCCAATGAGCACAAGTATTTTGATCCCACAAAGGTATTGGATAATAGGGAATGTGGGCTGCACACCTAATTTGAACCAACCTGCCGAAAGGCGGGTTTAATTGTAGAACTCGATTTTTATGAAGAACGATACATCACATATAAACGCACTGGAAAACGAGGCCATTTATATTTTTAGGGAAGTGGCCGCCCAGTTTGAAAAACCGGTCTTGCTGTTTTCAGGGGGAAAGGATTCCATAACCCTGGTACGTTTGGCCCAAAAGGCTTTTTGGCCTGCAAAGATTCCCTTTCCTTTAATGCATATCGATACGGGGCACAACTTTCCCGAGACCATTGAGTTTCGAGATCGCCTGGTCGAGGAACTGGGATTGGAACTTATTGTGAGAAAGGTACAGGATTCCATTGATGAGGGAAAGGTAAAAGAAGAATCGGGCAGGTATTCCAGTAGAAATGCGCTGCAGACTACAACGCTACTGGATGCCATCGAGGAATTTAAGTTCGATGCGTGTATCGGAGGGGCCCGAAGGGATGAAGAAAAAGCCAGGGCCAAGGAACGCATTTTTTCTGTACGGGACGATTTTGGACAATGGGACGAAAAGAATCAACGCCCCGAACTGTTCGATATGCTCAATGGCCAGATCGAACTTGGCCAGAACGTAAGGGTATTCCCTATTTCCAATTGGACCGAACTCGATGTATGGTCGTACATAGCTGCGGAAGAAATTGAAATTCCTTCGATCTATTTCGCACATATGCGAAAAATATTTTTGAGGGATGGCCTGATTTGGTCGCATTCCGACTATGTCTACCAAGAAGAGGACGAGGAGGTACTGGAACGAATGGTACGCTTCCGGACGGTAGGGGACATGAGCTGTACCGCTGCCGTATTTTCCGAAGCGACCGATATTGCATCGGTGGTCCAGGAAATCAGGGATTCCACCATTTCGGAACGCGGCGCCCGTATCGATGACAAACGGTCCGAAGCGGCCATGGAGAAAAGAAAACAACAAGGGTATTTCTAGTAAGGCGGAGCGTGTTCGGCAAACAATTTAAAGTCTCAATGTCGAGCACAGGATTCGAACTACTAACTATAATAGAAAAAATGGACGTACTAAAAATAGCAACAGCAGGAAGTGTCGACGATGGAAAGAGTACCTTGATCGGTAGGCTGCTATATGATACAAAATCATTGACCACCGACAAGCTGGAGGCCATAGAGAAAACCAGCAAGCAAAAGGGATACGACTATCTCGATTTCTCCTTGGCCACGGATGGACTGGTTGCCGAACGCGAGCAGGGAATCACAATAGACGTGGCGCATATTTATTTCTCGACCGCCAAAAAAAGCTATATCATAGCCGATACACCAGGTCATGTGGAATATACGCGGAACATGGTGACCGGCGCCTCGACCTCCCAAGTGGCCATTATTTTGATCGATGCCAGAAAAGGGGTCATTGAACAGACCAACCGACATTTTTTCATCAACAACCTACTTCGCATCAAGGATGTGGTAGTGGCCATCAACAAAATGGACCTGGTGGATTTTTCCGAAGAAAAGTACAACGCCATCAAGAGCGATTTTGAGGAATTGATGGGCAAGCGGGATTACCAAGAGCAAAAAATTACGTTCATACCCGTTAGTGCCCTTAAAGGGGACAATGTGGTCAACAAATCGCAAAACATGCCCTGGTACAGTGGCGAAACCCTATTGGACCATCTCGAAGAAGTGGAGCGAAAAGATATTTATAACGTCGGCACCCCACGTTTTCCCGTACAATTTGTAATTCGGCCAAAAACCGAGGAACATCACGATTTTAGGGGGTTTGCCGGGAAGGTATACGGAGGGGAGTTGAATGTGGGGGACGAAGTGGTCGCCCTGCCATCCCTCACCCGATCAAAAATCAAGGACATTTATTTTTATGACAAGAAGTTCCAAACGGCTTCCCGAAGGTCATCGGTTACCATCACCTTGGAAGATGAGATCAATTTGAGCAGGGGCGATATGTTGGTAAAGGCAGGGGACCTACCAGCCATCGAAAAACAATTTACCGCCACGATCTCATGGATGGATTCCCAAAAACTAAGTCCCGGCAACAAGTATATTGTACAACATGGGGTGAACAAGGTTTTGGCCAAGGTGGACAACATTCACCACAAAATCAATCCGGACTACTCCGGAATCGATACGGAAGTCGATGGTCTGGGCATGAACGATATTGCCCAGGTGCGCTTCAAACTGAACAAACCCATTTTCTTTGACAAGTTCAAAGATCACAGAACCAATGGCTCGTTCATACTCATAGATACCCAATCGAACAATACCGTTGGAGCCGGATTTATCAATTAAATAATGTCAAGGTCCCACAGGGACACCTACCCAATGAATATAAAATCGACCTTAATTTAAGCCTATTAAACCCATAGGAAAAATGTAATAAAATGATTTGGGACCCGATACCGGACACAAGACCCTTTAAAAAAAAATATGCAAAGTTTTAGAACAGAAATAGAGAACCCCATTGTAGAAAGAGACATCCTCGAACTGGAGGCTAAAATCCGTCAGTTCAACGAAGGGAAACTGGATGAAGAGAAATTCAGGAGCCTCCGCTTGGCCCGTGGTGTTTACGGTCAACGGCAGGAAGGTGTCCAGATGATACGGATCAAGCTCCCATATGGCAAGGTGACTTCCCGACAATTAAGGCGTATTTCCGATGTGGCGGATGAATATTCCACCGGCCGCCTTCATATCACTACCCGACAGGACATTCAGATCCACTACGTGGACCTGAACCGGACCCCGGAGCTTTGGGCGGAGTTGGAAAAAGATGAGGTTACCCTCCGTGAGGCCTGTGGGAACACCGTTCGCAATGTTACGGCAAGTGAAACAGCGGGAATTGATGTGGACGAACCCTTCGATGTATCCCCTTATGCCGATGCCGTTTTCAAATATTTTCTACGGAATCCCATAGGACAGGAGATGGGCCGGAAGTTCAAAGTCTCCTTTTCCTCAAGTGACGCGGACACCGGACTGTCCTATATGCACGATTTGGGCTTTATAGCCAAAATCGAAAACGGACAGAGGGGCTTTAAAGTTATGCTGGGAGGCGGATTGGGTTCACAGCCCAGACACGCCGATGTCCTGTTTTCCTTTTTGGCCACCGATAAGATCATTCCGTTAATGGAGGGCGTGATTCGGGTTTTTGACCGCTATGGGGAACGCAAGAGCAGGGCCAAGGCCCGCATGAAGTTCTTGTTGAAAGATATCGGCCTGGATGGTTTTAAAGCCTTATTGCTGACGGAACAAAGGGCGGTTCCCTATGAATCGTTCGCCATAGACGCGGAAACGTATCCAAGGGTGCAGATCGCCGAGGTGGAAGTACCACAGGTCGAAATCGATGATGATCAAGATTTTGGGCAATGGAAATCGACCAATCTGGTACCTCAGAGGCAGCTGGGCTATGTTGCCATCGGAATTAAGGTATTGTTGGGGGATTTTTATACCGACAAGGCCCGTTTGTTGGCCGATCTGGTCGAAAAATACGCTGCGGGGGAAATCCGTTTGTCCCTTCGGCAGAACATTTTGATCCCCTATGTAAAGGAAGCCTTGGTCCCGTTTTTCTATAGCGAGTTGAAAAAGTTGGGCTTTGTGGAAGCGGGATATAACAAAGCACTGGATATCACCGCCTGTCCGGGCACGGATACCTGCAATTTGGGTATTTCCAGCAGTACGGGTATTGCGGAAGAGCTCGAAAGGATCATCAAAGCGGAATATCCCCAATATATCAGCAACCCCGATGTGGTCATCAAAATAAGCGGTTGTATGAATGCCTGTGGGCAACACAATATGGCCAATATAGGTTTTCAGGGAATGAGCATCCGTACCAAGGACAAAAGGGTCGCACCGGCCCTACAGGTGTTGTTGGGAGGTGGCAATTTTGGAGACGGGAACGGAAGGTTCGCCGACAAGGTGATCAAGGTGCCCAGTAAGAGGGGACCGGAAGCCCTGCGGTTGGTCCTGAACGATTTCGATAAAAACGGCAATGGCGCCAGTTTTGCTGAATATTATGCGGAAAAAGGAGAGCATTACTTCTATGATTTCCTTAAACCCCTTGCCGATATTGAAAATTTGGTCCAGGAAGATTTTATCGACTGGGGCAATACGGAAAAATACAAAAAGGCCATTGGTATAGGTGAGTGCGCCGGGGTGGTCATCGATCTGATCGCCACCTTGTTGTTCGAAAGCGAGGAAAAGATCGGCAATGCACAATTGAACCTTGAGGATGGCAAATGGGCGGCGAGTATCTACCATTCCTACTCCTCCATGGTGAATTCGGCCAAGGCGATGCTCACGGCCGAAAATGTAAAGACCAATACGCACGCCGGTATCATTAAGGATTTTGATGAAAAGTTCGTTGCAACCGGAAGAATTGAACTTGGGGACGGTTTTGGAAAAACCGTTCTGCAACTCAACCAGAACGATCCTACCGAAACCTTTGCAACAAGCTACTTGGAAGATGCCAAAGCCTTTTTGCAACAAGTGGAAGAGTATAGAAAATTGGAATTGGAACATGCATAAACAACCTACATTAACGGTTATAGGTGCAGGCCCGGGAGATGTCGAATTGATTACGCTCAAGGCCCTTAAGGTCTTGCGATGCGCCGACGTGGTCATGTACGACGCTTTGGTCGATCCCGAGCTATTGGAATATGCACCAAACGCCGAGCATATTTTTGTAGGGAAACGCAAGGGATGTTATTCCCACCAACAGGAACAGATCAACCAGCTGATCGTAAGCAGGGCCAAATCGCACGGTCATGTGGTTCGATTGAAAGGCGGTGATCCATTTGTGTTCGGGAGAGGTGCCGAGGAAATGGAATATGCGGCACGTCTTGGTGTAAAAGTGGCAGTGGTGCCGGGAATTTCTTCCGCACTTTCAGTACCCGCCGCACAGCACATTCCTGTTACGAAAAGGGGATCTGCCCAAAGTTTTTGGGTCATTACCGGAACGACCAAGGAACATAAATTATCCGATGATGTCGCCTTGGCGGCCAAGTCGAGTGCCACGGTGGTCATTCTCATGGGAATGGGCAAACTGCACCAGATTGTTGAAAGGTTCAAAAAGGCGGGGAAATCAGAAATGCCCATTGCCATCATTCAAAGTGGAACCCTGGCCAATGAAAAGGTGGGCGTGGGTACCATCACCTCTATAGAAGAGGAGGTGGAGCGCTTACAACTGACCAATCCCGCCACCATCGTTATTGGTGAGGTGGTCCGCCATAGGGAACGGATTTTGGACATCCAAAATGAATATGCACATCAAGAACTGAGTTTTTGAACATGGACCGAAATACGCTATATCCGATATTCCTGAAAACTGCCAATCTTCACGTGCTGATTGTCGGTGGAGGACATGTGGCCGAAGAAAAGCTCACTTTTTTGACCAAGTCCAGTCCGGATGCAAAGATTACCATGGTATCGCCAATGTTCAGAAAAGGCACTTTGGAATTGGCCGCCAAATATGACGTGACTTTGATAAAGGACTGGTATCATGAAAAATATTTACACGGGAAGCACCTGGTCATTGCCACAACCGACGTACCGGAAGTAAACATACAGGTTTATAACAATTGTCGGGCCATGGACAAGCTAGTGAATGTGGCCGATAACCCGCCTTATTGTGATTTTTATATGGGTGGGATCGTGACCAAAGGGAACGTGAAAGTGGCGATTTCCACCAATGGAAAATCTCCCACCACGGCCAAGCGGTTGCGACAATTTTTTGAAGAGGTGATTCCGGATGATATCAGTCAAATGGTGCAGAACCTGAACGATTACAGAAAAACGCTAAAAGGTGATTTTGAGCAAAAAGTGGATAAAATGAACGAAATAACCCAAAAATTGGTTGAAAAAGTATAAAACGATTCAAAAATGATAAAAACTGATATATTGATTATTGGCGCGGGCCCTACGGGATTGTTTACGGTCTTTGAGGCCGGACTGCTAAAATTGAAGACCCATTTAATCGATGCGCTGGCGCAACCGGGAGGGCAATGTTCCGAAATATACCCCAAAAAACCGATCTATGATATTCCGGCGTTCCCGGAGATTTTGGCAGGTGACCTGGTCAGCAATTTAATGGAGCAGATCAAGCCGTTTGAACCTGGGTTCACCCTTGGGGAAAGGGCTGAAACTTTGGATAAGTTGGACGATGGGTCATTTGTGGTCACCACCAACAAAGGTACGAAACATCAGGCCCCAGTGGTGGTCATCGCTGGAGGGCTTGGCTCTTTTGAACCCAGGAAACCGCCTATTGCCAATATCCAGGATTTTGAGGATAAAGGTGTGGCCTATATGGTCAAGGACCCCGAGGTATATCGCAATAAAAAGGTCGTTATCGCCGGAGGGGGGGATTCTGCCCTTGACTGGGCAATCTTTCTGGCCGATGTGGCCTCGGAAGTATCCTTGGTGCACCGGAGAAATGAGTTTCGGGGAGCGCTGGATTCCGTTGAAAAAGCTGCCGAACTGGCCAAAATGGGCAAAATAAAACTCTTCACGGAGGCCGAGGTAAGCCGCTTATACGGCGACGAACATTTAGAGGCCGTGGTGATTAAGCACAACAACGCCGATAAAGGGGAAACCTATGTGGAGACCGACAGCTTCATTCCATTGTTCGGACTTTCCCCTAAACTGGGACCCATTGGGGACTGGGGGCTGGAAATTGAAAAAAACGCCATAAAAGTGAACAACGCCAAGGACTACCAGACCAATATTCCGGGGGTCTTTGCAATTGGCGATGTGAACACCTATGAGGGCAAGCTCAAGCTCATCCTATCAGGTTTCCATGAAGCGGCCGTGATGTGCCAATACGCATACCAACTGATCAATCCTGGAAAGCGATTCGTAATGAAGTACACCACGGTAGGCGGTGTTGAAGGCTTTGACGGCAGTAAGAAAGAAGCAAAAAAAGAAGTGGTACAGAGTATCGCGTAAGGTTATTTTATTTGAATTAGTCGGAAAACCTCCACGATCGATTCGGTCTGGAGGTTTTTTTTGTGCCCTCCCCCCGTTTAAAAACTAACCACTTTCCTTGTTTATGAAGCTTCTGTGACGTTACTTTGCACTAGTTCTTTAGCAAACTGATATGCCGTTATCAAGAAAGGTGGAGGGAGTAGACCCTTTGAAACCTTAGCAACCCTTTTTCACTCCAAGATCTATCGACTCGGGAAAAAGAAGGTGCTACATTCTATCCTGAAATATGTTCGGGACAGATAACCGAAAAAATCTAGGTTTTCCCTTCCCTACTTGATATTCCACTGTACATTGCCCAACCTTTTTTGGGCAGAATCGGTGCGTCCTGACGGTTTGGGATAGGGTCTATTAAACATTGATATGAAGGATATTTACAAAATATTGGAAGAACGTATCTTGGTACTGGATGGCGCCATGGGCACCATGCTACAACGCCATAAGTTCACTGAAGAGGATTTTCGGGGGGAACGGTTCAAAGATTGGCCGCATCCGCTGCAGGGCAATAACGACCTATTGTCGTTGACACAGCCCGAGGCCATAGCGGGGGTGCATCGAAAGTATTTTGCCGCTGGTGCCGATATCGTGGAAACCAATACATTTTCCGGAACGACCATTGCCATGGCCGATTACCATATGGAAGACCTGGTCTACGAACTTAACTACGATTCGGCCAAAATAGCCAAGGCAGTGGCCGATGAGTTCACCGCCATGGAACCCGATAAGCCTCGTTTTGTTGCGGGAAGTATGGGGCCTACCAACAAAACCGCAAGTATGTCGCCCGATGTGAACGATCCCGGATTCCGGGCAATTTCGTTCGATGAGCTGCGAATAGCCTATAAATTACAGGCAGAGGCATTATTGGATGGAGGTGCCGATATTCTGTTGGTGGAGACCATTTTTGACACACTCAACGCCAAAGCCGCCCTGTTCGCCATCGAAGAAGTAAAGGAGGAGCGCGATATAGAGGTCCCCATTATGGTCAGTGGTACCATTACGGATGCTTCGGGCAGAACCTTGTCGGGGCAGACCGCGGAGGCCTTTTTGATCTCCATTTCCCACATCCCCATTTTGTCGGTGGGCTTTAACTGCGCTTTGGGCGCCGACCAATTGGTACCCCATCTGGAGGTCTTGTCCGGCAGGACGGAACATGCGGTCTCTGCCCACCCCAACGCGGGATTGCCCAACGCTTTTGGGGAATACGATGAATCCCCAGAGCAGATGGCCGAGCAAATTAAGGAATATGTCGAGAAGGGCTTGGTGAACATTGTGGGCGGATGTTGTGGCACCACCCCGGAACATATCACCGCGATTGCCGAGTTGGTCCGGGAATATGATCCCAGAAGATTGAGAACCGAAAGCGTATCGCTATGATATTGGAAGTGGCGGCACTGCATATCAAGGAAGGGCAGACCGAAGCGTTCGAGCAAAATTTTGTTCGGGCCTCGTCGATCATCGCATCCATGAAGGGGTATGTTTCCCATCAACTTAAGAAATGTGTTGAAAATGACCATCAATACATCCTTTTGGTAGAATGGGAGACTTTGGATGATCACGAGATCGGCTTTCGCCAGTCGCCCCAGTATCAAGATTGGAAGAAATTGTTACATCATTTTTATGAACCGTTTCCAGAAGTATTGCACTATCAATAATGAGTGAAATTGAACCCAAATATCTTAAATTATCAGGCCTTGAACCCCTGGTCGTTACCCCGGAGAGCAATTTTATAAATGTGGGCGAACGGACCAATGTGGCCGGTTCGGCGAAGTTTCTTCGGTTGATCAAGGAGGAAAAGTTCGAGGAGGCATTGGATGTGGCACGCCACCAGGTGGAGGGCGGTGCGCAGATTATCGATATCAATATGGATGATGGACTGATCGATGGCAAAGAGGCCATGGTGAAGTTTTTGAACCTGGTCATTGCCGAGCCCGATATTGCCCGCGTACCCATAATGATCGACAGTTCGAAATGGGAGATCATTGAGGCCGGACTGCAAGTGGTACAGGGAAAATGTGTGGTCAATTCCATTAGTTTAAAAGAAGGGGAGGAGCAGTTCATCAGGCAAGCCAAGTTGATCAAGAGATATGGGGCCGCGGTCATTGTCATGGCCTTTGATGAGGTAGGGCAGGCCGACAACTATGATAGAAGAATCGAGATTTCCAAACGTTCTTATGATGTTTTGGTCGGTAAGGTCGGTTTCTCTCCGGAGGACATTATTTTCGACCTGAACATCTTTCCCGTGGCTACGGGCATGGAAGAACACCGGCGCAATGCCCTGGATTTCATCGATGCCACTCGGTGGGTGCGCGAAAACCTGCCCCATTGCAGCGTTAGCGGTGGGGTGAGCAATGTATCATTTTCCTTTAGGGGCAACAATCCCGTTAGGGAAGCGATGCACTCCGTTTTTTTGTACCATGCGATCAAAGCGGGTATGAACATGGGAATCGTGAACCCGACAATGTTGGAAGTTTATGACGATATCCCCAAAGATTTATTGGAACGTGTAGAGGACGTAATCCTCGACCGAAGGGAGGACGCCACGGAACGTTTGCTCGATTTTGCGGAAAGCGTGGTCGGAAAGGCCAAGGAAAGCAAGGTAGACCTGTCCTGGCGGGACGACCCCTTGCAAGAGCGAATCACAAGGGCTCTGGTCAAGGGTATCGACCAATATATCACGGAAGACGTGGAAGAGGCAAGGGCCGGTGCCAATAAGCCGATCGAGGTGATAGAGGGCCATCTGATGACGGGGATGAACGTTGTCGGGGATCTGTTCGGTAGTGGAAAAATGTTCTTGCCCCAAGTGGTGAAGTCCGCCAGGGTGATGAAAAAGGCAGTGGCCTACCTGTTGCCCTATATCGAAGAGGAGAAACTCCTCAATCCACAGGTCGGCGACTCCGAAGGGGCCGGGAAAATTTTGATGGCCACCGTGAAGGGCGATGTCCATGACATTGGAAAAAATATCGTGAGCGTGGTACTGGCGTGCAACAATTACGACATTGTTGATCTGGGGGTAATGGTGCCACCTGAAAAGATAATTGCAGAGGCCATCGCAAACAAAGTGGATATCATCGGCCTTAGTGGGCTGATAACGCCCTCATTGGACGAAATGGTGCATTTGGCCAAGGAGATGGAGCGCAAGAGTTTTGAGGTCCCGTTGTTGATCGGGGGCGCCACTACGAGCAAGGCGCATACGGCCGTGAAGATCGATCCCCAGTACAGCAATGCCGTTGTACATGTGAACGATGCCTCCCGGGCAGTGACCGTAGTGGGCGATCTTCTGCAAAAGGAATCTTCCCCGGGCTACAAGAAATCGATTAAGGCCGATTACGAGGTGTTCCGGGATAAGTTTTTGAACCGTGGGAAGCAGAAAGAGTACAAACCGATAAGGGAAGCTCGGAAAAACAAGTTCCAGATCGATTGGAACAGTTCCGAAATAGTAAGGCCAAGGCAATTGGGAATCCAGGTCATAGAGGAAATGGACTTGCAGAAGTTGATCGATTTTATCGATTGGACACCCTTTTTCAGAAGTTGGGAACTGCACGGAAAATACCCGGCCATTTTAACGGACGAAGTAGTGGGTGAACAGGCTACGGAACTTTTTGGCGATGCACAGAAAATGTTGGAAAAAGTACTTCGGGAGGAACAGTTGAAGGCCCAGGGGATCTTCGGTCTTTTTCCGGCCAATACCATTAACGATGACGATATCGAAGTTATTGTTGACGATGTTATCGACCAGGGTGCAGGGGAAGATCGCACCGCTAAAAAGTTTGTTTTCCACACGCTTCGACAGCAATTAAAAAGAAGGGAAGGCGTCGCCGATTATGCCCTTTCTGACTTCATCGCACCCAAAGAAAGCGGGAAACAGGATTATATAGGCTGTTTTTGTGTCACCACTGGATTTGGAACCGCCGAATTGGCAAAGGTATATGAAGAGGAACTGGATGATTACAGTGCTATTATGATCAAAGCCCTGGCCGACCGTTTGGCCGAGGCCTTTGCAGAATTCCTGCACAAGGAGGTTCGCACGGGGCATTGGGGCTACGCGACCAACGAGAATCTGAGCAACGAGGATTTGATCGGGGAATCGTACAAGGGCATCCGTCCCGCTCCCGGATATCCTGCTTGCCCGGATCATCTGGAAAAACTGACGATTTGGGAACTGTTGCAGGTCGAGGAAAGGATTGGGGTAAAATTAACCGAAGGTTTGGCCATGTGGCCGGCCGCATCGGTAAGCGGGTATTATTTTGGTAATGCCGAAGCCCGTTATTTTGGCCTGGGAAAGATCAAGGAAGACCAAGTGGCCGATTTTGCCCAACGGAAGGGTATTCCCATGGCCAAGGCCACCAAGTGGTTGGCGCCCAATATTGCGGACGAATGACTTTAAGGCAGTGTTTGGGGCCTCCATGGATCGAAGAGAATGTTATACGGGCCCTTTTCCCAATGTAAGGAACAGTCAGGGGGAAACCGCTTAAATACAATAGAAACAGATACCGAAACCAGTTCAGGAAATATGAAGATTACAGACCATATCAAAAAAGCGGATGGGAAGACCTTATTTTCGTTTGAGATTATTCCGCCCATGAAGGGGCGAAACATCAAGGAACTCTACGATAACATTGACCCATTGATGGAATTCAACCCCCCGTTCATAGATGTAACGACTTCACGCGAGGAGTATGTCTACATAGATCGAGATGGACTTTTGGACAAAAAACTGACGCGCATGCGGCCGGGAACGGTGGGTATCTGTGCCTCGATCAAGCACAAATATGAAGTGGATACCGTGCCCCATGTACTTTGTGGTGGATTTACTAAGGAAGAGACCGAATATCTGCTGGTCGATTGCCACTACCTGGGCATTGACAATATTATGGCGCTTCGGGGCGATGCGATGCGGGAGGAAAAATATTTTGAGCCGACCCAAGGAGGGCATCCATATGCCATTGACCTGGTTAAACAGGTACAGAACCTGAATTGTGGAAAATATCTGCATGAGGTCATCGAGACCGATAATTGCGCCGATTTCTGCATTGGGGTGGCAGGGTATCCCGAAAAACATCTGGAAGCCCCCTCACTAAAATCGGACTTGATACGACTCAAGGAAAAGGTCGATGCCGGGGCGGATTATGTGGTTACCCAAATGTTTTTTGACAACCAAAAGTTTTTGGAGTTCGTCGCAGCCGCCAAGGCAATGGGGATCGATGTCCCAATTATACCGGGAATCAAGCCGATTGCGGTAAAAAGGCATCTGCACTTATTGCCCCAGGTATTTAAAATAGACCTTCCGCAAGATTTGATCGATGCCGTGGACCGGTGTGCCAATAACAAAGAGGTCCGACAGGTCGGGGTTGAATGGGCCATTGCGCAATCGAAGGAACTGAAGGCCGCGGGGGTTCCCGTATTGCACTACTATTCCATGGGAAAATCGGACAATATACAGGCCATTGCCAAGAGTGTTTTTTAAGAGATGGATTCTGGGGAAATTCCTCGCCTTCAAGTGCGTACCTTAATTTTTTCCCCACATCCCTTTTTACGGTCCCCTTTGCAAAGGGAGCAAGATGGAGGGTAGGGCCACTTACCAAAAACTTCGAATTCGTGCGCGGTATTCCGCACTTCCAACTTACCTTTACATCCCATGAACCCTAGGTTGCTTCTCCCCATGCTGTTTTTGGTCGGTCGCTGCTTTCCGCAAGAAGTGACCGAACCCAACAAGTTTACCTTTGACGCGAATGCGTTCTATGGGTCCGTTATTTTGCACAATCCGGATATTTCCCATTTGATTTCGGAACACCCGTCCGGACTGATCTTGAGCTATAACCGAAAGACTTTTGGTGCGGAGGAATGGCAACAATGGTACAATTATCCGGATTTGGGGGCTTCCTTTATCTATCAGGATATGAACAATGCCATCTTGGGTAAGAATTATGGGCTCTATGCACACTTCAATTTCTATTTCCTGAAACGCTATCTGCAATTTAGGATCGGGCAAGGAGTCGCCTATACCACCAACCCTTATGATAAGAACGACAATTTTAGGAACAATGCCTACGGTTCAAGATTCTTGAGTTCCACCTATCTGATGTTGAATTTCCATAAAGACAATCTTTATGAAGGCCTTGGTTTTAAGGCGGGAATCTCCGTGGTACACTATTCCAACGCTAATGTAAGGGCCCCCAATACCTCTACCAATACCCTGGCCCTGAGTGTGGGCCTGATATACCAATTGGACCAGGAAGATTCGGAATACATCCATAGGGAAAAACAAAAAATCACGGAACCTTTCCGTTTTAATTTGGTCTTTCGGACCGGAATCAATGAAAGTGATGTGATCGGAAGTGGCCAATACCCTTTTTATATTTTTTCGGGCTATGTCGATAAGCGTGTGGGAAGAAGGAGTGCCATACAGTTGGGGGCCGAGGTTTTTTTCAGTAATTTTTTGAAGGACCTGATCCGGTACCAGTCCATTTCCTTTCCCGAAAACAATGTCTCGGCGGACACCGATTACAAAAGGGTAGGATTGTTCTTGGGACACGAACTTTTTATCAATAAACTCTCTGTGACCAGTCAATTGGGCTATTATGTCCATTACCCCTTCGATTTTGAAGGGAAAGTGTACAACAGAATGGGTCTCAAACGTTATTTTGGGGACAAATGGTTTGGCGAAATTGCCCTAAAATCGCATGGAGCTGCGGCGGAGGCCGTGGAATTTGGGGCGGGAATCAGGTTTTAGTGGCACCTTGGCACGAAATGGGTTGAAACCCCCGGCCGGGACGGTATGGGAAGTGGCTTAAATAATTACGATCTATGATTGTGGAATTTGGAATTTTAGATTTAGGATTTTTTCCGGATGTCAAAAATGTGGCAAGAAAGCTGCTTTTCCTGTCCTGCTTTGTTCTTATGGTCGCCTGCAACTCCGAAAGTGCTCCGGATTGCTTCCAAAATGAGGGCAAGATCGTTCGCGATGTCGTTTCCCTGCCCGCTTTTACCAAGATTACGGTTTTCGAGAACGTGTCCTTGGTCTTGCAGCAGGGAGATGAGCAAAGGGTGGAGGTGGAGACCGGTGAATTTTTGAGAGGGGAGGTAACAACGGTGGTCGATGGCGATCGTCTGTTGTTACGGGATACCAATGACTGCAATTTCTTTCGGGATTATGGCATAACCAAAGTCTATGTGACCGCCCCGAACATTACGGAAATACGGAGCAGTACGGGTTGGCCCATCACCGGCGTGGGGGTTTTGGCTTTCCGGGACTTGAGCTTGTTGTCGGAAAGTTTTATCAATGCCGAATCGGAAACCACCGATGGCTCCTTCGATTTGGAAGTGTCCACCGAGAATTTAGATGTGGTGGTCAACGGGATTGCCTATTTTAAGTTAAAGGGAACGGTACAGAACCTCAATTTGAACATCGCTGCAGGCGATTCCCGAATCGATGCGGAGCTCCTGGCCGCCGAAAACGTTGATCTCAACCACAGAGGCTCGAACGACATGTTCATCAATCCGCGACAGGCCCTTACCGGAGTGATCCGCGGTACGGGCGATGTGATCAGTGCCAATAGGCCGGAAACCGTCGATGTGGAGATATTGTACAAGGGCCAACTGATCTTCCGATGAAGACCGTATGAAACCAATCTTAAAATATTTACAGGACCTTTTTGCCGGACAGAGGATACTGGGCCATGACCCCGAATTGGAAGGTCTGGCCAAGGCAGAGGCTTTATTGTTGGATTTGGTACATGGACAAAAGGTTCCCGGATTGGCCATAACTGTAATCAAAGAAGGGAGTACCATCCTCAAAAAGGGCTACGGATACGCCGACCTGGACACAAGGCGGTCCGTAGACCCAGAACATACGCTGTTCAGGACGGCAAGTGTGTCAAAGCCCATAGCCGCTACCGCTTTGGCGCATATGGTGGCAGAGGGCACCATCGATCTGGATGCCTCATTTTACGATTATGTGCCGTATTACCCCAGGAAAGAATACAATTTCAGCATTCGCCAACTAGCGGGCCACACTGCTGGGATCCGCGGATACCAGGGCATCGAATACGGCTTGAACGAACCCTATTCGATAAAGGAGGGGATTGCTATTTTCAAAGAGGACCCCCTGCTTTTTGAACCTGGGACGGACTATTTCTATAACAGCTTCGACTGGGTGTTGATTTCTTTGGCGATGCAAGAGGCCGGTGGGGTTCCTTTTGAGAAGTATGTCAGGGAAAAAGTGTTGCATCCCTTGGGAATGGACAGCACTTATGCCCCGGAACTTCACCTTGAACGGACCCTAAGTGCTGGGAACGTGGATGGGGGTCGAGCTTCAGTTGGGTTCGGCCAAAGAGAAAGAACGGCCACCTTCTATTCCAAAAACCAACTGGGATTTCGCAAAGCGATTCCCGTGAACAATTTTTACAAATTGGCCGGGGGTGGGTACCTGTCGACCTCAGCAGACATTGCCAAATTGGGCCAGGCCTACCTGGAGGGAAAAATTTTGGACCATGCCCTGTTATCCCAATTCCTCACTTCGGGAACGGTCCATGGAAACCCGACTTACTATGGATTGGGCTGGCAGGTAAGCCAAGATAAAATGGGCCGCCCCTATTACGGCCATATTGGGAACGGGGTCGGGGGTTACTCCAACTTTTTTGTGTACCCCGAACAACAAATGGTGTTCGTGCTATTGGTGAACTGTACGGACCCCAAGGTTCAGGAGATATTGGATGTAGTGGTCGATGGGCTCTTACGGGCATGCGAAAACGCCTAGTTTGCAAACGCGATTTGCCATTATCCATAGAATCAATTAACTTCAACTGGTGAACCTAAGGAGCCTTGTTTTGACAAAAAAAACCATCTTTTTTGCAGTACTGTTCTACGGAACCGTATTGAATGCCCAAAACGCTATTTCGGGCCATATCGATTGGGAAGACGGTGCTTCCGACGCATCAAGGATATATTTGGTGAAGTTGGATCTAAGTCAGCTTGAGAATATCAAGTATGGGAAGGAAGTGACCTGGTCCCAGGTTGCCGACGATGGTTCCTTTTCTTTTCAAAAAAAGCATTTTGCCGACAAGGATGCCGTGTACCAATTGTATGTGCATCGGTTGGAAAAGGCCCTGCGCGATTCCTTGGTACGAAGTACCCCCTTTATCCTCTCGAATAGGGATAGTATGCATTTTGATGGAGGGGACGCCCCCTTTTCAGTTTACAGCACCTCCAATCTTGCGGACAAAGAGTGGAAGCGCCTTAGGGAATTCGAGATGGGCCTGGAACGGGCCGAAGCAGGGAGTCATGGAGATTTTCCAGCTTTAAAGGGCTATACCAAGGATTCCCTTCAAATCTTGATCGTGAAGTTGATCGGCATCAGACAGCTTGCCGACAAATCTCTATTGGATCAGGATATCGCCAAAAACCCGGACTACTATCTGGCCCTTCTGGCCGAACTCAGGGAAAGCGGACTACCATCAAGGGATTTTGCATTTCTAGAGAAGCACATGGCCTATTTGAGCATCGAAGAGGTCCAACGCGACTTTGCCCTGAGCAAAACCATCAATATTCTCTTGGGGACCTTGGTTCTTGGATTGGTCGGTTTTATTGTGATAGGAAAAAGGAGGAAGCCTATTCTTTCTGACCTGAGCAAACAAGAACGAAACGTACAAAACCTGATTTTGGCGGGAAAATCGAACAAAGAGATCGCCAACGAGCTTTTTATCAGTTTGAGTACTGTAAAAACACATATCACAAGTATTTATAGCAAATTACAGGTGTCCAACCGTCAAGAGTTGCTTCAAAAGGGCAAAATTTAGTCCCGGTACTAGTCCCTAAATCCCACTGCGTAAAATTCACATTGCCCTATTTCTAAAGGTTCTTTGTTAGGAAAATCGGGCCTAATATGTTTGCAAGGAATTTCGAACGGTGGGACCTCCTTTTGGGGTGGTTCGTTTTTGGCGTTTCATGGTTGGTCTATGACATGACCATAGAGCCAACGGTTAGCTTTTGGGACGCCGGGGAATACATTGCCACCTCGGCAAAACTGCAGATTGCGCACCCCCCTGGAGCACCCCTGTTACAGATGATCGGCAGTTTTTTTGCCCTGTTTGCGAAGGATCCGGGGGATGTGGCCAAAATGGTCAACTATGTATCGGTAGTATCCAGTGCCTTTACCATCCAGTTTCTGTTTTGGACCATCACCAATTTGGCCAGAAAACTGGACGAAAAAAATAGAGAGCTGACCAATGAAGGGGCCATTTTGCTCTTGGGAAGTGGCCTTGTGGGTGCCCTCACCTTTACTTTTTCCGATAGTTTTTGGTTCAATGCCACGGAAACCGAAGTGTATTCCATGGCCAGTTTTGTAATGGCACTGCTACTGTGGTTGGGAATCAAATGGACGGATCGTTTGGGAGATCCCAGGGGCAATAAGTGGTTTGTCCTGATCTGTTTTGTTATCGGACTGACCTTTGGCGTCCAGTTTATGGGCTTTTTGGCGATTCCGTCCATTGGGCTGTTGTACTATTTTAGAAGGTATAAAACGATCAGCCTGGGAAACTTCCTGGTGGCCAATGTATTGGCGGTTGCCATTTTGATCCTTGTCTTTAAATTTTCATTGACCTATATGTTGAAATTTTTTGCATGGGGAGAGGTGTTCTTGGTAAATACTTTCGGACTGCCGTTCAATTGGGGAAGTGTGGTCACGGGACTGCTCGTAGTGCTTTTGTTCTATTTTGCTTTGGGCCACACCCGGAAAAAAGGATATACGGCGGCTAATACCATACTCTTGGGAATCACTTTTCTACTGCTGGGCTTTTCTTCCTGGCTGATGCTGCCCATTCGTGCAAACGCACATGTGGTCATCAACGAGGGTAATCCATCGGATGCCCGTTCCTTGTTGGCCTACTACAACAGGGAACAGTATCCAAGTTCGGACAGCCCATTTTATGGGGCTTATTATTCCGATATGTTCTCCGATGGGGGGACTAGAAAAGATGATCGGCCCAAGTACGAAAGGGACAAGGCCTTGGGCAAATATGTCGTGGTAAACCACTACAAGGATGTCCATTTGGGATCGGATAAAAAGCACACTGGGTTTTTGCCCCGCATGTGGAGTACGCAAAACGCGGTGAACTATATCCGATTTTATGGTGGATTGGATTTTAAAGTCAGGCCATCCTACCGATCCGACAAGGGTTTGCAAACTGCGATCCAGCAATTTAGGACCAAGGAAGCCGCAGGGAATATTACGGCAGAACACTACGTTGATTTTCTAAAGGGAGTAAGTGAATATGTCGAAGTAGAGCCTCCTTCACTATGGGCCAATATTCGCTATATGGTACATTTTCAATTTGGCTATATGTACTTTCGCTATCTGATGTGGAACTTTGTTGGGAAACAGAACGATGTTCAGGGCAAGTTCGATGGCAATGGTGAATGGATCAGTGGTATTGGGGCCATCGATAGCTTAAGGTTGGGCAGCCAGGAAAACCTTCCTTCGGAGGTCCGGAACAACAAAGGCCGCAATACCTATTTCTTTTTGCCCCTGCTTTTGGGAATCATTGGTCTGGTGTTCCAAATAGGAAAGGATCCACGGCAGTTCTGGGTCTTGTTCGTGTTTTTTGTGTTCACCGGATTGGCGATCCAATTTTACACCAATCCGGCCATATTTCAACCTCGGGAACGGGACTATTCCCTAGTGGGATCCTTTTATATCTTTGCTCTTTGGGCCGGACTAGGGGTCTACGGAATGTACGATGCCCTAACAAAGTGGTTCGCCCCCAAAATATTGCTGTCCGTATTGTTGCCGGTCTGCCTGTTTTCGGTTCCAGGAATCATGGCCCATCAAAATTGGGACGATCACGATCGATCCAATCGCTATACCGCCCTGTCGATGGCCAAGGCGTATTTGGATTCCACTCAGGAAGCCACCGGATCTATTTTGTTCACCATTGGGGACATCGATACCTTTCCGCTTTGGTACGCCCAGGAAATAGAGGGGTATCGGGCGGACACGAGAATTGTTATATCGGCGTATCTCAATTTTTACTGGTACATCGATCAAATGAAACGAAAGGCCCATGACAGTGGACCGATTCCCTCCCAGCTTACCCATGACCTGTATCGATATGGTTCCCGTGATATTGTATATCACCACGCCCTCACGGATAAACGATGGGACATCAAGGATTTTATGAATTGGGTGGGAAGCGATCGGCCGGAGACCAAGATCAAGAGCCTTTTGGAAAAGCAGGGAATGGATACCTCTAACTATTCCGAGGGCTATTTGGACATGGTGTTTTATCCGACCAACAAGATCCGGATTCCGGTAAACAAGGAAAAAGTGATTGAAAGCGGTCTGGTCAAGGAATCGGAAGCGGTTTTGGTCGTAGACCATATCGACATCGACCTTCCCGAAAATGGGATCAGAAAGAGCAGCTTGATCATGCTGGACATTATCGCCAACAATGACTGGGAGCGGCCCATATATTTTTCAGGGGGTAGTTTTGAGGAAGAGGAATACATCTGGATGGGCGATTATCTGCAATTGGATGGGCTGGTATACAAGTTGGTGCCCATCAAGACAGAGAACCCCAATGCTTTTGAAAAGGGGCGCATAGATTCGGACTTGATGTATCGCATTGTAAAAAAATGGGATTGGGGCAATTCTGGCGATCCGAATATCTACCACGACCCCCAGACCAGGAGACAGGGTATTTCCTTTCGCGCAAACATCGCCCGACTGGTCGAAAAACTCCTGATGGAGGACCAACCGGAAAGGGCCCGGGAAATGATCGATATCGCTATGCAAAACATGCCCGTGGATCATTTCGGTTACTTTGCCCTGTTGGAGCCCTTTGTCGATGGGTACTATAAGGTAGGGGGGGGCATGGAGGCCCGGGCTTTGTACATTAAGCTCCGTACCGTTTATCAAGAGCAACTGGCATACTATGCCCACTTGCCCCTATGGGAACAGAACGAAAACTTGGAAGGCATCATAACCCAGATACGGGCCTATCAGCGGATCATAGATCTTTTGGTCCACAACCGGGACACCGATTTTGCGGAACAGGAAATCTTGATATTCAATGGATACGTGGACCGGTTTAAAAAACTGTTAGATTCGGGGTAAAGGCTGGAAGAAGGTTGGAACAGTTTTTCCATGCTTCTTTTAGTGGGTCAGTTCCATAAACAAACTTTCCAGGTTTTTGTTCTTTCGGCTCAACTGTAAGGTCTTGAGCTGATTGTCATGTGCGAAATCGAACACGACCGGACGCATATCCTTAGCGGTACTGAAGGTAATCTCATATACAAACCCGGAGGTGTTGTTTACTACGGTGACATGGGGGAGTTGTCTTAGGAAAGCGTCCTCCACCCGGTAATCGAATTCCACCTCGATGATCTGTTCCTCGGCCGTCCGAAGATCCGAGAGTTTTTTGTCGGCCACCAATACCCCTTTGTTTATTATCAAAACCCGGTCACAGACGGCCTCTACCTCCTTCATGATGTGTGTGGAGAGCAGAATGGTCTTCTCTTTTCCGATTTCCCGGATCAATTTTCGAATTTCCAATAATTGGTTGGGATCCAATCCCGTGGTGGGCTCGTCCAATACCAACACATCGGGATCGTGCAAGAGGGCCGCGGCCAAACCCACACGTTGGCGGTAGCCCTTGGAAAGCTGTCCGATTCTTTTATGGACCTCAGGGGCGAGCCCGGTTTCTTCGATGACCTCCGCGATCCGGCGCCTATCTACTTGGTACACCCCGGCATTGAAGGCTAAATATTCCTTGACGTACATATCCAAATAAAGCGGATTGTGTTCCGGTAGATAGCCGATGCTTCGCTGCACCTTCTTTTTATCCGTCCGAACATCGAACGAATTCACATGGGCCTCTCCCCGATCGGCGCTATGATAGGTGGTCAGAATCTTCATCATGGTCGATTTGCCCGCTCCGTTCGGGCCCAGGAACCCAACAATCTCACCCTTTTTGATCTCAAAGGAAACCTCTTTCAGGGCCTTTTGGGCGCCAAAACTTTTACTGATATTGTGGACCGTTATGGACATGCTTTTTGAATTTCACCAAAAATAAACAATAAACCGCTCATGACAATCCATTGGGTATTCCCAATAAATGAACCGATTCAAAAGCGAATTCGCAAGAAAATCGGACAAATCCGAAAAAATCAAAAAAAAGCGGGACAAGAACTTGATTTTTAAATTTAATTGCTACTTTAGCCAAAGTTTAAGTGTACAATGGCAAAGCAGTATTTCTATAACGGTTTCTTTTTTTACTTCTTTTTTAAAAGAGAAGCGGGACGGTTATAGTGTATTGAAAAAAAGATATAGTATGAAGTCCCGCGAAAAGCGGGACTTTTTTCGTTAACGACCCAACTTACTTTTGGCCCGGTCAAAATGGAAGGTCCATTTCGGTCCGCAGATAGAGATATGAAGTTAAAAATTGCCATACAGGGAATCAAGGGATCCAACCATTATCAAGTGGCCAGGGAATACTATGGGAACCATATCGAACTGGTGGAATGCCTGTCGTTCGATGCCCTGGTCGATCGCTTGTTGGACGGGACCGCGGACAAGGGCGTGATGGCGATAGAGAATTCCATTGCGGGCTCCATAATTCCAAATTACGCCTTGGTGTATAGCAATAACCTACATATAATAGGAGAGCACTACCAGAACATTCACCACAATCTTATGGTTTTGAAGGGCCAACAGCTCAAGGATGTCCGTGAGGTGCATTCGCACCCCATGGCCTTGTTGCAATGCAAGGAGTTCTTTAGGGGATATCCCAATATAAAATTGGTAGAGGACGCGGATACTGCCGAGACCGCCAAGCGGATCCAAGAACAAAATTTGCGACATATAGGCGCCATCGCACCCAAGGCAGCGGCCGATTTGTACGATTTGGACATCGTAGCTCCGGAGATACAGACCATTAAGAACAATGCCACCCGCTTTATTATTGTAAAGACAAAGAACAAGGAAATTCCCAAGGAGGAAATCAACAAGGCATCCCTGCGGTTTATTACCGACCACAAACGGGGCAGCCTGGCCGCGGTGCTCAACGTAATGAGCGATTGTAGTATGAACTTGACCAAAATACAATCCTTGCCCATTATAGAGACCCCTTGGAAATATGCATTCTTTGTGGATGTGACTTTCGAGAGCTATGCCAATTTTGCCAAGGCCAAGTCGCTGTTGGACATCATGTCGGAAGATTTCAAAGTGTTGGGCGAATATAAAAATGCAAGACTATGATACGTACCGCTGATCGATTGCATACCGTTTCGGAGTATTACTTCTCAAGGAAATTGAGGGAGGTACGTGGTTTGATGGCCGAAGGTCGCCCCGTTATCAACATGGGCATCGGAAGTCCCGATCTGGCCCCATCCGATACGGTGATCAATGCCATACAAGCCGCCGTTTTCGACCCGGGTGCCCATCAATATCAGAGCTACCAGGGCTTGCCCGAACTGCGGGAGGCTTTTGCCGGCTTTTACAAGGACCAATACGGTGTGGCCGTGGACCCCGCAAACGAAATTTTGCCCTTAATGGGCTCCAAGGAAGGTATTATGCACATTAGCATGGCTTTTTTGAACGAGGGCGATGAGGTGCTTATCCCAAATCCGGGCTATCCCACCTATTCTTCGGTAACTAAAATGGTAGGGGCCGTGCCGAGATACTACGACCTTAGGGAAGAAAATGACTGGTTTCCCGATCTGGACGAACTGGGGCGACAGGATTTGTCCACTGTCAAGGTGATGTGGGTCGGTTATCCACACATGCCCACGGGAGCGACCGCGGACCAAGACCGGTTTGGAAAGCTAGTGGCCTTTGCCAAACGGAATGATATACTGGTGGTCAATGATAATCCCTATAGTTTTGTCTTGAACGATTCGCCAATGAGCATACTGTCCGTTTCCGGTGCCAAAGAGGTGGCCCTGGAACTGAACTCGTTGAGCAAGACCTTTAATATGGCCGGATGGCGCGTGGGGACCGTTGTGGGAAGCGCCGATCATATCGCTG
The DNA here is from genome assembly GCA_947497245.1 of uncultured Flavobacteriaceae bacterium. Classification (GTDB taxonomy): domain Bacteria; phylum Bacteroidota; class Bacteroidia; order Flavobacteriales; family Flavobacteriaceae; genus Pelagihabitans. Next base: position 121,793 of record CANMFO010000006.1, on the reverse strand, counting down.
CCGTTTTGAAGGTGAAGAGCAATATGGATTCAGGGATGTTCTATGGTATCCAAAAGGGGGCCATAGCTGCCTTAAAAAGCGACCGGGATTGGTTCGATAGCCTAAACAGGGTATATACCTCCCGTAGGAACCAAATGTTTCAATTGGCCGATAGGCTCAACTGTGTCTATGACACCCAAGCGGTTGGATTGTTCGTATGGGCCAAATTGCCCGAAGGGAGCCCATCGTCCGAAAAGTTTATAGATGGTATTTTATACGATAAGAACATTTTCATAACTCCCGGAACGATATTCGGGAGCAATGGGGAGGGGTACGTTCGGTTTTCGCTCTGTGTGCCAGAAACGAAAATAAGAGAGGCGATAGCAAGATTTTAGGAGGCCCCAAATAGAAAAAAAAGAAAAGATCTAGTACGCAAACAAGATGAACACATTCATTATCGGTATCGGTTTGATCGGTGGCTCCTTTGCAAAGGACCTGAAACGGCTGCGTCCTGACACAAGGATCTACGGAATCGACAACAACGAATCGCATTTGGACGAGGCTCTGGCCTTGGATATCATTGATGTGAAATCGGGTTATTCGGAACTTCACCTGGCCGATGTGGTCATTGTGGGCATCCCCGTGGATGCCATGGTAGTGCAGCTTCCGAAGATATTGGATGCAGTGGACGACGATGTGGTCGTCTTTGATGCGGGATCTACCAAAGGTTCAATTTGCAAGGTGTTGGAGGGACATCCCAAAAGACGGAATTTCTTGGCCTGCCACCCCATTGCCGGAACCGAATTTTCCGGTCCGTCCGCGGCCGTTGAAGGCCTCTTCAAGGGAAAGACGAACATCATATGCGAAGTGGAGAAGACCGCCTTCAAATTGCAGGAAAGGGCCCTTGAACTTTTTCGGCAAATCGGGATGCGCATCCGGTACATGAACCCGGAGGCCCATGACAAACATATTGCCTACGTTTCGCACCTATCACATATCAGTTCTTTTATGTTGGGAAAGACGGTTATCGAGAAAGAGAAGAACGAACGGGATATTTTTGATATGGCGGGCAGTGGGTTTGAAAGTACGGTGCGCTTGGCCAAAAGTTCCCCGGCCATGTGGACGCCCATCTTTGAACAGAATAAAGACAATGTGGTGGAGACCCTGGAGGAGTACATCCAAAACCTTCAGGAATTTAAGGAATTGCTCCTAAAAGGGGACTATAAGGGCATTTACAACGAGATGAACGATACCAATAAAATAAAGGAAATATTAAACGGAATACCATTGAACAAAAAATAAATGACAAAGTAATGGAGAATACAAAAGAGTTGAGAACGTGGTTGAACGATATGGATTTGGGCCACCCCTTGGTGATCGCAGGCCCCTGTAGTGCCGAAACCGAAGAGCAGGTGCTGCGGATCGCAAAGGATTTGAAGGACACCGATGTAAACTACTACCGTGCCGGTATTTGGAAGCCGCGTACCCGTCCGGGCATGTTCGAGGGCGTTGGGGCAATTGGCCTGAAATGGCTGCAGAAAGTGAAGGAGGAGACTGGTTTGAAAACAGCCACCGAAGTAGCGAACCGCGCCCATGTGGAACTGGCCCTGGAACATGATATCGACCTGTTGTGGGTCGGTGCACGATCTACGGTGAGTCCATTTATTGTACAAGAGATTGCGGATGCCCTGGAGGGTACCGACAAGATCGTATTGATCAAAAACCCTGTAAACCCCGACCTTGCCCTATGGTTGGGTGCCGTTGAGCGTTTGCACAAGGCCGATATCAAAAAATTAGGGGTCATTCACCGGGGGTTTTCCACCTATGAAAAAACAAAATACAGGAATATCCCGGAATGGCAGTTGGCCATTGAACTACAGACCAAGTTTCCGGATCTGCCGATCATCAACGACCCATCGCACATCACGGGAAAGAGGGATATGATTTTTGATGTGTCCCAAACGGCACTGGACCTGAATTTTGATGGATTGATGATCGAGACCCATCACGATCCGGACAATGCCTGGAGCGATGCGGCCCAACAGGTCACGCCGGAAAGCTTGGTGCAGATCATGAAAGATTTGAAGATTCGCAAAGAAACGGACGCCGAGGCCGAATACAACAGTAAATTGAGCAATCTAAGGGCGCAGATCGATATTTTTGACCACCAGTTGATCGAGACCCTGGGCAAGCGAATGAAGGTTTCGGACGGTATAGGGGTCATAAAGAAACAAAGGAACGTGGCCGTCTTACAGAGCAATCGGTGGAATGAAATTCTTGGAAAGATGATCTTGGAAGGGGAAAGTAAGGGCTTGAGCGAGGAATTTGTCCTGCGAATGTTCAAGGCCATCCACCAAGAATCGATCAACCATCAAGAGAAGATCATCAAGTCTTGATCGGCAAATGAAATAGGGCTGCGCAAGAGGCTCGCTATTTGGCAGGCGTGGAAGCAATCTGTTTGGAACTCCCAACAGATTGCTTTGCCCCACCCCATGACGGAGTACGATATTGGCAGCTGGCCCTTACTTTTTAGTCTCTCTTGAAAATGTAGCGGGTAATGAATATGCCCTGCCCGTCGCCTTCACCCGAATCAGCTTCCACGGCACTGGTAACAAAGACCAGCTCCCATCCTTCAGTGGCCATGGCGGTCAGCTTGGAAGAGACGACCGCGTCGTTCGCCGCGATGTTTTGAAAACGTATGCCAGCGATGTTGTAGAAATTCAACAATTTGGTCTCCTCGAAGTTCTTCACCCGAATTTCCCCCCTTTTCGATTTGTTTCTCGTATTGTCCTCCGCGGTCTGTTCTGACGTGAATTCTTTGAAATCTTTGTCCTCCTTTCCATCGACGAGCCGGGAACGGCCTATTCCACCGGGCACGATCGATTCCACACTGGTGATGATTTTGTACTGCTGGGCGTTGGCGTCCACAATGGCGATCAAAATAAGGCTGGCAATGCATAGAACTTTTTTCATATTCTAAAGTTTAAGGGTTAAGATGAAATGCGGTTAAGCCGTTCCAAGTTAGGTGCAATTTTTCAATTTCGGTGGCCGGAAGGCCTAAATCTTAATATTTTGTTCGGGTACCGAACGCGATGGGGCAGGTATTTCCCTTTCGGAGAAAACGATCCTATGCGGTTCGATCAAAAAAGCGTTATTTTGCAGGGATATCAGAACAAGCGATACCCCATGAAAGGAGCCGTATACAAATCTACGGGAAGTTGGTACACGGTAAAGACCGATGAAGGGGATTTTTACGAATGCCGTATCAAAGGAAAGTTTCGAATCCAGGGCATCAAGAGCACCAATCCGATCGCCGTGGGCGATGTGGTTGAATTTGAGCTGGAACAGTTGGGCGACGATACGGTGGGCACCATTTCGGAGATTGCCGATCGCAAGAACTATATCATTCGCAAATCTGTGAACCTTTCCAAACAAACCCATATCATTGCTGCCAACTTGGATCAGGTTTTTTTGATGGTGACCTTGAACAACCCGACCACCTACACCATTTTTATAGATCGGTTTTTGGCAACGGCGGAGGCTTACGATATCCCGGTGGTCCTGCTTTTCAATAAATTGGACACCTATGACAGGGAGCAACTGGCGGAAGTGAAATTTTTGGCCGCCCTGTACAGAAATATTGGATATACCTGTATTGGGGTTTGCGCATTAACGGGTAAGAATGTGGGGCAGGTGCGCGAATTGATGAAGGACAAGACCAGTATGTTCTCGGGCCACTCCGGGGTCGGAAAATCCACTCTGATCAATTTCCTGGAGCCCAAATTGGCACTGAAAACTGCCGAAATATCGAACCAGCACCTGCAGGGGCAGCATACGACCACTTTCGCAGAAATGTACGACCTGGGTTTTGGGGCCAGGATCATAGATACCCCGGGTATCAAAGGATTTGGAATTGTTGATATGGAAAAGGAGGAAATCGGGGATTACTTCCCGGAGTTTTTTAGATTGAAGGGCCATTGCAAATTCAACAATTGCCTCCATCTCGATGAACCCCAATGCGCCATCAAGAAGGCACTGGAAAACGATGAGGTGGCCTGGAGCCGCTATAGAAGCTATGTACAGATGATAAACGGGGAGGACGAAAGCTATAGGACCGACCTATATGATAACAAGAAAAACTGAAATGTCCTGTATTCGATCGGCCAGTGCGGACAGTTGGCAAAGTGTTTATGAGAGCGGTAATACAAAGAGTTTCCAAAGCAAGTGTCTCGGTCTCGGGAAAGGTTGTTTCCGAAATTAACATCGGACTGCTGATCCTGTTGGGCATCGAATCCGAAGATGGACAAGAGGATATCGAATGGCTTTCGCGGAAGATCGTCAACCTTCGCATTTTTAACGACCCGGACGGGGTAATGAACATGTCCCTGTCCGAAGTGGCCGGTGACGCCCTGGTGGTCAGTCAGTTTACTTTGCACGCGGCCGTTAAGAAAGGAAACCGGCCTTCCTATATCAAAGCGGCAAAACCGGAGATCGCGGTCCCGATCTATGAACGGTTTTTGCAACAATTGCAGACCGACTTGGGAAAACGGGTGGGAGCGGGAATTTTTGGGGCCGATATGAAGGTCGCGCTTTTGAACGATGGTCCGGTGACGATTATCGTAGATACTAAAAATAAGGAGTAGATTTTGGGATTTTTTCTATTTTTGTGTAAGAAATGTAGGAAATAACCGTTGTGATCTTACGAACCAAACCTTACCCAATGCGTATTCTTTTTTTGTTGTGCGCCCTACTTTGTACAACAGTTTCCCAGGCACAGAAAAATAATTACCAAATCCATCTATTGGATAAAGGCCTTGTTGAGAATGCAAATGCCGTTGTACGGTTGGCCCAAATGGACATTCATATTAGCTCGACAAGGAAAATGACCTACACGGTGAGGAGGGCGGTAACCGTCCTGAACAAGTTGGGCAACAAGCATGCCCGCACCTATGTCTCATATGACAAGGAGAAAAAAATAAAAAAGATAGAAGCCTACGTCTACGACAAAACGGGCAAGGAAATAATGCACATCAAGAAGAAAGATTTTCAAGATGTGAGTGCCGTGGACGGGTTTTCGCTCTATCTGGATGATCGCTTGCTCCAGCACCGGTACACCCCTACCCAATATCCTTATACCATGGAGTTTGTTTACGAGGTGGAGAGTTCGGATACCGGGGCCTTGCCCCCGTGGTACTTTTTATCGAACTACTTGGTGAGTCTGGAGAAGGGCAAGTACAGTATTTCCCATACCGGGGAGGCCTTGAAACCTGTGGTAAAAGAATTCAATTTATCCGATATAAATGTATCAAAATCAGAAAGCCCCGGGCGTTTGACGTATACGGCAGAACAGATTCCGGCGATTAAGAATGAAAGCCTTAGTCCAAGTTTTGCGAAGATCGCCCCACATATTTCGGTCCGTTTGCCCAATTTTCATTTTAAGGGCCATGATGCGGCGGTCAACGATTGGAAGGACCTTGGGCAGTGGATCGACGACAAATTACTGAACGGAAGAACGGACCTTCCTCAAGGGACCAAGAACAAAATAAGGGATTTGACCAGTGGAGTTTCCGATGATTTGGAGAAGGCCAAGATCGTATATAAATATGTGCAGGACAATACCCGGTATATCAGTGTGCAGATAGGAATAGGCGGATTCCAACCGATAAGCGCCATCGATGTGGATCGGGTAAAATATGGCGATTGCAAGGGGCTTTCGAACTACACCAAAGCGCTGTTGGAGGTTGTTGGGGTCGAAGCATACTATACGGTCATCCAGGCGGGAAACGCAAAAGTGGATTTTGATCCCGATTTTGCCGATTTAAGACAAGGGAACCATGCCATATTGGCCATTCCATACAACAATGAGTACTACTGGATAGATTGTACTTCCCAAACCCATCCCTTCGGGTTTGTGGGCGATTTCACCGATGACAGAAAAGCCTTGGTGGTAACCCCAAATGGCGGGGAGATCATAAAGACCGTGGCTTATTTGAACGAGGACAACTATCAAAAAACAAAGGCGGAATGCCAACTCGACCCAGACGGCGGCATTGCGGGAAAAGTCAATATCGACACCAAGGGGGTTCAATATGACAATCGCTTCTATTTGGAGGACCAAGCGGATGACGATGTGGTGAAGCACTATAAAAACTACTGGAGCAATATCAACAATTTGAACGTCATGGAATACGGCTTTGTAAACGATAGGGATTCCATTGTTTTTACGGAAGAGGTAGATTTTGAAGCCTCCAACTACGCTTCGATCAGCGGCAACAGAATACTGTTTACCATAAATGCCCTGAACAAGAACTCCTTTGTCCCTGATAGATACAGAAACCGAAAACAGCCCTTCGAAATACAAAGGGGTTTTTTTGATGAAGATGAATTTATCGTAAAGTTGCCTGAAGGGTATACTGTGGAGGCCATGCCCGACCCGGCCACCATTGAAAATGAATTTGGACGCTATCGGACCAACCTGCAATACGACGAAATTAACAATAGGGTTACCTATACCCGGGGCCTTTTGATAAAGGAAGGCGTATATCCCAAAGAAAAGTACGCGACCTATCGCAACTTTAGAAAAAAGGTCTCGAGTGGCGATAATGCCCAAATTGTCCTTGTCAGAAAATAACTGTCACCAAACCACATTAATTCCCTTGATTATGAAACACATTACAATGATATTCGCCACTGCCCTCCTAATATGGTCTGCAGTTGCTTCCGCCCAAGAGGTTAAATTCGGCAAAGTTTCCCAAGCCGAGCTGGCCCAGGAGACGTACCCAGGAGACCCATCGGCCCCGGCCGCCGTGCTCTACAAGAAAATGAGGCTTTTTTATGAGTATAGGCAGGGCTTGGGCTTTAGTTTGGTGACCGAGCTGCACGAACGTGTCAAGATCTATAACCAGGATGGGTTTGAATACGCGACCGTTTCCGAACGTTTGTACAAGGACGGACGCGATAGGGAAGATGTGGTAAGCCTCAAGGCCTTCACCTATAATCTGGTCGATGGAAAGGTCGAAAAGAACAAATTGGAAAAATCCGGACACTTCAAGACCGGGCTGAACAAATACTACGACGAGGAAAAATTTACCATGCCGAATGTAAAGGAAGGCAGTATCATAGAATACCAGTATCGCGTCAATTCCCCTTTTTATTGGTCTATGGACGAGATTGTACTGCAATACGACATCCCTATACAATACCAGGAAGTTTCAGTCGCCGTGCCGGAGTACTTCAATTTTAAGCCTTCGTCAAAGGGATATTTGCCCCTAAGCCCTACCTACGACAAAACAAGCGGGAAAATAAACTTTACGACCAAGCAACGTTCCGGGAACAAGGTCACTGGCACATCGTACAACAATTCCACGATCGATTACACCATCAACAAAACCATCTTTACCATGCGCGAAGTGCCCGCCCTAAAGGAAGAGCCCTACGTGAACGATATGGACAACTATAGGGCCGCGGTGAACTATGAGCTGCAATTTGTGAAATTTCCGAGGTCCACTCTGGAAAACTACTCAACCACTTGGGAAAAAGTGGTCAAGACCATCTATAAAAGCGACAACTTTGGGGGCCAGTTGGAAAGCTCGAGATACTTCAAGGACGATCTGGCCCTTTTGGTCCAGGGCAAGGCCGGTGGTCCGGAAAAAATGATGGCCATTTTTCAATTTGTCCAACAACGCATGAACTGGAATGGATATAACGGCTTTTATGCGGATAAGGGCGTTAAAACAGCGTACAATGAAAAGTCGGGAAATACGGCCGACATCAATTTAATGCTGACGGCGATGCTCCGGGAGGCCGGGCTTGATGCCGATCCTGTGTTGATCAGCACCAGGGACCACGGAGTGCCCCTGTTTCCAACGAGAAAGGGGTTCAACTACGTGATCTGTGCAGTTTCCCTGGATGGTGGACTTATCCTTTTGGATGCTTCCAACAAGTTCACCAAACCCAACCTGCTTCGTACGAACGCCCTGAACTGGTTTGGCAAATTGATCAAAGAGGATGGAAGTATCAGCACCGTTTCGGTGATGCCCGAAAACACCTCGAGGGTAAATACGATCTGCCACATGCAGTTGGATCCGGACGGGATGATCACCGGAAAACTAAGAAGGACACATTCTGATTACAAGGCTTACGGATTCAGAAATTCCTATGTGGGCATTCAGGAAGATTCCTATCTGGAGAAACTGGAAAGTAAGAACAGCGGAATGGAAATATCGGCCTATAATATCAAAAATGACAAAACGGTGGGCAAACCGGTGATGGAAAGCTATGAATTTACCATGGAGGACCAGATCAGTAAGGTAGGGGACAAAATGTATTTTTCCCCCTTGTTCCACAATACCATGGATGAAAACCCCTTCTCCCTGGAAGAACGGAATTACCCCATCGACTTTTCCTATCCGTGGGAGGAAAGATACATGATCAGCATTACGATTCCCGAGGGGTACCAGGTCGAGGCGCTCCCTGAGGAAACCAGTCTGGCCCTACCCAATAATTATGGAAGCTTTCGATACAAGATCGTGCAACAGGGAAAAATGCTCCAGCTGATGGTGAACTTAAAAATGAACAAGGCCGTGATCCCCGCGACCGAATATCCCCTGGTCAAAGAATTGTACAAAAAAGTGGTCGAAAAAGAGACAGAAAAAGTAGTTTTGACAAAAAATGGGGCAAATGGGGATCAAGACGGCACAAGCGGAGGTAGATAGGTGGATACGGGAACACGGGGTTCGCTATTTCAACGAGCTAACGAATATGGCGCAGCTTACCGAAGAGGTTGGCGAAGTGGCCCGGATCATCGCACGCAGGTACGGCGAGCAGAGTGAAAAGGAATCGGACCGGCAAAAGGATTTGGGCGAAGAACTCGCCGATGTGCTTTTTGTGGTGCTCTGTCTCGCGAACCAGACGGGAGTGGACCTGGAAAAAGCGTTCGATCAAAAATTAAAGCTGAAGACCGAACGGGACCACGATCGGCACCAGAACAATAAAAAGCTCAAATAGTACTATATTTGCGCTTTAATCGCGAGCGGTGACAATCCGGCATTTTGACCCAATTCGCCTTTTCCGGCGGGGTCGAATACGTTAGGCGTTGTATGCCGGACTTCCAACCTTAAAAGAGAACAAAATATTGAAGTTGCACCTATCCAGTCCGTCCACTGATCATTTACAGGCCAACATTCCCATAACGGGATCCAAGAGCGAATCGAACCGATCGCTACTCTTGCAGGCCCTTTATCCCAATGTCACCATCGGCAACCTTTCCAATTCCGACGATGCCGAAGTAATGCAAAAAGGTTTGAAAATTGAAAAAGGGGTGGTAGATATACACCATGCGGGCACTGCCATGCGGTTTCTCACGGCCTATTTTGCCTCCCAGGAGGGCCGGGAAGTCACTTTGACGGGGTCCAAGCGAATGACCGAACGGCCCATCAAGGTACTCGTGGAGGCGCTGCAAAGTCTGGGCGCCGATATTACCTATGGGAAAGACCATGGGTATCCGCCGATCCATATCAAGGGAAAGAGGCTCGTTAAGACACAGGTAAGCCTTCCGGCAACTATTAGTAGCCAGTATATCTCTGCCCTCCTGCTGATCGCACCAAGTTTGGAAAATGGACTCGAACTCGACCTTATCGGAAAAATTACCTCGGTACCCTATATCAAGATGACCTTGGCCCTGTTAAGCGGGATTGGGGTCGAAAACTCGTTCGAGGGCAACCGGATAACAGTGCGGCCAAAGGCCTCGGTCGATACGGTACAACTGGTAGTGGAATCGGACTGGAGCTCTGCCTCTTATTTTTATGGCATTGTTGCCCTTTGCGCCGTGGGCACCCAGATTACCCTGTCCTCGTACAAAAAAGACAGTTTGCAGGGCGATAGTGTTCTTGCCGGACTGTATCGGAGTTTTGGGGTCGAAACGGTCTTTACCGAAAACAGTATTATTTTGAAAAAAACCTCCACACACGAGACCGAACCCTTGGATTTTGAACTGGCCAATGCCCCCGACATTGCACAGACCATTGCCGTCAGCTGTTTTGGACTTGGGATGGGCTGTCATCTCACCGGCCTACATACCTTAAAGATCAAGGAAACGGATCGGTTGGAAGCCATGCATACCGAACTCTCCAAACTGGGCGCCCATATTTCGGTAACGGATAGATCATTGACATTGCATCCTTCCGATACCCTGCGAAAAGATGTGGCTATCGACACCTATCACGACCATCGGATGGCCATGGCCTTTGCTCCCTTGGCCCTTAAAACATCCCTTTTTATCAATGATGCCGAAGTGGTCTCCAAGTCCTATCCCGATTTTTGGGAAGATCTCGAAAAATTGGGGATAGGCGTTCGAAAGCTATAAATTCCAATTATTCACACATTTACTTGACATCCCCTGTTTGTGGGTCGTATATTTGCAGCCGCAAAAGGCTAACTTAAATTTTCTGAATGAAACTATCACACTTCAGCTTTGAACTTCCCCCGAACTTATTGGCAGAATATCCAGCGGAGAACAGGGACGAATCGAAACTAATGGTCATCCACAGGGAGACCGGTAAAATTGAGCATAAAATGTTCAAAGACCTTATCGATTACTTCGACGAGGGCGACGTGATGGTACTCAACAATACAAAAGTGTTCCCTGCCCGTTTGTATGGGAACAAAGAAAAAACGGGGGCCCGTATCGAAGTGTTCCTGCTTAGGGAACTGAACGAGGAGCAACGCCTTTGGGATGTTCTTGTGGATCCCGCACGTAAAATACGAATTGGCAACAAATTGTATTTTGGAGATGACGAGACCTTGGTGGCGGAGGTGATCGATAATACCACTTCAAGAGGACGGACCCTTCGTTTCCTTTACGATGGTTCCTATATCGATTTTAGAAGGAAATTACGGGAGTTGGGCGAGACCCCCCTTCCAAAATACATCAAAAGAACGGTGGAGCCCGAAGATGAGGAGCGCTACCAGACAATCTATGCCAAACACGAGGGAGCCGTTGCCGCCCCTACGGCCGGACTCCATTTTTCGAAACACCTTTTAAAGCGTTTGGAGATCAAAGGGATCGACTTTGCCGAATTGACCTTGCACGTTGGACTTGGAACCTTTAACCCGGTGGAGGTAGAGGATCTTTCCAAACACAAGATGGACAGTGAAGAGTTGATCATCGACGAGAAGGCTACAGAGGTGGTAAACGGTGCGAAATCGAGAAAGAAAAGGATTTGTGCTGTGGGGACCACTGCTATGAGGGGACTGGAAAGTGCGGTTTCCTCCGACCATTTGTTGAATACCTTTGATGGGTGGACCAACAAGTTTATTTTCCCTCCCTACGATTTCAGCATCGCCAACGCCATGGTGACCAATTTTCACCTGCCCAAATCCACGTTATTGATGATGGTATCGGCATTTATAGGGCACGATTTGATGAAGAAAGCCTATAAAGAGGCCATTTTGGAACAGTACAAGTTCTACTCCTATGGGGATGCCATGCTCATTCTCTAGATGAAAACAAAGATATAAGGGAATCCTGCCGACATTCCAGTATATTGGATTGGGCAGGATTCTTTAGTTTTGTCGCCCATGGAAACCAAGAAAAAGAAAGACATACGCGCCCTCACCAAGGACCAATTGAGGGATTTCTTCGTTGCCCAGGGCGATAAGGCCTTCAGGGGCAACCAAGTGTACGAATGGTTGTGGCAAAAGGCCGCCCATTCGTTCGAGGCCATGACCAATATTTCCAAGGAGACGAGGAACATGTTGGAGGCCCACTTTGTGATCAACCACATCAAGGTCGACCAAATGCAACGCAGTAAGGACGGTACCATCAAGAACGCTGTACGGCTTCATGACGGTCTGGTGGTCGAATCGGTCTTGATTCCCACCAGTACCCGTAGTACCGCCTGTGTTTCCAGTCAGGTAGGTTGTAGCCTCGATTGCAGGTTCTGCGCCACCGCACGCTTGAAGAGGATGCGGAATCTGAATCCGGACGAAATTTACGATCAGGTGGTGGCCATAGACAATGAGAGTCGCCTGTACTTCGACCGACCCCTGAGCAACATTGTGTTCATGGGTATGGGCGAACCCTTGATGAACTACAACAATGTGCTGGAGGCGATAGACAAGATCACCTCCCCGGAAGGTCTGGGCATGTCACCGAAAAGGATTACCGTGTCTACTTCCGGGGTCCCAAAACTGATCAAAAAAATGGCTGATGACCAGGTAAGGTTCAAACTGGCGGTTTCCCTGCACTCCGCGATCGATGAGGTACGCACCTCCATCATGCCGTTCAACGCTACCTTTACCCTTGCGGATCTTCGGGAAGCGTTGGAATACTGGTACGCAAAGACGAAAAGCAGGATTACCTACGAGTACGTGGTCTGGAAGGGCATCAACGATGCCCGGCACGATGTCGATGCCCTGGTCCGTTTTTGTGCCTTCGCACCGTCCAAAGTAAACCTTATCGAGTACAACCCAATTGATGACGGGGCCTTCCAACAGGCGCACGACAGCGCCATTGCCATGTATGTGGATACGTTGGAGCGCAATGGCATTGTGGTGACCGTCCGCCGCTCCAGGGGAAAGGATATTGACGCCGCCTGCGGACAGCTGGCGAACAAAGGGTGAGCGGCGGAACGCCACCGTTCTCCTGTCCAAACTGTTTGTTGGGTCAATAGCCAATAGGGCTTAGGTCAATCGTCAATTGTTTGCTACCAGCTTAACACCGCCCATTGCCCATCGTATATTGTCTCTCGCCACTGCAAACATCCACCATGTTCAAAGTAAACACCCCAGATGTACAAGATAAACATCCTAAATATGCAAAGTAAACATCCTGCATGTTCAACAAAAACATCCTGGACGTTCTAAAAAACTTTTTAAGCAAGAGGCTTCCGGTCGCCCATTGTCAAGTGTCAGGCGCCGAATTTCAACTTTTCTGCCCCCGCCCCGTCCATTGGCAATTGTTCATTGTTTATTGCCCCTGCCAACTGTTACTGTCCCCTGTCAACTGATTCCTGCGCGCAGACCACCGAATACTGCCCCATTTTCCCTAAATTTATAGCTGCCCAAATCAAATTCAACAAATAACCAAACTACTTGAAGGTTGTAGCGCAAATACGGGAGCCCATAGACAGGGAAATGGAACTTTTTGAAGCGAAGTTTCGGGACTCCATGTCGTCCAAAGTGGCCCTTTTGAACCGAATCACCTATTATATCGTCAATCGCAAGGGCAAGCAAATGCGGCCCATGTTCGTTTTTCTGACCGCCAAGTTGCTCAACAACGGCGAAGTGAACGAACGCACCTATCGAGGGGCTTCCGTGATAGAACTGATCCACACCGCGACTCTGGTGCACGATGACGTCGTGGATGAAAGTACAAAGCGCCGTGGTTTTTTCTCGATCAATGCACTATGGAAAAACAAAATTGCCGTCTTGGTAGGGGATTATCTCTTGTCCAAGGGGCTGCTATTGTCCATCGATCATGGGGATTTTGATTTGCTGCGCATTATTTCGGTCGCCGTCCGTGAAATGAGCGAAGGCGAGTTGTTGCAGATTGAAAAGGCCAGACGCTTGGACATTACAGAGGAAGTGTATTACGAGATCATCCGTCAAAAAACGGCGACCCTTATAGCTGCATGTTGCGGCTTGGGTGCCAGCTCTGTAAAACCGGACACTCCCGATGTGGAAACTTTTAGGCGGTTCGGGGAGCTTTGCGGCATGGCCTTTCAGATCAAGGACGATCTTTTTGACTACGGGAGCGCACAGATCGGAAAACCCACGGGTATCGATATCAAGGAACAGAAAATGACCTTGCCCCTGATCCACGTATTGAACAAATGTTCCAAGGAAGAAAAAAAGTGGCTGATCAACTCGGTCAAAAATCACAATAAGGACAAAAAGCGCGTCAAGGAGGTCATCGCTTTTGTAAAGCAGGGTGGCGGACTCGAATATGCGGTGCAAAAAATGCTGGCATTCAAGGAAGAGGCTCTGGAACTATTGGGTACCTATCCCCGATCAGATTACAAAGCGGCCCTGGAACTCATGGTAAACTACGTAGTGGACCGAAAAAAATAACTTTGTAACATATTGACTTTAAGATGTATACATGTTTTTGTTAAAAAATATGTATCAAGGGACAACCATCGCAAAGTTCTATGCGTCTATGCAGATAGAGGATAACCTAAACCATTTTGAAGATCATTCCCTTCTATAAAAATGAAAAGCAGCTGATCAAAAGATCGGCCTCGGGCAACCGGGAAGCCCAACAACGTCTGTACAATACCTATGCCCCCAAAATGCTGGGTGTTTGTAGACGGTACGTGAAAGATGTGCAGTTTGCCGAGGATGTCATGGTCAACGGCTTTGTAAAGGTCTTTAAAAGTCTGGATACCTTTAAGTACGAAGGAAGCTTTGAGGGATGGATTCGAAAGATCATGGTCCGGGAAAGTATTTCACATCTGAGAAAAAGACAGTTTGTGGTGTACGATGGGGAGGTGTATGAACAAATGGCGAACAAGGACATTGCCATGGCACCCGAACTGGACACGGAGTACATCCAACTGTTGATCGACGCATTGCCCGATGGCTATCGGGCCGTGTTCGTGCTCTTTGCGATCGAAGGGTACAAACATACGGAGATCGCCAAGCTTTTGGGTGTTTCGGAAAGCACCTCGAAATCACAATTGTTCAAGGCCCGGAAGTTGTTGCGGGACAAACTAAAGGAACAGAATATCATAGGTTATGGAACCGAATAAGTTTGAAAAACACATCAGGGAGCTAATGGAAGGACGGGAGTTAACACCTTCTGCAAGTGCTTGGAAGCAAATTTCCGAACAGTTGGACGTTTCCCAAGAGCCAAGGTCGAACAAATGGGTTTGGTACGGAATTGCGGCCGGATTTATAGGGCTGTTACTGCTTTCGTTTTTTCTGGTCGATTCGGAAGGTCCGTTGCCCGCCGCAGAAGTTGAAATAGTCGATGGCCCTGAAATGGAAGAAACTGGACCCTTACAGGATACGGGGGTATCAAAAGAAATTGCCCCTGCTCTGGAAAAAGCAACAACCGTGGAATCGTATGCGGTAGAGGATGCCGAAACGATCCAACGGCCCCTCCATGTTCCCGCCCCCCGGACAAAGGGCGAAATTGCGGTGGCCCAAAACGACGATGGACCACAAAGAAAAAAAGAAGGCCGGCCCGTGGATGGGCTTTTGGGGGAATCGGAGGAGATTATTGCCGCCAAAATATCGGAAGTGGTCGCACAGGTCGAGCTACTTGAAAACGGAAACCAAACCGTGACCGATGCGGAGTTGGATTCCCTGTTGCTCATGGCACGAAAGGAACTGTACGCCGATAGGTTGTTCCGAAAGGACAAAAGTGTCGATGCCATGGCCCTACTGGGCGAGGTGGAGGACGAGTTGGACCAGTCCTTTAGGGACCAGATTTTTGAATCGCTCAAAACGGGCTTTCAAAAGGTGCGGACCGCGGTCGTCCAAAGAAACGAGTAATCAAGAAACATAAAATCGCAAATTTCTCCACCGAAATCAGGTGGGGCCGGAAGGAGTTTGTTCATCTATCAAAGGAGTTTATTCATCAATCAATCAAAAACAGCGAAAATGAGGACAATTGTATTCTTTTTAACCGCATTTATGGTGCTGGCGGTCATTTCCCAGGTATCGGCGCAAGAATCGTATAGGAAAAAAATAGAGACCTTAAAAACACTCAAGGAAAAGGTCACGGAACAGGAAAAAGAGGCGCTCAGGAAAGAAGTGGAAGATATCAACGAACGCCTGGCGGATGAAATGATAAGCGCCCAGGAGGCAAAAACCCTGAAAGAAAGTGCTGCAAAGCGCAGAGCTTTGAACATAGAGGACCGGATTGCGATCATCGACAATAGGATTGCCCTGTTGGAACGCAATAAGGGAGAAGTGCTGCAGACGAACAGGGACTTTTCCATATCCGATGACGGAAAGGGAATAAGTATCATGGTGAACGATGAACCCTGGCGGATCTTTGAGCGGAGGGAGCCCAAATACGATCGCCGTACCTATTCCGATTTTGTCTTTGCGTTCGGTCTGAACAATGCGGTGATCGATGGCGAATCTTTGGAAGATTCCCCATATAAAATAGGAGGAAGCCGATTCGCGGAACTGGGATGGTCGTGGAGGACCCGGGTTTTTGAAAACTCGAACTTCATGCGCTTTAACTATGGTTTTTCGTTCCAGTTCAACGGATTGAAACCCAAGGACAACCAATACTTCGCGGTCAATGACGGTGAAGTGCAGTTGGAGGAATTCGAGTTCGACCTGAGCAAGTCGAAATTTAGAATGGACAACCTGGTGTTTCCCGTTCATTTCGAATTTGGCCCCTCTAGATATAGGGAACGCGAGGACAGGGTCCGATACTACATCGATCGGAAGTTCCGATTGGGCATTGGGGGCTATGGAGGCTTTAACCTGGGAACACGCCAGAAATTAAAGTATACCCGTGATGGGGAAAAGGTAAAGGACAAGCTAAAACGCGGTTATAATACCAGTAGTTTTGTATACGGACTTAGCGGCTATGTCGGCATTGGAGGAGTTTTGATCTATGCAAAATACGATCTAAGCCCAATTTTCAAAGATGCTGCAATAGAACAACACAATATTTCCATGGGCCTACGGTTTGATCTGTAAACAGAAGTCGGACGTCATTACGATCGGAACCATTTTTGATCGTGATGACGTTTTTAATTTGTATTAAGACCGGTCGACGGCCCTGTCCATGGGAACCGTAAACTCCTCTTTGCGGTATGCCCGCCTGCAATGGGAACATTCTGCCACTGTATGGTCGGAAACTTTGAAAAGCTTGATCCAAAAGATATGGAACCAGTTACTGGTCTTCGATACGGTCAACGTCCCGGTTTGCCCGCAGTAAGGACAGGGAACCCCACCAAGGGGCCGTATCTCCGTTTTACCGGGCCTTGTGCCCAGGAATAATATCATATTGCCATATTTTGTCCGTGGACCTCTTGTAAAGATACTCGAAAATCATGGTCGGTCGAAAAGGGCTAGAATCCATATTTTGGTACGGACGGCCACTCCGTTCCCATAACCTTCGCCTTTCCGGGCCTGTCGCCCTGTCTTTGACCATAGGTTTTGGGGAACAAGATCCCCGGGCAAATGGTTATCGGGAAAAGTCGGTTCAGAGTAGTATATTTACCTGTTCAACGATATTCCGTTTTGATTTCAAAATCCACCATAGACCAAGTATACGAGACCGCCCGTTTGGAAGAGGTAATAGGGGATTTTGTGCAGTTGAAAAAGTCGGGCTCCAACTTTAAGGGACTCAGTCCTTTCAGCGATGAGCGCACTCCTAGTTTTATGGTATCCCCGGTGAAGCAGATATGGAAGGATTTCAGTAGTGGCAAGGGCGGCAATGTGGTGGCATTTTTGATGGAACATGAGCATTTCACCTATCCCGAAGCGATAAAATATCTCGCAAAAAAATACAATATTGAAGTAGAGGAGACCGAGCGCACCGATGAACAGAAGCAAGAGGCCAACGAACGGGAAAGCATGTACCTGGTGTCCGAATACGCCCAGGGGTATTTTTCGAAAACCCTTTGGGAGTCCGAATTGGGCAAGGCGATCGGACTCAGTTATTTCAAGGAGCGCGGTTTTACCGATGAGATCATACGAAAGTTCGGCCTTGGGTACTGTCTGGACCAATGGGACGGTTTTACGACAGCGGCCCTGGAACAGGCCTATCAACTGAAGTATTTGGAGAAGACCGGACTTACCATTGTAAAGGAAGACACGGCCAACCCGAACAATCCAAAAAAGTTCGACCGGTTTAAGGGACGGGTCATGTTTCCGATCCATTCCATGAGCGGTCGGGTGTTGGGCTTTGGAGGCCGGATCCTGACCAGTGATAAAAGGGCAGCCAAATACCTGAACTCGCCCGAAAGCGATATATACCATAAGAGCAAGGTGCTGTATGGCATATACTTTGCCAAACAGGCCATAGCCAAAGAGGACAATTGCTATTTGGTAGAGGGGTATACCGATGTGATCCAACTGTACCAAAGGGGGATACACAATGTAGTGGCATCAAGTGGTACCGCCCTTACCCCGGAGCAGATTCGGCTGATCAATCGTTTGACCAAGAACATCACCGTTCTCTTTGATGGGGATGCGGCCGGATTAAGGGCCTCGCTCAGGGGAATCGACCTGATATTGGAACAGGGGATGAACGTAAAAGTATGCTCCTTTCCGGAAGGCGAAGACCCGGATAGTTTTGCCAAAAACAATGCCTTCGAGGAGGTAGTGCTGTATCTCGGAGAGAATTCGAAGGACTTCATTCAGTTCAAAGCCTCCCTGTTGATGGAGGAAGCGGCCAGTGACCCCATCAAAAGGGCCGATACGGTACGGGATATTGTGAACAGTATCTCAAAGATCCCCGATCGTATAAAAAAGGAAATCTACATTCAGGAATGTGCCCAGATCATGGGGGTTTCCGAAGAGGTGCTCTTTAGTACCCTGGCGCAGATCGGTAAAAAGGAATCGGCCGATGCCTCCAAAAAGGAAAAACAACGACATAGGGCATTTGAAGTGGTCAAGGCCACCGAGCCGGTAGAAAAGGTCGATGTACAATTTGAACTGGAGCGCAAAATAATTGAAATGTTGTTGCTGTACGGCGATAAGGAAGAAGCGTTCGAAGATTTGGTGCTGAAGGAGAATGAACAAGGTGATCTGGAATTGGAACCGGAGTCCGTGGTGGCCAAGGTGTATGAAAAAATATATCTGGATCTGCAGGAAGATGAGATCGAACTCACAAATGCCAGGTTCAAGGAAATTTACTATAAGTTGATTACGGCACTCAATGAGAATGGAAATTTTTCCATGAACACTTTTCTGTCCGGGCTCGATCAGGAAACGGTATCGCAAATTTCCTCCATTTTAATGGAGGAGGAAAAGTATGCGCTCCACAACTGGGAACGCAAGGATATTTATCCCAAGGACAAAAAGATAGGGGTGTCGCAATTGGTAAGCGAAACCATTCTAACGTTGCGATGCTATTTGATAAAAAAAAGAATGCTGTCCCTTCAAAAAAACACGGAGGAGGGGCATGGCGACAACCGGGAGACCCTGGAGGAAATTATGAACTACTTGAACCTGAACAAATTGCTTAACCAAAAGCTGAACCGGGTGCTTTCCTAGGCCAAAAGATCTCAACGGCAAAAAAATGGCCCTATATAGAAATAGAAAAGCCCCGTTCCATGCGGGGCTTTTCTATATTTTGGATCGCTCTAAACTAGTATAGTTCCAAGGCTTTTGCCTGTTGCAAAAGATCGACCATATTGTCCACGTTCAATTTTTTCATCAAGCGGGCCTTATAGGTGCTCACTGTTTTTTCGTTCAAATTAAGACCGATGGCAACGTCCTTGTTTCGTTTACCGCTGGCCAATAATTTGAGTACTTCGACCTCCCTGGAAGAAAGCTTTCTGAAGAACCTTCTTGGTCGCTGCGTGCCTTCGTCGAAAGCAAGGCGTTGTGCCAGTTCATTTGTGATGAACATATTGCCCTCGGCCACTTTGCGCACCGCGGAAATCAAATAATCAATATCCGAGGCTTTGGAAAGATATCCAAAGGCACCCGCCCTGATCGTACTTAGGGCATAAACGTCCTCGGACTGGCCGCTGTACATCAAGACTCTGACATTGGGGAACTCTTTTTTAATTTTTCGAAGGGTGGCGATCCCGTTGATTTCAGGGATATCCATCTCTAACATGACAACGTCAGGGGAAACTTTTTGAAGTTTTTCAAATAATTCGGAGGTGGTTGAAACATCAGCGATCACTTGAATACCGGTGGCAGTCTCCAGAACGTGTTTCACGCCCATTCGAATGATCGGGTGGTTGTCTGCAATTAAAACTTTAATCATAATACAGGTTTATCTATTATCAATGTTTGGTTAGTTAGCAATGTCTAAAAATACTGACATGCAATGTAAGGTTTAATAGTTAAAAGCTTAGCCAAAAATGCTATTTTTTTTACAGAAATCACCAATTTTGTGATTTTATTCGACTAGTTAACAACATTTTAGGACGAGATGTTATCTCAAAGACCTCGGAATCTTACAAACTGGTATGGGAACCATCTTATGCCGATTGGCCTCGTTGAATCTGGTAAATATAAGAAAAACTTCTTTTTCCCGCCCGAAAAAATCATTTGCCTCTTTTCCTTCATCCTTCATCCCCATCGCCCATTCCAATTCGGGATAGGAAGCCCCCAATTGATCTTCGTCCGTTCTGTCGTCGCCCCATAGACCATCAGTGGGTGCGGCCTTGATTATTTCGTCGTTGATTCCCAAAACCTTGGCGATGGTGTACACTTCCGTCTTTAGTAAATCGGCAATTGGGCTGAGATCCACCCCTCCATCACCGTATTTTGTGTAAAACCCAACTCCAAAATCCTCGACCTTGTTCCCCGTACCGGCCACCAGGTATCCTTTTAGGGCGGCAAAATAGTAGAGCGTCGTCATACGGAGCCTTGCCCGGGTATTGGCGAGCGACATAAAGCGGTCTTCCTCATTCGCCACTGGGGGGAGCGCGGACACCAAGCTATCAAAAACAGGGGTAAGGTCCACCGGCTGGCGTGTAACGTTGCCAAAGTTCTTTTGAAGCCAATCGATGTGTTTGGAGGCACGGTTCGCCTGGTTTTCGGCCTGATGTATCGGCATTTCCAAACAAATGAGGGCAAGTCCCGTCTTTGCGCAAAGTGTAGAGGTTACCGCCGAATCGATTCCACCCGAAACCCCGATGACAAAACCTTTCATTCCGGCTTGGGTGGCATAATCCTTCAGCCATGCCGCGATGTGGTCAATTACTTTTTCGGTTTGCATGCGGGAGCGTATGATATAAAACAATTAACTTTGCCCGGTAAAAATAGAGTGTTACCGCCTAATATTAAAATGTATATGGTATTTGTTGGAAAGATAAGGCCCATTTTTTGGCTTTTGTCAATTACGTTTTTGTTTTTGGGCTGTGGGAAGGACAAAAAAGTGGCGGACGAGATTGCAAAGATTCCCCTAGATCTTCAGATTTCCCGATTTGACAGGGAATTCGATGAGGTGAAAGCAACGGATATTCCCCAATTGAAAAAAAGATACCCCTTTCTTTTCCCCACCCAGTACCCCGATAGTGTCTGGGAGGCAAAACTGAGGGATACCCTACAAATCGAAATTCGAAAAGAAGTGCACGGGGAATTCCCGGACCTCGATGTCCAAAAGCAAGCACTGGAACTGCTTTTCAAGCATATCCACCATTATTTCCCCAATTATCCCGCGCCCTGGGTCATTACCGTTACCAACGAGGTGGATTATCAGAACCGGATTATCCTTGCAGACTCCATACTGTTCGTGGGATTGGACAATTATTTGGGTGCTGACCATAAGTTTTATAGGGGATTCCCCAATTATGTTTCCTTTGGACTGGACAAGGAGTTCATGGTATCGGATGTGGCGGCAGCTTTTGCCAAGCGTGCCATTCCAAGACGCGAAGGACGCAGTTTTGTGGCGCGAATGATTGCCCATGGAAAAGAACTCTACCTAAAGGACAGGTTGATGCCCTTTGCGACCGATGCCCAAAAGATTGGCTATTCCAAGGAAGATCTGGAATGGGCCCGGGCCAGCGAGGAACCGATTTGGCGAAATTTTGTTGAAAACGAACTCCTGTACAGCACCGATAGCAAATTGGCGCCGAGGTTCTTGGATCCCGCACCCTTTTCCAAGTTTGGACTGGACCTGGACAACGAGTCCCCGGGCAGGATCGGCCGTTATATGGGCTGGCAGATAGTACGGGCGTTTATGGAGAAAAACGACCTTTCCCTTGAGCAGATGTTGCGCCTGCCCGGAGAGGAAATCTTTGTGAAAAGCAATTACAAACCCAAGAAATAGGCATATGGCAAAACTTCATACATCCGAGATTACCTTAGAGGTGGGGCTGGACGAGAACAGGGTGCCGGAAAGGCTCACTTGGTCGGCACAGGATGGCGGCATTGATCGGCAAGAGGCCAAGGCCATGCTGCTATCGGTATGGGACAGCACAAGTAAAGAGTCCCTTAAGATCGATCTATGGACCAAGGACATGCCCGTGGATGAGATGAAGATTTTCTTCCATCAGACCCTGGTATCGCTCTCCGATACCTTTATGAAGGCCACACAAGACGAAAAAATGACGGCCACCATGAAAGACTTCTGTGCGTATTTTGAGGAGAAGATGGAATTGAAGGGATAGGGTGCGGACCCGATATTGGATTCCCGAGCTTTTCGGAAGAACACAAAGTTTTCGAACCAAACAGCTTCCAATCTTAATGGGTTCGCCCTGAATCGCTTAGGCCTACCACACAACCGTATATGGCATCTATCGAGGCGACCTTCAACAAATCGACCTTCGGATCTATATAGGTCTGTGAAGCCCTCCCGTTGAGCGATACCTTGGAGTTCACATATATGGAAAGGTCCTTTTCGTTATTGGCATCATATGTTTCGTTCAAATACTGGGCAAACTGCCAAATCATATCGGGTTGGAAACTCATTTGTTTTTCCTGGACCACGCTGAGGTACTTTGAAGGATACACCGTGAACACTTTCTGGGTTTGATTGTCCAGAATGGAAAATTCGGCAAATCCGTTTTTTTCCATCACCATGACGTGCCAAGCAAACCGAAATCCGTTTTCGGTCCATAGTACATTGTCGGTCAGTGCAAAGTGTCGCAAGGGAAGGGCAAGCTGAAAGATCAGATAGGTCAGCAGCAGTGGCAAGGCCATTTTCCTGGTTTTAAAGGGGTTACCGTTTTCGGTCAGTTCCCAAAGCGATAGGCCAAATTTTCCAAAGAGGTTTTTCCACTCATCGGCTGAAATAAAGACCAGGCTTCCGGCAATCATCAACCATGGAAACATGCCAATATTGAACAGGATATAGGTCAATACATGAAAAACCGCTACCAGGACATAGGCCCAAGGTCGGGTCCGCCGGTTCCAGAGAAGAAACGGGATGGTCAAATCGAACAGCATCCCGGCCCAACTGAAAGCGAAGGCAGTGCCGTCGTATTCGAAAAGGCTTCCGATGATGGGTAGGTCCGTTCGCGCTTGAAGCCATATTTTCAAGGGCTGCGCCTCAAAAAGCCAATCCGATTTTAGTTTGGCCATGCCGCCAAAAAAATAGACCATAGCAAGTTGCAGTTTTGGAACGAGGACGGTCCACATGGGAACTTTCGACAACCGGATCCCTTTGAAGAGGAAAGCATCCAGGCTGAGGTTCCGGTGTGCGGGAAGCCAAATTAGAACGAATGCGACCAAAGAGACAAAGTAGTAGTGGTTTAAATACCAAGATTTTTCGATCAGTTCCAGGTAGGTAAAGGACAGGAAGAACAAAATGCTGGATGCCCTATAGAACAGCCCCAGTCCTATGAACAGGGCAAATAGAGCGGATGCCCCCACTATAATGTACATGGTTGGTGCAC
Organism: uncultured Flavobacteriaceae bacterium; assembly: GCA_947497245.1. Taxonomy (GTDB): domain Bacteria; phylum Bacteroidota; class Bacteroidia; order Flavobacteriales; family Flavobacteriaceae; genus Pelagihabitans. The sequence continues at coordinate 98,319 of CANMFO010000006.1, read as the reverse complement.
TAAAGGCTTCTACCCAACTAAAATACTGATAGGTAAAATGGAAACTTGGGGAAACAAAGCAATCCTCTATCCAACCCTTCCACATGAACCGCAATTGGGAAAAGCACATCAGGAGACCAAAGGCCATTCGGAAAATGACCAAAGGAAGGATCGGGGTTGGGGCGGTAAGTTTTGATTGCAATGCTTTAATCCCCATCATTGTCATTAAACGTAATGGTAGACCCCAACACATTGGCCATATCTACTTTAACCAGGACCAAAAGATCTCGAAAGGCATACTTAAGCGCCAGCACGGATTCGGGATTGGAAACAAGCGCATCTTCCAGGGAACCCTCAATATCATTCAATTTTGTTTGACAAACAGCGAACTGATCCGAGATTTTCTCGGACAATTTTTCACTTCCAATTAGGATTAGGAAATCGTCAAAGCCCACACGAAAGGGCGTCAGGGCAAAATCACCGGTATAGCACCTTTTCAGTGCGGTCAAATGCTGTTGGACGATTTCCTTTGAAAATGCACTCAGGCGGGCCTCTAGGCGTTCTGGAACGATGGTCCCCCCGTTCGTATCGCCCAAGGGGTTCCCCAATTTCGAGATGATGATTTCCTCGATCAGGCTTACCATGGCATTGATGACTTGGTTTTGGCTACCGTTTATTCCATTTTCCAAAGCCTGTACGAAACCTACGGCATGGGTCTCCCATAGCGTTTGGAGTTGGAGGGCCTTGGAGTGTAGGTTTTCCACAACGGCCAACAGATATTCGTTCCTGCGCTGTAGGTAGGTGCCGGAGGCATCCAAGATGTGGTCCTGTACGGAAAAAAGGAGGTGCTCTGCCGCCGCTATACCCTTCGATGAGGAACCAAGGGAGGCAATGAAATCCTCATTTAAAACTTCGGAACCGTTGATATGGCCCTCTATGCGTTCGATATCAGTGGGCCAGCGGTTGATTTCAAAAGCTATAAAGCTATTGGCGACTGCACCCAAGTCATACAGTTCCAATCTTTTCCAAACGGACTGTACCGCTTTCCACTGCTCTTGTGCTGACTTTAAATCGGCCGTTGTGCCATTGGTCCGGAACGTTTTGGTGGCCTGTTCCAATAATTGGGTTTCTTTTGTTAAGCTCGATGCCAGGACTGCGACTTCGTTGTCATAGATATTGGCCAATTGGGCATTTTTGTACAGTTCCGTTTGGGATTGGAATTCGGCATCACTTTCCTGTTCGCAGCTTTGGAAAAAAACAAGGGCAATGGTACAAACAAAGCGTAACCGTGTGAAAGCTTTTCTCATAAAAATCCTTTTAAAGTGATTTGATGAAGTCAATTAGTTTTGTCCTATCCGTGGCAGGTAGCTCCATATAAGCTTCTTTTGCTTTTGTGGCTTCGCCCCCATGCCACAAAATGGCCTCCTCGATGTTCCGCGCCCGGCCGTCGTGTAAAAGATTGGTATGGCCGCTTACGGTTTCAAGGAGCCCGATACCCCATAAGGGAGGGGTACGCCACTCATCTCCATCCGCCTCGAAATCCGGGGTGTTGTCGGCCAGATCGCTGCCCATGTCGTGGAGCAATAGATCCGTATAGGGCCGAATGGTCTGATTTTCCAAAGCCTTGATCGGGTACGGTCCGGTTTGTAGAACAGGTATATGGCAAGCAGTGCAGTTTGTGCGTTCGAACAACTGCTTTCCCTCCAAGACGTCTTGATCATCAAAATTACGTCTGACCGGTACGCCGAGCGTGGCGGAATATAGAACCACTTTGTCCAAATTTTCATCGGTGATCTCCGGGTCACCACCATTGGCCACGGTGGCACAATCGATGCCTGGGGGGCAGTTTTCTTCTGGGAACAGGGAGGTGGTAATGCCGAGGTCCCCTGAAAAGGCTCCGGCTATTTGCTGTTTTAGATTGGGTTGGTTGCTTTTCCAACCGAACCGCCCCAATTTGGTCGACTGGGATACCACATCATAAACATAGTTGGGTTTGCCCGAGATACCGTCCGAATCAAGATCGTTTTCATCGGCATAGCTTAAGAGGGTGCTTTCCGGAACGGCATCCAACAGCCCCAATCCTATCATTTGATTGGCCACCCGGGGCGAAACTTGTAGATGGGATGCCATGGGGCCATAGTTCAGGTCGTAGAAGGAATAACTTGGCTTTTGCAGACGTACCGAAGTGCCATCGGGATATGTGACTACCATGGGTTCGTATTCGACCCGGAGGCTGCCCTCCACGGCAAGGCCTTGAATGACGTCGTCCTGAAATTGCCCGCCATAGTTCGGGTCAGGAAGGTTCCTTCCAAAGGAATCGGTTCCCGGAACACTCAATCTGAACAACAGGCCAAAGGATTTTTCGCCATCAAATTTTGGGGGCCGTCCGCGGCCATCCTTGAAATGACAGCCCGAACAGGAACGCGCATTGAAAAGAGGACCGAGTCCATCCCTGGCGGTGGTCGATGCGGGGGCCGTTACCCAATTTTGATTGAACAGCGAATTTCCGGTAAAAAAATGCAATCCATTGACATCGTCCAAATTAGGTGCTTGAAAGCCAAAAGCATTGGGGGAAGCATCAAAAACAGTGGTCTCCCCACCGGACAGTTCTTCGTTTTCATCTTGGGTCAACGGCAAATAACCATTGTCGTCGTTTTGACAACCAATCGAAATGGATAATAATGTTGACCATATCAGGTATTTGGGCAAAGCGGCAATGTGGCGCATACGTATTTCGTTTTCTATTGGGAAATCCCCTTGGCCAAGGATCCCGATTTTGTCCATCGTATAAATTGTTCTTATTCGGGCAAATCAGATGATACCGTGATGCCCAGAGCGGCTCCCCCTTCCACAAACTTATCTCCCAAGGTCCGCAGGGCGTTCACCGCTTCAAGTACCTTTGGTCTTTCCGAACTGTCGGAGATGGCGAAATCGAAGGGCGTTGCGGTGGCATTGACCGTAGTTTCGGCAGCTGCCAATTGCGCAGTTATTTCGGCACCCAGGGTGGCATCCTTCTCCGCGATCAAATCTTCCAATGAGGCCCCACTGACCGAAGCATAGCTTCCACGGAAGACATTGGCGATCCCTGCAAGGTTCAATCGGAGGTCCCTATGGGTGTTGTCGCTGAAACAAGAGTGTTCATCTTCTTGGTCCTGATTGTCATAGGCAACGAAAACGCGCTCGCCGGCCAGTTCCGATTTGGCCAGGGTAGAGATTCCGGTGAGTATGTTTTTTAATGCGGTATCCCCGTCCAGCGCCAAAAATGTAGGACGATAGGTGCCGTCTGGTTTCCATTCGTCCAACATGAGCTGCAAGTGGTCCAGCAGTAGTTCTGCACATACGGTCAAATAGTCCCTTCTTCTAGCTTGGTTGGCAGCGGTACCGCCGTCCACGAAATCGGTGTATGGACGCAGACCCGAGATTTTTTCGGATGGATCGGAATTGTCCTGTCCCCAAAGTAGGAACTCTATGGCATGATATCCCACGCTGATGTTGGATTCCCCACCTACCTCATTCAGGCCTTCCAGCGTGGTTTTGTCTATGGTGGGAAAGGTAAGGGGGTCATTGATAATGCCCGACAAATCCGCACCTTCCACATAATCCACATAGTTTTCGTCCAAGGGCCATGCATTCAATAGGCCTTCCGGGCCATCGTTGTCGTCGATCGGGCCGCTGGCAAATCGAAAAGCTTCTGTCTGCCCATAAGGCTCACGGGCCGCTTTCCATGCTGTTCTTGCCGCTTCGAAATTAACTTCGGTAGGGTCGGCCACAAAAGTGTTGATGGCGGTTTGCAGCAGTTTTGCGGCATCGTATGAATCCTGGTAGTTCTGAAATACCAAGTTGGCGTAGGTTGCCATAACGGCCGACTTTTCAACTTGATCGACGATGGGCGGGGTGGGGCCGCCATTGCCGTCATCGTTCGAACAGCCGAGGACAATAAAGGCAAATGCCATTAAAAAATAAAAGGGAGTGGGTGTTTGTTTCATGGTGTTTTTATTTAGACTTAATTTAAATAGAGGCGCAAATATATTCACCAGCACAAAACCAAACAAGTTTATTTAGACTAAATTTAAATAATTTTTATGTTAAAGTAAAAATGGACGATTCAAAAGGAGTCAAGTCGTATTCCTTGTCGAATTGGCCGATTCGACCTGGCAAAAACCGGTTTTCAAGACGTGTTCCGAACCACGACCCACCCTTTTTCGTGGCCCAAGGAGATCGGACGGCTGCCGTCATGGACCGCACAGCTACTCTTTTGGAGAGAAGATAGGGGTGGAAGGGACAACTCAAATGATCCACTTCGAGTTGGAAGAGGGCTAATTCCAAAGTTGGATTCCAATCACCCCGTGCCATAGTAAATAGCAAGTTACGATCAAATTAAGGCATGAAAAAACAACCAAATGCCCATATACGTGCCTGTTGATTTTTGCCCGTCGACCACGGATCAGTTTCACTACGGACCATACGGAAGCCCAAGCAAAACAGATTGTAAGCAGCATGATCGAAATTGATATAAAGCCGGGGGTAGCAAGAATACCAAACGGGTCGGAACTGCCTATCGCAACGAAGACTTGCGCCACCACAAGGAGCATGCCCGTAATATAAGGCCACAGCCGGAGGTCGATGTGGGGTCTTTTGGGAACCCTGCCGATTCCATACAAAAAGAACCATATACTTCCGAAAACTACCATTGCCAAAAGATAAAGGAGCCATAAGGCCAATATGGCAAGCTGCCCAAAAACAAGCCATGCGGAAACCCGTTTGAATACTTGGGCACCACCATACCCGGCCACATGGAGTACCTCTCCGGCAATCGGATCTTTGGCCTTGACCATATTCACCTTTCCCGTTTCCGAAGAGGCATAGGCTCCATTTTTTAGAGGAGTATAGATTTGGGCACTTCCACCGAGGAGGCCGTTGATACGGACAAAATTATTCTTGGCCTTTAGTCGCCTTATGCCAATAATACGCTCCAAGTAATACACCATTTGCGTTCGTGGATTGATGGGGACATAATAACCTGAAATCGCATCGTCCGCTAGTGTTCCGCCCAAGTTGTTTTCTACTTTGTCCGAACGGAAATGGTCGGTCTGAAAATCACGTATCAAGGTGGCAATGCGATTCAATGCGCCCCCGTTGCCCGAATTGATCATGACCACGTACCCCACTCCGTGGCTCGGAAGGTAGGCGAAATCCGTCAATCCTCCGTTTACACCTCCGTTGTGCCCCTGATACACAAAACTTTTATGGGGCGAAGAATAGTTCGAAAGGCCATAGCCATTTTCAAGTCCCGCCCGTGCACCAACCGTACTTGAGGGGTTTTCCATTCGGATCAGGGAGGTTTCGTTGATCAGTTGAAGACTGTCTACCTGCCCTCTTTGGATAAGAAACTTCAACATTTTGGCCATATCCTTTGGTGAGGCGTTGATGGCACCCGATGGGCGTAGGATGATGTTCCAATACGGCTGTGGTTCCCCTTTAAGATACAGCGTGGCGCCCCGTTTCCGGTACCGGTCCGTCTCGAAAAAAGTGGCGCTTTCCATGCCCATGGGCTGAAAAAAGTTATCCTGTATATACTCTTCAAAAGGCTGTTCTGTAATTTTTTCAACGATATAGGCCGCAACGGGAGGACCCGAGTTGCAATACGACATCCTGGTCCCCGGTACCCAGCGCGAGCTGCGGGAATGCGGGTGGTAGTCCAACCCCTGTTTTAAGCTGAGACCGGTCGCGTCGAGCGCATATTCCGTGAGATGAATGTCGTCCCACCCTGTGGTATGCTCCAAGAGCTGTTCAACTAGGATAGGGTCGGTATCCTCCCAGGGGTTCTGAAACTCAATTTCCGGAATCAGATTCCTGACCTTGTCCTTAAGGCTTACTCTTTTTTCTTCCTGGAGCTTGAGAATGGCCAGGGATACGAACATTTTTGAGGTCGATCCTATCCGGAACATTGTGTTTTCATCGGCCGCAATTTCCCTTTCAAGATCGGCCAGTCCTAAACCGGCCGTCCAAATGATGCTGTCTTTGTCGACCAGGGCCACCCCGGCTGCCGGGACTCCGGTTTCCTCCAATATTTTTTCTATCTCGCTTTGAAGTTCGGCAATGGTAGTGGGAGTTTCAGACTTTTCATCCGTTCCCTGGGCCGATACCTGCATTTGTAAACAAAAAGAGAACAAGAGGAAAGCCGCGGAAAGGGTTTTGCGCAAAGGAGTCATTTTAGCCGGTTTTGATCAATTCGGGGGAACATCAGTCGGTTTGACGCTGGAAAATCGTTTTTGTTACAGGAGCGCGGACAAAAGGGGTCAATGGGCTTCCCCTTGGTCGTAAAACCTCAATTTCTTTTGAACTCGGTCCATCATACGTAATATACGACGGGCTTTGGTGTTCTCTGTCTTTGCTCGGTAAATCCGATCCAGATAGGCTTTCCGTACCCCATCGGTAAAGGCCAGAAAGGTTTCGTACACGGCCTTGGGCCCGTTTTGGGAACAATCAATGATTTCACTGGGAATTTCAGGGACGGATTCATCGGGATAAAGTATGACATGCACATAATCACCCGCCTTTTTTTTTGATTTTTTCCGAATCTCCGCCCTCTCAGGGAGCAACAACTTTCCAACGCCCATGGCACGAGGTTGTACTGCTTTAGTTCAAATACATCAATTCTGCCCTTCACCCTTACCAACAAAATGGACCGTTCCCGTTCTGTGGAATTTCAGGTAGGGCCGCATAGATCCAGCCCCCTTTGCCAGGGAATTTTTGCAACAAATATTGAGCATTTCCGTTGAGGGGTTACCGCTGTTTTGGAGGGCTGCGTAAACTAACCATTTGTCCCTTTGGGTAGGGCAAGGATAACTTGAACCCCTAAAATGACCCAAAGATAAATTTCCGGGATGACAGGAAATCCAAGTTCATTGCTTTAAATCGACCACATTTTCGGTGATTATTCTGGAAAGTTCTTTCAAAGCCCCAGTTTCGTATAGCGCTGGTAGGTCCTTCAAAGGGGTTCCGATCGGAGCTTCATAATTGATGTAGTCCTGAAAACGGATGCCGCCCACCGTTCTTGGATTATAGGCACTTCGAAAGCGTACCCCGCCCTCGTTGGTACTATAACTGTACGCCAAATAATCGATGGTTTTTGTCTCTTTGTTGATCCAATAATGAAATTGGTCATCGTAGTCCACGCCACCCCCATCTTGATCAAAGCCAATACCCAGAACATCGTAGGCCCGCCCTTTGATCATGGTTGGGCCTTCATATGTTTTGTTCACGGCCCTGTCCTTTAGCTTATGGGGCAAGGTGACAAAGTAGACAACCGAATTCAGGGCCTCGAAATATTTGGCGATTTCTTTTTCAGAAAGAGGTGTAGCGCTTCCATTTATGGTTCGTGTCAGGACGCCGTTTTCCAAAACATCCTGTATTTCTTTCCCTTGGTCACCACTTTTGACCGTGTAGGTGTACGACCCCTTTCTATTTTGAAAGGTGTACTGCTTTTTTCGAAAGGTAAATCCATAGAACGCTTCGTCATAAAGACTGCCTCCGTGGGCCTGAATTGTCTCCGCCGTAAGGACTTCCGCTTGGTCCATCTTTTCCTCCGTCGATATCGTTGCTTCTGTTTTTCCAGGGTGGGAAGCTTCTTTTTTTCCACTTTTCTCCTTGGGGTTGCAAGAGGCAAAAGACCATAGTATAAGAACGGGCACCAATATTCTGTTGTATTTCATAAGTCATTTTTTCGGATACTTTCCTAGATTGTTACGAGCCCTTTGGGGCATTTTATCACTGCGTTCAGTTGGATTTCACTTGACTCTTCTATTTGGAAAACCAATCCTAGGTTTTCCAATATTGCACTGCACCGCTCGGGATCGGGATGCGCCGCGTGCAAATGGACCAACTCACAATGCATATCGGGCATTTCGTCGGTCGGATGGGCTTCCGTTTCACTCCAATCCACCATAAACGGGACAATTTCCACTTCGGGTTCGGACAGTGGCATGGCCAGTTTCCACTTTAAAAGGGAGCCTTGGGCAGTGTTCCGACTCCCATCTTGAACGTTGCCCATACCGGACCGCCACTTTTTTACGACCCTGCTGTCTTTTTCCAATCGATCCGACTTTAGGGCCCAGCGCGTAAGTTGGTCCTTGGTCAAAAGGTCAATGCCCATCCACCTCCGTGGCCGGATCCTTTTATTGGACCCGCCGGCCGCTAAAAGCTCCAGATATCTTCCATTGTCCAGATTGACCAATGCGTTCTTTGTGCCCTGTGTGCTATGGTATCCTCCAAAAATAGGGCGGACCCCCAATTTTTGTTCAAAATCGGACATGGCACGGTCCAAGTCGGAAACGGCATAAACAATATGGTCAATTTGTCTGTTGATACCTTATTTTTCAATGGATTTCAAAGCTATTTTAAAAACCACTTTCCAGCCGGTGCATTTCAGAAAGTGGACCGTTTTTTTTCATAGGTCGTTTCCGTTCTTTGGAACTGACAGTCAGGACCCCAAAAAGTACTCGGTTCCGAATAGTACCATTTATTCTCCTTTATGCACCACCCTCGCCCGGTGTGCCCCAATACCTTTGCAGGAAGGTTAAATGTAATAGAAACACAAAAATACAAATGATGGGCAAAAGAGCATTAATTATTGGTGGAAGTAGCGGAATAGGAAAGGCCGTAGCAAAAAGCCTTCTCAACCAAGGAACGGAGGTACACGTGGTGGGTACCAATTACCAAAAACTGGAAGCGTTAAAGAACAACGCCTCAGGAAATCTGTTTACTCATAAAATTGACATCACGAATGGTGGCGAAATGGCCATTTTGAACAATATTATCAATGGTTGGGATGGCCTGGACTATTTGGTGAACGCTTCAGGTATTTTTGACCCAAAGCCTTTTTTGGGTCACAGTGTCGCCGACTACGATTCCTATATGGACCTGAACAGGGGGTTCTTCTTCATCACGCAAACAGCAGCAAAGAAAATGGCGGCAAGCGCTGGGGGTGCGATCGTAAATGTGGGCTCGATGTGGGCCAAGCAAGCGGTAAAGGCAACACCCTCCTCCGCCTATTCGATGCAAAAAGCAGGACTTCATTCTTTAACGCAGCATTTGGCGATGGAATTGGCGGACCACAATATCCGGGTCAACGCGGTTTCTCCGGCCGTTGTGGAAACCCCCGTCTACGATAGTGTTTTTGGGGGGAAGGAGGAGGCACATGAAGCCCTTCAGGCTTTTCACGGTTTTCATCCCATTGGCCGGTACGGGAACCCACAAGACGTGGCGAATGCCATCTCCTTTTTACTTTCTGAAAAGGCATCTTGGGTTACCGGCGCAATTTGGGATACGGACGGAGGTGTGATGTCGGGCAGAAACTGATCGGCCGAGTACGGATATCGCAATGGGCCTGCCCGGGGCCATTCGGACTACATCAAACTATCAGTATCTTTGGGTTGTCCCCGTTTAAAAGAATAAAATGAACCAAGCACCCCACAAATATATTATCGTTGGCGCTGGATTGTCGGGGCTCACGGCTTCCCACAAATTATATGGGATGGGGGAAACCGACTTTTTGGTCTTGGAATCGCGGAGTCGAGTGGGAGGACGCATATTGACCCATAGCGGCATTGATTTAGGAGCGACTTGGTTCCAGGACCACCATTATCAGGTTCTGAATTTGTTGGAAGAACTTGGAATTGACAAGTTTCACCAGTACAGTACGGGCCAAAGTGTTTTGGTCTATAGTACCATGGCCCCGGAGCATTACTTCGAGAGCGACCCCAATACCCCATCGGCCTACCGGATTGCCGGAAGCTCCACTGCCCTTGTCGACGCACTGGTAAGGCCTTTTGCAAATAGGGTTAAGCTGGACACTACGGTCACAGCGATCCGTGCATCGGCAAACATGCTTTCCATTGAAACCGATCAAGGCGTCTTTCGATCGGAAAATGTGATCGTGACCGTACCGCCTAAAATTGCGGGCCGTATTTCCTTTTTTCCGGAGTTGCCGGAGGCGGTCGGGCAGGCTATGGAAAGGACCCATACCTGGATGAGCAACGCGATAAAAGTGGGGCTCACGTTCAAAAAGCCCTTCTGGAGAGAAAAAAACCTATCCGGAACGGTAATCGGTCAAGCGGGAGCGGTTACGGAACTCTATGACCATACCGATACCCAAAACAAGCAGTATGCGTTAATGGGGTTCGTTAACGAGGGTCTTCGTGATGTCTCTGCGGAAGCCAGGAAGCAGCGGATATTGGATTATTTGATCACATACCTGGGCAAAGAAATAGCGCACTATCTTAGCTACGAGGAAAAAGACTGGTCGCAAGATCGGAATACCTCATGTGAAACCATTAAATCGATTTATATGAGCCCGTCCTATGGCAATCCTGTTTTCCAAGAGACTTATCTGGAAGGCAGGCTGGTGTTTTCGGGTGCCGAGACTTCACCGGTATATGGGGGGTATATGGATGGAGCTATTTTTAGCGGGAACCAGGCCGTTGATAAAATCACACAAAATCTCGGAAGTAGATGCAAGGCCAAAAACCAAAAATAGAGCGATACCATCTGCACAGGGCCCATCCTGAAAAATTGCAGTTCGAGGTATACGATTTGAAAACCTACCGGGAAGAGAACCTGGAAAAGGCCTCCAAACCTCATTCCCACAGTTATTACCAACTGATTTGGTTCTTAACGGGAAGCGGAGAACATACCCTCGATTTTAAGACCTACGCGATACGAGATAATTCGGTACTGTTCGTTTCCAAGGACCAAATACATTTTTTTGATCAAAACCTTGATCTAACGGGTTGGATGATACACTTCAACGAGAGCTTTTTCATGCATTCCGATGTGGACATTTTCTTGAAATACAATATTTTCAATACTGCAAAACGCCCGTCCTACGTAATTGATGAAAAGACTTCTGAGATAGCGGCTTCCTATCTGGCACTGATTCGGGAGGAGCTGGCGTACCGACCTCGTTTTGGGTACGAAGAGGTCGTCCGATTTTTGTTGAAATCGTTTTTGATCAACTTGGAGCGTGTCCACCAAAAAGATGAAAATACCGATATTGGTTTCAACAGCCATTACGAGCTCCAGTTTTTTAAGTTCAAACAATGCCTCGAAGGCCATTATGCTTCCGGCCTATCGGTCAAGGGATACGCCGACATGCTTAATATCTCCTCAAAAACTCTGGGCACCATAACGAAAACCATAGTGGGCAGGTCGCCCTCACAGCTCATTTCGGAGCGGATTGTTCTGGAGGCGAAACGTATGTTGAAGTACACGCCGGTTCAAATCGGAGAGCTGGCTTTCCGATTGGGGTTCGAGGATGTTTCTTATTTCATAAAATTCTTTAAGAGAACCATGGGCTGTTCCCCTGGAGTTTATAGGAACCAGGTTGTGGGCAAATAACTTAGGGTTCCATGGAAACCGTGATCGGCCATCCTTCGAACTGGGCGGCGTCGGGTTTGGTTACGTCCACATAGCGGGGCCAGCATTCAAAGGTGGCCGTCCTGTCCTTTTTGTTCAAACGAATCAACCCATATCCCCCACCATTGGAATGGCTTTCCGGATTTACGTAGGCCATCATGGTGATCTTATTGTTGAAACCATCCCTATAATCACCGGTCCAAGGTAAGGATGTATTTTTATTGGGATTGCTACCGGCTTTTTCATCTTCAGGCCACCACCAGCGGCTGTAGTAGTCGTTTACAATGGCCGGAACGACAAAGGCCCAAGGTCCATCTCCAAATTCGTGGATCCCCTGTTTAATGACCGTGGCCAAATGTTGGTCGCCGGCAATATGCACGGCCTTTGCCTTTTGAAGGAGTTCCAAGGCTTTGTTTCGTCCGGTTTGGGGCCAGCCGTTGCTGTCTAGATCGGCATGCAAGCGGTTGTCCAGCGACCCATGAATATGGGCCCCGCCGCAGAACGCGGTCTGGGATAGGGCTACTTTGGGCATTTCACTATTTTGGCCCGCCCAGTTTTCCAGGAACCTCAACTGCCGTTCGCCCAAAAGGGTAAGCCCTGGCAAATCGATTGACGAGGGGTCGTAGTCCGGATTACGTATGTGGTCAGGTCTGGGGCCTTGCTGCGGAATTTTTCCTTCGGGTCCGGATTTGAACTTCCTGTCCTCCAAAATGGCAAAATCTATCCCTCCCAAAACAAGATTGGTATAATACACCCCGATACCCTGTTCCACGGGAGTTGGGTCATAGGGGTCTGGTAAATGGGCGGTTTGGCAGCGCTCGACCATTTTCACATATTCGGGATGGTAGGTATATCCGCCATCCGGACTTCCAGGGGAGGTGGATATTTTTCCATTTTCGCCCCAAAGGTTCCCCTGCCCTATGTCGTGATCGTCGGGAATGGTAATGCAGGGACGGTTGCGGAACGTTTCCTTGAACTGCAGTCCAAACTTCAACCAAGCGGCTGTGTGCTCCGTATGGTCGTACGATTGGTCACCGGCGAAAAAAATCAGGTCAGGATCTTGGTAGTTGATATTGCGTACATAATTCTCCCGCATACCGCGATCTTGGTTAGAGTTACAGGAAAGGGCCGCCATTACGATCTGTTCCTTGTCCTTGGGGTCTTTTCGTACCAATCCCTCGAATTGTGCATTTTCGCCATGGCGGATGCGGTATTTCCAATCTTTGGAGGCATCCCAATCTTCAACGCGGAAGAGGGCCGACCATCCCAGCTGGTTTACCGTTTGTTTCTGAATTTCCTTCCATTCGCCATTAGCTTGGATTTCCAAACGCACTTCCCGTGTTTCTTCGGGGTGCAGTGGATACAATTGTGCGCTGAGTTTAAGGGTGTTGTTCGAAACGGTATACAATCCAAAAGCCACTACCTGGTCGCGGTCTATGCTTAAATCGATGATCGGATTTTCGCCGCGGTTCCACCAATCATTGATGGCCAAAGTATCGATATCGGAAAAAGGGGCCTGGACTATTTTGGGCTGTTCCTTGCTTTTTTCAGCACAACTGGCCAACAACAAGGTCAAGAATGCCACATAGCTTAGTTTCTTCATAGGTAGCGGTTTTGGTCGTTCGGTTCATGGCTTATTGGGTTTGAACAATTCACTGGTATAGTCCAGCAGTTCCATGCCTCCCTGTTCACCATGGCCGGGAATGACAATTTTTATGTTTGAATAGGTTCTTTTGATGTTTTCAACTGTGTGGCTCCATTCAGCTTCGTTTGCATCCTCTAGATTGCCCTTTTTTGCATTGATCGATTTTATCATGCATCCCCCAAAAAGAAGTTCTTCCGAGGGAATGTAGCTCACAATGTTGTCTGTGGTATGCGCTTCCCCAAAATAACGGTTGATGATCTTTTCCCCTCCTACTTCCAGCTCCATTTCTTTCTCAAAACCGTTTTGGGGAACAGGGTTCCCCTCCTCTTTCGCCAATGCCAGGGTAGGGCCATAGGCATAGGACGGTACGCCCAGTTTATGAAAAACGGGCAATCCCCCTGTGCAATCGTCGTGAAAATGGTTGACCACCACGGCCTTGATCTGGTGTTTCTTTGTTTCGGTCACCCATTGGATCAGTTCCGACGCGGCCGCGTTGTTTTGGGGAGTGTCAAAAACAACTGCCAGACCGGAATTGAGATAGATCAGACCGTTACAGGAAAATCGCCCCACATCAGGAATATCCAAGTAAGAAACATGGATAAAGGAGCTGTCCGTTAGAGGAATTATTTTCAAAGCCTCCGAACTGTAAGCTAGGCCCCCCTTTTGGGACTTAGCCTGCAAGTGCAATAGGAGCAGCAGTGTAACGTATCCGATTTTTTTGAGCATAAGGCAGTTTCAATATCAGCCATAAATATATAGCTTTACATAGCAACAATGAACAACAAAACCCTTCAGAAACTAATTTTTATCTACAATGCCGATTCGGGATTTGGGAGCACTTTGCTGGGTACCGCCCACAAAATCTTCAGTCCGGGCACCTACAAGTGCAACCTTTGTGATATAACGTTTGGGGCATTTACCGAGAACAGGCGCTGGAAAAAATTCAGGGAAGGTACCGATCTGTCCATGGAGTTCTTACACAAAGATGAATTCCAAAAACGGTACGCCCCCGGGCCGGGACATCGGTTCAGCTTTCCGATTGTACTCGCAGCCACAGCAAACGGGTTCGAGGTACTTGTGAAAACCCAGGAACTCAATGCCCTGGGGCAAGCTGGGGAATTGATCGAACTGATAGAAGATAGGACGGCCGTTTAATGTCCAAATAGGGAATACGGGTTTGGCCCATGGGGAATTGGACATTTCAATTCTTTACCTCGGGTTCTCCTTAAAGAACTGCTGATTGATCCCGTCTATAAACTCCAATACAACCTCGCGGCCAATTCGTTTGGAGGATGAGGTAATGAAATGGTCAGGAGCCTCCTCCCATGCGCCCATCAACAGTTCTTGGATATAGGCCTCCACTTTTTGCTCGATCGCTGCGGGCTTCAATTTGTCCGCTTTCGTAAAAACAATGCAAAAGGGAATGCCGTTTTCTCCCAACCATTCCATAAATTCCGTATCAATTTTTTGGGGTTCATGACGAATGTCCACCAACACAAATGAGCAGACCAACTGCTTTCGCTGCTCGAAATAGCTGGTGATATACTTCTGGAAGGTTTTTTTATCCTTTTTGGAGGCCCTGGCATAGCCGTAGCCCGGTAGATCCACCAAAAACCAATTGTCGTTGATGCGAAAATGATTGATCAGTTGCGTTTTTCCGGGCCGTCCAGAAATTTTTGCAAGGCCCTTACGATCGGTCAACATGTTGATCAGGGAAGATTTTCCCACATTGGATCGACCAATGAAGGCGTATTCCGGTAAGGGTTCGTTCGGGCACTTTTCCACCTTGGAATTGCTCATTACAAAGGCGGCCGACTTTATTTTCACTTTTGGCTACGTTCTAAGGTTACAAATAGTATTAAATGATGCCGATACAACGGTATGGGAAGTTCTGTTCCAATCAATACTTTGAAACACGGTGCTTATGACCGACCTTCTCTCTTGCTAAAATCTCCGCTTCTCCAGCCAGGCACCCAGAATTTTATTGAACTCCCCAGGGTGTTCCATCATAGGGGCATGCCCGCATTTTTTTACCCAAAAAAGGTCTGAATCCGGTAATAATTCGTGGAATAGTTCCGCAACGTCCGGGGGGGTGACACTGTCGTTCTCGCCCCAGATAATACAGGTAGGGGTCTTCATTTTCGGTAGGTCTTTTGCCATGTTGTGGCGGATGGCACTTTTGGCAATGGCCAAAGTCCGGATTACCTTGTTCCTGTCGTTTACCGTTGCAAACACCTCATCCACGATTTCTTTGGTGGCTACCGCCGGGTCGTAAAAGACATTTTCCGCTTTTTGCCTGATGAATTCGTAGTCCCCTCTCCTCGGATAACCATCGCCCATAGCGCTTTCGTACAGCCCTGAGCTGCCAGTAATAACGAGGGCCTTGACCATTTCGGGATACATTTTGGTGTGAAGCAGTCCGATATGCCCTCCCAGCGAATTTCCCAAAAGGATTACATTTTTCAAACCCTTGAATTCAATAAAAGCTTCCAGGAATTTTGCGAATCGCTTCACGTTGGTCTTGACGACCGGCATATCGTATATCGGCAATTCAGGAATAAGCACCTTGTACCCTTTCGGGGGAAAGTGCTCGGTAACCCCCTGAAAGTTGCTCAACCCACCCATGAGACCATGTAATATAATAATAGGAGTGCCTTCCCCTATCTCGATATACTTATATTTTCCTTCGATTATCAGTTTTTCTTCCATTGAGGGAAACGTGTTGGCTCAGTTCGCAAATATAGGCATTTCCCCACAATACGAATCCTTGAAAAAATGTAAACGGTGCGTGAATGGCCCGGCTTTTTGAACCGTTTGGATTCCATCTTTTAGGCAAAATGATATAAAAATTATCAATAAAGTGGTAAATTGTGGTAAAATGTGGTAATAAAATTTGTAGTTTTGAGTTATTAAAACACAAACCAACCGTACTGGGTGATCAATTTCATTGGAACATACGATTGTAAGGCTGACGCCAAAGGTAGGGTAATGATGCCTGTTGCCCTAAAAAATCAGATGGCTCCCGTGCTGGGCGATGGTTTTGTAATCAAAAGATCGGTTTTTCAACCCTGTCTGGAGCTGTACCCCATGGGGGAGTGGAATCTGCTCATGCAAGAAATGAACAAAAAAAACCGCTTCAAAAAAAAGAACAATGATTTCATCCGGCGATTTTCAGCGGGGGTGAAAGTGGTCGAAATCGACACGACGGGAAGGTTGTTGATTCCCAAGAATTTGATAGATGTTGCAGGAATAAGAAAGGAGGTTGTTTTGAGTTCCGCGATCAACATCGTGGAAATCTGGGATAAAGAGGGCTATGAAAAAGTGTTGTCCGAGACAGCAGAGGACTTTGCGGCCTTGGCCGAAGAGGTAATGGGGGATGATGGAGACGATGGGGCCGATGTATCATAAGCCCGTACTGCTGTCCGAATCGGTCGATGGGCTAAATATAGCCAAAGGCGGTGTGTATGTGGATGTGACTTTCGGAGGAGGGGGGCATTCTAAGGAAATACTGAAAAGACTGGGCAAAGACGGAAAATTGTTTGCGTTTGATCAAGATGAAGATGCACTGGAAAACGCTATCGACGATGGCCGGTTTACCCTGATCAACGAGAATTATCGGTACATCAGGCAGTTTTTAAAGTTCTATGGCATTCGGAAAGTGGACGGGATTTTGGCCGATTTTGGGGTTTCCTCGCACCAGTTCGATCGACCGGAACGTGGTTTTTCAACCCGATTCGATGCAGATTTGGACATGCGAATGAGCCAGAGAAACGAATTTTCGGCCCATACGATCGTAAACCATTATAGCTGCGACGAGCTGAAAAGGGTTTTGTTCGAAAATGGGGAACTGCGAAATGCCAAAGCCATGGCGGGCGCCATTGAAGCGGCTAGGAAAACAACGCCCATTAAAACCACTTCCGACCTGAAACAGGTGCTCAAAAAGTTTCTGCCTGGTGCTAAGGAGCACAAGATTTTGGCCCAAGTGTACCAAGCGATACGGATCGAGGTGAACCAAGAGCTGTTGGCCGTCAAAGAGTTCTTGCTCCAAACCGAAGAATTGATGGAACCAGGAGGAAGATTGAGCATCATCAGTTACCATTCACTGGAAGACCGATTGGTAAAACGCTATATAAGAGCGGGTCTGTTCGAAGGGGAGCCGGAAAAGGATTTTTATGGAAATATCCTTGTACCCTTCAAAAAAGTGGGCCCGCTGATCGTGCCGTCACCAGGGGAGATTGCCCTGAACAACCGGGCAAGGAGCGCAAAATTACGGATTGCCGAAAGGATTTGATGGCAGAGCCGCAGGAAAACAAAATAGAATCATCATGAGAAAAGGAATTCTGGACATATTGAAAGGGAAATTCTTGGTCAGCGGAGACGCACCAAAAAATTGGTTGTTCATCGTTTTCACCTCGTTCTTGGCCACGGTGATGATCGGCAGTAGCCATAGTGCCGACAAGAAAGTGCACCAAATTGCCGCCCTAAATGAAGAGGTGAAGGAATTACGAAGTCAATTTGTGGACGTCCATAAAGATGTGCAGCGGTTAAAATTGGAGTCGACCATTACCGAGACCGTTAAAAAAAAGGAACTGTACCCTTCCGAGGTACCGCCCCGCAAAATAAGGGTAAAATCGATTAAAGAAGAAAGTGGCCGTTAACGATAAGAACATATTGACCCGCTTGTACATGGTGGCAGCCTGTCTGTTCCTGTTCGCCCTTGCCGTAGTGGTAAAACTGGTGAGCATTCAGATGGTCGATGGCGATAGGTATAGGGAATTGGCAATGGAGCGTACAGAGAAGATGTTCACCATTGCCCCGAATCGCGGGAATTTGTATTCGGATGATGGTAGTTTACTGGGGACTTCGGTCTCCAGATACTCCATTCGTTTCGATGCCGTAACCGTAAGCGATGTCGATTTTAAGGAAAACGTTGTGCCCTTATCGGATGAACTGGGGAATCTGTTGGGCAATTCCTCCTCGCACTACCAACAGCTATTGAGAAAGGCCAAGGAAAATAAGAACAGGTACGCTCTTATTGCTCGTAACTTGGACTATTCGGAGTACATGATGGTCAAGGAATTTCCGCTGTTTCGAAGCGGTCCCTACAAAGGTGGACTGATCATCGAGCAAAAAACGGTCCGGGAACATCCTTTGGGCAAAATCGCCGAACGGAGTGTGGGCTATGAGCGCGTTGACGAGAACGGGTACTATACGGGTGTGGGCCTGGAACGCGCTTTTGGCCAATATCTGCGCGGGACGGAGGGAAAAAGGTTGAAGCAGAAAATAGCAAAGGGCCAGTGGAAACCAATAGGCCGGGACAACATTGTGGAGCCCAAAGACGGTTACAATGTAATATCCACGATAGACATCAACATCCAGGATATTGCCCACCATGCCCTGCTGAAACAGCTAGAGCACTATAAGGCCGAGCACGGGACGGTAATCGTTATGGAAACGAAGACCGGGGAGGTCAAGGCCATTTCCAATTTGGGAAGGACGGCCGAGGGAAAATATTATGAGCGCCTGAACTATGCCATCGGGGAATCGCACGAACCGGGCTCCACCTTCAAGTTAATGAGCTTGGTGGCGGCATTGGAGGACCAGGTTATCGATACGAGTTCGGTAGTGGATACGGAGAAAGGCCGCTGGCGTATTTATGATAGAACGGTAAGGGATTCCAAACATGGGGGATACGGAAAAATTTCGGTGGGAAAGGCCTTTGAGGTCTCTTCCAACACCGCATTTGCAAAAATGATCCATCACGGATATAAGGAAGCTCCGGAAAAATACGTGAACCGTCTTATGGCGATGAACCTGCATAAGGAACTGGGGCTGCCGATCAAGGGAGAGGGCAAACCGGTCATCCGCTATCCGGGGGACAAGGGCTGGTCCGGAATTTCGCTCGCATGGATGTCGCACGGCTATGAGGTTTCCATGACCCCATTGCAGACCTTGACCTTTTACAACGCGATAGCCAACGATGGGGAAATGGTGAAGCCCCGGATGATCAAAGAAGTCCGTGAACTCGACCGGACCATAGAAAAATTCGAAAAAGAAATAATCGACGCCTCGATCTGTACCAAAGCAACGGCCGCCAAGGTGAAAGATCTTTTAAAGAATGTGGTCGAGAAAAAGCACGGAACGGGCCATGGCCTGTACTCTCCTAATTTTTCCATGGCGGGAAAAACAGGGACAGCCCAGAAAAATTATGCTTCAAAGGATCCGGATAAGCTAAGGTACATATCCACATTCGCCGGGTACTTTCCCGCGGAAAACCCAAAATACTCCTGCATCGTGGTCATCCATGAGCCAGATAAAAGCGTGGGATACTATGGAGCGGATGTTTCAGGTCCCGTGTTCAAGTCGGTGGCGCAAAAAATCTATGCCAATTCCCCATTGATAGATGAAGTGGAATTGCCAAAGGTCAATGACGAAAAACTGGACACCAATTTTCAGAAATATTATGCCGAGGCACAAAAAAAATATAGCAAAGTTCCGAATGTAAAGGGGATGAGCGGAATGGACGCCATATCGATCTTGGAAAACCTAGGATTGAGCGTTGAGGTCAGGGGCAACGGAAAGGTAAGGAAACAGTCCATCTCACATGGAACCGATCTCGGAAAGGTCGATAAAATAATATTGGAACTCTCATGAAGTCGTTACGTGACATACTATATGGAGTGGGGCTTACGGCAGTGAGCGGAACCACCAATACCAAGGTCAATGCCGTGTGCTTTGACTCCAGGGAAGTGGGCACTGACGATGTTTTTGTGGCCATCAGAGGGACCTTGACGGATGGTCATAAGTACATAACTGCCGCCATTGACAATGGGGCGAAGGCCATTGTTTGTGAGGCCTTGCCCGAAAAAATGACGGATGGGGTGACCTATGTGGAGGTGAAAAATGCCCATACGGCCCTGGCTATCATGGCCTCCAACTTTTTCGATAACCCCTCAAAAAACTTGAAACTTGTTGGGGTCACCGGAACCAACGGCAAGACCACTGTCAGCAGCTTGTTGTACCAAATGTTCAAGAAGGCAGGATACAAGGTGGGCTTGATCTCGACCATAAAAATAATGATCGATGGCGTGGAGCACGAGACGCTTCATACCACACCGGACCCACTGACGATCAATGGTCGTCTCAAGCAGATGAACGAAGCCGGGGTCGAATTCTGCTTTATGGAAGTGAGCTCGCACGGCATCCATCAAAAGAGAACACAGGGACTGGTCTTTGAAGGAGCTATTTTTACCAATCTTTCACATGACCACCTGGATTACCATAAAACCTTTGCCGAGTACAGGGACACCAAAAAATCATTGTTCGATGGACTGCCAAAGAAGGCATTTGCCCTGACCAACATCGACGACAAGAACGGTTTGGTAATGCTCCAGAACACGGAGGCGCGAAAGTACACCTATGCCCTAAAAAGTTACGCCGATTACCGTTGCCAGATTTTGGAAAACCAATTTGACGGCCAACTGTTGAAGATCAATGACAATGAGCTCTGGTCCAAACTCATAGGGCATTTCAATGCCTACAATATGTTGGCCATTTATGCCACGGCCGAGTTGTTGGGCCTGGAAAAGTTCGAGACCCTGAGGCTGCTCAGCGAACTGGACAATGTGGACGGAAGGTTCCAATATTTTATATCCAAAGAAAAAATTACAGCGATAGTAGATTATGCCCATACACCGGATGCGCTAAAAAATGTGCTTGAGACTATCAACACATTGAGAACTGGAAATGAAAACGTCATCACCGTTGTGGGGTGTGGTGGCGATAGAGACAGGTCTAAGCGTCCGGTTATGGGTCATATCGCTTCAGAAATGAGCAACAAGGCCATTTTCACATCCGATAATCCAAGAACCGAGCCTCCCCAAGCGATCATTGAAGAAATGGAGGCGGGGGTGGAGCCACAGAATACCAAAAAGATATTGTCCATCGAAAACAGAAAACAGGCCATTAAAACCGCCTGTCAAATGGCGGTTGCCCATGACATTATCCTAGTCGCTGGAAAAGGGCACGAGACCTATCAGGAAACGAACGGAACCAGGGTCGATTTTGATGATTTTAAGATTCTAAAGGAACTTTTGGCGGAATTGGCCAAATAGGCCCTGGGCAAAGGGGAGGGAAAGAAGGTGTTCGCCAATACCCGTACAGAACGGGAACAAGAAAGAAAACCGATAAAATGCTGTATTATCTATTTGACTATTTGGAAAGACAGTACCAATTGCCCGGTGCGAGTCTGTTCGGATTTACCACCTTCCGGGCGGCCATGGCCGTGCTGTTTTCCCTGGTCATAGCATCGGCATATGGAAGGCGCATTATCCTTTACTTGCGAAAGAAGCAAATCGGGGAGACCATCAGGGACCTGGGCCTTGAGGGCCAAAAGGAGAAAGCGGGTACTCCCACTATGGGCGGATTGATCATCATTATGGCCACCCTGATCCCTGTGCTGTTGTTCGCCAAATTGGAGAACATCTATATTGTCCTGTTGATCATTACCATTCTTTGGATGGGCCTGATCGGCTTTGCCGATGACTATATCAAAATATTCAAAAAGGACAAGCAAGGCCTCAAAGGAAGGTTCAAGGTGTTGGGGCAGGTAGTATTGGGACTGGGCATTGGCTCCATACTGTATTTTCATCCCGAGGTCACCATGCAGGAAAGAGACAAGACCATTATCACCGAAGATTTAATAGTCCAGGAGGTAAAGGGGGGATCGATCAAATCTACTATGACCACCGTTCCCTTTTCCAAGAACAACGAGCTGGATTACGGCGACTTTATTTCGTGGGCCGGAGATGGTATGGACCAATACGCGTGGTTGATATTCATTCCCGTCGTGATCCTTATTGTGACGGCGGTGTCCAACGGCGCCAACCTTACGGACGGGGTCGACGGTCTCGCTGCCGGGACTTCGGCAATCATTGTCTTTGCCCTGGGGGTTTTTACCCTGGTGTCCGGTAATTATACCTTGTCCAACTACCTGGATATCATGTTCATTCCCGGGGTTGCCGAACTACTGGTCTTTATTGCGGCTTTCTTTGGGGCGCTTGTAGGTTTCCTGTGGTACAACACCTTTCCCGCCCAGGTGTTTATGGGAGACACGGGTAGTCTGACCATTGGTGGTATCATTGCGGTGATCGCCATTATCATCCGAAAGGAACTTTTGATCCCACTGCTGTGCGGAATTTTCCTGGCAGAGTCGTTGTCGGTCATGGTTCAGGTAGGGTATTTTAAGTACACCAAGAAGAAGTTTGGTGCCGGAAAGCGCATTTTTCTGATGTCGCCCATCCATCACCATTATCAGAAAAAAGGATACCACGAAAGTAAGATCGTGACCCGTTTTTGGATTATTGGGATACTCCTTGCCATTCTGTCGATCGTGACACTAAAAGTGCGATAGATGGCACGTTTGGCGATTTTGGGCGGCGGAGAGAGCGGTGTGGGCACGGCCATTTTGGGAAAGCAAAAGGGATACGCGGTTTTCGTATCCGACAGTGGAAAAATACAGCAAAAGTATAAGGACGTTCTTGAAAATTTTGGGATTGATTGGGAAGAAGGGCAGCATACCGAGGCCAGGATCTTGACCGCCGATTTGGCAATGAAGAGCCCTGGCATACCCGATGCGGCGCCTTTGGTACGAAAACTCAGGGAAAACGGTATTTCCGTTGTCTCTGAAATCGAGTTTGCCTCAAGGTATACCGATGCGACCATCATCGGTATTACGGGAAGCAATGGCAAGACGACCACGACCATGTTGGTCAACCACCTGCTAAATGAGGGGGATGAACATGTGGGGATGGCCGGAAACATTGGGGACAGCTTTGCGAAAATGGTGGCCGAAAACGAGTATGATACCTATGTATTGGAGATCAGCAGTTTTCAGCTCGACGGCATCGTGCGGTTCAGACCGCATATCGCGGTGATTACCAACATCACTCCCGATCATTTGGATCGATATGGTTATCAATTCGACAACTATATCGCGTCCAAGTTCCTGATCACCAAAAATCAAACCAGTGAAGACTATTTGATTTATGATGCGGATGATGATGTGATCGTCGACTGGTTGGAGGAACATCCGGTCAAATCAAAGTTATTGCCATTCTCCATTCGGGACGAAATGGGGGAAGGGGCCTATCTCAAGGACAACCAAATAGTAGTAAGAATAGATAACAATACCATGAAGATCATGAAAGATACCCTCGCCCTAGAAGGAAAGCACAATTTGAAGAATACCATGGCGGCGGCCACTGCGGCCAAATTGGTAGGCATTCGAAAAGAGGTCATCCGCAAGAGTGTGATGAATTTCCAAGGTGCCGCACATCGTCTGGAGAAGGTGCTCAAGATCCATCATGTACAGTATATCAATGATTCGAAGGCCACCAATGTAAATGCCACATATTATGCCCTGGACAGTATGGCGGCGCCCACGGTATGGATTGTGGGCGGTGTGGACAAGGGCAATGACTATAGGGAACTGATGCCCTTGGTGCGGGAAAAGGTAAAGGCCATTATCTGCCTTGGGCTCGACAATGTCAAGATCAAGGATACTTTCGGCAATGTGGTCGATCTGATGGTAGAGACCTTTGCCATGGAAGAAGCGGTCAAAGTAGCTTATAAAATTGCCGATCGGGGCGATATCGTTTTATTGTCCCCGGCCTGTGCCAGTTTCGATCTTTTTGATAATTATGAGGACAGGGGGAACCAGTTCAAGGAAGCGATAAAAAACCTGTAGCGATGTTGCAATTGCTCAAAAACATAAAGGGAGACAAAGCCATTTGGGCCGTAGTGGCACTGCTGGCCCTGTTCTCTTTTTTGCCCGTCTACAGCGCCAGTAGCAATTTGGTGTACGTGGTGGGCGATGGCACGACATGGGGCCATTTGGTGAAACACGGCATGCTCCTGGTCCTTGGCTTCGGCATAATATATGGCGTGCACAAGATACCCACGCATTATTTTAAAGGGCTTTCGCTTATCGCCATGCCCGTTGTGCTGGTGTTGTTGATCTACACCTTGGCCCAAGGGACCAACAGCGGGGGCAGCAATGCCAGTAGATGGATCAGTGTCCCACTAATGGGCTCTTTCCAACCGTCCAATTTGGCCGCGGTGGTTTTGATGATCTATGTAGCCCGGTACCTGACCAAGATCAAGGACAGGGCCATCACCTTTAAGGAAAGCATCCTTCCGCTTTGGATACCTGTTTTCCTGGTCACGGTACTGGTCTTGCCCGCCAACTTTTCGACCGCTGCGATTATTTTCTCCATGGTTTTGCTACTGTGCTTTATCGGGGGATACCCGCTGAAATATTTATTTGGCATCGTCGGGGCCGGTATTTTGTGCTTGACGTTGTTCGTACTGGTGGCCAAAGCGGCCCCTGATTTGTTCAGTAACCGTGTTGATACTTGGGAGAAGCGAATAACCAGTTTTACCAATGGGGAAGATTCCGAGGCGGACTATCAGATAGAACGGGCAAAAATTGCCATTGCAACGGGCGGTATCGTTGGGAAAGGGGCAGGAAAAAGCATACAGAAAAACTTTTTGCCACAGAGCACTTCCGATTTTATCTATGCCATCATTGTTGAGGAATATGGTCTTGTTGGTGGTCTGGCCCTGATGTTTTTTTATCTGTTGCTGTTGTTCCGTATTGTAGTGGTGGCCAATGCCAATCCTACCGTATTCGGTAAGCTGTTGGTCCTTGGCGTAGGGCTGCCCATTGTTTTTCAGGCCTTGATCAATATGGCGGTGGCCGTGGAGCTGTTCCCGGTAACGGGACAAAATCTGCCCCTGATCAGCAAGGGGGGCACCTCGAGCTGGATGACCTGTTTGGCCATAGGGATCATTTTGAGCGCAAGTGTCAAGGAACATGCCAAGAGAAAGCGCGACGGTAAAATAAACGAAAGCAACCCTTTAGAAGTGTTAAGTGGGCAACTATAGGTTTATACTTTCGGGGGGAGGTACGGGCGGACATATCTATCCCGCCATTGCCATCGCCAATGAGTTGAAAAGGAGGCACTCCAGTGCGGAATTTCTTTTTGTGGGGGCCAAGGATCGAATGGAGATGGAGAAAGTGCCCCAAGCAGGGTATCGCATCGAAGGATTGTGGATTTCAGGGTTGCAACGGAAACTGACCCTTAAAAATGTAATGTTTCCCTTTAAATTGATAAGCAGTTTGATCAAATCCCGAGGCATCGTATCCCGGTTTAAACCCCATGTCGTGGTAGGCACGGGGGGATTTGCCAGTGGGCCCTTGCTGAGGGTCGCATCGGGAAGGGGCATACCGTGCGTGCTGCAAGAACAGAATTCCTATGCCGGAATTACCAACAAACTGCTAAAGGACCGGGTGGCAAAAATTTGTGTGGCCTACGATGGGATGGAGCGCTTTTTTCCTAGGGACAAAATTGTGAAAACGGGCAATCCGGTGCGCGGGGACCTGGTCGAGATCAAGGATGGCCGGCCGGAAGCCCTTGACTTTTTTGGCCTGGACAAAAACAGGACCACGCTATTGGTGCTCGGGGGGAGTTTGGGTGCCAGACGGATCAACTTGTTGGTAGAACAGAAGTTGGAATACTTCAAAGACAGGGATATCCAATTGATATGGCAATGTGGTAAGCTGTATTTTGAAGAATACCGAAAGTACTGCTCGGACAGTGTCAAGGTGCATGATTTCCTAAACCGAATGGATCTTGCATATGCCGCGGCCGATATTATAGTTTCCAGGGCAGGAGCGGGTTCCGTATCGGAGTTTTGCATTGTGGGCAAACCGGTACTGTTCATACCATCGCCGAATGTGGCTGAGGACCACCAGACCAAAAATGCCCAGGCGCTCGTAAGCGAGAATGCGGCATTGCTATTAAGGGAAGAGGATCTTGATGATGGGTTCGAAAAGGTTTTTTCGGTACTCCATGGATCGCCGGAAAGACAGTTGGAACTGGGTAGGAATATCAAACAATTGGCCATGCCCAATGCGACCGGGGATATTGTTGACGAAATAGAAAAACTATTGGACAGATGAATCGAGTTTCTGCCGCTTTCAACGAAGCTGCAGGGTAGAACGGATAGTACGAATTACGATGGACTTAAAAAACATAAATAGCGTCTACTTCATAGGAATAGGGGGCATTGGTATGTCCGCCCTTGCCCGTTATTTTAAGTTCATGAACAAAAACGTAGCCGGTTACGACAGAACCGAAACACCGTTGACACGGGAATTGGCAGAATTGGGCATAGCGATCCACTATCGCGATGGCATGGAACAGGTGGCCCCGGACTTTCTGGAGGTGGATACTACCCTGGTGGTCCATACCCCTGCGGTACCAAAGGATCATTCCCAGTACCGCTACTTCAGGGATAAGGGCTTTGAAATAAAGAAAAGGTCCGAGGTACTTGGATTGGTTACGAAAAACACCTTTTGCCTTGCGGTTGCAGGGACCCATGGCAAGACAACGACATCTTGTATCCTTGCCCACCTGCTCAAAGAAACGGGAACTCCTTTGACGGCATTTTTAGGAGGTGTTTCTGAGGATTTCAACAGTAATTTTTTGTTCGAGGGAAACGATTACTCGGTAGTGGAAGCCGATGAATTTGATCGTTCCTTTTTGCATTTGGCACCCAATGTGGCCTGTATAACCTCCATGGATGCGGACCATTTGGATATTTACGGCGATGTTTCGGAACTGCACCGGTCGTTCCGTGAGTTTGCCGAAAAGGTAAAGCCGGGCGGAACCCTTTTCGTTCGGAACGGACTTCCCATAGCGGGAATCACCTATGGAATAGAAGACGGTTCGGATTATTGCATCCGAAACTTGAAAATAGAACATGGCACCTACATATTCGATTTGGGAACCCCCGAAACGACCCTAACGGGGGTTAAATTTAACAAACCGGGCAGGCACAACCTGCTCAATGGTCTGGTTGCTTTCGCCATGGCGGTACAGACGGGTTCGCCCTCGTACCGCCTGGCCGAGGCCCTGGAGACCTTCAAGGGAGTGCAGCGCAGGTTTTCCTACAAGATCAAGTCCGACGATTTTATTTTTATAGACGACTATGCCCATCACCCTACAGAAATCGATGCCATATACGGGGCCATTGCCGAAATGCATCCCGATAAAAAGGTATTGGTCGTCTTTCAGCCCCACCTGTTTTCAAGGACCAAGGATTTTGTGGACGAATTTGCGGAAAACCTATCGAAATTCGACAGCATTCTTTTGTTGGACATCTATCCCGCAAGGGAAAAACCAATGGACGGGGTAACTTCGGAATGGTTGCTTGAAAAGATTGCCAACCCCAACAAAAAGTTGGTCCAGAAATCATCCCTGATACATGAAATTAAGGAACAAAGACCGGAAGTGCTCGTCACCCTGGGTGCGGGCGATATCGGTCTGGAAATAGCGAGAATCAAAAAGGAACTTGACTATGCGGATTAATTGGAACTATATAAAGTTATTCTCCCTAATCGTAGCGGTTATGGGACTTTACGCGTTTTCTTCCCATCGTAGCAAGCGGAAAACGCTTCAGGGTATGCACGTACGGTTCATAGGGGACCAGAATTTGTACATCACGCAAGACGTGGTTAATAAATTGTTAATACAAAAATTCGGGGGGCTAGAAAACCTGCCCAAAGAAAAATTAGTTTTGAATGCTGTGGAGAAGGCCATCGAGGCCAATGAAATGGTTAAAAGTGCCCAAGTCTATATTACCGTAGATGGTGAACTTACATCCAAAATTGTTCAGCGCAAACCAATCGGAAGAGTAGAGGGGGATTCAAAGTTCTATGTGGATGACGAGGGGAAACCTATGCCGTTATCCACGAGCCATTCCGCCAGGGTGCCCATTATTACGGGCAAGGTTACCGGAGAAAGTTTGGAGGATGTATACGAAATCCTGAAGTACATCAACAGAGATGATTTCCTCAGGAAAAACGTGATCGGAATCCATATCGAGGATGTGGACATGTACCAGCTGAAATTCCGTTTGGAGAATTTTGTGGTGAATTTGGGAAGTATTGAAAACCTGGACGAAAAGTTCAACAATTTTAAGGCTTTTTATGCCAAGGCGGATAAGGACGACACTTTGGAAAAATTTGCCATCGTGAGCCTCGAGTTTAACAATCAAGTAGTGTGCACCAAAATTTAAATTATGGAAGTAGGTAATTATTCAGTAGGGTTGGATATTGGTACGACCAAAATCGTCGCCATCATCGGAAAGAAGAACGAATATGGCAAGATCGAGGTATTGGGCATCGGGAAGTCCAAAAGTCTGGGGGTTCACCGCGGGGTGGTGAACAACATCACCCAGACCATAAAATCCATTCAACAGGCCGTCGAAGAGGCCGAGGTCAACTCGAACCTAAAAATCGGTTCTGTTGTCGTGGGGATTGCCGGTCAGCACATACGAAGCCTACAGCACAGCGATTACATCACCAGGGCCGATTCCGAAGAGGTCATCAATGAGGACGATCTGGACAAGCTCTGCAATCAGGTCTACAAGTTGGTCATGCTCCCCGGCGAAGAGATCATCCATGTACTTCCACAGGAATACAAGGTCGATGGACAGGCCGAGATCAAAGAGCCCATTGGGATGTACGGAGGACGATTGGAGGCCAATTTCCATGTGGTCGTGGGCCAGGTATCCTCCATTAAGAATGTGGGAAGGTGCATTAAAAGTGCCGGACTGGACCTGGGCAATATCACCTTGGAACCCTTGGCATCTTCCGATGCGGTGTTGAGCAAAGAGGAAAAAGAGGCCGGTGTGGCCTTGATAGATATAGGGGGAGGGACGACCGACCTTGCAATCTTTAAGGACGGTATCATACGGCACACGGCCGTGATCCCATTTGGCGGGGGCGTAATTACCGAGGATATCAAAGAAGGTTGTTCGATCATAGAAAAACAGGCAGAATTGCTAAAGATCAAATTTGGATCGGCCTGGCCCGGGGAGAACAAGGACAACGAGATCGTTTCCATTCCAGGTCTTCGCGGTAGGGAACCGAAGGAAATCACCCTTAAAAACCTATCCAAGATCATCCATGCCCGGGTGGTCGAGATCATCGAACAGGTATATGTGGAGATCAAGAACTACGGCCATGAAGAACAGAAGAAGAAATTGATTGCCGGTATCGTGCTCACGGGAGGCGGTAGCCAATTAAAACATTTGAAGCAGTTGGTGGAGTACATCACCGGTATGGATACCCGTATCGGGTTCCCCAACGAACATCTGGCGGGGGATTCCGATTCCGAAATCGCGAGCCCGCTGTATGCCACCGCTGTGGGACTTTTAATGAACGCCGTCAACAACGGGACCAAGGGAAAGTCGGAGGAAAAGCCCGAAAATGGGGAAGACGAGGCCGAATTGGTCATGGCTGGGGAGGAAAGTACCACAGCCGGCACCGCGAGACCGAAGAAGGAACGTAAATCCGTTTTTGACAAATGGTCTGAAAAACTTAAGGATTTTTTGGACAACGCGGAGTAGCACATCCATAAAAAGATAAACCAGTAAAATTAGAATATGAGCAACAACACGGAATTTGAGGGAATAGCTTTTGATTTGCCCAAAAATCAAAGCAATGTAATAAAAGTGATCGGAGTAGGCGGAGGCGGAAGCAACGCCATCAACCATATGTTCCAGTCGGGGATCAATGGGGTCGATTTTGTGATCCTGAACACCGATTCGCAGGCTTTGACGAACAGCGCGGTGCCCAACAAGATCCAATTGGGCGTTTCCCTGACCGAAGGGCTGGGAGCAGGGGCCAATCCTGAAGTTGGCGAGCAGGCCGCCATTGAGAGCATGGAGGAAATTAAGAATATGTTGGACACCACCACCAAAATGGTGTTCATTACCGCTGGTATGGGCGGGGGAACAGGTACTGGTGCTGCCCCCGTTATTGCACAACTGGCGAAAGACATGGACATCCTTACCGTGGGGATCGTTACCATGCCCTTTCAGTTCGAGGGAAAGATGCGCTGCCAACAGGCCCAACTGGGCATCGAAAAACTACGTGGCAATGTCGATTCCCTGATCGTGATCAACAACAACAAGCTGCGCGAGGTATATGGCAACCTGGGCTTCAAAGCAGGTTTTTCGAAGGCAGATGAAGTGCTGTCCACCGCCGCAAGGGGCATTGCGGAGGTGATCACGCACCACTACACACAGAACATTGACCTTAGGGACGCCAAAACAGTACTTTCCAACAGCGGTACGGCCATTATGGGCTCCGCGATAGCGACGGGAAGTGCGAGGGCCAGTGAAGCGATCATGAAAGCATTGGATTCACCATTGTTGAACGATAATAAGATCTCCGGGGCCAAAAACGTATTGTTGCTGATCGTATCGGGCTCCAAGGAAATTACGATCGATGAGATCGGCGAGATCAACGATCATATCCAGATAGAGGCCGGGCATGGTGCCAACATCATAATGGGTGTCGGCGAGGACGAAGAGCTCGGAGAGGCCATAGCCGTAACCGTAATAGCAACGGGATTCAATGTCGACCAACAGGATGATATCGTGAATACCGAATCGAAGAAGATCATCCACACCTTGGAGGACGAACAACGGGCGGAGCAGGAGTTGATGGCCACTAAGAATATTGTCCACCACCTAGTGGAGGAACCCGGGGAAGAAGAAATGCCCACCATGAAATACACCTTGGAAGATGGTTCGGAAGAACTTGGAATGGACTTGATCCCCACTACCAACTACATCAAGAATTTCAATGTCTTTTACGAAGAGGTGATCGAGGAGGTCGGTGGGGCCGACCTGGCAGAAGACGATTTCATTATCGTGGATTCGAACGATGTACTGAACGACATTGAAGTAGTGGAGCCCGAAGTGGTTTCATCCGACAAGGCACAGGAAGACCAATTTGCAATGAGTTTTGACATGCCATTGTCCAGTACAGAGGATTCGGAAGACGAAAAGGAGAATGTCATTACCTTCAATTTGGATGAGGAGGTAAGGGATATGGACGTAAGCGACCATGTAGAGGTCATTCCCGTATTGGAGTACAACAAGGACGGGGAAACCCGCTACAGCCTGGACGACTACATGGAACTGGAAAACCAATTGACCGGTGCCAAATCAAAGGCCGAGGAATTCGATCCCAAAATAGTGGAGGACGAGTTGGTGTTCGAGAAGAAGACCATTGCCCCGGAAGGGACCGATGAAAATCCGAGTGGGGAAGGCGACCCGATGGACAGCCCTATCGAGGCACTATTGCGCGACAGGGCCGACGAGCGTAGAAAGAAGTTGAAGGATTTTAACTATAAGTTCCAGAACAATATCAACAGTATCGAAGAGATTGAAAAAGAGCCCGCCTATAAGCGACAAGGTGTGGACCTTAGCGAGAATCCAAAGGAAAATAGGGCTTCCAGGACTACTTTGAGCGAAGATAGCAACGATGAGATACAATTGCGTTCCAACAATTCCTTCTTGCACGACAACGTGGATTAGCTGCAAGTTTCCCCATAAATTTTGAACCCGAAAATTCAATGGATTTTCGGGTTTATTTTTTATCTTCGCAGTCCAATTATTTAAAGTGATGGGTTTACAGGACAAGGTAATGGAACAGATGAAAGTAGCGATGAAAGGCAAGGACAAGGTTGCCCTGGAATCGCTCCGGGCCATTAAATCTGCCCTGTTGTTGGCTCAGACTGAGGCAGGTTCCGGAGACGGACTTTCCGAGACCGAAGAGGTGAAGTTGGTCCAAAAGTTGGTAAAGCAGCGAAAGGACAGCGCGGCCATCTTTTTGGATCAGGGAAGAAGCGACCTGGCCGAGCCCGAATTGGCACAGGTGGCGGTCATTGAACAGTTTTTGCCTGCTCAATTAGACGATGCGGAAATTGAAAAAGCCGTGGTAGCGGCCATAGCGACCACTGGAGCGGAAGGCATGAAGGATATGGGCAAGGTCATGGGCGTGGTCTCCAAACAATTGGCAGGACAGGCCGATGGAAAGACCATCTCGACCATTGTAAAAAGTAAGTTGGCATAAATAGGCGAACGTAAAAATAGTGAATAGGCCCCGTGGCGCAACTGAATACCCGCCCGTACCTAACGGCACGTTCGGGCGGGGCGCATCACATTCGAGTTGGAATGTTCAAGGTTTATATAATTTATAGTAGGGATTTTGATAGATATTATGTAGGCATGACGGATAATATGGACGTCAGATTAAAACAACATAATTCGAAAAAAACGAGATCAACCAAAGCTTTTGTTCCCTGGGAAGTGGTTCATGTTGAGAAGTATCTTACAAGAACAGAGGCAAGGGAAAGGGAAAAATATTTAAAGTCAGCAGCAGGGAGAAGGTGGAGAAAGTCAAATATAAGGCCCCGTGGCGCAACTGAATACCCGCCCGTACCTAACGGCACGTTCGGGCGGGGCGCATCACATTCGAGTTGGAATGTTCAAGGTTTATATAATTTATAGTAGGGATTTTGATAGATATTATGTAGGCATGACGGATAATATGGACGTCAGATTAAAACAGCATAATTCGAAAAAAACGAGATCAACCAAAGCTTTTGTTCCCTGGGAAGTGGTTCATGTTGAGAAGTATCTTACAAGAACAGAGGCAAGGGAAAGGGAAAAATATTTAAAGTCAGCAGCAGGGAGAAGGTGGAGAAGGTCAAATATAAGGCCCCGTGGCGCAACTGAATAGCGCATCAGATTTCGGCTCTGAGGGTTGCAGGTTTGAATCCTGCCGGGGTCACTAATTCCAAAGGGTCTTGCGAACATGCAAGGCCCTTTTTTTATCCGGATCACATGTACTACGTTTATATCCTGAGGAGCGGGAAGGACGGCAGGCTATACAAAGGTATGACCGAAACCCTTGACAAAAGGGTGGAGCAGCACAACCTGGGCCAGAACCGATCGACCAAAGGGTTCCGGCCGGGAGTTTCTCGGGGACCTTCTTGATATCGCAGTAAAGAACACTGAACATGATATTCCTTGCCAAATAGGATACTCGGTAACACCTTGACAGATCGGCGATTACCGGTGTTTTCCTCCCATTACCTATAAACGGACAAAACCTACCGTTCCCTAAATGGGACCAACAACCACGGACTTCTCCGGCTAACTTTGTAATGATTATGACAAAGTTTTACCTATCCAAGACCTACAGGCGGATGCTTGATAGATCTGGGAGGGGATAGTAAGTAAGCCCAAAACCGACCAAAACCTACCAATGATCTCCAAAGACCCGCTTTTAAGAAGCACCTGGGCGTTGCCCCTGCTTGTTTTTATTTTTAACTGCGAAATTGGGTTCGGACAATGCCAACCGGTACCCTTCGATTTCAGTTCAGATGCCGATGGTACCTTCGAGTCCCTGTCCGGCGTGGCCAGTGGTGAGGCATACAATGGCAACGTGTACGCGGGATCGGGATGGTTGCCCAATGGCTCCCCGGATTCCTGGGTCTCTCCCATGCCCATCACGGGGACCTCTGCGGCCCTGTATGATTGGGGCGGCCTTGCGGACGGGATGCCCCCCTCCCCCGATGGGGGTGTTTTTGTTGGTGGCTGGGTAAGGGATGATGGCCATAGCGAGGCCCTTGTGACGCGAATAACCGGCCTGGACATCGGGAAGACCTATGTACTGAGGTTTTACCAGGGCAATGCGGGCCTCGACGGCTGGACGCCCATAGACCCGGCCCAACAGGCGCGATGGAGGGTAACCTTCGGTGCCCAGACTTTTTATAGTACGGCGATGGACTATAAGGGCGAGGGCAACCAACTGTGGATGGAGGAGGAAATGACCTTTACGGCCACGGCGACATTTCAGGACCTGACCTTTAGGGTAGACAATGATGCTACCGGGTTCAGTTTTGAGTATATGGCCCTCGATGGGGTCCGGTTGTTCCATAACGAGGATACCGATGGGGACGGTATACCCGATTGCCAGGACCTGGACGATGATAACGATGGGATCTCAGATATAAATGAAGGGCATATATGCCCAAGTATTACTCTTGGGGAGGTGTACATAAATACGGGTTCTGGAGAAATTGCTACCTATGACTTGGATACCAACGCGGTCAATCTACTATGTTCGGGGCTTCAGGTATCCGGGGATATCGGAATAGCACCGGACGGTCAAATTTATACCATAGAATGGGGAAGTTCGACTTCGGACATAAAAAGAGTCGATTTAAGCACCTGTACGGAAACTATTTTGGGAACAACACCATATCCGAGGGGCAAAGCCCTGTCTTTCCTTCCCGATGGCTCCGCCCTGGTTGGTTTTGAATCCACGACCATTTACAGGGTAACGCTGTCTCCTTCATTTTCCATTACCCCTTGGGCCACCATAGCGGGCTATATTCCTGCGGGGGACTTTTCCCTGGTCAACGGGAAAATATATTATTTGGCTTATCCAACAACGGATGCCTCTGCACATTATATGTTTGAACTGGACATAGACCCCAATACCTATAACTATATAAGCAATTCCGCACCGATTCCCCTTCCCGGGCTTGCCTGGGGAGCGGCCATTTCTGGAAGTTGTCAAGTGGTATACGGTGCAATTGATTCCATTATAGTATTGGATGACCCCACAACAGGTACTTCGGGAACCACCATAACCACCTCAATACCCGAAATAAGTTTGATCTATGGGCTGGCCAGTGTATATGAGGCCGATGGTTGTAACAATGATTGCACGGTAGTCGACACCGATGCAGATGGTACCCCGGACCATTTGGACCTGGACAGCGACGGGGATAACTGCCCGGATGCCCTGGAGGGTGGTGGCACCTTGACCAGAAATCACCTGGACGCCAACAACCGTTTGGCCGGGGCCGTGGATACCACGCCCTCGAGCCCGACCTACGGCGTTCCCTTGGTGGCCGGTACCGGGCAAGCAATTGGGTCATCGAAAGACAATACGTTGCGCCTCGGCTGCCCGACCAGCGTCATTACCAATCGGCGCGTGACCTTTAGGGTCAAAAGGAACTGATCAGAAACATCCCGTACCTTCAAGATGGAACACCTGCAGTTTTAAAATGATATACGTGTAGTATCAAAACAAAACACCTGCAGTTTTAAAACGATATACGTGCAGTATCAAAACAAAACACGCGCAGTTTTAAAATAAAACAGCTGCGGTTTCCTTAAAAAACTCCGGCAGTTTTCAAAAAAACCCATTCCCAATGGTCATTTGTATGGGCCCTGCCGGCCCCCCGTTCCATTGCTCCCCATCAATTCAAAAAAAAGAGTACATTAGTGTGCCAAGTAGATGGGAAACACTTAAAGCATGCGTGGAGTCCTTATAATATGGGTAGGGATGGTATTTTTTACCATTTCGGAAGCCAAGGCCCAGACCGATCAGATCGATAGTCTGACCAGGCTGCTGAACAGGTCCCAAGGGGAGGAATATTTCATTCGCGCCAACGATCTGGCAGAGATCTATCTGGAAAACAATGCATTAAGGGCGGGCCAAATTTCCGAAGAGCTACTGACCTCAGAGAATCTAGAAGTGTTTCCGTCCGAGCATGCCCGGGCCCTCTATGGCAAAGCAAGGGCACTTTCCATACAAGGTCAATATGAAACGTCTTATGAATACTTCGATAGGGCCATAGTGCTTTTCGATTCCCTGTCCGATAAAAACAACCTGGCCAATTGCTATTTGGGAAAAGGGGCCACCTATGCCTACAATGGCCGCTATCGGGAGTCCAGGGAGCTGCTGGAACGCAGCCTTGAAATGTATACCGAAACGGAAAATGAAGCGGGCCGGGCAAAGGCGTTCCATGAATTGGGACATCTGGAATATTTTTTGAGAAATTATGCAGAATCACTGGATCATTATAGGAAAAGCATTGAGATCCATAAGGCACTGGGCGACCGAAAAGGGCTTTCCAAGGACTATTTCAGAATCGGCATTACCTACCATTTGAACAAGGAAGAGGGCAATGCCCTGGAAAATTTCACCAAGAGCAGGGCCATCAAGGAAGCGATCGGGGACATGACCGGTTTGGCCAGAGTGAACATATCCCTGGCCAATCTGCACGAGGAAAAAGGGAACTATAAAACGGCTTTGGGCTATTTAAGACAGAGCCTGGAAGCCAATAGCACCTTTGGGGACCTTCGTATCAGTTCGGTAATCTTCAATAATATGGGGATACTGTATGAAGATTGGGGAAAATATGATAGCGCGGTGGTGTACCACAAAAAGGCCCTGGATATCCGCAGGACCCTGGGAAAGGAATGGGATATCGTACAGTCTTTGATGAACATCGGGGAGGCGAACCGGCTTCAGAACGATCTTGAAGGAGCACTTCGTAGCTATCAAGAGGCCTTCAGAACCAGCAATGCCACTGCGGAGCGGCCCATGATGTCCTACATCAACGACAAAATGGGGGCCACCTATCTCGGTTCCGGGAAACTGGACAGTGCGGAGCATTATCTCAACAAGGCCCTGGAACTGCGGCAACAGGAAGGAGATCATCACCATATGTTCAAGGACACCTACAGCAACCTTTCGGCACTTGCGGAACGACAGGGCGACTACAAAAGGGCTTTGGAGTACTACAAGCTGTTCAAGGAAGTACAGGACAGCATTTTCCAATCGGGAAAGAACAGGGAACTGGCCGAGGTACAGGCCAAATACGATACGGCCCGGCAGGAGAGGGAAATCAGTACATTGCAGCAGGAAAATAAGGCCCGGACGCTATGGCGCAACATTTTCGCCATCGGCACGGTCTTGACCCTGGGCATAGTGTTGCTGCTTTTTCAATTTTTTATGTACCGCAACAGGAAAAACAAGGAGTTGTTGGCGATAGAGGAGGAACAAAGAAGGCAATTGGAGGAGGTGGATCGGCTGAAGTCCCGGTTTTTCAACAACATATCGCACGAATTTCGTACCCCGCTGACCCTTATTCTGGGCCCTTTGGACAAGATCAGAAAAACGGCCGACACAACGCTCCTCTCGGCAGTGGAGGTCATCGAGCGCAATGGGAAGCGGTTGCTGAAGCTTATCAACCAGTTGTTGGACCTCTCCAAGATCGAATCGGGAAAAGTGACCCTAAAGGCCAGCCTCACCGATGTGGTCCCCCTGATAAAGGGCTGGGCGATGTCATTCAGTTCCTTGGCCGAGACCAAGGGGATCGAATTGTCGTTCCATACCGATAAGGCGGCCCATTTCCTTTATGTGGATCAAGGGAAGATCGAGGAGGTGGTGATCAACCTGTTGTCCAATGCCCTTAAATATACCCCCGACGGAGGAACGGTCTCAATACGATTGAAGGAGAAAAAGGAGGGCCAGCGGCATGTTTTGGGCCTCGCGGTCACCGATACGGGAACTGGGATTCCCGAACAGGAACTGGAGCATATTTTTGATCGGTTTTATCAGGCTTCCAATGCCGATAGGGAGGATGTGACCGGTACGGGCATCGGTCTTGCCCTTATCAAAGAACTGGTGGCCCTGCACAAAGGAAAGGTCCGGGTGCAGAGCAAGGTTGGGGTGGGAAGTACTTTTGAGGTGGAACTTCCCTTTGGAAAGGCACATTTGTCCGATGACGATCTGGTACTGATGGACCGTTCCATGGAAACACCTGCCCCCTTGGATACTGGAAATACGGTAAAGGTGGTACAGGAGCTTTCCGCCCCCGATGGGGACGATGACCTGCCCATCGCCCTGCTGATAGAGGACAATCAGGACCTTCGGAACTACATCGGGGAGATACTCGCCCCCTCCTATAGGGTATTGGAAGCGGTGAACGGGGAGAAGGGCCTCGACCTGGCCTTCGAACACGTTCCCGATATCGTGTTGAGCGACCTGATGATGCCCAAAATGGATGGGATGGAAGTATGTAAAAGACTGAAGAACGATATGCGCACCAGCCATATCCCAATTATCCTGCTGACCGCCAAGGCGTCGAAGGAGGATAAGATCGAAGGGCTCAAAAACCTGGCCGATGACTACCTCACCAAACCTTTCGATACGGAGGAATTGCTGGTCCGGTTGGAAAACTTGGTGAGCCTTAGAAAGAAAATGCAGCAGCATTTCCATTCGGGAGACCAATTGATGCCGAAGAAGATACCATTGAACTCCATGGATCAGGTGTTTATGGAAAAGGTGGCCACGGAGCTGGAGGACCAAATTGCCAACCCCCTGTTCGGTGTCATAGAACTCGCCTATGCCATGGCCTTGAGCCGCTCCCAACTGTTCCGGAAAATAAAGGCGATCACCGATATGACCCCGAACGAGTTCATCCGCTCCTTTAGGCTGTACCGCGCCCTGGATATGGTGCGGCAAAAAAGCGGTACCATTACCCAGATAGCCTATGCCGTGGGCTTCCAGAACCCCTCCTATTTCTCCAAATGCTTCCAGGAGCAATTTGGCAAATCACCGAGCGAAATGGCTAAGGGCTGATCTCGGTGACACTCCCGGTATGGGAGTGTGCTTTTTTTTCGATAGCAACCTGTTTAAAAAAGAATCCTCTTTAATCGGAAAACCCCATCGCTGCAACCTCAGTCGCCGCTTTTGCAACATCCGTTGCATTGTGTACAGAACCTTTGACGACCAATTGTTTGGGCGCAACAAACTTTAAAGATTATGGCACACCCCAGGTGGCGGCCAGGGCACCGCCCGGGCTATGTTTGCCCTGTAAATCTTTAAAAACAAATGTTATGCCAACACCATTGGAAATTTTATTGGACCCAGTATCCTTATCCGTTTTAGCTATATATGGGGTACTCATGATTTGGGAGGCGCTGTTTCCCGCAAGACAACTTCCCAAGATTAAGTTTTGGAAAATTCGGGGATTGACGGCCTTTGCGTTTTTCTTCTATCTATCCTCCTATCTCCCCTTGTTCACCGATCCCTATTTGGAAGCCTACCGGGTTTTCGACCTCACGGGATTGGGTGCCCTGGGCGGGGGCGCTGTGGGCGTATTGTTGTACGAATTTGGCGTGTACGTATGGCATAGGGCCCTGCATACCTCCAACTTCCTATGGCGTGCCTTTCACCAAATGCACCATAGCGCCGAGCGTTTGGATACCTATGGGGCGTTCTATTTCAGTCCCTTGGACATGATCGGCTGGACCGTTCTCGGGAGCCTTTGCTTTGCGCTCCTCGTAGGGCTGTCCCCCCAAGCGATCACGGTAACCCTCTTGGTGACCAATTTCCTGGGAATGTTCCAGCATGCGAACATCAACACCCCGCGATGGCTGGGCTACATCATTCAACGCCCGGAGAGCCATACCGTGCACCATGCCAAGGGAATCCATAAGCACAATTATTCGGACCTGCCCATTTTCGACATCCTTTTTGGCACCTTTGAGAATCCCAAAAACTATGGGCACCAAACCGGTTTTTACTATGGAGCTTCAGCGAAAGTGCTCCAAATGCTCTCCTTTAAGGACCTGAACAAGCAAAAGGAAAAAGAAGGCCATAAATCCAGTGGTCGTAAACCGATCAATAAAGGAATAAGTCTGTTGCTTATCGCTTTACTGACTTTTAGCTGCAACAGGGATGATGGAGCGGCGACCGCCCCTGATCCGGTCCAAGAAAATCCCCAGCAGGAAGAACCGATCCCCGTCCCAGTGCTGAATGCGGTAAGTCCGCTCAACGGACCGAAGAATACCGTGGTCACCGTTGAGGGAGCGAACTTCGGGACGGAAGTGGACAGTGTGGGGGTTTTCTTCAATGGAAAGGAAGGGGAGGTGCTCCAGGTACAGCATGGGCAGATCAAAGCGGAAGTGCCAGCGCAGGCCTATTCTGGCACTATAAAGGTCGTTATTGGGGGCACCGAATTGGAAGGTCCAGAATTTGCCTACGTTCTTTCCGAGACCAGGGTCAGCACTTTGGCCGGAAGTACCGTGGGCAGTTCCGACGGAATTGGGAAAAATGCCGAATTCGCCTACCCCACGGGTACCGCTGTCGATGGCCAAGGGAACGTCTATGTCGCGGATTCGGGGAACCATCAAATACGGATAATAGCCCCGGATGGTACCGTAGGAACTTTTGCCGGAAGTACCAAGGGCTTTGCCGATGGGATGGGGACCACCGCACAGTTCGATGCGCCCTATGGGGTGGCGGTAGATCGACAGGGTCAGGTGTATGTGGCCGATGCCAACAACCATAGGGTTCGGAAAATAAGCCCAGAAGGGATGGTGACCACCTTGGCGGGAAGTACCATGGGTTCAGCCGATGGAGTGGGAACTGAGGCCCAGTTCAATTTCCCCCGTGGCGTGGCGGTTGATTTAGAGGGAAATGTCTATGTGGCGGATACCAAGAATCTGGCCATACGGAAGGTGACCCCGGACGGAACAGTGACCCGGATCGGAAATCAGATCATGTTTTCGGGTCCATCGGGAGTTGCCGTAAATCATGAGGGGGCGCTATACGTGGTCGATTCCAACAGCCATCGTATTTATTTGATCGCGCCAAATGGCGAGGCTGGTTCCCTGGCCGGACGTCGGGAAGGAGATACCGATGGTGTTGGGGGTGCCGCCGAGTTTCGATATCCCCGTGGCCTAGGGATGGACACCCAGGGAAATAGCTATGTCGCGGACGAGGGAAACCACAAAATACGCAAGGTCACTCCCGACGGTACGGTCACGACCTATGCCGGGGGCATGAATGGAAATGAGGATGGCTCGGTCGACCTGGCACAATTCAATTATCCGTACGCGCTTTCGGTAGACGCACAGGGAAACCTCTACGTGGCGGATACGGCCAACCATCGGATACGTAAAATAACACAGGAGTAAATGGAAAACTTCAAGTTACAGAACTGCTGTTTGTTGATGGGAATACTGCTCTTGGATGCTGTGGTCTATCTCCTTATGGCCATACTGGCGGAAGATTTTGGCGAAACTGGAGCGCCCAATGAAGAATTGGTTCATGTTGCCCTGTACCACTGGCACGCGGTGAATCTACTGTTGATCGGATCGATTTTTTTTAGTGCGCTCAGGAAAAGAAGGGCCCCAAGGGAAAGACAGCTAGGAAGTTCCGAACATCAGATGGCAAAGCACAAAGGCCACGACCGATAGGACGATACCGATCAGAAAAATATGGAACGAAATGCGGAGGAGCCTGAACTTCCTGGAAATGACCTTTCCGAGATGAAAAGTGTCCTTCGCAATGGTCTTATAAAGTTCGTCCCCTTGGTCCATCAAGCCCATGAGCTGATTAAGGTAACGATCTTCCTCCATTTCCTCAAAGTTTCCATAGAACATAATGTTGCCGGAAGCAGCATCGCCATGTCTCTGTTCCGGGCGTGTTGCAAAAATGGCAAAGCCTATGGAAATCAGGTTGGTCGTCAACATTAGTATGGTCGGAACGAGCAAATGGGGGTCCTCATCCAGCTGGGTCAGTACTGTCCCAAGGACAATGGAAAGAATCAGGGCATTTACCGAAATAAGGATGTTCGATTTTCTATCGATCATCGTATTCAGGGTGTATTGGTTCTTGGAGACCAAGCGAAACAAGGTCTCGACACCACGTTCGGGCCTTGGAGCAATTTTGGCCAGTTTTTTCTTTAGGGATTTCAGTGCTTCCTTGTCAATTCCCAGGTCCTCCATCAACAACCGATCTTTTTCCCTATCCCTCTTTTTCGATTCTTTGTCCGATCTGGCCATGGTGTATTTATGGGTTTGGATATAGTTTCTGGACCAATTTCCCAATGCTGAGCCCCTGGACGATTATGGAGAAGATCACCACCGTATAGGTGATGTACAAAATCGCTTCCGAGGAGGTGGTATCGGCAAGCGTCAGTGCCAGGGCAATGGAGATTCCGCCACGCAGCCCGCCCCAGGTCAAAATGGCAACGGTCTTGATCGGATGGTCCTCGGTATGCTTCAACAGGGCATAAGGTAGAAGAACGGAAACAAAGCGGGCCAACAGTACGGCCAGGATGGACAAAAGGCCCAAATACAGATAGTGCAAATCGAATTTTAAAAGATGGATGGCCAGTCCGATGAGGACAAATAAGATGCCGTTGAACACCTCGTCCAAAACTTCCCATAGCGCGTTGAGCAATTTTCTTGCGGGTCCCCGGTTCGATTCGATATTGAACTTATTGCCGATCAGCATTCCCGATACGACCATCGCCAAAGGACCGGATACATGGATAAGCGATGCCAGGGAGTAACCGCCCATGACCAAAGCGAGGCTGATCATAACGGCCAATTGGGGGTTGTCCCTTACCGATTTGATACTATGGTATCCCACAAAACCCAGTAGGGCCCCATAGGCGATGCCGCCGACG
The DNA here is from genome assembly GCA_947497245.1 of uncultured Flavobacteriaceae bacterium. Lineage (GTDB taxonomy): Bacteria > Bacteroidota > Bacteroidia > Flavobacteriales > Flavobacteriaceae > Pelagihabitans. Next base: position 56,064 of record CANMFO010000006.1, on the reverse strand, counting down.
GCCTCTTCCAAAAACAACCTTCCTATTTCAACGCCCAGGGAGCTTTCTGTCGGATGGCCTCCCATATCGCCCAAAATCAATATTCCGGCAAAGACCACAACTCCGATACCATCATTGAAAAGCGATTCCCCTTCTATCTTGACCTGCAGACTTTTGGCGATGGACGTTTTTTTTAGGATGGCCAGCACGGCAATGGGGTCGGTCGGGGAAATCAATGCCCCGAAGAGCATCGCATGCAAAAAAGGGAGGGCGACACCTGCCCATTGCGCCGCTGCAAAAACCAATGCCCCGACCAGGGCAGTTGAGATCAGGACCCCCAGGGTAGCGAACAAAAGTACCGACCATTTTTCCCTGGCCAGGGCATCGATATTGACATGCAGTGCACCCGCAAAAAGCAGGAAGCTCAAGATACCGTCAAGGAGCAAGGTCTTGAAATCCGAATGGAGTACGATATCGCAGAAGAAGCGATAGAATTGGGGGAAGAGATCCTTACAGAACGTGATCAGGATGACCGTGGCCAGGCTCATCAACATCAAGCCTATGGTGGCTGGTAACTTGAGCCATTTATAGTTGATAAAGCTGTAAAAGGCCGCTATCGAAAAAATAATGCTGAACGATTGTAGCATGGTCAAAAGTTTGAACTTAAATCAGGTCCACATCGGTGATGATCTCCAAAAGTCCGGCCTTGGGCTGCTCGAACAATTGCTTCATCCCCACTTCCAGGTCGCTTTCTTCGGTTACCCGTTTCCCCCAGGCACCACAGGAGATGGCATATTCCGAAAAGTTCGGGTTGGACAGGGACGTCTGCCAAACATCAAATTCACCGGCCCGTTGCTCCTTGGAAATTTTTCCAAGCTCATGGTTGTTGAGGACAATCAGTTTTACAGGCATATTGTACTTCACCAAGGTGGTGATTTCGGCCAAATATTGACAAAGGCCACCATCTCCGGCCACAGCGATGACCGGACGTGAACTCCCCACCGCTGCCCAGGCACCCATGGCGGCGGGTAGGGCAAATCCGATGGAACCCAAATATCCGGACATTAAAAAGTCCTGTTGATCCGGTTCGAAATAACGTCCGAAGGAATAGGCGTTGTTCCCTACATCCACACACATCACCGCATTTTTCGGTGCCAAGCGGTTCATCGCTTCAAAGACCGCTACTGAGCTCAACCCTTTTTCCGAGGTCTCCGTCAGGCGCTTTTCCTTTTCCGCTTTCCAAATGGCCCAACGCGATGCGATTTCCCCTCTTTGGTCGATCGCATCCGTTTTTCCCTTCAACGCTCCCGAAAAGATTTCCAGGGTACGCGATATCTCGCCCCAGACCGCAACATCCACCTGGTGGAATTTGCTCAAGGCCAATGGATCGAAATCCACTTGGATCGTGGGTTTCTTTGGCGTAATTCCGGTATGGTTGGAAAAAGAGGCCCCAAGTACGATCAGTAGATCGGCTTCGTTCATGAACCAGGAGGCGATGGGTGTTCCACTTCTTCCCAAGACCCCACAGCCCAACGGATGATTGTCGGCAATGAGCCCTTTGCCCTTAAAAGTAGTGACCACTGCGGCATTCAAACTTTCGGCAAAGGCTACAACGGCTTTTTTATGCGCCCGCGCACCGTGTCCCATGACGATCAAAGGTCGTTTCGATTTTTTGATCAGGGCAATGGCCCTGTCGGACATTTCGGTGGGCGGTGCAATCTCCAAGGGGGTGATTCTATTGACAGGAGACTTTGCCTTGGCACCCGGCTTGGCCCGGCGTTCCTGTACCTCGTCGGGAAAGGTCAAATGCGAGACGTCCCGTTTTAAAATGGCGTGCTTTACGGCAAGGGACATCAATTCGGCATGCCGGCTATCGCTTTGTACCCGTTGGTTGAATTCGGCCACCGTATTGAAGGCCTGCACCAGATCAACTTCCTGAAAGTTGCCTGTCCCCACTACTTGGGTGGCCACCTGCCCGGTCAATGCCAGAAAAGGGGCCCGGTCCACCTTGGCGTCCCACATGCCGGTGTATAAATTGGTGGCCCCAGGTCCCGCAATGGTAAAACAAGCGGCGGGTTTACCGGTCAGTTTTCCATAGGCGGAGGCCGCGAAAGCCGCGGCACCCTCATGCCGGATACCATAGAAGTTGAGGTTTCCTTTTTGCTCCTGACGCTTCATCGCATCGGCAAAACCGAGATTGGAATGCCCTACCATGCCGAAAACCTTGGTCACGCCCCAGTTGATCATGGTCTCGACCATGATATCGGAAACTGTCGGCTCGTGCGGAGCTTCCGCTTCCATACCTACATAGATGGCGTCGGCTTCCGTTTTGACGGGGAAGGTTTCCACCCCATCGTCAAAACCGCCGGGAGGTAGCCCGGTGCAAGGGTGAAAATCCCACCCATGCCATGGGCATCGCAACAGTCCGTTTTCGATGGATCCTTCTCCCAAGGGACCGCCCTGATGGGGACATTTGTTGTCCAAGGCGGAAAATTTGCCTTCAAAATGGGTCAGGCAAATACCCTTGTGGTTGACGGTTACCGTTTTGACCCTGCCTTCGGGAAGATCTTTTTTATGGTCCAGGACCTTGTGCCAGGTCGTTTTTTTTGTTGAAGCCATAGAATGGTGTTAGTTTTTATAGTTGGAATACGCCTCGGACAAAAAGGCGACCACCGTATTTTGATCCGTTCCCGTCGCGGGCAGAACAGCACCTTTGAACCCATTGTTGTGCCAAGTACCGTGCTCCAGTTTTCCAAAACCGGAAGTGTCCATCCCCTCATGGCCGTTATAGCCACTTATATAGAAGTAGTGATCGTTCACCAAAGTGTCGGGGATGGCAAGCCCCAGACCGACCGCACGTTCTGGCCTGTCCTTTAACGGGGCATAGGCCCCAGTGTCGAAATGGTGCGGCCAGACCCTAATTTCGGAAACCAGTTGCTCCTGTTTCAAAAAAGCCTCAAGGGCCAGTTGGCCCAAGATTCTGAGATGCATCAGTTCCTTGAGCCTATCGGTGTCCAATAACTTAAAGGTAAAACCATCGGCGATCGTATAGGGCAGGTCGTAGTGGAACTTATAGCTAAAGGGTTTGTCCAACCTAGCGTCGGCAACCCTTTGCTGAATCCATTCCAGGATTTCACCGTGTGTGCTGCCGTCGAGCTTGAAGGAAGTGGTAGAACCGTGGCTGCGCCATTCCAGGCCAAAGGTATTGTAGCTAAGGGCCAACACGTCTCCGGCCACGTTCAACGGCCATGTGTACATACTTCCGTCCAAGGTCGAAAACCCTAGGTTGGTATGGCTGTCGTCCGCTTCTTTTTGGACGAAACTTATTCCGGCGGCGGCCAGATATTGGGCCGCCAGGTGCATCATTTTTTCCATACCGCCTATCGTTTGTGTTCGGGACTGTCAAAACCGGCCCTGCAGCCCGCTTTCCATTCATCGGGGAGATTGCCATGTGCCGGCACCCCCCCGGCGTCCTTCAACATACGGGCCAGGTGCATACAGTTCCAGGCAAGGAAGGTCGTATTTCTATTGGTGAAGTCGTTTTCCGGTCCGCCGGAACCTTCATCCCGATAAGAAGGCCCGGGCCCAGCCTCTCCCATCCAGCCCGCATCTGCTTGGGGAGGGACCGTATAGCCGATATGGGAAAGGGAGAAGAGAATGTTCATGGCGCAATGTTTTACCCCATCCTCGTTTCCCGTGATCAAGGTCGCACCTACTTTTCCATAATCGCGGTACTGTCCCTTTTCGTTGAATTGGTGCGTGTAACCGTACATCCGCTCTAGGACCCTATTGCAGACCGAAGACTTTTCACCTAGCCATACCGACGTACAGAGGACCAAAATATCGCAGGCGTCCACTTCTTTTTGGAGCATGGGCCAATCGTCCTTTTCCCATTCCGGGGTCTGGGACATATCGAGCCCCAAGCCCGCGGGAATGGTATAATCCACAGGACGTATGACCTTGGTGCTGGCGCCATTGGCTTCAAAAACCCGCTGTGCGACGGCGATAAGCCCCTCGGTATGTGACAGTACCGGAGTTCTGTTCAGCGTGCAGTTGAGGAAAAGGACCTTGAGGTCATCATATTTGGCCGGGGCGCTGGAACATTGGTGTTCCGTCATTTTTGCTAGTTGTTCTGACATGATTCTTAGTGTTTTAAATTGGGTTATTGTTTTTATCGATTGAAGTTATGTCCATCCCGATGGGAAGACGGTCGGACTTGGTACTATTGATTTCCGCTTTCATTTGGATACACCACTTTACAGGTGGGACATTCCGTGCCGTGCACGGAACTCTTTAGTTTGATCCCATCCAGATGGGTAACCATAAAATCTTGGATAAAGGCATATTGGCTTTCCCGGTTGTTCACGCCGATCTGGGCGTCCTTATATTTCTCCCGGACCACATTGCCATATTCCTGATCGCCCCAGCAATTGGGACATACCCCTTTAGGCGCGGTATCGAAAACATCGGCTTCCTTTGAAGTGAAAAGCCGTTTTAAAAAATTTTTCATGGAACTGTTTTTTTTGGTATGGAAATATATTGGGCACTGTAATCGATCAGTCGCGCTTTTCGGAGATTACTTAACGTATTGCTTACCGTTTGTCTGGAAGTGTTGGTCAGATTGGCAATATCCTTTTGGGACAATAGGTTTTTAGCGATCCTTCCATTCTTGTTTTCCTCTCCAAATTCGTGGACATAATCCGTAATGAAATCGGCAATGCGCCGGGTGCTGTCCTTATAGAGCAGGTCTTGCAGCCGACGTTCCAGTTTTTTTATCCGTAGGCCATATATCTTGAGTACGGCGTTCTTAAGCGAGCGGTGCTTTTCCATGAGCTTCTCCATCATATCCGCCCCGATATGGCAGATAATGGAGTCTTCCAGGGCAAAGGCCTGTTCCTCGGCTGCGGCCTGTTGGTCGTACAGGGCCAGTTCGCCAAAGATATTGCCCTTTTTTACGACGTATTTTACCGTATCGCTTTTGGCATCGGAGATTTTAACGGCCCCCTTTTTTAAGAAAAAAATGCTCTTTTTGTCCCTATCGCCCAACGAAATGGCCGTACCCTTGTCCAGATGCTCCATCTCCAGGATCTCGCACATGCGCATCATGGTGGGCCTACCCAATTTGGCAAATAGGTCGAACCCTTCCAGAAACCAATATTTGGTCAACTTGTTCAAACAATCCTCGAATTGGTTACTTCCTTAAATGTACGGATTTATAAAGCGTCGGAAATGCGCTATCTTCCGAAAACTTACCTTGGGCGACAGCGGGGCGTTTTTGCCCAGCGCCACCGATAGGACATGTTGCCGTATTAGGAGGTGATTTTGGAGGCCTTTTTTTCCAAAATGGAGGAAACGATCATGGGGGCATGTATACGGGAGTTTTCAATAAACCACTTATGGGTTTCCATGCCCCCGCAGATAACCCCGGCCAGGTAAAGTCCCTCGACATTGGTCTCCATGGTATCGTGATTGTATTGGGGAAGTCTTTTTTCATCCTCGGAGAGTTGGATCCCGAGCTTTTGCAAGAATTCAAAATTGGGCATGTATCCGGTCAGGGCCAATACAAAATCGTTCTCCAAATGGATGGTGCCTTCCGGTGTATCGACGACCACTTCACCTTCACGAACTTCCTTCAGCGTAGAGTTGTAGTAGGCCTTGATACTGCCTTCCCCGATACGATTGATAACATCGGGCCGCACCCAATACTTTACCCGTTGGCCCACTTCGGGACCCCGGATGATCAGGGTGACTTCCGAACCTTTCCGCCAACATTCCAGGGCAGCGTCAATGGCCGAATTGCTGGCGCCTACAATAGCCAGTTTTTGGCTAGCGTAAAAATGGGGATCTTTATAGTAGTGGGATACCTTGGGCAGCGATTCGCCCGGAATACCCAAGGTATTCGGAAGGTCGTAAAAACCCGTGGCCACGATGACATGGTCTGCCAAGTAGTTGTCCTTGTTGGTAAGGACGGAAAAACCAGTGTCGGTCTTTTGTACGGATTCGACCAATTCAAAGAGATGGATGCTGAGTTGGTTGCCGGTTACGATTCGCCGGTAGTATTCCAGGGCCTCGTTGCGCTTTGGTTTGGCCTCCTTGCTGATAAAGGGAATGCCATCGATCTCGAGGCGTTCGGAAGAGGAGAAGAACTGCATATTTATGGGATAATTGAACAAGGAATTCACGATAGGTCCCTTTTCAATAATTAGGTAACGCAGCCCCTTCTTTTTGGCTTCCAGCCCACAAGCGATGCCAATGGGGCCTCCTCCAACGATAACAATATCCAATTTCTCCATTCTATAGATTTTGAACGAACGCGAACGATCCGATCCAATGGGGCAAAGCTAGGGATTTTATGGCAAAGTTGACCGCGCCCAATCGGGGTAAATAGGAGTGCTTATCGGAAATTAAAAACCCAATCCAAGTGATATATATCATTCTTTGTACGCTATGGGAATGGGAACTTTAAACAGTAATTATAAAATCAAAGATTATGAGCTTACGACAACGAATTCCCGTTTCAAATATCATGACCACCAGTTTGATCACCTTGAATGCCAATGACGGTTTGGACACCGCGGAGCGTTTGTTCAAGAAACACGGCATTCGCCATATTCCCGTGGTGGATGGGGAAAAGATTATCGGAATGCTGAGTTTGACAGATTTACTCCGGATAAGCTTTGCGGATGGTGCCTATGAGGACGAAGATGAGGTGGAGACTTTGGTGTACAACATGTTCACCGTTCCCCAAGTGATGGCCAAAAATTTGGATAGTGTTTCCCCGGATACCAACATTAAGGAGGTTGCGGAACTATTGGCCCAAAAGGAATACCATGCCCTTCCCGTGGTGCAGCAGGAAAAACTGGTCGGCATCGTGACCACCACGGATCTGATCAACTACTTGTTGGAGCAATACTAGCTATTGGCAAGCTGTGAAAGATCGGCAATGGTAGCGGTTGGGTCGGCGGCCTTGAACACAAAGCTTCCGGCTACGAGTACGTCGGCCCCCGCCTCGACCAATTTTTTGGCATTGGCATCGGTGACCCCACCATCGATTTCGATCAAGGTGCTGCCCTCCTTTTTTTGGATAAGGTCCTTGAGTGCCCGTACTTTTTGGTAGGTATTTTCTATGAAGGACTGTCCCCCGAAACCCGGGTTGACGCTCATCAGACAGACCAGGTCGATATCTTGGATCGTATCCTCCAACAATGCGATGTTGGTGTGCGGGTTCAGGGCCACGCCGGTCTGCATTCCCTCGGCCCTAATGGCCTGAAGGGTGCGGTGCAGGTGGGTGCACGCCTCCAAATGCACGGTGAGCACCTGGGCCCCCAGTGCAGCAAAATTCTTGATGTAGCGATCGGGATCAACAATCATCAAATGCACGTCCAAGGGTTTGGTGGCGTGTGTTTGAATCGCTTTGATCACCGGCATCCCGAAAGAGATATTGGGTACAAACACCCCGTCCATCACATCGATATGGTGCCAGTCGGCGGCGCTTTGGTTCACCAGTTCTACATCCCGTTGCAGGTTGCCAAAGTCCGCGGCCAGGAGGGAGGGGGCTATTTTGATATTGCTCATAAGATGGATTTGCTTGGTAATTTGTACAAAAATACGGAATTGGTGTGGGAGTAGCTTGCTAAGTTATCGCTTTGTCATCCACTGTTTTTTCGGATTATCTCTTTCAATTTTTTGATGAGCTCTGCTTCGGTGGTACTGCTGTTCTCCAATGAAAAATCGGTTTTGATCGCTTTTTTCCGAACCTGTAGATTGATTTGCCGCAGCTGTTCATCGGGAACGGCAATATGTATGGAACCGTCCCTTTTTCGGACCCTTTCCAAGCACAGATCGTCGTTGGCCTGAATACCGATGGAGACCACGTTAAAATCATTTTTCAGGTTTTCGAACATCATATCGAACGGGGTGGACAGCCCCGTGGACTCAAATACTACCGTATCCTTGTCGAGCAAGGTCTTCCTGATCCCTTTTTCTATGGTTTCGAATACGTCCCGGATGTAGTGCCCATCAAGGATGTCCCTTTCCTTTTTGATTGTTTTGGCCCAATCTTCCACACGCACAAAGGGGATACCAAAATTTTGGTCCATAAGCGCTCCGATGAACGACTTTCCGCTACCTTTTGGTCCTAGGAGCAAATAAATGATCTTCTCTTGCATAGGTGCTTCGGTTAAGGCGCAATTTTTTGGTATGTCCCATTCTTTGAGGACGTTTTCTTTCCCCCAGTTTGGCCGAAAGCAGTTTTGTCCTATGGCCAAGCTGGGCTTGCCAGGCTTTTTTTCAGTACATCGTATTGGGGTTTTTAGATGTTTTGGGAACCTGTTGGATGGCATCCCAATGTTCGCATATTTTTCCCTGCCCATCGAACCTGAAAAAATCCATTGTAATGTACTGATCGTTCCCGGGCCAGGTCTGGTGGGTATGGAGCGCCACCAGTTCACCCTCGGCAATGGCACGGACAAAATCTATGGACTTCTCGGGATACTCCCGTTGCATCTGTTCGAAGTAATCGATAAAGCCCTGGGTGCCATCGGCCACATCGGGATTGTGCTGGATATAGTCTTTGCCCACATACCTTTCCACTGCTTCCGCGGGCTTTCCTTCATAGGCCATTCGGTAAAAGGCAATGGCGTTCTTTTTGTTTTCGTCCAGGTTCATTGCGTTATGTTTTAGTACTATGTAGCGTACAGGGGTACCGTATTTTTCCGATGTTGCCTTTCTTAGCTCCTCAGTTTAAAAAGAACATCCAGGACCTCGATATTGGGTGCTTCGATAATTTCATAGGCCTTCGGTATACTGGAGGCCAAATCGGAAGCCTGATACAACTTCAGGGATTCTTTGGAATCCCAGATATAGATTCCCCCATATTGCCCTGATGGGCCAATTTTCACATAATATTTTTGCAAAAGCCCAGGGATGGCCTTGAATTGGGGCTCCCGTTCCCTGGCCCGCTTTAATAATTCACCCTCGGGCAAATCACTTTTTAATTTGATAATCTGTACGATCATGATCTTTTTGGTTTTTCGGTTTTAATACAACGTTTAGCGCATGGTATAGCGGTCGAACCCAAATACGGCAATGCTATTTGTCCTTACATCCGTTTACCTACCAAACCCGCTGTTCGTCTTAGACTAAGTCGGTATGGGATTTTCATTTCTCATAGCGATAATGTCCAATTATTTTGTAATCGAAAAGACAGTCTTCCAATACTTGTCCCGCGCCGATATTGTGCACGATCAGATTTCTTCTTCCGTCCTTTGATTTTTTGTCCACAACAATTCCAATATGCGTCAGTGCCCCGTCCAGGTTCCAGCTGACAATATCTCCAGGCCAATAATCGCTCGCTTTATCCGAAATCGATTTTTCGGCCCCCTTTCGTTTAAAATAGGTCATGAGATTGGGAACCCTTCTATGATCAATGTTCCTATCCGGGGTTTTAAGCCCCCAGATTTTTGGATATGCCCCAAAATGGGCCTTCATGTCCTCGTGGACTTCCTTCTGCAGATCAATTCCGATTTTGCGGTACGCCCGAATGATCACATCGGTACAAACACCCTTATCTGCAGGGACATCCCCGTTCGGATAATCAATGGAAAAATACGATGGGTCATAGGTCACCTCCTGTTTTGTCAGCTCCAAAGCGCCATCGGACAACTCCACAGGGCCCACGACGGTTTGGGACAAACCCGGTTGTAGCGTAAAAAGGAAGGCCAGCAACACCGCTTTTTTAATAGTGGCGTTGAAATTTTGGTTGGATGTGATGAGGGTATAGGCCCGCATCCTTTTTGATCTTAACCAAAAGTTCGGTTCTGTATTTGAATCTTCGACCGGTGGTGCCATCCTATTCCCCTTCTTCCGAATACACCGGACTGTCCGCATCCCCGCCCGCCTGCAAATAAGCGAACAAGTCTCGGATCTCCTGTTCGTTCAACCGGTTCAGGAGACCCGAGGGCATAGGGGAAATGGGTGAAAGTTCTTGCTTTTCAACATTGGCTTTGGCCAGTTGTACGGTATAGGTCTCGTTAAAGGGGTTGGGCATCAGCACAATGCTGTCGCCTTCCTCGGATTTTACGCGCCCCGCCATTTTACGTCCATCCTTTAGATGGAACAGCATATTGGCATATTGGTCCGAGATTTCATCGTTTGGGCTCAAAACGGTAAAGCGCATCTCCCAACTGTTGAATTTGGTGTGGGCCTGGGTCAGGTCGGGTCCGGCGGCCCCCCCGTTGCCCTGCATCCTATGGCACATAACGCACATGGCCGCTTGGTAGGCCCGTTCCCCATCGGCAAAATTTCCGTGTTCCCCGGCACCCAGCAATTGGCCAATTTCCCGGTTCGAATAGTTTTTTCCCGGTCCAATGGGCTGAGGTAAATCGGCCACCGCGGTCGAGGGGTCGTATACCCCCGATATTTCCTGGAACTCCTCCTTTTCGGCAGCGGGTACATGGGCCATGGCCTGTTGGCGGACATTTTCCATATAGGCCTTAAAACTCATTCCACCCTTGGCTGCCAAGACATCGTAGAACCACAGGAAGTATTTTTCGCGAAGCTCCCGCGTCCACCCCTCTTGGGCATGGCTCAACAGCATTCCATAAAATATGGATTCGCTGGGGGGCATTTTGGCAATTACGTCGCGGATGAGCGGACCGTACTGTTCACTGCGAAGGGTTGCTTCCTCGGAAAGCATTTCAACACCTTCCGCGATGGTCTTTTCCCTAGTGTGCCGCTCCAATTGTTCGACCAAAGCCCCGGTAATGCCATCGGACTTTAAAAAGAGCAACAGTTGTCCCAATTCCCGGGTCACGGCATTGTTCGCATGGGGAAAATAAGCACTTAATTTTTTGGCGACTGAGCGGGCGTGTGCCGCATCGGGTGCGCCCATCCGAATGAACAGCAGCGAATAGTTCCGCAAAAGGGCAATTTGCTGTTCGGTGGACAACTGCTCCAATTTCAAGGCTTGGAACTTATCCAATATTTTTCCCTGAAGGTCCTTGTCTCCCTGATGGGCCAGGGCGATACCGGCCTCAATAAGTTTTTGGACATTGGTTTCCTTAAAGAACCGCGCCTTCCATTCGGCAACAGCTTGGTGCTCCAGCGCGAGTCGCGCGGCATAGCGGATAAACCGGTCTTCATGATCTAGATTTTCCCAGGCCAGCGGTACGGCGGCATTGGAGACTTCGGTATGGTATTTTTCAAGGGTATGGCGCAGGCTTCGGAGCGCTGCCGTGGTCTCATCGGTTTCCGATTGGGCCGCTCCCATATCGGTGCCCGTATAGCGCAAACGATACAAATGCGAATCGATCCTCCGTCCTCCGGTGGCGAAATAGAGTGCGCCATCCGTACCGGCGATCATATCGGTAAGGGGCAGGGGCGTGCCGGATAGAAACTCTTCCCTCTTCGCAGAATAACTGCTCCCCTTTCTTTTGAGATCGATGAAATAAACGGTCCCAAAACTCCAGTCCATGATCAGGAGCCCGTTTTGGTATTTGGCGGGAAAATTCAATTTGGCCCCGGAAAGTACCGCGGTGGGCGATCCCTGTTCCAGATTGTGCACGGCAGGTAGGTTGTCGGGATAGTAGGCGGGCCATTTGCCCGATCCGGTACGCCAGCCGTATTCACTCCCGCTGGTGACATGACAGATTCGGGTTGGGCGGTACCAGGGCATTCCGATGTCCCATTCCATATCGGCATCGTAGGCGAACAGCTCGCCATCCTGGTTAAAGGCCATGTCGAACGGATTCCGGTATCCAGCGGAAATGAGTTCCCACTGGCTGCCATCCGGATTGAACTTTGAGATCCACCCGCCCGGGGCCTTGATGTCGTTGGCATGCCCGCGAGCGTCCAAATAGGGTTCAAAAAGGTTGTCCTCACCCCAATTGGTGGGGAGATGGCTGTTCGTTAGGAGTTTTTCTGGGACCAAGGTGTGGTTGCCCGCGATAAAGTAGATTTCGGTCCCATCGGGAGAAAGCACAAAACTGTGCGGGCCGTGTTCCCCTGCACCTTCCAGTTTTAGAAGCATCTGAACCTTGTCCAATTCCCCATTGCCATCCGAATCGGTAATTCGATAGATGCCACTTCCGTTTTCCGATTCATCGGGTACATCATCGTCCCAGCGTTTGTTGACGGCCACATACAGGCTGTTAAAGGCCCATAGCAGTCCATGCGCCTCCCCGATTCCCAGGTCAAGGGGCTTTACGTCCCCGGGGTCCAAAACACTGCCCTCCTCCGGGGCCATGAAACTATAGATCTTTCCATACTGGTCACACGCAAAAATTTGACCATTATCCCCCTGGGCCAAGGCCACCCACGAACCCTGTTCATGTTCACTGGGATGGTAAAGATCCTCCAGTTCAAACCCATCGGGCAAGTTAAAGGTTATGGATTTTTCGATTTCATCGGAAGTTGACGTTCCGTCATTCTTACAGGAAAGAAAAAGAAGGCAGAGTAGTGCCAAGGTGGTCATTTTGTACATAGTAATCGCTCTTAGGTTGTACCTAAAGATACTAAAATGTACTATTGCAAGTGCCGTAACCCATCATAAACCACAATACTCACGGCATTTGATAAATTTAAACTCCGGATGTGGTTACTGTACAGGGGTATTTTATACAGTTTTGAAGGGTTCTCTTCGAGAAGGGGCCTGGGGAGTCCCATGGATTCCTTACCGAAGACCAAGAACATGTCCTTCCGATATTCGATCGACCAGTGATCTTGCTTCCCATGGCTTGAGAAATACACCATGTTTTTATCCCGATGTACCTCCAAGAAAGCAGTAATATTGTCATATATGGAAACGGACAGGTGCTGCCAATAGTCCAGGCCGGCACGTTTTAGCCGTTTGTCATCAAGCTCAAAACCAAATGGTCTCACCAAATGCAGCTGGGAACCGGAAGCCAGGGCCAACCTGCCAATATTTCCGGTATTGTTGGGGATTTCAGGTTCAATAAGCACAATGTTGAACGCCATGTCCTATTTTTTTATGGATTTCAGGTACAAGCGTTCCACTTTTTCCCTGGCCCACGGGGTCCTGCGCAGAAACTTGAGGGATGATTTGATGGAGGGGTTGCTCTTAAAGCAGTTGATGTTGACCCTCGCAGCCAGCTCGTCCCAGCTATAGAGATCTGTCAGGTGTTCCAGAATAGCCACAAGCTTCACACCGTGCAGTGGATTGTTGGGCTGGGTATTTGCGGGTTCCATAGTGTAAAAAAATTATACAATGCCTACGATACAAGGCCTGTAGGAAGGGCAGTGGACATAAATGAAAAAACTCCGGTAATCAGCCGGAGTTTATTCATCAATCAAAAAACGAACAGTCATGATAACTGTTGTTACGGTTACAAATTACAACTTATATGCCAAATTTCCAATATTAAGGAATAATTAACACGCAATTTGTCCCTAGGACTAGCCTAGATAGGTCTTCAATATTTTGCTTCTCGAGGTATGTTTCAACCTTCGGATCGCTTTTTCCTTAATCTGGCGCACCCTTTCCCTGGTCAGGTCAAAAGTTTCACCGATTTCCTCCAAGGTCATCGAATGTTGCCCGGCAAGACCAAAATACAAACGGATCACGTCGGCCTCCCTTGGTGTCAAGGTTTCCAAAGCGCGTTCGATCTCGGTACGGAGCGACTCGTGCAACAGTTCCCGATCTGGATTTGGCGATTCCCCACTACGGAGTACATCGTATAGGTTGGAATCTTCCCCGTCGATCAAGGGGGCATCCATAGATACGTGACGGCCTGAGTTTTTGAGGGATTGCTTGACATCCTCCACGGTCATATCCAATTCTTTTGCAATCTCCTCGGCGGAGGGCTGGCGTTCATGTGCCTGCTCCAGGAAAGCAAATGTTTTGTTGATCTTGTTTATTGATCCAATTTTATTCAAGGGCAGGCGTACAATACGCGACTGCTCGGCCAATGCCTGCAATATGGATTGACGAATCCACCAAACGGCGTACGAGATAAACTTAAACCCTCGGGTTTCATCGAAACGTTGTGCCGCTTTGATCAATCCCAAGTTTCCCTCGTTGATCAAATCGGGTAAAGTAAGACCTTGGTTTTGGTACTGCTTCGCCACCGATACCACGAATCGAAGATTGGCCTTTGTCAGTTTTTCAAGAGCGATCTGGTCGCCTGCCTTGATGCGTTGTGCCAATTCTACTTCCTCATCAGCGGTTATCAAGTCTACTTTGCCAATTTCCTGCAAGTACTTGTCCAAGGATGCGGTCTCCCTATTGGTGACCTGTTTTGTGATCTTGAGCTGTCTCATGTATATAAATTAAGTTCGGGTCGCATAGACTGCATATACTTATACGTTGAAATGCCACAAATGTTACAAAATGGTCGAAAAAACTTGATTTTTCGGTTAAACGGCACAAAATACGTGTATAAATGGTCGCTTGGAAGGTAGGAAACCTTACAGCTTTAGGGTCGCACCGGTATAAATTCCAAAAATCAGCGGATGCAGATCTCTATTTTCCCCATCAAATGCGTTTAATTGGTACCGCAAAGTCGGTTCCAGATCGAGCCGTAGCCTTTCCGATAGCCGATAGCGAAGGCCCAAACCCACATTTGGGCTGAAACTGGCCTTTTTTAGATATTTCATACTACCGATATCCACGCTTCCCCCCTCGTTTTTAAGGGTAATGGAATTGCTTCCCAAAAATAGGACGCTTATTCCGCCGATCGCATCGATAGTTATTTTCCCTTTTTTCAGGGTATAGTAAATTTCAAAAGGGATGTCGGTATGGCCCATCTTTTGTTTCAAGGTAAACGCATTTCCAGAATTGACGCTTTGCAACACCGCACTGGGGATGGTGTTCCCATTTCTTTGTATGGCGCGATCGGTGAGGATGGCACCATTTCCGCTATTGGCCAGACCACTCGTGGCATCCTTTACGGAATAGGCAAAATTGGATCTGCGATACCCCAGTCTAAAGGTGAGTTTCTCAGAGAGGGGAATATTGAGCAAAACCCCATAGGACATTGAAAGGCCGGTGGTTACCTTCCCGGAGGACAAACTTTGACCGTAGGGAGTTCCACTGGAAATAAAAGAATAAAAGGTAGGTGCGCCCTGCACCGATATTAACCAATTGGACAGATCTGACTGGGGTTTGGGAAGCACGTCTTCAGTATTTTTTTTGGGTTTTTCCGCGGGCTTCCTTTTTGCCGTGAGGGAATCTCTTTCAGGCTGGGTTTCTTCTTCCGTCCTTTTTTTGATCAAATTGGTGGTCGGACCGGTCGTGTCGTCACTGACGACCTTCCCCTTCAAGAGCGTATCGATGTGGGTGGCGTTTTCCTGCGGATTTTGCCGTAGGGGAGCGACAGGGGTGGAATCCGTTTTTGGTGGGGAGCCCTTAGTGGAGCTTTCGGCATCTTGGCTTACAAAAGAGGCCGTATTGCCCGGACCTGTGCTTTTGATGGGACTTTTTGTCCTATCCCTCGGGGTACTGGATGTTTCATGAATTTCTTGGGACGATGCTTCGGGACCACTGGAAGTGTCGGGACCGGCCCCTTGGAATTCGGCCTCGGAAGCGTGGATCGGTATGGACGTACCGGTTCCGTTCCTGTCACCATTGTTCAAAGAGTCTGCATCGTCGGACGGGACTTCCATAGTTGGAGTACCTTCCCCGGTACCCGATGTACTTCTCACCAAATATGTGATCGATACCGTTCCCAAGAGTAGGGCCGAGCTTATCCAGAGCAAAAGGAAGCCTGCCCTTTTCTTCCGTTTTTGTTCCAAGGTTTTCTCAATAGCGTCCCACAGTCCGTCCTTGGGCTCGGCCTCGGCATGTGCCAAACGGTCCTTGATCAGTTTTCCAAGATCTTTTTTAGCTTTCATGGCTGTTCGTTTTGATGGCCCCTTGGTTGTTATGATCTAAAATTTTCCCTTTCAATAGGCTTTTGGCACGGTGCAGGTTCGATTTTGAGGTGCCCACCGTGATCCCCAACAGAGCCGCAATTTCTTTATGCGGGTAATCGTCCAACTCATACAGGTTGAAGACGATCCGATATTGGTGCGGCAGTTCTTGGATCAGGGCCATGAGGATTTCGAAAGAAAGCAATAGGTCGTTCTCGTATATGGATACATCTTCGTCCCCGGACAGGCTGGCCGCTTTGTGGTCTGCCAATTCAAATGTGTTCTGTTTTTTGTATTTGTCGATGGCCTTATTGATGGCAATGCGTTTCATCCAACCTTCAAACGATCCCTTTCCCTTGTATTTTTTGATGTCGCCAAAGATCGTAATGAACGTATCGTGCAGGTGGTCTTCCGCTTCGGTATGGGAACGACAGTATTTTAGGCAAACGGGAAACAGCTTTTTTTTGTACTGATTGTACAGTGCTTCCTGTGCCTTTCGATCTTTTTTGATACAACTCTTTATCAGTTGGTCCAGCTCCAAATACCGATCATATTTTATTCATTGTATTGTTGTGCTTCCATTGCAGATCCAACCGCCATTTTGGAAATACCTTGGGCGTCCTGGCAAAAAGATAGGATTAAATCATGGTTCGTCAAAGGCCACAAAGGCCTGACAGATTACCTTGAAGCCATAGGTCGGGTCCAACACCCTTTCAAAAGCGCTATAGTCGATCCAAACGAATCCACTATCTCCCCATTCGGGTCCCCAGGAATTGACCAATTTAAAGGCTTGGTACGTATCGGAATACCCTACCGCCAGCATGGCATGTGCCGCCAATATATCGTCGGGGCTTACCGTATGTTCACGATAGGCGCTGAGGCCCATATGGTCCTTGGCGCCGAATGTCCCGTCCAAGCCCACGGCCAGGACAATAGGCCTTTGGTCGTTGATCAAGGCCTTCATTTCACCGACCATATTGTTGCCGCTAAGGATCCTATAGTCCGAAATTTTGGCCCTGGCCGCCTCCAGGTCGTCCGTTTCGGAGGGAAGGGCACTGCAGCTGTCCGGTGTGTAGGGGAAAGTCGCAATGGAACTGACCCCCTTGCTTTTTACCAGGTCCAGGGTCAGTGCGATGTCGGAACCCGCGCCGCACGCCCCGTTTACCATTTGGTTGTAGGTGTACGCCGGGCTTAGTACGGTATTGCCATCAAAGTCATGGCCGTGCTGTATTTTTTCCTGCATGCTCTTCATATAATACGAGATCGCCCATGAAACGCAGGACCCTTGTTGTCCTTGATCTCCCACGGGTGGTAGGAACTGGCTCAAATCAAAGGATTCCGGTAGGGCAATCGGAATTGGGAAATCTTTCAGAACCCTGTCACTATCGGGGATGGCGCCGCCATATCCATAACAAAAAGTGACGTCGCAGCCCATTCCATGATCATTTCCCTCCAAATCTGTGAAAAGGATATCTTCGGCATCGGTAAAAACATCCTTTTGTACGGGGACATTGTTTTCTCCGTCGGATGGACGCGACAGATTGTCATCCAGGTCATTGTTGCACGAGAACAGAAGGAGGCCAAGAAAGGGGAGTAGGTAGTTTTTCATAGCTCGAAATCCATTTAGCTGTATATATAAGTCTATCAAAGGGCCATAAGGTTGCGTCAAAACACAAAAAAGCCCCAATGTTTCCGTTGGGGCCTTTTTGTTGTACTGGGAAAAAATTAGTCCCTTCGGGGCTTTCTGTCCCTGTTTCTATCGTTCCTGCCACGATCTCGGTCATTGCTTCGCGGAGGCCTTTCCCTGTAGCCTTCCGGCTTTGGCAGCAATGCTTTGCGCGATACTTTGTCCTTACGGGTCCTTGGATCGGTGCCCATGTACTTGACGTCAAAAACATCGCCCATGTTCACTACGTCGGATACGTTTTCGGTGCGTTCCCATGCCAGTTCCGAAACATGGAGCAACACCTCGTTGCCCGGGGCGTCCTGATATTCCACTACGGCCCCGAAATCCAGCATTTTAATGACCTTCACTTCATAGATGCTCCCTACCTCGGGCTTGAACATCAAAGAATCGATCTTGGCCAATACAGCGTCGATACCATCTTGGTCCGTACCTAAAATTTCAACGATACCTTCTTCGGTAACGGGGTCTTCATTGATAACAATGGTAGTACCCGTTTCTTTCTGAAGTTCTTGGATTACTTTTCCACCAGGTCCGATGAGGGCACCGATGAATTCGTTCGGAATAATTTTTGTCACCATTTTAGGAGCATGTGCTTTCACATCTGCATTTGGTGCCGCGATCGTTTCCGTTAATTTTTCAAGGATATGCATACGACCATCCCTGGCCTGCTTCAATGCATTCACCAAGATTTCATACGATAGTCCCTTTACCTTGATATCCATCTGGCATGCGGTGATTCCATCTGCGGTACCGGTAACTTTGAAGTCCATATCACCCAGGTGATCCTCATCCCCGAGGATATCAGAAAGTACGGCGTACTTTCCCGAATCGGCATCGGAAATGAGCCCCATGGCAATACCGGAAACCGGTTTTCTCAATTGTACCCCGGCGTCCATTAAGGCCATTGTGCCCGAACATACGGTAGCCATGGAAGAAGAACCGTTGGATTCCAGTACTTCCGAAACTACCCGCACGGTATAGGGGCAATCCTCAGGGACCATTCCCTTTAAAGCACGTTGCGCCAAGTTACCATGGCCCACTTCCCTTCTTGAAGTACCACGGATGGGCCTTGCCTCCCCAGTTGAAAACGGGGGGAAGTTGTAATGGAGGTAGAAACGCTCCTCCCCTTCATGGGAAGGCATGTCTATTTGATTGGAGTCCCTTGAGGTTCCCAATGTTACGGTAGCCAAGGCTTGGGTTTCCCCGCGGGTAAAGATTGCTGAACCATGGGTCGAAGGTAGATAATCCACTTCGCACCAGATTGGACGAATCTCGTCGGTCTTGCGGCCGTCCAATCGCAAACCTTCGTTCAAAGTCAGGTCACGAACGGCAGCTTTTTCAGCCTTGTAGTAGTATTTGGAGACCATGTCCCCGATTTCTTCCAGTTCCTCTTCCGAGAAAGTGGCCTTTACCTCTTCTTTGATGGCATCAAAAGCGGCACTTCTTTCCTGTTTGGCGGAACCGGCTTTGGCTACGGCATAGACCTTATCATAGGCAAGGTCGTGCACTTTTTTGGCCAACTCCTCATCTTCGGCCTCTCCTTCGTATTCCCTAACTTCCTTTCTTCCGAAGGCTTCTGCCAATCTTGTTTGGGCGGCTACCTGTTCTTTGATGGCCTCGTGCGCAAATTTGATCGCGTCGGTCATTTCCTCTTCCGAGATCTCGCCCATCTCACCTTCCACCATCATTACTGAATCGGCGGAAGCACCGATCATCATATCGATGTCAGATTCTGCCAATTGTGCCCGTGTCGGGTTGATGACAAACTCACCATTTACCCGACCCACTCTGGCTTCGGAAATGGCACATTCGAAAGGGAAATCGGATAACTGGATCGCAGCGGATGCCGCCAAACCGGCCATGGCATCGGGCATTACATCTTCGTCATGCGACATCAGTTGGATCATTACCTGTGTTTCGGAGTGGTAGTCCTTTGGGAAAAGTGGTCGCAATACGCGATCCACCAATCGCATGGTCAATACTTCACCGTCACTTGGGCGGGCCTCTCTTTTGAAAAACCCTCCGGGATAACGGCCCGCAGCTGCGAACTTTTCCCGATAATCAACGGTGAGGGGAAGAAAATCCACATCACTTTGTTTGTAATTGGAAACCACGGTACACAATAGCATACATTTCCCCGATTGCACAACAACAGAACCATGGGCCTGTTTTGCCAACTTTCCGGTTTCGATAGAAATCTCCCTACCGCCCCCAAGGTCGATGACCTCTTTAAATACTTTTGGAATCATAGATTTGATTTAGGATCCACCTTATGGCGGACCTGTTAAACAATGGTCTTTCCGACATTTTCTCTGGTCGGAGTTGTTGTGTTGTGTTGACCAATGAAAAACCGTGTGCAGCTTTTTGAAATTTCCCGTCCCGATAGCGATCGGGCTGTTTCAGGATATTTTAAGATAAACCAAAAATGCCGAAACGCGTTCAGCAAAAATATAGGGGCTGAAAACTTTCAGCCCCTGGTACTATTATTTTCTGATATTCAATTCTTTGATAAGCTCTCGATATTTTACAATATCTTTCTTTTTCAAATAGTCCAAAAGACTTCTTCGCTTACCCACCAAACGCACCAAGGAACGCTCGGTGTTATAATCTTTGTGATTTTTTTTAAGGTGTCCGGTCAAGTGGTTGATGCGATGTGTGAACAACGCGATCTGCCCTTCGGTAGAACCTGTATTTTTTTCTTCGCCGCCGTGTTTCTTAAAGATCCCGGCCTTAACTTCCTTGGTTAAATACATTCCAATATTATTTTAAATGATTTTTATGTATCTGACTGTCTTTCAATCAGGCGGCAAAGATAAAATTTTTTTTCGATCGACCGACATGCACTGCCCCATAAATCAATTTGGACCCATTTCGACCGCAAAGGCAGGTTTTAGAAAGCACACCCGCTGGGCAGGGGTACTTGGGACTCCAACTCTTTTGCAAACTTGGGATCGAGCTCTTCCGAAAGGAAGCCGGTGGCCACCGACCCTTTGAATACCGAACTGCCATAACCCGTGTTGTTCATATGCGCGCGGACATAAACCTGGATGTTTTCCCCAATATTGACCGGACCACCTGCACGGCTGAAGGGCTGTTCCCCGACATGGCTATGGGTAAGGATCCTTCTGTAGATCAAGGTGCCATCCAATCCGATGATTTCCCACCAATCCGCGTATTGGGCGCAGCCCGTATCCGGGCTTTCTAGCGTTACGGAAAAAGTGTAGTCATTTTCGTTCCCCTCCACGGACACCTCCGTTACCCGGACCTTGCCCGACTGGGGCTGCTCCGTAGGTACATTGGTGTCCAGGCTATCCGTTCCGGCCTTGTCGGTTGCGCAGCAAAAGCAGCACACCAGCAATGCCAACAAAGGATGCCAGGGTCTCATGGGAAAGAATTATGTTCTTAGGGGGAGGTTGCCTATCAGATCGATATACAAGTTGATCTTTTTTTTGAGTTCACTTCGGTGCGTAATGAAATCGAGAAACCCGTGTTCCAGGACAAACTCTGCGGTTTGAAAACCCTCTGGAAGCTCTTTTCCGGTAGCTTCCTTGACCACCCTGGGTCCGGCGAAACCGATCAGGGCCCCCGGTTCAGAAATATTGATGTCGCCCAGCATGGCGTAGGATGCCGTGGTGCCCCCTGTGGTTGGATCGGTACACAGGGAAATATAGGGGATTTTGGCTTCGGCCAACTGGGCCAATTTTGCAGAGGTCTTGGCCAATTGCATCAAGGAGAGTGCAGCTTCCATCATCCGTGCCCCGCCCGATTTGGAGATCATGACAAAGGGGGTTTTCTTCTTGATGGCATAATCTATGGCCCGGGCTATTTTTTCACCGACCACACTTCCCATGGAACCACCAATGAAGCTGAAATCCATACAGGCCACTACCAGATCCTTGCCTTGGGATTTTCCGATCGCGGTGCGAACGGCATCCCGGAGCCCTGTTTTTTTTTGTGCGGCCGCCAAACGATCGGAATATTTTTTGGTGTCCTCGAACTTGAGCGGATCCTTTGAAGTGAGCTTCGCGTCGAGTTCCCTGAACTTGTTGTTGTCAAATAGAATCTCGAAATACTCCTTACTTCCTACTCGGACGTGATAATCATCTTCGGGGCTGACATAGAAATTCTTTGCCAATACCTCCGATTCAACGATCTTTCCTGTGGGGGACTTGTACCAGAGTCCCTTTGGGGTGTCCTTTTTTTCTTCCGTTGCTGTCTGTATTCCCTTTTCCTTTCTCTTGAACCAAGCCGTCATATTTTCCGTGTTTAGGTTAGATGGGTTGTCGGGAACCTTTATAGCGTATCGACGTTGTTCAGGTCGGCAAAAGCCTGCTTCAAACGCTCGACAAAGGTCTTCTCCCCCTCGCGCAACCAGACCCGTGGGTCATAGAATTTCTTGTTGGGCTCATCGGCCCCGTTCGGATTCCCGATCTGCCCTTGCAAAAAGTCGGCCTTATCCTGCACATAGTCACGTACCCCGGACAGAAAGGCATACTGTAGATCGGTATCGATGTTCATCTTGATTACGCCATAGCTGATCCCTTCACGGATTTCAGCAACAGTGGAACCGGAGCCGCCGTGGAAAACAAAATCGATATGATTGTGTTCCACGCCGTATTTTTCGCTGATATATTCTTGCGAGTTTTTCAAAATTTTAGGGGTCAGTTTTACATTTCCCGGTTTGTACACCCCATGTACGTTTCCGAACGCAGCGGCAATGGTAAAGCGGGGACTGACTTTTGAGAGTTCCTCATAGGCATAGGCCACTTCCTCGGGTTGGGTGTACAGTTTGCTGTCATCCACATCGGAGTTGTCGACACCATCTTCCTCGCCCCCGGTGATGCCCAGCTCAATTTCAAGGGTCATGTCCATTTTGGCCATTCTTGCCAAATATCCTTTACATATTTCAATATTTTCCTCCAAGGTCTCTTCGGACAGATCGATCATATGCGAACTGAACAACGATTTGCCCGTTTCGGCAAAATGTTTTTCGCTGGCGTCCAAAAGCCCGTCGATCCAAGGTAACAATTTTTTAGCACAATGGTCGGTATGCAAGATTACGGTTGCCCCATAGGCCTCGGCCAGTTGATGCACGTGTTTTGCACCGGCAACGGCTCCTTGTACGGCGGCGTTTTGGCCATCGTTGGAAAGGCCCTTGCCCGCATTGAACTGGGCTCCCCCATTTGAAAATTGGACGATTACGGGAGCGTTGAGGCTTGCAGCGGTCTCCAGTACGCCGTTAATGGTATTGGATCCGATAACATTCACCGCAGGGAGGGCGAACCCCTTCTCTTTTGCATAGTTGAAAATCGCCTGTACTTCATCACCGGTGGCAACACCGGGTTTAATATTGTGGGACATAGTGTATTTTCTGTTAGTTTTAGTTAGAATGGCACAAAAGTAATAAAATAAGTTGTAGTGCGGAGTTCAATTTTATGCAATTGGATTGCCCGGTCATTTGATTTAAGGGGAGACCCATTCCCAGGGACCTGATATAGGATACACGGCAGGCTTTGCCTTCAGTTTTTGGGATAGGGGGCCGGTACTTTTTTGTTTAGAAGGGATAGTTGATTCCGATTTGAAGAACCGAGTTGGCGAAGTTGTAGTCGCGGAACCATCTTTTGGATGCTTCTTCCGCCGGGTTGTAGGTCTTGAAGCCCAAATCGACCCTGAAAAGGAAGTAGGTGAAGTCATAGCGCAGGCCAAAGCCCGAACCAAGAGCGATATCCGCAAGGGAACTAAGACCATTGAATTTGGCATCGGGATCTTCCACATCGTCAAAAACGTTCCAGATGTTTCCCGCATCCGCGAAAAAAGCCCCTTTGAAATTGCCCACTACGGGAAACCGGTATTCCAGATTAAAAGCCAGTTTTAGGTTGGCCTCGTTAAAATCCTGGAGGGCATTGGTCTTTCCAGGCCCCAGGGAATACGGATACCAAGCCCTATTGTCGTTGGCCCCTCCCGCAAAGTAACTCCGTACGAAGGGTACGCTGGTAGCATTCCCGTAAGGGACGGCAATGCCCACAAAGGAGCGAAAGGCCAAGATGTTCGATCGGCTAAGGTCCCAGTATTTCACATAATCGAATTCGGTTTTTATATATTGTGAGTACGGGACACCGAAGACCCTGAGCTTGTCGTCCTGTTCGTTGAACGGAATCAGATAGGAGAGCCCTGAAAGCAGATTTCCGGCGCTTTCAAACTTGAATCGGAACTTGTAAAAACTATTGTCGGTGATTCCATTCTGATTGTTCAGGTTCAGGGTGTAGTTACTGGCAAAGATCATGTTGTTCTCTGTCAATCGTTGCCTCCGTTCTTCGATGCGGCTCACATCACCACGCTCCTCCAGGGTGGAACCGACCGTATTGTTGATTACGGCATCGGTAAACCCCTGGGTGCCGGTCGGAATGATCAAGTTCGTATTGGCGTCAAAGAAGGAGTCCAATAGCGCATTATCCTGGAAATTATCGGCGATTCGGTTGAGTTCGGAATAAGAACTTCTGTAAAAATTGAAGAACTGTTCTTGTCGTACGTTGCGCACAAATTGAATGTTCAACAGTTCCACATTGTGCCGTATTTTTTCCGAAGGGGTCCAGTTATAGCCCAAGATCGCGTTGAAGGTCTGTTTATCGAGCCCTATGTTTTTCTGGAAACTGGTCCCCAGGGTTATCCGGCTTCTGGGCAGGGTGTAGCTGGGAATGATCCTATTGGTGTTCACAAAGGGAAACCAGATCCTGGGAAAGTCCAGGTTGAGGTCGGCCCCGTATTCCTGGATATTGAAAAACCGGTTATCGATAATATTGGGGTCATTGGAGTTTCCCAGACTCAAACGGCCCGAAAGGCTCAGGTTTTCGGCCCCTTTGAACAGGTTCCGCGCCTGCAAGGACGGGCTGAAGGCCATACCCACCTGCTGGATATTGGAATGGGTTACATCGAATGCCGTTCCCAAAGAGTACTTGGGCCGGGCCGCCAAGTAAACATCCGCAGTGAGCTTGGTTCTGGTGGAATCTTCTTTGAAGGAAATGGTGGGATATCGAAAAACGTTCAGATTGTTGATCTGCCTATAGGTCCGTACCCTATCCAATTCCCTATATACACTGTCCTTTGAAAAGAAAATGGCATCTGTCAAGGTTTTGGGTTTAAACCGCAACTTGCCACGATAAAAAATGGTGTAATCTTCATAGCGGATAAACTGTTGCTCGCTATCACGGTCATCGAACAGGTAGTCGGTATAGATGTTTATTTTCTCGAATCGGTGAACCTTGTAATCCGACGAGGTGACGGCATTCTCACCGCGCTGTCTTAGGTCATCAATGTTGAGCACGACACCCATTTGCTGGTCGTCGGCCAATTTGGTGGTGTCGGCCAGCATATCGAAATAGATGGAACTTTCCTGAAAATTGTGCACCCCGGTGTTCCTAAAAAGCGTTGTCAATCTTTCCCGTTCGCTGTTAAAATCCGCAAGGTCGAATTGTTTTCCCTTTTGGATAAAGGAATCTTCCCTATTCCGTTGATAGATCGAGTCAATGGCCTGGGAAGAGATGCTATGGGAGATGGAATCGATCATAAACGGTTTTCCCAAATCGATCTTATAGTTGACCGTGGCACGCTGCCTTTTTGCCAGGGTATCTATCTCGAAGGTCGTGTTGTTGTTAAAATATCCCTTGCTTCCATAGTAGGCGCCCAACCGTTCCAAGGTCCTTCGAGTCTGTGCCGTATCCAAAATTGCCGGGGCTTCCCCGATTTTTTTAAGCCATTCGCTAAGGCCCTTCACCAAAAAAGACTCTCCAAGACGGTTTACCTGCTTTTGTGATAGTAATTTGGCCAAGCGTTCCTGCCGTTTTTCCTTTTTGTGCAACCACTGTTGGAACGATGAATCTGGATTTTCCTTGGCGAGATTGAAAAGGTTCAGGCGAAGCGGATACCCCAAAACGGTGCTATTGGGTTTTTGTAAAATAAGACTTTCTATGTCCTCATCGACCACCTTTAGGCTGTCGGTGAACAGATTGTTTTTCTTGACAAGGAGCTCGTCTTCCCCTACCCTTTTAAGAGCGTTGCACGACGTTGTTGCGATAGCTAATAATATTAGGCTTATTTTAGCGTAGGTTTTTTTAGATCGCAGGGGTATCCTCATAGAAATCAAAAATACGTTATTTGTATGGTTGTCAAAAACCAAATAAAGTTTATCAAAAGCTTACAACAAAAAAGATACCGAAATGAATATGGGCTGTTTGTGGCGGAGGGCATCAAAACGGTCGGGGAGCTGCTGAAATCGCACTACGAGCTGGAAAAACTCTATACGTCGGATTTGGATGTGCTGGAAGCCCCCCCCTCCAAAACCGTAGGGGTCACCCAAAAGGAGCTCAAGCAGATGAGCGGACTTCAGAACCCCAATACGGCATTGGCCGTTTTCCACATTCCGGAACCGGGAAAAATCGATTTTACCGATTGGGTCGTTGCACTCGACGATGTTCGGGATCCCGGTAATTTGGGTACGATCATCCGTTTGTGCGATTGGTTCAACATCGGTACCTTGATCTGTTCCCAAAACACCGTAGATTGTTATAACCCCAAGGTACTTCAGGCCACCATGGGCTCCATGGCCCGGGTGAACGTTGGATATACCGATCTCCGTGGATTCTGTGCCAAGGCCGAAGTCCCGGTCTACGGTGCCTTTATGGATGGGGCATCGGTCCACAGATCGACCCTTCCCGGGGCGGGGATTCTCGTATTGGGAAATGAGGCGCATGGGGTATCGGAAGAAATCGAGGCCCTGGTCACCCAAAAGATCGGCATCCCCCAGTTTGGAAAAAAGACTGCCGAGAGCCTTAATGTGGCGATGGCCACTTCCATCTTATTGAATGAGATCAGGCGTGAGTGAACCCTTTAGGTCCAGGGGCTACTCGAAGGTAAAATTTATGAACAGCCCACGGGTGCGCATGGCGTCGATGTTGCCCGTCCACCTGCTGTTCGGATCCGTATCGGGTACCAGTTCGTCGCTTAAGGTAAACACACCGCGAATCGATGGGGTGAACTTGAAGTATTCCAGATAGAAGTCGATGCCGAAACCCAGTTCGTAGTTGTAGTTCCATTTTTTCATCCGAAAGGTACCGCTGCTGTTATCGTCCAAATTGGTTTCATTGCTCCCCAGATTAAGGGAAACGGATGGCCCCCCGATGATAAAGGGTTTCCAGTTTCCGAACCTTTTGGTGCTTACCTTTAGCAGCAGGGGAAAGTTAATATAGGTCGATTTAACTTCCCTTAGTATGTTTTGGGGGGTGCTCTCCGCTTCCGGAAATTTGGTGTACACCAAATTCCGAGCGTTGTAGTGGAGGCCGGGCTCGATCCGCAGGTCCAAAAATTCGTGCAACCGCATTTCTCCGATCAACCCTACATTGAAGCCTATCGATTTGTCGACCAAAACATCATCGACCCCTCCCGAATCCGCCTTGTAGTCAAATTTGAAGTCGTACTGGTTGAACCCGAGAAAATAGCCGTAGTTAAGGAACTTCTTGTCCTTGTTTTCAATATTCAAAACAGGCTTCTCATTGAACTGCCCCAGGGCGGTATGCGCAAAAAACAGCATGCCCATCAATAAAAAAAGCGTATTCCTCATAAGCTTACTTTGTAGCGACATAAATAGATGCGACCCCAAATGTTTGGGGCCTGTTCTCTACCTCTATAAACCCAATTTTGCGCAAAATATTGTTGAAGTCCTCGCCGTGGGGAAAAACCGAAGCGGATTCACTTAAATAGGCATAGGCCGATTTATCTTTTGAAAAGAGCCGGCCGATGGTGGGAAGAACAAACCTGGTGTAAAAGTGATAGCCCTGTTTGTACGGCGTTTTGGTCGGGACGGAGGTTTCCAAGATTACGAAAGTCCCATTTTTACGGGTGACCCGGTAGATTTCGGCCAAACCCTTTTCCAGGGTTTCAAAATTGCGCACCCCAAAGGCCACGGTAACGGCGTCGAAGCTCTGATCCTCATAGGGAAGGTTCTCACTGTCACCGACCACCATTTCTATGACATCGTCCAACTTTTTGTTGTGGACCTTTTTTTTGCCGACCTCCAGCATGCCCGGGGAAATATCGAGTCCCACAATTTTTTGCGCACCCGTTTTCGTAAGATTGATGGCCAAATCCCCGGTTCCCGTCGCAATGTCCAGAATGCTGGTCGGTCGCTTTTTTTTGAGGATGTCGACCACGCGTTTTCGCCATTTGACATCAATGCCAAATGAGATGACACGATTGAGTCCATCATAATTTTCACTAATGGTATCGAACATCTGGGTTACCTGCTCTTTTTTTCCGAGTTTGGAATGGCTATAGGGGGTAACTTTCTCTGACATTGCTACGAATTTCGGCAAAGATACGATTTCGCTTTTGGGATATATGGCATTATTTGCACAATAAAGACGGCTTGGATTTGTTTTTTAATGGGCCGGTTTTGGACACGGACCCAATAAAATGTGTAATTTTGTACCGCATATTGTGCAAATCTTTACTCAACATGGACTGCAAAAGACCATTCCGGTTACCGAGGCATTTCTTTCTTATCGGCATTTTGGGACAGCCCTTGGTGATATACAATCTACCTGACAGATGAAGATTATAATAGCGGGAGCGGGTGAAGTAGGTTTCCATTTGGCGAAACTGCTTTCATACGAATCCCAGGATATTACACTGATCGATAACGACAAGGTAAGTTTGGCCTATGCCGATAGTCATCTGGATATCAGGGTTCTACGGGGTGATGCCACTTCGATTTCCGTTTTAAGGGATGCCCGGGTGGGGAGTTCCGATCTGGTAATCGGTGTGACCTCCTCGGAGACTACGAACATTACCCTCTGCATGTTGGCAAAACAACTGGGCTGCAAACGTACCATTGCCCGTATTTCCAATACCGAATTTGTCGATAACAAGGATACGGTGAAGTTTTCGGAACTCGGGATCGACGAACTGATCTCACCGGAGGAGCTGGCCGCAACGGAAATACAGTTGTTGTTGAACAAATCGGCCTTCAACGATACCTACGAATTCGAGGACGGTAAACTGATCATGGTCGGGGTGTCCCTGCCCAAATCCGCCCCATTTGTGGGCAAAATGGTAAAAGAGGCCGCAAATATATTCCCGGAACTCCATTTTATGCCCATTGCCCTACAGCGCATGGGTACCCAATTTACGGTAATTCCCCGAGGAGATACCGTTTTTAAGGAAGGTGATCAAGTATACTTCATTACCGTAAAGGAAGGGGTCGATGAACTCTATAAGCTGACCGGGAAAAAGAAGGAAGAGATCAAGAATGTCATGATCTTGGGGGGGAGCAAAGTGGGCTTTAAATCGGCAAGAGATCTCTGCGCCAAAAAATTCAACGTGAAACTGATCGAACAGGACAAGGAAAAGGCCTTCGACCTCGCCGACGACCTTCCCAATGCCCTGGTGATCAATGGAGACGGTAGGAACGTGGAACTGTTGGAGGAGGAGAGTCTGGAGTCCATGGACGCTTTTATCGCCGTGACGGGAAATTCCGAGACCAATATCATGTCTTGCCTAGTGGCCAAATCAAAGCACATTAAAAAGACTATTGCCCTGGTGGAGAACATGGATTATTTCCAGCTCTCGCATTCTATCGGGATCGATACCTTGATCAATAAGAAACTATTGGCCGCGAACAATATCTTCCGTCACATTCGAAGAGGGGAGGTCGTTGCCATGATGCGCCTAAACAACCTGAACGCCGAAATCCTGGAATTTGTGGTAAAGGCCGACTCCAGGGTCACCGGCAATGTGATCCGCGAGCTCGATTTTCCAAAATCGGCCACTATCGGAGGTGTGGTTCGGGGCGACCAAGGAATCATCGCCCTGGGTGGTTTCAAGATTCAAGAGGGCGACCGGGTGGTAGTATGTTGTTTGCCCGAGGTCATTCCCACCATAGAGCGATTGTTTTTGTAAATGGAATTGAACTCCAAAATAATATTTCACCTAATGGGGCTGCTATTGCTCTTCAACGGGGGCTTTATGCTCTTGGCGGCCCTTGTGAGCGGTATCTATGCCGATGGTGTCACCCTCGACATTGCCCTGGCCGCGATCACTACCATGTTCGCCGGAGTGACGGCCATGTATTTCACCCAGGGACATAAAAAAGAAGTAAAAAGAAGGGAGGGCTACCTCATCGTAACCTTCGGATGGATCGTGATGTCGATTTCAGGAATGTTGCCCTATATTTTTTCAGGGAGCATTCCCGGGGTCACCAATGCCTTTTTCGAGACAATTTCTGGATATACCACGACAGGGGCTTCCATTTTGGACGATATTGAGGCCATGCCAAAGGGCATTCTTTTTTGGCGTAGCCTTACCCATTGGATAGGAGGGATGGGAATCATCGTTTTGGCCATTGCCATCTTGCCCCTACTGGGTATTGGGGGCATGCAATTGTTCGCTGCGGAGGCGCCAGGCCCCGGTGGTGACAAGCTTCACCCCAGAATCACCGATACCGCCAAACGCCTATGGTACATCTATCTGGGGTATACCTTGGCCGAGACGCTTTTGCTGAGGTTGGCGGGCATGGACTTTTTTGACGCCATCAATCAATCCTTGGCCACATTGTCCACCGGTGGGTTTTCTACAAAAAATGCAAGTATTGCCTTTTGGAACGACCAGCCCCTGATCCAGTACATCATTATCCTCTTCATGTTTTTGGCGGGCAGTAACTTTGTACTGAGTTATTTTGCCTTTAAGGGAAAAGTGCAAAAGGTCATTAAGGACGAAGAGTTCAAATATTACACCCTGTTCATTGCCGGTTTCACCATCTTGGCCGGCCTAGTGATTTATTTTCAGGCCAATGTGCCCCTTACCGATTACCATCCCATGGTCTTCGGGGCAGGGGAAAGTGCATTTAGGCATGGGCTGTTCCAGGTGGTGGCCGTGGTGACCACAACCGGATTCGTGACCGCGGACTTCACGGGTTGGACGCCCTTTTTGACCATTTTCTTTTTTGGTATGATGTTCCTTGGAGGTTCTGCGGGGTCCACCGCCGGGGGAATCAAGGTGATGCGGCATCTTCTCATCATAAAAAATGGACTGTTGGAGTTTAAGCGCACCTTGCACAGCAATGCGATCATTCCCGTTCGGTACAACAACAAGACCGTAAATGAACATATTGTTTACAACATCATCGGTTTTTTTGTGCTGTACATGTTGCTCTTTATCATCGGGGCCCTGGTATTGGGAGCCTTGGGGCTCGACTTTGTTTCCGCGATCGGCGGAGCGGCCTCGTCTTTGGGCAATGTCGGTCCCGCCTTGGGGAGCTTGAACCCTCTGAGCAATTTTAACGGACTCCCGGATCTGGGAAAATGGTGGTGCTGCCTTTTGATGCTTGCCGGGAGGTTGGAACTCTTCACCGTACTTATTTTGATGACACCCTATTTTTGGAAGCGGACCTAGTTTTGGATGTGGTAAAAATAAAAAAGACTTTCCCCTATTTCGATGATCATCTTGGGCGCTAGCAGCTCGGTAGAAGCTATCTTGACCATTTGGATGCGGCAGCCCCACTGCTGAACAATGCAGCAACGGGCACCCATTTCTTCCTACCTTTTTGCTATTGAAGCGCTGCCTCGATGCGTGCCACCGCTTCCCTTATCTCCGCTTCCGAGGCGGCATAGGAAATGCGGATGCTGTTACCGTTGCCGAAGGCATCCCCGGTAACCGTGGCCACATTCGCCGCTTCCAAGAGGTACATGGCAAAATCCGAGGCATTGTTGATCGTAGAGCCATTGAAGGTCCTCCCAAAAAAAGCGGTAATATCGGGATATACGTAAAACGCGCCTTCCGGTTCGTTACATTCAAAGCCATCGATTGCGTTCAACAATTCCAAAATGATCTTGCGGCGCTCCTTGAACTCATCCACCATATACTGTACGCGGTCGGGAGATTCCACCAAAGCGGTGATTACGGCACGTTGTGCAATACAATTGGCCCCACTGGTCACCTGGCCCTGGAGCTTGTTGCAGGCCCGGGCGATATAGGCAGGTGCCCCGATATATCCAATTCGCCATCCGGTCATGGCAAAGGCCTTGGCCACTCCATTGACCGTGACCGTACGATCGTACATGTCTTCAAAAGCCGCCATGGAAGCATGGGCGGTCACTCCATAGTTGATATGCTCATAGATTTCATCGCTAACCACAATGATCTGCGGGTGTTTTTGCAATACGTCGGCCAAAGCGCGCAGCTCTTGTTTGCTATAAATGGAACCACTTGGGTTACAGGGCGAACTGTACCAGAGCATCTTGGTTTTGGGGGTAATGGCCGCCTCCAATTGTTCCGGTGTCATCTTAAAATCGGTATCTATGGAGGTGCCGACCTCCACGGGAACACCATCGGCCAACTTAACGATATCGCTGTAGCTCACCCAGTACGGACAGGGCAAAATTACTTCGTCTCCTTTGTCCAGAACTACTTGGGCCACATTGTACAGAGACTGTTTGGCCCCAGTGGACACCACGATCTGTGGGTGTTCATAATCCAGTCCGTTATCACGCTGAAACTTCGTGATTATGGCATCTTTCAGCTCCACATACCCGTCGACCGGAGTATAGGAATTGTAGCCTTCGTTTATCGCCTGTACGGCGGCCTCCTTGATATAATCGGGCGTTTTAAAATCGGGCTCTCCCAGGCTAAGGCCTATGATATCTTTGCCGGAAGCCCTAAGTTCCCGGGCCTTGGCGGCCATCTCAAGGGTTGCGGAAGGAGTTACGCTGTTAATCCTTTCAGATAGTTGGTGGTTCATTGCAAGGGTTGTCATAATAACTGCTAATACGATATCCCACAAAAATACCTAATAATCATTGTGGTATATATTAATGAAATATTAGGTTTTTGAGACATCAAAAAATCAAGTTTTAATACGCTACTGGTATTGCAAGGCGGGCCTTTTGCCCAATTCCTTTAGATGTTTGAAGTGCGAAATTATAGCTTTTCTAGTAGTTTTGTATTCATTGTAAGGCAAATTAAATTCGTTTGCCGTCTGTTTCACAATTTTAGCGATTTTTGTGTAATGTACATGGCTGATATTGGGGAAAATATGATGTTCCACCTGGTGGTTCAGACCACCGGTAAACCAATTGACAATTCGGTTCTTGGTGCCGAAATTAACGGTGGTGGACAATTGATGGATCGCCCAAGTATTTTTCATGGATCCGTGCTCGTCGGGCAAGGGGGTCTCCGCTTCATCGACCACATGGGCCAATTGAAAGACCACGCTTAGGATAACTCCGGCCACATAGTGCATGATAAAGAAGCCCAAAAGGACCTTCCACCAAGCGATATCGACAAAAATCAGTGGAAGTACGATCCAAATGGTAATATACAGTGATTTTGTCACCACTAAAGTGCTCCAATTGATTACCGGGTTAGGGAGTTTTCCATACGACAATTTCCGTTTCATATAACGGTACATCTGCTGAAAATCGGTGGTAATGGCCCAGTTAAAGGTCAATAGGCCGTAGAGGAATACCGAGTAAAAATGCTGGAACCTATGGAAACGGTGCCATTTGGCGTGTTTTGAAAACCGGAGGATCCTACCTGCTTCCAAATCTTCATCGTGTTGGTGGATATTGGTATAGGTGTGGTGCAGTACATTGTGCTGTACCTGCCAGTTGTAGACATTTCCGGCCAGAATATAGATACTGCCCCCCATGAGCTTGTTCACCCATTTTTTGTTGGAGTACGAACCGTGGTTGCCGTCATGCATAACGTTCATACCTACCCCTGCCATTCCAACACCCATGACAAGGGTCAGGAGTAAATTGGCCCAAATGGGGAGGTTCAAGGTCAAAATAAGAAAATAAGGTGTCAGGAAAATGGCGAACATTATGACCGCTTTGATGTGCAATCTCCAGTTTCCGGTTTTTTTTATTTTGTTCTCTTTGAAGTAGTCGTTTACCCGCTTGTTCAAGGTTCGGAAGAATTGGGCGGAATCTTTTCTTGAAAATCGAATGGCGCTTTGTTCCATGAAATGCAATCTTTGGCGGTAAAGATAAAGTAAATCCCTTTTGCAACTGTCAATACTTTGCCAAAAAGGAAATATTTATGCCCTTTATTGCCCTACTTTTGTCCAGAATGAAAAAACACCCAATGGACGCCCAATTGATTTTCGACCATTTTCCGGAACTCCCGGACTTGCAAAAACGCCAATTTTCCCAATTGGCCGACCTGTACCAAGATTGGAACCAAAAGATAAATGTGGTCTCCCGCAAAGATATTGAAGAACTGTATTTGCGACATGTCCTCCATTCTTTGGGCATCGCCAAAGTCCAGCAATTTCATCCGGACGCCACGGTGCTCGACGTGGGTACCGGGGGCGGATTTCCGGGAATCCCCCTGGCCATTCTGTCTCCGGAAACGCAGTTTGTGCTGGTAGATTCGATCGGAAAAAAGATAAAGGTGGTCGAGGAGGTGGTACAAGGCCTACAACTGACCAATGTACGTCTGGTGAACCAAAGGGTCGAGGATTTGGAGGGGCAATTCGATTTCATCGTCAGCAGGGCGGTCGCGGCCATGCCTACCTTTATGCGCTGGGTAAAGGGAAAAATCAAAAAAGAATCGATCCATGAAAGGCGAAACGGCGTACTGTATTTAAAGGGCGGAGATCTATCCGAAGAACTTACGGGCTATAGGACCGTTCAAATTTTCAACTTAACGGATTATTTTTCCGACGCTTTTTTTGACACCAAGAAAGTGGTATATCTGCCCATGAAATTTAAGGGTACTGACTAGGTGCTCAGCATACGCAAATAGGAGTGCCTACACTTCTTTGCATAGGCCTTAATATAGTCCTGGGCGTTTTTCACAAAGGATATCAATGTGCTTTTTCTGGAGATGTTGGGGCTTTCTTCTTTCATCGTCTTTCAGGGTTAAAAATGAATACTAGCTGTAAATTACAAATAATTTACAATTACTTAACGTTAAATTTACATTGAAAATTGTAAAATGCCCTCCAATTTCACGGATTAACTGGAAATAGTATCGAAAATCAATGATCAAAAGACGGGAAGGGCAATCCGCGAAAGGGATGGAACGAGCCGTTTTCCAAGGGATTTTCCGGCCCAAACCGATCAGAACCGGAAAGGGTTCTTCTAGGCAGCGCCGAGTGTCCTATTCCATCCCAGGGAGGAATTCCACAAAAAGGCCGTGCAAAAGAAAGCCTCCCGTACGTACCGCAGGGAGGCTGAAAGATGTTCTTTAGTTCGGACGTCGCTATTTGCTCCACGGGGGCACCACTCCGTTGGAACGGGCATAAGCGATCAATTGGCCCTTGTGTTCCCCGTTGTGCTCCATAACGACCAATAGGCCTCCGAGAACATTCATTTTGGTAAATCCGAAATCAACCTCCTCCGAAAGTTTAGCGTTTTCCACCTCCGTGATTTTTCCGAGGACGAATTCGTTGGATTTTTTCAGTGCGGCAATCACGTTTTCTTTTCCGGTGATGGCGGACAATCCCATCATGTCCACGTCTTCAGGTGGGGGGAAACCCATTTTGGAGGCCAAAAAATAATTTGCCCCTGCGACATGCAAAAGGGCTTCCCGGACCGAGTTGACCCCTTCCATAGGGCGCCAATCGTATTGGTCTTCCGAAAAGGCTTCCGCAAGCTGAACCACTTGGTCCTGATTTCCGGCCAATACTCCTTGAATGGTCGATTGTGCAAGCTGGTCCTGTGCCTGGGCCGCAAAGCAGCCCATAAGCATCAATGATACTAATAGTGTTTTTCTTTTCATGGTATATGAATCAAGGTTAATAATTTGAAATATTCCTTTCAAATGTACTGAAAATCGGCGGTGCACTATCCCAAAAACGGATATCTGTAGTCCTCCGGGGTCACAAAGGTCTCTTTGATCAAACGGGGGGAGACCCAGCGCAACAAATTTTGCGCGGAACCTGCCTTATCATTTGTTCCCGATGCCCTGGCACCGCCAAAAGGTTGTTGTCCGACCACCGCTCCGGTAGGCTTGTCGTTGATGTAAAAATTCCCTGCGCAGTTTTGCAAGGTTTTGGTGGCTTCCTCAATAGCGTATCGGTCCGTGGACAATACGGCCCCGGTAAGGGCATATTCCGAGGTGGCATCGACCAATTTCAACGTTTTGCCCCAATCTTTGTCCTCATAGACGTACACGGTCACCACAGGACCGAACAGTTCGGTCTCCATAGTGGTGTAGTTGGGATCAGTGGTAAGGATGACGGTGGGCTCAATAAAATATCCTTTGGACTTGTCATAGTTTCCACCGGCCACAACCTCTGCATTTTCGTCCTTTTTGGCCTGGTCGATATAACTTGCCAGTTTGTCAAAAGATCCCTCATGGATGACCGCCGTTATAAAGTTCGACATATCCTCGGGGGAACCCGGTTTGTTGAAAGAACCGATATCTTCCTTGACCAGGGCCAAAATTTCTTCAGCTGTGGATTTGGGCAAGTACACCCTGGAGGCGGCACTACATTTTTGTCCCTGGAACTCAAATGCCCCCCTAGTGATGGCGGTGGCCACTTGCGCGGGTTTTGCCGAAGGATGTGCGACAATGAAATCCTTTCCCCCGGTTTCCCCTACGATTCTGGGGTAGGTCTTGTAGCGGTCAATATTATTCCCGATCTGCTTCCAAAGCGATTTGAATACATGGGTGGATCCCGTAAAATGGATTCCGGCGAAATCGGGACTGGCCAAAACGGTCTCCGTGATCATTACCGGATCGCCATAGACCACATTGATCACACCATCCGGGAGTCCGGCCTCTTTGAGCACATCCACGATGACCTTGGCCGAGAAAATTTGGCTGTCACTGGGCTTCCAAACGACCACATTGCCCATCATCGCCGCACTCGCCGGAAGGTTTCCGGCAATGGCCGTAAAGTTGAAAGGGGTAACGGCATAGACAAAGCCCTCCAGCGGGCGGTATTCCACCCGGTTCCAGACCCCTTCGGAAGAATCGGGCTGTTCCTCATAGATTTGGGACATGTACTCCACGTTGAAACGAAGAAAATCGATGAGCTCGCAAGCGGCATCGATCTCGGCCTGGTGAATGGTCTTCGACTGTGCGATCATGGTGGCAGCGTTCATTTTGGCCCGGTAAGGCCCTGCTATCAATTCCGCGGCCTTCAAGAAAATGGCGGCCCGCTGTTCCCAGCTAAGATCGGCCCAGGCCGCCCTGGAAGCCAGACAATTGTCAATGGCGCTTTCGATGTGCTTTTTTTCTGCCAAATGATAGGTCCCGACCCGATGTCCGTGATCGTGGGGAGGAGACATGGGTTTGGTGTTCCCGGTCCTGATTTCCCCACTTCCTATGTAAAGCGGGACGTCGACATTGCCGGTAAAATACGACCTGTACTGCTCCAGTACAGCTTTCCGTTCCGGAGAGCCGGGAGCGTAGCTCTTTATTGGTTCATTGTACGCCGTTGGTACTTCGAAAAAACCTTTGCCCATTGTTGAATATTTTGGATTTGAATTAGTCCGGCAAAGGTAACCAATTTGGTGTTTAGTTGGGGCCAAAACCTCCTTGTAAATTAACCCGGGGAATCAAATTAATTGTGTATTGTGGATGGCCCGTTCCGGGCTTTGGGATTGGGATATTCGGCAGGGTGTTGAAGGTACCGTCGCTCCATCTGGCAGTTCAGGACCTCTGGTAATTTCAGCGATATCCGTTTTGTTTGCCCAGGCCCCTTTTGGGTCGTCCGCAATCCCGAACCGGGGGCCCCAGCTACCTTGCAAGATGCTTCTTAAAAGGATTTTTGGTTGGCCCCCAAAGATGGTTCGATGGGCACTGGACCATCAACAATAGGAACGTTCTACGCAACAAGCATGCCGCGGGACGAATGAAGGACACTTTGGAACAATGTGGTAAAAATTACTTAGTTCAACGCGAAGGGCGCACTGAATTTGAAGGTAGGGATATACACCCTGAACTTTTCGGTATTGCTGAAGTTCACCATATTGTAGTGTCCCTTCATGGCACCGATGGGCGAGGCCAACAGGCAGCCCGAATTATATGTATGCGATTCCCCGGGCTTGATAACGGGCTTTTTGCCTATAACACCTTCCCCGTCCAAATATTCGGTTTCGTTCAGTGAATCGAAGATCTCCCAATGGCGGGAGGTGAGCTGTACCGAATCCTTGCTCTGGTTTTCTATGGTAATGGTATAGCCGAAGGCAAAATGCATCTTATAATTCTTAAAGAATGTGCCTTCAAAACTCGTGTTGACGGAAACTTTTATGCCTTTGGTTACCTGTGTTATCATATGATTTTGTCTAGTACGTAAACATACTTCCCGTTAAGAGAAGGACGACTGAGAACAATGCTAAAATAATAAAAATCGCATTGAGAAAAATATATTTAACAATAGTTTTAAACCTTCCCTGCCCGTAAAACCTGCGTATCGATTTATATAGGTAAAATCCAAAAACCAACACAAACAACCAGCCCGTAGAGACATCGAACAAACTATCGATCAAAAAGCTAATGATCAGCAAGATAAGCAAGAGCGACTGAATGTGAAAGCTAAAGATCAAATGATCGGTATAAGTATATTTTTTTCTGATATACATCAACCAAATGAACAAGGCAAAGACCGGAAGGAAGAAAAAAATCAGAAAGGGAAGTCTGGAAATCAGGGCACTTATGAAGCTACCGGGCTGTTGTCTGGCCCTTATCAGGCTCTTTGAGAAATTAAAAGTGAACCGGTTTTCATAGGTATCCGGGATTCCATATTTTACCATGGCATCCTCCAAACTGAAGATACTGTCTTTTTGCAAGAGGGTGTTGAAAACATCGTATTTTTTGGAATAGCGTTGGATGGGAGCGCCCCCGATGGCGTTGAAGTATTTTTGCGGGTTCGACAGCACAAGGGAGTCCTGTCTTCTTTTCTTTTCCACTACTTCCCGAAGTCCCCCAAGCTGTTCGATCGAGTCCAATTGTTTTTGGCCCCCCTCGTTGTTCCCCTCTCCCAGATCCCAGCTCCATGCACCAAATTTGTCCAGCAGCCCAATTTCGTCCTTTACGCCGTAACGGTCCAGATCTGCCAGGTTCCAGCTAAAATTCGTCATCAGAAAATATACGATGGCCAGGCTCAACAAAAACCGAAAGGGATTGGTATAGGAAACCCGTTTCCCTTCAATATAGTCCCTGGTAATTTTTCCTGGTCGCAGCAATAGGGCCGACAGGGTCTTCAATAGTTTGGAATCATAGGAAATAAGGCTGGAGAAAAATTCGTCGAAGAAATCCTTCAAGGTCAGTTTCTTGGTACTATTGGCCTGGGAACAGTTTGGGCAGTATTTGTCGCTCATGTCCAATGCATGGCCGCAGTTTTTGCATTCAATGCCCCGGTAACGCAGTTGGTACCTGCCTTTTAGGTCGGGAATGGTCGGTTTGTCCTTCATGGCGTAAAAATGAAGCCGAAATATACGCTAATTACTGATCGTTCTGGAATTGGTGGAGCCGACCCCGATAATACTGTCGTACTGGTCTCCGAAATTGCGGTAGTAAACCAAGATGATATAGGTATTTTCCGTAAAATGGAAATTACCGGAAACCGCGTTAAGATCAATGGTGCCATCCTCGCGCTTTACCACGTATTTGTAGTTGTAAAAGCCCTGTTTGAAAGGTATTTCGGCTTCCATCATGCCGTTGTCCCCATTGTAGTTCATTCGGTTCTCCTCAGTGAGCGCATAATTGTTGAACTTTCCGAAGACGTACACCTCGTCAAGGTTCAATAACTCGTTATAGGGAAGGCCAAAGTGCAGTTTGGTGTATTCTGCCTCCCGTGAAGTATCATCTCCTTGCAGTGTACGTACAACAAAGCCCCCGTTTATATCCGGAAAATAGGTATAAGGCCTGTCGAACCTGTAGGTGTCGCTGAACAAGTAGTGGTTGTAAAGGTCCTTTAGCTCGATACGGGAAATGACCGAACTCGGGGCCCTGAGATCTTTGGTGTCGAAGTTCAGGAATTCATTGCCCCCGAAAAAACTGGTTTCCTGATCGTATTTATAGACCAGTTCCGTGCCCAGGGTAAACTGTGGCGGGATATTGTATATGGCCGTGGGCCAAAAATAATTCTGGATAATGGCCACTTTCACTTCCTTCTTCGGATTGACCAACTGGAAGTTTCCCGCTTTGATATTGAACTGGACCACCTGCTTGGTGTTCACGAAGTTAAAATCCCTGGAACGCTTTACCACCGCGCCCACCTTTACAATGTCCTTATATACAACAAAACGCCTCGAAAATTGGAGCTCATAGCGATTGTTGTATATTTCAATGAGATAGTTGCCGCTCACTTTCAGGCGAACCTGGTCATTTGGTAGGGTCAACCTATAATTGGAATAGGGCTGAAGGGTGTTGTAGCTATTTCCGTAATCTATGATCCGCTGGTTGTCGACCCCGTTGAGGTATTGCGATTTTAAAAGGTCGGAAGGGGTCCAGTCGTAATCGCAGTGTACGATCTTGTAATAGTAGTCCTGTTCACTGGCCGAAATATCGTCAAATTCCAAGTAAATGGGCTCCCCGATCTGTATCACGGGAAACTGGTCCCCCGTTGGCCCGTTGAAGACGATCGATTTGATATTTGAAGGGGCTTCCACTTCTTCCTGGACCTGCGCGAAGAGGGGCATGACAAATAGAAGAAATACCATCTGTTTAAAGATCGATTGCATTTGCAAACTAATTTTCAGGCAAAGGTAAACAAAAAGCGTACCCAAAAAATTTACCTCGTTGTAATGCCCAAATTTATGGGCAATAATTATGAAAACTATCGTTTTAGTGCTAAATTTGCACGAACTTTTGATAACCTAAGGTCAACCACAATATGTCTACAGACATTCGAATTAAAAAAGGTTTGAACATTAACCTTGTAGGTGCCGCAGAACAGACAATTTCCAAGGCGGTTTTAAGCAATGTTTACGCAATCAATCTCAACGATTTTCACGGAATTACCCCCAAAATGTTGATAAAGCAAGGCGCTGAAATCAAGGCTGGGGAACCCCTCTTTTACGATAAGAACCAAGAAGATATGATGTTCGTCTCCCCAGTGAGTGGAGAGCTTATCGAGATAGAAAGAGGGTCCAGAAGGCGCATCCTTACCATAAAGATACTTGCCGACAAGGAGCAACGGTCCGTGACCCATGAAACGATCGACATCGATGGGGCTTCGGCACCGGAGATCAAATCGTTCCTTTTGAAGGGCGGATGTTGGCCTTTCATCAAGCAAAGGCCATATGACATCATCGCCGATCCGGATACGACACCCAAAGCCGTTTTTATCTCAGGCTATGTTACCGCGCCCTTGGGAGCGGACTCCGACTTTGTGCTACAGGGCAGGGAAAAAGAACTACAGGCGGCCATCGGTGCTTTGGGCAAGCTGACACCGGGAAAAGTACACGTTTCCGTAGGAAAAGCATCGAATTCTCCCCTGGCCACTTTGGACGGAGTGGAACTGCACCGGGTTTCCGGGCCGCACCCCGCCGGTTTGGTCGGGACGCAGATCAACAAGTTGGACCCTATCAACAAAGGTGAAACGATATGGACCGTATCGCCCCAGGATTTGGTGATCATGGGCGAATTCCTGTTGACGGGAACCTTCAATTCGGAACGGATAGTGGCCCTGGCCGGCGCATCGGTCAAGGCACCGAAATATTACAGGACCAAAATAGGGGCCGAAATAGCTACCTTTTTGTACGCCAGTGGAGTGAATACCGAGAATTTCAGGGTAATCAACGGTGATGTCCTCACGGGGGCAAGGAGCAGCCAGGAAGGATACCTTGGATTCTACAACAATACGGTTTCCGCTATTCCGGAAGGGGATGATTATGAGCTTTTTGGATGGAACAAACCTGTTTTCAACAAAATTTCCACAACAAGGGCCTTGACCTTCTCTTGGCTCCAGCCCAAAAAGAAATACGATCTGACCACCAATACCAATGGGGAGCACCGGGCATTTGTGGTTACCGGGCAGTATGAAGCGGTTTTTCCCATGGACGTCTATCCCATGCAATTGCTCAAGGCCTGTATGGTAAAGGATTTGGATGAGATGGAGCAATTGGGATTGTACGAGGTGGCCCCGGAAGATTTTTCACTGACCGAATTCATTTGCATATCAAAACAGCCCCACCAACAGATTATCAGGGACGGGTTGGATTTATTATATCAAGAAATAGGATAAAGATGAGCCTAAAATCAAAGATGCACGAGTTGAAGATAAAGTACCAGGGCAAAAAAATGGCCCCTGCCTTCAACGCCTTCCATACTTTTTTGTTCAGCCCCAACGACACAACCCATGGCAGAGGTACCCATGTAAAGGGTGCCGACGATCTTAAAAGGACCATGAACACGGTAATTATGGCCTTGGTGCCCGTGCTGTTGTTTTCTATGTTCAATGCGGGCTACCAGCACTATTCGGCAATCAACGGTTTTCCTGAAAATTTCTCCCTAATGGAGCACTTTTTGACTTGGGACAATTTTTGGATCGGTATCGTCAAGGTACTGCCCTTGGTGGTGGTTTCCTATGGTGTGGGGCTGTTGGTAGAGTTTATTTTTGCCGTGATCAAGGGACATGAAGTGGAGGAGGGCTATTTGGTGACGGGAATGTTGGTGCCGCTTATCGTACCCGTCGATACACCGCTGTGGATGTTGTCCGTCGCCGTTGTTTTCGGTGTGGTCATCGGAAAGGAAGTGTTCGGGGGAACAGGGATGAACATCCTGAATCCGGCTTTGACCATCAGGGCCTTTCTGTTCTTCGCCTATCCTACCTGGATGAGCGGTGACAAGGTTTGGGTGCACGGGGCCCGTGAACGGGCCGAACAGATTGCCGATGGCCTGCAGGCCGATGCCATATCGGGTGAAACCATTTTGGGATATTTGGCACAGAACAAGGGTGCGGAGATGTCTTCTTTTTATGATACCTGGGACATGTTCTGGGGGTTCGTTCCCGGCTCCGTTGGGGAGACCTCGGCCTTCCTGATCCTCCTGGGAGGATTGTTCCTTGTCTTCAGCAAGATTGCCAGCTGGCGCATTATGGTCAGCGCCGTGTTGGGTTCCTTGGTGATGGGATTGATTTTTAACCAAGTGGTCGACATGGGGATCGTAGGCGAAACCAGTACCTTTTACGGATTGATGGGTTTTGAATTCTGGAAACATCTTCTGGTCGGGGGATTGGCTTTTGGTATCGTATATATGGCCACCGATCCGGTAACCGGATCCCAGACCAATCGTGGCAAATGGATCTATGGCTTTTTGATCGGATTCATTTCCGTGATGATCAGGGTATTCAATCCGGCCTATCCGGAAGGGGTTTTCCTGGCCATCCTGTTGATGAACGTCTTTGCGCCGACCATTGACCACTACGTTGTCAGGGGTAACATAAAACGCAGGATGAAAAGATTAAAAAATGCGGTAATCCTTCCCAAGGATTCCGATAGTAAAAAAGAGGAATTAAAAGCAGAAACCGTTTAGTTATGGCGATCAACACAGATAAAAATGCCTATACCGTAATCTTCGCGGCCATCATGGTGGTGGTGGTGGGATCAATTTTGGCCTTGGCGGCATCCGGTCTTAAGGAGCGTATCCAAGAAAACGAACGGTTCGAAAAACAGCAGAACATTCTCTATGCCATGGGCGTGAATGAAAACGAGGATGAAGGTAGTGTGAACTTTGTCCCCACCGACAAGGTAGAGGAGGTGTTCACAAGTTATATCAAGGAACAATTGGTCATCGAGGGCGACGAGATCACCCAGGACGACCAGGCCTATTTGATCGACCTCAAAAAACAGCTGTCCGCGGCCAA
Source organism: uncultured Flavobacteriaceae bacterium (assembly GCA_947497245.1). GTDB lineage: Bacteria > Bacteroidota > Bacteroidia > Flavobacteriales > Flavobacteriaceae > Pelagihabitans. The sequence goes on along the minus strand of CANMFO010000006.1, from coordinate 12,718 downwards.
AAAAGGGGAAACCCCAAAATTGCCCCTTTTTATAGGAGAGAAAGATGGAAAGAAATTCTATATCATCCCCATGTACGGAAAAGGACTTTGGGATGCCATCTGGGGCTTTGTCGCTTTGGATGACACCATGACCGTCCAAGGAGTGTATTTCGACCATAAAGGGGAAACCCCGGGCTTGGGGGCCAATATCAAGATGCGTTATTTTATGGACGATTTTTCCGGGGAGACCATTTTGAAAGGCAACCAGTATTCAGGAATTTCCGTGGCCAAGGGCAATAACGATCCCTTGAACAAGATAAAGGACGACAATGAGGTCGACGCCCTAGCCGGGGCGACCATTACAGGGAACGGCGTTTCGGCCATGATCAAGGCAAGCGTCCGAATGTACGAGGACTATTTAGAAACCATAAGAGTTAAGTAACTATGGCACTACTTTCAAAAAAGGACACCAATCTTATTTTAGACCCCTTGGCGGACAACAACCCGATCACCATCCAGGTACTTGGTATATGCTCGGCCCTGGCAATCACCGCTGAGTTGAAGGCCTCTGTGGTAATGGCCATTTCAGTAATGTTCGTTCTGGGAGTGGGCAATGTGGTCATTTCCCTGTTGCGGAATGTCATCCCGTCAAAGATCAGGATCATTGTCCAACTTATTGTCGTTGCGGCGCTGGTGATCATCGTCGATCAGGTGCTCAAGGCCTTTGCCTATGAACTGAGCAAGACTTTGGCTGTTTTTGTGGGGTTGATCATCACGAACTGTATCATCATGGGACGTTTCGAGGCTTTTGCACTGGCCAATGGGCCATGGCGCTCCTTCCTGGACGGTATTGGAAATTCCCTGGGGTATGGGGTCATTCTGGTAATCGTGGGTTTCTTTAGGGAGCTGTTGGGATCTGGGACCTTATTTGGATATCCGGTTTTGGGAGACCCCATAGTAAAAACAGGGCTCTACGCCACGGGATACGAAAACAACGGATTTATGATCATTCCCCCTGCGGCCTTGATCGTGGTGGGCATCATAATTTGGGTGCAGCGATCTAAAAATCCCGCCTTGGTAGAAGAGAATTAAAATACGAAACTTAAGCCTTATAGCATGTTGGAACATATAGAGTTGTTTTTTAAATCGATTTTCATAGACAATATGGTCTTTGCCGTATTTCTTGGAATGTGCTCCTATCTGGCGGTTTCCAAGAAAGTGGCCACCGCTGTGGGTCTTGGGGCCGCGGTGATTTTTGTATTGGCGGTGACCGTACCGCTTAACTGGCTGCTCGACAAATACCTGTTGCAAGACGGGGCATTGGCCTGGTTGGGGCCGGAATACGCGGATTACAACCTTGGTTTTTTATCCTTTATCCTGTTCATTGCTACCATCGCCACCATGGTGCAATTGGTAGAGATCGTCGTGGAAAAGTTCTCGCCATCACTTTATAACTCCTTGGGGATCTTCTTGCCCCTGATTGCGGTGAACTGTGCCATTTTGGGAGGGTCGCTGTTTATGCAGGCCAGGGAGATAGAAACCTTGGGACTTGCCTTCAACTACGGGGTCAGCTCCGGTATCGGTTGGTTCTTGGCCATTTTGGCGATTGCCGCCATTCGGGAAAAAATAAGGTACTCCAACGTACCTGCACCTTTGAGGGGCTTGGGCATAACCTTTATTATCACCGGCTTGATGGGCATCGGCTTCCAAAGTTTTGGGGGGATGTTGACGGGGGGCGACGATGCTGCCCCAGCGGTAGAGGAGACCACTGCTGAAAAGATGAAATTGAAAAAAGAAATTGAAAAGGAAGAGATCGATGAAAAAGAGATTTCTTTTAATGATGCCATAAAAGAATAACTATGATTTTAGCTGCAAGTACCGGAGGTACCATACTGATTACTGTAGTCGCATTTTTGATCCTATTGTTGCTGTTGGTGGCCCTGCTATTGGTTACCAAGGAAAAACTATCCCCTTCGGGTCCCGTGACGATCACGATCAATGGAGAAAAACAAATAGAGGTAGCTTCGGGAAACTCCTTATTGAGCACTTTGGGAAACCAGAAGGTATTTCTGCCCTCTGCATGTGGTGGTGGGGGTACCTGCATCCAGTGCGAATGCCATGTCCTTTCCGGTGGGGGTGAGGCCCTTCCGACCGAAACACCCCATTTTTCAAAAAAGGAACTGGACCATGGGGCACGTCTGGCCTGTCAGGTAAAGGTTAAACAGGACATGGAAATCACGATTCCCGAAGAAGTATTCGGAATCAAAAAGTGGCCCGCCAAGGTGGTTCGGAACTACAACGTGGCCTCTTTTATTAAAGAATTTGTCGTGGAGATTCCCGAAGAGATGGGCTATAAGGCCGGGGGATATATCCAGATCGAGATTCCCAAGTGTGAGATAAATTTTTCGGATATCGATATCACCGCGCATCCTGAAGAACACGAAACCCCGGATAAATTTCAGGCAGAATGGGATAAGTTCAACCTTTGGCCCTTGGTCATGAAAAACCCTGAAGTCGTGGAAAGGGCATATTCCATGGCCTCGTTCCCCGCAGAAGGAAAAGAGATCATGCTCAACGTACGTATCGCCACCCCGCCCTGGGACCGATCCAAGAACGGTTGGATGGACGTTAACCCGGGCGTGGCCTCATCTTACATCTTTTCCCTGAAACCCGGGGACGATGTTATTATTTCGGGACCCTATGGCGAGTTCTTCATCAATGAATCGGAATCTGAGATGCTGTACGTGGGCGGAGGTGCCGGAATGGCCCCGATGCGCTCGCATCTCTATCACCTGTTTAAAACCTTAAAGACCAATAGGAAGGTGTCCTATTGGTACGGAGGGCGTTCGAAACGGGAATTGTTCTATCTGGACCACTTCTATCAATTGGAAAAGGACTTCCCCAATTTTAAGTTCTACTTGGCGCTATCGGAACCAATGGAAGAGGACAATTGGAAGGTCAAGGAGAACATTGATGCCCCGGGAGACGGTTTTGTGGGCTTTATCCACAACTGTGTCATCGACAATTATTTGAACCACCACGAATCTCCAGAGGATATCGAACTGTACTTTTGTGGCCCACCATTGATGAACAAGGCGGTACAGAAAATGGGAGAAGATTTCGGTATTCCGGATGAGCATATCCGATTCGACGATTTTGGTGGATAGCCACATGGATTGGCCAAGGACCCCTGTCGCGAACAAGTTGGGCCGTGATTACAAGAACGAGAGGAATAACATAAAACCGATATACCCCAATATCGGTTTTCTTATTATGATCAAAGGGCAATGCGGGCACTGAGCGAACAGGAACTGTACAACCTCGCCATGAATATCGTGGGCAAGCAATTGGAGGCCGAAGGCTTTGAGTTCATGGGAGTGAACAGCAAACCGAAAAAGAACCCCCAGTTTGTATGCTTGAAAGAAAGGGAGCTCCATTTTATTATCGTCAGAACGGTTGCGTATCCGACAGATCCAAAGAGATACGATCCGGCGTTTATGCAGAAAATGAAGGAACATGCCCTAAAGTTCGAGGCACGGACCTATTATGCCGGGGTGGGTCTTGCGAATGCGACGGACATCCAATTGCCCGTATACCTGGACGAGGAATATATCGTGGATTATGACGGGCTGATCGAGGTGTGATCACGGCCGTTACGACGGGTTCGAAACGCTTCGTTTTTAATGAATGCTTATTGAGTTTGAAATGAAAGGGGTACTTCTGTTTATTGTCTTTTGTGTTCTGATTTCCTGCATCTCCGGACAGTCCAAACCTATTCGGAACGAAAACGTCGGCGGTGCTTTGGGTACCTCCTACAGCCTAATTTACTTTTCGGACAGCGCCCTGGATTTCCAACCACAGATCGATTCGGTCTTCCAGGCGGTGAACCGATCCTTGTCCACCTATATGCCGGATTCCGATATTTCCAAAATTAACAGGGGAGATTCCACCGTTGTGGTCGATCATATGTTTCGGGACGTTTTTGGGCTTTCCAAGCGGGTACACCAAAAGACCAATGGCTATTTTGACCCCACCGTGGGCGTTTTGGTCAATGCCTGGGGGTTCGGTCCCCGGGAGCCGATAGCAATGGACAGCGCCCGTGTGGATAGCCTATTGGCCTCTGTGGGCTTCGACAAGGTACGCCTAAGCCAACAGGGTCGCATCAAAAAGTCGGTTTCCAATGTATATTTCGATTTTAATGCCATTGCGAAGGGCTATGCCATCGACCGCTTGGCCCGTATGATGGACGCCAAGGGCATTTCGGACTATTTGTTGGAGGTGGGGGGAGAGGTCGTCGCAAAAGGGGAGAACACGATCAAGCAAAAACCCTGGGTCATTGGTATCGATGACCCCCAGGCCGAGAGTGGCAGAAGCCTTAAAATTTTGATAGCGCTCAAAGACAGGGCTTTGGCCTCCTCCGGGAATTACCGAAAATTCCGTGTGGACCCTGAGACGGGCAAGAAGTATGTGCACACCGTGGATCCCAAAACGGGCTTTACCAAAAATGCGAATACCCTGGCCGTGAACATCTTGGCCGACACCTGCGCCGAAGCCGATGCCTATGCCACGGCGTTTATGGCCATGGACCTGGAGGATGCCCTTATTTTTATAAACCAGCAAAAAGAGTTGGATGCCTATGTTATTTACCTCGACCAAGAGGGAACTACCCAGGAGTTTATGACCGAGGGGTTTAAAAATGTGGTGGTTCCGAACTGATTATTTTCTGACTACCGGGATAAGCTCCCCCTTGGCCAAGCGATACCTTTCGACCTCTTCAGGGCTCAAAATAGAAGTATAGTCCACTTCCAATACGGTAAAACCGATTCCGCGCAATTTCTCAAAATAATCCTTTCCGTATATTCGGACGTGATCGTATTGCCCAAAAATTTGGGCACGTTTTTTTTTATCGGTGATGGTGTCGTCCTCAAAGGTGTTTTCCCGGCCGAGGTCCTGCGGAATCTGAAAAATGCCCCACCCGCCTTGGCTGAGCACACGATAGAGTTCCTGCATCGCCTTGGTGTCATCGGGGATATGTTCCAGTACATGATTGCACAGGATGACGTCAAAGGCATTGTCCTCAAACGGAAGGTCGCAGATATCCGCTTTGACATCGGCTAGGGGCGACAGCAGATCGGTAGTGGTGTAGTCCAGGTGTTCCAGTTTTCGAAAGCGGCGGTAAAATGCCTGTTCCGGGGCGAAATGGAGCACCTTGAGCGGAGCGGTGAAAAAATCGGTCTCCCGCTTTAGGTAAAGCCACAGCAATCGATGACGCTCCAAAGAGAGGGTGGAAGGAGAGAGCACGTTATCGCGCGGGCTTTCATAACCGTAGGGAAGAAAACTCCGGAACTGCCGTCCGTCGATGGGATCGGTATACGTGGATCCCTTGTAGTACAGTGCCAGAAAAGGGCGGGCATAATAACTCAATTTGATCAGCAACGGTCGGGGAATACTGTTAAGAACAAACTTGAAAATACGTTTCATAAAAGACTATTTCATCGAGCTTCAAGAATCGGTTTATCTCTTGTGGAAACGACTTCTGCGACAATCTTCAAAGCGACCATGCCAAAACATCATGTATTTCAGTGCTAAGGTCGCACTTCTGGGCGTCAAGCGCCGAGAGCGGACCCACCGTTCCGAACGATCGGGATGCTACAGTACAAGTTTGGTCTGTCTGAACGCGTCTTCCTCATCACTGCTTATTCCCAAGGCTTCGTAAATATATTGAAAAGTGGACAGCAGTTCGGGCCTACCGTTTACAATGGCCACATCGTGCTCAAAGTGTGCACTGGGAAGACCATCTGCCGTGAGTATGGTCCAGCCATCTTTCAACTGTTTGATCCTCTTTGTTCCCATGTTCACCATAGGCTCTATGGCCACGACCATGCCCTCCATAAACTTTTTGCCCCTACCGCGCTTCCCATAGTTGGGCATTTCGGGCCCTTCATGGAGTTTTTCCCCAAGTCCATGCCCCACCAATTCGCGCACAATGCCATAACCATGGCTTTCGCAATAGTTCTGAATGGCATAGCCCACATCGCCGACCCGGTTTCCAACCTTAAACTGACCGATTCCCAAATAAAGGGATTCTTTGGTGACCCGGAGCAGTTTTTTGGTTTCCTCCTCCACCTCGCCCACTTCAAAAGTATAGGCGTGGTCCCCATAATAGCCATTTTTAAGACTACCGCAGTCCACCGATATAATATCCCCGTCCTTCAAGGGTTCATCGTTGGGTATTCCGTGCACCACCTGGGCGTTCGGGCTCATGTTCAAGGTGTTGGGAAAGTCGTACATACCCAGAAATCCAGGTTCTGCACCCTGTTCCCGGATGAATTCCTCGGCCAATTTGTCCAAATACAGCGAAGTGACCCCCGGTTTGATTTCTGCGGCGAGCATCCCCAAAGTCTTGGAGACCACCAATGCGCTTTCGCGCATGATTTCGATTTCTTCGGGTGTTTTGATTTTGATCATCGGGGCCAAAGATATAACATTTGAACAAGTACCTTATACCAGGGGTTTTTGCGTCATCAGATCGGGTTGCGGTATCCCCATTAACTTTAAAATAGTGGGCGCGATATCACCTAGGACACCATCCGCAACCTTGTCCAGCTCTCCATCCACCAAAATAAGCGGTACCGGATTGGTGGTGTGGGCGGTGTTGGGAGATCCATCCGGATTCACCATAGTATCACAGTTCCCATGATCCGCGATCACAATCGTGGTATAACCGTTTTCAAGCCCTGCGGAAATTACCGAATTCGCACAACTGTCGACCACTTCACAGGCTTTGATCGCCGCCGCCATGTCGCCCGTGTGCCCGACCATATCCGGATTGGCAAAGTTAAGGCATACAAAATCCGGAGTGCCCTTTTCCAATTCCGGAATAATGGCATCCCGGATATCGTAGGCACTCATTTCGGGTTTCAGATCGTAGGTGGCCACCTTGGGTGAAGGACATAGTATGCGCTCTTCCCCATCAAAGGGCTCTTCGCGCCCTCCATTGAAAAAGAAGGTGACGTGCGGATATTTTTCCGTTTCTGCAATCCGAATCTGTTTTTTTCCGGCTTTTGCCAGCACCTCTCCCAGTGTTTGCTCAATATTGTCCTTGTCATAGACCACATGTACTCCCTGGAAGGATTCATCGTAATTGGTCAGGGTAACGTAATGTAGATCCAATCGGTGCGTATTCTGTTCGTGAAAATCGGCCTGGTTCAGCATTTGGGTCAGTTCGCGTCCACGATCTGTTCTAAAGTTAAAGAAAACGACCACATCGCCCTCTTGTACAGAGGTCAGGGCCGAGCCTTGGGCATCGGTCATTAGGATGGGCTCGATGAACTCATCGGTAACCCCCTGGTCATAACTTTTCTGTACCGCTTCGGAAATATTGGTCGCCATCGCTCCCTGTCCATTCACTAAAAGATCATAGGCCAACTTTACCCGGTCCCAGCGTTTATCGCGATCCATAGCGTAATACCTACCGATGACCGAGGCCAATTTGGCGTGTTTGTCCGAACAGAATTGGGTAAGGTCTTCCAAAAAACCCTTGCCGCTCCTGGGATCTACGTCCCGGCCGTCCGTAAAGGCATGGATGTACATCTCGTCCACCCCGAAGTCTTCACCGGCCTCAATGAGTCCTTTGAGATGCGAAATATGGCTGTGTACGCCTCCATCGCTCAACAGGCCAAGAAAATGTACCGGCTTGTTGCTTTCTTTGGCATAGGAGAAGGCCTCCTGAAGTACTTTTTCGTCCCTAAGGGTGTTTTCCCTGACCGCGAGGTTGATCTTGGCCAAATCCTGGTAGACGATCCTTCCCGCCCCCAGGTTCATATGACCCACTTCACTATTACCCATCTGGCCTTCGGGCAGGCCCACATTCATTCCATCTGTGAGCAGGTTGGCACTCGGGTATTGCGTGTAAAGCGAGTCTATAAAGGGAGTGTCGGCCTGATCTATGGCCGAGATCTTGGGGTCGGGCGATTTTCCCCATCCATCCAAAATCATCAATATTACTTTTTTGTTCATTTTCTGGTCCTGATTATGCGCCCAAAAGTACTTCTCTTTAACAAGTTTTTCAATTAAATGATGTGGCTTTTTTGGGGATGGCCCCCAAAGATGTTAAATGTTTCATTAAAAACGGCCCAAGAGTGTTAAATTTTCGTGAATTAACGGTGTAGAGTGAAACAAAAAAGAATCACGGGCGTCTATATTTGTATAAGTTTAACTTATTCATCAATCTAAATCATTAATCATGAGAAAAACAGTCCTAGCCTTTGCTGTTGTCGCACTGACAATGGTAGGTAGCACCTATGCTGCCAACAAATCCGAACCAACAACTACAATTGAAGCTAAAATTTCCTTTAGCGCGGAACTCAGTTCTTTTTGCAAAGCCATCATGCAGGGTGATATCGAAACCGTGAAACGCATGATAGAGCTCGGCGAGGATGTCAACAAGAAGTCTTTGGGAATGACCCCCGCCATTTTTGCCGCACGTTACAACAAAGCGGAAATCCTGAAATTGCTGATCGCCAATGGGGCCGATCTTAAGCGCAAATCGGATAATGGTTGGTCGATCCGCAAGCATGCGGAACTTTCCAATGCGAAGGATGCATTGGAGGTGATCCTGGAAAATGCTTGATTGCTAAAGGTTTATTCATCAATCAAAAAACCCCATAGGAAAATCCTAAGGGGTTTGTTTTTTTACCACCCTTAAAGTGGAATTAGGTTCAGAATTCAAATCCGTTCAGTGCCCTGTCCATAAACGCGTAAACCGCCATAAACAACATTAAGGCGCAAAAAACGGAATACACTTTCAAGAGCAAAACCACCAATTCGGGCTTGCAATCCTCAAAAGCTTCCATGTAAAGATTTCTAAAGTGCGATAGTGTTCCCATTATAGTTTTATTTAAATGATTAAAGTAAAGCTATAAGGGTTAAATCTGAGGCGATACAAGATTTTGGGATGCGTAAATATACAGAAATATTCCCAAAAGAAGGTTGGTTTTCAATAATTTAACGGTGGTTTGTCGAAAATGCGATACCGTATGTCGGGTTCTTGCTTTTTGTCTTAAAAAAGAGGGGCAAAGGCCACGGAAAACTTCCGGGGAAGCGGTCATTGAGAGGGCGATCAACAAGGCGCAGACTATTACTGTTTGCTGTATTTTGCAATAGCTTCCTTAATTTTTTCGATGCGGTTTTCAGGGTCGGGATGGGTACTTTGAAACTCCGGAACACGATTCGGACCGGCGGCGGCCTTGAGTATTTTCATCACCTCGATCATCTCATTGGGATCATAGCCCGATTGGATCATGAACAGCACACCGAGTTCATCGCTTTCCAATTCATCACCACGCCCATTTTTTAGCAAGGTGTTCTGTCCTATTCCCCCCACAAGACCTCCCATGTCCCCGCCTACGGAAGCACCGGTGGACAGGGTTTGCCAAAACTCGCTTTCCGCGATGCGCTCCGCAGAGTGCCGTCCGATCACATGTCCGATTTCATGGCCCAGTACCCCGGCCAATTGCGATTCGTTCAATTGTGAAAAAAGGGCATAGGTGATGAAAATCTGCCCTCCGGGAAGTGCGAAGGCATTGATGGTCCTTTCGTCTGCCAAAAGGTGGAAATTGTATCGATAGGGGGTGTCGCGGGCCACACTGCTATTGACCAATTTGTTCCCCACCGTGGTGACGAAGGACTGTAACCGTTGATCGGGATACAGGCCGCCGTGTTGCTGGGCCATTTCCGGAGCGCTCTGAAGGCCGATTGCAATTTCCTGGTCGGCGCTCATATTTATGGTCTGTACCCTGCCGGTATACGGATTTTCCTGTTTGCTGCTACAGCGTTTTATGAAGGCGAAGGCGACAATGGCGAGACCGATGAAGATTCGTATTTTCCAGCTACTTCTTCTCATAATGGATAGTGTTCTGATGCTGGTTCAAGATACGAAAGACTTATAAAAGTTCCGTGTTGATGTCCAAAATATTATCCCGTATATAGGTGTTCACGAAGCCGTTGGTAAAATATTCGCTTCCAAGGAAATCTTCTTTTTCCAACAATTGTAAAATGTTCTTGCTCCGGAACTGGGTGAGCATGGGAATGGACAGGGGAGCGAAACTGTAATGCCAGGGCTCGTATTTAAAGCCCTTTCTTTTGGGCTCATCGGTGTAGACCAGATAAAAGTGGAATCTTTGGGAGTTTTCGTCCATCCATTTTTTAAAATCCCCAAAGGGCCCGTCGGCACCGAACTTTTCCGGGACAAGCACATCGCCTTCCACCTTTTTACTCCCATCGATGATATCGATATCGGTTCCCCAATGGTGCCTACTGGTACCTGGAATGGTCGAATACTCAATAATTTTGTCGATGGCCGCCAAGGGCTCCATGTCGTCGTCGCCGGTAAAGCGCATGAATTTTCGCTCCCAAATCGCCGCCTGCCTTTCAAAACTGCGGTAGCTGGAGACCACTTGGAGATCAATACCATCGTCATAGGCCATTTTTTTCATGGCCACAAAAGCGTCATGGGCCTGCTTTCTTAGGTCGATTCCTTTGCCATGGAGTGGTATGTCGGTCTTTCCCATCAGTTCCAGAACGGAATATTCCACCTCTTGTGAATATGCCAGGCCCGGGAAGGAAGTCAGCGCCAGACCGGCAAGACCGGATGTTTTGATAAAAGCTCTTCTTTGCATACGATCGGTTTACTGTTAAACACTATGGATATACAACTGGGATATTGCAAAAATGTTGCCAAGGCGATGTAGTTATGGTCTTGGGTCGAGTTTTTTTTAACACCCTGATTCAAAGATAACAAGTATTTCGACAAATTTCACTGGGACTGTGGAACGCCGCTGCGGTTCGCTCCACGGTGTTCGGTGGTTGTCCCCTGTCCGGGGTCATTCCCGTACGGAGAGGTATAAAAACCCTTGGAACTCCAGGTCCAGGTCATGTAGCGTGGCGATGTAGAAATACACTCCGGAAGGAAGCCCTTTTTCTTGGCTGACCACAAAACTACCGGAAGTGGCAAGACCATCAAACTCGTTGGTGTAGTTGCTTTTCTCGAATACCTTGGCCCCAAACCGATCAAAGATGCGCACCCTGTTGTTGGGGGATTGTTCCAACTCGGGAATTTCCAGGGTATCGTTAATGCCGTCACCGTTTGGCGTTACCAGGTAGTTCCCCAAGTTCAAGGGCTCAATGGGGCCCCCAAGGGCTCCAAAGGTGATGATCTCGTATTCATCCGGGACAAAACTGCCCGAAGTGGTAAAACCATTGTCCAAAGTTCCCAAAGCGCCCGAACTTCCCAAACTTACCCATTGGTTGGCCGCTTTGCTCCATCCCACGGGAAGGATCGTGTTGACATCTTCGGTCAAAGCCGCCATATCGCTCTGCGAATTCCAGCTGATCTCGATGGAAGCAGGGACACTGCCCTCCAAACGCCAAAATTCCCTGGTGCTGATACCGGCCATTGTCGGCGGCCTGTTTTCGGTATCGAAGGCCGTGCCAAAAGTAGTGGGATTGTTCGGGTCTTCCCGAAAATAGGCACATTTGGCCAGGCTGTTGATTCCCTCTGAATTCAGGATAAGGGGCCTGAGCTGTGCCGTATCGCCCACCGGGAACCTGAAATTCCGCTGATCGGTAATGGCCGCATAGCCGTTTACCTTGGACAGGTCGCCATCACCCACATAAAAGGCGTTCTGCACAAAGTTGTAATAGACCGCCAGTCGGTCTTTGGGGGTAAAAAAATCCCCCCTGATGAAGTTGGTGTTGTTCAGTGTATTGATACCGGTATCCAGCCCCACACCGGAAGTATTGGAGATTTCCACATCGAAAAGGGTGGGGGCAAAGGCACCCGAAACGGCCAGGGGCAGATCGCCATAAAACCCTACCAGGCCCAGATTGTCATCGAACACCCCGTCGTTGATCAAATGGGTATGGAACCCCATTTGTCCATTTTCATGGATCCGCAGGTTGCCCAGGTTATACAGGGCGGTTTGGGCAAAGGTATTGCACACGCCAACCAGCCCTAAAAACCAAAAAAAAGCGAACCTAAGCTTCATGATACGTTGTATTTGGACCTCACGGTTCCATTTAACTTCTAGTTTCTCTTTGAATATTCTTTCTTTACCATGGCCTTAATTTCGTCCAGTTCTTTTTTCATTGCCGCAACCGTTTCGGAAAGTGTCTCGTTTTGCAGTTTTAATGCATTTATTTCTTTTTCCTGTTCGATGGTGTGAAGGTAAAGTTCCTCTATCTTTTCGAGATTTACAACGGAAGATTTGGTCAAGTTCCATTGCCCTGTCTGTTTGGCCTCCTTTGCGGAAACTACACCTGGAAGATGGTTGTTTTTCTTCACGAATGCCTCAATTTCTTCCAATGTTTTAAACCTGTAGTTTGCGTTCAGGTTGGAATGCCCTTTGTAATAGGTTTCGAATACGTAGTCTGGAACAGCCAAAGTTGTAACCCCAGAGATGAAATTAAGGCTTGCCCTGATATTCCCGTTGACATCTAGCCTTTCTGATGGTATTAAGCCAATGCCAACGTTTTGACTTGCATCAGTAGTCAGTGCACTAACTCCTGGTATGGTCACGGTACCTCCCCCGTCGGAGAGGGTCAGGTCCGCCCCGACAATTGAAAGCGTCTGGATTTCGTTGGTTGCGTCGCCGTCGACCTCCGTGATCAGGTAGCCGTTGTTCCCGGCTGCCGCATCGACCAGGGCCTCTAGGTCCACGCTTCCGTTGAAGCCACCGTT
>CANMFO010000005.1 GCA_947497245.1 uncultured Flavobacteriaceae bacterium | reverse complement strand
CTGTTCAAACGACCCTCCCGCCGTTGGCGGGATGCGCTACCGGGCTGCGCTACATCCCGAAAATATTCAATTTTCGCCGAGGTATCGTTGGATACCCCTTTTCTTTATTTTCCTTTCCAGTAGTATCGCCTCCGACCGGTCCCGGCAACGATAAACTTTTATCAAGGTCCAGGGTATTCCCCTGGAGGTATACTTTTTACCACCGTTGTTATGGGTGGCCAACCGCTTTTCAATAGCATCGGTTTGGCCCGCATAATACTTCCCCAGCCTTTCACTGTACAAAATGTACACTACATTTCCCATCTGTTCAAACGACCCTCCCGCCGTTGGCGGGATGCGCTACCGGGCTGCGCTACATCCCGAAAATATTCAATTTTCGCTCCCATTTCCAGACCATTTTCCAACGGATGGTTTCCTGCAGGGAACCTGGAATGGTTTGAAAATGGATTGCAAAAATATAAAAGTTTGTCACAATTCCACCACAAATTTCAATTCTTATTTCCAAGCCTATTTTGGCCTCCTTTTCATGAAAAAAAGTATCTTGTTGTAAACATCGATCTCATGCACGTTTTAAGAGTGTCCAAAGAGGTGGAATTCCTTCTGGGCAGTATCGGAGCTCTACAAAGTCTGTTCATCAGCGCTTACCTCTACTTTGGCAAAAAAAGAAGTGTCACCAACCTTTTGCTCGCGGGTTTCTTTGCGTTGATCACACTTAGGATCACCAAATCGCTATTGTGGATGTACCTTGACGGGGTCCCGGATTGGTTTATCAATCTCGGGTTTATCGCGCACCTCAGCACCGGACCCATTCTCTTCCTGTATTTTTTGCATTATTTGTCTCCGAGAAAATGGAATCCCTGGCACTATGCCCATTTCCTTCCTGCGGGGCTGTTGGTCCCCTTGTTGTTCTTTGTTGACGGGGACAACTTCTGGTATCGCGGAGGGTATACGGCGCTCCTCTACCACCAATTGGGCTATACTTTGGCATCGCTCCTTGTGGTCGGTGCGGCCTTTCTAAAAAAAACCAAAGGTTTTGTGCCCTTGGATAAAAAAGATGCGATTTGGACCGCCTTGCTGCTCTTTGGGGCGGCTTCAATCCAGTTGGCCTATTTTTCAAACTATATTTTAGCTCTTGCCCCCTATTCGGCCGGACCCATTCTGTACGGAATCCTCATCTATCCTACTGTGTTTTACGGAGTGATCAATCCGGGTCTTTTCAGGGAGCCCAAGCAGCGGTCGAAATATCACAACATCCATCTGGAAACCATCGAATTTGAACGGGCCAAAAGCAACATCCTCCTGAAAATGAACCAGGAAAAACCCTTTCTGGACGATGGCTTTAGCTTGACAAAATTGTCAAGACTCGTTTCATTGCCCCCCTATCTGACCTCACATATCATCAACAAAGGGTTCGGGACCCATTTTTCCGAATTTGTGAACGGCTATAGGGTCCGGGAGGCCAAGGCCAAGCTAAGATCCAAAATGTACCAACATATCAAGATCTCCGAAATTGCGGGACAATGCGGTTTCAACTCCCTGTCTTCTTTTAACATCGCGTTTAAAAAGCAGACGGGAACGACCCCTTCCAAGTTCAAAAAAAGGGTCGATTTATAAATCCGTTATTCGCTTTTAACAATCGCACAGCGCTTCCACAATTTAATCGGCACCTTGCACCACACTTTGGTGCTGTTATAAGCCTGACAACTATAAACGAAATCAAATGAAAACATACACAAGACGTGAAGCTACAAAATCCATGGCCTGTTTCGCCTTGGGAGCGACTTTTTCACCTTCCCTGGCATCGCTTTGGGACGGTAAAATGACAATGCGTAAAATTCCCTCATCGGGCCAGCTACTCCCTATCGTGGGATTGGGTACCTGGCAGTCGTTCGATGCGGGGAATGATGGGCCCAAGCGGGCGCAGCTCTCCGAAGTGCTCCTGAAAATGAAGGCCAAAGGAGGACAGTTGATCGACAGTTCTCCCATGTACGGCAGTTCCGAAAAGGTCGTAGGTGACCTCACCTCAAAACTGGGTATCCAAGATAGCTTTTTCTATGCCACCAAAGTTTGGACCTCCGGGAAACAGCTTGGAATCGATCAGATGGCACAATCCATGGGAAAAATGAAACGAAACAAAATGGACCTCATACAAATACACAATCTGGTCGATTGGCGTACGCATATCAAAACCTTGAGGACCATGAAGGAAAACGGGAAAATCAAGTATTGGGGCATTACCCATTATACCGATTCCTCCCATAAAACACTGGCGGGCATCATTCAGGACGAAAAACCGGACTTCGCCCAATTCAACTATTCCATCAACCAAAGGAACGCCGAAAAAAGTCTATTGGGGATTGCCCGGGACCAAGGCACCGCGGTCATTATCAACAGACCCTATGATGGAGGCTCCCTTTTCAGAAAAACCAGTGGCAAACCGGTACCTGAATGGTGCGGGGAAATGGGCATCCATTCCTGGGGGCAATACTTTCTAAAGTACATTCTTTCCCATGAAGCCGTAAATTGTGCCATCCCAGGGACTTCAAAGCCGAAACATGTGGTCGACAATATGATGGCCGGCCATGGCCGGTTCCCTAGCGACAAGGAACGAAAAAAAATGCTGGATCATCTGCGATCCCTATAACCAAATTTCTTTCGTACCACCAAAAAAGCTATTCATGAAAAAACAATTCCTGGGTTTTTCCACCGTGCTGTTCATCGTAGTGTGCACCCTGTCACAAAGTTGCCGGGAGCACCCAAAGTCCTGGATCGTCGATAGTGAGATGGGAAAGTTAAGGGTGGAGGTCTTGGCCGATAGCATCCGGGTCCCGTTTGGTATGGCCTTTCTCCCCAGTGGAGAATTGCTGGTCACCGATAGGGCGACGGGCGATATCATTTTGTTGGATGGCCAAAGCGGGAAAAAGATACGCCTAAAGGGAGTCCCCAGCTCCCTTTCCCAAGGAGATGGGGGTGCCCTGGACGTCTTGCCCCATCCCGACTATAAGAACAATGGGCTGATCTATTTCTCCCATGCGATCGGGGACACTACCCGAAGTACCATGGCCATTGACCGGGCAACATTGCAGGGTGATTCGTTGATACAGGTAAAACGGATTTTTACCGCAATGCCCTACTATGAAAAACCGAACCATTTTGGAACCCGGATGCTAATCAAGGACAGATACCTCTTTTTTACCATGGGAGAACGCTATTTTCTATCCTACTCCGCCCAATCCTTGGACAATCACCTGGGCAAGACCATGCGATTGTTCGAAGATGGGGGAATCCCCGCTGACAACCCCTATGTCGGAACTGAAAATGCACAGCCCGAGATTTGGAGCTATGGCCATAGAAATCCCCAAGGCCTCGCCCTGCATCCCGATACGGGCCAACTATGGCTCCATGAGCACGGCCCAAAAGGTGGTGATGAGGTGAACATCATCCAACCGGGACTGAACTACGGTTGGCCGGTGGTCAGTTATGGAAGGAACTATGATGGGACCCCGGTCGGAATGGGCCTTGCACGTCAAAAAGGACTGGAACCGCCCATTTACCAATATACACCCTCAATAGCTCCAAGCGGTATGGCATTTTATACTGGGGAGGTCTTTCCGCAATGGAAAGGGAACCTTTTTATAGGAGGCCTGGCCCTTCAGCACCTGAACCGCCTGGTAATCGAGGACGACAAAGTGGTACATGAAGAACGCTTGCTGAAGGAACTGGAAAAACGGGCACGGGTGGTAAAACAAGGACCCGACGGCTATTTGTATGTAGGCGTGGACGGGGGCATGGTCTTAAGGATCGTGCCAAACTGAATACCTTCCCACCGCCCCATGGCTTGCCCGGTTTTGACCACCCCATTTCAAGGACCGGCACCGACTTGCTTTTTTTTTGTAATTTCCTTCTTCGGGCCATCCGAAAATAACCTTCATAACCGACCACAATGGCCATTCATAGCAAAACACGGTATGTTCTTCTAGCTACCGTACTTTTCGCTATTGCGATATTCATGGCTGTCCTGCAGCTGCGCGCCGAGAAGGCCGTTTCCCGCTTTTTGGAAAAAAAAACTGCCTCCCCATATCGAACTGGCCTATGGAGACCTCAAGGTAAACGTCTTTACCGGTTTTGTAGGGTTTACCGATCTTGAGTTGACCATAAAAAACCGGGGCACCCAATCGGTGCATACGACGTCCTCCGCAAAGGCCGTGGATATAGAGGGCATTGCGTACCATCAATTCTTGCTCAACAATACCATTGAAATAAAAAACCTCAGAATCGATGGTCCGAAACTGGAATACCGTCCCGATCTGCGCGTTCCACGAAAGGATACGGTAGCACTGGGGCCCGTCAATCTATTGAAGACGGTGCTCATCGATCGACTGGCGCTTCGGCAGGGCGAGTTCTCAATGATCAAATCCGAAACGGACAGTATCAAGGTGGCCGTAGGTGCCATGGACTTCGCTATTTGGAATGTCAAGACCGATTCAAACCTCATCAAAAACAAAATTCCCATTGAATATGGGGATTATTCGCTCTCTTTAACGGATTTCTTTGCGGATTTGGGCCGATACGAGACCATGGAGGTCCACCGGTTCGACATGGACACCCATGAGGCCATGATAAGAAATCTGTTGTTGAAACCCAAATTCAGCAAACGCGAACTTTCAAAAAAACTGCATAAAGAGCGGGATCACATGGCCCTGGAAATCCCAGAACTCCATATCAAAAACATCGATTATGGGTTCCACGGAAACCGATTTTATGTCTCGATGGACAGCACGCAAATTCGAAAATTGGACTTCGAGATATACCGCGACAAGCTTTTGCCAGACGATTTGCGGCACAAGCCCCTTTATGGTCAATTGTTGAAGAAGCTGTCCATAGATATCGATATGCCCCAGATTCAAATTACCGACGGCCACATCGGGTATGAAGAGCGTGTTACCGCTGGAAAAGCTGCTGGGAGGATTTTCTTCGACTCCTTGAATATGACCATTCAGAATTTGGGCAACTACCGTACGGAAGCAAAAAAAGTGCAGGTCATCGCCCAAACCAGATTAATGGGGGAATCCCCCCTGCAATTGAATTGGAGCTTCAATGCCAACAACAGCCTGTTTGATGCCTCGGGTACGCTGAGGCAATTTTCGGGACCCAGTGTCAACTTGTTTCTGGTACCCAATATCAGGGCCGATGCAAAAGGGACCATAGAGGAACTTTTTTTTACCATCCATGGCAATTCGGAACAATCCAGGGGACATATGAAAATGAAATACCGTGATTTCAGGTTTGAGGTTTATAGAAAAAAAGGTCCCAAGGTCAATAAGTTTTTGACCAAATTGGGCAATCTCTTTATCAACGATGGCTCCAAAGGGGATGAACAGGGATATCGCTATGGCCAGATCCAGGTAGATCGAATTCCCAACAAATCATTCTTCAACTATCTCTGGCGCAACGTGGAACACGGTATGATAAGTACGATGGCCGGAAATGGAAAACAAAAAGGGTAAAAACCTTCATTGCCCATACCAAAAAAATGGAAAACTAGTCCAGGCTTTCCATCCATTCAAACATCCGTTCGGTCCAACCGCGTAGGTGCGGATCCTTTCGTGCCAGGGAGAAGCCGTGCCCGCCTTTGGGGTAAACATGAAGGGTGGCGGGAACCCCATTGTCCTTGAGCGCTTGGAAAAATAGCAGACTGTTCTCTACGGGAACTGCCTTATCGTCCATGGCGTGGAACAAAAAAGTTGGCGGGGTATGGGACGTCACCTGTTTCTCATTGGAGAAATGCGCTACCCTTTCAGGTCCGGGGTCGTCGCCCAATAAATTGGTCTGGGAACCTTTGTGCGAAGCCTCGTTGCTAAATACGATCACGGGATACCCCAGGGCCATAAAATCCGGACGGGCGCTTTGCTGGTCGGCCTCATCCAACGGTTCGTAAACTTTTTCATCGAAATGGGTCCCAAGGGTCGACGCCAAGTGTCCACCGGCCGAGAACCCAAGAATTCCGATTTTACCCGGATCGATATTGAAATCCCCGGCCCTGCTCCGCACCAAGCGCAAAGCACGCTGGGCATCGATCAAGGGCACATTGTGCTTATCCTTTTGGGACACGGACGAGGGTAGCCGATACTTCACCACCACACCTGCAATACCTTTTCCGTTCAGAAACTTGGCAATATCGGTCCCTTCCCAATCATAGGCCAAAATACCGTATCCGCCACCGGGAAAAATAAGCATTGCCTGGCCGGTCGCATTCGACTTTGCGGGCAGGTATATCTCAATACTGGGCTCCTGTACCTTAGCGATCCGGAGAATTCCGTCAACCGTACGGACTTCCTTTTCGTCAGAGGAAATCCTATTGGGTATTTTGTCCTTTGGCCACAAGGGCATAACCACGGCTTGGGCGTGCACATTAAAACCCATGACCCACACCATTAGCACTATACCTATTCGAAACATCTTTAAAATTTATGGATTATTAAAATAGTTTTTTGAGGATTTTGGTCCGTTCTACCCACATCATTCGCAAGGCCACTTGAAATCATCGACCTTGTCGTTGGACGCTGCCCCCAGGTTATAATGCCACCACTCCGTTCGGATGGACCAAAAACCGTGCTTCTCCATCGTTTCCTTCAACAACTTGCGGTTATCCAGGATTTCCTGGGGCAAATCCGTCATATCGTGATAGGCCCGCTTTCCGAAAAAATCAAAATCCGTTCCCATGTCCAGTTCCTTCCCCTCTAAGGTAACCAAGGTAATGTCCACCGCCCCGCCCTTGTTATGGATCGATCCCTTTACCGGGTCGGCCACATATTGGGGATTGGGTACAATTTCCCACATTTTGTATTGCACGGAGTTCGGACGGTAACAATCAAAAAACTTGATCTTTACCCCATTTTGTTTAAAGGCCGCATTGGCCGCCAACAAGGCTTTTGCCGTTTTTACCCGGGTATAGCACTCGGCACATTCGTAGACCTTCGCCTTTAGAAAATTGTTTTCAGTCGCATAGCGCAGATCATAGGCAAAACCATCATCAAAATCGGCCAAACGCACAAAAGTGGTATCGGCCAGGTGCTCAAAAGTTCGAAAAATCTTTTCAGGCCCTTTTGACTTTACGGAAATGGTATCGACGCCCTCTGTTGCCACCTCGACGGTCTGTTCAGGTACATTTTTTGGCGAAGGATTGTCCTTACAGGCAGCCACCAAAATGAAACTCAGCAACACGGATCGAAAATAGGTCATCACATTTAATTAAAGTATTGAAAATCAATGTTATGCCGCCGAATGCCATTTGGATGTCCAAAAAACAATTCGCGTTTGGCTTATGGGCATCAAGATAGGCATATTTTTTATGGTTGAATCCCGCCTTTTTTCAAATTCATAGACCGTTTGATAGCCTTTGTCCCAATTTTTATTGATTTTTATTGGCTATCTTTTCAGTCCGTAATAAAGCGACCATGCTAAAATTTCCAAAAGATTTCATTTGGGGGACCGCGACCTCCAGTTATCAGATCGAGGGCGCGGCCACTGAGGACGGTAGGGCATGGAGTATTTGGGACGCCCATGCGCATACCCCGGGGCGGACGTACAACAATGCCCATGCCGATGTGGCATGCGACCACTATCACCGATTTAGGGAGGATGTACAGTTAATGGCGGATATGGGCCTGAAGGCCTATCGGTTTTCCATTTCTTGGAGCCGGGTGCAGCCGGACGGGCAGGGCGATGTCAATCCCAAGGGAATCCAGTTTTATTCGGATCTTATCGACGAACTTTTGGCCCATGGCATCACGCCTTGGGTAACCCTGTACCACTGGGACCTTCCATTGGCCATCCAGATGGAAAGGGATGGATGGCTGAATCCCGAAATTGCGGATATGTTCGCCCAGTATGCGGATATATGCTTTGGTCACTTCGGAGACCGTGTTAAACATTGGATAACTTTGAACGAACCTTGGGTAGTGTCCATTCTAGGTTTTGGGGAAGGGGTGTTCGCTCCGGGTCGAAAATCCAAAAACGAGCCGTACCTGGTAGCACACCAACTATTGAGGGCCCATGGAAAGGCCGTGCTACTATACCGCAAAAAATACCAGGCTGTCCAAAATGGGAAGATTGGAATCACCAATAACTGCGATTGGCGTGAGCCACTTACGAACAGCAGGGCCGATCGTGACGCGGCGCAACGGTCGTTGGAGTTTTTCCTGGGGTGGTTTGCAGACCCCATTTATTTGGGCGATTATCCCCAGGCGATGAAAGATCGTGTCGGAGCACGCTTACCCACCCTTACCCCAGAGGACATAGCCCTGATTCATGGATCTTCCGATTTCTTTGGATTGAACCATTATACGGGTTCATACGCTGCCGATGTCGATCCCAATGAAAATATCCGGAACGAGGTCTACGGCAATGGAGGTATCTTTGAGGACCAATACGTCCAGTTGAGCACCGACCCACAATGGAAAACGACTTCCATGAACTGGGCCATTTTACCTTGGGGGTGCCGTAAACTTATCGAATGGATCAGTCAGCGTTATGGCAATCCACCTCTGTACATAACGGAAAACGGATGTGCCCTGGACGATCAATTGGAAAAAGGGGAAGTGAAAGATACCGTACGCAAGGAATATATTGAAAGTTATTTAGCGGCCTGTCACCAGGCCATTGAAAATGGGGTGAACCTAAAGGGATATTTCGTTTGGTCATTTATGGATAATTTTGAATGGGCCCTTGGCTATTCAAAACGATTTGGAATCCATTATGTCGATTACGACACCCTGGAGCGGACGCCAAAACATTCGGCTCTTTGGTACAGAGAGGTCATCAAAAACAATGGATTTGAATTTTCAATATCCCATACCCAAATATGAAAACAATGAATTTCCACAAACTATTTCTATGGCTTCTGCTGGGATGTGTTTTGTCCTGTAAGCAAGAAAAATCGAACGATTCCAAGGCGTCTCCCCAATTGGAAAAATGGATGCTTGGCTTCGAAAAGACCGCGGTAAACCCTATTATGCAGGCCGATTCCACCTATGTATTCGAGGACCCGATCAGCAAAAAACCGGTCCGATGGCAGAAGGCCGATGTCTTCAACCCGGGGGCGGTGGTCCGAAACGATACCGTTTTCATGCTGTTCCGGGCCGAAGACAATCCTGCCGCCATTTTGGGAGAAAGGACCTCAAGGATCGGATTGGCCTACAGCACCGACGGCATCCACTTTAACAAATTTCCCGAACCCGTGTTTTATCCCTCGGAAGATGCATTTAGGAAATGGGACCATCCAGGTGGCGTTGAGGATCCCAGAGTGGTGGAAACTCCCGATGGTACCTATATTATGCTGTATACGAGCTGGAACAATGATGTTGCCAGGTTGTCATGCGCTACATCCAAAGATCTGAGGCATTGGACCAAGCATGGCCCGGTCTTTCAAAGGGCGGACGGGGGGAAATTTCTGGATGTTTGGAGCAAATCCGGTGCCATGGTCACCGAACTGGTCGATGGCCGACTGAAAGCCAAAAAGTTCAATGGAAAATACTTGATGTATTGGGGCGAACTCTTCGTGAATTTGGCCCAATCGGAAAACGGAACGGATTGGGAGCCCTTTTTGGACGAAAAGGGGGAACTGCTGCACGTCTTTAAACCGACCCTGGGGGAATTCGATAGCCATTTGACCGAACCTGGTCCGCCTGCCCTGTATACCGAAAATGGGATCCTGTTGCTGTACAATGGCAAGAACCTCCAGGGAGAAGGGGCCAGTTCCGCCTTTCCGGAGGGTACCTACTGCGGCGGACAGGTATTGTTCGATAAGGACGATCCGAAAAAGCTTTTGGCGCGGCTCGAGGAGCCCTTTATCTGTCCAAGCCTGCCCCATGAGGTCAGTGGACAGTATAAGGCAGGAACCACTTTTATCGAAGGGCTCGTCTTTTTCAAAAACAAATGGTTCCTATATTACGGCACCGCCGATTCCATGGTAGGACTGGCCGTGAAGGAGTAGCTTGGGGTCAGGTTTTCAGAATATACACTGGATGGACTTTGCGCGAATTGACTTGAATAGCCATTAATACCGTAGTTTGATGAAGCAACTAAAATTTAAATATCCATTTCTGGTTCTGGTTCTTCCAGCACTTTTGGGCGCCTGTAAAAACGAACCCAAAACCGTGTCTGAAGTGCTAAAACCCCGGAAACCCAATATTGTTCTGATCATGGCCGATGATCAGGGATGGGGCGACCTCAGTGTTCATGGAAACAGCAACCTCAGCACGCCGCATATCGATGCCCTGGCAGAAAACGGGCTTAGCTTTGAAAACTTCTATGTGCAGCCCGTTTGTTCACCTACCCGGGCAGAATTGCTGACGGGCCGTCACTTTGGCCGCCTGGGGGTATTTGCTACCTCTGCTGGAGGGGAGCGTATGAACTTGGGGGAAACCACCCTGGCCGAAGTTTTTAAAAAATCCGGATATCATACCGCTGCCTACGGCAAATGGCACAATGGGATGCAGCCCCCCTATCATCCCAACTCCCGGGGATTTGATGACTATTACGGCTTCACCTCAGGGCATTGGGGCAATTATTTCAGCCCGATGCTCGAGCACAACGGAAAAATCGCGAAAGGAGAAGGGTTTTTGGTCGATGACCTCGCTACAAAAGGATTGGACTTCATCTCAAAGCATCGGAACGAACCTTTCTTGCTGTACCTGCCCTACAATACCCCCCACAGTCCCATGCAGGTACCCGATGAATTTTGGAATCGTTTCAAGGACCGGGAACTATCCTCAAAATACCACGGGGAGGAAACGGAAAACGAAAACTTTACCAGAGCGGCCCTGGCCATGGTAGCGAACATCGATCACAATGTGGGTCGGGTCATCCAAAAACTTAAAGAACTGGATTTGGAGGAGAACACCATTGTCATCTACCTGTCCGACAACGGGCCCAATGGATGGCGGTACAACGGAAACATGCGCGGAAGAAAGGGCTCCACGGATGAAGGCGGGGTACGTTCCCCCTTCTTCATACAGTGGAAGGGAACATTGCCGGGCGGCAAAAAGATAACCGAAATCGCCAGTGCGATAGATATCCTGCCCACGCTGGCAAACTTGGCCGATATTCCCTCCCAGACACTCAAGCCTTTGGACGGAAAGGACCTATCGGTCCTATTGAGGGATGGCGAAAGCTCGTTGGAACCGCGATCGGTATTCAACCATTGGAACGGAAAGACCAGCCTGCGGACTCAGGACCATCGACTGGATCATCTCGACCGTTTATACGATATGGCCGATGATCGCGGCCAGACTATCGATATTTCGGAACGTTTTCCCAAATTGACCGATTCGCTGATACAGCTAAAAAAGGATTGGCTGGCCGCGGTGATCCCGGCCCAAAAGGAAGATCGGCCCTTTACCCTGGGCCACGCCGACCATGTGTATACCCAGATTCCCGCTCGGGACGGGATACCCCACGGCAATATCGAACGGAGCAACCGACATCCCAACAACACTTTTTTCACCAACTGGAAGACCGTAAAGGATTCCATCACCTGGGACATCGAAGTCTTGGAAGATGGAGAATTCGAGGTAGAACTCTATTATACCTGCGCACCCGAAAATGTTGGGGTTTCCTTGCAGCTCAGTCATGGCGTGCACAAACTCGTCTCCAAAATCACTACAGCCCATGATCCGCCCCTCACCGGAATGGAAAATGACCGTGACCCCCGGATTGAATCGTATGTAAAAGATTTTAAGCCCAAGGTTTTGGGAAGTATAAGACTTCGAAAGGGAAAAGGACCACTGACCCTAAAAGCCTTGGAACTATCGGGAAAGGGCGGTATCGATGTACGGCTCTTAATGTTCAAAAGAATCTAAAAACGAAACTCCATACCATATCCTTCATAGGAATTTCACCCCTGGGTAAAAAAGGACTTATTTATTGTGAAAACCATGGGCAGATATCCAATTCCCTAGCTCGGGGATTCGGAACACAAGTTTGCCAATGATCAAGGCCTAAAAGCAATTTCAACGCCTTTTGGAATACGTACCGCGACCAGGCTTTTGAAATGGCGAACATTCCGTCTCACCGGGAATATTGCAGACCTTGGGAAAATAGTGCCTATTCCTGAGGTACGGCGCCTTTTTCCCTTAAGTACCTTACGACCTCGTCATGCCCTTTCCTTTGGGCCATTTTTAAGGCAGTACGGGTTCTAATTTTCCCAGAGGACAGTTCTTCCCGGCATACTTTATTCACCTCTGCGCCCTGGGCGATCAGGTATTTGACCACGTCCAGGTTTCCCTGCTCACTGGCATTGATCAAAGGGGTTTCGTCCCCTTTTACTTCGGTGTTCACCTCGGCCCCTTCTGCAACCAAATATTTTACAAGGTCGATATGCCCTCCTTTTGAAGCCATAATCAATGGATTACCATCGCCCCGAACTGCCATGTTCACATCGGCCCCCATTGCAACAAGGGCTTTTACGAATTCCAGGTTTTCCCGTCTGCAGGCCTGGATCAGAGCACTGCCGTCACCGGGAAACTTCTGGTTGATGTCGACTCCCCGTTCTACCAGAAGTCTTACCATCTTTAAATCACCGCGGCGCGCGGCCATCCACAGGGGGTGCCCATCGGCCCGACTGCCCAGTTCAGGGCCCGCACCGTGCTCCAACAAAAGGGCGGCAATTTCCATATGGCCATGGGCGATGGACTGCAGCAATGCGGTTCCATCCCCATGTACAAATTCGTTCACATCCGCGCCTTCTTCCAAGAGTTTTCGGACCATTTTTTCGTCTCCACGACGTGCGGCCCATAGCAGCGGGGGTAGGTCATGGGCCTCATCATTATACTCGTTTTCATACACATTTTCTGATTCGTCGGAGACGCCAGCATCACCTTCCTGCGCGTTCAGCACAGCGGGCTGGTTCAAGAGTACGAGGGTTGCGAACAACACAGGTGCCATGAATGCATATTTCCAATAGCTATTGTTGTTGGATTTTTTTCTGTTCATCATGAGAATTCGTTTTTTGATTAATGACTGATTGTAATTCGATACTAGTGCCAGTGGCCTTCGCTGGGTGGCGATTTCCAACAGCTTCATTTGATATTCTTCGGAGGCTACCGTTGGGCAGTCCAAGAGGATGGCATCGGTTTGATATTCCAGGTTCTTTTCAACCTGTTTTCGATAAAGCCAGACCATGGGATTGAACCATAATAGCACTATTGTGATCTCCGACAATAAGAGGTCGAGCGAATGCCTTTTTCGTATGTGTATTTTCTCGTGCTCCAGAATCTGCTCGTAAGTGGCCGAATCATAACTGGCCGGGTGGATGAATATGTAGTTGAAGAAGGAACAGGGCTCCGTTGGGGCCGGGGTGTTGAGAATGATCGCAGGACCGTCCTCTATTCGGTCTTGGTGGCGCTGGATACGGAACAGCAGACCTATCATCTGGGAAATCAGTTTTAAAGCTAAAACGACCACACCAAAAAAATACAATAAACCCAGCCAATAGACCAGGTCGCGGGTTCGTTCCGTTGAATTTTGAACGTCTCGGGCAGCTGTGGACGAAGCTCCCGTATCCAAAAGAACATCTCCCGCTGCGGACAATGCATTATCGAAAGGGACAACCGTCCTCTGTTTTGCAGTCGTCGGCAATAAATCGCCCACAATACCCTGATTTTCCATTACTTTGGGAATGGTGACAAAAGGAAGCACAAAGGCCACCACCAAACTGGCCATCAGGTAGATGCGATTGACGGCGAAAAAGCTTTCCTTTTCTAAGAAGAGTAGATAGAAAATCTGGAGCACCAATAGCACCAACGATACCTTAAGTAGAAATACCATCATGACCTTTTTGATTTAATAATGGCTATCAATTCTTGGATTTCTTCATCGGACAAGGTATCCTGTTTGGCAAAATGCGCCATCATTCTCGGGAGGGAGTTCCCAAAATACTTCTCCTTAATGTCCTCGATATCCGCTTTTCGATACACTTCCATGGGAATCTTGGCGCTATAGCGGTCTGTATTCCCCAATTTTTCCGACTTCAGAAATCCTTTTTTTACCAAAATCTTTACCAAGGTCGCCACTGTATTGTAGTGCGGCCTGGGCTCAGGGAGCGCCGAAACGATGTCCCGAATGAAGACTCCTTCCGATGCCCATATTACCTGCATGATCTGGTCTTCCCTTTGGGTCAGTTTTTTCATGGAAATTGATTTACAGGACAATACTACTAATTTTTTAGTAGATATACTAATTAATTAGTAGATAATTTGTCAAAAAGTGGAAAACATAGGTTTTGCGGAAAAAATTTTACCATGGGATCAGCGGCCGTGGTAGGTCAATTCCTCGCTGTCGAGATATCCTATCCGTTCGGCCTTCGCCACAAAAGAAGTTTCGGCTTCCAACGGTTCGGTATAGATGTTCCACAAAGAATCCTGTGGCCGTTTCCAAAGAATTGTGGCATCGGGGCGTTTTGCGATCAACCGGACCCCATTTTCCTTTTCCTCCAACTCCAATGCCTGTAATTGGGGCTGTTCGCCATTGAGCAGCCATTGGGCCATCAGTTCGCTTTCCGGAATCCGGCCCAGATCATTGGTCGTTTTGGTCCAGCGATCCAGAACGGCTCTGTAATGGAGCAATGTCTCCTTATGTTCCGGGCTGTTCGCCAAATTGATCAGTTCAAAGGGGTCTTTCTGAAGATCGTACAGTTCCTCTTCCGGTTTTGGGGTATCGAGCCAGTGCGACTGCACCGAATTCAATCTGCCCTCGGTATGCATTTCCCGTAGCTTTCGCATCATTCCCATTTGCTCGCGATAGGCAACGGGTATGGCGTGTGGCAGGTCGGTGTTGAAACTTTTGATGTACTTGTACCTCTCGGACCTTACCGCCCGCAATCGATCGTAAAGTCCATCGAAGCGGTCCGATGTATGAAAGGTATACTGCGATTCCCTATTGCCCTTGAAGGGGCCGAACTGCGCCATGCCCTGCATTACCTTTGGGGGCTCAATCCCTGCCATGGACAGTACCGTGGGTGCAAAATCCACAAAACTGATCAAGCGGTCATCGGTACTGCCCGCTCCTTCGTTCCCCGGAAATTTGATGATCAAAGGAACTTTGACACCAGTGTCGTAAAGGGCTCTTTTGTGTCTTGGAAACGGTCCCCCGTGGTCCCCATAGAAGAAAATGATACTATTATCGTAGAGCCCATCTTCCTTTAGTTGTTTTAGTATTTCCCCAACCTGGTCATCCAAGCGTTTCAGGTTGCTGTAGTTCACGGCAATATCGTGCCTTACCACCTCGTTGTCCGGGAAATAGGGCGGAACGGGCACTTTGTCGGGCGCAACAAAAAGGGAGTCCTTGCTCCTGTTCCATATTTGTGATTCATGACAGACCGAAAAGTTGAATACGGAAAAGAACGGCTGGCCCGCCTTCCTCTTTTTCCAATGGGCCTTCTTGCTGCTTTCATCCCAGGCCGACTGCAGTTTTTTAAAATTATAGTCTTCCTTGGGACCGTTGGTACAGTAGTACCCGTCCTTTCGAAGATATTCGGTGAACATCTTCACGCCTTCCGGTACGATCGGGGAATAACTGTTAAGCCCTATGTCCGGTTGGTTTTCCTTCTTGTACGCATTGAAGGTCCGCATATTGTGGGTACCCAAGCTTGTTGGATACATTCCTGTAATCAGGGAACTCCTGGCCGGGGCGCAAACCGGAACCGGAGACACTGCATTGTTGAAGATAACGCCATGGGCGGCCAAGGCTTCCAGGTTCGGCAGTGAAATGGTGTGGTCTCCGTACATTGGAAACCATTGGGGCGATTGGTCCTCGGCCACCAACCAAATGATATTGGGACGATCAATTTGATTCCCTTCCAAGGCATGCGAATCCGACTTTTCCCCCTTTTTACATGAAGTAAGGGTCCCCAATACAAAAATGGAAACTAGGAAAGCTGCCCGAAACTTCATGGATTCCTATCAATTTTTGGGTTCGATGTACCAAAATTGGACCTTCAACATCAAAATTCCAGCCCGCTATAGTCCCTTCAAAAACTTCAGACTTTGTGGAACCTGCTCCACAACACGGGAGCATTCATCTTCGATGAACATGTATTTGACCACACCGAGTTCCTTGGCCCGTTTTACGACTCCAGCGATATCGACCTGGCCCGTACCCAAAACCACATTGGTTTCAACGTCTTCATGGCCGGTGTTGTTTCCCTTTACGCCGTGCTGCATATCTTTGAGGTGGAGCAACACAAATTTATCGGGATATCGGTTCAAAAGGGCCAGGGGATCTTCTCCACCGTGCTTTACCCAATACACATCCATCTCAAAGGCAAAATGGTCTGCATTTTTGGCCATATAATCAAAGAGCGTCCCTCCGTCATATGGCCGGAATTCGTAACCATGGGCATGGTATGCCAAGGTAATGCCCTCTTCCTGCAGTCTTTTTCCCGCCTTGTTGAAAACCTCCACGGCCTCTTTGGTCTTGGCTATGTCAAAATTGTTGCCCTCGTGGGAAATCCACGCACACATCACGTATTTGGCATCAAAGGCCTTTGCATTCTCAACGACCTTTTCCACATTGTTCATCAAATCTTCATAGCCGGCGCCCACGCTGACCACGTCCAACTTGTTCTTGGTCAACAGTCCCTGAAATTCCTCCATGGGCAGTCCATAGGTGCCACCGCCCTCCAGATTGGTAATGCCCCAATCATTGATAAGCTTGAGCGTTCCCGGCACATCGGTCTTGAACTGGTTTCTAAGACTGTAAAGTTGTATTCCGACATCCTGCGCATACATGGACGCACCAAATGCCGTAAGAAGTAGAAGTGTTGCGAATTTTTTCATTTTACCTATTGTTTATCGGTTCCTATATTGGTTTTGCCCACCCCATCCCCTGAGGCGGGAAAGCGTACCGCCATCCAAAATTTGAAGGGATTTCAAGTTTTGGAGCGCCGGTCATACATCGACATGCCAAACCATCGCACCAACTAGGTCAAAAGATTTCCATTTTCGTCCCATTCGGCGATAACGCCACGCTTGCTCTGATCCACACATTTTGCTATCCAGGCAGGGTCGTAGGCCATCCCGTGCTGATCCAGCACATCTTGGGGAACCCCATCCCAAACATTGGGTTGGTTGCCCTTGTAACCGAGGTCTTCAAGACCTACCTTGGAGGTATAGTATCCAGTGACGGTAAGGCCGCGCATCATATGGAAAAATTGGATTTCCAGGGCCTGTTCGTCCAGGGAAACCTCTGGGTCGTGGAAAGCTATGGGGTCCAATATTGCTTTCTGCTGCTCCAAAGTGGCCGATTTGAACTCGGTACCATATTCGGTATTGCTTTTGTGGTCCAACCACATCAGCCCTCCCAAAAGAGTGGTCTGCATCGATGGAATATCCTTTCCCATAAATTCGATAAACTCGGGTACGCCTGCCTCAATGGGTCCGCCATGCGGCTCCTTCGGAGGTAGGATCACCGTACTGAGCACCGAAATGGTTTCCATCTCGTGCGCATTGAACAACGCCTCCGCATATAGCTTTTCCAAGCGTTCCAATTCTTCCGGCGTTCTTCCAAAATATTTTTCGGCGCCCTTGGCCACCGCCTCTTCCGCACTAGTGTCCCCTTCGGTCTTGCAACCTTGCAAGGCGATACCGGTGGCGCCCGCTCCGGCACCAAGAATAATTGTTTGTAAACTTTTTCTTCTATCCATCTTCTAGATATTTTGCTGTTTCAATTGTTCAATGATATAGTCCGATGCCCTCCACGACAAGGCCAAAATGGTCAAGGTACAGTTTTTATCCGCTTGGGATACAAACGGGCCCGCATCGACTATGAACACATTATCGGCATCGTGCAATTGCTGGAATTTATTGGTGACGGAGGTCTTGGGATCATCGCCCATCCGTGTGGTCCCTACCTCATGGATGATTCTTCCCGGCGTCAAGAGACCGTAATCCTGTTCCTTGGTCGGGGAATCTCCCAAGGGGGTGCCTCCCATGTTATGGATCAGTTCCTCAAAGGTATCCTGCATATGTTTGGCCTGCTTTTTCTCCATATCCGACCATTTGTAGTTGAACTTCAACACGGGGATACCAAATTGGTCTACCGTGGTCGGATCGATCTCGCAGTAGTTTTCCTTAAGTGCAATACCTTCTCCCCTGCCTCCAAATCCGATAACGGATCCGTAGTATTTCTTGACATCATCACGAAGTCCGTCACCATATCCACCAATGGGGAGGTCAAAGAATTTGTTGAAATCGTTCGGGTTCCATCCAAAACCATAATTGGGCATGCCCATGCCACCCCATACCTCTATGTGGTACCCTCGGGGAAAATCGAGCTTTGAGTTATCGCCCCACCATGGAGAATACACGTGCATTCCCCCTACTCCGTCCTCATTGTAGGACACCTTTCGGTTCATCAGGCCTGGAATGAAGCCGGCCCTACTGCTACCGGTGGAATCGTGAAGGTACTTCCCTACCACATCACTGCTGTTCCCCAAACCGTTGGGGTGCTGTTTGCTAGTTGAATTTAGAAGGATTCGGGCCGAACTACAGGCCGATGCGGCCAGAACGACCACCTTGCCCTTTAATTTATATTCCTTTCTGTCATCTTTACTGATATAGGAAACCCCTGTGGCCCTGCCTTCCTCGTTCGTGGTTACCTCACGCACTACCGAATTCACGAAGATCTTTACCTTGCCCCCGCTTTTCTGGGCGGGGAAGATCAAACAGCTACCCGCCGAAAAATCGGCATAGACCGAACAGGAACGACCACACTGTCCGCAATAGAAGCAGACTCCACGATCGTTGTTGATTTTCTTGGTCAACATGGACATCCTACTCGGAATTACCGGAACACCGGTTTTCTTGGCCCCTTCTATATAGAACAATTCGTGCAATCTGGGTTTGGGGGGGGGGAGAAAAAATCCATCTGGATCATTTTCCATGCCCTCATTGGTTCCAAAAACACCGATGAGTTTCTCTACCTTGTCATAATAGGGCTTTACATCATCGTATCCGATAGGCCAATTTTCCCCATAGCCGTCCCGGTCCTTGCCCTTAAAATCTTTTGGTCCAAAACGCAATGAAATCCTTCCCCAGTGGTTGGTACGCCCTCCCAACATATGGGAACGGAACCAGTCGAATTTGGTTCCCTCCTCATGGGTATAGGGCTCCCCTTCTATTTCCCAACCGCCGTAGGCCATATCCCATTCGCCGAAGGCGCGGTCGGTCCCTGCGCCCCGTCGGGGAGATTCATAAGGCCATTTCAATTGGGTCTGGGTTACCGGGTCGGCTGGATCGAAAAAGGGGCCGGCCTCGACGACCGCCACATTTAAACCAGCGTCGGCCAATTGTTTTGTGGCCATTCCCCCACCTGCACCAGAACCTACAATTATCACATCATAAATTTCGGATGATTCCTTTATTTGCATAGTCTGAATTTAGTTTGATTGGATAAGCTTTTCATTTAGGATGATAAGTTACATTTTTTCAATGATATGGGAAATACAAATTTTAAATTGAAACAAAAATGTCCGAAAATTCATGAAAAAGGAGCAGTTCAAAAATTCGCCATTTGTCCCATGGCCGCTTCCACGGTTTCCACCGGCAGTTTGCAAGTACTGTTTTGGCAGACATAGATATAGGTACCATCCTCCACATATCGGCCCTTGAACAAAGGGAGCCCGCTCTCTACCTTGCTGGACAGGACCAGGGCGTTCGGAATGTGTTTCGCATTTAGGTCTTTCGCCAGCGGTTCGGAATTTTTGCCCACAACGGCGATTTCAAAATAGGGGTAGGTGTTGTGCAGCAGCAACTTGTTCCAACGGGAATAGCTTGGTGCCGCCTGTGTTAGGGCGGGCACCATGGCAGAGAGCATTTGTTTTGCCCTATCGATCATTTTTACATCGTAAACGATATGCCCCAACCGGAACAGGTTATGGGCCATTACCGCATTGGGCGAGGGAATATCCCCATCATTCGTCTTGATAATTTTGGCAATCAGCTCGTCCCCACTGTTATAGTGGTACATGCCCGAGGCATCGTCCGAAAACAATTTTTCCGTTGTGCCTGCCAGTTTTTGTACCGTTTCCAAATATTCTTCATCCGAAGTGGCCATATACAACTTTAGGCCGGCATCGATCAGAAATGCGTAATCTTCCAGGAAGCCTTCCTTTAGCCGGCTACCCTCTTTATACGTATGCACGAGCTCCCCATTGTGGTGGTTCTTCTCCATCAAAAACTGAAAAACGCCTTCCGCCCGTTCCAAATAGGTCGCCTCTCCAAACGCATGGTACGCATCTACCAGGCCGTTGATCAATAGGGCGTTCCACGAGGTGATGATTTTATCGTCGGATCCCGGAGGCACCCTTTTTTCCCTGGCTCCCAACAGATCTTTTGTCCATTTGGCCTTTGCCGATCGTAAATCTTCCATTGACATGGAATGCTCCTTGGCGAAGGTGCCATCATCCGCATCGGCATGGAGTATATAATTTTCAGCCTCCCAAATGGCTTCGGGCCTAATGTTGTAGTACGCGACAAAAAGCTCGAATTCCTTTCCCAAAACAGCCTCCAGTTCCGTTTTGCTCCATACATAGAACTTTCCTTCCTCCCCCCCGCTCTGTGAATCCAGGGCTGCATGGTACCCGCCTTGGGTGTCCTTCATTTCCCGCTCCAAAAAGTCGATCGTCCCTTCTACGATTTCCCTGTAACGATCTTCCCTGAAAATGGTATACGCTTTCGAATAGAGACCAATGGCCTGTGCATTATCGTACAACATCTTTTCAAAGTGGGGCACTTTCCATTGCGGATCGGTACTATATCGAAAAAAACCTCCGCCCGCGTGATCGTATATCCCACCCATCGCCATTTTGTCCAAAGTGTTCTTTACATGTGATCTGGCCCCTGCATCGCCCGATAGTTCGGCATAGTCCAACAAAAAGTCCAAATTGGTGGGAATCATAAATTTTTCTTCTCCCTGGTCCCCCCCTGGCCCCAGGTCCCAATAGGGCTTCCAATTCGCGACGCTGGTATTTAAAACCTCTTGCGTAAGCGCTTCAAAACCGGAGGTGGGTTGGATCATGTTCACCTCCGCTATTCCTTGGGCCACCATATCGGAATATTCGGCCGCTTTTTCCGGGTCGCCCTTGTACATTTCGTTGATCTTTTGCAGTACCTGTGTCCATTGTTCATTGGTATGGTAGGTTCCCCCGTAAAGCGGTTTGCCATTGGGCAGGGTAATGACATTCAGAGGCCATCCCCCATTGTCTCCCAATCCCTGCAGAAACGTCTGGTAGATGTGATCCACATCCGGACGTTCTTCACGATCCACCTTGATGCTGATAAAGTTATCGTTCATTACCTTGGCCACTTCCTCGTCCTCAAAGGTTTCCTCTTCCATAACATGGCACCAGTGGCAGGAGGAATAGCCAATACTCACCAGTACCAACTTATCCTCTTTTTTGGCATCTTCAAAGGCCTCAGGACTCCAGGACCGCCAATGGACCGGATTGTGGGCATGTTGCAACAGATACGGACTGGTTTCCTCAGCAAGGGCGTTCGTGAACTTGTGTTCGGAATCTTGTTTTTTTTCGGCTTCCCCACAGGAAATGGCCAAAACCAAGGAAATGGCCAACAACAATTTGATAGAATAGGTCGGATGGGAGATCATAGTCAATTTTTATCCCGTGAAAATACGACTTTTAACCGCAAGAACGATTTCAAATCTGGTCGGTCCTAATCGCTGATAAAACTGGAAGCGGGCAGGCCAGCCTCATTGAACAAGATGGCAAGGTCCGTATTGTCCCAGGCAAAGCGGACTTTCCGGGGCAGTTCGACCTCTTTTGAAACCAGGACGACCCGGTCTTTCCTCAGTGTGGCTTTTGCGGGATAAAAGATTCCATCTTCACCCGCCATTTCAAATTGGGTAATTTTTTTTGCTTCGGACCGGAGCCCCTCGGCATGGTCGAAAAAGACCTCAACTTTCTTGCCGATGATCTTGATTTCCCGGTACAGGGGCCCATAAACCTCCGTATCCAGTTTTCTGTAGTGTTCCTTCAGCGCAAGATTGGCCAAGCGCAGGCCCACATCCTGTTTGTTTTGTGGGTGGATGTCATCGACCGTGCAAATATCACTTACCACCACCATCCCGGTTTGGGGAAAATCCATTGCCAAGCGCTGCTGGTTCCTGACCATGGCCCCTACCTCGGGCGTTCCGTAGTTAAAAGGGGCTATCTGCACATAGTAAAATGGGAAATCATATCCCCAGCGATCGCGCCAGGAACCGATCATGGTCTCGAACATCTTCTCGTAGGTCGAGGCATTGGCGGTGTTGGATTCTCCTTGGTACCAAAGGGTTCCGGCTATCCGAAACGGGGTCAGCGGGGCGATCATGGCGTTGTACAGACGCGAGGGTGTGGTGGTGACCCATTCATTTGGGGGTATCTGTGCCGCGGCCGCCCTTAGGTCCCCGTGTTCCTCAAAAATGGGTGCGGGCGTCCACACCTCGGCACAGGTGGCTCCCCATGAGGAATCGATCATTCCTATCGGAACGTTCATCTCCCGCTGGAGTTTTCTGGCAAAAAAATAAGCCACTGCGCTGAAGTCCTGCATGCTTTTCGGGGTACAGACCTCCCAAGTCCCCGACAGGTCGTCCTGCGGGCTGGCAGAAGTTCTTTTATCCACACTGAACAATCGAATGTTGGGGTGATCCGCGTTCTTTATCTCCTCCTCCGCACGATTTATCCCGTGGTTGGCGCTCCATTCCATGTTCGATTGGCCGGAGCAGAGCCATACCTCACCGATCAAAACATCATCGAGAGTGACCTCATTCGAACTTCCCCTAAACTGGATAAGGAAAGGGCCACCGGCGCCGGGCGTGTTCACCTTTAGCTCCCATCGCGCATCGTTCCCCGTTTTCAGGTCGTATGCCCGTCCATCCCAACCCGTCACTACGGTCAGGCCCTCCCCAGGTGCGCCCCAGCCCCAAAATAGCAGTTCGGTGTTTCTTTGGAGCACCATATGGTCCGAAAAGATGTTCGGCAATACAATTTTTGCAAAGGCGGAGTGAACGGTAAAAACCAGGAAGAGCAAGATCAAGAAAAGTTTGGAAACCATGGAAAATATTTAATAGGTTGATGCATAAATATACTGATTTAGTGGTTTGTCCATTAAAAAAACTTTTTTTCAATATCTTTAGAACTGCCTAACTAAAAGAATACCAACATGGAAAACAAAAACTTCAAACTCAATCGCCGCCATTTTATAAAAGGAACGTCTGCCGCACTGGCCCTTAGCTCGTTCGGGGCCTATGGCTTCGAAACCATGTACAGGGACAAACCGTGGCGGGTTGGACTCATCGGTTGCGGATGGTACGGCACCAGTGATCTGTTCAAATTGATCCAGGTGACCGATGTGGAGGTAATATCGGTCTGTGATGTGGACAGCAAGTTTATGGACAGCACGGCGGAACAGGTGGCGCAACGCCAAAAGTCCAAGAAAAAGCCAAAAATGTACGGGGATTATAGAAAGATGTTGAAGGAAAGCAAACTGGATATCGTGCTGATCGGCTCTCCCGACCACTGGCATGCGCTGCAATGCATCGATGCCCTAAAATCGGGTGCCCATGTTTATGTACAAAAACCCATAAGCGTTGATGTGATCGAGGGCGAGGCCATGGTCGCCGCAGCCCGTAAATACAACAAGGTGGTGCAGGTTGGAACACAGCGCAAGAGCACACCGCATTTGATCGATGTTAAAAAAACCATTGTCGACTCCGGGCTTCTTGGCAAAGTGTCCCATGTGGAAATGTGCTGTTATTTCCATATGCGGGCGAATGGCAACCCGCCTTTGGAAACGGTCCCTGACTATTTGGATTATGAAATGTGGACGGGCCCTGCGCCGTTGCGACCCTATGACGGATTGCCGCACAGAAGGTGGTGGCGTACGTTTATGGAGTATGGCAATGGCATCATGGGCGACATGTGTGTTCATATGTTGGACACAGTGCGCTGGATGCTCGATTTGGGATGGCCATCGAAAATCACCTCGACCGGTGGCATCTATGTGCAGACAGAGGGCAAATCGAACATTGCGGATACGCAATCGGCCATTTTTGAATATGATGGTTTGAACTGCGTTTGGCAACATCGATCATGGGGCACCCCAGCGGATCCGGAATACCCATGGTCCTTTAAATTGTTCGGGGAAAAGGGAACTTTGGCAGGCAGTACGATGCAGGCCGATTTCACCCCTTACGACAAAAATGTGGAACCGATCCACTTTGACGTCCTTTACGAAAAGGAAAAATACCCGGAAGATCTGATTGAAAAGGACAACGAGCTCAATGCCGCACCGGCGACGCGACGGCATATGCTGGATTTCCTTGCGGCGATCAAAAACAACACACGGCCCATTGCCGATATTGAAGAGGGGCACATCTCCTCTTCAAGTTGTATCCTGGCCAACCTTTCAATGGATCTAAAGCGGCCCCTGGTATACGACCCCAAGACCCGAACCGTAGTGGGCGATCTCGAGGCCACGGAACGATTGCGACGTGACTATCGCCAGGGATGGGAGCACCCGACACCCGAGATGTTCGAATAATTGTCCGGTTTTCGAAAATGGCCCAAGGAAATCGATCAGTTGATCTTTCTTTTCCGGAACCACATGTCCTCCAAACTTATGTTCAGGGTCAGAAGATGGTACTTTTCCTGAATCAGTACATTTTGTACTTGTCCTTTTGCTCCATAACTATAGGACAGGTTGATCAAGGAACCGCTTCTCGTGCCGACGGGAAAACCTATGCCAGCGGTAAGGGCGTACCCCTCTATTTTATGGCCGTTCAGTGACAAATATCCGTTGTCGTAGTTAAAGCCCGCCCGATACCTTACACGCTCCCAGTACTTATAACTGGTACGGTTTTTAAGGTATTCCGCGCCCAGCGCAAGGATATCTTGGTCCACATATCGGCCCAAATTCTCGTTTTGGTCCGTGGCATTCCAGAAGTTCTTTTTGTAATCTACATTTAAGGCCAGATTGCCAAAGAACCTAGCCCCTATTCCAAACCCCAGTTCCATGGGCATTTTGAAATCGGACGCATTTGAAGCTTGATCCTCCTCAACGGTAATCTCGGAACCTGCGAGATTTTTGACCACCGATTGTTTTAAATTTCCATTCAAGCGGGTCGGCAACTGTATGGTGCTGCCCAAGGTAATTGCATCGGTAAGGTCTATCTGCAACCCCATACCAAGTCGAACTCCACTATAGCCGGTCTTTTCATTAAGTTCAAAAGTACTGCCGTCCAAAGCAAACGATTCGCTCTCCTCAATGGCCCCGAACAAAAAGGAAGTCCCGATTCCCAATCTGAGCCCGTCGGTCATCCGGTATCCGATATTGATCCTAAGGTCGCTCAGTCCGCCCAAACCGGTAACATTGCTTTCAAAAGTTTCATTGGAGCCCTCAATATTGGTCCGTATCCCTAGAATGGAATAGCCCACATCGCTATACGGCACCATCGTTATTCCGGCAGCCAGGCCGTCGGTCAATGGAAATGCCAACGCCAAGTTTGAAAAATTGAAGTTGGTCTTTGCCTCACTGTCCGTAATGTTCCCGTAGGTGTTGTACTGGGCCCTTACACCCACATCATAAAAAAAAGAGTTTTCGGGAATCAAGCCGTAGTTGGCCGGATTCAAGCTGTTGATCTCACTATCTGTTTTGAACCCTATGCCGGAGTAGCCCATGCCGTTGAAAGCCCCTATACCCGTCTGATTTATCACTCCCAATCCATAAAGGGAATAGGGGGAACTTGTCAATGCCTCTGATTGGGCCCGTACCCCCACAAGGAACAAGGAAGTACCGATCATTATTATGGATTTCATTCTTACGGTTTCAATCATATATGGCAAAGGTTAGTTCCAGGGTGGTTCCATAGTTCGACCCTCCCTCCCCGTTCAGGACAAACCGGTCCACGGTCGAGGTATAGTTCGGCGGGAAGAGAATAAGCGCTTCGTCCGTACTGCTTTCGGCAAGAAGTAGTTTTTCGATATAGGTTCCCAATGGAAGTTCGTAATAGACATCGTTAAACGCCTCATTGTCCCTGTTCAAAATGCCCCTTACGGGCACCCCGTCCGTGTACAACTGTTCCGTAATATCATTGTTCCGGTCAACGACATATACCTCCAGGGTATCCTTTAGCACGAGTTGTCCGTCGTACGATTCTTTGGAGGGTTTTATTTTTAGTACGGCATCAAGGATGGTTCCCTCGCCTGGAAGGTCATAAAGCGATTTCACCGTGGGGAACTGGATTCTGGTCGCGATACCGGTCCCCGACTGTACGTAGGTTCGGTTTTCCGCATCGGAACTGTACAAGTTCACTTCCTTATCGGTGAGCAGGTTCAAATGCCCTATAGGTGATAGTGCCGTGATCTGGTTAAAAAAAGGAATGGGGGAACTGACCCGATCAAGGGTAAAATCAATATAACTTTGAACGCTTTGGTCGGCCTCCGAAACGGAGAAGTACAAACGCATGTAACTTTCCGATGCCGCGGAAGAAAACCCGATGATCGAGCCATCATCGTCCACTCCGCCCTGAAGGGATATCCCATGGAAATACGCTTTGAACTCATCGATGTTGGCGATTTCGTTTTCTTGAAACTTTTTAAAGATATCCGCTCCGAAACCATCGGACAATCTGACTTCCAGACTGTCCATACCAGCCGGCCTCGGGCTGTATTTTAGTACGCCCAGATCATTTTCAAAGTAGGGTATCCTGCTGGTATTGTAAAAATAATCGCCCTCAGCAGGTACCAACTTTTCACGCAACTGTTTTACCCGAATGATATTTTCCTGAAGGGTATCGTTGTAGAAATAGCCGTCATAATTTAAAAACAGCACAACACTATCGTATTCAGCCTCCGAATCTATGGCATATGTCGACGGTAGTATTCCGAAAAAATTTGAGGCGGCCACCTGTCCAAAAATGGGATCGGTGTATTTGCCCACCAATATTCTGGAGGCGACGGATGTGATAACACTATCGAACTTCATGGTTGAACTTGCCACCGACAAGGTATCGATGCGCAGCACCCGTATATTGCTGTCGGTAAAGGAATCCCCTGCCAAAAAATCGGACTCGTTCAGATTGTCGCCATTGCAGGAACAGAGACATGCGCCCAACGCACCGACAAAGACCATTATTTTTTTCATCTTGATCAACTTTGACATAAATGTACTGGCCGTTAAAAAAGATTGAAACGGCAATAGACCTACCGCAGGTTTTAAGATGCGAAACACTCCTTTTTTGAGACCAATTGGGTTTCCCCGTTCATGGCTGAAATTTCCCTTTTGGTATGTTAAAAATCCGGCTTCATATATTCCATTTTACACTGTACCGCAGCATGTATACTTTCGATACCAATAAAATCAAACACATTCAAACTTATGAGACAATTCCTATATCCCTTGAAATTTATGTTGGCACTGGGGCTGCCCCTACTGCTGTTGACCGCTTGTTCCAACGATGATGATGAAGACGAAGAAATAGGCAATTGGGTCGACAGATCCGTTTTTGATGGCAGCCCCAGAAGTTCGGTCTCCGGATTTACCATTGGCAATATCGGGTTCATGGGCGTGGGCTATGATGGTGATGATTACCTGAACTCTTTTTGGGCCTATGATATGGATGGGAACTTTTGGTCCCAAAAGGCAGATTTTCCCGGAACGGCACGAAACGCGGCAGTCGGCTTCGAGATAAATGGTACCGGGTATATCGGATCGGGCTATGATGGGGTAGATGAACTCGGGGACTTCTACAGTTATGACCCCGATTCCAATTCTTGGACGGGAATTGCGCCTTTCCCCTCGACACCAAGACGAAGTGCCATAGCTTTCGGCATCAACGGGTATGGATATTTTGGTACGGGCTTCGATGGGGACAACGACCGCAAGGATTTCTGGAAATACGACCCTTCAACCGATTCTTGGACAGAACTAGTAGGGTTCGGGGGAGACAAACGAAGGGCGGCGACCACCTTTACCATCGATTCCAAGGTGTACCTGGGCACCGGGATATCGAACGGAAGCTATTTGGAAGATTTTTGGGTTTTTGACCCCGCTACGGAAACTTGGACAAGTTTATTGGACCTTGACGAGGAGGATGACTACGCGATCGCCCGAAGTGGTGCCGTGGGGTTCTCGGTCAATGGGTATGGATACATTGCATGTGGTGAAAGGACAGGATCCACCGGTTCGGTTTGGCAGTACGACCCATCGACGGATACCTGGGACTCAAAAACGGCCTTTGAAGGGGCCACAAGGCAGGATGCGATCGCTTTTTCAAACTCGTCCAAAGCCTTTGTTGGGCTGGGTAGAACAGGAAGTTTGTACCTGGATGACCTGGACGAGTTTTATCCCTTTCAGGAATACGACGAGGAAGATTAGGATTTGGAATGGTTGATTGTTTTTGTTGATCAATGGGGCCGTACCTCTTTGACGGCCCCATTAAAATTGGAATTATGGGAAATAAGACTTTTATCGGGATTTTGGCCCTGGGACTGTTCTCAGCGCTGTGGTGCCATTACCTTTCAAATTTCACCGGGGAACCCGAAACCTCCAGACCAAAGCTGCACTGCAGCATATATCCGGTAAACGATGGCTATGGTTATATGATCCTGAACGGTGACCAACCGCTCATAAAACAGGATTTCATCCCGGTAGTTGCCGGTAAAAAAACGTTCCCATCCGCTAAAGATGCAAGACTTGTGGCCGACCTGGTCATGGACAAGATGCGAAAGGGGGCCAGTCCGGTACTGGTTCTCCAAGAGTTGCACGATCTAAATATCCCTATCTTGGAGAAATAGTACGGTTCCAAATGACCTTGAAGAAAAGATACATCCAACAATTTTCCCTCCATGTGTTTCTATGGCTATGTTTTTACGGTCTCATGTTGTCTCCTTTTGTGTTTCGACTGAGGCCCATTCCTTCGGATCTGCCGATCCGGCTCCTTTTAACGGCCGTCCTGTTCTATTTCAACTATTTTTATCTTGTGCCCAAGCTGTTGCTCAAAAAGGATATATCGGTCTATATTGTCGCTTCCCTACTGATCATTGCACTGGCCTCCACAATCATCAACTTTTGCTTCCCCACCCCGTTCCCCGATGGCATGCAACCCATGGTCCAGGACAAGCCAAGAAACCTGCTCTTGGGGCGCTTCTTTATATCCACCATTATTCTTGGCGTACCATTTGTTCTCAGCGCGGGCTTGAGAATTTATGTGGAATGGAAAAAAAACGAGGATCTCAGAAAAATTGTCGAGAACGAAAAGGTGCATTCGGAGCTGCAATTTTTAAAGACGCAGTTGAATCCCCATTTTCTCTTCAATTCCTTGAACGCCATCTACTCCCTTTCCGTTAAGAAATCGCCCGATACCTCCGAGGCCATTATCAATTTGTCCGAATTGATGCGCTACATGCTATACGAGGCCGACAAGGATTTTGTGCCCTTGAACAAAGAAATAGAATACATCAAAAACTACGTCCAATTGCAGCGCTTGCGGTTGTCCGATACGGAGAACGTAAGTTTGAAAATTTCGGGACAGGACAAAGGGAAGGCGATACCTCCCTTGTTGTTCATCTCCTTTATTGAGAACGCTTTCAAATACGGAACGGATTACCAGGGAAAAACCAATGTCAGAATAAACCTTTCCATAAAAGAGCAGTCTATACATCTACACGTGCTGAATGCCATAGGGGCCTTTAAAAAAAAATCGAAAAGCTCCGGGGTGGGCCTGGAAAACATTAGAAACAGATTGTCATTGCTTTATCCTGGCTCCCATGAGCTCGAGATCAACAACGATGGAGAAACCTATTCGGTGGACCTGACCCTAAAACTATGAGATCATGAAGTATATAATCATCGATGACGAACCTCTGGCCATAGATGTTCTGACAGGTTACTGTGGCAAAATGGATTTTTTGGAGTTGGGGGCCACTTTTACCAATCCGCTGGATGCCATCTCCATGATCAAGGAAAAACGGGTGGACCTCATTTTCTGTGATATTGAAATGCCACAAATCAGTGGAATAGATTTTATCAGTTCCCTGGACAACCGGCCCTTGTTCATTTTTACCACCGCCTACCCACAATACGCCGTCGAAGGGTTTGATCTAAACGCAGTGGATTACCTGGTAAAGCCCATACCCTACAATCGCTTTATCAAAGCGGTCTCCAGGGCCAAGGAACTGTTCGCCAGTAAAGAAAAGGCTGTGGAGGCCAATGTTTTTTCATCCTATGGGGAAGCCGGCGATGCCCAGCATTTTGTTTTTGTAAAAGCGGAATATGAAAGTGTAAAAATAAATCTGGATGATATCGAATATATTCAGGGGCTAAAGGACTATTTGAAAATTCACGTGGTCAATACCAACAAAACGATACTCACGCGAATGAGTTTCGGGGAGATTTTGGACAAACTTCCCGCAAATCAATTTTTTAGGGTTCATAAATCCTTTATTGTAAACGTGAACTTCATCAAAAGGATCCAAAGAAACCGCATTGTGATAAACGACGTCAGGATTCCCATAGGGGAAAGTCATAAGGCCGAATTTTTTTCTTTGTTGGGTCTATAACCGTACAAGACACCCTATCGCCCGTAGCTGCTTGAACCAACCCTATTTCACGGACCCAATTTACTTTCTCCTATCGATTGGTCAACAGATCGAACAATTCCTTGTCCAACTGCGGTTTTACCCCACATGCGGTATCAAAGTGCATGGTGGCCGTATTGGTGCGGGTGTAGGCGGGCCATTCCGGCAAACCGGAATGGTTCGGGTTTCCGGTCTTGGCAAAATTTAGCCAGGCCTGGCTCATTTTAGCCGCAAGGGCATGGGCTTCCTGACCACCTCCTGTCATATTTCTGGCCCGATCGACGTTGTCAAAAACGAAAGGAAGTTCCATACAGTGCAGTGATTTGTACTTGCCGTCAAACACCGGCGATTGCCAGGTAAAAAGATACATATACACCGAGGCACCGCCTTCCAAGGCCGATTTTTCATTGGCCTGGACCACCGCACCAGGTCGGAACATGGTATCGACATCCAACAGATCGGAAGGTTTGGTATCCATCGGGTAGGCCTTTTTCACAGCGGCCAAATAGGCGTCGGCCTTATCTTTATAGGTTTCCCGGATATGTGCTAAAACTTCCGATTCGGACGCCTTGGAAAACCGCCCATTAACAAAGGGCGTAAACTCGTTTTTGGTAGTACCGATCAATAGGGGCACAGCCTTCGAAAGCAAAAAAGCGTCTTCTGAAAAAAGTTGATAGGGCAGGTCCTCCCCATCTCGGCTCGGGCCCCAGTTCAATCCGAATCCGGAGATCGGTTTTCCCTCCGACTTCATTTT
This sequence comes from uncultured Flavobacteriaceae bacterium, assembly GCA_947497245.1. Taxonomy (GTDB): domain Bacteria; phylum Bacteroidota; class Bacteroidia; order Flavobacteriales; family Flavobacteriaceae; genus Pelagihabitans. The sequence goes on along the minus strand of CANMFO010000005.1, from coordinate 240,003 downwards.
TTCCTCTATCTTTTTTAGGGCCTTGGTACCGGCCGCACTCAAAGTTTCAAATGGAATATTATGTATGCTATCCACTTCATTGGCGCTCAGTCCCAGATTCGCCATTACCTCGGCACCAATGGCCTGGGTCTCGCTTTTTTCCAGCATGGCCATCCGAAAAGAACCGCTTTGGTTGATCGCTTTGTGGAAAAGGCCCTTGGCCTTTGGCATGGCCATTAGCGTGTTCACTTTGGCCCCTCCACCCGACTGTCCGTAAATGGTAACATTGGCAGGGTCTCCTCCGAAATTCTCGATATTGCCCCGGACCCATTCGAGGGCCGCCACCATATCAAGAATACTGTTATTGGCAGAATGCCGGTATTTATCGCCATATGCCGATAGGTCCAAAAAGCCCAATATGTTGAGCCGGTGATTGATGGAAACCACCACCACATCACCCTTTTTACTTAGATTTTCACCGTCATAGGAAGGCAGTTCCTGACTTGAGCCAGCTGTAAAACCTCCACCATGGATCCAAAACAGAACCGGTCTTTTTTTATCGTCATCGATGCTCGGTGTCCAGATATTGATTCGGAGGCAATCCTCATTGGTATAGCCCCAGTCATGGTCGAAAACAAACTCGGGCTCGTCCTGTACGACCGTGGTCGGCGTCATCAAAGGGGCCACGGGACCGTACATAGTTGAACTTCTAACGCCTTCCCACGAATCGGGCTTTGAAGGGGCCATGAAGCGTTCCGCCTTGGCATAGGGTATTCCCTTGTAGATATAGGTCCCATCGTGGACATAACCACGAACTTTTCCCGATTCCGTATGGGTGACTGCAACATTTTCCCCGGTTATGACTTCTTGGCCGCTGCTTTTGGTAAAGGAGAGCAAGAGTGCCGGAATCAAAAGACAATAGATACTTTTTTTCATGATTTCAGTATTGATTTATAAGGTTTGTTCGTAAAGCCCAAGTCGCTTGGGCCCTATTTTTAATCTGTTATGCGTTTTCAACAAAGGATTACGCCCATCGATTCCCTTCCCTGTGCATTGCCATGTGCAGTTTACCCTGCTTTGAAGCTATAGAGGTAAGGGGCCTTGTGGGCACCTCCGGTAAACCATTTTTCGTGGCGCTCCAAAATGTCCATTCCCAGCATTTTTCGCTGAAAGGTAGTACGACGCAATTTTTCTCCCAAAATCGCTTCATATACCTGTTGCAGTGTTTTCATAGTAAATTTCACCGGTAAAAGGTTCATGCCGATCAATTTTCTGTCCAGGTTTCCCCTCAAGGTTTCCAAGGCCTTTTCCACTATCCTTCGATGGTCCATCATCAAGGGGGGCAATTCATCCAGGGCGTACCAATTGATGGAATCGGAAAGTTCGTCGGGCCGGGGACTTACCTCGTCGTAATTGATAAGGGCGTAATAGGCGACCGATATAAACCGTGACAACAACCAATGGTCATCCGCCACTTCAAAACCATTGGCCGCCAAGATGGTTCGCATTACATCGGGGGCTGCCCTGAGGGTATCCCCGAAGGTATGGAACTGTTCCAAATAAATTTCCTTCAGTCCCGTGCGTTCAGTAAGTCCCCTTTGCACTGCTTCGTCTAAATTTTCGTTGCGCTTTACAAAACCTCCCGGGAGTGCAAAAAATCCAGTATTGTGGTATTCCAAAATCAAAATTTTAAGCTGTTTCCCATTGAAGCCAAAAATGACGGAATCATAGGCCAAATGTGGCATAAACTCCTCCCTGGATGGCAATTTCCGGTTTCCTTTTCCTTCCAAAAAATGATTTTTTTTCAAATGAAAGTTAAAAATCCGTAAAAACAAAATATTATTGTCACAAATTGAGACAATAAGTTGATTTTTTCTTTTTTCGCCACAAAAAGTGAGCATCTTTTGCGATTTCCACCGAATGTCGGTCCAAAATTTCGTTTCCAAATCGAAAACGATTTTCCACACCGCACAAAAACCATCCGGGGACAGTAGTAACCGCACAGCCCTTCGAAGCACCTGGGCTGATCGCTTTCACCTTCCTTGCGGCCCGGGTTCCCTGCTCGGGCAGCCCGATAGGTGCCCTAAAAAAAGCAGTGCCCAAAACTGCAATATTAGCCGTAAATTTATACGACCTCAAAAAGAGGTCCGGTAACGGACGGTTTGGGGTCGCCAAACCCCATCAGGTAATCTAAACCAGAAAAAATGAAACGCACCAGAGGCAATCTAGGCAAATGGAAAATACCAATGGTTGTTGTAACCATGTTACTGGTGGCCTGTCAGTTCAAAAACAAGAAGGCAATTGAAGATGAAACAGCGCAAACTATGGAAAGACCACAAAACTATGGGGAGGCCATCGCTTTCTTGACGAAGTACATGGAGATTATAGAACTCTCCGATTCTTCCAACACTGCCAAGGTTGCTATCGCCCCTGCCCTACAGGGTAGGGTAATGACCAGTACGGCAAAAGGTCCTGCAGGGCAAAGTTTCGGCTGGCTGAATTACGAATTGATCGAATCGGGCGAGGTCAAAGAACATTTTAATCCGATCGGGGGCGAGGAACGCTTTTGGCTAGGGCCCGAGGGAGGGCAGTATTCCATTTATTTTAAGCCGGGGACCTCTTTCGAATTCGACAATTGGTATGTTCCGAAGGAACTGGATACCGAACCTTTTGACTTGATCGACAAAACCGATACCACAGCACGGTTCAAGAAACATATGCAACTGCTCAATCATTCCGGGACTCCCTTTGACCTAAAGGTGGATAGAACGGTAAAACTATTGGGCAGACAGGAGGCCATGGGCCTTTTGGGGGTTGAATTTGCCGATGATCTCCGTATGGTCGGTTTTGAAACGGAAAATACGGTCACCAATACGGGGGGGACGGCCTGGGACAAAACTACGGGTATGCTGTCCATCTGGATACTTAGTATGCTTAACCCAAGCGATGGCACTACGGTGATCGTTCCGTTCCGGACCGGGGATACGGAGGTCCTGGGTGAAATCGTGACGGACTATCATTTTGGAAAGGGAAAGATTTCCCCTGATAGATTGAGGGTTTTGGATAGTGTGGTCCTGTTCAAAGCGGACGGCCGGGAACGTGGCAAAATAGGTATCTCCCCAAAAAGGGCTTTACCTTTTGCCGGAAGTTATGATGCTGAAAACGAAGTCCTGACCGTAGCGGCCTTTTCTTTACCCGAAGGGATTACGGACTACGTAAACTCCTTATGGGAAATACAGGATGCCCCCTTTGCCGGTGATGCGGTGAATTCCTATAACGACGGACCATTGGAAAACAACGAGCAGTTGGGTCCGTTTTACGAATTGGAGAGTTCTTCCCCTGCGGCCCACTTGGCTCCCGATGAATCGATTACCCATGTGCACCGTACCTTTCATTTTAAAGGCGAAAAGACATTGTTGGATGCCATTGCCCTCCAGCTGTTCGGGCTTCCCTTGGAAAAAATTAAACTGTAGCCCATGTCCGGAGTGATCTATCAAAAGACCATTGTCACGAAATTGGCCTAGGGGCCCTCAAATCTATGGGTTTCGCCCTTCCCGATAACCACAAGTTCTTCCTTGTCGCCATATTTTACCTGTATCTCACCTTTGTTGGAGGCTGTGACATCAGCAAATTTCAGCAGACCGTTTTCCCATTCCATGTCCACAGTAAATCCCCCTCGGGCACGTAGGCCCCGTACCATTCCTGTTGGCCAGTCCTTGGGAAGGGCAGGTAGTAGCTCAACAAGACCGGAATGGCTTTGTATCAACATTTCGGCAATCCCTGCCGTAACTCCAAAATTGGCATCCATTTGAAATGGGGGATGTTGGCCAAATAGATTGGGCGATGTGCTTTTGGACAGTACCACCTCCAAACTTTTTTTGGCCTGGGCCGCATCCTTCAACCGGGCGTACTGGTTGATCAGCCAAGCGGCGCTCCAACCCGTGTGCCCGCCTCCATTTTTAATTCTGTGGTCCAACGATTTTTTGGCTGCCATGGCCAGTTCAGGGGTTTTCAGGGTGGTGATCTGTGATCCGGGGTGCACAGCGAAGAGATGGGATATGTGCCGATGTCCGGGCTCCACTTCCTCAAATTCCTCGGCCCACTCCATCAACCTCCCATCAGCGCCTATTTGGGGGCCTGCCAGTTTGGACAGGGCATCCCCTACCTCGGCCGTAAATTCATCGGCCCTATCCAAAGCATGGGACGCCATCAAAAAATCGGTGAACAGTTGCCAGATTACCTGCTGGTCGTGGGCCGGCCCCATACTGATCTGGCTTTTGCTCCCGTCGGGAGCGATAAAGGTATTCTCCGGGGACACGGCCGGACCGGATACCAATTTTCCCGTTCTGGGATGCTCCACGAGCCAATCCATATAGAACTGTACAGATTCCCTGAGCACGGGATACATTCTTTTTAAAAATTCGCGATCTCCGGTAAAGGCATAATGTTCCCCTATATGCTGGGAAATCCAGGCTCCCGCCCCGGTATGCATTCCCCAGTGGGCGCTTTCCCCGGGAGAGGTATACCCCCATACATTGGTGATGGGGTGCACGACCCAGCCCTCGTTCCGATATTGGACCGCGGCGGTCTCTTTTCCCGGTTCCACCAAGGATTCGATCAAATCAAAAAGCGGCATGTGCATCTCCGATAAATTGGTCACCTCAGCGGCCCAATAGTTCATTTCTACGTTGACATCGGTATGGTAATCGCCATTCCAGGGAGTCTGAATCTTGTTTGCCCATATTCCCTGGAGATTTGCCGGAAGGGTCCCAGGTCGTGACGAGGAAATCAACAAATACCGACCGTATTGGAATATCAACTCCTCAAGATGGAGGTCAGAGGCTGTTTTTGTATAGTTTTCAAGTCGGGTGCTGGTGGGCAGATCGGGCGTCTCTTCGGGGGTGATATCAAATGCCACCCGGTCGAAATAGGACTGGTATTCCTTCAAATGGGAACGAAGCAGTGAATCGAACCCCTTTTCAGCGGCCCGCCCAATATTCTGATTGGTAATTCCAATGTGGTCGCGCCCCGTATAGTCGGGGTATTCCAGAACATGATCCGTGCTAGCGGAGAGGTAGAGGACGACCTCATCGGCGTTTTCGACCGTAAATTTGGACGCTCCATATTTCAAGGTTCCGTTCGTATTGGCCACTTTTAATCGGGCCATATATTGAAGGTTGTCCCCGCCCTTGCCATCCGACAACGCCCCTGACATGATGAGTTGGTCCTTCCCAACATAGGTTTTGTAACGCTCGGGACGGGTCATTGTTCCCGTAAAGGATATCTTTCCAGCTTGATCGGCCGTAAAACGGGCCACCATTACCTGATCCGGCTGGCTCGTAAATATTTCACGCCGGTAGTTCACCCCGTTTTGCGTGTAGCTCACCCGGACCATCGCGTCACTTAAATCCAGTTCCCTCCGATAGTTTTCATAAGGTGCCTCACTTTGGTTGTCTATCCATAGATCTCCCAGGGTCTGGAAACACCCAAAAGGTACTTCGGCCCCGTTACCATGGCCCGATCCCGCTCCCTTACATACTTGGGTGCTGTTCGTAAGCTCGGTCGCTTCCCTGTATTTGCCCTGGAAAAGCAATTGTCGAATTTTCTGCTGTGCGGGAAAGGCGTCCGGATTGTCATTGTCATCCGGACTTCCGGACCACATGCTTTCCTCGTTCAGTTGTATGCGTTCCCTGTTGACATCCCCATACACCATTGCCCCCAATGAACCATTGCCCAAGGGAAGGGCGCCCAACCATTCGGGATCGTCCTTCCAATGGTCCGGTATGGCCATCTGATCTCGTTCCTCTATCGCCTTCAACCATTCAGAAGAACCTTCGGTAACGACCTTTGCCGGGCGGTCGTACCATAGTTTTAAATCGGACCGATCGGAATCCGGTTGTTCCGAGCTACAGGAACCCAGTAGATTTGCCGCTACAAATCCGGCGATTAAAATAGTATATCTCATTTTTCGTCGATTATCAATGGTTTGTTCCCGTTTTTCCCTTCCGCCCGATGGGCGCATCTCCTTTTTTATCAAAAGTTAGGCCCAATATCGGGATTTTCATCGATATCTGACAAAAGCATGGGACCAAGAGATTTATTATCTTAGTACAGGCAAAAGTTGCCCGTAGAATTGCATATTGCCCTTTGTGTACCGTGAAATGAAAGAATTGGAAACATTATATCTAACGGAAAGAAAGGAATGGAGGAAATGGCTTCGGGAAAACTTTGACAAAGAGAACGCTATTTGGTTGGTTTACCCAAAAAAATCTTCCGGAAAACCTAGAATTGAATACAATACCGCTGTAGAGGAGGCTTTGTGCTTTGGTTGGATCGACAGTACCGTGAAATCGCTTGATGACGACCACACCATTCAGCGGTTTACAAAAAGAAGGGCCAAAAGCGGCTATTCCCAAGCAAATAAGGAAAGGCTGAAACGGTTGTTCAACCAGAACAAGGTCCATGTTTCGATCAGAAAAGAGGTCCAGGCCGTCATTGGGCAAGAATTTGATTTTCCAACCGACATATTGGATGAAATAAGGAAAGATCCCGTAGTTTGGAAAAACTATCAAGAACTTTCCGACTCTTATAGAAGAATCCGAATCGCCTATATCGATAGTGCCCGAAAACGACCGGAAGAATTTAGAAAGCGTATATTGAACTTTATGGCCAAAACGAGGGAAAACAAACTGATAAAGGGGTTCGGGGGAATTGATAAATATTATTGACGAACGAAATACTACCGGTATTTGAACGGTTCAACGTCCACCTTTTCGATTGCCTGGAGTCCATTCCGTAAGCGAATTGAAGGTCCCGCGTCCCTAAAGTGTCGGATCCAAACGGTCAGGGGTTTGGCATGGAAGCATAATTTTGTCGTTCAGGGGCGTACTTCCGTGGTTCACCGGGTTCTTTTTTTGGGGACAGTACATATTCCCAATTTTGTGACCGGAACAAACCGATTCGCCATGGGACAGTACAAAAAAATCGAAAATCCAACCTTTAAAGCCATTCCCATAAAAGTACGGTCCAAACTGCTATTGCTTGTTGTGATAACCACGTTCATTGGTTGCAAGGAAACACAGCCCTCTGCCGCCCGAACCCCGACACAGGTCGCACCGAAAGCCAAGGTAGAAATACCCCACCGAGGTGGGGGCTTTAGTGCCATGGTGGAAAAAAAACTGGCCGAAAAATACATAGGTGTTTTTACATCCAAAGGTAAACAAGACGGACTGTTCCCCCTAAAATCAACAGGGGTGCCGACCCAAGCTATTGTAGATGCCGCAAACGCTTTCTTAGGCACCCTATCGGAAGAGGAACGAAGCACAGTCTCATTTGCCTTGACCGACAAGGAATGGCGGCATTGGGCCAATGTGGACAACGGTATGTTCACCAGAAGGGGAATCAGTATCAAGGACATGGACCGGGAACAACGTAGACTGGCCTTTGGTCTATTGCAGGAGGCTTTGAGTGCCAAGGGCCTACGGCTTGCCAAGGACATTATGAAAACGGACCAAACCCTGCGCGAATTGAACAATGATGATGCCAAATTTGATGAAGAGCTGTATTTTCTTACGGTCATGGGAATCCCTTCCTCCACCGAACCTTGGGGATTTCAGTTCGAGGGACACCATTTGGTCATAAACTATTTCATTTTAGGCAGTCAGGTGGTGATGACCCCAACCTTTATGGGAGGGGAACCCATAATTACCACAACAGGAAAGTACAAGGGGAATACTATTTTTCAGGACGAGCAGAACCTGGGTTTAAAATTTATGCAATCCTTAAACGCCGAGCAGCAAAGGAAGGCCACTTTATCACTTCAAAAAACCGGAAACAATATAGAAGCAGAAGCGTTTTCAGACAATGAAGTGGTAGATTTTGAGGGCATAAAAGTTTCTGAAATGGCCCTGGGCCAAAAGGAAGACCTCTTGTATTTGGCCTCTCAATACATCAACAATATGAAGGAAGGGCATGCAAAAGTTAAAATGGAAGAGGTCGAAAAACACATTGACGACACGTATTTTGGCTGGCGGGGCAACACGGCGGATGACGCCGTTTTTTACTACAGGCTCCACAGTCCCGTAGTCTTAATTGAATTTGACCATCAAGGACCAATCGGGATCAAGGGAAAGGATAGGAATCCGACCCGGAACCACATCCATACCATAGTAAGGACCCCCAATGGCAACGACTATGGGAAAGATTATCTAAAACAACATTTGGCAAGGCATCACCGTTAGCAGTAGCCATGGAATGGTTGGGAGCAGGTACCATCAAGATGGAACCGTCCAAATCGGACATATGACAAAGCCGATGACAAATACCGACTTCACGAATACAGGGCACTAGGAAAGCATATGTCAATCTGTGGGTGGATCGTACTTTATTTTTTCCAGAATTTGCTTTGAGTCCTTCCCATACCAACCATTTGGATCGAGTTCAAAGGCCTTTCTATGAAATTCAAGCCCCAATTCCTTATTTTCCAATGCCAGGTAACAATTGGCCATGTCATGATACGCTCCATAGGAGTCCGGATAGTAGTCCAAGGCAATCCCATAGAGTTGAATGGCCTTTTTGAAAGCCTTTTTTTGGTAGAATTTTTTCCAGATGATTTGCAATAGGATGAACTGCTCCCATTTTTCAAAAAGCAACCAATCGGGATCAAGCTGTTTGCTTTGTTCATAAGCCTTCATGGCGCTGTCAAATTCACCCTTCGACAACAGATCGAAAAATTGGCTTTGGGTCGGTGGCGCCCAATGCCCAAATTGTTGTAACAGTTCTGCCGTTCTGGAACATGCATAACCTTTATGGGTACCATGCCCCATGAGATAACGACCAACGGAGAGTGCCTCATTTGGCTTTTCGGTGAATGCCAGAATGTGCATTAAATCTACAAGTTCTTCCTCCAAAAAGAACCGGTCTTTTGGGTGCAGCAATTGGCTATTCCCCAATGTGTTCAAAGCATGGTCCCATCCCTTTTGCAATACCAAATGGTAAAAATCGCTTTGGACATGGTTGGTCAGCCGTTGCCGTCCCGAACCGTCAATGTTGGATACAACCACACCATAATGTCCATTTCTACTGGAATGCCAGACCATTTTCTTTCCGTCCGGAGCGATTGTGGCATCCAAATCCCAGTTATGGGAATGGGTAATCCGACGTACTTCTTTGGTGGCCACATCCAGTGCGTAAATTTCGTAATTAACATCATCCCTATTGCTATAAAAATAAACTTCCGCCCCATCTGGACTCCATGCGGGTCCACCGTCGTCCGCCCAGTGATCGGTCAACCTTGTTTTCGCCAAATCGGTCAAATCCATTAAGAATAACTCCGCATTGCCTTCCCGTGAAGATTCAAATACCAGCCGTTTCCCATCGGGACTGAAGCTGCCCCACCTATCGGCCGAACCATTATTTGTCAGCCTTTCAATCTGCCCGGTTTCAAGACCATACTGGTACAGTTCAAGATTTCCATCGCGATCGCTGTGGAAAACAAAGGATCTACTGTCGGAAGCCCAGCCCACACGTTCCCCGTCCCATGAAGGATGATTGGTCAACCTTCTGTGATTAGAGCCGTCGACATCCATGAGGTATATCTCCCTATTCCCGTCTTTCTCGCTGACATAGGCTATATGTTGGCCATCGGGGGATGGACTTGGGAAACAGTTCCCATAGCCCGATTTTGAGAAAGTCAATTGTCTGACTTCCCTACCATTGGCCCGCATCATGAAGATATTCTGCGTAGGGTGATTGCCGATGCTTGAACAGTATACGATCTTTTGCCCATCGGCAGACCAGATCGGCTCATAGTCTTCATACCAATCAATGGGTTCGAGCTGCTGGGCGTTTAAGGGAAATAGGCCGAACAGGATACTTACTGCCCCAAGAAAATATTTAGTCATAGTGGTGAATTCCATTTGATTGGAAACTATTTATATGCTATTGAAGATTTGCGGACTGCAGATCGTCTTTTTTCAACCTTTTATCGATATCGACAAGATATATATCGTTGTTTCCCTTATTCGCAGAAAACAATAAACTGGCGTCGCCCGGCATCCATCGGATGCCATATTCCCTTTCCGGGGAATTGGTAATCCGCTTTGCTTCCCCTCCCCTTTCGGAGATGACGTAAACATCGTGGTACTTTTCATGATTTTGATTGGATAAAAAGGCAATCATTTTTCCTGAATTTGAGAAGGTCGGTTCACTTCCACCGTTCATTGCGCCTACAATTTCTTCATGGTTCCCTGGCCGGTCCAAGTTTGTTTTATATATTTTATCAGTACCGTCAAAATCTCCCGAAAACAGGAGTACCTTACCATCAGGGGAAACACTGGACGCATGGAGCGTGGCCCCGGCATCCTGTACCAAGGGCCGGTAGGTATTGGAACTTATTTCCAAGGTCCAGATATCGTAGTTACCATAACTGGTCGTAGGGTCATAGGAAAAAACAAGATTATCATGGTCTATCCAGCAATAATCTACAATCCCCCCTATATCGGTAAGCTGTCTTTTATCACCACCGTCCTGGTCCATTATCCAGATGTTGTTGGTATCGGAAGCCCCGCCTTCCCCATGGAGAAAGGCAATTTTATCCGGAAGCCCCGGGACCCAGCTTGGAAAGATATCGGATTGATAATCCTTGGCCGGGGCAATGACTACTTCATTGCCAGTGTTGATGCCACGGACCACAATGTTCTTGTTTTCGCTAAAGACCATCCAGTCCCCACTGGCATCAATATCCGGATGTGTCTCATAATTTTCGGGCCTTTCAGGAAGGAACAATTTCTGCGCTCCTCCATCCAAGGAAACCTGATATAGACGATCTTTTTCATGCACCCCTACAAACGCCAGCGTATTACGGGTGGGGGACCAACTCAACGGATTCCATTTAACGATCAGATCACGGCGCAGTTCCAGGTCCTTAAATTCCACTGAAATGCGATCATATATTCTGATATCGTTGGCTTCTTCCCATGAAAAATAGGCAATAAGGTCTTCATCGTGATTGAAAGCTGGACCAAATTCCTCGATATTTTTATAGGTTATTCTTTGTAAGTTTTCCGCAGCCCCAGAGGTTACCCAAACATCGGTCATCTCATTGTTCCAAGTGCTGTAAAATAAGACTTCGAACCTTTTCTTGGACCAGACCGGATGCCACTCAAATCCAGATTCGTTCCCGACAAGTTGCCTAATTTCCCCTGTTTTTAAATGGTATGCCTGAAGATGGGGGAAATCAGAACCCCTGGAAGAGAACCCCACCCAATCACCATCTTGGGAAAAACCAAAATTCCGCTCGTCGCCCTTCATCAGGGTCAGTTGGGTGAACTCGGAAGAGGCCAGGTCGAACAGCCATAGGTCTTTCCCGTCAAGGTTGAAATCCATTACGAGCTGGTCCCCAGCGGGCGACCATTTGGCATCGGATGCCCTTTGTTCCGCGTCGCTTACAGTGGTGATCGTACCATCGGATAAACGGTACATCTTAACGCTGGGAATACCTTTGGAATAGGAGGTGAAAGAAAGGAGATTGTCGTCCGGGGACCATTCGATATCTTCATTGTCATCCGCCGAATTGGTCACTCTTGCCTTTTCTTTTTCTTGGAAATCATAGATAACGATATCCTGATGATTGTGTTCCGTTGAGATATAGGCCAGGTACCGCCCATGGTTCGAAAATTTAGGGCTGTATTGGTCCCCTGGATCTGTGGTCAGACGAAGCAGGCCTTGCGTATCCTGGCATGTGTTTTTGACGGAAAGGTCCGATAGGCAAGAACTAGAGACAAAACTTAGAACAAGTGAAAACCGAAAGAGCCGTTCCATAACCATCGTTTGGAGCGAAAATTACGATACCCGTGCGGTTTGTTACTAGTGGGTGCCCATTGATTTGTTCGAATATCCCCCATCCGTACAAATTGAAATCAATACATCGCCGGGCAGCGTCCACTTAGTGCATCGCCAAGCGCAGTCCCTTTTATCAAGAAAGATCAGCTATGGTATATGGGCCCGGCTTTCGCGGGGTTGTCCTTATTCCTGCATCTTTTGATTCCCGATGGTTTTCCCGATCATCGCATTGCCGTAGATTTGACGTCGACCATGTGCGAATGGACCCAAACGCCGTGGAGTTGATCTTACTGCCCATTTCGATACTCGCACCACCCTATATTGGCCCCATGGCATCAAAAGGATCGAAAGCGATTCCAAAAGGGACCCAACAGCCCATGTGCTGTATTTCCTTATGATAGGGGGAATCCTAGATTTCAGTGGCCGGGAAGAGGTCTTCGCAGTGGCCAACCATAGAGACCCAAGAGGGGAAACCGTCGAAATTTAGGTCCCTATCCCAAAATATTTTAAAAACGCACGGGATTGATTACCTTAGTACAGTATCCAAGGGACCATCGAGGTAGTCCCGTTCAGTTGTCATATTTCCCCACTTACCCAAAAAGCAATGATGCGTACTGTAATCAGGAATATTTTAGCGGTGATCATCGGGTGGTTGGGTGGTAGCTTGGTCAACATGGGACTCGTACAAATTGGCCATATGTCCATTCCAATAGCTGGTGTTGATCCCAATGATATGGATGCCCTAGCAGCGGTTATGCCCACTTTGGGATTTGAGTATTTCATTTTTCCCTTTTTGGCCCACGCCTTGGGTACCTTGGTTGGAGCGGCCATTGCCGGTTTGATAGCGGTGCACCACAAAATGAAATTTTCGTTGGGCATCGGTGCCCTGTTCCTACTGGGAGGCATCATGGTCAATTACATCTTGCCCGGACCAACATGGTTTGCCGCCACGGATATTCTTTTCGCTTATATTCCCATGGCATGGGTCGGAGGAAAAATAGCCAAGAGGTTGTCAAAAGGCACCCAATAAAATTCAGTAAATAGAAAAACCGGGCCCGCAACGAACCAATACCGCGGATACGGACATCCAAGGAAAACACTGTACTGCGGAAAAACAAGAGGGTGGTAGCTCTAAAAGCCCAAGATCACGAAAAAGTGTAAACCATAGAACATAATAGATCATGCCTCTTTTTACCTCATCGCGCGAGAAGCATCTTTGGGTGTGGGCATTTTTGGTTTTCGTTTCTATTTTTTCGACGCTTTTTATTGGACGGCCCCTTGCGCGATTGTTGGGCAACCAAGATGTACAAGCCGTCATCTTTCTGATGGCCATGCTTCTGATCGGGGCAGCCATTCTTGTACATTCACTTCAGGCGAAACCAAGCAAGATCGAAGCGGTGACATGGCTCGGGATAGCTGCGGTCTACACTATGTTTTTTCTTCGATTGGGGATGGCGGAACGCAGCCACCTCATAGAATACAGCGTGTTGGCCATTTTTGTTCACAAAGCCATTGCCGAACGTAAAGATCAAGGGAGGCAAATTCAAAGACCTGCCTTGCTTTCCCTTGTCATTACCTTCTTGATCGGACTGCTCGATGAATGTATCCAGCTATTTTTGCCCCATCGGGTTTTCGATCCATGGGACATACTGTTCAATGGTATAGCGGTGACAATGGCCATTGGTTCCCGTGTGGTTCTATCACGGGTCCGCCTGCACATGGGCAAATCCAAATGGAAAAGGAAAAGGAAAAACTGAATGGAAAAACACGAATACCGGCCGAAATGTTATTTTCCGTAATTTTAGGAACCGCATCGTCCTAAACAACGCCAAATTTATATGCCACAGGAAAAGGTAGCACCAATAATTGACCATAAGAAGTATGGTGAACCTTCCGTTTTTTTACCGGAAAACCTTTTAAGGGAAGCCAGAAGACAAAAAAATCTAAAAAATTGCGATGTCCCCCAAATATGCGTGCTTGACCCAGATGGCGATCTGTTGAGATATCTTTTAGGGGAAGGGGAGGCTCAAATGAACAATTGTTGGGCATGCTACCATTCCAAGCTGTATACCTTTCAAATGGATCAGGTGACCGTTGGGATAGTACCCAATATTGTAGGTGCGTCCTATGCCGTTTTGGTGGCAGAGCAACTTTTTGTCTCGGGCTGTACCTGTTTGATCAGTGTTACCTCCGCGGGAATAATCAATAAACCTTCCATAAAAAAACGTTTTGCATTGATAACGGAGGCTATTCGGGACGAAGGAACAAGTTATCATTATCTTCCCAAGGAAGTCCCTGCAACGTTGGACGAACTACTTTATGGACTGCTGCGGGATCCATCAAAAAATGCTTTATGGTTCGATGCCAAAAGTTGGACAACGGATGCTCCGTATAGGGAAACATCCAGTTCCATTCGTGAAATGCAAAAAAGGAAGGTAAACTGTGTGGAAATGGAAGCGTCCGCCTTGTACGCATTTGCAAAGGCCAAAAATAGGAAGGTAATCTGTTTTGCGCACTTGACCAATACTATGGCCCAAAACGAAGGTGATTTTGAAAAAGGCACCCATTTCGGGAGTGTTGAGACTCTCCGCTTGATTCGGGGTATTTTGCGCAAGCTAAGCTTTCTTGATCCAAATTAGCATGCGCTAAAAGCACCCGCCCTGTGCCCTTCCGATCCTGTTCCATTCCATGAATTGGATCGCGAAACCCCCAAGGTCCGGAAAAAATGGTATTGGCCTACCCGAGGAATGGACAGGGTAGTCGGAAATGAGCCATTAAATTTTGACAAAATAGGGCAAACGATCCAAGGGGACCTCAATTTCGATGGTTCGTTGGCCCCTGTATATCTTGCCCCTATCGGATTTCCATTTTCCCTTGGGCAGGACCACCCTTCGCTTGCCTTGACCGCTTTTTAGAAAAGGGGCCACCAATACCTCCTTGCCCAACATGAATTGATCATCCACTGTGGCAAATCCTTGATGGGGGAACACATACTCGAGCGGTCGGACAATGGGTTCCCCGCTCAATGCGGCCTCTTTCGCCAAGCCCAAAATTTTGCTTTTGAAATTTTCCCTTAGTTTTACCGCATCCAACACGGCATTGAAGTGTTCTTCGTCCAAAATACGCCAAGGTGCTACCGAGAATTGCATCATGGGCATCAATGCATGGACCTGTGTTGAGCGGACCACCAGTTCCTGGTCGATGACGGCCCCTTCCAAGAACGAGGTGAACTGTCCACCACCAATCATATCAGGGCAACTAAAAGGATAGCCCATTATGCCCTCCAGAAGCATATGTGGGACCAATTTTTTCAGGTCGTCCCAGTCATGGTTTTTATCATGCAATCTTTGTACCAGGGGTTGTCCACCCATCTTCCAAGTTGCCCGGTACTCATTAAATGGATACGATAGCCCGATTTTCGCAAAAAGTTCGGTATGCCCATTTGGACTTATTTTTTTTGAAGCATTGGCACTGGTATAGAAACGGGAGTCGCCGGCATCCAACTTAAAGCCATCCACTCCGTATTCTTCCATGAGGCCGTTCAATTTTCCCTTGAACCACTGTTCGCCTTCGGCCGTGGTGAGATCCAACTCGGCACTCACCCCGTTCCACCAACGCACCATTGCCGGCCTTCCCGTTTCATCGGTCATAAAGGCCTTTTTTGCCTCCAGATCACGATAAACATCGGAATCAGGGCTTACAAAGGGGCATACCCAAAGCATGACCTTGAACCCTAAGTCGTGCAATTCTTTCATCATGGTCTTTGGATCCGGAAAGCGCGCCTTGTGAAAGTTCCATTTTCCATAATCTTCCTGCCAATTGTCATCGATCATTATAATTCCGGGAGGCATTCCTTTGTCTATGATCGAGCGGGCATATTTCATTACGTCCACTTGGTTCTGATCATAGGTCAATTCTATCCAGGTATTGTACTGAGGTGCGGAAAAGAACAGTTCAGGGGGCATTTTGCCCGATGGGGGAAAATAATTCTTGCTTGCATATAGGTAGGCCTCCCTCAAGTTTCTTCCCGCCTTTTTGTGGTGTAGGCTGTCGCGGGCCTGGTCAAAGACTATCGCTCCCTCATCGACCCGAAACTTAAAAGGCTCTTCCGACCAGACAAGCGTTCCATTCGATGACAGGAGCAAGGGCTGCAGTTGATTCCTCCAACAATTCCCGTACAAGTCGGCTTCGTAACCAATTCGAAGTGGCATCTTGTGGCCCTCCCTTATAATTCCGGCCCACCAATGGTCCTTCGATTCCTTTTTTACGATCAAGACCGGATCGGTACCCTGGGCGTGAATTTCCAGAGCGGAAAGAAGTAGGATCAAGAAAGTGATTTTTTTCATTTTCAATCGATTTTAAGAATTCTAATTATCGGTTCAAAGGGTATGTAAATGAATCAAACGATCAGGGATATAGTGCAATGCGATAAACGGAAACGGGTACATGCTCGTTGGGTTTATCGAATTCAAAGGTCAATGATTTGGTCGTTATGGCATCGTCCAGATAGAGGTCGTTGATTGCCTGGTGGTTATCTTCCTTGGCAAAAATCATATTGTTCCTGTCGTCGTACACCCTATATCGTTCCACAAGGAAGTTTGTAACCGGTTCATGGTGGACTTTCAAAATGGATTCCAGGGCATTGTCGTAGTCGGGATCGAAAAACAACCGCACCCGTCCTATGCTTTTTTCGGATTCCCATTTTAGGGTAAGTTTGGGGGAAGTGTCCTCCAGTTTGGCCACCCATGCGTTCACCTGACCGTTCGCAGTTGGGCGTAGATAGCCATTTTTCAAATTTTCAAAGGAGAAGCTGTTCAGGGCAGGTTCAATTTCGAGGGCGATATTTTTATGGATCCTCTGGGGGGTCCAGAATTCAAAAGAATCCACCCCAATATCGTCAGGGGCATCTTGGGTACCAAAATTCGATACTGCGGGGTTTTCCTTTTGAAACACCAATTTGACCCCAGAATAGAGTTCCTTTGAACAAGGGACACTTAGGTCGCTATTTTTCATGAAGCACAAGTACACAAAACTGTTTTTGTCCAGTTTCCGATTCATATCAAATTGAACGTGCTGCACCCCCTCACCGATCTCAAATGTTGTGGATTGCATTTCCCGATCCGGGGTAAAATGCGTATCCATGGAATTGCTTTTCAATTTAACGGTCAATTTGGTTCGTTTGGCCGCCTTCACACTGATTTTAAAAGTGTATTGATGTTCTTGGGCCAATGGGAGCAATTGCGCCGTATTGTCCTTCAATGGCATCCATTCGCCATCCAAATCCATTTTTCCAAGTTCCAGTTCGGATGTGGCCGAAATGGTAGCGGAGCTTGACAGATCCTCGGAATCGAACAGGTCCAAGCGCGGAATTCCCTGTCCATCCCGATTCAATGCGAGCTGTAGTTTACTTATGTTATCTTGGTGGGCAAGTGTTCTCGGGCTCCATTGATTGCTATGGCACAGCGCCGCCGCCTTTCCGACAGCCTGCCCCCCATGTGCGCAAGTAAGCATTACCCTGGAGGAGCCGAAGGCCACATGCGATGTGCTTATGATCCGGCCCGCTAGGAACAGATTATCAATATCCTTGCTGTAATAACAGCGGTAGGGAATGGAATAGACCCCTTTGCTGTGCCATTGGGTACAGGAGTTGTGTTTGCTGTACACCCCATCTGCCGGGTGAAGGTCCATGGCCCAACCTCCGAAAGACACCCGGTCGTAATGGTCCCTTTGTTCGACAATGTCTTTTTGGGTCAATATAAAATCCCCTTCAAATCTCCTGCTTTCCCTTTTCCCGGGAATGGTCCCGACCCATTCAAGCGTCAGGTTTTCCGCCTCGGGATATTTTCCACTGTTCTTCACATAATCCCATATCCCATATATCACTTTCCAAAGTTCAAATTTGATATCCTCGGATTGGTGTACCGTATCCAATCGCCCGCCATATTCCACCCACCACAACCGGCACCCGTGTTCATGGAGTTGATAATTCCGGATACGGGGCAAATCCGCTGCGTTTTTGATGGCAAATGAAGGAGGAACGTAGGTGATCGGCTTTCCCGCATCTTTCGAGTAAAAATAGAGGGAGTGCCCCAATAAATTTCCATAGTCCTCGATATTGGGCGCAAACCGCTCATCGAACTCTTCCGCGGTTTCAGCTCCCATTCTAAAGGAGGCCCCGGCCTGAAACCCCACAATTCCATCCCCGGAAGCATCGCAAAAGTACGGAGCACTTAAATGGTAGGATGTGGAGTTCTGGCTATTGAACGCCCTTACCGATCCAATCTTCTTTTCTTCGGATTTAATGGTTTCATAGACCGCGGTGTTCAACAGTAGGGTGAGCTTATCTTCTTGATATACCTTTTCCAGAAGTATGGTATCGAAAATTAGCGGATTCCCGTCCTTGTTCCGTTTTAAGTTGTCCAGCAGTATTTCGTTGATAAGGCCTCCCTCCCTAGACCACCTGTTGTTGTTTCCCATATGGGAAGTGGCGCCAAGGGCCCATAAGCGCACTTCGCTCGAAGCGTTCCCTCCCAAAACGGGCCTGTCCTGTACCAAAATCACCCTAAGGTTTTCCCTCGCCGCGACTATTGCGGCACAAACGCCGGCCAACCCTCCTCCCACAACTATGAAATCTCCATTAAGTTGAATGGTTTTGTTACTTCTATTTGATTCAAATCCTTTTTTAATCATTTTTGGTTGATTCGTGTTTGTACAGACTCCTTTTAATTTTGCTCCATTGTACGGTCCAATCGAATGGACGGGTGAACCACTATGGAAACTGATATGATGATGATTCCCACGATCATGACAATGGTGTTGGACCGCGTTGCAAGAATGCCCAAGGCAACTACCAGAACACCCACCAACGCCATCGTAATTGCCAAAACCTTGGCTCCGAACGAATTTTGTTCAACGTTGTCCCGTATCGCCTTCAAGGGTTCTTCCTCGTTGAAAACAATAGGTGCATATTCTGTGTCTTCCTTATTTTTCGACCATGCATAAAGCTCGTATAGCGTCAATAATCCCAAGGGGAGTGTCGCCCCCAATAACATTTCTTGACCTCGGGTCAATCCATTGCCCAGTAGGGGTTCCGCCAAAAAAAGAAAAATAAGATTGATGGCGAGGCCAATTGCCGTTACCCATAATATTGATTTTCCCGTATGGCGTTTTGAGAACAAGGCCCAAATAGGTGGGCCGTACAGCGAACAACCCGTTACCGCACCGATCGTCACCACTACATTGACGATACCCCCAGCTGCAGGGACCAACAAGGCGACCAGTATGGTGCCCATCCCGAACAGTACCGTGGACCATTTTGCCACCCGCATGGTCGTCTTCAATGTGGAATGGGGCCTGATCACCTTAAAAATATCGTTGGTGATCACAGAAGCCGCCAAATTCAACGTAGTATTCACTGAACTGGCCGTGGCAAACACCATTCCGCCCAGCATAAGGCCCAACATTCCCAAAGGGAGCACCTCTTTACAAGCTAGCAAATAGGCCCCTTCGTTTTCCAAACCGTCCAATGATGGATTCAATACCCTATAGATCATTGGGGGCAGCATCCAAATAAATGGGCTTAAAAGGTACAACCAGCCAAAAGTGAGTCCGACTTTTTTGGCATCCTTGGGGCTTTTGACACTCATATAACGCTGCACATAGGCCCAATTACCTCCCAAGAAAATAGTGTTGTAAAAGGCATATGTGATTATAAAAAGCCATGAATATTCCCTGTTGGTCCAATCAAAGAAATTTTCGGGCACCCGGTCCACAAAGCTGGCAAAGCCACCTACGGCCTGCAGGGACAGATACACTACTATGAATACCGCAGCGGTCAAAATCACAAACTGCAGTACATCGGTTATGATTACCGCCCAAAGCCCGCCCACTACGGTATAGAGCAAAATGAGCAGCCCCAGGACGATTACACATACCTCAATTGGGAATCCGGTGGAAACATTGATGATTTTTGCTACGGGATAAAGAAATGATCCCGCATAACCCAAGGAAAGGATCAATATGACATAGGTATAAAATTTTTGGGCTGCTACGCCCAACCTCTTTCGAACAAACTCGGCCGCCGTGAGTGCATTGGTCTTTCGCCAGGCGGGTGCTATGAAGTACGCCACCAAAAATCCGCCCAGGCACATTCCCAATTGTATGGCAATGGCCACCATGCCCAATTCATAGGCAATGGATCCCCAAACAACAAAGGTTCCCGCGGAAAAAAAGCTCATAAAAAGCGAAAGACCACTAAAAGACCAGGGCACGGCCCCTCCGGCGGCAAAGTACGATTTCATATCCGTTCCCCTTTTTCGAAAGGCCAAACCGGCCCCCACTATCAAAAGGGAGAATACCAATATGGTTATATAATCAATCTGGCTCATTATGGTTCATTTTGTTCCAGGCCCGTTTCCACTTCCTTTCTCAATCTGTCAATGGCTTCAGCCCTACTTTCCTGGGATGCCACGCCATATGCCTTGAACGCTGCAATCACCTCCGGGGAGTCCTCCAGCATTCCTTTGTCGTCAATGCCATCCATCCACAAATTCAGCTCGTATCTCAGCTCGGTAAGCGCTCCGCTCCACTCCGTTGAGTTTATGAGATTGTGAAGTTCATAGGGATCGTTTTCCAGATCATAAAATTCTTCGGGTTCCATGGGTCGGACCAATCTTAGCTGATGTTCGTCAAGTTTTCCCTGACCGTTCAAAATGTCCAATAGATGGTAAATGGGATGGTTCGCTCTTCTATATGCCGTGGCCGAAGAATTCACCGAAAATCCGTGATTGAAATTCCTAATGTATTTAAACCTTCTGTTTCTAACACTCCTGGATTTAAAAAAGATCTCACCTACTCTATCTACCGCCCCATAGACAAATTGCCGCTGTTCGGACTCGGGCCTACTTAAAAAAGGGGTTCCCTGCAAGTTTCGAGTGTCGATCCCGGCCAAGGACAAAGTCGTGGCGGTTAAGTCGATCAAACTGATCAACCGGTCATCTTTCCTTTGGTCCGTTAAGAATTCTTCCTTTACCTTTTGGTCAAAAGTGCCGATGATCAAAGGAATCTTAAGTCCCGATTCGTACAAATAATTTTTTCCACGGCTCATGGGACGTCCGTGGTCTGAAAAGAAGAACACCAAGGTATTTTCCAACAAATCCCTTTCCCTCAAATCCGCGAGTATGCCATGTACCTGACCATCCAGCAACTGTACGGATTCCAAATACCCGGCCCAATCTTGCCGTGCTATGGGATGGTCTGGGTAATATGGTGGTAATTCCACTTGGTCCGGGGCCACCGGATTGAGCGTATCCTTGCCAAATACCCTATGGGTCAGCCCTAGGGCAATTCTGGCAAAAAAAGGTCTATCGCTTCGAAGCTCCTCCCATCGGGACATTCCATAGGTATCGGGATCATAATCGAACAACCAATCTGTTTTTCCATTCCCATAGTCCGAAGTTTTGATATTTGCGGTTTGATAGCCCCCCTTCTTCAATTGTACGTGCATAGGGACCAGACCTGTAGGCAGGCTTGGCCTTAAACTATCCGGGTACCGCATGTGGTGTGCCCCGATGCCAGTTTGATAATATCCGGTAATCAAGGCAGTACGACTGGGTGAACATGCTGGTGCCGTCGCAAAAGCATGGGTATATCGAGTTCCATGCCCGGCCAAATCGTCCAGGTTTGGGGTCTGCACGGTCCTATTTCCATAACAGCCCAGATCAGGTGACAGATCCTCGGCGATGATCCATATGATATTGGGGCGGTTGTCCGTGGCCCCAACCTTTTTGGCATCCGTGCTGCCACAGGCCGAAATCAGCAACAGCTGCAGTACCGCTAAAAAAACCCGGGAATCTCCCTTCTTGGCGAAGCGTCCGTTCATTGTCCTACTATTAGTTTTTTCTTTTGTGCGATATGGATCCAAAATAGGGCCGTGATGCCCAGGGTCACCAATGACCCAATTAAATAGGCTATGTTGTTGGGCAAATGAAACCCTTCCGGGGCAATCAAAATATACGTACTGCACACCATGGTCATAAACAAGGCAGGAAACAAAGTAACCCAATAGGCCTTATTTTCATGGATCAAATAAGTGGTAATTGTCCAAAGCACCACGGTCGCCAAGGTCTGGTTGCTCCATGCGAAATAGCGCCAAATAATTCCGAAGTCGATTTGGGTAAGTGCAAATGCTATTAAAAAAAGAGGAATGCTGATGATCAATCGGTTCATTGCCCTGCTTTGATCGTTTTTAAAAACATCCCCCAAAATAAGGCGTGCCGAACGAAATGCTGTATCACCCGAGGTGATAGGGGCCGCCACGATACCCAAAAGGGCAAGAATACCTCCAAAACCGCCCAACATATTCAGGGAAATCTCGTTTGCCGCCCAGGCCGCATTATTATTATTGGCCAGCATTGCCTGGTTCAGTTCGGTCACATTTCCAAAAAAGGTCATCGCGGCCGCGGCCCAAATAAGAGCAACCACACCCTCTGTGATCATGGTTCCAAAGAACACCTTCCTTCCTAGACGCTCATTCTTCATGCAGCGCGCCATCAAGGGCGATTGGGTCGCGTGAAAGCCCGATATTGCACCGCAGGCAATGGTCACAAAAAGTATGGGGAACAGTGGTGTTGTTTCCGGGTCGGTGGTCATATTCCGAAGGTTCGATGGAACAAGTTCCGGAATTTGGTAATCCCCAAAGAACAATGCAAGCAATAGCCCTACCGCCATCAATAGCATGGCTACGCCAAAAATGGGGTATAGTTTTCCTATCATTTTATCAATGGGAAGCAAGGTAGAAAGGACATAGTACGCCAAGATAATGCCGACCCATCCCCAAAGATTCCATATATTGGCCGTCATGCCATCGATAATCTTAGCGGGGCCCATCAAAAAAACAGTGCCCACGAAAATCAAAAGTACAATGGTAAAGAGTCGCATAAGTTGCTTCATATTGTTTCCGAGGTAGATCCCCACGATTTCACTAATACTCAAACCGTCGTGCCGCACGGACAACATTCCCGACAGGTAATCGTGCACCGCTCCCCCCAAGATACTGCCCAAAACGATCCATAAAAAAGCGGCTGGCCCAAACATGGCACCTGCAATTGCACCAAAAATAGGCCCCAGGCCCGCAATGTTCAGGAATTGGATCAAGAAAATCTTCCAAGTTGGCAAGGGGACGAAATCCACATCGTCTCTAAGACGTATGGCCGGGGTTTCCCTTTCCGGGTCTATCCCGAATATTTTTTCTATGAACTTTCCATAAAGGAAATATCCAAGAATCAGAACAACAATGGAAAGTAAAAATGAAATCATAGTATTCGAATGTTTTGTTTCTATTCATGATCTTCCAAAAAATGGGTCACGATATACGCGTTGGCCTCAGCCTTGGAATTTGAAAAGGCCCTTAGATTGTTCCAAATGGAGGGGTTGACCCCATCCAGGGACGCCAAATGCCCCAAAAACACTTTCAATTGGTTTTTGGTCATTGCCCCAAGCTGTTTGGAAATATCCTCCAAAACGGTTTCAGGAGACTTGCCCAGGTGATTCAGCAACAGGCTACGACTGTTGATATCAATTTTGGCAAAACATTCCCAAAAGGGTCTTTGCCATTCTTGGGAATCCCAAAAGGATGCTGGCAGGTTTTTGATAATAAAAGTGCGTACCAAGGGAATCCCCGATTCAAAAACTTCGGCAATTACCTTATAGTTTTCTTCGTACTGTTCTTTGTTCAACCTTTTGAGGGCGAACAATTGGTACTCTGGATTATTGGAATCCAACATCCGCAGGAACATATTGTCGTCCATCATCGAAAGGGTGCGCCGCTTAATTTGCTCCCTAACCCCTCCGTGGACCAAATGCCATGCCGTATAGCAGGAATAGAGCGCCCCGGTCACGATCGATTCCTTGACCTCTGTTATGGTAGCTCCGGCCACGGCATCCGCTCCATCCTTTTTTGGAGCTATCGGCTTGTCCACCAGTTCCTCCACTTTCCTACGTTTTAGTATGGAATTGTTGTCCATGAGCAGCTGGTGCAACTTCAAATAGTCGGCAGATTGAAATTCGTCGTGATCGTGTTTGGTAAACGGAAAGCTTGGATAATGGTCGAACCCGGCATAATGGCCCAATAAGGTCCAGTACAATCGAATGTGCATCAATCTGCATTCTCCATCCGCGCAAACGGGAGTGGAAATGTCCGAGGCGTACAGTACGGGACGGCCCGCCACATCAACAAGTGCATCGACCCCTTGCAGACCAATGGAGTCCACTATGATGGAGATGGTGGTCGGTTTGCGTTTTAGTTGTGTCCCGCGCTTCCAATCCAGGATATAGAATTCCGGTCTCCGGATCAGCCCTTTATTCCGGGAACTATCGGAAACAGCGGTTGGGAGGCCAGACTGGGAAAAACCCGTGGCCATAAAAAACAATGCTATGATCCAGACTTGGTACCTCATTTTTTGGATTCCGGTATTCCAACATATTTTTGTGCCTCTATCAGCTTCAAGTATTCGTTGAGATAACCCGTATAAATTTCCCGTGGGTTGACATCATATTTTTTACAAAGCGAGGCTGCAAGACCCACTGCCGCACCCATTTGGCCGGTAGTCCGCATAACCCTCGGGCCTCCCAATCCAGCGTGGGAGGTACTGAAGTTTCTTCCGGCCATAAAGAGGTTATTGATGTTTTTTGAGTAAAGACTCCGATACGGAATGTAATATTTCGGGGTTTTGTAAAATAGCGCCTCGGAGATGAAATCGGGGTTTTCCGCATCTTCCAAAACGGTCTGATAATGTACATCCACCTCCCGCGTCTCAATTACGACAGCATCGGGGAACTTGGTTCCGGCCTTTGCATCGTTAAAGGTAAATATATGATCGCCGACCAATCTTCTCGATTCCCTTTTGCCCACCAGATAAGAGACCCATTCGAGCTTACGCGTGGCATTTTCAGGGTTCTTTTTTGCATTGGCGAAGGATCCGTATATCGCCCTGAGCATGTGGTCGCGTATTTCTTCTGCATCATCGATCTGGTTGAGGTCGTTTCGACTGAACTCCCATTGCCATTCCCCATTTACCTCTTCGTGCTGCTTGGCCACTGGCATGGCCCATGGAACTTCGGGAAAATCCTGTTTTGTTTCGGTTTCCTTCGAACCCCATAAAACCGAGGACCCCATCACGGCATTGTCTGCTTCTTTGGGGCTCCATAGTTCTCCCCACTCCTCCCATTCCTCGCCATAGGTGTCCATACTTTCACGGCCGTACGAAAATTCGGCCCCGGCCCAATATCCGATCCACCCGTCTCCGGTAGAATCCACAAAATAGGGCGCGGAAAATCGTTTTCTTTTACCGGAACTGGTGTTCGCCGCATCAACATGGCGTACCGTATCATTTTCCGCTGCGGCATCATAAGCCCGCCAATTCAGGTACAGGTCGATGTTGGCGTAACTTTTGACATTGTTATCGCGCTTTTCCTGGTCCTTTTTGGCCTCGGCCGACCCATTGGGGTAATGCTCCGTATCCAGTTTTTTTAGTATGCGCTCGAAATGGCCGTAAATGCCCAGGGTATGCACGCGAATCTCGCTGCTGGCATTTCCGCCCAGAACAGGTCTGTCGTGAATCAAGGCCACTTTCAGGCCTTGCTCGGCCGCTGCGATGGCGGCGGCACATCCGGCAATACCTCCCCCGACCACGACCAGATCGTACCGTTGTTCCTGTTCCGGGACATCGGGTTTGGCGGTAATCTTTTTGCGCCACTCCATCAGCTTCTCCAATGAATTTGGGGGCCTGGTATCCGAAGTGGAAAAATAAATGGCATCGCACCTTCCGTTAAAACCGGTTTGGTCCACCAGTTGTATTCCTACCGTTCCACTTTGTAAAACCACCGTTCCCAGGTATTCCCAGGACCATCCCGGGGAAGTACCCAAAGTTTTTTCGAGCTCCCTTCCATTGATCATTATTTTGAACATACCTGGCGGGTCCCAACTACCAGGTACCCAATTTTTGGTCCGGGCCCATACATGGTACTCCCCGGTATTTTCAAAATGTACGGAAGTGGACGCGTTTTCAACACGCTCCCCAAATCCATGGGCCATGAGGTAGGGAGAGCCCATCTGCTCCACAAATTGGGGGTCGACCACCCAACCTCCCTTTTCGATAAAACTTTCAGTTTCCACATACACATCGCTTTGCGACATCATACTTCCGGAAACCAACAACATCCATAAAAGCATCCGTATTTTTTGCATACCTATTGTTTTTTATTATTATCTGACCCAATCAACTGGCTTTTTTTCAAAATACCCGATTTCGTAGCCTGTCCATACAATAGCGCCTTTTCTGAACTGAAGTATCCCATCGTTTGCCCGAACCTTCCCTTTTTTCATGGCAAGGGTTCCGCTAAGGTATTTTGGGTACTTTCCTTCCTCCTCGAGCGTTACTTCGAGAATCGCCACTGGACGAACTCACCGTATGTTATAATCATGTCCCAGCACAAAATCAAACTCCCAGGCGTGACGCACTTTTTTGACCACTACCTCCTCTTCGCTTGTCTCATCCCATACCTTGACGTGTCCCCGATCGGCGCGATCAATGACGATCTTACTCTCGGTTTCCCCATCCCTTCCGTAAAAAATGGTTTCGCCTTGTTGGGCAATTGGATATATTCTGGCCTTGAGCTGTTCTTCCATTTCCTCAATTACCAGTCCGGAGCCGCCAACGAAAAGCGGCGCCTTATCCAAGGGGATATCAAAATTCTTGAGTGTCACGGGCCCTTCATATTCCTCCCCTGTATCGTAGTCCATCCATTTTCCCCCGGGCAGGTAAATATCCCTTGAGGTCGCGCTGTGGTAGTCCGCACCATATAATGGTGCGGCCAAAAGCGCATCGCCGATCAACCACTCATAACTCCTTCTTGTCGTATTGGCTAGATTATAGGTTTGTCCGTCCTGCGGATACGCCAAAGGCAATGGTGTCATTGTATATGGAAATCCCGTTTTATAGGCCCTCACAGCATTACTGTACAGGTAAGGGTGAAGACGGTCGTGCAATTTTGCCGCTTTTAGGCACAATCGGTTTACTTCTTCATCATAGTTCCAAGGGCCATAACCAAAAGAAAGAGACGGATTCAACGCAGCATATTGGGCATACCGAACAAGATAAATTCTCAATTTATCTTTGGATTCACTTCCCCATCTATCGGTTGCCAATCCGGTTCCCCCCACAATATCTGCATATACATTGGGGAAACCTGAAAACGCATAAGCCAATCCATTTATGGGCCCTCTGTCCTGCGGATGATTGTAGTTAAAATCGTCATATCTGTGAATATCCGCCGGGGACCCCAAATAGTTGTTGCGTCCCATGATGTGGACTCCTTTGTCCATTAGCGCTTCATTGACAGGGTTGAGCAAATCATCCCTCATAGATCCAGGGTGGTGGAACAAATCTTCTTTAAAACCGTCCACTCCAAAAGACAACCACTTTTCACATAGCAGAATATACCAATCCACGGCCTGTTTATTTTGTGTATCCAGCAAATGAACCGGAACCCTTGGGAATCCAGGTTTAAATAATCTGGCCTCATTATCCTCTCCCTTAATGAAGTAACTTTTTTGAATACCTTCATCAGTGAATGGACCACCCGGTATAAAGGCGATGCGCAATCCAATGGTAAATATCAACCCCTTTTTGTGAAAATAATCGATGAAGCCCTTTGGATCTGGATATTTTGATTTACTCCACCTTCCGAAGGTAGTTGTGGCCTGTAACTTCTCGAATTCCTCTGATTTGGTGTTTGCGCTATATGGGGTTCCGTGTTCATCAAACTCCCCCTTTCCACTGGGCCAAAACCCAGATCCTACGACCATCCAGTCCAGCGGGTAGCCATATTCCAAGTATTGATCGACATTCTCGGTCACCGTCTTGTGATCGGTATTCCAACCCAAGGCGCCAAAAGCTTCCCACCCTATCCCGAACCATTCATATTTCGGCCGGTGAACAGGATATCCCTCGGTATTTCTGGCAGTTAAAAATGCCTTGTATATTTCCTTAGGATTCCCATGAAAGTAGTAGAAAGAAGGCATTTGCCCAACGTTCTTCGAACCCTGCGCCACTTCCTCTTCAGTAATTCGCACCAACTTGCCTCTGGGTTCAATGTTCACCATGGCCATACCTTGCTGCGGAAAGATGGTAAAATTACTTATCATACGAACAGGACCATGTGTAAGGGGGTCAAAGGGATCTCTGACAAAATTGCGAAGCATTAGGTCGTCCCCAGCTGTACCGAATTCAGCTTTCGGATCGAACGCAGCGTGATCGCCCATTCCATAGGCGGGGCCAATTCCACCGGTTCGCAGTGTAATGTCGTATATACCCACTTCTTCCGGAATGACCGATATTTTAATTGCATTGGTCAACGGCCTTATTCTAAGGGAGACCTTAATATCTTTTGCACAGTTCACTTCCAAATCCAAGTATTCATCGCTGGCAGAAACAAGTTTGGTCCCTACCGCATCCAAAAGTTCCCCTTCTTTATTTCTTATTTGCAAGCCTGAAATTGCATGGGCTGGAGCTTGTACAGTCCCATCGGGTTTCATGAGGCCGTAGCGAAAACCTTTTTTTTGGATTACCAAATAGGCATCACCAACGTTGATTTTTATAAATTTATCATCTTCGGAAACCAATTCCCCACTTTGTCTGCATTGCACCGAAGATGAAAGGATTACGGTCAAAAACATGCCTTTACATATATTCTTTATGACTTTATGTTTGATCATTCTTCTATAATGTTGTAATTGTGATCGGGAATAATTTCAAAACTTATACTGCCACTGGCCGAATCTATTTTAAAGGGTACCTTTTCATAAATCGTGGCATCCATTACGACCAGTTTTGTATCAATGTTCCATTTTTTATAGCTGATCAGACTCTTTGCAATGCCATCAGGATGGGTGAATGAAAGTGAAGTTTTTTCCTCTGCAATGGGGTATACCCTGGCCTTCAATGGCAGATTATCCGCTTCCCTCAACACAACTATCCCTTGACCGCCGACAAAACAGGGTGTTTTATCCAAGGGCATTTTAAAATCCTTCAGCATCGTAGGGCCTGCATATTTCCTTCCGCTTTCGAAATCGTACCATACTCCTTCGGGAAGGTATATATCCATATCATCTGTCTTGCCATTTTTGAGCAATGGGGCCGCCAATAGGGATTCTCCTACCATCCATTGGAAATTGGCCAAATTGGCCACCACCTTGTCTTCAGGGAACGCAATGGTCAAAGGTGTAAGTGTCAACGGATAGCCCGTTCTAAAGCCATCGGATGCAGCGCTGAACAGATAAGGGGCCAGGGCATAGTGAAAATCAATGGCCTTTTTGAAAGTGGCCTGTTTTTCCTTGGGCCACCTATCGGGATAGGCCCCCACCGCCAATCCTGCGGTAAGCGACAGTAACCAAGTATGTCGTATGTTTTTGTCCAACTCGTTTACATTGTCCATGTTGTGTACCGCGGCTACATCGGAGTACACATTGGGAAATCCGCTTGCCGCGTACTGCAGGTAATTGATCGGGATCCTCTTGGCCATTGAACCGACGCCGGTGTCGTTGATTCTTAACAATGTCCCTGGAGCGGTAAACGCTCCGTTTCTCGCCATTACCAAATCGCCCTTTGTGGCAATTTCTGATATTGGTTCATTGTAAATAGTGATGAGCGAATCGAGTTTCATCATGGTATCTTCCTTTATGCCATCGACCCCCCATTTTTTATACTGCTTATAATACCATTGGGCCGCTCCTGGGGCATTGCCATCCAAAAGATTGCTGGGAACAATTGGAAAAATTTCTGAGGTCATGCTGAGGGTTTTCCCATTTCCTTGTACTACAAGATATCCTTTTTCTTTTGCCTCCGAGCTAAGTTCATTGCCGTAAAACGAATCTACCTTCAAGTTTTTGTCCCTCTTTTTAGTTTTGGGATAATATGGCCCGCCTTCGGGAATGAAATTGGTCCGCAGGCCGATCATCCACCGGATGTTCTGTTGGCGCATCCAATTTTTAAAGGATTCGGCTTCTGAAAACTTTTTGCCCCATCGGCCAAAACTCGTGGTAGTTCCTCCCTGGTCCCAAAACCCGGAGCCAGTTACGGCCCAGCGAATGGGATAGTTGTTCCGATGGAATTTTTCCAAAATTTCCCTTACCGTTTCCTGATTGGTGTTCCATCCCAAGGCATCCCAGGATTCCCAACCCAGTTCAAAAAGTCGGAATTTGGGCTCAATATCTTTGTACCCTTCCATTTCCCGTACCCTTTTATAGTTGGAATAAATGGTTTTGGGGTCGCCCAAGAAATAGTAGAAAGTAACTTCACCACCCTTCACAATATTCATGGTATACTCCTTCCCGCTTAGCGTAACCGTTTTTTTGCCTTTATCGAAAAACACTCCCGCGAAATTGTTCTGGGGGAAAATGGCGAATGTGCTTGCCCAGCGTTTGCCCCCTCCATCATTCTCCATTGCATAGGTGCTTTCTTTGTTCGCAACGATATTGAACGCCTCCCCGTAGGCGGCGGCATCCCCCAAACCATGGGCTACAGGCATAGCTCCCAAATTCAGGGAAATCGTGGCCGGTCCGTTATTTTCAGGGGCTATTCTAAAAACGGCCACCCCGTTTTCGAAAGATACCGTTACCTTCGCCCTATCTCCATCGGAATTGGACACGAAAAACACTTTTTCCCTATCGGTCCCCATAGATTTTTGCACTTCCGTTGGTCTTCCCTCCAAAAATAATCCGGATACGGCATGGGGAGGTACTTGGACAGATCCGTCCCTTTTATGAAAACCAAACTTAAATCCCTTCTCCACTATCCTTAGCGAAACATTGCCATCCCGAATGGTGGTGCCATCGACTTCTTTTGCAGTTCCAGACCATCGAGATTTGGACTGGCACGACACCAACAGTAGTATAAAAAAATAAAAGAGCCTACGATTTCCCATTTAGTCCCGATTCATTGGTTTACTTCCCGATCTTGTTAATTTGAACGAACTGCATGCGGTCCTTTTTTTTGGCCACAACAAGTACTTCTTTGCCATCCGCTCCCTTGACCAGGTCCGCATCTGCCACCTCTCCCACAATATAAAGTCCACTATCGAAGGCCATTGATGGATCAAACGTTCCTTTTCCCGTTCCGAGGAGGAGCAGGCCCAAGCCGGCATCCTGTCTCGGGGTCTCCACTTCAAACCCATACATGTTTCCCAATACGATCATATCGAGGTTTCCGTCGGCATCGACATCTTCGACAATCGTTTTTGTAATGGCGGTCAACTGTGCGGGTCGGGGCAGTTCCCTCTGCTCAAAAAAACCACTTCCCAAGTTTTCAAAATAGCTCGAGGAAAAATTGGTGGCCCCATAACTAAGGGCCGTTCCTAGATTTTCCGCTCCATATACCTCCTCCAAGCTCGCTGAGGCAAAATCATGATAGGTATGAAACTTTTCCTTAATAAACGGCATTTGGTTGGAACTGCATTCCCTTCCCCTCAAAGGAAAAAGATCTCCCTCTTGATGATAGCCAAGAACAATGTCCATAGAACCCGTACCATCGAAGTCCTTTGCATAGATCTGAAAGGGTTCGGTCGGAGAGGCCCTGTATTTGCTGTTCAGTCCAAGGTTGCCCGCAACCATGTCCATATCACCGTCCTTATCGAAATCGGCCGTCTCGACACTAAACCACCAGCCGGTTAGGTGGTTCAGCCCTGAGGCTTCCGACACATCCAAAAAACCGGTCTTGGTATTCCTAAAAATCTTTGGGGACATCCACTCCCCCACGATGATCAGATCCCCCGACCCATCGCCATCCATATCGCTCCATTTCGCATCCGTCACCATCCCCAGGTCCTTCAACCAGTCTGCCCGGGTGTTGACGAATTGTAATTTACCCTTTCCAGAATTGTTGCGCAACAACAAACTTGTTGCTGGATATGGATATTTGCCCGGTATTTGGCGCCCGCCCACAAATAGATCCAAATCACCGTCGCCATCATAATCAAAAGGCCGTACCACAGAACCACTTGTGGCTACTCCATCGACAAAGGGCCGCACCACCCTGTCGAAACTGCCATTGGTATTGCGATAAATCCGGTCTTCGTAGTTGCCTGAGCCCAATTTGCTTTCGTTCCCACCACTTACCACATATAAATCCAGATCGTCGTCGTTGTCCGCATCAAAAAATACGGCGCCCACATCCTCGTATTGTCGATCCCTCCGAAAGCTGGCCATGTCCAAAGGTTTAAATTTTCCGCTTTGCAACTGCAGGTAAATTTTTCCCGATTCGCCCATCGCGCCCCCAATAAAAAAATCTTCCAGACCATCGGCATTCACATCGCCGGTGGCAAGGGCCGGGCCTTCTTCCGACATTCTGTGGGGCATAAGGGCTTCCCGCAAGAAATCGTTGAACTCATTTTCCCTTGAGGAACGGTCAAGGGCAACACGATCGGAGATGTCGCGAAAATGGCTTTTTACGGTACTTTGTTTTTTTTGGCGGGCCATTGAGGCCTTCCCGTATTCCAAGGTCAAGGTCTGGTTGCTGCCGATATCCGTCAAAACTTGGCTAAGGCCGTCGGGCCAGGTGATTTTCAATTCATGGATTGTTTCGGCGCCGCCCAATCCAAAGTGCAAGATTCGATCAATGGACGATTGGAACCCCCTGGTCATGTATTGCTCGGCCATCTGTATCCCCTCTTTTGTTCTGATCCGTACCCTTGCCCCGATACCATCCCTATTTTTCTTTGGTCCCTCCAGCTTAAACCGGATATAATTCCCCGTGCCAAGTTCCATACTGTTGTTGCGATAAACAAAAGCTTTATCGTCCATGTTATTGGTGATTATATCCAAATCGCCGTCATTGTCCAGATCGGCATAGGCCGCTCCATTGGCGGCCGTAAACTTGTCAAGGGCCCAAACTTGGTTTTTTTTGGAAAATTCAAGATTCCCTAAGTTTTCAAAAAAATAATTGTGCTTTTTCCTGGCGGGCATATTTTGAAGCATTTCGGCAATGAACATTTTTTTCAATGTTTCCTTAAGGGGGCCGGGGGCCTTTTCCATTTTCTGCACGAACTCTTGTTCTTTTGCCTTTTTGTATTTTACATAGTCCACATTTCTGAAGTCCCGTTTTATGCCATTCGATATGAACAAGTCCCTATCGCCATCATTGTCCATATCAAAAAGTAAAGGCCCCCAGCTCCAGTCCGTGCTCGATGCCCCGGCAAAAAAAGCAATGTCCGAAAACAATGGATCGCCCTCGAGGTTCGGAACGCCGTTATTGAGCTGAACGGTATTGTACATATATTGATGATGAAATCCCTCATCCACCAAATAATTGAATTGTTCGGGGTTCATTCCGCTCATGCTGGCCTTTATTCCATAATTATCTTCCGATACCATGTCCACAGAAATGAAATCGAGCCAACCGTCGTTGTTGAAATCTGCAATATCATTCCCCATTGAGAAGGTTGGGATATGACCCGTGGACCGATTCATGGTTTCCCTGAACGTTCCATCCCGTTGATTGATGTACATTCTGTCCTTTGCCGTATAGTCGTGCCCCACAATCATATCCGGCCAATTGTCATTGTTGACATCGCCAATGGCAATGCCCAGTCCAAATCCTATTCCGTCATTGATAATCCCCGCCATATCCGATATATCCACGTATCGCCCATTGTCGTTTCTGAACAAGCGATCACTGGTATATTCCGATTTTACAAAGCGCAGGCGTTCCATGTTTTCCTGAACTTCCCGAACCTGCGTGTTGTGGTTCAATAGAAACATATCCAAATCACCATCCTTGTCGTAATCCAAAAATGCCGCTTGGGTCGAATAATGTGGTAAATCCAGTCCATATTGCCGGGCTTCCTCCTTAAAAATTGGGATACCCAAGGAATCGTTGCCCTGGTTCACGTACAGTTCATTCTTTCGTTTCCCGGGATCTTCAAAAATACCTGATTTGCACAAATAGATATCCAACCTGCCATCATGGTTAATATCCACCATGGTCGTACCTTGGTGAAAACCATAACCGCCCTCTACTCCCGCCCGCTGCGTTACCTTTTCGAAGATGAGATCGCCTTGATTCAGGTACAGTTCGTTATCCACAAGATTGGCGGTGAAATAAAGGTCGGGCAGGTCATCGCCATTGAGGTCCGCTACCGAAACTCCCGCTCCGTTGTACAGGTATTCATAGTTGAAACCGTTCATTAAGGCATTTTCATCTATTCTGTTGTTAAAGGAAATCTTGGTTAAGGAGTCGTCCAATATTTCGAAAAGTAAGGGATCGCCATGTTCATTAAGGCTTATGGAGTTGGAGGAACCAATGGGCGGATTCCCGCAGGCCGTCAATAGTAACGACAGGCAAATAAAAAGACCCGATCTTTCCTTTTTTTTTATTACCACTCGATCATTTTATTTTCAGATTAGACAAATCGGGGGGTAGTTCACGACCACCCCCCTTTCTGCAACTTAGTCAACTAGAACTAACTCAAACCAATCATATGTAAACTAACAAACAATATGATATACGATCAATATCCCGGATTTTGTGCAACGGTCCCATTGGTCGCGTCGATCTCACTCTGGGGAATGGCCCATAGATAGTCTCTTTGTGCATTGAACACCCGTTCCTCAACTTCCCTATATTCAAAGTTGCCCAGTATATTTCGGGGCTGGGAAGGAGCTCCGCTATAATCAATGAAACCGTCATCATCGATATTCGGTACAAAGTTCAAGGTACCTCCAATATTGCCCCATCCATTGGCCGGGGATCCATATAAGGTGCTGTTCATAACCTTCTCGGCAATTCGCCACCTTCGAATATCGAACAGTCTTAGGCCCTCATTGGCAAATTCCACTTTTCGCTCCCTCCGTAGCACTTTTCTCAATTCGGTCTGATCCATGCTGCTTATGGAGGGATAGTTGGCGATATCCCCGCGCGTGGTCCCATAGGCTCTGGCCCTGACATCGTTGATGGCGTCCAACACGCTTTGATCTATATTGCCAGCTTCTATTTTGGCCTCGGCAAATATCAAAAGTACCTCGGCATACCTCATAACGATAATCGGGTGTTCCGATGCGTCGACATTGCCATCTCCCATCAGTGCGGGTTCGTCCGAGAATTTTTTCCAATTATACCCCGTATAGGCACCAAATTCATTGGCTCCCGAAGTGGTAAATTCCTGACCGCTCACGGGATCGACCTTGGCAATTCCCCTAAAATCGGCAGAATTCACGTTCAACACCCTGGATCCATCAGAAATTCTTGTGGTCGCTATGCTATCCGAATGTGTTTCAAAAATATGGTTCGTCCAGACCTCACCGGGCACAACAATCGAAGCCTTCAACCTCGGGTCCCTATTTTCATAGGGGTTGGCAGGATCAAATGCAGCATCCTCGTCAATCGGCAATCCATTTGTGGTTTCATAGGAATCGACCGTCTGTTGCGATGGCACTAACTGCGCCCACCCACCAAATCGGGTTCCCTGACGTCGTGCAAGATTGTGCGTGTTGGTACCGTTTTGGAAGGCAAGATCGAAAATGACCTCGCCAGAAGACTGGATTCCGCCGGCGGTGAACAAATCCTCATAGCTTGCGTCCAAACCAAAGGCGCCGCTGTTCATTACAATTTGTGCGGATTGTTCCGCAACGGACCAATTTTCGTTGTACAGTGCTACCCTTGCTCTTAGGGTGTGTGCCGCCATTGCGGAAAACCTGCCTCTATCACCGGCGCCCCATGTTGTCGGAAGCACGTTTGCAGCGGTTTCCAAATCGGCCATTATATTGGCCGCAATTTCCAATTTTGGGGTCCTTCCCACATCAAGACCCTCCAACGAGGTGGCTATTTCGGTCCGGTACGGAACATCACCAAAAAGTTCGGTGAGATAGGCATAGCAAAACGCCCTCAAAGCGAGTGCCTCGGCTCGTATCGTGGCAAATCTTTCCGGGTCGGAGAC
The DNA here is from genome assembly GCA_947497245.1 of uncultured Flavobacteriaceae bacterium. Classification (GTDB taxonomy): domain Bacteria; phylum Bacteroidota; class Bacteroidia; order Flavobacteriales; family Flavobacteriaceae; genus Pelagihabitans. Next base: position 204,198 of record CANMFO010000005.1, on the reverse strand, counting down.
CGCTTCGGCCTTTGCCATATTGGTCAAAAGGTTATTGGCGCGTTGAACGCCCTGGTACCATCTTGCCCAGTGATCCCGTGCAGAACCGTCGGTGGAAGTCATGCCCCCGGTGGTTATGGTAGCTGTTCCCCCCACATCGCCACGACTGAAGCCATAATCGGTCGTATGGTCCAAATGTTGTGGAAAGGGGACACTTCGTTCAAAATTCACGGTTTCGTAGATTCCGGCCAAAGCAACCTCCAGTTGATCTTCAGATTCAAAAAAGACCACATCGGTAGGGGCCCCGGGATCGCTTAAATCAAGAACTTCTTCTTCACAGGCCACCATGGAAATCAGGGCCAAAACAAACGGTATTATCTTACTGGTTTTTTTCATTTTTTTTTTATTATAGGCTTACACTCAATCCAAAAGTATAGGTAGACGTTATGGGGTAAAAACCACCAGAGGTGAAGTTGGGAATAGTGGGATCCATACCTTCGGGAAGATTGTCGAAAGTGAACAAATTTTGTCCGGATACATAGATCCTTAAACTATTGACTTTCAGCGTTTCCAGCACTTTGTCCGGCAATGAGTACCCCAGGCCGATATTCCTGACCCTCAAATACGATGCATCGAACAACCATTGCTCACTGGTTCTCCAGTTGCTATGGCTGCTCCCGGGAGTATACCTCGGATATTTCGCTCCGGTATTTTGGGCCGTCCAGGCATCCGTTTGCCACTGCTGTATCTTTCCCGCATTGAAAAAGGGATAAGCGGCGTCTCCCTGAAGTATGATGTCGCGCTTGCCCACCCCCAAAAAGGAAATGGAAAAATCCAATCCCTTATATCGGGCGGATACGTCCAATCCATAATTCAATCTGGGTAAAGAATTTCCAATAATGGCCCGGTCATCATTGTTGACCTGTCCATCGGGCTGGCCCGTCAAATTTCCATCGGCATCCCGCCCATTGGTATCGGCATACCTCACATCTCCTGGAGCTACAGGTCCAAAACCATGTGTGGGGGCATTATCGATCTCCTCCTGGTTTTGGAACAGGCCAACTTTCTGTAGGCCAAATATGGAACTGATGGGTTCCCCTACCCTAACAATGGTACCATTCTCAGGGGGAAGTTCATCGAGCTCGCCCAAATCAGTGACTTCGTTCTCATAGTCGGAAATATTAAAATTGAGGCCGTAGGAAAAATCCGATCCGATCGTATCTTGCCAATCCAGTGCCAAATCCCATCCTTTGTTTTCTACGCTGCCCACATTTTGAACGGGTGCGGTGAAACCAACCGACAAGGGCACCGTGCTGGCCTGCAGCAAGATGTCATCGGTTGTACGAACGTAGTACTCCCCCGTAAGGGACAACCTATTGTCCAAAAACTTGGCGTCCACCGCAAAATTTGAAGTGGTAGTACTTTCCCATCGTATCGCCCTATTGGCCAAAACGGTCTGTGCGCCGCCTGTAATGGGACCACCGCCAATAACCGGATTTTCTGTTCCGACCCCAAATATTGAGACATACGCAAAATTTATGGGGTTGCCATCATTGTCAAAAATGTTCTGGTTCCCCAATTGCCCCCAGGAAGCCCTTAGCTTCAAAAAGGACAGGGTGGAGGAATCGATCAGGAACGGTTCGTTGGAAACGGTCCATCCGACAGAAAACGATGGAAACCAGTCGGCCCTAAAAGCAGGAGCAAAACGGGAACTGGCATCACGCCTTAGGTTGGCCTCGAACAAATATTTATCCTTATAGGAGTAGTTGACCCTTCCAAACACCGATTCCAGTCCATTGACGGTCTCTTCCCCACCATTTTCTTGGGTGTCGGCGTCTCCACTGTCCAGTTGCTGGAATTCCTGAAGTACGAAGTTTCTCCGCTGCGCATCAAAGCTGGAAGAGGTATTCTTTAAGAATTCATACCCCAGAACCGCACCAAAACTATGACCCCCAAAACTTTTATCGTAGTTGGCAATTACATTGAAGTTGTCCTGAAAACCCCTGGAGTTTTCTTGAAAAAGTCGGTTTTCGTTCGGAAAGGTTCCGCTTTGGGACAGATCGACCCAATCGTATTGGGCCCTAAAGTCCTTTCTAAAATTATCGGTATGCTGTGGGGCGTACGACATGGAAACAACCAGTTCCTCGATCGGTCTGTAGTTCACTTTCAACAGTCCCCTAAAATAATTGAACTGCCTAAAATCCGTTCCCCCGACCAAAGCTCCGGCAACGGGGTTCTGCCCGTTCCATCCCGGACCGAATGACCCATCCTCGTTAACAGCGGTAAACAATGGGGGTATTCGATAGGCCTGACGGGTAATCTCGTTAAGTCCGGCAGAAGGGTCGCGCTGTTCGGACCTCCTAAAGTTCAGGTCGAAATTTACATCGAACTTCTCGCTCAGTTTGATATCCGTATTGAACCGACCGTTGTACCTGCTGAAATTGAAATTGGGGATATTGCCGTCTTGATCCATAAAGGAAATGGACGTGGCCACCCTTACTTTCTCCGAACCCCCGCTCGCGCTCAAGCGATGGTATTGCTGAAAACCCTCTCTCGAAAACACCTCATCGACCCAATCGGTATCGGGGGCCGCATCGGTTCCCCGGTTTACTGCATAATTGGAAACAAAAGCGTCATCATAGGTACCGGGATTGGCAACATTTATGTTTTCAATATACCCCAACCCATCCAAGAAGTTCAGGTTCTGGGTCACCTTATTGAAACCTACATAGCTATCATAGGAAACACTCACTTTCCCGGCCTTGCCCCTTTTGGTGGTGATAATAATAACCCCATTTGCCGCTCTGGATCCGTAAATTGCCGCGGCGGAGGCATCCTTTAGCACGGATACACTTTCAATATCGTTTGGATCCACTCCGTTGATATTGTCCGGAATGCCATCCACCAAGATCAACGGATTGTTCTTGTTCCCGTTCCCCAAAGTTCCAATGCCCCTGATCCTAAGGGTCGCACCGTCCGAACCGGGTTGCCCGCTAGTTTGCGTGGCCACTAGGCCCGGTGCCAGGCCAGCCAGTGCTTGTGATGTCTGAAAGACCGGTTGACGCGTCAGTTCCGTACCCTTGATCGTTTCTACCGAACCGGTAAGGTTGACCACTTTTTGGGTTCCATAGCCCACTACGACAACCTCGTTCAACTGGGAAGCATCTTCCTGTAGAACAATATTTATAGTAGAAGCGCCGCCAACGGTAATGTTTTGTGGGGCAAAACCAACATAGGAAAAGACCAAAACCTGTCCTTCCGATACCTCAATCGCATAATTTCCGTCAAAATCGGTCTGCGTTCCGTTGGTAGTACCTTGGACCACAATACTCGTTCCCGGTAACGGAACACCCTGCCCGTCAACGACCGTACCGTTTACTGTTTTTTCCTGGGCGACCAATATTGTACTGAACGCCATTAAAAATAACATTAAGAAATACTTTCTTTCCATAAATTTATCAGTTAGTTATTGAGGCTGAAAAGTATCTCATTTGCCAGGTCCAGGACAAAATCCAACAAATTAAATTACCGGAAACGGTACCGGAAACGTTTTAAATTACCGGAAACGTTTCCGTAAAAACTTTGAATAACGCACTTAAGGGCCATTATATCCTTCAACTGTCTCGCATCATTTTTAGAAAAAACCATTTATATCTATATATCAGAGAGTTGCATTCAGAGTAAGTTTACCATGGGATTTTGTCCAGGTCTTGTTTGGAACGGTATTTTGATACCATGGCATTGGACCATTCCAAGCCTTTCCACGTATTTCTCATTCCTTTTTTTTATATTTATTTTCTAATCCATTGAAATTTGCTAGTTTTCGGAAACAATGATCGATCCTGTACTTGCAGGTGTATGTGAAAACGCAACGCTATGAAACGCACTACCATAAAGGATGTGGCCAGGGAATTAAATGTTTCCATTTCCTCGGTTTCCCGAGCTTTCAACGACAAATACGATATAAGAAAGGAAACCCGGGAACTCATTTTAAGGACCGCCGAAGAGATGGGGTACATTCCCAACCCCATTGCTAAAAAGCTGGGCCAAAGCAAAACTTTTAATGTCGGGGTCGTCGTCCCCGAGTTTGTCAATGAATTTTATGCCGAAGTCATCATCGCCATTCAAGAAGTGTTTCTATCCAAGGGGTACCAGGTCCTGGTGATGCAGTCCGATGAAAATCCCGACCTGGAACTGAAAAACGTAAAGACCCTAATACACAACATGGTCGATGGGCTCATTATCGCCCCAACGACCGAAAGCAACAATATGGACTATTATCTAAAGCAAGTAAAAAATGATTATCCTATTGTATTTATGAGCCGTGTGGAGCAGTCCGTACCCGCCAGTAAAGTGCTGTTCAACAACCAAAAATGGAGTTTTTTTGCTACAGAACATCTAATCTCACAGGGGTATAAAAAGATATATCATCTTGCCGGCCATAAGAACCTATGTGTTTCCAATGAACGGATAAAAGGTTTTCGAAAAGCGCTGAACAAGCACAAAATCGCCAAAGAGAACTACAAGATCATCGAAACCGGCCTATTGGCCAAAGAGGGTATCGAGGTAATAGAGGATTTAATATACCAGCACGACCTTCCCGATGCCTTTTATTGCGAAAACGATCTGGTGGCCATGGGTGCCATAAAAAAACTCAAAGACAATGGATATAGGGTTCCGGAGGACATTGCCGTTATCGGATTTACGGAAACCAGAATGGCGGAATTGGTAACGCCCCAACTGAGCAGCGTTAAGCAACCTACCTTTGAAATGGGGAAAAGTGCCGCCAAGCTGCTTATCAAACAAATTGAAAACGATTCCTTTGAACAGGAAACCATTGTTCTGAACGGTGAATTGAACATCAGAAAATCTTCAATTCGAAGTGAAAAATGACAAAATCCCCAAGGCTTGGAGCACGGTTTTGATACCTTCGGACCATGGCCGGGCCCTACCATTCAAAATGAAACGATGCCCCATCCCGTAAAAGGACAGATCAAAAGTATCGGTAAAGCACCGGAACACATCGGATGTTTGCCCTTCCGCATCAGCTGCCGTATTCCAATTTTATCGGCAATTATAAATCCATTCAAACGAATGCAATGAAATCCATATTCCATATCAAACACTTATCCAAAATGATACCATCCCATAAATACATAACCGTTTGTTCCTGTCTCCTGATTGCATTGGCGTGTAAATCCGACCCCAAGCGGTCCAGTGATACCCAGGCGTCCCCCACATCGAAAAAGGAGGGGAAATCGGAAAATTTGGAGCTTTTGGTCGGGACTTTCACCAATGGCGAAAGTCGGGGGATCTACAAGCTGGATTTTGACCCAAACACTGGTACCATTGGCAATACCAAGCTATTGATAGAAAAAGAGAACCCGGGGTACCTTTGTATATCGAAGGATAGGTCAAGGGTTTTTTCGTCCAACGCCACAAAGCCCGGAAGTATTTCGGTCTATGATTGGGGTGACAACAGAAATCTGTTGAATACCCTAAGCGATCATTCCAGCATTGGGGACGGGGCATGTTATATTGAATTGAATCGAACAGAAAACCTTCTTGCCGTGGCCAACTACGGTTCTGGAAGTATCGCCCTCTACAGTATCGATACGGAAGGAAACATCATCGGGGGTGCCCAAAGCAGTGTCCATTCGGGCAAGGGCCCACATCCCAATCAAAAATCGGCCCATGCCCATTGTGTCAAGTTCGATGCCCCAAGTAACTTTCTGTACGCTGTAGATCTAGGCATAGATCAGATCGTAGCTTACCCCATTACGGACAACAAGAACTTAGGGAAACCCCATACGGCTTTAAAAATGAATCCGGGCGACGGGCCAAGGCATTTGATCTTCCATCCCGAAAAAAATATGGCCTTTATCATCAATGAATTGTCCAGTACGGTAGTCTCCGCCTTGGTAGATCCGAGGACGGGCCGCTTTGAACGAATTGATGGGAAAAGTACACTGCCGGCCGATTTTGACGGCGACAATGCTTGTGCCGATATCCATCTGGGGCACAATGGTAAATTTCTTTATGCATCGAACCGGGGCGATAACAGCATAGCCATTTTTTCCGTTTCGGAGGACGGCCACCTCAACCTATTGACCACCGAGCCCGTTCGTGGGGATTGGCCCAGAAATTTTACCCTGTCCCCGGATGGGGCATTTCTTTTGGTGGCCAATCAAAAATCGGACAATATCACCGTTTTTAAAATAGATCCATCCACTGGATTGCTGTCTTATACCGGAAACGAAATAAGACTGGCGCAACCGGTCTGTCTGAAGTTCTGACCCATGCAAACCTTTGCACAAGATTCGCCGCCCCGCTCTGCCGATAAGCCGTATTTTTATTGTGGTCTTCCGCGAACGGGGCCTTAATTGATCGGGATATGGACTTCTTCAGAAATACAGGGCATACAATACTTCTCTTTATTTTATTAGTAGGGGCTTCCTGTGCTTCCAAAAAAAAACTCGAACCCCGGGGACTGCAAATTGCGGTAATGGCGGACATACATCTTCAAGATGTTTACGGTAACCTTGCGGACAGTAAATATCCAGGGATAAAGAACCCTAAAACTGGGGAATACGTGCTTATCAGAACAATGGGGGGGCAGTTGCGTTCCACACGAATCTTCAACGAAAATTACTTCGCTTTTTTAGCCGCTCTGGACGATGTGGTCAAAAGGAAAGTGAAACACATTCTGCTCCCCGGGGATTTTTCGGACGACGGACAACCCCTTCACATCCGTGGATTAAAGAGGATTTTGGAAGATTATTCGAAAAACCACGGCATCTCCTTTTACTTGATTACCGGAAATCACGACGTGGTACGGCCATTCAACCACAGGGATGGAAAGCTGGATTTTTTGGGAGAGGGTGGGAAACGGCAACCCATAATGTCGCAGCCGCAAATGTACGTCTCGGATACGGTCACCGAGCATCCGGTGGTAATCTCGGAAGATCTACAGAATTTGGGGTATGAAGAGATTACCAATGTCTTGGGCGATTTTGGGTTTTTCCCAAAAAAGAGCGATCTCTATTGGGAATCCCCATTTTCCAGTTATAGCTACGACAACTACGATTTCGAGAATGCCAAAAAACAGGCTGCCTTGAAGAACAGGAGCCACCTGTTCCCAACGAACGATATACCCCTGCCCGATGTCAGCTATTTGGTAGAGCCCGTCAAGGGACTTTGGCTGCTTGCCCTAGATCCCAGTACCTACCTTAAAAAAGAAAAAGTGGCAACCGACACGCGTATTCCCCAAGATTATCCCAATACGGGCATTGGACATGACAATCTCTTGGAAAACAAGCAATACTTGGTGCATTGGGTCCGCAGGGTGGTCCAAGATGCAGAAAAACGCGGAAAAGTACTTTTGGCCTTTAGCCATTACCCCATGGTGGATTTTACCAATGGAGCAACACGGGAAATTGACAATTTACTGATTGCCGGGCAAATGCAGTTGAAACGTGTTCCCGAGGAAAAAGTGGCCGAAATGTTTGCGGATGCCGGGCTGAAACTTCATTTCGGCGGCCATATGCACATGAACGATACGGGAGTTACGACCACGGAGAAGGGAAATACATTGATAAACGTCCAGGCACCGTCCCTGGCAGCTTACAAACCCGCATACAAACTGCTTACCATAAGGGAGAAAGAAGTTATGGATGTGGAGACAGTAACCCTGGATTCTGTTCCGGATTTCAACGAATTTTTCGATCTGTACGAACAAGAGCATGGCTATTTGCAAAGTATCGGTGCCAAAAATATCTGGGACCAGAACATTTTGGCATCAAAAAACTATCATGAATTTACGACGTTCCATTTAAGGGAACTGGTGCGATTGCGCTTCCTGCCCTCCGAATGGCCGTCCGATTTCGCAAGCTTTCTCTTGAATGTTTCAGGGAAGGAACTGCTGATCTTGTCACAATCGGTATCTGAAGAATCCCTCGGGGATGCTTTGGAAAAAATCAGGGCGGATAGCGGCGAAACTTCGATCTTATGGACAGAAGCCCGTAAACGTGCCGCCAAAAGCAATTTGACCTTAGACCATTTTGGCGATTGGTCCGGTGGCGATCTGGTATTTGACCTGTACCGGCTTAGAAGTGCGGACGAATTGGCCTTCAAAGATATCGGGACGGAGCGATTGAACCAATATCGTCTCATCATGGAGTCATTTTTGGAGCAGAGGCATTCAGTGGAAGACAAGGATCTCACCAAGACCAATATGCTCGTGTTGATGGAACTGTTCCGTAAATTCATGAACGGGGAACCCTCTGACCATTTTCGGATGGATCTGAACAGTGGGAAGGTAACCCGCCTCAAAGATTGAGCCCGAACATGGATTCGGCCATAATGCCGTATCGACTAGAAAAAACGGTCCGGGATTCAGGAGGGTTGTCCGGTACACCTGCAAGATCGCTACAGTTGGATCTGTGCAAACACCGGACAGTGATCTGACAGGAAAATATCATTCAAGGTTTCGGAAAGAACGGCATACCGGTTTACCCGCCCCACCTGCTTTACAAAAATATAGTCGATTACCTTCCGTTCCCCAAACGGCCTTTTATCGAACCCGCAGGTGGTCCATTCCGGTCCATAGGAAAAGGTGGCCACACTGCTGGTGTTGATCAAGGTGTTCTTTCCATCGGGTTCGAGCAAGGTTTTTATGGCTTCGGACTCCGGAACCAGATTGAAATCACCGGTCAGGATCAAGGGCAAACCCTTTGCCAGTTCTTCTGATTTTTGTTTTAACAATACGGTGCTCTCCGTCCTTGCACGGTCCCCTACGTGATCAAAATGCGTATTCATAAAAAGAAGTTCCCTTCCGGTAGTTTTGTCCTTTAACACCACCCAAGTTGCAATTCTTTCCAAAGCGGCATCCCAACCCTTACTTACTTTTGCCGGCGTTTCACTCAACCAGAACGTACCACTTTTGAGTTTTTTGAACCTGTTCTTCCTGTAAAAGATGGGTGAAAACTCTCCCTTTTCCTTCCCATCCTCCCTTCCGACGCCTACAGTTCCGTACTGCCGCAAATTCGCTTTCAGGTAGTTCAGTTGGGTCACCAAAACCTCTTGCATACCAATGATGTCCAGGTCGTAAAAGTTGATCATCCGTACCACATTTTCCTTTCGATATTGCCAATTCTGAGGTCCATCCTCTGGATTGTCGTATCGTATATTGAACGACATGGTATTAATGGGCCCATTTTTTTGTGCCGATGAAAGTGATGAAAATACCAATATCGGCAGTAGCGCCAGAAGTACCCTTGTTTTCATAAACCTCTTTTTTACTCTGTGATGGCCAATGGTGAACGTAGTAGATCCAACATGGATATTATACAATCTCGGAAATCTTTACCGGCCTGTTTTCCTTGAGGGACTTAAGGGCGGCAAGTCCAATTTTTAAGGACTGCAATCCATCATTTCCGTCCACGGGCATCAGCGTACCGTTTTCGAGCCCCTGGATAAAGTCCAGCAATTCGGTCTTATAGGCCTCCCGATACCGCTCCAGAAAGAAATGCAGTGGCAGGGCGGCATGTATGCCCTGATCATTATATAAAGTGTGGGAGTCGTGGAAATTATTGTTGGACTGTACCATTCCCTTTGACCCGAAAACCTCGACCCGTTGGTCGTAGCCATAGGATGCTTCCCTACTGTTGTCTATTATCGCCATTGTACCGTCCACATAGGTGAGCGTAACCACCGCGGTATCGATGTCTCCGGCCTCACCAATGGCCGGGTCGACCAAAACGGCGCCTTTGGCGTATACCTCCTCGACTTCCTTGGCCACTACAAAACGGGCCATGTCAAAATCATGTATGGTCATGTCCAAAAAGAGTCCTCCCGATTTTTCAATGTAGCTTACCGGCGGGGCACCGGGATCGCGACTGGTGATCTTGACCAGATGGGGAAGACCAACGGCATCGTTCTTTACCAATTCCCGCACCTTTCGAAATTCCTTGTCGAACCTCCTGTTGAAACCAAGCATTAACTTTACATTGGAGTTCTTGACCACTTCCAATACTTCGAGAACCCGCTCCAGGGAAAGATCTAAAGGTTTTTCACAAAAAATATGTTTTCCGGCCTTTGCGGACAGTTCAACATAATCGGCATGCGTATCGGTAGGGGTACATATCAGGACGGCCTCAATTGGGGTGCTGACCAGCATTTCCTCAAAAGTGTCAGTGGTCGTGGGTACGCCCCTATCCTTGGCGTATTGTAAACAATCCTTATCGGGATCGGTCGCGGCAACTACATCCACGTTGGGCGTTTGAAGTAGGTTCTCCAAATGGATCTTTCCGATTCTTCCCAATCCCGCAACCGCAAATTTTACTTTTTTCATCTGAATTCTATTAGTTATAGTCCTAAAGTTTTAATGAAATCCCTATTGGCCCTTGCACAGGCCTTTGGATCTCCCATACCTGGAAGAATATCCTGTTCCACTACGATCCAACCGAAATAGCCCTTGTCGTTCAACAGATCGACTACGGCTTGAAAATTCACCGCACCCTTTCCAAGTTCACAGAACACCCCTCTTTTCAGAGCATCGAAATAATCACCATTCGCTTCTCTGGAACCCCTGGCCGCTTCGGGATCAAAATCCTTAAAGTGTACGTGCCATATTCTGTTTGAATGCTTCTGTAGGGCCTGCACGGGATCCCCCCCGCCAAAGGCGTAATGCCCCATGTCCAGACAAAGCCCCAACAGTTCGGGATCGGTCAAAGCCATGAGCCTGTCCAGTTCTTCCGGGGTTTCCACATAGCCGGCACAATGGTGATGGAAAACGGTTCGTAGGCCATATTGGTCCTTGACCGCCCGGGCCACCCTTTCAGCCCCCCCGGCATAGGTTTTCCATTGGGTTTCGGAAAGTCCCATTTCAGGGGTTATTCTTCCTGCGTGCTGTGTTCGTTCGGGCACGGACCCATTATCATCGGCCAAAACGATAAAGGCATTTTCATAGCCGGCACTGTACATCAGTTCGGCAACCCTCAGCGCGGTTTCGACCCCTTTTCCATGTGCGTTGCTATCGGCCAGGGCCACCGGAACGAAGGCTCCCAACAACTCCAACCCCCTTTTGTCGATTTCGGTGTGCAAAAGATTCGGATTCGTGGGCATATAGCCCCAATCGCCCAGTTCGGTACCGATGTAGCCCGTTTCCCTGATTTCGTCCAAAACCCTTTCAAACCCGATTTCTTCCGATTTTTCCTCCAAATCAAATTCCAGGGCGCCCCAGGAACAGGGTGCATTTGCTATTTTGATCATTCCAAGCTCATTTAAAATTTACGGGACCATATGTTGGGCCATCGCTCTATGATCACTTTGGTCTGTGTGAAAAACTCTATGGCATGTTTCCCCTGTCCATGCAGGTCGCCAAAAAAGCTATCTTTCCACCCGCTAAAGGGAAACTGTGCCATGGGCGCGGCAACACCGATATTGACACCGATGTTTCCGGCGTCCGCCTCATTTCTGAACTTCCTTGCGTTCGCTCCGCTACCCGTGAAAAGACAGGCCATATTGCCGTAGTTTCCACTATTGACAAACGATAGGGCCTCTTCGATATTTTTCATGGAGATCAAGCTCATTACCGGGCCAAAGATCTCCGTTTTGATCAGTTCCTTGTCCAAGGCCACGTTTTCCAAAATTGTCGGCGCAATGAAATTCCCTTTTTCATATCCAGAAATAGTGGTGTTCCTTCCATCAAGAAGCACCTCTGCCCCTTCATCGACACCTTGCTGAATCAGTCCTTCAATTCTACTTTTGCTTTCAGGGGTGATGACAGGGCCCATGTTTACGCCCTCTTCCCAACCGTATCCGGTGGTCCTTGTCCTTACCGTTTCATAAAGGGCATCCTTTATTTCTCTTTTGGAATCGTCTACTGTAATAATCGTGGAAGCCGCCAAACAACGCTGCCCGGCACAGCCATAGACCGAATCTGTAATAATTTTGGTTGACATCTCAATATCCGAGTCGGGCAATATGACCACCGGGTTTTTCGCTCCTCCCTGCGCCTGTACCCTTTTTCCGTTGGCCGTTCCTTTGGAATAAATATACCTTGCCACCGGGGTGCTGCCCACAAAACTGATGGCCTTGATCTGCGGATGCTCCAGAATGGCATCCACCGAGGCCTTGCCACCGTGTACCAAATTGACCAAGCCCTTGGGGATATCCAATTGGTCGATGAACTCAAAAATCCTCATCATGGTCAAAGGCACCTTTTCGGATGGTTTTATGATAAAGGCATTGCCCGTCGCGATGGCATAGGGCAAGAACCAAAATACGATCATACTTGGAAAATTGAAGGGGGTGATGCAGGCAGCAACACCCAATGGTTGACGAATCATCATTTCGTCTATTCCCTTGGCGATATCCTCGATAACATCACCGGCCATGAGCATGGGCGTACCACAGGCAACCTCGACATTCTCAATGGCCCGCTGTATCTCACCAAAAGATTCGGCCTTGGTCTTGCCCGACTCATTGGTAATTATTTCTGCCAGGTCTTCCCGTTTGTCCTCCAAAAGGGACTTCAAATGATAGAGGACCTGGACCCGTTTCATTACCGGTACTTTGCTCCATTCCTGAAATGCCTTTTGAGCCGCAAGCGTAGCCTGTTCCACATCCGTTTTGGTGTCCTCACCGAAAGGCACTTTTGCCAAGACCTCCTGATTGGCGGGATTCAGTACATCAAGGGTTTCTTTTGATGCGCTGTTCGTCCAACGTCCGTCTATGTAATTTTGTAAAATGTCCATTTTCTTATTGCTTAAACCTGATTATATGTGTTATTTGAAGATCAGTTGCTTCCCAGCAGTATATATATCAAAATAGTGACCGCGCACAGGCCTATCGACATGGGCCTGGTATATTTCCATGACCTTAAATCAACAGCCCCCACATCGGTGACCTGGTACATGTTCTTTCTGGGATAAAAATAGGAGACCCCGTACATGATGGCGACGTTCAACACAAATTCGATTCCCCATAGGTGCACAAAGTGTATGTTGTGACCGGTATAGCCCCAGGTCATAAAAATGTAAAAGAGCAAACCAAATATCAAGGCAACCTTTGCACCCAGGGCGGAAACCTTCTTCATAAAGAACCCGGCCAATAAAATGGATGCTATCGGAATAAAGAAGATACCGTTCAGTTCCTGCAGCAATTGGTATAGTCCATCCGAGGCATTTGCAACGAAGGGTGCGGTGAAAATAGCGATGACCGCCAAAACTGCTGAAGTCGCCTTACCGATTTTGACCAGGGTCTTGTCGCTGGTATTTTTCGCAATGTGCTTTTTATAGATATCCACACTGAACAAGGTTGCGACCGAATTCAAGACCGAATTGAACGTACTCAATACAGCTCCCATGATCACGGCGGCAAAGAACCCTATCAACCACACGGGCAATACTTTTTTCACCAATTGAGGATAAACCGAATCCTGCTGGTCAAAATAGGTATCTTGGAAGTAGTAATAGCATATTACTCCGGGGAGAATAATGATCAAGGGAATAAGTATTTTAAAAAGTCCGGTCAACAACAGGCCCTTTTGGGCCTCCTTTAAATTTTTGGCGCCCAATGCCCTTTGGATAATGGCTTGGTTCATACCCCAGAAATACAGTTGGTTGATGATCAAGCCCGTGAACAGCACCTCAAACGGCAGTACGGAATCGGGTGCACCAATAACATTGAACTTTTCAGGAGCGTATTCGTAAACCTTTACCAAACCATCCACAATATTGTTGTCCCCAATGGCCATCAGTGCCAGGATGGGTATCAACAAGCCCCCCAACAGTAGGCCCAGACCATTAATGGTATCGGAGTAGGCCACGGCCTTCAACCCTCCAAAAATGGCATAGATCGAGCCAATGGCGCCAATGAGCACCACGGTCACCCAAAGCCCTTCGGTCTGATCTACCCCCAAGATATCGGAAATCCCGAACAGACTTTCAATACCTATTGCCCCGGAATACAACACGATGGGCAATAGGGTGACCACAAAGGAAAAAACCAGAATGGCCGCCACCATGGTTCGGGTAAGGCCATCGAAGCGGTTCTCCAAAAATTGGGGAATGGTGGTCAAACCCATTTTTAAATATTTGGGAACAAAAAATATGGCAGCGATCACCAGCGCTATCGACGAGGTAACTTCCCAGGCAATGACTATGAATCCATTGACATAGGAATTGCCGTTCATGCCAATGAGATGTTCTGAGGAAATATTGGTCAACAACATGGAACCGGCGATGAACGTTCCCGTTAAGCTTCTTCCTCCCAAAAAATAACCCTCCGAGGAACCCAGGTTGGTTTTTCTAAGGCTGTACCAAGTAAAAAGGGCCACACCTCCGGTGAAGAGGATGAAAGAGGCCAAGGTTATGATCAGGTCGGTATTCATTGGATCGGTTATTGGTTATTTTGGACTATAGATAATATTTTTGCGTCTTCTTATTTTTCTGGTAGTCCTGAAAAGAGGCGTCTACCGCTTCTTTTTCCGACACCTCCGCCACGGCAACGTCCCACCAGGCAAAACCGGGAACCCCTTTTTTGCGATCCACTTCAATATAGATCAGGGTAGTATGGTCTATGGTCTTTGCCTTTTTCAGGGCTGCATTGAGTTCTTGCACATTCGAAGCCTTAATGACATGCGCACCCATACTGGCGGCATTGGCCGCATAATCTATGGGCAACAGCCCTCCGTCGAGCTGGTTGGTCCGCTCATTTCGATAGCGATAGTAGGTGCCGAAGCCCTCACTTCCCAAAGAGGCCGATAGACCCCCAATGCTGGAGTATCCGTCGTTGTTCAACAGGATTATGGTCAATTTTCGTCTTTCCTGGATGGAGGTAACGATTTCCTGCGACATCATCAGGTAGCTGCCATCGCCCACCAATACATAGACCTCGTTATCCGGATGGGCCATTTTTGCTCCCAGCCCACCGGCAATCTCATAACCCATGCAGGAGTATCCGTATTCCAGATGGAACCCTTTTGGGTTTCTCGTCCTCCATAACTTATGAAGGTCCCCGGGAAGACTTCCCGCCGCGCACACCATGATATCATCGGCGTCTGAAAAAGTGTTGACCGCTCCGATCACCTCTCCCTGAAAAGCAGGTGTTTCGTTTTTCTCCGTATATATTCCGGAAACGAAATCGTCCCAGCTTGCGTTGAATCCCTCTATTTTTTCCCGGTAATCCTTGCTTACCGCATAATCCGACAACTGTTCGTCAATTTCTTCAAGAATTGCTTTCGCGTCCCCTGTCAGCGGCAGGGCTCCATGTTTAAAGGAATCGAATTCAGCCACATTAATGTTGATGAACTTCACATCGGGATCTTGGAAGGCCGATTTTGAAATGGTGGTAAAATCGCTGTAACGCGTACCCAAACCTACAACCAGGTCGGCCTCTCTTGCAATTTCTATGGCCCCTGGGGTTCCGGTTACCCCGGCGGCGCCCAAATTTTGGGGCTCATCAAAGTTCAGGGAGCCTTTGCCCGCAAAAGTCTCCGTTACCGGGATTCCCGTTCGGTTCACCATTTTTTTCAGTATTTCCGTTGCCCCACTATAAATGGTACCACCGCCGGAGACGATCAATGGTCTTTTGCTCGTCTTGATCTGCGCTATGGCCTTGGCCAGGAGGCTCTGGTCCGGCATGGTCCGGGCAATATGCCAAACCCTTTTTTCAAAGAGTTCCACGGGAAAATCAAATGCTTCCGCCTGGACGTCCTGGGGAATGCTCAAGGTTACGGCGCCCGTCTCTGCCGGAGAGGTGAGTACCCGCATTACCTCGGGCAAGGCGGTAATCAACTGTTCGGGCCTATTTATCCGGTCCCAATATTTTGAGACGGGTTTAAAGCAATCGTTCACGGAAACGTCCTGGGTCGCAGCAGATTCCAATTGTTGCAGGACCGGAGCCACATGTCTTGTCGCAAAAATGTCTCCAGGTAGGAGCAGCACCGGAATCCTGTTTATCGTGGCCGCAGCAGCCCCAGTGACCATATTCGTGGCCCCGGGACCTATTGAAGATGTACATGCAAAGGTCTGTAAGCGGTTCTTTACCTTGGCATAGGCCGCCGCCGTATGTACCATGCTCTGTTCATTCCGTGCAACAAATAGGGGAAAGTCCGGGTTCTGGTGCAGTGCCTGGCCGATCCCGGCCACGTTGCCGTGCCCAAGAATACCAAAGCACCCGGCAAAGAACTTGTTCTGCACGCCGTCCCGTTCCACATATTGATTTTTCAGATATTCTATGGTGGCCTGTGCCACCGTAAGTTTTTTTACATCCATTTCAACTATAATTTAAAATCCGCCGTTTTTTTCAATAAAATCCAAAGATTCCTTCAAGGTGGGCATGAAGTTGGCACATCCCTTCTGGGTCACCACGTGCGCCCCGCTGGCATTTCCCATCCGACAGGCTTTGTACAGGTCCCAGCCTTGCAGAACGCCATAGAGGAATCCGCTGGCAAAGGCATCGCCCGCGCCGAGAATGTTCAAAATATCCACGGGAAATCCCGGTACATCCTGCCTTGCACCATCCGTTCCGTAGATGCTCGCACCATCCTTTCCCCTTTTGACTATCAAGGTTTCTATTCCGGTCGCCAACAAACGCTCTATGGATCCGTCTATATCCCCTTTGATTTCCGGGGCCGATATTTGCTGATCCTTTATGGTTACCTGGGAGGTATTCTCCATGGTCGCGGCCAGTATTTCCTCTTCCGTGCCGATCGCTATTTTTACCCGTGGCAGTACTGCACGCATCGTTATTCCGTAGGCCCTGTAATCGTGCCATTGGTCCGCCCGGAAATCCAAGTCCAGAACTACCCCGACATTGTTTTTTCCGGCTACTTCCGCGGCATAGAAGGTTGCGCTTCTTGAGGGTTCCATGTTCATGGCCGTACCATTGATCAGCAAGATCCGATGCTCCGGAATATTGGCCCTGTCCACATCATCGATATCGACCTGACTGTCGGCGGCATTGTCGCGGTAAAATACCAAGGGAAACCTATCCGGTGGTTCTATCCCCAATACCACCGCGCTGCTTCGGGCCGTGTCCTTTATCGGGACACAGTCCGTATTCACCCCTTCCCTATCCAGAAAGTTCACAATAAATTCCCCCACCTTATCGTCGCCCACTGCGGTGAGCAAGCTTGTTTTCACCCCCAGTCTTGCGCAACCTACGGCAATATTCAAAGGAGAACCGCCCACAAAGGCATCGAAGCCTTGAATATCATTGAAGGGGGAACCGATATTCTGGGAGTACAGGTCGATTGAGGACCTTCCGAAAGTGATAACATCAAATTTTTTAGCCATCTGTCGTCTTATTTATTCATCTCTGCGGTAACCAGGGGCAGTCTTTTGTCCTGAGAGGCCCAGGAACCATATATCCACTCGTGATCGGGGTCGGTGGTATTCGCCAGGCATTGATCCGTACCCGCCAGAAAATTGAGGTAATAGCAGTGAAAACCATGTTCGGCCACCACAGGGTGAAATCCCTTTGGAATCATGACCACATCGTCGTGCCGGGGCCTTACAATCTCGTCCAGCGACCGATCTTTGGTATACACCTGTTGAATGGCATACGCTTCAGGTTTTTGAAATTTATAGAAATAGGTTTCTTCCTGGATGGGCTCCAACACGGTGCCGTCCTCTGCCAGAATACGTTCGTCGTGTTTGTGGGCCGGAAAAGAACTCCAATTCCCTGATGGGGTGTATACCTCCCTTACCACAATGCTATGGCACCCGAAACCGGGAGGTACCAAGTCGTTGAACTGGCGGGTCGCATTATCGCCTCCGAAAATAACCACTGGAGTCTCCTCGGGAGTAACGAATTTTGCGGGGAAGTCCCCATCGGATCCGCTCCAGCCATAGGCAATATCCAGGGCATCACTGGTGGCGGTCAGGGTAAATTTTGTCCGCCTGGGCAGGTAAAGGGTATGTGCCACACCGCTAAAGACATCCTTTCTGCCATTTACGGTCTCCCACTTTCCCTTATCACTTTCCACCATAAAATTACCGCCCAACAGCACAATGACCAGTTCATTGTCCTGGGTATCGTGTTCCCATGTTTCTCCGCGGGCCATTTTTCGCGCTTCAAAATATAAATAGTTCCAATTGGCCGATTCAGGGGTTATCCTGTGATAAACGGCCGATTCTGTTTTCGGTTTTACTAGTAATGGAGATTGCTTTCCCATAGGTTCCTTTATTTAATGAATTCATTTGCTTTGCCCGTGGCTCCCAACAGTTCGAATTTTTGCAACATAAAATCCGTGTAGGCCTCCATGTATTTTTTCCCTGGTACAATGGGATCGAAAAGTTCAGGGGTCTCCTTAAAAAACTCCCGGTGCACCCTCGTCCACAACAGTCTGGTATCCGTTGCGATGTTGATCTTGCAGATACCGTATTGGATCGATTTGACGATCTCTTCCGGGGAAATTCCCGCTGCCCCTTCTTTCAGGGTGCCACCGCTGCGGTTTATTCTGTTTATTTCTTTCTTGTCCACAGCGGACCCCCCGTGGAGCACAATGGGAAATCCTGGGAGGCATTCCTGAATTTCCTGCAGTATATCGAACTGAATCCCTTGGCCACCTGAAAATTTATACGCGCCATGGCTGGTGCCCACTGCCACTGCCAGACTATCACAATCGGTCTGTTGTACAAACTGCCTAACTTGTGAAGGCTGGGTATATTTTGCGTGTTTTTCATCAATCGAAATATCGTCCTCCACACCACTCAGTACGCCCAATTCAGCTTCCACGACCACATCTTTTTCATGTGCTTTCCCGACCACGGCACGTGTTCTTTGCACGTTGGTCCCAAAATCGTGGTGGGAAGCATCGATCATCACAGAGTTGTATTTGTTCGATTCCACCGCATCAAAAGCATGTTCCTGGTCGCCATGGTCCAAATGGACCGCATAGACCGTTTTGGGATATATCCTGGACGCCGAATCGATCATTCCCAACAGCATATCGGTATGGGCATAATTCCGGGCCACCGGGGTGGTCTGTACAATAAACGGTGCATTGGCCCTTTGCCCCGCACGGAACAGACCAAGTACCTGTTCCATCGTAAAAACGTTCACGGCCGCTATGGCATATTTGCCATAACATCTCTTAAAGAAAGTTCTAGGGGAAACCACCATATATACCTGAGTTTAACAGCCTACCGCTGCAAGGGCATTCTTTCATAAAAAAACGATAAAAAATCGGTGTTGAAAAGTATTCCGTACCAAAAGGCAATGCAAAGGTTTGCATAAACCGGCACTGTTGTGTCGGCCTTTGCACTCCATCATATTTTCCTTGAAGATCCCCGTATTACCAGTTCCGGCCTAAAGCTTTCATGTCTAAATTCCAATGGGGCGTCCGGCTCGTCCAATCGATGTAACAGAATCCGTGCCGAGAGCATTCCGATACTATAGACCGGCTGCCAGACCGTTGACAGCGAGGGGGTAAAGTACGAGGAATTGGGCTGGTCGTCAAAACCCACGATCGAAATGTCCCCGGGGATCCCAAATCCCAATTTTTCCGCAATATGCATTGCGGAGATGGCAATGTTGTCGTTCATGGCAAAAATGGCGTCCGGTGGGTCTTCCAGTCTCAATAGTTTTTTAGTGGGTTTAAGGCCATCTTTATGTGAAAATCCGGGTACGTGCACAATATACTTTTTCTGAACGGGCACCTTGTTTTTTTCCAGCGCATCGAGGTATCCCAAAAGGCGATGTTTTGTTGTACTCAGGTTCACGGGTCCCCCCAAGTGCGCAATTCTCTTGCAACCCGACCGGATAAGGTATTCCACTGCCTGAAAGGCCCCTGAGTAGTCATCGACCAAAACCTTGTCCGATTCCAATCCCGGGCAATCCCTGTCAAAGACCACCACGGGGGTACCATTTTTTTGAAGGCGTCGAAAATGGTCAAAGTCCTTCGTTTCGGAGGATGGGGACACCAGCACGCCGTCCACCGGCAGTTTGGACAATTTCTCGATCAAGGTCTTTTCCTCATCGAAAGATTCGTTGGAAAGACATATCATGATATTGTAATCCGAAGTGCCGATCACATCTTGGATGCCCGTAATTATGGCGGAGAAGAAGTGACTGGTAATCTCCGGGACGATCACCCCGATGGTGTTTGACTTTTTCTGTAAAAGGTTCAGCGCCAAAAGGTTTGGCTGATAATCCAATTTCTCGGCCAAAGCCTTCACCGCTTCCTTGGTCTCCTTTTTTAAGGCGGGATGGTCCTTCAAGGCCCTCGAAACCGTGGAGGGGGCAATATTGAGCTCACGGGCAATATCCGTGATTGTTACGCGACCCTTTTTCATGATATACCAATATTTAACCTTTCAAGCTCCACTTTCCCTTTCGGGCCTTCGGACATGTACCGCGGACCTCGAGACCGGACATTTGCAATACCAAATCCAAAATACGAAAAAAAAACAGTTCTCGCTGGAATCTCCAAAGGATGGCGGACCCAATTTAATCGGGAGGGGCCCAACGAGCGAAAAACTGCGTATTTGAAATACAATAAGGGCAGGCAATGAACTGCCCACCCTTATCAAAACTAAACTAACAAAACTACTAATATCCCTGATTCTGTTCCAAGAAGCCATCTATGCCCGAAGCGGCATCAACGGCACTTTGCGGAATCGGGAACAATCTTCGGTTCACATCGGAATCGGTCTTATCGGTCCACGAATCTTCGTATTTACCAAAACGTATTTGGTCGCCCCGTCTAAAGCCTTCCCAATAGAGCTCAAAACCCCTCTCGCGGAAAAGGATGTCCAAATCAAGGGAAGTCAATGCTGCCGGGGTTTGTGCTGGGCGGGCCGTTCTCGATGCCCTAACCATGTTGACGTCTGCCAAAGCACCGGCCGCATCCCCATTCCTTAATTTAGCCTCTGCGCGCATCAAATAAATCTCGGCCAACCGCATCAACACCAGGTCCACACTACTAAAATTGTTGCCATTCGGCGAGGTGCGGCTAAACTGGTATTTGGAACAGCGGTAACCGGTATTGTGAAATGAACCCTCGTTGGTAAAGTTAACGTCCAGGACGTGGTTCACATAGCCCACATCCCTATCGGGGCCATTGCCCTTTCTCTGTAAAACAGGATAAATCCGAACTTCACCACCGTCACAAGTAAGAAACTCACCATCTTCACCTTTTCGAGGTCCCCATTGAGTACCGCGTATGATTCCTCTGTCCATTTCAAATTCTTCGGGAACAATGCAATAAAAGTGATCTTCATCGTTCAAGGGCGAAAGTCCTGTCAGATCTTGTAGCGCGTCAGGGACAATGGTGTTCTGTTGATAAAACCGTGCATCCGCCTCAGCGGGATCTACAGCTCCATAGGCATCGATCCAGGTCTGTATAAAGTCAGAGGTAAAAGCGGGACCGTCGGTGCCATCGGCACTTGGGAACTCCGGTCTAGGAAACATGGAACCGGCAATGGACCAGTACGCCCACCGACTGTGTTCCCTTCTCAAAATACCTCTTTGATCCAGGGCAAAAATCAACTCGGCGTTGCTATTGTTGTCATCATTGAACAGGTCAAAGTACTCTGGAGACAATGAATAGGCCCCCGAATTGATAATGTTATCGGTATACTGTAACACACGGCCCATGTCTTCCGTGCTAAAATTGGGTGTACCGTATGGATCTCTATATACCGCCGCGTTGAGATATAATCGGGCCAAAAAGCCCCAGACCGCTGCCTGGTTGATCCTACCAGGTCCCAAGTTGGTGTTGATCACATCTACAACCGCCAGCAGTTCGCTTTCAATATAGTCGATGGCCTCTTGGGCCCTAAGGACTTCCGAACGTTCGGTCGACGCCTCTTTTTTGAGAATCAGGCCCCAACTGTCCAGCATCAGCATATTCAAATACGCCCTCAACGCCCTCATCTCATACAGGGCCGAAGTAGCTTCACTATTTCCCTCCTCCGAAAGGGGGGTCAATACTTCAATGGCCGCCAATGTCCTGGAAATATTGGTAGCAAGCTCATTCCAGCCATCACCGATCAGATCGTTGGTAGGCGTAAAGTTGTGTTGATGGGTCGCCAAGAACTTACCGCCGTCGAACCAATCCGTTCCACCACGAAAGGGCAGGATCGCCTCGTCCGAGGGGATAAGTTGCAGGCCGTAGTAGTTTGTATGCCTCCAGACCCAGGAAACATAGCCATACGCTGGCGCTATGACACCGCTAATCACTTCCGCCTGTCCTCCAAATTCAGCTTCGTCCAATCTTTCCTCTTCCAAATCGGTACAGTTCCAATTTAAGAAGGAGCTTATTGCCAGTAATCCTATAATTATTTTATTTTTCATTTTTGAAACAATTTTTTGATTAAAAAGATACATTAAGGCCCAACAATAATGTTCTTGGGGAAGGATAGGTAAACCGGTCGATACCAAAGGTTTGCGTGCCATTCGATTCATTGCCCGTATTTACCTCTGGATCAAAACCCGAATAATCCGTGATCACGAACAGGTTTTGCCCTGTTACGGTAATGCGGATATTGCTTACCCAATCCCCGAATCCAACATTGCTTGGATCCAGTGTATAGCCCAAGGTGGCATTCTGCAAGCGCAGGAAACTACCATCTTCCAGATAACGGGTAGAAACCTCGTTGGAATTGCTCAGGTCTTCATTGGGAAACTGAACGGCAAAATCGGTGGTATTCAGACTTCTACTCAACTGCCCATTGGAAAACAATGTCATCGCCGTATGGTTATAGATCTTATTGCCGGAAACCCCATTGAAGTTCAACTCAAAGTCAAAATTCTTATAATTGGAACTAAAATAAAATGCATAAAGAACATCAGGTAATGCGCTCCCCACCACAATTCTGTCATTGTCCAAAGATTCCCCATCGGGGACCACGTCCCTAAATTGATTCAACCCATCGGCACCGATACCGATAAACTC
This sequence comes from uncultured Flavobacteriaceae bacterium, assembly GCA_947497245.1. Taxonomy (GTDB): domain Bacteria; phylum Bacteroidota; class Bacteroidia; order Flavobacteriales; family Flavobacteriaceae; genus Pelagihabitans. The sequence continues at coordinate 181,310 of CANMFO010000005.1, read as the reverse complement.
CTTCATATAAAAGGCACCTATAGGCTCATCGTTGATATAGCCATTGATGGTGGCTCCTGTTTGCCCGGCACCCTGGGCAACTCCTGTGGTAATGACCGCAAATGGGGAGTCTACCACCTTATTGTCGGTATATGATATATTGCCGCCAATATTGAAGGTAAAATCTTCGCCAAAATTACCTCGATAGTCCAGTGCGAACTCCACCCCTGTATTCTTGATTTCCATATCGGGAATATTGGTCCAAAACTGTACCGTAGGTTGTATTGGATCTATTCTATTGGACAGATGCAGCACATCACTGGTTACCTTGTTGAAATAGTCCAACGCTCCTGTTATCTTGTTACCGAACAGGGCAAAGTCCAAGCCCACGTTGGTCTGTGTACTGACCTCCCACTGAAGACCAGGGTCCGGGGTACGCACCGCAATGGTCCCAAAGGGATAATCGTCCAAGCTACTGGCATTCGGGTTTAGGGGATAGGTATCATTTTCAATCTTGGAATCAATAAAACTTGCCAAACTTACTTTACTGGCGAGCCCGTCCTGATTCCCGGTCTGGCCCCAACTTGCACGTAACTTCAGGGTATTGAACACATCGTTATCGGCCAGGAAACTTTCTTTGGTAATATTCCATCCCAAGGCAACCGAGGGGAAATACCCATATTTATTGTTCGCGCCAAACCGCGATGAACCATCCGCCCTCATGGTGGCCGTTAACAAGTATTTGTCGTCATAGGTATAGTTCAACCTGCCGAAAAAAGACTGTTGTTCATTTTTAAAAGCATCTGATTCCAGGGTAGTGGGAAGAACCTCTGTACTGATCTGATCTTGGTACCTGGGTTCTATGCCGTTGTCGGCAAATCCGTCCAGTTCAAGTCGCTTTCGCTCGAAGGTGGTTTCCTGATAGGAATGTCCTACCAATACGATTGCGTTGTGCTTGCCCTGACTGAAGTTATAGGTCAAAGTGTTTTCGATCAAGGTATTGCTGTTGATTGTGGAGGTGGTGTTCAAAAAACCGTCCTCAAAACCTTCCAACAGTGTATAAGGAATACGTTGTTCATCGCGGTTGGTGGAAGCATAGTCGATACCCAGGTTCAATTTATAGGTCAGTCCGTCTATAATTTCCAATGAGGGTAGGATATTCGCTAAAATACGGTTGCTGATGGCCTCATCGGTGAAAATCCGATTACGGACAGCAGGGTTCAGTCTTTCATCCAAAAAAGTGGGTTCCCCATTGGTGAATACCGGTATGGTGGGGTTCAATTGCAATGCATCCACTACTATCGATCCGGTGTCCGGTCTTTCGTTTACCGTTCGGGAAGCGGTTAAGTTGAAATCTACGTTGAAACGTCCTTTCAGTGCCTTTTGGGTCAGATTCACCCGACCAGAGTATCGTTTTAAAGCACTGTTGTTAAAGGTACCCTCTTGATCGTCCAAACCGGTAGAAACATAATAGGAAAACTTATCCGAAGCGCCTCCGCTCATGGAAAAGTTGACATTCTTGGAAACACCGGTCCGGGTCAGTTCGTCCTGCCAATCGGTATCCGCACCCCCATCAAATAGGGTACCTCCGACCGCTGCCACCTGATTTCTAAATTCACTGGCGCTGAACACGTCCATTGGGTTTGCTATGGAGGATATTGCCGTGGATATCGACAAATTCATTTCTGTTTTCCCCGCCACTCCTTTTTTGGTGGTGATCACAATTACCCCATTGGCCGCCCGCGCTCCATAAATTGCTGCCGCGGAAGCATCTTTCAACACGTCAATAGAAGCTATATCCTGCGGGTTTATAAAGTTCAAGGGGTTTGAGGCCACCCCGGTACTGGCATTGTCTATGACAAAACCATCGATCACGAAAAGTGGTGTTGTGCCCGATCGCAAACTCCCCACACCACGGATAATGATATTTTGGGCAGCGCCAGGTTCCCCACTTACATTGGAAACATTGACACCCGCCAGTTTGCCCTGTAAAAGTTGGCCGGGATTCGCCACAACCCCTTTGTTAAAATTTTCGCTCTTTATGGAAGCGATGGAGCCGGTAACATCGGATTTTTTCTGGATTCCATAGCCCACTACGACCACCTCTTCCAGGTCACTGGCGTCCGCCTGCATCTGGACGGTAATATTGCTTTGGCCGTTTACAGGGATTTCCTGCGGCGCAAAACCAATATAGGAGACCACCAGAACCGCATTTTCATCGGCAACGGTTATCAAAAAATTGCCGTCGAAATCGCTCTGTGTACCATTGGTGGTACCCTTTTCAAGTATATTGGCCCCTGGCAAGGGCACTCCGTCCCCGTCCGTTACGGTGCCGCTAATCTGTAGTTCCTGGTCCTCTTCTTCCGCTATGGGAACAGGGGGCCTAACTTTTCCGGTCTTCAAAATGATCTGTTTCCGCTTCACCAGGAAGTAGATGTCCGTATTCCTAAAAATGGACTCCAGAACATCTGAAATGGGAAGCTTGTCCGCGTTAATGGATACTTTCCTGTTTACATTTACCTTTTCATGGTTGTACAGGAACCTGAATTTTGATTGTGCCTCTATTTCGGAGAACACCTTTTCCACAGTTACATTTTCTAGATTCAAGGTGACCTTCGCTTTTTGGGAATAGGTGTTGGCTTGAATCTGGAATAGGGAAACTATGATTAAGATCGTCGTTAGTTTCATTTTCAAGTTGTGTTTGCAAAACCGTTCGTAGAGAAACGATCCGCAAGAGCTGATTTTTTTCATATTTTCGTTGAGGTTGTTGATTCGACTTAATTTTGGTTGAATCTTCAGTACAGGTCGGGAAATGCTGCAACATTTTCCGGCCTTTTTATATAAAGAGATTCTTGTCATCTAAGCTTCAAAGGGTTCATTTCATAGGCATCATCGTTTTTGGTCAGTAGATCTGTCAGTGTTCAATATGGTTATTCCGCCATTCCCCATTTCGTATGAAAAGGGAGTGTCCTCTTTAAAGGCATTCAATATTTCCTCAATGCCCTCCTCCTGGAAGGTGGCCGTATAGACCTGGTCTTCCAAAAATGGGTACTGGTTTTCTATGGAGATGTCAAAGTGGCGTTCCAGTTTTTTGCGGATACTGTTGAACGGGGTCCCCTTGAAGAGCAATATCCCGTCCTTCCAAGCCGTATGCAGGCTTATGTCCACTTTTTTTACGGACATCTCCTTTTCCGACCTGTTCCAGGAAGCCATGTTCCCGGGGGTCAGGACAGTTACGGCATCAAGATTTTTCTCCTCGTATAAATTGACCGCGCCCTCCACCAAAACCGTGTTTATGTTGGCATCCTCCGGGTAGAACGACACGTTGAACTCGGTGCCCAAAACCTGCACGTTGACTTCGTTCGCATTCACGACAAAGGGATGTTGTTCATCCTTGGCCACATCAAAATAGGCCTCGCCCCTCAGGTACACCTTTCTTTCGTTTCCCTTGATAAACTGTACGGGGTACCTGATCGAAGTGCCCGCATTCAGTTTTATCTGTGTGCCATCGGAAAGCACCAGGTCGAACCGTTTGCCATACGGAACGGTCAGTTCGTTGAAGACCAGTTCCCGTGGGACGCCGTCCTTGACCACCTTATAGTTCAATTGGTTCCCCTTTTGCGACCCGATTATGTTTCCTTCGGTGTCCACGATATTTCGTTCCCCGTTTTCATCGACCACACTGACATTCCCATCGCCCTGTTTCAGGGTAATGGCGTTCGGGTCTACTACTTTGACGGTGGGAGCAACCGGCTCAGGCAAGAAAAGTTCCTCTTGGAGGCCATAGAACAAGCCCGCCAAAAGAACGGCAGATGCGGCCGCACCATACCAAAATGCCCTTCCTTTTTTTTTCATCGACCGTACCTTTTTCTGCGATCCATATACTTTCTTGTTCTCCATTTCCACCCTAATTTTTTGGTAAAGGTCCTCTGGGGTACCCTCCCCGTCAGCAGCCTCGCTCTCGCGCAGAAATTCGTCCAGTATCCGCTCCAGTTCTTCCTTGTTCTCCCCTTTTTCAATACACCCCATTAAGGTATCGTACTCCGATTTTGTTAGCGTATTGTTCACAAACTTTTCGAATGTTTTCTTTAGATCGAACGGTTTCTTCATTCCCAGTTTTCTTCAGCTCAAATTATTGTTTAACAAGGGTGCTATACATGTAATACACCTGAAAGCACCAAAAGTCCCAGATCAAAGTGGTCTTTTATAAAAAAAATTGTAAACGAGGGGGCGGTGCTACCCAAAGAGGGGCAAACACACCATTAGGACATGGGCGATATAAGGTTGTAGTTGGACCCGAATGAGTTGCAGTGCCTTCCAAAGGTGGTTTTTGACGGTCTTCGGGGAAATTTCCAGTAGTTCGGCAATCTCCTGATTGCTCTTTCCCTGTCGCTTGGAAAGGATAAAAATCTTCATTTTTTGCTCGGGCAGCTTTGTTAGAATGGCGCTCAGGATGTTTTCATATTCCTTGAACTGGAGTAAATTTTCGGTCTTTCGGTCCAAGACCGAAAGGTTTTCCCACATTTGCCGTTTCAGTTGTTCATTGTTGGCCACGCTTCTCAAATAGTTATAGGTAAGGTTTCGGGCAATCGTAAAAATGTACGGGCTCAGGGAGTTTTGTGAATCCAAGGTTTCCCTGTGCAACCAGATTTTCAGGAATACCTCCTGAAGAATATCTTCGGTCGCGGGACTGGATTTCGTCATCGAAAAAACAAAGGGATAGAGTCTTTTATGGTACGAGTCAAAAATCACCTTGAAGGCATATTTATCGCCATTTTTAAGATCCTCAAGAATCTTTTCCCTATATATATTGCACTCTTCCAATTTCCTTAACTCTTTGTTTTACCGCAATGTTATACCAAAATGGCCGGATGGCCGTAAGCTCGATCTTATGTTTTCGTTATCAGAACAATATGTGTGCCCGGGCTCCAAAAAAATCGGTACTTCCCTAGCTTTCCGAACATTAAGATATTAATTAAACGAGGGAACGGCAAGGAAATGCTATGCAAAGGTTTGCATAGATTTACATGGGGTTGCCCCTTATTTAAACTTTAGGGAACGTCGTTCCCGAATATCCGTTACGGGTTTCCCGAAACCGGTAAAAAGTGGTCTGGAACATAGAATTTCCAAAAAATTAAGGGAAAATGGTCAAGGCACGAACAGTACATTTGCCGGAATGATCTGTTTGGGCACGCCCGGGCCTTTGTAAAAGGCATCCAGCCATGCGCCTCCGCCCTGGTTGTGGTAGTCCACCGTAATCGGGTACATTCCCTTGTCCAGTGAAACGCTCCCCATCCGTTCTATGGTGCCATGGCCGCCATCGTTGTCCACGACCAGATTTCCATCGATGTACAATTTGCTTCCATCATCGGAATTGAGGTAAAATCGGTATTCACCCGGCCGTTCTATTTTTAGCGACGCGGTATATCGGATACCGAATTGGCCGCTCCGCTGGTTGATATCGCCGATCCGGAACTCGTATACCGTTCCCTTCTTGATCGGCCCCAGGTTTTCGAACACGGGAAGAAATTTCCAATCCATGCCCTCAAAATAGGAATAGTGTATCCCGTTCCCGGAATCTTTTTTGACCAGCCTGAAGTATGCGGTGGTCGGGTTGCTCTCCTGTTGGTCCCCCAGAAATGCCTTGGCCGTGACCACCCCGCTCTCGGACAGTTCAAAGGGCCCTGTGTACCGCTCCGAGCTTTCGTCGGGTACCGATCCGTCCAGGGTGTACCGGATCTCGGAATTGTTCCGCGACTCGATCACCACTTTTGGCCGTTCATCGATAAAGAGACCGCCTGCCGGGTCGTACAGATTGGGCTTCGGATGGATCACGGGGCTTGCGATCAGGGTCTTTTGCCCCTCCAGTTCCGGTTCCGGGGCACCTGCGAAAGCACTGGTTACCGGTTTTCCGATCCAGGCATAGGGTTGCTTCAGGCCGAGCAGCGTGGCCACTGTGGCCGCATTGTCATAGGTATAGACCGCGTGCTTGATCGAATACCCTTTTTTAATGCCCTTGCCGTATACCATAAAGGGTATCTCAAGTTCATCCAGGGTTTCCCCGCCATGGCCATAACCGATGCCCCCGTGGTCCGCGGAGATGATGAACACGGTTTCATCGAATATCCCGGCGTCCTTGGTCGCTTGGACGATCGCCCCTATCTGCCCATCGACCTTGGACACCGCCTCGTAGTACGCCGGTGTCTTGTGGCCCATATCATGCCCGACATGGTCCACGTCGTCAAAATGAATGAAGAGAAAGTCCGGCTTTTTTTCCTGGATATAGCTTTTGGCCTTCTCCAAGGTCGCTTCGTCCGTTGGTTCCGTCGTATCGTAGCTCAGTGCGCTCCGTTCAATGAGCCTTCCGAACCCGTCCCAGGTGTAGATGGCGCCCATTTCGAGTTCCGGGCGCTGCGCCCGCGATACCCCAAAGATAGTGGGGAAAATCTCTTCCCTCCCTGTGAGCATGGGCGGTATGCCATGATCGTCGCGCTCCCATCCGTTCGAGGTCACCCCATGCTGCTCCGGACCTGCGCCGGAAACCATGGAGGCCCAGTTTGTACTGCTGCTGGTGGGGAGAACGCCCCTGGCATTCAGGGTATGGGCACCGTTTTCCATAATTTTGTCCAGTACGGGCGTATCGGCGTTTATAATGCCATCGGGACTCATGGCATCCACACCGATCACTATGACATGTTGGTTCTCAAGGGCTTTGTACCTGTTTTTTTCCCTGCTCGTGCAGCCCACCGCGATCAACAACGGGATAAGGGCGAAAGGTTTGATTCTCAATAGGATCATTTTCATGGTCTGGTCAAATTCGTGTTGCTTGAAACATTCTCCCCTCCATGGGGTGTATGGCTCGGTCGTGATCGCTTTCCAGACCGATCGTTGCTCCGGGCCCATACCCCATGGACATAGGTGAATCTGCGGTTAAAGTAGAAATAAAATCTTTTTCCACATTTTGATCGGGAACTTTAACAATGCAAAGGTTTGCATGCAGTTTATCTGTGCGAACATCGCCAGGAATCCTATATTCGTATTGTCCTAGACGGTCATGGCACCATTTTGTGTCCGCCTCAGGTCCGACGAAATTTAACCATTCTCCCATTATGATGTTCAAAAAGCACCTAGTCCCACTTCTGATCTTTTGTATCGCGCTTCAACTTGGAAGGGCGCAGGCGCCCAAAATCCACTCCCACAACGACTATCTGCAAAACGTTCCGTTCTGGAGCGCCTATGCCAACGGCATGGGCTCCATCGAGGTGGATGTCTTTTTCAAGAACGACACCCTGTACGCCACACATGGGGAATCCGAAATAAGGCAGGGCCGCACCATTGAAAACCTGTACCTACGGCCCTTGCAAAAGGCGTTGGCCCTACAGTTGGGGGAACAGCGCGAACTGCAATTGCTGGTCGACATAAAATCGGAGCCCTATTCAAGTTTGAAAAAACTGATGTCCATCTTGGAAAACTATCCCGATATCACGGGCAACGAACGCATTTCCATTGTCATATCGGGCAATCGGCCAAGAGCGGACGAGTATGTCAACTATCCCGCCCATATCCATTTCGACCACCAGGACCTCCGGGATATCGGGCACAGGGGCGCATGGGGCAAGGTCGCCATGATCAGTTTGAACTTCAGAAAGTACTCCCCCTGGAACGGCATGGGAAGGTTGACCGCCGCCGATCGGGAAAGGGTAAAAGCGGTGATCGACAGCGCACATGCCCACAACAAGCCCTTCCGGTTTTGGGGCACCCCCGACTCCAAGTCGGCCTGGAAGGCGTTCAGGGACCTCGGGGTCGACTTCATCAATACCGACCTGCCCTACGCCTCGGCGGCCTATCTGAACACCTTGGACGATCGCATCTACTTCAACGGGGTCCGTTCCGAAGTGTACGCCCCCTCCTTTGCGACCGACCAAAAGGACGTTCCCGTAAGGAACGTGGTCCTCCTGATCGGCGACGGCAATGGACTTACCCAGATATCGTCCTCGCTACTGGCCAATGGCGGGGCGTTGACGCTCACCCAGCTAAGGAGCATCGGTTTCCTGAAAACACAGTCCGCGGACGATTTTACGACCGATTCGGCCGCCGCGGGCACGGCCCTGGCCACGGGAAGCAAGACCAACAACCGCGCCATAGGGGTCGATACCCTGGGCAGGCCCTTGACCAACATCACCGAACTGCTCCATGAGCGCGGTTTTGTCTCGGGGTGTATTACCACCGACGATATCACCGGTGCGACGCCATCAGCCTTCTACGCCCATAGAAAAGACCGGTCGGACGAGAGCGGCATCCTTTCGGACCTATCAAAGAGCAAGCTTTCACTATTGGTGGGCGGAAATTCGGAAACCTTCCAAAAGAAAACCACCGAGATGGGCTTTCGCCCATTGGAAAGTACGGGCGCCATTGCCCGGAGCAAGGAAAAAAGGGTCGGCCATTTTATTTCAAAGGGCACGTCGCCGAGCATTCTCGAAGGCCGTGGAAACGTACTGGCGGAGGCCACCAAGCATGGACTGGCCTTTTTGAGCTCCAAGAACGCGCCTTTTTTCCTAATGGTCGAAGGGGGAAAAATAGACAGTTACGGGCACCATAACAATGTGCCCGGCATTGTTTCCGAGGGGATAGATTTTGACCGCGCCATAACCGAGGCGGTCAAATTTGCGGATAGTTCCAAAAATACACTGGTGATCGTGACCGCAGACCATGAGACATCCGGTTTCAGCATTCCACAGGGAAATCTTGAAAACTATATGATCGAAGGGGATTTTACGACCCATGACCACACCGGTGCCCTAGTGCCCCTATTTGCCTATGGTCCGAAATCCGGGGAGTTTCAGGGCGTTTATGGGAACGATGAGGTGTTCGGAAAAATACTTAAAGTGCTCGGTCAAACGGCAGATTGAGACAATATGGCCCGATGGGCCAAATCCATATCATGGGGTACAAGTGTATTATTTTTGATTGCGACGGAATCCTGGTCGACAGTGAAACGATCACCGCCAAGGTACTGGTCTCCATGGCCGGCGATCTGGGGCTGCCCCTTGATCTGGAATTTGTGGTACGGGAGTTTCTGGGAAAGTCCCTGAACGATATCATGCGCTACCTGGACGACCGCGCCAAAGGACGTTTGCCGCCAACTTTTGAAGCGGAGTACCGAAGGAGGACGTTCCAGGCCTTCAAGAAAGAACTGAAGCCCATAGCGGGGATCCACTCCGTGCTCCAAAACCTCAAAGTTCCCTTTTGCGTTGCCTCCAGTGGTCCCTTGGAAAAGATTCGCGGCAATCTGGCGACCACCGGCCTGATCGATCGGTTCCAGGACAGAATGTTCAGTTGCTACGACATAGAGCGCTGGAAGCCCGATCCGGCCATTTTTCTCCATGCTGCAAGTGCCATGGGGTTCCTGCCCGATGAATGCGCGGTGGTCGAGGACAGCATCGTGGGCGTCCAAGCGGCATTGGCGGGCGGTTTCGATGTTTTTGTCTACACCAAAAATGGCCACGGCCCCCAGTTGGATATGCGAGGCGTCACCAGCTTCGACGACATGGGCGAACTGGGACCGTTGCTTGCCAAAACAAGGAGGGACTAGCCCATCGCACCACAGATAATATACCGCACGCCGCCCACCTATTCCCAAATAGCCCCGTTTGTTACATGGGTTTTTCTTCCCTTTTATTTTATTGCCAGTTTTACGGGCCATAACCGCGGTTTCCGTACGGGGCCCTTAAAAACTTCCAATAATGAACATACCGTATTATTTACAGGATCTGTCCATAGGCCCTGAAGGGGACCATAAGATCGGTAGGATACAGGCCAGGGGCGCCCTCTCGGAAAGGAACCTGTTGGACAGGATGGCCAACAGGGGCTCCGGCATCGGTCGGGAGGACATGCGCGCCACTATGGACCTGCTTGCGCGCGAGATCGCCAATGCCCTTGCCGAGGGATATACGGTAAACACCCGTATTGCCAATTACCGTCCCAGCCTAAGGGGGGTCTTCAACAGCGCCACCGATCCCTTTGACCACGCGCGCCACCACTTTAGGGCCACCCTGAGCGAGGGCACCGAACTAAAGAAGAAAATGCGGGCGGCCAGTGGCGAGCGCATTACCGTGCCCCTGCCCGCGCCGTTCCCTGTCCAGTACACCGACCACGGCAGCCATACTGTGGATAACCTGCTCACGCCCGACAATATCGGCGAGATAAGTGGCCGGGGCCTCAAGTTCGATATCGCCAATGGAGACGAGGGCATCTTCCTGGTCCCCGAAGACGGTGGTGGGGCCACCAAGATCGGCTCGGTCTCCATATTCACCGAGGGCAGGCTCATGTTCATGGTACCGGCCGGTCTTGCCGCAGGGGAATATAGGATGGAAGTGCGAAGGGCCTATACCCGGGAGGGCAGTATACGGGCCGGACGACTTCACCATATCCTTACGGTACCGCAATGACCCGCCCCGCGTTGGGACGCCCATCCGTTGGCCCTGGGTTTTCCAATAGATTTTCCCTATTTCCAGAAAGACATCCAATGCTTGTTAAGAGCACTTTGGGTGATGGTCAAGATGACTTTCACCGGTTATCAGGAACACTTTCGGCGATTGTCAAAGTGACTTTCGCCGATTATCAGGAACACTTTAAGTGATTTTCAGGATGACTTTCACTGATTATCAGGAATACTTTCGGCGATTGTCAAGGTGATCCTCACCCATTATCGGGAAAAACCCGAAGGGAACTTTAAAAAATCTTCTCGCGATGACCATAGGGCAGTGAACATCCCGACAAAGGACCCGGCGCTTCCGATCGGTTCCCATGCCGATCCCCCTCTAGCCCTAAGCAGTGTCGCCCGACCCATTTCCAAATTTCACAATTATTAAAACATTAGTATTTAATTAACAATATATTGTGCTTATTTTTCCTACTTTCAAAGAAGTATTAATCTTAAAAATTCATGATCATGAAAAAACAAAAGTTTTCAGGAAAATTGTCCTTTAACAAGGAAAAAATTTCAAGTTTGACCGCACAGTCCATTACAGGAGGGGGAAGCGTATGTCCCAGTTCTTTTTGTCCCACCAGTAATATAAACAGTTGTTCCTACGGTTGTCCTACCGATGGTACCAATGGGAACTGTACATCCGGAACCTCTGCCGCGATCTCTTGCTGTTAAGGACCCACCATCTTTTTGAGATGTAACCATCAGTTTTTCTGATGGTTTTTTCATTGGCCGTACGGCAATGGTTCATTTATAGTATAGCATGTGATCTTATGGACAAAGCATTTTTATTGGAAAACCTAAGGGATATCGACCGGGCGATACAACAAAACCATCGTGGCGAAGAACATGTCGGTGCGCTCGTTGGACTGTCCGGTATTTCCCTGTTCGAATTTTATTATTCCAAATACCTGGACACGAATTCCCACGCCGAGCTGGGCATGGAAATCTTGTCCCGTGTCCTGGAGATGATCGACCAGGGTTATCGCTATCCCACGTTCTGTGATGGGATCGGCGGTGCGGCATGGGTCATCGACCACTTGGAAAGCCAAGGTTTTATGGAGGTCGATAGCGATGGCCTCCTTTCCGGACTGGACGATTACCTATCTTCGGCAATGATCTCGGACATGAAGCGGAGCAACTACGATTTTCTCCATGGCGCGATAGGCTACGCCCTCTATTTCCACGGCCGGTACCAAAACACGAGATCGAAAAAACTAAGGGAGCGGTACCGGGGGTACCTTTTGGAGTTCGTCTCCCTGCTCGAAGACCTGGCCGAACAGGACGGGGAGGACAAGCTGAAGTGGATCTCCGTACAGCGCCGCACTAAGGAAAAGAGGTACAATCTCAGCATTTCCCACGGGATAACGGGCATCATCGCAATCCTGACCAAACTATACCCACACCAAGACTTTAGGGAGCGGACAGGGACCATGCTCAGAAAAGCGGTCGACTACGTATTGTACTACAAAAGGGAAGAGGCGGCCTTTTCGCTGTTTCCGAACGATGTTTCCCAGGACGGGGAACACGACAGCCTTAGTAGATTGGCCTGGTGCTATGGGGATCTGGGGATCGGGCTGCGCCTGTTGTCGGCCTCCAACGTCCTTGAAGATCCGGCACTTAGGGAAGCCGCTGTCCATACCCTAAAGCACGCCGCCAAACGTGTTGACCCGAAACAGACCTTGGTAAAAGACGCCTCGGTATGCCATGGTTCCTATGGTATAGCACAGATGTTCTCAAGGGCGTACAGGGAGACCGGGGACCCCGTCTTCAAAGATTCGGTGGAGTTCTGGATCCGCGACGGCATGGACAAAGCCTTCCATAAAGACGGCTATGCCGGTTACAAGCAATGGAGGGACGTAAACGTATGGACCAACGACGTTTCACTGCTCGAGGGCATCAGTGGAATAGGGCTGGTAATCATAGACTATCTGGCGGACTTTGAAACCACCTGGGACGAATGTTTAATGGTAAGCTGATCGAAACATGTCCAGGGACAACATGCCTTACGAGAGTTTTCAAAATTATGTCCTGAGAACCCCCCTATTGCCATTTAGCTGGTACAGGGCATTCACCTCCGAAAAAAGCGTTTCCGATGGTGCGTTCAAAGAAATAGTCGGCGACCCGATCGTCAAAGAGGCCCTGTTCCTTGCCTCCCCTTCACTGTCCGGCGAAATACAGAGGTGGGTCGATGGAGAGTTGGAAGATCGGCGAAAAATTGAAAAACTAAAGTTCTCCATGCTCAAATACCTCTCGAGAATGTCCTCCAGGTGCACTCCTTTCGGCCTGTTCGCCGGATGTTCCGTGGGACGTTTCGGGGACCGGACCGAGGTCGGCCTGAAGGAGGCCGCCGAGAACCGCCGCCATACCAGATTGGATATGAACTATCTGGTGGCGCTTTCACAAGACCTGGTGACCCGTCCGCAGATCAAAGGACAGCTCCATTTTTATCCGAACACCAGTATCTATAAGGCCGGAAACCAACTGCGCTACGTTGAATACGAGTACGTCGACAGCAAAAGGCACCACAATATCGTTGCCGCGGACGACAGCGCGTACCTCGGCATGGTGCTCGCCCAGGCGGAACAGGGCGCTTTGCTGAGCGATCTGGCGAACGTCCTGGTGGGTGGTGACATCAGCATCGACGAGGCTTCTTCCTACATCGATGCCCTTGTGGCCGGCCAAGTGCTCATCAGCGAACTGGAACCCTCGGTCTCGGGCCCTGAGTTCCTGGCCCAGATCTGTTCCGTTCTCAAAAAATTGGACGGTACGGAAAGCCTCCTGTCCACTTTGGAAACGGCCGAAAGAAAAATATGCTCCATTGACGGTACGATCGGCAACGATCCGGCGCGGTACCTCGACATCACCGATTCCCTGAAGGAACTGGGGACCAGTTTTGAACTGAAGTTCATGTTCCAGACCGATGTGATATTGGACCCCGAAACGAACGTTCTGGACGAAAGCACCATCGACGAGCTGAAAAGGGGATTTGCCCTATTGAACAAAATTTCACCGCGCCCGCCGGAGAACGCCCTTACCCTGTTCAAGGACGCCTTCTACGAAAGGTTCGAACAACGCGAAGTACCCTTGGCCACCGCCCTCGATGCGGAAGTGGGCCTTGGGTACGTCCAGAACCAGGGCGCTGGCGACATCAACCCACTTGTGGATTCGATCATGCTGCCCGAAAGTGATCCCAGACAAGCGTTTATCGATCTAAAATGGACCTCGATCTATTCCGTGTTCCAGAAAAAACTTCTCGGGGCGATACGGGAGAATGCCTACGTACTGAACCTGAAGGACGAGGACTTCGAGGACTATGGGGCAATATGGGACGATCTGCCCGATACGCTCTCGTTCATAACGGAAATCATCATCGAGAACGGAAAACAAAAAATAAAGTTCGCCGGTGGCGGCGGCTCCAGTGCGGCCAATTTGCTAGGCCGTTTCTGCCATGGCGATCCGAAAATCCATGACCACACCAGGGAGATATTGGAGATGGAGGCCCAGATGAACGACAATAAGATCCTGGCAGAAATCGTGCACCTTCCGGAATCCAGGGTGGGAAATATTCTCATGCGCCCCGATTTCCGCGGGTACGAGATTCCCTATCTGGCCAAATCGATCAAACCGGGACCGTTCCAATTGAGGTTGGACGATCTTATGATATCCGTGGACAACAACAGGATAGTGCTCCGGTCAAAAAAGTACGACAAAGAAGTGGTTCCGCATTTGACCAACGCGCATAACTACTCCCATGGCTCACTTCCCATTTATCATTTTCTGGCCGATATGCAGACCCAGGGGATCCGTGCCGGAGTGGGGGTCAATCTAAATCCGTTTGCGGAAAACTACGAGTTCCTACCCCGCTTGGAGTACGGGAACCTCATACTGCGCGAGGCCACCTGGCATTTGCGAAAAAATCGCATAACGGGCCTATTGAACGTAAAGAACAACGATGATGGGCTATCGCAAGACCTGGCCAGGTTCCGGGAAAAATTGAAGATCCCCCAGTTCGTCAAGTTGGCAGATGGCGACAACGAACTCTTGGTAAACTTTGCCAACCTGACCTCGGTCAGAATGTTCTTGGACACCGTGGAGAAAAGAACGGACTTCAAACTTACCGAATTCCTGTTCTCGGAAAACGGCGTTGTAAAACAAAAGGAAAAATATTATACCAATCAGGTGATCGTATCGTTTTTCAATGCGGAAAAGCTAGCCCGCGATCCCAACAACAACAGCAATGGATAAAACAGTGCAAAGAAATTTTATTTTAGGCGATAGTTGGTTGTACTATAAGATCTATACCGGCCATAAAACGGCCGACGAGGTCCTTACCCAGGTCATCCGGCCGGTAGTTGGGGAATTGTTGGACCAAGGGGCCATAGATAAATGGTTCTTCATCCGATATACCGATCCCAAGTACCATATCCGGGTGCGGTTCCACTATTCGGACCGGAACAATGTGGGAAGTATCATAAATGCGCTCTACCCCTATCTCAAGACATTTGTGGAGCAGGACCTTATTTGGAAAATACAGATCGACACCTACCAAAGGGAACTGGAACGCTACGGGGAACATACCATGGAACTCGCGGAGGAGGTCTTCCACTGCGACAGTAAGATGATCGTGGACTTTCTGGACATGATCGATGGCGCCGAGGGAGAGGTGCTGCGTTGGTTGTTCGCACTTCGGGCAATGGACTCGCACCTTACAAATTTCCAATATACCGATACGGACAAACTGAGGATCATGGATCGTTTGAAAACGGGCTTCGCCCTTGAGTTTGGGATGGCAAGGCCCTTAAAAAAACAACTGGACGACAAATACAGGGAAGAGCGGAAGAGAATCGATGAGTTTATGGTTTTTGAGGCCCATGAAAAGCCCGATTATGCTCCCATTCTAAACATTCTGGCGGCAAAGGGAAAGAAAATGGGACCCATCGCCACGGAAATAATAAAGCGGACGGGGAAGGAAAATCGCGGGGCCCAAATTGACGATCTGATGACAAGTTACCTGCATATGCACATGAACCGGCTCTTCAAGTCCAAAAATCGGTTGCACGAACTGGTATGCTACGATTTTCTGCACCGCTACTACAAATCGATGATCGCCCGAAAAAAATACGTGGAGCACTGAGGGAAATTGCATCTGGGCCTTTTCGGGTGGCGGAAGGTAGGCGCCGGCACGGTTGGCCCCACCATCTATTCCCGTGTTTTTGTGCGGGTTTCGCCAAGACCCCATTTTTTTATCAAATAGGCACCCGCCCGCATGTCGTATTCCCTGCTGTTCCCATCCCCGGTCCGTACCAGTTCCTTCACGGCCCGCTGAATTTCGGAATCTTCCACACCAATACAGTCGATGGTATTGAGGGCCTGGGTACGTACGGGCACGCTCTTGTTCCGAAGGGCCCTTATCAACGCTTTTTTTCCTTCGCTTTCCTCGCCGAGCCTGTACAATACCTCTGCCGCTACTATCGATACGCTCATTGAAGCGTCGTTTGCGGCTTTCGCAATGTCCTTCAGGGCCGATCGGGCCCCATCGCCCAATATCAATAGACCGGTTGCCCCCCAATACCGTATCGCCCCGTCATCGGAACGGAGACAGGAAACCAGTGCTGAAATGGATTCCTCGGTCGGGTTCGTGGCCAATTCCGCCGCATCGAGTATGGGCACAAGGGACAGGTCGCCACTTCGCATAAAATCATAGGCCGGGACCTGCCCTGTTCTTTCCATAAGATCTCCTTCCGGTACAAAGCCCGTATCGTTTATTTCCAATATCCACTTTCGGTTGGCCCTCCGCATCTTTTCCAGGACCTCCCGATACTCGGGGTCGGCCACCAGGTTGTTCACCTCCCATGGATCGTTCTCGGTATCGTACAGTTCCTCGGAAGGTTTGGTCTCCCAGAAGGCACTTTGGGCCGCATTGCACTCACCGGCCCTATAGGCAGCCTCCCAAGATCCGACCGATGGCGCGCGCCATAGATATTCCAGGGGCTGGCCGTAAATTCGGTATGGCATATAATTTCGAATGTACCGATACTTTTGGTCGCGTACGGCACGGCTCATGTCATACCGCTCGTCCATTCTTCCCCTGAACATAAAAGCATGGTCTGGATCTTCGGTCTTTTGAGCCCCGAGAAAGGCCTTGCCCTGCATGAAATCGGGAATTTGGATATCCAGTATGCTCAGTAATGTCGGGGCCAAATCGACAAAACTGATGAGCCGGTCCACTTTGCCACCGACTTTTTCCATGGGGTACAGATGCCCATATTTTTCAGGAACGTGCACGATAAACGGTACCCGCGTGCCCGATTCATATACATAGCGCTTACTTCTGGCCAACACTCCCCCATGATCGCCATAGTAAAATACAATTGTGTTTTCCGATTCCCCACTTTCTTCCAGTTCCCTTAGAACGGCCCCCACTTCCCCGTCCATTTTTTCAATTTTGTCGTAGTATTGGGCCCAATCATGGCGCATCTCCGGCGTATCCGGATGGTACGGGGGCAAGACAACCTCTTCCGGGCGATGTCGCAAGCTGTCATCGGGTATGGGCCTATGAATGGAACTTTCATGGGATGTACCTATATTGAAAACGGCGAAAAACGGTTGGCCTGGGACACGATTCCCATAGTGTGCCCGGGCCGAAGATTCGTCCCAAATATCCTTTGTCTGCTCTTCGTTGATATTGTAATCCTCTTTCCTGTTGTTGGTGCAATAGTATCCGGCCTCCCTCAAATATTTTGGAAAATACCGTACCGTTTCCGATTTGTTGTTTTTGCTCCGCATATGCTGATGGCCATTGCTGTTGGCATAGACCCCGGTGATTATCGTATTCCGGGCGGGGGCGCAGACCGGGGCATTGGCATAGGCATGGGTATATAGAAATCCGGATTTTGCCAGTTTGTCCAAATTTGGGGTCGTGGCGAACGAATCTCCATAACATCCCAAAAAAGGACTGTTGTCCTCGCTTACGATCCATAGAATGTTCGGGGGCGGTACTTCTTCCCCCACCGAGCAAGAAAACGTTAAAATGGCAAAAAGGCCGGATACAATTACTTTCATAGTGCTGTTGTCTTAGGGGTTCCCATGGTATTATTGGGCTTTCCAGTACCCAATGAACACGGAAAACCACTGAGCTCGGTCCGGGTCATTTCAGGTGCAGTGTCCCTATCTCACTTTCCGACAACGCCCTGTCGAAAATGGCCAGTTGGGCAATTCCCCCAACAAAATAGTTCCCCATTTCGCCCAATCGGTCCACGGCCCCCACGGTAAAATCGGAACCTTGCTCCCCGCCATCAAAAAGGCCATGCTCAAATGGATACGGATTGAGCCCTTCCCTACGGTCGAGCTTCCCGTTCAAATACGACTTGGCGTAGGCCCCATCGAAGGAGAACGCCACGGTTACCCATTCGCCATAGGCAATCCTTGTTTTTCCAATGGATGCGTCGGTCGCCCATTTTTCGCCGGGCGTGGGTCCGCCCACATAGGATACATGGCCACAGACCTGATCTCCGCTCTCTTTTTGCAATAGGTTTAGAAAAAGGTAATACTGTCGCTTCTTTTGGGTCTCGTTCCACATGCCCGCAATGGCCTCGCACTGCTCGTAGGACTTTTTTCCGCGGTTTATTCTCGCGATAATGGTAAAATTGGAATTTTCACCGTGGAAATCCAGGGCGGGACAATCCTTTCTGGGGATATATAAATACCCCCCTTCCTTCAGGTCAATGCACTTAACCCCATCCATCTCATCAATGGATACCAACTCATTTGCCTTTTTTAGCACGTACTCTTCCCTGCCCGTACCCACCAGTGGCGTTTCCGATCCAAAATCCCAAAAAGAGACCAGATCGGGCAGGTCATGTACCGTTTTGACGTCTTGCCGCTCTTGGTCGGCATTTGCCGCCGTTCCTTTGCTCCCGTTCCCTTTGGACCGGGCACAACCGATCATTGCGATGGACATGGATATGATCAATAGGTTTTTCATCGGGCAGGGGTTTAGTATTCTATCATTCCTTTTCTTGTTACCTCCCTCATTTGTTCCAGGGAAACATCGTCGCCATATTCTTTTTGAAGTTTTGCCAGTTTTCGTTTCAACCTTCTGACCAAACCCCTTTTATCCCGGTCAGCGTAGCTATTGGTCATTTCGTTGGGATCGGTTTTTAGGTCGTACAATTCCCAAACATCCACATCATAATAGAAATGGATCAATTTGTACCTGTCCGTTCTGATGCCATAATGCGGTTGTACATTGTGCCATTTGGGAAATTCATAATAATGATAGTATACCGCGTTCCTAAAATCTTTTGAACTTTCCCCCATAAGTACCGGAACAAAGCTCTTCCCTTGAATATCGGATGGCGGGGCCACCCCGGCCATATCCAAAATAGTGGGGGCAAAATCTATGTTCAGAATGGTATTGCCATTTTTTTGTCCCGCTTTTATTTTTCCGGGGTATCTAATAATAAATGGCATTCTCAGGGATTGCTCGTACATGAACCGCTTGTCGTACCATCCGTGATCTCCCAAATAAAAACCCTGATCCGCGGTGTAAATGATAATGGTGTCCTCGGTAAGGCCACTTTCATCCAAATACTTCAAAAGTCTCCCGATGTTGTCATCGACCGACCGTATACAGGCCAGGTAATCTTTGATGTACCGCTGGTATTTCCATTTTTTCAAGGCCATACCGGTCAGCGTATCGGAAGGCGAGATATATTCTCCCTTGTCGCCCAATCGCTCCCACTTCTTAAACGCATCACGGGAAAGTCCTTGGGGAGGTACCATTTTCAGATCTTTATGTGTCAGGTGGTTTTCAATGGTCATCATGGTCTTCCCTGCCGTAAGCTCCCTGGTGGCATAGTTGTCGTTGAACGTTTCCGGGTAGGGCATTTCCATACCCTCAAACAAATTTTCATATTTACGGTCGGGGTACCAAGGCCGATGGGGCGCCTTGAACTGGAACATCAACATAAACGGTTTGGACTTGTCCCGTTTATTTTCCAGCCAATCCAAAGCAAAATCGCCGGTAAGGTTGGTGGCGTACCCCTCTTCCTTAACAAGCTCCCCGTTATCGTTGTAGACGGGGTCCCAATAGCTGCCCTGTTCGCCATTTAGGGTGTGGTACTTAAAATAATCGAATCCTGTGGGTTCGCTCCACAAATGCCATTTTCCGATGATCGCGGTGGTGTAGCCTTCCCTCTGCAGCACTTTGGGAAAGGTTTCCTGGTTTCCGTTGAACGGATCGCCCCCCTCGTTCTTATAGAATCCGTTCAGGTGACTGTATTTACCTGTTAGGATGGCGGCCCTGCTCGGACCACAAATACTGTTCGTACAAAACGCATTGGAAAACAGCATTCCCTCTTTTGCCAATCTATCGATGTTCGGTGTGGGCGCCACATCTTTATAAATGCCGTTGTAGGCACTTATGGCGTGCGAAGCATGGTCGTCGGACATGATGTAGATAATATTCGGCCTTCCCTCCTCTTGGCCCGATACGGGGGAGAGGACCGCAGTGCATACCAAAAGAGCGAGCAGTTTGCTACAGTGTTTCATTTTTTTTCGGTTGATTCGATCCATAAAGTACTGAATTCTGGTTAAAAATCGATAAATCCCTCCAAACAAAGAAAAACAGGCCCGTTTTCTCCCTGGGCGGCTTTACCAACGCACCCGGCCCCCTTTCTTCCATATCCGGAACTTTGGTCGGCCTCGGGCAATCCCTCATTGTTGTCGACCTCCTGTTTGGGTACGGGGAACGACCCATCCATTTCGGTAAAATACCCATGTTTGTTCGATGGGGTTGCCCGAAGACCGTCTTGCCGCTTATCCCGACCTTTCCCTGATTCCGGTGGTCTGGAGCCGGTCCAAAGGGTTTGGGAGCCGATACGGTTCCAGATGTTTTTTGACCATCTGCCGGTACGCTATCGGGGAGGTTCCGGTCTCCCTTTTAAACAGATAGCTCATGTACGACACATGCTCAAAACCGATTTTTTCCGAAATTTCCAGCAGCCCTAGATCGGTCTCACCGAGCAGTTCCTTTATGCGGTTTACCCTGATTCGTTGGGATTCCTTATACGGGGTCCTTCCCACGGTTTCGTAGAATTTTTTTTCGAACACCCTGCGTGTCATCGGAACAAAAGCAAGGATTTCCTTAATATTGAAGGTACCTGTGGTGGCATGCTCGTAAATATAGTGCAGGGCTTTGGAAATAAACGGGTCGTCGATGGCCAACGAATCTGTCGACCGTCGTTTTTTAACCCCCGATGGCGCTATCAAATTGGTGATCTTGATGTTTTTGCGGCCCTTCATTAGAGATTCCAAAATAGCCGCGGCCAAATAACCGGTGGTATGGGTATCGGGAATTATACTGGTAAGGGGCGGAGAGCAAAGTTCACATATCAGTGGGTCATTGTCCACACCAATGACCGCAATTTCCTCGGGAACCATAAAACCCAGCTTGTGGCTGGAATCGATAATCAATCGGCCCAATTGATCGTAAGCGGCGAAAACCCCTATTGGTTTGGGAAGGGTGGCCAACCAAGATTCCATATCCCTTTGTTGTTCCACCAGGTTCATTTTCCGGTTGATGGATACATTGTAAACGTAATACGGCCTGCCATCCGCCTTAAGCAAGTTGATAAAGTGGTCCGCGCGCCATTTGGACCAGTTGAAATCAGATCCGACGAATGCAAAATTTTTTAACCCACACCCTTTCAAATGCCCATAGGCCAATTCTGCTATCTTTTTATCGTCGGTTTCCACCCACGGGATTCCGGGGACCAAATTGGCCGAGCTGGTATCAACGGTCGGCAAACCGCAAAGATTGATCAGTTGGGCAATTTCCTTGTTTTCGATACGTGCGATGATACCATCTCCCTTCCAGGACAACAACCATTCGGGATTGGGCTCTCCCCGACTGTATTCGCCCAAATAGACATCCCATTGATCGTGCTCCTTGATGTACCCATAGATTCCCTTAATGATACCTCTCGCGTACTCATTGGAAGTTTCCATGAGAAGGGCCACTTTGTAGCGCCTTTTTGTAATCCTCTTGTCCATACTTTTCATGCTTGCCTTTCTAATCGCCGTTGTCCGCCGCATCATGTCAATTGCCGGACAGGCCCATTTCCATACTTAAAACCGCATGGCGGAAAACGTGCACCATGAAGAATTGGATATACATGTTATATATCTAATTCAAATATAGGTATTACTACCTTGTACAGGCACGATACGTAAAGAAAGGTATTTTTAACAAATGCAGCATTGTGTTAAAAAAATACCGTTATAAAGGCGATTACAACGAAATGATTTAAAACATCTTACATATTGGGCCATATCCTTCCTATTGGCTTCTTGGTAAAATATCTAAATTGTTTAACCATATTTCGTATTGATATTGGTCTTGGTCATTCATACATTTGTATAGAACACGTTGCAATGTCCTGGCATAGGTGAAGTGGACCTACCGGTCATTGCCCAAAACGGGATTTAAGAAAACGGCCGTACTGGATCGAATCCGGTCGGTCCCATAAGGGTATTGGACGGCCCCTGGCCTCCTTTTAAAAGCAACTCTATGAAAAAAGTAAAAATAGCGATCGTGGGGCTTGGCTTTGGGGCGGAGTTCATTCCAATTTACCAAAAACACCCCCACGCGGAACTAACGGCCATCTGCCAGCGAAACAAATCCAAGTTAGACCGCCTTGGGGAGGCCTTCGGCATTAAAAAAACGTACACCTCCTACGACGATTTGTTACAGGATCCGGACATCGATGCAGTGCACATAAACACTCCCATCCCGGACCACGGCACCCAGTCCATAAAGGCGTTGAAAGCCGGGAAACATGTTGCCTGCACCGTACCCATGGCGACCACTGTAAAAGAATGTAGGGAAATTGTCCGCTTGACCCAAGAAACGGGACTTACCTACATGATGATGGAAACCGTGGTCTACGCCAGGGAGTTTTTATATATGAAAGAGCTATATGAAAAAGGGGAACTGGGGAAAATACAATTTCTAAAGGCCAGTCACCAGCAGGATATGGACGGATGGCCCAATTATTGGCCGGGACTGCCGCCCATGCATTACGCTACCCATTGTGTAGGTCCCGTACTGGGCCTGGCCAGGAACGAAGCCGAATACGTTTCCTGCTTTGGTTCCGGAACCATACGGGAGGAATTGATACCACACTACAATTCGCCCTTTGCGGTAGAGACCACCCACATTAAGTTTCGAAATTCCGATCTAAGTGCGCAGGTTTACCGTTCCCTTTTCGACGTGGCCCGGCAGTATCGGGAAAGTTTCGAGGTGTACGGTTCAAAGAAGTCGGTGGAATGGCCGTTGATCGAGGGAAAACCCCTGGTAGTGCATACCGCCAAAAAACCGGAGCCCGAAATCCCTGAGGAAGTGGAATGTCCTGATTTTGCAAAACTGTTGCCCAGGGAAATACAGCATTTCACCACCCAAGGGGTATATGATACCGATGAGAACCAACACCTTTCCTTTGAACAGGGAGCTGGTCATGGCGGGTCCCATCCACATTTGGTGCACGAATTCGTAAATGCCCTGGTACGGGAAAAGGAACCCTACCCCAATGCCAAGCAATCGGCCAATATCACCTGCGTGGGGATCTTGGCCCATGAATCGGCGCTCCAGGGAGGGGAGCAGATAAGGTTGCCCGAGTTTACATTTGACCAAAAAAAATAAGCAATGGCCAAAGGGCATTTACCTATTATCGTGATTAAAGAAAAGTACCATTCGATCGAACCGTTATGAAAAAAGAATTCAGATTGAAAGTAGCCCTAGTCGCCCTACTGCTTACCAGCATGACGATTTGTTGCCGTCAAAAGGAAAAAGGAGGGACTTCTGAAGTTGAAAAAGGTATCGATACCACCATTATCGATCGTGAATATTCACTTGAAGCCACCATGCTGGGATATTTCGCACAGGACGGAACCAGGAACCCGACCCTAAGGGCAAACTTGGGAGACCGTGTTCGGATCACCATTACCAATGGTGAAACCATGACCCATGATGTGGCACTGGAGAAAATTGGCTTAAAAAGTGAGACCATCCTTGAAAAGGGATCGAGTGCGAGCATTACGTTCACCGCAAGCTCGGATGATGTATATTACTGTACCGTTCCCGGGCATCGGGCCGCGGGAATGGTGGGCAAGTTTGAGATTGTCGAAGGTGTTATTTCGCCCCCGGCCATAGTTGGCCTCGTCCCGATCAAAGATGGGAAACCTTTGAACGTAGGGTTCGAAAGGGGCAACCTCAGCGATTGGAAAGCCACGGGTGCGGCATTCAAGGACCCGCTTTTCATCAATCCTTCCGCAGTGCACGGGGAAGGCGAACATATCGGGTTTGATGGTGATTATTTTTTAAGCAGCGGAGGAACCAGCAATTACAGGTTAAAGGGAACGCTTACCTCGGTCCCTTTTAAGGTCACGCATCCCTTTGCCGCCTTTAGGGTATCCGGGGGCGCCTTGGCCGATACCCGTGTGGAGCTGGTACTTGCGGAAAACGATTCCATCGTTTTTACGTCCTCTGGCCAGGGCCGAAATACCATGCAACCTGTTGTTGCCGACATGAAGGAGTATTTGGACAGGGATATTTTTATCCGAATCGTGGACAATGAAACCGGAACCTCCCCCATTCCTTACATTGGGGACGATAAATCGGCGCACATCAATTTTGACGATTTTCGGTTCTACCCCAGCCGACCCAATTTTCCCAATGAACTGAACAAGGAAGACATTATTTTACTCCCACCACTGGATCCCGTCCTCAATTCGGGCCTATCGGGTAAGGAGGCGGCCAAGGCCATGACTTTGCCGGTGGATTTCCAGATTACACTGGCGGCCTCGGAACCCGAAGTGGTTCGCCCCATAAGTTTTACCCTGGACGCACGCGGCAGGCTTTGGGTGGTCGAAGGCCATACCTATCCGGTACCCGCGGAAAAGGGCAAGGGCAGGGACCGCATCCTTATCTTTGAGGACACCAACGGCGACGGAACCTTGGACAAACGAAAGGTTTTCACGGACGGCCTGAACCTTGCAAGCGGAATCGAAGTGGGTATGGGAGGTGTGTGGCTCGGCGCCGCACCCTACCTTTTGTTCATACCCATTGACGAGGCGAATGACAAACCTGCCGGACCGCCCCAAATTCTACTCGATGGCTGGGGCCTAGAGGACACCCATGAGGTGTTAAACAACCTCAGATGGGGACCAGACGGATGGTTGTACGGTGTTCATGGTGTTTTTACCCATTCCAGTGTGGGCAAACCCGGAGCTCCGGACGAGGAGCGGACCAAACTCAATGCGGCCGTATGGAGGTACCACCCTACGCGACATGAGTTCGAGATCTTTGCCGAGGGCACCAGCAATCCATGGGGCATTGACTTTAACGATCATGGGCATCCCTTTATTACCGTATGCGTTATCCCACACATGTACCATGTCGTCCAAGGGGCGCGTTATCAGCGACAGGGCGGGGAACATTTCAATCCGTACACCTACGATGATATCAAAACGATTGGGGACCATGTGCACTACTTGGGTGACCGGGGGCCCCATGCTGGGAATTTTAGATCCGCAGCAGCAGGTGGCGGCCATGCCCATGCCGGGGCCATGATCTATTTGGGCGGGGATACCTGGCCCAAAGAATATCACAACACCATTTTTATGAACAATATCAATGGGGCCAGGCTCAACAACGATCTCTTGACACGATCGGGTTCCGGATACATCGCCTCGCATAAAAAGGATTTTTTGGTGATGAACGATTCATGGTCGCAATGGTTGAATTTCAAATATGATCCCAGTGGGTCGGTATTTGCCATTGATTGGTACGATCAGAACCAATGCCATAGTCCCAATCCGGACGTGCACGACAAGACTTTGGGCCGTATTTTCAAAATTACCCACAAAGACGATAAATGGGTACAGGTAGACCTATCAAAGGCTTCGGACATGGAATTGGTTGATTATCAGTTGCATGCGAACGAATGGTATGTAAGGCAGGCCAGAACCCTTCTACAGCAGCGCGGGGCAAATGCCAAGGTGCATGAAGCGTTGAAAAAAATATTGGCCGACCATCCGGAACCGACCCGAAAATTGAGGGCATTGTGGACACTTCATGTTACCAATGGACTTACAGAAAAAGACCTTGGGGACCTGCTGACAAATCCGGATGAGTATATCAGAAGTTGGGCGATCCAATTGTTGACGGAAGACAAGAAAGTCTCGGGGCCTATTTTGGAGCGTTTTGGGAACATGGCAAAAAATGACAAATCTGCGCTGGTGCGGCTATATCTTGCTTCGGGCATGCTGCGATTGGACCCCAATGAACGCTGGGAAGTATTGGAGTCCCTAACACAAAGGCTTGAAGATGCCACAGACCACAACCTGCCCTTGATGTTGTGGTATGCGGCCGAACCCTTGGCAACCATCGACTCCGAACGCCTGTCACAAATGGCCAAAAATGCGAAGATACCGACCTTTAAAACCCATGTACAGCGCAGGATGGGCGAATTGGGCAAATGATGGGGTGAAAAATGCCCCGCAGGACATCCCATTGGGTCCCGGTTGTATCCTTTTCCCTCCTCTGGGCCACTAGTTGGGATACCACGGTCACCCCGTATATTGCCCGTCACCTGCCTTTCGACGGTTCCCTCGCCTGAAAAACCGGGTCATAGGTACTTCAACCACCATTTTTGCCGGTTCCCTGCCTTATAGGCCATATACCATTTGCACAAGGGGTACAACAGTACGATCAGCCCCAACCACAATAAATAGACGCCGATAAGCGGATATCCAAAGTTGGCGAGCCTATCACTCGAAAAAGCTTCACTGGTAAGGATGAAGTCCCTCCAGTTCCCTCCGGATAATTCCAAGGCCAATAGGGCCACCGTGTGTATGACCAATACGTGCAGGAAATAATAGAACAAGGGCACCCTACCGAAGACCAGGAGTATTGTGCTGAATTTCCCTTTCCATCTTTCCATAAAGCTGAGGGCGATCAATGCCGGACCAAGGGTGATCAACGTAAACAGTAGGGACGGTGGGTATTTAGCAACATTAAAAAATGACAATAAGGTATAAATTGGTGTCTTTTGCACGGCCCAGGGCAGGGGGTCGCCGTAACCGTTCATGGATCGGAGCAAAAAGAACAACAAGATCCCGGTAACTCCCAAGGGCAAAAGCACTTTTCTTCGAAGGGCCGGATCACAATCCGGCTTGTACAAGGTCCCAAAACAATACCCCAGCACCATAATGCCCAACCAGGGAATCACCGGATAGCCAAACAAAAATACCTGTCCAGAGTCCATTTGTAAATACTTTACCTGGAAAAAGATATACCAGAAAACCGATTTCATATCCGAACCTTGAAATGAAACGGTTTCCAAGAGGTTATGACCGGCCACTATGCATATCCCCAGAACCAAAAGTGCCTTTTTGGGCAAGTAGATCAAAAAGGAGAGCAATACCATGCTCATACCTATGGCCCAAATAACCTGAAGCAGCACAAAACTATAGGAGATATCGAACCACCAAATAAAGTTGTTCAATACAATTTCGAGCAACATGAGCCATAGCCCACGGGTAATCAGAAAATGGAACAGGGCGCTTTTTGTCTTCTTGGCGCCGTACAGGAAAGCCGAAGTCCCAGCCAGAAAAACGAAGATCGGTGCACTAAAATGTGTGATTGCCCTTGTAAAAAATAGTGTGGGTGTGGTCGTCTCCAAATCCATGGGGTCGTTGGCGGTAAAGGAACCCAGATGAAAATAATCCCTTACGTGGTCCAAGGCCATAAGTATCATAACCATGCCCCTTAAAATATCGATGGACGGTATCCTTGCGGATTTTACGGAAACCATATCAAATATTGGTTATAGGGTTAATTGTTCCGTAACTTTTCCTTCAGCTGGGCAAAATCTACCTGGTAAATATTCCGGTGACCGTTCTCTATCCTGGAAAAGTAAAGTGTGTTGCCATCGCGCGTAACAAAAGGGACCATCTCACAGGTATCGGCATTGATGGTGTTTCCCAAATTCTTTGGATTGTCCCATGTGCCGTCCTGGTAGAAGGAGATATACAGATCACAACTTCCAAACCCACCTTCTTTGTACGAATAGAAAATCAGGTACTCGTGACCGGCATCCACAAACGGATGACCGTCCCATTCTTCCGTGTTGATATTGCCCTTAAGTTTTCGAGGGGTATCGAAACCACCGCCTATTTTTTCCGAAACCCAGATATCATGATCAGAACGGACCGCCTTGTTGGCCCTAAAGAAATAAAGGGTGCCGTTGGAGGCCACCGAGGGAAATCCTTCTGTAAAGGAGGTATTGATAAAATCTGGAAGCCTATAGGGGGTATCCCAATCCCCGTTCTTCCACTCTACGGCCCAGAGGTCATAATCTTTTTTGGACCCATTTTGATCCCTATTCCTGTTGGTCATAAAATACAGGGTCTGCCCATCGGGGGACAACAGCGGGTCTGTATCTTCGTATACGCCGGTGAAATTGACTTTTTTGGGGGTCGACCATGTACCATCTTTTAGATCGGTACGCATAATCGCATCACCGTTTTCAAATTGCCGAACAAAATACATGGTCTTACCATCGGGGGTGAGCGTGGTACAGTATTCACGGTTGTTGGAAATAATTCCCGGGGCCACTTGTTCCGGGGTGGCTTGTGCGTATATGGCGTGGGTCGCCAGAACCCAGAGCAATAATGTACTTAAAGTTGATATCCCTATTTTCATTGCTTCATATTGGATTAAGAGTTGTTTAGTTCCAGTTGTATTGCCTCCGTACTTATCTTACCGTCCCTGATATATTTAAAGGTGATGTTCAGGTGATTTGAATCCAGGAGTTCTAGGTGCACCTCATAAACATGGCCTGCCTTTTCATGGCTTAGGTTGGTGATATCGATTATTTTGAACTTGATGCGGTTCGTATCGTGCCCATAATCCGTCGCCACAAGTCTGGGATGGTTCTTTGCGGCACAAAAATGGGTCATTTTCAATGAGGGTTCGTCCAAATAGTAGGCACTGGACATGCTTGCGGTACCGTCTTCCGCGATCATGTTTTCAATAATCGTGGACCCGTTTCCGGTAAGGTAATACCCAACCGTATTCAATCCGGTGGCCTGTATATCCCCAGTCCATTTAAAAGTGCCTTCCCATTTTCCCTTTAATCCCTTAAGGTCCGTATGCGTTTTTTTGGGCTGTGCCAGAATACCTTCCTCACTTTTATGCTCTTGGGAAAAGGCACCCACAAGGACCAGGTTTGAGGCAAGTAGTGCCAAGCTGAGACGTACCTTGGCACCCCTTGTCGTCTCCAAAAATAACCGTACCATGCCACTTTGCATATGATTTCGTTTAGGCCTACGAAGGAAAATTATAAAAACCCGGCAATCCCAAGGGAGACAATCCCATACATTGTGGAACAATCCTATTCACTTTTGGCCCCGGGCGGTTTGAATAATCTCCCATCCAAATCCCCAAAAGCCCGGAGGTTCTTTATCCAGGCCTTGTTGCCGTCTTATTCCCGGGGACCATCCCGCTGCCTTCCTCCTTTTCCAGGTTCCTTGCCAAATCATTTGCAAATGGCACTACTGCGGTCTCCAAAAAAGAACTGGTATTTTTCATATTCATGCTATAAGAAACCTTTAACACATAGTTCGTCTGTATTTCGCTATTTTGGTATTGAAGATGCAACAGGGAGCGTGTTCTTCCTTTTACAGATCGTATCATTTGGTCCATCTTTATGCAACTTTTAGCTTTCTTCCATGGGCAAAACAGATTTGGATTTAAGGGCACTCAAAAAATGTAAGGCATTGATCGAAGCCCAATTGGATTGGGGTCCGGCCCATGAGTGGGAAGCCAGGGACTTCACTAACCTGAGCAACCTTATATTTGACCGGACCAGAGCTAGGCTCAGCGAAACCACCCTCAAACGGATCTGGGGAAGGGTCAAATACCGCAATTTCCCCAGCGCCAGTACGCTCGAAGTGCTGGTGAACTTTTTGGGAGTAGCTTCTTGGAGGGAATTTAAGCTTCAAGAACAACTGAATGGGGAGCCTGTTGTATTCGATGGGACTTCCATTTTTTCTTCAAAGCGACGAGGGATACAACTTCTCGGGCTACTTCTCCTACTGGCCTTGGGTGCTTTGCCCTTTATGTTCTTTTCAAACGATTCGGAGGGTCACCATAACGAAATTGTCTTCCAGAGCGAGGTCTTGGCGGGCAAGTTTCCCAAAGCCGTAAAATTTGAAATCGATTCGCTGGAGAAAAGGCAATCCGACAGAACCATACGATTGTACGGGGATGACAATAGAATTGATGTGAGGATAAGGCCCGATGAACACGCCACCATTGGGATGTATTATTATCCTGGGGTATACCGGGCCAAATTGTTGAAGGAGAACACTGTTGTAAAAGAGAAAGATGTGGTGTTGAAATCCGAGGATTGGCTTACCACGCTCACAAAAGGTTTTTCCGTGGATTATTTTCAAAATGCAACGGATCCCGGGTTTTCGGGCTTAAGACTTAGGCCATCATTTGTGGACTCCCTGGGGGGAAATATCAATGACAAGGAACTGATCTATCATTTGACCCCGCCCTTTGTCAATTTCAAGGGCGACAACTTTAGCCTGGCAACTACCGTAGGGTTCGAAGACAGACAGGAGACCGCAACGCTTTGCAAACGGGGCAGGATCGTACTTTTGGGGAACAAGAACAAGCTTATCGTTCCTTTTATGGGCAACCATTGTTCCAAACCGTTCGAAATTAAATTTGGAGATAACGAGGCCTTCACCAGCGAGAAATACGACCTCGCCCTTTTGCGGTTCGATTTCAACAAGGAACATGACCTCAACCTTAAGATTTCAGACCGAACCCTGACCCTGGAAGTAGATGGCAACAAAACCGTATCAATACCCTACACCAACGACCTGGGCCAGATCATGGGGATACGGTTCGGATTTGAGGGAGATCCACTAGGTATGGTAACCGCCCTACAGCTTGTAAATCACAACAATACGGAAATGGTCTACTCCTTCAGCAACAGGTAGCCCAAGAGAATTTCCATCATTGCCAGGACTTGGGCGGCAGCCCTGAACGATCCGGTTGGGATACGTGAACGGCTTTGAACCGGGAATGAACCGCATTGTTAACATACCAGCAGCGAATTTTTGCTAATTTTCACCTCAAACAGACCACCCTATTGCCAGGATAGGGAGAAAACAAAAGCGTTATCTTAAAATATGGCAACAACAAACAACGGGTACGGTGAGGATGTTTTTGCACCCAAATACAGCGGATACAAGGACAGGGTGCGTGACAGCTTTGGAAATCAACGGTTTATGGAGCTTATCGGGGCCAAATTGATCGAGGTGCAACCCGGCTACTGTGAAATACAACTCCCGTTTCAGCCTAGCTTGACCCAACAGCACGGCTTCTTTCATGCCGGAATCATCGCCACGATCGCGGACAACACCGCAGGATACGCATGTTTTTCGTTAATGGGGGAGTTCTCTTCCATACTGACGGTGGAATTTAAACTGAATCTGCTTGCACCGGGCCAGGGCGAACTCCTGATCGGAACCTCCAGGGTATTGAAGTACGGGAAGACCCTCACCGTATGCCGATCGGATGTGTTTATCGTTGCGCGGGGAAAAAGGAAGCTTTGCGCCTCCTCCCAGTCCACCCTAATGGAGTTAAAGGACACTCCTGACCATTGAACGGGAGGCCGGCCCCATCTTTTTATGAAAATACTTTTCCATTACCCAACAGCCTATTCCATTCGCTTGCATCAATGCGGGGGACTTATGGCTCCGACATATCGGCCCGCCCAATAGGGCAACAGATAAATGTAAGGGGCATACTCTTGGTTCCCGTCGCTGCCGCCATTATTTCTATAGGCTCCATTGTGCTTGTGCAGCACCCGCTCATCTCCGGGCAATACCTCGGCATAGGTTTGACTCCTAAAATTCGGCTCTATCAGGGTCAGATCTTTTCGGTGACCGTTATCAACCTTCCAATCGACCAAATCCATGGGAAATTCACGTAACCACCACGCCGACGCCTCACTATCGATTTTTTCACCTCCCGCTAGGGCAAAAAGATAATTCCACAAAGGGTTTTTCTCCGACCGTTCTACTTCCCAATGGCTCTTAACCGATTCAAAATGATTCTTTCTCTGTTCCTCGGAAAAAGAGTAATTTACAAACCCGGGAACGGTCAAAAAGTACATCTCATCATCTGAATGGTTCCACTTATCACTTAAATACTCTCCTTCAACGTACCCGATCACCGTGGCCGGCCGATTGGCGTTCTCATCATAGCCGTGCCTTTTTATCAATTTGCGTGCGGCCTTCTCGTATTTTTCATCCCTGGTAAAACGATATGCCGTTTGCAGAAATGATAGCAGGAGGGTGGAATTCAACCGTCTGTCACCCACACTTATGGGGAAACCATTGACGTATTTCGGATTCCATCTGCCCCATGCCGTTGGTTTGCCGTTCCAATCCACCAAATACCAATTATTATCCATGATATGGTCCATTTGGATCTTAATCTGGTGTATTGCCCGGTTTTTCCATTCCAGATCCGGAACAAGTTCGGCAAAGAGGGCATACACAAAGAAATGGCCGCAGGTCTCATCGCTACTGGTAGTTGATTTCCATCGCCACTTTTTGTCCTCCGTCAGGCGCCAGATCCTTCCGTTTTCGGCAACATGCTTTTTATACCATTCCTCTGAGAATCCATTGGCATGAAGCCCTACCTCATAACCATCGCGTTCGTACGATCTTGCCGGGAAACCGTGCATGGGAGTGATGTCCGTAAGGCGTTCCATTGCCTCAAAGGCCTCATAGGCATTCTGTTTGGCATCGTCATCTTTTGTAACGGCATAGCGAAAAAGTTCCCCGGCCAAATACATCGAGGTCCATAGTCCATCATTGTCGGTATCGCGATAATACCCTGTCGCCAGGTCACCAGGGGTCTTCAAGGAGAGATTGGCGGTCAAACCATATCGAATATGCCGCAAGCGTTGAATTTTTTGAAAATAAGCCGCCTTTTCAAACAGGGTCATCGTTCTAAAATTGATTTGGGACAAACCTTCCTTTGTAACTATCAGCACACTGTTGTCAGGGCCCGAGGCTATATCGACAACATGATCATCGACCAACCATCTCTTGGAAGCGTAATAATCATACTTCCCATCGGCGCGAAGTTTAAACGCCCCCCGGGTCGATCCAAACCATAGCTCACCTTTGATAGTTTTGACCACTGTAATTTCCGTCCAGGGTAATTTCCGGTCGATTTCGCTTCTCCGGTACGCTTCTCCCGACAAGGTGACCAAGCCCTTGCCTGAGCCCACAATTATCCCATTTTGGTAAACCGCCATAGCGGTCAGGTCAGAACCTTCGTATATCTTTTGAAGTTTAGGGTTTGCCAGGGCTATTCCATAAATGGCGTCTGAGGTGAGTACCAACAGTTTTTGGTTTTCTTCGTCAAAAAGAAGTGCTTTAGGGTTTAATCCTGCCCGTTGTTCGCTCCAAATACTTTTTCCATCCTTCAATAGCCTCAACTCATCCGACGAGGCCACCAGAACCGTAAAATCCGAGGCAATGGTAAAAAGTCCAGGTGAATTTAGACCGTGCTCCACTTCGAACTTTCCGCCCCATGCATTGCTCAACACGGATTTGTCGGTCAAGTAAACGAACTGCTCTTTATAGGCCTCCAATGCAACAATTTCCATATCGGACAATGGTCTGTACTGTAGATCGGATGCCAATTCATTGTCGTAAGCATTTAAAAGTCCGTTCGAAGAAAGAACCTTTATTGCCCCATTTCTATCACTTCGTACTTGGAGAAGGGATGTACCCCGTATTCCATCGCGCAATTCATATTTTTCAGCAAAGTCTTGCATATAGGGTTCGTCGACATATTGTTGCGCGTTTGAAGCAACAGCCCAGACCAGGCTCAAAATCAGTACCAATTTTCTCATGCTTTCCTTATTTGATCAGCAGCTAAAATTACAGATCTACTCAACTTGTTGTTTCATTATTATTGGTTAAAATACATCATATATTAACCCTCCCATGGATTTCCACCCCTTCGCCAAGCAAAAGATTTTTTTTTGGATTTTTGTCCCAAAGCCCACTTTATGATCCAAGGAACAATAAAAATGCACCATGTTACCGTTGTTGCAGCTTTTCAGTAATGATCAAAGATGTATCCCATATGGTTAATTTTCCATATGAATTGGACAAAACCCTTACCTCCATTGGTCATATTCCCCATTCCACCTATGAAGCGGGTAATGGGACGTACCAATAAAAGAACATATTTTGCCCTAATTCGAAAGCTTCACCTACCGCAATGTGGGCCTGATCGTAAATCTTGATCTTGGGGTCGGCCTTCGGGCAACATCGCTTCCCATCGATCATTACGGAGACGGAGGTTTAGCATTTTGGCCTCTTGGAAAACCAGACCTGTTTTAGGCGCCGCAGGACGTTACTTCGATTATCGGAAAACCGGCTTAACCCAAACCTACTCGGGCTTGACAAAGGTTTTTTTCAATCTGATCGCGCTTTTGGGCACTTTGTTTATGAGTTTCTTCCTCCCTCTTTTCTTGACAAGTTCAAACGCATCATAAAGTGTTCCCACAGGGGTGTATGCGCCATATTTTATAGAATTTTCCGAGACCGTTATTATCTGGAACAACTGGGTATATTCCCCTCTCCTAACCATCCATTCCCGGTCTTGGGATTCGTACATTTTTGGTCCGCTGACCGAAACCGCATAGATGGTACCGGCATCTTTTACAACGGTGAGACCCTTGCCCTCGTTCTCCACATACCCCCTTGCATAGGTATGGTCATGGCCTTGAAGGACCAAATCGACACCGTACTTGTCCATCAAGGGTTTCAGGGCCTCCCTGAGCTCTTTGTTGTCTCTTCCCTTGGCCGTTGAATAAATCGGATAGTGCATGGTAATGGTCGTCCATTTTTTCGTGTTCGACCGCAAAACAGAATCCAACCATTTTACTTGGGCCGTACGTGCCTCCAAACTTTCATCGAAGCCCTCGGCATCTATCGAGATCAGTTTCATGTCTTGATAATCTATGGCATAGCACGTTTCCTTCAATTCGTCGATAGGGCCGTTCATGGGCAATGTAAATTGTGGCCTCCACAGAGCGGACAGCACTCCATCCCTATATTCGTGGTTCCCCGGTGTCATTATGCTCGGTACCGTCGCGTGGATAAAACTACCGGCATGAAACCATTCTCCCCATTCCAGGTTTGCATCCCTATCGTTGATCAAATCGCCGGCATGCAACATAAAGTCCACCTCCGGGAATTGTCTATAGGAATTTCGAATGACGCGCGACCATAATGATTTCACATTGTTTTGGGCATCGCCGAAATAGATAAAACTAAAGGGCTCCTCCATATCGGTCCGGGCGGTAGTAAACTGAAACCATTCGCTCCAATACCCATTGTCTTCACGTCCGTTCCCAACACGATATACATAGGTGGTACCCGGTTGAAGGTTTCGGATCACGGCCGAGTGGTAAGTGGCCTTGACCAAAGGTTCATTTCTGTTTTGATTTTCGAACTTTTGGGAAACTGCATTGATCTTACGTACTTCGCGCAGCAAAAATTCCGGACCGTCAGTGGCCAAGGAAACTTCCACAATACCGATATCTACCTGTTGGTCGGTTCTCCAGTTGACGGCAAAACTATGCGCAGGGTCAACCGTAAGGTTCGCTATCACCCTGTCTGGTGTGCGCGAAGGAAAAATCAGTTTATGTGCGGACACCGAATCGTGTTCAGCGTAATGGCTATGACCATGGTGTTTGCCCTCTTGGGCGTTCAGGATAAAATTCAACATCAGAGCCATGGCCCAGATTCCCAGGTTTTTTTTGGTTTTCATTATTTGATTTTTTTGTTTCAAAACTGTTTTATGTCCGGCATGGGACCAGCACCACCATATCATATTGGGTTACTGGTCAAAGCCAAACCATTATAAATTCACGCGCCGACCCGATGTATTGCTTTCGTGCATTTTTTCAATAACAAGCATATTGGAGATGGCGTCTTCCAAATGCACGGGTGTTTCGGTATCTTCCAAAATTGCCAAAGAAAAAACATCGGCCTGAAGTGTATATTGATCACATATTTCAAATTCCACTTCGGTCGTCACATCTTGTTCGGTCAACCAAATTTTGGAAGGCCTATCGTTCGGGGGATTAAACGGCAGCTCAAATCTGATGCTGCCCCCAGTACCAAAAATTTCAAGCTGTTGATTCTCCACCAACTGTGTTGCACAAAAAAAGGAAGAACTCCCCTCCTCAAATTCAAGAATTCCATTTGCCAATATATCGACGTCAAATTCAGGATGATATTCGATATTGGCCATAACGCTTTTTGGTTCACTTCCGTGAAGCAATCGTGAAATAGAAATGGAATAACATCCTATATCCATCAAACTTCCCCCTCCGAATTTCCTGTTGTTCACAATATGATCGGCATCATCCTCAAAAAAGGAAAAAGAAGATTGAATGGTCTTCAGCTTGCCGATTTTACCGTCATCGACCATTTGTCTTACCTCGACCCACTGCGGATGGTACTTGTACATAAATGCCTCCGTAATCTTAAGTTCGGGATGTTCCCTTGCCGTTTCCAACAATTCCCTTGCCGCTTCGCTACTCAGGGCAATTGGCTTTTCAACAAGTACGTGTTTGCCCGCTATCAACGCTTTTTTTGCCCATTCCACATGCAGATGGTTCGGTAACGGAATATAGACCGACTCAATTTCCGGATCGTTCAAAAGCTCCTGATAGCCTTCATAATGTTTTGGTATACGGAATTCCTTCGCAATTTTTTCCGCCTTCTTCCCATCCCTTGAGGCAATGGCCATAACGCGACAATGTTTACTTTTCAACATTGCGGGGATCACTTGCTCCCTTGCAATGGTCGCAGCGCCCAAAATTCCCCATTGTACTTTTTTACCCATAGCAGCAAAACACAAAATTACCGTAACATGAAACTATTTCCCCCGTTTGTTCAACACGACAAAACCAAGTGCTAGAAATAACAGACCAACAGTTGAGACCGCTCCGACAATGATAGGGTCGAGTGTGCACTCCAGCCAGGTGTAACCCGGCGGCAATTCCCTTAAAAAAGTGCCCCAGATAATAATCAATATGCTAAAAACGACAGAAATGATTCCCTGCGCAGGTGTAATCCTTGCGTTGAAAAGCGCCAATAGGAACAACCCTAAAATACCGCCGCCGAATATGCCCGAAATCTGCCACCAAATATCCAGGGCGCTTTTGGCATCAATTAACAAAAGGGCGAAAGCGATACCGAGAAAACCCCAGACAATCGTTATGGAACGAAGAAAACCAATGCTGCTCCTTTCGGAAGCATTTGGCCTAAAGTATTTTTTGTAATAGTCCAAATAGAGCACCGTGGCCGAAGAATTCAGTGCAGAATCCACCGTACTCATCGATGCTGCAAGTATGGCGGCGATTATTAGACCTTTGAGTCCGGCCGGTAATTCCGTGGCAATAAAGAATGGAAAAACCTCATCGCCCTTTAGTATCGAGGGATCGAGAATATGTCCCGAGCCCGAGTAAAAAGCGAACATTGCGGTACCGATGTACAGAAAAATAGCGGTCAAGGGCAGATAAATGAGCATCGCGATCCAAACCGATTTTTTGGCTTTTTTTTCGGTAGCGACGGAACTATATTTCTGCGTATAGTTCTGATCGGCCATCAAGTTTCTGATATTCTCGGTCAGCCCGTAAATGATCATGACCCAAACGGTCCTACTACTCAATGAAAGTGATGTATCGCCCAAACTGAATTTGTTTTCATCGAACACCCTTTGAATCAGGAAATCGGGTTCGGCAAAAACCTCTGTGGTCAAAATATAGGCACTGAACAAAAGTCCGCCGACCATAATGATCGATTGCATGACATCCGTCCATATAACAGCTTCCATGCCTCCCATTAAAGTATAGGCGATGGTCATAACGCCAATGGCCAATATCAATGTTGCAATATCCACATCGACAAACGAGGTCAACAAAAGTGAGGAAAGGTACAGTATCACCGCGGTCCTCCCTATCATGAACAATACGAAAGACAAGGAGGCATACACCCGGCCCCAGTCTCCGATTTTATCTTCAAGATATTTATAGACCGAGATTATTTTATGCTTTCTATAATGCGGAATGACATATTTGGTCACAAACCAGGCCACCGGCAATGCGGTCAGGGCAAAGATCAACGGATGCCAATTTTCATCGAATGCCTTTCCCGGCACCGCAATGTAGGATATACTGCTAGTGTAGGCACTCATTACCGCGATACCCGCGGCCCAAGCCGGAATGCCCCTTCCGGCAACCATGAACTCATCGGAAGTTTTGGTTTTTCGCAAAAAATAAGCGCCCATTCCGATCATTACCAATCCGTAAATGACCAGGATGGCCGTATCGACCATTTCAAGTTGGTAGTTCATTTGATTTTCATATTATCCCACCAGGTTATTTTCAAAATTCTCAATATGGTATTTTATGGTCTCCCTATCCCCGGCATCGAACCTGCGCAAGGGAAGTGCCATATGGTCTTCGCAAATCCCCATAACCGAAAGAGCACATTTGATGCCCTTTGTTATTCTGGAAGCATCTTTCCCCACACTGTAGATCGTGTTGTAAAGATGGGAAACATTTCTTCGAATTTCAACAATTCTGTTTTCATCCTTCGCCAATGACGCATTGTACAGATCGACGAACATTCTTGGAAAAAAATTCGCACCGCCAGCAACGGCGCCATGACCTCCATGTTCAATGGTCTCGGGCAAAAACCCTTCTGTCCCCACAATTATGGCAAATTCCGGTGAATCACGAAACGCCTCGATAAGGCCGTACAAATAGTCGAGGTCCCCAGAACTGTCCTTAATGCCCAAAGCGCCCAACTCCCTCGCAATGTCAATGGTTTCAATTGAAAGGTTCATTTTGGTGCAACTTGGCATGTTATAAAGCAAGAAAGGCAAAGGCAATTCAGGTATCAAACTGTTCAAATACCCGTTCATTTCAATATTGGTAATCGGATAGTAGTAAGGTGGGGCGATAACGACGGCATCCGCCCCTGAAGCTTTCGAATGCGCTGCCATGGCAATTGAACCTTCGAACCAGGCATCCGTAATACCCACAAGAACAGGAACCCGCCCATCTATATATTGGCACGCTTTTGTTACCAGCTCTTGCCGCAAGGCATATGTCAAGCTTGGGGCCTCACCATTCGATCCCAGCAGAAAAATACCGTGCACGCCTCCAGAAATTAAGTGCTCTATGAGTCCTTTCAAACTTTTATCATCCAAATTGTTGTCTTCGGTCAGCGGTGTGACCATGGGAGGGATTATACCCCTCAAGTCCAAACCCATACAGTTTACTTTGTTAGAACAAAGTAACTTTAAATAACGACCTCATGCCACCAATATTTTACATAAATCTTATGTTATCTTAACCCTTTTATTAAAAAAAAATCCCTAATTTTAGTAAGAAGAGTTAATATACTTAGACATGGAGTTTGTTTGTGAAAAAATTTTCGTGCCCAACAACCACTCTTTTATATCGCGCAAATTACCGCTTTCGTCCAATGCAAGAATACATTCCCATAAGAACTTTGAACTGAATTATATAACCTCGGGAGTTGGCAGAAGAATCGTCGGCGACAATATTTCCGGATTTGAGAAAGGGGACCTGGTCCTAATGGGCCCTAACCTTCCACATTGCTGGGAGGTTTTGGACACGGAAAACAATGAGGAGCCCACTTGTATCGTCACCCATTTTTCAGAGAATATCGTTGATTCCGATTTTTTTAAAATGCCCGAACTTGAAAAAGTGGTCGCTTTGCTAAAACTGTCCAATCGCGGTATACGTTTCAAAATTGAAGATGACACTGAAATAAGAAAAATTTTGGTCGATATGTCCCAAAGCGAAGGCCTTGAATATTATATCGGTTTACTCAAGATATTCAACCATCTAATAAAAATAGAGGATAGGGACAGGTTATCCAATCCCATGAACGGTTCCTCCGTCTTTTCCAAAAATATTGAGAAGGTAAATAAGGTTTATGAATATGTTTTCCAAAATATTCAAGAGGGCATTAAGTTGGAAGAAGCATCCGCCGTGTTGAACATGGCCCCCAGTTCATTTTGCCGATTCTTCAAAAAGAAAACGGGACATACCTTCATGGAATACGTAAAGAACGTTCGGGTGGGAATAGCTGCGAAACTTTTGGCAGAGACCGACAAACAAATTACCCAGATCTGTTTTGAAAGCGGATATAACAATCTGGCAAACTTCAATCACTACTTCAAAGCGAACATGGGCAAAACCCCTTCCGACTACCGTAAAAACTTTAGGTAGCCCGTGTCCAAATTGGAGCTCCGATACTTGTCCGTTATTCTTTCCACCCTATCCCAAACCGATCGTGGCTTCCGGGCAATTCATCATGGATACCGATAGCTATCAGCGAAAGAAAGGCCATAAATGCCAGTATCACCAATACATAAACCAACCATTTCCTGGCAGTTATTTGGTCGGTCACCTCTTCGGGCCAATCCACCTTGGTACGGCGGGATAGTATAAAAAGCAGAACAATGTTCAAGACGTACAGCTGGTGATTCAGGGCTGTTTTGCCTGCAAAAAGCCCGATAACCACATAGCTTGACAAAGTATACAGGCCCAGGTAAACGAACAAAAATAGTGCAACATCCTTCTTCGTATATATATTGTCCCACAACTTGTAAAATAGCAGCACTGCCACCAAAAATAAAACGATTGCGATGAAAGTTGTACTGGCCAAAGCTATTGGTTCGAGATTTGGAACTTCTCCCAAGCGTTCCAAAAAAGAACCGTATGTCAAAGACTCGCGATAAACGATCAATGGGATAAAAACCAGAAGAGCGAACAAAGCGGATCGGGTGGCCCAGGTTTTGGGCTTTATCGCTTCATCGATCGGCCAAGAAGAGGAGAATACTCCATAGGCCATACCTAGGCCTCCAAAAAAACCTATACTGTATTCCATAACATTCCACATGTTAAACGGAATTTCCGCTACGTTGCCCGCAACTTGCAAAAAGTTTCCGAAGCCAAAACCAAAACCACCCCCAAGAGCGGAAAAAATAGCGACCCGTATCGCGGAATTCCTCTTTGTTCGGGCCATATGCAACAGCATGGCCAGGCCAGCTCCCAAAATAAGGGCCCAGGCTTCCGATCTAGGTGGAGTCATCCTGAACCCAATTTGTTCGATCAGAAAAAAATAGGTCAGCAAGCCGCCTGCCACCATTTCTGATACCAAAGCCCCCCAATTGACCCTGTTTTTTTTTGTTGAATCGAGAGCAAGGCCCACTAGGCCACCACCCAACAACCCAAATAATGCGCCGATGACGAAGAGCATACTTAGGCCATAAAAAGCATTGATAAAATTATCGGCCCTGCCATAACCGACCACCATACCGTAACTGATCATACCGCCAGCCCCCCAACCAATAGCTGATGCCAACGCTATAATGGGCATTTTTGAATACCAATCTTTCCTATTGGAAACCAAGATCAACGCCAAGGCGCCAATAGCGCCCGCCCAAGCGGCTCCCTGTTCGTGACCAAATTGACCTCTGATCGCCCATGCCGTTGCAAGGGACATGGCCACTATCAATACTCCGATACCCTGTTTTTTTATATCCAATTCAATATGTTTTAAAATTCCTTCGCGAACCGTGCCTTTTGCAATTGGGGTCCGATTTGACCCCTCTTTTTACAGAGCGGTTGTCCTTTTCGGCTTAAAGAACCGAAAATATGCAAGTGCCAAAGCATATAGCAGAAGTGCCAAACCTATTGGCCCAAGAAGAAAGCTATATTCCGTATATATCTCACTATAGCCCTTGACCGCCACGCCCCTAAAATAATACATGATGGCCAGCACGACAATAAATATGGCACTGGCCAGCGCCAACCCTATAAGCCTGGTCCTGGGTGGGAAAAAAACCCTTTTAATACGCTTCCCGATAAACTGAAAAAGCAACAACCAAAAGACCCAAGAAAGTACCTGCCATATGTTTAATGTCCTAAAATAATTGATGACCGTAATAAAGGGTCGGAACCATACATACTTTTTTTGATAAAAAGGTCTGTCCTTATAGAGCAAAACCTTGATCTTTTCCTGCGTACCGCTTTTCAAAATATCCAAGATCGCTTGCTGTTTTGCGCCATCGTTCAAACTCTCCCAATTCGGTATTTTAAGGGCGTTGTACAACGAGCACACCCTTCCATAACCGTGAAAATCCAGCCCCCCTATCATTGTCAGTTCGTTTTTTTCACAAAACTTCCTGAGTTTTTCAAAGATGTTTCTGTCATAATAGAGATCCTTCCCAGAGTTTTCGATCTCAAAACCATCTGCCCCAAGTTCTTTGTACAATTCCTTCCCCTTACCCTTTCCATCAAACCAATGATTTATTATTACCGCTCCACCATATCGATGCACCGAGTCGATAACGGCCTTATCAGTCATTCCCTTCGTTTCAAATTTACCGTTGAGCCCCAATAGGCTCATATGGTTGGTACCCGAATGCTCTTGTCCCACCATGACCAAGGGATTCGGTGCAAACTTTCCATTTTTTTGATCTTGGGCGAATTGCAAGCTCTTTTTATGATTCGCATGATCCGTAATGAAGAAAGCGTCGAACCCATTTTTTTTATGCCATTCCCACATTTTCCTTTGAGAGATCAATCCGTCATGACTGAATTCGGTATGCGCGTGCGTAGTTACCAAAATGGTATCTTTTGAATGGTTCACTATGGTATTGTTGGGCATTGGAATGAACAGTACCAAAACAAAAATGGTAAAGCAAATGCCCAAAAAGAGGGGTAGGTCCAACAGCATTTCAACACTGCTTTTTTTTCTGCCCTGTCGTAATTTAAAAATCCCGACCAAACCATGGACCATGTAAAAAACCACAAGCCACAACAATGCCAAAGGCAGTTCCTCCAGAGCGTATAGCGATCGGTTCGCATATAAGAGGGGGCCAATGATGGGTTCAAAAAGAATGCGCCAGATGGATATTTTTACGTCAAACGCCATCTCTTGCTGAAGGGTCAGGGCGTTTTCAAAATGCACTTGAAAATGGAAGACGTTGGCCAACAAAAAAATAAGGAGAATCAGTATTACAACAATTAACTTTTGTATTCCCGCTCTTTCCATTTCAACAATGCTATCCGTTTTTTATGCTATATGGTGGAGTTGGAATGTTTGCCATAATCGAAGGCCTGCAAATGGTTCTTGACCTTGGTCCGCTGAGCCGTATCGAGTTGACCCAGCGGTGGTGCCATATGATCGCCACAAATGCCCATGATCGATAGCGCACATTTTATCGCTTTCATGCTACGGGTCGGGGAATTCTCAACATTGTAGATGGTCTCATCTATTTTCAGGACTTGGTTGCTGAGTTCATCAATGCCATTGGCATCTTTCTTTAGACATGCATCGTACAGTTCCACAAACAACCTGGGGAAAAAGTTCGCTCCACCGGCAACCGCACCATGTGCGCCCCTGACAATGGTATCGGACAAAAAAAGCTCGTTGCCGACTATCACCGAAAAATCAGGCTCATTTTTAAACTCTTCTATAATCTCGTGCAAAGATGCAATATCGCCCGAGCTGTCCTTTACACCGATGGCCCCAAGATTCTTGGCTTTTCTGACCGCATCGACCCCCAAATGCAATTTGGTACAACTGGGGATGTTGTACAAAAGGAAAGGTAGGGGCAACAAAGGTGCCAATTCCCCCAGGTATTCGATCATTTCCTGTTCGGAAATTGGAAAATAGAAAGGTGGTGCCACAACAAGAGCATCCGCACCCGCTTCTTTTGAATGATGGGCAATCTCCAAAGCTGCTTCGAAAGAAGTATCGGTAATACCGACCAATACAGGGACCCTGCCCTGAACAATTTCGCAAGCCTCGCTTATCAATTGCTTCCTTAGGCCATAACCCAAACTTGGTCCTTCCCCATTAGTTCCCAATAGAAAAATCCCGTGAACCCCGCCCTCTAAAAGATACTCGATGAGATTGTTCAGGCCCATACTATCTAGGGCTTTATTTTCCAGTAAAGGGGTGACCAAAGGCGGAATAATACCTTTTAAGGGGAATTTCATATGAAAACTGTTTGTGTATTAACAAATAAAGGGTTTAATCAAAACCTGCACAACAACAATGTTGTACGAAACATATTATATTTTAACCTCTCGCACTGTCCGTGCATTACTACTATTTGGCCCATAGGGAATACCAATTCACAAAGCCAAAAAACCGATATTGTCAAAATTTTTGGGCCGTGGAACCCAACGGTTTAGCGGCATACCCTATCTTCGGGCCGGTCAGGAAAGGTATGAATGCACTATTTAAGAAAAGGAGGCCCTTCAAACGAAAAACCTCCCTACCAAACACTGATAAAAAATCTTAATAGGGCTTGTTC
The DNA here is from genome assembly GCA_947497245.1 of uncultured Flavobacteriaceae bacterium. Classification (GTDB taxonomy): domain Bacteria; phylum Bacteroidota; class Bacteroidia; order Flavobacteriales; family Flavobacteriaceae; genus Pelagihabitans. The sequence continues at coordinate 137,283 of CANMFO010000005.1, read as the reverse complement.
GTGCCCTGCAGCAACCACATCTTTGACCACGCGCTGTTGTTACTTGCGTCATCTCCTTTAAACTCTGTGGTCTCTAGCTTGTTTATTGCCTCTTCGGCATTGACCGAGTTGTTGTCTATCTCATCAATATGATAGTAGAACCGCAAGGGGAGTGCGGACCTTTTGGATGCCTCTCCCGCCTGTAAGTTAGGAATCCCCGTTCTTCTATAGTCGAACCAGGATTCAGCGGCGGCGGACCAACTAGCTATCCATTTTTGCTCGAGAATGTCTTCCAGGCCACCGTAAGCCGCAGGTCCAGCAATGTACGTGCTAAAGGCATCGCCGATTCCCCAGGCATTAAAAGACTGTTGTATCGCCTCGTTGTAATACGCTTCGGGAGCGCCCGGGGCCCAACCCTTTGTTGCCGCCTCTGCGAGTATAAAGTTGACCTCCGCAGCGGACATCAACCTGGCCTGCAGCAGATCGCCGCTGGCCTCTTTGTAGATATCGTTCAGTTGTGAAACGTGCAGGTTAAGCGTACCCTGATTGACGTTTTCGCTTAAATTGTAGGCCGCGCCAAAAGCTATCGCCGTCGGAAGCCCTACGTATTCCTTGTCATAATCCACCGGAAAGCCCAAAATAGCCTCGTAGGCATCGACAATATCCTCGGCAACGTGCCGCTCTCCATTTTCAACAAAATCGGTACCATCGGGGGCACCCACCTCCAGGACCAAAGGCACGTCTATTTCATTTGCCCAGATCCCTAATCGCGGATCATCGAGCGCCTTAAGGGCATCGACCAGGGTCTTGGCCATTTTTATCCTAAAATAGGCACCCTGCGGATCGGCATCGAACTTGGTATTTGTTGGCCAGGAATCATCCCTTGTATTTCCGACATAAGACATGTTCGCATCATCCGAGGCATCCAAAATCATTGGAAATAATTGAGGGTTGGACAGCAAATTCCTAATTCCCTGCTCTGCCCACGCGGACTCTTTGGCCGACAGGCGCATATAATACCTCAACGCCAGTGAATTGGCGAACTTTCGCCATTTGGCCACTTCGCCACCAAACAAAATATCCTGGTCTCCCTGAATACTAAAGTAAGAATCCTGGTCTTTGGACAAAAGTGAATTGGCCGTGTTCAGGTCTGCCAAAATCCCTTCGTAGATTGCTTTTTGGTCATCGAATGGCGCATCGAAGAATTCAAATCCTTCATCCCCGCGCAAGGCATTGGTATACGGTGCATCTCCCCATAAGTCCGTAATCAACCCGAACAAATACGATTTCATTACAAGCCCTACGCCACGGTGAAAATCGAGATTGCTCTCTTCCGCCTTCTCTATCATGGTTTTGTTGTTGGTCAAGAGCGAGTAATATCCGTTCCAACTATGCGAGTCGTTGCTCCAATCATAGGCATTGTGGCCGCTGGACCATCCATCTTTTTGGGTATGCTGCATTACGCCGGCGAGGTCACCAAAGCCCAAACCGACAACGGCCTTACCCGCCCCGTTGATCACGGTGGGCATCAAAAGGTTCGGATCGACATTTTCCGAACCTATCTGATCCGGGTTTTCGTTCAATTCTTCCAACCCATGACAGGAAGCCAAAAGGATGAGTCCTAAAACCAATGGGGCTATTTTATTGTTATAAGCTTTCTTCATAGCGATTTCAGTTTAAATTTTGTTAAAACGTTATCCCAACTTTTAATCCAATCGGAACCAACCACGGTTCAATGTTATAGCGTTCTATGCCTTGTTTGAATTGTGTGCCTCTATTGCCCGAGCTTGTTTCGGCCTGAAAGGCCCTCTCAGGATCCACCCCGAAAGCCGAATCTTTGGTCCACAGCATGATGTTCCTGCTGTAAAGGGAAAAGCTCAGATTGTCTATCCCCGATTTTTCAAGAAACTTTTTGGGAAAATCATAGGTAAGGGAGATCTCCCGAAGTTTGATAAAGTCCGCATCGAACATATGGGGGGTTCCAAAATCCCAGGGATTGGCGACCGAGAAAGGAATAAAGGCCGTTCCAACATCTCCCAGGTTCTCATAATCCAAAATAAAATTACCGTTCTCATCATGTGTGCCGACCACACCTGCATTGAAAATACCGTCGTATACGACGCTGCCCCCTAAATCCTCAGGAAATCCACCATTGCCCGGAGGGCCGCCAATGGAAAGGAAGTTTTCGCCATAAATCAATTGGTCGGCATTGTCCAAGACCCACTGTTTGAGTTCTGGTCCTGCGGTGGCAATTCCCGGGTTCACAAGATTATCCAAAATCTGTTGGCTATAGCCGTCTTCGGTAAGGTATCTCGAAGTCTGTGACATGTACTGCCCGCCCGAACGCCAATCGAAGGTCATGTTCAATGAAACGTTCTTATAGGATAAACTGGTCTGCAGCCCCATTACAAAATCAGGATTGTAGTTGCCCACCTTTACGCGCTCCTCTTCGGCCAACCACTCTGCATCTTCGCCCTGGCCCAGAAGTGGGTAGTTGTAATAGGGGGAATTCACGTCGGTGACCCTTCTGATTTTAGGTGAATAAATATTTCCGACCAATCCATCTTCCCCGGTCGCCGCATTGGCGACATAGCCTCTGGAAACACTTTTGTTGTCGCTCCAAAACTCTATATAGTCCACTCCGTCGGACAATTCCAAAATCTTGGATTCGTTGGTCGTATAGTTTAGATTCAAATCCCAATTCCAGTTCTCGGTGCGAACAGGTGTAAATCCAAGTGAAAGCTCAAAACCTGTACTCTCCAAAACCCCTGCATTGATGCTGACACTATTATACCCCGATGAACCTGGGATGGGGATATTGGGAACTATTTGATTTCTATTTTCCACCATATAGTACGTGCCCTCGAACCGCAGTCGGTTGGAGAACATGGTCAAATCGATTCCCAACTCCTGGGAAGTCGCTTCCTCAGGTTCAAGATTCGGTGTATTCAACCCGCCTTGGGCACTGTAGAGAACGGCATTGTCCCATTGGCCCTGATTGTTGAAAAAAGCTCCCAATTGATAAGGGTTTGTATCGTTTCCTACCCGGGCCCAACCAGCCCTTACCTTTAATAGGTCGACTTTAGGGATCTTAACCAGTTCACTGACCAAGAAACTCAGGGAGGCCGAAGGGTAGAAATAGGAACGATTATCCACCGGTAAGGTACTGGACCAATCGTTTCTAGCGGTAACGTCCAAATACAACATATCCATAAACCCAAAATTCGCCAGGCCGAAAACACTGTTTATGGCCCGTTCAGTGGTAAAACTGGAATATCTCAAAGAAGTTGGGGCTATATTGTCTACCGTGAAAAGATTCGGTACGATGAGTCCGGCCCTTGTTGCGGCCGAATTGCTGAGTCCCCTATTCTTTTGGTACATTAGGTTTCCACCTGCGGAAATCGTCATATCAAAATCGCCCAGATCCTTGGTAAAGGTCGCCAAAAGGTCAATATTCGTCTCCAGGCCATCGGTTTTTGCTATCCCATAGGTCCCGTTGTTCGGCTCTCGGTTATAGCCAGGGGCCATTTTCGTCTCCTGGGTCTGGTTAAAACTATTTAGGTTATAGCTACTTCGAATGTTGAAGGATGGTGAAATCTGCCAATCCAAGGCAAAATTACCGTAGACCCGGAACCGGGAGAAGCTATTGTTTATTTCATTGGCCATAAAGTAGGGATTGGGATAATCATCTGAAAAATTAAAAACATCGGTGCCCGGCAGCTTATAATCCTTCACGTCCAGGATATTAATATTGGCAGGTACGCTATATGCTGCCTGCAAAGGGTTGGTTCCCCTATTCGAAGCCGGCCTATTATCGGCATAGCTATGGACAACATTGACATTGGTACTTGCCGTTAGTTTATCGCTGAATTTTGAGGAAGCCGAAATCGAAAGACTGTTCCTTTTAAAATCGGAGTTGGGTATGATACCCGAGTTATCCAAAGCGGTCACCCCTACCCTATAGTTCATGGATTCGGTACTGTTCGTAATCGTTAAACTATTGGTAGTGGTTATACCGGTCTGAACAAATTTCTTAACATTGTCCGGGTAGGACTTCAATTCCGTGGGAATGGGCACGCCATTGGCATCTCTAGGAGAGTTCCATTGCACGGCAAAATATCCGCGGTCAAGTTCAGGCCCGCCGTTACCACCTGCTGGAATCACATCGGGAAGGATGTTGCTACCCCCTTGCGATTCCGGTGAATATGAAAAGTAGCCATTGGCAAATTGCGATTGTATTTCCAAAAATCGAACAGGTACATCGAAAACGGTATTGGTGGAAAAACTGACCTTCATCTTCTCTTTATCATTGGCCTTTTTTGTGGTAATCAGAACGACCCCGTTGCCCGCCCTTGAGCCATAAAGGGCCGCTGCACTGGGGCCCTTTAAAATACTGACGTTTTCAATACTTTGAGGGTCCAAATCGGAAATCGCATTACCGTAATCAACCGGGTTTCTATCGCCAAAACCGCCGATGTTGTTCAACGTATTGGCTATGGGCACCCCATCTACAACAAACAAGGGTTGGTTGTCCGAGCTCAAAGAAATGGCTCCCCTGATGACCATGCTCACGGAGGAACCTGCTCCCCCGGTATTGTTCAAGGTCACCCCTGCCACTTTACCCGACAATGAATTCAAAACATTTTCTTGGGCCACCCTTGTCAATTCTTCCGAAGCCACGTTCTCGACGGAGTACCCCAACGACTTTTGTTCCCTTTTAATACCCAGTGCGGTTACAACGACCTCATCCAAGGCTTGAGCGCTTGTATTCAATGAAACATCTATGGTCGATCGACCCCCGACGACGATCTCTTGGGTCTCAAACCCTAGGTAAGAAAACAGCAAGATACTATTGGCGTCGGGCACCTCGATACTGTACCTACCGTCGAAGTCTGCGGACACTCCATTATTGGTGCCCTTTATCACAACAGTGACACCTGGCAGGGGCATTCCGTCTTCCGCACCCGTAACGGCACCCGTAACGGTTTGGGCGCTTACATTTGAACTGAATAATAGTAAGAGTACAAAAGAAAAACAAGCCGATACCCGCGCGACATTATTTTGGATGTAAGTATGCGTGTCCATAATCAGTATTGTGTATTTGTTATCATTTTTTGATTGATTCTATACTGTCAAAGCTATTTCACGGCCTCAAAGGTCAAAACAAGTGCGTTCGTATTCACACCCACAAAGTCTTGCGATGCGGCTAGAAACATGACCAGTCGCATGGAATTGTCCGAAATATCCTGTACTATGACTTTTTGCTCGAAGTCTTTAAAGCCAACATAAGCGGTACCTGAAAAGTCAAGGGTGCTTACCCCACTATAGCTCAACATTCCCCCTGACCCATGTACCGATGGGATGGTCATATTTTCTTTTTCCGTATAGCTGAATGTGGCATTTGCCTCGGGGGTGTACTGGCCGGTGCACAATCCAAAATCGGCCCCGCCGTCGTTTACGATCCCAGCACCGCCCGTAGATACAAACTGAAACAGCAAGCCACTGAAAGCGGCCCCATCTGCCTTTACATCGATTGAATAGCTACCGTCGAAATGAAAGGTAAATTCATCTTCATATACTTCACCCATGCCCAAACCTGCGCCGAAGATACCTGCAGGCAAGGGTACAGGTGTGCCGGCGAACGCTGAAAGGTCGGCATCCGCATTGGCAAAATAATCACTATCGGAATGAGCGCTTGAAAGTTTCCATGTTTTGCCCGCAGTGGCGGTAGCCCCTCCGGTCAACAATACATAAGGTGTGATATCAATGGCCAATTCAACTTGCTTTACCAATGTGGCCCCATTGGCATCCGTGGCCGTTAAAACGGCAGTGTAATACCCCCCCTGGGAATATATGTGTATGGGATTCTTTTCGGAACTTGTTGTACCATCGCCAAAATCCCAGGCCCAGGCCGTAGCACTATGGGTCAAACCCTGAAAAGCAACTTTTCTTCCCTTTACACTATGGAAGATGTCCGCGGCAAAAGGAAAGTTTTCCGGTACCGCATTGTCGTCGGAACTGCAGGAAGACAGCATTAGCAAGAAGCAAAACAAAGATCCCAAAATTACCTTTACGTTTGTTTTATTCATAACACGTTCTATTTTAAAAGCTGTGTAAAACTGAAGTTGTTTCCAGACATAGATTTAACATATGGCCACCTAAATGTTAAATCCCATATTTGGCTCCTCTCAAAACTATAGGGAAATCCATCAACACATTTCAGATATTTTATTAATTATGCATTAAATCTTAACCCCTCATTTAATTATTTACAGCTAATTTTATCAAAAAGACAAGCTTCCATTGTTTTCCAAAAAGTCAACATGAAAACTAGTATGTTCGAGACCCGAAGGTTCAACAGGGTTCTTCCCTTGATTTCCTTCTACTTTCTTTTCTCCTTTTCCATCCAATCCCAGGAATTGTTGGTTGGCTCTGCAAAACGGGTTTTGACCCCGGATCCACTGATCGCGGTCTCTGGCGGTGTGGGAACCCCAAAACCGGTCACTACCAAAAAGGGGGACCTATATGCGCGAGCTATGGTCCTGGAAAGTGGTGGTGAAAAAATTGCCATAGTCAACATAGATAACTTGGGCTGGCCGGCCGCTCTGGGAAATAAGTCCAGAAAACTGATAAAGGATATCCCTTTTAACAATATTCTCATTGGCGCAACGCATACCCATAGTGCTCCCGATGCCTACGCCTTTCCCGATGAAAACGGGAATCATGGGGCGGACCTTCAGTATTTGGATTGGTGTACCGTGCAAATAGCTGATGCCGTAAACGAAGCGTATAAGAACAGGGAGCCGGCCAGCCTAAAAATCGCGGTTGACAGGGCAGAGGGTAAAATTGCCTATAATTACTATGCCCCCCAATTGTACGACCCGCGTTGTGGAGTGATTCAAGCCATTGGCACAACGGGAAAAAACAAAGACAGACCCTTGGTCACTTTGGTCAACTATGCCATCCACCCGGAGGTGATCGGCAATGACCGGGAGATCTTGAGCCCCGATATGGTCGGGCCACTTTATGATAGGATCGAGGAAAAAACAGGCGGTATGGCGATTTTTATGAACGGCGCCCAAGGTGGAATGGTGACTGCGGATAACCGATTGGAGCATGGAAAAGAAACGCGCGATTGGGAAGAATGCAAAAGAATAGGAAACCTATTGGCCGATGAGGCTTTGCGCATAGTTGCCAAGGCCAGGGTCCAAGAAAACCCGGCCATCTTTTCCGCAAACAAGAAAGTGGTTTTTCCTGTCGATTCGGAAATGTTGCGTTTCATTTTAAAGAATTCACCTTTAAGTATGGGTTCAGCGGACGAAAGTTCCATTAGTACGACCCTCAATCTTTTGAACATAGGCTCGGCCCAGATTTTAACCATTCCTGGAGAGGCATTGCCCAACATCGGATTTTATTTAAAAAGAAAGATGCCCACGGAGCATCCTTTTCTCTTCGGGCTTACCAATGATGCCTTCGGGTATATTCTGACAAAGGAAGATTTCAACAGCTTTGAACGATATGATTACGTAAGTCGTACCAGTCTCGGTGAAATGACCGGAGAAATTCTGATATCGGAACTGATGGACATGATAAAAAACAATCCTAAACCACAATAAATCAATTGATGCATACCATGAAAAGATCGTTTACCGTTTTACTTCTGATTCCAATTTTACTTTTGACCTCTTGCCGGGAGAATCCCGAAAAAAAGGCGGAAACCGCAGTAGCCGAAGAAATTGAAGTAACCCCCAAGACCGCTCTGGAAAGTTATTTGAAAACCGTTGATAGTTCATATGCGTGGGAGGTCAAAGATTCTTTTGAATTGGGCGAAGTGAAAGCCTATAACCTTTTATTGACCAGTCAAACTTGGCGAGACCATGTCTGGAAACATCAGCTGACCGTATTGGTGCCCAAGGAAATAAATTACGATGGATCGCTATTGTTCATCACGGGAGGAAGGCTAAAAGATGGCATGCCCAAATGGACCCCACCGGAGGATCGGGACGAAACCGCACCTATGGCATTGATGGCACAAAAGAATAAGGCCATCGTTTCAATAATACGACAAGTACCTATGCAGCCCTTGTATGACGGAGACTTGGTGGAAGACCAATTGATATCATTTACACTTCACAATTATAAACAAGATAAAGACCTCACTTGGCCCCTACTTTTTCCAATGGTAAAAAGTGCCGTTCGCGGAATGGATGCCATACAGGAATTCTCAGAACAAATCCTCAAGAAAGACATTACAAGGTTTACCGTTGCCGGAGCTTCCAAGCGCGGATGGACAACCTGGTTGACAGGTGCCAGTGATGAAAGGGTCGAGGCCATCGGACCCATGGTCATAGACGTTCTGAACATGCCCGTAAGCTTAGATTACCATCTCACGGCATGGAATGAATACAGCGAGCAGATAAACGACTACATCAAATTGGAAATTCCGCAGACGGTAAATACCGAAGATGGCAATGCGCTTACGCAAATGATCGATCCCTATTCGTATCGTGAAAAATTGACCATGCCCAAACTAATATTCATCGGCACCAATGATGAGTATTGGCCCGTTGATGCCATAAAAAACTATATCAAGGACATACCCGGGGAGAACTACATTCACTATACGCCCAATGCCGGCCATAACCTCGATGGCGGGGAAAGTGCATTAAAGGCATTGAGCGGGTTTTGGGGACAGACCTTGGCCAAGAAACCCTATGCAGATATGAATTACAAGCTGAGTACGGATCAAAATTCAGCGACTCTTTCCGTAGTGTCCCATTCAGAAGATCTTAAAAATGCCTACCTCTGGTCGGCCGATTCCGAAGATCGCGATTTCAGGGATGAAGAATGGAAATCGACCAAAATAACACCGCCCAAAGGAAAAGAAACCGCACAAAAGGTTTCCTTTCCAAAGAAAGGATATAAGGCCTTTTACATCGATTTGGAATATACAGATGGAAATGGTGGGTCATATACCAAGAGCACCAGAATGTATCTAGCCGATGATGACGAAGTCCTTTAAAAAAGTTAGGAATTGGAGTATGGCAATTGTTGCCCTGCTCTTGGTTGGCCTGACCGCCTTTAAGCTTGCCAACGATACGAGCGAGGGCCTGAAAGTAACTTCCTATTATGAATATGATCAGCGCATTCCCTTAAAAGATTCCGTGCGAACGATTATCGACACCACCGGGTTTAAATTGTTTTCGGTGGGGTACAATAGCGTTCACGACAAAAGGGTGACCGCACTTTTGAGCCTTCCTAAAAAGGGAACGACCCCTGTACCCCTTGTTATTTTGATGCACGGCCTCGGTGATCATAAAGCGGTCGATTATGTCGAATATGGAAATGATCTTTTTCTAAAAAACGGCTTTGCGGTACTGCGAATCGATATTAGCGACCATGGGGATCGAAAGAACGACGTGTATGATTTTGATTTGACCGGTGATTATAAATATTGGACGCGCAATGTTATCTCCCAGACCGTCTTTGACCTACGTCGCGCGATCGATTTTATCGAAACCCGAAAAGAACTGGATCATAACAGGATCGGGTATTACGGCATCAGTCTCGGCGGTATCATTGGTACGGTCTTTTGCGGTGTCGAAAACAGAATCAAGGTTCCGGTTATCGCCTTGGCCGGCGGTCAGTTGAACCTGTTGTACGGGGAAAATGCACTTTCTTCCGAAGCGAAGGATTTTGTGAGCATTATAGAGCCGCTTAATTTTGTGGAGCAAATTTCTCCACGACCGTTTTTGATGCTCAATGCGAAAAATGACGAAATCGTACCACCGGCGATGAGCAAGCTGCTTTTTTATGCCGCCAAGGACCCCAAAGAGATTATTTGGTACGACGCCAAGCACAGGGACGCACCCCTTGATATTATCTATGGGGATGGCTTGAACTGGTTTAAGAAACATCTTTAAAATTTCAAAAATGAAAAAATCAAATGTAAGCAAAGTGGCCATCGGGCTCTGTTTCCCGCTTTTCCTTGCCAGCTGCGGTGAAAAGAAAAAAAGTGGTAATGAGCTGGCCGACGGTTCGCAATATGTGGAAACGATGACCGAAGCGCCCGAAACCTGGGCCGAAAAATTGGGCTGGCCCGCTGGGAAAAAAGTGATAATGCTTCATGCAGATGACATTGGCATGTGCCCCGAAGCCAATGAAGCGGCCGAAAAACAGTTGGTCGATGGCGTGATCCAGTCCGCTGCGGTAATGGTTCCCTGCCCTAATGCCGAAGCATTTATCTCCTGGGCCAAAAACAATCCAAAAATGGATGTGGGCCTTCACCTGACCCTGACCAGCGAATGGAAGACGTACCGTTGGGGGCCGATAACCCCAGATGAAGAGGTTCCGGGCCTATTGGATGGGGACAACAAAATGTGGCACTCGGTCATGCAGGTGGTGCAACACGCCTCGGCGGAAGAGGTCGAAAAGGAAATCAGGGCCCAGATCGAACAATCCATAGCCTGGGGCCATCGGCCCGATCACATCGATACACATATGGGTACCCTGTTCGGGCATCCGAGCTACGTAAGGGCGTACATAAAGGTCGCACAGGAGTACGGCATTCCCGCGAACATTATCGACCTATCCAAACCCAAGGTACTGGCCGAGTTCAGAAGCCAAGGCTACCCTTTGAACGACGAAGTGGTAGAACTGATCAAGGGGTATAAATTGCCCCAATTGGATTATTTTTCAAGTGCTCCCAAAGCCAGTTCCTATACCGAGAAAATCGACAATTTCAAAAAATTGGTGCAAGGCTTGGATCCCGGCTTGACCGAAATCATTTTTCATCCCTCGGTGCTGACCGACAACCTTAAAAGTATTACGGGTTCTTGGCAGCAACGATCATGGGAAGCACAAATGTTCTCTGACCCGGAGCTGATCCAATTCTTTAAGGATGAAGGCATCATCTTTACCAATTGGCAGGAAATTATGGAGCGTTTCGATGCTTCAAAATAAAGAAATCCCGGTCCAAATGCATCGTTTTGGTTTTACCGATATTTGGACCTACTTTGTGTATTGATTGATAATATTTAATGTATAACAAATAAGATAACATTGGCACCATGTTGCCAAAATGGGTTTATTTGTAGGCAAACCCGCTTATCTAGAAAGTCCAACCTATGGATTCTACCACAGGAATCATACTAGCCATTTCCCTGATCATTATAATGTTCGGGATGGGGCTATCGCTGACCTTAAGTGATTTTAAAAGAGTATTCGTTTTTCCTAAGGCAATAATCATCGGTCTTTGTTGCCAGATTGTATTTCTGCCCCTGATAGGCTATACATTGGCCACGGCATTGGAACTTTCGCCAACAACGGCTATCGGCCTTATGCTTTTGGCGGCCTGCCCCGGTGGCCCGACATCAAATATGCTGACTTTTTTGGCCAAGGGCGATTTGGCGCTATCGGTTTCCTTAACGGCGGTCGCCAGCGTCCTGACGATTTTCACGATACCGCTGATCGTTCAGTTTGCGGTACAAGAGTTTTCAAACGAAAGTCAGGCCATACGTGTGGATGCGCTGACCATGATCAAACAATTGACGATAATCGTTTTGATTCCCGTAGCCTTGGGTATGTGGACAAAACATAGGTTCGGCGAATTTGCGTCCCGAATGGAAAAACCCATAAAAGTGGCTTCGGCGCTTATATTCGTTTTGGTCGTCATAGGTATTACATATAGTATTCGGGATGTTTTCATGAGCTATTTGAGGGAAGCGGGCCTTCCGGCCATATTGCTCAACATTTTTACGATGTCCATTGGTTTTTTATTGGCCGTGCTCTTCAAATTAAATCGGCGACAGGCGATAAGTATTTCCATTGAAACCGGGATACAAAATGGAACGTTGGCCATTACCCTGGCAACCATTGCCTTGAACAATGTCGAATTTTCCATAGTTCCCGCAACCTATGGCCTTTTGATGTATGTTTCGGCAACCCTGATTATTTTAACAAGAAAGTCCTTGGGCGTAAAGGATTGAATTGATCCTGGGGGCCTTCGCCCCGACTAAATATTTTTTTTTGAACCTTAGCACAAACGTGATGAAAGCATTTTATTGGGTGGCATTTTCGGTATTTTTTCTGTCCTGCCAAGACAGGCCCGTCAAATTGCCACCGCTCATATCAACAGATCACCCCGCCGTTTCAACGCAAGAATTCATCTATGAAATAGCAGATGCATTGACACCGGAATGCCATGCATCGACCGTTGAGATAAGCAACGGGACGGTCATAGCCTCGTGGTTCGGTGGCACCGAGGAAAAAAATAAGGACGTGGGCATTTGGGTATCTCTAAATGCGAATGGACGTTGGTCCACACCGGTAGAGGTGGCAAACGGGGTACAGGAAGATGGCACACGCCATCCCTGTTGGAATCCGGTTTTGTTCAAGCCCAGGGGGCAGCCCCTATACCTTTTCTATAAGGTGGGGCCGAGTCCCCAGGAATGGTGGGGGCTTTACATTACCTCCGAAGATGATGGCAAAACTTGGTCGGAACCCATAGCGCTTCCAGATGGAATTTTAGGGCCCATAAAAAATCAACCTATCCAATTGGAGAATGGTACCATTGTTTCGCCATCGAGCAACGAGAGCACCTCGGGAGATTGGACCATCCATGTAGAACAAAGTAGTGATAGTGCCAAAACATGGACCAAAACAGAACCTCTGAACGACCCCAAGGAATTCGGGGCCATCCAGCCCGTGGTTCTAAACCATGGAAATGAAAGGCTACAGTTACTGAGTCGCACAAAAAACGGTACGGTCTCACAGAACTGGTCCGAGGACAATGGTAAGACTTGGGGAGAAATGATGGCTACATCACTCCCCAATCCGAATTCGGGGATCGACGGCGTAACCTTAAAAGATGGTCGCCATATTTTGATCTATAATCCCACGGACAAAAATTGGGGCGACCGTGTGCCTCTCAGCTTAGGGATTTCCAAGGATGGAAAAACTTGGAAACGCGCAATTGAATTGGAACCGCTACGTGAAACGACTGACAAAGAAGGCGAGGAATATTCATATCCCACCATAATCCAAGCTGATGACGGCAAAGTACACCTGGTCTATACATGGAACAGAAAAACAGTGAAATACGTAGTCATAGATCCTTCGAAAATCGAATAGATGGGCACTAAAAGATGGCAGCGGAGATTGTTACGGGTTTTTGGCGCATTGGCACTTGTTCTTGGGCTACTTTTTTATTTTTCAACCGATACCATTGCAACCGATCCTTACTTTGAGGCTCCTTATTACAAAAACACCCTGGCAAAAATGGATGCGGCCTTCAAGAAAAAAACGAAGGCCAAAGGGGAACTTTTGGCCGGTTTTGCCCGTAGCAACATTACCCCAAAATTCGTAGCGGTTGCGCCCGATGCCATGAAGGGCGAGTTCAATTCGATCAAAATGGCCGGTTACGGTGATGGACAAATTGCCGTAGGCACCCATGATTCTTTGTTTGCCAAGGCCATCGCCGTTGAGGTAGATGGAAAGGAGCTGGTTTTTTTAAGTGCCGATATGGTCGTCATCCCTGAATTGGTGGTGCTAATGGTCGAATCGAACCTGAAAGGGGAAATCCCAAGACAGCAAATTTTGTTCGGTGCAACACACACCCATGCGAGCATTGGAAACTGCATCCCCGGGTTTGTGGGTGAAAGTTTTATGGGCGAATTCCAACCGGAAGTAGTGGAATGGCTTGCGGAGAAATTCACACAACTAATACTCGAGGCGCGAAAAGATAAGAAGTCCGCAAAAGTTTCATCGGGTTATATTAGGGCTCCCCATTTGATTCGCAATCGTATTATTGGGGAAACGGGAAGGCTGAACGACAAATTGAACCTGGTGGCTTTTGCACAACAAAATGGCAAAAAAGCCGTAGTCGGAATCTTCGGCGCGCACGCCACCACTATCGGCCCCTGGAATGATGAATTCAGCGGCGACTATCCGGGTTATTTTCAAAGGAGTCTAGAAGCCAAGGGAATCGATTTGGCCATGTTCTTTGCAGGAACGGTGGGCAGTCATTCGAACAAGGGCAAGGGCGAAAAATTTCAGAAATCGCAATATATTGGGGAGACCTTGGCAGATTCGGCGCAGGTGTTCCTTAACAAAATGCAATATGATTCGGTCACAACGCTGACAGCGATCACTACTGAAATCGAAATTCCAGACCTTCAGGCCTTTTACGTTTCGGACCGTTTGCGACTTTCTCCCTGGGCCGGGGGTAAACTGATGGCCCCAATGAAATCCATTTATTTACAAGGCGTTACACTCAATGATATGGTCTGGATCGCCATGCCCTATGAGCTCAGTGGTGAATACGGTTTGGATTTAAAAAATGCCCTGGAAGTAGTTGGGTACAATTCTGCCCTGACCAGTTTCAATGGGCAGTACCTGGGCTACATCGTGCCCCAGAAATATTATTATTACAACAACTATGAATCGCGATTGATGGGATGGTACGGCCCTAGTATGGGGGACTATCTGATGGAATTAAATTTTAGGCTGGCCAATGAACTCACGGATAAAAGATTATAAACAAAACTAAAAATGAAGCGGATTTTTAAGTGGTTGGGAATGTTCATCCTTCTGGCGGTCGTTGTTGTTAGCTGTATTTTTCTTTACAACTGGCGCGATCGGCATCCTGGTTATTCCATAGATGTAAAGTTTGAAAACAAAAGTCCAAGTACGATCAGGGCCGGATTTGCCAAGAAACCCATTACCCCAACCATTGTTGATACTTGGAACGACGCCAACGACAACAATAAATACAACGAAGATGAGGGCGATACCTACAACGACAACAACAACAATGGAAAATTCGATGCGTTTTGGATTGCTGGCATGAGCAATGCCAAACCGGCCCAGGGCGTTCATGATGATGTATGGTCAAGGGTTATGGTCCTGGACGATGGAAAAAGTCGCATCGCCATGATCGCGATGGATGCCATAGGGTTTTTACATGGTGATGTCATCGACATTAGAAATCGCATTCCGGAAGAATTGGGTATTGATTATACCCTGCTCTCTTCGACCCACACACATGAAAGCAATGATCTGGTAGGGATCTGGGGTGAAAACGAGTTCAATTCAGGAGTGGATCCTGAAATGATGGAATATGTAAAAGAACAAACCGTGGCTGCCGTAATCGAGGCGGCAAAAAACGTGCGGCCCGCAAAATTGGTGTTCGCAGAAGATCTTACGGGAAACGATGCCCCCTTGATCAAGGATACTCGAAAACCGATAGTAAAAGCTACTGGCATTCATTTGATGCAGGTTTTGGATGCCGAAAACGATAAGACGCTTGGCACCTTGATCAACTGGTCAAACCATCCGGAAACCTTGTGGAGCCAAAATTT
The DNA here is from genome assembly GCA_947497245.1 of uncultured Flavobacteriaceae bacterium. GTDB lineage: Bacteria > Bacteroidota > Bacteroidia > Flavobacteriales > Flavobacteriaceae > Pelagihabitans. The sequence goes on along the minus strand of CANMFO010000005.1, from coordinate 121,945 downwards.
ATTGATCAGTTCCGATTTCCCACACTATGTGCGTGAAGCCATAGAAAATGGTGTTTACAGCGGGTCCGAAAAAATGGAAGATGGTTTGGGCGGAATGGCCCTGTATTTTTCCGGGGCCATTGGTGGGTTAATGGCACCGCACCCATCCATTTCGATTCCCGATCCCTTCACAGGTGTAGAATATGCAGAACCTACCTTTGAAAAGACCAAGGCGCTCGGCGATCAAATTGCGCTGATGTCTTTGGACGCTCTCCGAAAAAAAGGAGATACCCTGACAACCTCGAATATTTCGGTCCGGGCCAAAACGATATTCCCCGACCTGGACAATATCACTTTTAAGATCGCAAGTGGAATTGGCCTAATTAAATTGGGGATGCCCGAATATTTTAAAACCAGGACGGAAGTCGGTGCCATTCGAATTGGCCCGGCCTTATTTTTGAGTATTCCCGGAGAAATTTATCCTGAACTTGTATTCGGCGGCATTGAGGCACCGGAAGGACGGGAATTTGACATCCAACCTTTGGAAATTCCACCGATCCAAGATTTTATAAAGGACAAATACAAATTCTATTTGGGTCTTTCGAACGATGAGATAGGGTACATCATTCCCAAAAGTGAATGGGACACGGGAGCGCCTTATCTATATAATGACGTCCGTGACACCTATGGCGAAGAAAATTCGCTCGGGCCTGAAACGGGTCCGTTTATCTACAAATCCCTGGTAGAGGTAATCAACGATCTGCAGTAGTGTTTTTTGAGGTCCTTAGCTTTGCCCCAAGCTTTGTACAAAGGCCTCGGTAACTTCTGAATACCGGTCTATGATCCGGTCCGCAAGCTGAAGGTTATGCGGTTTTTCGGTATTCGTTATCGCAATACATTTCATACCGGCCGACTTTGCCGATCGTACCCCGTTTTCAGAATCTTCAATGACCAAGCAATCTTCACAGTCGACACCCAGTTTTTCCGCGGTCAAAAGATAGGGTTCAGGATCAGGTTTTCCGTGTTTGACATCCCTTGCGCTAACCCTCGTTTTGAAAAGTCTCCCAATTTGGAGCTTGTCCATGACAGTTTCCATTTCATCGAAGGTAGAGCTGGTCGTAAGTGCCAAAGTATATTTTTGATGCAGTCTATGTATCAATTCGACCACACCAGGGTATATTTTTAGATTGTCCTTTATTAATTCCAAATAAAACAAGGTCTTTTCGGAGATCAAATCTTCGGCATTTCCATTGTTGATCCGAAATTCCGCTATCAATTCCTTGAACGCCACGGCATCGGGCCTTCCCAAACAAAATTTTCGATACATTTCAGGAGTTATCGATACGCCCACTTGATCAAATGCTTTTTTGGTCGCCAATTCGTGACAGTCCTCATCGTCGGTAATTACCCCGTTCATGTCAAAAATTATGGTTGTTATCATCTCGGTGCCTTTTAAGGATCTATCTGACTATAGATTGACAACTTCTCCGGTCCTTGCGGACTCGTATGCCGCATCGACAATTTCGAGTACGATCTGGCCTTCCGATAAACCCGGGTTGGGTCTTTCGTTGTTCTTAATGGATGTGACAAAATGTTCCATTTGCCGGGAATAGATGACTTGATCGCAATGCTCCTCCCTTTTTGGAAGTTCGGGTACGATCTTCTCGAACGACTCCTCCCCTTTTGTTATTTTCAGAAAGGTCGGAAACAGGCTTGCGTATCCCTTGGTTCCGAATATTCCGGCACTGGCCTCTGGACCATCCATATGCGGATGCCACCACCCGCTTTCGATAATGCTCTCTGTTCCGTTGTCCCAGGTGATGATCAAAATCCCAGTATCATCCACGTCATAATCCCCAAAATTCGTAGCGATCCTCGCGTAAACTTTGATAGGTTTCGGATCGCCAAGCAAATATCTTATGGAATCAATGGCGTGAACACCCATATCGGCCAAAGCACCACCTCCTGCCAGCTCCTTTTTCGTGAACCAGCCCGAAGGCCCCCAATTTTCATGAATGCCATACCCTTTCGTCTTAAAGATTTTTCCGAGTTTACCGGAAGCAATACAATCCTTGATATAGTCCGTATCCGTATCGAATCTCCACATGTGGCCCACCATTACCGGCCGGTCGTATTTCTTTGAAACTTCTGCAATTTGCCTTCCTTCCGCTGCATTCATGGCCATGGGCTTTTCTAGAAAAACGGCTTTCCCGCTTTTCAGAAGGTCTACTGCATAAGGGGCATGAAATTGGTTCGGGGTAGAGATCAGTACACCATCAATAGTTTCGTTTTCCACCACTTTCCCAAGGTCGGTATACGCGTTTTCGATACCGTACCGAAGGGCAAACTTTGCCGCACTTTCGTTTGTTCTCGCCACAACGGCCACAATTTCGACTGCGGGAATACGCATTAGGCCCCGCGCGTGATAGTCAGCGATATAACCTGCGCCCACCAATGCCATTTTTAGGGTCTTCATTTTACTACTTTCATTTTAACGTTCGTTTTTTCGGGACGCCGTATAGCTGCGAAAAGCACGGACCATCGGCGTCAGATCATCCGTAAAAATAAAATCGATCCCTAGCTCCAGCAACTCACCTATTTCCTTCTCCCCATTGGCCTGTACATAGTTTATACGGATGCCATTTTTCTTTAAGTATTCAATATCGCTCTTGAACGAACCATTATTTCGACTTTTTTTCAGTTGTATAAAACCATAGCCCTTTTTTTTGGTGGCCGCGATATATTTTGGCCTTGAGGACAAACGTTCCATATTGCATATCTTGATTTTCGGATCGACCCTTCCAACCCCTCTGGCGGATTGCTTTTCACAGGCGATCACTGCCTGATGCCGCCGTTTTTCGGAAATAACCAACTTAGCGGTCCCAATGCCCAATCTCTTCTTTCCCTTTAAGTGAATGTTGATCCATACGTTTTGCGGCATCATTTGGAGCGCCTCTTTGAGGGTCGGCACCTTTTCCCCTGCAAATTTTTTTGATTTCCATGACCCCGCATCCAATTTCCTTATTTCGGAAAGCGTCAAATCCCTCACCAAACCCGAGCCATTTGTGGTCCTATCAACCGTTGCATCATGCATTATTACCAGCGCGTTATCTTTCGTCATTCGCACATCGAATTCAATCATTTGTGCGCCAAGTCGAATGGCTTCCTTAAAGGCAACGATCGTATTTTCGGGATGTGTCCCCATAGCTCCACGATGGGCACAAATACCTTGAAGCGGCAAGTCGGGCAAAGCTTCCGACTGAGCGATAACGGACCCCTCCAGAAAAAGAAGGAAAAAAAACACGGATAAACCTTTGAAAAAAACCGCTCTTTCTTTCATCAACTTTGCGTCATTAGTTCTTCCGTCCGCCCATATATTTTCCAAATCGCCCCTGCGATCAAATCCATGTCGGATTGGGTTCCCATAAGAATTTTGTGATGCAAACAAACCGACTCTTCTTCAAATATGCGTTCACAAACCGGTAATTTAAATCTTTTGGGATCTATGGCGGCCCAATACGTCTCGTTCAATTTATGTCGAGCCGGTTTGGTATGGGGCACGTACAAGGGACAATTGTTCAAAGGTTCGTAGCAAGCATCCACCACGATGCCCAATTCGGCTTCCAGGGCACTCCTGAATTTCTTGATGGGGAGTCCTTTAAACTTATTTTTATCGTATCGAAAGGCATAGTTAAAATACGCCTTTTTGGTTTCCCTGGGGTCTCTTTTTAAGGGCACCACACCGGGAATCTCTTTTAAAAGCCCGTTTAAATAATCTCCGTTTGCATCTCTGGTCGCATTCTGCACGGGCAATCTTTTTAGACCTTCTACCAGAATGGCAGCCTGAAACTCGGTAATCCTTAAGTTCCCGGACTGGATAAAATTACCGTCGTCACCGTAGTCCCCGATACCCTTATCGGCCCCAATGAGCGAATCTCCTTCAGGCCTACGTCCGCAGTTTCTTAAGGCATCCAACCTTTCCGCCAAATCGGAATCATCGGTGGTCATGGACCCCCCCTCGCCAGCAGTCAGGTGTTTTGACAATTGAAAACTAAAGCTACCGACATCGCCGATGCTTCCCGCCTTTTTTCCTTTCCACTCTCCCCCATGTTTATGGGCACAATCTTCAATTACGTACAGATTGTGCTTCGCGGCGATTTCCATTATGGCATCCATATCGGCGAAAGCACCATAAAGGTGTACCGGTATGATCGCCTTTGTTTTAGGGCTGATCGCTTTCTCTATTTCCGCAGGGTCGATGCACCACGTATCTTCAAGAACGTCCACCAAAACCGGGGTCGCGTTTACATCGATGACGGTGGCGGCCGTAGCCTGCCAGGTGATACCGGGAACAATAACCTCATCGCCCACCCCTATGCCCATTGCTTCTAAGGCGAGCTGCATCGTAACGGTACCGTTAACAGTACAAATGGAATATTTTGTACCTGTGAACTCGGCAAAAAGGCGGTTGAATTCGGTTTCCTTTGGGCCATTGTACGACCAAACCCCACTGTTCAGGACTTCGATCAAAGCCATTTCTTCTTCCTTTCCCCAAACGGGCCATTTTGGCCACGGATCCATGGTCGTATCACGACAGGGTTTCCCGCCGTGGATCGCTAATTTTTGCATAACTGATTGTATTTAAATTCCAGCCAGCCACCCTTAACTCCGGAATGGCGGCACTTTTGAAAGTTGCCCGTAAACATCTTTTTTCACCTGGCAACAGGCTTATAAAATTATCCTCCCAAAAAATGGGAAGTATGACCTCGCCCGTTTCCTTCTCAACTATATTGAGGTTGATCAAAAAGGCAATGGTATTCCCCGTATTTTCCACTTCGGCTGTAAAAGTCTGCCGCTCCCCTTCTTTTATATAGTCACTTTCCAAAGCCAAATCAACTGTTGGAAGGGAATCGAGCAGCTTAAGATCAGCATATTTTTTGCTCGGGGTATGATAGGCGAATTCTCCCAAATCTGCCTCGTAGTCCAGGGTTTCTTCCTCGGTGGAAAGCCAATAAAAATTATTGCCTATCTCCTTATCTGCATTGTCCAACAGGCGTAAGTCTATGAAATACGTTGTGGAAATGTCGTTCAGCTTTTTTATATCAAGTAGGGAAATCGAACTGTCCGGGGGCGCATCGAAAACGATATTCTCGTCCAAAAATAGGACAGACCCAATATCGTAGACCCTGATCCGCGCTTTCAGGTTTTTAACTTCATAAAGATGGTCGTTAATAGCATATATCACATGATTGCCATAATTATAGATCAAATGCAAGGGCGAACACGCTTTTTGTGTGGCGTAAAAAGCAGCGGTGGGCATCAAATAATAATCGTACAATTGCCAGTACATTTTGGGCCAGGCCGCATTCAGCATCCATTGGATAATACCGGTGGATCTTTCTTTGTAAACCTGAAACGCTTCGAACATCGGCCGCATTAGCTCATAGTTCATCGCCTGCGCCTTTTTATCGAACGCTGCCAGTGAACCGGGTTTGCCATAGCGCTGATCGATAGCTTCCGTGAAGCGACTGAGATCGGAGAACTCGTATCGCCCGCAATGGTAATCCCATATTTCGTTTATCGGCCATAATTTATCCTCTGGAATGAATTTTTTCAAACTTTCCAATTGGGGAATTTGGGCACCCGGTCCTGTCTCGGTATTGAATCCGTAGGCCCCACCAAAATTTGTATCGGTAAACCAATAGACCGGGGCGGTATAGGCATATGGTCCCAACATTTTAACACCGGATGAACCGCTTATCTCACTTACAACGTCTTCGCTACCGATTACATGTTGGTCGCTGCCTACGCCGCCGGTAGAGTTCAAATATGGACGGGTCGGGTCGTATTTGGCAAATGTTTCGATATATTTTTGTTCCAAGGCGGTTATGGGAACCTTGTCACTGGCGACCGTCCAAACAAATATGCTCGGGTGGTTTCTCAACCAGATCACCTGCTCTTCCCATGCTTGGGCAACGTGCGCCACGTCATCCGACCTATACACCCCACCAAATCTCTCGTCGACCGGTACCCCCATATGGATTTCGTGTTCCCAATGGCAGCTCCAGCCTACCATGAGCAAGATACCATGTTCGTCACAGAGGTCGTAAATTTTGTGATCTTTTCCCCAAATACCTTCCAATCGGATGCAGTTGAGGTTCATGTGTTTAACGTAATTGACCTGGGCTTCCATACTTTCATCCGTGTCCATTAGAAACAGGTCATCCGTCCATCCGGCGCCTTTTATCAATACTTTTTGGCCATTGATCTTAAAACCACGGTGGATATCGTTCAACCAATAGTCTTCCACTTCGCGAATACCAAACCTAGTGCGGTCGATACTTGAAATTTGACCCCCAGTACTAAACTCCATTTCCAATTCGTATAGTTCAGGTTCTCCCAAATTGACAGGCCACCAGAGCCTCGGATCGTCGAATGTCAATTGTGGAAATTCCTCGGACCTGAATTCCACCTGTTTCCTTTCATTTGCCGGGATAGTTATCTCCTTTGTAAATACACTATGCGCTATGGTTCCCCTTAGGGTACCGGTAACCGGTTTATGCGTATCATTTTTCAATTCTGCGGAAACTATTAGGTCTGCCCTCTTTAAAGTTTTCAGGTCTACTTTGGTCTGAACAAAAGAATTCTCAAGTCGTACTCCGTGATGAAGTTCCAAACTTACGGGTCTGAAGATGCCCATATTGCCATCCGGAGGGGAAGGGTTCCAATCCACAAAACCTGTGCTGAAATCTCCAGGTTTTGGCGGGATGACCTCGATGGCCAGCGTATTTTTTCCCGCTGCGATATGTTCTCCCACATTGAAGGAGGTGCGACGGTACGCGCCATCGATGGTATTAAAATCGGCGATCTGTTTCCCGTTCAACCAAACATTCGCCTTGTAGTTTATTCCATCAAAACACAATACCGCTGATTTTCGGGATTCGGAACCATCAAGTGCAAAGTGGGTGGCATACCACCATGGTACGGTAAAAATTTCGGTCGGAATTTTTTTCAGGTTCTCACCGAAATACGGGTTCTCCACTATTTTGTTGGCGACCAGGGTGCCCAGAACAGTGGATGGAACACCGGCAGGAATCCAGGTGATTTTGTTGTGGTCATTGGTCGAAACAACTCCACCATTTTCCAAAACATTTTTTGAAGATTGTATTTTCCAATTGTCCGACAGATACATCTTGAAGCGCTTCATCATACCCAGGCTATTATTTTGCTTCCTTCTATTTGTACTTTTTAAGTGTTCTTTTTGACTTCCACATCATACCTCCGCCTATGGCCATCAAGAGAAGGCCCGCAACCAAATCGGTCATTTGTTGCACGAATGTTTCGGTAAAAGCCAGGGCTATGGTAATGATAATGCCAAATACCAATATGAAAAAACCCAAAGCTTGGTTTATTTGCGCCGTTTTGACTTTCGCCTTGTTATCCTTGTCGGTCATGATAATGAAGTTTAGGTTTAAAACTGGTAGTACACCGTCGCCAATATAAACAATACGGTCAATGACCAAAGTTTGAGATTGTTCCACCAATGGCGGTCCTCTTTTTTGATTCCCTCATACACATATTCGTTGGGCAGCATCAGGACCAACGCCCCAATGAGAATATAGAGACCAAAAAAAATCAACTTTGCCGTTTCTTGTGAAACTCCTGAAAGCCAGTCAAAATTCAACATAGTCCTAGGTTTTGCTTTTGGTTAAAATTTTGGAGCTGAACACCAATCCCTCCAATTCGGCAGCGGTATGCTTTTTGGTCATCAGGCTTACTGCGATATTTATGATAAAGCCCAACAGAAAAGACCACCATGAAATATATAAAAAGGGGTCTTCTATCGTAAAGAAATCCGCTTTGAACACGTTGAGAAAAATGGCAAAACCAATTCCGATGACAAGTGCCGAAAGCCCTCCCCACTGTGTTGTGCGTTTCCAAAATATGCCGAGCAACAAAATGGCGAACAGAGGCCCTTGAAAATAGGACATAAATGTTTGTATGGCAACATAGATGCCTGGAAAATCGCTACTAATGGGTGCTGTTGCAACCCCTATGCCCAGCAGCACCAAAGTAGTCATTTGCCCCACCTTTAAGTAATGCCGGTCATTTGCATTCTTTTTGATAAAAGGTTCATAAATATCTTTGGTAAACAAGGTTGCCGTGGAATTCAGCAAAGAATCGACGCTCGACATCAAACCGGCAAAAAATGCAGCGAACATAAGGCCTACCAGGCCTGGAGGCAGGATACTCTTTATCATCATGGGCAAGGCCTGGTCCCCGTCGGCCAAATCGGGATGCACCACAACTGCCATCAATCCCGGAAACAGGACCAATATGGGAATGAACATTTTCAAGGCCGAGCCAAAAATCATACCTGCCTTCGCGTGCCATTCGTTTTTTGCCGTTAGACAGCGCTGCACTATGGACTGGTTACCGATCATATAGGCGTTTGCCATCACGAAGGTGAGCCCGAACAAAATTCCGGTCCACGGGAAGGGCGATTTGGTGTCAACAGGTTGAATAATGTCAAAATGACTTCGGTATTCAGGGCCCATGGTGCTAATCTTTTCCACCATGTTTTCCCATCCGCCGACCGCATCAAGGCTAAGATACACCAAAGCAAAGCCACCTATGAACATGATGATCATTTGTACGACATCTGTCATGATAACCGCTGTAATCCCACCAAAATAAGTGTATAGTCCCACTACTCCGGCAGTGGACACTATGGATATCCATATGGGCCAACCCATGAGCACATTCAAGAGCACGGCACTGGCCCAAAACAATACCCCCAGATCAAGGGCAAAGAACAGGATCCAAGTGGCCGATGCAATGGTGCGGACCGATTTGTTATACCTTCTACCCAAGTATTCGGGTATCGTGTACATACCCCCGCGCCAGAAGTAGGGAATAAAAACAAAAGCGGCAAGGAGCATGGCCGGGACCGAACCTACCCAATCAAAATTACCGACCGCCACACCGTAACGATACGCCTGGCCAGAGACTCCGACAAAGTCCATCGCCCCTATATCCGAAACGACGATCGACATACCAATGGCCCAAAAGGGCAAACTTTTACCCCCTAGAAAATAATCTTCCGAGCTATTGACGAATCTTTTAAAATAAAGACCCAACAATAGCATTCCGACAATATATGCTATGACAATAAAGTAATCGATTCCTGCTAACATATAGGACGTCTTTGAGTGTTAGATGTACAAATTAAATTTAATTAGAAATACGGTACCTCGTAAATCTTATTCGCTTTACATGGTATATCAACCCATGTGCATGTTTTGAAACTATTTTTATGCAAAAAAGGTTAAAATTCATGGTTTGATGAAAAAAAGTCCGCGACGGACATCGATCCATACTTCAAATTGAAGTGCTAAATGCACGGTCATCAATTCCAACGCTTTTACGGATTCCGAGTCATTCGATCCAAGAAGCGGTATCGGATCATTCGGTGATGGAAACCAAACCTTGACCTCCGACAATTTCCACAACCCATTTGATAGTCCACACACTCGATCTTCAATGGGCCGGGTATCGGTCGTATTCAAGTTTATTATCAAAAACTAATGCTATTTTAACCTAAAAATTACATTTATTTAACAATACAGAAATTAGGGTTAAAATGTTATATATAACTAACAATATACTTTATGTTTTGGCAAGAATTTTAAGATAGATTTGTCTGGTACGAAATGGAATAACCAACACAGTTTTAAAAATCTATATATCCTATGAAAAAAAGAAACTTAAGATTTTTGATCCTCTTTTTGTTCAGTATGTTCGCTGCCGGCATGTATGCCCAACAAAGGGTAGCCGGAGTTGTAAATGACGTTGCAGGGGAGCTATTGCCAGGTGTAACCGTCATAGTTAAGGGAACGACCACGGGCGTAACCACAGATTTTGATGGGAACTACAGTATTTCCGTTCCAAGTAGTACGTCGGTACTGGTGTTTTCGTACTTGGGGATGTCGACCCAGGAAATAACGGTGGGAAATCGGTCGACCATCAATGTTGCACTGGAAACCTCATCCGAAGAATTGGACGAGGTCGTGGTAACCGCTCTTGGCATTTCTAGGGAAAAGAAATCACTGGGTTATTCCGTTAGCGAAGTCGACGGGGATGCCCTGGACAATGTACCCCAAGAGAATGCGCTGAACGCACTTTCAGGCAAAGTTTCCGGGGTGGCCATCAATACCACGGGCTCGCCCGGTTCTTCGGTGAGCATGGTTATTCGGGGTTCGACATCTTTATCCAGTGACAACCAACCATTATTCGTAATCGATGGGGTGCCGGTCTTCAATACCTTGAACAATGTTGGAGGCGTCGGTCGGGACAACCGGGTCGATTACGGAAATGCCATTTCCGATATCAACACCGATGATATTGAGAGCATGACCGTATTGAAAGGAGCAAGTGCTGCGGCCCTATATGGCTCGCGGGCGGGCAACGGGGTCGTATTGATTACCACCAAATCTGGAAAAGCAAAAAAAGGGTTGGGGGTTACCATCAACTCAAGTACGGTTTTTGATATTCCATATCGTTATTTGGACACGCACACAAAATATGCTGCTGGTTCAAGACCCTATACGTCTGATAATTTTCCTACCAATACCTATGGTCAAATCCAGATCAGCGAAACCGCATCGGCCTGGGCCGGCCCTGCCCTGGATCAGGGAATCAATGCCATCCATTGGCCCTATACCGCCCAAGAATTGGAAAGTGGGGTACCCGTTGCCAGGGAACTTAGGTCCCACAACAATGCCCGCAACTTTTTTAACACGGCCATTACCACGACCAATAATATTTCGATTCAGGACAATACAGAGAAGTTGAACTATAGGCTTTCATACAATAACCTAAAGAACAAGGGTTTTATTCCGAATACGGATCTAAACAAGCACAGCATTAATTTGAATTCTTCCTTAAAACTGAACAACACGCTTTCGGTAAGTTCAAGTTTGAACTATACAAAAACCTATTCCGACAACAGACCGGCCGGTAACCGTGGCGCCAACCCCATACAGGCGATGTACGAACTAGCTCCACACATCGATGTGCGCGATCTTGAACAATATTGGCTACCCGGGTACGAGGGGCTTTTTCAGAACTCGCCCTTCGAATTTGGCGATGACCCCACCGAGACGGAATGGAACAACCCTTACTACTTGGCCAATGAAGTGAACAATGGCTTCGTGAGAAACCGCTTTTACGGAAACATCAGGGGCGATTGGCAGATTACCGACGGCTTCTCCGCCATGTTGCGCTATAATTTTGACGAGATCAACGAACAGCGGGAGACCAAAATTTCGAACGGTTACACGAACGAAATAAATGGGGCCTACGGTATCACGGATATCTTCCGTAACGAAATCAACGTTGATTTTTTATTGACCTACAAGAAGAAGTTCGACAATTGGGACTTTAGCGTATCCCTAGGGGGCAACCAGCGAAAATTCAACGGAACTACGGTAAGCAATTCCACGATAAACAGGGGGCAAGGACTACTGACCCCCAATTTATTTACCTTGAGCAATATTGCGCCAAGTAACCTGGATTACAGTTCCAATATCCAAGAAAAGAAAGTAAACAGCCTCTATGGTCTGGCAAGCATAGGGCTCAAAGATGTATTCTATTTGGATGTTACCGGTAGAAACGATTGGTCGAGTACTTTGCCCGATAGCAACAATTCCTATTTTTATCCGTCGGTATCGGGAAGTTTGTTGCTGAACAACGCCTTCGATATGGGCAATCAAGTGTCTCTGATCAAGCTAAGGGCGGGTTATGCAGAGGTGGGCAACGACACCGATCCATATAATTTGGAACCAATTTTAGATAGTGGTGGTGCCTGGGGCGGTGCTTCATTGCTCTCCGTGCCCAATGAACTGTTAAATGCCGAGTTGAGGCCAGAATCGCAGAGTTCTTGGGAAGTAGGCGCTGATTTGGCCTTCTTTGGCAATCGGCTGCGCTTGGATGGCACCTATTATGAAAGTGATAACAGAGACCAGATATTTCCGGTAAACAACCCGATTTCCTCAGGGTATGAAACCAAGTTCATCAATGCCGGCCTGCTTTCGAGCAAAGGTGTCGAGGCCGGTCTGAGTGGCGCTATCATAGCCGGTAAGGACTGGAACTGGGATATGGGTTTTGTCTTTACAAGAAACCGTACCCGGGTGGTTGAACTTGCCGAAGGCATGAACTCCATTACCCTATGGCGCGATGCCAAGGGAGGTGCCATCACCTGGCTCGGGGAAGAGATCGGCAATATTGTCGACCGGGCGTTGGTACGGGTCGACGACCCGGATTCACCATATCATGGCTATCCCATTATTGACGATGAAGGTTTCGAAAACAGTGATCGGACATTGGAAGACGAAGATGGCAATCGGGTTGCACCCATAATAGGCAACTTCAATCCAGATTTCAATATCGGTATGACCACTTCCGTTTCCTACAAAAACTGGTCGCTTTCCATGAACTTCGATTGGCGCAAGGGCGGTCAATTTGTTTCCCAGACCCATCGGTATGGAGAGTCCGATATGCACACCCAACGTTGGCTGGATAAATTGCACAATTTGAATGGTGTAGGTGATATACCGACCTATTTAAGGGAGAATGAAGATCGGTTTTTATTGCCCGACAGCGAGGAGTTCTACATTTTAGTGGGAGGCCCTACGGCCGAAGAAGGTGGTTTTCCAGTTGACGATGGCGGTATCACCTTAAACGACGGGGTTTTTATGCCAGGGGTCCAGGGCGATTATGATGACAATGGAAATTTTGTGGCGACCGCCGAAAATCTTGGTGGGCCGGGTACGGTATACACCCGATACCAGGACCACTATGGATGGGATTTTACACGAACAGCACTATTTGATTCCGACTTTGTAAAACTCCGTGAAATATCATTGTCATATGCCATACCATCGAAAAGTCTAAAGCAGATCGGTATTCAGAATATGTCCGTTTCGCTGTTCAGTAGAAATATTATCCTTTGGACAAAGGCCGATATCGGTATTGATCCAGAAATGGCCTTTCAACCCGAATCGGACACCCAGGGCAGAAGCGGTATACAGTTTAAACAAGGTATCGAACGTTTTAACGTCAACCCTTGGGCCATACCCGTCGGGGTTAAATTAAGTTTAAGTTTCTAAGTGGATGACAACGCGCAAATACAATACAACTATGAAAACGATGAGCAATATAATCAGAGCTATCTTGGCCGTGTCGGTCTTTTTGATTCTCGCATGCGACAACGACATTACCGAAGTAAACGTTAACCCCAACGGGGTAAACCTAGATGAAGCCAACCCGAGCTTTTTACTTTCGGAGGTAATGGCCAAAACCGCCATGGACGTTGGTGATAAGGGATTTGCCGAGCCCCTGTCCGCGTTTGTACAGTATATACAAAAAGACTCATGGGGCAACAACGAATACGACTGGGAAGGCGATGGTTGGGAAACCTATTACAACAACCTCAGAACCGCCGATCTGGCCTTAGAACGTTCTTTGGAACTCGATATGAAATTCCATCAAGCGGTGGCCATGATCATGAAAGCCCATATGTTCGGTATGCTGACCGATTTTTATGGTGATGTGCCCTATTCCGAGGCACTGCGTGGTGATACCGATATCGATTTGCCCAAATATGACCCACAAGAAATAATATACAAAGGAATAATAGCCGATTTTGAGGCTGCTTCGAACCTTTTGTCCAGCAATCAAGGACAACTTGAGGTCTTCATTCCCACCCAGGACCTTTACTTCGGTGGTGATTCCGAAAAATGGATCAAATATGCCAACTCCTTGGCCTTGAGGTACTACATGCGGCTTTCAGAAAAAGACCCCGCCTTTGCCGGTGCCGGGGTCCAGAAGACCCTGGCCAAACCACTGATCGATAGTGTCGACGACGAATGTGCGGTACCCTATGTCGGGGTAAGCCCGGATGATTCGCAGCCCAGCAATGGCAAGAACAATACTCCTTCAGCCTTTACCCGGGTAAAACCCTGCGCGACGCTTACCAACAAATTACGCGACTTGAACGACCCTAGAAGAGCCATCTGGTTTGCTCCCGTGGCCATTCCCATTAAGGTCGTGGCCCCTGCAGACGTGCCCGGTGGCGGTGATGACGTGGTGGTTGATGGCGTACGCTATATAAACGAGTCGAGCTTGGCAGATAACTTTACCATCTATGATCCCGAAACTTGGTACCAAGACCGTGTTGATGGCCTGACCATGATAGATACCAGTTCTGTCTACGTGGGCATCCCCGTGTCCAATCAGGGTACCGAACCCTACACTTATAACCTCAACCCGCAACCTACCCAGGGAGGGGGCAATGTGCACGTTTCAGAAATGAACGCCCAGTTCAATGAAGTGGCGGGGGCCAACTTGAAATCCCGCATATTATCGTATGCTGAAGTCTGTTTCCTAAAGGCCGAGGCAGCACTCAAGGGATGGGGCACCGATGCGGAAGAGAACTACAACAAAGGCATACAGGCCTCTTTTGACACATGGGGCATCGGCGATCTTGCAACCGATTATCTGACCAATGACGGAGTGGCCTATAATGGCACTTGGGAACAGCTAATGGAACAAAAATGGATAGCAAATTTCACATCGGCGTCAGAGGCGTATCTCGATTGGCGAAGAACAGGACTACCCAACCTCAGGCCAGGTCCGGCCGCTCGGTCGGAGGTTATTCCGGTTCGATTTGTATACCCCGAAAACGATCGCAATTTTAACCGCGACAATTACAACGCCGCTTTGGGCAGTCTCCAAGCGACCGAATATACCGATGATGTACCCGGTTATGTGGAAAACGACACCCCATGGTCCAAACCTTGGGTATTGCAGGGCGTCACAAAACCGTGGTAACATGCGGAAAATACCAAGACAGTAAAGAGGACATAATTGGTTAATGTTGTTTGAGTTAGTGAGTTAGTTTTTGAATTGCCCGGGTTTCCCCGGGCAATTCTTTTAGCATGTATTTTTTTAAGCGGGTACCGTCCTCGTACACGAATGATCAAAAAAAATGTAGATTCATACCAATTTTAAAATGAAAACGGGATTTGAAATCATGGCGTTACCAAAAACCCTACTAATTTTCGGGCTGTTTGTCACCTGCTTGTCGTGCCACCAAGGACCAAACGAATCTTTGGACTTGACGGATGCGGTCATTCTAATTTCTCCATCGGTCAAAGCGTCTTTTCAAGAAACGGCAGAAACTGTCCTGATCGAGGAAATAGCAAAACGCACCGAACTAAAACTAGAACGGACGGACACTTGGAATGCTCGAACCACAATTGCCCTGGAGTTGGTCGGCCCTGACAATTCGGTAGGTGTACGGGGCCCTGCGCGAAATCACGGACATCCGGAGTATAAAAAAGAAGGGTATCGGCTAGTGCATGAAAATAAAAATGGAAAAGATATTCTTTGGATCATCGCAACAGATACTAGAGGGCTTCTTTACGGAATTGGCAAGTTTTTACGAACGGCCGTTATGGAGGAAGGCCAACTGTCCATAGCCCATACAATCGATTTTTCGGAATCTCCGGAATACGAACTTCGCGGACATCAGTTCGGATATCGAAATACCGCTAATTCCTGGGATGCCTGGTCGGTCGAACAATTCGACCAGCACTTTCGCGAACAGGTACTTTTCGGTGCCAACAGCTTCGAGAACATTCCTTTCCAAGAGCCCGGTTCAAGTGTCCATTTTAAGGTTCATCCACAAGAAATGGAAGTTGAACTCAGTAAGATCTGCGCCAAATACGAAGCTGATTATTGGGTTTGGACCCCAGCTCCACGCGATTTGACAAAAAAGAACGCGCATGAAGAAGGCCTTGCGCAACAAGAGGCGTTCTATGCACGCTGCCATCGATTGAATGGGGTATTTGTACCCGGTGGCGATCCAGGGGACAACCATCCATCCGTTCTTATGCCCTATCTGGAAGACCTTTCTGTATTGCTCAAAAAGCACCACCCGGATGCTGGCATATGGGTTTCATTGCAGGGATTTGATAAGGAGAAAGTGGATTATTTTTTCAACTATCTTGAAAAGCACAGACCAGATTGGCTCACAGGGCTCGTGTACGGGCCTAGCAGTCCCCCGATCGAACTTGAACGCAAATTGCTCCCTGCAAAATACAAACACCGGTTTTATCCCGATATCACGCATACGGTACGCTGCCACTATCCGGTAGCGGATTGGGACCAGGCCTTTGCACTTACCTTGGGCCGGGAACCGTGCAATCCACAGCCCTTTCACTATGCCAAGCTCTTTAACCGGGACACCCAACATACAGACGGATTTATCACCTATTCGGATGGTTCCCATGACGATGTCAATAAAATAGTATGGAGCCAGTTGGGGTGGAATCCAAACATGGATATCGACAAGACGATCGGGGAATATTGCCGTTTTTTCTTCGGTCCCCAAGTGGCCACAGCATCCACCAAAGGCATACTCGCGCTTGAAAAAAACTGGGAAGGGCCGTTATTGGGCAATCCCATAGTCAAGGAAACCTTGGCCCTGTGGAGAAAGCTGGAAGTCGAAAACCCTCAGCTACAGGGCAATTGGCGATGGCAACAGTTGGTTTTACGCGCCTATTACGACGCTTATGTCCAAGATCGTCTGGTTTACGAAAAAAGCTTGGAAGCAGAAGCCTATGAAATGCTGGCGGATGCAAAAAAGGTCGGCGCCGACAAGGTCATGAAAGAAGCGTTGGAGCATATGCAAAAAGCTGATGACGAGCTCGTTTCCCAAGATTTAAAAGAGAAAGTCTTTGAGTACACAGAAGCTTTATTTCTTTCTGTTGGCGCACAAACAAGTGTATCCATGTACAATGCCAGCGGTACCGAAAGAGGTGCCATTCTTGATTTGATCGACTACCCTTTGAACAACAGATGGTGGCTCGAAGATGAATTCAAGAAAATCGGTAGTTTCAGGACCGAGAACGAAAAACTGGAGAGGCTGGAATTCCTTAGAACGTATGAGCATCCCGGCGAGGGAAGTTTTTATGACAATATTTCAAGCGCCGATGCCAAACACGTGACCTCCAAAACCGACGACGCCATAGACTATCTATGGGAAAACAATGGCCTGAGCAGAAAGCGGCTATCCACCCAACTATTTCAGTTTAGTCCCATTTTGGAATACACCACACTCGACCCGGGTACGGACTATACCATTCGCGTTTCAGGTTATGGGGAAGCGCTTTTGAGAGCCAATGGCGAGCGCTTGACCGCGACCAAATATGAAAAAGGATTTGAGCAATTCAAAGAATTTCCGCTCCCCAAGGGGTTGATCCAGGATGGAAGATTAAAAATCACCTTCGATAAACCGGACGAAGAACATCTGAATTGGAGAAAACAATCCCGGGTAACCGATGTCTGGGTTTTAGAAAACAAGTAGATTCAAAGCAAATATTTGACACGCTTGAAAAAAGAACTTTTTCCACTTCACGGAATTGTCACCGTTTTAAATACGCCCTTTACCGAAAGGGACAAGGTTGATTTGCCCGCCCTGAAGGAGAATGTATCTCAGGCCATAAATGCCGGCGTCGCGGGGTTTTTGGTGCCGGCGATGGCTTCGGAAGTGTACAAATTGAGCCATTCGGAACGACTTGAAATGGTAGCGGCGGTTCTCGAGGTTTCCGGGGACAGGCCCGTTATCGCGGGAATAGGAGCCAATGATCTCGACGAAAGCAAAAAGCTGCTAAGATCACATCTGGCCTTAGGCTGTAAAAATGTACTTTTTCAGATACCCTATGGGAACAGTGCCCAATTCGAGAATCATTTTTCGGAACTGGCAAGTTTGGACCCGGATATGATCATGCTCCAAGATTGGGATTTTTCCGGTGATGGTTTGCCCGATGGCCTGATCTGTGATCTCTTTGAAAAATTCAAAGCCTTTCGTTGCCTGAAAATCGAGACCGTACCGGCAGGGATAAAATATTCAAGAATATTGGAATTGACCGAAGGGCGATTGAATTTAAGCGGAGGATGGGCGGTATCGCAGATGCTGGAAGGTCTAAGACGAGGGGTGCATGCATTTATGCCTACCGGTATGCACTATATCTACACCGAAATATATCGATTGTACCGGAGCGGTCAAATTGAAGAATCGGAAAAACTATTCAAGAAAATACTGCCTGTCTTGGCATTTTCAAATCAACATCTGGATATTTCGATCCATTTTTTCAAACGATTATTGTACAAACAGGGTGTTTACAATACCCCGAACGTAAGAGCGCCCATTTTAAAGTTTGACAAGCTCCATCAGGAAATAGCGGAAAGGCATATCAAGAACATCATTGAACTTGAAGACCAATTGAAAACCAAGAGGTGCCAGCAAGCTTAAAGATCGATGATAAATATCTGTTTTGCCGCTCGGCCCTCCCCATTTTTCACGGTGCGGTTATAGGCAATTTTACTGCCATCGTGCGACCAAACGAGATTCATGGGCGGTTCCTGCGAAGGCTTGGTCCAGATCTCAAATTCCCCCTCCCCTATTTTTCGGCTTACTATGGCATTGTTCCAAACGTAGCATATTCTATGTTCATTGGGATGCCAGCGCACGCCACTTTGTACATCCGTCGCATGAAAGGTTTGCTGTACCGGCGTACCTCCCGTAGGCGGAATCGTAAATACTTGTTTTATGTTATGGGCATCAAAGGCCAGAAAAGCCAATAAGCTCCCATCGTGGGCTGAGCGCACCACACCTTCACAACCCGAAAATTCCGATTCAGCGGTATGCGTCAACCTCCGTTGAAAAGTATCCGCTGGAGGGGATGGAAAACTTGTCTTGGTGCCTTCAAGTGCGCCATCTTTCCCCACACATGATATACAACCGGGAATATCCACTATAAAGACTTCTTTAACTTCCTTGCCGCGCTTATCCGTCACGGTACCAATGAAGGCCCTGGCCCTTTGTTTGCTGCCATCGTCCTTTTTGTACCCCGCGATTCCCACCCAACTATCGCCCTCGGCCCTACTGATCTCATCGCTGCCATTCTTCGGGTTCGGTTCTACTTTTACCACCAATGCACTAAACCATTCCCCGGAAAAATTTTCCTCGTTCAAGGTATCGTTTACAATTACCCTCCTACCCTTTTTCGATACACCAATGGTCCTCAAATTATAGTTGACACCTGTGGAGTCTTCCCTTTCTTTCATTAGGGCATCGTTATAGGTAAAACCTATCCATTGGCCATCCCCACTCCACTCATGACGATGGGTGCCGCCCCGTAGGGCACCTGAAGTAAAGGGATAGGAAATGTCGCGAGCATCCATTGGTATCGGAACCCCCGGGGCGTCATCGGCTACCAATACCCCGCTCCTTCTCCACTGTTGATAGGGATAATCCGCAGAGGCGTTCAAGAGTCCGTGAATAAAAACCACCTGATTTTCAGTGTGGCTATAACTTGCCGCACCCACACCCGGGCCAAACGACGTATTATTTTCCAGCCCGTAAAGGACGATTGTCTCTCCGGTGACCACATCGACCTTTTCAATTTTTCCGTTTGCGCCGATTCCACCTTCCTCTGTTCTTGTATCGTAAACCAACCATTGATCGTCCGGCGAAAAGTTATCGTTGTTGTCGAGATCGTGATTTTGGGAAAAGTCGGTCGTAAGCTGCCGCTCGTCCTTAAATTTGTCCCGACCACAGGCGGCAAGCACCAAGCTTAGGAAAAGGGGTATGGACAGTTTCACGGAACGGGCATACCCTCGGCTTATTTTTTTTGAGCTATAGATCACAGTACCAAGTTACTGAACATTTAGGGCCGCGGTTCACTTATGACCCCTAAATACCTTCCCATCCAATAGGGCAATAACCAGATATCGCCGGCAGAATATTCTTGGTTTCCATCGCCCCCAACCTTGTCCAACCGAAACATATTTGTATTGTGCCTTTGTATCGGCCGTTCATCAGGGGGCAATACTTCACGAATGGTCTGCCTTCTAAAATTGGGTGCCATGGGCTCCATATCCTTTCTGTGGCTGTTCCTGACATTCCATGTTATAAGGTCCATTGGGTGTTCCCGTAGATACCAAGCGGCCTCCTCCAGATCAAATTCGGGGGTTCCCGTAAGGGCGGTCATAATGTTCCAGGCCCCTTCCCTTTCAGGTCGTTCCATTTCCCAATGATCGATGATCGCCTCTTTATATCTTAGCTTCAACGTATCGTTAAATGCATATCTGTGCAGACCCCAATAGCCCACAAAATACATTTCATCATCGGAATGGTTCCAGGATTCAGATAACATTTTGCTCCAGTCGTCCGCATCGGCAGGTGCCCGTGCAATTTCTTTCATGGGCCTCATCAGGTTTTCGAAGTACCCGTGGTCATGCATCAAATCAAATGCTTTTTCCTTATACTTCTCTTTTCCGGTAAAATGATAGGCCGTCTGTAACATACTGATGATATTCGAGCTGTTCACTTTTCGGTCCCCGACCATTTTAGGTCGGGCATTTACATATTCCGGATTCCATCGGCCCCAAGTGGTGGGTTTGCCGTCAAAGTCGACCATGGACATATCGTTTCGTACGATATGCCCCACTAAGGTGTCGATAAGGGCTATCGCCCGATCTTTAAGTTCGTTGTCCATTAGTTCGGCCATGACCCCATAGGCGAAAATATGCCCAATGGCCTCATCGCTGCTAGTGGTCGCTTTCCAATCCCATTCAGGGTCATCCGTATGCTGCCAGCGGTCCGGATCGTGCAGCACATCGATATATCCGCTGCGTTCGAAAGAGCGTGAAGGAAAACCGGGTACCGGGTTGATGCTGAACAAACGCTCCATGGCCTCCATCGATTCCCTACAGTTCTGCAAAGCCTCGGGTGATTCCGTAACGGCATACCGAAAAACCTCCCCGGCAAGGTACATGGTCGTCCACAGGCCATCATTATCGGAATCTGAAAGCCGGCCGGAGTCAATATTGCCATTCTCCATTGCGACCAAAGAAGCATTGAACCCCAAACGGATATGCCGATTGCGCACTTGTTTTTGAAAGTATTGGGCTTTGTCGAAGAGCGTCATTTTTTCGAACACGATTTGGCCCAGTCCGGCATCGGTCAGTATCAGTACGGAACCATCTGTTCCCTTGGAAATGTGTTTGACCAGATTGCCGGGCAACCAGCGTTTTCCATAGTAATAATCAAATTTGCCGTCCTCCCGTAGCCTAAAGGCCCCTTCTGTTGAACCGAACCAAAGTTGCCCATCGATCACTTCCAGATCCGTGATCTCCGTCGAAGGTAATTTTGTGTGCACGTCCCCAATTTGGTTTCCGGACGAGGTGTCCATTGCCAGATAGCCCGAGTTTGTGCCAAGAATCAAACTATCATTGAAGCGCGCAAAGCATGTAAATTCCCTTCCCTGGACCACGGTTTCGAGTTTGCTCGTGGCGGTATCAAACCGGGCGACCGATTTTTTGCCCAGGACCCAGAAATTTTTACCGGCCCCATCATAAAGAATATCCTGTATGCTATCGTTGTCCAATGCACCTTTCCACGGTACCTTTAATTTTGATAGGAATTGAAGGGAGGTACCGTCGCTGATCAAAAACTCAAAATCGTTGCCCGCCGCCACGGCAAAGGCATTCGGTAAATCGTGATCCAAATACAAGTTCCCCGCCCAAGCATTGCTGAATACCGCTCTATCGTCCAAATAGACGAACTGGTCTTCGTAAATTGTCATGCCGGAAACGTTCTTGTCGGTAAGTGGACGATATGTCTTGTCTTCAACAAGTACGCCCGGAAACAAAAACTGCCCATCATGGGTACGTAAAACCCCGTCCGATGAGGCCACCTGTACTACATTATTTCTGTCCATAAAGACCTTTGCAAGGGAGATATCCTTTTTTTGCACGGCATACTTGACCGCATAGTCCTGTAGGTAGGGCACATCCTGATAAACAGGTAAACGGACATCTGCCCGGGCCCTTTCTTTGAGCACTTTTGAACAGCCCGCGAAAACCAGCAACAAGGCCCAAAAGTAGTTGCAAAATGATTTTTCCATCTGAAAAAAGGTTATGGGCCGTACGAGCATACCTTGGAACGACCCATTGACAAATTAACCATATTCGATAGTGTCAAACTTCCAAAATGTTACATGATTTACATTAAATTTTGACCGAACCAGTACAAAACAGGGAATTCGTGCTTAAACTTTATGGCAGATGAGCAAATTTGACCCCTACAGAGGCTTTATCTGATGGTATTTTCCAGTACAATGACCGAAGGGCTTTCGGACAACCATTTTTTGCTCAGTCCGGTCGTATCTCCCTTGGCCAGAAAATAAACGAAGGATCCGAGCGCTATGTCAATATCACCGTCCAGGTCGATATCCCCGGTATCCATGACGATCCACCTTCCCTGGCTTGATTGCGGAAAGGTGTAGTCTTCAAACTTCAAATTGCCATCGTTCTCCAAAAAAACAAAACTTTCCTCGGGCCGGTCGAGATAATCCGGAAAGAACGATATCGCCGCAATGTCCAGGTCCCCATCAAGGTCATAGTCATTCGCCATGGCCTTGTACGCCCCGTTCATATGATAAAAGTATTTTTGCCTGAAATTGAAATTCCCGTCATTGAGG
This sequence comes from uncultured Flavobacteriaceae bacterium, assembly GCA_947497245.1. Taxonomy (GTDB): domain Bacteria; phylum Bacteroidota; class Bacteroidia; order Flavobacteriales; family Flavobacteriaceae; genus Pelagihabitans. Next base: position 99,353 of record CANMFO010000005.1, on the reverse strand, counting down.
TAAATAAAGATGCCGTGATAATTCTTCAGTATCGGGGTTTTGTCCGCATTATCGCCACAGACGTATAGAATATCGTCATGGCCATCGTTGTTGAAGTCTGCCAGCTCTAAATATTGACTTCCGTTCAGGGGAGAAAAAGAGAGCAGCCGTTTCTCCATAAACTGGCCGTTACCGGCGTTTTCGAAATAAAAAACACCCTCATCGCCTTGCGCCATCAGTACAACAATATCGCTAAGTCCATCTTTGTTACAATCCTTGATGATCGCTGCAATTGCCCCGGGTTTTTCCTTTAAAATCTTTCTGCGGTACGAACCGTTTCCCAAGTTTTCGAACCAAGCAAGTTTGCCGGTCAGGTCGCCGAATTCACAGGCCACTATGTCTTCCAGGCCGTCTTTGTTCAGATCCCCAAAGGCCATATGGACAGGGCGTTGTAGACCTGAAATCACAGTTGTTCTAGGTAGGATCGGCCCGCCCTTTTTATCGAAAACCAATTTTTGAAGGGCGCCATCGGCCAAATCGTTCGGAAATACATTTCTTCCGATCGTGGTCAAATAAACGGTATCTCCTTTTTCGTAATAATCAATGGGTGCATTTGCAAAGGGCAGATCGGAGTCTTTTTCCAAATCGGGAGTTAAGAAAGTCAGCCGATTCCTCCTGGGCTTGCTATCGCTGAAGACCAGCCCCTTGTTCTCGCTTAGGATTTTGACCATGGAGGTAAGTGGGGGCCTATTGCTATATTGGGCCGCTTTGTATTTGAAGCCTTTTAGTCCTTTTTGGATGGATTTGCCCCTTTTCGGGGGAGTTATGGAATCCGGGGAATTTTCGATGTAGTATTCTACCAATTTCATCCAATCCGTTTTGGACAGCAAAGGTTCTTCGGGAAATATGCCTGCCTGTTCCACGATCGGACGGTTTCGCGGAGAGCCGAAAATACTGTCCGGTTGATGGGAGCCATTGTATATTCCAAGTCGATTTCCCATTGCCGGGAGCACGTCATCCCTCCAACTGGCCGTGGGAAGCGATTCGGGCTTTACAAAAGCGTGACAGCTTGAGCAGTGGACATGTGCCAACGCTTTCCCGTTAAGATTTGAAGTGGGCACCCCATCCATTTTGGTTTTTGTGGTCTCTTTTTTTTGACCACAGGAAAAAACCAAACCCATTAAAAAGGGTAGCAGAACAAAGTGCCTCATAAAAACCTGTGATTCGTAGCGTTCATATGGAAAATACGTTTTGATCCATATTTTGATGAAGATACTATTTAAAACCAAAAAACACCGACAATGAAACGACAAGTAGTTCGCACGTATGCCATGATCTCCCCATGGATTCTCCTTGCCATTCCCTTCTTCCCTTCCACTTCAAAACTTTTTCCGTCGAAACCTTTCGAACGCTTACAATTCCGTACTCTGGGGTTCCAATTCATCCCCCATCTTTCTAGATATAACAAAGGATTTGTTTACATCCAACCATGTATTGGGTGTTTTTTATCCTTATGGCAAAGAATTATATTATTTAATTCATTGAATATCAGATAACTAAAATATTATTTTAAAAAAAGTAGCAAAAAAATTTGACTCTTACCTTAGGTCATGGCCTAGCTTTGCACCATTCACTTAAAAATAGGTAGAAATGAAGACCCATAGCGTCAAAGAGGTATCGAAATTGTCGGGAGTGACGGTGCGCACCCTTCACCACTACGACAAGATCAACTTGTTAAAGCCGCACCACCGTACCGAAGCGGGCTATCGGTATTATGGTGATGAAGAACTGTTTCGCCTGCAACAGATCCTCTTTTATAGAGAATTGGATTTTCCCTTAAAAGAGATCGGGGATTTGCTCGACGATCCGGACTTCGACCAGGTCGACGCCCTAAAAAGCCATAGAGCGGCCTTAAAAATCCGAAATGAGCGCATTGCTACCCTGCTCGCAACAATTGATCGTACAATTAACCATTTAAAAAAAGGAAAAAAGATGTCAAGACCAGAAAAGTTATACGAAGGACTGCCCAAAGAAATGGGAACCGTTTACCGCAAGGAAGCGATGAAAGTTTATGGAAAAGATACCGTGGAGAATGCGGAGGACAAGCTGTTGAAACTGGGTGATGCGGGTTTTAAAAAACTCAAGGAAAACCTAGTGCAGATCCAAAAGGAACTGTTTGGGCTAAGAAAAGAAGCTCCCGAAAATGAGAAAGTGCAGCAACTTATTGCACGGCACTACGGTGTGATCAGAACGTTTTGGGGAACTTCCCATCTAGAGGACAAGCAGGCGGATGCTTATGAAGGATTGGGCCATTTATATGTCAACGATGAGCGGTACACCATGATCGACGGGGAATCCCATCCAGAATATGCGCTCTTCCTGCAACAGGCCATGAGCCACTATGCCGGCACCAAATTAAAATAGGACAAATTAAATTCAACACGATGCAAAGGACCATTATCATATTTTTTCCCCTGCTGATCACGCTTTTTTTGGCGAATCCGGGAGTGGAAGGACCCCAGGATCCAATAAAGATTGGACAAAAGGAACTGGAGACGCCCCAAGGCACTTGGCGGTATTTAACGACAAATAGGGGAACGAAGGCCATTCTGTTCCTCCACGGTGCCAGTTCGAGCAAAAATATATGGAGAAATCAGTACTCCATTGCCCCCAAGGGCTATAAAAACATTTTTGTGGACCTACTTGGTTACGGAGAAAGTGATACCCCCGACTCGGGGTATACCCTCGCAAACTGGATCGAAGGCATCCATGCCATACTTGAAAAGGAGAAGGTCGATAAGGTTTGCATCGTGGCCCACAGCAATGGAGTGATTTTTGCAAAAGAATTTTATAGAAAGTATCCGGACCAAATTTTGAGGCTGATATTGCTTGACGGTGGATTGAAGCAGATGATCAGCGGTCCCATGCTCGATTGGATGAAATCAACTCTGGAAAGGAGCGATTTCGAAACTTTTATGAAAAGCAACATCGAGGCCATGAAGACCGAGGGTTTGGGGAAAAATGATGCCGACCTATTGAAGACGGATGCCCTGAAGGTATCCAAGGCCGTTACCACTGCCGAATTTGAAATGGTAAGTGACCCTGCCACTTGGGAGGACCTTACGATAAAGTGCCCTGTGACCATTGTACATTCCAACAATCCGCTTTGGGACGAGGCCTATGCCGAATGGCTTCCGAATGTAGTTCCCGATCACCAACTCATCCAGTGGAAGGATTCGGGTCACTTCATGCCCTTACAACATCCCGGACGCCTGAACCAATTGATAATCGAGACCCTCAGGACGGAACAAGGCAACCAGAAGAAATAAGCGGTAAAAACAAATCAATTCTTAGGATGCCCTTAAAAGCACAAAAACCTATTATGCTATCAAAACGAATCAAACAGCAATTTGAATTCGACCGGTCTTATAAAGCGTTCTTTTTACCGAACTATTCCGTTTTCAAATTCTTTACCGGATTTACCATTGAGGCCTTTACCACTTGGGAACCGACTGTAATAAATGCTATGCAAATAACAAAGAGCCCCCCGATAAGAAAGAGTTGCCAACCTATATCGATACGATATGTAAAATCCTGCAACCAAGTATTGCCCAGAAAATAGGATAAGGGGCTGGCGATCAGCAAAGCGATCAGGACAAGTTTCAAAAAATTCCTAAGGTGCAATATCGTAATGCTCAAAACCGATGCCCCCAGTACCCGTCTTATCCCGACCTCTTTCTTTCGTTGCTCCGTAGTGTAGGAGGCCAATCCATACAGTCCGATGCAGGCAATGAATATGGCGATAAGCGTAAAACCTATAGTAGCCATCGAAGTCCGCTTTTCCTTTTCATAATTTTTTTGGAAATCATCGTCCAAAAATGAATATTCAAACGGAATGCCCTTGTTCACATTGCTCCAAACGTTTTCTACTTTTGAAATAACTTCGTCCAAATTGCCTTGTCCCACATTGGCGATAAAATAGGCAGGTTGGGCCTGGTTCAATCCGACCAGGCCGTAAGGTGTAATCCTCTTGTGCAAACTCTCATGGTTGAAATCTTTTATCACACCCACTATCCCATAGGACTTCCTTTCACCGGAACTCTCGTAGTAGATATTTTGACCTACGGCATTGGCGGGATCATATCCCAGATGCTTCACGGCGGTTTCATTAAGTACGATGGCGTTATCGCGATTCACATCGTTCCTTGATAATGCTCTTCCGTATAACAGTTCGTAACCCAGGGTTTCAACATAATTATCACTTACTTGGGCCAAACGAACGTCTACCTGTTCGTTCTTGGTCTTCCCCTCCGCGAAGAACATGTTGGACTGTACCAATTCAAATCCTGGATATGTCGATCCTGCCGATGCCGATGCCACGTTCGGAATCCGCAGAACTTCGCTTTTCAGACCGGAGTAGTTTACCGCTGTTGATGCATTGCGAAAAGGAACGACAATCTGACCGTCCTTTTTGAACCCAAGATCGCGACCATCGATAAAACTCATTTGTTGCCAAAAAAGGATGGAAACCAAAATCAAACAGGCGGAAATACAAAATTGAAACACCACCAACCCCTTTCTTATGGTCATCGCGGTGTTTGTACCACTACCTTTCCCTCTCAGGGCCATAACAGGCTTGAACGACGAGAGGTATAGTGCCGGATAGCTTCCTGAAAGTAATCCGGTCAAGATGGCAAGGCCAACGATCCATAACAGTACTTCAGGATTTCCGGTAACGGTAAGGCTTTTCCGTACCAATGTATTGAAGGCCGGAAGACAGGCCACTACGATGAGAAGTGCAAGCAACAACGATAGCAAGCACATGAACATCGACTCTCCCAAAAATTGGTTGATAAGGGATGTCTTGGTGGCACCGACCGCTTTCCGAACCCCTATCTCGCTTGCCCGTTTCTCGGACTTAGCGGTCGATAGGTTCATGAAATTGACACATGCGATCAGTAATATGAAGGCGGCTATGGAACTGAATATATAGATATAGAGCATGCTGCCATTGGTCGATATCTCATGGCCTATGGAAGATTTTAGGTAAATATCCTTAACGGGCTGTAGAAAAAGACTTTTCTCCAGTCCCAACTCCCTAAAATCGTTACCGGCATTTTTGTCAAGAAACTCGGGGAGTTTGCTCTCAAAAGTTATAGGGTCTGAATCCTTGCCTAACTTAATATAGGTATGGAATATATTATTGGTGGCCCAGTTGGTCTGACCATTGACCCATTGCCCGATATCCCCGTTCTGCATCGATAAAAGCAAATTAGGGTCTACATGTGATTTATTATTTGAATTATCGAATACCCCTTTCACGGTATAGTCGATTTTGCCATAGGGAATCTCGACACTTACGATTCGATTGATGGGGCTTTCATCCCCAAATAGCTTCTCCGAGATTTCTTCGGAAATCACGACCGTATTCGGGCTGTTCAGGGCATTTTCAATATTCCCGTATTTAAAATTGTATGTGAAAATTTCAAAAAAAGTAGAATCTGCATAGTAACCCTTTTGCTCGTAAATCTGAACATTGCGTTCTTCATTTTTCAATAACAAGTTTCCCGTATTGGGGAAATTCAGTACTCGGGTCACCTGTTCGATTTCCGGAAAGTCGTTTTTTAATCCCTTGGCCATAACCCCGGGAGTGCCTGCCCATTTTTCGCTTTCGGTATTCAATGCCACCCTGTACAAACGTTCCGCGGCATCATGATTTTTGTCATAACTCAATTCGTCGGTAATATAGAGTACCAAAAGAAAGCATGTCGATAGACCGATGGACAGACCAAAGATGTTGACAAATGAAAAAAGCTTATTTTTTAGAAGGTTTCTCCAAGCAATCTTAAAATAATTGAAGACCATATTGATTGTTTGAACTATGGAATTAGCCAATTCTATGCCATATATCTACCTATCTGTTATTCAGTTTAATACGTCACGATCAATAACTTCTTAGGTACCAAAGTGTAAATATAATTGACAATTGATGTTCAAATTATTGACATTTTCCGATTTCAAATGTAAAACATCAAAAAAAGCGAAAAATAGTGTTTACATACCGCTCAGCACAGTGCATATCCATAGTATTACCGACAAAGCGTCGTCTGCAAATGTCTTGAAACTGATTGGTTTTTTGCTTTAAATTTTGTTCAGTCAACCTTCCCTGGGGTTCTTATCGGTTTTCAGGGTTAAACAAGCGAAGAATAAAAAGTCTGCTAATGGAGCTTAAGGGTATAGGTTCGAATCCTGTTTTCACGACGAACCTTTTCTAAGTAGACTGGTTTTCATTCATTTAGGGATTATTTAATTTCGAATAATACCCTTTCTGTCAGGGTGGCAGAACTATCTATACCACAGCAATGCGTTAACTGTCAATATTTTGTAAGCAGAGCCAAAAACTATTAAGCGAACTCTACACTCGGTTCAAAATGGCACATTTAGAAGCAAATTTTATGCGTCTTTTTGCATTTGAAATTTAAGAAATTATTGGATACCAAAAACTCTTAATCCATATAATCTTGCCATGTTACCAATACATATTTGTCCTTTCCATTTTCGTCTTTTTTTAGAAACCCGTATTCGTATACAAAAAGATAAACCTCCCCTTTTCGGTTTTTCCAATAATGCGTAAAAAAGTTGGGGTCGAAACCGAGATCCAATAGAACCTTCGTTCTTATTGTCACTTTGCCCCCTTTATTATATTCCTTAAGTATTTTCCGGTTCAATTTCAGTTGATTATCCACCTTGTTGTAAAAGCGATGCGGATTCTGCTTTTCCTTCTTATACTGATATGCGCTTTTACAATGTGAATCGCAAAATTTCTTGTCCGTTCTTCCTTCCAATTCCTTGCCACAATGGAAACACTTTGTGTGAATTCTTATAATCGATAGTTTAATTGACAATTATACGTATGCTATTCGTATAAGGTACGATTAAATCAATCTTAACAAGCATTTTGGCAAAAACACAGATTATGAATACTAATCACAGTATTACCTTAAAACATCTGCTCATCGATAATCGAAAATGCATTGTCGGTCTTCTTTATTCTTCAGGGCTTCGCCGAGGCGAATTACTGAATCTGCAAGTCACGGACATTGATAGTAAAAGAATGATGGTACACATAAAGAATGCCAAAGGAAATAAAGACAGATATAGCATTCTCAGCCCGAATATTCTAAAAGACCTCAAAGAGTATTATAAGGAATATAGGCCTTCGAAATATCTTTTTAAAGGTCCAAAAGGGGCCAAATATAGTGTTACAAGTGTTCTAAAAATAATTGCCTCGGCAGCAATAAAAGCTGGAGTCGGCAAAAAGGTCACTCCTCATATGCTTAGGCATAGCTTTGCTACGCATCTTCTGGAGAACGGGACGGACATACGGCATATTCAACTTCTTTTGGGTCATAGTTCCACCAAAACAACCGAGATTTATACGCATGTAGCGAATAGATCCTTTATGGACATAAAGGATTTGTTATCTTAGTTTTTATAAGTGAGATATAGTTAATAACTATATCCAATTGTTGTGTGTCATTACAAAAAAAAGTGAATTTTGAAAAAAACCTTAGCCTCAATTTTTTGTTTGATTTCGGTTTCTTGCGCAATTAAAAAAACCGATTCTGGATTTGAGAAGATCATAGTTGACGATGAGCTAAACAGTTCGCTGTTTTATTCAAAGGATTACATGATTAACCCTCTAACCCTGAAAACGGAATCTGGATATGACAACGCTATGGATTCGACTCAATATGTTATAAAGTCTAATGCCATTATGAATCAAGACAGCATGAGATTAATGAGGTTTACCGAATTAAAAAGAACTGATTCTGATACCCTTTTACTCAGGGTATTTGAAACTAATCCTACATATCATCAAAATTTGACCGTGACCTTAGTAAATGACAAATTCAAAATGGGATTTGAGTACAATATGTCTGGACCTCCAATCCAACCAAAAATTAAATCACTCAAGCAGGAACTGATTGTTAAATCTATTCCGAACCAAAAAGGAGAAATGTTCTTTGGAAAATTTTATTTCAAAGGAATATGTGAATATGATTGCAAGGGTGAAATCGAAATTAATGGCGAATTCAAAGCGAAACTGGAATAAAAAACGCCACACAACAATGGCTATAATTCAGCTAGCCCGATTCATCAACCTGAAAAATCTTAACTTTAAACCAGCTTGATTTCTAGCCTGAAAACCCTACCCGATTTCCAAGCCGAAATCATAGCCTGGACCGTTATAACCAATATTGAAAGAAACCAATGGGAACATGGGGAACCGGAATTTCTTCGAACGACGTTTACGAAGATATTAACCACGAATTTTTCGAATTGTACAACGAAGGTCTCGAAATAGCCGAGATCACAGATCGACTTATCCGAGAAAATAAAGAGCTAATTGAGTCTCACGAAGATCAAAATGATTTCTGGTTGACTATTGCGAAATGTCAATGGGAATGCAAAGCTTTGGACCCTGAAGTCCATATAAAAGTAAAAGACATTGTAGAATCAGGAAGAGACCTTGAACTCTGGGAAGAACTAGAAGCATCTAAGTCTGATTTGACAAAACGAAAAAAAGTACTAACCGATTTTCTTGCTAAAATATCAGTCGAAAAAAAGACAACTCGAAAAAGGAAAAAGAAGACCATTAGGGATGCAATCTTTGAAAAAGGCGACTGCCTGACTTTTAGGTTGACAGATGGAGATTATTCTGGAGCTTTTGTATTAGAGGCTGAGAAAGGTACAGAATTTGGACTGAATTTAATTGCCATTGCTGATATTAAGAAAAAAGAGAAGCCGAACTTGGGGGACTTTGAAAAAGCCAAAGTACATTTTTCTATGGAAGAGCAGGTTGCCTTCAAAAACAACAAACTAATAACAGATTTTGCACCATCAGCCCAAATTTACTGGTGCCATGCTCAGTTTTACAAAAAAACACAAAGCGAATTTGAAGTTGTAGGAAACCTAAAAGTCGCTAAATCTTTCGATGCCAATAAGGATTACCAGAGGTTTTCACGCTGGGATAATATGGTCCTGCAACTAGATAACTTTTACTCCGATTTTGAGAAGAATTATTGTGATATCGACCTTAAACTTAAAAAGTTGAGGAAAAAATACTGGCTATAAAAATGGCTATAATTCAGGCCTCCCCTCCCACTAACCAGAAAAACGCTACTTTTAATCGGCACGATTTCGTAAACGGAAAATCCTAACGGATGTCCCAAGCCGAAATCATAGCCGAAACCGTTATCTTTAATGCTGTCCATTTTTAAAAAGTTTCCATATAATTCAACTTATTTTTTTATATTTGTCTATTAAAAGGACATTTAAACCGAATGGAAAGAAGATTTGAAGTCATTTTTCTTGAACAGGCCATTGACTTTATGGCCAAGGTCGATAAAAAAGCCAAAGCGAAAATTTAATATAATCTGGACAAGGCAAAACTTGGACTTGACCCAAAACTGTTCAAAAAACTGACGGACGATATTTGGGAATTCAGGACTAAGTACGGCGGACTTCAATACCGACTTTTCGCATTCTGGGACAGGACGGGCAAAACCGAAACGCTTGTGATTTCAACTCATGGAATGGTCAAGAAAACGGACAAGGTTCCAAAAGCCGAAATCGAAAAAGCGAAACAGATTCGGACTGAATATTTCAAGCAATAAAAACAAGATTATGGCTACAAAAAAGAAAAAGATGAAAATGATGACCCTTGACCAAATGAAAGACATGGACATCGGAAAAATCGGAACAGCGGAACGCGACAAGTACGAGTTCGATCTGCGAATGGAGGTTCTTGGCGAAATGATCAAGTCGATTCGGAAAGAAAGGAAATTGACCCAAACACAACTTGGGGAATTGATCGGAGTTCAAAAGTCACAGATTTCAAAATTGGAACGTAGTGCCAAGAACGTAACTATCGAAACAATTTTAAAGGTCTTTAACGCACTGAAAGCAAACATAAAGTTCAGCGTACAAATGAACGATGCCGAATTCAAGGTAGCGTAGAAAGCACTAAAGATAACAATGCCTATGGCAAATAGGGCATAAAGTGACAAATTTAAAGGCTTGGGCGTGTTTGCGAAGTCTGTCATCCCGATGGCTATCGGGATTGAATTTGGCAATTAAAAAATAAAACTAATTACAAAACCCGCCCGAAAGTACCTTTTCGGTACGGGCAGGCAAAAAGCTTTGGCTCATAGTTCGGACGGAAACTATGCCAACGCGCCGACTCGCCCGCTGCTTTTGCAGTCGGCGTACCTGCCCTACTTGCCATAACCGAACCGTTGTGAAATAAAATAACCTATGTCTTTTTAAATTTTTGGCTGTTTATAGAAGTAGGAGTCCATCTTAAAGGACTAGCTGTCGAAATCTCGGCAGAAAGAAGCGAGCGAAACAAAGTTTCGCGCTGCAAGTTCCAAATTCTTACCAAACCGATCAGCAGGGATTGGATAATTGTACCGAGCCCTCCTCCTAGGTGAAAAGCCACAGTGAACCCTTATTTTGCTTTTCCTTGTTACTTTATCAAAACGCAAAACTGCCAAAAATGGCAAACAAAAAAGCCAGCCCGAAAAACGGACTGGCGAAAGTCGGGGTGGCAGTCCTATAATAAGGATTTTACCAAACTGATTTTCAATATTTTACCTTGCTAATCTAAAGCCATACACCGCTTTGCATTTTTTAAACTAAACAGACGCAAATGATGTAATTCTTTATGCCATAAAAATAAGAAAACATATTTTTAAAATCAAAACTTGCCAAATGAACATATTAATCTTGCTTGGCCCCGAAAAACATCAAGAGCTCTGTATCTTTTCATAATTTATATTCCTTAGGTCAATAGGGAAATTAAATTGGAGCTAATTCCATAAAGATGGTTGGGATTTTGCCATCCCAGGGCCCGAGAAGAACAATTGTAGTTCTTCTCCAAGAAAGTCCTCAAAATAATCTATCCGAATCGAGTGCATCCCTTTTTTTAATGCCTTCATACCTTCCTTGGTGCTGGCAGAATGGGAGCCATCATTATCTACGACCAACTCTCCATCCAAATACAGTTTGCTGCCATCATCGGATCTTAGGTAAAAGGTGTAGACACCAGTTTCGGGCACTTTTATATAGCCACTATATTGAATGGCGTAATGATCAGATCTTTGCCCTATCTTATCGGGGTCAAATTCCAGTGCCGTACCTGATTTGATTGGGGAAAGACCAGCAAAATTGGGAATAGATATGAAATTACCCTCGTAGTAGGTATAGGCCAGTCCTTTTTTTGTGTTTCTTACTTTTATAGCTGCACTCGGTTTAACTTTTTCATATTTTTTGCCCAGGTAGGCGCTTTGAAAACCATTGACATCATACAGTGCCACGTTCACCTCGGTGGTCTCTGACAAATATAAAGGCTCGGTTATTTGTCCGGTATTTTGCCAGGTTGTATTCCCATCCATAGAATACTTTATGAGAAGCTCGTTATAGGGATGTTCTATCTTCAGTTGAAGGTTCTTTAAAAAAATATTCTCCCCTGGTATTACAATTCCAGTGTTTGAAGGCTCCATCTCAATGATTTCCGTACCCTTAAGTCTAAATTTTGGATCCATAAAAGCGACGTCGTAACCCATTTCCCATTCTAGTTCCAAGGGATCCCATTGCGATTCATCCAAATCAACGATTGGAATTGTATGGATAACCAACTGTTCACTACTTCGTGCCGGAATACTGATTTGAAAACGTGAAGCATCTGTTTTAAGGTGGTGATTGTGGTATAGTCGCCCTTTAAAATAAATAGTGCTATCAGAACTATTGTTCAAAACCATTTGGACTTTCCTTTCCTTTTTCCTTGCAAGCACCAAGGTTTTGAATTTGGATGCTTCAATCAAGGAATTTGCCATTTCATGGGTAATTTCATTGCTAACATCATGACGGTTTATGCCGGACAGACTAATATTTGCCAATTTGGGACCATCATCGGTCATGGTTACCCAACCAAAGTGATCGAATTCCCCGAATTTGGGACCTCTTAATTCGCTTCCACCCCCTGTGGTGGCAAGGACATAGTGATTTTGATCGTTCCTGACCTGATGTAAATAGCGATGCGTATGCCCAGCAAAAACGGTATACCTACGATCTGCAAAGGCCTTTTCTACCTGATCAAAACCGTTCACATCCCCATAAACCCAAATGGGATGGTGCATAAATATCATGGTCCATCTAACATTTGTATATTGGGCCAGCGTATCCTTTAAAAATTTGATTTGATCGTTGCTGATGAGAACCCCGTCTCCATCATTGGTATTCATAATTAGGAAGAGTACATCTTTGTATATAAAATGATAATACTCCTTTCCAAAACGTTCTTTCCACTGTGCAGCCATAGTGGAGTTTGAATAATCATGGTTACCCGCAACATAAAAGAATCTTGAAGATAGGGGATCCAATAGCCCATGGAACTCATCCCATTGTTCATTGATTAAAGAATCATTCTTGGTGTATCCTTCAATAAGGTCGCCCACGCTCATAACGAATTCCGGGTACAACTGGTTGATTTTTTCAATTCCTTTTCCAAAGACCCCCTCCCGATGTCCACCGGTACGATCACTTACTATGGCGAATTGGAAATTTTTCGGATTATTATAAAATGGCTTGATGGTCCATGGCTTTTTATCGTTTTCCAAAGTATGTGAAAATGCAGGGGAATCTTCCTGTCCATAAAAAATAGTGCCCCCCACCAACGCTATAAAAAGAAAAGTAAAGGTTTTTTTTGTACTGCCCATAATCAATAATTTATCTTTTAATGGTATTTATTTAATCGGACCCCACATTCTATATCAGCCAATGAATCAATGCGTTTACTGTATTGATACGTTAGTACTCAATTGCCCAAGGGTCATTAATTTTAATATGCAATCTTAATTTGGCACATTAATATTCAACAAGCTGAATATCATCGTCATTTTTACCAAAAATGATCCGCTTTCTATCATTGGATGGCGTATTTACGATCATTGCATTTTTCACATCCCCTTTTACAAATAATCCGCTTTCATTTGGGAATCGAGAAGTAAACTGACCTTTGCCATTGCCTTCCAACAGTACCCCATAGCCTGCATCATTCCTTGGCGTTTCAACTTCCGATTGATATAGATTTCCCGTAAGCAGGGCATCCAAATTTCCATCTTTATCAAAATCATCTACCAAGATGCTATTGACAGATGAAAACTGGGCAATACCTTCAATTTTGTGAACCTTGAATTTGAAATCCCCCAAATTTTCGAAATAGGATGTTGCAAAGGTATTGGCTGAATAATGTAAGGCGTTTTTTAGATTTTCTTCTCCATATACAGTAGGCATATCAGCTACCCCAAAATCGTGATAACTTGGAAATTTTTCTTTTATAAAGGGCATTTGATTTGATGAACACTCTCTTCCCCTAAGAGGAAAGACCTTTCCTTTTTCATAATACCCCAACACAATATCGAGACTCCCGTTACTATCAAAATCCTTGGCATATACTTCGAAAGGCTCCTGTAGTGTCGCTTTGTATTTATAATTTTCACCTAGATTCCCAACTATGAAATCCATATCCCCATCTTTGTCAAAATCGGCAGTGGCAATACTAAACCACCAACCTATTTGATTTTCCAAGCCAGATTCAGGCGTAAGATCTACAAATTTATCCCCTGCATTTTTAATAACCTTTATGGGCATCCATTCCCCAACGATCAACAAATCGAGATGATCATCATTGTCAATATCCACCCATTCGGCATCCGAGACCAAACCCAAATCGGTCATGAACGGGGCCAGGTCCTTGGTTACATCCACAAATTTTATTTTTCCTTCCCGGCTTTCGTTTTTCAATAGTACACTACTTGCCGGAAGTGGATATTTGCCCGGAACTGTCTTTCCGCCAACAAATAGATCCAGATCACCATCATTATCAAAATCCCCTGCCTTAACGCATGATCCGCTAATAGAAATATTGGGCAGAGCTCTTTGGGTTCTTGAAAACTTTCCATCGCCTAGATTTTCATAAAAACGATCTTGGTAATATGGACTCTGTGCTTTTTCTTCATTCCCCCCTGAAACCACATATAAATCCATATCCCCATCATTGTCGGCATCAAAAAATTCAGCAGCAATATCTTCATGACCCTGGTCTTTTTTCCACGATGAGTTGAGCACCGAAGTAAACGTGCCCTCCTTTTGCTGTATAAATAAACTGGAAGCCTGATTTTTGGCCCCACCGATATAAAAATCATCCAGTCCGTCATTATTTACATCCCCTAGGGCCAATGCCGGGCCGTTTTGAGAAAATTTATGCGGCAACAGGATTTCTCTTTCAAAATCATCAAAATTGTTTTCCCGGTGGCTATAGGTTATTCCAATTTTATGTGTTTGATCCTCAAACATGCGGGTGTTTTCAATAGGAGAAGACCCAGACAATTTTCCTGATTCGTTATAATCAAGGGTAATCTGTTGGTTGGGTTTTATATCATTGATCGATTGGGATTTACCATCTGGCCATACAACGGTCAACTTTTTAATTGAAGGCTCGGTACCAACCCCAAAATGTAAAATCTCGCTTACCGAAGACTGAAACCCTCTTGCTAGATAGAGTTCCTTTGTTTGCGTAGAACCATCGGCCTCCAAGGATACCCTAGATCCAATTCCCACTGTATTTCCCTTTGGTCCCTTGAGCTTAATTTTTAGATAATTACTTTTTTTAGGATTCAGTTCACAGGAATTATTTCTATAAACAAAAGCCGCATCATTGATATTGTTGCCAATAATATCCAGATCGCCATCATTGTCAAGATCTGCATAGGCGGCCCCATTGGTACAAGTTGGAATGGTCAATTTCCAATCATCGTTCTTGGATGAAAAAGTAAAATCCCTGTTGTTCAGGTAAAGTAGGTTTACTTCTTTCTTTTCGGGCATTACCGCCAATAGATCTTCATAATATTTTTTTATAAGGGAATCCTTATGCTGTGACCGCTCCAAAGTTTTGTACAGTTCAGCGACCCTTTTTCTTTTATAAGCGACAAAATCATTGTTTCTAAAAGAGCGTACAATACCGTTGGAAACAAAAAGATCCTGCCAACCATCATTGTCCATATCGAACAAAAGCGGTGCCCAGCTCCAATTGGTCTGCGATATTCCCGCATATTTCCCTATTTCGGAGAATTGGGGTATATCGGTACTTGAAGAATGTCCATTGTTCAATTGCAGGGCATTGAACATATATTGGTTGTGCAAACCCATATCCACTAAATCATTGAACCGCTGGGGGTTCATACCGCTCATATTGGTTTTAAGGTCATAATTATTGTTGGAAACCATGTCCAAGGAAATAAAATCCAATAGCCCATCATTGTTAATGTCACCAATATCATTGCCCATTGAGAAATTTGAGATATGGTTGGTGGCCTTTTTAATGACTTCTTTATAGGTACCGTTTTTTTGATTGATGTAGAGATGATCTTTTTCCGAGTAGTCATGTCCGACCAGAATGTCGGGCCATCCATCATTGTTCATATCACCGATGGCAATACCAAGGCCAAAACCGATGGCATTGTCTATAATCCCGCTTTCTTTGGAAACATCTTTAAACTTGCCCTCATCGTTTCTATAAAGTCTTTCACTACTATACGGAGATTTAGTGTTCAATAATTTTTTAATATTAGGTTCGACATCGGCAGGTTCGATACCGTGATTTATCAAGAACATATCCAGGTCCCCATCCCTATCATAATCAAAAAATGAGGCTTGGGTAGAATAGTGTGGTAAATCCAACCCGTATTGTGATGCAGCCTCATTGAAAATTGGGATTCCCTCTGCATTATTTCCTTGGTTGACATATAATTCGTTTTTTCGATTATCAGGGTTAGGATAGTCTCCAGACTTACAAATGTAAATGTCGAGCAGACCATCAGAATTGATATCTACCATTGATACTCCTGTTGGAAAACCCTGGGAGCCTTTAACTTTTGAGAGCAATGTTGTTTCTTCAAAAACTAAATTCCCCTTATTGATAAAAAGTTTATTGGAGTACAGATTGGATATAAAGTATATGTCGGGAAGATCATCGTTGTTAAGATCTCCGACCGCAACACCTCCCCCGTTATACAGGTATTCATACACTATTCCATTTACCGTAGGACTTTCATTGATGAGATTGACAAATTTTAATTTGGTCTTTGAGGCATCCATAATGGTAAAAAGTGGCACTGTCTTAACCTTGTCATCCGCCGATGGCGTTTTTGAGCTAATGGATTCATTTTTATTCTTGCACTGCACAAATAAAAAGGCAATGACCAAAATGATCAGGAATCTCCTCTTTGATTGGTGGGTTTTAGTAAAAATAACCATAGAGACTGTTTTAAAATTTTAATCGTTCTCAATCCAAAGATATCGTTCCAATCGGTTGAAATCGATCCACGAAAAGTATAAAAAACTGGCAGACCATCTAAGAGGTTTTTTGGACCCAAAGAAAATCTGCCAGTATAAATAAACTAACTCAAACTAACAAAACTATAGTGTACGGGCACGTTGACCCATTTCAGTACATATCAGTAGCCTTCATTTTGGATAAGCACACCATTGCTCAGATCAATTTCCTGTTGGGGTATGGGGAAATAATAATGTTTTGGTTTCTCAAAGACTCTTGGGGGATCAAATTGCCCTCTATCTTCCCCATAAATCTGCACAATATCTACAATGCCTGCCTTATCCCAACGCATTAGATCTTGGTGCCGCTGGTTCTCACCCAATAATTCCACTCGTCTTTCATGTATCAATTCCGGCATCCCTGCATTGGAAACAGGTGGCAATCCGACTCTGCCCCGTACTGCGTTGATTTCTGCATCACCAGCTCCCGCACCATCTTTTCTTATTTTTGCTTCGGCCACCAACAGGTAAACATCGGCCACCCTAAGCACATTTATATTTTGATCTCCATTGACATTTCCATCAGCCTTGAAATTGGCGTACTTATTCTGGGAATACCCGGTGTTAGATAAATCTGACGTAAACTCAGAGACCCCTATCTCTCCACGGTCAACCATATCTCCGGCTTTCCAGATCGAGTTCTCAAATCTAAGATCCCCAGCTTCATATTCGTCGACCATGTTTTGTGTTGGTTCATGAAAATCCCATCCTCCCCATGGTCTTGGATAGCTATAAAAGTAATGCCATATGGGTCGCCAGTTTTCCTCTCCCTGAATGGCAAAAAGCACTTCTGGATTGTTCTCGGTAGCCGGAACAAAATTATCCCGATAATTTGATGCTAAAGGATATGGGCCGTTAATTACCTGTTCCCCTGCTGTTATAGTACTTGCAAAGTTATCCTGATAAAGGTACAATTTTGCCAATAGGCCATTGGCCGCACCTTTATTTGGCCTTCCCAAATCTTCATTGGCATGGGTATCTGGAAGCAAGCCGACCGCAGCAATCAAATCTGACTCTATCTGACCTTGTATTTCGGCCAAACTGGATTTTGGAACATTAAACTCACCATCTATTGCATTTTGCTCCAAAATTAAAGGTACACCACCATAAATAACGGCAAGTCTCCAATATGCAAAAGCCCTTAAAAAATGCGCTTCACCAAGAATCCTGTTCTGCAATCCTGCATCCATTCCCTCAATATTCGGTACATTGATCAGTACGGTATTTGCCCTGTTGATTACTTCGTATTTTGGTTTCCAACCAACTCGAACGCCCGCGTTACTGGCATCCAATGTAAAGTTTTCCATGGCCTCTTCATAACCATGGTCCCCTGCCCTATACAAGTCGTCAGAACTGTTATCAAACACATTTTCATTGTGACCAAACAAATCATGTGTTGCAAGAGGTGTGTACATGGCATTTGCAGCAGCAATGGCATCACCGGCATTTCTCCAAAATGAAGCTGAAGTAGACTCCGCGAACGGGGTTGGTTCAAGTAAATCTGAATCACAGCCTCCACTAAGCAAACCCACCAAGCAGGCCATTGGTATCAAAAATTTATTTTTTATATGCTTTATCATAATCTTTTTTTAAAATAAATTATACTGTTTTTAAAAGCCAATATTAAGCCCGACTAAAAATGTTCTCGCTTGGGGGAATTGTGCAAAATCAACGTTTTGTTGTAGATTGCTCAATCCCAATACGTCATCACGTTCGGTCAATCCCAATTCCGGATCAAGTCCTGAATAACCCGTGATTGTAAACACATTTTGTCCGGAGATGTATAGACGTAAACGTGATAATCCCATCGTCTCTACCATATCTGTTGGTAGGGTGTATCCTAATGTAACATTTTTAAGTCGTAAGAAATCACCTGATTCCACAAATAAATCTGATGTTCTATGATTTAAGTTGGTACGCAAAGTTGATACTCTCGGAATAGAGTTGCTTGTGCCAGGGCCTGTCCAACGACCGGTTATATCAGCATATAAATTAAATGGATATGAGGCATCCAAACCTTGCATTCTATCGGCATTGTAAATTTCTACCCCACCTACACCCAGAAAGAACATGTTCAAATCAAAAGCCTTATAATTAAAGTTCGTATTGATTCCGTACGTTACTTTTGGATGCGGACTTCCTATTATTTCCCTATCGTCCGAATCAATCACACCATCATTATTAATATCTATGAAGCGTACATCCCCTGGCACTGCTCCCGGTTGCTCGGCATGATTATCAATTTCTGCTTGCGACTGAAAAAGACCGTTGGCACGCCAGCCATAAAAAGTGGCAATGGGGTTTCCTACAATAGTACGGGAGATTTCCTGATTGGGTCTTCCGTAAAACCTAGAACCCAAAAACGAACCTTCTACCAGTTTGGTGACTTCATTGTCAACAAATGCGGCATTGGCATCAATGCTATATGTAAAGTCATTTTTAGAGGCAGTCCAACCTAATTCTACTTCAAATCCCTTATTTCTGATTTCCCCAATATTTAGGAAAGGCGAAGGTGTGCTACCTTGAGAACCAATGGTCGGGGGAGAAAGTAGCATATCTTCAGTGTCCTTAACAAAATAATTGAAGTTTGCACTTAAACGATCATCCAAGAAAGTCATTGATGCCCCGAAATTGGTCATCACAACAGTTTCCCAGGTAACATCAGGGTTTGCAAAACTTATTTGATTGGCTCCTGTAACCTGATTACTGCCATCTGGCCCAAATGAGTATCTGTCACCACGACCTATCCTTGCCAAAAATTGGAAACTAGGAATGTTTTGATTTCCCAACTCACCCCAACCAGCGGTTAGCTTTAAATTATCCATAAAGGTTACATTGTCAAAAAAGGACTCTTCAGACACTCTCCATCCCACGGAAGCTGCCGGAAAAATACCCCGTTGATTTCCTTCGGCAAATTTGGAGGACTCATCTGATCGTACTGTTGCCGTGAGTAAATACTTGTCTTTATATGCATAATTTATTCTGCCAAAAACCGATCTTAATCCATCTTCCGATTTAAATTCTTCGGTAGCATTTGCCTCGCCTGTACTCAGAAAACGTTGACTTGGGTCTTCATCGGGAAGATTTATTGCCGTGGCACTAAATCCCTGGGCATTGAATGATTGTTGGGTGTAACCACCAACAAACCCTACTTTATGATCTTCTGCAAAAGTTTTGTCATATTGCAGGAAGTATTCCATTAAGAAGGAAGTAGCCTGATCGTATTCTCTATTGGCACTATTTGAAGAACGCTGTCTTATCTGATTCAGAATCACTGGTAAAAAAGATCTAGAATCACCAATTGCTGCTTCAAAACCAAAATTGGCTTTTAATTTCAAGGCATCCGTAAGGGTTACTTCTGCCGTAGCATTACTAAGCAACCTTGTAAATCTATTTGACGCATCGTTAATATCAACCTCGAATAATGGGTTATTGATATCCCCGAATTCCCCACTGACCTGACTGGAACTAAAATCCCCATTGGAATCCCTGATTGGAAGTCCGGGATGGAATCGTATAGCGCTAAATATCAATCCATTTTGGGCTGACAGTGTATTAAACCCATTGTTCGAAGAAGTTGACAAGGACAAATTCTGCCCTATTTTTAGCCACTTTGTAATCCTATGATCTGAGTTCACCCGCAAACTAAAACGGTCGGTTTCAGCCTTATCAATAATACCTTCTTCTTCATAATATCCCAAAGAAAATAAGAATGATGATTTTTCGCTACCTCCACTAATTGATAAATCAACGTTATTTGTTACCCCTGTTTTGAAAAGCTCATCTTGCCAGTTCGTCCGCTGTGTTTGATATTGTGGGTCTTCCCAAATTGGGTTTACGTCAATACCATCGTTGGTATAGCGCTCCCTTTTAATTTCGGACAGGGTGGGGGCATCCAGTACATCAAGCGTCTTTGCAACATTTGATATGCCGGTATAAGCATCTATTGTTACATTGAGCTTTCCTTTTACCCCTTTTCTTGTGGTTACGATAACGACCCCATTAGCAGCCCTGGTTCCATAAATAGCAGAAGCGGAAGCATCTTTTAATACTTCGATTGAGCTAATATCGTTGGGATTGATTCCATTAATTCCTGTTGTGGGTACTCCGTCTATAATATAGAGTGGTTCTGAATTATTGACCGTACCAGCTCCTCTTATTCTTATGGAGGTAGATCCGCCAGGAGCACCGCCATTGCGAACGACCTGAACCCCCGCCAGCCTTCCTTGAATGGCCTTGTCAATACTTTCGACAGGAACATTTTTGAAGTCATCACCCTTCACCGAAGATATCGCACCTGTAACATCTTTTTTCGCCGAGGTTCCATAACCCACAACTACTACCTCATCTAAACCTGCCGCATCTTCTTCCATAGTTATGGACAGGGTCGTTTGCCCATTAACCGCAATTTCTGCCGTCTTAAACCCAATATAAGAAATCACCAAACTGGCATTTTCATCAGCAACGTCAATGGAGAAATTACCATCAAAATCGGTCTGGGTACCATTCGTTGTTCCCTTTTCCAAAATATTGGCTCCAGGAAGGGGTGCGCCATTCTTATCTGAAACAGTGCCGTTGATAGTGTTCTGCTCAATTGGTATAGAAATCGCAGGTTCCAAAATAACTTGAATACCCGGATCTGGTCGAGAAACCAAATAAACCCGTTTTTTGTTTAGGTTAAACGTAGTTTTTGTGTCCTGAAAGATTCGATTTAAGATCGTTGTGATCTTCTCTTTATTAACATTTACGGTAACTATCCGTTTTAGGTCTACATCCTCTATTTTGTAGACAAACTGAAATTTTGTACTACTCTCAATTTCGTCAATCAACTGCCCTACCGTCACATTATTTAAATTCAATGTGATTTTTGTACGTTGTCCGTAAGTATCATTGGCTTGCATTGTAAACAGAGTGGCCAATATGAACAATGTGCTGAGTTTCATCTTTAAATCAAATTTAAATAATGGACGAGGGCTTCTTGTTAGCTTAAGAAGTTTTTTCATACTTTTATAGTGTTAATTGTGGTTAATCTTTTTTAGTTTGATCACTTCAATCCAATCGGGGAATGTGTGTAGCATTTTCCGATTTTTTTATTGCCCATTTCGACAATATTTTATCTGGTGATTCTTTCCTAGTTTTGATTTTAATTTTGGTTTTAACTCATAGGCCATTATTTTAATAGGTTGTTTTGTATTGGTTTTTTCAATTCTCAATTAATAATTATTTCATCACCGCTTACTACATAATCTACCCCATAATTCATCTTCAATTCTTCAAGAACATTTCCAATTGGTTCACTGCCAAAATTAGCATTAAAGTACTTCTGGGATAAATCTTTATTATTATTGACGATGACCACATCATAGTGCCTTTCTAGTTTTTTAAGAATATTTTCAAAACTCATATTCCGGAAAATCAACTCTCCATCCATCCAGGAAGTATAGATACTTGTAATTACAGCCTTTGTGGTAATACTATTTTTTTCTCTATCGAAACTTCCTTTAATCCCAGGTTTCAAAAGTGTATTCTTATCGATATCATAACCATCAGCCTTGGTAAATAAGCTGACCGAACCCTCAACAAGAACAATATCGGTAGCGTCATCTTCTGGATAGGCTGAAACATTGAATTGTGTACCCAGTACCCTAACACTCAACTCACCTGTATTTACAATAAAGGGGTGTAGTGAATCTTTGGCCACATTCAAATAGGCCTCACCGGTTATAAATATTTGTCTCTCCTCTCCCTTCAGAAATTTGACGGGATATTTGAGTGAAGAACCTGCATTTAGATGGGCCGTTGTTCCATCTGATAATTGAAGTTCAAAGTTTTTACCGTAGGGTACGGTAAGTGTATTATACACCAATTTTTCTACGGCACTTGTTTCTTTGTAAACTAGTTGATTGCCTTTTTGTTGCCCAAGCAAGTTCCCATTTTTATCCAGGACCTTGGCCGTTTGATCTTCTTCAATTATTTTAATACTACCATCTTCAAGTTGTAAGGTGATGGCATTTTCCGGTATGGAAATTGGAGTATTCAACCCAAGGTTTTGCATGAAGATATAGGCAGTAGCAATAATTCCTATAAATACGGCCGCTGCTGCTGTAATTTTCCAATTTACAGGTTTTCTATTTTTGGAATTTGCACTTTTCTGAACATTAATACCTGTCCATAGGGATTTCTCTATATTATGTTTTTCGGTTTCATTCTGAAAGTTAGGCTCAGCATTTAACTTTAGTTCTTCCTTAAATTTATTCAATAGATTTTCTTCCTCTTCGGATATTGATCCATTAAGGTATTTGTCCAACAATTTTCTAAATTCTTTTTCCTGCATTGTTATAGCTATGAATTCATAAGAACCCATAAGAGCCATTATCTCACACGACAATCGCTTTTTTAACATTTTATTAACTTTTGCAAAAAGTTTATTCGTGTTTAAAAGGGAATGAGAAATTGAATTACAAAAGGAAAATAAAAAGAACGGTAAGGGAGGAGGAGGCATTCACTAAGTTATGCTTCATAGATTTTAAGGCAAGAGACATTTGATTTTCAACAGATCCTTTAGATATACCTAGGCGTTGGGAAATTTCTTCATTACTAAATTCTTCCATACGGCTTAGCCTAAAAATTTGCCGGCACCTTGGAGCCAGTTGGCTCATGGACTTCTCAATATTTATAAGGGTCTCTTCCAAATCATGCTGGTGTTCAACACTTGATTTGGAGGTCAATTGTAATGATTTGATAACTTCAAATTGAACAGTATTAAATTTATTGTCCCTTAAATATTTAAAGCAGCCATTGCTTACAGCTCTAAAAATATAGGGCTCAATTTTTCTGATCTCCCTGTGTTCCCTTTTTTCCCATATATCTACCCAAATATTCTGAACAATATCTTTGGCAATATCAGCATTTCTAACAATAGACTTGGCATTGACGAACATTGGTTCCCAGAACAGTTCAAACAACGCGCGAAAAGCTTGCTGATTTCCTTTCTGGAAATCCGCTAGCAGCAAATCGTTCGTGCTAAGTTTTTTTACTGACATTTAGGTAACAACTCTTCAATTAATGTTGTGATACTTTTATAAATGTATAAAATTTTTCTTCAGTAAATTGGTATATAACAATCAATTCAAAAGAATGATTCTTTTGAAAAAAAAACCAAATTCTAAAGCATTGAGCAAAACTGAATACAATCCAAAACAAGATAAAAAAAATGAAAGTCCAAAAAATATAGGTCTAAATCCCAATGCAAACGTTTGCATACATGACAATTATTTCCTTAATTAATTGTCATTTACGAGATTTTTTAGAAATATTTTGCGAATTTATCAAATAACTTAAGAACTTGATGAGCGTCACAGTAATTGTTCGTTTATGGTGCTTTCAATTTATTCGGTACTGTATTAGTGTTATGGTATAGAATAGCTTCAATCAAATTTTTTAATGTACTTGTGCAGATGGCTTGCATCTGTAAATCCCCAATGAAGTGCAACGGCCTCTTGGGTCTCATTCGAGTTTTTTAATTGATCAATGGCACCTCGAACACGATATTTAAGTGCGAATTCTGAAAAGGAACTATGCATTAACATTTTAAAAATGTCTCTGAATTTAGAGACGGACATACTACAGGCAGAAGCCGCCTCTTGAGTTGATATCAATCTTTTTTCATCGAAGACAAGTTTTAATGCATTTCTAATATTCTTCCTTACCCGAAAGTCGTTCTTTAACTTTGGGACTTCCCATGATTCCATCAGCACCAAAAGTATCTGAAAAAACTGCAATTTGGCCCAATCCGGATTATTGGATTTTTCAAAAATCATTTTGGTTTTCTGAGCCGAATCGATCAACTGGGTTCTATTCTCGGGCATAACCTTTGGCCTTAACTTTGGAGGGGCCTGGAAGGGCAAAAGAATATTGTGGTTCAATAATCTGTTCTTGGCGATGTATTCAGGGTCCGTAACAAAAACAACGGCTTCACAGGGGGTTTCCAACAATTCAAACCCATGGGGTTCCCACATACCACAGAACCACACATCACCCGGTCCAATTTCCATTTGGGAATCAATATATTCCCGCCTCATACGACCATTGATCAGAACGCCTAGCTCATATTCGTAGTGCATATCAAAATAATGGTCATTGAAATCCTCGTGACTGTTAAGTATCACATGTACGGGTTTTGCTTCGTTCAAACCAAAATTAAATCGCCGAAGGTCGTATTCATCAATCATTGGATAATTGCCAAATTTTACAAATCATGTGCAGTAATTTACAAGAATAAATCGATTACTTCAATTTAAGTTTGAGCTTTACTACATCTTTAATGTTAAACAAAAGGAGCTTTTAATTAAGATTCAGCCTTTAAACAAAAAAACATATTATGGTTAAAATAGCGTACATTGGAGCAGGAAGTTTACAGTTTGGCCCATTAATGGTCCAGGATATTTTATTGAGCGAGATACTTTCCAAAAATGAACTGGAAATCCACTTAATGGATATTAATGAGCCACATTTGAAGCATGTTGTTGCACATGCTGAATATGTCTGCAAAAAATTAAATCACAGCGCCAAGATCGTTGGAACTACGGACAGGGACGCGGCCATTAAAGGGGCCGATTTCGTACTCTGCGCGGTAGAAAAAGATCGTAATGTATACTGGTCGCAGGATTTTCATATACCTAGAAAATATGGGTTTAAACAAGTTTATGCCGAAAATGGAGGTCTAGGGTCCCTTTTTCACGCTTTGCGAAACATTAAGATAATGATGGATTTGGCTCGGGCCATGGAACGTTTATGTCCGGATGCACTCTTATTGAATTTCTCAAATCCCGAACATAAAATCTGTGAAGCGATAACGCGACTAACAAGTATCAAGACAGTGGGCCTTTGCCATGGTGTTTTATTTGGTCGGGACCAGTTATCGGAAATGCTTGAGATTCCGTTGAACGATCTGCAGACGAAAGCCTGCGGTATAAATCATTTTACGTGGTTTCAAGAAATAAAGCATAAATCGACAGGTGAAGATCTTTATCCGAAATTACGCGAAACAGAATTAAAAGGAGATTGGTTGGCTAAATGGCACGACATAGCATTGGGTAGGATCTTGTTGCGAAGATTTGGACAGTGGCCATCTCCAGGCTCCAACCACTACGGGGAATATATTCGCTGGGCCGAAGAATTTGTCGTTCCACAATTACAATTCTTCTATGATCCCTATGAAGGACATCCTTGGGAAAAGAACGAAATTCCAGAAGGGGTTTATTCGGCTGATCGGGTAAACTATGATCGCCCTTGGATCAAAGACACTAGTAAAAGGTTATTCCCTATGGGGGAAACCGAAGAAATGACGTGGGAAGATGAAGAAGGCTGCCTAAAAGTAACGAGGGAAATAGGGACCCTTATTATGGAATCGGTCATTAGCAATGAAAGACAATGGCTTGAATCGGTGAATGTACCGAACAAGGGGTACATACCCAATTTGCCGGATGATTTGGTAGTAGAGCTTCCGGCGTATTGTGATGCATCTGGAATTCAACCCATTTCCATGGAACCCGTTCCTGAAGGTATAGCGGCCACTATTAGACTGCATGCCAGTATTCACAAGCTTTTGGTAGAAGCCTATAACGAACAGTCCAAAGACAAACTGTTACAGGCCATTCTTATTGAACCTAATGTAAATTCCTATCGTAATGCGGTGGAAATGTGCAATGAAATGCTGACTTTGCAAAAAGATGTTTTACCCCCTTTAAATTAAATGCGTGTTTGCTATCATAACCTAATACTTTTTGCCCATGGATCTTGAATTTTTAGATTGGGCCGTTATCGTTTCGTACATGCTGTTAACGGTAGTCATTGGTGTTTTTGTGGCGAAGCACAATTCAAAGAACATCACTGAATTTTTCGTTGCAGGCCGCAATTTACCCTGGTGGCTATTGGGCACCTCTATTGCCGCGACCTGGTTTGCCACCGACGCTCCCCTTGCCGTTACAGCATTGGTACGAAGCAAAGGTATATATGGTAATTGGCTCTGGTGGTATCTGGGGACTGGCATAATGATGATGGTTTTCTTTTACGCCAAATACTGGCGTAGGGCAGAGATATTGACAGATGCAGAGATGATCGAGTTGCGCTATAGTGGTAAATCCGCTTCCGTGCTTCGAGGTTTTACCGCTGCTTTCTTCGGAGTCTTCAAAAACTGTATTTCTTTGGGATGGGTCATGTTGGCCATGCTGAAATTTTCAAATATTATGTTAGGGTGGAGTGCGGAACTTGCACTGACCATTACCCTATCTTTTGCCCTTATCCATACGCTCACATCGGGCATCAAAGGGGTAGTGATTTTAGATATGCTGCATTTTTCAGCAGGAACGATCAGTACCATAATACTGGCGGTCTTGATCTTGGTTCAAGTAGGTGGGCCTACAGAGCTTGCCTCCCAAATTGCTGCTAGTGCGGATGCCCCAGCTGGGGTCTTGGATATGTTTCCCGATCTATCGCATATCGGCGCTACCGAAATGATTGCCTTTGTTTGCCTTATTGGTGTGTTATGGCTAGGTCAGGCGCAAGGTGATGGATATATTGTGCAACGCTTATTCTCAGCAAAGAGTGAAAAGCATGCCATCAAAGCTTCGCTCTGGTTTGCCGTTGCCGGAGTGGTCATTCTTACCTGGCCATGGATAGTGGTAGGTTTGGGCTCTATCGTTATTTTACCTATTTCTGAAGCATCAACAGCCTTAATTTTAGATCCTGAATTGGCCTACCCGATGATGATAAAAGAAGTATTGCCCGCAGGCTTAAAAGGTCTCTTGGTAGCGGCATTTATGGCCGCATTTATGAGTACGGTCGATACACATTTATGCTGGGGAGGTTCATACATGGTCAACGATATCTACAAACGATTTATCAATACCAAAGCAGATGATGGCCATTATTTGTTGGTATCGCGGATCAGTATTGTGATTTTACTATTGCTTT
This sequence comes from uncultured Flavobacteriaceae bacterium, assembly GCA_947497245.1. Taxonomy (GTDB): domain Bacteria; phylum Bacteroidota; class Bacteroidia; order Flavobacteriales; family Flavobacteriaceae; genus Pelagihabitans. Next base: position 71,942 of record CANMFO010000005.1, on the reverse strand, counting down.
CGGCAGCAGCAGCCTGGCAAATGGATAGCATTGCCGGGGCATGGATCTACATTATCGAAATTATCTCGGGCATATCCATAATCCTTATGTTACGTTGGTTTTGGTGGCGGATCAATGCTTGGTCCGAAATTGCAAGCATGATTTCTGCTTTGATATTGGCAAATGGATTTTTATTCATAAAATGGTTTTATAACTTCGGATGGATCAGTGAGTCATTGTTGAATCAGGTAAATGGATGGTATCACGAAGATGTTGCCCTTATTCGGGCAGCAGTATTACTTGTGCTCTGCACAGTGATAAGCCTGATCGTAACTTTTATGACCAAGCCCGTTGAGAACGACAGGCTGCTTTTGTTCTATAAAAAAGTACGGCCCAAGGGGTGGTGGGGTCCCATTGCTGCCCAAGTACCCGAAATAGTTGATCATAGCAGTTCGCAAAACAGTTGGTTAGGCTTTGTTTTAGGAGTCACTTTCTTAAATAGTATCTTATTTAGTGTAGGCCACGCTGTTTTAGGAAGTTATACGATCGCGATGGTATTGGCATTGGTTGGTGCGATAAGTGGTTGGCTAACACTAAGGCTTGTTGAAAAGACAAAAACACTAGGGTAATAATGAATATAATCGATTTTACGAATATATCGGAAATGGGTGAATATGCCGCTTCCATGGTTATTACCGAAGCAAAGCGCAACCCAAAGCTATTATTATGTACTGCTTCGGGAAATTCTCCTTTGCCATTATATGAGCAATTGGCAAGGGAAGCTCAAAAGAATACACAGCTATTTCAAGAAACGAGAGTGATACCTTTGGATGAGTGGGTAGGCCTACCATCCGAGGAAGGTTCCTGCCATGCCTATTTAAAAAAGCATATTTTAACTCCTCTACAGATTTCAAAAGATCGCTACTATGGTTTTAATCCAACTGCGGAAATTCTTGAAGAAGAATGTGGACGCATACAAAATGTTTTAGAGAGTGAAGGTCCTATAGACATCTGCATTTTAGGCTTGGGAAAAAACGGGCACCTAGGTTTTAATGAACCTGCCGATGTTCTTCATCCCCATTGTCATATAATGGATTTGGCCCCACAGACCCGACAGCATAAAATGGTTGCCGATATCCCATCCAAACCCACAAAGGGATTGACACTCGGTATGCATGATATACTGTCATCGAAAAGAATTTTGCTGTTGGTTTCAGGGAATGGAAAGGAAGAAGCGAAGCAAAAACTACGCTCAGCGGAAATCAGCTCCCAATGTCCTGCAACATTTCTCTGGTTGCACAATAATGTAGATTGTCTATTAGCCGACGTACCAATTGTGAACGTAACTTATTAGTAAGAAGAAGAAACAGTATAAGAGGGCAGGGTTGTTTTATGTATTTTATGTTTTGCAACACAAATATCTGCAACCCTTTCTTTCGATCTAAAAAAAGTTAAAGTCAATTAAATTATTTACCCATGAAAAATTTAATTAAACTAATTGAAAATCATAGACCAGGAATTAGCCTTGAGCAGGATTTTTTCTGTGATAAAAAAATATTTGAAGCTGATATAGAGCATATTTGGGGGAAAGAATGGCTTTTTGCAGGATTTGAGGCTCAAATACCTAATTCGGGAGATTATGTTTTGTATAACTTATCAAATGAATCCGTCATAATTATACGTGGTAATGAAGGTCAATTACATGCCCATTTCAATACTTGCCGACATCGGGGCTCTATCATTTGTACAGCGGAAAAGGGAAATGCAAGGAACCTAATATGCCCTTATCATTGTTGGGTTTATGAAAAAAATGGAGACTTAAAAGCAGCTCGACTTATGCCTAAAGATTTCGATAAAACCGAATATGGATTAAAGTCGGTTCATTTAGAAACTCTTGATGGATTGATTTTTATTTGTTTGGCCAATTCACCTAAACCCTTTACAAGCATATCAACTGAGTTTCAACCCTATTTGGAACCTTTTGAATTTGCAAACGCTAAAATTGCACGCCAAGATCGATACGAATGTCACGGAAACTGGAAATTGTTCGCGCAAAATTTTAGAGAATGTTATCATTGCGGACCGGCGCATCCAGAATATTGCAATGCAGTTGTAGGAGCAAATCTCATGGAAGACGACGAATTATCGGATTACTTGGAGGAGTCAAAGAATAATTGGCGCAAAAAAGGATTGGCAATTAATGCAGTCAATATCAATAATAATAGTTCGCACTATGCCGTTAGATACCCATTAAGAAGAGGGGTTAAAAGCTATAGTCTGGATGGAAACCCGGTATCTTCTCTAATGGGAAGACACGTCGATTATGACAATGGTGTGGTCGGACTTGTAACTTTTCCCAATTTCTGGCTTGACGCAGTAAGTGATTATGCATGGGCAATGAGAATAACCCCAAAAGATGCCACCAGTTGTTTTGTCGACATCACATTTTTGGTAGATAAGGATGCGATCGAAGGTAAAGACTACAAATTAAATACTTTAACGCAGTTCTGGGATATTACTGGTGGTCAAGATTGGGAATTAATAAAGAATAATCAAAAAGGCATAGAAACTGACAGTTATTCACCTGGGCCATATGCAAATGTCGAAGAGGAAGTGAAGGTTTTTGATAACTGGTATATTTCTAAATTAAAATTGAGTTTAAATCCCAAACGGGAGGAGTAATTTCTTGTCAACTATTTTGAAAATAACGTCAAAGTTCAAATAAACGATTACTATTTCCATACACCCCCCTTCCAAAAATTACTCCGAGTAAAATTGTCACTAAGGAGCGATGTTGGAATATGCATTTTTAGGGTGTTTTGACCCCAATACCCCTGTAATTCCACATTAAATAAAATTCATGTTTTAGATAAAACTTAAATTAGTGTTTGCTCAAAAATCATAGGCAAAGAATTTTCATCAAGGTAAAAATTAAATTCATTGAAAGGATGGTTTCTGGTATACTCTGCTTTTACTTTAGTGAAATCCCCTTCACTGGTTGCACAATAATGTAGATTGTCTACTAGTTGACCAATAGAGGTTTCAAGACTTCTATATTCTTTCAGGCTGAGATTGTTTCTTTTCAATATTCCAAGTTATCTTACTTTAATACTCCTCTTTGTGCCATGATAGTATAGTGGATTATTATCAATACTAATTTGACATTTTTTCTATTGGTAAAATTGTACCAAATAATGGCCGTTTTCTGGGACTGAACTAATGAAAAAGAGAGTTTTTCTGTTCGTGTCTCATTCGTGGTCTCTTTTAGTATTATCGTTAATCAACCTTTTATGGGACTGATTTCTTATGACATAAAACAGCTAAACGCTTTTAACAAATTTGGATTCTGATCGATAAATTTTAGTATTCTAGTAAGCGAGCGAAACAAAGTTTCGCGCTGCAAGTCCCAAATCCTTACCAAACCGATCAGCAGGGATTGGATAATTGTACCGAGCCCTCCTCCTAGGTGAAAAGCCACAGTGAACCCTTATTTTTGCTTTTCCTTGTTACTTTATCAAAACGCAAAACTGCCAAAAATGGCAAACAAAAAAGCCAGCCCGAAAAACGGACTGGCCAAAGTCGGGGTGGCAGAACCCACTAGGAGTTTTTAACCCGTTAAATATCAAAATTTTACGTTGACTTTCGCAAGATAGGTAACCGAATAGGTAACTTTTCGAGCTGACGTTCTTGCTTTAATAAATATAGTGATTAATTGACTGCAGTTAGCACTAAACAAAACTACTTCCATGTCAAAAACTTTAGAATGGTAGAGATAACTTGTTAGTCCCATAAAACGTGAATTAATGAGACGACAAAATGAAATCAGGTTTGGGACTCTTCGAATAATACTTTAGGCTTTCTATAAAGTAATCTGTAGAACTGCGTTAAATGGTACAAGCACAACTACCATTTAATAGCCTATCTGACTAAGCTAAATCCCAAGGTTGTTTTACCGAATTGAAGCTGACTAAAAAGTACATTATAATCCAACCATTTATCTAATCTTCTCTTAAGAAGTTGATGCCTAAGTATTTCTATAATCTATGAAAGAAACTTCAAATTATAATTTTCAATGAATACGATGTTGGCTAAGGAGCTTAAAAAAAATTGTTTGGGATTACTTTCTCCCCAAATAGGCTATTTCACCAACGATTAGTGTCAAATGCATCCAATCATTATCCTAAGATAATTTTCTTAAATTACAAGGTAGTTATTTACGATTTATGGCAATTTCAAAAGAATCTTCAGACGGTTCGTTCCAAAGCTCAGGTGATAAGGCTTTTATCGTCAAACTGAGTGAACATATCCAAGCCAACCTGAACAACGACCAATTCGGGGTAGACAGTCTTGCGCAAGCGGTAGGGATGAGCAGATCAAGCCTACACCGAAAACTGCACAATCTGTTGGGCATTTCAACAAGCCAGTTTATCAGGGAGTATCGGTTAAAAAGAGCTTTAGAAATTCTTAAGCAAGAAGACATAACGGCTTCTGAAGTAGCCTATCGTGTAGGGTTCAGCAGTGCAACTTACTTCAGTACCAGTTTTCATAAATTTTACGGGTATACCCCTGGGGAAGCAAAGTCGAGAACACGTAATGAAGAGTCGATTCCTGAAACAATGGAAGTGCTTTCTGCCAATGCCAAAAATTCAAAAAGCGAAAAAGGCGGTCTTCAAAAATTCGTACTCTGGGGGGCTTTGCTTTTGGCGGTAGTATCCCTGGCTTTGTTTTTTTATAGTAACGCTTTCAAGCAAAACAGAAAAATCAATACGGTCATTGGTGAGAATTCAATTGTAGTTCTCCCATTTAAAAACCTCAGCACTAACGAAGAAAACCAATATTTTGCGGACGGGGTTATGGATGAGATTTTAATTCGTCTTTCGAGTATACGCGAGCTTAGAACAATTTCAAGAACGACCGCAGAAAAATATCGGAATATTTCCAAGACCACCCCAGAAATTGCCAGAGAATTGGGCGTCTCCCATACTTTAGAAGCAAGTATACAAAAGTATGGTGATACTGTCAGAATAATTGTGCAACTCATTGAAGCCTCCTCAGATCGACAATTATGGGCACAAGATTTTAAAAAAGAGTATAAAGATATATTTGGATTACAAAGCGATATTGCCAAACGCATTGCTACCGAATTAAAAACAACCCTTTCTTCTACAGAACTTGAACAGATAGAAAAAAGATATACGACTGATATCTCGGCTTACAACCTCTACTTAAAAGGGAGGTACTTTTGGAACAGAAGAACAAAAGAAGACTTACAAGCCAGTATTAAATACTTTGAACAATCAATTGAAAAAGACCCGGATTATGCATTGGCGTATTCGGGGCTCGCAGATGCCTATTACGGGCTTACGAGACAGGCCTTTATCCCAGATAGTTTTGGCACCTCAAAAACCCGGGAATTACTTTTAAAATCTATTGAACTAGATGCCGATATTGCGCAGACACATGCTACCTTGGGGATGGTGAAATGCTGGAGCGACTGGGACTGGGATGCAGCTGAAAAAGAATTTAAGCGGGCCATTCAACTTAATCCGAACTATGCCATAGGGCATCATTACTACGCTGACTTTCTGTTGCACATTAGAGGGCAGTACGATGCTTCTCGCGAGCACGCGAAAAAGGCATTATTTCTCAATCCGCTATCATACGAGACCGCTTTTGTGAGCGCCTGGCATTTGTTCATAGAGGGGCGTTACGATGAAGCGTTGATAGAAACGGAAAAAGCCTACGAATTAAACAATCATATCGATGTGAATTGGCTTAACTTCTACATCTATGCCACAACCAACAAGAGTGAGGAAGCCAATAGAGAAATGGAGGAGGTTATGAAAACTATGAAAAAAGAGGATGCTGATAGTTTACGATTTAGTTATTCCAGGTTTGGCATTAATGGAATTTTCAGGTGGTGGATTAATTTCGATATTGAAAATAACACTGCAGATCCCTTTGCATTGGCTGAGCGATATGCATTTCTTGGAGAAAAGGAAAAAGCACTCACAGCTTTGGAAGCATCTTATAAGCAGCATTCGCAGTTCATTCCTTTAATAAATCACTATGCCTTTTTTGATGGCTTAAAAGAGGAACCAAGATTCATGGCAATTTTGGAGAAGATGAAATTATAATCGATTGATTCACCCTAATTCTTAAACTTCCTTAAGAACTCTACCATTTAGTTTTGCTCATTAATCTCTACATGTAGAGAATATTCTGGTGTTCGTCACTTGGCATCTAAAAAATTGGCTGTCTTTTAGATTTCATTGTTCGGATGCAACATTGGTTAAAGGTGCTGCACCATAATTTGAACCACAGATCGAAAACTTAACAAGCTTGCAACATGCCTGTTAGGCCTTGTGTTAGCATTCTTTTCATCTTTGATTCAATCGATTCGCGGTTGATATCAAAAGATTCCTTACTACGGAATCAAGTATTCACTTAAAATATGAATTATGGAATTAAATGAGGATAAGTTAAACGAACTGTTAGGGAAGGTTGTTACCGAAATGGGCGCTGCCGCCAACGGCCCATTAATCTTATTAGGGGATAAATTGGGCCTTTTTAAATCGTTGGCAGCCTCTGGGCCAATGAATTCTACCGAGCTTGCCGATGAAACCAATACAGCAGAAAGATATGTACGTGAATGGCTATCGGCACAAGCCGCATCGGGCTACGTTACCTATGATGGGGTAACCAACAGCTTTTCAATGACTCCCGAACAGGCAGCCGTTTTTGGCAATGAAGAAAGTCCGGTATTTATGACCGGCGCATTCTATGCCATAACATCGGTGTATACCGACGCACCTAAAATGGAAAGCGCGTTTAAAACCGGAGAAGGCATAGCATGGGGCGACCATAACACTTGCCTTTTCTGTGGAACCGAGAAATTCTTTAGCCCTTCGTATGAAAGTAATTTGATCAATAGCTGGATCCCATCTTTGGACGGTGTGGATGCGAAACTGAGAAACGGAGCCAAAGTAGCTGACATCGGATGTGGCCATGCGGCTTCTACGATTATCATGGCCAAGGCCTACCCCAATTCTACTTTTATTGGCTATGATTATCACAACGAATCAATAGAGCAGGCAAAGGCACGCGCCAAAGATGCCGGTTTGAGCAATGTTTCATTTGAAGTTGCAACGGCCAAGGAATTTCCAGGGGACGGTTACGATCTGGTAACCTTTTTTGATTGTCTACACGATATGGGCGATCCGGTAGGTGCCTGTGCCCATGTAAAAGAGATATTAAAAGCTGATGGTACTTGCATGATTGTTGAGCCTTTTGCGAAAGACACCTTGGAAGAGAATTTAAACCCGGTCGGGCGTGCATTCTATGCCTTTTCCACTACTATCTGCACACCATGCTCGCTCAATCAGGAAGTCGGCCTGGCCCTGGGCGCCCAAGCCGGTGAAAAAAGATTGCGGGATGTAGCAACCTCTGGAGGGTTTAGTCAGTTTCGAAGGGCCACAGAAACACCCTTTAATTTGATTTTGGAGGCAAGGCCATAGACTATTAGAGTTCAAGTTCGCTGGCTGGAATAAGCGGATTTAACTCGTTGGATATAGAAGAATATAATCAATACTCCCCATTTGTTCCGATTATTCCTCAAATCCGCGGAAGAGCCATTAAATAATTATAAAGATAGAATCAAAATGAGTGAAGAATTAAAGCCGACTATTGTATTATAGGAGGGGGTATCGCAGGAATTTTACTGGCCTGTAAATTGGTTGCCTCGGGCACAAAGATTTTAATATTGGACCAAGGGCCCCGATTTACCGAAAAAGACCGTGCCAATTTTTTAAGCAAAAGCAAGGAAGACTTAAATGATTTTGCAGATTACAACGACAATGTTGACCCAGGTGTTTCTACCCCGCTTAGTTCAGTGAAAACAGGAAATCTGGTTGTTGAGTGGACTAATTATATGTTGTTCGGAATTGGTGGAAAGGCACTGCATTTTGAAAGATTTAAGGGACGACACCTATTTTCTTTATCCGTCCCAAGAAGTGGCCTTTTTTTAGGACTCCTGTTATGTCAACCTATGGCTCCTATAAGTTGGATATAATCATGAACTATATATCCCAATGTTAGTTAATAACTACATTCGCTTGTTAGGCACAATATAAAAAGCTTATGAATAATAAATGGTCAAGAAGAAGATTTACCAAAGCGGTGATTTCCGCACAAGTACTCGTGGCTTCGGGAGTGTTAACGCTTCCATTAGCATGTGTTGAAACCAAAAAAACTGAAGGTGATTCCTCTATAAATTACTCACAACAAGAAACCCTGAAAAATGCAATGGATGAAATAATTCCTGCAAATGAAAAAATGCCATCGGCCTCTGAAATAGAAGGTGTAAATTATATTTTAAAAATACTAGCAGAGTTGCCCGATTTATCTCCCTTGTTCATAAGCATAATTAATAAAATTGAAGCTCAAAGTTTGGAACTGTTAAATTCTAGTTTTTCAAATTTAACTAAGGGAAAGCGCATACATATATTGACCAATATAGAACAAACCGAACCGGAATTATTTAAAGTTCTAAAAGACTTCACTTATGAAAGTTATTATACAAGCGAGAAGGTATATGAATTGATAAAATATGAGCCACATCCAACAGGAACATTAGGACCAAAAATGAAACCTTTTGATGAGAAACTTCTAGATCGAGTAAAGAATATACCACCGATGTACACTAAAATATAAACCATGAATAATGAAGAAATAGATGTTCTAGTAATAGGTGCAGGTGCTGCAGGTGCTGCCCTATCGTGGAGTTTAACTGAAAAAGGGGCGAAAGTTGTTTGTCTTGAACAAGGTGGTTGGATTGACCCTTCAACATTTCCATCGTTAGAGCCTGACTATGAAACGCAACTAACAAGAGGGGGTAATTTTAGTTTAAGCCCTAACTTTAGAAAACGTAGCGAAGATTATCCGGTAACAACTGATGGTGAAAATCCACCCTTTGTAATGATGTTTAATGCTGTAGGCGGATCTACCATTCATTGGCAAGGTATTTTCCCTCGCTTCCACCCCTCTGATTTTAAAGTAAAAACATTAGATGGAGTTGCTGATGATTGGCCAATTTCCTATTGGGATTTGGAACCATATTATGATTTAAATGATAAAATGATTGGGGTTTCTGGAGTTGCCGGTGACCCAGCAAATCCACCAAGATCTCCACGACAAACACCTCCTTTGCCGCTGGGTAAGATGGGAAATACACTAGTAAAGGGTTTTGAAAAATTAGGTTGGCATTGGTGGGTGACTGATCATGGGATTATATCGAAAGCTTATAAAAACAGGTCGCCATGTATGTTACATGGTAAATGTATGTTTGGATGCCCAATGGGAGCAAAAGCCACAACAGATAGAACTTATTGGCCCCTTGCCATAGAAAAAGGCGCAGAAATAAGAACATGGTCTCGTGTAAAAGAAGTTACCGTTGATAAAAATGGAAAAGCTAAAGGCGCCATTTATTTTGATAAAGATGGAAACACGCAAGAGGCAAAAGCTAAAGTCGTTGTTGTTTGTTGTAATGGTATTGGTACACCGCGTTTATTGCTGAACTCAAAATCGAGTTTATTTCCTGATGGATTAGGTAACACAAATGGTTTGGTCGGCAAAAATTTCATGGTACATCCTGGATTATCTATCAAAGGTATTTTTGACGATGTCATGGATGGTCATTTAGGCCCTATGGGAAGCCCGTTGTTTAGCCACGAGTTTTATGAAACAGATAAAAGTCGTGGGTTTGACAGAGGTTATATGCTTTATGGGGAACGTACTTTTGGACCATTAAGTCAAACAGGAAGCATTCCTTGGGGAGATAAACATCATGAAGCATTTAGTGAGATATTTCCCCATCAAGTTGGCCTTACTGTATTGGCAGACGATTTGCCTGAAGTAACCAATACAGTAGAATTGGACAAAGAGGTGGTTGATTCCAATGGTATCGCGGCTGCAAAAGTCACTTATTCTCTTTCGGAAAATTCGAAAAGCATGCTAGCACATGCATCCCAAAAAGCAACAGAAGTACTTGAAGCAGCAGGTGCAAAAAAGGTTATCGTCCCAGCTCCTGGAAATATGGCCCACTTAATGGGTACCGCAAGAATGGGCATTAATGAACAAAACTCTGTTGTTGATAAAAATAACAAAGTACACAGCGTTTCAAATTTATTTGTAGTAGATGGAAGTTCATTTACTACAGGTGCTGGAGTAAATCCAACATCGACCATTATGGCATTAGCTTTAAGAGCTGCTGATAAAATTTGGGGGAAACGCAGTGAATGGAAATAATAAATATAAAACAATGCCTAACCTTATATAAAAGGCCTTAAAACGCCATTTATACTTACCGTTCGAGTCAATTCAGCTGAAGCTGACCTCAATTAAATATTTCTCTATGTCTTGTTTTAGTCCCATAAAACCAACGTTTTTTGAGACATGGTAGTAAAGCATTTCAAAATAAATTGTGCATCGCATCAGCCCTAGAACCTAGTTTCGTAAAGCCCATAAACATTGAGGTTACAGTTGTGCACTACAATTAGGTAACCGAATAGGTAACCTTTGCAGGTCATATTAAATCAAAATCAGTTATTTTATGGAGGGATAAAAACAAAAAACTCTGATAGTCATATGATTACCAGAGTTTTATTTGTCAACAAAATGTTAAAAGTCGGGGTGGCAGGATTCGAACCTGCGACCTCCTGCTCCCAAAGCAGGCGCGATAACCGGGCTACGCTACACCCCGAACGGTGTAAAGTTCAAATTTTCAATGGCCTAAGCTTGGCGGATGTATCCGCCCAAGCCGGCCACAATACTTAGGCCAGCCTTCTTCGCCAAGAGCGAATTCGGCCGGCGAAGGCGGAGAGAATGGGACTCGAACCCATGCGACACTTGCGCGTCGACAGATTAGCAATCTGCTCCGTTACCACTCCGGCACCTCTCCAAAATCTTTTTCAATGAACCACCTGGCGGGCGTACCCACCAGAGCAAACACCAAGCAATTTGCATTGGCGGGTGCAAATGTACTTTTTCCTATCGTGCAACGCAACATTTTATTTGGTTTTTTTAACGGGTTTTCAACGCGCGCGACATTTGTTGGATTTTATCTTTTCCCAACACCTCTTCCGCCACTTTGACAAGGTTTCGAACCACCGTACAGAGGAATTTCTTGACGGTATAAAAAGCCGGGGTTCGACTAAATTGACTACTTTCGCTGACAGCATACCCGTGGATACCCGCCCATGGCTATACGCACTACCGTGAACAATACACTTTTTCAAAAATACGCCCTATTCGGCATTGGCCTACTTCTGATGGCCCTGGTGTGGTACTGCAAGGATGCCCAGGTAGAATCCGATTATTTTACCCCAAAGGCCCTGGCAACCCATTTTAATGGAGAACAATTTGTCGGGTCGGCCACCTGCATGGAGTGCCATTCCGATATCTATGCCTCCCATATTCAAACCGCACACTACAACACCTCGGCCCAGGCCAACGCAAAAAACATCAAGGGGAGCTTTCAAAAAGGCCGCAATACCTTGGAGCTTCAAGACGCCCATATTACCATGACGGCCAACAAAGGTTCCTTTTATCAGCGGACGGATATCAAATTTAGTGACGAAAAGAGCGCCCTTTCCAAGTTGGACATTACCATAGGTTCCGGCGTAAAGGGACAATCCTATCTCAGTTGGAAAGATGACGGACTATATCAATTGCAGGCTTCTTTTTACACCCCGACGGACCAATGGATAAACAGTCCCAATTTTTCGAAGGCCAGTACCAACAGGCCCATATCGGATGCCTGCCTGAAGTGCCATCTCACTTTCGCCAAAAATATCGATTTTTCAGGAAATGGGAATCACTATATAAGGGAAAACATGGTTTACGGAATCGATTGTGAACGATGCCATCGCCCCGCTGCAAAACACGTAGTGTACCATAGGGCAAATCCCGAAGCGACAGCTTCCAAATTTATGATGTTGTCCGATACATTATCAAGACAGCAACGCTTGGATGCCTGCGTACAATGCCATTCGGGACTGAGGGCACAACAGTTGAAGGGCAATCCGTTCTCCTTTCTCCCCGGAGAGAAATTGGCGGCCTATTCCAAAAACTACTATACCGGCCGGCCAAATACAGAACTTGATGTACATGGTAACCAGTACGGCCTTTTGGCAAGCAGTGCGTGCTTCAAGGAGTCACCCCAACTGGATTGCACCACCTGTCACGATCCGCACAAGAACCAAAGGGGAAACACCATTTACTTCAATCAAAAGTGCGCTTCCTGTCACAACGGTTCAACCGTGGTATGTAAGGCTCCCGCAACTGAAACCAGCCTCATGGGAAACAACTGTATTGCCTGCCATATGCCCCTGTCACCGTCCAATTCAATGAGGGTACAATTGGCCCGGGACAGCATTGCGGTACCAGTATACGTTCGAACCCATTTGATCCAAGTGTATTCCGAATCGGCAGGGGACGTCCAATGAGGGTATGACAGGAGCCCTCCCCACTCATACGAGCCGACCCACTTTTTTATACGCACAAAAAAAAGTAGGTAAATAAATCTAAAATAGGTAGGTTTATCAAAATATCGGACTACATCGGTTTCGTACACAAGTCTAAAATTCATGAATTTTAGGCTTGTTTCTCCCCTACCCTATAGCGTTATACTTTCTTTAACATAACTTGGCCCGATCAAAGAATTGCGATTAATTCAGGCCTGTTCTGTGGCTACGTCGAACAGGCACTGTTTTTCCAGGAGTCCTTTGTAGAACTAAACAAAAAAATTCAACTAACTTAAATCAACATGTTTATGAAGACCACGCTATTGAAAAGCTTTGTGCTGATTGGTGCATTTTTGTGCTACGGACTGGCACAGGCACAAACCGTGACGGGAACGGTTTCCGATCAAACGGGACCCCTACCGGGAGCCAATGTACTGGTAAAGGGTACTACCAACGGTACCCAAACCGATTTCGATGGGAACTACACCATTAATGCAGATACAGATGCAACCTTAGTTTTTAGCTATATCGGCTTTAAGACGGTGGAAATTCCCGTAAATGGACAATCAACGGTCAACGTCGCCTTGGAAGAGGATGCCAGTCAATTGGACGAAGTTATCGTCACCGGATATGGCACACAGTCCAAAAGGGATGTAACAGGAGCCGTAACAAGTGTGGATACGGAAGAGCTATTGGCGATTCCCGCGACCACCTTTGCCCAACAACTTCAGGGTAGGGCCGCAGGTATCAGCATTGTGAACGATGCACGTCCCGGAGGAGAGGCCACCGTTAGAATCCGTGGTTTTGGTACCGTGGGGAACAACGACCCACTTTACATTATTGATGGGGTACCTTCACAATCGCAATCGAACCTGAATCCAAATGACATTGAATCGCTACAGATTCTTAAGGATGCCTCCGCGGCTTCCATTTATGGGTCGAGAGCGGCAAACGGGGTAATCATCATTACCACCAAAAAAGGAAAATTGGGCAAACCGACCATCACCTACAATACCTTTTACGGTATTCAACAGGCCGATGGGGAAGTAGAGGCATTGAACTCCAGGGAATTGGGACAATATCTTTATTTTGCGGATCTGTACGCAGGCAAGACACCCAGCCATGGACAATATACCTTTGGCCCGAACGGGGAAGTCTCCATTCCCGACTATGTTTTCCCAAGTGCCGGAATGGAAGGTGATCCCGGAGTGGACCCAAGCCTATATGCGCTGGAAGAAGGGAACATTTACGCCATTACCCGTTCTGCGGATACGAACTGGTGGAAAGAGACCACCCGATCAGCGCCGATCTTGAACCACAACATATCCGCTTCCGGAGCTACCGAAAGCGCGAGATACGCTTTTAGCCTGGGATATTTTGCACAGGACGCGATCACCAAGTTTTATGGATACAACAGGGTTTCCTTAAGAGCGAACACAGAGTTCAGGGCACTCAAGAACAAATTGACCGTAGGGGAGAACTTTACCGCCTCCTTCGACAATCAAAAGGGAACTTTTAACAACGATCAGGAGCAAAATACGGTCTCGGGAGCGTACAAGCACCATCCCTTACTGCCCATCTATGATATTGCAGGCAATTTTGCAGGGAGTAGAGGGGCCAACTTAGGAAACAACTTCAACCCATATGCCGTTCTAAAGCGGAATGAGGACGACAGAAGGTATCGCTTGCGTTTACTCGGAAATGTATATGCCGGTTACAAGATTTTGGATAATCTGGAAATCAAGACCAGCTTCGGTGTGGATGCCAGGGTACAGCGCGAACGCGACCTTGGAAGACCCCAGCCCGAATATGTGGAGGGTAACTTTATCAACAGTTCCACCGCGCGGGAGGAATACGAATACCAGTGGACCTGGACAAACACCCTCAACTATTCCAAGACCTTCAACGAAGTACATAATTTTGAGGCCTATGTAGGGGTCGAATCGATCCAACTTTTTGAGGAGCGATTCGGGGCAGGAAGGCAAAGGTTCGCTTTTGAGACTACCAATATTCTTAGCTACTTAGATTTGGGGGATGCGACCACTTCCACCAACTACGGGTTTGTGGAACAAGATTACTCACTATGGTCCCAATTCGGTAAGTTGAACTATGATTACGATGGTAAATACCTGGCACAGTTCATCCTTAGGAACGATTCCTCTTCAAGGTTTCAGCAAGCATCACGGAGCGCTATATTCCCCGCTTTCAGTTTGGGGTGGCGTATAAGTGACGAAAAATTCATGGAAGGTGTAGACTTCATCAATGATATGAAACTGCGCTATGGATGGGGACAGACAGGTAACCAACAAATTGGGGACTACAATGCCTTCACCACCTATCGATCCGACATCGTAACGGGAGGGTATCCCATAGACGGCGCTACGGGAGCACCTACAATCGGTTTCTCCACACAGGCCTTTGGAAACCCCGATGCGAAATGGGAGACCACTACTTCCAACAACATCGGTCTTGACATGGTGATGATGGACAATAAACTGACTTTCAATCTGGATGTATGGAACAGGATCACCACCGATATGTTGTTTCAGGTACCTATAACCTATACCGCTGGCCAGGCCGATGCACCATCGTTCAATGTAGGTGGGTTGACCAACAAGGGTATTGATATAGGATTGGGCTTTTCGGATCAAAAAGGCGACTTTGGATACAGTATAAGCGGTAATCTTTCCGCCTATGACAACAATGTGGACAAGTTGGATGAAAATGAGAATACGCGCTTTTTCGGACGTTCTACCAGGGTACCGGCCTTGACCGTTACCGAAGCGGGTTCACCTTTATCCTCTTTTTACGGGTTCAAGACCCTTGGATTGTTCCAAACACAGGCCGAAGCCGATGCGTGGCCGGCTTATGGGGACTACAACGCTCCAGGTAAGTTCAGGGTAGCGGATATTAACAATGATGGTGTGATCAACGACGACGACCGTACGATCATCGGTAATCCACACCCGGATTTCACCTATGGTATCAACGTTAACTTGAACTATAAAAATATCAGCTTGAATCTTTTCGGTAACGGATCTCAAGGCAATGATATTTATAACTACGTCCGATACTTTGCCGATTTCAACACCTTTCAAGGTAACCGATCCAAAAGGGCCCTATACGAGGCATGGCAACCTACCAATCCGCAATCAGATCCAAGTACATGGGTAGCTGCGAATCCAAACGCCACCGTGCCCATCATGGATGCCAATGACCAGGTGAGTAGTAGACCTTCTTCGTATTTTATAGAAAATGGCAGCTACTTTAGGATAAAGAATGTGCAATTGACGTATGACTTTCCCACCAAATTACTGTCCAGTACAGGGATTTCAGCGCTACAAGTGTATGTTCAAGGACAGAATTTGCATACTTTTACAAAATACACAGGTTTAAATCCTGAAATACAGACTGGTACGGAGAATGACGCCACCCTTGGATTTGATGGAGGTTTCATGCCGGTGTCCCGCACATTTACATTAGGCTTGAATGTAACTTTAAACTAATTACAAAAAATTATAATTATACATCATGAAAAGGATAAATTCAATTTTTATTGCACTTATCGCGCTGGCGACCCTGATTACGGCCTGTAGCGACGAATTTTTGGACCGTCAGCCGGAAGGCCAGTTCAGTGAAGGGGATGTAGCCACGGCTGAAGGCGTGGAAGGATTGCTCATCGGAGCCTACAATATGGTCCCGGGCGGAGGATTGACCGGACAGACCTGGCACAATGATATCCATAGCTGGGTATTCAATATTGCATCGGATGATGCATTGAAAGGTACCGATGCCGGTGACCAGCCCGAGCAGTCGTTTATCGAGGCCTACGATTTTCAATCGTTCAACAGGCATATTCGGGACAAATGGAGAGGGCTCTACAAAGGAGTTGCCGCGACCAATAACGTGATCAGCACACTCGAAAATGTGGAGGACATCGATGCGGCACGCAAGGAGCAAATTATTGCCGAGGCAAGATTCTTAAGAGGGCTGTTCCATTTTGAGGCCAGAAAAATGTGGAGAATGCCCACCTACATTAGCGATGCAGACTTCGTGCTAAATGACCTGGAAAGTACCAAAGTGCCCAACGACAGGGAAATTTGGCCGTTGATCGAAGCGGATTTTGAGGCCGCCGCAGGCGTATTGCCGACCACACAAGGAGATGTGGGCAGGCCCACAAGTTGGGCCGCCAAGGCGTTTCTTGCCAAAGCAAAAATGTTTCAGGGCTGGGATACCAGCGGAGCGGCCAATACCGCTAAGTTGGGAGAGGCCAAAGTAGTTTTGGACGATATTCTGAACAACGGACCCTTTTCACTAATGGCAAAATTCGCGGATAACTTTTTGGTGTCCACCCGAAACAATGCGGAATCCATATTCGAAGTACAGTACGCCATCAGTAGCGCCACTGGAGATGCAGCGAACAGGGGAATCGGACTCGCCCACCCCTACACCGATCCATGGGGATGCTGTGGCTTCTATCAGGCTTCCCAAAATCTGGTCAACGCCTATAAGACAGAAGCAGGTTTGCCCCAACTGGATACGTTTGATGATGTTGACGTGACTGCAGATGTAGATCCTACAACGACACTTTCCCTGTTCACGGGTACAGTGGATCCAAGGTTGGATCATACTGTGGGCCGTCCTGGAATCTTGTACAAAGGCTTTAAGATCTATCAAACCGATTTTGTACGGGACCTTTCCTATGCCGGACCATTTTTTGCCATGAAGCACGTAGCCGAACCAGAGGCTTTCGGTCAAGGGGGATGGGGTAACCTTTCCGCAAACAACTACCGGATCATGAGATTGGATATGGTTATCCTTTGGTTGGCGGAAGCCGAGGTGGAATTGGGTAATTTGGAACGTGCCAGGGAACTGGTGAACATGATCCGTACAAGGGCGGCCAATCCGGAAGGTTTTGTGCCTAGGGCCACTCAAGGTACCGACCGTAACGACTTTACCATTGAAGCCGGAACACCGGCGGCCAATTATGACATCGCTACCTATGATACGGCATGGACCGATCAGGATACCGCGAGAAAAGCCGTTCGATTCGAGACCCGATTGGAATTTGCCCTGGAAGGCCACCGCTTCTTCGACCTACAGCGTTGGGGAATCTCGGCAGAGGTGCTTAACGCCTATGTCGCCAGCGAATCCGAGCACAGGACATATCTGGCAGGAAGATCCTTTGCGGCTGGGAAGAATGAGTTTTTCCCAATCCCAATTGAGGCGATCGATCGATCAGCGGTCGATGGACAACCGACATTGACCCAAGACCCCGCCTACTAAAGGGGCTGGTATCCAAAAGGTGCCAACAACACAAAAAAGACCATGGTTCGTAACATTTTACCCATGGTCTTTTTTGTATTTTTAAGCCATTGTACCACTTGTTGGGTACCTTTGATCCTATTGAAGTATTTTTAAAAATCACAGTGGAATGGAATATCCCTTCAATTCCAGAATAGCAGATCGAGCATGAAGCACTTTTTCTTCCTTTTTTTGGTTTTCCTTTTTTTAAACTCTTGTGATAAAAGGGAAGCCACTCTTTTTAAACAACTGCCTTCTAGCAAAACTGGAATTACGTTCAACAATGCGATTGTGGAGACCGATAGTTCCAATATTTTGACAAACGAGTACATTTTCAACGGGGGAGGTGTTGCCGTTGGGGACTTCAACAACGACGGGGAGGACGACCTCTTTTTTACGGGCAACCAAGTACCCAACAAACTCTATCTGAACCAGGGAAATCTAAGGTTTGAAGATGTTTCGACTCCCTCGGGAATCGGGGGTACGGGCAAATGGAGCACGGGAATGGCCCTGGCCGATATAAACGGCGACGGCTGGCTCGATATTTATGTATGCGCCGCTATGTTGCCCAGCGAAGCCGAAAGGACCAATATGTTGTTCATACATCAGGGCTTGGATGAAAAGGGAATTCCAAAGTTCACGGAAATGGCACGGGAATACGGTGTGGCCGAGACCAGAAACAGTATGGGGGCCACCTTTTTTGACTACGACAAGGACGGGTTCTTGGATCTGTATGTTTTGAACAACGAACAGGTGCACACCCTTCCAACCAACTACCGCCCAAAAATTGTCGATGGCACTGCGGTGAGCAACGACCGCCTATACCACAACAATGGGGACGGTACCTTTACCGATGTGACCCTGGAAGCCGGAATCACCATAGAAGGTTTTGGTCTGGGAATAGCCGTGGCCGATCTAAATTATGATGGGTGGCCCGACATTCACATCAGCAACGATTACCTGACCAACGATCTCCTCTATATCAACAATCAGGACGGTACTTTTTCCAACAATATCCAAACCATGCTGAAGCACCAAAGTAAGTTTTCCATGGGATCGGACATCTCTGATTATAACAACGATGGGTATTTGGACATTCTTACTTTGGACATGTTGGCCGAGACCAATTTCCGGATGAAGACCACCATAAGCAACAACAACTACATCAACTACGTATTCAACGAAAGATGGGGCTATGAATACCAGCACAGTAGGAACATGCTGCACCGGGGCAATGGCCCGGGAGTGCCCTTTAGCGAAATCGGGCTTATGGCCGGAGTGGCCAGAACGGATTGGAGCTGGTCTCCCCTATTCGTGGACATGGACAACGACGGTCTAAGGGACCTGCTCATCACCAATGGGTTTCCCCGTGATATTACGGACAGGGATTTTGGCGATTATAACTTGAGCGTCAGCCAGTTCCTCAGTCCGGAAAAAATCCTGGATTCCATTCCGGTGGTCAAGATCCCAAATTATGCCTTCAAGGGCCAACCTGACGGCCTTTTTGCCGATACCAGCAGATTATGGGGACTGGATGTTCCCTCGTTCTCCAACGGTGCCGCCTTCGCCGATTTGGACAATGACGGGGACATGGACTATGTCGTGAACAATATCAATGAGGAAGCCTTTGTCTTCGAAAACACTTTGAAACCGTCCCAGGAAAATGGGGCCCGATTTCTAAAAGTGGCCTTGAAAGGGCCAAAATTCAACCCCATGGGATTGGGGACCAAATTGGTGGTCCGTTTCGGGGAGGGCCAGTTCCAATACCATGAACACCATTTGACCCGGGGTTACATGTCCTCTGTAGGAAAAACGGTCCATTTCGGTTTGGGAAATCACAAGGAAATCAAGGCTTTGGAAGTACTTTGGCCAGACGGAACATTTCAAAGATTTTCCGATCTGAAGAGCGACCAAACCCTTTCGGTGGCCCATGGGAATGCAGAGAAAATGGATAGCTACAAATTGTCGTTCCCCTTGGTGGCCAAAAGTGCAAAACCCCGCTTCCAAGAAGTATCAAACCAGCTCGGGATAGATTTCACCCACCGCGAACAGGACAAGATTGATTTCAACATTCAGCGGATCCTGCCCCATAAGCTTTCACAAAACGGCCCCTGCATCGAAGTGGGCGACCTCGATCAAGACGGGTTGGAAGATTTTATCGTAGGGAGTTCGGCATCGCATTCGCCCATGCTCTTCTTTCAACAAGCAGATGGCACTTTTTCCGAGAAACCCCTGTTTTCAAAAGAAGCCGACAAACAATATGAAGAAGAGGGCATGGCCCTGTTCGACCTGGAAAACGATGGGGACCTCGATCTGTACCTGGTTTCCGGCAGCAACGAATTTAAAAAGGGGAGCGATCGGTACACCGATAGGCTGTTGGTCAACAACGGGGAAGGTCATTTTACACCGGCCCCGGACAAGTTGCCAAAGATCAGCGCCAGTGGTTCTGTGGTAAGGGCCCATGATTTCGACCAGGATGGGTTTGTAGACCTCTTTGTGGGAGGAAGAACTCCGATTGCGCAGTATCCCATGGAGGAAAAAAGCTTTTTGCTCAAAAACAACAAAGGGGTGTTGGAAGATGTCACCGAAAAAATTGCCCCCGATCTGGGCAAGGTGGGCATGGTTACGGACGCAATATGGGTGGATGTGGATTCGGATAGCCTGTCCGATTTGGTCGTAGTGGGCGAACTGATGCCTATTACCCTGTTCAAGAACCAAACAACCTCGTTCCGAAAATTACGGGAAACCGGTCTGGACAGTGTCCTGGGTTGGTGGGAAAGTATTCTTGCCGAGGATTTTGACGGGGACGGGGATATGGATCTCGTTGCAGGAAATATGGGTGCCAACAATTTTTACCAGCCTTCCAATGAAAGGCCCGTTACCTTACTGGCCAAGGACTTTGATGACAACGGAAGTGTCGATCCGGTGCTGTTCGCCCATTTCAAAAAAGATCGTGACGGATATGAATCCTTTCCCGTGAACTTCTGGGGGGACTTATTCGGCCAAAGTCCGTTGTTTCGATCAAAGTTCACTCTGTACGCCGACTATGCAAAAGCCACCCAGCACGACCTTTTTACCCCAGAGGAACTAAAAGGGGTCAAAACCATAGTGGGAAACCATGATAAAAGTAGCTATGTCGAAAATTTGGGGGGTGGGAAATTCAAGGTACATACCCTGCCCACAGCGGCGCAATTGGCCCCGATAAATGACGCATTGGCAACTGACTTTGACAAGGATGGACATCCCGATCTCCTGCTCATCGGAAACGATTATGGCAATGAGACCTTTATTGGCCGTTACGATGCTTTGAATGGCACGTTGCTCAAGGGAAACGGGAGGGGAGGCTTTGAAACGGTCGAAGTGGCCGAGAGCGGTTTTTTGGTGCCTGGTGACGCCAAGGCCATGGCCACGATCCAAAGTGTTCTCGGCATGCGCCTGTTCGTTGTGACACAGAACAGGGGTAAAATCCTGGTCTTCAAGAAAACGGAATAGGACAGTGTCCGTACCGTACGAAATTGGCCCGTACCACCGTCTTATGGAAAAGAGGTGGGCCATCCATCGGACAAAAACGCTTCCCTCCCAAAATTCATGAATTTTATAGCTGTTTTTATAGCGATCGAACCCCTGCGTTGCATATTCAATTATCTTTAAACTGGTTGGACAAAAATGAACTTGGCTGCATATTCCAAGGGTATTTTGTACGGCCTTCAAAAAATAAGTTTGAGCAGTAGTTTTTTAATGTAGGTAAGCAATATTTATGTATGGTTGTTATGGGATCCGCATCCAGTCTGCCCTTACATACTGGATTTAAAGACTTTGACCGGCTCATGCTATAGATATTGTTTGTTAGTTTATTTTGAGTTAATTTCACGGGCAGCATCTTTACCAACAGGTGCTGCCTTTGTGTTGTAAAACCAATGGTGTGGATGCCCCAGGCCGCTCTTTTTTTTATATCGAGGGAGCAAGATCGTCCAATCCTTCTTCTTGGGATTCCCCGTTGAGTTGGTCGATAAAGTAAGAAGGTAGGATTCCCAATCGTTTCTTGAAAGCAGCATTGAATGTATTGAGATTGTTGTAACCCACGGAGACGGCGATATAACTTAGTTTGCTGTTCCTGAATTCCTCGTCCTTTAGAAGTTTTGGAAGCAGGTAGTTGATTCTCAATCCATTGATATAGTTGTTGAAGTTCGATTTCTTCTCTTGGTTTATGACCTGGGACAAATACTTTGGATTGGTCTTCAATTGCTCGGCCAGTTGGTGTAGATTACAGTTCGATTGGATGAAGAACTCCTCTTTTTCAAGTTTCTCGAGCCGTGCCATAATAATATCTTTAACCTCATCATCGATCGTCTGGTGCATGTTGGAAGCCCTCTCCTTTTTGACATTTTTGGCATCTTTGGTTTCCGCACTCTGGAATATGTCCAGTTTTTCCCTCATTTCCAGCTGCACCTTTGCAAGCTCCATCGTCCTTTGGTACAACAACCTGTTCTTTCCCTTAACCTTTAGATATCCAAAAGTGGCAAGGCCGCTAAAGCCCAGTAGGCAGAACAGTATGGTGGCAATGGTGTTGTACCGCCCCCGTTGGGCCTCATTTTTGAGCTCCAGGATTTTCTTCTGCTGTGTGACCTCCTTTATTCTTCTTCTGGCCTCCAGGATACTTATACGTTGTTCCCGTTCATTGGTAAAGAGTGAATCGCGTATGGCGCTGTGCAAGGTCCGATATTCATAGGCCTTTGCGAATTGGTTCGTCCTTTCATACAAATCTCCCAATGCCGCACTGCTGGATTTCACCACATCAAAGGCATTGATACGCTCCGCGTGCCCTATACTTTTCTCATAGGTCAAAATGGCGTTTGTAGTATCTTTGGTCTTCAAATAAAGCTCCGCCTGTTGCACCAGGGCCCTTGGAATCCGGAATCGATAGTTATTTGAAAAACACACTTGCAGTGCCTTGGTCAGGTAACTCTGGGCACGGTTCAATTCCCCCAAGGAAACATATATGTCCGATAGTATCATATAGGTAATGCTCCTTCCATAATCTCCGGGGGGCGGGATCTTTTTTTCGATCTCAAAGTAAAATTCCAGGATTTCCAAAGCCTCCTCGGGACCTTCCAGTTTTGCCGTCATCCTGGCGATCTCGTTGATCTTGGGATAGATATATTCCGTTCGCTTCAGTTTAATGATATAGTCGAGCCCCCTTAAGCAATAGTTCCTTGCCATGGAGAAATTGCCCAATCTCAAATACGAATGTGACAATGCCGCATTGGCCTTCATCAACATATGATCGTGCTGGGTCATTTCGGCCCTGTCCAATAATTTTAGGCCGAGCTCAATGGCAACATCGTACTGGCCCCTTTCGGTATAAATATCACATTTCAAAGTGTTGATGTCCGCATAGGTCTCGGGGTAGGCCTCACTGTCCAACACCCTTTCAACCGCTTCCACCAATTCCATGGCCCCGTCAAAGTCCCCCTTCACGAACAGGAGATACGCCTGGTTGTAGTTTGCACACAATTCCCCCTTTTTGCAATTCAGGTCCAAGGAAAGCTGCAAGGCTTCATCATTGTACTTTTTTGCCGTTTCCCATGACTGAAAAACATAGGCGGTGTACAATTGTAGCAAAAGCATCACTTTTTCCTCTCCGCTCGCTCTTTCCTTGGAGGCAAACAAAAAATCCGTGTCCAAAAAGTTGCCCGGGTATTCGTTTTTTTCGCTGATCAGCGCGTCAATTTGATCAAAATAAGCACGTATGGAATCATTGACAACCTCTTGGGAGCGTAGCAACATGGCACAACCTATCACCATAATCAAAGAAAGTATCCTTGATCGGCACACGAAATTCTGTTGGGTTGTTTTTGTTCTTAGCATAGTCGTAGGTAGGAATTAAAGTTACAACTTTAACTTCGTTTTTCAATTTCCTACAAATACCTAATAATTAACCTATTAAAGTTTCCCGTTCCACGAGGTATCGGTAAAACCGGGCCAGGAGCCCTCGAACATACCATTGGGCATCCAGTTTTTGGATACCAGATTGGGCGGTTCCGTAGTTGTGGAAGGGGGCCGGTCCCCGTTTTCGCGATAGGTGGATACATGCTTGCATAGGATAAGGTTATTCCGGGTATTCTACCCTCAAATGATAAATATTGGTCAGTTTTTGCTTGAATATTTTCTTAATGGTCTCTATTTCCTTGAAAGTAATGTTGGCGTTTAGAAATTGGTTCGCCGCCATCTGCCCGGCGATGATTTTATCCACGAATTCATCAATTATGAGGAAAGTGGGGTTTTTAAGGCTTTTGGAGGCCGCCTCCACGGAATCGGCCATCATTAGAATGGCGGTCTCCTTTGAAAACGGAATGGGGCCCGGATATTTAAAATCATCCTTCTCCACCATTTCCCCGGATTCGTGCTGTTTTTTGTAAAAATAGTATACCAAGGTGGTACCGTGGTGCGATCGAATAAAATCGATCACGCGGTCGGGCAGGTTGTTCTTTCGCGCAATCTCGATACCCTCGATCACATGGTTTACGATAATTTTGGCACTGTCCTTGGGGGAAAGCTCATCGTGCGGATTTACATTCGTGATCTGATTTTCCGTAAAATAGGTAGGATGGTTCATTTTGCCTATATCATGGTAGAGCGCCCCCACCCTTACCAACATGGCATTTGCCCCAATCTCATTGGCAGCTGCCTCGGCCAAATTGGCGACCTGCAAGGAATGGTGGAACGTACCTGGCGCCTTGTTCGATAATTCCTTGAGCAATCTGGAGTTGGTATCCGAAAGCTCCAGCAGTGATACATCGGAGACCAGACCAAAGATTTTTTCGTAGGCATAGATCAAGGGTTGTGCAAATAAGGTAATCATACCGTTCAGGAGAAAAAGCCCCAGGGTCTCCCAAAGAATATTGTCCAAATTTCCCTCGTGGATGATATGGAAGGCCAAATACCCCACGATATAGATCAAAGTAATCTGTCCTACCGAAACAAAGAGGTTCGCTCTCTTGTAAAGTTCGGAGACGGTCAGAATGGTCACGATTCCGGCGATAATCTGCAAAAATATATATTCAAAACTGTTCGGTACCACAAAACCCAATATCAGTACCGTAAGCACGTGCACGAACAATCCAAGCCTGGCATCAAAGAAGGTTTTGAGTATCAATGGAAGGATGCAGAGGGGCACCACAAAAATGTAGGCCTCATTGTACTTCACTACCAAGGTCGTAATGAAGACCATCAACAAAATGTTGAAAAAGATGAAAGTTACCTTAACATTGTTCCCGTAAATCTCGGGCCGGTACTTTTTGAGAAAAAGAAACAGCATCATCAGCACCAGCGCCACCAGAACGGTATAGCCGAAAATTATGAAATAGTAGTTGTTCGCCGCCCAAAGTTCCGATTCGTATTCTTGTTTGAGGGAGTCCAGAATTTTAAGTTTTTCGGCTTCCACCACTTCCCCCTTCGCAATGATCAGCTTACCCTCGTCCACCGTACCCCGGGTATTCGATATCTTGGAAAGTGCTTCCGAAAGGGCACGTTCGGAAAGGTTCTTATCCAAGCTTACATTGGGTTTCGGAAGGTCGGCAAACAGTGTTTGGAAATTATTGGAAAAACTACGGAGCCTCTTTTTTTGCAAAACGGAATTGATGACTTTCCCTTGGCCATTGGCTCGGTGAATTTCGTCGAAGGCAATACGGTGGGCCTCATTCTTCCTTACCAGATATACCTGGTCCGTATTTTTGTTCAGAGGGGTACCCAGCAAAATGCCCGTATCGTACAAAACATCCAAGATTTCCTCTCCGGTTTCCCGTAGTGTGGCCAGCTGGGCTTCATTGAACTGGTCGGAGGGGAAAACGGTAGGGAATTTCGTATCGAAATCGGCGTATACCTGGTTCGCTACGGCCCCATCGTATCTGTAGTAGTTCAATTGGTCGTTTCTCAGGGAGCGTTCTTCGTCCGCAATCTCCGCATCGGTCTTTTTGATCGAAAAATCAAAGGGAGCGTACAGATTTTCATACTGCCAGGGCTTTCCCTTTTGGAACTCGTACTTGAACTTGCCCCCTTTTGGAAAAAAAAACACAATACAGCACAGCGACGCCGTATACAGGACATACTTATAAATGAGGGATTGGTTTTTAAAAAGAGCGTCAAGGAATTTTCGCATGGAGCATGTATCTAGTTCCAAAAATAGAAAAATATACGTTCAAAACGGCTTTTGGCACCGCAACCGTGAGCATTGTTCTTTATTTTATTAATTTCGCAGCAGTAAAATCACATCTTATGAAGGAGGTTGTTATAGTATCCGCTGCAAGGACGCCCATTGGCAGTTTTCTAGGGTCTCTTTCTACGGTTCCGGCGCCAAAATTAGGTGCGGTGGCCATCAAGGGAGCCCTGAAAAAGATTGATCTGGACCCCAGTTTGGTAGAGGAAGTGCTCATGGGGAATGTGGTTCAGGCGGGAACAGGTCAGGCTCCGGCCAGGCAGGCGGCCCTATTTGCAGGAATCCCGGACACGGTGCCCTGTACCACGGTGAACAAGGTATGTGCTTCCGGTATGAAAACCGTGATGCAAGCGGCCCAGGCCATCGCTTTGGGGCAGGTTTCGATCGTGGTGGCGGGTGGAATGGAAAGTATGAGCCTAATTCCGCATTATGTGCAAATGAGAAACGGGCAAAAATTCGGCCCGGCGTCGATGATCGATGGTATGCAAAAAGATGGACTGGTCGACGTGTACGACCAAAATGCCATGGGGGTCTGTGCCGATGCCTGTGCAGTAAAACATGATTTTAGCCGGGAGGACCAAGATAATTTCGCCATTCAGTCCTACAAAAGATCTGCCAGCGCTTGGGAAAACGGAAAATTCGATAATGAGGTCGTGCCGGTGGAGGTACCCCAAAGACGAGGGGAACCTATCCTGGTGGCACAGGACGAAGAGTTCAAAAACGTGAAACTGGAAAAAATACCGGCCCTTAGGGCGGCATTTTCCAAAGATGGAACGGTAACCGCGGCCAATGCCTCGACCATCAACGACGGCGCCGCTGCCCTAGTGTTGATGAGCGCTGAAAAGGCAGAGGAACTCGGTTTGGCCCCATGGGCCAAAATTAGAGGTTATGCGGATGCGGCCCAAGAACCGAAATGGTTCACCACCGCCCCCGCCAAAGCACTTCCCAAAGCTTTGGACCAAGCAGGAATCGCCATGGACGAGGTAGACTATTTTGAGTTCAATGAGGCCTTTGCAGTAGTGGGCCTTGCCAATATGAAGCTCTTGGGACTTTCCGACTCCAATGTAAATGTCAACGGAGGGGCCGTTTCCCTTGGGCACCCCCTAGGGTGCTCCGGCGCAAGGATCTTGGTCACCCTTCTCAATGTTTTGGAACAGAATAACGCTAAAATCGGGGCAGCGGCCATTTGCAACGGCGGAGGGGGTGCTTCGGCACTTATTTTGGAAAGAAACTAACCGATCTCTGTAAAGCCATACAATGCAATACGGTATTTGCCACCTAAGTCTTGTCCCGGTACGATCTTCCCCCGATGAGGCATCGGAAATGACAACGCAATTATTGTACGGTGAACATTTCAAAGTGTTGGAAAACCGTAAATACCACAGTAGGATCAGGCTGGCCTTTGACAAAAGTGAAGGCTGGGTCGGAAACGATCAGATCACGCTTTTGGAGGAGCAACAATACAAAGAAATTGACTCCTCCAAGGTCAACACCTATGCCAAAGACCTGGTCTCCTTCGTTGAAACGGACAAACGGAACCTTGTGCCCATACTGCTGGGCTCCTCAGTGGGTTTTACCACTATCTTGGCGCATCGCTTTGAGGGAAACACCATCGTTAAGAAACAAAAAAAGACGGAACTGACTTCTACCGCTCTGTACTATTTGGACGCCCCGTACCTTTGGGGCGGAAAAACACCTTTCGGCATCGATAGTTCCGGTTTTGCACAGATGGTATATAAAATAAATGGCTACCCCCTGTTAAGAAGCGCACAGGAACAGGCCACCCAAGGGGACGCGCTGAGTTTCATTGAAGAAAGTGAGCCCGGGGATCTCGCCTTTTTTGACAACCAGGATGGAGAAATCGACCATGTGGGCATCATTATGGAAAACAACTATATCATCCATGCGCATGGTAAGGTAAGGGTGGACCGCTTGGACCACACCGGTATTTTTAACGTAGAACTTAGAAGCTATACCCACACACTCCGGGTCATCAAAAAAATTATATAGACATAAAAAACCTCCTCTGTCCATGGCAAAGGAGGTTTTAAAGATCAGGTTGCGGCTTTTATTCGCCCAAGATTTTTTTAATACGCATGAAGTTCTCATTGTCGCCCATAGCTCCGTAGATATTCTTCAATTGGGTAAGAATGCCCTGGTTATCCGGACTGGTTTTTAATGCATCTTCCAATACCTGTGCCCCTTCACCGAACAGGTCGTCTTTTTTCTGCTTCAGCTCATCATAACGTGCAATATCCTTCTTTGAATTCCCCAAAGTGTTCATCTCGTCGATCAAGCTGTTGCCCTCATTGACATAGGTGGTGGAAAGGTTGAGCTGGGCATTGGTATAGCCCGGGTCGATTTCCAATGTCTTCCTATAGGAAGCCCTTGCCTCTTCCAAATTGTTCTGTTCCATGGCGATGACCCCAATGTTGTAGTGAAGATCGGCATTGTCCGGGGCCATGGTCGCCGCTTCCGCCATAAGTGATTTGAACTTGTCCTTATCGCCCATCGTATAATGCAGATTGGCCTCGCTAAGAACCAGGTTCACATCATCCGGATTATCGCTCCTTGCCGCCTTGAAAGCTTCCAACGCCTTTTCGTTCTGTCCCAACTGGGTATAGATCAAGGCTATATTTTTTACGATTTCGGCCCTTTTTGATGGTATTTTTTCATCGACCGGATCTGTATAGGTGCCCGATTTCACCATCAGGTCCCGTTGGATCTTATCCATCGGCTCAACCTCTCCGGATTCAGCGTTCGTCGCCTTGTATACAACGCCCCCGCCATCGTAGCCTACTAGTTGAAGTTCGTCATAGTACTTCAGGGCCTCCTTAAAATGTCCGCCATTCACCGCACTACTGGCGGCATAGTAGAGATATGACGTGTCTATGGGGCTAATTTTGTATCCCAGGTACAGTTTTTCGGCAGCTTCCAAAAACTTCTTGTTCTCGTTGTCCTCCACGGCAGAGTTCACCAAATCGGCGGTTACGGACTGTAACCACTGTTCGACCTCGCTGGTGTACTTTTTCTTTCCGCTATTTTTCTCGATTTCCAAAACCTTCTGAAAAGCGGAAGCTGACTCAGCAAAAGCGCTTCCATCCCCTTTTTTGCCCAAGTCGCTATAAATTTTTCCCTGGACGTAATAGTATTGTGCCTGCACCTTTGCGTCGGCTCCGGAAATGGTTCCCGAAGCAGCTTCAAGGGTTGTTTTTGCAGCCTTGGCATCACCTCCCTTAAGAGCTTTCTCGGCCGCCTTGATCTCATTTTTTTGAGCTAAACCGACCATGGTGAAGCACATGGTCGCCAATATTAGAATTTTAGTTTTCATTTCTCGATTATATTAAAATTAGTGTTAATTGATTATTCTTTTGGTTCATCCGCTCCTTCATTATCAAGAGCCGTGCCATCTTCCGTATTCACCTCAATTTCATTGATGTCGGCCTCTTCCAAATTGTCCTCGTCCTTCATGACCTTGGCCACCGCTGCGATGGAGTCGTCACCCTTGATATTGATCAGCTTGACACCCTGTGTGGCCCGGCCCATTACCCTGAGGTCCTCCACACTCATTCGAATGGCGATGCCCGATTTGTTGATGATCATCAAATCATCGGAATCCATTACGTTTTTAATGGCCACCAATTCCCCGGTCTTGTCGGTAATCGAAATGGTCTTTACACCTTTACCTCCCCTATTTGTGATTCGGTAATCCTCAATGCTGGAACGTTTTCCATACCCATTTTCAGAAACTACCAGGATATCCTCGTCGAAGTTGTGTACCGATACCATGCCGACCACCTCGTCCTGGTCACTGGCAAGGGTAATCCCCCTGACCCCGGAGGCATTTCGGCCCATGGGCCGCGTTTTGCTCTCTTCAAAGCGAATGGCCTTACCGGATTTCAAGCCCAAGAATATCTCGCTGGTCCCGGTAGTGAGCTTCGCTTCTAGCAATTCGTCGTCTTCCCGAATACCAATGGCATTGATTCCGTTTTGTCGCGGACGTGAATATTGTTCCAAGGAAGTCTTTTTCACCACGCCCTTTTTGGTCGCCATAATGACATAGTGACTGTTCACGTACTCCTCATCTTTAAGGTCCTGTGTACATATAAAGGCCTTTACGGTATCGCCCTGTTCAATATTGATCAGGTTTTGGATCGCCCTTCCCTTGGAGGTCCTGCTTCCTTCCGGTATCTCGTATACACGCATCCAAAAACATTTTCCCTTCTGGGTAAAGAACAACATGTATTGATGGTTGGTCCCCACAAAGAGGTGCTCCAGAAAATCTTCGTTCCTGGTGGAAGAGGCTTTCTGTCCGACACCTCCCCTATTCTGTGTCTTGTACTCCGAAAGGGGGGTTCGCTTAATATATCCCGCATGGGATATGGTAAGGACCACCTGCTCATCGGGAATCATGTCCTCAATGCTCAGATCGCCCCCTGCAAAGTTGATTTCAGACCTTCGTTCATCGCCATATTTCTCCTTGACCTCGAGAAGTTCGTCCTTGATGATCTGCATTCTTCTTTCTTTCTTGGCCAAGATATCCTTTAGATCGGCAATGGTCTTGATAATTTCCTCATATTCCGAACGCAATTTGTCCTGTTCCAGGCCTGTCAACTGTCGCAGACGCATCTCCACGATTGCCTTGGCCTGAATTTCGGAAAGTTTGAAGCGCTCCATTAAATTCTCCCTTGCCTCCTCCGGGTTTGAGGACCCCCTGATAATGGCGATCACCTCATCGATATTGTCGGAGGCGATGATGAGCCCTTCCAATATATGGGCCCGATCCTCGGCCTTTTTCAGTTCGAACTTGGTGCGGCGCACCACCACGTCATGTCGGTGCTCCACAAAATAGTGGATCATTTCCTTTACATTGAGCAATTGCGGCCTACCGTTTACCAGGGCAATGTTGTTCACGCTAAAAGAAGACTGGAGCGCGGTATACTTGTACAATGTATTCAGTACGATGTTCGGTATGGAATCCCTTTTTAGGACGTACACGATGCGCATACCTTTTCTATCCGACTCGTCGCGGATACTGGCAATTCCGTCAATTTTCTTTTCATTGATCAGGTCGGCGGTCTTTTTGATCATGTCCGCCTTGTTGATCTGATATGGGATTTCGGAAACAATGATGCATTCCCTGCCCTGTACTTCTTCTATGATCGCTTTCGCCCGCATTACCACCCGGCCGCGGCCGGTGTGAAAGGCCTCCTTTACCCCGTCGTAACCGTAAATGATACCGCCGGTCGGGAAATCGGGTGCCTTGATATGCGTAATGAGCTCATCTATTTCAATATCGCTGTTATCGATGTACGCCACCGTACCATCAACAACTTCCGAGAGATTGTGCGGAGGCATATTGGTTGCCATGCCCACTGCTATTCCCGAAGCCCCGTTGACCAAAAGATTGGGTATCCTGGTGGGCAGAACGGTAGGCTCTTCAAGCGAATCGTCGAAATTCAATTGGTGGTCCACCGTGTCTTTGTCAATATCCGCCAACATGTCATCCGCTATCTTGCGCATGCGCGCCTCGGTATATCGCATCGCGGCCGGACTGTCCCCGTCCACTGAGCCAAAGTTGCCCTGGCCGTCGACCAGCATGTACCGCAGGCTCCATTCCTGTGCCATACGCACCATGGAATCATATACCGAAGTATCACCGTGCGGGTGATATTTACCCAAAACTTCCCCAACGATACGGGCCGATTTTTTGTGGGAACTGCTAGACCTTACCCCCAACTCGTGCATTCCGTACAGAACCCTTCTGTGCACTGGTTTCAAACCGTCCCTGACATCCGGCAATGCCCGTGACACAATGACCGACATTGAATAATCAATGTAGGCAGATTTCATTTCATCTTCAATATTAATGGGGATCAATTTTTCTCCTTCAGCCATTTTAAAATCTTAGGTATTTGTTATCGTTAAAAAAGCATGCCAATATAAGCAAAATCATACCTTTCAAAGCAAATCGATCATCTTTTATTCAAGAATTTATCAACACGTTTTACCCCGGTTTGGATGGACAAATAAATCGTTAAAGTGTTGTGTGACCCGGCTTTTTTCGACATTTATCACAAGTTTGTCGAATATAGGTACAGTATTTGCTCTAGATTGACTGAGTTTTACTAATTTTATACATGTTAAGGATAATTTATGGACGATAATTTTTCACCAAGGGTAAAGGACGTAATTGCCTATAGCAAGGAAGAGGCCCTGAGATTGGGGCATGATTTCATTGGTACCGAGCATTTAATGCTGGGGCTTTTACGTGATGGAAACGGGAAGGCGATCAGCATCTTGGATGCTATGGATGTTGATTTGGACCACTTGAGGAGAAAAGTCGAAATCCTTAGTCCTTCCAACCCTAACCCAAGCAACGTTCAAAAAGATAAGAAGAACCTTCATTTGACCCGACAGGCGGAAAGGGCCTTGAAGACCACATTTTTAGAGGCAAAATTGTTCCAGAGCTCTTCCATCAACACCGCCCATTTGTTGCTGTGTATTCTACGCAACGAAAACGACCCCACCACAAAGCTTTTGCACAAGCTCAAGGTGGATTACGACGGGGTAAAAGAGCAGTTTAAGTTCATGATCACCAGTGATGATGAGATCGTGGACTCCCCCACCTCCGAATCCTTTCCGAACGAGCCGGATGATACCGGGGAGGAAAAGGAAGGGACCTTTGGCTCTACCGGAACCCAAAAAGGCAACAAAAAATCCAAAACCCCGGTATTGGACAATTTTGGACGGGACCTTACCCGTCTGGCCGAAGAGAATCGATTGGACCCGGTTGTGGGAAGGGAAAAGGAAATAGAAAGGGTTTCCCAAATTTTAAGTAGGAGAAAAAAGAACAACCCCTTGCTCATAGGCGAGCCCGGTGTTGGTAAGAGTGCCATTGCTGAGGGACTTGCCCTTCGCATCATCAATAAAAAGGTTTCGCGCATCCTGTACAATAAACGTGTGGTAACTTTGGACCTGGCCTCTTTGGTCGCGGGCACCAAATACCGCGGACAGTTCGAAGAGCGGATGAAGGCCGTTATGAACGAACTGGAAAAGAACGAGGATGTCATTCTTTTCATTGATGAAATACACACTATCGTAGGTGCCGGTGGGGCCACGGGAAGTTTGGATGCTTCCAATATGTTCAAACCTGCACTGGCCCGGGGCGAAATACAGTGCATCGGGGCGACCACCCTCGATGAGTACCGCCAATATATTGAAAAAGACGGTGCCCTGGAGCGACGTTTTCAAAAGGTCATCGTAGAACCTACCAGCGTGGAGGAGACCATCGAGATCTTACAGAACATCAAGGGAAAATATGAAGAACACCATAACGTCAGTTATACCGATGAGGCCATCATTGCCTGTGTAAGGTTGACGAACAGGTATATGACCGATCGGTTCCTTCCGGACAAGGCGATCGATGCCCTCGACGAAGCAGGGTCCAGGGTACATATCGTAAATATGGATGTCCCCAAACAGATACTGGAACTTGAGAAGCAACTGGAAGACGTGCGCGATCTCAAGAACAGCGTTGTTAAAAAACAAAAATACGAGGAGGCCGCCAAATTAAGGGACGACGAAAAGAGATTGGAGAAGGAACTGGCAGTGGCCCAGGAGAAATGGGAAGACGACAGCAAGCTTCACAAAGAGACAGTTACAGAGGACAATGTGGCCGACGTGGTCTCCATGATGAGCGGCATTCCCGTAAACAGGATTGCCCAGACCGAAAGCAATAAATTGGCGGAATTGCCCGATTTGATCAAAGACAATGTCATTGGTCAGGATGAGGCCGTAGCCAAGGTGGCCAAGGCCATACAGCGAAATAGGGCGGGTCTCAAAGATCCCAATAAACCCATCGGGTCCTTTATTTTTCTGGGACAGACCGGGGTTGGAAAGACCCAACTGGCAAAAGTACTGGCCAAAGAGTTGTTCGACTCCGAGGATGCCCTTATCCGAATTGATATGAGCGAATACATGGAGAAGTTCGCCATATCGAGATTGGTGGGCGCCCCTCCGGGATACGTGGGGTACGAGGAAGGGGGACAGTTGACGGAAAAAGTCAGGCGCAAACCCTATTCCGTCATCCTTCTGGATGAAGTGGAAAAGGCCCATCCAGATGTTTTCAATATGTTGCTACAGGTACTTGATGATGGCTACCTGACCGATAGTCTGGGACGAAAAATAGATTTTAGGAACAGTATCATAATCATGACCTCTAATATTGGGGCACGACAGATCAAGGATTTTGGACAAGGGGTCGGTTTTGGCACCTCGGCAAAACTTTCCCAGGCCGATACACACCAAAAAAGCGTCATTGAGAATGCCCTTAAGAAGGCATTCGCACCCGAATTCCTGAACCGGATAGACGATGTAGTGGTATTCAATCCGCTGGAAAGGGAAGATATCCATAAAATCATCGATATTGAACTCGCCAAATTGTTCTCAAGAATCAAGGACATTGGATATGACCTCAATTTGACGGAAAAAGCCAAAGACTATATCGCCGACAAGGGCTTTGATAGGCAATATGGGGCCCGACCCTTGAAAAGGGCCATTCAAAAGTATATCGAAGATGCCCTGGCCGAAGAGATCGTAAACTCCAAGCTGGAAGAGGGCGACAGCATCTATATGGATCTGGATACCAAGAAAGAGGAGCTGACCATCAAGATAAAAAAGGCAGAAAAATCTTCCAAAGCCTAGTAATAGTAGGAAAATAACACCTAAGGGAGTCCTAAAATGGGCTCCTTTTTTTTTGTGCAAAATGTGGGCAGGTAAGAATTAAAATACAGCCGTACCGAAGGAATGGCAATATAAACGATATTTAAGCCTTTAATCTATTATTTTACCAAAGTTCTGGGCATACCGCTACTTTCGTTTCGAGACACTATAACATACACATAATGAAAGTGGGACAATCCAAAAAGACTATTGTAGTTAGGGAGTATCAATTGGAAATTGGTAAAGTACAGGTTTATGATGATTATATGGTATCCATTTTCGACGAAGGGGCAACTTTGACCTTGGAGCGGGCATACCAGATCATCGGCATTTCAGAAATTCATTTCAGGGACAGAAGTTTTGGCTATATCAGTCTCCGGAAGCATTCCTATGCCATCGATCCAACAATCTATACCTATTTGCGGGGACTCGACAATCTTAAGGCATTTGCCATTGTTTCGATAAAGGAAATGGACATGCACAACTTTAAGATCGAAAAGCTGTTCTATAAAAAACCGATGAAGTTCTTTATTGAATACAACAATGCTCTTAACTGGGTAAAGCGAAGGGTAAAGGCCAAATAAACGGCACCCCTACGGATCACCATCCTCCCCCTCGGGAGCGGGCGTTTCGGGAAGGGCAAACAGATCGAGGAACGCCTTGCCTATCGCATCCACGATATTCGAAGCGACCAGGGCTTGGTACCCACTTTCTTCAACAGCGATGTCCCCTGCCCTACCGTGAAGGTACACTCCAAAAATGGACGCTTCCAGGGCCCGATGCCCCTGTGCCATTAATCCTGAGATCATCCCGGTCAGCACATCCCCGCTTCCCGCGGTGGCCATACCCGGATTTCCGGTCGTATTCACATATCCCCTACCTTGGTACAAGCTTATCGTATGGGCACCCTTGATAATCAGGACGCACTGATGCTTTTGGGAGAACGCATGGCCTTTTTTCAATTTATCAAAATCGTCTTTCCACTTTCCGATCAGACGTTCCAGTTCTTTGGGGTGTGGGGTCAAAACAGAATCTTTTGGCAACTTTTTGAGCAATGCCTTGTTCTCGGACAGGATATTGAGACCATCGGCATCAATGACCATAGGGCCCTTGGCCTTTGTAAGGAATTCCGAAAATGTCTTTACCGTGGTCGCATCCTTTCCCATGCCTACCCCGATCGCGACCGTTTTCCCATCCGGATCGAATTGGATATCCGAAATATGGGTTTCCCCTGTATCGGCATGCACCATGGCCTCGGGAAAATTGGTCTGCAGCGGGACCAGGCCGCATTTTGGCACATAAACGGTAACCAGCCCGCTACCGGTCTTCAGGCACGCCTTGGCCGCCAAATGGACGGCCCCTATTTTTCCATGGCTTCCGCCAACAATATAGGAGTGCCCGTAGGTGCCTTTATGGGAGAACTTCTCACGGGGCCTGTATATGGGCAATACTTCATTTTTACCTATAAGCTCGTAGATGGTTTCGGTGCCCGTCAGGTATTCCTGGTCCAAACCAATGTCCAATATCTCCCATTGATTGCTGTAAATTCCGGTCTGCGGCAAAAAAAACACCAATTTAGGGGCCTGAAAACTCAGTACATAATTTGCCCTTACGGCAGCCTCGGCCTGCACCAATCCCCGGTCCATATACAATCCGGAAGGCACGTCCACGGACAATGTAAAAGCCTCCGTTTCGTGCAGGTACCGCATCAATTTGACCACCCAAGGATCTGGTGGTCTGTTGAGGCCGATACCAAAAATGGCATCGACGATAATATCGTCCCTGCCAATTTCGGGAAATGTACAATCCGAATCCAAAAATTCTGGCCAAATCTTCCGGTCTTTCAAGCGCTCCAGATTGATCAGGAAATCCTTTGATCTTGTTTTGCTGTAATTTACAACGTACACCGCGATATTGTAACCATGCTCCTGCAAATGCCGCGCCAGGGCTATACCATCCCCTCCGTTGTTACCGATACCGCAGAACAAGTGGATCTTGACCTGGGCCCCCTGCATCCGGGTATGGATCCAATCAAAAATTTGGATGGCGGCACGTTCCATCAGAGCATCACTTGAGATACCCTGCTTTTCAATGGTGAACTTGTCGGCGGCATAGATCTGCTGTGCGGAAAAGATTTTCATGTGCTCGTTTCTGTTTTTTCCAGAATTATTGGACGGCCCCAAGATGCAAGGCCCTTGACCTGGGCCGTTTTAATCGCTCTTTCGGACCCTCGGGTTCCATTTAAGTAAAATAAGTTGTCATATGTTGCCAAATTGGCAAAAATGGCGGAAAACATTTGCATAAGGCCTTAAATGTACTACTTTTGGGTTTTACAAGTAAAAAATGCAACTTCATCAAACGGACATAAAGGCAAATTTTCCAAGCACAGGCCATGGTCGTACTATTACAGGTACCACTACCCCTTTGGGGTAAACAACTATATATCCGTCCGTTTTTGCGATTTATCGCCCTTCATAAAAGTATACATTAATTTATTATCATCATGCAAGTTCTAAAGTTCGGCGGCACTTCCGTGGCCAATGCAAATACGATATCCCGTGTAAAAAATATTGTTTCCGATACCCGTAGCGACAAGACCCTGGTGGTGGTCTCCGCCTTGGGCGGTATTACCGACCTACTCTTGAAAACCGCTACCCTGGCTTCCGAACAGGACAAGAATTATGTGGATGTGGTCAAAACCATTGAGGATCGACATTTGTTGACCGTTAAGGAGCTAATTCCGATCCAAGCGCAGAGCAGGGTGCTCAGCAAGGTAAAAAGTGAGTTGAATATCCTGGAAACTTTATTGGAAGGTGCTTTTTTGATCGGCGAGATCACCTCCAAACTCTCTGATAAGATCGTCAGCTTCGGGGAATTGCTATCGTCCTATATCATTAGTGAATATTTTGTTTCCGAAGGAATGGACGCTGCCCATAAGGACAGCAGGGAGCTGATCAAAACCAACGAGGCATACGGAAAAGCAGTGGTCAATTTCGAGCTTACCAACAAAAATTGCCTCGAATACTTCAAAGCGGTCCCCCATAAGGTCGTGGTGCTTGGAGGGTTTATCGCCTCTTCCGAAAGCGGGAACTCTACCACTTTGGGCCGAGGCGGGTCGGATTATACGGCCGCCATCTTTTCGGCTGCCGTAGCTGCCGAACGACTTGAAATCTGGACCGACGTGAGCGGAATGTACACCGCCAATCCGAAATTGGTCAAACAAGCCAAGTCCATCCCGCACATTTCCTATGAAGAAGCCATGGAGCTTTCGCATTTTGGTGCCAAGGTATTGTACTCCCCGACCATTCAGCCCATTTTGTCCAAAGGGATCTCCATGGTCATTAAAAACACTTTTGACCCCGGAGCGGCCGGTACCTTGATCACCAAAAACAAAAATGGGAAAGGAAAGACGGTTCGCGGTATCAGCCATATAGAAAACATTGCCCTTTTGGAATTGGAGGGGCCCGGAATGGTGGGGATTCCAGGAATTTCCAAGCGCTTTTTCGAAGTACTGTCCCAGGCAGAGATCAGCGTAGTGCTCATTACCCAGGCCTCATCGGAACATTCGATCTGTGTGGGAATCTCCGATTCCGATATCGACAGGGCCCTGCAGGCGGTGAACCGCGCTTTCGAATATGAGATAGAAAGGGAAAAGATCAAACAGGTAACCGCCGAAAAAGGCTTGGCCATAATTGCCCTTGTGGGCGACAACATGAAAAGCCACCAGGGCCTGAGTGGGAAAATGTTCAGCACGCTCGGGCGGAACAATGTGAATATCAGGGTCATTGCACAGGGGGCTTCCGAGCGGAACATATCGGCCGTAATCGATAAGGCCGACGTTAAAAAAGCGCTCAACTCACTTCACGAGGAGTTTTTCGAGGAGAACATCAAACAGCTCAATCTCTTTGTAATGGGCGTCGGAAACGTGGGGTCCAGGTTTTTGATGCAGGTCCATAGCCAAAAAAAATACCTCAGGGACAATTTAAAACTGAACATCCGAATTATAGGGATGTCAAATTCACGTACCATGGTCTTCGACGAGAACGGCATCGACCTAAAAAATTGGCAGGACCAAATAGCCCATGGGGAAAAAGCCGACCGGACCAAATTCATGGAAAAAGTGAACCAGCTCAACTATCGGAACAGTATATTTGTCGACAATACCGCCAGTCAGGCAGTTTCCGAAACCTACCCTTCCTATTTGGGCAACAGCATCTCTGTGGTCACCTGCAATAAAATAGCTTGCTCCTCCACCTATGGGAGTTACAGCGAACTAAAGGACCTTTCCAGACGGTACAATGCGCCATTTTTGTTCGAAACCAACGTAGGTGCCGGACTTCCGATCATAGATACCTTAAAACACCTGATCGTCTCGGGGGACAAGGTTTTGAAAATCCAGGCGGTACTTTCCGGAAGTCTCAATTTTGTTTTTAATAATTTTAATGACAAGACGAGTTTTCATGACATCGTAAAGCAAGCGCAGGAAGAAGGCTTCACCGAACCCGATCCAAAGATAGACCTGAGCGGGATAGACGTGATGCGAAAAATTCTGATTCTCGCTCGGGAAAGTGGCAGCAAACTGGAAATCGAGGATATTGAAAACAGCTCGTTTTTGCCCAGTAAAAGCCTGGAAACCGATAACAACGAAGATTTTTTTGCCTCCTTAAAGGAACATGAGGCTGATTTTCAGAAACTGTACAGCGAAGCGATGGCGGCAAATAGCAGGTTAAAATATGTGGCCCAGTTCGAAGATGGAACGGCAAGTGTCGGCCTACAGCAAATTCCCAAGGGGCATGATTTTTACAATTTGGAGGGAAGCGACAATATTGTCCTTTTTTATACGGAACGGTACCCTGACCAACCCTTGATCATTAAAGGGGCGGGAGCGGGGGCCGATGTTACGGCTTCCGGTATCTTTGCGGATATCATTAGAATTGGTAACTTTTAAAAACACCACGGCCGCTAAGGGAACCGATCCGGAACTCCGGAACAAGTACTAAAAATACTGCGTCTTCCCTGCGCTTCTGTCAATGATTGCAAAAAGCATGGATAAAAACGAGATCAAGGTATTCTGTCCGGCTACCATAGCCAATATTTCCTGTGGGTTCGATGTCCTGGGCGTTGCCCTCGATGGCGTAGGGGATGAGATGGTGGTTCGGAAAATCCCGGAAAAGGGAATAAAGATCAGCAAACTCGAAGGTCAGGACCTCCCAATGGAAACCCATTTGAACGTGGCAGGTGTTGCGGGTATGGCCCTTCTGGAGCAAAGCGGTCATTCAGGCGGATTTGAAATCGAAATCTATAAAAAAATTAAGGCGGGCAGTGGCATTGGAAGCAGTGCCGCAAGCTCCTCAGGTGCTGTTTGGGCAATGAACGAATTGTTGGGAAATCCGTTTTCTACATTGCAGCTGGTACAGTTCGCCATGGCGGGCGAAAAGCTTGCCAGTGGGGTCGCACATGCCGACAATGTGGCCCCAGCCCTTTTTGGAGGGTTTACCTTGGTACGCAGTTATGGGCCTTTGGATATTATACCCATTCACAGCCCGGCGGAACTGTACGCCACGGTGATCCATCCACAGATCGAGGTAAAGACTTCGGATTCCAGAAAAATTTTGAAGACCAATATAAGCTTGAAGGACGGTATCAAGCAATGGGGCAATGTCGGCGGGTTGATTGCCGGCTTGTTCATGGAAGATTATGCGTTGATAGGCCGCTCCCTACAGGATCATATCGTAGAGCCCATTCGGTCCATATTGATCCCAGGTTTTGATGCCGTGAGGTCCGAGGCCCAAAAATCGGGGGCACTGGGAGGCGGTATTTCGGGCTCGGGACCGTCCATTTTTGCGTTCAGCCGAGGGAAGGAAATAGCTGACAAGGTGGCAAATGCCATGGAGGGCGTATATCGGCACATTGGGGTCGCCCATGATGTACACGTATCCAAGATAAATACAGAAGGGGTTCGAAGGCTATGAACTAAAAACAAGAACGTACTTGGCAGTGGACCGGGAACGTCCTATGACCGACCTTGGTCCGATTTTCAAACAACGAACTAATACATTTAAAATTGAAATTTTACAGCATAAACAAACAGGCTCCCAGCGTATCCTTCAAAAAAGCCGTGATCCAGGGTATCGCACCGGATCGTGGATTGTATTTTCCAGAGCGGATCGATGCGCTCCTCCCTTCCTTTTTTGAGGAAATAGGCACGCTGTCCCATCAAGAAATCGCGTTCCGTGCGATCCGACAATTTGTTGGCGATACAGTACCCGATGAAAAGTTGAAATCCATCTTGGCCGAGGT
Organism: uncultured Flavobacteriaceae bacterium; assembly: GCA_947497245.1. Taxonomy (GTDB): domain Bacteria; phylum Bacteroidota; class Bacteroidia; order Flavobacteriales; family Flavobacteriaceae; genus Pelagihabitans. Next base: position 30,899 of record CANMFO010000005.1, on the reverse strand, counting down.
GCTTGATTTTGATTTTCCAATAGTGGAAATCGAGGAGAACATAGCCACCTTGGAGCTTTTTCATGGCCCTACCATGGCGTTCAAAGATGTGGGCGCCCGATTTATGGCACGCTGCCTGGGCTATTTCTCGGAAGGAACAAACACCGAGATCACCGTTTTGGTCGCCACTTCAGGAGATACGGGGGGTGCCGTGGCCAATGGTTTTTTGGGGGTTGGGGGCGTAAATGTGGTTATCCTCTACCCTAGTGGAAAGGTAAGCGACATTCAGGAACGTCAGTTGACCACCCTGGGTCAGAACGTCACGGCCCTGGAGGTCGACGGCACTTTTGATGATTGCCAGAAAATGGTGAAGACCGCCTTTTTGGATGGTGAACTGTTGGGTCGAATGCAACTGACATCGGCAAATTCAATCAATGTCGCCAGGTGGTTGCCCCAATTGTTCTACTTTTTGTTCGCTTATAGGCAGGTAAAACAAAAAGGAAGGGAAATCGTGTTTTCGGTGCCCAGTGGTAATTTTGGCAATATCTGCGCAGGTATGGTCGCCCAACGCTTGGGTATGCCGGTCGAACATTTTGTGGCCGCCACGAACGTCAATGACACCGTGCCAAAATACATGCTAAGCGGGGAGTACCGCCCCAAACCCTCCACAGCCACGATTTCCAACGCAATGGACGTGGGCGACCCCAGCAACTTTATACGCATCAGGCGTTTGTTCGGTGATAATTTCGAGGCCCTGACAAGACATCTTTCGTCCTACGCCTTTACCGATAAAGAGACCAAGGAGGCCCTGTCCAAGATATACTTGGATTCGGGCTATATTGCCGACCCCCATGGTGCGGTAGGTTATTTGGGGTTGAAAAAATATATGAAAACGAATTCCGGGGTATACGGCATTTTTTTGGAAACCGCCCATCCGGTAAAATTTTTGGATGTCGTTGAAGAGACTATTGGGCATGTTCTTGACATCCCGCAGCAAATCCAAAAAGTTATGGACAGGGAAAAGAAATCCATCAAAATAGATACCTATCAAGATTTGAAGTCCTATCTGCTGAAAGGACTGCAGGCCGAACGGTAATCCATTTAACAATACTTTGTGCAAAAACATCGTATTTCCCTTCTGACTATTGCCGATTAATTCAATAAATTTGCGCAGCCAATTCGGAAAACATGAAGCATATAGCATTATCAAAAACCCACGAGGCCCTAGGGGCAAAAATGGTTCCCTTTGCAGGGTACCTTATGCCCGTTTCTTATGAGGGGGTAAATATCGAGCATGAAACCGTTCGGAAGGGAGTGGGTGTTTTCGATGTTTCCCATATGGGGGAGTTTCTGATTTCAGGCCCAGAAGCACTGGCCCTTATCCAAAAGGTGACATCGAACGATGCTTCAAAACTCACCATTGGAAAGGCACAATACAGCTGTTTGCCCAACGAGACAGGGGGCATTGTAGACGACCTTATCGTTTACCGCATTAAGGAAGAACAGTATTTATTGGTGGTAAACGCTTCCAATATCGACAAGGATTGGGATCATATCGCCAAATACAATGCCGATTTCGGTGCGGAAATGCGAAATCTTTCAGATAACTATTCCCTCTTGGCCATACAGGGGCCCAAAGCGGTGGAAGCGATGCAACCCTTAACTTCCGTGGACCTGTCCGAAATTAAGTTCTACAATTTTGTCGTGGCGGATTTTGCGGGCATCGATCATGTAATCATCTCGGCTACCGGGTACACCGGCTCCGGAGGCTTTGAAATCTATTGTAAAAATGGGGAGGTGCAGCAGATTTGGGACATGGTTTTTGAAGCCGGTTCCGATTTCGGTATAAAACCCATAGGATTGGCGGCCCGGGATACGCTACGATTGGAAATGGGTTATTGCCTCTACGGAAATGACATTGATGAAACCACCTCTCCTTTGGAAGCTGGACTGGGGTGGATCACCAAATTTGGAAAGGAGTTTGTAAACAGTGAGGCACTGGCCAGCGAAAAGGCACATGGCCCGGAGCGGAAACTCATCGCCTTTGAACTGGACGATAGGGGCATTCCCCGCCAGGATTACGATATTGTGGATGGCAACGGTAAAAAAATTGGCGTTGTGACCTCGGGAACCATGTCGCCGTCGTTGGGCAAGGGCATTGGTCTGGGTTACGTTCCCACCATTTTCTCGACGGTCGGGAGCAAAATACAGGTCCAGATACGAAAGAACGCGGTTCCTGCAACCGTTGTGAAACTCCCATTCTATAAGGGTTAAATCCGGCAACGGAAGAGAAAAGGAAGGTGCAAGAGGGAGCAAAAAAAATATTGATCTTGGGAGGAAGCGGCTTTTTGGGCAATGCCCTCTATAAAGAACTCTGCGGATATTTTGACACCTACGGAACTTTTTTTAATGCAAGAAGGTCTTTTGAAGGCAACAAACAGTTCTTCCGGTACGACCTGGAGGAAGACGATGTTTTTGAAATACTCGAAAAGGTACGCCCACAGCTGATCATCTCGGCGCTCAGGGGCAATTTTGCGGGACAGATACAGGCACACCAACATCTGGTCGAATATGTATCCAAGCACGATTGTAAGATTTACTTTCTGTCCTCGGCCAATGTTTTTGACGCCTACAGCAAATACCCTTCCTATGAATACGACAAAACCCTTTCGGACAGCGTCTATGGCCGGTTGAAGATCAAGATCGAGAACATGCTCCTTCGCCTCCCCAAAAAGAAAATGGGAATTTTGAGAATCCCCATGGTGTTCGGCAACCAATCGCCAAGGGTAAAGGAAATTAAGGGGAACATCCAAAACAATCTTCCCGTGGAGGTTTTTCCCAACCTGGTCGTGAATGTCACCAACGACGACAAGTTTACCCAGCAGGTACACTACCTGATCAATCGGGATAAAAGCGGGATCTTTCACTTGGGTAGCAATGACCTTGTGCACCATGACGACTTTATAAGGGAAATCATTGACCGCATAGGCAGCTTCAATCCCATCTATAAACGGGTGTACACCACCAATGAAGAACGTTATTTGGCGGTTTTGCCCAAAGAAAACAAACTCCCCAAGAACCTACAGATCGGCTATCAGGAAATCATAGATCACCATGTGCTGGGTTAAGCTCGATATTATGGCATTTTATCACCGTGCTTTTCCGACAATCGCTAACTTTATAAAAAAACTATCATGGTAAAACTATCACTTGTTGAGATTGGGGAAAAGCTGAAGGCACTGGATAGCTGGGAACATATCGATGGCGCCCTGGAGACCTCGTTACAATTCGGGAATTTTAAGGAAGCCTTCGCAACAATGACCCGTATCGCTTTTGAATGCGAGGCCCAGGGGCACCATCCCGATTGGAGCAACATCTACAACTCCCTGAACATCCGTCTGAACACGCATGACGTCGGAGGTATTACGGAGAAGGATTTTAAACTGGCCGAGAGCATCGAGGAAATCGTTTTCGGGGATTAGAGGGGCCGTGGTCCCTGATCGCGAACGGATCGGGCCTATTTCGGGCGCCGGTACCGGAAGGCGGCCTTTGGAAATCCTTCCTCTTCAAATTTTATTAAATTAGCAACCGCAAAAGCAATACATCTTTTATGGGAAGAGCATTTGAGTTCAGAAAAGCACGTAAAATGAAGCGTTGGTCGGCGATGTCCAAAGCGTTCACCCGAATTGGAAAAGATATTGTCATCGCGGTCAAGGAAGGGGGTCCGGACCCCGATTCGAATTCCCGTTTGCGGGCCGTAATCCAGAACGCCAAGTCGGTCAACATGCCCAAGGACAACATTGAACGGGCCATCAAAAGGGCATCGGACAAGAACTTGGGCGATTACAAGGAAGTACTCTTCGAGGGCTACGCCCCGCACGGCATTGCCATTCTCATTGAAACGGCTACCGATAACAATACCCGAACGGTGGCCAACATCAGAAGCTATTTCAACAAGTGCAATGGCAGTCTGGGGACATCCGGTTCCGTGGAATTCATGTTCGATCATAGTTGCAATTTTAGAATTCCCGCAGAGGGAATAGATCCCGAGGAACTGGAATTGGAAATGATCGATTTCGGGGCCGAAGAAGTATTTGTGGATGATGACGGTATTTTGATCTATGCTTCCTTCGAAAGTTTTGGCGCCATCCAAAAAGAACTGGAACAACGTGGCATCGAAATCCTGTCCTCGGGTTTTGAGCGCATTCCCCAAGTGACCAAAGAACTTTCCGAGGAAGAAGTCGCCGATGTGGAGAAACTCCTGGAAAAAATCGAAGAGGACGACGACGTACAGAACGTGTACCACACGATGCGGGAATAGTCGCTGCCTTTTTTCCAGTTGCCTGTAAACAAGCATACGAACTCCCGACTAAGGACCAAAAGCAGTAAAATGGGCAGATTTGTAGTATTCAGCGTATTGTTCTCGCTATTGACCGCATTCCAGGGCCATGGGCAGGATATGAACCCAAGCACACTGGAAAAACTGATCTCCCAGGTTTCCGATACGGTACAGACCAATGGGAATTCCATTCAATTTGCCTATAACGAGACCCTGCTCATCTGCGTCTACGATGAAAATGCCAACCGCATGCGCATCATTTCGCCCATAATCGAAAGGGAGAAATTAGAGGAAGAACAGCTATTGAACGCTTTGGTGGCAAATTTTCATTCCGCCCTAGATGTAAAGTACGCACTAAGTGATGAAGTTATCTGGTCGGTCTTTATCCATCCGCTCAGGGAACTTTCGGAACATCAAGTGCTCGATGCCATTGATCAGGTATATTCTGCCAGTGCCACTTTTGGGACCACCTATTCGAGCACCCATCTGGTTTTCCCCGGAAATACGCGGAAAAAGGAAACGGCCAAACCCAAGAAGCTTATAGAACGGGGAAAAATTTAAAAACTGTATTCCGGTACTTTTCCCACCACTCCTTTAAAGAAAGATTGATATACCCTAAAATCGGCCTCCTTGTCGCCCGTGGGCCAATGGGGTTCCGATACCTTTACCTGCTTTCTGCCAAAATCGAAGGCGACCAAAACAATGGGCACCCCGGCCTCTTTGGCAATGTAGTAGAACCCGCTTTTCCAGGAGGTTACTTTCTTCCGTGTCCCCTCCGGTGCGAGGGTCAACCTAAACTTGTCCCGTTTCTTAAAGATGGCCGCCGTAGCGCTTACCGTATCGTTGTTCTGGCTACGGTCCACCGGCGCGCCCCCTGTCCACCTAAAAAACCATCCGAAAGGCGGGCCGAACAGGCTTTTCTTGCCCACATAGTTGATTTCCTCGTTCCATACCTTCCGTATCAAAATACCAAGAAAAAAGTCGACCCAACTGGTATGGGGGACAACGATAACGACAAACTTGTCCAAATGTTTTGGAAAATCGCCCACCACCGTCCATCCCAAAAGTTTAAAATAGATGAATTGGGCAATTTTTTGCATGACAGCTTATGGTATTTAGGGAAACGAAAGCCTTTAGATCAGCTTATAAATGGCCTTTACTTTTTTAGGGGTCGCAATCTTGCGCCAATCTTTTCCCAGTGCATTTTCCCACAGGGGCTCCATACTCAGGGAAACCTTGACCATGGCATCAAAATCGCTATCGGTCAATGAGGAACAAATTCCTGTCGGAAGTTCGATTTGGTGTTTGTTTTTCATCTTGTGAAAAAGCGCCACGCCCTCGGGATAAAACTCTTTCAAATGTTGGAATACCAAGCAATTCCCAATACCATGCCTTACACCCAGAAGGTACGACAGTCCGTAGCTCATGGCATGGGCCACCCCCACTTGGGAATAGGCGATGCTCATTCCCCCGTGCCAGGAGGCCATCATTAACTTTTCGCGGGACTTGGAAGGGGACAGATTTTCAAGATAGACCTCTTTGCACAGTTCCATCGCCTTTTCGCCGTAGCTTTGGCTAAAGGCGTTCAGGTAGGTACCACTCAGCGACTCCACGCAGTGGATATAGCAATCCATTCCCGTATAGAACCACTGCTTCCTGTCCACTCCCGCGGCGAGATCGGGATCCAGTACCACTTGATCAAAAATGGTATGATCTGAATTAATGCCCAGTTTTTTGTCCGGGCCCAATAGTACGGTCGTACGCGACACTTCCGCCCCCGTTCCGCTGATGGTCGGAACCCCCACATGATAGATCGAAGGTCGCTGCACCAGATCCCATCCCTGGTACTCGGAAGAGCTGCCCTTGTTGGTCAACATCAGGGCGACCGCCTTTGCCAAATCGAGAAGGGTTCCCCCGCCAATGCCGATGATTCCGGAAGGAAGTTCGGAAAAATCGTGCTTTATCCGTTCCACCAGTGCATCGACCTGCACGGTCTTGGGTTCCTCATCCGCTGAAATAAAAATAATCTGGTCGTTGAAAATAAGAGGTATCCTGCCAATCAAGGGCGAACCTTCGAACACATCGTCCACCAAAAAAATACAAGGTGAATCGGCACTTTTCCGCTTGGGCATCAAAATATCCCCCAGCTGATCAAAACTTCCCGTGCCAAAGACCACTCGGGGCACCATTGGGAAATTTCTATAATGGCCCGTTTGGGCAACCGTACCCTCTTTCAACTCAATATCCTTCCTTATTTCCATATGCGGTATTACAGGTACTCGACAATATCCCTTAATTTTTTTACGGTCAAGTACTTATGTGTTTTATCATTTACGGTTATCTCTTCGTGCAACCAGGTGGTATGAAAAGGAATATGGACCGCCTTGGCTCCAATATTGATTATAGGTAGCACATCCGATTTCAACGAATTTCCTATCATCAAAAACTCTTTCACGTCAATTTCCAAGTGGTCCAGCAAATGCTGATAGTTGGACTCTTTTTTATCGCTCAACACCTCCACATGATGAAAGTACTTCGAAAGACTTGAACGTTCCAACTTGCGTTCCTGGTCCAAAAGATCGCCCTTGGTCAAAACGATCAATCTATACTTTTTGGACAGTTGCTCCAAAACTTCCTTCACCCCATGCAACAATTCAACAGGTTGGGTTATCATCTTTTTACCAAGATTCAGGATATCCAAAAGCGTTGCTTGCGAAACTTCATTATTTGACAACTCCAGTGCCGACTCGATCATGGAAAGCATAAAACCTTTGATGCCATATCCATATAGCTCCAAGTTTTTCATTTCCATTTTGAAGAGCTCCTGGTCTATCTTGTTCTTCGTCTCATAATGCTCCAGCAATTCGGCGAACCTTTCTTCCGCATCCCTAAAATAGGTTTCATTTACCCAAAGGGTGTCATCGGCATCAAAACCAATGACCTTGATGTTGGTAAAATCTACTTCCATGCCTTTTTTGCCCTGTCCAAATCTTCTGGAGTATCAATTTCTATACCAGTAACGTCTGTCTCTACCATTTTTATCTTTTTCCCGTATTCCAGATATCGTATGGCCTCAATTTTTTCGGTAGCTTCCAAGGGTAACATGGGAAGCCGGTGAAAGTCCATCAGGGCACTTTTACGAAAGGCATAGACTCCCTTGTGCTTATAGTACACGCTCTCCACATTTTTGTCCCTGGGGTATGGAATGGGCAGTCGTGAGAAATATACTGCAAAATTACGATTGTCCACGATCACCTTTACGGTATTGGGGTTATTTATTTCCTCCCGGTCCGTGATCCGTACCATCAATGAGGCCAGGTCTATTTCTTGGCCCACATCATCTTTAAAGACTTCCAAGACCCCTGAAAGGCTTTCCCTATCGGTAAAGGGCTCGTCGCCCTGTACATTCACAATGATATCGACGTCCATATCGGCAACTGCCTCGGCGATCCGATCACTCCCGCAGTCATGCTCTTTGATGCTCATTTTTGCTTTTCCGCCCGCTCCGGTTATGACTTCAAAAATCACTGGACTATCGGTCACTACATATACCTCATCGAACAAGCCGGTTTTCACTGCGGCCTCATACGTGCGTAATATTACCGGTTGTCCGCCTAAATCCTGCATCAGTTTGGCAGGAAATCGGGATGCCGCATAGCGGGCTGGAATCATTGCAATGGTCTTCAACTTATTGTATGTTTTCGTTCGATGTATTTCTCCGAGGCCTTAGCTTTCGATAAACCCTGAAAATGATGACCAATATGATGATTACGAGAACCGCGGCCAAAATGGGCGAAAAAATTGATGCCGTTGTGACGACTACGGCCGTACCGGTCTCCAAAGTGGAAACTACCGGGTTGCCCAATCCTCCCGTAGAGACCGTTGAGGCCAATCTGCTGGTGGCACTGGCCCCTTTAATGGCGGTAGCGGTGCCTCCGCCGGCAATAATGGCGAGCGACCAGGTGACCACCGGATCTAAATTGGCCACGGTGGAGACCATAACGGCCGTTCCTGCAATAGCGGCCAATGGCACCGAGAAACTGTCGAGCAGGTTATCTATCCAGGGAATAAAATAAGCGCACAGCTCTACCAAGGTCGCGACCCCCAGGGTAATCACCGCTGCAAGGCTACCGATCCACTGCCAACTCTCGTTCAATTCCCATATATCGAAGTAGGCCGCCAAACTTAGGGCGAACAGGGGCAGAAATACCCGGAAACCTACCGAAGCGGCCAGTCCAACGCCCAAAAAAATGCTTATTACCGTTTCGGAGGTCATTCCAACTTTCTTTATAACGAAAATAACCTATTCCGATCCAACAAAAAAATCGTTCTTGAAACCAATAAGGTACAGTTTTCGTTTGGCGCGGGTCACCGCTGTGTAAAGCCATCTGAGATACTCTCTATCCACTCCGTTCGGCAGGTACGGTTGTTCCACAAAAACGGTATCCCATTGTCCGCCCTGCGATTTATGACAGGTAATGGCGTAAGAGAATTTAACTTGTAGCGCATTGAAATAGCTGTTCCCCTTTACGGCGAGGAACTTCTTATATTTTGATCTTTCCCCCTCGTAGTCGAGCATCACCTCCTGATACAAGCGGTTTGAATCCTCATAGGGCAGGGAAGGTGCCTCTGCCTTGATGGTATCCAAAAGCAGTACCGTCTCGAAGGGTTTTTGATCGGGATAGTCCACCATCTTCACCCGCACCTCCGCAAATTTGAAGGTATACAGCTCTTTAAAGGCGAAAATTTCCAGCACTTCAATGATGTCGCCATTGGCTATAAAACCAGCTTTGGAACTTGTTTCCAACCAAAAGTAGTTGTTCTTTACGACCATCATGTAGTCCCCAACGGAAAGATCGTTCTCCAAATACAAGATCCTGCTACGGATGTTTTCGTTGTACAGGTTGGCCCTTTTGTTGGAACGCACTACGAAAGCGGTTTCCTCCTTTCCATTTTCGGCATAGGCATTTTCAATGGCCTCCAGGATTTCGTAACCGTCGATCAAACGACGTATATCGGTATATGGGTCCAGATCAAATTGAAAATTGTCGAAAAAGGAAGTCGTCAGTTGCTCCCTCAAATTGGTCGCGTTCATCAGTATTCCCGAATCCTCCGCTTGTCGGACCACCTCGTCCAATTCCAATTTTGTCACTTCCTTGTTATAGTTCACCGCAAGCTTTTCGGCGTCCAGGGCCGGACTCAGATCGAGACGTACCGGTGGCAATTGTGCGGTATCCCCGATCAAGATCAATTTACAATTATGCCCGGAATAGACGTACATCAACAGGTCGTCCAATAGGGAACCATTGTCAAACAGTTTGGAATCGGTTGGCGCATCGGGTATCATAGAGGCCTCATCAACAATAAAAACCGTGTTCCGGTGCTTGTTCGGTGCCAGTACAAACTGTATCCCGCCACCACTCTGTTTTTTGGGAAAATATATCTTGCGATGTATGGTAAAGGCTTGCGTTTGGGCGTAGTTCGACATCACCTTGGCCGCCCTACCGGTCGGGGCCATGAGTACGGACTTCAGCTTGGTGTGCCACAGCTGTCTCACCACCGTGCCCACAATGGTGGTCTTTCCCGTACCGGCGAAACCTTTTAGAAGAAAAATATGGTCCTTTTCGACCGATATTAGGAACCGGGCCAACTTTTGAAGGGCAACGGATTGCTTCGGAGTAGGTTCATGGGGAAAGCCATCGTTCAAAATTTTATAAAATGAGGCTTCGGTCATTGTTCCCATAGGTCGTCAAAGATAAACATGATTTTCTTGGCAGTACCCTTGCCCCCAGGGCAATCTTGTCGCTAGAACAAGTATTGTCCATTTCCCTGCCTTTCGTACGAAATTTACGGGCTTATGGTCCGTTATTGTTGCATTTTGAGGCCCGTTTTGGCAGTGTGAATTCAGATTGCAAAAAATTAGGCAGTTTCCAAAAAAATTGTAGATTTGTGTGAACCACTAAAAATAACTAATACAGTAAGGAAATGAAGACCATAATACAAATTGTACTTTGGATTGCGTGCGTCCTTTTTGGATACCTCATTTATAAGTCGGTAACCGGCCCTATTGAGTTCAATAAGGTGAAACAGGAACGTTTTGCCAAGGTCGTCGCCCAGTTAAAGGATATCAGGAACGCGCAGGAAGCGTACAAATCCGTAAAGGGAACATATGCCAATGATTTTAATAAGCTGATCAGTTTTGTGGATACCGGAAACTATGTGCTTACACAGCAGCGCGACTCTTCCTTCATGTATTTTGACGAGGTGTACAAAATTGACCAACTTAAGGAAATAACAATTATAGACACATTGGGTTTTGTATCGGTCAAGGATTCCCTGTTCAAGACGGATGACCGCTATAAGAGGATGATGGAAATACCCGGTGCGGTGAACGGTGAAAAGATAGAGATGAAGGCGGCCATTATCGAGAAAAGTGGTTATAGGGCCCCTGTTTTTGAGGCAAAAGTTGCGAAAAGTGTCGTGCTGTACGATCAGCCCAAGGACCTTTTGGCAAAGGAGAATGCCGAGGTGAGTGTTGAACAGGTAAATGGTAACTCTATAAGTGTCGGTTCCCTGGACGAAGTTAGCACCAGCGGAAACTGGCCCCCTATCTATGACAAAAAAGGAGAACAGTAATAGTATCCAAAGGAATTCTTCAAAAGACTTTTATAGACTGTCCATTCAAGTTAGTTTGAATGGACTTTCTTTTTGTATACTCGATACTGTGGGGAATGCGGTTCTAGAGACCGAACACCTTATTTTCCATAAGGAATTGGCCCCGCACCAACTGCTCAAGGAACTCCAACAGTTGTTCGAAAAATACAAAATTGGACAAATCAGGTTCTCAGAGGTCGTCGTCATTCACAGGAACCCACTTTTCAGTCTGGTTCCCAAAGCGTTGTTCGATCCCGAGGAGTTGGCGAATTATCTGAAATTCAATACTCGAATCTTGGCCAACGACCATATTGAATTCGACGAACTGGAGGGGTACGACCTAATCAATGTATACGTCCCTTTCGTCAACGTCAACAACTACATCTACGATCTTTTTGGAGAGTTCGTCTTCAAGCATTACGGTACCGTCATGGTGCAATCGCTCTTGAACATGCCTACCAACGGAAAGGGTCCGGTCTGTTACGTACACCTGTCCGGACAACAAATGGACATTACCGTACTCGCCAACAAGAAATTGCTGTTGTTCAATAGTTTTGAGCATACCACTCCCGAAGACTTTCTGTATTACCTGCTCTTCACCCTGGAGCAGCTCCAATTGGATACGGAGACGGTTGCCCTAAAGCTTTTTGGGGCTATCGAGGAAGGGGATCCCGTTTACGACCTGTGCTATGGGTACGTGAAGCACGTTTCCATATTCGTACCCTCCGACAATTCATATTCCATGACCCATTTACAAGGGAACGCCATAGATTTTACCGTTCTAAATGCCCTGTGATGCGAATAATTTCAGGAAAGCATAGAGGAAGACGTATTATCGCCCCAAAGCGATTACCGGTTCGCCCTACCACTGACATGGCGAAGGAAGCACTCTTCAATATCCTGAACAACCATTTTTATTTTGATGAAATCCACGTGTTGGATCTTTTCGCCGGCACGGGAAATATCGGCTATGAATTTGCCTCTCGAGGGGCACAATCCGTAATGGCGGTCGATTCCCATGCGGCCTGTGTGGCCTTTGTCGCAAAAACGGCCCGGGAACTGGAATTTGAACTGGATACCATTAAGAGCGATGTCTTCAAATTCCTGGAAAAGTCCCATGCCAGGGCCGATATCATCTTTGCGGACCCTCCCTATGGGATGGATTTGGAAGGCTTTTCCAAAATCCCGGAGCTGGTGTTCCGCCAAAAACTCCTATTGCCCGGAGGAATGTTGATCATTGAGCATTCCGACAAAACCGAACTGGCACAACTGCCGGGCTTCGCCTATTCGAGAAAGTATGGAGGAAGTGTTTTCAGTTTTTTTGAAGCAGCTTGATATGCCGTTCCCATAGGAAGGTATCGCTTCCTAAAAATAAGCAGGCCGTAAGCCGGATTCTGTAAAGCCCCAATGGGACTTCCCTATCATTTATCTAGGCCTTTGGTCGCCCAAAGGCTCCAACCGTCTACCCTTCGATTCGGACGTGCCGCCCTCAAACATCGATTTACGTGACGTTTCACCGCATAGAGTTTACCTGATTTCACTACAGCTTAACCTGTACATACTTTCTGTTGCACTTGTCCTGTCGCGATACAAGATCGGGACGACGGGCGTTACCCGCTATGCCGCACTATGGTGTCCGGACTTTCCTCCCCGCCGATCGACGGGGCGATAAGGTGGCCTGCTTGATGCAAAGGTATCCTAATTGTTGATAAAAATTCACTTTATCCCCTTCAAATCGAACCTACCCTATGCTGCTATTTTTATATTTGTATGCTGCCAATTCGGCGCCACCTAAAGCAACATGCCATTGGAACCTTTTATCGTTTCGGCCAGAAAATACAGACCCCAGACCTTTAAGGATGTTGTGGGCCAGGAGTCCATTACGAATACCCTGACCAATGCCATAGAAAACAACCATCTCGCCCAGGCTTTGTTGTTCTGTGGCCCCAGGGGGGTGGGCAAAACGACATGTGCCCGAATTTTGGCCAAAAAGATCAATGAGGATGGTGACCATCAGGCGAACGAGGACTTTGCCTTCAATATTTTTGAACTTGACGCGGCTTCCAACAACTCAGTGGACGATATTAGAAACCTTATCGACCAAGTTCGGATCCCCCCTCAGGTGGGCAAATACAAAGTGTACATCATCGATGAGGTACATATGTTGTCGCAATCGGCCTTCAACGCTTTCTTGAAGACTTTGGAAGAGCCCCCGAAACACGCTATCTTCATTTTGGCCACCACCGAGAAGCATAAAATCATCCCCACCATACTTTCGCGCTGCCAAATTTTTGATTTTAAACGGATCACCGTTAAAGATGCCGCAAATTATCTGAAGTACATCGCTAAAAACCAAGGGATAGAGGCCGAGGACGATGCACTCCATATCATTGCCCAGAAGGCCGATGGCGCCATGCGGGACGCCCTGTCGATTTTTGATCGGGTAGTCAGCTTTTCGGGTAAGAAGCTCACTCGGAAAGCGGTTACCGAAAATCTGAACGTCCTCGACTACGACACTTATTTTTCGGCCACGGACCTAATTTTGGAACACAATATCCCGGCTCTGCTCTTGTTGCTCAACAACACCTTGGCACTTGGTTTCGATGGCCATCATTTCATCAATGGCCTAGCGTCGCATTTCAGGGATCTTATGGTCTGCAAACATCCGGGCACCATCGAATTGCTCGAGGTGGGTGAAGTGGCAAAGCAACGTTATCTCGAACAGTCCCAAAAAACGGCCAACCCCTTCCTTTTAAAGGCTTTGGACATGGCGAATGAGTGCGACCTCAACTACAAGACCAGCAAAAACCAACGCCTGTTGGTTGAACTTACATTGATGAAGTTGGCCTCCGTTGATTTTGATGGAGAAAAAAAAAACCCTGAATCCGTAGCTCTGGCGAATCAGACCATTGATTACATTGCCCCCGCTTCCTTTTTTAAGGGCGATGGGCCAGGACCTATGGATGAAAGGAAAGAAGTGGTCCCCTCGGAAGATCAGGGGGTTGTTTCGACCCAAACGCTTCCGGAACTTCCGAAGGAAATTGCAGTACCCCTTGGGCGTTCCGATGATAGGGAAAGTCCGGTATCCAAAACTCCGGTACCAACCCCCCATGTCCCTGTAAAGAATGGCGGTGATCAAACAGAAACATCAGTGGTATTGGAGGAACCGCCAACAGAGGGGCCCATGCCAACACAGGGTCGGGACGACACAGTTACCACCAAGAAAATAAATATTGGCATCGCACCAAAACGGGTTTCAGGACTGTCGATTTCCAGTCTAAAGGCAAAAAAAGAACATCAGCTGAACAAGAAGGAAGCGCCGATCGATGTGGACAATCTGCCCAGGACGCCCTTTGTGGAAGAGGAAATGCAAAAACATTGGAACGATTTTGTGAAAGAAATTGATGCCAAAGGGCAAAAAATACTGGCTTCCAGTCTTGCCACGGACGTTCCCAAGTTAATGGAAGGAAACAATATCTGGATCGAACTGCCCAATAGTACCATGAAAAAGGAGGTGGAGCGGGAACAGTATGGATTGCTGGAATACCTAAGGTCCAAGCTCGACAACCATTTCATCGGCCTAAAAATAACGGTCAACGAGGAAACTGCGAAGAAATTTGCGTTCACCCCAGAGGAAAAATATCAAAAGCTTAGGGAGAAGAACCCGGCAATCGATATCCTAAGACAGGAATTCGATCTAGATCTTTGATTTTGGGCGCCGTCCAAGTTTTTTCCGAATCGCGAAAGTAAACATCACCAATCCCAAGAGCAAAAGCCCAAAAGCCTCCCTGCCCTCTTCCACATTCTTAATATCCCCGCCTCCAATTTCAAAACCCTCGAATTTTTCAGGGAATACATAAACGAAGCCTACGGCACAAAGAGCGCCAAGCACCAAGAGAACGGAATAGCTGATCTTGCCCAGGGCAAAGCCAAAGGACACTAGGGCGGCGATACCATAGATCACCATCCACAACAACGGGTCCGGGTCGTTGTATTGGAGTACCGCAGAAACAATGCACAACACTCCGAACACCCAGCCAAATACCTTAAAAAATACATCCATACAGCAAATATAACCCCTTATTTTGATTCGGACCAGGATCGCATTATTTTTGAAAATCAAATTCTTGGAACTATGCTCGGCCTAAAATTGCCTACGGACCCCAGATGGGTAAACCTTGTGGAAAAAAACATCGATGAGATCCTCACCGACCATGCTTACTGCGAACAAAAAGCGGCCAGCACAGCTATCTCATTGATCATACGTTTCCCGGAGTACACTGATTTGGTGGAGGAGATGATCGCACTTTCCCGGGAAGAAATGGGGCATTTTAAAATGGTGCACGACAGGATAACGGCCAGAGGGAAAACCTTGGGACGGGACCGAAAGGACGACTATGTGGTCGCTCTGCAGAAGTTCTTTCCCAAAGGGGGGAGTAGAACCACCCAATTGGTGCACCGATTGTTGTACGCCGCCCTGATCGAGGCCCGGAGCTGTGAACGTTTCCGTTTGCTTTCGGAACAACTGAAGGACAAGGAACTTGCCGATTTTTATCACAAACTTATGGTCAGCGAAGCGGGCCATTTTACTATGTTCCTAAAGTTTGCCCGAAAATATGGGGAAAGAAAGGAAGTAGATCAAAAATGGGAAGACTTGTTGTGCTTTGAAGCGGAGATCATGAAAGACCTGGGGAAAAAAGAAACGGTACACGGATAGGCAAGGTATTTGGCCGCATTCCACACGTTCTCGGACGAATTGGCTACGATTCCAATTTCTTCACGTAATAATCATATTTGGCAAACTGCGACCGAAGTTTAGGCTGATCGCTTCTGAGATACGCATTGTCCTGGGCCTCATTGAAAATTCTTGCTTTCACATTGTCCCTCCAAGAAATATCGAAGGTGTCCAGCAATTCCTGTTTCACCTCATCATCATAAATGGGACAGCCCACTTCGACGCGATAGTCCAAATTTCGGGTCATCCAGTCCGCTGAGGAAATATATACCTTTGGATTTCCCTCATTACCAAAAATGAAGACCCTGGTGTGCTCCAAGAACTTGTCGACCACACTTATGGCTTCGATATTTTCGCTCATGCCTTTTACGCCGGGTACCAAACAGCAGATTCCCCTGATGATCAATTGGATCTTTACACCTGCCCTACTTGCTTCATATAATTTATCTATCATCTTGTAGGAGGTAAAGCTGTTCATTTTGATCCTAATGTACGCCTCTTTGCCTACAATGGCATTGGCTATCTCGTTGTCGATCAATTTTTGAAAGACCCCTTTAGTATAGTGGGGCGATACCACCAGATGTTTGTACTTATTGATCTTATAGGTGGTCTCGAAAAAATCGAAAACCTTGTTCAATTCCTTCAAAATGGGTTCGTACGCCGTGAAGAGGGTATAATCGGTATATATCCTGGCCGTAGATTCATTGAAATTTCCCGTACTTACAAAACCATAGCGTTTGATATCGTCCCCTTCTTCGCGTTCGATAACGCATATTTTACTGTGTACCTTGAGTCCCGGGACCCCGAAAATGAGCTTTACCCCCTCGGCCTGCAATTGTTCCGCATACTGAATATTGGCTTCCTCGTCGAACCTTGCCTGAAGTTCAATCTGAACGGTCACCTGTTTTCCATTTTTAACCGCATTGATCAAAGAGGCGGCCACTTGTGAATTATTGGCCAATCGATATACCGTGATCTTGATGCTGCGTACTTTAGGGTCCAGTGCGGCCTCCCGTAAAAATTTGATAGTGTAGGAGAACTTGTGGTAGGGCGTGTATTGCAGATAATCCTTTTTTACTATCTGCTCAAAGAGACTTCCTTCCATGGACAGCCCTTTTACCGGTAGGGCCGTTATCTTTTCATAGAGCAAATCTTGCCTTCCCAAGCTGGGGAAACCCATATAGTCCCTCCTATTGTGGTACCTGCCTCCGGGAATCACACTATCGGTGTCCTCGATGTTCATTTTTTCCTTTAGGAAGGCAAGCGTATCCTTTTCAATGCTCTTATCGTAAACGAAGCGTACCGGGTCGCCAATTTTTCGGTGGGCAACGCTCGTGGATATTTTTTCGATAAAACTTTTGCTGAGGTCGTTGTCCATATCCAATTCCGCATCCCTGGTGATTTTGATCATATGGGCAGAAATGGTTTCGTAGTCGAACATGGTAAAGATGCTGTCCAAACAGTACCGAATCAAATCGTCGAGAACGATGATATAGTTTTTGTCGCCCTCTTTGGGCAAAACCACAAAGCGGTCGATTCCTTTGGGAATCTCGATCAGGGCATACCGTTTTTCGATTGTTTTCCCATCAGTATCGCCATTGTGCTTGAGTATCATTTTAACCGCAAGGTAGGCGGCGGTATCCTTAAGGGTGGGGAAACGGGTAAGATCGTTTAAAATGATGGTCATCAATTGTGGACTTACCTTTTGTAGAAAATAATTCTTCGAAAAAACGGCCTGTACCTCCGAAAGTTCCGTCTCATTGATGATAAAAATGTTCTGGGCCTCCAGTTCTTTCTGGATATCGCCCAGTATTTTTAAACTTTTGGTCTGTTGTTTGATCACGATTTCGGTGATCTCGGCCAACAAGTCCTTCGCTATCTCTCCTCCCAATGCGCTCTTACCGGATTTTCCCGCATCCACTATTCGCTTTACCGTGGCATATCGAACCTTAAAAAACTCATCGAGGTTGTTGGAAAATATACCCAAAAATCGCAGTCTTTCTATCAAGGGCACATTTTGGTCCGCGCTTTCCTGAAGCACCCTTTCATTGAAACGCAACCAGCTGATCTCTCTGTTTACATATTGGTTTTTTGTCTTGATCATTTATCTTATTTGCTTTGGAAAAATAGTTTGGACCGTCGTGCCCTTTGTGATATTTTCCCAGCGGTCGGCACCGAACTGCAAATGTACCAGTCCGCTCGTGGGAACATTGTCAATATAGGTATTTCCAAACGAATTGGCAATATGGGTGAAGGCGTGGTTGTGACCGAAAATCATGACTGTATCCAGTGTATTATCGAGATTGTTGATAAAAGGAATGGCCCCATCTCCCGAAAAATCGTACAGGCTATCCGTGATCTGTAGTTTGTGCATCGGATAATCGAGTTGTCGCAAAAACAGGATGCAGGTATGCAGGGCCCTGTTTGCAGGACTGGAAAAAACAAAATCGATATCCAGGCCTTCCGAGGAAAATTTCCGTGCGACCAAAAGGGCATCGTTGATACCTCTTTCCAACAAGGGACGATCTTTGTCGCCCACGCTGTATTCCCAGGAAGATTTACCATGTCGAACAAGAATTAGTTGTTTCATTGTCTAGTGAATTCGGGTTTGCTTTTTCTTTCTGTAAAAAATACCGTTCCAATGCCAGTTGGTAAGGCTTCCCTTAGGGCGGGCCCCACTCCCTTGGTCTAAGGAGCCAACCGTTCTATTTTCCAATCGAAATCCTCCTGTAGGCTAAATCGGATTCGGTCGTGCAGGCGGTTGGGCCTCCCCTGCCAAAACTCAAGCGATACCGGTTTTACCATGTACCCGCCCCAAAACTTGGGGCGCTCAATAGCTTTGCCACTGTACTCCCTTTCCAGTTGTTTCAAATCAGCTTCGAGTACCTCCCGCGAGGGAATGACACTGCTTTGGTTCGATACTATTGCCCCCAGTTTACTGCCTTCCGGTCTTGATTCAAAATATCCGTCCGATAGGTTTTCCGCAATCTTTTCCGCCCTACCCTTTATTATGACCTGTCGTTCCATATTGGGCCAAAAAAAAGATAGGCAAACATTTGGGTCAGCGGCTATGGCCCTCCCCTTTTCGCTTTGGTAGTTGGTGTAGAATATGAAGCCTTCGAAGGTATATTTTTTCAACAGCACAACCCTGTTCTTCGGGAATCCGTCGAGGCCTATGGTACCAAGGGTCATGGCGTTGGGTTCGTCCAAACCTTGGATAGCCTCGACCTCATAGAACCATTTTTGGAAAAGTTCCATGGGGTTGTCCGAAATGGAACCTTCCAACAAGGCGCTCTTCCCATACGATTTCCGATAGTTTCCCAAGTCTTTTTGCATAATGACCAAATCTTTTTTAAGATAGGTAAAGTTCATGAAAAGAATAGAAACAATAAAATCGAATCCTACGATTTGGGGAAAAAACGCAATCCTTCCAAAACCCTTGATGGAACGAGGACGGGAATGCCAAAAGTACGGGCTCAATGAAATTGGGAAGCGGACAACGGGAAAATAGGATCCAAAAACATCCTAAAACTCAAATACTTTTCCGTCCTCGGCCAGTTCCACATTCGAAAAAACCTGCTGTGCTTCTTCCCTAAAAAGTGAAATGGATTTGTATCTCGTGGAATAATGCCCCAAAATGAGCGTACCCACCTGTGCCGCTTTGGCAATGGCGGCGGCCTCCCGGGCCGTGGCATGCTTGGTTTTCTTGGATAGATGTGCCTCGGAATCCAAGAAGGTCGACTCGTGATAAAGGGCATTGACCCGGGTAATCTGGGGTACAATTTCTTCACGGTATGCCGTATCACTGCAATAGGCGTAACTTTTTGGTGCCGGAGGATCCAGCGAAAGCTCCTGGTTGGGCACAAGAGTGCCGTTTTCGAGTTCAACGTCCTTCCCGCTCTTGATGTTCTGAAAGTGGGCCCTGTCAATTTTATGTCTGGCGACAGCCTGGATATCCAACTTGCGTTCCGACAATTTCTCTTTAAAAAGAAATCCATTGGTGTATACCCTGTGATCCAACGGAATGGTTTCGACCGTCACCGTCCGATCCTCGTAGACCAGTTCGGGCTCCCGACCGGTGAGTTCGTGAAAAACCAGTGTATAGTTGGTCCAAGAATCTCCAAGTTTCATGAGAAGGGTAATGGCTTCCTTGATCCCTTTGGGACCATAGATATGCATTTCCTTATCCCTCCCCAGGAGTCGAAATGTGGAAATCAGGCCGGGTAGTCCAAAAAAATGGTCTCCGTGCAAATGGGAAATAAAAATATGGTTGATCCTCGAAAATTTGATCTTGTTCTTGCGCAGCTGCACCTGGGTGCCCTCTCCACAGTCGATCAAAAAAAGGTGGTTCTTGATCTCCAGGACCTGCGCGGTCGGGTTGGTCATGGTTCTCGGGGTGGCCGCATAGCAACCTAGGATGTGCAGTTTCATTTTAGTCCCTGGGTTTGGGTTGGTAGTCCATGGCGTCTTTCGGAGCAAACTTACCCTTAAAGGTGAAGGCATAGGGTGTCTCGCCATGTTCGTTCAAATAGCGTAGCCGTTCCCTGGCTTCCTCAGGCGAAGGTTCATGGCCCGGAACAACGTACCAAAAAGCCATATGTACGGATTCCATTGCACTGAACCATTCTTTTTTTCGGGTAAAGACCTCAAGGTGGCCAGATCTATAGGTAAAGTCAAAAAGGGCCTCCTTCGATTCCCATACCGACATATTGATAATCAAAAAATCGTCTTCAAAAACTCGGAGGGAGGTAGCGTTGTTTTCGTCTCCTTTCAGCCGCCAAACAAAACCATTGCTTCTTTCGGCAATTTCATTGATGCGATCTAGATTATTCACAAAATCGGCCATTATCGCGCTATCTATGGGAGCAAGCATTCTTGCGATATTTACCTGCGCTAAATGGTGCGGTGCCGTCATTATAGATCCAAATCCCTTTCAATTTCTTCCATTTCCACCAAATCCCGGGCCTCTTGAAGCGTAGGGACCACGATGATATTCTCGGGCACCTCGTCATAGCCCACCCTATTGGTGACCAAAACAAAAGATTTTCCGGCACTTCTATGGGTTTCCGAAAGCTGCAGGAATTCGAGAACATCGCCAGAAGTGAGTTCTGAAAAGGAAAAAAGGTTTACGATTATATTGTCGTTCTTAATTTTTGAATAGGCTCCCTTCAGGTTTTCCAAGAATTTTGTAAGGGCAATATTTTCCTGAAAAACGATAGTGGTGGTTCCGTCTTTATCGAAGATCATAGGGTGCTATTTAATTTTTGACGCTAACAGGTAAATGACCGCCATCCGAATGGCCACTCCATTTTCCACTTGGCCAAGGATGATGGACTGCTTGGAATCGGCCACATCGCTCGTTATTTCCACTCCTCTATTGATCGGTCCGGGGTGCATGATCACGATTTCCTTGTCAAGACTGTCCAAAAGGGCCTTGTTCACTCCAAATTGCTGGGTATATTCACGGGTAGTCGGAAAATAGCTGATGTCCAATCGCTCGTTCTGTATGCGCAGCATATTGGCCACATCGCACCAATCAAGTGCCTTTCTAAGGTTGGTCTCCACTCCCACCCCAAGTGACTCGATGTGCTTTGGGAGCAGGGTTTTAGGTCCGCATACTTTAACGTTCGCCCCTTGCAGTTTAAGGGCAAAAATATTGGAGAGCGCCACTCTGGAATGCAGTATATCACCTACTATCACCACGTTTTTGCCTTCGACCCCGCCTAACTTTTCGCGGATGGAATAGGAATCGAGCAGGGCTTGGGTGGGATGCTCGTGCGCCCCGTCGCCGGCATTTATTATGGAGGCACCGACATGCTTTGAGAGAAAGATGCCCGCCCCTGGATTGGGATGGCGCATGACAACCATGTCCACCTTCATGGAAAGGATGTTGTTTACGGTATCGATCAATGTCTCCCCCTTTTTTACTGAGGATTGGGAAGCCGAAAAATTGATGACATCCGCGGACAGCCGCTTTTCCGCAAGTTCAAAAGACAATTTTGTGCGGGTACTGTTTTCGAAAAAGATGTTGGCAATGGTAATGTCTCTAAGCGATGGCACCTTTTTTATGGAGCGGTTGATGACTTCCTTAAAATGATCAGCGGTTTCAAAAATAAGCTGGATATCCTTTTTGTTCAGATATTTTATCCCCAGCAAGTGCTGTACACTCAGTTCACCCATTTTCGCTAGTTATCGATTATTAAGTTGTCAATTATCGTGTTCTGTTTTTTGTCCTTTGTCCTTTCCCCGAGCTACTGGTCCCCTTGGATTGCCGCTATGACCAACACTCATCTTCCGATCAAATATATAACGTCTTTCCCATCGTTCTCCTCCCACATTACCTTTACCTTCTCATCGTTGATGGCATCGACCTGACGCCCCCTGTAATTGGGCTGTATCGGCAAGTGCCTGCTGAACCGACGGTCGATAAGGGTCAATAGTTCAATTTCCGAGGGTCTTCCAAAGGACTGTATGGCCGTCAATGCCGCCCGGATACTCCTTCCCGTATAGAGCACATCATCGATCAGGACCACTTTCTTGTCCTCCACCAAAAAGTCGATTTTGGTTTGGGTCGCCGAAAGGGTCTTGTCACCTCTTCTAAAATCATCGCGATAGAAAGTGATGTCGAGAAAACCAACATCGATATGCTTTACCCTGTATTCTTCTTTTAAAATCTTTTTAAGCCGCTGCGCCACAAAAGTTCCTCTTGGCTGGAGACCGATCAATACGGTGTCTTTAAAGTCCAAGTGGTTTTCGAGGAGTTGGCAGGCCAAACGGTGAAGTATGATGTGTATTTCTTTTGAAGAAAGCAGTACTTTTTGACCCATAGGTTCCAACATCGATACTTTTGAAGGACAAAAATAGGGAATTCCGTCCAAAATAAGGTACAAGGCGGTAAAATCGGAAAGGCTTCGTTTCGTTTTCTCCCTTTTACCGCGGAGGGGTCAAGACCTGTAAATATTATGGTTCAGATACGCATTTCGAAACTTTCCTTCAGGATCGTATTTCTTGACGAGGTCGATGAACGCTGGGAGCTTTTCATATCTGGACCGAAGGGTATCCGGGTCCATGGTAAATATTTTGCCCCAATGGGGCCGGGCCTTGAAGGGTTCAAGTTCCTTCTCTATCACGGGCAGCAGTGCCCCAACTTCCTTGGTATGCTGTTTCCAGGTAAAATGAATGGCCACGCAGTCTTGCTGATAGCAGGGACTCATCCAAAGATCGTCGGCAGCCACCGTGCGGATTTCGGTAATCATCAGTTCGGGTAAAATTTGCTCCCGTTTTTTCTCAAGGGCGAGAATGGCTTCAAGGGCATTTTCACGTGGAATGAAAAATTCGGATTGCAGTTCTTTTCCGCTACTGGGGGTAAAGCCCATTTTAAAATGGGGCAGGCGGTCGTACCACGGACCGGGAACGCCCAGTTGTTCGGTACAGTTTTCTGCCGAAAGCCGGGTAATGGGATGGAGGTTTTTGACCGCTGCCCTCGCTCCATAAAAATCCGTGCCCAAATCCTTGATTTCACCATCGGTACGCCTCTTTACCCAAACCTGGCTTATGGTCCCGTTCTGCCAGTCGGTGAACAGGCTTACGCTATATCCGCTTGATAAAATGGCATCGAAATTGTCCTTCAAGGATTGAAGGGGAAGGTCTTGGAACAGATCTTGCCGAACTTCAAAGGTCTTTTGAATGTCCAGGGTCATCTTCGTAACGATTCCCAAAGCGCCCAGGCCGACCACGGTGCCCTTGAAATCTGCATCCAGGTCCCGTTTCAAATGGGCCACTTCCCCATTTCCGACCACAATCTCCAACGCAGAAACGCTACTTGCCAAATTACCATTGGCCACTCCGGAACCGTGGGTCGCGGTGGCGCACGCCCCCGCCACGGAAATATGGGGCAGGGAGGCCAAATTGTGCAGTGCATATCCCTTTTCATGCAGTTTTGGGGCAAAATCCCCGTATTTGGTGCCGGCCCCGATAGTAACGCTCATGGCCTCTTCATCAATGTGCATCCCGCCCTTGAGTTTTCTCGTGGATATTTGGTCGTGCGGGCTATCGGCAATATTGTTGAAGCAGTGGCATGAACCAAGGGCTTTCTGTTGCCGCAATCCCCTTACCAGGGCCTGAACCTCCTCAACGGTCCCGGGTTCGTGCAGGTTCTTGGCGGTGTATTCGAAGTTTCCCGCCCAATTTTTGCGCACTGGCCCGGCTTCGGGACCGGGCTGTTGTTTAGTTTCCCCACAGGATACCATTGGCACCAAAACGGTACCTGTGGCAAATGTGGCAGTAGTTTTAATGAATTCTTTTCTTTTCATGGTATCGGTATATTTAGTTGTGTGCCTCCCTAAACCGGAAAACCCATATCCATTGACAAAATCCATAAATTCCCAAATACCAATGTAGTGATTATTTCGCCTTCCATACCAAAATACGATCATTTGCCCTCACTTTTTGACATCCTTCCAAGCCCTTGCCAAAAAAAAAGCTCTGGCGGTATCGCCAGAGCTTTTCAACTATGTAAGGTTATGGGGGGTTCCCCCCATTGTTACTTCTTGGTTTTGCCCTCCATCTTGTCCTTCAGGGCTTGCAATGCTTCGTTGGCATCACCCAAGGTGGGCTTGGCTTCATCCGAACTGGCCTTGGCTTTCTTGGCCGCCGCCCTCACATTGCGCTCTTCCTCTTCCCTAAAAATGGCCGTGTGACTGGCGACCACTCTTTTGAAGTCCTTGTTGAACTCAATGATCTTAAACTCGGTATCTTCTCCTTTGGCCAATTTCTTACCGTCTTCCTTCTCCATATGACGTTGCGGAATAAAAGCGGTAATGTCTTCATTGAAGTCAATTGTGGCCCCTTTGTCGACTATTTCGGTAATGGCTCCCTTGTGGACGGTTCCGACAGCAAATTCAGACTCGTATTTGTCCCAAGGGTTTTCCGTAGTCTGTTTGTGTCCAAGGCTCAACTTGCGTCCTTCAACATCGAGTTCCAACACCTCCACTTCCAGGGTGTCCCCTACGGTCACGAATTCGGATGGGTGCTTTACCTTCTTGGTCCATGACAGGTCTGAGATATAGATCAATCCGTCGATACCTTCTTCCAATTCTACAAAGACACCGAAATTGGTAAAGTTCCGTACAATACCCTTATGACGCGAACCGACCGGGTATTTGGAGGTAATATCGGTCCATGGATCTGGGGTCAATTGCTTGACGCCCAAGGACATTTTGCGATCTTCCCTATCCAGGGTCAGAACAACGGCCTCGATCTCATCTCCTACTTTTACGAAATCCTGAGCGGAACGCAGGTGTGTTGACCAGGACATTTCTGAAACGTGGATCAAACCTTCAACGCCTTCCACTACTTCGATGAATGCACCGTAATCGGCAATGACGACTACTTTGCCCTTAACCTTGTCACCGATCTTGATTTCATCGCTAAGCGCATCCCAAGGGTGCTTTTCCAATTGCTTCAATCCAAGTTGGATCCTTGATTTGTTTTCATCGAAATCCAAGATGACCACATTGAGCTTCTGATCCAAATCGACCACCTCGTTCGGGTGGTTGATTCTGCTCCAAGAAAGATCGGTTATATGGATCAGTCCATCTACACCGCCCAAATCGATAAAGACTCCGTAGGAAGTAACGTTTTTCACGACACCTTCCAGTACCTGTCCTTTTTCCAATTGGCTGATGATTTCCTTTTTCTGTTCTTCAATATCCGCCTCGATCAATGCTTTGTGCGACACAACGACGTTCTTAAATTCATGGTTGATCTTCACTACCTTGAACTCCATTGTCTTATTGACATATTGATCGTAATCGCGAATGGGCTTCACATCGATTTGTGAACCGGGCAGGAACGCTTCGATACCGAAGACATCGACGATCATACCTCCTTTGGTCCTACATTTTACAAAACCACTTACCACTTCCTCGTTGTCATGGGCCTTGTTTACCCTATCCCAGGCCATAATGGTCCTGGCCTTTCTGTGCGACAGTACCAACTGCCCGCTCTTATCTTCACGGATATCTATAAGTACTTCGACCTTGTCGCCGACCTTCAGACCCGGATTATATCGGAATTCATTGAGGGAGATGACCCCTTCGGACTTTGCATTGATATCGATGATGGCCTCCCGATCGGTGAGGTACACCACGGTGCCTTCTACCACTTCTTCATCTGCGGTATCCACGAAGTTCTCGGCCACCAGGCTTTCAAACTCCTTTAGCTTGGTGTCGTCGACACGCTCGATGCCCTGTTCGTACTTCTCCCAGTCAAAGTTCTCCAAAAATTCCTTTGGGTCCTGAACGGGCGCTGTTA
This sequence comes from uncultured Flavobacteriaceae bacterium, assembly GCA_947497245.1. Classification (GTDB taxonomy): domain Bacteria; phylum Bacteroidota; class Bacteroidia; order Flavobacteriales; family Flavobacteriaceae; genus Pelagihabitans. Next base: position 4,878 of record CANMFO010000005.1, on the reverse strand, counting down.
CTTTTTCTTCCTGTTGTGCCTCGGTGGTCTCTTCCACCTGGGCGGTTGCTTTTTCTTCAGCCATTTGCTGATTTAAATTTGTATCCCACGATGCTACAAGAGTCAAACAATTATCGCAGAAGGTATTTAATATCGATTTATGAACCCCTTTTATCTCTTGATTCTTTGTAAAAAAGGGTTGCAAAAGTACACTTTTAATATGATTTTACCAATCTTATGGGGCACATCGGTTGCCTATTTCCACTTATTTCCGGAATTGTATTCTAAAATAACCCAATAATCCCTATCTTGGGACCTTAAATATTAACCATTAAAAAGCACAAATATGAGCGTTAAAGCAAAGTACCAAAGCGTTTTGAGCCTTGGGGAACAACTGGGAATCAAGGATGGAAAAGTCACCGAGGAAGGTGGGGTTCTCAAGATAAAGGGAGAGGCGAACACCCCGTATGAAAAAGATCTTCTTTGGGACAAAATCAAGGAGTTGGGAGGTGAAAATGCCTCGGATATCAAGGCCAATATAACCGTTGCGGACAGTTCGGTATATCATCGGCATGTGGTGAAGGGGGGCGAGTCGTTGAGCAAGATCGCCAAGCACTACTATGGGGACGCTATGAAGTACAAGCAGATTTTTGCCGCCAATACAAATATATTGAGCAATCCAGATGTAATCCATCCCGACCAGGTCCTGGTAATTCCGAATTCCTGATCGCAAACAAATCAAAAAATAAGGAAAGGACGCTAAGAAGCGTCCTTTTTTTCTCTTTACCTATTACGATTTTTCAATGATTCGGAGCGCAAAATGGTACATACGTTCGTATTGTTCTTTGAGCCCCATATCGGTATTATCGAATTCAATGGCGTCCTCCGCCTTTCTCAAAGGTGAAAATTCGCGGTTCGAGTCTATGAAATCCCTTTCCCGGACATTCTTGAGTACCGCTTCATAGGAGACATTTCCTCCCTTTTCCAACAGTTCCTTGTACCGCCTGGCCGCCCGCGCATCGGGAGAGGCCGTCATGAAAATCTTAAGTTCTGCATCCGGAAACACCACGGTACCTATGTCACGACCATCCATGACAATACCTTTCTCCGTGCCCATCTTCCTTTGCATCTCCACCAATTTATGGCGTACCTGTTCGATCTCCGCAATTTTGCTCACATACCGGGATACCTCAAGGGTGCGTATTTCCTGTTCCACATTTTCCCCGTTTAGAAACATCTCGGAATAGCCCAAGGCGTCGTTGAACACAAATTTCAAATGTATTTTCGGCAACAACTGGACCAAAGCGCCCGGGTTTTCCGCTGCCCCGCCGATAAAACCATTTTGCATGGCGAAAAGGGTGACCGCCCGGTACATAGCCCCGGTATCAACATAAATATACCCTAAAGATTTTGCCAGTTGTTTGGCTATTGTGCTCTTTCCCGTGGAGGAATAGCCGTCTATCGCTATGGTAATTTTTCCCATCGTCCAAAAATAGGGAGAAATACGGAGTGGCACCGCCCAAAGTTGGAATTATTCCCTTGTACGGTATGGATCGACCATCAAAACTTCTTCGCATTTTTCACCCGTTGCTTGGTAATGGCAAGGTCGACCACCTCGTGCATTTCGGTAACATAATGGAACACTAGGCCTTTTAAATAGTCATCCTTGATCTCCAAAATATCCTTTTCGTTGTCCTTACAAAGTATGATCTCCTTGATTTTTGCCCGTTTGGCAGCGAGAATCTTTTCCTTGATTCCACCTACAGGGAGTACTTTTCCCCTCAGGGTAATCTCCCCGGTCATGGCCAGGCTTTTCTTTACCTTTCGCTGTGTAAACAGGGATACCAAAGAGGTCAACATGGTAATTCCGGCACTTGGACCATCCTTGGGGGTGGCCCCTTCGGGCACATGGATGTGCACATTGTAATTGGCGAACACCTCTGTGTCGATCCCAAAACGCTCGGCATTCGATTTGATATACTCCATGGCGATGGTGGCAGACTCTTTCATTACTTTTCCCAAGTTTCCCGTAATGTTCAATGTTCCTTTCCCTTTGGACAAAATGGATTCGATGAAAAGGATATCCCCTCCAACACTGGTCCAGGCCAGGCCGGTCACCACGCCCGCCACTTCATTGTTTTCGTATTTATCGCGTTCCAGCCTAGGCGGGCCAAGGACTTTTTCCACATCGGCATTGCTCACCTTAACTTCATATTCCTCTTCGGTGGCAATCGATCGGGCCGCGTACCGAACCATTTTTGCAATCTGTTTTTCCAAAGATCGGACCCCGGATTCACGGGTATATCCCTCCACGATCTTTTCCAGTTGCGTTTTTCCCAATTTCAGGTGTTTTGAAGCCAGCCCATGCTCTTTGAGCTGTTTTGGCAACAGGTGGCGTTTGGCTATTTCCACTTTTTCCTCGATCGTATACCCACTGACGTTTATGATCTCCATACGGTCGAGCAAAGCAGGCTGTATGCTGGCCAGATTGTTGGCGGTGGCGATGAACATTACCTTGGACAGGTCATACCCCATTTCCAGAAAGTTATCGTGGAACTCGCTGTTCTGTTCGGGATCTAAAACCTCCAGCATGGCCGACGAGGGGTCGCCTTGATGGCTGTTCGAAAGTTTGTCGATCTCATCCAAAATAAAAACAGGGTTTGAGGTTCCGGCCTTTTTAATATTTTGGACGATCCTACCGGGCATCGCTCCAATGTAGGTTTTCCGGTGTCCCCGAATTTCGGCCTCATCGCGCAGACCACCTAATGACATGCGGACGTATTCCCTGCCCAGTGCCTCGGCAACCGACTTGCCCAAAGAGGTTTTTCCCACACCTGGAGGGCCATACAAACACAGTATAGGGGATTTCATGTCGTTCCTTAGCTTCAATACGGCCAAATATTCGATGATCCTTCTTTTCACATCTTCAAGACCGTAGTGGTCCCTATCCAATATTTTTTGCGCGCGCTTTAGGTCGAACTTATCCTTGGAAAACTCGTTCCACGGCAGGTCGAGGAAGAGGTCGAGATAATTTCTTTGGATGGAATATTCTGCCACCTGGGGATTCATACGCTGCATTTTCGACAATTCCTTTTCGAAATGTTCCGACACTTTCTCGCTCCATTTTTTCTTTTTGGCCCTGGCCCGCATCTCCTGAATTTCCTCATCATAGGAAACTCCGCCCAACTCCTCCTGAATGGTCTTCATTTGCTGGTGCAAAAAATACTCCCGTTGCTGCTGATCCATGTCATTCCGTACCTTGGATTGGATATCGTTCTTCAGTTCCAGCTTCTGGAGCTCCACATCCATGTACCTCAGTGTTGCCAAGGCCCGTTCCTGCAGGCTGTCGATTTCCAACAGTTCCTGTTTTTCATCCACAGCGAGATTGAGGTTGGAGGAGACAAAATTGATCAGGAACGAATTGCTTTGGATATTCTGGATGGCAAAAGAGGCCTCACTTGGAATATTGGGGTTGTTCTTGATGATCTTGAGCGATAGGTCTTTGATGGTATCGATGATGGCCAAAAACTCCTTATCCCCGTCTTCAGGTCTTTTTTCATGCGTTTCCCTTACGGTTGCCGTCATATAGGGTTTTCTGGTCAGTACTTCGGCAATTTCAAAGCGTTTTTTTCCTTGGATGATCACCGTGGTGTTTCCATCGGGCATTTGGAGTACCCGCAGTATTTTGGCTACTGTCCCTAAAGCATTGATGTCCTTTACGTCCGGGTTCTCGGTTCCCTCGTCCTTTTGGGAAACCACCCCAATGACCTTGGTTCCGTTATTGGCATCCTTGATCAAGCTGATCGATTTGTCCCGGCCGGCCGTAATGGGAATCACCACCCCTGGAAACAAAACCGTATTCCTCAGGGGAAGTATGGGTAATGTCTCGGGTAGACTTTCGCTGTTCATTTGTTCCTCGTCTTCCGCAGTCAACAGCGGAATCAATTCTGCATCTTCATCGAACGTATGCAACGACATATTGTCAAAATTTGAAAAATTGGAATCTCCCATAAAAATATTTCGGTCATTCTGTCATTAAACCACAGAAATCATTTTAGTTTTGTTCTTTATCCGTGTTTGGAAAGGCTTGCCCTTATTTGGCTACCAGTAATTATATACTTTTTCCATTACCATTAAGACAATTGTTGTGCCAATTCTGCGAAAAACAAAAACCCTTTCGGTTTTGGCACCGAAAGGGTCACTATTTTAGGCATGTTGGGTCCTAATAAATCATCTCCTTAAGATCACCGTTCTGTACGAAAATTTCCCATCGCTTTCAAAGACCAGGTAATATACCCCATCTGCCAGCGTACCGATATCCAATATTTCCTCTATGGCATGATCTTCGCCAAATGTGGTTTTCAGCAACAGTTGTTGGGAAGTATTGAGTACATTCACTTCCAGAGCCTTGCCCATATGGCTTCTCAGATCCAGATTGACCAGACCCGAGGTCGGATTCGGGAACACCGATACCGTACCCGTGGTACTGCCCTCTGGGGTATTGGAATTGTCGGCCACCGATTTTGGTTCGCCAAGGTTTTTGCTCGACGATGGATTCACTATCCGTATGTTCCTGAAAAAGCTTTCCTGGGTGGAACCGCCGGCGTCCTTGTCCGCACCGAACACGATGTAGTTGAAGTCCCCCGTGAAAAACTGCCCGATGGGGATCGAATAGCTCACCCAGTCGCTCCCGCTATAGTTCCGGTAGCTCTGCTCGCTGTAGCTCTGCGTGCCCGCAAGCTGGAAGAACATCCCGTTGTAGCCCCCCACGCTGTCGTCGTCGTCGAAGCCGATCCCGTGGATCTCGCCCAGGCCGGTGACACGGAAATCGAACTCCAGTACCGTCGCCGAGGTCACCGTATGGTTCATCGCCGCCTTCTTCCAAGCGTTGCCCGTAAG
>CANMFO010000004.1 GCA_947497245.1 uncultured Flavobacteriaceae bacterium | reverse complement strand
AAAGCCCCCAACTTGCGTTGAAGGCTTTTTGCGGTCCGGACGGGACTCGAACCCGCGACCCCCTGCGTGACAGGCAGGTATTCTAACCAACTGAACTACCGAACCAATATGTAATGAACTTCTTTATTATCGTAAGCGACCCCATCGTGACAGGCAGCCCCGAGAATTCGGGATAACCAACTGAACTACTGAATCAATTTTTTATCAAGCTTTGGTAAAAATCACGGTTTCTTTGCTTTTTAAGAAATCGTTCTCTTCCTATTGCCTCCGTTCTTGTATCAAACTCTTCATAATAAACTACCTCCCATGGTACTTTTCTACTCGTATATTTTGACAAACCCTTATTGTGATAATCAAGCCTTTGGTCAAGATTGTTGGTTTGTCCGATATAGTAAGTTCCATCTACCTTACTTTCCAGAATGTATACAAAAAACATTTCTTAAAGAACTTTTAGGTTCCGAGACAGGCAGTCCCGAAAACTCGGGATAACCAACTGAACTACCGAACCAATATCTAAGCGTACTCATTTGCCGAAACAATCCTTAGGATGTGAAGGCGGATGCAAATATACATTGCTTATTCAATTGCACAAACAATTTCATTTAAAAAAGATGGAGTTTACAAAAAATTCTGCCGTTCAACCAAATAGGTGTTCAAAACCTTGGAAAAATTGGACTTTACATCTACCTCCACATATTTGATCCGGTACTGGGCACATTTTAGCTTCAAGGCCCCAAAGTATGCGTCGACGCCTTTTTCATAAGCCTCCTTGATCGAATCGGAATAGAGGTCGATATGCTCACCGGTCTCCACGTCCAAAAAACGCCTGGGGCTGTTTTCAAAATCGAAATGGTATTCCGTTTCCCGATCCAACAAGTGAAATAGGACCACTTCGTGCTTGTTGTACTTTAGGTGCCTTAGGGCATCGAACAGCTGTTCATCGTCCGTTGCCGTCTGGAACATATCGGTGAATAGAAAAATAAGGCTACGGCGCTTTATCTTTTCCGCGATCAGGTGCAGATGCACATAGGTTTCCGTTTGCGTGGCCGGCCTGGGGTCGGTACAGATTTCCGACAACTTCGACAACAACATCTGGTGGTGCCTTTCACTGCCCTTTTCAGGGGCGTAAAAATTGTAGGCCTCCGAGAACACGCTCAATCCCACGGCATCGCGCTGCCGTTTTAGGATGTTCATCAAAGCGGCAATGGCCAATACCCCGAACCCGATTTTGTTCAGGTTATCGAAGCCCAAATTTTTGACTTCCGGATAGTACATGGAGGCCGAGTTGTCCAGGATGATGTGGCACCGAAGGTTGGTCTCCTCCTCGTAGCGCTTGGTATATAACTTGTCGGTCTTGGCGAACAACTTCCAATCGATATGCTTGGTGCTCTCCCCGATGTTGTAGATCTTATGTTCCGCAAACTCCGCCGAAAAGCCGTGGAACGGACTCTTGTGGATACCACTTATGAACCCTTCCACCACTTGACTGGCCAACAGTTCCAGATTTTGGAAGAGGGCGGTTTTGTTTAATTCGGACTGCAGCTTCATCATAGGGAATTCGCCCACTAAGATAACAAACCCCGGACGCAATGTAAAAGATACCGCTGCCCATCTTGTACTAAATGAAAGTTAAATCTATTGTTGATATATCAATAATTTAGTATGTTTGCCCGGAACATGATAATCGTACCATGGCAAAATCGAACATAGAGGAGGTAATTCTGTTTCAGATCGACAGGACCAGCAAGGTTTCCAAAATACATTCACAAAAGGAGTTCGATCGGAAAAAACTGGGCATTACCATTGATCAATGGGTACTCTTTAAGATCATTGAGGAATCGCAGCCCATCTCCCAAAAGGAACTGGCCGACAAATCCAAAAGAGATCCCGCGTCCATAACCAGGACCCTGGACATCCTACAGAGGAAAGCGCTCGTACTACGAGAGCCAATTCCCGATAACAGAAGACAATACAACATTAGGCTTACCGATAAGGGGGCCGCCTTTGTAAAAGAGCACATGAAAATGATCGACCGACATCGAAAAGCGAGCGTCAAAGGGTTTTCCGAAAAAGAACTGGAAACCTTAAAAGAGATGCTTTTACGAATACAGACCAATATGGCCTGATTTTTTTTGATTATTAAATAGATATATCAATTATTGATTAATCACTTTTATATGATACTTTCAAAACGCATCCAACAAACGGCCTTTTTGGGCATCTCCCTGGCCTCCCTGGCATCGGGTCCCGCCCAGAACAAAAAGGAACACCGTATTGTAAAAAATGGAATGGAGGTGGTCTGGTACCATGGAGAAGGTCGCATATTCTTTGAAATGCGCGCACCGACGACCGGCTGGGTCGCCATTGGCTTCAACACCTCCACCCATATCACCGGCACCTATTTGATCATGGGCCATATGGCCGACGACCGGCCCCGTATCGTGGAGCACTATACCATCGCTCCCGGCAACTACAGACCCATAGCGGTACTCGGCGACCAGCCGCAGCTTGATCATACCCGTGGCCTGGAAAAGGAAGGCCGCACCGAACTGGGATTCTCACTGCCCTCAAAAAATTTGGGCAAGTACGCAAGAAACCTGGCCGAAGGGGAAAGGTACACCATGCTATTGGCCTTTGGCCGGGAAGACGACTTTCAGCACCATTCCGTCATGAGAACGGCCATCGACGTAAAACTATAAACCTTGAAAAAATGAAAGAAATGAACTATCACTAGAAAGCGGAACCGTCCAACACCAACCAGAAGACCTATAATAAATATAACAATCATAAAGTACAACATCATGAAAAAATCAGTTTCAACAATCGTCTTATGTACCCTATTCGCCATTTCTGGCAGCAAGGCCCAAAGTTCTGAGGTTCAAGCTGTGGAGAACACACTTATTGCCTTCGCCGAGGCAGGGGACCGCAACGACACGGAAGAACTCAAAAATTATCTGGACGACAACTATCGCGTGGTCATGAATCGGCTTTTCGGAAGTTCGGAGGTCAGTGTGGTCCCAAAATCGGTCTACCTCGAAAAGATAAAGACCAAGGAATGGGGCGGGGACACGCGAAAACTGACCATCGAAGGTACCACTATCAACGGTTCATCCGCCAGTGCCAAAGTCATGTTCAAAGGAACAAAAATGACCTTTGTCTCCTTGATTACCCTGGTGAAAAACGAAAAGGGCATTTGGAAGCTTTTGAGCGATATCCCCATGGTAGAACAGTAGGGAAACAAAAAAGGTTCGGAAAATTCCGAACCTTTTTCAAACACTCAAACTCTCTTTTTATAGTACCGCGTCAATAGCGTCGGTATATACTTTTTTTGGGGAAACCCCAACCTGTCTGTTCACGATTTCACCGCCCTTGAAGACCAAAACGGTGGGGATGTTGCGCACCCCGTATTTGGCGGCAAATTCCTGGTTGGCATCCACATCTACCTTGCCGACCACAGCCTTGCCTTCATATTCCGTACTTACCTCGTCGATGATGGGTCCGACCATTCTACAAGGTCCGCACCATGCTGCCCAAAAATCAACTACTACAGGCTTATCATTTTTTAAGACTACCTCATCAAAAGTAGCATCTGTTATTTCTAATGCCATGTTTGTTTTATTTTTATGATTACGCAAATTTAGTCAAATATTCTTCTTTTTCCTTACTAACGCCCAATTCGTATTGCCTATTGCGGTATCGATGGAATTTATTTCATTGAAACCATGCCTTTGGCATTCTTATTTTGATCCAGGTACGGCATCCGGAACGGGCCTAATTCAATTTGTAATGTACCTCGTTTTCCTCCAATACCGCCAACAGCTCACTGGTAATCTGCACCTTTTGTTTCCTACTCGAAAGGTTCACCTTGATCTCCTCCTCCATTTCATAGACCACAAAATTCAAGGGATGGTCGCCCTTGTACGAGACCAGGGTGTCCTTCAGTCTATGGATGCCTTCTTTCCTAAGTTCATCGATGTTCAGTTTAATGGTCAACTTCTTGGCATAGGTCTCCATAACCTCCTGCAGCAGCATAAAACTATTGAACTGCATCCTGGGATCTCCTTTTTTTCCCGTATCCCGGTTTACCCACCCGTCCCTGACAAAAACCTTGAGGTACACAAAAGAATTGATCATCAAAAAATGGCGGAATTTCAGATACTCCTCCCCAAAGATCCGAAACTCGAAGGAATCGGTATAGTCCTCCATGGTAAAGGCCGCCCAACCCTTTCCATTTTTGGAGATCCTGTGCTGTACGTCGGTAATTACCCCGGCGAAGGAGAGTTCCCGGTTCACATAATCCTCCAAACTACTGACATTGGATATACTGGCGTTGCAGAAGGCAGTGATCTCGGTTTTAAAATCGTCGAGGGGGTGTCCCGAGATGTAAATGCCCACCACCTCTTTTTCACGACGGAGCTTTTCCATGGTGCCCCAGCCCTCGCAGGGCGGTACCACAGGTTCTGGGATCTGCACCTCGCTTGCATCGCCAAACAGGCTTACCTGACTCGAATTTTCATTCTCCTGAAATTTGGCCCCGTACTTGATCACTTTTTCCAACAGGGTGATGCCATCGCCATCATCATGGAAGTATTGTGCCCTATGGGTTGTCCCAAAAGAATCGAACCCCCCTGCCACGGCCAGGTTTTCAAAGGCCTTTTTGTTGGCGGCACGTAGATCGATCCGTTTGGCCATATCGAAGATCGATTTGTAGTGTCCGTCCTTTTTTCTGTTTTCCACGATGGTCTCCACTGCGGAACGCCCCACTCCTTTGATGGCACCCATGCCAAAACGCACGGCACCGTCCTTGTTCACCGCAAATTTGTAATAGGATTCGTTGACGTCCGGACCAAGTACTTCGAGGCCCATACGCTTACATTCCTCCATGAAGAAGGTCACCTGTTTGATATCGTTCATATTGTTGCTCAATACCGCCGCCATATATTCGGCGGGATAGTGCGCTTTCAAATAAGCGGTCTGATAGGCGATATAGGCATAACAGGTAGAGTGGCTCTTGTTGAAGGCATAGGATGCGAAAGCCTCCCAGTCCTTCCATATTTTCTCAAGGATGTCCCGAGGATGTCCCTTCTTTTCGCCCCCGTCCAAAAATTGTGGTTTTAACTTCTGCAACAGGGCGAAAATCTTTTTCCCCATGGCCTTTCTCAGTACATCGGCCTCGCCCTTGGTAAAACCTGCCAGTTTTTGGGAGAGCAGCATCACCTGTTCCTGGTATACGGTGATACCGTAGGTCTCCTTCAAATATTCCTCCATGTCGGGAAGATCGTACTTGATTTCGGCCATTCCGTTCTTGCGCTCGATAAAACTGGGAATATACTCCATAGGCCCGGGGCGGTACAGGGCATTCATGGCGATAAGGTCATCGAATACCGAGGGCTTCAAGTCTTTCATGTGCTTTTGCATCCCGGGGGATTCGTATTGAAATATCCCCACCGTATCCCCTTTTTGGAAAAGTTCATAGGTCTTTTCATCGTCTAGGGGGAAATCGTCCGGAACCAGCTCGATACCGTGTTTGGCCTTCACAATTTTAACTGTGTCCTTGATCAGGGTAAGGGTCTTCAGCCCCAGGAAATCCATCTTCAAAAGCCCGGCACTTTCTACCACGGAATTGTCAAATTGGGTCACGTACAGGTCCGAATCCTTCGCCGTGGCCACAGGAACGAAATTGGTGATATCGTCCGGGGTAATGATCACCCCACAAGCATGGATGCCCGTATTTCGAAGGGAGCCCTCCAATACCCTGGCCATTTTCAAGGTCTGCCCCTCCAGGTCGTCCCCTTCCGAAATGTTCAAGAGTTGGTGGACCTTCTCCAGATCCTCAGAACGGAATTTCTTTTTCAGTTCCGCTTCCGACACCCCAAAAATCTTTCCGAGCTTGCCCATGGTCGGAATCAACTTCGCTATCCGATCGGCATCGCCCAAGGGAAGGTCCAGTACCCTGGCCGTATCCCGAATGGACGACTTGGCCGCCATCGTACCATACGTGATGATCTGCGCCACTTGGTTGGCCCCGTATTTGTTGATCACATAGTCCATGACCCTACCCCTGCCCTCGTCATCGAAGTCGATATCGATATCGGGCATGGACACCCTATCCGGATTCAGGAACCGCTCAAAAAGCAGGTCGTATTTCAAGGGGTCGATATTGGTGATCGTCAAACAATAGGCCACCACCGAACCGGCCGCCGAACCCCGTCCCGGTCCCACGGAAACGTTCATGTTCCGGGCTTCCCGAATAAAATCCTCCACAATCAAAAAGTAGCCCGGATAGCCTGAGTTTTCAATCGTTTTGAGCTCAAAATCAATTCGCTCCTCAATTTCCGAGCTAATTTCCCCATAGCGCTTTTTGGCCCCCTCATAGGTAATATGGCGCAAGTAGGCGTTCTCTCCCCGCTTTCCGCCATCGACCACGTCTTCGGCCACCTTGAACTCCTCCGGAATGTCAAAATTGGGCAACAGCACATCGCGGGCCAGGTCATAGGGCGTTATTTTTTCAACGATTTCCTGCAGGTTCAAAATCGATTCCGGTAGATCTTTGAAGAGTTCCTTCATCTCCGCGGCAGGTTTGAAATAGTACTCCTGGTTGGGCAGTCCGTAGCGATATCCACGGCCACGGCCGATTGGAGTGGTCTGTTTTTCCCCATCCTTCACACAAAGTAAGATATCATGGGCCTCTGCATCCTCTTTGGCACAGTAGTAGGTATTGTTGGTGGCGACCAATTTTATGGCGTGCTTTTTTGCAAACGCCACCAGCACTTTGTTCACCCGGTCCTCATCTTCCTGTCCATGGCGCATGATCTCTATATAAAGGTCATCGCCGAATTGTTCTTTCCACCAAAGCAGGGCCTCTTCCGCTTGGTTTTCCCCAACATTCAACACCTTTCCGGGCACCTCGCCATAAAGGTTCCCCGTGAGTACGATGATATCTTCCCTGTACTGCTGGATGATCTTGCGGTCGATCCGGGGCACGTAGTAAAATCCATCGGTATACGCCAGCGACGACATCTTGGCCAGATTGTGATAGCCCTTTTTGTTCTTGGCCAACAGCACAATTTGATAGCCGTAGTCCTTTACATTTTTATTGGCATGGTCATCACACACAAAAAACTCACAGCCCACAATAGGGGTGATTTCCCGATCCTCTGGTGGTTCGCCATTTTCAAGCGCCCGGGCATTCCGCTCCTTTGCTGCCGCATTATGGGCCTTCACCTCCTTTACAAAGTGAAAGGCGCCCATCATGTTGGCATGGTCGGTAAGTGCCACGGCCGACATTTTTTGGTCCGCAGCGGACTTTACCAAGTCCTTGACCCCAATGGTAGATTGCAGTACCGAAAATTGGGAGTGGTTGTGCAAGTGCACGAAAGGGGCGTCTTCAAGCGCCCTGATATTTTCCTTGATCTCTTCTTGGGATACCCCGCCCGTATCTTTTTCCCAAAGTTGGTCGGCAATTTTTTGGGATGCCTTCTTGAGATTTATGTGCTTCAGGCCAATGAGCGTTATTTCCCGGGGATTGGCCTCCGAGAAATTTTCAAAGTAATCGGGCGGTACGTCCAACTTTTCGGCCGGGTAATGTTTCCTTCGCACCAATTCGAGAAAACATCGGGTAGTGGCCTCCACATCGGCGGTGGCATTGTGGGCCTCCGAAAAGGGTTCGCCAAAAAGGTACTCGTGCAGTTCCGTCAGGGTGGGCAACTTAAATTTCCCTCCCCTTCCCCCGGGAATCTGGCAAAGCAAGGCCGTTTCCTCGGTACAGGTATCCAGAACGGGCAGTTCCTGCAAGGGGTTTTCCACCTCCAGACGATGGAACTCCGCCCCCATGATATTCAAATCGAAACCTACGTTCTGCCCAACGATAAATTTGGTCTTGGCCATAGCCGCATTGAACTTTTCCAACACCTCTGCCAAAGGAACGCCCTGTTCTTCTGCCAAAGCCGTGGAAATGCCGTGCACTTGTTCCGCGTCGTACGGAATATTGAACCCGTCGGGCTTTACCAAATAGTCCTGGTGCTCTACCAAATTTCCCATGGCATCGTGCAACTGCCAAGCAATCTGGATACAGCGTGGCCAGTTGTCGGTATCGGTGATCGGGGCATCCCAGCGTTTGGGAAGTCCAGTGGTTTCAGTATCGAATATCAGGTACATACAAGGGTGGTTAGACTACAGAAATAAGTAGCTAAAAATACGGAAATGGCCCAATTTGGAAAAAGAGAGTTGTCACGAGTTATCAACCCCGTTTTTAAGGCTCCGGTTTAGACGCATATGTTAATTATCACTATCTTCAGATCTTCGAAAACATACCGAAATGAAGAAAAAGACAAACTGGCCGATGATCCCTTTTACGTTGATCCTATGGTGCTGTCTGGCCAGCGCACCCGCTCTCTTTGGACAAAGCGATGGGCAAGACCCCCCCAATTTCATCATCATCTTTGCCGACGACCTTGGGTATGGCGATCTGGGCAGCTATGGCCACCCCACCATACGGACCCCAAATCTGGACCGCATGGCCCATGAAGGTCAAAAATGGACCAACTTTTATGCCGGGGCCAGTGTGTGCACACCGAGCAGGGCGGCCCTGCTGACGGGCAGACTGCCGGTAAGGAGCGGTATGGCCAGCAACAAACACCGGGTGCTTTTCCCCGATTCCAAAAACGGATTGCCCGCTTCGGAGATCACTCTTGCCGAACAACTGAAAACGGTGGGATACCGTACGGCGTGCATCGGAAAATGGCATCTGGGCCATAAGGAACAGTACCTCCCCACGAACAATGGCTTTGACTATTATTTCGGAATTCCGTATTCCAATGATATGGACAAGGTGACCGACATGCCGTATTGGGAATACTGGCAACAAAAAGACGATGCCATCAAAACGGAACATTTTAATGTCCCTTTGCTTCGAAATACGAAAATTATTGAACGCCCTGCCGATCAGCACACGATTACCAGACGGTATTCTGAGGAGACCGTATCATTTATCAAAAAGAACAAAGACAGGCCCTTTTTCGTATATCTGGCGCACAATTTGCCCCATATCCCACTGTTTGCCTCGAAAGAGTTTACCGGGACCAGCGAACGCGGATTGTACGGCGATGTGGTGGAAGAAATTGATGCCGGCGTCGGTATGATTCTAAAAGCTTTGGAGAAAGAGGGTTTGGACAAAAACACCATCGTGGTGTTCACTTCGGATAACGGTCCCTGGCTTCCTTTCAAGCTGAACGGCGGCAGTGCGGGGCTTTTAAGGGCCGGAAAAGGGAGTACATGGGAAGGGGGTATGCGCGAACCCGGTATTTTCTGGGGTCCCGGCAGGATCAAACAGGGATTGATCACCGATCCTGGCTCTACCCTGGACCTCTTTACCACATTTAGCAAAATGGCAGGGGCAAAAATCCCGGAAGACCGGATCATTGATGGAACCGATTTGAGCGAAACCCTGCTCCATGGAAAACCCAGTCCCCGTAAATCCATGCTGTATTATCGGGGCACCGAACTCTTTGCTGCCCGTTTGGGAGACTACAAAGCACACTTTATCACCCAAGGGGTCTATGGCCAGTTCGGGGAACGCGAGGTGCACGACCCCCCCATCCTGTACCATCTCGGTCATGATCCCTCAGAGCAGTTCGATATTGCAAAAGAGCATCCCAATGTTCTCCAAGAGATTCAGGCCCTGGTGAGGGAGCATCAATCCAAACTGGTGAAGGGCAAAGACCAACTGGCCGATCGGGAATAAAGGAAATAAGAAAAAGGTATTGTGCATTTAAGGAAATGGTCTATATTTGCAGCCTCTTAAAAAGAGGGACAAAGAATTAATAACCGGGGTCGGGCACCCTACAAAATTAATGTGATATGCCAGTTAAGATTAGATTACAGAGACACGGAAAAAAAGGAAAACCCTTTTATTGGATCGTAGCCGCGGATAGCCGGGCAAAAAGGGATGGTAAGTTTTTGGAAAAATTGGGAATCTACAATCCAAACACCAATCCCGCAACCATAGAATTAAATGTTGACCATTCTGTACAATGGCTACAGAACGGGGCACAACCCACCGATACCGCTAGGGCCATACTTTCCTATAAAGGCGCAATGATGAAGCACCACTTGTTGGGCGGCGTTCGCAAAGGTGCTTTTAGTGAGGAGCAGGCCGAAGAAAAATTCAATGCCTGGTTAGAAGAAAAGGAAAAATCGATTGCAGCCAAGGTCGGCGGATTGGATAAGGCAAAGGCCGAGGCTCGTGCCCAGGCCCTAAAAGCCGAAAAAGAAGTAAGCGAAAAACGGGCATTGGCAGCCGTCGAAGCTGAAGCTCCAGAGGAAGCAGCGGAAGCAGAGGTCGAAGCTGCGCCGGTCGAAGCTCCCGAAGCTGAAGCAGAAGCAGTTGAGACGCCTGCAGCTGCTGAGGAAACCACGACCGAAGCCGCGCCGGAAGAAGCTGCAGAGGCCGTTGAGGAAGCCGTTGCCGAAGCTGCCCCCGAAGAACCCGAGGCAGCAAAGGAGGAAGTTGCCGAGAAGGTCGAGGAAACAGTGGCCGAAACCGACTCCGAAGAGGGAGCGGAAGCCCCCAAGGAGGAAGAATAAAATAGTCCGGAAACGATGCAAAAGGAAGCGTGTTTCTACTTGGGCAAGATCGTTTCAAAATTTAGCTTTAAGGGGGAGGTACTCGCAAAATTGGATACCGATGAACCCGAACTATACGAAAATATGGAATCAGTGTTTGTTTCAATGCGGAACAATCTGGTTCCATTTTTTATTAAACGATGCCGTCTGCACAAATCGAGCTTGTTGCGTATTGATTTTGAGGAGGTAAATTCCGAGGACGATGCCGATAAGATCATGGGGGCCGAACTGTATTTGCCCCTTTCCTCCCTACCCAAGCTGGAAGGCAATGCCTTCTACTATCACGAAGTGATCGGCTTTGCGGTCCACGATGACGTTCATGGCACCATAGGTACGGTCACCGGGGTGAACGACACTACCTCGCAGGCCCTGTTCGAGGTGGAAAAGGACGGAAAAGAACTTTTGATTCCCGTGACCGATGAGATCATCACCAAAGTGGACCGGGAGAACAAGACCATTCAGGTGACTACCCCGGAAGGGCTCGTAGACCTGTATCTAGGGTAAATTCCAAACGCCCGGGAAGCTCATCCCGAACCCATTGTCGAACACGTGGGCCTTAATTCCCCAAGGCCTTCTTGCAATAGGCCAGACATCGCTTTACTTCCTCGACCGCGTTGGAACCATCGGGCACCTCGTACTCCAGCTCTATGGTCGCCGGAAAGGTGTAGTTGTTGTCCCGCATAAGGTGGAGTGCCTCCGCTATCGGAGTGTCCCCTGTCCCCCACAGCACATTGCCCTTGCCATTTGCAGGGTTCTGTCGATCCTTGAGGTGCATGCTCTTGATACGGGCATGCTTATCTTTGATAATATCCAAGGGTGCGGTATTGCCGGCGGCCACATAATGTCCCAAATCGAGATTCAGGGCATTGTGGCTCGATTGCTCCAGGGCCGTGTCCCAAAAGGTCGGGGTCTGTTGCTCATGCCCGTGGTAGCCTACAAAGATGCCATGTTTCGCGGCCATGGCCCCCAATTTCAAAGTATGGGCATCATCACTGGGATGTTCCAGGGTAATATGGCTGGCACCCAGCGCTTTTGCCGCCTTCATGCCATAGTTGATCTCGGCATCCGTGTTGTTCTTTCCAAAAGCATTGGGCTTAAAAGCGTAAATGGTCACCCCGGCTTCATTGTACAGCTTTCGCACTGCTTCAAATTTGTCCATGGAGACCGTTTCGCGCCATTGGGCCACTTCCTTGTTGTACGATTCGATCTGTTCCTGCATTTCGGCCAGTTGTTTTTCCTGGGGGCCACTGAGTTTCCCGTCCCGTTTGGCGCGCCTCAGTCCGTAGTACGTCCTACGGTCTAGTTCGTTTTCCGGTTTTCCCGCAAAGGTCTCGGCCGGATCGCCCATTAGTTCTATGGCATTGATACCGCATTCCAGTACATACTTCAGGGTGGCCTCAGCGCTCTGATCGGGCATGCTCCTGAAGGAATAGGTGATGACACCCAACTGCACCCCGTTCACGATGGAGTTGGGCTTGGTATGGGAACCGAGTACGGACGGGGCACCAAAAAGGGAAGGCCCGGTCAGGGCAGTCCCTATTGCCAGGGAAGTTGTGTTTTCGATGAACTTTCTTCTACTGATACGTTGTTTTTCATTTTTCATATGAAGGCTATTTACACTGGGTTTCAGATTATGATTCCAAATTAATTGACATTTTTAGCATTGTCTTTTAGCCCGAACAGTTTCATTTGGCGCATCGACCACGGAATTTCCCCATCTTCCTGTACCGCTGCCGTTTGCACCATACGGACAAACTTGGCCAGAACGGGTTCAAAAGAAATGGTGACATCGGCCCAATCGCACTGTCCTTCCGCCACAGTATGCCATTGCTTCCCATCTACCGAGGTCTTTAGTTCATAGGCACGGGGATAGGTCTGAAGCGGGGGCGGCGCATCGGGCCCCCATCCCCTCCATTTTGGCGGTGCATTAAAATGCAGTTCGGAAATGGAGGTGGCCTCCGGGAGTGCGATCTGGAACCACATCCCTTTCTTTTGGTTTCCCCCACTACTCCATCCTTCATAGTTGAAAGCGCCGGAAGGTGCTGCCGTTCCACCGATTCGGGTCGGGACCGTATGGCTTGCGGTAACCTTCCAATCATCTGTCGGCACTACTATTTGGGGAACCGAATTCCAAAGTTCCGTAAATTGGTATGGGCCGTCACGGTCAGCGGTCTGTGCCCGTACCTTGGCCACATCCTGCTCGGTGACCATGGAAGCGGTGTTGGACAGGTTTTGCCGGATATAGGAAGTGATCGCGGCGATCCATTCATCCGATTGCTCTTTCATACCTACCATAATGCCTCCTGGATATGTTTTCCCGTCCAAGGGACCTTCCATGCCGTGCATGACCGTTTTGATCACATATTCCGGATGCATTTGTACCCGAACAGAGCCCGACAAGGGAGGTGCCATCACCTGTCCATCGCCCAATGGGGTTCCGGTACCGTCATTGCCATGGCACTGCACGCAGAGTTCGTTAAAAACCACAGCGCCCTTTTCCATGATCTTCTTCTGTGGCCCGGTGAGTTCGGCATCAAACTTGTTCCACCAGTTTTTCTCCACGACCGGATTCAGTAATTGTTCCCCAATGACCTGGACCCCCATGGCCGTATGGCCCTTCATCGCCGCTTTGAGGTGGGTTTCCTTATCTGGAATGTCCAAAAAGTCCGCTGTCAGCATCGCCTGGATGACCACCTCCGTCTCGGAATCGTGCAACAAATCGACATAGTCGTCCCCAAAGGTTTTGTTTCCGACCTTGTACAGTGTTTCACTGGCCCGCAGGGCCTGAATCCGTACCCTGGGGTCCGGGTCCTTAAACAGCTCCATGGTGAGCTCGGGCCGAAGGGCGCCCAATCCCTCTAAACTCCAAATGGCGTGAAAACGGGCCAAACGATTTTGATGTTCCCGGGCCACGGCCTCCAATTGCGGCACAATGCTCTTGTCCCTGGACAATACAATAAGTTGTTGCGCCTTGTCGCGCCACCAGCCATTGGGATGTTCCAAATGGCGCAGCAATTGGGCCGGGGTTTCCTCGAACATGCGGGGCCGGGTCTTATCGCGTTCCTTGCTCCCATGCGTGATCCTCCAAATACGGCCCAGTCGGATCACTTTGTCCAACTGGTACTGCTCAATTTTGGCCCGGAGATAGGTTCCCTTTTGGGCCCATTGGCCCTCTTGGATGATGCCGTGGTACATATCCACAACGTAAAGGGTTCCGTCCGGGGCCGTGGCCATGTCCACGGGACGGAAAAGCGGATCGGTCGAACGCAAAAATTCCGATTTTTCTTTTTGATGGACATTGTGGAGGGTCGTGAGCCCCTCGGTCACTACCGGATCGACCTGCCTGACGATCCGCGCCACCGGCTCTCCGTAAAAATATTGACCGTACAGCTCCTCCGGCAATCGGTGCCCCCTAAAAATATCGTTTCCCGCCGATCCCGTCACACGGTTCGGGCCCCCGTCGGGCTCACGAACACGATCCATTCCTTCTTGCAGGTCGGCCACTTTTACCGGAGCGCCCCAAGGGATATCGAAACCTTCCGCAAATTCACCCTCTACCTCATAGTTTCCATAATGGACGGGAAATTGAAATTGTGAAGGCAGTCCGCTGGCCCCGCCCTGGAACCAGAGCTTGCCATCGTCATCATGGGTAACGCCCCATTGGGCCCTGTTGTATCCGGTTTTCTCGCGAATGACGCCGTTTGGGGTTTCCCGGACCCGAAAGGCGTTCACCGTGCTATACAGCCAGTTGTCCATCCCGTAATACATAAAGGCCTGTTGGTGCTCCACATTTCCGGAGCGGCCATATTTATTGGTGAAGAACTCTTTTTTATCCGCCTTGCCGTCCCCATCGGTGTCGGTGTATTTATAGACATTGTCGGCATCCGATTCCATGGCCAGAATACAGTCTTTTCCGTAGGGCAGTACAAACCGCGGGAAAATCAGGCTGTCCACAAAAACAGTCCCCGTTTCGTAGGTCCCGTCCTTATCGATGTCCTCCCAACGCGAAATTTTGCTCACCGGCTCCAGGGTACCGTCCGAATCGGCGGTCAACATATAGGTACGCAGTTCCAGAACGTACATACGCCCATTCCCGTCAAAGGCAATGGCGCCCGGCTGTTCTATTTGGGGCTCCGTGAGTACGGGGTCCATTCGATATCCTTCCGGCAAAAGAAACGTTTCGGCCTCCCCATCAGGGTACAGGGGCAGTACCGGGGACTTGGGATCTAAATCGGCCCCCTTCCAGTCCTCATCTTCGGAATCAACGTCTTCAGGGAGTTCTATCTCAGGCAAGGAATCCGACATGGAGGCGATCACCGCTTCCACCGGATGGGGGGCCTTGTTTTTGGAAACACATCCAAAAAGAGCGGCCATAAAAATGGCGGGGACCAGATGGCGAACGCCCAAAATGGTATTCTTTTTTTTGGGCACGGAACTATTTTTTGGCATTGTTGGGCGTTTAGAGTGGTCCAAGTGGATGAAAATTAAGTATATTCATGCCAACTAACAAGCTTTTTTGATTTCCCATGCCAAAAGAACCCATTCGTAATATCCCATTTTTAATGAAATATTTTCTCCCCATGCTCTTGATCCTTGGGGCGGGCTGTAAGGAGAAGGCCGAAAAGCCCGTTCCGGAAACGGACAGCCCCCCGAACGTCGTCCTCATCTTTACCGATGACCAGGGCTATCAGGATCTGGGCGTCTTTGGATCCCCTGACATCCTTAGTCCGCACCTGGACCAAATGGCCAGGGAGGGCGTGAAGTTGACCCACTACTATTCGGCCCAAGCGGTCTGTTCGGCCTCCAGGGCGGGCATTCTTACGGGTTGTTATCCCAACCGGATCGGCATCCACAACGCACTGGGGCCCGGCAACACCCATGGCATCAATTCCACGGAGACCACGCTGGCCGAAATGCTCCGGGCCCAGGGGTACAAAACGGCCATTTTCGGGAAATGGCACTTGGGGCACCACCTCAAGTTTCTTCCCACCAGGCATGGCTTTGATGAATGGTTCGGCATCCCCTATTCCAATGATATGTGGCCGTACCATCCACAACAGGGCACTGTTTTCGATTTTCCGGATCTGCCTTTGTTCGAAAACGAAACGATCATCGATACCTTGATCGACCAATCCAACCTGACCACCCAAATCACGGAGCGAAGTGTCGATTTCATCAACAGGAACAAGGACAATCCCTTCTTTCTGTACGTTCCCCATCCGCAACCCCATGTGCCCTTGTTCGTTTCCAACAAGTTTAAGGGAAAATCGGAACGCGGTCTTTATGGGGATGTCATTATGGAGATCGATTGGTCGGTCGGCCAAATTTTGGAGGCGCTCAAGAAGAACGGGCTCGAAGAAAACACCATGGTGATCTTTACTTCGGACAATGGTCCATGGCTCTCCTATGGAAACCATGCCGGTAGCGCCCTGCCGCTCAGGGAAGGCAAGGGGACCGCATGGGAGGGTGGGCAAAGAGAGCCCTTTATAATGAAATATCCCAAAAAACTGAAACCGGGCCGAACCTTGGAGACCCCCGTAATGGCCATCGATATACTGCCCACGATCGCCGAGATGACCGGTGCCACGCTTCCGGAAAATACCATTGACGGGAAAAGCGTTGTGCAGGTGCTCACCGGTGAATCGACCGAAAGTCCGCAAGAAGCCTATTTCTTTTACTACAGGGTGAACGAACTGCACGGGGTACGCTATGGAAAATGGAAATTGTACTTCCCCCACAACTACAGGACCATGAACGGGCAGGAACCGGGCAAGGATGGGATACCCGGCAATTACATCCATATCGATATGGAAGCGATCGAGCTTTACGATCTTTCGAAGGATATCAGCGAAACGCAAAACGTAGCGGATGCCCATCCGGAAGTGGTGGAAAAAATAAAGGAAGTGGCCAATACCATGCGTTCCCGATTAGGAGATTCCCTACTGGATCTGGAGGGCGCGGAAACCCGGGAACCTGGGCGGGTGAACTAGCAAGCGTCGTACCTTTTATGTCCAAACCCTTTCACTTCAAACAATTCACCGTACAACAAGACCAATGTGCCATGAAAGTGGGTACGGATGGCGTATTGCTGGGGGCATGGAGTTCTTTGGAGGGACGGCCCAATTCCATTTTGGACATTGGTGCGGGAACGGGCCTGATCGCCCTGATGCTGGCCCAAAGATGTGGCGCGGAAACCATCGATGCCATAGAGATCGACGAAAATGCCCACGCCCAGTGTGTAACGAACTTCGAGGCATCGCCCTGGGGCGACCGGCTCTTTTGCTACCATGCCGGACTGGACGAGTTTGTTGCGGAATTTGACGAACCCTTCGATCTGATCGTTTCCAATCCACCCTTCTATTCGGAAGCGGCCCCCAGTGGGGACAAAGCGCGGGATACCGCCCGGCATAACCAGTCCCTTCCCTTTGATGAACTTTTGGAGGGGGTCTCAAAACTCCTTGCCCCGAACGGGCTCTTTACCACGGTCGTTCCATATAGAGAGGAGCGGGCATTTTTGGCATTGGCGGAGGAGGCGGGACTTTTCCCGTACAGAATCCTGCGGGTCAAAGGAAACCCCAATACCGAGATCAAGCGAAGTTTGCTGGAGTTTGGCTTTCAAAAAAGGAGCGTGGACACCGACGAATTGACCATAGAGACCCAAAGGCATCGATATACCCCGGAATACATCGGCCATACCCAGGCATTTTATTTAAAAATGTAACATTGTGTGTCCGTATTGTTATATTTCTTTAATTACCTTTGACAAAATTTATCAAAAATGAGACCCGATCTATTTGAAGCCCCGGATTATTACCTTCTCGACGAGCTATTGTCCGAAGAACACCGATTGGTACGCGATGCTGCCCGTCAATGGGTAAAACGCGATGTTTCCCCCATTATCGAGGGCTATGCCCAAAAGGCGGAATTTCCCACCCAAATTTTAAAGGGTTTGGCCGAGATCGGGGCCTTTGGTCCCTACATTCCGGAAGAATATGGCGGAGCGGGATTGGACCAGATCAGTTATGGGCTCATAATGCAGGAAATAGAACGGGGCGACAGCGGGGTACGTTCCACCGCATCGGTGCAATCTTCCCTGGTCATGTATCCCATTTTTACCTACGGTACCGAAGAGCAGCGGAAAAAGTACCTGCCCAAATTGGCCTCCGGGGAATTGATGGGCTGCTTTGGACTGACGGAGCCCAACCACGGTTCGAATCCGGGGGGCATGGAAACCAAATACAAGGATATGGGCGATCACTACCTCCTGAACGGGGCGAAGCTTTGGATCTCCAATTCCCCTTTCGCCGATATCGCGGTGGTCTGGGCCAAGAACGAAGCGGGCCGTATCCATGGGCTTATTGTGGAACGCGGCATGGAGGGTTTTTCCACTCCGGAAACGCACAACAAATGGTCGCTGCGGGCCTCCGCTACCGGAGAGTTGATATTTGACAATGTAAAAGTCCCAAAGGAAAACCTATTGCCCAACAAAACCGGATTGGGCGCACCCCTGGGCTGTTTGGATTCTGCCCGCTACGGGATTTCGTGGGGGGCGATCGGTGCGGCGATGGACTGCTACGACACCGCACTTCGGTACGCCAAGGAACGCGTACAGTTTGGAAAGCCCATCGCGGCCTTCCAACTGCAGCAGAAAAAATTGGCGGAAATGATCACCGAGATCACCAAGGCACAATTGCTGGCCTTCCGTTTGGGACAACTTAAAAACGAGGGCAAGGCGAGCACCGCACAAATATCCATGGCCAAGCGCAACAATGTGGACATGGCCATCAAGATTGCCCGGGAGGCCCGACAGATGCTCGGAGGTATGGGCATTACGGGCGAGTACAGCATCATGCGCCATATGATGAACCTCGAAAGTGTGATCACCTATGAGGGCACGCACGACATACATTTATTGATTACCGGGGCCGATATAACCGGGATACCCGCTTTTCAGTAATTTCGCCGATCTTTTAGGAAAAAGGGTTTTTATAGACCCGTCTCTGTTACCCCTTGGAGTAGGCCAGTACCAGTTCGTCATCGGCGATACCCGGGTTGTCCACAAAGGTCATGGTCATCGTATCCCCGTTGATCACGTACCTGAACTGGGTGCCATTGGACAGGGTGATCAAATTGCCCTCCACCGTATAGGATCCCGCCGCATTCGACAGGAACTGTGGTTCCCCCGAATTGTTCACGATCAAGGTACTTCCCTCAAAAGTGATCTTGTGTACACTAAAATCGGTGTTGGGACCAAAAGCGCAAAAGCAGGATGCATTGGTAAGTGTCCATTTCCCCTCCAATTCCACATTGATAACATTATCGGCATCCTTGGAACAGGACGCCAAAAACAGGACTCCCAGGAGGACGGTGGTTATTCGGTTCATTTTGCAGGGATAAGCGCTTCTTCTTAAATAACGTTAAAATCCGTTCCCAAGTATAAAAACCAGGCCGTTTTTACCGAAAAAAAACAAAAAACGGCCATCTCACAACAGAATTTGGGGGATACACATCATTTATTTCCCAAACTTGGGGTTCCGCCGTAAGTTTACCATGTAATCAATCAGGAAGTAAATTTTTTCATTTTCATATAGTGTTCTCGTAAAAGAGCTCCGATCGAAAGACGGGGCTCTTTTTGGTTTTGGGAATCCCGGGACATAAAATTCGATGGGCCTTCCTTATCCGTTGGTCTCGGAGATCGATTTTTTCTTCCCGAACACCTTTGAGCTGGTCTTCATATCCGCGTACCTGGGGTCGGGGATATAATCCTGTTTTTGCATTTTGACCACTTCGATACTCAGAAAACCGAATTCGCTGACCACCTTGCCATAGAAACGGTAAATGCCCTTCCCCCTAAAAAAATACCGGGCCGCCACGGGCGGGAAGAGCACGGTATCGAACACTTCGCCCTGCTGGTCGACCAAGGTGGCAAAGTGCATGCGCTTTCCATTGTGGGTACTGGTGTTCTTTACGGTGACCAGGTAGCCATAAATATCAATGTGGCGGTCCAGGAAACGCTCCAGATCCTTGCTGCCATGGGCGTTCTTCGGAGGTTCGGCCAATAGTTCGAACGGACTGCACAAACAAAAACCCAAGAGCTCCAATTGTGTAAAGGCCATCTCCATATCGGTAGTGTGCAGTTCCGGAATGGCGAAATCCTGGTGCTTGGGCGCAAACAGTTTGGGATGGTCGTATTTTACGCTCTTCCCCAAAAACAGATGGGCCTTCCACAAGAGTTCGTGTTTGTTGGTCCGGGTGAAGCGGAAGGCATCGATACGGATCAGGATGCTCGCTTGTTCTATGGATAGCAACACCCGATCGAGAAAATCCTCCAAAGAAGCAAAGCTACCGTGTGCCGACCGCTCTTTTAGGATACGTTCCACTACCCGGGACTCCAGGTCCCTCAGGTACCCAAATCCCAGGTACAACTGTTTTCCCTGGACACGGTTCAACGAAAAACTGCTGTTGATGCAAGGGGCGTGTACGGTCGCCCCCAGCATCCGGGCCTCGTGTATGTAGAATTCGGAGCGGTAAAACCCGCCGCCGTTGTTGAGTACGGCCACCATATACTCCAAGGGGTAGTACGCCCGCAAAAAGAGGGTTTGATAACTCTCCACGGCATAGGAGGCGGAATGTCCCTTGGCGAAGGCATAGCCCGCGAAACTGGCAATCTGGTCCCAGACCTCAAAAATGAGCTTTTCCGCATAGCCTTTCTTCCGACAATTATCGATGAACTTTTCCCGTACCTTTTGGAACTCTTCCCGGGAACGGAACTTGCCGCTCATGCCCCTGCGCAGGACATCGGCCTCGCCCAGGGTAAGATCGGCAAAATGGTGCGCGACCTTGATCACATCTTCTTGATAGACCATCACGCCATAGGTATCGGGCATGATATCGAGCATTACGGGATGTGCCCTTTCCTCGGCCCTCCCCTTGTTCCGGTGCCGTAAGATATACTCCCGCATCATGCCGCTCTTGGCCACCCCGGGACGGATGATCGAACTGGCGGCCACAAGCCCCAAATAATTGTCGACCTCCAACTTTTTGAGCAACATGCGCATGGCGGGCGACTCCACATAAAAGCAGCCCATACACTGCGCCGTTTTGATCAGATCATTGATCTTGGGATCTTTTTTGAACCTGCCGATGTCGTGTATGTCCAACTTTGCGAACTCCCCGGGGCGGTCGTGCGCCAATATCTGCAGGGTCTCCTTGATCTTGGCCAGCCCGCGCTGCCCGAGGATATCGAACTTATAGAGCCCTACGTCCTCGGCAATGACCATATCGAACTGGGTGGTCGCGAACCCCTTGGGCGGCAGGTGGGTGGCCGAGAAATAATGCAGGGGCCGCTCGCTGATCAAGATGCCCCCGGCGTGGACGCTCAGATAATTGGGCATGCCCTGGAGCAGTTCGGTATACTTGACGACAAGGGCGGAAACCCCATCTAGGCGGGAGGCTTGGTAGTGGCCATTGCTAAGTGCATCGATCTCTTCCTTGGGCAGGCCGAACACTTTTCCCAGTTCCCGGACCATGCCTTTCCATTTAAAGGTCACATAGGTGCCCAACAGGGCCACATTTTCGAACCGATCGAAAATATATTGGGTCATTTCCTCCCGGTCCTTCCAGGAAAAATCGATATCGAAATCGGGCGGGTTGGCCCGGTACAGGTTAATGAATCGCTCAAAATAAAGGTCCAGTTCCATAGGGTCCACATCGGTGATCCGCAATAGATAGGCCACAATACTGTTGGCCCCGCTCCCACGGCCCACATAGAAAAATCCTTTTTTGCGGGCGTGGGAAACAATGTCCCAATTGATCAAAAAATAGGAGACAAAACCCATTTTCTTGATCAGTTCCATTTCCTTTTCCATTCTTTTCACGACCGCATCGCCCCCCTCCGGATATCGATAGGGCAGGCCCTCCTGGCACAATTTTTCCAACAGCGCCTCATCTTCCGTCCTTGAGCCCAGGTAGGTTTCCAAATTCTGTGGTTTTCGTCCCTTGGAAAAATCGAAATGGATGCCACAGCTGTTCATCAACCGTTCCGTATTTTCCAGGATGAAGCTATACTCGGAAAAGGCAGCCGCCAGGTTCTGTACGGGGAACATTTTTTCGTCCTCGCTGGCCTCTTCGGTCTTGGAGAGCTTGCTCAGCAGCACATTGTTGTCGATGGCCCGGAGCAAACGGTGCGCATTGAAGTCGCGCCTGTTCCGGAAGGTAACGGGCTGCAGCACCACCAATTTGTCCCTGAGCTCCAATAGCCTGGAAAACCGCAACCGTCGAAGGTCGGCTATGGAGACCCCGATGTACTCCTGTTCCGAAAAGGTCATCTGATCGTTCAGCAATACTTTTTCAAAGGGATAAATGATATAGGCATTCTTAAATTTCGGGGCCATTTTCGGAAACTCCCCTTCCCCGTGGAGGTGCCCGGACAAAAACGCGTTCAGTTCCCAATAGCCCTCGTTATTTTTTGCAATTCCCACAAAACAGGGCTCCGCCCCGTTCCTAAAATCGATGCCGAGTATGGGCCTGATGCCATATTCCGGGGCCTTCCGTACAAAATTAAGGGCCGCCGATGTATTGTTGATATCGGTCAGGGCCAATTGGGCCACCTGGTTCTCCCGGGCCAATTGCAAGAGTTCCAGCTCGGAAAAGGTACCGTAGCGGAGACTGTAATAGGTGTGGCAATTCAAATACATCGCATATATCAAATTATACATTCCAGGGCCCAAAAACCCAGACCGGGACCGACCTGCACACGGAGATTGGCAGAATCCGATTTCAAGGGCGTTTCTTATCGATAATGGAAGACAGGATGTTTCCCAACGCAGCGGCCTCTTCAATGAGCTCCTCCGCCTTTGGTCCCAGCCTATCGTTCAGGTCCCTTAACAGCCTGAGCCAATATTGTGCCTCCCGAACCTCCTTTCTTGCCATTTTGGCCCGCATTACGGACCCTTTGCCCCCGGGCCTTTCGTCAGTGCCCACGTAGCATGCCGCTACTGCGCCCGAAGCCCTTACCAGCTGTTTCCCATCCTCGGCATTGCCCAAGGTCTTGGGCAATACCTCCACATAAAGGCGGCATTCCCTCGCGAACAAATAGGTTCTATCTTCCAAATTGTAAATGTGCTGTCTTCCCATGGTTTTTGGAATTTATCATTGCCTGATGAACACTGCTTATTGTTCATTATTTATTGTTTATTGCTAACTGAACACTGTTTTACTGCTTCCTATGCGCCAGCACCACCGGCGGCATTCCGTTGAACGGGTTGTGCATTCGTCCTATGGTCTTCGCCCCCATGGCCGAGGCGCGGATTACGCTCTTATCGCCATAGCGTTTTCGAATGGTGTCCATGGCGTTGTATAGGTTCAATACCTCTTCCGTATCGTCGAACAGGTTGATCTGATAATTGCCGCTGACCAAATGGCTGAACCGGATCCCCACCAAGCGTACCAACAAACGCTTATTGTACAGGGTATTGAACAGGCCCAAGATCTTGGGTATCAAAATGTGGTCGGCGCTGGTATAGGGAATGCGCAGCTGTTTGGAATAGGTATTGAAATCGGAATAGCGGATCTTTACGGCGATACAGGCCGTGAGTTTTTCGCCCCGCCGTAATTGGTATGCCAGGTTCTCGGTCATGGCGATCAGGATGCCCTTTAACTTTACCGTGTCTATGGTGTCCCTATCAAAGGTGCGCTCCGTAGAAATGGACTTGCGCTCGCAAAAGGGGACGACGGGGGTATGGTCCACTCCATTGGCGCGTTTCCAGATGACCGTGCCATTGGCCCCCAGCACGCGCTGCATCACGTCCACGGGCATCTCCTGGATGGTACCCACCTGTCGCAGGCCCAGGTTGCGCAGGGTCTGGTAGGTCTTGTCGCCCACCATGGGGATTTTTTTAATGGAGAGGGGGGCCAAAAAGGGCTTTTCCCATCCGTGGTCGATCTTTAACTGGTTGTTGGGCTTGGCCTCGTTGGTGGCCACTTTGGAGACCACCTTGTTGATCGATAGCCCGAAAGAAATGGGCAGGCCCGTTTCCTTGATGATCTTTTGCCGCAGCTCGGAGGCATATCTGTAGGAGCCAAAAAAACGGTCCATTCCCGTGAGGTCGGCGTAGAACTCATCGATGCTCGATTTTTCGAACAAGGGCACGTGTTCTTTGATGATCTCGGTGACCACATCGGAATGTTTGCTATAGGTGCCCGCATTGCCCCTGATGACCGTTGCCTCGGGGCAGAGTTCCCGGGCCATGCGCATGGGCATCCCGGAATGCACCCCGAACCCCCGGGTCTCATAGCTACAGGCCGCCACCACGCCTCGGTCGCCGGTACCCCCCACCAATAAGGGGCGGTTCTGCAGCTCACGGTTCAGCAACCGTTCCACGGACACATAAAAAGTATCCAGATCAATATGAAGTATCGTCTTGTTCATCTTCAGTCCAAATGAGGGACAGCTAATATATGGAATATATCCATATATTTGGATATATTCCATTAAAATCTATTGAAAAAGAGGTCCCGCAGCTAAGGAATCGGGCGGAACGTCCGGAATCCCCCTTTCTTCCCCCATTCTTTTTAAAAAACCGGTGCCCGAACCCTTTTTCTCAAAATTATCTGCACCAAAAACCCGATCCGGGGGGCCTTTTTTCCCGCTTATGACCTATATCGCCCATCTGTTACATGGTCTTTGAAGTTCTGGTCCCAAGGGGATACCTTGGGTCCAATCTTTTTGGATCGGGCCATTTTTTTGGTCTCTTGGAAAGGGTTCAGGGGTTGGAGTGGTGGTGACCATGGCACCGACCCGCCTGTAAAGGTATTTGCCCACTTATTGCATCGGGTTTCCTTTACGATCATTTGATCACAGGTTTTTATAGGCCTAAAAGGACCATGGCCCATACCCTTCCATGACCAAAGCAGCCTCCCAAAGGAAACACAGCTATTTTAAAAACCGATATATTATGAAAAACAGACTTTTGTTGTTATGCGGGCTGCCGCTGTTCGCCATGGCCCAAACGAATACCTTTCCCGATTCGGGGAATGTGGGTATTGGGACCGTCGATCCACAGGAGGCCCTGCATGTTTCGGGGAATATTCTGGGCAACCGATTGATGCTTAATGACCCCGTTCGCATCACGGATTGGAACTCGATCTGGCGGAGTGGTTTTTACGAAGGTTTGGCGGCCACGAACGCCCCGGAGTCCAACGGTTGGTTCTGGGGCCTTAATATGAATCACGGGGCCAACCACGGCAATTACCGGTATGGGGGGCAGATCGCCATAAAAAATGCCTCCATCTCTCCCTCCATGTATTTTAGGGGCACCAATTCCCAGGGAGCGGGAACGTGGTCCAAGGTTCTTCACAATAAGGGAAGTCAAAAGATTTCCGGAAGCAATACCGGCCTCACCTTGGAAGGAACGGGCACAGGTAACTATCAAGGGGCCTATCTGTCATTGAAAACACTTGGGGTCGACCCTGGCAATGAGCACATCACTACCCTGTTCATAAACCATCGGGCCAACGATGGCACCGCCACCGTCGAATTCCAGCGTAGAAATGCGGCCAACGCCTATAGGGGCAACCTCTTGTTCTATAAAGATGGCTACGGCTGGCGATTTGGTGTTGCGGCCACTAAGACCAGTACAATCGCATCTTACCAAATGATCATCAGGAGCAATGGAAAGGTAGGAATAGGAACGTTGACCCCGGATTCCAAACTCACCGTCAAGGGCAAGATCCATTCGGAAGAGGTGAAGGTGGACCTTTCCGTCCCCGCGCCGGACTATGTCTTCAAGGAAGGCTATGGCCTACGGAGCCTGGAGGAGGTCCAGGACCATATCGACGAGCACGGCCACCTGCCCAACATCCCCCCTGCCAGGGAAATGGAGGAGCAGGGAGTGGAACTGGGCGCAATGGACATGAGGCTCCTGGAAAAGATCGAGGAACTGACACTCTACACCATAGCACAGGAAAGGCAGATCAAGGCGCTGCTGCGGTCCGAGCGGGAACACCGACGGCTGGAACAACGGTTGGACCGGCTCGAGGCCTTGGTGCAAAACCTGTTGGAGGACCAAAAATAACACGGCCGTGAGAACATCCATCCTGTCCATAAGTCTTTGCCTCCTTGCCCTTTTATCGGGGCATGCCCAATCGCAGTACAAAATTTCCCTCAGCTACGACAGTGCGGGCAACCAGACCCTGCGCGACCGGGTCTGTACCAACTGTGGCAGTCCGGCCAAGGTGGCGGACCCGGCCATGGCCGCCGCCATCATAGAAGACCAAAAAGCGCCATCGGAAGAGGATCTAAGGGAGCCTCGTGATTCGAAGATCGTGGCCTATCCGAACCCGGTCACGGATATCCTGACCCTGACATGGCGGGACAGCCACAAGAGGGTGGCGCGGGTGACCCTGTTCTCCGGAATTGGCCGGCAACTGTACCAAAAGAACATCAACGCCAAGCAAGGGAGCATGGCCCTCGACCTCAGCGGCCATTCCTCTGGAAGATACGTCGTGTCCGTACTGTACTCGGACCGATCAAGACAGGCCCTTCATATAATCAAAAAATGACCGGACCATGAAAAGATCGTTGTTCCTTTTTAGTTGTCTCTGTATCGTCCACTTCGGGCATTCCCAGGATACCTTTACCTATAGAACGGTCAAGGCCTCCAAGGTCACCGAGACCACCGTGGCACTGGAAGGCGTGCCCCGGGAGGCTCCGGCCCCCAGCGGCAGATCCGCGGCCCTTGCTTCCAAAGGGGGCGGTACGTTCGCCGGGAGGACCATGGGGCAGCTTTCGGTATCCCCCACGGGCGCGGCCCTCTACCGTGTCCCCATAGCCGTCCCCCCGGGATTGAACGGGGTGCGGCCCGAGATCGCCCTGACCTTCGACAGCCAATCCGGGAACGGCCTGGCCGGATGGGGCTGGAACGTTTCGGGGATCTCGGTGATCACGAGGATCCCCTCCACCCTGTTCCATGACAATGTCATCGATCCCGTGGACTTTGATCTTTTGGACCGCTTTTCGCTGGACGGGCAGCGACTGATCCTGAAAACGGGGACCTATGGTGCGAACGGGGCGGTCTACCAAACGGAAAGGCATTCCAACATCAAGATCATATCCCATGGCACCCACCCGACCACGGGCGTGGACGGCCCAAAGTACTTCAAGGTACTCTACCCGGACGGGTCGATGGCCCTTTATGGCCATACCGATGCTTCCCGGAGCCATACGGACTATGCCATCACCTTTTGGGAGAACCCACAGGGGATCCGTGTGAACTACAGTTATACAACGGCCAACAATACCTTAAGTATCCACAAGATCACCTACGGGGGCAGGGGCACCGCAACGCCGATCAACGAAATGGAGTTCGTTTATGGCCTTAGAAAAAAAAGGGAAAAATCCTATATTAACGGAACAACTTTTTTTAGGGCAACCCTGCTCAAAGAAATAAAAACAAAGGGAAATGGAATACCCTACAGAAATTACATTCTAGAATATAATAATACCACTTCCTTACACTATGACAGGCTAAAGAGCATACAGGAAAAATCGGGGGATAACAGTTTGTCCCGAAGTCCCATTAACTTTACTTATGGCAATTCTCCAACTTCCGTCGATGAAGTGGGCCGTACCTCCCTGACGGTACAAAATATCGATCAACGGAATTCCAAAGTAGTATCCCTGGATATTACGGGTAACGGCAAGATGGATTTTATTGTCTACCCAACCAGTGGAAGGGATGCCAAGAAAAAGTTCTGGCTCTTCAACGATATCCAGAATACCGGCAATACAAATTTCTCAATAGAGGTCAATACCGGATTGTTCCAAGAGATATTTCCCGTAAACTGGTTGAACCATCAGAACAGGTTGTTGCCCAACCAGGGCCTGGCCGTGGTACAGAACAGCGGTGCCGATCGGGTAAAGTTCAAGGTATATTCTTCCGGCGGGGCTGCCCGGCCCATTGCCCACAAATACGAAAAGGTCTGGAACGCCCCTACTTATACGCCCCAAAACTACCACCTTCAGAACAATCCCAATATTGAAAGAGTACCTCTAAAATACATTTCAGGGGATTTTAATGGGGACGGGCTATCGGATGTCATCGCCCTGGAAAAGATCTACACAGATACCAAGTGTATTGAGTATCCCGCAGCTTCCGACCCTTCCTGCCCTAACAAGGTGTTTAGAAACGGTGTTTACTATTGTTGTGTGGGGTGCCATACCACGAGGAGCAATATTACAAAGGCACATTTTATTAATCTGGATAGGCGAATTACCAGTAATTTTTCTTCTCCCATTGGTCATTTGGGCAACACCTTGCAGAGAACGGATAAACTTTTCGCTCTTGATGTCAATGGAGATGGAAAAACCGACATTTTACAGTTTAAGCCTGGTAAAGTACATGTGTATTCTCTGAACGGCAGCAATTCCCATTTGGAATTGCTTTGGACCAAAGAGAATATTTATATAAAAAGTAATGGCAAACCCATTCTCACCGGAGATTTTAATGGGGACGGAAAGTCAGATTTTATGACTCCCATCAGCGCCCAAAACAAAAATTTTGTATTGTTCGAATCCTTAGGCAACGGGTTTAATAATTTTATATTCGACCCTCCTTTTGAATACAAAATCACCGATTTTGATAGTGAAGGAACTTTAAAAGGCTACTCTTTGGTTCCAGTGGATATCAACGGAGATGGGAGGACAGACATCATTGACTATGAAACAACTACCTATGATAATGGCAGCAATGGAACCGAAACCATAAAAGTATATTATCCAAACAGTTTTTTGTATCCCAATGGCAGCGGATTCAGTATAGAGGGCTCCATAAGTAAAACGGGAAATCTAAAACATTTTCCGATACCCGTATTCTTATCCGCAAACCGACCCAACAATAATCTGGATTTTGCCTCGATCAGTGATCGGTACGTCACGTCCTTTGCATTTTCCAAGGACCACAGGGAGGATGTGGCCCTAAAACAGGTTTCCAACAACGGAGTGGTGACCGAGATCAGGTACGATCAGGTGGACCCGCACCATTCCGATCCGGGCGACCCCCACTATTTTACCGCCTACACCCAGGGCCATGGCCAGGTCTACCCTTTTGTGAACGTGAACGTGGCCCCCTCCTTTAAGGTGGTCCGCGAACTGGTCCAAAAAGGTGGCGGGACCACCCGTCACCAACGGTTCCAGTACAAGGGCGCGGTATCCCATGCCCATGGACTGGGGTTCATCGGTTTCGAGGTCTTGAGGCGCTCCAACTGGTACGGCACCGGGGTAGGACTGTTGTGGAACGTCTCCAAGCACGATCCCGCCCTACGGGGCGCGGTCACCGAACGGTTCACAGCGACCACGGCGATCGCCAACCCCAGCGAATACCTCAGCAAGACCAATTACTTCTACGACAAGCAGCTGATCGCCAACCCGGGGTCCCCGGCCGCGCCCGTGTACCGGACCAATATCGATCGCAGTTCCGCTATCCCGGGCCAACAGATCGATGAGGCGGAAGGGTCCGTCACCCTGGGCCCCGGCTTTAGTGCCCATGGCAGCAACGGCACCTATTGGGCAAAGATCGTACCGCCCGGGAAGCAGCCCGGAAGGGCCGGCTATGCCGGGGTCCATGACATACGGTTGAAACGTATGGAAGACCATAATGGCCTCACGGGGGTCCGTACCAGTGAAACCTACACCTACGATGCGCACAACAACCCCTTGACCGTCCGGACCACCTTCCCCGGGGGGAGCCGTGTAACGACCCAAGAGTACAGCAACAACACCGGGGCCGCCAACAGTTCGTACCATGTGGGCAGGCCCACCAGAACGATCGAGACCGTATACCTGAACGGCGGTAGCTTTACCACGGAGGAACGGTATACCTACAACAACGACCTGGTCACGAAGATCAGGAAAAAAGGGAACGGCACCTCTTGGCTGACCGAGGATTTCCAGTACGATGCGTACGGCAATATACTGTCGAAGACCCTGAGGGGCGATGGCATGACCGCCCGCAAACAGCAATTTGAATACAGCGGCACCTATGGTTCCCGTTTTCTGACCAGGTCCACCGATATCGAAGGCCTACAGACCGTGTTCACCTATGGGGCGGCCACGGGAAACCTGCTGAGTACCACCGACCCCTATGACCGTTCCACCAGCTTTGCATATGATAAATGGGACCGGATCTCCAAGGTGACCGACTATCTGTCCAAGGAAACACGCCATACCTATACCATTCTGGACAGTGGGGGGCTGCAACATAGGGTCGATCATGCCGATGGGGCCAAGGAACTGACCCATTACAACGCTTTTGGATGGGTTACAAAAACAGGGGTGCTGAGTTTGGGCAACACCTGGATCTATAAGGATTATGAATACGATGTCAGCGGCCGGAAAAAACGGGTAAGCGAGCCCCATAGCGGGTTGCCCAGTCAGTGGACCACCTTCGCCTTTGATGCGGAAGGCCGCCTGATCACCCAACAACTGTATACCGGAAGAACGATCAATACAAGTTATTCCGGACTGTCCGTAACGGTGAACGATGGGATAAAGAGCACCACCACTACAATGGATGCCCTGGGCAATACGGTAAAGGTACAGAACCCGGGCGGCACGGTGAACTATACCTACTTTGCCAATGGAACGATGAAGACCGCTGACCATGACGGGCATGTAGTGGGCGTGGACATTGATGGCTGGGGGCGCAGGACACGCCTTAACGACCCCTCGGCGGGCAGGTATACCTACAGCTATAACAGCTTTGGGGAACTGCTGACCGAGACCACGCCCAAGGGCACCACCACCTATGTATACGATGCCTTTGGCAAGCCCACTTCAAAAACCATGACGGGCGACCTTACGGACCATAGCCTGGCCTATGTGTACGACAATACCACCAAACTGCTGAAAACGATCAATGGGCGGGACCTCACCAACAGCAACAGGACTTATACCTATCAATATACCTACGACAGCTACAAACGCCCTGCTACGATTACAGAAAATACGGGCCTGGCCAGTTTTGAGTACCGGACCACCTATGACAGCTATGGACGGGTGCACAAAGAGACGCAGATTGCGACCCTGACAGGTGGTGCCTCCAAGACGGTGACCACCCGGAACGGCTACGACGCCTCCGGTATTTTAAAGGAGATATGGAACGATGGCACTACGGACAAGCTTTGGCAGTTGAACCAGCTCAATGCTCGGGGCTTGGCCCTTTCGGTAACGCTGGGCAACGGGATGCACAGCACCAAGACCTACGATGCCTATGGTTATCTCACCAAAATAGAGGACAAGGAAAGCGGCACCGACCCCTCCGTGGCGCTACATATGGAATACGACTTTAACGAACAAAGGGGCACACTTACCCGAAGGAAGAATTTTGGCTTTAACTGGCAGGAGAATTTTGGGTACGACAACCTGGACCGCCTTACCACCATCAGCGGCCATACTTCCCGGACCATGGCCTATGATGCGCGGGGGCGCATCACCAACAATTCCGCTTTGGGGAGCTATGCCTATACAGATACCCATAAGAAATATAGACTCACGCAGATCGATCCCAACACGGCGGGCGGGACCTATTTTCAGGAACACCCCACCCAACAAATCAGTTACAATGCCTTTAAAAAACCGGTGGAGATCCATCAGACGGACCATGGCCGGGCCAGTTTTGAGTATGGCCCCATGATGAACCGCTCAACGGCCTATTACGGCGGGGAGGATGAGGCCAGGACCGATAGAAGGTACCGCAAGCACTATTCCGCCATCATCCCGGCCGAGATCGTGGAGGACACCGAGGCCCAGACCACCAAGATCATTACCTATGTGGGCGGGGATGCCTATACGGCCCCCATTGCCCATATCAAAAAGACGGGCACCGGCGCCGTGGACGAATACCATTACCTGCACCGGGACTATTTGGGCAGCATCCTGGCCATTACCGATGCCGATGGCGATCTAAAGGAGCAACGGCAGTTCGGGGCCTGGGGCACCGTGGACAAGTTCCGGGACAGCAGCGGAGGCAC
Organism: uncultured Flavobacteriaceae bacterium; assembly: GCA_947497245.1. Lineage (GTDB taxonomy): Bacteria > Bacteroidota > Bacteroidia > Flavobacteriales > Flavobacteriaceae > Pelagihabitans. The sequence goes on along the minus strand of CANMFO010000004.1, from coordinate 396,224 downwards.
CGTTTTTGGGCATGATGCACTTTTGGGACGGGGCTATACGGGGCACGAACATTTCTTTGATATCGCGCTCCTACACATGAACGGCCGGATGTACGATGCCCAACTGGGCCGCTTTTTAAGCCCGGACAACCATATCCAGGAACCCTTTAACCCCCAGAATTTTAACCGGTACAGCTATGCCCTGAACAACCCCTTGATGTACGTGGACCCCAGTGGGGAAAGTTTCTGGGGTTTTATTGCTGAAGGATTTAGGGGGATAGGCAATTTCTTCGGAGGTTTCTTTGCGAATGTTGCGATATCCTTTGGCTGGACCGGTGGCGAGGAATATGTATACGGCGCCTCGTATGGAGAGGCGGCCCCCACGCCACGGAACAACGCGAACAACTCCAATATGGCAACGAGCGCGTCACCAGCGAGTCCCAAATACAGTTTTGAACTTTCCGATCGGTTTGAGTATAGTACACCAATCGTTCCCGCCGGTAATTATGGTTATTATGTAAATGCAGAGGGAGAAGTAGTAGGATGGGATGGCAAATATGATGATAACTATTATTTGGTTACGGATGCAGCCGATCAAATAAAAATTGGGTTCAATAATTTTTTAGGTACTTATACTAGTCAAAGTGATTTGTCTTCAACAGCTTACTTACTACCCAGTTTTGGTATGAGAACAAAATTAAAGGGGTTATATGATTTAGGAGCTTCAGATACAACTAGGGAATATGCCAGTACAATAAGGGGTACACAGAATAATTGGGCCTACTTAACAGGTAAACGAGGAGCTGTTTTTGCTCCGGGAAGTGGTTCAGCATCTTCAAATGCATTATCTATGACAGACAGAACTCAAATGAGAGCAGCCTATGATAGAGGTATAAATTTCTCTGATGTTTTATATATATCCCATACTCATAATGTCAAATATCCTGGAGTTACTTTTGGAGGTACCCCAACTAATCCTTCGGATTATGATTATTTAACAGGTAGTGCGATGGGTGTAGTTCTCAATACAAGAATTCAAACAATTTATATACACGGCGGAACAAGAGGGGTATTTAGTTCTATGTCTTCCAATGCTTTTTTTAATAGATTTAACCATTCTAATTTCACACATCCGGATCCAAGACAAAACAATTTATTGTTGGAAGGGATTCATCGATAAAATACAACTATGAAGCACAATCTTTTTTATTTATTATTAATAATCTGCCATTTCATATATAGCCAAGAGGGAGTTTTTGACGGAACAAATTACAACGTTATTAAGAAAAATCCGGATGCTTATCATTTATTGGCATTGAAAAATAATGTGTACAAAGAACTAACAGGTATTGAGAGTGAGTTCATCAATGTTAAACGAATTATTTTGACAGATGTAAATAATCTTATGCTTCCTGAAAGTTTTAGCAATTATCCAAAATTGGAAGAACTTATAATAACAAATAGTACTAAAATTAATCTAACCGAAAACTTTAAGAAAATAAGTAGAATTAAAAATTTAAATAGTTTAGAACTAACGAACTGCGATGTCAGCTGTATTCCAAAAGATATAATACTTTTAAATCGAACACCTATCAACAAAATCTCTTTGTCAAATAACAATATCAAGTTGATGCCTAGTAATATAAATAAGTTAAGGGTTAAAAGTTTTGATTTAAGTGGTAACCCCTTAAAATTAAAATCATTTACTAGATTATCTACAAACAACAATATTGAGGAGATTTACCTAGATTATTGTGATTTAAAGACTTTTCCATTGCATTTAGGTCAAATGAAAAACTTGAAATTGTTAAGCTTAACATTTAATAACATTGAAGAAGTTGGTTTGAGTTACAATGGCTTTATAAGGCTAGAACTGTTATCACTAACAGGTAACCCTTTGAAGATGGTAGGAATTGATTTTGTTGATAATGATGAAAATTTAATCATTGACTTCATAAAGTAGTTTAGTAATATATAATACTATACACAAAAGCATCCTGATAGCGCGGATTTAATGAAGAGTAATAAGCGTAGGAAACATTAGAGTTAGACAAGTTCTTTTACATGTTGCAGCAAGAAAAGCCCATATGCCTGCCCGTCCGTAGCGCAGCGAAGGCGGGAACGGCCGGATGTACGATGCCCAAATGGGCCGCTTTTTAAGCCCGGACAACCATATCCAGGAGCCCTTTGATCCCCAGAACTACAACCGCTATGCCTATGCGTTCAACAATCCGTTGATGTATACGGATTGGAGTGGGGAGTTCATTTTTACCGCGGCCATTATTGTCGGAGCGGTAGTAGGTGCTTACATCGGGGGTTCCATGGCTAACGGCAACTATAATCCCTTCAAGTGGGATTGGGGGGGCGGAAGTACTTGGACGGGCGTATTGGGGGGCGCTATAATTGGTGCAGTATCGGGAGGGGTAGGTTCCAGTATAGCAGCATCCATGTCGACGGCGGGCTATAGTGGGTTGTTGTCCGCCGGAGTTGGAGGTGCAGCAGGAGGAGCCATTAGTGGAGGAGGTTTTTCCTTACTACCGGGAGGTGACGGAAAGGTTTTGAAGGGCATGGGAATAGGTGCGGCATCCGGCTTTGCCGGAGGTGTGGTGGGTAGTTGGGCCTCAAAGAATGTTGGTAATGTTGCCATCAACGGATTCAACATCTCAGGCCCGGCCGTACGAGGCTTAGTGGGAGGTACGGTTGGCGGCGTTGCAGGAGGTTATGCCGGAGGGTTTGCAGGTGGCCTTATCGAGACTGGAGACCTAAGCTTAGCACATAAGTCAGGTGTTGGCGGTCTTGGTATGGGGGCTGTAATTGGTGGTGTTTCTGGGTTTGCCGGGGGATATAAATATGCAAGGGATAACAACATAGACCCAATTACGGGGAAGTTTGAAAACAGTAAAACCATAGTAATTGGCCGAAATCAGAATGGCAGGGTAAATCCAGCAGCTCATGATTTAGATGGGGAAACGATAAGCGAGTCATGGCGTAATTCGTTCGGGGATAATCGAATTCCTGACAGAACAGGATTGGACTTTAACTACGATTGGTTTAGCAAGAAATTGGACCAGGGGTATAATGTCATAAATATAGGTGATGGAGGCATTTCAAATTATAGTCCTAACTTCACTATGGAACTTAATACATTACAACACCGTTCTTATCCAACGATTCAAGCAAGATATTATGGTTTCTCTTCAAATAGGGTAAGAGTAATTTATTATAACAACAGATTTGTGACTTTGCCTTGGAATAACTAAAAACCAACACATGAGATACGGTCAATTGATTCAAATAGCTTTTAATGCACTTTTTGATGCTGGAATTAAGGATACCCTATGGTGCAACACCTATTCGATAACGCCTTGCGCATTCGAAACCACTATTAGTATGAGCAATGCCGTAAAAAGTTTTGTAATAGAGATTCGTATGGAAAGTGATATAATAGTTGGTGTAGATTTAATGATTTATTCGTGGTTTGGGCTTCGAAAAAAAAGATATGAAGTTTTTGAAAGTTTAATCGATTTGAATCATAATCACAAGACATTCGAAAGTCAAATGGAGCTAATAGCTAAGAAATGCAAACTAAAGCTAGATTCTGTATTAAAAAAGCCAACGAAGGTTAATGGTTGAACTGGACTACTTGAAGTACATATTGGTAATCGTGGCCAGCATCATCTATCTAATCTTTTTTAGGAAATCTGTTAAGCATATCAAGACAAATAAGAAAACAGGGGAAAGTCCATACCTAAGTAAGAAAACGGATGATTTTTATGATGATGTAAAAGCTTGGTTTGCAATATTTGGTGTTGTTTTAATGATTTTGTGGAGTGCTTATGAGTTGTACAAGTGTTTTGCATAAAAAAGATTTAACATGGAAAAAGCACTTACCCAAGGTGAAAGATTTTTTCTCAATGTACACGATCAATTCTATTTTTTACGCAAAGTAGGATATCAAGGTGATTCCTTTCACATTAATGGAGTGGAGTTTTGGGTTTCATTTTATAGTCACTCAAAAAAAAGAAAGTAACTGTTGTTTCCTTGGAGTCAGGCTTCTTAGAATTTTATGTGGAGACCAAAAATCTGATGGGTTGGAATAAAAGACATTTAAATGACTTTTTAGGTCAAAAAATAAAGGTTCAAAATATCTCACAGCTTGTAAAGTTGATAAAGTTGAACAAATACCTGATGGAAGAGCTACTTTAAGTTTCTGCTTCAACGCTTACCAACGGAGGGTGTTACCTCTAAATGGACGGCCCTAGATTTAGATTGGGAAACTACCTTAAGGGTAAACGGAGCTGAAAATGGACGATTACTACAGCATATCGGTGACGGAATGCAGTATACGGGTTATGGCTTGACTTTAACAGGTGTAGGAACACCAATGGCGATATGGGGAAATGGGGTTTCGTTTGGAGGGTCATTAATGGAATCTGCGGCAACTGCAAACTGGACTCAAGGGAGAATAAGTACTGGTGCGTTTGTCCTGGATGCCGCAACCAATACCTTGATTAAACGTATTCCTGGAAGTACTTTGTCTACCCAGATTCTTTTACAGAATAAAAGCTTAAAAATAAAATTAATAGAGAAGAGTTTGAACTCATATATGGGAAACTAATGATAGAATTAAATTATTTAAAGTACATTTTGGTAATCCTTGGATGTCTTATTTATTTAATTTTTTTTAGCAAGTCGGCCAAACATTCTAAAACTCATTCCGAGAGAGAGGAAAGTAGGTATGTAAGTAAGGAAACTGAAAACACTTATTTTGATATTCATGCTTTTTTTGCAAAACTAGGAGCTATTATTATGATTATTTGGAGTCTTTATGAATTGTACAAATGTTTTGTAGCATAAAAAAGGTTCTGTCCATGGAAAATATTGCTTTCTTAAAACCCGTATTGGGTATCCTTGCAGCTATGGTTTACCTATTATCATTGCTGTTGAAATCAAAAAAAGGTAAACTAAGTTCTAGACAGGGTTACTTGGCCATAATGGTAGTTGCAATATTACTGTGGAGTGTCTACGAGCTTTACCTAAAGCTATTTTAGTCAAATATCACCAAATTTTAGGACCAGCCGAAATGCGAAAATGGAAATGTTAAAGGGAACATTGTTTATTGTTGGATCCATCATCTATATCCATTTTTTTTGGAAATCCCCCAGGCATTTGAATGAAAAGACCCATAAAAAACATCCTTCAAAACATTTATCCAAAGAAGCGGTCGATTTTTCAGACAGGATTTATACCTACCTGGGGAGGTTGGCCGCTATCCTGATGATATGTTATGGTGTATATCTTTGGTGTTCTGCACTGCGCTAGCGCTATGGACAAAGCCTGGGAAAATACGGAAATAGAGGAAATCCGAAAAAAAATGGGTATTAATTGGAATATTACTAAAGGGGTTCTTTTTATCATTATAGCAATTCTTTATTTATCTATTTTTCGAAAATCTGCAAAGTATATTAAAAAAAACGACCATGAAGACGATTTTTATCCTAATCTAAAAAAGGCATCTGACTTTAATGATTATATCATGTTTTGGGGAAGTAGAATTGCAATGGTATTGTTACTCATCATTGGATTGTATCTAATCTATTCGGAATTCTTCGATTAAAAGATTATTATAATTACCCCGCAGTTGACTACTAGGTAAACTTTGCCATATTAACAATGAACCTATCTTCATTTGGGTTTGAACTCATATATGGGAAACTAATGATAGAACTAAATTATTTAAAGTACATTTTGGTAATCCTTGGATGTCTTATTATATCCCAAAAACGTATCTCCCTCCCCACTTATTATCGTATTGTGCCACTTGTTACATCGCATTTTTATCTTGACGGATATTTATCGTACTTGATACCCATTTAGGCCCAAGCACCCCATACGGAAGGCCAAAACATCCTAAAACCAAAAGTATGGCAACAAAAAAAATGAACGCTAAACAATGGATCGCCTTATTGGTGCTGACCGCTGTATCGGGAATACATGTAAGAGCACAGGAAATTACCATGTTCCCCGGATTCTGGAATTATCAATATTATGAGGACGATACCCGTATTACCACGAAAGACCTGGTCACCCTTTTTGAAAAAAACGATGAGTCCCTTGCCCACTGGAAAAAATCCAAGACCTTCAACACCTTGTCGGGGGTAGCGTTGGGTTCCGAAATCGGTTTTTTGGTCTGGGAACTTTCCGAATATGACCCTTATGGGGAGAACGATGTGGCAACATCAGTGGGTTTCTATAGCTCATTCGCCATAGGTCTGACTTTTTTGATTTTGTCCAACAACCAAAAAAAGAAGGCCATCCTATCCTATAACAAGAGCCTACAAAAGCCATCCGCTTTTAAAATTGGCCCTTCCCGTAGTGGATTGGGGGTGGTCGTCAGTTTTTAGTATACGAACCCGTAAACACTTGTGTCACGCCCATACCATACCAAGCCTGCCCGCCGTAGGCAGGTAGGAAACAGCGTATAAGAACCACGGCCAAAAGGCAGTGGTTTTTGCTTAAGAATACTATTTGGGATTATGCTTATTATAATTCATGGCTTTACAGCTTGGGATGCCACCAGTTGCAAACTGGCGGTAGCATGGGGAAGGCCGACGACCATATTTTGGACGCTGTACGCTATGCCTGCCAGTACATTGCGCACAAATTGAGGGTGGTGATGTGAATTTGTTTAAGGGACATGGACTTAAGCCATTTTTGTAGCTAATAATTATTTTATCGTTCTCGTATTTCCACTTTTCGAAATCCATTGTTCAGTAATTCCGTAAACCTCAAACAAAACTTTTGTCAGGTTTGATATTCTACACTTTTTGTTCCAAAACTTACGTTTTCGTCCAGTTTCATTGTTTGTGGTACTAACTCTTATTCGTCCCCATTTTAAGGTTTCTATCCAGATTTGGTAACTATTTCCCGCATCGTCGACAACACATAAGGAACGGACCTTTTCATCTTTGTATTCAAATTGGGAATGAAGTCCAACTTTTTTTGCCCAGTCCAGAACAAGTTTGTCAATTTTGAAGTATCTCTTTTCCTTAGATGAGGAACCGATGAGGAACAAATCCAAAATAGTAACTAGTAAATCTGCAATTCCCTCTAACATTAAAATTTATGATATTGGCTACAACTTTAAGAATACTAATCTAATTGAACACAGTTTTTAATCTTCAGTTTGAGTCAAAAAAAATGTCTCGATTTCTCCCAACATTAGAAACTGATAATCCCGATATGATCAAATCGGCTGCTATATTAGGTTTATCCGCAAAGCCTGTTAAATGGTGCCATGGATTCTCTTGCGCTGCTATAATCTTATAGTATTGCTTATTATCCATTTCAATTACTTTTACTAAAACCTGCCAATCCTGATAATCATCTTTATTCGTAAACAATAGTTCAGCGTGTGAGGTAAATACCCAAACTGGTTCGTGGTCTATTGACTTTAATAATTCGATCAATTGACACATCATTATTGGCATTTCACCCCATTGGGCGGGCCATTCTTTTGGATTGTAAAACTCTAGCAGAGTATTCTTTTGCTGTCCAGATATTCGTTTTAGTTCCATACAGTTTCTCAAATTTACCACCACAATCGTATTTCGTAACAAGTCACTATATTAATTAACTTTAGAGAACTGGACTAGGACTTTTCAAAGGAGCCATTGTTAGCCAACTTTTTTTTCAGCCTCAGTTTTGCAATCCGCTGAATTCTTTCTTTTCTTGAACTTAGTCCAGAATTCTTCAGAATCCAAAATATCAAAATCATCTTCAATTTGTTCTAATTCTTGAATCATTTTGAATTCGGTGTCATCAATATCTTTTTGAAACCTAAGTTCTACTTTGCTCCATCCGATATATTTTATTTTGGCCTTTTCGGGGTTTTTCCATTCTCCAAACGTTTCAAAAAACAAAGTGTCATTTATTATATTGACTTTTCTCCATTCCGATAATTTTACCCAATCATTTTCCGATGCAACTCTCATCGAGTCCTTTTTAAAGTATACTTCAGTGTATTCTCCATTAGTGCAATTCGAATAATATCCATGGAGATTTTGGTCATTTTGACAACCTAAAACTATTGCTAAAATGAAAACTAAATTCCAGATTCTCATAAAATGTTTGCTAACGGTCTCGGCTATGATTTCGTCACGCCTGTGGCGTGATGAATTATAGCCATTGTTTTACACAGTATTTTATTCCGTTGTTTTTAGTGGAACAAAGAATTCGCACTCTTTTTCGTAACTATCTCCGTACCTCACTGTTATTGTCAAAGTATCTTTTTCCAAATAGTTACTTGGCACTTTAATTTCTGTCCGCATTGTCGTTTTGTCCATTGACCCAATTAGTTTTATTCCAGGTCCCTGAATAACCAAGCCTACCGGGCTAATATTGGTACATACAAAATTGGTTTTTGTCGGTTTGTCATAGACTAAAAAATCCTGTCCGTTTTCTATTTCCAAAGAGATTTTTTCAAACCCATTTTCGCATACCAACTCAACTTTTTCTGATTTTCCATTTTTACAACTGATCAATATTAAAATTAATGGAAGAATAATAGAGTAAACCTTATTTGTTTTTTTCATATTGTGTACAACAATTGCATATGGTTACTTGTAACTATATTTCTATTTTACCAATACCAATCTAAGGGTTTTTTGGGATCTTAATACAATATGGGACAAGGTTTTGATACTAGGTTGTAATCCATGAAAATTTAAGCAGTATATGTAAAAAGATCAGGCACGGGTCAGTGGTTTTATTCACAAATCTCCAAATAATTCTTCTGGAAACCTATCTGTTGATTGTTGTTTGAGATCTTCCCCGCTACCGCCAGTTTGCAACTGGTGGCCATAAGAGTAAGAAACAGCGTGTAAGAACCACGGCCAAAAAGCAGTGGTTTTTGCTTAAGGATACTATTTGGGATTATGCTTATTGTAATTCGTAGCTTTACAGCTTGGGATGCCACTAGTTGCAAACTGGCGGCAGCATGGGATGCCTTTTCCTCACTGAATAGGCTTCGAGTCGGTTAAGATACCGTCTACCATTTCTAGATATATTTTATCATATTCTTCTTCCGTCGCAATTAAACCTATGTGAACTGGATCTTTAACATTAAAATGGCCTCCCCATTCCAACAATGGGTTATCAATTATATGTTGGATAAATTCGACAACAGGGTCAGGGAGGTCGTTTGGGTATTTTGATAACAATCGGCTGTTGTAAAATTTGTCAGCATATTTAACATTTACATCGATTGCATAACCTATTAGATGTCTTGATCGAGTTGCCGGCGATATTTGCCTGATTTGTGAATTGGAAGAGGTTCTAAAAGAACTTGTGACATATATTTCGATGCCCGACCCTTGAGCAAAATCGTTTAAGCGGTCAAGAGATTCTGAAAAATTCGGATGCACGTAGGTTTTTTTCCCAATAAATTGACTATTCTGATATTCGGGTACAGGTATGGTAATTGTTTTATTTGCAAGCAAGGAGAAATCATATGTGAGTTCTTTGGTGGTTGCACTATCCAGAGGTACACCGGAATATTTATTGACGATGTTTATTGCCCATTTACGTAGATTTTCCTTTGGATTATCCTCGTCGGGAGTTTCTTTGAGAATATCTATGGCAATTTCAACAAATTGTCCCTGAACCTCATTTTGTTTGATCGCGCTTGCGAAGGTGTTGCTAACCCAGGCCACTACAATTGGTATCAAGATAACAGCTATTCCATTGATCCATAGCTTTTGCTTTTCCATGGTTGGCGGTTTTTTATTGGTATTAAATTGGCCAATGAAAGAAAATAGGTCAACTACATATTTCATTTGGGGGGAAGGCAAAGCAATATAATAAATTACTTACAAATTTTTGTGAAGTCTCTATCATTTACCTGGAAACATGGATTTTGGGATCTGTCGGTAGAACGTGTTTATTCCTTAACATAAACAATCTTGGAAACACGCACTATCGGTATTTCCTCTACAAATTTAGTATCCGCATTTCTTAGCGTGACGCTCTTGCTCGTTTTGATAAGGAGCTGGCCTTCGGTGATGGCCTGCTTATTGTCTCCCCGCTGCCCCCCCCCGCTGCCGCCAGTTTGCAACTGGTGGCCATAAGAGCCTGCCTGCCGTAGGCAGGTAAGAAGAAAAAAAGAACCACGGCCAAAAGGCAGTGGTTTTTGCTTAAGGATACTATTTGGGATTATGCTTATTGTAATTCGTAGCTTTACAGCTTGGGATGCCACTAGTTGCAAACTGGCGGCAGCATGGGGATAAAAAATCAATTTTAAAAGTTAAAAAAAAGGATTACAAATGAAAAAGTGGCAATTTATAACCTTGATAATTCTTGGGGTACTTTTTGGAATATATCAAATGCTCTCTTTTACAGGGCTATTAGCGGTATTCAAAAATTCTACTTGGGCAAATGAACCAAATATTAGAGAAGGGGAAATCAGTATAACCACCAATCCTATATCCCCAAGTCCGGGGGACTTTGTAAGTTATAGATTTAAGTATCCCGATAGTCTCGATTCTCATTATAGAATTCATCGATTGGTTGCGGTGGAGAATGATGTTCTTGAAATTAAAGATGGGGTATTATTTATTAATGGGAAAAAATTTGATAAGAATTATGCGCTTACTCACGAGTATAAAATCTCAATTGAGGAGTTTAATAAATTTGATGTTGTGAGGAGGGAAATTGGCGAAGATTATAGGTGGATGAAGCCCCAAGATACTATTACAAAGTTTATTGATGATAGAGTTGCTGAAAAATTGAATTTAAAAGAAAGAAAAGTTGTTGAAGCTAAAAGTGAGTTGGACCAAACCATAAAAGCCATATATAGTCGGAATTGGAATAAGGACAATTTTGGTCCATTCAAAATTCCTTTAGGAAAGGTTTTTATTATGGGAGATAATCGGGATCAATCGGAAGACTCTAGATACATAGGACCAATTGATAAGTCTGCACTAAAAGGTGTTTTAATCGAATAACTTCTTGAAAAAGTTCAAATAAAAGATTATAATAAGGCTTGCGATTGGTATCAGGCACTATACAGCCCCCCGCTACCGCTCGTTTGTAACGAGTGGCGTACCGAGCTTGCCCGCCGTAGGCAAGTGAGAAACAGAATAGAGGAACCGCGGCGAAAGCTGTGGTTCTTTTGTATCGGACATAGGGCCAGGCATTGTTTTATATTTATGCCAAACGGCCCAGTATTATTCGCTCAACTGCTTGATCATTTTTTTGGAATAGTCAATCATTCCTTGGTTTTCGCTGGTCGCCAATTCAGGAACTTTTTTGAAATATTCAACCGCCTTTTCGTTATTCCCGTTCGTTTTATAGTATTGGGCCAATCCAAAATACCCTCCAAAATAATTTGGAAACGCTGTTTTGGTCAATTCAAATATTTTTAGTGTTTTTTCGGGTTCTTTTTTCAAATAACGAAAACCCAAACCGACGAGATCTTTTTCTACAATATCATATTTTGTCGGCTCTAGTTTTAGTTGATTGAATTTGTTCGTAAGATTTTCTATTCCAACAGCTTCAATGTCTTTTTCAAGCAATACATCGGCTGGGACAGGAATCTTACCCTCGGAATAATAACTTGCCAAAAAAGACGCTGTGCGCCCCAGTCCTCCATATTCAGCTATATTCGTATAAATTACTACTGAAATTTTCTCTGAGGGAATCCGTACAGCATAATTTAGAAAACCTGTAGTGCTGCCCCCATGCATTACATACTTTCTATCATTTTTTATGTCAATTTGCCACCCAAAACCATAGCCTTTTCCTTCTGTTTTTCCATTTTCGTCCCAATTTGAAAAAGCATCGTTTATCAAGTCCGTTTTTACCAGGGTTTCATCATACAAACTGCTATCCCAATGCACATAATCACTAACAGAGGAGTAAATACCGCCATCACCTTGGATAGCCGACCAAGTACTTTGGTCCTTCCTTTCATATAGGGTGTCATTGAGTTTATAACCGTAAGCACGGTTTTTGATCTGTAGGCCTTTTAAATAAACGGTACTATTGGCCATACCTGTTTTTTCAAAAACCTCTTTCTCCATAAATTCTTTAAAAGATTTGCCGGAAACCCGTTCTATGATCATCGCCAAAACGGCATACCCGGAATTACTGTATTCGAATTTGGAATTCGCCGGAAACAGAAGACTGTCCTGCTTTATCAGGAGGTTGAGCACATCTTTGTCGACAAGCTGTTTTTCTGCATCTTCCGGATATAGTTTGGTATAGGGTTGTAAACCCGACCTATGCGACATTAAATGCTTTATCGTAATAGCTTTCCCATAGTCCGGGAATTCGGGAATCACTTCTGTCAGCTTGGTGCCGTAGTTTAATTTTCCTTGATCGATCAAAACTAAAATTCCCATTGCGGTAAACTGTTTCGTTACCGACGCAAGTCTATAATTCGTTTCACAGTCGGCAAGGATCTTATTTTCCAAATCAGCATATCCAAAACTTTGACAATCTTTTATTTTACCATCTTTTATGACAATGAAACTTGCGCTTGGCTTTTCTCCCATATAGTTCCGGAACAGAAAATGTATTACATCTTGGTTGGCCCCCTCCTTTCCTACTGGTTTTTCGGAAGGCTTACACCCACAAATAATGGCCGAAAAGACCAGTGTTAAATATGCGTACTTCATTTTTTTAAATTGTGCCCAACGATCTCGACCCATATGCCTGCTTATTGTTTATTCACACTTTGACTCCATTATTTTCCCTTAAGCTGACGCAATCTATTGACCGCGTTTACATTTTCCGGATTGAGCTCGAGCGATCTTTCAAAATACTGGATGGCATTTTTTTTATCCCCAAGGAAAAGATAACCCTCCGCTAGACTGTCAAACAAATTGGCCGATCCTGGATACAACTCCACAGCAAAAAGGAAAACCGCTATGCCATAGTTCGATCTATCGGGCTGCAGTACCAGTTGCAGGCCAAGTGTGTTCAATTTTCCCTCCTCCAGGGTAAATGTCGGGTTTTCCCGTTTGATCGACCCATATAATCCGTTAAGATCTTTATAACCTCTTTGCGCCGCCATATCATTAAAATCTTCAAATCGAACTTTTTTCCCAACAGGCTGTTTTGATCGTACGGAAACCATTCCGGAGGGTACCCCGTTCCTACCCGGTTCATTGCCCAAAAAATCCTTGGACTCCGCATCATGGTTCAAGTAGGCGTTCAAAAACATCCGTGTGTAATGGGACATCCATTTATAGGATTCAAGGATTTCATCATCGGATTTATCTTGGCGTAAATCCCGGGCTTGAAAAAGAACCCCCAATGTTGAAAAATAGGAGTGTGTCAAATCATTGAAGCGAAGACTATAGGCCTCGCTGTGCTTCAATTCATCATAAAAAATGAACTCATTGTTCAAGGAGGAATCTATTTTATCCTCTTTCATCACTTGTTCTGGAATTAATTTTTGCGCCATGTGCATGAAAGGCACGTTCACCTTTTCGATGGAAAAGAATGGAGATTTTTTCAAGGTCGGGTATTGGTACCGTATACTTCCGTCAAGGCTAACATTTGCCTTGATCATTCCATTCCGGACTTGGGCAAGTACGTTTGATAGGCCCCCGAAACTAAAGCCCATTGTAGCGATGGCATTTTTATCGACATGTTCGAGGTTCAAACTTTCCTTGACAAGAAATTCTATATCCCTTGCTTGGGCCTCCATGTCCTTTGCCGTTCCACCCTCAAAAAATCGGTTCTCCGCACCCCTGCTTGGACTGGAGATCACTATGAAACCGTGGCTTGCCAAATACTCGCAGAGGGCAAAGTTTTCAATTGACGATGCTTGATAGCTTGGTGCATAAATGACCGTTGGAAAACTTCCTGCCAACGCGTCCGCACTTAAAGTTGCCCTTACTTTTTCGGTCATATGACCTTGGTTCCTCTCCGTGTTCGGATAATGAAACCAATTCAGAATGTGTTCATCGGGAAGGTGCTCCCATTCTTCCTCTTCTTTCAATATTTGCATATAATCAAGAACGAGCATTGAAGGACCGGTGCTGATTTCATTTTTGGCAGGATACCAAATACTGACGGGAATTTCACGCAAGATACTTTCATTTGTAAAATCCATGGTTCTCTTATAGGTCCTGGTACTATCCAATTTCAGATAATGACGAAAACCAACACCGTATTCACCATATTCCAAGGACATTTTTTCCAAAGAGACTTGAGAACTGCATCGAAAAAGGCCAAAAAGAAAAAATAACGATAGCAATGTACATCTAATGGTATGCTTGGAGCTCATGACATAAAATTAGATATTTTCCGTCAATGATTTCGTTTTAGGCGAATTGCTCCGAATCTTGGATTGTAACCCATCGTTTTTGAACCTTAAAACTAGGCCGGTTTTTGAGCTTTTTTAGGGAATACCACGTACGATATGGTTTGAAAAGGAAAATAGAAAAGTTTGCAGTGTACTGATTGTAGATTTTCTCTTTAATTTTAAAGCTACTATGCCTATTGATCGACATTGTACCCTGTTTTTTCTATTGGCCATTTCATGGTGTGGTGCCCAGAAACCATTTGCGCCCGGGAATTCCGTTCCGGCGGATGCCATGGATGCAGAAAAGATCTACTTGCAGTTGACAGGCAAGGTGTTCAACACCTCGGAGGCAGTCTGGTTCAAAGCGGTGGTTGCAAATGCCCATGATAACGCCCCGTCCCAAATTAGTGGGGTGCTGCACGTAGAATTGATCGATCCCATCGACGAACAGATAGTAGACCATAAATTACTGAAATTGGAAAACGGAATAGCCGAAAGCTTTTTTCAGCTACACTCCAATTATCCCGAGGGGAAATATTTGATACGGGCGAATACCGAATGGAACAAGAATTTTGGGGCTGATTTCATCTTTTCAAACTACATAGATGTCTTCCATTTCAAAAGACCGGAAGACAAGGTCGACCCTATTCGAAATATAACGGTTACCAAAGGATCAAATACGGAAACGATCGCTGTCTCTGCAATGCTATTTCCGAACGAATTGGACAGTCTGCATAGAGGCAAGGCCATGCTATATTTGAATTGGGAAGATGGAACCGACTCCATTGAGATCATACAAAAAAAAGGTAAGCCTTTCCCTGTGGAATATACGATGGCGAATGATGCAAAGGTGCTTGGTTATCGATTAAAAACCGAAAGTAAAAGTTATTCCAAGTCCATTGTTTTGGAAGCGAATGAGGGTTCCCTGGATTTTTTCCCCGAAGGGGGTGCCCTGGTGAACGATATAAAAAGCACCATAGGCTTTAAGTATCTGAACTATAAGGGCAAAGGGGCCGAAATAGAAGGGGTTATAGTTGATGGGAAAAATAATCAACTGTCCACTTTTAAAAGCAACCCTCTGGGCATGGGCAAAATAACCCTGCGTCCAGAAAAGGGCAAAAGCTATTTTGGGGTCGTTCGATCAAAAAATGGTGCAATTCATAAATATCCTATTCCAGCGGCCAGGTCCCAAGGCACGGTAATGCGGATTCTTTCCAGAATGCATGGTAAGCTAATTGTTTTGGAAGCGAAACCTGCGATAACCGATCGCGTTTTTATAAAACTCTACCACCGGGGAAAGGATATCTACATGCTAAAGGCATTGATAAAAAAAGGAATGTTCAATTATCCCTTTAGGGGCGACAACTTGCCAAACGGGATTATAGGAGCGACTTTATACGATTCAAAATATAGGCCCATCGCCGAACGCCATTTCTATAATCATAAACCTGAAGAGCATCTGGATATAAAGGTTGAAGTGGATAAAAACGAATATGAAACCCGCGATAGCGTGGTCGTTCGCATTCGTTCAACAAAAGGAAAACGACCTACACCATCTTCTATTTCTTTGATGGTGGTAAACAAAGACTATTTTGAGCAAACGGACCGTAGCCAAAAAAATATGGTTTCTTATTTCATGCTGGAATCGGATATCAGGGGCGAAATCGAGAAGCCCGCTTATTATTTTGAGCATAAAGATCATCTGAAAGATCTTGACTATTTGATGCTTACCCAAGGCTGGACGAACTATAAGTACGATAAACCCAAAAAGCCTAGAATTGCCCAACCGGAAAAGGGTCTCAAACTCACCGGATATGTGGGCGGCGTGCAGAATGTAAAAAGAAGAAAACGTTTTAAGGATGATACGTACGGTTTAACGTTAATGACTTTCGGGAAAAAAACCAATGTCTACCTCCAAGAAATCGACAGTACAGGGTATTTTAACTTTGATCTCGAAGACAGTTACGGTCATGGAAAGAAATATGTGATACAGCCTACATCTTCCGGTCGAAAGAGTGCAAACTTTAAGGTCGGTATCAACAAAAGAAAGATTCCCGAGATAGCTTATAAAACCGAATTGGTTATCGCACCCGTGGACAGTATCATAGAAAAGACCGTCAGTGAAAGAATTGTACGGGACATCGCTCTAGATCCTTATTTGCTGCCAAATACCATTGAATTGAACGAGGTTGTTGTCAGTGACTATGAGCTGACCCCGGAAAGGGAAGAAATGAAAAAATTACATGGCATGCCAGATGTTGTCATCAATAGCAAAGAGCTGTTGGCCAAGGAAAGGAATTGGACCGGTAGACTTTATTCATGGTTGCAGTTCAACTACCCTCAAGCGCTTTCCATTAGAAGGGTTGGGCCAGTGCCCGGTTTTCTATATGCCAGTGTCCACGCTGCCGATTTTACCTATATTGTAATTGATGGAATACCTGTAAAGAACTACAATTTTAGGCTGGTGCCCGATATCCCCATTGAAGCTGTTAAAAGCGCTGAAATTATAAGAAATGCCCCTACTGCCAATCGGTATTTCTGTGATGTATTCCCTAGGGCTTGTGGTAGTGCTTTGGAACCGTCCTTTCCGGCCATTTTGGCGATTCATACCTATTCCGGCACGGGTCTTTTTGGGGCTTTTCCCGAAAAAACCAATTTAGTGTTCGATTCCGCTCCCGAGTTTTCCCCGAAAAGGGAGTTTTATAGTCCGGCCTATGATGGACCCGATGTGGATTCCGGTGTTCCCGACCTGAGAACATTGATACATTGGGCACCCAATATTGTTACGGATGCTGAGGGAAATGCTAGCGTGAAGTTCTTTAATGGCGACATTGCGGGCAAGGTGATGGTCATTTGTGAAGGCATCTCCATTTTTGGAAATGGAATAGGCCGAGGTGCAATATCTTACGATATTGTGGAATAGGATTCAGTATTTGTTTCTTTCCAGGATATGCCTGGTGCAATTTTTACGAATATTGCCCCTTTTTAGTCCCTTCGCTACCGCTAGCCCACGACCAGTGGGGTGCGGTAAAGACGGCATATACTTAAAAACCATGGGCGTGGACGCCTGATCGCCTATGGAGGGTCCGCCGAGGTAGGGAAAAAATCGCGTTCATGATAGGGTAAAATGTCGACACATAGTCCTAAGAATCTTGATTACGCGATTCAACAAGGTATTATGGTGCACAAAAGATGGTAACGGAATGCCGATGATCGTTTTCTGTCGAAGAATAAATGTCGACCACTCTAGATGCATTCATATTCTTCATATTCGTGAAATCCGGCGTGGTCACGGTAATGGTATGGTCATGGTCAGAAAAACCTTGAATAGTATACGTTTTTTCCTTGGCGGCAGCTATATCTTCTTTTGGTATGATCAACGAATGCCCATGATTTTGTTCGATATTGCCTAATGCACCATTCTCAAGACATTTGGACAGCACTGTTCCTTTCGGGTCTGGATTTTCGGATTCATCGTCTGAACTTGAGCATCCAATTAAGGCCACTACCGCAAGGGCAATGAGAAAGACCCCGAACGTTTTGTCCTTAAAATTCTTTCTGCTCATTTTCAAAGTTTTCTTACAATCAATAAAAAATACAAAATTATTGGCACTTCATACCGATATTCCCTTTAATAATTTGGGATGTGCCTATTTGCAAGGGCAGGAGTACAACAAGGCAACTACCTATCTTAAAAATATCCACTGATGCCCCAATGAACTTGAAACCTTTGTTTCCAGGCTTTCTTTTGAGGGCAAATTGCATATTTGAAATGCCGCGTGCGAAGACGCCTGCAAAAGGAGACATCACTTCCCGTCCAACAAACGGTTAATGCGACCCTTATAGGTCTGGCCAATGGGTATTTTGTGATCTTTTACAAAAATCCGATTGCCCTGTATGCGCTTGATCTTGTCCGTGGCCACCAAGAAGGACTTGTGCACGCGCAGAAATTCACTTTCTGGAAGTGCCCTTTCCAGGGTGGATATCTTTTCATGGCTCAGTATCATTTCCTCGGCAAAAAACACCTTAGTGTAATTCCCATAGGCTTCAATGAACAGTATATCGCCCGTATGGATCTGGTGATGGGTCCTGTCCCCCTTTAGGAAAAAACGACGGTTCCCCGCCGTATAGCTTTCAGGGGATTCCGGTGCCCTTGCCCTATCCGTTTCACCTACTTTATTGACGGCCTTTAAAAAACGCGGAAAGGAAAAAGGCTTGAGAAGATAGTCCAGTATATCCAGGTCATAACCCTCCAAAGCATGTTCCCCATAGGCCGTGGTCACGATAATCTTAGGAGGCAGCGATACCGTTTTCAACCATTCAAAGCCCGTCATTTTGGGCATGTCGATGTCCAAAAAAATCAGATCTACTTTTTCCCGGGCAACCATAGCGGAAGCCTCCAGAGCATTGTAGGCGTTGCCCATTTTCTGCAAGTGGGGCAGTTCCGCACAATAGCCTTCGATGATACGGTGTGCTATGGGTTCGTCGTCAATGATGCAATACGTTATCATTCGTGTGCTCATGGATTTAGCCTTAGGTTCAATTGGGCCGTGTAGGTAAAGTTAGTTTTTTCAATCTTCAGTTCATGTCGATCCGGATAGACGTGCACCAAGCGCTTCTTCAAATTATCCAGGCCTATGCCCGCTTTTTTTTGGAGCGTGTTGGGTTCATAATTGTTCGTAACGCTAAAAAGAACCTGGTTCCCCCGCGTTTTTAAGTCCAAATGGATATATGCGTTTTCCGTCAAGGGCTCAACACCGTGCTTAAATGCGTTTTCCAATAAAACAATAAATAACAAAGGGGCAACTTTTAGACCATCATGAATATCATGGGCAAATCGAATTTCAACCTTTTTTTGATAGCGGATCTTATGCAGTTCGATGTAGTTTTCGAGATAACCGATCTCATCCTTCAATAGCACTAGATCTTCTTTACCCTGGTAAATCGTATACCGCATCATATCGGACAGTTTTAAAACGACTTCCGGAGCTTTCTCGGATTTTTCAACTACCAGACCATACAGATTGTTCAAGGTATTGAAGAAGAAATGGGGATTGATCTGATTTTTGAGCAAGGCCAATTCCGCTTTGGCCTTATCCGCCCGCAGCGTTTTCAACCAACGCCATTGTTCATACCCCCACAAAGCGGCAAAGACCGGTATTGGAACGATCATAAAATTTGTCAAAATCAGGCGATGGTCATCCGCTTGATCGAGTGTTGTATAGAAAAAGAAAAAATTATAGGCGATGACCGATCCATATACGGAAAGAATGGCAATCCTATATTTTTTAAAGAATTCCGGTAAAACGAGATAGGCGACCCCCAACCAGAACAGGATCAACAGCGGAATGGCAATTGGGTAATCCCAGATGCCCGTATAATGGGGCAGAACAAGCATCACAACGAGCAACCCAAGTATTGCCAATACTTTATGGACAAGAAACCTATGGATCAAAAATGAAAGGACCGACCAACAAAAGATAAAACCGAGAAGATTTGTAAAGATGCCAGCGGCCGTATCAAAACTTATAAGATCAAATCCCACAAGGCCAATAGCCAGAAAAATAGTAATGATCCCTCCTTTGATCCAAGCCTTCCGATTTTTATGTACAGAACCATTCATGGTACAAACTTAGCATTATTGATACTTGCCTTACAATCTCTTTGACGGACACTATGGGTTTTGGGTCGAACATACTGTTTTTTGGGTCGAATCGTATTCGTCCGAGATCCACATCTATGTGTGCCGTTTTTTGGCTTGTCCATCAAAATAATTTCAAGCAGTCTTTCAATGGATTTACGTTTGGACCAAATTGACCAAACATCGAATTATGAAGGGAATTATCTTGAAGGTTTTAAAATGGATCGCCCTGTCGATCGCATCGCTACTGCTGCTAATCGTTCTGGTTGGATTGTGCTTTCGTCTATTTGCCCCCAAACCGCACCCCCCCGGGAAACTGGTTGATATTGGAGGATTCAAACTTCATATAAATGGTACCGGGGAAAAAAATGGGAAACCAACTCTTGTAATCGAGGGAGGTGGTGGTATGGCAAGCGAATACTACCATTGGTTGAGTGAAGGGCTCAAGGATAGTATGCGGGTGGTCCGTTACGACCGGGCAGGGATCGGATATAGCGATGCAAGCAATACCACACGCGACCCGGAGACAATAGCCCGTGAGTTACATACGCTATTGGAAAAAGCTGGAGAATTACCGCCGTATATCATGCTTGGTCATTCGCTTGGAGGACCCTATATCCGCGTATTTACCGAACTTTACCCAAACGAAGTGGTGGGTATGTTTTTGTTGGATTCCACGCATCCCGACCGAGTTGCAAGAATACCGTCCATACCTAAAAAATCATCTTTGAAGGCCAGATCAATGGTTTGGATGTATAACTTTCAGGGCGTTTTAGCTGATCTTGGCATTATGGTGCTTTATGATAAGTTCACGGGGCCTGTACTACAAAGAGAAATGGAAGGCTTACCAGATGAGGTCAACGATCGTACAATAGCCTTTTTGAATGACGGGAAATATATTCGGGCCATTGGAAAAGAGATGGAACAATACCATACCACATTGGAAAGGGCGGGCAGGACAAATGACTTTGGCTCCTTGCCCCTCAGAGTATTTACCGATGCTATTGGAGAAATTCCAGAAGACGTTTACAAAGTATATCTTGGAAAAGGAATAGACCTTAGGAAGACCCAAATTGAGAGTATGAAAATGCAAGAGGAACTTATCAAGCTATCGACAAACAGCAAGTTGACCCTAATTGAGGGAAATCATGTCAGCATTTTTACAAAAAAGGAAAATGCAGATATTATCTGTAAAGAGATAATTAAGCTTTTGGGAGAATTGAAAAACTCAAAGGTCGGACCATAGCGGGAACGGACAAGCGACCCACCCCACATCGTATAACAAATGACATAAACCTTTTGGAGAAAAGGGCCGTGACCACACTGCCGCTGTGAAACCGGGGCCGGCCAACCGTGAAGTCCAACCTTGCTTTCGGAACGTCCTCCAGGGAGGACCAAGAGCCTTCTGCGAACCGCCCGCTGTCAATTGGTCATTGCTAATTGGTAATTGAAAACTGTCCGCGGACCCGTAAAAGAAAAAACCAATAAAAAGTGGGGAGATCAACCGGCCTTCCCGTCGTATTCCGATGTCTTGCCCGTTTCCCCATATTCCATAAGGTAAAAGAACAATAGCCCCAGCAGGTACATCAGGATATCCATCGTATCGGCCGTATAGCGGTCATGGTATCCCGGAAGGAAATACTCGAAAAAAAGGCAGTAGTACAGCGTCAGCGCTAGCGGTAAGAGTTTGGGCAGCAACAGCTGTCGGTCCGATCGTATGTAGCGCACCGCGTATTGGCAGATCTTGAGTACAATGGGCATGCACAGTAAATCGTTTACATAATTGTTGATCGGCCCTGGAAGGTCCGCCCCAAGGCGCTGCGCCAGGTATATCGACAGGGCAAGAACGCAGCATGCCGCAAAATACCCTTTCGCCAGCAAATCGCGGGCCGTGTCCAATCTCCGTTTTGGGTGCTTTGTCTCCATTCGTGGTAAGGCTCAGGCCACTATATACATAAAAAGCCAGGCCAGGAATGAACCGATGGCGATCACAATGACCCAAATGGAGTAAAAGAACCAGGCCACCGATCGAACGACCAGGTTCCTGTGCTCCAAGGCATTTTCAAAAAACAGGGTAATGGCATGGGGCCGTTCCAGGGCCGCCGCCCTTTGCTTTTCAATGGCCCGCTGTTCGCGTTCGAGCTTCCGCTTCAGCAGGACATTGGTGATCGCGCCGCATCGACTGCAATAATCACTGTTCAGGTCTACCGTGCCACAGTGCTGGCAGGTCCTATAGGTTTTGTCGGCCATAGATCCAATAAATTGGTGCGCAATGCAAAGTTCACAAAAAATCCATGAACTTCCGGGAAAAATGTGCCATATCCTTGTTAAAAACCCTATCTAAAATCCATCTTTCCTCCCGCCTATTACCGTATGGCACCATCTATTACATTGTATTTTTTTCTTAGGCCGAATTTATGGTACTTGCCACCCACGGGCACACAGTCGGCACGCACGTCCCGGTCATGGGATCGGACAGGTGTCCCCGCCCAATTTAGCAACGTACCATGAAACCCATTAAGGAACCGAAAACGCTGGGCGATGTCCTGAACTGTATCCACAAGCACTTCGATGCGATACCGCTTGGCGAAGGGGCCCGTTCCAAGGTCTACTCGGTCGCTTCTTTTGCCTATGAAGATGTTTTTGGCATCTCGGTCCCAAAAAAGGACCTGGTGGTCGAAATAGTGGTCGAAGGCCCTTTCATCACGAGCGCCGTTCTCATAAAAAAGGGGTTTTTTAGGAGCAGGCACCATAGCCTGATCATGGATTCCAGGTTTTTGAACCGCGGGACAACGGGCTTTGACAAAAAGATGGAAACGATAGCAAGGGCCTGTAGGAAAAAGGTCGGGGGACCGAATTGATGGCCCATCGGCAGACCGGACCTTCGCCATCCACAAGAACGGTTCAGCGTATGATCAGTTCCCCGGCGTTCGCCGCCAAAAAGCCGCCAATGGCGCCCAATAGGTTGAGCGTGCAGTGGATGATGATCCCCAGATACACATTCTGTTTTTTCCATACCACATAGCTCAGGACAATGCCCACACCCATGATCGCCAAGTAATTGTGCGGTTGCCAAAAATGGTAGAGGCCGAACAGTGCACCGTTCACGATCGGGGCCCACTTTTTTAGATAGGCCATTCGGGGGAGCAGATATCCTCTGAAGAACAGCTCCTCCACTACGGGGCCAATGATTCCGTCGATAAAGATCCCGGCAAGGAAGACCTTGGCCACCAGTTCCATATCGGAAGCCCCAAATCCCGGATCGAAGTACCATTCCGGCAACCAAT
Source organism: uncultured Flavobacteriaceae bacterium (assembly GCA_947497245.1). Lineage (GTDB taxonomy): Bacteria > Bacteroidota > Bacteroidia > Flavobacteriales > Flavobacteriaceae > Pelagihabitans. The sequence continues at coordinate 373,003 of CANMFO010000004.1, read as the reverse complement.
AAAAAAGGGTCTCCCTAAAGTACAGGCCGACCGGGTACAGGGGAATGTAAATGAGCGTACAGCCCAGGATTCCGATCAGCGACCATTTGAAGTACTGCCCCACCGATAGTTTTTTGGTATAGGCAATGACATTCTTAAGGTTATGGTTGCCATTGAGCCGTTTGGCCTGCCTTCCCAGATGCAGCATCCCGATAGGGGCCAGCACGAACAGCTCCGCCAATAAAAGGCCGGTAAGCCCCGGATACCCCAGGTCCACAACATACTCGGAGACCAGGACATAGAAGACCAGGATCACGATTCCGGGATAGAAGTGGTACCAAAGCTGTTTTTTTAAAGTGATCTGATCTTGTTCAATGTGGAATGTGGTCTTCATGACGGTCGTTTTTATGTTTGCTGGGGACAAATCTCAAAAACAAGGGGGAGCCGTGCGACCGACTACGGGAAGTCGAACGCTTTAAAAAGGGTTCGACTTCCCACATGCCGAAAGGAATACCCTAGGACCGGAGCCTCAGAAATTCGGAGGGGGTTAGCCCGGTCCTTTTCTTGAACTGCGTGTTAAAGGAAGATTTGGAATTGAAGCCCACTTCGTACATGACCTCCAAGACCGTAAGCTTGGGATCTTTGCGGTCGGTAAAGATTTTCTTTGCGGCCGCTATCCTGTGCATATTGATCAGGTCGAAAAAATTCTTGCCCATACGTTCATTGATCGTTTGGGACACCTTTCTGCTGCTCGCCCCAATGGCATTGGAAAGATCTTCCAGGGTAAGCTCGGGATCCAAAAAAAGGCGGTCCTCGGCGAGCACCTTGGCGATCTTTATGGAAAGCGCCTCCGATTCCCCGGGCCGCATCAGGCTGCCCGCATATTTTTTGGCCAGATCACCGTGCACCAATGTGGAGGGCCGGTCCAGGGCCCTAAGGATAATGCGGCCGATGAACACCCCCGTGGCCAGGAGGATCACGATGAGGCCCATTTCAAAATAGAACCTGGAACCCGCCAATTGCAGGGCACTGTTGACCATGGCGATCAGCAGTACCACGATCAATGCGTTGAGCAGTCTGTTCAACCAGGATAGCGTCCCGTGGGAATAGAAATGCTCCAGGTGCCCCGCCGCCTTCCGTACCTGGCTTTTGGACAGATAGATATAGCACAGGAAATGGGCATAGAGCAGGACGAAAACCAAATAGGAGCCCGGGGGCTGTTCAAGGTCCAGGACCGATTTTAGGATTTGGAGCTTAACTTCCCCCGGCTGTAGCTGATAGATCGCAATGATCGCGGTGAGCCCCAGAAAAAAAGGGATCAGGTGCAAAAGGTCCGCCCAGCTGAACCCGAGCTTTGCGCCCACCATATATCGGGTGTACAGATAGATCAAGGGGCCGTACAAAAAAATGGAGGGTTCCGTCCACAGGGCCCAATCGGGGTATTGTAGATAAAATCCCTTCAACATAAGCGAGCCATCCAAAAAATCGAGTGCCCAAAGCAGGAAGAAGGCGCCCAAAAGTCCGTTCGCGGGCCGGTTCCCTTTTTTGGACAGCACCAAAAAAATGCCCAGCAATCCAAAGAGGGTAATACAGATGACCGATAGAACTAATACAATATCCACGCCTATAGGAACTAATGATCGGTAGGGCCACCGCCCTGCCATGGGCCACAAAGTACAAACAATTCCAACAATGGTAAAGCCCTTGAAGTCAGAAGGCCCTTTGGGTGCGGCAATGGTCTCCGGTCCGTGGGTAAGCGGACCATATCAGTCCCCCAGGACATTGGCGTATTTCATGATGTTAAGGTACGAATCCACATGGTAAACGTCCCGGTTGTCCGACAAAAAATCCAGTAGCTCCGTGTGCACCTTTGGGCCTTTAAGGGAACATTCGCCGGTTCCCAAGAAGATTTCCAGTGATTTTTAAGAAGACTTCAACTGATTGTCAAGAAGACTTCCACTGATTATCAAGAAGACTTCCACTGATTATCAAGAATACTTTCACTGATTATCAAGAATACTTTCACCGATTATTGGGAAGACTTTCAGTGATTGTCAAGATTGATTTCACCGATTATTGGGAAAATTTTCGCCGATTGTTGGGAAGGTTTTGCCGGAAGCCTAAAAAAAAAGCCTTCAACGTACATTGAAGGCTTCTATATGGGATCACGATCATGTCTACGACATGGACACGTACAAAAATGCAAGGGTGGCGACTATATACAACGACATGACTATTCTACCATATTCCCTGGATATAAAGTCCCTGAACCCTTTCAGGTTTTCAGCAATTGTTTCCATGATATCAGTATTTAGTGCGTTAACAATAATGGCAAGGGGGCGTTCCTAATCGAACGCAAAGCCCGTGAGCATTCTAAAAACAAGCGCATATAGCCCTACGGCCACCAGCAAAAAGCTGAACCATGCGAATACCTTTAGATAGTTCTTCAGGAGGTAATGTCCCAAGTTCCGGAACCCCTCCAAATAAATTTCCTTAATAAGTAATGTTGTCTTCATAATCCTATCATTTACAATTTCTTATTAGAAGGACAAAGGTCATGCTAAGTTTAAGATCATGTCGGAATTTTGGCTCAAACAACGGAAAATGAAGATGAAATGCGCGTTTTGGACCGGATATCCGAACAAGCCGCATTTTGAAGAAATTTTTGGGCAGGTCCATTGGTCCAGGGCCCGGGATACGGGTCAACGGGGAAAAAATACGTTTTGTCCAACGGGGCAAGGGTCCCGTTCTTGGAATTCCGCGATCAAAACGGCCATGGGCCCCTGGATCTGGAGGTCGCTTCCGAGCCCCTTAGCTGCCCGCCCCGATATGGAGTTCCACTTTTGGGATGTACCATACATCGGCCGATAGGTCCACTCCCCCGCCCATTTGCTCCTGCACCGCCCTATCGATGACGTAAACGCCCTTTTCGGCCATGTCGCCAAAAGTATCCAGGCCATTGTTCGGAAAACCGACACGGGTCCTGTGGATATTGAACTTTTCGGCGAATTTTCTGTCGAAGGCCCTTTCCACCCCCTCCTTGCCCAGCATAAAGCCCAAAAGTCCGCCCCAGGTGGCCGTGGGGTTATCGGAATCCCATCCGCACAAGGTCCCGATCTTAATGGTCTCCTTGATATCGCCTTCCCCGTAGAGCAGGCTCACGATACTGGCCCCAAAATTGATACCGGCCGCAAAGCAGCCGTTGCAGACCGTGTCCTTGGTCGCCCATAGGTAGCCGTCCTCCTGCCGTAGCTGGTATTTTTCGTGCAGGGCGTCACGGGCCGCTTCCCACTTGGCGCCGGAATCGTACTGTGCCTTTACAAAATCGTACATCTTGGCGGAATAGGAAGCATTGGGCAGGCGCTTCCTGGCTTCGGAGGCCATCCATAGGATATTGTCCCTTATGGTTTTGTCCGCATCGGCCATGGGCGCCAGGGAATACATGATCACGTTGAACTCCGCGATCCATTCCGCATTTTTCCGGGCCGAGGTACGAATGGGCAAATGGGCCATTTCCAGGGCGATATCGGGTCGCGTAGGGGCAAAAAAACCAAAGATCTCCGTGGTCAGTTGGGCATCGATCATCTCATAGTCCGGATTCACCTCCGGGTCGCTAGTATGGGGCGGCACCACGCCTTCCGCCATCAGGTCCAGGGCCGTCTGGTTGGAGACCCATAAAAAATTCTCCTCTTCCGATCGAATGTGCTCCAACCACCCTTCCCGGATCTGCTCCCCGCTCAGTACGCTGGTCTTGTTCTTGTACAAAAGATGCTGGTAGATGTATTCGATATCGGTATCATCGTCCGCGCCCCAGATACTGTCCTGGTCGGCGAACAGGAAATCGATGGTCTCCGAGTAGTTGTTCGACCCCCAGAGGTTGGGCTGGTCGGGTGTCCCCCAATGCTCACGGGTATAGAACCCGGCGCCCTTGCCCTCCTTTGTGGGGATCCCGATCTTGTCCATTTCGGTGACCAGCCCGGTCCAGTTGGCAATGCACTGCGCCAGCCAAAACCCGTAGAGCCTGTCCCTGTACTCCGCCCTGGGCACCTTCAGGTCGTCCGCGCCGGGCGTGTAGGAACGGTACACGAGGAGGGAGTCCCGCAAGGCATTGTCGGCCGGTCCTTTTTCTTCGGTGGGCGCGTCCTTGCAGGACACCACAAAAAGACAGCTGAAAAGGAATGGACGGAAAAGGGCGATGTGTTTTCGGATACGGTTCATCTTGGGCTTGTTTTTGGTCTTTGACATCAAATGGTGCCCAAATTTAGGAAAACATGGCCAAAAGCGGGCATCCCCGACCCTCTAGCCCTATTTTCATAGGGCCGTGCCAACGCCATTCCGATTATATTGCTATTTTTAAGAAAAAAACCAAGGCCCCTTTATGTTGGGAACCACAAAATATCCTTTGTTCCTTTTCGCGCTGCTGCTACTTTCCTGTGGGGAAAGGAAGGCCCATGTCCAAAAGGAGGCGGGCACGGCCCTATCTGTCGAAACACCCAAAGATGCATGGGTGCCCCTTTTCAACGGGAAAGACCTGGAAGGATGGACGATGAAGATAAAGGGACATCCCCTGGGCGAGAACTTCGGGAATACCTTTAGGGTCGAGGACGGCATCCTGAGTGTCCGTTACGATGCGTATGGCGATGATTTCAACGACCGCTTCGGGGCGCTTTACTTTGACAGGAAACTGGCCAATTACCACCTGAAGGTGGAATACCGTTTTGTGGGCGACACCGCCCCCGGGGCCCCGGAATGGGGCTATCGCGACAGTGGGGTGCAGTTCCACGGCCAGTCCCCATCGACCTTGGGGCCCGATCAGCCCTTTCCCGTTTGCCTGGAGTACAACCTGCACGGCGGCAACGGGACCGATGACCGGCCCGTGGGCGCCATCTGTGCCAACGGTATGTTCGTGGAAGTGAACGGGGAAAGGAACACATCCTATTGCACACCCGCGGCCGTGGCCCGGACCTTTCACGGGGATCAATGGGTTACCCTGGAGATCGATGTCAACAAGGGCCGAATAGTCCATTTTGTGAACGGGGAGGAAATCCTGCGGTATGCCGAACCCGCATACGACCCGGAGCACGATATCGCCAAAACACTTCTGGAGAACAAGGGGGACACTGCGGTGCGGGAGGGTTACATTTCCCTCCAGTCGAACAGCCATCCCATTGATTTTCGAAAAATAGAACTTATGGCATATTGAACCCGTTGGGCGTTCCCTGATGCCCGACCTTAAACCTTATACAAGCAAAATTCCGCACATGAAAGTACTGGTTTCCCTGAACATCCCTGAAATAGGTATCGAAATGCTCCGAGAAGCGGGCCTCGAGGTCACCACCTGGACCAACGACCTGCCCATGGACAGGGAACAGCTCATCGCGGCCACACGGCAGCATGATATCCTGCTCTCTTCGAGCATCTATGATCTCGATGCGGATTTTCTGGCCCGGAACAAGCACCTTAAACTGATTTCTCAGTTCGCCGTGGGCTACAACAACATCGATCTGGGAAGGGCCGCGGCCCTGGGCATCACTGTTGCCAATACCCCCAATGCCATGACCGATGCCACCGCCGACATTGCCTTTGGCCTGTTGCTGGCCGTGTCGCGGAAGATGTTCCATATGCACAAAATGATCATCAAGGATGAATGGGGCCATTTTCGTCCCCAGGCCCATTTGGGCATCGAACTAAGGGGAAAGACAGTGGGCATCCTGGGCATGGGCCGTATCGGGGCCGCGTTTGCCCATCGCTGCGCCGGGGCCTACGGCATGAAGGTGCTGTACCACAACCGTAGCCGGAACACGGAGGCCGAAAACGATATTGGTGCGGAATATGTTTCCTTTGGGGAACTGCTGGAACGGAGCGACATCATCTCCGTACATTGTGCGCTCACAAAGGAAACCCAGGGAAAGTTCGACAAAGGGGCCTTCGACAAAATGAAGCCCTCCTCCATTTTCATAAACACCGCCCGGGGGGGCATCCACAATGAGAACGACCTTATCGAGGCCCTGCGCGACAAACGTATCTGGGGCGCCGGACTGGACGTCACCCACCCGGAGCCCATGTTGTACGACAACCCGCTATTGCAAATGGAGAACGTTGCCGTAGTGCCCCATATCGGATCGGCGACCGTGGAAGCGCGGAACGAGATGTCGCGGCTCGCCGCGTTGAACATCATCCAGTTCTCAAAAGGGGGGCCCTTGGACAACTTGGTACAATAGGACACAATGCCCTTTATACTGTTTTGTGGGGCCAACGATCAAATAATGAAATAAAATGCACGTACTTATCATTGGCGGAGGCGGCTTTTTGGGCCGAAGGCTGGCCAGGGAACTGATCGAAAAAGGGGGGCTTGTCCAGGGCGGCATCACTAGGTTGACGCTTTTGGACAGGGCCTTTCCGGAGGAACTGCCCAAAGATCCCAGACTGGAGCGGGTTGAAGCGGATTTCAGTGATGGGGAGCTCCTCGGAAAACTGCTCGGCCAGCGGCCCGATGTGATATTCCATCTTGCGGCCATTGTAAGTGGGGAAGCGGAAAAAAATCTGGATCTGGGGATGGCGGTAAATTTTCAGGCCTCCCTACAACTTTTGGAACTGTGCCGGTCGCTCGCACTTCGTCCCAAGATCGTATTTGCGAGTTCGGTCGCGGTGTTCGGGGGAGATGTATCCAGGACCATCTTGGATGAAACGGCGGCGAGGCCACGTAGTTCCTATGGCACCCAGAAAGCCATGGTGGAACTTCTTATGAACGATTATTCCCGAAGGGGGTTTGTCGATGCGCGAAGTATACGGTTACCGACCATCGCCATCCGGCCGGGCCGGCCAAATGCGGCCACCTCATCCTTTGTAAGCTCCATGATCCGCGAACCGTTGCACGGAAAAAAAGCGACCTACCCGGTAGCCTTGGACACCGAAATTTGGATCCAATCGCCCAAACGCGTGGTACGGAACTTCCTCCATGCCGCCAATATTGCGGAAAAAAAGCTCGGGGACGACCGGATCATCAATCTTCCCGGATTAACGACCACGGTCCGGGAAATGTTGCACAGCCTGGAGCGGCTGACCGACCCTGGGCTGATCAAACTGGTATCTCGGCAGCCCGATGCCTTTCTGGAGGGCATTGTGCTCACTTGGCCGCCAAATTTTGATCCCCAAAGGGCCACCCGACTGGGGTTTGTTGCCGATGCCTCGTCAGAGGAGATCATCCGATTGTACATAGAGGAGGAAAACATAATGTTATAAATTCGAACGGGACATGGAAAAAAACAACAAGATCGCCCTGGTCACCGGAGCGGGATCGGGAATCGGAAGGGCCGTGGCAGCGGCATTGTACCAGGATGGATGGACCACCGTATTGGCCGGGAGAAGGGAAAAAAAGCTCTTGGAGACCGCAACGGGATGGGACAGCAAGCGGGTATGCACCGTGCCGACGGATATTACCGACCCCAAAAGTGTACAACAGCTGTTTGCCCAGATCGAAAAAACCTTTGGCCGTTTGGACCTGCTCTTCAACAACGCGGGCATCAGCGGCCCGGCAAAACCCTTTGAGGCCCTTAGCCTGGGGGAATGGCAGAATGTGATCGGCACCAATCTGACCGGGGCCTTTTTGTGTTCCCGGGAGGCGTTCAAGCTCATGAAACGGCAAGGTCCCCAAGGCGGGCGGATCATCAACAACGGTTCCATTTCGGCCCATGTGCCCCGCCCCGGTTCCGCTCCCTATACGGCGAGCAAACATGCCGTCACGGGACTTACCCGATCAATCTCCCTGGACGGTCGGGAATTCAATATTGCCTGCGGACAGATCGATATTGGAAATGCGGCCAGTGCCATGACCGGGAAAATAGAGCAGGGAATAGTCCAGGCAGATGGTTCCCGTAAAATAGAGCCCACCATGAAGCCGGAGGATGTTGGGCGCGCCATAGTGTACATGGCGGGATTGCCGCTGGATACCAATGTTCCGTTTCTGACCCTCATGGCCAATCGAATGCCCTATATGGGCAGGGGCTGAACGGTTCGGGCTACAGGTCCACCCTTTTCCCGGTCTTCACCGCTTGGAATATGGCATCGATGATCTTCATATCCTTTACGCCCTCTTCCCCGTCAACGGGCACTATAGGTTCCACGCCATCAAAAATAAGCTGTGCCATCCCGTCCATTTGCAGGGTCTGATGTGTGATATGGGGCTGTGTGAGCTCGCCCTTATGTGTCCGCCCCTCGATCGGGCCGTAGCCCGAGGAGGGCTGCATTTCGGCAAATCCGTCCTCCCCGTTCAGGAAAAAACGGTCCAGATGGTTCATGGCGTAGGTCGATAGACAGTTTGCCACCGCACCACTGGGAAAGCCCATCTGGAACTGTATGGTCTCGTCCACCCCCTCCTTGAACTTTACGGGATCGGTCTTGGTCTCTTGGGCGGTGACCCAAACGGGTTCCTCGCCGAGCATGTACCGTGCGCCATTGATGGAATAGATGCCAATGTCCATCATGGCGCCACCGCCTGCCAGTTTTTTGTTCAACCGCCATTGGGTGGGATCGCCGATTACAAAGCCCGATTGCCCTTGGAAAAACTTGGGTTTTCCAAATTCCCCTGCCATCCGCATTCGGATCACCTCCACCGTTTTAGGTTCAAAGTGCATGCGGTAACCGATCAATAATCGTACGTTGGCCGCCTTGCAGGCATCGACCATTTCCTGGCCCTCCCGTGCATTGATGCCCATGGGTTTTTCGCAGATGACGTGCTTTCCGGCCCTTGCCGCCCGGATGGCATGGTCCTTATGGAGCCCGTTGGGCGTAATGACGTATACCGCGTCGATGTCCGGATTGTCCTTGATCTGGTCAAAATTATCGTAGTTATAGCAATTTTTCTCGGGGATGTCGTACTTCACGCGCCAATCCGCCACCTTGGAGGGCGTACCGCTGATGACCCCTACCAATTTGGAGCGCTTACACGATACCATCGCCCGGGCCACTCGATTGCCGTAGCTGCCAAGGCCCATAATGGCCACTCTAAGGACAGGGCCTTGATAGGGTTCGCCCGAGGCGGCAAATAGGTTGGCCGGACTTCCTAAGATAGGCAGGCCGATGGCCGATACCGTCAGTTTTTCCAAAAAATTTCTTCTTGTACCCATACTAAATGTTGATTTGTTTTAAAAATACATTTAAAAAGTCCTCGAATCAATTATTTGAATCCAAAATCCAAACTTTGCCCTTATTTTGTTCCCTGCATGGTCCATAATGGCCCGATAAAAACAAAAAGGAGGGCTGCGTTTGGATATAGCCGCCCTCAGCTCGGGTGCCGGGGCGGTCATAAAGCCAGGGAATTTGGGCCGTGGTGCACGCCATCGTGGCATCGTATCCACGGATGTTCGTGAGATAGTGCCCCCGGAATCCGATCTGGTACCGGCGCCGAAGAAAAGGCCGATTTGATCAAAAGCATGGAACAGGTTCAATCTCCCCGGAAGCGAAAACTTTTTAAAATGGGGGCCACCACCTCCTGTAATCCCAAGGTATGCCCCGCGGCGGGGCCACGGAACGCCAAAAACAGTTGATTTGGGCCCTTCCGGCCATAAAAAACCGTTAGCGCCCCAAGTTCCCGGGCATGCTCCTTCAATGCAAAGCTCTGTTTCCTCCAAACCAATCCCCCCTCGTGATGGTTTGTCAAGGCCCCGCGATGCACCAGGGGCGAATCGGGAAAATGGGCTTGGATATACGAATCGATCGTTTTTATTTTCCCTTCCTTGAAACTGCCCGTCAAGCAAATTTTGGGTACGCCCCTTTTATTGGCGCTAAACCCTTCCCGGGTCCAGTGAATGTCCCAATCTTTTGGCAACAGGAAGCGTGCCCCATTGCTTCCAGCGGTTTCCCTATGGGTCTCACGCAGCTGCCCGCTTTCCCTGTCGTAGGCAATTCCGGACATGTACAATCCCGTAACATGGCCGTTGGGGGCAAGTTTGAACACCATTCTTTGTGGGGCGGCCATGTTACGGCTCATCGCTTGGGCCTCGTTGACAAAATCCACCGTAAACCGGTTGACCTCCTGTTCGCCCCTGGCAACGGAAGCCTCCAATATTCCCTTTTCATTCCTCCGCAAGCTGAGATGCAATCCAAAATTGACCCAATTGTCCCCTCCCCTGTCCTGTCCGTATTCCCCTATATACTTTTCACTTGCGCCGTCCGGAAGCTGGAAATCATTCTTTGATGGGTCCGGAACGTTTGGGATGCCGTATGTGGTCGTGGGCGTTCCCGAGGCCAAATGGAGTACATTGTTGACCAAATTAAAAATAGTGGGGTATTGGTACTGGTCGATAAAGGTCAAGTCCACATTGGCCAGCATGGAAACGGCCACATCGTTTTCCGCATCGATCATGGTAAAAGAAGACATTTTTCCGGTACTGCCCCCATGATGGACGATTCTTCTTCCATCAATATCTGAAATCATCCAACCCAGCCCGTACTGGAACTCCCGGTCGTCTCCCCCCTCCTCCTCCGACAGCCCGGGGAACACCACGTTCGGTTGCCACATCCTTTCCACGCTTTCCGCGGACAGTATCTCCCTGGAATTGTAGGTGCCCCTGTTCAGCAAAGCGATCAGGTACTTGCCCAGGTCGTTGGCCGTGGATCGGGCAAATGAACCTGCCGGAACAAATTCCCCGGATTCTGTCTGGGGTTCCCGTAGGGCCGGAATAGCCTTTTCTTTTCCGGGATAGTGCCCTTCTATGGCACCGATCTCCGAAAACTTGGAGGGATCGGAAGTGGTCGACCGCATCTGTAATGGACCGAAAATATGGGTTTCTATGTAATCGAGATACGATAACCCAGAAACCTTATGGACCAACAGTCCCGCAATCCCGAAGCCCACATTACTGTATTCGTAGGAGGTGCCCGGTTCCCTAGTGATGAAAAAGCTTCGCACACTTTTGGCCAAATGTTCCAGTGCCCGATCCGACAGATCATAGGACAGATCGGGTTCGGCCCGTAATCCGGCGGTATTGTTCAAAAGCATACGGACGGTAACTTTATCGCTCATATCCTTATTGGCCGTCCGGAACCAGGGCAGATAATGTACCACGGGCGTGTCCAACCGCAGAAGGCCCTGATCCACCAATTGCATTACCGCCAGGGCCGTGATGGATTTTGTCAGGGAACCGATCGCGGAGACCGTATTGGCCGTAAAATTCTTGGAGCTTCCAAGGCGTTCTTTTCCAAACCCCTTGGCGTAGACTATTTGCTTCCCCTTCACCACCACGACCGAAAAACCGGGTATGACATGCTGTTCATGGACGAGATCAAGATACCCATCGATCCGTGCCCTCGACTGGGCTTGGCCTGTTTCCATCGTTCCGAGGAGCAAGATCGACAACAGGAGGTAGTTTACTTTTTTCATTTTTTTTATGATTATATGTTGGATACTATTCTTGGGTCCACTTTTTTGATCATGGACGATGCAAACCAGGCCGATAGGAAGGCAAACACCAGTAACAACAGGACCGCTGCGCCAATACTTCCCGTCGAAACGACAAAAGGGAACGCAACAAGGCCTATACCCCCCGTCAGCATGTTCATAATGGGCGGTCCCAATAGCAGGGACAACGGAATCCCTATGCCCGAGGCCACCGCTACCAGAACCAATAACCTCCAGACCAGGGACCATCGCAATTGTTTGTTGATCAGACCAATGGACTTCAGCTGGGCGTAGGCGACCGTGTGCTGATGTATACCGATATTGATGTCATTGTTAATGAGCACCACCATGACCAAAACAAAGAATATGGAGATGACCCCTACGGCTCCCTGAACATTCGTAACCAAACCGATTATCGATTTTCTTTCGGCTATGCCCAATTCGGCTTTGATGGTTTCGCCAAACCGTTCTTGCAATTGCCGTACAAATGCCGTACTGTTTACGCCTTCATGGAGCTGAACGCCGTAAAATTCCGGTTCATGCAAGGGATTCAGTTCCCTAAGGGCCTTTTCATGCAGACGGTACCCCTGGCCGAACGTACTGACATCCTGATAGAGTCCCGTTATCAAGAACCTCTTTCTCTGCCCTTCGATAAAGACCAAAATGGAATCTCCCACGACCTTGCCGAAACTTCTCCCGGTACCAATGCACAGTGAAATCCCGTCCGCTCCCGAAGGGTGCTCGCCAAGGATGTTGGTAAGGCCCGCATTTGAAATATCGCCAGAATACACCTTTCCGAATATTTCCTGCACGGCCTTATTGTCTTCCGACAAGATCGACAGGCTGGAATAATTGAAAGGGGTCACGGTTTTTATATCCTTTTCTTCCATCGACAGCATTTCCATAAACTGATCGTGCTTGAGCGGCAGGACGGTCGCCGTGTTGCGCGCTACCTGAACATCGGCATTGTCGAACCCCCAGGCCGATCTATTGGAGTGGAGTTGTGAGAAGGAGTTTGCAATATTTACTGAAAAGACCACTATAAATATGATGCCCACAAGGCTCGTTCCCAACAGCCATGTACTTTTTCTATCGCTTTCAAGAAATCGTACGGCGAGAAAGGCCGATATGGGCGCGGTGGTTGACAATACCCATTTGGACGTCTTTTTCCCCACTCTTCCTTTCGCTCCGACCGGAATATTCCGAATGGCGTCAACCGGTCTTATTTTTCCCGCCTTATACGCCGAGATGAAAGCAACGACCAAGACCAACAGCGCAACAAAAGTGGCGGCGATCCCAAATGGAAAGCCCAGATCATAAATAAAACTGCTGATCCCTATGGCGCCAACGACCGACTCGATCAAGGTACGGATCACAAAATAGGCGCCCAGCAATCCTATGGGAACCGCCACCAGTAGCAGAAGTCCAAATTGAACGAGGTAAATGGCAATGATATTTTTGGGGGTGAACCCCAAGCTCTTCAGCACCCCAATCTGCCTATAATCAGCAAAAACGTGACTGGAAATCGTGGCCTTGATGAGCAATAGGGAAATGACCAGGGCCATCAGTGAAAAAAGAAACAGTACGGCACTAAGAATTTGATGAAAACTGGAAAAGGCCGTTTTGAACAAGGGGTATTGGAGGGTAGAACCGGAATAGGTAAATGCCCCATTAAAACGTTTCCACACGGGGTCGATCTGGGTTTTATCCTTTAGCCGGATCCCCATCATCGTGTGGTTCAGGTCCGAAACCGGGGCCAAGAAAGAAAGGGAACCCGGTGCGATCCAGGCCCTGGTAGGGTTAAAAATGGCACTCAAGTAATGGGGGTCCACCACAAAGGCGGTAATCTTCAATTGGTGCAGCTCCCCTTGATAGGGCAGGCCCAGGGAATCCCCCAACTGCATGCCATGGGTCGTTTCAAAATGATTGGGGAGCCAAATCTCCCCAAAACCGGGATGTTCCTTTCGGGCCCCTTTTTGCAAGTGCAATCGATCTTGGGACAGATTGGTGGAACCGTGCTCCGTGACCTGCACCGTGATATCAATTTTCTTGCCTCTATGGATAAGTGGCCCGTTCAGGATAATATAGGGCAATGGATCTGCGACACTTTCGACTTCCGCCTGTTCAGAAAACCAATGGCCGATCTTGTCGGTTTCCTCGTTCCTCACATCGAACAGCAGAAGAATATGGGATGCCTTTAGATTGTTGAAGGAAATATCAAAAGGTTCGTCGATAATCTGCAATAGGCTTAGGGCCGTAGCCAGGACGAGGGTGCTCAGAACAAGGGCAACAGTGACCAAAAAGTACTGCTTTCCGCGCTTTTTCAGGTTTTCCAAGTTTAGTAATAGGATGCTTCTCATAATTATTTGCTTGATTTCAATTTACCATCCTTGTTTTTGAAGCCAGTCCAATAAGACGCTATGTCGTGCTTCCAGATCGCTTTCGGCATTGAAGACAAGGGAGTCCAACAGGGCGCCATCCTTTATAAAAAGGATCTTGTCCCCATAACAGGCGGATTTTGGATTGTGGGTGACCATCAAAACGGACTGGCCCGATCGATGTACTTCCCTAAAACACGAAAGCACTTTTTCCGAAGCGGAAGAATTCAGGCTTCCCGTAGGTTCGTCGGCCATTAAGATTTCGGGCCTGTTGATCAAGGCCCTTGCTATCGAGCACCTTTGCCGTTCGCCCCCCGAGACCTGCGAGGGCAGGCGGTCCGCCAATGCGGTGATCGCCAATTGTTCCATCAGCATATGGGCCCGGGCCTGGACCAACCCTTTTTCCTTATTGGCCAGATAGCCCGGTATTAGGATATTTTCTTTCAAACTCAAGTTGGCCACCAAATTGTGGTCCTGAAAAACAAAGCCGATATGTCTCCGGCGAAAAAGGGCCATTGCGGTCTCCTTTAGGGTATGGATGGCCGTACCGCCCACCCATACGGATCCCGTTGTCGGCCGGTCAAGGCCGCTCAACAAATAGAGCAAAGTGGATTTTCCCGAACCGGAGTTGCCCATAATCATGGTAAAATCGCCTTTGCCGATCTCCAGATTCAGGTTTCGTACCCCGCTGGACTGCAATTTGTCCCGATCGAAAGACCTGCTTAAGGAGGTCGCCCTTATGATACATCTACTTTTCATGGTGTTTTATTTTTGGATTACGGGACAAAGGAAACGCAGTTCGCCGTTCCCTGCGCTGCAATCTGAAGGATGAAACTCCTTGCGTGAAACTTGAGACACGATCTTGGGAAGTGATACCCGGGCCATCCATATTATATCTATTTTTATGGAAATTCCAGATATGCAATATCTATTCGTAGCCAGCGGCGGGCTGGCCATCTTTATTATTGCACTGATTTTGGGGAAGCGGAGGAAAACAGCGTCCGACTATATTTTGACGGCCTGGCTACTGTTGTTCATTGTCAACTTCATAACGCTGTTTATACTCAACAGGGCGTCACAGGTCTTCAGTTTCTGGGAGCGTGTGGTTTTTGAGTTTAGCGATGCCTCCATTTTTTTGCACGGACCCATTCTTTGGATCTATACGCTTTCCCTGTCGACACAGAACTTTAAGCCAAAATGGACCCATCTGTACCACATGGTCCCTTTTACAATAAGCCTGCCCATCTTTTTGTTCGGAATTTTGAACGGCCCCGAAACCAGCTTGGATTTTAGGAACGTGCTGCTGGTCCTAAAAATGCTGAGCCTTCTCATCTACCTGATTTTTGTGATCCGCCGTCTGCAGGCCCACCGGTACAATGTGGAGAATATCTTTTCCAATGTGGAGGAAAAATATTTGAAATGGCTCTCGTTCTTGAGCTGGGGCATTTTGATTATTTGGGGAATCGCCACCGCCAGTCTTTTTGTCGATCGGATGACCACTGTATCCATCCCCCAACACGGTGGCCTGCTGACCAATCTGGCCATATGTCTCTTCGTTTTCCTGATGGGTTACTTTGGGGTAAGACAGGCCGCCATTTTCACTTCCGATCTTGTGGATCGGAGCGGTGGGCCAGATGTGGCCCTTGGTGAGGAAAGTGGTACCGAGCTTCCGTTTTTGAAATACCAAAAGTCAGGTTTGGATTCCATCGGGGCAACGGAAATACACGGGCGGTTAAAAGAACTGATGGTGGCCCAAAAGCCCTATTTGGAAAAGGAGCTTACGCTGTTTTCCCTAGCGGCCATGCTAAAAGTGCACCCAAACCATGTATCCCAGGTAATCAATAGCTTGGAAGGACAAAATTTCTTCGACTACATCAACGCACATAGGGTTGAACTGGCCAAAGAAAAAATCCGTTCCAACGAAACAAGGAACCTGACCCTATTGGGGATTGCCTATGACTGCGGATTCAATTCCAAGGCCTCTTTCAACCGGGCCTTTAAAAAATTTACGGAACAGACCCCGACCGATTTCATGAAAACCAGCTTGGATCATTGATCGTATGGGAGATAATTGGCGCTAGGGTGAGGTCGTGGCAGTTTTTTTTGTAAAGACGACCACACAGAGTGCTATTTGCAGGGACAGGGCAATCGCATTTGTAAACCACAGTGCAACGGTCTCAAATCGAAGACCGTACAAGGCCCAAAAGGCATAGATGAAAATCCAACCGAACAAAAATGTCTTGGTCAGGCTCGTCGGTTCAGCTGATTTGTATTCTTTGACAAGTTGCACCAGCAATACAAAACACGCGGTCAGACCGGCTACGACCCCAATGGATTCGAATAGGGAAGCTGGTATGGAATCAAGGAAGGCCATAACGGAAAAATTTATTTCGCTAATTAAGGGAAAATCGCTCTATAAAAACAACACTTGGCTTAAAAAGTTTTTTTGACCCGGATACCTGTGATGGGTCTGTATGGAAATGTGATACCAAACAGAGGGTATAAATGCGGAACCTCTTCCAAGCCACTGAGCATCGCGATCGGGCTTGTAGCATAGCATAGTATCCCCTGACCCTGCATGCTATTGACCGCTTATGTTGTAAACCCTTTCTTACCTCATCTTAAAGTTCTTTCCCGGAAACCTGGAAATTGTTGTCCCAAAATTACACCCTCCGACAATTTCTTTCTAGCTTAATGGAATCAATCAAAACCATGCGGGGGCACATTCGTATACTTGCTGTGGACGACCACAAGATGGCCGTGATGGGCTATAAGTATATCTTGGAGGACTTCAACTTCGAGGACTTCTATCTGAACGTGGAAATAGAGACCGAGTACGAAAAGGCCCAAGAGCGAATCGTGAATGCCGCTGCCCGGAATCCCTACGATATTCTTTTCCTGGACATCCAGCTCTTCCCAAGGGAATCGAAAGATCCCCGTACCGGGATGCACCTGGCGTTATGGGCAAAACAGGTTTCCCCGGAATCGAAGATCGTGTTCATGTCGTCCTTTAGTGATACCTTCAGGATCAACAGTATCATCAGTGAGGTGGACCCGGACGGTTACATGCTGAAGGCCGAGGTCGATGAGCACAGCTTAAGGGAAATGGTGACCACCGTACTTTTCAACCCACCGTACTATACCTTCAGTGTCCTCGTCGCATTCCGGGACCATATCGCCAATGTGTACCATCCCGACCGTGTGGACATAGCCATACTCTATGAACTTTCCAAGGGCACCAAAACCCCTGAAATGGCGAAGATGTTGAAATTATCCCAATCCACCATCGATATTAGAAAACGGAAGATGAGGGAGAAGTTCAAGGTACAGGATAAGAACGATCTTGCCCTTATCGACGAAGCGCGGAAAAGAGGCTTCATTTAATTGCCCGATCGGATTTTTACACCATTCGGAAAAACCCTTCACCAAATCAGGCGGTTTTTTATGTCTTTTTCATCATTCTACTTGCGCACACCTCGCGCAAGCGGTGAACCCATACTCCAAAGGAACGGGATTTATTTCCAGTACAATTATCATTTAAGCGAACTCCCAAAGTCCCATAAAAGGCCAATAAGCGAGCGTACCAAAAGCGACCGCATGGGACTCTTCCAGGAAATGGGATATTGCAAAAGGAAAATGGTTCTGTAAAACGGCCGTATGAGGGAACTGTTCCTTTTACTTTCAGGATACTGATATAATTTGGTGTATTAAAAACATTTTAATATATTTGTACATACATATAATGTATATGTTATGAATAATTATTTTGAAGCGGTGTACGAAATTATAAGAACAGGACATTGGATTACAGATTCGGTTTCTAAAGAACTAAAGGAATTTGACGTTTATGAACCACAATACAACGTATTGAGGATACTCAGGGGAGCCAAGGGAAAGTCAATTTCCGTAAACACGATATTGGAGAATATGGTGCAGCGCTCAAGTAATGTAACCCGTATTGTGGATAAATTGGAAACCAAAGGACTTGTAGAGCGAACACTGTCAGCGGAGGATAGAAGAAAAATGGACATTGTCATAACAAATGATGGAATCCAAATATTGAAAAAACTAGATAAAAAAGTAGCAGATTTTCATAAACCTATGACGGGTAACCTTACTTCGGAAGAAGCGGATACCTTAGGGCAGTTGATTAAAAAATTAAAAGGAAACTAGGATGAAAAAAATAATAGCAATCGGAGGAAGCAATAGCATGAAGTCTATTAATAAGGTATTGGCGACGTACGCTGCAAACCAAGTAAATAATTCGGAAACCATAGTTGCAGATTTGAACGACCTTAACTTACCTCTTTATGGAATTGATTCTGAAAATGAGAACGGCATCCCCAAAGGTGCTACACGGTTAAACAACCTCATAGAATCAGCGGACGGATTGGTCGTATCTTTGGCCGAGCATAACGGTTCCTACACCGCGGCCTTTAAAAACGCATATGATTGGTTGTCAAGAATCAATCAAAAGGTATGGAAGAACAAACCAATGTTATTAATGGCCACCTCTCCAGGCGCAAGAGGCGGGGCAACAGTGCTTCAAACGGCTAAGGCATCTTTTCCGTATTTGGGAGCAAATATTGTCGCCGATTTTTCCCTTCCATCATTTCACGTGAACTTTTCCGAAGATGGACTGATCAATCCTGACCTAAATGAAGATTTGAGCCAAAAAATAAAGATGCTAGAGGAAGCACTTTAAATACCGTAAATATCCGGTTATTTTTTAACTCATTATTTGTACCTACATATAATGTATTTGTTATGAATAAAATTGTCCTTGTTATTTTGATACTATTTCAATCTGTCATTAATGCCCAGAAAGATAGCATCAAAGTCATTGGAGAACTGGGAATACGTGGGAAATGGCAAACAGGAAACTTTGCACAGTTTGTTATCAACCCGAATGCCAAAATTGTGGTATCCAAAAAAAGAACAAGAATAGAAGCTAGGGCCAACTATGAATTTTTGAAAGTAAATAAAGGAAGTCTTATCAATGACTTTTGGTCATTTGGAATGTACCAGTACAATTCAAATAAAAATGTTTTTCCTATGGCCATGGTTCATTATGGTTTTGCCCAATCTTATGCCATAGACCATTCTTTTGTGGGAGGAGTCGGAGCAGGAACAAATATTGTCAAAAAAGAAGAACACAAATATTTTCAAGCCAATGTTTTTGCCGGATATATGAATTTAAAATATGAAGGCAGCGAAGTACATGGTGCTCCCAATGCAGGAACTTATATAAAGCTAAAGTTCCCCTTAAAAAAAAACTTTGTCCATTTCATTGTAGATATAAATGGCTACATCTCTTTAGATGATATGCAGTACAGAGGATTTAACAATAGAGTGATTGTAAACTTTCAAGTACTTAAAAATCTCGGAATAAATACGAGCCATAGGCTGGTTTATAACCATAACACAATAAGTGGAATTAATGAAACCAACGGCAACTTGGTGTTTGGTCTCAATTATATATTCCATTAAAATTTGATACGGAATGAAAGAATATGTGGTAACCATACTACTGGCTATGGTATTTACAGGAACTATTTGTGCTCAAAAAAAGATTTGAATATAAAAACAACAATAACTACAGATAAAATGAAGGATATAAAACAAGAACAATTAAGAACAGTGGATCATTCTAAGAAAAGCATATTGGCTCGCGGTTGCGACCCGGTTATATCGCTACGGTTTTCAAAAATTGCGCCTCCACTATTAGGAAATGCAGAATATATCCCCACAACAGATGATACCGATTTCATCGAGAAGTTGGAATCAAGAAAATGGTCGGTGGTATTCTTTGCTCCAGGTGCTTGCAGGTTCAGCTCCGTGGCCAGACCTATTCCTGGCGGAAATTATGATACAAAAGGTTGGACGCTTGAGCAATATCGCCAACTAGTTCTCAAACTTCAAGGCAATCAAATAAAAATCGTAGAGACGCTAGATGAGAGGGAAACAATTGATTTGCTTAAAAAAGCATTGGAAATAGCCAGAGAGACAAACTAAATCATATAAAAAAATAACAATTAATCTAAAATAAAATGAAAACAACCAAAATGATAAAATCATGGACAACAGTAGTATTGGCCGTAATATTTACAACTAGTGCTTTTGCACAAAAGCCGGATGCCAACTTTGTGCCAAAAGATGCAAAAACGGACAATCTTTTAACAGGAGATAACACGGTATTGTTAGTAATTGATTGGCAACAAGATTTAATAAATGTGGTGCATAATATTGACCAAGATGTGATGATGAACAATATTCGGGCGATGGTAAAAACAGCTAATCTATTCAACGTTCCGGTCATCGAAACTACTATTGGTGTGAAAATGGCCGGAAGCACACCCACCGTTGAATCCGTAAAAAACCTCATTTCAAAAGATGTTGAAAACATAGATAGAGTTTCTTTAAATGCTTGGCAAAATAAAGCGTTGGTCGAAGCGGTTGGAAAAACTGGAAGAAAGAAAATTTTAATTACAGGCCTTTGGACTTCCGGTTGCCCAACTTACACCACTTTAGACGTTTTAAATGATGGATATGAAGTGTATATCTTAACAGATTTAATGGGAGATGCGACAACTATGGCACACAATACTGCTATAGACAGGATGGTGCAAGCGGGAGCTATTCCATTTACTTGGGAAGGCGCAGGGGCAGAAATGTTACGTTCCTACACAAACCCAAAAGCATTTACCGATGATGAAATAAAAGGGGGTTTTGTTGAAATTATGAAAGAACATTTCTACCCCTTTGCAGGTAAGTATTAATGGTGATTTTTAGGCCAGGGCACAAAAGTGCGCTGACTTGAAAGTTCAAATTTCATTTGCTAATGGCAACGGACTTGATAAAAGATAGGACAAACAAGGTTTTGCTCTCAATGAGTTTACCTATTAGCATAGGAATGCTCTCCACATTCCTATTTCAACTTATTGACACCTATTTTGTCGGACAATTAGGAGCGAATGCACTGGCGGCGTTGAGTTTTGCGTCGACATTCTATTTTCTTGTCGTTGGTCTATTTATGGGTTTGGCGGTGGGAGTTTCCATAATCATTGGAACAGCAAAAGGAGCCAACAATAACAAAAAGGTAAATCAAACGACATTTGTCGCCATTCTACTAAGCATAATTTCAGCAAGCATTTTTGCTTTGTTGGGTGTTTATTTTGTCGACCACATTTTCATTTTTCTAGGAGCAGATGCAACAACTTTGCCTTTAATAAAACAATATATCATTCCTTTATTTTACGGAATTCCATTATTAACCACAGGACTGATGGCAGGAGGTATATTGCGAGCTACAGGAAATATTAGAAATCCGGAAATTATTATGGGTATTTCAGGAATCATCAATCTTGTTTTGGATTATGCATTGATTTTCGGCAAACTAGGATTTCCAGAAATGGGAGTTAAAGGGGCGGCCTTGGCCACAGTTTTCTCTTGGGTTTTTGTCATTATTGGCATGTTCCTCTTAGTATTGAAAGACAAGCTCTTAAAAATAGGCCTAAGGGAGACACTGAGTAATTTAACGGCTACCGCAAAAGAGATTGGCAGGCTGGGATTACCGACCATAACAACTCAAATCATTGGTCCTTTAACACTAATGTATTTGACATTTTTATTCGCCAAACAAGCAACTGAAGCAGTTGCTGCTTTTGGTGTAGCCAGTAGAATCCAAACATTGCTTATGATTGGAATTCTAGGTGTTAGTTCGGCAATCACACCTTTTATAGCTCAAAATATGGGCGCAAAAAAACAATCTCGAATAGATGAATCAATTGCTTTTGGGGGAAGGGCATCAACGTATCTTGGATTGTTGGTTTGCATACTTCTAATGCTCTTCATAAAACCCATAGCAGGTATTTTCAGCAATGATGGTCAGGTGATATATTATACTTCCAAGTATTTTTATATAGTAAGTTTTTCCTATATTTTTTACGGCCTTTTTATAATTACATCTTCCATTTTTAATGGATTAAAATTGCCTCTGAACTCTATGAAAATTATGCTGACAAAATCTTTTGCACTTACCGTTCCATTGACCTTAGTTGGTTCTTATTTTGGTGTAACCGGCATTTTCATCGGACTCATGCTCGGAAATATCTTGGCTGGATTATTGGCTTCATATGAAATGCGTAAACAGTTTGAAAAGATGGGTTCTGAATTAGCTAAAGTGAATATTTGGAAAGAATATAAAAACGACTTTAAAAGAATCTTTTTTGCCAGAAAAAACCATAAATAGGCAACACGCTCATTAGGTATTATCCCAGTTACTATAGGTACGGTACTACTAAAGGGACCATTGAAAATGTTAAACTGGATGGAACTTCGGGCTACATTGCAATAGATAACACAATGATCGAACTCATCACCAAAGCACCGGGGGAAATGGAAACCGGTTGAAAATTCCAAAGGCGAAAAAGAGGACCGGGAACTGGTGGTTTCATTTGGATCAACGGGTTGTTAAGCTTACCGTCACCTGTATTGTCATAGGCTTTTTCACATCGGTGAAGAAGCTTTTACGGGTAGATGGCCCCCTTTTGATTGTTAAATAAGAAGGTACGCAACAAGGTGTCCTATGAAAAGCCTTCGTCCGGTCTTATAAAGATACTCTGTTTATCGTATTCTTACTTCGACCCCTTTTTTTTGGAATAATCTGCTCCGCGTCTTATGTGAGATCCATTATTGATCCTTAATTTTAACCAGCTTCGTAAATCGAATGGGTTTCATTAAAGAAAAAATGGAATGGAGGTAATCGTCACCATTACATTTTAGGAATAGTTCCCAATCCACCGGCAGCGTGTAAAAGTTGTAGCCCTTTATTTCATATAATATGGTTGTCACCATGGGCTGTGAGGACTTTAGGACATGAATCATTGGTGTATACACGGCAATCCATCGTTTTGTTTCAATGCAATCATCATATCAAGATTATAAGTGATGACATTTTTAAAGTATTTCGATATTGATACAAATGACGTTTAACTAAACTAATCCAAAACCCTAGTAGTATGAAAAAAATCTGCAACCCAAAAATAGTGCTTGTTGCACTGTGTTTATTTACTTCAAGCATGCTTCTTCCACAGGAAAAACCCCTTCGGATAGGGGTTAAAATCGGTTTCCCCAACCTTATCGGCGCAAACATGGAGTACGTTACCCCCTTATTGCAGAACAGACTCGCTGCTTTTGTAGATTATTCGGGCATCAAAGCAGATAGCTATTTGGACGATGAAGACGACGCAACCGGAAAATTCAGATATCTTGAAGCGGGTGCCAACTATTATTTTTTCAAAGAGGGCAAAGGGCTTTATGGAGGTCTCAGTTATGCTAGCTTTAAAATTAGTGGTGACGCCACGAATATTGAATCCGATAATGGAGCCCAAACGGGCGGCACTGGCGTATTTGATTCAAAAAGTAATTCGCTGAATATAAAATTAGGGGCTAAACTAGGTGGACTCTTTTATTTTAGGCCCGAAGTGGGTTTTGCCTTTTCCGGCATCCCTAAAACTGCCGATATGACCGTTACTTTTCCTGATGGCAGCACTGAGGTACAATCCGTGATCGAAGATGGTGACCTGCCAAGTATTCTCACCAGTGGCCTGATGGCCAATATTGGCTTTGGTTTTGCTTTTTAGTAAACTTCCGACCCAATAAAGGAAGAAGTGAGGCCATTGGCTCCCCTTTGCCATTGGTCACAATACGCCAACGGGTCCTTTTTAAGACCAATGCCTTCCCAAACGAACACCAATCAAACCAAAGGCGAAGGCTTACCCAAAAATAGTGTTTGTCAGGGGTGGATTGTCACCCGATATAGCTTCCTAAAACATGAGAAAAAGTATAGAGACCCCGATAAGCCAGATATGTGCCCCTATACCAAGGCACATAAACGCCGTAACGGCCAATGGCTTCATCATTGAGCCAATCCTGTTCGTGATGGCATTTCAATTTGAAAAAACAGTATGGTAATGGGGAAGAACCAATCGGCTATCTTTATCTAAGATAATGTACATTATGCGAAATAGACTTTGGTTACTTACATTTTCTTTGGTTGTGTCTGCAATGCTGACCTGTTCACAGGTTGAGCCTGTTGATTTTGATACCGGAGAAGAAAATGGCGCAAGTACAGACGATGTTATTGATTCTATCGGTGAGTCGGTCAATGAAACCGATTCCACCTATTTTTTCAAGAACGAAATGAGAGCTTTTGTTAAACGAATTAGCGCCAGGGGAAAAGAATTTGACAAAGATTTTTTGACTGTTCCACAGAATGGTATCGAACTGATTACCAAAGATGGCACCCCTGATGGAGTACTTTCTCTAGACTACCTTAACGCTATTGACGCCCATGGTCAAGAATCACTCTTTTACGGTGATAAAAATATTAATATCAAAACAAATTCGTCCAGGACCGAATATGTATCTGGCTTTCTTCAAAAATCCAAAAATTCAGGAAATGTCATCTTGATTACGGATTACTGTTATTCAAGAAAAAAAGTTGACAATTCCATTTCAAGTAATGTGGCTAAAGGATTTGTCCCGTTTAGTGCTGATAAAAGGGAACTTTCAAAGATTCCTGATTATCCTTTGGTTCCCTATAACATTAATGGTTTAAAAATTAACGATCTTTCAGAGGCAAGTAATTTCCTTTATCTCCTAAATTACGCAGAATTCGACTCTAAGGAAAAACTCATCGCATCGATCAGATCAACGGATTATGATTTGCTGATAATTGATGTTTTTTTCAATGACGGAGCAGTATTTACGGCGGATGAAATTGCACAAATGAGAACCAAAAATAATGGGGGAAGCCGACTTATTCTAGCATATATGTCTATCGGCGAAGCTGAAGATTATCGGTTCTATTGGGATTCAGAATGGAAATTTGAACAACCTTATTGGTTGGTGGAGGAAAATGAAAATTGGCCTGGCAATTATAAAGTGAGATACTGGGAAGCAGCTTGGCAAAATATCATTCTAGGTCCGGAAAAAACATCATATCTCTCGAAAATATTTGAAGCAAATTTTGATGGGGTTTATCTCGATATAATCGATGCCTTCGAATATTTCGAAAACTAGCTTCAAAAGCTACACATAACTTCTGCGTTTATGTTTGCTGTTCAAAGATTAAGTTTACGTTTCATCCTATAAATTTCTGGGTCTCCCACATTAGGTTGATCTTTCAATTTCAACTCTTCTGATATTAATGAACTTTAGCAATGAATTTTAAAGAACAGGTTCTCC
The DNA here is from genome assembly GCA_947497245.1 of uncultured Flavobacteriaceae bacterium. Taxonomy (GTDB): domain Bacteria; phylum Bacteroidota; class Bacteroidia; order Flavobacteriales; family Flavobacteriaceae; genus Pelagihabitans. The sequence goes on along the minus strand of CANMFO010000004.1, from coordinate 347,998 downwards.
TCGTTACAGAAGGGACATACCCCTTTAAGGGTGGTGGCGTATCAACATGGACCCATTTGATACTAAAAGGCTTACATAATTTTGATTTTAAGCTATATTCCCTTACTGCCAACTATGAAACACACCTCAAGTATGAACTGCCCAGTTCTGTAATCAATGTTTTTCAGGTACCGTTATGGTCTCCTGATGAACCCATTGAAACACCTGCAGTATCAATAGATCATAATCTAATAATTAAAAGAAAAGAAAAAATCATCCACAAGAATATAAGGGAAAAATTTTTGCCCGATTATGAAATTTTTTTAAGACAAACCTTTTCTGAAAACTGGGACGAAGAATCAACGATCTCGGTCTCGGACTCAATGATTAAAATGTGGTCTTTTTTTAGAGATTTTGATTATAAAAATACCATGTCAAGTGAGTTGGTCTGGAATTGTTTCAAATCAGTGGCATTTGAAAAATTCCAACAAGAAATGCAGGACGAGATCAAACTAATTGACCTAACAACAGCACACCGTTTGCTATATCGCTATTTGATGCCTTTGGGACTCGAAGTGCCCAGATCAAATATTACCCACCTTACCGTTGCGGGTACGGGAATAATACCTGCATTAGTTAATAAACAGCAATGTTCTGCTCCAATTCTGCTAACCGAACACGGAGTCTATATCCGAGAAAGGATGTTGGCAATCAGCAAATTGCCATATTCGGATTTTCTTAAAAGACTTCTGATTCGCTTTTCAGAAATGCTTACAAGAATTACGTATGCCAATGCCGATATCATTACAACGGTTAGCCTCTTTAATGTTTCATGGGCAAAAAGATATGGTGCAGACCCCAGTAAGATCAGAGTTGTCCATAATGGGGTGGACCATCAAAAATTTAAACCACAGATAAAGGGTGCTACTGGGCGGGCTAAATATGTTGTCGCCGCCGCTAGAATTTTTGATTTGAAGGATATTGAGACCATGATCAGATGCTGTAACGAGACAAGAAAAGTAATTCCAGATGTGAAATTTTTGATTTATGGGGACAAAGACGCAGATTTAGAATATACCGATCGTTGCGAAAAGTTGATCGAACAATTTAACTTGACCGACAATTTTTATTTGGCCGGGTTTCATCAACACCCAGAAAAGCTCTATCAAGAGGGATTAATTTCAATTTTGACCTCTATTTCCGAGGGATTCCCTTTTACGGTCATAGAATCTATGAGCTGCGGAATTCCCGTAGTAGCTACGGATGTTGGTGGGGTTTCGGAAGCGATTAGAGATGGCATCACAGGATTTGTATGTAAACCAAGAGATTTCAAAGGTATCGCGGAGAAAGTCATAAGATTGCTTACCAGCGAGGAAGAACGCCTTCAAATGGGCCATAAAGCCCGAGAAGATGTGATAAAAAGATTCACCGTCGAAAAATTTATTTTAGACTTTACTACCGTTTATTCCAGTCTATTGCATCCAAAAAGACGGGCAGAGCCTTCCCGTTTGCAAAATGATGATCTTTCCGCTAAAGAAAAATATGAAAGGGTCGGGTGATGGGTGTCAAAAAAAACTACGAATCACTTCTAAAAAAAATCAGTTCAGAAATAGGCTTGCCAAAGGGAAAATGGGTAATCTATGCCATTATTGAATCCTATGGAATTCGTGAAGAAGACGTACCGGTCGACTATGGTTTTAATAGTCTTTTGGAATTATCGATCTGTATTGATAATGATATTAAGAAACGGTTAAAGGTAACTCCCCAAAACTCAACAAAGCCATCCCGTGGAATTGGACTTACCGTTAATTCATATTTGAAGACGTTCATAGTTGTTTTCAAAGGGTACGCTTCTGGCCTACTTCATCTCTTCCCCATTTTTTTGCAGGTACTTACCATAATCCTTTTCAATTATTCATTATGGACTTACCTAAATTTCAATATTGTTCAATCAACAGCCGTTGTTCTTGGGGTGATTTTTGGATTCATTGTGTCTGGGGGGATGGTACAAGTTATTGGAAGGCAAGCGTATGTCTATTGGGAATACGGCAATTATAAAAATTTGAGAAAAGCATTCTGGTACTATCTGAAATCCCAAACTAAACTTGTTGTATTTTCAGCATTTGTTTTGGGACTCGTAAATTCATTGTTCCACTTTTTCCCTCTTGTATTCTATCTCATTGTGGTGGTGTATGCGGTCCTTGTTTCAATTTTACTCACTACCATAGCACCGTTTCATTCTTTGCGAAAACGATGGATTATTTCTTTTAACATTTTTTTTTCTACGGTAGTTGCCTTAATTCTTTTCAAGTATACCTCACTACACATTTACCTGACCCACTGGTTGGGGATTACCTTATGCATTCTAACAAACATTCTGCTCATTAATGGCTTTATTAAAGCCAAAGAAAAGAGGAAAGCAAACGAATCTGATACCCAAACATTTGACGCAGTATACATTACCTATAAAAATGTACGCTTCTTTATTTATGGAACCATGCTTTACCTTTTTATTTTCATAGATCGATTATTAGCTTGGTCTTTGGGGCCCAGTGGGCAGAGTCCTTTAATATTCGTTTACGAAAAAGACTATGAAATAGGGATGGATTTATCAATTTTAATGTTTTTTTCACTGGCGGGAATCATGGAATATGCGATTTCCTCGTTCACTAAAAAACTGGATAAAAAACAAGAAGAATACCATGTTGATAAGATAGCCAACTTTAACCGTTACTTTATTAAACTATACTGGAAACACATCTTACTTCTTTTTTGCACCGCCCTTTGTTCCGCTTACCTGATTTGGGCCATTATTCACAAACCGTGGGGCTACATGGCAAATTTTGGGGAAGAAGTCGGCACTTTGAGCATTTATGTTTGTACCATAGGGTCAATTGGTTATTTCTTATTGGGATGGGGAATGTTAAATGGTCTTTACCTGTTCACTTTAAATGTTCCAAAACCTGTCCTTGTTGCACTTTCTTGGTCCACGGCAATCAACCTGATCTCAGGTTTTTTAATAAGTAGACAGTTTGGCTATGAACACAGTGTTTTGGGAATGTTTCTGGGAAGTTTTGTTTTTATGATGATGACAACTTCCAGCGTTATACGATATCTAAGAAAAATGGATTATCATTATTACGCTGCCTTTTAAATGATAGAAACAAAACATGATTCAATAAATACGTTCAAATCGTTTGCTGTCTGTTATGGTAAAATAGACTTGAAAAAATCAACCTTTTATGACGTATTGATATTAGAACCTGAACTCTACTCGGAGAATGATATTCGACGAGCAGCAAAAAGAGGTACTGTGATACTCGGTTATATCAGTATTACTGAGATAGGTCAACATCAAATCGATTTTCAAGAATTTAGGGGAGATTTAATTTCAAAACATCCGTTTTGGGATTCCTGGTTGATGAATATTTCAAAAACATCAATTAAAAACATGATTTTAAACCAGGCCCTAAAGATTAAGGCAAAGGGCTTTCATGGTGTCTTTCTGGACAATTTGGACAACACAGGGGTTTGGGGAAATCTTTCCCATATGAAAGAACACCTGATCGAGATTATAGAGAATATCAAAAATTTATGGGATTCTTCCATCATCTCGATTAACAATGGCATCCATCTTTTAGATCGTTTGAACCCAATTATAGATTTTGTGATTTTTGAGTCCATCGCTTCTGATTTTGACTTTTCAAGTCGAGAATATAGGCTAAGCACTGAAGATTCTTTTATCGAAAAAATCAATATAGCCCAAATGGTGAGAAGTGAACGCAAAAAAAAAATCGCTGTAATAGAATATGCAAATGATTTTGAGCTATATCAAAGAATAGCCCAAAGATTGGAATTCTTGGATATTCCTTTCTACGTTGGTGAGATTGACCTGCAAAGACTTCAAAAAAATAAGAAATGTCAGATGTTATAAGCTCTCACATTTTAGTTGGGCCAGTTCGTTTATTTCTGCTTTTGTCCGCACTGTACTTTGTTTATGCCAAAACATATGGTGGGGAGATTAATAAGATAGTTGGCTTAAGCAGGGTGGATTTTTTTGTGCTTGTTGTTGCCATTGCCCTAATAGTGGTCTTCGCACTGGTTCAGTTGAATCTATATGGGCCCTTTGCACTTTTGTTGATTTTGGTATCCCTTGGATTATTGGGTTCTAAGGGGCTTAAAAGAAAAGGTCTTTATCTGGTGCCGTCAAAAGAATTCATTTCCAATTCTTTATCAAACTACAGAAAATTCAGTAATGGCATCAAACCAGATCGAATCTTGCAAAAACTAATATCCTTTAAATCTCAAATACAACTTGAAAAAGCGAGCTATATGGTCATATTCGCGGCTGTCTTAGTACTTACTAGGGTATTTTTTTTAAAGAATGACACCTATACCTTTTCCAATTATTGGATAGATACGTTGGAATATGTCAAAATGATCTCAACGAATAAATGGTACCAAACCCAAAACTTTAGCATAGGTGAATATGCATTGATGAACTTGTACTCAAATTTAGTTGGAATCAGTAAGGAAATGTCCATCTTTTCTTTTGGAATAGTTGAAAATTTGATGCTATTGGTGGTGATGAACCGTATTATTTTACGGTTTGGAGGAAAAAGTCGATGGCCGTCACTTATTACCTGTTTTTCTTTTTTGGTCCTTCTTTCCTTTCTACCGTTCAATCTAAATACCATTTTTCAACATTCAAGAGTGTACTTGGCAATGGCTTTTGCCCTAACATTTTTTGGATTAAGTGATATTGAATATACCCCTGGCGCTAAAAAGTTATTTGGGATTTTATTTGTCTTGCTCTTAGCAACCGGCCTAACGGACTTCTTCGTTTTTCTAATAGTGATACCTCTGCTCCTTATCCCAATGGTCATTGTTTTTGGCTATCGAAAATCCATTTTACACTTAAAGGCCTATGCTTTTACAGCCTTGTTGTTCATATTGGTCAATTCTTCAATTTGTCTTTTCAAGGGATGGGAGCTAAGGGGCTTTTTCTTCAACAACCTCTTGGCGTTGGAAAATTATACTTATATGGAACACCTTGCATATCCTTTGGACAAATTATTGTTAGGCTATAAAATAATGGGATGGGCAACGCTCTTCTTGGCGTTTCTGAATTATAAAAAACAAGACGGGCATAGTTCTCTGGCTTTGGTATTTTCTCTACATTTTCTTTTATTCATTCATCTAGACTCAATCGAGATAAGCTGGATTGACCAAGATACTTTTTTTCACATCCTAACTTTTTTGGTGCCGTTAATGATAGGCAATTTTATTGTTGCTTTTCTCTTTTTAACCAAACAAAACTTTAGCTTTTATCTTACGAAAAGACCACTAAAAATAGCCCCGTTGCTACTGTGCGCGTTCTTAGGTGCATGCATATTTTTGACACAGAATTTGAGCCAATCCATAGTGGAGGGAAGTCTCTTGAAAAAAGACTTGCTTAAAGTTTATGATCTGTTTGCAACGAAACAATTGAAAGGCACTTACGCGGTGGTCAACTCGGAATATGGCGCAAAACTTTCGGGCGGCGAGCATTTTTTTGTGGGTTATGGGTTGTTTGCCAACAATTATTTGAAACAAGATTCTTTGTATCAAACAATAAAAGGGAATCCTAAATTGGAAAGGGAGTCTCCCGATTTAATTCTTCCTGAAAGTGTTTTTGTAGTTCTTCCCAACAAAGAGACACCAATAAAAGAAATGGACAGTCATCTATATACTACTGAAGAACTACACATACGGGTTGAAAATGCTTTGGATTCTTTAATAGCACGCAAAAGAATGATAAGAACGTACTTCAAATCCACCAATCTGGAAGTATTCGAAATTGTAAACAAACAGAATCGCAGTAACCTGGCCAGCATGATATATGAATATGAGAAAATACGTTGAATACTTTTCTTGTTGTTTTTTGGTGGTTTTTTTGATTTCATGCGGCACTGGTAGAGTACTGTTCAATGAATTTGGAGAGCTCACTAAAAGCAATGAAGCACCATTGGTTATTTTTATAGGTAATGGAAATCCGGCATCGAACCAAAGTTTTAAACAGCTTGAGGCCGTTGGGGACTATGCAAAAATACCCCTGAAGTATCAAAAAATATCACATCTTAAGACCATTGGAGAGCTTCCTGAAACGGCTAAAGTGGTTTGTTTGGACGAGTCCTATGCACTGAACCAACAATCACTCGACTCCTTATTGTCATTTGTGGCAAAGGGGGGACATCTGGTTTTGACCAACATCAGTTATGACCCTCGGATGTCCTATCTAATGGGACTGGATTTAGGTGCCAATTTTCGAGATTTAGTAAAGGGTACGGGTTATTATTTTGATGTTGAATTGATTCCTGGGTTGAAACATGCTTCGATTGAACAGGGAGACCATAAAGGCATGCCCTTATCATCTTTTGAGACCCGTGGTGTTGAGATTTTGGCGACAAGTTCCTCAAACAGGTCTTATCCATTGATTCTCGCAGTAAAAAGGGGCAATGGTAGAGTTATTCTCCATAATACCGAAGCATCTTTCTCAAAGGATACCAGAGGTTTATTGTTTTCTTTGGTTTTGCAAGGTCTTGAGTCAATACCTTACCCTGTGGCAAATGTTGCCAGCATTCACTTAGATGATTTTCCAGCCCCATTGTATGATATTTATAAGGAACCGGTGAAAACCAATATGAACCTCACCTTCAAACAATATGTCGATCAAATATGGTGGCCCGACATGAAAAAGCTTGCGGATGAACACAATATTGTCTATACGGCTTTTCCTGCCTTTGATTATCGGAACAGGACCAATCCACCATTCTCCTTTAAAGAATGGCAACTCAATAAATCAAGAGTTGCTGGAGCGGAAATGGACTTGAGTAGTCTGTTGGTTCGCGACGTAACCAAAAATGGGCATGAAATAGGTTTGCATGGGTACAATCATGTTTCCTTGACCAAAGAAAACTGGAAGAACAATAATTACATAGTTCCGGCTTTTGAGGCCGTGAAAAAAAAATGGGCAACTGATGGTTTTGGCGCACTGCCGACGGCATATGTACCCCCTTCCAATATAATAGATAGCGTTGGCTTATTTCACTTAAACAAGGCTATGCCCGAACTAAAATATATGATGAGTACGTATTTGGGGGACTTTGAAGAAGGTGGTGATAGAGAATTTGGTCCCGATCCATGGAATAACGGATTTTTTGATTTTCCCCGGATATCCAGTGGATATGATTTAGATGAAAATGTAATTTTTGACATTTACTCAACCTTTTTGTACACTGGGATCTGGACCCATTTCGTACATCCGGACGATGTTTTTCAGATACCGGATGAAAGTAATTTGGCTGTAAAAGGCGGCTATGACTTTCGAAATAGTAGAGGCCTACCTTGGCACAGTTCAAAGGGCAAGATAGGATTACTCGATAAACTTAATATGTCATTGACCGACTTTAAAAAGCTATTCCCCTTTACGAGGTTCTTAGGAGGGACTCAGGCCTCCGAGCTGACGGTAGATTGGCGTTATTCAGTTTATCAACGATTGAACAGTGATGAAGCGAACTTCTTGTTCAGTGAAAATACATCCAAGAAAACAAGGTACTGTTGGTTCGTTTTCATAAAAGGTGAAAATGTCAATTTTTTTGAAAAAAAGTTGAATTCAGATTTTTTGGCCATTTTCAAGACGCCACTTTCAAAGGGGTTTCTCTACCAACTCATTACCGCCGACGAGTTGATCGAAGTCCCTGGCATAAGCTTTTTGGAAGACAAATTCATAGTCGCCAATGTATTGGGCGATCAAAGGGACTATTTTGAAACCAAATTGAAAATGCTCCCCCTAATGGAGCGAGTTGAAGAGCATATACATAAAAATGAGCTTGAGAAAGCTAGCAGTGCCATTGAAGAATATATGATTCGAAATGGCAAATTTTCAGGTAGGTTGTTCAATCGGTATACAGAATTGATGCTATGGCAAGATAAGCAAACTAGGTTTTGGGAGTTTATGGAAAGCCTTTATAGGAAAAACCCTAGTGATTCTTTTGTCTCGGCCCTAAGGAAATACGGCATGCAGAATGGTTGGACGGATGAATCCATGCATGAAAAATGGTTGTGGAGAGCGATATCCAACAATATGGGAGGAGTTGGTGCAATGTATGAATATTTAGAAAATTTTCAATCGAATGCCCACATAGATAAAACTAAGTTTATTTTAAATCTGGTTGCTCAAAGTACCAATCAAAAAGAAGATTGGGCTAAGTACTTGTCATTTTTATTGGATTGTGATGACCAAGGGCTATTTGGGATTCTAAAAAAATTTAAGCCTTGTGAAGCGGGCTTACAAAACCTTTCTGCAAGATTGGCCCAGTTTTATGCTGATAATTTGCAATATGACAATGCATTGCTTTGGGCAGAATGTTCAAATAGTATTGATAAAAACACAAGAGATTACTGGCTTGTAAGAACTGAAGGTTTTTTAAATATAAAACAAGAAGATCCCTCGACTTATTTTACTTTACTAATGAGCAACAATGTAGAGAGATCCTTGGAAGAACTTGAAAAAGAACCGACGTGCAATAACGCGCTTTCCGAAATTGCCGATCAGATCGCTGTTTTTTTCGGAGACCATTCCAATTACAAAAAAGCTTTGGCTTGGGCAAAATGTGCTAATTCGATTCCAATCAAAAAAATGCTTACTTATCTCTATGAAAATGAAAAAACATCCGATCTAATAAAACATTATGATCATCATATTTCAAAACATCCCTATGACGGGCCAACAAAACACCATATGGCCAAAATATTCATATACTTAGGAAAACTAGAGCAAGCAGCGAATATTTTAGGAGAAATTAAGGATAAGAAAAAATTCAAAGAATTACGGACACAGCTTAACGAACATTTATCATTTTTGGAAATGGTCGATCAAGGGAATTTGATCAAAAGTTATCCGTTTTATTTTCCAGAGGGGACCAAAAAAAAAATCACGGAAAAATTGCGGAAGCAAAAAGGGAACGATCTGATTTCTGAGGGCCAATCCGTAAATGACAGATTCGACCCCACCCTTCTAAAGTTTTTCTTTGGCTATCAATTACAGGACAAAAAAAGAAATCTTCACGCAATATCTGCAACAAACGGAATAGTTTTTCCGATACGTTTTGTTGAGGAAGAGAATGAAAATCAGCAAAGAAATCTCTACGGAATTTCATATAAATTTGAAACAAGTGAAAACAAAAAAATCAATTTAAAAACAGAATTGGCGGTAGAGAGCAATGGAGATCAATTTTTTTATCATTTGGGTGTTGGTGTTGGATTTTCAAAAGAGAGCGACTACTATTCTCTAAATACGTTGCATCGACCTGTACAAAACGCGCCTGGATACATTAGGCAGCTTTATCATACTTTGTTGGAGGGTTATGCACAAGGAACCATATTCCCAAAATTCAAACATTTTACTACCTTTGAGGGTAGTTATTTCAGCGATGCTAATTTTATGGCAGTGCTTCAAACTAGGTTTGAATATAATTTAAAAGTATCAAAATCATTGGCGTTTAGTCCTTTGGCCGAGATATCATACGGTGTGGCCAGCGATGACAATCGAGATGGATTTCCTTATTGGTCGGCAGATAATCGATTTTATGTTGGGGGTGGTATATCATTAACATTAGGTAATGAAAAAGACGGTTTTTTCTTTCGAACCAGCGCATCATCATTTTATGAAAACCAAGGCGAGCCAAGTTTTGAACGATATTCTGGAAATTTCCACTTTAGTGTTTTGGATTATCTGCGTTTCATTGGAAGCTATGAATTTTATACTCTTGAAAATTTCTTTTCAAACGCCTTTAGTCTCGGTATAAGATATCATTTTAAATAAAGTATGGGGAGAAATGCATTAAACCAAAAAGGTGAAAATGTGGTTATGGCCTTTAAACGCAACGATCAAAAAGTTATGCGAAAGGTATATCAAAACCTATTTCTCAAATTCAGTAGTTATGCACTGAAAAACAGTGGCAATGAGGCGCATGCAAAAGATGTCTTTCAGGAGGCATTTGTCGCCTGCTGGCGAAATATAAAGGAGGACAAAATTTCAGATAACAGCAATGTAGAAGGTTATCTGTTGACCATAGCCAAAAACAAATGGATAGACTTTTTGAGATCTTCAAACTTCAAAAAAATGGTAGTTACAAATAATTTTTCAAATTTGTCCGTTTTGCCTGATGAAGAAGTAATTGACCAGAATGCAGAAGAATCAAAAAAAATAATTCTACAAAAAGCTATCGGTAAGCTTGGGGAAAATTGCAAAAACCTTTTGCGGCTTTTCTATTTTGAACGAAAATCCATGGCTGAGATTTCCATGGAATTAAAAATTGCCTCAACATCTGCCCGTAATCAAAAATACCGGTGTATGGAAAGGCTTCGTAACCTAAGTTTAGAATTAAGAAATAATGGATAACGCCTCCAAATTCATATCCCAAGAACAAGTAGAAGAATTTGAAAGGTTCCTACTTGGTCATATGAGTGCATCAAAAGAAGTAGAATTCCATCAGAAATTAGATAAAAACGAAGTTTTAAAGGAACGATTTAATGAGTTTAAGGAACTTTTTGTGACTGCGGAAGAGGACGGCTTAAGAAATGTATTGGAATCCTTTCATGAAGGGTTTAATGAGAAGGTCAAGTTGAACAGAACCAATTTTAATCGCTATCGCATAGCTGCGAGTGTAGCGGTTCTTGTTGCTGTGGGAATTTGGTTTTTTAACCGTCAAAGTCATAACGAGAAGTTGTATTATGAATATTTTTCTCCAGACCCTGGACTACCGACAGTTATGGGTGAAATTGATAACTACCCTTTTTACGAAGCCATGGTCGACTATAAACGAGGCGAGTACGATATTGCTATTGAAAAATGGGAGAAGCTAAAAAGCATAAAACCGGATAATGACACCTTAAACTACTTTTTGGGCAATGCACATCTAGCAAATGGCAACACTGCCGAGGCCATTGACTTTTTCAAGAATACACTCAAATCACAAACATCTCCATTCCACAAAGAAGCCAGGTATTATATGGCCCTCGGTCTATTAAAAAAAAATAATGTCCCTGAAGCCATCAAGCACTTAGAAATGGTTTCAGACAACAGAAGTAAAGGCCTAATCACAAAAATTCAAGAATGAAATTTGGCAAAATGCCGTTAATTGCCCATCCATTAATTTACATAGTTTGTTTGTTTTGTGCACTTTTGACAAACGCTCAGCAAAACAAAGTATTGAAAACCATTGACAGCCTAATCGCTTCAAATAAGTTTTCCGATGCCCAAAACATACTTCAAAAGGAAGTTGCCAAACCTGGAAATGCTTTAATGGGGCATTTGGTCTATCCCACTGGTAAGATTGAGTTTTTGCTGAATCAAGAAACCAAATTTGACAAAGCACTAAGATTGTTTTCTAAGATAGATTCCCGTAAGATCAATGATTCCATTGCCTATGAAGCTAATTTGGGGATGGGCCTAATGCACATCGACCAAGGTACCGTGTTCAATGCTCAAAAATATTTGGAAAAGGCAAATAGTTTGGCTGAGGATTTGGTTGACGTCGATCGGATGGTAGAATCCGAATACCATTTAGGTGAATTGGGCTTAAAGATGGGTGACTTCCAAAAATTGGTGGCACATACTGACAACGCACTTGATCTAATTCGAAAAAACAGCAACAAAACCTTTCCCTTAGCTCCAAGAATTTATAACTACAAAGGAGCTCTCATGCATTTTAGTTCCTTGCCAGATAGTGCAGATCATTACTTCGAAAAGGCAATGAAAGCGGTGGATAGAACGAATGATGACCCAGAACAAACCGATTATCTGCTTGGCACCATTTATGGAAATTGGTTTATGGTCAAACAGACTGCAGGAAATTTTGATGATGCCATGCAATTCACTTTAAAATCAATTGGCCATAACAATGCTTTTTTACGAAAAACCAATAACCACCCTCTTACGGAAAAAGTTCACGGCAACCTTACCATAGCCTATAGAAATTTAGGCAGCCTTTACTCTGATTTAGGAGATAAACAAAGGGCAACGCGAATTGCTATGCTTGGCTACAACCATGCCAAAAAACACTTTTTAAGAAATACGATACAATATTTTGGTGCAGCTTTGATGATGGGTGAATCACTTTTATACAACACTGATCTAAAAAAAGCTGAAGCCTATTTGGAGGAAGCTGAAGCTTCTTTGAATTCAATACCGGGCGATAACTTTTCATACAAAGCCAACCTTTATGGAACACTAGGTGATCTAGCCTACCAAAATGGTGATTACTCCCAAGCTTCCATCAATTATGAAAAAACTGTTGAGGCATATAAAAACAGTAATGAACAGGGTTTTGGTCAAAATGAGGTTTATACACTGATCAATCTTGCTAAAACTTATGCGAATCTAGAGGAATACAATAAAAGTGAAAAAATAGTCGATCAAACATTGTCAAAAGTCATTTCGAGTTATGGTGAAAATAGCTTCCTGTCAAATGAAGTCCGCATAGCAAAAGTGGAAATTCTCTTTGACAAGAAAGATTATGATAAAACTATTGAGCTGAGCGATCAAGTCTTAGATTCTTATCAAATGAAGAATTCCACCAATATAATTTCGGAAGAATTTTTCAGTCCAAATGAGCTCAAATTGTTACTTTATCTCACAAAGGCCAACTACGAAACAGATTCTATCAAATCTGTCAAGAGTTTAAGCAATACCATTGCCGTAGTAGATAAGGCTCTTGAGAGCATCGAAAAAAGAAAATCACTGGTTACAACAGAAGAAGATTTAAATCTACTCCTGGAAAATAGCAAAGAACTATTCGATTTCGGCAAAAAAATATATCAGAGACTTTATGAAAATACCAAAGAAAAAAAATATGCCGAAAAAATCATTGAACTTCACGAATCTTCAATCTATCATAGAATTCGCTCAAGATTAAATCTTTCAGGAAACCAGCTCGCACCTGCTAGTGTCCGGGAAAAGGAAAACGAATTGCGTACCGCCATAAATTCGTTTTTCAATCTTAAAGGTGAAACCCAATTCGATGTCAATGATTGGAAGGAAAATATTGCTGAATGGGAAAAATATCTGACGACCTTAAAAAAGAGTTATCCGGAATATTATGAAATGAGATACAAAACGGTCCTGACACCCTTAAATAACCTACAGAAAAACATCGGAAGCAACTCTACCCTTTTGCGATACTTATTTTTAGGGAATAATCTCAATGTGGCAGTAATAACTCATAACAGCATGGAAATTGTTCCATTATCAACTGACTTTTCCACCAATTGCATCGAAGTTGTTTCCGATCACCAAAAAAATATTGATGAAGTTTCTGAATGTCTCTTCAATTTATACCAATTACTTTGGAAACCAATAGAAGACAAAATAAACACTAAAAACGTGATTATTTTTCCTGACCAAGAATTGTTCAATTTAAGTTTTGAGCTATTGACACCTGAAAAAATCAATTCTTTTGGTGGGTTGTTCGATGAAAGTTTGTTGAGCAAACACAACCTTGCATACAATTACAGCCTTTTACTTCTTGATGATAGTCGACTTACTCTGGAGTTTGAAGAAGATTTTGTTGCCTACGCCCCAACTTTTGATGAAAGTATGAAGAAAAAGTATGAGCTGGCCATTAGTGATTCCATTAATTTGGACAAAACATACCTGACCCTACTACCACAACCTTTTAGTGCTGATATTGCAAAAAGATTCTCAAAACGGTTTGGGGGAAAGTCTTTTTTAAATGAAAACGCCTCAAAAGCCATATTTAGCAATACGGCAAACGAGCACAAGATTATTCACATTGGCACACATGCTGAATCCAACAACAGCAGTCCGGAGTTGTCCCGTTTGGTATTTGCAAAAGATGTTACCGACACTACCAATATTAATGACAACTACCTTTACACCTACGAAATTTATAATCAAAATCTGAGTTCTAATTTGGCAATTCTTACGGCCTGCGAGACAGGCAAACCTAGTTATCAACCCGGTGAGGGAATGATTTCTTTGGCCCATGCCTTCAATTATGCAGGCAGTGAGAGTATTTTGACGAGTCTGTGGCAAATTGACGAACAGTCAAGTTCACAAATACTGGAATATTTTTATGGGTACCTAGAAGATGACAGGCACAAAGATGAGGCTTTACGCTTGGCGAAACTGGATTATTTAAAAAATGCGAGGGATAGGGCCTTACATCCCCAATACTGGGCAGGTCTTGTTTTAATGGGCAATACTTCACCCATTGAATTGTCTGCCTCCCAAAATTGGTTTTGGTATTTGTTGGGCTTAATTCCAATTCTTGCAATTGCTTTTTGGCTATTAAACAAAAAAGCTCCTGGCCCCAATTAAAAAAGGGGCTATCTACAACCAACAACTCAAGCTTCCAATTTCTTGGAAGCCACATCATAACTTTGTGGAGAATACCGGAGTCGGACCGGTGACCTCTTGCCTGCCAGATTGAAATCCAGTTGGCCATTTTCAATTGATCCGTTGCTATTCTAGAAACAAGGGATGTCACATTATCAAAGCAAGTAAGTTCAAGTGTCGTACCTGGGCATAAAAAAAGCCTAGACTTTCATCCAAGCTTTTTAGTACTCGAGCTGGGAATCGAACCCACACTCCAAAGGAACTGGATTTATTTCCCGTATGATCACTATTTAAGCGAGCGCTTTCGCGCCTCAAAAAGATGAATTAACAAGAATACCAAAAGCCAGCGTAAATGGGACTGGCAAATTCTTATATAACGGCAAGCAGGTCAAGAATTGCTTATAACAATTTCAAAACCTAGTTAGACCGCACACTTCTATTTTTTTTATCTTTAGAAAAATTTAACCAACTACAAAATATGGGCATTAAAAGGGCGCTATGTTTCATTAGCATTATCATACTGCTTTCGAGCTGTGCCTCAACCAAGCTGATGGACTCTTGGAAATCACAAAGTTTTGATAGCCTATCAAGTGCCAAGATTCTGGTCATCAGTGAGCATCCCGAAATATATGTGAGAAAATTGTACGAAACCTCCATTGCTAAAAAGCTCCGTTCACAAAGTATCAATGCCATTGAGGCCCACCTGCAATTTCCTTCACTGGAAAAGGCAGAAACCCCTGAAGAGACCACGAAAATCCTGCAACTGTTCAGAGAAGCGGATGTATCTGCGATTATTCTGACCTCATTAAAACAGACAATTGAGACGCAAAATGGTGCCATATCCTCGCAAATAGGCATTCCCGAAACCTATTCGGGAAAAGCAAGTTTTACATCACCCAAAAGCAATGAAAACCTCGCTACCATAGCAACTTCCAAAACCTATGTGCTCGAAGCCCTCGCCTATAATCTTACCTTGGAAGAGGACAAACAATTGGTAAACGTTTGCTTGGTGGACGTCACCGATCCCGATTCGGGAGATAGGATACGCAAGACCTTCACAAAGATTATCGGTGACCAGTTCAAATAGTCCTTATGATTATACTATTTTTAGGGCTCAACCAAGCTAAAACATGGGATCCTTAAATATGCCCGACATACTCAAAACCAATACAATCGTACTCAATGTATTGACCCTTCTATTGCTAACGGGTTGTGGCAGCAAAAAGCCTATTGTACACCAACCGGTTCAAGCAACGGCAAGTCCGAAAAAAATAGCGGTTTTTCTGGATGGTACGGCCAGTCACGAGGGAAGCCATACGAACATTTCAAAACTTTACAATTTGGTCACGCTACAGAATAAACCGAACATCAATGCAGCCTACTTAAGAGGTGTAGGGAACGGTGCCGATTTTTTGGGAATACTGACGGGATCCGGTATTCGCAAAGAAGTGTGCAATGCCTATTTGTATTTGGCCGAAAATTACGACCATGGACGTGGGGATGAAATATATCTGTTTGGCTTTAGTCGCGGGGCTTATGCGGCCAGGATCTTGGCCGGGCTTATTCATTCTGCCGGAATTGTAGATGTCAGTGCCATTCCTCCTAAAGGGCGTGCATCGTTCATCAAAAAAATTTACAAGGCGCACAAGGGCCAGAAAACGCTCCAGGATCGGCGGAACGATGTTTTCAAAGTGACCCAACAGCGTTTGGATCTTGATAGTTACAGCATTGAGTTCATGGGCCTATGGGATACCGTAGAGTCATTGGGCCTGCCGGATTACAACGATGAATACTATGTGCCGGAGAACGGATATCTGGATCAGCTCTGCAATGTAAAAAAGGCGGCCCAGGCGCTATCCTTAAATGATAATCGGAGCTCGGTTTTTACGCCGGTACTGCTTAATTTAGAGCATTTGGTCAAAGAATGTGAGCGGGTCGACCCGGAGGAGGTGGCCAATGAGGTCTGGTTCTTTGGAGCCCATTCCGATGTGGGAGGAGGGGCACTGAATACCAACATCAGCGGGGTTTCCTTAAACTGGATGATCGATCAGATCAAAGATTACGACCTAATTCCTGAAGATGCCCAGGTATATGAAAACCGCCTTGATGTTACCAATGATCCCCGTCAAGGTTTTATGAAAATCATCTTTCCCAGGAAAGGGCGCAAATTGGTTTTTTTTACATCAAGGGAAGGTTACAAACAGGAAAAACTAAAAATCCACCAATCGGTGTTGGATAGATTGGAAAGCTCGTTGCAGACTTATGAAATAAACTTGATCAAACTATTCGGCGAATGTTTTCGGAAGAACGGCAGGGGCGGCTATGATTATTTGGAAAGCTCGGATTGTTTTGTAGTAACCGAGTAGTGAACGGGCTTGGATGGACTATTTTCCTCTTTGAATGGAATACATATTGACCACCCCCTGTTTGCCTTTTAAAAGAATCTCACCTTCGAATTTTGAAGCTGCCCAAGATTCTACATCCATCGCTTTCAACAGCTTTTCAGAAATAACAAGATCTGCTTTCAAACGATTGCATTCGCCTTCGAGCCTTGCGGCCGTATTGATGGTGTCTCCATGATATGCGATCTCGCGTTTAAACTCACCCACTTCAGCCACGGTTATGATACCTGAATTCATTCCGGCCTTAAACTTGGGCTCAACATTGTATTTGGCCAAATAATATTCAGACCTACGATCGAGCTGATCCTTAAAAGCATAAAAAGCCCTTACACAAGTATCATTCTCTATACCTTCATTATATGTCCAAGTCAAAACGGCTTCATCGCCTACATATTGATAAACTGAAGCGCCATATTTCTCCACTACCGCCAAATCATAAAAGCAGTCCTGAATCATTTGGCTATATTGTATGTGGCCCAGGCTTTCGGCCAGCGTGGTGGAGCTTCGAAGATCCAGAAACATGAATATGAGTTCTTCTTCTTTAGGGGTGTAAAATTTTCCCGACATGAATTTCATAAGATTCCCTTTTCCCAACATCAAATTGATACTAATTACAATGCTTATAAAAAAGTTAACTATTATGGTATAAAGCAATCCAACCCATATAAGCGGAAGCTGTAAAAACTCAATAAGGGATATGGAAGTATTGAAAACACCAATGGCCGTAAAGACGTAAAACAACAGAAAGAAAACCACGATGACCGTGACCAACTGAAGCAATAATGACATGGCCATAAGCCTGATCAGAGGAATGCGCTTTCTCACAAAACGGTCCAAGAATATATACAACAGCCCGTAAAGAAGTCCTTGAACAAGCCATACAAAAACAAATACAGCAAGGGTATTGGAACCCGACTGATTCATAAATGGAATATTTGCGTCCTGCGAACCGCGCAATAATTGCCAAATCAAACTTGCTAAAAACCAGCCGATTATATAGTCCCTTACTATTTTTAGTTGCTTAGAGCTCAAATCAAATTTCGGTTTGTTATTCTTACTAAAGTATCAATTTTAAAACTGGTAAGCCGCCATTTCTTTAGCGGTATTTGCCCATAAGAGTGGTATAGGGAACAATCGAAGTTCTATCGGCAATAGGAAACGGGAGTTCGAGGGGTTTTGATATTTTAATTGGAATCCAAATCAAATATTATCCTTAATTTCCATGTTCTAAATCCTTTTTATTATGAGATTTGCCAATTTATGTTTATTTGTGGTCTTGGTATCCCTATTTTTCTCCAGTTGTTCTACAATGAAGCTATCCGATTCGTATAAATCGGATGGGTTTGAAACCATTCGGAATCAAAAAATACTGATAGTCTCAAGAACTCCACTCGATGATGTACGAAAGGATTATGAACTGGCAATTGCAAAACAATTGCAGAGCAAAGGAATGAATGCTGTGGCCAGCCATGTTGCTTTTCCATCTTTGGAACGCATTGACAATAAAACTGCGGAGCGCATTGCGGAAGTAGTTTCCATGTTCCGGGCGGAGGGTTTTGATATTGTACTGCTCACCTCTTTGAAAGATGTTCAAGAACAAGAAATACTAAGGCGAGCGGGTGGCTACAATTCATTACCGCAATACTATAGCAATAAATATATTACGTTACGGGGATATTATGACGATGTACATGCACCGCCCAAATTACCACCGAGGGAACAAGACCCGGTTACGTATGTTGAAAAGTCGACGACCTTCGTTCTAGAGGCGGTAACCTACAATCTGGCTTTGGAAGAGGAAAAAAGATTGTTATCCGTTACTACGGCAGAAGTAACGGATCCCGATTCCGGAAAAGGCGTTCGAACTGCCTTTGCCAAGCTTATCGCCGAAGAATTAAGATAAAGAAGTCCAATGCGCTATTTTGTTGTAACCGTTTTTCTATTACTATGTGCCTCTACAAAGGCACAGGACGTATCTCAGCTCTATGAAAGGGTCAAACCAGCAGTAGTTGTAATTTACACAGAGGAAAGGAAACTCCAAAGACAGGGAAACACCACAGCAATGGTAAGTTCCCAAGGATTGGGTTCTGGGTTTATGATTTCGGATACCCAAATCATAACTGCCGCCCACGTTGTCGATGTAGCGGAAAAACTTTTTGTGCAATTCTTAGATGGAGAGACTATAGAAGCGAATGTAGTTTCTGCTTTCAACGAATCTGATGTGGCATTGGTTAATTTAGCAAGGCCCAAGAAGAATGCTGTATGGGTTGGCCTGGGGGATTCCGACAAGAGCAAAGTAGGCGAACAAGTAGTCGTGATAGGCGCTCCGTTCGGACTTTCACATTCACTATCTTCCGGTTATATCAGTAGTAAAATCAGCAATACCAAAGACGAAAATCCTTTTACAAATTCCGATTTTATACAGACCGATGCAGCCATTAATACGGGAAATTCTGGCGGCCCTATGTTCAATTTAAAAGGCGAGGTTATTGGTATTGTAAGCCAAATCAAGACCATCACCGGAGGTTTTCAGGGTATCGGTTTTGCGGCAACGTCAAACATCGCCAAGGACCTTTTGATCGATAAAAAAATTCCTTGGTCAGGAGCTGATTTTCTTCCCCTTTCAGGGAAAAGTGCACGGCTGCTGAACGTGCCTCAAAATTCGGGCTTGTTGGTGCAGCGTGTGGTTTCTACTTCTCCGTATGGAAAAATGGGATTGCGTGGCGGCACCGTTGAGGCCACAATTGATGGTACACCTGTGCTATTGGGTGGGGATGTAATTCTTGCCTTTAACGGTATTCGTTTTGAAATGACCGATGAAACCCTAAAAAAATTGGGCGATTTTGCCAATAGCCTTCAATCAGGAGATGTCGTTGCCTTGGAAATTCTAAGGGATGGCAAAATCGTTTCACTTAAAAATTAGTTGAAGTCGGCGGTCTATCAACACGGTATTTTGAGCAATGAAAAATAAGAGCTATGAAAATGTATTCCTTTTGATATGTCTATGCGCTTTCTCCAACTCCCTTGCCCAAAGTGGTGACGAGGTTGCCGTTGAACGAAGCGAGACGCCTGCAAAATGAAATTGCCCTTTTCTGAAAACGTTTCCTATCAAAGCGTTGGTACCGTTGATGGTAAAAAAGTGGTCAGGACGTCAGATTTGGATAAACTCATTCAAGAAATTGCCGATATTGAGGATCAGGCGAAAACCAAGCTTGAAGTTGTTGCTTTGAAAATCAATATCAATGGGTCCATTGCAAATGCATGGATGTCCTGCAAATTTTACCAGTACGGAGCGCTGCACCAATGTGGGGTAAATGCCCTACAGCTCACCAAAGAGGATGGAGGCTGGAAGATCGTTTCCACGTTGGATGGGCATTCCAGAGAGGCTTGCCTGACGACGTAGTGGTATATTGGAATACCGTACCAAAGAAAACAAAATCGGAATATTGGAAGAACCTTACATTTTTTAAATTTATTACAGCCGCCCCCAGTGCTTATAAACGTCCGTGCGCTCTATCTATTGAACGGAATGCCCACACTCAGAAAAAACCGAAGTTTGTTGCTATCGCTCGTCCAAGATGTATTGAAGTCGATAGGTCCTAAAACAGATTTGTAGGATACGGTCGCGCCCGCTGAAATCAGAAGGCTGGTTCCGTCGGATGCTTGCCAATCATCATTGGGGGAAAAAGCATTGTCGGTAAATTCTTTAAGGTCATCGAACCCTACCGATGCCATATTGAACTGTGGTATAAGATAAAATTTGTTGATAGGGCTGTACTGAACGCCAAGTTTGACCATCAAAAACTGACTTACCGACAATTCATCTTCGTGCAGGCCTTGAAAGGCGAAGCTATCGGCTCTTTGAACGGGTAGGTTTCCACCTAAAAAATAGAGCTCGGGATACCCAAAATCAAAAAAGGAGACCTCATTGTTTTTCCGGGTGTCATCAAGAATAAATCCGGCGGAAGCACTGAAAACACCCGTACTGTTTTCATTAAGGAACAACCGCTTTTCAAAATTCAACCGCAACTTGGTAAAACCATTGGTCGCTCCCTTTGCATCGACAATAGAAGGATCAGCGAAACTCACATTTACATCTTGTTGTAACGACCTGCTCAAGATCGTTTGAAAACCGCTGCCACTTGTGGCATAAAAAACTTTGTCCAGAGTGTTGCGCACATAGCGCGCATCGATACTTATGCTGCTCGAAAAGTACTTGTTCAATGATAATATATTGTCGTTGATCTCGGGCGAAACCGTTGGTTTTATATCGGTGTATTTGTAATTTAGGCCAATGCCGATATAGCTGTTCAGGGAGTTTATGTTTTTATTGATGTGGTTCGAGAATACAAAGGACTTTTCCCTTAAATTGTCCGCCACGTTACCTTCGATATATACTTTTTGGGTCAATTGGCTTCCAATGGCCTCCGTTTTCCACCACCAGTCCTTTTTCTTTCCGAAATTCTTCTGGTATTGCGCCAGGAATTTCGGTTGTTCCGCAATATCGATGCTCAGTAGCAAACGGGAGGCCTTGCCAAGCACATTTCTTCCACTATAGTTGCCTATAAGGCCAACACCCCGATAAAGATCGAAATGCAAGGACGCCCTTAATTGGTGCGCCGGTTTCTCAAATCCGGTCATCAATAAGCCTCTTTTGTCATCCTCTATTATGGGATCGTACGTTATTTTCTTGAAAATATTAGTGCCCATCGTTCTTTTTACAAATCGGATCACATCTTTTTTGGAATATTCCTTTTGGGTTTTTATGTGGGCCCTTTCTTTGACCAAGGGCAAGTTCGCAGCACTAATATTCTTAAAAACCACGGTATCAAAAACGATCTTATCCTCTAAGTATGGTAGCTTATGCGATCGTTGTTTATGCGATCTTAAAGTTTCCGCAAGCTCCGTAAGTTGGCCCATATTTTTCAGGGCAGCTATTTTACCCTCTTCGTAGATTTCTTTGCTCTTCGCAAAATCGGCGGTAGCGTACGATAAATTGGGTACATGATCAATCAATATATCGCAAAGTTTTCGGTTTTTCGGGTAGATGCCATAATTGGCCATCATAACTGACTGGGACAGAACGGCACTCAGATTATCAAGTTCTTCCAAAGGCTTACCATAACCGGAGACATCGCTACCGATGATAATATCGGCACCCATACTTTTAGCAATATCGGTAGGGAAGTTATTAAGGATTCCCCCATCTACCAATAGGCTGCTTTCATAAACCATGGGCTCAAAAACACCGGGAATTGACATGCTTGCGCGCATCGCCGAGCTCAGCGAACCATCTGCCAGTATTTTTAGTTCCGCCTTGACGATGTCCGCTGCAATAGATCTAAAAGGAATGGCAAGATCGTCAAAATCGTTGATGTTGTATACCGGAAACGTCATGGTGGAGAATACGTCCCTAAGGTTCTGATCGTTCAACAAATAAGAATTTACCCTTGGTTTTCCTTTTACCAGATCAAAATCGATAAGATATTTATTGAATTCGCCCTTCTCCTCGACACTAACATCGTTTAGGGCCGTTTTTCCGCCCAAGAGTTCACCCCATTTCAAGGAGTGCGTCAGCTTGGCTATGCTATCTCCTGAATACCCCATGGCATACAAGCCTCCAACAACACTTCCCATGCTCGTTCCGATAATCATATCGGGAACAATATTCAATGAATCCAGCGTTTGTAACAAAGGAATATGAGCAATGCCCTTGGCTCCGCCACCACTAAGAACAAGGGCGATTTTGGGCTTTGTCCCCTGCGCCGAAATAACGTTGGGCATAGTGGCAAAAAAAACCAAAACCAAAACTTGCAGGACGATTCTAAAGAAAGGAAACCCTACCATAGGAGCACTTTTTTTTGATTTAGACCTTTTATAATGTAGCATTTACCCTTCATCGTTAACTATTCGGAAAAGCCCTTACATTGCCCAATACTAAAAGTCCAAGAGCTTTTTTAGAACGAAAGACGGCCAAAGGACGATGGGCCACCGAAGCCCATCACAGATGGAAAATGGACCTTGATGCCAATGTAAATCCGAAGATTTTGGTCGTTCTAAAAAACGATGATATCCTATTCGTCATGATTGCCCTATCTCCCATCAGGCCATGGCAAACATATCACAAGCTAAAACTTCATTGGGATCTCTGTCACCAAGCCCTCTGGCAGGTCTTTCATGGCCGCTCTTAAGCCCATAACGACATCATAGAGTTCGTCGTTGACCCTTGCGTATCCTTTAATAAAATCTGTATATGGCCTATGGACAACGCTAACAAACCCCTGATGAAAATTTTGCCCATCAAAACGTCCAAGTACCGGGTCATCATTGAAGCTAAAGTAATGAATTCCTATACTATTGGGGTGGGCGGCGGCATTTTCGGCATAGTATCGATAAGCTATCGCACGATCAGCTTCAGTTTTTGTCCAACGGGCTCCAAAAGCCGAGTGTCCGGCTTCCATAGAACCATGGTGGAATTCTCCTATAAGAATCGGTTTGTTCGTGAATTCAGCGGCTATATCCAGTCGCGATGAAGGATTATCGGTGTAGTTGTTCATGGAAAAAACATCTAGATATTGGGTTCCGGCAAATCGCCATGATTCCTTCAACGCACCCGACGCCCAACGCATTCCCATGTTCAGGTGGTTGGGGTCTACGGCTTTTGTAGCCTTGACAGGTACCTCGATATACTTTTCCAACATAAGAGTGGAGAATTCCTCCAAATCAGCAGAAGCCGTTTCTGATAGTTTTGAGGCCCCTTTGATCGTTTGCTTTAATCGATCAAAATCATCGAAACGTGTTTTCCAAGCCATATTTAAATCCTTGATGTTGGAATAGCGGTGTTTCAAGAATTCCACCAAGGTATCCTTACTCGCATAATTTCCTTCTTTGGACAATAATTCCTCAGCCAAATTAATAGTGGGCACATATGCCCAGCCTGGCTCGTTGTTCATAAAATATCCAATCAAGTATTTGTCATTTTTAAGTGGTTCCAACTGCTTCGCAAAATCGGCCGACAAGTCCGCATATTCCCTACTAAAAACATCGGGAAAATCTCTGAATATGCGCTTCTTCGTTACAGGGAAATTCTGCAACGGAATCACGTAAGGAATTTTAGATTTGCTAATAAAGGTCGAGTCGGACCAATTTCCTATACTATTGACGTTCCACTCAACCAGTCGTTGTTTTGTAATTTTCGACCATTGGTCATGCCAATTACTTCCGAAACTCTTTATAAGATTGGCGACATGAAAGTTCAACAACCCCAGTTCCTTGCCTTGAGGGTGCAGGATGTCGAATACCTTTTGCCTCTCCCAGGCATCTACATATTCGCCTTCTTTTTGGGGTATCCACTCATGCAGATCTGCTATTCCTTCGACATTGCCAGGAATCCCAGGGCCAACAATGTCAATGCCCATACTATAGAATGCATAACCAGAAGGATCAACCAACCACCATCTTTTTCCATCGTGCTCTGTTCTGAAAAAACCACTTGCATTAAATTGTTTGAGTTTGGTACCTCCGTACTCGCTATACTTTTCAGCGTTTCTTGCAGGTTCGGGTCGATTGGCCAATTCACGTAAATAACTAACCATATCATCGGAACTTTTCATCTTATCATTCCAATCTTTTTGTATCCATTGACCCATTTCATCAATGATTTTTATATCAGGCACAGGATAATCAGGTTGCTCTGCGGAGAATTTGAAATCTCTTAGGGTTACCGTGGCAGGTTCCCCAGAAAATTTCATAAAACTTATCCCCAGACGGCTCCACTTATTTATATCCACGCTTTTGCCAAATGCAAATTGAATCAATGTCCCGGGCGTTTTGGGCGCGCCCCTACCCTCTGCCAAGACTGATAATGGAAAGGAGTTGCGTGCCCTTAATCCTGGAAATAGCCCAGATGCACTTATCAAATCAGGAGATTGGACTTGATT
This sequence comes from uncultured Flavobacteriaceae bacterium, assembly GCA_947497245.1. GTDB lineage: Bacteria > Bacteroidota > Bacteroidia > Flavobacteriales > Flavobacteriaceae > Pelagihabitans. The sequence continues at coordinate 323,276 of CANMFO010000004.1, read as the reverse complement.
GTCTTCCGACCAAAACAAGAGGTTTGCGCTCGGGCTTTCCAAACCATCCACCTCACTTATAAATGAAATCCACGCGGTTTCTGGAAGCGTTTTCATATCCGGATGTTGTAAAATAAGGGTGCAGGGCACTCCCGTAGAAATTTCAATACTGATTTCATTTTCCCCCAGTGTATTGATTTGGCACCCTGCCGCAATGAAATTTTCAAAACCCAAAGAACCAATGGTATTTTGAACCTTTGGTTTTCCTTGTTTCTGTGCTTGTAAACCAAAAGAAAGCAAGAGGGCGGTCAGCACAAGAAATACTGATATTTTGCGTTCGGGTCTATTCAAAATACTCTTCATTTGACATGATTTAATTTAATCAATATAAGAAATAAACAGCGTACCTGTAAATGCCCCTAAAACCAACCATCGTCGAAAATTGAATATGAAGCTCGAAGAGCCGGATCTCCGATCAAAGTTTTTCCATTTTTGGGAGCATGGCCTCGTTTTTCTCATGAAACCGTTCCATGCCAGAAAGAATTTTGTTGAGCAGTTGTAGCACCCCATTGATATATGGCCCTTTGTTCAGCATTACACATTCCGCCTTCAACGAAGCCGTTGCATCGGTAATCTCGGCCCTCGAAGGCAAGCCCTTTTTCGCAAAACTTTCCAAAACCTGTGTGGCCCAAACAACAGGGATATGGGCGGCACCGCATATTGCCAAAATTTCTTCCTGGACCTTTCCTATAGTGTCCCATCCTGTTTCAACCGCCAGGTCTCCCCTAGCTATCATCACACCGATATATTTGACTCTCATGGCGGTAAGAATAATCTCTATAAGGTTGTCAAAAGCAAATCGGGTCTCAATTTTAAGAATGATACTCAATTTATTGACGGCATCCCATTTTTGCAATTCCGTCAACAACTCTTCCACATCCTCTTTGGAATTTACAAAGGAAAAGTTTACCACGTCTGCATGCTTTGCAACAAATTCCAGATCGATCTTATCTTTGGCCGTAAGGCCGCTAATTCCAAGATCGGTGGTCGGGAAATTCATTCCTTTTTCAGCCTTTAGCTTGGATCCCTTTTCTTTGGCCCTCGTGATACGCACCTCAAAACGATCCGGAAATATGGTTTCTATGCGACCTTCGATCTTACCATCGTCAAATAGAATGGTTTCACCCTCTTTTATCCGGTCAAAAACCTCCGGGAGCTGACAAGAGATATTTGCTCTTTCAACAAGGTTCCCATCGTCATCAAATCTTGCCGGGTTACCGGGAATATCGGTTTTGGTAATGGTAAGGAGATCATTGGTCCTCAGTAAAATTGCCTGTTCTATTGGAGGAAGCTCTCCTACCGAGGCGTCTTCCAATTTTTGGTTTTGACAACGTATGATCGTTCCCGTACGTATATAGGAAGTTTCATAGCAATGCGCCAGAGCCCGCCGATCATCTATGTCGATCACTTTGAGCTTTCGCAGCTTATTTCTCGCGTCCGTTAAAGTTAATTTGTCCCCTGGCGCCAATTTTTTTAGCCAATCCAAAGCCACCGGTATGGTGTTTGGTTCCGAATCCTCCTTGATCTCTGGAACAAATGCGAGCAAAGCAGGACCAACAATGTTTCCCGTTTCATTGCGTTCGGGTCTGAATTTTCGAACCTTGGGGCCGGGCTTTATGCGCCCCGTTCTTATTTTGGGCCCAGCGAGGTCCATGGTAATCTTTACCTTCTTGCCAAAGGTCTTGGAGGCCCTCTTTACATTTAGAATGATTTTTTCCCAAACCTCGGGATTGTCATGGGCACAATTGATCCGTGCGCAATTCATTCCGTGCTGTACCATATCATGAACCATTTGATAGTCATGGGCGGCCTGGGTGGGCTGGGTGACCATAATCCTGACCCTTCTTCCCTTGGAACGATAGCCCAAAAGCTCTTTCGAATGTTTGGTCAACAGTCTTTTCCCATTTTTTATGGACAGTCCCGCCTTGGTATCCACAATGGGTTGATCTCCCACCAAGCTATATAGGATAAACCTTGTTTTCAACAAACTGGACATCAAATGCCCCTCGGCATTTGCAAACCTGGTCAATCCCATATTCTTCAATTTTTTTTGAGTGGTCCTTAAATCAAATGTTCTAAACGTACTATAGTGGATTAGATTCCGGGCACTCTTAAGATATTCGGGACTTATATGCGCTAAAAAATCTTCGAACTTCGATTCTTCCAGTCTTATAGCTTCCAAAATGACCTCTATTTGGGTAATCAACTCCCGTATTTTTTCCTCTTTAATTTTCATTTGGTATGAGTTTAAATCAAGAACTGTTTTTTTCCGTATAAAGGCAATGACAAAATCACCCTACCTAGAAATTCAATTGAATTCAGCCAATTGGACAAGGATTTGTTAGGAGTGAAAAACCTCCTATATAAAGCACAAATAGGTTACTCCCGAACCTCCAAACAAGTAAGTTCAACCCTCTTTCCCTTCATACATATACCAGCCATGTCATTTACCTCTACGTAGCTAAGACCCACTGAAAGACCTTCTTGTTTGGTCACCTCAAAAGAATCAAGGTTTATGGGTTGGAGCTTATCCCCGTTTTTGAGTTCGATTATCCACCCACAGCCATCTAAATCCAAGGTTCTTAATGTCCCCATTTCTCCATCTGGGCACTTTTTCGCGGAGGAGCAAGCACTTGAGAGTATCGCGGATAATAGTATAAATCCAACGTAAAGCCCTTTAATTCCAATTTTTTCACTCATAAAAAACAATTGTTTTCATCTACTTCTCCTTGAACCTTGCCTTTGCCACCAGATAACCTGCAACAAATGGAATACCGCCGAAAACCAAGGCGAGGATAACCGTCAAAACAATAAGCAACCAACTTACTTCTTTGACGACTTCGGTCATGCTTTGGCCTGTTTCCACTATCAAGGCTTTTCCGGAACTGTTCATATCCCCAACAGCCAATACCCTTTGTTCGTCAATAAACTTTTGCAACAAACGACGTTCTTCGGAAAACCTCATAATGGAGCCCTCAATACCCTCATTGAAACGGGACACAATGGGGAGCAGTTCCATGCGCATATTTTCTGCGATCAATGCCATGGTTTCTGGCGACTCACGGGCTATAGTGGCCAATTGGCCCAAGCTTACGGATAGGGAATCGGCCCGTGCCAAATAGCTATCCGCAATACTGTCGTTTTCCCAATTTAAGGAAATCAATTCTTTTTGCCATTCAAGTTGCAACTGCAATTGCTCCCTAAAAACCCCGATCCTGTCGGAAAGGTCACTCATAGCTTGGGATCCAGAACCCAAGGTGGTAATATAGGTCGTATCGGCAACATTCAAATGTCGGGTAAGTTCATTTAGAATATTCTGTCTCGGAAATTCCAAGGAAGTGAAGGGGTGTTTTACAGTATAATCGGATACAAAGGAAGCGAGTTGGTCGAATCGCTTTTTAGGATAGAGCACACGGGCCGTCTTTTCAATTCTTTCATTCAAACCCCTTGCCGCTTGCACCGCCAAAGGGGAGGCTTCATTGAAAACAACGCTACCGGCATCTGTTTTGAAGTAGGTATCCATTTGGGAGCATAATATCCAAGTATCGACCAATGCTATTTCAGGAATGGATTGAAAAGCCGCTTTGGCCGAGGCCTTGTTCGTATTGATTTTCCATTGTATCGCTTTTTTTTGTACTTCAATGTCTTGCGACATTTTACGAATAGAATCTGCAACGATCACTACTTGGTTTGTAAAATCATCATGAAATGCCCGGACAAGTAACCTGGTATTTATAGCCGTTTTAGAAAGGGGTTCGGAATCCCCTTCAAGGGATAATTCCATTAAGGAACACCCCGCAAGCATTACGAGGGGAAGCAGCATTGAAAGAATACGTAGATTCGGCATTATCTTTATTTTAGGGGCCGATAAGCGCTTAAGTTCCGGCTTTGGTCGAATTGATTTACTTTTAAAAAGAATTAAAAAACTAGATGCTATGCGTGCCGTCGGGAAGCCAAAGACAAGTCACAGGCGTTCGATGTAAACTTCTTTGCCATCAAAAGAATACAGTACCCTTTCGATCTCGTCAATGACGAAACTATCTTTTCTCCTATCCATTTTCTTTATAACCTCTTCGCTCCCCGTGTCGATTTGGAAATTGATGATATGTACCTGTCCATTTTTTGGGACCGTGATCATCATAGAGTCATCATTTTTTCTGCTTTTGCGAATTCTTTTGAAAACGTACTCTAGGTTGGAACCCAGATCTACATCCAAATCTGTCAAGCTATTCAAGCCCCGGGTGTATGAATGATAGGTGCCATAAATACTGGAAACCCCTGTACCAAAAGCACCTAAATTATTGGATACGATGGTACTTCTGAGTGCTCGGTTTGCCTGGGTAGGCGCAAAAAGCAATGTGGCCGAGGTTATTTGTAGACCTCTTCTGAGCCAGTAGAAGGAATCGCGGAAAGATCTACGAACGAAGGAGCCCGATTTCATGGCGGGATATTCCTTCTTATAAACCAGCTTTCCTGAAAAATCGAACAAATAGAAAGTATTGCCCTCGAACAGAAGATAGGCGTCATTCCTAATTTTTAGCTTTGGAAACTCTCTTCCGAAATCAACACTGTGCAACGATTTCGGGGCCATGCTGTCCCGATTGTTGAAAAGATAGAAGCTATTTTCACTATAAACGGGAAACTGCCCGGTTTCGGGATTGAACCATACACGATGATAGGGCAGTTCTAGCTTTAAATTTCTGTTGATGAAATCGGCATCAAATAGGGCAAGGTCCTCTTCCCATATTTTTTTTCCAGATTCAATTTGCACCCTATTTGCTCTTGAAGGTGTTATAAATAGTGCGTATGGATCATCGTCAAAAATATGTACTGGGTTTTCATCGTCGGAATACGTAATTTTCAATGGAGCGTCCCAGGCAACATGGCCAAACTGGTCGATTCGGGTTAACAGGTTTTCCTGAACCACCAAATAGCTATCGGTAGTAGGGACGATTTTTTTGATCAGGGGCAAAGGATCGGACCTGTCCCATTTTTTCTTTCCATTTTCTGCGTTGATAATAGTAAAGCCCTTGGAGGTAACCACGACCAACTGGCCCTTATCCAAAGTGGTCTCCATGATGTTTCCGACAACTCGCACTGGAGGTCTTGACCACAAACTGTCCATGGTTTTGGGGTCCATTGCATAAATAGCGGTTTCTTGATTCAATTTTTTGCTGCTTATGTAGTTGGAGGATACGTAGAGCCTATTTCCTTCGCCATTAAATAAAATACTGGTTATTCCCTTTCTTTCATATTCAACAGCTCCCGTTTTGGAATCTATTTTTAGCAAATTCCGGTTCTTCAACCAAAAAATGTTTTGGTCGGCATCCAATACGACTTTCTCCTCGTTCAGGATGGCACCTTTGGCCCTGGTAAAAAAGTCGCTGGTTACATTGGTCATCCATATTCGATTTCCCGATTCGAAATCGAACAGTCCAATTCCGAACCCCTCGTCTGTTTTGCCATCTACCAAAACCGCTTTTTGCTCTGGTAATAGCAGCGTGTTGAAAACGGCCTGAAAGCCTTGCTCGCTTGAATTGAAAATAATTTTTCCTGTAGTTACGTCAACAATGGCCCGTGAAATACCTTTTGTATTGAGTGCCTTGGAAAGAATTTTGGAATTGATCAGGGGCTTGTCCTCAAAAAAAACATAAGGTGTAAGTGGAATCTCCGTGTACCGGCTAAAGTCCAATTCCCCTATTCGCTCATTTTCCCAAATAACAGCCTGCTTTTCTGGCCCTATTCCGTAGACCGACCCTGAGGTTTTGACAAGCACAATTCCAGTATTGGAGTTGAGAATATTTTCTTTGACCCTCTGTTCCAGTAAAATTTTTTGCTGGGCAAAGGATACCACAGAATGTGCCATTAAAACGAATAGAACTAATTTGTTCTTGATTCTCATTTCGTTCCGGTTCTGAATTAATTATAAACCATTCCTCAAATAGATTCCGATCAACGCCAATACCATATAGGAGGTATCTTGAAAAAGAGGGAAAATATAGGATATAAGATAGTGCTTATTATTCAAATTCAAAGCGATTTGGATGGCTTTGAGCCAAATCTTAAAATACTTTTTTCGGGGTTGGCATGATTTTTAATCGGTGTTGAAATAGCATGGCCAGCTATCAAAATTTATACTTCAAAATTGTTCTCGCATATATGTGCCGCTCGTGCGGCACCACTTTCCCGAATGTAAAGTAATGCTCGATTCCGGCAGAGAATCGCCTTGAAGAAAAATAGACACTTTGTGTTAGGATGGTACTTAGTGGATTTAACCCATCTACGGAATGTTCAAAATTCCTATTGAACAAATTCCCCTGTGCCGTACCATCGAATATATTTAACGAGCTGCTAATGGAAGATTGCAAAAAAAACTCTATGCCAGAAGAATTCGATAAGATGTTGTTATCCATGCCCATGGACTCAGATAGCCTATTAAACTTCCCAAGCCGTAACCCCAAAGTAGGGGTAGCATCAATGTAAAGGTTTCCCAATCGGGTATTGAACGTTCCATAGACATCGAACCATTTTTGTTGTGGTATAAAGTCGTAGGCATAGGTAAGGTCCAAATTTACTATGAGTTGATTCGGTACTTGAAACCGCCACTCTTCAAAAATCGGGTCATCAGTGACCTTATCGTGAAACCAAGCTTGAAAATCGCTCGCTAAGGACGAAGGTCCCATGACACCAAACAATACACCTCCCTTAAAGAAAGCGCGTTCAAAAGCAAAGGTGATATTAAAAGTGCCAAATAACAAACCCGCATACGGACGATCAAAGGAAATGGTGTTTTGTTGTATTTCAATAGAACTTACCGTCTTGTTTGTAGGTGTGAATCCTTCCAAGCGCAGGCCTACTTCAAAAAAATAACCTGTCTTTTCAGGGAAATACTCTTGTAACCCGAGAAATTTTTTCTTTTTGAATTTTAAATTGGCTCCAACACCATAGCTGTAAAACCGATCTGAGTTCTGCCAAATTACATAGGCGTCATTTGCTGTGGAGAAAGAGAGCTCTCTGTCAAAATTGTCTGGCTTTTGTGCACTGGCCCCAATCGTAAACCAAAGAAGAACTAAAAAGCACAAGTTCCTTGCTCCAAGGAAAACGAAAGGTTTCTTCCTTACCATTTAAGTGGTTTAAACCCTACCCCGAATTCAATATAATCCGCTGCTCCCCCATCCAAGGTTTTTAGCCCAAACTGTGCAAATAGCGTTTTATTAATGTTGTAGCGCAGGGCCGGTCGCATAAAAAAAGCCCCTTTTCCCAAATCATCGGTAATGTAGGTGCCTACCTGTGCTTTTATGGCCATTTTCCAAAAATTGAAATCATATCCGGCATGAACGGCGATCGAAACTCTATCCGCTGCTTTATCAAACTCTTGAAACGAATTATCATAAAAGAAATCAAACCCGCCTGCCAAGCCGTGTATGGCGTTGAAGCGATGTTCGTAGTCCAAAACCCCTGAGAAAACACCAAATTGTCTATCGGTTCCGCCATCCTCATCGGTTTGCTTTCCCCCGCCGGCAAGATATATCGAAATCGCGTTTTCGTTGATTTTTGTCGGTTTGGTTTTCTCTGGGGATTCAAATCGTGCCTGAAGTAGGTTTTTGGTATAGGGATCATCATCAACAAATCGTTGAGCGGCGTTGTAATTGTATTTTACGCCCAGGTTGATACCGAATAAATTAAGGCCTAAATTAGGTTGATAACTGCTGCCATTACTGAAATGGGTAAAGTCGACCCCGTAGGTTAAATCCAACTCCCTTGTGAAACGATATTCAAACCCGAAATCAAGGCCGAAATAAACTGCGGCCCTAGCTCCAAACGCATCATTTATAGGGTTCTCATCGGCATTGTATTCTTGTAGGTTATACGTTATTCCCAAAGCGGGTTCTATGCTGAATTTGTTTCGTCGGTTCGGATTGCCGATAGGAAAATCCATAAACCCATATACGGCACTTGGGTTTCCGAAAACCTGCGCATTTCCCAAAAAGCCAGAGTACAGACCAACACCATAGGTGGGATATTTATAATGGCTGACCCAACTTTCAGGATTGCTCGATTGCCATCCTATTTTTACATTGATCGCTCCATAACCCGCATCTAAAAAGCCTGCTTCACTTAAAGCGGTTCCGGTATAGAGGTAACTGCCATAATTCGATTTAACCTCGATCGAACGAAATTTATTGGTAGGTCCTCCATTTAATATGGTCTGGGCCTTGGCCAGGAAGAAAGGACAAAGTAGCGAAATGATAAACAATCTGGTCATCGGCATATTTGAATAGGCTTTTTAAGTTTTTATTTCTTTTCAATGTTAAAGGTTGGCAGGGAGATCCCGAACCTCACGGCCCAAATCCGTATGACAACTACCAGAGCAATCGTGCTTATATAAGCAATGTTCTTATCGAAATTCAGGGAGTACAGAATGATAAAACATACCGCACCGGCAAGAGAGGCCAATGCATAGATTTCCTTTCTAAAAATAATTGGGATCTCATTGCACAAAATATCACGGATCACCCCTCCAAAACATCCGGTCATAATTCCGAGCACAACACTTACCGCTGGATCCAAATCCGCAGAAACACCAATTTGCACGCCACTAATAGTAAATATGGCAAGGCCTATGGTATCGAAAATAAAAAGTGATTTCGTCAAAAAATATATCTTATTTCGAAACAATATGGCCAAAAGAACGGAGATGCTTATAAAATGGACCACGTAGAAGTGCCCCATCCACCACACCGGCGTATTTCCAATAAAGACATCCCTTAAGATGCCTCCGCCCAATGCCGTAACGAATGCCACAATGAAGATGCCGAAAACATCCATTTCTCGCTTAATGGCCATCAAAGCCCCGGAAATGGCGAAAGCAATGGTACCTAACATGTCAAGAATATCGAAAAATCCCATTGGCATTTTTGGTTTATATATTCGATTAGAAATCAAATTTGATCCCAATTCCAAATACACTTTGATTCCTATTATCGCCCAGTGTATCTTTGCTTTGGTCAATCTTGGCCGCAGCAAATATTTTGCTTCCTTTTTTGAACGCATAGCTGACTTCGCCAATAGCAAATGCGGTATTAAAATCCCCTAATCCCGAACCATCGTCGGGGGTAAGATAGTTGAACCCAGTGGCAGCCTTCCAACGTTTGTTTTTGGAAAAGACATAGCCCAGATAAAATTCGATTCCCGATGCATCGTAAAAAGTATCCCCTAAGCTTTGGTGCTGTTTTAAATTGGCATAGGCCGCTGCCACCGAAAACCTATCTTTTTCGTAGGAGGCCGATGCGACAAAAGCCTCGTCGCCATCCTTGGCCTGATTGGGCAATGGATCATCGACCCCATCGAGTACTTTATTGTATCCTAAGCCCACTGCAAATCCATCAATTGTATAGCTCGCTCCAAAACCATAGGTGTCAATTGATTTACTATTCGTCGATATATTCCTTGCCTGTCCTTGAATTCCCATCTTCAAGCCCGAACTGGCGTAACCCAGTTTTAACAGCTGATTGGCCCTTCCCGTTCCAGAAACACCCCCATCTGAAATATTCCATACGCCGATGGCAGCACCGCCGAAAGCCGAGAATTTATCCACCTGATTAGCGCCCAATTCATAGTATACTGAATTTTGTTTCCCAAAGGTGAGTTCAAAATCCCTATATGAAAAGCCCGCAAAACCTAGTCTGGTAAATACGGCATCGCCTACTTGGGTAATACCGGCTCCGGGGTCTACGGCAAATTCCACGGTTTCATCCCTGGAGACCAAGTTTAGCCCTAATTCTATTCGACCAATAACATTGAAATTATCGGCTTCGTTTTTTGAAAGTGCGTGTTTTAGCCTTAAACCAATACGTGGCGCATTGTTTGAAATTCCGATTTCACCTTTTTCGGCAAAACCTGCTCCAATTCGGAGACTTCCATAGGGAGTGACCCTTGAGGTAATCTCATCGATCCAATTCGTGTCGGATGCTTTTTTATCTTGTTGTGTCTGCGCTTTTATTCCCTGTATCAGGAGCAAAGCGGCAATCAGCAATATGGTTTTTCCGTATGTAGTTACCAACTTCTTCATAGGGTTTGATTTAATTTTTTATCCAAATACTTTTGACTTTGTAACCCTTGCATTCATCTCAGCGATATTTATTATGGAGATCCCCTCGGGACATTCTACCTCGCAGGCCCCTGTAAAGGTGCAACTGCCAAAACCTTCGATTTCCATTTGATAGGTCATTTCCGCAACCCGTTTGTGCTCTTCTGCACGGCCTTGCGGCAAACCATTTAAATGATTGATTTTGGCCGAGGTAAACAGTGCGGCCGAAGAATTTTTACAAGTAGCTACGCAAGCTCCGCAGCCTATACAGGCGGCAGCATCCATTGCCCTGTCCGAAACTTCCTTGGGTATGGGGATGGCATTTGCCTCTGGGGCCGTACCCGTTTTGGAACTGATAAAGGCACCTTGTTCAATAATCCGATCAAAAGCGGAACGGTCTACAATAAGGTCTTTGATCACCGGAAAAGATGCCGCTCGCCATGGCTCTACTACAATGGTATCGCCGTCCTTAAAACTGCGCATGTGCAACTGGCAGGTCGTCATATTATCATGTGGACCGTGCGCACGACCATTGATGAATACCCCGCATTGTCCACAGATTCCCTCACGGCAGTCGTATTCAAATGCAATTACCTTTTCGTCCTTAAGGACAAGCAGTTCGTTCAAATGGTCCAATGCCTCAAGAAAGGACATGTCTTCTGTTAACCCGTCAACTTCATATGCCCGAATAGCACCCTTATCGTCCGGGCCCTCTTGTCTCCAAATTTTGAATGTTACTTTCATGGCATCCTATTTATAACTTCTTACCGATGGTTTTACGAATTCGAATTCCAGTGCTTCCTTATGAAGCTTGAAGTCTCCCCTGTCATATTCCCAAGCGGACACATAGGAATACTCCTCATCTACCCGGACCGCTTCTCCCTCATCGGTTTGGAATTCCTCACGAAAATGTGCCCCGCAAGACTCGTCTCGCTCCAGGGCATCCGTACACATCAAAATCCCCAGTTCTATAAAATCCGCCAATCGCAAAGCCTTTTCCAGTTCTGTATTAAGTTCGTTACCCCTTCCGGTGACTTTTACATCGTTCCAAAAAGCATCTCGAATTCCCTTTATTTGTGAAATAGCTTTTTCCAATCCCGCTTTATTTCGGCTCATGGCGCACTCTTGCCACATGACCTTGCCCAATTCCCTATGGAAATGGTCTACGGTCTTTGTACCTTTTACAGCAAGGATGCGGTCAATATTTGCTTTCACTTCCTTCTCCGCTTTATCAAACTCCGGATGGGCTATTGTGGGATGGTCTGCCTTAATTTCATTGGCCAAATAATTGTTTATCGTATTGGGAAGTATGAAGTATCCATCGACGCTGGCCTGCAACAGGGAGTTGGCCCCTAAACGATTGGCGCCATGATCTGAGAAATTACATTCTCCAATGGCATATAAGCCGGGAACGGTCGTCATTAATTCATAATCCACCCAAAGCCCTCCCATGGAGAAATGTGCGGCCGGGGAAATTTGCATGGGTTCTTTGTAGGCATCAATACCCGTAATCTTCTTGTACATCTTAAACAGGTTGCCATAGCGATCTTTTATAGTTTCCAAACCAAATTTTTCTATGGCGTGTTTGAAATCGAGATAAACGGCATTCTTTAACCTTCCCACGCCAAAACCTGCATCAATGCGCTCTTTGGCAGCGCGCGATGCTATATCCCTGGGGGCCAAATTTCCAAAACTAGGGTATCGCCGCTCCAAATAGTAATCCCTTTCCTCTTCGGGAATATCGTTGGCTTTCCGCGTATCATCTTTTTGATCGGGCACCCAAATTCTTCCATCGTTCCGTAGGGATTCGGACATCAAAGTAAGCTTTGATTGGGCCTCGCTGGATTGCGGCAGGGCCGTGGGGTGTATTTGGGTAAAACTAGGAGCTCCAAAATATGCGCCCTTCTTATGGGCCTTCCATAAAGCACTGCCATTGCATCCGATTGCCAGGGTAGATAGTCTAAATACTCTTGAATACCCCCCCGTAGCCAAAACTACGGCATCGGCCGCATAGCGCCTGAGTTCACCTGTTACCAAATCACGAACGATGATCCCTTTAGCTTTTCCGTCTATTAGCACCAGGTCCAACATCTCACTTCGCGGAAACATTTCAACCTTTTTGGCACGTACCATTTTATACAACTGTGAATAGGCGGCCATTAATAATTGCTGTCCGGTTTGACCTCTGGCATAAAAGGTCCTTTGCACCTGCACACCACCGAAACTCCGGTTGACCAGTGTGCCACCGTATTCACGAGCGAAGGGTACGCCCTGCTGCACATAATGATCAATGAGGGGCGCCGAAAGCTCGGCAAGTCGATAGGTATTGGCTTCCCTAGACCTAAAATCCCCTCCCTTTAAGGTATCGTAGAACATGCGCCAAACACTGTCGCCATCATGCTGATAATTTTTAGCGGCGTTTATGCCCCCCTGGGCCGCCACAGAATGCGCGCGCCTAGCTGAATCTTGATAGCAGAAACATTTTATATCATACCCTAATTCGGCCAATGTAGATGCGGCCCCGGCACCCGATAATCCCGAACCAACCACAATGACACTGAGTTTCTTTTTATTGGCCGGGTTTATCAATTGTGCCTTCACCTGATAATTTCGCCATTTATCCTCTAGCCTACCTTCCGGAATTTTCGTATTTAACTTCATCTTTGCCCGCTATTTGGAATAAACAATAAAAGGTATGATCCCAAAACCTACGCCCATAACGATGGCATAGACCAAAGCTATCTTGGCAACAATACGAAGCCCTTTTTTATGGTAGAACCCTAGGGTTTTAAAAGCGCTTTTGAAGCCGTGATGCAGATGCAATGCCAATGGAATTGCCAATACGGTATAGAAAATCACATAATAGATATTGTGGAACAGACTGCTGGTCACTTCGTAGACATCAACGTTCCCCGCAGCATCCAACCCTACGGCATCGCCCATACCCAATTTAATGCGTGCCCAAAAATTAGCCAAGTGCACCACAATAAAAAGTAGGATCATAGTACCGATAAGTCCCATGTTTTGAGAAGTCCATGTGCTGTTTTCCCTGGAACTGTTCATCACATATTTCTGTGGCTTTGCCTTTCTGTTTGCAATAGTGATCAGCAATGCGAACACCACATGAAGAATTATGGATAGGTATAACAAATAGGCGACGATCTTTATCAAAGGGCTTTCCCGCAAAGTGGTCGAATACGAATTGTATAAACTTCTTGCGGTTTCTTCGGGCAGCAGCAAAATACAATTCGCGGATAAATGAACCACAAGGAAAATGCACAAAAACAATCCTGTAGCTGCGATAATGGTTTTTCTAAAAAACAATTGGTTAAGGGCCATAATTCATTTTTGTTGAATCAATAGGTATCGAACAGCTCTTGCATTTTACCCAGTTTTTCGCCATTGGAAATCGCAAGCATTAGTAAAATTCGTGCTTTGGCGGGATTTAAATCCCCCGATACAATTGTGTGGTAATCATCATCTTTAAATTCATTGTCGCGCAAAACCCATCCGGTGGCCGCACGGGTGCTCCTAACAACGATTACACCATGGTCTTCATAGGCTTTTTTTGCCGCTTTCAAGATTGCATCCGTCATGTTGCCATTCCCGACGCCGGCAATTATGATACCTTTGGCACCGGCTTTTACATGCATATCTATTAAATCTGGAGACATATCCGCATAGGCATAAACAATATCAACACGGGGCAGTTCTTTGACCCCGGAGATTGAAAACTTACTGCTGTTCCCAAATTTTGTATTTGGCTCACGAAAAAAACCCAATCTGCCATAAAACACACCTCCCAACATTCCTTTAATGGGCGATTGAAAACTGTTCACATTGGTAGTGTTCATTTTGCTTACATCCCGAGCGGCATGTATTTGGTCATTGAGCGATACCATCACACCTTTTCCCTTGGCGTCCGGGTTTGATGCTATCGCGACCGCATTATATAGGTTCAACGGACCTTCGGCACTTATGGAGGTCGAGGAACGCATGGACCCTGTCGTAACCACAGGTTTGTCACTTTTCACCACCAAGCTCAAAAAATAGGCCGTCTCTTCCTGTGTATCCGTACCATGGGTTACGACTATTCCATCGACATCGTCGGAAGCCAACAATTCATTGATTCGATTCGCCAATTTTAACCAGATCTCCACTGATATATCCTGTGAACCAACGTTGGCAATTTGTTCTCCGGAGACATCGGCCAATTTTTCTATGCCGGGCACTGCATTGATCATGGTCTGAATACCAACCTGACCGGCGGCGTAACTCCCCGAAGTGGCCGACGAAGCCGACCCCGCTATGGTCCCTCCAGTCGCTAGAATCTTAACGTTGGGCAGTTCTGTGTCTTGGGCAAGTCCGAAGGCGGCCATAGATACCACCATTAGGAAAGCCATCATTTTCATTTTTAGCACTTTCATAATTAATGAATTTTTATGTAACTATTTGTCCTGTGGATAGTCAATCTTGTTTGTGCAGCGTTGCAGTATACTTCGGGTGCATCAGGTTTTCCACGCTCAGAATTTTATCCAATTCCTCTTCGGAAAGCAGCTCTTTTTCAAGCACCAATTCTCGAATATTCTTGCCAGTGGCAACCGCTTCCTTACCCAAAATGTCGCCCATATGATGGCCGATATATGGATTTAAGAAAGTGATGATTCCTACGGAATTAAATACCATTTGCTTGGTGTGCTCTTCATTGGCCGTAATACCATCGATACACTTTTCAGCTAGGGTAACACAAGCGTTGGAAAGCAATTCCACAGATTCGAACATGCATTGTGCAATTACCGGCTCCATCACATTAAGTTGTAGTTGTCCGGCCTCGGCAGCGAATGAAATGGCAACATCATTCCCAATAATCTTAAAGCAAACTTGGTTTGCCACTTCCGGGATAACAGGATTTACTTTTGCCGGCATAATGGACGAACCTGCCTGCATTTCGGGCAGGTTGATCTCATTTAATCCGCAACGGGGCCCGGAAGAAAGTAGTCGAAGGTCATTGCATATTTTTGAGAGTTTCACTCCCGTTCTTTTTAGTGCTCCCGATATCATTACATAGGCACCACAATCCGAAGTGGCCTCTATCAAGTTCTCGGCCCTGACAAAACTTGCCTTGGTATA
Organism: uncultured Flavobacteriaceae bacterium; assembly: GCA_947497245.1. Taxonomy (GTDB): domain Bacteria; phylum Bacteroidota; class Bacteroidia; order Flavobacteriales; family Flavobacteriaceae; genus Pelagihabitans. The sequence continues at coordinate 308,017 of CANMFO010000004.1, read as the reverse complement.
CTGTTGCAAGAAACCGATGGCCAATTCAGAATACCCATCCGGGGCATTTACGCCAGTTCCAATAGCCGTGGCTCCAAGGTTGACCTCCAAAATCAGATCGCGGCAATGCTTTAGGTTTTTCGTTTCCTCTTTTAGATTTGTGGACCAAGCCCCAAACTCATCGCCCAAGGACATGGGTACGGCATCTTGAAGTTGGGTTCTGCCCATTTTAAGTACATTCTTGAACGCAGCGGATTTTTTATCCAGACTTGTGGTAAGAATATTGATACGTTCCAGCAACTGGTTCATATAATAATATACAGCAACCCGAAACGCTGTTGGGTAGGCATCATTGGTGGATTGTGATTTATTGACATGGTCGTTGGGGTGCAATATATCATAGCTCCCCTTTTCATGGCCATTGAGTTCCAAGCCTACATTTGCAATTACCTCATTGGCATTCATATTCACTGAAGTCCCCGCACCCCCTTGAAAAACATCCGATGGAAAAAACACGGCATACTTCTCTAAGTCGGCAAGAATATGATCACAAGCCTGTATGATCATGTCCGCCTTATCTGCCGGTATGGTCCCTATTTCCTTGTTTGCAGCCGCGCAGGCCTTTTTGGTAAGTACCAATCCCTTTACAAAGATTGGAAAGTCGCCAATTTTGGAGTTCGAAATTTTAAAATTACCGATCGCACGCTGTGTGTGAACACCATAATAATATTCGTTGGAAATCTCCAATTCTCCCAATAGATCCGTTTCTTTTCTTGTTTTCATAATCTTGTTCTTTTCTTGATTTATAACACAATACTTCCTATGAGAAATCCAAATATTACGCTTGCCGCGATGGTAACCGTACCCGGAACAATAAAGGAATGATTAAAGACATATTTACCTATTTTGGTGGTCCCGGTATCGTCCATTTCAACCGCAGCCAATAGCGTGGGGTAGGTAGGCAATACGAACAGGGCACTTACGGCAGCAAATGAGGCTATGGCCGCTATGGGACTTACCCCCAAGGCCAAAGCTGCAGGCATCAAAGCCGTGGTAGTGGCGGCTTGTGAGTATAACAGCATACTGGCAAAGAACAACACCACGGCAAGTAACCAAGAGTATTGGTTAAGCATTCCCCCGGCGGCCTCCTTAATTTCCTCAATATGGTTACTGACAAAAGTGTCGCCCAACCATGCTACGCCCAATACACAGATGGCTGCACTCATGCCCGATTTAAAAGTCGACATACTTGGGATATCGGCCATTTTCAGTTTACATACCAGGGCAATGACAGTGGCTGCCAACAACATGACCGCCATTATCGCTTCATTCCTTGGGATGGTCGGATCCTCGATCAACCCTACCTTCTTAGAGATAATGGTAGCATAGGTTACTATGATCGCTATGGCAATCAAAAAAATGCCCACGGACCGTTTGGCTTCTTTGGTATCTTTATGCGTTTCGGTGCCTTTCCGCTTAACCAAACCTGCTTTTAGGCGTTCTTGATACACTGGGTCTTCGTCAAGTGGTCTGCCCAATTTATTCGCCACAATAGCACCCACTATACACGCCAAAATCGTGGAAGGAATGGCTATCGCCAATAGTTGTAGATACGAAACCCCTAGAGGTTCCAAAAAACTGGCAAAAATCACCACCGCAGCTGAGATGGGTGAAGCCGTTATGGCAATTTGCGAAGCCACTACTGAAATACTCAACGGTTTTGAGGGCCTCACATTTCCCTCTTTGGAAACTTCCACAATAACAGGTAAAGCAGCATAGGCGGTATGCCCTGTACCGGCAAACAACGTCATGAAATACGTAACGGTAGGCCCTAAAAAAGTTACCCGTTTTGGATTTTTGCGCAGTAAGGATTCAGAGAGGTGCACCAAGTAATCCAACCCCCCGGCCTTTTGCATAGCCGCTATGGCGGAGATAACCGCCATTATAATGAGAATGACATCCACTGGTACCGAACCGGCTTCCAATCCAAAGATCAAAGTCAATACCACTACGCCGGCACCGCCAGCGTAGCCTATGCCTATACCTCCCATTTTGGAGCCGAGGAAGATAAAAAAGAGAACGACGAGTAATTCTATCCAAATCATAGTATTATAAATTTATAGTTGGTATTATGCTCTATTAAGTGAAATACAAGGTTCGCCCTATTTTACATCCAAGCCCTCTTTCAGAATGACCGCTTTGATTATGGCTTTCCACGTTTTTTGGTGTATTTCAAACTGCTTCTGATCCAGAACCTCCTTTACGTCCGTCTCCATAAATGCCACACGTTCTTGGAGCTTCGACTTCATTTGGTCGGCACTGATTTTACTTCTGCTTCTTTTGAGCTGTTCCATTTTTAGGGCATGGTACTCCACTATTTTGAGGTAATCTTCCCGCAGCTTTCCCCTGATTTTCATTTCATCCAAGCGGTCTTCATACCATAGTTTTTGAAGTTCCTTATCATTGGAAATAAATACCGACACCTTGTATTCAAGCTGTTCTTTCTGCTCTTCTGTCAGGTCTTGTGCCATCGCGGAAAAAAAACAAAGGAATCCGCAAATGCCAATTGTGATCTTTTTGATGTTCATGATTAGTAGTAATTAATTATTTCTTAAAACAGTTTAGTATGGATAGGAAGGCAATACCCAATTGTCCAACCATCATTTGAGTTCGTTTTTCAACCCAAAGGACAAAAAAGAGTGGGAAAATCCAGTATACGTTATTCGCTAAAATTTCTAGGTCGAGATTCCGTACCACGGGAGATGGTATTAAAAATATGAAAAATCGACGGATCATATCTTATTTGAGGTCACAATTTCATTAATCTTTCCCGAATAGTCCATCGAACTTCTCTGGCTTGATCTAACAGCTAGTTGTGAGTTCCCATTTTTAAATATGGATAGCGTGATATCTAAACTTTCACCGGTATTTTGAACCGTGAAATTTATGATAATCCTTTTTTTGCCATCATCATTTACAACCCCATAATCATTTAAGGGGCCATCCAATTCGATACCTCCAAATTCTCCCCCGGAATATCTCACCCCAAAGTAGGGCAAGTAGGCGTTGACGCTGTCCTTTGCAACTGTCAAATAATAGCCTTCGCCCATAAAGTTACCAGGTGAAGACCTGGCCCCGATTACCCTTTGAACTTCGAATTTGTACCATTTGGATTCTACCAATTTTTTGATCCGTACATATTCTATTTTTGATTTTTCCTCCCTTAACTGTTTTCGTTCAAGTTTGGTTTGGCCCAAAAGGGGGTAAAAGAAGGGTAAAATGAAAGCGAATACCAGGCTTGCCTTTTTCATGATTTCCAAGTTTTACTGATTTAATACAAAGTCCCTTTATGTTCTTCTTCATATTCCTTTTTGACCCTAATCAATCCATAGACACCAATTGCAATCAATGGACCAATCAGTAGCAAGAGTTTTAATATTGGTATAAATACATTCATAATTGAAACTTTTTTTGTTTACCACGCCTGTAATTTTAACTACACCGCAAAGGTGGGATAAAGTCCAGTATTCTGTTTTGGTTTTTACAGTGAAGCAACTAAAAACACATCTGAACTGACCCATGAAAGGCATGAAACAATTTTCGACAGGCCATCATGTTTTTTTGATCATTTGACCCTCCGTCCCCCGTTGTTGCACATGCTTTTGATGTATGAAGGGCACTTCACTTTTCAATTGGGTCGTTTCACCTCTAATTTTATCCACTTGGAGCATTCTTCGGCAATGGCAACCCCATGACAGCAGTACTTTTGAGGTGTAATTGAAAATAGAAGATCATGGAAACCTATAAAGTAAGAATTAGCGAGGGACATATCACCGGATACGGCGTAGGCCCTATTTCAGATGAAAACACTTTGATCAAGTTTGTTATAACAATCGCTAGGACATTGACCACTTGTATCGGGCAATTGTTTTTAAAAAAGAAAACCCACAATGCCCAAAAACCCCACCAAACGAATCGGGACACGACCCCCTTGTTTATTTGATCGTATAAAACCTAGAAATCATGGGAAACTTAAAAACAATATTCAGTATAAGTATTCTACTTAGTTTGTTATTCGGATGCTCATCGGTGAAAATAACCGATTCATGGAGAGGGCTTAGAACCTTGGACCTTAAGAATAAGCATATTCTGGTGGTCAGCAAAACGGAAGACAGAAGTGTCCAAATTCGTTTTGAAAGAGCTATGGTTGAGACTTTGGGCGAAAACGGTTTTACATCAATAGAAAGTCACGTGAAATTTCCGTTTAGTGATCCAACGGAGAAGGTGGAAAAAGATAAAATCAAAGAGGTGATTACAACCCTACGCGACAATAACATTGACGTGGTCATCGTATCACATTTGGTTGACTCAAAAGAATATACAACAATGGTTACCACGGGGGAAACGATTTATTTGGACCCCTTCCCATATCGCTACAGGGGCTATCGGAGCTTTTATGGATACACAGGTTCGTATTTCGCGCAATATCATACTACTGAGCAGGAAGGGGTAACCTATGTGCTTGAAACCTTGGTTTATGATTTGACCTTGCCCGGTGAAAACCAGTTGATTTCTGTAATTACCTCGGAGGTGGACAACCCGAGTAATCTGAGCATAACCTCAGAAGATTTTTCAAAAGGTATTGTCAAAAACTTGATTCAATGAAATTTATAATTGCCCATGGTGGGTTGGGATTATGATGATTGGTGATGTTGCTGGTAGACTGCTGGAGATTTCATTTGAACTCCAGCAGTTTTTTTTGCTTAAAACGACCGCTAAAGATTCATCTAAAATGAAGCTATTCAAAAGTATTGGGGAAGCACTAAGGCAATTTCCATTAAATTCGTATACTATCTTGCTAGTCAAATTAGCAAAAATTCGAATCGCATTGAAGTTCAAAAGTGTAAAACAAAAGGTGCTTCTGCCCATTGCTTTGTTGGTAGCATTTCTTCTTACCTTACCTAGGGTTTTGTCACGTTATAGTATTACAGAGGAACTTACCGATTCCTTTACTACAACTTCCATAAATGACATTGTTTTTCGATTTATTTTCGCCACCATACTTTTTTGGTCCGTATTGCAACTGAATACCAATTGGAAGTATGCCTTAAAAGGCAACATCGAGAATACGGGAATAGGGGTTCTCGTTTTTTCAAATATGTTACTTTTTGCTCTTTTTGTGGGCCTGTTCAATTGCTGCTATCCGATTCTAGTAGGTCAAAACATTTCTGAAAATGAATTGGGTCTAGTACACTTCGTATATTTTATCGTTGCCCTGATTCTTGTTTTTGTATCTGGCGTACTGCGATATCAGCTTATCCATAAGGAAGATGTAATGGAGAACGAAAGGTTGAAGCAAGAGAAATTAAAAAGTGAGCTTGCCGCCCTTAAGAACCAGATAAATCCACATTTTTTGTTCAACTCTTTGAACTCGTTGAATACTTTAGTGCGGGGTAATGAAGAAGCCACCACTTTCGTAAACAAACTATCAGCATTGTATCGCTATATTTTGCAAAGTGGAAGTCAAGATTTGGTGCCTCTTCGGGATGAACTGGCTTTTTTAAAAAGTTACGTGCATTTGGTAAAAACAAGATATCGAGATCGGTTTTCAATTACCATTGAAATTGATGGAAAATGGCTTTCGACCAAGATTCCTGTTCTATCACTACAACTATTGGTTGAAAATGCGGTGAAGCACAATGAGATTTCAGAAAGTTCGCCCCTTCAGGTAAACGTTTTTACTGAAGGGAGCCACTTGATCGTAGAAAACAAGATCCAACCCAAAAGCACTTCTGTAGATAGCACGGGCAATGGTTTGGCTAATTTGGCTAAACGCTATGACCTATTGGAAAACAAGAGAATCATTATTTCAAATACAAATAATATCTTTAGGGTGAAGCTCCCACTGAATTGAAAAATATGAAGGTTGTAATCGTAGAAGATGAAATTACGGCAAGTGATAATCTGAGGTATCTTCTAAGTGCTATTGACCCAGCTATTGAAGTAGTGACCGTACTGGATACCGTAAAATCGTGCATCGACTACTTCTCCAAACCAACCGATGCAGTTTTAGTTTTTATGGATATTCATTTGGGCGATGGCCTGAGTTTTGAGATTTTTGACCATGTCGATTTAGGTGTTCCCATAATATTCACTACGGCCTATGACGAATATGCCTTAAAGGCTTTTACCGTAAATAGCATTGACTATATTTTAAAACCGGTGCATCAGGATGAACTCGCAAGGGCGCTTGAAAAGTTCAGAAGCCTTACGAGGACACAATCTCCATCTAAAACGAACCTTGCGGACGTCCTGCGTTTATTTCGAGGACAACAGAAAACATACAAATCAAATTATTTGATTTCACATCGTGATGAATTGATTCCCATTAAGACGGAAGATATCGCCTATTTTTATATTGATACGGGAATAGTTAAGGTCGTAACGCTTCAAAATAAAGTGTTTTCGATGGATAAAAAACTGGAGGATCTAGAACAGGAATTAAACCCTAACCTATTTGATCGGGCCAATCGTCAGTTTATTATCAACAGGAACGCCATTGCAAAAATCAAACATTATTTTGGCGGGAAGCTCATTGTAAACGTAAATCCGCCAACAGCTGAACGTATTGTAGTGAGCAAAGCCAAAGCAACGCAATTCAAAAGTTGGGTGGGTTCTTAGAAACAAAGTCCCCTTTTGTAACCAAAACAGGTTAGGCCAACTACCCAAAAACACCCAATAAGAATTTAATGATCAAGGCATTGGAGAGGTCGATAAAAAAAGCCCCAACCAGCGGTACCACAATAAAGGCCTTGGGCGACCCCCCGAACTTTTTTGTAACCGCGGTCATGTTGGCAATTGCAGTAGGCGTGGCACCTAAGGCCAAACCAGCATATCCGGCGCTCATTACGGCTGCGTCGTAATCCCTGCCCATCACCTTAAAAACAATTACGATTACAAATAGCGAAATCACTACGAGTTGTGCCAGTACAATAAGAAGCAATGGTCCGGCCAAATCGGCAAGCGTCCATAATTGAAGGCTCATTAGGGACATGGCCAAGAAAAGTCCCAATGATAAATCGGAGGCCATGGCCAAAGCCTTTGAGTTTTCAGGTTCCCAATGAAAATTTTTGGAAAAGACCGGAATCAAGTTGGTAATGAGGATCCCTGCGAACAATGCTGTTACAAAAGATGGAAGGGCAAGTCCCAACCATACCAGTATTTCATTTATCCCTATACCCAGCCCTGCTGTTGAGAAGATGAAATAGATCATCTGCAAAACATTGTTGTAGTTCATCTCTATAGTATCCCCCTTACCATGACGGACCCCTACGGAAACCGGTTTCTCTTCGGTGGGCTTTAAATCGTATTTTGTGATCAAAAATTTGGCAATGGGGCCTCCAACAAATCCCCCTAAAACCAAGCCAATGGTTGCGCAGGCGATACCCATTTCCATGGCATTCGAAATCCCAAAATCATTTTGAAAAGTAGGCACCCAGGCAATGGTGGTCCCATGGCCCCCGCTAAAAGAAACCGAGCCCCCCAAAACACCTGTTACACTTGGCAAATCGGTAAGGTGGGCAATACCGACACCGGTAAGGTTTTGGATGAAAAGATAACTTACCGCCAACACCAAAAGCAGCAATAACGATTTTCCCCCTTTCAATAGTGTTTTTAATCTTGAAGAAAGTCCAATGGTGATAAAAAAGATGATGAGCAATGCATCCCTTAATTCCAACGCAAAGCTGACCTCGATACCCGTTGTAGCATATAAAACACCAAAAAGAATGGAGAAGATCACTCCTCCCGTTACCGGTTCAGGAATGTTATATGCCCTAAAAAATGAGATTTTTTTGTTCAGGTACTTTCCTAAAAATAAGACTAGACAAGCAATTACGATGGTGTCTCTCGGACCTATTTCCATGGGCTATTTAGGGGCTATAACTCCGTTCATAATCAATTTGTTTACCATTGCGAAAAGCATCCTCAAACCTAATAAAATTTTGAACCTTTGTCTTTTCATCTTGCATTCTTTGAATCGAATCGGGCAGGGGTTAAAAACTCACAAAATTACGCTAAATCTTAATCTCATCCCCTTCTCTTGCAAAAAAACAATTCTTGAACAATGCCTGACATTTCTTTTCTTCAGCCCGGATAAAATCGTCATTATGTTCCGGATCGTGATGGGTCATGTATAGTTTTTTGACTCCGGCCAATTTTGCAACTTCAATAGCTTGCTCCCAACTACTATGCCCCCAACCCCTATAATTAGGTAGCTCTTCGGGGGTGTATTGCGCCTCATGAATTAGTAGGTCAGCATCTTTAGCAAATTCAACGACCTCAGGGTCCAGGGTTTCACCGTGCTCAACATCCGTACAATACACGAAAATTTTTTCCTGCACTTCGAGACGATATCCATAGGCCCCGCCAGGATGGGAATGCCGTTTAGCTAACAACCTTCCGGTCGCTCCAGTGTTAAAAATTTCTTCCCTTTTTTTCTTCAAATGAAAGCTGAAATCTGCGCCCATATTATCGAGGTTTACCGGAAAAAAGGTGCTTTCCATTTGTTTTGAAAAAATCGTTCTAAGATTGGGAATATTCAAATCTTCGCCCATGGCAATAACATCAATTTTTTTTGAGGTATCATAGGCAGGGGCGAAAAAGGGAAATCCTTGCAAATGATCCCAGTGAAAATGGGAAAAGGCCATTACGATTTTATCTTCTGGGTTAAAAGTCCGTTGCATCAATTCTTTTCCCAATTTTCGTATACCCGTACCGGCATCAAAAATCAATATGTCTCCTTTTTTACTATCATCCATGACCGCCACACAAGTGGTATTGCCTCCAAATTCCTGAAATCCACTTTCGCAAACGGGTATGGAACCTCTAGTACCGTAAAATTTAATTATCATGATCCGGGTTTTAAAATTGATGCCTATAACAAGATAAAAATTTATATCTTGATACACTAACGCTCAATTTTCGCGGCATCATTGATTTAACTACTTTTATAGGATATGCATATTGATTCCTCTAGAATTCCCCATTGCCCAAAGCCCCATTTTTGTTTTTTATTGTTTTTTTTGGGAACTCTTTTTCTCCAAGCACAGAATACTTCCATCACCACTGATTCAACAACAACACCCTTTCGGGAAGGAAGATGGCTAACAGGATTGTCCGGCAGTATCAGTTCCAATACCAATAAAGTAACCTCAGCTGATGAAAAAACAACTACCAATGAGTTTGGGCTAAGTTTTTCTACGGGAAGGTTTATTAAGGATCGTTGGCTCGTTGGCGGTAAAATAAACGCGGATAGGGCCAGTTCTGCTGGGAATGTTGATAGGACTACCGAATCTTTATTTGTGGGGCCGTTTGTTTCGTATTATCTCACCGAAAACAATCGAGGTTCGTTATTTACAACGGTGTCACCAGGTTATGTGCGCTATCGGGAAGAGACCAGTTTTAGCGATTTGACCAATCCGGTTCGCGAACTTTCTGAAGGAGGAGGTTTTGGAACCCTTTTGGGTCTTGGGTATTCCTACGTCATAAATGATCAAATTGCCTTTGATATTGGTTTTGATCTAAACTTATTTTGGATTGAGATCGATCAGGAGCAACAACCATCGGGAACCCTAGGTTCCCAGAATATATCGATCAGTAATATCGCATTCACCTTTGGTTTCAATGTTATTTTAGACGATTTCTTTTTTTAATGAAAAAATTAGGGATAGCAATATTTGTTCTGGTGCTTTTTCCACTTTGTCTTGCCGGACAAGGAAGGGAAGAAGGTTTTGTACGAACAGATACTATAGGGAAACAAAAAAAAATAAAGCTCATTGCACTGCCAATAGCTTTTTACACGCCGGAAACACAATTCGGTATTGGCGGTGGCGGACAATTGTTCCTACTCAACAACACAAATCAATATAACCAGCGCCTTTCCAATGTTTTATTCAGCGGAATTTACACGACCGCGGGGCAAATAATGTTCAATGTAACGCCACAAGTTTATTTGGGAAAAGGAGATTACTTTATTGATGCTGATTATCTGTTTGAAATATATCCAAATTCCTTTTGGGGTATTGGACCGGAAACACCTGAAGATAATGAGGAATTGTACGATCAGACCACGCACAAGCTCAAATTAAGTTTCTTGAAGCGGTTACCGCCCGATTTGAATTTTGGATTCACTTATAATTTTGCCAATCATCAGGTTACCGAAGTGGAAGAAGGCGGTTTACTGGATACCGGAACCATTTTAGGTTCTGAACGTACCGTAATCAGCGGATTGGGTGCGGAATTTAATTTGGATACGCGAAACAATACCTCTTCCCCGACCGATGGACAGTTGTTTGAAATTGGCGCACATTTTTCAAGTGAGATACTGGGAGCAACACATAGCTTTAACAAGTTCACACTCGATTTAAGAAATTACGAACCACTTGGGGAGCGAAGCACTTTGGCGACCCAGGTATATATCGAAAACAACTACGGCGACGTACCTTTTCAAGGGATGGCTTTTTTCGGTGGTAGCAGTAGTGCCAGAGGGTACTTCTACGGTCGATTTTTAGACAAGAACATGTTTGTTGTACAAGCTGAATATCGATATCGTTTAAAACCCAGATGGAATTTGGCTGCCTTTGGCCTAATAGGAAGCGTGGCAGGGGACGCGTCGGATCTTTTACGCTTCAATTCGGTAAAACCCGGCTATGGGGCCGGTATAAGGTTCAAGGTGTTAAAAGACCAAAACACTTGGCTTCGACTCGATATCGGGAGTGGGAAAGACGGTCAAAACGGTATTTACTTTGGAGTAAACGAGGCTTTCTAAAAATGTTGTGGGTCAGTAGGTTACTGATTGATATTCTTAATGCCGTCGACAAATGTCGCAAGATCTGCACCCTCCTGCATCATTTTGATGGACTTATCAGCTATGTAAGGAACATTTTGATGCGTAAAACCCATACCTTTTCCCATGCGCTCAAGCCATGATTTTTGTTCATCGCCGGTAACGGAATCGTCTTCACATACCAATTGGGTCAAGGTATACAGGTTTTGCAATTTTATTTCGTTCGTAGGTATTGTTTCCAGCGGATACGATAGGTAGTTGGCCATAATACCCTCATATTCGGAATTTGACATTTCCAATTTTGTGGCAAGATGGGTGAGAAATTCCTTTTCCGCTTCGGAAGCATCCCCATCGCGCATTGTGATTTTGACCAGTGCTGCAAATTCGTTGTGATATTGATTCAGTTCTTTTTCCATAGTGTATCTCTTATTCGTTTTAAAAATAACAAATATCAAATTGTTTTTAGAAGGAAGGGACCTAATATTTTAAATCTTAGCTTCTGTTAGCGTATTCGGCAGGGTTAGGGTTACCCGTAGGCCCAATAATTCTCCTTTAAATGATTCAGGACGGGGCCGGCGCAATGCTCGTACAAATGAAAAATCCTATAGTTCCTGGTAAACTCATATCCCTTACAATTTACTTTGAACATGGCACTATGAAAAGCGGGTATGGACACTAGGGCAACCAGGGTTCCAAATAAGGGCGCGATCACTATGGCAACGGCCATGGGCTCCCATATTTCCACTCCACCCGGATATAAAGGTATTATACCGAATACTGCTCAAAGAATCCCAAATGAGTATCAAGGAAATTTATTTTGAAGTCGGGTTCGATACGAAGTCCTCTTTCAATAGAGCGTTCAAAAAAAAGAAGGAAGGAAACACCTTCTTCATTCAGTTCGGTTCAGTGGGGGGGCGATTATTCGAAAGGTCTGGAGACCGCAATGGCCAATATAAAAAAGGCAAGTAATTGAATCTATCGGTTGGTTCTGGTCATGAAGTCCCTAAAAATGAAGGTTTTAAGGGACATCCCAATGTACCACCCAATACATTTTGTGATTGGTAAACATCAAAACACACCCTTCCAAACGGCGCTCTAAATATGGGCCAAATGCGGTACCTATGTCGTACCTGGGCATAAAAAAAGCCTAGACTTTCATCCAAGCTTTTTAGTACTCGAGGTGGGAATCGAACCCACACTCCAAAGGAACTGGATTTTGAATCCAGCGCGTCTACCAGTTCCGCCACTCGAGCCTGATATCTTAAAAACGGACTGCAAAGCTATAAAATATTTTTATTTATGAAATGAAAATAACAACATTTATCCTTCAGCAAGACAAATTAATTTTTAAATTTGCACCTCCTTAGAAAACAGGGACTTCCGAGTTCAATAATTGTTTCATGGGGCTCAATCCAATAGCTATGCCGTATCAAGTTCCGGAACCTAAAATTTTTGCCTGTACCAACAGTAGGACTTTGGCCGAGAAAATCGCCAAATCGTACGGTACCGACCTCGGTAATGTACTCATTTCGAGATACAGCGATGGCGAATTCCAGCCCTCTTTTGAAGAGTCGGTCCGGGGGGCGCGTATTTTTATCATAGGGTCGACGCATCCAAGTTCCGAAAATTTAATGGAAATGTTGTTGATGCTCGACGCCGCCAAAAGAGCTTCGGCCAGGCACATCACCGCCGTGATGCCCTATTTTGGTTGGGCCAGACAGGACCGGAAAGATAAACCAAGGGTGCCCATAGCGGCCAAACTGATCGCCAAAATGCTGGAAGCGGCCGGAGCGACCCGTATCATCACCATGGATCTTCATGCCGACCAAATACAAGGGTTCTTTGAAAAACCGGTGGACCATTTGTTTGCCTCGACCATGTTCCTGCCCTATCTGAAAAAATTGAACTTGGACAACCTTACCATTGCATCACCCGATATGGGGGGGTCCAAAAGGGCGTATGCCTATTCCAAGGCCCTGGCAAGCGATGTGGTGATCTGCTACAAGCAAAGGGCCAAGGCCAATGTGATATCGCATATGGAATTGATCGGTGATGTCAAGGGAAAAAATGTGGTCCTGGTGGATGATATGGTGGACACGGCCGGCACCCTGACCAAAGCCGCCGACCTGATGATGGAACGGGGCGCATTGAGCGTTCGGGCCATCACTACCCATGGACTATTGTCCGGCGACGCCTACGAAAAAATCGAAAACTCGCAATTGTCGGAATTGATCGTAACCGATTCGATTCCCATCGGGAGGGAAAACAACAAGGTAAAGGTATTGAGCTGTGCCGACCTGTTTGCGGATGTAATGCACCGGGTCCACCACAATACCTCCATCGCCTCCAAATTTTTGATGTAGCCTTGGCGGGTTAAGAAAACTGGAATTAAATATTAATTTTTAATCTATATAATGAAGTCAATTACAATTAAAGGATCAGAAAGAGAAAGCGTGGGCAAAAAAGCGACAAAGGCCCTACGTAATGCTGGAAAGGTTCCTTGCGTGGTATACGGAGGGGAAAAACCAATACACTTTTCAGCTGATGAGCTAAGTTTCAGGGATTTGGTGTACACCCCGGCCGCCCACACCATTGTGGTTGAACTGGAAAATGGTTCCAAAATCGATGCCGTAATGCAGGACATTCAGTTTCATCCCGTGACCGATAAGATCATGCACATTGATTTTTATCAATTGTTCGCCGACAAAGAGGTTACCATGAACATTCCTGTTAGGATCCAGGGCAATTCCCCCGGAGTTAGAAATGGTGGCCGCCTGTTGTTCAGAAAGCGGAAATTGGCGATCAAGGCCCTGCCGGACAAATTACCGGATTTCTTCGATGTTGATATTTCCAAATTGAAGATCGGGGACAACATCTCGGTATCCAGTCTTTTGAGCGAGGATTTTGCCATTCTGCACCCGGACAGTACCGTGGTCATACAGGTTAAAACGGCCCGTGCCGCCATTGTCGTCGATGAGGACGAGGATGAAGAAGGAGCAGAAGGTGAAGAAGGAGCCGCAGAAGGAACTGAAGCCACGGCAGAAGGTGGAGAGGCACCAGCGGAAGCTCCGGCCGAAAGCTGAGAACGATCCATTCTTGGACATAGATAACGGGCATCCCGATAGCAATATCGGGATGCTTTTGTATTTTTACCCCGTTAGGAACTACGAACATGCTCCAGTATTTAAAATCTTGGTTTGGTATTGGCCCATCCCATCTGGAAGAATCGGACGACATGAAGAAATTTTTGATTGTGGGCTTGGGCAATATTGGAAATGAATATGCCGAAACACGCCATAACGTTGGCTTTAAGATATTGGACGCCTTATCCGCGGCCGAAAAGTTCACCCTGGAGACAGGCAAATTAGGTGATGTGGGAAGCTTTAAGATCAAGGGGCGGAGCGTGATCTGCCTCAAGCCATCCACCTATATGAACAGAAGTGGCAAAGCCCTGAAATACTGGATGGAAAAGGAAAAGATCAAACTGGAAAATGTATTGGTGGTCACCGACGATATCAATCTGCCCTTTGGCACTTTGCGCCTGAAAACAAAGGGGAGTGATGGGGGTCATAACGGTCTGAGGGATGTACAGGGCCATTTGGGCACGACCTCCTATGCCCGCTTGCGTTTTGGTGTAGGGGCCGATTTCGGTAAGGGCAGACAGGTCGATTATGTGCTTGGGGACTGGAGCGGTGAGGAAAGGACAGCACTCCAGGAGCGTTTGATCAAAACCACGGAATTGGTGCGCTCTTTTGTCCTGGCGGGCCCTTCGATCACGATGAACCAGTTCAACGGCACCTAGACCTACAATACTTTGAAATCCAAAATTCCCGTATCGGAGCTGTTGCCTTCCGCATCCTTGGTGACGACCCTCCAATAGTACACCATATTGGCGGAGACATCGACTTTTTGCGTCGTGGTCCCTGGTGCCGGAGAGGCCAACAAGGTGGTCGGTGGTGTTTCCAAAGAAAAATATAGCTCATATCCCACGATATCATTGTCCAGATCCGATCCGGTCCAGCCCAGGGTCACTTGGTTGTTGATATCCATAAAGACACGGGCGCCCATGGCAGGTTCCTGTATTTCTGCCGGGAAGGGCGCATAGGTGGTTTCGGAACCGGGATTGAAAAAGAACCAAGAATCGCTCGACACCGTTTCGGCCACACTCGAATTCTTGGAAATAACAAGCCATGAAAAGGGCGCTCCCTTCTCCAATGGCAGGGTGTCCGAAAGGGATTTTGTGCTCTTGGTCTGCACCGTACCGGTATTTAAATTGGTGACCCGTAGTTCATAGATCTCAGCATTTGTGCCCGCTTGCCACGAGAAAAGTACCACGCTGCTGTTGCTACCCGAGCTCTGTATGGGAGAGCATTCCGAATTTTTCGCAGGGGCCACCAATGCCGCCTTCCCGGGAGGTTTGGGAGGGTCTTTCTTTTTGCATCCCACGAAGAGGACCCCCAACAGAAGAATGGTCAAAACCCTCATTGCTTTATCAATTTAATTGTTCGTTTTTGGGCGGTGCCCTGGACTTTTAAAAAATAAGTCCCCGTGGCCAATCCTGTAAAATCCATTATTGTCTCGGAACCTTCGATCTCCCTGGTCTCCGTTCGGATCAATTGTCCATTTGACGTATATAGGGCCATGGTTACCATACCTCCGCTTTCAATAAATATAGTGGCAAAATCCCGTATCGGATTTGGATAGGCCAAAAGCCCTCCCGGTAAAAAGAACTGCTCTTCATAGGTTCCCTGACAGGACAGTCCGGTAGAAACCTTGAGCGCATTGGCCCCCTTTTGCAAATCAAGGGTCAAACGCTGTTCGGTAGTCTGGATCAATTCCCCATTGAGCTCCACATTGTACAGCTCCGAACCGACCAGCCTCAGGATCAACTGTCTTCCGTCCAACGAGGTGCTCGAACTGACTTCCAGGGGTTCCGGTTCGGAGACCACTACCTCAAAACAAAATTCCTGGTAATCAATGGGTCCATCGCTTCCGGCCACGCAGACCGTATAGGTCCCCATTGCCAGGTTGCCCAGTGTGTAGTTATCGGTAAAGGTCCCGTTTTCATCGACCCCGTTTCCTTTTACCGCTACGGTATAGTCCAGCACCATTGCCGCGGCTATCCCGATCGCCCCGTCATTGTTTGATCTACAGGACTCACTTTCCGAAGAAATCTCGAAATTGTCTATGGGAAAACGGTATATCGGGCAGCCCGAGACATCGACCTCTACCCCTTTCGGGGTACCGCGACAAATATCATCCGCGTCAAAAACACCATCGCCATCCTCATCGGGACTAAATTCCCCCTCGACACATACCTCCAATGAAAATGCCTTCAACATTCCTCCGTCAGAGGCAGCATTGTCGGAAATCTGCAAGACCCATTCGCCCAATATGGACTCTCCGTTAAAGGAGTTCAAAGCCCCTAGGGGCTTCACGGTCCCCTCAATGGCGGGATCTCCTCCGCAAACAAAACTGCTGGCCGCGTCGTCAAATGTGGCATTGATGTTCTTCAAATCCCCACATGAACTCGAGACCAGGGTCACTACGGTGCCCGAGGGCGAAGTGAGCGTTACCACCAGATCCGCTAGAAAGTCGTGGTCCAATTCCAAATTTACGTCCAGATCGGCCAGGGGCAGATCTTCGAAGAATGCAATTTTAGAGGTAACCGTTGGGGTGCCGGTTGCCGAAATGGCCAACGGCAGCCCCGTCGCAACTTTGTCGGCACAGTTGAATTGGATGGTGGTGAAACTAAAGGGCGTCCCAAAAACCCCCTCTCCGCAAATATTTTTGGGTTTTACCCTCCAATAATAGGTTGTCTGGTTGGCCAGATTGGAGGCGGTATACGAATTGCGGTTCAAGGTGACCGTTTCCACAATATTGTTAAAATTGCTGTCTGTCGCCACTTCCAGGTCATAACTGGTATAGAGCGGATTTTCCTCCCATTCCAATAATTGTCCCGTGGGAACATCGATAACGCCATCTACAGGGGATAGCAAGGGAACTTCCGAAAAATTGGCATCGCGAACATTCAATTGGATCAACACTTCCTTGGACTGGCTCGCAGAGGTTGCCAAGACCCGAATGGGATAACTTCCCACAGTGATATTTCCCGTATTGGCTATGGTCATTGTTACCGTGGTATTGGCACTGGCCGTTAGCGGTAAGAAGGAATAGGTCAGTTCAACCGGCGCGGTATCAATAACGCTAAAGGTCGATTCCTCGGCAAATCCCAAATACGTTTCGTAGTCGAAAGTGACCACCAGATCATTGGGCTGGCACACCTCGTATTCCAGCTCGGAAAAATCAAGGACAATTTCCGAGGCTTCAATTGTGAAGTCGGCAGCGTTTACGGCGAAGAATATATTGTCTTTGGCCTTTACCATGATCCTGGCCTGGGTGGTGGGGTTCCCGGGCATGACCACTTGATGCGCCCCATCATTGGCCACCCCTTCCGCCAAAATAATGGGGAAGGTCTGTCCGCCATCGATAGATAGCAAGATATCGACCATCTTGGCGTTTACCGGGGCCACATCGGTATTGGCGACATCCCAGGTAATTTCTTCCACCCCGCCCGCGGAAATGGTTCCCCCACTGTCCCGTGATGTCATCAGAAATGGACCTGCGCCGTTCACCACTTGAAGATTGACGAGGTCGGAGACCACCTGTCCGCCACCAGGGGCATTGTCCCTGACCGTAAAGGCAAAGTTCATTTCCCTTTCGACGTCCGACACGGTTTCCCATGCCGAATTTTCAGGAGGTACGGTCTGTGTTAGATTCCCGCTCAAGACCCTGGACAGTTTTGGAAAATATCGACTGGGACTGGGACTGGGCCTTTGAGACCTAAAATTGGCCCCTCCCGGATTGGTCGGCCCAAATGTAGCTTGGGTAACCACACCATCATCTATCTGTTCCCAGGTATAGGTAAGCACATCGGTGACATCTGCATCCGTAGCGGTGCCCGTCAATACGAACGCGGTGGATTTGGGAATCACAAAATCGTTTCCGGCATCCACCACCGGAGGTTCGTTGGTGATGTTAATGACCTCCCCGCAGCCCTTTGCATCCAGGTTTTCCGTAATCTGTACTATGCTGTAATAGTGGAGGTAATCGTCCCCATTTGGAGCCACATCGTTGTTTCCGGTAATTCCGGCATACCCCATAATGGTGGTGCCACTGGCCGGTTCTGCTTGTACCTGCGTGCCTTCCGATTCGAAGGACCAGGTATGGTTGGCCCCCAATTGATGCCCCATTTCATGGGAAACAAAATCCAGGTCAAAGATATCCCCTTCCGGGCTTACACCGGAGGCATAGGCACTACCCTTTTGATTGTCGACACATATCCTTCCAATAAATCCCGCATCCCCTCCGTTATTCGCCTTATGGAACAAATGGCCTATATCGTAATTGGCTTCCCCAATGGTGCTCGTCAAGGTGTTCTGTACCTCGCTGTTCAGGTTGCCCCCATAGGGATCGGTCTCCGGGTCATCGAATATGATAAGGTCGTTGTTGGCGACAAGTTCCAGCCTCACGGCCAAATCCCGTTCAAATACCTCATTGATCCGGGTAACCGTGGCATTGATGGCGGCCAGGGCATCGGCCACCGTACCACCATGATGGGTCGTATATTCCCCCGAGGCGGATACCGCAAGTCGATATTTTCGAAGTATCTTGGCGTCTACCGGTTTGGCCGTGCTGCTGTTGTCCAGGCTTTTTTCCACCAACCCCTTCGTACTACAGATAAAATCGACATCCTTTTGGATGCCCCTGTCCCGGTTATAGGCAACATAGGTGCCGGATGCAATTTTGTGCATAAAGGTATTCCCATTCCCATCGGCACCCACCATCATACTCTGAATTCCTTTGTGGGACACGCTGAAGCGTACCCTAATATTGTTGTTTTGAAGGCCGTAACCCACATAGGATCTGATATTGGGATATTTTTTTGACAGTTCCTCCGACAGTACCGGTGCCTCCTTTACCCGAAAAGCGGTGAACTTTCCGTTCTCATCTGGAAATTGCACAATGCTTTGGTTGTTTTTGGAAACAGACAGTCCCTGCAGTTCTTTGGTAAAACCGGATTCGTTCAGGGAATAAAACCGCCCATCCCGAGCTTCGAGCTCCTGGTACCGTCTTTCCGAAATCGCGTTCCTCCCAGAATCCTGCTCCCAATAGTTGTTTTGGGCCGTACCGGAAAATGAGAGAAATAGTATGGAAAATGAAAAAACAAGACGTATTTTAGCGATCATCAAGGGGGTTTTAACCAAAACCAAATATAAGTCTTTTTATCATCATCTTCTAAGTGGTAACAGTCCAAAGCATTGCGAATTACGACAAACGGCACTCTGTTGTAATTACCATAGGTACTTTTGACGGGGTGCACATCGGCCATCGGACCATTTTGGAACGACTCATCAAAAATGCCCGCGAAATGGGGCTCAAATCCACGGTACTCACTTTTTTCCCACATCCCCGAATGGTCTTGCAAAAAGATGCCGATATCAAACTCCTGAACACGATCGAGGAAAAAACCAGGATTTTGAGGCAATTGGGGCTTGATTATTTGATCATTCATCCCTTTACCCAAGAATTTTCACGCTTGTCGGCGACGGAATTTGTACGGGATATCCTAGTGAACAACTTAAAGACCAAAAAAATCATTATCGGGTACGATCACAGGTTCGGGCGGAACAGAAATGCCAATATCACCGATTTGATGGCCTTTGGCAGCACCCTGGATTTTGAAGTGGAAGAGATACCGGCCCAAGAGATCAATGAGATTTCCGTAAGTTCCACCAAAATTCGAAAGGCCCTGGAAGAAGGTGATATTGAAACGGCCAATACGTTCCTGGGATATGCCTATATGCTCACTGGAACGGTCAAAAAAGGAAAGGGACTGGGCAGACAGCTCAACTTTCCCACGGCCAACCTGCACATTGAAGCCTCCTACAAACTGATTCCAAAAAACGGGGTTTACGTGGTCAGCGGCACGATCGGGGGAACCGAGGTCCACGGCATGATGAACATCGGCTACAACCCCACCGTATCAGGGACGGAGCGGAGTATCGAGGTGCATTTCTTTGATTTTGACCAAGATCTGTACGACACGGAAATTCAAGTGGCTATTCTGGAGCGCATCCGGGATGAACATAAATTCGATTCGGTCGAAGACCTAAAAAAGCAGCTCCAAAAAGACAGGGAAACGGCAATGTCCATAATTTCCAGGTGATGCTGAACCGACTGCTCTTTACCAAAACGGACAATGCGCCCCTGATAATCTTTAGAGTTTTCTTTGGTATCCTGGTCGCTTTGGAATGCTACGGTGCCATACTCACTGGCTGGGTAAAATCTAACCTGATCGACCCGGAATTCACCTTTGCCTTTATCGGCTTCGAATGGCTTCAGCCCCTTCCCGGATGGGGAATGTACGGATATTTTTTTGTCATGGGGTCTTTGGGGGTTTTCATTGCCCTTGGGTACAAATACCGGTTCAGCACCATTGCTTTTACCCTGCTGTGGACAGGAGTGTACCTGATGCAGAAAACGTCGTACAACAACCACTACTACCTCTTGATCCTAATAGCCGCATTCATGGTCGTTTTTCCCGCGAACCGGTATTTCGCGCTCGATGCCAAGGCCAATCCCTCCATACGGTCGGGCTCCATGCCCAGTTGGGTCAAGTGGACCATTGTGCTGCAATTGTTCCTGGTGTACACCTATGCCTCCATCGCCAAGATGTACGGAGATTGGCTCGATTTCAGCATTGTCAAGATCTTGATGTTCGACAAGGCTTCCTACCCCATTATCGGAGGATGGCTGCAGGAAGCCTGGCTGCACAAGATCGTAGGGGTTTTTGGCATTTTGTTCGATCTGTTGGTCGTACCGGCACTTCTTTGGAGGCCCACTAGAAAAATCGCTTTTTTTGCGTCCGTTTTCTTCCATTTGTTCAATTCGATCGTCTTTCAAATCGGGATATTCCCCTATTTGTCGCTCGCCTTTACCGTCTTCTTTTTTGAGCCTGCAACGATCAAAAACATCTTTTTCAAAAAGAAGTCGCTGTATACGGAAGGTGGCGTTCAGGCCCCATCGCACAGGATCCTCTTTTTGACCGGTTTCGGGCTCTATTTTTTGGTGCAATTGGCACTTCCCTTAAGACATCATTTTATTAAGGACGACGTGCTATGGACCGAGGAAGGCCATCGCATGAGTTGGCGGATGATGTTGAGAAGCCGGTCCGGAAGCCTTCAATTGAAGGTGGTGAAGCCAAAAACAGGGGATACCGAAATAATAGACCTGGACCATTATCTCAGCCCGAAACAAAAACGTAGAATGCCCGCATATCCCGATTTTATCTGGCAGTTTGCCCAACACCTGAAGAAAGTATACGCCCAAGAGGGGGAGGAGGTCTCCATTTTTGCCGTAAATTCGAAAGTAAGCATCAACGGAAAGCCCTGGAGGGCCTTTATCGACCCCGGCACCGATCTGGCCAAAGAGCCTTGGAATCATTTTGGGCACCACGACTGGATTTTGTCCCCAAAGCCAGATCAGTAGGAAAAGATGGGTTCTAAAACGGCTTGTTCCTTTGGCAAAGCTGTAGGGGCATGCCCCACGGGTCGCGAAGCATGATCAGGTGGCTTCCATCCTCCTTTTTCACCTCTTCCACATAGGATGCCCCCATTTGTATCAATCGCTCCCTATCGGAAACGGCGTTTTCCGAGACAAATGCCACGTGAAAGGTTAACTGGTGTTGCGCGGTGAAGTCGGTAATGGCCGCATCGGGCCGATGGTACAGCTCAAGGATGACCCGGTCCGAGGAATCGGCCAAAAAGGTCATAAACGGTGCTTCCTCCTGCCTACTTACAATCTTCAATCCCAAATGGGATACGTACCATGACACGACATCCTGAATATTTTGGACGTTCAGTGCGAAATGTTCAAATACCATTTTGCTTTTTCTTTAGTGATATCTGCCCTAAATGTATGCGTTTTGAGTAGAAGATCGTTTAAATTTGCAGCTTAAATAAAGACAAATGTTACAGCTACAGGCCATCAGGGACCAAAAAGACGAGATCATCAACGCCTTGAAAAAGCGAAACATCGATGCCGCCCCTTTGATTGCCCAAGTGGTGGGGTTGGATGAAAAACGCCGTGCCACCCAGACCAAATTGGATGCGACCCTAGCGGAATCGAACAAGCTCTCGAAGGAAATTGGCGAACTGTTCAAAACCGGAAAGGCTCAGGAGGCCAATGTCTTAAAGGAAAAAACAGGGAGCTTGAAGGAAGATGCCAAGCGCTTGGGGGAGACCCTGAACCAGGCAGCGGAAGAACTCCAGACCCTGCTGTATCAAATCCCCAATGTTCCCAACCCCTTGGTTCCTGCGGGGAATTCCGACGAAGATAACGAGGAAGTCTTCGCAGAGGGGGATATCCCCAAGCTGGAAACCAATGCACTGCCCCATTGGGAACTCGCGAAGAAATACGATATCATCGATTTTGAGCTCGGAGTAAAGATCACCGGTGCCGGTTTCCCCGTTTATAAGGGAAAGGGGGCCCGGTTGCAGCGGGCCCTGATCTCGTACTTCCTGGATAAAAATACCGAAGCGGGCTACATCGAAATGCAGGTTCCGCACTTGGTGAACGAAACCTCCGGTCTGGGTACCGGACAACTGCCGGATAAAGAGGGACAAATGTACCACGTAGGGGAAGATGACCTGTACCTGATCCCCACTGCGGAAGTACCGGTCACCAATATGCTGCGCGATGTCATTCTCAACGAGAAGGATTTCCCCATTTGCTATACGGCGTACACCCCCTGCTTTCGAAGGGAGGCCGGAAGTTATGGTGCCCATGTACGCGGACTTAACCGGCTTCACCAATTCGACAAGGTGGAAATCGTACGGGTGGAGCATCCAAACGATTCCCATACCGCCCTGGACGGCATGGTGGAACATGTCAAGAACATTCTGAGGGAGTTGCAACTCCCATTTCGTATCCTCCGGCTTTGTGGGGGCGATCTAGGTTTTACCTCGGCCCTTACCTATGATTTTGAAGTGTTTTCGGCAGCCCAGGACCGTTGGCTGGAGATCAGCTCGGTCTCCAACTTTGAAACGTATCAGGCGAACAGGTTAAAATTGCGTTTTAAGGACGGGGAGGGAAAAAGTCGGCTCGCCCATACCCTGAACGGCAGTTCATTGGCCTTGCCAAGGGTACTGGCGGGCATTTTGGAAAACTACCAAACGGCCAATGGCGTTCAGGTCCCGGAAGTCCTGGTTCCCTATTGCGGGTTTGATCGAATCGAATAGGCCCTTTTGATATCCTTAACAGCTGCTTGGTCGGTTTCTGTGTATCTTTGAAAAAAACCTGCATTTGAGGCAAATCGTTTTCCTTATCGCTTTTTGCGTTTCCCTTTTGGCGCATTCCCAAGATGATTTCCTGGCCAAGCAGTATTTGAACGATGGGGATTACGAAAAAGCAGTGGTCTTTTATGAAAAATTGGTGCGGCAAAATCCGGCACGTACCGATTACGTGGAAGAATTGATTGCGTGCTATCAACAACTGGAACGCTATCAAGACGCTGAAAACCTCCTTTTGAAAGTATTGCGCAACAAAAGGGCCTATCCTACCTTTTATATCGAACTCGGCTATAACCACACCTTACAGGATCATCCGGAAAAAGCCAGGGAGTACTATAACTTAGCGCTTTCCAAAATTGAAGAAAACCCCAATTTTGGATACGCCATTGGCTTTAGGTTCCAAAAATATGCCCTCTTGGACGAGGCATTGGACGCCTATTCCAAAGCCATGGAACTGAATCCCAAATTGGACTACAACTATCAAAAGGCTCGTGTTTATGGAGAACAGGGCGATATCGACAAGATGTACGATGCCTACCTCAAATTGATCAGGGAGGGCAGGGCCTCCAAATCGAACATATTGCGGAGCATCCATGATTTCGTGACCTCCGATCCTGAAAATGAAAACAATATCAAGTTCAAAAAAATCTTACTGCGGAGGGCACAGCGAGACCCAAAGGTGCTTTGGAACGACCTTTTGAGCTGGCTCTTTGTACAGCAAAAACAGTACGCAAGTGCGTTCCGGCAGGAAAAGGCCATTTTCAATCGAACAGGGGGAACCACCATCCAGCGGTTGGAAAGCCTCGGCAACCAGACCCTGGAGGACAAGGACCACGAGGCGGCCCAGGAGATTTTCGAGTTCATCGTTGAAAATGCCGATGAAGAGGTGACCAAATTAAACGCCCAATTGAACCTGATCGACCTACAGCTTTTGGATGCGGATGAAAAAAAATTGGGGCAGATACAAAGGCGTTACCAGGAACTTATGGCCCTTCACGGCTATAAGAACCAAACCCTTCAGCTTCAGGTGGCCTATGCCAATTTCCTGACTTTCAAAAAAGACCGCCCCCAAGAGGCCATCGACATTCTCAAAAAAAGCTTAGGACTCCCGTTGAACCTGCGAGGAAAGGCCTTCATAAAGTTGGCCCTTGGCGACATCCTGGTGTTTGACCAAAAGTTCAATGAGGCCTTGATCTATTTTACCCAGATCCAAAAAAGTCTAAAAAACGATGTCTTGGGCCAAGATGCCCGTTTTAAAGTCGCCCAGACCAGTTTTTACAAAGGTGATTTTGACTGGGCCCTCACCCAGTTAAAAGTGCTCCGAGGTTCTACCTCCCAATTGATCGCGAACGACGCCATGCAATTGAGCCTGTTGATATCCGACAATTCATTGGAAGATTCCACCCAGACCGCGCTAAAAAAATACGCCCGAGCCGACCTGTTGGCCTATCAGAACAAGACGGTGGAGGCCATCACCACCTTGGACGACATCCTGCAGCACCACAAAGGGGAAAAAATAGAGGACGAGGCACTCCTAAAACAGGGTGAACTGCTGGAAAGCATCAAGGATTTTGAAGCAGCGGAGTTCAACTACCGAAAAATTGTGACGTTTTACGGAAACAGTATTTTGGCCGATGACGCCCTCTTTGCGCTGGCCGAACTCTATCGAAATACCATGGGCCTCCCGGAAAAAGCTAAGGAACATTACGAGAAGATCATCTATAATTACCAGGACAGTTATTACTTTCCCCAGGCCCGGAAGCATTTTAGGACTCTGCGTGGGGACCGTATCAATTAAAGCGGGTGCAGGCAAGCAGTAACAGGCTCCAAAAGGGGCCATACGTGTTCCCGGATGGTTGGTGCCGCTGTCTTTTGTGGCCTTGGCCGGGGCCCGTTGCGATTCTTGAACCTGAACTTGAAAAAATGTACATATACAACGTCACCACCAACATCGAAGAGTCCGTTCATGATGAATGGCTCCGATGGATGAAAGAAATCCATATCCCGGATGTTATGGCCACCGGAAAATTCCTGAGCGCCAAAATGTGCAAGGTCCTGGTAGAGGAAGATATGGGCGGCATTACCTATTCCGTGCAATTTAAGACCGTGGATCGGGCAAGCCTCCAAAAATATTATAAAGAAGATGCCCCTGGTCTACGCGAGGATGCCCTAAGGCTTTTCCCGGGCAAGTTCGTTTCCTTTAGGACGGAGTTGGAAATAGTCAGCGAACACTGACAAACATAATAACCCATGGAACTGCTCTTCACATATGGAAGCCTTCAGGACAAGGATGTTCAACTTGGGATCTTTGCACGAAAACTGACGGGCCATTCCGATGGATTGAGGGGGTATCAGATCTCCGGGGAAAGGGTCTATGGACAATTTCCCACCGTACGCAGCACCGGAGACCGTTCCGATCTGGTCCCAGGAACGGTCTACGAAATTTCCCATGCAGAACTGCTGGTGGCAGATGGGTATGAGGGGGAGCGCTACAAACGAACGAAAACCACCTTGGCCTCGGGAAGGTCGGCCTGGGTGTATATAGGGATTTAGAACTAACTTGCCGCAAAATCGGATAGATGTCCAAGAAAAGAAAAAGCAAAGACCCCCACAGATCCAGGTTCAAGACCGCCCGACGGGAAGAAAGCCCGGTCAAGGCCAAAAAACATCTGGGGCAACATTTTCTGAAAGATGAGGATATTGCGAAGCGGATTGCAGAAACCCTGTCTTTGATAGGCTATCGAAATGTCATTGAAATTGGCCCGGGAACGGGGGTGCTCACAAAATATCTTTTGGCACGGGACATGGATTTGGTCGCGATGGACCTGGACCGGGAATCGATTGTGTACCTCGACCACAGCTTTCCCCTGGAGCATCCCGACGCTCTACAGGGAACGAGCAGTCTGAAAGTACTTGAGGCCGATTTTTTGAACTGTGATCTGTCCGCTCTGTTCGGGGGGGAATCCTTTGCGATCACCGGTAACTTTCCCTATAACATTTCCACCCAGATCGTTTTCAAGATGCTGGAGTTTCGCGAACATATCCCGGAATTTTCAGGGATGTTCCAGAAAGAGGTCGCCGAACGCATTTGTGCCACGGCAGGAAGCAAGACCTATGGCATCCTTTCCGTGCTGGCACAAGTGTTCTATAATGCGGAATACCTGTTTACCGTACCGCCCGAGGTCTTTGACCCTCCCCCGAAGGTACAGTCGGGCGTGCTTCGATTGACACGCAAGGAACACCCTGTCCTTCCTTGCGATCACAAACGGTTCGTCAAGGTCGTCAAGACCGCCTTCAACCAGCGCCGGAAGACCCTCCGCAACAGTCTCCGGACATTTGGACTTTCCGATGAGCTCAGGAAGGATGCCATTTTTGACCTACGCCCCGAGCAATTGGAGGTTTCGGACTTTATCGTCCTCACACAAAGGATTGAAACCGATTTGGGCTAAAAACCATCCTCGGCGCCAATCAAGATGCTATGTGGCCAAACCACTTGCAGGGGCCATAGACCGGCTAACTTTTTAACAACCGCGTATCCCAAATGGAAAAACGGCGAACCCTTACACCTTTTTTCTTTAGCTTTGCGGGAATCGCCGAAAGGCAGAAAAGGCAGCCATGACCCCTTTTAAACTCACAGAGGAACTTGTAGCCGAGATTCAACAGCTTGTCCAGGACAAAAGCGGCAGTAGCCTGCAATCGCTTTTGGAAGAGGTGCACTATGCCGATGTTGCCGAAATCATCAATGAACTCAATGAGGACGAAGCGACCTACCTGATCAAACTGCTCGACAGCGATAAGACCTCGGATGTCCTTACCGAACTGGACGAGGATGTGCGCGAGGCCATTTTGGGCAACCTGTCCGTCAAGGAAATCGCCGGGGAACTGGAAGAGCTCGATACCGATGATGCGGCCGATATCGTTGGGGAACTCCCCAAGGAGATCGTTGCAGAGGTAATATCCGAAATTGAGGATAAAGAACATGCCAAGGACATTGTGGACCTGCTGCGCTACAACGAAAACTCTGCAGGTGGACTCATGGCGAAAGAACTCGTAAAAGTAAGGGAAAATTGGGATGTGCTCACCTGCGTAAAGGAAATGAGGGCCCAAGCAGAAAATGTGACACGGGTCCATTCCATTTACGTAGTGGACGATGCCGATAAGCTAAAAGGGCGTTTGTCGCTAAAAGACCTGTTGACCACCTCGACCAAGGCGTACATCAGTGAAGTCTATATTCCAAAAGTGGATTCGGTCAACGTCAATGAAAAACCCGAAGAAGTGGCCAAGATCATGAGCAAGTACGATTTGGAGGCCATTCCGGTAGTGGACGAAATTGGCAGGCTCGTGGGAAGGATCACCATTGACGACATTGTGGACGTGATCAAGGAGGAAGCCGAAAAAGACTATCAACTGGCGGCCGGTATTTCGCAGGACGTGGAAGCCGACGACAGCATTTGGGATTTGACACGCGCCCGCCTGCCCTGGCTCATACTGGGCCTCTTGGGCGGTTTGGGCGCGGCGGCCATTATGGGTGGTTTCGAGACCATGATCAACAAACACGCCATCCTCTTTTTTTTCACCCCCCTGATAGCGGCCATGGCCGGAAATGTTGGGGTACAGTCCAGTGCCATCATAGTCCAAGGACTTGCCAACGACGACCTGAAAGGGAGCATCAGCAACAGGTTGATCAAAGAAATGTTGCTCGCCACCTTGAACGGGCTGATCCTTGCCGCCATACTACTTCTCTTTACCTGGATTTGGAAAGGGGATTTTTACACCGCTTTGGCCATTTCGATTTCGCTGATCGTGGTCATTGTCGTGGCGGGCATCATAGGTACCTTTATTCCGCTATTCCTGGACAAGCGAGACATCGACCCTGCCATTGCCACAGGGCCCTTTATTACCACCAGCAACGATATATTTGGAATCCTGATTTACTTTTGGATCGCCAAACTGGTTTTGGGAATTTAGGGCGTCCATCCAAGAAACCCCACCTCAAAAGTCCATATCTTTAAACAAACCTTTTTAGTATGAAACCCATCAACCTAAAGGAAAAACACGCAGCCTTCACCAAACATTGGCACCCGCACCAAATTGCCGTCGTAGACGATATGCAGGTAATCTTGGCCAAAATACAGGGCGAGTTCGTATGGCATGCCCATGAGCATGAAGATGAACTTTTTCAGGTCTTGAAGGGAACCTTGTACATGCAGTTCCGCGACCGTACCGAAGTGGTGGGGGAAGGAGAGATCATTGTGGTGCCCAAGGGTGTGGAACACAATCCGATGACCACAGACGGCGAGGAAGTACATTTACTTCTTTTTGAAAAGCAGAATACGGCCCATACCGGGGACATAAAGCATGAAATGACCCAAAACCACTACCCCAAAATATAGCCTGTACACCATGAAAATCCTGCACCTCGACACCAATCATCCCCTTCTATTGGAGCAGTTCGCTGCTTTGGGTTTCCAGAACAAGGAAGACTATACCTCCACCAAAAAGGAAATAGAACAACATATCCATGAGTACGATGGATTGGTCATACGAAGCCGGTTCGCGATAGATCGGCCTTTTCTGGAAAAAGCGGCCCGTTTGCAATTTATCGGTCGCGTAGGGGCCGGTTTGGAAAATATCGACACCGAATACGCAAAATCCAAGGGCATTTTTTTGGCGGCAGCCCCCGAGGGAAATAGAAATGCCGTAGGGGAACACACGCTGGGCATGCTCCTATCGTTGTTCAATAAACTGAACAAGGCCCATGACGAGGTGTGTTCCGGAAAATGGGACCGTGAAGGCAATCGGGGCCTGGAACTCGACGGAAAAACAGTGGGTATCATCGGCTATGGAAATATGGGCAAGGCCTTCGCCAAAAAACTCCGGGGCTTTGATGTGGAGGTCATTTGTTATGATATCGAAGGAGGTGTGGGCGATGAAAATGCCAGGCAAGTGGGCATTATGGAGCTGCAACAAAAAACCGATGTGCTCAGCCTTCATGTGCCCGAAAACGAGCTGAGCCTGGGTATGATCGATGCCAAATTCATCGATGCCTTCCAAAAACCCTTTTGGTTGTTGAATACTGCAAGGGGCAAGTGTGTGGTGACCGCCGATCTGGTGATGGGTCTAAAATCTGGCAAAATCCTGGGCGCCGGGCTCGATGTGCTGGAATACGAAAAATCCTCTTTTGAGAACCTGTTCAAAAACACGGCCCCTCCGGACGGGACCGGGCGGCTTCCCGAGGCCTTCCAATACCTGATGCGGGCAGAGAATGTACTACTGACCCCCCATGTGGCCGGGTGGACCGTGGAAAGCAAGGAAAAACTCGCCCAGACCATAGTCGACAAGGTCAAAGCAAGATTTTGCTAAATTTGGGCCGTGAGGAAGACCGTACTTACATTCGGGCTGTTGATCTTGGCACTGCTCTTGTTATTTCAAGTCAGCAAGTACGCGATCATTGGTGGTAGCCTGCGTATGGAATATGCCCTGGCCGCAGTGGCCCTGGTATTCTTTTTCGTCGGAATATACCTGAACAAAAAAAGCCTTTCCAAAAAGCACTTGCCCCCCAACAAAATTGATCGCCAAAAAATAATGGCCTTGGAACTGAGCAAAAGGGAATACGAAGTCCTTAAGGAAATTGCCCTTGGATTGTCGAACAGGGAAATAGCCGACAAGCTTTTCTTGACCGAAAGCACCATAAAAACGCATGTTTCCAATGTGCTGTTGAAACTCAACGCAAAAAGAAGGACCCAGGCGATACAAATCGCCAAGGCCCTACAAATCATATAATTTTCTCCGAAATAGCTCCAAATAACGACATTTTAGTACTTTAGTATGAGTGCCATCGCCCCGTCGCATTTTATTTTTGACCGACTGAACTCTAAAATTCAATACGATGAAAAACACCGTCTTAAAATTCGGGCCCTATGGTTTCCTTGTGGCCCTTCTCATTTTTTTGGGAGGATCGTTCTTTGGGCAAGATGTCGATTTTTCAATCCAGGAAGTCATTGGGTACGCCACCATGGTCGCCTCCTTGTCCTTTGTTTTTTTTGGGATAAAGCACTACCGGGACAAGGAGAACAACGGGATTGTCTCTTTTGGAAAAGCGGTGCTCATTGGGATGTTGATCTCCCTTTTTACCGCAACGGGTATCGCCATCGCCGACTATATCTATACCAAGGCCATCAATCCCGACTTTTTTCAGGAATACGTTGAGGTCATGCGGGCCCAGGGACATAAAGAAGAAATTCTGGATTATGGTAGCGGGGGCATGGCCCTGTTGATGTTTGCCACGGTCATGATCATCGGCCTGATCGTTTCCCTGATCTCCGCGCTGGTCCTGCAACGCAAAAACTGAATACATGCAGTACAAGGCAAGTACCCCAGAGGAATATATCGAACAACTTCCGGAAGAACGCCAGGAAGTGATACGCAGCTTGCGAAAGACCGTCCTTGAAAACCTGCCCAGGGGTTTTGAGGAACAAATGAATTACGGCATGCTGGGTTATGTGGTCCCGCATTCAAAATATCCCAACGGATACCATTGCGATCCAAAACTGCCCCTGCCCTTTATGAACCTCGCCTCCCAGAAAAATTTTGTGGCACTATACCACTATGGCATCTATGCCGATAAAAAAAACTACGATTGGTTTGTTGGGGAGTACCCCAAACACTGTAGGCGCAAGCTCGATATGGGCAAAAGTTGCATCCGGTTTAAGTATATGGACGATATTCCCTATGAACTGATCGCCCAACTGGCCTCCAGGACCACGCCGGAGGAATGGATCGAATTTTATGAATCACAAACAAAACGATAGATATGAAGAACAGGGTAACGGGATTGGGAGGTTTCTTCTTTAAAACAGAAGATCCGGACAAAATAAAGCAATGGTACAAAAAACATTTGGGACTGAACACCGATCAATACGGCTGCACTTTTTGGTGGAAGGACAAGGAAGGTAATGATTGCTCCACCCAATGGAGTCCGATGAACGCCGATACGAGCTATTTTCAGCCCAGTGATTCTCAATTTATGATGAACTTTAGGGTCGAAAACCTAGTGGAACTCCTGGCCGCGTTAAAGAAGGAGGGCGTGACCGTTGTCGGCAAAATAGAGGAATACGAATACGGAAAATTTGGATGGATCCTCGATCCGGACGGTAATAAACTGGAGCTCTGGGAACCCATTGACAAGGCATTTCTATGATTTAAAAATAATCTGTACATTTAAAACTAAGTTTAACCACCAAAAACTATAAAAATGTCAGACGAAAATAAAGATTTAGGAGATCAGGCCGAAGATGCCTTCGAGGGCGCCAAAGAGTCTGCGAAAGAGTTCGCGGAAGATGCCAAAGAAGCCGCAAGTGACTTTGCCGAGGACGCCAAGGAAGCGGCCAGTGATTTTGCGGACAATGTCAAGGAGGCCGCAAAAGAATTCAAGGAGGAAGCCGAAAAGACCTTTGATCCGAATAGTCCGGATAGTGGTAAGACCGTAGCGATCATTGCGCACATCACCGTCATTGGATGGATCGTTGCCCTGATCATGAACAATCAGAACAAAACCGAGTTCGGAAGCTACTATATAAGACAGACCTTGGGCATCTGGCTTGTGGCCATTTTACTCAATTTTATTCCCGTTGTGGGCTGTTTTGCCTCCCTGATCTGCTTGGTGCTCGTTATCATTAGTTTGGTAAACGCCGCCAATGGAAAAATGGTGCCTACCGTAGGTGTGGGCGAAATGTTCCAGAACTGGTTTAGCGGACTGTAAAACAAAAAAAAGCCAGATTTTTGCGATTTGGCTTTTTTCTTATTCTTTATTATCGTAATATTGCAATATATAAATACGTTATGGGTATCACCAAAACACAAATGTTCAATTCCGATCAAAACGAACTGGCGATCATTTTTAAAGTGCTGGCCCATCCGGCAAGGATTGCCATCTTACAGCATATCAGCGATCAGAAGGCCTGCATCTGCAACGATATCGTAACCGAAATAGGGCTTGCACAGCCCACCATTTCACAGCACTTGAAAGAATTGAAGAGCATTGAGCTTATCAAGGGCGAAATTGAAGGAAAAAAGGTGTGCTACTGTATCAACCTGGAAAAATGGAAAGAGGTCCAAGTACTCATGAACTCCTTCTTTGACAAAGCAAAATTAAATTGTTGTTAACCAAAAAAATAGATAAAATGCAAACTAAGGAATTTTTATCCCTCTTAAAAGCGAATTCAGACAAGAGCCTGCTTTTCGAATACTCGACCGGGCAGCTTGTCGGCGCAAACTATCACATCACGGAAGTAAAAAATGTAACTATCGACACGGTCGATTGCGGTTCCGGTACCAACTTCTGGAAAGAGACCGTCGTACAGCTTTGGGAAAGTCCCTCTGAAAAAGGCAAAAGGGAATATCTATCCGTGTACAAGGCACTCGCCATTCTCAAGAAGGTCGACGGCATCAAGCCCATGGACCTGGACACCGAGTTGAAGTTCGAGTACGGCAATACCGACTTCCATACGGCCCAACTTTTTGTAAGCGGCCATACGATCGACGATGACCAACTGCGCATCGAGTTGGCAGTGGAAAAAACAGATTGCAAGGCCAAGGAAACCTGTGGCGCCCCGGTAGGGACAAGGGCGGAGGCCGAGGCATGTTGTTCTCCCGGAGGTGGAAGTTGCTAAACCCAAAGTCCATGCAGATCAGAAATATGGACCCCGCGGACTGGGCCGCCGTTTCAAAAATTTACGAAGAAGGCATATCCACTGGTTTTGCGACCTTTGAAAAGAGTATGCCGACCTATGCAGCCTGGAACAGCGCCCATATGAAAGCCTGCCGGTTGGTGGCGTTCGACAAAGAACGTATTCTGGGCTGGGCGGCCCTGTCCCCGGTATCCAGCAGGTGTGTCTATGGCGGTGTGGCGGAGGTGAGCGTCTATGTCGGGGCGCAATCCAGGGGCATGGGCATCGGTGCCTCCTTGATGGAGGCCCTGATCGGGCAAAGCGAGAAGGAAGGCCTATGGACCCTACAGTCCGGTATCTTTCCCGAGAACGAAGGCAGTATCCGGCTTCATGAAAAAGCAGGTTTTCGCTATATCGGGAAGCGGGAGCGCATCGGGCAATTGGATGGGATCTGGAAGGACAACCTCCTTTATGAACGCCGAAGCACCATAATAGGCCCGGATTAGATCCAAACACTTATTTTTGACACTTGAACTTAAATCAGTACTTGAATTTCCAATATGAAAAACATCTTAGTGCTCTGCACCGGCAATTCCTGCCGGAGTCAAATGGCGCACGGGTATCTAAATGCCCTGCAGACCGGTCTCGCAAACATTTACAGTGCCGGGATTGAAACCCATGGGCTGAACCCCGGGGCGGTGGCCATTATGGCCAATGACAACATTGATATCAGCGGGCATACCAGCAACCATGTCGACGAATATCAGGGGATTGCCTGGGATTTTATCATCACCGTCTGCGATCATGCCAAGGAGAACTGTCCTTTTATTCCCTCAAAAAATGCCAAACGCCTTCACCATAACTTTTTTGACCCCTCCAAGGTCGTGGGGACGAAAGAGGAAAAACAGGCTGCCTTTTTAACGGCCAGGAACGAAATCAAGGAGTTTTGCGAGACCTTTGTAAAGGAGGAACTGACCTAGCGCACCGCTTGATGGCCATTTTCCGCAAACTTGCGTTCCAGCTCCGCCTGGAATTCTTCCATAACAGGTTTTACCGTACTCTCCGGCAGATCCGAGATTTTAATGTACATCAGGCCGTCGACAGAGTTGTTGAACAGGGGGTCAACGTTAAAGGCCACTACCTTTGCGTTTTGCTTGATGTATTTTTTGATCAGGACAGGCAGGCGAAGATTGCCCGGTTCGACCTCATCGATCAGCTTATCGAATTTGTTCAGGTCAGCCTGGGTCTCGTCAAAGACAAATTCCTTGTCCGCGTCCTTCAACTTCACCTTGAATTCCTTTTTGGGCCTCACGTACTGCGCCACATAGGGATCCCAATAATTACTTTTCATAAACTCGATCATCAACGATTTTGAAAAGTTCGAAAACTGGTTGCTGATACTCACCCCTCCGATCAGGTATTTGTGTTCCGGATGCCGTAAGGTCGTATGTACGATACCCTTCCACAGTAAGAACAGCGGCATGGGTTTTTGTTGGTATTCCTTGATAATATAGGCCCTTCCCATCTCGATGGACTGCTGCATCATCCCGAACAGTTCGGGCTCAAAGCGGAACAGGTCCTGCAAATAGAACCCATCAATACCATATTTTTTGAAGATTTCGGTTCCCAGCCCCATGCGATAGGCCCCGGCGATCACCTTCGCCTCGTTGTCCCAAAGGAACATGTGGTGGTAGTACGCATCGAATTGATCGATATCCGTTGAATTGTTGGTCCCCTCGCCAATCGCCCTGAACGTGATCTCCCTTTGTCTTCCAATTTCCTTGAGTGTAAACGGCATTTCATTGGCAGGCGCCAAAAAAACCGCGTAGTTCTTGCTCTGTAGCAATCTACGGTCTTTTTCTATGAGCCTTTCGATCTCGCCCTCGATGACCTCCGTACGCACTGCCGTTGCTATTTTTCTTGGCTGTTTCGGAAGTTTTAGGGTGGTGGGGATCTGATCGATCAAGCGTTCCTTTTGGTACGCATTGGATAGGATATAGGTTTTTTTGCGGAGCAGTTCGGTATACTCCGCCAGGGTAGGTTGCTCTTTTTGCATGGTAACGGAAATGGGTTGCCCTATGCGTACTTTAATGGGGCGGTTTTTCTGGGAATGTGCCTCGGAGGGCAATTTTGCCGTTCGGAGCATTCCGCTTATCC
Organism: uncultured Flavobacteriaceae bacterium; assembly: GCA_947497245.1. Lineage (GTDB taxonomy): Bacteria > Bacteroidota > Bacteroidia > Flavobacteriales > Flavobacteriaceae > Pelagihabitans. The sequence goes on along the minus strand of CANMFO010000004.1, from coordinate 273,014 downwards.
GGGCCAACCTATAGAACAGGGGACTGTTCCGTGCATGGAAGTAAATGGGCACTACAGGCACTTCCGCCTTCCTGATCAATTTGATCGCCGTTTCCTCCCACGGCCTGTCGACCACCATCTTGCCTTCTTTGTGGGTCGATACCTCCCCAGCGGGAAAAATGCCTATCGGATGGCCTTCCCTTATGTGGAGCATGGCATACTTGAATCCCGTGATACTGCTTTTGACCTCCTTGCGGTCCTCGAATGGGTTTACAGGCAAAAGATATGGGGCCAAGGGCTTGAAACGCTGCAACAAAAAATTGGCCATTACCTTGTAATCCGACCTGTGCTGCAACATCAATTTAAGAAGAATGATTCCGTCCATCCCGCCCAGCGGATGGTTACTGATGGTGATATAGGGCCCTTCCTTGGGCAGGCGTTTCAGGTCATCTGTGGGAATCTCATAGTCGATCTCGTACTGTTCGAGCACGGCGTCCAAAAATTCCATGCCCTCCAAATGGCTTATTTTGTCGTAGCGTTTGGACATGCTCCTGATTTTGGTGACCCTGAGAAAGGCCCAGGCCAAAAAGGTGCCAATAAAACCTAGTTTATCAAGTTTGGTAGCCTTGGCAACTTCCTTCGCGGTCACTAAACCCATAGTCGTTCTCTGAATTTGATAACTGCTAAGATAGAAAAAAACCCTAGGTCGAACCCTATTTAACATTTAACGGACAGGACAAAAGCGCCTTATTTGACCACCAACTGCAATGTCTCGTGGCTGCGTTGCTCCAAGAGTACCTCACGCCCGTTTTGCAGGGTGGCGACCGCCTCTTCATTGAAATGGCGGATGGTATAGAGCGATACCCCTTCATGGCATACCAATTTGAACCGGCTCTTCAAAAGGTCCAACAGTTCTTCCAACCTCCCAAACCTATTGTCGACACAGACCGAAAAACTAATGGCCGAGTTTTGGATGAGGTCTACCTTCATCTTGTGATCGTGGAAAAGCATAAAGAGCTCGCTGATGCTGTTTTCCACGATGAAGGAGAAATCCAGGGAGGACAGTTTCATCAGCACCTGGTTCTTCTTGACGATAAAACAGGGCACATGGGGCTCTATCCCAATGCCCTTGCCAACAGTGGTCCCAGGGTCCTTTGGATTGAGGAACGACTTTACGTGCAGTGCAATTTCCTTTCGCTGTAAGGGCTGAAGTGTTTTGGGATGGATGACCGAGGCACCGTAAAATGCCAATTCTATCGCTTCCCGATATGAAATTTTATGCAACAACCGGGTCTCCTCAAAATAGCGGGGGTCTGCATTGAGCACCCCAGGCACATCTTTCCAAATGGTCACGGAACTGGCATTGAGGCAGTAGGCAAAAATTGCCGCGGTGTAATCCGAGCCCTCCCGGCCCAAAGTGGTCGTAAAGTTATTGTCGTCACTGCCCAAAAAACCTTGGGTGACGTTCAGCTTGGACCTATCGATGCCATTGCCGATGTGCTGCTGTGTCTTTTCCCAATTGACGGACACGTCCCGATAACTGCTGTCGGTCTTGATGAAATCGCGGACATCGAGCCAATTGTTTTCGATGCCCACTTCGTTGAAGTAGGCACTGATGATCTTGGTGGAAATCATTTCGCCGTATCCGACGACCTGATCATAGACAAAATTGTACTTGGGCGATTTGTTCCAGGCCAAAAAACCCTGCACCTCTTCGATCAACGACCGTATCGTCCCGAAGATCGGATGTTTGTCGTTGGGAAAAAGATCGGTCAATATGGCGTGGTGGAACTGTACGATCTCCTGTATCGCCGATGGCAGTGCCGCTTTGTCCTCAAAATAGGCATTGACCACTGCTTCCATGGCATTGGTGGTCTTTCCCATCGCGGACACCACCAAAAGGGTATTTTCATGGCCGGTCGCTTCCAAGACCTTGAGTACGTTCTGTACCCCCTCGGCATCTTTCACAGACGCACCACCGAATTTGAACACTCTCATATAATCGTATTTTCTATTTTCCAAAAAAGGAAAATTTCACTGTTTACCTGTTTCTAATGGACGCTTGGCCCCTTCAATTTGGTTTGCTTCCGTAGTTCCTTCCCGCTCTGCCCCTCCCATGGGCTCAACTCTTGTTCAAAAACTGTCGGATGCCCGTTTCGTCCAAATGCGCCACGTCCCAATCGCGCATTACCCGGGCACCTTTGCTTTCGTAAAAGGAAATCGCGGGTTCGTTCCAGTCCAAGACCTCCCAACTAATTCTTTTCACCCCCAGGGCATCCCCGTATTCGACCACCTTGGTCAACAGGGCGCTTCCCAATCCGCTGCCCCGCATTTTTTCGGTAATGATCAGATCCTCCAGATGGATCACCCGGCCCTTCCAGGTGGAATACCGCGGGTATACCAGGGCCATGCCCGTGATGTCGCCCTCGACCTCAGCTACAAAACAGTGGAACAGCCTCTCCTGTCCAAAACCGTCCCGTACCAAATCATCGGCGGTCACCTCCACGGCATGGTCCTCTTTTTCAAAAGTGGCGAGCTCCTTGATCAACCCCAGAACATGGGGCATATCGGCCTCGATCGCGTCTCTAATGCTATAATCCATTGTGTTACAAATAAAACACAAAGTTATAAAAATAGCGCAACGCCAAAAAGAAATTGATCGGTATCACAAAATACCCGATATTTGTGGCAAACAAACCGCCATTCCATGTTAAAGAGCAGGAACAAGACCCTCGGGGAGTTCATCATAGAAAACCAATCTTCCTTCCAATACTCCTCGGGCGAACTTTCAAAACTGATCAATGCGATACGCCTGGCCGCCAAAGTGGTCAATCATGAGGTCAACAAAGCGGGGCTTATCGATATCTTGGGCACCGCCGGTGACATGAACGTCCAGGGCGAGGACCAACAGAAACTCGATGTGCTTGCCAACGAAAAGTTCATTCAGACCCTGAAAAACAGGGAAATCGTCTGCGGCATCGCTTCCGAGGAAGAAGACGATTTCATCTCCATCAACAGCAATGATGAACAGCATCGGAACAAATATGTGGTGCTCATCGACCCCTTGGACGGTTCCTCCAACATTGATGTCAACGTTTCGGTGGGCACGATCTTTTCCATCTATAGAAGAATCACTCCCGAGGGCACCCCGGTGACCCTGGAAGATTTTTTGCAGCCGGGAAAGAACCAGGTCGCCGCGGGCTATATCATATATGGCACCTCGACCATGTTGGTCTACACCACCGGCGATGGCGTAAACGGCTTCACCCTTAATCCCGCCATAGGCACCTTTTACCTTTCCCACCCCGAAATGCAGTTTCCGGAAGCCGGCAAGATCTATTCGGTGAACGAGGGCAACTACACCCATTTTCCCCAAGGGGTGAAAGACTATATCAAATACTGTCAAAAAGAGGAAGGGGACCGGCCCTATACCTCACGCTATATCGGCTCTTTGGTCTCCGATTTTCACCGCAATATGATCAAAGGCGGTATTTATATGTACCCCAAAAGCAGCACCGCGACCAATGGAAAGTTGCGGCTGCTCTATGAATGCAACCCCATGGCGCTCATAGCCGAGCAGGCCAATGGAAAGGCTAGCAATGGCCACGAACGGATCTTGGACCTGCAGCCCACCGAACTGCACGAAAGGGTCCCATTCTTCTGCGGAAGTAAAAAAATGGTCGAAAAAGCCGAAGGGTTCATGCTCAAAAAGGCATAAAAAAAGCGGCCCCGAGGGGGCCGCCTTTCAAACTATTCGGTCCGAATCTTATCGGTTCATGTTCTTGATCTCTTCAATAAAGTGCTCCTCATCCACGCCGGCCTCTACCAGTTTCAACGCCTTATGGACCACATAGGAAACGTTCCTAGGGGAAAAGCCCAGGCCAATGCCCAAGCGTTCCAAGATACCCGTCTGCTTTTCGCCCAGTTCGTGATCCGCATACACCATTCGGGCCAAATCGTACAAACGCTCCAACCGTCGGTCATAGGTCGTGGGCGGATTTATGGGGTGCGATCGGTAATCTTTCAAGGTAGCCCTGTACTCCTCTTCCGAAATATCCAATTTACGGGCCAACCGATCTAAAAAAGCTTTCTCCTCATCAGTGATTACCCCATCGCTCATGGCAACGCGCACAATGGAGGCAAAATGATCTTGGTTCCGTTCCCGAAAACCACTATCGAACAAATCTAAAAACGACATATATCTTGATTTTATTCGGCAAATATAATTTTTTTGGAAGTCATATTTTACTATCCTTTTGATTATTTTGGCGTTCTCCGTCCCCTGATGGCAATCAGGGGACGGAGCCGTGCTATCCGCTCCAAATCCTCGCCAGCGAAAAGCTTGGCTGCGGGTTTTCCGCTACGATCACTAACGCAGGCGAAGGAGACGGGAACGGCATCTTCGGGCAACCATCCATGGCGCTCCGAATTTGGGACGGTGATTGTCGCCAACCCCTGTCCCATGCCCAGAACAAAACTTAATCCGTAACTTTCGGCTGCCCAAAAAAAAGTCGGGATCGCGTTGGCTACCTGAAGTCCAAAGAGGGGTACCGGAAAACGACACATGACAAGAGACGAACTATACACCCTGGCCGAATCCTGGTTCCAAAAACAACAATGGAGCCCTTTTCCTTTCCAGAAAAAATCCTGGAAGGCTTTCCTACAGGGTAAGAACGGGCTCCTCAACGCCCCCACGGGAAGCGGTAAGACCTATGCCCTATGGTTCCCGATCGTACTGAACTATATTAAAGAAAATCCAGCATACCGAACCCGGCACAAAAAAGGGTTAAAGGCCATTTGGATCACCCCCTTAAGGGCCCTATCCCAGGAAATAAAACAATCGGCAGAGCGGATCACGGCCGATTTGGGGACCCAAATGACCGTGGGGATACGCAGCGGGGATACCTCGACCAAAGAGCGCGCACAACAAAAAAAACAGATGCCCGATCTCCTGATCACCACCCCCGAGAGCCTGCACCTACTGCTGGCGACCAAGGGGCACGCCCAAATTTTCCGGGACTGTTCGGCCATTGTGGTCGATGAATGGCACGAATTGCTGGGCACCAAGCGCGGGGTACAGGTGGAGTTGGGGCTCTCCAGGCTTAAAACCATGGCAAAAGAGTTGCGGATATGGGGCATATCGGCCACCATAGGCAATTTGGGGCAGGCCCGGGAGGTGCTTTTGGGCCCGGGCACCAAGGCCCTGGAAAATTCGGTGATGATCAAGGCCCGCATCCGTAAGAAAATCACGGTCAAAAGTATCATCCCGAAAGAAATGGAGACCTTCCCATGGCGGGGGCACTTGGGTATCCGCTTGCTGGAGGAAATCGTGCCCATCATCAACAACAGCAGAACCACCCTTCTGTTTACCAATACCCGGAGCCAGTGCGAGATCTGGTTCCAGAAAATCTTGGAAAAGCATCCCGAATATGCCGGGGAGATCGCGATGCACCATGGCAGTATCAACAAGCAAACGCGCCTGTGGGTGGAACAGGCCATCCGCAACGAGAGCTTAAAGGCAGTGGTCTGTACCTCAAGCTTGGACCTGGGCGTCGATTTTGCGCCCGTGGAGACCGTTGTCCAAATCGGGGGCACCAAGGGCATCGCACGGTTTTTACAACGTGCGGGAAGAAGCGGTCACCGTCCCGGAAAGGAAAGTGTCATCCATTTCCTCCCCACCCATGCCATTGAACTGGTAGAGGCATCCGCGCTGCAACAAGCGGTAAAACTGAACGCCGTGGAAGATCGTATTCCCTATCTCAACAGCTTTGACGTGCTGTTGCAGTACCTCACCACCCTGGCCATTTCCGATGGGTTCTCCCCTGGCGAAATTTTCCAGGAAATCAAACAGACTTTCTGTTACCAGGCCATCTCCGAAGACCAATGGCAATGGTTGCTGAACTTTTTGGTGCTGGGGAGCCAAAGCCTTCAATCGTATGACGAGTATAAAAAAGTAGAAATTGCCGAAGACGGCAGGTTCAAGGTCAACAACCGGGGCATTGCCATGCGCCACCGGTTTCAGATCGGGACGATAGTCGGGGACGCTCACATTGCCGTACGCTATCAAAAGGGGGGGTATATCGGTTCCATCGAAGAGTATTTCATCTCAAAACTGAGCCCGGGCGATGTGTTCACTTTTGCCGGGCGCAACCTGGAGTTTATCCGGATCAAGGACATGCAGGCCCATGTCCGGAATTCTTCCAAAAGAACCAACAAGGTCCCCAGTTGGATGGGGGGACGGTTGACCTTTTCCGCCCGGATGTCCGAATTGCTCAGAAATGAACTGTACAAGGCCACTCCAGAGGCCTCCCAGAAAGAGGAAAGCCGGGAACTAAAGGCTCTTCGGCCCATTTTCCAAAGACAAAGTGCGGAAAGCACGGTGCCCAAACCATCCGAATTCCTGATCGAGACTTTCAAGACCCGTGATGGGTACCATAATATTTTCTATCCGTTTGAAGGCCGGGCAGTGCACGAGGCCATGGGCAGTTTACTGAGCTATCGCATCAGCCTGCTCTCACCCATTACCTTTTCGCTTGCATTCAATGACTACGGATTTGAGTTGCTATCCGACCGGGAATTGGACATGCAACAAGTGTTGGACAACAACCTGTTCACCGCGGACCACATGACCGATGATCTTCAAAAAAGTCTGAACTCCACCGAAATGGCAAGAAGAAAGTTTCGGGATATCGCCGTAATCAGCGGACTGGTCTTCACGGGCTATCCCGATAAGGGGGTAAAGATGAAGCACTTGCAGAGCAGTTCACAACTGTTGTTCGACGTCTTCAAGGACTATGAAGATGATAACCTGCTGTTCCAACAGGCCTTCCGTGAGACCTTTGAGCACCAGTTGGAAGAAGGAAGGCTGCGCATCGCCCTGGACCGCATCGCCTCGCAGGAGATCGTTTGGAAAGCCTGCAAGGAACCGACCCCCTTTTCCTTCCCATTGATCACGGATCGATTGCGGGAGAAACTATCGAGTGAAAGGCTGGCCGATCGCATCAAGCGGATGACCGCCCTGCTGACGAAAAAGTAAGCCCTATCGCGCGGCGATGATCAATCCCAATCCCACCACATAGAGCAGCAACATCGCATTGAGCATGCCCAATACCCCTTTGGGCGCGCCCTGGAATTCCTTCCAGATAAAAATTCCCCAAATGGCCGCCACTACGGTGGCGCCCTGGCCCAAACCATAGGAAATGGCCGGGCCGGCCTTATCGGAGGCCAAAATACTGAACGACATGCCGATGCACCAGATGACCCCACCCAAAATTCCCATCACATGGCTCTTTCCAGTACCTCCAAAATAGTCCTTGAAACTCACCGGTGCCCCTTCAAAAGGTTTCCGCATCAACAGCGTATTGAATACAAAATTACTGGCCAATATGCCCAGGGCAAACAGGAAAACCGCGGTGTACGGACTCAGTTTTCCCGCTACGGGCTTGGCAAAGTCGGGAAACATCGAATTCGCCACGTACTTGTAGAACAGCCCCATGAGCAGTCCCGCGACCACGGCGAGCACCAAGCCTTTGGTAGGCACTTTTTGTTGCTGGGCGGATAGTTTTCGATAGGCATTGGCATTCAACAAAATCGCGACCATGACCAATCCAACGCCCCCAAAGAGTAGGGCGGGGTTTCCAATGGGGCTATCGACATAGTTCACCACTACCCCTACTACCAGGGCCAATCCAATCCCTACGGGAAAGGCCACTGACATGCCCGCCAAGGCAATCGCGGCCACTAAAAGAATATTGGCGGCATTGAACAGGACCCCGCCCAAAACGGCCGACCAGATGTTTTCGGGTCCTGCCTGCGAGAGATCCTCGATAAACGGCCGCCCCCCCTCGCCCAGACTGCCCGCTGTTAGCGCGAACAAAAGGGAAAACGCTACAATGCCAAAAACATAGTCCCAGTAAAACAGTTCAAAACGCCAGGTCTTTGCCGCCAGCTTCTGTGTGTTCGCCCACGACCCCCAAGCCATCATGGTCACAATGCAGAAAATAACGGCTATGGAATAGGATTCGATAATATACATAGTGCTAAAATTGGTTGATTTCCTCTTTGGTCGGGGCCGTATCCTGTGCCCCCATTTTGGTCACGGAAAGTGCCGCGGCCTTGCTGGCATGGGCCATACTGGACCTCCAGTCCATGTTCTTGGCCAGGCATACTGCCAATACCCCGTTGAACACATCCCCGGCAGCGGTGGTGTCGACCGCCCGTACCTTGGGGGCGGGCAGGCCGAAACTTTCCCCAGCGTTCCTAAAATACGATCCGCTACTGCCCAAGGTGATGATGACGTTTTGTACGCCCCTGTCCAGAAGCGCTTGGGCCGCCGCCGCTCGACTCTTTTCATCCGTCACTTCAATGCCCGTTAAAATTTTAGCCTCCGTCTCATTGGGCGTGATCAGAAACAATCCGTTCAAAATCGCATCCTGCAGAAACTGTGCCGGTGCCGGGTTGACAATCAGTTTTTGACGGTTCCTTCCCGCATGGCCTGCCAAGCAGGCAACGGTATCGATCGGGATTTCCAATTGGGTAAGGAAGATATCCGTATCGGTATTCCCGGCCAAGGTCTTTTCAAGGTGCTCGGGAGAAAGTTGTCCGTTGGTGCCCGAGGCGACCACTATCTCATTCTCGCCCTCCTGGTTCACGGTGATCAATGCAACTCCGGATGCCCCATTTTTTACGACCAGGGCAGCGCCGGTATCGATTCCTTCCCTTTGGTATCCCTTAAGGGCATTTTGGCCGAAAAGATCATCGCCCACTGCACAAATAAATGTAATCTCGCCTCCCGCTCGTGCCGCTGCTACGGCCTGATTGGCCCCTTTTCCCCCTGGGAACATGTAGAAATCCCCTCCGATGATGGTCTCCCCAGGGGCCGGAAAACGTTCGGTCTTGACCACCATGTCGGTATTGGAGCTTCCTACAACGACTATTCTTGGCATAGTTTGATTCGTAACAATTACTCCACAAAGTAGGGAATAGTGTCAATAAAAACAACTGCTCTTTTACTACCTTTGGATATATGAAATCCCAGACCATCCGAATACGGGACCAAAATTTTGAGCTGCACCCCACGGGCACCCTCCTGTGGAAGGAAAAGTCCATGGCGTTGATCAGCGATGTCCATTTGGGAAAGGTCTCCCATTTCCGGAAGTTCGGAGCGGCCGTGCCCCACAAGGCCATAGCAAAAAATTTCGTGTTGCTCGATGAGGCGATGGCCGACCTTAGGCCCAATACGATCTGTTTTTTGGGCGATCTGTTCCATTCCTCCCTAAACCGGGAATGGGCGCTGTTCGAGACCTGGGTAAAAAAGACGACATGCACCATTGTTTTGGTGGAAGGGAACCATGACATCGTCCCGTACTCCAAATATGAGGATTTGGGAATTCAAGTTGTTGCGGAAATGCAGTTGGATGGCTTTTTATTGACGCATCACCCTGAAGAACGGCAAGGTCTTTTCAATTTTTCGGGGCACGTCCATCCCGCGGTGCGGCTGAACGGCTTGGGCAAACAAAGCCTTAGGTTGCCGTGCTTCTTTAAAAGTCCGGACCAATTGATACTGCCGGCATTTGGGGAGTTTACCGGAAGCCATGTGCTACGGCCCCAGAAAACCAACGTCGTATTTGCCATTGCCGACGGGGCCGTTGTAAAAATTTGAGGCATCACTTGGGTAGACCTACCCTAGAAACTATCTTTGCCATTCAAAGTCCAAAGACCCAAAAAATCGGGATTGGTTCGAATCGCAATTTTTGAGCGGATTTTCCATTGGAACGTTTTCAAAATTGGGGTTCACAAAAAAATGTAAGGCTTGACCCAAGCATCCATCCAACAACTGTTCTCACAGTCTCCCCAAAGCGGGAAACTGAGGGAAACCCTTGCCCTAGCCCAACCTCAGGTGCACTTAAAAGGGCTTTCCGGATCTTCGCTGTCCTTTGTACTTTCGGACGCCTTCCGAGGCTCAGAGGTCCCTTTTCTACTGATCTTTGACGATAAGGAGGAAGCCGCCTACTATCTCAATGACCTGGAACTCTTGATCGGAAGCAAGGATGTTTTGTTCTATCCGGGCAGTTATCGAAGGCCCTATCAGTTGGAAGAGACCGACAACGCCAATGTATTGCTCCGGGCGGAAGTGCTGAACCGTATCAATTCGCGGAAAAAGCCCGCGGTCATTATCACCTACCCCGATGCGCTCTTTGAAAAGGTGGTCACCCGCAAAGAACTGGAGAAAAACACACTTAAAATTAAGCTAGAGGACACTATTTCACTGGATTTCCTGAACGAGGTTTTGTTCGAGTATCAGTTCAAACGGGTCGATTTTGTCACCGAACCGGGCGAGTTTGCCGTACGAGGGGGAATTGTGGACGTGTTTTCCTTTTCGAACGACGAACCCTATCGCATCGAATTTTTTGGGGATGAGGTGGACAGCATCCGAACTTTTGATGTGGCCACCCAACTTTCGACCAATACCATCAAAGGGATCACCATTGTTCCCAACATGGCCAATAAGTTTTTGGGGGAGAAAAGGGAGGGTTTCCTAAGGTATATGTCTTCGAAGACCATAGTTTTCGGCAAAAGCACGGACCTGATCTACAAGAGATTGGATGATTTTTTTCAAAAGGCGGAGGCAGCCTTTTCCCAATTGCCCGCCACCCTTAACCATGCCCGGCCCAAAACCCTTTTTGTAAACGCCATTCAGTTTAAGGCCGAACTGGCGAACTTTGGACTTGTGCTAATGGGGAGCGCCTCCACTTCAGAAAGGCCGGCACAGGAGATTGTTTTCCAGACCAGGCCGCAGCCCGCCTTCAATAAAAAGTTCGACCTGTTGATAGAAAACCTGAACCAACACGGACAAAAAGGATATACCAACTATATTTTTTGTGCCACGGAACAACAGGCCAAACGCTTCCACGACATTTTTGAGGAAATCGAGGGAGCGGTAGCGTACAAAACCGTGGTCTTACCGCTTTACCAAGGTTTTATAGATGATGGGGCGAAAATGATATGCTATACCGACCATCAAATTTTTGAGCGTTACCACAAGTTCCATCTCAAGAATGGCTACGCCAAAAAGCAGGCCATTACCCTTAAAGAACTGAACAGGTTGGAAATCGGGGACTATGTCACCCATATTGACCATGGTATCGGTAAATTTGGCGGACTCCAAAAAATTGACGTGGAGGGCAAACAACAGGAGGCCATTAAGTTAATGTACGGGGAACGCGATATCCTGTACGTAAGCATCCACTCCCTGCATAAGATTTCCAAGTTCAATGGAAAGGACGGGGCCGTTCCCAAAATCTACAAATTGGGTTCGGGGGCCTGGAAAAAAATCAAGGAGAAGACCAAATCGAGGGTCAAGAAAATTGCTTTCGACCTCATCAAGGTCTATGCAAAACGGCGATTGGAAAAAGGGTTCCGGTACGAGCCGGACAGTTACCTCCAAACCGAACTGGAAGCTTCCTTTATCTATGAGGACACCCCGGACCAAAGTACGGCGACGGAAGATGTAAAGAAGGATATGGAGAGTGAACGCCCCATGGACAGGCTCATTTGCGGCGATGTGGGCTTTGGAAAGACCGAAGTGGCGATACGGGCGGCGTTTAAGGCCGTGGACAATGGCAAACAGGTGGCCGTGCTGGTACCAACCACCATTTTGGCCTTTCAGCACTTTCGCACTTTCACCGAACGTTTAAAGGAGATGCCGGTCACCGTGGATTACCTGAACCGTTTCAGGACCACAAAGGAAAGGCGGGAAACCTTGGAAAAACTGGAATTGGGGAAGGTCGATATCATCATCGGCACCCACCAGCTCGTCAATAAAAATATAAGGTTCAAAGATTTGGGGCTGCTCATTGTGGACGAGGAGCAAAAATTCGGCGTTTCGGTAAAGGACAAGTTGAAATCCATCAAGGAAAACGTGGATGTGCTCACCCTGACGGCCACCCCTATTCCGCGAACCCTCCAATTCAGTTTAATGGCGGCCCGGGACCTGTCCATCATCAACACGGCTCCCCCGAACCGGTACCCAATTGAAAGCCAAGTAGTCCGCTTCAACGAGGAGACCATTCGCGATGCGATAAGCTATGAAATACAGCGGGGCGGACAGATATTCTTTATACACAACCGTATTGAGAATATCAAAGAGGTCGCCGGCATGATCCAACGCTTGGTGCCGGATGCCAAAATTGGCATTGGCCACGGGCAAATGGACGGCAAGAAATTGGAACGCCTCATGCTGGCATTTATGAACGGAGCGTTCGACGTGCTCGTCTCCACCACCATTGTGGAAAGTGGCCTGGACGTGACCAATGCCAATACCATATTCATCAACAATGCCAATAACTTTGGTCTGAGCGACCTGCACCAGATGCGTGGCCGCGTGGGCCGGAGCAATAAAAAGGCCTTTTGCTATTTTATCACCCCTCCCTACGATGTTATGACCGTCGATGCCCGAAAGCGCATCCAGGCCTTGGAGCAATTCACCGAGTTGGGCAGTGGATTCCATATCGCTATGAAGGATTTGGAAATTCGGGGCGCAGGGGATTTATTGGGCGGTGAACAGAGCGGCTTTATCAACGAAATAGGATTTGAAACCTATCAAAAAATATTGTCCGAGGCCATTGAGGAACTCAAGGAAAATGAGTTTAAGCAACTGTACGAGGAAGTCGAAGGGCAGCAGGACAAGGTTTTTGTCAAGGAAACCCAAATCGATTCCGACTTTGAACTTCTTTTTCCCGACGATTATATCAACAATATCACCGAACGCTTGAACCTGTACACCGAACTCAACCATATAAAGGATGGGGAAGGTCTTAAGAAGTTCGAGGCAGCATTGATCGATCGTTTTGGGGAACTGCCCACACCGGTGGAAGATCTTCTGGATTCGGTCCGCATTAAATGGATTGCCAACAGCATCGGATTGGAAAAAATTGTCATGAAACGAGGCAAAATGATCGGATACTTCATCGCCGACCAGCAGTCGGAGTTTTATCAAAGCCCCACCTTCACCAGATTATTGCAATTTGTACAGACCCACACCCATGTCTGCAAAATGAAGGAAAAACAGACCCGAAACGGGCTTCGACTGTTATTGGTGTTCGAGGGGGTCGGTTCGGTGAAGAAGGCCTATCAGGTACTATCTCCGATCGGAGCTCCAGCTACGGCCAAGGTATCGCCCCAATGAACGGGCCGTGACAACCCTTCGGTTCCCCTCTTTCTTTTTTCCAATTGTTAAGAATTAAAAGTTATTTTTTGTGTACTTTCGAAACCGCCCAACCAGTAGATTACCGTTCCTTACCCAAACAAGACGTCGGACCACCTCGGTCCTGGCTGCAGGCAAACAGATTATGTCAATACTAAAAACAGCGATACCATGGAATTTGATCTAAGTGAAAAATTGGCCATCGTAAAGATGATCGATTCGGTCATTCTTGCGGATGGAAAAGTTCACAACGGCGAGATCAATGCATTGGGCCAACTGATGAACAGCATTCATTTTGACAGCAACTTCATCGTACAGGCCAGAAATATTGAAACCGAACAGGGTTTGTTGATCCTAAAAGGCATGTCGCACCAAAAAAAGAAAGCCTTGGCGGCAATTCTGGAAGATGTGGCCATATCCGATGGGTTCGTTCACCAAAAGGAGATGAGCTTAATTTTGGGTATCTGCGCCTCTATAGGAATCGGTAAGGAATTTGAATAGCAAAATGTGGCGAATCCATCGATTTGTTTCCAAAATATGTACTGCCAGAATCATTGAAATCCCTAAAACCATGAGAAACATAATATCGGTACTGCTCTTAATTAGCTGCTTCGCCCTGGGCGCCCAGCACACTATTTCCGGAACCTTTTCACCTGCCAAGGATTTTACCTGGGTGATCGCCTACGGAATCGGACCGGGGACACGGGCCTACGTCGCGGACACGGCCATCGACAACGGGAAATTTACACTTTCCTTGCCCGCTACCGCCAAACCCGGCACGTACCGCCTGGTATATGCCGTGCCCCAAGAGGAATTTTATTTCGACCTGCTCTATAACGGAAATGAGGATATTGAACTGGCCTTCGATATCCAAAAGGGCGTAACGTTTTCATCCTCTGGGGAAAACAAAATTTTCCGTACCTATCTCAAGGAAATAACCGGCGTAAAACAGAAATTCATCAATTACTATTCGGCGGGCAAAACGGACATGGGGGAGTTCCAAAAACTGACCGGGGAACTGAACGGGATCCAGACCCGATATGAACAGGATACCAACGGTATGCTGGCAAACGAATTCATCCGGGCCAATAGGCCGTATATTCCGTCGGAATACGAATCCAGTAAAAGCTATTGGCAAAACAAGAAAGCGCACTTTTTCGACCATATCGATCTAAAAAATCCGGTTCTGCAAGCATCAGGTTTTCTCACCGACAGGTTGAACGCCTATGTTTTTACCGCTATTACCGCGGCCAAAAAAACAAAGGCCGAAAAGGAAAGGACCTATCAGGGAAACATACGGACGGTACACGAAAAGTTGGTCGGGACCGATTCCCAGTACCAGGTCCATGTTTTCCACAAACTTTGGAACCGGGCGGCATCCTATGGCTTCAATAGCACTTCGGATTTTATCTTCGACACTTATTTGGGGCCCCTGGCAAAGAGCAACGGAAGGCAAAAGATCATTGCGGACGTAGAAGCACACAATCGCCTGCGGTTCGGTGCTACCGCTCCCGACATTATTTGGAAAGACGGGGTCGGCGATAAAAGGCTCAGCGAAATGGAAGGTGACGACTGCTATGTCCTGATCTTTTGGAGCAGTACCTGCTCCCATTGCTTGACAGAGATCCCGTCCTTGCACAAAAGACTCCGGGCCTATCCGGGCATAAAGGTCATCGCCGTGGGACTGGAGGACAACGACCTCCACTGGAAACGGGAGTCCGCCAAATTACCGGATTTTGAACATGCCCTTGCCCTGGGCAAATGGGAAAATCAGTATGCAAAACAGTACGCCATCGCGGGGACTCCCACCTATTTCATTTTGGACAAGGACAAACGGATTATTGCCAAACCCGGGAACGATCGGGAAGTAGTGGCTTTTTTACAGCAAAATTGAGGGCAGTAGCCCCGCCATTCCCAAACTGGGTGTTCAAATGACTCTGGCCCGCACCCGGAGTAGGAGTCCCATTAATTAAAGCGTTTTCAAATCCTTTATGGTCTTGAACGCCACATCGACCTGTTCATCGTTGACCAAAATGGTAAACTCGTTTGTGGTCGAAATTACTTCGTAAAGTACAATACCCTCCCAGGCCAGCCGTTGGAAAATAAAGTAGTAGATACCGGGAACCGATACATTTTCAGCAGGCAATTTTACGGTAATGGAGGATAGGTTTTGCGCTTTTTGGGTACACTTTTCCGCCTTGAACAGGCTCTCCACAGAAGCGTCGAGGGTATTGCTCAGCACGATGTTCATCTCGTTCACACCACGGGAGGAAGTATAGAACACATCTTGATTGGCATTCACCTCTTCCAACAACTTGGCCTGTTGTGACAGGATGGTATCGGAGACCAAAAAGGTAAAATCGGTCAGGGAAGAACGAACGGTAATCTCGCCGATGTTCTTCAACACCTTCACGATCTTATGGGTCGCCCGGAACTCCAGATCATCGGAAAGTCGTTTGAGTGCCATGACTATGGCCCCGTTGCGGACGTCTTTTCCAAGTTCGTCCTGAATCTCAGGTTTTACGATTCGCGAAAGGGAGGTAAGGTTGATTATACCTTGGGCCAAGGCACTTTGTAAAAAGGGCTTTTTCTTGATGTAATCTTCAACAACAGAGGAGATCGTCTTCATTTTGATTGATTTTACAACAAACTTAACAATTTGTTCTATTTATAACAAATTTTTAAAAATGATAAAAGGCATTTTTAACATGATCGATGGTAAAAACGGACTTGTTTTTGAGTATTGCGATAATATCAAAGCGTATTTCCATGTCCAGGTCATGTTCAGTTCCGTAGTGGTTTGCGGCCATGACCAGCAGTGCTATTTTCCTTTTGGTAATGGTATCGGCAATCTTGATGATCTGATCATTGCTTCGGGCCCTTACCTCAATAATGGCCAATATTCCATCCTTTTCGGCTATGATATCGATCTCCGCCTTCAGGTACCTATAATTTCTATGGCGAACATGATATCCTTTTTTGCATAGGAAATCCACTGCTATTTCCTCTCCTTCCTTTCCAAATTCATTATGTTTTCCCATAGTATTATACTATAATCCGTCCAAAAACGTGCATTTCATCGAAAAAACCAGCAGTTTAACGTCAGTTTTTAAGCTAACATCGTAAATTCCCCAACCATACATCGAAAATACTTGGATTAAGATACTATCCAAAATCTTTAAGCGTTAAGAATTAGCCCCTACACACATGAACTGTTCTTAAAGCCTAATGAAAAACTATGGAATACTTCGTTAATTGTAACACCTCTACATTAGCGCCGTACACAAATCCTTTGGATCGATCAAAGGCGGCGCACTTGTACAGAAGACTGGGGTTTAGTGCCTCCGTACAGACCATCGACCAAGCAGTGGGGCAAAATGCCGGAACCTTGGTGGACAACTTGATCAACCAAGCCATTGGAGGAGCCCCGCTACCACCACCCGCTTGGGCAGATTGGACCAATGCCAACTATCCCGCGGACGAGGATGCGGCAAGACAGCTCAGGAACGCCCAAATTCAGGAATGGAGGTTGGCCTACACCAATTCACTCCTGGCCAACAACCTCAAAGATCGTTTGAGCTTTTTCTGGAGCAACCATCTCGTCACCGAAATCGCGGTGTATGACTGTAGTTCCTACCTCTATTATTACATCAATTGTTTACAGCGCAACGCCATTGGCAATTTCAAGACCTTTATCAGTGAAATAGGCCTGACCAATGCCATGCTCTACTATTTGGACGGCGTGTACAACAATGGTAACAATCCCAATGAAAATTACGCCAGGGAGCTTTACGAGCTTTTTACCTTGGGGGAAGGGAACAACTACACGGAGGAAGATATCATCGAAACCGCAAAGGCCTTGTCCGGTTATGTCGAGCGCGGTGAAATAGGATGTTCCCCGGTAACTTTTGATGCCACCAAGCACGATACCGGGAGCAAGACCATTTTAGGCCAGACCGGAAATTGGGGATATGATGATGTCATCGATATCCTTTTTCAGGAACGGGCAAACGAGATAGCGGAATTC
Organism: uncultured Flavobacteriaceae bacterium; assembly: GCA_947497245.1. Lineage (GTDB taxonomy): Bacteria > Bacteroidota > Bacteroidia > Flavobacteriales > Flavobacteriaceae > Pelagihabitans. Next base: position 255,804 of record CANMFO010000004.1, on the reverse strand, counting down.
ATTTGCGGAAAACTGTATGAGTTCTTTGTGCATCCCGATTCCAGGGATGCCGGCGGAAACGCCCAGGCCATCATCTCCGGGATGTCGGCCACTTTTCTTGCGAACAACTTTGAAATAGCACCGGTTTTATCGCAATTGTTCAAAAGTCAGCACTTTTTCGATGACACCACCATCGGCGTAATCATCAAAAGCCCGTTCGACATGTATCTCAACATGATCCAGGAGACCGGTTTTGCCTATGACGATACCGTTCTGGACAGGGTGATCGATTCTTGCAGCCTGCTCAGCCAAACTTTGTTTTCCCCGGTCGACGTAGCCGGTTGGCAACGCGATAGAACCTGGATCAATACCAACTTCATGATCGGTCGATGGCTGACCAGCGAAATGTTGTTGGAGGAATTCTGGAACCGCGACCAAGAGCAGTTTAGGGCTTTTGGCATAGCGGCCACGGGAGCCAATGGTGCCACCACCAACGATCCCGAAGAAGTAACCCGGGCCATAGTGGACAAGATGACCCCAAAAGGTCTGCTCGAGCCTGTAAACTACAGTGCGGCCATTTCCGTTTTCAGGGAACCGTACGAGTCCGATATGGTATACCAAAATGGATCGTGGAACATGATGCTTCCAAACGCCGATTCGCAGGTATACTTGCTCCTTCTTCATATTATTAGACAACCAGAATTTCAACTTAAATAAAACCTACGACTATGTGCGATATCAATCATACTCCCCATAAAGGCAAAGAACACGAAGGCCACGATGAAGAACACAAGGTGTGGAGCAGACGCTCTTTCATGCAGGCTTTGGGAATCGCTGGTTCCGGCTCCATGATGCTCGGCGGCAATTTCCTTTCGGCCTCGGCCCCATCTCCCATGACCGCAGCCCTTGCCGCAGCGGAAACGGACAATATCCTGATACTCATTCGACTCTCTGGTGGAAATGATGGCCTCAGTACGGTTATTCCGATCGAGCAATACGATTCGTATGCCAATGCGCGGCCCAACATTTATATTCCCGAAAGCAAGGTCTTGAAACTGACCGATGAATTTGGAGTACCTTCCTATATGCAGTCGTTGCAGCCCATGTGGAACGAAGGACAGCTTAAGGCCGTCCACGGTGTCGGCTATCAAGGTCAGAGCCTTTCCCACTTTACGGGAACCGATATCCTATCCAACACCGACCTTACGACCACCGCTTTCACGGGTGAGGATACCGGATGGATGGGCAGGCATTTTGAAAACATATATCCCGATTACCTCATGAACCCACCGGAAGCTCCGGCCGCCATTCAGATTGGAAGCTTTGGCAGTTTGGTGTTCCAAGGCGAGGAGACCAACTATGCTTTTGTGGCGTCGAACATCGATCAATTGGAAGAAATTGCCAACACCGGATTGCAATACAATCTGGACCCGACCCTTTTTGACAGCTGTATGTATGGCGACCAAATGGAGTTTTTGAGAGGCGTTGCCAACATCACCTATGAGTATGCTGGAAAGATACATGAAGCCTACGAACGCGGACAGAACCAGGTTGAATATCAGGACAATGGTTTCGCCCGTCAGCTGTCCCTATTGGCCCGCCTGATCAAGGGAAATCTGGGAACCAAGGTATATATGATTTCCATGGGCGGTTTCGATACCCATGGCAACCAGCCTTTGGCCCATGAACGGTTGATGACAAATTTATCCGTGGCCGTGGATAATTTTTACGACGACATCGCCTTTACCCAACAAGATGACAAGGTATTGAGCATGACCTTCTCCGAGTTTGGAAGAAGAATTTTTGAAAACGGTTCCAATGGTACGGACCACGGAAAGGCGGCACCTACCCTGTTTTTCGGATCGGGATTGAACGGAAGCGCCTTTGTTGGGGACCACCCCACATTGGACAACCCCGATGGACGGGGCAACCTGGAATACACGATGGATTTCAGAGATCTGTATGCCACGGTGATGGCAGAATGGATGTGTATCCCCATTCCCTTGGTCGAACAGCATATTTTGGGACATCCGTATGCACCGGTCAACCTTGGGTTCAATTGTAGTGGAGTAGAGTTCCCCGATATCGTTTATAGCGACGGGCAGCCCACCCCGCCCACACAACCCGACCCTACCGATCCCACAACGCCCAATCCGGAACTTTTGGATGCCATTGTACATAAGCCCTTTTATCCCACGGACAGCACACCGCACATCTATTTGGAAATGCCGTTCAGCGCCCATGTGGATATCCAGTTGTTCAACATCCTGGGGCAGAAGGTAGGTACCGTGTTCAATGAAATGATGTTGGAAGGCTCGACAGAGATCAACATACGCGAGCGTGTTCCGTCACAATTGTCCACTGGAAAATATATTTACAGGATCCAGGTACAAAACCAAAAGATGAGCAAATCGGTAATGGTTGCATAAAACATTGAATTTAGCATACGTTTAGACCATTTTTCGTCCCCTAATCTACCCCCACTTTATGCATAGCCTTCGACAATATCCCTGTGATATTTCGGAGGCTTTGTTTTTTTGGCCGTCCGTGGCGGGCAGCCCGCAAAAAACGCTATTTTTGTGGCCAAATCACACTTTTGATGGCCCAGAAAGAAAACCGCTTTAAAAGACATACCATCACTGCCGCCCTGCCCTACACCAATGGGCCGATCCATATCGGACATCTGGCAGGTGTTTACGTGCCAGCGGACATCTACGCCAGGTACCTGCGCTTGACGGGCAAGGATGTTGCTTTCGTATGTGGAAGTGATGAACATGGGGTGGCCATACCCATGAAGGCAAAAAAAGAAGGCATCACCCCCAGGGAACTCATTGACAAGTACCACGGTATCATCAAAAAGTCGTTTGAGGATTTTGGGATCACCTTTGACAACTACTCCCGTACTTCCGCCCAGGTGCACCATGAAACTGCTTCGGAAATCTTTAAAAAACTTTACGATCAAGGGGATTTTGTGGAAGAGACCACGGCCCAGTTGTACGATGCGGAGGCACAACAGTTCCTAGCCGACCGATTTGTAGTGGGTACCTGCCCCAGGTGCGGCCATGAGGAAGCCTATGGCGATCAATGCGAGAATTGCGGTTCGTCCCTGAACGCCACCGATCTGATCGATCCGAAATCTACCGTCACGGGAGGGGTCCCCGTTCTTAAGGAGACCAAACATTGGTTTTTACCACTTGATCGACACGAGGGCTTTTTGAGGGAATGGATTTTAAAGGGACACAAAAAAGATTGGAAGACCAATGTATATGGCCAATGCAAATCCTGGATCGACGGTGGTCTGGAACCCCGGGCCGTGACCCGCGACCTGGATTGGGGCATTCCCGTACCCGTGAAAGGCGGGGAAGGAAAGGTATTGTACGTTTGGTTCGATGCCCCCATCGGTTATATTTCCTCCACAAAGGAATGGGCCGCAAGGGAAGGTAGGGACTGGGAGCCCTATTGGAAGGAAAAGGACACGAAACTGGTACATTTCATTGGAAAGGACAATATTGTGTTCCATTGCATTATTTTCCCTTCCATACTCCATGCGGAAGGAAGCTATGTGCTGCCCGAAAACGTACCTGCCAACGAATTTTTGAATTTGGAGGGCAACAAACTGTCCACCAGCAAAAACTGGGCGGTATGGTTGCACGAGTACTTGGAGGAATTTCCTGACATGCAGGATGTACTGCGATACACCCTGACCGCCAATGCGCCCGAGACCAAGGACAATGATTTTACCTGGAAAGATTTTCAGGCCAGGAACAATAACGAACTGGTCGCCATCTTCGGAAACTTCATCAACCGGGTCGTGGTGCTGACCAATAAGTATTACCAAGGTGTCGTTCCCGGCCCATCGGACCTCACCACAGTCGACCGGACCACCTTGGACGAGTTAAAACGTTTTCCCGAAACGATTTCGGGCTCCATTGATCGCTACCGCTTTAGGGAAGCCGGGCAGGAATTGATGAACCTCGCCCGTTTGGGCAATAAATATCTGGCAGACGCGGAACCCTGGAAAGTCATCAAGGAAGATGAGGCACGGGTACGGACCATTATGTTCGTCGCCCTACAAATTGCCACAGGACTGGCCGTCCTAAGCGAACCCTTTCTGCCCTTCACTTCCAATAAACTGAAGAAGATGCTCAAGATCGATCAGGGCCCGATCGAAGGGCTTTGTTGGGAAAATGTTCCAAATATGGAAGTGCTTCTGAGGCCCGGCCATCAAATCGATAGCGCGCAGCTTCTTTTTAGAAAGATCGAGGACAGCGAGATACAGGCCCAATTGGACAAATTGGCGGCCACTAAAAAAGCAAACGAAAACGAGAACAAAGCACCTATGCCACAAAAGGACACTATTACCTTCGACGATTTTACCAAGTTGGACATGCGGGTGGGTACCATCCTTGAGGCCGAAAAAATGGCCAAGACCAAAAAGTTAATGGTCCTAAAAGTAGATACTGGTCTCGACACCCGTACCATTGTCTCGGGCATAGCCGAGAGCTTTGCCCCAGAAGAGATCATCGGAAAACGGGTGACCGTGCTCATCAATTTGGCACCAAGGGCACTGCGCGGGGTCGATAGCGAGGGCATGATCCTGATGACCGAAAACGCCGACGGCAAATTGGTTTTTGTAAACCCGGATGAAGCGGGCGTCGGGAACGGGGAAGGCATAAGCTGAACCCGTTCGGAAAATAGTCTTCCAAGGCATCCCTTGGCCCAAGGTCATTGCGGATGGAAACGCATGCCCATACCTTCCGACCGGCGCAGTTGTTTTCTTCAGACCCGTGGACGATCGGAGCGGGACCCCCAAATGAAATGCAAAGGCCTATCATTTATATTTTGTATTTTTCCGCGAATTCGGACATCCCAAAATAACATTTAGCCACAAATGATGAATTTAAAAATGCCATATCTATTCGCACTATCGATACTTATTGCAACCGCATCGTGCAAACAGAAACAGCCCGAGCAAGTACCCACGAAAACCGGGCAAACGGTACATGCCCTTAAAAAGATCAAGCTTATTTTCGATACGGATGCCAACAACGAACTCGATGACCAGCACGCTCTGGCCTATATGCTTTTCAACGGCAACACCTTTGACGTAAAGGGAATCACCGTAAACGCCACTTACAACGACAAGGACGTCCAGGGCCATTATGACGAGGCCGAGCGCATCATGCAATTGTGCAACTTGAAAAATGTCGTGCCCTTGTTAAAAGGCGCCAGCGGGAACTTTGGGGAAATTGCCGAAAATTTCGACCCCCAGCAGTACGATGGCCAGGAAGGTGTGGATTTTATGCTGGAAGCCACCAAAAAAGATTCCATCATCATTGTGGCCGTGGGCAAACTGACCAATATTGCCCTCGCGCTGAAAAAGGACCCCACGCTTGCCGAACGCACCAAGATCGTTTGGCTCGGCAGCAACTATCCGGAGCCGGGGGAATACAATCAAGACAATGATACCATTTCGATGAACTATGTCCTCAACAGTAAAATTCCCTTTGAAATGGTCACGGTACGCTATGGAAAACCCTCCGGTACTGACGCCGTCACGGTAACCATGGATGAAATCAACCAAAAAATGCCCGGATTGGGGCCAAGGGCCACAACTCCCATTACGGGTAGGCACGGAGGTACTTTTGAAACCTTCGGGGACTACTCCGTAAATCTCTTTGCCCATATTTTTGACCATATCGACCATGATGGCCCAAAAAATTCGCGCCCCCTATTTGACATGGTGGCGCTGGCCATTTTAAAAGATCCCTCCTGGGGTAAGATGCGAAGTATTCCCGCTCCCATCCTCATTGGGAACCAATGGGTGGAAAGACTTGGCAATCCCCGAAAAATTGAGCTTTGGGAACATTTTGACAGGGACGGGATCATGGCCGATTTTTATCGAACCTTAGAGCGTCCGATACCTATTTCGGGTGAAAAGTAATTCCATAAATTGCAGGGGACGGTCGTTTTGTTTTCATCCATTCGTTCCATTTGCATCTTAAAAAATGAACGATGAGACAATTTCTAGCGGTCCTCTTTTTTTCCGGGATGGGCCTGGCCCACTCACAGACGACCTTAAAGGATTCCACCGATACCCGATGGGACATGTTCAAATACGATATCGGCAATGTATTCAAAGGGGTCGGATATGCCTATAGCAGGCCTTTTCACTGGCAAGGGCAGCAGTGGGGCGATATGGCCGTCACTGTCTTGGCAACAGGGGGTGCCTATTTGATCGATGATCCCACGAACCAATATATGGACGGTATTCGGGACGATGTGCCCCAAATTATCAGGGATTATGGGTTTGAATACGGAAGTCCGGCCAACAACTACATGATTACCGGAGGGGTATACCTCACAGGGCTTATCATCAAAGACAAAAAACTGAGGCGCACCGGGGTTCTGTTAATGTCCTCCGCCACGGCGGCCGGACTATTGCAGCAATTTTTAAAATCTGCCATTGGAAGGGCACGACCGCTGAGCGGTTATTCAAAGGATACCTTTAACCCCTTGTGGAGCGGGGACAAGGATTACCACTCTTTTCCTTCGGGCCATGCCATGCTGGCCATGACCAACGCCCATGCCATTGCCAAACAATTTAAGAGTCTATGGGTAAAAGGCGGGATTTACACCCTTGGGGCCATTCCCGCGGTCTCCAGATTGTGGGAAGGAAAGCATTGGCTATCCGATGTGGTGTTCAGTGTCTTCATCAGTATCTTCACCGTGGAGGCCATTGATCGGTATTTGGATATGAAGTACGATCAAAAATACAATGCACGCCCTAAAAAAGTCAGCTACGACCTCAACTTTGGACCTAGGGGAATGGGCGTTACCATGCGATTTTAGCTTCCATGGTGTCTCTAGGGCAATGGTCGGCCTGAAGCCTTTCGGACTGTGGAATCGTCCCGGTCAAAACGGAAGTTGTCCATTTCCCCCTTATTTTGCCAACATGGCCATGCCACAGGGCGGCACCTGGACCAACACCGGTCCTTTGGACAGATCGATCGATTTTTCGGCAAGACAATTGCCCATGCAGTCGTAGATTGTTGCCGTGTAAACGCCGAAATCAGCGGTACAGTTCAAAACAATTTCATCCGCGATATGGGCGTTGATCAAATGGATATTGGCGGCTTCCCTATCTATGGGGACAACGAAAGTATCGTGTATCCCGATTATGGTATGGTTTTCTTTGGATACTTTTTGCAGGGGGTAGTTCCCCAAGGGTTTGAAGGGAACAAAATCACCCTCCAACAGTACCTCGGCATGTGCGTTCCAATATTTTGTGTAAAACGCGATCATTTGCAGATGGTCGGGCTTTGTTTCCTGAAGCATTACGGACAGTTGTGGCACACCAAACAGGGTGTTCACCAATTGCAGGGCGGCAATTTCAACGGGCTCGTCCGAATGCCAAGTGATCATATCGGAATGTACAGCGGTTTTTGCGCAGAGCAGTCGTATGTCCGCGATCCGTACCCGGTTCATGGTGGCATCGCCCGGACAATCAAAAGCCCTTAGCATGTTGCCATACTTCCGCATTGCCGGACCAATGTATTTTTGACGGAATTCTATGAACACTTCAGGGTTTATGGCCCGCAGGGCCTCGATGACATCGGTCATCAAACGATCCACGGCCTCGTTGATGGAGGCATAGTCCCGTCCATTTTCCAATCCCAGTGGGGTATCTTTGTAAAGCCGGAAGTCGTCGATAAAATCGAGCTTAAAACCATCCAGTTTCCAGTCCTTTAAAGCGTGGGTATACAAACTGATCAAATACGCCCTTACCTCAGGATAACGAGGGTCAAAAACGGGCGCCCACCTATGGCCTTCCGTCAAGAATTTTCCCTTGAACCTTTGGTACGCTTTGGATTTCTTGCCACAAAATGGTACGGAATACCATAATGCCACCTTGATGCCCAATTGATGCAATTGGCCGACGTATCCAGCCATATCGGGAATTCTTTCCGGTTGCCAATCTCCCGTATAATCGTATCCCCGATTCGAATCGGTGGTCTGCCACCCGTCGTCGATGATCACCGCCGCATAGCCCAGACGGTATGCCATTTTGCATTCCTTGCGCAATACCTCCAGATCCAGATTCTGATGAAACTGGTACCAGGTTGAATACAACGGCTTCTTGGCAATTGCGGGCACGTGGGCGGGAACCATGTTTTCGAAGCTTTCCCACCACTTGGCCACCTTTTTGAGGCTATCAGAAAAATGAACGGTCCGGTAATCCAACCGCAACTGCGCCCTAAAACCCGAATGGGTCTGTTCGGGTTCGGAAAAGAAGGTGATATGGCAATAAAAATGGTTGTCCTCTTCCCGAAGTCTCGCGTTCATTTCCAATTTATGGATAGCCTCCGAACAGGCAAAAGTCAGCACATTGCTGTCATCATGTCCAAAAAGACAAATTACGGGAGCATCTATCGATATTCTGGATTCCATATGCTCCAGTTCCCAATCTGCTTGGATGCGTTTGGCAAAATCGGAGGTGGGTTTCCAAACGCCTTTCACATTGAGCGAAGGAATCTTCCACGTCAAAGCAATGGGCTGCGGAAGCGATGCCTCCCTCCCGCTGATCTCAAAATCATAAATGATGATCCCCTCTTCGTGAAACACCTCGGTCAAGGAGGTTTTTAGGTCCGCTTCCGCGGTTTCCACATGTATTTCACTTACAGGAATGCCCGTTGTATTGATCATTTTACATTTTTTCGACGCCTTGGACAGTCCGTATCGGCAAATTTTGGTATTTCCATAAACACTGAAGAACTGAAAAGGGGTAGGTTATAAAACTGTTTATACTATGTTATTCTATGCTACACCTTAAAATTACCATAAATATTGCTTCATAAGGAGTAAAAGTGCCAAATTTTTAAAATGTGGCTTAGTCTGCGTCCTTTCGAAAAACAACCGCAAATTCCGCCTACAACAACCTGCGGTTTTGAACTTCAAAGGTGGCCTTGGTGCAGAAGCTTGCGCCGCCGCAATGGCTGGGAGCCCTCTTCTCTTCCATGGTGGGTAAAAACGTAAGGCCTCAAAATTGGACCTACAAGGAGCCGCGTTTGATCAGGTTGATCGGCATAAACTCCCTGGTAAGGGATTGGTTCTTAACATGGTTCGCCGCCCGTACGGCCATATCCCTAAAGTCGGTCGAAATGGTGGTGATTCCCCCAAGTAGGATTTCCTTCACCACATGGTCGTTATGGGAGAGAATGCCTACATCCCTGCCGAGTACGTACCCCTTGTTGCTGCAATCGCGCAGTACATCCCATAGGAAGGTGTCGCTGATAAAGAAATATGCCGTTCCCTTCTGGAGGGCCTCGGGCCCATACCTCCTTTGAACACTGCCGACCACGGCATGATCCGATAAAAATCTGGTGAAGGCGTTGCGTATGCCATTCGGGTAATCCGCATCATCCCTAAAAAAAAGAACGAACCTTTCATATTTTTTGATATCCGGGAGCAGTTCCACCAATTGATGGTAGGTACCCTCCTCGAACTCCTGGGAAATGTAGGAATAGGTGTCGTCCATTTCCAAATACCGGTCTATGACCAGTAATTTCTGGGGGTCGATACCGGCCAACAGCGGCCGGATCTTGGGATCGGGGATGGGTGCCACCACGTACTTGCCATATTTCCCCTTTATGTTTTTAAAAATGGTCTCAAAGACGGCAATGTTGTTGTGGTGAAAGAAGACATCGATTTGGAACCGTTTCCCCAATTCCTCACGGAGGGTATTGTAAAATTCTTCCTGAAAGCGATGGAAGGAGAACAGTAACAATGCTATTTTGAGTGTCACCTGGGTCTCTTCACTGATAATAAAATAGCCCTTTAGTTTTTTGGATTCGACCAAACCCCTTTCCTTCAATTCCTCATAGGCCTTCACAATGGTCTTTCTTGCATAGCCCAGGTCGGCCACCATCCTGTTGATCGAGGGAAGTTGGTCGCCCGTGGCCAAAATACCTTCATCGATCGCCTCAATGACCCCATGGACCAATTGCTCGTGCTTGGAAAGCGAATGGACACTCCTTAGGCCGTTTATTTTATCCAACAAGGACATATGGCGGGGTCTTGTTTCAATAGTGTTCGATACGTAATATTACAAAATATTGGGACATTGCAGTCTCCTTCTCGGGAAATAGCGTGAATCGTGTACCCAGGCCATCCCGGATAAAATGGTGCGATCGGTTCTTGCCATTATGGGGAATCGACCCATTTGTTTTCCAAAAAATACAGCCCCATGCGAATCTTCCAATACGGAAGCTGTCCTTCAAAGTGATCAAAATACATTTTCAAACCTTCCGCCTTGGGCAAGGCCTTTTTGGCCTTCCTCACCTTTTCAACCTCATCGGGGCCAATAAATTGCCGTAGGTCAAGAGCCTCCCCTTGGGCATGCATCCTCAACAAATGGGAATAAACGGTATCTTCCTTCAACTGCCGCTGTACGGAAATTTCCGCTACGGAAAGTCCCTTCCTAAAAAGATCATACGACTGCTCGTGCGTGGGGACCTTGGGATGGAGCTCCTTTTGATGGGCCGCTATTTCTTTGAGAAAAACCTCGGCATACTTTTCCAATTTGGCCTGCCCTACCCCCGAAACCTCCATGAACGCCTCTTTTGTCGCAGGTAGTCTGGCCTCCATGTCCTTCAAACTGGCATCTCCGAAGACCACGTAGGCCGGCACGTTCCGTTCCGCGGCGATTCTATGGCGCAATAGGCGCAGTTTCTCGAAAAGTCCCGTTTTTTTGGTCTGCGTTCCCAACTCGCGTTCGGCCTTTGGTCCTTCTTTCTCCAAAATGGCCAATTGAACGGGCCTGCCCTGGTAAAGAATTTTCTTGGCCAACGGGCTAAGCCCTATTTTGGCACCCTCCCTGAAATTGATTTCCAACACCCCTTGGTTCAACAATTGGATGACATATTGTTGCAGATCTCGCCAGGAAACGTCCTTTACCGCTGCATAGGTTTTTATGTTCTGGTACCCTTTTTCATAGACCTGGGCGTTCTGTGCGCCCCGCAATACATCCACTACCATGCCCATGGGCTCGCTTTCGTGCAAACGGGAAACGGCCGAGCAGATCTTTTGGGTCAGTACTGTGGCGTCGAAATAGCGCGGTGGGTGGGCGCACATATCGCAATTGCCACAGTTTTCGGTCAGCCGCTCCCCAAAATAATTGAGCAGGGCAATGCGTCGGCAACTCAGCGCCTCCGCAAATTGCTGCATGCGTTCCAACTTTGCGTATTCGATCTGGGCATTCCCGCTTTGCGAAATGAAGGTGCGCAGTTGCGTCACATCCCCAAAGCTATAGAACAGCAGGGCATGTGCGGGAAGCCCGTCACGCCCACCACGGCCTATCTCCTGGTAGTAGCCTTCGATATTTTTGGGCAGGTTGTAATGTATGACCCACCGTACATTGCTCTTGTCGATCCCCATGCCGAAGGCAATCGTGGCCACGACAATGGGCGTTCTGTCGTTGATGAAATCTTCCTGGGCGGAAGTGCGTCCGACCGCCGACATGCCAGCGTGGTACGATTTGGCCGGATGTCCCGCATCACGTAGTCTTTGGGCTATCTTTTCGGTGTTCTTACGGCTCAGACAATAAATGATCCCGCTTTCGTTCGGATGTGCCGCCAGAAAATCCAGAATCTGTTTGATGCGGTTCTGCGCCGGTCGGACCTCCAAAAAAAGATTGGGCCGATTAAAAGAGGCCAGATGCCTTTTGGCCTTGGGAATGGCCAACTGTGCCGCGATATCGTCCTGGGTGGTACGATCCGCCGTTGCTGTCAGGGCCATGACCGGCACACCGGGAAAACTGCCTTTTAGCCCGCCCAATTGGGTATAGGCCGGACGGAAGTCGTGTCCCCAAGCGGAAATACAATGGGCCTCATCGACGGCAAAAAGACCGATGTCGATCTCCTGAAACAACGCCTCAAACGTGGCCAGGCCCTCAGGGGCGACATAGAGCAGCTTTAGCTGGCCCAACCGCAACTGCTGGAAAATTTCCTCTTGCCTTTCCCGGGATTGGGAACTGTTGTAATAGGCCGCGGCAATACCATTGGCGCAGAGTGCATCGACCTGGTCCTTCATCAAGGCGATAAGGGGGGACAGCACCACCGTGGTGCCCTCCATGGCCAAAGCGGGCAGTTGGTAGCAAAGCGATTTTCCCCCACCGGTGGGCATGATCGCGAGGATGTCCTTTTTGGAAAGCACATCCTCTATGATCGCCAACTGGTTGGGAAGAAACGAGCTATAGCCGAAGTGTTTCTTTAGTAGGGGCAAAAGTTTCTGTTGTAGGGCGGCTGTCATGATCTGTGGTACAAAAATAGGGATAAACAGTCGGTCAAAACTAAAAACATCCCGCTCTTACAAGCGGGACGTTTTTTATGGAAGATCGATTACTTCCCCAACATCAAAAGTTCATTGCATTTGATCTCTGTGATGTACCTTTTATCACCTTCCTTGGTTTCGTAGGACCGGTGGATCAGTTTGCCCTCCACGGCCACTTGTTTGCCCTTGGCGAGGAAATTTTCAACGATCTCCGCGATCTTCCCCCAGGCCACGATATTGTGCCATTGGGTTTCCTCCACTTTTTCGCCCTGTGCATTTTTGTAGCTTTCGCTGGTGGCGATGGAAAATTTGGCGAGCTTGCTGCCGTTTTCCAAGTTTACGATTTCTGGGTCCTGGCCCAAGTTTCCAATCAACTGTACTTTGTTTTTAATTGCGTTCATAATTATTGGTTTTAATGTTAAACAGTTAATGCCATCGAATCTCCCTGATCCGACACTGCAAACCTAAAACGGCCCCTAGAAAAGATCCGGTTGGGAAATAATTACTTTCGTTTGTAAACGTTTGTTGTCGTTTGTAAACTTTTTAATATCTGGTTATCAGTATACTTATGTCATTCTGAAAATCTTGAATTTAGATGAAATGTTTTCTGTTTTGCTGACCCAAAGCGATTGGTGATCTTATTTCGTCACGGAGTTTCGGAAACCAGCCTTTCACCTGAAAACACTTCCTCCAGATCAAGGCTTAACGATATACGCAGCTTTCTTCGTACCGGGTTCTCCTCTTCTGCCAATCCCAACAAAAAAGCGACATCCACATCGACATAACGCCCGCGGAAGCCGGCACCTAGCGGAACAAAGGAATCGGTCGGCCGATCGATCCCATATGAACAGCCTGTTCTAGCTACCAATTTTTCCCTAAACACAAATTCCAGCCCCAGGGAGGCCACGGAGCCTTCCAGGCCGAAATCAAGTTTTTCCCCATCAGCATTTTCAATATGTGGATCCAGTAACATTTTATACTCCGAAGTAATACCGAGAATACGGTCTTGGTCAAAAATAAAGTCAAAGCCGGTTCCTACCTTTAACATGGATGGGGCGTAGATTTCGATATCCGTATTGTCGTTTAAAGACCTTCCCCTTAAATTGGACACATTGAAACCTGCCCTCCACCTTCCATTGAATTTCTTGTAGGCCATTTCATTTCCGTAAAAGAAGCCGGAAACATCGATACCGTACAAATTCGAGGCAGATTCTTCGCTAAAACCGTTTCGGAGGGGCGCTTTGCCCTTTAAAGAAATGAAACGGCCGCCGACCGACATGGCAAACGTATCGCCCAATCTTAGGGAATAGGAACCATCTATCGATACTTCATGGGTTGCCCGGGCCGCTCCAAATTCAACGAATTGATCGATGGTATAGGCATAATTTCGAACACTCAGGCCATACGCGCTGCGCTTATCGAGTTTGTTGTAAAAGCTTATGCTGAGCTGGGAAAATCCATTCAATTCCTTTCTGTTCGCTAGAATTTGTGTAATTCCCAATTCAAATTTTTTATCCGAAAAAACATATTTGGAAGGGTTCCAAAATTGGGAAAAGGCATCCGCAGAAGTGGCTACTCCCATATCACCCTGGCCCAACGCCCTGGCGTCCGTCGCAATACCGATAAAACCATCTCTCGCAGGGGTCACATTGGTTTGTTGGGCCGATAGGCCCTTCATACATGCCAGAACGAGCAGGAAAGCAACTTTTTTCATTCCATAGTGGGTTGGTCGAAACGGAATCGATAAAAATTGATCCATTGGTTCTAACCTTATAAACTGTCTTACAGGAAATTTCGTATGTGGATTTTATGAATTCAATGGCATTGGCCTGTAACAAAAAGTGGTATTGGGAGGTGGCCACACATGATATTTAGAAAGTGCATCCAAACCACGGTATACTTCCCAACGTTGATTATCTTTAGGCTTAGGACGAAAATTTGGGCCCTAGCAAAGTTCAAAAAAGCGATAAACATGAATGCAATTATCAAAACCTGTTCCCTATGTATTTTATGCTATGCCGCCCTAGGACCATTATTATTTGTTTCCTGCGGACAAAAATCAGCTGAAACCTTTGAAATAAAGGGTGTTTACGGTAACCCCGAACCTTTGTGGGACAAAGGGTTCAAGCTAAATGCCCTTGGGGTCAACGCTATTTTTGTCCACAGCGGATCTATCGACCGCGATATGGTCAACAGGGCCCGATCTGAGGGTGCCATGGTGTATGCTGAATTTGCCACTTTGAACGGTAAAAACTACGTGGAAACGCACCCTGAGGCATGGGCGATCAATGAAAAAGGTGAAAAAGTGCAAGCGGCGTCCTGGTTTATGGGGGTTTGTCCTACCGAACCCGGTTTCCGACAGTATCGTTTTGGCCAGTTGCGGGATTTACTTATGGAGTATGACCTGGATGGTGTTTGGATGGACTATGTACATTGGCATGCCCAGTTTGAAGAACCGGAACCCATCTTGCCGGAAACCTGTTTTTGTGATCATTGTCTTGATGGCTTTTCAAAAGATTCCGGTATCGAAATACCTGACGGGACCATTTCAAAAAAGGCATTATGGATACTGAACAACCATGATACATTATGGCGCAATTGGAGGTGCAAGGTAATTTATGATTGGTCCTATGAAATGAAAAGCATCATCAAGGAAATAAGACCGGGGGCGCTCCTTGGACTTTATCATTGTCCGTGGAACGATCGCGAGTTCAATGGCGCAAGACGTCGCATACTGGGGCTCGACTATGATCTATTAAGAGAAACCATTGACGTATTTTCCCCTATGGTATACCATGGGAGAATGGAAAGGGGCCCCCATTGGGTAAAAGATAACATCGACTGGTTTAGCGATCGGCTAAACATCAAAAAGGGGTCTTACCCAAAGGTATGGCCCATCGTCCAAGCCCATAATGATCCAAGGACCATTTCCAAAGAGGAATTTGAAATGGTCCTCAAAGGCGGCCTGGCTGGCGAATCCAGCGGTGTGATGATGTTCACGACTTCCGCGGTGGCCGAGGACGATGGTAAAACAGAAGTGATGAAAAAAGTGTATACCGGCCCATTGGAAAAATCAGATGAGTAGTCGGCGCAAGTCTTTGGCCAAACGAACAATTGATCTGTCCCATTATTTTCTTGACAGAAAGATAGGGTGTCCCCAAAACCATCTATGGCTATGAGGCCGAACAAAAGGATCTGTAGTAGGGCACAAGCCCCTTTTTCCTTTCCCGATCGATTTTTGGATTCTTTGTCTTTGGGTCCATAGCTAGTCGAGTGCAAGGACACCCAATGTCTCCTCGATGCACTGCCGTTGGCAGGTCTTTACAATTTCCAATCGTTGGTCCCTTATTTGCATGCATTTTTCGCGTTCGCCCTGATATATCTGTTCCTCAGTAAGCTGGCAGCCCTTGAATCCATGCGAATCACCCGTGTTTTCGGCAAAGCACCTTTCCAGATTACTTAGCAAGCGGGAGTATGTGATCGTTTCACATTCGGAATATTCCTCCTCGATCTGGTCGACCTGGGAACCGCATTCCTGTTGGCAGTTCTCAATATCCCGAAGGGCAGAACGAACCTTGTCCTTATCAATGCTATTGCAGCCTAGAAGTAGGAGCGTTGGAAAAAGGGCTCGGAAAAGTTTCATAATAGCGCATTCAATAATTGGCAAATCTCTAGCTGTCCGTTGTTTAAATATAATAAATTTGTAGGAAATAGATTTTAGTATTAGGTAAGAAATATTTTACTTAATAAACGATCAATACGCATCCGTGTCGCTGCATTGCTGCTCCAGACCGGCCTACTTCGGGCCAAGACCAATTGAAATGATCTAATTTTCATTAGTTTCGTTGTCCAGCCATTTGGATTATTATAGCATCATGGGAACGATCAAAATTTTTTTATTGGCCTTGACCTTAGTGGCAATCACCAACTGCTCCCCTGATCTGAGCTGTGCGGATTTTAGAAGCGGTACGTTTTATATGCCGGTCTCCAATTCTCCCAAAAAGTACCGGACCATCGTATTCGATAGTATAGGCAAAGAACCGATTGAATTCACACATGACCGGGACCCCAATGTTGAAAAGTACCTGATCGTTCGCAAGGACAGCAAACAAACGGAATGGATAAATGAAATTGCCACCGGAGAACCAGTGGCCCACGTGCGCGTTGAGTGGATCGACGACTGTACCTATCGTTTAAAATATGATGGTTCGGAAATGGATCTGGACGAAGAACAGGACGATTTCCAGGAGAGCAACGGTATTGTAGTGGAGAAACTTGAAATTCGAAACAATTGCATGGAGATCAGGTCCACAATGACCACACCGGAGGGCCACAAGATCATCCAGCTAGGGATCATTTGCAAGGAATGAACCAAAAGGCCCGACAATTCCCCCTGGCCTTCCCATCACTTAACTTGATCCTGTTCCAAATAGCAAATAGGTCCCTTTTAAAATATAGCTATTGGGTAAATGCCATGGCAAATGCGGCTTACCGACCTTTAGGTTCTTCTTCGGTTTTTTTCAAGGATCGATAACGTCTGTACAACCAAATAGCCACCAAGGACACTATCGTTAAAACGGCACTTGTAATGACCGCTGTGGTTTCCTTATCAGTTTCCATAGATGATCTTTATCCCCTGTAAGATAACACTTTGTTTGTTTTAGGCCCGGGTACCTAGGCTCTTTTTTCGGTTCGGGAAGGTTCTTAGATAGCTCCGTTGACCGTTTTTACCAATACCACGGCCAATGTGATGATCGCGACGATCAAAAGGAAAATTGCAGTGATGGGTTTGATACTGACCGTAGTTTATGCACCTGTTTTTAGAGATTGAAATCAATGTGTCCCCGTGCTTTACTCTGTCAATAGGAAAAGTTAGGGTTTAATTTTAACATTTTTAAAAAAATGCGGCTTGACCTAATTTTCCATGTCTAACCGTGTTTTATCCGACGTCCTTCAAAGCGTGTACCGGCTGGGAACGACAGCAAACATTTTAGTGGATTTTAACGTTCATTCAGTAGGATTCTTCATATATTAATAGTGCCATTTTAAACCTAAATATGTTAAAAATACTACAAAACATCTATCGTTTAGATGCCTTTGTATCGTAGACACCATAAATATTGACAGATATGTTTTATGGAAGAACGTAAAGCAATGATCAAAAAATAAATCAAATGGAAAAGAAGATGACTCCTCAGGACTATGCCGATTCGTTAAGAAAAAAAGCGGCGCAAACCCACGATATTTCCGAATTTGCCAAATCCGTTGTACATCAATTGATGCGCGACGCGGCAGAATCTTTTGAGAAAGGAAAGATTAAGGACAATGTTGCTGAAGTCAATCTTAAATTTAGAATCAAGCCGGTGCCAAGGCCAGGAGAGATCAATATATGTTGGGAAATATCAAACGGCCTATATGATTATATAGAATGTAGTTCTCCATCAACACCTCCAATTAGGATCGACCCTTGTATAAGTCTGCGAAGAAGTATGGATGAGGCTACTACCAACTTACAAAGAATGCGAATACTGATGCAGATGCTCGATCAGGGTTGCATAACCTTGCCATCTGCCCTTCGGGATGTTCAATTGTTTATCAATGATAATTGAAATATCGCCTTTGGGAATGGCGAATATTCGGATGTCGCCCACGCCTTCATGAAACTTTCTACAAAACAGGAAATATGTGGGGAATCATTAGAGTTCCACACCAACATCCCGCAAGGGCCTGATCGGCATATAGTAGGTTTGCCCCAAAGATTTAGTATCCTGGTTAACATGATCGGGACCGCGTCAATGTCCTTATCAGATAATCGTAACATACGGGATACCAAATGGATAAATTGATTCGATGTTTGACGGAATTGGAAAAGTTAAAGACCGTCGAACGGGGGCAGAATATGAGAGGTAGAAAGGAAAGTACTGCGGAACATACTTAGAGCTGTAAGTTATTGGCGGATATTCTTTTGGAATATATCGACGAACCCTTAGACCGTTTAAAAGTGCCCGAATACCATCTCTATCATGACCTTGTGGAGGTTTGTGCCAGAGATGCCAAATTTAACGACCCCCAAGAGTCCGGGCCCAAGCATGAAAAAGAGCAGGCGCCCATGAACAGGATCGTTGCGATTCTTCCAAATTCCAAAAGATATGGGCAAATAATGCAGGAATATGAACTTCGGGAAACCAGGGGAGCGCTGTTTGCCAAGGCCGTTGATTGTTTGGATGCCTACGTAAGGGATCTGAACGATGACAAAAAAATAAAAATGATGGATTTACCGAGGTGTTGATCCGAAATAAATACGTTCCCCACGTTTCCAGGTTTACGTGCGTTCAAAGCTTGTTCGAGGCGCTCATGGACAAATTGAAGCAGCAGCATAAATTGTGACACGGCTGTGGATTTCAATGTCAAAACCATGGGAAACCAACTTTATACTATCTTTACGATTATGCCTAGGACCAAAAAGCGTTTATATTCTTCAACGGTTTTGTTTTTCACGATCCTTGTGTTCCATGGCCCGTTGCTGGCCCAAAACAGCTCGGGGGGGGTAAAGGGAAGTACTTCCCTAATGGGCCAATTATGGGGTGCCGAAGTGGTCGGTGTTCACGTAAACCATAATTTGGACCATAGGGTTTCCATCAATGCCGGGGTCGGGGTGCTGCTAGATGCCCATTTGGGCACGAACGTATATCTGACCCAAAGGACGAATAAAAAAGCATCTTTTTATATCGGGGCACAGCTGACCCTGACCAACAGCGTGAACTTGTTCGGTTCTTCCAGCGAAAGCCAATGGGGCGCATACCTCCCTATAGGTTATGAATACCTATCCCTTAAGGGATTTACGGTCCAGGTCGATATCGGCCCAAATTTTGTTGAAAATGATTGGGACCAGATCAATACGCTACCTTTTATGGGCTCCATCAAACTAGGGTATACTTTCAGAAAAAAGTCGTAGCAGGAAGCCCTTTCGGATTGACCGAAGACCATATGAAATAGGCAATGGAGGTTTAAATCCGATACCAAACTTGTATGGAACACCTATGGAGCCCGTATACAAACTTATCTGCGGGACGGAACAAAAAGGGTCCGGGGCGTTTCATATAAAACCCCGTTTCCTCGCTTCGTCGATCAGGGCCAGATCGTTCTTGTCCTTTATCTCGAATTTTACCTTCATTTTCTTCTTGCGCTCCTCGATGGTCTGTTGGGAGATCTTCAACAGATTCGCCATTATTGGGGTATGGGTACCCCTGCCCAATTCGTACAGGATGGCGACATCTATCCGGTCCGGATGGTATGCGTCGGCCAGTTTGTCCCGGAATGCCTCCAAGACCCCGGGGGTATAGTACGGCGGATCGAAAAGTACGGTGGTCACCATTTCCTTTAGGCTCAGTTCGTCCATCTCCGTTTTGAGCATGTAACCGTCCGGGTCCACCTCGCCGATGATACTGTTGATCCGAAACGTATCACCGAATGTGGACATGAACACGATCTTGGATTCCGGAGATATCTTTTTCGCCCATAAGGCCAGTGTCATGCCCGTCCTGGGGTCCTTGGCCCCGTAAGGGAACAATTGGATGTCGAGGAACAAAATGTCGTAGGGATCGGTATCGGCCGCGCTGACAATGCGTTCCTGGGCCCGTTCGTACTCCGTCTCCACCGCCACCTGGATCTCGAATCCGGTAAACGTCAAATCCTCCAAGATGTACTTATAGCCCAATACGGCCATTTTGTGATCGTCAACGGCCAATATTCGCACTGTGCTCTTCATCAAGGACGGGTTGGGTCCCTTTAATTTACCAAATGATAGATCAAAACTTAGGAGATTGTAAGGAATGTAACAATATTGGAGCGCCCCATTAAATTTGTCGTAGGAAAGGTTTTACAATCTATGCTACCAACAAAAAACAGTAGTGGCACATGCTATTCTATGCTACTTGCTCCGACAAGGGTGAAAGCATTTGGAATGATTAGATATACCAGACGAACTTTGAGCCCCTCACTATCGAGCTTTGCCATCGATCCAGTTTTTCTCCCCTTTTATGATTCCTGTACATAAGGTTTTCCTTTTTGTCACGGTGCAATATCAGTCCACAGGCATGGCCTATTTCGTGGGCTACCAGTGTGGTGGTGTCCTTGGGGTCGTCAAAAAAACGTTTCTCGATTATTACAAAGTTGCCCGCCGCCCAATACGCCCGACCTTGGTTGCCGTCTATGGTATTCACAATAATCACGGACAACCTCCGAGTAAAGAACCCCAATCCCGAAAGCCCGTGGAAATAGGCGCCGACTTCTCCGAAATGGCCAATATTGTTCATAATGGGCGTGGTCACCTCCAACGCCCCTTCGGGTGCGCCATAGGCAATCGATGTGTCGGACTGAATGACCTTGATATCGGCCTGTTCATCGTAAATCCGTTTGGTCAGCTTAAAAGTCTCCTGCAAATTGGCCGGGGGGACCAAAGGCCCAAATTGATTGGCCAAGATCAGGAACCGCAACCTAAGCTTCTTCTTGGGCCGTATTCCGATCAGGTCCAGGAAGAGGCCTGGAAGGCCAAAAAACCGACCGAAAAATTCTTCCAGAAAGCCACCTCCGACAGATACCACCCCTAACAGGGCGCTGCCAATCCCTTTTATAACGCCCGCTATAGCTCCAAAAAACGGCATGATGGTCATGTCTAAAACAGCCAAATCAATGCCAGATGTGGATTGGCCGCCAGTTCAATCCATAAAATACGCAATTTTAACATCTTGGCCATCTTTACACATACATTTTTAGTTGTTAAAAATCAACATGTGCCAATGCCTTTCTCTACCGATAGGGAAAGCTACCGATTTGTTGATGGTACCGCGGGACAAATTGTCCATTTATGCAGTAGTTGTGTAATACAGGATTGGGTGAAGTGTGGGTGCTTATGTATTTCTTCTTTTCAGTTCAATTCCTTCCAACCAAAAAATGTCGGACTCCAAGAAAGTGAGCTTGGTCACGATCGTCCCATTGCCCATAATTCCAGTGGATTTGCCTTCAAATACCGCCTTGGAATTGTTGAAGATCAGGGTATGGGCATAATCCAGATCGCGTTGCTCATCCATGGAGAACAGAACAATGTTCTTTTCGGTTTGCCAGGTCCCTTTTCCACTAATGCTCGGTTCTGCCGGGAGACCGCCATTGAATTTGTTGTAGGAGTGGAACAAAAAGGTGCCATCGGGATTCAAGGTAAGTTGGTATTGGACCGCTCCATATTTCGCGCCATAGTCCCCGGCAATGATCAAGGATTGTGAGCAAGAAGTCAGGTTATAGAACAAAAAAAGCGCTAGCAGTGTTTTTTTCATAATGGAAATTAATCATGGGGGCGTGTCGATGCCTTTGGAAAGCACGCGCTTTCCATTGGGCCCTATTTTGTTTGGATCCACGGGCCTTGCTCCGTGCCCTTCCCGTCCTTTGACCAGCTTGGACGTTTTCTCTATGGATCACACCGTACCACAACCTTTAGCGTATATTGGCCGACCAAAAAACCCGGTCAAAACCATGCCCCAAAAGGTGGCTCCCGTATGTTTCGGGCCATCCGCTAATATATGAAATCTGTTTGGGACCTGATGCCAAGGGAGGCCTGGAAATTGGGAAAATCGGGTTGCCGTACCGGGCCTTTCGCAACTGGCCGTGATCGTCATGGCACCTTCACATTTTCAATTTCCCCGCGTTCCGTACCAAGGGCATCTAATAAAACCCGCAATATTCTTATGACCATCTTGCGTGTTCATACGGATTTTTTTTACCTTGTCGTTGATCATTGACCAAGACCCTCATGTCCAACGCATACGACACCTATTACCAAACCGAAAACCTGTTCGGAAACCCGTACCCCGAACTGATCGATTTTTTTTCGGAACATTCGGAAAAAGGCAGGGTACTGGACCTGGGTTGCGGGCAGGGAAGGGATGCCATTGCCATTGCCCGGCTTGGATTTGAAGTAGTGGGCATCGACAGTTCCAAAATCGGTATCGAACAGATGAACCAAATGGCCCAAAAAGAGGGTTTGGCGCTAAAGGGATCGGTCGCGGATATTTTTGAATTTGACGATTTCGACGGGTACGACTTTGTACTGCTCGATAGCATGCTCCACTTTGCCCAAAAAGACCGTCAGAAGGAAACCGGCTTTGTCAAAAAGATCATCACCAAAATCCAGAAGGGCTGCCAACTCGTACTTTGCATCCAGGACACGGGGAACAAGGTCAGAATTCTGAATGAAGCGGCGCGTACGGAAATCCCTTTGGAGCGTTCGCGGGACAAAAAATTTGAGTACGTTTTTGAAGAAGGCGATAGTGGCCATACCTCAAAGACCAACTATAGGATGATAGTGCTAAAAAAATGAAAATACTGATCATAGGCGGAAACGGGACCATTGGGAACCGGGTGGTCTCGCACCTGGCCGCCGCGGAGGAAATCGTTATAGGGGGAAGGACCAAAGGGGATATCATCGTGGATATTGCCGACAGCACCTCCATACGGTCCATGTTTGAAAAACTAGGGGCGATAGATGCCCTGATCTGTATTGCCGGGGAAGCAAAATGGGGCAATTTTAACGAACTGACGGAAGAAGACTACCACATTGGCCTGAAGAGTAAATTAATGGGGCAGGTGAATCTGGTCCGAATCGGGCAGCACTATACCAATCCAGGGGGCTCCATAACCCTGTCCACCGGTATCTTGGCAGACGACCCCGTGGTAAAAACGGCAAGCGCAGCAATGGTCAACGGCGGAATCCATAGTTTTGTACAGGCCGTGGCATTGGAAATCCAAAACGGAATCCGGGTCAATGTGGTTTCTCTGGGCATGGTCGAAGATGCCTATGAAAAATACAAGGATTATTTTCCCGGACATAATCCCATTTCAATGAAGAAAGCCGTAAACGCCTATGTGCGAAGTGTGTACGGAAGAACCGCCGGGGAGGTTATCCGGGTCTACGATTGAGACCGGGCGAACCCCAATATTTGGCACAATGATCAATTGAATATCAGAACAACCACCAATCCATCGAAAAAATGAAAAAAGCGTACATTGTCTTCCTCTTATTTTTATGGGCCATCACCCTTCCGGGTCAGACCAACTCCATAAAAACCTCCCCCCCATTGTCCAACGCCCAACCTTCCGAAGCGGGTATGGCCGAGGAACGATTGGCGAAAATCGATGCCTTGCTAAAAGAGGTCGTCGCCAACGGCCAGCTTCCCGGGGCCGTGGCTTTGATCGCGCGGAACGGAAAAATCGTTTTTCACAATGCCTATGGAATGGCCGACAATGCCGACAAAAAGGAAATGGAAAAAAACACCATCTTCCGGATCGCCTCCCAGACCAAGGCAATTACTTCCACCGCTGTGATGATACTATGGGAGGAAGGTCGGTTCCGATTGGACGATCCCATCTCGAGTTATATTCCCGAATTTGGGAAAGCCGAAATCTTGGACACCTTTAGCCCACAAGATTCTACCTATACCACCAAACCCGCGGAAGATCAGATCACTATCCGGGATTTGATCACCCATACCTCGGGCCTGGGCTATGGGGTCATCGACGGGGACGAGCGCTTTAGGAAAATCTACGCCAAAGCGGGCATTACCGACCTGTTCACCACGGAAAACATTAGCATTGGGGAAAGTGTAAAAAAGCTGGCAAAGCTTCCGCTGCACCATAACCCCGGCGAAAAATTCACGTATAGCGAAGGACTTGACGTGCTGGGCTATTTCATTGAGGTAGTCTCGGGCGTGCCCTTCGATCAATTTCTGAGAACGCGTATTTTTGATCCTCTGGGCATGGACGATACTTGGTTTTACCTGCCCCGGGAAAAGCACGATCGCTTGGTACGGGTGCAGCACAAGGTCGATGGTAAATGGAGGGGCTATCCCGTCACTTTCTACGACACCGACTACCCGAAAAAAGGGGCCAAACGGTTTTTCTCCGGTGGGGCGGGGCTCTCCAGTACGGCAAAGGATTATGCCACTTTTCTCCAAATGTACCTTAACGGTGGCGAGCTCAACGGGAAACGTATTTTGAGCCGTACCACGGTGCAGAGCATCATGGGCAACCAGACCGGGGACAAGTTCGGGGGCGGTAAAAAGCACTATGGCCTTGCTTTCGGGGTGGTCACCCCTGAAGGGCAAGATGCCGGTGGAGAGGGCAGCACGGGAACCTTTGATTGGGGCGGCTACTTCAACACCCAGTACTTTGCCGATCCCAAGGAGAAGATCATCGGGGTCTTGATGAAACAGACCCAGGGCAAGGTCGATGACCCTACCGCTTGGAAGTTCAGACAGATGGTATTTTCTGCCATGGATGATTGACCTTCCCTTCCCATTGGTGGAAGTCCTGGACCCGTAAATGCAATAATGTTACCATTATACAGTTATTTTTATACGATAATCACAATCTTAATGACCATCATCATGAAAAAAAACCTAACGCTTATAGTAGTATTTGTCAGTGTAGCTTCCTTTGCCCAAAAAATGAAGATTACCCAAGGGGAGTTCGATTTTATCAAGGGACAGGAACAAATCAACGTAGAGTTCGTCTATGACAATATGAAGCTCTTGAAAAAAAACCTGTCCAATGACCAGTATGTAAAGGAACACTCCGCCGAATTGGAGGAAGATGCAAAGGGCAAGGGCAAAACATGGGAAAAGAGCTGGTATGCCAGTAGGGAGCTTATCTATGCCCCCAAGTTTTTGGAACTCATGAACCGTTATTTACATGAAGACCATGGCATTTATTTTGGAGAAGAACAGCCAGAGGCGCAGTATACCCTAATTGTGGATACCGTATGGGTGTACCCGGGATGGGATGCCGGAATCATGAAGCAACCCGCCAAAGTATCCACCCTCCTGACGTTCGTCGAAACCGCGAACCGCGATAACATTTTGGCCCAGGTAAGCAGTAAAAATGCCCCGGGAGATCAGTGGGGCAGTAGTTTCAGCAACGAAAACCGTATGGGGGAAGGCTATGCCAAAACAGGCAAGTCCTTTGCGAAACTAATTCGGAAAAAAGCGTTCTGAAGCCATAGGGCCATCGCATATCCAACAAGGGCGGGAAGATTGTTTCCCCGCCTTTGTTCATTACATTAAATCTCCAATGTTCCTATGGAACACTACTGTTTCGACCGCAAAACTTTGCCATGAGAAAGATATTGTTTTGTTTTCTGATGGCGTTTCCCATCGTATTCCTTGCCGCACAGAATTATAAGGCCGTAACGGGAAGCATCAAGTCTCTGGAGAAGGTAAGGGAATACAACATTGAATTTGAATATGCCGACGATATGCAAGTGCCCAATTTCGGGTCGGAAAAAAACTACTTGGAGAAACAGGTTGAAAAGCGTGAGAGGTTAAAGGTCGGTTCCGGGGAAAAGTTTAGGCGTGAATGGTTTGAAAATAGGCAAAGCCACTTTGAGCCAAGTTTCCTCGAAGGGTTTCATAAGTTTGAACTCAAAAAGAAGAAAATCAGCATCTCGAGAGACCATCCAAATGCCAAATACACCATTTCTGTCAAAACACATCTCATTTATCCCGGATATTATCTTGGCATAGTATTGGAGCATGCAAAATTGGAAGCGACCATAACGATATTCGAAACAGCAAACCCTTCGAACGTTCTTTATTCCAGTGAAATCATTCATGGTGAGGGACTGAGCGGCGATTCTGATCAATTTCGAATCGGTACGGCCTATAGCGACCTGGGGAATTGGATTTCAAAATTCCTGCACCGGAAAACTTAGGGCGATCAAGGGTCCACGGTCCGGGACATCTCCATATCGGCTATATGTGCCACGGTCTTTACCAGGCGGTCGTGGTTTTTTACAAAAGGGTTCGACTTGTCCCAGACATAACCGGCCAAAACAGCGCAGATCTGCCGTTTAATGGATTCGTTGACGGAAGTGTGGAAAAAGATTTTCTGTAGGTTCCCGGTGTACCATTCCTTTACGTAGGTGGAAAATACACCGACCCCTTCCAAAATGTACTGCGTATACTGGGTTTCCCAATCTATCTTTTCCCCGTCCAGTTCCCTGGTGATCAATTTGGCGGCAAGGTAGGCAGATTCCGTGGCAAAGGCGACCCCCGATGAAAACACTGGATCCAGGAATTCGGCGCTGTTGCCGGTAAGCACATAGCCCGGCCCATACAACTGCTTTACCGATTTGGAGAAATTTCGGATCATTTTGGGCTCAAAAAGATAATCGACCCCATCGAACCTGTCGAAATAGTAGCACGACAGCTCCATCATTTTGGCCAGTTTGTCGGTGGTCGTTCCCTCAAAAGATTCCAAATATTCGGTCGGCCCCACGTAACCGATGCTGGTAGTCCCGTTGGAAAAAGGGATTACCCACAACCAGGTCTCTTGGCTCACCACATCAAATGTGATCATGGTGCCTTCGCGGCCCTCGGGCCTCCTGATGTCCTTGACATGGGTAAATATCGAGGAGTGTTTTGGAATTTCCGAGGGCTTGTCCAAACCGAGCAAGCGGGGCAGGACCCTTCCGTATCCGCTGGAATCTATTATGTATTTTGCTTCGATCGTGTCGAGGTCCCCAGCGCTGTCCTTGATCGTGGTTTTGGAACCGGTGCCCGAGAATTCAACATCCACCACTTCCTTTTCAAAATCGATGTCCAGGCCCCACTTCTGGAGCTCATCGGTGAGCGCCTTATCGAAATCGGCACGTGGCACCTGCCAGGTCCAATCCCATCCTTCCCCGTGTTTTTCTGCAAAATCGAACTCGCAGACCTGTCCGGGCTTCCTAATGAACCGGGCCCCTTTTTTAATTTCAAACCCCTTTTCCTCCAAACAGTCCAAAAGTCCTACCGCCTCAAAATGGTCCATGCACCTTGGGATAAGGCTCTCCCCGATCACAAATCTCGGAAAGCGGTTCTTTTCGACCACTTTTACCGAAATTCCCTGATGATGAAGATAGGCTGCGGCCACAGCGCCCGAAGGTCCGGCACCTATAATGAGAACATCGACGTTCTGGTTTTTCATACTCCATTTTTTAGCGCCTTTTCCGTTGTCAGAAACAAAATAAGGGCATTGGGTTCAAAAACTTTGAAAATTTGATTTGTAATTGGGTATTGGTAACAAAAATACGATATTGCTTCCCTAATTATTATAAATTTGCCAACCGAAATGGCTACTTTTAAGTACTAAAATATCACTTAAGGCCGACAGAATCAACCATACATGCCAAAAATTAAAGGAAAGTTAGGAATACGGGAGTTTTACGAAGTTATATTTGAAGATGAACCCATTGCAGTAGATGAAGCCGTTCTCAGTACCGTCCAAAAAAGTTTTGACTTTCTAAAGGAGTTCTCCAAGAACAAGATCATCTATGGAGTGAATACCGGCTTTGGCCCCATGGCCCAATACAAGATCAAAGATTCCGAAACGGTACGCTTGCAATACAACCTGATTCGGAGCCATGCGTCGGGCACTGGGAACCCCATTGCACCCAAATATGTAAAGGCCGCCATGTTGGCACGGTTGAACACGCTTAGTTTGGGAAATTCGGGAGTGCATGCATCGGTCATTGATGTAATGGTCAAACTGATCAACAAAAATATTATTCCCCTGATCTATGAACATGGAGGTGTCGGTGCCAGTGGGGATTTGGTACAACTGGCCCATTTGGCACTGGTGCTGATTGGCGAAGGGGAGGTCTTTTACCATGGGGAGCGACGGCCCACGAAGGACGTTTTCGAAAAAGAGGGCATCTCCCCCATCCAGGTCGAGCTTCGAGAGGGCCTCGCACTGATCAACGGTACCTCGGTCATGACCGGAATCGGGGTGGTGAACACCATATACACCCGAAGGTTGTTGGAATGGATGATCTGTTGTTCCTCGGCCATCAACGAAATAGTGGAGGCCTACGACGATCACCTGGGCGAGGATCTCAACCAGACCAAAAAACATTTGGGACAGCGCGAAATCGCCCGATCCATGCGCAGCCATTTACAGGATAGCGGTCTGACCAGAAAGAGGGAGCACCATCTGTACGTTTCAACGGAGGAGGTGACCGTCTTTGAGGAAAAAGTACAGGAATACTATTCCCTACGCTGCGTGCCCCAA
Source organism: uncultured Flavobacteriaceae bacterium (assembly GCA_947497245.1). Classification (GTDB taxonomy): domain Bacteria; phylum Bacteroidota; class Bacteroidia; order Flavobacteriales; family Flavobacteriaceae; genus Pelagihabitans. Next base: position 227,400 of record CANMFO010000004.1, on the reverse strand, counting down.
ATTTTGGGGCCCGTTTTGGACACCTTGAACAATGTGGAACGCATTATCATCGAAGAAGTAAATTCCGCCAATGACAACCCTATTGTTGATGTGGCCAAAAAAAATGTATACCACGGAGGAAACTTTCACGGAGACTACGTATCCCTTGAAATGGACAAATTGAAAATTGTCGTTACCAAAATGGGCATGCTCGCGGAACGGCAATTGAACTACCTCTTGAACTCAAAGTTGAACGACATCCTACCTCCCTTTGTAAACTTGGGGACCTTGGGCCTGAATTTCGGTATGCAGGGAGTGCAGTTTACCGCCACTTCGACCGCCGCGGAGAATCAAATGCTGTCGAATCCCATGTATGTCCACAGCATTCCCAACAACAACGACAACCAGGATATAGTGAGCATGGGCACCAACGCGGCCCTGATCACCAAAAAGGTGATCGAGAACGCCTTCGAGATCATCGCCATTGAAATGATAACCGTGGTACAGGCCATAGAGTTCCTACAGGTACAGGACAAGGTTTCGAGCAAGACCAAAAAACTGTACGACGCGGTCAGAAATATAGTTCCCCCCTTTAAAGAGGATATTGTTATGTATCCTTATGTAAACGCTGTTAAGGACTATATTATAAACCATCAAAATAAAAAATCATGAGAACTTTTTACACTGTTTTTTTGCTTGTTTTTTTGAGTATTTTTTCATCCTATGCCCAAGATCTGGCATTGGTAAGGGAAGGGGACCGATTTGGTTATATCAACACCTCGGGCGAATATGTGATCGAACCAAGATTCGAAAGGGCGAAGAGCTTTTCCGATGGCCTGGCCGCTGCCGAAGAGGCCGATCAATGGGGCTATATAGATGCTACCGGCGCATGGGCCATCAAACCCCGGTACAAGAAGGTAAAGCACTTCAATTCGGGGGTCGCCCTGGTAAACCAAGACGACCAATGGCAGTATATCGATCGGTCCGGAAAGGTCCTGGATGTTCCTGCCGCCGATAAATATTACGATTTTGAGGAAGGGGTGGCGCCCTACAAAAAAATGGAAATGGTGGGCCTATTGGGACCCGATGGCAAAGTAATCCTGGAACCCACCTACAGATCGATAAAAAAATTCAGGAACGGCCATGCCAAAGTGCAAAGCGGCGAACAATGGGGCATGATCAACGCCAAAGGCGAGGTGGTCATCCCGGTCGAGTACGAGGAGGTCGGGAATACGTACAGTAGCAATGGGGTCTATGCCAAGAAGGGAGGGGCCTTTGGAATTATCCAAAAGGGTACCTTTAGTCCGATCGAGGGGGCGGACAAAGTCTGGAATTTCCATACGGGTTCCGACCTTACCTATGCCCGCAAGGCAAAGAAGGTGGGTTTTGTAAATAGCAAAGGGGAATGGGTCATTCAACCCACATTTGATAAGGCCCGGTCTTTCGCAAACGGTCTGGCCCCGGTCGCCAAGGGAAAACTATGGGGCTACATTGATGGCAAAGGGCAAATGGTCGTGGACTACCAATACAAGGATGCCGAGGTTTTCGCCGACAACGGACTGGCTCCCGTCAAGGAAAAGCGTTGGGGCTTTATCGACAAGACCGGCAATTTGGTCATCCCCATGGAATACGATATCACCGCAGGATTGGCATTTCTTAAAGGTGCCGAGCAAAAAGGGTTCAAAAATGGCCTAGCACGGGTCAAGTCAAAAAAAGGATGGGGGTATCTGAATGAAAAAGGGGAACTCCTTGCCAACAAATGGTTCAAAAATGCCGAACCCTTCGTTTCGATGAAATGACCCTTCCAATAGGATGGCAATACATACGGCCCTTGACATTCTTACAATAATTTTATAATTTTTATCTGTGGGCCAGGACAGAAAATATGGAGAAAAAAAAGAAGTATGCATTGGTCACCGGAGGTTCCCGGGGCATCGGCAGAGCGATATGCGAGCAACTTGCCAAGGACCTGGACTATCCCATCCTCATCAACTACAACCGGAATGGGGAGGCGGCGGCCGAAACTCTTAGGCTTGTGCAGGCTGCGGGGGGCACGGGGGAATTGATGCCCTTTGATGTGGTCGATGCGGAACAGGTCAAATCGGTTCTGGAAACTTGGCACGAACAGCATAAAAATGCCGTTATAGAGGTCGTGGTGAACAATGCGGGCATCACCAAGGACGGCCTTTTCATGTGGATGCCCAGGGAAGACTGGTCGAATGTTATCGATACGAGCCTAAATGGCTTTTACAATGTCACCAATGCACTGATTCAAAAATTACTGGTCAACAAATACGGAAGAATCATCAATTTGGTATCGGTATCGGGCCTCAAGGGCACCCCGGGACAGACCAATTATTCGGCCGCCAAAGCTGCGGTAATCGGTGCCACAAAGGCGCTTGCACAAGAAGTAGCAAAAAGAAACGTTACTGTAAATGCGGTCGCGCCCGGGTTCATAAAAACGGACATGACCAGTGAACTGAACGAACAGGAGCTAAAGAAGATGATTCCGGCCAACCGTTTTGGCGAGGCAGGGGAAGTGGCACATATGGTATCGTTTTTGGCGTCGTCCAAAGCGTCCTATATCACCGGAGAGGTAATCAATATCAACGGGGGCATCTATTCTTAGGCAGGTAGCAAAAGATCATGAAGCGAGTAGTTATTACAGGAATGGGCATTTATTCTTGCATTGGCAAGAATTTGGACGAGGTCAAAACCTCCCTGTACGAGGGCAGGTCGGGCATCATCTACGACCAGGAACGCGCAGATTTCGGATACCGTTCCCCACTGACCGGTGCTGTGGACGCACCCGATCTAAAGCCCATGCTTTCGAGGAGGCAGCGTATCAGCATGGGCGAAGAGACCCAATATGCCTATATGGCGACCCTGGAGGCATTGACAAATGCCAAGATCGACCAAGATTTTTTGGATGCCCATGAAGTGGGCATCATCTATGGCAATGACAGCACGGCCAAATCGGTTATCGAATCGATCGATGTGATGCGCGAGAAAAGGGATACGACCTTGGTGGGCTCAGGTGCCATTTTCAAGGCCATGAACTCCACGGTAACGATGAACCTCTCCACCATTTTCAAGCTCAAGGGGGTGAACTTCACCATCAGTGCGGCCTGTGCGAGCGGGTCCCATTCCATCGGTACCGCCTACCACCTCATAAAAAGTGGCCTTCAAGACTGTATTCTTACGGGAGGGGCCCAGGAAATCAATCCTCTGGCCATGGGCAGTTTTGACGGTCTCGGCGTCTTTGCCACGCACAAGGACAATCCCAAAAGTGCTTCCAGGCCCTTTGACAAGGACAGGAACGGACTTGTGCCCAGCGGTGGGGGCGCTACCCTGGTATTGGAAAGCTATGAATCCGCCAGGAACCGCGGGGCCAATATCTTAGGGGAGATCATCGGATATGGCTTTTCTTCCAACGGCGACCATATTTCAACCCCCAATATGGAAGGCCCTTCAAGAGCAATGAAAAAAGCCTTGAACGAAGCGGGAATAGTCCCTTCGAACATCGATTACGTGAACGCACATGCCACATCGACCCCGGTCGGCGATGCCAATGAGGCCAGGGCCATCCTGGAAGTTTTTGGGGAAAACTGCCCCCATGTGAGCTCCACCAAATCGATGACCGGGCATGAATGCTGGATGGCCGGGGCAAGCGAGGTCATCTATTCGATGTTGATGATGCAAAATTCGTTTATTGCGCCCAACATCAATCTGGAAAATCCCGATGAGGTTTCGGCCAAATTAAACATCGTTAAGAAAACCTTAAATAAAAAAATTGACGTATTTTTGTCAAATTCATTCGGGTTTGGAGGTACAAACTCCGCTTTGATCATAAAAACTGCTAGCGAAAAATGATAATGACCAAACAAGTTATTGTTGAAAAGATAGACGCATTCCTCATCGACGAATTCGAGGTCGATAAAGAAGAACTCGCCCCGGGAGCAAACCTAAAGGATGCCGTGGGCCTCGATAGTTTGGATTTTGTAGACCTTGTCGTTGCCGTTGAGAGCAACTTTGGGGTGAAATTGGTGGGCGAGGACTTCGTGAACATCACTACCCTACAGGATTTTTATGACCTGATCGAAAGAAAACTGGACTGACTGAAACAACCACCAAATGAATGGCAACGGAATGGGAAGGAAAATCCAGGGGTACGGTCTTAGGATATAGGATCTATATCTTTTTCATTAAGTACCTTGGCCTAAATGCCTCCTACCTGTTACTCCACTTTGTAGTGGTTTACTTCTGTATCTTTTCACCCAAAAGCTCCAGGGCCATCTACTACTATCTCCACAAGAGACAGGGGTATTCCAGGACGAAAAGTATGCTCAACATCTACACGAGCTACTACCGGTTTGGACAAACACTGATAGATAGGGCTACCATTTCTTCAGGCCTTAGAGATCGTTTTACCTATGAGTTCGACGGTATCGGGAACATCAAAAGATTGCTTGTCCAAAAAAAAGGCGGGATTCTGCTAAGCGCCCATGCCGGTAATTTTGAGGTCTCCCCTTATTTTTTTCAAGAATTGGATGAAATGTCACAGTCACAGATCAGCGTGGTTACCTGGGATACGGAGCACGAAAAGATCAAGAGCTATCTGGATAGCGCTACGGTCAGGTCCACAGTCAAATTTATTTTGGTGAAAGAGGACATGTCCCATATTTTTGAAATACACGACGCCCTGAGCCAGGGCGAGTTGGTTTGCTTTACGGGAGATCGTTTTATGGAAGAGTCAAAACTTTTGGAGGAAACCCTGTTGGGCAAAAAGGCGAAATTCCCTTTAGGGCCCTATCGCTTGGCCTCAAGGTTAAAGGTACCGGTACTTTTTGTGTATGTCATGAAAGAAACCAAAAGGAAGTACCATCTTTACGCCAGGACGGCCGAAGTACAAAGGGGCGATGCCCAAGGCCTGCTCAGGGAATATACCAAAAACTTGGAGTGGATCTTGGAAAAGTACCCTTTGCAATGGTTCAATTATTTTGATTTTTGGAACGATAAAACCGAACAATGAAAGAAGTATTGGTAGTCTACTATTCGCAAACGGGGCAGTTGTTCGACATTCTTGTGAATATTGCCTCGGCCATGAAAGGGGAGGGCGTAAATCTGAATTTTCATCAGATTGTTCCAAATGAACCCTATGACTTTCCATGGGAACAGGAAAAATTCATGGATGCCTTTCCCGAATCCTTTCTCCAGATTCCAACCGAAATCAATGTCCCGGCCCCCGAACTGATGCAAAAAAAATACGATTTGGTACTCCTGGGCCATCAAGTTTGGTTCTTGTCGCCATCCATCCCCCTGAACTCCTTTTTAAAATCCGATGCTGCGAAACATCTCCTGAAAAACACTCCTGTCGTGACGGTAATCGGCGCCCGGAACATGTGGTTCCAGTCACAGGAAAAGGTAAAAAGGCTTTTGGTAGACTGTGAAGCGCGCCTGGTAGGCAATATTGCCTTGGTGGATCGGCACTGGAACCATATCAGTGTTCTGACCATCGTGCATTGGATGCTAAATGGAAAAAAAGACCGCATGTTCGGTATTTTTCCCAAACCCGGGGTTTCCGATGCGGACATTTTGGGAGCGAAAAAATTTGGCGCACCCATTGGGGAGGCCCTGTCCAAGGGAAATTTCGAAAGCCTTCAGGATACCCTTTTGTCCCTCGGTGCCGTACGGATAAAACCGGCCCTTATTTCGACAGAAAAGCGCGGGAACATCATTTTCACAAAATGGGCGAACTTGATTCAAAAGAAGACACAGGCCGCGCCCCGGTCCCGCAAAAAATGGCTTGTCTTCTTCAAATACTATCTTTTATTTGCTATCTGGATTATTTCCCCTATCGTTTTTATTGTATTTTTGCTGACTTATATTCCGTTGTACGGAAAAATAAAAAGGGACACCAAATATTATTCCTCCGTCCATTTAAAAAATCGGTAAATGGGCGGATGGGTCAGAAGACGAGGTCGTTCCCCCAAAGAATAGGTTTGATTACATGAAAGACGTATACATCACAAGGATTTCGAAGTTTCTGCCCAATCTGCCGGTTGGCAACGATCAAATGGAGGAAAAATTGGGATATGTCAATGACAGTCCCTCCAGGGCCAAGAACATCGTTCTCCGTAGTAACCAAATCAAGACCAGGTATTACGCCATTGGGGAGAACGGGGAAATGACACACAGCAATGCCCAATTGACGGAAGAGGCCATAAAAAATTTGTGTGATGACGAATTTACCGTCAATGACATGGAACTGTTGTCCTGTGGGACTTCCAGCCCCGACCAATTGTTGCCTTCACACGCGGCGATGGTCCACGGCCTACTAAAAAATCGTAACCTGGAGATCAATTCGGCCTCCGGGGTATGCTGTTCCGGCATGAACGCTCTAAAGTTCGGTTATCTTTCCGTTAAATCGGATCAGGTTTCCAACGCCGTTTGCACGGGTTCCGAAAGGTCTTCGTCCAGGCTCAAATCCACGGTTTTTGAAGATGAGGTATCGAATCTTAAAAAATTGGAGGCCAACCCCATAATCGCCTTTGAAAAGGACTTTTTAAGATGGATGCTCTCGGACGGGGCGGGGGCGGTCCTGTTGGAGAACGAACCAAAGGGCGCTATCTCACTGAAGATCGAATGGATGGAAGGCTATTCCTATGCCTTTGAAATGGAGACCTGTATGTATTCCGGAGGCGAAAAACTGGAAGATGGCAGCTTGAAGCCCTGGAGCGATTATTCCTCGGAAGAATGGGGCAAGCAGTCACTTTTTTCGGTAAAGCAGGATGTAAAGCTCTTGGGGGAGCATATTCTTGAAAAGGCCGTGGACAGTCTTAAGAAGGCTTATGAAAAACACGGAATCTCCCCGGCAGATGTAGATTATTATCTACCCCATATTTCATCGAACTATTTCAAACAAGGCTTTTACGATGAGATGAAGGACAAAGGTGTGGAAATGCCCTATGACAAATGGTTCTTGAACCTGGAAAAGGTAGGAAACATCGGTTCGGCGTCCATCTACATCATGTTGGAAGAACTTGTACATTCCGGAACCCTCAAAAAAGGGGACCGTATCTTGTTGTTCGTTCCGGAAAGTGCCCGCTTTTCCTATACCTATGCTTATCTAACGGTACATTAGATGAACCCATTGAACGTGCACATCACCGACCGGGATTTTCTACAGAAGTTGATTCCGCAAAAATCCCCCTTCGTCATGGTGGACAAACTCCTTTACTTTTCCGGGAACAAAATAATTTCGGGCTTCACCGTCCCTTCCACCAATATTTTTGCTTCGGGCGATCGTTTCACGGAACCAGGGCTTATCGAAAATATGGCGCAGACCGTTGCCCTGCACACGGGCTACAGCTTTTATCTGGACCGGCAACCGGCTCCCGTGGGCTATATTGGGGCGATCAAAAGGGCAGAGGTACTGTCGCTGCCCCAAATCGGTTCCGAGCTCCGCACAACAGTGGAAATCCTGCACGATATCATGGGCGTGACCCTTGTAAAGGCCAAAGTTGCCCTGGACGGGACACTGTTGGCAACCAGTGAAATGAAAACCATATTGGCAAAATAATTGGAAAAAATTCGGCACAATATCGATATCAAAAAGTTCTTGCCGCATCGGGACCCCATGCTCATGGCGAACTACATGCCCTATCTGGATTCGACCTCGGTAGAGACCCATTTCAAGATCGAGGCATCCTGCATTTTTATCCAAGATGATCGGCTCACCGAAACCGGACTTATTGAAAACGCCGCCCAAACCTGTGCCACCATCGTTGGACAGAGTTTTTTTGAGGACGATGATTACGAAGGAAAGCGAAGCAAGGTGATCGGCTATATAAGCGCTGTGAAAAAAGTTGAAATTTTCCAACTCCCAAAAGTCAATGACACCATAGTCACCAAAGGAAATTTATTGTCGAGGCACGACAATGATACTTTTAGTATCTGTACCATAGAATCTTCGACTTTCAGAAAAGGTGAATTAATCGTAGCTTGTACCTTAAATTTTTTAATTCACGGAATCTAAGAAACCCTATTTTGAAAAAAGAAGAGGTACCACAGGACAAAAGCTTCTTTAAGGAGGAACACGGCAAGGAACTGTGCTATGCAGTGGACGAGGACGGCAATTATACCACGGCCCTAAGTTCGGGTTGGGAGGCCAAGACCATTGCCCTGGACAACGCACTGAAAGAAATTGGGGAACGCATCGCCGATGCCCGACAACGGGTGCTCGAAAACAAAATCAGCCCCATTGTGTACTACATGGAGGTCTGCAAAATGGAGCCTGCCGTACTTGCCAGTTATATGGGCATGTGGCAATGGCGCGTGAAAAGACATTTTAAGCCAGCGGTCTTTAAAAGGCTGCGGGAAAAAACCCTTCAAAAATATGCCGAGGTGTTCGAAATAACCATCGAACAATTAAAAGATATCGAACACTGATCCCATGAAAATAGATTTTGAACACAAACAATCCGCGCACTGCGAAAATGGAGTGGTCTCCAATTTAATGCGCTTCAATGGATATCAGGTAAGCGAACCCATGGTTTTTGGCATCGGTTCGGGATTATTGTTTTGCTATATTCCCTTTGTCAAGATCAACTATGCCCCGTTGATCACCTACCGTGCCATGGCCGGTTTCATTTTTAGCCGCTTTGCCAAACGGGTGGGCATAAAGATCAAAAGGGAAAAATTCAAGGATCCCAAAAAAGCCAGGGAACGGCTGGACGAAAACCTAAAGGGCAACAACCCGGTAGGCCTGCAGGTAGGGGTATACAACCTGGTCTACTTCCCCGATGAGTACCGCTTCCATTTCAACGCGCACAACCTAGTGGTCTATGGCAAGGAAAATGGGCAGTATCTGATCAGCGACCCGGTGATGCAGCACGTCACCACACTTACCGAGAAGGAACTCGAAAAAGTGCGCTATGCCAAAGGGGCCTTTGCCCCCAAGGGGCATATGTACTACCCGGTCGCCTTTCCCGAGACCCTGGACCTGAAAAAGGCCATTGTCAAGGGAATCCGGCACACCTGCCGCGAGATGCTGGCCCCGGTCCCCATTGTAGGGGCCAAAGGGGTTAAGACCGTTGCCAAACTGATTCGAAAATGGCCCAAGAAACACGGCACAAAAAAAGCCAACCATTATTTGGGCCAAGTGGTTCGGATGCAGGAAGAGATCGGAACGGGTGGTGGAGGCTTCCGGTATATCTATGCCGCATTTTTGCAGGAATCAAGCAAAATTTTGGGCAACGACCGGCTGGCGGAGCTCTCTAGGGAAATGACCGAAATAGGGGACCAATGGCGCGATTTTGCCCTGGACGCCTCCCGTATCTATAAGAACCGGAGCGTACATACCGACGCCTACAACAAGGTCGCCGACCAACTCGAGGCCATCGGCAATAGGGAAGCCGCTTTTTTTGGAAAACTCAAAAAAGCGATATAAATCAGGAACCTAAACCAAGAACCCGGCGATTGACCGGGATGCAATGGACCCATGATCGAAATCAACCAACTTTCCAAAAAATACAAAGGCGCGGATCATTTTTCCGTGCACAATATGGATCTTCGGATCGGGGAAGGGGAAATATTTGGACTGCTCGGTCCCAATGGGGCCGGAAAAACAACCTTGATCTCGATATTGTGTTCACTGCTGAAGCCCACCTCTGGAAGTTTTAGCATCAATGGGCTCAACTATGCCTCCAACAAAAAGGAGCTGAAGCAATTGATCGGTATCGTGCCCCAGGAATATGCCCTGTACCCTTCCCTGACGGCTTTCGAAAACCTAGTGTATTTTGGAAGTATGTACGGTTTAAAGGGGAAATCGCTAAAAGACGATATCGCCGAGCACCTGAACACCCTTGGCCTCTCCGATTTTGCGCACAGACCGATCAAAACATTTTCGGGGGGAATGAAAAGGCGGGTCAATTTGATCTCGGGCATTTTGCACCGTCCCCAAGTACTTTTTCTTGACGAGCCTACCGTGGGGGTCGATGTACAATCGAGAAACGCGATCATCGAACATCTCGAACAATTGAACGCCCAGGGCACCACCATAGTATATACCTCCCACCATCTGAACGAAGCAGAGCAATTCTGTACCCGGGTGGCGATCATAGACCGCGGGAAAGTGATCTGCAAAGGTGCCCCCAAAACCTTGATCGCACAGCACCGGAACGCGGAACATTTGGAAGACCTTTTTTTGGCACTCACCGGTAAAGCCCTTAGGGACCATGCATAAACTTTGGGCATCGACATACAAGGAATTTTTACTGCTCACCCGCGATATTGGCGGGCTGGCCGTATTGTTTGTTATGCCCTTGCTCCTGGTCATCACCATAACCACCATTCAGGACGGTACGTTCAAGACTTTGGAGGCGTTGAAAATACCGCTGCTTTTGGTTGACCGGGACCAGGGCGATGTTTCCCGGAACATCCATGAAAATCTGACCGCATCAGAACTGTTCGAGGTGACCAGGGGTCATGATGAGGCCAAGGCCAGGGAAATGGTACAAAAGGGCACCTATCAATTGGCCATAGTCATCCCCGAAAACCTTTCCAGGGACCTCGACCTGAAAATAACGGAAAACGTGGAGAGCGTCCTGTCCAAATTTGGTCTGGAGACGGACAGTGTTCCCAGGCCACGATCAAAATTGGAGCCCAAGGAGGTAAAACTCTATTTTGATCCCACCACCCAACAATCGTTCAAAAGTTCGGTGAGGAGCAACATCAACCAAATGATTTCAGAGATCGAGAGCCAGACCATTTACAAGGCCTTTCAGGAACAGTTGGCGGAAGATGAATCCGAAGAGATCTTCGATACCGGGCACTTCATTTCCTTTACCGAAATCGATCCCACCAACGACCGACCGTCCCTTGTTCCAAATTCAACACAGCACAATATTCCGGCATGGACGCTCTTTGCCATTTTCTTTATCATGCTCCCCCTGGGCATCAATATGGTACAGGAAAAAAACCAGGGCACCTTTGTGCGTTTGCGCACCCAGCCCGTGTCCTATGCCACGGTCCTGGGAGGAAAGGCGCTGATCTTTTTGCTCGTTTCCCTGATTCAGTTCGCCTTGATGATCTTGGTGGGCCTTTATCTTTTCCCGCTCATCGGCTTGCCCAAATTGGAGGTCGCCGGCCGATTGCCCCTGTTGCTGGTAGTTGCCCTCTTTGCTGGCCTGGCCGCGGTCGGGTTGGGGCTTTTGTTGGGCACTATCGCAAAGACCCAGGAACAATCCGCTCCGTTTGCGGCTACCTTTGTGGTGATCTTGGCGGCCATTGGAGGTGTTTGGGTTCCGGTATTCGCCATGCCCAGGTTCATGCAGACACTGTCAAACCTCTCTCCCATGAATTGGGGTTTAAATGCCTTTTATGACGTATTTTTGAGGAATGTCGGATTTAGGGAAATCCTACCTGAAATTGCCCTTTTGTTCGTATTTTTTGTCCTGACCACTTTAATCGCCATGGGTTATAACAATCGAAAAAATGCCCTCTAAGACACAAAAAGAAATAAGTTACACCAGCGAAGTGCGCGTTCGGTTCGCGGAAACCGACCCTTTGGGAATCGTTTGGCACGGCAACTACATTCAATACTTTGAAGACGGACGCGAAGCCTTTGGCCGGCATCACGGTATTTCGTACCTGGACCAAAAGGCCCGGAACTTTTCCACCCCGATCGTAAGCTCCAAATGCGAACATAAACTGCCCCTGACCTATGGTGATGTGGCCACTGTAAAGACCACCTATATCGATTCGGAAGCGGCCAAGATGGTCTTCAAGTACGAAATCCTCAATCCCCGGGGACAGGTGGTTTGTACGGGCAAAACGGTACAGGTCTTTGTGGAACTGGGCGGGGAACTTTCCCTGACCATTCCTGATTTTTTTATGCAATGGAAGAAAAAAGTAGGGCTGTTGGATGAATAAGATCTACCTATCACATAGCAACATCGTTTCGGGTTTTGGGTTCGGTTCGGTTTCGGCCCTTGAAGGCATAAAAAAGGAAGTTTCCGACCTGAAACCGATGGAAGATGAAAACATTCTTCCCCATCCCTTCTGTAGCTCCCGTATTGCCGACAGTCTGCTTCAAGAAGCCTATGGCAACCTCGGACCTACCGAAAAGCATACCCGCCTAGAACAGTTGCTGCTCGTTTCCCTGGAAAAGACCATTGCCGCATCACAAATTGAGTTGGACGACAGGGTGGGCCTGATCGTTTCGACCACCAAAGGAAACATCGATGTGCTCGAAACCGACGGTCCATTTCCGGAGGAGCGTGCCTACCTTTCCGTTTTGGGCAAAAAGATCAAGACCTTTTTTGGATTCCGGAACGAGGCCATTGTACTCTCCAACGCCTGTGTGTCGGGCATACTCGCCATCGCGGTTGCCAAACGTTTTATCGCCCAGGGCCGTTACGACCATGTGTTCGTGGTCGCGGGAGATCTGGTGACGCGGTTCATCCTTTCGGGCTTCAACGCGTTCCAGGCATTGAGCCAGGAGCCTTGCCGCCCGTTCTGTAAAACCCGTTCGGGCATCAATATCGGCGAGGTTGGGGTCAGTGCCCTGATCACTTCGGACCGGAAACATCTTGCCGATGAATCTGTCGTGATCTTGGGCGAGGCCTCCTGTAACGACGCCAACCACATTTCCGGGCCCTCGCGCACGGGGGAGGGACTGTACAGGAGCATTCGAGCTGCCTTGGATCAATCTGGGCTCTTGGCAGCGGATATCGACTATATCTCTGCACACGGAACGGCCACTCCCTTCAACGACGAGATGGAAGCCATCGCATTTAATCGGGCCGAGCTCCAGAGTGTCCCCTTGAACAGTCTAAAGGGCTATTTCGGCCATACATTGGGCGCTTCAGGACTTTTGGAGACCATTGTTGGGATGCACTCCCTACACCAAAACACACTCTTCGCCTCAAAGGGATTTCAGGAATTGGGGATATCCCAACCTTTGGCCATCATTCAAAGCACAACGTCAAAAAAACTGGATACCTTTCTAAAAACGGCTTCGGGCTTTGGAGGCTGTAACACGGCAGTGGTATTTCAAAAAGCAGGGAAATGAACAAGGAATATCGCATACAACGTTATGGCCATATCCGACAGGGAAGGATTTCCCTGAACGGAATACCCCGCTTTGAGAGCAATGAAACGGACTTTTCCATCTTCATTAAGTCGGCTTACAAAAACTTCGATACCCAATATCCCAAGTTTTTTAAAATGGATTCCTTGAGCAAGCTTGCATTGATCGCCTCCGATGTGCTTTTGGAAAACGAAAATGAAAAGAACATCGCCCTGGCACTTTCGAACAGGGCCGCAAGTCTGGATACCGATCGAAGGCACCAAAAAACCATACAGGATATCGAAAACCCTTTCGCCAGTCCCGCCGTATTCGTCTACACCCTTCCGAACATCTGTTTGGGGGAAATCAGCATCAGGCACCGGCTGTTTTCCGAGAATAGTTTTTTTATATTTGACCGTTTTAACGCCGATTCCCTGTTCGAATACGCCAATAGCCTATTGGCAAACCAAAAATCGGAAAAGGTGATTTGTGGATGGATGGAATTTGATCAGGGAAAATACGACGCCTTTTTGTACGTTGTTGCGAAGAATGGTATTTTTGCCCATTCCATAGAAGAAATAAACCGATTATACCTGACTCCATGACAGATTTAAAAGAAGAATTGAAAGCGAAAATAATTGAGCAACTGAACCTGGAGGATGTCGCCATTGAGGAAATTGCGGACAAAGACCCCCTTTTTGGTGAAGGCCTGGGCCTCGACTCCATCGATGCCCTTGAGCTCATTGTTATGCTTGACAAGGACTACGGGATAAAATTGGCCGACCCAAAAGAGGGAAGGGCCATATTCGAATCGGTGGAGACCATGGCCTCCTACATTTCCGAACATCGGAAATAGGTTTCCCTTTCAATACCCTGTCCGTACCGGACCCGCCTTCAGCAGACCCATTGGCCTACCGGGGCGCCAAAAAAAGCGGCGCATTAAAATTCCAATAAAACCATATGAACTTCGTATTTTTGCGGCTGAGAACTTTTCGGTAGTTTTTATGGGCAAAGGAGTAGCAATAACGGGAATGGGGGTTATCTCGGCCATCGGAAACAATGTTCGGGAAAACTACGGGGCCCTTGTTGCCGGTCGAACGGGTATTTCGAGAATTACCCATATCGATACGGTCCATAAAAACGATATCATGGTCGGCGAGATACCGACCGACAATGCGAAATTGGAAGAGCAGCTCGGGCTTCCCAGGGATTCCTGGTCACGGACCGCACTTCTCGGGGCGATCGCGGCCCAAGAGGCGGTACATCAGGCCGGAATTTCGGATATCAATGATGCGCGGACCGGTTTGATTTCCGGCACTACGGTGGGCGGCATGGACAAATCGGAACAATATTTCTACGATTATTTTGAGAACGACAGGGCATGGCACCATATCAATGGCCTCCATGCCGGGGACTCTACACGAAAGATCGCATCCAAATTGGGGCTGGAAGAGAGTTTTGCCACCACCATAAGCACGGCCTGTTCGTCGGCGGCGAACGCTATTATGCTGGGCGCCCGCATGATCAAATCGGGCCAACTAGATCGCGTTGTGGTCGGCGGAACGGACAGCCTTTCAAAGTTTACGATCAATGGTTTCAAGACCTTGATGATCTTATCCGATACGTACAACACTCCTTTTGACGACAAAAGAAAAGGGCTCAATTTGGGGGAGGCGGCGGCCTATTTGGTACTGGAGTCGCCAGCGCTGGTGGAAAAGGAAAACAGGACGGTATTGGGCTATATAAAAGGCTTTGGGAATGCAAACGATGCCTTTCACCAAACGGCTTCCTCCGACAACGGGGACGGGGCGGTACTGGCCATGGAAAAAGCACTCAAAATTGCGGGTTTGACCCCGGATAAGGTCGACTACATCAATGCCCACGGGACGGCAACCCCCAACAACGACCTTTCGGAAGGCAGGGCCATGTTGCGGATCTTTGACAAAAAAGTACCGGAATTTAGCTCCACCAAGGCCTATACCGGCCATACACTGGCCGTAGCAGGTGCCATCGAAGCCATATACTCCGTATTGGCCTTGCAGAACAATGTCGTGTATCCCAATCTCAATTTCAAAAACCCGATGCAGGAGTTTGAACTGCTACCGCAGACAGAGCTAGTGCGCAAGGAACTGAACGTAGTACTCTCCAATTCCTTCGGTTTTGGCGGAAATTGCACTACCTTATTGTTTTCCAAAGAAGTCTAATGAGCACAGTTTTTATAAATAGTGTCGGTTCAGTTTCCGCCCAAAAAACTTTTGATGGCACCACTTTTTTGGAAGAGGTGGCCATTTACAACGACACGGTGATCCGGGTCATTGACCCGGATTATAAATCCTATATTCCTCCTGCCGCCGCCCGTAGGATGGCCAAGGGCATCAAAATGAGCACGGTCAGTTCCAATACCGCGCTGAAAGAAGCCGGGCTGGAACGGGTAGACGCCATAGTCGTGGGAACGGGTTTGGGCTGTATTGGGGATTCGGAAAAATTCGTAAGTGCCATTATCGACAACAAGGAGCAATTTTTGACACCTACCCGTTTTATACAGTCATCCCACAACACCGTTTCGGGTCAAATTGCGATGGCTATCGGATGCAAGGGCTACAACTTCACCTATGTGCATTCCTCCATTTCTTTTGAATCGAGCCTTTTGGACGCTTTGATCCAGCTAAAAAATGGGGAAGCTTCGAATGTCCTTGTCGGTGGGGTCGATGAACTGGTGGACCACCACGTGGACACCCACAGGCTGATCAAGCACATAAAGGCCGAACCCGTAGATTCGAGCCAACTGCTCCAATCGGGGACCGAAGGGTGCGTTATGGCGGAAGGAGCCCATTTTTTTGTGCTTTCCAACCAAAAACAGACGTCGACCTATGCCGAATTGGCAGGGGTCAGGACCTTTAATACGCTATCGGAAAACAAAATAGGGGAAAAAGTGTCCGTGTTTTTAAGCGAGAATGGACTGACCGTTGGGGACATTGACCTGGTCATTTCCGGAAATAATGGGGATATTGCCTTTGATGGCTATTACCAGACCCTGGCAGACGACCTCTTCGGGGATACCCCGCAGGCGTATTACAAGCACCTATCCGGGGAATTCGATACGGCTTCGGGCTTCGCCCTGTGGCTGGCCGCCAAAATCATAAAAACCCAGACCGTGCCAGATGTCGTACGGCTAAATCACTTGCAAGCACCCAAACTGAAAAATATCTTGTTGTACAACCAGTACAGGGGGGAAAACCACAGCCTCACCTTGCTCCGAAAATGCTGAGGCACAGGGTCATCAGTACCCTTGCCCTGCTGGCCATGATCGGCTTGATAGGGGTAGACTTTTTTTTGCCGGTACCGCCCTATCTTTACCTGACACTAGCATTTTCATGGTTTTTGATCACTTTGGGTGGGTCTTTCCTGATACGGTGGAACTATCACCTGCCCTCGCTTCACGCGAATAGGGCCATTGAAAAACCGCTGGTTTCCATTACTTTCGACGATGGGCCCCACCCTGAATTCACCCCAAAAGTCCTTGCTTTGCTCAGGCGGTACGATGCAAAGGCCACTTTCTTCTGTATAGGACAGGAGGTGGAAAAACACCCCAATATCCTGACCGATATCCTCGCCGAAGGCCATACGGTGGGCAACCATACCTATTCGCATTCCAAATTGTTCGGGTTCTTCGGGTTGAACAAGGTAACTTTCGAGATGAAACGGACCAATACCGTCGTCCAGGCACTCTCGGGACTTGAAATGAAGCTCTACCGCCCTGCCTTCGGAGTGACGAATCCGACCATAAAAAAGGCGGTAAGGGACCTAGGATTGTTTTCCATAGGATGGAACATACGCTCGCTGGATACCACATCGAGATCGAAAGCCGTGGTGTTGAAGCGCATTACTTCCAGGGTGTCCCGGGGCGATATCATCCTATTGCACGACACCAGCGAAAAAACGGTGGGCCTTTTGGAACAGTTATTGTTATTTTTGCGGGAGAAAAAGCTGCGGTCGGTCCCAGTGGACCAACTGCTCAAGATACAGGCCTATGCGTAAATTGGCATTTATGTTCTTTCTGATGGCGACCAGTGTCGGGGCCCAGACCAAGATGGACCCGGCCCGGGCCACCGAGCTGCGCAGCAAGGTCAAGGCGCAGTCCGGGTCGACCCGGACCATCACCAGTGATTTTACACAATACAAACACCTCGATTTTTTGTCCAGCGATATCGAATCAAAGGGCAAATTGGCTTTCAAGGCCCCTGACCAGATCAAGTGGGAATACACGGTGCCCTTCGCCTATTCCGTACTTTTCAAGAACCAAAAGCTCTACATCAACGATGGCGGCAATAAGAGCAGCATGGACTTGGGGGGCAGTACGATCTTTATGCAATTGAACCGTTTGATCGCTGCCAGCATCCGAGGTGATATGTTCGACGAGGCGGCGTTCGATATTGATTATTACACCCTAGAGGGCCATGATCTGGTCCATTTCATGCCCAAGGACGAGCAGTTCGCAGAATTCATCAAAGCCTTCCACATACGGTTCGGCACTGCGGGGGAGGTTGATATGTTAAAAATGATAGAGCCCTCGGGCGACTATACCCAGATCATCTTCAGCAACCGAAGTCAAAACCAACCCCTGTCCGATGCGATTTTTGCTCACTAGCCTTTGCCTTGTTCTGGTAGGATGTGCCCCGTATCCAAAAAAAAATGGTTTTTCCGACCTTGCCCCTGTTCAGAAGGAAATAAGGAACCCGTATTTTTCGGATATGGCCAAAGATTATATCTACAAGGCGACCGTTACCGCCTTTGACAAATCCTTTGGGGGAATCCTGGTGGTAAAAAAGTTGGGACGGGAACACCACCGCATTGTGTTCACTACCAGAATGGGGAATACCCTTTTTGATTTTTCCTTGATCGGGGAGACCTTCGAGGTCAACCGGATAGTAAGGGAAATGAACCGAAAAATTCTGGTCAATGTGCTGAAAAGGGACTTTGTGGCCCTGACCAAGGAATCACTCCGCATAGAAAAAACATATGGAAACGGGAACGAAAGCCTGGTACAGGTCGATCTACTGTCGAACAAACACTATTACACCTTTGTGGAGGGAAAATTGCTCAAGATAACCAGAGTGCGCAAAGGAAAGGAAAAAGTAGGGTTTCTATTTTCGGGAATTAATGATAACATTGCAAAGCACATTGAAATCGTACACAAGAACATGGCATTGCGCATCGTGCTGAACGCTATTTGAAAATTTCCTAATACCAAGGTAATATGTTGATAACAGGATTGTATTCCATTTTAAGTTTTGAGCAGGAGGGGCTGCAGGTTGTTGCCGATATCCAGTTGAACAAGAACCACGAGGTTTTCAAGGGCCATTTTCCAGGAAACCCCGTGATGCCCGGAGTTTGTATGATACAGATAATCAAGGAGCTTACCGAAAAGGCCAGTGGGAAAAACCTCTTTTTGTCGGTAGCTTCGAATGTCAAGTTTATGGCCATCATCAATCCGGAAAAGGACGATACCATCCAGGTAATTCTCGACCTTACCGAAACTGAGGCTGGCATCAAAGTAAAAAACAGTGTAAGTTTTGGGGAAACCTTGGCACTAAAACTAAACGCGACATTTAAAATCCTGACATAATATGAAATTTGCGACCTTCTTTCTTGCCCTGCTGTACGCAGTATCTTTGGGCCCCGACATCTCTCAAGTGAGACAAAACTATCGTGAGGCTTCACGAAGTGGGGATCGTGCCAAACAGTTGTATGACCATCTCGCCTCGGTGACAAAGGACGATGACAGGATCTTGGTGGCCTACAAGGGCGCGGTGACCACACTGATGGCCAAATATACCAGGGGGATCAAACAAAAAAAGACCTATTTCAAGGAAGGCATGCAGCTATTGGAACTTGCCGTGGCCGCTGACCCCAAAAACACGGAGATACGCTATATACGCCTGAGCGTACAGGAAAATTCGCCCAAAATAGTGGGTTACAAGCAAAATATTGAGGAGGACAAACAATTTATTCTGGACCACTACCAATCCATGACGGATAATGGGGCCAAGAAATTCATCAAGGGCTATGTTTCCCAATCCGAAGTTTTCAACGAGGCCGAAAAGCAATTGTTTTAGGAACTGATATCCGTATATTTGGTCAAAATAAGGCGCGCTCGATATCCTGCCGTTTTGAACAAAATTGCCTGTGCCCACAGCTACTACATCGACCCATGAAACCATGCAGCAACTCAAATGCTGTGTGCTGGTGCCCACCTACAACAACGCGGGCACCTTGCAAAGAGTCTTGGACGGTATTCTGGAATACACACGGCACGTCATTGTAATCAACGATGGGGCGACCGATGCCACGTCGGCCATTTTAAGTGCCTACCCCAAAGTCCACAGCATACAACTCCCTAAAAACAAAGGAAAGGGGAACGCCCTGCGCATTGGGTTTCAAGAGGCCCGGGCGCTGGACTATGACTTTGCGATCACCATTGACTCGGACGGGCAGCATTTTCCCGAGGATATTCCGGTATTTCTCCGGGCGCTGCAGGCATCCGAAACCAAAAATGTCCTATTCATAGGAGCAAGGAACATGGAACAGTCCGACGTGCCGGGCAAAAGCAGTTTTGGAAACAAATTTTCCAATTTTTGGTTCCGGTTCGAGACCGGAAAATGGTTGGAGGATACCCAATGTGGCTATAGGCTCTACCCGTTAAGGGAATTGGAAAAACTAAAGCTCCTGACCCCCAGGTTCGAATTCGAAATCGAGGTGATCGTAAAAGCGTCCTGGAACGGTACTTTGGTCGAAAACATTCCTGTAAGGATATCCTACGACGAAGCGGAAAGAGTCTCCCATTTTCGAACCGTGCCCGATTTCACACGGATCAGCGTACTCAACACCTGGTTGGTCATCAAGGCGATCTTCTACATCAAACCCAGGGATTTCTTTAGAAAAGTGAAAAAAAAAGGGTTGCAAAAATTCCTTAGGGAAAACGTGCTCCAACATGACGATTCCCCAAAAAAGAAAGCACTGTCCATTGCTCTCGGGGTATTTATCGGCATTACCCCCTTTTGGGGCTTTCAAACGCTGCTCGTTTTTGCCTTAGCGGTGTTTCTCAAGCTCAATAAGGTCATTGCCCTAACGTTTTCGAACATCAGCATCCCTCCGCTCATTCCTTTTATCCTCTATTTGAGCGTACAATTGGGTGCGCTCGTCACCGGGGACGAACTTCGTTTTTCGATTGAGAACTTCGCTGCCAACTTCCAGGTCTTGAAACATCTGAAGACCTATGTCATTGGGAGTTTTGTATTGGCCGTTTTGGCGTCCCTCCTCTTTGGCTTTGTAGGCTATTTTTCCCTTATGGTTTTATCAAGAAGAAAAATGACCGTCGACAATGGGTAAGGCATTCTTTAGGGCGCACCAGTGGATCACCAAAAAACGTTGGTGGAGCTTGGTAGGGCTTTTGTTGATCGTCGTTGGCCTATTGGGGGCCGTGCGACAAATTCGCTTCGAAGATGACATCACCTCCTTGATCCCATCGAACAGAGATGCCCAACGCATTCAGAAAGTACTGAGATCCATCACCTTCACCGATAAGATCGTGGTCAATATCCTAAAGGAACCGCAAGGTAGCGTCGATGATCTTACCCAATACGCCATGGAGTTCCTGGACAGTGTCCAAACGAACAATGCGGAATTCATCAAGAATATCCAGGGCAGGGTCGACGATGGGACGATACCAAAAACCTTGGACCTCATCTACAACAACCTTCCTCTTTTCCTTGATGCCCCGGATTACGAACAGATCGATCGGAGGCTATCCCCGGACAGCATTGCCAAGATCATGGGGGAAAACTATCGTGTCCTTATCTCACCTTCGGGCATTGTTGCCAAACGGAACATCGTTAAGGACCCCTTGGGGCTTTCACTCATTGCCCTCAAAAAAATGCAACAATTGGGCATAGCCGATGGCTTCAAACTAAAGAACGGTTTTCTCCTGAGCCGGGACGAGTCGCATATCTTGCTTTTTCTGACCCCTACATATGGATCGAACGGAACGGACCAAAACATCTCCTTTTCGGACGATCTCTATGCGCTGCGGGAAAAATTGAACACCAAATACAGCCGGAAGGCACAATGCGAGTATTACGGGGCAGCTTTGGTGGCCGTGGCAAATGCCAAACAGATTCGACAGGACATCCGGTTTACCGTAAGTATCGCGATGACCTTGCTGGCCCTGTTGCTGATCTTTTTCTACCGCAAATTGACCCTGCCCCTGATCCTATTTTCCCCAACCGTTTTTGGGGTTCTCTTGTCGGTGGCCTTTCTCTGTTTGATCCGTACTAAAATTTCGGCCATTTCACTGGGCATTGGGTCGGTATTGCTCGGAGTCACTTTGGATTATGCCCTGCATATCCTGACACATATACGAAATGGAAAAAGCCTTCCCAGTCTGTACAAAGAGGTGGCGCCATCGATTCTAATGAGCAGCCTCACCACTGCTTCGGCCTTTTTATGTCTGTTGTTCCTGGAGTCCCAGGCCCTGCAGGATCTGGGAATATTTGCCGCGGTCAGTGTCATGGGGGCCTCGGTTTTTGCCCTATTGTTCATTCCACAGGTATACCACACCGTAAAGAAAGAAAAGACTACGGTACTGGACCGGGTGGCGGCCTATAAGCTTCACCGCAACAAGGTGGCCATTTTTGCGGTATTGGCCGTCGGGGCCGTCAGTGTATTTACCTATCACACGGTCATTTTCAACAAAGACATTACCAAACTCAACTATGAGTCCGAAACCCTTTTCAAGGCCAGACAACGTCTGGAAAAATCAACGGACATCGGTTCAAAATCGATTTACCTTTCGACCTATGGTGCCGATCGGGAGGGTGTTTTGCTCCAGAACGATGCACTCCACCAAAAACTGGAACGGTTGCGGGAAAAGGGAGCGGTGATCAGCTATAGTTCCGTTGGGGCCCTGGTACATTCCAAAAAGGTCCAAAACCAGAAAATTGAACAATGGAACCGCTTCTGGCAAGCTGAAAAAAAAGTTCAAGTAAGGGAAAATCTTATAAGGGGCAGTTCCAGTTTCGGCTTTAAGGAAAACGCCTTCGACCGCTTCTATTCCCTATTGGAGAATGAATTTGGTCCAATAAGCATGGAGGATTTCGGGGCCGTAAAATCATTGGCCGTCGACGATTACATCGTCGAAGATGAAAACGGCACTACCATTACCTCCCTGATCAAGGTCGATGGCCCAAATGTCCCCGCGGTACGGGAAAGCTTCTCCAACGACCCCAATACCTTGCTCATTGACCGCCAGCAGGTAAACGAAACCTTTCTGGGCAATCTAAAAAACGATTTCAACAGCCTCATAAGGTACTCGTTGATCGTGGTATTGTTGATACTGTTCCTGTTCTACAGAAGCCTATCCCTGACCTTGGTCACCAGTATACCCATTTTTTTAACATGGTTTCTCACCGTCGGGGTCATGGGGCTCTTCCATATGGAATTTAATATTTTCAATATCATAATCTGTAGCTTTATTTTTGGTCTCGGCGTGGACTACAGTATTTTTATCACCAATGGCCTATTGACCGAATACCGCAGTGGGGAGAAAACGCTTCCTACCCATAAGACTTCCATAGTATTGTCCGTGATCACCACCATGGCCGGCGTAGGGGTGCTGATCTTTGCCAAACATCCGGTGTTGTACACCATTTCGGCAGTGTCCTTGATCGGTATCCTATCTGCGGCCCTGGTGGCATTTACCCTCCAGCCCCTATTGTTCCGGTTGTTCATAGGAAATCGTACAAAAAGGCCCATTTCATTGCGATATCTGATCCATTCCGTACTGTCTTTCGGTTATTTTGGTGGTGGTGGGTTCGTCCTCTCGACCTACGCTTGGATGGTTCTCAAATGGTTCCCACAAAGCAGGGAAAAACCAAATACGGGTTTCCATAAAATGGTTTCCAGCTTGATGCGTTCCGTCCTGTACACGAACCCCTTCGTATCCAAGAAAATTGACAATCCGCTTGGTGAAACCTTTGAAAGACCCGCAATGATCATCGCCAACCATACTTCCTTTTTGGATATCCTGTCCATTGGCATGCTGCACCCCAAGATGGTCTTCTTGGTAAACGATTGGGTATACGGGTCCCCCGTATTTGGAAACGGGGCGAAACTGGCAGGTGCCTACCCCGTGTCGGGAGGTATCGAGCAGGGGGAGACCTACTTGAAGAAAAAAGTGGAACAAGGGTTCAACCTGGTTGCCTTTCCCGAAGGCACCCGTTCGACCAGCAACAAGATCCGTCGTTTTCACCGAGGGGCCTTTTATTTGGCGGAGCAGTTTGACCTGGACATACTTCCCGTGCTCATCCACGGCAATTCGGAGGTCTTGCCCAAGGGAAGCTTTATTATCCGGGATGGTAGTATCACTATTGAAGTTTTACCAAGAATAAAGACCGATGACCACAGTTTTGGGAGTGGCTATCGAGAGCGCGCCAAAAAAATAGGGCGCCACTTCAGACAGGAATTCCGCCGTTTTCGAGACCAGGTAGAAACGGAGCGCTACTGGCAAAGATCCATTTTGGAACACTTTCGCTACAAAGGCGATGCGGTGTATCGACAAATCAAAAAAGACCTGGAGGCACAACAAAAAAGCTACCGCTCCATCATGGAGTTGGTCGGAAAAGACGGTACCATTGCCCATAT
The DNA here is from genome assembly GCA_947497245.1 of uncultured Flavobacteriaceae bacterium. GTDB lineage: Bacteria > Bacteroidota > Bacteroidia > Flavobacteriales > Flavobacteriaceae > Pelagihabitans. The sequence goes on along the minus strand of CANMFO010000004.1, from coordinate 203,651 downwards.
TTCCCAGGACCATGGGCAATTGGACCTGCTACTGGCCTTGGACTCGATCGATAGGAAGATCACGGTATATCTTGAAGATCCAGAGGCAAGGAACCTCCTCAAAAACAACTTCCTCATCCATCAATACAGTAAAATAACAGTCGTGGATTCGTTGGAAGAGGCATGGCAAAATAGATCAACCGTAGTGATTTGGGATTTGGAGTCGGTCGATCCCGCTTCCATGGACAAGGAAAAAATGACGGAAACGGAAATGTTCATTTTGCTGAAGGAAGCCCAAAGATTTTCGGGAACGGGTATCGGGGACAAGGGTTTCGCCACTATCGAACAAAATGATAACTTTATGGTCTTAAAGAAAACGGTAAAAAACGATGAAGGAGCACTATGATGTGGTAATCGTGGGGAGTGGTATGGGCGGCCTGGTAGCTGCCAATATCCTGGCACGTGAAGGGAGATCGGTCTGTGTTTTGGAAAAGAACAACCAGTACGGGGGCAACCTGCAGACCTTTGTGCGCGAAAAAACCATTTTTGATACCGGCGTACATTATCTGGGCGGACTCTCCGAAGGCCAAAACCTATATCGGTACTTTGATTATCTGGATATTTTGGATGGCCTGGATTTAAAGCAGCTCGATAAGGATGGATTCGACATCATTACTTTTGATGGCGACGAAACGGAGTATCCCCATGCACAGGGCTATGAAAATTTTGAGAACAGTTTGATCGGCCAATTTCCGGATGAGGCGCCTGCCATAAGGGCCTATACCGCCAAGTTGAGGGAAACCTGCGAAAAATTTCCATTGTACAATTTAAAACTGGGGAAGCCGTACTATGAGAATTCCAATATGTTCGAATTTCCGGTGAAAAAATATATCGACTCCCTAACGCGGAACGAAAAACTGAAGGCCGTACTGGCCGGTTCGAATCTGCTATATGCCGGAGATGAGGACAAGAGCCCGTTGTACGTGCACGCCCTCTCCGTGAACTCCTATATCGAAAGTGCCTACCGTTGTGCCAACGGGGGGAGCCAAATCACTAAAATGCTTGTCCGCAAATTAAAGGAACACGGTGGCGAGGCCTATAACCACCAAGAGGTGGTACGTTTTGATGTGGAGGACAAAAAAGTTGTTTCGGTTCGTACCGGGAAGGGGAATGTGGTAAGGGGCGACGTCTTTATTTCCAATATCGAGCCCAAAACCACTGTAAAACTGGTCGGGGAGACCCACTTTAGAAAATCGTACTGCAACCGCATAGGAGATATAGAGAATACCATTTCGGCCTTTAGCATCCATATGGTCCTGAAGCCGCGATCCTTTAAGTACCTCAACAAAAATTATTACCATTTCAAAGATTACAACGCGGTATGGAACGGCCATAAATACACCATGGAAAGTTGGCCGGAAACCTATATGGTCTCCATGGGAGTGCGCAAAGATCAAGATGAATGGACCGACCAACTGACGGCCATCAGCTATATGCGTTTCGAGGAGGTTGAACCCTGGGCCGAGACCTTCAATACAGTGGCACACAAAAATGACAGGGGCGAGACCTACGAGGAATTCAAAAGCATCAAAACCGAGGTTTTTATAAAAGAAATCGAAAAAAAATTCCCCAACATTCGAGAATGCATCCAGTCCATCCATACCTCGACACCTCTTTCATATCGTGATTATATAGGTTGTCACAGGGGATCGATGTACGGATCGGTTAAGGATGTCGCCAACCCCTTGAAATCCTTCATATCTCCCCGGACCCGGATTCCCAACCTCCTTTTTACCGGCCAGAACCTAAACATGCACGGTATTTTGGGAGTGACCATCAGCGGTGTGCTTACCTGTTCGGAGCTGTTGGGAGGCGAATATCTGATCAACAAGATCACAGGGGACGGTAAAAAGATAAAAACGGCATAATGGGACAATTCGCGACCAGCCCGGTCACACGGGTCGAAAACATATCGAGAAAAGACTTTGTCGAAAACTTCTATAAGCCACAACTTCCGGTTTTGATCACAGGATTGACCAAAGAATGGCCTGCCTATGAAAAATGGAAGCTGGACTATGTACAGCAGCGCGCTGGAGACCAAATTGTCCCCTTGTACAACAACGAACCGGCCAGGGACAAACAGAGCGTGTATGCCCCGGTCAAGGAAATGAGATTGTACGATTATATCGAGATCCTAAAGACCCGACCCACAGACCTTCGGATTTTCTTTTACAATATCCTTAAAGAAATGCCCGGGCTTTTGGAAGACTTTCAATACCCCGATCTAGGCCTCAAATTTTTTAAGAAACTACCCGCTCTTTTTTTCGGCGGGGGCAAGAGCAAGGTCTTTATGCATTACGATATTGACTTGCCCGACTGCATGCACTTTCATTTTGATGGGGACAAAGTGGTGAACCTTTTCTCTCCGGCCCAGACGAAATATCTGTACAAGGTGCCCTTTAGTATCCATAACATTGACGCTATTGACATGGACAATCCTGATTTCAATAAATATCCCGCCCTGCAATACGCTCAGGGCATCCGGGCCGAAATGAAGCATGGAGATGCCCTGTACATGCCCAGTGGCTATTGGCATTCCATACGGTATCTCAACGGTGGGTTTTCAATGACCCTAAGGGCATTGCCACGGAATCCCAAGCGATTTGCGACCATGATGTACAACGTGTTCATAATGCGCCATATAGACAATTTTACCCGAAAACACTGGGGACAAAAATGGTTGGACCGTAAGGAGACATGGGCCATCAAACGAACCGAGCGGAATTTGCAGAGGATTCGGAATTCGTAATAAGCATTGAACATTTATCAAAAATCACCCATTGAATCCATGCCAAAAACCAGATTCATAAAAAACATCTTCCTGGGCCTGGGCCTGATCCTGATCCTTGCCTCCTGTGGCGTGGCGCGATCCTTGCGCGATCTTCCCGATATCAGCACGTACAATGCTGAGATTCCAGAACGTGTGCAACTGTCCGATTCCTCCTTTGTCCTGGGCAACAATTTTCTCACCAAGAACAAGCAAGGGCTTTGGGAGCTCTATGTGAACGGGGACCCTTTGGAAATTGGCCTAAAGACCGGAAGCCTTACCCAAGAACTGTTCAATTGGCAGGAAACCGTTTTTATAAACAAGATCAACGAGCTGGTACCCTCGGAAGGGAAACAGAAACTGCTCAAGAAATTTCTGGCCTGGTACAACAGAAAGATGTACCTGAATGTCGATTCCCAGTACAAGGCCGAAATCTACGGCATCTCCCAATATGCCTCCAAGGACTATGACCATGTCGCCGAGCCCTACCCCAGGGTGCTCTACTTCCATGGAGCGCATGACATTGGGCATGCCCTGCAGGATCTTGCTTTGGTGGGCTGTTCCTCCTTTGCGGCTTGGGGCGATCATACAGCGGATGGCAAGCTGCTCATTGGCCGTAACTTCGATTTCTATGCGGGGGACGAATTTGCCAAAAATAAGATCATCGCCTTTGTGGCACCGGATAAGGGGCATAAGTTCATGTCGGTTACCTGGGGCGGTTTTATCGGGGTACTCTCGGGCATGAACGACCAGGGGCTGACCCTGACCATCAACGCGGGGAAATCATCCATCCCCTTGGTGGCGAAGACCCCTATTTCGATCGTGACCCGGGAAATTCTGCAATACGCCTCCAACATTGAGGAGGCCATTGCCATTGCCAAAAAGCGAAAGGTATTTGTTTCAGAGTCGATTTTTGTTGGAAGCGCCAAGGACAAAAAAGCGGTTATCATCGAGGTATCCCCTAAAAAATTTGGGGTGTACGAAGTGGGGAGTTCCAATCAATTGATCTGCTCCAACCATTTCCAAAGTGCGGCTTATGCCAACGACAGGGACAATCAAAGGCATATTCTTGAAAGCCATTCCCAGTACCGCTATGAGCGGATGGAGGAACTGTTGGACGAAAATCCAAAAATGACCCCAAAGCTGGCGGTTGACCTGCTCAGGGATACCAGGGGCCTGGGAGGAAAGGACATCGGTTATGGAAACGAAAAAGCCTTGAACCAATTGCTGGCGCATCATGGGATCGTCTTCCAACCGGAAGATCTCCTCGTCTGGGTGTCGAGCAACCCCTACCAATTGGGAGAATTTGTGGCCTATGACCTAAACACGGTCTTTGAAACGGGGAAAAACAATCCCAGGGCCGTATCCGTTTCCAGAAAGTACGGGAATATCCAAAAAGACCCCTTTATACAAACTGAGGCCTTCGGGCAATATCAACGCTATCGGAAACTGTCCAAGGAAGTTTCGGCGGCCATTGCATCCGGAGAACGTGTAAAGGCAGGGGCGATCAAAGAATTTGAGGAGAGCAACCCGGAATTTTGGGAGGTGCACTATTTGATCGGAACGTACTACTTTAAAAAAGGGTACGACCGATTGGCCCTCGCCGCCTTTAGGAAAGCGGAGACCAAGGAAATAACCACCTTGCCCAGTAGAAAAAAAGTAGAAAAATACATTAAAAAGTTGCAGCGACGATCCACTTTATGATACCCGAAATAGAACAGGCCAGTGCCTCCGAAATCAAAATGTACCAAGAACAAAAACTGAAAGAGCTTTTGGAGTACCTGCAAAGTAGTTCGCCCTATTACCAACGATTGTTCCAAGAACATGGACTGGACCTGTCCTCCATCAACACTTTGGAAGATTTGGTGCACGTTCCGACCACTTCCAAAGAGCAATTGCAACAGTTCAATGATGATTTTTTATGTGTTCCCCGTACCAAGATCGTGGATTTCGTGACCACTTCAGGTACATTGGGCGAGCCTGTGACCATTGCCCTTACCGATAACGATCTCGACCGTCTGGCCTACAACGAAGCCATCTCCTTTAGCTGTGCCGGTGTTGGGGATGAGGACATATTGCAGTTGACCACTACGATGGACCGCAGGTTCATGGCCGGACTTGCGTACTTTTTGGGGGCCAGGGAGTTGGGCGCAGGTATTGTCCGGGTTGGCGCGGGGATCCCGGAACTGCAGTGGGATACCATTCTTAAATTCAAGCCCAGTTATTTGATCGTGGTCCCTTCCTTTCTATTGATCTTGATCGAATATGCCGACCAGCATGGAATCGATCTGGCCCGTTCGGGCGTCAAAGGTGCCATATGTATCGGAGAGGCCCTACGCGACCAGGACTTCTCACTGAATGTTTTGGGAAGCAAGATCAAATCGGCCTGGGACATTGAACTCTATTCTACCTATGCCTCCACCGAAATGAGCACGGCCTTTACCGAATGTGAACAACAACAGGGGGGGCACCACCATCCCGAGTTGATCATCGTGGAGCTTTTGGATGAAAGCGAAAATCCAGTGCGCCCAGGTTCGGAGGGGGAACTCACGATCACTACCCTGGGCGTGGAGGCCATGCCCCTATTGCGGTTCAAAACAGGGGACATTGTAGTGGCCCATGATCGGGCCTGCGACTGTGGTCGGAATACATTGCGCCTGGGATCGGTGGTCGGCCGTAAAAAACAAATGGTGAAATACAAGGGTACCACACTTTATCCCCCCGCCATGCACAACGCCCTGAACGATTTTGCCGAAGTCACCAGCTTTGTTATCGAAATCGACCATAACAGCATCGGTACGGACGAGATTCTTATTAAAATTGCAACAAATTCCCCAAGCGACGACCTATTGCGGGATATCAAAGACCACTTTCGATCCAAGCTACGGGTCACCCCCGCCATCGAATTCCGCCCTTCGGAGGAGATCCAAAAACTGCGGATGTCAAAATTGGGAAGAAAGCCTATCAGCGTAATCGACAGGCGGGCCAGGAACGATTGAAAACCCTGTACAAAAAAATGCTTTGCGGCAGATATTCCAAGATCGGTCGCAACCAAACGCGGTTTTCTGCGTCTATTAAAAAAAAAACATGAGGCCATCACTTATTTTGGGCTTGTTATTTGTATTTGGAACAAGCTCCTGTAACAACGACAACGGAGGTTTGACCATAGAGCAGGAAAGGTTGCTCTTGAACGAAACACTCGAAAATCTGGTGGACATTTCCGAAAGTGTAAGCTGTGAGGATTCCGATGACTGGAGGTTCGCCCCAATCGGCAGTAAGGCCTGTGGTGGCCCTAAAGGTTATATTGCCTATGCGGTCTCCATAGACACCGTACAATTTTTTGCCAAGTTGGAACAGTACAGAAACGATGAAAATCAGTTCAATGCCAAATGGGGGATCTTTTCGGACTGTGCCCTGGTCCAAAGCCCGAGTGATGTAGCCTGCGAAAATGGCAAGGCGGTATTGGTGTATCCATTGTAATCGCTGGCCAAGTAGCTGGAACGCTCCTTCAGACCCCATTAAGATTCGGAAGATATCCCGTACTTCTCCTTTCCTAAAACGGTACGATCGAAACCGTTTCGTGCATTCATAAAGAAATTATGGAAGGGCCCTGTCAAAAGGGGAGTCTGGAATTTAAGAGTCCCGCACATGTTCTTTCGGTACAACCGTTTTTTTTCTTTTTCACGGTATGTAGCCCGGCACAGACGAAAAAACATCCCTTTGTACCACATGGAAACGGTACATACCAAAAATTAATTTCATACTTTCAGGCTAAATTTTCCTCCTATGCCTTTACCTCTTCCAATCTTTCTTTTTTTTCTTGGATGTGCGATGGCGCTTGCACAAAGATCCCGGCCCACCATCAACCAGGACCGTTTGGAAAAACGCATTTTTGAATTGGCCAAATTCGGCCTACAGGACAATGGGGAAACCGAGCGGGTGGCCTTCAGCGATGCCGATATGGAATCGCGGAACTGGGTGGTGAACACCATGGCCAACCTGGGGATGGCCGTGTACACCGATTTTGCAGGAAATATCATTGGTACCCGCCAAGGTTCCGATGATTCCAAAAAACCTGTTTCTTTCGGTTCCCATATCGACAGGGTACCGCACGGCGGCAACTATGACGGTTGTGTAGGGGCAATGGCGGCACTGGAAGTCATTGAAGTACTGAACGAAAATATGATCAAGACCCGACATCCTTTGGAAGTGATCATCTTTTCCAATGAGGAAGGTGGGGTCATGGGCAGCCGCGCCATGAGTGGACATCTGACCAAAAAGGCATTGGGAGTGGTCAATAATACGGGCTATTCGATGGGCGAGGGCATCATGCGACTTGGTGGCGACACCACCCGCATTGCCGAGGTGGAACGAAAAAAAGGGGACATGGCCGCTTTCCTGGAACTGCATATTGAACAAGGGGGTATTTTGGAGCAAAAAGGATTGGACATCGGGGTCGTGGAAGGCATAGTGGGACTCAAATGGTGGGACGTGGAATTTACCGGCTTTGCCAACCATGCCGGCACCACGCCCATGAACGCCAGACAGGATGCCCTCTTGGCCGCGGCCAAATTCATTGTGGCCGTCAACGAGATCACTAACAGCTTTGATGGAAAACAGGTAGGTACCGTGGGTCGAATCAAGGCCGATCCCGGAGCGCCCAACGTGATTCCGGGAAAGGTCGTCACCAGTTTGGAAATTCGCGACCTTTCTTCCGAGGTCATAGAAAGTGTATTTCAAGCCATAAAGCGCAAAGGGGCGGAAATCGCTGCAGCGACCCATGTAAAAATTGAATTCCACCCCTTGGATACGACCTCCGATCCCGCACTGACCGACAAATCCATTCAAAGGGAAATTGAACGTTCCTCCAAAAAACTGGGCCTCTCCACCATCAAAATGCCGAGTGGTGCGGGCCACGATGCACAGGATATGGCCCGAATTGCGCCCACAGGAATGATTTTTGTACCCAGCAAAGGGGGAATCAGCCACTCCCCAAAAGAATTTACCTCGGCCGGGGACATGGCGAACGGGGCCAATGTACTATTGCATACCATTTTGGCCCTGGACAAAAAATAGTGGCCCGTCCGTTCCGGGATGTCCATTCTATGCTTACCCCGCTACTTTAATGATTTTGGTCAGGGTATAGCCATCCGTAGTATTCCCGGTTAGGGAGTCGGCCAGGTTATGTGTCAAACTATCGGAGAATATTCCATCGCTGGTGTTTGGGGTATCGAAATTACCCTTATAGCCCTGGGTTGCGTAAACCACTTTCGAAATAGCCTCCGGAAAGGCGATTTGCGTGATCAATAGCGATTTGCCCGAGCCATTCCGTATTTCCAAGTGAAGGTGGGGGGCCCGTCCTGGGTACCAACCGGGATACACACTGACAAAGGATACCTTGCCGTTGGCATTGGTGGTTTGTCTTCCTCTCAGAAAATGTTCATTGGTAAAATTCCCGTCCAACTGGTTGTTGTATTCGGAATAATTTCCTGCGGCATCACATTGCCAAATATCTACAAGGGCATCTGCCAGGGCCGCACATTCCTTGTTGGTATTCTGAATGGTCAAGTTGATCATCAACGCGACCCCCTTGCGGTTCCCAACGATGTTTTCCCTAACCCGATCTGCTGGGGTCTTTATGGGAAATGGCCCATCCGTTTCGGCGGCCGAAACGGTACAATTTCCCTGGTTGGTGGTTGGGTCGTTGTCATCGTTCTTATCGCACGAAACCAATGCCGTTGGCAGAATTGGAGCGATCATTGCGCCCATTCCCACTTTTTTAATGAATCCTTTCCTGTTCATAATGCTCTTATTTTATAGTTGACCATTCTTTAAATTGCCGTTTCGGGCATTCCCTTTTCCACTACCCCTTCGTGAGCCCATAGGTTTCTATTTCCATTTCCGTCATATAATGGATATCATCGGCCGAGGCGGCATTGATGGTGAAATAATAAAAATCCTCTGCCTGCTTTTGTGTAAAACCAACAGATACATAGTAGTCAATGTATTTTAGGTGCTCCTTATGTCCTCTGGGATACGAAGTGGCTGCAGGTTCTCCCGAGCCCGCTCCCCATGCGTGTACCCCTATTTTACTTCCCAACTCCCGGGTCCTCTTGATTCCTGCGACGTACATATCAACCGCGCCCGATGCTACTACCGATGTCGAAAAAAGATGAAAGGCAAAGCCTTGGTCGTGCATTTTTTTAGATACGAGGAGATTCGCTTCATCGTCTTCAGAGCCCGGACACAGGATCATATTTATCTTTTTTGCCTTGGGGAAGGCTTTTACCAGTTTATCAAAATCCGAGGGGGTTTTGCCGTTTATGGTGCCGTTCATGGCAATAACCGTATCTCCCGCCAAGACGCTGAAAATTCCAAAAGTTCTTTGATCTCCATTTGGCCCTATATCATCCTTGTTGCATGAGGTAAAAGAAACGATTCCCGCTATCGCATATAAAACCAATACTGCCCTTGATAGGTTTTTCATCATTTTTCCCGTTCCGAGTTTATGGGCAGGTCCAAGCTTAATTGTGTTACCCATCCCTCAATTTTTAAATTGACTTTTTTTAACTGCCCCTTAACCTGGGAGGCGTGGTATTCATATTCTTTGCCATCAAATTTCAAGGTGGTCACCGGTATGTCCCGTATTCTGTTAAGGCGCATGGGTCGGACCAAATCGCTATCCAAGAGCATTACCAGATCTGCAATCGCATTGGATGACAGCCTACTTTTAATTTCCTTTTTTTGATCTCCCTTGTCCACGCCTTTGTACAGGATGGTCCCATCGGTAAAAACCCACAAGTGGTATACGGGACACCTTCCCAAACAAGGTCCTTTGGCATAGTACAAAAGAACATTCTTTTTGTCCGTGCCCGCTCCCTTGTTCTTCCCCGGTTTGCAAGAGAAGAGGGCCAAGATCAGAATCATTACCACCTTTTTCATTGTTGTTTTTTTTCAATGGACGCCTTGGGATCGGACCCAAAGCACCCGTATTCCGGAATTTACTTTGCAGGTCGGGAGCAGTGCGATTTTTTGGGGTTTCCAAACGTGGCCGCCTTCTTCCACGAGCCGGCTACCGGCAAATAACTTCTTCCTTTGGCGGTTGCGGTATTGCCCCTGATGAAATTCCGCAATTCTATCAGTTCCGGATGATCGTACATAATCTGTATTTTCTGCTCGGCAATGGTGCTGCCGTTTACCCCTCCGTTCCTTGTGACAAATGTGGCGAATACCTCGGCAATGTCCTCTCCCGGATTGGTGGAGGCATATCCTGTTACAAAACGGTCCCTGTATTTGTTGTAAAACTCCTCTGAAGCACTTTCGCTCTCCGCGTCCCGCACTTTTAAGAATGCGTCCCAGATATCCGCCCAGCCTTTTTTATAGGTTTTATTGATATAGGAGCTGGTTCTTGCACAACCTTCCCCAACAAAATAGTTTTCACACTTGTCCTCGGATACCGAGGCGTCCACCTGTGTATTGTCCAAGGTCAAAATATGCCCAAACTCGTGAATGATGGTGTAGGCGAGCTCCCCCCCGGCATTGAAGCCTCCCTCATATGCAAAATCGATGGCAATGCCCATTTGCCACTTCGATAGATCCGTGGCGGTGTTAAAAACATAGCCCGCCGTACCATCTCCCTCACCCGCAAAAATCATAAACTCGCTCATCTTTGATAGGTAGTTCGGAGGAATGATCTTCTTGGTCAGTTCCCAGATTTCCTGATGTTTGTTTGTATCCTTTTGCAACTCCAGCTCCTTTCCCGAGACCTTAAAGTCCTTTTGTTTTATAAGGTTGCCACCTTCCACGGAATACAGCGTTATGCTGCCCGGATCACCTTCAGCAGGGGGGTCATTGTCCGAGTCCCCTCCCTGTTCGCCACTTCCGACATCCGGATTTGGCCCTGGATCCGGTTCTTCATCCTTGGTGTCGGTCCCCGTTGTGTCGGTAATTGAGGTTGGGGCAACAATATCATCCATATCCTTTTCACAGGATTGGAACAGACCAATGGCCAGGAAAAGTAACATCAGAAATCTCCAATATTTGAGGCGCTTCATAATTATGGTTTTAATTCAACATTCACTTTTTATAACAACAGACAACTTTTAAAACACCCTATTTTTTTCTGCTTTTTTAAAAAAAGCTGTACTTCAAGGAACAAATAGGGCAAACAGCTGGTACCCTATTACATCCGGGAACGGTACCAGCCAACGACGTTGAACGGCATTGTTGCTTTTTCCGCTGTCTTGAATTCCATTCCGGTGCCCCAATGCGATCTACTGGAAGTTTTGCGTATTCCATCCTGGACATAAATAATTATATTTACCGGATCGGTCGGCCCCTATCCAAACTGCGGAAACCTTGGATATGGCCAAAAACAATGCGGTATTGTGCAGATGGGGCGCTGAGAGGTCCATTAAAAAGAACACAACGCCCAAAAAAAACCTATGAAGGCCCAATACAAAAAGCATGCGGAACTTAGGTCGCCCGCCATGATCCCAATTAAAGAACAATGAGCAAAGAATTCATAGTAGATCAAACCTTTGTTGGTAAGGACCACACCCAGGTACGCCTGCCCAAGGCAGACTATGAAAGCTGCACCTTTGAAGGTTGCGATTTTTCAAACGGGTACCTCGACAATCAAAATTTCATGGAATGCGAGTTTATCGACTGCAACCTGAGCAACGCCAATTTGGCCCATTCCATTTTTAAGGAGGTCGTTTTTTCCCATTGCAAAATGATGGGCCTCAAATTTGAGGAATGCAATACATTTCTCATGGATTTTCATTTTTTGGACTGTACCCTCGACCTTTCCTCTTTCTATGGGCTTGCAATGAAAAACCAAAAATTCGAGAGGTGCAGGTTGGTAGAGGTCGATTTCAGTGAAGCCCAACTCAAGGCCGCCCTGTTCCACAAATGCAATCTGGAACGCGCCATTTTTTCCCATACCGATCTCGAAAAGGCCGATTTTAGAACGGCCATCAACTATACCATCGACCCGGAACGGAACCGGTTGAAAAAAGCACTGTTTTCCAAGGAAGGTGTTTTTGGGCTGTTGGGGAAATACGATATTGTCATAGCCTGATTTTGGGGCACCGGGTATTTATGTCCCTATCCGTGTACAAACGGATATTTCGTATATTGTGGTGGGTTTGCCCTTGAGAAAATCAGTGATGTGGAAATCAACATCTATGGTCGGATACAACGGGATGAAGGCCGGGAAGAAGAAGTAAAGTTCAATTATAGGCGCGCTAGGTTTTGAAAAGGGAATGTTTGGAATGCGGGACCGAAATCTTGGGCCGGGTAGACAAAAAGTTCTGCTCGGACTATTGCCGCAATGCCTATCACAACAAAGTGAACAAGGACAGCAAAAACTTGATCCGCAATATCAACAACCGGCTCCGTAAAAATTATAGGATATTGGACAGTTTTCCATTAAAAGATTGTAAGACACGGACAACCAGGACCCGCTTGCTGGACAAGAATTTTGATTTCGATTTTATTACCAACCTGTACACCACCAAAAAGGGCACTACCTATTACTTTGTCTACGATTTGGGCTATCTGCCCCTGGACAACGATTACTACATGATCGTAAAGCGGGAATAGGTCCACAGCGCGGAGGGGAAGGCCCGCCCCTACGTACAAAAAATGCTTCCCAATGGGAAGCATTCAGCTTGTTTCTTTACGGTCCCGAATTTATTTCCAGTTCTGCCCACTAAGCTTTAGCGCGGCCACCACAATATCCTTTCTACTGATCTGCCCTATGAGCAATCCGTCTTTCATAACGGGCAAGCGCCTTCTATTGCCTTTGTGGAAAACCCCTGCGGCATCAAAAATACTGATATCATGCTGGATGGTCTCCACATTTTTGGTCATGAACTTCTCCACACTTTTATCCAGTATGGGCTGGTTGAAATATCGACTTTCGGAAATCTGTTTCATGCAATCGGCCTCGGAGATAATGCCTACGAGAAATCCGTTTCCGTCCAATACGGGTCCTCCGGATATGTTGTACTTGGTGAACAGTTCCATCACCTCCAATATGGATTGCTCCGGGGTGAAGGTCACCAGCTTTTTTGTCATATAATCAGTGACCAATATGGGGGCATTGAACTCTTTCTTAACCGCCTTCCTGACTCCTTGAAAACTCTTTATTCCCATAGCGTTTGATTTTAGGTTGATTAATAAAGATAGGGAATTTTTGCGAATCCTGTAAAAAAAGTCGTTGTAATACGATGCCCTCTCAGAATTTCATATTTTTAGGGCATAAGACGAACCCATGAAACGATTTCCCGCGGTCCCCTCATTTTTTCTGATCCTATTGGCCATTTATTGGGTATTTCAGGCAAGTATGCCCGATTATGGGGGAAGCAAGGAAATTGCCGAGCACGCATTTTCCACCGATGCGGCCTTGGAACATGTAAAGGAACTGTCGCAAAAACCCCATGGTGTTGGCTTTCCCGCCCATGCCGAAGTACGGCAATATATTGTCTCCGAGCTTCGGAAGATGGGATTGGAAACCACATTGCAGCAAGGGTTTACCGCTGGCGATTGGGGCAATCTGAGCCGAGCAACCAATATCTTGGCGCGAATCAAGGGTTCCCGGCCAGGGAAGGCGCTTTTGCTCCTATCACATTACGATAGCAGCCCCCACTCTTCGCTGGGGGCCAGTGACGCGGGAAGTGGGGTCGCCACTGTTTTGGAGGGTTTGCGGGCTTTTCTGTCGGCAAATGCGCAGCCAACGAACGACATCATCGTTCTTATCTCCGATGCGGAGGAACTGGGGCTGAACGGTGCCGATCTTTTTGTGAACGAGCATCCCTGGGCCAAGGAAGTGGGGTTGGTCCTGAATTTTGAGGCCCGTGGAAGTGGCGGCCCCAGTTATATGTTGATCGAAACGAACCGGGGCAACGCCAAATTGATCGAAGAGTTCACCGCGGCCAACCCGGAATACCCTATGGCCAATTCCCTGGTATACAGTATTTACAAAATGTTGCCGAATGACACCGATCTTACCATTTTTCGGGAGGACGGTGATATTGAAGGCCTGAACTTTGCCTTTATCGGTGACCATTACGACTACCATACCGCACAAGATACGTATGAACGACTGGATAAAAAGACCCTGGCACATCAAGGGAGCTACCTGATGCCCCTGCTGGACCATTTTGGTGAGGCCGATTTGGAAAATCTCAAAAGCCTGGACGACCGGGTGTATTTCAATGTCCCCTTTTTCCGTCTGGTCTCCTATCCGTTCGACTGGATCTGGTCCATGTGCGGAATTGCCATCTTGGCATTTGTACTTCTCCTTGCCCATGGTCTTCGAAAAAAGGTGCTGGAACCTGTTCAAATAGCCAAAGGTTTTTTGCCGATGTTGCTTTCAATGGGCATCAACATTCTGGTGGGGTACTACTGTTTTACCGTGCTCAGATGGATGTATCCGGGCTATCGGGATATGCTCCATGGTTTTACGTACAATGGGTATACCTACATCGCTGCCTTCGTACTGCTGTCGATCGCGGTGTGCTTTTGGGCCTATTCCAAGTTCAGGGCCATTGATACGCCAAACCTCTTGGTGGCACCTTTGGTGCTTTGGTTGGGCATTTGTGCCGCGGCAGCGGCCTACTTGCCGGGAGCAAGCTTTTTCATTGTTCCCGTTTTCGCATTTTTGGCCGCTTTCCTGGTATCGATCAACCAAAAAAGACCCAGTGCTTACCTATTGTTCTTTTTGGCCCTCCCCGCCATCTGGATCTATGCGCCTTTCATAAAGACTTTCCCCGTTGGCCTTGGGCTCAAGATGATGGTAACCTCCACCTTGCTCACTACTTTGACCTTCTTCCTATTGCTCCCGATCTTTGGCCGCTACCACAAAAAAAAGATATGGGCCTATTGGGGTGTGTTCTGTTTTTTGGGATGTATGCTCGCAGCCCATTTCAATTCGGGCTTTTCCAAGGATAGGGCCAAACCGAGCAGTCTTTTGTATGTGATGGATACTGATGGAAACACGGCTAAATGGGCCACCTACGATCATGTTCTGATCGACTGGAACGCCCAATTTTTGGGAAAGGACAAAAAAGTGCCCGAACAACTTTCGGAACGCACCATCAGCAGTAAGTACAGCTCCGGCTTTTCCTTTGTTTCCGAAGCGCCGACCAAAGACATCGATCCCCCAAAAATTGAAACGGTCCGAGATACGGTTGTGGACGGGGAACGCATGCTCGACATCTGTATCACGCCCCAACGAAATATCAACCGGTTGGAAATCTTTACCAACGACGTCCCGATCAAGGCCGCAACCATAAACAACGTGCCCCTTTCCGATTATTACCTTGAAAATCGCAAAGGCGGAAAATTGATCACGCACTACGTCAGTGACAATGCGTACACCGAGATGCAACTACGCCTTCCACAGGATTCGATCTTGGAGCTCACTATTTATGAAGCGTCCAATGATCTTCTCGAAAACCAACAGTTTACCGTTCCGGAAAGGCCCGAGAACAGCATTCCCATGCCCTTTGTGCTGAATGATGCCATATTGATCACCAAAACCGTTCGATTTGAGTGATACCATTGGAATAATGGGCTGTGGCTGGCTGGGGCTTCCGTTGGCGAAATCATTCGTGGGGCAAGGCTTTCAGGTAAGGGGCAGTACTACTTCCCAAGAAAAATGTAGGGCGTTAAAAAAATTGGGAATAAACGGCTTTGTGATTACCCTTTCCCAGAAGGGGATAGAAGGGCCCATTTCCACTTTTCTCGAGGGATTGGATATCCTGGTCGTCAACATCCCCCCGAGACTAAAGGGCAAGGGGGCCAAAAACTACGAACGGACCATGCAATTGCTGTTCCGCTCGGTCAGAGCCTCCACGGTGGAGAAAATTATTTTTGTGAGCAGTACTTCCGTATATGGGGATGCCGTTGGGGAGGTAACGGAAACCACCCCTCCCCGGCCCGCCACCGAATCGGGCAGACAACTTTGCGAGGCGGAAGCGATCTTTAGGAACGCCTCCCAGTGGCAGACCACGATAGTGCGCTTCGGGGGATTGCTGGGCCCGGACAGACATCCCGTGAACAATTTGTCCGGCAGAAAGGGACTGACCAATGGCAATGACTTCATCAATCTGGTCCATCAAGAGGATTGTATCCGTATTTTGGAGCATATCGTCAATGGAGGCTGGTGGAACGAAATTTTCAATGGCGTTTATCCATTTCACCCCACAAAAAAGGAATATTACACCTCTGAAGCCCTCAAAAGAGGAGTGCAACCTCCTGAATATAAGTCAAATAACCACACAGAAAGCAAGAAAGTACGTCCGTTTGCACTGGTAAATGTTAAAAACTTCCGTTTCAAGACTTCAATTGTCTCTTAGTACACCACAGAAAAGGACACTTTCACAACAAAGTCCGTCGATTTCTGTTAACATAAGGTGCATTTCATCGACTAAACTGTAACTTTAATCTATAATTTATAAACATTTTGCCATGGAAAATTCAAGTTTAAAAGGGCGGATTTTACGGGAAATCGAAAGTCTGATAGCCCAAAGTTGTCCCAAGCAAAAGGTTCCCATAAAGTTTGAAAACTTGCACGTTGCACTATTAAAAAAGTACTACAATGCAGCCGATGTCTCCATTGACTATCACAGAAAGAGGGTGGAAATGGATATTGTGATGGACGATCTGGCATACGATCCCCAAAAGGTAAATACCGATTTACCCATATTGCATGCAAACCTTTGGTTCCGAAATCTCGCCGATTTTCTAAGATCTTGTCTGGATAAGGACAATAGAAGCCTTGCGTTTTATGCCGGCTTGTTGAAATCGTACCAAAACAACGACAGGATACTGGTTGCCTAGGTACCACGACCGAACCACCATAAAGTAAAGGGACGCCCATGGGCGTCCCTTTACTTTGTCCTGGACCGTACAGAAAGCGTAGGAAATCAGCAACGAAGTGCGGGGTTCGAACCATTATCGTATTGGGAACTCGCGTTTTATGGTTTTCATTAACACCATGGTATGAATAATTTTAATAGTTTTGCGCACCAAAATTAATCAGATGAAAAGGATAGCGATTACTTTACTATTGATGATGGGCCTTTTTGCCAGTGCCCAGACCAAGAGCGAACTGCAAAAACACTATGAGGCCTACTACCAGGCCATGCGCCTTCAGGGCGATGTAAACGGGGTAATCAATGCCATGACCCACTTGAACGTCATTGCCCCGTCAACAGAGCGAAGGGATACCCTGGCATATATCTATGCCAATGACAATCAACATTTGCAGGCTTTGAACACCATAGGAATCGAAAAGAATGAGGCAGATTCGGACTTGGCCGTGCAGGTGAAGGCGATTTCCCTAAAGGCACTGAACCAGCCCAAGCGTTCCGTGGAACAATTTGAGATTTTGAACAAAAGGACGCCGAATGCCTATTTGGCCTATGAACTTGCAGACCTCAAGATTCAGACCGGCGACAATACCGGGGCGACCGTAAACATTGAGTACGGTATCGCGAATGCCAAGGAAGATATGAAATATGCCTTTTACGAGCGGCAACAGCCCTACGAAGTACCGCTAAAGGCCGCTTTCCTACATTTAAAGGGGCTAAACCAGTACAATCAGGACAAAAACGATATTGATGCGGCCCTGGCACTGATCGATGAAGCTTTGAAGATCGATCCCAATTTTAATCTGGCAAGCTTGAGCAAGCAAGCCTTGGAATCCCGAAAAAATCCACCTGCAGCAGAGAAGGAAGAATAATCGCCCCACGTACAACATGGTAGAAATCGGGCCCCGGGGCCCGATTTTTCATCTTATCCAATCCCCCCCTTACGTTCTTTAAGGAAAAAGCGTTCCTTGGGCTTTGCAACGGCCCCTAGCCTTTTATAGAACTTAATGGCCCTTGTATTGAAATTAGGGGTCTGCCACTGTACTTCCCCACAGCCCATTTTTCTCCCTTCCTCTTGGATTCGATGCACCAGCTCCCTGCCGATACCCATTCCCCGTGCCTGGGGTTTCAGGTACAGGCAATCCATGTAAAGGTATTCTTCGGCCTCCCAGGTGGCGTATTGTTTCATGTAAGTGGCATAGCCGATCAGCTGGCCATCACTTTCCACCACCAAACAGTACAGTTTTGGATCGTTGGAAAACAAATCTCTCTCCAATCCCTTTGCCTTTCCTTCGCTGTCGTAGGCCGCTTTTTCGAAGGCCGCGTGCAACGAACAAAGTTCAACGATCTGCGGGACATCATTTCTTTCCGCAAAGCGAATATGCCGTACACTCATCATTTTTCCTGTTTTAAGTGGGAATTGAGGTATGCATTGATATCCGGATTCTGTGCCTTTGACAGAACATGTTCGATCCAGGCCTTTCGTTCATGGGCAAAAACCTCCAACTCCCAAATACAGACCAAGGCCTTGTTTTTAAAGGGAGAAGGTTCAATCTTATCGGGCGTAGCGTAATCGGAGAAGAATATTTTAGACTCCACCATTTCTCCTCCGGTCCACCAGGTCAACAGGATCAAAACCCCTTCCCTGGCCTCATGGACCATCAGAAAGGCAATTTTATAGGTAGGCAAATTCGAGTATTGTGCTACCTGGAGCATCCTGGGCAGCTCCGTTTTAATGCACTCCAAGGTACCATAGGACGAAAATCTTTTCTCCTTTGTGATGGTGTATACCTTTACCCGCCAATCATCGACCATCACCAATTCCCTAAAGTCTATGATTCGGGGCTTATAGGTTTCAAACAGTGCGCTCATCGTTGTTCCGGTTTTAAAGATCCGTACTTTGCGATCAGCCGGCCTGCTTCCTTCATATTTTTGGGCGCCACCTTTCGTTGGTTGGAAGGGGGATGCTTTTGGGCCGAACCCGATGGTCTAATGGGCCGTTTCTCAAAATTCCCTCCACAACCAGGGCACACATTTTCAAATAGGTCGATGGCACAATCCGCACAATAGGTGCATTCGAAGCTGCAGATCATGGCCTCAGTGGAGATGTTGGGCAAATCTTTGCCACAATGTTCGCAACAAGGTCTAATTTCTAACATAAAAACTACAGATAAAGTTCATTGATAAGGTCCACATGCCATATTTCATGGCCTAGAATGGTAAAGGCCGCCGCCCGGGCCGACATGGGTTTGTCACTAGAAGTGCCAATGGCACAGAGGTCGTCGTCGCTCAAACTGTTTATGAGGGCGAGGGTACTTTCCCTTACCGCTATATACTCCTTCAACAGTTCGGAAGGGGTTTTCCCGGCGGCATCGGATGGTTCCATATAACCGTTCTGGTCAAAAGGGGCCAAAGGGGTCAGGTCCCTGCGCCCTATACGGAACGTTCGGTAGGCAAAAATACGTTCGGTATCGATGATATGCTGCAATACTTCCTTGATGCTCCATTTGTCCTTATCGTACTTGTGGTTCCACTGTTCCTCGGGAATGGCCTTGAAGAACGCCAGAACGCTGTCCCTTCCTACAGAAAATCCCTCCCGAAGGGGGGTATCGACGCATACCTTGCGAAGGTACCGCCCGTAGTAATCCTCAAATTCCGATTCTTTTACATCTTTTGTCCTCATGGAAACCTATAAATTGTGTTCGTAGCTGCCGTTTTTTAAAATTTTGAAATCGGGTCGTTGGTTTTAGATGGTACCAAAGTTAATCCACAGCGGCCATATAAAAAATTAATATAATTGTTATATTTAATTATTTACCTTAATATTGAAGGCAATGTATAATTTTTTCCTAAATTATGAACATCGACAAATTAAACTGGCTCATTTTAGAAGCATTGCAGAACAATGCGAGAATGCCCTTGACCGAAATTTCAAAAAAAGTGGGGCTATCGTCCCCTTCTATTGCGGAACGAATCCAAAAAATGGAGGATCTCGGTATCATCAAAGGGTATCGCGCCACATTGGATATGGAGGCCCTGGGATATCTCTTGGGTGTCTATATCTCGATCAAGATCCGGTTTGGGCGGGTACAGCATTTCGAGGAATTTATAAAAACCGTGCCGGAGATATGTGAATGCCACAAGTTGACGGGACATGATTGCATGCTGATGAAGGGTTATGTAAAGAATCCCAAACACCTGGAAGACCTCAACGGGAGACTGGGCGATTATGGGGAACTGACCACTTCATTGATCCTCACCTCCATTGTGGAAAACAAGGTGTACGACAGTGCATTTTAAAAAAATAATGCAACCTAAAAGTTGCATATTAATTTTTTGCGCGTATATTTGCATCCATATAGTTGCATATTAACCTTAAAATTTTTTCTACAATGAAAGATGTCATTTCGAAAGAACACGTTTTTTTCCATCCCATCGACAAGGTATGGAATGCCATTTCCAAGGCAGAGGAAATCTCAACCTGGTTCATCAAGGCCGATTTTAAGGCGGAGGCAGGTTATCCCTACACCTTCAACAGTGAAGGCGAAAACTGTACGGAAATCACAGGGGTGGTAAAAAACGCGCGTCCCTACACCCTCGTATATACCTGGATGGTGCAGGACACCCATGTGGAGACCACGGTATCGTGGAAGTTGGAAGAAACCGAAGGAGGCACCAAACTGTATTTGGAACATTCCGGCATATCCAACTATCCCGGGGATACGGCCATAAAGATGTTCAGCAGTTTTAACGGAGGTTGGGACAACTGTATTTCCGAGCTTTCAGGATACCTGAAGCAGGAAGTCCATGCGGGATGAAATCACAAAAGTGCTAAAGACCATTGCCGACCCGACCAGGTGCGAAACTTTCAACGTTCTGGGACGATGCCCCGGCAATTTGGGCACCCATTCAGACCGCAGGCCCCAAAGCTTCAGGTTCGCCACTTTTTTCCAACACAAATTGGGCAAGGCGGTGCAAGGCATTTTCGGTGTTTTTCTTGAATACGCGCTTGACCACCAATGCCACCAGGGCCTTTTTGAACCATGACCTGGCCTTCCAGTAAATCTCCACTTTCAGCACGCAGGAGGTTTCAGAAACCGGGGTCAGAATATAGAATTGGTAAAGCTCATCGACCGGAGGCGGACTGCTGGTCACCTCGCCATAAACCAATTGCCCGGGCTTCACCTCTTTGGTAACGGTGACAAAGTTCAGGTGCTTTCCGTTGACCACACACACATGTTCTGTACCAAGTCTGGTGACCTCGTTCCCATTGTATTCGAAACGGTCCACTCCCTTTACCCAATAATGGCGATAGGTATAATTGGTGATATACTCCATTAAACTGGCCGCGGAAATGGGGAACTCCTTCTCGAAGGTCATGGGCGGACCGTGGCCAAAACTCACCTTCCTTCCCTGTGAAAAGGTATGGAGGTTCAGTTTGGTCTGATCGATCAGCGAATAAATATAGGCCACTTCCCTTCCATCATAGACCTCCTGTCCTTCCTTGAACCTGTATACCTTGCTGTAGTAGTAGATCGGCAGTTCAATGGCATTGGCAAGCTGCTTGCTGATCAAAGCATAATTTTCACTTTCAATGGAGTTCTTGAGCAAACGGTGCGCCTCGATTACCTCCTGTCCAAAAGGTTTTCGGTTGCCCTGGACCTCAATGAACTGCAGCTCCCCGCAGTGGGCCACCAACTTCAACTCCAACCAAGGGGCGGATGCACAAGCATTACAAGGACATATCCTGTTGGTCTCCAACAATTTGAGATGGCTGTAAAATGCGGTGAACATCGTTTCAATTTGGGCCAACAGCCGCTCTTGGGAGAGTACTTCCCCTTCCTTATAGAAAAAAAGGGCATCCCCCTCGATCTCTGCAAGTTGTAAGTCCTGTGTATTGGCCGCTATGAGCACTTCCAGCAATTCGGCAATAACATGCTGGCTGTGTTCCACCTCGGTGGTCTGCACAAATTTGGTAAAACCGGAAATATCCGGAAGAAAGAGCAGTGATTTTGCCATGCTGAGTTCGCTAACAGGTCCAGGAAACCTGGGTGTCCAATGTACTGCGGAAAGTACTAATCCTTTTTCAACTTTGCAACCAGCAAACTATCGCTCTCCCTTTTTAGCCGTATGAGTTCTCCGACCTTGTCATTCGGTACGGCAAGGGAAAGTACGTAATGGGCCACCTTCCAATCTCCCCCTACTTTTTTGAGCACCCCCGAACCACGGCAAAGTTTCATTTGTGTATCCAACAACTCATCGAACCAGGCAAAATTTTCTGCTTCGTCCAGGTAGATATGCCGTTCTACCGGTGTAAAGCTCCAAGCCCTGCCCTTGTCGAAGTGGGGCCGGGCGTAGGCCTTGAACTCGGGCAACTGCCAATTTTCAGTGGCGTCGGTCCCGACGAACACGGCATCCTCGGTCATCAAACCAAAATAGGTCCCGAAATCGGCATCCGAGGCCGCTTGGTGCCAGGCATCCAAAACGGCTTCAATCCGTGCTTCCTGGCCTTTGACCGAAAAGACCGTCAAAACAATAACTCCAAGTAACGATAGTTTATTCATCCAATATCAATTTGGTGTCAAGGGTATTGTTCACGATAATGTTGAACTGGTCACGGAAGGCATTAAAAGCTTCCATCATTTCCAAAACCGCGGGTTGCGGGTCCAGTCGATAGATCATATCCCCCTTTACCTTGAGCACGAATGTCTTGAACAATTTTTGGCGGCTCTTGATCTGGGGTTTGTCAAAGTCCTCGGGATAGTCCGATTCGGCCAACACCTTTTGCTTGGCGATCAAGTCTTCTATGACCAAATTCAGGTCTTCCCTGTTCTCCACGGTATAAAGTGCATCAAAACTGGTTTCCAGGTCGTTGAATTCCGTCCAGTTGTTCAAAATAGCCTTGGACTTGGGATTGATCGTCGTTTTATTGGGCCAATTTTCAGTGGATATTTCAAAAGTGGAATCGGCATCCAAGGCAGTCTCCTTTTTATCAGATTTGCATGAGGTGAACACCAATAGCCCAACGGCCAAAATGAAGAATCTTTGCATGGGACGAATGTACAAATTTTAATAAACGGTATCTTTGGTCCTGAATTCATTTTAACTTGACTTTAATGCAAAGTTATATTCTTATCATAGGTGCATGCGGGCAGATCGGTACCGAATTGACCTATGCCCTGCGGGCCAAATACGGTCCGGAAAGGGTAATTGCGAGCGATATCCGCGAAGGGAATGAAGATTTGATGGAGTCCGGTCCCTTTGAAATTTTGGATGCCACCGACTACGATGCCCTTGAAGAGGTGGTTGCCTATTATGAGATCAGTGAGGTATACCTTATGGCGGCCATGCTGAGCGCCACCGCCGAAAAGTTTCCCGAAAGGGCGTGGGACCTGAATATGAATTCGCTTTTCAATGTACTGAACCTGGGAAAGGAAAAAAAGATCGAGAAGATTTTTTGGCCCTCCAGTATCGCTGTTTTTGGCCCGAATACTCCCAAGGAGCGCACCCCGCAAAGCACGGTAATGGAACCCAGCACCGTTTATGGCATTAGTAAACAATCGGGCGAGCGTTGGTGCGATTACTACCATCACAAATATGGCGTGGACGTTCGCAGTGTCCGTTATCCCGGACTGATCAGTTGGAAGACCATGCCCGGCGGCGGTACTACAGACTATGCCGTGGAAATCTATCACCGGGCCCTGTCCCAAAGGGCTTACAATTGCTTCCTTGGGGAAAACACCAAACTTCCCATGATGTTTATGAACGATGCGATACGGGCCACCATGGAACTGATGGATTCCGATGCTGAAAAAATAAAGGTCCGTTCCTCCTATAACCTGGCCGCCATGGATTTCACCCCGTCGGAAATCGCGGAAAGCATTAGAACCCATCTTCCGGATTTTACGATTTCTTACGAGCCCGATTTTAGACAGGCGATCGCCGATTCCTGGCCCAATAGTATTGATGATTCCCGGGCACGGCAAGATTGGGGATGGAGGGCAGCGTTCGATTTGGAGCGCACCACCGGGGAAATGCTGGGCCATTTAAGTCCCCGGACCAATGAACATACGGAATAAGCACGTATGGTCCACGACCACACATCAAAAAATGGTGGGATCAAAAGGCTTTCCGATAAGACAAGCCCCCATAAACCACTTCTTCACCGACAAAAAAAGAGGGACAACCAGACCTGCCTAACGGATTAATGGCTATTTTTATATACTAAACACGATATACGCGATGCACTACTTTTTCAATAAATGGGGTTACTTGGTCCTTGGAATTCTCTTTTCTTGGGGTTCCCATGCCCAGATGCCCACTGGAGTGTTTTCCCATATACAGGAAAACCAGGGAAATAGTATCCATCACGAATTGAAAATCAAGGGGGGCTATTTTGTCCATTCCGTATATGGGAAATCGCCGGCCAGGTTCATCAAGACATTGGGGGGCTTTTGTACCGCCAAAGACGGTGTTCTTGCCGTGCAGTTGGAATTCAATTCGAACCATGGGAACGATGGCGTTACGGAACTGCATATCCCCTATTCCCTGGAAAACGATATGTTGACTTTGGATATCGGTTCAAAAATGAGCTTCGCTCGGTCTGAAAGCGAGACACAAGACTTGGACGGCCAATGGCTCTTTGCCACCCGTGGGCCGGATCAGGGCCAAGAAAGGCGGGGGGATGAAAATCCAAGGAAGACGTTGAAATTCTTGATCGACGGCCACTTTCAATGGATAGCCTACCATACGGAAAATTTCAAGTTTTCTGGGACCGGAGGAGGTAATTTCACCTCGACCGACGGGGTCTATACCGAAAATATCACATATTTTTCCAGGGACAATTCCCGGGTCGGGGCCACCTTGCGGTTTAACTACGAACTGAAAGGGGATGACTGGCATCACAAGGGCAAAAACAGTAAGGGAGAGCCCATGTACGAAATTTGGGCGAAACGAAAATGAGCCTGCTTCAAAACATCATACGTTAAAAAGCGATCGGCAGCCTCGGCGGTCCCGATAGCCATCGGGGAGAACTTGCATCTAAAGCCCAAGAAAAACAACAGGACGATCAACAGGTCCATGCCTTTGTGCTGAATCCGTATCTTGGTAGCCTCGGCAAGAATCGAACTTGCATCTAAAGTTTAGGAAACTTCTATTCTATCCATTGAACTACGAGGCCAATAAACATCTTCTCTTTAAGAGTGGGCAAATTTAAGAATACTTTTCAATACCTTTTTGCCCATTTTCAGGATATTTGACAAGATTCGCGATATATTTCCCGCTTTTCATCCATTTGATATGATTTTCACACTTGCCGGCAATCCTGAATTCCCTTGAAAGGGAAACTTTCCCAAATGGCCTCCGGGCCACCCGGTGAACCACAAGGCCTAAAACAGGGATGCGGGAACCGCAATACCGAACATTAAGCTGTACGCCCCTTCCCGGAAGGTTTAGACCGTCCGTAAATAATCCAAACTTCTTTTTAATGCAATTTCCGGCTGTTTTACCAGATCCTGCTCAACAAAAAAGTGCTTGGCCCCATGTTTCTGAGCGGTTTCCACGATGGCATTGATATCAAAATCACCATCGCCAACATTGGTCATTAGAGGAAAGAGCTGCATCCATTGCGACATATCGGCGCCATCGCCGGAGAAATGGGTCAACGGTTTCATGTCCTTGATATGGAGCAAATGGTAGCGGCCCGAATACTTGCTCAAATATTCCAGAGGGTCTGCCCTTCCCGCAATGGTCCAGAAAATATCCATTTCAAAAAATACCAGTTCGGGATCGGTGGCATCCACCATCACTTGAAAGGGTACTTGCCCATCCACCTCGTTCAGACCATATCCATGATTGTGATAGGCAAATTTAAGTCCCAATTTCTTGGCGTTCTCCCCTATGGAATTAAAGGTTTCCGCCATTTTTTTATAATCGTCCATTGTTTTTCTACGATCGTCCGGTATGGCGGGGAGGGTGATGTAATCAAAGCCCAAGGTTTCCTTCGCCGCCCCAAAAGCTTCGATATGGTTTTCCAAAGTGTCCAAATCGGTGTGCACCGAGGGAACGGTCATTTTGTGTTTCGCGAACAACTCTTTTACCGCCTGTTCGGAGCGCCCAAAGTAGCCACTGCCCGAAAAACCCAACATAGGTTCCACAGCTTTCCAGCCCGCCTTGGCACTTTCTGCACTGAAATCATAGGGGCCGAACAGTTCCAGCTCCGTATAGCCCATTTCGGAAAGCATGGCGATGCCGGCCTCGAAATCTTTGGACAACAGGGCAGGCAACGAAAACAACTGTACCCCAATATTTCCAAGCTTGTCCAAGGTCTTTTTGGTCAGCCCCTCGGCCAGCATTGGTTCCGTACCGATCATACCTGCGACGCCCAACATTCCCATTTGTTTGATAAATTCCCCTCTTTTCATATCACTTCTGTTTTTTGTACCCTTAAATATAAAAAAATATGGATGGCGGGAACCAAAAAACCATTCCCGTGGCCGTTGGGATAAAACTTTAAGTATATTAGAAGTTCAATACGCCAAAACCACATGAGCCTATCCTATTGGGACATCGGAATCGTCGTTACCTATGTGGTAGGGGTTTTGGTGCTCGGTTTTTACCTCTCCAAACGATCTTCCAAAAATCTGGAGTCTTATTTTCTCAGCGGAAACAAATTGTCTTGGTATTATTTGGGACTGAGCAACGCCTCGGGCATGTTCGATATCTCGGGCACGATGTGGGCCGTGGGCATACTCTTTATATACGGACTCAAAAGTGCGTGGCTGCCCTGGATCTGGCCGGTTTGGAACCAGGTTTTTGTATTCGTGTACCTGGCCATTTGGATGCGTCGGTCGAACGTGATGACCGGGGCCGAATGGATTACCTTTCGATTTGGCGACGGCAAGGGAGCCAAGCTTTCGCACATTATTATAGTCGTTTTTGCCGTCGTCAGCGTGCTTGGTTTTATAGCTTATTTCTTTGAGGGCATTGGCAAATATTGCACCTCCATACTGCCCTGGGACCTGGCCTTCGATCTTTTGGGCTATCGCGTTTCATCGGCCAGTGGTTATGCCTTGCTCATTTGCGGACTGACCTCGCTCTATACCGTCAAGGGGGGAATGCACAGTGTGGTCGCCACCGAGGTGATGCAGTTCGTCATCATGACGGTTGCCTGTTTCGGGGTGGGCTACGTCGCCTATACCATGGTTGGTTCAGGTCAGATAGATGCGGCCTTGCCCGATGGTTGGAAGCAGTTGTTCTTTGGATGGGAGCTAAACCTCGATTGGAGCAACACCGCCTTCCCCCAGGTCGACAACAAGATAAAAAGCGATGGTTTCGACCTGTTTGGGGGATTGTTCGTACTAATGGTGCTCAAAGGTGTTTTTGCGTCCATCGCGGGACCGGTGCCAAGTTATGACATGCAACGGGTACTCGCGGCTCGCACGCCCACTGAGGCCGCCAAAATGAGCTTTCTGACGATATGTGTCCTCTTCGTTCCCCGGTATATTATGATCGTGGGCTTTGCTGTCCTTTCCATCGTCTATCTTGGGCCGGAACTGGCCTCCATGGGAAACAATATCGATTTTGAAAGTCTGCTCCCAATGGCCATTGGTAAGTTTTTGCCCGTCGGCCTGAAGGGGGTGGTACTGGCCGGGTTCCTTGCCGCCTTTATGGGTACTTTCGCCGCATTTGTCAATTCCGCCCCGGCGTATATCGTAAACGATATCTATAAAAAATACATCAACCCAGGGGCTCCCGATAAAAAATTGGTGCGCCTGAGCATTGTTTCATCTTTGGTCCTGGTGATGGTCGGTATTGTCTTTGGTTTCAATGCAGGGTCGCTGAACACCTTGATCCTCTGGCTGAGTTCAGCACTTTACGGGGGCTACGTGGCCGCCAATGTTTTGAAGTGGATTTGGTGGCGGTTCACCGGAAATGGATATTTCTGGGGCATGCTCTTTGGATTGATCGCCTCGACCGTCAAGCTGTTTTTCTTTCCCGATTATGTGGATATCTTTGTATTTCCCATCATTTTTGTATTCAGTCTACTGGGCTGTATCGTGGGGACCTTTTCGGAACCGTTGCCCAATCGACAGCAGGTGAAGATCTTTTATAAGCAGACCCGGCCCTGGGGCTTTTGGGGTCCGATAAAAAAAGAGGTGATGGAGGACGATCCCGACTTTGTCCCCAACATGGATTTTAAACGGGACAGCCTGAACATTCTGGTGGGGACGGTTTGGCAAATGGCACAGGTGGTCATTCCCATTTATTTTATGTTGCGTGAAAACACGGAGATGATCGTTTGGTGCATTGTGCTGATCTTGACAAGCTATTTGTTGAAAAAGTACTGGTGGGATCATTTGGAAAAATAGCTGGATGGCAGCACGGTACCGGAGCGTCCGCCGAAGCAACAGCCACGATTTCCCACATCAAGTCCGAAGGCCATGGAATGCGATGCCGATTTCACCCAGGGGACGGAAAAGGGCCGATGAACTTTTGGATCTGTCCCAATTGGATCCTACCCAAGCCGAAGTGAAAAAAGGGCGCCATGCTTTTGGAAGGCAGGATGCTTTGGGCGGGAATGGGACCCTATATCGCCTCTAATAGAAGAACGATGCGTATCTTAACGAAGACAATTTTAAATCGGTTACGGTGAAGTCGACCGGGAAGGAAATCCAATTTTAATACAAACCTATGCGATTGGTGCAATTTTTGACGAAAGACAACAACCCATCCGTTGCCAGGGTATCAGGGAATGAACTGCAATTGATTTCCGGTTATGCTTCGACCTATGAATTGGCAAACGGAGCCATAAGTGCAGGCAAGCCCTTGCAAAAAATGGTCCAGGAAAACCTGTCATCCGAGCGTTTCGATTATGGGGAATTGTTGGGTTCCGATCGTCTCCTATCTCCCATTTGCCATCCCGATCCTGCCCGGTTTTGGATTACCGGAACAGGATTGACCCATTCCGGTTCCGCTCAGACTCGCGATGCCATGCACAAGGTATTGGAAAAGGAGGGGGAACTCTCCGATTCCATGAAAATCTTTAAAATGGGATTGGAGGGGGGCAAACCCGATCTAGGTAAGGTCGGGGTACAACCGGAGTGGTTCTATAAGGGAAATGGCCACAGCGTAGTGGTCCCCGGCGGTAGTTTGGAAATGCCCGACCACGCCTTGGACGGAGGGGAAGAGCCGGAAATTGCGGGCCACTACCTCATCGGTCCGGATGGCACCCCGCATCGTGTGGGTTTTACTTTGGGGAACGAATACAGCGATCACATCATGGAACGGATCAACTACCTCTATCTGGCCCATTCAAAATTAAGACCATGTTCTTTCGGTCCGGAACTTCTTTTAGGGGATTTCCCAGCTTCGATCAAAGGACAAGTATCCGTTATCAGGGACCAAAAGGAAGTATGGACCAAGGAATTCCTAAGTGGGTCGGATCACATGATCCATAGTTTGGCGAATTTGGAGTACCATCATTTTAAGTACGACCTGTTCCGTTTTCCAGGTGATCTACATTGCCATTTTTTTGGCACTGCAACCTTCAGTTTTTCCGACGGCATCAAGGTCAAGGACGGAGATCAGCTGCGAATCCAGTCGGAACTGTTTGGAAAACCATTGGTCAACACGGTGAAAAAAGGGCCCAAAAAACGAATCGGGATACGATCATTGTAAGAGCCTATTCCTTTTTTTCATTCCCTCCTTTGCGCCTTATAAAGTCGAGCAACAAGGGGATGGCGGGATAGACCATATTGTGGCCATATCCATCCAGTTCCATCAATTCTATATCCGGGTGTTCAACCACCTTCATCATCCGATAGAAATAAGCGTTTTCTTCGTAACGGCCCAAGAGTTCCAATTCGCGGTTCCCTGTGATCAAGAGCATGGGCGGGGCCTCTTTCCGCACATGGAACAAAGGTGCATATCGGTCAATAATGGGTTGTTCCCCTGGGATGCCCATTTCCTTTCTAATGGTGAAATGGGTAATGGTATGTCCACTGAACGGAATCAGCCCGGCAATGTCGTCCGCGTCGAGCCCGTGTTTTTTAAGATAACTTTTGTCGAGCCCCACCATACTGGCCAGATAGCCCCCGGCAGAGTGCCCGGTGACAAAAATCTTGCCCGGATCCCCATGGTATCTTTCTATGTTCCTAAAAGTCCATGCCACCGCCGCCGCCGCATCTTCGATATAGGAAGGGTGCTTTACCTTGGGGTGCAACCGATAATTCACGGTTACCACGACCACTCCTTTTTCCTTTAGTCCTTCGGGAATATGTTTTTGCCCAAACTCCAATCCCCCGCCATGGAACCAGATTACTGTCGAAGCACCGACCGTATCCTTGGGATAGTAGACGTCCAACTTGCAACGTTCGATAATGTACGGGTCGCCATCCCGGACCGTGCCATCGTAGTATGCCACATCCTCTATCAGGTCATATTCCCTGGTCTGGGCGCTAGTGGTCAGTGAGGTAAAAAGAATTAGTAAACCGAAGGCAAGGGTCTTATACATCCGTTCAATTTTTGGTACAAGTGGATACATCAATGGTTTGGGCCTTTTCGCTAAATTATGCATTTCGTATGGGTCGTCCTGTAAATTTTTGTATTTTCCATAGGATTTCGAACACCGACATCGGAAAAAACCAATAGGTACGTTCGAACTATATCCGAAACCGTGCTGTTAACAAGATCATATGTCCAAATATAACGTTGCCGTTCTAGGCCCGATCCCAAGAGATCACATCACGACCCATAAAGGCGAGGTCATCGAAAAATACGGGTGCGCCATGCATACGGCCATTGGCCTGGCCAAACTCCTGGGTGATGAGGGTACGGTGTTCCTGGTATCCCATGTGAGAAAGAAGGACGAAGGGGCCATAAAGGAAATTTTGGCCGATTATCCCAATATCAACAGTGAGCATATTACCTCCGATGCCGATCAGGGCGACGTTATCAGTTTGACGTTCCTAGATCAAAACAACCGTTTGGAAAAACAGACCGGTTTTATGAACCCCATCGTTCCGGAGGACATCGAACAACTGCTGCACTGCAACGTGTTCGTATGCGTTCCCATAACGGACTATGAGGTGCCCCTGGAAACCTTGAAATACATTAAGGAAAATAGCAAGGGCGTGGTGATTTTCGATGCCCACGGGCCTACTTGTACGGTAACAGCCTTGGGGGATAGGTTCATAAAGTTCTGGGTCGACCGCAACCAGTGGCTGCCTTTTATCGACGTGCTAAAAATGAATCTGGAGGAGTCCAAATGCTGTTGGTTCGAAAGTGAGTATCAACTGGAAAATCTTACTCCCTTCAACGGGAAGGATACCGGACATTTGCAACCATTTGCCAAGCATGCCCTGGATCATGGGGTCAAGTCGCTGATCGTTACCTTGGATTCGGAAGGCGGGGCGGTGTTTTTCAAGAAAGGGGAAAAGATACATCAAGAAATCGTTCCTTCGGTAAAAGTGGACCATGTGGTGGACACCACGGGATGCGGGGATTCGTTTGCGGGTGGATTGGGGTACGGCCTCTTGGAAGACCCCACCAATTACATACGGGCCGCAAAATATGCCAACACCTTGGGGGCCATGCGTACCCAGGGTCGTACTTTTGATGTGTTCAAATCGAAGGAAGATACCCATAAGATCATCCTGGACACCTATGGAAGTATATGATCCCAAAGCGTTTTTAAAATCGGGGCAAACCGGTTTTCAGAGCTTCTCGCTTACGGAAAGTTTTGAATCGTAATTATGGTTCCAAAAAATTGGGGATCGAAAGTAGCGGGTTAAAAAAGGGTCCTTAATCCATAAAAAGGTTGGGCAGCGCAAGCGACAGGGATGGGAACAAGGTCACCAAAACCAGAACCAATAAACTCACCATCAAAAAAGGGAAGCCGGCCCGACTGACCTTCCCGATGGAAACCTTCCCGATACTGGAGGCCACAAAAAGACAGACCCCTACCGGTGGCGTGGTAAGGCCAATAATCAGGTTCAGCACCGCAATGACGGCAAAATGGATCGGGTCTACCTCCACGGAAACGGCCACCTTCAACAAAATCGGGAACAGGATGAGCAAGGCAGCAATGGTCTCCATAAAGGTACCCACGGCAATCAACAAAATGTTGATAAGCAGCAGTACCACATACTTGTTGGTCGTAAATCCAAGAATCTCACTCGATATGGTCTGTGGTATCTGCTCGGTGATCAATATCCATCCGAAAAGGTTGGCAAAACCCACCAAGACCATCAGCGAAGCCGATGTTTTCATCGAATCCAAAAGTACGATCTGAACGTTTTTGAAGGTCAATCTTCCATATACGAACTTTCCGATGACCAGGGCGTACACAATGGCGATGACCGAAGCCTCCGTTGGCGTGAAGATTCCCCCAATAATGCCAAAGAGGATAATGAAGGTCATCAAGAGCGACCAAAAAGTATCGACAAAACCCCGTGCTATCTGGCCAATACTACTTCGTGGGTGCTTGGGGTACTTTTTCCGTTTCGCAATAAGATAGGCCATGACCATAAGTCCCAGACCCAGCAGCAATCCGGGAATGGCCCCCGCCAAAAAAAGCTTTCCAACCGAAAGACCGCTAAGGGTCGCTGCAATGATCATGGGCACACTCGGTGGAATTATGGGGCCAACGGTAGAGGATGCCGCCGTGACGGCGCAGGAAAAATCGGCATCGTAGCCCTCTTTTTTCATGGCCGGTATCATAATGGACCCCATACTGGCCGTATCGGAAATGGCGGTACCCGAAATGCCCGCAAACAGCATGGATGCCCCAATGTTCACTAAAGATAGCCCGCCCCTGATATGACCCAAAAGATGGTTGCAAAATCGAATGATCTTCTCCGTAAGCCCACCTTGGTTCATCAGATTTCCCGCAATGATGAAACCCGGTATGCTCAACAGCACAAACACATCTATGCCGGAGTACATTTTCATGGGAACAATGAGCAAGGGAATTCCCTTGAACAAAAGGTAGATCAGACAGGAAAAGCCCAGTGAAAATGCGATGGGATACCTTAGGATCAAGCAGGCCACAAAAACGGTTATCAGTATCCAAATCATGGTTTGTGGTTTTTTAGTTCTCTTTTGATCTTTTCCCAGGCATAAAAACAGATCGCCGTTGCCATAATGAACATGCTAAAAAACGCAAAGGCCATAGGGACCCCCAAACTGGGCGATCTTTCCGGCAATCCGATCATGACGAGCTGCACGGCATAAATGTCCATAAGGGCGAACAGTAAAAAGGTGACCATTGGTATGATCAAATTAAGGATCCGCTTCATTTTGGGGGGAAAGGAGTTGTAGAACATATCAAGATGCACATAATAGTTGGTTTTCAGTGCCAATCCAGCGGCAAAGGAGACGGCATAAATGAAAAAAATACGGGACGCCTCCTCTGTCCAAGAGGGGGCATTGGCCAAAAAGAAACGCGCGAATATCTGAAGGGATACGGTGGCGATCAAACCCGTCGTGCTCAATAGGGTGCCGATTTTGAGAAATCTGCCCACGGTTTTGTACAGCCTCATTTCAGTTCGTCCTTTATTTGGTTGTACACTTCCTTCATTGGTGGGGAAAGGCTTTCATAAATGCCCGGTTCGCACTTTTGGATGAAGGCTTCCTTGTCGACCTCGATAAATTCCATGCCCTTGGCCTTCAATTCGTCCTGGACGCTCTTTTCATTTTCTATAAATAGTTGGTGTTCGTAGGTCTGCATGTCACGCGAGGCGTCCAAAAGGATCTTCTTTAGGTCATCTGGCAACTTTTGGAACTGCTTTTCACCTATTACGGGATACGTCCAGCTCACCACATGGCTGGTCAGGTTAATGTACTGTTGCACTTCCGCAAAACCAGCGTTTTTAATCATGGCAAAAGGATTTTCCTGGGCCTCAATGGTTCCTTGCTGTAAAGAGGTAAAGACTTCGGAAAACGACATCGGAGTGGGTTTGGCGCCCAGGGTACTCCAAGCCGTTACAAAGGTAGGCACATTGGGGACGCGAATTATCAAGCCATCGAGGTCATCGGGGTGCTTTATCGGTCGATTGGAGGTCAAATGCCGTTCCCCCCGCTGAAAATAGCCCAATGGCCGTAAACCTATTTGGAGCATCGCCTCTTCCATTCGCTTACCGACGGGACCATTGATCAAAACTTTCATCTCCGTGGAATCCTTGAGCAGAAACGGCAGTTCGCAAAAGGCCATCACCTCTTTCCAATTGCTCAATGTGGAACCGGTCAGGGTCATGTCGATCACACCGGCCCGTATTAAACGTATGGCCTCTATTTCCTTCGCCAATTGTTCCGATGGGTATACTTGGAGTTTTAACCTGCCATCCGAACGTTCTTCCAGAATTTCCGCAAAAAAGGCCACAGCCTGGTACCAAGTATGGTCCTCGCCTACCAAAAGGCTGGCCCTGAACAGAAACTCGGGTTCTTTGGTGTCGGGCTTGCAACCCGCCAGTGGCCCAATAAGGAAAAGTAGGGCGCTGCAGCTTAAAAGAAAGGAAGTGGTCTGCCATCGCCGGGTCATAGTTCCAATGGGTATTATTCTTCCCAGAGTTCGACGACCATATCGATCTCCACGGCAATGTTACCGGGTAAAGAGCCCATTCCCACGGCTGCTCTGGCATGTTTTCCTCGTTCTCCAAAAACGGCCACCATTAAATCGGAATATCCATTGACCACTTTGGGCTGGT
Organism: uncultured Flavobacteriaceae bacterium; assembly: GCA_947497245.1. Classification (GTDB taxonomy): domain Bacteria; phylum Bacteroidota; class Bacteroidia; order Flavobacteriales; family Flavobacteriaceae; genus Pelagihabitans. The sequence goes on along the minus strand of CANMFO010000004.1, from coordinate 169,257 downwards.
CGGCAAAATCCGGAGTGGCATTGACCATGCCCTTTACTTTTACGATTCGTTTTACCTTGTTCAAATTGCCAAGTTCGGCCTTTAGAACCGAAAGCTGATTGATTCCGGTAATCCGAGCCGCTTCGTAGCCCTCTTCTATGGTCAGGTCCGCTCCCAGTTTTCCCGTGATGTTTTCACCGTCGGGCTTCAAAGGGCCTTTGCCCGCCAAAAAAATAAGATTCCCCGTGCGAACGGCATTCACGTAATTTGCTACCGGAGCCGAAGGGGTGCTCAATTGAATGCCCAGTTCCTGGAGTTTTGCCTCGGGATCATACCCCTCCGGAATGATCTCGGCAACCTTATCTTCGGCCTGGGCCTCCATCTGGCGGTCTTGGACCTCGTTGCAGGAAACCAATACAATGGACAATAGCAGGATCAAAAAAGAATTTCTCATATGGCTGGGTTTGTTTTCTGTTTATCAGGTACTCGACAATACTTCTTTTATGCGTTTGGCGACAGTCCGCTCCTGACCCGGCTCCATCATCCAAGTGGTCATCCCTATCATTTCATCATTGCCCACCGTGGCAATGGCCGGATGGCCGTCCATTAACTTTTTACGTGCGTCCGCCGGACTGATCTTGACCTTTTTCGCGTCCCACTTGATCCGAAGGGAAGGCACATGGTTTGCATGTGGGGGCACGTGTATCTCGGTCTGCACCCCTTCAACCGACAATGCACTGTCGCTTATCAGCTTGATCTGGTTTTCCCAAAGTTCCCATTCTTTTTTATGGTCCTTGGCCAAGTAAAGTTCAAGGGCCACCAACATGCCCAGGACCTCTTCCTTGTTCACCTTCATTCCCCTGGCAATGGTCGTACCGCGTGGGGGAGTGTGCAACCTTGCTGCTTCTATGTATTTTCTTTTGCCCAACAACAGACCGGCACTCTGCGGACCACGGATGCCCTTTCCTCCGGAAAACGCCACGAGATCAAATCCCATCTTGGTGAACTTGAACAGGTTTTCCACTGGGGGTACGTCTGCCGCGCAGTCTATAAATGTGGGGATGCCATGCTTTTTGCCCAAGGCGACAAATTCTTCTCTATTTATCTCTCCCTCTTCTGTGTTGGCGTTCAAAAACCAGAGCATGGCGGTTTTCTTGTTGATCGCTTTTTCCAGCTCCTTTGCGGTTTTGACCTTGACCAATTTTGCCCCGGTATTGGTCAAAGCGTGCGTATAGCCGATATTATGCCCTTCCTGTACTATTACTTCGTTCTTAAGTCCATTTGTATCGGGAAGCTGCGCCACTTTCTCTTCGTCCATCCCGCATATTACCCCGGCCAAACCAATGGTCATGGCCCCAAAAGCTCCCGAGGACACTGTAGCGTACTCGCATTCCAAGAGTTCGGCGATGCGTTCGCCCACCTTATCGTGAAGTTGATCGAGATTTACGTACTCGGTCGCTCCATAGGCGATTGCCGAAGTTACTTCCTTCGACATCAAGGAGCCGGTCATGGAGGTATAGGTCCCGGCAGCATTGATAAAGGTCCGGAGGCCCAGTTCCTTAAAGAAGTTCCGCTCGGCCGGTTGGGCAACGGCCGCTTTCATCAATTGTGGGGTCAATAATCCCGTTCCGACCAATCCGCCCATTACGGGAACGCTTGATAAGGTCTTTAATAATTTTCTTCTACTGATCATGATTGTCTTTTTTACGATTAATCCACTGCCGCGATGCAGTCCATCTCTACCAACGAATCTCCGGGAACCCCGCCATAGGTGGCCACTGTGGTTCGCACCGGTGGATTTTTGCCAAAACGGCCCCGGAACACTTCGTTCATTCCCTTGTAATCGGCCAAATCCGCCAGATATACATTTACCTTCAATACCTGCTCCATGGAGGACCCATTTCTTACCAGCTCCTTTTCGAGTTCCTTGAGGACATGGTCGGTATGTGATTTGATGTCCCCGTCAAAGTGGGCGCCCTTTCCAGCGATGTACAAGGTGTTTCCATGTTTTACCCCTCCAGAGAACAGGGGTATGTCCTGATCGGTCACGATGGGCCCGACCACTTCTTTCCTGCTTACTTTTTTGTCCATGGCACCTACTGTGCCAACGCCAAAGAGCGCTGCCAATCCCATGCCCATTTTCTTGAAGGAAGCCCTTCTGCTCGTCTTGTTTTCCATATATTCTGTTCTTTAGATTGTGTATTTGGTTTTTACCAGGTTCTTTTCTTCAACAATTCTTGTATCTGCTCCTTGGGTACGGGAAGATCATCGATATGGTCCTTGAGCCATTGTGAAAAATCCTTTTCAATTTCTTCAGACCATTTATTGTCTATTTGTCCCGGGGTGTATTTGCCCTCCTTCAACTTCCCAATTCCGAACAGGTCGCGCAACCGCACCACCTCTGAGGTCACGACCACCTTCTCGGCCAGATGGGCCGGAATGAAGACCACTCCCTCCTTTTTCCCCAGAACAATGTCCCCGGGGAGTACGGTCGCCGCTCCAATCCGGATGGTCGTATTGATGCTCTCCAACATCACCCCGGTCAGAAAAGAGGGGTGCCAATCCCGTACAAAGGCGTTGAAGCCTTCAATCTTTGAAAGTCCTTCCAGATCTCGGCTCGAAGCGTTGAACACCACTCCATTTTTGGATTTTGCATAGATGGAATTTCCCAAATTATCGCCTATCAGGGTACCGTCCACGATTTTTCCAAAGCCATCGGCCACATAGACATCGCCTTCCACAAGCATATCGATGGGCCAAGAATTGGTATTGCCGAGCTGTCCGTCCTCCTTTCCTTTTTTCTTTATCTGGTCCGATACGTCCGGACGGTCCGGCATATATTGCACGGTAAGGGCACGCCCGACAATGGGCACATCGTCGTGCAACAGTTTCCATCCGCCTTCGAACTGGTTGTGGTAGCCTTCGTTTCTCAGGACGCCCCAGGCTTCCTCAATGGATACCCCCTTCAGCCTCTCGAGGATGTCATCGGCCACTTTGGGCCTTCCATCTTCAAAACGTTCTCCTTCCCATTGGGGGGTAAGAAACAGGATTTGATCCTTGGTCGCGGTCTGGGCCCCGGCCAAATGGCCGACCATCACTACTAAAAATATGGTCTTTAATGCTTTCATATGTGTCCGTTTTATTTTAGGTATCCAATTGTATGTTCTCCAATGGCTCTTTTTCGGTCTTATCCGGATCTTTATCCCTCCAATACGTGGCCAGGGAAGAGCCCGAAATGTTCATCCAGGGGCCAAAGACCGCCGGCGCGAGGCCGACCGTGGCCACTTTGCCCATTTCCAGGGCAATGCCAGATGCCAATCCTCCGTTCTGCATCCCCACTTCAAGGGCAATCGTACGGCAATCCCGCTCGTCCATCTTGAACAAGCGGCACCCCCAATATCCCAAAAAGTATCCTGCGGCATTGTGTATGATGGCCGCCAAGATCAGAAAGAGCCCTATGGAAAGTAGACTATCCCTTCCCGCTGCGGTGATGATCATGATGATGAAAGCGATCCCGGCCATGGATACGATGGGCATGGCCTTATCGAACCATTTGGTCTTGCCGTGAAAAAAATGATTGAACAGCAGACCGGCAATAATGGGTAAGATAACAATTTTCACAATGCTCAACATCATTCCCCAGAAATCTATGGGTACAAATTCCCCCGCGAACAGTTCCATCATCAAAGGGGTCATCAGGGGGGCCAAAAGTGTGGCGACGGCCGTAAGTGTCACGGATAGGGCAACATTTGCCTTGGCAAGATAGGCCATTACATTGGAGGCCAACCCGCTCGGCGAGGACCCCACCAATACTACACCTGCGGCTATTTCAGCTGGAAAACCAAATGCCGTTGCGATGGTAAAGCCCAAAATGGGCATGATGGTAAACTGGCAAGCCAGGCCCACCAATACTCCCTTGGGCATCTTTACAACCCCTACAAAGTCCTTTATGCTCATTGCGGTCCCCATACCGAACATGATGATCTGGAGCAAGGGAACGATGAGCGCCTTCATTTGAAAACTGCCCACTTCCCTGAGATGGGCCGGATAGAACATGGAAACCGCCACGGCGGCAAAAATGATGATCGTGAACGAAAACCCTTTAAAGCTTTTGTGCCCCCGGGCCGCCAGGGCAAGGAAGAGAAAAAACAAAATCACTGCCGGTCCGGCTTGATGTCCACTTCCCATGACCAACAGAGCGACGGAGATGACCAGGCAGACCAAGGAAGCGATCAATAAAAGAAGGTAGGTCTTTTTCATGGTACAGTGTTTATTATTTGTTCCACAGAGGAGACGCCAGCCCATTAAGATCGTATACCACCTTACCGTCCCGTATGGTCAATTCACATTCCAGTTTTTTATCGCCCATCATTTTTTTGCCCTGGGTATCGATAAAACCGAAATCCCCTTTTCTAAGGTTCAGAATGGTAACATCGGCCACGGCACCTACCGATAAATGGCCAAGATCCGTTCGCTTTATGCTCTTTGCGGCATTCCAGGTAACACATGCGATCACCTCGTTCACCGGCATTTCCATATTGACGAATTTCGACATCACATTGATGATATCCTTCATACCCCCGTTCATGCTACCGGTATGGAGGTCGGTACTGATCGTATTGGGTTTGAACCCCTGTTTCATCGCCGGGACCGCCTGTTCGAACAAAAAGCTCCCCCCTCCATGGCCCACGTCGAAAACAATGCCCCTCTTTTGGGCGGCAAAGACGTAGTCGCGTACCTTTTCCTCTTCGTCGACTACCGGGATTCGGCCCTTGACGTGTGCATAGGCATGGGTAAAAATATCCCCGGGACGCAATTTCTCCATAAAGAGTTTTTCAATGGACAGCTCCGGATCGCTCCCCCCAAAATCGATCATCACGGGTATATCCGCCAATTTTCCCGCTTCCACAGCCCTTTCCGTGGGCGTCCAATCGAATCCACTATAGTGGGCCAATTTCACCCCGACGACGATCCCTGGATATTGTTTGGCCACCATGGCGGTAAGTTTGGCATCCATATCCGCCTGGTTTTGTTCTATGGCGCCACCTTTCATTCCGGAGCCCACAATATTCAGGAAGGACAGTACCCGGGTCTTTGAACGGTCGATGGTCTGCTCCTTGAAAATTCGAAAGTTGCGCCAACCGGCACCGCCGACATCCACAATGGTCGTGACCCCACTTTCAAAACTGAACCCATCCGGGGGCAGTGCAGTGAAACTGTTGCTGAGATAGGCATCGGGTTCCGTGCCGTGGAAGTTATGGCTATGGATATCGATCAGGCCCGGAACCACATAGAGCCCCTTGGCATCGACTACCTTTTTAGCCTTGTCTTCCTGGATATCGGCAGCTACCTGGACCACCTTCCCATCCTTGACGGCCACATCCCGAATACCATCTATAGAATTCTTGGTATCGATCACATGTCCCCCTTTGATCAAAATGTCAAAATCCTGGGGTAGTCCGACCTGTACAAAGCCGACAAACAACAGGGTTGCCAAAAAATATTTTGAAATCGAAGTCTTCATTTTCATTATGGTCGGTTTTAATTAGTTATTCGGTGGTGGTTCGAATCGGTTCAAGGGGTTCCCCACTGCTCTCCAGGGTGGTTCTCATCGTTTCAACCTCATGTTCGGCGATGGGACTTGCGTCGTTCCCAAAATTAGATCGTATATAGGTGAGCACCTCGGAAATCTCAAGGTCGGTCAAAAAACCGTGCTGGGGCATCATCCCGTTAAAGACCTTCCCATCTACTTCCAAACTACCTTCCATTCCCCTGAGCAGTACCTGTATCAGGCGTTCCTTATCCCCGGTGACCCAATCCGTTCCGGTAAGCGGCGGAAATCTTCCGGAGGCTCCCTGACCATTCAACTGATGGCAGGCACTGCAATACCGGTAGTAGGTCTTTTCCCCTCCCGCCATCTCATCCTTCATTAGATTATCGGCGACCTCGTCGGGCGTCCTGATATGCGAAAGGGTTTTCCTTTCTTCCATTTTGGCCAACTGGGCGGTGCCAAAACTGGCCTTGTCGCCCGTATAGGTCACCTTCCATATTTTGCCCTCGACAGAGTCGGACAGGTATAAGGCCCCATCCGGACCAACCGCGATCCCCATGGGGCGGTGCACTGCGTCGTTCACGCTTACTATGGGATCTACTTCGGCAAAACCATCGGCAAATATTTCCCAGTCCCCACTGGGTTTCCCGTCCTTAAAGGGAACAAAGCCCACGCAATAGCCCGATTGTGGGTAGGGAGCCCGGTTCGTGGAGCCGTGAAAGGCGATAAAGGCGCCGTGTTTGTAACGTTCCGGAAACTGATCGCCCTCATAAAAGACCAGGTCGTTCGGGGCCCAATGACCGGGGAATCCAATAATGGGGTCGTCAAATTCATCACATCGGCCCACGATCTCCCCATCGCCACCATATTCGGGAGCCAATACTTTTTTTTCTTTTAGTTGGTCGTAGTAGCAATAGGGCCATCCAAAGTTGGAGCCCTCGGTCACTCTCATAAATTCCTCGGAAGGCAACAGGGCACTTTCCCATGGAGAGAACTTATTGGGCCATAACCTCAGCAAATCGTCCCGACCGTGCATTACAATATACAATTCCTCGTCAACAGGGTTCCAGTTCATGGCCACCACACTGCGGATGCCCGAGGCGTATTTATAACCGTCTTTTTGGGTCTGTCCCAATTTGTTGGCATCGAACCGCCAAACCCCTCCGTGATTCTCCAACTGGGGGCATGGATCAAGTCCGGGGGCTCCCGGGGTGCGCTTTGGATCCTGACAGGCGTTGGAAGGTGCTCCAAAGGGCACAAACATATGGCCCTTGTTGTCAAAAGCTATGGGTTTTCCGATATGCTCGTGTTTTCCATGCTCGTGATCGTCCGTGAGGACAATTTCCTTTTCGCCCGTTGGAACCAAGGTCCCTGGTTTTAGTTTGTAACGATATACGACTAAGTCCGAACTAAAATAGATATATCCGTTGTAGACACGCATGGCCGTTGCATAGCTCCATTTTTCCTTTCCCCCATATCCTCCAAATTTTTCTATGATGTCCGCTCCGCCATCTCCATCGGTATCTTGCAACACGGCCACCGATCCATTTTCCGAGGAATTTCGAAGTTTCGCATAGAGCAGTCCATCATCGGTAACCGCCATATGCCTGACCGTTTCCGCTATGCTATCGACCACGACGACAGCTTGGAAATCATCGGGCAAAAAAAGACCGCCATTTACTTCTTCCGGCTGTTGGTCGCACCCAAAAAAAACACCGAAAAGGCCGAGGAACGGCAGGAACTTTCTAAAGAGGAACTTTTTGGTCATGGTCGTGGTCGTCGCAGTATTTCTGCCGGTGCCGCCCTATTGCGGTACTTTTCCCAAAATATCCATTGGGAGGTGCAATCCGAATCTTTGATTAACAGTGGGCTACTGCCAGGTCAAGGTAAAGTTCTTTTTTATATAAAGCAAGTGATTTTCAAAATATGTGCTCGAACACACCTTGATTTTAACAACAGGTCGGGCCGGACGGACGGGAGTTCTCCTTTTTACCTTCCTTTATTCAAAGATCAACCTTCCGAAAAATTTGGGTTGATGGAAATTGGGACGATCTGTTCCCACAGGGTTCCAGCTTAGGTAATGCGGAACGGCCGTGTCATCCCCACATTTATAAAAATTGGCATTGGCCGTCAGGCCCTTGAGCTGTATCCCTTTTTCATGGACAAGAATTTCTGCGGGAATCACCATGGTCATCTCCCAAGAATGCCCCCCGGTCCTTTCTGGAAAAGGTTGGTCTCCCAAGGAGGATTCGATCAAAATCTGCTCCCGAATATTCCCGGGCGGCACAAATTCGCGTTTGCCCCCTTCCGAACCATAGGCCAGATGGGTGGTGCCGATACAATTGAACTCGAAATTATAATAGTCCCCATTCTGTTGCGGGTCCAAGAAAAACTCCACACAGCTATCGCGATGGGTAGCGGTATTGGCCTCGGTACGCCGCGCCAGTATATTATCTTCGGTGACATGGAATTTTAGCCACAGTTTGTTATTGCTGTGTGCTATCCTGAACTGGACATCCGGACGGTATGGAAATGCCTCCCAATTGACCGTTCCGATGACCTGAGGTTCGACCTGGGCCTCCAAAAGCCGGGAAACCTCCCGTAGATCGACTTCCCCGTTGTACTCAATTTCCGGAACTTTCAGGACTTTGGCCAAATCCCCGGGATGACCGACGGTCGCTTGCGAAACATGGCAAGACTCACCAAGTATCCCCATTAAAAGAAGTAGAATTCCTTTTTTCCGCATGCGCTGAATAATTTTACATTGTGACTAAATGTACAAAAATTGAAATGGAAACCTGGAAAAAGGCGAGCTGGCAATGGAAAGCAACAAGATCAAACGGTACATGCCCGACCTACTTGGCGGATGTAATTTTTTCTAAGTTGTTCTTCGACCTGCCCCGAAGTACCGCTCATACAACTCCATATCCACAGCTCGTTTCCCTAGGGGTTTAAATTCAACGGGAAGTTCTTTTTGCCAGACAAAAACCGTTCTTTTCAGCGACCGCGATGCCTCGCTTGTTGGAGCGATGGGCGATAACCCTGAAGGCCTTCGCCCGCAGCGCCCGAAAGGCATGATTTGAAAATGCCCCGACGGTCCGGGTCATCCATCCAGGGTATTGAGCAAGGCCTTTAATGGGTTGATCGTATTATCCGTATGTTTTTACGGCATCGATGAACGCTTTGGCGTTTTCAACCGGAACATTCGGCAAAATGCCGTGCCCCAGGTTCACCACATAACGGTCTTTTCCAAATTCATTGATCATTTGTTCGACCATCCTTTTAATTTCGGAAGGAGGCGACAGTAGCCTTGCGGGATCAAAATTGCCCTGCAAGGTGATGTTTCCACCGGTCAAATATCGCGCATTTCGGGCAGAGCAGGTCCAATCCACCCCAAGGGCGGCCGCACCCGACTTTGCCATATCACCCAAGGCGAACCAACATCCCTTTCCGAATACAATGACGGGGGCCTCCTCTTTTAGGGCGTCTATGATCTGCTGGATGTAAGGCCATGAAAACTCCTTGTAATCGACCGGGGAGAGCATCCCTCCCCAAGAATCGAATACCTGTACGGCATCGACTCCGGCCTGCACCTTGGCCTTGAGGTAGGCAATGGTGGTATCCGTGATCTTCTGCAAAAGTTCATGGGCAGCAAGGGGTTGCGTGAAACAAAGTTCTTTGGCCCTATCAAAGGTTTTGCTGCCCTGCCCCTGTACGCAATAGCACAAAATGGTCCATGGCGACCCGGCAAAACCGATCAGGGGGACCTCATCGTTCAGTTTCTCCTTGGTCATCCGAATGGCCTGCATCACATAGTCCAGTGCCACGTTAACGTCTGGCACAACAACATGATCGACCTCTTTTTTGGACCGGACCGGACGGGGAAGGTAAGGTCCGAAGTTGGGCTTCATCTGCACCTCGATTCCCATCGCCTGTGGGATCACCAAAATATCCGAGAACAGAATGGCGGCGTCCATCCCGTACCTGCGAATGGGCTGCACGGTGATTTCGGAAGCCAGTTCCGGGGTCTGGCAGCGTGTAAAAAAATCATATTTTTCACGGATCTCCATGAATTCGGGCAGATAACGGCCGGCTTGGCGCATCATCCAAACGGGGGGCCTATTGACCGTTTCCCCTTTAAGGGCCTTAAGGAACAAATCGTTTTTGATCATATTACATGTATTCATAATCGCCTTCCCAATACCTTCCGGGAGCCGCAATCCGCTGGTCTGGAACGCCAATTTGGTTCGTGGCCAGGTAGCGGCCCCATAATGGCACGCTCAAACGTTATCATTTATTTCATGTCGGCGTTCACTAGGTCGATCACACTTTCCACACTGGGAAATTTTGCCACCTTGACCTCCGCAAAATGTTTTCTTGCCTCCCGGGCCGTGGTCTCACCGATACAATACGCTATTTTGTCCGCCTTGTTTTCCAACAGGTAGCTGTTTATCGTTGAGGGGCTGTAAAACATGACCCCCTTAACCTTCTCGTCGACCGCCACTGGGGAAAGCTTGGTCTTATAGGCCTCGATTTCGTGTACTTTGATATTGTTCCCGGTAAGGATATCGGGCAGTTGGTCCAATCGTTGATCGCTGCAGAAATAGGTCACCTCCAGGCCCTCCATGTACTCCACCAAATGGTCGGCCAATTTTTTGGCGTTGTTTTCGGTGTGTTTTACTTTCCCGATCCTTTTTTCGATAAGTCGCCGCGTACGCCTTCCCACACAATAAATATTCTTAAACTTCAACTCCTGGGCGGTCGTACTGGTGAGTATGGCATCCACGGCATTCTGACTGGTAATGACCACATTTTCAATGGTCTTTTTCAGTGTGGCAAGGGGCAATCTGTTCAAGCTTATCTTTACAAAATCCTCCGAGAGCACACCAATACCATCCTTAAAATGGTGCATTTGCTCCGGGGTAAGGTTCTTTGTCGAATAGATCTGGGCATGTTTGTCCGTTTCCTGAAGATCGTTCATCAGGCGTCTTCCCCCCCGGACCAGGATATGTTCCGCGCACATGGCGGCCAGGGCCCTGTACTCCGTCAAGGGAACTGTCTTCTCGGTCTCCAATTTTTTGTTGCCCATCTTGCTCAACAAAACCCCCTTCAAGGTAACTTTATCTTCCTCGATAAATGCCAGGGCACCGATCGGTGCCGTACAGCCCCCTTCCAACAATCTTAAAAACTGGCGTTCGATCTCTGTACAAATTTCTGTTTCCCGATGATTCAGGGCCGCTACGGCCTCTTTTATGGATTCGTCATCCTCCATGGCCACGACCACTACCGCGCCTTGTGCCGGGGCGGGCACCATCCAGGTAAGACCTATGGTATTCTGGGGTTCCTTCCCCAGGCGACTCAACCCGGCCGCGGCAAAAATAGCACCGTTCCATGGGCTTCCTTTAAGCTTTTCCAGACGGGTATTGACATTCCCGCGAAGGTCGACCACAGTGTGGGTCGGATATCGGTTCAGCCATTGTGCCTGTCGCCGCAGACTGCCCGTTGCGATCACCGCATCCTTCTGTGCCAAAAACTCTTGGTTGTCCTTGTAGACGAGCAGATCAATGGTATGGCCCCTTTCCAGAACTGCTGCCTGCACAATGCCCTTTGGCAGGGCGGTAGGTACATCTTTAAGGGAATGTACGGCAATATCAACATCTCCATTGAGCATGGCCGCATCCAGTGTTTTGGTGAAGATTCCCGTTATGCCCAACTCGTAAAGGGGCTTGTCGAGGACCAGGTCGCCGGTGGACTTTACCAGGACCAATTCGGTACGGTGGCCCAACGCCTCCAGCTTGTCCTTTACGGTATTGGCCTGCCACAGCGCCAGTTCACTATCGCGGGTGCCGATACGGATCGGTTTGCTCATTTGGGGTCTATTTCGAGTTGGAAAACCTTTTGGATGAGTTCAAGGCTGCCGTCGGCATCCACAGAATCGTCTTTGAGGTGGTTGGCAAACTGTTTGGTGATCTTTTGGATGATCCTATTGGAAATGGCATCGGCCTGCTCGGCGTCGAAATCGGTTTGTTTCTTGGACTGGTAATCGAGCTCCTCCTCCTTCATGGTCTTCAATTTCTGCTTTAGGGCCTTTATGACCGGCGCGAACTTTCGGGTTTCGAGCCATTGGATAAAGTCGTCCTTGATTACCTCAATGATCGCTTCCGCCTCTGGGATAAACCGCTTTCTCCTCGCCAAGGTGTCATCGGTCAATTGGGAGAGCTGGTCCAGGTGGATCACCGTTATATGTTCGAGTTCGGAAACATCGTCGGATACGTTCTTGGGAACGGAGAGATCCAAGATCAGCAATGGCTTTTTGGTATGGATCAATTCTTTCGAAATGGTAGGTGTTTGGGCACCGGTAGCCACGATCAACACATCCGATTTACGGATCTCGGTCTGAAGGTCACCGTAATTTTTGACCACAAGGTTAAACTTGCCGGCAATCCTGTCCGCCTTGTCCTTGGTGCGGTTGATCAGGGTAATATGGCTGTTCTTGGTATGCTTGACCAGGTTTTCACAGGTGTTCCTCCCGATCTTGCCCGTTCCGAACAACAGTATGTTCTTTTGGGACACCTCTTCCACCTTGTTCAGAATGTACTGTACGGAGGCAAAGGCGACCGAAGTGGTGCCAGAGGAAATCTCCGTCTCGTTCTTGATGCGTTTGCTCGCCTGGATCACCGCATTGCACAAACGTTCCACAAACGGATTCGCCAGCCCCACTTTTTTGGATCGGTTAAAGCTGGACCTCAATTGGCTGATAATCTCGAAATCGCCTAAAATTTGGCTGTCCAAACCCGTGCCCACCCTAAAAAGATGGTTGATGGCATCGTTGTTTTTATACACATAGGCCACCTCCTGAAATTCCTCTACCGTGCCCTCGGTATTGTCGCAAAGCAGTTTGATCAACTGGAATGGGTGCTGTGCAAAGCCGTGCAGTTCCGTTCGGTTACAGGTGGATGTGACCAAAAGCCCATCGATATCCTGTGCTTTGGCCTCTAGCAATATGGTTTCCATACCCGCCTCGTCCAAACTGAATTTACCCCGCAACCCGGCATCCGCTTTTCGGTAATTCAGGCCAATGGTGTAGAACGAACTGTGTCTCGAAATATGGTAATCCTTCATATAATGCTTGCAAACGGAAGCAAAAATAAGTGCATTGCGGCCAAAAAAGTAACGCTAGCGGAACAATTTGTATCGCTACGCGTTTTTTTGGCCCAAATTCGGTGGCATTTGGCGGAAATCCCCTAATTTTATGGCAAACATTGGGTTTTAATTCATGCTCAATTTAGAACGTTTCTAAATAATAATACAGTAGCCACAAGATGATGGAACTAAAAAATGTCGCTGCAGGTTCATTTAAGGAAGTCCTGATAGAAGATGGTTTTTTTGTGCTGAAAGTCCAAAACGATACCCCGCAGGCCCAAAAGGTGGTGCGGGAAATCGATAGTTCGTTCATTCAGTTCCATTTTTGTTTGAAGGGCAGTGCCAAATTTGTTTTCAACGAGGGGAGGTATGCCCTCGACGTGTCCGAGGAGAACTCGCTTTTGCTTTATAACACCCAGATAGACCTGCCCCTGAACATGGAATTGAACCCCAATTCCTGGATGGTCTCCGTGGTCATGACCATAAGAAAATTCCATTCCCTCTTTTCAAGGGAGGCGGATCACATCCCGTTTCTGAGTGTGGAGAACAGGGATAAGAAATACTACGCACAGGAAGGGGTGTCCCCGGCCATTGCCGTAATCTTGAGCCAAATCATGAACTACAACCTACATCCTTCCATCAAGGCCCTCTATATTAAGGGGAAGGTATATGAACTGATTTCGCTCTACTTCAACAAAAGTGATGATGCCGATGTGGAACAATGTCCTTTTTTGGTAGACGAGGAGAACGTGCGCCGCATCCGCCAGGCCAAGGAAATCATGGTCGCCCGCATGGCTGAGCCTCCCACACTGACCGCCCTTTCGGAAGAGATAGGCCTCCCGTTGAAAAAGTTAAAGGAAGGGTTCAAGCAGATCTACGGTGACTCGGTATTCAGTTTCCTCTTCGACTACAAAATGGAATATGCGCGGAAAATGCTGGAAACCGGACGGCACAACGTCAACGAGGTGGGACTTAAGATCGGGTACAGTACGGCCAGCCACTTTATTTCGGCCTTTAAGAAAAAGTACGGGACCACCCCAAAAAAATACAAGTCGTCCGTTTAGTCCTTGGTAAAATCTACAGGGGCCGTGCGACCATGATCCCGGTGTTCTTTTTTACCTTTTTCAAATAATCCACAAGGGGGAGTTCCGAAACCTCCACCTGTCCGGAAGAGGAGGCGTGGAGCAAATGTATCCTTCCATCCTTTTCACGTGTTGCGATACCGGTATGGGTAATATCCAATCCCTTTATAGAAGTGGTCAGCGCAATAATATCCCCCGACCTTAGGAGATGTTCGTTCGGTCCGATCATATCCTGGGGCAGGATACAAATGGTCCGTCCATTGAGATAGGCTTCGGAGGCCCGGATCTTTTCAAAGTTCACCTCATCCTTCAGAAACGGGTACAGATCGCGATGTGTGCTCATAAAGTTGATCTCCTTGGAAATTTCCACCCCCCCGATCTCCGAGGTCACGTCCTTTAGCAATCCCTTGGCACCGTTGTTGGCGATCCATTCGGAAAAATAATGCAGCCGCGAGGCATACCCTTGCAGTTTTCCGTCTTTGTAGCGGATATGTTCCAAGGTCTTGGCAAAGGAACCAAAATCCGTCTTTCCCTTTTTGAGCAACAGCCCAAAAGCCAGCACATTCTCCACATAAGTGGTACAGTCGAGTCCCTGCAAGTTGATCACCAGGGTTTCGGTCTCACCCACTTCCAGGGTCTTGGCGACATACGGGGTACCGAGAAAGGTCTTCCCCACAGCGACCACCGTCTTGCCAAAACCGTCCACCAAGAGGTCTTTGGTGGCCCTGGTCTTGTTCTCGACCGCTTGTTTGTCCACAGGGGAACAGGTGATGCCCTGCCCAAAACAGACTCCGGTCAGTAGCATGGATAACATTACCATTTTAGAATGGACCATCCCTAATTATTTTCCATCAAAAATAGCAATTAATCCCATGGAAAAGAACATTGGCGGGAAGCGTTTCTTTCAAGTGTCCCCATAAAAAAAAGGGGCGGGCCGTAACAAATCCAAAATTTCCACTACTCATAATATGTAACACTTCGGTGATAGTGCTTTTACAACTCGGTTTTTTTACCGAAATTGGAACACATTAAGAACCCCCGGTTCTATTTCATTAAACCTTAAAACAAAAAACCATTCCCATGGCCGACGATTTTGATTTATTAGAGACCGATTCCAGCTCCAAACAGGAACAAGTAGATGTCAATTGGGGAAAGGCGGTGGACCAGATGAAGTCCAAGCTTGCCCAAGAAGATGACCCCGAAGTACGCCAAAAGATCCTGAACGCCACCCTCGATGACGTGGTGGGCATGGCGGAAAAGGACCGATCTACCCTTTTGGATGCCATAAAGGACCTCACCGATTACCAAGATGAGGTCGGTATCATCTTTGAAAAATTCTCCACCCTGAACGCGGCCGAACAAAAAGTGATCGACGATGCCCAAAAAGGTTTGGACCGCGCCAAATTGGCACTTGAGGATGCCGAAAAGGTAAAGGACAATTGGTGGAACAACCTTTGGGGGCGCAAATCGAGGATCAGAAAACGCCAGGCCGAGCTGGACGCTGCCCAAAAAGTACGCGATGGGGCCGACATGAAGGCCAAGGCCATGTTCCAGGAACGCATCGAATCGGCCGATATCCAAACCCTTCTGAACGAGCTTTCCTATAAGAGCCAGGCGGCCGTGGCCCGCTTAAAGAACAGGGAGGTCGAGATCAAAGAGGTCGAGGACAAATTACAGGTGGCCATCGTGGAGGCGAGCAAGAACCACACCAAGGCCCTAGAGAAAAAGAAGGAGACCGAGGCCAAACTGGAGGAGCAGTACGCCCTGTTGAAACAGGCAAGGCAGGCGCTCGAGGAAATAGCGGACAAACAATCGGCGGCCTATTCCGAAGCGATCGGTAAGGTGACCATCATTGAACAAAAGGTAGAGGAACTGGAAGGTCTCAAAAACGCCTATACCACGCTAGCGGCCAGTAAGGACAGCTTTGTGCACAAGCACAACCTGACCATCAAGGTACTGACCTCCCTGAGAAGCAATTTGCAGACGCACCGGGCCAAGCTAAAGAGCGATACCGATGAACGTCTAAAATATTATGACGGCTACGTAGTGGCCCTAAAAGCCCGGACCGACCAGGAATTTGCCGCCATTTTGGAACACCTCGGGGTGAAGACCGACGAACACATCGGGCAGACCCTGGCCGCTATGCACACCGCGAGCGCCAAGGCGAGACAGGAAATGATGGACAATATCCCCGTCCACGAAAAAGTGATGCAGGGCGTTTACTCCAGCTATGCCGAATCGCTTCAGGAGATCCGGGTCAAGGATGCCGACATCCAAAAGAACTTCGCCGACCGCTACGGTATCGACATGAAGGAGATTTTCGAGGAATACTACGCCTCCGATGGCAACGCCCCCCCGGGCGCCGGGGATGGCGACGAAACTCCGGAACCTCCGAAGCCCCCCGTAGAGGACGACCTGCTGAGCTGACAGGGGTTTTTTGTAGAACCTGAGCCCCCCGTACGGCCATGGCCGGTGCCGAAAGTGGCCAGGGCATTGCAGGGAGGTCTCCGTTTCGGGCACCGCCAGGTCCCGGGTTTCCCGCGGCCCCGCGGTTCCATCTAAAAATCAATATAAGACATTTTAAAATCCGCCCAAATGTCCATCAACCAAATAGTCACACCATTGGATAGCGCCGTTCTTGAGACCAAGGAACAGTATTCGGTGTACTTTAAAATTGTGACCCACGCCTTTGACGGACTCGTCGACAGCATCGCCGAAAAGCGGATATGCAATGGGCTCGAGGCCGCCCTGGTAAAACAATACTGTGAGTTGATGACGTATTCACTGGAGGCCTTTCGCATAAAATACCTCTATGACGACGAGGAAAAAATGCGCATCGACCTTACCGAATCGGGCTTTCCCAACTATTTGGAGTTCCGGTACCTGTTCAACGACCTGGAACTCAAGCAGCAGCACATCCAAAAGTTGCCCGAAATCGGGACGGTAAAGGCCGAGTTCCTGGAATCGCTCTTGAGGGACAAACGGCCGATCCCGGAACGCAGGCTGCAACAGGCGGCCTCCATCATCTATTATTCCTCGGTGGAGCAACAGTACATTTTCAAGCGCTTCGTGCAGGGAAAGATCTTAGAGGTGGGCGAAGGGGCTGAAGCACAGTACATGGTCAGTTGGGCATTCTACGATGTGACCCATAACCGCCCTTTCATATGCTTCATGTACTTTGACCTGTACAAGGAAAAACTTGAAGACTACAGGCAGAAGATCTACGATGTCCTGGAGAACACTGCGGACCGAAACATGGACTTGGACATGATGGCCTATGCCATTGACAAAAAGTTGCCCAACCTCTGGCCCAAAAAAGTAAGGAAACTGGACCTGGGGCCTTTGCACAATGTGTTCGCCAAGGACGAACTGCTGGTGACCCATACCGTGCTCAAGGCCATCGTGGAAAAGACCCTGGACCTCTCGGCCTTTGCGCTGTCCATGCGGATCGATGAGACCCTTTCCACCGGGAATTTTTCGCAGGGCGGCTTTTTCAGCAAACAGTACCTCCAGGTCTGGGCGCCCACCACCAAGGACACTTATCTATTCGCTCCGCACCGGGTCCTACAGGTCTTTTACGACAATATTCCCGAAGCGTTGCATTTATTAACACAGGAACCGATAGAGGTTCCCGCATTAAAACTGGATTAATGGAACACAACAGTACCTTTCCCATCAAATTGAACGAGCTCGAAGCCCTTCGCAACGAGGCCACTTCCTATCTAAAGGGGGTGCAATGGGAGCAGGGCGGAAAGGCAAAGAGCCGCAACAAGGACAAAAAGGACAGCTCCATCCTACTGTACTTGTCCAAGGCCCAGGGCACTTCGGCCAATGAGGTCATTTCGGTATCCAAGACCATCCTGTCCCTTAAAAAGAGGCTGTTGCCCGACTCCGTGGCCATTCCCGTACACTTGAACCAGGCACTGTACTCCCTGCAAGAGGGGCTCGCCATGGGCATCTGGCTCAAGGATAGTTATTACGACGCCTCCGGACTTTCGTCCCTGAACGAGCGCAAGGGTTCCCTGGATGCCCCCCTGCGCCGCGAATACGATTCCAAATTGCACACCGCCACCGCCTTTATGCTGTACGGTACCGCCTATAAGATCCTTTTCGATCTGAAACCCTTGGTCTCGGACGACCTCAGTGTCATGAAGAACAAATTCGCCGGTATTCCCGAGGTCTCGTTGATGTCTCCCTTAAAGGGAATTTCCTGTATGCTCTTTTATTTTGACAAGTACCTCGACCATCCCGAGATCATTACTTCCGATGTGGAGGTACTGAACTTTACCGTGGTGTTTTTCGAGGCCCTGATCTCGGAAATACAGATGCGGATCAACAGTTTGGAACATACCGAGACCATAACGGACCGTACCTATAAATTGGAGAAGAGCGGGTTCGCCGTTTCCGGATGGGAAAATGTACTGGAGGGAACGGCCAAAAGTGTGGAGTTCAACAAAATCCAGTTCGAGGAGATCGTCGGGAACCGCGATGCGAAACATTTCGCCCGTCGGTTGACGGAAAGGATGCTCAGCTACGATTTTGTGGCCAAAAAGAACCCCTTTCAGGAATTGGGGGGCTTCATGCCCGTTTTTATGGGCTATGGCATCCCCGGAACGGGAAAGAGCATGTTGATCGCCGCAATCGCGACGCGCTTGAAGGAACATTGTGACGAACTGGAGATCCCCTTCTTGTTCCATCCCATGCCCGACACACTGATCTCTACCTTCCAGGGCGGTTCCGCAGAAAAGATGGTGCAGTGGATGAAGCCCCTGCAGGACCCCAACAAGCTGATCTTTGCCCCCATCGACGATGCGGAGAACAATTTGCAGGAACGAACGGCCCAAGGGGTATCGGCCGGGGTAAAGGAGGTGATCGGAGTGTTTTTGCGCTACACCGAAGGGGCCTATGCCATCAATTACGGCAACAGCTCCATAGGGCTCTTTACCAACCTGCCCGAAATGTTGGACAAGGCCGTGATATCCCGGGTGCAGGGGCGGTTCAAGATAGATGGTGCCCGGACCCTTCCCGATTTTGTGGACCAGGATTACCTGTGGTGGCGCAAGCTGAACGAAAGCATGCCCGATTTTGTCAATATCAAAAATCCGGACGGGTACGAATTCCTGAGCGAACAGGGACTGGCCAAGAACCTGGGCGAGATCTTGGGCCGATCAGACCGGCCCACGGAAGAGAAGGTACTTGAAATCTACGAACAGACCGAGGCCAAGCACGGGACGGGCACCCATATGTTCTTTGCCGAGCTCTATAAAAATATACAAAAGGCCTTTCCGTTCTTCTCCTCCAGGGACATCCGCAACATCCAGAGCGCCATATCGTTGCGCCTGACCGATTTTGACCTGCCGGAGGATTGGTTCAGCGATGCCTCTCGCTACTTTAAAAAAGACTATGCGACCAAGTTCGCCATGTTGCAGGACCTGATGAAACAGAATATGAAGGGGCTCGATTTCTCGGACATCCGTCGGCAGGAAGTGGTCCGCTACCTGGACAATGTGGCGACCATCGCCGATACCGACTTCAAGCGCAAGGTCGATGGCCGCGTGCACGATATGAACGTGAACCTGGAGGCCAACCGAATTTTTGAAAACGGGGGAAACAAATAGAAAATGGAAAAACTAAGGGAAGCCGGTCTGATCGACGGGGCGTTGGTAACGCTCTCGGGGTCTTTGGTGGCACGGTACAACGACTGCCTGGCCCTTTTGGGCGTCAAGGCCACCAAGCTAAAACAGTTTTCCATTGACGGGATGGGATGGAGCCCCGAGGTCGCCGTAGAAAAAAAGGACAATCGGTACCTCAACGTAGGGGAGGCCAATGTCAACGCCATCCTCCTCTCGCCCGCCCAAAAGGACAAACCCGTGCACATGCCCTCCCACAGTTTTGACCGCGACGTGATGGGCGCCGTTTTCGCGGCCTACGCCCGCGAGATCAGGGACATTACCAAAGATGCCGCGGTGATCGTGCACCTGGACCAGGACATCGATACCTTTTTCGATCCCTTTGATCTGCTACGGTACGACAAGATCACCGTCCGCTTTACCCTTTTGGACAAGCTCGCCGAAAAGCAACAGGAACAAAGGGCCCTGATCCAGTGGTTCAACCGGAAACACAATTTCATCGACCGCGACGTGCACAGGAAACTGCTGGAATCGGCCAAAAAGTACGGGGACCTCCGGAAGCGGAAGCTGCGCTTGGATCCCATTGCCCTAAAGGTGGGTTCGTTCCACACCCGGGCATTTGGAGGCGTTTTTGTCCTAAAGGACTTCATCCAGACCATCATCGTCTTCGAAGACCCAAAATGGTTCAAAAAGGCCATCAGCGACACGGCGCACGACGTGCTGCTCTTCCATTTGGGCCACGACGAACTGGTGGATACCCTGGAGCGCCACCTGATCGTGGAGGGCAACCTCAAAAATGCCCTACGGACGGCGCGGTACGAACGGATCAAAAAACACCTCTTTTCGGAGCACATCACCAAAAAGGAGCACTCGTTCAAAGAGATCATGGACAACCAGATGCTGTTCAAAAGGTACCTGGATAAACTGCCCCTGGCCGCCAAGAAAAAAATATCCGGAGTCGAGATCTATCTGCAGCGCCTGACCGTTGATCGCGACCTCAAGATCGAGGAATTTGTCGACGTGCAGTACCGCAAGGCACTGAACAGGCCGCATTCCTCTTTGGAGGAGGAGCACAGGGAGCTCATTTGGAAGCTCTTGGTGAAGATCATGCCCAAAGATCCGCTACATTTATACTGGTACGACAAGGAAACCTTTTACCAATTGTACGAGGACTGGGACCCCTCCTATCAGGAATGGGTCATAGAGAACATTTTATTGAACAATAACAATCAACCATCATGACACTGGAAATCATCGTATTTGTCCTTGCCATCCTCTTCGGGATCGTATGGTATTGGAGGGAATCCAAAAGCAACAAGCTGTATCGCCTGGCGAACAAGATCACCCATTCGAGGGAACTGCAGATGAAACCCGAGGACCAAAAAGGCTTTGTGCACCGGCAGGCCTTCCTGCTGCGCCTGGTATGGGTCACGCTGCTCTTCTCGTTGGGGGCGGCGGTGGTCACCTTTGTCACGCCGATCAACATGTTCTTTGTCCAATATTTCGCCTCCGCCATCGTGGGCACGCTTATCGGCACCTACGTGGCCTCCGCCTTTATTCTGGCCAAGGACGGCGCCAGCAGGGAAAACCTTGAAAAAGCGTTCGACAAGGGTAGGGAACTTCTCGAAGACCTGGCCGAGGGCGATGAAAAAGAGGCCCCTGCCCAGAAAATAGGGGACGCACCGGAGGCCGGGAAGATCGAGGCCGGGGCCGACCCCCCCAAATCGGCCAGGGACCGGCTGAAGGACAAGGGTATGATCAAGTAGCATAAAACATATGGAACAGCTCCTAAAACATCAAAAAAATGATCAAGACATACTGGCGAAAGGGAAAAAAACAGAAGCGTATCATCACCGTTGGTGGTATTGTGCTGTTGCTGCTGCTCTTCTTTCTTAGGGACGACTACCAGCCCGCGTTGCTGTTCTTGAGAAAGTACTGCTTTGTCCTGTTGTTGGCCACGGGCTTTCTTTGGTTCGCCCTGTCCAAATTTAGGAATGCGGTGGGGGCGGGCAAAAGGGTGTTGATCTTGGCCGGTATGGCGGCCTTCTTTGTCACGCTCTGGTTCTTCGGATGGAAACTGAACCTCTACCAGTACATGCAGACCTATAACGTTTACAGGAATCTGGACCTGGTAGAACTGGACGAGCTGCCCCTCACCCGGAACGAGCGGATCCAGCCCTTCAACAATATCGTCACCATGGCCTACGAATCCATTGGCGAAACTCAGGAAGTTTCCCTGCCACAATTGGTACGGCTCGATGGCAGTAACCAATGGACCATGGCCGTACAGCCCGCCAAGGAGTATACCTGGCAGCGCATGAGCGACAACAGCGAGGAGATCTTTACCGTGGAGAGCACCTCCCCGTTCCCCAGGTTCTCCAACGAAAATAGGGTCCCGGTCACCTTTTCCATTGGCGAATCCCTGGCCTTCAGCCGCAACACCTACAACGCCGTGGTACAGCGCTTCAACCTTTTTCAACTGTTCACCATGGAACCCAGTGATGTGTTCTATATGAAAAACGACACGGGCAAGTGGGTGCAGGTGGTCAACCTCATCAAGTGGCAGGGGTTCTTCTTCCCCTACCCGACCTACGGCGGGGTAATGGTCATCGATGCGGGGGAGCACGACCTTGGGGACTATCTGGAGCGCGTCACCATTGGAAAGGGCACCTATATCCCGCGATCCGAGATCAAGGACCACCCCTACCTCAAGGGACAGAACACCCTGGCGGAGAAAATATCGCGGATCCAGGCGCAGTCGCTCCAGTTTCTGGGCGGCTTTACCGACCCCTTGCCCTGGAACATGAAGACGGCGGTGAAGATCCCCGAACTGCCCGAGGACCAGAACCAGCAGCCCTATGTCACCGATTTCGATTTCGATGGGATGAAGGTCAGTGCCCTCAATGGGCTCTACCATTGGTTCGGGCTGGAGCCCATCGGCGACGAGCGCACCAGTTTGGCCTTTAGCGTCATGGTGCCCGCAGATGGTACCGACAAACTGTACTACTATAACCATTCTGCCAAAAAGGAAGGTTTTGCAGGGGTTTCCGCCATGCCCTTGAAGGTCGTGGAATCGAGAAAAGAGTACGATTGGTCGGCCAACAGACCGGTCGAGTTCCGGCCCTTCATCAAATACATCGCCGGAAAAAAACGCCTGTTCGTCCTCGGCACGGTCGCCGCGGTCCGCGATAGCAGCAAGCAGTTCGATGGTGCCGCCACCCCCGACCTGGCCCTGGTCGATGCCGAGTACCGCGATGTGATATGGATCGATGCCAAGCATCCCTCGCAATGGACGGCGACCATACTGCACCAATTGGGAGAGACCTGGAAGGCTTCGGAGCGGCTGTCCGACAGCGACCTTTATCCCTTGAAACAAGATAGCGATATGCGGCCCGTACAACTGCTCGACAGTATTGCGGCGGATTCCTTGCCCACCCCCGTTCCACAGACAGTTCCGGACAGCTTGAAGACTGCCGTGGACCAGTGACAAAAAGAGATCTTTCGCCCACTTGGGAGCTTTGGGGCAAGCTCCTTGGGTGAAGGTCCGCCAAAGATTTGTTTTGCCCCAAGGTAGCCTTAGGGAGCTTTTTTTCAAAGTCTCCCTCTAAGTTTTCTTGATAATCGCTGAAAGTCTTCTTGACAATCGCCGAATGTCTTCTTGATAATCACTGAAAGTCTTCTTGACAATCGCTGAATGTCTTCTTGATAATCACTGAAAGTCTTCTTGACAATCGCTGAATGTCCTCTTGATAATCACTGAAAGTCTTCTTGACAATGGGCGGAAGTGCTTTTGAAAATCAGTGGACGCCTTCTTAAGGGGCCGGGGAGCGATGGGCATGCCTAGTACCCATGAAACCCATAGCCGCCATAGGCATTGGGACGGTACACCTCGGCCCGGGGCCGGTCCTTTAGAAGGAACTCTTCGGTCACGAACCCGATCGCCTCGGCATCGGTGTCGGTGTCCTCGATGCGCACCCCCTCTTTCTTGTAGTACGGCTTGGTGGTCAACCCCTTTCCGTTTTCAAAAACGACCAGGTTGATATTGAAGTTGCCATCGTAGTTTTCGTTGTCACGGGTCTTGAAGTAATAGCCGGTCAGCGCTTTCCCGCGGTACCGCAGGGGCCGCTGTCCGATAAATTGGAGCGAATCCTGCTTTTCGTTGAAACGGCCCTTCGCATAGAGCGACGATTCGGCCAAAAACCGGGGGTTCCGGAATTCCGATGGGAACAGGTACGATTTTTTGATGCGCTTCAGTTTATTGAACAACATGGCCCTACTGTTGATATCGCCTGCCAGCTCCCGGAACATTCCATCGGGCACGGGGCCGCCCTCCTTGGCCACCAACATGGCATAGGTGGTTCGTATGCGCCGGTCCTTGACCAATAGCAGCCGGTCGAAGAACTGCCGCACGTTTTTGTCCTTTCTGAACGGGTAGAGCAAAATGGCGTAATCTTCCAGTACCCTGCCCCGGGTCTTTCGGGAATTGTTGTAGTAGTTGGCGTCGGTGGTGGCATCCCTGCTGCTGCCCAGTTCCCTTTTGAGCTGGATCTTGGCATCGTTCAGGATCTGCCTGCGGTACTTTTTATAGCTCCCCGGTTTGGCCAGCCCCTTGGCCTGCAGCTTGGCCAAAATGGAAAAAATGGGCGATTTGTATTCCTCGATGGTACTGTAGTCCAACAGCTCTGGATACAATTTTTTTGCCAGCGGGAGGCTGTCCAGATAGGGCCTGAAGATCTTGTTGATCTCCAGGGTGTTCGATACCAGCGGCAGGTCCTTCGCCAACAGTTCCAGCAAAAGGGCGGCCGAGGCCTCATCGGACTTGCAGCTCACCGCCTGCAAAATTTTGGTCTGGGCACCCGAATTGTTGTACGAACGGCCGTAGAACGATCTTAAGAAGGGCACCACTTGTGGGTCCTCGATCTGGCCCAATTTTGAGATGAGGTGGGCCTGCAGGTATTTTTTGTCTTCCGGATATTCGAAATTGGCGATGTAATGCTTCAGCGAGTCCACATGTTTTCTTTCAAAATGGATGAAGTTCAAGCCACTGCCCAGTATACTGTCGTTCTTTCGAAGGGCCCGGAAAAAATCAGGGGTCCTGTCGGTCAGGATGTCCTTTCCGATCAGGGTGTCCAAAAGCTTGAAGTTGTCAAAAAATGCCGTGACAAAGGGGCTGGGGGCCTCCAGGGTATCTACCTGTGCCTTGAGTTCGTACAGCAGTCCGCCCCGCAGTACGTTTTTGATCAATATCCCGCGCGAGGTCGCCGTATCGGTCAGGGTAAGTTCCAGCTCGTGGTGCCCGTCCGCGTAGCTGCTGTCCCGTTCCCCACGTATCAGGAACCGCTTTTGGGCGTACAGCTTTTTCCGCAGGGCCCAGACCGAATCGATGCCAGGGAACATCATAAAATCGTGCGATTTGTTGAGCTCCACGGTCACCGCCTCGTTGTTCCCGTTCTGGTACACCGTTTTTTTGTTATAGGCATTGTAGGGTTTGGGCCGGTTGCGGCCGTTGAGGTACATATTGCTGTTCTCCACGAACTTGGGCGGTTTGACCGTGCTTAGCGTGCTGAAGAACAGGGCCGTGTCGATCACCTTTTCAAAGGTTTCGGCATATTCTGTTGGTTTTATCTTGAAGGAATCGAAATAGGTCCCGGCCTCGGTATCGTCCCGGGTCACCACCCCCATCAGATAGTAATCGCCCCGTTTGAAGGTAGATCTCAGGTGCAGCTGCTTCCCCGTAAGCGAATCCATCATCGCCCTTGAGGTGAGCGAAGTTCCTTTGAACCCATCGTACACCGGCTTCAGTTTCAGGTCCTGGTAGAACCGTTTCTGTACCTGTTTCAGTTCAAAGGTGTCCTCCTCCACATGATTGAAATCGTTCAGGGTGCTCTTCCGCAGGAAGTAATAGCTGTCCGAAATGGAATCATATCCCTGTACCAAGCGGTCGCCGGGCCTCGAACGGTTGGTAAAACTGTGGAGGGAGGGCATCCGCACCTCAAAATCGCCATGGCCCGAAGTTACGGTCACCTTTCCCTTGCCCAGCTTTTTGAATTCGATGCTGTTAAAAATGGTATCGGAATGCTGTACCACATAATCCCCATCACCGCCCATCTTGAAAATAAGGATCTCCAAGGGGGTCACATAGATATGGTAGCGCTGGTGGTCGCCGTTCTTCAGTTGGTTCTTGATATCGATCCCGGTAAAACCGTTTCGCTCGAACCGGACCTTCTCCAGGATCTTTCCCGGGATGTTCTCGAACAGCATGCCGTCCAAATCGTCCAGGCCAAAGACCGATTCCCGTTTCAGATGGGCGAAGGTGGGGATACGGTTGACCATCACGTAGCTGCCGTTGGCCAGATCGGGGGACACGTAGACCGTATTGGGGGCCTCCGACACGGGATAGAGCTTATTGGGCAGGGCGACCTTAAAAAAGTCATCGTCCGGACCCATGGCGCTGTACTCGTTTTCCCTGATGTACCGTTCCAGTTTCTCCTTGATCCTTCTTCCTTTCGAGGTCGCCCTGGACAACAAGGGCTCTACGGTATAGCCCATGTTCCGCAACATGGCAATGACGCCTTTCTTTCCGGGCAGGTGTGCCGCACCGATACCGGTAAAGGTCCTTGCGGTCCGGATTACCGAATCCAACCGTTCGGCCATGTTCCGGTTGCGTATGAAGAGCATGTTCTCCAGATAGTGATCGGTGTACATCCCCTTATCGATGGAATCGAGAAGGTTGATGTTGCGATCGCGATAGGCATCCTGCAACAAGCTCATAAAATCTTGCTGCTGCATTTTTTTTTGGAGCCATTCATCCGGCTTTTGCTTCATCGGGTTCAGACTGGCGCGTCCTACCAGGGCCGCGGACTCCTCCAGGTCTTCCAGGGCCAGTACGGGCTTTCCGAACTTTTTGCCGGACTGGTAGATGAACATGTCCAGGTAGGTCTCTTCCTCAAAATTCTGGGAATTCTCATTGCTGCGGTACAGAATACCGTTCACGCGGCTGTCGTCGAAGGCCAGGTAGGCCGCCATTTCCTCCTTTCGCGGGTTTTTCACCGCAAAGGGGCGGCTATAAAAGCCCTTGGAATAGAACCCTTTGCCGCGGCCGTATCCCATAAAGCCCATAAGATCGCCGTTCTCGAGCCAGGTGCCCGGGTCGGACTCCAGGGCCACCACTTCACTTTGGTCCAGGGCCTCGTAGAACACATCGTCCAAACGAAAGGCAATACGTTTGCTCACGTGCATGGTACCGTAGAGGTACGAACTTTGGGAAAGGCCGTTCCCCGAAACCTCCCAAAGCAGGCTATTGGCCTCTTGGCCCATGGCCGTATGGGTGCCGGCTAACAAGAGAAGGATGGCTAGGCTGCGCATAAACGGGTCCTGGTTGTTTGGCTTAAAGGTTTGTTCTACAAAATAAAGGCTTCATCGCCCTATTCCACTCC
Organism: uncultured Flavobacteriaceae bacterium; assembly: GCA_947497245.1. Taxonomy (GTDB): domain Bacteria; phylum Bacteroidota; class Bacteroidia; order Flavobacteriales; family Flavobacteriaceae; genus Pelagihabitans. The sequence continues at coordinate 142,436 of CANMFO010000004.1, read as the reverse complement.
CTATATTCCGTTAAAAAAGTATAAGGGTCCTTCGTATAACGCCTTTTAGGGCTCCATATTTTTTAAAAGGCCCTTTTTTTGGCCCTCCGCGGCCCCGTATAAAAAATCCAGCGCTGTGGTCAAGGGACCATGCCCCATCGATCTCCTCTATATCCCCATCGGAAAAGTATTTGGGCAAACCTACCGTCAGAAACCTTTCAAGCCTTATTTTTGCAACTGATTTTAATGATATGCCCGGTCTTCCCGGGCGTCAACGGCAAAAATTGCTCCCCATGAAAGGAATATTGCTTGTAAACCTGGGTTCCCCGGACAGCCCCACCGCCAAGGACGTGAAGCCCTATCTCGATGAATTCTTGATGGACGAACGGGTCATCGACGTACCGCCCCTATTGCGCAATCTGTTGGTGCGGGGCATTATCCTGCAGACCCGTCCCAAAAAATCGGCCCGGGCCTATGCCAAAATCTGGTGGGACGAAGGATCGCCACTTGTGGTCATCTCCGAACGTTTTGCCGCGAAGCTGGGACAGCAGACCGATATGCCCGTGGCCCTCGGGATGCGCTATGGCAGCATGACCATTGGGAAGGCGCTACGGGAACTGAAGGAAAAAGGGGCCGATGATGTGCTGTTGGTGCCGCTGTATCCCCACTATGCCATGTCGTCCTACGAGACCGTGGTGGTCAAAACGATGGAAGAGCGGCAAAAACATTTTCCGGAGATGAAGCTGACCACACTTCCCGCCTTCTACAAGAACGAGGCCTATGTCAAGGCCCTTTCCGACAGCATAGCGGAAGGCCTAAGGGATTTTGAATACGACCATATCCTGTTCTCCTACCACGGGATCCCGGAACGGCATATCAAAAAGAGCGATCCCACCCGATACCATTGCAAGATAGACGGCAGCTGCTGCAGTACCAACTCGGTGGCCCACAATACCTGTTACCGTCATCAGGTATACCGGACCACGGAACTGGTGAAGGCCCGTTTGGGGCTCCCCGGGGACAAGGTGAGCAGCTCCTTCCAATCGCGCCTTGCGGGCGACCCATGGTTGAAACCGTATACCGATTTTGAGTTCGAACGCTTGGCCAAGGAGGGCATAAAGCGCTTGGTGGTGATCACGCCCGCCTTTGTAAGCGATTGCCTGGAAACGCTGGAGGAGATCGCCATGGAGGGCATGGAACAATTCAAGGAGGCCGGTGGCGAGCAGTACCGGCACATACCCTGTTTGAACGACAGTGATACCTGGGTAAGGGCCATGGCCGACTGGGTGAACGAGTGGGGGGCCACCGGGGCCCTGCCGGCCTAGCCGTTCCGAAACAACGGATCGTTCCGCGCCGCGTACCGGCGATCGTAAATCGACAATTCAAAACAAATGGCAAAAGTCTCTTCCGAACAACTCGGTACCGAGCCCATAGGCAAACTGTTGGTGAAACAGGCCGTTCCCGCATCGATAGGCATTCTGGTGATGTCGCTGAACGTGCTGGTCGATTCGATCTTTGTCGGCAATTGGATCGGGTCCATAGCCATTGCTGCCATCAATGTGGTACTGCCCGTTTCCTTTTTTATCGGTGCACTGGGAATGGCCATTGGAATCGGTGGTTCCAGTATTATTTCCAGGGCCTTGGGGGCCGAGGACAAAGGCAAGGCGGTCAAGACCTTCGGCAACCAGATCACGCTTACGTTGTTGGTCACCGTTTCCATGGTGGCCCTTGGCCTGTACTATGTCGATTCGCTGATTCCGGCCTTCGGTGGAAAAGGCGGTATTTTCGCACCGGCCAAAATTTACTACACCATCGTGCTCTATGGAATTCCCTTTTTGGCACTCTGTATGATGGGCAATACAGTGATCCGGGCCGAGGGTAAGCCCAAGTTTGCCATGGTCGCCATGATCATCCCCTCCGTGGGCAACCTGTTCATGGACTATCTCTTTATCTATGTGTTCGACTGGGGCATGCACGGGGCCGCCTGGGCCACAACGGTGGGCTATGTGCTCTGCTTTGGCTACATCCTCTATTTTTTCCTGTCCAAAAATTCGGAGTTGAAGCTCGGCCCCAAATGTTTTGTCCTCGACCTGCCCATTCTAAGGGAAATCGGTTCCCTGGGATTTGTTACCCTGGCCCGGCAGGCGACCACCAGTGTCGTCTACCTTTTGATGAACAATATTCTGTTCGGGCTGGGCGGAGAGGCCCTAGTGGCCGTTTACGCCATTATCGGCCGCATGCTGATGTTCGCGCTCTTCCCGGTCTTCGGGGTCACCCAGGGCTTTTTGCCCATTGCCGGTTTCAATTACGGGGCCCAAAAGTACCTAAGGGTACGGGAAAGCATCCATACAGCCATTAAATATGCGGCCATTTTGGCCAGTTTTGTGTTTGTGGGGCTTTTTCTGTTCCCGGCAGAAATAGCAGGCCTCTTTCTGAGCGACAAACCGGGTATGCCCGCCAGCGAAATGGCGATCAATGCCTTTGTGCTGGAACATACCCCGACCGCCATGCGCTGGGTCTTTGCCGCTACACCGATCATAGCGCTGCAGTTGATCGGGGCCGCATATTTCCAAGCCATAGGCAAAGCGGTGCCCGCACTCTTGCTCACCCTGACCCGCCAAGGTTTCTTTTTTATTCCCTTGATCTTGGTCCTTCCCAATTTTTTTGGCGAACTGGGGGTCTGGACCTCCTTTTTCATCGCCGATGTACTCGCCACCCTGGTGACGGGCTATTATTTACAACGGGAGATCAAGAACACTTTGGCCGCCAATGTATGACCGGCGCCAGCCGGTGACGCAAACTCCCGGGCCGTACCCCCGAGAAACTTTTTGGCCCTGCGAGCCGCCATTTGTTCAATTTTCAATACCTTGAAAATGAAAGCACCATCCTTCAAAAAATGAACCGTGCCATGAACACTCTTCCAAACCCACTCCGGGCCATCATTCCCCTATTCTTCCTTTTTCTAAGCTGCATCTCGGATGCCCAGGACACCTTGAACACGGAACTTCCCGGCGTTCCCGAAAAGGCCATCGATCAAATTTTCAAGGATTTCGATGGAACGGACCTACCCGGTGCGGCGGTAGCGGTGGTCCAAAAAGGAAAGATCGTCTTTAAGAAGGGGTATGGTAGTGCCAATCTCGAATACGACATTCCGGTAAGCCCGTCGACGGTCTTCCATGTCGCTTCCGTTTCCAAGCAGTTCACCGTTTTTTCCGTTCTGCTGTTGGCCGAGGAAGGGAAACTGTCCTTGGACGACGATATCCGAAAACACATCCCGGAGGTACCCGATTTTGGAAAGACCATCACCTTGCGCCACTTGGCCACGCACACCAGTGGTATGCGAGATCAATGGGACCTGTTGAGCTTGGCGGGATGGCGGTTCGACGATGTCATCACAAAAGATCATATCCTTAAATTGGTGTCAAAACAACAAGACCTGAATTTTGATCCCGGGGAAGAATACCTCTATTGCAACACGGGCTTCACTCTACTGGCCGAGGTGGTGGCCAGGCTGTCCGGACAGTCTTTCGCCGAGTTTACCCAACAGCGGATATTCGGCCCTTTGAAAATGGGGCGCTCCCAGTTTTACGACGACCATGAAAAGATTGTCAAAAACAGGGCCTATTCGTACAATCCAACCGCTTCGGGCTTTCAGAAAAGCGTGCTGAGCTTTGCCAATGTGGGGGCGACCAGTCTTTTTACCACGGTGGAAGACTTGGCACTCTGGGCGATGAACTTCAAGGAACCCAGGGTCGGGAACCGGGCCATTGTTGATCAAATGAATACCTTGGCCGAGCTGAACGACGGGGAAACCTTTACCGGTGCCTATGGCCAGTTTGTGACACCGTACAAAGGGCTGTTGCAAATTCAGCACAGCGGCGGGGATGCCGGCTATCGGTCCTACTTGGGCAGGTTTCCCGATCAGGAATTCGCGGTGATGGTCTTTACCAATCGAGGGAATTCGAACCCCGCTGCCCTATCCCTCCATGTCGCCGATCTTTATCTGGCGTCGGACTTTACGGAAGAGCCCTCCCATGCGGATAAACGGCCGCTTGAAAAGACCATTGAACTGGACAATGAAAAGTTGAAAGCGTTTGAAAGCCATTATTGGTACGAAGCCCAGATGGTTCCCAGAAGAATTTACCTTAAGAACGATACCCTAATGTACTTCAGGGGGCCCGGCAATGAATCGGCATTGGCCCCTGTTGCCAAAACCAAGTTCAAGATGCTGGGCGTACCGATGTACGTCTCGGTTGAATTTTTGACGGAAAACGGAAAACAACAAATGTTGGTGGTCCAGGAGAACAGTCCGGACATCACCATGCAAGCGTATACGCCGATTGATCCGGCCTTGGTCGACCTGCACCCGTATTCCGGCACCTTTTTCAGTGAGGAACTGGGCACCGCATACACCATCAATGTCAAGGATGGCCGTTTGACAGCCAGCCATGACCGCCATCCCGATATGGTGTTGTCCATGGCAAAAGCCGATATTTTCAAGAACAAGTTCGGGACGACCGTTCTATTTACAAGGGATGCCAATAATAGGGTCGTGGGCATGAAGGTATCCACCGGTCGCGTACGCAAGCTGTGGTTCGGGAAACAGTGATCGTCCCGGCCACGGGCTACTCGAGTGTGATCTTGGGATCGTCCACGTAAGCCGAGTCAATGCGCACCAACCGATCCAGTACCGCACTGAACAGCCGGAACAGCAGCTGGAGTGTTTCCTTATCTTTGATGACCCCGACCCTTTCGAAGTAAAGTACATCCACTCCCTGGGGGTAGCTTCTTCCAAACCATCCCTCATCTTTTTTGATCTCGACATGGACCTTGGGCACCATTTCGAAAAGCATCTTTAATTGGTAGTCGTTCAAAAGCTGCTCTATTTTTGTTTTGTCGTTGCCCTGAATGATAAAATTCCTGTTGAACCTGGGATCCCTGACCTGAAGGTCCTGCATGCCAAAGAACTTTCCGACCCCGCTAAAAAATCCTTCTCGGTATATTTTGAATCGGAGCCCGTCCTTGTTCAAGAAAGGAACGCGCATCCGGGTATAGGTAACGTGCGTCTTTCCGGTGCTTCGCGTAAAGGTGTCCAACAGCAGTTCCCAGTTGTTGTGGTGGTAGCGTAGGACATCTTTTTTCCAAAATCCGCCATCGATGTAATCTCCCCCGATGTCCTTGGCGATCTGTGCCCATATCACATCCTTCGATTCCCCAAAAATGTTCTGTAATAGCTTCATTGATACCTTGCAATTAATAGTTTATGAAAAAAAGTACGGGTCTCCGCTTTGTTCCACAATACAAACCGTTAAATATGTATTGTTCATAGTTCAATTGCGGCATACGATCGGCGAACCTCTTTTTCCCCATATACCCGTTCCAACCTACGAACGGCAAAATGCGCCTGTGCCATATTCTGAAAATGATGTATAAAGGCCAGATTGATGGAGGCCCCGCCGGCCGCCCCGAGTACGGGAACCGCTTGGGCCACGAACTTTTCCGAGACCTGTACGCTAAAACGGGCCGCCACGGTGGCGATCAGCTGTAAAAGAGGGTTTGTACTGCCCCTAAGCAGGCCTTCCAAAGCCTTGGTGCCGCCCCTTACCGCCGAACTGACCGCAATCCGCGAAGCATAATAGCCTGTTTCCAAGCTATCGTCGTGCTTGGTCTTACCACCTAGGGCAAAGACCTGCAGACAGGCGAGCTGCGTGTCCAATTCGCTCAGGTCCTCCCCTTCACTGCGTGCAATATCCATAATGGAGCGCATCATGAGTTTTGTGGCCACCGTAAGGTCCACGGCAAAGGCGGAAGCCCCAAAGGCACCACCCACCAGTCCCGAGGAGGTTACCAGTGCCTTATAGGTTTTGTTCCACGGTACCGATCTGCCCTTCCCTTTTTTCATCGACAGCAAATTGCTCTTAACCACGGTATGCAACACCTTATAACTGAGCTGTTGCAGCCATTCCTGCTGTTTTTTGGGCAAGAGCGCAATACGGCTTTCGATGACATTGCCCACCTTGTTCAATCCTTGCATCGCCCAACCGATCTGTTCCATTTTCTGCTTGGCCCGTTTCAGGGTAGCCTCATCTTCGGGGGATATCGTTTTTGCCATACGGGAATTTGTGGTTCAAGTAGCGGCCATGGACAAGGGACTAAATCCAAGGTAGGGGAAACAGTTCCACTCGCCCGGCCATTTATAGATTAGTTGCCAAAACGTTCCATTTGTTACACCCTAGATGTCTTGCCTTAGCTATCGAACTTTTTAATCGGCCAAACGGTACAGCCCGTTCAACAACCTTAAGTGTTAAATGTTTATTGTTCCTCCAGTGTATCCGGTTGTCCCTTGACCTGAAGCTCAAAAATGTCTTCCCGGGCATAATGGCCGACCACGTCAAAATCGAGCTTGCTTTGCTGTACTTCCTCCAGATCGAGGGTAGCGACCAGCACGCCCGCTTGGTCGAAGAGTGGCCCTGCGATGACCTCGCCCAAGGGAGAGACAATGATGCTTCCGCCCCGACAGAGGTTTTCGGGCCCATCCTTGACCGTGTCCTTGAACGCATCGGGGTACATGCTTTTGGTAAAGTATTGGTTGCAGCCCAGTACAAAGCAACGCCCTTCCAGTGCAATATGCTTCATGGTGGCCGTCCATTCCTCTCGGGAATCTGCCGTCGGCGCGATATAGATCTCCACCCCTTTTTGGTACATGGCCATTCTGGCCAGGGGCATATAGTTCTCCCAGCAGATCAAACCGCCCAAGACGCCTATTTTGGTCTTGAACGTAACCAGGGATTCTCCAGCGGCCTCCGCCCAAACAAGGCGTTCTGTACCGGTCGGTTTTATTTTTCTGTGCACGCCCAGCAGCCCGTGTGTGGGGGAAATGTACAACATGGAACAGTACAGGCTACCTGTCCCTTCCCGTTTTTCGGTCACTCCAATGACGAGGTATACCTTGTGCCGTTTGGCCAGCTTCTCGAGCCTGGTCCGATCGGGGCCCTCGAGGTCCACGCTCTGCTCCGCATAGGCCGCATACTGATGCCTTCCCTCATTGCTACGGCTCCCTATCTTGGCCCCAAAATCGAAGCCCCGTGGGTAGCCGGGCACGTAGGATTCGGGAAACACCAGTAGCCCACAACCTTTTTGGGCATAGGTGTTGACCAATGACCCCAGTTTGTCAAAGGTTTTGGATTTGTTGAAAAATATGGGGGATTCTTGGACGACGCCGACCTTGAGTTTCATGGTATCTAAGATAACCATATTTTGTTACTGAAATTCAAATGATCCGGACCATTAGATATCCCAAGAGCACAGAGCGAACCGTCCAAGCCAAGGTACGGATCCAATTGGTGTGGATCAGTCGGTCAATGGTTCGGGGGTCACCTTCCCTGGTCAGCTTTAAATGCAGGGGTACCTGAAAGATAAAAGTGCTCGTCCAGATCAGGGCCAGGGCGAGCATGTTATACAGAAAAAGCTTGTTGTGGTCCGTATACAAATACCAAAGGCCACTAAACAATTCGAGGGTCATCACGGGAACGGTCACGTACCCCGTAACAAAGTTCCTCCTTTCATAGGCTGGAAAATCCTCTGGTCGAATGGCCCGGAAAAGCGGGTAGTGCACAATCTGCACGAACCAGCACAATCCGCACATAAACAAGGTACTGAAAAGATGGATAAGGAAAATAAGGTCCATTGGTGTAAGATATATTGTCACTCTTTTTCGTTAGCTGATCTTTTGGACGCGTTCAGGTACGCCCGCAAGCTTTTCCCATGATTTTTTGTACCATGGTCAAACTTCAATAACCCGCTGCCTGCCCGTCTTTCCGGCTTTCCGAAGCACCGTGATACACCTTGTTCTCAGCATCCCATAGAATGGCCTGGTAACCACCGTAAATGCCTCGACCTGAACCGATCTGATGCCCTTTGCCCATAAGGCCACGTACGGTCTCGTAGGAAATCCCGGATTCCAATCGCACCGTGCCGGTGCCCTCGGAGGTATCACCGGTGGGGCCGCTGCCCCCTGTATGGTCCCAACGCGGGGCATCGCCTGCTTCCTGGAGGTTCATTCCAAAGTCGATCAGGTTCATTACGATCTGCGCATGGCCCTGGGGTTGGAAATCGCCGCCCATGACCCCAAAACTTACAAAGGGGGCTCCGTCTTTGGTGATAAAGGCGGGGATAATGGTATGGAAGGGCCGCTTACCGGGTTCGTAAGTATTTGCCTGCCCCCGTTTCAAGCTAAAAAGTTCGCCCCGGTCCTGCAGCATAAAGCCCAGTTTCGGCGGTACCATAAAGGATCCCAGGCCACGGTAGTTGCTTTGGATCAGTGAGATCATGGTACCCTCGCTATCGGCCGCGGTCATATAAATGGTCTCTCCCGCGCTGATTTCCCCTGCCGTATAGCTCCTGGCACGCGGTCCGATCAATGCCCTTCGCTCGTCGGCGTACCCGTCGGCCAATAATGCGGCGACCGGCACATGGGCAAAGTCCATATCCGCATAGTATTTGGCCCGGTCCTCAAAGGCCAGTTTTTTGGCCTCGGTAAACAGGTGCAGGTGCTCGGTGCCCCCAAACCCAATATTGGAAAAATCATAGCCTTCCAGAATCTGTAGCATCTGTAAAGCGGCGATGCCCTGTCCGTTCGGGGGTAGTTCCCAAACATCGTACCCGCGATAGTTTATCGAGACGGGCTCTACCCATTGCGATTTATGGGTGGCCATATCCTTTCTGGTTAGGAAACCGCCTTGTTCCTTCATGAAATCGGCGATGGTCTTGGCAATCTCTCCCTTATAAAAAGCATCCCTCCCGTCTTTGGCGATCTTTCGGTAGGTGTTGGCCAAGTAGGGGTTTTTATAAATCTCTCCCTCTTTGGGCATCCTACCCCCGTTCTGATCCATATAAGTGTCCTTGATATTGGCGTACCCTGCCCCATGTATCTCCGGGATGCCTTGCATATACCAGCCGATCAACTCCGTCAATGGAAAGCCACTTTCGGCATAGGCAATCGCCGGCGCCAGGAGTTCGGACATGGGTGTGGAACCAAACTTGCCGTGCAGCTCGAACCAACCATCCACTGCTCCGGGCACACTTACCGGCAGTGGGCCATGGGAGGGTATTTTCTCCATACCCTTCTTTTCAAAATATTCTAAGGTGAGGCTTTTGGGCGAACGGCCACTGGCGTTGAGTCCGTACAGTTTTTTGGTCTTCCCGTCCCATACAATGGCAAAGAGATCGCCACCTACCCCACAGCCAGTGGGCTCCATGAGTCCCAAGGCCGCATTTGCGGCAATGGCCGCATCGATGGCATTGCCTCCCTGTTTTAGGACATCGAGCCCAATCTGGGTGGCCAAGGGATGACTGGTGGCCACCATGCCGTTCTGGCCCAGCACTTCCGAGCGCGTGGCAAAAGGTTCCCCGGTGACCCGGTCTTGTGCAAGAACGAAATTGAGGGCTGACAACAAACCGCTGGCAAAAAGAAAAAAGGTTCTCATAGGAGCATTTTTTTAGCTGCTCCAAGGTACAAAAATTGGGTCGTACAGGGGCCACTCCTTTTGTAAGTGCCCGGTAGAGCCATAATCAGGTTGAACCTGGGCCAAGGCCAGTATGGTTTGGCGGATGGCGGCCCAAGTGATGGCATAACCCGAAAAGGCCCTGCCCCGTATCGGCATTTTTGCCCTAGCTGTCTCTGGTTTCCGCCTTTTTCCTTACTTTTAAACCTGACTAATTGGAACCCTATAAAAATGAAGAATTTCTACGCCAAAACCGGCCTTTTCGTGCTGGTGTTTTTCCTATTGCCCTATACCAGCAGCGCACAAAGGCGCAAAAAAACGACATCCGTCACCACCACGTATCCGCAAGAACTCTATTCCAGTTTGGAATACCGATTGATCGGTCCTTTTCGTGGTGGACGGTCCGCGGCCGTGACCGGGGTGCCGGGTGCGCCCAACCTTTTTTATTTTGGCGCGACCGGTGGGGGCGTTTGGAAGACCACTGATGGTGGCCGTACCTGGGGCAACATCTCCGATGGTTATTTTGGCGGAAGCATCGGTGCTGTGGAAGTGGCCCAGAGCGATCCCAACGTCATTTATGTCGGTGGGGGCGAAAAGACCTTGAGAGGAAACGTTTCCTCGGGCTATGGTATTTGGAAAACAGAGGATGCCGGAAAGACCTGGACCTCCGCGGGACTCAAAAATAGCCGGCATGTACCCCGGATCCGAATACATCCGACCGACCACAATATCGTTTATGCCGCCGTTCTTGGAAACATTTATAAACCGACCGAGGAGCGCGGTGTCTACAAAAGTACCGATGGGGGAACCACCTGGAGCAGGAAATTGTTCGCCAACGATCAGTCCGGTGCTGTGGACCTGGTGCTCGATCCCAACAATCCAAGGATTCTGTATGCCTCCACTTGGCGTGCAAAGCGCACCCCCTACAGTCTGAGCAGTGGTGGCGAGGGCTCGGCGCTTTGGAAGAGTGTGGACAGTGGTGAGACCTGGGTGGAAATTTCCAAAAAAGAGGGTTTTCCAAAAGACACCCTGGGCATCATCGGTGTGACCGTCTCCCCGAAAAATTCCAACCGTGTATGGGCGATCGTGGAGAATAAGGAAAAAGGTGGGCTCTTCCGAAGCGATGACGGGGGTGAAAAATGGACGAGGGTCAACGAAGAACGCAAATTGAGGCAACGTGCCTGGTACTATACCAGGGTATATGCCGATACCGAAGATGTGGACGTGGTGTACGTCTTGAACGTGCGCTACCACAAATCGACCGATGGGGGCAAAACGTTCCATACCTTCAATGCACCCCATGGTGACCACCACGACTTATGGATCTCCCCCGAAAATTCGAAGCGCATGATCATCGGGGACGATGGGGGCGCCCAGGTCACTTATGATGGTGGGGAAACCTGGAGCACCTACTACAACCAGCCCACGGCACAGTACTACAGGGTAACCACGGACAACTCGCACCCTTACCGTATCTATGTGGCACAACAGGACAATTCTACCCTCCGTGTCAAACACCGCAGCGACGGTCCGGGTATAGGCGAAGGGGATTGGGAAGAGACCGCAGGTGGTGAGTCCGCCCATATCGCCATCGACCCTACCGATAATGATATTGTCTATGGAGGCAGTTATGGTGGGTTCCTAACGCGCGTCAACCACAAGACCAATTCTGTAAGGGGCATCAATGTATGGCCCGACAACCCCATGGGCTATGGTGCGGAAGGCATGAAATACCGCTTTCAATGGAATTTCCCCATCCTGTTCAGCAAACACGATCCGAAGAAGCTGTATACCTTTTCCAACCACGTGCACAGGAGTACCAACGAGGGCCAAAGCTGGGAATTGCTAAGCGAAGACCTCACCCGGAACGATTCTACCAAACTCGTATCGAGCGGGGGACCCATCACCCAGGACAATACTGGAGTGGAATACTATTGTACCATTTTTGCGGCCAATGAGAGTCCCTTGAGGGAAGGGCTCCTTTGGGTGGGCAGCGATGACGGCCTGGTCCACCTGTCCAAAGACGGGGGCGGTAGTTGGGAGGAAGTAACCCCCAGTTCCATGCCGGAATGGAGCATGGTAAACAGTATGGAGCCCTCGGCCTTTGATGAAGGCACCTGCTATATGGCCGCTACCCGGTATAAATTGGGCGACTTCCGGCCTTACCTGTACAGGACCACCGATTATGGCCAAACCTGGGTTAAAATAACGAACGGTATAAATGAAGAGCATTTCACGCGGGTCGTCAGGGAAGACCCCAAGCGCCGTGGCCTGCTCTATGCCGGGACCGAAACGGGAATGTATGTTTCCTTTGATGATGGGGCGAATTGGAGCCCCTTCCAACTGAACCTCCCCATCGTCCCCATAACCGATCTGGCAATAAAGGACAACAATCTCATTGTGGCGACCCAAGGCCGTAGTTTATGGATCATCGATGATTTGGGTGTCCTACACCAATTGGACGATGCGAAAAAGGGGGCCGCCGCCGTTCTGTACCGGCCCAAGGACGCCTATCGTACCAAGGGCAGTGCGCGAAAAGAGCCTTCGAAGACCGAGGGGCAGAACCATCCGAACGGGGTCGTTTCCCATTTTTATTTGAAGGATTTTACGGAAAAGGACAGCATCAGCCTTACCTATACGACCATGGAAGGGGATACCTTGGCTTCCTTCAACAACAAAGCGAAGGACAAGGAGAAAAAGCTCAGGGTGAAAAAGGGCGGCAACACGCATGTATGGAATACCCGTGGCAAGGCGGCCGAAAAATTGAAGGGCATGATCTTTTGGTGGGCCAGTTTCGAAGGCCCCAAAGCGGTCCCGGGCACCTACAGGGCGGTATTGAATGTCAACGGTTCCGATCAGTCGCAAGAATTCAGAATCGTTCCGGACCCCAGGGCGGAGGTCTCGGTGGCGGATATGCAAAAACAACACGATTTTGTGACCGACATCAACAAGACCATAGACCGGGCACATGGCTCCATTAAAAAGATCCGCAAAATCAATGCCCAATTGGATGCCTTTGGCAAGCAATACCAGGACAGCGAACGGACGAAAGCTTTGGTGGAAAAGGCCAAAACCATGAAAACGCGGCTCGAAGCGGTGGAAAAAGCGCTTTACCAGACCAAAAACCGCAGCAACCAGGACCCGTTGAATTTTCCCATCAGGCTCACCAACAAATTGGGCCATTTGAACAGTTTAGTGACCTTGGACGACTTCCCCCCTACGGATCAGGACGTGGCCGTCAAGAACGAACTGACCATCAAAATACATGCAGAGCTCAAAACCTTTGATGCCATGATCTCAGAGGAGATCCAGGAATTCAATACGGAGTTCAATGCCCTGAAACTGAACTACCTATTTGTAGAGGAGTGACCGGGCCAATATTTTATGATACTCCTGGAGTGGAGATCCGATTTTAAAACCCCCAAGCCAGGGCAGCCAAAAACAGAATGGTACAACATCGGTTCCCCGCAATGGCCCCTGCCGGACATTCTGACGGGACCCTGCAGGATTCGGCCTTGAAATTTCTTGTTTCAGGCTATTGGTTTGGCTAACTTTGAGCCCGAAACGTGAAACTTTGAACCTCCAGTGTCAGAATACTACAACTATATCAAAGCCTTGCACTTGATTTTTGTGATTACCTGGTTTGCCGGACTGTTCTATATCCCCAGATTGTTCATCTATCATATCGAAGCTTCCGAAAAACCATCCCCTGAAAGGGAAATCTTGACCAAACAACTACAATTGATGACCAAAAGGTTATGGTTTATCATAACCTGGCCCTCGGCCATATTGTGCACTTTTTTCGCAATTTTGTTGCTGGCCATCCAACCCATTTTGTTGCAACAGCCGTGGATGCACATAAAATTGGGATTTGTTGTTTTGTTGGTCCTCTACCACCTTAAAAACCATTATATCTTCAAACAGTTGCAGCAGGACGAGATCAAGTACACCGGCAATTACATGCGAATATGGAACGAGGGGGCCACGCTGATCCTTTTCGCGGTAATTTTCCTTGTCATTCTGAAAAGTGCCATCAATTGGGTCTTCGGTGTGATCGGAATGGTTGTCTTGGGGATATTGTTGATGCTTGGCATACGACTCTACAAACGCATTCGGGACAAGAATCCGGAAGCCTAGGCGATGGTACCCAAGGGGGCCAAATCCCATATTTCGCTTTACAACCCTCTTTGGTTCTGAATGGTCTCGTACGCCTTCTGCACCTCCTTGAATTTCTCCTCAGCACCTTTTTTGATGGCTTCATCCTTGGTGTTTACACGATCGGGATGGTATTTTTTGGCCATGGTGCGATAGGCTTTCTTCACCTGGTCGTCGGTAGCCGTTTTCTCAATTTCCAGTATTTTGTAGGCGGTGTCCGCAGACTTTACGAACATGGCCTTAATGCTTTCAAAATCTCGCATGGCCACCCGGAAATAGCCCGCGATTTCCCTAATTTTATTGATCTCAGGTGTACTGACCGCTCCGTCGGCCTGGGCAATTCCAAATAAAAAATGCAGCAGTTGCAACCGTACTTCATACCGGGTACGTTGGGTGAGGTACGTCCCGATACGCTGGGCCGAGATTTCCCGTTTTTTGTTGATCTCATTGAACGTCCTGAAGATGGCGTTCGCTTTCTCTTTCCCGTAGGTGCGCACAAAGTACAGCCGCACATAGTCCATTTCCGTTTGACTGACGGTGCCATCGGCCTTGATCACAAGGGAGCAGAGCGAAAGCAGATTGAGCTCAAAATCGGCTGGGGACACACTTTGTCGGGTCATATCCCGAAAAATTGTTTTGGCACTGCCCCCACTGTTCATGGTATTATCGAGAAAGCTCCCTACAAGAAACCCCAAAATCGCACCTGGAAAACGAAACATATAATATCCAAGGATAGCGGCAACCCATTTGACCATGTTGTATTCGGTTTTTTTTCAAAGATAGGATTTTGGGAGAAACACGAACCGAGTTCGGGCCTCAAGCACAAAGATGAAGTGCGGGCGTCCACATAATACTGATGCGAGGAAGAAATCCCGGCCTTTGGTCCCCGCCTTTGCGCCCTTCTTTTGTTAAGTACTAGCAAAAAATACGACAAAAGCCCTATCTTTGAAGACTGAATTAAAAAAAGTAAGACTATGTATCCCGCAGAATTGGTAAAACCTATGAGAGATGACTTGGCCTTGGCCGGGTTTGAAGAATTGTATACGGCCGAAGCCGTCGAAAATGCGATCAAGCAGGATGGCACCACCTTGGTCGTGGTCAACTCGGTTTGTGGTTGTGCAGCGGCCAACGCCCGACCCGCTGCAAAAATGAGTTTACAGAATACCAAAAAGCCCGATCATATTGTAACGGTTTTCGCCGGTGTTGATACCGAAGCGGTCGATGCCGCACGGAACTTAATGGTTCCCTTTCCCCCTTCATCGCCCAGTATGGCCCTGTTCAAAAATGGGGAATTGGTGCATATGATCGAGAGGCACCATATCGAGGGGAGGCCCGCTGAGATCATTGCGGAAAATTTGGTTGAGGCGTTCAACGAGTTCTGCTAGGCCCTCTTTAAATCCTTCTTGGAAGGACAACAAATAATTATAAAAAACCGCTCCGTAATGGGCGGTTTTTTATTTTTGCACTATGCAAAAATTGATGGCCTATCCATTGACCTTCCTTTACCTGATATTCTTTGGGTCGTGCCTGTTGGTCTTCCATCCCGTTCAATGGGCCTGCTTCAATTGGTTGGGCTACGGGGCGCATAAAAAAAGTGTTTCCCTGTTGAACCTTTGTTTGATGCGCTGCACCCATCTTTTGGGAACGACCTATTCCTTCAGGAACCCCCACCAAATACCGACGGACCGTCCTTTGATCATCGTGCCCAACCACCAGAGCATGCACGATATTCCGCCCATTATTTGGTTCATGCGAAAGCACCATCCGAAATTTGTGAGCAAAATGGAACTCGGGAAAGGCATTCCCAGCGTTTCCTACAACCTGCGCCACGGAGGTTCGGTACTGATCGACCGCAAGGACAATAAGCAGGCTTTGGGCGAAATCGTCAAACTAGGTAAATATATCGAGCGGCACCATAGAAGTGCGGTCATTTTTCCGGAAGGCACCCGTAGCCGGACCGGACATCCGAAACCGTTCAAGACCACGGGGCTTAAATTGCTGATGCGGAATGCCCCTTCCGCCCTAGTGGTCCCCATCAGCATCAACAATTCCTGGAAAATGCTTCGCTACGGCAAATTTCCCAATGGTATCGGCAGCCACATTACCTACGAGGTGCACCCTCCCATAGAAGTCAAGGGAAATCTCGACAGTGTTTTGTCGCAAGTGGAAAAAGCGGTAGTTTCGGGCATAAGCTCATTTCAATGACCAATAGCGAATACATTGATCGTACCGTGGCCTTCGTAAAGGAGACCTTACAAGGCGCCGAGGGCGGCCATGATTGGTTCCATATCCACCGCGTTTTTGTAAACGCCGGTAAGATAGCCGTAGGGGAGGACGTGGATTCATTGGTCGTTTCCCTGGCTGCGTTGTTGCACGATATCGCGGACGCAAAATTTCACGATGGGGATGAAACGATAGGGCCGGAATTGGCCAGGACCTTTATGGGCTCCATGGCCCTTGATCAAGATGTAAGTGACCATGTCGTCAAAATCATAGAAAATATTTCTTTCAAAAATAGCTTATCCACCGAGGGAAACCACTTCAACTCCCTGGAACTACAGGTTGTGCAGGATGCGGACAGACTCGATGCCATAGGGGCCATTGGAATTGCACGGGCCTTTAACTACGGTGGGTTCAAAAACAGGGAAATCTACAATCCCGATATCGCCCCCAATCCGAACATGACCAAGGAAGAATACAAAAAAACCCAGGCCCCGACCATCAACCATTTCTATGAGAAGCTCTTGTTGCTCAAAGATAAAATGAATACGGATACAGGAAGGAAACTGGCCGAACAACGTCATCAATACATGCTGGATTACTTGGAACAGTTTTATACAGAGTGGCATCCCGACACCAGAACTTCCGTACGGGAAAGCAGGGAAACGGGCCTTTGAATTTTAAACCCAAATTATGGCTCTCCATAGTCCCATTTTTTTGTATCTTCCAAATTCAAACTTCAATACGATCAACAAAATGCAAAGAAGAAAGTTTATCAAGAATACCGTAGCGGCCTCGACCGCATTTACCATTGTACCCAGCTTTGTAATGGGCAAGAACCATGTGGCACCAAGTGATACGCTCTACGTAGGTGCCTTTGGCGTTGGAGGGCGTGGTGCCGGTGTCATGCGTGGGATGTACGAGACCCAAAAAGTAAAGTTTGTCACCCTGTGCGATGTGGATGATAGGAGAGCGGCGGATAGCTACAAAAAATATCCGAAGGCAAAAAAATACAAAGACTTCAGAAAGGTCTATGACAAACATTTGGGCGAAATGGATGCGATCATGGTCGCCACACCCGATCATATGCACGCGAGTATAGCCCTTCCGTTTATGCGGGCCAAAAAACATGCCTACGTCGAGAAGCCCCTGACACACAATATCAACGAGGCCCGTATGATGACGCAGGTGGCCAAGGAAAATGGCATTGTGACGCAGATGGGCAACCAGGGCGCCTCCAGTGATGGAAGTCGGGAGGCCAAAGAGTGGATACAGTCTGGAGTCATCGGAAAGGTGTACAAGGTCGACTGTTGGACCAACCGTCCGGTATGGCCCCAAGGGGTTCCGTCGCCCACCGAAAAACACAAGGTGCCCAAAGGCCTCGATTGGGACCTTTGGTTGGGCGGGGCAGCGATGCGCGACTACAACGAAGCCTACCTACCCTTTAAATGGAGAGGGTTTTGGGATTTTGGAACAGGTGCCCTGGGGGATATGGGCTGCCATATCATGGAAACCCCCTTCGGCGTGCTCGACCTGGGCTACCCGACCGAAGCGGAGGCCAGCTGCACCACCAATTGGGTCGGTGACTTTGTGGAGGCCGACTACAGTGCCTCCTGCCCTGCTTCGTCCATCGTACGATTGAAATTCAACACCGAGGAACACGGCGATATTGCCCTGAACTGGTATGATGGCGGCCTGTTGCCAGATCTTCCAGACGAATTGAAGGATGGGGAGACCATTGGAGATGGCGGCGGTGGATCTATTTTTTACGGAACCCGTGGTATCCTGATCTGTGACACCTATTCAAGGAACGCCCGTTTGCTTCCTTCCGAGACCATGAAATTGATGAACCCCCCGGCACCGTATTTGAAGCGGATCGAAGGGGATACCGGTGGCCACCAGAACAATTTTGTGGAAGGTTGCCTGACCGGAACGGAAACGTCATCGGATTTCAAGCGTTCCGGACCATTGACCGAAGCGGTGTTGATGGGCAACTTGGCGATCAAGGCATTTCAGTACAAAAAATTCAAGCCGGGCAAAAAAGCCGGAGACTGGGATCCTTTTGAGTACCCTGGAAGAAGAAAGATCCTTTGGGACGGTTCCAATATGAAGGTAACCAACTGGGACTTGGCCAACGAATGGGTCAAGGGAAGCTATCGAAAAGGATGGGGGCTGGGATAGGAAAAAAAGGGCCAACCTATCCTTAACATGGTCCTTCCCATTGTTGCAGTTTTTTGTGAAGGTGTTTCTTTTCCAGCACATTGTTGGTCAATGCCATGGCTTTCTCCATGCTGGGCCCCGCAGCGGCTTTATCGCCCAGCTGATACCACAACTCCGCCTTAATGGCATGGTATAGGGCGTTTTCCGTAAAATGGGGGCTGTTCTCGAAGTTCCGTAATTCCCAAAAAGCCCTTTTTGCTCCGTAAACCTTTAAATAGGGCACTATTCTGTTCAATTGGACAATCGGGGAATACTGTTGGTCCATTTGCAGATTGTACAACTGCAATATGGCCCTCCAATCGGTTTCCTCAAAAGTTTTGGCACTGCAATGATAGTAGGATACGGCTGCCTCCAGATGATATTTGGAGGGCAGCCTGTCCGTTGTTCCCGCATTTCCAAGATGGGAAATACCGATGCGAATAAGCTCTCCATCATATCTGGAGCGATCTTGGTGCTCCAGATCCACCAATTCCATATTTTGGTCCATCCGGGCATCAAATCGTGAAACATGAAAACACATCAAAGCGATCAATGCGTTCAAGTTTGGATGTCGACAATATCGGTTTTCGTCCAGCAACAAAGCCAAACGGATGGCTTCATAACAAATGTCCCTTCGCACTACTGTTTCACCCGAATAGGGTGCGTAGCCTTCTGAAAACAACAGATAAATGACCCTCATGACCACAAAAAGCCTGGATTGCAGGCCGATCTCGATCGGAATGTCCAAGGTGGTTATTTCCTCCTTAAGTTTGGCTTTTGCCCTGGTAAACGATTTGGCGACGGTCTCCTCTTTTTTCAAGAGCACCTTGGCAATTTCCCGGTTGCCAAAACCACCAATGAGCTTTAAACTCAGAATGATCTGGTATTCCACGGACAAGGAAGGGTGGCAACAGGCAAAGATCATCTTTAACTGGCTATCGGATATTCCGTCCTTCAGCAATAGCTCTTTGGGATCCTTGCCGGCGTCGAAGTAGAGCGCGGGATCGTCCAATTTCATTTTTTGATTCTTCCGAAAGGTATCTATAAGACCGTTGCACGCCACCCGAAGCAACCAAGCGGTCGGGTTATCGGGTGGGTTTTTGTAGCCCCATACCTTCATGGCCTTCAAAAGTGCGTCTTGAACGGCATCCTCAATGTTTTCGAGATGGGAAGGCCCGAACCTGTTGACCAAAACCGCTATGATCTTTCCGTATTCATAGCGAAACACATTTTCTACCGTATCGTTTTGACTGAACATACCCTAAAAATAAAAAGTCCGACGGTTTCTTCGGACTTTTTTTGATAAGCTTTTGTGGATCACATGTTCATGGACATGATTTCCCGTACCTCAACATTGCCCCCATGTTCAAAAATTGGGCATCCTTTTGAGATTTCCACGGCCCCTTGTAGGCTATCCGAACTTACGATCAAATATCCGCCAACAATTTCGGCCCCTTCGGCAAAGGGTCCGTCGGTGACCACCTCTCCCGCCTTTTCGACTACCTTTCCGTCCTTGGCGAGGGGCAAACCGTCAACGAGTTGCCCTTTCTCGTTCAGGCCGCCCATCCAAGCACCCCATTTTTGCATGTGTTCCTGCATTTCTTCCGGGGATTGTTCCAATCTCCTGCTGTCGCCCCCTCTGAATAAGAATAAATAATTGCTCATAATGTTATACATTTTGGATTACTAAAGTTACTGTTTACTTTGAAGACGATTCCAAAAATATTTATTGGACAATTTTGGGACTTATTTTAAAACAACCGCATCTGCCCCGCCTTGTACACCTCATGCAACTCCGTGTTCAATTTGGGAAATACCTTGTTTCTAAAATAGTGGTGTTTGGCCAGACGGGCCAGATCATGGATCTGTGCGGCGATCTTGCCCTCACCCCGATTGCGCACTCCAAAACGGCTATCGTTCAAGCTACCACCATGACAGGCCTCAATTTGATGGAGTACCTTGTCGGCCCTATCGGGCAGGGTTTTCCTGATCCAATCGGTAAAAATCTGGCCAATGGCCCCATTGAGCCGGACCACGGTAAAACCAAAGGACAGCGCCCCATGGTCCGAAACGGCCTTGGCCAGGTTCATGATCTCATGACTGTTGATGCCCGGAATGATCGGTGCCAGCATCGCATTCACGGGAATATCGTTTTCCGAAAGAATGCGAATCGTCTTGAGACGTTTTTTGATGGACACGGTACGCGGTTCCAAAATACGCCGGGTCTCCTCGGACAGGGAAGTAACCGAAACGTTGACCCCTACCAATCGGTCCTTGGTGAGTTCCTTTAGGATATCGAGATCTCTGAGAACCAAGGCATTCTTCGTGATGATCCCCACGGGATGCCTGTATTTCAGAAATACCTCCAAACAGGAGCGGGTGATCCCGAACTTTTGCTCGGCCGGTTGATAGCAGTCCGTATTTCCCGATAGTACAATGGTCTCGGCCTTCCAACCTTTGTGCTTTATCTTGACCTCCAACAATTTGGCGGCATCTTTTTTGATCAAGATCCTGCGCTCAAAATCGAGGCCGGCGCTATAGCCCCAAAATTCGTGCGTGTTGCGTGCATAGCAGTAAATGCATCCGTGCTCACAGCCTTGGTAAGGATTCATCGAGTACATCATACCCACATCCGGACTTGTCACCTTGTTGACAATGGTCTTTGGGAAAATGGGAAGGTATTGGGTCCGGTTGCTGTCGGCCGATTCCCCTTCTAGACGACAAAATTCCAGAAAATCGTCACGGGTTTCATAGATGTGCTGCAAAAACTTGTTGGGCGTATTTTTTTGGGCCCCGCGGCCTTTGATGTGGTCTTTTGATTTCAAATTATTGGATTTATTCCAAATTTATGGAATTAATCCAATAATCGCGTACGGCATATGTTAATTAACGGAGACTTTGACCAACTGCTTCCTGCTTCCTCTTTTTGCGTAGAAGAGCAGTTGATCGGTATCCTTGTCGATCAAGGGTCGGGAGACCATAATGGGAAGCCGTACCGCTTTGTCGTCTATCAATTTTTGGTGCACCATTTCTCCCTGCCCATCCAACCTGATCACGAACATATTCGGATTGCGGCTGTAGCCTTGCTTGAAAATGATCCTGTTCTTGCCCAATTTCTGGGGGTTTTCACCAGAGTTGATAAAAAAGTACATCGTGTCGTCCTTTCCATAGGCACTGTACGAAGCGTAGGCCTCATCTCCCCTTGTCACCTCGGTCTTGTTGATGTTCCTGGCCCAGACCATATCGCCCTTACTATTCAATTTGGCGCAGACGATATCGTTGTAGTGGTAGTTCTTGACCTTTTGGGTATGGCCATCCGAGATATCTGTTCCAGTAGTTACGAAATACTCTTCGGCACTGAACAGAATGTCGTTGTTGGAGGTGATATGGACATCCTTAAAAATGAGGTTCTTGATTTCGGCATCGACCTCCCTGCCAAACTTGTCGACCATGAACTGATCGGAAAAGGCATTGTATTTCTTGGACTGCACATCCAAACTCCGGGGATCCAATTTAAAATGTACCAGCCCGTTGTAGCGGTTGTCCTTGCGATCGGCATAAAAACCAACCGTCAACAACTGCCCGTCAACTAGAATGGGCTTCAGGGCTTCCGGAAATCTTCCCGCGTCGTTGAATTCCTGTATTTTGTGGGCACCGCTTGTAAACTTTATCAATTCGTACTGAAAACGCCTTTCCTTCACATTGAACCTGCGTTTTTTAAAATAGGCTTTCCCCATAAAATAAACGGTTTGGAAATCCTTGGAGACCTCAATGTTCTCAAACGCGTAGTTTTTATCGGCCACCTGGTCCGAAAAATCGTAGGTCAGGTGTTTTTTCAGGTCGGTCCCGAACAAATGGATGTGGTAGCGCTGTTCGCCACGCTCCCGGTGGTGCACAGTAATGGCAAAAGCTTGTTGGTCATGGTCGAAGAAAGTGGCGGTCGAGAATCCGTTGCCAAAATTCCGATTGTATTTATTGACCGCAAGTGGATTGAGCACCTCTTTCGACGGCACGGATAGAATGGTTCTCTCGCTAAAGTTGAAACCGTCCAACGGACTTTGGTGCACGCGGTATTCGTAGGCTTGCCGGGATTCGCTATAGATCAGTTCGAGTAGGTACAATTGTCCGTTCCGTACAAATCCGTCCACCATGTGGTAGCCCGCATATTTGTAGTTATAGTCGACCACTAGGTTCATGTCCTTGTCATACACCTCTATAAAATGGCCTTTGGGCCTTAGGGGCATTCCACCAAAATAGGTGCGGACCAACACTGTCCCATCGTTGGATGCAGGACTTATTGAGAGTACCGTCGAAAATTTATACCTATCGGAATAATTTTCCCCCAAGTCATATTTTACGGGAATCTCCTGCGCTTTTGAAAGTGTAAAAGCGGTGAGAAAAAGCAGCAGGACCAGCTTTTTTTGAAGTTTCATAAGTAGGTTTTTGGAGGATGCTATGCGCCCGGAAAGTTAGCCTTTCGCTTTTCGAGAAAGGCCGTGGTGCCTTCCTTGAAATCCGCTGTTCCGAAGCAATCGCCAAAGGCCTTGATCTCGGATGCATATCCATTCACACTATTCTTAAAACCATCATTTACGGCTTTTATTGCGTGCGAAATGGCAACGGTGGAATTATTGGAGATTTTTTTTGCCAACTTTTTACAGTATTCCAAGAGTTCCTCTTGGGCGACCACATGGTTCACAAGTCCAAAATCCAACGCGCGACCGGCGTCGATCATCCCTGCGGTCATGATCATTTCCATGGCCCTGCCCTTTCCGACCAACTGGGGCAACCGCTGCGTGCCGCCATAACCGGGAATCAAGCCTAGGGAAACCTCGGGCAGTCCCATTTTGGCATTGCGTCCGGCCACCCGAAAGTGACAGGCCATGGCAAGTTCGAGCCCCCCACCGAGGGCGAACCCGTTGACCGCCGCGATGACCGGGGTGGAAAGCTGCTCCACAAAATTGAAGAGCCGTTCCTGGCCATCAGCGGCCAACTTTTCACCTTCCGCGACCGAAAAATCCGAAAACTCAGCGATATCGGCCCCGGCCACAAATGCCTTTTCCCCACTTCCCGTAATAAGGATCACCTTTACCTCCCCGTCCCCGTCCAGCTCCTTAAACGCTTTGTGCAACTCCCGTATCGTTTCCTTGTTCAAAGCATTGAGCTTGCTAGGGCGATTGATGACAATCGTCGCTATATCTCCTGCGTAATCGATCAAAATGTTGTTGTACTCCATAGTTGTTGTTTTATTGGACATGCCATTTTCCCTGAGCGATGGGAACCACCCGTCCCCCCACGTTCAAGGTGTATTTATCGTTCATGCGGTTTCCATCCAGGTACAGAATAGATCGCCTGCCCATTTCGTAGCCCTGTTCCACGATTGCGGATCGTTCCTTTTTTTGGTATCTCAAGAGATAGGCCAAAAAGCAGCCATTGGCGCTCCCTGTAGCGGCATCTTCCCAGAGTTTTCCATCATCGAGGGCAAACATCCTGGTATGGTAGTCGTGCCCTTCTTCCACGGTCTGGGTGCTGACCAAGAACAGTGAAGTGGTCAATTCCGAAGGGCTGTTGCTCCTGTGCAATTGATGTTGGACCATGAATTGGACCACTTTTTCGTCGTTCAAACGAATATTCTGGATCGCTTCCAGGTCCCTCAAAAATAGGATGAGGTAGGGAAGACCGGTACTCACCTCCTGGAATGGCATCGAGGTGTCCAAGGCTTCCTTTGGGGTTCCCAAAAGGCCACTTATCTCATCGGCTGAAAACTCCGGTCCAAAATCGGGTTGTGCCTGTTCCATGGTAAAACGGCTTCCTTCCAAATCGTCGGGGGCATCGATTTGGATAGGGATATCGCCTTTTTTCAAACGCAGCACCAATTGGGGTTCCGGGGAGCGCATCAGGTGTTTTGCAATGACGTAGGCACTCCCCAAAGAGGGGTGGCCCGCAAAGGGCACCTCGTACTGGGTGGTAAATATCCTGACCCCATATGCCCCATCGTGGTCCACGCTTCGGACAAAGGTGCTTTCCGCAAAGTTGATTTCCCTGGTGATCTGCAGCATTTGCGCGGCCGACAACCGTTTTTCCAAATCTAGGAACACCGCCAGTTGATTGCCAGCATATTTTTCCTCGGCAAATACATCAACGATAAAAAAGGGAAGGTCCGTGGCCATTTTAAGCGGATTTTAATTGGGTTTCTTTAGGAAATCGAACGGTAAATACGGTTCCCTTGCCAGGTTGCGAACTGAAGCTGATGCTGCCCCTATACGTTTCCACAATATTCTTTACCATGCCCAATCCAAGTCCCATTCCGCTGGATTTGGTCGTGAATTTGGGTTCAAATATCTTGTCCTTGAAACCATCGGCGATTCCGATGCCATTATCGGCCACAGCTATCTTTACAAAATCCCCGTCCGAGGCCACGGAGACCAGGATGCGGGGGGCGTCCACTTCGGGTACCGCTTGAATGGCATTTTTGACCAAATTGGTCACCACGCGAATGAGCTGAGTACGGTCCAGTTTGGCGACGATCTCTTTTTCCTCCGCTATAAAATGGATATAATCTTCGTGGAAGATGTCGAGGGCCAACTTTACGATCTTGATAACGTTCAGGGTCTCGTTCTGCTGGGCGGGCATCTCCGCAAAGTTGGAGAAGGCCGAGGCAATATTGCTCATCGTATCGATCTGTTGGATCAGGGTCTTGGAGTATTCGGCCACCTTTTGCTTGATGTCGGGGTCTTCTGGATCAAACTTTCGCTCAAAACTCTGAACGCTGAGCCGGAGGGGTGTCAAGGGATTTTTGATCTCATGGGCGACCTGCTTGGCCATTTCGCGCCAGGCCTGTTCCCGTTCGCTTTTTGCCAATTTAGCCGCGCTCTGTTCCAACTCGTCTATCATCGCATTGTACGAATCCACCAATTTTCCGATTTCCTCACTGGGGTCCTCGATCAAAATCTTCTTGTTGCGCTTCGTAAGATCGGTCTTGTTCATCATGTCCGAAATGGTCTGCAGCGAACGTGTAATGTACTTCGAGACAAAATAGGCCAGGACAATGGCCATCAGGAACATGACCAAATATACGCCCCCCAGGCGCATTAGGAACTCCCGTAGCTCCATATCACTGAAGGTATTGTCCTCGAAATAGGGCAAATTCAATATACCGATCGGTTTGGATTTGGGGTCGTTGATGTAGGTGTACGAAGCCTGATAGCGGTCTCCCGCCGTAGAATTTTCCTCGACGTACCGTCGGGTACTGCTCGCATCGAGCCTATTGAGCACCTCCGCATCGAGACAGTACGAAAGGGAATCGCTCTCGAACTTGGGCCGGGAGCTTTTGATCAGCTGCCCTTCCAGATCATAGATGTTGAAATATACGTTCTGTACGTCGGCTATCTCATAGATTTCCTTGTTGAAGATAAGCCCCAAATATTCCGTGGTGGTGGGGTAGGTGGTTTCCTTGAGGGCATAGTTGATACTCTGTTTCACCTGCTCCTCCTTTTTTCTAAGGCGGACCCTATGGTAATCCTTTTGCTGTTCCCGTGTCTGGTAAACCGTGATTCCCGCGATCAATACGGAGGACATCACGACCAAAAGGATCATGGTCACGAATATTCGGGATCGTAAGGACAGCTTTTTGAACAAAGAGATATCAATTTTGACATTAAAGATAACAATAATGGCCATGCCGTTAATTTGAAAAAAAACATTTGTGGACCGATGGGCCAAAAGTCAATGGCAAATGTGTCGGATGTTGCAAGCAGTACCAAATATCGCGCCATTTCGGCCCTGCCATTGGATAACATGATGTCTGCCTTCGTCAAATTCTATTTTCAGTGTATCTTTGGTCCCGAATCAACTATAGCTTTAGAAACGACCCATGGAGGATTTTCTTTTTTACATCAAGCTGGGGCTGGGCCATGTCCTGGATTTCAACGCTTACGACCACATTTTGTTCCTGGTGGCGCTGGCGCTCCCCTTTACCTTCAGACAATGGAAGCCCGTCTTGTTGCTGGCCACCCTTTTTACGATAACACATTGCTTGTCGTTGGCCTTGTCGGTCTATGGTATCGTGGTGATGGATGCCGGCCTTATCGAGTTTCTTATTCCGGTGACCATCCTGCTGACCGCTCTGTTCAATCTGATCTATGAAAGATCGGCCGCACACAAGACCTTGCTCCTGCACGGGATTGCCACCACCTTTTTTGGATTGGTACACGGTTTTGGCTTCAGCAACTATTTTAGGATGCTCATGGCCGGGGAAGAGGACAAGCTATCCCCCTTGATCGGTTTTGCGGTCGGAATCGAGCTCTCCCAAGTACTCATCGTACTTGGGGCTTTGGCACTGGCCTATTTGTTTCGGACGGTGTTCAAAGTCCGACCATCGCTTTTTGTCGTGGTTGCCTCAATTTTGATTATCTTCCTTACAATACCCATGTTGGTCAGGACGTTCCCTTTATAGATTTTCACTTAAAATTAACCTATTGGGGTTGCCGGGCTATAGCAAAGCGGGTATCTTAGTGGTTTTGCAATTTTTAGGATTTTTTCAATGAACCCGACGCCATTCCAGACATGAAGGAAAGCAAACAGGAAAAATATGACAAGGCCTATCTTCGGATGGCCCAAGAGTGGGGCAAGCTTTCGTATTGCAAGCGAAAGCAAGTTGGGGCGATCATCGTAAAAGACCGGATGATCATTTCGGACGGGTACAATGGTACCCCTACCGGCTTTGAAAACTATTGTGAGGACGAGGATGGATATACCAAATGGTATGTTCTCCATGCGGAGGCCAATGCCATCAGCAAAGTGGCCTCTTCCACACAATCTTGCGAAGGAGCTACCTTATACATTACCTTGTCGCCCTGCAGGGAGTGCAGCAAGCTGATCCATCAGTGTGGCATAAAACGTGTGGTGTACCAAATGGCGTACAAAGATGTTTCCGGATTAAAATTTTTGGGCAAGGCAGGGGTCGAACTGGTCCACTTGCCCATAATAGAGAGTTTGGTACAGTAGCCCCGATCAATATGAAAAAGCAATACAACTACATATGGCCCACGGTAATCGCCTCTGCCCTGGCGCTCGGTATTTTCGTTGGTGGAAAGCTGCACTTCAACGACTCCCCGGAAAAGCTGTTCACCACCAATTCAAAAAAGGACAAGTTGAACCGGCTGATCGATTATATCGACTATGAATATGTCGATGAGATCGATACCGACAGCATCGTCGATGTTACGGTAAACAACATCCTGGAAAAGTTGGATCCCCATTCGGTCTATATCCCCGAACGGGAAATGGACAAGGTATCGGAAAACATGAAGGGGGATTTTGTGGGTATCGGCATTAATTTTTATCGGTACCGCGATACCATTGCCGTAATACGGGCCGTGGACAAGGGCCCCAGCTATTTAAAGGGGATCCTTCCAGGTGATCGCATTTTAATGGCGGACAGCGATACGCTATATGGTAAAGGCCTGTCGAGTGAATCCATTGTCAACAGATTGAAGGGAAAAAGGGGGAGCTCGGTAAAACTGAAGGTGTACCGCAAAGAAGGGGACAAGACCTTTATGGTAGATATCAAAAGGGGCCTGGTACCCATCAAAAGTGTGGTGGCCCATTATATGCTGTCGGATGATATGGGATACATACAGGTGAACCGATTTGCAGAATCGACCTATAAGGAATTTAAGGCCGCCCTCTTGGATCTGGAAAGGCAGGGTGCCCGAAAACTCGCCCTGGACCTCAGGGACAACCCCGGAGGCTATCTGGGCGTTGCGGAGCACATGGCGGACGAGTTTCTCAAGGATGGAAAACTAATTCTTTTCACCAAGAACAAAAAAGGAAAAATAGATAAGATATTCGCTACCGAAAAGGGAAGTTTTGAGGATCGGCCCGTGTACGTTTTGATCAACGAGCGCTCCGCGTCGGCCAGTGAGATCATTGCGGGCGCCCTACAGGACAACGATATCGGAACCATTGTGGGCCGCCGCTCTTTTGGCAAGGGGCTCGTGCAACGCGAGATGGAACTCGGCGACGGTTCCGCCGTACGCTTGACGGTATCGCGGTACTACACGCCGACCGGGCGCTCCATTCAGAAATCCTATAAAAAGGGCAACAAGGACTACTACCAAAAATTTACCGACCGGTACCACAATGGGGAGCTTATTTCGGTCGATAGTATCAAAGTGGCCGATTCCCTGAAATTTACTACGCCAAAGGGAAGGACCGTATACGGTGGGGGCGGTATCATCCCGGATGTTTTTGTGCCCATTGGCAGCAACGAGGAAGAAGCCATAGAAACCATGGACAGCATGGGGTTCTTTTCCCGTTTTATTTTTGAACATTTGGACAATGAAAGAGAGCAGTACGCATCCCTTTCCGAAAAAGCGTTCCACACCGATTTCAAAGTGGACGATATTCTGTTCGAGCGGTACATAGACTTTTGTGTTCGAAACCGATTGAAGATAAATTTCTACGACCACGAGCATAGGATAAAATTGTTTCTCAAGGCCGGCTTGGCGGAGCAACTGTACGGTGTCAATGTCTATGCCAAGATCAAGAGCAGCGCGGACGCCATGTTGCAAAAAGTGCTGGAAATCGACAACCCGATCCTGCCCCGGACCGAAGCCGATCTGATCGAAAGCAAAAATTAATCCTCATCCATCTTCCGCTGGATCTTCTTGGAAGTGATGAAGATCAGCAACAGTACAATGGCACATAACGATGCCACGATCCCGATAAGTGCGATAACGCTGTTTCCTTCGAGCGGATTTTCAAAGTTTACCAAGGTCACGTTATAAATAATAAGTGCCAAGGCAAGTACGATCAGTACCAAAGCCGGTGTTCTACCCATTTTTCCTCTTTTGGTTTGCAACGATTGTCATCCCTTGTACCCACGCCATTTCCTATTGGAACAAGCCATTGATATTGGCGGCGAAAAGTTTCACTGCAATGGCCAGCAGTATCACCCCAAAAACCTTGCGAATGACACTTAGGCCATTTTTTCCCAGGACCTTTTCGATCCGAGCGGAAGATTTCAGTACCAGATACACAAAAATAATGTTCAGGACGATGGCTACAATGATGTTCTCCACATAATATTCTGCCCGAAGCGAAAGCAGAGAGGTCAAGGTCCCTGCGCCTGCAATCAACGGAAATGCAATGGGGACCACCGTGGCACCTTCGGGTTCCTCATCCTTGTATAGGGTAATCCCAAGGACCATTTCTATGGCAAGAAAGAAAATTACAAAGGCACCGGCCACGGCAAAAGAATTGACATCGATACCGATCAAGTTTAGGATCTCCTCGCCCAAGAACAGAAATGCGACCATAAGGCAAGCGGCCACGATGGAAGCCTTGCCCGATTGTATGCGCCCCATTTTATTCCGCAGACCAATGATAATGGGGACGCTGCCCAAAATATCGATCACAGCAAAAAGGACCATGGTGGCCGTTACGATCTCCCGAACATCCAAATGAAGCGACATAGGTACAATTTTCGTCAAAATTACAACTTCAGATCGCGGTTTCCATTTTTAAGGCCAAAAATAATCACGGCAAAAAAAGACCCAAAAAGGGTATCTTTGCGAAAAGAGCCACAAGCATGTTCCAACTGGGCAAGACCATTGTATCGGAAGACATCATCGAGAGCGATTTCGTCTGCAATCTCAGTGCCTGTAAAGGAGCCTGTTGCGTGGATGGAAATGCAGGCGCTCCCCTGGAAGAAAGGGAAACCGAAATATTGGTCGATCTGTACGGCCGGGTAAAGCCTTTCCTAAGACCTGCCGGTATTGCGGCCATTGAGGACCAGGGGGCGTTCATAAAAGGGGAGGACGGCGAGTGGGAAACCCCCTTGGTGAACGACAGCGAATGTGCCTATGTCGTTTTTTCGGAAAAGGGCGTGGCCAAATGTGGTATAGAGGAAGCCCATAGCCAAGGTGCAATTCCGTGGAAAAAACCGGTCTCCTGCCACCTATATCCCGTCCGGGTAAGGGAATACACCGAATTGACGGCGGTAAACTACCACCAATGGGAAATCTGCGATCCGGCCTGTGGCCTGGGAAGTGAGTTGAAGGTGCCGATCTATAGATTCGTGAAGGAGGCACTGGTCCGAAAGTTCGGAAAAGCTTGGTACGACGAGCTCGAACAAGTGGCCCGGGAACACCTTAAATCGTAGGGATACGGAGCACGACCTTGGTCCCCAGGGCTTCCCCGCCCTCGTCATAAAGATCCACAATATCGACTTCGAAGGAGTTTTGGTAATCCTTTGAGAAATTGGCCAGGCGTTCCTTGGTAATATCAATGCCCACGGATTTTCGCTTGAGTACTTTGCCCAGTTTTATCCGCTCTGCGGCTTCGCGGCCCACCCCGTTGTCCGTGATGCTGATTTTGATAAAGCCATCACCATCATCGCCAATGTGAAGGTCCACATTTTTAGGGCCTTCCTTGGAGGAAAGCCCATGCCAAAGAGCATTCTCCAAAAAAGGCTGCAGAATAAGGGATGGGATCTTCACTTGGTGGACATCGATTGCCTCGTCGATCCTAATTTTGAAATTGATCTCATTGGAAAAACGGATGTCCTCGATATTCATGTACAGTTCCACGGTCTCCAACTCTTCGGCCAAGGGGATTTCCTTTAGGGAAGAGGCTTCCAGTATCTTACGGACCAATTTCGAGAATTTGTTCAAATAGTGTACAGCGTTCTTTTGCTCGTTGTTGATGATGTACAACTTGATGGAGTTCAAGGAATTGAACAAAAAATGGGGGTTCATTTGGCTTCGGAGCATGCTCTGTTCCAAGGTCAGCACCTTCTTTTCGTTTTTTAGTTGGTACTGTCTGTACAGGATATAGAAAATACCGGTCAAAAGGGCCAAAATAATGCCACTGATCAACAAGGTGGTGTTCTTTCGTCGGAGTTCAAGGTTTACAATTTCGTTTTGCTTGGCCAAAACGGCAATTTCGTTGCTTTTCTTTTCCGCATCATAGCGCGTGATCATATCGTTCACATAACGAATGTTACGGTCTTTGGAAATTTCGTTGTCGTAGTGCTGTGCCCTCCTGAAATATTCCAACGAGGCCTGGTAATTGCCCTCTAGCGAGGTGAGGTCCGACAAAAAGCTATAGGCCTCCGAGATGGCACTGAGCAGTTTGTACCGTTCCGCGATGTCCAGTCCCTTGAGCAGGTAGGCCCTGGCCTCCTTATACCGGCCAAGGTTGATCAATGTCCACCCCAAATTCACGTACACTGATGAGATGATGGCCTTGTCGCCCAAACTTTCGGCTGTAGGAAGAATGGATTCCAAGAGGCTGAGCGCCTCTTCGGTTTTACCTAAATGGACGTTTACATGGGAGATACTGGTCTTACAGATCACCCTGCCCCTGTCGGAATCTATTTTTTCGTTATAGGCCAGTGAGGTCTGAAAGCTCTGCATGGCCTCCGTCAATTCGCCCTGCGCCTCATGGCACTCCCCTACGTTCTGATAGTTGATGGCAAGCCCCAGTTCATTGCCCAGCTCCTCATCGAGTTTGATGGATTTTTTGAACTGTTCAATGGCGAGGTCGTACTGTTCCAGGGTCTGGTAGATGTTGCCAATACCGTTGAGCGAAACATTGATGCTCCGCTTGAGTCCGTTCGACGGGTTTTCAACCGTTTCCGCTAGTTCCAGGGCCCTTTGATTGTAGTCCAAGGCCGATTTAATGGCATCGGTCTTCCGGAACACCACGCTGATCATATTGAGGCTATAAACCTCGAATTCCAGACTCCCGGCGGCTTTTGCAACCTCGAGCGCCTCGCGGTGCAGGACCAGACTTTTCGAAAATTCCGAGATGTCGCGATACCTCCTCCCCAACTGGTTCAAGGCGTACGCCTGCCCGTCCAGGTACCCTTTTTCCCCCGCCCTCGATGCAAAAAGGCGCATTGCCATGGTATCGTTGCGCCGGGGCCGCAGAATCGCATCGAGCGATCGGTAGGTTTTCGGGGCCTCGGCTATCAAACTATCCGTTTGTTTTATAAAAATCTCCGGAACGGTCTGCGAAAAGCACATTTGCCCCCCCGAAAACAACCACGTTAGCAGAACCGGTATAAAAACCCTGGGGGCAATACAGTTATATTTTTTGGATGACTTTAGCATAGGGGGACTAGAGCAGGTCTAGAAAATCGGATTTTTTCTGCCGGGACACGGGGATCTTGTGGTTCGATTTCAATATCACATATCCGTCGGTTTTCAAAAACTCCTTTATTTTGTGAAGATTGATGATGTAGGAATTGTGGATCCTAAAAAAAGAGTCCTCGGGCAATAGCCCGTTGACCTCCTTCAGTTTTTTTGTGAGCACGATCTTCTGTCCGTCCTCCAAAAAAATGGTACTGTAGTTGCCGTCCGATTCGGCATAAAGGATCTCATCACTTTCCAGGAACAACAGCTTACCGTCGGTACTGATCGTTATCCTCTTGTGTATGGCATTGGCGTTGAAGTTCAAGAGCATTTTTTCCAATCGTTCCGCCGTGAAGTTTTTGGAGTTGTGCTTTTTAATCTTGACAATGGTGTCCTTTAGGTCATCGGTGTCTATCGGTTTTAACAAATAGTCGATGGCCTCGTTCTTTAGGGCCTTTATGGCGTATTGGTTATAGGCGGTGGTAATCACCACGGGAAAATTTTTGTTGGTCAGTTTTTGGATGAACTGAAAACCGTCCATGGTCGGCATTTCAATATCCAGGAAGAGACAGTCGGGCGTATTTTTCTCCAAATAGTGAAGGGCTTCCAAGGGATCGGTAAAAGAAGCACCCACATTGATTTCGTCGCTAAAATTGGTCAACTCCCAAGATAGGCTCTGTAGCGCCTTGATCTCATCATCTACTAATACGGCTTCTATCATCCTGTTGGTTTCTTGCATATAAATTAATCAAAAATAAGGTTTAGTGTGCGTTTATCTCAAAAAGATGTGTCAATGGAAGTATTTGGAGTATAATTGGTCCGAAATAGGCTAGCAATAGATTTTGGAATATTTTGCCCCATAAACCACAGGAAATTACGTACATAGCGTGCTATTTTGGCGCCCATTGGTTTTTAACGGTTCTACCATCCATACAAAAAACAGTACCATTTACACATAAGCCCATTTTAGACCCTTGGTGTTGGCCTACATTAGTGCCATGCTAAACTGAAGCGTTTTTTGTTCCCCCACTCAATCCTGTTTCAACCCCACAAATTGGAACTTAAAACGACTGAAATGAAAAAGTGTGTGATGATGTTTATGCTTTTCGTGTTTGTCCTGCTCGTAGCGGTGCTGACCGATCGGGCCGAAAAAAATTTGATAAAGGACGATCTCGTGGCAAATGAGGGCAAAAGAGGAATAGATCTGGTCTTGGAACAGAACCAATAGATAATCCCCTTGATCATATGGCCGCGAAAGTGATCTGTCGGACCAGCGGCTTTGAAGGGCTTTGAAAACGGGATCATCGGTCGTGGGAATGGACGATAGTGTAGATTTTATTTTTTTGGACAATGGCACATAAAGTTGTGGTTTTTAGGGGTTTTTGAATCGAAATTGCCTATTTTTACAGCGGTTCCCCCCATTAGCACAAATGCAAAACTGGTAATGACAATAGTGTGGACAGGTCTTGGCACATTGTTTCTAAATTATAAGATTTTTGGGAACCATCCCAAACAACGTATGATAAGATACTGCTAATCCAATAGGTACGGCTCCAGGAGCATGTTTCGATTAAGAACATGAATTGTCCCAGGACAGACCGTCTGATGGAAACGCTACACAATGGGCACCGGACCAACTTGTTGGCTTTGGTGTTTTGCTCGATTATAGGTTTCGGGGGAACTACCTGAATCAGCACCAAAGTGGGTGATATCGATTTTGATACATCGGGGGAGCCGTACGGTTTGGCAGTCCAAACAAAATGCCCCTTGGGCCGAAATCTAAATTTCGGCTTTTCTTTTACCGTTTTGGACGGTATCACGGGCCCGATCGTCCCTTGGGCCATACCAACTGTACAGCTTCACATGCCACCCGTACAATTTCGGAAGGTCCTTGGACATCCTTTTCATAATTTACCGTTCCGGGCATAAGTCCTTTCACGCCAGTCCAAAAAAGAGGGCTTCTCCCTATCGTTCCAAAAAATCGACGCACACCTTTGCAGTAAAGCGTCCCGGCTAACAACATATATTCCATGATCGCGATACCGCTAAAAGAGACCGACCCGAAATCCTTGCTGGAGCAAATGGCGTTTTTTGCGCGAAAGGGAAATCTGAACCAGGGAAATTTTGCGGACCTGGACAAGCTACTGTCCGCTGTTGGCAAAGCCAGGGGAAATGGCAAGCTCACCGATGCCGATCTACACTGGATGCGGAACAGCTTCGACGACGACTTTCTCAAAGGAACGCTCCTGGGTCGCGGCCTGTTAAAGCCCTGTGGGGTCGCCTTGGATTACATGCTTTTGGACAAAATATATACCCACTACACTTCGAACAACCTCAACTTCCGGGTTTGGGACGAACATTTCCAGCAGCAGACCGCCGTAAGGGCCGTACGCAACGGAAAGGTGTATTTCCAAGATTGCGTGCGCGCCAGGACAAACAAAAACCGGGACATGGACCTGCTGAAGGTGGTAAGTGGATCTGGTAGGGAACTTTCCGAGCTCTACGGATCGGTTCCTTCGAAAGAAAATCTCAGAACCTCCTGCATTGAAATTGACGATCGGGCCATCACCTATGCCAAATGGCTCAACGTGGGCCATCTGGACAGCATCAAATTTGTACAAAGTTCCATTTTCGGTTATAGGGCAATGGGCAGTTATGACCTTATTTGGTCGGCCGGGGCCTTCAACTACCTCAATGATCGCAGCGTTGTCCTCCTTTTGCAAAGGTTTGGGGAATGGCTGAGGGAAGGCGGTGAAATCGTGGCCGGCAACTGCAACCATGACCACAACCCAAGTCGGGATTATATGGAGTTGCTGGGAGATTGCTTCCTCATCCACAGAACGGAGGAGGAACTCTTTGACCTTGGTAGGCAGGCGGGTTTCGGCCCGGCACAGATCAAAATAGGAAGGGAGGAGGAGAATGTGCTTCTTTTTCTCCATCTCAGAAAAGAATAGCGATAACGCGCGGCCGGTTCCCAAAACCTCGAGCCCAAGGCCCTCAATGCGTCGGTCCTATCCAAAGCAAGGGCCACACTGTCAACGGTGATTTCCCGAGCTCGCATGCCCGGATACTTTAAACCAAAAAGTATTTGCGAAAACATACTTTTTGGTTTATTTTTTTTGGACAACTTCGATGCAAATTTTGTATAAAATCAAATTTGTCGCCCAGGGCAATGAACATCACTTGCGAGCCTAGATTTCAACATGCTATGTTAAAAACTTTGTAATTTAAAAACCAAAACACCTCTAAAAAATCGCCCCTTTTTTCAATCTTTGTTGATTCCGAGACGAGGGTAACCACCCTTTCATCACACTAATATTTTAAAACCTCAGAATTATGTCCACTGCCATAGAGCCTATTTTGGAAGAAAACGAAGACCGATTTGTAATTTTCCCCATTAAGCACCACGATTTGTGGGAATGGTACAAAAAATGTGAGGCGTGTTTTTGGACCGCGGAGGAAATAGACCTTCATGAGGACCTCACCGATTGGAGCAACAAATTGAACGATGATGAACGGTACTTCATTAAGCATATCCTAGCTTTTTTTGCCGCTTCCGACGGGATTGTCAATGAAAACCTGGCGGAAAACTTCGTAAGTGAGGTACAATATCCGGAAGCCAAGTTTTTCTATGGTTTTCAGATCATGATGGAGAACATCCACTCCGAGACCTATTCTTTGCTGATCGACACCTACGTGAAGGATGAAAAGGAAAAAAACATCCTTTTCAAGGCAATCGAAAATTTCCCCGCCATCAAGAAAAAAGCGGATTGGGCGTTGAATTGGATCGACTCGCCCAGTTTTGCCGAACGGTTGATCGCTTTTGCAGCGGTGGAGGGCATCTTCTTTTCCGGGGCGTTCTGCTCTATTTTCTGGTTGAAGAAAAGGGGTCTGATGCCCGGACTGACATTTTCGAACGAACTGATATCCAGGGACGAGGGCATGCATTGCGATTACGCGGTACACCTGCACAACAAACACTTGGTGAACAAGGTGCCCAAAGAACGGATTACCGAAATTTTGACCAATGCCCTCGATATTGAACGGGAATTCATCACCGAATCGCTTCCAGCAAGCCTTATCGGCATGAACTCAAAACTAATGACCCAATACCTGGAATTCGTAACGGACCGTTTGTTGGTAGAGCTGGAATGTGAAAAGGTGTACAATGCAACCAATCCGTTCGACTTCATGGATATGATTTCCCTGCAGGGCAAGACCAATTTCTTTGAGAAGAGGGTTTCCGAATATCAAAAGGCGGGGGTACTCAACAAGGAAAAGGACGAAGACGCACAGAAAATCAGTTTCGACGCAGATTTCTAGAAACTGGCAACAACCAAATAACCCACTTTCCGACCTACTGGGAACCAAGGGTGTTTTTTATCAATTAACTCAAATTGCCAAGGCTTTCAGAGCCTTGGTCTAACCAACGTACCACTAAAAACAAAAGTAGCCACATGTATGTAATAAAAAGAGATGGGAGAAAAGAGCTGATCATGTTCGACAAGATCACGGCTCGAGTAAGAAAGTTATGTTACGGCCTCAACGGGCTGGTAGATCCTTTAAAGGTTGCTATGCGCGTCATAGAAGGCCTTTATGACGGTGTGACCACATCGGAACTCGATAATTTGGCAGCTGAGATCGCGGCCACCATGACCACGACCCATCCCGATTACGCTAAATTGGCTGCCCGTATCTCCGTTTCGAACCTACACAAGAATACCAAAAAATCGTTCTCGGAGACGATGAAAGACCTGTACGAGTACATCAATCCCAGGACGGGGAAAGAGGCGCCCCTATTGTCCGATGAAGTATATAAGGTCATCTCCGAAAATGCGGAGAAATTGGATTCCACCATCATTTACAACCGCGATTTTGGCTACGACTATTTCGGTTTTAAGACCTTGGAACGCTCCTATTTGTTGAAACTGAACGGAAAGATCGTAGAGCGCCCACAACACATGTTGATGCGGGTTTCCGTGGGAATCCATTTGGATGATCTCGATTCGGCCATCGAAACCTACGAGTTGATGTCCAAAAAGTACTTTACCCACGCCACGCCGACCTTGTTCAACTCGGGCACCCCGAAACCGCAGATGTCCTCATGTTTCCTTTTGGCCATGAAGGATGACAGCATCGACGGTATTTATGACACCTTGAAGAATACCGCCAAGATTTCCCAATCTGCGGGCGGTATCGGGCTTTCCATACACAACATTAGGGCAACCGGATCCTATATTGCCGGTACCAACGGGACCTCCAACGGAATCGTTCCCATGCTACAGGTGTTCAATGACACTGCTAGGTACGTGGATCAGGGAGGAGGAAAGCGCAAGGGAAGCTTTGCCATTTATATGGAACCTTGGCACGCTGATATTTATGAGTTCTTGGACCTTAAAAAGAACCATGGAAAAGAGGAAATGCGCGCACGCGACCTGTTCTACGCCATGTGGATTTCCGACCTGTTCATGAAACGTGTCGAAGCCAATGAGGATTGGACGCTGATGTGCCCCAACGAATGTCCAGGGCTTTTCACCAATCATAGCGAAGAGTTCGAGAAACTCTATCTAAAATACGAAGCAGAGGGCAAAGGCCGCAAGACCGTAAAGGCCCGTGACCTTTGGGAAAAGATATTGGAATCCCAAATTGAGACCGGTACGCCGTACATGTTGTACAAGGACGCTGCCAACCGCAAGAGCAACCAAAAGAACCTGGGCACCATACGGTCGTCCAATCTCTGTACCGAAATCATCGAGTATACCGCACCCGATGAAATCGCCGTATGCAACTTGGCCTCCATTGCGCTCCCCATGTTCATCAAGAACGGGGCGTTCGACCACAAAGAACTCTTCAAGGTCACCAAGCGGGTCACCAAAAACCTCAACAGGGTCATCGATCGGAACTATTATCCCGTGGTAGAGGCCGAGAATTCCAACATGCGCCACAGGCCGATCGGCCTGGGGGTACAAGGTTTGGCCGATGCCTTTATCATGCTGCGTTTGCCCTTTACCAGCGACGAAGCCAAGAAACTGAACCAAGAGATATTCGAAACCTTGTACTTTGCAGCGGTCACTGCCTCCATGGAAGCGGCCAAGGAAGAAGGTGCGTACTCGTCCTATGAGGGATCTCCGATCTCCCTTGGGGAATTCCAGCACAACCTCTGGAACATTAAGGATGAGGAATTGTCAGGACGATGGGACTGGGCAAAGCTTCGTAAAGACGTTAAGAAAAATGGCGTGCGCAACTCGCTTTTGGTAGCGCCCATGCCCACCGCCTCCACTTCGCAGATATTGGGGAACAACGAATGTTTTGAACCCTATACTTCGAACATCTACACCCGCAGGGTCCTTTCCGGAGAATTTATAGTGGTGAACAAACACCTTTTGGAAGACCTGGTGGCACTGGGACTTTGGAACGAGAACATGAAACAGGAACTCATGCGCGCCAATGGCTCCATCCAACACATTGAAACCATTCCCCAGGACATTCGGGAACTGTACAAAACCGTTTGGGAACTTAGCATGAAGGATATTATCGATATGTCGAGGCAAAGAGGGTATTTTATTGATCAAAGCCAGTCGTTGAACCTCTTTATGGAAAACGCCAACTTTTCCAAATTGACCTCCATGCATTTTTACGCCTGGAAGAGCGGTCTGAAAACTGGAATGTACTACCTGCGTACCAAAGCGGCCGTGGATGCCATTAAATTTACATTGGACAACACCAAGAAAAAGGAGATGCCCATCAGTGTGGCCGCAGAGGCAGAGATGGCGGCCGCTACCCCACCCCCATCGGCAGAAGCGGCTGCGGCACTTCCGGTGCAGGCCACCCCGATGACGACCCCTGCCGAAACGGACATACAGCCCATGACGCCCCAAGAGATGAAGGAGATGATAGCGAAAGCCAAAGAAGGGCAAACGGACGACGATTGTTTAATGTGCGGGTCTTGATCCGGTAATTCAGTCATCGACACCCAGACAAGGGAATAGCGAACCCCAAGATCAAAAACAGCCCCGGCACCGACCAGATGATAAGCGTCAGTGCCGGGGTCATCGTTTCTTATCGTTGCGAGCAGATTTTGGCAGCCCACATAACGGGAACGGCAAACGGGATACAATAGGCATGCCCCGACAAGGACCCAGCTGGGGGTATCGGAAAGGAAAATTCAGGAAAAAGAAGGGATTTTTTGAAAGGGTCCAAAACATATCGACAACCACTATAATGGTCCATTGTACAATCCATTGCGGGACTGTCGGCTCCTCGGTTCGGAAAATGGCTTTTACTTCTTCACGTAGGGACGCATCGCCCAAGCGAATACATAGGCCGCTATGTAAATCATTAAAATAATAATGTATTTGTCCATGTGTATGCCCCTTTTGTAAAGTAATCTTTAATACATACGTCTAAAACGCAAAAAAAGATTATGTGAATCTACCTTTTTTAACGCATTATTGATCAAAAGCGTATAAATTTTCACTAAGATTTAACCTTTGGGCAAAAAAACAGCATTTTCCCTGTTTTTTTATGATTTATGGGTCGGTCGTAACCGCGCTCCGATCTTAAAAGGGTGGGTGCTCCGGGAATGTTGAAACGGAAGGCCTTGCCCTGTCCGGTCATGATCCGACCCCCTTCTTTCCATAGAAATGGTAAACGGCCTTTGAGATGAACAATAACGAAATATAACCGATAAGCAGATATAGATAGGGAACCATTTGATACTAAATTGGGGGTTTATATAAGGAGAACGGCGGACGTAGGCCATATCTTACATTTGTATTGTGCATTATATCGAAAAGTGTCAAAATATTCGATGAACTACATCCTGTCCAATAAATCCCAATGAACAGCACTGTCCATCAACTTTAAGGAATGTAAAATGTCTGCATGGGTTTTCCTATATTTATGGTTCATGTTAAATTCCAACCTATGCGACAAAGAAAATTCATTCTCGAAGAAAAGGAGATCCCCCAAAACTGGTACAACATCGTGGCCGACATGCCCAATAAACCTTTGCCTCCCCTACATCCCGGTACCTTGGAGCCCATAGGCCCCGAAGCGTTGGCCCCTTTGTTCCCCATGGCCTTGATCGAACAAGAGGTCAGTATGGACAAATGGATCGAGATTCCGGATGAGGTCCGGAACATCTATTCCATGTGGAGACCCACCCCCTTGTACCGGGCCTACGGACTTGAAAAAGCCCTGGATACCCCTGCAAAAATCTACTACAAATATGAAGGCGTGAGCCCCTCGGGGTCCCACAAGCCCAATACCGCGGTTCCCCAAGCGTATTACAACAAGCAAGAAGGCGTCAAAAAGATCACTACGGAGACCGGTGCCGGCCAATGGGGCAGTGCCCTTAGTTTTGCCTGCCAACATTTTGGCATCGACTGCGATGTGTATATGGTAAAATTGTCCTATACGCACAAACCCTATAGAAAATCGATGATGAACACATGGGGAGCCCATGTTTTTGCCTCGCCCACGAACCTGACCGAGGCTGGGCGGAAAATATTGGCCGAAGATCCGGACAGTCCAGGTTCCCTTGGCATCGCCATTTCCGAAGCCGTTGAAATGGCCGCACAGCGCGAGGACACCAAATACGCCCTGGGCAGTGTGCTGAACCATGTAAAATTGCACCAAACGGTCATTGGCCAGGAAGCCATCAAGCAAATGGAGCAGGCCGGGGACATGCCCGATATTGTGATCGCCCCTTTTGGTGGTGGTTCGAATTTCGCTGGATTGGCCTTTCCCTTTCTACGGTTGAATTTCGATGAGGGCCACCGTATCCGATGCATTGCCAGCGAACCGACCTCCTGTCCCAAATTGACCAGGGGAATATTCCGATATGATTTTGGTGATACGGGGGGCATGACACCCCTGTTGCCCATGTATACCTTGGGACACGACTTTGTTCCTGCTCCGATCCATGCCGGCGGATTGCGCTATCACGGAGCCGGGGTAATCGTGAGCCAATTGTTGAAGGACAAGTTGATCGAAGCGGTTGCCCATGACAATTTGGAGGTATTTGAAGCTGGGGTGCTTTTCGCCAAAACAGAGGGCATTGTTCCAGCGCCGGAAGCTACCCACGGTATCGCAACGGTAATTGCCGAGGCCAACAGGTGCAAGGAAGAAGGGGTTTCCAAAACCATTCTCTTCAACTTATGTGGGCACGGCAACTTCGATATGAAGGCGTATGATGACTACTTCGAAGGAAAAATTGTAAAGCATGAACTTTCACAGGAAGCCATCAATGCTTCCATTGCAAGTTTGAGCACGCCCGAAATTCCTTCCTAAAGAACGGATAGGCTGGCACTACGGTACAATGCTCTGGAACCTTACAAAAAAGCATCCACCTTTTTGTAAGCGTCGATTACGGCCCGCTCCCCGGTCTTATCCGGTTTGGAGTTGCCGTGCTCCATCCCCAGGATACCCTCAAATCCTTTGCTGTGGATATATTTAAAGACGTTTTCGTAGTTGATCTCTCCGGTGGTGGGTTCTTTCCGCCCGGGGTTGTCCCCGATTTGGATATAGGCGATCTCATCCCAGGTGAGCTCCATATTGTGGATCAGGTGCCCTTCATTTTTCTGCATGTGATAAATGTCGTACAGTATTTTGCAAGAGGGACTGTTTACCCCTTTACAAATTAAGTAGGTCTGCTCCGAGGTGCGCAAATGCAGGTCTGGTGAATCGGACAAGGGTTCAAGTACCATTACCAATCCATGGGGTTCAAAGATCTCGGCCCCTCTGCGAAGCGCTTCGATCACGTTTGCGTTCTGGACGCCAATGGGCAGTTTTCTTTCAAATCCGCCCGGAACCACGGTCATCCATTTGGCGTTGACCCGTTTGGCCACCTCAACGGCCCTTCTACAACCGTCCAAAAAAATATCCACATATTCTTGTTTGCCTGCCGCCAAGGTATTCGCCATATTGCCCCCTTTATCGACTACAAAAACGCCCATGGTCATATTGTGCCGGGCAAGTGTTTCGCCCATTTTGGTTTGCAGTGCCACATCGCGGCGCATCATGCCATTGTCTTCAAAAGCGGTAAACCCCTGTTCCGCCATGAAATTCAGCTGGGCAATGGGGTCTTCTCCGGCATGGTGCTTGAACATGCCCAAATGTGGGGCATATTTGAGGTTAAACTGGTGTTTCATGGCACTGGTTCGGTCCGATGCATATGAAAGGGCCCCGCCGACAGAGAGTGCTCCACTGGTCAAGGCCGTTTTTTGTATAAAACTTCTTCTCTTCAAAATAATTGTTATAGCGACCAGGCTTTACCACCGGTCAGTTCCTGTAAATCTCCACAGCGTACATATTCGCCCGGTACGGGGAGGTACGCCATTACTTTCTCGCCCACATACTCGGAGGTCTTGTACCCCCAGATGGTCATATTCCTCAAATTACTGGCAAAGGCATACCGGGCGACCTCGTCGCCTAGTTCCGCACTGCCTCCCGTAGCCATGCCCTCCATATATTTCCCAATGGCCTCTTCGTTCGCCTTTTGCTCTTCCTTTGTCACTTTTAAGGATGCGGCCAGTACGCTTTCCAATGCTTCCTGGGATAGGTCTTCCGCTTTTTCGCTCCCTGAATCCGCCAGGGCCTTGTCCATAAATTTGCCCATTATCATTTTGATGAAATCTTGCTGCCCCTTTTCCATTACCTGATCGGCAAATCGGTCGATGAACAGATTGACCTGCACCTCCGAGGCGGAAGGCGTATCGGTCTTGGGCAAAATAATATCGACCAAGCGCGTCAAGACCGCACCTTCATCCTTGCTGAAGAAATCGGGTGTCCAATCCAGTACCTTTTCGGTTTTGCAACTCTGCATTAAACTTATCAAAGTCGGGGTGGCCACAGTATATCCCATAGCGAGGCCCATATTCCTAAGTGCTTTTCTTCTATCCATTATATCGTT
This sequence comes from uncultured Flavobacteriaceae bacterium, assembly GCA_947497245.1. Lineage (GTDB taxonomy): Bacteria > Bacteroidota > Bacteroidia > Flavobacteriales > Flavobacteriaceae > Pelagihabitans. Next base: position 99,324 of record CANMFO010000004.1, on the reverse strand, counting down.
CCTTTTTTAAGTTGTTCGGCCGCATGGTTGGCGGCCCTGGCGGTAAACGCCATATAGGTAAGCGATGGGTTTACGCAACTGGCGGAGGTCATAAAAGATCCATCGGTAACATAAACATTGGGGACATCGTGCACCTGGTTATGGCCATTGAGCACGGACGTTCTTCGATTCCGTCCCATTCGGGCCGTTCCCATCTCGTGGATTCCAAGGCCCAGGGCACCTGGTCTGTCAAAAGGCTGTACATCGCGCAACCCGGCTTTTTCCAACATGTCTACCGCGGATGCTTGCATGTCTTTCCTCATATTCAGTTCATTTTCCTTGAACTCGGCATCGAAGGTCACGGTGGGCAATCCCCATCCATCCAATTTATCGTAGTCCAAGGTCATTCGGTTGTCCTCATAGGGCAGTACCTCTCCAAAGCCCCCCATTCCGAAGGTCCAACCCCCTGGCTTCAAAATAGCCTCTTTTAATCCTTTCCCGTGCGACAATTCGGCGATGGTCTCTTCCCAATTGCCTCTTCCGGCCCCTCCTTGATATCCAAAACCTCTTTTGTAATCGGTCCGGTTGGAATCGCCGCCCAAGTTTCTAAAACGGGGCACATAGATTCCGCCGGGCTTTCTTCCCTTATAATATTTATCCGCAAAACCATCAAATTTCCCGGCAGCCCCGACTCCCAAATGGTGGTCCATGATGTTACGGCCGAGTTGATCGGAATCGTTGCCCATTCCGTTGGGGAAACGATCGGATTTGGATTGCATCAATATTGAGGTGGAGGCCACTGCCGAGGCGCAAAGGAAAATCACCTTGGCCTTGAACTCAAAAGTTTCCTTGGTAACACGGTCGATGACCTTTACCCCGGTCGCCCTTTTGGTATTGGGATCATAGATTACCTCGTGCACTATGGAATCGGGCCGAAGTGTCATGTTCCCCGTTGCTTCCGCCGCGGGAAGTGTTGATGAAAGACTGCTGAAATACGCACCGAAAGGGCATCCGCGGATACAGCGGTTCCTGAATTGACAGCGCGTCCTTCCATCACCGTCAAATTGCTTATCGCTATTGATATGGGCCACCCGGCCCGAGGTGACGACCCTGCCATCAAAACTTTCGGCCACTTTCTCGCGAACATGCTGTTCCACGCAATTAAGTTCTATCATCGGCTCGAACTGCCCATCCGGTAATTGCGGAAGTCCCAGGGTTTCCCCGGTAACCCCGATATACGATTCCACCTTGTCGTACCACGGGGCGATATCCTTATACCGTACTGGCCAATCGACGGCAATGCCTTCCTTTCGGTTCGCGGTGAAATCAATATCGCTCCAACGGTAGCTATGGCGTCCCCATTGCAGGGAGCGGCCCCCGACATGGTACCCGCGCATCCAATCAAAACGTTTGGTTTCATTGTAGGGGTGTTCCAAGTCGTCGACGAACCACATGTGGCTGGCCGCATTGGTGGTATAGCCTGTTCTATTTTGTTTTTCTTGCTTGGCAATCATTGCTTTGGTAGGTTGCCCCGCGTTCGGAAAATCCCATGGGTCCATATTTGCGGTCTTGTAATCCTCGCGATGTTTTACCATTCGTCCCCGTTCCAAAACAAGGGTCTTTAATCCGTTCTCACAAAGTTCCTTTGCGGCCCAACCACCACTGATTCCCGTTCCCACAACAATCGCATCGTACGATTCCTGTTCTTCATTGTAATAAAATTTGCTCATGTACCGAATTGTTTAGTTGCTAAATTTATTAAATATAAATTTAATTTTCTACATTTAAACGCTGTTCCCATTGCCTGATATTCAGGTCCTGCCCAATATTGATATGGAATGTACAATCGGGACGGTGCTTCGAATTCGAATGGAATATTTATAAATCACTGATAAATAAGGAGTAGTGATTGCGGATCTGCAATTTCTACCCTGTCAAAAACAACTAAACCCAGTAAACATGAAGCGAAGAAATTTTATCCAAAACGGTTCCCGTGCCGGTCTTGCATTTTCCTTAATGGGAATTTATGCCTGTAAAGACACCAAAAAGAAGGAGGCAGAGGGAGCGGGGGAAGCGGAGATGGCCCAAAAGGTGGCGGAACCCTTCTTCAAATTGTCATTGGCCCAATGGAGCATCCATAAAATGATCAGGGAAGATGGTGTTGACCCCTATACTTTTGCGGAAAAAGCGAAAAATTGGGGCTTTACAGGTTTGGAATATGTAAGCCAATTGTACAACCCCGAACTCGAAAGTGCCAATTATTCCCCCGAGGCGATGAAAGCCTTTGTGGACAAGTCCAACGCCTTGGCAAAAGAACACGGTCTTGAAAACGTGCTCATCATGATCGATGGCCAGGGGAACTTGGCCGTAAGCGATGACAAGGAAAGACAGGAAGCCGTTGAAAGGCACCACAAATGGGTCGATGCGGCCGCAGCCATGGGGTGCCACGCCATTCGGGTGAACCTTGCCGGGAGCAATGTGCCCGAAGATTGGAAAAAGAACTCCGTTGATGGGCTGACAAAATTGGCCACTTATGCCAAGGACAAGAATATCAACATCATCGTAGAGAACCATGGTGGACTTTCCTCCAACGCGGCAATGGTGGTCGAGGTCATGGAAATGGTGAACATGGACAATTGTGGTACACTTCCCGATTTTGGGAACTTCTGCATTTCCAGAAATGAAGATGGGAGTTGCAAGGAAACCTATGATATGTACAAAGGGGTGGCCGAACTGATGCCCCATGCCAAGGCGGTAAGTGCCAAATCCAATAATTTTGACGCCCAGGGCAACGACAGGGGAATTGATTACGCCAAAATGCTCAAGATCGTTAAAGATGCCGGGTATACCGGATACATCGGTGTTGAATACGAAGGAAACGAGATCGGCGAGGAGGCCGGAATCATAGCCACGAGGGATTTAATGCTCAAGGTGGCGGGAGAAATGAGTTAGTACGCATTCACAAATATCCAAACCATACGTGAAAGTCTTTTTTAACCAATTGTTCGACTACAATTTCTATTGCAACAAGAAATTGATCGAAGCCTGCAATTCCCTTGACGGAGTGCCCACCAAAAGTATAGGGCTTTTCAGTCATATCCTGAATGCACACCATATTTGGAATGCCAGGGCAATTGGAAAGGCTTCAGAGTATGGGGTGTTCCAGCTACATGATATCAAGGATTGGGGCGATATACACTACGAAAACCAACGGGCCTCTTTTGAGATAACCACGAATTCAGATGACTTTGAAAAACGGATCGACTACGAGAATTCCGAAGGCAGGTTGTTTACGAACACCTTGCAGGACATGCTCTTTCACATCATCAACCATTCGGCACACCATCGAGGTCAAATTGCCATGGATTTCAGGGCGAACGGCTTAGAACCCATTCCTTTGGATTACATTCACTACAAACGCTAAGCCAGGACATCATGAAAACTTCGGTGCGAATACAACTCTCCTTTATGATGTTTTTGGAGTTCTTTATCTGGGGCAGTTGGTTCATTACCATGAGCACCTATCTTCCGAACACGCTGCATACGACCGATCCGGAAGTTGCCATGGCCTATTCCACACAATCTTGGGGGGCCATCTTGGCCCCTTTTATTATTGGTTTGATAGCGGACCGTTATTTTAATGCGGAACGTATCCTGGGTGTGCTGCATTTGCTGGGGGCGGTATTGATGTATTTGTTGTACTCCACTTCCGACTTTACCGTTTTCTACCCTTTTTTATTCGCCTACATGGTCATGTACATGTCCACTCTGGCCCTGGTCAATTCGGTTTCCTTCAACCAAATGAAGGACCCGGCCAAGGAGTTCTCCTTTGTTCGGGTGTTCGGCACTGCGGGCTGGATCATGGCCGGACTGTTGATCAGCTATTTCAGTTGGGATTCGCAAAAAGGGATTTCCGAAGGCGTTTTAAGAAACACGTTTTTAATGGCCGCCATTTCGTCTGCCATTTTGGGTGTTTTCAGCTTTGCCTTACCAAAAACGCCGCCGCGGGCGGACCGATCGAAAAAGGCCACCCTTTCCAGTATATTGGGCTTGGACGCGCTTCAATTGTTAAAGGACAGGAACTATCTGATATTCTTTCTGTCCTCGGTGCTTATCTGCATTCCGCTTGCCTTTTATTTTCAAAACCTGAGCCCGTTCCTGACCGAATCCGAAGTGGACAACTCCACCGCTTGGTCTTCCGTGGGCCAGTTTTCAGAAATTCTTTTCCTGTTGCTGCTGCCATTTTTCTTTAAAAAGTATGGTTTCAAAAAGACGATACTTGTGGGTATGTTGGCCTGGTGGTTGCGCTATATGTTGTTCTCCTTTGGCACGAACGGGGAGTTGTTTTCCCTATGGGTCATTGGAATCTTTTTGCACGGTATCTGCTATGATTTTTTCTTTGTTTCAGGTCAAATCTATACGGACACGAAGGCGGGGCCTACCTACAAAAGTGCGGCACAGGGCCTTATCACCCTGGCCACTTATGGCATTGGCATGCTGATAGGATATTGGGTCGCCGGAAGAATTACCGATGCCTATGTTCTTACCGATCACGACCACGACTGGAAAACCATTTGGTTGTACCCCGCGGGGTTTGCCATTGCAGTCTCCGTTTTGTTTGCCCTTTTGTTCAAAAACGAAAAAATTGTTTATAAATCTTAGATATTTTATATATTGAAGATTCCTATATATTGGCCCCACTGTGGGAAGGAACACCTGGACAGGGCCGTACATGGGACAAGAATAATTGATAATTTAAACCAAGGATAAAAAATGCCGAAAAAATTAAGACTAGGAGTTTTAGGAGGAGGGGGAGATTCCCTCATTGGCGTGCTGCACCGTGTGGCATCGCATATCAACGACAACTATCAAATAACCGGGGCCTGTTTTAATCCCGATTTCAAGGCAAACAAGGCTTTTGCCCAGGAAATCGATGTGCCTTTGGATAGGATATACGAAGATTTTGACACCTTCGTCGAGGAAGAAATGAAGCTGCCCGAGAGCGAACGCATCCAGGTATGCTCCATACTCACACCCAATTTCCTTCATTTTCCCATGGCACTGAAACTGTTGGAAAATGGGTTCCATGTCATCTGTGAAAAACCCATGACCACTACCCTGGCGGAAGCAAAGATCTTACAAAAAGCCCATAAAAAGGCGAAAACGGTATTCGCCTTGACCCATACCTATACCGGTTATCCCATGGTCCGCCAAATGCGTGAGATGATCAAAGCCGGGGCTTTGGGCAAAATCCACAAAGTGGATGCCCGCTATTACCAGGGCTGGATCAATACTATTATCCACGATAAGAAAAAACGCTCGAGTGTTTGGCGCTTGGACCCAAAGAAAGCGGGTATCAGTTCCTGTATGGGCGATATCGGGGTACATGCCTTTAATTTGGTGGAATTTACCACGGGGATGAAGGTCCAGTCCATCTTAAGTGATTTCAACTACCTGTACAAGGACAATAAAATGGATATTGACGGCACAGTGCTCATTCGCATGGGAGATCACATAAAGGGCGTAATACGAAGCAGTCAGGTAGCCACCGGGGAGGAAAATGGCCTTGCCATTGCGATCTACGGGGAAAAAGGGGCCTTTCGATGGGAGCAGGAGAACCCAAACTTTCTATATGTCATGAGCGATAGCAAGCCCATGCAGGTCTACAAACCTGGACATGCCTACAACAGCAAACTTTCCTTGGACGGCACAAAACTCCCTCCAGGGCACCCAGAAGGGATATTCGATTCCATGGCCAATATTTATTTGGGTGCGGCCCGCGCCATCCGGGGCAGAAAATACAATGACGGCGAATTTCCCACGATGCAGGATGGGGTTCGCGGAATGAATTTTATCGAAGCTACGGTCGAATCCCATAAAGGTGGAAATGTGTGGGTGAAACTGGAAAAATAGCGGAGTACCATTTCGAAGGACAAAGGCCCCAAAGAGTTTCATTGCTTTTTGGGGCCTTTGACTTTTTCTATCGTTGAAAAACCTTCTCGAACTCTTGGCATACCACGATCATGCTCTCACGGGGCACGCGGCCAAAAGGCTCCAGTTCCTTGGTGTAATAGTCCCAATGGGTCCTTTTCCAATATTCAAGGCTTTTGTCGCCCTCGCCTTCGGTTCGGGCATAGGTCTCATCGATACTAAAAAAGGGCCTGAGCCGTACCGAGGTGGTCCGTACGATGCATTGGGCCTTGCCCTCCCAATTGGTGACCACCATGAAGTCTCCAATTTTGGGCAGTTGTTCTTTGCGGTACTGTAGCCCGAGCAAAGAGGAGGAGGTGGCCTTTTTTATCCCTTTCTTTACCAGGTCGGCGCAATGGTCGGCGTCCAATTCGTTGTTGCAAAAATGCACCACCTTGGGCGCTTCCTCAAAGGCGTGCTCTAAATGGGCATCCAAATAATCGCCCCACATTGCTCTCGCTGACGCATTGTCCATAGAAACAAAATTTAGTTAGGAATTCCATCCGGTCCGGGCACTTTCAAGATCGAACCACCACTGATTTCCGTGCCGACCACCGTTGCGTCAAATTGCTCTTCCCGATTCATCTTTATTTCTTGTATTAATTCTGATGGTTTTCCTATATTTATAACTTCCCGAAGAATACGGTAGCTGGGGGAATATTCAAGAATCTAATATAAGGTTTATTCTTAAATTGACCATTACCGCAGTATATATTACAAAAACCAATAGAAGCATATAAAATGAAGACAATTAAAGGACCCGCCGTTTTTTTGGCACAATTTGTTGATAGTAAGGCCCCCTTCAACTCCTTGGACGGCATGTGCAAGTGGGCGGCCGATTTGGGCTATAAGGGAATACAGATCCCAACCTGGGAAAGTTTTCTGATCGACCTCGACAAGGCCGCCGAAAGTCAGACCTATTGCGATGAACTCAAGGGAAAGGTAAACTCCTATGGATTGGAAATCACGGAGCTCTCCACCCACTTGCAGGGACAGTTGGTGGCCGTGCATCCCGCCTATGACCTGATGTTCGACAATTTTGCGCCCGATAGCGTAAAGAACAACCCCAAGGCCAGGACCGAATGGGCGGTGGACGTTGTTAAAAAGGCCGCGACCGCGAGCAGACGTTTGGGCATCAGTGCCCACGCGACTTTTTCCGGAGCATTGCTTTGGCATACCTGGCATCCATGGCCCCAACGTCCCGCCGGATTGGTGGAAATGGGCTTCGAGGAACTGGCCAAGCGCTGGACACCCATCCTGAACCACTTTGACCAGGAGGGAGTGGACGTATGCTACGAAATACATCCTGGGGAAGATCTGCACGATGGAGACACCTTTGAACGGTTTTTGGAAGCGACCGGGAACCACAAAAGGGTGAACATCCTGTACGACCCAAGTCATTTTGTACTGCAGCAATTGGACTATATCACCTACATCGACCATTATCACGAGTTCATAAAATCGTTCCATGTAAAAGATTCCGAATTCAACCCTACGGGCAAAAAAGGAGCTTTCGGGGGCTATAACGACTGGGGAGACCGTGCCGGAAGATACCGCTCCCTAGGCGATGGACAGATCGATTTCAAGACCATTTTCTCCAAGCTGACCCAATACGGCTGCGACGTATGGGCCGTAATGGAATGGGAATGCTGCATTAAAAGTCCGGAACAGGGGGCCAGGGAAGGCGCTGTTTTCATCCAGGACCATATTATAGAGGCCACCGAAAAAACTTTCGATGACTTTGCCGGAGCCGAGGTGGACAAGGAGATGCTGAAACGCATACTGGGTACATGAGCACCAACATTGCTCCAGGGGTATCCCACTTGGGAAGCAGGTGGTTTTTTGAGTTCCCGGTTGCGAATAGCAAACAACGAAACAAATTAAAGCAAGTAAAAAATGAAAAAATCAATGATAACGGCCCTCGTCTTGGCAATGGCCCTGGGCTGCAAAGAGAAGGCCAAGGAAAATACGACCGGGACCTCTTCGGATTCCGTGGCGGAGGCCAAGACCGAAATGGCGGAACAGCAAGAGTGGGCCGTCCTTTTTGATGGCACTTCCTTCGACGGATGGCACGAATATTTAAAAGAGGGCGTATCGGACCACTGGAAAATTGAAGATGGGGCCATGGTATTTTACCCTCCCCAGGAACGCAAAAAAGGGGAGAACCATAACTTGATCTTCGAAGGGACCTATACCGATTTTGAACTTTCGTTGGATTGGAAGATATCCGAAGCAGGGAACAGCGGTATTTTTTGGGGTGTGGCCGAAATGCCAGACTTAAAGCAACCGTATGAATCCGGTCCGGAAATACAGGTGCTCGACAACGACAAGCATCCCGACGGAAAAAACGGTACCAGCCACCAGGCCGGGGCACTATATGATATGGTCTCGCCTTCCAAGGATGTGACCAAACCCATTGGCCAATGGAACAACTGTGTCATCAGCGTGAATCACAAAACCAACAAGGGTAGCGTGGTCCTGAACGGGGAGACCGTGGTGGAATTCCCCGTGAACGATCCGGAATGGAGCAACATGGTGGCCAAATCGAAATTTGCCGATTGGGAACATTTTGGAAAACACACCACGGGAAAAATTGGCCTACAGGATCACAAAGACGTCGTAGCATTTCGAAATATCAAGATCAAAGCACTGTAGCGGCACCCCGGTAATGGAAAGGAACCGCCCATTCATTTTTAAAGAACACACTAAACCCTCATACCAACCAAATACTTTAAGGAAAAATGAAAAAAATAGTTACACTCATATTATTGTCCACCCTTGTTGCGACCTCATGTCAGGAAAAAGTGAAAGAGGAGGCCATGGAGCATATCGAAAAAGTGGATGATGGGGTCATCGTCCATGAAGAGTATTCCGGACCAGAGCCCACGGAACCCGAGGCAACGGAATTTTACGAACCCAAGGTGCCCGTCGTGAGGCCCGCCAGCAATGGAAAAATTCCAAGTGATGCCATCGTTCTCTTTGATGGGTCGAGCTTGGACGGGTGGGTCACATCCAAAGACAGTTCTGCGGTGCAGTGGCATTTGAACAAAGATGGAAGCATGACGGTCAAGGACAAAACCGGGAACATCCAGACCAAACAGAATTTTGGGGACATCCAACTACACATTGAATGGGCCTCCCCCGCGGAAGTGCAACGGGAAGGTCAGAACAGGGGAAACAGCGGGGTGTTTCTCAATGGGATATACGAGGTGCAGGTTCTGGATCAGAACGACAATGACACCTATGTCAACGGACAGGTAGGATCCATTTACAAGCAACACGTTCCCCTGGCCATGGCATCCTTGCCCTCTGGGGAATGGAACACCTATGATATCATTTACCATTCCCCCGAATTCAATGCCGATGGGGGTAAAATCAAATCGGGGACCATTACTCTAATACACAACGGGATACTTGTCCAAGATCATGTAGAACTCAAAGGGACCACTCCATACATCGGTTGGCCAAAAAATCCCCCGCACGGCAAGGGCCCCTTGATGCTGCAGGACCATGGGGACAATAGTCGGGTAAGTTTTCGCAACATATGGGTCCGAGAACTGTAAACCGGTAGATTCCGGCACATCCTCCGACCTTGCCGGTTTCAATCTATAAGGAGGACTATATAAGGCCCACCCATGAACCTGCAAACAGGAACTGCCACTGAAGTTGTTGCCAAAAAACAGTGGGCGTTCCAACACTTCGTTGCCGGTACGGGCATTTGGGTCGTCGAACACTTTGGCGATAGGGGTCAAATGGGCAAACCCTTTCGTAAAATGGCCACTCCAGATCAGATCCTATCAAATTTGGTTACCTTTGGCAAAATTTAAAATTGACATATGATCCAATCCATGACGGGGTTTGGGAAGCATGTAATACAGCTTCCGACAAAGAAGATTACGGTAGAGTTGAAGTCACTGAACAGCAAGAGTCTGGATCTGAATATGCGCATGCCCCCGGCCTACCGGGAAAAAGAACTGGAACTCCGCAAGCTCATCGCCGGTTCCTTGGAAAGGGGCAAGGTCGATTTTGGACTGTATATCGAATTGACCGGGGACGAGACGGCGGCCCAAGTAAACGAAACCGCTATAAAACAGTACATGAAACAGTTAAAGTCCATTGCCGAGGGAGATGATCTGCGCCTCCTGGAAATGGCCCTTCGCATGCCCGATGCCATGAAAACCGAACGGGAAGATATAGATATGCAGGAATACAAGAGCATCACCTTGGCCCTGCGGGAAGCCCTTAAGGAAATCAATACGTTCCGCTCGGAGGAAGGCAAGGTATTGGAATCCGATTTTTTGAACCGCCTTGCCAGCTTGAAAGCATTGTTGCAAAAAGTAGTGGATTTGGACCCGGAGCGCTTGTCCACGGTAAGGGAACGGTTGGAAAAAGCGGTAGCGGACCTAAAGACCGATTTGGACACCAATCGCTTTGAACAGGAATTGATCTACTATCTTGAAAAGTACGATATCACCGAGGAAAAAGTACGTTTGGCCAACCATTTGGATTACTTTTCCACCACACTCCATTCGGCAGATTCCAATGGCAAGAAATTGGGTTTCATTACCCAGGAAATTGGTCGTGAAATCAACACCATAGGTTCCAAGGCCAACTACGCCCCCATGCAGCAATTGGTGGTGCAAATGAAGGATGAGTTGGAAAAGATCAAGGAACAAATGCTCAATGTATTGTAATGGAAGGTGGCAAACTGATCATATTTTCGGCACCCTCAGGAAGTGGCAAGACCACTATTGTCCGCTACCTTCTTGAACAACCGGAACTCAACCTGGCCTTTTCGGTCTCCGCGGCCTCCAGACCGCCTCGAGGACAGGAAGAACATGGAAAGCATTACTATTTTATGACCGTCTCGGAATTTAAAAAACACATCAAAAACGATGATTTTCTGGAATGGGAAGAAGTGTACCGCGACAATTTCTACGGCACCCTAAAGCGCGAGGTCGAACGGCTTTGGGCTGATGGCAAGAACGTTATTTTTGATATCGATGTCGCGGGAGGGCTCCGCATAAAGAAAAAATTTCCCGAACAGACATTGGCCGTATTCGTAAAACCTCCCAGTGTTGATGAGCTGAAAATCCGCCTGAAGAAACGAAGTACGGAGAGTGATGATAAAATTAATATGCGAATTGCGAAGGCCTCCGTGGAACTGGCCACCGCCCCCCAATTCGACAAAGTTATCAAGAACTACGATTTGGATATGGCCCTGAAGGAGGCGAAGGCCTTGGTCCAAGAGTTCGTCGCCCCCACCAAAAAGGTCAAAAAAAAACAAAAGTGAAACGGGTCGGGCTATACTTCGGCACTTTTAACCCCATTCATGTGGGGCACATGGTCATTGCGAATCACATGGTAGAGTTTTCCGACCTGGACGAGGTTTGGTTCGTGGTCACCCCCCGGAGTCCGTTCAAGACGAAACAGACCCTTTTAGGTGACCACCATCGGTTTCAGATGGTATCGGAGGCCACCAAAGATTTTGCAGCCCTGAAACCAAGTAATATTGAGTTCGGCCTGCCCCAACCCAACTACACTGTCAATACCCTGGCGCATTTGGAAGAAAAAAAAGGCGAGGACCACTATTTTTGCCTGATCATGGGCGAGGACAATTTGAAAAGCTTCCATAAATGGAAAAATTATGAGGTGATCCTGGAGCGGTACGATCTTTACGTGTATCCACGGATTTCGCAAGGTGAAGTGGTCCACCGGTTCAAGGACCACCCAAAAATCCACAGGTTGGACGCGCCCGTCATGGAAATTTCATCCACCTTTATCCGGAAACACCACAAAGCTGGAAAGAACATCCGACCCATGCTCCCGGATAGCGTATGGTCCTATTTGGACGAGATGAACTTCTACAGATAGTCCTTTATCGGTCCATCTCGACCCTTTTAAAACGAATTTTTTTGTACTCATCCGTTTCATAGATGACACCCAGGGTTCCACGGTCGAGCTTTACCATATCGGAATAGGCCGAAAAACCATGGTGCACTTTGAACAAGGTCCGCCAGGTTTCCGATTCGTCGTCGCTCCCCATTATTACCAGATTTTCCCTTTTCACAGGATTGGAAGGGGTCGAGAAAAGGATCAAGTTCTTGTTTTCCCCTTCTTCCACGCTCCATCGCAGCAACGCGGATTGCACAATTGGACTCGGGAACTTAGCAGATTCCTCAATGGAGTCCCAAAAGGTGAGCCCTCCGTCCAAACTATAGGTCTCTCCCCTATTTTTTTCCCTGGAGCCTCCCAAATGGTCACGGGTATTTATATAGATACGGCCATCGGTCAGTTCCACAATAGTGGTTTCATTGGCCCGGACGGTATCGGACAAATTTTCATCGACCGCACCGATATGCCAGGTTTCCCCCTGATCATCGGAATAAATCAGGGCCATGCAATAGGCGGCATTGCCTTTTTCTATGCTGATGGCCACAGGGGCAAGAAGTCGGCCCTTATGATCGCCATATTGCAATTGAATGCCATGTACCGGCCCCAGGGCATGCCATCGCCAGTGGGGCCTTTTTACATATTTGGTAATCTCCCTGGGGGGCTCCCAAGTTTTTCCATTGTCATAGGATGCGGTCAAAAAGGCCTTTCTTTGCTCTTCTTGGGTATATTCTTTGTTCAAAACGTCGTGTTCGCTAAGAGAGGTGGTGTTGAACAGCAGCACGAGTTTATTGCTGGATTCGATGAAAATGGGAACCGGGTTCTGGACCGCCAGGGTGTCCTTATCGTGCAAAATTTCAAGGGGCCGCCAGTTCTTTCCACCATCCAAAGAGCGCCGGAACACCAAATCGATATCGCCGAAATCGCTCGTGGAATTTTTTCTGCCCTCAGCAAATGCGATGAGGGCGCCCTTGGTCTTGACGACGGTTGGTATACGAAAGGAATAATATTCCCCCAGACCTGAATAAAAGGGTGTCGAGATCTGGGTGGAATCACCACTCAAATCAACAAGTTCCCTGGCAGGTGCTTTTTCCTGTGAAAGGCCCTTTCCCAAAAGGAAAAAAAACCCAAACAAGAGCAGGTTAGGTCGAAGAAATGTATCGGTCCCGGGCAATGTACACAACAAACCTATCATCTTATTTCAGAATGTTCCGTGCATTGCCGTAATAGAGCTTCTTCAGGGTTTCATCGCTCAGGTCCAGCCCGTTCAACGGCCAGTGGTAGGAGAAGTGCTCTTTGATGTAAAAGTGCTCATCGGAGGTCTCCAGAATTCGAAATGTGGTTTCATAGACAGAAGGTTGCAACCCCATGTCCGTTCCATATACCAATCGATCCCGGTACTTTTCAAAGAAAGCTTTGGTTCGTCTTGGTACGGGTGCGATTTCGGCGTACCGGGCGGAAATATCCGCATAGAGGTTTCCATAGGTATCAAAAAGTTCTCCCAAGATGTCAAGGTCATGACTGCAATTGGCCAGATGGCAGGCAATAAAGGTGGTTCCCGGGTTGGCCTTGACGGCATTTTCCAGGGTACGGACCAGTTCGGCATGTTGCAGCAGACCTTCTTTGGTGGTATCGATCTTCCATTTGTGGGCATTCATGAGGCCGTCGTTATGCCTGTCCATGGGCAGGTACATCCAATACGGATCGGCCACGTGCACGTTTACGGGCATTCCGAGTTCCCCACATCGCTTGAGCAGTGGCTGCATCCGTTCATCATCGATATGCATGCCCTGCCCCGGCGGGGAGGGTTTGGAATAGAAAAGCCCTTCCCCTTTATCGCCCAGTTCGCCGACCCCTTTTGCTCCTTTCCGGAAACACCGCTCCAGTTCCTTGATCGCCTTTTTGGTCCACCCCTTTTCCTTGTGTCCCGTATAATCGAGGCCGCACCAGATTTCAAAACGGTCACCGTATTTTGAATAGATGTTGTAAATGCTATCAAAGCGTTTCCCAGTAGCGTAGCTGAGAATGATGGTTTTTTCAACGCCAAATTTGTCCATGGTATCGATCCAGGACTTCAATTCCGCCTCTGATCTTGCATAGGGGTGGGCATGAAAATCAACTACAGGAAACTTGGCCTTTTCAATTTTGGTTTTCGCGACATTGTAGATCGAGACCGGTTCATAATCCCTCAGCAGTAAATCTTCTTGGGCGATTGCGGAACAGGTCATGAGACCCAGGGATAAAAAAGCTGCAATGGTATGTTTCATGGTATTAATCTTTATGTATCAAGGTTTCGGACCAGCGCAACGCTTCCCCTAAATTTGTAAAAATACGAGCCTTTTTCCCTTTTATGAAGGCCTGCTCCAGCTCGGCGACCCGACGGTTCATCTCATCGTATACCACCGTGGCGTAGCCTTTCAGGTTGGGAAACAGCGCCACGCTCTTAAAATGCGCGGTGGGGTCAATGGAATAAGAGTGCATTCTATTGGAGATATAAACGAACGGGACCGTATCTCCGAAAAACTGTTTTCCCAATTCAAACAAAGCGGCCGATCGGTCGAAATCCAAAAAAATACCCTCCTTCATTTCGGTAACCACCATATGTTCATAGAAATGTACTGCACCAATGTCGAGGTGGTAGGTCCTAACAATTGCTTTTCCCGGATTTGGCGTCATGGTCCGCTCTATTATGGTGGTGTCACAATTTACAATACAGCTCCCCAAAAAACAACCCTCGGGAGGTATATGTCGCTAATTCTTTGTAGGATTATTTTCCAAAACTTCGTCGGCCCAGGCAAACGCGTTTTCCAGATCATCGAACACCCGAATGGGCTTTTTCATAAAAAGTCTTTCCAAATGGGCCAGCATTCGCCTGCGCTGGTTCTTGGCCACTATACCATAGGCAACAAAGTTTGGAAATCGTTTTACTGCCTCATAATAGCCTATGGGATCTATGGAATAGGAATGCAACCGATGCGAAATGTAGACAAAGGGCGTGCACATCCCGTAGATATCAGCACCTATCTGTAAAGGACGGGCCACGGTTTCCATGGTAACGTGTACTCCTTCGTTTATCTCGCCCACCACGATATTTGGATAGTAAACAAAACGCCCAATATCCAAGGTGTGCTCAACGACCGGTTTATGACGCATTTGTGTGTTCGTACCCATGCCAACTTATAGTCCTAACAAGATACGACAATAGTTGAAAAGGATTTTGGATATTTTTCGAAAACCTCGCGCCGGCTTACGGCCCGACAATATGTGATGGATCACTCCCTACTCATTGGCGTCAAAAAGAACGACCGTATACTCATAGTCCTTCATATCGCCGTCCACTTCGACATTGTTTAGGGTCACGGTATAGGAAACATCCTCATTGGCGCCGGTATTTATGCCCTGGGGAACCCACACAATGGTCCTGTCACCAAAGCCATTGTCGAGCTCCTCTATCTGCAATGCCATTGACTCTCCCGAGGCGTCCTTCATGGAAACTTGCGTACCGGTAAAGTCGGCCCCTGCAATGGAAAACGACCATCTTGGATATACCACCTGTTTGGGGACGTACCCTTTAGGGGGCCATGCTATGTACTCCGGGGCATCTTCTGGGGGAGCCCCCGCATTCCCCAACACCCAAATGGCATTGGCATTGGCCGTATTACCGATTCCGATTTCCTGCAAATTGGGCCACAACAACCATCTCCTGTGCCCAACGGGCCCATTGAAATCGCCATTGTCCTTTATATAGGAATCCACGGCCTCGGCGTTCCTGGCCGTGGTCAACAGCGAATTGCCGGCACCTTCTTTCCCAGCGGAACTAAAACATTTCCAGTTGTCGGGAGGAAAATGTTCCAAGACCCCATTGGCCAGCATCATAAGTGCCGCCTGTTGCGCTTTTTCACTTTTGGTCGGGTTTTCTTCAATAGTATTGTTCAGACCAACGGCCTTTCTGAAATAGGCCAAGCGCAACAGTATTTTATCGATGGTCGCCTGGGGCACGCTACCCGGGTTACAGGAAGGTTCATCGCCTGTCCAGGCCACATCGCCGGTGGAGCTCCTTGAAGCTTCGTAGTGCGTTTCATAGAATTCTTTGGCATCGGTTCTGGCGGTAATTTCCGTCGGGTCCATTTCCACTTCCTCCTTGGGAACTTCTTCGCTTGTCGGTGAGTCCTTTTCACAGGACATATAAAAGAGCAGCAGTGGCACCATGACCATTTTATAGCGAAGCATGGAAAACGTACGAATGTTCATCATTAAGAATCTTTTGGGCTTGAAACTTAACAACGCGAAAATCCTTGGAAGCTTGTATTTTTTTCGATGAGCGACAGGCAGTTCATCGAAAAATCAAAATCCTATACCAAACCACCATGGATCGGGCAGGACAAAAAAAGAAATAGAACAAAATTTTTACCTATTATTCCCTTGCGAGTAGGGACGCCCGGGTAAGGATATCAGTGCCCAGATATGTGTCACCGCTGTTGTAGTACCAGGACCGGGTCTTGGGTATCTTCATGCCGGATAGGATCTCGATCCCCTCGAGGAGGATATATTCCCCATCGTTTTTGGCTTCATCATGAAAGAACTGATATACTTCCATAGCATAGGTAAGCGGATCAAAGTAAAAATACCAGGTGTCGTTTCCCACAGCTTCGTCATAAGTAACCTTGAGCACAAAGTATTCCTTTCCCTTAAAGGTCCTGGTGCGCACTTTGTCGTCTATAATTGTACCTGGGTCCTTTAATTTCATGGGCAGGCCGTACAAATAGGTATAGTAATCTTTCATCATATGGGTCCGTTCACAGGTCAAACCGTGTTCTTTGGCATCCTGCTCCGAAACAGCGTTGCTTCCGTCCATGGAGCGTGTGCAGTGTCCCCTATCCAAGGTTTGGGTCGAGCGGATCCCTTCCTTGGTCGCGGTCAGTTTAAAATATTGTGCAGGAAGGTCGATGGTAATCTCGCTTGCCCGCTCCCCTCCATCGGGCGTTTTCATGGTGACGGAAAGGTTTCCGCGAAAAGAATCCCATTCGGCATTGGGGTCGTGATGCGCAATGGCCCGATCCAGTAGCTCCGGACCATTCAATCCTTGGGCATGCACCACGGATGAAACCACCAGGAACAAACCGAGCAAAATGGGGTACATACTTAAATTTTAGGCGTTCAAGTTACAAAAATCTAGTTCGATGGCGAACTTGGCTCCTCTAGCTTTGCCGGTTCAATGGTGCTGTCGTACTTTTCGTAGTACCGTTCCAACAAACTCATGGTGGCGGTCATCAAATCCTTCGTTTCCAGTAGCAAGGTGAAATACAAGGTAGTGTTCTTAGGACTGGTTTCTTCGGTTCGCGTGCGGGTCACCTGTTTTTCAATTTTTTGCAGGACCAGATCGTACAGTTCCTGTTTTTTATCCAATATCTTTCCTATTAGGTCAAAGGAATGTGCCTCAAAGGCCTTTTGGGTATTATTGAATATTCCCTCAAGCTTCAGATCAATTTCCTTAAGCTCCTTGATCTGGTTGTACTTTAATTTTTTGTGATTGTTGTTGACGTGTTTATGGCTTACCTTGCCGATATACTCCAAAGATTGGGAAATATCGGTCAAATGTCCCATTACGTTAATGTAGAAATTGCTGGCGCCTATGTGGGCTTCGTCGAGATTTTTGATGAAGTAGAAGGTATGGTCCCTAAGTTCCTCTATCTCGGCCGACAGTTTGTATACCTGTTTCTTGTTCTTTTTGAGCAAGTCGAGGTCGTGTCTTGACAGTCCGTTGATGGCGTTCGAATATATTTTATTGCTTCTTTTGATCACCCTGGCGACATTTTCGGCACTCTCCGTTATTACGCCTTGGATCGAGCTGCTTTCCGCTTTATTGAGGGAATCCTCGGCCTTTTCTTCCTTGGTTTTTTTGTTGTACGAAATGTAATTTCTTGCAAGCAGCAAAACGGCCGCAAACAAGAGCACGGCTATGGCGGCGCCCTTTCCAAAACTGATGATGGCCAGAATCGTTCCGGAGGCGATAAAGGCGATGATCGCCGTTCCGAACCAACCCCCTATCACATTTAGCACCCCGGCCACCCGGTAAACGGCGCTTTCCGCTCCCCAGGCCCGATCGGCCAAAGAGGTCCCCATAGCCACCATAAAGGTAACGTAGGTGGTGGAGAGGGGCAGCTTGTACGAGGTGGCAATGGAGATCAAGATCCCCGCGACCATCAGGTTAACGGCGGCCCGCACCATATCAAAGGCCGGTAGTTCGTGCACCCTGTCCTTTGATAGGGCGATCACCGGTTTTTCAAATTGTTCCTCAATCTTGGACTGCCATGACCTTGGCAATATCGAAGAGATCATCTGGGCAACGGCAATCGCCGACCTGACCAAGCTACGGGATAGAAAATTGGGCTGAAAGCGCTCTTTTGTCTCCCCTTGATTTGATAGATCTATGGAAGTTTTTACAACGGCCTTTGCCTTGTTGGAAAACCACAGGGTTACGACCATTACAACCCCGGCCACGAACAAAAGAAGTGTGGGGGTCGGTACTTTTGCCGCCAGTATCTCCATGCTGAATTCCGAAGCCCCGATCCCGGAGGCCTCCCATGCTTCATAGGATTGCCATGCCGCAATGGGCACTCCGATAAAGTTGACCAGGTCATTGCCGGCAAAGGCCAGGGCCAGGGCAAATGTCCCCACCCCAATAATCAATTTGTAAATATTTACTTTGGCCACATTTATCAGAAGGTAGGACAACAGCGACCATATGACAAAGTTAGCGGCGACCAGGGCGATCCATTTTTCTTCCAGGAAATCCTTGATGGTCATTCCGCCCAAAAGGTCGATGCTCTGGGACGCAAAGGCCGTTCCCTTGATTCCTTTCATCAAAATAAAGTAGGTAATGGCCGAGAGGGCCGCCCCGCCAAAAAGGGCGCCCACCCATTTCGCCTTTTTCTCAAAATCATAGGACAGCAACAACCGGGATATCCATTGCACAAGCGCCCCGATGGAGAAAGCCACCACCACGGAAAGCAATATGCCCAGAATGATCTCCGTGGCCTTGGAAGTATTGATATAATTGACAACATCGGTGAAACTTCCGTTGTCGGCACCAATTTTGATCAAAGACATGGCCACGGCCGCACCCAAGAGTTCAAAAACAATGGACACCGTGGTGGAGGTGGGCATTCCCAAGGTGTTGAAGAAGTCCAAGAGGAGGATGTCGGTAATCATCACGGCCATAAAAATGAACATGATCTCACTAAAGTAGAACTCCCCGGGATTAAAGATTCCCTTTCGCGCCACTTCCATCATACCGCTAGAGAAAATGGCCCCCATTGCAATACCCACACTTGCCACTATCATAATGGTCCGGAAGGAAATGGCCTTGGAACCAAGAGCTGAATTCAAAAAGTTGACCGCATCGTTGCTAACGCCGACAACCAAATCTGCAATGGCCAAAATCGCCAGTGCAATTATCATCAATAAGTAAATGTTGTCCATAATTTCTGAAAAAAATCAATTCGCAAATATCTGTAGTACTGTCTAGTACAATGTTATCTTAAGGTTATCTTTCGGTCTAAAAGTGCAGCTCCAATTGCAAACGGTACATGAGTTCATCGATGCCGTTCGTAACGGAAAGATAACTTAAATCTGTCTGCACTTTCAACTTGTGGCCCACAATATATTTGGAGAGGCCCAATGTATATTGTTTCTCCGGATTTTTCCCGGTAATGTTCCCATCCAGTTTGATGTTGGTATACCTTCCCGAAACTTCCCAGTTGCTCGGAAAAAGATATCCGGTCTGTACATTGAGACCATTCCCAATCTGTACCCGATCACCGGTCTCGGTACCGTCGGAATTCAGCGCTATGGGACTATCGGCAGTTCGATGGGCATATTCCCCCATCAGTGAAAAACCCCTGTACTTGAACATGGTATCCAGAAAGAAGGTGTTGATGTCCGTTTCATAAAAGCCCAGGTCGTTGACCATATAATCACCTTGGTTGCTCCTATTTTTTACGGCATTTTTATTCATGTCATAGGTAGCGGCCAGCATTAACTTGGGGGTTTTTTCCCTTTTTTGGTCGCTACCGCTATAGTCTCCCTTGCCGTTGAACTTGCCAAAGGGAAGGAGTTCGATCCTTGCCGTGTATTGGTGCCCGCCCAGGTTTCCGCTGGTGATATTTCTGCCCTCTCCCTGGGAAATGGCCAGTTTTTCACGTACCAGAAAATTCTTGGAAAGCACAAAGTGGTGCCTTAACTGTATTCCCATATCGCGGTCTATGGTGAACCTGCTGTTCAATAGGGAACGATCTACCTGCTGCAAGTTGGCAGAGGAAATGACCCGTTCTATGTTTCCGGGGAGCTTGGTCTGCCCCACCCAAAGTTCAAAGTTTTCATAGAAATTCCACATTACCACCGCATCCAGAATATATCGCGGGGCGTTGCTGGTGAACCCCGATGCGCCGGACTGGTCCCGGTTCGACAATCCAAGCTCTATTTTATATTTCAGCTTTGGGGAATAGGCAAAACCATCGAACTTCAAGCGCGACCTACGAACCAACGCATTTTGTTCGGGGCTTACGAGACCGCCATCGGCATCTTTGTCCCAATTGGCAGTTGCCAGGAACTGCACGCGCAAGCCCATTTTCATGCTCCAGGTACTGTCCTTTCCAACGAGATTGAACAACCCCTTGCCAAATGCGGGTGCATTCTGCTCTTGGGAGCGCACGAGAAAAGACATGAAAAGTAATAGCCAAAGGGCTAAATGGTTGATTTTCATTAGGTATTAGTTTTTGTCGCCGCAAATAACCAATCCCAATGTTAATTTAATGTTTCCGAAATGTTATATCTTGGACAAGCTATAAACAAAAGAAGCTACCTTGGCCAAGGTAGCTTCGGGATCTCTGAAAAATAGTCGACAAAAACTAATATCCGTAAGAAATCCTGTTTGTCTTAAGACAGGACAAAAGTCCATTATCAAATTAACGTGATCGTAACTCTAACATTAAGTAATTATTAAGTCTTTACCGGAGGTGGGGCAGTTTTTCGGGTGGGGGGACACAATTTCAATGTAAACTTAACGTTAAGTAAAGGTTGATATATTGTTAATCTTTTGTATATTTGACCATACGGATTTTGAATATTTAAATCTAAATACACATGAAAAAAGCCCTATTGCTCTTTGCCGCATTTTCGTTCACCATGCTGTCCTTTGCCCAGCAGAGGAAGGAATTGAAGCGCAATGATGACACAAACTTGATAGAAGCCACCTATTACCACGACAATGGTGAGGTGAGTCAAAAAGGAACTTTTGACCTGGCGGGTAAACTTCATGGGGAATGGATAAGTTTTAACGAGGCCGGTGAAAAAACCTCCAAAGGTTCCTATGCAAAAGGGGTTAGAACCGGAAAGTGGTATTTTTGGACCGATGGCAATCTCAAGGAGGTGGAATTCAGCGATAACAAGATAGCCAGTGTCATCAACAAGGAAAGGAAATCTTCAATAGTGACCAAGGACTAGGTCCCAAACGATAAAATATACAAGGAGGCCGGCAATTGCCGGCCTCTTTTTTGTCCGGTCGTTTTCAACAGTGCCCATTGGGGGTTGATTTCCTCAATCCCTGTTCAGGGCAGAAGCGGTCTGCGCTTTCGAGTCGACATCCATATCGACAAGGCTTATGGTTTTGGCCTTTAGGCCACTTGCTACCCGGGCAGTTTGGCCTTCCTTCACTTCCACCGGAATTTCCAAGGTCTCGTATCCCGCAAAACGTACTTCCAACACGTACGTTCCCGGGGCAACATCCAAAATCTCAAAATTGCCGTTGAAATTGGTCCTGGTGCTATGGCCCAAGTCCTTTAGGTCCACTTCAGCGAACAAGAGTGGCTCGTTGCCCATTTCCAAATCCATAATCTTCCCTTGAATGGCGCCCTCCTTCTGCGAGAAAAGGGCCATAGTTGAAAACAAGGCCATTAATAGCAATACATTTTTCATTCCGTTTCGATTTGCTTCCGCAAAGAAAACGACCCCAGGTTAAATTATGGTTAACCAAGGATTAAAAATGGGGGTGGCAAAGGTTATTTAATCGTTATCACCAAGGCACGGATTGTACCTTTTTTGAAATCGAAAAAATGTATCTTGCGGCAACTTAAAACTCAAAAATGAACTGGGAACAGCTTCTCTCTTTGAAACGCCATGGCGATACCCATAAACGCATTCGAAAGGAACAGGACGAGACCCGTTTGGGTTTCGAAGTGGATTATGACAGGGTCATCTTTTCGTCCGCTTTCAGAAGTTTGCAGGACAAGACCCAGGTCATCCCCCTTTCGAAGACCGATTTTGTGCACACCCGGTTGACACATAGTTTGGAAGTATCGGTGGTAGGGCGCAGCCTGGGAAGGAGGGCCGGAAAAAAAATATTGGAAAAACACCCACATTTAAGGGAAGTGCACGGTTATCGGTTCAACGATTTTGGTGCCATTGTCGCCGCCGCTGCCCTTGCCCACGACATTGGCAATCCACCTTTTGGGCACAGCGGTGAAAAAGCAATAGGGGAGTACTTCAGAACTGGGACCGGAAAAAAATACCAATCGGTACTATCAAAAAAAGACTATCGGGACATCATTGATTTCGAGGGAAACGCCAATGGCTTTAAATTACTGACCGAGTCGCGTCAGGGCGTTGATGGCGGACTGCGGTTGAGCTATGCCACTTTGGGCGCCTTTATGAAGTATCCCAAAGAATCACTTCCCAAAAAACCGACCGCGCACATCGCTGACAAAAAGTTCGGGTTCTTTCAGTCCGAAAAGGATTCCTTTGGGGAGATTGCCCGGGAATTGGGACTCAAGCCCACGGGCACCGAGGATGCCCTTTCCTTTTCACGCCACCCGTTGACCTTTTTGGTCGAGGCCGCCGACGATATCTGCTATACCATCATCGATTTTGAAGACGGTATCAATCTAGGTCTTATTTCCGAGGATTTTGCCCTTGAATATTTGATCAAACTGGTCAAGGACAGCATCAACACCAAAAAATACAATTCCCTCGCGCACAAAGAGGACCGTTTGAGCTACCTAAGGGCATTGGCCATCAATACCCTGATCACCGATGCGGTCGCCATCTTTTTGGAAAACGAGCAGGCCATTCTCGATGGCAATTTTGGGGTATCCCTGTTGGACAAGAGCATGTATAGCGCCCAGATAAAGGACATTATTTCATTGAGTGTGGAGAAAATATACCGATCCAAAGAGGTCATCGAAAAGGAGATTGCCGGCTTCAAGGTCATTTCGGACCTTCTTGAGGCGTACACCTCGGCCCTGGTCCGGAAAAAAGAGGGACATGCCTCAACCTACGACCATTTGATGATCCAGACGCTTCCCCGCTTCTATCAAAATACCGATGGTTCCCTATACCGTGTTTTGTTGAACACCTGTTGCTACGTGGCCTCCATGTCCGACAGTGCGGCCATATTGCTGCACAAGAAAATCAAGGGCATCGAAATTTGATCGGATGCTGAAAAGTCCGGTTGACCTTACATGTTCAACCATTTCTTGAACTCGGACGCTTTGTTCTTTCCTATGATAATGGCGTTGCCGCTATCCGGGTTCAGAATGATCTTCAATTGGTTGTTGCCGTACCTCAAGATCTCGTCCATCCCCTTTACGGAGATAATGTACTGCCTATTGGCCCTAAAAAAGAGCATGGGGTCCAGACTGTTGTAAAGCTCGTCCAAGCTCGAGTTGCTCGTATATTTTTTTCCGTCCAAACAACTGATCCAGGTCACGGAGTTCTCAGTGGTTATAAAGGCGATCTCTTCGACCTTTATGGAAACCAGTTTGTCCTTTGAATAGGTCAACAGCCTATTTTTTATTTTGACCGAACCTTCTCCGTCCACGGTTTCCCCTTCGTTTTCATCTTCAATTTTCTTGTTGACCCTGTCCCTGTAGCTGTTCAGATCCGAGTTTAATTTGGAAAGGCTCAATACTTCCTCGGCGAGTCTTTCATTTTTGGTCTCCAGGGCCTTTTCGTAGTAGCTACCCAGAAACCGTACGATAAGGAGGCACAGCAGTACGATCGTGGCACTCGACAACAAGTACACCAGTAAAAAGTTGAACTTCAGGCTATCGATCTGCTTTTCGATCTTCACCAAATTGGCATGGGCCGCTATGATCCAGTCCGAATTCCTTACCGGGTACAAGTATATGATCTCCGAACCGCTGTCCTCGTCGGGGAATTCCCGGATGCCCCCCTGCTGCTTTTTGCTCGTCAACAAATTGTAAAAATCCTCTGAATTTATCTCATCGTCCAAAGACCTGACATAGGATTCGTTCGGAATGGCCTTCTGACCGATTTTTTGGGGGTCGGGGTGGCAGATCTCAACTCCCGACCAATCGAACATGCAAACAAATCCGGTTTCTATGTCGGTGCCCTCGATACTCTTTTGGATGTTCTTGACCACCGTGTCGCGGTCGGTACCGTTGGCCAGTTGCGAAGCGACCAGTTCGGCAAATTCCCGAGCCTCCCGTTTGCTCGATTCGATCTGGATCTCGAGAAACTGGTTGGTACTCACTTTGACCATATAATTCATGCTGAAGTATCCGATGATAAAAACAATCACCGAAATGGCCAGAAGTGTAAGCAGGTATAGATTGTCCTTTTTCAAAAAACAGGGATTCTTTTAAAGTGAAAAATTCCGTTTTAAGCCTCATTTTTTCCCCTTCACATGGATTTATTTGAAATACGGGGGCCTACGGACTTATTTTTAGGACAATATAAGTCATATATGCTATAAAAATGAAAAATATATTCCCGTTCTTGTCCGTTGTCACTTTATTTGCACAAGGCTGCAGTTCGGATGATTCGGCTGCACCGCCACCACCGGTCACCAGTCCCGACCCGGATCCGGAGGTCAGCTCGGTAAAATTGGCGGAGAATGCCACTTTTGGCAAAATATTGACCGATTCCGATGGAAAAACGCCCTATTTCTTTTCCCTGGACACAAAGGATACTTCCGAATGTCTCGATGGATGCCTGAACGCTTGGCCGGTATTCTTTCAAGCGACCATAAGCGTGGACGCCGGACTCGACACCTCCGACTTTGCCACTATCGATAGAACCGACAGAACCGAGCAAACGACCTATAAAGGCTGGCCATTGTACTATTTTGCGAGCGACAATGCCGCCAGGGGACAACAAGGGAATCAGTTTTCCGACGCCGGGCATTTGGCCCATAGCCAATGTTGACACTACCGCCGCGCCTTAGGGCCATAAATGGAATATGGTATCTTTAAAATGGATAATGGACAATTTTATGGTTAGATCCCGATTATTTTGGACCATGGGCTCCCTGGCAGTCCTAGCTATGTCGTCTTGCGAATACAATGTCGAGAATGAAGAGGTTCCCATAGACGAGCTATGCGAAACAACGGTATCGTACAGTGCCACGATAAGGCCGCTGATCGACAACAATTGCATGCCTTGCCATAACGGCGATGGCAGTGAACCCCTGGCCCCGAACCTGACCACCTACGACGGGGTGGAAAGTATTGCACTGCTGACCAAAACGGTCACGCAATCCCGGGTCATGCCAAGGAATGGCAGCTTGACCGAGGCCCAAATCGCGGCCATTAAATGTTGGGTGGACCAAGGGGCCTTGAACAACTAAAAAAGTACAAATTGAAGGGCAATTCGTTTAAAATTATCGCATTATTTTTCTTGGCCGTAGTGCTAGGTTTGTTAGTTTCGGTATATTACTACAACAAACCACATGTCGACGTAGAGAAATCTGAAGCGGCCTATGTGCTGACGGCCCAAAGCCTAATAGATGAATATCAAAAAGACGAGGCGGTTACCGACAAAAAGTATTCGGAGCATGTCATTCTGGTAAAGGGAAATATTCTGGAAATCTCTACTTTAAAGGGAAACGGGGTCATCACCCTTAACGATGGTGATCCGGAATCCAGCATCATCTGTCATATGTTGCCGAGTCAGAATGCGAAGACCTTAACACTGAAAAAAGGGCAGAGCATAAACATCAAGGGCATTTGTACAGGGTATCTGCTGGATGTAATCATGGTGCGGTGCACTATAGTTGAATAATACTATGAAGGGATTTTACTTTGCTGTTCTCTGTTCTTTGTTGGTGACGGGTCTAAGGGCCCAGGACAAATATATTACCAAAGAAGGCTATGTTTCTTTTTTTTCGCATTCGATCGTAGAGGATATCAAGGCCGATAACGACCAGGTTTTGAGCATCATGGACACGAGTAGCGGGGAAATTGCGATTCAATTGCTCATGCGCTCCTTTATGTTCGAAAAAGCACTGATGCAGGAACATTTCAATGAAAACTACGTGGAATCCTATAAGTACCCGAAAGCGACCTTCTCTGGGGAGATCATGAATTTGGGTGAAATCGACGACCAGAATACGGAGACTGAGATTGTGGGCGTACTAAAACTGCACGGGGAGGAAAAAGAGATAAGTACCATAGTAAATATCCAAAAGACCTCGAACGAGATTGTGCTCACGGGCGACTTTAAAGTGGACGTTGCAGATTTCAATATCAAGATCCCTTCGATCGTGGCCAATAACATTGCCAAGACCATTAAGGTAAGCTTCAAGCTACACCATAAACCTTATTCCCAGTGATATGAAATATTTTTTAGCCCTTACTTTCATTTTGATAATTCCCTTGAGCGGATTCTCGCAGGACCTGGAGGCCATATTGGAACAGGAATCGCGCGATACCACCCTGCAGGTTCCGGGAACCTTCAATGGTACCAGGTTGCTGAATGGCCATTCGGTGGAAACACGAAAAACAGGGGTTTTGGAGTTCTTGATCTCCCACCGTTTCGGGCGTGTCAACTCTGGTTTCGACGAATTATTTGGTCTGGACGATTCCAATATCCGTTTCGGGTTTGAATATGCCTTTACCGATGACCTCACCGTGGCCCTGGGCCGAAGTTCTTTTGAAAAGACATTCGACGGATATGCAAAATACAGGCTCTTGCATCAGAAGACCGGGGAACGGCCCTTTCCGTTAAGCCTGACGGTTTTTGGCAGTGCCACCCAGAAAACCATAAAGGACTACCTTCCCGCGGACAAACCCAGTTTTAGCGATCGGCTCACGTATTCCGCCCAAGTTTTGGTCGCCAGGAAATTCAGTCCCAGTCTGTCCCTGCAATTTGCCCCGACCTTTATCCATTATAACACAGTGGCCGCACCCAACGACCCTCACGATATGGTGGCTTTGGGTTTTGGCACACGGGTCAAGATAAGCAAACGTGTTTCCTTAAATGGGGAATACTATTACAACCTAAATCCTTTCGAGTCGTTCGATTCCAAAAATTCGATTGCCTTTGGAGTGGACATCGAAACGGGAGGACATATTTTTCAACTGATTTTCACCAATTCAAGGTCAATGATAGAAAAGGGGTTCATCGCCGAGACCAATGGGTCCTTCTTTAGTGGGGACATCCATTTTGGTTTTAATATTTCAAGGGCTTTTCAAATCAAAAAACGACAGTAGTTCAGGTTCGTACGAACCTTTGAAGTCCCTTATCGAAGCCACCCCTTGAACCTACTGCATTGCTATCGGGATCAAAATTGCTGTGAAAGCTGGAAGTCCCTCCATTATTGGAGGGGCTTTTGTTTTTGTAGTTCCGGGCGAGCGGGAAAAAGGGGCCGTTGGCATTTGTCCACAGCGGGAACCGGTCCCGACCGGCACTAAAAATTATAGGAGACCCCAACCCCTAATAGCTGCTTTAACTGCAATCGGGGTTCTCCGGGATCTATGATATTCCCCTCATCGTCCTTAACGGCATCGAACAGGATATCATCGTCGTAGATGACATGGGCCCCAACCGTAGTCACAATATACTCGTTTACCCGGAGGTCCACGTTCAGTTCCCAGTCCACATCCACGTTTCCAAATTTTCTAAGATAGTCGGTATAGAGGCTCAGCCGATGCTTCAGCGCCACATTCTTATACACTTCGGTCTCCCAGCTATTGGTTACCAAAAAGCCCAATTCGAGAAAAATGTTCTTTCCTTTTTCGAGCACATTCCCATCGGCATCGAGCACCGCCTTCTCCACCCCGAACGATCCTTTGTCCGCCAGTTCCTGGTCAAAAACATAGGTGGCCTTTTGGGTAAGCGGGGAGATATAGATGTTGAACCGCCTTCCTTTTGAGATGTAGCTGGTTCCCGCACCCAAAAAAGAGTATCCCGGGGACATGAAGCGCGAAATCGGAGTGGTCCTATCCGGGTACTTGTAGCCGTTGGAGAACTGGGTGTTGAAATTCGCCTTGACCGAATAGTACCAATTGCTGATGGTGTCGCGCCGATATCCAAAGGTAGAACTCAGCCGGAGCGCATCATCGGTCTTTCGCAGCTTTTGATTGTCCTGTGCATTGAGCCCGTACCGCATCTCCATGTAGTTTTCCCATTGGATGTACCGAAACTTGTAGTTGCGTTCAAAACGTGCATTGGCCAGGGCCGCCACAGAGTTATTTCCACCGGCGTTCCAGTTTACAAAGGCCGCCTGGTTGAAATTCAGCCCCAATAAATTGATGCTCTGCCAAAAAGAGGGTACCTTGAACCTACTGTATCCCTTATCCAGGGGTTTTGTTTTTTTGAACGAAATAACCGAAGTGTTCAGATCCACGCCTCTCCTGATATCCTGTATGCGCTCTTGAAGCCGTCTGATGACCACCGTATCGACCACGGTGGTGTCGATTCTCATAGAGTCTATGGGCACCATCCGAATTCCCATGGAGTCGACCTTCACCGAA
This sequence comes from uncultured Flavobacteriaceae bacterium, assembly GCA_947497245.1. Lineage (GTDB taxonomy): Bacteria > Bacteroidota > Bacteroidia > Flavobacteriales > Flavobacteriaceae > Pelagihabitans. Next base: position 70,711 of record CANMFO010000004.1, on the reverse strand, counting down.
TCGATCGTGGGTCGGGGCGGAACAGGGTCCTGGGCCATTAAGGGCATGCTGCAAAATGTCAACAAAAAAATAGGGGAAATCGTTTTAATCCAGTTTTTGGGCATCAATACTTTTTTTTAAATAATTCGTTATGGATACGGTGTCCAACTTGGCCAATCGGTACAGTTCCTCAACCTTGCCGTGTTCTAAAAATGTATCGTCCACACCCAAAACATCTATATGGTTGGAGGCTCCCACTTCATTGGCAAACTCCAACACGGCACTTCCGAAGCCTCCTATTTTGCTTCCATCCTCGATGGTGACAAGATGTTTGTACCTTTCAAAGATATTCTGCAAGCCGTTTTTATCCAAAGGTTTGACAAAGCGCATGTTATAGTGGCCGATATGGTCGGGCCTGTCGAGTTCCAAAATGGCCTTCGAAACCCTATTTCCAATAGGACCTATGGAAAGTACCGCAATTTCCGAGCCTTTTTTTAATTCCTGCGATTGCCCGATTTCCATCTTCGTCAGGGGGGTCCTCCACTCCTGCTGTACCCCTCTGCCTCTAGGGTATCGGATGGCAATGGGGTGCTCAAGCCCCAATTGGGCCGTATACATGATGTTGCGAAGCTCGGTTTCGTTCATGGGCGCAAAAATAACCAGATTGGGAATGCAGCGCAAGTAAGACATGTCGAAAACGCCATGATGGGTAGCACCGTCTTCCCCGACAATCCCTGAACGATCCAAACAAAAGACAACAGGAAGGTTTTGAAGGGCCACATCATGTATCACCTGATCGTAGGCCCGCTGCAAAAATGTGGAATAGATGTTGCAGAAAGGTACCATTCCCTCCACCGCCATTCCAGCGGCCAAAGTAACGGCATGCTGCTCGGCTATCCCCACATCGAAGGCCCGGTCGGGTATCTGCTCCATCATGTATTTTAAGGAGCTACCGGTGGGCATCGCTGGGGTGATCCCCACTATTTTGTCGTTTTGTCGAGCGAGTTCGACCAAAGTATGCCCAAAAACATCCTGGTATTTGGTGGGCTGTCCCAAAGTGGGTCGCTGGTCCAAAGCACCCGTAATCTTGTTGAACTTGCCCGGAGCATGATAGGTCACCTGATGCTCTTCGGCCTGCCGAAGTCCCTTTCCCTTGGTGGTGATCACATGTAAAAGACGCGGTCCGCGAACCGATTTAAGGCGTTGCAATTCCGTTAAAAGGGTGTTCAGGTCATGCCCGTCGATCGGACCGGCATATTCAAAGTTCAGGCATTCGAAGAGGTTTTCATCTTTAGCCGTTCCCTTTTTAACATTGGTGAGGTATTTTTTCAGGGCACCCACACTGGGGTCGATACCGATGGCATTGTCGTTTAAAATGATCAACACATTGGCATCGGTGACCCCGGCATGGTTAAGTCCCTCAAAGGCCATCCCGCTGGCAATGGAGGCATCGCCGATCACAGCGATGTGCTGTCTTTGGTCCCCGCCCTTTATTTGGGAGGCGATGGCCATTCCCAAAATGGCGGAGATGGAGGTTGAACTGTGGCCGGTCCCAAAGGCATCGTACTCACTTTCGGCCATCTTGGGGAAGCCGCTGATGCCGCCCAATTGTCGGTTGGTATCGAATATCTCCTTCCTTCCGGTCAGAATTTTATGCCCGTATGCTTGATGGCCCACGTCCCAAATCAATCGGTCATCAGGGGTATTGAAAATGTAGTGCAGCGCAATGGTCAGCTCTACCACCCCAAGGCTCGCACCCAAGTGGCCCTCTTTTGTGGCCACTATGTCGATGATAAAGTCTCGAAGTTCCCGGGCAAGTCGGGGCAGTTCGTCAACGGAGAGGTTGCGAAGGTCTACAGGGGAATCGATTTTTTTCAACAAGCTATCGGGCACCACACAAATTTTGAAGACACAAAGCTAAGGTTTTTAAAGGTTGATACTGCTTTTTTGGCCATTCACAACAAGCCATAAATTTCCAGCAATATATTCCGATAGGGTTACGTTAGGGTTTTCAAAATATATAATCAATCTAAAACCATTAAAATGAAGATTATTTTTAGGACAGCTGCCCTAGCAGCTTTGGTCGTAGCCGCTTCTTGTGGAAAAGACAAGGTAGATGCGATTGCCGAACAATTGGAAGAACAGGCCGAACAGCTGGAAAATACCCCTTTGGAAGCCAATGCTGTTACCGATAACGTCGTCATTCCCGGAGGCAGCAAGAAAGAAGGGGTGCCTCCTACACCCAATAACGCCATTTCCTTGGACGTATCCGCAGCGGGGAAAACCGCCTTTTTGAACGAAGGATTTGAAATACCTATAAAATCCGATGGCGATATCGTTGGGGCCTATCTTCAATTTAAGAGTAAGGACGGTATCCTGGGCGAGGGGTACCATGATATTGATATCGCGTCCAATACAACTGCAGCAAAAACTACCGCCAACAAAAACTCGATACGTTCCAAAATTAAAAAAGGGACTTTACGGACCACTTCAAAAGTTGATGATGTCAATCTCGATATCGATTTCAATGCCAAAATCGAGCCCGGCACCTTTTGCTATGTAATCTGCGTCTATGATGGGGAAGGAAACATCAGTGCACCAAGCGAAGTCTGTGTTACCGTCGAGAGCTGGGGAGGCAGCAGCGCTGTGGTGGGAAAATGGTCGTTGGTAAAAGAGGAATACAGCGAAGAGGGGGAATCCAAAGTCTTCAATGTAGGAGATCCCGATTGCGACGAATGGACCGCAAGCTGCCCCGAAAACCAGGGAGAATTCGAGATCTCGGTCTGCTATACCCAAGAGTATGGCAGCCTGGAGCTAAAATCCGATGGTTCTTTTGCCATTGATTTCAAGGGTATGGACGGGAACTATGACTATGAGGCTTCCCAACTGGCCTGTGAGGCCATCTACAAGGACCCAACGGTTTATAGGTCAAAGCAACGGAAACTGGGCCTACGTAGCCGATGAAGATCGTCTGACCCTGGTAGAGTACGGCTACACTATTGAAGATGATGGTGAAACAGAATCGGAAACCGTACAGAGCGGCGAAGCGGAGCTAATCTATGACGGTACGGTACAGGTCGATGGCAATACCTTTGTCCTGATCGAAGTTGAGGATTATGATGGCGACGGTGTGGACGACAATACCTACAAATACTACTTTGAGAAATAAAGGTAATTCTTGTACATCACTAAGGCCCCGATGTTGAAATCGGGGTTTTTTTGTGCCCAATGATAATAATTGGTACTATTGCTAACCAAAACGATCCCATGGTACTTCCTTTTGACGACACCTATTTTATGAAAAAGGCCCTGCAAGAGGCCGAAATGGCCTTTGAAAAGGGCGAAGTGCCCATTGGTGCCGTTATTGTGGTGCAAGATCGGATCATTGCCAGGGCGCACAACCTTACCGAGCAGCTCAACGACGTTACCGCACATGCCGAAATGCAGGCCATTACGGCCGCCGCCAATTTTCTAGGGGGAAAGTACTTGAAGGACTGTACCCTGTACGTAACCTTGGAACCCTGTCAAATGTGCGCAGGAGCACTTTACTGGAGCCAAATCAAAAAAATTGTCTACGCCGCTAAGGACATGGAACGGGGTTGCGGGACAATGGGTACCAAACTGCATCCGAAGACGGAGGTTTTAGGAGGCCTCTTGGAAAACGAAGCAGCGGATCTCCTGAAACGGTTTTTTGTCCAAAAAAGGAATCTGAACTAGGTATTTCTTCCAAATATCGCAAAGAAAAACCCCCGATGTTTCCATCAGGGGCATAGGTCATTCAAGATTACAATATGGTTATCCGACCACTTGCACTTGGGCAGCGACAGTTCCCTTTCGTCCTTCTTCCTCTACATATTCCACTTTGTCGCCTTCGTTCAATTGAGTGCCGTTCAATGCAGTCGCGTGAACAAAGATGTCTTTTCCGGTCTCGTCATTGGTAATGAAGCCGTAGCCTTTGGATTCATTAAAAAATTTTACAGTTCCAGTCATGCCAATAAAATTAAATTATAAAAGGTTCGCCTTACTAATTTATAATTTTTTATGCTTGCCTGATTAAAATCCGCCCACTTTCTACCGAAAATTACTGGCTATCAGTATTTTCACCTTCTTTCCCCTGCATTTTTCGAATGTTTTCTTCGGTCAACATATAATCCTTCATCTTTTTTCCCTTGCTCTCCTTGACCAAAAAAAGTGGCATGGCCACCAGAAAAAGTCCCACAGTGCCGGCCCCGATGTATTTGTTGGCCAAGACCTCCGCTTCCTTCCCAAGTGAAAAGCCATATACTATGGAAATAATGGACGCAATTGCGATACCGCCGATCAGATATTTCATACTACCAAAATTAAAAAATTCCAGGGCACAATTTCCAAAAGCTGAAAACTTCCGGGCTAAGGTCAGCCTGTAAAATTGATCAACTCCCTTCGGTAAGCGGTCAACAACTTGGATTTGGAGACAAAGCCCAAATATTTTCCGTCCTTGATAACAGGAAGGTTCCAGGCCCCGCTGTCCTGAAATTTTTGCATGACCTGTTTCATATTGTCCTTATGGTAAAAGATGTGCTCAGGGGCGTTGTGCATCAAGGTGTCCACTTTGGTGTTCTTGTAGAGGGAAGTATCGAACATGAACTCCCGAATATCGTCCAAAAGTACGATCCCGACCAAGGCCTTTTTTTCATCCACCACGGGAAAGATGTTCCGGGTCGACTTCGCAACTGATTCATGAAGCATATCACCAAGGGTCATATTGGGGTGAACTACCTTGAAATTCTTTTCAATTACGTCATCGAGCTGCATTAGGGTCAACACGGATTGGTCTTTGTTATGCGTCAGCAAGGCTCCGCTCTCCGCCAGTTCCCGGGTATAGATCGTATGGTCCATGGTTCTTTTGGTGATCAGGTAAGAGATGGAAGAGGTGATCATCAAGGGTACAAAAAGGGCATAACCCCCAGTGATCTCCGCGATCAAAAATATGGCGGTCAAAGGGGCGTGCAGTACCCCCGCGATCAATCCGGCCATCCCGATCAGTGTAAAATTGCTCTCGGAAACCGAAAATCCAAGTCCAGCATTGTTGATGATCTTGGCCACCACATTGCCCAGGGCACTTCCCATGACCATGGTGGGGATAAAAGTTCCCCCGGAACCCCCCGCTGCCAGTGTAGTGGTCATGGCCACCGCCTTGAAGACCGTTATCCCGATCAACAGGGCGATCACCACCCATATATTACTTGTATGGGAGTCAAATGGTGTTTTCCCCAAGGCCTGTAAATGGTCTCCATGCAAAAGGTTATTGATAAACCCAAAACCCTCTCCGTAAAGTGGGGGAATGAAATAGAGCATGGTACCAATGGCCAACCCTCCCACCAACAACTTGTATTTTGGACTTTTCAAAGGCTTGAAAAGTTTATTGATCCCAAAGTACATTCTGGTGAAATAAATGGATGCAAAGCCGGTTCCCACTCCCAAGACGATATAAAAAAGGGTGTCCTTCACCTCAAAGTTTTCGATAAGCGTAAAATTGAAGAGTACTTCGTTGCCCATGAAGAAGTAGGAAGTCAATACTCCCGAGATGGAGGCCAACAATAGGGGTAGCACCGACAACATGGTCAAATCCAAACTGAATACCTCAACTGCAAAGATTATGGCCGCGATGGGCGATTGAAAGATCGATGCAATGGCCCCGGCCGAGGCACAGGCAATCAACAGAGAACGGGTCTTGGCATTGAGGTGGAACAATCGTCCCAAGTTTGAGCTTATGGCCGCCCCAGAGGCCACCGCCGGGCCCAATAATCCGACGGATCCACCAAAACCAACGGTAAGTGGCGCCGTGATCAACCGTGTGTAAATCTGATTGGGTTTGAGAATGCCCCTTTTCTTGGAAAGTGAAAAGAGTATGGAAGATATTGCGTTCTGCAGCTTCTCCTTATGTACGAATTTTACATACAGGTATACCAGGGTCAGACCGATTATGGGAAGGATGAAGTACAGTCCATTGTTGGAAAATAGGATTCCCTTTTCCAGCAGGGACTCGATGAAGTACGTAATGTTCTTTAGGGTGACGGCGGCCAAGCCCGCTAAAAGGCCCACCAAAACACTTAAGATATGGATGAACGTTTTATTGGAGATGTGCTTGTACCTCCATTTAAGAAAGCGCGTCAAAAGTGTTTTGGACTCGGCTGGCATAAATGCGATTGCTTTCCTAAAAGTATTAAAAAATCCAGCCAAATGACGGGATTGTGCTTAAGACTGTATGTCCAGCTTTAAATTAAGCTCCTTTAACTGCGCTTCATCAATGGGTGCCGGTGCATCGATCATGACATCGCGCCCGCTGTTGTTTTTGGGAAAAGCAATGAAATCGCGAATGGTTTCCTGTCCTCCCAAAATGGCCACTAGGCGATCTAGGCCAAAGGCAATGCCTCCGTGCGGGGGGGCGCCGTACTGAAAGGCATCCATTAAGAACCCAAACTGTGCCTGGGCCTGTTCGGCGCTAAAGCCCAAATGCTCGAACATGGTACGCTGTACTTCCCTATCGTGGATACGAATCGATCCGCCGCCAATCTCATTTCCGTTCAATACCAGATCATAGGCATTGGCCCGTACCGCGCCCGGATCGGTCTCCAACAATTCCAATTGACCGGGTTTGGGAGAGGTAAAGGGGTGGTGCATGGCGTGGTAATTCCCGGTATCCGCGTCCCACTCCAACAAGGGAAAATCGATTACCCATAAAGGGGCGAACTCGTCGGCCTTTCTCAGGCCCAATCGCGTGGCCATTTCCATACGTAAAGCGCTGAGCTGGGCCCTTACCTTATGGGCATCCCCCGAGAGCACACAAATTAGGTCTCCTGGGTTTGCCCCCGTGGCTTCCGCCCATTTGGCCAAGTCTGACTGATCGTAGAACCTATCGACCGAGGACTTATACGAGCCATCATCGTTACAGCGTACATAAACCATTCCCTTGGCACCTATCTGGGGCCTGCGTACCCAGTCGACCAGCGCATCGATCTCTTTCCTGGTATGGGAATTGGCGCCCGGAACGGCAATTCCCACGATCAGATCAGCAGTGTTGAACACTTCAAAATCTTTGTGCTGGGCCACATCGTTCAGCTCGCCGAATTCCATCCCAAAGCGGATATCCGGCTTGTCATTGCCATATTTTTTCATGGCCTCATCATAGGTCATCCGTGGAAATTTTTCAATTTCCACCCCATTCACTTCCTTTAACACGTGTTTGGTCAACCCTTCAAAGGCATTTAGGATATCTTCTTGCTCCACAAAAGCCATTTCACAATCGATCTGTGTGAACTCGGGTTGCCGGTCGGCCCGAAGATCTTCATCCCGAAAACATTTTACAATCTGGAAATATTTATCCAGGCCCCCGACCATCAACAGTTGCTTAAAGGTCTGGGGCGATTGGGGCAGGGCATAAAACTGACCTTCGTTCATGCGACTGGGCACTACAAAATCCCGAGCGCCCTCCGGAGTCGATTTGATCAGGTACGGTGTCTCCACTTCAATAAAGCCCTGGTCTGAAAGGTACTTTCGAACCTCCATGGTCACCCTGCTCCGAAAGATAAGGTTGTTCTTGACCGGGTTTCTGCGAATATCCAAATAACGGTATTTCATTCGGAGGTCCTCACCCCCATCGGTCTCGTCCTCCAAGGTAAAGGGCGGGGTCATGGATTCGTTCAGCACCTGAAGTCCGGCAACCAAGACCTCGATATTGCCCGTGGGCATCTTCGGGTTTTTGGAAGCCCTTTCAATGACCGTACCATTCACCTGGACCACAAACTCGCGCCCCAGCTTTTTGGCCCGTTCCAACAACTCGGAAGAAGTGCGGTCTTCATCGAATACCAACTGGGTGATGCCATAGCGATCTCTCAAATCTACCCAGGCGACAAAGCCCTTGTCCCTGGTCCTGTGAACCCATCCGGATAGGATGACCTCGTTCCCCACATGTGATTCCCGTAATTCTCCGCAGTTGTGACTTCTGTACATGGAAACTATATTTAAGCGGCAAATTTAAGAAGTATTGGCCACTTAAGCATGGCGAAAAAAAAGATTCCCCGATATTCCGGGGAATCCATAACTTATTTTGTACCAGGCCGCTCTCCAAGGAACAAAGCCCAAATTTTAAACGGCTATCCGGCCGTGCCCGTTTTGGGCAAAATGTCATATTCCGAACCTTCCAACTGCATTTGTCCTTCTTCCTCCGTTCCACGCTTTCCACTACCCCTTAACCTCGTTTTGATCCGATAGGTGATATTAAAAAGAACGGGGACGATGATCAAGGTCAAGAAGGTCGCCACCAACAGGCCAAAGATGACCGTCCATGCCAATGGCCCCCAGAAAATCACATTGTCCCCTCCCATATAAATCTTGGGGTTGAATTCGGAAAACAGGGAAAAGAAATCGATGTTCAGACCTATGGCCAGAGGAATCAATCCCAAAACCGTGGTAATCGCGGTGAGAATTACCGGGCGTAACCTGGCCTTCCCCGCTTTGGTAATGATCTTGGTGACGTCCTTCATACTCAAAAGGTCCTTGTCATCCAGGTCCAGCTTCACTTTTTTCCTGTCGATCAATATTTGGGTATAATCCAGCAATACCACACCATTGTTCACCACGATTCCGGCAAGTGAAATGATTCCCATCATGGTCATCATAATTACGAAGGACCATCCGGTGAGCATCAATCCGCCAAATACCCCGATAAAACTCAGAAAGATGGCTATCATGATGATCAAGGGCTTGGAGATGCCCCCAAATTGGAAGATCAAAATCAACATGATCAGTCCCAAGCCGGAAAAGAACGCCCCTACCAAAAACTGCATCTGCTTGTTCTGCTCTTCGATCTGCCCGGTAAAATCGATTCTCACATCTGCGGGAAGGCCCCTGTAATCTTCCATTTCCCTCTGGATTTCCGCGACTATGGCCCCGGCATCGCTAAAACCCGGTTTTAATTGGGAATACACGGTAACCACCCTTTTTTTGTCCCGGTGCTTGATGGCGCTAAACCCCGAAGAATTTCGCTGCGAGGCCACTGCGGATACGGGGACTTCCTTGATCTGTCCGGAGGCCTGGTCCCTAAATATGATGTTCTGGTTGAACAGGGCACTTTTGTTGTAGCGAATGCTCTCATCAAAACGGACATTGATATCGTAATCCTCTCCATCTACTTTGTATACCCCCGCTTTTTCTCCGAACAAGGACCTGCGTAGCTGCTGGCCCACTTGGCCAACGGAAACCCCTAGTTCTCCGGCCTTTTCCCTGTCGACCACTACTTGCATCGACGGTTTGCCCTTGTTCACATCGATCTTCAATTCCTCGATTCCGGCGATGTTCTTGGTATTGATAAAGTTCCGGATATCCTCCGCGGTATTGATCAATTCGGTGTAATCCTTTCCTTCCAGTTCGATGTTGATGGGATATCCGGCCGGTGGGCCATTGGCCTCTTTTTCCACCGAGATCGCCACTCCGGGATATATTCCGGTCAAGGCCTCTTGGATCTCGCCCCTTAGTTCCTCCGTATCCCTGCCATCCCTGTATTTGTATTCCCGCATCGATACGGTCACCTTGCCGCGGTGCGGCATTTCGGCCGCTGAACCTCCATCGGTCTGTGGGTTGCCGGCACCTTCCCCAACCTGGGACACCGCCGATTCCACAAGATAGTTGAATTCGCCATTGGTGTACTTGGGGCCATTGGCGACCTCAAAAACCCTTTTCTCAATGGCCTTGGTAAGCTGATTTGTTTTTTCGATCGACGTTCCCTGGGGATACTCGATATAGGCATATATCTCATTGGGCTTGTTGTCCGGGAAAAACTCCACTTTGGTGCGGCCACTTCCCAAGGACATCCCGAACAGCATAAAAACAGCGATCAACAGGAACACGGTACTGCCAAAATACCAATACACGTTCCCTCCTCGAAGGGCGTGCTTGATCCGTCTTTCGTACCAGTTCTCGAAACGGACCATCGCGTTGTTCTGGAAGCTTATGGCCCACTTTTTCAAGGCATATTTATAGACCCAGAACATGATCGCCGTCAACAGCATTACGGTTCCCATGCCGCGCATGGAGCCTCCAAAGACCAAGATGAACAGTCCAAAACCGCCCAATACAGCGCTGATCCGAATCAGCTGTTTTAGACTTAGTTCCTTTTCCCCGATCTCCATAAATTGGGAAACCAACATGGAGTTCATGAAAATGGCGACAAATAGGGATGACCCCAGAACAACCGACAGGGTAATCGGGAAATAGATCATGAACTGCCCAAAAATACCGGGCCAAAGACCCAAGGGCACAAAGGCCGCCACCGTGGTCACGGTAGATATAATAATGGGATAGGCAATCTCGCCGATCCCTTTTTTTGCCGCTTGGGTTCGGGACATGCCCTCGCTCATCAATCGATATACGTTTTCGACCACTACAATCCCGTTGTCGACCATCATCCCCAGCCCCATGATCATCCCAAAAAGGATCATGGTATTCAACGTATAGCCCAAATTGTTCAGAATCATGAACGACATGAACATCGACATGGGAATCGCAAAACCTACGAAAAGGGCATTTCGGAACCCTAGGAAGAACATCAAAACGGTGACCACCAGGATGATCCCGAAAATAATATTGTTCACCAGATCATCTACCTGGTTCAGGGTCCGCCCCGAGGAATCATTGGCTATCGTAATGTTCAAGTCCGCCGGATAATACTCTTCCTGGGCCTCTTTTACCAATTTCCTGACCTTGGTAGTGGCCTCGATCATATTTTTGCCCGAGCGTTTTTTAATGTCCAACATTACCACACTTGCCCCAAATTCGCGGGCATAGGTGGTCTTTTCCTCCTCACTAAACGAAACCTTGGCGATATCCTTGAGGTATACCGCCCCATTTTCAGATTTTACCACAAATTCGTCCAACTGTCTGGGATCCTTTATCTCACCCAAAATGCGAATGGTGCGTCGTTGCCCGCCCGATTGGATATTCCCCGCCGACATGGTCGTGTTTCCATTGCTTATGGCACCGATCACATCCTGGAAGCTTATTTTTGCCGCCATCATCTTGTAGACATCCACCGCTACCTCTACTTCCTTTTCTTGGGCCCCTCGAATGTTCACCTCCTTGATCTCGGGCAGGTCTTCTACCTCATCCTGCATGTATTCGGCAAATTCCTTCAGTTTTTCTACGGGATAGTCCCCGGTGAAATTCACGTTCATGATCGGGAACGACTCGGAGAGGTTCAAGTCGAAAACATTGGGTTCAACCTTGGCATTGTTGAAGGTCGGCCAATCCTCGCTCGCCTTCTCGCCGTCCACCTCATCCTTGACCTTTTGTTTGGCCTGTTCCACGGTAATGTCCTCATCGAACTCCACGGTGATGATCGAATAATCTTCCTGGGAGGTGGAGGTGACCTCCACTACATTGCTCACATTTTTTAGGCGATCTTCCAGGGGGTCGGTGATCAGGCGCTCCACATCCTCCGCGGTGTTTCCCGGATAGGGTGTGCTGATATACACTTTGGTTTCCACAATCTCGGGAAAATCCTCCCTGGGCATGGCCTGATAGCCCTGAAAACCCACCCAAAGGAATATCGCGATCATTACATAGATCACCGACGGATTGTCTATGGCCCAAGACGATGGCCTGAACTCTTTGTCCACGTTTTTCTTCTGCTTGCTCATAGACTTAATCTTTTAAGATTTGCACATTTTGACCATCCTTCACGCTCCTGGCCCCTTCTTCTATCAATTGATCGCCATCGTTGATTCCGGACAGTACCTCCACCATACTGCCCTGGGTCTTGCCCGTGATAATAACGTGCCTGCGGGCGGCGGCCGTTTCCTCGCCATTGGTCGTTTCGGCCACGTATACGTACTGCTGCCCCTCGGCATTTTCCGAAATGATGCTCTGCGGAATGATGATGGCCGCGTCGCTGGAATAGTCGTTGATACTCACTTTTGCCGTAAGGTTGGGCTTTATTTTCCCCTTTTTGTTCGGCACCGGTATCTCTACCTTGAATGCCCTGTTGCTCGGGTCGATAAAATTTCCGGTCTGCCTCACCTTGGTGATCACGGTATCGCCCAAAACCGGAAAATATACCAGGGCCTGCCTTCCCTTTTGGACATCGGCCACATAACTTTCGGGGACATCCACTTCAATGTACATATCCGATAGGTTCACGATGCGAAACACCTCGGAACCCGGTCCAGGGGTAACCACGGTTCCCTGGTCCTTGATCACATCATCGACAATACCCGAAAACGGGGCTCGAATGGACGATTTGCCCAACTGGCTCTGGGCCTGTTTTACGGCATTCTCCGTAGCTTCGTAGTTCGATTTGGATTGAAGGTATTGGATTTCCGAACCGATTTTTTGCTCCCACAGGCGTTTTTGGCGCTCGTAGGTCGTCTTGGCCAGCCCGGCCTGTGTTTTCAACTGTGCCAATTGGCTGGACATGCCCCCGTCATCAATAGCGGCAAGTATTTGTCCCTTGGCCACCCGTTGCCCCTCCTTTACATAAACCCTGTGCAAGGTGCCCTGCATTTCCGGATAGACCAAAACATTCTGTTTTGTCTTGACATCGCCCTGCAGTTCCAGAAAATGGTCGAACGCCTGGGCGGTAGCGGTAACCGTGGTCACCAAGGGCAATTTTTCATTGCCCGCAAAGGTGGAAATCGCGGAATCGAGCTGTTGGATCTGATTTTCCAAAACTCTTTGCTGCTCGGATATTTCGCTTTTTTTGGCACGGATCGCGTCGAGATCCCTTTGGGCGATAAGGTCTTGTACCGACGGGGCACTACTATTTCCACAAGACGAAAATATGATGGCCGTTGTTAGTAAGTAGAGTACTTTTTTCATTGTTATATGGGTTTGATGATGACTTATTCGTTTAAAATGGTTTCCAGTTCGGTTTTCTTGTTGATCACTTCCACCATGGACTGCAGGTAACCCTGTTGTGCGTCGTACAACTGCGTCTGTGCCTGTCTCAGTTCAAAACTGGTGGCGATGCCCTCTGAATATTTTGTTTGGTTCTTTTGTTCGATACGTTCGGACAAACGCAGATTTTCCTTTGCGGTATCGTACTGTTCGACGGCCAGGGTAAAATCACTTTTGGCGCGTTCCAACTGCAGTCGTATCTGGGCCTCGGCCTCCACCAACTGTGTTTTGGCCTTTTCCAGGGCGATCTTGGCCCTTTGTGTAGAGGCGCTTCTGCCCAGGGAGCTGAAAATCGGAATTTTAAGATCGAAGCCCAAAACGGAGGAATCGAACCACTCTTGGTCTCCCCCAAAAAAACTAAAGCTATCCGAAAAGGCGGAACTTCCGTAGTTCACGAAGGCGTTCAGGGTTGGCAGGGCCTTGCTTTTGGCCAGTTTCCATTCATAGAAACGTTGTTCATTGAGGTTGATGGCCAACTTATAATCTACATTGTTCTCCAGATTGAACGGGTTTTCCATTAAAGTGGTCACCATTTGCCTTTGGGCCAGGTCGTCGAGCTGATCTTGCAATTTGGTAGGGGCATCTATGGCAATCCCCATGATCAAATTCAACATTTGCAGGGTAATGCCCTCGAGCCGTACGGCGTTTCTCAATTGGCTTTCCACGTTGGATAGCGTAATCTGCAATTGTTCCACGCTTTCTTCATCGCCCAAGCCGTTTTCAAAGATTTTTGCAGTCTCGAACAGGTTCTTTTCCAAATTGGCTTTGTTCTTCTCCAATATGGAAACACTTTCCCTGGCCAATAAAACGTTTCCATACGCCTCGGTAACGGCCTTTCTGACCTCCAATTGGGTCTTCTCCTTATTGTTGGCACTGTAGCTCAAAAACGATTTTGTGGCCTGCACCCCCACGATGTACGAGCCATCGAAAATTTGTTGGCGAAGGGTAGCGGTAGCGGTCATTTGCTGCGGTTGCCCGAATACGATGGGCACAAAAGTACCGGGCTCGCCTCCGGCGAACTCTGCGGGAATAAGGGATATGGGCTGCTTGAGTTGGTTCTGATAACCTATGTCGCCTTCAATTTGTGGCAAACCGGAGGCAATGACCTCCCATTTTTGCTTTTGGGAATCGATCACGTCCCTGTCGGCATTGATGGCACTGTAGTTGTTCTCGAGTGCGAAGGCAATGGCCTCGTCGAGGGTGAAACTATAGGTCTGTTCCTGTGAAAAACCGAATGAAACGGCAAGCAGCGTTACGATGACTAAAAAATAACTTCGCATTTATTCTTGATTTGAATTGATGATTGTGTTCAATATTTTTCTTCCTTTTGGAGTAACAATACCCCTCAAATGATACTCCAAATAGATATCCATTAGTGCCACAATTGGAAATTTTGTTACAGGGAACAGTCTATGGTCCTTGATACTGGTCACCCCGGAGAAATAAATTCTGGAAACAAATCCAACGTTCAAATTTTCCCTGTAAATTCCCTGATCTATACCCTTATTGATGTTGTCGACCATACAATCCTGCATTACTTCGTACTGCTTCTGCCGAATGGACTCGTGTATCTTGGGATAGTATTTCTGCAATTGGTATTGGGGCGATGATCTTTCATCCTTCAGGTGGAGCATCGCAAACTTTTTTATTTCATAGAGCTCCTCGATAGGGTTCTTCCCTAAGGAGCAGATATAGTTAATTCCCTCGGAAATGGTCTGAAACAGATGATCCGTGCTCTCCGCCACCAATTGGGTCTTGTTCTCATAATGGGCGTAGATCGTCTTCTTGGAAATCCCCATTCCATTGGCTATATCGTCCATGGTAACGCTTTTGAACCCGAAGTTCAAGAACATGTCCGTTGCCTTATGCAGAATCTTTTCTTTCATAATTGGGGGACAAATATACCTTGGGAAACTTAAAACACAATAAAAGTTTCCATGGTTTTACATTTTTTTAACATTTTCTTAAAATAGGTCCCTTCAATTAAAATCCATGGACAGGCAGTCCATCGTTGGCTAAAATAGTACGCAGGCCCGTATTCGGCTAGGGGAAAACCTTGGACCGTCGTTTTGGGGCCTTGAAGTGTTCCAACCGAAGCTGAACCGATTTCGGCCGATCTCCTTCTTATAATTCTGAAGTGGTATCATTTTGCAGTGTGTTGCGTTTTTGTATCCGTTCCAAATAATTGTCAAAAGCGGTCTCTCCCTCCTCTTCCCAATATTGGTCATAATGCTTCCATTTGTCAAAATCCTTTCTACAGGTCATACGTCCCTTCGCCCTGTGGCGCCTTCTGGACTTTTTCCCTTTTTTATCGGAATGATGGCCACCCAAGCCCCCGAACAGCATTTTGGCGAGAACAAGAATCCCGACCGCCTGCCAATATCCAATAGTCTTCAGCCCGAAGATCTCCGGCATCAACCAATTCCACAGCCACATAATGACATATCCAAAAAGCAGCGCAAAGGCAATTCCCGCCAATATGCCAAAGAATATCTTAAAGGCTATGGTGACATATTTTTTTATTCTATCCTCAAATTCGATATTGTGTGCCATAATTGTATGTTTTAGTTTATATTTCTTTTTTTGTTTCCAATTGTTTCAATAATATTGATAGAGCCCTATGCCGCCTCGACATCAACGTACCTACGGGGATGCCCGTTTCCAAAGAGATCTCATTGTAGGTATACCCTTCAAAATCAATTGCTATTAGGACGTCTTTGTACAATGGTTTTAGGTTAAAAACGGCTTCCTTCAGGGCATACTTCATTTTCTCCGGATACGAATTGTCCGATTTCCCATAAAACAGTTCCGTGAACTCTGAAAACTGTTTTTCCATTTCCCTTTCATTGCGGGGCTCCTCCTTTTTCTTGGTCCGCATCACATCGATGATCCTGTTCCTTATGGAATTGTAGACAAAACCGGCAATGTTCTCGATCGGGGACAGGCTATCCGCCCTTGAAAATATCTTCAGGGCCACATCCTGGACAATGTCATCGGCGTCCCGGTCCGCGGCATCGTTGATCCGCGATTTGGCGTAAATCTTCAGCGAATGATATTCATCATCAAAAAACGTTCTGAGTTTTTTATAATTTTCCGTATCCGAAATCATTCAAAAGCTTTTATTGACAAGTCTTCAAAGGTAAAGACGAAGCTTTCCAAAGCTATTGCATTTTTTTTTCGTTTTTTTTATCGGCCCCTTATTGGATTGGAGCGCATACCATCCAAACCGTTTGGTAAAATGGATGTATTTTTGGACAAAATACACAAGATGCATTCCATTGAACATTACCGTACCGGGTTCATTGCCTATTTAGAATCCCATACCATTGTCCAAGAACCCAAGAATTTATACGAGCCCGTTGCCTATATTTTGGGTTTGGGCGGAAAGCGTCTGCGGCCCATCTTGACCCTAATGGCGACGGAAATTTTCGGGGCCGACTACAAAAAAGCCCTGGACGCCGCTTTGGCCATTGAGGTATTTCACAATTTTTCATTGGTGCATGACGATATCATGGACGATGCCCCATTGAGAAGGGGAAACCAGACCGTTCATGAAAAATGGGATATCAATACCGGCATCTTATCGGGCGACGTCATGTTGATCAGCGCTTATCGGCTTTTCGAAAATTACGAGGGGGAAACCTTTAGGGATCTGGCGAAATTGTTCGGCAAGACGGCCATCGAAGTCTGTGAGGGCCAGCAGTATGATGTGGATTTTGAGACCCGGAACGATGTGGGCATTCCAGAATATCTGAAGATGATCGAGTACAAAACGGCCGTACTGGTAGGTGCAGCACTTAAAATGGGTGGTATTGTGGCCAAAGCTTCGGAAACGGACCAAAATAGCATCTACGAATTTGGCCGTAATCTGGGCATTGCTTTTCAATTAAAGGACGACTTCCTGGATGCCTTCGGTGATCCAAAGACTTTCGGAAAGCAGATCGGGGGCGATATCATAGCGAACAAAAAAACCTATCTCTATCTAAAGGCCCTTGAACAAGCTACGGAAAAACAGGCGCGGGAGCTGGCGCATTTATTCTCCATACAGCCAAAAGAACCCGAGTCCAAAGTGCTTATGGTACAGGAAATCTTCACCGGGAGCGGGGTAGTGGAAAGCACTCAAAAAGCCATCCAGCAATATACGCAGAACGCCTATGACGTGTTGGAAAACCTTCAAATATCCGACGCTAAAAAGGAAGCACTAAGGGAATTTGGAGATGGATTGATGTCACGGGAGGTCTAGATCCGTTATAGGGATGGAAACCGGTAGGACTTCCTTGGCGTTAGTGCAAGTTCCAGGAAAATGTCTACCATGATCGCACCATTTGTCATAATTTACACAAAAACCAAGGTGGGGTGCGGAATATTTCGATCCAAAAATGCCTGTCCGGTACGGCCGTATTCGAAGCGGAAACCACAGGAACCTAAAAAATGGACAACCGTGGTGTGACAGCCTGCCCTAGGCATATTATGTCCTCAGAAGCCATGCTGGCAACCGGTCCTGAAAAGTCCGGGCACCTCGTTATCCCCGGGTGCCCATAAAAGTTGCGACCCCTTCACCCAAGTAAGCGGATCGGCCCAATCCTTCAGCGACACCTTGCGCGACAATTGTTGGCCAGGCCAAACACTTAATTTTTAAGTGCTTTTAGAGATCCGGATAGATCGGGTTCCTCGCGCTTCAAAACGTCGTATTCAGGATTTGTGCACCGATCGCCCCAAATTCCGTACATGAATTTTAACCCCTCGATCCCTTCTGGATATTGGCCCTTATCGTCCGTGGCGGCAATCCACGTATCCAATATGGCCGCGTGCCTTTCCAATTCGCCCGTGTATTCGGAATTGTTGGCCAGGTTGATCAATTCGTCGGGATCGTCGTCCAGATTGTACAGTTCCACTTCCGGTCTTTCCTTCTCCCAGAAACGGGATTGTACTTCGTCCAGTTCGCCATGGTCATACGCCTGGCGCATTCTTTGGGTAACGTCCCATGCATCGCGGTAACTGGGTTGCATATAGGGGCGGTCTGTTTTAAAGTTTTTGATGTACTTAAAATTGGCGGTCCTTACCGACCGGATCCGGTCAATGGTAAAATCACATCGGTCCCGAGCGGATATCACAAACTCACGGGGCGTGTAGTCCTCGGCGAGAAAATCCTGTCCCTCCGTATACGGGGGTATCCCTACCTTTGCCAATCCAAGGGAAGTGGTTCCAATATCCAGTCCGCTGATAAGATGCTCATTGACTGCTCCTTTTTTCCCGTTGATGGCCGCCGGTCGGCCCTCTTCATCGAAATAGGTGATGATAAAAGGTACCTTGACCCCGCCCTCATATAGGAATTGTTTATGTCTCCACAACCGCATGCCATGGTCTGAAAAGAAGAACACATAGGTGTTTTTAAGCAGCCCATCGGCCTTCAGTCGGGCCATCGTTTCCCCTACCGCCTTATCGGTGAGCTCTATCGATTCCAGGTACGAGGCCCATTCTTCCCGCATATAATCGGTTTGTGGATAATAGACCGGTAGCTCCAACGTTTCGGAGGAAATCTGCCGGACCACTTTTTCCTGAAAATCGTCGTGGTAGATGTACTTGTTTCCCGAAAATTGTATTTGGCCAAAGTAGGGCTGCCCCTCTTTTCTCAAGCTCCAGTCGAGTTCCTTGCCCACGAGGCCATACATTCCATTATCGCGATATTCGCCGGAATACAGGCTGTCCCTGACGTATTCAAAATTGTAATCGTCCTTGCCCTGGTTAAAGGTAAAATAGCCTTCTTGCCTGAAGAGTTCCGGCAGGGTCTTTACGTGATCGGGCAATTTGATCATAGAAGCTTCCGTCCTGGAGCTGTGGTGGTTGTGGGTTCCCAGGGTGGTCTGCATGGCCCCGGTTATAATGGCGGAGCGCAACGGCGAGCAGACCGGAGCGGGCATAATGGTATTGGTGAACCGCATTCCGTTTTCTGCGAGGGCATCGATATTGGGGGTCTGCACATTGGCCTCGCCGTAACAACCCAGGTTCGGTGAAATGTCCTCAACGTACAACCAAAGTATGTTGGGGCGTTCGATCTGTTCTTCCTTTTTCTGACAGGACAGCAGAATGCAGCTTGCCATGCTCCATATGATTACCCTGAACTGTTTTGACTTCATGTGTTTTGGATTTTATTGTGTTGCGACAAAAGAAATTAGGCCCGAGGGCGGTACATCAAATGTATGGGTTCCTTCGGTAATTTGAAGGCTTCCCTTCTTTATTTCTTCGCCAAGGCAGTTCTTGACCACATATTCAAATTGTCGTGTCTTTCCCAATGCCGCGATAACCATGCGGGAAGACCTTTTCGCATTCAATATATCGGTACGCGTATATTTTTCGAGCTGCATTTCCACTACCAGATCATTGAACACTGTCGTTATTTTTTTGTCCCCTTTTGTACTTTCCAACATCGGGTAGTTGGTAAGCGGGCTTACGGCATGAAAATCACCATCCAACAGTACCTCTCTATTTTTTAACCAATAATCAGTATAGAATTTGATCATTTGGAAATGATCTTCAGGAATATCTTCCAATCGGACCGATATCTGTGGAACGGAGTACATTACGTTCAGCATTTGCAGTGCGGCCACTTCAACGGGCTCGTCATAATGCCACATCAACATATCCGAATGTACCGCGGTGGATCCACTCAGCAGCCTGACATCCGTCGTTCGGATCCTGTTTACCGAAGCTAGGTTAGGGCAATCCGTGGCCCGGAACATATTACCGTACTTGCGCATGGCCGGACCCACGTAGGGCTGCCTGAATTCAATCATAATGTCGGGCTTAATTTCCTGGAGCGACCTCATCAGGTCCGTCATCAATACATCCGTGGCTTCGTTCACCGAGGCGTAGTCCCGTCCCTCTCGCTTGGTCAAATCTGTATCCTCGCCAGCGGTAAACCTCCCGATGAAATCCAGTTTAAACCCATCGAGATCCCACTTTTGGGTGGCGTCAACATATGTCTTGATAATGAATTGCCTAACCTCGGGATATCGGGGGTCCAATACATAGGTCCCCTGACCCTCCCAATACCTGAGGAATTTTCCTTTCATTTTTTCATAGGCCTTCGATTTTTCCCCAACAAAAGGAACTGCATACCATAATATGAACTTCATGTCCAAGTCGTGCACGGCACTTACGAACGCCTTCATTTCGGGAATGCGCTCCGGGTCCCAATCGCCCGTAAAGGCATAGCCCCGATTACTGTCCAGTGTTTGCCAGCCGTCGTCGACAATAATGGATTCAAAGCCCATTTTTTTGGCAAGCCTGCACTCGGCGAGCAGATCTTCCATGGTGACGTTCTGATGATAGCTGTACCAGCTGGAATAAACGGGCCTGCGCGCTACTTCGGGAACCCCAGCGGGCCTGTACAGTTCAAAAGAGGCCCACCAGTCCGAAACTTCCGCCAACGCTTGTGAATAGGGCCGGGGCCTTGTGTCAAAACGCACCTTTACTTCATAGGCTGTCAGCGCACGGTGCTTTTCCGAAAAGAAGGACATTTCATTGTACACCATCCCGTCCTCTTCCCGGATACCGGTACTTAAGACGACGGTGTTCAACGCTTCCGAAGCCGAAAAATTGAGTCGATTGGTATCATCGTGCCCGAACAATGCAATCACCGGCGCTTCCTTGGCCAACATGGAGCGGATGGAAGAGGGGCCCCAACTGGGTCCGATGGTTTTGTCGTTGAAACTTCCGCTGCTCCAGTAACCGGCAATATCGCTGGAGGGCAAGCTCCACTTTAAGGAAAATCCCGGTGGAGGTGCTCCCTGTGGATGCTTTAGGGAAATTGTGGCTATTTCCACTCCCTGGTGCGGCCTTTCTATGCTTATTTCGGTTTCAAACCCTCCCAAATCGCCCGTTAACTGGACCGGATATCCGGCCAATTCGAACATTTGTCCCGTTGTCTGGGCGGACAAAATCCCGCCAAATAGCAGTAGGAACCATACTAGGTTCCTCTTTTTGATCTTAAGCTCCATGTACATCATTTTAAAAATCCTTTCCCAGCGATTCCAACATATACTCCCGGTCATGCCCCCTACCTGCCCCATGGTAATTCAACAAGGTGCCATCTACAATTTACGTCTTTTTAATGTTCAATACCATTTGTTCCGACAAGAGCTCCTCAGCAAATCCTTCCAGGCCCCGACAAAAGGGCATCGGCATATTTGTCTTCCAACTTTTGAATCATGACCCGCGTTATTTTCGAAAGGTCGTATTCGGGTTTCCAGCCCCAATCACGGCTGGCCGGTGTATCCTCGATCCCCATGGGCCACTTGGCCGCAATATCCTGTCTGTAATCCGAAGCATAGCGGACCTCAAATTCCGGGCATACCTCCCGAATGGAAGCGACAACTTCGGAAGGCGAAAAACTGGTTCCCGCGATGTTGTAAGAAGTCCTGATCTTAATATTTTCCCTGGGCGCGTCCATAAGTTCCAAGGTGGCCCTAATGGCATCGTCCATAAATATCATGGGCAAAACGGTATTCCTGTCCAAAAAACATCTAAAGGGCTCCTTCCTGACGGCCTTGTGATAAATTTCCACGGCGTAATCGGTGGTTCCCCCACCCGGACTGGATTGATACCCGATAACACCGGGATACCGAAGGGACCTAACATCCAGGCCATATTGGGTGAAATAATACTGCCCCCAGTTTTCCCCGGCCGCCTTGCTCATTCCATAGGAGGTGGCCGGGTCCAAATACGCATTGTTGGGAGTGTCGATTCGAGGTGCACTTTCCCCAAAAACCGCTATTGAGCTAGGAAAAAAGACCTTCTCCACGCCATTCCTCCTAGAAACCTCCAGGACATTTAACCAGGCTTTCATATTGACTTCCCAGGTACGCAAGGGATCTTTTTCACCGTTTGCAGATAGGATCGCTGCCAGATGATATATCTGTTTTATCCCATAGCTGCGTACCACTTCCTCAAGGTTTGGGCCATCGGTAGCGTCGATCAGCTCAAAAATCCCATCGAAATGCTCTGCCGGCCTTAAATCGGAGGCAATAATATGTTCTTTTCCATATTTCCCTTGAAGGGATCGCGTCAGTACCGATCCCAATTGCCCGTTTGCTCCGGTCACGAGGATCTTTTCAGCACGGCCATTTTTCATACTTCTAAAGATTTTATTCCGGTTAAATGTATAAAAAACCCTTTTTAATACGATATCATTATATTATTTAAGTTAATTTTATGGTCAAATGGAATATAGATAAGTTTTATTCCTTTTTTTGAATTGGTTTCAGGACCGAAACCGTAATAATTGGTCATATGGGAATGGGACAACTCGATGAAACGGATATCACCATACTAGGAATTTTACAAAAAGATGCGAAAAAAACGGCCAAGGAAATCGCCCAAAACCTCAATCTCACGGTCTCCCCGGTCTATGACCGAATCCGAAGGCTTGAAAAACAGGGGTACATCAAGAAATATGTGGCCATGCTCGACAAAAAGCTTCTCGCCCTCCCGGTGACGGCATTTTGTCAAGTTTCCATGCGGTATCACGAAGAGGCTTTCATAGAAAAATTCGAAGAACAGATCCAGAGCCTACCCGAAGTACAGGAATGCTTCCATATGGCCGGGAAAGTAGACTTTATACTGAAGATCAACAACAGAAGTTTGGAAGATTACCATGATTTTGTGAAATACAAGCTTTCAAAAATTGAGAACATTGGGGTATTGAACAGTTCTTTTGTGCTCAAGGAAATCAAGCATACTTCCGCTTTCAACATTGCACCGGGCAAGATCTCAAAAAGATAGTGCGTTTCGTCCAAAGGACGTTCGCTCCAAACCGTATTGCAATGTATCGGTGGAGGCCCGTCCTGAAAAATTGATGGGTCGTGATCTTTGGGGAGCGCACCCTAGCAGCAGCACGATCGATTCATGCGATTGGCATAAAACAAGGTCTTGGGTTTTTGCGTTCCGGATCAGTATTTGAACAGATCCTTGAACTTGTAAAAGATACGTTCGGCCACGCTTAGATCTTCGGTTATGATCTCGGCGTTCCCCAAAAGTTCCTGGTCAAAGCCCAGGTTTCTTCCGTAGGACGTTTTGACGCCCTCGGGCAGCGAGATATAGACGAAATAATTCCCTTCGGTATCCGGGGAGACCGACATGTTCTCCACTATGCCCAGCAACATGCCATATTGCTGATAGGGATAATTGTCGAGCTTTACCAAAACCTTTTGTCCGGTGGTGACCTTGCCGGCGTTTTGGGCGGGCAACACCAATTTTCCCACAAGCTGGGACTTATCCAAGGGCATTATGGTATAGATAATCTCGTTTGCCCCCACAAATTGGTTCGTTCCCCAGAACTCCCGGAAACTCACAACACCATCAATGGACGAGGTAAGCACGTAGTTATACTCCCAGTCCCGAATGGCCTTTCTCAATGCATTGTAGGACAGTACCAGGTTTTTTAGCAGACGGGTGCCATCTTCCAACTGGCCGATCTTCGTTTCCCGTAGGGCCTGATTGGCGGAAGTGGTCGCCTCGCGCATTTGGGAAATGGAAATGGCCATGGTGCCCAAGCTTTTTTGCATCTGTAGAAATTCCCTTTTTTTTGTGTCGTATTCCTGCTGGGAGATCACTCCTTTGCCAAGAAGTTGTTTATGCCGCTGAAGATCGGTCTGTGCCAATTTATACTCCTCCTCCAATAGCAGTTTCTGCTTGATCTGATCCACCAACCTAACCCGTATTTCGTCAAGGGACCGTTGGTTTCCGTATATTTTGTTGGAATAGGGCTTTAGGTCCCTCAGTAAAAAATAGTCCACATAACTCTTTTCAAAATTGATGTAGGCATTTTGCAGATCCCCCAGGTTCAAATTGGTGGTGATCTCCACTGGGAATTCAAAATTGTCCTTGTCGAACTGTAGGGTATCCGTTATGCTCTTCAACGTGTACACGTCTTCCAAGCTGGCCAAATTTTCTATAACGGCCAATTTTTGTCCTTTGGTCACCGTATCACGATCTTGGATAAAGATCTTGTCCAACTGCCCCGAGTTTCGGGTAACCACGGTTTGGGTGGGTTTTTGTGTAGTCACAATGACCTTGGCCGTCACAAAATCGGGATATCTGATCGCAAAGGACAGGATGCATATGATCAAGGTAAATAGAAATATCAGGGTAATGCCCCACCGAACGATCCATATCGGGGGATTGGTCAGGATTTCCTGGACTTCCTCGGATCGCAGATCCAGATTGTTTGTCGATCGATTATACGGCATCCTCTATCCTTGTTATTTGTTCCAGGGCCAATTGGTTCTTGACCAGGTTATAGTAAATCCCTTGTTGGGCCAGAAGTTCTCCATGGGTCCCTTTTTCACATATCTCCCCTGCATCGATGACCAGTATCTGATCGGCATTTTTTACAGTGCTCAAGCGATGTGCGATGACCACGGCGGTCCTGTTTTTGAAAAAGGTGTTCAGGTTGTTCATAATGATGTTCTCGTTTTTGGCGTCCAGGGCCGAAGTTGCTTCATCAAAAAATAAAAAATCCGGTTTTTTGTAGACGGCCCGGGCAATGAACAACCGCTGTTTTTGACCCGTACTGACCCCTATGCCCTCGTTGCCGATCTTTGTGTTGAACCCCAGGGGAAGTGATTGGATAAAATCATAAATATTGGCCACTTTTACCGCATTCAGCAAACGTTCCTGGTCGATAACATCTTCGCCAATGGCTATGTTATAGGCGATGGTGTCATTGAAGACATAGCCCTCCTGCATGACCACGCCGCATTTGCTGCGCCAGGTCCTGTGCGAAATCGTATTCAGATCGTCATTGCCGTACAGGATTTTCCCCGAAATGGGGTCGTAGAACTTCAGCAACAATTTCATAAGTGTGGTCTTGCCACTTCCACTGGCGCCCACTATGGCAGTGGTCTTGTTGGCCGGTATTTCTATGTCCATGCCCTTGAGCACAAATTCGTCCGTGCCGGGGTATCGGAACTTCAGATCCCGGACCGTAAGGTCCAGATCGTCCTTGACCATGGAGATCAACTGCTTCTCCCGGCTTTCCTCATCTTCCTTATCATGTATTTCCCCAAGGCGTTCGAGGCTTATTTTAGCATCCTGCACCGACCGGATAAAGGTGACCAATTGGGTGATGGGACCGTTCAACTGCCCTATGATATATTGGATCGAAAGCATCATCCCCAAAGTGATGGATCCATCGATGACAAGGAAGGCCGACGTAATGGTGATGAATATATTTTTGCCCTCATTGATGGCGGAAGAACCCACGCTCTGCATTTGCTCCAATCGCAAACTTTGGACCGACACTTTGAAAAGGCGCGCCTGTACGTATTCCCATTTCCACCTTTTTTGCTTTTCCGCATTGTGCATTTTGATCTCCTGCATGCCGTTGATCAACTCGATCACCGTGCTCTGTTCCTGGCTCAACTGGGAAAATCGTTTGTAATCGAGTTCCTTTCTCCGCTTTAAAAAGAAAATGATCCAGGTGATATATAAAATACTTCCTATGGCAAATATGAAAAAGATGGTAAGATTGTAGTACACCAGTACCAGGCTGAAAACAACCAAGTTGGCCAAAGAGAACAGCGTACTCAGGGTAGAACCGGTCAAAAGGCTTTCGATTCGTTGGTGGTCGTTGATACGCTGCATGATATCGCCCGTCATCCGGGTATCAAAGTAGGCGATGGGGAGGTTCATTAGCTTGATAAAAAAATCGGAGACCAAAGAAATGTTGATCCGGGTACTCAGGTGCAACAAGATCCAACTCCTGAAAACCTCCACACTGGTACGGCCCACAAAGAGCATTAACTGGGCCAACAACACCACATAAATAAAATTGATGTCCTGGTTTTGGATGCCCACATCGACGATGCTCTGGGTCAGGAAAGGGACGATGAGCTGCAATAGGCTTCCCACCAACAGTCCAATGACCAGTTGTACCAGTAGGTTTTTGTATTTAAACAGGTATTGGTAGAGAAACTTGAAGGATCTTTTATCGGTATCCTCCCATTTTAGTTTTTTGAACTTGGGGGTGATTTCCAGGAGGAGCGCGATACCTTCTTTGGTGCTCTCCGTAGCATTGTTCCCGATCCATCGCGGTATGAACTCGTCCTTGGTATAGGTAATCAGGCCGTAAGAAGGATCGGAGATATATACCACGTCGTCCTTGATCCTATAGACGACCACAAAATGGTTTTTGTTCCAGTGGGCCACCAAGGGCAGGGGCGCTTCCCTTAGCTTGTTGAAATCGATCTTTACCCCCAGGGACTTAAAGCCGATGGCCTCGCCAGCATCGCTCAACTTGAGGAGGTTGCTGCCTTCCCTTGTGGTTTCGGAAAGTTCCCGTATTTCCGCCAATGAGATCAGCTTGCCATAGTGTTTGGCGATGATCCGCAAACATGTGGGACCGCAGTCCTTTGAATCGGGTTGTTTATAAAAGGGAAAGGTTTTTTTCAAAGGAAACGGGTATTTTTTTATTTGATCTTCATTTTTGAAAAATCATCGCGCAAGGCCTTTCTTGATCAGCGGTTCGTCCCCGCCAGCGAATTGGGGGCCATGGTCCAAAAAACACTTCGGCCACCTTTTTTCAGGCCAATGTCTCTTTCAAATCTTCGACGGAATATTCCCTGGGCAATTCACACCCATTGATAAATACAGTGGGGGTATGGGTTATATTTTCCGTTTCGCACCAATCGTGCATTTTGTCTATTTTTTCGTTCTGCAATTTCAACTCCCCGTTCAAAGGGTATTTTTTGGAGAAAACGGCGTAATCTTTCTCCCGTGCAGCGTACCAATCATCCAAGGCCGTTTGTGTTTTGTCCGAATCGCCAAACGAATCAAGGGCCAAAAAATGGCGGACGGGCTCTGCCATTTTTTCATTTTCCGATTTGGCGACGAACAGCACCTGTAAATTGATGCTTCCTTTTTTGACCAAATGCTCCAAAACGGGCTGTGCTTTGGCGCAGGGCCCGCAATACGGGTTGCAGACCTTTATCACATCATATTTTGCGCCGGTGTTCGTGAAGGAAATGCCCAACCCATCGGTAGGTGTCCTGATCTTTCTCGACTTTGACAATAGCCCATGTAGCACTTCCGGGCTGTTCTTGATCTTTTGAAGTCCTCTTTTGTAAAGATTGGCCTCCCTTTCTTTTTCCAATAGGGGCTTTATCAATTTCCAGGTGACCATTGGCAAAAGGGAAAAGAACACAAAAAGTGGAATTGTTCCGGGCAGCAGGGGGCCCTTATAAAAACCGCTTAGAAGCACCGTAGCGATTTCCAAAACGATCACCGCCTGTACAAGAATGCAAAATTTGCACCACTGCTTGATCACCAAAGCCTGGTAGTAAGCCGAAAATAGCACCACGGGCAACGCCATTAGGCTCAGATATCCCAAAACGGACAATGCCGCATTGCTGAAACCACTGAAAATCAGAAAACCAAGTGATCCGAAGAAATATGAAAACCCAAGCAAGCTTAGACTTAGGTTGCCGTTAAAAAGTTGTGCCTGCTTCGAATTCAGTACGGCGTTGCAGTTGATTTTGCCGCTGCTGGAACCCCCCGAACAAAAACTTTGCAGCGTGGGGTTGTATTGGTCCACTTCGAACCAGAGGAGCAGCACTCCCGCACCCAGGCCAATGGTTTTTAAGAGCAAATAAACCCCTGCGAACAGGGCGGTACCGGCATCTGAAATTATTTCGGAACCAACAAAGCTGATAGCGGTCCATCCCACGAACAATACTGAGACGGCAACCTTTAAAAACGTCAGGACCCTCTTGGAGGATATACGCTTTTCAATACCAGGTTCCTTGGTCTCCTCGGTTTTTTCCACCAAAAGGCAGATTCCCGTCCAATGTTCATGAAATTTTTCCTCGCTGATCTTGGCCGGTTTGCCCTTGTCATCAAAATAGGAAACTTCCCCGTTGGATATGGAATCCAAAACGCAGAAAACCTCGTTCCCCATATCCTTAATTTGAACAATCCCGGGTAGGGGTATTTCACGAAGTTTGTCCGTGCCGATCTTGACCCCCAAAGTCTCCATTTGATATTTCTCCAAGGTGTCCGTGATGGAAAGCAGACTTGGATACTCGGGGTGCGACATAATGGAATCTTCAATATAGGCCTTGGTATGGGGCACTCGGAGCAGTGAAAGAAGTCTGTGGGCAGTAACAACGCAATTATCCATCTTAAATAGCTGTATTTGATTATGGTTTTTTGGGAACCAGTATAAGGGTAGTCCGTATTATCTTAACCAAGATAAAGATTTTTATTCCTAGTACTGTTAAATTATTACTAATATATAATGTTAATTCCTACAAAAACAAATGCCGTAATTCATGATCGGAGCGGCAACAGAGAATCCCGGAAACTTTTGAACCGGGAGCAATGGATCTGGGTATTGTGATTCTATGTATCGGAGCGCCGGGGCGCCCCGATACATAGACCACACCCTTAGCACACGCAGCTTACGACGCTGTTTGTCGGGCCGCCTGAATGAAAGCAGACCCAATACGCCCCTTCACAGGAGATGCTCCCGCTTACAAATCCGTTTGAACAGGTCACTGTGCAGCTTGTACCACCCAGCACCGTTTTCAGCTGATCTCTATGGAGTCGGTCCCCAGCCTCCAATTTCAAATCCTTTACACTTAATCTTTTCATGATAAACTATTTAAATTAACATTTGCCCTGAACATTTTAGGACACCCAAGGTTTGTGTCCATTCCCCGATAAAGAATCCCGTTCTACGGCCCAGGGATCCGCTGGCGCCGTTTTATGCCAGTACGTTTCCCAGGTCCTCTATATTGTACTCTTTTGGCATTTTACGCCCGTTGATAAAAATGGTGGGGGTGGTAGTTATTTTTTCCGAACGGCACCATTCCCGCATCGCATCTATTTTGGCATCCTGCTGTTCCAAAAGCTGGTCCACGGGGTATTTCTCGGCAAAAACATCATAGTCCTTCGATTCGGTATGGTACCATTCGCCCAGAGCCTCCCGCGTTTTTTTTGTGTTGCCATGAGCGTCTATTGCCAAAAAGTGACGTATGGGTTTGGCCTTACGGTCATCGGTATTCGCCGTGTACAGAATTTGTAGGTTGATTTTATTGTCGTCGACCAGTTTATCCAAGACCGAATGTGCCTTTGAACATGGGCCACAATATGGATTACAGACCTTGACGACATTGTATTTGGCCATGGCCCCCTTAATGGAAATACCCAGACCTTCCGTGCTTGTCCCAATCCTTTTGGTGCTCGCGAGAAGTCCGTTCAGCACAGCCGGATTGTTCTTGAGTTTTTTAAGTTCCTCTTTGTAATGACGGACCTCCCTTTTGCTTTCCAGCAAGGGCTTTGCCCATTTCCAAATTAGTATAGGAGCAAAAAACAAGGCAATCAACACGGGGAGCAAAGAGATGTCAAATGCAAGGGGAAGCTTATAAAAACTGCCGAGAACGGCCGTAATCATCTCGAAAGCCAACACCACTTGAACCGCAATACAGAACTTGCACCATTGCCCGATGACCACTGCTTGATAATAAAGGGAGGCCAATACCCCAGGAAGGGTGGCGAAGCTGAAAAAACCCAACAGCGATAGGGCATCACCTGAAAGTTCGCTAAATAGCAAGTAGCCCGACGAACCGAAGAAATAGGCAAAAGTGATTGCGCCAAGACTTGTATTCCCCCGAAAAAGATGGGCATATCTTGAACTTAATACGGAATCACAGTCCATACCTTTTCCTCCCGAGCAGAAGGCTTGCAAGGTGGGATGGTATCTATCTACCTCGTACCATAAGAGCATCGTGCCTATACTTAGGCCCAAAAGTTTAAGCAGCATGTAAAAGAAGCTATAAAGCGCTCCGACCGTATCGCTTATTAGGGGTGCCACCAGCCATACGAAGGCCCCAGACAAAGCTAGAACGGTGATGCCGGCCCAAGTAAATAGATCAGCAGTTCCCTTGCGGGCAAGTTTTTCGGCCATACCGGGCTCCATGGCATGTTCGGGTACGTCAACAAGCAGGCAAACACCCGTCCATATGGCAAGAAAATCGTCCTTGGAACTTTCTATCCGGTTGTTTTCATCATCCTGATAGACCGCTCCCTTTTCCGAAAAATCCTTTAAGACGTAGAACCGCTCAGCTCCCGAAACAGATACCTGCACTATGGCGGGAAAGGGTAAGGCCCCAAGCTTGATGGCATCCACCTTTACCGCCAGGCTATCTATCCCGTACTTCTCCAGGGTATCCGAAAAAGAAAGCAGACTCGGGTAGGCTGCATGCGACAAGAGGGTATTCTGCAAATAGCGCTTTGAGAACTTGATATTCAAGGCGAAAAGTAAATTCTCAAAAGCCAGCAGACAATTGTTCATTTTATTATATAATCTTATTCCTACTTAATATCTAATATATAACTACTTTTAATATAGGAGAAATTTTGCCTGTTAAAAAACCATGAGCGCTTTGGGTGGTTGAACCAACTCAGTTAAATGCCGTTATGTAGTGCGTGAATTGGACAGAAAACTCCCTATTTCAAAGACAAAATATGGTCTCGGTCACTAAAGCGATGTCTGGGGACCAATTGAACATGACATTTTTGATAAAATGAAGTGTGTTAAAATTACATGGAAAAAGGCGAATTGTTAAAATTCTACACAATACATATTTACTGATTATTTTCCTACAAATTATGTAATATTATATGTATATTGA
This sequence comes from uncultured Flavobacteriaceae bacterium, assembly GCA_947497245.1. Lineage (GTDB taxonomy): Bacteria > Bacteroidota > Bacteroidia > Flavobacteriales > Flavobacteriaceae > Pelagihabitans. The sequence continues at coordinate 40,109 of CANMFO010000004.1, read as the reverse complement.
ATATTATTTTCTTAATCAAATTGATCATATAGGGTATCGATAATTACAGCGTGGTTTTTAAGACATTCCGGAAACCATCGAACACCAAATATTCAAAGTAATATTTGGCGAAGACGCCTTGTTCGATCTGTATCGTCCCGACCTGCCAAATGCCCGATACAAATGTGTATTGAAAGTTAAACCTTAACCGTCCGTTGGAGGGGGGACAGAACCGTCGTTGCCTTGTTCCGTCAAAAAGATCGGCCTTGGGCCTTTCAGATACGGGCCCCACAAATAGAACATTTTGAATATCAGCAGATAACACAGTTTTTAACAAAGGGCCCGTAGAAAATCCTGGGCTTTGAAAATATTCTTTCGCGAAGAATGGGCATAAACCTTGGGTGCCCCTAATTGTCCAGGGCAAAATTAATTTTAAATTTTTATATCATGAAAAAGTTGAATTTAGAAAAGTTGAATTTGGAGCCCAGCGATTTGCTTGAAAGTAAACAATTAAAAACGGTACTGGGAGGTTCTTCCTGTATTCTATTGTGTTCAAATGGGGCGACATATCCAACCGCATCTGATTGCCTTCAGGTTGCAAGCCATATTTGCTATCACAGCGGTGGTCCCGGCACGTACCCTGTAAGTTGTACCTGTTCATAGCAGGAACAGAGCTTTCATCGGTTAGTTGACATACAAATATGTCGATTGACCGATGATTTATCCTGCCATACGATATACCCATCTTGGAACAAGCCGGATGGATGGCAATATCTCAGGAAAAGTGCTCCGCAGAGCGGTTCGGCCCAATATCTAGTTCACTTTAACGAGCTGCAGCCCGGCATTGTTCCTGGCTACCAGAATATGCTTTTCCCCATTTTTGGAAAGCAGCTCCATGCCCCGTACGTCCCCGACTATTTTCAAACCGGATTCCATCATGGTGTGGGCGGCAAAGTTTCCTGCCCCATCTCCTTGGAGGTACAGCCCAAAACTAGAATCGTTTCGCGGTGTTTCCACCTCGGCGTTGTACAGGTTGCCCGCCAACACCACATCCAAGTGGCCATCGGCATTAAAGTCGTCGACCACAAATTTGTTGATGCTGGACAACTGTGCCAACTGCGGCAAAGGTTTTGCGGTAAAAACCCCTTCGTTATTTTCCAAATACACACTGGCGAAAGAGGTAATCTCGTAACTCAGCGATTCCTCGAGGAGTTTGGTCGTATAGATCTGCTTCAAAGAGGCACTGGCAAAGGAATTGTAATCCTTGAACTTCCCCTTGATAGCAGGCATTTGCTGTGAGGAACACTGCCGGCCGCGAACGGGAAACTCCGTCTCCCCTTTTTTGTAGCTCAGTACAATATCGGAACTTAGGTTGCTGTCAAAATCATTTAGGTACACCTTGAACGGAGCCTCATCACTCGCCTGATATTTGTAGTTCTTGCCCAAGTTCCCCACAATTAAATCTTGATCTCCATCGTTGTCAAAATCCCCCTTTTGGATATCGAACCACCAACCCGAGGATTTGCCCGGCAAGAGTTGATCGGTGACATCGGTAAAAGAGCCCTTTGTATTTTTAAAGAATTTGATCGGCATCCATTCGCCCACGACCACTAGATCTTCCCAGCCGTCATTGTCAAAATCCACCCAACTCGAGGCAGTTACCAGTCCCAAAGATCTCAATTCGGGCAATGCCTTGTCCGTCACCTCAACAAACTTGGGCCGTGCTGAAGTGCTCACATTCTCCAATAGGTGCGATTCTGCCGGATAAGGGTATTTATGGGGGACCAATCGCCCACCGACAAAGAGGTCCAAATCGCCATCATGGTCGAAATCAGTGGTAGTTACGTTGAGCCCACTGGTCCTGATATTGGGCGGAAGCCCTCCTTCAACCCGTTCAAATCGGTTTTCCCCCTTGTTCTCGTAGAGCCGGTCCACATAGCCCAATGATCCCGCCTTGAACTCGTTGCCCCCGCTGGCCACATAAAAATCCTGGTCGCCATCATTATCCGCATCGAATATGACAATACCGAGGTCCTCATGGTATTTATCCTCGGCAAGGTCGGGAATGGGCAAGGAGTCAAAACCACCTTCCTTGTTCTGGAGATACGCAACGGATGCCCTGCCCACCGAGCTCCCAAGGATATAATCATCGGCACCATCGCCGTTTAGGTCGCCAATGGCCACTGCAGGTCCCAGAGTGGAATTTTTATGCGGCAACAGTACCTCCTTGATAAAATCGTCATAAATATTTTCCTCATGCCCGGCAAGGCCCGGTACATCAATCGTCTGAAAACGCCTTTCTCCCGTCACCGGTGCATTGGGCGCAGCAGTGACCTTGCCATCGTCATAGGAAATGGTTAGCTTTTGATTGCTTTTGACCGCTTTTAATTTTGTGGTCATTCCATCGGGCCAGGTCACCGAAATACTGTCCGCCTGTTGTGCGCTTCCCAGTCCAAAATGGAGCAGCGGAGAAACCGATGACAGATACCCCCGGACCGTATTGTACTCTTGCACCTGCAGGCCTTCAGATGTATAAACGGAAACTTTGCTCCCGTTGGGCAGTACCTTTTTTCCGCCTTTCAAATCGAGGGTCAATTGCCCATTGTCCGAACCGTTGTTGCGGTATACACTGGCCCTATCTTCCAGGTTGTTGATCACCAAGTCCAGATCGCCATCATTGTCCAAATCGGAATAGGCCACGCCGTTTGAAAAGGTCTTTTCCCCAAAACCCCATTCCTCTGATTTCCGACTAAAGGTCAGATCGCCGTTGTTCCGGAACATATAATTGCTCAATTTCTCCGAGGGCAGTTCTTCCAAATACTTCAAAAGGCCCACTTCCTCCTCCTTGTTCTTGTATTTGGGGTCGTTTTCCATTTTATTAAAAAACTCCCGGTGCTTGGCATAAAAATCCTTGTTATTGACATCCCGTCGGATACCATTGGTCACAAAAAGATCCTTCCATCCATCGTTGTCAAAATCGGCCAACAGGCCGCCCCAGCTCCAGTCTGTGGACGAAACTCCGGCCAAGCGCGAAATATTGCTAAAAAGGGGGAGTCCCCCTTTGGTGCTGCCATTGTTCATTTGGAGGGAGTTCTGCATGTACTGGTGGTGCAGCCCCACATCCACCGCCTTATAGAACGCCTCGGGGTCCATGGATGACATATTGGCCTTGGAACGGAAATTGTCCTCGGCGGACATATCGAGCTGGAATATATCCATAAAGCCATCGTTGTTGAAGTCGGCGATATCGGCTCCCATCCCGAAGAAGGAGGTTTGTTGTAAACTGGTATTGATCTGATTGGTGAAAGTGCCATCTTGGTTATTGATGAACAAAAAATCCGGAGCGTTAAAATCATTGGAGACAAAAATATCCGTATACCCATCATCGTTGACATCGGAAGCGACCACTCCCAAACTCAATCCAAAGGAGCTCAGTCCGGCCTCTACGGTAACATCGGTAAAATGGCCATTGTCGTTCCGGAACAGCCTATCGGAATCAGCCAGTTCGTGATGGTCGAGCATATAGTGGTAGTATTCCACAGGGGCGATAAAACTGGTGGGGGGATAATTGATCACGTAGAGGTCGAGGTCCCCATCCTTGTCATAATCGAAAAAAGTGGATTGCATGCTTTGGCCGTCATGATCGATTCCATACTCCGCAGCCTTTTCGGTGAAGGTGTTGTCCTGATTGTTGACGAACAGCACGTTGTTGTGGGGTGGGTTCTTTCCACTGACGGAACAATAGATATCCAGATAGCCATCCTGGTTGATGTCCACAAAGGTAGTCCCCGAGTACCAGCGTTCATCGCCCATAATGCCCGCACTTTGTGAAATGTCCTCGAACTTAAGGTCGCCCTTGTTCAGATAGAGTTTGTTGGGAACCATATTCCCGGTAAAAAAAACATCCTCCAGGCCATCGTTGTTAATGTCGCCAATGGACACCCCTCCGCCCAAATACATGTAGGGATAGGTAAAATAATTGTACTTGTGGGTTTCCGTTAGTTTATTTTGGAAGTCTATTCCCGTTTCGGTGGCCTCCAGTTTTGAAAACAGCGCTGTCGTGCTCCCTTGATCGCCACATGACCCAACCAAGGCCATAAGAATGGCAACAAGGGGATACTTTATTATCTTCTTCATAGCAATTGCATATACCATATTGTCTAATACGGGGTCGCGCCCCATCCTATTCGTAAACGTGATTTTGAAGTTAGTGCAAACTCCCATCCCATAGGGACGTTCCCGAACGCATCCATAGTGCAAACCGACATATAATAAAGTCCTTTATGCGGAATCCAAATGTATGAAACGGTCCCATTGGCAGCTGTCCCAAAATAAGAATAACCCCGCACATAGATGCTAAGGGTTATTCAAATTATTTGTTAAATCCTATCGGTTAGACTAGTATCCGGGATTTTGGATAATGGAAGGGTCCTTATCGATCTCTTCCTGCTCAATGGGCATGAAATAGACGTGGTCTCGCCACAATCTATTTTCCAAAACGATATCCGTCGGTCTATAGGTATAATCGAACTTGGAGGTGTCCTTTCGATAATCCGTGACCGTTGTCCCGGGCTTTTGGACGGCTTGGATCAGGATCTGCTGCACCTGTTTGTCCAGTGAATACGGTCCTTCCAACCAACGCTTCATATCAAAGAGCCGGGCATCTTCGTTGACCAGTTCCTTATCCCGCTCCCGTTTATAGAGTTCCATCAGCGCAGCCCCGGATTCCGTCACCGCGGGAAGGCCATTTCTAAAGCGCAATTTGTTGAGCCAGGCCACTGCCTCACCTTCATCGTTGGTGTTGATGGAGGCCTCCACATAGTTCAACAGCACTTCGGAGTATCGGAGATAGGGCGCATCCACCTTTTGAAGGTTGTTGGGCCAAGAAGCGGGTTGACCGGGGTCGGAAAACTTTCTAAAATAGTATCCCGTCCTGGATCCGTTCCAATCTTCGATGGGTCCCTGCCGGGTATCGACACCATTGATAATGGTGCCATCCGATAAGGTATAGAAACCTGTTTGGATTTCGTTGAACTTATCAAATTTGACCACATCGTCCGTCCGTTGCTTCCAAGGACCGCCATCGTACAGAAAGGTTGCGTAGAAGCGCGCCTCCCTATTGTCGTAGGGAGCTGCCGCGTGTACCGGATTGTCCCAGTCAAACGCCGTGCCATCCGCAAAAGTGTACTTGGAGACCAAGGCTTCGGTAGGAGTGGTGCCCGCCCACTCATGATAACCGTTTGGTCCATGGTACAGGGCGACCATACCGGGTCCCTGCGACCACTCGTTTCCGCCGGGATAGGTCCTGGAATTAAAACCGAACTCCTCTATGGAGCGTCCCCAAATGTAATCCTGGTTTTGATCGCCCTGGAGCCAGATATCCTCGTAGTTCTGAATCGCTTCTTCTTGTGATGCCGGAGCGGCATAGTCCAATTTATATCCCGTAGTGGCGTCCAACAAGGCTTTGGAGGCCGCTTTGGCCGCTTCCCAACGCTGGGCTTGCGAACCACCGGTCCAACCGATCAATTCGGGATTGCTATAAGAAGCAATGGTCGAAACACTGGAAGCTTTTGTAGGCTCGTACAAATCGCTCGCAACATGGGTCAATACCCTTGACTTTAATGCCATTGCGGTGATTTTGTGGGCCCGTTGCTTGCTTGGCTCCACGCCGTCCAACAAAGCGATTGCCTGATCCAAATCGGAAACGATCAGGTTGACCGTTTCCTCGAAGGTCGCCCGGGGATTGTTTGCCTCGGCATCCAGGCTCAAGGGCTCCGTTAAAAGCACCACTCCTCCAAACTGTCGCATCAATTGGGTATAATAATAAGCTCTCATGAAATAGGCCTCTCCAAGCAATGGATCGACCAAATCCGCACTAAACTCCGCCTCGTTCTCCGTAAGTTTCTGGATAGCGATATTGCAACCCCGGACAAAAGGGTACAGATGGGGCCAGCTAATCCATTGAAACTGTATGAAACTGGAATAATCGGGGCTCATCTTTCCTTCCGTATAGCCGTCCACACCACGTCCTGGATGGGTAAACACCGCTTGATCCGTAAAGGCATCGGTGGTTTCCTCCCGGGTAAGGGTCCCGGCCCAGGTTCCTTGGTACAGGTCCAATACAGCGGCCTCCGCCAGTTTGGCATCCGACCATACACTAACATCGGACGCCTGGCTCAAGGGCTGCGTCTCTAAAAAATCATCGTTACACGCGACGACCAGAAAGCCTAGCAGAGCCAAGGTCGCCATTTTTAAAACATTATTTCTCATCATAGTTATTTTTAAAAAGTTATTTGTACTCCCATATTGATCGTTTTCAGCATCGGATAGATTCCTCCGTTGGCCGTTCGGCCACCGCTTACCCCACGGGTATTTCCATCGTTGTCCGTTCCATCGGAATTGAAACCGTTGCTCGTTAAGAGATCGTTATCAATCTGCAGGACCTCAGGGTCAAAGGGATAATCCGTAATGGTGATCAAGTTTGTACCCGACACCGAAATTCTAAGGCTTTGGGCCCCAAACTGCTCAATAATACCTTTATCAAAGGTATACCCAATTTCCAAATTTTTCAAACGCATATAATCCCTTGTGATCAAGTACGCATCGGTAGCACCAGAATACCATTGATCGCCACGATCCGCCAATCTCGGCATGGGCGCGTTGATGTTGTCCAAGGACCACGCTCTGTCACGAACCTCCCGCTGTACGTTGGCGAGTGTTCCCGACATAAAGGACCATTCATAGTTGCTATAGCCTCCCGTAGCACCGTTCCAGTACATGCTAAAGTCGATATTTTTATAATTGATCGCGGTATTGAACCCAAACTGGGTATCGGCAAAGGCACTTCCACCGGTACGTCGCCTGTCCTCAAGGCCAATGCTACCGTCCCCACTGATATCGACCACTCTGGCATCTCCCGGCTTTAAGATAGGGGTTATCCTACTGTAATCCAAGGTCTCTGCATCGATTTCGGCCTGCGTACGGAATACCCCGTCAAATTGAAAGAGCAACGGACGTCCAATTTCACCTCCGGTCTCAAGCTGCCATGGGCGGTCCGGAAGATCCGGCTCGTCGATGAACACCAATTCGTTGCTCGTATCACTGAAGTTAAAGGTCAAATTATAGCTAAATCCTTCGTCGTTCCCACCGTTAAAGCCCAAACTGATTTCATAGCCTCTACTTTCAAATTCCCCAATATTCAGTGCTGGGGGGAGAATTCCACTATAGTTGGGCAAGGTTTTCGATGGTTCCGTTAAAATATCCGTCCTGCTTTGCTTAAACAGGTCAAAGCCTATTGAAATCTTATTGTTCCAGGTTCGCAGGTCAAAACCAATATTCTGTTGAGTGGACGTTTCCCAAGTAATATCAGGGTTTGCCACATTGCTTTCAAAAGCGGTGGTCACTACGGGTCCTAGACCGGTGGCCGATAGCTCATAGGAATTAAGGAACTGGAAGGCCGCCACATTATCGTTACCCAATTGTCCCCACGAGCCCCTTAGCTTGAAGTAGTCAATGAAGGGAAGGGCCTTTTCAAAGAAGGGCTCCTCTGACAGTACATATCCTGCGGATACCCCAGGAAAGAATCCGAAACGATTGTTCTCTGGAAATAGGTAAGAACCGTCATAACGGAATAGGAACTCCAACAAATATTTGTCCTTAAAGGCATAGTTTACCCGGCCAAAGTAGTTCAAACGCCTTGTTTCAAAACCGCGGCCCTCACTGTTCTGGCCTTCCGCACCACCCAAATCCAATTGGGCCAGTTCGCTGGAAAGGAAGAACCTACGGAACGCCCCAAAGAAATCCTCTTCCGATTCCTCACGTGTGACCCCTCCGAGCAATTTGAAATAGTGATCGCCAAATTCCTTTTCATAGGAACCGGTCACGGTGGCGGTAAAATCCGTCTTGGTGGTATGCTGTTGCCTCAAACTGGGATCTCCGGGACCTCTCTGGGCCTCGGTAAGGCCAGAAGAGTTTCGGTTGATTCCGTCCCAAGTGAAAAGCGACCAAGGACGGTCCCATTGCTTAAATTCCCGATTTGCTTTGTCATAGGAAACGTTGGCGCGGAACTGGAGTCCGTCGATACCGGGAACATTATAGGTAAGCCCAATATTACTTTGTACAAAGTTGTTGCTGGTATCGATATAACCGGGGCTATCGGTGACCCGAACCGCAGGGTTGTTACCGTTCTCGATATCCGGGCCCAATTCTCCCGTTGGCCAGAAGGCAGGGAACCATGGGTATTGGCGAATCAAATCTCGAAAGATTCCGCTTTCTCCCCTTGTATTCCGGCGATTTTCCTCTTGCCTGGAGTACAGTCCGACGTCCAAACTCAAGGATTCGCTGATCTTGGCATCCAAATTCAATCGCAGATCGAACTGACGATAGCCCTTGGGTGCATTTTTAAAGTTCACTTCCTGTCTTAGGAAGCCTAATGACGCCAGATATCGAACATCTTCCGTACCCCCTGAGACCTGTACGTTCTGACGCGAAATCGGCGCACCCTTGGTGGTCACCGCTTCCATCCAATCCGTATCGGGGTACAACCATGGGTCGGTTCCGGCCGCTGTATTGTTGATCCTATCGGTGGTAAAGGTCGGGTTGACCACTTCACCGTTGTCCAAGCGCGTGTAAGGCGCTCCACGACCGGCATGTGCCGTGTTCCATTCGCCCACGGGCAATTTGTATACGTTCAATACGTTCACCAAATCCATATACTCTGCCCCGTCCAACATTTCAGGTGTCCCTGTCAGGTTTTGCAGACCGTAGGTGGAATTGATCTTTACCGTAGGAGCACCAACCTTACCGCGTTTGGTCGTTACAAGTATAACCCCGTTCGCGGCCCGCGCACCGTAGATGGCCGCCGAGGCATCCTTCAAAACGGAGATACTTTCAATATCGGCAGGGTTGATCCGGGCAATACCCCCCTCACGATCGGGGATACCATCGATCACCACCAAGGCTCCCGAGTTGTTAAACGTGCTCGTACCCCGAACCCGAATGGCTGGAGTATCGGCACCCGGCTCCGCTTGACCGGTATCAATAAAGAGTCCCGCCACTTTACCTGAAAGTGCGGACCCTAAGTTGGCCGAGGACGACTTTTCAAGGGCATCCCCACTTACCGAGGCCACTGAGCCCGTTAAGGTAGCCTTTTTCTGGGTGCCATAACCTACGACGACCACTTCGTCGAGATTTTGGACATCTTCCTGCATTTGTACATCCAAGGTAGTATTGGACCCCACTGCAATTTCTTGGGTCAAATAACCGATGTACGAAAATACAAGGACGGCATCTTGACCGTCCACGGAAATCGAATAGAGTCCATCGAAATCGGTCGATACACCCTGTGTTGTGCCCTGAATGACCACACTGACCCCGGGCAGAGGCCCAGTTTCATCAGAAATTGTCCCTGTTATCGTGGTCTGGGCGATAGCCGTAGAAAACAATACTCCACATGCAAAGAATAACATGCTTAAAAGGGTCCGATTAGGCAATAGGTACCCCTTGCTAAATTTAGTTTGGTAGTTCATATTAATATAGGTTCTTAGGTTGTTGTTAAGGTCTAAAGTAATAATTTTTGATCAAAAACACAGTAAACTTAAATATTTCTTAAAATCTGGGGCAAAAAATCACACATTTGCACCCTCTCGTGAAATAAAAAAAGGAGGGAAAGGGCTTTTCTGTCTTACTTCGGAAGCCTGCCAACCGCCCACTACTATGCGTTTTTCATGTGATCTCGAAAACATTAACGGGTATATTCCTTAATTTATCATTGGTTATTCCCTAATTGTTGCGTTTTGTTGTTTTTGGCCAAAACCCCGATCCCCGCGACGCGGAATGATGCGGATATTTGCCGTACCGCCCTAAGGTTCAAAGAGCGGGCAACATCCGGTCGCCATCTCGAAAAAATGTTCGGTAGACCTAAAATTGACCGCCAAAAAAGAGTTGTCAAATAATCCTAGCACGGGGGTATATTATTGAGGTAGCTTGCGCACATGACCACGGCACAAAATAATAGATGTCCCGGGAAAGGAGGGAATTCTTAAAATAGCCTTCGAAGCAGGGCACTGATAAAAGGTTGGGGCGGCAGGGCACTGATCACTTTCAGATCTTCCCAAAGACTGGTTTCCTCATCCAAAAACTTAAAGATCTCCTTCGGATGTCTTTTTTTGAACAGGGATTCGAAGAGCAAGTGTCCCAAGGCGTTGTCCCGGTGCAGTATGTCCAACAGCAACAGATCGTAATACCAAAATTTGGTTCGGGACGGAAAAGTGTCCAGAGGCTTTCCGGACTTTAAATGCCGTATCAATTTTGGTATCCTTTTGGCCGTGTTCATAAAGGTATATCCGGTGCTCGGTTTGGCCCAACCACCGGCCGTTCCAATATTCAGCATATTTTGGGTATTGCCCTTCCTGAAACCATAACAGGTCATCGGAATGCTTCCATGTTCCGAGTCGACGATACGGAATGCGCCACAGTTCAGCTCTTCGCTGATATATTCCCGTAGGGCTTCTTCATAAACGCCCTTTGGCAATACTTCTTTGGAGAACAGGGTATATTCGACCAAAGCCTCGTTTTTGGAGAAGGGCAGTACGTACATAAAACGGGTATTTCCTCTCTGGGAAACGGAAAAATCCATAAAGGTGGCTTGGTTCGAATCGAAAATCGATTCCTCCGTTTTAATGAACCATCCCACAAAATGCTGCCTCAAAACCGGATAGCGCTGCTGTGAGGTCACCACCCCTTCGTCAAAAATACTGTTGAACACTTGCTTTGCCCAGTAAGCGCCCTGTCCGGTAGTGACCAAAACCCTTTCCCCACGATCTTGGACATGGACCACGGTCTCCTGGGAAAACCGGATATGGCCATGGGAAACTATGCGCTTCAGGGATTGCGAATAAAAATCTATCCCTTTGATCATCTTGTAGGTGTAAGGGAAAATATCAAGGCGCTGGGAGAACAACTTTCCCCCAAAATAGATATGGGGCCAGGTTTTGTGAAGCATCCCATCGAACGGCCCGCTGCCCTTCTCCCAGAAGCACCAGGTTCGGTCGTTGGTTTTTTTGGCATCCTTGTCCAACAACAGGACGGTCTTGTCCTGGAAAAAAACATCGCCTCCCATGGCGTCCGCCAGCATGAGTCCGGCCGCGCCGGCGCCTATGATGATATAATCGTAAGTTGTTGCATCTTGCAAGGCCCAAAGTATTTTTTCCCAAACCAAAAATACGGATTCTGGCACAAGCCTCCACCCCCCATTCAATCCAGTCGATATCGCATTCCAAAGAAGCCGCGTATACCCTGGTTCGGGCCGTACACATAGGATGGGTCGAACGTCAATGCATTTGGGTTGTCCGCGGTCGCCACCACCTCTCCCCCTGGACCGAAAGCCACATTTTTATCAAAAGGGTCGTTGGCCCGGGCAATGATAAACGGATTTCCCCGGTTGGGCGTCCAGTCCAAAAGATTTTTTACTCCCCCATATAGCTCAAAGTGCTTTATCCCTTTATACGTAAATTGAACGTTCTGAATGCTCCATACAGGGGAGTATTCCAGTCTAGGGTCATTCGCGCCCAAAATGGGCAAACGCATGGGACCGTAAAGATTTCCCGTATAGTCGATGGAAAGGTCCAGGCTTCGAAAATCGTAGGACAGGCTCCACGTACCGGTATAACCTTCGGTAAGGATCTGCCGTCGGGAACTTCCGTTTTCGGTGGCGCTCACATCCTGAAAAGTGGCGCCCAACAAAAATTTGAAACCGCTCGGAAACACTACATCAACATTGGCACTAAGGCCTTGGGAAACCGATTTTCCCCTTAGGTTATCATAAATGATCTGATTCGGATCGGTGTCATAGTCCGGCAAGATGGCATTGCTGAAATAGGTGTAAAAGGCAGAGGCATCCAAACTGATGAAAGTACCGTTGTCCGCATAGATTTTCTTTAGGTAGTTCAGGTTCAGGTTCACGGATCTTTCCGGTTTCAGTTCTTCGGCCACCACTACTTCCCTTGCTCCGGTCAGGGCGGCGTGCTCCTCGGTGAACAAATTGACCACTCGAAAACCTGTCCCTGCATTGAAGCGGACAATGTCGTTGTCCGTTACCTTCCATCGATAGGCCGTTCTGGGCGTATAAATGCTTCCGTGGCGTTGGTCGTAGTCGTACCGAAAGCCCAAAAGAAGGGAATGTTTTTTGGCCAGGGTTATCTCATCCTGCACAAAAAGACTGGGGATGACCACCTCATCCACGGCCTCGGTGGCCGGGGTATTGTCATCGTAATAGTTGTACCGAAGCGCGCTCCCCACCAGCAAATCGTGATTTCCAATCGATCGGTCCCAGGTGAACTGTCCGAAACCAATGCGTTGGTCGGCCAGGTAGGGAATATCCCCGTACACCGAATTCTGGCTATGATCGTTGTACGAGAAAGAAAACAGCACTTTTTCCGCTATGGGCAGCTCGTATTTCCCCAGAATCTCCCATCTCCGGGTGTAAATACTTTCCCCATAGACTTCGTCACCACCACGGAATTGTGGCGTCCATTGCATTTCGCCGCCCCAACGGTCCTCATAAAAGAAACGGCCCGCCAGGGAAAAAATACGGTTGTCCCCACGCTGAAAGTTCCATTTCTGAAAGATTGAAATCCGGTTTTGGAGCGTCAGATCGGTGAAGTTGTCCCCATTGTTGTCCACCGGGGTGTCATAATTAAAGTAATTGATCCCGAGCAACATATCGGTTTTTTTGCCTACATCTATCTTGGCCCCTACGTCCAGGTTGTATTCCCCCCAGCCCGTTAGAAACCCGTCCGCGAAGAAATCGGGCGCCTCCAAAGTGTTTTTGGTGATGATATTGATCAGACCGCCCACCGCCTCGCTTCCATATAGACTGGAAGCGGGTCCTTTTACAATTTCAATCTGTTCTATGAGCGAATTGGGGATGCCCGAAAGGCCATACACCGTTCCCAAACCACTTACAATCGGCATTCCATCGATCAAAACCAGGGTATACGGCCCTTCCAATCCGTTGATGTGGATATCGCCGGTGTTGCATACGTTGCAGTTGATCTGTGGGCGCACCCCATTGACATTCTGCAGGGCCTCAAAAATACTCGCGGTGGGGTTCTTTTTTAAGAAGGTGGGACTGTATACTTCGACCGGTACCGGACTATCCGAACGGCTTACCGCCTTTAAGGTACCCGTAACAACGGTTTCCTCAAGTTGTTCGGACGCGGCGATCAGCTTTATGTCCATCGTCGGTTGGGGACCTTCGGATATGAGGACCGACTTGCTAAAAGGAAGATAGCCCAATACTTTTGCGATCAATGTATACCGGCCAGGCGGAATATTGGGCAAAAGATAGTACCCGTTCTCATCGGTGGCAGTGCCCAAAGTGGTCCCTTTCAAATACAGGTTCACAAATGGGACAGGGGCCTTGTCGTCGGCCACCCGGCCCTTTAACTGGCCATTTTGTGCCCTGCCGCTGGCGAAGGAAAGGCAAAACACTCCCAATACCAGCCAAATTAAAACGGGGATTTTATTTTTATTCATCCTTAAATTTAATTTTAGACAAAGCTAAAAATTTGTTTTTACATATAAAAATGTATTTTTGTATAAAGGAAAAAGAAAATGACGCTCTCTGAAGAGGATTATATCAAGGCCATTTACCATTTGGGGAAAGGTGAAAACACCACGGTATCCACTAATGCGGTTGCCGAACAGATGGATACCAAACCCTCTTCGGTTACCGATATGGTGAAAAAACTTTCGGAAAAGGGACTGGCCAACTACAAGCCCTATAAGGGGGTCAGTTTGACGGAGTACGGTCAGAAAACCGCTTTGTCGATTGTTAGAAAACACCGTTTATGGGAAGTTTTCCTGGTGGAAAAGCTCGATTTTTCCTGGGACGAGGTGCACGAGGTGGCCGAACAGCTCGAGCATATCAAAAGTGAGAAATTGGTAGATCGATTGGACCGGCATCTTGGGTTTCCCCAAGTGGACCCTCACGGCGATCCCATTCCCTCGAAGAGCGGTACGTTTAAAAAGGCGATCAAAAAACTGTTGAAGGAAGTTCCGGTAGGGGCAAATGGTATCTGCGTGGGCGTTAAGGATTCGTCCCCACCCTTCCTGAAATTTTTGGACAAGAACAAGATTGCCCTGGGCGATTCCATTTTGGTCCTGGAAAAGGAAGAGTTCGACGGATCGCTGCGCATTAGAATAAAAGGAAACGAAGTGCACATTTCGGATCAAATTGCATCCAACCTATATCTAAAAATAACCGAATAAAATGCAACAAATCATCCACTATTTCGAATCGATAAATCCCATATTGGCAGCATTCTATGCCACCCTTTTTACCTGGGGGCTGACCGCGGCGGGAGCCGCATTGGTGTTCTTGTTCAAAGGGATGAACCGCGCGCTATTGGACGGAATGCTGGGTTTTACCGGCGGGGTGATGGTCGCGGCCAGTTTTTGGAGCCTATTGGCCCCCGGCATCGAAATGAGTCCCGGGGAGGGTTTTATGAAAGTAGTCCCGGCCGCGATCGGTTTTTTACTGGGAGCCCTGTTCATATTCGGATTGGACAAGGTATTGCCGCATTTGCACATCAATTTCAAGGAAAGTGAAAAAGAGGGCATCAAGACCCCCTGGCACCGGACCACTCTTCTCACCCTTGCCATTACCCTGCACAACATTCCGGAGGGCTTGGCCGTGGGTGTGCTCTTCGGCGGGGTTGCCGCAGGTTTTGAGGGGGCCAGCATCGGGGGAGCCGTAGCGCTTGCCCTGGGTATCGGCCTTCAGAACTTTCCCGAAGGCTTTGCGGTCGCGATGCCCCTGCGCCGACAGGGACTCTCCCGGAGGAAGAGCTTTGTTTATGGACAGGCCTCGGCCATAGTCGAACCCATCGCCGCTGTTTTGGGGGCCTGGGCAGTACTTACTTTCCAACCCATTTTACCCTATGCCCTGTCCTTTGCCGCTGGGGCCATGATCTTTGTCGTGGTGGAAGAAGTGATTCCCGAAACGCAGCAGGACAAGTATACCGATATTGCCACCATGGGCTTCATCGGTGGGTTTATTATTATGATGACCCTGGACGTGGGTCTGGGGTAGTACTTTTTCCAGAAGTTACTCCCCGATCAGGGTAAAAGCTCCTTTGGTCAAAAATTGATCGGTCGGCTGGAATTTTTCCGCATCCTCGATAAGCGTATAGCCCTCATGGGAAATTCCAACCTTTACCCTTGTCCTTTGTAAGTGGCTCTTCCCGTCTTGCTGCGACACCAATTGCAATAGGTAGGTTTCTCCGTCCATACTGACCACCGCTTCCGAGGGCAGGGCGGGGGCATCGGTATTTGAGGTTACGATATCGGCTTCCACGAACATCCCGGTCAAAAAGTTACTGGTGGATTCTTCGCTCAAATGGCCGTGCACCTTTATCGTCCGGTTTTCGTTGATGGAAGTACCGACCAAATAGACTTCGGCATCAAACACCTCTGCGGATGATTCCGGAATCCTAAAGTATATGGGCTGCCCTTTTTTCACCTTCATAATATCCTTTTCGAATACCGATAGTTCCAGGTGGATATGGTCATTGTCGATGATCTCCAAAATAGGTGAGGCCGGGGATACATATGCCCCTTTGGTAACGTTCATTTTTGTGACGCTTCCCCCCAAGGGGGCAAAAATGGTCGCGGTGGTGCTGAAGGTGCCCTGTTCCACCTGGGAAACCGGGATATTGAGCATCGACAGCTGTTTCTGGAGACCGTTATAGCGGGCGGTCGCCGTCTTGTAATCACTTTCGGCCTTTAAAAAGTTTTTTTGGGAAGTAATGTTCTCCGCCACCAGGGTTTTTTGTCGATCGTACTCCGATCGCAGATATCCCAGCTGCTGCTTCACCTCCATATATTGTTGCTGAAGGCCAACAAACTCCGGGTTTTCAATGGTGACCAGGGGCTGGCCTTTCTTGACCTTATCACCTATCAGCAAGGGTGTTTTCTTGACGTAGCCCCCCATTGTGGCGCTTACCACGGCTCGATTTTCGGGAGGGACATCGATCATCCCGTTCGCGCGAATGGTCGTTGGGAAGGATTTTTTTTCCATGTTGCCCAAGACCATGCCATTGCCCTCAAATTGTTCTTGGGAGAGCAGAATGCCTTCCTCTGGATTTTCCGCAGCCGTAACGGCCGATTCCGGGGTATTTCCTCCCTCACGGCAACCGGGGAGGCAAAGTAGAAGGGCACTTGTTAGAAGAATATATATACGAGGTTTCATAGTCATTGTATTAGAGGGTTAGGTAGTTGATGTCGATAACGGTCTGGTTGTATTCATTGAGATTGTCCAAATAATCGAGCGTAATCCCATAGGCGTTCTCCAGGCTCTGGATGTACTGGAAAAAATCAATTTCCCCATTTTTAAAGCTCAAAGTGGCAGTTTTCAGGATTTCCTCGGCCAAAAGGGTCCCTTGCCGCTCATAGTACATCAAGGCTTTTTCATGCTTGTCATATTGGGCCATAAGTTCGTTGTAGCGCGACCTTAGGCGGATTTCGTAGTCCTCGGCACGCGCCGCGGAAATTTCTTCGGCAATACGCGAAGCTTTGATTCGCGAGGCGGTTCCGCCAAAGAACAAGGGTATTTTGAGCCCCAACTGATAGCCCTTCAAACTCCCGTTCACCGTGCTGTTCGTCCCCTGAAAATAGTTGAGGCTCAGATCGGGCAAAAGGCGTTGCTTTTCATACTTTTTTTGGGCACTGGCAAGGGCGGTGCCGTATCGGTGGTACTCGATTTCCACACTTTCGGCAATGTTGGTGTCCAACAAGGGCACCTTCTCCATGGTGATCACGGCAATTTCCACACTGTCCGGAAGTTGAAGGTACCGCACCAGTTTCGAATAGGAGATCAATGCATCCTGACGGGCCTTTTGCAGGGCGATCGTTATCTGCTGTCTTTTGGAGGAAGCGGTTATTTTTTCCAGATAGTTCGTCTCCCCCAACTCAAAACGGCGTGATGCCCTGTGTGAAAAATTTTGGTACAAACTGTCCAACCGCCGGTAAACATCCTCCTTTTCCCTGGCGTACAGGTATTGATAATACCTCTGCGTCACTTCGCGTTCCAAAGCCTTTTTCTGGACTTCATAGCCACCCAAGCTAAGATCAAGCCTTGCCTTGTTCACTTTTTTTCGGGCGAAGTATACTGTTGGAAACAAAAAATCCTGTTGGATCCCCAGCACGTTCAAGGGCAGGTTTTCAGCCGTGAGATTGTTTTCATCATAGTGATAGTAGAGATGGGTCTTGTCGAGGTCAAAAGCATGGCCCATTGACGCATCGGCCCGTTCAACGTTCAATGCCCCGGCCCGCAGCCCGGCATTGTTTTCCATGGTGATGGCGATCACTTCCTCCAGGGTCAATGGTTTTTCCTGTGCATTGGCCATGGGGGCCATTGCCAGTAAAAATCCCACCAATAAGGGGGTCGCCTTATTTGAAAATGCTTTTCCCAAGCGCATTCCCCCCGGCCTGTTGAACATGGCGTACAACACGGGAAGTACCACTAGGGTCAGCAGGGTCGCGGTAACCAATCCGCCAATAACCACAGTGGCCAGGGGACGTTGCACCTCCGCACCGGCACTGGTCGAAATCGCCATGGGCAAAAAACCCAAGGCGGCGGCCGAGGCGGTCAGCAGTACGGCGCGAAGTCTATCTTTGGTGCCTTGTTTTATGAGTGTTTCCATAGGATCGGAACTTTGTTTTTTCAATTCCTTAAAATGCTCTATCAGCACAATGCCGTTGAGCACCGCAATGCCGAAAAGTGCAATAAAGCCCACTCCAGCAGAAATGCTAAAGGGCAGTCCGCGCATCCACAAAAAGAGTACTCCCCCGACCGCGGCCAAGGGAATGGCGGAAAAGATCATCAGCGCGTCCTTAACAGATTTAAAGGCAAGGTAGAGCAGTACAAAAATCAAAAGCAGGGCAATGGGAACGGCGACCAACAAGCGGGACTTGGCACTTTGCAGGTTTTCGAACTGCCCGCCGTACGTAATGGTATACCCCACGGGCAGTTTTACATGATCGTCTATCAAACGCCGTACATCGTCGACCACAGACTGTAGATCTCGGTCTCGGACATTGATTCCGA
This sequence comes from uncultured Flavobacteriaceae bacterium, assembly GCA_947497245.1. Taxonomy (GTDB): domain Bacteria; phylum Bacteroidota; class Bacteroidia; order Flavobacteriales; family Flavobacteriaceae; genus Pelagihabitans. The sequence goes on along the minus strand of CANMFO010000004.1, from coordinate 22,021 downwards.
CCACGATCCTGCGACGGGTATCGTCCCTGGAAATTTTGGCCGCGCCCACCTGGTAGCTTATTTCCGCAAGCTCGCTCAAGGGAATCTTTTCCCCAGAAGGCAGGTCTACATATAAATTCATCAGATTTTCGATATCCTTTCGGTTCCGTTGATCTAACCTGACGACCAGATCGAAGCGTTTTTCACCTTCGTACACACTTCCCACGGTGCGGCCCGAAAATCCCATGGCCACCATATCATTTAGATCCTGAATGTTGAGTCCATAACGTGCAATTTTCGCCCGATCATAGGCCACGTTCATTTGCGGGAGCCCCACCACTTTTTCCAGTGAAATATCCGCTGCTCCCCGCACATTGGCTATCAATGATTTGATTTCATTCCCTTTTTTGCTGAGCACTTCCAGGTCATCGCCAAAAATCTTGATGGCGATGTCGGCGCGAACACCCGTGATCAATTCGTTAAACCGCATCTCGATGGGCTGTGTGAACTCTACCTCCATCCCTGGAATGATGCCCAGGGCCTCCTTGAATTTATTGGCCAGGGCATCTTTGCTATGGGCGGAGACCCATTCCTTTTTGGGCTTTAGGATAATAATGACATCGCTTTCCTCCATGGACATGGGATCTGTGGGCACTTCGGCCGCTCCGATGCGGGTAACCACCTGTTCCACCTCCGGAAATCGATCCAACAGTATCTTTTCGATTCGGGTGGTGGTTTCAATGGTCTTGCCCAAGGACGTTCCCGTTTTAAGGATGGGCTGAATCACAAAATCCCCCTCGTCGAGAGTGGGTATAAATTCCCCTCCCATTCGTGCAAACAGCACCAAGGACCCTGCCAGGAGCAAAGAGGCGGCTCCCAAGACCACCCCTTTTTTGCGCAGTGCCCAATCGATCAGGGGTTCGTACATTCTATAGAGCCAGCGCATCAACCGCACGGAAATGTTCCGGTCGGATGTTTTGGCCGGTTTCAAAAACAACGCGGCCGCGACCGGGACATAGGTAAAACAGAAAAGCATGGCCCCTATCAATGCAAAGCTAAAGGTGAGGGCCATCGGTTTGAACATTTTTCCCTCCACTCCGCTCAAGGACAGAATGGGAATGAATACGATAAGGATGATCAATTGTCCAAAAATGGCCGAATTCATCATTTTTGAAGCACTTTCGAAAGTAATTTCATCCTTGCGGCCCTGCAGATGCGGTTTGGAAAGCAAAGCCATTTCCCCGCTTTTGGAGGTCATTTGGAAAGCGATGAACTCTACGATGATCACCGCTCCGTCGATAATGATCCCAAAGTCTATGGCCCCAAGGCTCATTAAATTGGCATCCACCCCGAAAAGGTACATCAACGAAAGTGCGAACAACAAACAGAGTGGAATAACCGAAGCCACGACCAGTCCCGAACGAAAATTGCCCAATAACAATACCACCACAAAAATAACGATCAAGCAGCCAAGCACCAGGTTTTCGGTAACGGTGAACGTGGTTTTGTCGATAAGCGTGCTACGATCTAGGAATGCATTAATGTAAACGCCCTCGGGCAAGGATTTCGAGATAGCGGCCACACGTTCATTGACGGCATTGATGACCTTTTTTGAGTTGGCGTCCTTTAACATCATTACCTGCCCCAAAACCTTTTCCCCTTCCCCGTTTCCGGTAATGGCGCCAAAACGCGTGGCGCTGCCATAGCCTACTTTGGCCACATCCTTGATATGGATCGGGATTCCATTTTTGTTCTTGATGACAATATTGCCAATATCCTTCAGGTCATTGACCAAACCCTCCCCGCGTATGAAATAGGCCTGGTTCACTTTCTCTATGTACCCACCGCCGGCAACACTGTTGTTCCTTTCCAGGGCGGTAAAAACATCCTGTGCCAGAATGTCCATGGCATGCAGTTTTTCCGTATTGATGGCCACTTCGTACTGTTTTAAATACCCCCCCCAAGTGTTTACTTCCACAACCCCTGGAATACCGGACAGCTGTCTTTTAACGATCCAGTCCTGGATCGTTCTCAGGTCTGTTGCCGTATATTGCTCTTTGTACCCTGGCCGAACGTCCAATACGTATTGGTAGATCTCTCCCAGTCCCGTGGTGATGGGGCCCATCTCCGGAGTCCCGAAACCTTCCGGTATTTTTTGGGAGGCCGATTTTATTTTTTCCGCGATAAGTTGCCGGGGCAGATAGGTTCCCATGGCATCGTCAAATACGATGGTGACCACGGAAAGTCCGAATTTCGAAATTGAACGGATCTCCTCTACTCCGGGCAGGTTGGCCATTTCCAGTTCCACGGGATAGGTAATGAACTGTTCCATATCCTGGGTGGACAGGTTTCTGGAGGTAGTGATGACCTGTACCTGGTTATTGGTAACATCGGGTACGGCACCAATGGATATCTGGGACAGCGAGTACAGACCGAATCCGATTATCCCCGTGGTGAACAGGAGAATGATAAACTTGTTCCTAAGGCTAAAATTGATGATGGATGACAGCATAATTCATAAAATATCATGGAATAGATTGCGCAAAAGGCAAAAGACCTCCGTGCGGTTAAAAATTAAAGAATGATATTGTTATGCCTGTCGGGGGGGTTGAAAAGGGCCCTCCAGTTCCAAGGAAGAATAGGTAGCCTGATAAAAGTAAAGGGTGGTACGGTGCACCTTGAAATCAAGGGAATTGGTGTACGATGGTATTTCGTTGAGTACAAAGGCGGAAAGTGTGGGGGTATGCAGTTGGTGCTGGAACGGCATTTCCTCGTGTTCTTGTTGCTCCTCCTGGTGATTTTTATTGTGCTCCGCCTTCAGTTCCCCGTAGTGCTTGGATAGGAAAACAACAAAATTGTCCCCGTATTCCTCAGAATGGAACCGGGCATGCTCGATCAATTCGTCCATTTCCATCAGTTCGCCGATACTGATGTGGAAACTCTGGACCAAGAGGAGCATAGCGATCGCTATGGAAAAAAACTTTGTCATCGTGCTCGGACAAAGATACATAATTTTTGATATCGACATCAGGGACCTTCCATGGGTCCCGAGAGGCAGACCAAGGCCCAAACCAGCATGGCGTCTGTTTTATGGGGTCCAGGAACAAGGTTTAGGAGCTGAAGCGCCGATACGGGGATTCTTTGGTGAGGATACCGCTTCCTCGATTTCCACAGCGGATAGGTCCAGAACCGAACAGCTTGCGGAACTGTCGCGTAATGCGTAAGTTTATCTATTCAATACACCATGGCATGTACCGACTAAAACCACTTCTAATCCTGGCTTTCTTAGGCCTGACTTTTCAAATGGCCGCGCAGAAACCCAACTTCTCCTATTTGGATGTGTATGATCTCGCGTACGTATCCGACCCCCAGGTAGCGCCCCAAGGGGAATGGGTCGTTTACCGCAGAATGGACTTCGATATCATGAAGGATGCCGCCGTGGGTCAACTTTGGATGGTACGCACGGATGGTTCCCAGCACCAAAAACTGACCTCGAGGGAAGTTTCGGAATCCAGTCCCAGGTGGTCCCCCTCCGGAGATCGATTGGCATTTGTGAGCAGCACGGACCAAGGTTCCGAAATTTATATGTATTGGCTCGGTTCGGGAAAGTTCGCAAAGATCACCCAATTGCCGTTTGGCCCGAGTTCCATCTCTTGGTCGCCCAAAGGAGATTACCTGGCCTTTTCGATGAAGGTGGAAAAAGCGCCCCCCGTGTTTGCGAAAATGCCCAAAAAACCTAAGAACGCCAAATGGGCCGAAGCACCGAGAATTACCGATCGTCTATATCACGAGGCCGATGGCAGGGGCTACATTAAACCCGGGTTCGACCATATTTTTGTTGTTCCGGCCGAAGGTGGGGCTCCAAGACAACTTACTTCCGGCGACTATCACCATAGGGGTGCGCTCTCTTGGTCGGCCGATGGTAGCAAGATCTATTTTTCGGCCAATAGGAACGACGATTGGGAGCACGACTTTAGGAACAGCGACATCCATTCCGTACGGGTCGCGGATGGGGAAATGGAAGCGTTGACCGGAGGGAAGGGACTGGAGATCGGCCCCAAGGCCTCCCCCAACGGAAAATACATTGCCTTTACCGGGCATGAGGGGAAGGTACAGGCCTATCAGGTGGATCAATTGTACCTCATGGATGCCGATGGGAGCAACAAACGGAGCCTTTCCGAAAAACTCGACCGCGACGTCTCCAATCCTATGTGGGATGCCAAGAGCACGGGACTTTATTTTTCATACGATGACAAGGGGAATACCAAAATAGCCCACATCAGCTTGAACGGAAAGATCACCCCTTTGGCGGACGATATGGGGGGCACTTCGATCGGCAGACCCTACGCGGGCGGTTCGTTCAGCGTCTCCAACAAGGGCGCACTGGCCTTTACCCAGACCCGGCCCGAGTACCCGGCAGCATTGGCCGTGCTCCTTCCAAAAGAAAAAAAGCCTTCCTTGCTAACCGCCCTCAACAGGTCCCTGTTGAATTTCAGGAGTTTGGGCAAAGTGGAAGAAATCTGGTACACTTCCTCCATTGATCAGCGAAAGATCCAGGGATGGCTGGTCTATCCGCCCAACTACGATGCCGAAAAAAAGTATCCCTTCCTAGTGGAAAACCATGGAGGGCCCATCTCGAACTACGGAGACCGGTTTTCCGCCGAAATGCAATTGTACGCAGCGGCCGGCTATATCGTTTTCTATCCAAACGCCAGGGGAAGTACCGGCTATGGTGAGGAATTTGGAAACCTCTTGTACAACAATTATCCCGGGGAGGACTACAACGATGTCATGGACGGTGTTGATTATTGTATCGCAAAAGGCCTGGCACATGAAGACCGATTGTTCGTAACCGGAGGAAGCGCAGGGGGCATTATGTCGGCCTGGATCATTGGCAAGAACAAGCGGTTCGAGGCAGCGGTGGTCGCCAAGCCGGTCATGAACTGGATCAGTAAAACGCTTGTGGCCGACAACTACTTTTACTATGCCGACAACCGTTACCCGGGACAACCCTGGGAAAATTTTGAGGGCTATTGGAAATTTTCCCCGCTTTCGCTCGTTGGTAACATAGAGACCCCTACGATGGTGCTGGTAGGTATGGAAGATTTGCGTACCCCACCCAGTGAGGCCAAGCAACTTTACCATGCGCTCAAACTGAGAAAGATCCCCACCGTGCTGGTCGAGATTCCCAGTGCAAGCCATGGCATTGCGAACAGGCCCAGCAATTTGATAACCAAAGTCGCACACACGCTCGCATGGCTCGAAAAGTACGGAGGGGCGAAATTGAAAACGAAAAATTAAAAATGGGCCCGATCGGTATCGGGAGGAATCTTAAACTGAAATGGAAAAAAAAAGGCATTGGTTCTGGAACGTCCTAATGGTGGTGACAGTAGTGGTCTGTGTCCTTGCCTTTCTGTCTCACTATAAGAATTGGACCAAGATCGAGGGCGACCAAATGAAGATCCTATCCGGATTTTACTATAAGAAACTCAATCTGACGGAACTCGATACCGTGGAATTTGTAGATCGGATACCGCCCATGGTCAGACTCAACGGTTTTTCGGCCTTTGACAAGGGGAAGGGAATCTACCAAGAGTTCAAGGATTCGCTTACCGATAAAAGGGTATTTGTATACGTCGATAATTTTTCAAGCCGGAAGATACGGTTGGTCCAAAAAGATTCGGACCAGTTGTTTTTGAACCTAAAGGATAGCTTGGACACCCAGGCTTTGTACGAACTGCTCAAGGGCAAGGTGGCGGAAGTGGCCGAATAGCGCATGGGGGCCGTCTCCAAAACTGCCCTACAAAACCCGTCCATACAGATCGGTTCGCTACCTGCGGCCTAGGACGAAACCGAGGGATGGCGACGGATCAAATAACTTGCACTAAACCAGTTACCTATGAGAGTAACGCTGTTCATGATGGTCCTCGTCCTGGGGTCGGGCTGTAAAAAGCACCAAGGTTCAAAACCCAAAAAGGATCCCGCGGTCAAATTTTGGTCCATCTCATCCTTGAAATTCAATGGTGAGGCCGTTCCTTTGGATGCCTGTACACTAGAGGACTATTTGGATGTACGGGAAGATCAAATTGCACTCTCCTACCACTGCGAATATTCCCAATTGGACTCCGTTCCCTCCTATCACATCCATAAACTGAACTGGGAAAAGCGGACCGACAGTACCTATGGCGTCTTTAGCGATGACCGCGGTATGAACGGAACCATGTTCATAGACCTGCAACAACAGCTTCATCTAAATCTCGAAAAGACCGGTGGCCGTAGGATGGAAGCTGTTTTCAGGTGATGGTCCACCTTGACCTTTGGGGAAGGGGGCAGCAATGGGGTGACCGCACGGGAAACTGCCGCGACTTCTTTGCAATTTGGGTTGTTCTTCCTATCCAGATGTCGTAATTTAAGCATCCAATCAATTAAAATCAACGATTATGGAAACAAAGGAAATTGCCGACAATTTGGTTACATGGTGCAATGAGGGCAACTATACCCGGGCATACCAGGAACTGTACAGTCCGGACATTGTTAGTATCGAGGACGAGGATACCAGTGACATGCGCCGTTTGGAAGGTATGGAAGCTGTGATGAAAAAAGGGGAATGGTGGGTCAACACCTTCGAAGTACACAGTAGCAAGGCCTCCGATCCGGTAGTGGCGGACAACTGGTTCTCGGTGAGGTTCGAAATGGACACCACCCACAAACCTTCGGGACAACGTTCCCAAACCTCAGAGATCGCGGTCTACAAGGTCAAGGATGGCAAGATTGTAAAAGAGCACTTTTTTTATGACATGCAGGGGTAAGGTTTTGATGGCGAACTCCAGGGAAAGACCGTAGGTTCGGTCGCCGATCTTTTTGATATCTCCCATGGGCCATTCAACCCGACCGTTTTGCAAAACATAAATCGTTGTTAAAAATTTTTATGGAACGATTGTTTCAATATATATTTGTGCCCTAGTTGTAAAGCATGCCAAGGATCGAGGAATTTGACAGGGAGGCCGTACTCCAAAAAGCGATGAACGTTTTTTGGGAAAAGGGCTATTACGGTACGTCCATGCAAGATTTGGTAGACGTTACCGGATTGAACCGCTCCAGCATCTACAATTCCTTTGGCTCCAAGTTGGAGCTCTACCAGCACACTCTCTCCCATTATCAAAAAGAGGCCAGTGGAGTGTTTCAAAAGGCGCTGCTCCGGGCCGGGGACCCGTTGGAGGCCATTCGGTTGATCTTTGAAGGATCTTTAGCGGAAATTACTTCTGACGTCAATGGTAAAGGTTGTTTTGTCATGAACTGCAAAGCGGAGATGGGCAATCGGGACGGCGATATCAGAAAATGGTTGTTGGACACCCAAGAACACCACTTGGCCTTATTCCAGGATTTAATCGGGGACGGACAGGAACAGGGAATCATCAACAAAGATCAGGCCCGCAAGAGCTATGCCTATTTTGTGCTCAATGCCTTCCAAGGGTTTCGTATGACGGGCATATTGGTTAAGGATCGAAAGGTACTGCAGGAAATAATAGAGAACACGATCAAAGTTATTACATAAATTTTTTTAACCCATTTTGAAATGAACGTTTCAAAATAAAAATCCTAAAATGATGAGCAAATTTAAAGACAAAGTAGTAGTGATCTCCGGAGGCAATTCCGGAATCGGATTGGAAACGGTAAAAGGCTTCCTCCGCGAGGGTGCCCAAGTGGTCTTTTCCGGTCGACGCCAGGAAGCCCTGGATGAGGTTTCGGCCCAGCTTTCCGGAGATTTTAAGGCAGTATTGGCCGACCAGGCAAAACTGGACGACAACCAAAAATTGATCGACGAGGCGGTAAGGGCCTATGGGAAAATAGATGTGCTGTTCGCCAATGCCGGGGTGGCCTATTTTGCCCCTGCCGATCAAATCGATGAGGCCCATTACGATTCACAGTTCGACATCAACATCAAAGGGCCCATTTTTTTGGTCAAGAATGCGATTCCCAACCTCAAGGATGGCGGAAACATTATCCTGAACACCTCCATCGTGCACCAAAAAGGATTTGACGGGGCCGCGGTATACAGTGCCACCAAAGGTGCCCTGCGGGCTTTTGGAAGGGTTCTGACCACAGAGCTGGCCGCAAGACAGATTCGGGTAAATGCCATTGCCCCGGGGCCGATAACCACTCCTATATATGATAAAATGGGCATGCCGGAAGAGGTGGTCAATGAAATGGGGTCCGGCTTTGCCGCCGCAAACCCGCTAAAACGTTTTGGCAATCCCAAGGAAATTGCCGATGCGGTGCTGTTCCTCGCGTCCGACGATGCCAGCTATGTCAACGGCATTGAATTGTCCGTAGATGGAGGGCTGAGCCAAATTTAACCCTGCATCACGGAAAGTAGTTCCATAGGCCCGGTGAACGACCACCGGGCCTTTTCCGTTGGGACAAAGGGGCCAATGCCATATATTTGGGCCATGGATAACGTATCTTGGGCAAAAAAAATAGACAATGGTATTGTTCGCACAGACCTTCGGAGCCTTCTTCGGGCTCTTGGCCATTATTTTTGGCGCCTTCGGGGCACATGCTTTAAAAAAAAGGCTTTCCATGGACCAACTAAAAAGTTTTGAAACCGGGGTAAAATACCAGATGTACCATGCCCTGTTGCTCATCGTATTGGGGTTCAATCTCAACTTGGATACCGTGATCGAGCGGTATATGGTCCACTGTTTTGTCCTGGGCACATTCCTGTTTTCCTTCAGCATCTACGGATTGGTCCTCAGCGCATCCAAAGGAAAAAAGCTTCGCTTCCTTGGGCCCATTACCCCTATTGGGGGGCTACTCCTGGTCGTAGCTTGGGGGCTATTGTTATATTCCTTTGTTCAGGGTTTTGTATGAGGGGACTATAGAATAAATCGATAGGTGGCCTTGAGCAAAAAAATGTTCTGGGGTTTTTCATCCCCAAAAATATGATCGCCCAGATCATCAAAAAGTTTGTTCGTGGGATCTCCCGATCGGGAAAGGTCCTGCGACCAGACCAGGAAGATTTCCGAGCCCGGAATATATTCCCAGCGCATGACCAGGTTCGATCGGAACTGAACAAAGGAAAAATCGGGGTCGTCAAAACTGAAATCAGTGGCCCCATCCAGGTCTGCATCGACCGCATAGGAATCATCCGCCAAAGAAAGCTGCGCATCGGAGTAAGGGGATATCCGGTTGTTGAATTCCTTGGCCAGCGGGTTCACCACTTGTTTGAAGTCGCTGTACCTTCCCCTGGAAATAAAGGGTTGGCCCCAATATTGAAGGGTCAGGTTGGGGTTGATGGTATAGTTCAACCGGAACGACATACTCAAGGTCCGTTGGTCGACGGTTCCGTTAAGGTAGGTGGTGGTATCGCCCACATCAATATTATCGATGTACTGCAACTTGTCGCTGTTGATACTGTATGCCGGGGCCGCTGAAATACTGAGCGCGTCAAAAGGTTGATAACGTATACCAAACTCAATATTGTAGGAACTATAGGAATTATCCGTTCCCTTTCGTCCGTTGTGGAAGATATTGAAACGCACTTTTTTCCGGTTATCCGTATTGATACCGTTCCAAAACCCGATTTCCGGGGATTGCCGTAACCTTGGCCCGCCCCGCAGGGCAAAATTGGAGTATTGCTTGGGCTCATAGTTGAGTCCCAGATTGGTGAACCAGTTGTTGTCCCAGTTCTGCCAGCTGTTGGTATTGAAGCGCAGGCTGTTGTGGTTCCCCCCAAAATCCCAAACGCTCCAATGGTTGTAATTGATCCCCACCCGTCGGAAGGTCTTGTCCGGTTTCAAGGTCTGGTAGCCGATCCAGGTGTAATGGCGTATATCATCAGCCTGTCGCTGGAAGCCAATATCGTTCAATTCCAGTTCCGGGGACCTCCAGGTGGCGCCCGACTCAAACTTCCAATGCCCGTTGCCTATCTTTCCGATCTGCATGTTGCCCCCGGTCCCCGTCAGTGATGTCCGGTCCGTTTCCACAGATACATGGTCGGCACCCACCCGCTGGAACAAATGGGCAATGGATTCCTGGGTGTTCTGGATGGCCTCCGTACCCCCAGTGACATGGCTCCACAGCAAATTGCCCCCGATGTACCAATCGCGCTCGTTCCATTGGTGCTTAAAATCAAGGCCCCCGGTAAAGGCCGAACGATGCAGGAAATCGAGCGGTTCCCCGAGGTGGTCCCTATTGGTCGCCGTAAAAATCCCCCCTACGAAGGTCTGCTGGTCGTTGAAGTCTTTCTGGAGCCGGCCCACAAAATAATTGGTCAAAGGCTCTACCACTTCCCTTCTCCGTTCCCCATTGTCATCAATGGTGGCATACTTTTTTGCGGTCACACTCTCCAAAACCCCGATAGACCACCCATCCTTTGTCTTGCCACTGAATTTGGCAGCCCCAAGTATGGGGGTGTTCTCGGGCTGATCGACAAATTCGCCGTCTTCGGTATCCGGGGAGCCCTGTGGACTTCTCCCGATCCGTCGGGAGTAAAACAGATTGTCGGCGCCAAAGGTATTCCCCGCCTCGGAACGCGACACCCGGTAGTCAAAAATATTCTTGTTCTCCACAAAGAAAGGACGCTGCTCCCGAAAGAAGATCTGAAAGCCGTCGAGGGCAATGGCCGATGGGTCGGCCTCCACCTGCCCAAAATCCGGATTGATGGTCAGATCCAAGGTAAGGTCATTCGTGATCCCGATCTTGGCATCCAATCCCCCCGTAATTTTGCCATCGCTCCCGTCCCGAAATGGATTGCCTTCTTCCGCCTCATAGGTTTCCAATTTGGCGACCGTATAGGGCTGTATCTCCAGTTGTTTTTGGGGCTCCAAGCTGATCAAGCCGTTCAGCAAACCGAACTCGCTTACAAATCCGGGGGTATCTTGGGGTATGCGCTGCCAAACCGAGCGTTCCTCTTCCCGAAACAGTTTGCGCATAAGCTGCAGTCCCCAAACCTGTTCGTTGGATTTCCCAAATTTTAATTGGCTCAGGGGAATCTTCATTTCGGCGGTCCACCCCTCTTCATCGATGTTCGACCGGGTATACCAGATGGGGTTCCAACTTTCATCCTCGTCGCCCCCGTTGTTCGACTCGAATACATCGGCCTTGACGCCGGCGGCCGTGGTAATAAAGCCGAAGGCCGTGCGCTCATCATGGTAGCTGTCGATAAAAATACCGATCCAGTCCCCTTGAAAACCATCTCTCCGCGAGAGGCGTTTTACGATCTTATCGGGCTCGCTGTCCAGACAACGCACCCCCACGTACAGGAATTTTTGATCATAGACGATCTTAAACTTCGTTTGGTGTTCGGGTTGGGTGTTCTCGTCCGGGCGCTGTTCAATGAAATCGCCTTCCCATTCCACGATGTCCCATCCCTGGTCGTCCAAAATACCATCGATTTCCGGTGATGGGACCCCGTTCAATACTTGGGTCGTATAGACCCGCTTTGGAACGGTCTGTGTAGAATCTTGGGCAATAAGCACCGCCTGCGCAAAAAATACTGCGCAGACGATAAGCATGCGGGTCCTCATACTGTCGCTTTTTGATTGATGTGACTTAAAGACTTCCTAAAAAAAGTATCGTTACAGTTGCGGTGGGTTTTGTCCGGATTTTTAACACATTTGTGACGATCCCCGCGTGCTTTCCATTCTAACGGCCGCTTTTCAGAGCCTCAGGTACATGTTCCCGTTGATCGTGTTCAGGCGCAGGCTGTTTTTGGCATTGTCCATGTTCCCCATTATTTTCTGGCCCACATGACGGCTCGAGGATTTAAATTTTAGCTTCTCATCGGCATAGATATCCCCGTGGATGGTCTCTGCCATCAAGGTGGTATTGATCATCGGCAGATCGATTTCCCCGTTGATGCTGGAGAGATCGAGGTTTCCGGTATAATCCTTTATGTCGATGTCGCCATTGATCAGATCGGCGGTAAGGTCGCCTTCAATGATATCGGACTTAAGATTTCCGTTGATACTACTTACTTTGAGCTTGGCATTTTTAGGGACATAGAGCACATAGTTGAATACGTAGTCAAAATCGTTGCAGCAATAGTTTTTCCTGTTGGGATATTTTTCTTCCCTTTCTTTCTGAAACGCCTTGAATATCGGAGTGGCGTCCGAATCAATATTGATTTTTGTATCGCTTTCGTCTATTTCAAGCAGGTAAAGATCTAGGTACTTCCCATCTTCGGTGGTAATATCCGCTTTGATATAGACAGTAGCCCTGTCCCAGGTCTTGACTTCGATTTCCGAAGCGAACTTTACGTCCATCTCTATAAATTGGTTAGTATAATCAATGTTCTTCTCAATGATTTTTTGTGCGCCCAGGTTTAGGCTAAAAATGCTCAGGGCAATGATGGTGATAATATTTCTCATGACTGTCGTTTTCTTGCACTGGACCGGGTCCAGTATTGATTTATTGTTTTCTTAGATACATATTCCCGTTGATGGTTTTCAATTGAAAGTTCACGCCCCCCCCATTGATCGATTGTCTTACTTTTTGGGTGGAGACGGCCTTTAGGCCATTCTTTTCCGGAAAAACGAGTTCAAAATTGGTGTAGATTTCCCCATTGATCGAACCCATTGACAGGTCTGCAGGGGTATTCCCGGGCAGGGTTATGTCGAGGGCGCCATTAGTGGAAAATATGGAAATCGGGGAAGTCTGGCTTACCTTGGTGAAGGTCACCTCAACATTGCCATTTAGGGTACTCGCGGTGATCGGTCCGCTGATGTCGGTGACCTTGATTGCCCCGTTCAGTTCCACACTGGCCTCGATCTCCCCTGTAAATCCCGATATTTCGATGTCACTTTTATTGGTGCCATTGGTCCGTACTGAAATGTTTTGGGAAGCGGGCAGATAAATCACCGCATGGCCCCTATTGTGCTTTTGTAAGTTCCTCACTATCAGGTTGCTCCCTTCCTTGATGACATAAAAGCCCACATTGGTGTTATCGGTACCGTTGTCACCGACCAGTTTCAGCCCCTTGGCCCTTTCCGGGGTTTTGTGCATCTCCCCTCCCTTTATCCTAAGTTGGTTTTCGCCGTGCATTTCCACGGTTACCTTGGTCCTGGATTCGATCTTTACCCAATCGATTCCATCCAAGGATTTGGTGTAGTCCTGTTGCGCCCTAGCGGCAAAGCTGATAAGGCATACGAAAAGCGTAATTCTAAATACGTTCATGACGGTTTGTTTTTTGATGTTCGTTTATATAATTGCTGGTAATACGGATTCTATTTGCTCCTTGACAAAAGGTTGGGTGTCTTCACGCTCCAATAACCGTTGCATGGGGGCCACCGCCTTTTTCTCCTGTATTTTCACCAAAAGCTGGATGATGGCGATCTGAATTCCGGAATCCTTTTCGGTTTTCAGAGCGGTAATGAACGCTTCCTTGACCATTTCCGATGCCGTGAATTTTTCCAGGGCCTCCAAGGCGCTAAGGCGTACATTTGTGTTTTCGTCATGCAGCATCCTATCGGTCAACGCCTTTACAATGGCCTCATCCGGGTCGGCGAACCCATCGATATAATGGACCCCCTGAATTCTTTTGCTGGCCGATTTGTTTTCCATAAGTGAAAGCATGGCCGTTTGTCTTACTTCCAGGCCTTCATTGCGCAAGGCGGCGATTTCGAGGTTTGATTTTTGTTCTTGCCGGTACCTCCCCAGCATAAAAGCACTGGCCAACAACACGATACTGGCCGCTACCTTGAGCAGGTTCGTCCATGGAAACCGTTTTGCTGCGGGATCTCCGGCCATGGAAACCACTTGGTCCCCTCCCCTTTTTTCCTGCTCCAAACGTTCCAGGAAATGGGTCCGTATCCTATTCGAGGGAGCGGCCGGTTCCTCATTTGCGAAAGCATCCCAAAGCGTTCCCATTGCCTCCCGCTCGGAGGCACAGCCAGGGCACCTCTTCAGATGTGCCTCCACCCTTTGCATCTGGGCGGTATCCAGTACCCCGTCGAGGTAGTCTGGGAGCAACTCAATAACATGTTTCCCTTCCATGGTCATAAATTTTCGAAATAAATGGTTTTTAATTTTTTGAGTGCCCGGCTCACTTTTGTTTTCACCGCCCCTTCCGTACTCCCCACAATGTGCGCCAGCTCGGCATATCTGATCTCCTGGAATCGATTCAGCACCAGCAGTTCCCTGTCGGAAGCATCGAGCCTGGCCAAGGCCATCTGCAAATGCGAATACTCCTCATTTTTTCCCTCCCCCGTCTCGGACAGTCGATATTCCAATGCACCCAGGTCTTCGTTGTTTTCCACATTTCGCCTGAAATGGGTATGCAGACTGTTTCTGGCTATTGTGAACAACCAGGATACGAAATTGCCGTTGTTATATGAACTACGGTACTTCATCACCTTGTAAAAAACCTCCTGTGCAATATCTTCACTGAGCATTTTATCCCGTGACATCTTATAGAGAAAGTTGTATACATGGGCATGATGGCGCTCAAACAAAACCTTGAGAATATCCAGGTTTCCGTTGGCCACTTGCCGCATTAGACTTTCATCCGTGAGCTCTTTCAAAGGTGTTTTTTCGTTGGCGTTCATTACTATATAGTCCGGAATGTACAAAAGGTTACACCAAGAACTAAAAAAAAGTGGGTGCGGTCCCGTACCGGTATGGGCAAAAGGACCATTGGGAGCCGCCCATGGGTGCTAGGTGCTAGGTGCTAGGTGAAGTAGGGACGGCGTTTCGGAATTTTGGACGATTTGGCCCGTTCATTCGTCCGTTTCCGCCTGGGAAGTAAATTCTTTGATGGCCCGGTTGGGTTCGATAATATCATATCCCGACCAAAACTCGGGATCGTAGTTGGGCATATAGGTGGGCAGCACGGAGTTGTTCTCCTTAAAGGCCTCGTATTGGCCCATATCTATCGGATCAAGATCAAAAACGACCAACTCGTACCTATTGGTGTTTCCAAAGGCGGCATCCACCTTCAGTGCCAGTTCGTTCTGCTTTCTTCTTCCTTTTACATTTTTATTCTTTTCTATGATCTTTACGGGCCTCCTGAAGCCCACCCGGCTGCCCTTTGTAATATCATAGTAGCGCAGGTGGTACAGTTGGTCCTCTCCCTGGGCAAATATGATGCGGCCCTTGGCCAGGTATTCGTTCAGGGAGATTCCGAGCAACTTGAATTTTCGTAGGGGCTTCACATTTTCAAAGTCCATTCGGATCAAGGCAAAATCGTCCGAATTAATGTACAGTTTCCCCTTAAAATCTGCCGAACCCTTGGGTTCAAAACGGAGTACGTACACCGCATCATCGCCCAAATAGGTGAAATCGTCCAGGCTCAGGTGGTACCGGCGTGACTTGAACAGGACATTGTAATCGGCACCCTTGAAAATGGGCAGGTTCTTATACAGGTTGCCCAGGGTTTTTCGCTTGTAGTCCGAAAAGAACTTTTTGCGTTCCTCCTTGTTTTTTTTGGTTTCCTCCAACTGTTTGTTAAGGGCCTCCACATCGGTGGAGTCCACTTCGGCCTCGAACAGTTCGTCAGCGTCTACCTTGGTGCCAAAAATCCCCGATTTTATCTTGAAATAGGAATCGGTCTTTACGTTCTCCTTGACGATTTTATTGAATTTTTCCTCCAGGGCGTCGAAATCCATTTCCATGCTCTTGTCGTAGAGTTCCGAAGCCTTGATCAGGTCCAATTTTTGCACTTCCGCATCGTTTCCCCCATACAGGTCGCCCAACATTTCGGTATAATAGGTATTGCTTTTGGGCACGGTGTGGATCACGCTGTCCAGGAAATTTTTATTAAAGGCGGCTATTGAAGATTTTACCAGTTTATAATCGGTCTTTAGGATATTGTTTCGATAGGTCTCCCGAAGGAACAATCTTTTTTTGGCCAGGCCCGTTTGGTAATTCCGCCCAATATTCTTCCTTACCTCGGCTATAATTTCCTCCGGGGTAAAATTTTTGTTCGAGACGATCACCGGATCGAGCTCGATGGCCTTTGGCCTCAGATAAATGACATTTTTGGTGAACTCGGCCAGGGGCTTCCCTATGGATTCATAGCCAATGCAGGAAATGAACAATGAGTCGGTCTCTTGGATGTTGTCGCGCAGCTGAAAATTGAAGCGTCCTTCCTCGTTGGTGATCATCCCTTTGTTCTTGAGCTGTACGGTAACGTAGGGAACGGGGCTTTTGGTCACCGAGTCCAAAACCACCGAACTGAGGTTTTGCCCATGACCGGACCAAGGAATGGCCAGAAACACAAGACCTAGCAATTTAAAATGGATATTCGCCATCGACCACAAATTGATTGGAACAAAAAAAGGGATACCCTATTGAACTTATCCCCAAATTTTGATTTCCTTAATATGACTTTATTCTTTTTTTAACGAATTGGACCACATCTCTATATTGGCCAGACTCTTATTCGATGAAAATGTTACAGGGAATTGGAAGATTTCGCATGTCCTGTGTCCCGGTGGGATTAAAAGTGCATAAAATTCAATGGCATCCGCAGTTGTCCTGCCCACATGCCTTGGCGCTCGATCCTCCGCTGGGAACGCCCGCTTTTTTGGAAGCAAAGAGCGATCGGGGCAAAAGGAATTTCTTCAAGATATAGCCAACGGCCAATGCCAGGGTGATATAGACCAATACGGGTTGAAGAATGCTCATGCTATTTCAGTATTTGATAGGCGATAAGTGCAACAATATACGCAAAAAGACTCATAAAAACCAACTGGGCGGTGGGCCATTTCCACGAATTGGTCTCCCTTTTGACCACGGCCAAGGTGCTCATACATTGCATCGCAAAGGCGTAAAAAAGCAATAATGAGATTCCCGAAGCGAGATTGAAAAGCGGTTTTTTCGTTTTTGGATCTATCTCAGCGGCCATCCGCTGGGTGATCGTCTCGGTATTTTCCTCGTCGCTCCCGACGCTGTAAATGGTGGCCAGCGTGCCCACAAAAACCTCCCTGGCCGCGAAAGAGGTCAGCACTGCGATCCCAATTTTCCAGTCGTAGCCCAAAGGTTTTACCACAGGTTCGATGCCCTTACCCATGTATCCCATATAGGAATTTTCCAGTCGAAAGCTCGATATTTCCTGGTTCTTGGCCTGTTCAAACAGATACTCTTCCCTATACCTAAGCGAATCGGCAATGGCCTCCGCATCGATGCGATAGGCCTTTTTTTGTACGCTGTCGCGCAAGGCCTGTCCATAAACCGAAAGATCGGCCGCTATGTTCGATTGGTTGAAGGTCGAGAGTCCTTCCGTGGCAATTCGGCCCTCCACGATATCTTCCGCGTTCTTAAAACTATCGGAAACACCGTTAGATCCCAAAAACCACAAAATAATGGAAATTGCCAGGATAATCTTTCCGGCGCCAAAAACAAAGCTCTTGGTCTTTTCGTACACGGTCAGGCCCACATTCTTAAAAAGTGGCAATTTGTAATTGGGCATCTCCACCACAAAAAAGGAACGGCTCTTGATTTTTAGTATTCTGTTCAGGATCATGGCAGAAAGCACAGCGGCCCCAAAACCGATCAGGTACAGCAACATCAGGGTCAGTGCCTGATAGCTCAATCCCAAAAACCGCCCTTCGGGAATGACCAACGCGATGATGATCAGATACACGGGCAACCGGGCGGAACAGGTGGTGAACGGGGTGACCAATATGGTGATCAGCCGCTCTTTCCAATTTTCTATGGTCCGGGTGGCCATTACGGCGGGAATCGCACAGGCTGTCCCCGAAATCAAGGGCACCACGCTCTTTCCGCTCAATCCGAAGGGCCGCATTAACTTGTCCATCAAAAAAACGACCCTGCTCATATAACCGGTCTCCTCCAAAAGTGAAATGAAGAGGAACAAAAAGGCGATCTGTGGAATAAAAATGACGATCCCGCCTATTCCGGCCAAGATGCCCTCGGCGATCAAATTCGTGAATACCCCTGGGGGCAGTGTGTTCTTTACCCATGTACTGGCCGAGGCAAATAGTTCCTCGATATAATCCATGGGGTAGCTGCTCCAATCATAGATGGCCTGGAAAATGGAGAGCAGGATGATGAAAAAAATAAGATACCCAAAGATCTTGTGCGTAAGTACCTTATCGAGGTTGGCCCGGAACCCCCTGGCCGCCGCGGCATCAACTTGATAGGTTTCCTTGAGAATGCCATTGATGAACTGGTAGCGCAGGATGGTCTCTTTCTGCTGAAGTCGCTTCAGTTCCGACTTTGATTTGGTGGCAAAGGAGGTGGTGTCCTTGATCAGCTTTTTCTCAATGGGCATGAAATTCACGTCCTGGGTGATCACCAGCCACAATTTATAAAGATCTTGGTTGGGGAAAGTATCCCGCAACCGTCCAAAATATTCCGGAGCGATGACCGTGGAATCTATATTGGGTCGGTTCGACAGGTTTTTAAAATCGGCTATCAATTCTTTCAAAACCGATATTCCCGTACCTTTTCGGGTACTGACAAGGGCAATTTTGGTGTCCAGTTTTTCCTCCAGTTGGGCAATATCCATCGAAATGCCCGTACGCACCATGCGGTCCGCCATATTGATCACCAATATGGTGGGGATCCTAAGGTCTTTTATCTGTGTGAACAACAGGAGGTTGCGCTTTAGGTTCTCCACATCGCTGATCACCACCGCCACATCGGGGTGGTCCTTGTCGTTTTTGTTCAGCAGGAGTTCCACGGCAACGCTTTCGTCCAAGGAGGTGGTATTGAGGCTATAGGTGCCCGGGAGGTCCAGAATATGTGCCTTTACGCCCCGCGGGAGTTTGCAAACGCCTTCTTTCTTTTCCACGGTGATGCCAGGATAGTTCCCCACTTTCTGGTTGAGGCCGGTAAGCTGGTTGAAGACGGAGGTCTTACCCGTGTTGGGGTTGCCAATAAGTGCTACCTTGATCTGCTTGCTCATAGCGCCACCGCATCTTCAATGATATCCAATTCGATCAAAAGCGCCATGGAACGTCTAATGGCGATATGGGAGCCGTTGACATTTATGTAAATGGGATCCTTTAAGGGGGCGACCTGTACCAACTGTACCTCATTGCCGGGAAGGCAGCCCAGTTCCAGCAACTTAATGGGCAGGATATCATCCTCGAATTCCTTAATGATCCCCCGTTCCCCGCGTTTTAGATGTGCTACTGTTGTGCCCAATTCTTATTTAGATTCATTATAAGTAAGGACAAAAGTAAGGGAAAAAACCCAAACTTCTTGGGTAAAGTTCCAAAAAAGCGGATTTCCATTCCAACGGCCCCCGATTGGAATCCGGTGCCGGAACCTACTCCGCGTAAGAGGCCTTCAAAATGGCAAGATCTCCCATGAGCCGTTCCATTTCCTCCGTTTTGGTCCCATCATAGAAACCGCGTACCTGTCTTTCCCTATCGACCAAAATGAAGTTTTCGGTATGGATCATGTCATAAGGCCCTCCGTCCCCATCGGTTTTCACGGCCAGATATGATTTTCTGGCCAGGCCATATATCTGTTGTTTGTCCCCTGTGACCAGGTTCCATTTGGCGTCGTTGACCCCCTTTTCCAGCGCATACTTTTTCAGTTGGGCCACGGAGTCGATTTCCGGGGTCACGGAATGGGAAAGCAAGAGTACGTCATCATCGTCCATGATCTGTTGTTGGACATGGGCCATATTTTTCGTCATGATCGGGCAAATGGTGGGGCAGGTAGTGAAGAAAAAATCAGCAATGTATATCTTGTCCCGGTAATCGTCCTGGGTAATCGTTTTCCCGTTTTGGTTGACCAGTGAAAAGTCCGCGATCTTATGGTATTTTTTGACATACTGCAGCGTGGGGTCCACCAAGTCCGCGTTCACCATATTGGGTTGGT
The DNA here is from genome assembly GCA_947497245.1 of uncultured Flavobacteriaceae bacterium. Taxonomy (GTDB): domain Bacteria; phylum Bacteroidota; class Bacteroidia; order Flavobacteriales; family Flavobacteriaceae; genus Pelagihabitans. Next base: position 2,245 of record CANMFO010000004.1, on the reverse strand, counting down.
ACACCGGAAGTTTTTTTTTCGGTTGGAGCGCCCCGTAAAAGAGGTAAACGATTACCGAGGAGAGTAAAAACAGTACGATTCCGAAAAACTTGTACTTGCCAAAAAAAGATTGCATATGCTTTTTTGCAAAGATACGCCACGGGCGGGGAGCTTCCCAATTTTTGGCAGGGGTTTGCTACTAAAAGTTTCTTAAATACGGGCCGCTGGTGGTACTTTCTTTTTTTAAGAGGGCGCAAAGCCGTACTTTTGTGCGCTTTTAAGTATTAAAAATCAACAAATGACGATTACGTTACAGATCATTCAATTTGTCATCATCATATCCATCTTGGTGATCCTTCATGAATTTGGACATTTTCTGCCTGCCCGATATTTCAAGACCAAGGTAGAGAAGTTCTATCTATTTTTCGATTGGAAGTTTTCACTCTTCAAAAAGAAAATCGGCGAAACGGAATATGGCATTGGGTGGTTGCCCCTGGGCGGTTATGTCAAGATTGCCGGGATGATCGACGAGAGTATGGATACCGAACAGATGAAGGAACCCCCCAAACCTTGGGAGTTTCGGAGCAAACCGGCCTGGCAGCGGCTGATCATCATGTTGGGCGGGGTAACGGTAAACTTTTTTCTGGCCTGGATCATATATTCCATGCTGCTCTTCAACAACGGCGATACCTATATCCCGGCCGACAGCTTAAAATATGGGATAGTGGTGGATTCGGTGGGCGAGCAACTGGGATTGCGTACCGGGGACCAGATCTTGGCGGTCGATGGCAAAAAGACCAGAAAATTCAACGATGCCGTACTCCAGATCATTCTGGGCGACGATGTCACGGTAAAGCGCGATGGGAAGGAAATTACCATTCCCCTGTCCGATGCGGGCAAGGCCACCGTATTCGAACAACAGGGAAGGAACTTTTTGGGCTACCGCTCAAAGCCCGTTATCGAGGTGGTCTCCGAGGGTTCCGTGGCCAGCAGGGCAGGAATTCTTCCCGGCGATGAGATTACCCGGGTCGGCAGTCAGAAAATACAATATTGGGACGAATTCCGAAAAAAAATAGGGACTTCGGCGGGAGAAGATCTGGAAATTGAGATTTTAAGGAACGGCAAGACCGAAAATCTCGCCCTGAACGTTCCGCAAGAGGGCGCCATAGGCGTACAGCTCGATTTGGAGGATCTGAGGGTAACGGACCATTTTGGTTTTCTCGCCTCGGTACCCGCAGGTTTTAAACGGACCATTAAGGTTCTGACCGATCAGGTACGCCAGTTCAAGGTAATTTTCAATTCCAAGACCGGTGCGTATAAGCAGGTCAAAGGGCCCATTGGAATTGTGGAAATGATGTCGCCGACCTGGGACTGGAATTTCTTTTGGAATTTCCTGGCCATGTTCTCGGTCTGGCTCGCCTTTGTAAACCTCTTGCCCATTCCGGCCCTTGACGGGGGCCATGTCATGTTCCTGTTGTACGAGATCATATCCGGAAGGCCGCCAAGCCAAAAGGTTTTGGAGACCGGACAAATTGTTGGCTTTATCATCATAATGGGGCTGATGGCGGTGATTTTTGGCAATGATATCTGGAACATCATCAAACGGTTTATCGAATAGTTTTGGCCGATGTCCACCCCCTCACTTAAAAGCGGATTTTTTGTTTGGGGGAATTGAAAAAACATTTATATTTGCACCCTCTTTTGCCGCTTGCAGTGGCCCTAGGGGCCCGGCCCGGGATAAAGGCCATGACATATTCCTCCTTAGCTCAGTTGGTTAGAGCATCTGACTGTTAATCAGAGGGTCCTTGGTTCGAGCCCAAGAGGAGGAGCTACAAAAGCTGGTCGAGGGACCGGCTTTTTTGTTTTTCAGAAGCATCATGGGCCATTTTGTCTACATATTGCATTCCAAAAAAATGGACCGGTTCTATACAGGGTATACAGCCAATATCGAACAACGCCTGGAATTCCATCAAAACGCCCTGTCCCACAAGTTTACCGCCAAGGCCGATGATTGGAAACTTTTCCTGGGCATTGCATGCGAAACCAAGAAACAGGCCCTAAGCATCGAGGCCCACATCAAAAGAATGAAAAGCAGTACCTATATCAAGAACATGGAAAAATATCCCGAGATGAGAGAGAAACTGTTGGAAAAATACAAAGGCCCATCAGAGCCCCGATAGCTATCGGGGTTGGTTCGAGCCCAAGAGGAGGAGCTACAAAAGCTGGTCGAGGGACCGGCTTTTTTGTTTTTCAGAAGCATCATGGG
>CANMFO010000003.1 GCA_947497245.1 uncultured Flavobacteriaceae bacterium | reverse complement strand
AAAGGTCGCGTAGCTTCCTCCTCCGTTCCACTAAGGCGGACAGGCAGCTTCGCCCCGCAACAAAAGGTCGCGTAGCTTCCTCCTCCGTTCCACTAAGGCGGACAGGCAGCTTCGCCCCGCAACAAAAGGTCGCGTAGCTCAGCTGGATAGAGCATCTGCCTTCTAAGCAGACGGTCACAGGTTCGAATCCTGTCGCGATCACGACACTCAAGAAACCACGCGTCAAGCGTGGTTTTCATTTCCGGAAAGGTTGAAAGCCGTTGGCCTTCAAAACGGACCGGGAATGTAAAACAGGGTAGCGCCAGCTGCCCAGTTTCTTATTTGCAACCTTGATTGCAAAGGAAAACCGTCCGGCACCCAAGCGTTGCGCGGGTGCGCGGTAATCCTGTCGCGATCACCAATATTTTTAGGGCCTTGGAGAGTTTTACTTTTCAAGGCCTATTTTTTTGCAAACAATTTGCAAACACCACGTTTTTTAACAAAATTTAAGGCAATAACAACCTATTTGTTAAATTTTGAATCGATTTATGATGATTTCACTTGGTTTAATCATTAGTTCTATTTCTTTATCATAGAAATTGTCAGACTTCGTTTTTAAGACGTTTTTTAATTCGATTAAGTACATTCAAACATATGGAGGCCAAAATCATTGGCAAAATGACACAAATAGCTGCTTGTAGCTCCGGATTTTCTTTTCTGAATTGTGGAGAGGTATAATATCCCCAGATATACGAAAACACCACGATAAAAAGTATTATCAATCCAAGAAACAATATTACCCCAAAAATTATAAGAACTCCATTACCAAACATCGAAAATTCGTCTTTTAGGTTTTTAATAATCTTTGATTTACTTGGTTTTTCGTACATTTTCAGGAATATTTAAACATGAAAATAAAGAGTATAACATTCTCTCCACCGGAACCAAAGTTAAAAATCATCAAGCATGTATTTGTTTACATTTCTGAAAAGCATGCGCAAATCATAGTTACTCCATTTTATAAAGAACCGAATAAAGGATATAGTTACTCACAAGAAGAGTGTGAAGTATTAAAGATTGATTCTTCCCATGACTTGATTGGAGAAGCGATTAAACGAAACATTCAGAAATTTGATATAAAAAAATATGGCTCAAAACGATCTAGTAAAAAAGACGGTTACACTGCTTTTCACGTGAGTAAAGAAAAATCAATAAGGAGTTTTGAAAAAAACTATACACTTATTGATGTTAGTGGATTAACAGATAGAAACAATACTTTCAGAATTCAAACCAGACTTGGATATATTAACAAACTTGAAATCACATCTACAATTTCTGCACATTGTGATAATGCAGAATTGGGGAAACTGGTAATTCAAATATTCAACTCTGAAATCGTTGATAGAATATAGATGAAAGGAGTATTGTCCAATATAACTTTAAAAGACGAATTCTTGTTTGATGGAACAATAGAGCTATTGGGGGAAAAACTAAGGTTTCAGAATAACAAAAAGTTTAGAGTGGAGTGGATTGACCATCAATCTTTCAAATTCCTTTCAAACTTTTCATTGGGAACTTTAATGGTCAACAATAATCCAGGTGTGGTTGAATGTAAGCTTCCCCCTATTCAGAACTGCTTGTTTTTCCAATTTCTTCAAAGTTATCGTTTTTAATTCCTTGTGCGGTACCGCACAAGGAATTAAGTTCTAGGTATCGTTTTGGCGACACATAGCCAAGTGCCTTATGTGGCCTGTCGTTGTTATAATCGTCCATCCATATCCGTACCTGCTCTCTTACCTGGTCGATGTCCTCGAAGATGAACCTGTTCAGGGTTCCTCTCCTGAAACTGCCGTTGAACCGTTCCACGAAAGCGTTCTGGGTCGGTTTGCCGGGTTGTATGTATTTGAACTCTATGCCGTGCATCCCGCTCCATCGAGACGTAAGTTTTGCGATGAACTCGGGGCCGTTGTCCATACGTATGCGCTTGGGCTTTTCCCTTCTGTTGATCAGATGGTTCAAGACCCAGACCACCCGGTTGCTGGTCAGGGAAAAATCCACTTCGATATGAAGTGCCTCCCTGTTGTAGTCGTCCATGATATTGAGTGCCTTGAAGCGGCGTTTGTTCTCCAAAACGTCGGTGACAAAATCCATGCTCTAGGTATGATCGGCTTCCGGCGGGACCTCCAACGGTTCTTTTACGCGTGCCGGCAGACGTTTCTTCGCCTTTCTTCTCAAAGGCAGTCCGAGCGCTTTGTAAACACGATGGACACGTTTATGGTTCCATGGCCTTCCTTCCGCCCTCAGACGATGGTAGGCCATCCAGAAACCTTCCTCGGGATGTTCCTCGGCCTTTTGTCGCAAGGCCCTTTCTATCTCGGTATCGTCCTTTGGTAAGGGCCTGTAATAATAAACGCTCTTGCTCATATTCAGTACAAGGCACGCCCTGCTTATACTGTAATGGGCAAGTTCTTTGCCAATACAACGCTTGCGGCAGGGCTTTAGAGCTTTTTTTCGATGATCTCCCTGGCCATTTGGTGGTCAAGGGCCAAGTTGGCGTACATCTGCTTGAGCTTGCGGTTCTCCTCCTCGAGCTCCTTGATGCGCCTGAGTTCCTTGCCGCTCATCCCGCCGTACTTGGAACGCCACTTGTAAAATGCCGCGGAACTCACCCCATGGTCACGGGTTATCTCCGCAACAGACTTTCCGTTGTCGAACTCTTTTAAAATACTTGCGATCTGTGTGGGTGAAAATCTACTCTTCCTCATAATACTGTTTAAAATTAAGGTTAATATTCTACTTTTAAACAGTTCGGTTTTAAGGGTAGCTTACAAACGGTTCTTGGAATTTCCTCTTTTTTGGAAATAAATTTTGAAATGAAAATCTTTTACCCATTCTTGTTTTTCATATAGTTTAACAAATCAATTAGATGTTGCTGTGTATGTGAATAAAAACTGAATTCAAAGTACCACCAAGCATCTTGCTCACTATTATTTTCGTTCCTCCATTTAATTTCCAACAAGTCCAAAATAATATCGGTTAGGTCATCCACTGCATCTCCAACGACCAAATTTGGCTTTTTTAGAAGTTCATGTAAATCCATTAGGTTGTAATACAATCCAAAATGAGGGAAATTCTTCGATACGTTTTCTCGTATATTTGGTAGTCCGGTCTTTTCAAAATCTGGATAATCTATCTCGTCAAACTTAAATTGTATTTCAAAATATTTGGAGTAGAGTTGTACAAGATGCTTTTCCAAGTCTTTCTCCTTGTCCTCGATATCTAGATTAGGATTTAATCCATACTTGGTAATATCATCGATAATTTGTAAAAGATCATTCATCGCTTTTCTTTTAAAACTTGTGGTCAGAAATTATTTCTTTCGCTATAAGATCAACTTCATCATCAATTTCCATTTTGGTAGGACTATCAGCAATACGAGTTATTTCGGCAAATAATTCCTGTTCGATAGGTCGGTTGGTGTCTTCAAAGAAAATTGATAATATCCAATATTTCCAAATACCGTCAGTTCCCCTTAATATTTTGAGGAGATGGGGAGAAAGATTCTCCGTGTGTGGTTCCAATAATTCAGCCATTGGTTTAGCCACAGGCCAATTATAGTCCTGCAACCAAGTTAAAAGCTCTGGAATACTCGGTTCAAGCTCGCTGAAAGTAAACTTTTTTAGACGTTCAACGCTTTCAACGTCACCCTTGTCCTTGGGTAATAGGTTTTTCATTCTTGTAATCTAACAAATAAATCCGGTTGCCTTGAGTTCAAAATTTCATATTGTTTCTTGGTAAGAAGTATATATCCAGTCGCTTGACCATCCTCAATACAATAGTAAATTTCAGAATCAATGCTGTTTTCTAGCATTGCGTGTTCGATTAACTCCATAAATTTTGGGTTTAGCCAATCCGTATTCATTTCCAAATCTGTGGAATAGTTTTTTCCATTTAGATCAAAAGAGAATTGAGTAGTTTCCTTTTCCCAGCTCTTTTCAAAAGTGTCTACTATTTTTGTAGGTTGGAACTTCCCTCTAGAAGCTTCGGCAAAACTTATTGTCAGTTCTTCATAGGGGTTTTCTAAATTTCCAGATTCCCAATCAAAATAGACAATGGTCTTAGGAAAACAGCTAAGAATGCTTTGGTAGCTATCGATAACCATTTCGTTAATACAGTCTTCTCCTTTTTTGATTTCACTTTCGTCTAAGTGGTCAAAAAGGCCTATTTCTTTGTAGGTTTCAATGAGTCTTAGAATGTTTAAAGTATTAAAACTGTTATCATGACTTTGGCTGAATAAAAAATAATCCGAATTGTAGGTGCCCCAAGTTTCAAACTGTTCTTCGGTGAGCAAAGTCAATCCAAATTTTTGCTTGCCATAGTATTTACCATTCTCCGGTCTGTTAGCATAATATAGCCGATATTCGGAATTTCTATCAGCTAGGAGTTTGTTAATACCCTTATGAAAATTATTGTTTATTTTTAAAAGGGTATCGGACTCCATTTCATTTTCCTTTGGAACCTTTCTCCTATAGTCGTAAAAGAACGAATTGTGATAAACAACGTCATCCACCTTAAAGCTAATTAGCACTTTCTGTTCGATTAAATCATCACTCCATTGATTTTCAGGTTCAGTGATTTCCGATTTGAAGTTTTTAAACTCGAAGTTTGGTACTAAAGATTTGATATCGAAAAAGATTTCTTTGTAACCTATTTCAGGGCTGTTGGAATAATCATTCAAGTGGAAGATTTTGGTATTTGAACAATATTCAAGTATATCAAATTTGGATTTCAATTCCTTTGGTTTATAGGAATCAATTAGCTCCTTTAGTTTTATATCGGAGATGACACCAACTTCATTGAGTTCTTTGATAAAGTTTATTTCCTTCGATTTGTTTTCTTTAAAATCTTCATAGAAAATGGCTCTTTCACCAGCGAAGACAGTTACATAGGCTTCGATTGTTAATTCATTGCGTTTAATAGCATTAAAAACCTCATCATATATCACCTTATCGATTAAACCGATACTAAATAAATCCTCTAGTGTGCGTGTACATGTTTTTCCCAAAGCACTTCGACGGCCATGAATTAGGCCATTCTCCTCCATATTTGGCATTGAAAAGCCATCAAGATGAATGGTTCTTGATTCTTCTGGAAAGCTTTCTTCATCTATAATTGATTTCTCAATTTTCCAACCTTCAAAGTCCTCGATATTTTGATAGAAATGTTCTTGAATACTGTCATAGTCTTTCTGGGTAAGTATCGCTTTTCCAGTTTGTTCTTGGGTCTCTTTGATTAACTTGTTTTGTTCTAAAATCCCTGTTCGATAATAAAGTTCGCTGCCAAATGCTTTGCTAAGAAAAATTAGAATTTGGGAAACGGATAAATTGTTTGTTATTTCCATGCTCCCATCCAGTAGATTCGGCTGTTTGGTTCTTTCGAAATCTCCTTTCTCAATGTGGTCAATCAAAAGTTCTTTCCCTTTATCGGAGAGTATTTCAACTTCATGAAGTTTTTCGGCAAAATCGATAGCCTGTTTGTTGGAAAGACTTTGTGCACGCATGGATTGGGCAAATAGTAGTATTAAACTGATTAAGATTGCTTTCCTCATTCGGTTCTCGTTGATAAGAATGGTCTTTGCTAAAAAATTATATAATATGGCAAGATAATAGTAATCAGATTGTAGAAACCAACTTTTCGTTATAACTATCTAAAATTTTGATGCGTAACGCTTTAGATTGATGTGTGTTACATACGATTTCTTATGTTCCAACATTCAAGAAGTGGCTTAGAAGGGTGTATTACCAAAATTTTTCCACATTGAAAACGTGATTGTTTTACCAGATTTCCAAATTGAAATGTTGGATAAGACCTAGAGTAAATTGGAAGACCAGGTTTGCTCTATGTTCTGAACTGAATTTATTTAATAGCAATAATTTTGGAAGACTTGTTTTCCAAATTCACGAGAACCGTAAATTCAGGTATCCATTTGTGCTCAGGGTTATTTTCTCTTTCATAACTATAAATAATCCACTTATAAATGTTGTGGTCGGTTGAGCTTTCCAAATTTGCAGATGTGTCTTCCTTAGCTCTTTCAATTTTTCGTCTAAGCTTTTTGATTTCTTTATTGGAATCAAATATCTCTTGGACTTCCATAACCCGTTTCATTTCTTGGATTACCTCGCGCTTGTATCTTTCTTTCGAATTTTGGCCATGTATGCTGTCCATTTTTTTCCAAAGTTTCGTATGTTCTATAGCAACGCTATCTGTTAACTTTCTCGAGACTACACAACCGGCGACTGGATAGATTTCAATGTTCCAATCTTTGCCAACAAATTCCATCGCAGTGTGATGATGATAATTGCTCAATCCGTAAGTTAAAATTCTGTCAGGTCTATTTATACCCTGCGAGAATGAAAAAAGACTAAAGAGAGTGAATATGAGGATAGTTGTTTTTTTCATTTGGTTATCTATTGATGTGAAATCAAATCACAATTTCCGTACCAACAATACAACTTGCCTAAATTGCTGATACCAACTTTTCGTTGTAACTATCTAAAATATTGGTGGGTAACATCTTTAGATAGATTTGTGTTGTATTCAACTTACTATGCCCAAGCATGGCAGAAATAGCTTGTAGGGGCACGTCATTGAGCATAGCCTGAGTAGCAAAGCTATGACGGGAAACGTAGGTAGTTAGCTTTTGTTCGATACCGCATAATTCTCCAATTTTCTTCAAGCCGGCATTGTATCGCTGACGTTCCCAGGAAATTTCCCTTTCCTGTAAAGCTGGATCTGCCCTTTTGATTACAGGAAAAATAAAATCATCCCTAGATTTTCCTTTGAGGTAGATATTTAGAATTTCCGAAAGCTGACCGGTGATTTTTATATCAAACAATTTGCCGGTTTTCTTCCTCCTGAATTTAATCCTACCGTTAATAACATTGCTAACTTTTAAATAGGCCATATCAGTAAAGTTCATACCGTATAATAAAAAGGAGCAAATAAAATAATTGCGATACCGAAACAGGACAATGTCCTTGGGAATTTCCAAGGTTATTATCTTTCTAAGGTCTTCGATAGCCAATGCTTCTTTTCTGTAGGCATCTGACGAATGGTGTAATGGATGAATGGGTAAGCCTCCCTTTCAATTAAACCAGCTTTGATCCCTTTGTTGTAGATAGCCTTTACTGCTCTTAAATAAGAAGATAGACTGTTTACGCTGTTTCCTTTGGCGAAATGATAGCGTTCAAATCGCTTTATTAAGTCATAATTAAGTTCATTAAACTTTAAGTCCTTTCCTTTTGTAAAAGTTCGCAATATAGAAACGATGCCGGTGTAGCTCCGGGCCGTGCCATAGCGGTGGGCTGCTTTCAAATCCTCAGCCAAGGCTTCTCCAAATTTGTAAAAGGAATCGTAAGTGCTATTTCGGGTTATTCTATTCTTTACCTGCGTAATAGATAAGTAATTGAGTTTTCCCTTATCATAAAGTTGATTAATAATGTCATTGGCCCTAGCTTCCTCTTTAAGTAGCAAGGTATTCAACCGGGCAATGGATTCTACTTTGGTATAGGTCTTTTTAATGGCGCATTTTTTAGTATCCCAGAATTTTTCTAATATTGAATATCCGGTAGAAATCGAGGTCGTTTTTCGCAGGTGTGTAAGACGGAAAATGATAGGAAAGGACCCATCTTTTTTTGCTCTCCTTGTATCCAATAAAAGGGTTAAATACGTCCTCATATAATTCAAGGTACTAAAAAAATTTGCAAACAAATGGGTGATATCAAACCATATCATTTGACATCAAAATTAATTCAAGCACCTAAAAATCAATTAATTATAGCCAATTTTCTGTTTTGAGGAAATCCGCTAACGGGCGCTTCTAAGCAGACGGTCACAGGTTCGAATCCTGTCGCGATCACGACACTCAAGAAACCACGCGTCGAGCGTGGTTTTGCATTTCCGGAAAGGTTGAAAGCCGTTGGCCTTCAAAACGGACCGGGAATGTAAAACAGGGTAGCGCCAGCTGCCCAGTTTCTTATTTGCAACCTTGATTGCAAAGGAAAACCGTCCGGCACCCAAGCGCTGCGCGGGTGCGCGGTAATCCTGTCGCGATCACTTAAAACAGAACATCCATTACTCTCGTAATGGATGTTCTGTTTTGTGGAAGGATCTAGGAAAAGAAGGCGGAGCTGTAAACCACGATGGGTCATGGCCCACATTGCGGCCGGTTTGGATGTACATTTTTAATCTAAATGCAGTATGGAGGCCTCATCTTCCAAAAGTGGCCCCTTTACTTCAAGCTTTTTGCCCCCTTTTTCCAATAATTCCCTTGTTGGCATTGGACGAGCGTTGGTTCCTCTCGTAATCCAGATGGCCGTCAAGTTCCCCTTCGAGCATTTTCTCGATTCCGCGTTTTTGGAGTTCCTTCAGAAAACCGTTGAGCTCGTCGCCGGTCTTGAACTGCTTCAGAAAATCGTCGTTGAACAATTCCTCTTTCTTCATAATGTGCAAATATTTAAAATTGGACAAAAAAATTAGCGGGGGCATGCCCCCGTTAATTTTCTATTTACACACTTCATGGGATAGTCCTTATAAAAAGAACGTTTTTTGAGAATCCTTTACTTTTATCGATTTGTTCTATTAACTGGACCATTTAATGGACTACATACGCTGGCACTTAAATCAAGATAATCGACTGATCGGACTGAAATTTATTGTTTAGACCTGCTATATTTAGCTAGCGATCGCATTAAGCAATAATTAGTATACCATCAAAACACACTCTCTATTTTCTTTAATAAATCATTGAATGATTCATTTACGTTTAAGTCTGCCGTATTTATTTCAACATACTCCCCGCCAGTATTTTCATACACATCCGAGATTCCGGTGAAATTTTTGATTATTCCTTTCCTAGCCAATTGATAAAGCTGTTTGGGATCTCTTTTTTCACACACTTCAATCGGGCTATTAACATATATCAAAAGTAGTCTGTCCTGGCCAATTATTTCAGTGACCAATTCAATATGGGATTTGTATGGTGTAATGGCGGCCACAATCGGGGTGATTTTCACTTGTAGCATTAATTTACACACCTCTGCAATTCTTCTTATATTTTCGTTCCTATCTTCTTTGGTAAAACCAAGATTTTTGCAGATACCTTGACGCACTATATCTCCATCCAGTATCACCGTTTTAATATTCTTTCCCTGACAATGTGCTGAAAATTTATTTGCCAAGGTAGTTTTTCCAGCACCTGAAGGTCCAAAGAACCATATCACTTTGTCCATGTCATAGCTTATTAGGGTTTAATGTTTCCAATTATCCTAGGGCGTTGTCGAATGCAATTTTAACAAATATGAAGTAAAAAGCTCCACTAACAATTAGTTGGACCCAATTTATTCCATTTCGAAAAACCCAATAGCCCAACATTGAAAGTGGCTTCATTTTCTAATTCGCCAAACTCGATGACAATACACCCAAACCACTCCTTTTTAGTTTGTCTCTTCTAATACACATATAATCTTGTCGCATTGAAATTATATAGTAAGCTTCTTGCAAAAACTTTATCGCCTCTTCTTTTTCTTCTTCTCTTAAATTTTTACTCTCAAATATTATCATTTCCGGTTTATGCTTTTTTAAATCCAGCTGTGAAAGTATTTTCCAATCATATCCCTCCGCATCTATTTGTATCAAATCTAGGGTTTCTATTTTGTGCTTCTCCAGTAATTTCTCTAAACTCATGCAATTCACGTCCAATTCCTCTATGAATTTTATTATTTCAGTTGTCGATAATTTTTCTACATGTTCTCTTGAAAATGACCCTATCTGTTTATAATTTTCCGATAAGTCTGGAATTTCCTCAAACGCACTTTCCCCTATCCTATAGAATTTCTGTTGACTTCCGTCATCATTTATTCCGGCATTCTCAAACTTGAATCTTTTACTGGAACCATAATTCCGTTCCAGTTTTTCAAATAAATCGGGTACCGGTTCTACGAATAAAACATGCCATTGACTATTTTCTTTGATCAATTTATTTAAGGTATCTCCACTAATTCCATCATTCGAACCGATTTGCAATACCTGTATTGCCCGATTCGATATAAATTTCCTTATCCAATAACCCACACTGCTCTTATCAGGTTTGATTTTACGATATACAAATCTTAATGGTTTGATCACTATCGGTACGCTTTTCAGCCAGTTTCGAAATTTTCCCATAAGATTATTTTTCCTTTCGCTTAGAGACTATTTTGAAATATGTAATTTGAGTTTTGATCGTTCTCATTTCATAGTCGATGTTAGGTCATTGTCCTAAGGTTTGCCGCTAACGGAATATGTGTGAAAATACGATTTTGAATAAAAATAGTTGATCGGTTTCGATTTGCGGCGAAACGATGTAGGTTCTGAATATAATCTACTTTAAAAGTTAGGGCGTTTCTAACGCGGCAGCACCATTTTTAAAAAAATAAAGTCGTACTTTATTCGGGTGTTTTTATAACATGATCATGTTTAAATCGGTAATCAATAAACATATATAAATACAAATGACGGGATTAGTTTCGGAGCTTCAGTTTTGGGCATCTTTTCTCATACTTAACTACTTGAACTATTTTGTTATTTACCTTTTACACTACCAAGAGAGTAGTTTTTTACCCTATATCGACAGGCTAAAAGAAAAAAAAATTGGCTTGACTTCGGATGAGAATCTAGATTTTTTCAGATATGGCGTAGAGCTTTCGATACTTATCATTTGTTCGCGATTTTTTGATTTTAGTTATTTTGCCACTGCCTTCACGGTTTGCTATTTTTTCATACTTGTCTTTAATATATATCAATTCTCTTTTCGGAAAATATACGAAGCGGAACCAATTTTATTCAATGATTTCAAACTATTTAAAAACGGGTTGGCCATTGTTTGGCATGAATCCAAATGGAAAGTGATTGCAGCCGCATTGGCCGTTATCATAATGTTTCTTGTACTTAGCCTAATGTTAGATGCCTTTTTTGTCAAGAATTATGCTTTAGGCGTGTCCTCAAGTTTTATGATCTTAAGTGTTCTTAAGCTTTTGGTAATTGGCTATTCTGTATATGGTCACAAAGGGTTTTACATGAAATATCCTAATGATATCTATCTCCGCTATCACTTTGTCATAGTGGAATTGGCCATGAACCTAAAAAAAAGTTTGGATTGTTATAGGTTATCGAAAATGAGGTTTGGCGAAAACTATATGAACGCCCGAAAAGACATTGCTATAGCACCTCTTGAAAGCCTCCCTAACATTCATTTTATTTTTATCGAATCTTATGGCGCTTTTTTTTATCAATCGGAAAAACTCCAAAAAATGGCTTATCAAACCTTAGGGGATTTTCAGGAAAAAATCAAGTTACAAGGGTATCATACGCTCTCTAATTTTAGCGAATCTACAACTGCCGGGGGGCAATCATGGCTCACTTATACTTCCGTGCTCTTTGGCTTTCGAATAGACAATAACACCCTGTTCGAAAATCTTTTGAACGATCCTCAATTTAGAGAGAGCAATGGAATTATGCAGTTGTTTAAGAAATTCGGCTATACCAACTACAATCTTAATCCGATCAACCCTATCAATGGCATAACGGTGCCTTACGATGCGATGCGCAAGTTGTACTGTATCGATCGTTGGATTTTAAATGACGATATTGAATATGCAGGTGATAAATATGGATTTGGCGCCGCCGCTCCTGATCAATATAACATGAATTATACCCTGGATCTCATTAAAAAAGAAAAGAACCTACCCTACACCTTTTTCTATCTAACGCAGAGTTCGCATTCCCCATTTCCCAAAATAGAATTGGTTGAGGATTGGAAAACGCTTGATCATGGTGATGGAAGCGTTCACAGCCATCAAGGCTTTCTAAAATACCCGACGATCGAAGATTATGACCAGGCTATAAAATACCAAATAGAGAATCTTCAAAAGTTTATCAGTGAAAATGGGGGCAAAGACGATTTGTTCATCATTATTGGGGATCACCAACCTCCGGTTTTGAGCAAACCCGATGAATCTGGTTTTGAGACCCCCGTTCATATAGTTTCCCGAAATACCAACTTCCTAGAAAATTTCAAGGAGTATGGATTTGAACCGTACTTAAAAGATTGTAAGACCCCTACCAAGCATGAGGCAATGTTCTCTATTTTTTTAAGATCTTTTATCAAAAGCTACGGAAAGATGAACGCTGCGCTGCCCGACTATGAACCAGAAGGTTTGCAGTTGTAATAAAGAAATTTCGGTCTAATTCAGTATCCTGTTCAATACTTTTAGATATAGCTTGTAAATCATATTCGGCTTCATGATTCGGTTTTTTATTTCGCCGATTTCCGCTGCTCTTTCAGTTATCTTAGCATCGAATATACTTTTAGCCTCATTATATAACATAACATCATATTTATCACGTTCACTAATCGCTTCTATTTCATGTTGGGGAATGCTTTCTCTTTTTGGTCTTTTATCATTGGCGTTGGATTGCATGTAGTAGGGCATTCTTTTCCACCCAAGAACCAGATAGAAGAGCGCCAAACTATTGCTCATATCGTTGGTAATACCGAAAACTTTAAACTGCTTAAGGTTTTCTAAGGCCAAGTCATACATTTCTTTGGTCACTTCTTCACCGGATTCATAGCTCACTCCAGAAATCAACCTGGTTTGTAAATTATTCAAATAGTATGTTTCGGGGTGATGGGTGTATTCTTCGAGACTTAGGTTTTCAGATTCAATTAATTGCTGGTAGTACATTCCCTTGTACTTCATAAAGTAGTATTCTGATATAACCCTCTCAATGGGATCTCTAAGTACGGTAAAGTGCTCGCTTGGATCTGTCAATTTGGGATGTGCAGCAAATCCGAAATGCCCTCCTACAACCTCCGCCTTCGATGATGAAATCACTTTTTCCAATAGACCCTCAATATCATCAAGAAAGTCTCTTGGATGTGTATGTCTTGTTGGATTGATTCTTTGAAACTTGTCAAACAATATTTGTCTGCTTAAGGTATCAACTATGGTTGTGCCTCCGGTTTTGGGAATATGAATAAATGTTTTCAATTTTTATGCGCTTTTGAATTGATAGAAAAAAGAAATTAGGAATGAACAAATTATCAGGGTGCCTGAAACGTACGTAATCAAAATAAGAGATGGCTCTTCCGTCACGAACGGTATTAAAAGCGAAAGGAAAAAAGAAACCGCGATGGTTGAACGTACCATTTTTGGCAAGATCTCTTTTCCCGTTTTAGGCAACCAAAAAAGAGCGATTTCGTAAACGTACCTTAGTCCTCCCGGAATTAAAATATACCAAGTCAGGTTCTGTAGATCAACATGGATCCATGATAACGTAAAGACCAGAAATGCGTCGATCTCCATATCGAATTTCCCTCCCACTTCACTAGTCTGACCGAACCTTCTCGCCAGATATCCATCTAAACCATCCAAACAGATTGCGATCAGGAATAAAACAAATAGTTCAGTGTCGTTAAGATTTGGGTAGGAGCCGAAAAGGCTTATAATAATGAGAAGTCGTATTAGGCTTACCCAATTGGCATACCCAATGATCAAAGGCATCCTCGGAGTAAAAGAATTCAACCTTGGCAGATAGAACATAAATAAAATTATGGCGCCGATAACCCAGGGAATGTTCGATCCATATAAAACAGCAAATGCCGCACCTAGTAGGTTGATTACGGAGGCAGAAATAGCCCAAGCACTATAGAATTTATTAAAATGCTGTTTGACCTCGATATTAACCATAAATTAGTGCAGTTAGTATGTCTCCATATCTCTCATTTCAGTACGTCTCAACTCTCGGACTGAAGTGTTCTTTCCACTGACCTGTTTCCGAATTTCAAATATATTTTGAGTTCTGTTTGTATTTGACCCCATACCCCTCTACCAACGTTCAATAATTATTCAATTCGGTCGCTTTCTTTCGCGGAAACTTTTTCCTGAATATCATAAACCGTTCGCATTAGGTCTTGCATAATAGGGTTGACGACCGCATTATTTCTCAATTCTTCTTGACGCAGGCCCAGTCGTGTATCGAGGTATCCGATGAACAATAACAAGACGACGTATAAAATCAACAAAGCCGGAATCAAGATCCATTTGTGATCGGAGATAAATTCAGAAAGTACCGGATTATCTATGGAATTGATCAGTACAAGGTTTAGAATAAAAAAATTGATATACCCCAAGTACATTCTAGCCCTATCAAAATATATTTTGAAAGTAATTAGTTTCTCTTTTGCTTTTTCAGATTTTTCCATTCTTGATTTTCTTTGAGATTAGTACTTGGTAGGAGACAGCTCCTTTTTTATACAGACATTCAAGCAGTAAGCCACCCAGATAGATCTCAAGGAACAATTTTGATTTTTTCCTTGAAAGCCAAATGAGAGCCCGGGTTAACCAAATCAGAAATCCGAGCATCAGGATATTTTTGACCTTTACTTTATCCGTAAAGTCATGCCTTTGCAATTGAAATTCACTGTTTTGATTTAAGACCGCCTCGAATTCTGCAAATGTCATAAAACCGGGAGCCTTCCATAATTTTTTTTGTTCATCTACTTTACCGCTATTTTCTATTATGAAATCATCCGCGATAATAAATATAGTGTGTTCGTGAGAAGCACTCAACAAATTTTTCACTGTTTTCGAAAGATCATGACTATGCTTTAGCGATTCAATAGCGAGGATGACATCAAATTTTTGATGTACAATCGGTTCATCAAAACTTTGTTTTAAGAATGTAATGGATCTGGACATATCCAGCTTTTCCAACTGATCATTAGCAAATTGAATCTCTTTCCCACTAATGGAAATACCTAAGCCGGATGCTTGCTTGAACTTCGCAAGTTTGAAAAGTGAGTTGCCTGTTCCGCATCCTACATCTAAAACCGATGCGCCAACAGGACAAAGGTTATTCTGTATGATCCAATCCGCAAGATCCTTGCAGTCACCAGCGTAGTGCAGCCTTTTATGAATAGGATACGCACCACTTTTGGATGAAGCTTCGAACTTGAACAGTGCATTATATATATCGGCTACTTCATTCATTTTTTCCTCAGATGAAAAATAAATTCATAGGCATGGGAAACACTCATCGGGAATTTTAAAATTTTACCGGTATCTATCTTTTTCCAAAACTTTAAAATTTGCATCAGTCTATGATAAGGCCAATGATCGGGATACACTTTTACAATTTCCAATCCCGCATTTCCAAATAATGTTTTCCATTGTTCTAGGCTAAGTGCATCTTGATGGCCTTTTTTGTTGTATAGATTTAATGGTTTAAGTAGAAAGTGCCAAGTGAAATTTTCCGAATTACGAACCATATAGCATATATCGGCTCCTTGCTTGGTGACCCTTAATTGTTCGGCAAGGGCCAAATCTCGGTTCATCATTCGTTCCAACGAACCTAAGCATGTCAGCGAATCGAACATCTCGTTCCGATAGGGCAATTTTTCAGCATTGCCTACCGTAACTTTTGCTTCCGGACATAATTTACGACAACCTTCTACGGCCACATCGGAAATATCAACACCATAACGCTCCACATTTTTATTATCAAGAGCCTTCAGCATTAATCCAAGTCCGCAGGCTACATCCAAATGTTTAGTGTCAGGTTTGGGATTTAGAATGGTCACAAAAATTTTATAAGCTGCGAGCGGCCTTAAGTACCGGAATCCTTTCGTCTTATAAACATTGTCAAACCAAGATTTGATCTGCTCCTGTTCTTTAACCACTGTCATAAATACCTTGGTGTTTTTTCCATATATCGTGCATATACTGAACCGAATTTCCCCATGAGGAAATCTTCTTCCATTTTGATCTTTAAATGAAAAATCCAGAAATAAATCGGAAAACCGATCCACAAAAACCAATAATTGTAGCACATCACCAATCCGAAAATAGTTAAATGCATTCCCGTTGTAATTGGATTTCTACTTCGTTTGAAAATTGAGGATTTGACCACTGTCTTACCATGGTTTTTTCTCAACACCCTTGTTCCTGAAAGTGAAATTACCCTCCCGGAAATCGAAATAAACAATCCCGAAATAATCATCCAGATAGTTGCCATTTCCAATTCCGGCCGAATAAGTGCCAATAATGCCAGATACAATGGGGACAAGTAGAAAATTAGGCTCAACCATAAACCGACAAGTGCTTGAGCAGATTTAATTGAGAACGGGCTACTTTCTGAAGATAACATCGATACCGTAGATGCTTCGCTGGGAATAGGCCATATCCATAGATCCAGAACAAAGGACAGGTAAATGATGATGATGATAAAACTAACCCACATCTCGAAATAGGTTTTGATAAGTTGAGCTGGTATTTTCCCAAGAAAACGAGCTTACGGTTTCCCTATTGGCTTGGAATGGGTTTAAAGTCATCTTTTTAAGAACATCGTACATCGTCTCGATGTTATAAGCCTGTACCATCCTTCCATTTTCTTTGGATATGATTTCAGGTGCACCTCCAACATTGAAAGTGAGAACGGGCACCCTATTGTAGATAGCTTCGTAAAAAATCAGGCCAAAACTCTCAGAAAAGGAAGTATGGAGCAGCAATTTATATGACGCATAGGGTATGTGCTCAACGAAACCTTTTAGAGACACAAAAGGGTATTTGCTCAAATTTTTAGCTAGATTTTTATTTACTATATGACCGTAGATATCAATTGATATTGGGTCACGCTCTTTTATGTGCCCAAAAAGCTTTAGCGCCAAGGCATACTTGCGATCATCAATATTTCCGACCATAAGTACTTGGCCCCGCGCTTGAGTAACTTCAGTGGTGTATTGGGCACTAGAATCGAAGCCATTGGGAATTAGATATACCTTTTCAGCATATTTTTCCAGTGTTTTTTTCTTAAAATCGGAAACAGTAATCAAAACTTTGGCCTTTCTAAAAATGTAGTAATAGGCAGTATTGTAAAAGAGGCTTTGAAAACGTGATTTGATATTCAACTTGGCCAATTCCGGCCAATTGTCATGATAGGTAAATATAAAAGGCACTTGCGCCACGCCCAATAAAAAGGAGTTGTAAAAGTCTCCGTAAAAGATTGTCAGGTCATCTTCGAGCTTTTTAATGGCCTGATAGGTATTCAGCCAATGGTTCACTTTTATAAATTCAAGATTTTGGAACCGATGGTCGCCAATTACCGTTCCCAATACCGTGATTTTTTCAAATTGATCCTGAATTCTGGAAAATACCTCGCATGTGGCCCTGGAACCACCTGAAAAGTTGGTTCCGAAATTGGTAGTCAATATGACCAATTTTGGTTTCATAAATCAACCTTCATAGCTGGCGGAAGCAATATGCGATTCTAACAATTCTACCTTTAATCTTAAATCGTTGTTCAGCCGGTCTTTGATTTTTCCATGGATATATTTAGCCAGAAACTCTGTGGTCGTCAATATTCCCTTGAATTGCGGAAGCTCGTCGAGGTTTTTATATGCAAGCTCGCTTAACACATCTTTGGTTATGTCCGATGCCTCGCCAATATCGATAACTACATTTTTATCATTGAGTTTTTCGCTCATGAATGTTACTTCGGTAACATAGGTGGCGCCGTGCATGTGCTGTGCGGGCCCGAAAAAAGAATCCGGAAGCGAATGTGCGATCATAATATGATCAGTAACTTTTACAGTAAACATAGGGTCTGATTTATGAACTCGTTCAATAACGAATTAGGGTGCTTAAATTTTTAATTTCATCTCTTCTCAATCGGTCATAAAATTTCGGTGTATCTTGAAAATCAACTTCATCCGTCAATAGATGGGAGAAATCCGAAGTGGCCAATAGGTCAAAGACCAATTGCTTTCTTTTTTTATAATTCCAAATGGGCTGTTTTTTAAATGGAATTTGGCTTACCTGTGAAGAAATAATTTGCTTTCTCCCATAGTGAAATTCAGCACCTAATCGTAAGGCAGTATCTCGGCTTCCATACCAGCTTAGTTCTATGATCCGACCTTCCTGTCTTGTTAGGGCCAATGCTTCCTGCAGAGCACTTTCATTTGATGTGGCATTAAAAACCACATCGTACTCATCCAAAGATTTAATCGGAATTCCATGCGAAACATGCAATTGTTGCCTGTTGCTATTCATCTCAAAAACCTCAACTTTTATGCCTGTCATATAACGAATAATGGTTGCAACCAACCCCCCGATCAAACCGTAACCGAAGATCAATACCCGATCTCCAAGTGAGATCTCAGCATCCCAAATGGCGTTTATAGCTGTTTCCATGTTACTGGCCAATGTGGCGGACTTCAAATCCATTCCTTCCGGAATTTCCATTATATCAGTGTCGGAGACAATCATATAATCTTGATGTGGATGCATCAAATGAACATTTTTTCCTACCCATGATCCTTCACCTTTTATCACTTCACCTACGGCGGAATACCCATAGGTAAAAGTATCCATAAGAGATCCTTTCATATAAGGTACGGCCATTTTCCGCGACAGTGCTTCCGGCAATTTTTGGGTAAGCACGGTCTTCTCTGTTCCAAGGCTGATCATTGAATAGGTGGTCTTGACCAACGTATCGCCCTTCTTCAACCCAGATATATGAACAGGCTTTAACCAGCTTGTTTGTTTATTATGCCATAATTCATTGAAGCTAGCCGACATTTTCACAAATTACCTATAAACATCATTTCATCTCCCATGGGAATAAAGTGGTCTGACTGAAAAATTATCGCGTCCTTTATTTCCTGAATATTGCCAAATTCAAATGAACTGACCCCCGAACCCAAGATTTTACTGGAAAAATGAATCTGTACTTGATCTAAAGCTTTTTGATTTAAAAAGTGGGAGGTTGTGTAAGATCCTCCTTCAATATACACCGAATAGATGCCCCTTTCGGCCAATATTTTTAATACATTGTGCAAATCAAAAGGGGAATCTTTTGGCATCACCACACAATCGAATGACTCTGACGACTCTTTCGAATCTTTAAACACAAGCGAGGAAGGTCCGATGGCATGATATTTTTTGGTACTTAATTGACCATTTCCCCCAAGAATAATTTTTACAGGGTCGATACCGGTTACTTTTCTAACGTTTAGTTTAGGGTTATCTCTTTCCATTGTTCTGGATCCTACCAAAATTCCATCGCACAATGCCCTCATTTTATGGGCGTGAATCAAATTTTCTTCATTCCCTATCCATTTACTGTCGCCAATGTTCGTAGCAATTTTACCATCTAGGGTTTGAGCAAAATGAGAAATTGAATAGCATTTTTGATACTTTCTTCCAAAAAACCCACAGAAGGCAAATGGCAAGTAGAATCTAAGTTGGTCTAGATCAACATTTTCAAATTGAGCGTTTTTTAAAACTTTTATATCAAAAAAAGAATCCTGCAACGGATTAATCATCGGGGTCGAATCTGTCTTGACCAGAATAGTCAGATTCGAATCATCCCAATTTTCGTCAAAAGCGATTTCAGCCTGAGATTTAAACCTTATAGCAATGCTCTCCGGTAATTTTTCAACGGACTTGAGCGCTGCACTTATTTTTATAATGGCTTCCCAAATATCGTTCACGAGCCCAAGTTTTGTAATAATAAATGACCCATACGATCTTTTTTGGTTTTCAAATAATCAACATTGTCGAGATGGGCTTGAATTTCTATTGGTAACCGTTCGACAACTTTTATTTCCGAATCATTAAAGGAATTGATCTTTTCAGGGTTATTGGTTAATAATCGTATGGCGCTTATTCCTAAATCGTTCAGAATTTGTATTGCGACCGAGTAGTCTCTTGGGTCTTCGTGAAATCCCAATTCCAAGTTGGCTTCTTTCGTATCAAAACCTTTGTCTTGCAAATTATATGCTTTTAACTTATTTATAAGTCCGATGCCTCTTCCTTCTTGCCTTAAATATATGACCACTCCATAATGTGATTGCGCCCAATTCATGGCAAAGTCGAGTTGTTCACCACAATCGCATTTTACCGAGCCAAAAACATCCCCCGTCATACATTCGGAATGAACCCTAACATCGACGACTTCATCAGTTTTTAAATTGGTGGTATAGAACGCCAGATGTGGGAAATCTTCAACATGGGACGGGTATGCCTTAACCAAAAACTCACCAAATTTTGTTGGCAGCCTCGAAGCTACCAAAAAGGAATTATCCCCCATTTACAAATTGTTTTATAAAATTAGAATAGCAAACTACTTTATATTCATATGGGTAACGGACCGATCTATTTAATGGTTCAATAAATATACTCGAAAACAGTACGAAGTGTTTGGGCTTTGGCATATTGTTTCCAAGTAATTTTTAATTGTAACTATTTCAAAATCTGTACTTTTTCCAAGTTCACGTCCTAATATGATGTAATCTTGCTATATATTAAATTAAGTAAAAATCATCTAGTATTAAAATCCGATTCCTTCCTTATTGCAATACTTCCATGTTTTCGGTATCTCTTGAATATTGTTTTCGACCAACTGTTCAAAGTATATGATCGCAGTCGGTTTTCCTCTTTTGTCGAAAATCTCGATCAAGACTTTCCTCTCCCGTTTTTATTTTTTCGCGTACTCCCTTCAAAATGCATTTTGCGAGGGAATTTTTGCAAAGCCTGATTCCATATCCACATTATTCAAAAAACTCTTGAAAGGTTGAATCCAAAAAAAATATCCGCATCCGACCAATCTCCCGTGGCTTGACCTAAGAATGTGTTTACGTTCATGGGCTGTGCATTAGTAAAATGCAATTGGAATACATGACCGCCGGTTTCTAGGTCAAACCCTATTGACAAAGGGTTTTTGAAAGGGGAATCGGAAGCTCGGTTTAAATGCAAACCATAATCGACATTAACCGACCATCTTTTTGTCAATTTATGCCGTCCGCCGATGCCTACTGCAAATTGTGAGTTTTTTTGCCCGTCCAAAGCCACTAGGTTATCATGAAAAAAGGTCGGGACCAACTGCAGCGAAAGGTTTTTATTCAACTTACTTGAGATCAAAGCCTGTGTGGAGTAACTTAGTTTATGCTGGAGTTCCAAACCTGGCAACACATCTTCATCCAATGAACCATTCAATAACATACTGTTGAACAGGACTAAGGTAAATGGCGAACCACTCTTTTTTTGCCTTATAAGTCTTAGCTTCAGGGATGTTTCATAGGTTCTTTGGAAAGAACTGCGCGAGAGGCCAATATTAATTCCATCGGATATACCATAGATAAAATTGAGGCGGGTAACGGCCTGATCCAATCCGAAGAAATCCCCAATCCCTGTTTTTATAGAACCAAAACGGTGTGATACCACAAAATACAGTTGCTTTTTCGATATCATTTTTGTGGACTCAAAATTGACAATCTTCAGTCCCTTGAAGGCCGCTTTCTCATAACCGATTACCACTGAATCCGTATCAATTTCATCCAATAAATCGTCTTGCGCCCATATTAAAAATGGTAGCAAGAAAATTAAAATATTCAGTTTTTTCATTTTATAACAGTTTAGGTTGAAAGCTAGTTATCATGGATCAATGTTGCCTGGTCAATTTTGACGAGTTCTAGAAGGTCATCATACCCTACACACCTTCCTTTTATGGTTATTTTTTTTTGTGTTGATAAACCGCTCGTGACGTTTTTGATAAAACTAACTTGTACTTTATCATCAATGACCACATCATTCTGCTCAATGGCGGTTACGGTGCCGTGTACTTGCACTACTTTGTCAATATATTTCGAGGCTTTATCAGGTAAGCTCAAATCACTATTTAGGGTAGAAGCAGAGACATTGAACGAGACATTTTCGGTGGCAATGTTGCGATGTTCTTTGTACATATAGTTATAAGTTATTATCGAAAGAACTATTAACAAAAGTGCAATCGACAATAAGATGTATGGTTTTTTACCCTTCATTTCTTTTTCAGTTTAAAATCAAATTTTACATTAACTTCCTTGGCAATTTTATTCCTTACAATTTTCGGTATTTTAATATCAAAATCATTTGGGGTGGTTATGAATTCTCCGGTCATCGATATGATATTTCCAATTTTTTGCATATTCAGTTTAGTATCTATTTGTTTTTTCCTGCCATGCAATTCAAGAACTCCCTCCACAGAGACCTCCGTATTTTTTTCATTGAGGTCATTCGCATTAAAGTCAATCAATTTACCCTTGAACGTAGCTTTCGGATAAGTTTCAGATTCGATATAATTCTCATTGAAGTGCTCCTCCATCAATGAATTTTTAAAACGGAAACCTTTCATCAGTGCAAGAGAGGCAATTTGGTTTGTTTCGGTGTTCAGAATGACCGTTGCAGATTCATTCATAGCTTTTACTTCTTCAAAAAGCTTTTCAGAAGCCTCAAAAATGATAATACCGTTCTTGTCCAAGTATTTGTCTTGAGCCGTTAGTTGAGAGGTTATACCGCCAACAAGTACGAAAAACAACATAATTATTTCCCTATTTGATTTTTTCATCATTTTCTTATTTATTGTTCCAACTGACCGTCTTCTATCCATTGTGCTATCAAATCGATTGTAGTTTGTGGCAGTCTACCACCGGGAGGCATAGCACCTGCCTCTCCCGTTTGTTTACTAAGTGCGCTTAGCAATGACCCATTTTCTGCTCTAAAGCTTAGTTGTTCAAAATTCGTAAGTGGGAAAGGGGCACCATTTCTTGGCGGGTCGGAATGGCAGTTTAAACAGCTCCCATCGATAATCGACTTAAGGTTGGCATTATAAGTAATTGTTCCCATTGGTTCTTCATTTGTTAAATCGCTTTCGCTGACATTTGTACAGGCAAGAACAATGAAGGTGAATGATAGGGGTATGAACTTTACTTTGTTCTTCATAGTTTTCTTTTTAATCCATGATTGTTTTATCAATGGTTCGGGGACCAACAAGCTGTTTCAGCTTACATAAGCCACAATATCCCTTAAAAATACTGCTCGTCTATAAAATTGACCACAAAATCTTGTTGAGACGGAAAATTTGAGTTTAAAGCGGAAAAATCGCCTTTGAACCGAAATTGTAAGAGGAGAATAGTAGGATTGTCTTTAATTGAATATCCAAATCAGCATGATGGCCATCAAGCGATTATATTCGAAAAAATGGTCTGTGGCCTAATGAAAAAGGACAAACTTCATAGATAAAGCTTATTGGCTTGTGTTGAAGTCCAATTAATGGTTTCTTAAAACGAACGTTTTTAAAGACTGGTCAGTTTACATGAGACATTTTGAGTCGTCCTGTGTTGTGAACGAAAAGATAGTGAATTTGCACCACTACGATTTGGGAAACCGGCCTTCCCGGTAATCCCATGTCATGGTTTACCAAGGCGACCGCTTGATCTGTATATCATGTGATATTGGGAAGCAATAAGGGAGTCAAATTGTTTTTGGCTTTTGTCATACCATCGTAAATGCGATCCATTCAGTCCGTAGCAACCTCAAAAGCCAGCAGTACATTTCCGGGCTGTTCCCCAAACTTGGCGTAGCCCGAGGTGATGAACATCTGCTTGCCCACTACCACAGGGCCATCGGAATCAATGGTACCGCCATATGCCCTTGCACCGTTCACGGCATCGTAGTCCCGATCGGTGTCGTAGGACCATAGTTCCTTTCCCGTTTTGGTGTCATAGGCTTTCAGCACGCCGTCCAAGGCACCCGCGAACAGCACTTCCGGCGTAGCGGTAATGGCCGCTGAAACACCAGGTCCGCATTCCCATTCCGATTCCTCGCAACGGTCTTCCTCTACGGTGGACCAAATGCGTTTGCCATCTGCTACGTTCAGGGCATGAACACCCGGTTGAATAGGTTGTTCCTTATGTAGTGGATAGTCGTTTTGGTCATTGATGGGAACATAGAGCGTTTTACCGTCACTGGCCATGCCCCAGTGCACGCCCCCCATAATAGCCCCTCTGCCCACCAATTCCTCCCAAATGATCGCTCCGTTGTTATCCGGATCCAGGGCATATACCTCACCAGACTTTTGACCGGCCAACAAAATGTCCTTTTCCCCTGCGGTAATCAATACTACCGGAGCCCCAAAATCTGCATCCGGACCATGGTATTCTGGACAGTTCGGTCCGTATGGCGGATACACGCAAGCCCCGTTCCATGCATCATCGGCATACATTTGTTGGGTCCATAGAATTTTGCCATCGTCCAAGTCCATCGCCATGATCGCATCACTCGTTTTGGAAACCGGTCGGCTGTAATTTTCCCCGGTTCCAAAATATAGCACCCTGCGTTTCGAATCAATCGTCGGACTGGTCCAAATGGGTGCGCCAGAAGGCCCCATCCGTGTCGTTCCAACACGGGTCTTTCCCTTCGGTTCTGCCGTTTCGGCAATGGTATGCGTTTTCCAGATCTGCTCACCGGTATCGGCATTTAAGGCAACCATGGATCCACGAAATGTACAACATTCGTAATTTTCGTCATAAGCGGAAATAATTTCCAAAGAGGATACCGGCACATACAATCGATCTTCAAAAATGTTCAGCGAACCGGTGATAGTGGCCATAGGATGATCTTCAACTTTTCGCTTCCAAAGGAGTTTTTTTGTTTTTAGATCCAGCGAATATACCCTTGCCGCAAAATCGGAGAAATACAATCGGCTGGCCGCTCCATTTTCATCCGTTCCCACTACCAAGGCACTGCGCACCTCCGCATCCGCCTGAAAGGTCCATCGGATGCAGCCCGTTTTTCGGTCCAAGGCGTAGATCGTTCCATGCTGACTGGCAGTATACAGGGTATTGCCAACGATGGTCGGTTGCGATCTTGCCCGGGTAGCATTCGGAAAGGCAAAGGCCCAACCCAATTTTAATTTGGGGACATTTTCGGCGGTAATCTGCAAATCATCGCCATCGTAGTAGCGTTTGTTTT
Organism: uncultured Flavobacteriaceae bacterium; assembly: GCA_947497245.1. GTDB lineage: Bacteria > Bacteroidota > Bacteroidia > Flavobacteriales > Flavobacteriaceae > Pelagihabitans. Next base: position 612,309 of record CANMFO010000003.1, on the reverse strand, counting down.
GTAAACCCATGCCCCAATTGGCGATGATGGGAACTGCGGCGGTGGCATCGGTATTTTCGTCAGCACATTTTCCGGCCACCACTACTTTTGTGGTTTCCGTTTCGCTGCCCTGTGAAATATAGGCCGCCAATTGCTCGTGCTGTTCCTGGCTCAACCTATCGGCTTGATTCCGCATGACCCCGGTCCGCAAAGTGGCAACAATAGCTTCCCTGGACAGTAGTTTCAAACTGGCCAATTTAGGGGCCTCTGAAATCGCTCCGCTATGGCAGGCCGCACAATTGGCTTGGTAGACCTCCGCCCCCGCCCTTTTAGCGATCTCTTCTTTGTTTTCGGCACAAGACTGTAAAAAGCACAATCCGTAAACGATTATGCCCGCGATCATGGCTGCCCTCTTTGGAATTTTTTTTAGCATTCGAAGCTTAGTTGAAATTGCTAATGGAATACATCGAACCCGTGCTTGTAGGTTGACGTAGCGAAAATACGTTCCCATCGGGATCATTGGCGAAGACCATCCAGAACTCCCCCCATATTTCCGGTGCACTGATGAAGTCCACCCCCAAGCCCTTCATTCGCTCGTATTCCTTTTGAATGTCCCCGACCTCGAACGAATAGGAGTAGCCCAAATCGGTCGGGTTTCTTTTGGAAACCACGGTTGGCGTCCTAGGGTTTTTATACTGCATCAATTCTATCATTTTTCCAGGCCCATCCATCTTGAACCAGCTTGCAAATAGTACGACCCCATCCATACCGGCTATATCATCGAGCCGTGGATTATCGGAAATGACCACTTCCCGATTGGGGTTCATTTCCAAGATCTTCCTATAAAAATTGGCCAAATTTTTTATATCCGGACTTATTAAGGCCACCTGGGTCATCCACATGGGATTGTCCGGAACGTGAACGCCATATTCATCCAGACGAGCCTTGGTCAATTGTTCCATTTCGAACATATTGCCCTCAGGGTCATGGGCATAGGCATAGGTAATTCCGTATCCACCAAGGTCGACCGGGGTCTCGCCCCTGCTCAAAACTTCCGCGCCCGAATTCTTGAATTTGTCATAGCCTGACGCCCAAGACGGCGATTGATAACACGTATGGGTCATCCCAGGACCTTGCGGGGGCATCTTGGTGATTTGGGCATTTTGTTGGTTGGAGTACTGGGTCAGTTCCAACAGCATGTTCGGAGCCTTGAATGTGACGGTTTCATAGGACAAGGTGTCCATACCTAAAAGCAAAGACGCATTAATACTTCGCTCCACCTTTTCCCGTTTGACAATCTCAAAACCCGTGGCCTCTTGGTAGAATTTCACCATTTCCGGTAAATTTTGAACGGAAAGACCTATATGGTTGAAGCCAATAATGGTGGTCGGTGAATCACTGATCTTGGCATTTGGATCGACTTGGCAAAAAGCGGTTCCGGAGAGCAGCAAAACGGAGCTGAAGAAAATAACTGTTCGAACAAGCCACTTTTTTTTCATCTTTCCCAAACTTTGATTTCGCAATCGATCCCCCGATGCCCAAACTATTATTTGGTACACAATGAACCAATACCTTACTCCAGAGGTGCGACCTATTTTTCGGCCCAATCCCTAAACATAGCGAAAATGGTTGGATTTTCATGGAAAAACCACCATCAATCAACCATGGCATCGATGAAAATGCTGCGGATCGGGCATCTTAAAAAAGGCCTTGAAACGATCGACCATTTTCAAATCGGCAATGTAAAATGGGGACTGTGTATGTCCATTTGGTGCAGCCTTTATAGAACGGGGCAATATTTGCCCCGTGCTGGGCGTACGAACAAAAATCCCCGTCAATGGTGTTTGACAGGGATTGGATGGGTCAATTTTTTAAAGCTTTTGTACCAAAAAGAGGGGTACGTCCCATTGGGTCAAAAACTAACAAAGGACATATCCACATTGCTTCCGTTCGAATCCAACATGATCCTGGAGAAACCCGAGCCCCATTGTTTTTGTACCTCTATGGTGGTGGGGGCGGTAATGTTGAGGGAGGTGCCCGAGGAACTTCCATGCCAAAGAATCAATCCAGGGTCCCCGGAAAGCCTTACGGTCACGGCACCACTTCCCAGAACATTCACCACCTTAATGGTCGATGAGGTCAGGTTAACGCTACTTGGGGTAAGTTCGAGTCTGGGATAGATCTTCCTTAGGGCCAATGCATCGTTCGGGGAGAGTGTGGCCGGCAAAGTACCGCATGTCCCTCCGTTCATGATCGAATTGGCGTCGGAAGTAGGTGTTCCCCCAATATGGTTCCCAGCGGTTTCATTTGTATGGGCAAGCCCCACATTATGGCCCAGTTCATGGGCGATTGTGCTTGTCCGCTGTTGGACCAGGTTCGCACCGCTATGGACTGCGGTTTCTGTATTGTTATAAAATATTTCCTCCCCGGCCTCTCCACCGGACGGCCATTCACCCAGCCCACAAAGAGGGTTGCCATTTCCATCGTCCAAGCTGTTGTCAAGTGTAATGGTGATATCGGCTGAAAGCGATGTCGTTCGGATGAACTTCACTTCGGAGACCGCATTGTTCCAAAGTAGGATGGCGGCATCGATCTGTGCAATGAACGGGGCCATGCCCGTTCCGGCACGTACGTAGGTTGGCGAAGGGTCGTTGATCAGCGGTCCAACGTAACGATGTTCGGTCAGCCCACTGCCCTTTTCCCTGGGCTCTGGAACGACCATGTCTTTTGAGAACGCGATATCACCCTCCACTATGTATTTATTAGTGGCCTCATAAATGTCTTCCTCACTGAAACCCAAGCTCGTTATGTAATTGTAAACCTGTCTGTTCGGGTCTTGAATGGCCATGGGCGAATCTTTTTGGACGGCCTCTTCCTTCTGCACCGATCCGTCATCGGCGGGGAAATCATTGTCATGTTCCTTGGTACACCCATAGAAAAGTACCATGGACATACCCATAAAAAGTGATAGATGTTTTATTGTTTTTTTCATAAATATAGAGTTTTAAATTACCACTTTAAATATAGGAAAAATCCTACTTATCAAAAGTTAAAATAAAGCAAAATATATGTTATAGTTTTAAGTGCATCCCTGGAACAACGCCATGGACAAAGTAAGAAGCCAAATTATGGTCCAGGGCGAAATATGTTAATTTTAATATATTAGCTGTCATGACTAAATATTTAGTTATATTTATCGAATGAACGATATTAAACTAACGAAAGCAGAGGAGACCGTACTCAAAATTCTCTGGGAAAAGGAAAAGGCTTTTGTTAAGGAAGTCATAGAAGAAATGCCGGGCAAAAAACCGGCGTACTCCACTATTTCCACGATCATGAGGATTCTTGAGCGAAAAGGATACGTCTCCTATGAAAGTTTTGGGAAAAGCCACAGGTATTTCCCCTTGATAAAACGGGAAGACTACACCAAGGGCGTACTTTCCCATATTATGAACAACTATTTCGGGGGTGATTTTAGAGAAATCGTAAGCTTCATGTCAAGTTCAAACAACATATCCATCTCAGAACTTGATGAAATTTTGTCGGAACTAAAAAACGAAAACAAAAATGATGCTTGACCTCTATTCCATAGTAATTGTGGTGGGAATCACGGGTCTAAGTGTTCTTCTTTATGAACTTCTGCTAAAAAACCATGTATCCACAAAGGGCAATAGACTATTTTTCTATTCCCTTTTTGTTCTTCATGTATTGGCCTTTCTGCGGTTTAATTTCCTTAACGAATTGCACTTCCTTGAAGATCGGACTATTTTGAATTTGGGAAAATTGGTCGACTCCACGAGTGTCGAAGAAAGCATCGAAAACCACTTTGAAAATATATGGGTGCCGATCTACCTTATTGGCCTTGCCTTTGGGTTGATAAAAATGGCGCTCGGAATGCTCAGGATGATCCAACTGATAGGGAAATCCCCGCCCGGGAAACACAAATTTGAAAGATTGGTGAACGTTTCCCATTTTCAACCCTGTGCTTTCTTCAAATATATCTTAATTCCGGCCGATCTTCCAAGGACCATTTACAATTCGGTATATGGACATGAGCGTTATCACGCCCGTCAAATGCACACCATCGATATGGTCTTGTGGCGTTTTCTGGGCATTCTGTTTTGGTTTAATCCATTCGTTCATTTACTTCGATCTCGGCAGTCGCGAAATTTAGAGTACGACACCGATAAACACATGCTCAAATCCATTCCGAAAGACCAATATTGCGGGCACTTGTTGAGTTCAACCTTTAATTCGGGCAAAATTGATTTTTATCCCATGTTCAATAAATCCAATATTTACCTCAGGATCAAAAGGTTGAACAAAAATCGAGAGAGAAAGGGACCTTGGTCTGGCCTGACTTTACTATTTGCCCTCACCCTGCTTTTTGGAAGTACGATTTTGTCCAAGGCCAGTTTTCCATCGAAGGCCCGAAGCAATGTCGCAAACCAAATTTCGAAACCTGAATTTCCACCGAACGGTCTGGGGCATTATATAGACTCTGTGCTTCCAGCAAGAATCGGGAATAAATTCGATGATATAGACAAAAGCTATAATCTCCATCTTTTCTTGGACATCACCATTGATGAAAAGGGAAAAGTAACCAAAGTCAAAGAAGACGGCAGCAGATCCAGACGGGGTGGTGATCCAAGAACACACCACTTCATATCCGACCTGTTGATCGGAACCATCCAGGACATGCCCAACTGGATACCGGCCCAAGAAAACGGCATACCGGTCAAATCAACCATCCATGAAGAATTTCTTTTTACCGGTGAAAGTGAATAACGGGGTATGCAAAATGCAGTGTATTCCATTTCGTCCGGAAGATCATTATCAAATTGAACATCACTAATTTTAAACATAATACTATGAAGTCTCTAAAGAAAACTACTGCCCTATTCATTTTATGCTTTTCACTTTCACAGGTGAACGCGCAGTACAAAATGAAGCCCGTTGAGGGGTATTCCCCGCAAATAGGCCTTATGGTCTATATGTTGGAGGACCTAAAGGGTAGAATTACCGAGCAGGTAAAAGATCTGGACCAATCGCAAACCGATTTTTTATATGACAAGGACGCAAACAGCATCGGGTCGCTCATCATGCATTTGGTGTCGACAGAAGCCTATTTTCAAATAGAAACATTGGAGGGACGGCAATGGACCGAAGAGGAACAAGAACGTTTGGGAATTGGCGCAGGGCTGAACGAGGAATCGAAAAGAAAGCTCAGAGGAAAACCCATACAACACTACTTGGATCTATGGGACGAGGTACGGCAAAAGACCTTGGCCGGGCTCAAAACAAAGGACGACGCCTGGTTTGCATCGAGCATAGACGAGGAAATTAACTATCATTGGGCGTGGTACCATGTTATGGAGCACTCGGCAAATCATATGGGCCAAATAGGCACGGTAAAGAACAGGTTGCCCAAGTGATCTTGATTTTGCCGTCAAGAAAATCCAACTGTCTGTAGATTGGAAACCACACGGGCCATACCTTGGGAAATGGGGTGGTTGCAATCCGCTACTTTGAACACCGATTCCGCCTTGTCAAAGCATCCATCAAGCCGGGATACGGCGCGCAAAACCGCCATAACGTCCATCCCCAACCGGAATTAACAGTTGTATTGAAGAAAGTTTTCTTACTTTAGAATCAATCAATCCGAACAATGGTGCGTTCATTCCCAATCCTATTTTTTACCGCGCTGCTCTGTGCCTGCCATACCACTGCACCGAGTGAAACCGTGGATGGCATTCTAGAAGTCCCTGAAAACCGGAAAAAATCCCATTCCCGGACCCTCAAATTGGTCTATAAGGTGTTAAAGGCAAAAAAGGCCGATTCGCTAAAGGCGCCCATCGTTTATTTGCAGGGCGGCCCGGGTGCGGCAACCTTGACCATGGAAGAGTTTTGGAAAAACCATCCGCTGAGAAACGATAGGGATATTGTACTGATGGATCAACGCGGGACGGGCGCCTCAGAGGCAAATTGTGTCGAAATTGGGGACGCCATGTTCGCCGTTATTCGACAAGATCTGGACAACGAGGGTGAAATTAGGGAGCTGAACGCCATATTATCCGAATGTAAGGAAACCATGGAACAAAAAGGTGTGGATCTCGCTGGCTATACCAGTAAAGAAAATGCCGCTGATTTTGAGGATCTACGAAAGGCGTTGGGCTATGAAAAATGGAATCTTTTTGGGGTTTCTTACGGTTCTCGGTTGGGGTTGACGATAATGCGGGATTTTCCAAACAGTGTACGAAGTGCCGTACTTGCCGCAATCCTTGCGCCAGAAACGGATTATTTAAACGAATCTTTTGGAAATTTTGAGCATTCCCTTTTTTCCGTTCTTGGGCGTTGCCAGAAAAATCAGGACTGCAATGGGCAATTCCCCAATTTAAAAGAACGCCTGTTGAAAACATTGGAAAAACTACGATCCGACCCCTTACGTTTTGACTATAAAGGCAAACCCTTTGTGCTCAACGCTCAAGATGCCTTGTTGCTGCTCTATCTATCGCTTTACAATCGCCATTCCATGGGCAACATACCCTTGCTTATCGAGGCATTGGAAGGTGGGGAAACCGAATCCCTTGTGCCTGTTGTAAAAAGTGTGGAAAATTTGTACGGGCTTGTTAATTGGTCCATGAACTTTTCGGTCATGATTTATGAAGAACTTCCTTTCTACAACGAAGCGGCCATGGTCGAATCTTTAGAGCAATCTGAAATCGCGCTCAGTTTACCATTGTCTTCCGATTCCGGTATGGAGTTACTGAACAATTGGCATGCCCATAGGGCTTCAGAGCTTGAGAACCAAGCTGTGGTTTCTGAAATCCCAACACTGATGGCAAGTGGCGGTCTAGATCATGTTACCCCTGTTGGCAACGCCACAGCGGCATTAAGGCGTTTAAAAAACGGTTATGGGCTCCTATTTTCGGATGAAGGCCACAATCTCTTCAATCCCTGTTTTTTCCAAATTACCGAAGACTTTCTGAACGATCCTCTCCACCAACCGAATTTGGATTGCAGCGCAATACGGAAACCGCTTGAATGGAACCTGCCCAAACCGGCTCCATAGAAAAATCGGAGTGTGGCCTCCCTTCTTGAAAGTATATTCAAATGGTACGTTCCATACTATTAAAACTGTCTCAATAACCGAACGATTTTTGGACTAAAACCAGAAGGGACAATCTACCAATGCTATGATAAATGTCGAGTTAAAGTGTTTCGATAATTAGATAGCCATTATTTTTTGCCCGAGAATGTTGGCAGGAATATGTCCTTCATAATCGCAAAGGGCAATTTGTCCTCTTGTGAATTATACGCCCCTCCTGTAAATACGGCAACCAAATCCAATTCAGGAAAAATCATGATGTACTGCCCGCCGTTTCCGGTCGCTACCTTAGCTACAAACTCTTTGTTGTTTGTTCTAAAAGGAATGTTCCACCATAAATACCCATAATCCATTCCCGTAATTTTGGTTTTGGGCGTAGTTGATTCCACGATCCATTTCTCGGAAACAATTTGTTTTTCGTTCCACTTTCCCCGGTTCAGCACCAATTGTCCAATTTTGGCCATATCGCGGGAGGTCATATACAATCTTTTCCCGGACGGGATGACCTTTTTGTCGGAAGTATGCCCCCAACTTAGGTCGGCAATGCCCAAATGGTCGAACAAATGTCGCTCAGCGAACTTGTCGATGGTCATCCCGGAAGTCTGACTTATTATTTCTGCAAGGAGGACCACTCCCATGGAACAATAGTTCGAGACCGTTCCCGGTTCATTGACCATGGGCAAATCCAGTGTATACTGAAGCCAATCCTTCTTTTTATAAACTCTGTCCTCCTGTCCTGCTGATTTTTTGTCCCAGTCATTGCAATCCAGCCCGCTCGACATGGTCAAAAGATGTTTGATGGTAATTTTTTCCTTTCCCTTGTCCATATTTTTGGCAGGGACCGGCTTTTTGAGATATTTTGATATCGGGTCGTCGATCTGAGCCACAAATCCCTTGTCAATTGCTATTCCCATCAAAATCGATCGTATGCTCTTGGTCGTGGAACGAAGGTCGTGCAACTTGTCCACCGAATTTTTGTTAAAATATTCCTCGATAATCAGTTGCCCATTTTGTACCAATAGCACACTGTGCAGTTTATTTTTTCCGTTCAGTACCTGGCCAAATAACTGATATATCCGGGTTGTATCCACTTTTTGTGATCGCAAATTGTTGGTTTTCCATCCATCATCGCGCTCTTTTGGCTGAGAATACTCATATACGGTCTGTCCATAGCACATAGCGCCCATCAAAAAGACAAAAATGCTAAGCCTGGCCATGTTTTTCATACGAAAGGGTAGCGATGGTTAGGATTCATTGGGCTTGGTATTCTCTTTCAAAATAGTCCCATACTTCGTTTCCGAGTTTTTCACCGAATTCGGAGTTCGTAAAAAGTACGTAGCCCCAGTTCTTATCCACATCCATAAGATACCAGCACGTAAACCCTTCATTGTTTCCGCCATGAAAGTAGGTGCTGGAATAGTGCTTGTCGGCTGTTATAAAGCCCAAAGTATAGTATACACTTATTCCTGTCGAGGAGGTCGACATTTTGGAATGATGCTTGAACAGTTCAACGTAACTTTTTTCCGATAGCCCTTTCTTACCCATTATCGCAATCATCCATTTCGAAAAGTCGATGGGTTCGGAAAGGATCGATGCCGGCGCCACAAATTTCCCCTTGTCCTTTTTATACCAGTAGTCATTTTTCCAATCGATCCATTGGCCCTGTCCGTTGTATGGTTCTGCCTTGTTTTTGTTCGTATAGGCAGTCGGGATAAATACGGTATGTTCCATTCCCAATGGTTTGGCAACCCTGTCCTGAAAACGGGTCTCCAGACCTTTCCAATCGCTACCTTCAATATGTTTCAGGACCATGGCCAAGTACTGATATCCTTCTCCTGAATATTCATAGGCCGTGCCCGGTTCAAACTTGAGCTTAAGTTTTCCATCCTCTTCGTTTTCCCTCCAGTTGGGCAAGCCCGATCGATGGCTTAGCACCATTCTGGCCGTTATTTTCTTGTACCTTTCGTCATATGCGATATCTTGATAGGGCAGATATTCGTACAACGGCCTGTCCAGATCCAATTTGCCTTCTTCGACATAGGTCATCACAAAGAAAGCAAATACCGATTTGGACATTGACGCCCCTTCAAAAATCGTTTTTTCGGTGACCGGTAGTTCTTTCCCGAGATCGGCATAGCCAAAGGTTTGATGATACACCACTTTGCCCTCATTTATGACAGCAATTGAAAGTCCGGGAATGTTCAGGGTGTCCATTCTCGATCTTAGAAAAGCGTTTATGGAATCGGTCGAAACTTCGAATCCCTTGAGGTTTTGGATTATGGTGCTGTCCTGAGTCTCGCAACCCGTCGCTATGATGATCAAACAAAAAAGATAAAGTAATTTTGTCATCCTGCTTTTTTAAATCATGTTTTTATTTTTCCGAAAGGTGTGGCTTTTTAACCTTAATGGTCAAAAAGCTGACCAATACACCCTCTTTTGTCTTTTTTAAATTTGCTAAAAAATGTTGGTCACTTCCTTTGATAAAATTCTTTCCCATATAACCTGTGTATTGTTTAAAATTGATGTCGTACGCTTCTGGTCTTGCTCCGAAAACCGTTGTGTGGATGTGGCGGTTGTCATCAGAACTTCCATAATCTCCCGGTAAGATGGTTTCCAAATAGATTTGCCCTATATCGTTGGTCCATACCTGTCCGCTCAATCTTGCTGTGGATTCATCATTTGGGTCGGTTTGCTCGTAATTTCCATTTGCAGAAGTGTGATAAAATTTCACCAATTGATTGGAAAGGTTCTTTTTACTTTCGGTATCGATAAAGGTTAAACAGAGTACGAGTTTTTCCCCAGGCTCATTCCCATCCGTAATTTTCAAAATATTCTTACTCGGTAATTTTTGGAAATTGATGAGGGTACTGTTTTCAACTTCAGATATTTCAACAATCGTTCTGTCAATCGAGCAACTGAACAAAAAGGGGGAAAATAGAACAAAGATCCATCTGTTCATTCCCAATGGCCTTAAATTACCCACAACTTGTGCATATCCATATAAAATACATTTTGCGTGCCCTTGGAAATCCCATCGCAAAAGAATCACTACTGAAGGGTCACTTCCAGGGGGTGTCCGATCTTTTCGGCAAATAGGTCCAGATGGTCCTCCCACTCCTGTTTGGTCCTGAACTGTCCGCTTTCCTTCCATCCGAAGCCCGCAAAATAAACCACCCTTCCATCCGCTAGCTTCAAATGGGCGTAGGCGTTGCTCTTATCCTTTTCTTCCGAATCGAAGCGCTCATAACCCAGGAAAGACTTTGGTGGCGCAATGATGGCCATTCCCAGTTCAGAATCGCCATGGGGCTGCCAATAGCTCAACCAACCCTTATCCTTATTTACCGACATTTCCCCGTCCTTTTCGTGCAAGGTAAGGCCTGCGGCTATTTCTTCCGCTCCCTTTAAGTTGAGTTCGAACCTTGAGAAATTACTTCCCAAATCGAGACTTATGACCCGCGATTCCCCAATCTGTTTTTCTTCGGATCCCCATGGGGCGTACTCCAAATAAAAACTCGTTCGGATAGGCCCCGTACTGAGGGTTCTCCACTGGGTGTAGTTCTTGGAAAAGTAATAGGTACTGTCTTGTTTTAAGGCTATTCCACCTACCCCGCGACTCACACCGACATGAAAGTTATCGAGCCCTTCCCCGGTATCCTCATGGTAGGTCCCGTCGGTTTCCGTTTCTTTTTGGTACCATCTATCGATAATGGGATAGGCCACCTTTTTAAGCCAGGCATCCACCCCGCTCGACAGTGTTCCCCCCAGCTGGCCCGCTTCGGCCATTTTCTGCGCGGCTGGGCCGTATACCCTAAAAGCAACTTTGTCATTTTCCCAGGCGTAATCGTCGGTACGCTCCGGGACAAAACGGGAGTAACAGGATTCCGGGGCCTCCTGTCGTTCTTCCCCGCTTACCAAGACCAACTCATACTTTTTTTTGGATGCCGCGGGCACCCTCGGCTGAAACAGCAACAGATCGTTCGTTCCGTCCCCATTATCATCAATCAACTGGGTCACCTGCCATTCTCCGTTTTCCATATCTCGGATACCTACATTATCCAAATGCCCAAGCTGCAGAAGCGCAGATGTAAGCTCTACGGTCTCGAAGGAACGTTCCACCTCGAGCGTATTGTTTATCGTTATGGTCTTTGTCCTTTCTTCGGTACAGGCGCATAACAGGAGTGTAGTGAACAAATATATCCTTGTTTTTACGAAAGTCATGCCTCTCTATTTTGTGGTTTTTGTCGCCTGTCCGATGCCCTACCAGAATCATTCCCGATCAACGGCATTTTCTTTGGCGTCAAATCGGGCTTTTGGAGAACATCGGTTTATTTCAGCTCAGTGATCTTACAAAAATCCATGTCCCCATAGTCCAGGTTCTCACCTGCCATTCCCCAAATAAAGCCATAGTTGCTGGTTCCGGACCCTGCATGAATGGACCAGGGAGGGGAAATCACGGCTTCGTTGTTCTTCATCCAAAGATGCCTTGTTTCCTCGGGTTGCCCCATAAAATGACATACGGCCTGGTCTTCCGGTACTTCAAAATAAAAGTAAACCTCCATTCTCCGGTCGTGCACATGTGCCGGCATCGTATTCCATACGCTACCGGCCTTTAATTCGGTCATGCCCATTTGGAGCTGGCAGGTGTCCACGGTTCCATGTACAATCAGTTTTCGTATACTTCGGGCATTCGCGGTGGCCGAGTCTCCCATTTCCATAATTTCAGCATCTTCCCAACTTATTTTTTTCACTGGAAAGCTATGGTGTGCCGGGGTGGAGTTCAAATAGAACTTTGCCGGGTTGTCGGTATGCCCACTATGGAACAGTACTTCCTTGCTTCCCCTACCCACATACAGGGCTTCCTTGTAAGCCAAATGGAACTCCTGTCCATCGACCGAAACCGAGCCCTTGCCCCCGACATTGACCACGCCCAGTTCCCTTCGCTCTAGAAAGTACGCTGCCTTTAAGGGGTCTATGGCCTCCAATTTCAAGGGGCTTTCAACGGGAACGGCACCTCCGACCATGTATCTGTCAAAGTGGGAATATACCCAATTTAGCGCAGCGGGTTCCAATAACTTCTGAATCAAAAACGCTTCGCGCAATCTGTCGGTATCATAGGTTTTCACCTCGCTGGGCGAGGCGGCATATCGTACTTGATAGGAATTGGTCATACGCATGGTTTCAAATAAATGGTACGGATACTGCGAAAAATAATCTCGAAAAATTTCCCTTGATCTCAGATCTTTTCATAGGCCCGGGCGCGCTGCTGCGAACTTCCCAAACCATCGATTCCCAACTCAACGACATCCCCGGGTTTCAAATAGCGCGGTGGGTCAAAACCAAGCCCTACCCCAAATGGGGTCCCCGTGGAAATGATATCCCCGGGAAGTAGGGTCATAAACTGGCTGATATAACTGATCGAAGTGGGGATATCAAAGACAAAGTCGGACGTATTGCTGTCCTGGAGCAGTTCGCCATTCACTTTGAGCCAAAGATTTAGATCATGGGGGTCTCCAATCTCATGCGTGGTGGCGATAAAAGGCCCGATCGGCGCAAAGGTATCACAGCTTTTCCCTTTTACCCATTGGCCACTGTGTTCGATCTGGAACGCCCTTTCGCTATAGTCGTTGTGTAGTACATAACCCGCTATATGTGCCATGGCATCTTCTTTGGCCACGTAAGAGGCCTTCTTACCAATGACCACGGCCAGTTCCACCTCCCAATCGGTCTTTTCGCTTCCCTTTGGAATCGTCAGGTCGTCATTTGGCCCTACCAAGGCAGAGGTCGCCTTAAAGAAGAGCACCGGTTCTTTTGGGATTTCCATTCCGGATTCCTCCGCATGTTTGGCATAGTTGAGGCCAATGCACACTATTTTCGAAGGTCGGCAAAGGGGAGGCCCCAAACGTGTCGTCCGTTCCACTTTTGGGCAGCCGTCCGCGTTTGCATCGAGCCAGGTTTCCAAGCGGGCCAAGCCGTCCCCTCCAAAAAAATCTTCGTTGTAATCCTGTCCAAAGCCGGAGACGTCCAACCAGGTTCCATCTTCCAATTGTACTCCAGGTTTTTCGTTTCCTACCGCTCCAAATCGTATCAGTTTCATTCTGTTTTGTCTTTTTTTATGTTATAAAGGAATATATCATTTTAGTTTGTGGACTTCTGGCAGGGCCCCGCCACACCCTGGGAGACGAGATCGGTTTGCCAAATTTTCCTAGTTTCCGTTCAGTCGAATGAACCCGCCATCGATCGGAAAATCGGTTCCGGTCACGAAAGAAGCCTCATCGGAGCATAGGTACAATGCCAGATCGGCGATTTCCCTAGGTTTTGCCATACGCCCTATAGGTTGTGTTTTTGAGAGTTTTTTAAACATTTTTTCCTCTTCCCCGGGAAAATTGGCCTTCAAATACCCATCTACGAACGGTGTATGCACGCGCCCCGGAGAAATACTGTTGCAACGAATGTTGTATTCCAGATAATCCTTTGCCAGTGAATAGGTCATGGTAAGCACGGCCCCTTTCGAAGCTGAATAGGCAAAGCGGTCATTAATGCCCACCGTGGCAGCCACGGATGCCATGTTCAAGATTACCCCGCCCTTTTCCTTCATATGCGGAAGGGTGCAATGGATACAGTTATAGACCCCCTTCACATTCACCTGATAGATCCGGTCAAAGTCGGCCTCGGAGGTATGTTCCACATCGCCAATATGGGCGATACCGGCATTGTTGACCAAGATATCGACCGGGCCTGAGGCCACGATGGTCCCTATCGTATTCTTCACCTCTTGTTGAACGGCCACGTTGCAAGCATGGCCCACGGCACTTCCCCCCTGGTCCGTAATCTCTTGTACGACATCCGTTGCGGCCGCCCCGTTCAATTCAAAAATATGGACGGTGGCTCCCTGAGCCGCCAATGTCATGGAAATCGCACGGCCGATACCACTTCCTCCCCCGGTCACTATTGCTGTTTTCCCACTTAGATCAAATTTCATTACTTTTCGGTTTTTGATATCGAGTCCTTGGTAACAAAAAAGGCCTTGGTCCCATCGTCGATTCCATAATCGATATGTACGTTAGGTCTTTCCTTCTTCAATTCTTCCAACGCTGAAGGGGATACCCCAGTTTCCCAAATATACAGGCTTTTTAGGTTTTTCATACCCCGGAAGACGGATATACTCGCGTCCCCTATATGGGTCTCGTAAATTTTTAGGAGGCCCAGTCGGGTCAACCCCTGGAGCTTTGCCATTTCCGCATCGGTGATCGGGGTACGATCCAACTCCAGCCATTCGAGGTTTGTGCATACCGCCACCAACGCCATTTCCTCCGCACCAAGCGGAAGTCCGCTCAAGTCGAGCTCAACAATATTGTTGGCGACCCTTTTCAGGTCGACAATGTCATCTGCCCTGTATTCCGGTGGCAAATAGGCCGAAACGCTCAAAGCGTCGGAGTGGCTTGCGATCCGGGTGACGGTCAAATAATCCGAACTCAGGTTGTTGATGGTGGTATCGGCCACTGCGGGCAGCGCTTTCCATTTTTCCATGGGATCGGGCTCCATTAAATCCCTTACCAGGCCAACGAGAGGTTCAAGGGGATCCAAATGGCCCAACCGTATGGAATCGGAGGCACCAAGGGCAATCCACCGCTCCAATATTTGGATTTCGCTGGGCGTGAGGGGCCTTTCCCCCTCTGGTGGCATATGTTCCTCGTCTTCCGGTAAAAGATGCAAGCGCTTGATCATTTCGCTATTTTCCGGTTCCCCTGGAATCAAAGTGGAACCGCTCTCCCCGCCCTTTCGTAACTCGGCCAGATCGGTCATCAACAATTCGCCCTTTTGTTTATTGCTGTTATGGCATTTCACGCATTTATCATCCAAGATCATTCCCACTACGTCCTCGTAAATTAGTGGGTTTTCAGGGATTTCCTTTTTCTTCCTATTCTTTGGAAGTGCCAGAAAATCTTCGCCATGGGTCACCATTCCACCATAATGCCCCGTAAAGCCCACCAGACCGATCAAAATGACCTGAAGTACTTTCGAAACCGTCCCGTCGCCGTGTCCCATACCGGCCAGCCCGTACCAAACGGAGGCGATCAGTGCCACTGCGGCCCCCATCCATTGGTGCCAATAGAGCAAATCGCCCTTTATTCCAGATTCACTGCCCAGAAAAAATCCCGAAATAGCGGTTATCAAGGCCGACAAAACGGCGATCATAAGCAACTTCCAGGGAACTTTTTTCCCTGTCAACCCCAAAAAAATGGCAATCAATAAGAGTACGATGGGAAAATGCAGGATTACGGGATGCCATCGTCCCAACCAGGCCACCCCATTGGGAAGGACCATGTACGATTCGAAAAGGAGACAGAAGATCAGGAATACGTTCAGTCCAAAAACGACATAGTTGATCCCTCTTTTAGCAGAATTTGATACCATAGGCTATGCTAAAAGGTCTTTTACCACATTGCCTGCCACATCGGTAAGCCTAAAGCGCCGGCCTTGGTATTTATAGATCAACTGTTCATGGTCGAGTCCCATGGCATGCATCAAGGTGGCGTGAAAATCGTTGATATGCACTGGATTTTCTACAATGTTGTACCCAAACTCATCGGTTTGTCCATAATTGATGCCGGGCTTAATACCGCCGCCCGCCATCCAAATGCTAAATGCCCTAGGGTGGTGGTCCCTGCCATAGTTCTCGGGATCGAACTTGCCTTGGCAATAATTGCTACGCCCAAATTCCCCGCCCCAGACTACCAGGGTATCCTCGAGCATGCCCCGCTGTTTTAAGTCCAACACCAAGGCCGCGGAGGCCTGGTCCACATCTTTGGCCTGGCCGGCCATCTCGTTGTGCAGATTGCCGTGTTGGTCCCATCCCTGATGGTAGAGTTGTATGAACCGTACTCCATTTTCGGCCAACCTACGTGCCTGAAGGGCATTGGCCGCATAGGTGCCCGGCACCTGGCAATCTTCCCCGTACAGTTTAATGATGGACTCGGGTTCTTTGGAAATATCCATGACATCGGGAACGGACATCTGCATCCTATATGCCATTTCGTATTGGGCGATGCGCGATTCTATTTCGTCGTCCCCTGTTTCTACATGGTGCAATTTGTTCAGGGAGGATACCTGATCCAGCAAATGTCTTTTATCCGATCGGGAAATGCCCTCGGGATCGTTCAGGTAGAGTACCGGATCTTTTCCGGACCTCAACAATACCCCTTGGTGCTTGGAATCCAAAAATCCGCTCGACCACAATTTGGAGTAAAGACCTTGACTATTTCCCTTTCCCCTGGAGGTCAATACCACAAAGGAAGGTAAATTCTTGTTTTCACTTCCCAATCCGTAGCTCATCCAAGACCCCATGCTCGGGCGGCCCGAAATCTGGCTGCCGGTCTGAAAAAAAGTGATGGCCGGGTCGTGGTTGATGGCCTCGGTGTGCATGCTTCGCACCACACATATATCATCTGCGATTTTGGCAATATGGGGGAAGAAATCACTGATCCAGGTACCATTGCTGCCGTGTTGTTGGAATTTTACGGCGGGGGGCATCAAGGGAAACTTTTCCTGTCCCGAGGTCATTCCGGTCAACCGTTGCCCATTTCTGATGGATTCGGGCAAATCCTCGCCCATGCGCTTGCGCAAGGTCGGCTTGTGGTCGAATGTCTCCAACTGCGAAGGGGCCCCGGCCTGAAACAAGTAGATAATACGTTTGGCCTTGGGCGCAAAATGGGGTATCCCCAAAGGTTGGGCCGCCAGCTGTTCCGCACTGCCCTTGAAAAGATCAGGGATCAGCAGGGAGCCGAGCGCCAAAGATCCAATGCCCACGCTCAATTGCGAAAAGAAATGTCTGCGATTCACTTTTAGCGGATTGTCCGCATTTGTTCTTTCTTCCTCCATGGTCTTTATTCTTTGGTGATGGTTTCGTCGAGGTTGTAAATTATCTGTGCCGTTAGCATTAGGGCCGCGGTCTTGGCCGGATCGGCCTCCAGGGGTTCGTACTCGCCAACGGAGACCAACTTTTCCGCGTCCTCTAAATTGGTCAAAAACTGATCTAAAGTATCGTGGTAATAGGTGTTCAGGGTGAGCAGTTCTTCCGCATTTGGTGAACGCACCAGAATCCGTTCAAAAATATCGCTTACCAAGGTCCCGTCATCGGGTTTTGCCGCAACGGTCCGTTGGGCCAGAACCCGCGCCGCTTCCAATACCTGAACATCGTTTTGAAGTGCCAAGGCCTGCAAAGGGGTATTGGTCTTCTGTCTCCTCACTTCGCAAAAATCCCGGGTAGGGGCATCAAAAATGGCCATGCTCGCGGGCGGCAGGGTACGTTTCCAGAACGTATACAGCGAACGTCTGTACAATTTGTCCCCGGTATCCGGTAAGTAGCTGGTCAGGATTCCCCGGTTGCCACCGGCATTGGTCTCTTCCCAGAGCCCCGGAGGTTGGTAGGGCTTTACACTGGGGCCCCCGATTTCCGTATTCAGAAGTCCGCCCGTGGCCAGTATATAGTCCCTGATCATCTCCCCACTCATGCGGAATCTGGGCGCCCTGGCCAAAAGTTTGTTTTCCGGATCGGCCCTTTTGAGCTCCGGCTTCTGTTCGGCGCTTTGTTGGTAGGTGGCGGAAAGCATTATTTTCTTAAGTAGATACTTTATGTCCCAATCGTGTTCCATAAAATCAGAGGCCAACCAATCCAATAGTTCCGGATGTGTGGGCAAGCTTCCCTGTACCCCGAAATCCTCGGAGGTCTCCACCAAGCCCTTTCCAAACAACATCCCCCACATACGGTTGACAAACACTCTTGCCGTAAGTGGGTTGTTTTTATCGGTAACCCATTTCGAAAGGCCGAGACGGTTTTTTGGCAATTTATCCGAAAACGCATAGATAACCTCCGGTGTATTGGCCTGCACCGTATCGGTAGGTTCGTCATAATTGCCACGATTCAGGACAAAGGTGGGTTTGGGCGCGGAATCGTTCATTACCATAACCTTTACTTTCTCACCTTTGGCCTTGTTGATGAACGATAGCACGCCGGAGGTTTCGGAATCGGTTATGGTGATAAAGGGCGGATCGGCATAGTACTTTTGCCTGGCTGCCTGTACCGCATCCATTTGGAGTCCCTTTTCGTCGACCTGGTTAAAAAAAGAGAACAGGCCGAAATAATCTTTTTGGGAGATGGCGTCGTACTTGTGATCATGGCAACGGGCACATTCCAGGGTAAGTCCTAAAATACCCTTTCCAAGGGTGTTTGTCCGGTCCATCACATAATTGGTACGGTATTCCTCCTGGATGACACCACCCTCCTGGGTTATAGGGTGGTTCCGGTTAAAGCCCGTGGCCAAGATTTGTTCGTCCGTCGCATCCGGCAGCAAATCCCCCGCCAATTGCCATGTAAGGAACTCATCATAGGGTAAATTTTTATTGAAGGCGTGGATTACCCAATCGCGCCAGGGCCACATCGTACGATAACTGTCGTCCTGATATCCATGGGAGTCGGCATATCGGGCCAGATCGAGCCAAGACTGCGTCATGCGCTCCCCGTAGGCCGGTGACGCCAGAAAGGCATCTATGGCCTTGGAAAGTACGGTCTCTGACGGATCGGCGAGCAACTGTTCCACCAAGGTGGGCTTGGGGGGGAGGCCGGTGAGATCCAGGCTCATGCGACGGATCAAGGTTTCCGTGGGCGCTTTTTCCGAAGGGGACAGGTTGTTCTCCTCCAATTTTTTCAGAATAAAGTCGTCGATTTCATTTTGGGCCCAATCCGTGGTCGTTGTTTTGGGCAATGCCGCCTTTTCCGGCGGAATATAGGCCCAATGCTTCTCGAATTCGGCCCCTTGTTCAATCCATCTTTTGATCAATCTTTTTTCATATCCGTTCAGGCTCAACTTGGAATCGGGCGGTGGCATCAACAGATCTGGGTCGTCTGTAATGATATGCTGGTACAGCAGGCTTTTTTTGAGACTTTTTCCGACCAGGGCGAACTTTCCGGGGTTTTCGGGAAGCTCCCCAAGGGCCGATGCCTCCATATCGAGACGGAGTCCGGCCTTTCGCTTATTGGCATCCGGACCGTGGCAGGTGTAACATTTATCGGAGAGGATGGGTTTGACATGGAAATTGTAGTCGACCGTTTTGGGTAGCGCCATATCCGAATAGGCGTCCCTCGAACCTGTAAAAGCGCCGTTCTTAAAAGCAAAAAGAAGCGCTGTTAGGCAAACAAGAATGGCCACTACAAGTATTTTCTGTTTCATATATTAGGCTTCAATAGACTGCATACCCTCGAAATAATAGGTGCCGATCGGTCAAAATACAAAGATTGCCCATGGCCCTTAACGCCAACGCAAATCAAATACTCCAACCTTGGCTCCTCTTTCTACGGACTTTAAAGTTAGTGAATTTTACAACATTGCGAATATGCGCTTTTCATTTGGGCGTCCCTTTTGGCAAGGGATAGGGCCGATATCTTTAAAGGTTTTCAGTGGCCAGCCATGCCATTAGCCCGCCCCCGATTTCGAGTGCGTTCTCGTCCAGGTCAAAAGTTGGGGTGTGCAATCCGGAGTTGATACCCTTTTCTTCGTTCCCTACCCCTAACATATAGAAGCAGGCCGGGTTTTGCTGCGAATAATACGCAAAGTCCTCGGCGGCCATCCAGGGGTCCATATCGAGTACGTTATCGATGCCCAAATAGCTTTCGGCACTGTTCCTCAATGCCTGGGTCAAACCGGGGTCATTGACCACATGGGGGTATCCGTGCCTCACCGTCAGCTCGCATTCCCCGCCCATTCCCTCTGCTATCGATGTCATCAATTTTTCCAGTTTTTGCAGGGCCGTTTTCCGCCAAGTCCCGTCCAAGGTCCTAAAAGTGCCTTCCAACACCACTTGGTCTGGAAGGATATTGACCGTACCGGCCGCCATCACCTTACCGAATGAAAGCACCGAAGGAGTTTTGGGGGGCGCCATCCTGCTGACCAACTGTTGGGCGGCAATGATGATATGGGAAGCGATCAGGACGGAATCGATGGCATCCTCGGGCATCGCCGCATGTCCCCCCTTTCCGATGACCCGAACATACAGTTCATCCATGCTCGCCATAAAGGTCCCCGAACGAAAGCCTATCTTGCCCATAGGGAGATCGGGCCGTACGTGCTGGCCAATGTGCGGCAAGCTTCCCAAATCGCGATAAGCTTTTTCCCTCATCACCAAACTGGCCCCTCCGGGCATGACCTCCTCCCCTGGCTGGAACAACAACTTGATGCCCCCCCTTAGGCCATCCTTGATTTCCCATAAGATCTTGGCGCACAGTAAAAGCGAGGCAATATGGGCATCATGACCACAGGCGTGCATCACCCCTTTGTTCTTCGATCGGTAGGGCAATTGATTCTGCTCTTCTATCGGAAGTGCATCGATATCGGAACGTAACAGCACCGATTTTCCATTTTGTCCAGCAGGAATACTGGCCAGGAGCCCCGTTCCGGCAACAGAAACGATATCGGTGATGCCCAAGGCCAGCAACTGTTCCTTTATATACGCACAGGTACGGTGCTCCTTGAAGGATAGCTCCGGGTTTTGGTGAAGATGTCTTCGCACAGTAACAAACTCAGGGGCATATCTTTGGGCCAGGGTCTTTATCCGCTGCTGTATCTCTGTCCTGGTATCTGGCTCCATAGGCTACCTCAAAAGAATCGCATAAACCTTCTTTTCAAAATCTGCGGAAGAACTGCTCCATTCAACACCCAGGATTTACTTTTTCGCAAAGGACAGATCGAATTTTACAGTGACCTCATCCCCCACTATTATCTGTCCGAACATAGCGGTCGGGGGTTCCATTCCGAAATCCTGCAAGATGATCTTTTGTTCCCCCGAAATACGGATACCAGTGGCCGAGGTGCTTATTTTTGCGGGGATCTCCACCCGCTTCTCCGTTCCGGCGATACTAAGGGTCCCCGCCAAGGTGGAAGTGCCCTTGAACTCTTCCAGCGCAAAGGACACCTTGGGGTGTTCCTCCTTTTTTAGGGCGGCATGCATCTTCTTGTCCATTGCGGGGCCGCGTTCGCTCTGAATGTCCGCCACATTTATGCCAAAGTTGATCTCTTTGGGCCGGGTCGCTGTGGCGGTCAGGGTTCCTTCCATAGCGTTGGCGGCCACCGTCCAATCATGAACGGTGGAGGTACCATCGATGGTCAGGGTACTTTCAGGGGCCAGGGTGTAGGAATCCTGGGCAAAACTCGCCAGACCCAGGCCCAGGAACAAAAATGTAAGTGCTTTTTTCATTTCTAAACGTTTTTACTTCTTTTTTGGAACAGCTGGACAAAAACCCTATCGTGCGGGTCTATTCGTCCAAAACCATTTGCCAAAACTTTTTTTGTTCCTCCGGTGAGGGCTGGCTTTCCGGGCTCACTAGCCTAAAACCCACAAAATTGGAGTCGGTGAACCACCAGAAACTCTTGGGGATCTGGGGGTCGCGTTTCTGTAATTTCAAATTTGATGACCTCCTTGCCGAAGAGCGCAGTGCATTGGCATCATCGTCCCACGACCCCCCGCGGATCACCCTTGGGTGGATTACGGTGGGCACGGTCCAGGGATTTTTGGGGTCCAAGGTCGCGTATGCATTTTCCTTGTATTCGTCCAATGTCCATTCGGCCACATTCCCGTGCATATCGTACAGACCCCAGGCGTTCGGTTTTTTGGTTCCCGTCTTGGCATATTTATTGCCCGAATTTTTGTGGTACACGGCATAGGCCTCCAGGTCTGCTTCGCCGTCCCCAAAACTATAGGCGGTACCGCTTCCGGACCGAGCGGCGTATTCCCATTCCGCCTCAGTGGGCAAGCGATAAAAACGGCCTGTGATCGCACTCAGCCATTTACAAAAGACCAGGGCAGAATAGGCAGACATGCTCACTGCCGGAAAACCCGCCTTGCCCATGCCGTAGGAAGGATCCTCATATGGCGGACTTGGCCTGGTGATCGCATCGATTTTGATAACCTTGTCATTGTCGAGCTTGACGAACAATTCTTTGTTTTGTTTGAAAAAGAGCTCAAAAATTTCCCAGGTCAGTTCGTACTTCCCCATGTAAAATGCATCAAGTGCTATTTCTTTTTGTGGGCCCTCGTCCGCTTTTCTATTGGCCTCCGCTTCCGGACTGCCCATGGTGAAGCTTCCCGCAGGTATCGGAAGCATCTCAAAGGATATTCCCGTTTCCGGAATTTCCTCCACATATCCGGCAGGGGCCTCCACTTTAGGGTCGTTGGCCACTTCCTTCTCCGCAGGGGCATTGGATTGCTCCTGAACGGTTGCTTTCGTGGATTTACAGGATTGGGCGGCCAATGTCAGCCCGATTACGGCATAACAGATGGCAATCTTGTTTTTAAGTTTATGGTCCATAGGTTGCATTTTGGCTAAAAGTATAATTTTTTATGCAATTCAGTGTGTTCTTCACAAAACAGATTTCACATGTTTTAAATCATCGTACACCAATTCCCACACCTGTAATTTTCCATGCGCTCCGATTTGTTGGCCTAGGGTGCCGAAGTTCTATTTTCTTCATATCGATTTATGGGAATTATTGGTACATTTGATTGTCTGGCAAAAGTCTTTTGTCCACTTTGTCATTTTTGGAACGACTCTTGCCCAAACCGAAATGGAACACTAAAAACAGCTTCAAATGAAAAAACTGATCGTACTCTTAGTCCTGACATTGGTCTCTTTCCATGTTGGTGCCCAGAAAAAAAACACAAAGGAATTGGAAGCCTTTACCGGGGTAAAGGCCTATGACCGAATCATAGTCACGCTGGTCAAGGGCCCTGAAAACAAACTAGAAATTTCCGGGGATGACCGCGATGAGGTAAAAATCACCAACAAGGGTGGGGTATTGAAAATAAAAATGGAGTTCGACAACTTCATGGATGGCGATGAGGCCATCGCTACACTGTACTACACCGAAACACTGACCTTGATCGATGCCAATGAAAATGCAAAGATCAGGTCTGATGAAACCCTAAAGGGGAAAAGGGTGGAGATCAAGACACAGGAAGGGGGTAAGATAGAAATGAAGGTCGATCTCGATGATCTTTATGCCAAATCCATTTCCGGGGGCGATGTCCGGCTTACCGGAACGGCCAAAACACAGGAGGTCATGGTGAATACCGGGGGAAAGGTGCACAACGAAAAATTGGATACACAGGAGACCAAGGTGGTGGTGAACGCCGGAGGGCGCGCCAACGTTAAGGCCTCCGAAAAGGTAAATGCCAAAGTTAGGGCTGGCGGGTACATTTATATTTATGGGAACCCAAGGGTCGTGGATCGCGATAAGGTCTTTGGAGGCAAGATAGAGGTGGTCGATTGACCATTGGCCGGGATCTGTGCTTCAATAAAAGGACAAATAAAAAAGGGATGCCCTCTGCATCCCTTTTCAACCAAACTAACTACAAGTAAGCATTACTCATTATCATCATCAACATCATCCTCAAATTTTGTATCGGCCATTCGCGTTCTGCTAAAGTCAATATTTTTGAAGTTGATTTCTTCATTTCCTTTGTCAAAATCCAATACCAGCATTCCTTCGGTGTCCATATATTGTAAGTTCTTGAACGAATCGAACTTGTTATTTTGGATCTGTAATATCTGCAGGCTGGCCAGTTGCCCGAACTCTGCGGGAATATCGCCCCCCAGTTGATTGTTGGCCAGGACCAGTTCGCGCAGCTTTGACAGTTTTCCCATTTCATGGGGAATGGAGCCCTGCAAACCGTTCTCAAAAAGTCCCAAGGTTTCAAGATTGCCCAGATTTCCAAGAGAATTCGGGATTTCCCCTTTAAGGTTGTTGCTGGATAGGTTCAGGACTTTCAGGCTCTTTATTTTTCCAATACTCTCCGGGATGTTTCCCGTGAGGAAATTGTTAAAGGCCGTGAACTCTTCCAGTTTTGCCATTTCACCCATACTTTCGGGCAAGGTCCCTTTGAGCCTGTTCATTTCCACCTTGAGCACCTTCAGGTTTTCAAGTTTGGTAATGTCCTCGGGCAATTCTCCCGTAATCAGGTTGAAGGCCAGGTTAAGGACCCGCAATGATCGCAGTTCGCCAATGCTGCCGGGCAGGGTTCCCTGAAGGTTGTTCCTGAAAAGGTTTATTTCCACAACTCGATCTGCCGCCACCTTTATTCCGTACCATTCGGATACGGGGGCATCCATGTCCCACTTATTTTGCCAATCGCTGCCCTTGGTGGCCCGATATAGCTCCATAAGCGCTTCCTTCTCTTTTTGGGGAACATCGGCCAAAGCCACGTCCACCACTAGAAAAAAGACCATGAGTGCGAAAATATATTTTTTCATTCTAAGGGTTTTATACGGTAAAACCTATGGGGTTTCAGTAAGTCTTTTTAGAATAGAAAGAATTACCCTACAAAGAACGTAAAGAACAGGATTAAAAGCAAAAATAATCGACGAAACGCTCATATTTGTTGCCAAAGTCCCGAATTCTGTGGTGTAGGATTTTTAAGGCGGTCGTTTTCTACGGTGACAGGGCCTCCAGGTCCGTGGATACCTGTTCCCAGCGTTTCATGAGCTCTTCCAGACTTGTTTTCTTTCCTTGGTACCCTTCAAAAAAGTTCTGCCGGGAAATAGTGGCATCATAGTCCATTAGCAGATCGTGATCTATTTCGGCAATCTCCTTTTCCAATTGGCCGATCTTGGATTCCAGTGCACTGAGTTTGTTTTTAAGTGATTTTACCTTCTTCTGATCTTCAAAACTCTTGACGGCCTTCTTCACGGGCTGCACCGTTTTCTTTTTCTGTCGTTGCTCTATGGCCCTAAAGTCATCGGCCCTGCGCTGTTCCAGATAAAAATCGATATCGCCGAGATATTCCTTTATCTTTTTGTCTTTGAACTCGTATACCCTGTTCGTGAGCCCTTGTAGAAAATCCCTATCGTGGGACACCAATATCAAAGTGCCTTCAAAGTTCTGCAGTGCCCGCTTGAGCACGTTTTTTGATTTAATGTCCAAGTGGTTGGTGGGTTCGTCCATTACGAGGACATTGAAAGGTTGAAGCAACATCTTGGCCAAGGCCAATCTGTTCCGTTCCCCTCCGGATAGGACCTTTACGTATTTTTCGACCTCGTCCCCCCGGAACAAAAACGATCCCAGGATGTCCCTTACCTTGCTCCGGTTCTTTTCATTGGCGGCATCGATCATCGTATCCAGCACGGTCTTGTTGCCATCCAGGTATTCTGCCTGGTTCTGCGCGAAATACCCGATCTGCACATTATGTCCCAGTTTTACCTGGCCCTCGTGCGCCAGTTCGCCCACCATGATCTTGGCAAGGGTCGATTTTCCCTGCCCATTTTGTCCAACAAAAGCGGTTTTACTATCGCGTTCCAGCAACAGATCGATTTGGTTGAGGACATGGTTGTCGCCATAGCTTTTTGAAAGGTTTTCGATTTCCGCGACCACTTTCCCCGGTGTGATCGACACCGGAAAACGCAGGTTCATAACGGCATTGTCATCTTCATCGACTTCGATGCGTTCCATCCTGTCCAATTTCTTGATCAGTGATTGCGCCATGGAGGCCTTCGTACTTTTCGCCCTAAATTTTTCAATCAGGCGCTCCGCCTGCTGAATTTCCTTTTCCTGATTTTTTTGTGCGTTCAACTGTTGCTCCTTGATCTCCGCGCGGAGTTTCAAAAACTTGGAATAGGGCTTGTTGTAGTCATAGATCCTTCCCAGGGAGATCTCTATGGTCCTGTTGGTCACATTGTCCAAGAACATTTTATCGTGGGAAACGATCATCACTGCTCCGGGATAGTTTTTCAGAAATTGTTCCAACCAAATGATGGATTCTATATCGAGGTGATTGGTGGGCTCATCGAGCAGCAGCACATCGTTGTTTTGCAGTAGTAATTTGGCCAATTCGATCCGCATACGCCATCCTCCGGAGAAGGTATCGGTCTTTTTGTCGAAATCTTCCCGTTTGAAACCGAGTCCCAACAGGATCTTTTCGGTATCGCCCTGGTAGTTGTACCCCCCCAGAATTTCATAGTGGTGGGAAACATCGTTGACATCCACCATAAGTTGGTGATAGCCTTCGCTCTCGTAGTCGGTCCGTTCGGCCAGCTGTTGGTTGATGTGGTCCAACTTCCGTTCCAGTTCCTTTATTTCGGCAAATGCCTGGTAGGATTCCTCCAATACGGTTCTTCCCTGCTCGAAATCGATATCCTGTCGAAGGAATCCAATTTTGACATCCTTTTCAACAGCTATGGTCCCGGTATCAAAGGACATGTCTTTGGAAAGCAGTTTCAGCAAAGTGGATTTCCCCGCCCCGTTCTTTCCGATAAGTCCCACACGATCTCCCCCGTTCAGACGGAACGATATTTCCTCGAACAAAAACTCACCTCCAAAGGAGACGGAAAGATTATGGATATTCAGCATTGCTATGGTATTTGTCGCTTCAATCGCTTCCAGTCCCCGGTCGGGCAACCTGAAACCAAAAACCCCTAAGCCAAAACTTGTTAATGTCACTTCTATCGCGGACAAAAACACTCATAATTAGTACCTTTGCACAAAGATTTTGCAAATGTTAAAAAAAGGAAACAAACTCTACAGCATTTTAACAGGAAGTTGCCCCAAATGCCATCGGGAAAGCATGTATGTGTCCAAAAATCCTTACAAACCCGGCCATCTTTTCAAAATGCACGAGCGTTGTTCATACTGTGATACCAAATATAAGATAGAACCCTCTTTCTTCTATGGGGCAATGTACGTGAGTTATGGTGTCGGTATCGCCTTCGCGGTCGCCGCCTTCGTCATTGCAAGGTTGATTATCGGGGCTTCGCTCATCTATACCTTTATCGCGATCGTGGCCACCATGGTAGGTTTCATGCCCGTGATCATTCGGTTGTCGCGAAATATCTGGATCAACTTTTTTATCGGTTACGACCCGCTTGCGGAAAAGGTCAATTTAAAAAGTGCTTCTTCGTAAACCTGGAACAATCCATTTCCGAAAAAACCGATTCCCCCTTTTCGACAAGCCCGTACAGTTGTTGTGCGGCCATGGGGGCGATCATGACGCCCCGTGACCCAAATCCATTCAGCACATACAGATTTGAATGGGTCGGGTGCCGGCCGACCAGGGGCCTCCTGTCCGTTACGGTAGGGCGTATCCCGGCCAGTTGTCCCACTACTTGATAATCACATTCCAAAAAGCTATCGAGCTTTTCCAACAGTTCCGTTTTGGATGCTTCGGTCGGTCGGTTGGTTTGGTCCTTCCACTTGTAGTTCGCCCCGACAAGGTACTCGTCCCCTTCCGTTGGAATAATGAAGATGGATGCCTTGATGGCCCTCCTTTCATTTAGCCCCGGTGCCCGGATTACCAAATACTCCCCTTTGGTCCCGTTCAGGGGCAAATAGTTGAAGTAGGGGTTTTGCTTCAGACCAAATCCTTCGGCAAAGACCAGATGCTTTGCTCTTATAGACTTGTACTCCACATGATGTCCGGAAATACGCAGGGCACCGTAATCGAAGGTTTCCGCAAACAGCATTTCCCGCTCCGCGAGATAGGCCTTGTACCGGGAAAGCAATCCTTTAGTGTCCACCCTGCCCGTGTGCCCTACCTCTCCATAGCCGTAGGGAGCCGCCAGGCACGGATTTTCGTTACGATGGATCTCGGTGGACAAAAATTGTCGCAGACCGTCTTTGTCGGCTGCCTCGAACCAGCGGTTCTGTTCCTCGACAGAGGCGAACCGTCGGAAAACGGCGAGCGGATGGTTCAGTTTTGCCCCCAACTTTTTTTCAAGCCCGGAATAAAACGGAAGGGCCAAAGTAAGCTGTTCCCGGGCACGCCAGGCCAAGGTAAAGCGTTTTAGAATAACGGGGTTGTACATTCCCCCGGCCACCTCGGAAGAGATTTGCGAGCCATCATTGAAGGCGGTAAAGGTCTTACCGTGCCGCTCCAGCGTCTCACAAAAGGAGACGCCCGCCAATCCGAGGCCCACGATCAAATAATCCATCATGGCGCAAAGGTAGAAAATTGGCCGCCATTATCGTTTCGTGGGGATGATGGGTCGAACTCGGCACGGACGGTTTCGTCGGAGGTCGATGCCTTCCATACGGACGCAAAACGCCCCGACATTGCTGTCGGGGCGTTTCTATACTATAGAATTGGAATAACTCGGATGTTTTTGGATCAATAGGCCCACATATCCTGTTCCCTATCGCGGATGACCTCTTTGATTCGTTTGGCCTCCAGCAATTGAAAAAGGGCGTTGTCCGCAATATAGTCCCTTACCTCACGGTCGCCATGAACGTTGTCCTCCCTATAGATGACACCGTTGAACCTTCTGGCATTAAGGAGCATATCGAACGAAATGGGCTGCGCCGAATTGCGTTGGTTGAAAACCTTGGCGTCGTGCAGTATCTGTCTTGCGGACGGATACCAAACCCAGAACAATTCTACTTTGGAATCGGCCGGATCCATGGATTCGTCGTCGATAAAGTTAACGTCCGGAGCCACAGGGGCGATACCCAACAAGCGATACTTCAATTCGCCCTGGCGCTTATCGAAATACCACATTCCTTTGATACGGTACTCCTCGATGTCGGCAGCGGAAAGTTCCCGTTCGTTGATGTATTCGGCGGAAATCTGTTCCCCGGCATTGATCTGCTCGTACCCGTAGTCCGTGGTATCTGTTTTCTTAAGTGTAGCTGCCAGGTCGCTGAATACCCTTTTTTCGGTAAAATAGGAATCCACATAAACATCTTCCAACTTACCGTTTTTGATATTTTTGATCAAGACATCGTACAACGATCGTCTATCGGCACCGATATCGATGGTGTCGGTAGGGTAGTACATGGGAAAGTTGACACGCTCGTCAAGGTCAATGACCTCCCATACGGTCTTGGACCAAAGGATGTCCCTATCGTCCACATACCCGTATTCAAGGGGAGCATCGTTGTCCAGTGCCTTTTGGGCCTCTGTCTTTACTCCGATCTCCTGTGGCTTCTTGGCGTTCAAGATGTTCGCCTGGGCCATCATGGAGGCGGGCAATAAAGATACCGCTCCGATTAATAAAACATTCTTCCAATTCATGTTTGTTTCAATTTAAAATTACCGGGCGACCCTGAGGCTGCCCGGATATCAATTAGTACTAGTTTGTAATCTCCACAACAACCGGAGATACTTTCTTCAACTTGTAGCTTTTGTTATTGGTGATGAAGGCATTGATGTCGAAAATCTGGACGGCATCGCCTCTTTTGGCCCTTTTCAAGGCCGACTTGGCCCTGGCATCCAATCTTTGACCGTTGACGCTTACCGTGGGTTGACCTGGAACTTTGAACTTGAATCCGCTTACAGCGAGGTTCAAATCAAAATCAAAGTCTTCCAATAGGGCTCCAACGGTTGACATTTCCAAGTTTTTCCTTGGCATTTTAACACTACCCGCCTCACCTCGGATCGAACCGGAGGGTCTTGGTATATCCTTGATCCTGAATTCGGATTTGGAGGACACCGTTTGGCCGTCAGGCAATTTTCCGGAAGCGGTAATGGTAACCGTCCTTCCCTTGCCCGGGTTCATAATGTACTTACTGCCTTCCCTTCTTTTAAGGCCCGGTGCGGATGCACTGACCTTGTTGTTGGGGATACCGGGTATGGAGATCGACATTGGGTTGGAAACCCCTCGGTACACCACGTTCATCTTATCCGCAGCTATCAAGGCCGCGTTGGGCTTGGATATCGTTGCAAAGGTAGAGGATACGGGAACTTCAGTACGCTCACCATCCTGCATGAACACCAGGTTACCGGCAATCTTGTGATCTCCGGGGGCACCTGCGCTCACCAATAGTTTTACCTGACCGTCCTTGATCTCATAATCCTTGCCCTCGCTCAATTTTCTTCCATCCAGGGTCAAGTTGACCTCGTTCGGCTTGGTAGTGGCATCCTTACGGCCCAATACTATGGCTCCCGAGAACCTTTCGCCCGAATAGAAAGCAGATTTCTCCTGCTCCAAAAGCGTGGTGTAATTCGTCATGGAGACCTCGCTGCTCAACTGGCCCTGCAACATCGATTTCAAGGCATCTTCCTCTGTGGCCTTAACATCCGCTTGAAGCGATGTCACCTTGGCCAGGGAGGCTACCAGGGGAAAACCCTCGTAGTGATAGTTGATCCAATCCTGTCTTGTACCGTCTTTCTTTTCCACTTTGCCATCGGATTCACCGGTCTGGAACCTCGAGGTCACCGATCCCTTTAAAGCTTCAGGTACGATCGCAGCGACCTGCGTACGGTAATCAATGATCCTTTTCATGAATTCCTTCCCGCCTTCGGAAAGGTCCTCACCTTGAAAAAGTTTTTGATCCAAGAAATCGGAGTTGTCCATTCTTGCATAATCCTTTGGATCTTCGACACCTTCCATCATTTCTGATTTCAGGCCTTCCAAATAATCATAATATTCCTGTGACAACTGCTTGATTTTCTGAGCATCTTTGTACAGAGGGCCGAATTTCTCGGCGTTCTCCGATGCTTTGGTCTCGAGACCACTCAAGAAAGCTAGGTTACTTTCTGTGGTCTTGGCGTTGGAAGTTTCGAGCTTTTCGTTCATTATCCCGAAAGCGGCAAGTACTTCCTTGCTCATATTTAGTGCCAACATCGCGATGAAGATCAAATACATGAGGTTGATCATCTTCTGACGTGGTGTTTCTTTTCCTGATGCCATGTTTTCTAATTAGTTATTAATTATTAATTTGATTTGGGTTTGGTTAACTAATCCCAATTAGTTTCTGGTCATGGCAGAAAGCATACCTCCATATACTCCGTTCAAAGAGGAAAGATTGGTGGCCAAAGATTCCATTTGATCTTTAAGGGCACTGGCGTTCTGTACCACTTCTTCATTAACGGAAGCTTGTTTGCTGGCGCTTTCCAATTGTACTTTGTACAGGCTGTTCAAAGATTCCATCTGAGCGGCCGCCTGAACCATTTCATCAGAATATTTTTTGGTAGACTCCATAGCATCAACTGAAGGGGCAATACCCTTGGCCGCACCTTCGAAGTTTCTGATACTGTCTCCCAAACTTTCCATAAGATTGGCGTCAACACCGGCCTCTTGCAATAAGTCGTCCAATTTTTTGGACAAAGAGGTTTCGGCATCCCTGATCTCGGCAAGCTCGTTGCTTTTTCCGCTGGAAGCCCCACCGGCCAATTCGGGATATACCAATGACCAATCGTATTCGTCATCTACTGGTTCAAATGCACTAATGGCAAAAATGAGTGCCTCGGTAATAAGACCTATCGCCAGAAGCAAACCACCATTAAGGGGTCCGAACTCCCAGTGAAGGATTTTGAACAACGCACCGATAATTACTACCGATGCCCCAAGACCATAGGCCATGTTGAATAATTTCTTTGTTGATTTTGACTGTGCCATAATTTAAGATTTAATTTAAGGTTTAATGTTAATAATAAGTATTTGGTTTATTGTTTGAAACTGGTGTTTGTATTTGCCCCGAAAACCATCGGAATTGTATTTGAGTGTAATCTGTCCTTTATATCCGCTATAAAATTAGGTATAATGTCCTGTAAACGAAATACCTAAAGAGCATATTTTTTTATTGTCTTCCGTTCACTTTCTATAGTCCGTTATTTCCCTTGGTGGAATCCTCCTCGCCCATATAATCCTGAACGGTACGGAAACCTACATAGCTACGCGCCGAATCCGCGTACTCATAGTCCCTGGTACTCACTTGCAGGAAGTAGGCCACATCTTTCCAAGAACCTCCCCGAATCACCTTTCGCATATTGCTGCCATCCCCGCCATTGGGGTTCATGGTGGAAACATAATCGTAAGAGCTTGGATCGTAGCTGGAATTGGTCCATTCCGACACATTGCCCGCCATATTGTACAGGTTGAAATCGTTCGGCTCATACGACTTGGCCTCTACGGTGTACAGCGCGGCATCGGCCGCATAATCGCCACGTTGGGGCTTAAAGTTTGCCATAAAGCATCCTGTATCACTGATCACGTACGGACCACCCCATGGATAGGTACCTCCTTCGATACCTCCCCTTGCGGCATATTCCCATTCCGCCTCGGTCGGCAGCCTGAACTTGTTCACGAACTGCTTCCCGCGCTCTTTCTGATCGTCGTTCTTGAACTTGGTCCTCCAATTGCAGAAAGCCTGTGCCTGTTTCCAGTTGACACCCACTACAGGGTAATCACTGTAGGCATCGTGCCAAAAGTAATCGTTGTGCATGGGCTCGTTGTAGGAGTATTGAAAATCGCGGATCCATACCGTGGTATCGGGATAGATCTCCAGTTCCTCCTGGCGTATGAAATCCTTTCTGCGACCGCTTTTGGAACGGGCCGCCGCTTCAATGTCCATCCAGCTGTACTTGTATTTCAATTTGGTGACATCGATGGTTCGCTGGCCGTTGTACGATTCTTCTTCCGGTATGTACAAGGAATCCATCACTTCGGTATAGTACTCGTCCGGATATTCCGAAGTATCCCAAATAACATCTTCATCCATGTTCAATGCCCTGCCCTCAAAACCAGTTTCGCCCATGCCGGCGTAATTGTCCAACATGTACTTTTGGTAGGCCGTGGCCTTGGTCGTATCGGCATCTTTGAAAGCGTATTCCCCGATGCCCCCATCTTCGGGGGTCAGGCCCAACTCATCGGCGAGCATGGCCAACCTGGTCCGTGTGATCGAATCCTTGACCCATTCCACAAACTGGCGGTATTCGCTATTCGTAATTTCCGTGTCGTCCATGTAAAACGATCGAACCGTAACTGTTTTTGTAGGGGCGTTGAGTACCTTGGCCTGATCTTCCTCGGCCTTCCCCATGATGAAAGATCCCCGAGGGATCAGTTCCATTCCATATGGTTTTTCCGGATACCATTTTTTTCCCTGGGCTCCGACTAGTTCTCCCTTTGTTTTGGACCCACAACTTGTGAGCAAAAAAACAAACGCTATAGATGATAACAATAGCTTTCTCATACTTTAGGTTAAATTTCGATTCTGGTTATTAACTGCAAACACAATTATTTTATTCTACACTCTAAAACTACATTTTGAGCAAATTATTGTATCAAAAGCAATTATCCTTCAAAAAAAAAATGATTAGTTAAAACCTTTCTTATAGGCTTTAAACCACCTTTCGGGAATGTTCTGGTCACATGCGTCCAAGTAGTCCTTTTCGGTGCATGGTAATAACGCTGGTGGATTTGATTTAGTATGCGAAGTCAAAATTGATGGTACCTCCACCCACCACCGTCCGGTAAGGTGGCTCTTGAAGAAGGTCAATTGCTCGCTATCGGCGGGCACGGTATACTTGGTAAAATCGGAGCTGTCGGAGCTTGGCCGCTCGGAAACCCTGTAGTTCAAGCCCTCCATGAAGTACCAGATGATCTGGGCCATGAGCTGGCTCGACTGTACGGTGTTCTCCATTTCATAGATCCCAAAGGCAGTGACCTTTTCACTGATTCCGGCATATCGGGCAATGGCGCATATTTCCCTTCCGTCGAACCCGTTGGGCGAGAAACTATTGGGGAGCCCCACTTCGCTCGCCTTTATCGCGCGTGCATCGAGACTCACCATATCGGCATTCCGAAGTACGGGCTCGGACAGTGAAATATCATGGGCCACCTCCCCCAAGCGGTACGCATCAAAAAAAAGGCGCTCCATAAGGTCGATCTCCTCTTGGGCGTTGAAGTAGCTTTGATACCCCAAATTGGAAAAATTAAAGAGGTTGTTCGGCTTGTCCGTGATGATCTTGCTCATATAGGAGTGTGATGAAATCAATTCATCGTCCATTCCGAAATCAAAACGACTGTCGACCGCCACGATATTGATCATATCGACTATTCCATCGAAGGCCCTGTACACCGGATATGTAATATCCTGGGTGGCCCCGATGATGATGGGAATCACCTTTTCCTCCAGCAATCCGGCAACAATTTCCTTGACCACAAAGTAGGTGTCCTCAACGGTTTCCCCTTCTTCTATATCGCCCATATCGATGATATTGGTGTTCCAGTTGCCCACCATCAATCGGTAGAGTTGCAATCGAATGGCCGCCACATCCAGCTTTTCCGGTTTTTTCTCAAAAGCGTTCCTGGATTCCCTTACCCCGATCAGGGCCACCGAAGCGTTGGCAAGGACCGGCAGGCCTTTCCGCGAAGTGTGCATATAGATGTTCTTCCCAATGGACTGGGGCGGCAACAGTTCGCAATGTGCCAGCACCTTATCTTCAACAGGGACCAAAAAATCGAATGCCATTTGTGAACGGTTGAGGGTTGCGGGTTATTTTTTGGTTTTGGGCTTTGGTTTCGCCTTTGTTTTTCGCTTCGGGGCCTTCTTTTCGATAAGGGCCTTGGCTTCCTCCAAAGAGATCTTTGTGGCATCGACCGTCTTGGCCAACTCCACCTTGATCTTTCCCTTCAGAATATTGTGCCGGCCCCACCTTGCCTTCTCGATTCGGATCCCTTCCTCTGGCCAATCCTGTATGAGCTTATCTATTTCCTTTTGCTTCTTATCCTCGATCAAGGTGGTGATATCCGCTTCCGACAAGTTGTCGAAATCATATTTTTTATTGACGTTGATGAACATCCCGTCCCATTTGATGAAAGGTCCAAATCGGCCTTTGCCCTTGGTAACGTCCTTTCCCTCGTAGTTGGCAATGGGGGCGTCGGCCTTTTCCTTTTCAGCGATCAGTTCTATGGCCCGGTCCATATCGACATCAAAGGCACTTTCGCCCTTATCGAGCGACACAAACTTTTTGCCGAAGCGCACATAGGGCCCAAACCGACCCACATTGGCCTCCACTTCCTCTCCTTTGTAAACCCCCAATTTCCTGGGAAGGCTGAACAGTTCCATGGCCTCTTCATAGGTAATGGTGTTCAGCGACTGTTCCGGCAGCAAGCTGGCGAACAACGGCTTGTCCTCCTCTTCCACCGTGCCGATCTGCACCATGGGCCCAAAGCGTCCCAAACGAACCGACACCTGTCGACCGGTCTTGGGGTCTTGGCCCAATACCCGTTCCCCGCTGGCGCGATCCGCATTTTCCTCGACATGGAGCACATTGGGGCGGAAATCTTCATAAAAATCCTTCATCACCTTCTGCCAATCTTCCGATCCTTCGGCAATTTCATCAAAGTCCTCTTCAACCTTGGCGGTGAAATTATAGTCCAAAATGTTGGCAAAGTTACTGACCAAAAAATCGTTCACGATCATCCCGATATCGGTGGGCACCAACTTGCCCTTATCCGAACCCACCATTTCGGTCAGGTTTTTTTCCTGGATCGCATCGGCCTGCAAGATCAACTGCACGTATTTTCTTTCCGATCCCTCCACGGTTCCCTTTTCGGAATAGCCCCGGTTCTGAATGGTGGAAATGGTGGGGGCATAGGTAGAGGGCCTTCCAATGCCCAACTCTTCCAATTTCTTTACCAGGGAAGCTTCCGTAAACCGGTACGGGGATCTGGAGAAGCGCTCGGTGGCGTTAACGTAATTGTTGATCAGGGTATCGCCCTCTTTCATGGCCGGCAGCATGCCCTCCTGCTCTTCAGCGGCATCCTCGTCGTCCAGGCCTTCCATGTACACTTTAAGAAAACCGTCAAATTTGATGACCTCCCCATTGGCCGAAAAGGCCTCCCCATGGGTATTGGCCGAAATCTTTACGTTCGTGCGCTCCAATTGTGCGTCCGACATTTGGGAGGCGATGGCCCTTTTCCAGATCAGTTCGTACAATTTGGATTGATCGCGCTCCAGGGAAGGCGACTGATTCAATATGTTGGTCGGTCGAATGGCCTCATGCGCTTCCTGGGCGCCTTTGGACTTGCCCTTAAAATTTCTTATCGAGCTGTATTCCGTGCCGTAGTTCGCAATGATGGCCTCCTTGGCCGCGGCAATCGCCTCTCCCGAAAGGTTAACGCTGTCGGTCCTCATATAGGTGATGAGTCCTGCTTCGTACAAGCGTTGGGCGACCTGCATGGTCCTGCCGACCGAAAAGTACAATTTTCTAGAAGCCTCTTGTTGTAAAGTCGAGGTGGTGAACGGTGCCGACGGGGATTTTTTGGCAGGCTTCCTGTCCAGATCGCCCACTTTGAAATCTGCCCCAATATTTTGTTTCAAAAATGCCTCCGCCTCCGCCTTGGAGGAAAAGCTCTTGTTCATTTTCGCACTGAAGACATTCCCTTCGGCCGTCTTGAATTCGGCAGTGATCTTAAAGGACGCCTCCGGTGCAAAAGCCTCAATTTCCCGTTCCCGCTCCACGATCAAGCGCACCGCTACCGATTGCACCCTTCCGGCTGAAAGTCCCGGCTTTATTTTTTTCCAGAGGACCGGGGAAAGCTGATAGCCCACCAAACGATCCAAAACCCTACGGGCTTGCTGGGCGTTTACAAGATTATAATTGATTTCCCTGGGATTCTCAATGGCCTTTTGAATGGCCGATTTTGTGATGGAGTTGAACACGATCCGTTTTGTCTTCGCCCGGTCAAGGCCCAAGGTCTCCGCAAGGTGCCAGGAGATGGCCTCCCCCTCGCGATCTTCATCACTCGCCAGCCAAATGGTCTCTGCTTTTTTGGCCAGGTCCCTTAATTTTTTTACCAAGGCCTTCTTGTCATCGTCCACGATATACTTGGGCACAAAATTGTTCTCCACATCTACCCCTAACTCTTTGGACGGTAGGTCGGCAATATGCCCAAAACTGGATTCCACCTTAAAATCCTTTCCTAAAAATTTTTCAATGGTCTTCGCTTTTGCGGGCGACTCTACAATTACTAAATTCTTGGCCATGTAGCTTTTTTTGATTGGACAAAAGTAGTCGAATTTTTTAATTTGGAACGATCCCCTATATATAGGTATAAAAAAACGCCCCCTTTGGAAGGGGCGTTTTTTTTCCAACTATGCTTTTAAAAAGGACCAGTACCCAGGGGTGTGAACTTTCCAACACCTTCTTGAATACCGCCCTATTTGGCTGCAATTGTCCGAATGATATTTTCCACTTCCGGATATTCGCCTGCCTCAAAAAAAACGGTCATGCCTTCAAGAAAGTCGGTCCCTTGCCTTATATAATACTTACCCGTGGAGTTGACCTTCCGGTTGAAATAAAAATGGCCCATGACACCATCACCCGAACAAAAAACCATTTTGGAGGTCAACAAAACGTCATTCCCACCTTTGTCCTTCGCCATCACCTCGGTAGGAGCGGGGACATCCAGTGCACTTCCAAAATCAGCGCAAAAAGTTCCGGTGCAAAAGCCATAGCCTAGCTCAACTTTTCCATCAGTCCTTTTCTTGTTGAAAGTATTTCCCTCAAAACCTATCATTCCACTTCCCTCATAGCGTATTGGAAATTGGATCGTAAAGTTTCCCTTGAAATCCTCTGTGGTCCAATTTTGGTTCTGGGATTGGATGACGCATTCCTCCCGGGTCGGCACTTCTTCAGCACTACAGTACATAAGACCGATGGTACCCATACAACCGAGAATTCGGATCAACGCTGTCTTCATGACCTCATGGAATCCTTAATTCAATTCCAAAGTGCTCAACAAGCGGATATCGTCATTGAGATATTCGTACTGGTTAAGTACTTTGTTGCCCACCATTAACAGGGAGTTCTGTAGCGGAATGACATCGAAGGTATTGATGTCTTCAAAATGGTTGAGCTGCTTCAGATCGAGCACATCGGTCTTGTCGTACACCTTGAGTCCGGACGACCCATCGCAGACAAACAGCTTTTCATCCTTGATGCCCAGGCCGTAGGGTTCGTCCATGGGATACTGTTTGGTAAGCACGGGTTTGGTGATCTCCGAAATATCAACGATGAACAGGCCACTTTCAGTTGCCCCGCACATATTGCCACCGCGCAGCGTTACATAGGCGTAATCGCCATCGACCACGACCGGGTCGCAAGCGGTCCCATGCTCAAACTCCGATACAAGAGAGGGTGCGGCCGGAGCGGTGATATCATAAATATACATACCGCGCATACTGCCCAAGAACAGATATTGGCCCTGATTGAAAATGGTCTCGATGTCAAACCCGGCATATACGGCATCTTTTTTCTCCGGTTTTTCCAAATCGGTAATATCGAAGATGTTGATGTTATGGCTATCCACCGCATAGAGGTAGTCGTCGACGATCTTGAACCTCGCCAAAGAACCTCCTTGGCCCGTGGTAGGTGCGGTAGGGCCGGCAGCATTGGTGTTGAAAGCTACATCGCCCTCCGCAAAATTCCCAAATCGGTTTTCATATTCCGATATCAGCCTTCTTTCGGTAACCACTTCCCAGCCCACCACGACGTCCTCGTCGTAATCAATACCGTCATAGTCGTAAAAATCGGCCTGGGGCCATTCCACATCTTCGAGCCAAATACCTCCGCCCCACCAGCCACCGCCGATTACATTGGGAAGGCGGTTGACCAACTTGATACTGTTGATATCCGAAATATCGAATACCACCAGGTCCGAATAACTATCGGCGTACAGACGATCTTCTTTGATCGAGATGTCCACATTGCCATCGATCTTGATGAACAATTTTATTTTTGGAGTATTGGGATCACTATTGTCGACCACATGCACCCCCTTGTTCAATTCATTTACAAAGATATAATCCTTGTACGCATAGATCTTTCCCGCAGACTCCACCGGCACCGGTTCGGTAACGGCCACCGTATTGGCCAAAAACTCAACCTTGTTCACCTTGATCGGCTTTGCGACCTGGTATTCGGCATACCTGCCGTCATCGGTGTTTTCGCAGGACATCAGGCCAGCAGTTGCCACAAAAAGCAGCAATAACTTGTTCTTTTTCATAACTACAATTATTTACTGGGTTGTTTTGGAATAGATGTCCAAAAGGGGCAAAAGTTGCGCCAAGGGGCCCAAAACTTTTACGCTGGCCCCATTAAATTGGCCCGGGCAAGATCAAATACGGGCCTTTTTGTTTTCTACCGGAAGGTTCGAAAATATTTCTTTTCATTTCAAATGAATGACCAAAATTGCTACCTAAAAGTCAACGGAACCATATAATCCACATTGACCGTTTTGCCTCTTTGACTGGCTGGTTTCATTTTTGGCAAACCTTCCATTATCTTTCTGCCAATTTCTTCCAATTGATCATTGGGGCCTCTGGCCTTGATGTTCTTTACGGTTCCATCTTTGGAAATCACGAAACCAACCATTACACGCCCCGAAATGCCTTTATCCCTTAATTCTTGCGGATAATAATAATTCTCTTTTACATGTTGTCCTATCTTCTTGCTGAAACAGCCCTTCGTCTCACTTTTGGACAGATTTTCACAACCAGGAAAAATAGGAGGTTGTTCAACTATCGCAAATGGAACTTTGATTTCGTTTTCCTCCAATGGATTCACAACGACATTATTTTTTACTTTGGGCTTTGCTCTGGCTTCTTGGGCATATGGTTTTTGGTTGTTGGCAAATCGTAAGAGGTTTTCTCCAAATCGAACCCTATTCTCACCTGCGCATCCCAATAACTTAAAAAAAGCCAATTCCGCAACGGCGTAATTCCCCACCCTTTCATAATCACTAATTGCAATTTTGACCAATTCCTGAGCGAGGTCCACACTTGCATATTCTTCCGTCTTTTCTTCAAATCTTGGGTCTCTGTACACCCTGACCATCTTTTTCTTTTCCTCCTTGTTATAATAGGTATCCATAACCGGTAAAGATTTATTGCCCGTAACAATGGAACCACTATAGGAAGATTCATAAACCGTCATTTCAAATTCCTTGACAATCCTGTTCTTTGGCAAGTACTCCTTACATGTGGTGGACATTCGATCGACATAGCTTAAAAAGAGCATTTTAAAGTATAGGTCATTATCAATATTCTCGAAATGCCCGTTATAAATTGACTTGAACAATATTCCATTTCGACCATAATCTTGCCAATTGTCAAACTTTTGGGATTGTACCTTAAACCCGAGAATAAGAAGAAAAAAAACAGATAACTTTAAAACAAATGTGTGCCTCATATTGGTGGTTTAATGGATCGTCAAGGATTGGATGGTCATTAAATGTAATAATAAGAATAATATTTGATTACCCTTCCAAACAATAGAAGTATATCAGATTTTGAAAACATTTTAATTGCGGTGTTACCGCTTGGACCACACCCCCGCATTAACAAACGATTAAAAGCGCGACAGAAATAGTCTGTTGTTTTTTATACCTGAAAACCTATGTCCTAAAAAACCTTCGTTTTATGGAACCCTGTAGAAATTGTTGAGCGGATTCATAAAAAAGGGTGTTAGGTCTTTTTATTTATTCAACCATTTTCTAAATAGTCTCGTCAAAATAGGCAGCGCAACATAGATCATAAGCAATACTAAAACTGCAGTTAGGAATAGCTCTACCAAAATTGTGCTTAATCCCAATGCGATCAATCTCGGTTTGAAAAATGGCATTATGGAAAAAATTAGGGGAACAATGGCAATCCAAACTATGATTGCCATCTTCCATTTTTTAGGTTCTTTTTGTTCAATCATTTTATCTATCAGTTATTTTTTTATAATTGACTGTAGTAGGGGATTTTAAAATAAACAGTTCGCTATCTTCTGTCGCATTTAAGTTTATTCTGCCTATGTCACTTGTTTTTGTAAAACTATCTTTTGACATTTCATTGCCTTCAATTTCAAGATTGCCATCCATTAAATAAAATGAATGGAAGCTATTCTTACCCAAATCGATAGTATGATTTCCTTTTGGTAGTTTATACCGTTTTGCAGAAATACCGGGAGCATCTGTTTGTATTGGAGCATCTTCTCCTGCATATGATTTTACCTCATAACCATTTTCATTTGCCCATTTAAAAGCATCAGCTTGATAATCTTTATAGTATGGTTCTTTGCGCAGTGCTTTACTGAAATCTGGGTCAAACCAAATTTGAAAAGCTCTAGAACCTTTCCAATATTTTTCCGAATGTTGCAATCCACTTCCTGCTTGAATATGCTGCACGCCATCAGCTGGTAAAGGTGTCCATTTGTTTGTAGCTGTATCGTAATGTTCCAGACCACCTTCGAAAATGAAAGTAAGTATTTCTATGCCTTCGTGTGGATGCATTGGAAAAGCTCCTTCTTCTATGGCTTCGACATTTGCCCAATAAATAAGATTTGAGTATAAAGGTTCTCCAGATAGAGGTTTATTTTCGTGGAGGCTACCTCCAAAAAGCGAAACACTTTGTTGCTCTTTTTTTGATTTAATATGAAATTTCATTTTATATGTTTTATTTGAATTAAATATGTTTCCAAAGGCCCAACTTGGAGTTCCATTAGGAACTCCAAGTTGGGCCTAATTTCAGAAAATGTCTTCGCTTATTTTCTCTGCTTTACAGAAGATAGATAACTTTCGTAAATCCAACCATAAGAAGTGAACTGTCCTAAAACACCACCTAATTCCATTGATTTTTCATCTCTCCAATCACGCATCAATTCTGCATTTACAGAAGCCCAAGTTGCTACTTTCGCTCCAGCTTGGGATAAGCGATGCATTGCAGCTTCCTGTACCATTTTGTTCCAAGTTCCAGAAGCGTCAACAACTGCATATGGGTCGTAACCATCACGAACAGCTGAAATGGCAGGAAACAACAAGCATACGTCAGTTACAATTCCAGCCATAATAACTTTCTTTCTTCCAGTTTTGTCTATTGCTGCTTTAAAATCAGGATTATCCCAAGCGTTTATTTCTCCAGGTCTGTCGACAATTGTTGCATCAGGAACGACGTTTAATATCTCTTGCCAAAAAGGACCATTTGGTCCATCGGCCATACTTGTAGTTATGATTACTGGAATTCCTGCCACTTTAGCCATAGTTGCCAATGCTTTTAAATTATTTTGTAGTAGGAGAGGGTCGATATCTCTAACACTTGCTAGTAAGCCTGTTTGATGGTCTATTAGAGTTAGTACTGCGTTCTCTTTTGTTAAAAACTCTGTAAATCTGTTGTTTGTGTTCATAATACTAATTTTTAAGTTTATAATTGTATAGGTAATATTTGTATAGGAAAATATTCAGTTAAATTTTTTTAACTCCTAATTTTGATTAAAATTTTTGAAACAACTTTTGCTTCATCTTCAGTAATAGAGTAGAGGATTTTAATAAGTTCGTTAATTTCTTTAGTTACTTCTAATAGTACATTAATTCCTTCTTCAGTAATATCTATATCCATCTGTCTGCGATTTGTTTCACACAGACTACGTGTAACCCATTTTTTGATCTCCATTTTATCAATTAACCGAGTAATGTTACTACCTTTATCGATTACTCGGTCTTTTAGATATGAAGCTGATACTGGTCTATTCTTAGCACCATTTAAAATCCTTAAGATATTGTATTGAGCGGGAGAGATGTCATATGGTTTCAAGACTGTTTTCAATTGATGCATGTACCAACTTTGAGTTGTTAGTAATTCTACAGCAACATTTTGATATAAGTCTTTTTTATTATTCATTGTATAGGTAATAGTTTCCTATGCAAATATAGGGTTTATTTTTGAATACCAAAATATTTTTAAAACTCGCTATTGGGATATAGTCGATTTTTTGAGGATGTGTTCTAAAGTAGGAATATTGTTCCCACCTGTTTTATTGCTTTTACAAACTTTAAAGGCAAGGTATAAACAAAATCTAGCAGTTCCATAAGACGGCCGATTTAAGGGATACTTTTCTCTAACTGTATAATCTTTGGTCAAAGTGTCCCAAACACGGTCTCTTTTATTAGTCTCGATAATTCCCCTGTAATGGGATAAAAAAATACAGAATAGAGCTGAGTTTTTTTATGTTCCAAAACCTGACATTTTGACATAAAATCCAGTATATTTGTACCCTCATTTTTAGGATATACCCTTCTGTGGGTATAGTCTACAATGTTGAAAGGGGGTAAAAAAATAGTTATGCCCACATGGAAGATATGAAAAATAACAAAGAATTGAATATCAGTGATATGGGTAAAGGTGGCGTTTCCGACAACAAAACC
The DNA here is from genome assembly GCA_947497245.1 of uncultured Flavobacteriaceae bacterium. Taxonomy (GTDB): domain Bacteria; phylum Bacteroidota; class Bacteroidia; order Flavobacteriales; family Flavobacteriaceae; genus Pelagihabitans. Next base: position 569,275 of record CANMFO010000003.1, on the reverse strand, counting down.
CATACCCAAGGTTATACCCATAAAAATCCCAATCAATACAATGGAGAATTGGTTGATGTTCAATCCATTGACGAAATTTCAACGAATAAAAGGAAGTTGTACATAGAGAGTTACGGTTGTCAAATGAATTTTTCCGACAGTGAGATTGTGGCTTCCATCCTGGCCCGTTCGGGTTTCAATACCACTGGAACTTTGGAGGATGCCGATCTCGTGTTGGTAAATACCTGTTCAATCCGCGAAAAGGCCGAGCTCACGATCCGTAAGCGTTTGGAAAAGTTCAATGCCATAAAGCAAACGAGGCCCCATATGAAGGTCGGGGTCCTGGGATGCATGGCGGAACGATTAAAGAGCCAGCTGCTGGAGGAGGAAAAAATAGTGGACATGGTCGTTGGGCCGGATGCCTATAAGGATTTGCCCAATTTGGTCCAGGAGGTCGACGAGGGCCGAAGTGCCGTCAACGTGATCCTTTCCAAGGAAGAAACCTATGGCGATGTGGCACCGGTGCGGCTGAACTCAAATGGGGTCACCGCTTTTGTTTCGATTACAAGGGGTTGCGACAATATGTGCACTTTCTGCGTAGTACCCTTTACCCGCGGCCGGGAACGCAGTCGGGAGCCCCAATCGATCATCGAAGAGGTAAATGGTCTTTGGAACAAAGGTTTCAAGGAGGTCACCCTGCTTGGCCAGAATGTGGACAGCTACCTTTGGTACGGCGGGGGCCTGAAAAAAGATTTTGACAAAGCTTCCGACATACAAAGGGCCAGCGCGGTGAACTTTTCGAAATTGTTGGAACTCGTCGCCACGGCACAGCCCAAAATGCGCATTCGGTTTTCAACCTCCAATCCGCAGGACATGACCTTGGATGTGATCCATGTCATGGCCAGGCACAACAATATCTGCAACTATATCCACCTGCCCGTACAAAGTGGCAGCAACAGGATATTGAAGGCCATGAACCGTTTGCACACCAGGGAAAAGTATTTTGAACTGATCGATAATATATTGAAGATCATCCCCGACTGTGCCATTTCACAGGATATGATCACCGGATTCCCCACGGAGACGGAGCAAGATCACCAAGACACCTTGTCCCTAATGGAATATGTAAAATACGATTACGGTTTTATGTTTGCCTATTCCGAACGGCCCGGTACAATGGCCGCAAGAAAATTGGAGGACGATGTGCCGCAAGGAACAAAAAAGAGGAGATTGGCCGAAATCATCGCCTTACAGCGGGAGCATTGCCTCTACAAGACCGAACAGCATGTGGGCAAAATCCAGGAGGTATTGATCGAAGGGACTTCGAAAAAATCGGCGGATCACTGGATGGGTCGCAACTCCCAGAACACGGTGGCGGTGTTTCCCAAATTGCATTATAAGCAAGGTGACTTTGTAGACGTAAAGATGAACAGCTGTACCTCTGCAACCCTTATCGGTGATGCAGTGGGGTATTCGGAAAACAATTAACTGACAATTTGGGTTTCAAAATCCAAGGAATCGTACTAACGAAATAATTTCCGCCATAGCGGAAAAAAGAAGTAAATGGAAGGTATACAATCGATAAAACAACGTTTTGAGATCATCGGCAACGACGTGAAGCTCAACCGTGCCATTGAAAAGGCCATTCAGGTTGCCCCGACCGATATTTCGGTATTGGTAACGGGAGAAAGTGGGGTCGGAAAGGAAGCCATTCCCAAGATCATCCATTCGCTTTCCCATAGAAAACATGCCAAATATATTGCGGTAAACTGTGGGGCCATTCCGGAGGGCACCATTGACAGCGAGCTTTTCGGACACGAAAAAGGGGCCTTTACCGGGGCCACCCAAACGCGAAGCGGTTATTTTGAAGTCGCCGATGGGGGAACCATATTCTTGGATGAGGTCGGGGAACTCCCCCTCACCACACAGGTACGTCTGTTACGGGTTCTTGAAAACGGGGAATTCCTGAAAGTGGGCTCTTCCCAAACGCAAAAAACGGACGTGCGCATTGTTGCCGCGACCAATATCAACATGTTCGAGGCCATTAAAAAGGAAAGGTTCCGTGAGGACCTTTACTATAGGTTAAGCACGGTGGAGATCAATATCCCCCCCTTGCGCGAACGAAAGGAGGACATTCACCTGCTGTTCCGGAAATTCGCCTCCGATTTCGGACAGAAGTACAAAATGCCCACCATCCGTTTGCAGCACGATGCCGTTCATCTGCTGCTCAAGTATCGTTGGCCCGGGAATATCCGACAATTGCGAAACGTCGCAGAGCAGATATCGGTGCTGGAGGAGGGAAGGAGTGTCAGTCTGTCCACCCTGAACAGTTATTTGCCCAATGCCGGAAATTCCAACCTTCCCGCGGTCATCGGTCAAGAAAAGAAAGAAGGCGATTTCAGCAATGAAAGGGAGATTCTGTACAAAGTCCTGTTCGATATGAAGGGCGATCTGAACGATCTTAAAAAACTGACCTTGGAACTGTTGAAGAACAACGACACCGACAAGGTACAGGAAGAAAATGAGACACTGATCCGCAAGATTTATGGCGACAACGGGGAAGACGAGGAACGGTCAGTGGAAGGTACGCCCCTGGAAGTACTGCAGCTGCCCGAACCTACGGTGGAGCCATCGACCTACAGCCCCGCCCCTTCCCAGGAGGATAAATATCATTTTGCAGAGGAAATAGAAGAGGAGGAAACGCTATCTTTACAGGAAAAGGAAGTGGAATTGATCAAAAAATCCCTGGACCGGAACCGGGGCAAACGAAAGGCAGCAGCGGCCGAACTGGGCATCTCTGAACGAACTTTATATAGAAAGATAAAACAATACGACCTGTAACGAACCGTTTCCGATTTCCAAGGAGACAAAACTTGAAACCCGAAACCCCGATTTAAGATTGAAAAAGTATACAACCTTTATTATTGTAATGGCCATGGCCCTTTTGATTCCCATGGGCTGTGGCGTCTATAATTTCACGGGCGGAAATGCGGGTACCGCGGAGACCTTCCAAGTGGCTTATTTCCAGAACTACGCCACCCAAAGTCCGGGTTCGACCTTTGAACCGGGAATGGACCGGGACCTGACCCTGGCATTGCAGGACAGGATCCTGAACCAGTCGAGTCTGGATTTGGTCAACTCCGGTGGCGACCTGACCTATGAAGGCGAGATCGTGGAATACCGTATATCGCCCATGACCGCCACGGCTCAACAGAACGCGGCCCAGAACAGGCTCACCGTGGCCGTGAAGGTTCGGTTCTACAACAAGACCAAGGAGGACGCTGATTTCGACCAACGGTTTTCCTTCTTTTACGATTACCCGGCGAACCAACAATTGCAAGCGGTGAAGAGCGAGGCCCATGAGATTATCTTTGAGCGCATTACCCAGGATATTTTCAATGCTTCCCTTGCCGATTGGTAAGGCTAAAGGCGATGTAAAAACCGCATCATAAAGCGGAGAATCAAGATTTAGGACATGGGAATCCGGGGCTTCCGCCTCCCATTTCCAGAGGTTATAAAACGATGAACGTACAGGATTTTACATATTTGCTGCAACACCCCGATCAGGTAATCTCCCCAGCGCAGACCGACCAGTTGGAGGAAGTACTGATGGAATACCCCTATTTCCAAGCCGCGAGGGCGCTTCATCTAAAAGGGCTCAAAAACCAGAACAGCTTCAAGTACAACAATGCACTAAAGCTATCTGCCGCCTATACGACCGACAGGGATATCCTCTTCGACTACATTACCTCAAAGGAATTTTTGCAGAACGCCATAGCCGACGCCATTTCGGGAAAGACCCACCCTTTGACCGAGATGGAAACCACCTCCCAGGAGGTCCGGCCAGTAGCCAAAAAGAAAGCGGCCCTGATCCCCCGGTCCGAAGACGCACCCTTACCACAGAACATTCAGGATGCCGATAGCATTTTGGATCCGGGACTGTTTACTTCCAAAAGTCCAACGGAGGGCAAGGAAACGCCCGCGCATGCCGAACTCGAATTGGGCGAGCCTTTGCACTTTACCAAAAAAGAAAAATATTCTTTTGGGGAATGGTTGCAACTGACCTCTTTAAAAACCGTCAAAAGAATCGACAGGAACGATGGGAAAGGTGATTTGGAACCCACGGACTTCCCCTTGGAGGAAGAAATTTTAAAGAACAAAAAGTTCGCGCTTATCGACAAGTTCATCGCCTCAAACCCGAAAATCGTGCCCAGGGAAGATTCCCCGAAAATCGATATTTCCAAATCGGCCAAATTCGATAAAAAGGAGTTGATGACCGAGACCCTGGCCAGGGTATACCTGGAGCAGAAAAAGTATAAAAAAGCCATCCAGGCCTACAAAATTTTAAGTTTGAAATATCCGGAAAAAAGTGGTTTCTTTGCAGACCGCATAAAAGCGGTCGAAAAAATTCAACAGGAAAACACCTAAGTACGAATGAATACATTTACCATATTCTTGATTCTTATCATCGTGGTCTGCTTCTTATTGGTTTTGGTCATCATGGTACAGAACCCCAAGGGGGGCGGACTTTCCTCTTCCTTTGGCGGTGGGGGAAGCCAAATTGTTGGCGGCGTTAAAAAAACAGGGGATTTTTTGGATAAAAGTACCTGGACGCTGGGCGCTTTGTTGGTGCTTCTGATCTTGGCGTCGAATATTGCGCTGCCGGGAAGGTTTGGAGATGCCGATTCAAAATTGTTGCAGGGCGATGACATTGAAACAACGGTACCGGAAACGGTCCCGGAAAGTCTGCCAGAGGAAATTCCAGCACCTGCGAACGACCCAACAGATTCACTGTAATTTGAACATAAAACAGCCAAAAATGCCAGCACAAATGACAAGCTGGCATTTTTGATTTTACAATGTGTCAGTTTTTATGCCATGGCATAATTTCTGCCTAGTCAAAAGCAGCATTAATAAATCCATTTAAAAACTAAGTAATATGGCTAAAGTTAACATTAAACCACTGGCAGACCGCGTGCTTATCGAGCCAATGGCAGCCGAGACCAAAACAGCATCCGGCATTTACATTCCGGACACGGCAAAAGAAAAACCACAACAGGGCAAGATCGTTGCCGTTGGCCCGGGCACCAAGGATGAGCAGGTAACCGTAAAAGTAGGGGACAAGGTCCTGTACGGCAAATACGCGGGTACCGAACTCAAGCTCGAGGGCGTCGATTACCTCATGATGCGCGAAAGCGATGTATTGGCAATCATCTAACACCCCTTTTGTAATTTCCGCGAAGGCCGGAATACTTAAAACCTTAAGATTAATCAAACAGATTCCCATTATTGTGGGAACGAATTATAAAATTCATTATGGCAAAAGATATAAAATTTGATATTGATGCACGCGACGGACTCAAAAGAGGGGTCGATGCTTTGGCAAACGCAGTAAAGGTAACCTTGGGGCCTAAAGGCCGAAATGTAATTGTCAGCAAATCCTTCGGCGCACCGCAGGTAACCAAGGATGGTGTTACCGTGGCTAAAGAAATCGAATTGGAAAATCCATTGGAGAACATGGGTGCCCAAATGGTGAAGGAAGTCGCTTCCAAGACCAACGATCTTGCCGGTGACGGGACCACTACCGCGACCGTCTTGGCACAATCGATCGTAAAGGAAGGGTTAAAGAACGTTGCGGCGGGAGCCAACCCAATGGATCTGAAAAGAGGAATCGACAAGGCGGTGGACGCCATCGTCGAAAATCTTGGCAAGCAATCCAAAAAAGTAGGGGACTCCTCCGAAAAAATTACCCAGGTGGCCGCCATTTCTTCGAACAACGATGAAACTATTGGCGAGCTCATCGCACAGGCTTTCGACAAAGTGGGAAAGGAAGGGGTGATCACCGTTGAAGAGGCCAAGGGAACCGATACCTATGTAGATGTTGTGGAAGGTATGCAGTTCGACAGAGGCTATCTTTCCCCCTATTTCGTTACGGATTCCGAAAAAATGACCACCGATATGGAGAACCCGTACATCTTGTTGTTCGACAAGAAAATCTCTTCCATGAAAGATCTGCTTCCCGTGCTGGAGCCAGTGGCACAGTCCGGAAAACCTCTATTGATCATCGCGGAAGATGTTGATGGGGAGGCTTTGGCCACCTTGGTGGTGAACAAATTAAGAGGTTCCTTAAAAATCGCGGCCGTGAAGGCTCCGGGATTCGGGGACAGAAGAAAGGCCATGTTGGAGGATATTGCCATTTTGACCAAAGGTACCGTGATAGCGGAGGAAAGGGGCTTCTCATTGGAAAATGCCACTTTGGACATGCTGGGCACTTGTGAAAAAGTGACCATCGACAAGGACAATACGACCATTGTAAACGGTGGTGGTGTTGCCAAAAACATCAAGACCAGGGTAAATCAGATCAAATCGCAGATCGAGACCACCACTTCGGATTACGATAAGGAAAAACTTCAGGAACGTTTGGCCAAATTGGCTGGCGGGGTCGCCGTACTTTACGTGGGAGCCGCATCCGAAGTTGAAATGAAGGAGAAAAAGGACCGCGTGGACGATGCGCTCCACGCGACAAGGGCCGCCGTTGAGGAAGGTATCGTTGCCGGTGGAGGTGTTGCGCTGGTGCGGGCCAAGTCGGTACTTTCAAAGGTAGCCGCCGAAAATCCCGATGAGGAAACCGGTATCCAGATCGTGGCTCGGGCCATTGAATCCCCTTTGCGAACCATTGTTGAAAATGCCGGGGGTGAAGGCTCTGTTGTCGTGGCCAAGATCTTGGAAGGAAAAGGCGATTTCGGATTTGATGCCAAGTCGGAAAAATATGTCGATATGATGAAGGCGGGTATCATTGATCCCAAAAAAGTGACCCGTGTGGCCTTGGAAAATGCCGCTTCGGTCGCCGGAATGATCCTGACCACCGAATGTGCCCTAACGGACATCAAAGAAGAGGTGCCAGCAGGCGGCGGTGGCCATGCCCACGGAGGCGGTGGCGGAATGCCCGGAATGATGTAAACCGTCGGCTTCGAATCCATAAAGACGAAAAACCCGCCCTGACAGGAATACACGATCAGGGCGGGTTTTTGCTATTTGGGGAACCTTTTAATTGCCGAACAGCTCCGTTTCGTAAAAAGCAGGTACGGAGAACCAGTACGCCATAAAACCGGATGCGGGCTTTAGACCATTGCCCGTCCCAGTTGTCAATTCGCCAAAAACATTGTACGCATTGCCATTGTTATCGCTAACGACCACCTCGGTGGTACCGTTGAAGGCATACTCAAAATTTAGGGCCTGCTGACCGGGGGACAATTCAAATGCAAGGATAAAGTTTGCATTCCCGACGACTAGATAGGATTTTCCACCAAAGGTGTCCCGGATCGTATTGGCTCCATTGAAATCGCTGAACCGATATGCCTTCGCGCGATCATTGCTGATAATCGCATATACCCTTTCTTTCGAGGGCAACCTGTCGTCCTTGGGCGTGGGAAACAGAAAGAAGTCATTGTCGGTGCGGTAGGTGACGTATGGATACACTCCGTACGTCCTGTTAAAACCCGTATTGAGGCCAACAATTTTGGTATTCGGATACATCGTTCTCCAGGTCTTCCAATCGGTTTCCACTAGGGCTATCAAATCGGCCTTCTTCCCTATCAGGTTCCCGTTTACGGATTCGTTCAGAATCTGCGACCAATTGCTGAGTGTGGCCCTGTCGAAAGGTACCAGGTTGGTCTGATAGAGCAGTCCCGATACGCCAAAAGTGGTCTCCTTGCCATTGATGAACCGGTTCCATCCGATTCCTGTACCGGTCAGCGGGCAATAGGTAACTGCCAGGGACACATCACCGATGTTGTCGTTCACAATTTCGTGCCAGTCCAATATCTGGTGCTGGTAGGCCCGTACGTCGTTTCCATTCTTAAATCCTAGAACAAGATCGTTATCCAGTAGGATGATGTTGTCCTCTGCATTCACCATGGTCGGGTTTTCCAATGCCGGGATGCCGTCTCTTCCGGGCCCACCATCCAACACCTCGGATATAGGAACGCTCCATTCGTTGGAATTGTTCTCGGGGGGTTGTTCCCCTTCGGGGGTCAATGTCGATTCTTGGGTGCTCGATGTACTACAGGAAACTAGCATCAGGTACCCCAAACATAAAATTAAGGCTTTCTTCATAGCGTTTATTTTAAAACATTCAACTTATTTTTTATCAATTTGTAGGATATTCCTGCCGTAAATCTTAAGGTCGGGGTCAACTGGGTACCCACAACATCGCTATGGACAGGTATTTCCAAGCGCGTGGCCAGGGCAATACTTGGACTGATCTGCACACTTAGTTCCGGCCGTACAAAAACCCATTGCCCTCCCGTATTTGGCAAATCTGAGGCGTCGATCTGATCTTCGAAGGCCTTTCGGTATTTCACCACCACTCCCGGATTGAATATGGTATTGAAGAGCAAAAACTGGTCGGTATAGCCAAGGTTGGTCTGTACCACATTGCCAAACTCGTAGATCGAGGTATCGTTCAAGTATGAATTGTTCTTTCCCGTAAGCCTATAGGTAAAGCTTCCAGAAAGTGTGGCCGAGGGCCTAAAGTCCAAACCCTTTGAAATGGAGGCCCATCCCAGTATATCCCAGGCTCCACTTCCCGGTTGCAGGTCCGCGGTCAGTTGGAGCCCCTGCGCGGTGGTAAGGTCCGATTTCCCGAACGGGGCCTTTGTCCCCACACCCAGGTTCAGTACGGTTCGCGCTCCAAGAAGATCCGGAATCGCATATTTTACCAGAAACACCGCATCCCCGATACCAGAGGTCTCGGTAAGGTTTTCGTTTCCAAACTGGCTAATGGTCCGACTCTGGTCCACCCAAGTGAAAAGGGTCTCCACAGAAAACCGATCGGTAAAGGCATATCCCAAACTCAATAAAACCGAATGGGTAATGCGCAATCGGGAGTCATCATCCAGTTTGTCGGTCCCCGCGTTAAGGGTATTCAGGTTGTTATAGTCATAGTTCAACCCGAAGAAAAAAGAACCTTTCCCCTCATTGGGAAGGCCCAGGTTGTTGGAAAGGGGCACCCCTCCCGAACAACAGGTCTGCGCATAAATCTGCGGCAGGGCCAAAACTCCCATCAACAACAAAAGGACTGTACGCACTTATTTCTTTTTAATAGCTACTTGCCTTTAGTGCGAAAAAATCTGATGTCCTTACAAAAATAGGTGCCAATTGTTGCATATTACGGGGAAAGTTCCGGTCCGGGACAAAACCGGACCGGCCGTATCGCCCTACAATGGCGGGTCTTGGAATCTAGCCCTTCCACTTTCTTAGGGTAGGTGAACTGACGAACCATAGTGTAAAACCACTTAAAACGGTCAGCAGTCCCAAAAGGGAAAACGCGCGCAAGACCGTGGTGTTGAAATCGTCTCTCCCCTGGTAGTCCATGGTATGGGTCATCCATAGAAAATCGAACCACCGCCAGTCGCGATGCCTCAGGGTCTGGAAGGAACCATCGGTGGCCGAAACATAGGCCTTGATGTTTTCGGGCGATGCATACGAAATGGCATAGACCGGTAAGGACCTGCCCCTGTATTCGTGGTGCTTTCCAACTTTTTCTATACGCTGTACATCCTGCACCTTCAGTCCGGGCAATACGTTCCTTTGCGCAATCTCCAGGGCTTCCATTTCAGTAATTCCCTTTTTGGGCACCCCGCTTTGGGCATGCACCATTTGAGATCCGTTGATCCAGTAATAAGGTTCCCCTGCAATTTCCCTTAACTCCAGGGAAGTAATTCCCGCCTTGCCATCCAACAGGGGAATGGTCAAATCCTGAAAGGACATTGGCATTGCTTCCGTATTCCGAAATTGATCTCCATGGATTTCATCGATATCCGTCCAACTGAAGTAAAGTCCACTTGCGGTCCACAGCACGAACTGAATGCCCAGGAAAAGTCCGAGATATCGATGGGCCCTCCTAATTTTCAGAGCGGTTTTAATTTTTACCATTGGTCATCTGAATTGTCCCTAAAGGTCCGCATCGACCATATAGGGTTATTGCTAATAGAAATCGCAAGTTAAAGACTCTTGGTATATCTATCACCATAAAAAAACCCGCATCCAAACATGGAAGCGGGTTTAAAACTCTTGGGACCTGCCCTAGTGCTTTTCGCTATCGTCGGTATCGTCTTCCCGATACTTACAACAGGGGTGCACACTGGCATATGCCTCATCGGAGGCTTTCAGTTCCTTGGTATCGTGTCCCACGGTCACTAAAGCCGTCTTTATCTTCATGGGATCTGTTTTTCTTTCATCAACGATCAGCGACAGCTGGTGCGTGGGAATGTCCCATAGGGCATATTTCACCCCGGGTACGCCCAAGGCCGCTTTTTCTATGCGCTTCTTGCACATTTCGCATTTGCCATCTACCTCAAAATTCATTTTCTTATTCTTTTCCTGGGCAAAAATCACCGTGGAACACAATAAAAGGGTCAGTGCCAACATTGTTCTTTTCATCATCTTATTTTAGTGGTTTACATTTTATATCTAAATCCGCCATAAAACATCCTGCCCATGATCGGGGCGTATACGATACTGGTATCAAAATACGGACCAAAGGGGTCTTCCGATGCCAAAACGGGGCTGTTTTGTGTAAAATTAGTCAAATTTTCCCCACCCACGTATACTTCAACAGCCTTGGAGAAAACCTTGGTCACCTGGGCGTTCATCAGACTATAGGAAGGGGAGTTCCGGGGCAATTGAAATGCCTCCGGATTGGTCGAGGTATCGGGCAGGCGTTGCCGCCCTAAGGTATGTAGGGTATAATCGAAACGCCATTGACCGCCATTCTCCCGAATCTTTGTTTCGTATCCCAAGTTGGCAAAGAAGCGATGCTTTGCCTGCAATGGCTTTTGCAACCGGCCCTTTTTGAAATCGGTGCGGACATCGTAAAATTTATAGGCCGTTCGAAGCTCCAAATTTTGCAGAATCTCATGGTTCACCTCCAATTGGAAGCTGTTGGCAAAGCTTTGTCCGTCCAAATTGTAGAAGGCCACTGCCCCGGGGGTCTCCCAATCCACTACGATCTGGTTCTTAAAATCGGTCCTATAAAAATCCACCGTTACATTTCCCGGCCTTTCAAAAAGTGTGAATCCCTGCAAAAAGCTGAGCCCATAGTTCCAGGCATCCTCTGGTTCCAGGCCATATATCGGTCCGCCCGCATCGGACAAAAGAATTTCCCTGGAAGATCCGAAAAGTTGTTGGTTCTCGGCAAAAATGTTGGCCGCGCGCCTTCCCCGGCCCAAAGAGCCCCTAAGGCTCGTTCTTTCCCAAGGGGAATAACGTATGTGCAATCTTGGGGTCATAAAAGTGCCCAAGCGATTGTGCGTGTCCACCCGCAGGCCGGCCGTGAGGCTCACTTTTTCCAAATCGTCGTAGCTATACTCAAAAAAAGCCCCCAAAGAATTGTCGGTCCTCCCATAATCCATCGCATTGACCCCTTCTTTATAGCCATCATGCGCCAGGGTTATACCCGTTTTGAACTTGTTTTGGGTATTTCCGATGATCGAATTGAAAATAAGATTGGAATACACACTTTGGTGGTCTATGTCATATCGGTTAAATCCGTAGTAGGAATCCTGTTTGTGATTGCTGTACGACGCTTGAAATCCAAAGCTCTGAAAGGGCATTTCCGGAAACACATACCCCAGTTTGACAGAGGAATCGAACCTACGGGTGGCTATCTCGCTTCCCCAGCTATTGGTGGTCAACCTATCAAGGGTGGGATCAAAATTGCTTTGGCCCACCTGTTTTTCATCGTTCAGAAAACGCACATTGACAAAGCTTACCCATCCCGATTCAGGGTTTTGGTACTGCCAACGGTTCATAATATTGATTTGATTCGCCAAAGGGGCATCCAAAAAACCGTCATCGTTCCTTTCCTCCTTGGCGTCCCTGCGGTTTCCGTGGATGTAAAGTCCCGTACTAAGTTTGTCCGTCAGCTTTCGGTTGAAATGGGTGTTCAGTTCCAACCGACCATTTCTATTGGCATATCCGTTGACAAAGAGCGTCTTATCGGTCAAGGGCTTTACCAGTTCGGTATTGATCTGTCCGGAAATGCTCTCATATCCGTTGACCACGCTCCCGGCTCCCTTGGTGATTTGGATACTCTCCACCCAAGTACCGGGGGTAAAGGTCAATCCATAAGCTTGGGAAGCCCCGCGTACCATGGGGATATTTTCCTGGGTGATGAGCAAATACGGGCTGGTAAGGCCCAACATTTGAATTTGCTTGGTACCGGTAAGGGCATCCGAAAAATTGACATCGATGGCAGGGTTGGTCTCAAAACTTTCCGAGAGATTGCAACAGGCCGCCTTTAAAAGTTCCGCGCTGTTCACCGTAATGACGTTCCGCGAGCTGAAATAGGCCTTTTGGACGGCGTCCCGTCTTTTCTCCACGACCACTTCATCCAGTTCATTGGAAGGTTTCAGGCTGTGGTGCAGCATTTTGGGGCCGTTGACCTCCAAAGTGTCCGACTGAAATCCCACAAAACTAATGATCAGTTTATCGTATTCCGTCGAATAGGGAATGCTGAACAATCCTTCTTCGTTCGTCACGGTCCCGATTTGGGAATCCATCCAATACACGTTCGCGCCGGCCAGGCCAATATGTTTGTTTGTGCTATTCGCCTCCATGACCATCCCCTCCACCTTTTCCTGTGAAAAGGAAAGTAGTGGCAATAGTACCATTTGGGCAATTATTGTATACTTTTTCATCCTTTCCTTTTCTAAAAATAATGTTGGGCCAACATGATCAGTGCCATGACGAGCATAATGGCGTTTTCAATAAAGGTAGCCTCCGTCATGGGAAGTTTAAGGGCCGTTCCCAAACAGGCGCAGCGGATGCTCTTCTTATCCAGTAGGGTCTTGGTCACTCCGAAAGTGGTGATCCCCAAGATCACGACCGTGGCAACAAGTGCAACAGCAACCTGAAAGCGCATCAACAACAGCAGCCCCAGTACCACCTCCAAGAACGGATATGCCCATCCGTAGGCCGGTATGGCCTTTGCCAAGGGATCGTACATCCGAAAACTATCGGGAAAACCCTTTAAGTCGAGCAGCTTAAAAAAACTGAACACGATATAGAAGAGCCCCATAAAATCAAGCATGGCCTCCTTGCTGTCCCAATCGGAATAGTTCAATAGGAAGCAAGCGGCCAAGAGATAGAAGAATATCAGAAATAGTGGGCCCAATTGTCGTAGTTTGGATTTTTCCGTTGCTTCGCCCTGTACGGAGCCGTTGTTTTGGCCACTCATTTCGGCAATGGTATATTTATTGGGCAAGGCCGTTTGTAAAATAGGTAGGGGGACATGCTCCTGCATGGAAATTTCCGCCCTTGAACTCTCCAGGTCGACATCGACCCGGGAGACCTGTGGGATTTCGGACAATCGTTCCCTGATGGACCCCGCGCAGGTCTCGCACTGCATCCCGGTAATTGTATAAGTGTGTTTCATGATGAATTTTAATTTTATGTTCACTTCCCTACATCGGGAAATCTAAAGGGTACCCTCTTGGGTACACGGACCATCCCCGGTTCACTTTAGAACCAAAGATGAACGGATTCCCGCCCGGGCGGGAATGAAAATAAAATCATATGAGGAAGACCTGGTCGAGTACATGGATGTCCCGGACCAAGATAGGGGGCGGATATTTTGCGTGGGGAACCAGATGTTCCCCCAAATCTTCAAAAAGATTGCTGTAGGCATGGGAAAAGGCAACCAAAAACAGTTGCTGATCCAAGGAAATGTCATCAAAAGAAAGCTTTAGATCATCCAGACCATCAATGACGATGACCACTTCATCGCAGCAGGACATCATTTCCTCCGAAGCGTCCCCGACCGTACCGGTCAAATCCATGCCACAGCCCAGGGCCTCGGCAAAGAAGGCAACATCGACCAAGTGTCCCATGCAATAGTGCTTTTCCACTTTCCAAGAAGTCGTGGAAGCCAAAAGCAGGAGTGCCATGGCAAGCGCGGTCATTTTATGAAAAACAGCGTACATAATCACAAAAATACAAAATCATTGGTTTGCCGAATCCTTCTGTAAACACATTAACGAATTTTTATGTGCTTTCGTATTGTCAGTTCCCTACGAAAAATCGACTTTTGAACTGTACCTTAAAAGAAAACCTCCCATGCTGGAAGCCCTCAAACCAAGGATAATTTCCATAATCGACCAAGAAGCCTCCGTAGAAAGCCGTCTTCAGGATATTTGCAAACTTCTCAAGGCGGACATCCCCTATTACGACTGGGTAGGTTTCTACTTTAGGAACGGCGAGCGGGAGGAACTGAAACTGGGGCCCTATGCGGGAGCGCCCACCGACCACACCATCATCCCGTTTGGAAAGGGCATCTGCGGACAAGTGGCGGTCTCCGGCAAAAATTTTGTGGTCCCCGATGTTAGGGCACAAGACAACTACATTGCCTGTAGCATTACGGTAAAGGCCGAAATCGTAGTTCCCCTGTTCGTAAACGGGGAAAATATAGGGCAGATCGATATCGATAGCAATACCCCTGATCCGTTCACCGGGGCCGATGAGCTTTTTTTGGAATTCGTGAACCAGAAAGTGGCGGAAATTCTTTAAAACTTTATCATTTTTGTTGATAACCTGACCTTTTTTTTCGCCGTAAAAAAAGTACATTTACGGGCTTAAACCGTTAATCTTTAGCTCGTAAAATGAGTACCAAAAAAGCTTCCTCAGCCTTAATTTCCGTTTTCCATAAAGACGGTCTTGAACCTATTGTCCGAAAGTTCCAGGAACTCGGCATTACCATCTATTCCACGGGGGGTACCGAAAAATTCATCAGAGATCTGGGAATCGATGTTGTTCCCGTGGAGGAAGTGACCAGTTATCCCTCCATTTTGGGGGGACGGGTAAAAACTTTGCACCCCAAGGTGTTCGGCGGCATTTTGAACCGTCAGGACAACGCGGGTGACGTAGCCCAATTGGAAGAATTCGAAATTCCCCAATTGGACCTTGTAATCGTGGATCTCTATCCTTTTGAAAAAACAGTGGCAAGTGTTGCTTCGGAGCAGGACATTATTGAAAAAATCGATATTGGGGGCATTTCCCTGATACGTGCGGCCGCCAAGAACTACAAAGATGTGCTCTGCGTGTCCTCGATGGAGGATTACGGTGAATTTTTGGAGTTGATCACTTCCGGAAACGGAAATACCACTTTGGAGGACCGCAAGCGTTTTGCCGCAAAATCGTTCAATGTTTCCTCCCACTATGACACCGCAATTTTCAATTACTTCAACCAAGACCGCCAAGAGGCCGTGCTGAAAATAAGTGAGTCCAAGGGTCGGACGCTCCGCTACGGTGAAAACCCACATCAAAAAGGCTATTTCTTTGGCGATTTTGAAGCCATGTTCACCAAATTGCACGGAAAGGAGCTTTCCTATAACAATTTGCTGGATGTGGATGCCGCTGTACTTTTGATGAACGAGTTCAGAAAGGACGACCCCACCTTTGCCATCCTGAAGCACAACAATGCCTGTGGGCTGGCCACACGGGAGACCATACACCGCGCCTATGTGGATGCCCTGGCCGGAGACCCCGTTTCTGCCTTTGGGGGCATCTTGATCAGCAATGTGGAAATCGACAAGCCCACGGCAGATGAGATACATCAATTGTTCTGCGAGGTGGTCATAGCGCCCAGTTATTCCGATGATGCCCTGGAAGTTCTAAAGGGAAAGAAAAACCGGATCATCCTGATCCAAAATGAGGTCGCCCTCCCGGATACGGTGGTACGGACCTGTCTGAACGGTCTTCTGGTCCAGGACAAGGACCACAAGACCGATACCGTTGCCGAACTGCGTTATGTTACCTCGAAAGAACCTTCAAAAAGAGAGTTGGAGGACCTGATCTTCGCCTCCAAACTTTGCAAACACACCAAATCGAATACCATAGTCCTTGCCAAAAACAAACAATTGTGCGCCAGTGGAACCGGGCAGACCTCGCGGGTGGATGCCTTGAACCAAGCCATTCACAAGGCCAAATCGTTCCATTTCGACCTCGAGGGGGCCGTTATGGCCAGTGATGCATTTTTTCCCTTTCCGGATTGTGTGGAAATTTCGCATAAAAGCGGCATTACGAGCGTTATACAGCCGGGCGGGTCCATTAAAGACCAGTTGAGTATCGACTATTGCAATGAAAATGGTGTGGCCATGGTAATGACGGGCACCCGTCATTTTAAGCATTAATTTCACTACTTTTGTCGATGAAATACACCCCACCCTAACTAGTAACATAACCAAACGAAGTAAAAATGGGATTTTTTGATTTCTTGACCGAGGAAATTGCCATTGATTTAGGAACGGCAAATACCCTCATCATCCACATGGACAAAGTGGTCGTTGACAGTCCTTCGATAGTAGCCAGGGACCGCATTACCGGTAAGATCATCGCCGTTGGCAAAGAGGCCAATATGATGCAGGGCAAGACCCACGAAAATATCAAGACCATACGACCTTTAAAGGATGGGGTAATCGCAGATTTCGATGCTTCCGAAAAGATGATCAATATGTTCATCAAGAACATCCCTGCATTGAAGAAAAAGTGGTTCCCACCCGCCCTGCGGATGGTCATCTGCATTCCATCGGGGATTACCGAAGTGGAAATGCGGGCGGTAAAGGAATCGGCGGAACGCGTGAATGGAAAAGAGGTATATCTCATCCATGAGCCCATGGCGGCCGCGATAGGTATCGGATTGGACATTATGCAGCCCAAAGGAAACATGATCGTTGATATTGGTGGGGGTACCACCGAAATCGCTGTAATCGCATTGGGTGGTATTGTATGCGACAAATCGGTAAAGATTGCGGGCGATGTCTTTACCAACGACATTATTTATTATATGCGCACCCAACATAACCTGTATGTGGGGGAAAGTACCGCTGAGAACATAAAAATTGAAATTGGTTCGGCTACGGAGGATTTGCAGAACCCTCCAGAAGAAAAATCCGTTCAAGGCCGGGATTTGTTGACCGGAAAACCCAAACAGGTACAGATTTCGTACCGGGAAATTGCCAAGGCCTTGGACAAATCCATTCTTCGTGTCGAGGATGCGGTAATGGAAACCTTGTCCCAAACACCTCCGGAATTGGCAGCGGATATCTACAATACGGGCATCTATTTGGCCGGTGGGGGATCTATGTTACGGGGATTGGACAGAAGATTGTCGCAAAAAACGGACCTCCCGGTCTATATTGCGGAAGATCCGCTCAGGGCGGTTGTCCGGGGCACCGGAATTGCATTGAAAAACCTGGAGCGTTACAAGAGCATCCTTATCAAATAGGCCTTCGGGAGCCGGGAAGGCCCATGTCATTTGGAAGACCGCACGCATGATCCTTTGGTCTCCATCGCTCCTTTTTCCGGTCGTCGGATATGGCTAAAACTAGTAGTGAATGCAACAGATCATCAATTTTGTAATACGGTATAAGAACTTCCTGCTCTACCTATTTTTGTTGATGGTTTCCCTAGGATTCACCATCCAGTCCCATTCGTACCACCAATCGCGCTTTTTCAATTCCTCCAGTTGGGTCACAGGTAACATTTATGCCGCTTCCCACAGCATTTCATCGTACTTCAAACTATCGGAAGAAAACAAAAGGCTGGTCGACGAGAACGAACATCTACGAAAACTGCTGTTCAATGGAGTACCCCGGGATTCGGTCCTAATAGACTCCACCTGGCTTATCCACACGGTTACCGCAGGACGGGTCATCAACAACAGTTACTCCCGGCCCCGTAATTATATTACCATAAACAAAGGGGCACAGGACAGCGTGAAACCCGATATGGGGGTCATTACCGCAGAGGGGATCTTGGGTATTGTAGAAAATACTTCCGGCAAGTATGCCACGGTCCAGAGTATCCTGAACGAAAGATCGAACATCAATGCCAAAATAAAGAACACCAATCACTTTGGGTCCCTGGTCTGGGACACCAAACGCTATAATGTGGTACAATTGGTAGACATTCCCCGATTGGTGCCGTTGACCATTGGCGACACCATCGTGACAGGTGCCATGAGCAGCATTTTTCCGGAGAACATTCCCATTGGTACGATCCAAAAATTTGATTTGGACCACTCCCAAAGTTTTTATCGCATCGATGTTTCCCTTTTCAACGATATGACCAACATTAAGAACGTGTACATTGTAAACAATATGGATCGAAGGGAAATATTGGAACTGGAAACAGAAACCCTAAATGAACAATAACTATTTTATAAATACCATCCGTTTTGGGCTCCTTATCCTGGTGCAGGTATTGGTCTTCAACCGCCTCAACTTTTTCGGGTTCATCAATCCCATGGTGTATATTCTGTTTTTATATTGGTTTCCGATCAAGGAGAACCGTGCCGTCTTTATCGGGCTCAGTTTTTTGCTCGGCCTGGCCATCGATTTCTTTTCCGATACCATGGCCATCCATGCAGCTTCCACCGTGACCATTGCCTATATTCGACCGGCGATCATGCGCTTTGTTTTTGGGGTAAACATCGAATTTCAGAGTTTTAGGCTCAGTAACAGTACCAGGGCACAACAAATTACGTTTTTAGCGTTATTAATAGTAGTGCACCACCTGGTGTACTTTACACTGGAGATATTTAGCCTGGCCAATGTGCTGGTCATCATCAAGAAAGTACTCGCAATCGGCTCTGCCTCTTTGGTGCTTTGCCTGTTGTTCAGTTCACTTTTTAGCGTAAGAAAAGAATGAGAAAAATTCTACTGTCGTCGATCATTATCATTATCGGGATCACTTTTCTCGGCAGACTCGGCTATTTGCAGATCTTCAGTTTTTCTCCTGATCAGGCCTTGGAAGATCCCGCTATCAAAAGAATCTACGATTATCCCGAACGTGGTTACATCTATGATCGCAATGGAAAGTTATTGGTCGGTAACGATCCGGCCTATGACGTCATGGTCATTCCGCGGGAAGTCAGGGCACTCGACACCTTGGAATTCTGCAACCTGCTGGGGGTCGGGAAGGAAAAATTTATCAAGGAATTGCGGAAAGCACGGATCTATTCCCCAAGGCTCCCCTCTGTATTGGTGCCCCAGCTCTCCAAGGAAGATTATGCCCGCTTACAGGAAAAAATGCGGCACTATCAGGGCTTTTACATACAAAAACGCTCCCTGCGCTATTACGACACCCCCAGTGCGGCGAACGTATTGGGCTATATCAGCGAGGTGAACGAAAGGGATCTGGCCAAGAACCCCTACTATGTACAAGGCGAACTCACGGGACGCTCGGGAGTGGAAAAGGTATATGAGGACATTCTAAGAGGGCGAAAGGGCGTGCAATACCTTCAAAAAGATCGGTTCAATCGCGATATCGGCCCCTACAAAGATGGGATCCTGGATACCCTTCCGGAACAGGGAAAGGAAATACACATTACCATAGACAAGCAGCTCCAGGAATACGGGGAGCGATTGATGTACGGCAAACGGGGGGGCATTGTGGCCTTGGAGCCCGCTACCGGCGAAATATTATCGATGATTTCCGGCCCCACTTATGACCCCTCCCTTTTGGTGGGCAGGGAACGTTCCGCAAACTACAGCAAACTGCACTACGATTCCATTTCCAAACCGCTTTTTGATCGGTCGATCTCGGCAGAAGGCTCTCCAGGGTCCCCGTTCAAAACCTTAAATGCATTGGTAGCGCTTCAGGAAGGCGTCATTACCACGGGCACCACCTTCAGTTGCTATAACGGTTTTTATGTGGGAAGAACGAAAAGGGGATGCCATTGCGGTGGCGGTACACGCAACCTGAACGTCGGTATTTATAAGTCGTGCAATGCCTATTTCGCGGGTACCTTTAGAAAAATCTATGAGAAGTTCCCTACCACCGATGAGGCACAGGATGCATGGGAAAAACACATGCGAAGTTTTGGGCTTGGCGGTTATCTCGGGTCCGATCTCCATACGGGGCGCCCCGGCCTTATCCCTTCCAAAAAGTATTATGACAAATGGTATGGGGACAACCGATGGTCGTCGTCCTATATTATTTCAAATTCCATTGGGCAGGGTGAGGTTGCGGCCACTCCCATTCAATTGGCCAATATGACCGCGGCCATAGCCAATCGTGGGCATTTTTTCACCCCGCACCTATTGAAGAAAGTCGATGGGGAGGACATTTCCAATCCAGAATTCGTAAAACCTAAACACACCACAATAGACAAAGAACATTTTGAACCGGTGATCAAGGGCATGGCGGACGTGTACAACTATGGTACGGGCCGTTGGGTCCAGATACCGGACATCGAAATTGCCGGAAAGACCGGTACGGTCGAGAACTACACCGTTATTGACAGTGTAAAGACCCAGCTTACCGACCATTCGGTGTTCGTTGCTTTCGCACCGGTGGATAAGCCTAAAATTGCCATAGCCGTCTATATCGAAAACGGATACTACGGTTCGAGATATGCCGGACATATCGCTTCCCTGATGATCGAAAAGTACCTCAAAGGGGAAATCACCCGCAAAGACCTGGAGAAGCGCATGTTGGAAAAAACACTGGAACACGAATACGCAAAACCCTATAGTGGGGAAGAGTTCAAGATAAACGAGTATGTCTGGTAGGAGTGTCTTAAAACGTATCGACTGGCTTACCGTTTTGTTCTATATCCTTCTCGTGGCCATTGGTTGGGTGAACATCTATTCCAGCACCTTTACGGAAGCGGAGCCCTCTATTTTCAATTTCTCGACCCTTCACGGTAAACAGCTGTTCTTTATCGGGGCCAGTGCCGTTTCGATCGTTATCATCCTTGCCCTGGAGACCAATTTTTTTGAACGCTTTTCCAGTGTCCTGTACATTGTTTCCATGGTATTGCTCCTTGGGCTGTTTGTTTTTGGAAAGACGGTGGCGGGCGCCACTTCCTGGTACGATCTTGGTTTTTTTAACCTACAGCCGTCCGAATTGGCAAAAGCGACGACCGCACTTGCCCTGGCCAAGTATTTGAGTGACATTCAAACCGACATCAAACGAAGAAAGGATCAACTGTATGCCTTTCTGATCATTCTCATTCCGACGATACTTATCGTCCCACAGCCCGATCCTGGAAGTGCCCTGGTGTTTTTTGCATTGGTCTTTGTCATCTTCAGGGAAGGCCTGCCCCTGTATTACCTGGGCATCGGGTTCCTGTTGGTATCGGTCTTTGTCGCTACTTTGATGTTCGGCACTATTTGGGTGGGCATTGCACTGGCATTACTGATCGTCCTTTTCTTTCTTTTGAAAAAGAAATCGTTCAAGTTGCCGGTCCTGCCCGTGGTCAGCTTTGCGATCCTGGCGGTACTCTTCTCCCTTTCGGTAAACTTTGTATTCAACAATGTCTTTGAGCAACGCCATCGCGATCGCTTCAGCCTTTGGCTCCGATTGGAAAAAGACCCTGAGAAGTTGGAACAAATACGAAAGACCATCGGTTACAATACCTATCAATCTGAAAAGGCCATCGAATCTGGGGGATTTTTTGGAAAAGGATTTTTGGAGGGCACCCGTACCAAGGGTGACTTTGTACCCGAACAGCATACGGATTATATTTTCAGTACCGTTGGAGAGGAATGGGGGTTCGTGGGCACCGCCACGGTCGTCATCCTGTTCACCCTGCTGTTGCTGCGATTGGTATATCTGGCGGAAAGGCAGAAAAATGCCTTTAGTAGAATGTATGGCTACGGGGTCATTTCGATATTACTGATCCACTATTTCATCAATATCGGTATGGTTATCGGAGTACTCCCCACCATCGGTATTCCGCTACCCTTTTTTAGTTATGGGGGCTCCGGCCTGCTGTTCTTTACGCTCTTGCTCTTTATTTTCCTGAAAC
The DNA here is from genome assembly GCA_947497245.1 of uncultured Flavobacteriaceae bacterium. GTDB lineage: Bacteria > Bacteroidota > Bacteroidia > Flavobacteriales > Flavobacteriaceae > Pelagihabitans. The sequence goes on along the minus strand of CANMFO010000003.1, from coordinate 547,482 downwards.
TGGATACAAACCGATTGAAGGAAGGAATCTGATCAAAGGGGTTCCAAGCGTCGATCACATCCCCCGTCTCCACCATCTTTTCTTAGTTAGGTCTCTTTTCGGTCCGGCTAAAAATCCCAACCGTCCACCACTACCTTTTTTTCAAGCGCTTCCCCAATATTGCCCAGTCCTTCAAAAAAATCGATTCCCGTCAATTTTTCAATGGTATCCACCGAAACCGTAAATTCTCTCAGGGGCTTCTTGCTTTCTTTGCCCGGCACCAGAAAAGCGAGCACCTTCATCTCCCTCTCCGTTCCGCGGGCCAAGATTTTGTAATAATGCTCCGGCACATCAACATCTTCATCACCGATTTCCTCTAGGCCCGTTTTAAGAACACCTCCCGTGACAACAAACGTCGTGCCGTATTTCCTGACCCATCGACGCACCTGCATTTCCAATCGGTTCCACACCCCCGCATTGAATGCGGGGTCCTGAGGGCTGATATTGCTGGTATAGAAGGTCTCGTTATATGCCTGTTTCGAAAACCTACGATCTCCTGCAGGGCACAGATGTCCCCGGTCGTAGCCCGACCTCTTGTAATTGCGCCAATCAGCGGATTTGGTCTTTACCTTGGGGTCCCCAATAAAGAACGGCCTTTCCCTGTCATCATCGGTAAGATGTGATTTTTTAAGCATATAGGCCACCCATTCCGCCTGCTCATGGGATTCGCTATAGGACAAGGTATAATGTTCATGGACCACGATCGCCCCAGTGGTCGATTCCGGCAAAAAATAGGTCGGGATGGTCGTTTTGATCGCATCGCCCTCTGCCGGACCATAGGTGTCGGGAACATATAGATGGTCGAAAAGCCAATAGCCGACTAGGCAGAGTACCATTAGTATGGCGTAAACAAGCCTTCTATTTTCGGGAGACCTTGGGTTCAGCATACGTCAAATGTAACGAATTCAAGCAGGGGTCCTTAAAACGGGCTGTATGTTTTTGATAAAACTTCGACCAATAGGGGCAAGCCATTGTGTACCAAATCAAATAGGTAACTTGCAGTACAAAACAACCTAAACAAAAACCATGCTCACTTGGAAGGACATCATCAGTTTCAGCCTCAATGGAAACCCCAAACCCGACCGTCGTGTAAAGAAAACGGAAGCGGAGTGGCAGGAACTATTGACCCCGGAACAGTTCCGGGTCACACGCAAAAAAGGGACCGAAGCGCCCCATACGGGTGCGTTATGTGGTATTCACGAAGCGGGAAGATACAATTGTATCTGCTGCAATGCCCCGTTGTTCGACTCGACCATTAAGTTTGAATCCGGTACGGGATGGCCCAGTTTTACCCAGCCCATCCAGCTAAATGCCATCAAATATGAAAGGGACACTGCTTTTGGCATGGTTCGCGTCGAAGTGATGTGCAATACCTGTGATGCGCATTTGGGGCACGTATTCCCGGATGGTCCGGACCCGAGCGGGCTGCGGTATTGTATCAATTCGGCTTCGATGCAACTTCAAAAAAAACAAGCGAATGAGTAACAAAAAGTTAGAGACGGCAACCGTTGGCGGTGGATGCTTTTGGTGTACGGAAGCCATTTTTCAGGAAGTCCGGGGCGTAGAAAAAGTGGTATCCGGCTATACCGGTGGCAATGCACCTGGCAAACCCACTTATCGGGAGGTCTGCTCGGGCCTAACGGGCCATGCCGAAGTAGTCCAGATCACTTTTGATGCACATACGATCTCCTTTAAGGATATACTGGACATCTTTATGACCACACATGACCCCACCACCTTGAACAGACAGGGAGCCGACATGGGAACGCAATACCGCTCCGTAATCTATTACCAAGATGAAGGACAGCAGGCGATAGCGGAGCAGGTGGTCCGTGAAATGGCCGGTTACTACGATCGGCCCATTATTACCGAAATTACGGTTCTTGGCCCTTTTTACGAGGCGGAGGACTACCATCAGGACTACTATCGGAACAACAGCTCCCAAGGATATTGCAATGCCGTGATTACACCCAAACTGGGCAAATTACGGAAGGTGCATGCCGATAAATTGAAGGGAGCGGTCAAGTCTTGAACCGCACTAATGGAGGAATAAAGAAAACCCCTGATGCCTACTTACATCAGGGGTTCAATATTTCTTCTACCGGTCAGGGCGCTTAGCCCTTCACACTGGCCAACTTGCCCTGTTTGATATTGTTCATCTTCAAGTCTTGCAAAACGTTTACCGCTTCTTCGACATAAACATCCTTGGCCAGGTTCTTGTGCCAACGATCTCGCTTTTCCCGTAAAACAGAATCCTTGGTGAAGAGTTCCCGCTCATACTTCAGGGAGGTAAAGGTCAGTTTGGAATCATAGTCGGCGAGTTTTTTGAAATATTCCGATTTTTCCCTGTCCTTGCTTTCTTCCGCCTTATATACTTTATAGTTCAAGGAAATTTTTGTCTCGTCCTGCTCTGCCTTCAACCATTTGGCGTTTTCCTCGATCATCTTGATCTGGGCATTGTTGGCCATACGTTTTGTACTGTTCGCCACGGTCTGCTCATAGTCGATATAACCTTCCCATAGATCGTAATCGGCCGGGGAAATCTTGTCCCATTTCAACGGATTCGATTGATCGCGCTCTCCCAAATCGATATAGCTGTATCTGTCCGGCACCACAACATCGCTCTTTACTCCTTCGAGCTGGGTGGATCCGCCATTGATCCTATAGAATTTTTGAGTGGTCAATTTGATGGCCCCCAAATCCCCATGTTCGTTGCTTCGCACAATATTGTCCAAAGGGATCACATTTTGCACGGTGCCCTTTCCAAAGGTCTGTCGGCTTCCGATGACCACCGCTCTTTTGTAATCCTGCATGGCCGCCGCCAAAATTTCCGAGGCGGAAGCGGAAAGCTCGTTGACCAATATGACCAAGGGTCCGTCCCATTGGATACGTTCGTCCTTATCGTCATAGACTTCCTTTTTCTTTCCGGAGGACTGCACTTGAACAATGGGGCCGTCTTTGATGAACAATCCCGCCATCTCGACAACGGTCTTCAATGATCCACCGCCATTGTCCCGTAGATCCAGAATAAGCCCTTCGGCACCTTCCTGCTTAAGACGTTCCACTTCTTTGGCAACATCGGTGGCCGCGTTGCGCTCGCTATAATCCTCAAAATCGACATAGAATTTTGGAAGGTTGATCAAGCCGAACCTTTGGTTTTCCTTGATGATATTTGCCGATTTTGCAAATGATTCCTCCAATTCAACCACGTCTCGGGTCAACGATATGGTCTCCAAGGAGCCATCGACCTTTCTTACGGTAAGATCGACGATGGTACCTTCTGGCCCCTTGATCATTTTTATGGCGTCATCCAATCGCATCCCCACAATATCGATGGGCTCTTCCCCATTTTGGCCCACTTTGATGATCTCGTCGCCAACTTCCAACCGTTGATCTCGCCATACGGGACCCCCGGAGATAATCTCCACAATTTTGGCTCCCTCGGGCTTCTTTTGCAAACGGGCCCCGATTCCCTCGAATTTGCCCGACATGCTCATATCGAATTTTTCCTTATCGTCCGGTGCGAAATAGAAGGTATGCGGATCGAACTCGTCCACAATGGTATTGATGTATTGGACGAACCAATCCTTGCGCTCCATGTCGTTTACAAAGTCGAAAAATTCGTCCAAGGTCTTTTGTGTGGATTCCCTGGCCGCTATTTCCGCTTCCTCTGAAGTCAGCAAAGGGATATTGGTTACCGTATTTTCGGGGAGCTTGCTCACCGAAGCCTCCACCAAGGCATCATCAGTGCCCGACATTCCCGACCCATTTTTGTTCATCGTCATTTTGGAGTCAAAGGTGCCCAAAGTGGCGTACTTCAGCTGTTTTCTCCAGCGTTCTTCCAAATCCGCCCTGGAGGCTGCAAAAGCCATTTCCCCGTATTCGATATCAATGGATTCGTCGCGATTATAATCAAAGGCGTTCGCCAGTACCTCTTTGTAAATGGCTTTTGCGTCCTCCATGCGCTCCATCAGACGATCGTAGACCATATTGAAGAAGGTAATCTCGGTATTCTTGATCTGATCATCAATCTGAAATTTGTACTGTTCGAATTCCTTGATGTCAGATTCGAGAAAATATCGTTTGGTAGGATCGATCACATCGATGAAATCCTCGAAAACACTTACCGAAAAATCGTCATCGATATCCTTCGGCTCATAATGTCCCTTTTCAAGTACGTACGTAATAAGATCCAACAAAAGTTTGTCTTTGTCATTGGTTACAAAACTTTCAGAATTTTTGTTGGTAAAGCTGCATGATGCTACGGCAATGAGCGTCACAAACAATGCATAGGTGAGGTTCCTTTTCATCTATTTCTTTTTTTATCCACCCTTCGTTTTCAAGTTTAAAGGGCTCATAATTTAACAACCAATTCCCTAAGATACTGAAAAAACCATGCCACGCTAAGACCGGGGCATTAATTTTTTGTTAAACGGCATCAAGGTCATATCCTTTTTAAAAACGTATTTTTGCCCAGTAAATTATGTGGGATGGAAAAACCTTTGATTTTGGTCACTAACGATGATGGTATAACCGCCCCTGGTCTTCGTGCCCTTGTTCGTTATATGAGTGAAATCGGAGAAGTGGTGGTGGTGGCCCCGGACAGTCCACAATCGGGCATGGGCCATGCCATTACCATTGACAACACTCTGTATTCCAAAAAAATGACCATCAGTTTGGAGGATGGGGCCAAGGAAGAGTACAGCTGTAGCGGTACCCCTGCCGATTGTGTAAAATTGGCACTTCAGGAGCTCCTGGGGCGCAAACCCGATATCTGCGTGAGCGGCATCAACCATGGATCAAATTCTTCCATCAACGTAATCTATTCGGGCACCATGAGTGCTGCCATAGAGGCAGGAATAGAGGGGATTCCGGCCATCGGTTTTTCCCTGTGCGATTACAGCTGGAAAGCCAATTTTGGCACGGCCAGGGATTTTGTACAAAAAATCGTCCGTGAAGCCCTAAAAAATGGCATTCCACAGGGCGTGGTGCTCAATGTGAACATCCCCAAGCTGCCACAGGACCGTTTGAAAGGAATCAAGGTATGTCGACAGGCTAGGGCCAATTGGAAGGAAAAATTCGATAAACGCACCAGTCCGACAGGTAGGGACTACTATTGGCTCACTGGGGAGTTCGAACTATTGGACAAAGGTGAGGACACCGATGAATGGGCCTTGGCACACGGCTATATCTCCGTTGTGCCCACCCAGTTCGACCTTACGGCGCACCATAGCATTCAACAAATCAATACGTGGAACTTACATGAATAAAAAAGAAATCGTCATAGGGGTGGCCGTAGGCCTTATCGCCAATACCTTGGGCACGCTCCTCTACATACTGTTGTTTTCGGAATTTGGGATCACGGAAACCTTAAGGGCGGCCGTACAACAGGGACATATGGGCAGTTTGCTCGCCCTGGGCGCCATTTTGAACCTGGTCGCCTTTTTCGGGTTTTTGAGGATCAAAAGGGACCAACGGGCCAAAGGGGTCCTCATTGCCACCTTGCTGACCGCTATGGTCATTTTATATTATAAGGTCTTTTAACGCGTTTGAACGATAAGGCATGCGGAAGGCCAGGACCAGGCTTGAAAGTGCAGAACAAAATATGACCGGTAATATGGGCCAAGCGTTTTCCAAACCAAGTAAAATATCCCATATTTTTGCAAGGGTGACGACCATTGAACCCAAGGTCGATCACCCTCGAACCCTTTCATTTTTGAAACTTGAACTTGTCCCTGACATCTATACCTGAACTTGACAGCCCATGAAGTACTACATCATCGCAGGAGAAGCATCGGGAGATCTGCACGGGTCCAACCTCATTAAGGCCCTAAAGGCAGAAGATACGGGAGCCGACATTCGTTGTTGGGGCGGGGACCTGATGCGGGAGGCCGGGGGCGATTTGGTGAAACACTATAGGGAAATGGCCTTTATGGGCTTTTTGGAAGTGCTTTTCAACCTGGGTACGATATTCAAGAACATCAAGACCTGCAAAGAGGATATTGAAGAATTTGGACCAGACGTGCTTATCTTTATCGACTATTCGGGCTTCAACCTGCGCATCGCCCAATGGGCGAAGGAGAAAGGATACCGAACCAACTACTACATCTCCCCGCAAATTTGGGCATCGAGGGAAAAACGCATCGAAAAGATAAAGCGGGACATCGATGCGATGTACGTTATCCTGCCCTTTGAAAAGGACTTTTATGAAGGCAAGCACGGTTTCCCCGTACATTTTGTGGGACATCCGCTGATCGATGCCCTCGAAGAGCGGATCCCTGTCGATCCGTGGCAATTTCGGGAGGAGCACCTTCTCGATACCGAGAAACCCATCATCGCACTATTGCCCGGAAGCCGGAAACAGGAGGTACAAAAAATGTTACAGCTCATGCTATCGGTCATCCATGATTTTCCCCAGTATCAATTTGTGATTGCAGGGGCCCCGGCCCTGGAACGGGATTTCTACGGCCCCTTTTTGGGCAACCCCAATGTGGGCTTTGTATCCAACAGAACCTATGACCTGCTGAGCCTTTCCCACGCCGCTCTGGTCACCAGCGGTACCGCCACTTTGGAGACCGCCCTCCTCAAAGTCCCCCAAGTAGTCTGCTACAGGGCCAATTGGATTTCCTATCAAATTGCCAAACGGATCATTACGCTGGACTATATCTCCCTGGTCAACCTGATCATGGGACGGGAAGTGGTCAAGGAACTGATCCAGACCGGGCTCAATACCGCGAACTTAAAGACCGAACTTTCCAAGATACTCCACGGACCCCCTAGAACAGCACAATTGGAGGCCTATGCCGAGCTCGAAAACAAGCTTGGCGGTAAAGGGGCCAGCGAGAAAACGGCCCGCCTTATTACCGGTAGTCTGTAGACCCACGTATTTCCCATGGGCCTTACTTTCAAATTATTTATTTAATTTTGATAGCCAAAGTCCCGGTCGTTGTCGGGATTATTCCATAGGCATGCGTAAGATCTTCCATATTTTTGTAGTGTTTTTGGTGGTTGGCTGTGGCGCGGTAAAAAAGAAGACCACCTACAGCAAGACCCGAAAGGTCTCGGTAGCCGCTTCCCCGGAAAAGGAGATCGGTTCCAAAAAGGAAGCGGAAATCCCCGTGGAACCCCCAAAGGCCATTACCAAAGCGGACCATATCATCAACACCGCGCTCCAGTTCTCAGGTGTGCGCTACAGGTTCGGAGGGACAACCAAAAAGGGGATGGACTGTTCCGGACTGCTCTATGTATCCTTTGGGGAACACGATGTAAAACTGCCCAGGACCTCGTACCATATGGCTGAGGAAGGCAGGCGGGTGAAAATCAAGAACGTGGTCAAGGGAGATCTCCTCTTTTTTAGGACCAGTAGACGGGCCAAAAGAATCAACCATGTGGGAATGGTCGTATCCATTGAAGATGATGAGATAAAGTTTATCCACGCCTCCTCATCGCGCGGGGTCATCGTCTCCTCCTTGCGCGAGGGTTTTTGGAACCACGCTTTTGTCAAGGCCACCAGGATATTGTAATACCACCCGATATGCGGTTGCTTCGCTTTATTCCCATAAAACTGACCTTGTTCCTGGTTTTGGGCATCCTGTTGGGCAGTTTTCACGATTTCAGCATTGCACTGTCCTTAGGAATCATCCTACCGTCTCTGGGGTTCCTGGGGTTTCTTGCATTTAAATGGAAAAATAGGGTTTCGACCCTTTTCGGCTTTATCGCTTTCACTACCACCCTGGGCCTGGGTATTTTGACGGTATCGCTTTCCAATCCAAAGAACCTTCCCTATCACTATTCGAACCTTGGTTTTGACGGAAAAAGTATCTGGAAGGTAAAAATAGCCGAGGTCTTGAAAACCACTCCTTTTTCCGAACGCTATATAGCGCGTATCGCATCGCTGGACCACCATACCGCAACAGGGAAACTGTTGCTCAACCTGCCCATCGACCCCAGTGGCGCGAGGCTTGAGGTCGACGATGAACTGATTGTCCGGGCCCGGGCCACGGTCATACGCCCACCCATGAATCCACACCAGTTCGATTACCGAAAGCATATGGCCCGACGGGGCATCGATCATCAAATGACATTGGGGACCCAGGATTACCTCGTGCAAGCGGATCCGTCCAAAACCATTTATGGCAGGGCCGCTTCGGCGCGGAACAACATTATCGCAAAGCTCAAGACCAAGGGTTTTGGGGAAAAGCAGTTCGGTATCATTCAGGCCCTGCTCCTGGGGCAACGCAATGACATCCCCCAGGAAACGTACAATGATTATAAAAATGCGGGCGCGGTACATATCCTTGCGGTATCGGGCCTGCACATTGGTATTCTGTTGTTGCTTTTGGAATTTCTTCTAAAGCCCGTCGAACTACTGCCAAAAGGAAAGACCTTAAAACTTGTCGTCATTGTGGTGCTGTTGTGGGGTTTTGCCTTTTTAGCCGGACTGTCCCCTTCTGTGGTCCGTGCAGTGACCATGTTCACCTTTGTGGCCTATGCGCTTCATTTGAACCGGCCGGGCAATACCTTCAACATCCTAGCTTTGAGCATGTTTTTTATCCTTTTGGCCTTCGATCCCAAGCTATTGTTCCAAGTTGGGTTCCAAATGAGCTATGCCGCGGTTTTTGCCATCGTTTGGATCTACCCGATCCTTCAAAAATTCTGGTGGCCCGGGAACAAGCTTGTCCGCAAGGTCTGGCAACTGCTCTCGGTGAGCGTGGCCGCCCAACTCGGGGTCCTACCCATCAGCCTGTTCCATTTCCATCAATTCCCCGGACTGTTCTTCATTTCCAATCTCTTGGTGGTTCCCTTTTTGGGATTGATCTTGGGACTGGGTATTTTGGTCATTGCCCTGGCAAGCTTGAACCTCTTGCCCCATTTTCTGGTCTTCGCCTACGATACCTTAATTCGATGGATGAACACGATCATCGGCTGGGTGGCCCAACAGGAATCGTTTATCTTTAAGAATATTTCCTTTGATGGAACGCAGTTGGTCCTTGTCTATGGCATCATCATCTGTTCGGTATGGGTAGCCTCCAAGGCGACCTTTAGGCGGGTGGCCGCATTATTGGTGACCCTTATAGGGTTTCAACTGTGGTTGTTCCACACTTCCCATCGAACGGACAAAAAAGAGGTTTTATGGGTCGCCCATCAGTCCAAAAACTCCGTACTGTTGAACCAAAAGGGCCGCAATCTTTCCATCTATACCGACATTCCGTTGCGAACGGCCAAAATGGCAGCGGATTACCAGGTGGCCCAGCGCATCAGCACGGTCCGTTACCAACCGATACAGAACAGCTATTTCTGGAAGGGCAAAAAACTGTTGGTCATCGATAGTCTGGGCGTGTACCCGCGCAGTGGGGCAAGTCCGGATTACCTATTGCTGACCCAATCCCCAAAAATCAACCTAGATCGGTTGATCGATTCCCTTGGGCCCAAGGCCATAATAGCCGATGGGAGCAATTACCGAGGTACCGTGGAGCGTTGGCAGCGGAGTTGTGCCGAAAAAGAAATCCCCTTCCACCATACCGGCGAAAAGGGGGCCTTTTATTTTGAATCGGACGGCAATTAATGCACGTTGCCCATCAGACGTTTCATCAGCGGGCCGAAAATTAAAACCACAACACCCGCCACCAAAGCGTATTTGGCGATCAAAGCAAAGCCGTCCAGATAGATATACAGGGTATCCAGACCGCCCACGTCGCTGTCGGTGCTTTCAATGGCCAGTTGTTTTGATATAAACCCTACAATTTGGAAGGCATAGGCGGAAGACAAGAACCATACCCCCATCATAAAAGCCACGATTCTCTTTGGGGACAAGTCAGTGATTTTTGAAAGGCCCACCGGGGACATAAACAATTCACCTACCGAAATCAAAAAATACAGCATTAGCAAATACGAAAAGGGCACCATGCCATTTTCATCGGCACTTGCACCACTCAGGGAAAGAATATAGAAGCTTATTCCCGCAAAAACCAATCCCATACCAAACTTATAGGGTGTTCTTGGGTTGAGTCTCTTTTTTGCCAGGTACGTCCACATGATGGATATCGGAATCGACAAGATCACAATAAAAATGGAGTTCAGCGCATTGGTTTGACTTGCGTTTATAATGGACAAGTTGACATTGCGTGCCGCAAACAGGGTAATTACGCTACCATGTAGTTCGTGAAAGCCCCAAAAAATGGTCATGAAAAAGGTGATCAACACGGCCATAAAAAGCTTCTTCCGCTCATCCGGTGCTGCCTTGATCATAATATTGGCCATATAAGCTATTACCGCAATACCAATAAGATAGAACAGTAGATTGACAATGTTGGTATCCTCGAAGGCGGTACCTTCCTCACCAAGCGATTTATAAGAGTACAGGAGAAAGGCGATTAGCGGAGCCGATAAGAAGGCAAGCAGGGGAATCAACGTTTTTTGTGGGAGCCCCAGAACTTTTTTTTCATAGACCTCCATACTAGGCGGCTTGCCACCTTCCCCAAAAACATTCTTTTTGATCCCGCTCCAAAAGCAAAGTAATCCCGTTAACATTCCTATCCCGGCCAAACCAAAACCATAGTGCCATCCGTATGTGGCACCCAACCACCCACAGAGCAATGGAGCGATCGCCCCGCCAATATTGATCCCCATATAAAAAATCGTAAAGCCGGAGTCCTTTCGCGTATCACCATCTTTGTACAGGGTTCCAACGAAGGTTGAAATATTGGGTTTAAAAAACCCATTTCCAACGATGATAAAGGCCAAGGCCAAAAAGAAGGCCATATCGTTTTCTATGGCCAGCACGAAATGGCCCAAGGCCATTAAAACACCTCCTAGAAAAATCGATTGGCGCATCCCCAAAATGGAGTCGGAAATCTTTCCCCCTATTACGGTCGAGGCATATACCAGCGAACCATAGGAGGCATACACTGCGGCTGCGGCATAATCTCGCGTCGAAAGTGCTTCAAAGATAACGTTGACCATATAGAGGGTGAGCAACGCCCGCATGCCATAAAAGCTAAAACGCTCCCAGAGCTCAGCGAAAAAAAGATAGAACAATCCCTTTGGATGTCCGAACATTTGTGGTTCTGTACGCTCAGTTTTGGTCTCCATGGTCTTGGGTTTGGTTTTATAGGTTTTCTTTGATAAAATTGGTCATTTTGGTGAACAACTGGGTTCGCGTATTCCCACCGTAAATTCCGTGGTTTTTGTCGGGATATATGGCCCAATCGAACTGTTTGTTGGCTTGGATCAAGGCCTCGATCATCCGCATACTGTTCTGCACATGCACATTATCGTCTCCCGACCCGTGGATCAAGAGGTACTTTCCCTTGAGCAGTTCGGGATAGTTGAAGGGCGAATTGTCATCGTAACCGCCGGGGTTCTCGGCAGGGGTCCGCATAAAACGCTCCGTATAAATGGTATCGTAAAACCGCCAGCTGGTCACCGGGGCCACAGCGATCGCGGTCTCAAAGACATCGTTGCCCTTTAAAAGGCAGTTGGTGGCCATGTGCCCTCCAAAACTCCAGCCCCAAATGCCGGTACGTGCCTCGTCGACATAGGGCAGCGCGCTCAGTTTTTGGGCTGCGGCGATCTGGTCCTCGGTCTCGTATTTCACCAAGTTCAAATAGGTCACCTTTTTAAAGTCCCTCCCCTTCAGTCCGGTCCCCCGACCATCCACACAAGCCACAATATAACCTTCGGAAGCCAACATCTGATGCCAATAATCGTTGGCGCCCATCCATTGGTTCGATACACTTTGGGACCCCGGGCCACTGTATTGGTACATTAACAGGGGATATTTTTTTGAAGCATCGAAATCTTTGGGCTTGATCATGTACATGTTCAGATCGTTGCCATGGATCGAAATCGTGGAGAATTCCTTGCTGCCCATCTGATAGCCCTCCAACTTTTTGAGCAGATCGGCATTGTCCTTGATATCAGCCACTTTTTTGCCATTCAATGCTCCGTGCAAGGTATAGGTATAGGGAGTGCTGGCGCTGGAGAACGTATTGATGAAGTAGCTGAAGTCCGCACTGAAAGCAGCACTATTGACTCCGGCTTTCACTGCTAGGGCCTTTTTTTTCTTTCCATTGCTGCCAATTCCGTACACTCCCCGGTTGATGGAGCCGTTTTCCGTAGATTGGTAGTACACCCTATTCTTTTTTTCGTCATACCCATAATAGTCGGTCACCTCCCAGGCGCCGCTCGTAATCTGGTTCTTCAATTTGCCGGTCTTGTCATACAGATAAATGTGGTTGTACCCATCCTTCTCGCTCGTCCAGATGAAACCGTCATCCTCCAGAAAAGTAAGGTCGTCGGTAATATCCACATAGGCATCGTCCCGCTCTTCCAGCAACAGGGCGATGCTGTTGTCGCTTACATTGACCGCCTGAAGCTTTAAATGGTTCTGGTGGCGGTTGATCGTCTGTACACTCAAATAGTCGGGACGGTTCATCCATTTGATACGGGGAATATAATACGCTTCTTCCAAATCCACTTTCGAAACGGTTTCGGACGCCAGATCGTAAAGGTGCAAGCTGACAAGTGCATTTTTCTCCCCGGCCTTGGGATATTTGAAAACATGGGGACTGGGGTAGAGTGCGGTCCCATAGACATCCATGGAAAATTCGGGCACCTCGGTCTCGTCGAATCGCAGAAAGGCGATCTTGGTTCCGTTGGCATTCCACTCAAACGCGCGAACAAAGGCAAATTCCTCTTCATAGACCCAATCGGTAACGCCGTTGATGATCTTGTTCCTTACCCCATCGGATGTGATCTGTTTGGTCCGTCCGGAGGCCACGTCAAAGAGGTGGAGATTGTTACCGGATACATAGGCCAACTGTTTTCCATCGGGGGACAAGGTTGGTTCTTGGATTTTGTCATCCGAAACCTTGGTCACCTTTTTGGAGGCGATGTCGTATACGTAGAAAATACCCAAGGTAGATCGTCTGAATATAGGTTCTACCTCCGTGGCCAGCAACAGTTTCGATTCGTCATTGCTGAAGGTATACGAAGTAAAGCTTTTGATCCCGGTCAAATCCGCAGAGGAAACCACGGTCCCCACTTTTTGACGGGTTTCATAGTCGTAGGTGTCGATGGAGCTCCCGGCATTCGAACCGTTGCGATTCAGAGTGGTATACTGTTTGCCGTTTTTTAAGGAGTGAAGGACATCCAGGCCATGGGTACGAAACGCGCCCCTGTAGATTTCTTCAACTGTAATTTGTTTTTTTTGGGCAAAAGTGGAAAGGGAAAAACCTACCAATAGCAGGAGCAAAAAAGATATTCTGTGCATTGACGGACAAAATTGGTTAAATCTGTCAAGTTTAGTGATAATTTTACGAATAATATAACTTTCCTGATAAAAACCGGTAAGATTTAACCTCTGGGGGCCTTCTGTTCTCTATTGCCTTAATGATTATCTTTATCCACCGAAAACCACCACCTATGACCAAGCCCGTTGAAGGATTTTCCAAATTGAGCAAGGAGGAGAAAATCGATTGGATCGCGAAAAACTACACTGATGATCCAGAAACGACCAGAGCGTTGTTGAAACGGTATTGGCATTCGGATCCCAAGTTACAACGGCTGCACGATGAGTTCATAGAGAACACCCTTACAAACTACTATCTCCCCTTTGGGATCGCGCCCAATTTTTTGATCAACCGTACCTTGTATGCCATTCCCATGGCCATTGAGGAAAGTTCCGTAGTGGCCGCGGCCAGCAGGGCGGCCAAATTTTGGTTGGAACGGGGAGGTTTCAAGACCACGGTCCTGGGCACTGAAAAAATAGGCCAGGTACATTTTATGTTCCATGGCGATGCCGCCCGGTTGGAAACGTTTTTTATCCAGATCAAAAGCAAGCTGATAAGCGATGCCGGCCCCATTACGAAAAACATGGAGAAACGGGGAGGCGGGATTTCCAATATTGAACTGCGCGACAAGACAGCGGCACTGCCGCACTACTATCAATTGCACTGTACTTTCGAGACCCTCGATGCCATGGGCGCCAACTTCATCAATTCCTGCCTGGAGCAGTTTGCCCAAACCCTTGAACGGGAAGCACGGCACTTTGGGCCCTTTGTTGAGGCAGGGGAAAATATCGAAGTGGTCATGAGCATCCTTTCCAACTATGTCCCGAAATGTTTGGTCAGGGCGGAGGTGAACTGCCCCGTCGAAAAATTGGACATAGGGGACGCCATGGCGCCGGAAGAGTTTGCCCAAAGAGTGGTCCGGGCACTGGCCATCGCCAAGGTGGAGCCCCACAGGGCGGTAACCCATAACAAAGGTATTATGAACGGTATAGACGCCGTTGTCCTGGCCACAGGGAACGATTTCCGGGCGGTAGAAGCTGGAGTGCATGCATATGCCTCCCGTGAAGGGACCTATACCAGCCTGACCCATGCCGAACTGGCAAACGGTATTTTTTCATTTTGGATCGAAGTGCCGCTGGCCCTGGGCACGGTCGGGGGACTTACCAACTTGCACCCCTTGGTAAAACTGGCTATGGAAATCCTAGGGAAGCCCACCGCCCGTGAATTGATGCAGATCGCAGCGGTGGCGGGACTGGCACAAAACTTTGCCGCGGTAAGTTCTTTGGTCACCACGGGCATACAGGAAGGCCATATGAAGATGCACCTGCTCAACATTCTCAACCAGTTGGGGGCGACCCCGGACGAGAAGAAAGCACTGACCGACCATTTTAAAGGGAATACCGCCACCCATAGCGCCGTGGTGGACGCCTTTGAACATTTAAGAAATCGGAAATGACCGGACCCTTCCATAGCAATGGCAAACTTCTGATCACCGGTGAATATGCCGTGCTCGATGGTGCGCGGGCCCTCGCCCTCCCTACCCGCCATGGGCAATCCTTAACGGCAACTGCCATCGAATCACAGCAGCTCAAATGGACCAGTTTTGACCAAAATGATCGTATTTGGTTCGAGACCACCTTCAATTTGGGGCAACCCCTCTTCCAGCACAAAAGGGCAACCGTGCCTCCCGTAGCCGAAACGCTTTCCAGGATATTGATGGAGGCCCGTCGGATGAATCCCAAGTTTTTACATGGTAATGTGGGGTATCGGGTGGAGACCCGATTGGGTTTTCCCCGCGACTGGGGCCTGGGGTCCTCTTCCACCTTGATCAACAACATTGCCCAGTGGGCCCAGGTCGATGCCTATCGATTGTTGTGGAATGCATTTTCGGGAAGCGGTTATGACATTGCCTGCGCCCAAAACGATTCCGCCCTCCTGTACCAGCTGGAGAACGGGGTCCCAAAAGTGGAGCCGATCCGGTTTGAACCGCCCTTCAGGGACCAGTTGTTTTTTGTCCATCTCAATAAAAAACAGGATAGCAGGGAGGGAATCGCCCAATATAGAAATCGAAATTTTGACCGTATCGAACTTGTCGGGGCAATTTCCCAAATTACTGAAAAAGTTGTCCATTGTAACACCTTGTTGGAATTTGAAGCTTTGCTTACCGAGCATGAAGACGTGCTTTCCGGGGTTTTGGGAATGGACACGGTCAAGAAATCGATCTTTCCGGATTTTGGGGGGAGCGTTAAAAGTCTCGGTGCCTGGGGCGGCGACTTCGTTTTGGCGACCGGGGGGGCGGAAACTCCCCGATATTTCAAAGAAAAAGGGTACGACACCGTCATACCCTATTCCCAGATGATTTTGTAAGATCGGAAAACCTTTCCGTCTTAGAAAAAGATGTTCCTTTTGTCCTCGATCTCCGCTTTTTTCTTTAAGGCTTCCAAAACGGCCGTATTCACTTTTCCGGCATTGGCCGTTTTCAAGGTACTGGCATAGGTGCTGTAATTCTCGAGCTTTACGGGCTCTTGTTTTTTGGTCACGGTGACCATAAAGATTCCGGAGTTTCCCTCGATCAATCCAGAGGTTTCGCCCTCGGTCATGGCGAAGGCGGTTCCCACTACCGTAGGTTCGGAGCCCGCTCCCGGAATAGTAGGCGATTTAACGGTCAGGGCAGTGGCATTGGAAACACTTACATTGTTGTCCTTCGCCAGGTCTTCCATTGTCTTTCCTTTGTTCGCCCCAATGATCTGGGCCGCTTTGCGCTCTTTCCTGATCTTTGGAAGTACGGTGGCGGAGGCGTCCTCCACTGACATCAGGCCCGTATCGTATTTGCCGGTGAGCTGTACCACCGCATAGCCATTGTTAATGTTGAATCTTTTGATCTCCCCGGGTGTGGTCTCTCCGTTGAAGGCCCATTGCACAATGGCCCGCTGTGCACCCAGACCGGGCAGGTTCTCATCCATGGCCTTGATCCTGTTTACCGGACGGATAAGGTATTCCTTTTCCTTTGCAAAATCCGAAAATGCGATATCGGTCGCAATGGCATCCAACTCGAAATTGGTGGCATCCGTAAAGAGTCCGTTGATTGTTTCTTCGGAGGGTTCTACTTCCCTGGCCAGTTCGGCAATCTGTACGATGTCCTGTTTATCATCTATCTTGATGACGTGGTATCCAAAATCAGTTTCCACCAGGCCGATCGTTCCCGTAGGGTTTCCAAAAGCAAAGTCGTTGAATTTGGGCACCATGACCCCCCTTTGGAAGTAACCCAGGTCACCTCCATTGGGTGCCGAAGGTCCATCTGAATTGTCCCGCGCCAGTTCCGCAAAAACGGATCCGGATTTTTTGGCTTCCCGCAACAATTCATTTGCTTTCTTTTCCGCTTCCTCCTTGGTGCGTTTTACTTCCGGATTGGCCCGTTGGGCACCTTCATAGGCAATCAGTATGTGGCTGGCCTTTACGGAACCATTTGATCTTCTGCCCACCATTCTGGTCACCTTGAAATAGTCCCCATCGCGATAGGGCCCGTAAACGCCGCCAACTTGCAGGGTCATCAGGGTATCCGCGAATATGGGCGACAATTCTTTTTTGGCCCTGTAAATGGTATCGAACTTCAGATCCGAATTCCGGTCCAGGAAGGCGGCAATATCCGAAGTGTTGCGAAACCCTTGTATCGTATCGTTTTTATCCGTCAATTCATTGTATTCCACAGAATCGTCCATGAGTTTAGTGATGGCATCTTCCACGCCCTTGACATCGGTCTCCGAGGGTTTTTCCTCAAAATAGACAAACTGGATATCCCGTGCCTCGTCCTGTTGGAAATCCTCTTTATGGTCGTTGATGAACGTCGCGATCTCACTTTTGGTAATGGTGATGCTGCTATCCGGTATCGAACTGAAGGGCACCCGCACATAGCTCACGTCCATTTTCTCGTTGGCCAAACGGTAATCGAGCTCCCCCTCTTTCAAGGTGGCCCCGACACCGGCCTTGATCAGGTTAAAATAGGTTTGTTCCTTGGCCAGTTGGATAATGGCCTTTTCAGTCTGCAACCAACTGTCGTACCGGAGCGCATCGGTTTCCCTCCAATTCGCCACGGCATTCCTGAATACCGTCTCATCGAAAATGCCATCCGCATTGTGAAATTCCGGGCTTTGGGCATAGCCCGAGGTTTTGAGGAAATTGATGATCTGATCTTGTTCTATGTCCACGCCCAGTTCTTCGAACTGCTGGCCCAATATACTGCTGCGAAGCTGTTGGTCCCAAACCTGGTTCACAATTTGAATGGTAGAGGTCGCCGGGGGGGAGTTCCGCTGAGCGTTTTCCACCTTCTGACGGAACTCATCTATGGCAATCTCCTCACCGTTGATCTCCGCTATGGTAGATCCGATCTTTCCTCCCCCCCCCAGGGTTCCGCTGGTAAAGACTCCGGATATTACAAAAGCGAACAGGGCCATCCCGATGATCAGGATCAAAATGGTGGTACGTTTTCTAATATTCTCTAAAATTGCCATGCTATGTATCTTTAAAATCAGTTGGCGAAATTACCATTTTCTTTTCACTTATTAAAAAGTAATACAGTAAGTTTGATCGATCTGTCCGGGGTCGTACGGACTTGTACCAAACGGTGGAGCTTATTCTTTTTCAAGGATTTCAAGTGATACCAAATCGATTTTGGTACTGGAGACCTCCAAAATGACAAATTTGAAGTTTTCTACCCTGATCTCGGAATCCTGTTCGGGTATCTCCCCCGTTTCGTTAACTATCAAACCTCCCAAGGTTTCATATTCATCCCCCTTGGGCAATTCCCATCGGTAGGCTTCGTTGAGATAGTCCACCTCCAGACGTGCGGACAGCTTATAGGTGCTTTCGCCCAACCGTTCCTCGATCAGGTCGGTGGTATCGTGTTCATCCTCGATTTCGCCAAAAAGTTCCTCGATTATGTCCTCCACGGTCATAATGCCCGCGGTGCCGCCGTATTCGTCCAGTACCACGGCAATGCTCTTCCTTTTTTTGGTAAGGACGTTCAAAATGTCCTGGATCAGCATTGTCTCCGGTACAAATTCGACCGGTAGCAGAATACTTTTGACCGTCTTCGGTTTTTTAAAAAGCTCATAAGAATGCACGTATCCTATGATATTGTCGATGGTGCCCTTATAGATCAAAATTTTTGAATAGCCGGTTTCCGTGAACAATTTGGCAAGGGTTTTTGGTGTTTCATGCAGTTCCACCGCGGTTATTTCCGTCCTGGGTACCATAACTTCCCTTGCCTTGACCTCGGCAAATTCGAGGGCGTTCTGAAATATTTGTATTTCAGAATCCACCTCATCCTCCTCCTCGACCGTCTCCATTTGTTCCGTGATGTAATCCCCCAATTCTATTTTGCTGAAGGCCAACTGTACCTCGTCGCCATCCGTCCTGAAAAAGGCCTTCAAAATAACGTCCGAAATCTTAATGACAAAATCCGATATCAGCGAAAACAGCACATAAAAAAGATAAGCGGGCACGGCCAGAACTTTTAAAAGGGTGTTCGAATAGATCTGGAACAGCACCTTGGGGAGAAACTCAGCGGTCAACAAAATGACCAGGGTGGAGATAATGGTTTGTGTCAACAGACTGAAGTCGGTACGCAACAAATCAATAAAAGTGCTTGCGGAAGGCCCCATTTCCCGAAACCAATCCATAAGGAGCTCCCCCATAAAAAACCCATAGACCACCAGGGCAATGTTGTTGCCGATAAGCATGGTCGCAATAAACTTCGAGGGTTTTCTGGTAAGTCGGGTAAGCACGTTGGCCAAAAAACCTTCTTGTTTCTTCTCTATTTCAATATGGATTTTGTTGGCGGACACAAAGGCGATTTCCATGCCGGAAAAAAAGGCCGAAAAAATCAATGAAAGTACAATGATCACAATTGACGTTTCCACAACTATTGTTGGTTATCCCGTTTTCGTTGTTCGAATTTTCGCCTGTAGTTCCTCCTGAAAAGAAACATCCCTATGGAAACAATGGCAAAAAAAACAAATAAATAAGCGTTTTGACGGTCCATGTTCCAGTCCGTGTAGATCCTATAGCAGGAAAACAGGGCAACGATCAAATACACGTATTCGGTATACCTCAAAATCTTAATCATCTTTTTCTTCTTTTATGGTCATTATGCCGTAGACCTTATGTGCGTATAAATTGCTGATATCCCTGTTAAAATCCATTCCCTCGCCGTCCATTACGGTGCCATCCTCCGGATTGGTGAACTTAAACTTTTCCTGGGTAAAGATCCATTCGTTGTCCTGGTCGTAGTACAATTGCGGCGCTTCCAACTTTTTGCCATCATGAAGCCGCACCACCACATTTCCCTGTAAATCTATTAAATTGGTGGCGGAATAAATAATTCCGTAATCGGCAGTGATGACGCTCTTATTTCCCTGTTCATCGAACAAGTCCACCTCGAGCCCTTCGGGAAAGGTCTTATGGGGAAACTTCAGATTGTCGAAATTGTTGCTCAGGGGGCTTGTGAGTACGGCAATAACCTTGGACTCCCCCGTATCATCGGACTCCAGGTTTTCGGAGATCTTGGTATAGGTAAGCTCGAAGTTTTCCGCTATTCCCTGTGGGTATATTTTTGGGATCGCTTCCTCCCCTACCCTTTTATAACCGTCCTTACATGAAAAAAAAAGCATTGCCATCGAAAAGATGGCAATGCCCTTAAAATAATGTACTTTTTTTGGGGTCATATTACAAGTTGGGAACCTTCACACTGCCGCCGACCCAACAACTGAATGTAACCGTCTTACCCTGCATTCCCTCGGTAAAGATCATTTCCTTGGTCGGCGCTTTTGCCGAATAGCTGGCTGCCGCCTTGTTGGCCCTTGAGCTCAAAGAGGGATCCACGCGGCCCGCTTTGCGCGCCATATCCGCAGCCTTCCAATAAATGGCCCTTTTTTCGAAAGTGGTCTTGCCACATGCATTGGCACTGCTTGCGTAAAGACTTGCGATCAACAAATACGCTTTCCCATTGGCAGAATTGGCATTGATCGCCTTTTGGGCATAGTTTCTGGCCGTCGATTTGCTTCCCCTTCGATAGATGGTGGCCACTTTGTATGCGATGTTCGACTTTTTATACGAATCGGTTTCGAGTTCCAGTGCCTTGTTGAAATCGGCAACGGCACCGTTGGTGTCCCCCGCTTTTTGCTTTAGGGTACCTCCGTACACATAGGCATCGGCCGATGGATCAAGTGCCAATTGGGCCTCGAACAGTTTTTTGAACATCGGGTCGTCGGTACATTCCTTGTTGAACATTCTTCCCACCGCACGTTTTACCCACTTCACATCGCCCTTTTTGGCATCAAAACTTTTTTGGTACAAGGGGATCAGGTTGCCGCAATCGGCCAATTTACCCAGCTTGGAATCGATGCTTCCCGCGATCTTACCAAAGGACACGGAGTTTGTATTTGCCGCCTTCAGCACTTTTTTCTCCTTAGAGGTCAATTCATCCTTTTCCTCCTTGGGCAATAATTTGGTGATGGTGGCGGTCAATTTCTTGTTTTCCTCCTCAATTTTCTCGGTAACGTCATCGTACACATCGAAAACTTCCTGAAGGTCTTTTTTGCCGGCCGCATTCAAATCGACCAAACTCGAAAAATATAGATAAAGTGCTTTTGCGTTTTTGAAATTGTCCCTATCCTCGGTAAATGCCTTTTGTAGATTGCTGTAGATTTCATCGTTGGAAATCATTTTGTTGTCATATTTCATCAACACCTTTTTGATTTCCATATCGGCCATCTTGGTCTTAGCCGGAAAGTATTTCATGCTGTTGTCATACAACACCAAAAGATCGCCTATAAAACCATCTTTCTCCGTACCGTTCGATTTTTTGATCTTATCCTTCAAGATCCTTTCCCCGTAAACAAAGGTGGCACGGTTCAAATCCGGGCATTGATCGTACACCATTTTCCATGGGGTATAGGCTGCGTCATAGTTCTTAACCTTGGCGTGTTCCACATATATGGAAAGGTTGGTGGTACATTCAGGATTTTGGGCCTGTGCATTGCTTATTCCCATAAACCCTAAAAGCAAAATTGCCGTGAAGTAGAGTTTCGTTTTCATTTGTTCAGTGTTTTTAGAGTGGTTAAAGTACTAATTTTTATTAATTTATCTTCCTTTTAAGGAACCAAAGATCGTTAAATGACAGTCCCAAGTTGATCTTGAAGTAATTTTCCTCTATCAAATCGGCGGATGTGGTACCCCTTCTTCCCACCTCAAAACCAACGTTCAAATTGGAATACGTTCTGCCAAGTGGTAACCCAACTCCAAAAGTTATGCCAAAATTACTGATCTCCTTATCGTTGACGAGCATCCCGGTATTGTCCAGGCGCATTCCCGCCCTATAGGTGACCCGCTTCAAATAACTTTGAAAGGAGGAGCGGTTGGGCACCCAATACCCCCCCAGGGCATAGCTACTGGCATCCTCATATACCAGGTTATCGGCACTTAGAAAATCGTTGGAGAAGGAGCCAAGGCCCTGAAAACTATATTCCGCTCCTATAAACCACTTCATGTCCTCGCCAAATCCGAGTCCAATGCTGGTCGTCGTGGGCACTTTTAATTCGGTGTTTCGGAGACCTTGTGCATCGAGATCCACATCGATTGTCTCGATGTCTTGATTTTCGGATATCAAAAAAGAGCCCAGTGCCCTGGTGTTCTTGGACGTCAGGTTGGCCTGGGTATTGATCCGGGCGGAGGCAAACAAGGTATATTTGTCCTTTATGGCCGGTGTATAGAGAAGGGAATAGTTGAAATCCGTGCCGTTCACCTTGGAAGTCCGGAGGTCCTTGGTGCCGAACTGCACGTCCTCCACACTCTGAACCCTTTGGCTTTCCAGGTTGCCAAAATTGAAGTTCCCCGTTACGCCAATATTGAAATCTTCGAAAACCTCATAGCCTATTGACAGGTATACCCTGTTAAGGCCTCCCGCACCCGTGAAACGATTGATCACCGCGGACCCACTGTCATTGGTGCTTTCCGATACCAAATTATACCCGACAGAGGTGTAGGGCATGAGGCCAAAACCGATTCCCAGGCCTTTTCGCAAGGTAAAGCCCAAGGAGAGATAATCCAAATTGGTCACCTGGCTGCTCTCTTGTTCGGTAAAGCTTTCGAGTCGTAGTTCCTTGTGCGATATCCCAGCGGTATAGACCGTTGTTCCGAAATCCTCATTGAAGGGGACCCCCAATTTACCATAGGCGGCGGGGTTCCTCAGGTTCAGGTGAATGCTATCCCCATATACTGCGATGCCCCCCATCATTTGATTTTCCACCGTACCCAGGGTCCTTGCCTCTCCGATGCCAAAATACGAGTAAGGGGAAGTCGTGCCATTTTGAGCGTACAGACTTGAAGCTGCAAGGCAAACCACAGCAATAATAAAATTCTTTACCATTTAATGCTTGTTGTATTCCAGTAAATAGTTCAACCCCAGTAGGAGAAAATTGGAATCCGCAAATATGGTATTTTTTAATCGTTTTGACAAAAATTGGGCATCCCCACCTGTTAAAATAACTGTTAAATCTGTAAAACGCGAACGATATTGCTCAATGCACCCGTCCAATTCGTGCCTCAAACCATTGACCACACCACTGTGAATGCTGCTTTCCGTAGCATTTCCGATGAAGTCGAGCAGCTCATCGGGCTTCAACAAGGGCAGCTTGGCAGTCTGTTCATGAAGTGCCCTATAGCGCATGTTCAAGCCCGGGGAAATGGCCCCGCCCAGATACTCGCCATAATCGTTGACCATGTCGTATGTAATGCATGTCCCCGCGTCGATCACCAGGGTATTGCCCTTGGGATTGTGGTAAAAGGCCGCAGTGGCCAAAGCAATACGGTCCACCCCCAACGAACGGGGCGTGGCATATGAGTTTTTAAAGGGTACCTTGGAGCTATGGTCCAGTCGATGCACTTTGCTGAATATGGAAAGTACCGCGATGATCTTGGGGTCCAGATTATTGACCGAGGAAACGATGGTGCGGCTTATTTTTGGGAAAAGATCACAGACTTCCTTGGCGGTCAGGACGGCCTTTTCCAGCGAGGTTTCCTTACGGAACACCATCACCCCAGTATCGAACACCGCAAACTTTACCAAGGTGTTCCCAGCATCTAAAACCAAGTTCATACTACAAAGATCATAAAAGGAGAACAACCCTAGGGCTTTTTTTACATTTTTGTTTGTATATCGTAAATTTGAAATTATATTTGCACCCTCCTACGCCACACCTGTGGTGTAGCTACGGAGGGCGCAGCCCTCCGCTTTTTACTGGTACCTTAGCTCAGTTGGTAGAGCAACGGACTGAAAATCCGTGTGTCCCTGGTTCGATTCCTGGAGGTACCACATCAAGCACAAGACCCGTTCCTTTGAGCGGGTTTTTTGTTTTCAGGGGGATGGGGAATCGGGTTTCCCATAGACCCTCGGGACCGGTAACCCCGGCAGCAGGAGGCATGCCCGGATTTGCTGTCCATATTTTCCCAGCAGTATCCCGCTGGCCTGCCACTTGTTTTAAATAGGGGTTTCCGGGCCGAGAAGGAAAGATCTTCATTTGACATGCGGCAAAAGCAAACTTCCGAGGACATCTTCGACGGTGCACGGAAAGCCTTCCCCATTTGCAAACGACCCTTGATATCCCGTGTTCATGGTATACAATCGATGAACCGCATCTTCTTCCTGATTTGGAAAACAAACGCCCAAACCGTTAATCGCGGAAAACACCCTTCATATCCCATCTCCCTTAGTGTTATCGATTAAATGTCCCCTTAGACCAGTAAATTTCCCTTCATCGGACCAGGTTTGGACCTTTGTTGCCAACCTTAAATACTTAATCTATGAAAACAATTTTACTTATTCGAGAAATCTACATGGACGGTTTTAAGAACCTGGGAAATTTTATCGTAAAAAGGTATTTCAAAGCCTTTGCCTGGTTTAGTTTCTTCATGTTCTTGGTGGTACTCTATGCCTTTATTTTTAGGTTATCCACCGGTTTTGCCTTTGATTGAACCAATGATTTAAATTTATAACAATGGGACCAAAGTCAACAATTCGCCATCTGTTATCGGAGTTGGCCATCGCAACGGTATGTCTATTTTTATCACTATTGCTGTTTGTCGTCTTTAAATCCATAAACTAGCTAGAAAGAATAGCTATACCATGTAATTGAAAACAGCCCGTACGGGCTGTTTTTTTGTTTGGGATCGGATTGCGGGGATGCTCCCCGTATATCATAAATGCCCCAGAAGCAAAAGATGCTTACTTTAGCAAAGCCATTGTATCTTTTACAACCCATGAAATTGGTCCCGTACTTCAGCGTCCTGCTTCTGTTTTTCCTTGGTACCCAGCCTGTGCTTGGCCAAGAACCCTTGCGGATACCGATCATTATAGATGCCGATACGGCCAATGAGGTAGATGACCTCTTTGCTTTGGTCAGGGCCATCAATACCCCCAACTTTAGGCTTCTTGGCATTTCATCCGCACAGTTCCATACCTCTCCGCTGGCCTCGGACAGTACCGTTTGGGAAAGCCAAAAAATCAACGAGGAACTCGTTGATCTGATGCATAGAAAAGATATCCCATTGCCCTTGGGCAGCAACATACCTTTACCGGACATGCAAACGCCGGCGCCATCGGCCGCTTCCCATTTTATGATCAAGTCGGCCCACCAGATGCCGGAAGGCCAAAAATTGCATCTTGTAATTTTGGGGCCCTGTACCAATGTCGCTTCCGCCCTGCTGCAAGACCCCAGTATCCTCCCCAAAATCAAGGTGTCCTATATCGGATTTTGGCACGATCCCAAAACGAATGCCTACGACAAGAAAGAGTTCAATTCCAGAAATGATCCCTTGGCCGTGGAGGTATTGCTGAACAGTGAAGGCCTCGATCTGGATGTGATGACCGCGACCACCTGCCAACGTCTGGTCTTCGACAAGCGACAGACGGACCGTCATCTTAAGGGCAAGGGCGGAATAGCGGACTATCTGGTAAGCCGATGGGAAGCCTATGATCGATGGTGGACCAAGAAGGATCCGGAAAAAAGGCATTGGATCATGTGGGACCTTGCCATTATTGAGGCCTTGATACATCCCAAAATGGCCAAAAAAAGTAAATTCGCCACTCCAAAGGAAAACACCGACCGACAAATAGGTATTTACACATCCATCAATGTAAAAAAAATGACCGCCGACTTTTGGAAAAACTGGAAACCCGTCGCCAAATGAACAACACACTTGCCGCCTTAAGAACCTTGATCAATAGGGACCTTGCCAAATTAAAGTCCGAAATAGGGGCCTACCAGAGCGAGTCGAACCTCTGGAAGGTCCAAAATGGTATTGCCAATTCAGGAGGGAACCTCTGCTTGCACCTCATTGGTAATTTAAATACTTTTATTGGTGCCGAATTGGGCGAAACCGGATATATCAGGCAACGGGAGTTGGAATTCTCCCTTAAGGATGTTCCCAAAACCGAGCTCCTGCAGCAAATAGAGGCAACCATGGCCATGGCGGACCATACCTTATCAGTATTGGACGAAGCTGACATGGACAAGGAATACCCCCTACCGGTCTTTAAGGAAAACGCTACCACTGGTTATTTTTTATGGCACTTGGCGACTCATTTGACCTATCATCTGGGACAGATCAACTACCACAGGAGATTGCTCGATTTTAAACCTAAAACAAACTAATTTGAATACGTTCGACACCCATACCCCTATCCCCGAACTACAGACTTTTTTGAAGGCCAAAGGTTGGATGCCCGAAGGTGAACAAATTGTGGCGATTGAAAAGCCTGGAGAGGGCAACATGAACGTCGTCCTGCGAATACGGACGGACAAACGCTCGTTTATCCTGAAACAATCGCGGCCCTATGTCCAAAAATACCAACAGATCGAAGCCCCCCTGCACCGAATTGCAGTGGAGTACAACTTTTACGGTGTCATCGAAGGGGATGCGCTGGCCGCCCATGTCCCGAACATTTATGGGTACGAGGCTGCCGACCATCTATTGATGCTCGAGGACCTGGGGCAATGCGAGGACATGGTCGCCATCTACCGAAACAGGAAAATAGACCAAGGCCAACTCGAGCGCTTGATTTTTATCCTCGGTCTGATCCACCAAAAGGAAGCGCCCGAAGACTTTCCAGAAAACCTAGGGATGCGCCGGCTGAACCACCAACACATTTTTGTACTGCCCTTTATGCCGGACAATGGTTTTCAATTGGATGATGTACAGGCCGGACTGCAAGAGCTATCACTTCCCTACAAAAACGATTCCGCGCTCAAGACGGTGGTCGATGGGGTAGGCAATAAATATCTATCTCCGGGAGACACCCTCCTACATGGGGACTACTATCCGGGAAGCTGGATGACCGAACATGACAACATCTACGTGATCGACCCCGAATTTGGGTTTGTGGGTTTTGCGGAATTTGATCTTGGGGTCATGGCCGCACACTTGATCATATCCACCGCGGATGAAAGATACCTGCATACCATCGAACGGGAATATCCGGGAAGCATCGATCAGAAACTGATGGGACAGGTGGCAGGGATCGAGATCATGCGCAGATTGATCGGATTGGCCCAACTTCCTTTGGAACGCACTATCAGCGAAAAAGACTATCTTTTGCGGACGGCCCGTAAAATGATTATGGGACAAACCGATACCTAAAAAGCACCTAAGTTGAAAAAGTATATCCCTTTCCTGATTCTCGCCGCTTTCCTTTTGGGGGTTTCCTGCAAACGGCCCAAGTCCAAAGTGGCCATTCCCTCACCGGTAAAAGTGGCCTATGGGACCCATGCCCTGCCCCTTTCCCAAGAAGTTTACCATGACAAAGTGCTCGGGGCCCTGGTGGGATCGGCCATAGGGGATGCCATGGGAGCTTCTACCGAAATGTGGCACAGAAAGTCCATCCAACTGAAATACGGTTACATCACAGGGCTCACGCCCGCCGTCCGCGAACAGTCTCCCGAGGGCACTTGGGGACATAACATGATTGCAGGTGCCACCACCGATGACACGAGATGGAAACTTTTGATGGTCAAGTATTTTGTCGACCACCCAAAGGAAGCAAACGCACAAAACTTCGCCCAGTTCATTACCGATTACTATCAATCGGTCGCCAAAACCTTTGCGGAACGGGACCTATTGACCGATACATCGGCATTCGATGACAAGGTTGAAAAATTGGATTGGATCAAGGAATGGGCAAGGGTAGCTTTGGCCTATCAGGAGAGCCCAAAGGCATATCAAGGGGCCCTCAATCGATTCTATGGAGGCGAAATGTCCTGCGCGGGACAACTGTACACCCCAATGTTCGGTTTGATTGCCCCAAACGCGGAGGAAGCCTATCTTATCGGGTACGAACATGCGCTGTTCGATCTTGGATATGCCAAAGACATCTCCGGGCTGGTCTCCGCCATGACCCAGATGGCAATGCAGACCCGGAACATGGATTCGATCCTCAATATCAGCACCTTTGTGGACCCCCATGGATATCAAGACAGCCGACTGGTGGGACGCATTCCCTATTCCGTGGCGGACGCCTCCATCAAAAGCGTATTGGCGATCAAAGAACATGTCCTCATTGATTCTTTGTTGCAGAAAGACTCCCTGATGTACAAAATGCCCGAAGGTTTTCCAGGCTCCTATCATAACTGGGTACGCCAGGAAATGGCCTTCCAATTCCTGGAAAAGGACAAAAAAGCCATTGCCTTCCATGCCGGGGAGATTTGGCAGATATTGATAACGGCCCTTGAATTTGGGCAGGGCGATTTTGTGGAAACCCTACAGTTTATCGTAAACTACGGCCGTGATAATGACACGGTTGCTGCCATTGCGGGAATGATCCTGGGCGCCAAGGACGGGTATGCCCGCCTTCCCGAAGATCTAAGGGAAGAAGTCTTAAAAGTGAACAAAGAGGTGCTGGGCATTGATTTGGAAGCATTGGCCAAAGAACTTGTGACCAAGGTGCCCCGTTCCTGATCAGCGGGACCAAATTCCCCTGATCCCGGCGATTTCCAACTCCTTAAATTCCAATACCTCCTGGGAATTGTTTTCCACCTCCAATTGGTTGTACGCGGCATTCGGAAATAACTGTGCGGTCATTACGTATAGCCCGCCATTGATAAAAACTTCCACCGAGGACCGATCCATCAAGACCCGTACCTCAACTTCGCCTTCCGGCAGGTGGGCAAGGGGCATCCGTTGGGTCCTGGCCGTAAAAGCCTCTTTAAAACGGGTCTTTCCCGAAACGGCACGGTCTAGCAGAAATTGTTTTCGGGTACCGTCCATGTTCAGTACCAATGCTTCGTCCAAATCGTTTTTAAACCTCAGCGTAAAATTCCTGGAAGTGGTTACAAACCGGGTTTCGGCCTGGTTGAAATTTTCGAATGCCATGGTTTCCTTGGCACCTTCACGCAGGCGAATGGATTTCTTTTCGGCCCTTTCCACAATACGTTCCAGGCCTTCCACGGGATAGCTGGCGAGTTCATAGCGTCCAAATTTTTTGTGCAGGGTGAGCTTTCTCGGAAGGGTCATGGCACTGCGCCATTTCTCGGTCGGGGTATCCTGGGCATAGGCCCAATTGCTCATCCATCCGATAAAAATCCGTTCGTCGTTGGGAGCATTGCTGTAGGTGACCCCCGCATAATTATCCGTGCCCCAGTCTATCCATTGCGGTTCCTTTTGGTTCGTGCTAAAAGTGTTTCCATCAAAATCACCCACAAAATATTGTGTCCCGCTGCCTCCATTGGGCGCCCCAGGGTTTATACTGATGAACAGCACAAATTTTTCCTCATCAACGCCTTCCACCTGCATTGGAAACAGGTCCGGGCATTCCCAAACCCCGCCATGCGCTCCCCGGTCGTGCCCGAACTCCCCTACCTTGGTCCATTCCTTAAGGTTCTTGGATCGATAAAACTGGGCATGGTCGCCCGCTACCAAGGTGAGTATCCAACTATTGGACCCGGTATGCCAAAAAACCTTGGGGTCCCTAAAATCCTTCATGCCCCGATTTTCGATTACGGGATTCCCGGCATACTTTGTCCAGCTCTCCCCATTGTCCAAGCTGTACGCAATACCCTGGGTCTCATAGTTTTCCTTGCCCGCGCGCTGGCCGGCCATATCGTGATACGTAAAAATCGCCACCAAGGGCGGGTTTTCAACTGTACCCAAGCCCGAGCTGTTGTTTACGTCCAATACGGCGCTTCCCGAAAATATATAGCCCAGATTGTCTGGATAGAGGGCAATTGGCCGGTGCCGCCAGTGGATGAGGTCGGTGCTGGTGGCGTGCCCCCAATGCATAGGCCCCCATTTAATATCGTCTGGATGGTACTGGTAAAAAAGATGGTAAATGCCCTTGTGGAAAACCATCCCGTTGGGATCGTTCATCCATTTTTCCTCCGGGGAGAAATGAAATTGCGGCCTGAAAGGCTCTGAATAATATCCGGAGCTGGCTACTTCCACATTGGACATCGGTGCCCGTTCCCTGTTTTTGCAAGAAACCGCAACTATCAAAACAATAACAAGGGGGACTATTTTTTCTATCACAGACATGGCTTTGTTTTAAGACATCCGATCACATACCGCAACCGAGCACCTCTAAAATACTATCTTTGCATCGCTTTTTAAATTTAACCATGGGAAATTTATTGTACATAAGCCTTTTTTTCATTGGAACCTCCTCGGTTTTGGGACAGAAGGACATAGGCGACACCCTTAAAAAATGGAACAACGAAAGTGTGCCCTATGTCCATGTTGAAAAACGGGCGACCATCGAAAATTCCATACTATTGGATACCAGGGCGAAGCACGAATTCGATGTAAGCCATCTTAAAAATGCCCTTTGGGTCGGACATGAAGCCTTCCGATCGGATGCAGTCCTGATGAAAATTGCGGATAAAAACGCCCCCATTGTGGTGTATTGCAGCATTGGGGTGCGCTCGGAAGATATTGGAGAAAAGTTGATGGCCATGGGATACACCAATGTAACGAACCTGTATGGCGGAATCTTCGAATGGAAGAATAAGGGAAATGCCGTTTTTGACGCGGAAGGGAACGAAACCGAAAAAGTACATGCCTTCGATAAGGTATGGGGAAAGTTGTTGACAAAGGGTGAAAAAGTGTATGGCATAAACGCGGAAAGGAAAAAGAACCGGTGATCGGTCAACGAACTTACGTTTTGGGTATCATTTCAAACCATAAAAAAACGTTCGACAAAAAAACGTCCACTATCAAATGATTGACAACAAAAACCTTTTGTTGATTTTTACAAGGAATCCCGTATTGGGGAAGTGCAAGACCCGGTTGGCAACCACTGTCGGTGATGAAATCGCCCTTGATATCTACCGGTTTTTGCTACAACATACCGTAGAAATCACCAAAGATCTCACGATGTCGAAGCAGGTCTGGTATTCGGAAATGATCTGGAAGGACGACGTATGGGCCGAGAGCATTTTTGACAAAAAAATACAAGCGGGCCCGGATTTGGGAAAACGCATGGAAAATGCTTTCCAGGAAGGGTTTGAGGCCGGTTTCGAAAAAATCTGTATCATTGGAAGCGATCTGTTCGATCTAAGCCGGACCGATATCGAAAAGGCCTTTCTGCATTTGGACCAAAATGATTTTGTGATAGGTCCTGCGGACGATGGTGGCTACTATCTTTTGGGAATGAAAAAGTGGGTTCCCCAAGTTTTCAAAGACAAGGCCTGGGGCGGGGAAACGGTTTTGGAAAGAACCCTGGCCGACCTAAAAAAGGAAAAGGTACACGTACTGCCCACTCGAAATGATGTGGATATCTATGATGACATCAAGGATGTGGAAGCCTTCCACCCCTTTCTAAAACACCTGAAGCATGACTAAAAAGCAATTGGACGAATCGGTTGCCTATCTCAAAAACAAAGGATTTGACCATCCGGAAATTGGCATCGTCCTGGGCACCGGACTGGGCCAACTGGTCGACGAAATAGAGCGTCCGATCGAGGCTCATTACAATCATATCCCTTTCTTTCCGTTGGCCACGGTGGAATTCCATTCCGGAAAATTGATCTATGGCAGCATCGAAGGAAAGAAGGTAGTGGTGATGCAGGGCCGGTTTCATTTGTACGAAGGGTACGATTTTTTGGACGTTACCTATCCGATCCGGGTCATGCGCGAATTGGGCATACAAAAATTGTTCATCTCAAATGCTGCCGGGGCCATCAATCTCAACTTTAAAAAAGGGGACATGATGTTGATCGGGGACCATATCAATCTGCAGGGCGGTTCGCCCCTCGCCTTCAGGAACGTTGCGGAATTCGGCGATCGTTTCGCCGACATGAGCGAACCCTATGATCCGGGAATGCGACAAAAACTGGTGGCGATTGCGGCTCGGGAGGGCATTTCCATGCACCAAGGGGTCTATGCTTCCGTTGTGGGGCCGCAGCTCGAAACCAGGGCGGAATACCGTATGCTGAAAATTTTGGGCGCCGATGCCGTCGGAATGAGCACGGTTCCGGAGGTTATCGTAGCGAACCATTTGCGATTGCCCATTGTGGCCGTCTCCGTTTTGACGGATGAATGCGATCCGGATAATCTGGAGCCCGTTGATATCAAGGAAATAATTGAAGTGGCAGGAAAAACAGAGCCCAAGATGATCCGGCTGTTCAAGGAATTGATGAGGGAAATTTGAAAAGCCAAAACCCCTTGCGCCCTGGACCATCCGCCGCCGAAACCTGAGCTTGTAACGGGGCCAGGTGCCACATAGCCGAATCAAAATATCGGAGCCACAGCGTTGGCCCTTATCCCTAAAAATGGGGCTATTTTGTAAGGTTCGTCCCAAATCCGCTACTACTTTCCCGTTAGTCCATCATAGCCTTATGCATTACGCCTTGTTGTTCTCCCTATTCCTTGGTTGTTCCGCTCCACTGCAGATACAAAGTGATCTGGCCGTAGCAAGGGTAGACCATACTACCTGGGACCACCTATTAAAAAAGCACGTGGACACGGAGGGAAATGTGGACTACAAAAACTTCGCCAGCGATACGGCCCTATTGGATGGTTATCTAAAGGCCCTGGCCGAGAATCCCATTGCCAACGATGCCGATAAGAACGAGAAACTGGCATATTATATCAATCTGTACAATGCGGGTACGGTAAAATTGATCTTGGACAACTATCCCCTCACCAGCATCAAGAACATCTTCCGGCCTTGGGGAAAGGAATGGATCACCATTGGGAAAGACACCTATTCACTTGGTGATATCGAACATAAAATTTTAAGGCGGATGGATGAGCCCCGCATTCATTTTGCCATCAACTGTGCCTCCTATTCCTGTCCCCGATTGTGGAACAGGGCCTTTACGGCATCGCAGTTGGAAACGCAACTGGAAAAGGCGGCCCGCGAATTTGTGAATGACCCCAAAAGGAACAAAATTTTGTCGCAAAAAGTGCAGGTTTCGGAAATCTTCAAATGGTTCAAAAAGGATTTTACCAAAAGAGGATCTTTGGTCGATTATCTCAACAGGTACTCGGAAACCGATATCGACAAAAAAGCGAAAATCAACTATCTCGACTATGATTGGAGCCTCAATGAAGCAAAGTAGTCCACAAATAAGTATCGTTATTCCCGTATTGAACGAGGAGATCTGTATAGGCCGTACACTGGATTACTTGAAAAAGAACAGCTCCTTAAATAACATCAGGGAAGTGTTGGTGGTCGATGGCGGTAGCTCGGACAAAACTGTGCAAACGGCATTGGCGCATGGCGCAAAGGTCACCTCTTCCCCAAG
Organism: uncultured Flavobacteriaceae bacterium; assembly: GCA_947497245.1. Taxonomy (GTDB): domain Bacteria; phylum Bacteroidota; class Bacteroidia; order Flavobacteriales; family Flavobacteriaceae; genus Pelagihabitans. Next base: position 514,361 of record CANMFO010000003.1, on the reverse strand, counting down.
GGGCCGTGCCAAACAACTGAACCATGGCGCAAGGCATGCACAGGGTGAAGTAATTTATTTTCTGCACGTGGACACCCTCCCCCCAAAACATTTTGACCGCAGCATTATGGACGCGATATACAATGGGGACAAGGTAGGATGTTTTCAGATGAAATTTGATAGCGACAGCCGTTTCCTGGGTTTCTTCGCCTGGTTCACCCGGATCAACATCAAACTCTGCCGGGGCGGGGACCAGTCTTTGTTCATTACCAAGTTGCTCTTTGAAAAATCCGGGGGCTTCAACGAGGACTACGTGGTCTATGAGGATAACGAGTTTATAGGGCGATTGTACGAAATGGAACCTTTTAAAATATTGCCCAGACATGTGAAGACCTCGGCCAGAAGGTATGAGGAGCGCGGGGAAGTGGTATTGCAATATCATTTTGGAATGATCCACTTAAAAAACTACTTGGGGGCCGGGCCAGAGCAGTTGTACGACTATTACAGGAGGAAAATAGTGTCCTGAGCCCCAAAAAGGCTCCGGCAAAAGTTCAATTTCCCTTCGCAAAATAGTCCGAAAGCCCAAACTGATTGGGCGGGAAGGTATCGGGGGTCCTTTGAATTTCAAGGATGCTGTCCAACCTAAATTCCCTTGGCTCCTTTCGAAGGCGGCAATGGGCAATCATCATCCAACGGTCTTGTGTAAAATATAGCGCTAAGGGTTCTACCTTGCGTTCGGATCTGCTGCCATTCGCCGAAAGATAGGCCAGTGCCAATACGTGACGGTCCGAAATAGCGAGCTGTATCATGCTTATGTGGGCATCCATTGTTTCTTTGCTTTTGCCAACGAAGCGGTGACACGGCAGCTTATTGGCCTTCTAAAGATAGGAATATCCCCCGGTACCTGAGCCCCTGCCTTCAAACAAATGCCATCCCTAAACTGGAAAACCTTGTTCTCCGCAAACAAAAAGGCGATGGGAGCAAGATTTCCCTATCTTTTACGACTGTTGTAGAAAATTTGTCCGACATCATCGGTCAAAATGCGTTTTAAAACCCAAAAAGATGAGAACAAAATTGATTTTTACCCTCCTGCTCTTAACGATTTCAACCCCTGTGGCGACCGCGCAGGACGGAAAACAATTGGTGGCCGAAATGATCGAGGCCGTTGGCGGCAAGTCGAACTTTTACAAGCTTAAAAATGTAAACTACGATTACGAATACCGCAATCCCAAAGCATCCATGACCTTCATGAGCCATGAGACGTACAGCTTCCATGGCGAAAAGTCCCATGCAGAATATGTAGAGCACAGCGTTACCGCCCCAAAAGGAGGAACGGTGGTGGAGGGCTTTAATGGAACCGATGCCTGGGTATCCATAGACGGTACCCTTACTCCTGCGGAACAGCCCAATGGTTTTGCACGATTTATGAGAAAGACCAATTACTACTGGTTCTCCATGTTCTTCAAACTGTTGGACGAGGGGGTACAGCATGAATTCATGGGGGTCAAAACCGTCGACGAAGCGGCGTACAATGTGGTAAGGGTAAGCTTTGGTGAAAATGTTGGCGATGCCCAGGACACCTATGTCCTGTACATCAACAAGAAAACAAAGTTGGTGGATCGGTTCCTCTTCACCGTAATGAGTTTCCAGATGGCAGAGCCCCAAATGATGGTGCTGGACTACGAGACGGTCGACGGTATTAAAATAGGTAGCAAGCGCAAATACATCCCCGCCGACTGGAAGGGCAACATCAAAGGAAATCAATGGACGACCACGAACTGGACCAACATCCAATTCAATACGGACGTGGACCAGACGATGTTCGAAAAACCCTTGAACTAGAGACCCGTTTGGACCGGATAGCGGGCCCGAAAGCGGTCATTTCCCTTCATAATCCAACAGGACCCCTTCCGATATCCACTTGGCAAGGGCTTGGCGGTTATCGGGGTCCAAAATACGCTTTTGGTCCTTTTTGTTCCGGATATTCCCAATTTCGATATACGCCATGGCCGGATGGGTCATCTTTACCATATAAAGCGAGGTCCGATCCCCAAAAGTACCCGAATAGCTTCGGTTGGGCTGGTACTTTTTGTACTTTTTCTGAAAAGTCCGGTGAATGTTCTCGGCCAGTTTCTTTCCGTTCCTGCTCTTCTTGTGGTGGTAAAAGAACACATCGATGTTTTGGCCCTTGCTCCGGCTGTCCACATGGGTGACTATCAACCGTTGGTACTTCCCCCTATTCTTTTTGTAGAGGCCGTTTACAATTTCTGCACGCTGTCTTAGACGGGCCACTTGGTTCAAGGGGATGGTTTTGTCGGGGTAGGCTTTTTCGTCCCTATCGATTTTCAAGATACGATCGTCCCGGATGCCGTCATCATCACGAATAATGATGTAGACCGTTGCCCCATGTGAGAGCAGTTCCTTTCCCAGCCGCAACGTAATATCATAGGCATACTCATCCTCGGCAATCGACTGGCCTGCGTAGTTCGCCATGGCACCGGGATCGGGCCCGCCATGACCGGAGACCAAATAATAAACGGTCCCCTTCAACCGCTCGCTTTTGGAAAGCACGGTGGAATGTTTCCTTCCAAAGATGGGAAATTCCCTTCCCTCAATTTTCTTGATTCTGGTGGATTGTCTTTCCAGGGAATCCACTAGGGGTACCGAATCCAATTTAAAAGGGGGGATCTTGTACGTCCTGCCTTCGTACAAATGCACACTGTCCCGAAGGTTGTCCATGTTCATGGCAATGAAATCGTCATACATTTCATAAGGATTGGCTCCTTGTTTCCTTAGCAGGGAAAGAATACCATCGCCTTTTTCGGCGGTCACCGTTACCAACGAATCCTGGGCATAGGATGACATTCCCAACAGGGTGAAGGCCATAAAAAACCCGTATGTCCCAAACCGATACATTCCTACAACTATGCTATCCATTTCCCATATTAAAACAAAAACAGTGCCCAAACCGGCCCGTTCTCCAGAACAAAATTAAATAACCGGGACAAATAGAGAAACTGAACGGACAATTTAGTTCAGAATTTGTTCGATAGGACATCCTTACCGCCAAAAACCACTTGGCGTTAAAACAATAAAGATGTGCCTTATCTTTACGAAAGATCAATGGTACAACAATATACTGGGTTAAGTCCATCATCATGAAGATAGCATTTAAAATAAACGGTCGACCCGAAAGCGTGGAGATCGAGGGCAATACCCCCTTGTTATGGGTCGTCAGGGACGTCCTTGACCTTAAGGGAACAAAATTCGGTTGTGGAAAGGCTGCCTGTGGGGCCTGCACCCTTCACGTCGACAGAGAAGCTGTTCGTTCCTGCTCCTACCCAGTTAAATTTGTAGAGGGAAAGGAAGTCACCACTATTGAAGGCCTGGGCAAGGAGGAGGGCCCCCATCCCGTCCAACAGGCCTGGGTCGAGGAAATTGTGCCCCAGTGCGGCTACTGTCAACCGGGATTCATGATGGCGACCGCGGCCCTGTTGGACAAGAACCCCAATCCCACGGATGAGGATATTGACAATACCATTAGTAATGTATGTCGGTGCGCCACCTATTATAGAATGCGAAAGGCCATCCATCGTGCAGCGGAAATCCAAAAGGAGAACACCCCCAAAACCGAGGAATAATGGCTAAGGAAAAAAAGAGAATATCGCGTCGCAGGTTTTTGGTCCGTGGAGGATTGGGTACGGTTGGGGTACTGGCGGTAGGGACCTATTTGTTCCGCAACCCCATTCGAAGAAAAATTGCCGAAATGGCCAATACCGGGGAAGCCCCCTATATTGGAAACACGGACACCCCGATCATCTGGTTCGAAATTACCGAAGACAACAAGGTACTGTTCCACAGCCCCAAAGTGGAAATGGGCCAAGGGACGTTCACCGGTTTGGCCCAAATGGCCGCGGACGAGCTGGAAATACACATGGGTCAAATACAAGTGGTACATGCGCAGACGGGTTCCGGGAATATCGATGGGTTTTCCACAGGGGGCAGCACCTCCATTTCCAGTCTATGGCTGCCTTTACGCGAATTGGCGGCCACCATGCGGGAAATGCTCAGAACCGAGGGGGGCAAAAAATTGGGGATGGAGGTATCGTCCCTGACCATAGCCGATGGAATTGTATCGGGAGGGGGCAGCAAAATGAGCTATGCCGAAATCGCAAAAGGGGTGACCGAATGGAAGGTTCCGGACACGCCAACATTAAAGGCCATCGAAGATTACAAATTCATTGGGAAACCCGTTCCCCGGGTGGACCTGGATGCCAAGGTCTTCGGAGCGCCCATTTTTGGTATGGACGCCTCTATGCCCGATATGTTGTACGCGGCCGTCGTATGCCCCGATACCATAGGTGCTACTTTCTTGGGTGCCGATACCTCCAGGGCCGCGACCATGCCCGGAGTGGTCAAAATTGTGAAGGAAGAGGACTTTATTGGAGTGGTTGCGGCCTCCCGGATGGAGGCTGAAAATGCCAAAAATGCCATCAAAGTAGATTGGAAGGTAGACAGGGTGTGGCAGACCAAGGATATCGAGGAAATGATCCAAGTAGGTGCTGGCCGGCCCTATATCATTCAGGCCGAGGGAAAGACCGAACGTATTTTGGATGGTTCGGAAGGGGTGATCACCGCCGAATTTACAAGTCCGTTGGGAGCGCATGCGCAATTGGAGCCCAATGGGGCCGTTGCTTCGGTTGTAGATGGTAAGGCGACCGTTATGATGTCTACCCAGGTAATCAGTTTTACCAGGGGCCAGATTGCGGACCGCTTGGGAATCGATGCGGAGGACGTCAACATTGTCCCCACCTTTTTGGGAGGGGGTTTTGGCGGAAGGCTCCATACCCCGATGGGAATGCAGGCGGCGGTACTCTCCAAAGCGGTTGGGAAGCCGGTCAAATGTTTTTTAAACCGAAAGGAAGAATTTCAAAACGACAGCTTCCGACCGCCAACGCACCATGTCCTAAAGGCCAAGTTGGCGGACGATGGGCTAATAGCCGCCATACAGCACCAGGTATCTAGCGGGGACGTGATGTTCGGCTCCCCTTTGGTACCCAAAATCGTCCATGGCATATTAGGGGCCGATCTGGGTGCCTGGCGCGGTGGCATGATACAATATAGGGGCATTCCCAACTACCAGGCGGTTTCCTGGCGGGTTAAACTGCCCTTTGCCACGAGTTGGTGGCGAAGTCTCGGGCTATTGGCGAACACCTTCGCCATAGAAAGCTTTATGGACGAACTGGCCATTAGGGCAGGGAAAGACCCCGTACAATTTCGACTGGATCAAATTCAGGATGACAAGGCCGGTAATCGGCTTAAAGAAGTTATCCGGACGGCTGCGGAAAAAGCCGGTTACAGCGATGAAATCGTAGATGGTCGGGCCATGGGCTTTGCCGCATCTACCGATGCCAGTACCCCGGTGGCCCAGATCGCCGAAGTATCGGTTGAGGGCAAAGAGATCAAGGTGCACAGGGTAACCTGCGCCATCGATCCGGGGCTTGCCATAAACCCGGACCAGATCCGTGCACAGTGCGAGGGTTCGATCATTATGGGAATGAGCGCGGCCATGCACGAGCGAATGTATGTCGAGGACGGACAACTGCAGCCAATAATCTACGGCCCTTACGAAATGGCATTGATGAAACACGCTCCCAAAGAAATAGAAGTGGTCATTTTGGAGAACGATGATAAACCCGGCGCTGTGGGAGAGCCTCCCTTGGGGCCTATCGGAGCGGCTGTTGCCAATGCCGTTTTTCGGTTGACCGGGCAGCGGCTGAGATCGATGCCCTTGAAACTGACCTAAGGCCAAAAATATGAATATGGGCCTTTGGCGCCGGATATCCAACCCCCCTACATTTGCCAAGAAGGGATGTTGTCGTTGTGCCGGATCATAGAGATCGATCTTCGGGAAATGCTCGGGGAGACGGATCTGCCCAAGGCCATTGGATCAGTCAACGACATTTCAATGTGATTTAGAAGTACTGCCCGATTCCAAACACCACGCCCCGATCGGCATCCTTGGTGACCCCATACCCGAAGTCGATTCGAAAAATGGCGTTGAAGATACGTTTGTGCATGAAACGCAGGCCCACTCCCGGGTAGATCCGGATATTCTGATGGTCTCCAAAATCACTGAAGTCGCCCCCCGGATTTCGCCACGAACCCCCATCCACAAAAACATTGCTCTGTAGCACGAACCAATCCTTGTCCACCAAGGTATGGCGGTATTCCGTATTAAAGACAATGGCTCCGGTCCCCCGGTCTATGGTATTCCCCACACCCCGGATATTCAAATTGTTGTCCACCGTGAAGGGCGCGAAGGGAGAGTCCACATTACTGGCCAGCCCTACACGCAAACGATTGGCCCAGTTGCCCCGTTCCCCAATACGCTTGAAGTAGGCAAAATCGTTGAAGCCAATAACAAATTCCGGAAGGTTGGCATCAGAGCTCCCTACATACTGAAAATTGAGCGTGCTTCGGAATCCGTCCAAATAATGGTAGAAGTACTCGACCGTATCAAAATGATAGATCAGTTTGATCAAATGCTTGTCCACATTCAGGGCCTGCGGAACTTCCGCACTCGTTGCACCGGACAAATACGTGTAGTCTTCCGTGAACAGGCTTCCCCCCAATTCTACCCTGTTCCTAAAATTAAACTCGTACAGGCCCAATACTTCAAATCCCTTATTGTTATACTTATAATCCGCTGTAGTGTTTTCGAAAAACACCGGTTCCTGTGTCGTAAGGTCCTTGTAGTTTACCGATAACCCCAGCCTATTGCTGAACAGATAAGGCGCACGCACCGATATCCCGAAGGAATTGAAGATATCATATTGATAAAACCCTCCCAGGGTAATGTTCCGTCCCAAAAAATTAAATTCCTGCAGCCCTACCCGAAATGCAAAATCGTCATTGGAGGAGGTATAAACGTTCGCAAAGGGAATCAGGGTGAAATTCTCCTCGATATGGTAAAACACGTCGTGCCCGCCATTGTTTGAGGAAAAAACCTGAAAATAGGCATGCGATACCGAGGGCAATCGCTTAAGCCGTTCCATGTCCTCTTGGATCACCAGAGAATCCAGCGGAGTACCTGGTCTTAGCTTCACCAATTTTTTGATGGCCCCGACCTTGATTCTTTGATTGCCCCGGATCTTAAGGTCAGATATGGTACCTTCCTGGGCCTGACAGGGGACAAGGGACAAAAAAAGAAAAAAACCCAGGCATACCTTCGCTGCCATAAAAATTTCACGTTTAGGTGCCAAAACTACGGCATTCAAATAACAAAGTTATCACGGCCCAAATGATTGTCGCCGATCAGTCCAGATCAAAATTGACCTCCGAAAAAAGATTTACCCAATTGTCCTCGCTAACGGCCAAAAGACTGAAGGTGTACGAGGTATCCTTTTTAAGTGCCGGCGGAACGCCTTTGGTTACGTTCAACACAACATTGTCCAACTCGTAGTACCGGAAATTCCGCTCAAAGGTATAGGTCCCGGAGAGAACGTCGCCCTCGGCATCCGATACGACCTGAAAGTATATTTTGGTCCCTTGATGGGCACCATCGGTCCAGGAAAAACTGGGTGTTGCCGTGGAAGCGTCTATCGAAATATTCTGGGGCAGGTATTCGGTGGGTTTGGTGTTCTGTTTCAATCGAATGGGGTTGGAAAGGTGCCGTTTCCCCTCCTCCTCAAAAGAAACGATGACCCATTTTTCCGTGGAAACGGCCCGCTCGAATTTTTTTAGAAAACCGTTAAAAACATCCAATAAGGGCGGCGTTTTTTCGACGTAGTTTCCAAAATCGTTCTTGTCCACTTGGGCATTGTCAGTTTCAAAATACCGAAGGTTCGTGCTACCGTCCCTGGGATACAAAAAAACACTGACCCTATTGTCGTCCTTGTTGCTGGCCGCACAGGCGATCACATTGTCGAGCACAGTTTCCGACCCGTCCACAATGGCTTTCAGCGTTCCTTCACCGTCCAATTGGTCGGTGGAACAGCCAAGGCCGGTCAAAATGGCCATTAGGGCAAAATAAAATCGTAGCATCTCAATTCATTTTATAAAAATCCCTTATGATGCCTTGGGCGGGTTTGTTCTGGGGCGTAAAGCGGTTGTCGTTGGCCCCTCCGGCCTCGTCGTGATGGATGAACCATTTCCAGACATAGCCCCCTGCAAACCAATCTTCGCTCCAAAACTCGGAAAAGATGGCCTTCTTGGCGTTCACCTGGCCCTCCAGGTTCACCTTTTCCTCGTTCCTGTCTACCAGCCAGGGTTTTTTGGCGGTATAATCCATACTCCGGTATCCGAATTCGGTAAAGAGCACCGGTTTGTTCTTGGCCTTTGCAAGTGCAGCTATCTTCTTTTTCCAAGGTTGCCATCCCCTTTTCAGTTGCTCCACGGAAGGTGTTTTTTCTTTGGACAGGGGGAAATAGGCATCAATCCCGATATAGTCCAGATCTTCCCAAAAAGTGGTCCTCGGGTATTCGTCCCAATTTGCCGCATAGGTCAATTTTCCTTTGTAAATGCCTTTAATTTTCTTGATCAATCCCTTCCAAAATTCAGGTCTGTTCTTTACAAACTGCCCCAATTCGGTGCCGATACAGAGCAGGTCGGTCCGGGTCTCCTGCGCCAACTCGGCATAACTGCAGATGAATTTGTCGTAGGAAGCCTCCAGGGCCTTCCAATCCTTCTCGGATTGCATCGCCAAGGTTCCCGTAAACTCGCCCTTCCAAATCCAGATTTGGGGCTTGAGCATCACCTTGATACCGTTCTTGTGCAAAAGTTCGATATACTGCTTGGCCCCTTTTTTGGTTTCCCCGAACCATTGCCGTTCGGTATCGAATACGATTTCGGGGGAATGAATGTCCCTGATAAAACCAAATGGCATTACCGCGGCGTGGTTGGCATGCACCTTGGTCACCTCGGCCACATGTTTCTGCGCCACTAGGTCGCGTGAGGCGACAAAACTTACCCCATTGATCTTCTCTACCACCTGACCGGTGCAGGAGACCTGTAAAAAAAACAGCAATAGTAATCCTAGAGTCCTCATTCGTTTTAGATTGATGACTTTAAAATTAAGCTATTTACCGGTTTTTAGAAAATGGCGCGCAATCCGAGGTTAAACGTCTGCCCAAGGCCGGTATTACTGCCCCTGACAAAATTGGTGTAGAGTGCCTCAATGTTCAGGGCATCGGTCAATTGGTATTTTACACCTCCTCCAACGGCCGTGAAATCCTGGGCGAAATTGTTCCCCAAATCAATTCTTTGCGAATGCTGCACCAATCCCAGCACCGTGAATTTCGAACTTGGGAAATAGCTCAAGAACACGCCGGGAGTGAGGTTAAGGCTGTTGTTGGCGAAGCTTCCCTCCACCGTGTCCCCACCGGTATCCCTGACAGCATCCTTGCCAAAACTGAATTCGCTGTTCAATTCGGTGAACAATTGCCACTTGTCGCCAGGAAAGGTATGGTCATAGAAAAAACGGTTCTGCCAGATGAACCCGGCCTGGTCGAGGAACACCCCTCCGTCGGTCTCCTGATCGACCAAGGGAATGAAGAACGAACTTTGGATACTGAAATTGCTCACCGATGCCAGGGGAACGAATTTTATGGAAGGTGCTATGGAGGTAAGTCCGGATCTTGCCGTGCCTTCTTCCCCATCAAAACTGAACACGTCGAGTGCTCCACGGTCGTTGATCACGTTGGAACGGAACTCAAAAATCGCCCCGACGTTCCATCTCTTGTTTTCGCCCACGCCCGTGTAGGCTTCCAATGTGGAGGTAAAAAAGGTCTGTCTGGGTTCTTTCCCATCACTGAACGTACTCTTGGTCTGGGTATACAGGTTGTTGAACCACTTGAGGTCTATCTGTCCCTTGCCGATCAATTTGGATGGGGTATACTGTTGGATATTGCTCTTCGACGGCTGCGGCCCGTCCTGCATTTCCTTGTCGTTGGTGTCGTCTTGGGCATAGGTCAGGGCAGAGGCCAGGAGCATGCCGGTCAACATCATATTTCTTGTGATGAATTTCATAATTTTAGTTTTTAGGTAATGTGCATTATTTCATTTCGTTCAATGTCCAATCGTAGGGATAATAGGACACTTTTGCCTTTTCTGGCAATTTTTCGGTTTTGTAACCATTGATAAAATCGACCAGGCTATTTCCATTTTGGGTGAAATCTCCCTTGTACCATTCGAAAATCTGGGAAATCTTTACCCGGTTCTTGTTCGTCCGGATGAAATTGGGATCGTTCAGGGCCTTTTTGGTCTGTTTTTCCAACTGGGCATCCAGGGTAGCCGGCCTATAGGCCATATCGATAATGGGAGGGCAACCCAATCCGGCACATACCAGTACAAAATGAAAACGGGGCTCATCGGGAAAGTTTCCCCGCAGCAACTTGTTTTCGATATCGTTCAAGGTAATGCTGGTACCCCCGATATCGTATTTGGTCTTATCAAAAAATCCGGCTACATCCAGGGGCGATTTCAGGGGGTAGTGGTCCAGTACCCCTTTGATCACTGAAAGATTGTACCCGTTGATCCAAAAGGCCTGGTACTCCGCGGCATCCTCTTTGGAAACGGAAATACTTTTGGCCATTTCCAACAGGTGGTCCAGCTCCTCGGGATCGGCCTTGATATCTTTATAGGCCACCCGTCCATTCTTGACATGGGCCTTTAGGAAGGCATCGGTTTGATCAAAAAACCCGGAAGTACCTTGTCCGTACCCAAAAGAAAGAATCCCTATGGACAGGGTCATGAAGATATACAGTCTCTTTTTCATAATTTCTTGGTTTTGCCATTGTTAACATGACGCCTAGGTCGGGATGGTTTTTACAAACCTACAGTCCAATATAAAGTTTTATGATTTATTTAAGATTTTATAAATCAACGGCTTAGCCGTTCGAAAGCGGCGCACAAACCTTACAGAATAGGTTCATATTTAAATTCTTTCTAAATTAAACACATAAATTAAGTTCTCACCCAGGGGAACGACACAATTCGCAACTACCAACATCATATACATGGAACATATCGTTATTATCGGCAATGGCATATCTGGGGTTACGGTCGCCCGTCATGTCCGAAAGCTATCCGATAAAAAAATCACCATCGTTTCCACCGAGACCGATTATTTCTTTTCCCGCACGGCCCTAATGTACGTTTATATGGGCCATATGAAATTTGAGCACACACAGCCCTACGAAAACTGGTTCTGGAAAAAGAACCGTATTGATTTGGTGAAAGGTTATGTCACCCAAGTGGACCATCCCCATAAAAAATTGCTGCTACAGGATGGAAGGGAAATCGCATATGACAAACTAGTGGTTGCCACGGGTTCGAAACCCAGTAAATTTGGTTGGCCGGGACAAGACCTTCTGGGCGTCCAGGGAATGTATTCCAAACAAGATCTCGACCAATTGGAAGCCAATGCCCCCAACAACCTAAGCTGTAAGCGTGCCGTCATCGTCGGAGGCGGGCTCATCGGGATCGAATTGGCCGAAATGTTGCGCAGCAGGGACATTCCGGTCACTTTTTTGGTACGTGAGAACAGTTTTTGGGATGGGGTACTGCCCGGTGGGGAGAGCCAAATGATCAACGAACATATCCTGGAGCACCATATCGATCTTCGATTGGGGGCAAACCTAGGAGAGATCCTGGCCGATGAAAATGGCCGGGCACGGGCCGTGGTCGTTCAGGAGACCGGGGAGGAGATCCCCTGTGATATGGTCGGATTGACGGCCGGGGTCTCACCCAATATCGATTTCCTAAGGGATTCCGGTATTGAACTGGGCAGAGGGGTGAAAGTGAACCGGTACCTGGAGACCAATATTGAAGACATTTATGCTATTGGCGACTGTGCCGAACAGCACACTGCCATTGGAAATCGCAGGCCCATAGAAGCGGTCTGGTATACCGGAAGAATGATGGGCGAGGCACTGGCCCAGACCTTGTGCGGTAAGAAAAGGGAATACCGTCCCGGTCATTGGTTCAACTCCGCCAAGTTCCTGGATATCGAATACCAGACCTATGGCTGGGTGTTCAGCGAGCGGGGCATGAAAGAAAACGAGCGGCACTTCCACTGGCGGCATGCCAAGGAAAAGATCTGTATCACCGTGGCCTTTGATACCGCGAACAACCAGTTTTTGGGCATCAATACCTTTGGAATCCGAATGCGGCACCGATGCTTCGATCGGTGGTTAACGGAAAAACGGAGTGTGGACCATGTTATGGAGCACCTAAGGGATGCCAATTTCGACCCGGAGTTCTATGCCCAGTACGAAGCTGAAATTGTAGCCAAGTTCAATTCCGAATTGGGTAGAGACATCACCCCCAGGAAAAAAAGTTGGAAACGAATTTTCACTACTGCCTAATCACTGTTTAAAACCATCAGGTCGGGCAACACCGAGACCTGTCACCTTATAGCATATCAAATGAAAGCAATAAAAAATACGGGCCTTGTCATCTTTTTAGTGGGCTTGGCCATATTTACCGCACTTCCGGTAATCGGCACCTTTAAAGTAGAGCGTGCGAGCTTTGGGCAAATGGCCGAGGAACAAGGGTTTGCCAAAAGCGAACTTTTTGTCCAAGCCATGCAAAACAGTGTAGTGGGAAAGGAATTCGAAGGTATGCCCGCCCTGTCACCACTGGTCACGACGGCCTTGGAAACCGCCAATTCCCAATACCGGAAGAACAAGGAGTACAAAAAAATCATCTATACCAAGCCCAACGATATGGCCCTGCTGATAGGAAAAAAATCGGGTAATGGCTTCATTGTCCACAACAAGGGGCTCATGTGGTTTTTGACCTTTGGATTGGGCATTGTCGGTGCCCTGATGTTTATTCTGCCCAATGTGGTCTTGCTGGGCAAGAAGGGTATCAAAAACAACGGTATCTATCTCGAGAATTCCACCAATAGGGGTTGGATCGCCTGGTTGGTTTTCTTCTTTTTGGTCGCTTTCTATGTCGTGCTTTATTTTGCCCCGCAATATGCCGTAAATTGGACCTATCTGGTGGATCCCATAAGCGAAAGCCTCAGTGGAAATCCGGCCGGGCACTGGTTCGTATACGGTTTCATGTACTGCGTGGTCATGACCGTCATGGCCGTCCGGATGTATATCAAATACCGTCACAATGTGTACCAGGTGGTCCGTACGACCTCGGTGCTGTTCTTCCAGATCGTCTTTGCATTTTTGATTCCCGAGATCATGGTGCGTTTACAAATGCCCTATTATGATTTCAAAAATGCCTTTCCGCTGGACTACGATTTCTTCTTCCAGTGGAATTTAAGGGAATTGACGAACAGTGGTGGAATAGGCCTGTTCATATTGGTTTGGGGCATTGTGCTTACCTTGGTGATCGTACCGGTAATGGTCTACTTTTTTGGAAAAAGATGGTACTGTTCCTGGGTCTGCGGTTGCGGGGGACTGGCCGAAACCCTGGGCGACCCCTATCGACAGCACTCCAGCAAATCGCTTTTTTCATGGAAGGTGGAACGCTGGTTGATCCATGGTGTCCTGGTCTTTGCGGTGGCGATGACCCTTATGACGCTGTACAGCTTCTTCTCCGAAACGGGGACGGTCTTGGGGCTCAAGACTTCAGGCGTTCAAAATACCTATAGCACCATGATCGGTGCCGTTTTTGCGGGGGTGATCGGAACCGGGTTCTATCCTATTTTTGGCAACAGGGTCTGGTGCCGTTTCGGATGCCCCTTAGCGGCCTACCTCGGTTTTGTCCAGCGATTTAAATCAAGGTTTCGGATCACGACCAATGGCGGTCAATGTATTTCTTGTGGAAACTGCTCTACCTATTGCGAACAGGGAATCGATGTTCGTGCCTATGCCCAAAAGGGGGAGAACATCATCCGATCCAGTTGCGTGGGATGTGGGATCTGTTCCGCGGTTTGCCCTCGTGGGGTCCTGAAATTGGAAAACGGACCCTTGGAAGGCCGTATCAATCCCACTGAGGTCCTTTTGGGCAACGATGTGGACCTGATGGAGATGGTGAACAAGAAATAACCCAGGGCGTTTTTAAAGATGCCCCCAAAAGTTCTAAAATAATGTTAGTTGGCGCCCATACATCCGACAGATTCTAAAAAGCTACCCCATGATTGCCAAAATGTTCGTTATGGCCGCCGTGCTTTTAACTTTCGGAAATCCATCCGACAAGGGGAACCGGTACCATAAGGAGTTTTACGAAACGGGTAGGGTGAAGGCCGAGGGCTGGCTGAAAAACACCCTCAAGATGGGCTATTGGAAATATTATCATCAAAATGGAAGAATTTCCGAACAGGGGGCCTATCACTTCGATAAAAGGGAAAAGTATTGGTATTTTTACGATCGAAACGGAAAAGTGGTGAAAGAGGGACACTATGTCAACGGAAAAAAGGCCAATTGGTGGTTGTTTTACGATAGCAACGGAAAAGTAAACCACAAATGCCAACTTTCTGCAGGTGTCAAGAATGGGTACTGCCTTCAATATCAAGATGAAAGATTGACATCGGCCGAAAAATATCGCAATGGAAAAAAAGTCAAGGAATGGTATAGTTTTAGTAGTTTCAGGAAGGAAAATAGTTTATCCGATCTGAAGTAATGAACGAAATCAAGGTTATCATTCCCGCATTCAACGAAGCCGATTCGATCGCCAAGGTGGTCCAGGAACTGCCCGAAGCAGTTTCCGAGATAATAGTTGTTAACAACGACTCCACGGACGAAACGGAAAGAAACGCCCGTAACGCGGGGGCTACAGTGCTTACTGAAAAGAAAAGGGGATACGGATATGCCTGCCTGTGTGGAATGGATTACGTGGCACGACAATCCAAAGTACCCGACATTATCGTATTTATCGATGGGGACTATTCCGATTATCCGGAGGAACTCTCCAGAGTAGTGGCCCCCATTTTAAACAATGGTTATGATTTTGTTGTCGGGGCCCGTGTAAAACGACTACGGGAGGAAGGGTCCATGACCCCGCAGCAGGTTTTCGGAAATTGGTTGGCAACACGGCTCATGAAATTGTTCTTTGGGGCAACATTTACAGACCTTGGACCGTTTAGAGCTATACGGTATGACAAGTTGCTGTCGCTGGAAATGGAGGACAAAACGTATGGGTGGACAGTGGAAATGCAATTGAAAGCACTGAGAAAGAAGCTAGCATATACCGAAGTACCAGTGCGTTACAAGAAAAGAATTGGCATATCCAAAGTGTCCGGTACGGTAAAAGGTAGTATATTTGCGGGCATAAAAATTCTAAGCTGGATTTTTAAATACAGTATGAAATAATATGGGACTAACAATCGCTTACATCATCCTTGCCATCTACAGTATTGCGCTGTTGTTGATTTTTTTCTACAGCCTGGCCCAATTGAACCTGTTGGTGAATTATCTGGGCTACAAGCGTCGTAACCAGAACGCTCCCAAATTCAACCTAATGGACCCCAAGGAGATTCCCATGGTAACCATTCAACTGCCGGTATACAATGAGGAATATGTAATGGAACGCCTACTGGAGAACATTGCCAAGATTGAATACCCCAAGAGCAAATTAGAGATCCAAGTGCTCGACGATTCCACCGATGATACGGTAATTGAAACGGCAAAACAGATCAAGACCCTTCAGGAGACCGGTCTGGACATTCAGCATATCCGACGGGAAAACCGCCAGGGTTTTAAGGCAGGTGCCTTAAAGGAGGGACTGGAAATTGCCAAGGGGGAATTTGTCGCCATTTTTGATGCTGACTTCCTGCCCGATAGCGACTGGTTAAAAAAGACCGTGATCTATTTCAAAGATCCGGAAATCGGGGTGGTACAGACCCGATGGGGGCACATCAACAGGGACTACTCCGTATTGACCCGTATCCAGGCCTTTGCCCTGGACGCCCATTTTACCCTGGAGCAGGTTGGTAGGAATGCCAAGGGGCACTTCATCAACTTCAACGGAACGGCGGGAATCTGGCGCAAAGAATGTATCCTTGATGCCGGGAACTGGGAAGGGGATACCCTTACCGAAGATTTAGATCTGAGCTACCGCGCGCAACTTAAGGATTGGAAGTTCAAATATTTGGAAGATGTGGAAACCCCTGCCGAACTTCCCGTTGTGATCAGTGCGGCCCGTTCCCAACAATTTAGATGGAACAAAGGGGGCGCAGAGAACTTTAGAAAGTCGGTTTGGAGCGTGATCAGTGCCAGGAACATTTCATTTAAGACGAAGTTCCACGGTGTGATGCACCTGCTGAACAGCAGCATGTTCCTATGCGTCTTTATTGTGGCCCTTTTGAGCGTTCCCTTCATGTTTATCAAAAACATGTACGTTCATCTCGATTGGGCCTATTCGTTACTTAATTTCTTTATCATCAGTACCATCATCCTTTTTGTGTGCTATTGGTTCACCTATAGAAGCATCCAGGGCAGTAGTTTTGACAATTTTGTGGACTATATAAAGCTGTTCTTTACCTTTTTCTCGGTCGCCCTTGGCTTTTCCCTGCACAATTCCATAGCGGTCCTGGAAGGCCATATGGGCAAACGAAGTGAATTTGTAAGGACGCCCAAGTTCAACATCAGCAGCCTTACGGAAAGCTGGAAGGGCAACAAATATCTCGCTAAGAAACTGTCCCCAAATATGATTTTGGAAGCCGCATTGATGCTTTACTTCCTTTTTGGCATGTACAGCTCGATTCCCTTGAACGATTTTGGGCTCTTCCCCTTTCATTTCATGCTCTTCCTGGGTTTTGGCTTTGTATTCTTTAAATCCCTGACGGCCAGGGCCTGATCGGATTCCCATTCAAACAGATCGGTGGGCGTGGCGACGCCCAAACTTTTAGCCCTTAAAAGGTTCCAAGGAGTCGTTCTCTGCATTTCCGTTCCTTACCCCTGCCGTTCAAAATCCCCGGGCAGCCCCCTGATGGATGGATTTCTTCTATGCACGGCACCCCCTTTTTGTCCTACGGCCAATTTCTCCGTTAAAACCTTTACATTAGGGAGTCGATAAACCGAATAAAAAATGTCCAAGGGCCAGGCCGGTATCTCCGATAAAATAGACCACTTGTTCAGGTACGAGTATGGAAAACTGGTATCGGTACTGACCAAGACTTTTGGAGCTTCCAACATTGAACTTGCCGAAGATGTGGTTCAAGAGGCCATGCTCGAGGCATTAAAGCAATGGGAATATAAGGGCATCCCACAGAACCCGGTCGGCTGGATCTATAAAGTGGCCAAGTACAAAGCCGTTAACCTGGTCAATCGAGAGAAGTACAAAAGGGAATATTCCTCTGTCGTGGCACAGTATTTACAATCGGAATGGACCGTTGAACCCGCACTGAACCACATTTTTACAGAAAAGGAGATTGAGGATGACCAATTGCGAATGATCTTCACCTGTTGCCATCCCTCCATTTCAACAGATTCCCAAATTGCACTTACCCTCAAAACATTATGCGGCTTCAGTATCCCGGAAATCTCCAAGGCCTTCCTTAGCACGGAGGAAAGCATCAACAAAAGGCTTGTTCGGGCAAGAAAAACCATTCGGGATTCCAATATTGCCTTTGAAGTTCCCATGGGAAGGGAATTGGGACAAAGAATGGTCAGTGTCATGGAAACCATTTATCTGCTCTTCAACGAAGGATACAATGCTTCAAGCGGCAATAGTTTTATCCGCTTCGAACTTTGCGCGGAAGCCATCCGACTGGCAGAGATCATTTCCCAAAACACCAACATTGTCAACAAATCCAAGATACACGCCCTATTGGCGCTCATGTCTTTGAACGCATCCCGCTTTACCTCAAGGGCCGATGCATTTGGCAACAGTGTTGATCTGGAACATCAGGACCGGTCGAAATGGGACAAATCGCTCATGCACCGGGGGCTCGTATATTTAGAACGTTCCATGCCGCAACGGGAAGTGTCCAATTACCACATTCTGGCCACCATATCTGCCCACCATTGCACCGCCAAAGATTTTAAATCGACCGATTGGGAAAGTATATTGTCGCTATATGACAACTTGGTCAAAATCGACAGATCCTCCATTGTACTTCTCAATAGGGCCATTGTTGTTTCCAAGGTAAAAGGCGCTGGGGATGCGCTTGCGGAATTGGAGGCGATACAGGACAAAACCGTTCTGCTTTCCTACCTACCCTACTACACGGCAAAGGCCGAATTGCATTTTTTGAACGACCAAGCGGAGGTTGCGCGGAATCTATTGAAAAAAGCATTGGATCTCCCGATAAATGAGAATTATAGATCATTGATTATCAATAAGTTAAAAACTTATTGATTTTTTTTAAAGATCAATGTCCCTTTGTTGGTCTTTTATTTGACTATTCCTTGAAAACCATTGTATTAATCATTTAAGAACAAAAACATGCAAGAATTTATGCTATTCATCAAAACGAAGGGCGATCATTTGGAAGGTCTGTCCCCGGAGGAACAACAGGCACATATCCAAAAAATAGGCAACTACATTGGTGGCCTGATGCAATCGGGAAAATTGAAGAGTGCGCAGCCCCTGGATATGGCGGGAGCCGTAGTTTATGGAAACAAGGGAACCTTCAAGGACGGCCCGTTCAACGAGTCCAAAGAAGTTATTGTCGGCTACTTCCACATTTCGGCCGAAAATCTCGACGAGGCGATTGAAATCGCAAAGGCAAATCCAATATTTGAAAGTGAAGAAGCTTCCATAGAAATTCGCCCCATCAAACAAATGGACGGTATTAACTGATACATACAGCAATCATGAACACTTCGGACTCCAATATGAACCTAGAATACAACGGACACTGTGCCTTTGCGGTAAGCACGGGAAAAACAGACGTCAAAGGGGGCGCCCATTTTTTGACCAGAAACGGAAAGACCTTTTCTTTTTCGAATCCCGTCGCCAAACTATTGTTCAAACTTCTTCCAAACCGTGTCGCCAAAGCCGACCAGGTCTGGCACAACAAAAACACCTAAAACATGAAAAAAAGAACCTTAAAAATCCTTGGAATAGTTCTCGTTCTACTACTTGGGATCGTTTTTACCTTTGCGAAGATAAAACGGGTAACACCCTTGGCCTGGGGTCATAAAATGGTCAATCGGCCCATGTTCTCCAACGAGGCGGTAAACGGGTACGACCCCGTGGCCTATTTCACTGAAGGCAAGGCAGTACCCGGCCTAGAGGCATTTTCAGGGCATTGGGGAAATGCCGAATGGAAGTTTTCCTCGGAGGAAAACGCGGCGCTCTTTCTTGAAGACCCCGAAAAATACGCACCGCAATTTGGCGGCTTCTGTGCTTTTGCCATAAGTAAGGGGTTTACCGCCAATTCCGACCCCGGTGCATTTGAAATCGTAGACGGCAAACTCTATCTTTTTGCAGATGGGGGGGTTAAATCGGACTGGAACGCAAACCAGGAGGAGAACATCCGGATCTGTGAGGCCAACTGGGAATAAAAATGCGATAATATTACATGGGACAAGACCGCTTTTGTCTTGTACCCGTCCTGTTTTCCACAGAGCCGCAAACCAGATTACCCCCTTTGTCCGATGCACCTACCATTAAGAACCGCCCGAAGAGGCCCGGGGGGCATTGGTTGGCCCGCTTCGCCGTTTTTGGAACAATGGTCTTTTGACAGAGCATCATTTTCTCCTCCAAAACCCCTAAATTAGTCAGCCAGTAAACCCTGACTAAAAAATGCCCAGCCAGCCCATTACCTATTGGAAGCTTCATAAAATCCCCATCCTCTTGGCGTTGTTGTCGCTGTTCTTGTACTACACCTTTGCCTACCAATTGGTCCGTACCGATTTTATCAAACTGCTCACGCTCTTTGCCGCCCTCTTTTTCCTTTGCTTCAAGTTGATCCAGTTTGAAAAATGGAATTTGAAGTTCATGATTGTTGTTGGGCTATTGTTCAGGTTGGTTTTCCTCCTTGCCGAACCCAATCTTTCACAGGATTTTTACCGTTTTATATGGGACGGGGAATTGGTGGGCCACTTTGTCAATCCGTACCTGGAGGTTCCCGACACACTTATCGAACAACAAGACCTGGTCATCGCGAACGCCAGGGAGCTTTATGATGGCATGGGTGGATTGAGTGCACGGCATTTCAGCAATTATCCTCCCTTGAATCAGTTGATCTTTGCCCTTTGTGCCTTTTCGGGAGGAAAGAGCATCATGGGGTCCATAGTGGCCATGCGTGTTGTTATCATCTTGGCCGATATGGGCATTCTTTACTTTGGAAGGAAGCTGCTCAGAAACCTCAACCGCTCCCCCCACATGATTTTCTGGTATTTTTTAAATCCTTTGGTGCTGATCGAGCTTACGGGAAACCTGCACTTTGAAGGGGTGATGCTGTTCTTTTTTGTTTGGGCCCTCTACCTCCTATCCATTAAAAAGTGGTTGTTTTCGGCGGTGGTCTACGCCCTCTCCATTTCGGTCAAATTGGTTCCCCTATTGTTCCTGCCCCTTTTCCTAAAACATTTCGGGCTTAAAAAAAGTGTGCCTTTCTATGCAGTGGTCGGTGCCGTCTGCCTGTTGTTATGGCTGCCCTTCTATTCTTCGGCCTTCATCGACAACTATTCCCAGACCATAGGACTATGGTTCTCCAATTTTGAGTTCAATGCCGGACTCTACAACGCCATCAAACAAATAGCGGTGCAGTTCGATGCGAAACCGTGGGAACTGATCAAAAGCTTTGGCAGGCTCACCCCCTTTTTGATCATCGGATCGGCATTGCTTTTTACCTTCATCCCAAAAAACCAAAAATTAGGGACCTTGGTCACCTCCATGTTATGGGTGCTCACCCTCTACTATTTTCTTTCCGCCACGGTACATCCCTGGTATATTATCTTTTTGGTCTTGTTGACCGTTTTCACCGAATACCGCTATGCGCTCGTTTGGTCGGCCGCGGTGGTATTGAGCTATTTTGCCTACTCCAAAATCGATTTCAAGGAACATCTGGGCCTTATCGCGATCGAATATATTTCGGTGTATGGCTTTTTGGCTTACGAAATCTTTAAGCTTAAGGGCAAAAAACTTCTATTTCATAAAAATTAGGCCAGAAACGAGCGATATTCAGTTTAATTTGTACATTTGATTCATCATGAAGAACAAAACACAAGCTATTTACTCAAACTGGGCCGCTGTCCCGGTACGTTCTTTTGTTCCCGTTCGCCGTCGCCCGTAAGGGTGCACTTCTATTATGGAAATAGGTGAGTCCATTTCCGCATAATCAAACAAGTCTTTTTAGTTTTATCCTTTAAATAGAGTAACAATGAAAATTGTTATTGCTGACGAATCCCATTATAAATACGCCCAGGTCATTTGCGACACCATTGCAGATTCTGCGATGGTACGTGGTACAGGTATCGCCAAGCGAACACCCGACTATATCATGAAAAAGTTGGAAAATGGCAATGCGGTAATCGCCCTGGACGGCGATACCTTTGCGGGCTTCTGCTATATCGAAATCTGGGGCCACGAAAAATATGTGGCCAATTCCGGCTTGATAGTACATCCCGATTATAGGGCAAAGGGACTGGCGAAGGAAATCAAGAAAAAGATTTTCGAGCTGTCCAGGAAAAAATTTCCCAAGGCCAAAATATTCGGGATCACCACGGGACTGGCCGTGATGAAGATCAATTACGAATTGGGGTACAAGCCCGTTACCTTTTCGGAGCTCACGAACGATCCCGAGTTCTGGAAAGGATGCCAGACCTGCAAGAACTTTGATATCCTGACCCGAACGGAGCGCAATATGTGCCTGTGCACGGGCATGCTGTACGATCCTAGCGATAAGGTTAAGAAAAA
Source organism: uncultured Flavobacteriaceae bacterium (assembly GCA_947497245.1). GTDB lineage: Bacteria > Bacteroidota > Bacteroidia > Flavobacteriales > Flavobacteriaceae > Pelagihabitans. The sequence goes on along the minus strand of CANMFO010000003.1, from coordinate 492,611 downwards.
AGGAAAAGAAGTCAATGGCAAGGCTTTCAAAAGACTAAAAAGCATCAAAGAACAATTATTCCTTAAAAAAAAGCAGAAATAAGAAATTTCCGCCCAAGTGGAAATAAAAAGTGAATACCATGAAATTAGTACTAGCATATAGTGGCGGATTGGACACCTCGTACTGCGCCAAATACCTTTCCAAGGAAAAGGGATACGAAGTGCACGCGGTGAGCGTGAACACCGGCGGATTTTCCAAGGAGGAAATAGAAAACATTGAGCAAAAGGCGCTTCAGTTGGGAGCCACATCATATACCTCGATAGATGCCGTACAGACCTTTTATGACAAAGTGGTCAAATACCTGATCTTTGGAAATGTCCTCAAGAACAACACCTACCCGTTGAGCGTAAGTGCCGAACGGATCGTGCAGGCCATTGAAATTGTGAACCATGCCAAAAAAATAGGTGCAAAATACATTGCACATGGCAGTACCGGCGCCGGCAACGATCAGGTGCGCTTCGATATGATCTTCCAGACCATCGCCCCAGAAATCGAAATTATTACCCCTATTCGCGACAACAGGCTGGCCCGGGAGGACGAGATCGATTACCTCCAGGAAAACGGGGTCGACTATCCGTGGGAAAAGGCAAAGTATTCCATTAATAAAGGATTATGGGGGACTTCCGTGGGCGGAGATGAGACTTTGACCTCGGATAAAGCATTACCGGATGCGGCCTACCCCAGTCAATTACAGGAAAAAAATCCCGTCGAGGTAAAACTTACCTTTGAAAAAGGCGAGTTGATCGCCATCGACGGACAGGCAGACTCCCCGGTGAACAACATCATCAAATTGGATGCCATGGCTTCCAAATACGCCATAGGCAGGGACATCCACGTGGGCGATACGATCATCGGGATAAAAGGCAGGGTGGGATTTGAAGCGCCCGCCTCCCTGATAATCATCAAAGCACACCATTTACTGGAGAAGCATACGCTGAGCAAATGGCAGCAATATCAAAAAGAGCAACAAGGTAATTTCTATGGAATGCTCCTGCATGAAGGAAATTATTTGGATGAGGTCATGCGAAATATCGAGGCATTCCTGACCGATGCCCAGAAGCACGTTTCCGGTGATGTCTTTGTTTCGCTCTATCCCTTCCAGTTTCGATTGAACGGTATTTCCTCAAAGCACGATTTGATGAACGCCTCCTTCGGGAGCTATGGCGAAATGAACAAAGGTTGGACCGCGCAAGATGCGAAAGGCTTTATAAAAATTCTTTCCAATGCGGGAAAAATTGCGAACCATGTAAACCAAAACCATGATTAAGGCAGGAATCATAGGCGGATCAGGATATACGGGCGGGGAGCTGATCCGGATTCTGTTGCACCATCCCGAAGTGGAAATCGATTTTGTATTCAGCACCACCCGGGCCGGAAAAAAACTGTCCACGGCGCATCCCGACCTTTTGGGGTCTACCGACATGCAGTTTAGCTCGGCGGTAAACAAGAATACAGATGTGGTCTTTCTTTGCCTGGGACACGGCAATTCGACCTCCTTTCTAAAGGAAAACGATTTTTCCAACGCTACCAAGATCATTGATTTGAGCAATGATTTCCGGTTGAAAAAAGATGCCGAGCTAGACGGGAAAACCTTTGTCTATGGACTGCCCGAGCTCAACCGGTCGGCCATTGAAAAAGCCGGCCACATAGCCAACCCCGGATGTTTTGCCACCGCCATCCAGTTGGCCTTGCTGCCCCTCGCCCAGGCCGGATTATTGGGGCAGGATGTCCATGTTAACGCGCTTACCGGAAGTACCGGGGCGGGGGTCAGTCCTTCCGGCACCACCCATTTTAGCTGGCGGAACAACAATGCCAGCTGGTACAAACCTTTTTCACACCAACATCTGGGAGAGATCAACGAAAGCCTTCGCGCCCTGCAACAAAATGCGGGCGAGCTTTTTTTCCTGCCGAACAGGGGCAATTTCACAAGGGGCATTCTGGCCACGGCCTATACCCATTTTAAAGGGAGCGAGACGGAAGCCGCTCAATTGTTCAACGATTTTTACAAAGATGCGGCGTTTACCCAACTGGCCGAGGCACCGATCCATTTAAAGCAGGTGGTGAACACCAATCAATGCCATGTCCATCTTTTGAAGCACAAGGACATTTTGTTGATCACCTCGGCCATAGACAATCTATTGAAGGGGGCCTCAGGTCAAGCGGTACAGAATATGAATCTGATGTTCGGGTTCGGAGAAGGCGTGGGATTGAATTTGAAGGCAGGAGTATTTTAAAGTAAGAAACAAGGGCAATGATGGTTGACAAAGGGCCAGGGCCAAAATCTGCCGGACATCACCCAGTAACCAATAACCAAAAAAAAGCAACGATGAAAATAGCGATCATAGGAGCAGGAAACTTAGGGTTGTCCATTGCCAAAGGGGTGTTGCACAGCAATGGGGCGACCACCATGTACTTGACCAAGAGAAATATTGGGGACATCGAGGATTTTAAAAAATATGGCAATGTCAGCGTGACCACTGACAATAGGGAAGCCGTCCAAAACTCGGATATTTTGATATTTGCGGTACAGCCCAATCATATCGAAAAACTGCTTCTTGAAATCAAGGATCTGCTGACCGGGAACCACATTATCATTTCCACGATTACCGGATTCGGAATCTCAAAAATTGAGGAAGTGGTCGGAAAAGAGCACACCATAATCAGGAGCATGCCTAACACGGCCATTTCGGTGGGGCGGTCCATGACCTGCATCTGTGGCAATGAAAACGGGAAAAAACGCATCGATCTGGCAAAGGCCATTTTCAATCGAATGGGGCATTCCCTCGAAATTCCAGAAGAGCAAATGCAAGCGGCCACGGTCATTTGCGCCAGTGGGGTCGCCTTTTGGATGCGTCTGATCAGGGCAACCACACAAGGTGCCATCCAACTAGGCTTCGATGCCCGTGAGGCCCAGGAATTGGCCATGCACACTTGTAACGGTGCCGCTAGTCTGTTGATCGCCTCGGGAAACCATCCCGAAGAGGAAATTGACAAGGTGACCACGCCCATGGGATGTACCATAAAAGGACTTAACGAAATGGAGCACCAAGGCTTGAGCTCTTCGCTTATCCGCGGTATCGTGGCATCTTTTGACAAGATTACAGAGTTTAAAAAAGGCAATTATGGAATTGATGGAAAAAAACCTTAAAACCAACAGCATGGATCTATTCGATGTGTATCCCCTGTACGGGGTAACCCCTGTTTCGGCCAAGGGTATCGTGGTCACCGATGACAAGGGGCAGGAATATTTGGATTTTTATGGTGGGCATGCCGTAATTTCCATAGGGCATTCCCACCCACATTATATAAAGCGCTTAAAAGACCAACTCGAAAGAATTGGGTTTTACAGCAATGCGGTGCAAAATCCATTGCAGCAGGAATTGGCCGCTAAACTGGGATTGTTGTCCGGATGTGACGATTATAATTTATTCCTCTGCAATTCTGGGGCCGAGGCCAACGAGAACGCCTTGAAAATGGCATCGTTCCAAACGGGAAAATCCAGGGTCATTGCCTTTCGAAATGGTTTCCACGGAAGGACATCCGCAGCAGTTGCCACCACGGATAACGAAAAAATAAATGCCCCTATCAACAAACAACAAAAGGTGACCTTTTTGCCTTTTGACGATACGGACGCTTTTCAGTATGAAATCGAAAAAGGTGATGTCTGCGCAGTGATTTTGGAAGCTATCCAAGGCGTGGGCGGCCTGGATGAACCTACAACGGGGTTCTATCAAAAAGTGGCGGAACTATGTAAAGAAAACCAAGTGGTCCTCATTGCCGACGAGGTGCAATGCGGATTTGGAAGAAGTGGGAAATTCTTCGGGTTCCAACATCATGGGATCAAGCCCGACATCGTTAGTATCGCCAAGGGCATGGGAAACGGGTTTCCAGTGGGGGGAATTTTGATCCACAAAAGTATTGAGGCCACGTATGGCCTATTGGGAACTACCTTTGGCGGAAACCATCTGGCCTGTGCGGCCACCCTGGCGGTCTTGGAGGTCATCGAACAGGAAGACCTTATTGCCAATGCAGCAACCCTGGAAGGCGATTTCCGGGAAAGGGCGGGCAAAATACCCCAAGTAAAACGGATCAAGGGCCGCGGGTTAATGTTGGGGCTCGAATTTGATTTTGAAGTCGCGGAATTGCGCAAAAAATTGATTTACGATCATTTTTTGTTCACCGGAGGGGCCAAGGACAAGTTCGTTCTTAGGGTATTGCCCGCCCTGACCGCTTCCAAAACGGATATGGATGAATTTTTTAATCGATTAAACAAAGCATTGTAATGGGGCTGGTACTCGATATACGGAAACGAAATGCAGTTTTGGCCACTATGGCCGAATTGATAGCGGAAGGACAAGACCATCTTTTGACGGCGAACCAGGAGGATCTTGACACCTACAAGGGAGATGATCTTGCCATGCGGGACCGGTTGAAAGTTGACCAGGCCAAAATAGACGGGATGGCCCTATCGTTGAAACAACTGGCGGACGAACCGGATCCCTTGGGGGTGGAGCGCTTTGCCTTTGACCATGGCAACGGAATGCATGTAAGCAATAAAACCGCTCCTTTTGGAACCATATTGATTATTTATGAATCCAGACCGGATGTCACTGTAGAAGCTGCGGGAATCGCCTTTAAATCGGGAAACACCATCTTGTTGAAGGGAGGGAAAGAGTCCCTGAACAGCAATCTGGCACTGGTCGCCCTATGGCATCGGGCACTGGAGGCGAATGGTGTGGACAAAGATTGGGTACACTATCTGCAGTTCGATCGTTCGGAGACCCAGACCTTTTTGGAAAGACCCACGCGAAGGATCGATCTGATCGTCCCCCGTGGAGGGGAAAAGTTGATCACCTTCGTAAAGCAACACGCTTCCTGCCCAGTAATCGTAAGCGGAAGGGGCAATAACTTTGTCTATGTGGACGCCCAGGCCGACCTCCAAATGGCCTTGGACATCATCATCAATGCCAAAACGACCAAAATATCGGCTTGCAATGCATTGGACAAAGTGCTGATCGCCTCCGAATTACCGGGAAAGCAAGAATTTGTCCAGCTCTTGGTACGTGAACTGCAAAAAAATAAGGTCCAGATCCTAACGGATACGGCACTCAGCGGTATAGACGGAACATCACAGCTCGAAAACGAGTCCGTTTGGTACGAGGAATTTCTGGACTACAAAATTGTTCTGGGACAGGTACCCGGTACGGTGGATGCCATATCCAAAATCAATCGGTATGGCGGGGGGCATTCCGCGGCGATCGTCACCGAAAACAAGAAAACGGCAGATCAGTTTATGGCCGAAACGGATGCTGCGGCAGTATACCACAACGCCTCTACCCGGTTTACCGATGGAGGCCAGTTTGGACTGGGCGGGGAATTGGCGATCAGCACGGATAAACTTCATCAACGGGGACCCATTGGACTACAGCACCTTGTAACCAATAAATGGTATGTCCAAGGTAATGGACAAACGCGATAGCAATGAAAAAGAAACGAATTTTGTTGAAGTTGGGTTCCAATACCCTGACCAAGGAGACCGATCATATTTCCAGAGGTAAGATCGAGGATATTGGCAGGCAAATCGTGGCCCTGGGCGATACCTACGAGTTCATCATCGTAAGCTCGGGAGCCATTGCTGCGGCCAAGCAGTTTGTGAAATTGGAGCACAACGGTGGGGAAATTAGCGTGAAGCAAGCTTTGGCGGCCATAGGCCAACCCCATTTGATGCGTATCTTCCAAGAAAATTTTAGGGAGTTGGGGCTCCTCACCTCCCAATGCCTGTTGTCCTATTCCGACTTTGAAAACCCCAAGGCCAAGGCCAATATAAGAAATACCATAGACGTCCTGGTAGCCAACGATTTCATTCCCATAATCAATGAAAATGATACTGTGGCCGCCGATGAGATCCAATTTGGCGACAACGACAAACTGGCGGCCCTGACCGCAGCTTTGATGCAAGTTGATCTCCTGGTCATCGCCACCAATACGGACGGGATATACACCAAAAACTCCATTGAGCAGAACCGTCCCGAGACCATACCCATGGTTTCCGGAATGGCCCAGTTGGCAAGCGAAATCAGCGCTTCAAAGTCGTCGCACGGTACGGGGGGCATGCACTCAAAGATAGAGGCTGCCACCATCGCACAAAAAGCGGGTATCGAGACTTGGATCGTAAATGGGGTCAAGGATCATTTCATCTCCGAGGCGCTCAACGGGGCCACTAACCATACCAAAATAAAGCCATGAAACAATATCTATCCATTCATGACATCGATTCCCTGCCCGCCTGGGTAGCCCAGGCGAGGGAACTCAAAGCGGATTCCAGTGCACTCAAGGCATTGGGAAAGGGAAAAACCATCGGTCTTCTTTTTTTCAACAATAGCCTTAGGACCCGGTTGAGCACCCAAAAAGCGGCCCTGAACCTTGGTCTGGACGTCATGGCCATGAATTTTGGCAATGAGGGTTGGGCCCTGGAATACCAAGATGGAACAGTGATGGACCGGGGCACCTCCGAACACATCAAAGAAGCGGCCCAGGTGGTATCGCAATATTGTGATATCATCGCCATTCGGGCTTTTGCCTCTTTGTCCAACAGGGAAAATGACGAAGCTGAACTGGTACTCAACGGATTCAAAAAATTTGCGGAGGTCCCTATAGTAAATATGGAAAGTTCGGTCGGCCATCCCCTTCAAGCTTTGGCGGATGCCATTACCCTGGCGGAACAAAATTCCAAACCTAGGCCCAAGGTAGTTCTTTCCTGGGGTCCCCACCCAAAGGCACTGCCCCATGCCGTGGCCAACTCATTTGTGGAAATGATGCAGTTGCAAGAGGCCGATTTCGTGATCACACACCCCAAGGGTTACGAACTGAACCCGATCATTACCAAGAACTGTGCTATAGAATACGATCAACAAAGGGCGCTGGAAAATGCAGATTTCGTATATGTGAAGAATTGGAGCAGCTATTCCGATTATGGCAAGGTATTGAGCCAGGACCAGGATTGGATGATGACCCAAGAAAAATTGGGGCACGCCAAGTTTATGCACTGCCTGCCCGTTCGCAGAAATGTAGTAGTGGAGGACGCCGTACTGGACGGCGAAAACTCGCTCGTTATAGAACAGGCCAACAATAGGACCTTCGCCGCGCAAATAGTGCTGAAAAAGATTCTCGAAAGTTCGTAGCACCCCTATTTTTGTAAATAAAAAACCGACACCCAATGTCATTAAAACTGAAAGATAAAGTCTGCATCGTTACCGGGGCCACCAGTGGTATGGGAAAGGCCATTGCAAGCAGCTTTTCAGAACAGGGCGCCAAGTTGATCCTTTCCGGACGAAACCTTGAAAGGGGGAGAGCCTTGGAGGCGCTGCTGCAGGATTCGGTATTTGTGGACGGGGATATCAGTAAACCGGAAACGAACCAAAAACTGGTCGATACGGCCATTTCCCATTTTGGAAAACTCCATATCATTTCCTTGAACGCTGGAATATTGGGCCTTGGCAATGTGATGGAGCTGCCCGTTTCATCTTGGAACCATACGATGGGTACCAACCTAAGCTCCATTTTTTACCTCTCCAAGTATGCCCTGCCCCATTTGTTGCGGCACCGAGAGGGAAATATTCTGATCAACGCTTCGATTGCGGCGTTCAAAAGTTTTCCCAATCATCCTGCCTATTGTGCCTCCAAAGCGGCTTCCGTGGCATTGATGAAACAGATGTCCGTGGAATACGCCCCAAAAATAAGAGTGAACGCCATTTGTCCGGGGCCGGTGGACACTCCTTTGCTGTGGGACTCGGCACAGGCTTTCGAAAATCCCGATCTTGCCGTGGAAAATGTCAAGAACACGGCCCCTTTGAAACGGTTGGGGACGCCAGAGGATGTCGCCAAATTGGCGCTCTTTTTGGCATCCAATGATTCGTCCTGGATTACGGGTACGGCTATGACCATTGACGGTGGTATTTTGAACACTTGAGATGCAATTCCTTTAAGAACCGATAAGAAAATGAAACAAAAACTTTCCATAGTCAAAATTGGCGGAAACGTCATCGAAGACAGCCAGGAGCTATCGAACTTCCTGATGTATTTTGTTCAATTGGAAGGTCCGAAGATCTTGGTGCACGGCGGGGGCAAATTGGCCTCACAGTTGGCCGAAAAATTGGGGGTCGAGTCCAAAATGGTCGGCGGCAGGCGCATTACCGATGCCGAAGGCCTAAAGGTCATTACCATGGTCTATGCCGGTTTGGCCAATAAGAATATAGTGGCCCGGTTGCAGGCGAACCAATGCAATGCCATAGGGCTCAGCGGAGCGGATGCAAACAGTATCCGGGCACACAAAAGACCGGTAAAAGAAATCGATTACGGGTTTGCGGGCGACGTGGACGGGGTAAACGCCCATACCATTGCCATACTGCTGAACGCGGGGCTCACACCGGTTTTTTGCGCCATGACCCATGATGGAAAAGGGCAGTTGTTGAATACCAATGCAGATACCATAGCCTCCGAATTGGCCATCGGGCTCAGTGGAGCCTATAAGACCACCTTGTACTATTGTTTTGAAAAGAAGGGGGTTTTGTACGATGTCTCCGACGGTACCTCCGTGGTACGGCATATCGACCAAAAGCGATACAAACAACTGTTGCACGATGGAGTTATTGCAGATGGAATGCTTCCCAAACTGGAAAATTGTTTCCATGCCCTCGACAAGGGGGTTCAGCAGGTGTGTATCGGCGATATTTCTATGATAGACCCCAAATCGGACCTCTTTACAACCATAACACAATGACCATGGAGCAAAAAATGCTAACGGAAAAAGCACTACAGCTATTGAAGCAATTGATTTCCATTCGATCCTTTTCCAAACAGGAGGACCAAACAGCGGATGCACTGGAGGCCTGGTTCGGGGCGTTCGACATTCCCTTCAAAAGGAAAAACAACAATGTGTACGCCTTCAATGAACATTTCGACGAAAGCAAGCCCACCTTATTGCTGAATTCGCACCACGATACGGTAAAACCGAACTCGGCCTATACCAAAGATCCGTTCCATCCCCATATCGAAGATGGAAAATTATACGGACTTGGAAGCAATGATGCCGGGGGAGCCCTAGTTTCGCTGATGGCGGCCTTTACCCATTTCTACCCCGCAACCGATCTAAACCACAACATGGTCATGGTGGCCTCCGCCGAGGAGGAGAACTCTGGCCCAAATGGGCTCAACAGCATGTTGCCCGTTCTTCCCCATATTGATGTGGCCATTGTTGGCGAACCCACTTTGATGCAATTGGCCATAGCGGAGAAGGGATTGGTCATTTTCGATGCCGTGGTCCACGGGACACCCTCACATGCCGCGCATCCGAATACCGACAACGCCATTTACAACACCATTGGCGTGCTGGAGTGGTTTAAAAATTATTCGTTCGACAAGGTTTCGGAAGCGTTGGGCGCGGTTAAACTGACCGTTACCCAAATCAATGCGGGTACCCAGCACAATGTGGTTCCCGCCAAGGTAGATCTGGTGGTGGACGTCCGGGTGAACGATAGGTATTCCAATCAGGAAATTGCGGCTATCCTGGCGGAAGAAGCCCCTTGCGAAATGAACGCGCGCTCCCTGCGGCTAAATTCCTCGGCCATCGATACGGGCCACCCCCTTGTGCAATCGGGCATTGCCCTGGGAAGGGAAACCTATGGCTCCCCCACCCTGTCCGATCAAGCGGCCCTAAGTTGCCAGTCGCTAAAATTGGGGCCTGGAGACAGCACCCGCTCCCACTCCGCCGATGAGTATATATACGTACGGGAAATAGAGGAGGGGATCGATCTGTACATTAGACTATTGGAGGGGTTTTTGAAATGAGAAAAACAGGGTCCGAATGTCAGGTACGGGGTCTATACCATTTCACTTGATATTCGCACTTGATACTTAAATTCGACTCTTGAACTTGATACTAAAACAATTATGAAACTCTGGGACAAAGGCTTCAGTACCGATCAAAAAATAGACCATTTCACCGTTGGCAATGACAGGGAACTGGACCTGAATTTGGCAAAATACGATGTAATCGCTTCCACGGCCCATGCCAAAATGTTGGGCAAGATCGGTCTACTGACCGATGGGGAGACCACAGCGGTGGTCCGAGAACTCGACGCTATCGGAAAATCGATCGAAAGCGGTTCTTTTACCATTGAGGACAGCTTCGAGGACATGCATTCCAAAATCGAGTTTCTGCTCACGGAAAAATTAGGTGATACCGGAAAGAAAATCCATACCGCCCGATCTCGAAACGACCAGGTCTTGGTGGCCATGCACCTGTATTTGAAAGAAGAGCTGAAGGAAATCAAACAGCAAACCAAGACCTTGTTCGAAATATTGGTCGATCTGGCCGAAAAAAACAGCGCGGTCCTGCTGCCGGGCTATACCCATCTCCAAATCGCCATGCCCTCTTCGTTCGGTCTATGGTTCTCGGCCTATGCGGAAAGCCTGATAGACGATCTTTATTTTGTCGAAGCCGCCCACAAGATTGCAGATCAAAATCCACTGGGCAGTGCGGCCGGTTATGGAAGTTCCTTTCCCATCGATAGGGGCTTTACTACTCGGGAACTGGGATTTGAAACCCTCAAATACAATGTCGTGGCCGCCCAAATGGGGCGTGGAAAAGTGGAAAGGGCAACGGCCTTTGGGATGGCAAGCCTCGCGGCGACCTTGTCAAAACTAGCGATGGACATCTGTCTGTACATGAGCCAGAATTTCGACTTTATCTCCTTTCCGGACGAGCTCACCACGGGAAGCAGTATCATGCCCCATAAAAAAAACCCTGATGTTTTTGAACTGGTCCGGGCCAAGTGCAACAAACTTCAAGGGGTCCCCAACCAATTGACATTGGTCATCAACAATCTGCCCAGCGGCTACCATAGGGATCTGCAATTGGTCAAGGAGATCATTGTGCCGGCCATCCAGGATATGAAGGCGTGCCTGGAGATCTTGGCCTTCAGCCTCAAAACGGTCAGGGTGAACAAGGACATCCTGGACGACCCCAAATACGATCATCTCTTTAGTGTGGATACCTTGAACGAACTGGTCCAAAATGGGATGCCCTTCCGGGATGCCTACAAGAAAATGGGGCAAGAGATACAGGCCGGAACGTTCGTGCCAAAACGGGATATCGAACATAGCCATGAAGGCAGTTTGGGGAATCTTTGTCTGGACGAGATTCGGGAGAAGATGGACAAGGTGGTTTCCTAATACTACTGGATCATCCCCAAATTGATCACCTCTTGCTCCGTTAAATACCGCCAATGGCCACGGGGAAGGTCTTTTTTGGTCAATCCGGCGTAGACCGCCAAATCCAGTTTTATGACTTCGTAGTCCAAGGTTTCAAAAATACGGCGGGCGATATTGTTCCGGGTACTAAGAATTTCCAATCCGACTTGGGTCTTGGGTGCATTTTCCACAAAACTGATCTCCTGGACCCGTACCACTTTCTCGTCGACGGGAAGCCCTTCCTGTATCTTTTTCAGGTCCGCACTCCGAAGTGGTTTGCCCAATTCGATATGGTAGATTTTCCGAAGTCCATTTTTAGGGCTGTTCAGGCGTTTTGACAGTTCGCCATCGTTGGTGAACAGCACAAGTCCCATGCTGGTCTTGTTGAGCTTTCCCACAGGTTTCAGTTCCGATTTTGTAGCCTTGGAAATCAATCCAATGGCCATTCGATGCCCGCGTTCGTTCCTTCCCGAAGTGGCAAAATCCTTGGGCTTGTTAAGCAGGACGTACTCTTTCTTTATCGGGTTCAACAACCGTCCATCGAACTTGACCTGATCGCTGAGCTTTACCTTATACCCCATTTCGGTGATGGGTTTACCATTTACGGTGACATTGCCCGCGGCGATGTAGATATCGGCCTCCCTTCGGGAACATACGCCCGAGTTCGCCACATAGCGGTTCAAACGGATCAGATCGGGAAGGGGAGACTGCTTCGGGGCCGTATTCTTTTTAACGGGTGCCGTACCACGGACATCTCCTTTTCTTCCATAGGCGCCCTGTTTTCCCGACGTTTTTCTTCTTTTATTTGAGTCTGACCCTGCCATATATAAATTTTTGCAAAGGTAGCGAATGATTCGCGAGCTTTCCCCTTATGGACCGGCAACTTTGGAAACCACCATTCCTTTACCCCTTGATCTCCAGTGTGGATTGCCGTTGCCGATCGACCACCAGTTTGGTCACATCGGGCCGGGAATAGTGCCCGACAGGGTCGAAATTCTGCCGTTCCCCGTACACCCTGTTGAAATCCAGGGTCTGGTAGATCAGTCCCTCGGTCTGGAGTACGGGCTCCACGATCCATTCCCCATCGGGGCCTGCAATGCAGGAACCCCCATTGGCCAATACCTCGGGAGCTTGGGCCAAAATTTCTTCCAAATGGGGGGTCGTAGGCGGAAAATCGGTTTTCGTCATCAGCGAGGAAACAGAGATCACATAGCTCCTCGACTCCCTGGCAATAAATCTGGTGACATCCATGGTGTTGTGCCCACTTCCCGGCCAAACCGCTACATGTAGGTTTTCGCCCTGTCCGTAGAGCGCGGCCCGCGGCAAGGGCATCCAATTTTCCCAGCAGTTGAGCCCTCCGACCGTAAATTGTTTCAGGGGGTGCACCTGTAGGCCATTGCCATCGCCCGGGGCCCAGGTCAACCGTTCATCATAGGTGGGCCGTAGCTTTCGGTGCACCGACCGGATTTCGCCGTTTTCGTTGATATACACCAGCGAACAATAGAGGCTGTGCCCCCCACGGTCCATGGCCCGTTCGATCATCCCCAAATAAATCGCCATGCGGTTTTCCCTAGCCAGTTGACAGATTCGATCCAGTTCCCTGGTCTCTATCTGAATGGCGTTCCTGGCGTAATGGGCGTGAAGCTCCTTATTGACCTTTAGGTCCCAAGCGGCCCCATTGGTCAACGCTAGCCAAAAGGGGTAACCGGGCAATAGGGCTTCCCCAAAAACGACCAACTCCGCCTTCTCCCTGGCAGCATCCTGGAGCGTGGCCTCGATCTTTTGCAGGGTACCTTTCTTATCCAACCACACCGGGCTAATTTGGGCCAGGCCCACTTTCAACAGATTTTCCATTAGAGGATTCGGTTTAGGACGAGGTCGATATCGATCAACAGAATACTGAACACCCCGGCAATGATCATTAATTTAAGAATATTGTGCAACCAAACATAGTGCATTTTATGCCTCGACCTCAAAAGCAACAACAAGAACGGCAATAGCAAGAATATGCTCCCCATGAAATAATAGTCCATAAGGCCCACGTCGAACTTGGTGATCAACAGCCAGGAAGGCAGTAGTGTCAAAAGGATAAGGACGGCAATGAGCATTTTGGAGAACCGAACCCCATAAATAATGGGTATTGTTCGATAGTTCTGTGCCATATCCCCGGTCATATTTTCCAGGTCCTTGATCATTTCCCGGACCAAAATCAGCAAGAACAGGAATACGGCATGTACAAAAATGACCGTCTCAAAGTTTTTGTAATATACAAAGACCGCAAAGAAAGGGGCTATGGCCAGGGTAGCGGATACAAAATTCCCCACAAAAGGCACTTTTTTAAGTTTGTGCGAATAGAACCATATTCCAAAAATATAGGCCGAAAAAAAAAGGACGGCCCTAAAGGAAACATAGCTGGCGGCAAAGACCGACAAAAAATTGAGCACAAAATAGGTGGTGAGCTTAAAGCGTTGGCTCACCAAGCGGTCCAACATGCTTTTTCTGGGCTTGTTGATCAGGTCTTTCTCAGCGTCGTAAAAGTTATTGATGATGTATCCGCTGGCAATGACCAAGGCCGAGGCCAGTACAATGAGAAAAAGATTAAGGTCGAAAACCACGCTCCGTAGGGGCAACTGGGGGGCAAGGATGTAAATGGATGCCAAGTACTGCGCCAACCCGATCATTAGGATATTATAGCCACGCACCACGGAAAACAGACTCAATAACTTTAAAAGCAGGAGCTTGTTTTTTCTGCTAAGCATTTTTGGGGTTTTAGAAGTTGTACACCACTTCTAAATTGTAGTCTTTCAGTGCGGTCTTGGCCCTATCGATATCTTGGGTAAAGCCCAAAATATAGCCTCCGCCACCTGATCCACAAAGCTTTAGGTAATAGTCGTTGGTCTCAATTCCCTGTTGCCATAGTTGATGGAACTTGGCCGGGATCATCGGTTTGAAGTTATCCAGTACCACATGGGACAGTTGCTTCAGGTTCCCGAAAAGTGATTTCACGTTGCCGTTTACGAAATCCTCGACACAGGCGTCGGTATGCCGAATGAACTGATCTTTCAGCATATTGCGGAACCCTTCGCTTTTCATTTTTTCCATGAAAATCTGCACCATGGGGGCGGTTTCCCCTGTGGTTCCGCTGTCCAGCAGGAAAACGGCACCCTTTCCCTCCATGTTTTGGGACGGGATACTGGTCGATTCTATATTGTCCTGGGAATTGATCAGGATGGGCAGGCTGAGATAGCTGTTCAAAGGATCCAGTCCCGATGATTTTCCATGAAAAAACGATTCCATCCTACCGAAAATCTGCTTTAACCTCAACAGTTTGTCGCGCGTGAGGTTTTCGAGAACGGTAATTTTATCAAAGGCGTATTTATCATATATGGCCGCCACCAATGCCCCGCTGCTGCCCACGCCATAACCTTGGGGTATGGAGCTATCGAAATACATTCCTGCAGCGATATCCCTTAGCAGGGCCTTGATATCAAAATGTACCAATTCGGGGGTTTCCTCTGCCATATCCTGGAGGTACTCGGCAAAAGCCCGCAAATTTTTGTTTGATTCAAGTGCATTTCCAGTACCGTTTTCATCGGTCTTCAACGCACCCTTAAAGAAGTTATAGGGAATGGAAAGCCCCTTGGAATCTTTGATGATACCGTATTCCCCAAAGAGAAGAATCTTAGAATAAAACAATGGACCTTTCATTGATCTGATTAAAAATGAATTCTGAAAAATCGAAAACCGTGGTTTGGCCGCTTCCCAGCCAATCCCAAAACCCCCAACATTCCTTCTATTTTTTGTTCAACGGGCACTTCCTAAACGCCAATCAAGCCGTATTATGATAAAAAGTTACATCTTTTTGGGCCCGTAACCAATTTTGTCGCAAATATACTGCCCGTTTTCGCAATATGCAACCAGTTCATTTTTAATAAATTGAAGCACTTCCCCCTTTTCGCCCTCAGGGTACAGCAGGTGCACATTGGCACCAGCATCCAGGGTGAAGCAGAGGTGGGTTTTTGACTTTTGCCGGAATGCCCATATTTTATTGATGATTTCCAAGGTATTGGGTTTTATCAAAACGAAATAGGGCAGACTGGTCATCATCATGGCATGCAGTGTCAACGCCTCACTTTCCACGATTTCAACAAAGGCATCCAGATCGCCTTCCTCAAAAACCGGGCGTAATTTCGTCAGGTTTTGTTGCGCTTGGTCGAAACGCTGTTGGGAAAAGGGATGTCCGTGCATCAAATCATGGCCTAGGGTACTGCTCACTTGCTTTGGCCCCCTGTCGACCAACAAAATGGTATCCTGATAGTTCCCAAAGATGGGATGCACCGCATAGGGATATTTGATCCCATACAGGTCCGAACTTCCCACAGTACCGGTATGCGCCCCCCATTGTACCAAATCCCCTTGGACGCTGCGACACGCACTTCCCGATCCCAAACGGGCCAGGAAAGAGGCCTTTTTTGTAAGGAATTCGGGAGACATCGCAGGGTTCAACCGTTTTTCCAATGCCACCAGGCAAAGGGCCAGGGCCGCCATACTACTGGCGGAAGAGGCTATGCCGCTGCTATGGGGAAAGGAATTTGAACTTTCGATCGTGAAATGATATTGCTTTAAAAAAGGCAGGAATCGTTCAATACGCGAGAAAAAAGTCTTGATCTTGGGTTTGAATTCCTCCTTGGCCGTTCCCTCGAAGAGGAAGTCGAAATCAAATTCCTCTCCAAATTGTTCCAACTTCCGATAGGTGACCAAAGTGGTGGTGGTACTGGCGCTCAAGGTAAAACTGATCGATGGGTTGGCCGGAATCTGGTTCGCTTTCTTGCCCCAATACTTCACCAGGGCGATGTTGCTGGGAGCCTCCCAGCCTATTTTTCCGGCCATGGCCTGATGTGTATAGGGAACGGGAACAAAGTCGTTGTCGGTCATTTGAACGGAAATTTGTGCAAAGATAGTTTTTAAAACACACTTCTTATTTGCCCTCGCATCGTCTTTATGGTGCAAAATCCTGCCGGGACCTAGGCCCAAATCGGGCATCTGGCCTAAAAGAGATTTAAAATTTTCAAGTTGGTGCCTGATTAATAAATCACTATTTTAGGGGAAATACTCCAACCCTTTGAAAAAGAAACTGACCTATATCGGAATTGCCGTTGTCATCTGTTTGGTCATTGGCTTCCTTTCGAGCTTTGCCACGCAAAGCTCCATAAACGGTTGGTATGGGGGTTTGAACAAACCCGGTTTCAATCCGCCAAACTGGATCTTTGCACCGGTGTGGACCGTCCTGTACATTATGATGGGTGTTGCCGCGGGAATTGTCTGGGCCAAAGGGTTCTATCACCTCTGGGTAAAGACCGCCCTATACCATTTTGGGTTTCAGTTGCTGTTGAACGCCACCTGGAGTATCGTCTTCTTCGGGTTACGGGAGCCCTTTTGGGCGTTGATGGTGATCGTTACCCTACTCATCCTGTTGCTACTGACCATCCGATGGTTTAAGGTAGTCAGCAACCTGGCGGCCTTTTTATTGATTCCTTATTTACTCTGGATCTGTTTCGCCACGGCCTTGAACTATAAGATATGGGAACTCAATTGAGTTTGTGGAAAAGGCATGCATAAGTTGCGCGATTGATTCAAAAAGTGGGCGTCGGACGCACATTTCGGATTGTTGGCCTTAGTGTCTTTTTGAAAGTTCCAACAACTTCAACATCGTCCTGTGATTCCTGGTCGTCGCCGGGACCTTGAGTTTTCTTTCCATTAGGTTGTTGCTTAATTTTGCGTTTCCATAACCTTTCAAGCAAGCAAGGTAAACACAGCCTTTGGCAATATGGAATTGCTCATTGACATAGGTTTCCTGTTGCAAGCTGGTTATCAGACCGGGTTCGGGTTCTTCTTTTAGGAGCACATAGTAGACCCCGTTGGCCTCTAGCAGTTTGGACTCGTTGAACGGGTTTTCAGCCACTATAGCTGTGAGGTCGGTCCGGGTTTTCACCAAAACGGGCACGTCAAAGCCAAAGGTACTTTCGATTCCCGCTTTGATCGTTTCCTCCAGGTCTCGGACCTTGGAACGGCCAGAATTAAAAATAAGGTTTCCGCTTTGGATATAGGTCACCACTTCCTGAAAGCCCAATTGCCGCATCATTTGGCCCAATTCGGCCATCTTTATCTTCTTTTGTCCGCTGACGTTTATTCCCCGAAGAAGTGCTATATATGTTCCCATTGCCCTTTATTTACACAAACGGACGCCAGTTCGGCGGGGTCCCGGTTTGGGGACCATCATGTCCCCACTATCCCCTTTGCCGCCAAATACCCGCTGGTCCATGCATTTTGAAAATTGAACCCACCGGTAATGGCATCGACATTGATCACTTCCCCAGCAAAATAAAGATTTGGCAACAATTTACTTTCAAAGGTCTTAAAATTTATTTCCTTCAGATCAACACCTCCAGCGGTTACAAATTCCTCTTTAAAGGTACTCTTTCCCTCGACATGAAACTCACAGTCGGTCAACTGATCTGCCAAACGTTGCAGCTGTATTTTAGTGGTATCCGCCCATTTGGTATCCTCGTCCAAACCCGATGCCCTTACCAAGTTTATCCATAAGCGCCGGGGAATGTCCACGGCCTTGGTGCGCAATACGGTTTTTTTCGCCTCTACCTCCTTTATCTCCATAAGATAGGGCAAAACGGAACCTTTGTTGAAGTCGGCCAGCCAATTGACCCGAATCTTAAAACGGTAATTGTATTCGCTCAACAGCTTGGCTCCCCAGGCCGACAATTTTAATACGGCGGGGCCGCTCAGTCCCCAATGGGTGATCAATAAGGGGCCGGAGGCCGAGAGTAGGGCATTATCGGCGGTCTGGCTCTTTAACTGAATCGTAATTTTAGGGTTGTACTTGCGCTTGGCCAACACCGCCACCTCGGCAGGGGTACTTACCCCCGGGATCCCGTTGATGCGCCCATCCTTGATATTGAAGGTAAACAACGAGGGGACCGGAGGTTCGATGGTATGGCCCAACTTTTCCAGCAGCTTCCAGATTTTCGGATTGCTTCCGGTCGCCACCAATATTTTTTTGGCTTGATAAACGTGTTTGATGGAAGTGACCTCCCACGTATTTTCCTTTCTACCCGAAGTGATGGATTTGATATTGGTCACGGAACTGTGCCTTAAGACCTTGACCCCCAATCGCTCCGTTTCCCCCAGTAGGCAATCGATAATGGTCTGGGAAGAATTGCTGACGGGGAATACCCTTCCGTCCTCCTCTATCTTAAGTTTGATGCCCCTTTCCTCAAAAAAGGCCACTGTATCCCCACTTCCGTAGGCATGGAACGGGCCCAAAAGTTCTTTTTCGCCCCTTGGGTAATTCTTAACGAGTTCGCCAGGATCAAATTCGGCATGGGTCACATTGCACCTTCCGCCGCCGGAAACCTTTACCTTCCCCAAGACTTCCTTGCCCCGTTCCAAAATCGCAATGTTCAGTCCAGGATTGGCCTCCGCCATATGGATGGCCGCATAAAATCCCGCCGCGCCACCACCGATAACGATCACATCGAACATCAGTTCACGCGCTCTGGGTAGTTCGTAATTATCGCGTCGACCGCCCATTTCTTGGCCAATTCGATATCCCTGGGGTCGTTGACCGTCCAAGTGTAGATCTTAAGGTCCGATCCACGAATTTTGTCGACGACCTCCAAATTCAACGTCTTAAAACTGGGGTTGATGGCCTCGGCTTTCAGTTCTTTGGCAATCGGGATGGCATCCAAGGGGTTATCCCCCACCAATACGGCAATGGCCACATTGGGATTAATTTTTCGCATTTCCCTAAGTTCGTCCCAATTAAAACTGGAAATCAGAAAATTTTCGGGCGACCATCCCTGTTCCCTGATAAAATGGTCCATGATGGAGTCCACCCCTTTGGAAGTACCCGCCCCTTTGAGTTCTATATTCAGGCGCACCCTGTTATCGATCAGTTTCAGGACATCCTCGAGCAGTGGGATGTGGTGGTTCCCGTGCAATGTGAGCTTCTTCAGGTTGAAAAGGTCGTAATCCTCTATCTTGCCGCTTCCATCGGTTAGCCGATCCACCGTATTGTCGTGGAATACCACTGTCTCTCCGGAGGCAATCTTGAAGACATCGATCTCTATCCCATCCACCTCCATATCCAATGCCTTTTGGACAGATGCCAAGGTGTTTTCCGTTACATGGCCCATAGCGCCCCGATGTCCAATAACCAAGGTTTCGTTCATATTTTCACAGCTTGGCAATAAAAGTAATGAAAGTAACAACCCAATAAATCGCATTCTTTTCTTTTTAGTTTGAAACTACCATTCAAATATACGATTGGTTCCCCAATCCAAAAATTGGTCTAGGGGCAATGGCCATCCCCAAAGCAATGTAATAAAACCCCAACTGCCCTACAATCAATACGATATGAATGTTAAATGTGTTCCATATCTTCTCTTTTTCTTTACATTTATCACAACAACAACCTATAAAACTGAAAAATATGTTTACAAAAACCAACTTGATCGCGACCGTTGTCGCCGCTATTTGGTCCCAGATGGGGGGCTTTCTACTATGGGCCGTTCTGGCCGACCGTTTTTTAAACGATCATTTGGGCAGTGCGACCGGAGTGGTCAGGGCAGAACCCGATTTTGGGGTTTTGGCCATTGGCTGTCTCGTTCAGGCCTTTGCCTTCAGCACGGTCTTTAGAAAATGGGGGGCCGCACATTACAACCTGATGGACGGTCTGAAATATGGCGTTTGGATGGGTATCTTTATAGGGTTCGGGGAAGGGATCATCGATTACGCCACAAGTAATGTGCTCGATATGACCGGGGCACTGATCAATGGATTGATATGGATCGTTCATCTTTCGGTTATGGGCCTATTGGTCGGTCTGGTCTACAACAGGGTCAAATAACGCCTCCAAGCTTGGCAGGGTACACAGGCTTCCACTTCGGAGGCCTTTTTTACCGTATCTTAAGGATAAACGATTCCAAAGGTCCCATTTCAAGATCTACCGTCCCACTTCCTTTCTCGACCCGCATTGTTTTGACCGTTCCGTACAGCATGTCCACAAGCGGGTATGACCCATCTTCCAAATTCCAAATTTCGATGATTTCGGGAGGGATTTTAAGCGCAAAACCATAGCTGTCGCTAGCGTCGAAATTGGAAACTACAATCAATTTCTCCCTGGCGGACCAGCGAACATAGGACAGGATCCTATGGTTATAGTTTTTGGTGTGGTCCTTATTGAAAAAATGGATGTCGCGGTACTCGCCCATCAGGGCATCGCTTTGAACCGTGAAATTGAGCAGGCGCTTATAAAAATCGCGAAGGGCTTTTTCTTCTTTTGATAGCTGGCCACCATCAAACTTTTTGTCATTGACCCATCGCTGGTGGCTGGGCACACCGATATAATCAAAAATAGAGGTACGGGAGGGCTTTCCAAAACCGGCATCCTCGTTGGCAGGTTCCCCCACTTCCTGCCCAAAGTAGATCATGGTCGGGGCGGTGGTCATCGTTGCGGACACCACCATGGCCGGCTTCCCTTTTTCGGCATCCCCAGCGAAATCGGGGCTCGCAATTCTTTGTTCGTCGTGGTTTTCCAAAAAGTGCAGCATATGGTGCTCAATGTCCCGAGTGCCCTTCTTGACCACCGGGATATGATCCGTCCACCCGTGGCCCTGTACCACATGTTTTAAGGAATCGTACATCTCGACCTTGTCGTACAAATAGTCCATCTTCCCTTTTTGGATATAGTCTCGGTACCGTCCAGGATCGTAGACTTCGGCCAATAAAAAGGCATCCTTGTTCTTCATTTTGATGTGGGAGTTCATATAGCTCCAAAACTCCACCGGCACCATTTCGGCCATATCGTACCGAAAGCCATCCACGCCAAAATCGATCCAGAACAGCGCAATGTCTTTGAACTTTATCCAGGAACTGGGCACTTCCCTCGCTTCCCAAAACCGATAATGCGCGACATATCCCTTGGCACCATAGTCTTCGGGAAGCCTGTCAAAATCGAGGGAGCCATCTGGGCGCACACCGTAATTGATCTTTACCGTTTCGTACCAATCCTTACTATCCGGGCGGGCCAGGCGGGATCCGTTCCCTGTCCATTTCGCCGGGTTTTCGCTAAATTTTTTGTCTGCCAGCATATGTACTTCGCCCCCAAGGGGAAGGTAGCCATTTTGCCATTCAGGAACAACGAAGGGCGTATTTGGGATATAGTAAAAATTATTGTCCCTGGCATATTCCACGCTGGTATCGTCGGTGGCCCCAAAGGGGTCAATACCCTTGGGCGTGGACTTGCCCTCGTAGTTTCTGGCCACATGATTGGGCACGATATCGATGAGCAGCTTCAAGCCCGCCCTATGGGTACGTTCGATCAATGCGCCGAATTCCTGTAAACGCTCAGCCGGGTTATCCGCCAAATCGGGATCGACATTGTAATAATCCTTGACCGCATAAGGGGAGCCGGCACGGCCCTTCACGATATCCGGGTCATCATTGGAAATGCCGAAGGACGAATAATCGGTGATCAGATCGTGGTGCGGAACACCAGTGTACCAGATATGGGTCACCCCCAGGTCCTTGATCTCTCGAAGGGCGTTTTCCGAAAAATCCGAAAATTTTCCCACGCCATTTTCGCCAAGGGTTCCCCAAGGCTTGTTATTCGTGTTGGTATTTCCAAAGAGCCGGGTAAAGACCTGATAGACTACTTCTTTTTTGTTTCGTTGGGGCTGCTCCTGCATTTCTTTCAGTTCTGTTTTACATGCAAGGAAGGCCAGACCGGTGGCCAATCCAAGGTAAAACTTTGCTTTTCCCATATTAGGGCGAAGTTTTGGTCTTGGGGTTAAGCACCTTCCTTTCGCCATTGACCCGAATCGACATTTCTTGGTCCCCATCCAATTCGAAGGTAGCGCCATCCTGCTCCACGGTAACCTTCAAAATACGGTTCCTGAAATTCACTTTAAAGGAGTACGATTTCCATTGCTCGGGAATTCTCGGCGAAAAAGATAATTTATCATCGATCACCCGCATGCCGCCAAAGCCCTCGACGATGCTCATCCAAGTACCTGCCATAGAAGTGATATGTAAGCCTTCCTCGACCTCCTTGTTGTAATCATCAAGATCTAGCCTGGAAGTTCTTAGGTAAAAGGTGTAGGCCTGTTCCATACGGTCAAGCTTGGCCGCCTGAATACTATGTACGCAAGGGGAAAGTGAAGATTCGTGAACCGTGAACGGCTCGTAAAAGTCGAAATGTCTTTGCAGTTCCTCCCTTGTAAAATGATCTTCGAAAAGGTAAAAACCTTGCAATACATCGGCCTGTTTGATGTAGGGGGAGCGCAAGATACGGTCCCAGCTCCATTTTTGGTTGATGGGCCGTTGTTTCTTGTCGAGATCTCCAACGGTAACCAATTCTTTGTCCAAAAAGCCATCCTGCTGTAAAAATATCCCAAGTTTCCCGGACCGGGGAAAATACATGTTTCCGGCCACTGCCTCCCACTGTTCGGTTTCCGCTTCGGTCAGTTTGGTGATGCCCATAATACGATGGTAATCTTCCGGATAACCGTCCTTTACCTTACCCAATTGTTCCAGGGTATAGTCGATGCACCACTTTGCCAAATAATTGGTGTACCAATTGTTGTTCACATTGTTCTCGTATTCGTTGGGGCCCGTAACCCCGAGAATGACATATTTATCCTTGTCTTTTGATAGGGTGGCGCGCTGCTGCCAAAAACGCGCGATCCCGATCAGTACTTCCAGGCCCATATCGGGGATATAGGAATAGTCTCCCGTAAACCGATAGTAGTTGTATATAGCAAAGGCAATGGCACCGTTCCGGTGGATCTCCTCAAAGGTGATCTCCCACTCGTTGTGACATTCCTCCCCGTTCATGGTCACCATGGGATATAAGGCCGCTCCCCTTGAAAAACCCAATTTTTCTGCATTTTCAATGGCCTTTTCCAAATGGTTATAGCGATATTTCAAGAGGTTTCGCGCCACTTGCTGGTCCTTGGTGGCCATATAAAAGGGAATGCAGTAGGCTTCGGTATCCCAATAGGTGCTCCCTCCGTATTTTTCTCCAGTAAATCCCTTGGGGCCGATGTTCAATCGACTGTCCTTTCCAAGATAAGTCTGGTTCAACTGAAAAATGTTAAACCGGATTCCCTGCTGCGCTTTCACATCGCCCCCTATGGTAATATCGCTCATCTCCCAAATTTTGGCCCAAGCTTGTTTTTGTTTTTCCAAAAGGGCGTCGAAACCGAGGTCGGTAGCTTGTTTGAGTGCCGCTTTGGCCGCTACGACCAGATCGGCGGTCCCGTGGTTTCGGGAAACGGTATACCCTCCAAATTTATGCAGTTCCAGGGTCTCTCCTTTTTTTAGGGATTGTGCATATCCATGCCCGACGTACATCTCCCTTTCGGTCACGGACGGACGGCCACCCGTTCTTTTCCCCTGATGGAACAATTGGGCCTCCATGAAGGTGCAGGTCGCAAAATTGGTCTTCATGGTATGTGCCTCGACAAACGCCTGGGGGCCATCGGAATGCACTGCCGTGGTGTTCCAGAACTTATCGTCCCAATTGGTGTCGTGGTTTTTGATCCCACTGTCCAAATACGGCCTTATTTCCACCTCCACATCGGCTTCCGCCGCACCGATCTCATATTTGATAGCACCGACCTCGTCCAGATCCAAGCTAAGGAAACGGGTCGTTTTTACGACAATGGTACAATCGTTGGGAAGGGTAGCCCTAAAGCTTCTGGCATACCAGCCCTCCCTCATATGAAGCTCCCTACGAAAGTCTTTTACCGTCTTGCAACTGTTCAGATCCAATGGTTCTCCGTTGATGCTTATATCGATACCGATCCAGTTGGGGGCGTTCAATACCTTGGCGAAATATTCCGGGTAACCGTTCTTCCACCAGCCTACCCTTGTTTTGTCCGGATAGTAGACCCCGGCAATATAGCTTCCCTGAAAAGTGCTCCCGGAGTACCTCTCCTCAAAATTGGCGCGTTGTCCCATAGCACCGTTTCCAATGCTAAAAAGACTCTCGGAGGATTTCACCATTTCCTTGTCAAAGCCCTCTTCAATAATCGACCATGGGTCTGGTTTTATGTAGTCTTGGTTCATGGGATGTGTTGATTAGTTATCTGGAACTGGTTTTTACCTTGTTGTATTTTCCAGGCCTAACTTCAGGGAAGGCCCCATAAAGAAAGTACCGTATTTACTGTTGCCTATCGTAATAAATCATCCAAAAACTCCGTATCTATCTCTGTAAAGTCCTTGAAATTGTAATCGGCTTTGTCGAGTATGTCCGCATCACCGATACCAATGCTCGTCATCCCCGCGTTGTTGGCTGCCTCAATGCCGGCAACGGCATCTTCGAACACTACGCAGTCTTCCGGGGCAACCCCCAACTTTTCGGCGGCGATCAAAAACACTTCCGGGTCGGGTTTCGCCTTGGTTACGCTGTTTCCATCGACCAAGGTATCAAAATAAGGCAATAGTTGTACCTTTTCCAAAATAGGCGCGGCATTTTTGCTTGCCGATCCCAATGCTATGGGAACGTTCCGGCCCCTTAAATGTTCCAATGCCCTGGGAACGTCGGGAAGGATTTCCGTTTCGTCCATACCGGCTATGTACGCCAGGTAGTCTTCATTTTTTTCGGCCAACCAGGCACTGAACTGTGCTTGGGAAACCGTTAGATCGCCCATTTCCAGTAAAATCTCCAAACAGCGATTTCGACTGACCCCTTTGAAGTTTTCATTGTCTTCTTCGGTGAACGAGATGCCCAGTTCATCGGCCAATTTCTTCCAGGCCAAATAATGGTATTTTGCGGTATCGACTATGACCCCGTCCAAATCAAATATAAATCCTGTTCTACCCATGTTCATCCCCTGTGGTATACTTTTTAGTTGCATGTGGATTCCCGTTCTATCAGTGTCGCGCCGATAATTTCGGTTCGGAACGTTTCCTCATCCTCATCGATATCACTTTCTATTCTTTCAATCAGCATTTGGGCGGCGACCTCGCCCATCCTATCACCGTGCTGTGCCACCGTTGTCAAAGCGGGAGAGGCATATCGAGATAGAATACCATCGGTAAATCCGATGAACGATATGTCCTTTGGAACGTGGAAGCCCCTTTTTTGGATCAATTTCATGCAAAGAATGGCGAAAAGTTCATTCACGCACAGCACCGCATCGATTTGGTTGTTATCAAAAAAATCGAGGATGCTCTCTTCATTGATTTCCCTATAGGGCAATTGCAATATCAGATCCTCGGTATAGTCCAGGCCATGATCGATCAAGGCCTTCCTATAACCCTCCGCCCTTTTCTGGCTGACATTGAAATACCCATAGGTAGTGATCAGGGCAATTTTTTTTCTGCCATCCTTAATCAATTTTTCCGCTGCCTGATAGGCAATTTCGGTATCATTGATTATCACTTTATCACAGGCAACCTCCTCTGTTACGCGATCGAACAGCACCAATGGAATACCCTGCTCGGTGACTTCCTTAAGGTGATTGAAATCTCCCTTTTGCTGGGTTTCCGCCGAAAGCGACATAATAAAACCATCGATGCTCCCATTGGCCAGCATTTCCATATTTATTACCTCCTTGTCAAACGATTCATCAGAAACACAAACGATGACATTGTAGCCGTGCGCATTGGCGTATTTTTCAATCCCTCGGAACACCGTGGTAAAAAAATAGTGGACAATGGCCGGAATGACCACCCCAATATTCTTGGTACGCTTATTCTTAAGACTAATGGCAATATTGTTCGGCTTGTAATTGTACAGCTTGGCAAAGGCCTGCACTTTTTCCTTGGTATCCCGTCCAATTTCCTCGCTGTTCTTGAGCGCTTTGGAAACCGTGGAAATCGAGACTTCCAATTCCCGGGCAATATGCTTCAGGGTAATCTTTTTTTTCAAACCGAAAATGTTAAAATGGTTGCCTGGAAGGTAAATTAACATTTAAAAAAAACAATTCTTAATCAAATGTTATTATTTAACATTATCGACAGACGGTTTAAGCCTTTTTTTTAAAGGCTAAACAAAAGAAAAAAACAGTATATTTAATAAAAACTAAGGATTTGGGAATTTAACATTCATTCTTGTAAGAATTGTTTAGCTTGTGGGACATAGTGTTAATATTATGATATATTGAAAAAGTTATCAACACGAAACCGTTTGCGTGAAATGTTGATTTACCCAGAATACGGCATTAACGTCTTTTTTACATATTTTTAACAACTTAGGAATCTCTGAAATTAAATTAACTCAAATTAAATTAACATTTATGAAGATTACACTACTAAAAAGCTTGATGATTGTCGGGGCATTTTTGTGCTTTGGGCTGTCGCAGGCACAGGAAGTAACCGGTACGGTTTCCGACGCTAGCGGGCCTTTACCGGGTGCCAGTATCGTGATTAAGGGCACGACTACGGGCACACAGACCGATTTCGATGGGAACTATACCATCAGTGCGGATAGCGATGCTATCTTGGTATTCAGCTATATTGGATACAAAGGACAGGAAATAACTGTCGGCGACCAGACCACTATCGATGTGATATTGGAAGAAGATGCACAAGCATTGGAGGAAGTGGTCATCGTAGGTTATGGTAGCCAACAGAAAAAAGAAATCACCACTGCGGTTACCAGCGTAGGGGTCGAAGACTTTAACCAAGGGGTGATCAACGAACCTACCCAACTTTTGCAAGGAAAGGTAGCGGGGCTTACCGCTTACAACAAGGGTGGGGACCCGAACACCAATGCGACCATACGCCTAAGGGGTATTTCCACGATTGGGGGTAACCAAGAACCTTTGGTGGTCATAGACGGGGTATTGGGCGGCACATTGAACAATGTGGACCCCAATGACATCGAAAACATTACCGTGCTCAAGGACGGTTCCGCAGCGGCGATCTACGGTACGCGAGGGTCCAGTGGTGTAATTCTCGTAACTACGAAGTCCGGTAAAACGGGCCAACCGCTCCAGTTGACCTATAACGGACAGTTCGCTACCTCATCCATAGCCAATTCAATAGATGTTATGAGCGCCCAGCAATTTTTGGCCGAAGGAGGAAATGATTTGGGCAGTGCTACCGATTGGGTCGATGAGGTCACCCAAACAGGATTTTCACAAGTACACAATGTTGCGGCCGTTGGCGGCACCAGCGATGTTGCCTATCGCGTTTCGGCCAACTTTAGAAAAACCGACGGTATCCTATACAATTCGGGTTTCAAACAGGTCAACGCCCGTACCAATCTTACGGCCCGCTTGTTCGACGATAAACTGAAAATAGATTTCAACACGGCCCTTACGCAAAGGGACAGCAAATTTGGCTACAACGAGGCATTGCGCTATGCAGTGACCTACAACCCCACAGCTCCTGTTTTTGGAAATGATGCACCTTTTCCATTTGCCACATCGCAGTATGGGGGGTTCTTTGAAACATTGGGATTGTTCGATAGCTTCAACCCGGCTTCGATAGCACGCCAAGCTGAAAATGACGGAACGGCCAATACGCTGAACTACAACTTGAACTTCAATTATCGGCTGACCGACAATCTATCGGCCAATATCAATGTAGCCGGCCAGAATATCAAGCGGACTAGGGACCAGTACTTCCCCACAACCTTGTTATGGAGAGGTAACGCGGTAAGTCCGACAGCTCGGGGACTGGCCAATTTCCTAACAGAGGAGGAACGCTTCACCCTGTTGGAAGGTTTTGCCACCTACACCAACACTCTGGGCGAACTGGGAAGCTTTACCCTAACGGGAGGGTATTCGTTCCAGGAAACGGATTTCAACAACGTCTTTTTTCAATTGGGCGATTTCCCGCCGAACGTAAGTTTTGACTTTAGCAACAGTATCGAAACTGCCCAGGATCTTTTGGAAGCAGGGCGTATCACGGCAAACTCGGACAGAAGGGACGGGGACCGGATCATCGCCTTCTTCGGTAGGCTGAACGCCACCTTTGACGACGCCATCTATTTGAATGCTTCCTTGAGAAGGGAAGGTTCCAGTCGTTTCGGTACGGACAACCAGTGGGGGCTTTTCCCAGCGGTCGCCGTCGGAGCGGATTTGAACAAATACCTGCAATTGGACAACGTGAACCTGTTGAAGGCAAGGATCGGATATGGAGTTACGGGAGCGATCCCTCCACAGGTCGGTTTGTTTGCCACAACTTTCGGGGTAACCAATGGGGCGAACGGGCAAAGTGGCTCGGGCACTTCCAACGCAAACAATGCACCGAATCCAGACTTAAAATGGGAGGAAAAGGCGGAGCTTAACTTTGGTATTGAATATGCCACGGACCGCTTGTCCGCCACATTGGACATATACACCAGGGACATCAACGACTTTATCATCCAGGCAAACGTGGATGCTGCCTTGTTCAACGGTATCAGTACCCGTTTTGAAAACGCGGGGAAACTAAAAACCAATGGTGTGGAATTGACCGTTAACTACGACGTAATCAAAAAAGAAAATCTAAGCTACAATACCGGGCTTGTTTTCTCTACCTACAAGACCACCTTGAAGGAAAATGCCCAGGGCGATCAGGTAATCGCGAACTTGGGTTCACCGGGCCAGAACGACACCAATGTGATCCTGGTTAGGGAAGGTGATGAAGTAGGTCAAATTTGGGGACCGAGATTTTCAGGGGAAGTAGATGCCGCCGGCACACCTATCCTAGTTGATATCAATGGGGACGGGCAATTGATCACGGGCCAGGGAAGCGCCCTAGATGATAATGCAGATTTTGCGGTATTGGGCAAGGGTCTTCCGGATTTTGAATTGGGATGGACCAATCAAGTGACCATTGGCAACTGGGACATCAATGCCTTTTTCAGGGGAGCCTTCGGCCATAGCCTGGTAAATTCGTTCCGTGCTTTTTATGAGCCGATCATTGGATCCCAGGCTTCGTACAACTTTATCAATACCGATCTGCAAAGATCCGATATCAAGACGGCACAGTTCAGTGATTACTACGTTGAAAAAGCGGATTTTGTTCGATTGGACAACCTTTCCGTAGGCTATAACTTCAACCTCAACTCCGACTACATTAAGGATATTAGGTTGTCGCTGTCGGGTCAAAACCTCTTCACCATCACGAACTATACCGGTACGGACCCAGAGCCGGCATTGCAGGATTTTGGCGCCAACAGTAGTGCCAATAGCACGATCAATATTAACAATGGTGCTATCCAACAGAACAACCCGAATCCGCTAGCCCCTGGTATCGATAGAAGGAACAGCTATTTTACGGCACGTACTTTTACCTTGGGTATTAACGTTAACTTTTAAAAAAAAACTATGAAACGCATTATTAAATTAACACTGCTCAGTACCGTGCTCATCGCATTTTCATGTACTGACCTAGAAGACGAATTGGAAGATTCCCTCGTTACGGAATTTTCAAATGATGGAATCTCCGCAGGCGGAGGTGGAGGTGGAGGAGCGCTTCTGGCGCCCTTCTCAAGACTTAGGGCCGGATCGGCGACCAATGGGGGATATTTTCCCTTGCAGTCCCTTACCAGTGATGAAATGATGGTCGGCCAAAAAGGGGGCGACTGGTTCGATGGTGGTATTTGGATCAATTTGCACCGGCATACCTGGGACTCTTCCCTGAACCGTATAGATAACGCCTGGACAGACGCCTATGCCGGGATCGGGGAATGCAATACGGCACTTGCCGGTAGTCTGGATGCCAATGAGACGGCGCAGATAAGAGCGCTACGGGCCTACTTTTATTGGAGACTTTTAGACCTATACGGTCGGGTAAAGATTATTACCTCCGCAGGGGCCGATGCACCACAATCCGAGAGGGATGCAGTATTTGCCTTTGTGGAAAGTGAACTATTGGCCTCTTTGGGGATTTCTGCGGTTACCGCAAGTATGGACCTTTCCGGAAGTCCGCTGAATACGGAAATTTCCAACTATAGGATCAACCAATATGCCGCGTTGGCCATGTTATCCAAATTGTACCTCAATGCAGAGGTATACGTTGGGACACCCCGATATGACGAAGCAGGGTGGGCCGCGACCTATATCATAGATAATTCACCCTATCAACTCTGTTCTGTGGGCTGTACCACTCCAAACCTTGCGAAAAGACCGGACGTCGCCTCCGACCCGGAGACATTGGAAGGATATGCGGCGGTATTTGCACCGCTGAACGAGAACAACCCTGAGATCATATGGTCGATAGAATACGATGAGACCAGTGCCACGGGTATGAATTTCACACAAATGACCTTGCACGGTCCAAGTCAGTTGACCTGGGGACTCGATGCCCAGCCGTGGAACGGATTTGCCGTTTTGGAAGAGTTCTACAACAGTTATGAGGATGGGGACCTTAGAAAAAAAGCCAATTTCTTGGTGGGGCCCCAGACCGATTTTACTGGAAACCCGCTACTCGATTTTGCTGCGGACGATGACGATTTGGAAATCAACTACACGCCTTCGACCAACGAATTGGAGCCCAATAGCCTTAGACAGGGCGGAGTAAGAATGTACAAGTTCAGTTTCGAACTCTTTGGAAGACAGGACATGAACAACGACTACCCAATTGTAAGGTTGGGCGACGTACATTTATTGCGTGCAGAGGCAATTTCCCGGGCAGCAGGCGATTGGAGCTTGGCCCTGCCCGATGTGAACGCCCTACGGACAAGAGCTGGCGTGGCCCCGCTTGGATCTATTGACGCAGACGGTTTCTTCGATGAGAGGGGAAGGGAAATGTTCCAGGAATCAAGTCGCAGAACGGACATGATCCGTTTCGGGAAATTCCACGACTCATGGCAATTTAAGACCAATAGCGATTCGTTCAGAAGTGTGTTCCCGATTCCACAGAATCAAATCGATGCCTCCGGAGGTACTTTAACACAGAACCCGGGGTACTAATAGTAAAGATTTTCTATTTTCGAGGGTTGTTCTAACGGGCAACCCTTTTTTGATTCGATCATTACTAAATGAAACAACTTATAGCAATTTCTGTCCTATTTCTAGTTTCTTGTACTGAAAAGACCGAAAAAAGTACTTCGTTATTTGTTCTGAAGGATGCTTCGACGGGCATTTCGTTTGAAAATATCCTGACTTACAATGAAGCGTTCAACCCTTATCTGTACCGCAACTTCTACAACGGGGGAGGTGTGGCCATTGGGGATATAAACAATGACGGCCTGGAAGATGTCTACTTTACAGGGAATTTGGTAGATAACAAATTGTTTCTCAACAAGGGCAATTGGCAATTTGAAGATATCACCCTTAAGGCCGGTGTCGCCTGTCCCAAAGTGTGGTCGACCGGAGCCACCTTTGCCGACATAAACGCGGACGGGCTACTCGATCTTTACGTCTGCAAGTCCGGAAAACCTGAAGGATCGAACCGGTACAATGAGTTGTTCATCAACAATGGAGACCTGACCTTTACAGAATCCTCAAGGGCCTATGGCCTGGATGTCGAAGGACTGTCCGTTCATGCGGCCTTTTTCGATTACGACAAAGACGGTGATCTGGATGCCTATGTGTTGAACAATGCCCTCAAATCGATCGTTGGCTTTGAATTGTTGAAGGGACAAAGGACCGTTCCCGATGCCACCGGCAATGGCAACAAATTTTTCAGGAACGACGACGGCAAGTTCATCGACATCACAACGGAGGCAGGTATCTATAGCAGTAAGATCGGTTTTGGGCTTGGCATCACCCTGGGCGATTTCAACAACGACCAGTGGACCGATATCTACATATCCAACGATTTTTTTGAAAAAGACTATCTCTACATCAACAATACCAAAGGAGGGTTCACCGAACAGATAGAAGATTACTTTGGGTCGCTTTCCATGGGTTCGATGGGCGCCGATCTGGCCGACCTCAACAATGACCTGTTAAACGACCTCATGGTAACCGAAATGTTGCCAGAAAGCCAGGAAAGGCAAAAAACGAAGACCTTGTTCGAATCCTGGGACAAACACCAACTGGCCAGCCGGCAGGGATATTTCAACCAGTTTTCCCGCAATACACTGCAAAGAAACTTGGGAGATGGCAATTTTTTGGAATTGGGAAGACAGGCCAGTGTTTCTGGAACCGAATGGAGCTGGGGAGCCCTTATCTTCGATATGGACAATGACGGTTTAAGGGATGTGTTCGTCAGCAACGGCATCTTTAAGGATCTATTGGACAGGGACTACCTAACCTACGAAGCCAACGAAGAAACCATAAAAAGTAGAATCAACAACAACGAAAAAAACGTCATCACCAAACTGATCGATGCCATGCCATCACAGGCCGTTCCGAATGCGGTGTTTCACAATAGGGGCAATTTTGACTTCAAGAAGGTGGGCGAAGCCTGGGGATTGGGCACTCCAAGTTTCAGCAACGGCAGTGCCTATGCCGACCTCGACGGCGATGGAGACCTGGACCTGGTCGTGAACAACATTAACATGCCTTCCTTTGTATATGAAAATACAACCGACACCCTCACCCAAAGGAGCGTTTCCCTGAAATTCGTGCAAGACGACCAAAATGTGAACGTCATAAGCGCAAAGGCCCTTATCAAGTACGATGGCAACAAAGTGAGCCAGGCCGAAAACTATGTGTCCAGGGGCTTTCAGAGCAGCGTCCCCTATGGGGTCCATTTTGGCGTAGGGAACGCAAAAAGCATTGATTCCCTATGGGTCGAATGGCCCGATGGATCGACCACCCTTCAAACGGCACTTCCCACGAACGAAGTGTACACCATAAGACACCCAGGGGAGGGTACCCGTGCAAAGCCGGAACCCAGGGGGAAAACGATTGCGGAACAACTCCCACCCCTATTCGATTTCGAGCACCGGGAAAACCCCTATATAGATTTTAACAATGAGCGGCTGCTGACACAAATGCACAGCAACGAGGGACCGGCCTTTGCTACAAGTGACATTAACCAAGATGGTAGGCCCGATTTTTTCCTGGGCGGAGCGAAAAATCAATCGGGCAGGTTGTTCATGTCCCTTCCAACCGGATATCGTGAAATTACGGCCCCATTTATCAAGGAGGCGGGCTCCGAAGATACCGATGCGCTGTTTTTCGATGGTGACAACGATGGAGATCTAGATCTTTATGTCTGCCATGGCGGGAAAGCGTATTCCCCTTTTTCAATTGCCCTTCACGACACCTACTACCGCAATGAGGACGGCACTTTTGCAAAAGCGGCCCTACCGAGCTTTCCAATGGCATTGAGTTCTTCCGTCGTCCAAGCTGCCGACTTCGATCGCGATGGGGATACCGACCTGTTTGTCGGGGAACGTTTCAAAACCAATTTGTATGGACTACCGGGATCGGGATACCTCTTGGAAAACGATGGACATGGAAATTTCAAGACCCTCGAAAATGGGGCCCTGGCCGATATAGGAATGATCACCGATGCGCGCTGGGCCGATATAAACAACGATGACTGGGAAGACCTTGTTCTCCTCGGCGAATGGATGTCGCTTAAAATATTCATCAACAAAGAGGGTGCATTGCTCGATAAAACAGGTGAATACGGACTTGGCAATACCTCCGGACTATGGTCGGCCCTGGACATCCAGGACGTTGATGCCGACGGGGACCTGGATATCATAGCCGGCAATATAGGGCACAACAATTTCTACGAACCCGACATGAAAATGTTCATCTCGGACTTCGACGGTAATGGCTTTCAGGAACAGATCATCTGCAAGAAATGGAAGGGCGCATATTATCCGATCGTGGATAAAGACGAATTAATTTCCCAGATCCCCAGTCTGAAAAAGAAATTGCTCTATTACAAAGATTACGCCAAGGCGAGCATGCAATCGATATTCTCGAAAGAACAGTTGGGCAAGGCCGCGTCGGTCCAATTGGAAATGTTGGAAAGCACCGTTTTCTTTAATGGGGACGGACGGTTCAGCCCCCAAGGACTTCCAAGCGAAATACAATATGCGCCGGTTTACGCCATTTCCACATCGGATATTGACGGGGATGGCCATACCGACCTGTTTTTTGGGGGCAACCAATATTTGGTAAAACCCCAATTTGGAAGATACGATGCGTCCGCAGGATGGGCTATCTTTGGGCCACATCAACAGAACGGTCGAAAATCGGAGGTGTTCCCATTGAACATAAAAGGTCAGATCCGATCGCTTGAATGGGTCGATCAAAACGGCCAAAAAATATTAGTAGCACCCATTAACAATGACAAAACAACTTTCCATGCATTTAAAAATTAGCCTTAGGAGCTTTACGCCCGTGCTGATCATACTATTGTTGGGTTGTTCCGAATCCAAGTATTCGGCCCTTGTGAAAAATGAGATGGCCAAAGGTGTTGTGTACGATTCCATCTTTCTCGGCCTGAGGCTCGGCCAAACGAAAAAGGAATTTTTCGATACCTGTTGGAAATTGAACAGGGACCAAGTGGTGACCAATGGGCCGGATGGTTTTGTCGAATATGACCTGCCCGCTGTGGACAAGCACCGCTCCGATCGATCGATTACCATGCTTTTTTATGGCATCTTCAACAAAGAAAATATCATGACGGGAATGAAGCTGCAATTTTCTTATGATGCATGGTCACTATGGAACAAATCGCTGCAGGCAGATCAATTGCGGCTCGCTGTACAGGACACTCTGCGCAGTTGGTACCCGGGCAACCAGTTTCTCGAAGTCGACCTTTCAAAGAATAAGGAACGACTATGGGTGAAAATCGACGGAAACCGCCGTATTGCCATCAAGCCCTTGGATGATGATAGAATCGTGAAAGCACAAATAGATGACTTGCGTTATGTACTGGAAAACTAAAAAATATACCTTCCCGATCACCGGTCTTTACAGAATGTTCTTTGTTTTGCCGTGCCTCCTGCTGATCCATTGCGTCCCGGACAAAACGAAAGTGCCTGAAAACGTGTTCAGGCTTCTCGATGCATCCGAAACCGGGATAGATTTTTCGAACACCCTTTCCTACAACAACGATTTCAACGTGTACAAATACCGCAATTATTACAACGGGGGCGGTGTAGCAATAGGCGACATCAACAACGATGGTCTTCCCGATGTTTACTTCACGTCCAATCTGCAACAAAATCGCCTGTACCTCAATCTCGGGAATCTTAAGTTCCAGGACATCACCGAAAAGGCCCAAGTAGGTGGAACCCGACCCTGGTCCACCGGTGTCTCTATGGTGGACATCAACGCGGACGGATATTTGGATATCTACGTGTGCAATTCGGGCGACCTCAATGGCGAGAACAAACAGAACGAACTTTTTATCAATAACGGCGACCAGACCTTTACGGAACGGGCCGCTGAATACAACCTCGATGACAAAGGGTTTTCAACCCATGCCTCCTTTTTTGACCACGACAAGGACGGTGACCTGGATGCTTATATCCTAAACAACTCGTACCAGGCTATCGGAAGCTTTGACATTCGACGTAACGAAAGACCTAAAAGAGATCTGTTGGGCGGCGACAAACTCATGGAAAATGTGGATGGCAAATTTGTCGATATAAGCGAAAAAGCTGGTATTTATGGCAGTGTCGTCGGGTTTGGTCTGGGCGTTACCGTGGGCGATGTCAACAATGATGGTTGGGAAGACATCTATATCTCCAACGATTTTTTCGAACGCGATTATCTCTATATCAACGAGCGGGACGGCACCTTCTCCGAACAGCTCGAAGAACAGATCACCGCGATCAGTGGAGCTTCCATGGGGGCCGATATGGCGGACATCAACAACGACGGCTACAACGATATTTTCGTTACCGACATGCTTCCATCCGATTACGGCCGCTTAAAAACCGTGACCACCTTCGAGGATTGGAACAAGTACCAACTCAAACTGAATAGCGGGTATTACCATCAATTCACAAGAAATACATTTCAACTGAACAACACCAATAATTCCTTTAGTGAAATTGGCCGGCTCAGCGGTGTTGAAGCCTCTGATTGGAGTTGGGGCGCCTTAATCTTTGATATGGACAATGACGGACTGAAAGACCTGTTTATTGCCAATGGCATTTACAGAGACCTCACAGATCAAGATTATCTGCAGTACATCTCCAATGAGGAAATCTTGAAATCCATCATTTCGAACAGCAGGGTAGATTACGCAAAATTGATCGAGATCATTCCCTCCAATAAACTGAAGAACCAAGCATACCGGAATTTAGGAAATCTTGATTTCAGGGACTACGACACCTCCGGCCTCCAGATGGAAAGCTTTTCGAACGGGGCCGCCTATGGCGATCTGGACAATGACGGTGATCTGGATCTTGTAGTGAACAATCTGGACATGAAGGCTTTTGTCTATCAAAACACCACCATGGATCAGGGGCAAGCCAATTATTTGAAGTTCGTTCTGAAGGGGGAAAATGGGAACACCCATGCCATCGGTTCAAAAATTGAGATCGGACCCAGCACCTTTTTTATAGAAAACCAGCCCGTCAGGGGATTCCAGTCCAGCATGGATGTACGTCCCAATGTCGGTCTCAAGACCGCCGATCCCATTTCGGTAAAAGTCACCTGGCCCTCGGGCAAGGTGACCATCTTGGACAGTGTAACGGTAGATCGAACACTGACATTATGGGAAAAGGATGCCCGGACGGTCGAGGAAGACGGCGCCCCTACCAGAAAAACACTGTTCCAAAAAATTGGGTCGGGACTCGACTACAGGCACAAGGAGAACCGTTTTGTCGATTTTGACAGAGATCGCCTATTGAACCATATGTGCAGCACGGAAGGGCCGAAGATTGCTGAAGGCGATGTAAACAACGATGGCATGCGGGACTTCCTGATCGGCGGGGCCAAAGGTACCCCGGCGGCCCTCATGTTGGCGACCGAACAGGGTTTTGCAAAGCAAGGGAATACGGAGTTTTCAAAAAGCGGCAATTCAGAAGATGCGGCGAGCCTGTTCTTCGATGCCGACAATGATGGTGACCTGGACCTGTATGTATGCAGCGGTGGCATAGAATACTCCCAATATGCAACGGCCTTTTTGGACAGGCTTTATTTCAACGACGGAACCGGTAATTTTAAACTGTCCGATCAGAAACTTCCAACCGGGACCACGGTCCACAGTACCTCTACAGTCGCTGCTTCGGATATCGATGGCGATGGCGACATGGATCTGTTTGTTGGGGAACGGGCAATACCCCTGAATTACGGATCGCCCTGCTCGGGCTTTATCCTTCAAAACGATGGCAAGGGAAACTTCACCGATGTAACCGCCCGGAAAGCTTCGGAACTAAAGGATATCGGGATGGTAACCGATGCCCAATTCCAAGATTTGGATGCCGATGGCGATGATGATTTGATCGTCGTCGGGGAATTCATGGGCATTGAAATATTTGTAAATGACCAGGGCATCCTGAAGAGAAAAACAGACAGTTCCTTATCCAATAAGAAGGGATGGTGGAACCGCATTCATGCCGCTGATCTTGACAATGACGGCGATATGGATTTTGTCGTGGGAAACCATGGACTCAACAGCCGGTTCAAGGCCGGTCCGGAAAATCCGGTAACCCTGTTTTCCAAGGATTTTGACGGTAACGGCTTCATAGACCCGATACTCGCTTTTCGTGCAGAAAATGGCAAGGATTTCCCCTATGCGCTCCGCCACAATCTTATCGACCAGATGAAGGGCCTCACAAAAAAGTACCCGAACTATGGATCCTTCAAGAACGCCAGCATAACCGATATGTTCCTTCCCGAAGAACTGGAGACGGCCCAACGTTTGGAGGCCAATACATTCGCCTCGGTCATATTGATCAATGAGGGAGGGTTTGGGTTCACGGTCAAAGAACTGCCGATAAAAGCCCAGTTCTCGACCATCTATGCCATTGCGACCCACGATTTCGATAAAGATGGGGATGTGGACATGGTCTTGGGGGGAAACCTGTACAACGTGAAGCCGGAAGTAGGCAGATACGATGCCAGTTACGGTGTTTATTTGGAAAATCTGGGGAACATGGAGTTTAAAAGCCATAAAAACGGAAACGGTTTTCATGTAACGGGTGAAATCCGCGATTTAATGATACACGGACGGAAATTGATCGTAGCACGAAACAACGATTCCTTGGCCGTGTTTAAATTTTAGAAAATGAAAAAGGCGCTCAGTGTTCCCATAATTTTGGCCATCTTGTTCGTTGCCTGTACCGAAAAGGAGGAGGTTGACGTGGCAAAAGCGGCCATTTATTTTAAGCCGGTTCCAGCGGATAGCAGCGGGATCACATTTTCCAATGACCTGCGCCATCTCGACGATCTCAACATCATCGAATACCTGTACTATTACAATGGCGGTGGGGTCGCGGTTGGCGATATCAACAATGACGGGCTCGAGGATATCTACCTATCCGCCAACCAAAGCCCGGACAGGCTATACCTCAATTTAGGGAACCTGCGCTTCAAGGATATTACCTTGGAGGCAGGAATGGCCATGGATTCTACTTGGTCGACCGGAGTGACCATGCAGGATATCAACAATGATGGGCTTTTGGACATTTATGTTTCCAAAGTGGGGCGATACAAAAGTTTAAGGGGACATAATTTGCTGTATATAAATCAAGGGGACAATTCATTTGTGGAGTCTTCCGCTGTCTATGGACTCGATTTCTCCGGTTTTTCGACACAGGCATCTTTTTTCGATTATGACAACGATGGGGATATGGACCTGTACCTTATGAACCACTCCATCCATACCCAAAGAAGCTACGGCAATATCGAGATCCGCCAGCGAAAGGATTCCCTTGCCGGGGATAGGTTTTTGGAAAACAAGTTGGATGAGGGAAGCTTGAAATTTGTTGATGTCACCACGGCAGCGGGCATTTATAGTAGTTCCCTCGGCTACGGACTGGCCTTGCATACCGCCGACATCAACAACGACGGCTTCATTGATATTTATGTGGGGAACGACTTTCACGAAAACGATTACCTCTATATAAACCAGGGCGACAAGACCTTTGGGGAAGCGGGTACGGATTATTTGAGCCACACGTCGCGATTTACCATGGGGGTCGATATTGCGGATGTCAACAATGATCAAAAACTTGATATTTTCACGCTCGACATGATGCCTTTTGACAAAGAAATATTCCTGAAATCAGGTGGGGAAGATTCGGACAAGGTGAGTATGATCAAGAAAAAATTTGGGTTTGGCACCCAATACGCACGGAACACCCTGCAGATCAACCGTGACCACCGATCGTTCTCCGACCTTGCCCCCATGACCGAGACCCATGCCACCGATTGGAGCTGGTCTGCGCTGATCCAAGATTACGACAATGACGGTCTTCCCGATATTTTTGTGACCAATGGCATTTTCAAACGTCCCAACGATCTTAACTACATCAACTACCTCAGCAACATCGATTTTGCGAAATACGACCAGACCAAGCAAAACGAAATCGAGCGGAAATTGATAGCGGAAATGCCCACGGTGAATATCCCGAACATAGTTTTCCACAACCAGGGGAATTTCGTGTTCGATCGATTGTCCGAAACGGCCGGCTTGGAGCCCTCCTATTCCAATGGTGCCGCCTACGGAGATTTCGACAACGACGGAGATCTGGACCTTATTGTCAACAACATCAACCAACCTGCCCTCCTTTTGGAAAACCAGAGCTCGGGAGAGGGACGGGCGAACAATTTCATTTCCATCTCCCTAAAAGGGGATGGGGCCCTCAAAAACCCCAACGGGGCAAAAATTTATTTGTACGCCGATGATCAGATGGCCTTCAAGGAACTGGGAACGGTGAGGGGGTTCCAATCCTCCTCGACCCATAAACTGCACTTTGGGCTGGGCGCTTTGGAAAAGATCGATTCGGTGGCCGTGCTGTGGCTGGATGGCACAAAACAGACGGAAAATGGCCTGATGATCAATGAACACCATACCATTACAAGAAAA
The DNA here is from genome assembly GCA_947497245.1 of uncultured Flavobacteriaceae bacterium. Lineage (GTDB taxonomy): Bacteria > Bacteroidota > Bacteroidia > Flavobacteriales > Flavobacteriaceae > Pelagihabitans. The sequence goes on along the minus strand of CANMFO010000003.1, from coordinate 452,398 downwards.
TCGATGGCGGCGGTAGGGGAAAGTCTTTCAGTAAGGGATCCACAAGCCTTCACCGTTTTTCCCTATACCCATATGGAAAATGGGTTTTTAGACTATGAACGGGAAGTATTGATGCCGGAAAAACTATCTTCCGAGGGGCCCGCCCTGGTGCAAGCGGATTTTAACTCAGACGGTCTGGCCGACCTGTATATCGGAGGTGCAAAATATCAATCGCCAGGGCTTTTTATCCAACAAAGCGACGGGACGTTCAGAAATGATAAAAACAGCGATTTCACAAAGGATATTATCTATGAGGATGTTGATGCGACCGCTTTTGACCTGGAAGGTGATGGGGATTTGGACCTTTATGTGATGAGTGGCGGCAATGACAGGCCCAAAGAGGACCCGCACTTGGAAGATAGAATATATGTAAACGATGGCAACGCAAATTTTACCCGCTTGGCGACCCCTTTGATCAAGACCAACGGGGGCAGCATATCGGCGGCCGATTTTGATGGTGACGGGTTTGACGACCTTTTCATAGGCAACCGATCTATACCGGGCGGATATGGCCTATCCCCCATTAGCTATATCCTAAAAAGCAATGGCAAAGGCGCATTTGGCATATTGCAACAAGATAGAATCGGCATGGTGACCGATAGCCAATGGGCCGATATGAACAACGACGATCTCTTGGACTTGATCCTAGTTGGTGACTGGATGCCCATTACCATTCTCATTAATCAAGGAAATTCCAGGTTTTTGAACGAGACAAAAAAGTTTGGCCTCGAAAACACACAGGGTATGTGGAACACTATTGCCATAGCCGATTTGGACCGAGATGGACACCAGGATATTGTGGCAGGGAACGCCGGACTGAACTTTAAGTGGAAAGCTTCCCAGGAAAAACCGGTAAAATTGTATTTGGACGATTTTGATGAAAACGAACAACCCGATCCCGTAATATTCTATGATTTCTTTGGAAACTACGTTCCTTTTGCCTCCAGGGACAAGCTTGCCGAGCAATTGCCCTCCTTAAAAAAGAAATTCCTCAATTACGAAGCCTTTGCAAAAATCGAGACCATCGAAGACCTTACCGGAAAATTGGAAAAAGACTTGTTGGAAATCAAAAAAATCACCGAACTCCGCTCCATGGTGTATTTCAATCAAGGAACTGGTTTTAAGGGGGTCCCCTTACCCAAGGAAGCCCAAATGAGCAGTATCGAGGACCTTCATATCACACAAGATGGCGGAGAATCCGAGATTATCTTTGTGGGCAATTATTTGGACTATGTTGCCGAACTGGGCCAGAGCGACGCCAATTCGGGAGGTGTGCTGTACGTTGATGGTAAGGGGGACATCCAATTTGGAACGGATCTTCCCCTTCCGGTCAATTTAAACGCCAGAAAAATCAAACAATTGGACGACAAGCGCTTCCTGGTCATTTCCAGCAACGACAAATCATATGTTTTTGAACTTCCCCAAGAGGATGCAGAGGGCACCATAAAAAAGTAGGTCTGGGCAGGGGCCAAAACAGAGGGAATCCATTCGGGCGCATTTCCTTTATTTGGAAACCGTTCTCAGTGCCCCGAATGTGCCCATCCTGTCGAGGGGTCCGGGCTATTCTTTTCAAAAGTTTTGTTGCCCTCTACACCTAAAAATAATATCTTCACTCCTTAATCCTTTTAAACGCTTACATGTATTCGATCGGCTATGACATCGGAAGTTCATCCATAAAGGCGGCCTTGGTGGAAACTGCTTCAGGGGAGCGTATAGCGGTGGTCAATGAACCCAAGACCGAAATGGAAATGCTCGCCCTGCAAAACGGGTGGGCGGAACAGGACCCCAATGATTGGTGGGCACATGTTTGCAACGCTACCAAAGCGATTGTCAAGGAGAACGCCATTGACCCCAAGGATATTACCGGCATTGGCATTTCCTATCAGATGCACGGCCTGGTGGTGGTCGATAAAAATGGTGGGGCTTTGCGAAACTCCATTATTTGGTGCGACAGCAGGGCGGTCGAAATTGGACAAAAAGCCTTTGACGCCCTAGGTCATGATACCTGCGCTGAACAGTTGCTGAATTCCCCGGCCAACTTCACGGCCTCCAAGTTGAAATGGGTGAGGGACAACGAGCCGCGCGTTTATGATCAGGTGCACAAGTTCATGCTTCCCGGGGACTATATCGCGTATCGATTGGGAGGTGATATCCGTTCGACAAAATCGGGGCTCTCTGAAGGCATTTTTTGGGATTTTAAAAACAACGACATAGCGGGTTGGCTATTGGATCATTATGGGCTGGATCAGAAAATGGTGCCCGAACTGGTGGACACTTTTTCGGTCCAAGGCCGCGTAAGTAAAAAAGGGGCATCCGAATCGGGACTTGCCGAGGGTACTCCGATCCTTTACCGTGCGGGCGATCAACCCAACAACGCCCTATCACTGAATGTCTTCGATCCAGGAGAGGTGGCGGCCACCGGCGGCACCTCGGGTGTGGTCTATGCCATTACCCAAAACCGCTCCGTAAAGGAAAGCTCCAGGGTGAACAATTTCGCCCACGTAAACTATCAGGACCACAAGCCCCGAATTGGCAAACTGCTATGCATCAACGGAGCCGGCATACAGTACCGCTGGCTGTTGAACAATTTAAATGTGGCGTCCTACGAGGAAATGAACGAACTGGCCCAATCGGTTCCGATCGGTTCGGACGGGGTGAGCATCCACCCTTTCGGCAATGGGGCGGAAAGAATGCTCAACAACAAGACCCTGGGCACACAGCTATCGAACATCAACCTGAACAACCATACCAAGGCCCATCTGTGCAGGGCGGCCTTGGAAGGCATCGCCTTTTCCTTTGTCTATGGCATGGAGATCATGAAATCGGATGCCATTGAGGCCCGGGTCATACGCGCCGGGAACGACAACCTTTTTCGCTCCGCAATTTTTTCGAACACTGTGGCCACCTTGATCGGACAGGAAATAGAAATTTACAATACCACCGGCGCAATAGGGGCGGCCAGGGCGTGTCAATTGCACAAAGGCGATTTTGACACTTTTGGCAAACAGATCATGGACAACGATTACGTGATGGGCTTTGTTCCTTCCGCAAATAAAGCGGCATACGAAACGGCCTATTTCAAATGGAAAAAGGAGTTGGAAATTATGCTGCGCAATACCTAGGAAAACAAATTAACAACGATTAACTCAATAACTTAATAATTACAGATCATGGCACTAATAGGAGATAAGGAATATTTCAAGGGCATAGGGGAAATCAAATACGAAGGAAAGGAATCCGATAACCCCCTGGCGTTCAAATACTACGATCCGGATCAAATTGTGGCCGGGCGGTCGATGCGCGACCATTTTAAGTTTGCCATAGCGTACTGGCATACATTCTGCGGACAGGGTGCCGATCCCTTCGGGCCGGGAACCCAAAATTTTCCGTGGGACCAAGCTTCCGATGCGGTGGATGCAGCAAGGGAAAAGGCCGATGCGGCATTCGAGTTTATCACTAAGATGGGCTTCGATTATTTCTGCTTCCATGATTTCGATCTGATACAGGAAGCGCCGACTTTTGCCGAGTCGGAAAAAAGGCTGGCCGCCATTGTGGACTACATCAAAGGAAAAAAAGCGGAAGCGGGCGTGAAATTGCTATGGGGAACGGCGAACTGTTTCTCCAACCCCAGATATATGAACGGGGCCTCCACCAATCCGGATTTTAAAGTGTTGGCAAGAGCGGGGGGCCAGATAAAATTGGCACTCGACGCCACTATGGCACTCGACGGTGAAAATTACGTGTTCTGGGGCGGACGAGAGGGCTATATGTCGCTGTTGAACACCGATATGAAAAGGGAACTCGACCATATGGGACGTTTTCTGGGCATGGCCCGGGACTATGCACGGAGCCAAGGGTTCAAGGGCAATTTCTTTATCGAGCCCAAACCGATGGAACCTATGAAGCACCAGTACGATTTCGACTGCGCCACGGTCGTCGGGTTTTTGCACCAATACGGATTACAGGACGACTTTAAACTGAACATTGAAGTGAACCACGCCACACTGGCCAGCCATACCATGCAGCACGAACTGGAAATCGCGGCGGCACATGGTATGTTGGGAAGTGTCGATGCGAACCGGGGCGACTACCAAAACGGATGGGATACCGATCAGTTCCCGAACAATATCGGTGAGGTCACAGAAGCCATGTTGGTCTTCCTCAAAGCGGGAGGCCTGCAAGGCGGTGGAATCAACTTCGATGCAAAGATCCGAAGGAACTCCACCGATATGGATGATGTCTTCCATGCCCATATCGGAGGGGCCGATACTTTTGCCCGGGCCCTATTGGTTGCGGACAAGATCATTGCCTCCTCGCCCTACGAGGCACTTCGGCAAAAACGCTACAGTTCTTTCGATTCCGGAAAAGGAAAGGATTTTGAAGATGGAAAATTGGATTTCGCCGCACTTTACGAAATAGCCAAGGACAACGGGGAATTGGAACTGCAAAGTGGGAAGCAGGAACTGTTCGAGAATATTGTGAACCAGTATATCTAGCCCCCCTTTGGAGGAATACAAAAAAAGCCTGCTGGATGGGATCATCTCTTCATTCCAACGGGCTTTTTCACGCCCTTATTTTGCAAAATAGATGTAAATCCCCACCACGATCACAACCACTGTGATCCCCACTTGATTCACATGCTTGTAGGGGGTGATCTCCACCTGTTTGGTGTACTCCTGCGCATATGGGGTTTCCCGAGGGTAAAACTTGCCGATGAGCAGCATGATGCCCACGTTCATTAAAAACAACAGCATATTAATATGCAAATAATGGGGGTAGGCGTCGGCCTCGACCAGGGCCAATTGGGCGGCATCACTAATACCAGAGGCCCGTGCTTCCTCGAGCGCCGTTCCCACCAAATTGGGTTTCAATACAAACTGGCTCAGGATATACAGTACCGATCCGGAGATGATCCCAATTTTGGCCGCAATGGCAGGTACCCTTTTGGTCAGGTAGCCCACGACAATGATCGTTAGAATGGGAATACTGTATATTCCGTTTATTTCCTGTAAATAGTTGAACAAACTGCCAGCATCCGCAATCATCGGGGCGATGAACATGGCCGCCAGGGCCAGACAAATACCAAATATCTTTCCATACTTCACAACGGTCTTTTCGGGGGCTTCTTGGTTGATATGTTGTTTGTATATGTCTATTCCGAAGAGCGTGACCGAACTATTGAGCACACTGTTGAAAGAGCTCAAAATGGCCCCGAACAACACCGCGGCAAAAAAGCCTACTAGGTAATCGGGCAATACGGCCCGTACCAATTCGGGGTAGGCCAAATCGCTGGAGGCCAGCCCCCCTTCAAAATAATGGTAGGCGATCATTCCGGGAAGCACCAAGATCAACGGTCCCAATATCTTTAAAAAGGACGCCAACAGCAATCCCTTTTGACCTTCGGCCAAATTCTTGGCTCCCAAGGCCCTTTGTATGATCTGTTGGTTGGTGCCCCAGTAAAAAAGCTGCACCAACATCATGCCCGTAAAAATGGTGGAAAACGGTACTTCCTGGCCATGTCCCCCCGTGGAATCGAATCGTTCCGGGTTGGTGGACATCAAAGTGTCGATACCCTCGAAAACACTACCACCCCCTATGGCCATCAAACCAAAAACAGGAATGAGAATTCCCCCGATCATCAATCCGATGGCGTTGATACTATCGGAAACGGCCACCGCCTTTAAACCTCCAAAGACCGCATAAATGGACCCGATAACCCCGATTCCCCATATGCATATGACCAGGGCGACCTCTTCGGAAACATCCAAAAGTTCGGGAACATCGAACATACCGCTTATCGCCACGGAACCCGAGTAAAGAATTACGGGCAACAGCACCACCACATAGCCCGTCAGGAACAAAGCGGAAGTGATCGTCTTTGTGGCCACATCGAACCTATCGGCCAAAAATTGCGGAATGGTGGTAAGTCCCCCTTTTAGGTACCTTGGTAAAAGAAAAACGGCGGTGACCACCATGGCTATGGCCGCCAGGGTCTCCCATGCCATCACCGACAGCCCGTCTTTGTACGCACTTCCGTTGAGTCCAACAATCTGCTCCGTGGAAAGGTTTGTCAGCAACAAAGATCCGGCTATCACACCAGCCGTAAGGCTCCTACCGCCAAGAAAATAACCATCTGAGGTTCCCTCATCGGTTTTTCGTGTAGCTAAATAGGCGATAACGGCTACCAACAAAGTGAAGCCCAAGAAAGAGAAAATTCCTAACATGTGATTGAATTTGGTTTGGTTATATCCAATAAATATATCGGATTATTTGTAAATACCTATGGAAACACGCAACAAACACTGCTCCAAAGATGTTAATACTGCGAAAACAGCATGGTTTCTTTCCCTTGCCTACTTGATAAAAGGTGAAAATAATGTAATTTTGGGCGATAAATCCATACGGTCCCACTTATTTTAAAGTACCGTACGTTCAGTTATGTTTTTCAATAGCGTATATGGCAACTGTTGGCAAGGACAAAACCGCAGTACATGGACGGTATAGAAGTAAAAGAAAGCAATGATGAAGAAGTTCGCATTTGTATCCGTCGCCCTTGTTGTTTTGGCTTCGTGCAAACCTGAGGCCAGGGAAGAGGCCATAGTTGTCTCACCAGAGGAACTGCACGCTTCGGTGGACAAGGTTATCGAAATCATGATCCATGATATTTTCTCGCCTCCGGTGGCAAGCCGTATTTTTGCCTATCCCAATATCGCGGCATACGAGATCATGGCCCTCGAGAACGAGGAGTACCAGTCATTGGCCGGACAGGTTACGGAACTCACTGCCATTCCCAAACCGGGAGCGGAAAATATCAACTACCCCTTGTCGGCAATGGTCGCGCATATGGAATTAAGCAAACAGCTGATTTTTTCCGAAAAGAGAATGGAGCAGTTCAGGGATAGTTTGTACGGTACTTGGGAGGAAAAAAATCCTAAGGTTTTCAAGGCTTCAAAAGATTACGGGCTGCAGGTCGCCGACCATATTTCCGAATGGATGTCGAAGGACAATTACAACCAGACCCGGACCATGCCCAAGTTTACCGTGGACACGGATGATCCCACAAGATGGCAACCCACACCGCCCTCCTACGCCGATGGTATCGAGCCCCATTGGAGCAAGATCCGTCCGTTCGTCATCGATTCATCACAACAGTTCAAGCCCGTTCCTCCGCCCGATTTCTCCATGAACGAAAAATCGGACTTTTACAGGGAACTGCAGGAGGTATACGACATCAGTAAAAAAATAGAGGCCGAGGGCGATGCTTCCGAGGAGATCCAGATCGCACAGTTTTGGGACTGTAACCCGTATGTTTCGGTGACCAAGGGGCATTTGATGTTCGCCACCAAAAAGATCACCCCAGGGGCACATTGGATCGGTATCGCCAAAATTGCCAGTAGGAAAACCAACAGTGATTTTGACAAAACCGTATATGCCTATACCAAGACCTCCATGGCCATTGCGGATGCCTTTATCAGTTGTTGGGACGAAAAATACCGGAGCAACCTGATCCGGCCCGAGACCCTGATCAACCAGCATATCGATGAGGACTGGAAACCGGTGCTGCAGACCCCACCGTTCCCCGAATATACCAGTGGCCATAGTGTGGTTTCTGGAGCCGCCTCCATCGCCCTGACCGATATTTTTGGGGACAACTTTGCCTTTGAGGACGATACGGAAGTCCCCTACGGGCTACCTGCCAGGAATTTCACATCTTTCAGGCATGCTGCGGACGAAGCCGCCATAAGCCGCATGTACGGGGGCATCCACTATCGTGCAGCGGTAGAGGTCGGGGTGAAGCAGGGTCGTGACCTGGGCACGTTCATGATGGACAAACTCAGCATGACCGCAGGTCAAAGAATGGCCACCAATCAGGAATAAATGGCAAGTATCTGGGTCCGGCCCAAGCCATGCCAAAGCCGTTTTATGAAGTGCTACTTCGTCCCCTTATTTTCCCTTGCCCTATTGACCAGTTGTTCCAACTATGGTCAACTCACCTTTGTGACAAAACTCCCAAAAAAACTGGATGAGAATTCAGGGATCGCCCACCTTCAAGGGAAAGCTGCGTGGTTCGTACAAGACGGTGGCAATTCGGACAAGTTATATCGCGTACGGTTCGATGGTAAGCTCACGCAGGAGTTCGAGGTAAAAAATGCAAAAAACACAGATTGGGAAGATTTGGCGGAAGATGAAAAAGGCAATCTGTATATAGGGGATTTTGGGAACAACCACAGCAAGCGCAAAGATCTTGTTATCTATAAGGTGCCCAATCCGGAAACCGAAAAAGGAGATAAGATCAAGGCCAAACCAATCCGGTTCCGCTATCCGGAACAACAGGAATTCCCTCCCAGGAGACGCGACAATCAGTTCGATGCCGAAGCTTTGTTCTACAGCAATGGCCACCTGTTCATTATCACCAAAAACAGAAGCATCCCCTTCACTGGGGAAGCAAGAATCTATAAAGTTCCCAGTGAGAAGGGAAAACACGAGGCGGTGTACGTAGGGAAGTTTAGGACCTGTGGTCAAGAGATAAGTTGCAGGGTCACCTCGGCGGCCATTTCCCCGAACGGTAAAAAAGTGGTGTTATTGGGGAACGGAAAACTTTGGATCTTTACAGACTTCCCTTCGGACGATTTTTCCTCGGGCACTATGGAAACCATCGATCTTGGGGCCACCACCCAATTGGAGTCGGTCTGTTTTCTGGATGCGGAAACCCTGCTTATTTCCGATGAGGAAAGGGACGGTACGGGCAGGAACCTATACCGTTTTCATCTGGGAAAATAGAACTTCGTCCCTATGTCAGAAGCCAAACCCGATCCCAAAGGTAAAGCGCATCCCTTCCTCACCCGTGAACAGTGCCAACCGCACCGATGCCACATCGGCGGCATTCAGAAAGAATCCACCGCCATAGGAAGTATGCCAAACATCGGAGTCCTCGTCGGGCTGCCAGACCCGGCCATAGTCAAAACCGCCGTACAGGCCAAATGCAGTGGGCAAAATACCCGTTCTCAAACGGCCAAGGTTGTACCGCAGATCGGTATTCTGGTAATACGCCTTTTTTCCTGAAAAACGCTGGTTTCTAAATGCGCGGAGGCCATCAATTCCGCCGATGCTCGCAGCTTGATAAAACTCGTAGCCGTCCCCCAAGGTAAAATGGGCCTTCCATTTGGTCGCCAGGACCAAATTACCGCTGGGCACCAGCCTGTGGTCAATGGAAAGGGAAGGAATGATATATCCGAAATTCCTTTCCCCCATATCCAGATTGTTCCTGAAGCCCACCTGTAGGGAAGCGGCCATCCCCAAGGTTGGAAAAGCGGCATTGTCCTGATTTTTGTATGTATATACCGCATCGGCGCCAACAAAACTATTGTTGGTTTCCTCCCCGTTGGTCTGATAAAAGGTATTGATAAAACGATCCGTGGTCTCCTCTACCTCAATAGACTCGTACGAGATGCCCACCCGGAACTTGGCCCCAAAATCTCCCCGCCAGATCAGGGAAGGCGAAAAATAAAGGGTCTGGAGTTTCACCCTGTTGTAATCCAGGTCCAGGTCATCGTCCAAATTTTCGGTCTCGTTTCCAAAATCAAAAAAATTCACCGAAAAGTTGGGACTGGTAAACTTCCCTGCCAATTCCAGGTTCGTTTTTCCAAAAACATGGGCAAACTCGCCCTTATAACCCAATTCAAATCCACTGGTCGCAAAATAAAAGGCCGCGTTCGCGTGATGTTGCGAGGTAAACGGGTTTTGTCTAAACCCGTTGTAGGTATAGGTATTGTCCAGTCCGATCTTCATTCCGTCATCGGGATTGAATCCCACGGTAGGGATAAGCTGATTGTTGCTGTTTCGCAACTCCAGAGGCTGGTAGGTGTTGAGCACATAGTCATCCGTTAGCCTTACCTTGGCCTTGGAAACATCGGTAAAGGTGTTCTTTTTGGTCTTGTGGTCATACACATAGGTTTTTCCGCCTTCCCCCACTTCATAGACGTCGTTGTTCTGGCCCCCGACCAAACGAACTTTGATGGCACTGTTCCCGGCCCCTTTAACCTCAAAGTGATCTTCGTCATCCAGACCGTACACCCAGACCTCCCTGGTGACATCGGAACGGAACACTTTTTCGAAAAACTTCCTTTTCTTTTCCCCGTCAATGATGCGATAGACCTTGATCTTGGTCTCCGTCCTGCCCAAATGCTCGATTTCGAACCAGTCGTCCTTATCGGTACCTGTGACCACGGCATATTTGTTCAATATCCCAAAATACGTATCTGCAATTTGGCCGATATCGCTTGTTCGGGACAACAATTTGCGTTTTATTTCCTGTACCGTCCCATCCCGCACTTCCTTTGGAAAGGATAAAAAAGCATTGTCAATGATAGGTTCCGTAAGGTTTTCTTGGATAAACCGGGCCTGTTCGGCCCATTGATCTCTAGTGGTCTCCGATAGTACCGCCATGTCCAGAACATAGGTCTTCGGCGATGAATTAAACCCCTTTACATCCCGAATCTGATGATCGAAGCCCTCCATTAAACGGAGTGCCGGAACGAGGCGCGTTGCCAGGCCCATAAAAAGTCCGTCCCCCATGATAGAATACGCCTGGTCCCGATCCCGGGGTACTGGTCGAAAAATTACTTTTTTACTTCCTTTCGGCTTGAACCTGGCCCAGCGCCATTGATCGACGTGTCGATCCCAGTCGCCCAGCACCATATCGAAAAGTCTCGCTCGAATATAAGTCTCTGCATCGACTTCATATTTTTCGTCATCCCGGAGATTCTCCAACATTTCGTCCGTACTGATCAAGGTATCGGAATAGCCAAAGCTCTTCTGGTCCCCGTGATCGTCCCCGGTATGCTCTTCTATCATATACAGTTCATCCCCGAAATTTGAATTGAAATCCTCCAAAGCGGCCTGTTTGGGTACGTAGTAGAGCACCGGATTGGTGTGGTAGATATCTATGGCATCGGCAAGCGGACCTATAGTAAACGGGGCGTACGGATGGGAACCGGTGTAGAAGTCTTCCATAAATTCCTGCATGTAGGTATCCTCTAAATCCTCCATGACATAATTCTCTTGGAACACCATCGCCTGCAAATAGAGCTCCGCCTGTTTCCGGAGCGCCCGCATTACGTACTCCCGACCATTTTTACTTCGTAACCGAAGTGATTTCGATTGGTGCCCACCTCCTTTTCGAACCGGGCTAAGGCCCCCGAACAAGGTGTCGAGGCGGACCGTTGGTGCGGTCACTTCGGTGGCGTAATATTTTCTGTACCGGTCGCCCCAAAGGGCCTTAAAGAGCCCGCTCTTATCAATTTCTTCCTTGGTATACACAGAGGACGTTGCTTCCTGAGGGAAAGATTCCCCATAGGTTTCAGTATGCCGGGTGCGGTCGGGCGGTAGTACCTGCGAGGAGAACAGCTCTGTTTTTTCCCCTGCTTCTGAAATTCCATAATAGGTCACGGACGAAGAACCATCTTTGTAAACCTGCAAGACCGCATATCCCTTGCTTCCCGTTGAGAACTTACTTCCGCCCAAGAGGCGTGTGGCCCCTTTTTTGGCACCTGAACCACTCACGATCTGTGGCGTGTTCTGCTCCACGATGTACTGCAACGTATGCTCGTGTCCCGAGGCAAACACCACCTTTTCGGAATACTGGGCCAAGGTGATCATGCGCTTTCTGAACTCCTTGTACCTTTTGTTCTGTATATCGGTTGTGGAGGCGCCAGTGGTTTTCCGGAGCATATTGATCAGGGTACCAAAGATGGGCAAGGGAACTTTCTTGCTGCTCGGATAGAGTTGCTGTCGCATTGAAAATTCGCCCCCGTGTACCCCATAGGTGAACATGGGATGGTGCAGGGCAATGATCGTGGTCTTGTCGCGGTTCTTTTTGATGGCGCCCTCGACCTCTTCCCAAAATTTGGTACGGCTTTTAATGCTACAGTCGTCGTTCATCGTCGGAAAGCGATCCCAATCGGTCAGGTACCACTCCGTATCGATGGCAATTACCGCCAGGTCGTCGTTCACTTTGACCACCTCCATGGGACATCCGTTCTCGGGAAGAAATGGGTCCTTGCTCTCGATCTGCTTCTTGATATACTTTTCCTGTCGTTCCAAGCCCTTTGGGCCTTCATTGTACCAGTCGTGGTTGCCGGGAAGGAACATCGGCCGGCCCTGAAAATCTTCCAAGGTCTTTATTTGGGCGTCCAGGTGGCTTTTGGCGGTCTTATAGGCCAGGGTCGCACCTTTTTTACCGGGCATCCCGGCAGGATAGATATTGTCTCCCAAAAAAATCGCCGTACTGTTTTTGTCGGCCTTTCCCAATTCATCCCGAAAGGCCAGAAGTACTGGGTTCATTCCGCCAAGAGGCGACAGGCCGGCATCCCCGATCAAATAGAAGGTATGGGAGACCCCCTTGTCCTCCCCAGATCGATCTATCGGGTCCGCCTCCGCATATTTGGTCTTATACGTGGCACAATTGGTCAAAAAGACCGTTATAAACAAGACTAGGTAATATTTTTTCATATCCAGGTCCTTAAGTTCAAAATTTTGTAATTTGGGGGAATTCTAACACCCACTATATGTCGGACATTCTTGAAAAAGCCGAGGACTTTGCCACCGATCTCCTATCCAACCAACTGGATCCTAAATTTTTGTACCACAATTTACGTCATACCCAAAGAGTCGTTAAAAATACTAAAGAATTACTAGACCATTACCCTCTTGAAGCCAAAGAAAGCGAGGCGCTGTTGTTAGCCGCCTGGTTTCATGATACCGGGTATACCAAAGGGTGCGAGAACCACGAGGAGGAAAGCTGTGCGATCGCATCGACATATCTGAAGAAACAGGGCTATGGGGTCGAGGGAACCAAGAGGGTCACCGACCTCATTTTGGCGACCAAAAGGCACTATGAGCCACAGAACCTGATGGAGCAGATCATTAGGGACGCGGATTCCTCGCATTTTGGAAGTGACACCTATCTGGAAACCTCTGAATTCTTAAGGGAGGAGCTTTCGTTGCTGGGGATAGCGGAGTACAGCCATAGGGAATGGCGGAACGCGAACATTAAAATGTTCGAATCCGAGCAAAAGTTTTATACCGATTACGCCCTGGAGCACTGGCAGCAAAAAAAGGAAAAAAACCTTAAAAGGTTAAAAAAGGAAAGGAAAACGGAAAAGGAAATCGCCAAAAAAGAGAACCTAAAGGCCCGGTATAAAAGCGAGAGCCCGGACAGGGGAATCCAGACGTTGTTCCGGGTGACCTTAAAAAATCATATTACCCTAAGCGACATTGCCGACACCAAGGCGAACATCCTGCTTTCGGTAAACGCGATCATCATCTCGGTTGTCCTTTCGAACCTTATTCCCAAATTGGACAACCCGTCGAATTCGTACCTGATCTATCCTACGGTCATTTTTGTGGTCTTCAGCGTCATCTCAATGATCATGGCCGTCTTGGCCACCCGTCCCAATGTGACCAGTGGACAGTTCACCAAGGAAGATGTGAAGAATAAAAAGGTAAACCTACTGTTCTTCGGCAATTTCCACAAAATGAAATTGCCCGACTACGAGTGGGCCATTAAGGAATTGGTAAAGGACAAGGAATATATCTACACCAGCCTTACGAAAGATCTTTACTTTTTGGGGTTGGTACTGAACCGAAAGTACAGTATTCTAAGGTTGACCTATACCATCTTTATGATAGGTATCGTGGTCTCGGTGATCGCATTTGCGTTGGGGTTCCATTTCTTGGGGCCAGATAGATAGGGCCACTGGAATGGATGGCTAGGCTTTGAGTTCTTCCATCAGATCCTCATAGGTATAGGTCCTTTCCGATTCGGCGCTCTTTTTGTAGAGTATTTCTGCACGAATGGCCTTTAGGCCGGCGACACCTTGAAGCCCCTCCAGTTCCACAATTTCTACCTTCCCGGTGAAATATCCTTTCGATTTCAGGAATTTGATGTACCGTAGGTATTCGAGTTCGTCGCTCTTTTGGGAATAAACGATTACCATTTTCCCCGTTTGGGTAAGGCGTTCCTTGGTCCCCTTTACAAAGGACTTGTCAATGCGTTTTTTGATGATCTCATACCGGGCATTGTAGGTGCCATCGACATCAAAACGTTTTTCATCCATCCTAAATCGGATCGACAGGTGGGTATTGTAAACCAAAATCAACGAGGCCACGTCCAAAGGCACCGGAAGCTGGGGCTTTAAGGCGTAATGGGTGTTTTCCATCTCACACATGACCTGCAACTGCCACAACCGTAGGTTGTTCAGGTAAAGCGGGTTAAAATCCCTGTCTTCGGAGATACTTTCCCCAATGTACATGTTGTGCTCCACTCCGTCCGTCTTGTACCGCTCAAAATAATGTGGGTACATCTCTTGGGCCTCTTCTTGTCTATTGTCGATCAAAGAAGCCAATTTTTTATTGATGAGCATAACGCTATCATCGTAATTTTTTCGATGGTCGTAATAGGAATGCGTTCCCGGATCAATATAGGACTCATAGGTCGTAATCAGTTTTTCCAAATGGGCATCCACCTTTTTCAAGTGTTTGAATACCGGATTGATCTCCTCCATCACAAAATTAAAGATGGCCTGCTCACTATTGGTGTGCAGGGTCCCCTTAATGGCATCGACATGGTTCGCCACCCTAAAGATAAGTTCCTCATAGATGGGCAACTTGGTCTTATCAAAGGCTTCGGTAAGTACGGTGCTGATCTCGGACAATTGAATCATCAAATCTCTTTGGATGGCCGTATTCCTTGCCTTGGACGACCCTTTAATATCGATTTGGCCGTACAATGGATTTACATCCGGGAACACCACTTCCTTAAAGGACGGCTGAAGGCCCTGCAGACTATCCTTGATAAAGTTCTTCGCCTCTTCTTGGAACCTCCAATACACGGATGAATGCACCGAAGTACATTCGTGCTGTATCACGGCATCGATCAGGTTTTCCTCTTCTGCCTTGGACCGCAATACCGCCGTGACGATATAGGGCATGATATCTTCCAACTTATGGGCATTGATGCTGTTCAATGCCAGTTTCTGCGGGGAGGCCAACTCCAACACGCCCAATAAATTGCCATCATCAGCAATGGGGGCAAAAATAGCGCTCTGATAGCCCGCTTCCTTTAAATTTTTGTACGGTGCCATACCTTCCGACATCTCGAAATACTTATCGACATCCGAAACCGCAAAATACGTATTGTCCCCTAACAAGGCCTTGTAGGAACCGGGACAGAGCGCCGTGTCGCAGGCCGTAACATCCTCCTTGCCCAGGATTACGCTTTCTATGCCATACCCGTGCACCCGTTCAAAACTGTTTTCTTTCGGATTGTAGGTCACAAAACCCGCATTGATGTCCTTGATATTAAAGAACGACCGAAAGGTTTCCCCCAGGTCCTCCATAAAATTGGTGCTGGCCCTCTTATCGTTGGCGATCAGGTTCGATTTTATTTCCGAGATGGAATGTTCCACTGTGACATCGAACATATTGGAGATCACAAAACCTTTCATTATAAAACTTTGGGGTGGAATTTTTTCTTTCCAAAGATCTATATTATCAAAGTTATCAATCAGTTCCTCGACATCGGCCTGGGTCAATTCCTTCGCTTTCTCGGTGGGAAGTATTTCGACAAAATCGGCGTTGTACAGAATGCGGTAATGCTTCATGACCCCATTGGCATCTGGGATATCGTAAAAGAAGGGCCTTTTAAAATCGATATTGAAGCCATAGTGCGCGTTCAGGATCACCGTGCAGGCAATGGCGTACATTTGGTTATCGGGAAGGTCGCGCATTTGCGGCACGAAATCCTTGCCCGCATCTTCAATGATCTTTTGAAAACGCTTGGATGCATTGAAAACCGTATTGTCAAAGGGGAGCGAGGCTATTTTGATCTCGTTGTGCGTAAGCACCTCCGAAAAGGTATCCTGTAGAATGATTCGAATGACCTCCTCATGTTTTTTGAGAAGGGTCTCGTCGTTAAAGCCTTCCCGTAGTTCGGGATATGGGGCCTGTGCTGCCAAGATACGCTTCGCCCTTTCGGCCATAACGGGATCGGGTCCCTCGGCCATGGCATCGTACCGCTCCAAAAGTTTGTTAAAACTGATGAGCTGTTTCAATGGCATCTTGTTCTGCACATCCTTCTTCATATATCCCTTAGACGTTTGAGAGCCTACAAAGTTACAAAAGATTACGGGATATTTTGTTAAAGGAATATTTAGGGGGTTCCCGTATTTTTTGGATATTTACGGAAATCCCATAGTTTTCGTCCGGGTCGTTTATATGATGTGGTCCGTATCCACCCCAATAACAAAAAAAAATGTCATCGAATTTCAGGTTAACGCGAGCGTACAAAAATGCAAAGACCGTTGCTTTTGACGACAGTTCGAAGTTTATCTTGTTCAGTGATTGCCATAGGGGCGATAACAGCTTTGCCGACGATTTTGCCAACAACCGAAACATCTATTTTCATGCCTTGAGGTATTATTTTAAGCAAGGTTTCGAGTATTGCGAACTGGGCGATGGGGACGAACTTTGGGAAAACCTGAACTTTAAGCCCATATTCGAAGCCCACAAAAATGTGTACAAGCTGTTACGGGAGTACCATTTGGACAATCGCTTGCACATGCTCTGGGGAAATCACGATATGGTGTACAAGGATCCCGATTATGTAAAAAGGCATCTTTCGACCTATTTTGACCCCGTGGAGGGCCGTGAAAAAGGGCTGTTGGAAGATATGGCCTACCATGAGGGCCTGATCCTGAAACATACCGTCACGGGCCAGGAACTTTTCCTCACACATGGCCACCAAGCCGATTGGTGGAACTATACCTTTTGGCGATGGGGAAGGTTTTTGGTACGGGTGCTTTGGAAACCCTTACAGGTTTGGGGCATTGCCGATCCCACAAGCCCGGCCAAAAATTATAAGGAACTCATCAAGGTCGAACGGCGCATCAAAAGATGGATCTTAAAGAACAAACTCTTGATCACCATTATAGGCCATACCCACAGGCCCCGTTTTCCGGAGCCCGGCGACATTCCGTTGTTCAACGATGGTAGCTGTGTACATCCGAGGAGCATTACGGGAATAGAGATCGAGGGAGGTAAAATAGCACTGGTCAAATGGCAGATAGAGACCAAAGATGACGGGACCCTACAGATAATCCGGTCCATATTGGAGGGACCCGAGCTATTGGAGAGCTATCGGAAGGCCCAAAATTGAACCCGGTCGATCATTGAAGTTTAAAGATGACCGGGATATTGTAAGGTACCCTTACCGCCCTGCCTCTCTGCTTTCCCGGCGTCATTTGGGGTAGGGAGGCTATGATCCGGGCCGCTTCTTGCTCCAGACCAACGTCCGGTCCCCGGGTTCTAACATTGGTGATATGTCCCTGGGTGTCGATTACGAATTGCACGTACACCCTACCCTGTATCCCCAGTTCAATGGCAACGGGAGGATATTTGAATTCCCTTATTATGTGTTCCTGCACCTTGTCCTGGAAACAGGCCTTGCGTTCCTCATTGTCCGTCAGGTTTTCACAACCCGGGAAAATGGGTACATTTTCGATGACCGAAAAAGGAACGGAGATTTCCTCTTCCAGTTCCGCTACTTCCACATCGTCCACCTTTACGACCTCTTCGACGACCGTCTCCTGGTTTATTTCGGTACTTTCAATGACCGTCTCCTCGATCTCCGCGGCATCTTCCACAATTTCGATAATTTCAGGTGCCTGAGGTGGGGGCGGGGGTGGCGGGGTGTTGATCGTTTCTGTTATGGGCACTTCCTCCTTTAGGTCTTCCGTTACCTCGAGGATTTCAACAAACTGCTCTTCGGAAGGAAAGGTTTTATGCTCCAGCGCCCTCCAGGTAATGAAAAGTGCCAGGGCAAGGCCAATGACAAAAAAAAGGCCACTATCTCGGTTCAAATCTGCCTTCGGGTTCTTTTTTACCTCCATGACGCATCCCTTTAAAGACTTAAAATAAACCACTTACCGAACAAATGGTATGACCTAGGTCAGGTCGCGACAATCCCTTTAGGGATGGAAAAATGCGATACTGAAAAGATACACCGAATTGCTATTGACGGTTCATCTCCAAAAAAAACCTCCTCGTGGAAAAAAATCGGGACCATGCGCTCCAAGAGGGACCAAAAATGTTTATTTTCCACAGCAGAACTGGGTCCCGGTAATCGTAAAAAATTGAAATATGAAGAATCAAAAACTGAAGATCAGCTATGTATTTTTTTTGCTCTTAACAACTGCCTGCGCCCAGACCACGGATGAGATCTTATGGCCCAATGGCGCCAAGGCCGCAATATGCCTTACGTACGACGACGGGTTGTCGAGCCATGTGAACACGGTCGTTCCCCTTTTGAACAAATACAATTTCAAAGGTACTTTCTTCCCTACACTAGCTGCTCCCTCACTGTATGGTGAAATGGACAAATGGAAAACCTTGATCCGGGACGGACATGAAATGGGGAACCATACCGCCTATCATCCCTGTCGAAAATCCGAAGTGGGCATGGACTGGGTAAAAGCATACCAAGACCTTGATACCTACACTCTTGAACAGGTTTTGGAAGAAGTTCAGCTCGCCAATAGTTTTCTGTTGGCGATGGATGGAAAAAAGAAAAGAACATTCGCCTACCCTTGCGCCCACTATCATGCAGGAGGGAAAAGCTACAAAGATTCCATTGCCTCCTATGCCACAGCTGCGCGTGGCAGTTCTGAAGAACAACTGGAACTTCTAGGGCCCTTTGAGATCGATATATACAACGTTCCCTCATGGGCGCCCAATGAGCACGGAGCGGAAGATCTTATCGCGTACATAGAGCAGATAATCAAAAACAAGACCTTGAGTACCCTGACTTTCCATGGGGTGGGTGCAGAACACATGAGGGTCACCGAAGAAGCACATGAAGAAATGTTACAATATCTGGATGCGCATCGTGAAGACATATGGGTGACCACATTTCAAGAAGCAACGGATTACCTAAAATCCAAAAAATACGGAAAAGACCGCTAGAACGCTCAGATGCGTTCTGCCAAGACCTTCATCGCGGCCACGAAATGATCAAGTTCCCCGATCGTGGTATAGACATTGGGGGTAATGCGGCACCCTTTTACATTGGCATAATCAATGGCAACTGTAAAGATCTGGTAGTCGTCCATTAAGGTTTTGGCGAGATCGGTGGGCTTCATGTGCGCGATTCCCACATTGGCAATGCCACAACTACGATGTTCTTCGACAGGCGTATTTATCACGATGTTCCCCACACCGCGAAGTTGGTCGCTCCAATATCGCTGCAAGTACCGCAACCTCTTTTCCTTGCGTTCCATCCCGATCATCTCCAGATAATCCATGGCATCGTCAATGGCCAGATCGGTATGTACTGGATGGGTTCCCGTATGGTTTAGGCGCTGAATCTTATCGGGCGTCTTGATGTAATCTGCCAAAAGCGGCCATATTTTGGGGATCTTGTCCTGTGCCACGTAGAGCAGTCCTGCCCCTAAGGGCGTACTCAGCCATTTATGGAGGCTCGATCCGTAATAATCACAATGCAGCTCGGCAATATCGACATCAAAGTGCCCAATGCAATGTGCTCCGTCCACCATGACCTCGACGCCATGGCGGTGTGCCATATCACAGATTTTGCGAACGGGAAGGATCTGTCCGGTGATATTGATCATATGGCAGACCATAATCAATTTTGTTCTATCGGTGATCTGCCGCTCGTATAGGGAAACGATTTCCTCGTCGGAATCCGGATGGTTGGGCACGGACACAATCTTGTTCACTACGCCGTAACGTTTGGAAATCTGTCGAAAATGGTCTTGCATGGAGCCGTAATCCTGTTCCGCAAAGATTGCTTCATCCCCTTTTTCCCAAGGAAATCCACCAATGATCATGTCAAGGGATTCCGTGGCATTCCGGGTTATGATCAGTTCTTCCGCCGAACATCCCACCAATTCGGCCAGTCGGGCCCCAATCCGCTTTTTGTTGTCCCACTGTTCCGTCCGCATGTAGTAGGACGCCTCAATATTGACATACTTCACGTACTCGATGAACTTGTCCAAGGTCGGGTTCGGCACAAAATTATAATATCCATTTTCCAAATTGATATAATCGGGCTTCAGCGTATAATCCTCGCGAACCCGTTCCCAAAAAGAGTCCCCGTCATCGAGGTCGTATTCCCGTACCCGCTGCTTTTCCGATTGTGCGTTGATGGCGTAGGGCAAAAAGGGGGTGGCAATGGTGGCCTGGCCGATGCGTTTCAGAAATTCCCGTTTTTTCATGGCATAATGATTTAAGCCACAAGGTACTAAATCAAGAGGTTAGGTTTCAATATGGCGTAAAAAAAGATGGCCCTTCATATATTTGGTGCCCTTGGTGGCATCAGGGGAACGGAAGCACCAGATGGCTATCATGATGGTCGGAACGTCCTTGCCGCGGCTGCCGTCGGAACAAGGGACACCTACCTTTTTACCAAAGCTTATCAAAAAGAAAAAGGCCCTCGGCTTTTCCAAAGACAAGAATATGTGCCTTCCGGGCTTTGGGCATAAATTTTTACATCCCTTTTCAGATCAACTACCGGACCATCGGGACGATCCAACATTCTATGGAACAAAAGACGGTTTGACCACCGGTATAAGACCGAAGACATTTCTTATCTTTATACCTCATATCAAGTAACACCTAACATCAAAACCATGGAATCCCCTTCAGAAAGAATCAAAACCTTGGGCCTTGAGCTTCCACCAGCGCCCCCACCCGCGGGCTTGTACAAACCTATCCTTGTAGTGGACAACTTCCTGTATGTTTCCGGGCAGGGACCCATGTTGAACGATGGCTCGTTGTACACCGGAAGGGTTGGCGATACCCTCGATCTGGACAAGGGCAAAGAGGCCGCCCGGCACGTAGGGTTGACCATGTTGGCCACCATAACGACCCATTTTGGAGATCTGGACCGGATTAAACGCTTGGTCAAAACATTGGGCATGGTCAATTGCACCCCCAATTTTGGGGATCAGCCATTGGTCATTAACGGGTTCAGTGAGCTCATGGCGGAGGTTTTCGGAGCGGACAATGGTGTTGGGGTCCGAAGCGCTGTGGGCATGATGCTCCCTGGCGGGATAGCCGTGGAAATTGAGGCGATGTTCGAACTCCGCTAATTTGGTGCCGATGGAAGAAAGACCCTGGTACCAATTGACCAATGCAGAACACATCGGTTCCCCATCACTTTTGGTGTATCCGGACCGGATCGAGGACAACATTGCAAAAATGATTGCCATTGCCGGGGGCACCTCCAGTTTAAGGCCCCATATCAAGACCCATAAAACAGCGGAGATCATACGAATGCAAATGCGCCATGGCATTCAGAAGTTCAAATGTGCCACTATCGCCGAGGCCGAACTTTTGGCACAGTGCGGAGCACAGGATATTCTATTGGCCATGCAGCCGGTAGGTTTCCATGTGGATCGATTTTTTAGCTTGATGGAGTCCTATCCAGGCTCCCATTTTTCAACCTTGGTCGACAATCCCATCACCTTGGACAAGATTGCCGGAAGGGCTCGGCAAAACCAAGTTACGGTTTCCCTTTGGATGGACTTGAACGTCGGGATGGACCGGACCGGTATCGAACCCAATGAAGGGGCGCTGGAACTGTACCAGCTGATGAACGCCGATTCCCATGTTGATCCCAAGGGGCTTCATGCCTATGACGGGCATATCCGCAACCAGGATTTTGAAGAGCGAAAAAAGGTCTGCGATAGGGCATTTGAAGCCGTAACGAAATTGAGGCGCCATATCGAATCCAAAGGAATTGCGGTAGCGAGCATTGTGGCAGGCGGCAGTCCGTCTTTTCCAGTACATGTGTCAAGGGCCGATGTGGAGGTCAGTCCGGGGACTACCCTGTTATGGGACGCCCGGTACGCGGAGCTCTTTCCGGACATGGGTTTTGAGGTGGCCGCCGTTTTACTTACCAGGATCGTCAGCAAGCCCGCCCCCAATATTCTTTGTTTCGACCTGGGACACAAATCCATTGCACCGGAAATGGACTTTCCCAGAATACTTCTGCTGGGACTGGAAGACGGTGAGCAAATAGGGCAAAGCGAGGAACATCTTGTGGTAAGGACCAATAGGGCCGAAGCCTTTGAAGTGGGGGATACATTCTATGCCATCCCCATGCACATTTGTCCCACCGTAGCGAAGTATGAAGCCCTTCAAACAGTGATCAAGGGCGAAATTACCGATTCTTGGGAAGTAATAGCAAGAGGACAGAAAATAAGCATATAACTTTCATTGTGTATAGTGGGCACACCCCGATCGATCTCGATTCCGACCCTAAAAAAGGTGGTGAACCGCTACAAGAATCCAAATGCCCCTATGAACACCCAATATCAATTGGTTTGGACAAAACGTGATGTTCACATATCCTTGGCCCTAAGATGGACAACTCCGATAAAGGCCCTGTACATCCCAATTTTACCGGACACCGTCCAATATTTGGGACGATCGTCGAAAAAATGGGGATTTAACAAGGGTTTAGAACTTCTATGGCAGGGTATTTGTTATTTTTACGCTTGTAAAACGACAATACTCCTGTATGCGGATTTTGCTCCTATCAATGGTCCTTTTTGTTCTGCCCATGACATCCTGGTCGCAGACAGATGGACCTACGGCTAAACCCCTTAAAATTGAGGCTGTCAACAAAGTAGACCCAAAAGGACAGGAAAACAAGGGCACACCGCTCAAAATCCCATCTGTGGTCGGGGATCGACCAGAGATCAATCTGGACGTTTCCCCTAGCAGAAAGCCGGTAAAGATGTATCCGGACCGGGAACTGGTCCAAGCGGGCTCCGGAATGAAAATTGACCCAAAGGTCGGACCAAGGGAGAAGAACAAGGAAGGCTCTTCGGATTACTTTGGAAATATGTATCTGGGCGACGTGAAGAGCAACGGCAAATTCATCGGAGTGGTGTGTCGAGATCATGAATATGTCGATGGTGATCGCGTTAAGATCTACCTCAACGATAGGGTCGTGGATCCAAACGTCTTGTTGACCGGAAGTTTCAAAGGAGTCAATATTGATCTTGAAAAAGGGTTCAATAGATTGGACTTTGAGGCCCTTAACGAGGGTTCGTCCAGCCCCAATACCGCTCAAGTGGACGTATACGATGACCAAGGACAATTGATCTATTCCAATAAATGGTTATTGTCTTCGGGTTCAAAAGCGACCTTGATCATTACCAAGGAGTAAGGTGTGGGTTCAAGCATGAATCTGACCTGTTCATAAGGAATACCAAGGTTTTTTGGAAACCGATCATTCCCTTTTCCCTGGCCGATAGGTCTCCTTCGCCCGTTTCAACACATCCTCTCTGTAGTACGGCACCTCTTTAAACCGCATATCGGCGTAACGCTGTGCCTGATCGTCGAAATGGGGGGAATTCGGATCGCCACTCTGCCCACCGGCCAGTATGCTCTTTGCTTTTACCCTTTCCCCGAACTCCACCACGGCCACAAAACTGTTCCCGCGCGTACCGTATAGTTTTTTGGTATGGTTCGAATACCGTGCGCCATAGGCCGCCAATGCCCCCCAACGCCCCGAGGCAAAACCAATGGGAATGCTGGGCGCGGCATCATCAAAGGGCTGTTGGATATCCCCGTTCAACCGCTGATAACGATTGACTTCGCCCCAAGGGAGGTCCCAAGTGCCGAAATCGGCCTCCAAGCGCTTGACCACCTGCCCGAAAATAGCGATACGTTCCTCCATTGGGGAGCCCGAGCCAAAATAATCCATGAGCTCCATGTCGGTCAAACCACTTGGCCTATCTCCCTTGATCGCATACCGCGTGCCATAAAAATGGGCCAAGGTCATGGCCACGGATTCCTTGGAGGCTTTGTAATCCCAATGGCGCAGCACTTCGATCGGGGAATTTAGGGCCTCGCCCCTATCCATCCTGTCATAGGCCTCGACCAATCCCGGGATCAATTTTTCAAAGGCGGGCAGGTAGGGGTCGTGCGCCAGTTCGATCAAACCGTCCAAGGTATGGTCCCCTCTACCCTTTAGCAATCCAATCGCATGGATTCCGCGGAAATTTTCCCTATCGATAGACATGTAGTTTGGGTAATCCCCCTTTTTGGGGCTGAATTCCATGGCAGCGGTATAGGGAGTCGAATTACAGTTTTGCAACCAACCATTTTCAGGGTTCAGGAGCAAAATATTCTCCTCCACGGTATGCAGTCCGTTCCAATCCGTTTTAGGGTCACTGCCATCCACGGCTCGGGTATAATCAAGGGCTACATCTCTTTTAGGCACAAAATTGCCGTGAAAATATGCGATGTTTCCCCCGGCATCGGCATACACCGTATTGTTGGAGGAATTGGTGCGGATATCCATCATTTTTCTAAAACCGGCATAATCGGTCTGTTTGGTACGGATATAGGATTGCTCCAGTGCCCTTACCGGTTCCCACATCATGGCCGAGGCGGTCCATTGTCCATCTACCATATGGGTTATCGGGCCGTGATGTGTGCGGTACATCGGGAAGGTTCTTTCCCCTACCCCTTGCCCGTCCTTGTATCTTAAAGTCACTTCGGATTTTCGAATCGGTCGCAGTTCCTCTCCATATTGGTAGAACAATTCCCCATCCATGTTCACCAAGGTCTCTTTGAACTCGTCCATGACATCGGTATAAGTGGAAGTATGCATCCAGCCCGTTTTTTCGTTGAAGCCCTGATATACAAAAAACTGCCCCCAGGTCACCGCACCATAAGCGTTCAACCCCTCTTCGCTGACCACATGCACCTCGCCCCTAAAGAAAAAGGATGTATGCGGGTTGATCAACAACATGGCATGGCCCGATCGGGTCAACTTTCCAGAAATCGCAATTCCGTTCGATCCCTGCGGTTCGGCCCTTTCCTTTTCCTTTTTAAGTTGGAGCTCCCTCGTTTCCGGGATCTCGATACCACTTTCATAAAAGGCCCGGACCTTTTCAGTGGAAATCCGCTCAATATCCCCTCCGATGGAGCCTTCGCTGAAGTACATGGGCATCCAGGGTTCAAAACGGGTCAGGAGTTTGGGGGTTACCTCGGGATGGGTATGCAGGTAATAGTTGATGCCGTCTGCAAAGGCATCACACAACCGTTGCAACCATGCGGGACTTTTTTCGTAATTGGCCTTGGCCTCTTCCTCGGTCATGAACAATTTTGCCCGCAGGTCACTGTACAGTGCCGCTTTCCCTTCTACCTCGGCCAAGCGGCCCGTGGCCCAGATATAGTTCTGTTCCACTCTATTGAAATCGTCCTCGCACTGGGCGTACAACAGCCCAAATACCGCATCCGCATCGGTCTTTCCATAAATGTGCGGTACCCCAAAATCATCACGGATCAGGATTACGTTTTCGGCCTGGGCCTGCCAACGCTCCAGTTCCGTTGGCACTTGGGGTCCGGTCCTGCAGCCCGCCATCCCCAACACTAAAAAAAGAAACAAGTATCTCATTCGAAAAAAAATCATGGACTAAGGGAGGCATTACTCCGGCCTTTGCCAAGGGGTGCGACCTCCCATTTGGATATGTTGCATTAAAACAGTGTTCAATTCCCTGTATTTCTCAGGTTCTATGGAGAGGAGGTCTTGCTTCTCCATGGGATCGTTCTTCAGGTTGTAAAGCTCATAGGGTTCATAGGGGCTATTTTGCAACAACTTCCAATCTCCTTTGCGCAGCGCATATATGTTCTGTCCGCCGTACCTTGTCCCGCCTTCTTTTCGGATAAAATAAAGTTCGCGCTCCGTGGTGTTCAGTTTGTTCTGTCCCAGTAGTTCTGGGTAAAAGCTTTGGCCGTCCAATGTATTCTTCGGTGCGGTCCCCGCAATCTCCAGCAAGGTCGGATAGAAATCCATGGACATGAGCAACTTTTGATTGCTGCTTCCCGGTTTTATTTTATTGGGCCAGCTCACGCAAGTGGGTACTTTTAACCCGCCTTCGTACATGCTCTGCTTCCCATCCCGCAAGGGCCCATTATTGGCCTTGCTGGGCATATGGCCTCCATTATCACTGGTAAAGACTATGATGGTATTGTCGTATTGTCCGCTATCTTTCAGCGCCTTCACCACTTTTCCGATACCATCATCCATATGTTCGATAAATGCCACCAATTTTGCTCGGGTCGAATCGATTCCCTTTTCCCTTTTCACGACCCTATCCAACCAATCTTTAGGTGGCTGTACCGGAAAATGGGGTGCATTATAGGCCAAATAGAGAAAGAACGGTTGCTCATCCCGACCCTTTTTTTTGATATAGTCCACCGACCACTCCGTAAAAAGATCGGTCGCATGGCCCTGGGGATCGATCTCCTTTTCGTTCAACCGCATATAGTTGATGTCGTGCCGACGGTGCTCCCAATAGTCGTCCATCATATCGCCCAACCATCCGTGGAAGTGATCAAACCCCCTTTCGGTCGGAGTATTGGGTGATTCCAGCCCGAGATGCCATTTGCCTATCAGCGCGGTGGCATATCCGGTCCGTTTTAATTCATTCCCGACCAGGGTTGCTTTTGGATCAAGGTACCCCCAATTATTTTCCTGATGGGTCCGAATTACACCGGGCACCCCAACACGATCTTGGTACCTCCCCGTGAGCAAGGCGGCCCGAGTGGGCGAACATACGGTGGAATTGGCATAAAAATTGTCGAACCGCATCCCTGATGAGGCCAACTGATCAATATGCGGTGTTCTGATATCCGAGGTACCATAATAAGATACGTCGTGATAGCCCTGATCATCCGTAAGGATAAACAGGATATTGGGGCGGGTTTCCTCGTTTGACGGCGGGTCTTTCTGTTCCAGTGAAGTGAGGAACAACGATCCCAGCCAAAACATAACGGCAAAGTGATTCATGGCATATGGCTATTTAGGGTTCTAAAAGTTATCGATGACAATGAACGGAAAACCTTGGCACTAGGCCCTCTTCAGAAATTGGGTCTTCAGCACGATCTGCGCCTTCCCAATGCGGCATTCCACCTCCTGGGGATTTCCGGTCAACCTAATATTACGGATGGCCACACCCCTTTTCAAGGTTTTCGACATACCCTTGATCTTTAGGTCTTTGGTGACATGCACCGCATCACCGTCTTCCAAGACGTTCCCATTGCTATCTTTCGTTTCCATGGTGTGGTTTCATTTATCATGTGAAAATAAAGGTCTAAGGCTTGAAATGCTAATTTTTGTATAAAAAACCTTCCCGTCGGTCCCCATCCCAAAATTCACGGCTTTTTTAAACTAACTTGCAATTTCTAAAATTTGGGCGTTCCAACTATGGCAGAAAAAAAAGTCAGTATCCTTACCGCGTTTAAAACCATTATCTGGCCTCGGCGCAATCTCGTTTTTATTGGCCTGTTATTGATAGTCATCAGCAAGGGGGCCAGTTTCGTCGCCCCGTTGTCCCTCAAATATTTGATGGACGACATTATCCCCAACAAGGACACTGATTTTCTCAAAGTTTTGGTGGCTGCCGTAATTGCGGCCATTACCGTGCAAGCGATCACTTCCTTCCTATTGACCAAGATATTGAGTGTGCAGGCCCAATTTCTAATTTCGGAACTGAGGGCTCAGGTACAGAAAAAAGTATTGTCGCTCCCCATCCACTTTTTCGACAATTCCAAATCGGGCGAATTGGTCTCCCGTATCATGACCGATGTGGAAGGGGTACGCAACCTTATTGGTACGGGTTTGGTACAATTGGTCGGCGGAACGGTAACGGCAATCGTTTCCTTGATCCTTTTGCTCAATATTAGTTGGACCATGACCCTCTTTACCCTGATTCCACTGGCCATTTTTGCCGTCATCGCCCTAAAGGCGTTCAAGGTCATTCGGCCGATCTTCCGCAATCGCGGTAAGATCAATGCGGAAGTCACGGGAAGATTGACCGAGACCTTAGGGGGTGTTCGGGTAATAAAGGGCTTCAATGCGGAAGAACAGGAGAACAGAATATTCGAAGCGGGCGTGGAAAAACTTTTTCAAAACGTAAAAAGGAGTTTGACCGCCACCGCCTTTATGACCAGTTCTTCCACTTTTCTATTGGGCATTGCCACAACAGGGATTATGGGCATTGGGGGCTTTAAGATCATGATGGGGGATTTGTCCATTGGTGAATTTTTGACCTTTACGTTCCTTTTGGGCCTAATGATCGCCCCAATCGTACAAATGAGCAATATCGGGAGCCAGCTGACCGAGGCGCTGGCTGGACTGGATCGTACGGAAGAACTCATGAACATGGTCCCCGAATCGGACGAGGAAAATAGGACCATCCTATTGAAGGATATCCATGGGGATATTGTGTTCGAGAACGTTTCATTCGCCTACGAAGAGGACAAAGAGGTATTGCACGACATCAGTTTTGGAGTGAAACCGGGCGCCGTGGTAGCTTTGGTCGGCAGCTCGGGATCAGGAAAATCGACCATAGCCGGACTGGCGGCCACATTCCTAAACCCGCAATCCGGTAGGATCACGATAGATGGAACCGATCTGTCGCTGGTAGACCTCAACAGTTACCGTCAACATTTGGGCGTGGTCCTCCAAGATGAATTTTTATTTGAGGGAAGCATTCGGGAAAACATCCTCTTTCCGCGACCCGATGCCACAGAGGAGGAACTGGAGCAAGCAGTAAGTGCGGCTTATGTGGACGAATTTACCGATCGTTTTGAGGAAGGTTTGGATACGCTTATCGGTGAACGTGGGGTAAAGCTCTCCGGCGGACAGCGCCAACGGATCGCTATTGCCAGGGCCGTACTGGCCGATCCGAAAATCTTGATTCTGGACGAAGCCACCTCCAATCTCGATACCGAGAGCGAGGCCCTTATCCAAAAGAGCCTGGCTACCCTTACCGAAGGACGAACAACCTTTGTCATTGCCCACCGATTGAGTACCATCCGCAAAGCGGATCAGATTCTGGTAATCGAAAATGGCCGTATTGCCGAAAAAGGAAGACATGATACGTTGATCGCGGCCAAAGGACGGTACTATAACCTATTTACCTACCAAGCGAGGATATAGTGCCCCTCCCATACCAAACCAAAGGTCCCGGACCCGTTCCATGCGTGGTTTTAAGCACTAGGACTCCGGCGCCAACTCCACTTCCAGGCCGTTCAGCTCGTCCGTCATGTGGATCTGACACCCCAAACGGCTACTGTCCTCCACGTGAAAGGCTTCGGCCAGCATGGCGTCCTCATCATCCGATTTTTCCGGAAGTGGGTGATCCGATCTGATATAGCATTGACAAGAGGCGCACATGGCCATGCCCCCGCAGATTCCAACGGTTCCTTCCGGGGCAAGCTCATAGGAGCGGACCACCTCCATCAAGTTCATATTCATGTCGGTCGGGGCGTCCACTTCATGGGTAACACCATCGCGGTCGGTAATTTTAATCTTTATATCTGACATTAGCTAAGAACTATTTTAAACGTTTTTCGACGCATAGCCTTCTGCCGTATCCGGGAAGACCATAGGTTTTTTGCTTTAGTCGATGGTCTTGACCACAGCTTTCGGCGCCTCTTTTCTACTCCCGTCAAAACCGGTCACCCCACCCACAGTGGTATATTTCATCACGTATTTTTTATCCGGAAAAATTCGCTGGTACGCACTTTGGCACATCAGGGTGGCCTCATGGAAACCGCACAGTATCAGTTTCAACTTTCCGGGATAGGTGTTTACGTCGCCAATGGCATAAACACCGGGAATATTTGTCTGGTAATCCAGGGTATTATCCACTTTTATGGCGTTCTTTTCAATCTCCAAGCCCCAATCCGCAAGGGGTCCGAGTTTGGGGGAAAGGCCGAACAACGGAATAAAATTGTCCACTTCCAGGACCATATGCCCCGGTTCGCCGCCTACTTTTTGGATGGTCACCGATGTTAAGTGTCCATCGCCGTGGAGCGCCACCACTTCTGCGGGAGTAATTAAATTGATCTTCCCCTGATTTTTTAGCTGCTGCACCTTTTCCACGGAATCCAAGGCGCCCCGGAATTCATTCCTGCGATGTACCAAGGTAACTTCGGAGGCGACATCTGCCAGAAAAATGCTCCAGTCCAGGGCCGAATCGCCGCCACCCGAAATGATCACTTTTTTATCACGGTAGATTTCTGGATCTTTGATGATGTAGGCCACCCCTTTGTCCTCGTACTCCGCCAGGTTTTCCAACAACGGTTTTCTGGGTTCAAAACTTCCCAATCCGCCTGCTATGGCCACGATGGGCGCATGGTGTTTTGTACCCTTTCCAGTGGTTACCACAAAAGAGCCATCCTCCAATTTTTCAATTGTGTCCGCCCTTTCGCCCAATGTAAATCCGGGTTGGAAGGGTTTGATCTGTTCCATAAGGTTGTCCACCAGTTCGCCAGCCAGGATTTCCGGAAATCCAGGAATATCGTAAATGGGTTTTTTGGGATAGATTTCGGAACATTGGCCACCTGCCTGTGGTAGGGCGTCTATCAAGTGGCATTTTAACTGCAGTAGGCCAGCTTCAAAAACCGCGAAAAGACCCGTAGGTCCCGCGCCGATTATCAATATATCTGTTTCAATCATTCAGAAGTCCAGTTTAAATCATGGCAAAGCTATGTCCCCCGCGGTCCCAAAAATATGATATTGCTCAACTTCCTCAGGAAACATTGATAACTTCCTCGATCTGTGGAGCAAATTTTTTAATGGTCATTTCCACACCGCTCTTCAGGGTCATTTGGTTTACCGTACAACCTACGCAAGCACCTTCCAGACGTACTTTTACAGAGTTTTCATTGTCAATGGAGACCAATGAGATATCGCCGCCATCGCTCTGTAAAAAAGGCCGGATCTCCTCTAGGGCTTTTTCCACATTCGTTTTAAGCTCTTCCGATGTCATATTACTGCTTTTTCACTGCGGAACAACCCGCCATTGTTGTTATTTTTATCGCTTCCGTGGGTGGAAGGCTTTTGTTTCTGGACACTACCTCCCGTACCACGTTCTTGGTGAGCTCTTCAAAAGCCGCTTCAATGGGGGTAGCCGTCTGCATGGCCGCCGGTCTGCCGATGTCTCCGGCCTCACGAATGCTCTGTACCAAGGGAATTTCTCCTAAAAATGGAACCTTCAGGTCTTCCGACAGATGCTTGGCCCCTTCCTTTCCAAAGATATAATACTTATTGTTTGGAAGCTCCTCGGGCGTAAAATACGCCATATTCTCCGCAATCCCCAAAACGGGCACATTGATCGATTCTTGTTGGAACATGGCCACGCCTTTTCGGGCATCGGCCAAGGCCACTTCCTGGGGGGTGCTTACAATGACCGCTCCCGTTACGGGCATGGCCTGCATGATACTGAGGTGGATATCACCCGTTCCCGGGGGGAGATCCAGCAACATGAAATCCAAATCGCCCCAATGGGCATCAAAAATCATTTGGTTCAAGGCCTTTGACGCCATGGGTCCCCTCCAAATAACCGCTTGGTTGGGCTGGGTAAAAAATCCTATGGACAACAGTTGTACCCCATAACTTTCCACGGGCTTCATTTTGGACTTCCCCTGAACGTTGACCGCAAGGGGCTTTTCATGTGCCACATCGAACATGATCGGCATGGAGGGCCCGTAAATGTCGGCGTCCAGCAGGCCCACCTTGAAGCCCATTTTGGCCAAGGTCACCGCCAGATTTGCTGTTACCGTTGATTTCCCCACGCCCCCTTTTCCAGAAGCTACGGCAATGATGTTCTTGATTCCCGGAATGGGCTTCCCCTTAATTTCGTTCGTTTTGGGTTTGGTCGGGGCATCGACCTTAACATTGATCTTTATCTTTGCCTTTTCGTAGACCTCTTTGTGGATGATCTTTAAAATTTCCACTTCGGTCTTTTTCCGGGCCTGAAGGCTGGGATTGCGAATGGTGATGTCCACTTCGACCTCATCGCCGAAAATCTGGATGTTCCTTACCGCACCGCTTTCGACCATATTCTGGCCTTCTCCGGGAACGGTGATTTTTTCCAATGCGCCCAATACCGCTTGCTTGTCTATTTTCATCCGCTTAACTGCTTCCTATTCAAATTCATTCTAAATTACAAAGATAGGGTTTAGGGTCGAGACCCTAAAGGCTTGTGATCGAAATGTGCCATGGTGGTATTGGCCCGGCCTATTGCAATGAAACCTTTGGCACGATCGCCGTGGCATCCCGGAAGGTGAAATTACACCTCGGCCCCCAGCTCTTTAAAAGGGTCCCAAAAATGCCGTTCGAAATCGATGATCTGGTTGTCGACTACCTGAACGCCCTCGTTCTCCAGCAATTGCTGCATCAGGTTGGTACCGTCAAAATGATGTTTTCCGGTAAGCAGCCCTATCTTGTTGACCACCCTGTGCGCCGGGACGTCGGGTACGCTGCCCGCACCGTTCATGGCCCAACCCACCATTCGGGCACTACGGGCAGCGCCCAGATATTTGGCAATGGCCCCATAGGAAGTGACCCTGCCATAGGGGATCTGTTTGGCCACTTCATAGACCCTTTGGAAGAAGTTCTGATTTTCCGGTCTTGTCATATGCAGAATATTCGGATTATGGTTATCACCAATAAGAGCACCATCAAGCCGCTCAGGATAAAGTTGCTGTTTTTAGAAAAACCGTCCGTTTTTTGTTCCAATTTGTTGAAGTAAAAAACGTAGAGGTACAGTACGGAAAAGGTGCCCAGGCCGGCTGCTAGTATAAAGGTCAGAATATCCGTAATCTCAAACTTGATCCAACCGGAAGCATTCCACATCGCATTGAGGCCACTGTAGTAGGGAATGGTCAATAGGTTGACAGCGGCCAACAAAAAACCCCTGAAATAGCTGTTTCTTTTGCTTACCACGACCGTTTTGGGAATCTTTTTTTTGTTTTGCCTTGCCGCCATAAAAAAGTACACGGCAAAAAAGGCGAATACGATCAGGGCAACTTTCAACAGCCAATCGATCACCTCGGGATTTCTATGGAAAAATTTCGAGATCATCACGGCGATGTACGCTTGGATCAAGATCATACTGGAAACACCAAGGCTGAAGATCACGCCGTTCAATTTGCCCTTTTCCACACTTACCTTGGCCGCATTCATGTTCAGCAGCCCCGGCGGGACCGTTGCCATGGCCGCCGCGGAAAAAGTAGCAAAAAACAGGATGAGCAGGTGTTGCATGCTTAGTTTACCTTAAACTGGATATACGTGATCGGTTTTCCCTGCTCAAGGTACTGATTTTCGTAGAAGGTCTGTATATCCAAAACCTCTTTTGGGCTTCCCGCGTTTTTGTAGACGTCGTGGTTGGCGTAGATGACCTCTAGGTCCAGGCCGTGAAGCAGCCCTAAGGTATAGCCGTGCATAAACTCGCTATCGGTCTTTAGGTTCACGACCCCTTCCGGGTGGAGGATCCTCCTATACTTGTCCAAGAAATTTTTATTGGTCATGCGGTGTTTGGTGCGCTTGTATTTAATTTGTGGGTCCGGGAAGGTGATCCATATCCCGGATACTTCGCTTTCACCGAATAGTTCATCGATCAATTCGATCTGTACGCGCAAAAAGGCCACATTCTCCAGATTTTCGGCCAAGGCCGTTTTTGCCCCCCTCCAAAACCTGGCCCCTTTGATATCGATTCCGATGAAGTTTTTGTCCGGGGCCTGTTTGGCCAGACCAACAGTATATTCTCCCTTACCGCAGCCCAGCTCCAACACTATAGGGTTGTCGTTGCCGAAATGTTCGGCCCAGTTTCCCTTTAGGGCGAACGATCCATTGGCGATTTCCTCCCGTCCGGGCTGGATCACATTTTTGAACGTTTCGTTCTCCTTAAACCGTTTGAGCTTATTTTTGCTTCCCACCGCAACAAAAATTTAATGATTTGGCAAAACTAAGGAAATCCGTCCAGCTTACGGATGCCGTTCCCTTGCTTTCATGTTCGAGGCAGAACGAATATGGGCCGTCCTCCTTATCAGGGCTTTGCCGGACCATGGGCGCGTAAGCCCGTTTACCTCTGAATCGACTATGGAGCGTTGTTCTGTGCCTTTTCCAGGGTAAAGGAAAACTCCGAACCAACTTCTTCAACGCTTTCCACATAGATTTTCTCACCATGGGCCTCAATAATGTGCTTCACGATGGAAAGCCCGAGCCCCGAGCCCCCCTCTCTACGGCTACCGCTTTTATCCACTCGGTAGAAACGCTCGAAAAGCCTCGGAATATGCTGTTCTGGAATTCCCTCCCCATTATCCGTTACCCTGACAATGACCTTGTTCTTAATGAGGTTCTCCACACTTACCTCGGTAGTGCCCTTGGTTTGGCCATACTTGATGGAGTTCACCAACAGATTGGTGAGTACCTGTTGTATTTTTTCCCTGTCGGCATACACTTCAATGGGCTCCGGATATTCCAGATCAAAGGTTAGGGTGATGTCTTTTTTGGCCGACTTCATTTCGAGAAGTTCAAAGACGCCGGTGATCAACTCTATAATATCAAAATTCGCGCGCTCCAAGTTCAATTCACCCACTTCGAGCTTGGTAATCAAATCGAGGTCTTTTACAATGTAAATCAACCTTTCTACCGCTTTGTTGGCCCGCTGTAGGTATTTTTTTCGGACGTTCTTATCATTTATGGCCCCGTCCAAAAGGGTTTCGAGATAGCCCTGCACGGTAAACAAAGGGGTTTTGAGTTCATGCGACACATTTCCCAGAAAATCTTTGCGGTATTCCTCCCTGATCTTAAGGGTATCGATCTCTATTTTTTTGTCCTTGGCAAATTTTTCAATTTCCTCGGTCAATGTACGCATGTCCGTGGTAATGGGATCCGACCCCAGAGAGGTGGATTCCAGAAGGGCCACATCGTCATATATTTTTTTTACCCGTCGGTAGATATAGCGTTGTATCCTAAATTGGAGTATCGCAAAGGAAATGGCAAAAAACAAGAGGCTGAAAAGAGCCAACAAGGCCCAATCCATCCGGTGCAGTACATACAGCAGTCCTCCCAAAAGGCCGGTGGAGCATAAGGTGAGCATAAAAGCGGAACGCAGGGCGAACCTATATGACTTCCTTAATTTAATGGCCATCGGGAATCCTTTTACATTTTACCACTTGGCCCGCTGCCAAGTGTGGTACAAAAGTAATCTTTACGCCCCAAGTTTGGGGACAACCGGAAATATTAAGCGATTACTTAAATTACAAACTTATAACCGACCCCTTTGACCGTCTTAAAATGATTGTCACCGATTTTCTCACGAAGCTTGCGAATATGGACATCGATGGTACGTCCACCCACTACAACCTCGTTGCCCCAGACCCTATCGAGGATAACCTCTCGCTTGAATACCTTGTTGGGTTTGGAACTGAGTAACGATAACAATTCGAATTCCTTTCTGGGAAGTACAAGCTCGGTACCGTCGTTCACAATTTTATATTCTTCCCGGTTGATGACCAGCTTGCCCACTTTGAAGATATCGTCCTGTTCTTTCCTATCATCTTCTTTCAACCTTCTTAGCAGGGCCTTTACCTTACTCAACAGTACTTTTGGCTTAATAGGCTTTGTGATGTAGTCGTCCGCTCCGGCATCAAATCCCGCCACTTGCGAATAGTCTTCTCCCCTTGCCGTAAGAAAAGTGATGATGGTCCGTTCCAAGCCAGGTGTACCCCTAATGGTCTCACAGGCTTCAATGCCATCCATTTCCGGCATCATGACATCAAGAATGATCAAATGGGGTTCTTTTCTCTTGGCCTTTTCAACACCTTCCATCCCGTTCCTGGCAGTGAACACTTGATAGCCTTCAGCAGAAAGGTTATAGCTCACAATTTCAAGGATATCGGGCTCATCGTCCACCAAAAGAATCTTAATATCGCTTTTTTTCATTTGTAAACACTTGTATTCCTGAGCATTGCACAAGGTTCGCCGCTAGGGCTCCCAGATTTTACCTCGTAATTTTTAAGCTACTCCAGAATGGGTTATCTGCTCAAAAGTAAAGATAATACTATTACCCTTAAACCCCTTAACCTTCATTTAATATGGTAACATTAAGGTAACTATGAAGAAATAAATGTTTAACACAGACATAACACGGCATTTACAACACCTGACGTTCTTTGCACCAAATTTCTAAATCAGATCCATTGAGAATAGCAATTGTATTGACCGCACTTTTTTCCTGTATGTTGTTACGTGCCCAGGATGCCACCGGCAGTATCGCGGGAAAACTAATTGATAAGGAAGTGAACGATGAGCCCCTCGCATTTGCCAATGTACTTATCAAAGGGACCACCAAAGGGACCACTTCCGACTTTGATGGCCTTTACGAAGTTCCAAACTTGGAACCTGGCCTCTACACCGTAGTATACAGCTATCTCGGGTACGAGTCCGTGGAAATCCCCAATATGGAGGTCGTAGCGGGAAAAGTGACCACGGTCGATGTGCCCATGAGCGCTTCCCAAGGGGTTTCCCTGGACGAGGTAGTGGTAGTGACCACTACCCGAAAAGATTCCGAAGTGGCCCTGTTGTTGGACCAAAAAAAGGCCATCGAGATCAAAGAAAGCATCGGGGCCCAGCAACTGGCCAAAATAGGGGTTTCGGATGTTGCCACGGCAACCACAAAAATATCGGGGGTTTCGAGCAGTGAGGCTTCCGGGGACGTATTTGTCCGCGGACTGGGCGACCGGTATCTTTCCACGACCTTAAACGGCTTGCCCGTACCCTCCGATGATGTTGAAAAGAAAAATATCGATCTGGGACTGTTCCCCACAAGGGTCATCCAAAACGTCAGTGTAAGCAAGACCTTTGCCGTACAATCTTCGGCAGATCAATCTTCGGGGGCCATCAACGTTACCGCCAGGGAGCTGCGCGGGTCCGAAGAACTTGCCGTTGGGGTAAGGGGTGGAATAAATACCAATGTGGCCCAAAGCGGGGTGTTCGACAACTTCAAGGTCTCCCCCAACCAAAGGAATGTCGATTTCGGATTTTACGATCAAAATGCTACCACCAGGGACTTGATCACGGTTCAAGGCTGGAATACGGTTAAAGAGAAGATGCCGGTCAATTACAATTATTCGATCAGCGCGGGGAAACGAATCAAGGAAAAATTCTCCGCATTTCTGACTGCTTCCCAATCGCAGGCCTACGAATATGGCGAGGGCCTGTTTCGGCAGTTCCGTTCGAATTTTATCGACGATACCATCACCGACGCGACCGTCTATAGCAAAAAGTTGACCACAAGCGGTCTTTTGGACCTGACCTATCTGATCAACGAAAAAAACAAGCTTAAATCGAGCACTTTTTTGGTCAACAAACTTTCCGATGAGGTTTATGAAGGCGGCAGGAACGGCGAGGGCACCATATTTGAGGAAACCGATCCAGCAGAAGGGCTTTTTCAATTTGTGCGCGATCAGAACATCAAGCAGACCCGTTTGATAGTGACCCAGCTTTTGGGAACCCATCGCTTCGGGGAAAAAAATAGGTTGGAATGGGCAGGGGGGTATAACAACCTAAGGGCAGACGAACCCAACCGTATCCGGAACGAAGTCAATTTTGAGCCCAACGGCACCCTTGTACAGCTGGGACGTACCGGGGGGTTTCAGCAGCGAAAATCCAGACAGGAGATCACGGACAATGAATTCAACGGTTACCTAAAGAACATCCTCCAAATCATACAGGATGAAGATCATGGAAAATCGTTCAAAGTTGAACTGGGGTTGAACTACAGGAACAAAAACCGTGATTTCAGATCCAAATTTGTCGGGGTCGAGGAACAATCCACCAATGCCATCAATCCAGAATCGATAGATAATCTGGGCGGGATATTCAACCGGGCCAATCTGGACAGCGGCGTCCTGGAACTTAACGAACTCCTCCCCGATCAGTATGAAGGGAAGCTGGATTCCAAAGCGGCCTTTGCCGATTTTAACGTCAGCCTTGAGAAATGGAATTTTAATGCCGGATTGCGGTATCAGGGCGATAATATCACGGTGAACTACGACGTTGGCAACATTCCCGGGAGGATAGGGGAAAGTGTTAAAGAATACAACAACCTTTATCCAAGCGTTAATATAAAATACGACCTCAACGGGAAAAACGCTGTTCGATTGGCCGTAAGCAAGACCATTACCCTTCCCGAATTCAAGGAAATCTCCCCGTTTGAATATGTTTCCCAAACCGGACAGGTTACCCGCGGAAATCCGGATTTGGAGGCCTCAAAAGACCTCAATTACGACCTGAAATGGGAATACTTCCCTTCCCCGGGGCAATTGGTATCCTTGGCGGGCTTCTACAAAGACGTCCAAGATCCCATCAACAAAGTTCAGGACAGAGGTTCTGCCGGTGTTTTTTCCTATTTCAACTCGGGGGACAAGGCGACCATTTATGGTTTTGAACTGGAGACCAAAATCGACTTGATAAATGCAAACGATGAGGGCGATATGCCGACCGGAATCAATTTGGGGATCAATTTTAATGCCACCCGGATGTGGCACTCACAAGACCTAAAAGAGGTACGTGGTGCCGATGGGGTCTTCATCCGCACGTTTCGTTACAAAAACTTAACAAAGACCGGCCTACAGGGCGCTTCGGACTGGATTGTTAACACAAGCTTAAACTTTTCCACACCTTCAGAAAATCCCCTTTCAGCATCTTTGACAGCGAATTATGCTTCTGACAAAATATTTGCGCTAGGTGCACCGGAAATACAGAGTCAAAGCGAAACGTTCTATAATGATGCGATTATTGAGAAAGGGTTTGTTTCCCTCGATGCCGTGTTGATCAAAGAGTTCGGAGAACATTGGAGATTGCGTTTTATCGCCAGAAATCTGTTAAATCCGGATATTAGAAGAACACAATTGGTCAAACCCAGTACCACCGGAATAGAGACGGAACAAACGGTTCGTTCCTACAACAGTGGATCGGTTCTCAGTTTGGGTGTCAATTATAGTTTTTAAAGTTAAAGTTTTTAAACAAACACATTAATTATGAAAATGAAGACATCCAATTTTGTGATGATGTCCGCCATGGCGGCCTCATTATTCTTTGCAAGCTGTAGTGGCGACGACAACGGTGGGGGCGATCCCCCGGCGGCGGCCACCTGTTCCGACGGAATTAAAAACGGGACGGAAACAGAGGTCGATTGTGGCGGATCCTGTAGTCCATGTACCGTGGCAGAAGAAGTAAACCTGACGGGTTCCTTGACCGAGGACAGAACTTTGGACGCAACAAAGGAATACAAACTCATCGGTACCTTTAGTGTTGGATCTGGGGCTACGCTTACCGTTCCTGCCGGAACCAAAATTGTCTCCGACAAGGGAACCGACAAGTATATCGTGGTCCAAAAAGGCGGTAAGATCGATATTCAAGGTACGGCGGCCAGTCCGGTCATAATGACCTCGGCGGGGAAAGCTCCAGGAGATTGGGGTGGATTGGTCATTGCAGGCAATGCCACCACAACCGAAGGGGTAGACGCCACAGCGGAAGTTGGGGGCATCCAGTATGGTGGTACCGTCGATGATGACAATTCAGGTTCCATCAAGTATTTGGTAATCAACTATGCCGGGGCGCAGATCAACTCCGAATCACAGTACAACGGTTTGACCCTATATGCCGTTGGTTCCGGAACGGTCCTGGACAACATTGCCCTTTTGAACGGGACCGATGACGGCGTTGAGTTCTTCGGAGGAACGGTAAATGCCAGTAATTTCTATTTGGAAAACAACGAGGATGATGCCGTGGACTGGACCGAAGGTTGGAACGGAACATTGACCAACACTTTCGTTTTGCATACCAATGCTGGATTCTCTACCGCGGTTGAGGCAGATGGAGCGAACAACAACCCAACCTTGGCGAACTTCACCGCTGTTTCCACCAAAGGGGGAACGGCCCTCCAGTTCAAAAAGGAATCCGGGGCCACCATTACCGGGCTGTCACTGACGGGCTATGAGACTTCTGTTGATATGAAGGATGCCGGCCCACTGGCAAACATTCAAATAGAGGGTGCGGATGCCGATCCCAACAGCACCTATATCGGTGATGCCACCGTAGATGTGGCAAACTTTGCCTGGGTAAGCTCCAATACATCTGTGGAAACCCAGCCCTTGACCGGGATGATCACAGCGGACATGACCTTGGATGCCGATATAATTTATATGCTCAACAGCAGTTTCAGTGTGGAAAGTGGAGCCAAATTGACCATTCCAGCAGGTACGCTCATCATTGCAAACGCGGATAGCGGAATGGAGACCGATACGTATATCGTAGTCAAGAAAGGAGCCCAAATAGACATTCAGGGTACGGCCGCCGACCCGGTGATAATGACTTCCACGAGCCAAAGTCCAGGAGATTGGGGCGGGTTGGTGATCCTTGGTGATGCCACTACCACCGAAGGCGTGGATGCCACGGCCGAGGTTGGGGGCTTCACTTATGGCGGATCAAATGACAATGACAACTCGGGGTCTATTAAATATTTGGTGATCAACTATGCCGGGGCACAGATCAATGCCGAATCGCAGTACAATGGATTGACCTTGTACGCCGTGGGTTCCGATACGGTCATAGACAACGTGGCCTTGATGAACGGTACGGATGATGGTGTGGAATTCTTCGGGGGCACGGTAAGCGCTAGCAACTTCTATCTGGAAAACAATGAGGACGATGCCGTTGACTGGACGGAGGGATGGAACGGGACCTTGACCAATACCTATGTACTGCACTCCAAAGCCGGGTTCTCTACAGCCGTTGAAGCCGATGGGGTGAACAACAACCCGAGCTTGGAAAACTTCACCGCGGTCTCTTCCGCGGACGGTACCGCCCTGCAGTTCAAGAAGACATCGGGTGCCACTATGGACAATATCTATTTGGAAGGCTATGTCACCCTTGTTGACATGAAGGATGGCGGTCCGTTGGCCAATGTGGTCATCGACGGCAACGCCGCCACGGTCACAGGTCCTTACAATACGGGAACGCCGGTCGATGTGGCCTCATTTGCCTGGGCCACTGGAAACTAGTTAATAAGCAATTGTCCATATATATTAACCACCTCTTGATCGAGGTGGTTTTTTAATAGTCCGGAATGAGGTTGTTCAGCAATCCGGGAAGGAGGCCTTTCGATAGGTTCACCGACAGATTATCGGAAACCCCAATTTTTGAAATCAGGGTTTTGGGAAAGTTTGTGGTATTTCATCGAATTTTTACGATGATTGTTGCCCTCCAGGAGCATTGAAATGCTAAAATTCCTATATTTGTGGTATACATTTTGCTTATCCCACTGTATGAAGCACCTTTACCTACTAATCTGTCTTCTTTTTATTTCTGTTGCCTCCGCCCAAGATTCGGTGGGCAGTAGGGAGATCGATGGTTTCCAGTTGTATCCCAACCCGGTGACCCATGGCAAGGTGTATATCAATACTACCGCCAACGCTCCGAAGAACATCTTGATTTTTGATGTTTTGGGCACGCAGGTATTGCAGACCACCATTTTAGGTCCAGAACTTGACCTTTCCGATCTGGATGCAGGGGTTTACATACTCCGCGTTTTTGAAAACAACAAGGTGGCTACCAGGAAACTGATAGTGAAGTAATTGGCCTTCCCCATTTTCCTTTTTTGAGTTCACTCTGTTTGACAAACCGTCAAAAAATCCGACCAAATGCATACTTTTTAATATTTACCTACAATTTGTCGAATTTCACAACAAATTTTAAGATGTAGGGAATCCCTTTCACTATCTTTATCGTGTTGATCCCAAATCAATACCCAATGAAAATAACCTACCTGGCACTGTTTATGGTGTTCTCCATTTGTGTCTCTGCTCAGCAGGCATCGGATTTGCAATATCCGAATTCCCAGGAAATCCCAGGGTTTAAACTCTACCCCAATCCCACTTTTGACAACGTGGTCTATATCACCACATCTTTGAATGCGCAAAAAGAAATTTCTGTTTATGATATATTTGGCGAGGTGGTAATCCGTGATGTGATCAAGAACAACATCTTGAACATATCCGACCTTGCCCCTGGTGTCTATGTACTGCAGGTCATTGAGAACAAGAAAACAATGATCCGCAAATTGGTGGTAAAGTAAAGCTGCCTTCCGGCCCGGAACAAACCAATATTCCGCTTTCCCTCATCACGGGCCTCTACTATTTTGGTTATTTTTGATAGATGAGCGCCATCCAAAATCCGTTTACGTCCATTCCAGCCGCTGAATTTGAGTTCGCCGCTTTGGAGCTCTATGGAAAACAGTACCACGGCAATGCCGTGTATCGCGAGTTTTGCGATCGTTTGGGTAGAACCGGGGCCAGGGTAGATCAACTGTCCGACATCCCCTTTTTGCCCATAGAGTTTTTTAAATCCAAAAAAGTGATTTCCGGCATTGGCGATCCGGCGGCCATTTTTACCAGTAGCGGCACCACCCAAAGTGGTAACAGCAAGCACTACGTTACCAATCTGCTACTGTACGAACAAAGTTATCTCAAGGGCTTTGAACACTTTTATGGGAATATCTCCCAATATTGCGTGCTGGCGCTGCTCCCGTCCTATTTGGAACGCAAAGGTTCTTCCCTGGTCTACATGGTCGACGATCTGATCAAAAAAAGCGGACATCCGGCCAGTGGGTTCTATTTGGACGATCTCGATGCCCTCGCGGATGTTCTGGCACAATTGGATCGCCAAGAATCCCCGGTACTGCTCATAGGTGTTTCTTTTGCGTTAATGGATTTGGTGGAAAGGCACCGGTTTCAATTGAAAAACACCATCGTAATGGAAACGGGGGGCATGAAGGGCAGGCGGAAGGAGATGGTCCGCGAGGGGCTTCACAACACGTTGGAAGCAGGTTTTGGCGTAACCGAAATCCATTCGGAGTACGGAATGACCGAACTTCTATCCCAAGCGTATTCCAAGGGAAATGGTGTTTTCCGTACACCGCCCTGGATGCGGGTATCGGTCCGGGATATGGAAGACCCTCTGACGGGCCAGGCATTTGGAAAGACC
Source organism: uncultured Flavobacteriaceae bacterium (assembly GCA_947497245.1). Lineage (GTDB taxonomy): Bacteria > Bacteroidota > Bacteroidia > Flavobacteriales > Flavobacteriaceae > Pelagihabitans. Next base: position 409,413 of record CANMFO010000003.1, on the reverse strand, counting down.
GGGGGTATCAATATTATCGATCTGGCCAATCAAAATTCATGTGCTTTTATCGCCACCCAGGATCTGGGCAGGGTGTATGGGGATGGAAGTTTTGAAATCTTAGGCCGGTTCGACCATTCCGATATTCGGGGATGCAATTTGATGGTTTTATGATCTTTGACAAATTGGTTGTTAAATAACCGTATTTGGCCAAATAATTTTTTAAGATTGTAGACGTTTTAACACCATACCAACCTAAAATAACATGCGCCGTCCTTTCGTCCTATTTTTTCTGATCCTATCTCTTTTTTCTTCCCATGCGCAAAACGTTGCAAAAGGCAGCATCCCAAAATGGGTGACCCAAGTCGAGTTCGGGAATGGCGAAATTGAAAAAAACCAAGGTGGCTTTAGTTATTTGTTGCTTGATTTCCAAGACAACATACACAGTCAGGAGCAATATATCCATTATGCGGTTAAAGTTCTCAACGCCGACGGCATCCAACAAATGTCGGATATCAGTGCCTCTTTTGACCCCGCTTTTCAAACCTTGGTATTCCATAAGGTCAAAATCGTCCGAAATGGCCGAACCATTGAAAAGCTCGCCAATAGTACCATCAATACATTTCAAAGGGAAACGAATCTCGAACGCGCGCTCTACGATGGTTCATTGACAGCGGTCATCAATTTAACCGACGTGCGCGATGGGGATATCATTGAATACTCCTATACCATTAAGGGGTTCAACCCAGTGAACAAGGGGAATTACTCTGCCGTTATTTATCAGGAGTATACCTTGCCTGTCCATAGGATTTACTCCCGACTTGTTAGCTCATCCAACAATCCGATCGAATACCAGCTCATAGATGGTGCCACTGAGCCCAATATCCTCGATTCCGCCCACGGTAAGGAATATATCTGGGATACAAACGGCAAGAACAATACCACCTATGACACCAATACACCCTATTGGTATAATGTACAAAAACGGATTTCCGTTTCTACCTTTACATCGTGGAAGGCGGTAGTGGAGTTGGCTTCCGAGCTGTACACCTTCTCTCCAAAAAAACTGGAAAACCCCATAAAAAACGGGCAGAAATCCGACTCCAAAGAAAATCTGGTCATCGATTTGGTACGTTTTGTCCAGGACGAAGTTCGCTATCTGGGTTTTGAATCGGGGATTGGAGCCTACAAACCAAACAGTCCCGAAAAGGTCCTTTCCAGAAGATACGGCGATTGCAAGGACAAGTCTTTGCTCCTTGCCAACCTATTGCAAGACCAAGGTTTGGTGTCATACCCGTTCTTGGTAAACACCCAATCGGGCAAAAATTTACCAAAACTGCTTCCGGGACACAACGTTTTTGACCACTGCATAGTGTATTTTGAATTCGAGGGAAAGGAATATTTTGTCGACCCTACAATTTCCAACCAAGGTGGAAATCTGGAAAACCTATCGGGCTCGGACTATGGCAACGGGTTGCTGTTAAAAAAGGGCCAAATCGGGCTCAAGAAGATGCCGCCCCTTACAAAATCGAAACTAAAGATTGCCGAGACCATCATTGTCGATTCAATTGGGGGTGAAGCCACCTTTTTGGTCGAATCCAAATATTTCGGGAGCAAGGCAGACCAAATGAGGAGCTATTTCAAGACCAATTCCTCGGAGAGTATAAACCAGGAATTCCTGAATTATTACAGCAGCCTTTACCCAACGATCACCGCTACTGAGAATGTATCGGTAAAAGACGATCTAAGGGACAGTGAAAATAGCCTGGTCATCAAGGAATCTTACAAAATAGATTCTTTCTGGACCCAGTCCGATACTGACAACTATATTTATTGTGAGACCTATCCCCTGGTCTTGCAAAGTCTTTTGAACTACACCCAATCCGCTAAAAGAAACATGCCCTATTATCTCGGGGCCCCATTCGAATTTGAACAGGAGACCAACATCCACTTGCCGGAAAAGTGGACCATTACCCGGGAGGATTCGAAGATGGATAAAAAAGCATATGCTTTTGAAAAAGAGACCAATTTATTGGGCAATTCGGTTTCCGTAGCTTATAGATATGCCCTGAAGGAAGAAGTGATCGAAGGGACCGAGGTTCCCTCCTTTTTATCTGACAATGATAAAATCAAAGACCAGTTGGGTTACCAGTTGTCCTATCTCAATTCCCCTGATGCTGGCTATAACCTTAGTATCGCATCTATTCTAATAGCCCTATTTACTTCTTTTCTGGGAATTTTCATGGCAATTAAACTGTACAAGGGATACAATCCGGTTTCCCGGGAGAATTGTGAAGGCAAACCTATTGGCGGATGGTTGATATTGCCCGCGATCGGTCTTACAATTACTCCTTTCTCCTTGTTGACCCAAACCATTGCTGGAGAATATTTTGATCAAAATACCTGGTCGAGCTTTCGTGTGGCAGGTTATGAACACGCATCGCTCCTGGAAATTTATATGGGTTTTGAGCTCTTCTACAACATCGCTCTGACCATATTTACAATCTTGCTGATCGTTTTGTTTTACACAAGGAGGACCAGCTTGCCAAATCTTATAATTATTTTTTATGCCATGAATCTAATCGTTTCGTTACTCTCATCCATCCTGGTAAGTCAGGTGCTCCCAGAAAACATAGAAGGTTTGGAAGACGATTCCTATTTCAAGGACACCTTTAGATCATTGGTAGGCGCGGCCATATGGATTCCTTATTTCTTGAAGTCCGAAAGGGTCAAAAGTACTTTTTGCAAAACCTATAAAACGTAACATGATTTGATGTTTTCTCCCGCGCCAACCCTATTGTTTTCTCTTCCATAGGTCCCCATTGTCCCTACGCCGCAGGGTCTGCGCGTCGATGACCTCAAAGTCAAACGGGATGGCAAAGCTGGAAAGTGGGTCTTGCTGTAAGCTGAGGACCCCTTCTTTTATTTGATAGGTAAACTGAAATACGATATCACCGCCCCCGTACAGCACCGATACCTTGGAGTCGTCTATAAAGTCTAACCAATCCGTACAGTTGGTTTCTGGATTGCTCCCGGTATCACAATCGGATATCCGGTGCTCAAAACGGCCGGACAGGGTGGTTTCCGCGCAACAGTCCGTACGGTTGCACGATGTCGACAACACCCCGCATAGGACCAACAAGAAAAATGACGTTTTGAATTTTGCTGCTTTCATGGTTTCCTCCCTTCCTAAATTAGATTCAAAACCTTACAAAGGGTTGCGTAGATTTGGGGAAATCGAAGCTTTTGATCGTTCGTTCGGGTGTTTTATTGCCCCGTATCCGCCCTAAAGCAAGACTTCCAGGGCGGGTGCAAGTCCGGCTTCATTTGGATGGGCGCTGGTCTGCATTAACTGCAGGGCGGTGAACCCGCCGCCATATACCTTCATCAAGGCTTTCTTTTCCGCCCCCTGTTCCAACAAATAGGAGACGATCTCCGGTAGGTTGTAGGGTACCCTTTGCCTCCACAATTCCACCCCATTGCTTCCGGCATAATGCAGCAAGGTGGCCTGATGTCCATAGGAGGATGTTCTTCCGATCAGACCGGGGTCCCGTTCCAGCAGTTTCCTGAGCTGTGCCAGATTTCCAGAAAGCAAATGGTCCACCGATGCCTCGAACCTTTGGTCGTACACCATGTCATCCGGTATGTGCGGCCATCCAGGAAAACCATATTCGTTGGCAATGGTATGCCTGCAATCTTCCAGGCCAAAGGACAGGGTGGCCAATTCTGCAATGCTACGCCCAAGGTGATCCGGATGGTAGTTGTTGATTTCGGTCAGCAGAGCTTCATTTTTCTCCCGTACCCCCTCCAACATTTTGTTCGCAAGGGCATTCAAATGGTTCTTAACGCCCGGATACTCGTCATACGCCCAAAGTAATCCTCCATAAAAAGATTCCAGGTCATGCACGATGGCGGGTACGTATACTTTCATTTTTAAGGGCTTATTGAAATTAGCCTCCCATGCCATTGTCAAGGCTTAGGGCCAGCATGGTATCCAACAGTACAAAAAGCAGTACCGCCATGATGGACCACCCAACTAATTTATGAAGAATCTTGCGTTTCGTGAAAAAATGGGCACAATAAAAAAAGGAAAGACCGAATATGAGGTTTCCCAAGCCGAAAATTACGAAAAGTGGGGTTTCGGCCCTGTCAAGTTCGGTCAAATGCCCATCGGGAAAGCCTTTTGAGCTCAGGGCGTGGAACATTGCCAAAGACATCAAAAAGGAAATGCCCATAAAGATATATGACAAAATACGGTCCTTAACATTGAGGGGGGCCATGGCCGGGGATCAAAAATATGCGAATGGGAGGCGCTATACCGCCACCAGAATAAAATAGTTTCTCTTTCCTTTTTGTATCACCACAAACTTACCGTTGATCAGATCGTCAGCCGTAATGGTATGGTTCTCCTTGACCTTTTCCTTGTTTACGGAAATGGAGTTCTGTTTCAATTCTCGCCGCGCTTCACCGTTGCTGGCCAAGAATCCCGTTTTAGCCGCCAGGGCAGCGATCATGTCGAGTCCATTTTCTAATTCCGGTTTGGCGATTTCCGCTTGGGGAACTCCCTCAAAAACATCCAAAAAAGTCTTTTCGTCCAATTTTTTCAAATCTTCGGAAGTCGATTTCCCAAAAAGGATATTGCTGGCCTGCACTGCGTTTTCCAGGTCTGCTTTGGAATGTACGGCAACGGTAATCTCCTCGGCCAAGCGCTTTTGGAGTATTCTTAAATGGGGTGCCCCGCGATGTTCCATTACCAATTTTCCTATCTCTTCCTCAGTGAGAAAGGTAAAGATCTTGATATATTTTTCAGCGTCTTCATCCGAAGTATTGAGCCAATATTGGTAGAATTTATAGGGAGAGGTTCTGTTGGCATCCAACCAAACATTGCCCCCTTCGGTCTTTCCGAACTTGGTGCCATCGGCCTTGGTGATCAACGGACAGGTGAGTGCAAAGCCCTTTCCACCCCCAATCCTCCGGATCAGCTCGGTACCTGTGGTTATATTCCCCCATTGGTCGCTACCCCCCATTTGTAGGGTGCAATCGTACTTTTGATAGAGATGCAAAAAATCATACCCCTGGACAAGTTGGTAGGTGAACTCGGTAAAGGACATGCCTTCCTTGGCATCGGACGACAGTCGTTTTTTGACCGAATCTTTCGCCATCATATAGTTTACCGTGATATGTTTGCCCACATCGCGAATGAAGTCGAGAAACGAAAAATCCTTCATCCAGTCGTAGTTGTTGACAAGTACCGCGGCATTGGGGGCATCGCTTGTGAAATCCAAAAAACGCGACAATTGTTCCTGTAGGGCCTCTTGGTTATGACGCAGGGTAGCTTCGTCGAGAAGGTTGCGTTCCGAAGATTTTCCCGAGGGGTCCCCTATCATTCCGGTGGCCCCCCCGACCAAGGCATAGGGTTTGTGCCCGGCCAACTGAAAATGGCGCAGCATCATGACACTTACCAAGTGTCCAATATGCAGCGAATCCGCCGTAGGGTCGATCCCGACATAGGCAGATTGCATTCCGCGGAGCAGGTGCTCCTCGGTTCCCGGCATCGCATCGTGCAACATTCCCCTCCATTTTAACGCTTCCACAAAATTAAAGGCCATGCTTGTTTGTTTGGATTACAGCTGCAAATATAAAGAACTCCTCTTGTGTTTTCCCTTTTGTCCGCCCAAATTAATCCATCTCAAATCGCTAACTTTAGCACATGGTTTTGGTTACTGGCGGTACGGGTTTGGTAGGATCGCACTTGTTGTTGCACCTGTTGGAAAGGGGCGTGGAGGTCAGGGCCATCCATAGGGCGGAAAGCGACCTCCAAAGTGTGAAAAAAGTCTTTTCCTACTATATCGAAAAGGAAAGGGTGGACGAATACTTCCAAAAAATAGAATGGGTCCAATCCGATATTATGGACATCCCCTCGCTCGGGGCGGCCTTCAGGGGCATTGAAAAAGTGTACCACGTGGCGGCCTTGATATCTTTCGACCCGAATGACTATGAGCTGTTGATGCGCATAAACGCCGAGGGTACGGCCAATGTGGTAAACCTTTGCATTTCCAATGGGGTGACGAAACTTTGCTATGCAAGCAGTGTTGCCACTATTGGAAAGTCCCCGGAAGGAAGGATGGCCGATGAGGAAGATGAATTTACGGAACAAGGGGCCAATGTTTATGCCCATTCCAAGTACCTTGCTGAAATGGAGGTGTGGCGGGGGTCCCAGGAAGGCCTTTCGGTAGTAATGGTCAATCCCGGAATAATCTTGGGGCCCGGATTTTGGAAAGGGGGTAGTGGAACGCTGTTCACCACCGCCAGCAAGGGGTACTCCTATTACCCCCCTGGGGGTACCGGATTTGTCACGGTGCGCGATGTGGTCGGGATGATGGTGGGCCTGATGGATTCGCCCATCACCAATGAACGCTTCATTTCGGTATCGGAGAATATGAGCTATCGCGAAATCCTGGTGCTTTTGTCCCACCATCTCGGACTAAAGGCCCCTGGCAGGCAGCTCCGTTTTTGGCAGCTCGAAGTCTTTAGGGTTTTCGATTTGCTACGGCATCTGATCTTTGGCCATCGCAGAAGAGTGACCAAAAACAGCATACATTCCCTCAGACATCGTAAGTTCTATAACAACGAAAAGATAGGGAGGGCCATCGATTTTACTTTCGAACCCATTGGGGACGCGGTCCAATTTTCATGTGAACGTCTTATGGAAGAGAGTCTGTAGGCGTTTTTGCAGCGGCTGGATCTTTTGTCGTGAGGTTGTTTTTTTTGGCCAAGCGCCTGGCTTGGCTCTCCAGTAGCTTAAGACTGTCCTTCCTTTGTTTCGCCGCCTTTATAAGCTCGTGCTTCTTTTCCAATTCGGCCTTTACCTCAAGGTAAATTTCCTCGTACATTACGGGAATGGAGGCATAGTATCGATCGCTTTCAACAAATTGAAGGCTGTCCACGCCATATTTTTCAAAAAGATAGGGCATCGGATGGATGTCGTTTTGTACCAGGACGTTCACCCCGGTGGTCTTTGCGGCATTGATAACGGCAAGATCGGTGAGCATTTCCACCATTTTGTTTTTGGAGATCAGATTTTCCGGTGCCTCCAGCACCTTTTCCGCGCAGGAAAAAAAGAGGGCCCCAAGCAGTATGTACGGTATGTTTCGTTTCATTTCAATCCCTGTCAAAAGTCAATCTCTTCGCATTCCGTTGTCCCGAAAAGCCCTCTTTCCCGTAGGCCAAATGTCCGTTGACAAAGGTATGTGTTATTTGCGACCTAAAAGTTTCCCCCTCAAATGGCGACCAGCCGCATTTATACGCTATATTTTTTTTGTCCACCTGCCAGGGGCTGTCCATATCCACCACGACCAGATCGGCATAGTAGCCCTCGCGTAGAAACCCCCGTTTGTGGATCTGGAACAAAATCGCCGGGTTATGGCACATCTTCTCGACGATCTTTTCCAATGAAATGATTCCTTGATGGTACTTTTCTAACATGGCGGGCAATGCGTGCTGCACCAATGGTCCTCCTGAGGGCGCCTTGGTATACACATTGTTCTTTTCCTGTAAAAGGTGCGGGGCATGGTCCGTGGCGACCACATCCAAACGATCGTCCAAGAGCGCTTTCCATAACTGCTCTCGGTCTGCCGCGGTCTTTACCGCAGGGTTCCATTTGATCAGGGTCCCCTTGGTCTCATAGTCGGCCTGTGAAAACCAAAGGTGGTGTATGCATACCTCTGCGGTGATCTTTTTTTGTTCCAAGGGGATGTCGTTCGTGAACAGCTGGGTTTCCTTGCCCGTCGATAGATGGAAGACGTGCAACCGTGCCCCTGTTCTTTTGGCCAGATCAACCGCTTTGGAAGAGGATAGGAAGCAGGCTTCGCCGCTCCGGATCATGGGATGGTACTGGATCGGGATATCCTCTCCGTACCGCTCCCGATATTTTTCAAGATTGTCTTTAATGGTCCCCTCGTCCTCACAGTGGGTTGAAATAACCATTTCGGTACTGCGGAAGATCTGTTCCAGGACGGTCTCATCATCGACCAGCATATTCCCAGTGGAAGAGCCCAGGAATAATTTTACCCCGGAGCATGAGTTTTTGTCCAGCCGTTTCAGTTCTTCCAGATTGTCGTTGGTGCCCCCGAACAAAAATGAATAGTTGGCATGGGCAGTCTGCGCGGCGCGAGCGAACTTTTCCTCGAGTTTTTCTATGGTAACCGTCTGTGGATTCGTATTGGGCTGTTCCATAAAGGTGGTGATCCCACCGGCAATGGCCGCCCTGCTTTCGGAAGCAATATCCCCCTTGTGGGTAAGTCCCGGTTCCCGAAAATGCACTTGGTCATCAATGACCCCAGGCATCACATAGCTTCCCCCTACGTCGATCACCTTGGCATTGGGGTCGGTGATAGTACCGTCTATTTTGAGGATTTTCCCATCCTTCAGTAAAATATCGCCCTCAATGATCCTATGCTCATTCACTAACCGAGCGTTCTTTATCAGCTGCCGACCCATATCAGAATCTGTTTTTTTGAAACATACTTCGCATTTTCATCATAAAAACCCCAAAAACTGCCTCCTTTATTATGGATCCGCTCATTTTTGATTTTCCCTTTACCCTGTCGCGAAAAACGATGGATACCTCTTCGATCTTATAGTTTTGCAGATAGGCCCTGAACTTCATCTCAATTTGGAAGGCGTATCCAATAAATCGTATGGAATCCAGATCGATGGTCTCCAACACATAGCGGCGGTAGCACACAAAGCCCGCCGTGGGGTCGTGCACCCGCATTCCGGTGATCATTTTTACATAAAACGAGGCCCCATACGACAACAGAACCCTGTACAATGGCCAATCGACCACGTTGACCCCCTTTTTATATCTGGACCCGACGGACATATCGGCCCCATTGCGGCAGGCTTCGTACAGACGTTCCAAATCGGGCGGACTGTGCGAAAAATCGGCGTCCATTTCAAAAATGTAATCATATTTCTTGGCGATGGCCCATTTGAATCCGTGGATATAGGCCGTGCCCAGTCCCGATTTTTCTTTTCGAACCTCCAAAAAAAGCCTGTCCCGAAAATCATTTTGCATTCCCACCACCTGTGCGGCCGTACCGTCGGGAGAATTATCATCGACGATGAGGACATGGAAATCTTTTTGCAATGCAAATACAGCTTTTATAATGGCCCCAATGTTTTCGATCTCATTGTAGGTAGGAATAATGACTAAGCTGTCGGACATTAATTTTTGTGTATTTGGGCAAATTTAGTGTTTATCCAACTGTGTTAAAAACAGCTAGGCGGTATTTATGTTTTTTTTACATCAACGGTAAAGTTGATAATTTGTAATTTTGACCTCTGAATCAACCGCGAACAATGCCTCAAAAACTGCCGAGATTATTTCTTTACCTCCTAGGGGCGATTTTTTTCATCAACCTGGTACAAGCCCATTTTACGGAGCTGATTTTTGATGAAGCCTATTATTGGCACTATGCCCAGGACATGGCATTTGGTTATTTCGACCATCCCCCAATGGTCGCTTGGATGATCGGACTGGGCAGTCTTTTTTTTGACGGGGAACTAGGGGTCCGCCTAGTGAGCTGTCTGTTGTCCGTCGGTACCCTCGCCCTGTTATGGGGGACTGTGGACCACCCGAAGAAAAACAGTTTTATCCCGCATTTTTTTGTACTGGCCTTCTCCATGACCCTGCTCAATGCCTATGGGTTCTTTACGTTGCCCGACACCCCGCTTTTGTTTTTTACGGCGCTTTTTTTCTGGGTGTACAAAAAATTTGTCGGACGACCAACGGCCGTACTCGCACTTTTTTTGGGGTTGGTCATGGCCGGGCTCATGTACAGCAAGTACCATGCGGTCCTGGTAATTGTATTCGTGTTGTTGTCCAACCTTAAACTGGTGAGAAGCCGATACGCCTGGTTGGCGGTGTTCGTGGCCTTGCTCGCCTATCTGCCCCATTTTGTGTGGCTGTATGAGCATGATTTTGTCTCGATCAAATACCATCTTTTCGAACGGCCGAACGATGCCTACCAGTTCAAAAAATACACGCTGGGTTTTCTCGTGAACCTGGTCGCACTTTTCGGCCTTATCTTTCCGTGGGTATACCTGGCTCTCTTCAGGACCAGGGCCCGTGGCCCATTTGAAAGGGGGCTGTTGTTCCTTACCTATGGAGTGCTCCTGTTCTTTTTCATCTCCAGTTTTAACCGCCGGGTACAGACCCAGTGGATTATTGTGGTCTCCATCCCCTTGGTGCTATTGGTCTACCAGTATATGATGGAACGTGAAAACACGCGGAAATGGATCTATCGTGTGGGCCTGGTGAACATTGCCCTGTTGCTGTACCTCAGGTTGGGCCTGGTATTCGCACCTCTTTTTCCAATCCATTACGAAAGTCACGGGAACCAACAGTGGGTCCAAGAGCTAAAATCCAAAGTGGGCGATATGCCCGTTGTTTTTGAAAACAGTTACAGACTGGCCCCCATGTACAGTTTTTATTCGGGCAGCCCGTCCTATTCGCTCAACGATATCTACTATCGCCAAAACCAATACTCCATCGATGACAGTGAAAGGGAAGTGCAGCAACAGCCCGTGTTCTATGTTTCGCCCTGCCTCACCGATGGGGCCATTGCCTTTACCAAATCGGACGGAGAACAGTATTGCGGTAGGGAAATGGCCCATTTCGAATCGTTCCGGAAAATAAGATGTTACCTGCAGACCGAAAACTTCCCCAGGGACGGCGATGGGGAGCATATTTTACGGGTATACAATCCGTACGAACAGGATATCGATCTAAAAAAGTTGCAGTTTGCCGTGGGCTATTTGAACGATTACAAGCGCATCAAAGATATCATCCCTATAGCGCCCCGACCCCTGAATGAAAATATTCTGGTCCTAAAATCAAATGATACAACGAATTTTGCGTTTAAACTTCCGAAACCCGAAATGGAACGTCCGGGATACTTTAGAATTGGGATTTCCGAAAACGGATTGCACTATGGGCTCAACGGGAACAGCATCAAACTAAACTAATGGAACCCATTCTTAGAACATCATCTTCGGTGGACTGGATCACGATCTTAATCTTTTCGAGCGTGCTCTTTGTTGTTGTTGCCAAGCGCCTGTTCTATAGCAGGTTTTTGAATTTCATCATTCTACCCTTTAACAACAAGTACATCTTTATGTACAATAAAAAGGACAAACTGATGAATTGGTTCCATGTTTTCCTTACCATTTTTCAGGTCATCAATTTTGCCTTGTTCATATACTTGGCCCGGAATATCCTACTCGATAACAGCCCGGATACCTTTCCCCTGATGTTTCCGATTATTCTAGGGTTTCTACTTCTTTTTCTGATTCTAAAAGTGTTCCTCCAGTTGGGCAACGGTTTTATTTTTGGGTCGAACAAGATCATTTCCGAGCTCATTTTCAAAAAACTCTCCTACCTAAACTACAGTGGGGTGATCATGTTCGTATCCAACGTGGTCCTTTCATTTGTGCTTGTGGGGTCCAAATTTGTGGTATATGCAGCGATATGCCTAATTCTTTTGGTCAATGCAATGGGTTGGGCCGCAGCACTGAGGAATCATCAAAAATTCATTGCTAACAACTTTTTCTATTTTATTTTGTACCTTTGCGCTCTCGAAATTGCCCCCTTGGTGATAATCGGAAGTTACCTAAACCGCTGATGAATTATGAAAGTAAAAACGATTTTGGTATCGCAACCAGAACCGAAAATGGAGAACTCCCCGTACGCAAGACTTATTGACAAGGAGAAGGTAAAGGTAGATTTTAGGCCATTTATCCATGTCGAAGGAGTAAATGCCAAGGAGGTACGCCAACAAAAGATAGATCTCAAGAACTTTACGGCCGTAATCCTTACCAGTAGGAACGCGGTGGACCATTATTTCAGATTGGCGGAGGAAATGCGCTTCAAGGTGCCCGATACCATGAAATACTTTTGCCAGTCAGAGGCCGTAGCGTACTACCTGCAGAAATATGTAGTGTACCGCAAACGAAAAATTTATGTGGGGAAGATGGCTTTTTCCGATTTGGTGGGCCTTTTCAAAAAATACAAGGACGAGACCTTTTTATTGCCCTCCTCCGATGTGTTGAAGCGGATCGTACCCGAAACCCTGGACAAGTTGGATATCGACTGGACCAGGGGAATTTTCTACAGGACCGTGATCAGCGATCTGTCCGATCTCAGGGATGTCTACTATGATATCCTGGTTTTTTTCAGCCCATCGGGCATCGAATCCCTACTGAAGAACTTTCCGGATTTTGAGCAAAACGATACCCGAATTGCCGTTTTTGGCAACTCGACGGTAAAAGCGGCCACCAGTGCCGGGCTGCGTATCGACATCCATGCCCCCACACCGGATACGCCTTCCATGACCATGGCATTGCAAAAGTACATCACCACGGTAAACAAAAGATAGTGCGTTTTCCCCGCCCAGGGGCAAGGCGGCTCAGGTAGCCTTCTGATTGAAAATCTCTTTTTCCGGAATGGTCGGAAACGAGCCCACTAAAAGGCATACCGCTGCGGGCCGCCCCTTCTGATTTCCTCGCTCGCATAGGCCTCAAACTTTTTAAAGTTCTCCCGGAACGCATTGGTCAGCTTGAAAGCCGTGGTATAATAGGCTTGATCATTGTTCCAGGTGGCGCGTGGGCTCAAAACCTCCGTGGGCACTCCGGGACATTCCCTGGGCTGTGCTACCCCAAAAACCGAATGGATGTGGTATTTGTCATAGGAATACAGGCCCAGTTTCCCATCGAGTACCGCGTTGATCATGGCACGCGTATATTTCAGCTTCATTCGGGTACCTACCCCATAGGGGCCTCCCGTCCATCCGGTATTGACCAACCAAACATTGACCCCGCTCTCCTTCATTTTTTTACCCAACATCTCGGCGTACTTTGCAGGGTGCAGTGGCATAAAGGGGGCGCCAAAACAGGCAGAAAAAGAAGGAATGGGCTCCACTACCCCCGCTTCCGTCCCCGCGACCTTTGCCGTATAACCAGAGATAAAATGATAAGCGGCCTGACTGGGGGTAAGCTTTGAAATCGGCGGTAGCACCCCAAAGGCATCCGCTGTCAGAAAGAAGATGTTCTTCGGGTTTTTTCCTATGGATGGCCTTTGCACATTTTCAATATGATAAATGGGATAACTTACCCTGGTGTTCTGGGTGATCGAGGTATCCGCAAAATCAACTTCTCCGTTCGCCTCCACAATCACATTTTCCAACAGGGCACCCTTTTTGATGGCTCCGTAGATCTCAGGTTCATTTTCTTGGGATAGGTTGATGACCTTGGCATAGCACCCACCTTCGAAATTGAACACCGCATTTTCGTTGTTCCAGCCGTGTTCATCATCACCGATCAATTTGCGGGAAGCATCGGTGGACAGTGTGGTCTTACCTGTTCCGGAAAGACCGAAGAAGATGGCCGTTTCCCCATTTCTGCCCACATTTGCGGAGCAGTGCATGGGAAGGGTCTTCTTTTGCACCGGAAGAATGAAGTTCAAAGCGGAAAAGATGCCCTTTTTGATTTCCCCTGTATAGCCCGTTCCCCCGATCAACGCGATCTTTCTCGTAAAATTAAGGATGGCAAAGTTGTGCTGTCGGGTACCATCCTCCTTCGCATTGGCCATGAAACCCGGGGCATTGACCACGGTCCATTCCGGCTCGAAATGTTTGAGCTCTTCCTCGGTAGGCCGTATGAACATGTTGTACGCGAATAGGTTCGACCATGGATATTCGTTGATCACCCGAATGTCCATCCGGTAATTGGCATCTGCACAGGCATAACAATCCCGCACATAAAGCTCCTTCCCGTTCAGGTAGGCAATGACCTTGTCATAGAGCGCGTCGAACTTTGAGGGATCGAAGGGGATATTGATATCGCCCCACCAAACCTTATCCTGCGTAACGGGGTCTTTTACTATGAACCGGTCTTGGGGCGAACGGCCGGTGAATTCCCCTGTGTCGATCGCCAAAGCACCGGCAGAGGTCTCCCGACCCATTTTCTTTTCAAGGGTAATGGCGTGAAGTTCGGTCGGGGACAATTGATACCGTACATTGTTATGGGCAATCCCATAGGCAGCAAGGGAGCTGCTTTTTTGATGCTTTTTCGAAATACTCATTCAAATGGTGTTTTTATGGGGCAAAATTATCATTATTTTATTTTGGCTCCCCTGAAATTGAGGATTTATTGATCAAAATGTTTGAAACCGTGATAGCCCAAAACCAGCCAGCCCGAGATGAGCAGGGTACCGCCGATAGGGGTCAAAAAACCAAGGGCCCTAAAATCAAACCCGGTAAGGCCATTGGTGGCCAATAAGTATATCGAAAATGAAAATAGGATGGTCCCCACAACAATAAGATAGTATACCCATTTCTTGGAACGCCGGGGCATTTTGGCCATGCCCCCCAAGATTAAAAGAAAGAAGGCATGGTACATCTGGTACCTGACCCCTGTCTCAAAAGTATTGATGGCCTCGGCATCGATCCATTTTTCCAATCCATGGGCCCCAAAGGCACCTAGGACCACTGCCAAAACCCCGAATCCAATACCTGTCAAAAAAATTGTTCTGTTCATAACTTAACACCTTACTTTTTTTATAAATGTAACAATTTGATACCTTAGTCCCTCGTTATATCCATATAAAAATAACTAAACTTATGTCGCGCAGAATACTAGTAATTGGAGCGGGGAAATCCACTTCCTATCTCTTGGATTATTTTTTGGACAAGGCCCGTACGGAAGATCTTCATCTAATCATCGGGGACCTGGACCCCAATGCCCTTCCCGAGACGATCAAGAACCACCCCGCCTGCACGGTGATACCCTTGGATGTCCTTCAGGACGAAGATCGAAAAAACGCCGTTCGGGACTGCGAAATAGTAGTGTCCATGCTTCCCGCGCGTTTCCATATCAAGGTCGCCCGGGATTGTATCGCCTTGGGAAAGCATCTGGTCACCGCCTCCTATGTGAGCGACGAGATTATGGCGTTGGATGCACAGGCAAAGAAAAAAGGGCTCGTTTTTATGAACGAGATAGGCCTCGATCCCGGTATCGACCATATGAGTGCAATGCAAATTATCGACCAGGTCAGGGACAGCGGGGGGAAAATACTATTGTTCGAATCTTTTACCGGAGGTTTGGTCGCTCCCGAACACGACAACAACCTTTGGAACTATAAATTTACCTGGAACCCAAGAAACGTGGTTCTCGCCGGACAAGGCGGGGCGGCCAAATTTATCCAGGAAGGTTCATATAAATACATCCCCTACCACAAGCTTTTTCGACGGACGGAGTTTTTCAACATTGAGGGGTATGGAACCTTCGAAGGATATGCCAATCGGGATTCGCTGAACTATCGGGAAGCCTATGGCCTGCAGGATGTCCTTACCTTGTATAGGGGTACGATGCGCAGGGTGGGGTTCTCCAAGGCCTGGAACATGTTCGTACAATTGGGCATGACCGATGACAGCTATATGATCGAGGATTCCAATGGAATGTCGTACCGGGAATTTGTCAATCTTTTTCTTCCGTATTCCCCCACGGATTCGGTTGAGCTTAAGCTTAGGCATTACCTAAAAATAGACCAGGACGATAATATGTGGGGCAAGCTCGAAGAACTGGATCTTTTCAATCCGAAAAAAACCATCCCCTTAGCAAATGCCACCCCTGCCCAAATGTTGCAATACGTATTGGAAGACAGTTGGACCCTTGCCGACGACGATAAGGACATGATCGTGATGTACCATAAGTTCGGCTATGAACTTGAAGGCAAAAAACAGCAAATTGATGCCAATATGGTGGTTATCGGGGAAAACCGTACGCACACGGCCATGGCCAAGACCGTAGGGCTTCCAGTGGCCATGGCCACCTTGTCGATATTGAACGGGAAGATCCATACCCCAGGGGTCCAAATTCCCATCAAAAAGGAGGTTTACGACCCCATTCTCTCTGAATTGAGGGAGTATGGAATTCGGTTCAAAGAGTTCGAAGTACCTTATTTGGGCTATTGTCCAGATGTTGTTACGACCCGATCGGTCTAGGCCTTCGATAGTTTCCCTATTTACTGGGCCGTAAGATTGCATTCTTTGTGTTTGGTACGAAATCCATACTTTTACCGTTAAATTGAAATCATAAGTATGAAATCCACCAACGAAAAGTTGAAGATTGATGGGATTGACAAGAAAATCCTAAGATTTCTAATGGCCGATGCGCGAAAGCCCGTTTTGGAAATTGCCCGTAACATTGGGATTTCAGGGGCGGCCATCCACCAAAGGCTTCGAAAATTGGAGGCTTCCGGATTGTTGGCCGGGTCCAAGTTTGTGATCAACCCGAAGGTGATGGGCTATACCACAATGGCCTATATCGGCATTTATCTGGACAAGGCGATGAGCAATCCCATGGCCGTAAAGCAATTGGAAAAAATCCCAGAGGTGCTCGAATGCCATTATACAACGGGAAATTGGTCGATCTTGATCAAAGTGCTCTGCCGAGACAATGAACACTTGATGCAGGTCCTCAACAATGAAATACAACAGATCGAAGGGGTGTCCCGTACGGAGACCTTCATTTCCTTGGCCCAACAGATCGACCGGCAGATTACCATCTAACCGCTATGCGGAACATTCTTAAACTCGAACATTACGATCGGTTCCGGGTCCTCAATACCTCCTGCAGCCTTATACGCCTTTTGGGCGGCCAGGTTTGATCGTTCCGTGGCGACCCACGCTTCCCGGCACCCCAGGGTGCTGCCATGTTCGCGTAAAAACAGTACCAATGCCCTGCCAATGCCCTGATTTTGATAAGCTTCCGCTACCCCAACCTCGTTGATGAAAAGGGAGGGCTCCTTGTCCGGATGCACGTAGTGGAATCCGGACGCCATGCCCACCACGGTATCACCATGGTACGCCAGGACCAAATGGTGCCTCGGGTCGGTCAAAAACTCCCGGGCCCTATCGGTTTTAATCTCATGATCAAATACCTTATCGCCTACTGCCTCCAGAGGGGCAAGGTCTTCCAGGCCGGCCAACTTGATACGGATATCTTCCATCGCTTTCTTTTCGATGTTCTACCTTTAAATAAGAAAGACCTGTCCGATAGGGATAGGGACAGGTCTTGCTGTTATGTCTTCCCAATTTCTAATCCCGTCCGCCAAGCACTTGCAATCCCCAATAGACCAAGGTCGCCAAGGAGCCAATGGCGGCGACCAAATACGTTCTGGCAGCCCATTTCAGGGCGTCCTCGGAACCCTTGTATTCTTCTTGGGTAACCACGTGTTTTGCCTTTAACCAGGCCAATGCCCGATTGCTCGCGTCATATTCGACCGGTAGGGTAATAAAACTGAACAAAGTGGCCAAGGCCATCATTACCAGCCCGGCAACCGCCACCCAATAACCAAAACCGACTCCTGCGGCCGCTCCCAGCATAATTCCACCAAAAACGACCCACATGCTCATCCCGGAAGTAACACTTACCACGGGGACCAGTTTGGACCGCATGGTCAACCATTCATAGGCCTGTGCATGCTGTACCGCATGACCGCATTCATGTGCCGCGACCGCGGCGGCGGCGGCGTTGCGCTGGCTATAGACCCCTTCGCTCAAATTCACCGTCTTATTGGCGGGGTTATAGTGATCGCTCAACATTCCAGGGGTAGAAACCACCTTTACATCGCGGATACCGTGATCGGCCAACATTTTTTCGGCAATTTCCGCACCGCTCATACCATTGCGCAAATGCACCTTGGAATAGTGCTTGAACTTGCTCTTCAACTTGCTACTGACCAACCAGCTTACCAGTGCAATAGCTCCTATCAATATATAATATCCCATCATAACTTTTCTATTTTTATTGGTAACTTAAAGATAACGAAAGATTCCACGCCAATGGAAACTTTCATTTTTTGGAAATCAAAAACCTCGCCAATCTTATCGAATTTGCCAAAAAGGGGGAAAGGCGGCATTCAAACTGACAAAATGTGTGTGCTATGCCAAAGCGGTTCCCCGTATTCATGCCAAATAAGCTGCTCCCACTTTCCATCGGCCCGGGAAATCCGTGCGATTTTGATGAGCGGCACTGTGGGGAGGGGTATCGATACCGATCATTTGTACCTTAATTTCAACAAGATCAAAGCAAAAATCAACACTGCGGTCACCCCATTGGCCAAGGTTACCGGAACACTCTGGATCAAGACCCCATAAACGAACCAAAGGGAGACCCCGATGAACATCACCGTATACATGGTCAGGGAGATGTCCTTGGTCGATTTTTCCCTCCAGGTCTTGAATACCTGTGGGACAAAGGCGGAGGTGGTGATCGTAGCGGCCACAAGGCCCAGAATCTCAATTGTTGGCATACTTGCTTGTTTATGATAAGATATTGCCGGTGCCATATTAAGAACGGCTATCCCACTATATTGACAATCTTTCCGGGCACCACGATTATTTTTTTCGGGCTGCGGCCCTGCAATTGTTGTTGGGTTTTTTCGTGCGCCATTACCGCCGCCTCAATGTCCTCTTTGCCCATGTCCACCGGAAGTTCCAGTTTAAAGCGCATTTTTCCGTTGAAGGAAATTGGGTATTCCTTACTGCTTTCCACAAGGTATTGTTCTTCAAATTTAGGGAAGGGCGCCGTGGAAATGGACGCCTTATGTCCCATTCGTTCCCAGAGTTCTTCTGCGATGTGTGGGGCGTAGGGTGATACGATTATCGCCAAAGGCTCCAGAATGGTCCTGGACCTACATTTTTGCGCCGTCAATTCGTTTACACAGATCATGAAGGTGGAGACCGAGGTATTGAAGGAGAAGCTTTCGATATCCTCCTCCACCTTTTTGATGGTCTTGTGGAGCGTTTTCAGGTTTTCTGCCGAAGGGATATCGTCCGTACCGGCCTGGTCCCCTTCCCATGGGGAGTACAATTTCCATAACTTTTTAAGGAACGAATGCACTCCGGTAATCCCGGCAGTGTTCCAAGGTTTGGACTGTTCCAATGGGCCCAGGAACATTTCGTAGAGGCGGAGGCTGTCGGCGCCGTACTCCTCGCAGATTTCATCGGGGTTAACCACATTGTACCATCGCTTGGACATTTTTTCCACTTCCCTACCGACAATATACCTCCCCGCTTCTGTGAGAAATTGGGCATCCTTGAATTCGGGCTGCCATTGTTTTAGTGCTTCAATATCCAGTTCGTCGGAAGAATTTACCAAGGAAACGTCGACATGGATCTCATCAAAGGTAAATGGGCCCGTCTCCAAGCCCGTGAACTGCTTTAATTGCGAGAGCACTTCCCCTTCCACTGTCCCTTGGGCAGCCTGGTCCCGTATTGATTTTGAAACAAATAGATTATCGCGTCCAGCCACTCTATAAACCAAAGCGCTGGTTCCCAATATCATCCCCTGGTTGATCAATTTTTTGGCAAATTCATCTTGGGGCACCAGGCCTTTGTCGAACATGAACTTCTGCCAAAAACGGGAATACAGCAAATGCCCCGTGGCGTGTTCGCTGCCCCCGATATAGAGATCCACCTCCCGCCAGTACCGGATGGCCTCGCCAGAAAAGATCGCCGCCTCATTGCTGGGGTCCATATAGCGGTTAAAGTATTGGGAACTGCCCGCCCAGCCGGGCATGGTGTTGAGCTCCAATGGAAATATGGTTCGCCCGTCGATCAAGCGGTTCTCGACCACTGCGGAACGTTCGGTGTCCCAGGCCCATTCGGTGGCGTTCCCCAAAGGGGGATCCCCGGTTTCCGTGGGCAAATATTTTTCGACCTCGGGGAGTTCGATGGGCAAATGTTCCACCTCGATCATCTTCGGCATGCCGTCGACATAATAGACCGGAAAAGGTTCGCCCCAGTAACGTTGGCGGCTAAAGACCGCGTCCCGTAACCGGTAGTTGACCTTCCCTTTCCCCTGGCCGAGTTGTTCGAGGGCATCGATGATCTTTCGGACCGCTTGTTTGTAGGCGAGTCCATTGAGAAAATCAGAGTTGGCGATAATGGTTTTCTCCTTGTCGGCAAAGGCCGTTTCGGAAATATCGATCCCTTCAAAAATATTGGGGATGGGAATATTGAAATGCTTGGCAAAGTCGTAGTCCCTTTGGTCCCCACAGGGAACCGACATCACTGCCCCCGTACCATATCCCGCCAATACGTAATCCCCGATCCAAATTGGAATGGGCTCTTTCGTGAACGGATGCTCCGCGTAGGCGCCCGTAAAGGCTCCGGTAATACTTTTTACATCGGCCATGCGATCGCGCTCGGAGCGTTTGGCCGTTGCTTCGATGTAGGCAGCCACTTCCGCCTTTCGTTCCGGGGTGGTTATTTTGTGCACCAATTCGTGTTCCGGGGCCAAGGTCATAAAACTCGCTCCAAAGATGGTATCGGGGCGGGTGGTGAAAACCTCGATTTGTCCTTCATGCTCCCCTAACGCTCTAGGGTTGGAAGCTTTGTGAAGCTTGAAAACAACGGCCGCTCCTTCAGAACGTCCTATCCAGTTCGTCTGGGAATCCTTAAGCGGTTGCGGCCAATCGACGGCATCCAGGCCATTGAGCAAACGTTGTGCGTAGGCCGTGATGCGCATGCTCCATTGGGTCATTTTCTTTCGGACCACAGGATGCCCACCGCGTTCCGAAACCCCATTGACGATCTCATCATTGGCCAATACCGTACCCAGGGCGGGGCACCAATTAACTTCGCTTTCCGCCAGGTAGGTCAGGCGGTACTTCAACAAGGTCTCCTGTTTCCTTCTGTCGGAAAACTGCTTCCAGTCCTCGGCGGAAAAAAGTTCGGTCGCTTCATCACAAACGGCATTTACGGCGGTGTTTCCGTTGTCCTCAAACTTGGAGACCAGGCTATCAATGGCTTCCGCCCTATCGGTATCCGTATTGTACCAGGAATTGAAAAGTTGAACAAAGATCCATTGTGTCCATTTGTAATATTTGGGGTCCGAAGTCCGTACTTCCCTGCTCCAATCGAACGAGAAACCCATCTTGTCTAGCTGTTGCCGATACCTATTAATGTTGGTCTCCGTGGTGATCGCGGGGTGCTGTCCGGTCTGTATGGCATATTGTTCGGCGGGTAGGCCAAAGGAATCGTAGCCCATGGGGTGCAGCACGTTAAACCCTTTGTGCCTTTTGTAACGGGCATAGATATCACTTGCAATATACCCAAGGGGGTGGCCCACATGAAGTCCCGCTCCGGAAGGGTACGGGAACATGTCCAGTACATAAAACTTTTCCCTTTCGGAATTGTTTTCTGTTTTGAATGTCTGGTTTTGCGCCCAATACTTTTGCCATTTGGCCTCTATTTCCCTGAAATTGTAGTTCATGTCTTCTTTTCGAATAGGTTCGATGGCCCCAGGCCCAACAGATTTGAATGCGGGGCAAAAATAAGTTTATTCGATTTACTTTCCTATTTTTACACCTTCATACGTGGCTATGGGCACATCTTTTGAGAGCTACCAAAAAAGAAAGCTGATCTCCTCCTACTTTTCAGTGGTGTTGAGCATCGGCCTGGTACTTTTTTTGTTAGGTGTACTAGGGCTTTTGGTGCTGAACACAAAGAAGATGGCCGATCACTTCAAGGAGCAGATCGCCATTTCAATATTTTTAAAGGAAAGTGCCAAAGAAGTGGAAGTGAACCAGTTGCAGAAAAGTCTTGCCATGGCCGAATATGTGAAATCGGCCACCTATGTTTCCAAAGAAGAGGCCGCCAAGCTGCACAGTGAGGAAATTGGAGAGAATTTCATGGATTTCCTGGGTTACAATCCCTTGAAAAACTCCATCGATGTAAAATTGAACGCCGATTTCGTTTCGCCCGAAAAAATAGAGGAAATCGCTGCGGACCTTTCCGCCAAGGGGTATGTGGACGAGGTAGGCTATGACAAACCCTTGGTGGGGCTTTTGAACGACAACGTAAAAAAAATCAGTTTTTGGATCTTGGTCGCCAGTGCGGTATTGACCTTTATTGCGGTATTGTTGATCAACAGTTCGATCCGCTTGAGCATTTATGCCAAACGCTTTATCATCAAGACCATGCAAATGGTGGGGGCGACCAAAACCTTTATCCGTCGTCCGTTCATCTGGACGAACATCAAATTGGGGATGTTGGGAGCACTTCTGGCCATGTTGGCCCTGGCCGGCTTTTTATATTACCTCGACACCGCCTTTCCAGAATTGAACCTGTTGGGGGATCCTGCGGTTTTGGTCATTCTGTTTGTCGGGGTCTTTGTCCTGGGGATACTGATTTCGTTCATCAGTACCTTTTTTGCCACACAACGCTTCCTGAACTTAAGAACGGACGAATTATATTACTAAATTTGCAGCATGGGCAAGAATCAAAACAATCGACCTGAAAAACGGGCGCAGCAAGAATTCATCTTCCAGAAAAGGAACTATATGTTCATGTTCATCGGTATCGCGTGCATAGCATTGGGTTTTATTCTTATGAGCGGGGGCGGGAGTGAGGACCCCAATGTTTTCAACGAAGAGATCTATAATTTCAGACGAATACGCCTGGCACCAACATTGGTACTGATAGGCCTGGGCATCGAGGTGTACGCCATTTTATTGAACCCGCACAAGAAGCAAGATTAATTTGGACATTCTAGACGCCATCATCCTTGGCATTATCCAAGGATTGACCGAGTTTTTACCTGTATCCTCGAGCGGCCACCTGGAACTGGGAAAAGCCATTTTGGGGGATAGTTCCGTCGCAGAGGACAGTCTTTTGTTCACCGTAGTCCTGCATTTTGCCACGGCCTTGAGCACAATGGTGGTTTTCCGAAAGGATGTTTGGGAGATTTTCCGTAGCCTTTTTGATTTCAAATGGAACGAAGAAACCCAATTTTCTTTAAAAATTATTGTTTCGATGTTGCCCGCCATGGCCGTGGGACTTTTTTTTGAAACGCAATTGGAAGCTTTTTTTGGCGGAAACTTTCGCTTTGTGGGCTTTATGCTGTTGATTACGGCGATGCTCCTCTATTTTGCCGACAAGGCCAAAGACACCAATCACAAAGTGACCTTTTCGAACGCTTTTGTTATCGGAGTTTCCCAAGCTATCGCTATGCTCCCTGGGATTTCAAGAAGTGGGGCCACCATATCCACCTCCGTTCTACTGGGCGTCGACAAGAGCAAAGCGGCCCGTTTTTCCTTTTTGATGGCCGTACCGCTGATCTTTGGAAAAATCGGAAAAGATCTCATGAGCGGAGAGCTCAACTTTAGCGGGGAGAACAACCTGGCCCTGGCGGCAGGATTTATCGCCGCCTTTGTAGCGGGCCTTGCGGCCTGTACTTGGATGATCCAGCTCGTAAAAAATAGCAAGCTCTCATATTTCGCGATCTACTGTCTGATTGTGGGCCTGATTGCCATCGGCTACGGTTACTTTGCCTAAGCGCACCATTGCCCCGAACAAAACGGCCACTAAAAATTGCCCGATATGGATTCACGGACAAAAGAAGATTTCCTAAACGGACAACTGCTGCTCATCGACAAGCCGCTCGGTTGGTCGTCTTTTCAAGCGGTGAATAAAATTAAATGGGCCATCCGCAAGAAATTCGAACTGAAAAAGATCAAAATCGGGCATGCGGGCACCCTAGACCCCCTTGCGACCGGACTCCTTTTGATCTGCACGGGCAAGTTCACCAAAACGATCAATGAACTGCAAGGGCAGCCAAAGGAATACACGGGGACCATTACCCTAGGCGCTACGACCCCTTCCTTCGACCTAGAAACCGAGGTAGACCAAATTTTTCCCATAGACCATATTACCCCAGAACTTATCAGGGATACCCTTCCGCAATTCATCGGGGAGATCGAACAGCGGCCTCCTGTGTTCTCCGCCTTGAAAAAAGATGGGAAACGCCTTTACGAGTACGCCCGGGAAGGGAAGGAAGTGGCCATAAAAACCAGAAAAGTGACCCTTTTCGAGTTCGAAAGTACCCAGGTCGACCTACCGAACATCAAATTTCGGGCGGTCTGCAGTAAAGGCACATATATCCGATCTTTGGCACATGATTTGGGACAGGTACTGGGCAGCGGTGCACATTTATCCGAGTTGCGGAGAACCAAAATAGGGGATTACAACGTAAATAATGCCCTTGACCCCAGCATTTTTGGGGAAAATTTGCTCGGAAAATGGGACAATCCCTAAAAATTGTCTCAATTAACTTTCCGTTTGACGATGAATTAAAATATTTTTTTAAAATTGTGGTTATAGCACTATGAACCTCAATCGCAAGCAATTATCATTTTTGATCACTTTCTTCACCATGTCGATTGTGGTTCTGGTATTGTACAATATCCAACTTGGACAGGCGGAGAAAGAGGACGAGTACATCGTGGAAATGATGTTGGCCGAAGAGGATATAGAAGAATTGCTGAAGGAAGAGGAGAAATTATTGGAGGAATTGGCCAAGGCCGATCCCATCAAAAGCCATATGGCCTTCAACGAAACGGCCAAACCCAGTTTTGGGAACCCCGAGCCCCTAAAGACCCTGGAGGAACTCATGGAGGAGAAGGAGGCGCTATCGGACAGTGAAGATCCAAGCGACCTGATTTCGGATTCGGAGTATGCTGCCAAGGTAAAGGAACTCGCCAAAAAAAGGGAAGAAAAAAAACAACTGCTGGGGGAGAAGGAAGCCAAGAAGGAGGAATTCACCAATCATTTGGCCAAGCGACGGACCTCGGTTTCCTATTCTTTGGTCGATCGGAACAATTATCGACTACCTCCGCCCATCTACACCTGCATTGAAGGTGGAAAAGTGGTCATTAACATTGAAGTGGACGCCCTGGGAAACGTAATCGCGGCCGATTTTAATGCCAAGAGCTCCGGAACCTCAAATGGATGCTTAGTGGATAATGCCGTTACCTATGCGCTAAAGGCAAAATTCAGCTCTTCGACAAAAACCCTACAAAAGGGCACCATTACGTATCTATTCCAACCGAAGGCCCGATAGAAGGTCTTCCACCACACTTTGCCCTTTATCCTTATTGTACCAAATCTGTAGGTCTTGCTTGAACTCTGGTGTCAATTCTCCATGCTTCTGTTTGTAGGCATCCACCAAGGTTGTGGCATTGGTCGATCGGGGGCCCCAGGATCCAATGGTCTCCCCCGTTGCATCGTCAACGATGATCAATTTGGGAATGGACCGTGCACCATCGGTAAGAAAGCGGTCCATCAACTCTATATTTTCATCGCGCAACAGCACCTTTAAGGAGATGTTCGGGCTCAATTCCGCCATTTTGTTCATCACAGGCATCGATGGGGAGGCGTCCCCGCACCAACTTTCGGTAAGTACCAACCAGGTGATTTTTTTATGCTGGGCGTTCAAGGCATCGACCACTTCCGGACCGAACTTTAGGGTCTTGTCCCAGCGCTTCATTCGCTTGTCGTTCAATTGGGTATAATTGGTCAGGGCCTCGGTCTGTTGCGGACCCGTGGATTTTCCGGCTTCGGCAAGTTGGGTTACCCTCGCCCTATAGGCTTCATAGGACATTGCAGTGGGAAGGCTCTCCCGAATCAGTTCGCCGGCGATCTTTTCCATAGGTTGTAAAACACTTGTTTCCATACGATATCGATTAGAAATATATTATGGGTTCATCCGTTAAAATCAATTGCCAAACCAGATACCCTAAGTAGTATGAAGTCCCGAAACCTTACAAAATGCGCTTTTTGATCATCCCGCCCCGGGTATCGTTGATCTTGTTCATGACCACAAAGGCCTTTGGGTCGATTTTGGAGATTTCAATATTCAATTTTCGAATTTCCAATCGGCTGATGACCGTGAAGATGACCTCGTATTCTCTATGGGCCCCGTTTTTGGCAAAGCCGCCCCTAGCCTTGTAGAGTGTAACACCGCGGCCCATCCGCTCAATGATCATGGCCCTTATTTCCTCGCTTTTCACGGAAATAATCGTTACACCGGTATATTCCTCTATTCCTTCGACAACAAAATCGAGTGTTTTGGAAGCCGCCAAATAGGTAAGCATGGAATAGAGCGCGGTTTCCATGGACAATAGATATGCAGCGGTCAAGAAAATAACGATGTTGATCAATATGATCACATCCCCAATGGTAGCACCCATCTTTCGACTGAGGAAAATGGCCAGCACCTCGGTACCGTCCAGTACACCACCACCCCTAATGGAAAGGCCGATGCCCGCACCCAGGAAGAAGCCACCAAAGACAGCGACCAACAGCTTGTCCTGGGTCACTTCCGGAAAACTAATGGTCGCCAGGACCAGTGCAAGGCCCAAAATGGCCAAACTGGCCTTTATGGTAAACCGTTTGCCGATAACATTGAATCCCAGCACCAAAAAAGGAACGTTGACCAATACAACCAAAAGATAAAGCGGCAAATGGGTCACCTCGCTGACCAAAAGCGAAATTCCAGTGGCACCCCCATCAATAAATCGGTTCGGGAGCAAAAAGCTCTCCAGTCCAAAGGCCGCGGAAAAAATTCCCACTATGATGAAGAAAACATCCTTGAAAAAGGACTTGACCGTAACCCTAAACGTTCTGGATCGCTTCAAATACGACCTGAAGTGGCCCAGGACATAAAAATCAGTTTTTGATCTGGCTCCCATATGATTTTAGGTTTTAAGCGTGTGTTGAAGGTATCCTTTTTAAGCGGTCCCCCAGGACCAATTCCCGTTAAATTTCAAAATCACAAATTCTTGGGGACCACCGCCAAACTATTAAACAATTTTGCTTTGGTCCTAAAAAATTTGTTCTGAATATGTATTTCCTTCAATTGGGCATCGATGAGCTTGTTTTCCCGCACATTGATCAGGAACAGTGAACTCTCCCCAAAACTGAACTTTCGCTCTTCCGCGGCCCGGAGTGTAGCGTAACTTTCCACAATGGCACCGATCTGTTGGGTCTGCGACCGATACGACTCCAGTTCGTTGTAAATGGCCAGGACCTTGTTCCGAAGCTGTAATTCGGCATTGTCGAACTCATATTGGGCGTCCCTTAGTTTGAATTTGGCCAGTTTCAACTCGCCCCGCTCCTTTCTTAGGAACAATGGAAACATAAAATGGATCCCTCCCTTATACTCCCCGCCTGCCAACGAACCGATCAATTCCGGAGTTTCCGTCAGGAAATTGTACTCCAAGTCCATTTTTGGCATCAGCTTATTGGTCTTTAGACTCTTATCGACCTCTAGACCCTTTATTTTGTAGCTCAGGGATTCTAACTTGGGGTGATTTTCCAGGAGGAAGCTGTCCAATGGCTTCCCCATTATTTCCAAGGTGACATCGATATCGGCTTCCGAACCGATGTCGGGAACCACGTTGGGCCGCAGTTCCATGGGGATATTATCTCCCATCCAAAGAAAATTGGCAAGTTCTAAAGAGCTGTTGGCCAACTTCAGGGTGGCCTGCTCCAAGTTTAAGGCCCTATTTTGCATGGCAATCTTTGCCTCCACGGTGTCAATGGCAGCGATATCGCCCGCCACGGCCCTACTTCTTGTCCCTTCGAACCTGATTTGGGCATTCCTTAAAAAGTCCCGATAGATTGCCGTTTCGCGATATGCCCGTAACCACTCAAAATAGGACAAAGCCGCATCGTACAAGATCTGGTTGATCAGCAGGTCCCTATCGGCCCTGGAACGCTCCCTGAAAAATTTGGCCCGCCTCAGTGTGGCCATGCGTTCGTTGATCCAGGAGCCACGGCCCAGGGAAACTGACACTCCGGCGCTGTACAGCCCATCGGCGGGGACGTTTTCAGCAGGATTCAAAAAAACACCCTCGTTTTGTTCATACTTCCCTTTGAGCTCCACTCCATACCAGGTAGGAATCTTAAAAGTGGTGTTCAAGCGATCGTAGTATTCCGTGTTTTTGAATTTTTTACGTTCATAATCGACCTCTATCCTTGGGTCGAAACCCCCTCGGGACCTCATTAAATTCGCCTGCCCGATATCAAGGGTCAATTCGGCTTGTTTGGCAATGGGATGGTACCTTTTCACATATCCCAAATATTCTTTGAACGACAGCACAGTGCTATCCTGGCCCAAGAGGGTCTGAAATGGCACACACCAAACCGCTATTAAAAAAAGAAGTTTTCCCATATTACTTTCTGGTCGATTTGGCCATCGCCTTTTCTGGTTGGTAATAATTCGGTGGAAAGCCATTGAGCTGTCTCCACAGTTCGTACCATATGGGAACATCCTCCAAAAGGGCAATGGTGCTG
This sequence comes from uncultured Flavobacteriaceae bacterium, assembly GCA_947497245.1. GTDB lineage: Bacteria > Bacteroidota > Bacteroidia > Flavobacteriales > Flavobacteriaceae > Pelagihabitans. Next base: position 381,229 of record CANMFO010000003.1, on the reverse strand, counting down.
GCCCCAGATCCCACACGGATATCTTTTGGCCATGGGTGATCGTTGGGATCGGGCTCCAACAATACCCTGTACTTTCCATTTTTGCTGATAAAGGTTTCAATGGCCACCACCTCGCCCCCGTAGGTGCCATATGAAATGTTGGGCCAACCGCTGAACACGATTGCCGGCCAGCCGTCGAACTGTATCCTCACTTTCTCCCCTAAATGGATCAGGGGCAGGTCCAAGGGCGTGACAAAGGTTTCCACGGCCATATCGTATTCGGCCGGCATTATCCCCACCAATTGGTCGCCTTCCTTAAAGGTCTCCCCAATACCGGCCTGGAGCGCTTTGTTGATGTACCCGTTTTGCGGCGCTCTTATGTAATACATCTCACTTCGCATTTCGTAATTGGTGTATTCATTTTCCAACTTGGTCACCTGGGCCTTCGAATCAAATTGGCTCGACCGGGCCGTGTACATGTCGCTTTGGGCCTTGGAAATCTTGTCGGTATACTCCGCCCTTACCCTGTTTATCTCCAGTTCTGCATTAACAATCGCATTTTTGCTGGCAAGCAATTTATTTTCCTGGGAGATCAGTTTGGCCTGGGTCTCCTGTAATTTTAGGCGTTTTTCCTCTACATCGGTCACAGCCTTGAGCCCTTCGCCCTGTAGTTGCAAGGTTCGATCGTACTGCCTCCGGGCGATCCCGATATTGGTTTTGGCCGCTTCAAGATCAATGCTATCGCTGACGACCTTCAATTTGGACTGTATCAGTTTGTTCTTGGCCTGTTCTAGCTTAAGTCCACGTTCCCGGCCCAAGGCCCCGATCTGATTGTTCAGGGCGCTTACCTTTTCTTCGTAAGCGACCACGGACATGGCCTTGGCCTTGATCTGATCGCTCGTTCTCTCGACCAATTTGGGATCGAAGTACTCGTTCTTTATTTCTGAAATATAAAGGATGGTATCTCCTTTTTCCACAAAATCACCTTCGCGTACAAACCACTTTTCAATACGCCCAGGAATGGGCGATTGAATGGTCTGTGGCCTTTGGTCCAGGGTCAGTGTCGTGAGGTAACCCTCCCCCGTTACGCTCTGGGTCCATGGCAAAAAAAGCACAAAAAAGCCGATAAGCGTAAAACCCAATAAAAACCTGTTGAGGTGTTTGTAATGCCTGTTGTGAAACACTTTTTGGCCCGATTTGTACCCTGTGATATCAACTTTTCTATTCAGCTTATTGTATGAAATGTTCAACATCCGTTTCTATTTTTCTTCGATAATCCTGCCCTCTTTCATCGTTATGATCCGACTGCACCCATCCATCCATCTGGGGTTTTGACTGACCACCAGCAATGCCCATCCGTTGGAAGGGTCTGTCAGAAATGCCATAATTTTCTTTGCTTCCCTTTCATCGAATTGGTCCAATGGATCTATAAGTACCAGAAGTTTGGGCCTTCTGATAATGCTCCTGGCCAGAACAATCTTCCTCGATACGGTATACGGTATCTGCTTCCCTTCCGGGTAAAGTACCGTTTTTAGTCCTTGCTCCTGTGATTTCACAAACTGGGTAAGACCTGTTTTCTCCAAGGCCCAATAGATCTCCTTACCCGTCACGGCAGGGTCCCCGAAGGTGATATTGTCTTCCAAAGTACCTTCAAAGGGGTACTCTTCCGTCAAGGATTGTCCCAGATAAGACCTGTATTCGTTCAGATTAAGTCCCTGGAGCGATACATCGTTGACATAAATATTCCCGACGGTCGGCTCAAGGATTCCGGCAATGAGGCGCAAGAGGGTAGACTTTCCGGAACCACTGGGGCCTTGCACCAAAATTTTACAGCTGGGGGTTATGCGCAGAGAAATATCACTGAGGATCTTTTTGGTACTTCCCGGTACCTGATATCCCACCTGATCCAGTTCCAAGGTAAAACCTTCCCCTTCCTTGAATGGACGTTCGCCTTCCTGGGGTTCCAATTCCTTGTCGACCACTTGCCCCAATTTTTCCAAAGAGGTGAGCACATCGTAGACGGATTCCAGGCCAAGGATCAACTTTTCCACGGATCCAATGATCAAGAGAATAATGAGTTCGGCTGCAACAAACTGGCCTATGTTCATTTCCTGATTGAGCACCAAAAGTCCCCCAATGAGCAATAATCCCGCTGTGACCAACACCTTAAACCCGATCATTTGGACAAACTGAACCACCAGCACTTTAAAGTGGCTTTCCCTGGCACCCAGATAATCCGCAACCAGTGTATCGTTTTTGTCCATGGCATGGGTGGTCCTGCCGGATAGTTTAAACCCAACAATGGACCGCGCCACTTCTTGGATCCAATGCGCCACCCTGTACTTGTTCCTGGATTCGTCCAAGCTGGTCTCCAATCCGCGCTGTGCGGTAAATTTGAATACAATATAAACCAACAGCAACAGTAGAATTCCATAAATAATGAAGAACGGGTGATAAAAGGAGAGCAGCATCAGGCCAAAAATAATCTGCAGCAGGGCCGCGGGAAAATCGACGAGTATCTTGGCCAACCCTTTTTGTACGGTGAGGGTATCGAAAAACCTATTGGCAAGCTCGGGGGGGTAATAGTTCCGAAGCTCGCTCATTTTAATCTTTGGGAAACGATAGGCAAATTCAAAGGAGGCCCTTGTAAAAATTTTCTGCTGTAAGTTCTCTATGATTCGGATCTGCATCAGCTGTAGGATTCCAACAAAGGCCACACCCAGGGTGACCAAGGTCACCAAAACAATCCAGGACGTACTGACCTGGGCCCCTTGTATCAAATTGACAATGGCCTGTATGCCCAAGGGAAGCGAGAGGTTCACCAGACCGGCAAAAATGGCGTAATAAAAAACCTGAAATACGTCCTTTTTGTCCAGTTTTAAAAGACCGACCAGCCTTTGCCAAGCGGTCATTACCGTTTTTGCCATATTATTTTTCCCTAAGCAAGTTGAAAACCAAGTGTGTAAAATATTGGGAAGGATCGTTGGCCTTGCGACAATCGGTCAACGATGTGAAATGATCTTTCAGAAAATGTTGGTGCAGCGAGCCCTCCAGAATGGTGCTGGACAGGCTGGAGGGATAGGGATAATCTTCATCCACCTCCCGGATCATTTCGCTGATCCGATCGACCAGCCTTTTGTAAATAGTGAAATACCCCTCCTTGTTTTCCTGGTCGACCTCTTTGGTCAAGTACGACTTGGAATACTCGTTGATCACGATCTTGTTCAAAACCACCTCGTTGATATGCGAAAAAGCGGAATCTTTCTGTGTGGTCTTGGTAACTATTTCAATGGCCTTTCCCAATTTTTTGGAAGGAGCGGCAATACTGTTGGTCGAGAATACCAATTGATATTCCAGCCATCCCCAATACCAAGAGGTCAGGTAGAGCAATAGCTTATGCTTGTTCTCAAAATAACGGTAAATGGAACTTTCGTTGGACCCGATCTGCATTCCCAGTTTCTTAAAGGTAAAACTTTCAAAACCCATATCATGAATCATCAAAATGCTCTCCTCCACGATGCGTTTTCCCAAATTGGACGACTCGGGATCTTTTACATAGATGTTCTCGTTGATAGAAATTTTTACGGATTGCAGTAGACGTTCCATATTTTTTGTGTTTTGTTTTCGGGTTCAAAATTAATAGTATTACTATCATAATTCAATAGTTTAACTAACATTTAACGAAAGTAATACTATTTTGACGTGCTTCGACCCTAAATTTGAGCTGTTCAATTGAACATGTTTAGTGTTAATGTTCTCTGTGCACCGATCATGCCAGGACCACACTTTGCTAGTTTATCCAGGGAAAACATGGTCGGTGCTTTCGGGAAACGTTCCGTGCAATGGTGGTCGCACTCGCAGAATCTAAAAAGCATCGCCTGTGATACCAGCCCACATCATGGCAAAAGTTTAGGTCTTTGGCCAAGATATTTTCCTCTATTTTTCAATTTTTGGGCTATCTTTAATTCCATATTCAATTCCATGGGGAAACACAGATGCGGTTGGTGCAAGGGCGACGACCTGTACGAGGCCTACCACGATTTGGAATGGGGCGTTCCGGTAAGGGACGATGCGACCCTGTTTGAATTTTTGATCCTAGAGACCTTTCAGGCCGGGCTGAGCTGGATCACCATCCTCCGAAAACGGGAAAATTTTAGAAAGGCATTCGATCATTTCGATTATAAAAAAATTGCGCGGTACGATCAGTCAAAAATCGATGCGCTCCTACAGGACCCAGGTATCGTCAGAAACAAACTGAAGATACATGCCACCATCACCAATGCCCAACAATTTATGAAGATCCAGGGGGAGTTTGGCAGCTTTAGCACCTACATCTGGGGGTTTGTCGATGGAAGTCCCGTGAAAAATTCCCTCGAAAACTACAAGGAGGCCCCCGCCACCTCCGCCATATCCGATGCCCTGAGCAAAGACCTGAAGAAACGGGGGTTTAAATTTGTGGGCAGCACGGTGGTTTACGCCCATATGCAGGCGACGGGAATGGTAAACGACCATGAGGTCAATTGTTTCAGATACGATGAAGTATAGTTTGATCTTGGTTCTCTGCTGTACCATGGTTGTTCAGGGAACGGCCCAGGTCAAGTATGAGCGCGCGTTCCGTATCCTCAAAAAGCAGTTTCCCCAAAAAGCGCTGCAGACTATTTCCGGAGAGTTGGAAGAGGCGCGAAAAATCCGTTATTACAAGGAAATGGACAGCACCGGAATCACCTACGAGGTCCAATTCAAAAGAGACCGACTCCGATACGGGGTGGCGTTCAATGCGGAAGGTACATTAAAGGAAATAGAAATCGATGTCAAACAAGTGGACTTGCCCGATGCAAGTTGGCAACACATCCAAAATTACCTGACCCGAACCTTCAAGAAGGTAAGGGTTCGCAAAATGCGGCAACAGTACCCCGTTATCGGGAGCGAATCGCAAGAACAGACGCTAAAAAACGCGTTCCAAAACCTTTTGCTGCCCTCGATCAACTATGCGTTGATGGTTTCAGGAAAGAAAACGAGGGGTCATGAGCGCTACGAACTTCTTTTTGATGCCGAGGGGAATTTCAGGAACATCCGGAAATCACCACCCCCAAACTATGACCATGTACTGTATTAGCTAGCGGCGCGCCCGACCTTTATTTGTGGCCGGGGGCCTTTTCCCAAAACGATTTTACCCGCCAAGGGGAATGGTGGCCTTGTTCGTTCACAAAAAGGGGGCAGGGCTAAAAATCGCACATGGTGCTTCAGGAGGAGGACGGGGCGAAAGACCTTGTTCTTACGAATTTCATCGCTGTTTTTCCCTTAAGATTTCGATAAAGTCGGTCCGGGGTATTTCAATGGCCCCCAGGCTGGCCAAATGCTCGGTGTACAGTTGGCAATCGATAAGTTTATAGTTTTTCCGATCGAGTTCCCGGACCAACTCGATAAAAGCAAATTTGGAAGCATTGTCCGCTGTACTGAACATGCTCTCCCCACAAAATACATGACCCAGGTCGATCCCGTACAATCCGCCAACCAAATTATCGCCTTCCCATACTTCATAGGACTGGGCAAAACCCTTTTTGTGCAGGGCCACATAGGCATGTTTCATCTCCTTTGTGATCCAAGTGCCCTGTTGTCCCTCCCTTTTTATGTTGGCACATTGGTCTAGCACCCTTTCAAAACAATGGTTTTTGGTCAAACGAAAGGAGGCGCTTTTTAGCACTTTGCGCATACTTTTGGATATTTTCACGTCTTTTGGAAAAAGGACCATTCTGGGATCGGGACTCCACCAAAGAATTAGTGAATCCTCGTTGAACCAAGGAAAAATCCCATTTTCGTAGGCCAATAGCAATCGGGCCGACGATAAGTCCCCGCCCACTGCCAAAAGTCCTTCGGCATTGGCATTTTCCACCGGTGGGAATTCCAATGATTCACCAAGGAAGAACATCGGGTGATATCCTGTATCTTTTTTCAAAACGGGAGCTTTTCATTTAAAGATACGGAAAAAGGGGAACCAGGCATACGGGAACACAGTTGACAAAAAGACCCCGACACTGGGGTCGGGGTCAAAAATATGTTGGGGCAGGCCGGAACAGCGGCCTGGAAAAGACCTTTTAAAATGGCAAATCGTCGTGGTCTTCCTCATTGAGGTTATCGGCGGGTTCGAAGGCCTCCGTTGGAGGTGCCGGTGGTATTTCGCCAGCCCCTTGCTCGGGCTGCAGGCTTTCTATACGCCATCCTTGAATGGAGTTAAAATACTTTACCTCGCCCTGGGGGTTGGTCCATTCACGGCCCCTAAGGTTGATACTGATTTTTACGGCCTGTCCTATGCTGAAATTGTTCAACAATTCCGTTTTGTCCTGAACAAACTCGACCATGATATGCTGTGGGTACTGCTCTTCGGTGGTAATGACCACTTCCCTCTTTCTAAATCCGTTGCTTCCAAACGTTTGGGTCTCTCCGACCAATTTAATCTTTCCTTCTATTTCCATGACTGTGAATTATATGGCTACTAAAATTTTAAAGTCAATAAAAATAAGCTTATTACCATAATACACCTAACAAAACCAAGGCAAGTTATCAAATAGATATCCCCTTCATATTTTGTAATAGAACTTTATGCCCAGCGCGGGGTTGAAGTTGAAATCCCTGCCCTCAAATTCGTTGGGCTGGGCAAACCATTCCCTAAAAATATCGGTCTCCCTTGGATTTATGGTATTGGAGTACTGATTGTCCCTGATACGAAAACCCACTCCACCATAAAAATTAAAGCCAAGGTTTTTACCTATATTCAGGAAAAGGCCGAACTTAAAGTGCATCCCGTATTTTTGACGTTGGTAGTCTGCCTGGTCAAAGGCAATGTCATTTCCATCATCGGTGGTGTAATCCCCGTTCAGAAATACATTGGTCTGATGTATGTAAAAAAGTTCGGCCGAAAGATATTTGATCGTGCTGCTTTTAGGGTTGAGGATGTAGTGCACCTCCGGCCGTACCTCCCAAAGTTTGTACTCGTTTTGGAATTCCTCATTGGCCATAAAGGACAGGGCACCATTGCCGTAACCCGCGTCCAAACCCACTTTCCAATGCCCCTTTAGGTGTGCGGTATACCCCACCCTCAATCTAGGGGCATATGGATCGGCAATGGGCCAAAGGCTCAAGGTTATAAAGGAATTTGTGTTTTCCTGTCGGTGGGCCTCCCGATTTTGGGAGTGAACATCCACAGTGGCCAAGAATGTCAGCAAACATAGGGTGTGGAGCAATTTCATAAGGTAGTATTGGCGGTTGAAAAGTTGATGAGCGCTTCATCGAAAACAAAACAATCGATGGCCCGGAAACCCTACCTTCTTCCGATCATGAAAGGGCTGACCCATGGTACCGCTGCTTCAAAATCCATGTACATTTCCCCCAAATTGAATAGCTGGGCCATGCCCAAACTAGGTCGAAGGAAGTCCGAGTATAAAAGTACCCAGTTTTTTACCATTCCTTTTTAAGGCATGCCCCTTTTCCCATTTATACCGTTCCGAGCCCAGCCCTTCCAATAGTTGGTCCACATCCTTAAGGGAGTACATTCTGGGCAGTGAGGCCTGACCGTCCCAGGCATAACATATGGGTATGATGGGAATCAAATAGGTAAAGACAACTTGCTTCCAGGTCAGGGGTTTTACAAAAGGGGTCATAAACAGTACCATGATCATGAGTATTATCAATGAAATCGGCAACAACACCCACCATACCAACAAGGGAATTTTATTTTCCGCCATTTCATAGATCAACAGGGCCTGTTGGTTTTTTTCAGCGGATTCCAATATTTTTCGTGCGGCGTCCGGAGGCATATGGTGAAAACTGTTGATCATGGTTTTGAGTCCCTCCGGAGCCGAGGCGATATCGGTGGCATCGATGGCTATTTCGCTATAACTGATCTTGTCGTTCGTGTCCTGGTTGAATTTTCTGATACAATCGGGATTTGGGTATAGGTCCGTAAGGATCAGGGAAACCTGTTCCAGCCCTTGGGTCTCGTGCAAGGTTTTCATCACTTCTGGCATTGCACCGCCCGATCCGGAGCCCAAATCCACTATTTGTGACAGTTTTTTTCCCTTAAGGGCCTTGGCCATCAACCCGGCCAGTACCTCGCTGATACCCATCATTTTGTGGAGTACCACGATCAGCTTGGTCATACAGTTGCGCAACCAGTTTGGGAACCAGTTAAAATCTTCAAATTCAAAAAGTTGTATCCGTTTCATGGGGCCAATAATATCTTCCAGGCGGAAAGTACGTCGTTTCGGTTCAAATATTCCTTAGCTTTCAATTCCAATAGTTCCCGTTCCCCACTGCGGATAATGGTCCGTATTTCCTTGTCGGAGGCCACAAAATCATTCACCTCCCTTGGGGAGGGGGGTGCTTCGACTGTCCCCAACATGCCCAAATCGTTCCCTGTGAGTGTTTTACTGAGCCGGATGTGTTCCGGAATTCGATCTACCCCCATTCCCAGGGTGGAAAGTGGTTTGGGCACTTGAAAAAGGCCCTTATTGGCCCTACTGTACCAATTGCCCCCCATACGGGCCACTTGATCGATCTTGAATTGATCCACGTTACCGTTTTCATCCAAAACAGCCGGATCGATATGCATTTTCACCACTTCGGAGAAAACCAGGTTTCCTGCTCCGCCTTTCTTTCCCAAAGCCTCGACCTTACTTACCCTACATTCAAAATGTACCGGGGATTCTGCCACCCTATAGGGTCTTACAAGGTCCGATTTCAACATGCCCAGCCCGGCCTTTTTAAATTCGTTTTCCCCTTCGGGATATTCCGTGCTTGCCAACGACATCTGCTGCACCATATCAAAATTTACAATATTGATCACCACCTCCCTGGTCCGCAGCACGTTGTCCAAGGTATGCTTGGTGGTGTTGTTCCGTGCCCTTCTTGCCGGAGAGAAAAGCAATACGGGGGGATTGGCACTAAAAACATTGAAGAAGCTAAAGGGCGACAGGTTGGGCCTGCCGTTTTCGTCCATGGTACTGGCAAAAGCAATGGGCCGGGGCCCGATAGCCCCCAAAAGGTACCCATGCAATTTAGGGACGGGCATATCGGCCGGAAGTAAGGAAACCATTTTTGTCATCGAAGGATAAAGGTACGCAATTTGTATCCTTTTAAAACATCCTAAGGGGAACAGCACACGGCATTTTTCGGCAATTTGCGCTATCTTTGGAATATACACCCGATGGATGAATTTCAATCCTAAGAACAAGGCTTCCAAACTCATCTTATTGATAGCATCCTTTGTTATCGTAAGTCTTATCTTGTGGAACACCAACAGTTTTTTTAAAAAATTCAAGGAAGAGGAGCGCCATAAAATGGAAATATGGGCCACGGCGCATTCCGAATTGTTGCAGGCCCCTTTGGATGCAGATCCCGGAAACCTCCCCATAAAAATTTTCCAGAACAATACCTCGACACCGATGATATTGGTCGACAAGGACGGATCGATCAAAATTCACAATATTCCGGAGGAAAAGGCCTCGGATGCGGCGTACATCCAAAAGACCATTTCCAGATTCAAAAAGGAAAACCAACCTATTGTCATCGATTATCTGGGAGAGGAACTGGCAACCCTCTATTATGGTAATTCAGAGGTATTGACCAAGCTAAAGTACTACCCCCTAGCCTTGATGTTGATCATCTTGCTCTTTGGTACGGTGATCTACTTTTTCTTCAAGACGAACAAGGCATCGGAACAGAACAAACTTTGGGCTGGCATGGCAAAGGAAACGGCCCATCAGATCGGCACTCCCCTTTCCTCGCTTTTGGGCTGGAACGAGCTATTGAAAACTGAGAGCATCAATCCCGAGATCACCAAGGAAATCGAGAAAGACATTTCGCGCCTGGAAACCATTACGGAACGGTTTTCCAAAATTGGTTCCTTGCCCAAACTGGAAGCGCACGACATCGTCGAGGAAACCAAAAATGCCTTCGATTACTTGAAACTACGAAGCTCCAAACTAGTACACTTCGGGTTCAAAACACAGGTCGACCATGCCACGGTATTGATGAACCCCTCGTTATACCAATGGACCATTGAAAATTTGGTAAAGAACGGTATAGACGCCATGCGTGGAAAGGGCGACATCGCCATCGAAATCGTGCGGGACCACAATTATGTAAATATCCTGGTTTCCGACAGTGGGCACGGTATTCCAAAGAGCAGTTACCAGACGATCTTCAATCCGGGGGTGACCTCCAAAAAAAGAGGTTGGGGGTTGGGCCTGTCGCTGGTCAAAAGGATTGTTGAAGAGTACCACAAGGGGAAGGTAAAGGTGCTTTCATCAAGCAAACAAGGTACCATTATGCAAGTGTCCCTTTCGGTCAACGGACGGGATTAGTTTAACCATATCAATTGTTACGAAATGGCACAGGAAAGATTAGAAGTCATAAAAGAAGCGGACCTTCAGAACAACTGCCCGGAATGCTTCAATCAAGAATTGAAGCTAACCTTCTATCAAAAGCACAAATACGGACGATTTTTTCATCGTACCACCAGTGAGGTATCGAACCAAATCAAGTGCCATAAATGTGGGTCTCGTATCTATCCGGCCAAATGGACCGATGATATTGAACGCATTTTCGATTACTACCAAAAGATGGTGTCCCCTGAAAAGGCATCGATAAAATTTACAGGCTTCTTTTACGGATTGGTGCTCTTTTTGATCGTACTGGTGGGTGCCGGTGCTTATCTATTCCTGGAGGGGGGCTTTAAATTTTAGCACGGATCTTGCTGGCAACCGTTTCAAATTCATCTTGGGAAAGGGCGACTTTATGCGTAAAGGTGGCTTCCTTCATTTCGTTCAAGGGAATCAAGTGTACATGGACATGCGGCACTTCCAGGCCAATTACCGTCATTCCCACCCGTAGGCAGGGAATCGATGCTTCAATGGCCAAACCTACTTTTCTGGAAAAATCCATCAGGCCGAGATAGGTTTCCCTGTCCAGGTCAGTAATTTTGTCCACTTCTTTCTTTGGAACGCAAAGCGTATGGCCCACCGCATTGGGGTTAATGTCCAAAAATGCGAAATAGTTTTCGTCCTCGGCAATTTGGTGACACGGAATCTCCCCGTTGATGATCTTGGTGAAAATGGTCGGCATAATGTATTTGTTGGTGCTAAAAACCCCCTTTGGGAGACCGGACCAAATATAAAAAAATATCCGGCCCTAGGCTCGGTTGATTTCTAAAATCTCAAATTTCAAAGTACCGTTGGGAACCACGATTTCCGCAATTTCGCCCACCACTTTTCCCAATAGGCCCTTTCCTATGGGCGAACTGACAGAGATCTTCCCTGCTTTGAGGTCGGCCTCGCTTTCGGCAACAAGGGTATAGGACATCTCCATTCCATTATTCTGGTTTTTGAGCTTAACGGTGGAGAGTACAAGTACTTTGGAGGTATCCAACTGGGACTCGTCTATAAGCCTGGCATTGGCCAGTACCTCCTCCATTTTCGATATTTTCAGTTCCAATAGACCTTGCGCCTCCTTAGCGGCGTCGTATTCGGCATTTTCGGAAAGGTCTCCCTTGTCCCGGGCCTCGGCAATGGCCTGCGAGGCTTTTGGGCGCTCCACATCCCTTAGCTGGTTCAGCTCGTCCCTCAATTTTTTTAACCCTTCAGCGGTATAGTATGATACGTTACCCATAATTCTTACGTTTTAAGTCTAGATGTGGGATGCAAAATCTGATAGTATGGCTCCCTGTGCGATTGGGAACCATCTAGGCACCGGTGCGAAAACAAGCATGCAAGTACCCATTTTCACAGCCGGGTTTCATTAATAACAAAATCCCCTGCTTCCACAATGCACAGCATCGTTTTTTAGAGAGGATTTAACGCAAATATACATAATTTTTGCTCAATTTTGTCAGGGTTTTATAAATTGATAGACAGGTATGGGACGTATTTGGGGTTTGATTTTAATGCTATTTCTACTGTCGTGCGACAACAATCGGGATACCCGCAACCCCTTTTTGCAGGAAGTCGGTTTTCGGTTCGACCTGAACCTTAGCTTACCGCTGTACAGCCCGTTGACCAATACGGGAAGCTCTGTCTATATCGATGCCAGTGGAGTAGGCACCCGGGGGGTCTTCGTGATCAACGCGGGTTTCGACCAGTTCCGCGCCTTTGAGGCCAGCTGTCCAAACCATGCCCCGAATGACTGCTCGACCATGCTGTTGAACGGGCAAACGGCCACTTGCCCCTGTGAAGATTATGAGTACAGCGTCTTTACGGGTCAGCAATTCAACCGTCCGGATGACGGAAACCGGTACTACGATATGTTGGAGTACCGGGCCACCTTGAGTGGAAACGTGGTGAGCGTTTCGAATTGAGTCTATTTCGCGACCTTCCCGTAAAACCTATATTTCGCCCAAAATCCGGTCCATTACCCAGCTCGTATGCAAGCCTGACCCTCCTTGGGAAGGATGGTTCCGGGTTCCCATCAGATGATCTCGGATATAGGCAACATGAAACTCTTGAATATGCTTGGGGTGTGGTATCTCCATGGAGGCCACACCTCTATCATTTTCAAGGACCACGGGTTCTTCATGGAAAACGGCAAAGCTGATCTTTCCCCCACTGCCCGTGATCTCGACCCGATCTTCATGCCCGGCACAGCCAAAATTCCAGCTTCCAGTCCCAGTCGCGCCATTTTGGTGTGTCCAACAGGCGGCCACGGCATCTTTGGCACTGTACAGTCCCAACTGGTTATGGGCAATACCCTTTACCTCGGTAAAATCGCCGAACAGATGTGCGAACAAATCAAGGCCATGGCTGGCGAGGTCGTCAAAATAGCCTCCCGGGGCGGTCTTTGCCTCTGTTCTCCAGTTAGATCCCCCTTTCAAATCGATTTCGGAAGGGGGTTTGGCCAACTGCCAATGGACATGCCGAACCGCACCGATCTTTCCCTCGTCCAACCATTGTTTTATCCGCTCAAAGCGGGGCAGTGATCGCCTGTAGTAAGCAATAAACAAGGGTATTCCCTTTTCCACAAAAGCCTGTTGTATGGCGAGGCTATCCGCATAGGTCGGTGCCATCGGCTTTTCTATGCAACAGGGCTTTCCCGCTTGGGCCACCTGTATTCCATAGGCCCTATGGGAATCGGGAGGTGTGGCAATATAGACAGCATCCACCTCCGGGTCGGAGATCAGATCATCGGCATTGGAGTAAAACTTGGCCACCCCGTGCCGTTTGGCATAATCTGCCGCCTTTTCCGCATTGCGGCGCATCACCGCAATCAGTTCAAAACCCTTGGTTTGTTGGTATGCGGGCCCACTTTTTACTTCCGTAACATCGCCACAGCCTATAATGCCCCAGCGAATGGGTTTTTGTGCTCTATCCATTTTTGGTCGAAGCTTTACATTCTTAGCGTTAGAAAATAAAGATAGCCATTTAAAACCGTACGGTCGCCCCCAATAAAAAGTTGGTTCCCGCTTGCGGATAATACCCGGCCCCCTCCACCGTGGTGATCACACCGGTGTCCGAAAAATCATCGAACGTAAAGAAATAGCCGTTGGAAACAATGTCCTGATCAAAGATATTGTTGATCATTCCCGAGAAGGTGATGCGCTCCATGAAGGTGCCGATCTCAAGGACATACTGTATATTGAAATCCGATTGGGAATAGGCTTTCAGGACCGAAACCTCCGAATCGATATTGCCCATATACTGTTTGCCCACATATTTGGACAGGAAGGACAACTGTAGCGCTTCCACGGGGAAATAGGTTATCTGATTGCCTGCCACAATACCCGGGGAATACGCGATGTTCGTATTGCCCAATCGCTCTAAGGTTCCATTGCGCTGAAAAAAGAAGTCGCGATTTTTGTTAGTGCTCAAGGCTAGGTTGGACCTCCATTGGAACTTGTCGCCGAATTTGATCTGGGCATCGATCTCAAGGCCCAGGCGGTAACTGTCTCCCACATTGGCCCGTAAAGGGGCCCCTACGTCGTTCAGTTCCCCGGTAAGCACCAATTGGTCTTTGTAGCCCATGTAATAGGCATTGGTATTTAGTTGTACACTGGGGGAAACGTAGCGCCATCCCAGTTCCACGTCCTGCAGTCGTTCCGGTCTGGGGCTGCCATTTTCATAATCGTTCCGGTTGGGTTCCCGATTGGCGATGGCGTAGCTCAAATACAAATTGTTATTGGGGTTCAAATCAAAGGTCGCCCCTGCCTTCGGATTGAAAAAATTAAAGGTATCGTCTACCAGTCCGGTGTCATTTCCATCCGCCCTATAACCTACGGTACGATATTGCAGGTCGCCATAGAGCCTCCATTTCCTATGGAGTTTGTAGTGGGCCTTGGCATACAGGTTCAGATCGGTCTTTTTGGAGTCCTCGTCGTAATAGCGGTCCCTGGTGCTATTGGTCGGTGCAAGACGGGCCCATATGACCTCTCCGAAATGTGCCCCTTCATATTGGTTGTATCCCCCTCCCAGGATCAGGTCCCACCGATCGGCAGCATAGTTCGCCGAAAACACCGTCCCATAAAAATCATTGTCGAGCCAACGCCGCCGAATCAAATCCGTGGTATTTACCTCGTTACCGTCGACTGTGAAGGGTTCAAGACCATAGGTGGCAAAATCATCATCTTCCTTGAACTGCTCAAAATAACCCCTGCCCCTGGTATAGTGCAGCGCGATGTTCGTGCTCCATGAACCGGACCATTTTTCATTCCAAAGCAGTTGGGCATGATCTTGCTTGTAGTTGTCCTCTTCCTTGTCATGGAAGCGGACAAGACCGTCGTCGTCGGTATACATGCCCGAGGGGTTATACGTCCTGTTCGAGGCCAGTTGCTCCGCGGTAATACCGTTCCATGCCTGGTAGGTAATCTCATGGCCTCCAAACAAGAGGACTTTTAACAGGGTATTGTCCTGTTTATACGCTCCTTGGAGAAAATAGGAGTCCAGTTCCGAGGAGGCCCTATCGACATAGCCGTCGGATGTAATTCTGGACAAGCGGCCCGAGACCTCCACTTGCCCCCTCAACAGTCCCGTACTGAACTTTAGGTTGTTGCGCAAGGTGTTGAAGCTGCCCACCGAGGAGGAAATCTGTCCATAAGCTTCCTCTGAAATGGCATCGGTCAACAGGTTCAGACTGGCACCGAATGCGCCGGCGCCGTTGGTAGAGGTCCCCACTCCCCGCTGCAACTGTAAACTTTCGGTCGAAGAGGCAAAATCGGGCATGTTCACCCAAAAAGTGCCGTGCGATTCGGCATCGTTGTAAGGAACACCATTGATAGTGACGTTCACGCGGGTAGCATCGCTTCCCCGAACCCGTATGCCCGTGTAGCCCACACCGGCCCCTGCATCCGAAGTGGTCACCACCGAAGGTAAAAAGTTCATAAGAACGGGAATGTCCTGTCCCAGATTTCGGGAAGCGAATTCCTCTTTTTTAAAGTTGGAAAAGGTAATGGGCGTCCCCTTGTTGACGCGAACGGCCGAGACAAAGACCTCGTCCAAAACTACTTTTTTCCCCTGCAGGGAATCGATGGGTGTTGCATCTTGGGCGGAAAGGCCCATGGTCAGCCCAAAAAGGGCCAAGGTTGTGAAAATAGGTTTCATTCGTACTAAAATTTAGTGACGAATAAAAGGGGCTATTATTCTAAATTAAACATTGATTTTTGGTCCAGTCAAGGACCCACGAAATTCCAAATAGTGGCTCGCGCCTTCCCTTGGCGGCATTACCCGCCCAGGTTCATTGGGTATAATCTCAGCTTTCTCCAAAACCTGTACCAGTACCTGCCTGGTCGTAGTTCGGGATACAGCACCCCTTTGAGATGCGGCAAAGGTAATCCTGCAGGTTTATTTTTCATAGAAAATCTTGATAAATATTTAGGTTTATAGACAAAATCTGTCCGGTATACGTATCTATGGTACCCTTTTGCTTTGACCATTGGCCATGAAGAACGAATCCAAGAACAAATTCACCTTAAAGATCATTTTCAGCTATTTGGTGCTGGCGGTGCTCGCGTTGGTTGCCGGGTATTTCATCTATTCGGAAATTCAGGTGCTCATCAACGATGATGTCGCGGAGGAAACCGACATGAAGCTTTTAAAGACAGGGTCTCTCGTCACGGAACTGTACGAAGCGGAAAGTCTATCAAAATTGGCCCTTCAGAACAAATCCAAGGAAAATTTCAATGCCTATTCGGCCAAAATCGACACTATTTTCCTGGAAATCGATACGTTGAAGCAGTTGTCCTCCACCGCGTATCAGAGAGGCTTACTCGACAGTGTGCAATTGTTGCTTCGGCAAAAATTGGCGAACAGCAACGAACTGCATACGCTAAAGGTAAAAAACGAGGCGAACAGTGCTATCGACAATGCGTTGAAGGAGTTTCGGAAAATGGAATCCTCCTTCGGAAAGTTGACCGTGTACAACCTCAACCCCAATCCCGAGAAACTGAGCCCGTACGAACGGAAGGTGTTGGAAGACTGGGTCGCCTATCTCAACGAGAACATTCCAACCGACAGTTCGGACCTTCCCGATTCCAAGAAGATAGATTCCATCTTGAACGCATCCAAGGTCCTGTTAGTGGAAGTCAAGAAAAATGATGCCAAAACCCAGCGTTTTCTGGCACAGAAAGAAAAGGAAATCAACAAAAACGACCTAGAGCTTTCCCAACAACTACGCTTCATTATTTCGGAATTTGAACAGGAAGTGATCCTAAACTCCTATAACCAAAGCCTTAAAAGACAAGCTGCCATGAGGCGAAGCATGCGATTGGCAGGGACCGCCGCCTTACTGGGGTTCTTGGTGGTCGCCCTTTTTACCGTTTTGATCAATCGCGATTTCTGGCGTATACAGACCTATCGGCAAAAGCTCGAGAAGGAGAAGAAGTTTTCCGAATCGGTGCTGCAAAGCAGGGAGCAGCTGATCTCGACCGTAAGCCATGACCTTCGCACTCCCTTGAACACCATCACCGGATATACCGAACTGATGGAAGGTACACCCCTAAGCGGAAAACAGCAACAGTATCTCAAAAATGTAAGATCGGCCTCGGAGTATGTGGGTAATCTGGTCAACGACCTGCTGGACTTTTCAAAATTGGAAGCGGGCAAATTGAATATCGAAAAAGTGCCCTTTGTCCCCGAACATCTTATCCGGGAGACAGCGGAAAACCTACAGGCCATCCATAGCCATAAGTGCATAGAACTGCATTTGGAAATCGATTCCCGCTTACAATGTACCGTTTTGGGGGATCCTTTCCGCATTCGACAAATATTGACCAAT
This sequence comes from uncultured Flavobacteriaceae bacterium, assembly GCA_947497245.1. Taxonomy (GTDB): domain Bacteria; phylum Bacteroidota; class Bacteroidia; order Flavobacteriales; family Flavobacteriaceae; genus Pelagihabitans. The sequence goes on along the minus strand of CANMFO010000003.1, from coordinate 363,997 downwards.
CTTATTGGAAATGCCTTTAAATTTACCGAGCAGGGATCCATAAGAATATCCGCAAAGGCCGTCGAAAAGGGGAAATCGATAACGGCCCATATCGATGTGGCCGACTCGGGTATCGGCATTCCCAAGGACAAGCAAAAATTGATTTTTAAGGAGTTTGCACAGGCGGACCACAAGACCGAGAAAAAATTCGGGGGTTATGGCCTAGGGCTAACGATTTCCAAAAAACTGACCGAACTGCTCCAGGGCAATTTGGGCCTAAAGAGCGAAGTCGGAGTGGGAAGTACCTTTAGTTTGGAGCTTCCCCTGGAAGTTTCCAAGGAGGTAATGTCAAAGAAATCGAAGGCCCCATATATGGCATCAAAATTGGGCATGCTCATGATAGACGACGACACCTCACTCCTCAAAATGCTCAAGGAGCTCACTGCAAGCATGGGTATCACCGCACATATCTTTTCGGACTTCCATCAGATCGAAAAGGATTCTCCCCTGGCTTACGACCTTGTACTCACCGATATTCAAATGCCGCGGATCACGGGCTTCGAGGTATTGCAAAAATTACAGGAGGGAGCATACGAACATTACAAGGGCCAGCCAATCGTTGCGATGACGGGCCGAAGGGACCTAGAGTCGAAGACCTATACATCATCGGGCTTTGCGGAAGTGCTCCAAAAACCCTTTTCAAAGCAGGATCTGATCGGAATCCTTGGGTCATTGGGATTGGAGACACAGCCGGTTGCCAGCAAGGCCCCGGACGCAGAAATAGGGGCAAGCACACTCAAAGTTTACGATTTGGAGATTATCCATTCCTTTTTGGGAAGCAATGAGGAGGCCGTGCAAGAGATACTGGATACCTTCATAAGCGATACCGCCAACAACCTGCAACTATTGGAGAAAAAGATAGGGGCCAGGGATTATGTCCAGGTAAACCATGTGGCGCACCGTATGTTGCCGATGTTCCGACAACTTAAAGTGGGCAGTTGCGTACCCACCCTTGAAAACTTGGAACTGGCAAACACCGACAATATGGACGCCCCTGCCATGGATAAGGGCCTGACAACCTTAAAACGGAACGTTGCCATATTGATTGCGGCATTGGAAGGGCGATCGACTACAAGTCCAACTTATAGTGGTTGATCCTGTTGTACAATGTTTTTCGGGTCACCTGCAAGAGCTTAGCGGCCTCGGATTTGTTGAAGTTGGTCCGTTTCAAAGCTTTAATGATTCGGTCTTTTTCAAATTCAGATTTAGAAAAATGGGTAGCTACGGTTTTTTTTCCGGATGGCTTCCGTACTTCCTTCGGAAGTGCCCCCAATGCCACTTCATCCCCTGCGGTAAGCAGTACGGACCGCTTGATCACATTTTGGAGCTCCCTTAGGTTTCCGGGCCAATGGTACTGTTTGAAGGCAACCCATACTTCATTTGAAAATCGATCAACGTTCCGATCCAAACTTCTATTGGCCTTTTCCAAAAAATGTTCCGCAAAAAGCACAAGGTCTTCAAAGCGGTCCTCCAAGGAAGGCAATTGCACCGAGAACTCGTTCAACCTGTGAAAGAGGTCTTCTCTAAAGGTGCCCTTTTCCACAGCCTCGCCAAGGTCCTCATTGGTCGCTGTAATGATTCGGACATTTACCTTAATCTCCTTGGTGCTTCCCACACGCTTGATCTTCCGTTCCTGAAGGGCCCTCAACAATTGAATCTGATTTTCATAGGATAGGTTTCCCACCTCATCCAAGAAGAGGGTGCCCCCATTGGCCGCCTCAAAGTTTCCGATCTTATCCTCTACCGCTCCCGTAAAACTGCCTTTGATATGTCCGAAAAACTCACTGGTGGCGAGCTCTCTTGGAATGGCCCCACAATCTACCGCGATAAAGTTAAAATCCTTTCGTTTGCTCCTATCGTGAATGGCCCTTGCCGTGACTTCTTTCCCAGTGCCGCTCTCCCCTGTTATCAGGACCGACATGTCGGTAGGGGCCACTAGGTTGATATATTCCTCCAAATTTCTGGAGGCATCGCTAGTACCCACAATGATGCTCCCGGATGTCGATATCGGGGTGTTTTTTTCGGTAGGGACTCTGGTTTCCACAGGACGGTCGTCCTGTGCGGACATTGCCTTGAGCGCATTGTCGATGACCATGACGATCTCGTCGGGCGTAAAGGGTTTTGAAATATAGTCATAGGCACCTTTCTTCATCGCCTTCACTGCGGAACCCACTTCCGCATATCCGGTCATTAAGATGACCTGCGTTTTTGGGCTCACTTTCTTGATGTCGGTAAGCAGTTGTATCCCATCGTAATCCGGCAGCCTGAGATCGGTCAGGACCACATCGAAACTGGTCTCCGAAAATTTCGCTTTTGCATCAGGTGCCGTAAAACTTGTCTGTACTTGATAATGATGTTTGGTCAAGAACCTCTGCAGCATCTTGCAGAATGCTGCATCGTCCTCAATAATCAAGATGTTTGGCATATTATCACGCTTATGTTACCTATGTACGTAAAAATAGCACTTGATGGCCGATTGCTGCCCAAAATTATCTTAAAAGAAGTCGTATTTCTTGCGGTATTGAAAAGGGTAGGGGAAGTGAAAATAAGTGGAAAGAGGTCCGGAGCTGGGGAAAGGGTCCATTGGCAGAGGGCCGTGTGCCCTGGCCGGACATTCTGTTGCCGGTTTTCCTCGGTCGTATCCGGAAACTACACCCGATCAAAATAGAAAGGGGCCGTATGAAATACGACCCCTTTCCGACCAAACCAACTTGATACAAAACAAATAACTCAAGTTATTACATTTCAATCCAGTTTCCGTTCTCGTCAGCGTATAGCGTACCAGAAGTACCGTCTTCCAAGGATACTTCCAATTTGTACTGCTTCGCTTCATTGGTGTATGCTTTGTCGATAGTGGCCGTGGGGTAGTTCTTGGCGACAGCGGCGGTCACGGCTTCGGGCAATTCGCTAGTGGCGATTTCAGAAAAATCGTCCTGGGCGGCAACAGCTTCAGTTGTCACTTCGGCCGCGGCTTCGGCATCTTGGGCGAAGGCCGTCAAACTTCCTAGGGACAACACCAATACAAAAAATAATTTCTTCATGATTCTCGATTTTAGTATTAATTCCCTTAAAACATAGAAAATATGATACCAAAAAGAGGAAAATATATAATTTGTTGATTATCAATTATATGTGTTCCCTTTTGGTTCGAAAGACTGTGTAATTGTGTGTACTCCTTTGTGAAATCGTATAAAACATACACGGTTTTTCAAGCCATAGGTCACTGGTGGGGCCGGATACGAAATTTTGGAAGGCCAAAAATACAGGAAGGGAGGGCAGGACCGTATTTAGGGAAAGGGTGGTGGAAGATCCAAAATACAAAAATTCCCAGCAGGGATCTGCTGGGAATTTTTGGTTCAAACTAACTATATATAACTCAATAATAAGATCGGGTTCCGATTACATTTCAATCCAGTTCCCCTCGGCGTCAGCATATAGTTCCACAGCGGTACCGTCTTCTTTTGCTACTTCCAATTTGTACTGGGCAGCTTCGTTAACGTATGCTTTGGAGATAGTAGCTCCGGGATGATCTGTGGCCAAGGCTTCGGCAATGGCGGCTGGAAGTTCCTCAACAGCTACTTCGGCAAAACCATCTTGGGCCTCTACTACCTCAGTTGCCACGGCTTCCGTTGCAGTGGCTGCGGCTTCCGTTGCAGTGGCTGCGGCTTCTGTTGCTTCTTCTTGTGCGAATGCAGTCATTGTTCCCAAGGACAAAGCTGCTACTAAAAATACTTTTTTCATTTTGTGTGTGTTTAAAATTTACTATTTGTTTTGATAATCACCCGAACCAATAGGAAAATGGTGCCAAGCACAAATTTTGCGCAAACAAAATGCAACGATCTGATTTACAGGTATATAAAATACGTCAAGCCACTATACCGTCTGTATAATGGTGTGTAATCCATAAAAATCTGTGTAATTTTTACACAGGCCCGCCCCGCTGGGCCTGGTGGGAAGGTCTAAGCAGATCGTTAACCGTTTTTACCGGATTGAATGTGCCCACGGGCACCTCAACGAACAATGTGTTCCAAAAAGCCATGGCCCCATTCCACAATCCTGGAAGTTCCAGGGCCTTTAGTTCCCTACCCTCTTTGGTCTTTGATGAAATGAACCCCAATTTGGCATCCAAATACTGGAGCAAATCGTATTTTTCGCCTTTGTGGTTCCGAATCCCGCAGACCAGGTCCACCGGGTTGAAATGGGTAGACGCCCTTAAGATGGCAACTTGCTTTTCGTTATCCATATCTATTTGGGCGGATTCCACTATCTGTAGGGAGATGCGATCATTGGTGTCCGTGACCCAAAAGGGGCCTCCGCCCGGCTCCCCCTCATTTTTCACCATCCCGCAGACTCGGATGGGACGGTTTATTTTATCTTGGAGTACCCGAACCTGCTGTGATAGACTAAAGCTCTGAAAGCTATCCGAAAACCGCACGTTGAGCTCCTTTTCCAAAAACGTCCTGATCTCTTCCAAGCGTTCTACACTGATATCGCTTCGCTCCAATTGCCCGGCAAAATCGAAAACCCGATCCTGTACCTGCAATAGGAGCCCGGCCAACACTTTTTTACTGTTGGCCACGGTTTCAACGGATCTGGAAGTGACCACATTATCAATGTTCTTTATAAAAACGATGTCGGCCTCCTGCTCGTTCAGGTTGGCTATCAACGCCCCGTGGCCGCCTGGCCTAAAAAGTAAGGAGCCATCGGCATTCCTAAACGGACGGTTGTCCAAATCAACGGCAATGGTATCGGTCGATGGTTTCTGAAAGGAATAATCTACCTCGAAAGTAGTTCCCGTTTCAGTCGATACCCAGTTTCCGGCTATTGAAAATTCGTCCCTGAACATCGTATCGTGCTGGGGTGAAATCGTAAAGTGCAACTTCGCGACACCCCCTGTCTCCGCGTATAGGGATGCTTCCTTCAAGTGCTCTTCAAAAGCCGTGGCCACATGATCGCTGTATCGATGAAAAGGCAATAGTCCTTTCGGGTAAAAGCCGTAGTCGAGACCCTTTTCAGAAAGCATTTCCTGTACAAAAAGGTATTTTTCGATATCTGGAGAGGCGGTTTTTCCGGCGATTCTTGTTTGCACGATTTCATAAAACGGTAGGTTGTGCCATTCCTCGAAAAAAGCCCGTACCGCATTGTTTTCCGTACGGTCCAAATACGCATCAAAACGTTCATTGTGCGGGTCGAAGGTCTCCAAAAAATTGAACAGTCCCTTGAACATCCTGGATGCCGCGCCGGAGGCCGGGGTAAACTTGAGCAACGCCAATTTGGACTGCCGCTGTTCGAACTTTTGGATCAATCCCTCCTTCTCCATTTCGGAAAACCGCAATAGTCCATCATCGACAACCGCTGCTTTGTCCAAGTGGACAAACGGAATCCCCTCCCGAAAGGTCTCGATCTGGTCTTCTACCCTTTCCTTGGAGATTCCCTTTACCGAAAGTTGCCGTACGTCCTTTTCTGAAAATAACATGTCTAGGTACCTTTTAATTTTAGCAGCGCATCAATATGGCCGACCGCAGTCGCCAAGCGCTTTTTCTTATCTCCCTTTAAAATAACAAAATTACGATGATATTTCTCGAGAGTTGCCCTGAAATATTGGAACATCCGTTCCCGCTCGTGCGGTTTGTCCCGAAGGTCATCACCTATCCAGGGCACGTCGATATAGGTCAACAAATACAGTTCGTACTCGTTTTGCAAGGCGTATTTTTCCAAAATCGAATCGCAATGGCCGACATAATAGGCCTCGGAATACACTTTGGTCTCGAGCAGGTCGGTATCGCAGATCAGCAGGTCGGTCGCTTTTTTGGAAAGCTTGTTTTCCAATCGCATCTGACCTTCGGCGATGGGCAATAGATCCTTTGGTTCACAGGTTTTACGTTCATTGTTCCACTTCTCCTGAAGGTACTCCCTGGCATATTCCGGTACCCAAACGGTGCGGTAATGTCGGGCCAACTGTTCGGACAAGGTGGTCTTCCCTGTTGATTCCGGGCCGAACAATACTATTTTAACAATGTCTGCGGGCTCTTGTTTAAGCTTTTCTTCCATGCGGAATATCCGTATAGGGCAATTATGGTCAACACAAAATACAGTACGGCGCTAAAGATAAGGCCTTTGTACAAATAGAGGGGTACGGTAATGATATCCCCTATGATCCAATATACCCAATTCTCCAACTTCTTCTTTGCCATGAGCCACATTCCAACGAAAAAGATCGCAGTTGTGAGAATATCGGTATACGCTGTCCAGGTGTTGAACCTATCGGTAAGGGAGTACACCAAGGCTACAAAAACAACGGTGCCCAGAAACAAAAGCGCGGACCATCTTTTCTCTTTTGCGGTTGTCAATGTTATGGGGATATAGTGGGTCTCATCGACCTTTCTTGTCCATGTATACCAGCCGATAATGCTCATAACAAAGTAGTATGCATTGATCAGCATATCTCCCAAAAGACCATATACGAGCAAAATATAGACCGCTATCCCGGTTCCGATGAGCCCTGTCGGAAAAACCAGGATATTCTCACGCTTGGAGTAAATTACACTTAGCAGGGCAAAGAATACGCTTATCAGTTCCAGGACAACAATATGGGTCGGGGTATCCTGATATTGTGAAAAAATCCAGTCAAAAATGTGGTTCATATCCGCTTCGGTCCGATTTTACGATTTTTAGGTACATCAGTCCCCTATCCATCAATTTAAAAGCTGTTTCCATTTCCATTCTCAATACCTCCATGACGGTATTATAATCTCCGTACACTTGGGTGCTCAAAGGGTTTTCCAAAACAGTGAGCCCCGAGGCCCGTAATTTTTTGATAAAGTTGATAATGTGTTCCTCAAAATCGTCTTGAAGGGGAGAGAAGGTGAGTTCTACCGAGATGTTCATTGTTTTATCTGTTCAAGGGGTCCGTGTTCGGTGAAAATGGCACAAAGGTACCAAAGCAAACGTATTAACTTCTAATGGCATAAACGCAGGTAAATCCTTCAAATTCCAAAAAATCGATGGTATAACGGGAAATTTTGCCCTTATAGAAGACCTCCCCGGTGGTCTTGCCATCGGAAAGTGAAAAATCGTCAATGTTGATATGGTGCAAAAAGCTGAGGCCCGGTTGGGCATAGATTTTATAGAGCGATTCCTTGCATCCCCAGACCACTGTCAACTTGCGGATCAGCGCTTCGGTATTCGCAATGGTGCGATACTCTTCTATAGGGGTGAATTTATGGGCGATACGCAAAATCTTGTCACGCTGCATTTCAATATCGATCCCGACCTCTTGGCCATCGCCCACAATGATCCCGGTAAAATGATTGGAATGGGTGATGGAAATATGCTTTCCATCCTTGAGGTGGGGTTTGCCAAAATCGTCATAGTACAAATCCTGGTCAACATACCCCGCCTCGGCCATTAGGTGTCGAATGCTCAAAAAACCCCTTCTGTGCAGCTCCGATTTCATTCCATCCATCCGGTTTTGGCAGTGATCGGTAAGGACGACTCCCTTGGACAGTACTTCTTCTACCTCCTCGATTCTCCAAATATGCACCTTGACCGATGCACTTACCGTTATTGTTTTGTAAAGAGGCATTCCATTTCGTATGTAATTTGTACCTTTGCACTTGCAAAAAAGTGGGATAGGACCACCCTATAACGAAAGTAAAAAATAAAATAGATATGAGCACCAAAACCGTTCCTTATGTACCCTATAAAGTGAAAGACATCTCCTTGTCCGATTGGGGAAGAAAAGAAATCGAACTGGCCGAGGCCGAAATGCCCGGATTGATGGCATTGCGCGAAGAATATGGCAATGACAAGCCACTACAGGGAGCTCGAATTGCCGGATGCCTTCACATGACCATCCAAACAGCGGTACTTATCGAAACATTGGTCGCCCTTGGAGCGGATGTTACCTGGAGTTCCTGCAATATTTTCTCGACCCAGGACCACGCGGCGGCGGCCATTGCAGCAGCGGGAGTCCCTGTATACGCCTGGAAAGGTATGAACGAAGAGGAATTCGACTGGTGTATAGAACAGACCCTATTTTTCGGGGAGGATCGCCAACCGTTGAACATGATCTTGGACGATGGGGGCGATCTGACCAATATGGTGTTGGATAGGTATCCCGAGCTTACCGGGTCCATCAAGGGGCTTTCAGAAGAGACCACCACCGGGGTGCACCGTTTGTACGAGCGTGTTAAAAATGGCACTCTTCCCATGCCCGCCATCAACGTGAACGACTCTGTTACCAAATCCAAATTTGACAATAAATACGGGTGCCGCGAAAGCGCAGTCGATGCCATTCGCCGAGCCACGGATACCATGTTGGCAGGAAAACGGGTGGTCGTGGCCGGATATGGCGATGTAGGCAAGGGCACTGCGGCTTCATTCAGCGGAGCGGGAGCCATAGTTACCGTGACCGAAATCGATCCTATTTGTGCCCTACAGGCCTGTATGGAAGGTTTTGAGGTACGTAAATTGGAAACTGTGGTCGCCAATGCCGATATCATCATCACCACTACTGGCAACAAGGATATCATACGTCCCGAACACTTCAAGGCAATGAAGGACAAGGTGATCGTGTGCAACATTGGGCACTTTGACAACGAAATCGATATGGCCTGGTTGAACAACAATTATGGCCATACCAAAGACGAGATAAAGCCACAGGTGGACAAGTACACCGTGGATGGAAAAGATATCATTGTTTTGGCCGAAGGCCGTTTGGTGAACCTGGGCTGTGCCACGGGGCATCCCAGTTTTGTGATGAGCAACTCGTTCACCAACCAGACATTGGCACAGATCGAACTTTGGAAAAACAGTGATAAATACGAAAACAAGGTATACATGCTGCCCAAACATCTGGACGAAAAAGTGGCCAAATTGCACTTATCCCGATTGGGTGCGGAATTGACCGATTTGAAAGAGTACCAGGCCGAGTACATCGGGGTGACCGTTGAGGGACCATTCAAACCCGAGTACTATAGGTATTGATATTGGAGGTTTTATATTGAACCCGAGACCCTTGCAGCGATGTGAGGGTTTTTTATTCCATAACGCTACAGATCCAACCACCTTTTAAAATTGGAGGTGCGCTCCCTGGATACGATGACCTGTTCTTCCCCTCTTGGTATTAACCTGAGCAGCAGTCGACTGTTGAAATAGGTATGTATTTCCTCCACTGCCCTTACCGACACCATAAATTTCCTGTTGATCCTAAAAAACTGTACCGGATCCAAAATATCCTCCAACTGATCCACCGTGTACTCCACCGGAAAGGACTTTCCACTATGGGCATACAAAAAAATCAATCCCCCGTCCGATTTAAAATAAGCAATGTCCTCCACGTTGAACGATTTGAACTGATTGCCTACCTTGACCATAAATCGGTGTTTGTATTCTTTATTGAACAACTTTCTGATTTCCTCCAACCGATCTCCTTCCCATATTTCCGGAGCTCGGTTATTTGATTTTCTGTACTTGTCCAAAGCGCCCTTTAAATCGTTTTTGTCAATGGGTTTCAAAAGATAGTCGAGTCCATTGTACTTAAACCCACGGATCGCATATTCGTTGTAAGCGGTGGTAAAGATGACCGGCGGATGTACTTCCAATTGATCCAGAATATCAAAACCATAGCCGTCGTTCAATTGGATGTCCAAAAAAATAAGCTCCGGCAAAGGATGTTCCCCAAACCACCGCAACCCGCTCTCTACGGAGGTGAGCTGCCCGACAATCTCTATTTCGGGCGCCAATTCTCCTATCAGTTGTGCCAGGCGCCTGGACGCGATACCTTCATCTTCGACGATAACAGCTTTCAAATTTTTCGGGTTTATTGTAGTTCAACTTAAGATGCCGACAATATGGGGGCCTCAACCATTGTTTTCCCCAAGAGCGGCATGGTTACTTTAAAAAGACCTTTTTCCCTTTCGACGGTAACCTCCTGCTTGGTATAGAAAGAATATCTTTTTTGAATATTCCGGATTCCCAATTTGGTAGACTCCCCCTCAGGCTCCCTGGGCCGTAAGGTGTTTTCGACAACCAAGGCTATTTTCCCGACCGTGTGCACATCGATGACCAGCGGTTTTTCCCTTGAAAAATAATTGTGCTTCAACGCATTTTCCACCAACATCTGCAAAGAAAGTGTCGGAATCAAATAGTCTTGTGGATCCACCCCGATTTTCGTACGTATACGTATAGAGCCCTCATGACGTACGTTCATCATGAAGATAAAGGAATCCAAAAAATTCAATTCCTTTTCAAGGCTCACCACATCTTCTTCCTTATTGTCCAGAATGTAGCGGTAACTGGCCGCCAACCGAGTCACGAAATCAGAGGCCAGGTCGCGATCTTCGTACATCAGGGAGGTAAGCGTGTTGAGGCTGTTGAACAAAAAATGCGGGCTGATCTGACTCCGGAGCGATTTGTATTTTGAGGTCATCGCTTCCCTTTGAAGTTCCCCCATTCGCCGTTCCAAATCGTTTTTCTGTTTAACCGAATGATAGAAAAGGTTGAAAAAGATAATGGTAAAGCCCAGGAGCAATGCCCTAAAAAAATCTATTCGAAAGCGCAAGGCCGGATTTTCTGCATCTATCTTGCAAATATGGCCAAACTCAAAAATACCCAAATAGTAGATCAATGCCGACATAGGGACGATAAAGGCCATGGACCATCCCATAATTTTAACACTTCCCGGAATGTCCAGCCCCCCTTTTGAGCCCAGCTGCCTTTTGATCAGCCAATCATTGATTTCCCACGAAAACAGGATCAAAAAGAATGCGGAACAGTAGTAGAACAGGGCTCCACCCACCAAAAGATCGGCTTCCTCATCCCCGTGATCTACCGTGAACTTCACCAGGAAGAAAACCAAATTGACGATCAACAAACGAAAGCCAAATTTCTTGAGTGCCTTTCTTTTGAACATGTTCGATTCCAGATTTTTCATTTAAAGATAGGAAAGAACGCAACAAGCGGGCCCCACAAAAGTGTCGAATTGTCAAAATTGCCCTTGGGCCGTCATATAAGCAGCCTGATCTGCGAAAGAGTGCCGAGAACGGCCAAAGCGCCTTTCAACATCCATTCCGACAGCTTAAGGCGGCAATTGCCATTTGGACCGATTTTATTTTCGCCCCAGTGGAAACTCCAGCACTTTTGGGTAAAATCCAAAAACGAAAGTCATGAAAAAATCGATTTCCTTTGTGCTGCTCCTAGTTGTTTCGACCTTAAGCGCACAAACCGGTACCATTAAAGGTATTGTATTGGACAAACAATCCGAAAGTCCTTTGGAGGGCGCCACCATTGAACTCCTGACCCCCTCCAATGCGATTGGGGCGGTCACCGATCGAAACGGAAGGTTTGTGCTCCGGGAGGTACCGGTCGGCCGACAAGTAGTTCGCGTAAGCTATATCGGCTTTGAATCCTCGACCATTCCCAATATCGAGGTCACTTCGGGAAAAGACGTATTTCTGAACACTTCGCTTGTTGAGGCCTTCGATCAGTTGGACGAAGTAGTACTGACCTCCGATACCAACAAAGATATTCCCTTGAACAAACTGGCAACGGTCTCTGCCCGACAATTCGGGTTGGAAGAGGTCACCCGGTTCTCGGGGGGACGCAGCGACGTGGGCCGCCTAGCCGCCAATTTTGCCGGAGTGTCCGCCCCGGACGACAGCAGAAACGATATCGTCGTTCGTGGTAATTCTCCCACCGGACTTTTATGGCGGTTGGAAGGCATTCCCATTCCAAGTCCCAACCACTTTGGGACTGCCGGAACCACTGGAGGGCCTGTTTCTGCTCTAAATCCCAATATGTTGAGGAATTCCGATTTTCTTACCTCTGCCTTTCCCGCCGAATACGGAAATGCGATTGGCGGGGTCTTTGACCTGGGATTTCGCAATGGAAATACCGATGCCTATGAATTTACATTGCAAACGGGAATTTTTACCGGCGTGGAAGCCATGGCCGAAGGACCGCTCGGAAAAAATAACGGGTCGTTCCTTGTCGCGGGGCGCTACTCCCTGGTAAGTATTTTGGGTATAGGCGCGGGAGGGACATCCGCAACCCCCGATTACAGCGATGTTTCGTTCAATGTGAATTTTGGAAACGGTAGATTCGGGACTTTTTCGGTCTTTGGCATTTTGGGCAATTCCGATATTGACTTTTTGGGAGATGATATCGATCCCGATGACCTTTTTGCTGCCGAGGACGAAAATACGTTTGTCAAATCCCGCTTTGGTGTAGCGGGCCTAAAGCACCGTATCGGCATAGGGGACCGTTCGTTTTTGAGGACCTTGGTCTCCGGATCTTTTTCCGGAAATGAGTTTATGGTCGATCGGTTTATCGGTAAGGGTGCCCCACAAGAACGGATCATTGCCTACACAAGAGCCGATGAATCGGAAACCCGTCTTACCTTCTCCACACTTTTCAACTCAAAATTGAGCAATAAAAGTACCTTAAGGGCAGGGGCGCTGTTGGAAAATTTTCAGGTGCAGAGCCTGCTTCGCGACCGGACCGAACAGGGGGATACCGATGGTGATGGAGACCCGGACTTTTTTACGTTCCGCGACATTGATGAAAACCTGGTGCTTTTCCAACCCTATGTACAGGGCCAGTTCAGACTTACGGAGGCCCTTACCCTGAGTGCCGGGCTCCACGCACAATACAGCGACCTCAACGAACAGTTTGCCTTGGAACCCAGGGCCGCCATCGGGTACCAACTCGCCCCAAACCACAAAATAAACCTGGGGTACGGCCTGCACCGACAACAATTGCCCCTTCCCATCCTTTTTTTGAATGAAGATGTCAACGGCGCGTTGCTCCAGACAAACAAAGGCCTCGATTTCGTACGGAGCAATCATTTCGTTGCGGGCTATGATGTTAAATTGGCCCCTAACTGGCGCGGCAAGTTGGAGGTATATCACCAAGATATCGACAAGGCCGGTGTTGAGCCCTTCCCTTCGAGCTATTCCACCCTTACCGAAGGGGCCAATTTCGGCTTCGACAACGATCGGGTTTCCCTGGTCAATACGGGCACGGGATATAACCAAGGAGTGGAACTGACCCTTGAAAAATTCTTTAGCAAGGGCTACTACGGTCTGTTAACGGGCTCCTTCTTTGAGAGCAAATATACAGGAAGCGATGGGGTGGAGCGAAATTCCCCGTTCAACAATGGGTATGTGGTCAACCTCTTGGCCGGCAAGGAGTTCAAAATAGGAAAAGCAAGAAAGAGCGTACTGTTCGTTGATACCAGGCTTACCACTTCCGGAGGACGTTACTACACTCCGGTAGACCTAGAGGCTTCCCAACAAGCTGGCTTCGAGGTACAGCAGGAAGCCCTGGCCCATAGCCAACAACATGATGCCTACTTCAGGTGGGACCTAAAGTTCGGCATCAAGCTGAACAGCAAAACCAAAAAACAATCACACCATCTCTATGTAGACCTGCAAAATGTGACCGCAAACGAGAACATTTTTGCCAGAAGGTACAACCGCCTGACCAACAATGTGGATCGAGTGGATCAAATTGGGTTTTTTCCAGATTTTGGGTATCGATTTCAGTTCTAGATATAAAAAACACCCAATATGAAGCCGGACAACAACAAAACAAATGCTCCACACCGTACGGAGCATACCGAGTTCAAGGAAAAATCTGCCAATAAGATATTGGATCGATTGAAACATACACAATGGTGGGGATGGAGCATCGATAAAGTACAGACTCTTAAGATCAAATTCCCATAGCAAATAAAAGAAGTTGGGGAATTGTCATACTTTTATGCCCCATGCCCATTGCTTAGGCACAAAAAGGGGCCCTATGGAAAAAGCTGATTTTATGGAAGGCCAGTTGCACGAGATCCAATCCTATTTGTGCCACAGGGACCGTCTGGATCCCGGGGTCTCGGAGGTGGCCGTTGCATGGCATTTGGACCACAGCCTAAAGACCATCAATGTGATATGTGATTCCCTTGTTCGCTCGGACCCAAAAAAATACAAACGCAGCTTTAGTGCGAGCCGTTTGTTCTGTTTCATCTTTGGATATATCCCCAGGGGGGTGGCCCAATCGCCAAAATGGGTCCGCCCGCCCGAATCGATCACCCTAGAAGCACTCTTGGAACAATTGGAAACGGCAAAACGGAAGCTCTCGTCAATTGGGTCTTTGGACCGTAGGGCCCATATTAGGCATCCTTACTTCAAAATACTGAACAGGCGCCGGAGCGAACTATTTTTGCAACTGCATACGGAACACCATCTGAAAATTGTCCGGGATATTCTGGGGAATTGAAATACGTTCCACAAAAAACCCCTATCCAGGCCTGGATAGGGGTTTTGTCATTTTATGGAAGAAAGCACTTTCTAAGCCTCAAAAGGTTCTATGGAAACATAGGATTTTCCTCCTGCTTTCTTTTCAAACTTTACCAAGCCATCCACTTTGGCATGCAAAGTATGGTCCTTTCCGGCATACACATTCTCACCTGGATTGTGCTTTGTGCCACGTTGTCTTACGATGATGTTCCCGGCCACGGCAGCTTGTCCGCCAAAAATCTTAACGCCCAAACGTTTCGATTCCGACTCCCTACCGTTTTTGGAACTACCTACACCTTTTTTATGTGCCATGTTGTTTTATTTTAGTCTTGAACCTGTTGTATCAGGAACCATTAAATTCTTATTTGCTCAGCGCAGCGATCAAATCGGCCTTTTTCATTGAAGAGATTCCCTCAATACCTTTTGCCTTTGCCATCTCCTTTAACTCGGCAACCGTGTTCTTGCTCAGATCAACGGAAGCTTTTGCTTTGGGTTTTGTAGCAGTTTCTTTTTTCGGGGCTGCCGCCTTTTTGGGTTCCGCTTTGGAAGCTGGCTTGGCCGCGGCCTTTGCTTTTGGAGCAGCCTTGGGCTTTGCCACCTTGGCCGCTGGAGCAGCCTTTTCGGCCTTAGCTTTCGCAGGGGCGGTTTTGGCGGAAGTGGCCTTTTTGGCCCCGGAGGCAATGATGCTTTCCACCACGATCTCGGTCAACGATTGGCGATGCCCGTTTTTCTTTTTGTACCCTTTGCGCCTTTTCTTTTTAAAGACGATTACCTTGTCGCCCTTAAGGTGCTTCACGACTTTGGCCTCCACGGCCGCGCCGTCTATAGCTGGGGCGCCTACGGTGATGTTCTTTCCGTCGTCCAAAAGAAGTACGTTGTCAAAAGTTACCTTTTTCCCTTCTTCGGTCTGTAAGCGGTGAACATACACTTTCTGGTCTTTTGCAACTTTGAATTGCTGCCCTGCCATCTCTACAATTGCATACATAGCGTGTATATTAGTTTAATTTCTTACCTCTTATTTTTTCAATAAGCGGATGCAAATATACTGCTAAATGATCAATCTACAAGTGATTTCAAAGGTTTTTAGACCGATTTCTTTTTCATGTTGTTGCTCGCCTTGAACAACTGCATAAAGGACAGGGTCAATACCAGGGTCGTGGCAAAACCCATGATCGCGACCGTAAAGAAAACAATGGCCTCGAAACTGCCATAATCCTTGAACCAAACTTGGGAGAGTTCCTTTAAAAAGGCCGTATTGACCTCGGTGGAATAAAACGCAAAGAAAAGTGTAAACAGAAGGGTGGCCACAAAACCTGTCACCATTCCGGCCATGAAACCACCTCCGTATCCGAAGCCCTCAGGATTTTTCAGCCGAAAGAACTTGATCGCCTCGTAGATCCCAAAACCGGTGATCAGTCCGTTGAACAGGCTGTAGAAAATGTTGGTGTGCAGGTCGAACAGGGATAAAATCAAAAAAAACGCAATCAGGCAACCGCTTGTGGCAATGCCAAACCGAATGGGCAGTGCATATTGTTTCATAACTTGGACATTTTACGATGACGACCCTTAAGTTACACAATAGCAGCGAATTCTGCCAACAAATCTATGTTAAACCCGTGTGGTTGGGAGGCAGGAGGCCTCTGTTTCCAGAAGCGCAAAACGTGGTCAGCCCACCTTCCGTATGGATGCTTCCCCGATCACGATCCCCCGCTGAACGTCCGGGCTTCCCGTATAATTGATGCGGGTCTCCCCATAACAGGTCACCTTTAACCTATCGGATACCTTGACCCTGAAATTACTTTCCCCATAGGCGGTAATCTTTGTGGAACGATTGTTTATTTTGGAGGCATTGACCTCGCTTTCCCCATAGGCCCGGTACACCTGGTGGTTTACCGATCCATTGGTGATCTCCAAATAGCTTTCCCCATAAATGGACACGACAAGCTTCTCGGTGGTCAGGTCATCAAAGTAAACTTTCGATTCCCCATAAAGGGTCAGTTTTAGATCTTCCTGGTTCATAGCGCTGGCCACTCGTACCCGCTCCTCCCCGCGTACCGATAGTTTCTTCAGGGTCTTGTAGGTAATGGTCGCCGTGACCATGGTACCGTTGTAAATGGAACGGCGTCCTTTCCAATTGTCATAGTCCACTTTTTCGGATTTGGTGATCACCCGGGCATCGTCCAAATAAATGCGGAGTGTTTTTCCCTCGACTTCCACATTTATTTTATCCCTGGAAATCTTCGCGTTATCTATGGTCACCGATTCGCTGTTCCCCTCCACAAGGGTGACCTCTATATGTGGACTTATGATCACTTTGTTAAAAGCGCGTACGGCCATTGCATCTGACTGGGACTCTGCACTCTGGATACCAAATACAGCTACCAACAGGGTCGTTCCGATAAAGATTAATTTTTTCATTGTATACTTTTTTGATTGATTCCTTATTAAAGATAACACCTTTTGCAGATTGTTACGGTTTGCAAAATAAATGGGACCGGCCAGCACCCATTTTTGTTTGCCCATCAGGCCCCAATACATGGATACTCCCCCAGGCCACTGGCACGAGCGGTCTTGGGGCACTGAAACCAAGGAAGATGAACCCAAGCGGACAAAAGTGGTCTTTTTTTTTAAGATAAGACCGCGCATAAACGATTCACAGCGTACCTTTGGGGCAAATATTGTGATATTGAACACTTTTCGGGCGATCTTCTTTGTTTCTTTGTACCTATTGGCCATGTTACGGCCTGTGCTACCCCTGTTCGAGTATGTGGTAAATCAAGATTACATCGCCGAGTTTCTCTGCATCAACAAGGAAAAAACGGAACTCGACTGCCAGGGAAAGTGCTACCTGATGCAGCGGCTGAACGAACAAAAAGAAGAAAAAAACCGGAACCTTCCGAGAATTGTCCTTGAAGAGTACCCCATCGGTTTTGTACGTTTGACTTCCGTGGACCTGATTCAGGAAGCCCCTGTATTTTCAACTTTGGGGTGCCTGTATCGGAGCAACTACAATTACTTGTTCAGCGACGATAGTTTCCATCCCCCGAACCTTATGGTATGATCATTCTTTTTTGACCCACTGCAGAGCTTTCCCAACACGGGAAATATCTCTCTATTCCATACTATAAAATTATAAATCGCAAACAATGAAAATCTATATTGTTGCCATTCTGCTAATGGCAAGCACAGCGCTATGCGCACAACAAACCACTACTAACGACGACGGGAGATGGTCCGCTGGCCGCCCCGATGGACACGCCCCGATTTCCGTTATGGGCGATCATATGCACGGAAAAGGGGAATGGATGTTTTCCTATCGGTATATGTACATGGACATGAAAGACCTAAAACACGGGAACGATGATGCCAGCATAGCAGACGCCCTGTCGGACTACATGGTCAGTCCAACAAAAATGCCCATGAAAATGCATATGTTGGGCGCCATGTACGCTCCCAGTGATAAGTTGACCTTGATGGCCATGGTCAATGTCCTGTCTATGGAGATGGACCATAGTACCCGTATGGGCGGGACCTTTACCACCGAGGCCTCCGGGTTCGGGGATGTTTCCATTTCCGGTCTGTATCAATTTTTCAACACCAACAGGCAGACCCTGCATGGGCAGTTGGGTCTTTCCATTCCCACAGGAGGCGTCTCCGAAAGCGATGTTACGCCGGCATCCTCGCCCAATGAGACCGTTTTGCCCTACCCCATGCAACTGGGCAGTGGCACGTTCGACACGAATCTGGCGATGACCTATCTATGCCAGGGCGATTGGCTTTCCTACGGGGCCCAGGTCCGCGGGATTTTCCGCTTCGGAGAGAACGAACGCGACTATAGCTATGGCAACCGTTACAGTTTAAACAACTGGATGGGGGCCAAAATAGCAGATTGGCTGAGCCTGTCGGCCCGCATCGAAGGGGTATTGGCCGGAGAGATCGATGGAATGGATCCCAACTTGAACCCCATGATGGTCATCACCGCGGACACCCAAAATTCTGGAGGAAATTTTATCAATTCAGCAATCGGTCTTAACATTTATATCCCCAATGGTACCTTCAAAAATACGCGTCTGGGTTTTGAATTCGGTTATCCCCTCTACCAAGACCTGAACGGAATACAATTGAAAAACAAGGAGATGCTGGTCTTGGGACTGCAATACTCCCTTTAATTGAAATAGCCCGCCATTCCCCTGGTCGTTTGCCCCTGATCCGGGAACAAGCTATCACGGGAATGGCGTATATTTACAAAAAATTTATCATGAAAAAATTAGCAATGGCATCCTTGGCCCTATGGGTAGCGATGGCCCTATCCTGTAAGGAAGAAAAGAAAACGACCGAAAGCCAAGAAACTACCCAAATGGAGGAGGTCATGGCGATTCACGATGAAGTGATGCCCAAAATGGGTGTTTTGGGAAGACTGGTCGGCAAGCTCAAGGCCAAAGTCGATTCCACCGAACAGGGCATGGCCTATGAAAAGGCAATGAAAGATCTACAGGCGGCCAACAATTCCATGATGCAGTGGATGCAGGGTTTCGGGGACCGCTTCGATTCGGGTGAAATTTTGAACGGAAAGGTCCTTACCGAACAAAAGCAAAAATGGCTCGATCAGGAAGAGGAGAAGGTAAAGGCGCTTAGGGAGCAGATCAACTCCAGTATCGAAAAAGCGGAAGCCTTGCTGAAAGAGTAAAGCCGGGGCCGACCGCAACTGAAAAAGGAACACGGTCCAGCGACTTGAACTGGAATCTTCAGAAAGGCAACTTCTCCAAATCGACATTCCCACCGGATAGGATGATTCCCACTTTCCGATCCCTAAAATCATTCCTTTCCGCAATCAAGGCGGCCAGGGCGACGGCGCTTGAAGGCTCTACTATGATCTTCATTCGTTCCCAGATCAATCGCATTGCGGCTACAATTTCCTCTTCGGTAACCCGAAAAATAGCACGTACATGGGTCTTTATTATCGGGAAGTTCTTATCTCCCAAAGTGGTTTTCAATCCGTCCGCGATGGTATTCACGGTAGCATTACCCTCTATCTTTCCGCTTTTAAGTGAGCGATAGGCGTCGTCCGCCTCAAAGGGTTCGCCTCCGAAAACGCTACAGTCCTGACCAAAATAATGCGCTGCCAGTGCGGAGCCCGCAATCAGGCCCCCACCGCCGACCGGACAGAAAATGGCATCCAGGTCCGGATGGGATTCGAGCAGTTCCAGGGCTGCGGTGCCCTGTCCGAGAATCACTTGTTCATCGTTTGACGGGTGTAGAAAGGTAGCGCCGGTTTCAGTTGCAATTTGATCGGCCATAGCTTGTCTTGCCTCCAAGGTGGGTGCACATTCGTGGATCGTTCCCCCATATCCCAGCACCGCTGCTTTTTTCACCTCCGGAGCGGATGTCGGCATGACGATATGGGCCTGGACACCCAAACTTTGCGCGGCCAGGGAAAGTGCCTGGGCAAAATTACCAGAAGAGTGGGTCACTACGCCCCTGCTCCGTTCCGCATGGGTCAATTGCAGTATGGCATTGGTGGCCCCGCGCATTTTATAGGCCCCCATTCTTTGGAAATTTTCGCACTTGAAAAAGATTTTCGCGCCCACGGCCCTATCGATCAGCTGAGAGGACAGGACCGGGGTATTGTGAACATAGGGCTCAATTCTCTTGTGGCAATCGATTAGGTCTTGTTTCCTCATTTTCCTTGATTTTGCGACAACATCTGAAAATGCAGCTACTGCTTCCAACTCAGGGTTTCCATTATGGTGAGGATATCGTTCTGTAGGTACACCGCTGCCGGATAAATGGAATCGTAGTTTGGTTTGGCATAAAAGTACAGTGAACCGGTCATGAAATGATCAGTGCTGTCGGTGGCATAAAACTGCGCCTGGGAGGCCGCATCCCCACTAACACTATAAAAGGTACCGTACACCCTGTTCGCATCGTTCACAAACAGTTTTTCTTGGATGCCATCGGCCTTGACCACATGTTCGTAGCTGAACTTCTGTGCATCACTGAGCAGTTTTTCCAGATTGTCCTCCACCTTTTTATAATTGATGAAGATGGTTCCCTTCATTCCGGGGTAGTCCAAAGTCAGGGACTGGGCATTTTTATACTTCAGCTTTGCCATTTGATTGAACTGGAACTTAAAGTGATCGGTCTCCAACGGCCCCAACTGGGCCTGGGGGTATTCTAACCGCAACTGGGCACCGGGTTTTGGTATCAGCTGTTCCTTACAGCCCATTGCACAGGCAAAAAGAAAAACAAGGCCAACCATGTATCTATTGTTCATGCGGTAAGGTGATTTTAATTTGCTTTAGGCGCTTCTTGTCGAGGCTCTCCACAACGAAGAGATAATCGTTAAAGCGTACTTTTTCACCCCTTTTGGGAAAGCTTCCGGCGATTTCCAGCACGAACCCGGCGATAGTCTCCGATTCGCCCTTTTGTGCCTCAAAGGCCTCTTCCTGATCGATCTTGACCACACGGTAGAAATCCTTTAGTGCCGTTTTACCGTCGAATACGTAATTGTGATCGTCCAGTTTCGAAAAAACAAGGTCCTCATCATCGAACTCATCACTGATATCGCCCACGATCTCCTCTATGATGTCCTCCAAGGTCACAATGCCAGAGGTGCCCCCATATTCATCGACCACCACGGCCAAATGGTTTTTCATGTCCTGGAACTCCAACAATAGGTCATCCAGCTTTTTGTTTTCGGGAACGAAATAGGGCTCGCGAATGAGCGACATCCAATTGAAGGTCTTCCGGTCGATATGGGGCAGCAGGTCCTTGACGTACAGCACCCCGAGCACGTTGTCCATGTGCTCCGAAAAAACGGGAATACGGGAATATCCATGCGTTTTGATTTCGGCAAGTACTTCTGGAAATTTCATTTCCTCGTTCAGGGCAAAAATATCGATACGCGGGCGCATTACCTGTTTGGTATCGGTATTTCCAAAAGAAACGATTCCCTTCAATATTTTTTGCTCTTCCTTTGTGGTATCCCCTTCGGAGGTGAGCTCCAGGGCCTGGGAAAGGTGGTCCACACTCAAACTGGATTTTTCCTTGCCCAGCTTGGTATGCAGAAAAATGGTTGCGGAGCGCATGGGCAAACTAAGGGGGGAAAACAATATATCGAGCATTTTTAGCGGATAGCACATAAGGTGCGAAAAAGCGATCTTGTTTCGATTGGCATAGACCTTGGGCAGGATTTCGCCGAACATCAGTATCAAAAAGGTGGCCAGGACCACTTCCAGCAGGAACCGGGCCGAGATAAAACCAAGCCAGCGCTGATCGATATGGGCAAACAACACATCGCCTATGGTGCTGAATAAAAGCACCACCCCGATATTGATGGTGTTATTGGCGATTAAAATCGTCGCCAACAATTTTTTTGGGCGCTTCAGAAGTTTTGAGATAAGTACGCCTTTGGAGGTTTTTTTTTCCCGGATTTCGTTAATGTCCGTGGAGGAAAGTCCAAAAAAAGCCACTTCCGCCCCCGAAATGAGCGCCGAACACACTAGGAGGATCACCATTACGCCGATTTTTACCGCCAGGGCACTATCAAAAACAACGAAATTCAATAGTAAACTAAAGGGGTCAGGGTCCAACAGTCGAGATTATTTTGGTTTCACTAAAACGGCAGGTCGTTTTCCTTTTCCGGAGGGTCCGCCGGGGCAGTTTCTTGAGCGGCAACAGAGTCCTTGTCCCCAGTTTGCTGGGTTGTTTGGGCATTGGCCAAACTTTCCTTTTTGGTGGTCAAAAAGGTAAAATCCTGGACCTGTACCTCGGTCGCGTACCGGGTATTGCCATCCTCTCCCTGCCATTGACGGGTCTTTAAGCGCCCCTCTACATATACCTTGTCGCCCTTGCTCAGGTATTTTTCACAAATTTCAGCTCCCTTGTTCCGCACAACGATATTGTGCCAATCGGTATTCGTCACACGCTCACCGGTCTGTTTGTTGGTATAGGTCTCATTGGTCGCTATGGGAAAGCGTCCAATACAGCCGCCACCTTCGAAATAGTGCATTTTTACCTCATCACCCAGATGCCCGATCAACATCACCTTGTTCAATGTTCCGCTCATAATTTTAAGTAGTGAAGTGGGTTAAACGACTTCCTTAAACAAAAGTACTAAATTTTAAATGCTTTTATAAAATCCGCCAACAAAACTGGCACGGCATAATCCCCTATGGAATCAAAGGGTACCCCATGTGAAAGGACCCCATTGTATTGTACGATCCAGAACCTGGTGTGCAGATGTTGGTGCGACAATTTATGCACGATCTGTTCCTCGTTGTACAGATAAACCTCAGGGGCGCCATCTATATCCAGCACCTCGGGAAGCTTTTTTTTAACGGCGTCCAGATCCAATGGGCCATCCGATTCCATCAAGGGAAACTCCCATAGGTTCTGCCAGATGCCCTTCCCTTTTCGCTGCCGGAGCAAGGAGGTAGGTTCCCCATTTTCGTCTTTGGCGACCACCACCATATAATTGAAATATCGTTTCCTTGCCTTGGCCGCCTTTCGTTTTACGGGCAGTTGGTCCACTTTGTTCATTTTCAGGGCCTCACAGCCATGGTTCAGTGGGCAATTGAGGCAGTTCGGGTTTTTTGGGGCACATTGCATCGCGCCGAACTCCATGATGCCCTGGTTGTAGTCCCTTATGTTTTGGACATCCATCACTTCGCGGGCCAATTGCTTGAAAAAGGCGGCTCCCTGGCTGCCGTCAATGGGCCGCTCCACTCCGAAGTACCTCGCCAACACCCTGAACACATTGCCATCGACAACGGGCTGGGCCTCATTGAAACAGATTGAGGCAATGGCACTGGCGGTGTAATCGCCAACCCCTTTGAGCTTCAGCAGTTCGGTGTAGGTTCCAGGGAATTTTCCATCGAGTTCATACGCAATCTTCCCAGCGGTCGCGTGCAGGTTTCGCGCCCTGGAATAGTATCCCAGCCCTTGCCATAACTTCAGCACTTTTTCCTCCGGTGCATCGGCCAGATCGGCCACCGTGGGAAAATGTTCCAGGAATTTTAGATAGTAGGGTGTCCCCTGGACCACTCTGGTCTGCTGAAGCATAATCTCGGAAAGCCATATTCTATAAGGGTCTTTGGTAGCTCGCCAGGGCAATGTTCTTTGGTTCTCGGCATACCACAGCAAGATTTTTTGGGAAAAGGACATCAATTCATTCGTAAAGTGCTAAAGTAGTGGTTTAGAGACTTAAAATTAACGGTTTAAAGCAAAAGATTCAATTTAATTTATATATTTGCATCCCTTAAAACAAACTCAATCATATACAATAATTAAAGATGACGAAAGCGGAAATTGTAGCAAAGATCTCGGACAAACTGGGAATGGAAAAAGGTGATGTGCAAGCGACTGTGGAATCCTTCATGGAAGAGGTCAAATCTTCCCTGGAAGGGGGGGACAATGTGTACTTAAGAGGTTTTGGAAGTTTTATCATAAAGACCCGGGCCGAAAAAACAGGGAGGAACATCTCTAAGAACACCACGATCAAAATCGCTGCGCACAACATACCGGCATTTAAGCCGGCCAAAGTTTTTGTTGAAGGTGTAAAGAGCAATGTTCAAGTAAAATAATCACTAATCTAAAAGTAGAACTTCATGCCGAGTGGTAAAAAACGAAAAAGACATAAGGTGGCTACCCATAAGCGAAAAAAGCGGCGGAGAGCAAACCGACACAAGAAGAAGTAGTTGTTTTGACTACTTTTTCATTTTAAGACGTTCATTGACATAGAGATTCAAGAAAATAGAATTTCGGCAGGTCTTTGAGACTTGTTTACAGTATTGTTTAATCTATTTATCCACTCCCGATGACCATCGGTGAGGGATAACTATAAATACATTCAGGTGAATAGAGAATTAATCGTAAGATCTAGTTCCGATGCCGTTGACTTTGCTTTGCTGAAAGATGGAAAGCTCACTGAATTGCATAAAGATGAGGACAACAACAATTTTTCCGTAGGTGATATTTTTTTAGCCAAGATACGGAAGCCCGTCACTGGCCTAAACGCCGCCTTTGTGAATGTCGGTTATGAGAAAGATGCTTTTTTGCACTATCACGACCTGGGGCCACAACTGTCCTCACTACTTAAGTTCATTAAAGGGGTGAGCTCCGGAAAGCTGAGGGACTATTCCCTAAAGAACTTTCCGTTCGAAAAGGATATTGACAAAAATGGCGTGATAACCGATGTCATCAAAGCCAACCAATCCTTGCTGGTTCAAATTGTAAAAGAACCCATTTCCACCAAAGGGCCCCGAATTAGTTCGGAGCTTTCCTTCGCTGGGAGGTATCTGGTAATGGTACCTTTTTCGGACCGTGTATCGGTCTCGCAAAAGATAAGCAGCAGAGAGGAAAAAGACCGGTTAAAGCGTCTGGTGATGAGCATTAAGCCCAAAGGTTTTGGGGTTATCATACGCACGGTCGCTGAAGGCAAAAAAGTCGCGGAACTGGACAAAGATCTGGAGAACTCGCTGAACAAATGGACAGCAATGTGTAAAAAACTGTACAAAGCGCGAACTCCATCTAAAGTATTGGTAGAGGTCAATAGGGCCTCGAGCATACTTCGTGATGTGTTCAACGATTCCTTTACCGGGATCCATGTGGACGACCAAACGCTTTATGAACAGATTCAGGACTATGTGCAAGAGATAGCACCGGGAAAAGAGTCTATTGTAAAATTATTTAAATCCCCCGTCCCCATTTTTGAAAAATTCGGGATAGAAAGGCAGATCAAAACTTCTTTTGGCCGCACCGCCTCCATGAGCAAGGGGGCATACCTAATCATTGAGCATACCGAGGCACTGCACGTAATCGACGTGAACAGCGGTAACCGTTCGAACAAGGCCAACAACCAAGAAGATACCGCATTGGAAGTAAACCTGCTCGCTGCCTCCGAAATAGCCAGGCAACTGCGCTTGCGCGACATGGGTGGTATTATTGTGATAGATTTCATCGACATGGTGAAACCGCACCACAGAAAAAAGCTGTTCGAACATCTCAGGAATGAGATGAAAGATGATCGGGCCAAACACAAAATATTGCCGCCGAGCAAGTTTGGACTTATACAGATCACGCGGCAAAGGGTACGGCCGGAGATGAATATCAAGACGACCGAGGAAGACCCTAACAAATTAAACGGAGAGGTCGAGGCCCCGATCGGGCTGATCGACAAGATCAACTTCGATTTGGAAAAACTGGTCAAGGGCCCTGCAAAGGACAACAGTGTGACACTAAACATACATCCTTTTATAGCAGCCTATTTGACCAAAGGATTCCCGTCCATGCGTACCAAGTGGTTCTTGGAGCACAAAAAATGGATAAAGATCCAACCTCGTGATGCCTATACCTATCTCGAGTACCGTTTTAAGGACAAGGACGGTAAGACCATTTACTAAAATTTAAAAAGCGACCTTCGACCACGGGGGTCGCTTTTTTTTTGGACAATTTATTTTCCGTTCTTCCGGCTGCCCCGGTTTTGCTATTTTTACCCTATGAAATCCGGGAAAAGTCATACCCTGGCAGAGGCCACAAAAAAATTGGAAGGCTATTGCGCCTACCAGGAGCGATGTCATAAGGAGGTCATCGCCAAATTGAGGGAAATGAAGATGATCCCGGAGGCCATCGACCATATCGTCGCCCATTTGATCCAAGAAAACTACATCAACGAAGAACGCTTTGCACAAAGCTTCGCACGGGGCAAATTCCATATTAAAAAATGGGGACGCAACCGTATCGTGGGTGAATTGAAGCAACGCGATATCTCGATCTACAATATCAATTCCGCCCTAAAGGAAATCGAGGAAGAGGCCTACCTTTCAACCTTGGACAACCTCGCCAGAAAACGAGTGGCCCTGCTGACCGAAACCCATTTGCAAAAACGGCGAAAAAAGTTGACCGACTATCTGCTATACCGTGGCTGGGAGCGCCATTTGGTCTATGAAAAAGTAGGGGAACTGCTGTAAGCTTCCCGGCTTACGGAAAGCGACAATGGCATGGGTCAGAGGCTAGGATCTTTTATCGGCACGCCTTATCGCCTCCGAGTTTTTATGGTCGATCCATTGCTGTCCCCTCAGTTTTCGCATCAGGACATCGAAATACCGCATGACGAAGATATTGTAGAGCCCCTTGGCAAAGTTCAAAGGATTTTTGGGCCACGACCTCAAGCTCATTGAAAAACCGGGCGTAAGATATTTCATGTAGTGCCAATAGGCTTCCGGCATATAGAGCATCTCCCCGTGGTTCAACTGGGTCCTATACCCACTGGCCCTTTGCAGGGAAGGCCATTTTACCAGGTCCGGATTCGAGAAATCAATGGCTTCATGCGTGATCAGGGAATGGGGCACTTTGTACAGGTACTTGGTTTCGGAGGGTGGAAACAGGATGCATTCCTTTTTTCCCTCAAAATGAAAATGGAAAATATTGGATAGGTCGATATCGTAGTGCATAAAGGTGTAGGAATCCCTCCCGCCAAAAAAGAGCATGGGCAGTTTCTTCTTTATCTTGAGCCCAAAATCCGGAAAATCAAAATCTTGTTGCAGTTCGGGCACTTCCTTTAAAATATTCCATAGAAAAATGCGATATCTGGTAGGTTCCGACTTTAATAGTTGCACATAATCGGCCATTTTCATCTCGGCATGCGGCTCGTTGAAACCGTCTTCATGGTTCACGGGTCGATCATCATAAAGCGGAACGGTCTTTTCCCCGGCAACTTTGCACATATAGTCCAAGTTCCATTTGTCGAATGCGGGCCAGTCCACAACTGCGCGCTCAAGGACGACCGGTTTTTGTGGTTTGAAGTAGTGCTGGATAAAGTCTTCCTTGGTAATGGTACCTACCCTTGGGATTTCGTCTAATTTCAATGGTATTTGGGTTATTTTTAAACCTCAAATTTAACCAACCTTGTGGAAAAATTATCTTAAAATTAAGCTAATGTAAACCCTATTCAGTGACTTTTGCACGGTCCTTTACCGCCTCGTTCCGTTCAATGATGTGCCCCGGACGTGTCCATTTTGGTTTTTCTCCCAAGGGCTGCAACTGCGAATCCCCGGCTTCCACCGTCTTTGGCTGTGATACTTTGATAAAAGGTTTCTGAGGGTTCAGGCCCAACTGTTTGAACATGGCCATATCTTCATTTACATCGGGGTTTGGGGTGGTCAACAGTTTGTCGCCTGCGAAGATCGAATTGGCCCCTGCAAAGAAGCACATGGCCTGCCCCTCACGGCTCATTTCGGTACGGCCAGCGGACAAGCGCACCTGAGTTTCGGGCATGACGATCCTAGTGGTGGCCACCATACGCACCATTTCCCAAATGGAGATGGGTTCCATGTCGGCCATGGGCGTCCCCTCGACCGCTACCAAGGCGTTGATCGGCACGGATTCCGGTTGAGGGTTCAACGAGGCCAGGGCAACAAGCATGCCCGCCCTGTCCCCAAGCCGTTCCCCCATGCCAATAATGCCACCGCTACAAACGGTAACATTGCTCTTGCGCACATTGTCGATGGTCTGCAAACGGTCCTCAAAGGCGCGGGTAGAGATCACATCCTTGTAATAGTCCTCGGAAGTATCCAAATTGTGGTTGTAGGCGTACAACCCGGCCTCAGCCAGTCGTTTTGCCTGGTTTTCGGTAAGCATGCCCAAGGTACAGCAAACTTCCATGTCCAATTTATTGATGGTTCGGACCATCTCCAGGACTTGATCGAATTCGGGGCCGTCCTTCACATTGCGCCAAGCGGCGCCCATGCAGACCCGGGAACTTCCCGACGCCTTCGCACGAAGTGCCTGTGCCTTTACCTGGGACACCGACATTAAATCGTTCCCCTCGATATTGGTTTGGTAACGGGCCGCTTGCGGGCAATACCCGCAATCTTCCGGGCAGCCCCCCGTTTTTATGGAAAGTAGAGTGGACACTTGAACTGTATTGGGGTCGTGGTGCTTTCTGTGGATGGTGGCCGCATCGTAGAGCAATTCCATCAAAGGTTTGTCGTAAATGGCCAGGATTTCCTCTTTGGTCCAGTCGTGCCTAGTTTCGTTCATAACGCAAAATTATTATGGGTCAAAAATAACCTTTCTCAAATTGAAATTCGAATTCCCAAATCTTAAATGATAGGGCCCCCACCAAATTCTTTCCGGCCAGCGATCACCCATTCGGGAACTTCAATAGGACACTGACCGCATTTCCACCAAACCCCACGGCATTTACCATCACCCTATCGATCTTTGACGGGATAAAATCATAGTCCAGAAAAGGTACTTGAACAAATTTTTGGTGTTGCAACATCAAAATGGCCAGTTCGACACCCAACATTCCCGAGGCGCCAAAGGTATGGCCTATTTTCCATTTATTGGTCGTCAAGGCCGGCATTTGCGATCCAAAAACGGCTTCTACGGCCTGGTATTCAGATCGATCTCCCTGAATCGTGCCCGGGGCGTGCATTACAATGGCATCGACTTCCTCCGGATCGATTTCTCCCATGGCCATTTTCATCGAACGCTGGAAACACTGTGCATCCGTGGAAATAGAGATATTGTGCTCCAAGGGTTCGGTAGCATATCCCAAACCTTCGATAAGGGCCAGTGCATTTTTGCCAATACCACGTTCCAGACAGGCCACCGAGGCACCTTCGCCCAAAATCATGGAGTTTTGTTCTTTGGTCAGATCCAGCGCACGACAGGGGTACGGCAACGAAGATGCCTGTCCGCCTTTGGATGTTGCTTGGGGTGACCGAATCCTTTTTGGGTCGGCATAAATCTTCAAGGCCTGCATTTGCGCGATCGTAAAAGCGGTCAAGGGCGCTTCACTGCCTCCCACCAAAAATTTATCGGCCATACCACTCTTGATCCAGGCCACCCCGTTCAGCAGTGCGTGCAGCGCGGTTGAACAGGTGATCGAGTGGGAAATTTCAGGACCGCTGGTCTGTAGATCGTGGGCCACCCAAGACGAAATATTTCCCAGGGTAGTTGTGGGCGAGGACAAGACGGGCGTGCTTTTCCGTTGGAGGAACTCCTCGTGGTATCGCTCAAATAAGGCGGTAGCCCCTCGAGAAGACCCTAGGTTAATTCCAAAATGATCTCCGGATCTCCAGCCCGCCATGGCCACCGCCCTTCGGGAAGAACACAGGGCATATCGCACAGAATCGTCCAGGTTCTTATACTTGAAATCCGATCTTTTGAGTTGGTCGACCTCCAGTTTTGAAGCTATGGGAACAGGGGCCACCCACGCTTCATTCTCCCCAAATTTAGCCAGGGAAAAAAGATGGTCGCTGCTTTGATAGCCTTGCCATGCTTCCTCCAAGGTGTTTCCCAGGGGAGAGATGGAGGAAATTGCCGTTATGGAAATGGGTTCTTTCAATAGTCGATCCTTTCTTAAACCAGATCTAGGGAACTTCTTATGGTTCCATAGATTTTTTGCAGTTGTTCATGCGTAATGACATAGGGGGCCAAAATGTATATGGTGTTTCCCAAGGGCCTCAAAAATACGCCATTGTCCATAAAATGGTCAAAAAGGCGGTCTCTTAAATTTCCGTAACGTTCCATTTCGGTATCGATATCCAGGGCATAAATCACCCCGCACTGCCGGGTGCGGGCCACCTTGGGATGTTGTCCGATCTCCTTGTCGAACTCCCGATGCGACTTCACTACCCGTTGGATGTTGGACTGCATTTCCTCGGAAAGCAGCAGCTCCAAGCCGGCCAATGCGGCTGTACAGGCCAGGGGGTTCGCCGAATAGGTGTGTGCATGGAACAGCCCTTTGGCCATTTCGTCACTGTAAAAGGCATCGTACACTTCTTGGCTACAGGAGGTGATCGCCATTGGCAGTAGACCAGCGGTCAGTGCCTTGGACAAACAGATAATATCGGGTTTGGTGCCAATTTGATCTGATGCGAAGTGGGTCCCTGTCTTTCCGAACCCCGTCATGACCTCGTCCGCAATGGTCAGCACCCCATGGGACTGCAGCAGGTCCAATATCCGGGACAGGGGCCTTGAATCGTACATCTTCATGGCAGCGGCGCCCTGGACCAAAGGTTCATAGATGAATCCCGCAATATTATTTTCCTTCAGCCTGTTTTCCAATTGCAACAGAATGTCGGCTACATTGTCCCTCGTTGGCACGGGAATGCGCTCTACATCAATAAAAAAATCCTCAAATGGGCCGTTGTAGACCGATAGTCCGGAGACCGACATGGCCCCAAAGGTATCGCCGTGGAAGCCGTTCTCCAAAGCGAGCATCACGTTTCGTCGCCCGCTCTTGTTGAAATGGTACTGCAGGGCCATCTTTATTCCAATTTCGGTAGCTGTGGACCCATTGTCGGAAAAAAATAATTTTGCCTGGTTTCCAGGGAGGATTTGAATCAGTTCCTCGGACAGCTGCACGGCGGGTTCATGTGTAAAACCACTGAAGACCACTTGGTCCAATTGTTGCATCTGCCGACCTACCCTTTCCAAGATAAAATTGTTGCAATGCCCATAAACACTGGTGTACCAAGAAGAAATTCCATCGATATACTCCTTGCCCTTTTCATCAAACAGCAACGCCCCTTTGGCCTTTACAATGCCCAACATCTTTGGATGCAGCTTGTGCTGGGTCAGAGGGTGCCATATATGTTTTTGATCTCTTTCCGAAAGATTTTTCAAACGCATTGTGTTTATGGAATTCGCGATTTGATCTATCTTGCAAAGATGGGAATTAATCCCAAAACAATCCATGCCAAATAAGCTTATCAAAACCCTTACCCCGAATTATCCCGCCCTCACCGACCGTGTGGTGTTCGCAGTCCTGATAGGTGTGGCCACTTTTATCCGATTGCCTTTTTTCTTTCGCGATTATATCGACAGGGATGAAAGTACGTTTATCCTGATGGGGCAGTCGTGGGTCGATGGACACCTTCCCTACACGGAGCTATGGGATTTAAAACCTCCCATTACGTTCTTGTTTTTTGCCGGTATCATCTATGTGTTCGGCAAGAGTTTTTTGGCCATTCGCTTTTTTGGCACCCTTCTTGTCGCTTCGACAGCTTTTTTCACTTATAAGATCGGCGGGCTTACAAGCTCAAAAAAAATAGGGTTCTGGGCCGCTGTTGGGGCCGTGGTGCTCCAAAGCATGTTCGGAAGCATTCAGGGGGTCATGTCTGAGCATTTGTGCATGGCGTTCTTTATGCCCGCCCTTTATCTGTTGATCAAATCGAGGAGCGTAGTGGGGCATCTGGGTGCGGGACTGCTTATGGGACTGGCCGTCATGACCAAACTGAACATCGCCTATGCGGTACTATTTGTCGCAGTATACCCACTCCACAGGCATTTTATAAGGAAGGAATATTACAAAGGACTGGGCATGCCAGCAGTGTACGGTTTGGGTATTTTGACCATTGTTTTACTTACTTTTTTGCCCTACTATTGGGAAGGAAGGCCCGAGGTCTGGTGGAAATCGGTCGTATTGGCCTCGCTCGAGTACGCGGGGGCACGCCGCTATTCCATCGCTAATCTGGCACCCACTTTCTTGGTGCTCGGCCTTTTTTTCTTTTTTACATGGAAGAAAAGGTACCTAAATTACCGGAACGCCAACATACAAATACTCGTTGTGGCTATCGTAGGGGTGGTCTTTTCCTTTGCCAAGGCGGGTAGGATCAACAGCCATTATTTGATCCAATTGCATCCGCTGCTCATTGTCCTGGTAGCTATTTTTGCAAGTCGGTTGTCCTTTTTAAAAAAATGGGACTATCGCCCCTACCTTCTTTTTTTGCTTCCGCTGCTTCCCGTCGAGAGCTATCTGGAGTATTTTGCCATCACCAGGAACAAAATAGAAAAGGGTACGTTCTATAACGGCGAGGGCATTACGGTTCCAGAATATCTGGGCGAACATTACCCATCAGAAAAAAATGTGCTTTTTTTGGGCTATCATATCGGATACTGGCCCATGGACGCAGCACCACCGACCATGGCCGCCACCCATCCGAGCAATATTTGCAGGAACGAGCTTTTCCCATATTTTGACAACCCAAGAAAAACAGCGGTACAGGAATTGGAATACCTCATGCGGGAGGTGCGTCCCAAAATCGTGGTCATCCGAAAGGGCCGCATGATCTTTGACGACGTATTGGAGGCGGAAAACCGCTACATAAATGTGTTTCTAAGGCAACACTATAAACTGAGGGCAACGGTTGACCAAGCAGAAATTTATCAGCGCCTAGAGTGACTGCAAAACGCCCCGGAACCTCTCGGCATACTTTTTTACCACCTCTTTGTCGAAGGTGTCCTCTTCATCCAATCTACCGATCAGAGAAACCCCCGTCTTTTGAAGGATGATATCTTCCGTATATGGATTCGCCTCCCCGTTAAAAAGTACGGAGACATCATAACCCTTCATTTTTAGCCAGTTTATGGTCAACAGCGAATGGTTGATGCTGCCCAAATAATGTCTGGATACCACGACCACCTTATAATTGGGCATAATAATGTCCAGAATGGTGTCCTCCGCGTTGAGGGGAACCAGAAGTCCACCCGCCCCTTCTATCACCAGGTGGTTGTCCGTGTGGGGTTCATGTATCTTATTGGCATCCACCACAACGCCATCGATTTCCGCTGCCGCATGCGGACTCATCGGAGAGGTGAGCTCAAAACTACTCTTGTGTATCTTGGTCTTGGCATTCGAGATCAGGGACGCCACCTTATCGCTATCGGTATGGTCAAGATCTCCTGCTTGCACCGGCTTCCAATAATCCGCTTCCAAGGCCTCAGCAATTATCGCGGACGTCATGGTCTTTCCTACTTCCGTTGAAATTCCGCTCACAAAAATTCGCTGCATCCTATAGGGGTTTTGTAATCATTCCACAATTTAGGCATTTGTATTTTCTTTTCTCAAAAAAGGGGAAAAGTTTGTTGAAGACCCCTTTCCGGTCATAATAAATTTCCGATTTTTTGGCCTTGCAGTTCGGGCATATCACCGGATGCCCCTTATCATCTAGGGCATAAGGGCGAATTTCATTGTAAATTTCGATCGCCCTTTCCCGCTCATGGGCATAGACCTGTAGCTTTACCCCACCAATGGCACTGCTGATCAATGGGTCGGAATTCAAGGTGTTTTCGTCCTTTAGGAACACTTTGATTCCCTCGGACTCCAATTTGCCCTTAATGATCTGTACATCGGCCGCAAACTCAAAGGAGGCCAGGGTATAGAAGGTTTCATCCATAGGTAGTGATATGGATTGACAAATGGGACAGCACCTCTGAAATCTGGGCTTTGTCGTTAAAGGCGTGGAGGCAGAACCGCAATCTTTCACGCCCCATGGGTACGGTGGGAGATACTATGGGCCTTACATCAAAACCCTTTTCCCGAAAGCTGCCCGCTAAATACTTCACTTTTTCATTTCCGGGAACAATACAGCAATGGACCGCGGAACGGCTCGGAACAAAAAGGTGTTTCAAGCCCAGGCTTTCCATTTGATCGTTGAAAAAGGAAATGCCCCCAAACAGTTTCTGTCGGGCATCCATCCGTTCGCCCAACATGTATTCATATGCGGCCAATATGGTTGCGATGGTGTGCGGGGGGAGGCCCGTGGTATAGACAAAACTCCGCGCAAAATTCACTAGGTACGCCTTCAGGTCGCCATTTCCCAGAACGGCCGCACCATGGCAGCCTATTGCCTTTCCAAAGGTGACGATCCGTGCAAAGACGCTGTTCTCCAAATCCAGTTGCTGCACCAAGCCCTGGCCCTTTTTTCCAAAGATTCCCAAGGCGTGGGCCTCGTCAACTATCAAACGATGCCCGTTCGCTCCACAGAATTTGGTCAAGGCGATCAAATCCGGGGAATCACCGTCCATGGAAAAGACAGACTCCGTCACGATATAGATTATCGTATCCAAAGGGCTCCGCTCCCGTTCAACCCGACATTTTTGAATCACATCCTCGATATCGTTGTGCCTGAATTTGCGACTTTTCGCGCCACTCATCTTTATACCATCCCGAATGCTGGCGTGGATCAATTCATCATAAAAGACTACATCGTCCCTTTGGGGGACACAGCTAAAAAATCCAAGATTGGCATCGTAGCCTGAATTGAAGACCAGTGCCGATTCCACCTGGTGGAACGTTGCAAGCATTGTTTCCAATTCCTTATAGAGCAGGTGGTTCCCGGAAAGCAAGCGGGAACCCGTGGCCCCGTTTACCTCCAATTTTCTTTTCTCCAGAATGGCAACGGCCCCCTGAAAAATATCCGCATTTTGCGAAAAGCCCAAATAATCGTTGGAGGAAAAATCGATCAGATCCTCCGATGTGGGAAGATCGCGCAGCATTTTACCATCCGCCCTCCGGGACAATTTATCTAGCAGTTTTTTCGGCAATTCGGGCATATCCCAAATTTACTATCTTTATCGAAACATCGCCGCATGATTGCGTATAAAAGGGTTTCCCGAACCTCTGAACTCGAGCAGATCCTTGACCTGCAGAGCAGGAACATGGCCAAAGTCCTGTCGGCCGGGGAAATTAAGAAAGAGGGATTTATAACGGTCGGCCACACCTTTGACATTCTCGAAAAAATGAATTCGGCCTCCCCTCATATCATAGCCTACACAAGTCAGGGGATAGTCGGCTATGCCCTTGTAATGCTCCCTTCCTTTCGAAACGAAATTCCGGAATTGACACCCATGTTCGAGGCGGCGGACCGTTTGCTTCCCAACAGCAACTATCTGGCCATGGGGCAGATTTGCATCGACAGGGACTATCGCAAAATGGGGGTGTTCAAAGGAATGTACTCCTTCTACAAAGAAGTATTTCACCGGGAGTTCGATGGTTTGGTCACCGAAGTTGCGACAACCAACCAGCGTTCACTCGCCGCACATCGAAGTGCGGGTTTTGAAATCCTGAATACCCGGGTCGCAAAAGGCACGTCCTGGGAATTGATCTATTGGGATTGGTCCGGGGCAAAATAAAGATGCCCATCTTTTCAGACGGGCATCCCATTACCGTTCTTCTTTGGAATCAATCCGCCAGCACGATTATCTTATTATCTTTCATCTCGACCGTTCCACTGACAATGGAGAGCACGGTCTTTCCGTCCGGATCTTTCGAAAATTTGTCCTCATGGACCTCTTCAAGCGTAACCTTGCCATCGATTCTGACCTTTCCGGCCTGCAGAAGGGATACAATGGGTGCGTGATCCCGCAACATTTGGAATTCCCCGTTGATGCCCGGTACGGTAACGGAAGTTACTTCCCCGGCAAATAAGGTAGCTTCAGGTGATACGATTTCTAAATGCATATTTATCGGTATTCCGTATTCAACAAACCGCGTTCGGCGGCAATTATCGACCGTTTGCGGTCCACTTTCCACTGGTTAAGCCTCCGCCAACATTTTCTCGCCCGCCTCAATGGCTTCCTCTATGGTTCCTTTCAGGTTGAAGGCAGATTCGGGGAGGCGATCCAATTCCCCGTCCATGATCATGTTGAAACCTTTGATGGTTTCCTTGATATCGACCAAGACCCCTGGGATACCCGTAAACTGTTCGGCCACGTGGAAAGGTTGTGATAGGAAACGCTGTACACGCCTAGCCCTACCCACGGCCAATTTATCTTCTTCCGACAGCTCTTCCATTCCCAGAATGGCAATGATGTCCTGTAGTTCTTTGTAACGTTGCAACAACTCCTTCACGCGTTGTGCGCAATCATAATGTTCCTTGCCCAAAATATCGGCGGTCAAGATCCTGGAAGTGGAATCCAATGGGTCCACCGCGGGATAGATTCCCAACTCTGCGATCTTACGGGACAGTACGGTAGTGGCGTCCAAGTGGGCGAATGTGGTCGCCGGCGCGGGATCCGTCAAGTCGTCCGCAGGTACATAAACCGCTTGCACCGAAGTAATAGAGCCTCTTTTGGTGGAGGTAATCCTTTCCTGCATGGCCCCCATCTCCGTGGCCAAAGTCGGTTGGTAGCCCACGGCCGAGGGCATACGGCCCAATAGTGCGGATACCTCGGACCCGGCCTGCGTAAATCGGAAAATGTTGTCCACAAAGAAAAGTACGTCCTTGCCCTGTCCTTCCCCGGCGCCATCCCGGAAATACTCGGCAATGGTCAATCCAGAAAGTGCCACACGGGCACGCGCTCCCGGAGGTTCGTTCATTTGTCCGAAAACGAAGGTCGCTTTCGACTCTTTCATCGCCTTCTTATCTACTTTGGCAAGATCCCATCCGCCCTCTTCCATGGAATGCAGAAAATCATCACCATATTTTATGATGCCAGATTCCAACATTTCACGTAGCAAGTCATTTCCTTCACGGGTACGTTCCCCAACTCCGGCGAAAACTGAAAGTCCTCCGTGACCTTTGGCAATGTTATTGATCAATTCCTGTATCAATACCGTTTTACCTACGCCAGCCCCTCCGAACAATCCAATTTTACCCCCTTTGGCGTAAGGTTCGATCAGATCGATTACCTTGATTCCGGTAAACAATACTTCTGTCGAAGTGGAAAGGTCCTCGAATTTCGGTGCTTCCCTGTGGATGGGCAGCCCATCCTTTCCCGACTTGGGTAGATCGCCCAATCCGTCGATGGCATCCCCGATAACATTGAACAAACGGCCATAAACATCGTCTCCAACAGGCATTTGTATGGCAGCACCGGTGGCGAGTACCTCGGTTCCCCTGCTCAATCCATCGGTCGAGTCCATGGAAATCGTCCTAAGGGTGCTCTCCCCAACATGTGATTGCACCTCCAAAACCAATTTTGAACCATCTTGTTTGTCAATTTCCAATGAATCGTAGATTTTTGGAAGCTCCGATCCGGATTCGAATTCAACATCCACCACGGGGCCTATAATTTGGGAAACCTTACCTGTAACTTTTGACATTACTTATGTGTTTAATTATTAGGATTATGAGATTGCGAAAAACAGGCTCGCAATACCCTTGTTTTTCCGGCTGCAAAGATAGGATTTTACATTTTAAATGAAAATGGTTTTCAAGGCTTTTTTTAAAAGAAAAAAGGGCGACCATAACAGTCGCCCGTATATTTGAAAAAGCTATAATTTCTATGGGTTTATCGTCCAGGATATATAATAGATCGATCCTATAAGGCCGGTACCCACGGCCGTAAAATACTCTTCGTTCAGAATATTGGATCCCCCGAGTTTAAAGACCGATTTGATTCCGGGAGCCGAATAGTTGATCTGTGCGTCCAGTACACTGAAAGAAGGTACGGGACCATCCGCGAAGGTATTCTGCCAGAAATACGAATCACTCCACCGGTAGTTGATATTGAACCCAAAATTCTTAAATAGTTCCGTGTTTCCAAAGGAGGCCTTTACCTTGTGCTTTGGCGTGTTGAAGCTGGTCCTAAAATCTGGAAAAGCGGCTTGGTTAAAATCAATCTCCGAATAGGTATAGTTGGTACCTATATCAAAGTTGCCGAAAACTTTGGCATCCACACCCGCTGTAACCCCATAGGAATTGATATCGACATCGGCATTGGTATAGGTCTGGTACCGCTTAAAATCGCCATTGTCCAGGGCATCTTCCGCCAGTGCTAGATTCGATTGCGTATTTCCATAGAGCGGGACCACCACATCGGAATTGGAAATAAAGTTCTTGTACCTGTTGAAATAGCCGCTGATATCTATGGCCATTTTTCCAATCTGGGCGCGATAACCCGCCTCAAAGGCCGTGATCTCTTCGGGTTTGACAATTTCTGTCGACACCACCACCTTGTTTTTATTTTCATCGAATTCGGTAAAGGAAAAGGCGTTTTCATAGGCTGCCCGTCCTACTATGGTCGCTGTTTGCAATCCGGATATTTCGGTTCCGCGCTGGCTCACTGGAAACGTCCTAACATCTTTATCCAGGTTGTTCGGTGCGGAGCCCACCAAAATCGCCCTGCCCGTATCAAGGCCGATAAAAAGGTCCTGGGTGGTAGGGTTCCTAAAACCTTGCTGGACGGAAACCCGAACATTGTGATTTCTTTTATCTCCCAAGGTATAGACCAGGGATCCCCTAGGGGAGAAAAACCCTTCGAAAAACTCATTTTTGTCGTAACGGCCGGAGACGGTATATTTAAGTCTTTCGTCCATAACTTTGCCCTGGACCTGGGCGTACGCTCCGTATTCCCCATAGGTAATGGCACCATCGATATCGGTAAAGATCGTTCCATTGGAGTTCAGGACATACTCCCTAAAAGATCCCCCCACCTGGAAATCGACCTTGTCTCCCAAAAGATGGCTGAAGTTATAATTGGCATCCACATGGCGCAATTTGGTATTGTCGATGAACTTCGCACCTTTGGTCAGATCGCCATCCGCTATGACCGAATTGAACGCCGCGTCAAAGGCCGGGGTCCCGGGCACCAATCGCCCGGCATCAGCGGCCGCCCTTGCCGCGGCATGCGCCGTGGCATCATCGGCCATCACTCCGGTCCCCACTCCCAGTTTCGCCCCAATGAACGTACGCGCATAGTCTCCGAACCAAGAGGGTTCACTTGGGTCGGCAGGATTCGGAGCATCCCTTTTCCATTGTCTATTGATATTGATGGCAGCAAAACGCATGTCATAGGAATCCCCGGAATTTTCCGTGGTGATATAGCCTCTCAGAAAGAAGTTGTCGTTCCGTAGTTCGAGCTTGTGTTGCTGCATTATGAAATTTTTGATCGAATACCGGTTGGCCCCTTGATAGATGGTGTTCCCCCGACCGACACGACCGTTGTACACAATCTCAAAATCGTCGGCAAAGGGACGGTAATGGATGGCCCCATCGAACTTTACACTTTGTGCGTCGTAATTGGTAAGGTCGCTTTCATTGTACCCTGTTCGGCTCACCAATGCGGAACCTACGGTCCCCGACGGCAATCCGCCCGCAGCATCGAAATTAAGCATGGTGCTCACCTCATCCCCATATATGTTCAAACCATCGAAGGCAGGGTCGGTACGGGTACGCCCAGGGTTGAGCAGGTCTACATTGTTGACCGCATGCCAATCTTCTCCCTGCATATAGGAGAAGTTGGCCTTTATGGCAAACTTCTCGCTAAAAGCGTGGGCCGCGCGTATTCCAAAATCGTAATAGTTGTTGTTACCGGCCGCTTCCTGGGAAGTAATCCCCGTTTTAAAATAGGCACTTATGCCCTGGTAATCGAACGGGTTTTTGCTGGTCATGAACAGAATTCCGTTGAAGGCGCCCGCACCGTACAGTGCCGAAGATGCTCCCGGCAGAATCTCCACGCTGCTCACTTCCAGTTCGGACATCCCTACTAAATTCCCCAAAACGAAGTTGAGGCCCGGTGCGGAGTTGTCCATCCCATCAACCAACTGCATAAACCGCGTATTGGCGAAAGTGGCAAAACCGCGGGTGTTGATCGATTGGAAGGTAAGGCTGTTGGTATTGATGTCCACTCCCTTCAAATTCTGAAGTCCGCCATAGAACGATTCCGAGGTGGTGCTTTTGATTTCCTTAAGGCCAAAGCGCTCCACGGAAACAGGTGATTCGAAGATACGTTCGGGAGTTCTTGAGGCAGAAATCACAACCTCGTCCAAAAAGGTCTGTGTCTCAGCAAGTGAAATGGAAAGGGTCTCAGTATTGGAGGTGACCTCCGCGGTTGCCTCAGAATATCCCAGACTAGTGATCCTCAGTTGAAAGGGGGGTACCTCGGCAGTTTCCAGGACAAAGTTGCCATCGAAATCGGTAACAGTTCCTATTGCCTTGCCAACAATGACCACGTTGGCTCCTGGCACGGGTTCATTGTTCTGATCGGTCACTTTACCATTAATGGTCGTTTGCGAAAAACCAAAGGATCCCAACAGAAGAAGCGACAAAAAGAGAATTGTTCTCATTCCAGTGAATATTTAAGTTAGTTATTAAGTTACCGGCAAGATACCGATTTTTTCAAATGGATGGTCATAAAATGGAAAAAAATTATGCGTGCATAGTAAATTGCCCATAAAAGCGAGGGGTTCCAAATGAAGGATTCGAAAAGGCACAAAAAAAGGTCGTGAAATCCTTCACGACCCTATAAAATATAATGGTTTCCTGTTTATTCCACGGTAACCGACTTGGCCAGGTTACGGGGTTGGTCTACATTGCAACCACGCATTACCGCAATATGATACGACAACAATTGTAAGGGAATCGTGGTTAACAATGGGCTAAGGGTCTCCAAGGTCTCGGGCACCTCGACCACATGGTCGGCCAGTTCCCTGACCTGTTCGTCCCCTTCGGTCACGACCGCGATTATCTTTCCTTTTCTCGACTTTATCTCTTGGATGTTGCTGACTACCTTTTCGTAATGCCCCTTTTTGGTGGCGATCACAATTACCGGCATCTGTTCATCGATAAGGGCAATCGGGCCATGCTTCATTTCGGCGGCCGGATATCCTTCGGCATGTATGTAGCTGATCTCCTTTAATTTAAGGGCGCCCTCCAGGGCAACGGGGAAATTGTATCCGCGCCCCAAATACAGGCAATTGGGAGAATCTTTATAGACATCCGCAATGATCTCGATCAACGGGTTCGACTCCAGGGCCTTTTCAACCTTGGCGGGAATGGTCTCCAACTCTGTTAGGAACTCGTGGAACTTGGAAGACGAAAACTCCCCTTTTTCCTTGGCCAATTTTAAGGCGATCAGTGTTAATATGGTAATCTGTGTGGTAAACGCCTTGGTAGAGGCCACCCCGATCTCCGGTCCGGCATGGGTATACGCGCCGGCATCGGTCACTCGAGCGATGGACGATCCCACGACATTACAGACACCGAATACGAAAGCCCCTTTTTCCTTGGCCAGTTTAATGGCCGCAAGGGTATCGGC
This sequence comes from uncultured Flavobacteriaceae bacterium, assembly GCA_947497245.1. Lineage (GTDB taxonomy): Bacteria > Bacteroidota > Bacteroidia > Flavobacteriales > Flavobacteriaceae > Pelagihabitans. The sequence continues at coordinate 322,892 of CANMFO010000003.1, read as the reverse complement.
TGTTTCCCCCGACTGTGATATGGCAATAAGTATATCCTTGTCCGTAATTACCGGGTTTCTGTACCTGAACTCCGAAGCGTACTCCACCTCTACCGGTATCCTCGCCAAATCCTCAAAAATATACTCGGCCACCAAACCTGCATGCCATGAGGTGCCACAGGCGACGATTATGATACGGTGCGCATTGAGGAATTTTTCCAAATGTTGGTCGATGCCCGCCATGGTGATCAATCCCTGATCGGCCAAAAGCCGGCCTCGATAGGTATCCATAATGGCCCTGGGCTGCTCATAAATCTCCTTTAACATGAAATGTTCGTAGCCCCCCTTTTCAATCTCTTCCAAATTCAGCTGCAATTCCAGGATATTGGGATACGCTATGGCATCATCCTTTATTTTTCTGAGCTTGATCTCCTTGCCCAAACGAACGATCGCCATTTCCTCGTCCTCAAGATAAACGGCATTATTGGTGAATTCAATGAACGGGGAGGCATCGGACGCAATAAAAAATTCCTTGTCACCGATCCCGATCGCCAAAGGACTGCCCAGCTTGGCGACTACGATCTCATCCGGTTTCTGTCTGTCGAACACGGCGATTGCATAGGCCCCGACAACCTGGTTCAAGGCAATCTGTACGGCCTGTCCCAGTTTAACGTCCTCGGTTTTTTGCACTTCCTCGATCAAGTTCACCAAAACTTCGGTATCCGTATCCGAACTGAAGGTATATCCTCTTTTTATCAACTCTTTCTTAACGGACTCATAGTTTTCAATAATCCCGTTGTGGATGATCACCAGATTGCCCGAATTGGAATAATGCGGGTGGGAGTTCACATCATTGGGTACGCCGTGGGTCGCCCAGCGCGTATGCCCGATCCCCAAGTTTCCTTTGGTCGATATGTTGGCCTCGGTCTTGTTCTTTAGATCTTCTACTTTTCCTTTTGTCTTTGAAAGATTGATGTCCTTTCCGTCGAACAAAGCGACCCCGGCGCTGTCATAGCCCCTATATTCCAGTCGTTGCAATCCTTTTATAAGTATCGGATAGGCATCTCTATGCCCTATATAGCCCACTATTCCACACATACTTGCTCAATTTAAAATTAGATTGGTAGATTTTGCCCCAAAGGTACATGACCCGGGCAAAAACCAAGGTTATTATTGGTTATAGAACGTATAATTTCTACAAGTGGTATGTCAGGGGGGCATAAAAGTCCCTCCTTCTTGCAAATCAAGTATTTACGATAAAAACCGAATGGCGTGGGAGAACTTAGTTCGCCTCGGTGTAAAAAATTTCGAGCTTTAGTTTTTTGTCCGCATTTTGACCCCCGACTTGGCTACCGAAGAGTACGGTCCCCAAAGGGGTCAAGGTCGAAATCAAGGGAATCCTCTGTTCTTCCCCGTTCGCCAACATCGCATCAAGGATGGAAAAACGGGTGATATCGGTGGTCAGGGTGAGCCCCAGCGTGGCATTGGTCGAATCCCTCACGACCAAATTATTGATGTGGTCGGTAATTTTCACACTGTACTTTATCCCTTTGCCCGCTGTTTTTTGAATGATCCCGTCATAGTTGAGAAAGCTTCCGAACAGGTCTTGGGAAACCGTGGTTTCCGTGTTGAAATTAATGAGGGGCACTCCCGTTTCGGCATTGTAAAGATATAATCGAGGCGGTTCGATGACGGATAGGGGTCCGACCGCATCCAAGGTTTCCCTATCGATATAGAACACCAGATTGGCCTCGTTGATGATCCAGTTCTGGCTTTTGATCTCATTGATAATCTCCCTTCCGTTGGTTTCATCAAAAAGATTGATCTGGGCAAACGAGCCCGCTCCCCCTTTGAGATATATCCTGGAGGCGTTCTTTTGCGTATCCAGGCTATCGGCGATATGGGGCGGCAGGGCCTCATCGATAAAAGTGTTCACCGCGTTGCCGTTGACAGACTGCCCCTGGATCTGCAATAGGTTGAGGACATAGTCTTTCTGTACCTTTATGGTCTCGTCATCGGAGATGTCGGTGATGGTCCCCATTGTATCTACTTTATCGTATTCGTAGGTAATCGTTACGTTTGCCTGGGCGATATCCAATAGGAAGAGCAATTGTTTCCCAACGGACGGTGTAACCGTTAAATGGATTCCCCTAAAAAACTCCGAAAAGTTTATCTGACTGGCCAGTTCCTGGCTCCCCTCTTTGTCCAAAATGTTGGTTTGGAAGAAAGCGGGGTCCAAGGGAACCCGGATGCCCGGGCCTATCGCATTAAACTCCTTCGACTCGTCGACATCCTCAGTTTCCCGATTGTCCACTTTAGGGATAAGTATCTGAAAATCGCTTATCGTAAGCGTATCCGCATCATAGAACACATCGGAAACAAAGGAGGGGGAGAACTGCTGTGAAGAATAGTATTCCTGGGCCTGCTGGAAGTTGGTATTCGGATCGAGGTCCCTTAAAAAAAAGGTCGAGCGCTGCACCTTAAGGGCAAAGGTTGCCGCCCTATCCCCGTAAATGCTGTCAATATCCACCCGTTTTGCAAATATGTCCCTTGCCGTTTCCGTATCGGTGTCGTCATTGATCCCATCGCCGTCCGTATCTTTGTTCAAAGGATCCGTGCCATTGATCTTTTCCAAATTATCGGATACCCCGTCCTCATCCGAATCACTGTTGGGGTCGGCAGAATCGGCATCATAAAGGTCGTCGACACCATCATTGTCCGCGTCCCGTCGACTGGCAGTCCTCGTCAAAAAAGGGATATATAGAAAAACCTCCTTGACCGTTTCCTCTTCCTGTATCGTGGTAGCGCTTTCGTCGCTGGCCCCGGCATCTTCCACCGCTTGTGAAAAAAGGCCAAAACTGGGATTGGGGACCGACAATACCAACTGGGAATTGATCTGTGCCTCGGTCCTCCCGTATATGGGATCTTCAAATACACCCAACTGGTACAGGGGAATTTTATTTGTCTGGACCGCCTCAATTTTTTTATTGAAGGCAAAAACCGGGTACTCGACCTTGTCTGTGGTAAACGGCTCGCCCCCGACAACCCCGGCGCCGATCGAGGTGAGCTCTTCTTCACAGGAAATCAGGGCCACTAACAAAAAAAGGCCCGCCAAGGCAGGGGATTTTAGTTTATTCAAAAAAGTCATTTGGGCTATGTTAAAACTTCGGTGTTATAAAAATTTGCATAGGCTTCTTCAAACTCTTGAAGCGAAACGTATGGCAACACTGGTATTTGGAGGTTGGAAATATGCTGTTGTAAATCTTCCGGAATCTCTTCCGCCGCTAAAATAACCGCATCGGAAAAATCTACCGCTACTTTTAACAAATTATTATAGTTGGGGGCATTCAAGCTACTGATACTTTCCTCTTGAATGCCATCGAAGGCTATTTTTTTGATCATGTCTTTATCCAGCTCCCCATCAAAGGCTTTCTTGTACACCGAAGTCACAATTTTGCTGTCCGCGAACAAGGGTTCGTCCGCATAATACTTTCTGAGGTAAAGGGGCAATAGCGACGCCATCCAACCATGGACATGGATAATATCGGGATTCCAGTTCAATTTTTTTACCGTTTCCACCACCCCTTTTGCAAAGAAAATGGCCCTTTGGTCATTGTCCGGAAAAAGGGTCCCCTCTTCATCGGCAAAGGTCGATTTTCTTTTAAAATATTCATCATTATCGATAAAATACACCTGAATACGCTCCCTTGGGATGGATGCCACCTTAATGATCAGGGGCATATCCATATCGTTGATCACCAAATTCATACCGGAAAGGCGTATGACCTCGTGCAACTGATGTCTGCGTTCATTGATGTTCCCGTACCTGGGCATGAAAATCCGTATCTGGCCACCGTTGCTGTTGACCATTCTTGGCGCTTCGTAAGACATTAAGGACACTTCGTTCTCTGGAAGATAGGGCACTAATTCTGAAGATACGAACAATATCTTTTTGCCATTCATAAAAGCTGTATTTCGTTAATCGTGAAAACCGAACTGCAAAATTACAAAAATTATGCAGATTAGCCGTATTTGTAGTAAGTTTGCTCGCTTTTAAATTGGAGCCATGATTCTGGTCAAGACCGAAAAAGAACTAAAATCGTCCTTAGTCTCCTCGAATAAAAACAGACGACTGGGCTTGGTCCCCACTATGGGCGCATTGCACAAGGGGCATCTCTCCCTTGTCAAAAGAGCGCTTTCTGAAAACGATACGGTCGTGGTCAGCATTTTCGTGAACCCCACCCAGTTCGACAATAAGGAAGATCTTGACAAATATCCACAGACCTTGGACGCGGATATGGGGTTGTTACGGCAGATTTCGAACGACTTGATCGTTTTTGCTCCCGCCGTGGACGAAGTTTATAAAAAAGAAGTGCGCTCCAAATCCTACGATTTCCAGGGACTCGACAAGGTCATGGAGGGCGCATTCAGAGAGGGGCACTTTGACGGGGTCGGTACCATCATCGAGACCCTGTTGAAGTTGGTCGCTCCGGACAGGGCCTATTTTGGCGAAAAGGATTTCCAGCAGTTGCAGATCATCAAAAAACTGGTGCAGATCCAAAAAATACCTGTGGCGATCGTTGGCTGCCCAATTGTCCGGGAAACCAGTGGCCTGGCCATGAGTTCCCGCAACGAAAGACTCTCCAAAACCACTAGAAATAAGGCTTCGTTCATTTTCAAGGTCTTGCGGACTGCCAAGAAAAAATTTGGCACGAAAAGTGCTAATTACGTATCGGATTGGGTCCAAGGCCAATTTAAGGAACAGGCCGACCTTGAACTGGAGTACATAATGATCACCGATGTTGAAACCTTGTCCCCGGTAAAAAGAAAACAACAAAACAGAAAATATAGGGCCTTTGTTGCCGTTTATGCCGATGGGGTCAGACTGGTCGACAACATCGCCCTGAATTAACTAACTTAGTGGTATGCAAATTCAAGTTGTAAAATCAAAGATCCACCGTGTGAAGGTCACCGGTGCCGACCTTAACTATATAGGAAGTATCACCATCGATGAAGATTTGATGGATGCCGCCAACCTCATCCAAGGCGAAAAGGTTCAAATTGTGAACAACAACAACGGGGAACGCTTGGAGACCTATGCCATTCCCGGACCTCGCGGAAGTGGTGAAATTACCCTCAACGGTGCCGCGGCCAGAAAGGTGGCGGTCGGTGATGTCCTGATTTTGATTGCCTATGCTTGGATGGGGATCGAAGAGGCGAAAGAATTCAACCCTTCATTGGTATTCCCCAACGAGGAAAACAACCTGTTGAACTGATTTTGGACGACCGGACAAAAAAAATCCTAAAAACTGCAATCCCGATCGCCCTGGGCGTTTTTTTGGTCTGGTATTCGTACTACAAGACATCCCCTGAGGACAGGGAACAGATCTTGTACCACATCAAGGAGGCCGATCTATTTTGGGTGGGGCTTTCCGTTTTTCTTGGAATTCTTGGGCACGTGTCCCGGGCCATTCGATGGAACTACCTATTGGAGCCGTTGGGATACCGGCCAAAATTGAGCAATAACATACTTATCATATTGATGGCCTATTTCGCCAACCTGGGCATTCCCAGGACCGGTGAGTTTTTAAGGGCGACGGCACTGACCACCTACGAGGGGGTCCCTTTCGAAAAAGGTTTTGGCACCATTGTCACCGAAAGGGTTGTGGATGTTTTCATGCTCCTCCTTGTGGTCATTACCACTCTTTTGTTACAGACCGATGTCATACTTGATTTTTTTCAAGAGCGGGGAATCCCTTACCGGACCCTATTTTTGTTATTGGGCGCAGGCCTCTTGGCGTTGTTCGTATTTTTTGTCTTTGTCAAAAAATCGAATCAGCGCATTGCCTTGAAAATAAAGGCTTTTGTAAAGGGGTTGATGGATGGGGTGCTCAGCATCTTTAAAATGAGGAACAAGTGGGCCTTTGTGTTCCATACCCTATTTATTTGGGGCTGCTATGTGGGCATGTTGTGGGTCATTAAGTTCACTGTTCCCGAGACCATGGATTTGTCCCTGGGTCAACTTATGGTGGCTTTCGTGGCTGGCGCTTTTGCCATGGCGACCACCAATGGGGGCATTGGACTGTACCCCATCGCGGTGAGCAAGGCCCTGGCCATTTTTGGTATTGGTGAAGTATCCGGGGATGCTTTTGGTTGGATCATGTGGATCGCGCAAACGCTCATGATCGTGGTCTTCGGTGCAATATCTTTTCTGATATTGCCGTTATGGAACAAAGACGAATAGCATTCCGAACGAACCAAAAAGTCTGCCATGCAACGTATCATTACCCTATTTGCACTGTTTTTGTGCCTTGGTCTCCATGGGCAAGTTACCCAAGAAATCTTTGAATCCTTTAAACTTCAGGAGCGCAGGAACGTACGCTACTATTTTCCAGAGGACTATGACGAAGAGAAAAAATACCCCCTTGTTGTGGTACTCGATGCCGAGTACCTCTTCGATCAGGTAGTGGCCCAGGCTAAATTTTACAGTCAATTTCACGGAATGCCCCAAATGATCGTTGTGGGGGTCGACCAAGGCAAGAACGATATACGCCTCGATGATTGCGCATTCGATGAAGGCAATGGCCTTCCCAGTGAAAAGGGAAAGTTGTTTTTCGAGTTCCTGGGGATGGAGATTATTCCCTATTTGGACCTGAACTACAACACCGCCCCTTTCAAGATGATCGTGGGTTATGATATCACCGCCAATTTTCAAAACTATTGGCTGTTCAAGGAAAACTCCCTCTTCAATGCCTATATAAATATCTCCCCGGACCTCGCCCCGGAAATGGAGACCAGGGTTCCAGCGCGTTTGGGTGCCCTGGACCAAAAGATTTTTTACCAACTGATCGTTGAGGGTGAAAAAAGTAAGAACACCGCCAGGATCCTTTCAATGAACCAGGCCCTTAAGGCCATTGACAAGGAGTCATTACACTACTATTTCGATGAATACGCGGGAGCCGATCATATCTCGATCGCCACCTATGGAATCGGAAAGGCATTCGATAATATTTTTGGAATGTTCAAACCGATCAGCCCCAAAGAATACAAAACACAGATATTGACTTCCGAAGAACCGGTTTTTCAGTACCTCGAGAACAAATACGAGGGAATCCAGGACCTTTTCGGTTTTCAAAAGGCAGTGGAACTCAACGATATCATGGCCATTTATGCCGGTGTCCGCAAGAAGGAGGATTTTGAATCCCTAAGACCGCTGTCCGATCTTTGCAAGGACGAATTCCCCGGCACCATGCTCGGCTTTTATTTTGAAGGGGAGTACTACGAGCAGATGGGGGAGCCGAAAAAAGCCCTGAAGACCTTCGAAAAGGCATTCGGTATGGACGAGATCGATTTTTTGACCAAGGAAATGGCACTCGAAAAAATTGATGCCCTTAAGGCCGATTTCGGGTTTTGACCACGGGAGAATGGCATCTTTGCCGGTGCCGGAAGGACACTCTATGGTAGCCTTATGGAAACATTCATGAAAGCGTCTACCCACAGGACTGGGCCTTCACAGGTGTAGTTCCGCCACAGTTACAATTTTCGTCAGGGAACACCGGATCGTGGGCCCCTTGCCATTTATCATATTCGCAGATGAAGTGAAGTCTTCCCTCAGGGTCGATAAAAGCGGCGCAGCCCACTTTGGTGGCCCCTTCAAAAACCATTTGCGTGTAATGTGCGCCTCCCCGGTTGCAACCGGCGCTGTCCCCTTCCTCGGACAACCATCCCGAGACGTAGCTGTCCTCAAAAAAATCCCAAGGCTGTCTCCAATGCATATTCTCCCCTATTGAATCCGGGCAATCGTCCTGGCAATCTGAAAATTCCTTGTATTTCACCAGCCGGTCGCCCATTTGGCTATGGGGGCCATCCGCCCCTGAACTTTCTGCCCACCATAGGGCCACTCTTGCCAGGTTTTCATCCCACTCCAGAGGTGGAAGACAGTACTGGGCGCGTTTTTCGTTGTGCAGATCCAGAATTTCGGCCGCTACTTTTGCGGACAGTCGATCATCGCGGACCGGAAGGTCAATGCAGTCCCCGCCCGTTTCCCCCAATATCGTTTCATCCCCTTTTTCCCGCCCATCCACATTTTCATTGCTACAGCCGGTCGCCCCCAGAAGGGTACACAACAATAATATCGGCGCAAGCTTGCTCCAAAACAAATTCGTCTGACGCATAGGTACTGTTTTTGATAAAAGGGGCTACAAATAAAAACGTCCGTTGGTATTGGGTTATTGCAACGACCTCTGGTTTGTTTTTCAAACTTTGTTTTATCTTCGCCCAAACCTTTAAAAGGCGAATGGCCAAGATCAAAACAGCATTCTTCTGTCAAAACTGTGGTACCCAACATGCCAAATGGGTAGGACAATGCCCGGCCTGTAAGGAATGGAACACGGTGGTCGAGGAAGTGGTCCAAAAGGAAGGGAAAACTGCTTGGAAGCATGCCGGCGCTCCCACTAAAAAAGTGGCCAAGCCCCTTAAGATCAACGAAATCAGTACCGAGAAAGAGTTGCGGATAAACACCTTCGACCTCGAGTTCAACCGGGTGCTGGGAGGTGGTCTGGTTCCCGGGTCCTTGGTGCTTTTGGGCGGGGAGCCCGGAGTTGGAAAAAGTACCCTACTGCTTCAAATTGCATTGAAGCTCCCGTACAAAACGCTTTATGTTTCGGGAGAGGAGAGTCAAAAACAGATCAAGATGCGTGCCGATCGCATCCACCCAGAGGGCGAAACCTGTCTTGTCCTTACCGAAACCAAGACCCAAAACATATTCCAACAGATCGTGGCCACCGAGCCCGATATTGTGGTCATTGACTCCATCCAGACCCTACATTCCGATCATATCGAATCGGCCGCTGGCAGTATTTCGCAAATCCGTGAATGTACCGCGGAACTGATCAAATTTGCCAAGGAGACCCACACGCCCGTTGTGCTCATTGGGCACATTACCAAGGACGGGGCCATCGCAGGACCCAAAATCCTGGAACATATGGTCGATACGGTCTTGCAGTTCGAAGGGGACCGCAACCATGTGTACCGTATTCTACGCGCATTGAAAAACCGCTTCGGCTCCACCTCCGAACTCGGCATTTACGAAATGCAGGGCGGGGGCTTGCGACAAGTGAACAATCCGTCGGAAATCCTGATATCCAAAAATGACGACGGCTTGAGCGGTACGGCCATTGCCTCTACCGTCGAGGGTATGCGACCCTTGATGATAGAGATTCAAGCTCTGGTCAGCACCGCGGTCTACGGCACGCCGCAGCGTTCTACCACAGGCTATAACGCCAAACGCCTGAACATGCTCCTGGCCGTATTGGAAAAACGCGCAGGGTTCAAATTGGGGGCCAAAGATGTGTTTTTGAACATTACCGGAGGGATATCGGTGGACGATCCCGCCATTGACCTTGCCGTAATCGCGGCCATCCTTTCAAGTAGTGAGGATATCCCAATTGAAAAGGGGGTCTGTTTTGCCGCAGAAGTGGGGTTGGCCGGAGAAATAAGGCCGGTCCAACGTGCGGAACAGCGAATCTTGGAGGCCGAAAAATTGGGCTTCACCAAGATCTACGTTTCCAAGAACAATAAGATCGGGCTCAAAGACACGCTAATAAGGGTGCAAATGGCCTCCCGGATAGAGGATGTGGTAACGGATCTGTTCGGTTGATCTAGGGCGAAGGATTGGGCAGTTCGTTATGGATGGCCTCGATTCCCTGCAACACCTCATCGCTAAGGGCGATATCGATACTCCCAATGTTTTCCTTCAATTGCTTCAAGCTGGTGGCGCCAATGATATTACTGGTAATAAAAGGCCGGGAATTCACAAAGGACAAAGCCATTTGTGCCAGGGAAAGATTGTTCGCCCTCGCCAGCTCGTAATATTTTTGTGTGGCCTTCACCGCTGTTTCACTGCTGTACCTGCTGTAGTTGGGAAACAAGGTGATTCGGGCATTATCGGGTTTTCGGTCTCCTAAATATTTTCCACTAAGCACTCCAAACCCCAAGGGGGAATAGGCCAAAAGTCCTATTTTTTCACGATGCGAAACCTCCGAATTGCCCACTTCGAACAAACGGTTCAAAAGGCTATATGGGTTTTGTATGGTAATCATTCTTGGTAGGCTGGCATGTACCTTGCTCTCTTCCAAATACCGCATCACGCCCCACGGTGTTTCATTGGATATCCCTACCTGCCTAATCTTTCCCTCTCGAATCAAATCGCGCAAGGTTTCCAGGACCTGATGGATATTATCTTCCCAATGGTCGGTAATGTCGTATTGGTATCCCCGCTGTCCAAAAAAATTGGTATGCCTATCGGGCCAATGAAGCTGGTAAAGGTCGATATAGTCCGTCTGCAGGCGTGCAAGGCTGCCTTCAACCGCTTCAATGATCGACGCCCTGGTAAAGCCCGTGGTCCTGATAAACTTACTGAACTCTGCCCTTCCCGCAATTTTCGTTGCCAGAACGATCTTGTCGCGGTTGCCCTTTTTTTTGAACCAGGTACCGATGATCTTCTCGGTATCCGCATAACGGTCGGGGTGGGGGGGAACCGGATAGAGTTCGGCGGTATCAAAGAAATTTACTCCCTGGTCCACGGCATAGTCCATTTGTCCATGGCCATCTGACTCGGTATTCTGTTTGCCCCAGGTCATGGTCCCCAGGCAAATTTTACTGACTTCGATCTCGGTGTGCGGTAATTTTGTGTACTCCATTGGCGGCTATTGCTATATTTGAAGCCACAAATTTAAGGATAATACGCGGTTTCCCACAATACGGCGGCAACTACCTGTCCATATAAAAATGGGAAAGGAGGCAAATTCGGGTTCCTTTTACGTTTTTCCCCAAGTGTGTTCTATGGATTCCCTATCTCGATAAGGATGGGACAATGGTCACTGTGCTTCGCCTCGGACAGGATAACGGAACGTCTTAACCGTGCTTCCAAAGACCGGCTGACCATCCCGTAGTCCAAGCGCCAACCTTTGTTGTTGTTCCTGGCATTGGCCCTATAGCTCCACCAGGTATAGTGGTCCGGTTCTTTGTTGAAGTGCCTGAAGCTATCGATAAACCCGCTGTCCATGAACTTGCCGATCCATTCCCGCTCCACGGGCAGAAATCCGGAAACATTCTTGTTGCGTACCGGGTCGTGGATATCGATGGCCCGATGGCAAATGTTGTAATCGCCCAATACGATAAGGTTGGGTCTCTCCTGCCTAAGTCGGTCGACGTATTTCTGCAGATCCGCCATATATTTTAATTTGAAGTCCAAACGCTCCAAATTGGTGCCGGAGGGCAGGTACATGCTCATAACGGAGACATCACCATAATCGGCCCGGAGGTTCCTTCCCTCGAAATCCATGTACTCGATTCCCGTACCAAATTCCACATGGTCGGGCACTGTCTTGGAAAGGATGGCCACTCCACTGTACCCTTTCTTTTGTGCACTGTACCAGTAATTATGGGCATAGCCCGCTTTCTCGAAAAGGGACAGGTCCAATTGGTCTTCCTGCGCCTTGATCTCTTGTAGGCATACCACATCGGGATCGACCGTTTGCAGCCATTCCAAAAAACCCTTTCCCACTGCGGCCCGAATGCCGTTTACATTGTACGATACTATTTTCAAACTGAATAATTTTAATCCAAAAATAGGAAATGCAATCCACCATCGGGCATTTTCACGGCCCCATTTTAAGAATCAATCATATGACAGTCCATGTCCGAAGGGATATAATGGATTTTTGGAATCATAGGGAACGTCTTCCTTCTGATGCTCCACGGCCTCCCAGGAAGAAGGCAGTTCAAAGGGCAGTTTTCCGGACGGCGCGGTCTGGCCAAAGAGCACTTCCGCCAGCACTTCGTCACTGGTGCCAAATTCCCCAAACAGTGCTCCGCTGGCCTTGTCAATATCTGTAAGTATGGCCGGGCGTTCCAGGTTCACAACGACTATGGACGGCTTTTGTTCGATCAAATCCAAAATCTTGTTCTTTTCCCCATCGTTGTAGTACAATCTGCCCTGGTGGAAGAAACTCTCCAAAAAATAGTCGCTTCGTTCGTCAAAAGGTGTGCTTATCCTGGTCAGCACCACATCGGCGTCCTCGGGGTCACTGACCAGACTTCCATATCGGTCGATCGCCTGCGGGTTCAACATTCCTTCAGCATAGACTTTGGTGCCTTTCTCCAAGGGCAGCACCTTATCGTTCTTTAGCAGGACCATCGATTTGGCCTGTGCAATTTTTCCCTTATCCCGGAATTCTTTTTTACCCGCAATTTTAGTTGCCTCTTCCCGGTCCACATAAGGGTCATCAAATAAGCCCAATCTAAATTTGTCCAAAAGAATCCGTTTTACCGAAATATCGATACGCGCTTTGCTTATCTGCCCTTCATTGACCAGTTCGACAATCAGTTCGGGCACATTTTCGCCCCCAAATTGGTCGCATCCGGCATCGAGCACCTTTTTTACCCTTTGTTTATATGACAGATCTTCCACGCCCCATGCCCGGCCCTCGCCCATTTTGGAATCGGTGATGATGTTCCAATCGGTGCAGACGACCCCTTTAAACTTAAGGGAATCCCGTAGCAGCGTGGTGATGATTTCCCTGTTGAACCCGAAGGCGACATTTTCGCTGGTTTGATCCACTGGAATCCCATAATACGGCATTATCTGGGCGGTTTTGGCCGCAAAGGCACCTTCGGTAAATGGAATTACATGATAATCAAAATTATCTCCGGGATAAACCTGTTCGCGACCGTACGGAAAATGTGCGTCCTCTCCTTTTTCTTGGGGCCCGCCGCCGGAAAAATGCTTGGTCATGCAGGCTACACTGGTCTTGGTAAGCGAATCGCCCTGAAAGCCCAAAACATATGCCTTGGTCATTAAAGCGGAAAGGTGGGCATCTTCCCCAAATGTCCCGTTTGTCCTTCCCCAACGCGGTTCTGTTGCCAGATCGGCCATCGGATGAAGGGCCAACCGAAAGCCCACGGCCGTATACTCTTGTCGTGCGATATCGCCAAAATCCCTTACCAACAATGTATCCCTGGTCGCCGCCAGCCCCAGAGAACTTGGCCATTGCGAGAAGGACGGGGTGAACAGCGAAGCCCCCGGATTGTTTTCCGTACCGTGACGGGGGTCGGTGGCCAGGGTAATTGGAATTCCCAGCCTGGTACGTTCCGCTATTTTTTGGACCGTATTGTTGTATTTTGCATAGCGTTCGGCATCCAATGTCGCCAGGATGTTGAAGCTATTCATCTTCTTCCTTGCGATCATCTCCGAGTTGGATGGCAGCATAAAGGACATGATGATATTTATTGGATCGGAAGATAGAATGGGTTTTTCCATTGGTTCTCCGTCAGGGGTGGTTCCGATCATGGTTACGAACATTGCCCCTGCTTTTTCCTCCAGGTTCATCTGGTCGACCAGATCGTTCGCCCGGTCTTCCGGGCTGGCATTCGGATCCTCATAAACATCCAATTTTCCATTTTTGTTGAGATCCCTATAGGGCGTGCCATTGTGCCTGAGCGTGGGGGCCTCGTCTCCCAAAAGGGCCATATTGTTTTTAGAGCTGTTTGCCATTTTCAGATACACTACCAAAACAATGACAACCAGTATCCCGATAATGGACAACACAGCGTATTTTAAGATTTTCAGAAGTTTTTTCATCTGTTATTTAGTTATTTTGACACAATAATAGTGAAAAATTTTATTTTGTCATAACGATACAATAAATATTATCTTTGTCCAATGACCGAAAAGAAAATTCAGGGAATCCATGCCCTTGAAAACCGTCTAGGGGAATTTTTGCAGGAGAACTCCATAGATTGTGTCATTCTGGGCTATGACCAAGAGGAACTAAAGGTATTGTTGCTGAAGTGGAAATTTGAGGACATCTGGTCCCTGCCGGGCGGATACATCCACAAAATGGAAGGTATGGACCAAGCGGCGCATCGGGTCCTTGAGGAGCGTACGGGGCTGACTTCCATCTTTTTAAGGCAATTCTACACCTTTGGAAGTGCCGGAAGAAATGGCGAACACCGTCCGGAAGAGATGGCCACGATGCGGCGTATTTTAGAGAAGATCCCCATGGAAAACAAGGAATTGGATTTTGGTTGGTTTACCAAGCGGTTTGTGACCACGGGTTATTTTGCCCTGGTGGATCTTCGGCGAACAGATCCGAACCCGGATTTTCTGAGCGAGTCGTGCGAGTGGTGGGCCTTGGATGACGTGCCGCAACTTTTGGCGGATCACAACGAAATTCTGGAAAAGGCCCTGGAACAGCTCCGAATACATCTCAACTACCTCCCTATCGGCATCTCGCTCCTTCCCCAAAAGTTTACCATGCGAGCACTGCAGAAATTGTACGAGGCCATTTTGGCAAGACCCTTGGAACGCAGCAATTTTCAACGAAAAATGTTGGCCCTCGACATTTTGGTGCGCCATGAAAAACAAATGACGGGCGCCGCGAACAAAGCACCCTACCTTTACAGCTTTGACCGGTCCAAATACGACACCCTGGTCCAAAAGGGGATCGGCTTCTCCTTTTGATCCTATGACAAATTTCATTCCCGGCCCAGTTTGGAACGTTAATTGCTCCAAGCAAAATAAATCTCCCATTCAATGAAAGCACCATTCTTCATTTTGGCCCTTTTGGGCAGCTACATTTTAAGCGCCCAGGCCTATCCGAGATTCGGGAACAACAACGAATTAAAGTTCAACATTGGACTTTTTTTGGCCAATACCTCGGTAGAGGGATCCTATGAGTATTTCTTTAGCGAGGACACCAGCATTGGCGGAACGATTTATTTTGACAATGACGCAACGGACTACAATGGAAATTTCGGCATTGGTCCCAACTTCAGGGCCTACTTTGGTTTTGCCCCGAGAAGTGGCTTTTTTGCCGAGGCATTTGGATTGTACCATACCGGGGAGGACCAGTCCGCGGACAGTGCTCCAAGCACCCGCAATACGGACTACGCCACCTTGGCCCTTGGCTTGGGAATAGGCAATAAATGGGTGACCCGTAGCCAGAAATTTTCACTGGAGGTACATGCGGGATTGGGCCGGAACTTGGGCAATGAACCTTTTCTGGATACCTTCATGTACCGGGCCGGGCTATCTGTGGGATTCCGGTTTTAGCGTTCCCTCGGCATCGGGGCCCGATTTGGGAGAACCCAAAACTTTCTTGGGCAGGGCTTGTCGATCTAGAACCTTTATTTCCTATTTTTGGAGCCTTATAAACAATACATGAAAGGCTTTTGCTTCCCTATGGTCTTGCTGTTCCTTGGAACGGCCCTGGCCCAAGACCCCATTCAAAAAGACAGTATCACCCAGTTGGACGAGATTGTCCTATTGGATGCACTCAAGACCAAGAACGCCAGCGGTATCGTTTCCTCCGATGTCATCAGCGCGAAGGTTTTTCAGAACTACAGTCCGGTTTCCCTGGTTGCCTCCATGAACCAGATCCCAGGGGTATATGTGTTCTCGGGAGCCTTGAACACCAATCGTATAACCGTTCGGGGCGTGGGAGCGCGTACCCTTTTCGGCACGGACAAACTGCGCATGTACTACAATGATATTCCAATTACCGACGGATCCGGTCTTTCTACCATCGAGGCCTATGACCTGGAGCACCTAAGCCAGGTTGAAGTGATAAAAGGTCCAAAAGGGACCGCTTTCGGGGCCAATCTTGGCGGGGCGATCATTCTAAACCCAAAGGAAGCGCTCGGCCTATCTACCAACCTTTCCAACAACCTTACCGTAGGTTCTTTTGGCTTATTGAAAAACAGTCTTTCCTTCAACCACTTCGATGGGAAATTGCGATTGGGCCTGCAATATGGACATATGCAAACCGATGGCTATCGCCAGAACAACCATTTTGATCGCGATGGCCTACTGCTGAACATGTCGTATCAAATTAGCCCAAAGGACAAAATAGCCCTGCTCGTAAACCATATTGATTATACCGCACAGATTCCCAGTTCGCTCGGGGCGACCGCTTTTGCCGAAGACCCCAGGCAAGCCACCTTTACCTGGCGGGTTTCCCAAGGTTTTGAAGCCAATAACTATTCCCTTTTGGGACTGAACTATTCGCATACCTTCAACGATAAATTTGAAAACTCGACCAGCTTCTTCTACACCTATCTCGACCACTATGAGGCACGTCCTTTTGGAATTTTGGACGAGTTTACCAATGGCTTTGGATTGCGCACGCGCTTTTCAGGGAACTTTCAATTTTCCGGGAACGCGGCGAACTACAACTTTGGGGCCGAACTGTACAAGGATGAATACCATTGGGGCGAATTTGCAAACCTCTATCAGGACAATGAGGGCAATGGAAGCTTGCAGGGGGACCAATTTGCCGAGAACAAGGAATTCAGGGACCAATGGAACGCCTTTGGGACTTTGCTGCTCCCCATTTCGGAAGCTTTTTCAGCTCAGCTGGGCCTCAATATCAACAAGACCCGCTACGACTACCGCGACACCTTCAATACGGGGATTGAAAACAAAAGTGCCAACAGGAATTTCAAGGCCATCGTACTGCCCAGTCTGAACCTCCATTATTCTTTTTCCGAAAAACACCAACTCTATGCCAATGTCAGCAGAGGGTTTTCGAACCCGACTTTGGAGGAGACCCTGACCCCCGATGGCGTAATCAATCCGGATATCGCCCAAGAAACGGGAACCAATTACGAATTGGGCACCAGCCTCCATCTTGACGAGGGCCGGTTCACGGCAAACCTTGCCCTATATCAAATGGACATCAAGAACCTTTTGGTAGCGGAACGCATAGGCGATGACCAGTTTGTTGGTAAAAATGCCGGGAAGACAAGACACAGGGGCCTGGAAATTGCCATGAACTATTCCTGGAACATTGCCCCAAGAATACAGTTCACCCCTTTTGTAAACTTTACCCTGACGGACCATTCGTTCGTTACGTTTGTCGATGGCGACAATGATTTCTCCGGAAACCCGCTCACGGGGGTTCCCAAACAGCGACGGACCGCGGGGCTGCAGTTCCGTTTGTTCGAGGATTTTTATTGGAACACTACCCACCACCATGTAAGCGATATTCCCCTGACCAATGCAAATACCCTTTACAGCGAACCCTTTACCGTCTTCCATACCCGTATGGGCTATCTCAAAAAGCTTTCCGAACATTTTACGGTAGGGGTCGATTTTGGAATCAACAATGTATTCGATGAGGTCTATGCCCAGTCGGTGCTGATCAATACGCAGGGCTTCGGTGGAAACGAACCCCGGTACTTTTATCCGGGCGATGCCAGGAACTTTTACGGAAGTTTGCGATTGGGCGTCCAGTTATAAGGGGAACGGCGAAAAACCCGATCGGGTTCATTTGGTAAGTTTTCTTTGTATTTTTTCGATCCGTTTCCGGGCGCTTTCCTTTTCAATGGTTTCCAGCCGAAGATCGAGCACTTCCAAAAAGGCCTTTTTGTTCTTTTCCGTAATTACCGCCGCACTTCGTTCCGCGTACATCGGAAATTGATTGACCGAACTTTTGAGCAGTTGTTCCCGCAACAATTCAAAAGTGCTTCCCCCGTACTTGGGTATCGCCGTTAGGGCCATTAAAATGTTCAATGTATGGTCTTTGGTAATGACAGAACCCGTGTCAGCAGCTTCCAAAATCTTTGGAAGGTTCGCGTAGATCAAACCGGGCCTTTCTTTTACAATGCAGTTCAAGGCGATCATTCCCCCCCATTGCAGGCGATTGTTCTTTTGGGCCAACAAGGCCAAAAAATTCGAGGTATAGGGAACGATCAAGATCGGCTTCAGTTCCCCGACCTCATAAAGCACCTTGATACAATCGTTTTGGACGGCCTTGTTTCCATTGTTCAAATTTTCCACCAGTTCCCCAATGGCCCTTTTGCTCCCGTTGGATACAATTTCCCGGGCCAATTCCCGATTTGGGACCTCGTCCCTCCGCCCGGAGGCCGATGCAAGTCTGTTCAAAATGGACATTGCCGTTTTTGGTTTTATTCCGAAGCGGTTTCCAAGCCCTTCGGATATTTAAGGATTCCCAAGGTCTGAAGCAGGGCGAATGTCAGCACCAAAAGATTGGTAATGGTGATCAAAACGGTCCCGGAAGAATGACGGGCCACCTATGATGCCTACGCCATCTCCATCAACCAGGTCTTCATATCCACCTCCCGGGCTATGATCTCCCCCACCTCGGAAATGGCGACCCGTTGCTGCTCCATATTGTCCCTATGACGGATGGTGACCGTCTGATCTTCCAAGCTCTGATGGTCCACGGTAACGCAGAACGGGGTTCCATTGGCATCCTGTCTCCTGTACCTTCTGCCCACAGCGTCCTTCTCATCATAGATTACGTTAAAATCCCACTTTAGGGCATCGATGATCTGATGCGCCAGTTCGGGCAGGCCATCCTTTTTGACCAAGGGAAGCACCGCTGCTTTGGTGGGAGCGAGCACGGCCGGTAATTTGAGGACCGTTCTTGTGGTACCGTTTTCCAATTCCTCCTCTCGGAGCGAATGGGAGAAGATGGCCAGGAACATGCGGTCGAGTCCGATGGAAGTCTCGATCACGTAGGGTACGTAACTTTCGTTCATTTCAGGATCGAAATACTGCAATTTCTTGCCAGAATATTTTTCATGGGCGCCCAAATCAAAATCGGTCCGCGAATGGATGCCCTCCAGTTCTTTGAACCCAAAGGGGAACTTGAACTCAATATCAGTTGCGGCATCGGCATAATGCGCTAATTTTTCATGGTCGTGGAAACGGTAGTTTTCGTTGCCCATACCTAGGGACAGGTGCCATTTCATGCGGTTTTGCTTCCAGGTCTCGTACCATTGTTGCTGGGTGCCCGGTTTAATGAAGAACTGCATCTCCATTTGTTCAAATTCCCGCATTCTGAAAATAAACTGTCGGGCCACGATCTCGTTTCGAAAGGCCTTACCGGTCTGTGCTATCCCGAACGGGATCTTCATTCGGCCTGTCTTCTGAACGTTCAGAAAGTTGACAAATATGCCCTGGGCAGTTTCCGGTCTTAGGTACAGGTCCATGGCACTATCGGCGGAAGCGCCCAGTTTGGTACCAAACATCAGATTGAACTGTTTTACATCGGTCCAATTTTTGGATCCCGATAGGGGGCATGCGATTTCCAATTCCTCTATCAGTGCCTTGACATCGGCCAAATCTTCATTTTCCAAGGACCTGCCCAATCGTTTTAATATGGTATCTATTTTCTCCCGATAGGCGACCACCCTTGGACTGGTGGCCAGAAATTGCTCCTTGTCGAAGGCATCCCCGAAGCGTTTGGCGGCCTTTGCCACTTCCTTTTCGATTTTGGCCTCGATCTTGGCGGTGTGGTCCTCGACCAACACATCGGCCCTATATCTTTTTTTGGAGTCCTTGTTGTCGATCAGGGGGTCGTTGAAGGCATCAACGTGGCCCGAAGCTTTCCAGGTAGTCGGGTGCATAAAAATGGCGGCATCGATACCCACAATGTTCCCATTGAGCTGTACCATGGCCCTCCACCAGTATTCCCGAATATTTTTCTTGAGTTCAGCACCATTCTGGGCATAGTCATAGACCGCGCTCAGGCCATCGTAAATTTCGCTGGATTGGACCACGTATCCATACTCCTTGGCATGGGACACGACCTTCTTAAAAATATCTTCTTGATTTGCCATTGGGCAAAAATAGAATTTTACCCTAAGAGAGCGATCAGAAATCTACAAATTATTTCAGCTGGAATTCAGAGGAAGACAAGAGTCGTTCGTCCTCAAAAACGTTCAAGGTATAGGTGCCCCTTTCCAGGGATCCCTGTGGTACGGTCACAAAATCGCAGATCTGGGTCTCTTCACCATCAAAGATAAACTGCTTGCGCTTGCTGTACACGTTTCCATTGACCGTAATCGTATTGGCATTGTCCTCGATGATCTGCATAGTGGGGCTCAAAAATTGGAAGTAGATTATCTTTTCCGTGTTTCTAGCCGTTGCATCCGCTGCAATAGTGGCACATCCCCTAAGCTTTTCTATTGTGGAGGCCTTATTGGTCTGTATGGGCTTACCGCCCCTAAGTCGAAATCCATTCCCCTGGGAGTTCGGAACCTTTAGATAGCTTTTGATCCTGAGCTGTTTGTTGAGTTCCTGTATCTTTTTGCGCTGCAGTGCCTCGGCTTCGGCAAGGGAACTGCTCTTGCCCCGAAGTTCCTCGATCTGTTTTCTGGTTTCCTCATATTTGTCGCTGAGGAGCATATTGTTGTACTTCAGGAAGTTGTTCTTGAGCTTGAGGCTGTCATTCTTGGCCTCCAATCTCCGAAGTTCCGATTTGTATTCCCGCAACCTTTCAACCGTGAAGTTCAACCTGCCCACGGAATCCAATAACTGCTGCACCCTGTATTTCGAATTTTGCAATTCGATATCGCTCACTTCGCTAAGTGCGGTCAAACGGTCCACATCGGCTTTCATAATGGTAAGATCCTTGATCAACAGTGATTTCTCCTGCTCCAAATAATTGATTTGGGTCTTGGATTGCGCATAGCTGTAATAAAAGGCTATTAGAATGCCCAAAATCACGGCCACCAGGGCAGCAAGCACTAAATTATAGTTGAATTTCTTATCTTGACCTTCCATCAAACATTGTAGGCTTTAAGTAGGCAATTAATGTGTTAAGATTTGCTATTATCCAAGATTTCAAATATACTAAATGATATCAATACGGTTATACTGCCCAAAGTGTGTTTTGGATGTAATGCCCGTTTATATAGGGGAGAACAACACCTATGTACCGTTTGTCGAAACGATCTGCCATTCACCGAGTATACACTTAACGCTGAAAACCCGATAGACCGTATATTTTATGGACGAATTGATGTTAAAAAAGCAAGTTCGTTCCTCTTTTTTAGGGAAAGCAGCACCGTACAGCGCCTTATCCATCATTTGAAGTACAAAAACCAGGAGCAGATCGGGGATTTCCTAGGGGATTGGTACGGACAGTTGTTGCTGGAGGAAAAGGCCCTGGACCACGGGATCGATTGCGTAATCCCCGTACCGCTCCATCGCAGAAGGTTGAGACAAAGGGGGTACAACCAAGTGGCCCGATTTGCCAAAAAATTGGCCCATTACCTAAATGCCGAGTATGCCCCGACCGTTTTGGTGAAGACCGCCAACACCAAAACACAGACCAAAAAGGGCCGAATCGGCAGATGGCAGGGCAACAGACCGCTGTATAGACTCTCGGGCGCCAACAACTTGAAAAACAAGAACCTGCTCTTGGTCGATGACGTGATCACCACCGGGGCGACCATGGAAACCTGTGCCAAAACGCTTGCCCAGATCCCGGGTGCCTCCATATACATCGTCAGTATGGCCGTAGTGCCCCTGAGCTGAGAAAATAACATATCTTTATGATGGTCGCGCGCCAAAGGTTTCGCCGAATTTCCAAATAAATCGTTTCTTTGTCCAACTGAAGTTTTCAACAATGGTAAGACGTGTTTTAGCGGGAGTCTTTGTGTTTTTCATGGTCTCCGCATTGTTGCAATGTGCCAAAAGGGGAACCCCCACAGGAGGGCCAAAAGATCTGACCCCCCCACAATTGATCAAGGCCGAGCCCGATAATATGACCATTGACTTTGACGCCACTAGAATAAGGCTGTATTTCGATGAATACATCAAATTGGAAAAGCTCCAAGAACAGCTGATCGTTTCCCCCCCTTTGAAATACCTTCCCGAAATTACGCCCCAAGGGGGGACCAATAAATTTGTCGAAATCAAAATAAAGGACACTTTAAAGGAGAACACCACCTATACGCTGAATTTCGGACAGAGCATCGTGGACAACAACGAGGGAAATCCGAACAGCTTCCTCACCTATGTGTTTTCGACCGGAAGCTATATCGATTCCCTGACCCTGCAGGGTGTGGTGAAAGATGCCTTTGCCAAAGAGGCCGATGAGTTCATCAGTGTCATGTTGTACGAGATAGACAGCGCCTATACCGACTCCACCATCTATCAAAGACCTCCAAACTACATTACCAATACGCTCGACAGTACGATCATTTTTACCTTGAACAATATCAAGGAGGGAAAATACGCCCTGTTCGCCGTCAAGGACCAGGCCAAGAACAATATCTTTGACCAGAATACCGACAAAATCGGATTTGTCGAGGACACCATTTCCCTACCTACGGACTCCATTTATTTGTTGACCCTCTTTCGAGAGATTACGGACTACAGTGTTTCCGTACCCAGTTATGCCGCCAAAAACAAAATCGCCTTTGGGTACTATGGGGATGGGAAACATGTGGAAATTGCCCCGCTACATCCCTTGCCCGATACCGTCCGTACCAAGGTGCTCAAGGAACGCGAAAAGGACACCTTGAACTACTGGCTGACCCCCTATGAAGCCGATTCGATCATTTTTACGGTGACCAACGAAAAACTCAAGCTTATCGACACCTTTACGGTGAAGACCCGAAAAGTTGGGATCGACTCCTTGATTCTGACCCCTAACTTTCGGGGCGATTACGATTTTAACCAAGCGTTCCACATTGCGGCCAACACGCCCCTGGACCAACTCGATTCCACCCAAATAAGCATCATGGACCAAGATTCCTTGGCGGTCGACTTTGTGGTAGGTTTGGACAGCTTGGACAATAAAATCGATTTTGACTTTGGTGTTGAACCCAATCAGAACTATACCATTGGGCTCCTCCCGGGAGCCATCACCGATTTTTTCGGAGTGACCAACGATACCCTTAGGTATCGCCTAGCGACCAAAAGTCCGGCCGATTACGCCAATCTACGAATGACCCTCACCGGAGCCGTGACCTATCCATTGATCTTGCAGTTGACCGATGAAAAAGGGGAAACCAAACAGGAAATCCGTGCCCTTGAAGAACAGCTATTCGAATTCAACAATATTGAGCCCGCCACCTATCTGGTAAGGATAATATTCGATGCCAATAACAATGGGAAATGGGATACCGGAAACTACCTGCAGAGACTGCAGCCGGAAAAAGTGGCCTATTATCCGGTACCGATAGAAATGCGTGCCAATTGGGAAAAGAACGAGACCTTTATCCTTGCAGATTGAAATCGTCCCGGTCTTCCAGAAATTTGAGCTTGCGCCTGGTATCCCGAACATGCTCGGCGGAAAGGGTGGCATATACTATTTCGGCTGTCCGGGAAAAGGCCAGGGGTTGTCCCAGCACGTCGTAAACCGCGGAATGCCCAGGGTATTCGTGCCCCGCCCCATCCCTACCTATCCGGTTCACCCCGATGCAGTAGGCCATATTTTCAATGGCCCGTGCCCTTAACAGCGTGTCCCATGCGGTAATTCTTGGTTTAGGCCAGTTGGCCACATAGAGCAGTACATCGTACGACGCCGTATTTCGGGCCCAGACCGGAAAGCGCAGGTCGTAACAGACCATGGGGCAAATCCTGAATCCCCTGAAATCCACTATCAACCTTTCGGTCCCGGCCCTGTAGATTTTATCTTCTCCGGCCAAGGTAAACGTATGTCTTTTATCATATTGATGGGAACTCCCGTCGGGTGCCACAAAAAAAAGCCGATTGGTGTAGTCCCCATCTTCCAAGAAAGGAACACTCCCGATCAAGGCCGCATTTTTTTCCTGTGCCTTTTGCAGCATCCACGACAAGGTCTTTTGCCCTTCCGCCCCATCCAGGTTAAAAGGAGACATCGTAAAGCCGGTCGTGAACATTTCCGGGAGTACGATCAGGTCCACATCCGGTGATATGGCCTCCATTTTTTTGGAAAAGTCTGTCCGGTTCCGCTCTGGATTTTCCCAAACCAAAGAACTCTGGATCAGTGCTACCCTTAATTTTTTGTCCATCGTATGCAATCAATCAAAATACACTTCTACACCATTGTTTTTTGTCAATTGGAACAAGTGCTCCAGTTGCGATTCCAAAATGCGGTCTTCCGACAGTTCGGGAAGCTGGTCCAACGAAAAATATGCCGCTGCCTGCATGTCAAAACCAGGATTCAAAGTCCCTCCGTCCACCTTACAAAGGAACACCATTTTATAGACATAAAATGGCTGTGGCGGATGGGCGTGGCACTTTTTGTCATATACCGCCAACAATCGCTGCACTTCAGCGGTAAGTCCCGTTTCCTCCAAAATTTCCTTGATCACCGCTTCTGAAGGGGTATCCCCCACATCGGCCCACCCTCCGGGAAGTGCCCATTTCCCGTCCACACTTTCCTTGGCCATCAAAATCTGACCTTCCTGGTTCAGCACAAAGGCCCGTACATCGACCTTGACCGTGGGGTAATCGACGGCCGGCATAAAGAAATCCTCCAAAACCTTTAAAGATTGCCCGGAAATGCGCTCCATCAACTTTAGACTGATCTGCCTAAGCTCCTCATAGCGCTCGCGATCGTAGCCGTTAACGGCATATACCATACCAATTTCTGACAGGGCCTTGACCCGTTTTATCAGTTCCAGTTCGTTCGGGGTGGTCATTTGATCTTGATTTTTGGTCCTTTTTTTGGTGTGCCTCTTCTCTTTTAATCCAACAAGTGTCCAAATTTAACTTCTTTTTAAGCGTTAGCGGCCCATTGGGGGCAATATAGCGCACTTATCTGAAAATTCTGTTGTAGTGGATGTCTGCCATAATACGGAGATTTGTCCCTTAAATTGCATAAACCTACTTAAAAATTAAAAAATGGACCTTATAGCGATAATTGGAAATTTTGCGGCGGTATTGACCACCACCAGTTTTCTCCCCCAGGCAATCAAGACCATCCGGACGAAAGATACCGGAAGCCTTTCATTTCCCATGTACCTGTTGTTTGTGACCGGAGTACTTTTATGGTTGATATATGGGATGCTCAATGCCCAGACACCCATTATTGTGGGCAACCTGGTAACCCTTGTCCTGGCCGGAATCATTCTAGCCTTTATGATTCGTGATATTTTCAACAAAAATCCAAAAAAAAAGGGAACCGATATCCCAGGGGGAATCGGGTAGTACGATCAGGGAAACTAATTTTGGGCCTCGAGTAGTTGGATCAATTCGGGAGTTCCCTGCATCCTCGCATGCTCCAAGGCGGTGTTCCCCCTACCATCTTTGGCCGAGGTATCTGCCCCATGGCCTATCAGCAATTCGGCAATCTCCACCCTGTTGAAGGTAGCGGCATAGATCAAACAGGTAGCCCCCATGGCACTGTGCTCATTTACATTGGCTCCTTTCTCGATAAGGTTTTTGGCCAGGGCCGTAAATCCCTTAAAACATACCCCCATTAGGGCGGTATTCCCCGAAGAATCCTTTTCGTCGATTCGTGCCCCTTTGTCCAACAACAGATCGACCATGTCCCCGTGGCCATAGTAGGCAGCCAGGATCAAAGGGGTCGATCCCCTTTGATCTTTTGCGTTGACCCACTCCGCATGTTCTGAAATCATGCGGGCCACCGCTACAAGGTCACCGTTGCGTATTTCGGTAAAGAAGGTTTCGGTATTGTCCATCTTGGCTAAATATATGCGATCGGGTTTTTGAATCCGGTCAAAGTTAATGAAACTTGCCGGATGCCCCGCTCTTTTTGGTTTTTGCCCCATCTTAAGAGGAGCGGTTACAGCTGTAAACCGGGCGTCGGCGCCCTGATTCCACTCCGGTCCATCTTTCCGGCCTCCCCTTAAGCCCATTGCGTCTACAGGTCGTCTTCGGCCGCATTTCAAGGTACTGGGGGCACCAATAGATAATATCAATATTGAAATAGTACAAATCAAGATTGCCAGGTTACGAACCAAGAAACATTTTGGTACATTTACCTTCGTATTTATCAAAAAAATCAATCGCATTATGGATAAAAATGGAAGTAACGATGTAAGCAAGTGCCCATATCTGGGCGGAGTATTAAAGGAGAGCGCAGGTGGTGGCACCTCGAACCGCGACTGGTGGCCCAATCAGTTGAAGTTGAACATTCTTCGCCAGCACTCTTCCCTGGCAAATCCGATGGGGGAGAAGTTCGATTATGCCAAGGAATTCAAGTCGCTGGATCTTGATGCCGTTAAGAAAGATATCGTTGATCAACTCACCACTTCCCAGGACTGGTGGCCGGCCGATTACGGCCATTACGGGCCCCTCATTGTCCGAATGGCCTGGCATAGTGCGGGTACGTACCGCATCGCGGATGGCCGTGGCGGTGCCGGTTCCGGAACCCAGCGTTTTGCCCCGCTCAATAGCTGGCCGGACAACGCCAACCTCGACAAAGCAAGGTTATTGTTATGGCCTATCAAGCAGAAATATGGAAAGAAACTCTCGTGGGCCGACCTGATGATTCTTGCGGGCAATTGTGCCCTGGAATCCATGGGCTTTGAGACCTTTGGTTTTGCCGGAGGACGGGAGGATGTTTGGGAACCGGAGCAGGATATTTATTGGGGCCCTGAGAGCGAGTGGCTCGGGGACAAAAGATACTCGGGCGACCGAGAGCTCGAAAATCCGCTCGGAGCGGTTCAAATGGGTTTGATCTATGTTAACCCAGAGGGTCCGAACGGGAATCCCGATCCCGTTGCATCCGCACGTGATATTCGGGAGACCTTCGGTCGTATGGCCATGAACGACGAGGAAACTGTGGCGCTTATTGCCGGTGGCCATACGTTCGGAAAAACACATGGTGCCGCGGATCCCGGTAAATATGTCGAAGCGGAACCTGCTGGGGCCGGCATTGTAGAACAGGGGTTGGGCTGGAAAAACAACTACGGCAGCGGCAACGCTGGCGATACCATTACCAGTGGCCTGGAAGGCGCATGGACCAGTACACCCACCAAATGGAGCAACAACTTTTTTTGGAACCTGTTTGGGTACGATTGGGAACTGACCAAAAGTCCGGCCGGCGCACATCAGTGGATACCCAAGCATGGCGCTGGCTCCGAAAGCGTGCCGGATGCCCATGATTCCTCAAAACGTCATGCCCCTATAATGTTGACCACGGACCTGGCATTGCGAATGGATCCTGTCTATGAGAAAATTTCAAGACGTTTCTATGAGAATCCAGATGAGTTTGCGGATGCCTTTGCCCGCGCATGGTTTAAGTTAACACATCGCGATATGGGACCCGTAACCCGCTATCTGGGCCCAGAAGTTCCCAAAGAGGAGCTTATTTGGCAAGATCCGCTTCCAGAGGTTACCCATGAACTGATCGATACTGCTGACATTGCCGAACTGAAAAAGAGACTTCTTGCCTCCGGCCCGACGGTTTCCCAACTGGTGTCCACCGCTTGGGCATCGGCCTCAACATTCCGCGGATCCGATAAACGCGGAGGGGCCAATGGAGCACGCATTCGTCTTGCCCCGCAAAAGGATTGGGAAGTAAACAATCCCGCCCAGCTCCCGAAAGTATTGGCGGCCCTGGAGGGTGTCCAAAAAGAGTTTAATGAAGCACAGTCGGGCACAAAGATGGTTTCATTGGCGGACTTGATCGTTCTTGGTGGATGCGCTGGTATCGAGGAGGCAGCAAAGAATGGTGGTCATAAGGTGACCGTACCATTCACTCCCGGTCGTTCAGATGCCTCCCAAGAACAAACCGATGTAGAATCGTTCGCAGCATTGGAGCCTGCGGCCGATGGGTTCCGAAACTATATGAACCCACGACATACCATTGCAGCGGAGGAAATGTTGGTCGACCGGGCACAACTGTTGACACTCAGCGCACCGGAAATGACCGTTTTGGTCGGCGGTATGCGTGTCCTGAACACAAACTACGATCAATCCCAACATGGAGTTTTCACCAAGGACCCCGAGGTGCTCACCAACGATTTCTTTGTGAACCTATTGGATTTGGGAACGACTTGGAAAGCGACCTCCGAGGCCGAAAACGAGTTCGAGGGCAGCGATAGAACAACTGGTGCACTCCAATGGACAGGTACCCGGGCCGATCTCATCTTCGGTTCGAACTCCGAACTCCGGGCACTGGCGGAAGTCTATGGGTGCGAGGACTCCAAAGCCAAGTTTGTGACCGACTTCGTGGCGGCATGGTCCAAGGTAATGGAGCTCGACCGTTTCGACCTGGCCTAAATGTTGCCTTGCTACCAAATTGGTTCTTTAAGATTGAAAGGTGGTCCGATGAACGGACCACCTTTTTTTTGCATCCCTGCGACGATCCATCCCAGGAACATGGCCCAAAATACCTCATTAAATGGCTGTTTTGACCATTTAATGGGCCAATAGGATTCGTATATTTGAACAGTAACCGCGGGTGTATCCAGAACGCCCATAAATCCAACGACATGAAAAAGCTTATACTTCCAGTACTCGCATTGACATATGCACTTCTAGGATTTGGTATCCTGAACACAGGACTTACGGATGTGGAAAGGGAAATGGCCGTTACAGAGCTGATCAAGACCCGGGATCGTTTGACCAATACCGTAAAGGGGCTGAGCGAGGCCCAATTGAATTTCAAGGCCACCCCGGAATCATGGTCCGTGGCAGAATGTGTTGAGCATCTCGCCATTTCCGAAGGGATAATCGGAGGTATGCTCGAAGGGGCGTTGCAGACGCCTGCCGATCCAACGAAAAGGGACTCGGTCAAGATGTCGGATAAAGCGCTCATGGGCATTATCACCAGCCGAGAGAAAAAAGTAAAAACCGGAGAGGCTTTTGAGCCCTCTGGCAAGTTCGGTTCATCCAAAGAGACCCTTAAGGCCTTTACCGCTGCGCGCGATGCCCATATCTCCTACCTTAAAAGTACCCAGGACGATCTAAGAAACCACTATGGCCAATTGCCTTTTGGCACTATCGACGGCCTACAGATACTGTTGTTCATTTCGGGCCATACCGAACGCCATGTGGCGCAGATGGAAGAGGTGATCGCCCATGCCGATTTTCCGAAGGAATAGTTTCGCTATGGATAGCATATCCAACCCCGCCTCCATTGGATCGCGGGGTTTTTTATCGGGTTTTATCTAGTGGTGTCTTCCCGGGGTAAAATCCTCTGGGGCATTTTGGGGCTGTTCGAGCGTTCCCGATTTGCCAGAATCGTTGTAAATTGTCCATTCGCTAAAGGTATAGGTGTCGTTTGCACGGGCAATGCCCGGATTCCTGACGGCCCTCCCATCCTCAAATTCGTGGTTGGTGCCCGAGCCGTCCTCGCCCACTTTCCCAAAAATGTCGATCACGGTTCCAAAGGGATCCACCAACTCCAGATTATCATCCCCGTTGGAGTCGGCAGGACTGTTGGTCCCCACTCCCAAATCGGGTGCAAAGCCGTACACCGCTTCAAACTCCAGGGCATTGGGTGAGATGACCAAGGTGCTTTCTGCCTGGATCGTAAGTCCGGACAGGTCAATGGTCGAGCTTGGCTCCATATTGGCATTGGTATAGCGTCGTAGTGTCCAACCCTTCAGCGACAGGGGTGCCCTATCTGCATTGTAAAATTCCACAAAACGGGCAGCGCTGTTGTTGTTGGGATCGGCCAATTCGGAAATAAAGAGCGAGGTCGATGTAAACTCATCGATCAATTCTTCGCACCGTTCCCCGTTGAAACCAATGTCCTCCAAATTGCGAACGATCAAATAATATCGGTCATTTTCCCGGGTCAGCACTCCAGAAATGCTTCCATTGCCCTCGGGCAGGCGCTCCGAGTGGAAATCAGAAAAACCGCTGTTCCTCAAAATCATTCTTCGGTCGTTGCAGTCGATCAGGGTCCGATCTGTCTCCCTGTCTCCAGAGGCAAATGCCAAGCCCAGTTCCTTCTCCAAAATTTCCATATTGACCAAACGAACCAAAGTGTTCGTCAAGTTTTCAGAAAGGTCCTCCATATCCAAGACGGTCGGTTCAATTATTGCCTTACCGCCACAGGAAACCACGATATGCTCGCCGACAGCGGAAACCGGCAAGCGTCCGACGGATTCACTCCCAAATGAGGTGAACACCCCTCCGAGTTTAAAAACACCCTTGCTCTTCCCCAAATACAGCCCTTTTACACGTACAAGAATTTTGCCTCCAACCGGAAACAATAAATGGGAATCGGACATATCTATCTCTATTTTAAAGCCTTCGGTCGGGTCGGTCGGTCTATCCTGAAAATACAGTGTTCCAAAAAAATTGCCCGCTTCATCGGAAGAAACAACATGGCCCTCTATGACCCAATCTTGTTGTATTTGGACTGTTTTGTCATGGTAGAGCCCCTTCACCTGGGCAAAGGTGGCATTGACGATCCAATCGGTATTGCAACTGGGACCCAACGAATCGAAATTTTGGTCTTTGACACAACCGAGCAGTGCCAACCCGGCGAATACAACACTTTTTCCCATTTTTAGCGTTCGAGCCATATTGTTCCACTTTGTCTTGAAGATCCTTTGACGGTGCTCCGGGCAGCTTGATGTTGATTTTTTCTTGAAATCAAAAACTAAATGCCAGGTTCAAAAAATAGGTTCTTCCATAGCCGTACCAATACTTTGGTGCGAAAGAGGGCGTACCACTTAGGTTGTCCTTTCGTGATGCCCCAAAATTTCCCTTTCGGTTCTGTTCATACCCCCCTGTCCTGAACCGGGCTTCGAGTGCATTGTTGATGCTCCCAAAGATGCTGATATACTTTCCTTTCCTGAGCCAGGACTTTCCGCCCACCAGATTCAACAAGTAAAAGTTTTCCAAGGGTTTTTGGGCCAAAAGCTGGCTTAGGCCTTTTTCGTCAACCCTTGGAAAACTTTGTCCGGTCTCCGGATCCAATAGAAAACTCTGGGTCCTTTTGATGGTGGAAATATGGGCATAGTTGTTTGCTAGATAATTGGCCGTAACCCCCAGCCACCAGTATTTGGGGTCGCGATATTCCACCCCTAGCGCAAATCCCCGCTGTGGGCCCTGTGCCAATTTATAGTCCTTTATTTTGGCCACACCCAAATCCGCGTTTCCCTCCAGGCCGATCCGTCCCTCTTCGGTGTTGGCGGTATCAAAATTGATGGATACCCCGGGGTTGCTGGCATACAAATATTTTCCAAGGGAAGCGACCGCTGAAAGTTTGACGGTGGATGATGGCTGGAATTCCATTCCCAACTCGATTCCCATGTGCAATTTGTCCAAATCGGTAAGCACTTCTTGGACAAAATCCGATCCCAGGCCCGAATCGACAAAGAAGAAATTGATATCGGTGGCATTTTGAAAGCGGGTGTAAAAACCGCTGATCCGACCTGTTACGCTTGGTAGGCGGATAAAATAATTCAGGTCTAGGCTGGAAAGGGTCATCTTCTGAATATGGGGAACCACCGTATTGTTCTCCCTTGGATTGATGAACACATTTTGCAAAGTGGGTGGTCGCGTCAGCAATGCTCCGTGCAACACGGCCCAGTGCCTTCCCGTAATCCTATGGGTAAGCCCCCCTTTGACCCCATAGGTTGAAAAGCCCACTACTCCACTTTTTCCCATGGAATTCTCCGGGAAGCGTTCATTTTGGAAGAGACCGTCCCTTTGATAATGGGCCGTACCATAGCTTCCCGCAGCAAATGCTTGCCATTTATCCAGATTCAGCCGGATTTGCGCAAAGCTGTTTAAGCGGGAAGCGTTCATTCGATACCGATATCCAAAAATATCCCCATCCACTCGCTTTTCCCCAGAGTTCAGGTCGTTCCTGGTGTTTGAAAAGGGGTCGATATCCAAATGGTGGTCTCCCCCCAACAAATCCTCGATCTGGGCATAATTTTGCGAGACCAAACTTGTATAGGTTGCCCCAAAATCTACCTGAAGCCGATCATTGGTCCTATAGTTGCCGATGGTGTTCAGTGTCAGGCTTTGATCGCCGACAACATCCTGGTACAGAATATAAGCCGTTCGTTCCGAGTTGGCCGTATAAAGGGTGTTCCAATGAAGCTGTGGGTTTCGCAAAAAACCTTCCTTGGCCAGATTCGCACTGCTGAAATTTGCCCCAAATGGACTATTGATGTAAAAGCTGGGCAAATACCGGTGGTAGGTGGGATCCGGGTTGGGCGCATCGTAATACCCCAACCTGCTCTTTGAACGTCTCCCTGACTGATAGGAAATTCCAGAGTTCAGGGCAAAACGATCCGAGCTATAAAAGTAGTTCAGCAACACCATGGGTTCTTTAATTTTCCGCTCCCTGGAATTTCTAATCTCCCCATTTTGCTCCCCCCAATATGGATTGTAGCGCCTGCCCGCCAATTCAAATACCTCTTGGGCAATCGCTGCGGAACGCCCTCTTCTGTTGGAAGCAAAAATTCCGGTCAGGTTGAGGCTGCTTTTTGTATTGATCGGATATTCCAACCCGACAAAGAGCGAAAAGGCATCATACAGTGTCCCATCGATATAGCCTTGCTTTGCCCATCTTCTCGATGCAGAAAGGCCATAAGCCAATCCGTTTTTCCGGACACCCGAACCATAGGTCGCCATCAACCGACCCGTATACGTGCGATTGGATACCGAGGAAGACAACCGAAGCCCCGGGCGAAGCCCGGATGGCCGTACATCAATATTGGTATTTCCCAGAACGCCCCCGAAGGTATGATCGGAGGCTTGCAGACCGTTCGTGAACCGCTGGTTCCTAGTAAGGTCGTTTAGTCCGCCCCAGTTGTTCCATTGTGGCCGACCATCCAACAACTTGTTCATGGGAATGCCGTTGATCATTACGTTTCCATTTTGGGCATCGTAGCCACGGACGCGAAAGAAGGCCTGGCCAAAATCAAAGGCCGCCCGTTTTAAAAGCACGTCACGGGTGGCCTGTAACATCCCCGAAGCCATTGAGGCGCTTTCCTCATCGTTTAAATCGGCATCGGTCAGGGTAATCAGGTTGTCGGCATTCTCCAGGATAACATCCCTTTCCAAATATACCGTGCCCAAATCCAATACCGTATTTTCCAGATGGACCGGAATGCGTTTCGTGATAAAGTCGGGTGCGGAAATGATCAAGGTATGATTCCCCACCAAAGTGGTGGTCAGCACAAATACGCCCTTGGAATCGATTTTTGCAGGCAGGGCACTTTTTTCCATAGATAGCGTATACGAGCCTATTTCTCCCTTGGTCCTACTGTTCAGGACCTTTCCCTTTATAACTGATCCCTCTTGTGCTTCCAAAAAGGAAAAAAAGAGAACGGAGGTGCATATACCGAATAGAAAACGCATTTTAAATGACAACAATTATTCAGGAACAGATCGCGCCCGGTTCGTGCCAAATGTAAATGGGCAAACTGCAAGATACTTGCAGATTAGGAATTTAACTTGTGGCCATCCCGAATATCGGAGCCAAGCCTTTCCAAAGGAATGTACATCAAAATGCTTTTTTCAACTGTATTTCTATTGACCTATCAGCTTTTGGGGGCCCAAGGGGAATACCGCATCCGGACCATCGCCTTCTACAATGTTGAAAACCTTTTCGACACCCAGAACGATTCACTCACCTTCGATGATGACCGTACCCCCTTGGGCAAAGATCGCTGGACCAAAGCGCGTTACCGACGAAAATTGGACAACATTTCCAAAGTGCTCTCGGAAATAGGAAAAGAGGTGAGCGGGACGTCACCGGATCTTATAGGGCTATGCGAAGTGGAGAACCAACAGGTGGTCGAGGAACTGATCGACCGCCCAATTTTGCGGGACAAAGGGTACGGCATCGTTCATTTTGACTCACCCGACCGGCGCGGTATCGATGTTGCACTGCTTTATAAAAAATCCGTTTTCCTTCCCACTTCCTTCGAAAGTCCAAGGCTATTACTGATCGATGGGGATGGCGAGCGGAACTATACCCGTGACCAGCTTGTCGTGGGCGGGTTGTTGGACAATGAGCCCCTACATGTGATCATCAACCATTGGCCTTCCAGAAGCGGGGGGGAATCGCGCAGCAAACCCAATCGATTGGCCGCTGCAAAGCTGAACAGCCGGATCATAGATTCGATCACCAGGTTGGACGTGAGCGCGAAAATCATTAGTATGGGAGATCTAAACGACAATCCTGTCGATGATTCATTAAAAAAGGTGTTGCGGACCCAAGGTAAGAAAAGCGATCTACAAGTCGGTGCACTCTTCAATCCAATGGAAAAGCTTTTTAAAATGGGCGCTGGGTCACTTGCCTATCGGGATCAATGGTACCTTTTCGATCAGATTTTCTTCACCGCCAATCTGGTCCATTCGGAAAAGGGGCGGTACCGATTTTGGAAAGCGGGCATTTTTGGGCCTTCCTATTTGATTACCCAAAAGGGACCGTACAAGGGCTATCCATTCCGGACCTACGCGGGCGGGAACTACACTGGTGGCTTTAGCGACCACCTGCCGGTGTACGCTTGCCTGATCAAAGAAATCGTCCCCTGACGCTCCCTTGTGCGACCAGTGCTTTCGACCAGCGGCCGTGAACCGCTACAGTTCGGTGACCTGGATATTCCGCCACTTGACCTTGATCCCACCTCCGTCATGGATCTGGAGGGCAATGCCCCCTTCACCGGCCCCGATCTTTTTATCGGTAATGGTGATCATTTCGGTACCATTGAGCCATGAGGCCACGGTGTCTCCGTCCACTTTTATTTTCATCTGGTTCCATTCGCCCATTTTGAGCGCGCTGTCCTTCTCTGGAATGGGTTTGATCAGCCATCCGCGGCCATACGATTCGTAAACGCCTCCGGTATTGTGTCCAGGAGGGGCTACCTCTACCTGCCAGCCGCTTACTTTGGTGCCGTCGACGGTCGAACGAATAAAAATACCGCTATTGCCATTGGCTTCTTGTTTGAATTCCAATGTCAGCACAAAATTTTTGTAGTGCTCCTTGGTGCCCAAATATCCATATTTTGCATCGGGGCCACTTTCACAGACCAGGAGGCCGTCCTCCACATACCATTTTTCAGTGCCATAGATGGTCCAGCCACTGAGGTCCTTTCCATTAAAAAGGGATTTTTTTTGAGAAACCACAAGGGTTGAAAAAAGGATTGCTGCCAGGAATAGAATTTTTTTCATAATACGTTGTTATTGAGTGGGTTGTTGTTCGATCGTGTTGCTTTTGGAGAAATTTAAAGGAGTATTTGGGCAGGAATGGCCCAAATCCCATTGGTTAAAACCATTGTTCCCATGGAATCCGGCTAAGGATGCACAGTAGTCCCAGGCCATAAAAAATGGCGATGCTCTTGAATTTTTTCTTTCCCTCCATAAACTTTTTATGGCGCGACCAGCCGATGGTAATGAAAACAATGGCAATGATATTGATAAAGGGATGTTCTACGGCCAGTAGTCGCGAGGGGGCATTCAAGCCGCCCATGCCCAAAGTCTGTATGGCCTTTAGCCCGTTTGTGGAAACAAAGAACAGAATGAGTCCCACCACCAATTGAATATGCGATAGGATCAAAGTAAATAGGCTCAGCCGATAGTCTTTTTGTAGGTTGAACACCTTATTGCCCACCAGCCCCATAAGGGCGTTGGCAACGGCCAAGAAGAGAACGGCCAATACCACATAGGCCAAATATGAATGGACATTCAGTACGGTTTCATACATAATTTTGGATTTAAGCACCTAAAAGTAATGAATTTTGGGCATAAAAAAACCCCGACGGTCAGGTCGGGGCTCCCATTTAAATCATATGGTCTAGAAATTGTAGCGGATACTGGCGTTCCAAGTCCTTCCAAACCCAAAAAAGGCTTTGTTCCTGGTTGAAATGCCATTGAACGCCACATCGGTGTCACCCAGGTGCGTATTGGTCAAGGACTCTGCAATATACTGGGTGTTGAAAAGGTTGTTGACGTTCACGGCCAAACCGATTCTACTGGATCCCCCAAGATCAAAGGTGTAATAGGCGCCTGCATCGAACAAATTGTAGGTCGGTAATCGCAGTGATCCATCATTGTCCGGGCTATCAAAATCCTCGGGCTGTAGAAAAGCGTACAATTTTGATGCAGTGAACCAATTGGCACTCATTTTTAAATCCTCCGTCGGTCTGATGACCATTTCCAAGTTGGAGGTGAACTGGGCGGCATCGCCTACCTTGATTTCATCCAAATATAGGGTAACCTCCGGATCGATAACATTCCTGTCATCATCCAAAGCGGCACCACTGGCATTCCCGGCATATTCCCAATCGCCCAGGGAAAGCATTCCCCTGAAACTGAGAAAAGGGGAAGCACGGTAATCCGCCTCCATCTCAATTCCCTTATGGATCTGTTCGATACCATTGATATTGGCGGTACCTTCGTCTCCGGCGGGAGTCTCAATGTCCAAACTCTGGAACCTATCTTTCCATGAGGTACGGTACAGGTTGATTTTTGCCCTGAAATTATCGAGCCGCAAGCCGTATCCCACTTCGACCCCAAGAATTTTTTCGTTGGCAAGGTCTGGATTCAAATTGTTCGCAAAATCAATATAAACCGCATCGAACAAGGGTTGTTTTGAATAGTATCCCGCATTCACGAAAACGTTGTTGGCCTGGTTGATGTTCACGTTCAGGCCCCCTTTGATGTTCCCGCCAAAAATATTCTCCCAATCCGTTTCACGTTGCGGGTCAGAATCCAAATAGGTGAAATAATCGATTCTTTTGAAGCCCTGTTGGGAAACCCCGGCCTGGACAAAGGCGGAAACTACCTCGTTCTTGTACTCCATTTGTCCGAAAGCACCGAACCATCGAACCAGGCCGTCGTTGTAGTAGTCGATTTTCTCATCATCGTCAATACTGCGGAAGACATTCCACAATCCCGCCAGATCGGATTCATTCTCCTGGGTAACCACATTGAACCGGTCGTTGACATTGTCGTTATCCCGGTAACCATCGGCGCCCAGTAGATCATCCACCCTTCTGTAGTGGATTCCCTTATAGCTTCTCAGGTCGATCCCCAAGTCATAGCTAAAGTTTTCAGTGGCGTCGGTATGAAAGTTGGCGATGGCCCCGAACCAGTTGTGGGAATTCAGGGAGGCCCTCCTGATGATCCCGTTTCTTCGAACGACCCCTGGTAGATCATTTGCGCTTCCGTCACCAAAATCCCCAAGGCTGTCATCGTTCACAATAAAGGAATTGGTATAGGGATCAATGGTGTTTCCATAGGAAAAACCGTTGAACTCGGTCAAGGCACCCCCATTGGAGGCCGCTATGGCATCGTATAAAAAATTACCGTTGTTGTCCCGTAGTCTGGAATCGCTGGCGAATTTGCCGTCCAGTCTTCCGATATCGCCCGTTCCGCCCCCTCGGCCAAAAGAGGCATAGACCGAAGATGATAACGTAGATTTTTGGCTCACCTTCCATTCCCAGTTAAGGGAGGCAACAGGCTTATGGTAAAAATTCCTTCGTATCCCAAATTCCTCACCGTTCAAAGTGCCTTGGTTAAGGTTGTATTTTTTTCCAAACTCCAGGTACTGTGCAAGTGTGGCCGTATTGAAGAAACTGGTGGTTCTTTGGTTGTGTACCTGCGGGGCCCCAGTGAACATAAATTGAAAATTGTGCCTTTCATTGGGCTCGTATCCGAACCCAAGGAAATAGTTGAACCCTTCAAAAGAAGTTCCGTTTATGTACCCGTCTCCCGCGGTTCTTCCCAATAACAGGGAGGCCGCAAAACCATTTTCCATTTTACCGGTGTTATAGGCCACGTTGGTCTTAAGGTAACCGTCGTTGCCGCCACTCAGGGATACAGCTCCCCCTTGTTCCCTTTCGGTGGATTTCGTAATGATGTTTATCGTTCCACCGACGGAGGAAATGGCCAATTTTGAAGAGCCAAGACCCCTTTGTACCTGCATGGCCGTGGTGACATCGCTCAACCCGGCCCAGTTGCTCCAGAAAACACGTCCGTTTTCCATATCGTTGATGGGGATACCATTGATCATCACTGCCGTGTTCTGGGAATCAAAACCGCGAATGTTGACCCTCCCGTCGCCATAACCGCCACCAGTTTTTGTAGCGTAGACCGAGGGTGTCGACCTTAAAATCTCCGGAAACTCCTGGGACCCCAGTTTTTCCTGTATCTGGGCGGCCCTGATGGTGGATACCGCCACGGGGGTTTCCCGATCTTTGGCTATGTCAAGGATTCCGGTCACGATTACCCCTTCGAGCTCTTCGGCATCAGGCATTAGCGCGATCGACCCCATGCTTCCCGTAGAGGAGAACGGGACTTTCTTTGTGGTAAAACCAATATAAGATATCACCAAAACCCCTGTTTCCGAAGCCACCTCAATGGAAAAATTACCATCAAAATCTGCAGAAACCCCGTTGTCGGTGCCATCTACCCATACATTTGCCCCTGGAAGCGGGCCGCCCAGATCTCCGTCCACAATCGTTCCGGTGATCGTTCCCTGTGAAAATGCAACCGCCGTCATCAAAAACGTCAAAATTGCGAAATACTTCTGTCTCATGTTTTCGTGTTTTTTCGTTTGTGCTATTTCTCGCAAAAGTGCGTCATTCTACACACCTCGGCATTATCTAAATGTTAAATTAGTCCGGCAAATTTAACATAAATTTAGCAGGGCAATATACTGAAAAACATGAAGTTGTTAGATTTTATCAAAAATTTGGAAAGTATCAGCTTAATTCTTAAAAGCCTGCAAAAGCCGCAGGGTCGAGGCATCGTGATCACCTATTTGTGAATTCTGAATGTCCTTTAGGGTACTCCCTGCCAGTTGTTTGCCGAGCTCAACGCCCCATTGGTCATAACTAAAGATGTTCCAGATCACCCCCTGCACAAAGATCTTATGTTCGTACAGGGCAATCAAAGCCCCGAGGCTTTTGGGCGTAAGCCTATCGATCAAGATGGTGTTCGTGGGTTTGTTCCCTTCAAAAACCTTAAAGGGCATCAGGGACGACAGTTCGTTCTCGGGCATGTTTTCGGCTTCCAGCTCATTCCGTACCTCTTCAGCGGTCTTGCCGTTCATCAGGGCCTCGGTCTGGGCGAAGAAATTGGCCATTAACTTGTTGTGGTGGTCCGTTTCGCCGTGCAGCGATTTTTTGTACCCTATGAAATCGACCGGAATCAATTTGGTGCCCTGGTGTATCAATTGAAAGAACGCATGCTGTGAATTGGTGCCAGGTTCTCCCCAAATGATGGTTCCGGTCTGGTAACCGACCCGCTTGCCGTTCCTGTCGACACTCTTCCCATTGCTTTCCATTATCCCTTGCTGCAGATAGGCCGAAAAACGGCTCAAATACTGGGTATAGGGAATGATGGCCTCGGTCTCCGTACCATGAAAATTGTTGTACCATACGCTCAATAGCGCTAGGATCACCGGAATATTTTGATCAAAATCGGCGGTTTTGAAATGTTCGTCCATACTATTGGCGCCCATTAGCAGTGCATCGAAATGGTCGTAGCCCACGGCCAGGGCTATCGACAATCCGACCGCGCTCCATAACGAAAAGCGACCGCCCACCCAATCCCACATGGGAAAGACATTTTCCTGGGATATCCCGAATTCGGCAATTCTCTCGGTATTGGTCGAAACGGCGGCAAAGTGTTTTGCAATATCTTCACGGCCCGCATGTTTCAAGAACCATTTTTTAATGGTCATGGCATTGCTAAGGGTCTCTTGGGTCGTAAAGGTTTTGGACACCACAATGAAGAGCGTGGTCTCCGGGTCCAGTTCCCGTAGCACTTCTTGGACATGATCACCATCTATATTGCTTACGAAATGGACATTCAGGTGATTTTTGTAAAACCTCAGCGCCTCGGTCACCATGGCAGGACCGAGGTCGGAACCGCCAATACCTATGTTCACCACGGTGGTAAAAGCCTTTCCCGTATAGCCCTTTTTTGCCCCCGAGAGCACCGCTTCGGCAAAGGTCTTGATATGTTCCTTTACCCGATATACCTCGGGCACCACATTCGCGCCATCGACCAGGACCGTATCGGATCGTTTTGCCCGAAGTGCCGTATGGAGCACGGCACGGCCTTCCGTTTGGTTAATGGGATCCCCTCCAAAATATTTTTGAATGGACTCCTTTAGGCCAACTTCATCGGAGAGCTGGTACAACAATCGGAGGGTTTCCCCGCTAACCTTATTTTTGGAGAAATCGACCAAAAAATCGTTCCACACCAAGCTGAACGTATCCGCCCTATGGGGGTCGGTGTCGAAAAGTGCCCTAATTGGGACCGCCCTGGTGGCCTTGTAATGTTCCTGGAGTCTTTTCCATGCCGTGGTAGTGGTGGGGTCGGTGTTCTGTATTGCCATTTGGTGATTTTTGGGATTTTAGTTTCATATGCCATTTTCCGCTTTGGGAGGAGGCAAAAGTAACCATTATCCCGCAAAATCGGGAACGCTAGGCAAAATCGGTACAATTGTGCTATTGATTCAATGTAAGCAATTCCCCTTCGTCCTCTGTGGGGCGCTCGGGGTATTCAATGCAATCGAGCTGAATTCTTTTGGGGGCTATATAGGCAAAATAGTCCGGCCTTAAAGGTTCGGCAAGCGGTTCGGCCTGGGGCAGTTCTTCCCTAAGAGGGTCCACTTGTCGGCCATTTCTCCAAAAACGATAGCACACATGGGGGCCACTGGTGTTCCCGGTCATTCCGATCCATCCGATCACATCGCCCTGGCGTACAAACTCGCCCCTTTTCACCTTCTGTTTTTTCATGTGCAGGTATTGGGTGGAATATTTGCCGTTATGTCTTATTTTCACGTATTTGCCGTTCCCACCCCTTCGTGTAGATTCGGTCACCGTGCCATCGGCGGTCGCCAAAATTGGGGT
This sequence comes from uncultured Flavobacteriaceae bacterium, assembly GCA_947497245.1. Lineage (GTDB taxonomy): Bacteria > Bacteroidota > Bacteroidia > Flavobacteriales > Flavobacteriaceae > Pelagihabitans. The sequence goes on along the minus strand of CANMFO010000003.1, from coordinate 282,347 downwards.
TCCCACCGGAGCCGCGTAATCCGTACCCCGGTGCGGCCTGATCCTGTTGCCGTAATAACGGATCCTTCTTTTCAGGTTGTACCGGGATGATATCCTACTGAATTGAACGGGTGCCCTTAGGAAGGTCCTCCTAAGGTTGTTGGCCTCTTCGTCAAAATAATCCACAATACGTTTGAGGGAATCGTTTTCGTATGCAAAGGCATAGATCGGCTTTCCGTTGTGCTCAAAATAGGCCGATTCAATGGGTCCGGCACCGGCGTAGATCGAATCGTTGATATACTTTTCCTTATAGATGACCTTAAATTTGTCTCCTTTTTGAAGGCGAAAAAAGTCGATCGTCCAGGCGTACACCTCGGACAGGTTGTTGGTAACATTGTAATCGATCCCTTGATCCAAGATGGCCTCGGACAGTGAGGTCTCGATTATCCCTGAAGCCTCGCGTTCTACATATTTCACTTTCCTCTTATCCTTGTACGCGGTAACACTGTCGCGAAGGTCGACCACCGTATAATTGATGGCGTCGTTTTCATAGATGAACACTTGGGCAGTCCCCGAAGTGTCCTTTGATTGCAATATCATGTAGGGCTTGCCTACCCGGATCCTCCGTACGTCGAAGGTATCTCTATATTCCTGGGAGATTTTGGCAATCTTGGGATAATCGACCTTGTGCTGCAACATCAGTTCCCCAAAGCTATCACCGTATTTAACCGTATCTATCTTTACCTTAAAATCGTCCAGGTTGAACCCGAACTGTTTGGCGGTCACTTTTTGCACCACTTTGGTGACTTCGGCGATTTCCTTTTTTACGGGTTCCGATAGCTTTTTATCCTTACAGGACGCAAAAACCACGATCAATATAAAAATGCCCCAATATTTATTCATCTTTACGCTACTCTTTTTCCGGGTTAAAGATATGGTCTACCCATTGCTTTCCCCAATTATTTAACTCTTGATTGGAATATAATTCTGGAAAAAATACCACTTTTTGAAAACTTGGCGGCAGGTATTCCTTCCAATTTGTGCCCCCTGTGGCATTGATTTCCTCTTTGTCCTTCCCCAGATAGCGATGTGCCGAGCCCATATGCATCAAAGGCCAGTTCACGTTCGCGTTGAGGTCCAGAGTCTTTAACGCTTCAATCAGTGCTTTATTATCTTTTTTTTCCACTGGCAATAGCAGGAATTTATGGTAAATGGTGCTGGTCCTTACTTGCTTGGCTATTCGGATCAGCCGCGGGGTATACCGGTACTCAAATTGTTTTAAGGTCAGCGTCTTCTCCCCTGTGCTGATATCGGTCGCCCCTTTTTTCCAATAGATGTGTTCGTACAATTCCTCAATGGCGTTTTCGGACGAAAACCCGTCGCGTTCACTGTGGTGCACCAAATTCTCCAAGGGGGTGGCGTAGATCTCTATCATTCTGTACTGCGCCGATTGAAACCCGCTCGATGGCAGCAGTGCCATCCTATACCGCAAGAACTGCTCGCGCTCCATGCCCTTGATCATAATGCTGAAGGAAGATATCAGGGCCTGGTAGTAACTATTGATCCTTCTGATCTTTTCAATCAGAAAATCAACATTCTGTGATTTGTCGTCCACGATCTGCTTTTGTTCGTGCAAGATCAACTTGAAGTACAGTTCGGTAATCTGGTGGTACATGATGAATATTTCCTCATCGGGGAAATACGTTCTCGGCACTTGTATGCTCAGAAGGGTGTCCAGGTGGATATAGTCCCAGTAGGTAAGGTAACGTTGGTAGAGGAGACCATCTAAATAGGAGCTTAGGTCTTGGCCCGAATCCTTGTATTTTTCTTCAAGTTTTGAAATTTGGGATTCGATATACTCTTTGTTGTTCATCTAAACGCTAGTCCATTATTATTTTGAACTGGTGCTTGAGTCCGTTGTACGCATCAAGGTCTGCCTTAATGGCTCCGACGGCCAAATCGGCCTTGATCCTGATCGGAATCCGGTTGTTGTCGGACGAGACCCATAACGAGAGGCTTTCCTGTTCTTTGAAAACCCTGCCGGACTGCACCAAAGGTCTAAATTTATAACATTCTACCTTACCAAATTTGGTTTTAACGATTTCCGTGCCCAAATATTTGAGTTTGAAGTCGAATACACCATCATCATCGTACAACATCTTTAGGTTGACCGCCTCGCCAACGACCAGGTCTTCGGGTTTGTAGTTGTTCCTCAGATAGTAAAATGCAGAAATGAGGTCCTGGATACTGTCCTGAAGGTCAAAATTCAGTTTTTTCTTGTTTTTCTTATCGTTCAGGATCGCCAGATCTTTCTCGTGATCAAAATTGATCTCGATATCCTTGGTGTAGCCCCCTTCGGATATCTTCCGTATAAATTTATACGGCCTGCCGTCTTCCTGTCCAAAATAACTCTCATAGGTGTCATCTACCTTGAAAAAAATACTGGCCCATCCGGTGGTCTTCCCTTTTCCGACCACATGGTAAACAGGAACATCGTCAATTACATCGGTTTTTACATGAAGTGTGGCATAGCTGGCATTCAGAATCCCATAGTGCATCCGGAACTTTAACCACTCCCCGGGCTTAAACACAGATTCGCTCCGATCCCCCCCGTTCTGGGCGGCCCCGAACTGGCTGGCAAGCAGGAAAAGTATGATGCAAAGCTTTTTCATAGCGCGATATTCATTGTAAAATTAGTAAAACAGTACATATAACTATTTTAACGTATCGTTAATAAAACAAATATTATTCCAAAGTATTGTGTCATTTTGGCCAAGACACAAAAAAAAGCCCTGATGAAACATCAGGGCTTTTCCTAAATAACCAACCAAACTTTAAATTATGAAAAACCAATACTTAAAGTTGTAAGGGAACCACCCCTTACTGATACAAATTTAAGGCATGATCCCAAGGTGGTAAGCCCTTTTAACGGACTTTAACTATTCTCTTAACACATATTTATAATTGTAGGACATATTTGGCAAAATGTTAAGAATTTTAGCGATGGGACCCGCTCAAAAAAACCCGTCAAATACCCTTGAAGGCATTTTATCGTGTTTTTCAATGGTAGCGTAGGTCTGGCCGAATTCGAATACCGTAGCCTACAAGCTGTCCTGGTTCCCCGACCTCAGAGTGTTCCCCTGGACGCCTGTTCCCTTTCAATGGATTCGAACAACGCCTTGAAGTTTCCCTTTCCAAACGATTTTGCCCCTTTTCGCTGGATGATCTCGATGAACATGGTAGGACGGTCTAGAATGGGCTTGGTGAATATTTGGAGCAGGTACCCCTCATCGTCCCTGTCGATCAGTATGCCCAGATCGCCCAAGGAATTCAGTTCCTCATCGATCTCGCCGACCCTGTCGAGAACATCATCGTAGTAGGTGGACGGGACTTTCAAAAACTCAACTCCCCTATCGCGAAGGGCCGTAACGGTTTCAATGATGTTATCCGTGGCCAGAGCCATGTGCTGCACCCCCGCTCCATTATAAAACTCTATATATTCCTCGATCTGCGATTTTTTCCTGCCATCGGCGGGCTCGTTGATGGGAAATTTAATACGGCCGTTGCCATTGCTCATCACCTTGCTCATCAAAGCTGTGTATTCCGTGGAAATATCCTTGTCATCGAAGGAGACCAATTGTGCAAAACCCATGACCTTGGCGTAGAACTCGCACCATTTGTCCATCTCGTTCCAACCGACATTTCCGACCATATGGTCGACGTACTTGAGGCCGACATCCACAGGCCGGTAATGTGGCTCCCACTTTCGGTATCCGGGCATAAAGGTGCCTTTGTAATTGGACCGTTCCACAAAAACATGTACCGTTTCCCCATAGGTGTGTATCCCCGAGAGCACCACATCCCCCTGATCATCGGATAGGGTCCTCGGGGCGAAGTAACTTTTAGCGCCCCGATGGGTGGTCTCCCTGTAACTTTTGCTGGCGTCGTCCACCCAAAGCGCAATGGTCTTTACCCCATCGCCATGGGCATCGATATGTCGGTTGATGTCCCCTCCCGATTTCAAGGGGGAGGTAAGGACCAAACGAATCTTGCCTTGTTCCACCACGTAGGACACCTTGTCTTTTAGTCCGGTTTCCAGGCCTGCGTAGGCCAAAGGTTGAAAGCCCCAGGCCGACATATAATAGTGGGCGGCCTGTTTGGCATTTCCCACGTACAGTTCTATATGATCCGTTCCCAATAGGGGAAGAAAATCTTCTGCCGACGGGTTTTCCAAGGGCAGTTGCAATGATGTATTATCTGATGTTGACATGATTTTTTTTTGAATTGATTGTACGAGGATTAAAAACTAACAAACTGGGCGCATCCAATCCGAGCGCCAAAAGCAAATTCCGTTCGGCCGGCCCCGGGTGCTGCCAGGGCGGGAGGACGGAAAACGGGACCATCTACCACATGGCCCGGAGATGGGCGGTTATATCAATTCTGAACTGTAGCATAGTGCTGCAAATATCGGGAAAAAGAATGGGATTCGCTGTTAAGAATCTCAAAACCAATAGCCCACGCTAAAAAAGAAATTACTGGTCTTACCTTCTGGAGACCAGGAATAGATTACCTGTACGGGGCCTAGAAAAGACTCCCAGCCGTAGCCCACACCATATCCTGAAAAGTCGGGATCGGTAAACCATTCGCCCGTTCTAAAAAGATCGTCCTCCACGTTGGCATAATTTGCCGAGAGCAGCAAATGGTTCTTTCGCGCAAATTCGAGGTCGAGCCTCCCATATACCTTGACATAGCTGTTCCCGGGAAGTGATAGGAAATCGTATCCATAAAAAGGCACAAAATTGTTGATGAGATCGGTGCCATATCCCCCCAGAACAAAATCAAATGAGGTCACATTGGAAGTCCCTAGTTTAAAGCCTCCTTCCGTCTCCAAGTTAAGAGACAGGTTCCCAAACAGTGGAAAGGCAGTGCCCAAACGGGCCCTCGAAATCGAAAATTCCTTGAAATTTTCATTGAAATCCGAGGAGATCACGTAAAAATGGAAATCCCCTTTAAAATATAGTCCCCGTGTGGGAAAATATCGGTCATCGTAGGTGTCGAGCCTCAGTTGTCCGAACGCACTGTAGAAACTACTTTTTTCGAACAGTGTCCGGCCATCTTCCATTTTTAGATTGTTCACGGCATCCTCTTCGGCCAGTGCGCCCAGGGTCCGGGTACTGTACTTCAAAAATTTGTATTCCACTCCCGTGGTAAACGAAAATTCCTCGCGAAGCACGGTCTGCACATATATTTGATTGGTAAAGTCGGTAACGTCCAAGTTCAGGCTGTTGACATTCAATCCTTGTGGGATTTCAAAATTGCTTCGAATCAGTCCAAAATCAATTTCCTTCTCAAATGCGTTGAACCTTGAATTCAAGCCAAAGCTCCAATACGATCCCTTATCCACGTAGTACTGGAAGTTGTACCGCACGTTGTCGCCCAACATGAAGTCAATCGACGACACATCGTCCCTCATCAAAAAGTTCTTGCGGGTGATATTTACCAAAGCTGCACTTTTGTAAAGGTCGTCGTAATGGGCCCCAAGCCTCAAAAAGGTCTTGTGCCGTGTTTCGGTAAGCCTCAACGAAAGGTCCTCACCTATTTCGTTATGGTTAAGCTTGTATCGGATGGTCTTGAAATTCCCGGTAGCGGAAAGGTTGCTGATTCCCTGCTGTAATTTTTCAAAAGTGATCTTCTTGCCCAAATCGAAGCGCAACTTTCCCTTCACATAGCCGCGGGTATAGTTGTCGGCGTCGCCGGTAATGAGCAAGCGGTTGACCATTAGGGTATCCTGGACGGCCACGGACTGTACGGGCATCCTTTCAATGTTCTGAAACTGGAAGAGTTTTTTCAATTCATCGAAGGATTCCCTTGCTGCCTTTTCGCCAGTATCGATAATTTCACGGTACGCCTCAAAATCGATCAGGGAGTACTCCTCTATGGCCGGCCTGATGTAGATATCGGTCCGCTTTGCCTTGTCCTCCATGGCCGCAACGGTCCTATAGTTGTTGACCTGTTGCAGGATTTCGGTGGCCGATGAGAGTTGGTCTTTGCTCGAAAGTCCATGTTGCACATCGGAGCCAATGATGACATCCGCTCCCATGTCCTTCACATGGTCAATAGGGTAATTGTTGACCACTCCTCCGTCGATCAAGGTCCGGTCGTCTATATTGGCCGGTTCAAAAAGCGATGGCAAGGCCGCACTGGCCATGACCACTTCGGGCAGATAGCCCCTGTCGAGCACTACCTCCTTGCCCGTTTCGGCATTGGTGGCAATGCAAACGAAAGGAATGGGCAATTGGTCAAAATCATCAATATCCTTGACATGGTAGAGCAAGCGTACCAATTCGTTGTACACGTTCTGGCCCCCTGAAAATGCCTGCGGCACGGTCAATTTGAATTTATCGAAGGGAAGTGTAAGCGCGTATCGCTCGGAATCCTCCTTTTCGTAGAAGGTTTTGGCACTTCGCGGAAGGTTGTCCTGGATCAAGGTATTGAAATCCACATTTTCAAAGATGGAATCGAGTTCGATGGCGGAATAGCCCGAAGCGTAGAGCGCCCCTACCACGGCACCCATGCTGGTGCCCCCAATGTAATCGATCTTTACGCCCGCCTCCTCAATGACCTTTAAAGTGCCGATGTGCGCCATTCCCTTTGCGCCGCCGCCGCTGAGCACTACCCCAACTTTCAGGCGCTCATTGTCATTGGGCTCCTGGGACATGGCCATCAGCCCGAACAATATGACATATGGGTATAGGAGTAGTTTCCTCATATTGTGTATTGGTCGTTCATTTTAGTGAAATGTTTCATAAATTTTTTTTGCCTTGGCCATTCCTACCGTTTCCGCCAGGATCTCCAAAGGGGCCGCCTTGATCCGCTTGACGGACTTAAACCGCTTTAAAAGGTCTTGGGCCGTTTTCCGGCCCACGCCTTCGATCTGCTCCAATTCTGAATTAATCGCCGCCTTGCTTCTTTTGTTCCGATGCAAGGTAATCCCAAATCGATGGGCCTCGTTTCGCAACTGTTGGATGATCTTAAGGCTTTCCGACTTCTTATCCAAATAAAGGGGAATGGGATCTTCGGGGAAATAAATTTCCTCCAATCGCTTGGCAATGCCGATAATGGCTATCTTTCCCCGGAGCCCAAGAACATCCAGACTTTTTAAAGCAGATGTCAACTGCCCTTTGCCCCCATCTATTACGATGAGCTGCGGCAGGGGTTCGGCTTCTTCGACCAATCTTTTGTACCGTCGGAACACGACCTCCTCCATAGAGGCAAAGTCGTCGGGGCCATCGACCGTTTTAATATTGTAATGGCGGTATTCCTTTTTGGAGGGCTTTCCGTCCTTAAAGACGACACAGGCCGCCACGGGATTGCTGCCCTGAATGTTGCTGTTATCGAAACACTCTATATGCCGTGGTTCCTCGGATAGTCTGATATCGGTCTTCATCTGGGCCATGATCCGGTTCGTGTGCCGGTCCGGATCAATGATCTTGATCTGTTTAAAGCGTTCCTGTCTGAAGAATTTCGCGTTGCGCTCACTCAGCTCCAAAATTTTTCTTTTGTCCCCCAATCGGGGTACGGTAACTTTCAAATCTGCCCCTATCGCCAGATCGAAGGGAAGGTACAGTTCCCTGGACTGCGAACCAAAGCGCTGCCTAATTTCCACAATGGCCAATTGCAGCAGATCTTGGTCCTGTTCGTCGAGTTTCTTTTTGATTTCCATGGTATGGGAACGAACAATCGACCCATGCGACAATTGCAAAAAGTTCACATAGGCAAAGACCTCGTCGGAAATTATGGAAAATACGTCCACATTGTTGATCTTGGGGTTGACGATAGTTGATTTGGCCTGGTAGTTTTCCAGAATATCGATCTTGTCCTTGATCCTTTGGGCCTCCTCGAACTTCATTTCCCCGGACAGTGCCTTCATCCGATGCTTGAAGTACTGTAAGGAGGATTTGAAGTTTCCTTTTATGATCTGCCGGATATCATCGATCTGTCGGTGGTATTCCTCTGCATTTTGAAGTCCTTCGCAAGGGGCCTTGCAATTGCCCAGGTGATATTCCAGACAGGACTTGAACTTGCCCGCGTCTATCTTGCCCTGTGCAAGGTCGTAGTTGCAGGTGCGCAATGGATATACGCTCCTGACCAAATCGAGAAGGGTCCGTACGGTCTTCATGCTCGTGTACGGGCCAAAATACTCCGAGCCGTCCCGTATCAATTTTCTGGTGGGAAAAATTCTGGGGAAACGTTCTTTCTTAATACATATCCAAGGGTACGATTTGTCGTCCTTCAGCAGTACGTTGTACCTTGGACGGTATTTTTTGATCAGGTTGTTCTCCAACAGGAGTGCATCGGACTCCGTGGGCACCACGATATGCTTGATCAATCTAATTTTTTTGACCAGTACACGGGTCTTCCCGTATTCATGGTTCTTGGTAAAATAGGAGGCCACCCTTTTTTTTAGGTTCTTGGCCTTGCCGACATATAAAATCTTGTCCTCCGAATCATAAAATTGGTATACCCCGGGATTGTTGGGCAAGGTACTCAACTGAACTTCAATGGGTACTTGGGGCATTATTGTGTGGTAGCTTATAAAATGGTTTACTGAGTTAAATTACTGCGTTTTTACAAAAGCACCCAGCAATTTTTTGTTTTTAACCCCCCTTTGTGAAAGTTCCTGATCTCTTGTTCAAAAATCCGATTATTTCAAGGCAAGAACGTTTTGGACCTGCCCCATCAAAATGAAAAAAAGGGCTCCGTAGAGAGTTCGATTTCCCGCATGGCACGGGCAAAATACCGTTCGATTTACAACAAAAGCCCACGATTTGTTAAATTGTACGAAAAAAAACCATAAAGTAAGAAAAACCCTAAAAAAACAAAAAAATAGGGAATACGCTCTTCTTTTCAAAATTATTTGTTTGAATATCAGCATATTACACCCCATTTTCTTCTTATATGTTATCAAATCATCAAGGCAATTTAAAGTCGAAAATCTTAAAATTGTGCATTTCATCGATGAAAAGTGACCTTTGATAGTATTTTCAACGGTTTTTTTACATATATTTAATCCATCAAAATTGATAGCAACATGGACAAGTACCTGATTACACTCGGGACGTACTTAATTCTGATGCTCTTTTTCAAAATTTACTATTACGTAGTCGCGAAAGAGTAGCCTATTTTAAGTTACCTTCCTACTTATTCTATCTTAAAGAGCCCCCACCTCCTTAAGCGTTTAATCCAAAATCATGATTAAAAGAGATTTGCGATTGAACTATAGTGCCCTTCGGAAAGATATTTCTAGGCAATCCCTTCTAAATGCCAGTTTGAGCATCGCCAACCAGCTGCTGAAAACACCTATTTGGGAAGGTACGTACTACCATCTATTTCTCCCCATTGCGGAAAAGAACGAGGTGGACACTTCCTTTGTTTTATCGATATTACAGGGCAAGGACAAAAATATCGTGCTGCCAAAGGTCTCTGATGAAAGTACGCTCAAACACTATTTGCTGACCGATGGCACGAAGCTCCAAAAAAACCAATGGGGCATTCCCGAACCCGTCGACGGCATAGAGGTGGAGCCCCGCAAACTGGACGTGGTCTTCGTTCCCCTATTGGCCTTTGACACCAAGGGAAATCGAATTGGGTATGGCAAGGGTTTTTACGATCGTTTTTTAAATGAATGTCGGGCGGATGTTGTGAAAGTGGGCGTTTCGCTGTTCACGGCCGAAGCGGAAACCATAGACGCGGAAGCACACGATATACGTTTGGACTACTGTGTAACGCCAGAAAAAGTTTATTCGTTCAAGGGCGTTTGACGTACTTCCGCGGGCGAATCATCTTCCTCCTTTTTGTCTCCAAAAGCTTTTTTGTTGAATACGATCAAAATGCCCACACCCGTACTTATCGCCGTATCCGCAATATTGAAGACAGGGTCAAAAAAACTGAAGTTGCCCCCTCCAAAATAAGGCACCCACTCGGGCCATGTGGTGTTGACCATAGGGAAATATAGCATATCGACCACCTTTCCATAAAAAAGGCTTCCATAGGGCTCTTCGGCAAAGAGCGAGGCCACTTGGCCGCTACTATGATCGAACAGTACCCCGTAAAAGACAGAGTCGATGATATTTCCCAGGGCCCCTGCAAAAATGCAGGAAACTGCTAGGACATAGGTCATACTGGATTTCTTTCTTACGATATCGTAAAGCCAATATCCAATACCAAAAATGGCGAACAGCCTGAAAATGGTCAGGATAAACTTCCCGGTGCCATCCGAAATGGGCAGCACATCACTTAACTTGGCCCCCCAGGCAGCACCTTCGTTTTCTATAAAAAGTATCTTGAACCAACTGAAAATCTCCACAGACTCCTGGAGCACGAAATGCGTCTTGATATAGATCTTGCTCCATTGGTCTATTACCAAAATTAAAAAGATAAGGACTAGTGATTTTTTTAGACTCATGGTTTGTGTATAGATGGGCAAAAATAACGATATTATTCGGTTTTGCTCAGATGGATATTTCCAGTGACCGTGGACAAGGTATACTTGTTGTTTCCCGGGGGAATATTGTTTTTTTGGACCTTTCCGAATTTGCTGGAGGCCATGATCTGTGCATTCGACCCCAAGACGGTAATATCACCACTTTGGGTATGGACCTCCACGGTCTCGGAAACATTCTTCAGATAACATCTACCATCGCCCAGGTCGACCTTTAAACTTTCATAATTCCCGGAAACCGCCACATTGCAACCAGTGCCCTGTAGTTCAACTTTCTTAAATCGGGGAAGCTGCACGCGCAACGCAATTGAAACCACCTTGTGGGCACTCAGCTTATCATTGGGATCTGTAAAATTGGGATGAAAGCCCGCGCCCACCAAAATAGCGCTGCCTTCTTGCCTGATTTTGACCAAAAGGTCTTCGCTATATTCCCCATCGATCTTCGCCTCCACGATCATTTCATTCCCGTCCAAAGTGTCCAAACTAATATCGAAACAATTGTTGGCATCGATCCCGATAAAGGAAATCCCGGGATGTACCATAGTTTTTTCGACCACTTTCTGGGCGGGCACCAAGTGGGCGGTCAATAGCAGTATGGCGAGGCATCCCTTTTTCACATCGGATATAAAGAGACCTGCAAGGTTTCTCCAAAACCAAGCAGGTCTATATGTTCATAATTTTACGGATATCAAGCGGACCTGTTACCTATTGTTTGCTCGCTATCCCTTATTTCTGCATATTCTTGGCCTCTATGCTCAAAGTGGCGTGCGGCACGAGCTTCAACCGTTCCTTATTGATCAGTTTACCGGTTACCCGACAGATTCCATAGGTCTTGTTCTCGATTCGAAGAAGAGCATTTTTAAGGTCGCGGATGAATTTTTCCTGACGGATGGCCAGTTGGGTGTTCGCCTCCTTGCTCATCGTCTCCGATCCCTCTTCAAAAGCCTTAAATGTTGGCGAAGTATCATCGGTGCCATTATTGCCATCGTTCATATAGGCACTTCTCAAAAGTTCTAAATGGCTTTTTGCTTTTTCGATCTTATCCTCAATTAGTGCTCTAAAATCGGCCAAATCCTTGTCAGAATATCTAACTTTCAAATCTTGCTCCATAATCTTAATGTTTTTGAATAAATAATTTTGTATTCACTTCGTCGAAGGCAACTGTCATGCCTTCTTCCATATTTTCCTCAAAATTGAGTTCCGCGGTCAAGGTTTCCGTTTTAATGTACTTCAAATTGCTCTCGACCGCCTTTTCAACAAACCCGTCCTTTTGGATTTTTATGTTGATTTTGTCGGTTACCTCAAAACCTGAGTCCTTTCTCAGGTTCTGGATTCGGTTTACCAATTCTCTTGCAACACCCTCTTTTCTAAGGTCTTCGCTGATGCTGACATCCAGTGCAACGGTAATCGCGCCGGCGCTGGCCACCAACCAACCCTCGATATCCTGAGACGAAATCTCTACATCCTGTAACTGTAAAATAATGGTTTTATTTTCAATTTCAATGGATATTTCGCCCTTTTGCTCAATTTCTTGGATATCTTCCTGGCCAAAACGCAGTACAGATTGGGCAATGGCCTTCATTTCCTTTCCATACTTGGGGCCCAAGACCTTAAAATTCGGCTTGATCTGCTTTACCAAGATTCCGGAGGCATCGTCGAGGAGTTCCACCTCCTTTACGTTCACTTCCGACTTGATGAGATCGGCCACCGCTTCAATCTCCTGTTTCTGTTTCTTATCCAGAACCGGGATCATGATCTTCTGAAGGGGCTGGCGCACTTTTATCTTTTCCTTTTGCCGAATGGACAAAACCAGGGAAGAAATCTGCTGCGCCTTTTCCATCTTACTTTCCAATTCCTGATCCACTATGGCCAAATCATAGAAAGGGAATTCCGACAAATGTACACTTTCAAAAGTTTCATTTTTAGTTGCCGCTGTTAAATCTTTGTAAAGGCGGTCCATAAAAAAGGGGGCGACCGGGGCGGCCAATTTCGCTACCGTCAGCAAGCAAGTGTACAGCGTCTGATAGGCCGATATTTTATCCTTTTGGTAATCTCCTTTCCAGAAACGCCTTCGGCACAAACGAACGTACCAATTGCTCAAATTTTCTTGGACATAATCCGAAATGGCCCGTGTGGCCCGTGTGGGTTCATAATCCGCATAGGCCTGGTCGACCGTTTTGACCAGTGAGTGCAGTTCCGACAAAATCCACCGGTCTATTTCCGGCCGGTCCTTCAAGGGCACCTCCTTCTCGGTATAGGCAAAACCATCGATGTTCGCATATAGCGCAAAGAAAGAATAGGTGTTGTACAAGGTGCCGAAAAACTTTCGCTTTACCTCCACGATGCCTTCAATGTCGAACTTCAGGTTGTCCCATGGGTTGGCATTGCTGATCATGTACCACCTCGTGGCATCGGCCCCATGTTCGTCAATGGTCTCAAAAGGGTCGACGGCATTGCCCAGCCGCTTCGACATTTTTTTGCCTTCCCGGTCCAGCACCAGTCCGTTGGAAACCACATTTTTGTAGGCCACGGAATCGAATACCATGGTCGCTATGGCATGAAGGGTGTAAAACCACCCCCTGGTCTGATCCACACCTTCGGCGATGAAATCGGCTGGAAAAGTAGTCCCCTGGTCTATGACGTCCTTGTTCTCGAACGGATAATGCCATTGGGCGTAGGGCATAGACCCACTATCGAACCAAACATCGATCAAGTCGCTTTCCCGCCGCATCGGCTTCCCGGATGGGGACACCAAAACGATTTGGTCCACTATATTTTTGTGCAGATCGACTTTGTCGTAGTTTTCTTCCGAAAGATCCCCCACTACAAAATCCTCAAAAATATCCTTTGTCAAGACATCCGCCTCCACCGCCTTTGCCATTTCCGTTTTCAGTTCCGCGACCGACCCTATGATGGTTTCCTCTTGTCCGTCCTCGGTCCTCCAGATGGGCAATGGAATGCCCCAGTACCTCGATCTCGATAAATTCCAGTCGTTTGCATTGGCCAACCAGTTTCCGAACCGGCCTTCGCCTGTGGATTTGGGCTTCCAGTTGATTTGCTTGTTCAATTCGAACATTCTGTCCTTTACATCCGTGATCTTTATAAACCAGGAGTCCAAGGGATAGTACAGTATGGGCTTATCGGTCCGCCAACAGTTGGGGTAACTGTGCATATATTTTTCGACCTTAAAGGCCTTGTTCTCTTCCTTTAATCTGATGGCTATCTCCACGTCGACCGACCTTTCAGGGGCCTGGCCTTCTTCATAGTATTCGTTTTTTACGTATTTCCCCGCCAGTTCTTTTAACTCCGGACGAAACCTTCCCTGAAGATCCACTAGGGGCACTGGGTTGTTGTTCGCGTCCAGGACCAGCATGGGAGGCACTTCGGGAACTGCCTGTTTGGCCACAAAGGCATCGTCCGCACCAAAGGTAGGGGCGGTGTGTACGATTCCGGTACCATCCTCGGTGGTCACAAAATCCCCGGCTATGATCCGAAAGGCGTTTTCGGCATTTTCGTAGGGCAAGGTATAGGGCAGTAACTGTTCGTACTCGATCCCGACCAGATCCCTTCCCTTAATTTCCTTAACGATGTAGAACGGTATTTTTTTGTCTCCGGCACTGTACTCCAACAGCTCGGGCTTGGATCCTACCTGACTGTATTTTCCTTCGAACTGTTTGGAGACCAAAGTTTTGGCCAAAACCACGTTCATGGGCTCAAAGGTGTACTGATTGTAGGTCTCGACCAATACATAATCGATCTTTGGCCCGACGGTCAGTGCGGTATTGGAAGGAAGCGTCCAAGGAGTCGTCGTCCATGCCAAAAAATATATCGTTCCCTCGTCTTGTAAAGAATCCGGAAGGGTGTCCCCAACCGCTTTGAACTGCGCCACCACTGTGGTATCGGTCACATCCTGATAGGTGCCCGGTTGGTTCAGTTCATGGGAACTCAGTCCGGTCCCTGCCTTGGGCGAATAGGGCTGAATAGTGTATCCTTTATAAATAAGGCCCTTATCGTAGATCTGCTTCAGCAGCCACCAAACCGACTCCATGTACTTGGGCTTATAGGTGATATAGGGATCGTCCATATCCACCCAATAGCCCACCTGTTCGGTCATGCGGTTCCACACATCGGTATAGCGCATCACCGCTTTTTTACAGGCCGCATTGTAGGCTTCCACCGAAATTTTCTTTCCGATATCCTCCTTGGTAATTCCCAATTCTTTCTCAACACCGAGCTCTATGGGCAGTCCGTGGGTATCCCAACCCGCCCTTCGTTCTACCTGAAATCCTTTCATGGTCCTGTAGCGGGGGAAAATATCCTTGATGGTGCGCGCCATGACGTGGTGGATGCCCGGCATTCCATTTGCCGACGGGGGACCCTCATAGAACACATACGACGACTTGCCCTCCCTGATGGAAACGCTTTTCTCAAAAATTCGGTTTTCCTTCCAAAATTGGAGAATCTCCCCAGCCACTTTCGGTAGGTTCAGCCCTTTGTACTCTGCAAACTTCATACGGACAGCTTCTGATGCTACGATTAAAGGCTGCAAAATTAGGGATTTTGAACGAATTCAAAGGTTTTGGGGGCCTTGAAATACCTTCCAAAACGCACCGCAGGCCATATTTATCGAAAAAAGCGTCCAAATCGATCGGGGTTACGTATATCTTGGAGTTAAAAACAATGAAACACTAAAACCATTTAAAATGAAAAAAGCAATTTTAAGTACGCTGTTACTGACCGCCCTGACCCTTTCCTTTACCGCTTGCCGGGATGCTGCGGACAAGGCCAAAGAGGCCTCCGAGACGGCAACCGATGCCATTGGGGAAGTAGGTGAGGCCGCAGAAGGGGCATTGGAAAAAGCTGGGGAAACCGTGGAAAACGCTACCGAGATCGTCGAGGATGCAAAAGCGGTTGCGGAAGATGCCATCGACTCGGCCAGTGAGGCCGTTGGGGACGTGAAGGATGCTGCGGAAAAAGCAGCCGATAAGGCAAAAGAGGTCGGCTCCGATATCAAAGACGCTGCAGGAGAGGCAGCGGACAAGGCCAAAGAGGCCGTTAAGGACTAAAAAAACCGCCAAGTAGCGGGGAAAACCTGACCGAGTTTCGGTCAGGTTTTTTTATGCTCAAAACCGATATCCCAGCCCCAAAACAAGGTTGATTCCCGGCGCCACTATTCCGGAAGAATAGGAACGGTACCGTTGATTGGTCATGTTCTCCAGGCTCACCGTCGTGGTCAGGGTGTTTGAAATGGCATACTGCGAGCGAAAGTTCAAGGTATACCACGAAGGGGAATAGGGATCTCCATTGACATCCGATGCATAGATATATTCCTTACTCCGCTCAGAGGGGGCCAAATCGTCAAAGGCAATTTCGCCATTGTAGTTCAGGAAAAGGTCGGCTTTGAGTTTTTGGTTTTTCCAGAGGATATGAAAATCCCCAAAGGTGGGCGCCACGTGTCGCCCGGGGGAATCCGTGCCGTCCGCCTCTTCTTCGATGCCCTGGGTCAGGGTGAGGTTGGAAGACAGGGAAAGATTGTCCGTCAGGAAGGCATCCAGACCCAATTCAAAACCGTACACATATGCCTTCGCGGCATTTTGAATGGCCTGCACATCGCTCGGTTCCCCGTTGTACATGATTTGTGATTCTCCGTTGAAAAGAAAGCTCCTTCGTACCAGCGCATCGACCAGATAGGTATAGAAAGCGGCTCCCCTGAGCACTACCTTGTCCTTAAAGTTTTTCCGTATCCCCAATTCCGTGTTGTACGCATACTCAGGCTCCAAATCGGGATTGGGCACCACCACTGCTCCAGGTTCGGAGTCGAATATTTTTCCCACATCGTCAATATTGGGGGCACGAAAACCTGTTGAACCATTCCAGGTGATTTGCAAATCTGCCCTGGGAAACCAACTGAAGCCCAAACTGCCGGTCAATGCCCCATTGTTTAGGTTGGCATGGTCAAACGGGAAAGGATAGAACGTCTTGTAGAAATCGGCATCGATCCACACGTGGCTATATCGAAGGCCTGCAAGCAGGCTGAAATTGGGCTTTGCCTTGTACTCCCCGTTGATATAGCCCGCCAGGGATTGCCAACTGGCCCCGTCGGGATACCGGGAGGCCGCAGCGGAAACCGTATTGGTGGTGATGTCCGTTAGGCTCCCCGTGGAATGGACCCTATTGAACACATACTCCCCCCCATAGTACAATCTTAGGTCCCCGATCTTTTTGTTCTCAAAGTCGATATTGAGGGAAATGGCATCCACCTTTTCCCTAGTGGAAAAGCGATCGGGATCCTGGAAAGCACGGCTGTGCCGGCTCTCTTCAAAATGCTGATAGGCCGTGGTGATCTTCAGTCCGTCATAAAAGAGCCCTTTCCCCTTTTTGTCTACCTGGAAATTCCCCATGAACCACTTTTGGGGGCCGTACCGCCATTCGGTCGATCGAAATCCGTCCCCATTGGGTCTGATCAGGCGATCATATCTGGAGTAATCGGAGGATTCCGAATAGTGGGTATTTAGCTTAAAATGCCAATTGATGTTGGGTTTGAAGGCTATTTTTTGCATCAGATTGATTTGATCATAGCCCGTGGGGAGCTGCTTTCGGGGATCTGGGTTGGATGCCACTTGGTCCTGCCCGTTCACCGTCTGGACATAGTTGCGGCGCAAGTACGACTCCGGGCCGTGCTCCCCCATGGTAAGGTCGCCAAAACTATTATAGGAAATACTCGTAAGATATGCCCATTTTTTCCGCCCGATGTTAAGGTCGACATGCCCGGTGTTCTCCCCATTGGCAGATGAAAACCGATAATTCGCATTGCCGGAAACCTGGGTACTATCGGCCGTGGCGAACATGGGGTCTTTGGTATAAAAATTCATGACGCCCCCCATGGCGTCACTGCCGTAGATTACGGACCCCGGGCCAAAAATGACCTCCGTGTTCTTTATGGTGTAGGGATCTATGGAGATGACATTCTGCAGGTTGCCCCCGCGAAAAATGGCGTTGTTCATACGCACCCCATCCACGGACAACAAAAGTCTATTGGCAGAAAACCCCCTGATCATGGGGCTTCCACCGCCCAATTGGCTTTTCTGGACAAAAACCTTACCGCTGCTTTGCAAGAGATCGGCCGATGTCTGGGGGCTGATAAAAGCAATCTGCAGGGCATTGATGGAGGCAATTTTTTGGGGAACGTCCTTTTTCTGCTGTTCCCATTTGGAGACCGACATCACCACTTCATCCAATTCTTGTGCCTTCATCACCAGAAAAAGCTTGCTTCCATGTCTTAAGATGTGGGACTTGCCAATTCGTCTAAGCTGATAGCTGATATGCTTAAATGTGATGCGTTCGTCCCGTCCAAAGATCGATAGGTCGCATTTGCCGTCAAAATCGGAAAGCGCCGTCTTTGATTTATCGAAATTGTAAGCGGCAACGTTCAAAATGGGTTCCTTTGTATCGATATCCAGGATAGTGATCTCCTGGGCGGGAAGAGCCTGGAAAAAAAGAAAGGAAAGAACATATACTATCCGTTGCATACTAGCTGAAAACTTCATTTAAAACGGCAAGGGATTTGGGTTTTCGAAATCCCTGCAAATGTAATTCAAAATACAGAACCAGGGATTTCAAGAGGTCTTGACGGTTGGTTTTCTTCATTCTGACGGTATTAACCTTATCAAAATTTATGCCCAAAAGTTGTTTGAAGTAATTTAAATTCTCCCCAGTGATCATTGGGTTCAAGGACGGGGTGTTGGTAAATTCCCCTTCGAGCAGATCGAAGTTCCCGGTTTCCAATCCACTCGTATCCGGGTAAAAGCCGAGGTATTTGGTAAGTTCCAATAAAAAAAAGATATGGAAGTTTGCGATATCGTCATGTGCGTCCAACCATTGTAGGGCGGCTTGCAGGAATTCGAAAAGGCCATGGTTCTGTTCTTCTTCATGAATGCTGTTCCCCAACATTTCAGCTAAAAAAAGGGTCATGGCGTTTTTAACGATGTCGGTATGGAAAGATTGGTAGTGGTACGCCACCTTGGCCTCCCTTATATTTTCCAGGCTGCCTTTGTTGCGGTGGTTGGCCACCAGTTCGAGCTGCATCAGTGGCTGAAAATAAGCCGCCTTCAGCTTTCCTTTTTTGGCCGTCAAAACCCCTTTCAACAAATATGATTTTATACCCTCGGATGCCGTAAACGCCTTGACGATAAGGCTGGTATCGCCATATTTTAGGGAGGAGAGCACTATGGCCTTGGTGGTAACCTGCATCGGTACGGTCGGGTTTGGAACAAAGATAGGTCGATCGGGGAAAATGGAGTCAAGAAACCAAGACCAAGATTTAAGGCAAGGCCCGTAAAAGCAAGCCTACCGGGAAATCAACCGTTGATCCTTCCTTATAGGTGGAGGGTCCCAAATCGGAAATGCCGGGCCTATCGTTGGGGGGACGGTGAATCCCATGCGCCCCCGTAGCGGTTTTATGGCTTCAAAAAAGACCTGTAGGTCTTTATTGGCACCCCGTATTCCCGATCACGTATCCTTAAATGACGCCCTGTGCCAACATGGCATCGGCTACCTTTACAAAACCGGCAATATTGGCCCCTTTGACATAATTGCAATACCCGTCCTTTTCTTTTCCGTACTCGATGCACGAATCGTGGATATCCTTCATGATGCCCTTCAGTTTTTCATCGACCTCTTCGCGGGTCCAACTTATCCGTAGGGAGTTCTGTGACATTTCAAGTCCAGAGGTGGCCACACCTCCTGCGTTGGAGGCCTTGCCCGGTGCGAACAGTATCCTTGCCCTGTCAAATTCGTGGATC
Source organism: uncultured Flavobacteriaceae bacterium (assembly GCA_947497245.1). GTDB lineage: Bacteria > Bacteroidota > Bacteroidia > Flavobacteriales > Flavobacteriaceae > Pelagihabitans. The sequence goes on along the minus strand of CANMFO010000003.1, from coordinate 263,066 downwards.
GCTTCGGGGGTGGAGGGCATATTTGCCCCCTCGGCCACACAGATGCACTTATTTTTCAGCAGTATTTTTGCGCTTTTGCCATCCAGTTCGTTTTGCGTGGCACAGGGGAGTGCAATATCGCACTTTACTTCCCAGGGGTTCCCGGCTTTATGGAACTTGGCCGATTTGTATTTTTTGGTATATTCCGAAATGCGGGCTCTCTTGTTGTTCTTCAAATCCATCACGAAGGCCAATTTTTTGGCATCGATCCCTTCTGGGTCATGGATGTATCCTGAAGAGTCCGAAAGCGTGACCACCGTACCGCCCAGGTGCAGCACTTTTTCCGCCGCGTATTGTGCCACATTGCCCGATCCCGAAATTGCGACGGTCTTGCCCTCGATGCTTTCTTCCCTGGTCTCCAACATGCTCTGCGCAAAATACACCGTTCCATAGCCCGTAGCTTCCGGACGGATCAACGACCCTCCCCAGGACCGGCCCTTCCCGGTCAGCACCCCAGTAAATTCGTTTCTGATTTTTTTGTACATCCCGAAAAGGAAGCCGATTTCCCTGGCCCCTACACCAATGTCGCCGGCGGGAACATCCGTATTTGGACCAATGTGCCGGCTGAGTTCGGTCATAAAGGCATGGCAAAAACGCATCACCTCGTCATCTGATTTTCCCTTGGGATCAAAATCGGAACCTCCCTTTCCACCACCCATTGGAAGCGTGGTCAGACTATTTTTAAAGACCTGTTCAAAGGCCAGGAACTTCAAAATACTCGCGTTCACCGATGGGTGGAACCTCAATCCGCCCTTATAGGGGCCTATGGCCGAATTCATTTGGATCCGGTAGCCACGGTTTACATGGATCTCTCCCTTGTCGTCCACCCAGGAGACCCTGAACGAAATCAATCGCTCGGGTTCCACCATACGCAATAGGATGTTTTTTCCGCTGTATATTTTTTTTCGGGCGATGTACGGAATGACCGTCTCAGCCACTTCCTGTACCGCTTGAATGAACTCGGGCTCATGCCCGTTTCGGGTCTTGACCTCGTCCATAAAGGCTTTGATTTTTGCTTCCATAAAGACTTCTATAGCTGTTTAACTGTTTGGTCTTTCGACCATTCTCAGGGTTTCATTTTGTTGAATTTACAACATTGAGGCAAAATTATGTTATTTTTATAATTAAAAACCGCTTTTTTCAAAATTCGATAAAAAGTTTATCCTATGGCCTGTTCCAAATCGGCAATCAGATCATCGGCATCCTCTATACCCACACTTAGACGGATCAGGGAATCCACAACACCGCTTTTTTCCCGCTCTTCTTTTGGAATGCTGGCATGGGTCATGCTGGCGGGGTGCCCCGCCAAACTTTCCACTCCTCCAAGGGATTCCGCCAAGGTAAACAGTCGAAGTTTTTCAACAATTTTAATGGCATCGGCATAGCCGCTTCCCTTGGGGACGAAGGAAATCATACCTCCAAAATCCCGCATTTGGTTTTTGGCAATATCATGGTTGGGATGATCCTTGAACCCGGGCCAATATACTTTTTCCACTTTTGGGTGCCCGGCCAGATATTCGGCCACCACCCGGCCATTTTCACAATGCCGCTGCATGCGAACGTGCAGGGTCTTTATCCCCCGTAGCGTTAAAAAGCTGTCCATCGGGCCGCAGACCGCTCCACTGGCATTCTGTAGAAAATACAATTGATCGGCCAACGCCTTGTCTTTCACCACTAGGGCGCCCACTACCACATCGCTATGTCCACCAAGGTATTTCGTGGCAGAGTGCATTACGATGTCGGCCCCCATATCCAAAGGCGTCTGTAAATAAGGGGTGGCGAAGGTATTGTCGACCGCCAGTAACAAATTGTGTTTTTTGGCCAAGTCGGAAACGGCCCTTATATCGATGACGTTCATCATCGGATTGGTCGGCGTCTCTACCCAGATCAACTTGGTTTTTTCGTTGATATGGTCCCCTATGGTATCCGCATTCTGCATTCCTATAAAACGGAACGAAATGCCAAATTTCTCAAAAACCTGTCGAAACAAACGATAGCTTCCCCCATAAAGGTCATTGGTCGAAACCACTTCATCACCCGGTTCCAAGAGTTTTATCACAGCATCGATTGCGGCCAGACCGCTAGCAAACGCCAAGCCGTAGTTACCGTTTTCAATACTGGCCAAACTGTTCTCCAAGGCCGTTCTCGTCGGGTTGGCACTTCGGGAGTACTCAAATCCCTGGTGTGCTCCGGGAGTGGTCTGTGCATAGGTGGATGTTTGATAGATCGGAGGCATGACGGCTCCGTAGGCCTTATCGGGTCGTTGCCCTCCATGGATGGCCCTGCTGTTGAATTTTAACTTTTTTTCGCTCATTCTTTATAATTATTCCCACAAATGTATCGTTATCTTTGGAAGCGTACAATCTTGGCGTTTTTTACCGCAATCCGAATCCCTATGAAAGTTGGAATACCCCATTTACTTCTTTTTTTATTGCTTGTTGGTTGCAAAAAAGACCATAAGCTTACTTTCGAGCCCTTGGTTTTGGACAAAAAAGATTGTGCCGACTGTCCGGAAGTTTCCATCAACTTGCCCAAGGCCCTGGATGGGACCAAATTTGCCCAAACCATCAATGGTGCGATAGAGGAAGAGATTATTTCCCTACTGCATTTCGATGACGGAATGGACGTATCGACCATAGACAGTGCCATTGTTTCGTTCAACAAGGGATATCTGGAACTTAAAAATGCGTTCGCCGACGAGCCGGCAGGGTGGGAAGCCGATATTAAGGGCGAGCTGGTATATGAAGATGCCGCGCTGCTCACCATTGAACTCAATTCGTACATATTTACCGGAGGGGCCCACGGATACAGTTCCAAACGGTTTTTGAATTTTGACAAGAAAAAGGGAAAGGAACTTGAGAACTGGCAGCTTTTTAAGAACCAGGAAGATTTTGAGCAATTTGCGGAGGTAAAATTCCGGGAGCAGGAAGCCATTCCCAGCGACAAATCGATCAACCATACCGGGCTGATGTTCGAAAGGGACAGCTTCCATCTCCCCGAGAACATCGGTTTTACGGAAGAAGGGGTAAAACTGCTGTACAACCCCTACGAGGTGGCCGCCTATGCCGACGGCCCCATTGTCCTGATGCTCCCGTTCAAAGAGGTAAAACCCTATTTGGCCGCCAAAGTGAAATCTTAGCTCGGTGCTTTTAGCATTTTTCTCAGGGAAAGGATCGTTCCCAAATGCAAGCCCTCATGAAATAGGTTGAAGGCAATGGCCTCCTCCACATTTTTTATGGCAACGCCCAAACTGGTAGTAAATCCATTATATGTTTTAAAAAGACCGCCTTGATAGTCCTCCCGCATACGGTCGACACTCCGAAACAAATTCGCCTTGACCTCTTCCATTTCCTCGTCCCTGGACAAGCCATCGGGCACCGTTCCTTTTCTAAATTTATCGACCAGCTCCGTGGAAACGTGCATGGAGAGCCCACTGTTTTTATAGACCAAAAGCTGCTGGGTCACCACCACATGGGCCATGTTCCACCATATGCTGTTCCTATACCCTTTTGGGATGGCCAGAAGTTGCTCCTTCGGGGTAGCGGTCAAGATACGGTACAGTACCTCGCGGTTTTTTAGGGTGATATCGAAGGTGCTTTCCAAATCAAAGTTTTTAGCATTATAGAAAAAATAACATATCTATTATTCTAGATATTTAAATATATTTATATCTTTGCCCTATGAACATCATTGAGGTCAGCAAAGTATTGTCCAATAAGACCCGGGTCGATATCCTAAAATGGCTAAAAGATCCGGAGTCCAATTTTCCGCCCCACAAAGATATTGATCACTTTGATGACGGGGTCTGCGTGGGATACATCCAGGACAAGGCGGGCCTATCGCAATCGACGATTTCCACCTTTCTCACGGCCATGCAAAATGCCAGCTTGATCATTCCCACGCGACATGGGAAATGGACATACTATAAGAGAAACGAGAAAGTCATTGAATCCTATATTGAAACCCTTGGTAAAGATTTGTAATTTTTTTTGTGAATAACAAATCGACATTTTGCGAAATGTAAATATTAAAACAGAAAAAAATGAAAGATTCTATCGAATGCACACTGGAAGACTGCCACTATCCTGTCAACAAAGAGCGCCCGGGCCGCAGATGGTCCTTTATAAGATGGATTTCATCCATAAGCATTCCCGGGGCTGAGGAAATGTCCAAAACGAAATAATCGCAAGTAATTTTAGCAAATAAATACCATACTAAGACATGGCACAAGAAATGAAAACAATAGGAATGATCGGAGGAATGAGTTGGGAATCCTCAAAAGTCTACTACCAGTACACCAACGAGATCACTCGAGATCGCCTGGGAGGCTCCCATTCGGCAAAGAGCATCATGGCCACCGTGGATTTTGCGGAGATCGAAAGGCTGTCCTTCAACGATGGTTGGGACGAAATTGGGCAGATCATGTCAGAAAATGCGAAGAACCTGGAAAGGGCCGGTGCCGACATGGTTCTTTTGTGTACCAACACGATCCACCTGGTGAGTACCGCGATCACCGATGCCGTGGGCATTCCCTTTTTGCACATAGCGGACGCCACTGGGGAAGCGGTGCAGAAAAAAAACTTGGGGAAGGTGGGCCTTTTGGGCACCAAGTTCACCATGGAAAAGGATTTTTACACCAAGATCCTGGAAGACACCTATGGCCTGGAGGTACTCGTTCCGTCCGAGGGCGAAAGACAGGCAATACACGATATCATATATAAGGAACTGGTCAAGGGAAAGTTTACGGAAGCTTCAAAACAGATTGGCCTCCAACAAATAAGGAACCTGATCGAACGCGGGGCCGAAGGGGTTATTTTGGGCTGTACGGAGCTGCCCATTTTAATTCCGGATTCGGAGGTAGCGGTTCCCACTTTCAACACCACGCGGATCCATGCCGAGAAAGCGGTCGACATGGCATTGGGCGAATAACATAAAAACCGGTTTCCAAAAAAGGGGCCGGTTCCTTTTTGAAATGCTACTTTTGTCGAAGATCCCACGGGTCGAAAACCAATGGTGGCCCTTTGGAAAACACATTTGAGATCAGGAGGCACAAAAGGAAAATGGGGCCTCCGACCATATCGAAAAACTAAAACCATAACGGAACCAAGTCGGGCATGAAAAAAATTTACCACCTCAGCAGCTGCGATACCTGCAAGCGTATCTTGAATGAACTAGGGCCACTGGACAGTGTCGTTTTGCAGGACATTAAAACGGAACCCTTGACAAGCCGGCAAGTGGAGGAAATGCACCAACTGGCCGGAAGCTATCAAGCATTGTTCAGCAAAAGGGCCCGCCTGTTCCGCGAAAAGGGGCTGCATGAAAAGCAACTCTCCGAAGCCGATTACAAGGCACTGATCTTGGAACACTATACGTTCTTAAAACGCCCGGTACTTTTGTGCGACGGTCAAATTTTTATCGGAAACGCCAAAAAGGTCGTAGAGGCCGGCAAACAAGCACTTCATTCTTGAGTAGACGTACCCTGGCCATATTCGCTGCTATTGGAGCTACCACAATTTATGGACTCAACCATACCATTGCCAAGGGTGTCATGCCGACCCATGTGCAGCCCTTTGGGTTTATCATGCTACGGGTCATCGGGGCTTCCGTCCTATTCTGGGCAATCTCCGTTTTTGGTCCGAAAGAAAAAATCGATAGGAAGGACTATCCACGAATGCTGGTCTGTGCCCTTTTGGGCATGGGGGCGAACATGCTCGTTTTCTTCCAAGGGCTGGCGCTTTCAACCCCAATCAACAGCGCGGTCCTGGTGACGACCACCCCCATTATCGTGCTGATCTTATCCGCAGTGATCATCAAGGAATATATTTCCAAGCGGAAAGTCTTTGGCATAGGTATCGGGCTTTTAGGGGCTTTGGGATTGATTTTGTTCGGGGCCGAAGTACGCATGGACGCTCCCAACATTCCCTTGGGGAATTTCCTAATATTGATGAACTCGGTCTTCTATGGATCTTACCTCATTGGGGCAAAAAAACTCTTGGAAAAATACCATCCGTTTACTTTTATGAAATGGTTGTTCACCATTGGAATCTTCATTTGTCTACCATTCGGATATTCCCAGCTTATCGACATCCAATGGAGCCGATTACCGTTGGATGCAGCGGGGGGAATCGCCTTCGTGGTCATTGGCACTACCTTTTGCACCTACCTATTCAACATTTTTGCCCTCACCCAATTGAGGGCATCCACTTTGAGCGCCTTCGTATATGTACAACCCCTAATCGGGATTGTGTTTGCCATGGCCATGGGCCAAGACCGTCTTACATTGATCAAAATACTCGCTGCCTGTTTGGTCTTGTTGGGCGTTTATTTGTCGAGCAAAAAACCCAGGCCACAGCTAAGATAATTTGCCTCTATTTGGTTTTCCCCTAGACGGGGGGGACCATATCTTTGGGTGCCTTGGCGAACTTTCTGGTATCTTTCTTGGTCAGCACGCGAAAGCCCTCCGCTTTTTTCTCCTTATCAAACGCGGTCATCAACTCTTTTGGCAAACCGATCAGCGTTCTGGTCCTCAAATCCATCCAAGCGCCCATCATTTCACAATGGGCAAAATTCCGTCCCGAATCATCATAGAAATCATGCCGGAACTCGAAGAATTTTCCATCTTCGCTAAGGCCCACCACCTCCATCGAAACCCGAACGGGCCTTCCTGGAAAAACCTCCTTAAAATAGTACATGTGCTCATGGAATACCACGGGACCCATTTGATACCTGGCCATCGTTTTCTGGTCGAAACCCCTTTCGGCCAAATAGCTCATCCGGGTATGGGCCATGTAGTTGATATAGGCCGAATTGGCCAAATGTCGGTTGGCGTCCACATCGCTCCAACGGATTTCAAATTTTTTTAGGTACATTGGGTCCAATTATTATCCTATGCATGCATAGGAGTCGTAAAAATACCATAGTTTTGGCAAAGCGGGCGTATCCCGCCCCAAAAATTTATCCTTAGTTTTAATTTCTGTAAAACCGTGCCATGAGTCAAAAACCTTCCTTTATCCAAGAGCTATCGTTACCGGCCATAGCGGCTCCCATGTTTCTGATTTCCGGTCCCAAACTGGTAATAGAATGCTGTAAAAATGGCATCGTAGGCACGTTTCCCGCCTTGAACCAGCGCAGCAGCGAGGGTTTCGAGGAATGGTTGGTGGAAATAAAATCCGAACTTCAAAAATTTGAGTCAGAGACCGGCAAAAAGGCGGCCCCGTTCGGGGTCAATCTCATTGTACACCCGACCAATCCAAGATTGGAAGCCGATATCAAAATATGTGTCAAACACCGAGTGCCCATTGTAATAACTTCGCTGGGGGCGGTTTCCATGGTAGTGGATGCCATTCACGGCTATGGCGGGCTCGTATTCCACGACATTATCAAAAAACGCCATGCGGAAAAGGCCCAAGAGGCAGGTGTGGACGGTCTGATACTGGTCGCTGCTGGAGCCGGCGGCCATGCGGGCACCATCAACCCGATGACCTTGGTGGCGGAAATCAAAAAATTCTTCCACAAGACCATCATCCTTTCCGGGTGCATCGGCACGGGCCGCGACATAGCCTCTGCTTTACAGATGGGAGCGGACCTGGCCTATATGGGCACCCGGTTCATCAACACAACGGAGAGCAAGGCCCCGGAAGAATATCGAAAAATGATCATTGACGCTGGGGCCAGCGATGTGGTCTATACCGCCGCGATATCCGGGGTACATGCCAATTTCCTGGGCGCCAGTTTAAGGGCCGCGGGGCTTACCGAGGATGATTTAAAAAAAGACACCAAAATTGATTTTGGAAAGGAATTGGACACGGAGGCCAAAGCGTGGAAGACCATCTGGTCCGCAGGGCAGGGTTCGGCCCTGATCGAGGACAATATACCGGTCGCCGATTTGGTGGATCAACTGAAATCGGAGTTCAAAGCAGCCATTGAAGCGCAGACCCAATTGTTGGAGACCTATCCCAGATAATATAAACCGAGAGAAATACAATGTACATAAAACGCAATATCAGCTGGGGCATTATCTTGCGATATGCATGGAAAAACCTAGTGTTTTTTACACTATGGGCCGCGAGTATCTTTGCCGCATACTATTTTCTGGATTGGAAACATATCGACGTTCCCTTTCAACCCCTTACGGTCATTGGAATTGCGGTGGCCTTTTATATCGGTTTTAAGAACAGCCAGAGCTATGACCGTTTTTGGGAAGCTCGAAAAATATGGGGCGGTATCGTGAACTATTCCCGGACCTGGGCCAACAACGTACTGAGTTTTGTCGAGGACGACCATGAAACCAAAAGGGTTCTTATCTACAGGCATCTGGCCTGGATCAATGCCTTGCGCATCCAATTGCGCCAACCCACTTCCTTTTCCATCAAGGAAAACAGATCGGTAGAACGGCTCTTCGATCGTCATGGGGAGCGAAATCCCGTCTGTGCCGGTCTGGATTCTTTTTTGAGCCCGGAGGAAGACGCCGATCTGGAGAACCGGAAAAACGTGGCCACCCACTTGGTGAAAAACCAGGGCCTCCATCTTAAAAAATTGCTCGGCGAAGGAAAGATCACAGAGTTCGACAAGCAGGTCTTCCACAATGTCCTGGAGGAACTCTACAACCTACAGGGGCGGTGCGAACGAATTAAGAACACCCCTTTTCCCCGGCAATATGCCTATTTTAGTACCTTGTTCACCTGGATTTTCGTCCTACTGCTTCCATTTGGACTGCTTTCTGTTTTTGAGTCAGAGATCAAAGAGTTGCGCACTCCATCTCAGCAACAAGTATTTCTGGGGCTTATGGTCCCTTTTTCCGTATTGATCTCCTGGATTTTCACGACTATGGAAAAAGTGGGGAGCAATAGTGAAGATCCTTTCGAAGGAAGGCTCAACGATGTACCCATGACCGCCTTGTGCCGAACCATTGAAATTGATCTCAGGGACATGCTGGACGAAAGCAAGCTGCCAGAAAAGGTGAAGCCAAAGGACCATATTCTGTACTGATGCCGCTGCTCCGATCGGATTACGATCCGCCCTTTTTTTTTAAGAACGGACATCTTTCCACCATCTATTCCGGCCTGGTCCGGAAGGTCGACGGTGTGGTCCAAGAGCGGGAACGCTTGCCCTTGCCCGACGGGGATTTTTTGGACCTCGATTGGAGCCCTTCCCCAAAACCCACCTCCAGGGCAATTGTTCTTTTGCACGGCTTGGAGGGCAATGCCCAGCGGGCCTATATTTCCGGAAGTGCCAAAGCGTTCAATGCTGCCGGATTCGACGCCTGTGCCGTTAATTTCAGGGGATGCAGCGGGGAGACCAATCGGACCTATCGCTCATACCATTCCGGTGCTACGGAAGATCTGGAAGCGGTCATACACCGAATTCTTAAGACCAGGAGCTATTCAGAAATATACATCAAGGGATTCAGTTTGGGAGGCAATATGGCCTTGAAATTTTTAGGGGAGGAAAGGAAGGTTCCCCCAGAGATCAAGGGTGCCGTCGCCATCTCCGTACCCTGTCAGTTGCACAGTTCGCTGAAACAATTGTTGACCTTCAAAAATGCTTTGTACGCCAGGCGGTTCAAAAAACACCTGATCCAAAAACTACGTGCCAAACAACGGTTGTTCCCGGAAAAGATTTCCGATGCCGATATAAAAAACGTCATCACCCTTAAGGACTTTGATGATATATATACCAGCCGGGCCCATGGGTTTAAGGACGCTTTGGATTATTATGAACAATGTAGTTCCCTGCAATTTTTGCCCAATATCAACATTCCCACCTTGATCATCAATGCCGCCAACGATTCTTTTCTGGGGCCGGAATGCTATCCCTTCAAGGAAGCGGAGGAAAATGCAAACCTTTATTTGGAAGTTCCCAAGTATGGGGGGCATGTGGGTTTTTATGGGTCAGGAAATACGTATTATACCGAAAAAAGGGCAATAAACTTTCTGAGCAGTTTAAAATAAACCTCCCTATTCCTTATATTAGTGGCCTAAAATCGATCAACATGAAAAAAATATTGGGCATTTTGGCAATTGCTGCCTTGATTGGGAGCTGTGGCGAAAAAAAAGAAGAAAAGAAAGAAGGTTTTGAAATGAACCGCACCAAAAAGGAATCCAAGGCTGTTGAGGCGTCCGAAGGCGTTCCAGTAGATATGGACAACGACGGTGTGGGTCCATTTAAGGACATCTCTTTTGATGCCGACATCAATACGGAAATGGCGGCGGCCGGAGAAGCCAAGTTCAATGCAATTTGTGTGGCTTGCCATATGGCGGAGCAGCGTATGATCGGCCCGGCTCTAAAGGGGATCTACGAAAGAAGAAGTCCGGCTTGGGTAATGAACATGATCAGCAACCCGGATGTCATGCTAAAGGAAGATCCGATCGCCAAGGCCCTCTTAAAGGAATACAACAACGCCATCATGCTCAACCAAAACCTGACCGATGAGGAAACTCGGGCGGTAGCGGAGTATCTTAGGACGTTTTAGTTCCTTTTACAACAGAATAATTTGACATGCCGTTGTCCGGAATAGCTGGGACAACGGCATTTTTGCTATCCATATCCCTAGTCGGGACATTCCCGCTCTTGCTCTACCACCAAACCACTTCCTGTATTCGCGATTTGCCTTGCTTTGGCTTTTTCGGTACTTTAACGGTAAAATACCGAACCAGCAGATGGCCGCGTACACCTTTAACATAAACGATGAAAAACAACAGGTCGAAGTGACCGAGGGCACTTCCCTGCTTTGGGTATTGCGTGAACACCTTGGGCTCACCGGAACAAAGTATGGGTGCGGCATAGCTCAATGCGGGGCCTGTACCATACATGTGGACGACCGCCCCATGAGGGCCTGTACCCTCACTGTCGACGGTCTGACCGAGAACCAAAAAATAACCACCATTGAAGGATTATCGGAAGCGGGCGATCATCCGGTACAAAAAGCTTGGATCGAAGCGCAGGCCCCACAATGCGGTTATTGCCAATCTGGGCAGATTATGCAGGCCGTTGCGTTGCTCAACGAAAATCCGGAACCCAGTCGGAAAGATATCCAAAGCTATATGAACGGAAATCTATGCCGCTGCGGAACCTATCTCCGCATTGTCGAGGCCATTCAGTTGGCATCAAAGAACCGGCTTGCCAAAAAATGAGCAGTTGTATTCACTCAAAAACCATGGGAAATGAACCCTAGCACAAGATCCGCCAGCAGAAGACAGTTCCTAAAAACCTCCAGTGGGATGGCCCTTTTTGTTGGGGTTTCCGGACTATTGCCCATTGCCTTGTCCTGCGCGGACAGGAAAAAGATCGGGGAGCAGTTGTCCAAACAGCCACTTACCGCATGGGTACAGCTTTCGGAAGATGGGCAGCTCACGATCTACAATCCTGCGGCAGAAATGGGCCAGGGGTCCATGACTTCCCTTCCTGTGATCTTCGCAGAGGAAATGGATGCGGACTGGTCGATGGTCCAAGTTATCTTTTCACCACAGGAATCCGACATTTACGGGTCGGAGGGCTGGGGAGCCAGTAGAAAGGTCATGCTGTCGGCAGGGAGCCGGGTCACCACGGGCTATTATTCCCTGATGCGAAAAGCCGGGGCCCAAGCGCGCCATATAATATTGCATAGTGCGGCCAAGCTATGGAAGGTTCCAATTGGGGAACTGACCACCAAAATTGGAAAAGTGGTCCATCCCGAGCAGGGATTAAGCGCAAGCTACGGGGAGATCGTTCCCTTCTTGGAAGTCCCCGAGATCCTTCCTGATTTTAACGAAAAAGGGTTGAAAGACCCCGCGGACTTTAGGTTGATCGGGAAGTCTGTGGCACGTACGGAGATCCCTGAAAAAGTCAATGGAAGTGCCCAATTTGCCATAGATATCCGATTGCCCAATATGGTCTATGCGGTACTGGAAAGGGGTGCCATTCACGGGGCCAGGCCCGCCTTGAAGAACAAGGCCTCTATATTGGCGATGGACGGGGTGCTCAAAATACTCCCTATGGACCACGCCATCGGAATCGTGGCGACCACCTTGGAACGGGCTTTGGAGGTCAAAAAACGCTTGGAAATCGATTGGGAGCATGGCCAAACGGGCGGGTTCAATTCTAAAGATGTTTTTGCCGTTTACGAAAAACATGCCGAAAAGAAAACAAAGGGCAAGGTGCTTACGGAGATCGGAAACGTAAAAAAGGCGTTTCGGTCCGCCGCCAAGACCTACCGGGCCGATTTTAAGAACGACTATGTCTACCATGCACAAATGGAACCCTTGAACGCGGTGGTACAGGTTGCCACGGACAGGCAAAGTGCGGAAGTCTGGGTAGGCAGCCAACAAGGCTTTGATGAAAAACTGGGCGTACCCAAGGTCTTGGGGATTCCGCCTGAGGCCGTAAAGATCAATCTGCAGTATTTGGGAGGAGGTTTCGGCCGTAGAAGCATGACCGATTTCGTCACCGAATGTGCCCTTCTCGCCCAAGAAATACCAGGGCGTCCGGTAAAGTTGCTCTGGACCAGGGAAGACGACCTGACCTACGGCGCTTTTCGGCCCCAGACGTTACAGCGCTTGAGCGCAAGTACGGATGCCAAGGGGAATATCACCGGATTATCGCACAGTATAATAGGCGATGGGGGTAATTTGGTCGCCAGCGGTATCAAAAACAACTACTACGACATTCCGAACCAATATGCGGAGTGGAAGGAAGTTTCCCATGGAATTCGATTGAAGCATTGGAGATCTGTGGGCCATGCTCCCAATAAATATGCCATTGAGTGCCTATTGGACGGAATCGCCCTAGATCAGGGAATCGACCCTTTGGCCCTTCGCAGGACATTGATGCGGAATGCGCCCCGTGCCCTGGCTACCTTGGAGAAAGCAGCGATCATGTCGAAATGGAACGGCCCCGCTGTGGAAGGGAGGGCCAAAGGATTGGCCTTTTTGGAGCGAAGTGGAACGCTAAGTACGGCCGTCTGTGAAATTTCCGTGAATCGTGAAACGGGAAAAATCAAGGTACACCATTTCTGGAATGCCCTGGATGCCGGGGTGATCGTTCAGCCCGACAATGTAAGGGCGCAAATGGAAGGCGGTATACTAATGGGGATGAGCAGTGTGCTCAAGGAACGTATAACCATAGCGGAAGGGCAGGTGCAACAATCCAATTTTCATGACTACCCCCTCCTGCGAATGGAAGATATTCCCGAAAGCATTGAGACCGAAATGATTCCCTCCACCGAACACCCCCAGGGCGTGGGAGAATCGGGAACCCCCTTGGTGGCCTGTGCCATCGCCAACGCTTTTTTGCGCCTGACGGGGAAAGCCCTGCGGCATCTCCCTTTTACACCGGATCGGGTGTTGGAAGTTTTGAACAGTGCGGATCGGGAAAAAAAATACGCTTCGATATCCCATAGCAATTAAGGACATCTTGGTATTTTTATAATCGATATTGCAGGCAATAAGCTTGTTGGAGTGCTTTCTAAATAGCCCAATATGAACGAAATCGAAATGCTGGTCAAACAGACCGAAAATGCCCACCAATGGCTGATAAAGATGATCGATGCCGTACCGGAAAAAAAATGGGACACCATTGCGAAGGGTCTGGAATCGAATGTAAGTTGGCAGGTGGGGCACCAGATCATCAGCATCTACTACCACTCGATCATGACCACTGTCGGGCACATCCCCGATATCATGGAAAAACTGGATTTACGGCAGTATACCAAAATGTGCAGTTTCGATACCTTGCCGAAGGACCTGGTCGGAAAAACAGATTCCGCAGAGTTGCGCGCCCATTTGCTGTTCATGCAGGGAAAATCGTTGGAAGTATTGCGATCATTGCCCCTCCAAGAATTGCAAAACAAGGTGGAACCGACAAAAATGCCCCATCCGGTCGCAAAAACCAAATTTGAAGCTCTGGATTGGAACATCAAACACCTCATGTGGCATTGCGGACAAATTGCAACGATCAAACGAATCATCGATACCCCGTACGATTTCGGACTAAAAAGGCCCTGATCTAGTCTAAGAAACAAGAATCCCTTTGGGAAGGACAGGTCCCTAGGGCGAATTGCCCATACAAAACAGGGCTCTCCTCCAACAGGTCTGGATTCCCTAAGTGCATCAAAAAATCCGTATCTTAGAAAAAAGAACAACCCATTTTACAATCAACGAAGCATGACTTTTAGAAAATTGATGATCACAGCCATTTTGACCATCGGGCTATTTACCGCCTGCGGGGAACAAAAGAAAAAAGAGGTGCAAGAAGCCGAAACCCCGAAAATGGAGGCTGCCACCGAAACGGAAACCGTTACGGATGAAGCAGCAATGGAGGAGGCAGAGGCGGCGGCGGAAGCGGAAAAAAGAAAGTTGGATAGCCTTCAACAGGTAAAGGAGCATGGCCACGCACACTAATGTACGGCAACCCATGTACAAAAATATAGCAAGGCCCTTCCTCCTACTAGCCCTTTGCTTCCTTTCGGCGACCGCATACGGTCATGGCGTCGATGGGGAAACACAGTCTTTTTTAATGGGGAACAAGGGCATTGCCTTTGGTCCATTTCTCTACATAGGAGCAAAGCATATGATCACGGGCTATGACCATCTGCTCTTTCTGGTGGGGGTCATCTTCTTTTTGTACAGAACCCGTGAAATCCTGCTCTATGTCAGCTTTTTTACCCTGGGCCATAGCCTCACCCTCTTGTTCGGTGTTATGGCCGATATCAACGTTAATGCCTATTTGATCGACGCCATTATCGCCCTGTCCATTGTCTATAAGGGATTTGATAATTTAGGGGGGTTTGAACGGTTTTTTGGAAAACAACCCAACACTAAGATTGCCGTGTTGATCTTTGGATTGTTTCACGGCTTTGGGCTGGCGACCAAACTTCAGGAGTTTAAATTTGATAAGGAAGGCCTTTTTGTAAACCTCCTCGGTTTCAACCTTGGGGTCGAGGTCGGACAGTTTTTGGCATTGGGCGCGGTGCTTTTGATCCTGGGGGTTTGGAGAAGGTACGATAGCTATACCCGATTCGCCAACCTTACCAATATCCTCCTCATGGCAGCGGGCTTTATGTTATTGGGATTTCAATTAACAGGTTATTTTACCACTTAATACTACATCATGACAACAAACCAGCAGGCCCCGATGGGCAAAAAGCAACTGATAAGATCCCTATTGATTGCAATGGGCATTGGCCTACTGGTTCTGGTGACCGCCATTTTGCCGGCAGAATACAACGTTGACCCCTTGGGGACAGGAAAACTCTTCGGGTTCAGCAGACTCTATGTGGACGAGGCCCCAATCCCCGATCAGACCCTTGCCCCGATCCCTTCTTTGGAGAAAAAGAAGCTGAAACTGGAAAAATTGGGTTCCTCTCCTGATGTACCCAAACCTGTCGAGGCAGATAACCCACCCCCAGCGGAACAATTTTCGGAGCAAGACGATACCGTTCAAGTGGTGGTCCCTGCCGGCAAGGGTATCGAATACAAATTCAGGGCCCTAAAATATGCGGCGATAAAATATGAATGGAGCACGGCCGATGACAAAATTGTTTACATCGATTTTCACGGGGAAGTACAACAGGAAAATCCGCCGGAAAACGTCTTCTATGAAAGTTATACCCTGGCGTATTCCAACAATATGGTTGGAACCTTCACTGCTCCCTTTGAAGGAAGACATGGCTGGTACTTTAGAAATGAACATGCCACGGACGTCACAGTGACCATTAGGTTGCGGGGCCAGTACCAACTGTTCGACCAATAGGGCGGTAAAAAATATAATCCTTGTTCCCTTTCCCAATCCTACCCAGAAATCCCCGGATCCAGGTGCACCTATTTTAATTTCGGGCAGGGTCGGAATCACCGGGTCCGACAAATTTTTAGCTGTATTTGTCCTATTTCATCCATTGCGATCGTCTTAACAGTGTACCGCCCAATTAAATTTATGCGTTATGAATGAAGCTACGATACTATTGAAAGAAAAGCAGGTCTTCGAAAACAGGCTCCTAAAAAGGCAATACCAGGTTTCTATCAAATGGATCGGGTGGGCCGGGGGCTACAACTTCCCAAAAAAGAAAGTGGTCTAATGTCCATTACAAACCCCAAAGATTGAACAAATTCTTGTCTTCTTCATCTTCCCCTTTTTTGATCGGCCTATCGGCGACCACCTTATAGGTGGGATCTTCCATCACATTGACATCAATAATGTCGTCCGCATTTTTAAGCAGGCGGATACAGTCTTTGCTCAAATGCTTAAGATGAACGTTCTTCCCCACTTTCTGATAGCGCTCCGTAAGCTTGTTCAAGGCCTCGATTCCCGACATGTCGGCCACACGGCTTTCCCTAAAATCAATAATGACCTCGTCGGGGTCGCCCTGAACGTCGAACTTTTCAGCAAAGGCGGTGGTGGAACCAAAGAACAGAGGACCATAAATCCCATAATGCTTTACCCCGTCTGCATCCAAGTGTTTTCGTGCCCGTATACGCTTGGCATTTTCCCAAGAATACGCCAAGGCAGAAATGATCACGCCCAATAAAACCGCTATGGCAAGATTGTGGGTCATGGCGGTGATCAAGGTTACCAATACCATGACCACTACATCGGAATTGGGCATTTTTCGAAACGTTTTGAAGCTGGCCCATTCAAAGGTGCCGATGGCCACCATAAACATCAAACCTACCAGAGCGGCCATGGGCAAACGCTCGATAAGACTCGATCCAAACATGATAAAGACCAATAACATAACCGCCGCGGTAATCCCGGATAAGCGCGCCCTGGCCCCAGAGGAAGTATTGATCAAACTCTGCCCGATCATGGCACATCCACCCATTCCGGAAAAAAACCCGGAAAGGATATTTGCGGTGCCCTGGGCCACGCACTCTTTGTTGCCACTCCCTCGGGTCTCGGTAATCTCATCGATAATATTCAAGGTCAACAGACTTTCGATCAATCCCACGCCCGCAACGATGGCCGCATAGGGAAAGATTATCCAAAAGGTCTCCAGGGTAAAGGGAATTCGGGGAATGGAAAGCGGCGGAAAGCCCCCATTGATCGTCTGTCCCTCTTTCATGGTATCCGCCACGGTCAGGGTATCGACCCCAAACCCGATCACGATGGCCGAGACCACCACTATGGCCAACAGGGATGAGGGTACCGCCTTTGTCAACTTGGGAAAGCCCCAAATAATGAGCATCGTCAGAAGGGTAAGTCCCAACATGGTATATAGCGAGGCCCCTGTCAACAACTCCTCGGTCCCTTTTTGATAGAAATTGGGAAATTGCGCCATAAATATGATGATGGCCAATCCGTTCACAAAACCGAACATCACGGGATGGGGCACCAAACGAATAAACTTGCCCAAACGCAGCAATCCGGCCAAGATCTGAAGGGTTCCCGCTATAATGACCGTAGCAAATACATAGTTTAGAATGGTCCCGGGCTCAATTCCAGGGAAGTTTTGTTTCAATTCCAAAATCAATCCCACAAAAATAACCGCCACCGCCCCTGTGGCACCTGAGATCATTCCCGGACGGCCGCCCAAAATAGAGGTGACCAGGGCCAGGACAAAGGCCGCGTACAGGCCGGTCAAAGGTGAAAATCCCGGTATCAAGGCAAAAGCGATGGCTTCGGGCACCAAGGCCAGGGCCACGGTGAGGCCGGACAGGACTTCGGTCTTATAGTCCACTTTCTGTTTAAAATCGAATAGGTTGAGGTACTTCTTCACGATACGGATTTAAGCGCGCAAAAATAGGGTATAATCCCCTTTTAATGCGCCTTATTCGCAAAAAATAGCCCAGAAGCTCATAGTATTCCCCCTGTACTGCCCCCATCAACCTTGATGACCGCCCCGTTGGTAGCGGAAGCAAGTGGACTGGCCATATAGGCAATCGTTTGGGCCACTTCGTCGACCGTGGCAAAACGCTGTAGGAGGGAGGAGGTCCGAACTTTGCTGAAAAAATCGCGTTCCACGTTTTGTTTGCTGACTCCGTCTTTTTTAGCGGTCTCTTCCAAAAACCGTTCGGCCCCTTCCGATAGTGTGGAACCGGGCATTATGGTATTTACGGTCACCTGGGTCCCTTTGGTCAATTGGGCAAGGCCCTTGGAAATCGATATTAGCGCGGTTTTGGTCATATTGTAGGCTATCGAATCTGGCGGCGACAGTGTGGCGCATTCACTGGAGATGAACACGATCCGTCCCGTATCGGACTCCATCATCTTGGGCAAACAGTGTCTTGAGAGCCGAACGGCACTCATTACGTTCACCTCAAACTGCCGGGACCAGTCGGCGTCCGAAAATTCAAAAAAGGGACCCACACCATATATTCCCACATTGTTGATGAGGATGTCCACCCTCGGCAATCTGGCCAAAAGGGCGTCCACTTCGTCCGACTTGCCAAAATCCGCGGGCAGTCCGGAGATACTGGCATCGGGAAATTCCCGGAGCAGTTTCAAGATGGCACCATCGACGTTTTTTTGGGTTCTACCGTTCAAAATTACGCCTGCGCCCTCCCGCACCAATGATCTGGCCGTGGCATATCCTATCCCGGCCGTTGACCCCGATATGAAAGCTGTCTTTTCTTCTAACTGTAAATCCATTATCCAAGCATCAATTCCCCGCAATTCCCCAAGAACTGAACAGCCACCATATCAGGAGCACCAGTACGATCAAAAGAAGGGTCAATTTGGCATCAACCGTCCATCGGAATTTATCAATGGAAGATGATTTTTGAAAGGTGACCAGTTCCAGGACCTCTTTTGACTGCGGTACGCCCGTTTTGCTTACAAGCATCAATACCGCTCCGCAGAAGAGGAACAGAAAAAGGGCGAAATGCAGAAAGTTTACCTCCAGAAAAGTCCCTAGCAATGAATCCCGGGCAACCGTTATGGTCCCTTCATTGTGGAGGAATTCCGTTACCAATCTAAAAATTCCAATGATAAATCCGGTCCATAAGGTAATGATCGCGCCCTTCGCATTGATCCATTTGTAAAAAAGTCCAAAAAGAAAGACCGCGGCTATAGGAGGCGAAATATAGGCCTGCACACTTTGGAGGTAGTGAAAAATACCCCCTCCCATCAGGGATTTCATGAAGGGAATCCACCCCAAGCTCACGATGACCAAAACAATGGTGGCACCTTGACCGAACCGTACCAGGTCTTTTTGGGACGCCTTGGGCCGGTATTTCTGATAAAAATCAATGGTCAACAAGGTCGAACTCGAATTAAAGGCCGAGGACAGGGAACTCATTAGGGCAGCGAGCAATCCCGCTATGGCCAACCCTTTGAGCCCCATGGGTAAAAATTCGGTGATCATGGCGGGCAAGGCTTGATCGGCATTTTCCATCGAAAAGCTGATCTCTCCTTTTTGAAGCAGGGCATAGGCAATGACCCCTGGGAGAAAAAAGATAAAAACGGGCAATAGCTTTAGATATCCTGCAAAAAGGGCTCCTTTTCTGGCGTTGTCCACATCCTTGGCCGACAACGCCCTTTGTACAATATATTGGTCCGTGCACCAATACCAGATTCCCAAAATAGGGGCCCCGAACAACATTCCCGTCCAGGGATATTCGGTATCGGCCATGGGCCGCCAGAGATTGAAGAACCGGCCGGCCGATGGGTTTCCTTCCTGTTCGGAGGCCATATCGATAACCTGGACCATTCCGTCCCATCCGCCAAGTTCGTACAGCCCGAAAAGGGTAACCAGGATGGTCCCCAAAAGCAGGATAAAGGCTTGTACCATATCGGTGTATATCACCGCTTTCAAGCCCCCTAGAACAGTATAAAACCCTGTGGCCACCACGGTAATAATGGCACCGGTCCAAAAAGGAACCCCAATGGTCTCGAATACGAGTGCCCCCGCGAAGATGATCAGCGATATTTTGGTGATTACATAGGCCAGGATGGAGACTACCGAAAGGTAATTCCTGCAGGCTTTGGAATACCGCTTTTCCAAAAATTCGGGCATGGTGTAGACCCCGGTCCTGAGATAGAACGGAACGAACACCCATCCCAATAAAATCAGCACCAAGGCCGCTATGATTTCAAAATTGGCCATGGGCATGTTTCCTCTTGCCCCGGCCCCGGAGACCCCCAATATGATCTCGGATCCAATATTGGAGGCAAACAGGGATGCGCCAACCACCAACCAACCCTGGCTCTTACCGGCCAAAAAATAATCCACGGCCCCCGTAGATTCGGATTTGCTTTTGGAGGCCCATTGGGCAATCCATAGGATAATTCCAAAATAGATCAATATGATGGAAATATCCCAAATACTCAGGTTGGAAATCATGGTCGGTCGTATAAAGGGTTGGCTATTTTATTCACGCTTACAATGACGATGCGCCTACCAGTTTTTTAGGCCCAGTAGCTTTTCCCCCAATATACTAAGTTCTGCTGTTTTATATTTGTCCCTTTCCCAGTTTCTGGGATCTCCAGGAAATGCATAGCCTTCCGGTGCCACTCGATTTTTCCAGGAATTGATGCGCCATTCACGCAATTCGGAATTGTCCGCTTCGGCCGGCATCATCGATATATATTGGGCAATGCGTACCTTATCCTTGGATTTGTTGGGGCGAATACCGTGTGGTTCGGTACTGTTGAAGATCAGCAGGTCGCCGGCCTCCATTTTTACCTTCACTATTTTATCTTCCAGACCGCTGATATCGGGTTGAAAATGATCTCGGTCTTCTGGCTGGGTCAATTTCCAACTATCGTAATTCCGGTACAGCCAGGGAATGCATTGAAAGCCCCCCATATTTTCATCGGTCTGGTCCGCGAGGGCCAATACCCCCTGTACGTTCTGTGGCCGGGTCTCCGGGTCATAGTCCCAATGGATAAACCCCTTTTTCCCCACACCGGGCCGCAAGGGGAAATTGAGGTTCGCCCGATCAATGGTGACCCAAAGCTTTTCGGTGCCCCATACGTCCACAAAAGCATCATAGACCTTTTGTGTCTGTCTATTGTTCCATAAAAGTTGGTGGTTGTATACCTCCACCATACCCGTGCCGGTAAGTTCCTTCATTTTCATCTCGGCGCGAGGGGGGGCATACCAGGTAGTTGGATCGCTGGGGTCTTTTTCGTCAAATTCCCAAAGAAAATCCGCAGTGGCCCGGGCCTGGGCCTTCGGAACCGCATTCTTGATCACGATATAGCCATTGTGCATCCAAAATTTCCAGTCGTCCTCACTGAGTACCCGGAGGGCATTCCCGTTGGATCGGTCATTTAATCTTACTTTGCTGCTCGTTGCAGTGGATGGGTTTCCCGGAATTGCTTCGTGGGCCTTGTTGGCCATTTCCAGTTTAGTCTTCATATCTTCCATATTACGGTTTTAAATGCGTTAGAATCGATTGGATAAAACTAAAAATACGGCATATTGTTATCCACCGTAATATTGACCAATATTTGAACAATATTGATATTTTTTATCCGTATTCAGAATAACAAGAATAATTTAGTTAAATTAGAATATGAAAATTCAATTGGAAACCATTGCTCCGGAAGTAAAAAGTCCGTTCCGTGTGCTTCACGATCCCAAGTTGAACGATCTTTTCTTTTGGCACTTCCATCCTGAATATGAACTGGTCTATATCGAAGGGGCAAACGGCACCCGACATGTGGGCGACCATATCTCCGGCTATGAGGGAAATGACCTGGTACTCATTGGTTCGAACATTCCCCATTTGAACTTCGATCATGGGGTCCAGACCGATTACCGTATGGAGGTACTCCATATCAAACCCTCCTTTAAAAGCACTTTCGCCCAGGAGGTTCCCGCATTGGACGAAATCCACAGACTCTTTGACCGATCACAATTTGGTATTGCCTTTACCGGTGAGACCAAAAGGAGAATTGGAAAACGCATAAAGGAACTCCATCGGTTGGACGCCTTTGAACTGTTCATTGAAACGATTCAGATCTTTGGGGCCCTGGCCCGTAGCCCGGAGTACCAACTCTTGCACCAAGCCCCTTTTGTAAGTAAGTACAATGCAAAAGAGCAGCAACGCATCAGACATCTCTATGCGTTCATCGATGAGCACTACCAACGAAAAATAACCGTAGGGGAAGTGGCTTCCCTCTGCAACTTGAGCAAGCCCGCTTTCTGCCGTTATTTTAAAAAGGCAACGGGAAATACCTTTGTGGGCTTTCTGAACCAATACCGTATCAGCCAGGCAAAGCGCTTGTTGTTGATGGGAAAGAATATCAGTGAAGCTTGTTATGGTTGTGGGTTTGAAAGTCTGTCGTACTTCAATCGTACGTTCAGAAAAGTTACCCAAGAAAACCCTTCGGAGTTTAGGAAAAAGCTGAAGGTCACTTAAAATACCCCTATCCTAGGCCCGGAAACCGTAGATTTGGAGCTGCACACCACCCATTGGTGAATCCGGGAGCCCACAAAAAAACCGCCCCGAGCGTTACACCCAGGGCGATTCCTAACTAAATAACCAACCAAAAAATCGTTTACTTTGACTGCCGTACCATGTTCGACAGTCTCTAAAATGTATCCCTTTTAATTTTATTTTCTATTTCGTTCGACCTTCATAATAGGATTCGAAGTCTTTGTTCTTTTTTTAGCGATCGGACTCTTGCCCGATTTCAAGTACTGGGTGTATCCTCTTCCGGTAAACTCATATACTGTTTTGCTATCCGGGTGGTACAGCTCTATCGTACTGTCATTAATAACGTACAGTTCAAAGTAATCATTGCCCAAGAAGTCGTAAGCAAGTGTTAAAGTTTTGAGCGTTTCATCGTTTTCTATGTCATACACCTGATAATCTCCGGTGAAATGCCATTGCAGGTCGGAAACGGAAGTTCCGGGAGCATCCGTTGAAGATTGGAAAAATGTAGTGTTGAACTGTAAAAAATTCTCATCATCAAAATCGTTTAGGGCTCCTTCCTCGCTTGTATAAGTTTTCTCCCAGGCCGAATATTCCTGTAGAAAATAGTTGATGTTCTCGTAAAAGACCATGTCATAGTCAAAATTGTTGGTCTGGTAGCCCTTGAGGTAGTAGGAAGTGTTTGACCGTCCGTCATGCAGTTCTATGGTACTCCCGTTTACGGCATAAACATCCAACAACCAGGTCCCATCCACATCATGGTCGATCTCCACGGTTCCTCCAATTGTACCATAATATCCTACGTCAACTCCAAAACCATTGCCCGTTTTACCGATTCCCACAATGTTGTTGTTGGCATAGACCGTACCATTCCGAAAGGATATGGTAAAAGCTCTTTGCAGGAAGGGTACCTCACCGTTACCGCTGGTCTCGTTAATATCCACGTACCATAGATCGTAGGATTGCAGTACCTGATCGGTATCGAAGGCCGACTCCTCAATAAACCCATCCGCTATTATGGCTTCGGTATAACAGGAGGTCGTTAAAATTCCGACCATTAAAAATCCAAAAAGTAGTTTTGCCTTCATATCAATAGGTATTTGTATTCCAGGTGTAAAGAACAAGCACCGTGCCATTTTTTTAACCCTTTGATACTCAGTGATTCATGTTTAGGGTGTAATTTTGAGTAGTTTTGGGGGATAAAAAGGGGATTGTCGAGGGCATGCACCCTTCTTGAAATTGGGCGTGGGGGCAGTGGCCATCGTGTCATAAATTTGATAAAGCGATACGGAAACAGGTTCGGTATGAAAAACTTAAGATTCGCGGTACTGGGTGGTGGAAGCTGGGCCACGGCAATCGTAAAAATGCTCTTGACCAACCAGGAAAGGGTGGGTTGGTATATGCGGAATTCGGACGCCATAGGATTTATGAAGATCCAAAAACACAATCCCAACTATTTGACCTCGGTGACCTTCGATATGGATAGATTGGACCTATCGGACAATCTTAACGATACCGTCGCCAAGGCGGATATCCTAATTTTTGCCATTCCCTCTGCCTTTTTGGACAGTGAACTTCAAAAATTGACCCTTTCCCTGAACGACAAGATCATTTTCTCTGCCATTAAGGGCATTGTTCCCGAAACCGGAATGATCGTGGGAGAGCACTTCCATGAGCGGTACCATATCCCATTCGAGAATATTGGGGTCATCACGGGCCCCTGCCATGCCGAAGAGGTCGCTTTGGAGCGCCTGTCCTATCTGACCATTGCCTGCGCCGACCAAAAAAAGGCACAAATGGTCGCGGACAACTTGGGCAGCCATTATATCAAGACCAAGATCAGCAAGGATATCATAGGTACGGAATACGCCGCCATGCTCAAGAACATATACGCCATAGCGGCAGGCATCGCCCACGGACTGGGCTATGGCGACAACTTTCAGAGCGTTTTGATGAGCAACGCCATTCGGGAGATGAAACGCTACACCAAACGGATCCACAAGATCGATAGGAATATCAACGATTCGGCCTATTTGGGAGACCTATTGGTCACGGGATACTCCACCTTTAGCCGCAACCGCATGTTCGGCAATATGATCGGCAAGGGCTATACGGTAAAGAGCGCTCAGATGGAAATGCGCATGGTGGCCGAGGGATATTATGCCGCCAAAAGTGCCTATGATCTAAAATCGAGCTTCAATAAAAAGGTACGCACGCCGATCATTGATGCGGTCTACGAGGTGCTCTATGAAAACAAAAACGCCAAAAAAAAATTCAAGGCCTTGACGGAGCGCTTGGATTGAACGGCTGCCCTGGACCAGGTCAACCCAAAAGCGGTTCCGCGGCCATGCTCTTCCCCCTGGGTATGGAACGGTTTCGGATCTCAACCGTATCGGGACCGTATGAAGTGATAAAATCTTTGTTTATGATATAGGATCGATGCACCCGGACAAAATTTTCCGGAAGGGAGGACAAGGTATTTTTGATGCTCCCATAGGAGGTTACTTTCGACGCGTCGGAAAGGTGGTAAGTGACATAGTTTCCCAACCCTTCCACAAACAAAATGGTATCGGTGGGAACACGATGGAATTTTCGGTTGGATTTGATTTCCAATATTCTTCGGCGGTTATTGGCGTTTTTTTCACGTTCCATGAGCCAGAGCTGGAAGATCTTCACGGCAAGCACAAACAAGACCGTGGTATTGATCAGTACCATCGCCCGCACCAACATCCGCGGACTGAGCAGTCCCCAACGGTAATCGTTCAACAGCAGTTCTTCGTAAAAAAAATGGATGAACACCCGCTGCAACAAGCCGGTCAACAACAGTACAACACCATATCCAATGATAAACCGGACGTATTTTCTGTTCAAAAGAAACTTGGGCAACAGCCAATACAGGACCGTGTATACCGCGAGCATCCGGGGAGGCAATAGTATAAATTCCAGATAGAAGGAGGCCACGTACCCCTCCTCCCCGACCCACAAAAATCCAAACAGAACATAGTACGCCATCCAAAAAACCAGATGGGTGGCTATTCTTGAATTAAGAAGGTAAAAATTGGCAATGATTTTCATCCTTAAAGGCTACATCATGCCCATGGGGCATTTCACATAAAAAAACGCGGTGATGGTATAAATCTTCCCGAACCTAAATTTAGGGAATCTAATTTTAAGGGAATCCTAAAAAACAGCACTATGATGTCCGCACCGAAAAAAAGACGGGTAGCACTTCTGATCCTATGTATGTCCTGCTTTGGCATGATGGCCCAAAAGCTGGAACGAAGAGCCCTATGGGAGGCAAAAATCGATGCTCCTTCAATGAAAGCGCCAGGGGCCATCGTGCGGTCAATTGATCCGGACAGTCCTTTGGAAAAAGCAGGGATCATGCCCCGGGATATCATCCTCAATGTGGATGGAGTGCCCATTCTCGACCCGGAGGTTTGGAGCGATGTCTCCTATAACCTCAGGGGATCGCGACCCACTTCCATAAGGGTGCTGAGAAAGGGAATGTCCCAAGATCACACGGTGCGGTTCAATGCCCTTGCCAAAGAACAGCACCGCGGAATCGACACTTTCTACGAGGAAGTGACCAGCATCTATGGGATACGGCAACGGACCATTATCACCAAGCCCAAAAAAGAGGGGAGGCAGCCCGCTATTATTTTAATAGGGGGACTGAGTTGCTCCAGCATCGAAACCTATCCGGGAAGAAAGGGCAATTGGGTACAAACCATAAAGGACCTGGTCGAAAAATCCGGTATGGTGGTCATGCGGATCGAAAAACCAGGTGTAGGGGATAGTCAGGGGAAATGCAGTCGATCCGATTTCCTAATGGATCTGGCGGGCTATAGGGCAGCGATTTTGAGTTTAAAGTCGAAACCCTATGTCGATGACCAGAGAATTGTGGTCTACGGCTCCAGTATGGGAAGTGCCCTGGCCCCTTTGCTGGCCAACGAGTTTGAACTGGCCGGCATAATTTCGGACGGAACATTTTTCAAAACATGGTTTGAGCATATGCTCGAAATAGAGCGTAGAATACTCCGTTTTAAAGACCATTCTGAAGCTGAAATCGTCGAAAAAATGAACAAATATTTCATTCCCCTCTATTACGGGATGCTCATCCAAAAGAAGACCTATGGGGAGGTGGTAAATGACTACCCGGCGCTCGCGCTGTACAACTATCACGGCGCGGAGCATATGTACGGACGTCCCGTACGCTATTATCACCAGCTACAGGATTTCAACCTGGCCGGGGAATGGGAAAGGATACAGGTCCCGGTTCGCATCCTAAGGGGAACCCATGACTGGATAATGTCTTCTTTTGACAACCACATCATCTTGGAAGTACTGCAAAAAAATGGCCATACGGACCACGATCTGTTAGAGTATCCCGGGCTAGATCACTGGAATACGATACACAGCTCTCCTAGGGACTCCTTCGAGGGGAAAACGGGTCGCTGGGATGAAAAAATGGTACTGCAGATCGTTCATTGGGCCAGGGAAATGGTAGGGCTGGACCCTTAAACGCGTTGCAAGGAGAAATTCGAATGTGCTTCCAGTTCGTTTTCCAAGGTTTCTTTCCATTCCGATAATTGGGCATCGTCCACTTGGTATATGTTCTTGAATTCGTCCAAAACCGAATCCATCAGGGTCCGAACACTTTCGATGTCAAAATACAGCCGTCCCGTTCTTCGTATGAAGAAGTCCATCGGATTCTGGACCATCTCGAAATCAATCCCGAACCGAAGTTCGGCCTTGATCATCCGAACGTACTGATCCTTGTCCTTTAGGGTGGCATAGGTATCCAGGATCGCTTCTGTTTGTTTTCCATAGGTGGTGACCAAGAACCATGCATCGTGTTCGGTAAAACCATCTGCTTTGATCCTGTCGTAGACCGCAGCTATGTATTTCTTAACGTGCTTGGGCTTTTTAAATTCCAGGTTCCCACAAAGTCGGATTTTATCGGTGGTACAGGCCTTCAACTTTTTGCCCAGTTCCTCTTCCATTTTTTTGGCGATGCGGTCTACCACCCTTTCGGCCATTTTTCGATAGCCGGTGAGTTTTCCCCCGGCGATGCTCAACAGCCCGCTGTCCGAGGTAAAAATCTCATCTTTTCGGGAGAGTTCGGAAGCGGATTTTCCCTCCTCATGGATCAATGGGCGCAAACCGGCCCAGGAAGATACAATATCCTCCATCTCCAATTCAATGCTCGGGAACATATTGTTCACCGCGGAAAGTAGGTATATGGCATCGGCCAAATCCACTTTTACGTCATCTTTGTCCTTGTTGAAATTGGTATCGGTGGTGCCCACATAGGTCACCTTCCCCCTTGGAATGGCAAACATCATCCGACCATCCGGGATGTCAAAATAAACGGACTGCCTTACCGGAAGTTTCTCATGCGGAAATACCAAATGCACCCCTTTGGTAAGGTGCAGGCGTTTTCCCTTTTTGGATTGGTTGAGGCTTCGAAGCTCATCGACCCATGGTCCAGCGGCACTGATCACGTATTTGGTGCGGATCGTAAAGGATCTTCCCGAAATACCATCCTTTACCTTTACCCCGGAAATCTGTTCGTCCTGGTATTCAAAATCTTCAACGGCGGCGTAGTTCAGGGCCTGGGCTCCAAACTGAAGGCTGGTCTTGATGTTTTCGATGGTCAATCGGGCATCGTCGGTACGGTACTCGGCATAATAGCCGGCTCCTTTCAATATTTTTTTGGGCAACAGCGGCTCCAGTTTCATGGCCTCCTTCTTCTCCAGCATCTTGCGTTTGTCATCGCCTGTGACCTGGGCCAAAATATCGTACACCTTCAACCCAATGGAGGTCAGCCATTTCCCATAGGAACCGTTCTCGATCAAGGGCAGCAGCATTTTCTCGGGGAGCACCAAATGCGGGGCCAATTTATGGACGATGGCACGCTCCGATCCCACTTCCTTTACCAACCAGAAGTCGAATTGCTTTAGGTAGCGCAAACCGCCGTGGATCAACTTGGTGGATTTGCTACTGGTGCCGGAGGCGAAATCCCCCTTTTCGACCAAAGCCACTTTCAATCCACGGGACGCGGCATCCAACGCTATTCCACCGCCGGTGATTCCACCGCCGATCACGACCAGGTCGAATTCTTCCCTGGCCAATTTGGCCACCGTCTCCTTCCGGTCCAAATTTGAAAATTTTATACTGCTCATAGTGCTTTTTGGTGGTCCCTGCCAACCCGGGACCTTCTTCACATTTTCTATCTTATTTGACCTGTCCGTCCTACTTGAAAGGAAAAGCCCAAAATATTATTGTTCTTCCCAACCCTTGGAGCGTTCCACCGCTTTCTGCCAATTCTTGTACAAGCGCTTCCGTTTTACACGGTCAAAAGTGGGTTCAAAAATACGATCCATGGGCCTGTTCTGGTCGATGTCGGACTGGGTCCAGAGCCCTACTTGGATTCCGGCCAGGTAGGCCGCCCCCATGGCGGTGGATTCGATTACTTTTGGGCGGTGCACCTCGGTATCAAGAATATCGGCCTGGAACTGCATCAAATGGTTATTGGCACAGGCCCCTCCGTCTACCCTTAGATTTTCGAGCTGTATCCCCGAGTCGTCCTCCATCGCCTTTAAAATATCCTTGGTCTGGTAGGCCAACGACTCCAAGGTGGCCTTGGCCAAATGCGCTTTTCCCGTATCGCGGGTAAGGCCGAAAATGGCGCCTCGCGCATACATGTCCCAGTAAGGCGCTCCCAGTCCGGCAAAAGCAGGAACAACATAAACCGAGCTCTCCCCTTCCACCGAATTCGCCAAGGCTTCTGTCTCTTTGGCATCCTGTATCAGTTCCAGTCCGTCGCGCAACCATTGTATGGCCGCTCCCGCGATAAAGATACTTCCTTCCAGGGCATAGTTCACTTTGCCGTCCAACCCGTAAGCAATTGTGGTCAGTAGGCCGTTTTTGGAAAATTGGGGCTTCTCACCCGTGTTCATCAGCATAAAGCATCCTGTTCCATAGGTATTTTTCGCGGTCCCCTGTTTAAAGCAACCCTGCCCGAACAAGGCCGCCTGTTGATCGCCCGCAATTCCGGTAATGGGAATGGAAACCCCTTCGATCTCGTAGTCCCCGAAATGGTGTGCCGAGGGTTTTACCTCTGGCAACATGCTCTTGGGTATCCCGAGGGCCTTCAGCATTCGATCGTCCCATTTCAGGTCCACGATGTCGTAGATCATGGTCCGGGAGGCATTGGTATAGTCCGTTATATGGTTTCTTCTACCGGTCATGTTCCAGACCAACCAAGAATCGACAGTGCCCATTAAAAGCTCCCCATTTTCAGCGCGCGCTTTTGTCCCTTCCACATTGTCCAGGATCCATTTCACCTTGGTACCGGAAAAATACGAATCAATTACCAGGCCGGTGGTCTTTCGCACGTGCTCCGTCAGCCCACTTTTCTTCAGGTCTTCACAGATATCCGCGGTACGCTTGTCTTGCCAAACAATGGCATTGTACACGGGCTGCCCGGTAGTTTTATCCCATACCATGGTGGTTTCCCTCTGATTGGTGATGCCGATTGCCTGGATATCGGAAGGGTTCACGTTTTCCTTTTTTATGAGTTCGTGAAGCACGCCCATTTGGGACTCCAAAATCTCCATGGCATCATGTTCTACCCAGCCGGGTCTCGGAAAAATCTGTGTGAACTCCCTTTGGACCGTTCCTTGGATGTTTCCTTCCTGGTCTACGAGCAAGGCTCTCGAACTGGTGGTGCCCTGGTCTAGTGAAATGATATACTTCATCTTTTTGAATTTGGTTTATGATTTAAAAGTAGCACAAGGTAGCATAGAAAGCATCCTTAAATATAGTTCATTATATGCCATCCACAAAACACGGGGATCACTCAATCGTTATCGTAACAAAAACTTCATTTCCGAGCGCATCGATCGCCGTAATTTTATGGCTTCCGGGGTCGGGCAGCAACCCAATCTCATGAAATTCCCGGGTTTGGGAAATATACCGATCGTCGAGGTACCAAAAGACCCGGGTTTCGGGCTTCGCATGGGCCAATTTTAGGATGATCTCGTTTACCCCACCTTCAAAGTTCCTGGTAATCCCTATACGACTTCCATTTTTTGGATAAATGAATTCCATGGGGGGCGGCATGTTGCTTTCGCAATCTGAACGAAAGGGTGGAAGGGACCGATATGCCGGATGGCTCCTTTTATAATAGAATTCCATCAGGGGAGGCAACGCAAACCAAGATGCCCGTATTGTTTGGGACAGATCGGCACAGGAAGAATTGACCTGAAACTGTCTTTGGGCATCCAAGTGCACCGTTCGGTGGTACGCGCAGGCCTTGACAAAATTCTGTTTGTCAGGAACGGACAGGGTTTTTGTCGAACAGATGGAAGTTGCCAGATATCCGCTCTTCGAGCATACGATCACTTGGGCAAATTCATCCAGGGGCTTGGGAAACCAGGGGGTCTTCGGGAGCACGTCGAATATATCGAAAAGGATAGGGGCCGCGCTGGAGACCCCCGTGGTATTTGGCCTTCCCTCTCCGTCGGCATTGCCGACCCATACCCCCACCACATGGGACCGGGTTATCCCGATGGCCCAGGCATCCTTGTTTCCAAAACTGGTCCCTGTTTTCCAGGCAATCTCTTTACTGCCGTCAAAAAATTCCCATGATTCATTTCCATCGGGGCGGTTCACTTCCTTCATGGCTTCCAAGGTCAAATAAATGCTCCCCGCATCGAAAACGGTCTTTTGGGTGGATACAAGTCCAAAATCCACGCCCTCCGCCTTTACCAGGACAGGCTCCGTGAATTCCTTGGAAAAATATTCACTCGAACTTGCATTGAAATGATTGACCGTCGACGCTAGGTTCGCATAGGTCTTGCAAAGGTCCCAAAGACTACTTTCCGCCCCTCCCAAAATCAGGGTCAAACCATAGTGGTCGGCCGATCGGTCAATGCCCTTTAGGCCAAAGGCGTCCAGTTGATCTCGAAATTTGTGAAGGCCATAGGACTGCAACAGGCGTACCGCCGGAATGTTGAGTGACCGGGCCAGGGCTTTTTGAGCCGTTATGGCACCGCGGTAGCCTTCATCGAAATTCTCTGGGGTGTAGCCGGCGATTTGGGTAGGGACATCAGGGACGAGCATGTCCGGAAGGAGTTCTCCGGCATCCAACATGGCGGCATACAAAAGGGGCTTTAAGATGCTTCCGGTACTGCGGTCGGCCTGGACCATATCCACATCTTTCTGATGTTCCGGGGTAGTTTGGGTGTTGCCGACATAAGCCAATACTTCACGGGTATCCACATCGAGAATCAACATAGCGGCATTGTGGACCTGGTTTTGCCGTAAACGTTGATGGTGTTTCTGTATGATGGCGTTCCCATTTTGCTGCAAATTCTCGTCCAGGGTGGTGGTAATGCGCTGCCCTTTGTCCGTTTTGGCCAAATACTGTACCAGATGCGAGGCCGTTTTGGGGAGGGCATACGGCCTTTGGGGCAGTTTCTCCAAAAGGGAGAGTCCGTAGGTCGTGCTATCGATAATTTGCGCCTTTAGCAGTTTTCGAAGTAATCGGTTTCGCTTTGCCAACAATCTTGCTTGATTCTTTCCCGGATAGATCAGGCTCGGGGCATTGGGCAGGACGGCCAAGGTAGCCGATTCCGCCCATGACAGCTGGTGCGGGCGTAGTCCGAAATACCGCCACGCAGCTACATCCAATCCCACCACATTTCCGCCAAAAGGGGCATGGCCAGCATAGAGCCTTAAAATTTCCTCTTTTGAATGCCGAAGTTCAAGGCGGGTCGCCAGAACCAGCTCAATGGACTTCTCCCAGTACGATCTTTTTTTTCGACTCCTTGAAAGTCGAATTACTTGTTGCGTAAGGGTGCTACCACCGCGAACCGTTTTCCCTGCCGCGATATTTGTCCCCAGTGCCTTTGCCATGGAAACGGGATTGAATCCGGGATGCCGATAAAAATGGGCATCCTCGAACTGTAGTAAGCAGGTTTTGAACTTATGGGGTATACTGTCCATTACAGGAAAGCGCCACTGCCCATCGTCCGCGATCAAAGCTCCGAGCAAAACTCCCCGCTTGCTTTCGATTACCGTGGCCATCGGAGCATTAAAAAGGGGGGAGGGGAGGCTGAAATAATAGGTGGTAAGGAGAACGGTTAAAACAAGCAGTTTCTTTGGATGGGCCTTGAGGAAGGAAACCGTTTTTGTCATTTCCTGAAATCATATTCCCGTTCTACCAAACAAATACGGACCTTATACCAGGAATACCAATCTTTGATGCCCCGTTGCTGCGCAAAAAGATGGTCCGTGTTCGCCTTCCAATCCGCTATGGCCTCGAGGCTTTCCCAATAACTGATCGTAATGCCCACCTCCTCACGTGCGCTTTCAAAATCGATGTATCCCGGTTGTTGGCGAGCCAAATCCTCCATTTGTTCAGCCATTTCGGCATACCCTTGATCTCCTTCGGTTCGACCGGAAGTAAAAATCACCGCATAGTAGGGTCTATCCATTTCGTTTTGTTCAATCAATATATTCCTTTTCCACAAAGTATCCCACGATGGCCTCCTTCATCAGCACCGATTGCTCTCCGGCCTTTAAGGCAGGCAACTGCTCCTTAACGGTATAATGGGGCCATCCTTCCTCGTCGAAAAACTCAAATTCATAATAACCATAGGGTTCCAGTAATCGACAAATGGCGATATGCATAAGGTTGAGCTTCTCGTCCTTTTTGTACTTCTTATGGTACTGTCCCAATTCCTGTATCCCCACCAAATAGATGATGGAGTCCAATTCCAAAGGATCACCGTCCGAGAACTGCGCCGCCAGTTTCTCCACCAACAGCTCCCATCGTTCTTTTAGTTGTAGGTCTCTTGACATAAATAATTGATTTCGCCTTCCGTGGGGGCCTGTCCCTCCCGACCAAAGGGTATGCCAAAGGTACAAATCAAAGTTCTATATTTGTTTTAAAGATTCAACTATGGCTTTTTTGGATATTATCCTGGGACTATTGCTCATTTGGGGCCTGTGGAAGGGGCTTAAAAATGGCCTTTTCGTCGAAATCGCATCGATTATCGCCCTGATCGCGGGTATTTTTGGAGCCATTCACTTTTCTTATATCGCTGGGGACCATCTTTCCCAAAACATGGATTGGGACGAACGCTATATTAATTTGGCCGCCTTTATCATTACCTTCATCGCTATTGTCCTCCTCGTTCATTTGGCTGGAAAGTTCCTGACCAAAATCGCCGATTTTGCCATGTTGGGCATCCTCAACAAATTGGCCGGGGGTCTTTTTGGCGCTTTAAAAGTAGCCGTGATCCTTGGAGCCCTATTGATCTTCTTTGACGGTATGAACCGTTCCATGAGCTTGATCACCCAGGAAACAAAAGAGGAATCCATTCTTTACGGGCCCGTCAAGGAAATTGGGGCATTTGTCTTTTCAAAGGTTTTGAAAGCGGAAGGAGGGGAAACCGAAGTGGAGTAGGCCCTTTTCCAAATGGCTTTGGGACAGGACAGGACCTTCATTTCCGCACTGGGGGGAATCCATCTTGGACAAAAGTTTCGGTCTGCGGCCATGAATGGAAAATACTAACGGACCACTTCCACCCACTTTCCCTTGGTCCGAACCACATAATCATTGTCGTACATGGCTTCGGCCTGGATTCCCGGCAGATAATACCGTCCCAAATAGGAGGCATTGAGCAAAACCCTAAAGGTTTTGGTTTCGTTCCGTTTCATATCGAAATAGAAACTGGCACGGTCATCGCGCAGGTCGGTATGGGCCACATCGTTATCGGCAAATTCCCCGAAATCGGTAAAACGGGTATTCACGATCTCCCATCCACTGGGGAATATCTCGGTGAGCGCCACGTCCTTTAAATTATTGGAACTGGTGTTGGTAAGGGTAAGCTCGGCCACAAAATCGGTACCCTGTACCATTCTCGACACATCGAATCGGGTGCCGTCACGACCTTTAAAGACCACCTCGGCCTTCAGGTTTTTTTCGAGTGTCTTTTCCTCCCCGACCGGTAAAATACCATTGTTCGACAAGTGAACGTACAGCATGTTTCCCGACTCATTTTTTATGGTGAGGACATTGCTTCCCTGTCTCACTTCGAGCTCCTTGTTTGCCAAAGTCTTTGTTGTTCCCATGCTCTGCGGCCTTCCATTGACCTCCACATGGGCCTCGATTCCCTTGCCGCCGACCATTTCAGAGAATTTGGCCATAGCGAGCAGGCTATAGGCCGCACTCTGGGTGCTCATCCACCTTTTTTCGGACAATTGTTTCGCCACTACCTTGGCCATTCCCTGAGCTCCGGACTTGTCTCCCACCTGTACCAATGTTTCCAGGACCATCGCCCTGTTTCGTTCCGAAGAACCGTAGGTGTAAGGGTCATATGGTGAACGGTCGAAATCCAAGGTGGTGCCGCGCATCAGTTTGTCCGCCACGCTTGCCTGACCGATCAGCCCGTATGCGGCAGCCAAACGGTATTTGGCCTGGTCGGAAAGACTTCCCGCCTCACGCAAACGGTTCATACTGGCCACATCGGCGTTCCCCGAAAGGGCCAAGGTGTACAAGCGGTACGCCTGCGCCAAATCGGAACTGTCGTTCCCTGTCCGCCATTGTTTGGCCAGCTGTTGTTGGTAGTTCACCCAACCCGACTTGAACCCAATCGGCAGCACATAGCCCTTTTTCCCGGCTTCCAACAAAAAATGACCGGCATAGGACGTTCCCCAATCGTTGATGTTGTTTTGTCCCGGCCAGTACGAAAAGCCTCCGTTCGGCCTTTGGAATCGGCCCAAACGCTTGATCGCCCTGTCCACGTTTTGTTGGACCTTCTTTTTCTGGTTCCCATCGAGGTCAAAAATGGTGGCCAGGAACAACTGGGGAAAAGCTGCGGAAGTTGTCTGTTCCACACAACCATGGGGATATTGGATCAAGTGCTGCATCCTACCGCTGAAATTCATGGGAGGAAGGGTCGAGAGTTCGATTTGCACCGAATTGCTTCCAGCAATACCAAAGGTTTCCAGATCAATGGTCTGCCCGGCGCCCGGCGCCAAAACCAGTTGCCGCGTTTCGGAGGTCATGGGATTGGGATTGACCACATCTATGGGAATCCCAAAGGAGGCCGTCTCCCCGTTTCCGGAAGCTTCAACGGTCACCTTTCCAATACCTTTCAAATCGGCCACATCCAAATCAAAATAGACCATTTGTTCATCCGGCTTGCTAAAGGTAAGACTTCGGGTAGATGGCCCGACAATTTTGAATGCGGGGTCCTCCTTTATCTTCAAGGTCACTTTTTTTATCTTTTGTTCCATCGCGAAAACCGTAACCGGTAAGGTCACCCTTTCCCCAGGGGTGAGCTTCCTCGGCAGTGAAGCAAGCACCATTAAGGGCTTTCGAACAGCCGTCGTCTTTTCGGCCATGCCATAGGCTCCGTTCCCGGCGTCGCCGGCAACTACCATAGTGCGTACGGACCCTATGTACTTGGGTATATTGATGGCATGTTGTTTGGTCTCGCCCTCCTTTAAGCCAAAAGGGCCCAAATGCACCACCATAGGTTCAAAACGATTGGCCTTTTTGTTTTTGGCCCCAGCCAGTTCGCCATCGCCACCTATGGCGAAAACCTGGTCGATACGCCCACCAAAGGCACCGATCACATCGTCGAATACATCCCATGTCTTCACACCGAGCGCTTCGTGGGCATAGAAGGTTTTCCAAGGATCAGGGGTCTTAAAACGGGTTAGGTCCAACAGTCCCTCATCGACGATGGCAATACTATAGGTCATAGCCTTCCCCTGTTTTTCACCCACCTTTATGGTAACCCTCTCTTCTGGCCGCAATACTTCCGGCATGGTGATTTCCGGTACGATCCGGGTGGCCGGGTTTTCCACTGAAATAGGGACCACACCGTACAGGCGGATAGGATTGTCGTTCAAGGTGGTGGCATGCGGTTGCAAAAGGGAAATGTGAACGAATACATTGGGGGTGTACAGTTTATCAATGGGCAATTGGAACTTCGTCTCGCCTTTTTGGGTCGATACCCAAAGCGATTTCAAGACCTCCACCCCGTTCTCCACGGTTACCAGGGCCCTACCTTTTTCCGAACTTGGAAAGGTGACCGTTGCGGTTTCCCCGACATGGTATTTCTCCTTGTCGGTGGAGAACACCAACATTGTCGCAGCGGAAGGGTCTCCCTTTCTGGATTTTCCGGCCCAGCCAGGCCAGTCGATATAAACCGTTTTGCCGGTGGCGTGCCCTCCACTGGGATCTTCGACACGTACCAAGTAGCGGCCCCATTCGGGGTATTTCAGTTCAAATGTAAAGCTGCCTTTTCCATTGGAGTCGGTAGTTAACGTCTGTTCAAAAACCTGCTGGTGGTACTCGCTACCGCTATAGTTCGACAGGTTGTCGCTGGAAGTATCCCACCACCATCTCCAGCTGACCTTGTGGATGCCCACCTTCAAATTTTCGACCGCCTTCGGACGGCCGGTTTCATCGACGGAAACTACTTCAAACCTATGTGGGGTATCGGTCAGCAACATCCCACGGGCTTTATCGCCCTTGGGCACATTGAGGCCGATATAGGTACTGTAGGGCGAATAGGGTCGGGTAAGCACATCGGTACTGAAATCTCCCCCGTTCTCGTACACTTTGGTAACAAAGGCCGCGCTAAGCATGCCCGGCGCCTTGGTCTTCAGTTGGGGCCTTATGCTGAAACCGGCCTTGCCTTCCGAGTCGATCTTTCCATCGAACACGACCTGATCTTCGACCGAAAAAAGTCTTGTTGGGTCGTCAAAGGTATACCCCGGGAATGTCTTGAAGGCAGTGGTGGTCGGATTGAATTTCGCCGTGATATCCGCTTTCAGGTTCTTGGCAATGGCCCCGTGAAGCCAATTTACCCCGATATTTCCAGAAATTGGCCGGCTTCCTTTGAGCATTTCCGAATCAAAATCGGTCTTGATCTTTAGGCGGTTGGGCTTTATGGTCTCTATTTTTATGGTCTTGGTAAAGGAGGCTCCCCCTACGGAAAGTCTGGCCAGCCAATTTCCGGTGGGCGCATTTTCGTCCGTTTTTAGATCGAACTGATAAAAGTTGTCGAGTCCGCTTGTCTTGACCTCCCGGTATACTACCTTGTTGTACGGATCCAACAGTTCGAGCCTTACGGGGTGGTTTTCGGGCAGGGTATTGGCGTTGTCGTTCAACATGAACGAAAGGAAAATAGGGTCACCGGGACGCCAAACACCACGTTCCCCGAAAATGAAGCCCTTAAGGCCCTTTTCCAACTGCACTCCGGAAACCTTGAACTTGCTCACTGAAAGGGCATTGCCATCGTTCAGTTTCACGTAGCTTTTTTGTCCATTGCTTTCGACCACGGCAAAGTAGGCCTGCTTATCCGCGTCGTAAATATTGGTGCCGTCTGTGTCCGTGACGACCGAAGCCATTTCCTGTTGTTGGTAATTGTAGAAAGTAACCTTGGCCCCCGCAATGGGGTTGGTGTTCAAGATGTTGGTGACCGCTATAAAATAACTTTTGTTGGTTCCTTTTTTGATGGTAACACCAAGGTCCGAGGCCAGTATGTTCAGGCCTACTTTCTTGTCGTAAAAGTACGATTTGTCGCAAGGGTTCTCGCGTTCGTTCCAGTTGTAATCGTAGTAATAATAATCGTTCCCACCATAATAATCTTCGATGCCGTCCCAGGAACTGCTCTCCCCTTCCCCATCAAAATCCCCATCGGCCTCTTGTTCCGGACCAAAGTTGTTGCCCCCACATTCGTACTTGCTGTCGTGGGGACCAAAATTGAACTCCACCCGATAGATCGCGCCCGCCTCGGGAGAAATCAACGCCTTGAGGTCAAGGGCGTGGGCCGCCCATTTCCCGCTGGTATTGGACAATTTGTCCTGGAGCGCGATCTTTTTCTTGGCAATGGGCCTTGCCACCGCCCGCATATTGTTATTACCGGCCAAATTGTTGCCCTGTAAAAATTGCAGGATGTTGTTCTGATAGACCTTAAAGACCGAAACATTCACCGATTTGAGGCCCACGGCCTCAAAGTTGATCTTAAGGTTGCTCGAAGAGGGCAAAATGGTGCCATTGGACAACAGGCGTACCTGGGGCTTCAACTGCTCGAAAGCAAGGCGTTCCCCAAAATTGGACTTCAATCTGTACCCCTCCGTACTTTCAATGCCCTGAAAGACCTCCAATTGAAGTATTCCCTTGGGTTCTTCGGATGGGTATACTTTCAAGGTATTCCCATCCACCGAAAACTTTGGGTCGTCCACTCCCTCAAGGGTCACCAGACCCTTGAAATTCTGTCCTTTCTTGATCGGGTCGGAAAAATTGATCAGCACCACGGGACGCTCTCCCGCTTCAACGGCCGCACCCAATACCGTAAAATTGTTCTTGCCAGGAATTTTGATCGAATTCTTCCCGGAACTCGCAATATCAAATTTGGCACCATCCCAAGCGACCTCCACATCAGTGTCGTTTTCATGGCGTTGAATACTATCGATCTTGAATGAAAACTGGGTGCCTTCCCGTACGCCGCCATCGAACTTGATGCGAACCGGGCTACCCTGCTGCCGGGCCGAGATCATTTGCTCCATATCCTCTATGGAAAGAAGGTCGGAAGCGCGTACCAGTCCGTTGATATATTGCCTGTCCTTGGAATACGACTGCGGCGCATTGGTATATACATTGAACTGCTGTTTTAAGGTCTTTACGCCAAAGGTCAGTTTTTTCAGCGCTTCGGGTACATTTTCCACAATATTGGAAAGTGCCAAGGTAAATTGGTATTCCGTATCCTGTTTGAACCCCTTTTCTGGAATGAAGGCTATTGTACGATCGTCCAAAGCCACCACTTTTCCCTTGGTACTTGGAGAAACCCGCAAAAGGGTCTTGTCTAGGGCATCACCCTTGCTCCAAGATGCCACCGGTTGGCTGAGCAATATGCGAACATCGCCCTTAGCTGAAATAATACCATGGGAAACCTCGGATACAAACTCCTGGTATAGGTTGAGATTGTCGAACTGTTCCGAAGGATCCTTTTTTTTGCCGGTGCATCCGACCAGAAATGCAAAAACCAACAGAACTGGAAAAAAAAGTTTGATCTTCATGGGAATCCGTTTGTTCAAAAGTAGTGGAGTTTTAAACAAAACCCATCGCCATTTACCATGAAAAATGTTGTCCCCATACTTTACCTATATTCAAAACGGAATCCCGGGGAATTTTAGTATTTGTCCGAAGTCCGGACCGGGCACAATTTCAACATCGGGGCCTCGGAATCTGAAGGACTTCGACAGAATATGCCGTTTGTCGAAAAAAAAGCATTTTTCCAAGATGGTCCTCAGAATTTCTTTATCATTACACCGTTGAAACTTCCCCTTCAACCCAAAAGAACACGAGAATCCCCATTCCTCGCCTACCTACTTAAAAGGAACACCACCTACTTACAATTTAGGACATTGTATGAAAATGAAATTGCAACATGCCATTGTAGCATGGCTGGTATTGATGGCAGTATCCTGTACCCAGGATTCCTTTGAAGACCAGGTCGTTCCCATTCCGGAATCCGAGAATGTCGTAGCGGTGGAGCAGGAACTGTTGGGTGTCGTAAACGACCACAGGACCTCTTTGGGGTACAACGCGTTGGAGTACAGCGCAGTGGCCTACGAATATGCCAATAAGCACACCGACTATATGATATCCAAAGGGAGCCTGAGCCATGATAATTTCAGTTCCAGGGCCTCCAGCATTTCAGTTCAGGTGGATGCCGAGTTTGTGGCCGAAAACGTGGCCAAGGACTATAACGATGCGGTACAGGCCTTTCAAGGTTGGCTGACCAGTTCGAGCCATAAAAAGACCATGGAGGGGGAATTTACCCATACCGCGGTAAGTGTCAAAAAGGACGCGAACGGGAATTTCTATTTTACACAACTCTTCTTCAGATAGGACAAGACTGTCATAAGCCATTTTCTTTTAGTAAATTTGGGATGCATTGGGATCGATGGCCAGCCCTTTGGGCAATGCTTTTTTGAATGGATCCGCAAGCTTTGACAATTGCTTTTTTGGGTTTCCGAAGCGCCATTGCGCCGTTCGGGCGCCCCATAACATAACAACCCAATAGAAATGTCGATAGCACCTCCCTTTAACCTCAACAAATGGATCGAGGAAAACCGGGCCACTTTGAAGCCCCCGGTGGGCAACAAAAACCTCTATAAAGATGCGGGAGACTATATTGTTATGGTGGTAGCCGGGCCCAACGCCCGAAAAGACTACCACTACAATGAGACCGAAGAGCTCTTTTACCAGTTGGAGGGAACCATTGAGGTGCACATCCAAAAGGACGGCCAAAAAAAAACCATGAAACTCGGACCGGGGGATATGTACCTCCATCCGGCAAAAGTCCCCCATTCCCCAGTGCGGCACGAGGGCAGTATTGGACTGGTGATAGAACGCAAACGGGCCGATATGGACATTGATGACGGACTCCTCTGGTTCTGCGACAATTGCAACAACAAGCTCTATGAGGCCTATTTCACCTTAAACGATATTGAAAAGGATTTTCTAGGCCACTTTGAACACTTTTACGGTTCAGAAGCATTGCGCACCTGCGATAACTGCGGTACGATCATGCCCGCGGACGACCGTTTTACCGCATAAAACCTAAATTATGGATATCGCTATCAATGGTTTAATTATACTGGTGGCCCTACTGCATGGCTACTTTCTATGGTTCGAAATGTTCGCATGGACCACCAAGGGCAGGAAGGTTTTTAAAAAATTCCCTCCCGAACTGTTCGAACCCACGAAGCCCATGGCCGCCAACCAGGGCCTGTACAATGGCTTTTTGGCTGCGGGACTTTTGTGGACTTTCCTAATCTCGGATTCCGTTTGGAAGGCCAATGTCTCCCTATTTTTCTTGGGATGTGTCGCGATAGCCGGAATTTACGGAGCCCTGACCGTGGAACGGAAGATATTTGTCATCCAGGCACTCCCAGCCTTAATTGCCATCCTTCTCATACTCATCAGGTAATTTTGGCCCGAAACCATCCTTAAAAAGGAACTTTGAGACCGATCACAGACCTCAACATGCATTATTTTGGCCAGCACACTTTCGGAAATCGGGGGCATTTGGTCCATGAAAGTACGGCCTGACGAAATGGCGGGAAGGAAATGATGGAATTGGTATGGACCTACGGGACGTAATACAAAAAAATTATCAAGCCAGTGGTTTTGAGAAAGGAAGAATAAACCCGTACTTTTGTTTGTAAGTTTGTCAAAATTCTAACAATTCACATTCAAAAAGTTACAAAATGTCAAAAACTGCATCTGCCTTTGGTATTGATAAGGCGCTAAAAGAACTGGGAATCGAAGAAATGAACGAGGGTACCTCCACGGGATCCGATACCTTTTCCTCGGGCAAAATCATTGAATCCCACTCCCCGGTGGATGGCGCCTTGATTGCCAAGGTAAGGACCACTTCGGCGGCCGACTATGAAAAAGTCATGACCACTGCGACCGATGCCTTTAGAACCTGGAGGACAAAACCGGCCCCCTTGCGTGGTGAAATCGTGAGGCAATTCGGGGATAAGCTCCGGGAACTGAAAGAGCCCCTGGGAAAGTTGGTCTCCTATGAAATGGGAAAAAGCTATCAGGAAGGTCTCGGGGAAGTCCAGGAGATGATCGACATCTGCGACTTTGCGGTAGGGCTCTCGAGACAACTTCACGGACTGACCATGCACTCGGAAAGACCGGGGCACAGAATGTATGAGCAATACCATCCCTTGGGCGTTGTGGGGATTATTTCTGCCTTTAACTTTCCGGTCGCCGTTTGGGCATGGAACACCGCTTTGGCGTGGATCTGTGGCGATGTCTGCGTTTGGAAGCCTTCCGAAAAGACCCCTTTGTGCGGGGTGGCCTGTCAGCATATTGCCGCGGAGGTATTTAAGGACAATGGCCTGCCCGAAGGTATTTCCTGTTTGATCAACGGAGATCATACCGTTGGGGAAATGATGACCAACGATGGCCGGATTCCCTTGGTTTCCGCCACAGGCTCCATCAGAATGGGAAAAATTGTTGCGCAGGCGGTAGCCGCTCGCTTGGGAAAATCGCTTTTGGAACTGGGCGGCAATAATGCCATCATCGTAACACCGGATGCCGATATCAAAATGACGGTGATCGGAGCTGTTTTCGGCGCCGTGGGAACCGCGGGGCAACGTTGTACCTCGACCCGTAGGTTGATCATCCATGAATCGATATATGACCAGGTAAAGGATGCGGTGGTCGATGCCTACAAACAATTGCGCATAGGCAACCCCCTGGATGAGAACAACCATGTGGGGCCATTGATCGATACCGATGCAGTGGCGCTGTATGAATCGGCACTGGAAAAAGTGGTCTCAGAAGGAGGGAAATTGATCGTTGAAGGCGGTGTCCTGACCGGGGAAGGATACGAGAGCGGCTGCTATGTTCGCCCTGCGATCGCCGAGGGACGACCCGACTTTGAAATCGTACAGCACGAAACCTTTGCACCCGTACTCTACCTATTGAAGTATGATGGAGGGGTCGAAAACGCCATCCAGATCCAAAATGGGGTGGTACAAGGTCTTTCTTCCGCCATAATGACCAACAACCTCCGGGAAGCAGAGCGCTTTTTAGCGGTAGGGGGAAGCGATTGCGGTATTGCCAATGTAAATATTGGTACTTCCGGAGCGGAAATTGGTGGTGCATTTGGAGGTGAAAAAGAAACGGGAGGGGGCCGTGAAAGTGGGTCGGATGCATGGAAGATATACATGCGCCGACAGACCAATACCATCAACTATACGACGGAACTGCCCTTGGCGCAGGGAATACAATTCGACCTGTAGCCCTTTCTTGGCCTCATCGGAACAAATAAAAGGCCCAAGCCCTTATTATTTCATAAAAAAACCCGCTGCTTTTCAAATACCTTACCCGTTCCCCCGATCGGTAGGTTTTAAAAAACAGCGGGATTAACCAACTAAACTAACTCAAACACTTTTCCAATAAAGGGAGTCTGAATCCTAGCCCCCTTTCTTTGATTTTATCCCGGTCGGTTCCCGAACACTCCAACTCCCGTGGAGCAAGGCCTGTGTCCCAAGTACCACCACCATGCAGATAAAAGTCAATATCTTCATTATTTCCGCTTTCATCTTCACAACGTTCTAAATTGATGGTTTAAAAGTATTCAATACGCCAGAGCTATCAAATTGCTATTGTATGGTTGGTCGCAATTTCTGTATAGTTGGTGCCCTGTAGATCGATACTGCCCTTTTATACCCGGATCCACGCAGTACCCTTTGGGTACGATTCCTGTCGATATGCCCGCTCAAACCTATAAAACGGGGCCAGGTAGAAACTGTGTAAATTCTTTCGTAGAAACCCATCGAAAAGGAGGGAACGGAACCGAAGCCCTGGAAAAAAGGCCCCATCGCAATGCCGGAACTTTGTCGGGAGCGATAGGGCCAAAGAATAATTTTTAACAAGAGTAGTCCAGAATTCCACGACTCCCCAAAGGTTTTGTACGGATGGGGCCAAAAACTGTATAAGTGGTATTTCAACGATCAGCACCGTTCCTTACGGGTAGCTGGCGAGGCATTCTTTTGACTTAAGTACTTGACAAACAACATTTAATGTCGTTTTCCTAATATTTTATGGTTTTTTTTAATACATTGGTAATGAAACCCCAAAATTTTATCGACAATGACAAGAACAACAACAAATCTGCTTGGAATCCTCATTACCATTCTGGGAGGTACTTTTATATATGTACAGCTCTGCAGTTCCTGTGGTATTCCCATGGGAGGGGAACCGGTAGCGACGAACGCGCCAATGACCCAAGCACCCGGGGCTGTGGATAGCCCAGAGCCCGAAAACAACGATTCCCTTGCCGAGACACCACCCCCGAAGGGCAAATCCAATGCCCGTGTCCCAACTGGTGGCGGTATTGCCACGGCAAAATAAAACCCCCTTGAGTATATGAACGCACC
This sequence comes from uncultured Flavobacteriaceae bacterium, assembly GCA_947497245.1. GTDB lineage: Bacteria > Bacteroidota > Bacteroidia > Flavobacteriales > Flavobacteriaceae > Pelagihabitans. The sequence goes on along the minus strand of CANMFO010000003.1, from coordinate 218,727 downwards.
AAGCCCGTGCCCCGGCATTGGGAGGTTCCAAAAACCCGTGTGCGATTTTAATGATAAACCGTTGGTTAACTGTAAAATAAAAAGAATATGGATTTCGAAAACATGAATATTTGGTGCTGGTTGTTGCCCGCACTCATAGGTGTTATCTCAGGAGTATTGGGCTACCTTATCGGTAAGAGCGGGAGTACCCCCGACCACTCGGCCGACCTCAAATTACTACAGGACAAGAATGCAAAATTGCAGGCCGATCTCGATGCTTGTAACGGCAAGCTGGCCACGCAAGAGGAGGCAATTCCGAAGGCGGTGAACATTTCTTTTGATGCCAATGCCGCCAGATCGGCAATGGGCAAGACCATCAAGGAGAACGACCTCAAGGTGGTCGAAGGAATTGGCCCTAAAATTGAGGGAATGTTCCAAACCGCAGGAATCGGTACCTGGAAGGCGCTATCGGAAACCGCTGTCGCCAAATGCCAGGAAATTCTAGATGGGGGCGGTGAAAGATATAAAGTCCACGACCCGTCCTCATGGCCCATGCAGGCAAAAATGTGCTATGAGGGCAAATGGGCGGAACTCGCAAGATGGCAAGACGAGCACGATTACGGAAAACTGTAAGCATCTTTACCCGATAAAAAACCCGGTGCCCTAGTCTGTTCACCGGGTTTGTACATTGGAATCGTATTTTTTGGATCGCTTGGTACCGATGGCGTTTACACCCTGCCGTTGGCCTCGACCCATTTGAAGCGGTACGGGTCTTCAGGATGTTTCATACGGGTGGCGATACGCTCCAAACGATCTGGGAGGCCCACTAGGTAATCCCTCGCTTTTTCAGCCTCGTCGTTAAGGTCCCGTATAGTGCCCAATTGCCAGTAATCGTTTAATTTTCGCAATATTTCAATGTAGTCCATTGCAGTGTAGACCCCAAGGCGCTGCGCACAGTTCGAGAAATTTTCGAATGCGGTTCCTATGGTCCCTCCGGACTCCCTTAAAAAGTGCGCCGGCATCACTATTTTTTTCTTCATCATATCGGCAAAGGCCAACATCATGCCACTGGGGTCCTCCCCGAAAATGGTTTTGACAAATTCCCTATACGCCAAGTGATGGCGCATTTCGTCCCCAGCAATGATCGTACACATTTTTCCCAATAACGCATTTCCCTTCTTTCTGGCCATTTGACCCACTCGTTTATGCGATATGTTCGTGGCCAGTTCTTGAAAAGAAGTGTAGACAAAATTTTTGTAGGGATCTCGGTCCGTTCCAATATCAAAACCATCCGCTATCAAATGTTGGGTCGTAATCTCGACCTCCCGCATGTTCACTCTCCCGGAAAGGTAAAGGTACTTGTTCAGTACATCCCCATGTCTGTTCTCTTCGGCGGTCCATGCCCTTACCCATTTTGACCATCCGTTCTTGTTTTCCGCATGCTGGTTGATCCCTTCCACGTCCATCAACCACGACTCGTAGGTGGGTAGGGCCTCTTCGGTAATGGTGTCGGCCACCATGGTCACCCAAAAGTCATATCCCAGTTCTTTCGATTCCCCGCGCAAGGCTTCGATGTTATCCAAGAAATCATCGCTCTCGGAATCTGGCAAAAAATCCGTGGGCTGCCATATTTCTTCGATAGGAATTAGAAAATTTTCCATAAAACCCTCAACCTGGGGTTCAATGGCTTGCATTACTTCTAACCTAATATTTTTAGTGGACATTGTGTCTTTTTTACAAAGTTCGGCAATAATACGCTAAAATAGTGGAAATAGCTTGTTTTTAATTGCGTCCGCTCTCTCCCGGATACAGGGTGTGCACTGGATCACTTTGCCACAACTGTTTGGTATCGGCATCGATGATGGAAAGCGGGCCGCGGAAGGCCGCACCCGTATCAACGTTCCAAACGTTCGCCGCTTTTTGGGGAGTTGTCTTCCCAATGCGCGTTACCGGGGTATGCCCAATATAGATCTCCTTGTAATGTGTCAGCCTTTTTGGGTACCACGGGTCTTCGGGCGTAAGGTCTGGGTTCAATGACAGGGACAATTCCCATAGGGTCCGGTCCCAGTAGAACGTCTTCGAAAAGTATTCGAAATCCACTCCTTTTAAATTGGTGAACCCGGCATGCAGGAACAATCTGTTGTTCTGGTCCAGATGATAATTCTCCAAATCCCGGTAAAAATCCAAGTGTGCGGTCTTTACGGTACCGCCCCTTTCCCGATAGGAATTCATGGTGGCCCTTCCTCCGTGCTGTTCCCATAACGGATTGTCCTTCCCCCCCGCCAGCCATTCCCTGCACAGTTCGTCATGGTTTCCCCTGATAAAGATGCAGTTGTGTGTTGTCCGCAACCGTATCAGAAAGTCCACGGTCTCGACGGCATGGCTCCATCCATCCACATAATCCCCAAGAAATATCAACTTGTCCCTGGGTGATGCCCCTGCCCGTTCCATTACCTGTTCCAATGCCCTAAGTCCCGAATGTATATCGCCAATGACCAACGTTCTCATGCTGCAAAAATCGCAATTAAAGCAATGATTGCAAGGAAAAAAGGTGCAATAAGTGGGATCGGGGCCGCAATACTCCCAGGCACTTCCGTCTTTGTCCAGCGGGATAGGGAAAACGCCCTCGAAATAATCTTTACGGCTTATCAAGAAACCGTACCATTGTTATTTCCCTACATTTTTTTGGAACGAGGCCCCATTTGTGGTTACCTTGGAGTCACCAAGAAAACGGCCCATGAAGCAAGTATTCTGCATCGGAGAACTGTTGATCGATTTTGTTGCCGAAAAACAGGGAAACGATCTTTCCAAAGCGGACCTTTTTACTAAAAAACCGGGAGGTGCTCCGGCCAATGTGGCCTGTGCCATTGCCAAGTTGGGTGGAAACAGCACTTTTGTAGGCTGTGTGGGCAACGATCCCTTTGGCACATATTTATTGAAGGTCCTGAAGGAAAACCGCGTGGACATTTCTTTGGCCCAACGATCAAAAACCTTTACCACACTTGCCTTTGTATCGCTATCCGAAGACGGGGAGCGCGATTTTGTATTCAGCCGGGGTGCGGACAGGGAACTCAAGTACGATCCCGAAATCAAAAAGCACCTCAAGGGCAATATGCTGCACTTGGGCGCGGCCACCGCCTTACTCGGAGGTGAATTGGAAAAGGCGTACGGGCGTTATTTTTTTGATGCGCTTACCCAAGATGGGTTCATTAGTTTCGATCCCAATTTCCGGGCCGATCTATGGAAGGACGAAGAAGCCGTATTCGTAAGAAAGTGCATGCCCTTGATCGAAAAATCGCATTTGGGAAAATTTAGTCTGGAAGAAGCCCAACTACTTTCGGGCAAGACCGATTTAAACGACTGTTGTGATTTCCTCCATGAGGTGGGCACCAAGATCATTACGGTGACCCTTGGTGACAAGGGTACCTTGGTGAGTACCCCCGAAGGCAAGCGGACCGTTCCCAGCATTCCGGTAAAACCTATTGATACCACCGGCGCCGGAGACGCCTTCATCGGTTGTCTACTGCAACAAATTTCATCCCTTATCGATCCCTATGAGATTCTGGGGAACGACGAGCTGCTCATAAAAATGATAAAAAATGCCAACCGGGCCGGTGCGATCACCACAACAGGGTACGGAGCAATCCCTTCCCTGCCGACCCAGGAAGCGATGCGGACCGCTTAGTTGTACTTCACCTTTCGCAATATTCGCTGGGCCTCCTTAAGGGTCCGGTAGATGTTTTCATCTTGCATTTTGAGCAGTGGTCGGGCCATTTCCATTTGATCCTTTGCATCTTCAAATCCGTTGAGGTAACAGATCAGATAGGTGTCGGGCAACTGTTTCAGGTCGGTTTTCTCAGAAGGGTTCAGTTCGATTTTTTTTTCCAGTTTCTGGAGCAGGGCATTGTTGGCATTGAGAATATGGTGCAGGGTCTTTTTGTCGTACTGCGGCGGTTCAAAAATCAGATCACTTTGGATTTGGTAGGTACCATTGTCCTCAAAATTAAGTACCGCTTTTTCCAACGGGTAGTAGTTTTGTTTTCTTCCCAGGCCCAACTGAACATATTCGATGGTTGTAAATGAATGGTCGTCGAAGGCAATGGTTACCTCGTCAAGGGTGGAGTAAAACAATTTCACCTGTTCGTTGATGAGTTCGATATCGACCCTGGAAAAATAAACTTCATCCTTCACTTTCTTTTGGTTCCCGGCCCAACAGACCACAAATTGTTCCTTGAATACCTTGTAGCTGCTCTCCATATCGGGATGTCTGTGGTTGATAAAATCGATCACCCCGTCCAAGGTAAGTTCAATGTTGTTCTTGGCATGCTGTTCTATGGTGGCCACGGCCTCCGCATTACTATTTTTCAGTTCGATCCCGTAGGCTTTGGGCATACTGATGCTGCCTTCCCGAAAGAAGACCATGCCCCCATAGTACTTCCAGATATTCTTGCGGAGCGCGCATACTTTTCCATTGGATTTGATGGTGACCAGGCCCACTACTTTTCCCTCCGTCAAATGTGGAAAGGGAATGTTCTCGTAGGAAATCAATGGGGGGTTGTCCAGATAGGCATTGACCAAATTTTGTATTTTGCTATCGTCAAAAAAGTCGACCCCTACAATTTTATTGTCCTCATCCTCCACCCCGATCACAATAAAAGAATGGTTCTCTGGATTGCTGTTGGCCAAGGCACAGACATGCTTCAGGAATTTCGCCTTTCCCTCTTTTTGGCCAATATCGACAAATCGCTTCTTGTCGTAAAAGCTGTTCTCGTCGTTATGGGCGAGAAGGTTTTTGACAAGAAGTCGTTTGTTGATCATGTTTTCCTGTTTCGAGTGGTCATCTCACCAAAAGGGGTGTACCGATCCGCCCGGTTATTGCATATCCCTTTTGATCAGGGTCGCGGACGCCTGTGCCGTTGGCATTACCACCAAATCGGCAATATTCACATGGTACGGCCGCGTTACCACAAAATAGACAATATCCGCTATATCCTCTGCCCTAAGGGGTTCGAACCCCTGGTAAACACTATCGGCCCGCTCTTGATCTCCTTTGAACCTAACATTGCTGAACTCCGTTTCCACCGCGCCAGGGTTTACCGCCCCGACCCGTATCCCATAGGTGTTCAAATCCATTCGCATCCCTTTGTTTATGGCATCAACGGCGTATTTGCTCGCGCAATACACACTGCCCTTGGGGTAGACCTCTTTGCCCGCAATGGAACCGATATTGATGATATGGCCGGATTTTCTTTCCGCCATCCGCGGAATTATTGCTTTGGAGACATAGAGCAGTCCCTTTACATTGATGTCGAGCATGGCGTCCCAATCGTCCAAGCTGCCTTCCTCGATCGGATTGAGGCCATGGGCGTTCCCGGCATTGTTGATAAGGATGTCGATTTGGGAAAATGCCGATGGCAGGGAGTCGATTGCCGACAGGACCGCCTTTCGATCCCGAACGTCAAAATTCAGGGTATGTACCGGGGTGTGCTTCCCCAATTCGTTCTGCAGACCGTCGAGACGTTCCTGTCGCCTTCCGCAGAGCACCAAATGGATTCCGTTCTGGGCAAAAAGTCGCGCGGTCGCACGCCCAATACCGCTGGTGGCCCCGGTAACCAAAGCTGTTTTTTTCATAATGGTCCGTTTTGCGTTTTAAATGGTATTTCGGTTTTTGGGGGGATTGCCCGGCCGACAAAATCATACGGTTTTTGGCAATAATTTTTGAATACCTATTTTTGTTTGCAATAAGCCCGTGAAATTAAAAAGAAATCCCTTAAAAACTTCATAAAAATAGGGGCTCAGCCCAATTTTTAACCAATCGTTAACAGCAAAGCACTGAATAAATTTTCAATTTGCACCCCTGTTTGCAAGTAAACCAATCAAAACCAAAATTTTATACGATTATATGGAAGAAAATACTACTGTGGATATTAGTGCCGTGAACGAGAAGATTGCAGAGGAAAGTGCTTTTATCGATCTATTGATTCTAGAAATGAACAAAGTGATCGTCGGCCAAAAGCATATGGTCGAGCGCTTGTTGATCGGTCTTCTCGGACAAGGGCATATTTTACTGGAAGGAGTGCCCGGCCTGGCAAAGACCTTGGCTATCAACACCCTGGCGAAAGCGGTAAAGGGGAGTTTCAGCAGAATTCAGTTTACCCCCGACCTATTGCCCGCCGATGTGGTAGGCACGATGATCTACAATATGAAGGTCAACGATTTCTCCATTAAAAAGGGGCCCATATTTGCCAATTTTGTGTTGGCCGACGAAATTAACCGTGCTCCTGCCAAGGTACAATCCGCTCTTTTGGAGGCGATGCAGGAAAAACAGGTGACCATAGGGGACGAGACCTTCATTTTGGACAAACCTTTCCTGGTCATGGCCACCCAAAACCCGGTGGAGCAGGAAGGTACATATCCCTTACCGGAGGCGCAGGTGGATCGCTTTATGTTGAAAACGGTCATCGACTATCCCAAAATGAACGAGGAGCAATTGATCATGAGGCAGAACCTATTGGGGGCCTATGATGAAGTGAGACCCGTCGTCAGCCTTAAGCAGATCTTGAGTGCGCAACAAGCAGTGAGGGAGGTCTACATGGATGAAAAAATAGAAAAATACATTCTTGATCTGGTCTTTGCGACCCGGTACCCTGAAAAATACAACCTACAGAACCTTAAACCGTTGATCAGTTTCGGCGCCTCTCCGAGGGGAAGCATCAATTTGGGCAATGCTGCCAAATGCTATGCCTTTATCAAAAGAAGGGGTTACGTGGTGCCTGAGGACGTAAGGGCCGTGGTACATGACGTATTAAGACATAGGATCGGCATCACATATGAGGCCGAGGCGGAGAATATCACTTCCGAAGAAATCATCAACAAGATCGTAAACGAGATTGAAGTACCCTAGATGGGTCGGCAGTCGGCAGTTGCGGTGGAAACTATTGGAAAAACCCGATTTACTACCACTGGGTACTGACTACTGAATACTGTTTACTGATATATGGATACCAAGGAATTACTTAAGAAAGTCCGTAAGATCGAGATTAAGACACGCCGTCTTTCCGATCATATTTTTGGTGGAGAGTACCATTCCACCTTTAAGGGCCGGGGCATGACCTTCAGTGAAGTGCGCCAATATCAGTTTGGCGACGATGTAAGGAGCATCGATTGGAACGTTACCGCGCGCTATAACGAACCTTTTGTGAAAGTTTTCGAGGAAGAGCGCGAACTCACTATGATGCTGATGGTGGATGTGAGCGGCTCCGAATTGTTCGGCACGACCAATCAATTCAAAAAAGAGATCATTACGGAAATCTCGGCCACTCTGGCATTTTCCGCCCTGCAGAACAACGATAAGGCCGGGTTGCTTTTGTTTTCGGATACCGTGGAACTTTACATCCCCCCAAAAAAAGGAAAGAGCCATGTGCTTCGGATCATACGCGAACTCCTGGAGTTCAAGCCCAAAAGCAATCGTACCGACCTGTCCGAGGCGCTTAAGTTCCTGAGCAGCGTTATGAAGAAAAAGGCAATCGTGTTCGTGCTGTCCGATTTCATTGCGGAAGATTATGAAAAGAACCTTAAAATTTCAGGTAATAAGCATGATGTAACGGGCATTCGGGTGTACGATCAGCGCGAGGAGACCATCCCGAACCTTGGCATGGTCCAGATGAAGGATGCCGAAACCGGTTCCCTTAGATTGGTCAACACCCAATCCAAAGGCGTCCGCAGGAGCTATGCGGAATACCATAGGGAGCGCGTGGATTATTTTACGGAAACCTTTACCAAATCGGGTTGCGGCACTTTGAGCTGCCGGGTGGATGAAAGTTATGTGAAAAAATTATTGGGTTACTTTAAACGAAGAGGTTGATTCAAATGGCAAAATACGAGATTCGCCAGCCGCCTGTGCAGGCACTGAACATGAAATATGCACTGCAGCGTTTGCGCTGTGCTTTTTCCTGTTCCTGTTTGCTTCTTGTTTGTTCTTTACAGGGATTTTCCCAGGAGCAGGCCGTGGTCAGCTCGGAGGTGGACACCACCTTCATCAAGATAGGCGATCAAATACATTTCAAAGTCCTGGTCGAGACCGATACGGCCGCAACCGTCATTTTCCCCGAGGGACAGACTTTTTCCCCTTTGGAGACCGTCGAAGCCTTTGCGACCGACACCACCCGCAAGAATGATCGGATGGTCCTCGAAAAAATGTACGCGCTCACCCAGTTCGATTCGGGTTCCTACAAGCTCCCGGCCCAACGCATCGATATCGATGGAAAGGGGTATATGACCGACTCGCTGGTCATTGACGTGGCCACGGTACCGGTGGACACCCTAGTGCAAAAAATGTTCGATATCAAACCTTTGATGGAGGTGGAGAAAGGTTATTCCAATCTTTGGAAGGTACTTCTGGCCATTGCGCTGTTCCTGGCCGTTTTGGGAGGGCTGCTTTACTGGTTCGTATTCCGAAAGAAGCCCCTTACAGAGGAGGAAAAAGTGGCCCTGCTACCTCCCTACGACCGGGCCTTGATGGAATTAAAAAAATTGGAGGATTCCAAATACCTCATCCAGGACGAGTACAAGCAATACTACTCCGAACTGACCGATATCGTACGTTCGTACCTGGAGGAAGACGCCCATGTTTCGGCCCTCGAAAGTACAACGGACCAACTGATCGACAAATTGGAAATGATGAAAGATGCGGGTGAGTTGAAATTGGGCGATGACACCCTACAGCAATTCAAAAGGATATTGCAAACTGCGGACCTGGTGAAGTTCGCCAAATCAAAACCGGAGACTTCGGTCGCCGAACAAGATCGAAGATCAATTGAACAGATTGTTATCAAAACCCACGACGCCCTACCGGAGCCCACCGAAGAGGAACTCATGCTACAGGCCGAGTACCAGGAAGAAATGGCACGGAGAAAACAACGCAAAAAATGGATCCTTACCGGTAGTATAGCCGCTGGGGCAGTGGTCCTGGCCATTACCCTGTCCGTTGTCTACTTTGGCCCAAAATACGTCTGGGATACCCTTACCGCCAACCCGAGCAAACAACTGTTGGAGGGGGATTGGGTCGCCAGTTCCTATGGGTATCCGCCCATAAACCTGGAAACCCCTGAAGTGTTGGTCCGGCAAGAAGTGGAGCTTCCCCGGGACGGGGCCGGGAAGGTGGCCGAATTACAGACGTTCGAATACGGAAACCCCCAAACCCTGTTGACCATAAAAGCGGCTTCGACCACACTTGCGGAAAAGGCCGAACCAGATCATGAACAGTCCGTGGAAAAATTCCTGAAAGGCCTGGAGTCCAAAGGCGCGAAGAACATCATCACCAAGCAGGAGGAGTTTACCACGATTACCGGGGTCAAGGGATTGAAAATATATGGGAGTGGAAAATTTGTCGTCCCGGAACACACCGAATTGATCGACGGCAACTACATTGTACTGAGCTTTGGAGGCCCCGGATTCCAGCAGCAGGTAATCCTGACCTGGTCGGAAGACGATTCCTATGCCCAGGAAATAATTGATCGCATTTTAAGAACAGTGGAAGTTAAATTGGACGTATAAATGCTCGAAAACATTGAATTTGCGAATCCCGAATTTTTTTGGTTGCTGTTACTGCTTCCATTGGCTTTGCTATGGTACCTTTTCAAGAGAAGGGAACAGACCGCCTCGTTAAAAATTTCGAGCATAAAGGGTTTTGCGAAGGAGGGCATCCTACCCAAATTGAAGCCCCTGCTGTTCCTATTTCGTTTGTTGGCCCTGGCCGCCATTGTGGTGGCGATGGCCCGCCCACAGACCGAGGATATCTCCACCCGTACCAAGACCACCAAGGGAATCGATATCGTTATGGCCATCGATGTTTCATCGAGTATGCTGGCCCGGGACCTAAAACCCAACCGCTTATCGGCCTTAAAGGACGTTGCCGCTGATTTTATCAGGAAACGCCCCAACGATCGGATCGGCCTGGTAGTCTATGCAGGGGAAGGGTATACCAAAACCCCCATCACCAGTGACAAGAGCATTGTGCTGTCGGCCCTTAGGGAGATTACCTATGGCCAATTGAACGACGGTACCGCAATCGGGATGGGCCTGGCCACCTCGGTCAACCGTTTAAAGGAAAGCAGGGCCATCAGCAAGATCATCATCCTATTGACCGACGGGGTCAACAATTCTGGCTTCATCGAACCCCAGACCGCCGCCGATCTCGCAGTCGAGTTTGGTATCAAGACCTACACCATAGGTCTTGGGACCAATGGAAATGCCCTTACTCCCATTGAATACAATGCAGATGGTTCCTTTCGATATGGAATGCGCAAAGTGGAAATCGATGAAAAACTGTTAAAGGCCATTGCCAAATCCACGGGGGGAAAATATTTTAGGGCTACCGACAATGAAAAGCTGGAGGCCATCTACGACGAGATCAACAAACTGGAGAAAACCGAGATAGAAGAGTTCAAATATTACAAATACGAGGAGAAATTTAGGCCTTGGGTACTTTTGGCAGGAGCTTTGCTGTTGTTTGAATGGGTCATGCGCAATACGTTGTTTAGAAGCTTTATATGATACAGTTGGATGAAAAAATATATTTCTATCTGCTCGCCGTCGTTCCGGTAGTGGTGGTACTGTTCCTATTGCTTCAGATATGGAAAAAGCGGGCTCAGAAACGGTTTGCCGACAGTACACTGCTCAGACGCCTCACCCCAGATCGGTCCCGTTTTAAAGCTACCTTGAAACTGCTTTTCTTTTTATTGGGACTCACTTTCCTGACCCTTGGACTCGTCAATCCAAAAATGGGCACCAAACTGGAGACCGTGAAAAGGGAAGGGGTCGATATTGTTTTTGCCGTAGATGTCTCCAAAAGTATGTTGGCCGAGGACATTGCCCCCAATCGTTTGGAAAAGGCAAAACGGCTGGTTTCCGAAATCATCAACCAATTGGCCAGCGATCGGATCGGAATCATCGCCTATGCCGGGCAAGCCTTTCCGCAACTGCCCATCACCACCGATTACGGAGCGGCCAAGATGTTCCTTCAGGGCATGAATACCGATATGCTCACCTCACAGGGCACGGCCATCAATGAAGCGATCTATCTTGCAACCACCTACTACGATGACGAGGAACAGACCAATAGGGTGTTGTTCATCATTTCCGACGGAGAGGACCATTCGGAGGGCAATACGGCCGATGCGGTCGAAAAGGCGGTCGAAGAAGGCATCCGAATATTCACCATAGGGGTCGGAAAAAGTAAGGGGGTACCTATTCCCCTCAAACGGAACGGAGTGGTGGAAAGCCTCAAAAAAGATGCGCAGGGAGAGGTCGTCATGACCAAATTGAACGAGGAGATCTTGGTTGATATCGCACAGGATGGGAATGGCGACTACATCGACGGCACCCATACGGAGGAAGCCGTGGAATACATCAAGGAGCAATTGTTGCAAATGGACAAAAAGGAATTTGAGGCCAAGCAGTTCGCCGAATATAAAGATCAGTTCCAATGGTTTTTGGGCGCGGGACTATTATGTTTATTTTTAGACATCTTTGTTTTGGACAGAAAGACAAAATGGTTGAGGCGTCTGAACCTGTTTAACGAAAAAATGGTGGAATAAGATGAAAAATATGGTTTTTGTTCTTTTTTTGGTTGCCGGCCTTTCATTCGCACAAGAGGGTGAAAAGGAAAAAATGGATGCGCTAAGGGAATCCAAAAATCATACCTGGGAGGGCAACAAAGATCTTTCGGAGGACAAGTTTATAGAGGCGGAGGTAGATTACCGCAGGGCCATCGCCAAAAGCGACGAAAATGCCGTGGCCCCGTTCAATTTGGGCAACGCCTATTACCATAAGGAAACGTACAGTGAGGCTTTCGGCCGTTTTAAACAAGCCGGCGATGTAGCGATCGAAAAACCCACCAAGCACAAAGCCTACCACAACATGGGCAATGTGTTCATGAAACGCAAGGAATACGAAAAAGCGGTGGAGGCCTACAAACAGGCCCTTCGCAACGACCCCAAAGACGAGGAAACCCGGTACAATCTGGCCTTGGCCAAGGAAATGTTGAAAAAGCAGCAAGAACAGAACGACCAGAACAAGGACGACGAGGACAACAAAGACCAGAACAAGGATCAAAACGAAGATAAAAAGGAAGGGGACGACAAGGAAAAAAAGGACGAAGGCGATAAAGGCGACGAGGGTGACCAAAAAGACGAAAAGAAAGAAGACAACAAAGAGGGCGAGGGCGACCAAAAGGAGGAGCAGAAAAAGCAGCCCGAAAAAGGAGACGAACAACAAGAAAAACAGGAACAGCCACGTCCCAACCAATTGAGCAAACAACAGATCCAAAACCTGTTGGAAGCCATGCAGAACGAGGAAAAGAAGGTACAACAAAAAATGGACGCCCAAAAAGTGAAGGGTGTTAAGGTAAAGAACGAAAAAGATTGGTAACCCCTATGGGCATTAAAAAATACATGGCTTTATTGCCACTTTTGACTTTCGCCCTTTTGGCACGGGCGCAGGACCCCGATGCCGTTACCTTTGAAATGAAAGTGAGCAAAAGCAAGCTGGGGATCAATGAACGTCTGCGTGTCGATTTTTCCATGAACCGGGATGGGGACGACTTTGTCGCACCCGACTTTGAGGGGTTTCAGGTACTAATGGGCCCTTCCCAAGCTATTAGTTCCTCTTTTATCAACGGGGTCCGTGGCTTTTCCAAGACCTATTCCTATACTCTGGCTCCTTCGGCAAGGGGCACGTTTATCATAAAACAGGCTTCCATAGTCATCGAGGGAAAGACCTATAAGACAAGTCCCAAGCAGATCGAGGTAACGGCGGCGGTGGATAAGCCCAGTGATCAGATGACCGCTGACGATGTTGCCGACGAAAGCCTACATCTGGTGGCAGAGGTATCCAAGACCGCACCTTACATGAACGAAGCGCTCAGCGTGGTCTACAAATTGTACGTAAGCCCCAACATCAGTGTTTCCCGTTACCAGCCCTTGGACAATCCAAAATACAACAACTTTTGGAGCCATGATATTCCCGTGGGTAGGCCAAGTGCCCAAAACGGAACCTATAAGGGCAAGCCGTACCGCTATGTGGTATTGAAAAGAGTGGTGCTCTATCCCCAACGGGGAGGGGAACTGGAAATTGAACCGCTCTCCTTGGAGGTCACCGTGGACGTTCCGACGAACCGCAGGGATTTTTTCGGGGGAAGGATCTATACTTCCACGAATAAAACGGTATCCGCGGGCCGACGCACCATACGGGTGAAAGATTTGCCGTCCCAGGGAAAACCGGCCAATTTTAGTGGGGCCGTAGGCGATTTCAATTTTAAGGTGACCACCAGTAAGACCAACCTCAACGCTTCCGAATCATTACAGGCAAGGGTAGAGGTCAGCGGAAAGGGCAACCTTAAATTGTTCCAATTGCCCGAGCCCAGTCTGCCCAGTTCATTGGAAGTCTATGAACCCGAATTTGAGGAAACGGTGCGCACCACCCTCTCCGGTTCCCAAGGAAAGGTAAGCAACAACTACACGATCGTCCCCTCCTTTAAGGGCAAGTACCCCATTCCTTCCGTTTCGTTCAGCTACTTTGACCCAAAAAACGAAAAATACCATACGATAAATTCCAAGGAGATTGTCATTAATGTGCTGTCCGGGCCTTCCAATGGAGATCCGACCGCAAGGGGTCCGGTTACCGGTAACCGGCAGGTGGTCACGGCAACGGGGAGTCAATTTGGTTTCATCAAGCTAAAACCCAATCTCACCGCCATCGGCACGAATTATTTTTTTGGTTCAAACCGTTTTTATCTGTGGTGGTTACTGCCCCTGCTCTTTATTCCCATCGCGATTTATTTTGGAAGGAGAAGGGAGACCATTGCGGGCGATGTGGCGGGCAATAGGATAAAAAAGGCCAATCGGTTGGCGAGAAAATACCTTTCCACCGCGAAAAAAGTACTGGGCAACAAAGAGGCGTTCTACATTGCCCTGGAAAAAGCATTGCACAACTATCTAAAGGCCAAATTGAAAATAGAGACCTCGGAATTCAGTAAGGATAAGATCGCATCCCTATTGACCGAAAAACAAGTTGACGATACCACTAACGAAGGGTTCCTAGCGCTGTTGAAGAACTGCGAAATGGCTCGCTACAGTCCATTTTCGAACGTTCAAATGCGGCAGGACTATGACAAGGCCAGTGAGGTAATTTCAAATATGGACAAACAGTTGTAAGGTGCCCGTTATTAAAAAGTAAAATTTCAGCAGTGAAAAGAATCCTGTATATTGGTATACTACTTTCCGTTTTTGGTGCCTGGGCCCAGAACGATGTGCTTTTCGACCGTGCAAATGCTGCCTATAACAAAGCGGACTACAATTCGGCTATCGCAAGCTATTTGGAAATTTTGGAAAAGGGGCAACATTCGGCGGAACTTTATTTTAATCTTGGAAATTCGTACTACAAGCTCAACCAAATTGCACCGAGCATTTATTACTACGAGAAGGCCTTACTGCTGAGTCCCAACGACCCGGAGATAAAGAACAACCTCTCCTACGCCCAAAACATGACCCTGGACGCCATCGATACCATGCCCGAGGTAGGTCTTTCCAAATTCTATAGGGGGGTGACCGGATGGCTGTCCTTTGATCAATGGGCCTATGCCGCAGTGGGGTTTATGCTACTTTTTGTAGTGTTGTACATCGCCTTCCACTTTTTTAGGTATGCTACCCGAAAACGCATTGCGTTCATTACGAGTTTGGTCTGCATGCTGATCTCCATAATGGCCGCGGTATTCGCCTTTGTGCAGTATAACGACTTTATCGACGACCGGCCTGCCATCGTGTTCGATGATGAGATCACCGTACAGTCGGATCCCAATACCTCGGGCCAGGAAGTGTTCAGGCTCCATGAGGGCACCAAGGTAAATGTGTTGGAAGAATACAACAACTACCACAAAATTCGTATCGCAGATGGCAAAACGGGCTGGGTTCCTATAGAGAGCATTAAGTTGTTGAGGGATTTTTAGAATTTCCTTAACAGAGAATGTTGGCAATGCTGTTATCTTTGCGAAAACCTTAATAATTTGGTGAAATCGTCCTTTTTTTTAATCCTGTCCTTCCTTTTGGCCACCGCCATTCTGGCACCATCGGTCGTTACCCTTTTTGGTCTGGACGCATATAGCGGTCTGGTCATGGAATTCGGTGAGGAGGAAAACAAAAAGGAGGAAAAAAAGGAAGTGGGTGAAAAAGATTTCCTGTTTGACCTGTCCCCCGATCCACTTGCCTCCAAATTAGTTGATGAGTCTACGATCTCAAATTTCTATATCGAAGGGAACTACGCCCATTCGGCGGACATTTTTCTTCCCCCACCGGAACATACCATTTAGTTCAATTGTGTTTTTTAATTGACTAACCCGTCTTCAACCACTGGATTGAGGACATAAAACCTCATGGTATGTTTAAATATATTAAGAACGATTTACCTTCAAGTATCGTTGTTTTTTTTGTTGCTTTGCCCCTTTGTTTGGGCATTGCCCTGGCCAGCGGGGCTCCATTGTTTTCAGGATTGATTGCCGGAATCGTCGGCGGTATCGTGGTGGGCGGTCTCAGTGGTTCACAAATTGGGGTCAGTGGCCCGGCGGCCGGATTGGCCGCAATTGTACTCTCGGCCATTGGGGCTTTGGGGGGTTACGGTAATTTTCTGTTGGCTGTGGTTTTGGGGGGTGCCATCCAATTGTTGTTCGGCGTACTCAAGGCCGGAATTATCGGATACTACTTCCCGTCTTCCGTTATTAAGGGAATGCTGACCGGTATCGGGATCATCATTGTCCTAAAACAAATTCCGCATTTTTTTGGGTATAATGCCAATCCGGAAGGCGATTTTGCCTTCTTTCAGGTCGATGGGGAAAATACCTTTTCAGAAATTCTCAAGACCGTAAACAATATCAGTCCCGGTGCTACCATTGTGGCAGTGCTCGGTTTGGCCATTTTATTGATATGGGACAAGGTATTGTCGAAAAAGGGGAAAATATTCCAGCTTGTTCAGGGGCCTTTGGTGGCCGTGGCCGTGGGAATTGCCTTTTACATTCTCACCAAGGACCATGAAGGCCTGTCCATCTCGCAGGAACACTTGGTAAGTGTCCCGATTCCCGAAGATGCCACATCCTTTTTTGCCCAGTTCAGTTTTCCCAACTTTTCTGCAATTTCCGAACCGCAGATATGGATCACCGCTTTTACCATCGCCCTGGTAGCCAGCTTGGAAACCCTTTTATGTGTTGAGGCGACGGACAAACTGGATCCCGAAAAGCGGGTAACCCCAACCAATCGAGAGCTTTTGGCACAGGGTACCGGCAATATGCTCTCCGGATTGATCGGCGGCCTGCCCATTACCCAAGTGATCGTGCGGAGTTCGGCGAACGTCCAATCCGGCGGCAAGACCAAAATGTCCGCCATAATCCATGGGTGCTTTTTATTGGTTTCCGTGATACTGATTCCCAGATTGCTGAACATGATTCCCCTATCGGTTTTGGCAGCGGTACTGTTCATTGTAGGATTCAAGCTGGCCAAGCCAGCACTGTTCAAAACTATGTACGGCCTGGGATGGAAACAGTTTGTGCCATTTATGGTAACCGTTTTGGGCATTATCTTCACCGACTTGCTGATCGGGATCGGTCTCGGTTTGGCCGTGGGCATTGTGGTCATACTGATCAAGAGCTATCAAAACTCCCACTTTTTGCACATCGAGGACAAAAGCAACGGGATACATAAGATAAAAATGACCTTGGCCGAGGAAGTCACCTTTTTCAACAAAGGAGCCATATTAAAAGAGCTCGATCAGCTCCCGGAAGATTCGTATCTTGAACTGGATGTCCGCAAAACGCGGTATCTGGACAATGACATTGTTGAAATCTTGGAAGATTTTTCGGAGAAGGCAAGGAATAGAAATATTGATATCAGACTGATTTCAGAGCGGGGGGAAATAGAGAACCCCGATAGCTATATCGAATTCTTTAAATTAAGGCCCAAATCGGCTTAAACATTATTATATAAATCATTAAAAACAGAAATATGAAAGCACATACGAAAGAAACGCAAGCGGCCATTACGCCCGACATGGCAATTCAATTATTGAAAATGGGCAATGAACGGTTTCAGGAAAACCAAAAAGCGGATCGGGATCTGATGGAACAGGTTCACGATACCGTTTCGGGCCAATATCCCTTTGCCACTGTCCTGGGCTGTATCGACTCCAGGGTCTCGGCCGAACTGATATTCGACCAAGGGGTCGGGGACATTTTCAGCGCTCGGGTCGCCGGGAATATCGTTAATGACGATATCCTGGGCAGTATCGAATTTGCCTGTAAATTGGCCGGCACCAAAATTGTAGTGGTATTGGGCCACACGGCATGCGGAGCGGTAAAAGGGGCTTGTGATGATGCCAAATTGGGCAACCTGACCATTTTGTTGGACAAGATCAAACCTGCTGTGGATGCGGTGCACGAACCCACGGATTCCGGCTTACGCAACTCCAAAAACATTGATTTTGTAAATGCGGTTGCACTGAAAAATGTGCAGATGACCATTGAAAACACCAGAAGGATGAGTCCGGTTTTAGCGGAAATGGAAAATCAGGGCGAAATAAAAATCGTAGGGGCGATGTACCATATCGATAGCGGTGCGGTCGTTTTTTTGGAATAAGGACAGAACAAATGCAGAAAAGTCAACGTTTTGTTAAACGTTGGCTTTTTTCTTAAAAACATAATATTTTGGATATCCAATTAACTAGCAAATCATGAAAAACCTATTCAGTAATCTCAAAGGTGACCTTTTTGGAGGCATCACCGCAGGTATCGTTGCATTGCCACTGGCCCTGGCCTTTGGTGTAAGTTCTGGGCTGGGCCCAAGTGCCGGACTTTACGGTGCTATTTTTATCAGTTTCTTCGCCGCCCTTTTTGGTGGTACGAACACCCAGATTTCCGGGCCGACCGCGCCTATGACCGCGGTAAGCATGGTGGTTATCGCGGGAATAATTGCCATTTATGACGGTAGTGTTGAAAAGGCCCTGCCTACCATTCTCGCCGTTTTTCTATTGGCGGGATTGATGCAGATAGGTCTGGGCCTGATGGGGTTGGGCAAATATATTCGGTATATCCCCTATCCAGTGGTATCCGGTTTTATGACAGCCATCGGGGTCATCATAATCATCACGCAAATTTTACCGTCCGTAGGATACTATCCCAAGGAAGACGAATCTTTTGTAAACCGTTTCAAGCCCCAAGCAGAAGAATTGATTTTGGAAAACATCCTTAGGGAAGAGGCCGGTGAAGGCATTCTGGTACTTGAGAATTTTGAGGAAACGATCAGAAGATCCCATGAAGTAAACGAGCTTTCCATACAAGCAGAAGCCAAAACCTTGGCGGCTTCAGAAGCTTCTGGGGTTTTGGGGGCCATTAAGGTTTTGCCCAAGGCCCTGGAAAATATCAATTGGTTGGAACTGATTCTGGCCTTGGCCACCATTCTGATTATTTACGGATTTAAAAAAATTACCACGGCCGTTCCGAGCACCTTGGTCGCCCTTCTGGTGGTCTCAGGGGTTGCGTATGGATTTGAGTTGGACTATAGGGCCATCGAAAAAATCCCCGAAGGGCTGCCCATGCCCAAATTGGAAATATTCACCCAGTTTAAACCAGAGGCCGTAATCCCCTATATTTTCACCGCCCTGACATTGGCCCTTTTAGGGGCCATTGATTCGCTGCTCACCTCGGTAGTGGCCGATAACATGACCAAGACCAAGCACAAGCCCAATAAAGAACTGGTGGGCCAGGGCATTGGCAACAGTGTAGCCGCAATTTTTGCGGGGATTCCGGGTGCGGGAGCGACCATAAGAACGGTGGTCAACATCAATTCCGGAGGAAAGACCAGGCTTTCCGGAATGGCCGCGGGAGTCCTTTTATTGTTCATTTTGTTGGCTCTAGGACCCGTAGCATCCCAGATTCCGGCGGCCGTGCTTGCCGGAATATTGATTACCGTTGGCATCAGTGTCATGGACTACAAGGGCCTTCGGGCCATTCCCAGTCTGCCCAAGGATATGACCTTGGGGCCTTTGAAATTGAGTTCCGAAGTAATAGTGATGCTTATTGTGCTGGTCCTTTCGACCTTTTGGAATTTGGTATATGCCGTAGGCATTGGCTTGGTGATCGCCTCCTTGATGTTTATGAAAAAAATGGGCGACCTGACCGCGGAACGGTCCGATATAAAGTCTTTGGAAAAGGAAAAGGCCTGGGCCGACGAGTCCGATTTTCCCCAAAGCCTCCGGAAAGAGGTTTTCATTAAACACGTCAAGGGACCGTTGTTCTTTGGATCGACCAGCGATTTTCAGGCCCTGGCGCTGCAAATACCCGAAACGGCATCCACGGTGATCATCAGGATGGACCGAATGGCCTATTTGGACCAATCGGGCCTGTATGCCCTGGAAGATATACTGATCGATCTCAAAAAATCGAATATTACCATACTGCTCGTCGATGTGCTCAAACAACCCTATTACATGATGGAACGGGTCGATATCATTCCCGACCTCATTCCCAAGGCACATATTTTCCCGACCTTCGAGGAATGTCTGGATTGGGTAAGGCAGAACCTCAACGGCAAGGTCTCGGAAACAACGGCCTAGCCCAATCGGTTTATTTGCGGCGATAATGGTTCCAAACTACCAAAAAGGTTTAAATTTGCGGCTCTAGCGGACCACCATGATCGACAAGATAAAGGAACATATTGCCGAAGTGGAGCAATTCACCGCCGACTCCCGGGAGGCGGTGGAAGACTTCCGAATCAAATATTTGGGCAAAAAGGGACTTCTCAAAGAATTTTTTGCGGAGTTCAAAAATGTGGCGAGCGACCAGAAAAAAGAGTTTGGCCAGATTGTGAACACCCTTCAAAAGGCCGCAACCGACAAAGTCAATAGTCTCAAAGCGGAGTTGGAAAGCGACCTTGGCGAAAAGAACATATACGGCGACCTGACCCGACCGGGAACACCGATCGAACTGGGTGCAAGGCATCCCATATCGGTCGTGAAGAACCAGATCATCGAGATTTTTTCAAGAATCGGCTTCAATGTGTCGGAAGGTCCCGAAATCGAGGACGATTGGCACAATTTTACCGCTTTGAACTTGCCGGAATACCATCCGGCGCGCGACATGCAGGATACTTTTTTCGTGCAGACCGACCCCGACATCCTACTTCGTACCCATACCTCATCGGTACAGGTGCGCTATATGGAGGACAACAAGCCGCCCATCCGGACCATCTCTCCGGGAAGGGTATACCGGAACGAGGCCATCTCGGCACGTTCGCATTGTTTTTTCCATCAGGTAGAAGGTCTATATATTGATAGGGATGTCTCGTTCGCCGACTTAAAGCAGACGCTACAGTTTTTTACCACCGAACTTTTTGGGAAGTCAAAGATCAGGCTGCGGCCGTCTTATTTTCCGTTCACGGAACCCAGTGCGGAGGTCGATGTGTATTGGGGCCTGGAAACAGAGACCGACTACCGCATGACCAAGGGAACGGGCTGGCTCGAAATCATGGGCTGTGGTATGGTAGATCCCAATGTATTGGACAACTGCGGTATCGATTCCAAAGAATATTCCGGTTTTGCCTTTGGAATGGGTATCGATCGAATTGCACTCTTACTCCACCAAATCTCCGATATTCGGTTGCTCAGCGAAAATGATATCCGATTTTTGGAGCAGTTTAGGAGCGCCCTCTAAATCAGCTGCGTGAAAAAGGATATCGAAATACCCATTGCCAAAGACGTGTATGTCGCGGCGATTCGGGAATGGAACGACGAGTTCCTGTCCAAAGACTGGAACGCCTACGTCATCAACGACCGAAGTTCCCAGATCGATATGGTGCTGGTGGTTTCCGTTGGCTTCGACGGCAATCGAAAAACCTCGACAATGCGCCATGGCATCGGAGCGGTAGGGGCCAAATCTTTCGAGAAAATAGAACTGCTCCAAGACGATGTCCTTGCCCTGACCAACGAATTCTTTGTGACCTTTTATGCCGACGGAAAACTGTACGAAAAGCGCTTTCTGTTTGAAAAGCATACCGTAAATGAGGCAGCGTTAAGGCATATTCCCATTATCGATAAGGAAGGCGTTCTGGCCGAATGACCCTCCCATCATCGCAGGGGAAAGCCTTTTGCCGCCCACCACGGGTGCATTTCGATGATCAACCTCCCCGCTTTTACCATAGGGTCCATGTTGGCCAGACTATCCGCAAATTCTTGGGTGGGCGTATTGTATATGGTAATCCCCCGAATAGCGCCATCATCACCAAAAGGACCGGAAATGTCGGCATAGCCTTCTTCATACATCCTGCCCAAATGGGCCAAGTGCAGGGCCTGCAGGCTATCGATCTCCTTCTTGGTCTGCGAACGGTCCGGGCCATTTTTTAGAAAGGCGATAAAATACTGTTGCATCAATATGGTATCCTTGGTTTTCCCATCTACATAATCAAAGATCTGGAACCCTTTGGAGGTAAGCTCTTCCTTCAGTTGTTTTGCCGATTTTCCCGCTGCTGCCGCGACCGGAGAAACAGAAGTTTCGGGCCTGGGTTCCTGCTTACAGCAAAGCAGCATCACAAAAATCAAAAAATAGGGATACATTTTCATATTTTCCAGGTTTTATAGGGTTGTTTATTGAGTTGGGAATTGTAATACCTGCTGTCGCCCGTAACTTCTTCCCCGAGCCATTCGGGTCTTTCTATGGCCTGCCCTTCATGTTGAAGCTCCACCTCTGCAACGATCAGGCCGGCGTTCTTTCCCTGAAACTCGTCGATTTCAAAAACATGGCCCCCGAAGGGAACCGCATATCTGATCTTTTCTATGCTGCCCGATTCACAGATTTCCATTAATTTTTTTGCATCCTTCAAAGGTATTTCTCGCTCCCACTCGTAGCGGGTGGTACCATTTTCACTGGACTTTCCCTTAATGGTCAAATAGCCGTTCCCTTCCTTTATCCGCACCCTTACCGTACGTTCCGGATCCGTGTTCAGAAAACCCTGTACGATTCGCTGCATCGATACCGCGACTTCCCTATATGCCAAGGACCTTACCCGAAACTTTCGTTCTATTTCCACCATGAGCCAAATGCAAAAAAATCCATCAAACTAAGATAAGCCTTAAATTTGTGTATGCCCAATGCGATCCCCTTACGAAAAATCATCCATGTGGATATGGACGCCTTTTACGCTTCGGTAGAGGAGCTCGACAACCCTGGGTTGAAGGGAAAGCCCGTAGCCGTCGGAGGCAGTGAAAAAAGGGGGGTGGTCTCAGCTGCCAATTATGAGGCCCGAAAATATGGGGTGCGCAGTGCCATGAGCGGGTATTTGGCCAAAAAGAACTGCCCACATATTATTTTTATTAAGCCCCGTTATGCCCGATATTCGGAAATCTCCAAAAAGATCAAGGCCATTTTCTTTGAGTATACGGAGCTTGTGGAACCCTTGTCCCTCGATGAGGCCTATCTGGACGTGACGGTCAACAAAAAAGGCAATCCCTCGGCCACCTTGATCGCCAGGGAGATCAGGCAACGCATTTTGGATGAAGTGGGGCTTACCGCTTCGGCCGGCATCTCCATCAATAAATTCATTGCAAAGGTTGCCAGTGATTACAACAAGCCCAACGGACAAAAAACGGTAAATCCCGAGGAAGTAATCCCTTTTTTGGAAGCTCTGGAGATTCGAAAATTCTATGGCGTAGGCAAGGTCACTGCCGAAAAAATGTACAAATTGGGTATTTTTACGGGCAAGGACCTGAAGCAAAAAACACTGGAATTCCTGGAGTCGAACTTCGGGAAAAGCGGAAGCTATTATTACCATGTGGTCCGGGGGGTCCACAACAGTTCGGTAAAACCGCATCGCATTCCAAAATCGGTGGGCGCGGAGCGTACATTCAGCGAAAACCTGAGCAGTGAGATCTTCATGCTGGAGCGTTTGGAGCAGATAGCCGAAGAATTGGAACGGCGGCTGAAGAAATCGGATATTGCAGGAAAAACCATTACCCTGAAAATAAAATACAGCGATTTTACCCTTCATACCAGAAGCAGGACCCTCCCGTATTTCGTAGCTGACAAAGCCCTTATCCTGGAAACGGCCAAAGAACTGCTGTACCAGGAAGCCATGCAAAATTCTGTCCGTCTATTGGGCATTTCCCTGGCCAATCTGAATACTGAAAAGAAGGAAACGGCCGGGACCAAGGAAGAAGCGGTTTCGGTGCAACTGCAATTTGATTTCTAGTGCATCTTGTCGAATAAGGTACTTCTTTTGCAATAATACGCTCTTTTTCAGGTTTTTACCCTAACCTATTTTAATAACCCAAATCTTTAACCATGAAATCATCAGTAACCAAGTTATTTTTAGTGTTATTCGTATCAATGACCGCAGTTTCTTGCGTGAAGTCAGCCTTGGAAGACGCCGCGGAAGACCTGGAAAAGGAACTGAACGAGCAAGAATCGAAGACCGAACTGGTTGTGTCGGAAAACAAATAGTATCCCACAAACCAACAAAAAAAAGGAGCCTCAACTAAGGGCTCCTTTTTTGTACCACTGTTTCGCTTTGTACTACCGCAACAACATTTCTTATCTTACGGTAAGGGTATTGTCCGTTGCCGTAGGGTTCATCGGGCAGAAATAGACATACTCCCCTTGCTCCAATTTAGTGGGCTTGGAAATTTGTTTTTTCCCTGTTTTTACCACCTTTGTGACATAGGCTGTTTGAATATGGTTTTCGGGCTTACTGATGTCCTTCCCCTTTTTCACCAAAACAAAGCCCACATCGTGGCCCACTCCGTTGTTGGACACCTCGAACACATAGGTCCCCGTTAGAACGGTAAGGTTTTTTTGGGTAAACTCCCCCGGTGTTTGTTCCAGAGCAATGGTCTTCGGGACCTCTTTCGTCATTTTGTCTTGGGCATTTACGGAAAATGCGCTTACAAATACCAATACGGCCAGTGTGATTACTTGTTTCATCTTTTATTTTTTTTAATGTTCCCGCAAGCGCGGGAATCCTTTGTTATTAAATGATTTAATTCGGTGTTTGAAAAACTATGCTTCCACGGCATCCAGAGGTTGTGCCACGGGAAAATCCACGGGAACCTTCGTGGTCCTGTGCAAATAATTGGAAATGGTCTTGTCCCCTACCAGCACGATCGTATCGATCAAATTCTCCTTTGTCCATCCCGCCTTGAAGAAATTTTCGAGCACGGACTGATCGGTGGCTCCACGATTCTCGGTAATGTTCTTGGCCAAACGTGCCAATGCGTCCAATTTGGTATCGAAGGAGGCTCTCCCTTCCCGGAGTTCTATGATCTGCCCATCGGTAAACCCGTTCATTTTTCCAATGGCCGTATGGGCCGATAGACAGTATATACAATTGTTTACCTCGCTCACTGCAAGGTTTACCGCTTCTTTTTCCTTGGCTTTTAGCGATGTATTTGCATTGGAAAGGGCCAAATAATTCCCCAGGGCATGCTCCGAATGGGCATAGGTGGCATAAAGATTGGGTACAAAGCCCACTGCTTTTTCCAAGTTGTCAAAAATTGCCTGATTGCCGGCACTTACTTCTTCTCTTTTGGGTACATTGAAATTGCTCATTATTACATTTGTTTGCGTCGTTCCCCGGACGGCATTGATTCGAAAATCCCTGCCTTCCCGAGAAGGACTGGTTAACTATTAAATATTATGTGATCCGTATGTATGGTTTTTCCGCATCACAGTAAAAATCATGATGGTATTTTTGCTCGCAATGGGTTGCGGAAGCTGTACTTTTCTCGACAGGTTTCCGTGCCCGGCGAAAAATCTCTATGAGGTTGAAAATAGATTTATGTCTTGTATTCATCTCGCTTTGTTTTTAATTACAGGGCAAAGATGCGGTACAAAACTGTGCGGGTGTTAGGAGCAATTGCCCGAGGGCTTGCACATATTTCCCTTTAGTCAGAAAAAGTGGCCATTTCTCGGTACTCGGAAGGGGAATGATCGGTCATTTTTTTGAAGAAGCGGCTAAAATGGGCCGGGTCGTTAAATCCAAGTTCATAGGCGATCTCCTGATTTTGCTTCTCGGTGAAATTGATCAGTCGTTTTGCCTCCAGGGCCAAACGCTCCAAAATAATTTGTTGGGGGGACTTTTGGTTGTAAATGGCAAAAAGATTGGACAGTGTTTTGGGCGATTTAAAGAGCAGGTCGGCATAGTCACTGACCTTGCGCTTGGTTTTGAAGTGCGTATCGACCAGCACATTGAATTTTCGGATGATATCAATCTGCTCATTGTCGAGTTTTTTTACAATAAGTTGCTCTTTCGCCAATCTTGTACAGATAATGATCAATCGCTTCAGCAGCATTTGAAGCATATCGCCCTGTATTTTGTCGGGTGTGGTAAACTCGTCAACAAAGACATCGTACAACGAATGGAACTTGCGTTCCTGATCTTCGGGTATCGAGATAATGGGCAGGTCCTGGGTTCCAAAGAAAAGTATGCCATTGCAAGAAATCTCCTCATCGTGATCTGAGATGCAGTAGAATTCGCGGTTGAACGTAAATGCCGTAAGGGGAAGCCCGGCCTGTCCAAAGGAAATCCGCTGCAGATAGGTCAAGGTCACCAATTGGTTGGGAAGCAGCGTCACGGTATAGTCATCCACGCTGAATTTTACAGATTCCGTATTTCGGTTCCATACGATCTTGATCGTCCCCGCCGTGGTGGAAAAATGCTCCCATTCTGCGGCAATGTCGTCCGTAAGGCCTAAAATGGAACCCAATTTGGGGTTGTAGAATTCTAATTTCATACCATGGGTATTATCGGATATTCGGTTTCCCCCACATTTGTCTCCTTTTTTTGTTCAGGCTTACCGTTCGATATGGAAATAATTTTGCGGAAATATTAAACAAAACTGTTAATCATTCCCATTAATTTTTAACCGGTTCATTCTTTTAGTAGTATTGAAAGGAAATTATGGCGGTCCCCCGAAGGGAATGGTCCGCTCAGATTTGGGCGGGACGCCCTTCCATAAAAGTGTCCCGAATCTTTAATTGAAAACTCCGGATGGACGAATTAGAACAGTACGACCTTGGTGCACAACGGTTTTATTCCTCGCAACGTATAAAAAGCCTTCCTATTTCCTCCTGGGACATCTCGGGCCATTTCTTTGACAAATGCTGCTTGGGAAGCAAGGATATTTCCATGGTGTTGCAGCTCGCCAGTGCACATAAGTGGACGGCCAAGCTGGAATTGAACAAAGCCCTGCTCCATGAAGAACAGGTAATCATAGTTACCGACGCCCAGTTGAGGATCGTGCATGCCTCGTACAATATGACCGATATGAACGGTTATACGCCACAGGAAGTCATCGGAAGAACACCTAAAATGTTTCAAGGAGAAGCGACCAGCAAAAATACCAGAAAACAAATATCCAGTGCCATACAGCGTAAATCGCCCTTTGAGGCCGTTATTCTCAATTATAGGAAAGACGGAAGCACCTATAATTGCCGGATCAAAGCAGAGCCCCTCTTCAACGAATCCGGAGAGGTCGTACATTTTATCGCCTATGAAAAGGAAGTAGCTTAAGTGTTTTGTCCATTGTAATGGAAAAAGCTCCAATTCCCTGTTGAATTGGGGCTTTTTTTATCCAGGGACCGCAACAAGATCAAAAGTTGCAGGTCTCTATCTCCGTAACCCGAAGGGTATTGACCATTCCCTTGTCCTTGATCGGCATGGCCGCCAGGCTGATCAGCATGTCCCCCACATCCAAAAAGCCCTTTTGACAGGCCATTTTGTTCACATCTTCAATGGTTTCGTCGGTAGAGACGTACCGATCATAGTAAAACGCGTTTACCCCCCAAAGAAGGCTCAACTGTGTCAGGATGCGCTTGTTGGAGGTGAAGACCAGAATATAGGCATCGGGCCTCCAGGCCGAGATTTGGAAAGCGGTATAACCACTATTGGTCAGGGTCGATATGGCCTTCGCCTTGATTTCATTCGCCATTATGGCAGCGTGATAGCAGACCGATTTGGTAATGTATCTTTTGGTGCGGATATGCGGCGGATCGTGTGGTACGTTGATCAGTTCCGAGCCTTCCACACTTTTGAGTATGCTGGTCATTTTGGCAATGACCTCAACAGGATAGTTTCCTACAGAGGTCTCCCCGGACAGCATTACCGCATCGGCCCCGTCCATGACGGAGTTCGCCACGTCGTTCACCTCAGCCCGCGTTGGGGTGAGGCTGGTGATCATGGTCTCCATCATCTGGGTGGCAATGATAACGGGGATCCTTGCTTTTTTGGCCCTTAGCACCAATTGTTTTTGTATCAGGGGAACCTCTTGGGCGGGCACTTCCACACCAAGGTCTCCCCGGGCGACCATCAATCCATCA
Source organism: uncultured Flavobacteriaceae bacterium (assembly GCA_947497245.1). GTDB lineage: Bacteria > Bacteroidota > Bacteroidia > Flavobacteriales > Flavobacteriaceae > Pelagihabitans. The sequence goes on along the minus strand of CANMFO010000003.1, from coordinate 191,348 downwards.
CAATAGGATACGATCTTGTCTATATTCTCGACCGCTTCGGGTTTTTCGATCTTTGCAATGATCGGGATCTTTTGTTCTGTATGTTCCTTGATCAAATTCTGTAGATCGATCAGATCTTGACTGAAGCGGACAAAGGACAGTGCGATCCAATCTACTTGCTTGGAGATGGCAAAAATGGCGTCCTTTACGTCTTTTTCGGTCAAGGCGGGAAGCGAAATATTGGTATTGGGAAGGTTGACCCCTTTTTTGGATTTCAGGGGGCCTCCCTGAATGACCTTGGCCCTTACCTGGTCCTTCCCGTTGGTGGAGAGTACCTCGAACATCAATTTACCGTCATCGAGCAAGATCCGTTCACCGGGCTTGACATCTTTGGGAAAGGAGGTATAGTTCATATATACCCGCTCCGCCGTTCCTTCAAAAGGCGTCCCTGTCACAAAATCGAGTTCGTCACCCGGGGAAACCACTATTTCACCGGCCATAACGCCCACCCTTAATTTTGGCCCCTGAAGATCGGCAAGGATGGCCGTATTGGTGTTCATCTCCTCGTTCAACTCCCGAATCATCCCAATGCGCTCGGTAACATCTTCATAATCGGCATGTGAGAAGTTGATCCTAAAGACATTCACCCCGGCCTCAATCATCTCCCTTAGCACTTCCTTCTTGCTTGTGGCCGGCCCAAGGGTCGCCACAATTTTTGTCTTTTTCCTGATTGGCATTATAAAAATATTAAGTTGTTCTTTGATTTTAAATGGTTGGTTTCAACCGTGTAGGCCGTTATTATTTTGGGAATGGCAAGGAGGGGGGCCACGATGTCCTCCTCAACGTTCAGGTCGTCCTGCACCACTTTTAGAAAATAATCGACCTCCCGGTGCTCGGGCACCAAATAATGGGTGGTAAAAGATGGTTCTCCCTGAAACAGGCCGACCCTCTGGGAATCCTCCGCCACCGCCCGAAGGCTACTGTTGGTCACCAAGGACCAGTTCCTATCGTTAATTTCATCTTTCCAATCAAAAACGGGAAAGGAAATCTTTGGTGACAGCTCCAAATCGTCCTGGCACCTTTTGAATTTTGACTTCAGGAAGAGGTTGATGGAATACACCAGTTCGTAGTCTTCCAAACTACTGTGCAATGCGACCAAATCATAAGGGTCTTCATAAAAATCACCCGTTATCTTGTGTACTGCCGTCATATTTGAACAAAAAACGTAAATATAGGGTTAATAACGAAACCTACACAGGCAAAGAAGATGTAAAGCTATTTTTGTTGGAACGATAACGTTTGCGCTGCCCTTATGTGGAATCAGGATTTGTCCATTTGGTTCTGCAATGCGAAATAGGCCCTTTTGGAGGCCCTTTCCTCGGCCTTTTTCTTTGAGGTGGCCCTTGCTTTGGCAATTACATGGCCCGCAATGGTCAATTTTACCGCGAAATGCTTTAGTTCATCATTTCCCGTATCATCGTATACATCGTAATTAAAGTTCTTTTTCTGTTTTTGGCACCATTCTATCACCAGGCTTTTGTAACTGATCACCTTGCCTTCCAATTGTTCAATATCTACATAGGGTTCGATGACCCTGTGGCTGATGAACCTTTCACAGTACACGTATCCCCTGTCCAAGTAAATGGCCCCTACCAAGGCCTCGAAAACATTGCCGTGTATATTGTCCCCAAAATGCGATTTGGGGATACGGCTCTTTACAAACTGAATGAGGTTAAGGTCTTTTCCCAACTCGTTCAGGTGCTCCCTACTCACGATCTTGGAACGCATCTTGGTCAGGTAGCCTTCATCCCCGGCGGGTACTTCTTTGTACAAATAGTGCGAAATAATCGTTCCCAGCATAGCGTCTCCCAAAAACTCCAACCGCTCATAGTTAATGGGATTGCCCTCTTCGTCCCTTTTATTGGCCGATCGGTGCATGAAGGCCTTTTTGTAAATCCCCAGTGCCCTCGGTTTGAACCCGAGGATGCGCTTTATCCCTAAAAAAAAATCCCCATCCTCCTTGGAATGGGAATTGAATATATTGTTAGGGAAACCCATTTTACTTTTTAACTGATTTTTTTGAATACGACACAGGCATTGTGCCCGCCAAATCCGAAGGTATTGCTTAGGGCAACGTTCACTTCCCTTTTTTGGGCCTTGTTCAGGGTCAAATTCAATCTCGAATCGATGTTTTCGTCCACGGTGGTGTGGTTTATGGTCGGCGGTACCGTTCCGTGCTGCATGGCCAGTATGGAGGCTATGGCCTCAATGGCGCCGGCAGCGCCCAGTAAATGTCCGGTCATCGATTTGGTGGAATTGATATTGATGTTCGGGGCGTGCTCGCCAAAAACTTCGGTGATGGCCTTTAGTTCGGCCACATCGCCCAAGGGGGTCGACGTACCGTGCGTATTGATCGCATCCACATCTTCCGGTTTTAGGCCGGCATCGTTCAAACAGTTCTTCATCACCTGCACCACCCCAATTCCATCGGGATGCGGGGCGGTCATGTGGTAGGCATCACTGGAGAGTCCCCCTCCGGCCACTTCGGCATATATTTTTGCCCCCCTGGCCTTGGCATGTTCATATTCTTCCAATATCAGGGCTCCGGCCCCTTCGCCCAGGACGAATCCGTCCCTAGTGGCATCAAAGGGTCGTGATGCGGTTTCCGGGCTGTCGTTTCGGGTACTCAGGGCATGCATGGCACCAAAGCCTCCCATCCCGGCAATGGTGACCGCGGCTTCACTTCCGCCCGTTACCACGACGTCGCAATAACCCAGTCGAATATAGTTCATGGCATCGATCAAAGCATTGGCAGATGAGGCGCATGCCGAAACCGTTGTGTAGTTGGGGCCCATGAACCCATGTTTGATCGAAATATGGCCCGGGGCGATATCCGCTATCATTTTGGGGATGAAGAAAGGATTGAAACGCGGAGTGCCATCCCCTTCTGCAAAATTCATTACCTCGTTCTGAAAAGTCTCCAGCCCGCCTATGCCGGCACCCCAAATCACGCCCACTCGAAATTTGTCCAGCTGATCGAGGTCCAGGCCGGAATCTCCTATGGCTTCGTCGGAAGACACCAATGCGTACTGTGCGAAACGGTCCAGCTTTCGGGCCTCCTTCCGGTCAAAAAAGTCTTCCGCTTTGAAGTTCTTCAGTTCGCATGCAAACTTGACCTTGAATTTTTCGGTATCATAATAGGTTACTGGCGCAGAACCGCTTTTGCCATTTTTCAATCCATCCCAATACTCCTCAATATTATTACCTATGGGTGTTAGGGCACCCAATCCGGTAACCACGACTCGTTTTAATTGCATTGAACTGTGTTTTTAATATCCCCACTTGTCAAGCTGGCTTCAAAGCGCCAAATTTCCGGGGATAATAAGTAAAGTGAAATTAAAAAAAATTATCCATGCGGCACGGTTACCGCATGGATAATTTTGAAACTTGTTCAAGAAAACATGAAAATTATTTCGCTTCTTCTATATAACTAATGGCTTGGCCAACCGTTGCGATGTTTTCAGCTTGATCATCAGGGATTTGAATATCGAATTCCTTCTCGAATTCCATAATCAATTCAACAGTATCCAATGAATCTGCCCCTAGGTCGTTAGTAAAGCTAGCTTCTGATACCACTTCGTTCTCATCAACACCCAATTTATCAACAATGATAGCTTTTACTCTTGATGCAATGTCTGACATAATTATTTTGGTTTTAAAAATTTAAATTGTTGGCAAAAATAAAAAACTTTGGTTTAATAACACTATTTGTCGTTAAAATGTATTGTAATTTAAGAAATTTAAAGACAGGAGTAGTACTTTCGTGCAAGAAATTATTATTCTGAAATAATGGTCGCCTTTCCCACAAAACGCGTTGTACTATTTGCCTCAGGTTCAGGCTCAAATGTTGAGAACATTGTACGGTACTTTCGCGATAGACCAAACGTCACCATTGCCGCTGTGCTTACCAACAAAAGGGATGCCAAGGTTTTGGAAAGGTGCGATACGCTCAATATTAGCGCCTTATATTTCAACAAAACAGCCTTTTCCCAAACCGATTGCGTATTGGAGGTTCTTAAGGGCCTTGATCCGGACCTTATTGTGCTCGCAGGCTTTTTGTTGAAGGTCCCGCAACGGTTGATCCGGAATTTTCCGGATAAAATCATCAACATCCACCCGGCACTTTTGCCCAAATATGGAGGCAAGGGCATGTACGGGAGCCATGTCCATCGAGCCGTAAAACAGAACTGCGAAAAAGAAACCGGCATCAGCATACATTTTGTAAACGAAAATTATGACGAGGGGGCCATCATCCACCAAGCGAAAACCGCCCTGTCACCGGAGGACAGCGTGGCGAGCATAGCCCAAAAGGTGCACCAGTTGGAGTATGAACATTTCCCCAAGGTAATTGAGCAATTGTTAGCACGGCAATAATGGCCAAAAAAGAAAAATTCTATACCGTTTGGAAGGGCAAACGCCCCGGGATCTATACCAGCTGGGAGGATTGCCAAGCTGCCATAAAAGGGTACAAAGGGGCGCAGTACAAATCGTTCCCCACCTTTGAAATGGCCAAAAAAGCGTACAATGGCAATTACGGGGAGTACCGGGGGAAGCAAAAGGGACCCCCCTCACTTTCACAAGAACAGCTGCTCAAAATAGGGACCCCGAGCTACCATTCCATATCAGTGGATGCGGCCTCCAGTGGAAATCCGGGCACAATGGAGTACCGGGGCGTGGATACCAAAACCGGCAAAACCCTTTTCAAGCAGGGGCCCTTTGCCCAAGGCACCAACAATATCGGTGAGTTTTTGGCCATTGTCCACGGGCTGGCCTATTTAAAGGAACGCAATAGCGACCGTATTATCTATACCGATTCCAGAACCGCCATGAGCTGGGTAAGGAAAAAGACATGCAATACCAAACTGCCGGAAACAAAAAAGAACAAAGCGCTTTTCGACTTGGTCCGAAGGGCCCTCCATTGGCTCAAGACCCATCCGCACAACACTCCTATTGTTAAATGGGAGACCAGGGCCTGGGGGGAAATCCCTGCGGATTTTGGAAGAAAATAGTAAATCGCACAGGTCTTTGGGGGTAAAACCACGGTCATGGACGAATTTTACAATTTGAGGCAGTGCCCTTCGCAATTGGAAATCCAAAACTGTATATTTGCACCAAATTTTAGAATGAATGGGGAAACTTTTGATTGTTGGCACGGTTGCCTTTGATGCCATTGAAACGCCTTTCGGAAAGACGGACAGGATCTTGGGTGGCGCCGCTACCTTTATTGGCCTTGCCGCATCCCAATTCGATGTGGATTCTGCCATTGTATCGGTGGTGGGGGACGATATGCCCAAGGCCTATCTGGACGTCCTTTCCAACAAGGGCATCGACCTGTCCGGACTGGAGATCGTAAAGGGCGGAAAAACCTTCTTTTGGAAGGGGAAGTACCACAACGATCTGAATTCCAGGGATACCCTGGTCACCGAGCTCAACACACTGGCCGATTTCAATCCGATCGTACCAGGTAATTTCAAGGATGCCGATGTGGTGATGCTCGGCAACCTTCACCCGAACATCCAAATGAGCGTCATCGATCAAATGGCCGAACGGCCCAAGTTGATCGTTTTGGACACCATGAATTTTTGGATGGACCATACCCTGGAGGAACTAACGGCCGTGATCAAGCGCATCGATGTACTCACGATCAACGACGAGGAGGCCAGGCAATTGACGAACGAATATTCCCTGGTAAGGGCCGCAGCGGAAATACAGAAAATGGGACCTAAATACGTGGTCATCAAAAAGGGCGAGCACGGCGCGCTGTTGTTTCACAAAGAACATGTTTTCTTTGCACCGGCACTTCCCTTGGAGGAGGTCTTTGATCCCACTGGTGCCGGCGACACCTTTGCGGGCGGCTTTGCCGGGTACTTGACCGCAACGGACAACATTTCATTCAACAATATGAAAAGGGCGGTAATCCATGGGTCCAATCTGGCCTCGTTCTGTGTGGAGCGCTTCGGAACGGAACGGATACAGCACTTGAACAACGGGGAAGTGGGCAAAAGGCTCCATCAATTTAAGGCCCTTACCCAATTTGACATTGAGATACAATAAACACGCCCCGGACCATCGGGGCTTTTTTAATTTGATAAAGTAAATGAGCGACGCGATCAAACACGAGTGCGGTATTTCCGTGATCCGATTGTTAAAACCTTTGGAGTACTACAAAAAAAAGTACGGTACGGCATTCTATGGGGTAAACAAAATGTACCTCATGATGGAAAAACAACATAACCGGGGTCAGGACGGCGCAGGTTTCGCCAGCATTAAATTGGACATGGAGGCCGGCGAGCGATACATGAGCAGGGTACGCTCGGTAGATCAAAAACCCATACAGGATATTTTTGCACAGATCAACCGTAGGATCAATTCGGCCATTGTGGAGCATCCGGAATATGCGGAGGACGTCGCTTTGCAGAAAAAGAACATCCCTTATATAGGGGAGGTGCTCCTGGGCCATGTTCGCTATGGAACCTTTGGTAAGAACAGCATTGAAAGCGTGCACCCTTTTTTAAGGCAGAACAACTGGATGCACCGAAACCTGATCGTCGCCGGAAATTTTAATATGACCAATGTCCACGAACTTTTCGACAATCTTGTACAATTGGGGCAACACCCGAAAGAGATGGCGGATACGGTCACGGTAATGGAAAAAATCGGTCACTTCTTGGATGATGAAGTGGCCAAACTCTATAAGCAGATCAAAAAAGAAGGGCACACCAAGATGCAGGCGTCTCCCTTGATAGCCGAACGATTGAAGGTGCACAAAATTCTAAGAAGGGCGGCCAAGAACTGGGACGGTGGTTATGCCATGGCTGGACTATTGGGCCATGGGGATGCTTTTGTACTTCGCGACCCATCCGGAATACGGCCCACCTATTACTATAAGGACGACGAGGTCGTGGTAGTGGCATCGGAACGTCCGGCCATCCAGACCGTTTTTAACGTCGGTTATGAAAAGATACAGGAACTAGATCCCGGGCATGCCATTATCATTAAGAAGAACGGAGAGGCGGCCATAAAGGAGATCCTGGAACCTAGGGAACGTAAGGCTTGCTCCTTTGAACGCATTTATTTTTCCCGGGGAAGCGATAAGGAAATCTATCAGGAACGCAAGGAACTGGGCAAGCTCATTTTTCCAAAAATACTGTCGGCCATTGACGGGAATATCAAAAAAACCGTTTTCTCCTATATCCCGAACACTGCTGAAACCTCTTTTTTTGGGATGGTGAAGGAGGCCCAGAACTATCTCAATAAAAAGAAAGAGGAGCAGATCTTGGCCTTGGGGCCCAAAATTACGAGTGAGCAGCTCCATGAAATCCTAGAGGTTCGTCCGCGTATCGAAAAAGTGGCCATAAAGGATGCCAAACTACGCACCTTTATTACGCAAGACAGCAGCAGGGACGATTTGGTCGCCCATGTTTACGACATTTCCTATGGATCTGTCGACAAAGGCGATAACCTTGTCATCATAGACGACAGTATCGTGAGGGGTACGACTTTGAAAAAGAGCATCCTCCGGATTCTGGACAGATTATCGCCCAAAAAAATAATTGTGGTATCGTCCGCTCCCCAAATACGGTATCCAGACTGCTACGGAATAGACATGGCCAAGCTGGAAGACTTCATAGCCTTTCGGGCGGCATTGGCACTCCATGAGGATCGGGACACCCTCCACACCGTAAAGGAGATTTATGACAAATGTCTCGAGCAGGTGCATACCAGGGACAGAGAAGTCGTCAACTTCGTAAAAGGGTTCTACGCACCCTTTACCGCCGAAGAGATCTCGCAGAAAATTGGTGAGCTGCTCAGTCCGGAGGGCATAAGGGCCGAAGTCCAGATTATTTATCAGACCATCGAAAACCTGCACCAGGCCTGTCCCAAAAATTTGGGGGATTGGTACTTTACGGGAAATTACCCTACCCCTGGTGGAAACCGGGTCGTGAACAGGGCGTTCATTAATTTCTACGAGGGGAAAAACCAAAGGGCCTATTGATTAAATTATCGATGAAACGCACAAATTTGTGCATTTCATCGATAATTTCGGGCTTTTGTCGGCTTTTTGGTCGCAGAGGAACCCAGCCCACCTATTTTAGACCTGCCATAGCATAAGTAGGTTAAGTTCATGGTAAGATTTGGGGCAAAAAAGGTGGAGACTTCTCCACCTTTTTTATTTTAGGGCAGGACCAAATGGATAAATGCGAAAAAATCTGCCACACTTCGCTTTCCCCGAACCCAAAACTTCCTAAACCATACACTTTAACCCATTAATCGGGAAGTTCAACAAAGATGTTTTTTCAAGCTGGGCCATCGCCATACTTTTGGAGGACCATAGCATAAGTAGGTTAAGTTCATGGTAAGATTTGGGGAAAAAAGGTGGAGCATTGCTCCGCCTTTTTTATTTCCGTATGCTGCCAAAACCCAGATTGGTCTCGAATCCTGAAACAGGCTTGGCGATACCTTACGATCCGCGCTCCGTACCACAATGGAAAACTCAATTTCGCATATTCCCGTATTTATTTTCTTTCCTATTTATAGGACAATATGTTCCATCGCGCATTTCAACCATATATATGGGTATTCATCTAAAACCTTTTTTTAGGGGCCTTCCCATGCTTATTTTTGGAGGACCATAGCATAAGTAGGTTAAGTTCATGGTAAGATTTGGGGAAAAAAGGTGGAGCAATGCTCCGCCTTTTTTATTATCGGACCGCTAGCAATTAACAAGGTTAACCCCACTTTTCAGATTTTTTCCCTATGTTTTTTTTGGGGGAAAACACTTAAAATTTCTTAAAATTCCTTTTTTATTTCCCACAATACCAGTAATTTAGTAGTGCCATAGCATAAGTAGGTTAAGTTTATGGTAAGATTTGGGACGAAAAGGGTGGAGACTTCTCCGCCCTTTTCTATTTCCAAAAAGATAGCGAACTATCAGATAACCAGATTGTTCCGTGGTCCATTCCTTACGGCCCCGATTCTTGGCCTTAGCGCCATGGGGGCGTTTCCTTTGTGCATTGGTTTTGGGCCAAGAAAGTGCGGCCACAAAAAAACCATCCTGTCAAAACAAGATGGTTCCTTATATTTATCCTTGGGGAAGCCTGTCTTTATTTATTCGCCTCATAAAGGTCCGAAACCTTGTCCCAATTGATTACGTTGAAAAACGCGTTCACGTAATCCGGTCTCCTGTTCTGGTAGTTCAAATAATAGGCATGTTCCCAAACATCCAGTCCCAGTATTGGAAATCCACCACATCCCGTTCCAGGCATTAACGGATTGTCCTGGTTAGGAGTGGAGCAGACCTCCACCGTGCCGCCCTTATGAACGCAAAGCCATGCCCAACCAGACCCAAACCTGGACCCAGCTGCCCCACTGAACTTTTCCTTGAACGCTTCGAAAGAACCGTAGGCCGCATTGATGGCATCGGCCAATGCGCCCGAGGGCTGTCCGCCACCATTGGGCGACATTACTTCCCAGAAAAGCGCATGGTTGTAAAAACCGCCACCGTTATTTCTGACGGCGCCGTTCGACATGTCGAGATCTGTTAAAATAGTTTCTATTGATTTCCCTGCCAAATCGGTACCTTCGACTGCGCCGTTCAATTTGGTCGTGTACCCGTTGTGGTGCTTGGTATGGTGTATCTCCATGGTCCTTGCATCGATATGTGGTTCCAATGCATCATAGGCATAGGACAAATTAGGTAATTCAAAAGCCATAATTCACGTGTTTTTTAGTTAAATAATAGTGTTCTCCAAAATTACGTTTTTAACAAACACATTCCACCATTTATTTGTTAAGAACTGTGCCATAATGCGTATTTTGCACCTAAAAATAAGTGGTCGAAAGTCCTTTTAGAATATACAACGCCTCAGCTGGTTCCGGGAAGACACATACCCTTACCAAGGAATACCTGAAAATTGTACTTTCCTCACCGAAAAGTTTCGGAAAAATCCTTGCCCTCACCTTTACCAATAAGGCGGTGGGCGAAATGAAGCATCGGATTCTAGACAGCCTTTACCAATTTGGCCACTCTGCGCGGACCGAAAACACCACCCCCTTGTTTCTAGCGGTAAAGGACGAATTGGGGCTCGATACGGAAACCCTTCGGGAAAGGGCGGGGAACACGCTCAGGGAAATTCTCCACAACTATGCCTTTTTCGATATTTCAACTATTGACAAGTTTACCCATAGGCTCATCCGCACCTTTGCCAAAGATCTGAAACTGCCCCAGAATTTTGAGGTGGTGCTCGATAACGAGCTATTGTTGGACGAGGCCGTTTCCCGCTTGATCCTCAAAGCGGGTACCGAGCCCCTGCTTACCAAGGTACTGGTCGATTTCGCCCTGGAGAAGATCGAGGACAACAAAAGTTGGGACGTGGCCATTGACCTCAACAAGGTGGGCAAGCTGCTTTTTAGCGAGAACCACGCCGGGCACGTGGAAAAGTTGAAGGACAAGACCATAGCCGATTTTTTGGAATTGAAGGCGACACTCCTGCAAAAAATCGAGACCCTAACGGAGCAAATGGCGCGGGAAGCGTCCCGGGTGCTGCAGCTTCTGGAGGAGAACGGGTTGGAATTCACCGATTTTACCAGGAGCTCCTTTCCGAACTTCATGCAAAAAATCGCCCTGGCCGATCCAAAAATCAGCTTTAATGAGGCTTGGAAACAAAATTTTGGAGACAGGCCCCTTTACAATAAATCATGTCCCGAGGGCACAAAATCAATTATTGATCGGCTCCAACAAGATCTCGCAAAATCGTTCATGCTGTTGAAAGAGCGCTTTTCCAAGGTTTCCTTTTTGAGGAACGCCTACGGAAACGTCATTCCCCTTATGGTATTGAACAGCATACAACTGGAGCTCAAAAAGGTACAGGAAGAAAGGGGCCTGCTTTCCATCTCGGAATTCAACTCCATTATCTCCAAGGAAATCAAAGATCAGCCCGCTCCCTTTATTTATGAACGCCTTGGTGAAAAATACCGGCATTATTTTATAGATGAGTTCCAGGACACCTCCGCCACGCAATGGGAAAATTTGGTCCCTCTTGTCGGCAATGCCCTCGAAAGTGGGGACGGTCAGGGCAAAACCGGCTCCCTTTTTCTGGTCGGCGATGCCAAACAGGCCATATACCGCTGGCGCGGCGGCAGGGCCGAACAGTTTCTCGATCTTCTTTCAAGACGGGAAAATCCGTTTGTTTTCGATCCCAAAATCGAGCCCCTTCCCAAAAATTACCGAAGTTGTGAAGAGATCATCAAATTCAACAATGATTTTTTTACCGCCACCAGTCCCTTTCTCAACAACGAGCTGTACCGCCAACTGTTCAAAGAAGGAAACGATCAACAGACGAACAACAAAAAGGGCGGTTACGTACAACTGACCTTTATCGATGAAGAAGCGGGAACCACGGTGGACGAACTTTATGCGAAGGCCGTTCTCCAGATCATTGGTGACGTAATGCACAAGGGGCATGCGCGCAGGGATATCTGTATTTTGGTGCGAAACAACAGGGAAGGGGTGGCCCTGGCCGATTTTCTTACCCAAAAAGGTGTCCCGGTGGTTTCCTCGGAAAGCTTGCTCTTGGACAGCAGCGAAAAAGTGCGGTTCCTGGTTGATCTGTTACGGTACTTGGACCAACCCGAGGACCCGGCCATAGTATACCGTATTCTGTCCTATCTGTCGAAGGGTAGCCCGGAACGGCACCGGTTTATCTCTGAAAATATCGGGAAACTCGAAGATCTTTTGCCCAAGCGCTACGGTTTTGACCCCAATATGCTCAGGCTGAAGTCGGTCTATGACGGTTTGGAGCTGGCCATAAGACAATTCGACCTTGCCGATGATACCGATGCCTTCATCGTTTTCTTTATGGACGTTGTCCTCGAGGTCGAAAACAGGGAAGGAACCGGAACACAGGTATTTTTGGATTATTGGGACAAGAAAAAAAAGACCTTGGGCCTAAGTGCCCCGGCCAACCTGGATGCCCTCAAAATCATGACGGTGCACAAGGCCAAGGGCCTGGAGTTCCCCGTGGTTATTTTTCCCTATGCCGATGGGCATATCTATAAAAGGATGGATAAAAAGCTGTGGCTCCCGGTCAAAAAAGAAGACTACAGCGGATTCGAGGAGCTGCCCATTAACGAAAAGAAGGAGGTGGTCCAATACGGGGCCCTTGCCCATCAACTCTATTCCGAGGAAGAGAACAAGATGGAACTGGATTCCTTCAATGTGCTCTATGTGGCGCTCACTAGGGCCGAAAAGGCACTTTTCGTCATCTCCAAAAAACAGCTCGATCGGAACGGGGGGCACAACATCGACCACTACTCGGGGCTTTTTATCCATTATCTAAAGGAGAAGGGGCTATGGGACAATGTCAAAAGCACCTACACATTTGGGGCATTGGACGTGACCAACAAAGCCGCCATCGACCTGCAGGAACCTGTTCCCTATCAATATACCTATAAGGAAAGACCTGGTTTTAACATACTGACCTCCTCTGGCAATTTATGGGAAACGGAGAGGGAAGCGGCGCTCTCCAGGGGAAACCTGGTGCATTATGCCATGAGCTTGGTGGAAACAGAGGACGATGTTGCACCGGCATTACAGGTGCTGACCCGGAGCGGGGACATCGGACAGGGCGAACTGGAGGCCATTCGATCCACGATGGGCCAGATCATAGCGCATCCCAAATTGGCAGGCTACTTTAAGGAAGGGCAACTGATCAAGAACGAGAAGGACATTCTGACGGAAAGTGGCCATTTCCTAAGGCCGGATCGCTTGGTCATCAACGGTAAACAACTTACCATACTTGACTATAAGACCGGAAAGAAGGACCCCACCTACCACCAACAGCTCTACGCCTATGGCGATGCCTTGGAACAAATGGGCTTTATTGTGGAAAACAAGATCATTGTTTATATTGACGAAAATATCATACCCGAATTTATTTAAATCAAACTATGTACGGAAAAATACAGCAGCATTTAAAGCAGGAGTTGGACCAGATAAAGGCAGACGGACTCTACAAACAAGAACGCATCATTACCTCGCCCCAAGATGCGGCCATTAAAATTTCGACCGGGGAGGAGGTCATCAATTTTTGTGCGAACAACTATTTGGGCCTGTCCTCCCATCCAGAAGTGGTCCAAGCGGCCAAAGATGCACTGGATTCCCATGGGTTCGGCATGTCGTCCGTGCGCTTCATCTGCGGCACACAGGACATCCATAAGGAACTGGAGCAAAAAATAGCGGATTTCTACGGTACCGAGGACACCATATTGTACGCCGCCGCCTTTGATGCCAACGGAGGGGTGTTCGAACCCCTACTGGGTCCGGGAGATGCCATCATATCCGATTCGCTCAACCACGCCTCCATCATCGATGGAGTTCGGTTGTGCAAGGCCAAGCGCTATCGTTATGCCAATGGTGACATGGGCGACCTTGAAGCGCAATTGAAACAGGCCAATGCCGATGGCGCGCGCTTTAAGGTCATTGTAACCGATGGTGTTTTTTCTATGGACGGATTACTCGCCCCCCTGGACAAGGTCTGTGATCTTGCGGAACAATACGATGCCATGGTAATGATTGACGAATGCCATGCCACAGGGTTCATAGGGGAGACCGGAAGGGGCACCCTGGAGGAAAAAAAGGTAATGGGTCGGATCGATATCATTACGGGCACATTGGGCAAGGCACTTGGCGGTGCCATGGGCGGATACACCACGGGCAAAAAGGAAATTATCGAAATACTGCGCCAGCGGTCAAGACCCTACCTTTTCTCCAACTCCCTTGCCCCGGCCATCGTGGGGGCGTCCATTAGGGTATTCGATATGCTCAAAAACGACACATCGTTACGCGACCAGCTCCAAAGCAATACCGCCTATTTTAAAAAGGGAATCAAGGATGCCGGTTTTGACATTGTCGACGGGGAGTCCGCCATTGTACCGGTGATGTTGTACGATGCGAAGCTTTCCCAAAAAATGGCCGATATGCTCCTGGAACGCGGCATCTATGTCATCGGCTTCTTTTACCCTGTAGTCCCCAAGGGAAAGGCCCGAATCCGCGTGCAGTTGTCCGCTGCACACAAAAGGGAACATCTGGATAAAGCGATCCGTGCATTCACCGAGGTGGGCAAGGAACTAAATATCGTTTAAATGCATGGTTTTGCGTATGAAATGCACCAAAAAAAATAAACAGTTAATTTTGTTAATAATAATTAACAACTTACATTTGCTGCTAATAAACACTTAAACTTAAAATTTTGAACATGAAACATCTTAGCAAATTATTGGTTGCTGCCCTGCTCTTTGCGGGTTTTAACAGCATACAAGCTCAAGACGAGAATAACCCTTGGCAGGTTAGTTTTGGGGTAAATGCCATAGACACGTATCCTACGGGTGATGGAAGTTCTTTTGGAAACCAACTATTCAATGCAAATGACCACTGGAATATCCTTCCTTCCATTTCTTATATTGGTCTTTCCAAATCAGTGGGGAGTGGCTTTTCTGTGGGTGCTAGAGGTTCTTTGAATAAAATAAGCAAATTGGGTGATACCCGTGTTGATGATCTATCGCACTATGCCTTGGACGGTACCATCAAATATGCATTCTTGAAAAATACCATGATCGACCCCTTCTTGGAAGTGGGCGGTGGATATACCTGGGTAGACGAAATCGGGGCCGGTACGGTTAACGCCGGTGTTGGTTTCAATCTTTGGTTCACTGAAAATGTGGGCCTTACGGTTCAAACCAGCTATAAGCACGCCTTCGAGGATTACGGTGTGAAGCACTGGCAGCACATGGCCGGTATTGCCGTGAAGTTCGGAGGAACCGATACGGATGGCGATGGCATCTACGACAAAGACGATGCCTGTCCGGAAGTTGCCGGTTTGGAGGCTTTCAACGGTTGCCCTGATGCCGATGGCGATGGAATCGAGGACAGCAAGGATAGCTGCCCCAACGAAGCAGGTTCGAAAGAAATGAACGGTTGTCCTGATGCTGACGGTGATGGCATTGCCGACAAAGATGATGAGTGTCCAAACGAGGCTGGATTGGCCAACCTTGCCGGTTGTCCCGATGCCGATGGTGATGGTGTTGCCGATAAAAATGATGAGTGTCCGAACGAAGCGGGCCCAGCTGACAACAACGGATGCCCATGGCCAGATAAGGACGGTGACGGTGTCTTGGATAAAGACGATAGCTGTCCAGATGTTGCCGGTACTGTAGCGAACAATGGTTGTCCTGAAGTTACCGAAGAAGTTCAAAAGCAATTGAACGACTACGCCAAGACCATCTTGTTCGACACCGGTAAGTCTTCCTTGAAACCAGAGTCTACATCAGTTTTCGTTGATATCATCAGAATATTGAACGAATACCCCAACGCTAAGTTTGCTGTTGAAGGCCATACCGATAGCTCAGGTGGTGCCAAAACCAACCAAAAGCTTTCTGAGTCACGTGCCAATGCGGTAAGGGATTTCTTGGTCGCCGAAGGAATTGGTTCTGACAGATTGACCGCCACGGGTTACGGTGAAGACCGACCCATCGCGGACAATAAGACCTCTAAAGGAAGAAGAGAGAACAGAAGGGTTGAAATTAACTTGATCAAGTAAGTTTCAAAGTCCCTAAATAATTTAGAAAGCCCTGGCGATTACGTCAGGGCTTTTTTTATTTTTGGCCATGCAAAGTTTTTTGGAAGAGGTTGTCGCTGAAATATCCGGGAAATACCCTTCCTTGGAAAACCTGGTCTTTGTGCTCCCGAGCAAACGGGCGGGTACCTTTGTTCGGAATTCCCTGGCCAAAACGACCCGAAAAACGCTCTTCGCACCTGAAATCTATAGCATCGAGGACTTCGTGGGACACATTTCGGGTATTGGATATGCCACCCATACCGAGCAACTTTTTGAACTTTACCGAACCTATGCCACCCAGGCCAAAGGCGAAAAAGACAGTTTCTTTGCCTTTTCGAAATGGGGGCAGACCCTTCTACAGGATTTCAATGAAATAGATCGGCATCTTATCGATGCCCGACAACTATTTTCCAATCTCTCCGCCATTCAAGAAATAAGTGTTTGGTCACCGGAGGCCAAAAAGACCCAAATGATGGAGGATTACCTGTCATTTTGGAATAATTTGGAACCGCTGTACCAACTGTTCAACAAAAGTTTGCTTGGGAAGGGCATTGGACATCAGGGGCTGGTGTACCGCGAAGCGTGCCAAAAGTTGGATGCCTATATGGAAAGCTCCCCGCAAAAAGTGCACATTTTTATAGGTTTCAATGCCCTGAATACCGCTGAGACAAAAATAATCCAAACCATCTTGCGGGATTCCACAGGGGAGATCTTTTGGGACATCGACACCTATTTTTTGGAAGATCCGATCCACGATGCCGGTTTTTTCATGCGCAATCATTTCAAAACTTGGGAAGTTCTTAAAACCAACCCTCCAAATGGGGTGGGCAGCCATTATCTGGATGAAAAGAACATCTCGGTCGTTGGGGTGCCCAAAAATGTCTCCCAAGCCAAATACGTGGGCCAACTTTTAAGGAAGCTGCACCATAAAGACCCGAACCTTTTAAAAAATACCGCTGTTGTACTTGGGGATGAAACCCTTCTCAATCCCATTTTAAATTCCATTCCCGCCGAACTCCCGGATGTGAACATTACCATGGGATACCCTCTGGACAAAACCCCTTTGGCCGGTCTGTTCATACAATTTATAGACCTTTATATCAACAAAGATCCACAGGGATGGTTCTACAAACCTATTTTGGCATTTTTATCGCATCCCTATGTACAGACCCTGTTGTCCAAGGATGGGAACAATAGGGCCCCTCTTCTTGTCGAGGCGATCAAGAGCAACAATTGGACCCATATCACTTCCCATAAATTAAATCCAACGGTCGGTGGCGATCCAAACATTTCCCTATTGTTCTTCGAAGGGAATGCGACCCCCAAAACCCTTGTAAGACAATCTTTGGCCATCATCATGGAACTAAAGGACATCTTATCGGAAAGTAACGATCGTCTCTCCATGGAATACCTGTACCGGTTTTATAAGTTGTTCAACCAAATTCGGGAACTGATCGAAGAACACCCCTTCATCAATGATGCAAAATCGCTACTGAGCCTATATAAGGAACTTCTGTCATCAGAAACCTTGGATTTCCAAGGAGAACCTTTACAAGGACTGCAAATTATGGGCATGTTGGAGAGTAGAAACCTCGATTTCGAGACCGTGGTCCTCACTTCGGTCAACGAAGGTATCCTCCCTTCCGGAAAATCGAACAACTCCTTCATTCCCTATGATCTTAAAAAGCATTTTGCATTGCCCACCTACAAGGAAAAAGACGCGGTCTACACCTATCATTTTTACCGTTTGCTACAGCGGGCCAAAAACATCCATTTGCTGTACAACACTGAACCGGATGTCCTGGAAGGCGGGGAAAAAAGTAGATTGATACGGCAATTGCTGAGCGACGAAAACAAACGCGGGGACATCACAGAGCATATCGCGGTCCCCGACATCAGGCCCGGCATCAAAACCCTTGAAAAGGTAGAAAAGGATTCGGGATTGATGGCCCTCATCCAGGCACATGCTGGCAGCGGTTTTTCCCCCACTTCCCTGAGCAACTATATTAGAAATCCCATGGATTTTTACAAAAGAAACCTTCTGAACATCGATGATGTAATGGAAGTGGAGGAAACAGTGGCCGCGAACACCTTTGGCACCATTGTACATGATACGCTCGAAGCGCTTTATACGCCTTTTTTGGGCCAGGACCTTAGCGAGGAACATCTCCAAAAGGCCAGGACAAACACCAAATCCTTGGTAAAGCACCATTTTTCCAAAAACCATTTGGATGGTGATACCCCCCGCGGCAAGAACCTGATCGCTCTTAAGGTAGTGGAACGCTACGTGGAGAATTTTATCGATATGGAAATTCGGGACGTGCGAAAGCACCAGATACGGATTCTGGGGCTGGAACAAAAGCTAAAACGGCAACTCAAGATCCCGGGAATCGATTTCCCGGTTTTTCTCAAGGGAAAATTGGACCGCGTTGACAATAGGGACGGGGTCACTCGAATTATCGATTACAAAACCGGAAAGACGCTACCTTCCCAAGTGGAAATTGTTGATTGGACGGCCCTGGGAACGGAATATGAACACAGCAAGGCCTTCCAACTGCTATGTTATGCCCTGATGTACCAAGATACGGACCCGATGGGAGAACTACAGGCCGGAATACTTTCGTTCAAAAACCTAAATGCCGGACTATTGCCGTTCGCCACAAAAGAGAAAAGGGGAAGTCGCACAAAAAACACGATCATCGACCGGGAAGTGCTTTCCAAATTCAAATCCGAACTCCAGACCTTGGTGCTGGAAATATGCAATCCCGGAATCCCTTTGATAGAAAAGGAAATATCGGGCCAAACCTATTGAATACCTATAAGGGATTCGGTATCCGGATCTTGTTCATAAGCGGCCTTCACCAGCAATTCCGCTATTTTAAATCCGGTCGTGTAGGCCTTACCTCTATTTTACTGGGCAACGTCCGTGGGTGCATTTTCAATAGGTCCAAAACCAAATCCCCGATGTCTTCCGGTTGGATCTTCCAAGCATCCTTTTCGTCCGGACTGTGGCCGTTGAAATGCGTGGCCACAGATCCTGGCATGATGGTCGATACTTTGATACCGTGCTTCCGCAAATCCAACATTGCGGCTTGGGTGAACCCAACGACCCCAAATTTGGTGGCATTGTATCCCGCTCCCGCGGCAAAGAAATTGGTTCCGGCCAAACTGGCCAGGGTCATGTAATATCCCTTTGATTTCTTGAGCGCTCCGACCGAAGCCTTTAGGGTATGGAACACTCCGTTGAGGTTGGTGTCGATCATCTGGTGCCAATGCTCATCCGACATTTCATCGATAGGGGCGAAATGGCCGACCCCGGCATTGGCCAATACAACATCCAACTGGCCCCATCTGTCCAAGATGGCCTGAACGGCCTTTTTTTCGTCCCCAAGCTGCACCACATCCGATTCCAGGGCAAGGACCCTGTCCTCACCGCCCAAATACTGGGCAGCCTTTTCCACCGTTTTCAAGGTCCGTCCACTGATCGCCACGCGCATGCCCGCCTCGACCAATTTCTTGGCCACCCCGAACCCGATTCCCTTGGAGCCCCCTGTGATGTACGCCACTTTGTTTTTAAAATCCATAGTTTTAAGTTTTTAAGGATAATCCCATCTTAGGTTGAAACCGCAGAAATTGTACCCCTATTTGACCATTTCTGGTCCAATCTAACATTTTCTATCCTGCAATGTAACGATATCTTACTATATTGTTGATCGTTATTTACGGACTAACCCGTTAAACTTAGGTTCCAAAATATGAAAGCGGTTATTGTTTCCTTGATTCTCTTGGTATTGATTTACAGGCCCGAAAAAACATTTCAAATGGAAAGTACGATTGATGGTATCTTATATTCCGATGGGAAACCGGTTGCCGTTTCCGTGGAAAACGGCAAAATCAAGGGCATTCAAAGACAAGGTACGGACAACTCCTCTTCCGGGATGTATGTGGCCCCAGGATTGATCGATGTGCAGATCAATGGGTATGTCGGGGTGGATTTTTCTGGACCCGACCTGACCGTTGAAGGCGTTAAAAAAGCGACAAAGGCACTTTGGAAGGATGGGGTGACCTCTTACCTACCCACGATCATCACAAGTGATATCGATAGAATAAAAAAGAATCTGGCCATTCTTGCCAAGGCCAAGGAAGATCCCGAAATTAGAAATTCCATTCTCGGGTTTCATTTAGAGGGGCCCTATATCTCTCCGGTCAAAGGTTTTCGAGGGGCGCACCTCGAGAAGTATATCAAGCTTCCGGATTGGGAGGAGTTCCAAGAAATCCAGAAAGCGGCCAACAAGCAAATTAAAGTGATCACCCTTGCTCCAGAGCTGGAAGGGGCCATACCTTTCATTCAAAAATGCGTAGCCAGCGGGGTCGTGGTTTCCCTTGGACATCACAACGGTTCGGCATCGGACATTCTCAAGGCAGTGGAAGCCGGCGCCAAAATGGCCACACACCTGGGCAATGGCTGTGCCAACGAGATCAACCGCCATTACAATCCCATTTGGCCGCAACTGTCGAATGACGGCCTTACGGCAAGTTTTATAGTCGATGGGTTTCATTTGACCAAGGAGGAAGTGCGAAGTTTTTACAAGGCCAAGGGGGTGGATCGCTCCATTTTGGTCTCCGATGCCCTGGATCTGGCGGGTCTGCCCCCTGGCGAGTATCTCCGTGGGGAACGCACCCTCCTGCTGACCCCCAATGTGGTAAAGCTTCCCAAAGAAGATGTGTTGGCCGGAGCGGCTTCCCCCATTAGCCAATGCGTTGGGGTTATGATGGATTTCACCCAGTGTTCCCTACAAGAGGCCATTCAAATGGCGAGCGGCAACCCCGCCCGACTCTTCGGACTAAAACACTTGGGGAAAATACAAACGGACAGCAAGGCCAATCTCATCCTGTTCACCATGAAAAACAATAAAATGGCCGTAAAAAGTACGTACATTGCAGGTGAGTTGGTCTACTCCCAAGAATAACAAATGAAAACCAATCCGCTCTTTAGAAAGGTATTGATAGGGTTAAGTGCCATAGGGCCCGGTCTTTTCCTGATCGGGTACAATATCGGCACGGGCAGCGTAACCACCATGGCAAAGACCGGGGCGGAACACGGCATGGGCCTTTTCTGGGCACTTGTGCTGTCTTGCGTCTTTACCTATATCCTTATGGTCACCTACGGCAAGGTGACCTTGGTCACGGGGAAGACCGCCTTGTACAACTTCAGGACGGAATTCAAATGGGGTTGGGTACTTTCGCTGTACATCATAATTGCCCTGATCATTGGGGAACTGCTGGCCCTGATGGGGGTAATGGGCATCGTTGCCGATCTGGTCCAGGAGGGCATCCGGCTTGCATTCGACGGCTTAATTGTCCGCACGTTTTGGATCATCCTTTTCTTTTCGATCATTCTTTATGCCCTGCTATGGTTCGGAAGGTATCAAACTTTTGAAAAACTCCTGACCGCACTGGTCATCATCATGGGCCTGTCCTTTGTGATCGTTTTTCTCATGGTCAAGCCAAGTATCTCGACCATAGTGGAAGGTATGGTGCCGAGGATTCCCGAAACTCCCGGATCTCTTGGTCTTATTGCCGCCATAACCGGTACTACCTGTTCCGCAGCGGTTTTCATTATGCGGAGTACGGTGGTTGCCGAAAAGGGATGGGGAATTACCGATTTGCGGACCGAAAAGAAGGATGCTTTCGTATCGGCCGCCATGATGCTTCTTTTAAGTGGGGTCATCATGGCGGTAGCGGCGGGAACACTCCATGTTTCCGGGCTCAAACTTGAAAATACCGTGGAGATGATCGACCTGTTCGAACCGATTGGCGGAAAACTTGCCGCGTTCGTTCTTATTTTGGGGATTGCCGGGGCAGGGCTCTCCACAATATTCCCCATTGTCCTAATTGCGCCTTGGTTGATCTCCGATTTCCGTGGAACTCCCCGGAACATCCGTTCGACACAATCGAGATGGCTTATTTTTATTGGGTTGCTGTTTGCCTTCGGAACGGTTTTTTTGGAGGAGCGCCCTCCTGCCCTGATGATTTTTTCCCAGGCCTTTCAGGCTTGTATCCTTCCCGCAGTGGCGATCCCCATTTTTGTCTTGGCCAATAGAAAAAAACTGATGCACCGTTATTCGGCCAGCACCAAGCTCAACATTGGTATCATTGCCGTGATCTTGTTTTCCCTGATAACCACATGGTTTGCCCTTACCGAATTCCTTTAATCAAAAAAAATGACCAGAAATCTGACGATCGACAATTTAAATGTCCTTGTGTATGGAAACGCCTCCGAAATGGGCGTGGCCGCGTCCAATTTGGTTGCAAAAAACTTGAACGAAGCCATTCGGGACAGGGAATCGGCCAATCTGATCTTGGCCACGGGAGCATCGCAATTTTCATTTTTAAAGGCCCTGCGGGAGTGTGAAATAGATTGGCAAAAAGTCACCGTTTTCCATTTGGATGAGTACCAGGGCATTTCAGATTCGCACCCGGCCAGTTTTCGAAAATATTTAAAGGATAGGATTTTGGACCACGTGGATCCCAAGCAGGTCCATTTTTTGAACGGGGATGCCGAAAATCCCGACGACGAAATCCTGCGCTATACCAACCTCTTAAAGGAACATCCGATCGATGTGGCCTGTATCGGGATCGGGGAAAATGGCCATCTTGCGTTCAACGACCCCCCGGTGGCCGATTTCGAGGATTCCCATCTGGTCAAACTGGTCGCCCTGGACGAAGCCTGCAGAAACCAACAGCTTGGGGAAGGCTGGTTCCGCACCTTTGAGGAGGTCCCTGAACGAGCGCTTACCCTTACCATTCCCGCCATTATGTCCAGCAAATCCATTAGTTGTGTCGTACCCGACCAAAGAAAGGCAAACGCGGTTTACAGCGCATTGAACGGTGAAATCAGTACGGCCTGCCCTGCCTCAATTCTAAGGACCCATCCCAAAGCGACCTTATTCCTCGATTCCGATTCCGCTTCCCAGATCGGGCGGTGATATAGTACGGTCCCCTTACCGCCCACGGGGCATTCAGGAAATGGGGGGCTGTTCCAAGAAGAAAAAGATTGTTACATTTTGATACTTAGGCAAAAAGTGTTTCCTTTGGGGTCTGAAATTTTGGGGGATTAGCTCAGCTGGCTAGAGCGCTTGCCTGGCAGGCAAGAGGTCACCGGTTCGACTCCGGTATTCTCCACCAATTTTAATAGGGCTTCAGGAGTTTTCAACTTTTGGAGCTTTTTTTATTTGTGCGCAGTTTGCACGCAAAGCATCTATATAATTGGCCTTGGTATTATTTGATGCCAATTATCCTGCTTTGATCATTCTTTACTTTATATAGAACGCTTCTTTTATAAAGAGTCATATGATTTTAGAAATTTGATGCATGGACCATCGCACCATTTTTCTTAAACTCGACATCTTTTACCGAACCAGCTCCCTGAAAATGAATGGTTATCCCCTTAATTTTCAATGAAGTTTTAGGGACTTCCATTTTATATACTACCTTGTTATCGATTAAAACCTTTGATTCCTGGTTTTCAGAAATGCATTTTAATTGCACATAATCGTCGAAATCGACACCAAATTCGGGAAGGTCATTCACAACTGGTGAGTTTGATGGACACGAATTTTAATTTGATTTTTGAACCGTCAATTTTGGAAGGTTATCAATACTCAATCCGGCTAGCTATTGTCGAAAAAAGAGGGCAAAAGCCCTCTTTAAATAGTACTGGTCCCTAAGAAAAACGTATTAGTTTTAAGGCATTGTGCCTCCGGTGATTTTTCCAGCTCTCATGGCGGGTCAATGGCCTGTCAATACTATTATTGTTTTCTTGAGGTCCTTTCTTTGTCTGCTTCATAATTCTTTCTCTATTTACTTACTTGTGATAGGCGTAATACACACCTTTATCTACACATCTTATAAGACGTAAAGATAGTTGAAACGTAACACTATGAGGTCAGGTTTAACACGACACTAAGACAGATAAAAAGCGGGATACAAGCTATTTGAGCATCTAGAATTTTGACTCAGTCCGCCTGCCGATAGCATCCTTCCAAAGCCAATTAACCCCATACAACCGTTACCCACTCTTAAAACGCCTTACTAGTGGCTTAAAATGTCCTTTTGGTTAAAAATAGTCTTTCGCCGGCGGCTAAAGTTCCCATGGTTTCCTTTCTGTCAGAATCACTTCGCTTTTCATGAGCACAGACTTTCTGGTTAAAAGAACATGGACAAATAGTATCTTGTCAGTATTGTACAATGCGTGATTTATGTAAGATTGGCTTGAATTAGTATAAGAAGCTCGGGTACCGGAAATCCCATCTTTATAATTAAACCCAATTCCTATGGACGTTGTCCAGAATTTTGGTGCCGTTCAGGACAAAGTATTGAATGAAGGCATCCACTTCAAAATACCAATGGTACAAACCGTCATTTTAATGGACGTAAAAATTCAAAAAGCGATGACAGATGCTGCCTCTTCATCCTCTGATTTGCAGGATGTGGATTTATCCGTAGCCCTTAATTATCACATCATACCCGATAAAGATTCCTTCCGTTTTTTCTATTTGATTTGTTCCCTGCCACGGAGAGATGCCAATGAGGTCAGAAATATAAAGAATAGTATTGTTCGCATAATTACTTTAATGCGCTTTTAAAGGGGAGAGGCAACTATTGGCATTTAGGTTCAAGTACCCTAGTGTCAGTAAGATGTCAAGTTTATTTTCGAATATTGTTCGTCAACACCAAAGTTTAATTTCGGTACTGATGCAGAACACAACAAACAAGACGTAAAATGCCATCCTTTAAAGATGGCATTTCAATAGTTCTGGAAATAAGAGTTTATTTGACCAATTCCACATTTACCGCGTTCAATCCCTTTTGGCCTCTTTCCACCGTGAATTTGACGTTGTCGTTCTCACGAATTTCGTCGACAAGGCCACTTTGGTGCACGAAGACATCTTCATCGGAATCTATGGGTTTAATAAATCCAAAACCTTTGGCACTGTTGAAAAATTTAACTGTTCCTTCTTTCATTACTTTATATTTATTGTTTACTGTTTTATTGTTTACTATTTTATCCAATACTTGTTTTATAATATTCATTTTAATTGATTTTTTGTTGTTTAAATTGTGCTACTACCGTGTTGGAATGCGTTGTATTTTTCCCAACTTGCGCAAAGCCCCGATATGATCCCTAATGGCGGCAGCGAACGTTCGTTTTGTATTATAGGGCATTCCATATTCCCTAGCGGTATCGGCCACGATATCTGATATTTTTTTATAATGTATATGGCAGATATTAGGTAGCAAATGATGTTCTATTTGATAGTTCAATCCCCCGATCAACCAGGAAAAAAACCTGCTCTTGGGCGCAAAATTGGTAGTGGTCGCCAACTGGTGTGCAAACCAATCGCCTTCAACCACACCACTATTATCAGGCAGGGGGAATTCCATATTTGGCATAATGTGCGCCACCTGAAATACGATACTGATAAGCAACCCTGTAACAAAGTGCATACTAAGAAAGGCAAGGATGACTATCCATGGGGCAATTGGCACCATTGACAGTGGTATAATCAAAGCATAGGAATAGTACAATAGTTTCCAGCCTATGATTTTTATAAGTTCATTTCTGAACTCGTTCTTTTTATTCAAGAACCCCATTTTTCTATAGCGGCCTAGTCTTATGAAGTCTTTGGCAGTTATCCAGGAGACTGTGGACAGGCCATAAAAGAACCATACGTACAAGTGTTGAAACCTATGGAGTCTATATTTTTTTGCGTGTGGCGAAAAACGCAGGAAAAAGGGTGCGTTAATATCATCATCCGCTCCTTCTATGTTTGTATATGTATGGTGCAATACGTTATGTTGGATCTTCCATACCGTTGCGTTCGCACCAATTAGGTTCATAGTGTAGCCTAGGTACTCATTCACCTTTTGATTTTTGGAGTATGAACCATGAATTGCATCGTGCATAATACCCATACCTATTCCGGCCATCCCGATTCCACTTGTCATGTAAAGTGTAAAAAGCAGCCATGTATTTGCAACGAGACCAATATTTATCACAACCAATGGTGCGAAGAATAAGGTTAGCATTACAAGGGTCTTGGCGATCATGCTCTTGTTCGCATGCTTGCCCATGTTGTTCGTCTTAAAGTATGTGTTTACCCTGTCTCTCAACGTCTTTGAGAAAGCGGAGTTTGTCCTTTCTGAAAATTTTGGATTTTTGATACTACTTATTTCGTTTAATCCAGATTTTCAAACGTAGTTCAAGGATCATGGATATGCCTCAATAGGTTTGGAGACAATTGGAGTACATTCATTCCAAATATAAATGAATGTTCAAACCAGTACCGCCAACCTATGTGTGGACTTAAAATATTTTTTGCACTATTGCTGAAAAATAGAGAGAGCTGGAAAAGAATATTGAATCTGGCAAGACAAGATTAATCGGAGCTTTCCGAATTTTAACCTGATAAAGGTAGCTGTAATTTGGGCAATATTCGCCAATTATATGTTAAATGGTGGTATTCAGCATTTTATGGCTTGAAACTGGGCAACTGACAAAAGCAGGAATTGGATGAGTTTATAGTTTATTAATATTCTTTACAGTTCTATTCAATGGCGGTTTAACAGAACTATCTTTTGGCAAACTACAATATGATATAGTAGAATTTGATTGGCATGAAGTATTATTTAAAGCCTATGTTTGGTGCTACGGATGTGATGGCTTTATGGATTCATTTGACTTAAAATAGGACAAAAATAATTTATCACCATATAATTAATTGTAAATCAGTTATATATTAAAACAAGTACTGTTTTGCACAACCTTAAAGAAACCTGGCAGGCAAGAGGTCACCTGTTCGACTCCGGTATTCTCCACCAATTTTAATAGGGCTTCAAGAGTTTTCAACTTTTGGAGCTTTTTTATTTGTACGCAAAACGGATTTGTTGATTCAATAAAACGGCACCATTAAATGATGGTTTTAGGGAACCAATATAATTCCAACAAGAAACTTAAATCCGAAACATGGCCATCGCGGTTCGGTAGGGCACATATGTAAAATTGGTGCACGCCTGTCCCCTACGGCCCAAAGGTTTAAGCATTGCCGTATAAAACAGGCACTGAAAATAACCCCTAAATCACTGGTTGTAAGAATATCCATTGATCATGGCTACTCTCCCAGAACAGAGCTTCCCATCGTTTTCCATTTGGATGGGGAACTACAGAAATTTTTCATTTTACTTTTTATGCCGTCTGGCCTTTCATACTGATCTTTACTCGTACCGTATGGAACCGATTCCAACGTATTTGCCATGGATCGGTAAACATTACAATTTTTTTAACATAACTCTTTACTTTGGAAATTGTAACTTTGGACTTGGATGGGTGGCTTTAAAAATGTATTGGGGCTTTTCTTTTTCGGTACCTTGATGTTGATCAAGGTTTCGGCATTTCATATATATACCCATGACGACACCGATGCGGACAATATCGAAAATTGTATTGTCTGTGACGCAGTACTTGAAAATCTGACTTCCGACATACAATTCGCTGGGGATAATATTGATGTCGTACCAGCTCACGAAATAGCAGATAGTGTTCCCCAGGCATTTTTTGATCAGCCAGCTGAAACTGCAGTTTTTTACTTCCGCCTTTTTTCCAGGCCCCCACCCGTTTCCTTGGTCTAGTACATACCAAGTCTTCTTAGGTTTCGTCTAGGAAACCGACCTAATTCACCATATTATTAAACTGAGAATGAAAGCATTGCTTTTAATCATTCTTTGGGCTATAGTTCCGATGAGCTCGGTAGCGCAGGAATGTAGGGATACCCTCAATGGGAAAGTAACGGATTACCATAGCAAAGTACCATTGGAAAACGCCAGGATAACCATGGTTGGCCGATCTTTAGAGGTAGCATCGGACCCGTCGGGAAATTTTGCGATCCCGGATTTATGTCCAGGGTCATATCAGCTGGAAGTATCGCACCCCGAGTGCAAGACGCTCCTAATTGATATCGAAGTGGACGGGACTACCCCATTGAACATCAAATTGGAACATCATCTCGAAGAACTTGAGGAAGTCAAGGTTTTTGGGGACGCCATAAACGATAAGACCAACTCTGCCCAAGAGGAAAGATTGAAATTAGAAACGCTGGAACGCTTTAGTACTGGCAGCTTAGGTGACGCGCTTAAGGAATTGGGCGGGGTCTCCTCACTCAACACAGGGGCGAATATCGTAAAGCCAACCATTCATGGTTTAAATGGAAGTCGCGTTTTGATCTTGAACGATGGTGTACGAATGCAGGACATGGAATGGGGAGACGAACATGCGCCCAATATAGATATCAACAGCGCGGGTTCCGTTTCCGTAATCAAGGGAGCTTCGGCACTACAGTATGGTGGCGACGCCATAGGGGGCGTGATCATAATGGATCGGGCAAGAATTCCCATCAAGGACACCTTGTACGGCAAAACCATGATCAGCGGGGTCTCCAATGGCCGTGGTGGCAACATTACCACAGAACTCGTTAAAGCTTTTAAAAGTGGCTGGTTCGTCAAGGGTCAGGGCTCCTTCAAACGATTGGGAGACCATGAAGCACCAGATTATGTACTGTCAAATACCGGGATTCAGGAAATCGGAAGCACCATAGAATTTGGAAAGCAACGGTTTACTTCGGGCTGGGATGCCAAATACAGCTACTTCAATTCGGAAATAGCAATTTTAAGGGCTTCGCATATTGGCAATGTCGATGATTTGATAAGAAGTATCAACAACGGGCAACCGGAGATCATTGGGCCTTTTACCTATGATTTGCAAAATCCCAGGCAAGAGGTTACCCATCATTTGGGGAAATTCCGGTTTTACAAGCGGTTTGAAGGTCTTGGCAAATTAAATTTTCAGTACGACTACCAAAATAACAGAAGGTTTGAATTTGATGTCCGCAGGGGGGAAAGGGGCGCCAGGGCTTCCATTGATCTTGAACTCACCACGCATACCCTGTCCACAGATTTCAAATGGGATGCCAATGAAAAATTTCAGTTGCAGGCCGGACTTTTGGGAAGATATCAGGAAAATTTTGCCAATCCCGCCACGGGGGTTAGACGGCTGATTCCGGACTATGAAAAGTTCGACTTTGGCGGCTTTGCCCTAGGGGAATATCAAATCAATGATAGGTTGTTGCTCGAAGGAGGCCTGCGGTACGATTTTACCAGGATCGATGCCAAAAAGTTCTACCAAACTTCACGATGGGAGGAAAGGGGGTACAATACGGAATTCCAAGACCTGATTATCGAGGATCTTGGCACCCAATTGCTGGTCAATCCGGTTTTCGATTTCCACAACATTTCCGGAACCCTGGGGGGGAACCATAAGTTCGATGATGATTCGGGCATAAAGGTCAATTATACGCTGGCCCAAAGAGCACCGAACCCTTCTGAACTGTTCAGTGACGGGTTGCACCATTCCGCGGCAAGGATTGAATTGGGTGACTTGCGGATAGCGAGTGAAAAGTCGCATAAAATTGCCGCCGCCTACTATAAAGACTTCTCCAGCTGGGGTTTTGAACTGGAACCCTTTGCGAATTGGGTGGACGACTTTTTATTGCTTGAACCCTCAAGTGTTGAATTCACGGTACGGGGTGCCTTCCCCGTATGGGAATATCGTCAGACCAATGCAAGATTATTGGGGGTCGATGCCTTCATCTATGTGGATTGGGGAAAACCTTGGCGAACCGAACATCGATTTTCCTTGGTAAAGGGAAGGGACAACGAAAATAATAGTCCTTTGATCAATATGCCCGCTGCCCATTTGAGGAACAAAATAGCCTTTGTCAAACCAGAATGGAAAAATTTTGAAGTGGCTCTAGAAAGCCAATATGTGTTCCGCCAAAACGAAGTCCCGGGCAACATATCCGTTTTTTCACCGGAACAGCAACAAAATGTATTGTTGGAAGTCAATACCCCTCCAAGAGCCTATCACCTAATGGGACTTCAATCCAAGATTGGATTTCCCCTAGGAAAGCACGCAAACCTGACCACCTCGCTTGTCGTGAACAATCTTTTGGATACCAAGTATAGGGATTACCTGAATCGTCAACGCTTTTTTGCTGATGATTTGGGCCGAAATATTATGATTCAATTAAAGTTTAACTATTAAATTAAATACAGATTATGAAAACAATTAAATTCTTATCAACGATTGCCTTTGCAGGCACCCTTTTTATTGCATGTTCTGATGATGATAACGAAAATCCGGATCCCGTTAACGAGGAGGAAACCATAACCACAATGACGGTAACCTTGATACCTCAAGGAGGTGGAGATACCGTTACACTGACATCCAAGGATTTAGATGGTGACGGACCCAATGCTCCAGATATTACCGTATCAGGAAATCTTTCGGCAAACACCATTTATGGAGGTGGTGTTGTGCTATTGAATGAGACGGAGACACCGGCAGAAAATGTCAATGAAGAAATTGAAGGGGAAGCCGATGAGCACCAATTCTTTTTAATCGTTGGTGGAGGATTAAATGCCACAACCACCTATGAAGATGATGAGTCGGATTACGTGTCCGCTGAAACCGGTGAAAACTTTACTTCAACAAATCCGGTAGGGATCGCTTTTACGCTTACAACAACCGATGCAAGTTCGGGAACCTTAGCGGTTACCTTGCGCCACGAGCCCAAAAAACCGAATGATGGTACTTTGGCCGATGCAGGGGGAGAAACCGATATTACCCAGACCTTTGACCTGACCATCCAATAGTTTGGCCCCCGGTTAAAAACCTATAAAGCAATGGGAGTGCAGCGCTCCGCTCTATTTGGGCCAATGCATTCATTTATAGGCTTTGGAATATTGAACGAAAAAAGATCGCAAAAAAATTGTAAGATGAAAATCTCCTTGTCATTTCTTGCCCTAAATTCAGGGCCAAGGTAAAGATTTATGGTTTGAAAAAAACTAGGTGCCATCACCGAACCGATTGGAAATTTCCATTTCAAGTTCCCCTTCAAACCAAGATTTAAAAAATGATATGAGAACAATTTTTTTGACAATATTCCTCTCGGCAACGTTTGCCAGCTTTTCCCATAACGGAAAAACGGCCTATGCCTATCCTATCGAAAATATTTGTATTGACGGTCTGTTGAACGATTGGCCTTCAAGTACGATTAAATATCCCATAGGCGGGAAATTTTTGGGTCCGGACCAAAAAGTGGACTATAGCGGATATTTCATGGTGGCGTACAACCTGGTAGAACAGGTGCTCTATATTGCCTTGGAGGTAAAGGACGACAGTAATGTCGTAGGCAACATGGAAGGAGATGTATTCACCCGGAACAAGGATAGGCACATACTGTATATCGATGCCGAGCATTCCAAAAGCAAAGGCTCGGGAACGGTCGTATTTTTTGGAAGCCGGGCAGGACTGGATTTTTGGAAGATTCCCACGAACTGGGATCCCTTTCATCAAAATATGGGTAAGGAAAATGCAAAGCTCAAAGTTCGAAAAAAGGGAAATACGCTTATTTATGAATGGCGAATACATCTTGGCGAAAACATCGTTATCAACAAAAGTATCGGCCTTGACCATGAAGTGGTCGATGCGGATGAAAATGGGACAAAGACCCATTTATGGGGACCCGGGGGGTTCAAGAACCGGGTTCCATCGAGAATGGGCGATGTAGTATTGATGCAGGCCGATCAAAAACTGGCGGATCTGAACGGAACCATTATTTGGGATATGCCACTAGAGGAAGAATTGCCCTCGAGCGTAAAGATCATCTCTAGGGATAATGATCTTCTTTGGACGCAGGCGAGCGTGGATTCTACGGGAAATTATTCGGTACATCTTCCCGAAGGGAAGTACCATATTTCCTCCGCACATAAAACCTCGAACGCATTGAATTTTTCGCCAAAAAAAACAAGGGTAAATGACAAGGCCGAAGTTGCTATAGATCTAGTGGGTGGGACAACAAGAGCTGATACCCTTAAAATTTCATGGTATGAAGTACCGGAATTCCTCATTCCAGAAGAGGGACTGCTCCATAGCTATAAAGAAAGTCAATCTTTTCAGGTAGACAATTTTGTAGAGACCTTCAGACAATACTATAATATACCAGGTCTTTCACTAGCCCTGGTCAAGGGAGGGAAAATAGTATATAACAAAGGTTTCGGAACCAAAAATATAATGACGGGGGAACCGGTAACCGAAAAAACAATTTTTGAAACGGCCTCCATAAGCAAGGCCGTATGTGCCTTTGCCATCAATAGACTGGCCGAAAATGGCGCAATAGATTTGGATAAACCCTTGTTCGAATATTTGCCCTTTGAAAATATCGCCGGAGACCCGCGCTCCAAGGCGATTACCGCGCGTATGGTACTCTCCCACCAGACCGGATTGCCCAATTGGGCCTTTGGTGGTCCTTTTGGTTGGATGAACGGAAAAAAAACAAAACTGCTCTTTGAACCGGGGACCAAATACGGATACTCTGGCGAGGGCTTTGAATATTTAAAACGGGCCATAGAAAAAATAACGGGGAAGGATATCGAAACAATAGTGCACGAAGAAGTCTTTGAGATCATGAACATGGTCGAGACCTCTTTGACAGGTACTCCAAAATTAATGGGAAGAATAGGAATTGGCCATTTATCCGATTTGCCAATGTTCTGGGCACTTGAATCCAGGCCTTGGATTGCGGGAAGCATGTACTCCACCAGTAGGGATTTGGCAAACTACCTGATCGGCCTAATGAACGGAGTGGGCCTGTCAAAAGAAGGGTATGCCGAAATGTTCAAACCCCAAGTTGAGAACAAGGAGCCCTTCATACATTTTTTTGGAGGGGATAAGCAATTCCAAAGCTTGGGATTTGAGATACAGGAATCGCCTTATGGGGGATTCCTCCACCATGGCGGGAACAATGGCGACTATCAGGGACGATTGGCCATGGATTCCAACAAAAAAATAGGATTTGTGTTGCTTACCAACAGCAGTACAGGGTTCCAGATGGACTTGGCCCTACAGGCCTTTTTGATCACGGGAAGGAATGGCAGGCCCAAACTCAAAACTGATTGATGTCATAATAACTCTAGAATCATCTTTCTATGTTAGCACAAGTGGTAATGGCAACTCCTAAAAGGTAAAAACCGTGAAAAAAATTCCCCTATTGATATTGGGTGCAATTACAGTTATAAGCTGTAATAAAGCGCCGAAGCATGATATACAGATCAACAAGTATGTTGATTTTATTGAAAATAACAATACGTCGGCAAAGGACTATGTTCTAGATCTGTTCGAAGAAAACGACCTGGTGATTCTTTGTGAACGATATCACTCAGAAAATACCCAGTACGAACTTATCATGGATATAATCTCCGATCCCAGGTTTGTCGAGAATGTCGGTAATGTTTTCTTTGAAACGGGAATGAGAAACCTGAATCCCGAACTTAATGATTTTGTCCATTCAGAAAATCTATCTGAAAATGAAGTGGGGGAAAAACTGATCTCACTTCATAGAAGATCTGATTATTTCCCCCTTTGGGAAATGTACAATTTCTATTACCAGAACAAAGGAATCTACACTATAAATCAATCCTTGCCAGAAAGCGAAAAAATCAATGTATTTCCAGTAGATATCGCGGTCAACCTAGATTCCTTGACTGTTGGCCATTTAGAAGATTTCTGGAACAATGACATTGACCATAGGGACAAATTGATGGCCGAGTATATCATTGATAAGTTCGAACAAATTAAAAATACCAAGGCTGAAAGAAAAAAAGGCCTTGTTATTATGAATTACCGACATGCCTACAACAAAAATTTTCAAGCATCAAATGAAGAAATGATCTATAATGTTGGAGCGTTTCTTTTTGAAAAGTACCCCAATACAACGGCAAACGTTCTAATAAATTCCGTGATTATCCAAGATGGCAAATGGGACGCCGCCTTTAAAGTGGCAAATATTGAAGATTCCGGTTTCGACTTCAAAAACTCACCCTTTGGCAAAGATCATTTCGATATGTGGTCGTACACCGAACATGATGATAGGTATCAAGATATTTTTACGGGATTTGTTTATTATAAAAAACCGGAAGATTTTAAATTGATCACAGGAGTGGAGGGCCTCATCGATCCCTCCTTTATCCAAACCTACAAGAATAGGGTCATGTTGTGGCATCAGGTCAGTAAAAGGGAGCATCCATTGGATGATGATGTTATCTACAGTGAGTACGGTAGAAAAAATGAAAGGCCACTGGAAAACATTGATTCAATATCTTCTCTGATCAATAGATGGTCAAAAGAATAAAACAGGCACTGACAATGCGAAAATGTCCATAGTTGCCAAATGCAATGGTGCCATCTACGCAAACGGTTAAAACCTTGCTTTCCAAACAGTCCCACAAAATGAAGGCTTTATGGGGCTATTCCGCCCGCAAACTTTTAACAGGATTTACCCTGGCGGCCTTTATAGCCTGAAAGCTGACGGTAAATAGCGTAATAAGAAGGGCCCCCGCAATGGCCAGTCCAAAGATCCACCATGAGATTTCCATCCGGTATGCGTAGTTCTGTAACCATCGGTTCATAAAATAGTGGGCGATGGGGATGGCGATCAGTACCGATATAAGTACCAGGGCCATAAAATCCTTGGACAGCATTTTCCATAAATTTAGAATCGTAGCCCCCAAAACCTTACGCACTCCGATTTCCTTTTTACGTTGTTCGGCCACGAAGGAGGCCAAGCCGAAAAGACCAAGACAACTGATCAAAATGGCCAATAGCGTAAAAACACCGGCCAAGTTTCCCAAGCGCTGTTCCGATTCAAACTTCTGACCAAACTCTTCATCGACAAACCTGTAGTCGAAACTGGCAGATGGCACCACCTTTGCAAATACATTTTCAACCTTGGCAATTGCTGCGTCCAAACCTGCCTTGGGTTTTAATCTGATGTTTACATAATTGGTGTTTTCATATGTGAGATAGAACAGCGCTTGAAAGACCGGACTATAGGGCGATTCCATTACCATATCTTTCGTTACGCCCACAATCTCCCTGGGAGAGCCATCGCCAAGGTCAAGAAACGTACCCAAGGGATTTTCCAACCCCATATACTCGACAGCGGTCCCATTTATTATCAAGGCCATGGTATCCGAGGCCATTTCCCGGGAAAAATCCCTTCCCTGCAAAAACTCCCATCCCACCGTTTTTCCATAGTCATGTGTAATTCCCAACATCCCGAATTGATTGCTTCTTTCCGGGTCTTTACCGGTCCAGTCAAAACCACCGCCCCTACTGTAAACCCCGGTCAAGGGGGAGGTTGATTGTGCCATTTCCTCTACTACCCCGGTATTCTTCAATTCTTCGCGGAGCACATCGTATTTGCCTTGATATTCTGGGTTGTTCATCAAGATGGAAATCAAATTGTCCCTGTCATAGCCGATCGGCCTGTCCTTTGTAAACTGAATCTGATAAAAGACCACAACGGTTCCAATGACCAATATCACTGAGATCATAAACTGGAATACGACAAGCACCTTTCTGGGAATGGACGCATATTTTCCCGATCTAAAAGTTCCCTTCATGACTTTTATCGGACTAAAAGAGGAAAGGTAAAGTGCGGGATAACTCCCTGCGAGGAGTCCGGTAATCAGCGTAAACATGAAAATTAAGGCCCAAAAAACCATATTGTTCCAAGGGATGCCCATTTCTTTTCCCGCCAGTTCATTGAACCACGGCAGGAAAACAAAAACAAGTACAAGCGCCAATATCAAGGCAAGACCGGAAATCAAGAGGGATTCGCTCAAAAACTGGATGACCAACTGCTTCTTTTTAGACCCGACCGTCTTGCGTATGCCAACTTCTTTGGCCCGTTTTTCAGATCGGGCCGTACTGAGGTTCATGAAATTGATACAGGCCAGAAACAGCACAAATATTCCTATTGCGATAAAAAGCCAAACAAAGGTTATCCGGCCTTTCGTAAAATTTCCCTGGGCGTCGAATTCTGAATACAAATGCCATTCGTCCATGGGATAGGCAAACGGGTGCAGTCCCTGTTCTTCATAACTTTCGACCCGGTCCGAAGGTCCGTATTGGGTATACAGATTACGTAAGGCCTTATTGGCGGTCTCGAAATCGATTCCCGGTTTTAACTGCACATAGACATTAAATGACCAATTGTCCCATATTGTCCTTACCCTTTCAAATCTATCGGGGTCGGATTTTTCCATCAAATCCCAATTTGCGAAGAACTGTATATTTGCAAAGCGGGTATTTTTGGGCAGATCCTTATAAACCCCTTTGACCACGGCGTCCATTTGATTATTGATTTTCAAAGGTTGCCCCACCGGGTCATGCTTGCCAAAAATGGATTCCGCAGCGGACTCGGACAGAACTACGGCATTTAAATCCTCCAAACTGGCATGGGAGCCCCGAACCATCTCCAATGAGAACATTTCCAGGGCACCATTTTCGATGAATTCACCTGTTTGCGAATAAACTTCGGTCCCTTTGTTGATCGTGTAGTCCCCAACCCAATTGGCCCTCAAAATATGTTCGAAGTAGTCGGAATAATTTTCTTTTAGTGTAGTGCCCATTATATATATCGTGGAGGGAAATGCAGAGATTTCGCTGGTCTCTAGATTTTTACTTCGATTATAAATCTGGGCGATCTTATCATGGTTTTCATGGTATTTGTTGAAAGTGGACTCATCGATTACCCAAAGTGCGATCATTATGACCACTGCCATACCAAGGGCCAGTCCACCAATGTTGATTGCTGAGTAGCCTTTATTCCTTTTTAGGTTTCGCCAAGCGATTTTTAGATAGTTCTTAAACATAGTTTTCTATTTGATCGATGCTATGGCAAACTTGCTGGATGGATCGATAATTGCCGATTTGGAGTCAGGGCACTCCATCTTTTTAACACTTAATGTATGCCAAAGATATAAGTCGTTGAACATTAAGTTATTATGTGGATTATTTTTTAAGAGCATTCAAAAAATGTAAAATAACTTTACGTAAAGTGTCCAATATTTTTACGTTCGAATATCAAATTTTGAGAGTCCTTGCTTCTTCTTTGTGCCGAAAGGCATATGAAACAAAGGGCGCTCCGGGACCGTTCCCAATTGGAAGGGGCCCGTTCCCTCCTCAAAATTAAGGCCATACAGGGCAAGGGAAGATTTGTCAGACGCTTCTAAGGGTGTTTACCGGATTCGCCGTAGATGCCCTGTAGCTTTGAAAACTTACAACGAGAATCGCCACTAGGAGGACCATGAGTCCGCCCAAGGCGAAGAACCACCAATACATTGGGGATTTATAGGCAAAACCCTGCAGCCATCGGTTCAACGCAAAGTACGAAAGGGGCACCGCCAGGACAAGGCCGACCAATATCCACCTTACAAAGCCTTTGTTGAGCAGGATCAATATTTGCCTTGTGGTGGCCCCGTTCACCTTTCGTATTGCTATTTCCTTTGTTTTTTGCCCTGCTTTGAACAACGACATCCCCACAAGGCCGAATATCGTTATGAAAATGGAGATCAGGGTCAGGCAGATGATTACCTTTTGCAATGTTTTTTCGTTTCCGTAGATCTTGTCCTCAAGATTGGTGTAATATTCACGGTCGAACAGCACATAGGTCTGTTCCCTGTCCCTTGGGTTTGCCAGTTCGCTGTAGTCCGAAATGAAATTGATGTTCTGGTTTTCCAAAATCGTTTCTACCGTTCGTATGGTATTTTCTTTTTCCCCTTCGCTGTACCTGATCATTAAATCGCCATCGTTTCGAAGCATCTTGTTCACTTCTGCATTTTCCGTGGTCTCGGGCATTCTAAAAAAGAGGGGACGCAATGTTTTATGGAAACTTTCGAATTTAAAATCTTCCACTATGCCGATGATCGTGCCCTCATTGGTCTGCGTCCCGATGGGATCTTTTAAATTCAACATGCTTAGGGCAGATGCATTGATTATCACAGTTTCCCCCCATTTGTCGGATGCATGTGCATTGGAAAAATTACGCCCCTGTAATAGCTTTATGTGGTACAAGGGAATGTATGCCTCATCGACCCGCATGAGTTCCATGGGAATACTTGATGAAGGCTTGTCCTTTACATTGATATCATATACCGTACTGCTTCCGTTCAAAGGCAAGACCATCCCTCGAGAAACCGCTTCTATATGCGGGTATTTCAAGGCCTCTTTCTCGAACACTTTGGAATCCCAATTTCGCCTTTTCAGCACCAATACGTTCTCTGAATCGAAGCCCTTTCCCGAATCCATCATAAAATCAAGCTGCACATAATAGCCAATGGAAAAAATAAGCATCGAGCAGACTACGGTCAGCTGAACAATTACCGAGCTGTCTCCGAAGAAAAAATTTCTGGTTTTGTCCCGCCCGTTCCTATTCAGGACATCGATACTGTTCAAGTTTTTAATGAAGTTGTGGAAATAGGCCCCGGAAATCGAGGAAATGGCCAATACCAACAATATGGCATATACTAGAAATGCGTAGTCTCCCGCAAAACTGAACTTAAGGTCGCTATGGGTATAGGTATTAAAAAAGGGAATTAAGAGAAACATCAAAGCGAAGGCAACAAATGCACAGACAAAGCTGATGATCAGCGATTCAACAAGAAACATGTCCAAGAGTCCACGCCCTTGAAGACCGTTGATTTTCCGGATTGCGATCTCTTTAAAACGCTGCTTGGTGATGCTGGTATAGAGCAATAAAAAATTCATCAGGGACATCAACAATATCAAAGCCCCGATGACCGTATACATCATTACCTTTTTAATGGATCCCTTTTCGACCTGTCGGTTTATCCCCTGGGAATACAGATGCACTCTTTCCAAAGGTTGTAGACTAAAGGTCCATCCAAACGTTTTGGGCAACGTTCCATAGACCCTGTTCATTGTTTCGACCACTTTGGGAACAGAGGCATTTTTGTCCAATGCCAAATAGGATTGATACCCGCTAGACCCCAGTTGTTCGGGTTTGATCTGATTCCGATATCTTGATGAGCTGTAATTTTGGAGAACAAGTGCCGGTCTGAAAGTGGATTTTCTGGGAAAATCCCCAAAAACGGCGCTTACTGTAAATGTGGCCCTATCCTCCCCGTTTCCAAGTTCCATGGTTCGGCCAACAACGGAAGTTCCTCTAAAATGGTCTTTCGCAAAAGTTTCGGAAACAATAATAGCATAGGAATCTTCTTTGAATTTTTTTGCGTTCCCCCTGATGAAATCAAAACTAAAGATATCGACAATAGAGGGATCGGCATAATAAAACCCTTCGTTATCGGCAATGCCCTCCATCGCAAACCTGGCCGGTGTATAACTTGCGGAAACCGCTATCTCAGGAATCCGCTCTTCCAATAGTTTTGCGATCTGCGGATTGTTCCACGACCGTAATTCCTGTCTTACCGAATCTTTGGAAATTAGCCGATACACATTTTCGGAATTTTCGTGATGCGTATCAAACCCAAGTTCTTCGTTTATGTACAGCAAGACTATAAAGGTAACGGCCAGACCAATACTTAGTCCGACCAGATTTAAAAAACTATAGGGTCGGTGCTTTATAAAACTCCGATAGCTTGTTTTAAAGTGGTTCATGGTTTTGGCGATTGTTCCCGGGCAGCCCGAGGGCTACCAAAAAACCGTTTACTGCTCGCTTGACCCATGGGTTTAGGCATCCTACGGTTAGGGAAAATGTCCCTTTGATAAATGCGGGCCGATCGCAGGTTTGATTTTAGGACATTAAGTTAAGTTTAATTTTTTAATCCGGGGGTCCATCCCGTCTTTCATCCCTGTCGTGATTCCCTTGGTCAGGGCACGCTGTTCCCGGGCTTGGGAACACCGGGTCCAATTCATTTTTTTAAAAGGATTTCCATCATGCCGTTTGCCGATTTGGTCCCGATTTCCTCGATCCTGTCCCTAGGGGTGTGGTCACCGATCTCATAGGTTATGGCCGTGGCGTTCCGTCCGTATAGGAACCATCCCTTTGAAACCGGTTTGGTGCTGTTTGCGGCCTGCTCGTTTACCTTGTAATCGGGAATGTTCTTTTCCAACAGCTCGAACCAATCATCGATAAAACCGGGCAGGGTAGTTTTCTCCCTGACGGTATTGGTATAAAAAACATCCTCGTAGGTCGAGTGAAAATCCAGGCCCAAAACAATTTTGCCCCTATCCTTTTTACTGGTTTTGTCGATAAACGATACCACATTCCTTACTTCCGGTTGTCTGTATTTCGCCCAATCGCGATTCAGGTCTATCCCATTGGCGTTATGCCGCCAATGCCCCAGGTCCACCCCATCGGGGTTTAGGATCGGAAATGCCAACACCCTGTACTTACTTAAAAACGCACGGGAAAGTGCCGATTCCGCTACGATCGCCTTCAGAAAGTTTTGAAAGGCAAAGTACCCGGTGACCTCTGGGGGGTGCTGCCGGGTCAACAGTACGATAATAGGTTTGCCCTTTGGGTCGCCGTGATAGATATCCAGCACGGGAAGGTTTCTCCCCAATTGCGATGTACCCACGCTCCGCAACCTGACAAAATTGTTTTTGCCAACAATGTTCGCGACATACCATTGCCGCACATCTTCGGACGAGTTGATCTCCTGGGCCGCTATTGTCTGTGGTTCAGGTCCGGTCTGGAACTTAAGAAATAGGGCATCCTCTTTTTTGATCAAATCCATGGAATCGATGGCCACCCAACGGTTGTTTTCCTTCTTTTTTGGTCTGTACCGATGTTCAAATCCATCCGGGTACTGGAATCCAAAATAGATTTGTTTGGGCTCTTTTGACCAGGTGGTAAAGGCAAAATAAGGGCTCTTGTTGATGGGGACATTCTCCGGATCAAAACGTAGCATCACTGTGGAGTCGTTGATCTGGGCCGCATGGTTTAAGCGGGCAGCATCGAATTCGTTGCTGATCCATAGTCCCAGGGCATTGAATTCATAACTTTTTTTTGTTTGATCGGTTATCTTTCTGCTTTTTGTGTCCACGGGCTCTTCAAATACCACTTTTTTGGGGGTGCCGCAACTGATAAGGAGAACGGCAAGTACCCCTGCCAAATACTTCCAGTTTTCGTTTTCGGATCGTTCAAGCGAATTTTTCATGAGTATCAATTTAATTAATTATCCATTTAACCAGTGGTCTGCCTTAACCGGAATAATGATCGTCCCAGTTCTTGATTTTTGGCGCTCCCAATTTTCCGATTGACTTTGCGACCAGCATCGAAACGGCGGCATCGCCCGTTACGTTGACGGCGGTTCGGCACATGTCCAGGGGCCGATCAACGGCAAAAATAAGTGCCAAGCCCGCTTCGGGTATCCCTGCATAGCCCAGTACACCGACCAACATGACCATCCCGGCCCCTGGCACGGCCGCACTACCGATCGATGCCAGTGTAGCTGTGGCAATGATCCCCAACTGCGTATGGAAATCCAGATCTATCCCAAATGCCTGCGCTATGAATAGGGCGGCCACCGCCTGGTACAGGCTTGTGCCGTCCATGTTGATCGTGGCACCTATGGGCAGCACAAAACTTGCGGCTTCCTCTTCCACGCCCAGATGTTCGGTTACCCGTTCCATGGTAACCGGCAAGGTAGCGGCACTTGAGCTGGTCGAAAACCCCAGCAATTGCGCCGGGGAAATCCCGTTTATAAAAAATTTGGGTGTCTTTTTGGTAAAAATAAAGACCAATAGGGTGTAGACCATGATCATTAGGAGCAGACCGATCACCACGGTAAGCGCATACCATCCCAATGCCCTGAACAGGTCCAGACTTGGAGATTCGACCACGAGGGCCGCCAATAGCGCAAACACACCATAGGGTGCCGCCAGCATTATCAGATCCACCATTTTTAGGATGACTTCATTAAAGCCATCAAAAAAACTCTTGACCGTTTTCCCTTTTCCCTCTGGAATCAATATCAAACCGATGCCAAAAAAAACAGCAAAGAAGATCACCTGTAGCATATTGCGGTTGCTCGTCGCCGAACTGAAAATATTCTCCGGCACCAGATCCTCCAAGGGTTTCAACGGGCCGGCCTCTTTCTGTGTCTTGGCCGTTTCCTTGAATTGGGTCGTACTTTCCGTATAGTTTCCGACCATTTCCGTTCTGGTGGCCTCGGTAATCGAGTTTCCCGGTTTTATGATATTGACCAAAAGCAAGCCTATGGAGACGGCCATTACGGTAGTTGCGATGTAGATCCCTATGGTCCTCCCCCCCATTTTGGAAAGCTTTGAGATATCCTTTAAATCGGACACTCCTTTTATGAGCGCTGCCAGAATCAACGGAATGGCTATCAATTTCAAGGAATTGATAAAGATTTTACCAAAGGGTTTTATCCAATCCTGGACGATTTCCTTCCCGCCATCAAAATGGGCCATCAGCGAGCCAACGATGACCCCAAAAAGCATCCCCAGTAATATTTTCCAGTGTAGTGCAAGTTTTTTCATATTCCCAGTTTAAATTTTACTGTCCAAGGCCAAATGCCGTGTCTTTCCATTAGCTTGGTTGAAATTCCGCATGAGTTGGTACACGTACGGAAGCTGCTCTTGAAAACGGTCCAGGATCTCATTCGATATGTTCTTCCTGCTAAATGGAACCACCTTGACATATTCCTGAATCTCGCCTGCTTTTCTTCCATATTTATAGTCGTAGGGAAAGCGGCCCTCGCTATCGGTGGTGACATTTGGATTGTCCTGATTGGCGACACTTATATAGAATTCGCTGTCCATGATATTCCCTTTGGGATTGAACAAGGCCTCATTTTTTAAATATTCGTGCAATTCTTTAGCCGTGTCCACGGCTGGGTCTATCAATTGGATATGCCTTGCCATAAACTTCTGGTAGAAATACGTACCGTCTTTCGCTTGATACTGGTACAGTTCTTTCAAAATCGCCTCAATCTCATCGGTCATGTAAGGGTAATGGGTACAGCCCAAAATGATGGATTTTAATCGGTTGGTGGTACCGGACTTTCTGATTTGTTCCAACAGGGTCACCAAATGATAGCGCACATAATTTTCCGCATCGTTGATCTGAAGTATGGAACAATCGTCGCTATTTTCGGAATCGCATAACATTTTGCCCTGGTCGAAATCAAAATTGTAAATGTCGAACAGGGTTTTGTCGATCTTTACATTTCCGGACAATCCCGGTCCTTTGTATTCTTTGCGTGGCTTTCTAAGGTTTCGGTCAAAATAGTCCGGGTCTTCGTCCACAGCCTCGGCGATGCCGACCCCTCCTTGGGAAAATACCTCGATGTTCCCGGAATAACCCAGTTCTTCCTTAAACTTTACAATGGTATTTTGATAGCCCTTTGACGCTACCGTACCCTCTGTAGCCAGTACACCGATGATGGCATCCTCCTCTTTTTCAATACTTTCCAGAGCTCCCCTGACTCCGGCATCTATAACACCTATCACCTTTAGATCTAACTTTGCTTTTTTCAAAAACGCTTCAATATGTTCCTTGCCATATGCCGTTGCCGTGTTGCAGGCGATTATCAACACCTTGACCGCCTGTTTGTCGCCATTGGCCGTTGTGTCCTGCACATCGGAATAGTAGCTGTTGCCCATCAAGAACTGGGCGTCTTTGATAATATGTTCGTTCAAGAGGTCGATCTTATTTTCCCTTGAATAGTTCCCATAGGGCATATTGGCCTGGTCCCCCAGATAGATAAAGGACTCTTTCCCGAAATCCAATATGCCGTCACCCCCAGTTTTGTGTGTTCCATTTTCATTCTCGTCGTAGTTGACAATGGCCTTAAGCACGGTAAGGCCTCCTATACCCGAATCGAATACCCCGATGGGAAGGCTTTGGTCGTCGCTTGGATAATTGCCGAAATCGATATGATAGAAACTTCCTTCATCCTCGATGATGGTCCTCACCATATCTCCCTTTCCGGTTTCCCGTTGGGCAACATCCCCTTCCTTTTGGCCCTCTTTGCACCCAACGATCAACAGCAGTGCAAAAACTGCAATAAGTACATCTACTTTTTTCATAGTCCCGTTTTTTTCCTTAATACTTTCCCGCTCAACCTTTTTGTATATTTCCCGTCCTCGATCACCATTTGTCCATTGATAATACTGTATTCCAATCCCTCCGCCAATTGAAATGCATCGGTATAATCTGCTTTGTCCTTAAAGGTTTTGGGGTCAAAGACGATGATGTCGGCGTAATGTCCTTCCACCAATCTTCCCCTATCGGGGATTCCGAATATGTCCGCTGTTTTTGAGGTGCCGTTGTTGATGAAGGTCGCCATATCGATTACTTTTTCCTGCTGCACATATTTGTGGTATTTCCGCGGAAAAGAGCCATATTTTCTTGGGTGTCCGGTATTTCCATCGGATCCGGTGACCACCCAGGGTTGCGTCATAAAATTGCGAATGTCCTCCGGGGCCATGTTAAAGGATGCCACCCGGACATATCCGGTTTTAAGAAGTGTGAAGACTGCCTCTTCCGGTGTGTTCCCCAACATTTCAGAT
Source organism: uncultured Flavobacteriaceae bacterium (assembly GCA_947497245.1). Taxonomy (GTDB): domain Bacteria; phylum Bacteroidota; class Bacteroidia; order Flavobacteriales; family Flavobacteriaceae; genus Pelagihabitans. The sequence continues at coordinate 147,215 of CANMFO010000003.1, read as the reverse complement.
ATTTCCAAAAGTGTTTTCCCAAAAAAGGAGGTGGTATCGCATTTTACGATGAGCAGTTTGTCCGCCCCGCCCCTTCGGGCAATATTTGCCTTTGTCTCTCGCAGCACTCGTTCTCCAATGCTTGGATCGGCATATCTAAGGAACAGGGAATCCTTGCCGCCACTTTCCGCCCACCGGGGCACCACGGCCGATTTCAAACCGGTTGCCGAAGCATCATAGGGGTATTGATTGGCCGTGACCGCTATGCCCTCTTGCCGTGCCTGTTCGATCAATTCGACAATGGCAGCACTTTGATGCCAGACATCAACACCCAAGCATTTGATATGTGAAATATGGATGGGCAATTTTGCCTGCCTTCCGATTTCAATGGCTTCTTTTACAGCAGGAACCAGCCCGACGGTATAGGAACTTTCGTCCCGCAAGTGGGTGTCGTAAATGCCGTTGTTCCTGGCCACCGTTTTGGCCAGGGCTACCACCTCGTCCGTGTTGGAATAGCTTCCCGGGGCATAAAACAGTCCCGTCGACATGCCAAAGGCCCCTGCATCCATTTCCTCTTGGACCAATTGTTGCATTTTTGCAATATCCCCTGCATTGGCGATCCTGTCACTTTTGCCCATCACCTGCTCACGGAGGGTTCCGTGACCTACCAGCAACACGGCATTCGTACCTATCCCGTGGGACTCGTACCGTTCCTTGAACTTTGATGTAGGGAAAAAGCTGTCTCCGTCGTTGCCCACCACAACCGTGGTTATCCCTTGGAACAAGAACGGTTTATTGTGCGAACCTTCTGGGGTTTTTAGTTCCCTGTCCGCATGGGTATGGGGATCTATAAAACCCGGGGCCACGACCAGGCCGGAAGCATCGATGGTTTTTTTGGCAACAATTTCAATCGAACTTTTGGGCCCGACGAAAATAACCCGTTCACCCTTTACCGCGACGGCGACCTTTTTTGGAGCCCCATCCGTACCATCATAAACAATGCCATTGGTAATAAGCATATCCGCTTGCAGCTTTTCCCGGGAACAAGCGGCTATGGCCAACAGCAAAACAATCGAAACGATACGTTCAATTTGTGAGCGATCCATCCTTTTTTTTGTTTAAAAGTGTTTTCATGAGTTCACGGGCGTATACTTGTGCCCTTTTCCTAATAATTTCCCGATCAACCTCATCACCGTCCTCATAGGTCACCGCTTCGGAACCCCATTCATTGAAAAAATAGTTGTAGCAGTACGGAAGGTCCTGATTTCTTCTTCTCGGATTTGCCTCAAATTCTGAGGTAGCTTCTATATTGGCGAGCCATTGGGGCGTGATTCTGCTGGTTTTCGTTTCATTGATGGAATCTAGGACCAGTAGGTACGGCCCCGAATACGAGGTGTGAAAGTCTATGGCGAACACGAATTTTTTGCCTTCCCCCGCTTTGGCGTTCAGAAAGCGCCTTACGGCCCGTGTTTCGGGCTGGGTAAAGTCGACCCAATCCCTGTTTAGGTCTACCCCTTTGGCGTTGTGCCGCCAATTGCCCATGCTCACACCATCTGGATTTAAAAGGGGAAAGGCATAGATGTTAAAATGGTTTCTGAACCTTTGTGCCTCGGGAGAATCGGAAAAAAGGGTCTCGTAAAAGCTTTTAAACCCAATCGTGCCCCCAGGGATTTCTGGAGGATGTTGCCTTGCCACCAAAACAACGGCATGGTTTGATCCCACACTTTCGTGGGACAATACATAGTTGTGGTTGTCAAGTACCGTTTTTCCGGCCAGCTGTTTTTTAATTTCAAGGGATCGGTCCAAAAGCCCATCCATCCAACGGTATGTATCCTGGGGTGTCTCTATTTCCTGGGCGGCAACGTATAATTTCTTGGGTGAAACGTCCAGGAACAAGGTCGCCCTACCCTGAAGGGAATCTATCTTGACCTTGGAGGAATCCATGGGTTTCCAATCGACTCGGTCCGTACTCAATTTGGGAACATACCGGTGCTTGTGGGGACCGTAGTCCAAGACCAATTCTATTTGTTTTTTTTCAGTGGCCCTAAGCCCAAATGCAAACCACGGGCTTTGGTTCACGGGTTCAAAAGAGGGCAGGACATACGCTGTATATCTGTGCTCGCCTATTTTTTGGACTTTGTTCAACCTGGCACTTGGAAACAGGGTATCGAAAAGGACCCTGTCCAAAACACCCTGGTCTTTTGAGCCTTTTTCCGATTTGCATGAGAAAAACAGAAACAAGAGGAATATGAACGAAAGATTTTTCAAAGCCATGTTAAAGGATATTGGTTGGATAAAAGGGCCTTCGGGGACAGGACCCATCGGCAAACTGGAATTTTGATCACGGTGGTTTTCCGGCAAATTGTTTGGTTCATTCCCCTTTCCCCAGGGGACACAACGTCGTTTTCCGGTGCTTTCGCTTTAGGTCAGTTTGGTTTAAGGAAGACTGTTCCGAACGACGGGAACAGCCTTCCTTTGAAAAAAACTGATCACAACTAACCCAAACAATATCAATGATTCCGATGGAGTGGCTCCAAAGGCACGCCAATCTCCCCTTCCTGCCAAAATTGCACCCGCTTCTTCCCGGATCGATTTTCTATCCCTATTGATTAATGGTCGTCTTGGTAAATATATCGGCCACCACCGGTACATTTGCACCATTGGTGTTCTCCTCCGAAAAGGGATATAGAAAGCGCTCGGGATGTTGGGAGCCCTGATTGAAGGGCACCGGCACCTGCAGGTCGACCGGATCTTTTTTCATCCGGCGCAAATCGTTGAATCCAAGTATTTGGTTAAAAAAGGTCACATACCTTTCCTCAATGATCTCCCGCAACAAGGCATCTTCTTTGGAAAGAACGCCATCACTGTTTTCCACCCCGCCACTTGTGAAGTCGGCCTCTACATAATCATCGTACACTCCAGTGGAAATCGTAAAGAATTCGCCATTTCTTAAATTCGCCCTGTGCTCGTTCAATTTGTTCAGGGCGGCATCAAAATTTCCGGCACCGGAGCGGATCAGGGCCTCGGCCCAGATCAGGGTGTTCTCCTCAAGGGAAATTAGATTCATTGGTTCGTCCGCCGCCGCAATACCCTCCATATTTATGTCCGTTCCATTGTAGTAATAAGAGAACCTATCCGTTTCATCGGTTTTGGCGTTGTTTCTACTGGACGCATCCACACCGATCAAATCGATCAGGAACGAGCCTTCGGAACGTATATCACCCCCGAAAGTGGAACTGTTCAGCAGTTCGTTCAGGAAATTGTTCCCGCCTCCCACACCAGGTGTAACGGGGTCATATCGCATGGTCTCCGAAACGGAGGAGATTCCATTTTGTGCAGCACTGAGCGCATTTGGATAATCTCTGACATCCATATACAATCTGGCCTTCAAGGTATATGCGGCTTTGATCCAGTTCGCCGCGTTCCCGTCGAAAAATAGGTCTTCCTGAATGCCTCCCGAGATTCCAGAGGCCTGTAAATCCAAGATGGCGTCATCCAAAAGATTCTGCAGGTTGCCGTACACCTCTTGTTGGCCGTCATATCGCGGCTTGGGAAAATCCGAATTCCCGGCTTCGGAAAAGGGCACATCCCCAAAAATGTTGGTGGCCGTGCCGATGGCATGGGCTTCCAATACTTTTGATGCACCAAAGAAAAAGTCCTTATTGGTCACTTCGATGCCGCTTCTGATCTCGTGGGCCTGCTTCACCACTCCCACATAGATATTTTGCCAAGGGGTATCCGAGTCCGTGTTGTTGTACGCGTAACTTTGTATGGTGCTGAGCCTACCATCTCCGACAAAATAACCGGCACTAACGCCGCCGGCCCAGTTCAAAAAACCCATTTGGGTCGCAACATCCGCAAGCTGTATCCCAGTAAATATGGCGCTCCCGTCAACCGTACTTATCTTGTTGGGATCCTCGTTTATATCGTCTACGCTACTCTGGCATGAGCACAGGAGCAAGATAGCTATCGAACTAATTTTGAATATTTTCATGATTGCAACGTTCTTTAGAAGGTTATGTTAAAATTGAATAGGTACGATTTCGTCGAAGGATTCGTATAGTAGTCCAATCCCCTAGAATTGCCGACCCCCGCAAAGTTCTTGTCCGGGTCATTTCCAATGACATCTGTCCAAAGTATCAGGTTTCTTCCCGTTACCCCGATGCTCATTGCCGACAACTTCAATTTGTCCAACGTCTTTTCCCCAAAGGAATAGGTCAGGGACAATTCCCTGAGTCGGGTCCAGGTGGCATCCTGTAACCAAAGTTCGCTGAACCCCCTGTTGTCCGCGCCGTTGTCATCGTACCAAGCTTCATTGAGAAGTACCTGCCCGCCTCCAAAGTCGTGCAGATTCCCTCGGACCACCTCGCCCTGGGCGTAGGTGTTTCCATCAAAATCCAAAATGCCGTCAGTGGGTATGGTAACTTGGTTGCCCGTTACCTCGGCCCTGCCGTACCTCGCGTTTATTTGTCGGGTGATATCATAGAAATCGCCCCCATGGGAATGCTCGAACAGCGCATTCATAGAGAGGTTTTTGAAGCCTACGTTAAAACCAAGTCCGGCCGTCCAATCCGGATTTGGGTCACCGATCACATCAAATTCCGGTTCCCCGTCGGGGAATCCATTTTCATCCAATACAATGTCGCCGTTGTCGTCGCGAGGCAGTTTCCCGCCGAAAATGGCTCCCATCTGCTCGCCCTCCGCTGCAACGGAATCGCCTGTTCCAAAGCCCGTCAAGCGCTGGATATCGGCTCCCAGTAAGCTGGTGACCTCATTTTGGTTGCTGGCCAGGTTCCCATAGGTTGAAAATGTCCAGTTGTCGTTGCCCCGGAGCCAGTTCGCGTTGAATTCAAATTCAAACCCCTTGTTTTCCATGGAGGCCCCGTTGGTGTAAAAACGTTCAAATCCAAAGCTGGGAGCCGTATCGATCTCGAGCAGGATGTCCTTGACCTTATTGGTGTAATACGTGAAACTGGTGGATAACAGATCATTGAAAAACCTCAGTTCGAGACCGGCTTCGGTCTCTGTTTTTATCTCCGGTTTCAGCGCCGGGTTTCCGAGCAGATTATCCAGTCTCAATCCACCGCCATTGGATACGGAATTCAAGCCTCCGGCAACGCCCGAATTGTAGGTGAAATCTCCCTCGAAATTTGTTGAATTGCCATAGGGTCTGGGCTGGATACCCACTTTACCCCAACTGAGGCGCACCTTGCCAAAACTGATAAGACCCTCCTCGGGAAAAAAGCCGGCGTTTGAAAACTGCCATGCGGCACTCGCCGAAGGATAGAAGAATGAATCCGAAATGGTCGATGCGGCCTCAATGGTCCCGGAAAAATCGAGGTACAATTGATCGAACAGTCCAAAATTGGCCGTGGAATAGCCTCTATTGGACCTGATGTGGCTCATGAAATTTTCAGACCCTACAACCCTGGAATTGGATAGGTTGAATATTTCCCGATCAGCAATGAACTCATTGCCATAAGAGGTCTGTCTACTGAACTTTCGATCGTTGATATTCCATCCCACAACAAACGACGAACTGATGTTCTCCGCGATATCCGTATCGTACTTCAGAATGGCATCAAAATTCAGTTCGGTCTCGGAGATGTCATCAAAAAGTAAACTGCCATCTATCCTTGTCACCGGTGGGGTGGATGTTCGGGCCGACCCAATGGGGTATAGGTACGATCTTTTGTCATTGTAGGTATCCACACCTCCCCTTAACTTAATGGTCAGGCCGGTGACGGGAAAAATATCAAGATCGGCCGAATAAATATGCCTGTTCACAATGTTCGGGGCCTTTTGCCTGTTGGTGGTCCACAAGGGGTTGTTGTAACGGGGCCTATTGCTTGCTCCGATGCCATTTCTATAGGCACGGTGCCGTCCGGTGGCTTCCGCACCCGAAGCACTGACATAGGTTCCGGTATAGTCTTCAATATCAAAATCGGAAGGGGTCCTATAAAGTCCCAAAAGTATCCCTGCCACATTGGAATTTTGTTGGATCCGGTTGGCGCTGATCCTCGAGTATTTCCCTTTCAGTTTTAGACGGACATAGTCGTTGAACTTTCTGGAAGCGCTGATATTCACGGTATGGCGTTTATAATCATTGTTTTTGATCACCCCTTCCTGATCGGTGTTTCCCAGGCTAAAAAACAGTGAGCTCTTATCGTCTCCCGCACTTATGCTCAGTGATTGCTCCAAAAGTACTCCCTGACCAAATACCTGGTCGAAGTTTTTCTGATTGAACGTTTCCCTGGAATTCTTTCCGCCGCTCGGATTGTCGGCCGTTCCATTGGCAACGGGATAGTACGTTCTGCCGGTCTGATCGCCCACAAAAAGCCCTCCGCTGGTGTCAAAAGTATCTTGGCCACCGGATCTTGCCGCTATTTCGTCGCCCCAAGATCGGATTTCCGTGCCCGACCTGTACAGTCCGTTTCGCCCTTGTCCATAGGTAGATTGCAACTTTTGTGTGGCATTTACCTCATCGATCGCAACCGTATTTTTAAAAGAGACCCTAAACCCTTTTTTTCCGGATTTGGTCGTGATCACCACCACTCCATTTGATGCCCTGGATCCCCACAAAGCGGCGGCAGAAGCGCCCTTTAGGACCTGTAGGGTCTCTATGTCGTTAGGGTTTATATCGTTCAAACGGGATTGTTGGGAGGTGCCATTTCCCGTACTGCTGCTTCCCCCGCCACTGGTATTGTTATTGTTGATGGGTATTCCGTCTACAATTATCAGGGGTTGGGTACTTCCGAAAATGGTGTTGGCCCCCCTGATCCTTATATTGGAACCCGCTCCGGGATCGCCGGTACTTCTGGTGATGTTTACACCGGCCATTTTACCTTGAATCGCATTGGCGACGGAAGTTTCCCCCGATCGCACGAGTGCCGCCGATCTTACACTGGATACCGCGCTGCCCAATTTATCGGTCCTTACCTCAAAGCCCAGGGCCGTAACCACTACTTCTTCCAATGCCTGGGCATCTTCCTTCATCAGCACATTGATGGTGGATTGCCCGTTCACGGGAATCTCCAGGGTAGTATAACCGATATAGCTAAATACCAAAATCGCCCCGGAATCGGGTACTTCCAAGGTGTAGTTGCCGTCAAAGTCGGTCGTCGTACCCGTGGTCGTGCCCTTTACCACGATACTGGCTCCTGGCAATGGGCCCAAGTCGTCGTTAACGGTACCCGATACCTGGAGGGCCTGATTTTGGGCCTCTTCCTTTCCCGCTCCTTGGTCCGGATCTTCGTCCCCGGCAGCTTCAAAGAGCAATATCTTTCGATTTTCAATTTCATAGGTGGTACTGGTCCCTTGAAACAGGGCAATCAAGATTTTGTCGATCGTCTGCTTCCTTATCTTGAGGGAAACCACGCGCTCCAAATCAACAACTTTCGTGTTAAAAAGGAAGTTGAATTCGGTCTGGGCCTCAATTTCATCGATTACGGCACCGACCGTTACGTTCTTCATGTCCAATGATAGCTTTGTTGCCTGTGAATAGCTATTGGCCTGTATACTGAACATGGCCGAAATCATCAAAAGCATGGTTAGCTTCATCTTTAAGTCAAGTTTTAATACACCAAGGGACTCCCCCTTGGACTTACTTTGTTTTTTCATACTTTTAAAGTGTTTAATAGTGGTTATCTAGTATTCGCTAGACCACATTTTACTACCGGGAAGTGTTGCCGCACTTTCCGGTTTTTTTAACCCTGTTTATGGTTGGATTCCACCTATGGGGTTATCTTGAATGTGGTGTGCTGTTCTTGTTGTTCGGATTATTTTCCCATATCGTCTTTTGGTTTTTGGTTACTCGATAATAATTTTGTTGTTCACGATACTGTATTCTATTTCGTAAACCTTGTTGAAGTAGTGCAGTACTTCCTCTATGCTCTCATTGTCCACTTCAATGCTTGCATTGAAATTTTCATTGGCCAGTTGTGCATTGTTGTTGACAATGGTCACATTGTACAGTCGCTCCAATTTTTTAATGATGTTTTCAAAAGGGGCGTTCCTGAAGATCACATTTCCGGAAACCCAGGAGGTGTACAATGAAATATTCACTTTTTGGGTGGAAAACGTGCCCTCCGATCTATCGTATGAGCCTTTGAAACCCGGTAGAAGGACGGTTCCCTCACTTTCCGGCGCATCTTCCTCCGAATGCATCGCTACCGAACCCTCGACCAAAACCACTTCGGATTCGCTGTCTTCCCGATAGGTGGCCATGTTGAACTTGGTCCCCAAAACGGTAACATCCAATGCCTGTGCATTTACTACAAATGGGTGCTCCGCATCCGTGGTCACATCAAAAAACGCCTCGCCGTCAAGAAATACCTTGCGCGGTTCCCCTTGGATAAATTTTATCGGATATTTTAGCGAGGTCCCCGCGTTCAGGAAGATATGGGTCCCATCCGACAACACAACATCGAACCTCTTGCCATTGGGGACATTTAGAGTATTGTAAACGAGTTTTTCGACGGTCGTCTCCTCGTCATAGACCAATCGCGTACCTTGTTGGGTACCGACAATGTTTCCTTCCGAATCGACCACCTGTGTCCTACCATCCGCACTGATCACCTCTATATTGCCATTTTCAAGTTGGAGGGTTATCGCGTCCTCCTTGGGAATCAGCGTCTCCTCCGAGGCAGTACCGAACAACCCGTTCTGGTACAAATATCCCAGACCGAGAACAAAAACAACAAGGGCGGCGTATTTGAGCACGGTATATAATGGAGCGTTGTAGCGCGCCGATCTCTCCTTGCGTATCTCCTTTAACAATCGATCTCGAATCTCGTCGGAATCAGGGTTGCTCAAACTCATTGTGATCGCGAAGTGGGTTTTGATGAATTCCTTAAATACGGTTTGGTTTTCTGGTTCTTGGATCCATTTCTCCAAAACATCCAGATCCTCCGCATTGGCGGATTTATTCACAAATTTTACGATACGATTTTCAATTTCTGGGGAGATCATCATTTACGAATCTTTATTATATTACAGGGCCGATTTATAATACCCTTATTTTTTTCAGCTATTTTTTTCAAAATCATTATGTTTTTCGTATTATTTTGCGGATATGAAATTGGAAGCGCCTGATTTTCATGATAATTCAATTTTGATCTCAGCCTTAAAAAAGGGCGAAGAAAAGGCCTATATGTTTTTACTGGATTGCTATCACAAGCGGCTACATGCCTATGCGCTAAGCTTGATAAATGACGAGGCGATGGCCCAAGATATTATCCAAAGTGTATTTTTAAAGACCTGGCAGTTCCGCAGGAAATTGTATCCTAAATTTTCCATCCAGAGCTTTCTGTACAAGTCCGTTTACAACGAATTCATAAACACCTATCAGAAAAACCAATCGATGTTGCTGTTGCAGCGGAAATATATGGAATCCCTGAACGAAATAGTTGAAAACACGGATACCGCAGACTTGGATAAAATGATGGAGTTGGTATTGCTGGAAATACCGAATCTACCGACCAAGTGTCAAAGGGTCTTTATACTTAGCAAAAAGGAAGGACTGACCAATATTGAGATTTCCGAATATTTGAACATCTCCATTAAGACCGTGGAAGCACAGATAACCAAAGCTTTTTCCATTCTTCGAAAGAAATTGGGGAACAGGTTTAAAATGGTTATGTTCTTGGTGTTCGGCATAGGCGAAAGGGTGAAGTCCCATCGGTGTTGAAAACAAGGGGTGCACCTCCATTTTGAAGAGATCCTTGATCTGACCGCACGCAGGTACAACTTAGAAATGGGGCCCCTGGCGCAAACGAAAGTGTCAAAATATTCCAAACCGTTTTCAGCGGTTTTTCGAAGGCTCAATAAGACCGTATGTCCCGCATAAACGCAGCACTTTATGCTTCTTCCCTAAAAGAGGGTGTTTTTTTTCCCAATTTGGATGCCTTTTAAAATAAGTATCCAAACCAAGCGTTGATATATATGTAGCCGTAGTGCATTCCTCGTATTTAAAACCATTTTCTTTAAAAACGTTTTTGAACAAATTACGGTCGCAAAAATTGGCTTATGGGGCGCCAACCAACATACAATAACACTTGGGATATCGTTTTTAAGTACCTGCAGGAACCGAACAGCTTGCGGCGTTGTGCCGCGTTCTATAACTCCATTGCCGGGCTGATCAAAGACCGGCTCTTAAAATTCGGGTTCAACGAAGACCTGGAAGCACATAGCAAGAGCGTTTTTTCCGATTTGCTGATTCTGGAATTGAGGCGATACAAAACAGGAGATCTGGTACCGGAAAAATGTACGGCCAAAATTACTTCCTATTACTTTCCGATCATAAAGAACCTGTGCTATGATTACGTACGCCTGCTAAAACTGAAGTTTGGCATGCCCAAACCCACATTTGTTCCAGAGACCATTTTGAAACCGGGCATTTTTGAAGGGCCCTGGGGGGAACACAAGGGCATTTTGCTGGCCGAAACAAAATTGTATGTCCAGGATTGGATCGCGCATTCCGGTTTTGAGGAGCACAAAAAGCAATATCTGCGCGATCGGTTTCTCAAAGAGTTGAAATTTTCGGAAATCCTTGAAGGTTGTGAAAAAGGAGAATTTGAAAGGGATCGGAAATGGATCCGCCGGCAAGGTGAAAGACTGGCCCTTGAAATAGCGACAGAGGCCATTCCGGCGATCATCGATTGCTACAAGCTCCCCATCAGTAGGGACATCGATCCAAAAATAATCGAAAAATACCTGTTTGGCAGTAGGGTCAAGATATCCGCTTAGTGCTGGGCCAAACGTAAAAGCTGCAAAATTTCGGTTTTATACTCCATTAGCAGTTTTTTTCTTTCGGGACTCAATTGCATCCCTGCACCGGTTTCCCGTAACGGAAAGAGGTTGTCCTTTGAGGGGTCCCAATCCGCTTCCAGAGTTCTGAGATCCATGTCCAGGTATTCCAATTGGGCTATCCGCACTTTTGCCAAAAACGTTTTGTCAAATTTTGCCATTCTCCAAAGGGCCATCTTCACTTCAGGTTCCAGGGAGGTTTCTCCTTTGAGGTACGAGGGGTACAAAAGCAACAGGTAAGCCGCCAGTTTTTTATAGCGCAACGCGCCCTGTGCCCCTTCATTCCCTTGCCCATTACTGCTGCCCAAGACCTCATCCATTGTAGCACTTATGTTTTTAGACGGATTGTCCATTGTTGTCGTTTTCAATTCCATGGGTCTCATGACCGTAGGCGGAAATACCCTCAATTGTAGCTAAAAATTGGAAGCGCACCGGCTTTCAACGCCCGTAATGTATCGGTTCTTTTGTTTGGCTGAATCGTACCTAAGAAGTGAAAGCAGTTACAATAGGACTCATCCCAAAGTGCCGGAAAGAAAATGCACCCTGTCAAAGCTTGGGTGGTATAACCCCAAGCATCCTATTTAGGACTCCTTAATTTGGTAATGCGTAATTCTCAATTTCGAATGGCTCTGGGATTAAGGGTTAATACAACAAATTTGTGTTACAGCCGTACCGAACTGCCGAATACACTGTTTTTCCTTCATTTTGACATACTAAAATTAGCAAAAAAAAACTACTTGTACAATTTAGAGTAGACCATTGCGGCCAGGACCCCGGCAGAACCACCTCCCGATTTTGTGGGGATGGACGGGGCATTTCTGCTGGTCAATATGCCGTTCTCGTTCTTCAAATAACCGGTCCAGGCCACGATCAACTTTTGTCCGTCGCTCAAAACGGTCCAGCCATCGACCGCCTTCCCGGTAGTCCCCGTTTTTCCGAAATAGGGCCTGTCTTTTGGCAAAAATTTCAGCAGTCGGTGACAGGTCCCCCCGGGTTCGAAGGCGGCGGGCAACAAATTCCGAATGCGATTGACATGCGCTTTGCCATAAATGGCCTTTCCAAGGTTGGCCCTGTAATTGAAAACGGTATCCAATGAATGGGGATTCGTCACATATTTCCAGGGCGTAAGCGATTTCATTGTTCCTTCGTTGAAGACCATTTGATAGGCTTGGGTCAACTCCAGCGGCGTCATGGTCCTGGTTCCCAGAACATAGGACTCGCTCAGGTTATAGGCCGGATTCGCGGAAATGTCCATGGCAGCGAGACTTTCTTCCACCTTTTCGGCCACGGCAATGGGGTCGGCCAATACCCTATGGTTGACAGCGGCCTTGTTCAGACTGTACTTAAAAATATCCCTGGTAAGGACCGCCTCGCGCAACAACTTGTCGTTCGTGTTGGTGGGGTTGTAGGAGAACTGTGAAAGGTTTCCGTTGTACAATCTGCTGTTTTCATCGAAACCATGATTTTCAAAAAGTTCCAGGAAAACTAAAGGTTTCAATACCGAGCCACATTGAAAACCATTCCCATAATCGGTAAAATTCATGGTTGCGCCATTGTTTTTGCTGTTTCCAAAGGTAGCCTCGATCAGTCCCGTTTTTACATCGATGGCCAGTACGGCAAATTCCAAGCTATACCCCTTCACCAACTGGAATTTTCGGAACTTTTTCCTAAATTCCCCCACGGCCTCCGCTAAGCTTTGCTGATGGTGACTGCTGATCGAGCTAGTGTACTGCAGTGCCGATCGCTGTCCGTTCCCGAGGCTTCTACTTTTTAAGAAATGGGTCAAGGCAGTAGTTTTTCTTAGGTCGTTCCGGTCGGAGAATCCCAGGTCCATCTGTCGCATGGCCTTCAACCTATTCCGATCGCTTTCGGAACCGTCGGCGATCTGTTCAAAATAATCCAACATCTTTTCCTTGATCAGCTCCCGATTCGCCCTTTTGTCATCACAAAGTTCCCTAAGCTCCCGTCCGCTTTTCAAGGTCTTGACCGTGAGCAGCATTTCAAGGTCGTTCAATTGCACAGGGGGCCTGTTGAAGATGGCATATGAAGCCAGGACCAGGCCGGAGAAATCCTGTTCGTACCAAAAATTGCCCGCATAATTGGTATAGGCCAGTAATATCTCCTCGGGAGTCGCGGCCTTGTACATTTGAAAAGATGCCAATTGCTCCCCATATTTACGGGATAGGTAAATGGTTCCCATACCCTCCTTTTTGTGAATGATATTTTTCAACAACTGTTGTGGGATGTTGGAGCCCCCATCGGCCTTTCCCCTTAACAAGCGGGCCAGACCGGAAACGGACAAACCGTATATATTGTCCTTCCCAAAGGTGAAAAAGTTCTTGTTTTCCACCTTGGTCAAAAAATACACATAGTTTTGGGGCAGTTCGTCATATGCGGTGATAGGTACAATGGGGAATTTGTTCAACATCCCCTTCGCATTCAGCTTCTCCATTTCCGTTTTTCCCAGTCGGTTGTCCAAAATGGTCTTCTCGCCAAAGACCGCCAGTATGTTCTGGTCCTCGTCCCGCACCGCGGAAATATATTGGTCATTTGGGGTCAACCCCATTTTGGTCGGCCACACCACATGGAACAGGATCAGTGCAAGGAATGTACCCGCCACCGTGGTGATTGCTTTTATCCAGTTTTTCATTTTGTTCTATACATTTTGGGGTGTTTTTTTAAGCTGATGTGGGCAAATGGCCTAACCGGCACCGATCCATATCCTTTTTGTACCCTCTTTCCCTTTATACAATTTTTCGTTTTTCAAAATCCGTAATAAAACGAATGAGTTGATATATGGCGGGGGATATCCAACGCCAAAAAAGAACGAACAGCCCACCATTGACCATCAAGGAAAGGAAAAGGCCAAAGTTCGATTCAGAGTACATCCGAACAAAGGCGGGAAATAGAAAGCCCATTCCCAGTACAAAGAAAAACACCACGATGTTCCGTGGGGAGGCAAATGCGAGGTTCAGCCATCGAAACCGGATGGAAAGCACCTCCAAGGCAATGGCCGTCTTTACCCAAGGGTAATGAAACCGCAGCCAGGCCGCTATAAAGAGACAGGCGGTGAAATGGAGCCTCGCGAGAAAAACGGCAAAGAAATTATGAAAGATCCGCCAACCGCTATCAAACGTTTGGAACGGATAGGACAGGTACATTATGGTCTCGAAAAACATAAACAGCCCCAAGCACATGAACTGCAGTTTTAACCGATCATGGGAAAGATTGTATCTAGAGGCGATATTTAGCTTGCTCAAACAATACAGCACGGCGTAAAGGCCTGCAAAATACGCAAGGGTATGCAGACCAAAATAGGATAAGGGGTACTTTGGGCTGCCCAAGGGCGAGAGCAGCTCCGAACCGGACCAATACACGTTGTTCACCAGGATGTTGTACTCCACAATATTGGAGGACACCATGAGGCAAAATGCTGAAAACAACAGTTTGCTGAGCACAAAACAAAGAAGGCTTGTGCCCATTCCGATTATGAGAATTACAAAAGTACCCCATCCTTCTTTCCGGGCCACCTTGGCGTTGAGCCAGTTCTTGGGCGGGATGTAAAAAAGTACACAGGCAAACAGTGCCATTCCCAGAAGCGCTATGTAAACTAGTACCGCTGGCATGGCTACAGGGTTGATATGCCATCGGCAAAGGTGACGTTGAGCCGCAGATGTTCTACCAGGGCATACTTCCAGAACGCCCGGGCCTTATGGGCCACATGGGAATCCTTGGGTTTGGACATTACAATGAAAAGGACCTCTGTCCCGGAACGGGGATTCACCTTATCGGGCAAATAATAACTTTCCATTTTCTGATAGGCCTTTTCCATTTGCTCTAAGGTCGTAGGAGGGTTTTTATAAAAGTTCACCGCGGCATTGTTCTCGATAAGGTCGCTCACTACAACGATCGTGCCCTCCGATTTATTGATGGCCTTCATAAGGGTTGGAAACAAGGAGGTGTTTTCCATATCGCCCACGGAGTCAAGGCTTGTGAGGTTCCCCTCGTGCGCCTCATAAAAATTGCGCCAGCCCAGTACCAGTTTGTTCTTTGCCTGCCCCCAATTGGTGTGTGATAGCTGGGTAGACACCGGGTTATAGTAACTATAGGTGGAGATAATGCCAAAATCGTAGTTAATGGTAAAACAGTCTGGCTGATCGTCCAGACCCAGCTTTTTGGAAACAAGCTGTTTAAAATTTTCCTTCCGGAGTTCGTACTTTGCCCTTTGTACCAACAAGGTATCCGTCGCATCCACCAGTACGGTGATGTTCTTACTGGTAACATTTTTGCACTCGGTATCACAAGCACTGAACAGAATCGAACAAAGGGCCAAAATGCCCAAAACGGTGGTTTTTTTCATAGTTCACTATATATGGGTAAAATCAAAGACCTTCCATTGAATGGGTGAGTTTCCGTCGTTGTAATTTTCAAAATGCTCCCTGTACTTATCAATTTCTTCTGAAGAACTGATTTCCAGGATATCCAACTCCTTTTCACAATTCCCGATCCGGGCCGAAATCTCATCCGTTTTTCCCTCCAGAATGGCAACATCCTGCAAAATTCGCTTGAATTCGCCCTTTCCGTGGTCCTGTAGCTCCGCCAATCGACTTTCCAAGGTCCTCAACCTCTTGTAAGACCCCTTGAGTTCGGAAAGTTTGAACTCCAAATCGAGCTGTTGCGGGGTCTTTTCCGTGGGTTCCGATGCCGGAGGGGGTACTTTTATTTTCTTTTTGTTGTCCCGATGGTTATAGATGCTCCGCACCGCGTTGGTCAAGAAAAGGGCCAGGGTAACCATCATGAGCGCTCCCAGGATCAAAAACCCATTTTTAATGAAAAAGGCCGAAAAAGTAAGTGTGCCGTCCAGTGTTTTTGACTCTAAAAACCATTCCACAACGGTAAAGCCCAGAATCGCGTACACCCCTAGGATAAGTAAAATGGGAAGCCAGACCCATTTCAAGGATATTTTCCTGGAGGTAAGAAAACTGGCGGCAAAAACAATGGGTATGAAAAAAACGCTCCGTAAAATGATCACCGGAAAATCGTGTGTTTCCGTCAAAATATTGTAGAAAAGTATCCCTTCCCCAAAAATGAAGAGCACCTCCACTATATAGAGGGCCCACATCGGTATCCTTTTTGGGCCTTTTTTCGGGGCCACCCTGGGCCGTACCTCTTTTGGCGCCTCGAAATCGGCGGCAGAGGTAATCTCATCTACATTGAATCCAAGCGTTAGGGCATCTCCATTTAACTGACACCGACGAATGTGGTTTTTGACATCCTTTTTTTGGGAATGGATTTCAGCTTTCATGGTTTCCATATCCCGTTCGATCGATGCTTCCGCAGCTTTGTTGCGCGTAGCTACTTCCTTGGACAATTGGCTTTTGATAACCTCCATTTTTCGACTGCTTTCGGCCAGGGAAACCCCCAGATCGCCCATTTTCTCATTGAGCGAGTACTTCTTGGTCTTGTAACCGTTCATGATCTTCTTTTCATCCAGCATATAATCCCCCCGGGGCTCCATGCCCAGGTTTGCTGCACGATACGCCATGTTCTTGAGCTGTTGATTTGAAAATACCATGGAATAGGTTTTGGATCGGTCAGGAATGTAAAATGAGGTATAGGGCGGTCTCCATGGAAATGTCCTTCGTCCCCATGTCCCGCAACAGAATCTGGTCCGTCTCGTTTTCGGCAGTTACGATCTCCGTGACCAACTGGTCCATTTTACTTTGGTCGTATTCGATGATGGGTTTGGTCCATATCGATTGACCTTTTCTAAAAAAGTGCTGCCCCATGTGCATAGTTCATGTATTTTGATGGTGAGTACAGGTATATCTGTACCAAACTTGGTTTCGGGACATCGGATTGGGATTTTTTTCCGCTCAGGAAGAAATTTTACCCCTAAGGCCGGAAAATGGGAGAAGTGCAGGTATTTAGAACTGGGCGCACATATCCAAGCGCAGGGAAAGAGCGGTTTTGGGTTCCCCGTATTGAGGTGGACAGAGGGATCCGCCCCGGGGATGCTTCAAAGGAAGGTGCTTTTACGCCCCATGACATTGGGCATTCATACTACTTTTTCATTTCCGGCAGGATCAAGACCGGAATGGGCGCATAGAATTCCGATTTCAGGATGGTATTGGATTCCCATAATTTCTTGAAAAAGCCCCGCTTTCTTCTGAATACACAGAGCAGATCGGGGTGATGCGATCGAAAGTGTTCCGTGACCCCTAAATAGGTGGTAGGGTTTTCAGTAATCGTAAGGTGTGAGCTGATGTCCATTAAAGCAGGGTTCACTTTCAGGTCTTCATCGGAATAGCCCGGTGTCTTTACCAAAAGGAGGTTCACAATGGGCTTGAACCGATTTTGAATGGCCACCAAGGGGTCCAAAATCCTTTTCCGCTTCAGTACACCGGATTTGAACGCGGTGAGAACGCTGCCAAAAGGGGCAAAGGGGGTTCCCTTGGGAACGATGAGGGTGGGGATATCGGTCCGCTTGACGATCTTGCCCGAGGTGTAGCCCAAATATAGCTCTTCCTTGATATCATTGCTCCTTGGTGATATGATAATGAGATCGATGCCAAGCTCTTTGTCAATGTCCTTTAACCCGTCCACAATATCGCCATTGTAGGTGGCTATTTTGATATCCACATTTTTCGGGTCTATTTTATCGATGACCTCGCGCATGTGCTCTTTGCTGCTTTTGGAGACCTTTTCGGAGATGTTCGACAAACCGCCTGTCTTGGAGCTTACACTAAATACCTCCATCACATAAATGGTCGAGGAAAATTCGGAAGCGAAGTCCACCGCGTATTGTAAGGTAGCGTGCGATTCGGGATTGGTGCCAATGGGAACGAGAATACTTTTCATCTGTTAAAGCGTATCAGGGTTCGGGTAAGAAGCGTTTCGCCGATGAACTTGATGGAACATATCCGTTCTGTTTCGGGTTCATTTCGTACCGTCGGTTGTTTATTTATACTTTAAATTTACAACTTAAATGAATGCATAAATGATTCGAAGTGCAAAGATACCTGAAATACCTGATATTTTACGTTTGACCAGGGCTTGTGCCAAGATGATGGAGAAAAAGGGAATCTATCAATGGAACGAACATTACCCCAATTCCGCTTCCTTTGAAAGGGACATCCAAAGAGAAGAGTTATTTGTAATGGAAATCGAAGGCCAATTGATCGGCAGCATTGTCATTTCCACATTCATGGATGAGGAATACCTTCCGGTCGAATGGCTCACCCCGAACCGGAACAACATATACATCCACAGGTTGGCGGTACACCCGGATCGGCAGGGAAAGGGTTATGCCCAGCGGTTGATGGCCTTCGCAGAAGATCGGGCCAAGGAAAGGGGGGCGGTCTCCATACGTTTGGACACCTTCAGCCAAAATCCCCGCAACCAAAGGTTCTATGAGGCCAGGGGCTATCAAAAACTTGGTGATATTTTCTTCCCCGAGCAGAGTGGGCACCCATTCCATTGTTATGAACTTGTACTCTAAAGGCATTCGCATTGAAAACCGCCATTACGTTCAGGACCATCAATAATTTGGCCATTCCGGCCACCATTGCTGGAATTGCCGAACCTTTTCTTTCGATTACGGATACGGCGATCGTGGGCAATATCCCGGTAGATGGACTCGAATCATTGGCCGCCGCGGGGATCGTCGGCTCTTTTTTGTCCATGCTGATCTGGGTTTTGGGCCAGACCCGTTCGGCCATTTCCGCGATCATTTCCCAGTATTTGGGGGCCGGTCGGTTGGCGGAGGTTAAGACACTCCCCGCCCAGGCCATTGCCTTGAACATGGGCCTGAGCATCCTGATCCTTTTGTCCACTATTTTTGTAATAGATGAAATCTTTCAACTGCTGAACGCTTCCGGCAAGATCCTGGCCTATTGCATAAGCTATTATTCCATCCGGGTATGGGGGTTTCCCCTCACTCTTTTTGTTTTTGCGGTCATGGGCATTTTTAGGGGGTTGCAGAATACTTTCTGGCCCATGCTCATTGCGATTACGGGCGCCATTTTGAACGTGGTACTGGATCTTGTCCTCGTATACGGCATTGATGGGTGGCTCGAACCAATGTATTTGGAGGGTGCGGCTTGGGCCAGTCTGATTGCGCAGGCCATCATGGCTATCATGGCCTTTGTTCTTTTGATTACCAAAACCGATATCAGCCTAAAATTGCGATTTCCATTGCATCCGGAACTCAACAGGTTGATCGTGATGAGCCTGAATCTTTTCGTACGCGCACTGGCCCTGAACATTGCCCTTATTTTGGCCGTTCGGGAGGCCACCGCCCTGGGAGACCAGTATATCGGCGCCCATACCATAGCCATAAACCTATGGTTGTTCGCTGCCTTTTTTATCGATGGCTACGGAGCCGCCGGAAATATCATGGGGGGCCGGTTGCTCGGTGCCAAAGACTATGGGGGGTTGTGGAAATTGGCGAAAAAGATCATATCCTACGGGCTTATGGTCAGTGTGGTCCTGCTTGTCCTGTGCTTTGTTTTTTATCGTCCCATTGGACGTCTGTTTTCCAATGAGTCCATTGTCCTGGACGCATTTTATTCTATTTTCTTCATTTTGATCTTGGGGCTACCGATGAATACCCTTGCCTTTGTTTTTGATGGTCTCTTTAAAGGCCTGGGCGAGATGAAATACCTTCGGAACGTGCTCCTTTTGGCCACCTTTTTGGGTTTTGTGCCCCTTTTGTTCCTGGGAAGGTATATGCATTGGGGGCTTTCCGGAATATGGGTTGCCTTCACCCTTTGGATGGTCATCCGCGGGGGCGCACTGGTCTGGAAGTTTCGGAGAAAGTTTCGGCCCCTGTTACAAAACGTTTAATTTTGGAGAAAATCGGATCAAATGGGTACAACTAGAAAAAACGGAAGCCTGTATACCACGATAGAAAACAAGGTAGCTACGGTAGAATTTGGCCACCCGGCCGGAAATTCCTTTGTCGCGGAACTTTTGGACAGGCTTACCGAAGAATTCCACAAGCTTTCCGAAAATGAAGCCATTACTGTTGTTGTGTTAAGATCGGAGGGAGATCGCGCCTTCTGCGGGGGCGCGTCGTTCGATGAGTTGATGGCCATCCAAAATTTGGAGGAGGGAAACCTTTTTTTTAGTGGATTTGCAAACGTAATCAATGCCATGCGAAGCTGTAAAAAAGTAATCATTGGCCGTGTGCAGGGAAAGACCGTTGGCGGAGGAGTAGGCCTTGCTGCCGCCTGCGATTATACCTTTGCTTCCGTGAACGCCGCCGTTCGCCTTTCGGAACTGACCATTGGCATCGCTCCTTTGGTGATTGCCCCTGCAGTGGAACGAAAACTGGGAAAGGCCGCCCTTTCCGACCTATCGCTCTCCCCCACAGAATGGAAAAATGCGTATTGGGCACAGGAAAAAGGGTTGTTCTCCAAAGTCTTCGAGACCCTGGACGAACTGGACAGGGAACTTCATTTCTTTGCACAAAAACTCGCGGCCTATAATCCGGAGGCCCTAAAGGAGTGGAAAAATGTCCTCTGGGAAGGCACCGGCCATTGGGACCAATTGCTGATCGATAGAGCCGCCATCACTGGAAAATTGGTCCTGTCGGAATTTACCAAAAATGCATTGTCCCAATATAAAAAGTAATAAAGTGGAGCTGTTGCCGTTCTATTCCTTTAAACTATCCCATGGACATTTTAAATTTTCTCAACGGAGATCTTATCTTTCCCATCTTGGCCCTTTTCGTGGTCATCGTGTACTTTGTGAACCGAATTCGCACCCGAAGAAGGTTTAAACGCTGATCGGCAAAGATTGTACTGCTTTTAAGGCAACCCTTGGCCTATTTTTGCATCCTTCAAGAAACATGGGCACTATGCAGAAAATATTTGGTTTGTTCTTTGTCGCCCTCTTGTCGCTAGGATGTTCCGATGACGACAATGGAACTAAAGACTGCAGGATAGTCCTGTGCACGGAGGATTTTCGTACGGTGGCGGTGAGCGTAAAGGATGGCTCCGGGGTGGTCGTTCCGTTGGACCGTTTTGAAGTCGTCAATTCCGCGACCGGGGAGGATATTACCCCTGTGATAGATCAACGTGAAATGGAGCAACTCAGGTTGGAAGGTTCCTATCCGATTTTTACCGATGCCCGTTCAAAGGAATACAGGAACAAAAGCCTGAAGGTCCGCTTCACCGGTTTTATTTCGGAAAAAGAGGTGGTGCGTGCAGAATTCGTTGTGGGTGCCGACTGTTGTCATGTAAAGCTTCTGGAGGGCGACCCCAATATCGTAATCGATTGATGGCCGCACCCTATCCCGCTGTCCATTTTTGATAGAATCCCTACCTTTGCCTTCCAACAGGATACCATGGGCAACATTAGGATCACCAAGCAATTTACTTTTGAGACCGGTCATGCGCTATACGGGTACGATGGCAAATGCCGGAACGTTCACGGTCATAGCTACAAACTTTCCGTAACCGTCATCGGGACCCCTATTTCGGACACTTCCCATGTGAAGTTGGGCATGGTCATCGACTTCGGGGACCTAAAAAAAATTGTCAAGGAAGAAGTCGTGAATGCCTTCGACCACGCCACGGTCTTCAACAAGAATACGCCCCATATCGAATTGGCCAAGGAACTGGATGAACGGGGCCACAAAGTGATCTTGGCCGAATATCAGCCCACGAGTGAAAATATGGTCATCGACTTCGCCGTAAAAATAGGGAGACGACTACCGGAAAACGTCAAATTACATTCCCTAAAACTCCAAGAGACCGAAACTTCCTTTGCGGAGTGGTTTGCCTCGGACAACCCCCATTAATTTGCCCAAAGGGCTTTTGCTTATCTTTACAGACCAATGGAATCGATAACCGTCCCTCCCGGTAAAAAAGTGTATTTCGCAAGTGACAATCACTTGGGCGCGCCCACCATGGAGCAAAGCAGGCCAAGGGAAAAAAAGTTCGTCGCCTGGTTGGATGAGGTCAAGACCGACGCAGCGGTCATTTTTCTATTGGGAGACCTGTTCGATTTTTGGATGGAATACAAAACTGTTGTGCCGAAAGGATTTACGCGGACCTTGGGCAAACTGGCCGAAATATCCGATGCTGGAATCCCCATTTATTATTTCGTGGGCAACCACGACCTTTGGATGAACGGCTATTTTGAGGAAGAACTGCAGATTCCGGTTTTTCATAAACCCCAACAATACAACATAAACGGAATCTCCTTTTTCGTAGGTCATGGCGATGGGCTTGGTCCACATGACAAGGGGTACAAGCGCATGAAAAAAGTGTTCACCCACCCTGTTTCCCAATGGTTTTATCGCTGGTTGCACCCCGACTGGGGCGTTCGATTGGCGCAATATTTTTCCGTAAAGAACAAACTGATCTCCGGGGATGGGGACATTAAATTTTTAGGGGAGGACAAAGAATGGCTGGTACAGTACGCCAAACGAAAGCTAGAGCAGCGGCACTACGATTATTTTGTTTTTGGACACCGCCACCTTCCCCTGGAAATTGATTTGGACGGAAAATCGAAATATGTGAACCTTGGGGACTGGATCTCCTATTACACCTATGGCGTCTTTGATGGGGAAAGCCTTTCATTGAATACGTTCCAAGGCCCTATCGAAGGTCCTTCAACCTGAGTTGCAGACTTAGCTTCCCTTGCCATTCATTTTCATCCAGAGCAAATACCGCATCAATGGTTTTATCGTCGGAAACCTTGTCCAATTTATTGCCCATGTTAAAACCAATGGCATCAAAAGAAGGTTGTCCCGCCATTTTTATTGGACCGGGGCCCTGAAACAGCCTGCACTTCAAATGCGCACCATTTCCCCCGACCCCTTTGGCATATCCCGTATCCCTTAAATTCTCTGCCATAAAAACAGGCGTCCTGTTTTCAGGGCCAAAAGGGGCAAACTGTTTGATGATTCGCATCAATTTTGAATCAATGTTCTTGAATTCGATTACGGCATCTACCTTGATCTCCGGAATCAGCAGCTTGGGGTCTATGCTTTCCGCAACGACCTTTTCGAACCTCTCCTTAAAGGTTTTAAACCGATCTTCACGCAAGGTCAGCCCGGCCGCGTACTTGTGCCCTCCAAACTGTTCAATATGGTCTTGGCATCCTTGCAGGGCATGGTACACATCGAAACCCTTGACCGAGCGTGCGGAGGCCGCCAATTTATCCCCACTTTTGGTAAAGACCAGGGTGGGACGGTAATAGGTTTCCGTCAAGCGGGAAGCGACAATGCCAATGACCCCTTTGTGCCAATTCTCATTGTATACCACTGAGGTAAACCGATCCTCCTCCCCATTTTCCTGTATCTGCAAAAGGGCTTCCTGGGTAATTTCCTGATCCATTCCACGTCGATCGGTATTGAGCTTTTCTATTTCGGCCGCAAATTTTCTGGATCGATCCAAATCCATCTCGGTCAGCAGGTTCACCGCATGCCGTCCGTGCTCCATACGGCCGGCGGCATTGATTCGCGGCGCGATGATGAAGACCACATCGGTAATGGTGAGCTCTTTTTTTTTGATCTGGTCGATGATCGCCTTGAACCCGGCACGGGGACGGGTATTGATCACCTGTAGGCCAAAATGCGCCAGCACCCGGTTCTCCCCTGTAATGGGTACGATATCGGCCCCGATGGCCGTAGCTACAAGATCGAGGTACGGCAGCAGGTCTTGGACCGTTTCCCCCCGGCCCGAGCCCAAGGCCTGTAATAGCTTGAATCCCACACCACATCCGCAAAGCTCATCGTACGGGTAGGTACAATCCTCCCGCTTCGGGTCTAAAACGGCCACCGCTTTTGGAAGTTCATCACCGGGCCTATGGTGATCGCAAATGATAAAATCGATGTCCTTCCCGGTGGCATAGGCCACTTTATCAAGGGCCTTTATTCCACAATCCAGGGCAATAATCAATGAAAACCCATTGTCATCTGCAAAGTCGATTCCTTGATAGGATATCCCATAACCTTCATCGTATCGATCGGGAATATAAGTGGCCACATTGGGGTAGTAGGTCAATAGGTAGGACGATACCAAGGCGACCGCGGTGGTGCCATCGACATCATAATCCCCAAAGACAAGGATGTTTTCCTGCCGATCAATGGCCTTCTCGATACGCGCAACGGCCGCTCCCATATCTTTCATCAAAAAGGGGTCGTGCAGGTGGGAAAGTTGGGGTCGAAAAAACCGTTTGGCCGCCTCATAGGTGCCAATTCCCCTTTGCAACAGCAGCTGTGCGATCAAGGGGGCCACGCTCAATTCACGGGCCAATTGATCGGTCGCCCGTTCCTCCGGTTTGGGTTTTATCGTCCAGCGCATGGTTTGTATTTTCCGTCATCACGAAGAAGGTGAAGCAATTCCTGGAACAGGAAACAAGCTTGCCAGGTGCCCCGCAAAGACATCTTCTAATTTTTATGAAAAACCGTCTTGATATCCAGTTCCGCAAACCTGCGGAACATTTCCATAACCCCACAATATTTTTCCACGGACAGGTCCACCGCCCGCTGAAGCTTCCCCTCCTTCAAATTGTTGCCGTAAAAGTGGTATTCTATGGCGACCTTGTCATAATACTTTGGATGTTCATCGGTCAGGTTGGCAATGGTCTCAATATGGAATCCATCGACCTCCAGTTTCATCTTTTTGATCAGTGAGGCGATGTCCAGACCTGAGCATCCGGCAAGGGAGGACAGCATGAGCGCCTTGGGGCGAAGTCCATTCCCTTCCCCGCCATCATCCGGGCCGGCATCGATCGTCAGGTTAAGGCCTGAAGGGTTATTGCTTTCAAAGGCCATCCCGCCCAGCCATTTGGTTGTGACATGATTTGTAGTACCCATATTTTTTCGTTTCTTGTGAACCTCAAAAGTAACACAAAACACCGTAAAAAGCTTGCAGTATGGCATTAGTCTCACCCTTGGATCCCAACCACGACATCGAAACCAAAAAATTGGCCGAATTCTTTAACGAGACCCTGGGGTTTTGTCCGAATTCGGTGCTCACCATGCAGCACCGGCCAGCAATTTCCAAAGCCTTTATCAACCTCAACAAGGCCGTAATGGCGAACGAGGGGCGGGTAAGTTCGGCCCTAAAACGCATGATCGCCTGGGTAAGCAGCAATGCCACGGGATGCCGCTATTGCCAGGCCCACGCCATAAGGGCGGCGGAACGCTACGGTGCGGAACAGGAACAGCTCGATAACATCTGGGAATATCGCACACATCCTGCTTTTTCGGAGGCGGAACGGGCTGCATTGGACTTTTCACTACTGGCCTCCCAAGTGCCAAATGCCGTGGATTCGGAAATCAAGGCGCGCCTATACCGATTCTGGAACGAGGGTGAGATTGTGGAAATGCTGGGTGTCATCTCGCTCTTTGGCTACCTTAACCGCTGGAACGACTCCATGGGGACCTCCATCGAGGATGGGGCCGTAGAAAGTGCCGACCAATATTTGGGAAAACATGGGTGGGAAAAAGGGAAGCACGGCGGGGGAAGTTATTAGATATTGGAAAATCGACCACCAATTCCTGGAAAAAAGGGTCTTAGGAGGCCAAGGTGTTTTTGACCAGATTGCGCAACTCGGTCACCACCTCTTCCTCGAACCAGGGGTTCTTGCTCAGCCAAAACCGATTTCTGGGAGAAGGGTGGGGCAAAGGAAAAAACTTGGGAAGATACTTTCGGTACGCTTGGACGGTTTCGGTCAGGTTTTTTTCCATCTCCCCTTTTAGGTAATAATTTTGTGCATAGGCGCCAATCAAAATTATCAGTTCCAAATTCGGCATTTCCTTCCAAAGGGGTCCATGCCACAAGGGGGCGCATTCGGACCTTGGGGGAAGATCGCCCCCCTTTCCTTTTCCCGGATAACAGAACCCCATGGGAACCAATGCGATCTTGGCCGCATCGTAGAAAACCGGGTCGGTAACGCCCAACCATTTTCGCAGTTGCCTGCCACTGGGATCGTCCCAGGGAATCCCCGTTTGGTGTACCTTTGTGCCCGGGGCCTGGCCAATGATAATGATCCTGGCATCCGGATGCGCCACCACAATGGGCCTTGGGCCCAGGGGCAAATAGGGTTTGCAAACGGTACAGTCTCTTATCTCAACGAGTAGCTCTTTCATGGTTTTTATCGATTTTGACATGCCGCGACGGACAAGGGTTCCCCAAAGTTTACATGCTGTTTCTTGATGCAAATCAAGTTTTCCCCGACTTAAAAGTCGGAATTTTGTACCAAAACAAACAGCATTGGTTATGGCAACCCTAGTTTTACATCCGGAGAACCAGATACAACGCCTGAACGTATTGGTCAACAAAGTGGAAAACCTACAGGCAATGCATCCGCATATCCTCACGACCCCGCCTAGTCCAAAGGCCTGGAGCATTGTGGAAATCATCGCACATTTAAGCATCTCCTATGGCCATTACAGGGACAAAGTGGAGCGTACCCTGGCCCAATCGCCCACCGCCACCCCAGAAAGTAATGTCGTCTCGGCAAGGCTTTGGCAAAAATTTGTCATAGAGGGGCAACGGCCCAAAGGGAACAGGCGCAGATGGAAGATGAAAACCCTCAAAAAATTTGAACCCCTCCTTCCCAGGGAAAATCTGTCCCGACAGAAATTGGACGAGGTGTTCGCCACTTTCAAAACGCTGCACGAACATTTAAAACAGTCGATCCTGGCCAGTAGGCAAAGGGATATGTCCCGAATTAAAATTACATCCGCCATTGGGCCGATCGTAAATTTTTATTTGCCGGAATGTTTTGAATTTTTACTCTGCCATGCGGAAAGACATATGGTGCAGATCCAGGAAATACTGGATTCCCAATCTTGATTCCGATTCTGTTGGATTTGGTCAATATACCTTATTTTTAGGTCCGATATCAAATCGAGCGACATGGATGACCAAGCTTATGGGTTGCTAAAAAGTTTCTTTCCGCAGGTACGGTTCACTGCGGAACAGGAATCCCGGTTCAGGGGGGTATGGACCGAGAAGTGCTTTGACCGATACGCGTTGATCACCGAAGCTGGAAATACCGAGCGCTATTTCTACTTTGTGCTGGAAGGGGTCCAGGCCCTTTACATCCTGAACGATCGGGGAGAGAAAGTGGTTTTGGGTTTTTCCTACGCCGGCAGTCCGTCGGGAGTTTTCGATTCCTTTGTTTCGCGACAAGCCTCGTCCACTTTCTTAGAGGCCCTAAAGCCCTCCCGGATGCTTGCCATCAACCTAGGGGATTATTTGGCCCTGTTCGAACTGTTCCCGGATTTCCATGCCTGGGGCCATCTTTTTTTCCGTAATGTTCTTTTTGGAAGGCTCTCCCGCGAGGTTGAACTGCTTACGCTCTCGGCAGAGGAGCGGTACGTTGCGTTCATGCAGCGCTGTCCCAAAGAGTTAAAGGCCATTCCCCAAAAATACCTGGCGTCCTACCTCAATATGAAACCGGAGACCTTTAGTCGTTTGAGATCGTCTGTAAGGTACTAGGGCACCGGTTCCACTCGGCC
This sequence comes from uncultured Flavobacteriaceae bacterium, assembly GCA_947497245.1. Taxonomy (GTDB): domain Bacteria; phylum Bacteroidota; class Bacteroidia; order Flavobacteriales; family Flavobacteriaceae; genus Pelagihabitans. The sequence continues at coordinate 119,941 of CANMFO010000003.1, read as the reverse complement.
CAGGTTCATTTTTTACCCCCGACCACGATCACAATCTCGCCTTTGGGCGGCTTTTTGGTATAGTGCTCCAATACCTGGGCCACGGTTCCCCGTATGGTCTCTTCGTACATTTTGGAAAGTTCGCGGGAAACGGAAACCGGCCGATCGGACCCAAAATAATCGACAAATTGGGAAAGCGTTTTGGTAAGTTTATGGGGCGATTCATAAAAAATAAGGGTCCGCGGCTCCCCGGCCAGCAGCAGCAAGCGCGTCTGCCTCCCTTTTTTGGCCGGAAGGAATCCTTCGAAGACAAATTTGTCATTGGGCAGCCCACTGTTCACTAGGGCCGGAACAAAGGCTGTGGCCCCTGGAAGGCAGTCGATCTCAATATCATTTTCCACGCAGGCACGGGCCAATAAAAACCCTGGGTCCGAAATGGCGGGGGTCCCCGCGTCCGAAATGAGGGCCATGACCCCTCCGGCCTTCAGCCGCTCCACCAGCGCATCCACGGTCCTATGTTCGTTGTGCATATGGTGCGATTGCATGGGGGTGGTAATCCCAAAATGCCGCAAGAGCTTTCCACTGGTACGGGTGTCTTCCGCCAAAATAACATCGACCTCCTTCAAAATACGAACGGCGCGAAAGGTCATGTCCTCCATATTGCCGATCGGTGTAGGTACGAAATATAGTTTGCCCATCACATGTGATTTTGCCAAAAATAGGCATCATTTTTAAGATGCAGCGCAAAAAGACCCGGCACGAAAGACAAAACCGGTTTTTGGTACAAGGGGATGCATTTGCAAAAGAGGTGCAAGGCCCGATCTATACCCTCCCGGGAGAGGGCCGTACCACTTTTCCCAAAAAATAGGAGACCAAGGTAGCCACAAGCGCGACAACCGAAAAAAGATACCCACTGCCATCGGTTAGGTAGTGTGCAAAACAGGCCAAGGTGGTATTGAAGAAAAAACCCGCATACGCCCATTCGCGCAGCCAGTTCGAAAAATTGCCCCAAATGGCCACCAGGCCCAACACCTTGGCAAGGGCCAGAGGGTAGACCAAATAGGTGGGATATCCGTAGTGCTCAAAAAAACCGGCCATGGTCTCGAAATGGGCAAAATAGTTGTAAACCGAAAACAGCATGATCGCGGTAAGCAGTCCCGTGGCCGTCCAATACAGTATTTTTTGTACGTTCATCTTTTTAACGCTATCGGCCGGCTAAATTAAGAACCCTGACCAGGCAGGGTTTCCTTTGTGTCTGGACCGAAATGTGATTTTAGGAAAATTTGCGTTCGATCAGTTCCAAAAGCCGTTCTTCATATTCTTCCTTCCCCTCCCACTGGTTATAATCTGGCTTGACCATGTTGTTGATAAAGGAGATGGAGCGCTCATGGGTGTCAATGGTGCCCAACTGCGACAACACCCGGTTGTAATCCTCAGAACTTCCATTGAACAGGTGCTTGACAAAGGCAAGCCTGTTGTTCAGATCTACCTTGATTTCCTTGTTGCTCAGTTTATCGTTCAGTGATTTGGGGGCCTCCCTCGTATTTTCAGTTTCTTTCGGCGGCATGAACAGTTCCTTGTCGTTCTTACCGTAGTCGGGCTTGGACAGAAATTCGGACAAAACATCGTCGACTGCGACATCGTTTGGCATTTCGGATACCATATCCTTAATCGTGTCAATGCCGGGAATCATAATGTCCTCCTGGTGTGGATTGCTCTCCGGAACCGAAGAATTCTCATTTAAGACCGCATTGGCCATTTTCTCGAACTTGGCGGCTATCACATTTTTGGATACATCTATCTCAATATCGTGCAACTTATCCTCTATGAACTTCAATACCGCCAGTTTTTCGTACAAGGTTTTTGCCGCCTCGTACAGATCGGTAATCTCGTTCATATCACGGGCCGTGATAATGTCGGTCGACAATTTTCTCAACTCTTCCTTTAACTTTCGCTTCATCTGGCAATACTATTTATTTAGAAAGTTGACCCATCGTCTAGGCAGAAATACGGTATCTGCACCTATTAAACCCTCATTTAAGCGGAAAGACGGTTTGGTCGTCCCATCGATTTATTTTAACTATCGCAAAAGGTGTGCCCTTTTCCAATTCATAGGATTGTTTCGTGCTTGTTTCGCATTGATGTGGAACCAAATCCAAATCAACCTTTAAAGGAAAGTAGCGCACTACTCGTTGTTTTGACCGGGACCTCTCCAAAAGAAATCCGGAAAACAACCAAAAAATTTACAAATAGTCCCGTAACTTTAGTTTTCCTATAACCAGAACGAAAAAACACCCTATTTTCGTCTAAAATTACAAAATGTTTCTCGAAAATACTGTTAACCACAAAGAACAATTCGGCTGGATCGAGGTTATCTGCGGCTCGATGTTCTCTGGAAAGACCGAGGAACTCATTCGAAGATTGAGGCGTGCCCAATTCGCCAAACAAAAAGTGGAAATCTTTAAGCCCATGGTGGATACAAGGTATCACGACGACAGGGTCATCTCCCATGATGCCAATGAAATTCGTTCCACACCGGTTCCCGCGGCGGCGAACATCAGGCTTTTGGCCGATGGTTGCGATGTGGTCGGTATTGACGAGGCCCAATTTTTTGACGATGAGATCGTAACCGTATGCAACGATCTGGCCAACAAGGGGGTGCGTGTGGTTGTGGCTGGGTTGGACATGGACTTCAAGGGAAACCCCTTTGGGCCAATGCCCGCGTTGATGGCCACTGCCGAATATGTAACGAAAGTGCATGCCATTTGTACGCGAACGGGCAACCTGGCCAATTACAGTTTCAGAAAATCGGATAACGACAAACTGGTGCTTTTAGGTGAGACCGAGGCCTACGAACCGCTCAGTAGGGCGGCCTTTTACAAGGCCATGCTCCGCGAAAAAGTGAGTCAAATGGATGTTGAGGCTGAGGAAATAACCCCAAATCGCAAAAGCTCCAATGTCTAAAGCCACTGAAACGGTCTTGGAAATAGACCTGGACGCCTTAGCGCACAACTACCGCTTTTTAAGGTCCAGGATAGGTAGCGAGACTCAATTTATGGGTGTGGTGAAGGCTTTTGCCTACGGTAACGACATGCTGCGTATTGCTTTGAAGTTGGAAGCCCTGGGGATTGACTATTTCGCTGTGGCCTATGTAAAAGAGGGCGTTGCGCTCCGGAATGCCGGGGTCAAAACCCCTATTTTGGTATTGCATCCACAACCATCGAATTTTAGTGAACTGATCGCATACGGTCTGGAACCCAGCCTGTATTCGCCAAGAATACTGAGGGAATTTCTGGAAACGGCCAAGGAGTTGGGACAAACGGACTATCCGACACACCTGAAATTCAACACCGGCCTGAACCGGTTGGGTTTTTGGGAAAATGATGTGGACCACATCGCGGGAGCGCTAAAGGGAAGGGACGAAATTAAGATCTGTTCGGTTTTTTCGCATTTGGCGGCCTCCGAGGATCTTCGGGAGCGCGAATTTACATTGGGGCAGATCACCTCCTTCCGCAAAATCGCGGAAGCACTCGATGAAAAACTTGGCCACAGCCCCTTTCGGCATCTGCTGAATACTTCGGGAATCATAAATTATCCAGAGGCACAATTCAACATGGTGCGCAGTGGAATTGGCCTTTACGGTTTTGGGAACGAGGCCGAAATCGACGCCCAATTGAAACCCGTGGCCACCTTGAAGACCATTATTTCGCAAATCCATAAAATAGAACCCGCGGAAAGCGTAGGGTACAATCGGGCCTACAGCTCTGAAGGGTACCGAACGATCGCAACACTGCCTTTGGGCCATGCTGACGGAATAAGCCGGCAGTATGGGAACGGAAAGACCTATGTGACGGTCGGGGGGGAAAAGGCATGTATCATCGGCAATGTATGTATGGACATGATCATGATCGATATCAGCGGTATCGAATGCAGGGAAGGGGACGAGGTTGTTATTTTTGGCAAAAATCCGACTGCGGAGGCTTTTGCCGCGACCGCCGGTACCATTTCCTACGAACTGATCGCGAGTATCTCCCAACGGGTAAAACGCACTTTCATAGGTGTTTAGATTGCAAATTAACATTTTGTTAAGAATCCTTTTTTTTTAGTACATTGCATCGCTATTAACCCCTTAAAACACGAATACAATGCTAAAAGAATTTAAGAATTTCATCATGACCGGGAATGTCATTGAATTTGCGGTCGCTGTGATAATGGCGGGTGCCGTAGGCCTTGTGGTCAATGGTTTTGTAAATGATATTGTGATGCCCATTGTGGGCCATTTTGCCGGAGGAGTCGATTTTGCCAACCTAAAAGTTATCCTTACGGAAGCGGTGGGTACCGAAGGAGGAGAAGGATTTGTTGCTGAAAACGCCATCCGCTACGGGGCGTGGATCAATACCCTGGTCAACTTGCTCATTGTCGGCTTTGTCATGTTCCTGATCGTAAAGGCCTACAACAAAGTAAAGACACCCCCAGCGCCCCCGGCACCGACGGGGCCTACGGCGGAAGAATTGCTTGCCGAGATACGTGACGCGCTGAAAAAATAAATTTAGGACCGGGGCCGCCCTTGAATCGGGCCGGAACCATTGCACGCTTAAACCGTTGGACCTATTTCATTGAATGGGTCCAACGGTTTTTTTGATGATTCGATACCCTTGGGGTGCTACGTGATACGGATGACGATAGGATATAAAACGTTTAGTGATATTCATAACAAAATGTTATATTTTTATATGTCTATTGCGGTCTTCTTGCCCAATACTTCCTTTTGGACTACATTTGTCCTCTAATTTTTACGGAATGAAAGTAGCAGTAGTAGGTGCCACCGGAATGGTTGGCGAGGTGATGCTAAAAGTATTGGCGGAGCGCAGTTTTCCCATAACGGAACTGCTATTGGTCGCTTCTGAGCGATCTATTGGCAAAACATTGGTATACAAGGGCAGTGAATACCACATCATCGGCCTGGACGACGCCGTGACGGCCCGGCCCGATATTGCTATTTTTTCTGCGGGTGGCGATACCTCTTTGGAGTGGGCGCCCAAATTTGCGGCGGTCGGTACCACGGTAATCGACAATTCCTCGGCCTGGCGTATGGACCCTGACAAAAAATTGATAGTGCCCGAAATCAACGCACAGGAGTTAACGCCCCGCGACAAGATCATTGCCAACCCCAACTGTTCCACCATACAGATGGTCATGGCCCTGGCACCGCTCCACAAAAAATACAAAATGAAAAGGGTTGTGGTATCCACCTATCAGTCCGTATCCGGAACGGGGGTCAAAGCTGTCCAACAATTGGAAAACGAAATCGCCGGGGTCCAGGGAGAAATGGCATACCCCTATCCCATTAGTAGAAATGCATTGCCCCACTGCGATGTGTTTTTGGAGAACGGTTATACCAAGGAGGAAATGAAATTGGCCAGGGAACCCCAAAAAATATTGGATGACCGTACCTTTTCCGTCTCCGCCACGGCCGTTCGTATCCCCACCGCCGGAGGGCATTCCGAATCGGTGAACGTGGAATTCGAAAACGACTTTGAACTAAACGAAGTACGCCGGTTGCTCAATGCTAGCCCCGGGGTCACCGTACAGGACAACCCGGACACCAATACCTATCCCATGCCCATATACGCCCATGACAAAGACGAGGTTTTTGTGGGCCGCATTCGTCGCGATGAGACCCAACGCAATACCTTGAACATGTGGATTGTTTCGGACAACCTGAGAAAAGGGGCAGCGACCAATGCCGTGCAGATCGCGGAGTACCTGGTTCAGAACCAATTGGTAGGTTTGTTGCACGCTTAAGGCCACTCCACCCGTTCCAGCCAAATCCAGGGCAGACCGCCAACCACCATTTTGGCCCGATTCCGTGTTGAAAAAAGTTAAGCCTTTCCAAATTGGACGGGCTTAAATCATTTTATGGTATTTTTAAGCTTTCAAAATCCATTTTTACAATGAGAAAGTCCGTATTGATTCTTGTAGCCATGATCGCATCGATAGCCTGTGAGACCTCCACAAAAAAAGAACTGATTTCCGTGAATTATCCTACCACCGCCCAAGTTGACACCGTTGATATTTATTTTGACACCTCCATAAAAGATCCGTACCGTTGGTTGGAGGATGACCGAAGCCCCGAAACGGAAGCTTGGGTTTCTGAACAGAACAAGGTTACGTTCGGCTATCTCGAAAAAATTCCATTTCGGAACGACCTTAGAAACCGATTGGAGAAACTTTGGAACTATGAAAAACTGGGTTCGCCCTTCAAGGAGGGCGATCACGTCTATTTTTATAAAAACGACGGACTTCAGAACCAGTACGTCGTTTATCGCCAAAAGGGAGACGGAGAGGCCGAAGTATTTCTGGATCCCAATACTTTTTCCGAAGACGGTACCACCTCGCTCTCCAGCCTTAGTTTTACCGAAGATGGTTCCTTGGCGGCCTATTTGATCTCGGAAGGCGGCAGTGATTGGCGAAAGGGTATCGTTCTCAACACCAAAACCATGGAAATAGTGGAGGACACCTTGATGGATATCAAGTTCAGCGGCATCTCATGGCGCGGCAACGATGGCTTTTACTATTCGAGCTACGACAAGCCGAAAGGGAGCGAACTATCTGCCAAGACCGACCAGCACAAAGTGTACTACCATAAACTGGGCACGCCCCAGGACTCGGACGAATTGGTCTATGGGGGAAAAGCAGCGGAAAAACACCGTTACATTGGTGCATCGGTTACAAAAGACCAACAGTACCTGGTGCTGTCCGCATCGAATTCCACCTCTGGGAACAAGCTGTTCCTCAAGGACCTGACCCGGCCTGAAAGTCCGTTGGTGACCCTCCTTGACCACGAGAGATCCGATAGTTACATCATCGAAAACGTAGGGTCCAAACTCTATATTGTGACCAACATGGCGGCACCCAACCAAAAGATCGTCACCGTGGACGCCTCGGATCCCCGCCCGGAGAACTGGGTAGATTTCATTCCGGAAACGGAGCATGTGCTTTCGCCCAATAAGGGAGGAGGCTACTTTTTCGCGGAATATATGGTCGATGCCATTTCCAAAGTACTTCAGTACGATTATGAAGGAAAACTGGTACGTGAGGTGGCCCTGCCCGGAGTGGGAAGCGCGAGTGGTTTTGGCGGGAAAAAAGAGGACAAGGAATTCTATTTTTCCTTTACCAACTACATCATTCCCGGATCTTCCTATAAATACAATGTAGATACCGGGGAGTACCAGCCCTATTGGAAACCTGAAATTGATTTTGATCCAGACGACTACGAATCGAACCAGATATTCTATACTTCCAAGGACGGCACCAAGGTCCCCATGATCATTACCCATAAAAAGGGATTGGAGCGAAATGGCAAAAACCCAACCATCCTGTACGGGTATGGCGGGTTCAATATCAGCCTTACCCCATCGTTCAGCATTGTCAACGCGGTCTGGATGGAGCAGGGTGGAATCTATGCCGTGCCCAATCTTCGTGGTGGGGGCGAATACGGAAAAAAATGGCACGATTCGGGAACCAAAATGCAAAAACAGAACGTTTTTGATGACTTCATCTCCGCTGCGGAGTATCTGATCGGGGAAAACTACACCTCTTCCGATTACCTTGCCATTCGGGGAGGGAGCAATGGAGGGCTCCTGGTGGGTGCCACTATGACCCAACGCCCCGATCTTATGAAAGTGGCCTTGCCCGCTGTGGGCGTCATGGACATGCTGCGTTACCATACTTTTACCGCCGGAGCGGGGTGGGCTTATGACTATGGCACTTCAGAAGAGAGCAAGGAGATGTTCGAATACCTCAAGGGATATTCCCCGGTGCACAATATCAAGGAAGGAGTGGCCTATCCCGCGACCTTGGTGACCACTGGTGATCATGACGATCGCGTGGTCCCTGCCCACAGTTTTAAGTTTGCGGCAGAACTCCAGGGAAAACAGTCGGGAAGCAATCCCACCTTGATCCGTATTGAAACCAATGCCGGCCATGGGGCGGGCACCCCGGTAGGCAAGATTATTGAGCAATATGCGGACATTTTCGGGTTCACTTTTTACAATATGGGTCTGGAAGAACTGCCCAACAAGGCAGTGCTGAAAAACTTCAAGGATTAGGGATCCAGTTTTTCAGATATCATGCAAATTCATTCGTGCCCATCAATAATTTGGCCGTTCCTACGTTATCTAAAAAGGTAGGCCCCATTTTACCGACATTTATCTATCATTTACAGAACACATGCTTCACGTTGACCATGTATCCTTTGCCTATGATGATATCCCCGTTTTGGAGGATATCAACCTTAAAGTGGCCAAGGGAGAACACGTATCCATCATTGGGGAGAGCGGTTGTGGAAAAAGCACCCTTCTCAAAATCATCTTCGGACTCCTGCACATCAAGGTGGGCGAAGTATATTGGGATGAAAACCAGGTTTTGGGGCCACTTTACAATTTGGTCCCCGGAGAACCTTATATGAAATACCTTTCGCAGGATTTTGACCTGATGCCGTACACCTCGGTGGAGGAAAACGTGAACCAGCATCTTTCTGTCTTCGAGCCCGAGGAAATGCAAAAACGCACCTTGGAGCTTCTGGAAATGATCGAGATGGCCGATCTTGCGAAGACCAAGGTGAAGTACCTGAGCGGTGGCCAACAGCAACGCATCGCCCTTGCCCGGGTCCTCGCCCAAGAACCGGAGGTGCTTTTGCTGGACGAGCCCTTTAGCCATATCGATAATTTTAGGAAAAACAGCCTGCGTAGAAAGCTTTTCGCCTACCTCAGAAAAAAGAATGTTACGGTACTGACCGCGACCCATGACCACAACGACATACTTCCGTTTGCCGACCGGGTAATCGTATTGAAGGACAGGAAAATCATAGCAAAGGACACTCCGAAAAACTTGTATGCGAAGCCAAAAGACCTTTATGTCGCGTCCCTTTTCGGGGAAGCCAATAAAATTCCCATCAATATTGTGAAGTCGTACGCCGATACCAAAAGGCGCATCATCATTTATTCGCACGAGTTCAAGGTTTCCGAAAAATCCGGTCTTGAGGTGGTCGTAAAGGAATCCTACTATATGGGCGGGAATTATATGATCGTCGGCATCTATGAAAATCAAAATATCTATTTTAACCACCACGAGGCCATTGCGCCGGGAAAGGAAATTTTTCTCAACGTGTCCCTCGAGACCATCAATCAGCGCATGGCGGACTCCTAGCTTGCCCGAATCGCCCTTCAAAGGGGACACGGCAAGATTCGGCCCCTCTTTCGTTTCCATAGGCCAATAATGGACAAGCCCCATGTTTTGCTTACTTTTGCCCAAAATCCATGGGTTGGACAGGGAACGTATCCTACAAGAAGTGCAATTTAAGGCGGTCCGCAGTAGTGGAGCGGGAGGGCAGCATGTGAACAAGGTATCCACCAAAGTGGAACTCGCTTTCGACCTGATGGGTTCAAATGCCTTATCGGATGCGGAAAAGGAACGTTTGCTACTTAAACTCCGCAACCGTCTGACCAAAGAAAATTGGCTGCTTTTGCAGTGCGACGAAAGCCGAAGTCAACACAAAAACAGGGAACTAGTCGCCAAGCGTTTTTTAGAAGTATTGACGAACGCCCTTAAAGTCCCAAAAAAAAGACGCTCCACAAGACCTTCAAAGTCTTCCGTTGAAAAACGCCTACAGGCCAAAAAAAGGGCGGCCCAAAAAAAGGCAAACCGGGGAAAGCCGAATTTGGACTAAGCCCGGTTCGCGGACTATCGGGCAAAAAAAAACCGGTGACGTAGCGACACCGGTTCCACTAGACTAACTCAAACTTAATTAAAAACTGCGGTACAAAATTCGCAATTTGCAGTGTGCCCAATGTTAATAACCCATGAACATAACATTAAAAAATACGGTTTTATTCCCTGATCAACGATAACGGTTTTCCGGTCATGGTCCCCTTATCGATTTCCAACCCCAACAACCTTAGGACCGTTGGGGCGATTTGATCGCTGTGCAGTTGTTCTTCATGGGAAACCTCGCCCAAGGGAACCACTTGATCGCCAAAAACGGCCATCCATACCTGCCCGGCATCCTTTACATCGCTACCATGCCCTTTCCATGTTTCCAGGGGATCTGTTCCCCTGCCGTGGTCCGTGGAGATAATGAAGACCGTACGGCCTTTGTAAAACGGGTCTTTCTGGGCATACTCCCACAGTTCCCGAATCAGGGCATCGGTCGTATGGGCCGACTTCAGATAGGCTTCATAGTCCCCGTCGTGGGCAAAATCATCGGTTTCCCCATAGGCGATATACAGCAGTTCCGGACGGTCCTTCTTCATATGCTCCAAAGCATAATGATGGGTAAAGGCATCCAATCGGACGGTACTCCACGGGCTGGGAACTTGGGGCTGTAGGTGGTTCAGGAATTTTTCGCGCTCGCTAAGATCGATGCCTTTGGCGGTCTCAAACCCCGCATTGACAGGAACGCCCGAACGTTCCTCGTTCACGATATACGGGAATACGTCCCAACTTCCAAAAGCGGCCACCTTGCCCTTGTATTTGGGATTGTTGTTGGCCACCTCCAAAAGGGTCGTGTTCGGGTTGTTCGTTTTGTCGTTGCTATCGATCCGGGCATCATCGGCCCTCCCCGTTAGAATTTCGTTGTATCCCGGATAGGAGAACCACATTTTGTTGGTGAGGTCCACCTTGCTTCCCAAACTCCGGTTCCCGTGAAGTTGGCCCATTTTTACAACCTCCTTCCAGAAAAAAGGCATTAGCGCTTTCCTTCTTTCATCTCCCGTATCCCTCCAAAAATCATGTTTTAATCCAGAAGTGTCCCGCACATATGCAGTATTGGCCACCAAAAGCGGATCGGCACCGGAGAAAAGCTCCTGCCACCGAAGGCCATCCAAGGTGATTAGGACCACTTTTGGGTTTTCAGCTTCTTGGGCATGGCCCAAAAAGTTACTTAAGGAAAGGCATAGTACAAGGCCTCTCAGCATGGCGATTTTCATTGTCTTCATAGCTCTGTGTTTTATGGTATCTAATGGATTTTAAGAATTTCTAGGGCCTCGCCGTTGAAAACCACCTTATCGGCCTCCGACTTTCCCAGCAGTATTTGTCCAATGGGGGTAGCAGCAGAAACACAATATACCAATTGGTCTTTTTCTTTGTAGGCCCCTGCGGAAACTGCCAAAAAATAATTGCCCTTGGAGGTTTGGACCAAACTTCCCAAAGCCACCACGCTGTGGGCAGGTTTGATCTTGGTCCTTTTCAAGATCTCCCGCATTTTCCCAGCTTCGCTCAATTGCCGGCCCAATTTTTCCCGTTCCAATTGCAACATGGCCCGGCCAGTCTCGTGTTTGTCACCGGCACTACGCTTGGTCTCGGAGGCGAACGAGTCCTGAATGTCCTGGATATTGTTCTGTACCCGTTCCATTCTATTGTGCACAAAAGACTCGCAAAATTGAAACAGGGTTTCCTTGGACGGGAGTTTCGGCATCTTTGTAAACGGTTCGGGATAGGAACTTCAAAACTATTGATAAAAAAGCAGATTGACCGCATTTTGCCACATCATCTGCCTTAGCAAAGGCCATTGCCCTACTGCTCCAAATGGTATAGATCGGCCAAGCGATAGACCAAAAAATCGATCATGAAGGTATCGTCCTTTCCATTTTGATACATCTCGTGAACCGGCTTGATGTACTCTTTCTTAAAGAATTTCAGGTCATCCGTGCGATTTTCACTATAGATGTTCCAGGATTTCAGCCCTCTGAGCATTTCTTTATGGGCATGGTACCGCCTGTTCACCATCTCCAACTTCCCGTTGTTGGCCAAATCGGTCCCTGAACCGTCCAAGTCCGCTCCCGTATTCCAACGTTGGTATTCCTTTTCGAGCTGCAAATCGGCTTTTTCTGCCTCGGTAATGATCTTGAAATACGCCCTGGAGACCAGCGAATGGTATTTTTTGCGAAAACCTGCCCCTATTTCCAGTCCGGAAAGGTCTTCCCCCCCGATTATCCCCTCGTTAGGTAGTCCGGTATAGGGGTCCGGGTTTTCCGAAAGCCTTATGGTATTGCTTGCCAGCAGTGAATTTTTCCACTCCTCTGATTTGACAATCTGCTTCCAGACCCTATTGTACTTTCGATTATAATTGGTCTTTGATGGTGCACAACTTCCCAAAAAGAGAATGGACAACACTATGGCAACCCTGCCCCTATGGTACCTCAACGCTTCCTTATGCATGAATCAATCCGTTTTGTATGGTTTGGCAAAAACTTGACCAATGCAAAAGGGGCATGCATCACAAAGCGCGTTGGAATGGCCTTGGAGGTGCTTGTTCGATAAGGAAAATTGGATAAGCTTCGGGGTGTCGAGCTTTAAATTCGGGGAGGACAATATAGGAAGAAAAAAACAAACAAATACACAAAATCCCCATTATACCAAATCTGCAAGTTCTTTGCCCACCAGGCTGCCGATGGCAACCCCCATACCACCAAGGCGAACTCCGCAGTACACATTGTTCGACAGTTGTCTTACAATGGGTCTTTTTTGATCCCCAATTCCCATGATACCGCTCCATCTACGTTCCACTTTAAAAGGAATATCGGGCAGGATGATCTCTTTCAGCATATTTTCCAATCGGTCATGGACCAATTTGGTCTCTCCAAATTCGGTGGTTTCCTCCCTTTCAAGGTCCAGATTTCTTCCTCCACCGAACAGGATCCTCTCATCGACGTTCCGAAAATAGTAGTATCCCTCTTCCAGGTGAAAAGTACCTTTGATATGTAGATTTGGAATGGGTTTGGTAATCAACACCTGCGCCCTTGCCGGTTTTACGTTTTCCTTCAGCAATTGGGCGGCGAAACCATTGGTGGCGACGAACAACTTTTTGGCCCGGAACTCGAATTGTTCGGTTTTTATGGCGGTATATGTTCCATCATCCGTAAAATCGGTAACGGTTACCGAGTTTAGGAGCAGCACTCCTTTTTTCCGTACCGATTCCAATAGGCAGGCCATCATCTTTCCCGTATGCAATTGGGCCTCTTGGCCGTTGGTGATATAATTTTCGAGAATGTTGGCAAAACGAAAGGAATTGCTGCGCGGTTCAAAAGCCTTCTTGCCAAAAACGGGTTCCAACAGCCCATTGATCCTGTCCAATTGCGTTGCGCATGCTTCGTATACCGCCACATGGTCCTTTGTGAACAGTTCATGTCCGCCATACTGTTGAAAATGGATTCGGTCGTCCCCGAGGTTTTGGCGCAGCAGCTGTATTCCGTCCCAGCGTTTCTTGACCAATTGCAGTACTTCTTCCTCTGTATGCGAGTTTAGATCGGATAGAATCTCCGAAATACTGCCAAAACAGGCAAAACCTGCATTTTTGGTACTGGCCCCTTGGGGCAAAACCCCTTTCTCGAGAATCAATACCTTGGCAGTGGGAAATCGGGATTTGAGCCGTAGTGCGCAATTTAGACCAACGATGCCGCTGCCCAAAATGGCATAGTCCACATTGGAGAGCCATGTATCATATTCCCAGTAGCTGAGGTTCATCCCACTAAAATACAAACAAAATAAGGGGGAAGGGCGTTTTTTCAATCCCAATCTTGAGCTTGTTCAGGTCGGCTTCCAACCGGCCAAAATTGAACTATCCGGTCGGTTTTACATAAAAAAGGTCGGCTTCCATGCCCAAGATCACCGGATATTTTCATGCAATTCATCGATAAAGTCCCACAAAACAAGCTTTGAATGGGTGTGTGCAGGGAATTCCGACCGATGGGTCGGAAATGACGCGCCGGTCTTTCATGACGGGCATCAAAAACCCCATGAAAAGCCCCGTGGAAATCTAATAAGGATCGATCATCACAAAAAAAACGGTAAACTTTCGGGGATTTCCGCTACTCTTCGGGCGGGGAATCCATTTCGAAATCCTCCATGAACTTGGTGGTATAGTTTCCGGCAAGATAATCGGGATGGTCCATCAACTGGCGGTGGAATGGGATGGTAGTTTTTATCCCCTCGATCACAAACTCGTCCAGGGCCCGTTTCATTTTGTTGATCGCCTCTTCACGGGTCTGCGCGGTGGTGATCAATTTGGCAATCATGGAGTCGTAGTTGGGAGGAATGATATACCCGCTATACACATGGGTGTCCAAGCGTATCCCATGTCCCCCGGGGGTGTGAAGGGTGGTAATCTTCCCAGGAGAGGGCCTGAAATCGTTATAGGGATCCTCTGCATTGACCCTACATTCTATGGAATGTAGTTTTGGCACATAGTTCTTGCCTGAAATGGGCACGCCTCCGGCTACCAGAATCTGTTCCCGGATCAAATCGTAATCAATTACCTGTTCTGTGATCGGGTGTTCTACTTGGATACGGGTGTTCATCTCCATAAAGTAGAAATTTCGGTGCTTATCCACTAAAAATTCGACTGTCCCGGCACCCTCATATTTAATGAACTCGGCCGCCTTTACGGCCGCTTTCCCCATATCATCGCGCAGTTTGTCCGTCATAAAGGGAGAGGGGGTCTCCTCGGTCAGTTTTTGGTGACGCCGTTGAACGGAACAGTCCCTTTCGGAAAGGTGACATGCTTTTCCGTACTGGTCGCCCACAATCTGTATTTCGATATGCCTTGGTTCCTCAATGAGTTTTTCCATGTACATGGCGCCATTTCCGAACGCGGCGGACGCTTCCTGGACCGCGCTCTCATATAGCTCTTCCATATCTTCTTCGGACCATACGGCCCGCATCCCCTTACCGCCACCGCCCGCAGTGGCCTTGATCATTACGGGGTAACCCATTTTTTTGGCTATCTTCTTGGCATCGGCCACATCCTTAAGAAGTCCTTCGGAACCTGGAACGGTGGGCACGCCGGCCTTTTTCATCGTTTCCTTTGCAGTGGCCTTATCGCCCATCTTGTCGATATGTTCCCCAGAGGCTCCAATGAACTTGATATCGTGCTCGGCGCAGATCCTTGAAAACTTCGAATTTTCGGATAAAAACCCATATCCGGGGTGAATCGCGTCTGCATTGGTAATCTCGGCGGCCGCAATGATATTGGGGATTTTGAGGTAGGATTCACTGCTCGGAGCCGGGCCAATGCAAACAGCCTCGTCAGCAAAACGCACATGTAGGCTCTCTTCATCGGCTTTGGAATAGACCGCTACCGTTTTGATTCCCATTTCTTTGCAGGTACGGATAACGCGCAAGGCTATTTCCCCCCTATTTGCAATCAGTATTTTTTTGAACATAGCTGTTTGAAATTCCAAATCCCAAATTCCAAATCCCAAGAAACATGTCCTCGGGCCCGGAATTGGGGGTTTGATTTTTTACCTAGGATGGATCTACCAGGAACAAGGGCTGGTCAAACTCAACCGGGGAAGAATCGTCTACCAATATTTTAACAATTTTTCCCGAAATCTCCGATTCTATGTCGTTGAACAACTTCATGGCCTCGATGACGCACAATACATCCCCTTTGCCAATGGTATCGCCAACTTCGACAAATGTAGGTTTATCGGGAGAAGGTTTTCTATAGAACGTTCCAATGATCGGCGATTTTATGGTAATGTACTTGGAGTCATCATCGGTACTTCCACTTGAAGCCGTATCTGTGGCCACCACCGGCGTTTCCGGTTGTGCGGGAGGCGTGGGGGGCAACTGCTGTGCCACGGGGATCTGTTGTACATAGGTGGTCTCGTTGCTATTGCCCAAAGCTCCCGTTCGAATCGAAATCTTGAGGTCCTTCATTTCAAGCTTCACCTCGGAGGCCCCGGACTTCGCTACAAACTTGATCAGGTTTTGAATTTCTTTTATATCCATGGAATTTATTTTTTGTTCCCTATTTGTTGTACGCCCATTTCAGATAAATGGCTCCCCATGTAAATCCACCTCCAAAGGCTGCGAAAACGAGATTGTCACCTTTTTTAAGTTGATCCTCATAGTCTGCCAATAACAAGGGCAGGGTCGCCGAGGTGGTATTGCCATAGCGCTGTATATTCATCATTACCTTGGCATGATCGAGGCCCATTCTGTTCGCCGTGGCATCGATAATACGCTTGTTCGCCTGATGGGGCACCAGCCAGGCCACATCTTCGTGGGTCAGTGCGTTCTGCTCCATGATCCGGGCAGCTGCATCGGCCATATTGCTCACGGCAAACTTAAAGACCGATTTGCCATCTTGGTAAATATAGTGTTTTCTATTCTTGACGGTTTCCATAGAGGCCGGCATCAACGATCCCCCGGCATCCATGCTCAGATAATTCCGCCCTACCCCGTTGGATCGCAGGTACTCGTCCTGTAAGCCCAGCCCTTCTTCATTGGGTTCGAACAGGGCGGCCCCGGCACCGTCCCCAAAAATAATACAGGTGGTGCGATCGGTATAGTCGACGATGGACGACATTTTGTCGGCCCCGATCAATAATACCTTTTTATACCTTCCGGTCTGAACGTAGTTGGCCGCGGTCGACATTCCATAAAGAAAACTGGAACAGGCCGCCAACAGGTCGTATCCAAACGCGTTCGTGGCCCCGATTTTTGTCGCCACGTAGG
The DNA here is from genome assembly GCA_947497245.1 of uncultured Flavobacteriaceae bacterium. Classification (GTDB taxonomy): domain Bacteria; phylum Bacteroidota; class Bacteroidia; order Flavobacteriales; family Flavobacteriaceae; genus Pelagihabitans. The sequence goes on along the minus strand of CANMFO010000003.1, from coordinate 103,441 downwards.
CCGCGGTCGAAGCGACCAGTGTATCAGGGGTAGCTGTGGCCACCATGACCAAATCAATTTCTGTTGGATCCAGGCGCCTTTTTTCGATCAGGTCTTCTGCCGCTTTGATCGCGAGGTAAGAGGTTCCCTCACCTTCTTCTGGCTTTAAGATTCTTCTTTCCTTGATTCCAGTCCGGGTGGTGATCCATTCGTCGTTGGTCTCCACCATTCCCTCCAACATTTTGTTGGTCAGTACAAAGTTCGGAACATAAGCCCCCACAGCGGTAATAGCTGCCGATAATTTGCCCATTCTAATGAATTGATTTGTATCAAAAAAGTCTCAAAAGCGCCACAAAATTCGTGAAAATTAGTGATTTTTAACGACTTTTTGTTTAAAAATGGTGTTTTTAAGCGAGATTGGAATATACGTTGGGCAGCATTCCGGCCATTCTGAAATTTCAGCGCGACACGGGTTGAAATTCAACCTTCGAACCCTTGATTTTTGGTCCTGAAAATGTACGTCGTACCCCATAAAAAAACTCCCACCTGATCAGTGGGAGCCCTATCTTTTCCAAAATACTTGCCGGGCCTACGCGTCGACAGATTCTGTTTTGTCGATCAACACCTGGCCCTTATAGTACAATTTTCCTTCATGCCAATGGGCCCTGTGGAACAAATGCATTTCTCCAGTGGTCGGGTCGGTCGCCAAAGTCGGAGCCACCGCTTTGTAGTGGGTCCTTCTTTTGTCCCTTCTGGTCTTCGATATCTTTCTCTTAGGATGTGCCATTGATCACTTATTTATCCGTTATTAATTTTTTGAGCGCGTCCCATCGCGGATCGCTTTCTTCCTTATTTTCTTGCTTTTCTTTTGGTTGCAATGCCTTGAGTCGGTCCAGTGCCTCCGATTTCAGGGTGCCGTCGGCCACTCCTGGGTGGACCCGCTTCTGCGGCACGGCCAAAACCAACATTTCATAGATGTACTGGGCTATGTTTACCTGATGTTCCCCATGGGGTATGATCAGGATCTCATCGTCTTCGTCATTGTATGCCTCCCCGAACTTGACCACCAGGTCCATGGTTGCGGCCAAGGGTAGGTCGAAAGGCTCGCTCGTTATATCACAAGCGATATTTACGGTGCCCCTGGCATCGAACCCCAGTTCCAGCATGGTGCTCGATTTGTCCATTACCACCTCCAAATCAATCTTGGCGCCATTGAACTCCCCGTATCCAAAAGATTCAAAGAACTTGTTTTCGATTACGTACCCAAACCGGTGCTTTCCTTGCTTCAATCCTGAGAAAGGAATGCTGTATTCCTTATGCTTCATCCTGTACAACCTGGTTCAACGTAAATCCCCATCTAAAAGACGGGGTGCAAAGATACTATTATTTTGATAAATCCCAATTATCGGGGACTAAATATCAAAATGGTCCTTTTCCTGTAAAAAAAATCAAAAATAAACATCGATCAACGTCTCGCTTTCTGTTTCTGCAGCGTGTTCTCGGTAAGGTCCTGATACTCTTTCCTGTGTTTGAAAATGTGCAAGGCCGTGAACACCGCCTCCTTAAAGGAACTAGGATCGGCAACACCCTTTCCGGCAATTTCAAATGCCGTTCCATGATCGGGAGAGGTACGCACTTTCGACAGTCCCGCGGTAAAGTTCACCCCCTTTCCGAAAGAAAGGGTCTTAAAGGGAATCAAGCCCTGATCATGATAGGCAGCAAGAATGGCATCAAAATTTTTATACCCATCGGAGCCAAAAAAACTGTCCGCGGCATACGGTCCAAAGACCAGGTGCCCCGCATCGGACATTTCCTTGATGACGGGTCTTAAAATCTCGTCTTCCTCTTGCCCGATGACCCCGTTGTCCCCGCTATGCGGGTTAATGCCCAAGAGGGCTATCTTGGGCCTGCGGATGCCAAAGTCCATCACAAGTGATTTTTCCATGGTACGGACCTTGGTGCGGATCAATATCGGGTTGATCGCGGCCGGTGCATCCTTGACGGCAACATGGTCGGTAAGCAATCCCACTTTTAGGTCATCGGTGACCATAAACATCAAACTTTCCCCTTCCAGTTCCTGGGCGAGGTAGTCGGTATGCCCCGGGAACTTAAAATCCTCGGCCTGAACGTTGTTCTTATTGATCGGCGCGGTGACCAATACATCGATCTCATCATTTTTCAAGGCACTTACCGCAGCCTTGAGCGATTGTATGGCATAGTTCCCAGCTTCTTCCGTGGCCTCGCCAAACTTCACTTCGGGCACCTCTTTCCAGACATTCACAACATTGATCTTGCCGTCGAGTGCCTTGGCCGCTTCGCCGATACCGTTGTAGTTGAGCTCAATTCCCAGTTCGGTCCTTTGAAAGGATATGGTTTTGTTCGATGCAAAAATAATGGGGGTGCAGAAATCAAGCATCCGGGAATCTTCGAAGGTCTTGAGTATCACTTCGCATCCGATCCCATTAAGGTCCCCAACGGATATTCCCAATTTTATTTTTCCGTTTTCGTCCATGATAATCTTTACCTTTGTGTCTTGCTTGTGAAGCACAAAACTACTTAATTTAAACGGAAGATGTTTACGGGAATAATCGAAACTTTGGGAGTGGTACGGCAATTGGAAAAAGATGGGGGCAATCTCCACATTACCATCGATACGGACCTGGCCGGTGAATTGAAAATTGACCAGAGTGTGGCCCATAACGGGGTTTGTTTGACCGTAGTCTCAGTCGAGGCCGATCACTATACGGTCACCGCCATCGAAGAGACCTTGCAAAAGACCAATTTGGGTGATCTCCAGGAAGGTGAAAAAGTGAACCTGGAACGTGCCATGGTGCTCGGTTCCCGATTGGACGGCCATATCGTACAAGGCCATGTTGATCAGACGGGTACCTGCACTGCGGTGGAACAGAAAGACGGTAGCTGGATCTTTTCCTTTGAATACGACGCATCGACAGACCATCCTACCATCGAAAAAGGGTCGATCACCATTGACGGTACCAGTCTAACCGTTGTAGATTCTGGCGTCAATACCTTTAAGGTGGCCATTATTCCCTATACCTATGACCATACCCGATTCGGAAACTATACGGTAGGGACCGTGGTGAATTTAGAATTTGACGTCATCGGGAAATACGTGGCCAAGCTAATACAGAATCGTTGCTGAATAGCCACCCAGGCCCGAATTTAACCGGCACGGCCGAATCACGAAAATTCCCGGGTTTTGGTCTAGCGGTCAAACCTTGATAAAGATCTTCCTTTGGTACAGCACGTAGGCCAATAGCATATAAAAACTTACCACGGTCAGGGCATAAAGCAGGGAAGAGAGCTGCATCGACATAAAGTTGTGCACATAGATGGTGTCGAAGAGCCAACCGTGAAGCGAGGTCTCCCCATCGACCTTGATCATCCCCAGGACCTTGGCGACAAAACTGGACAAAAAGTACAGCACAATGGCATTGGCCCCGGCATAGCTGAACAGACTGCCAAACTTGATGCCCTTGACATCGGTCAAATAATAGATCAGGGCCAGGACCAGGTTGGCCCATCCTGCGGTGACCAATACAAAACTGCTGGTCCAAAGTGCTTTGTTGATGGGGAACACCAGGTCCCACACGTGTCCGACAATCAACAAGGAACCCCCAAGGCCCATCAAAATGGTCGCTTTCTTAGGTTGTTTGGAGGTCAGTATCAATCCGGTAAAGATTCCCAGCAACGAACTTACAATAGCAGGGATGGTGCTCAGCAACCCTTCGGGATCATAGTCCGCTTTGTAATTATGGGTCCCGAAAACCTTGACATCCAAATAATTGGCCAGGTTGTTGGGTGCACGTTCAAAAGTAGATTCCATTCCGTTCACGGGAACATATCCCATCAAGAGCCAATAGCCCACCAATAGGAACACCGCTATGCCCACCAGTGTTTTCCAATTGACATTGATGAACAGGATGGAGGCAAAAAAGAAAACTACCCCGATACGCTGCAGGACCCCTGGGAAACGGATGTCCGCAAAATCCTTGATGAACGGAAAACTAAGGGTGAAGGCTCCAAGAAAAAGGCCCAGACCAATTAATTTTAAACTCCTTATGGTAATCTTTTTATAAGTTGCGGCATTGATGGCCTTGTTTTTGTACGAAAAACAGATCGATGTCCCAACGATGAACAAAAAGAAGGGGAATACGAGATCGGTAGGGGTATATCCGTGCCATTCCGCGTGCAGAAAGGGTGCATATACGCTTGACCACGTTCCGGGGGTGTTGACCAAAATCATCAGTACAATGGTCATGCCCCGAAAAATATCTACGGAGAGTATTCTGTTTTTCATTCGTTTGGTTTTATTTGGCTTGGTCCTATTATCTATTTGTCAATCGATATACGAATTTAAGTCCGCTCCAATCATGGTCCACGGCGGCCACTTTTACATCGACCAGTCCGGTGGTCCCCAATACGTGTTCCCTGATCCTGTCGCGATTCAGATCGGTCGGGATCTTGGAAGTTCCCTTCGGCCAACTGATCCAAATCGATCCGTTCTTCTTCAAGGGCGTTATGTAGTTGGGCAGCACAGCCTCCAATTCTTCGGTTTTGGTACAGAAAAGATGGGCGAAATCAATGTTTTCCGTTTGGATCGGTTCCAAGATCTCAAACACCTTGGGCCAATCTTGAAAAAGCTCAAAATAGTGGTCGGGCCGGTTATATAGCAGGATTTTAAACTCCTCCTTCAAGCCCAGTTTTTTGCCCAAGGGCGTTTTTGAATACCCTGCCTCCATGCCTAATAGTTGACTTTGCCCAAATCGGATTTTGAAAGCTTACAAAATGTGGTCCTTCATCTTATTCCAAGCCCGTATCAGGAAGAATCCCGAAACGAAGACCACCCCGGTCAAAATGAGGGCCGCAGTGGTTTTGCCATAGATCCAATATCCGGTGGCGAACATTACGGAATAGATAAGTGTGACCCCTAAAAGCATGGCGGTAATCCCTGATGGGACGCTCCATTTTTCATTGGTATCCTCAATTTCGACATTGTCCTGTTTTGCTTCATCGAGCACTTTGGACCAGCCGGGTCCGCCCGGTTGGATTTTTTTATAGAAACTTCGTAGCACCTCCTTCGTTTCCGGTTGGGTCACAAAGGTCGCAACCACCCAGACCACTGAAGTGACCACCATAATAAATGGGAGTTCGCCCCATTCGGGCAATATTCCGGTTTCTGGATGGAAAAGGAAAGGCTTCAGGGAAGTGGTCTCCAAAAGTATGGCCAATATCCCAGAGGAAAACATGGCCGATATTTCACTCCACGCGTTGATCCGCCACCAGAACCATCTCAGGATAAAAATCAATCCTGTACCCGCTCCAAAAGATAACAGGAGATTGAACACACCCATGGCGTTCTGCATGGCCAAGGCCAAAAACGCGCTCAATACCATTAAAACTACCGTGGACATCCTTCCAACCGCCACCATTTGTTTTTCGGTGGCATCGGGATTGATCTGTTGCTTGTAAAAATCATAGACTATATACGATGACCCCCAGTTCAACTGTGTGGAAATGGTACTCATATAGGCCGCCACCAAAGAAGCCAGGACAACTCCCAACAGACCACTTGGCAACTTGGTCAACATGGCCGAATACGCGAGATCATGACCCAATTTATCGGCCGGTACGTTCGGAAACGCCGCAGAAATACTGGAGACATCGGGGAAAACGACCAAGGAGGCCAATGCCACCAAAATCCAGGGCCAAGGTCGAAGGGCATAGTGCATGATATTGAAGAAGAAGGTTGCACCCATCGCATGGTTCTCGTTCTTGGCGGCCAACATCCTTTGTGCAATATAGCCCCCTCCTCCGGGTTCCCCACCGGGGTACCAAGAACTCCACCATTGTACGGCAAGAGGGATGACCAGAATGGTGATCACGGCTTTTTTATCGCTGAAATCGGGCAAAATGCTCAATTTGTCCTTGACATTGTCGTTTTCAATTATGGCCTGTATCCCCCCTACCTCGGGAATATTGACCAAGTAATAGGCCGCGCCAATGGCACCTGCCATGGCAACAAAAAACAACAGGAAATCGGTGTATACGACACCTTTGAATCCTCCCAAAGCACTAAAGACCACTGTGATCAAACCTGCACCAACTACCGTTTCCCAGGGCTCCAGGCCCAACATAACGCCCCCTATTTTTATGGCCGCCAGGGTAACGGCGGACATCGTGATCACATTGTAGATCACGCCAAGATATACGGCCCTAAACTTTCTCAGGAAACTTGCCGCCTTCCCTCCGTACCGAATTTCGTAGAACTCCAAATCGGTATTCAAGTTCGATTTTCGCCAAAGTTTGGCATATACAAAAACGGTCAGCATGCCGGTAAGCAGAAAGCACATCCAGCTCCAATTTCCCGATACCCCTTGGGTTCGGACCAGGTCGGTCACCAAATTGGGCGTATCGGTCGAGAAAGTGGTGGCCACCATGGACAGGCCCAAGAGCCACCATGGCATGGTTCTTCCCGAGAGAAAAAACTCGGAGGAGCTTTTCCCGGATTTTTTGGAAACGTAGATTCCAATACCAAGTACTATCGAAAAGAATATAATGATAAAGCTGTAGTCGAGGGTGCTTAATTCCATTGTTGGATCGTTGGTTAATGGCTAAAGATAAAATTTTTTGGGATACTTTTGTGCTTTGTCAACTAAACTTCATTTGTGGCCCTGACCATTGCTTCGGATATTACGCTTACCACCTGGGCCATGGCTTTGGCCGCTGCTGTTGTCGTAGGGATCTCCAAGGCCGGCATAAAGGGCATTGCCATTGTTATTGTTACCTTGATGGCCTTGGCATTTGGGGCCAAGGAATCCACGGGATTGATCGTTCCCTTGCTTATAGTAGGGGACACTTTTGCCGTTTTTTATTACAATCGACACACCCAATGGAAGTATATTTTTAGGTTCCTGCCCTGGATGATGGCGGGGGTAGTCGTCGGAGTCGTCATCGGAAAGGACCTGGACGAGAAGACCTTCAAAATTGGGATGTCCATCATCATTCTGGCGAGTGTTTTGATGATGTACTGGTGGGACCGCAAAAAATCGCAAACCGTACCTACCCACTGGGCCTTTGCCGGATTCATGGGGATTCTGGCGGGAATCACCACGATGATCGGCAATTTGGCGGGAGCGTTCAGCAATATCTTCTTTTTGGCGATGCGCCTTCCCAAGAACGAATTTATCGGTACCGCCGCATGGTTGTTTTTCATCATTAACATCTTCAAGCTCCCTTTCCATATCTGGTCTTGGGGCACTGTCACCCCTGATACGTTGCTCACCGATCTGAAACTGATCCCAGGAATCATGGTCGGATTGTTCGTGGGGGTACGAATGGTCAAGATCATCAAGGAGGACTTTTACCGCAAGATGATATTGGTGCTTACGGCCTTGGGGGCCTTGCTGATTTTGTTCAGTTAGACCGTCCCAGGGTGAGGGTTCGCCGGGAGGTCCGCTCCGCTATGGCCCCGGTGGGGCGTACTTTCGATTTTTATCAGTAAATTTAGGAGGTCACCCTAATATTCCGCCCTGGCATGAAAGCTGCACCCATTTTTCAAAACACATTCTTGTTGCTGTTGCTGATCTCTTTATCGGGGGCAGCTTCCTGCACCTCCAAAAATTCGGGAACAAGGCCCGATTCCAAAGCACTTCTATCGGAAGTGGAGCGGTCCCTGCACGATTTGGCGAAGGTATGGTACCCAAAAACCATCGACAGCATCAATGGAGGTTACTGGTCCGATTTCAATGCCCATTGGGAGCGGGAAGGACCTCAGGACAAGATGTTGGTCAGCCAAGCCCGTCATATTTGGACGGCATCTACCCTGGCCCTGTTTTATAAGGACAAGGCCTATGAAAAAATAGCGGCACATGGCTATCGGTTTATCAGGGACCATATGTGGGATTCGATCCATGGGGGGTTCCATACCCTTATGGATGTCAAAACAGGTTCTCCAAAGGTCCTTTCCCAAGGCAAGAGCGCCTATGGCAATTCGTTCGCTATCTACGCCCTGGCCACCTACTACAAATCCTCCAAGGATCCCGAGGCCCTAAACTTGGCAAAAAAAACGTTCCATTGGCTGGAGGAGCATGCCCATGATTCCATCTTTAAGGGGTATTTTGATGTCATGCAACAAGACGGCTCCTGGATGCTCGATATGGACGAAAACAACAACTACGACAATTTCATCCGCAAGGATTGGAAGGACCAGAACTCGACCATTCACCTTTTGGAAAGTTTTACGGCACTGTACGAGGTATGGCCCGATATGTTGCTAAAAGAACGCCTGGAGGAACTTTTGGTGCTCATTCGCGATACCATTACCACTGAAAAAGGATATCTGAGCTTGCACTTGCAAAGGGATTGGACACCCGTTTCACTTAGGGATTCCTCGGAAACGTACCGGAAGCAACATTTTTGGTTGGACCATGTTTCCTTCGGCCACGATGTTGAGACCGCGTTCCTACTCTTGGAGGCTTCACACCGCTTGGGCATTAAAAATGATTCCGTTACCGGTACCAAGGCCAAAAAAATGGTGGACCATGGAATCGACAAAGGATGGGACACCCTAAAGGGCGGATTTTATGATGGAGGCTACTATTATGAACCTGATGTCTGTTCCATAGAGAACCGTGCCAAGGTATGGTGGACCCAGGCGGAAGGCCTCAATTCACTTTTGCTCATGGCCCGATTGCACCCGCATGAACTCCGGTATCGCGATCTTTTCGAACAGCAATGGGGCTATATAAAGACCTTTATGGTAGATCCAAAATATGGGGGCTGGTACCATGAAGGTCTGGACACCAAGCCGGAGGCGGCCAACGATTCCAAGGCCCATATCTGGAAGACGAACTACCACAACGTACGATCACTGGTGAACGTCATTGAAATGTTGCGGGGCGATTTTATCCTGACCGATACTACGGAACATGGTACTCCACGATAGCGGGGATTTTTATGTCCGTATGGATGCATTCACCCACCTTATCCACCTGAAAGACTGGAGCGGCCCGCACCGGTTCCAGGAGCCCGATTGCCGGGAAGATCTTTGGCCAATCTATTGATTTCACGGCGGGAATTGACCATAGGTCGGCAATTATTTATATTTTAGCCCCGACAGAACAGTATTTGCGTTCGGATGGTTGAAGTTCGATGCGATCCGGAAAGAAAGCAATCGTTCCGCATATTTCTGTTAAAAGCAGGCCCGACCCGACCATACTTCATACTAAAGCTTCAATCGATACGTTCGCTACTTATGATGCGTTATATTGGATGCATAGCACTGATTCTAGTGGCCACTTCCTGTGGCACACTCGGCCTTGGGGGAAAATCCGCGCAAAAATCGGAGAAAAACAACCCGGCCCTGGGCAAAACCAAGACCTATGAGCGCTTCGTTACCAAGGAGGCCGTTACCCAAAAGGGGCTTTTCGACGTACATCGGGTCGGGGGCAAGTATTATTTCGAGATCCCTGAAGATTTAATGGACCGGGAGATTCTCGTCGTGACCCGTTTTATAAAGACCCCAGCGGGCGCCGGAAACTACGGCGGGGAAAAAATCGGCGAAAACACGGTAGTTTTTGAAAAAGGCCCGAGCAACAATATTTTCCTGAGAATCTCTACCCTGGTAAGCGCGGCCAATGAGGAAGATGCCATTTCAAAAGCGGTGAACAATTCGAACATCACTCCCATTTTGGAGGCCTTCGACATCAAGGCGAGCCATGAGAAAAACCGTTCGTATTTAATCGATGTGACCGACTTCATCAATAGCGAAAATCCATTGTTGGCACTGAGCAGTCGGCAAAAAAGTGCGTATAAGCTTTCTTCCTTGGAAAAGGACAAATCCTATATCAAGGAAATCAACGCTTTTCCCATCAATGCCGAAATAAAAACGGTCAAGACCTATAAGGCCAAAGCGAGTTCTGAAAAAAGGTCGAAACAATTGCCGGCCGCCATTCTTGCCGGAGTGGTCACTTTGGAAATCAACAATTCCTTCGTGCTCCTTCCCGAAAAGCCAATGCGCAAGCGCTACTACGATGCGCGGGTGGGCTATTTTGCCAGTTCGTACCTGGAGTATGGCGATGATCAGCAGCAGGTCGACCGGAATACTTATATACACCGCTGGCGCCTGGAACCCAGGACAGAGGATCTGGGGAAATGGAGGAACGGCGAGCTTGTGGAACCCAAAAAACCCATTGTTTACTATATCGATCCGGCAACCCCGAAAAAGTGGCGGCCCTATTTGATCCAGGGGATCAACGACTGGCAGGTGGCTTTCGAACAGGCCGGTTTTAAAAATGCGATCGTGGGTATGGAATGGCCCGAAGACGATGCGGATATGAGCCTGGAAGATGCCCGTTTTTCGGTACTGCGCTACTTTGCCTCCCCTTCCAAAAACGCCTACGGCCCCAATATCGTGGATCCCCGTAGCGGTGAAATTTTGGAGAGCCACATTGGTTGGTACCACAACTTAATGACCCTTTTGCACAATTGGTACATGGTACAGGCCGGCGCCGTGGACGAACGTGCCCGGAAGATGGAGTTCGATACCGAACTGATGGGGGAGCTCATTCGCTTTGTATGTGCCCATGAAGTCGGACATACCTTGGGTCTACGTCATAATATGGGTGCCAGTCATGCTACCCCGGTGGAAAAGTTGAGGGACGCGGAATGGCTCCGAAAAAATGGCCATACCAGCTCTATTATGGATTACGCCCGGTTCAATTATGTCGCACAGCCGGAAGATAACGTTCCGACCCAAGATTTGATGCCGCGCATTGGGGATTACGACAAGTGGGCGATTCAATGGGGTTATTCCAAATTCCAGGAAACGCTGTCCCAAGAGGACGAGCGGGAAGTCCTTGCCCAAATGGTCGTCGACAGTGTTTCCAGAAATCCAAGACTTTGGTTCGGGGGGGAAGGCCGGGATTTCGATCCCAGGTCACAGACCGAAGACCTCGGGGACAATGCCATGCAAGCAAGTACCTATGGGATTCTGAACCTGCAGCGCATTTCACCCTATTTAAGAAAATGGACCAAGGGACGGGACAGTGATGATTATTCCAACCTGGATCAGATTTACAAGGATTTGGTAAACCAATACAGCGATTACATCTTTCATGTCACCAAGAATATCGGTGGCATTTACGTGACCCCAAAGACCATGGCGGAAGAGGGCGGTGTATATCGGCCTGTGCCCAAGGAGGTGCAGCGACAGGCCCTTGCTTTTTTAAACCGCCATATTTTCCAAGAACCCAAATGGCTATTGCGAAATGATATCTTGAACGCGATTCAGTCTCCCCGATCCAAGGAATCCGTCACAAAAACCCTGGAAAGTGTTATGATGAACCTTTTGGGCGGCAGCAGACTAAGTAGAATGACCTTTATTGCGGAACGTTATGCCGAGGAAGACCCCTATACGCCCGAAGCATATTTGGACGACCTCAATCGGCTGGTATGGGGCCATATGAACGTTTTTTACCAAACCAATGCCTATCAACGAAAAATGCAAAAGGCCTATGTGTCGAACATGATCGCCCTTTACAAGCCCGAGGAAGCCAACGGTGTGGTAGAAGGCATTTTGGCCAAATTGTCGGAAGGCTACACCGCCCATACCGATGTGCGCTCTTTGGCACTGGACAATCTGTTGCGGCTCCAAAGCAATATCAACGGGACCATTCCGGTAATTACCGATCGTTTGACCATTGCCCATTTGAACTATCTAAAACGCGAGATCGAAGGGGTAATAGGAGAGCGCAAGGACACGGATCCCTTCTACGTACCGATTAACCGGGACATGTCGATCAAGCAAAGCGGGGAGGGAAAATAATAGTTCCTTAAAACTTTTCGGAGTACTTCTCCATGGTAAAAAGTTCGGGCGACCCCCCGCGGTTGCCGCACCCGGAAGCGATATAGAGACTTCCTTCATATTCCAGCAAACCAGTGCCGTGCCTACCTTCGATGAGGCCTGGAAGTGTTTCCCATACTTGGGTCACGGGATCGAGCGATTCCACTTCGGAATGGGCCTTTTCCTGTATCGGGGATTCTCCTCCCGCTACCAGAATTCGGCCTCCGTAAACAAAGGCCGCGTTGCCCGCCCGTCGGGTAGGGAGGTCGTTCGGCAAGGTTTCCCAAGTGTTGTCCTTAATAATGTACACATGGTTCTCCGCAATGGTGCCCCCAAAAGGATCATCGGTCTCCTTGCCCGTATTTCTGCCCGCTAGGTTATAGATCTTATCATGGACCAATACGGCTTGAAAGTGGTCCCGTGCGCCGGGGGCATCTGCCAGTACTTCCCATTCCCCCGTACTGGGATCGTAGCGGTCCATCCATTTTTTGTGGTCCCCTACATGGCCATTTTTGATTCCACAGGAAATATAAATATTCCCCTCATGGAGTACATTGCCTGTCGATCCACGGCGTCTGTTTTCGGGGATCTCGTCTCCTTTGGTCCATACATCCCCCACCGGATCATAGCTGTAAACATGGGCAGTAGGTGTCTCGTTCGGCCATCCCCCGGTCAATGCGCCGATGACCAATATTTTGCCCCGATACACAACGGGTTGGAAATGGTGCAGTTCCAAAGGAGGTTCAGCTCCCTGGGACCAAGTACCGGCCCGGGGGTCATAGATGCTAACAGGACGGATACCCCTTCCCCCAAGCAGATAGAACTTTTCCCCTACGCGTACAAAGGCCGCTTCGTGGCGCTGTACCGGCCTGCTGCCGTCCTTGGCGGTTACCGATTGCCATTGGGGAACCATCTCGACGGTTTCCGCAACGGGTCCCATCGCATCTTTTTTGGGGCTTTCCCTGCAGGACAGGAGAAAAAAAATCGTACATGAAAAGAATAGGTGTTTGGCCATACCAATCGTTTTGGGGGTACACGGACCCCATCCGTTTACGAAGGTACCATTTAAATGGAAACGGTAAAAAGCGAGCTCGTTTCAATGCGGTCGTTAGGGTTTCATCGTTTCCCCTTGTCTTGTTTTTCCGTTCTCCGGGCCATGGGCAATCCCAGCGTAGGATCTGATCTATTCAGATGCTTTCGGGGCAAGGAGCAAAAAGCCAACCGGATGGCAATAATTCCATTATGCCAAATACTTTGTTTAGTTTTATGGGATGGTATCCCAAAAGGAATCGAGAAATCGCTATAACTTCAATCCCATAAGAACCGTATGAAGGAATTGTTCCGCACGCTTAAAAGTACTATCAAAGGCGAGGTATTGATCGATGATTATTCCTTGGGAATGTATGCCACCGATGCCAGTATCTATCAAATAAAGCCCATCGCCATTGTACTTCCCAAAGACCGAGGGGATGTGAAAGCGACCGTTGCAATGGCCTTTGAGCACAAGCTGACCATTCTTCCAAGGGGTGCGGGTACCAGTTTGGCAGGACAGACCGTTGGCGAATCCATAATCCTGGACTTCTCCAAGTACATGAATTCCGTTCTTGAGATCAATGAGGGGGAAAAATGGGTGCGGGTACAACCGGGCATGGCCCGGGACAACCTCAACGCTATTTTGAGGCCCCACGGTTTGCACTTTGCACCGGACCCTGCAACGAGCAGCAGGGCAAATGTGGGCGGAATGGTGGGCAATAATTCTTCCGGAACCAAGAGCATTTTATTTGGAAAAACGGTCGATCATGTATTGGAGGCCGATATCCTTCTTGCCGAAGGCACCGAAATGCACTTGGAAAGCTGCACGCCCGAAGCCTACCAACAAAAGGCAAATCAAGACAACAGGGAAGGGGATGTGTACAAATCCTTCAAAAAGTTGATCTACGCCCATTCCGATGAGATCAAGAAGCGTTTTCCAAAGGTGATGCGGCGTGTGGGCGGCTACAATCTGGATGAATTCGTCCATACGGACCAATGGAATTTAAGCAAATTGGTCTGTGGCAGTGAAGGTACCCTTGCGACTACCTTGGAACTAAAGCTAAACTTGGTAGATCTTCCCAAACACAAATCGGTTTGTGTGGTTCATTTTTCCGAGGTACTGGAGGCTATCTCGGCGGTGGAATCGATGTTGCCCTACAATCCATCCGCAGTTGAAATATTGGATAAAACCGTAGTGGGCCTGAGTCGATCCAATTTAACGACCAAACACCACTGCCATTTTATTCAAGGTGATCCGGCGGCCATATTGATCGTTGAGTTTTATGGCGATACCGCGGAAGAGGTGATACAGCGGCCCCAACAAATGATAGTCGGATTAAAGGCAAAAGGTTTCGGCTATGCCTATCCGCTATTCCCAGAAGGTCCATCCTACAACGATGTCTGGGTAATACGAAAAAAGGGTCTGGGACTAATGCTTGGGTTGAAAGGGAACAAGAAGCCCCTGGCCTTTATCGAAGATGCGGGGATCCCATCTGAACATCTTCCCGAATACATTGACCAAGTCCTTAAAATTTGTGAAAAGCACGGCACGGAGGCTGCCATGTACGCCCATGCCAGCGTAGGGGTCATCCATGTGCGGCCCATTCTGGACCTAAGGCTTGCCGAGGACATTGAAAGGTTGAGGAATATTACCGAGGATACCTTTGAACTGGTCATGAAATATAAGGGTTCGTGGAGCGGCGAACATGGCGATGGCTTGGTTCGCAGTGCTTATAACAAACGCTTTTTTGGGGATACCCTTTACCATGCGTTTCTAGAGGTGAAAAACCTGTTCGATCCCGAAAATTTGATGAATCCTGGAAAAATAATCGAAGCCCAGACCATTGAACAGAATTTGCGCTATGGAGTGGCGTACAAGGATGCCGAAATCAAGACCGAATACCTCTATAAGGAGGAAGAAGGCTTTGGGCCGGCCGTGCACATGTGCTCCGGCGTTGGGGAATGCAGAAAGGTTTTGGGAGGTACCATGTGCCCCAGTTTTAAGGCCACGCGCGATGAGGAACATTCCACTCGTGGCCGTGCCAATGCCTTGCGAATGGCCATGTCCAACCAGTTCGGTTCAGAAGGCCTATCGAGCAAACGCTTGCACGCCGTCATGGACCTGTGCCTTTCGTGCAAAGCCTGTAAATCGGAATGTCCCAGTAATGTGGACATGGCCAAATTGAAAAGCGACACCCTGCAGATGCACTATGACCAACACGGCCCGAGCTTTAGGGACAGACTCATCCGCGATTCCCCAAGGGTCGCTGCCAAAATATCGGGGTGGAAAGCCCGAATCGTAAATGGGATCCAAAAGAGCTTTTGGTTCCGGTCGTTATTGGAACGTGCTGCGAAATTGGACAGTCGAAGAAGGCTGCCCGATTTTGCCGAAGAACCTTTTTACCAATGGTTCCAAAAGAATGGGAAAAAGACCAATGCGGGTGACAAAAAAGTTGTTCTGTTCGCCGATACATATCTGAACTATCACGAACCACATGTCGGCATCAGTGCCTTGGAGTTGTTGAATTCCTGTGGTTACGAAGTCATTCTGGCCCATGTGGGCTGCTGCCAGAGGCCCAAAATTTCCCATGGTTTTTTGAGGGACGCAAAAAACGAGGGCGCAAAAACCCTGGACGGCCTAAAACCCTTCCTGGACCAGGGCCTGAAGGTAGTCGTGTGCGAACCCAGTTGTGCCTCGGCGCTGAACGACGACCTACCCGATCTGATCGCCGACCAAAAAATGGCCGACCAGCTACAGAACGGCGTGATGATGATCGACGTTTTTTTGGCCGACGAATACGAAAATGGACGGTTGGATGTTGATTTTGAGCCCGTTTCCCAAGGAATCGCTATACACGGACATTGCCATCAAAAGGCGTTGTACGGTACCCATCCCATGAAATCCTTGCTTAGGAACCATAAAAAAAATGTATGTGAAATCCCATCGGGATGCTGCGGTATGGCGGGTTCATTTGGGTATGAAAAAGAGCACTACGAGCTATCAAGGAAAATTGGGAATGAAGTTCTTTTCCCGGCCATCGATGAACTGGCCCCCAACCAGGATCTCGTTGCCTGTGGCTTCAGTTGTCGACATCAAATAACGCACTTTACCAAGGCAAAACCCAAACATTTTGTAGAGGTGGTCAAAGTAAGGGGAAAAACGGCATCTTCCTAAATACAGATAGCCGGAGCGATACGGGTCCAAACGTTTGGGAAAATGGTCCCGTTGGATTTCCCAAGGGGTGGATTTATCATTTTTCGACAAAAGATTGATATAAACAATGGATTTTTTGATTAAGAGCAAAAATTTGAATTTATTAGCAAAAAACAACCAATAGGAAACACCATGGAGAATTTTGGAGAAATGAACACCAGTACCCGAGTATTGATGGGACCAGGCCCGAGCGATGTGCATCCCAGGGTGTTGAAGGCCATGGCCACCCCCTTGGTAGGGCATTTGGATCCCGAGTTTTTACAGGTTATGGACGATATCAAGGCCATGACCCAGAAAACACTGCAAACCAAAAACCCATTGACCTTTGTCGTTTCCGCCCCCGGTAGTGCCGGTATGGAAACCTGTCTGGTAAATTTGCTGGAACCCGGCGATGAAGCGGTCATCTGCATTCACGGTGTTTTTGGAACCCGATTGGCCGATATTGCGGAACGCTGCGGTGCCAAGGTCGTTAAAGTGGAGGCAGATTGGGGAACGCCCATACAGCCCGGGGACGTGAAAAAGGCCCTCGCAGGTTGCAAACCCAAATTGTTGGCCATTGTGCATGCCGAAACCTCGACCGGTGTTTTGCAGCCCTTGGAGGAAATAAGCAAAATGACCAAGGAGGCCGGCGCTTTGCTCGTGGTAGATGCGGTCACTTCGTACTGCGGCACCGATCTTAAAGTGGATGAATGGGGCATCGACGCCCTGTACTCGGGAAGCCAAAAATGTTTGAGCGCCCCTCCCGGACTATCCCCGGTTACCTTCAGCCAAGCCGCGATCGATGTGCTCGACAATAGGAAAACCAAGGTACAGAGTTGGTTTTTGGATCTGACCATGGTGAAAAACTATTGGGCAGGGGCCAAAAGGGCCTACCACCATACAGCTCCGGTTTCGGCCATGTTCGCCATGCGCGAATCCCTCCGTATCGTGCTGGAGGAAGGGTTGGAGAACCGGTTTAAACGGCATCGCAAAAATCACGAATCGCTGCGGGATGGATTGGAAGCCCTCGGATTTGAATTTCTAGTGGGCGAACCCTATCGGTTGCCCATGCTGAACGCTGTGCGAATTCCCGATGGAGTGGACGAAGCCTTGGTAAGAGCCCGTTTATTGGAGGAATACAACATAGAAATCGGAGGAGGACTGGGCCCTTTTGCCGGAAAAATCTGGAGAATTGGACTAATGGGGGAGAGCGCGACCCCAAATCATGTAAATATGCTTTTGGCCGCTCTGAAAAAAATTATGTAGCCCGGGCCCTTGGAAGGGCGAAGCGCTAAAAAGGCCCAGAGACCAAAATCAGTCCCAACAATCCTACAATGATCAAATAATACAGGGTAGGCAATATCGTTTTTCTAAGAACCATCCCTTCCCTCCCCAAGAAGCCCACAGTGGCTGAAGCGGCCACTACGTTATGGATGGCGATCATATTTCCCGCCGCCGCGCCAACGGCCTGGAGCGCCACAATCACCACCGAGGGCATGGCCAAATTGGTGGCGACCCCAAATTGGAATAGGGTGAACATGAGATTGCTAATAGTATTGCTTCCTGCAATAAAAGCTCCAAGGGCACCTACCGAGGGAGCAAAAAGTGGATAGACCTCCCCTACGTTTCCCGCTACCCATTCCGCCATAGCGATCGGCATGCCCGGTAAATCCGAGGGATTGACCCCGGAATTTATGTATATCCGGACCATGGGTACCGTAAATACGAGGACAAATCCGGCACCAAGCAACATTTTTGTGCTTTCGGAAAATGCCGTCCTTACTGCATCCCACTTCATTTTATGTAGCTTAATGGTGATCAGGCCCACCAAAAGTAAAATGGTCCCGGGAAGATACAAGGGGCTACTGGAGGCAGAAATGGACGTGCCCAAAATTTCACTCCAACCGACCTTGATCCCGGAGAGCAGGCCTTTGATGGGCAATTGTCCAAGTCGGGTCAGCACCAAAAGTCCGGCTAACAAAAAATAAGGCATCCAGGCCTTGACCAGCGACATTTTTTCAATTCCCTCCTCGGCTTCCAATTTTACCTTCAAGCTCCCCATCCAATGGGAGGGCCATTTGGCTTCCTCCTCAAAATCCCATACAGTCCCAGGCATCAAGAACCCGCGCTTGGCGGCATAAACTACGAGGGGAATAGCCACCAAGGCGCCCAAAAGTGACGGGAACTCCGGCCCCAAAAAAATACCCGTCAGGGCATAGGGAATGATAAAGGCCAATCCGCCAAAAAGAGTGAACGGCCATATTTGCAGTCCTTCCTTCCAGGATTTGTTCCTTCCAAAAAAGCGGGTCATCATACAAACCATAAGGGTAGGTATGAGTACCCCCGCAATACCGTGCAACCATACAACTTCAGAGGTTACCAACTGAATATAATCGGAAAAGCCCATTCCAGAACTTGTCAGTTCCGCCGTAAATTCAGGGCTTTGAATGCCGCTACTCACCCCGACCAAAATAGGGGTGCCGACAGCACCGAACGTCACTGCGGTGCTTTGGACCATCATCCCCAGTACCACGGCGCAAAAGGCAGGAAATCCCAATCCCACCAACAAGGGGGCCACTATGGCCGCGGGGGTCCCAAAACCGGCCGCCCCTTCAATAAAGGAACCGAACAGCCATACGATGATAACAACCTGTACCCTGCGATCCCTGCTTATGCTCGTAAAACCCTCACGGATCGCGATCAGGGCCCTAGAGTATTTCAGTAAGTTCAAAAGAACGATCGCGCCAAAAACAATGTATAAAATGTCAAAGGTGATGAACAGCCCCTGAATGGATGATGCCATAAGGTGCCGAGGTGAAATTTCCCAGATGCCAAAGGCGACCACCATGGTAATGGCAAGGGAAATGGGCATGGCCTTTTTTGCCGGAATACGAAATCCCACCAGAAGAACGGCGGCTGATAGAATCGGTACGAAGGCCAACAGCGCAAGTAGTGAAGTGGACATAATCGGTTGGTTAGGATGGGTTTTTATTCATAAAGCATTCTTCCAAACAGGTCGTTTCGACAAAACATCGGTATTCACGGGATGGGAGAGCCTCTTTCAAATATAATCAAAAGATGGTTGCCTTTATTCTCATTTTGTCCCTACTTCCCCTCAATCCCATATCTCCCGCAGGGCCACCAATTGGTTTTCGGGTGGGGAACAGTCGTTCAGCCCCAAAACATCCCATTGAAAAGGGGTGTTGGCCTCTGACAAACCATGCTTTTTGTCAGCAACCACAAGCGGGACATCCCATTGGTCCACGCTTCATTTTTTCATTTTCACCCTCCGATATATTTATATGAAAGCCGTACCTTTAAGGAGTAATTGTGTTCAGTGCATTTATTAAACAAACATAGTCTAGTTGCTTTATCGTATTTCCTTTTAATTGCACTTTTGGGCGTTTTTTTACGGCTCTTCCAAATTGTTGAACTTCCTGTGAATTATAAGTTTTTGGTCCATGCGCATTCGCACGTGGCATTGTTGGGATGGGTGTATACGGCCTTGACAACACTTATTTATAAACAGTATCTGGTCGATGCCCCCATCGAAAAAAAATATCGCACCCTGTTTTGGTTCACCCAGGCCACCATTGTTGGAATGCTGCTTACATTCCCGTTTACCGGATACGCCCTGTTCTCGATTGTTTTTTCCACCCTTTTTCTATTCGCTTCCTATAGGTTCATCTGGTTTTTTATGCGCTATACTTCCCAGGAACAAAAAAGGACGAATTCTTATAAATGCACCCATATCGCATTGTGGTACATGGCCGTGTCCAGCATGGGTCCATGGGCATTGGGGATTATAATGAATACCGCGGGAAGCGGTTCCGAACTATATAGAAATGCCATCTATTTCTATTTGCATTTCCAGTACAATGGATGGTTTGTCATGGCACTTTTTGGAATATTGGTCCATATCCTCGAACAATACGAAACGGTATTCCCCAAAAGTGGCTTCCGACAATTTTTCTGGACGATGAATACGGGCGTAGTGGCAACGTTTGGCCTTTCCCTTTTATGGATGAAACCTCCTATATGGATCTATTGGGTCTCGGGCCTGGGAGCCGTAATGCAAATTCTTGCCATGGGAACCTTCATAGGGCAACTATTTCGGTTCGGGAAGGTGTTAAAAAAACGGAGCCAAAAAAAGTTCCGCGTATTGCTAAAAATTGTTGGTCTGTTATTTTTGTTCAAATTGCTGTTCCAATTGCTAGGGGCATTCCCGTATTGGGCAACTGCAATTTCGTCCAATATCGATTTGATCATCGGGTATCTACATTGGACATTTTTGGGCGTGGTCAGCATGGCGCTCCTGGCGTTTTTATATCATTTTGGTTTTATTCGACTGACCAGAAGGTCTGCCATGATCTACCTATTTGGATTTGCCCTGACCGAGGGGCTCATTTTTTACAAAGGCCTTGTTGTTTGGTCAAAGGCACCATTGGTGGACCATTACTTCTGGTACCTGGCAATGGCCAGCGGTGTCTTGTTGATCGCCATCGCCGGAATCTTTGTTGACCAGTTCAAACAGGTCGGCCACTAGATTATGCTTCCCTAGGGGCCTCCAAAGTGCCCACAATCTCCAACAGGTCATTGATAATGTTCAGGCCCCTGTCTTTATTATACCAGACCTGAAGGTCTTTTTTGAACTCCGCATCAATGCTTCCAAACCGTTTTCTGTGGTCGGCCACCAGTTGCGTCGCCGCTTTTGAACGTGGTCCCCAAGTGCCTATGATCTCCTCGTTTTTGTCCAACATGATGATTTTAGGTATGGCACGTGCTCCGTCGGTCAAAAATGCGTCCATCAGGTCCTCATGTTCCTCCGCAAGAACAATCCTGAGGTCGATCATGGGTGAAGCCTCGGCAATTCTATTCAGTACGGGCATCGTTTGCGCAGCATCGCCGCACCAACTTTCGGTCAATACCAACCAGGTTTGCCCGGGTACTCCCTTGAATGCGGTGATCGTTCGATCCGAGAGCTTTATGGTTTTATTCAAACGCCGTATCCTACTGGCATTGAGCCTGGTAAATTCAATTCGTTCCGCGGTTTGTTCATTGCCGGTTGTTTTTTGGTCTGCGGCACAATGCCTTACCAAATCGTCATATTCCTGATATGACATACTTTTGGAACTACTTTTTTTGACAAGTTTTCTCATTTTGGTTTCCTTATATTATCGATATTATTGTACCCTCCCCTATTTTCATGGCGCGCCAAGGACTGACCGATGATCAGATGCGCCACATTGACCATGTTCCGCAATTCGCAAAGCGTTGTATTCACCTTTGAGGTCCGGTACAAGGCCTCCACTTCGCTGTGAATCACATTCAATTTTGCAACAGCCTTCGTCAACCTATCGTTGCTCCGTACAATGCCCACATAATTCCGCATCAGCGCCTGAAGTTCCTTAAGGTTATGCCCAAGCAGCACATGTTCTTTCGTGATACGGGTACCTTCATCGTTCCATTCGGGAATTTCAACGGGCATTCCCTCTGTGCTCTCCTCGGAGAGATGCCGAAAAATATTGTGCGCATATACCAACGCCTCCAACAAAGAATTTGAGGCCAATCGGTTTGCGCCGTGCAGGCCGGTTCGGGAACATTCCCCGCAGGCGAACAAATTGTTGATCGTTGTCCTTCCACTTTTATCGATCACCACTCCCCCGCATACATAATGCGATGCCGGCACCACCGGAATCCAGTCCCGGGCTACATCGATATGCATTGCCTGACATTT
This sequence comes from uncultured Flavobacteriaceae bacterium, assembly GCA_947497245.1. GTDB lineage: Bacteria > Bacteroidota > Bacteroidia > Flavobacteriales > Flavobacteriaceae > Pelagihabitans. Next base: position 81,634 of record CANMFO010000003.1, on the reverse strand, counting down.
TTCGTAGATGTTCGGGAAATGGGCCATAAAGGCCTTGCTTTCCAAATGTGTACAGTCCAGAAATACATGGTTGTCCCCTGTTTTTTTCAACTCTTTGTCAATGCACTGTGATACGATATCCCGGGAGGCCAATTCTGCCCGTCCATCGTAATCTGGCATAAAGCGGTGCCCCTTTTTATCGCGGAGATATGCCCCGAAACCTCTGACCGCTTCCGAAATAAGAAAGGAAGTGCCCGCTTCGGGCTCGTAAAGTGCAGTGGGATGAAACTGGATAAACTCCATATCCTTAATATGGGCCGTAGCCCTGTAGGCCATAGCAATGCCATCCCCGGTGGCAACATCGGGGTTGGTGGTATGGCCATATACCCTTCCAATACCTCCCGAGGCCAGTATGGTGTTCTGGGCCCTTATGGCAAGCACCTCCCCTGTTTTTTCCCGAAGCACATATGCCCCATAACAGGTCAATTGCCGGATGTTGGGCAGCTTAAGATGGTGTTCCGTAATGAGGTCTATGGCAAAATGGTGCGGTAACAGGGCAACGTTTTCGAGTTGATGGACCCGCATCAACAGGGCCCTTTCGACCTCATGGCCCGTGATATCCCTATGATGTACCACGCGATTTTCCGAGTGTCCCCCTTCCTTTCCCAAATCGTAGTTCCCTTCGGCATCGACATCGAAGTGGGCGCCCCAATGGATCAGTTCATCAAACCTTTTGGGGCCCTCCTTGATCACCATTTCCACGACCGATCTGTCGCATAGCCCATCGCCCACGGTCAAGGTATCCTGAATGTGTTTTTGAAATGAATCTTCTTGGGCGTCCAGCACAACGGCCACACCACCCTGGGCGTATTTGGTGTTCGATTCGTCCTCATCGCCCTTGGTAACCATGGTAACGGTTCTGTCCGGGAACTTTTCCGCGATCTTGATCGCAAAGGTCAATCCCGCAACCCCGGAGCCGATAACCAAATAATGGGTCGTAAGCATATTACTTGGATAGTTCCAGCATTCGCTCGATCGGAATCAGCGCCTTTTCCCGAATGTCCTTTGCCACCTCAATTTGCGGACTTTCATTCAGCAAACATTCGTACAGTTTTTTCATGGTATTCACCTTCATATAGGCACATTCGCTACAGGCACAGGTGTTGTCTTCCTTGGCCGGGGCGGGAATCAACTCCGCCATGGGGACCGCCTCCTGCATTTTGTGCAAAATGCCGGCTTCGGTGGCCACAATGAACTTGTCCGTAGGGTGGGTTTTTACATACTCGATCATCCCAGAAGTGGAACCAACGTAGGTCGCCGTTTTAAGAATGTGTTCTTCCGATTCGGGATGCGCTATGACCTTATGGCCGGGGTATTCCTTACAAAGCGCGATCAGTTTGTCGATCGAAAAGGCCTCGTGAACCACGCAACTTCCGTCCCAGAGCAGCATGGTTCTTCCCGTTTTTTTCATGATGTAGCGCCCCAGATTTCGGTCCGGGGCAAATATGATCGGTCTATCCTCTGGAAGGGAGGCGATGATTTTCAGGGCATTGGACGAGGTACAGACGATATCGGTCAACGCCTTGATCTCGGCACTGCAGTTTACGTAGGTCACCACGGTGTGGTCCGGATGGGTGTCCACAAATTTTCCAAAGGCCTCGGGCGGACACGATTCCGCTAAGGAACAACCCGCCTCCAAATCTGGAAGAAGAACGGTTTTTGACGGGTTCAGGATCTTGGCCGTTTCGGCCATGAAATGAACGCCCGCAAAGACAATGATCGCCGCATCGGTCTCCGCCGCTTTTTGGGACAGCCCCAAACTGTCCCCGACGTAATCGGCAACTTCCTGAATTTCCGGGACCTGATAGTAGTGTGCCAGAACAACTGCTTTTTTTTCCTTTTTAAGTTGCTTTATTTTTTCCTTGAAATCCATTTCTTAGCTTCAGTCTAGATGGGCGAAAATAAGGTCGGGCACCCTTAAAAATTATGACAATGGTCATATTGCCCCGTTTGCGCCAACTTTTTCATCCAAAGAAGTCCAAAAACCCCTTTTTTCATATATTTGGCAAAAACGAGCCCATGCTGTCCAACGCCTGTAAATACGCTATCCGTTCCATACTGTATTTGGCCATGCACTCGGGGGAAAACGAGAAATTTGGGGTAAAAAAAATTGCAGGGGAACTGGAGACCCCACAACCCTTTTTGGCCAAGTTGTTGCACCAGCTGACAAAAAACAAATTGGTGTCCTCCACAAAGGGTCCGACCGGAGGGTTTTTCCTGGACCAAAAAAATCTTGAAAACTCCGTTTGGGACATTGTAAAATGTATCGATGGCGCTGAAAAATTTGATCAGTGTTTTTTAGGGCTCTCCACGTGCGGGGACGACAATCCCTGTCCCGTTCATTTCACTGTGGCCCCGTTCAAGAAAAAAATCCTAAACGATTTCAGGGACAAGACCATCCAGGAGTTTGTCACGGAAATTGAACGCAAGGGAAGGTACATATCGTTAAAGGACTTTGATGCACTGAAGCCATAGGTCATATCGATAAGAGGGCCGTTAAGATAACTACATAGGTCACAATCAAAAATTTCCAAAAAGGGTGCGCGCGCTTCAGTTCCATAAATTGAAATCCGACCACCAAAAATTTCGAAGCGGCCACAATCATGATCAGCAAGGCGGCATAGTTTTGTCGAATGCCTGAAAGAAACAGGGTGACAACGGTCAGTGCAACTAAAAATATCCAAGAAATTGTGGTGGTCCTATCCATCTAAAAGGTCAAATAAAGTACGGGGAACAACAACAGCCAAATGAGGTCGCACATATGCCAAAAAGCCGCGCTTGCCTCTATATCCTGGATCGATGTAGATCCATTTTTCTTGTTTACACCAAAATAAACTGAAACCAGGATAACCAAGCCCACGATGACATGAACGAGGTGAAACATCGTGAGCATCCAATAATAGTCGAAAAACGTATTGTACCCCAAGCTTGATCCGGCAACGATCTTTTCGTGGTACTCCAAGCTTTTTAAGCCTACGAACAGGGTTCCAAAGAGTATCGTGGCCGGCAGATATTTCCTTGCCCGCCGTTTCCCTCCGGACTTCGCCGCTTTCACGGAAAGCGCCATAAAAAACCCGCTTGTCAGGAGAAAAATAGTATTGATGGTTCCATACGTGACGTTCAGTGAAAGTCTTGACTCGTGAAACAGTACAGGTTCTGCCTTGCCCGAGTAGACCATGGCCACCAAGGCAATACCAAAGGTCGCCAATTCCAAGAAGATAATGATCCATAGCAATATGCCGCCAGGGGGGTAGTAGAGGTTTGCGCTATCTATGGTTTCTTGGTCCATGGGGTTTCTTGGGCAGTCCCGGTCTAGGATTGATGTTTTATTCTTTCGTACAGTTTTACAAGGGATTGCAACAGTTCTACCGGAGTGGTCAGGATCTGATAATGGTTTTGTCCGAACATCTGCGGCAAATAGTATTTTGCCTGTGCCTCTATGGCCAGGGCATACGAATTTATCTGGCGTTCGTTGAGTTCCCTCAGGGCCTGCTTAATGTCGTTTATTCCGTACCTTCCTTCATATCGATCATAGTCGTTGGGCTTTCCATCGGAAATGAGGATCACCCATTTGTTCTTGGTGTCCCTTTTGTCCAACAAGGCTCCCGAATGTCGCAATGCCGGGCCAATACGGGTATAGCCGCTGGGTTCCACGGCACCTATCTTGAACTTGGACCTTCCCCAATCCTCATCGAACCCTTTCATGGTGATATATGTGGAACGGTTTCTTGTCTTGGAGTAAAAGCAGTGGATGGAGAAGTCGATGTCGAACTCGTCCAATATCTCCCCAAACAGGATGGATACTTGCTTCTCAACATCGATAACACGGTTTCCGGCCGCGTAACCATCGCTTGACAAACTGCAGTCCAACAACAGCAGTACGGACAGGTCCTTTTCCTTTTTGCGCTTGGACAAGTAAATTTTTTCCGAAGGGGTATGCCCCGAGTTGACATCGACGAACAAATCGGTAATGGCATCCAAATCAAATTCCTCTCCCTGGGTTTGCCTGCGCTGTTGCCGATACCGATTGTTCACCGCGGTCAGCATCTTTCTCAAACCCAGCAATGTGGACCGGTTTTTGGAAATTGTTTCCTTGTAGTAGGTCGGGGCCGTTTTTAGGACGGTCTTGGGATATACCTTGCAAAAATCAGGTTTGTAGGTTCGGTTCGCTTGGTCCCATTCATCATAATGGACAAAATATCCATTGTCATCACGTTCGGCACTTTCAGCAATAGTGGTGTTTTCAACAAAATCGGCCTGGTATACGGAATGCGCGGTATCATCCACCCGAACGCTGAACTTCATGCTGAGGTCTTCCAGGGCATTGGCATGGTCGTCAAGCTCGTCGTCTCCGTCCATATTTTTGAAATTTCCGCCAAATTCATCTGCGGTCTCCACCTTTTCGAACTGATGTTGCAAGACCGCGTCCTCCACCTGCTTTTCATCTACCTGTACCGAGATAATCTCTTCCACGACGTTGGCCTTTAGGATTGTTTTTGGCCGTTCGCCATCGGCCGCCTTCACCTGTTCCGAAAAATTTTTAAGAGTGTCGCCCTGTGTTTCATCGGGCGAATTGCGCATCCATTTTCCATAGACGAACGAAAAGTCGGGCATGGAATTCTTTTTTGCTTTTTTGGAGTAGTGTGCGATGTACTTTTGACAGAAGCCTTCAGTTGGTGGAAATTCGCTGAACAGCAAGGGCAGTACCTCTTTCGCAGCTTCCCCCGCTTTTTCCCGAGAGTCCTTGAGCGTATGTTCACCGGGTTCCTTCCAGTTGAGGTCCAGTTTGCTTTGAACCCCCAAATACAAAACCCTGAACAGGTAGAAGGCCATGTTTTCCTCGACCGTTGAAAACGCGGCATAGGTGGAAGGCAGAAAAAAGTTGCTGTCCTTGTAGCCCCCTTCCCTTTCGGCGGCATAGATTTCAACGGGCTTTCCGGTAATGGCGCGTGCAAATAGGGTCAAGCGTGATTTTACATCCTTCAGGGCCACCGCATGTTCCAAGCCTGCCTCCTTTTTCTTTCTGCGGCGCTTGAAGTAGTGCGCAAATTTGGTGAAGAGGTATTCATCGGGTTCGAACTCAAACATAACCTCCTATATCATTAGATCGCACAGATCGTTCAAGGCCGTGATAACTTCCACATCATCGGTCAGTGGTTCGACCACAGCGACATGTACCGCCAATCGTTTTGACAGCCCGGAACCTATCAACTTGGCAGCATCCACAAGCAGTCGTGTCGAAACGGTCTCGGCAAGGCCCAACTCGGTAAGGTTCCTGATCTTGTTGGCTATGTTCACCAATTTTTTGGCATCGCCCTCGGAAATACCGGTCTCATTCACCAAAATAACCGCTTCGGACCTGGCTTCCGGATAATGGAAGGAGACCGCCACAAAGCGCTGTCTGGTGGAAGGTTTCAGTTCTTTGAACCCGCGTTGGTAGCCTGGGTTAAAGGAAGCGACCAACATAAAATCGGGATGTGCCCTTACCGTTTCGCCCAGTTTATCAATAAACAGTTCGCGCCGGTGATCGGTCAGTGAATGGATGGCCACGATAACATCCGGCCGTGCCTCCGCTATTTCGTCCAAATACAGGATGGCCCCCGTTTTGACCGCCGTGGTCAAGGGCCCGTCCAACCACACGGTTTCCGCTCCCTTAATGATGTATCGTCCGATCAGGTCGGTCGATGAGGTCTCTTCATGGCAACTGACCGTGATCAACTTTTGGTCCAATCGATGTGCCATATACTCAATGAACCTTGATTTTCCCGTACCTGTGGGGCCCTTTAAAAGAAAAGGAAGTTTTTGCAGGTACGAATGCTCAAAGGTTTCAACCTCTTTGGCTATGGGCTTGTAGTAGGGTCCGTCCTTCTTAAGTTGTGACGTCTCTCGGGTGTTGTTCTTTATGTTCTGTAGCATAGTAACGATCGTTAGTTGAAGGCCCAAAAAACAATGGCGCAGAGCGATCCGGTAAGAATCGGGCACGGGCGGGTATTTGGACCTTTATGCACTGGGTTAAACCGGATTGCGATCATGAATGTTTTTTTAGATCTGTTTTTCGACGGTCTCAATTATTTTTTTCACGGTTTCCCTGTTATCCACCCCTAGGCCTTCCTGCTGGTGAACCAGCTCTCCTCCCGGGTCGAACACACTGATTATATTGGAATGGGAAAAATCCATGGGGGAGATCTGCTTGTATTTTACGGCCAGGACATTGGCAAATTCGCGCACCCCGTTCTCCGTGCCCTGAAGGAATGTCCAGTGCTCCGCATCCATAAGGTTTTCCTTGGCAAATGCTTTTAAGCGCGTAGGGGTATCGGTTTCCGGATCGATGCTGACCAGGACATACCTCAGATCCTTGTGGTGTTCTTTTGGGACCTGTTTCTCAATATTGCGCATATCGGCGACCAGTCGGGGGCAAGCCGCCTTACAGCTAGTGTAGATCATGACCATGACCAAGGTTTTTCCCTTTAGGTCCCTTAGCGCAATGGTATTGCCCTCTTCCGTATTCCACTCGGAGGTCAGGTTAAAAATGGATTCATCGGAAATCATATCGACCCTTAGGTCTCCCACAGCAAGAGGGACGATGGGCTGTAAATCCATTTTACAGACCGTACAACTACCGGCCGCGTTATGTGTTTTTTCACCTTCGCACTTCATGGGACATTGATATGCCATTTCTTTGGTGCCGACGGTCGTGGGAGTTTTGTCCTTGCAGGCAAGCAACGACAGCACCATGGCCAAAAGCGGGAGTATTGATCTAAAGCGTTTCATTTTTTTTGTCTTTTGCACATCTGAACCCTAAGTTCTTCATGGTGTATTTGGCTTTGAGGCTTCCTCTGATCGCATATCGCATAAAGGCGGCATAATTCATAAGGTCGGTCGCACCGATGGCGGCGCTTCCACAGAAAAGATTACTGTCGTTGTCTACATCTTTTCTGGATTCGCCCGATACCAATACCGAATTAAAATCGGAAGTCCATTCCCAAACCAGACCATGCAGGTCGTAAACCTCCCAATAATTTTTAAAGGTAGATCCAATATCGTTGTTGAACGTTCTTGGCTTTTCATACCACCCCAGAATGTATTCATTATAGGTTTTTAGCTGCCGTGCATCCGGGAGGTCCGCATTGGCCATGGCCACATACTCCCATTCGTCTATGGTCGGCAACCGTTTTCCCTGACATTCGCAATAGGCATTGGCCGCAAACCAGCTCACGCTGGTGATCGGGGCCTTTAAAGATTGTTGCTCGCCCAGAACGGTATCGGACTTCCAATCCATAAGATAGTTGCCATCTGCAAAGAGGGCTATGACCTTGGATCGCTTCCATTTCGGGTTTTGGGCCACAAACTTGACAAATTGCTGATTGGTCACGGGGTATACGTCCATGTAAAAGTCCGCTATCGCAACCTTGAGCGAGTCCCTTCCATAGAGGGGGATGTAGGTTCCCCCTTTTATGGCGACCATTTTAGATTGACAATTTGCATTGTTCATCCAAAGAAAAAGCACACAAAATATCCATCTTAAAACCGTCATTTCCCGCTGTGTTTTAGTGCCCGCTTTTTACCTGTTCGACCTGGGAGGTGGTTACGTTCGTTTTCTTGTTCCCCCAGGAATTATAGACATAGGTAAGCACATCGGCTATTTCCTCGCTACTTATGGCCTGCTTGGTCATGATGCTGTTATACTTTTGGCCGTTGACCGTAATTTCCCCGGTCTTGCCCTTGAGCACGATCTCTATGCTCCGGTTCACATCGGCATTTAGGTAATCTGAGTTGGCCAAAGGTGGAAATGCGTTGGGAATCCCTTCCCCGTTCGCCTGGTGACAGGCGAAACACGTTTTTGCGTAGACCTGCTTGCCGGATTCCATTTTTTCAGCCAGGGTCTTTTCCGTAACCGTCCTTTTGACCTCGGCTGTACCGTCGTCCGGCATCTCTTGGATTCCGCCACCTTCAGGATGGTAGATCCCTTCTTGTACCACACCGGAATATATGTTTTTGTTTTCTTCCCCCTGTACCTTTAACATGCCCAGAGCGCCTTTGTTGAAAGCCCTGAAAATGGAGTGGTCGACCAATATAAAGGTTCCGGGAACATCGACCTTGAACTCCACGATCGCTGCCCCGCCGGCCGGAATCAAGGTGGTCTGCACGTTCTCATTGATGCTGTTGCCCCCTTCCACCATCACCTTATCGAAAATCTCACCAATGACATGGAAAGAGGAAATTAGATTGGGGCCCCCGTTCCCCACGAACAAACGAACCGTTTCACCCACATTGGCGGTAATGGCATTGTCCCCGGTCATGGAGCCCACGCGGCCATTGAAAACCACATAGTCGGCATCTTCGTCCACCGCTTTTTGCATATCGAAAGGTTGCAGTCCCGGATCGCCATTTTCACCCTTGGTATAAAAGTCGCCCTGCATTACGTAGTATTCCTTGTCCACCGGTGGGAGGCCGCCTTTCGGCTCGACCAAAATTAGGCCGTACATCCCGTTGGCAATGTGCATCCCTACCGGGGCCGTAGCACAATGATACACGTACAGGCCTTCGTTTATGGTCTTAAAATTGAACTTTTTCTCATGGCCCGGTGCAACAAAAGAGGATGTTGCACCACCGCCCGGGCCCGTAACTGCATGTAAATCGATATTGTGGGGCAGCTTGTTATCGGGATGATTGGACAATGTAAATTCCACCTCGTCCCCGATCCTTGTGCGAATGAAACTTCCGGGAACCGACCCCCCAAATGTCCAATAATTGTAGGTGGTACCATCGGTCATGGTCCCTTCTTTTTCAAGGATTTCCATATTCACGATAAGTTTCTTGGCCATTCGATTGCCCACCGATCGGGGAACGTCGGGAGGTGAGGTGAGCTCCGCGTCCATTTCCCCCCCTACCCGGATATCGGCAGCGTTGACGTATTCTTTTTTTGTGTTGGATTCAATACAGGCCTGCATTCCCATGGCAATGATCGCCAAAAGGCATAGCGACATCATGTGGCTTTTTAGTGCTTTCATTTGTTGTATAAATTTGATTGTTATTTGCTGTTTAGGTTTGTACTTCCAATGCTTCGTCCGTGGGACGACCGTGTTTTATAAAATCGATGATGTACAGCGCGATCCCAAAGGTCAATACCGAAGCACAGAGGATGAGCACCACAAAGTGGATGCTGATCTCGTTCTGTACCTGCATAAAGTCCATTTTGAACTTCCGTTCCAGATATACCTGGGCAACCCCTGCCACTCCGAATGCAACGGTCATCCCGATCATCCCGATATTGGAGAGCCAGAAGGCGGCCCTGCCACGGGCGGTGAGGTATAGTTTTCTACCGGTCATGTTCGGCAAGCTATAGCTAATGATGGCAAGAACGATCATGGCGTACGCCCCCCAAAAGGCGAGATGACCGTGCATAGCGGTTACCAAAGTACCATGGGTGTACAGGTTCGTCTGGGGCAAGGTATGGGCAAAACCGAGGAGACCGGCGCCCAGGAACGATACAATGGCGGCGCCCAGGGTCCAAAACAGTGCGATCTTGTTGGGATGCTTTTTTTCGCCCTTGCGGTACATGTTCACGGCAAACAATGCCATGGCCAGGAAGGCCAAGGGTTCCAAGGCGGAGAAAATACCGCCAACGATCAGCCAAATTTTGTTGACACCAATGTAGTAGTAGTGGTGTCCGGTTCCAAGGACTCCCGATAGGAACGTCAATCCGACAATGACGTACAGCCATTTTTCGATTACTTCCCGATCTACCCCGGTAAGTTTGATCAACAGGAACGACAGGATACCGCCCATGATCAATTCCCACACGCCCTCGACCCAAAGGTGCACCACCCACCAGCGAAAGAAAGAATCTGTTACCTGGCTGTCAAAGGGCAACATCCCCGGCAGGTACAACAAAGCGGCGAACAAGAGTCCCATGGAAAGTACAAGGGCGGTGGTGGTCCTGCGCTTTCCCTTGAAAAGTGTTGCCAGTATCAGCCCTAGGAACAATAGGACATTGGCCACGACCAGAAAATCCAACTGTCTGGGTATCTCCAAAAACTTGCGTCCTTCCCACCAATTGAAATGATAACCTATTATGGCCGCGACCCCGACCAGGGCCAGCGAAATTAGTTGTACATAGGCCCATTTTACATTGACCAGCTCGCGTTGTGCCTCTTCCGGTATAATGTAATAGGCGGCACCCATGAAGCCGGAAAGCAGCCAAACTACAAGGAGATTGGTATGTACGGCCCTTGCCGTGTTGAAAGGTATAAAATCGTGCAATCCGTCCAGGCCTATCCGTGCGAAGCCCATTATAAATCCATAGGTCAACTGTAAAACAAGCAGCAACATGGACAGGGCAAAAAACCAATAGGCCACTTTTTGTGATTTGTATTTCATCTGTCTATTTTTTAATTAGTTATTTTCGGTCGGCCGCAACATCCGTCCAATCCCATCGATGGGTATCGACACCATTGTCCTGGATATTCCATGCCAGCTGTGTCAATTGTTCATTTTGTCTTTCGCGATAGGGGATACGACCGTATCGAATCCGTTAAGGTCGATGTCATCGATCCAATCAAAGAATGCAATAAGGTCTTCGGCCTCTTCTTCCGAAAAACCGTAGGCCACCATTTTTCTTCCATTGGGTGCCCAAGGAATCGGGGAGGTCAACACCGCTTTTATGTACCCCTCGCCCCTACGGTCAATGACCTTGGTAAGTTCTGGAGCATAGTAGGCCCCCTCGCCCAATATCGTGTGGCAACCCATACAGTTATTGGATTCCCATAGTTGTTTTCCCCGAACGACCTGCTCGGTAATGTTTCCATAGTTCGATTGATCTTGTTCTTTACTGAAAGAGTACACGGTGAGCCCGATAAAGATCAGAAAGGTTACTACGGTCCCCCCAAGAAAAAAAGTACGTGCTTGTTTTTTTGATAACATGGTGATGTGGATTAGTATATAATATAAAAAGGTCTTTTTCTCCTTAATGGGATAAAAATAAGACAGATCCTCGCCAAGGAACATGATTTTTGTCATGTTCCTTGGCAGAGGGCCAAAGTGTCGTGGATCAGGTCAGAACCGATCCGCTATTTATTTTCCGGGAAAGCGACCGGAATCCCTTCGTCCAGATGGCGTGTGGATTGCTGTCTTTTTAAGGCACCTATTCTCCTTTTGGTCAGTTTGGTAACGGGCCCGTTCGTGTGATAATGCCTTAACCCATGTTCTTTTTGGCGCCCCGAACTAAAACTGGACACCCTTTTCAAGTATCCGATGACCCGCGTTGCATGATCGACGTCCTTGGAGCTGCACCGGCCACAGGTGTGGAGAGCCCGCTTGTCAATATGGCCGCAGTCGTTGCAGATGGTAATTTTGATGTTAAAGCAGAAATAATTGCATCCCGCTTTTGCAGTGGCCCCGATCAGTTTTACAAAACCATCCTTGTTGGGAGCTTCCTCGAGATTGAGATGTAGCGCGGAGCCCCCGTCCAAGTACCGGATGATCTCTTTTCCATGCAGGATTATCTTATCAAGGGTATTGGTCCTTGGGTCCTCTACCTTATAAAAATAGGAATTGTAGCAATCCCGTGGTACGGCCAGCCCGTCCTGTCGATCCCATGAGGCATTTTTTATCCCCAAGTTCTCCGCAGGGACAAATTCGGTGTTGAACATAAAGCCAAAGTGCTTTTTGGCCTCCTTGTTCTCGGTATAGATCGCCTTAAGGTATCGGTTCACGAACGCTTTGTATTCGCGGTGGTTGCCAACGATGATTCCCTGACTCTCGGCAGCTTCCACCATTCCGTTGATTCCAATGGTCAAAAATTGTTTGTCCAGGGATATGAACCCCGCTTTATAGACCGGGAGCAGTCCCGCCGCCTCATATTCCTCAATGAGTTTTCTGTACGCGACCTGATATTTGTGGATCTTCCGGACCTCATCGACAATATTGGCCCCCTTTTGGACCAGCCTGTTCATGTTCAGGGTGATAACGTTGATCGAACCGGTGGCCACGCCACCCGCTCCCAAAGAGTAGCTAAATGTATTGTCGCTGATCTCGTTTCGCAACCTGCAACAGGAGGCCAGGCTATCGGCGTTTTCGGATTGGTAGATAAAGAAGGAATTGCCCTCGCTCAGTTCCTGTGCGCACATATCGGTAAACTCCAGGTCGACCGGTTTTCCATCCTTGACCAACATGGCCGCCGTGACCACCGGGAAGGTAAGGACAGCCTTCGTGCGTTCTTTGTTGAACCATTTCATAAAATACGATTGAAGCCTCTTAAGGTTTTCCCAGGAGGGCTTCACCAGATCGGGGAAAACAAAATCGCCGAACATACTGTCGAAGTAAGCATGGTCGTACAATGAAATATTCCAAAATACAGATTGGTACCCCCTTGCGGCGGCAGGTTGATTGATGGCGTAGACCACATGCTGCAAATGGTTTGCAATAATTTTTTCATGGGTTTCCAGATAGTCCTCCCCATAGTCGATGGTGGCAAAATGATCGAAGTACATCAAAAACTCCACCGTCGCCAGGGCCCCGGCAAATTGCGAGCTGATGGCAAAAACCAGATTCACGAACTCCCCGCAGAAACTCTCCAGATGTTGGGGGGCCCGGCTCTCCCCTCCCAGTTTGGTAAGTCCATCGAACAAAAACGGATACATACTTATGGAGACACAATAGGGCTTCAGTGAAGTTTCATCGTGCACGTATATCTCATGGGCCTCTATCTGCCGCAAATACTCCTCGGCAAGATCACCGCCAAAAAGCGACTCGATCTTTTGTTTTACCAGAGCCCTGTTGACCTGGATATTGATGTCCTTGTTCAGCTCCGCCTCCATGGTGGCAATATTTTTGGAAGTTACATTGGCGTTGGCATCGACCTTTGACCCATCCGCGGCGTTCGCGGAATGGATGTACGCATCGATGAACTTGATTTTTTTACTTATTTGGGCCTCGGTAAGTCGTATCATATTCTTTCGTTTTTAATAAATAGGTGATTGTATACTTTATTGGTCTTCACTTCGATGAATTTCTGATTCGTGCTTTTGGAACCAAGCCCGCCGAGTGCGGCCTCCCATTTGCCGGTCTTGATCCAGGTAAGCTGTTGCAACACCGCTTTCTGGACTTTCTCCTGCCCGGTGTACAAGCAGGTTTTGTATCCTTTTTTCTTGGCGGTCCCCAGAAAATCGACGAGCTCTTTTGGATGCCATTCCCCTCCCATAAAAAGGACACATGTCGCCAAAGCGCCGTACTTGTCGAGCAGCGCTTCAAAGCGTTCCACGGTGAGCAGGGACCCCGTACCCTCTTTCCAAAGAAAAGAGGAATGGCACCCCTTGCATCGGAGGGTGCAGCCGGATATGGAGAAGCATAGGCTTATTTCCCCCGGCACTTCCTGAAGTACCACTTGAAAATTGTTCAGATACATAAATTATTAAATGACCTTTTTATCATCTAAAATTAGGAAAGATCTTTTTTCGGATTTTATCCCTGGAAAAGGAGTTATCAAAAATGTTATCAACAGGGTACGGTACCGTACTTTGGTGGAGGAAAAACTCCTTTCACCGCGATGGTGATTCCGTTCGGGCCCGGATCGGGGCCATGATCCGAGGTATCCAGTGCTCCCTACCCTTCTTTTTTGTCTTTCGAGCACCCAACCGCTACAATGGACGCCCGCTACCTTAAAACTTTTTCCCTGGGCATGGGCCAGGACATGCCCACTATTGAAAAACGCATGACGGGTTCTTATATACGACTGTACATAGGCTATTAGAATTGCAAGTATTTTATGCCAAACGCATTATATATTAACTTATAAGCTAATATATTAAGTATAAATTTGTCATATGGGTTAAAATTCCAATGAAAATGGATTTGTTTTAAAGGATAATGGACATATTTAAAAGGAATCTCTTAAAACCGTAATAACAATGAAACTCACGCAAACATTTCTGTTAGTCCTCTTTTGTGCGATCATTCAGGTATCAGGTCAAAAATCAAAGGAAATAAGGGTCAAAAACGGCAAAGTATATTATGAACCTGGGCGTTTTGGGGGTTGGCCGGCAAATAATGGGATATGGAGTTGGGGCAATGAAATTTTAGTCGGGTTCGCAAAAGGGTACCACAAAGATTTGGGGGCCGAACTGCACAACATCGATAGAGAAAAACCGGAAGAGCATATGTTCGCCCGCTCGCTCGACGGAGGCGAGACATGGAGTATCGAAAATCCGTCAAAAAATGGTGTGATGATAGCAAGGGGGGGCTCTTTGCATGGTACAGAACCGGCCCCGGACCGTACGAAACCCATTTCAAAACTTCAAGAGCCTATGGATTTTTCGCAATCTGGTTTTGTATTGAAGTTCTGGATGCTTGATATGAACTCCGGGCCATCTATTTTTTATTATTCATACGATAAGGGTCATTCGTGGAAAGGTCCATATGGTTTGGAGGTCGATGGAAACAAAAAAATAGCCGCCCGTGTCGATTACATGATCGAAGACGACAATAGTTGTATGGCATTTTTAACGGCCGCCAAAAAAAATAATCAAGAAGGTCGGGTATTTACAGCTAGAACAGATGATGGTGGAATTTCATGGCAATTGGTCTCAATGGTCGGTGAAGAGCCCAAAAAGGGCTTTAGAATAATGCCCTCTACCGTTAGATTGTCGGAAACGGAACTACTGCTTACCTCCCGCGTACGGGAAGAAGTTACCGATTGGAATGAATTGACCCCCAAGGAAAGAAAAAATAGCCGTTATATTGACTCTTGGTTAAGCAGGGACAATGCAAAAACCTGGGAGCTTTTGGGCCGCCCTGTCGAAGAATTGGGAGAAGGAAACCCGCCCAGCCTTATAAAGTTACAAGACGGTAGGCTGTGCCTCACCTATGGTCATCGGGCACAACCCTATAGTATCTGTGCAAAAATAAGCAAGGACAATGGGCGAACGTGGAGTGAAGAAATCGTTTTGAGAAACGATGGATCAGGACGCGACCTTGGCTATGTAAGAAGTGTTCAACGCCCGGACGGAAAAGTGGTAACGCTCTATTACTTTCAAGATTATGAAAACCCGGAGCGCTATATAGGAAGTTCTATCTGGGACCCAAATTCGGTCAGGTAATAATTCGAAAATTTGAGAAATGAAAATTGTTGTTCTTGACGGATATACGGTAAACCCAGGAGATCTAAGTTGGAGCGGTTTGGAAAAATTGGGGAATCCCATAATTTACGACAGAACCCCATACAGTGATGACGAAATAGTTGAGGCCATTGACGATGCCACTATATTGCTTACGAACAAAACACCGCTCTCCAGAAAGGTTCTTGAAAAAGTTCCTTCGGTAAAATATATAGGTCTTCTGGCAACGGGCTATAATGTTGTAGATGTTGTGGCCGCAAAAGAGTTGGGCATTACCGTTACCAATGTGCCGAGCTACGGCACGACAGCTGTTGCGCAGATGACACTCGCCCTTCTTTTGGAAATGTGCCACAATGCAGGGCATCATAGTCGGGCCGTAAAACAAGGAAAATGGACAAAAAGCAAGGATTTTTGCTTTTGGGATTTTCCGCTCATAGAATTGGAAGGCAAAACATTGGGCATCATCGGTTTTGGGAGAATAGGTCGGGCAACGGCAAAAATGGCTCGAGCCTTCGGCATGGACATAGTGGCATTCAACAACTCAAAGCGGCCCGAATTGGAAACAAACATATGCTCATATGTAGGTTTGGACGAATTGCTGTCAAAATCGGATGTTATAAGTTTACACTGTCCTTTGACCAATGAAACAGCCGGCATTATCAATGAAAAAAACATTTCAAAAATGAAAGACGGTGTTATGATAATCAATACCTCTAGAGGGCCATTGATCGTTGAAAGAGATCTAAAGAATGCCTTAAACAATGGAAAGGTGGCAGCAGCAGCCGTCGATGTCGTGTCTGTTGAGCCCATTGAAAAAGAAAACGATCTGTTAAAGGCTGATAATTGTATTATAACCCCTCATATTGCGTGGGCACCCAAAGAATCAAGAACTAGATTGTTAAATACGGCAATCGGGAATTTAGACGCCTTTTTAAAAGGGAGTCCGATCAATGTGGTCAATAAATAGAATCCGGGCGCACAACCGCTCATAGATTTTTGAAAATCAAGGGTCGTATTAAATCAGAAAGTGATTATAGTTTGCTAAACATCCTGAACGGGTTTCATTTTAAATTCTAAAAACAATGACAGATAGTCTTTCACAAAAATTACAAAACGGTAAAAACATATACGGAACCTGTATCCTGTCTACTTCTCCGATTTGGTCGAAAGCCGTTGGAGCATCAGGGTTGGATTTTGTTTTTATAGATACGGAGCACATTCCGATGGATCGAGCGGAACTGACTTTTTTATGTCAAGTTTACAACGCTCAAAAAATATCACCCATTGTCAGAATACCAAGCCCCGACCCTTATACGGCATGTATGGTCAAAGATGCCGGTGCGGTCGCCGTTCTTGCTCCCTATATCGAGAGTGTTGAGCAAATAAAACAAATGGTAGGCGCTACCAAATATCGTCCCTTAAAGGGAGAACGTTTGCAGAATGTTCTCAATGGAAAGGAGCTTTTAAAGCTAGAGTTAAAAACCTATCTGGAAAATTTTAACAAAGGAAGTTTATGCCTTGTTAATATAGAAAGCACCGCTGCCGTCGAAAATTTGGATGCGCTTTTAGATGTTCCCGGATTGGATGGGATCGTTATTGGCCCCCATGACCTTTCGGTAAACATGGGATTGCCCGAGCAGTACGATCGTCCTGATTTTGAAAAAACCGTTGGAGGGATTATCCGTAAGGCAAGAACCAAAGGGGTTGCCGTAGGGATTCATTTCCCAGCGGATGCCGAACGCCAGATACAGTGGATGAAAGAAGGTGTCAATATCATTTTACATAGTTCCGATATGTTTCTTTTCAGCCAAAAGTTAAAAGAAGATATGAGCTTGATCAAGAATGCCGTCGGAGAAAAAATGACCCAAGGCGACAGTTCCGATTTGGCGATTTAACCGAAAATTATGATGCTCTGTTCCACATTCAATTCCATCCCATGAATAGCACTACCAGGAATCGAAGCTTTCCGATAAAAACCCTGTGGGGTGTTTGTCTACTTGTCCTCATGGCAAACACGGCCAATTCGCAAACAATGGATTTAAGTACAACTAAAATTGTATATGTTGGCACAAAGGACAAGTTGGCACAAAAATCGATCACGGTTTTGCAGGAGGAGGTGTACAAAAGAAGTAAAATCAAATGGCCGATTAGCAGAAAATGGCCAAAATCCGAAAAAGCAGTTGTTGCAATCGGCATCGAAGGACAGTTGGATAGATTTCCGCAGGAATATAAGAAGGTCATTTCAGGTTTATCCAAAATCGGAAGCGAGGGCTATAAGCTTGTCGTATTGGAAGAATCAAATACCATTTTAATCGTAGGGAACGATTCACGGGGTGTATTGTACGGTATAGGAAAATTACTGCGAAAAATGGAAATGCGTCCGGGAAAAATCACAGTGTCCAGAAATTTGGGCATTGTTTCCACTCCAGAATACCCTATCCGTGGGCATCAATTGGGGTATCGCCCAAAAACAAATGCCTATGATGCGTTTTCTCCTGAGCAGTTTGATGGTTATATACGAGATCTTGCGATTTTTGGGGCCAATAGCATCGAGATAGTTCCTCCCCGTACCGATGATGATTTCACTAGCGTTCATATGAAGATTCCGGCCATCGACATGATTGCCGAACAATCTAAAATTTGTAAATCATACGGTATGGACGTTTGGATGTGGTATCCGAACATGGGGCTTGACTATTCGCACAAAGATTCCATCCAAAACGAATTAAATGAGCGTCACAAAGTGTTTAAGGCGTTGCCGAAATTAGATGCTCTTTTTGTTCCGGGTGGTGATCCCGGGGAATTGGGGCCCGATGAATTGTTCGAATGGCTCGAAACCGTATCAAAGGTACTTCATCAATACCACCCCAATGCCAAAATATGGGTCTCCCCACAAGTTTTTAGACCAACAAAAGAGTGGTTCGATGCCTTTTACGCACATATCAACAAAGAATACGCCTGGCTAGGAGGTGTTGTTTTCGGGCCGTGGATCAAAACCCCGATACAAGAAATAAGAAAAATTATCAATCCGGGAATCCCGATAAGGAAATACCCTGATATCACACATAGTTTAAGCAGTCAATATCCGGTTCCCAAATGGGACTTGGCCTATGCCATCACGCTTGGGCGTGAATGTATCAACCCCAGACCGACGGACGAGAAAATGATTCACAATGCACTGGATGAATATGGCCAAGGCAGTATCAGTTATTCGGAAGGAACCAACGACGATGTAAACAAAATAGTGTGGAGCGATCAAGATTGGGATCCTGAAACCCCGGTTATGGAAACACTTCGTGACTATGCCCGATATTTTATAGGTGCTGATTTTACCGAGTCCGTCGCGCAAGGAATCATTAACCTAGAGAAAAACATTCACGGCCCTTTGTTGGTAAATGACGGTGTAATGCGAACATTACGGCAATGGCAGGAAATGGAAGAAAGCGCCCCCCACGATGTGTTGGTCAATCCCAGATTTCAAATGGGGCTTATACGCGCTTATTTTGACGCCTACACCTATCGGAGGTTGGTCTACGAAACCGAATTGGAACATGCGGCCCGTGAAACTTTGGCATTTGCCAAAAATAAAGGTTCAATGGCGGCGATCGAGGAAGCTAGAAGAATATTGCTTAAATCTATAAAGGAACCTATTTTGCCAAGCTTAAGGGAAAAATGCCATGTCTTGGCCGATTCTTTGTTCAGAAGTATCGGGGCGCAATTAACGGTGAAAAAGCATTTAGCGGCAGCAGGTCGCGGCAACTTTATCGACAATATCGACCTGCCTTTGAACGATGTCATGTGGATCAACGATAAACTTGATGCCATTGAAAAATATGATAGCGAAGAAAAAAGGCTGGTCGAAATCGACAACATGTTGCAAAGAACCGATCCAGGGCCGGGCGGATTCTACGATAATTTTGGTTCACCAAAAAGTTGGGACAGGGTCAAATCAAACATTACATGGGAAGAAGACCCCGGTAGCCTTGCATCACCTCGTACCAGTTTCGGTATCGGACTAAAAGGGGAAGAATGGGTACACGAGATAACGGCGGTCGGTTTTGAGGGTCAAGCCTCACCTGCAGCGTGGATGCAACAGGTTACCACTTTGTACGACCAACCTCTCGAAATCGTTTATGACCAGTTGGATCCCGAAAGCTCGTATACCATTAGAGTCGCCTATACCGGGCGGTTTCCTTCCAAAATAAAAATGGTTGCAGATAATATTCCTGTTCATGATTTTATAACCACCGGTGAAAGGCCCATTTATGAATTCAAAGTTCCCAAGGAGGCAACTGCCGATGGAAACGTTTTGTTCAAATGGACTTGCGGCGAAGGGGAACGGGGCTCTCAAGTTGCGGAAATATGGCTGATAAAAAGTGATTAAGCAATAATAAAATTATGAGCGCAAAAAAGAATGCCACTAGTAGTCGAAGAAATTTTATACGCCAGTCCAGCTTGGCCGTTGCAGCGATTCCATTGACGCAGCTTTCTTGTAAGCAAAAAGAGTCCGTCAAAGAACCAGATGGTTTTGAATTTGCCTTTTTGACCGACATTCATATCAAACCCGAGATGAACGCTCCAAAGGGTTTTCAGATGGCCATTGACAAAGTAAATGAAATGAACCCTGACTTTGTATTGACCGGAGGCGATTTAGTCTACGATGCCATGCGGGGCAATCAAAAAAAATGTGAATCCCTTTTTTCGTTATATCAAGATATGAGCAAGGGCTTTAACATGCCCGTTCACAATTGTGTAGGAAATCACGATCTGTTCGGCATATATGAAGAAAGTCCTGAATCTGAAGACCATCCTGATTACAAGTATGGTATGTGGGAAAGGTATTTTGGGAAAACCTACTATTCTTTTGACCATAAGGGTTGGCATTTCATCACCTTAAACTCCTTGGATGTAACTGAAAATAAAAGGTATAAAACCGTTTTTCACGACGAGCAGATGGAATGGTTGAAAAAAGATTTGGAACAGGTCGATAAATCAACACCCATTGTGATTACGACCCATATTCCCATGATATGTGCCCGCTCACAGCTAACCGGCAGCAAAGGCAGCCCTAATGTCACCAATTCTTCGGTTGTTTTTGAATTGATGGAGAACCATAATTTAAAACTGATCTTACAAGGTCACATTCATTGGAAAGAATATGGTCATGTCAACGATCGATTTCACTATATCATTGGGGGCTCCATTGCCGGGAACGGATGGAAGGGAAGAAGGCACAATACCAAGGAAGGGTTCGTAAGTATCAAGGTCAAGGGCGATGATTTTACGTGGGAATATATTGATCATGGTTGGGAAGATGAGCGAATTAGAATAAAAAAAGAAGAAGGGTCAAGGGCATAACCAAAAAATGTACGTATTATAAATCAAAAAATCCGTAACTTACTAATTAATAGTTTGTTACGGATTATTGAAGTGGTCCCACCTGGGCTCGAACCAGGGACCACCTGATTATGAGTCAGGTGCTCTAACCAACTGAGCTATAGGACCAAAATTTGGACTGCAATATTACTATTTATTTTTAAGGCCGCCAAAGTATTTCAATCGCTAATCCCGTATTTCTTGGCAAAGCTCCACCAACACCCCATTGGCCGATCTGGGGTGCAAAAAAACCACCCATTTATTGTCGGCTCCCCTTTTGGGCTCTTCGTTGAGGACCACAAAACCTTCGGATTTCAATCTTTTGACTTCCGCCGTGATATCGTCAACGGCAAGGGCGATATGGTGTACCCCTTCCCCCCTTTTTTCGAGAAACTTTGCAATTGCACTGTCCTTGTCCAAGGCTTCCAAAAGCTCAATTTTGTTCGGGCCCGATCGGAAGAAGGAGGTACGCACCCCCTCAGAAGCCACTTCTTCAATTTTATAATGGGGCACGCCCAACAATTTTTCGAACAGGCGGTTGGAGGCATTGAGGTCCCTCACGGCAATTCCGATATGCTCGATTTTGTCCACTATCTTGGTTTAAACCACTAAAGTACACAATAATGTGCGTATTTTTGCCCCATGGAAACACAACGACAGAAGAAGATAGCGGGAGTCATCCAAAAGGATATCGTTGATATTTTACAGCGTGCTGCCGTCGATGGGGGCATGCGCGGCACCCTCATTTCGGTGTCCAAGGTATCGGTGACCACCGACCTTTCCATTGCAAAGGTATACTTGAGCATTTTTCCGAACAAGGAGGCAGAGGCCCTTATGGAAGGGATCAAATCGAACCAGCCCTTGATCAAGCACGAACTTTCGCAGCGTACCCGCAACCAATTGCGGCGGGTACCCGAACTCTTGTTCTTCCTGGACGACTCGTTGGACTATATCGAAAACATCGAGAAGTCGCTCAAAGGAACCGAAAACCCTATTGAGAACAGGGACCTCTTGCCCAAAAGAAAAAAATCGTAAACTTGAATTTTCCGCTCTACATCGCCAAGCGGTACCTGCATTCCAGAAGCAGCCAAAATGCGGTGAACATCATCAATTTTATTACTTTTTTGGTCATTGTCATCGGTTCGGCGGCCCTTTTTATCGTGCTCTCCGGATTTGCCGGCCTGAAGACGTTCAGCCTTTCCTTTACCGATTCTTTCGACCCCGACCTAAAGGCACTGCCCGCCACCGGAAAGTTTTTTCCCATCGGCCCGGAACAGGAAGTGGCCCTGGGCAAAATCAAGGAAGTGGCCCATTTCTCCAAAGAACTGGAGGAGCAGGTGCTGCTTACCCACAAGGAAAAGTTTGCCATTGCCGTCATCAAGGGCGTCGATGCGCACTATACCCAGGTAACCGGAGTGGACAGCACCGTGCGCTACGGCGATTGGTCGTTGAACGAACTGCAGGGTGTGGCGGGGCTCGAGATCGCAAACTCTTTGAACATCTTCACCAACCAGTTTAGGGACCCCTTAAAGATCCTGGCCCTGAAACCGGGAAAAGGTTCGCTTTCCCAGCAGGACCTGTCCAGTGTGTACAACGAACTTCCCTTGGTATTGAGCGGGCTGTACGCCGTAGAGGAGAATTTGGACAAAAAATACGTCTTTGCCGATCTGGCATTGGTACAGGCCCTGTTGGAAAAAGACAGTACCCAGCTCTCCGGCATCAATTTCAGATTGAACGACCCCAGGGACATCCTTGCTGTCAAGAATGAAATAGCAGCGATCTTTGGTGACCAGGTGATCCTCAAGGACCGAAGGGAGCTGAACAGCAGCCTGTACAAAATGTTGAACACCGAAAACCTGGCCACCTATTTGATTTTCACCCTGGTGCTGGTCATAGCGCTCTTTAATGTGGTAGGGGCCATCACGATGATGATTTTGGACAAACAGCAAAATTCCAGGACACTCTATAGTTTGGGGACCACTTTGCGGGAAGTTCGGCGCATTTATTTTATACAAGGTGTCTTGGTGACCAGTTTGGGCGGGCTTATCGGTGTGCTCCTGGGCTCGCTACTTATCGGGTCGCAATTGGCCTTTGGCTGGCTAAAAATCACACCTTCCCTCGCCTATCCCGTGGAATACCAATTGATCAATGTGCTGATCGTTCTGGCCACTATTGTGGTGCTCGGGGTCGTTGCGGCGAAAATCGCCAGCAGCAGGGTCAACAAAAAATTGATCGCCTAAAGGCTGAACTCGTGATTCCCGAATTGCGCCAGGGCTTCGTCAAAGGCGGCAAAAACATCGGCCGAATCATCGCTGGTGACCATTTTCATCCGATAGGGCTTAAAGTCGGGAATACCCTTGAAGTAGTTGGTATAGTGGCGGCGGGTCTCAAAGACGCCCAATTTCTCGCCCTTCCAGGCAATGGCCATCCGCAGATGCCTTCTTGCGGCATCGACCCGTTCCTCCATGGTCGGTGGTGCCAGATGCGTGCCGGTCCTAAAAAAGTGCTTTACTTCCTTAAAAAACCAGGGATGGCCAATGCTCGCACGACCGATCATCGCTCCGTCCAAACCGTATTCGTCCCGCATCCTCCTGGCCGCTTCCGGAGTATCGATATCGCCGTTTCCAAAAACCGGAATATGCATTCTCGGGTTGTTCTTCACCTCCGCAATCGGGCCCCAATCGGCCTCTCCCTTGTACATCTGGGCGCGGGTGCGCCCATGGATCGCTATGGCCTTGCAACCCACATCCTGCAAGCGTTCCGCGACCTCGACGATCATAATGGAGTCGTGGTCCCAACCCAATCGGGTCTTCACCGTGACCGGGAGCTTGGTGTGTTCCACCATGGCCTTGGTCAGGGAGACCATTAGATCTACATCCTTTAAAATACCTGCACCGGCGCCCTTGCTCACCACCTTTTTTACCGGGCAACCGAAGTTGATGTCAATGATGTCGGGCCCTGATCTTTCAACAATCTCCACAGACCGCAACATGGAGTCCAAATTGGCACCGAATATTTGAATGCCCACCGGGCGCTCCTTTTCATAGATGTCCAACTTCATCGTGCTCTTGGCCGCATCGCGGATAAGTCCTTCCGAAGAGATAAATTCGGTATAGACAACATCGGCGCCCTGTTCCTTGCACAGGGCACGGAAGGGTGGATCGCTCACATCTTCCATGGGTGCCAGCAACAAAGGGAACTCCGGTAATTGTATGTTTCCTATTTTGGGCAAAACGTATGCTGTGTTTTGGGAAGGCAAAATTACGTAAAAATCCGGGGATGGACCTTTCCCTTGAGCTGTTGGGCAAAACGGACCACAAAAACGGGTCGGCGGCGCGCCCCAAAATCGGTCGGTTTCCAAGATTTCGCCCAAACGTTTATTTTGGGTTTTTGGAGCGGTTCAGCCGAATTGTGTTTACTTTTAGGGGGCAATGAGCAACTATCTTTTGGGCTTTCCCCTTCCCTTTGAACCCTTTTTGTTTGGCATCAAGGTCAATATACACCTGGTATTGGAATATCTAGCCTTTTTTGTAGGGTTCCGGTACTATGTCATCCTGAGAAAAAAAAACAGGGACAACATTTCCTCGAACAACCGTTTATCAATCATCATAGGGGCCATTTTTGGGGCCCTGTTCTTATCCCGCCTGGTCGCTTTTCTGGAAAATCCCGTGCTGCACTATTCACAGGGCTGGGTCTCCATATTGAACAATAAAACGATCATGGGCGGACTGTTCGGAGGCCTTTTGGGGGTAGAATGGGTCAAAAAGATCATTGGGGAAAAGCAATCTTCCGGTGATTTGTTCACGTTGCCCATCATCGGGGGCATCTTTATTGGCCGTATCGGCTGCTTCCTGGCCGGTGTCAACGAATTCACCTATGGTGCCGAAACCACTTCTCCCTTGGGGATGGACCTCGGGGACGGCATTTTAAGGCACCCCATCGTTCTGTACGAGCTGGTTTTTTTAGGGCTTTTGTTCCTATTTGTCAAAAAGCTTCAGAGCAGAAAGGTCCGTTTGGAGGAGGGCATGTATTTCAAAATCTTTATGATTACATACTTTTCGTTTCGGTGCTGCATCGAATTCCTGAAGCCCAATACTTTTTTGGTCCTGGGGTTGAGCAGCATCCAATATTTATGCTTAATTTGTTTGCTATACTACCAAAAAACGCTCAGAAAAGGGATTGCCCATGCCTGCCAGAAACTACACCTATTATGATTTTACCCTGAGCCTTTGCCCGGAATGTTTGCGGCGGATCGATGCCAAGATCGTCTTCGAAAACGACAAGGTGTACATGCTCAAAAACTGTAGGGAACACGGGCGATCGAAGGTGTTGATCGCGGATGACGTGGCCTACTATAAGAACATCCGCAATTACAACAAGGCCTCGGAGTACCCCAAGACCTTCAACACCAAAACACATTACGGCTGTCCTTATGATTGCGGCCTTTGTCCGGACCACGAGCAGCATTCCTGTTTGACCGTGGTCGAGGTGACCGATCGGTGCAACCTCACCTGCCCCACTTGTTATGCATCGTCCTCCCCGCATTACGGCAGGCATCGGACTTTGGACGAAATCAAAAAAATGTTGGATGCCATCGTCCGGAACGAGGGTGAACCCGATGTGGTGCAGATCAGCGGGGGCGAACCTACCGTACACCCCCGGTTCTTCGATATCCTCGACTATGCCAAGACCCTGCCCATACGACATTTGATGGTCAATACCAATGGGATAAAGATCGCCAAGGACTTTGCCTTCGCGGAAAGGTTGGCGACCTATGCCCCTGATTTTGAGATTTATCTCCAGTTCGATTCCCTGGACAACCAAGTGCTGCAAACCCTGCGGGGTGCGGATTTGGCCGATACCCGTTTGAACGCTTTGGCACATCTGAACCGGCTGAACCTGTCCACTACCTTGGTGGTGACCCTTCAAAAAGGACTGAACGATCACGAAATGGGGACCACCATCGATTTTGCGCTAAAACAGCGGTGTGTCCGCGGGGTCACCTTCCAGCCCACCCAGATCGCGGGCCGGCTGGAAAATTTTGAAGCGGACGAAAACAGGATTACCCTTACGGAGGTACGGCGCAACATCCTGGAGCAATCCCCCATTTTCGAAGCGGACGACCTGATTCCCGTGCCCTGCAATCCGGATGCCCTGGTCATGGGGTATGCCCTGAAACTGGGAGACGAGGTGACCCCCTTGACGCGGTACATCAATCCGGACGATCTGTTGAACGAGGGAAAGAACACTATCATATACGAGCAAGATCAAGAACTGCACGGCAAAATGATCGAACTCTTCAGTACCGGGAATTCCGTGGAAAAAGCATCGGAAAACCTAAAGAGCATTATGTGCTGCCTGCCCGAGATCGATGCTCCCGAACTGGGCTATGACAACTTGTTCCGTATCATCATCATGCAATTTATCGACGCCCATAACTTTGATGTCCGGGCTATCAAAAAATCCTGTGTGCACATTGTGGACAAGGATTACCAGATCATTCCGTTCGAGACCATGAACCTGTTCTATAGGGATGAAAAAAAAGCGTATTTACAAAAACTTCAAACTGAAATGTTATGAACTTGATCTTGCCTTTGGAAATCGGTGGCCTGGAAGGCCTCTTGATACTCATCCTTCTTATAATGTTCGGACCGGCCCTAATACTTTTGATCATCGGGCTTGTACTGCGAAAAAACAACAAAAAAGCGGCCAAGGTTCTGTATATCCTGGCAGGCGTCTATCTTCTTATAAGTCTGGGCATCTGTGGGGGATTGGCGGGCGGGTTCTGAGCGGTTTCGCGGGACAAATTAATGGCCCGGCCGTTCAACCCGCGTATAAAATAAAACTATATTTGCACTCGCTTTAGCCGTATCCATGAAGAACATCCGAAATTTTTGCATCATCGCCCATATCGACCATGGCAAAAGTACCCTGGCCGACCGACTATTGGACTATACCGGTTCGGTAACCGAGCGCGAGAAGAAGGAACAACTCCTCGACAATATGGATCTGGAGCGGGAGCGCGGCATTACCATCAAAAGCCATGCGATTCAAATGGAATATACCCATGAGGGCGAGGACTATGTCCTCAACCTTATCGACACCCCGGGCCATGTCGATTTCTCCTATGAAGTTTCCCGGTCGATAGCCGCTTGTGAAGGGGCCCTTTTGGTGGTAGATGCCGCTCAAAGTATCCAGGCACAGACCATAAGCAACCTTTATTTGGCATTGGAGAACGACCTGGAGATCATTCCAATACTGAACAAGGTGGACCTGCCCAGTGCCAGCCCGGAGGAAGTGACGGATGATATTGTCGATTTGCTGGGCTGCAAGGTAGAGGAGGTGATCCCGGCCAGTGCCAAGACCGGCTTGGGAATTGCCGAAATTCTGGCGGCCATCATCGAGCGCATTCCAGCACCCACTGGAAATTTGGACGAATCGCTACAAGCACTGGTCTTTGATTCGGTCTACAATCCATTCCGTGGGGTCGAAACCTATTTCAGGGTGATCAACGGCGAGATCAGGAAAGGACAGAAAATTAAATTTGTGGCAACGGACAAAAGCTATTTTGCCGATGAGGTGGGCACCTTGAAACTTACGCAGCACCCACAGCAAAGTATCAAAGCGGGAGATGTGGGCTATCTGATCACGGGAATAAAGGACGCCCGGGAGGTTAAGGTGGGCGATACCATTACGGATGCCGCCCATCCCACAAAAAATGCGATCGCCGGATTCGAAGATGTAAAACCTATGGTCTTTGCGGGGATATATCCGGTGGATACCGAAGATTTTGAGGAACTGCGCTCCTCCATGGAAAAATTACAGCTCAACGATGCTTCCCTGGTCTTTACTCCCGAGAGCAGTGCCGCCCTGGGTTTTGGTTTTCGCTGTGGTTTCCTGGGGATGCTCCATATGGAAATCATACAGGAACGCCTGGAGCGGGAGTTCGATATGACGGTGATCACCACTGTCCCCAATGTTAGTTACCACGCCTTTACCCGAAAAAATCCGGCTGAGGCGCTCATTGTGAACAACCCGACAGACCTGCCCGATCCTTCCACAATGGAACGGGTAGAAGAACCGTATATCAAGGCCACGATCATCACCAAGGCCGATTTTGTGGGCAATGTGATGTCGCTCTGTATCGACAAACGGGGCCTGATCACCAACCAGACCTATCTCACTACCGATCGTGTGGAACTCACCTTTGATATGCCCTTGGCCGAAATCGTGTTCGATTTCTATGACCGGTTGAAAACCGTTTCCAAGGGATATGCCTCCTTCGATTATTCGCCCATCGGAATGCGGGCCTCCAAATTGGTCCGGGTGGATATTCTGTTGAACGGACAGCCCGTAGATGCACTTTCCGCCCTGATCCATTTCGACAATGCCGTGACCATAGGAAAAAAAATGTGTGAAAAGTTGAAGGAACTCATCCCGAGACAGCAATTCGATATCCCCATTCAGGCCGCCATAGGGGCCAAGATCATTTCGCGGGAGACGATCAAGGCCCTTCGAAAAGATGTTACGGCCAAGTGTTATGGGGGAGACATTTCCCGGAAAAGAAAGCTGCTGGAAAAACAGAAAAAAGGGAAAAAACGCATGCGCCAAGTGGGCAATGTAGAGATTCCCCAGCAGGCTTTTATGGCCGTACTAAAATTGAACGACTAAACATTCTACAGCCATTTTTTGATGGTTTCACCACACAAATTTTGATTTTTCCTACATTAATTTTTCTGGAAACCTGTTTTTCGTTTAATTTGGACCACTATTAACCGTTACGTTCCTCCCACAACTTTATGGTTACCTATGTAGCACAATTTACGGCCAAGCACCGTATTATACAGATAGAACAGAATTCCATCTTCATCTGGAGACAGGAAAGTGGTGATATTGATACCTCCCTTTTGGAAGATAAGATACGGCGCGAATCCTCGATCCATTTTTACCACTTGGTCGCCGGACAAAATTATGAGGTGGAAAAAGACGATATCGCCGTCACTGTTTGGAAGACCATGCCATTTTCAGGATAGTCCATTCTTGCTTTTTTCTTACTTTTAGGTGTTTTCCAAAAAAACAGCGATGGACGCCTCAACCTCCAGAAGAAAATTTTTCAAGGCCGCTCTCTCCGTACCTGCCTGGATGGTTTGCCAAGGGACGTTTGCCTTTTCCGATCCCATGAAAGAGCGTTCCCATAAGTTTAAACTGAGCCTGAACCTCTATTCTTTTGATGCCGCTCTGAAAGCGGGCAAAATGGACCTGTTCGGTGCACTGGACTTTTGTGCTGAAAACAATTTCGACGCCATAGATCCCACGGGCTACTATTTTCCCGGATATCCCGAAGTACCTTCCAATACGTTCATCAATACGTTTAAAAGGCAGGCTTTTTTGCTCGGGATAGCGATAAGCGGTACCGGTATCAGAAACGACTTTGCCGATCCGAACACCGCCAAAAGAAAGGCCCATATCGAACGCACCAAAAAATGGATAGAAACGGCGGCCAAACTGGGAAGCCCGCATCTCCGTATCTTTACGGGCACCTCCGATCACAAGGGATACACCCGGCCTCAGGTCATGCGATGGATCGCCGACGATATCCGCACTTGCTGCGAATACGGCAAACAATACGGGGTAATGATCGCGTTGCAGAACCATAACGAATTTCTGAAAACCGCAGATGATGTGGACCAACTGTTCGAATGGGTAGGTTCGGACTGGTTGGGGCTGAACCTCGATATTGGGAGCTATAGGCAAAAAGACCCCTATGGGGAAATAGCACAGAACATACATCACGCCATCACATGGCAAATCAAAGAGACCGTTTGGGTCAATGGATCCGAACGGCCCACCGATTTTATAAAGTTGTTCAAAATACTGAAACAGGCAGGGTATCGAGGATACCTTCCCTTGGAAACCTTGGGGCCCGGTGACCCATTTCAAAAGGTTCGGGCCCTGCTAAGTGAGGTACGGGGAGCGATCCGTCAGATCTAAAACCATAAAAAATGAGGCTGTTCCTATTTTTGTTGCTCCCGATCGTGGGGTGTTCCCAAGGAGAAAAGGCCCTGGTTCCCCAATGGACCACCCATGAGATCGTATTGACCGCACAAGCCCGATATGAAAATCCCTATACCGACGTTTCGGTATGGGCACTGTTTGTCAATCAAAAAGGGGATAGCTTGAAACGACCTGCGTTCTGGGATGGGCACAAGGTTTGGAGGATTCGTTTTGCCGCACCCGATGCGAACGGTGAATGGACATGGAAATCCTTCTCCAGCAATGCAACCGACACCGGACTGCACGGCCAAACGGGCCATTTCACTTCAACACCCTATAAGGGGAAAAACAAGCTGGTACAAAACGGCCTCCTGAAAATATCCCCTGGCCAAAGAAATGTCGTGCACCGATCCGGCAAGTCGTTCCTGGTCGTTGCAGACACGCCCTGGGCCCTTCCGTTCCGGGCCACCAAAGAGCAGGTAGTGATCTATGCCCGGGACCGAAGGGAAAAAGGGTTCAACACGGCACTGATGATGACCGTACAACCCGATATGAGGGCAGAGGGCCCGGACAAACGCAATACGGTCAAAGGATTTAAGCGCGCTTTTAAAGATTTGAAGGACGGGCACATCAACCTAATGAACGTAGCGTATTTCCAATACTACGACTCCCTGATCGCCGTGCTGCTGGAACATGAGATCGTTCCGGCCTTTCAACCTGTTTTCCATGGGTTTGGGTGGAAGGGAAAGCAGGTCTTGGGCCGAAGGGTGGCCCCCGGGGAATATGTTCGCTACTGCAAATACCTCTTGGCCCGTTACGGTAGCTATCCGGCCTTTTGGCTTTTGGGCGGGGATCATAACGGCAAGGACCCCGGAGTCCTGGAAAGTGGCGAGATGCTGCAAAAATGGGACGGCTATGCCCAACCTACGGGCATCCATTACAACCCGTGCGATGACTATCTGGCGGAGTGGGCGAAGAACCAGCCCGGTGAGCACTGTTTCCACTATAACAAAACCTATCAAGATAAAGAATGGCTCGATTTTCAATGGGCCCAGACCGGGCATGGAAATGAACATCTGTACCACAAGGTGGAACGCATGTACAACAATATGCCCACCAAGGCCGTGGCCAACGGGGAACCCACCTACGAAGGTATGAACGACGGCAAAAACGGCCTGGGGTGGTGGCAGGGAGAGGAAGCTTGGATGCAATTGATGCATGGCGGGACCATGGGCGTGGTCTACGGAGCGGCAAGCCTGTGGCAGTGGAAAATCGCCCAGGACGAAGAAGGTTGGCAGTCCTGGACCGACCAGCCCCTCTCCTGGAAAGGTGCCATGGCTTTGGAAGGGTCGTCCTATGTGGGCCTTGTAAGCAAAATTTTGGATGACCTGGATCTGGCCGACATCGAAAGACGGTGGGACCTGGCGCAAAACAGACCCTTATTGGCCAAAGAGGGCGAGCTCTACATTTCATATCTGGACAGGGGCGGGGAAATTTCGATCGATGCCGTACCAATGCACTTGAACTATATGTGGATCGACCCCAGAACCGGGGAACCCGCGCAAATGGGAAAGGTTTCCACGACTACTTTCAGAGCGCCCGATCACAATCCTTGGGTACTTTTGATCAAGTAGGCCCGGTCGGGGCATTCACCTTTACCGCTTCATCAAGGTCGAACATCTTTCCCAAATACACCAATCGATATCCCTCTGCAATATCCTCAAAATTGGTGTTGAACGAAGAAATGATCTTTAGGTCGCCCTGGGGGTCTTTAAGAAAGATGGGGATAATGTCCTCATCGCCATCGGTTATCGAAATAAGCCCTTCGTAATGCGCTCGGCTCTTGAGGCCGATTTCATGTACGGCCGGATATTTTCTGGCAGCTTCCATTAATTTAATGAAATCGTCGGTGTGCGAAAAAAGCCCTTCCTTGGGGTTATCCTTAGGGTCGTTCATTTCATCCACATTGACCAACCGGAACGATCCGTTCTCCCCAAACTGTTTTTCAAACTTTTTGATTGCAAATTCATTGATTTCCGAATTTCCGGTCAAAGCCATTAAATACCCGACATCGTTCAGTTCGATATTGTCAGAGAGGTTCGTGGAATAAATGTTTGCCGTGAAGGCTTCCAAACCAATGTTTTGCGCCTTTTCGATATTGGTTCGGTTATTGTCGATCAGCACCACGTGTCTCCCGTTCTTTTGCAGATAATCGCCAATAAGCCTGGAGACCTTTGTGGCGCCGATAATCAAGATGCCTTCGGATTTTTTAAGGAATACGCCCACCATTTTGGCAAACAACCTAGCGGTAGTGGCATTGAGCAGTACCGTGCCCAAAACGATCATGAATACCAGCGGGGTAATGTACTCCGCTCCGGGCTCGCCCTGCGATATCAATTTCGATCCAAAGAGGGATGCGATCCCGGCCGCCACGATACCCCGTGGTCCGACCCAGCCCACGAACAACTTTTCATTGAGCTTCAGGTTCGATCCCGAAGCGCTCAAAAAAACGCCCATGGGCCGTATCAGAAATACGATGACCGCAAACAACAGGGCCGTTTTCCAGTTGTAGATCAATTCCAGGTCCGAGATGTTGATATTGGCGGACAACAAAATAAAAAGTATGGAAATCAAAAGTACGCTCAGCGATTCCTTGAAATACAACAATTCCTTGATGTTCGGCAGGTCGGTATTCCCCATGACCATTCCCATGACCACTACCGCCAACAGCCCCGACTCGTGTGCAAAAACGTCTGACACAACGAAGACCAGCAGCACCACGGAAAGCGATACCACGTTTAGCAAATAGTGCGGCACCAAACTTTTTTTGATGACAAATACGAGCGCATGGGCGAAAGTGAAACCAAAACTAAACCCGAAGAGCAAAATCTTACCGAACTCCATAAGTGCCGTTTGGGTATATCCGTGCCCCTCGCCCACAATGATGAACTCGAACACCAAAACAGCGGCCAGGGCGCCTATGGGGTCTATTAGAATACCTTCCCATTTCAGAACGGCCGAAACGTCCTTTTTCAAAGGGATGTTCCTTAAAATGGGGGTGATCACAGTGGGTCCGGTAACAATGATCAGGGCGGAGAACAAAAAAGAAATTTGCCAGTTGAGTCCGAAAATATAGTGTACCGCTATGCCGGCCCCAAAAAAAGTGACCAAGCTCCCAAGCGTGATCAATTTCGTGATAACGGGGCCCACGTTGCGTATTTCCGAGCGCCTGAGGGTCAGACCGCCCTCAAAAAGAATGATGCTGATGGCCAGCGACACAAAATAGTACAGGCCTTCTCCGGGAAACAATCCTTTGGTACCGTTCCAGATGGGTTCTACCAATTTGGAACCGTCACTGGTGAACAAGGTGGAAATGGGACCGACCAAAAGACCGATCAATATCAGCGGCAGGATGGCCGGCAATTTCAGCCGCCATGCCACCCATTGTGCGATGATTCCAAGGATAATGATTCCTGCAAGTTCAACCATTGTTCTTATTTAATTGACAAAGGTAGGGGCGACCATTGAAAAATACCATTTTAATCGTTACCCTGCAAAAAACGTCATGCCGATTTTGATTCTCAAATATTGTGTTATCTTGGCCTTTCAACCCATTTGAATGGAAATCAACCTCAATCCGTTTAAAACCATACTGTTCGGTTTTGCATTTTCGCCTTCGCTGAGGGTGAATGTGCTCGAAACCACGCGCATCGCGCATTTCTTCGATGCAAAGCTGATCTTGTTGCACGTGGGAGAAAAAACCGACCAAAAACTGGATGAGATCAATTCCATTTTGGGGGAAGTGGAGTTTAAAGATCCGGCCGTTGAGATCCGGTGGCAAAGCGGGAATCCGTACCATGTGATTCTCGATGCTTGTAAGACCATGGGCATCAATCTCTTGATTTTGGGAGCACTGCAGCATGAAAATATGTTCCAGTTCTATGTGGGCTCCATTGCCAGAAAACTGACCCGAAAAGTCTGCTGTTCGGTCCTGTTGTTGATCAAGCCTTCGGCCGAACGCGTGCCCTGCAAAAATGTGGTGGTAAACGGGTTGGATGCCCCGGACACCCCTTTGGCCATTACAGATGCCTTTTACGTTGCCAATGCCCTTGGATCGCAGCAGCTCACCATCGTGGAAGAAATCCTCCGAAAGGAAATCGACGTCACCGTCGAGGACGATCGGTCCCTTAAAAAGGCAAACATCATAAAAGAAAGGCTAAAGTTGCGCGAAGAATCGAGGGTGCGCAAGATCATTGCGGCCATGCCCGAATCCCTGACCAAAAACATTCTTGTAAAGACGCAGAGCATCTTCGGAAAAAGGGGGTACTCGATAGGCCATTATGCCGAAGTGGTAAGGGCCGACCTCCTCGTGATGAACGCCCCCACCAAAACGGGTATTCTGGATCGCATTTTTCCCCATGATATTGAATACATTTTGTCCGATCTGCCCACAGATCTATTAATAATCCGCAATTGAACTTTTGACCGCAAAAACCGATCATACCAAGCACTTCATAAGCACTTTGCCCAAGAATATTTTTTCGGGTTTCGTAGTATCCCTGATCGCGCTTCCCCTAGGCCTTGGGCTGGCCCTGGCCAGCGAGGCGCCGCCCATCTCCGGAATCATCGCCGCGGTGGTCGGTGGTATTATCGTGGCGGTTTTCGGCGGATCGAACGTGACCATTGCCGGCCCGGGAAATGGTCTTGTCATTGTACTTTTGGGCGCCATTACCACCCTCGGCGATGGAGATATGTACCAGGGGTACCTGTTTACCCTGGCCGCTATCGTTTTTTCGGGTGTTTTGATGTTGCTCTTGGGCTTTCTGAAAATGGGAAGACTTGCCGATTTCTTTCCGGCCTCGGCCATAGAGGGCATGCTGGCCGCCATTGGGATCGGGATCTTGGCAAAGCAATTCCACATCATGATCGGAAACACCAGCGCGGAGGGAAGTATCATCACCCTTCTGGGGCAAATCCCAAGTGGGTTTCTCTCTCTTTTTCAGCAGTCGGGCACCAGCATGTTCATTGCTGCGATAATAGGCTTTGTCAGCCTATTGATCATGATTTTTTATTCCAAGATCCGAAACCCTTATTTTCATTTGATTCCCGCTCCGATGTGGATCCTGATCCTTTCCATCGGATTTAGCTATGCCTGTCTTTGGCTGAACATTGCCTACCCTATGGAGCCGGCGTTTCTAGTGACCATTCCGGACGATGTACTGACCAATTTGGCCGCCCCGGATTTCTCCAAAGCACTGCAGACCGATTTTATCATAGCCGTTTTTGCCATTACGCTCATTGCGAGCATTGAATCCTTGTTAAGTATCAAGGCCGTAGACAAGCTAGATCCGCAGAATAGAAGGTCCAACGTAAACAAGGATTTGAAGGCCCTTGGCCTGGCCACCTCGATCAGTGGCCTTTTGGGCGGGCTCAATGTCGTGACCGTAATCGCGCGGAGTTCGGTAAATGTCAACAACGGGGCGACCAATCGGTCGGCAAATTTTTCCCATGCGGCCTTTCTGGTCCTGTTCGTCCTGTTGTTCCAAGCGCAGCTCCGGAAAATTCCCTTGGCGGCCCTGGCGGCCATACTTGTCTACACCGGCTATAAATTGGCGACCCCGAAAACCTTCCAGAAGGTAGCCAGGATAGGAAAGGAACAAATCGTTATTTTTTTGGCGACCTTGCTCACAACCCTTTTCACCAACCTGATCACGGGCATCAGCGCCGGTATCTTGGTAACCTTCATCATACATGTCCTGATCAATAGAAGCTTTTCATTCTTTATAAGCCATTCGGCCAAACCCAATGTGCTGCTTTTCAAGGAACAGGACGGTGGGAACTACTACGTCAGCATAAAATACTTTTGCAGCTTTCTAAATTTCTATAGGTTGAAGAACAATTTGGACATGATTCCCGAAAACGAAAATGTAATCCTTGACTTTTCGCTCTGCAATTTTGTCGACCATACCGTAATGGAAGGTCTTGAGAGCTATTCCGAGACCTTTGCCAAGCGTGGGGGAAGTGTGGAGATCATTGGTCTCGACAAGCATGGTGCCGATTCTACCCATCCGTTCGCGATCCGGAAAATACTACCCTTGGCCAAATTGAACCCAATTGAGCGCTATTTTACCAAAAGACAGGACCTATTAAAGGTTACCGCAAATGAATTCAAGTGGTCCTACGAACCCAAAAAGGACACAGGGACCAAATTTTTGGGCAATTTTATCTTTTTTAGGACACGACAAATCCCCTATCTGTACAACACCCTGTTGGATGGCGAAGGAAAGTATCGGGTATTCGATGTTGAATTTACCGAAGGGGCCTTTATCGCCAGGGAAGTGGTCAAAACCACGGTAATGCACCTGCAGTTGGACGTGAAAATCCCCGTATTCACCTTGGACAAGGAAGGGCTTTTGGATTTTATCTACAACCTGGCAGGGTTTAAGGACATCGATTTGGAAAACCACCCCGATTTTAATAGAAGGTTCTTCCTTAGCGGGGAGAACAAAAAAGAGATACAATCTTTGTTCAACGACGAACTGATCCTGTTCTTGGAAAGCAACCCCTATTACCATGTAGAGTCCAACGGGGAATCCCTTTTGATCTTGAAGAAAGAACGGTTGTTGAGCGTAAAGGAAATAAAGGCAATGATCTATTTTGGAAAGCAGTTCTGCAAACTGGTCCAAAACCACCCGGTATTGTTCTAGTTTGTTAAAAAAAGGCAAAAGCGGGTCCCGTATCCCTGATGCTTTTCTTATTTTGCAACTTCATAGTACTATTTGAATGACCCTTTACCCCATAGAAACCGGAAATTTTAAACTGGACGGAGGTGCCATGTTCGGTGCGGTGCCCAAAACGATCTGGAACCGGACGAACCCTGCCGATGCCAATAACCTCATCGATATTGCGGCAAGATGCCTTTTGATCGAGGACGGGCAAAGGTTGATCCTGATCGACACCGGTTTGGGCAACAAACAGTCCGACAAATTTTTCGGCCATTACCACCGTTGGGGAGACCATACACTGGATGGTTCCCTAAAAAAACATGGTTTTCATCGAGATGACATTACTGATGTTTTCATGACCCATCTCCACTTTGACCATTGCGGGGGAAGCATCCAATGGAACAGGGACCGGACGGGCTACGAACCTGCCTTTAAAAATGCCGTCTTTTGGACGAACGAAAATCATTGGAAGTGGGCAACCCACCCCAACAATAGGGAAAAAGCCTCTTTTTTAAGGGAAAACCTCCTTCCGATGCAGGAAAGTGGGCAGTTGCGTTTTGTTTCCAAGGAAGATGGAGCATTTGTTCCCCATTCCGAACTTGGGTTCGGCATTCTATTTGTAGATGGCCATACCGAAAAACAGATGCTGCCCCATATCCATTACAAGGGGAAGACCCTGGTTTTTGTTGCCGACCTGATCCCTACAGTGGGCCATATTCCGTTGCCGTATATTATGGGCTATGACACGAGGCCCCTGCTGACACTCACGGAAAAGGAGGCCTTTTTGGGACAGGCTGTCGAGAAAGGGCACTATTTGTTTTATGAACATGATGCAAATAACGAAATTTGTACCTTGCAACGCACCGAAAAAGGAGTTCGGCTTAACGAAATATATACATTCGATGAATTGTTCCGCTAGTTCAACCTATAAAATACTGATCGGTATTTGTTTTGTGGGCCTGTATATGGCGTGCAGGGCGCAGCAGGCTCAAAGTTCAGATTTTTCTCCAGAATTTGCCTTCACCAAAGGCATTGAGGGTCCGGCAGTGGACCCTGACGGCAAACTATACGCCGTCAACTTTCAAGAAGAGGGGACCATAGGAGCGGTCGACAAGGAGGGAAACGGCAAAATCTTCCTCAAACTTCCCGAAGGCAGTGTGGGCAATGGCATTCGGTTCGATTCTGAGGGCAATATGTACATTGCCGACTATGTTGGGCACAATGTCTACCAGGTCAAAAAAGGTACCCAGGTGCCCGAGGTCTGGGCGCACCATCCGGAAATGAGCCAGCCCAATGATCTTACCATCGCCCCGAACGGCCTGATCTATCTGAGCGATCCCAATTGGAAAGAGGGTACGGGCCGTATTTGGATGGTCAATAAATCTCGGGAAATTGTGCTTTTGGAAGAGAATATGGGAACCACGAACGGTATTGAGGTGAGTCCTGACGGAAAAAAGTTGTACGTAAACGAATCGGTACAGCGCAACGTATGGCAGTATGATATCGATCCGGACGGGGGCGTCTCCAACAAAAGGCTCTTCCTGGCGTTCGACGACTTTGGCATGGACGGTATGCGCTGCGATTCGGAGGGAAATCTATACATTACACGGTACGATAAGGGAACAGTGGTCATCATCGCCCCGGACAAAAAAGTTATTGACGAAATCGCATTAAAGGGCAAAAAACCCTCCAACATTACCTTTGGGGGCGAAAACGGTAAAACCTGCTTTGTGACCATGGCGGACAGGGGCTGTTTCGAAAGTTTTACGGCACCGTATCCCGGGGCCTTTTACAAAAGTTTGCACTAACTTAATTTTTACTATATGACAAATCATTTTTCCAGATTCCTTTTTGGATCTTTCTCCGCACTGCTATTCATGGGGTGCGGGGCCACAGCGCTGGTATCAACCCCAATAGAGAATATAGATACTACCCCACTAAAGATTGCCGACCTTACCGAGGCGGAGAAAAAAAATTGGGGGCATTTGGACCTCCTTACGGATACCATTCCCGGAATGAGCGTCGACAAGGCCTATGCCGAGATCATTGGAAAAAGAAAGGGTCAAAAGGTCATTGTGGCCGTTTTGGATTCGGGCATCGACCTGAAACATGAAGACCTTGAGAATGTCCTTTGGACCAACAAAGGTGAAAAGCCCGGAAATGGCAAGGATGACGATAAAAATGGCTATGTGGACGACATCCATGGGTACAACTTTTTGGGCCAGGCGTACAACGAGCAGTTGGAAGCGGCACGTATCGTCAAACTTAAATTGGGCGATCCGGCCATGCAGGCCAAGGCCAAGGCCAAAGTGGAAGCGGACTACGCCAAAGCGGTCCAGAACAAACAACAATATGAGCAGATACTGCAGGCGGTTAAGAATGCGGACGTGGCCGTGAAAAAAGAGCTGGGCAAAACCACCTATACCAAAAAGGAGGTTGCCGGTATCAAAACAGAGGACCAGACCATGCAACAGCATGTGGGCGTGCTGATGCAGATGTACACTTTTGAGGACAGCATTCCGGAAGTTTTGAAACAACTAAAAAGCGGGATCAAGCATTTTTCGGACCAGGCCAATTATAACTACAACGTCGACTTTGACGGACGTAAAATAGTAGGCGATGACCCATATGATATCAACAGCAAAGGGTATGGAAACGGCAACCCACAGAGCCTTTCGGAAGATGAAAGCCATGGCACCCATGTCGCCGGTATCATTGCGGCCGAACGAAACAATGGCAAGGGCGCCAACGGGGTGGCAAACAACGTTCAGATCATGAGTGTTCGCGCCGTGCCCAACGGGGATGAGTACGATAAGGATATTGCCCTTGGCATACGGTACGCTGTGGACAACGGGGCCAAGATCATCAACGGCAGTTTTGGAAAATCGTTCTCACCAAATGCACAATGGGTATACGATGCCATAAAATATGCGGCCGAAAATGATGTTCTTTTTGTTCATGCAGCGGGCAACGATGGTGCCGATTTGGACAACCCGGACAATCCCAATTTCCCCAATGATCAGGTAAACAATGGCCCCGAAATTGCGGACAACGTAATTACCGTCGGGGCCCTAGATCCAAAATATGGTTCGGAATTGGTCGCATCATACTCCAATTACGGACAGATAAACGTAGATGTTTTTGCCCCGGGGACCGATATTTATTCGACCTATCCCAACAACACCTATGAATATTCCCCGGGCACCTCTATGGCAGCTCCAGCGGTTGCTGGTGTCGCGGCCCTGATTCGATCCCATTATCCAAAATTGACGGCCCCGCAGGTAAAAAGGATTCTTATGGCCTCCGGTTTATCGCCCAAAGCGAAGGTGATTTTAGGAGGGGATGCCTCCAAGAGCGCCCCCCTCGATAAAATTTCGACTTCGGGAAAAATGGTCAATGCCTACAACGCGCTGATCATGGCCGAAAATGTGAAGAACGGAAAAATAAAACTATAAAATACCATGCAGTATAAAAATTGGTCGCGCTTAGGACCACTGGTGGCACTGCTCGCTTTTGTGGGCGTTGTCGAGGCGCAAAACACGGGGTATTGGCAGCAACATGTGGACTATACGATGGAAGTGGACATGGACGTGGAAAACTTTCAATATACCGGCACACAAAAACTGGTCTATACCAATAATTCCCCGGACACCCTGAAAAGGGTCTATTACCATCTGTATTTTAACGCTTTCCAGCCCGGAAGCGAGATGGATCTGCGCCTTCAAGGTATCACGGATCCAGACGGAAGAATGGTCACCGATGAAAAAAGGAGCCGCATTGCCTCCTTGACCGAAAGCGAGCAAGGATATTTGCGCGCAACCTCCTTGAAACAGGATGGACAAGAGGTCGTGGTAATGGAAGAAGGCACAGTGCTAGTGGTCGATTTGGCCAAGCCCATTGCCCCTGGGGGAAAGACCATCTTTGACATGGAATTCAATGGTCAAGTTCCTGTCCAGGTACGCCGGTCGGGTCGAAACAATGCGGACGGCGTCGCACTCTCAATGAGCCAGTGGTACCCCAAATTGGCGGAATACGATTTTGAGGGCTGGCATGCCGATCCCTACATTGCCCGTGAGTTCCATGGGGTCTGGGGGAATTTTGACGTGAAACTGACCCTTGACAAGAACTATACCGTTGGTGGGAGCGGCTATCTCCAAAACCCCCAAGAGATCGGTCATGGATACGAGGCTCCGGGTTCAACGGTCAAAAGGGAAAAGGGAAAAACGCTTACATGGCATTTCAAAGCTCCCATGGTACATGATTTTATGTGGGCCGCCGATCCCGATTACATTCACGATACGCTTGCCATGGAAAATGGACCTACTCTCCATTTTTTCTATAAGAACGACCCCGAAATCATCGAAAACTGGAAAAAAGTGCAGCCCACCACGGCCGATGCAATGACCTTTTTCAACAAAAATGTCGGACCCTATCCGTACAAGCAATATTCGGTCATTCAAGGAGGGGACGGCGGTATGGAATACGCCATGGGCACCTTGATCACCGGAGGAAAAAAATTGGGGGGATTGCAAGGTACCATGATCCATGAACTTGCCCATTCCTGGTTTCAGCATGTCCTTGCCACCAACGAGGCCAAGCACGAATGGATGGACGAAGGTTTTGCCAGTTTCATCTCCAGCCTTTGTAAAAATGAGATCCTGGGCGCCAAAAAGCCCAATCCTTTTGAAAACAGTTATAAGGGCTATTACAACCTGGCCCTTTCTGGTAGGGAACAACCGCAGACCACCCATGCCGACCGCTATGACATGAATTTCGCCTACGGCATATCGGCCTATAGCAAGGGCGCTGTTTTTTTGTCACAGTTGGGCTATGTCATCGGGCAGGACAAATTAATGGAATCCCTTAGGAAATACTACAATGATTTCAAGTTCAAGCACCCGGTTCCGAACGACATCAAAAGAAGTGCGGAAAAGGTGTCCGGGATGGAATTGGACTGGTACCTTACCGACTGGACCCAGACCACCAATACCATCGACTACGGTATTGAAGGGGTGTCGGCGGACGGCGAAAACACAAACATCCGCCTGGTCCGAAACGGTCTAATGCCCATGCCCTTGGATATTTTGGTGGTTTATGAAGACGGTACCCAAGAAACCTTCTATGCACCGTTGCGGATGATGCGGGGCGAAAAGGACAATCCGTACCCCCATCTGAAAAGAACGGTCCTTGAAGATTGGCCCTGGGCCTCCAAAACCTATTCCTTTACAGTGGATAGGCCGTTGGAAAGTATCAAGGGCGTAATGATCGACCCCTCGGAGCTAATGGCCGATGTGAATGCGGAGAACAACGTCTGGCAGAAGGTTTCCCAACCTTTAAAAGACTAGATCCGAACCACCATTCCTTTCGGTACATATGGTTCTTGGCCTGCCGTTCGCGATTGTGCATCACCCTATGGTCCGCATCGATCGTCCTATTTCGATAGCCCAAAAGGTGAAAAAAAGACTTGGCCAAAAAACGTGCGATGGAAGTATTTACAAGAAGTCGCTCTTTACCGCCATCGCTCCATGAGATCCCGGGCAACAGCGTAAGGAAGGTCTCCATCCGTATTTTTCTCAAAAAAACGGATGCCCTCAACGCCCAGGAGGGAATGCCTTTTATCAGAAAAAACCCTTCCTCTCCCTGCTGCTGGTACAGGGGCATAAAGATAATGGTATCTTTTTTTGTCTTTATCTCCTGCCGATCATGAAATCCGATAAGCGTCCCCTTGCGCAATTCCTGAAAACTTTCCAGTCCGGGAACCATTTTGAACCGGTCCCTATTTGCCAGACTATGGCGGTATGTCACCTCATAAAAGTGGGCATTGCCCTTCGCGGCCCTTTGGAGTTGTCGGAAATGCGCTCCAAGTCCGGGCCCGGGCACATCATTTTCGTGCAAGAGCCCGGAACATATGAGCGCAAGCCACATAAAGGCAATACTGTTCTCTATTGAATCCCCTGCATTGTGCTGGCCCGATTCAAACCCCAGGGACACATACCCCTTTTGGTTCATATAACTTAGTAGAGGGCCCTCAAGGTATTCTTCGATGCCCAGGATAGTGGGAACCGGGAAAAATCTGGAAAAACTCCGATTGATCAGGGCATCATTTATGGTAATGAACGGAAGGGTCTTGCTCGATGTGGTATGAAAGTCGATAAAATAAAACGGGGGTGACTGGGTGGCCAGCAATTGGGACAGCTCCTGGTACAGCTCTACAAGTTCCCGTTCTTCAATGCTTCGGGCCGAAGGCAATTTGGCCATGATCGATTCCACATTGTCATGGGTCCAAAGGCGGTTCAGATCATGTTCCAAAAACCGCTTCCCTGCCCGCTGGGCGGGAATGTTGCCCCGAAAGCCTATCAAGGTTCCCTTAAGGTGGCCGGAATGGGGCCGTAGCGCTTCAAAAACGCGTTCCATGGCTTTTACACCGGCCATTTCATTTCCATGGATCCCTGCGAAAAAAACCAATGTAGGGCCGTTTTCGCTTCCTTGCATATGGCCCACCCGTCTGTCCGGCCGTTTGGGTATGGGGGACGTCATTGTACTTTCGGCCATAGGTTATAGGTCGTTTGAGGTAATAATGCCCAACAGGGTATTGCCGTCCACTACGGGCAGGCAGTTGATCTTCTTTGATCGCATCAAATGACGTGCCTCACCGACCCCGGTGTCGGGCGCCACAGTGATCAGTTCCGTCTTCATGATGCTTTTGATGCTACTTGAGCTTTTTTTAGGGTTGTCCAGGTACTGCGCTACATCGGTCCAGGTAAGCAGTCCCACCAAATCTGAGCGCATGTCCAAGATGGGAACGTGATGGATATTCTTCCAATGCATCATTTTGAGAACCAGTTCCGCACTGTCGTCCTGCTGTGCGGTAATTGTCTTGGTATTCATCAGTTGACGGACCTTTTTGTTTCCAGGGTCCCGGTTGATCTCATCTCCCCGTGGCGGTTCCCAGGCATCGACGGTATATCCCTTTCGCTCGCGATCGTACATGGCAGCGGTCAGGATCCTAAGGGCCTCGGGCGGTTTGTACCGGTTCTTGAGCTTTCGGTAACTTTCTACCGTCCAGCGGGCCC
Organism: uncultured Flavobacteriaceae bacterium; assembly: GCA_947497245.1. Lineage (GTDB taxonomy): Bacteria > Bacteroidota > Bacteroidia > Flavobacteriales > Flavobacteriaceae > Pelagihabitans. The sequence goes on along the minus strand of CANMFO010000003.1, from coordinate 38,314 downwards.
CGTTCCTTGTTTTGATGCGATTTTCGATCACTGAAAGATAGTACTCCGCATCCTTCGGTAAAATGTCCATGGCGTACAGTCCTCTGTAGGCCATTGGCAACAGGTGGTCGAGCAATAGTTCTTGGCAAGGCCATAACCTGCCGTTCCAATAGAACTGTGCTGCCGTGCCATAGCGCGCGGCCATGTAGAAATTGCTTTTGACGTCCTTGAAGTCCATTTTTGAATCGATGGCGTCATACATTTTGGACCTCCCCTTCATCAAACCGATCCAGAACATCATATTGGCTATTTCGTCGGTAGTTGTGGGGCCTGAGGGCAAATATCGGTTTTCAATCCTGATATGGGGCTTGTTACCCGTAAGACCGTAGCATACCCGGTTCCATCGGTAGACCGTGCCTCCATGGAGGGAAAGCGCCTTTAATTTGGGCGCGCTGCCATGGTCCGGGCGGTCCGTTTCCTCAAAATCGGTCGTCAACAGACTTTTGAACCCGACGATACAGTCCTTGAAATAATCCGCGACCGATCCCTTTGCCCAGGCATGGCCAAAACCTACCCTTGCCTCCCGTTCATTGAGCATATAGGTGCTTGCCCGGGTGTCCACACTTTGCGTAAACAACGCGATCCGGGTCTCTTGCCATAATTCACGACCGATCAAAAGGGGCGAGTTGGCACCTATGGAAAGAACGGGTCCGGCAATGGCCTGTGCCCAGTTGTAGGTATCCACAAAATCGTCCGGATCAATCTGCAAATGGGACTGAAAGCTGGTGTTGCACCCCTCGAAAAGGATGGAATCGTGGTGAATGTTGATTTCATCGACCCCCTTGATATGCAGTTCAATATCCTCGCCCCGCAGCTTCCTTACCATAGTATCCAATGATTGGTACCTTCGGAGCGGTGTCATATATTCGATGCTCAAATGGCTTTTGTCGATCGTGGGGAGAATGCCCGTTAAGACAATTTTTAGGCCGCTGTCCGCGGCGGCTTGCCTGGCCTCTGCCAATAGGGCGTCCAGTTGGGCGTGCATTTTTGAAAAACAATCCCCCCCAAGTTCCAACGGATCCAGGTTTATCTCCATATTGTACAGCGCCAGTTCCGTGGTGTAGTTCGGGGCCTTGAGCTTCTTCAGCACCTTCATGGCACCGGGGGAGGGCTCCCACGCCTCATCGACAAGGCAAAACTCCTGCTCCGCGCCCATTCGAACAGGTGTTTTCTCGAACACCCCCTGCCCGAGCATTTGCTCAAGCAGTTCAATATCGGCCAGGAGCTGACGGATATATTGGGCCTTTTCCGTTACATTGTTCAATGCTTTTACGTTCAACTCTCCCATAATACTGGTTTAAAAGGTTTCAATCGGCAATACGGACCAATTTATCGATTTGAACGGCCGAGCACTATGACCAAAGTCATACACCCAGGCAACAGGTATTATGTTTACTTTTACGGCACGATGTCGTTCACGTATCCAAAAAAGGAAAAACTCAAGAGCAAGAAGCTTATCGACCGTCTGTTTTCCGAGGGGAAATCAGTGTCGAGCTATCCCATAAAATTAATCTATCTGAAAACGGAGCTCCCCGAGGGGGTCAAGATCCAAACCGGGGTAACGGTTTCCAAAAGGCGTATAAAAAGCGCCGTGGACCGCAACCGCGTCAAACGCTTGCTCCGAGAAAGTTATCGATTGAACAAACAGCTTGTTTTTAACAATACTAAAGGTACTTTTGCGTTCCTATTTTTATATCTTGGAAGGGAAATACCCCCGTACCACACCGTGGAAGAGCACCTAGTACATGTGATGAAAAAATTCCTTAATACCATTGATAATGAGTAATCTGATAAAAAAGAAGGTCCTTGTACCTGCAATAGCCATATCCTTTTTGATCGTTGGCAGTAGTTTCAAAAGCGATTTTTTCGAAATCGCGAAACAAATCGAAATATTCACAACCCTGTTCAAAGAACTGAACATGAACTATGTGGATGATACCAACCCTGCCGAACTTATGGATACCGCCATAAAAAACATGTTGGACGATCTGGACCCCTACACCAAATTCCTGAACGAACAGGATGTGGAGGAGTACAAAATGAACAATGCCGGTGAGTATTCGGGCATTGGGGCCCTGGTACGCTCCTATAAGGACAAACTGCTGATCGTGGAACCCCATCAAGGGTATCCCGCGGACAAAGCGGGGCTCAAAGCGGGAGACGAGGTCATTAAAATTGGGGATATTGCAGTTTCTGATTTTGACGACAATGCCAGCGAACTGCTCAAAGGGGCCAACAATACCTCCATAAAAATAACCTACAAACGACAGGGGGAAACGAAGACCACTACCATTACGAGGGCTTCGGTAGAGGTGGATGCGGTACCGTTCCATAGGATGGTAGACGAAAAAACCGGGTACATCGTGCTTTCAAAATTCAATGCAAAGGCATCGGGCCAGACCAAGGAGGCCCTTAACGACCTCAAGGGAAAGGGTGCGGAAAAAATTATTTTGGACCTAAGGGGCAATCCCGGAGGACTCCTTTCGGAAGCCATCAATGTTACCAACCTGTTCGTTCCAAAAGGCGAATTGATCGTGACCACCAAGTCGAAGGTGAAAAAGTTCAACCAAGAGTACAAGACCCGCAATCGGCCCGTGGACACCGAAATTCCCCTGGTGGTCCTGGTCGACGGGAGCAGTGCCTCGGCAAGCGAAATTGTATCGGGCAGCCTACAAGATTTGGATCGCGCCGTGGTCATGGGTGCCCGCAGCTTCGGCAAAGGTCTTGTACAAAGGCCCCTAAAACTGACCTATGGCACCCAATTAAAGGTGACCATAAGCCGCTATTATACCCCCTCCGGGCGTTGTATCCAATCGCTCGACTACTGGAACCGTGATAAGGATGGAAATGCCAAAAGGACCACCAACTTCAAGGACTTCACCACCCGCAACGGCCGGAAAGTACAAGATGGTGGAGGGGTATTGCCCGATCTGGAGGTCGAGTCGGTAAAGGCTAACGAACTCACAAATGCCCTGCTCAGCAACAATGTGATTTTTGACTATGCCACTGATTACTACTACGGGAACCATCTGCAGCATATTGCCGATTTTACGTTTTCCGACCAAGATTTCCAAGATTTTGCCCAATTCGTTTCCCAAAGCGATTTTTCCTTTGAGACCAAAACCGAAAAGGCCTTGAAATCTGCTTTGCTCAACAAGGATGATGTCATTTTCGATGAAGCCGTCAAAAACGATCTAAAAACACTGTTGTCGGATATTGAAAAAAGTAAACTGGCCGCCTTACAGACTTTTCGAAAAGAGATTCAGTCCAAATTGAAGGGCGAGATCATTAAACGTTATTTCTACCGGGAAGGACTATATGAGTACTACCTCAAAAATGATGAGGCGATTTTGTCGGCCACTTCACTTTTAAAGGATGATGTGCAATACCGTGGGATTCTGAAATAGCATCGGCCGGCCTAAATAATTGGATCGAATTGCGTAACTTCAATCCAAATTGACGCTTAGATCAAATGGTTGTTAGCACAGGTAGGTCAGAACTTGTATTGGATGCAAAATGCACTTTGGGCGAGGGCCCGGTCTGGGATTGGAAAAAGCAGCATTTGTTTTGGGTAGATATTGAAGGAAAAATACTGCTGCGGTACGATCCATCCAAGGGCGAAAACCGTTCCTGGCACTTCAACGAAATGATCGGAGCCGCCGTTCCCATGGAAAACGGACAGCTCCTCTTGGCACTGGAATCAGGTTTGGCCACGTTCAACGCGGAGACCGAAACCCTCGTAAAGCACCAGGTCCTCAAAAACGGTGATCCACTCATGCGTTTTAACGACGGCAAGGTCGGACCCGATGGCAATTTTTGGATAGGCAGTATGCATAAGGCATTTGCACCGAAAGCGGGGAACCTCTATCGGGTCACCAAGGATTTTCAGACTTCCGTTCACATTTCAGAAACCACCATATCAAATGGGATGGCCTGGACCGCCGACCATAGACGTTTTTATTATATCGATACGCCCACCTATAGGGTCTGCAGCTTCGATTTCGACTTGGGGGCCGCCGAAATCTCCAACAAGCGAACGGCCATTTCCATACCCGAATCCTTTGGTGGCCCCGATGGCATGTGCATCGATGCCGATGGCATGCTCTGGATCGCACATTGGGGCGGAAGCTGTATCAGAAGATGGGACCCGATCAGCGGCGAGGTTCTGGAAAAGGTCGAGGTAGATGCCCCGCATATCACCTCGTGTTGTTTTGGCGGCGAAAATTTGGATACTTTGTATATTACATCGGCAAGAAGCGGTTTAACCGAAGCCCAGCTTGGGGAGTTTCCACTAAGTGGGGGCCTTTTCCTTTACAAACCGAAAGTCTCCGGAACACCAATAACCTATTTTTAATGAAGTACTCGGGTATACAAAATAAGGTTGCGATCGTCACCGGAGCCGGTGAGGGTATAGGCTATGCCATTTGCGAACTGCTGGTAAAAGGGGGCGCCCAAGTGGTGCTGAACGATCTGGAAAAGGAAAGTGCGGAAAAGGCCGCCACCACTTTGGACCAATCAAACCCAGGCCGCTGCCTCCCGTTCCCCGGGGATGCCGGCGAGGTGGCAACAATCGACAAGATGGTCGATTTTGCCCTAAAACAATTCGGGAAAATAGATTTTGTGGTCCCCAACGCAGGTATTACATTGTTCGGGGACTTTTTGGAATTCACCCCGGAGTCCTTTCAAAAGGTCATGCAACTCAATCTGCAAGGTGCCTTTTTTCTGGCCCAACGTGCGGCAAAGGAGATGATCGAACAGGGCACCGGCGGTAGGATGATCATGATGTCTTCCCAGGTGGGCATCCAGGCGTATCACCGTTTGACCGCTTATTCCATGACCAAGGCGGCCCTCCGGATGCTTGCGCGAAACCTGGCCTATGAAATGGGGCAGTATCAAATTACCGTAAATGCCGTGGCACCAGGAGCCACTTTGACGGAGCGCACCCAAAACGAACAGCCCGACTATGAGGGTATCTGGGGAAAGTTGATTCCTAGGGGCGTTGTGGGCAGGCCCGGCGACATTGCAAAAACATGCCTCTTTCTATTGTCCGATGAAGCCGCCCACATCAACGGACAGACCATCCCGGTGGATGGCGGATGGACCGTGGCCGGGAAGTATCCAGAGGACTTGCAATAATTCCATTTCGTTTGACCCCTAAAGATGTATTTGAATAAAATCCACCATATCGCTATTATCTGTTCGGATTATGAGCGGTCGAAAAAATTCTATGTAGAGGTTTTGGGCCTGGAAATTGTCCGGGAAACCTATCGGGAGACCAGACAATCCTATAAGTTGGATTTGGCATTGAACGGGGAATACCTCATTGAACTGTTCTCCTTCCCGAACCCTCCAAAACGCCCAACAAGGCCTGAGGCAATGGGCCTGAGGCACCTGGCATTCGGAATTTCGGACATTGATGCTGCCATCCGCCACCTCAACGATCAGGGGATCGTTACCGAAGGGGTGCGTGTTGATGGGTCCACCCAAAAAAAATTTACCTTTTTTGAGGACCCCGATGGCCTTCCCATTGAACTTTATGAAAATTGACGGGATCCGGACCATTGTCGTCCGGAACGCCCCAATCCTTATTATTTTGATTAATTTTATGGCGTACGTCCCTGGTGTGCTCCATCTTTTTCGGAGTAGCGAACTTTCGACCCATATGAAAAAAAGCGGCTTGTATATCCTAACCTTATCGTTGGCCCTGCTCTTGGTTGGCTGTAGCGATAAGAAGTCCGAAAAAACGGCGGGCAAACAGCGTGGTCCGCTGATTTCTTTCTCCGCCCTCCCCAAGACGGTGCGGTCGCCCAAGGACAATCCCGCTACGGAAGAGAAGGCGTTGTTGGGGAAGTTGCTCTTTTACGATCCCATCCTATCGGGCAACAAAGATGTGGCCTGTGCCACCTGTCACCATCCCAACAACGGATATGCCGAATTTTTGGATATCTCCATCGGGGTAAATGGGAAGGGTTTCGGAAGCAAGCGGGGCTTCAATGTCCCAAACGACATCCCTTTTGTAAAAAGGAACGCGCACAGTGTGCTGAACACGGCCTTCAACGGTATCGGCGTCCAAAACGACTATGACCCCGAAACCGCTCCCATGTTTTGGGACGATCGGGCAAAAAGTCTTGAAAAACAAGCACTTGAACCCATAAAGGCCCTGGAAGAGATGCGGGGCCGCGGCTTTTCGGAAACCGAGATTCTGGACGAGGTGATCGAACGGTTGCAAGCCGTCCCCGAATACCAAAAACTGTTTGGGGAAGCTTTTCCGGGAGAGGAGATCAGTGCCGAGAATCTCGCCAAGGCCATAGCGGCCTTCGAACGCACCCTTTTGGCCAACAATTCACGCTTCGATGCCTATATGCGGGGCGATCCCGAAGCCATTTCCATTTCGGAAAAGGAAGGCTTCGAACAGTTCAAAAAAGTAGGTTGCGCCAATTGCCATAACGGCCCGATGTTCTCGGACTATAAGCCCCATGTCCTGGGGGTCCCGGAAAACAACAAACTGCCCGCTCCGGACGGTGGCGTAAGCGATACTTTTGCCTTTAGAACACCTACGTTGCGCAATCTTCGCTTTACGGCCCCCTATATGCACAATGGAAGTCTGAAAGACCTGCGGCAGGTTTTGGAGTTTTATGAGGACATTTCATTTGGAAGGGAACGAAACCCTTCCGTATCAAAACAACATTTCGACCCCTTTGTCCGCGAGCTGCAATTGAGCGTCAAGGAAATGTCACAGATCATCTCTTTCCTCAACACCCTAAACGATGCGGATTTTGACAAGGAAATCCCTGTGAGCGTTCCAAGTGGGCTGCCCGTGGGGGGCCATATCCAATAATAAAGTCACTATTCGTAGAAGCAGCTTGTGGGATCGGACTTCACAAAGTACTTTTTGTAGTTTTTCGCCTTGGGATCCATGCAGCCTTTTAGGTTTCGGAGCTTTACCACTCGAAAATCGATGGGCTGGGCCTCACTTTGCAACGCAATAAACCCTTCCTTCAGCAACTTCCCATCCTGTTTGATCTTCGGATCATAACGGTTGACCACTCCTCCCCCGATTTGAGGCTGGGTGTACCGCAGTACTTCTTCCCCATTGATGATATGGGTCACCAAAGAGTCGCCCAGGATCACGGCCTCGGCCCGTACCCATTGGTCGCCATAGTATGTTTTTGAGCTTGAGGGGATACAGTGTCTCGGATCTATTCTTCCTTCAAACACAACCTCTGTGCCCGGAGAGCACATATTGCCCGTGGGCCTGGATTTTCCTTCTTCGACCCCGGCCAGAAATTGCATTTCCACCGAAATGGGCCAATCTTGCTCCTTGGGCATGGTCCTGGGGTCCTGGGAGTGGAACATGACCCCACTGTTCTTTAGGGTGTGGCTCGGCGAGCCTGGGTGTAGTTCCCCCAAAATGCGGTACTCGACCACCAAATGGTAATAAGAATAGGGCTTATCGTAGTACAAATGGCCGAAACGGTCGTTAAAACCACCCTCATATTGGTCGTAGCGCACTTTGATGATACCATCTTCTACTCTAAAGGTATCTCCATGGTTGTCTCCAACTTCATAGTGCTGTATTTTGGCCGTCCAGCCGTTCAGGTCCTTTCCATTGAACAGCTCTTCCCAACCGGCATCGGGCGATGTCGCCTTTTGGGAAGCGCACCGGGTGGAAAGGGAAACCAGAGTAACCAAGCAAAGCAATCGGGATATTTTCCAAGCCATGGGCATCATCTTTAAATCTACGGTCACCTAATATTACACAAGTTTTGCCAATTTTCCAGACTTCGAATGTCAAAATTATTCTTTGAGAGAATTGCAATGGTCCGGAAACCCAATACCTTTCCGGACCATGGCACGGTACGGGGAATTTTCCATAATTCCCTATGATCGGAGGACTTTGACAGCGGCACACGGAAAACAAATGCCCAATTCACTGGTATTGGAACTGCAGTGGTGGTCCGATAAACCGGCCCAACGGTCGGTAACGGGGCCTTTCGTCGATGGGGCGGCCATGAAAAGGCGGTACGTCGGTTTTTAATATCCCCATACCCTCCGTTCCCCAGGATTTCCATACATCACATTGAATCATTACCGACCGTTGGGTCGGTTCCTTTACTTCTGCCAAAAAACTATGCGCCGGACCGTTTTTATCGTCAAAGGTCAATGACGGTGATCATATCTTGAAATATACCTTCTTTTTATCCAAGAAATAGGTAATATACCAGAATATGAACAGTACCAAAAGAGAGGTGATCACATGTAGCACCTTTTCCGATATCCCCAGTGGAAGCAACAGCCCCTCCGTCCAAATCTTTCCAAAATCGCGGAACCATTGCACGCCTACGGTCTCGGCCAGAAGATAAATGAATATGGAATTGGTACCGACCACCGAGAAGATCTTGAGCCATTTTTTGTGGTTGTCCCTTACATCAATGGCCCAATAGAACAGTGCCAGCGCAAGAATGGCAAACCCTCCGGAAGCCAAGGTAAAAGAAGTGGTGGCTATTCGCTTTATGATCGGGGTGATGTTCAATAGGTCCAGGGCAAAACCCAACACCAAGATTGCTACGCCCCAAACCAGAAAGAGCCTTAATTTTTCCTTATTGGAGCTATGCGACAGCAATACCTGTCCACAGATGACACCCCAAATGGTGTGCGCCGCGGTAGGAATGAAATTGACAAAAACCCAGTGCCCCCCATTGATCTTGCCCATCACAAGCATATCGGTCCAGGAGCCAAAGCTTTGGCCCTGGTTGTAGGGGTCTCCCGGATTGTACGCGCGATACAGGATTTCTGTCAATACCAATAGGCCTATGGAAATGCCGATTTGTGTTTTATGGGGCATGCTCATAACGGCATAGGCGATAAGTATGGTAAACGCCAGTTGGACCAGTACGTTCCAAAGCTCCCAGACCAGGGCATGGCTGTACACGCAATGGAGCAATACCCCAAAGGCAAACAGCAAAAAGCACCTTCTTAAAATATGTTTGGTCACATCGCTTCGGCTACCGGTGGCCAACCTTTTGCGCAGCGAAAAGGGCATGGCCACACCCACTATGAACATGAAAAAGGGCTGGATCAAATCCCAAAATCGAAGTCCGTTCCAAGGGTGGTGGTGAAGCTGCTCCGCAAGGCCCGAGAAGATGGTGCCTTCGGCCAATTCCGAAAAACTATGGTGAAATCCCGCTGCTTCGGCAACAAGGAGGAACATGGTAAGCCCTCGAAAAACATCCAGTGAAAAAAGGCGTTTCGATACGTTTGATGCAAATTGTGACATGATTGGTTTTTAAAGTGGTTGTTCTTTGGTTAGTGGGAATCCATGGATTTGAATTTCAACACCTACAATGTACTTAAATATATTTAGATTTCCTGTACCTCTAAAAAAGCTGAAAAAGACGACATTTTTTATATCTTGGTTTCTATAATTGGGAACAACTGTCGCCATTGCGATTTCGCGACCCGCATTGTAGCGCCCTAACCCATATGTCCCGTTCCAAATCTTTATCCATTAACAATTCCATCCAAAGACGTTTCATGGAAAAGTATCTTATAGACCACATCGGGTTTCGGCTAGGTGCCCCTATTAAGGCTGCCAGCCGCTTGTCCGGAGGTGATATTTCCCAGGCCTTTCTTTTGGAAACCGGGTCCGGGCGCTTCTTTTGCAAGGTGAACCAGGATTCCTCCGCCCATGCTTTTTTTGTTGCGGAAAAAGAAGGTCTGGAGGCCATTTCCAAAACGAACACCATAGCCGTGCCCCAGGTACTGTTGTGTGAAGAGTCCGACTTCGGAGCCTTTATGCTGATGGAATATATTGAGCCTGGAGATGCCACCTCCATGGACATGGCGCTTTTTGGACGGCAGTTAGGGGCCCTGCACCTAGCATATGGTGCAGGTAGTTACGGCTGGAACACGGATAATTTCATTGGAAGCCTTCCCCAATCCAATCAAAAATATACCGATTGGAATGTGTTCTATTCGAAGGAGCGCCTTCTACCCCAATTCATGCTGGCTAAGGACCGCATGTTACTCCGTTCCCCAGAAATCCCATCGGAAACGGCACTCCTCAAGACCTGCCAGAACCTTTTCCCGGAAACCAAACCCAGTTTGTTGCACGGTGACCTATGGAGCGGAAACTACCTAATTTCAAAAAATGGTACTCCCTATTTGATCGATCCGGCAGTCTATTTTGGCCATCATGAAGTGGATATTGCCATGACTCGGCTTTTTGGTGGTTTCGGCCCGGATTTTTATGGTGCCTACGCTGAACGCTTTCCGGAAGTAGGCGGTGAGAGTGCTCGAACGGATCTTTACCAACTTTACTATTTGTTGGTTCATTTGAATCTTTTTGGAAAATCGTACTATAGCTCCGTGTCCTCGATCTTAAAGAAATATTTTTGAGTTTTCCCTTTGGAGTCGATTTATCGAGACCCATGGGACCCATCACCAAAGGGAGCGCACTTAACCGTTTTTTGGAAAGGACCAAATGCTGATTGTGATGATTGCCACGTTTTTCCCTATTTTTAAGGAAACCATCCAAACACGAACTATGTTTTCGAAAAATTCATGTGCGGCCATATCCACATGCCTATTGCTTTGTTTTCTTTTGGTAGGGTGCTCGCCCGGGGAATCTGGTTCTCCCAACAAGAAATATACTACATGGTCGTCCTATCTCGGCGACCCCGGAAGGAGCCATTATTCCACACTTTCCCAAATAACCCCCGAAAATGTCAAGGACCTAAAGGTTGCGTGGTCTTATGAAGCTGCGGATTGGGGGCAAATGCAAATGAACCCAATCGTAGCGGACAGCATACTCTATGGCGTTACGGCGGCACTTCGGGTAGTTGCCCTTCATGCCGCGACCGGCCGGGAAATTTGGCAATTCGGAGATTCAATCAAAGTATGGCATTCGACCAGTCGTGGAGTTTCCTATTGGGAAAAGGGCGACGACAAACGCATTCTTTGTACCAGAGGCCCTGACCTTTATGCCCTGGATGCACTAACGGGTAAACCAATACCGACTTTCGGAAACCAGGGAAGGGTGGACCTACGCTCCGGGCTTGCGGAATCGGCAAAAAGCGGGTTTGTTATTTCCAATACACCCGGTACGGTCTATAAAGATCTAATAGTAATGCCCCTGCGGCTGTCGGAAGGTGCCGGGGCCCCTCCCGGGGATATTATGGCTTTCAATGTAATCACCGGTGCGGTGGAATGGGTCTTTCATACCATTCCCGCTTCGGGTGAAGAAGGCTCGGAAACTTGGGGAGACAACGCGATTCGGAAAAGTCCGGTCGTCGGTGCGGCCAATAATTGGGCCGGGATGGCGGTAGATGAAGATGCGGGAATCATATATGTGCCCACAGGGTCGGCGGCACCGGACTTCTACGGCGGATTGAGAAAGGGCAGCAACCTCTATTCCAATTGCCTGGTGGCATTGGACGCCAACACGGGCAAACGCCTTTGGCACTTTCAGTTTACCCATCATGATATTTGGGACAGGGACCCTCCCGCTCCCCCAAACCTGCTCATGGTCGAAAGGGAGGGCAGAAAGATTCCTGCCGTCGCCCAAGTTACCAAACAGGGCTATGTTTATGTGTTTGACCGTATGACCGGGCTACCCTTGTTCGATATTGAGGAGGTGCCCGTGCCCCCATCCACATTGGAAGGTGAAGAAACCTGGCCGACACAGCCCTTTCCCGTTAAACCGAAGCCTTTCGCCCGACAGTCCACAGAATTGACCGAGGACGACATTAGTCCGTTTGCGGAAAATCGGGAAGAGCTTCTGCAAATTTTTAGGGATTCCGATAAAAGAATCTACGCTCCCCCCGCACTTGAGCCGACCATCTTATTGCCGGGTTATGACGGCGCCGCCGAATGGGGCGGGGCATCTACAGATCCCGAGGATGGCATCCTATATGTAAACAGCAATGAAATGCCTCGCATGCTGCTCATGGGGCTTGCGGAGGAGGACGACCCCGGCTTGCCTCCAGGGCAGGGCATTTACAACAAATACTGCGCCAGCTGTCACCAAGAAGACAGAAAAGGCGTCGAAACCAGTGGGTTTCCCTCCTTGGTGGACCTCCGCTTGAGAAAGGAAAAAAAGGAGGTGTCCACTATTATTGCCCAAGGCAAGGGCATGATGACCGGGTTTCCCGAGATGCCAAAAGAAGAACAAGAGGCACTCATCCAATTCTTGTTCGATGAAGAAATACAGCACAGCATGATCGAAGGCAATGAAAAAAAGGCCGGTAGTCCGGTACCCTTTATCCACAAGGGTTACAATAAATTTTTGGACAACCGGGGGTTACCGGCCATTTCGCCGCCTTGGGGGACCCTACATGCCATTAATTTAAATACCGGTAAGTATATTTGGTCCGTTCCCTTCGGAGAGACCCCTGAGCTTTTGGAGCAGGGGGTGACCGGAACCGGCACGGAAAATTATGGAGGTGCTGTGGTCACCGAAAACGGGTTGCTCTTCATTGGCGCGACACGTGACGGATATTTCCGGGTATTTGACAAGCATACTGGAAAAGTCCTTTGGGAATACAAACTTCCCGCAGCGGCCTTTGCCACTCCCGCGATGTACGAGGTCGATGGTACCCAATATATTGCCATTGCCTGCGGAGGGGAGAAGCTTGGAACGGAAAAAGGAAATCGGATAATCGCTTTTGCTTTGGAATAAAAAATGTCTTTTTACAGCTTGCAGGGAACTTCCGTAAGCTTCCCGCCCGCTTTTTTGAGCATGCGATAGCGGTCCAACTTCGCATCCAAATCGTAGTTTTTGAACTGGTAGTCCGGGGTGTAAAGCACTTTGTCCCAATAATCGGTGCGGGGTTGGGTGGCCCTAAGGTCGTTTTCTTCCTCCATCCATTTCGATAGGTCGTTCCTTAGGATATTCAAGGTTTCGCCGAACGTTGGGTTTTTGGCTTCATTTTTAAGATTGTAGGGGTCTGTTGCCAAAACATACAGTTCTTCCGCTGGCCGTTTGCCAAACGCCAGATCAAAATAATCCTTATCCGAAGGGCTGCCCTCCATTTTCAAAATCAGGAATTTGGAAATGGAATTATCCACATCGCCATACTGGCCTACCGATTGATGTGTTTCAGGATCTCCTCCGGGCCAACGGTCCGGTTCAAAGTTCCTAATGTACAAAAAGTCCTTGGTGCGTATGGCCCTGGCAGGATAGCTTAAATCTCCCTTCCTAACATTGGCGTGCCGTTCGCGCTCCAAGAAAACCCTGTTCCGGTCCCATGTTTTCCCGTCCTTCCCGGAAAAGATCTCCAACAGGCTATGCCCTTGAAAGGCCTCTGGGATTTTCAAGCCGGCCGCTTCGAGAAAGGTAGGCCCAAAATCCACAAAATTCATAAAATCGGCGATTACCTGGCCGCCCTCGATCCGGCCCTTCCAATAGATGGCCAAAGGCATTCGCGTCCCGTAGTCATATAAATTTGCCTTTGCCCGTGGAAAGGGCATCCCGTTATCACTGGTCATCACAACGATGGTGTTTTCCAAAAGCCCTTCTTTCTGCAGGGTGGCCAAAATCGTTCCCGATTCCCGGTCAAACCGCTCCACTTCGAAATAATAGTCCATGATATCATTCCGTACACAGGAAAAGTCGGGTAAAAACCCGGGTACCCGAACGCTGGCGGGGTCCATCCCCGTCTTCACGCCCGAATTGGTCTCATATGTGCGGTGGGGGTCCTGGCTCCCAAACCAATAGGCAAAGGGTTGTCCGGCCTTTCCCGCCTTCAAAAAAGCAACAAAATCTAGGTAGTCCTTTCCTGCAGGGTTATGGCTGTACCCTCCCGCCTCAAAATCCCCGGGGCCCCAGCCCTTTCTGCTCTTTCCGGTGTGATATCCCGAAGCTTCCAAAAGGGTGACCCAATTGGGAAACGCATCGGGGATCACGGACCACAGATTGCCGGCACTTTCCAATTGGTGGGGATAGCGGCTCGTAAGAATACTTGCCCTGGAAGGGGCGCAGGAGGGTGCCGCACAATAGGCATTTTGGAACAGGGCCCCCATTTGGGCAAGGCCATCGAAGGTAGGGGTTCGGACCGTCGGATCTCCATAGATGCCCGCATGTGGATACGACCAGTCGTCCGCAATCAAAAAAACGATGTTCGGCCTAGTTGTCTGTCCATTTGCCCGGGTGTCTGCCCTGCCCCCATTTCCCAAAAACAATCCCGTTCCCAACAGCACAAAGATTATTTTGCCAAACTTGAAGGCCGTATTCATTGCTTGTTTCATTTGCATTGATTAATTTTCGATGGTGATATAGCAAATATAATATCAAAAAAAAGACGATGGACAAAATAAGGATTTTGGTGGTGGGCTGTGGCAATATGGGAACAAGCCATGCAAGGGCCTATCATCAGTTGGAGGGGTTTGAACTGGTTGGTCTGGTCAGCCGAAAGCCGGAAAGTAGGGAAAAACTATCAAAGGAATTGGGGGGTTACCCCACTTTTGGGGATTTTGAAAGTGCCCTAGCGGCCACACGGCCAGATGCGGTTTCCATCAACACCTATCCAGATACGCATTCGGCATACATCAGGTCCTGCCTGGAGGCCGATGCCCATGTATTTGTCGAAAAGCCCTTGGCCCTTACGGTTGAGGACGCCCAAAGCCTAGTGGAACTGGCCATTGCAAAGAAGAAGAAAATGGTGGTCGGGTACATCCTGAGGGTGCACCCCGCCTGGGCGAAGTTTGTGGAAGTTGCCCAGGGCCTGGGCAAACCCTTGGTGATGCGCATGAACCTCAACCAACAAAGTTCCGGGGAGCAATGGTACACCCATAAGCAATTGATGAATTCCATGTCGCCCATCGTGGACTGTGGGGTGCACTATGTGGATATCATGTGTTTGATGACAAAATCGGTACCTGTGAGCGTAAGCGCCATTGGCGCCCGCCTTTCGGACGAAATCGACTCCCAGATGTACAATTATGGCCAGTTGCAGGTCCGGTTCAAAGATGGTTCCGTGGGGTGGTACGAAGCGGGATGGGGGCCGATGATGAGCGAGACCGCTTTTTTTGTCAAGGATGTGATCGGACCCAAAGGTTGTGTCTCTATCGTTGATGAGGCCAAGGGTGGTTCCGATGATGTGGACGGCCACTCCAAAACAGGGGCCCTGAAATTGCACCACGGAACCATCGATCAAAACGGGCACTTTACCAAACCCGATGAAATCATCGACACATCGGATGAACCCGACCACGACGGGCTCTGCCTGTTGGAACAGCAGTATTTCCTGAAAGCCATTACGGAAAATATGGATCTGACCGATCACCTCAACGATGCGGTGAACAGCCTTCGGATCGTATTGGCTGCCGATGAGTCCTTTAAAACGGGAAAGACCGTGGAATTGTAACCTCTATCTTTGACACATGATAGCCCTTCTGGGAAGAGCCGCTTCCTTCAACGACCGGACCGCACTGATTTCCCAGGGAGATGGCTATACCTATCGCCGGCTTTTGAAGACTTCCAAAAACGTAGCGGCCAATCTTTTGGACGGGGCCGCGGACCTGGGGGAGGCAAGAATTCCATTTTTGATCCCCCCTTCTTTTGGGTATGCGGCGGTCCAATGGGGCATATGGGCAGCCGGTGGTATCGCCGTACCGTTGTGTGTACTGCACCCCCTGCCTTCGATCCAATACGTTTTGGAGGACACCCAGGCCGATAGGGTCATCGTCCATTCCGATTATATCGATTTTCTAATGCCGTTGGAACAGGAGATGGGGATCACCATAACCTCCCTGGAGTCGGTTTTGGACGAAAACACCCATGCCTTACCGGATATTGCCCCGGAACGAAGGGCCATGATCCTGTATACGAGCGGAACCACGAACAAGCCCAAAGGCGTGGTCTCCACTCACGCCAATATTGAAGCGCAGATCACTACTTTGGTAAAAGCCTGGGAATGGGGGCCAAAGGACCATATCCTCAATATCCTGCCCCTTCACCATGTGCATGGCATTATCAACGTCATGGGCTGTGCCCTTTGGAGCGGGGCTTGCTGTGAGTTCCTGCCCAAGTTCGATGCAGGGGCGGTTTGGAAAACTATCGAATCGGGACGGTTGACCCTGTTTATGGCAGTACCGACCATCTATTTTAAACTCGTTTCCTTCTGGGAAAACCTTTCGCAAAACGAACAAAAGAGCCTGTCCGGAGCTGCCTCCAAACTGAGGTTGATGGTTTCGGGCTCCGCGGCACTTCCGGTTACCGTTTTGGAAAAATGGCGTGATATCTCGGGACAGACCCTCTTGGAGCGCTATGGCATGACCGAAATTGGAATGGGACTTTCCAACCCCTATTGGGGAGAACGCAGGCCGGGCCATGTGGGCTTCCCCTTGCCCGGAGTGGAAATGCGTTTGGTAAATGGCGAAAACGACCCGGTAGGAGAAAACGAAACCGGGGAAATACAGGTCAAGGGGCCCAGTGTCTTTAAGGAATATTGGCAAATGGAGACCGCTACCCAAAAGGCGTTCACCAAAGACGGGTGGTTTATTACAGGTGATATCGCCGTTCTGAACAAGGGGTATTACAAAATTCTGGGACGGGATAGCGTGGATATCATAAAGTCGGGCGGATACAAGATCTCCGCTTTGGAGATAGAGGATATACTACGGAGACATGAGGTGGTCGAAGATTGTGCCGTGGTGGGGCTTCCCGATGAGGAATGGGGGGAGGTGGTCTCCGCCTGCATCGTATCGGAAAAGGAAGGAATTGACACGGCAAGGGTTTCCAACTGGTTGAGGGAACAATTGCCGGCCTACAAAATTCCAAGGAATTATATCGTTCGCAGGTCCCTTCCCAGAAATGTACTGGGCAAGGTCACCAAGAACGAGTTGAAAAAAATGTTCTCGGAACCATAAAAAAAACATATGGATTTTTTAACCCTCTTTCCCTACATAGGCATGATTTTGTTGGTGGTCATCAATGCGCTACTGGTCCTAAAACGTAAGATTACCGTGGACGCCGGTGAAAACGGTCCAGAGCTTTGATGGCGTATTTCGGTGAACATTATGTGACACTGATCCTTACGGCAATATATGTTGGGGGATGCCTGTTCATCGGATGGTATTTCAAAAAGAGAGCATCGCAGGGGGTGGAGGGATACTATCTCGCCAAAAGGGAAATCCCGGGATGGGTCATCTCCCTCGCATTTTTTTCAACTTCGGCCAGCACCAACACCTACATCGGGCAGGCCGGGAAATCATTTCAGTATGGCCTGTCCTGGGCGTGGATGGGTCTGATCTGGACGGTGTTCTGCATTATTTCATGGCAATTGCTGGGTCCCAAAATGCGTTTCCAGACCGCACGCTTGAAATCATTTACCATTCCCGATTATTTTCACTTGAGGTACAAGAGCAATCTGGCCAAAAGCATTCGCGTACTTTCGGCGGTCATTATTTTGTTCGCCACCTTGTGGTATATGGTGGGAATTGCCAAGGGGTGTGCCCATGTTCTGACCTCGGTCCTAGACATTCCCTATGCCTACGGAGCATTTGCCATTATTGGCATTACATGCGCATACACCATCTGGGGCGGGATGTACAGTGTGCTTTGGACCGATGCGGTACAGGGTATCATTATGTTCGGTGTTGCCATTTTAATGCTTGCCATTCCCTTTTTGTACGTGGGCGGTATAGATAATCTAATGGATTCCATAAGCAATACGGACCACCTGACCCCATCGGGGGAACCCATCAAATCGGGACTAGTGACCTTTGGAGAATTGGTTTCCTTTCTCTATATTCTGGGCATTGGGCTGTCCATTGGCATGAAACAGATCTCCGAACCCAAGAACTTGATCCGGTTTTATTCCATCGACAATGCCAAAAGCATGCGGTTCGCCATGATCTGGACCCCCATTTTTTTGGGAATTTCCCTTGTGTGCGTGATGGGCCTGGGTGCTTTGGTACACGGTATGGCCAACGCGGATGAAGCCACGTATCTTATTGCCCATACCGACGAGGTCATCGGGTTTATGCTCGATAAGTTCGATAACAAACTGGTAAGCGGAATTTGCGTGGCCGGACTCTTTGCGGCCGGAATGTCCTCCTTGGCCTCGGTGATCATTATTGTCGGTACCGCTTTTGTCAAGGACATTTGGCATGTGGCCAAACCGATGCCCGAAGCCAAGATCATACCGAGGACCAAATGGTTCATGGCCATGTACTGTGCCATCGTTTTTGTCCTGACCCTCTATCCCATGGCCGGCATTGTAGAACTTACCGCATTTGCCGGGGCGGTGTTCGCTGCCAGTTTCTTCCCTGCCATTTTTGGTGGGTTGTATCTTAAATGGGGAACCGATCTTGGGGCCATGGCCTCCATGATCGTGGGAATGGCCGTGAACGTGCTATGGCGTTTCGCCTTCCGTTTCGAATTCTACGCCTTAAACGATATTCACGAAGTGATTCCCGCGTTCCTACTTTCCATGCTGACCTATACGGTGGTCAGCCTATTGAGCGGCCAACGCAAACCGGACGAGGGGCATTTGGATTTGATCTTTGGAAAGTCCTCAAATCGTCCTAATCCTTAAAAAGCGGGGTCCGAGCCAGATGAATGAGTCCCGCATCGTCTTCCTTTAACAATCTTTTACTACGCAAATACCGGTTTCGGTTGAACGCGTCGAAATTCTCCGCTTCCCGATCCATACTGCTGATGCGTACCTGACCGGAGGAGTGGATGAACTCGTTGTTTCCGATCCACATGCCCACATGGACCACCTTTTCCCTAGTGGAATCTGTGGCCTTTCTTCCGAAGAAGAGCAGATCGCCCCGTTCGAGGCTTTCAAAGTTTTGTACGGAGTCTATCGGTTTTCCGGTATGCACCTGTTGGGAGGCGTCTCTTGGAATGACCATGCCGTTCAGGAAAAAAACGGTCTTTGTAAAGCCACTGCAATCCACTCCTTTGGGAGAGGTGCCGCCCCAGAGGTAAGGCAGGCCCATCAGGGTTTTTGAGGTGGAGACCAGACTTTCCCCCGTGGGGTCCAGGGCTTCGAGCCAATTGTGGTACGATTCGGAATCCTCCATGGAAACATAGGCTTGTCTGCCATCGGGATACCGAACCCTAAAAAAGGAGCCTTCCTCCCCCAAAACTTCAAGGATATTGCCCGCAACCAAGTCGGAAACGGTTTGGGCATCTCCATCCGGTCGGGCGTACGACTGCCCATAAGTACTGGTAAAGATTATTTTTTCTGTTTCCCTCCATGCCGAGGCCGTAGCGACATCCATCAACTCCACCCCCCCTGCGTCCACCCAGGACAAATACCTGTCCGGCGTTTGTATATAGTACCAACCATTTTCCTTCTTAAGCACTTTAACCGGAGTTCCCAGGGTGGCCTGGGTGGCCAATTCCGAGGAATGGGCTGGCTTACTGCGCAGGTTGGCCACCGAAATTTTAATGACCCCCTTGGTCCTGCCCCCAAGACCGGCAGCTGGAAGGAGCTGCACGCTGTCCGCAAAATCGATTCCCTTTGCCGACAATTGTTCCCTAAGCGCCGCGACCGCTTCTGGCAAATCGCTTTCTCCCCTCAGCACATAGGTTTTCCCCTTCTTTGAAGCGGCAACATTAAAAAGCGCGACCCTTTTATCAGGGGCAAAGGCCGTTCTTATCGCCGTAATCTGCGATTCAAGTGGGTTTTTCTCCTCCTTTTCAACAATACAGCCCGTAAGGGTAAGAAGCAATGCGATCCAGATGATGGTGGGTTTTTCCCATTTAGTATTCATGCGCTCATTGGTTTTTTCAGTTCCTATTCCTAAGTGAAATTATGTAATTTTGATCACAGATGAAAAAACTCAAGGTAATTGAACTTTTCGCGGGAGTCGGCGGTTTCCGCCTCGGTTTGGAAAATACCCGCCATTTTGAAGTACTCTGGAGCAACCAGTGGGAGCCCGCTACCAAGACCCAGCACGCCTCCATGGTATACGAAGCGCGTTTTGGGAAAGAAAACCACAGCAATAGGGACATCTCCAAAGTTCCCACTACGGAAATCCCGGATGCCGATCTTCTCGTAGGCGGGTTTCCATGTCAGGATTATTCCGTTGCCACCGCACTTCAAAATGCTATGGGGCTAATTGGTAAAAAAGGCGTTTTGTGGTGGTCCATCCACAGGATTCTTTCAGAAAAGAAGCAGCCCCCAAAATATCTCTTTCTCGAAAATGTGGACCGATTGCTCAAGTCCCCGGTATCACAGCGCGGACGGGATTTTGCAATCATCCTCAAAAGCCTTCAAGAATTGGGCTATGCCATAGAGTGGCAAGTAATCAACGCTGCCGAATATGGCATGCCGCAACGTCGCAGGCGTATCTTTTTGGTGGGCTATCACCGCTCGACACCTATTTATCGTACACTCGAAAAAATGGATAAATCCAATTGGATACATCGGTTCGGAACCTTGCCGGAAGCTTTTCCCGTACAACCTCCACAGAAGGAAATACAATCTTTTGAAATCGAAGGGCCTTTGGTTGAGGTCTCGAAGCACTTCAACACCGAAAAGAAACATTCTCCTTTCGAAAACAGCGGTGTTTTTTTGAACGGAACGGTCCATACGAACAAAACCATTCCGAACTATACTGGTAAAAAGACCGTTTTGGGCGACATTCTTCAGAATGGGACGGTAACCGATGGGTTTTTTATTCCGGAAGAGGATTTTGAAAAGTGGAAGTACTTAAAAGGTGCCAAAAAGGAAATTCGAAGGGCCAAAAACGGTTTTGAATATCAATATGGGGAGGGTGGCATGGTATTTCCCGATGCACTGGACAATGCCTCTCGTACAATTATTACCGGAGAGGGCGGTAAATCGCCTTCCCGGTTTAAACATGTCGTACAGACTGCCCGAGGCCTTCGAAGATTGACCCCAGTGGAACTGGAACGCCTGAACATGTTTCCCGACGACCACACCCAACTAGCGGGAATAAGTGATGCCAAACGTGCTTTCTTTATGGGAAATGCCCTTGTTGTCGGTGTTGTGGAAAAAATTGGGGCATCCCTGTTCAAAAAAATCGACGCTTCCGCAACAAATTGATCGACCAGGAGCCCTTTATCCTACGGTTTCCATAATGGAAACCCGTCCCAAACAGACCATGGGGTCGGCAAAAGGCCGTTTTTGCCGACCCCGTATAAAAAGTTGTACCGTTTATCGATAAACCCCTTTTATTAAAGGGTATTTCGTACAACATCACGATCATTGCCACCTGCCGACACCAACCGGTGGGTCGGTTCGCTGGTTTTCATCGACTTTCTGCCAACCCACCTCAGAAACCCTGGTTTTTTAACGGTTGTCGCTACAAGTGTTCCTAGAAAGTTGGACCGGAACAGCGATTTCCCTTTTTTGCAACGATTTTCTTAAAACGGGTTTTAACTTCTTGTTAATCAGGCGTAAAAATTCGTATTTCACGAAATTTGTGTTACCTTGTAAGGTATGCTAGCAGTGGAAAAAGAAGAAAACACGGATTTTTTGGAGAAATCGATCCATCACCTGGTGTCCACAGGTTTTGAGGACATCAAAGCCGATATGGAGGGGTACGAAACACCTAAATCATATGTTAGAAAGGGGAACCACACCCGAATCACACCTGATATTGTAGCCTTTAAAAATGGGAAAAAGTATTTCTTTGAAATCAGCCTGAAATCGGACAAGCCCAGACTTCTAAAATCGAAATGGCTGTTTTTGGACACCATGAGCCGCATGAATTCGCATTACTTTCGCATCATCACCACCAAGGGCCATTACAAGTTTACCGACACCATGTTGGAAGATATCAACTTGAGCAACAAAAACCCGATCAAGATATAAGTGTAGGAAACTTACGTTTTCAACATCCCGATGTGGGGGATCCCATCCTCCAGGTACCCCTCTCCCACTTGTTCAAAGCCCAAAGTGTTGTAAAATTTCTTGAGATAGACCTGTGCCGATAAATGAATCGTGTTCTCTTTAAAGTGCTCCTGGACCATTGCCACGGATGCTTTCATTATATCCATACCATAACCGTACTTTCTTTCGGTTCCTTTCACCACCACACGTCCAATACTCGCTTCTTTGAAATAGTCCCCTGGGGCAAAAATTCTGGTGTAGGCCACTATCTGTCCGTTTTTTTTTCCAAAAACATGGAGTGCTTTTTGGTCCTTTCCATCGAGATCTTGATACACACAATCCTGTTCCACCACAAATACCTCGTTTCGGAGCTGTAACAGTTGGTACAACTCATCCAAAGAAAGTTCCTGAAATCTTTTGGCTTGTATTTCCATCATCCTGGGGCAAATAGGGCTGTATTCTGCATTCCTGTTTCGACAGGAGCTATGCGCAGGGTATCTTTTCTATCCGTCGTTCATGCCGGCCTCCCGCAAATTGGGTATCCAGAAAGGTCTGGACCATTTCCAAAGCCTGTGCTAGGGCGATAAACCTTGCCGGTAGACTTAGTATGTTCGCATCGTTGTGTTCCCTTCCGAGGGCAACGATTTCCTTGGTCCAGCATAGGGCACAACGTACTTTCTGATGTTTGTTGGCGGTCATTGACGCGCCGTTTCCGCTACCGCAGATAATTATTCCATACGTTACTTTTCCATCTTCCACGTCCTGGGCAACCGGGTGGACAAAGTCGGGATAGTCCACACTATCACTGCCATCGGTACCGTAATTGATTATCTCAATTCCCTTAGATTTTAGCAGTCCAATGATCGCAAGCTTGTATTCTGTTCCCGCGTGATCGTTACCTATTGCTATTTTCATAATGGTGCTTTGAAGTGTTTTTCCATGTAAAAATACAAATAGTTATGCTTTCACCACAAAAAGTAGCGGGTCCGCCACAGAAATCCACATTTCCCAAAAATAAATTGTTAATTAGCCCGGTGATTCCATAGAATACCTTGTTCATAAATATCCTATAAAAACTTACTTCTTGGTTTTGATTTTTCGCTGGAAAGATGCTTTACAAAACTATCCCTAAACCCAATAATTTACTTCTGAGAACTTGATGGGAAGATATGAGACCAAAACAAGTTGTAGTTAACATTGATCTGCGCTTAACTTATCAAATAATATATGTTGAAACAGCTTATCAACTTATCTTGATAAAAAGGATAAGGCCCTCATTCACAGTTCCCATACCACTGTAAATTTTGTCGATAAGTTTTACATTCCGTTCAAAGCAAGTTTTGGTTCATTTAATTATCCCAAGTATCAACATACCATCATAAACACCATTTTTGAAATTATTAAAAAAATAAAATAAATAAATATCTACCGTATGTTGATAACAATTTTCATCAATGGAAGAAATGTGTGAATCGAAGGTCAGTTTTATAATTCGTAATTTTGCACACAAATTAAAACTTAATGTCGAAGAAAAAGAGGAAAACAAAAGGCCATAGAAAAAACGAAATTACAAAAGGCATATTTACAGTCTTGGAAAAGGAACCAAAAAAATCCTTTAACTATAAACAAATAGCAGCGAAAATTGGGGTGACCGATGCCCATGATCGGAACCAACTGATCAAAAGGTTGGTCGAGTTGAAAGAAAAGAAACGCATTTTAGAGGAAAGTAGGGGCAATTATAGAGCGACGGCATCCACCAAAACCTATCATACGGGAACGGTTGACGTTACAGGGCGCGGCAACGCGTACATTGTTGTGGAAGGTATGGAAGATGACATTTTTGTCCCCTTCAACAAACTTAAAAGGGCCTTTCACAAAGATACTGTTGAAGTGTATATCTACCCCCGGCGCAGGGGGAAGAAGCTAGAGGGCGAAATTACAAGGGTCCTGGAGCGGAATAAGAACAGTTTTGTGGGCATAGTGGATATGCAGAAGACCTTTGCCTTTGTGCGCCCGACCGATTTTAGAATGTATACCGATATTTTTGTCCCAAAAGAGAAAATAGGTGATGCCGCCGATGGCGATAAGGTTATCGTGGAGATTTCGGAATGGCCCGATCATACCGATTCGCCCGTGGGCAGTGTAATCCAGATTCTGGGCAAGCCCGGGGAACTCAATACCGAGATCCATTCTATTTTGGCCGAATACGGTCTTCCCCACGAATTTCCCATAGAAGTGGAACAATACGCAAATACCCTGGATACGGAAGTAAAGGCGGAAGAAATTGGCAAGCGTAGGGATATGCGGGATGTGCTGACCTTTACAATAGATCCCAAGGATGCCAAGGATTTTGATGACGCCCTGTCTTTTGAAGTGCTCGAAAATGGAAATTACGAAGTGGGGGTACATATTGCGGATGTTTCACATTATCTGCAGCCTGATACCGTTTTGGACGATGAGGCCTACAATCGGGCCACTTCGGTGTATCTGGTGGACCGCGTGGTGCCCATGCTCCCGGAGGTCTTGTCGAACAACGCCTGCTCCCTAAGACCGAATGAGGAAAAATATACTTTTTCGGCCATTTTTGAACTGGACGATCGGGCAGTGGTGAAAAATCAATGGTTCGGCCGAACCGTCATCGATTCCAACGAGCGTTTTGCATACGAGGAAGCACAGCATATCATTGAAAACAAAAAGGGTCACATTCCCGCGGAAATTTCCATTCGCGAAACGGAATATTCCGTTTCAAATGAGGTAGTGGAAGCGACACTGACCATGGACAGATTGGCCAAGGTCATGCGGGAAAAACGAATGGGGCAGGGTGCCATTTCGTTCGATTCCATTGAGGTACGCTTTGACCTGAACGACAAAAATGAACCTGAAGGGGTGTATTTTAAGGAATCCAAGGACGCCAATAAGTTGATAGAGGAATTTATGTTGCTGGCCAATAAAAAGGTGGCCGAGTTCATTGGAAAGCAAAAACCAAAGAAAACTTTTGTCTATAGGATCCACGACGACCCCGATGAGGATAAATTACAGGCCCTTAACGGGATTGTTTCCCGCTTTGGGCACAGGTTGGACTTTAAGGACAAAAAGTCGATCAGCGCTTCCCTAAATAAGCTCTTGGAGGATGTTAAGGGGAAAAAGGAACAGAATCTGGTCGATACATTGGCGATACGAAGTATGTCAAAAGCCATTTATACGACCGATAATATCGGTCATTACGGACTTGCGTTCGACTATTACAGCCATTTTACCTCACCGATACGCAGGTACCCGGATGTAATGGTGCACCGTCTGTTGCAGCATTATCTGGATGGTGGAAATTCCCCCAGGGCCGAGGTATATGAGCAAAAATGCAAACATTCATCGGATATGGAGCATTTGGCCGCGAACGCCGAACGCGATTCCATAAAATACATGCAGATAAAGTTCATGCAGGACCATCAGGACCAGGAATTTGTAGGGGTTATTTCCGGTGTTACCGAATGGGGCATGTATGTCGAGATCATTGAGAACAAATGTGAGGGAATGGTGCGCATACGTGATATAAAGGGGGATTATTATATCTTTGATGAAAAGCAGTACGCCATTGTGGGCGAACGTACCAAAAAAACCTATACTTTGGGAGATGAGGTCGTGGTCATGGTAAAAAGTACGGACCTCATAAAACGCCATTTGGATTTCGCATTGATAGGAAAGCACGAATAGACAGTTTTTTGGAATGAAATTTGTTTAATTAAGTAGAACCTACTTAAGAACCAACATGATACAAAAAATACTATTTCTAATGGTGCTGCTGATCGGAATTGATTTTTCGATAGCACAGGAGGGAAAAATAACCAAAGACCTTGATGGGTTCACCGAAGTAAAGGCTTTTGATGGATTATCTGTCAATTTGATTAAATCGGACGTGAACAGGGCGGTGATTACCGGTGCCAATACAGATAGGGTGGCCGTTGTGAACAATGGGGGCGTATTGAAGCTCCGTATGAAGCTCGATAAAATATTTAGCGGATATCGGACCTTTGTTGATCTCCATTATACGGAAAAAGTGGTTATCATTGATGTAAATGAAGATGCCCGGATCACTTCCCGGGAAACGATCAAACAAGATGTTTTGGAACTCAAGGCCCAGGAGGGTGGAGAGCTGGTCATCAATGCCGAAGTGGAACAGTTGTTGATCAAAACGGTTACCGGTGGTTTGGTAGAGACATCCGGGACATCGGATCTACAGGATATCGCCATTAACACCGGCGGAGTCTATGAAGGAAAGGATTTAAAGACCAAATTTACCACGGTGAACGTCAACGCGGGATCTAGGGCGGAGATTTTTGCAACCGATTATGTAAAAGCGACGGTAAAGGCAGGCGGGGAGGTATTGGTCTATGGAGATCCGGCAAAAATGGATGAAAAAACCGTTTTCGGAGGAAAGGTGACCCGAATGTGATGCTTCGTCCAAAGCGGGGACAAACGCCGAAACAAACAATACAATAACCCCCAAACCCAACGATCCAAGATGTGGGAAGACATTCAGGCAGCGATACCCCTTGGCTTTTTCTTGAGCTTTATGATCGGCCCTGTTTTTTTTGTGTTGCTGGAAACCAGCGCCATCAAAGGTTTTCGAGCGGCCATTTCCTTTAATCTCGGTGTTATATTGGCCGATGTTATTTTTATTACCGCCGCTTATTTCAGTAGCTTTCAATTATTGGAAAATTTGAGCAACCAGCCGGGACTTTATGTTTTTGGCGGGGTGATATTGTTGGTTTACGGTATCACCACCTTTGTTAAGAAGGACGTGAAAAAGCAGATAACGGGCGACCACCCTAGAATTAGTGCCAGCAGAAGCTATTTGGGCCTTTTCATTAAGGGTTTTTTGCTCAATTTCATCAATATTGGTGTTTTGGTGTTTTGGTTGGGGATCATCATTGTGGTGGGCCCCAGCCTCGACAATGACCCCCAGCGCATTGTCATTTTCTTTTCCACCATGGTATTGGCCTATTTTATTACCGATATTTTCAAGATACTCCTGGCCAAGCAACTGAAGCAAAAATTGACCCAGGAAAGAATACGTCTGGTAAAGAAGGGCCTGGGGATACTCTTGGTCATCTGTGGCCTGGTATTGGTCACCAAGGGTTTTTTGCCCAAGGACAAGTTCAACATAGAAAAGGGAATTGAACAAATAGAAAAAATAAGGGAGTGACAGATTGCCCGGGAAACTAAAAAACCTCCAATCAATGGAGGTTTTTCATGAGGCATCGAGCGGATTCGAACCGCTGTACAAGCTTTTGCAGAGCCTTGCCTAGCCACTCGGCCACGATGCCTTTTAGCGGGCCAAAGATACTACAATTTGGGAAATGGACATAACCAATAACGAATATACTAGTCGATTCTTTTCTCGGAAAGCACGATGGTTACCATTTCCACATCGCCGCCAATTGGCGGATTGATTTTACCCACCGATATTTTAACTTTGTCGACCATTTCCATTTCCCTGAGGACACGTCGGACAATGCGTTGCGCAACATGCTCCAAAAGCTTGGAGGGCACCTTCATTTCCTCTGTTACGATATGGGCAATGTGCACATAGTCCACGGTATCCGCAAGATCGTCGGTGCTGGCCGGTTTGGAAAGCGCTGCACGGACCGTGACATCTACCCGGTAATCACTTCCAATAACGGTTTCCTGCGATAAACAGCCGTGATGTGCGTATACCCTTATATTCTCAACCTTTATTTTTCCCAAAACGCCATACAGTTTTTGCAAACTTAATCGAATTGGTCGAGAAAATGGAACAATGGTTTTGAAATCCCCCATTGCGAACGGGGAGGGCCGCACTGCCCGAACAAAGGACCGTCAGGAAACGATCAATAGGTACAACGGCAATTGCTCAGGCCTTGGAACAGGTCCATACCAATGGTAACAACGTGGGTACCGGTGCTGTAGCCCAAGATTTCGTTTAGTATGATCTGGTAGGAATATCCAAAGTAGAAATTACTTTTTTTAAGACCAACAAAGGGAGCTATGAAAAGGGGATCGCCAATTTGGTCGTTCAAAAAACGATAGTTCACCCCAGCGTAGTAGTAATCATCAAAATCGTACCATCGAAACTTCAGGTTGAGGTCCGTTTCGGACCGACCATCGCTCTCAAAGATTTTGAAAAGTAGGGAAGGCTCGATCTCCAAATCGCTGTTTTTGTTCTTTCGGTAACGGTATCCGGTATAGACATAGTAATTTCGAAGCTCGTTGGGCTCGTCAATGTCGAAGGTGAGGTCCCTGGGATCTTTGTTCAACAAGTTCGAAGCGTTGGCGCTAAAGTAGAATTTCCCGTAGCGATACATGGCCCCCACATCAAAATTGTGATTTCCGGTCTGCCGGTTATTGACCACTCCGTTATCCGGAAAATCGATCATGTTGAACTCGTCGATATCGATTCGAAACTGGTTGAAGTTATAGGAAAGCCCCAAGGAAAGGAACTCATCATCGTACCGGTCCAGTACCAAGTGGTGGGCAAAGGAAAGACGTGCCCCCTGTTGCTTGGTATAGCCATTGCTGTCGTTGTACAGGAATAGACCGATCCCAGATTGTTCGCCGATGCGCATATCGGCGGCCAAAGATTGGGTCTGTGGGGCGTCTTTTATTCCCACCCATTGACTGAGGCCGTTCAACCTGATTTTTACATGATCCCCGATCCCCGCGTATACTGGAGACAACACAAAAGGGTTGTCGGCCAGATATTGGGTCAGCTGGGGAGAGTTCAACTCCTGCCCCCTGCCCAGCAATGCGCCGAGAAAAAGGACTAAGATGAATAATGTATTGCGCATGGTCAAGTAGGTTAAGATTTATCGATATAGCGTAAAGTGTCCAACAAACTCTCGGTCATCATTTTCACCACGGAGCTTTATAACGTACCAGTAATCGCCGGTTGGAAGCTCTTTGTTGTTATAGATACCGCTCCATCCGGCATCGTTAAGACCCATTCTGTATACCTCCCTACCATAACGATCAAAAATGATGGTTAGTATCTGTGGGAAGGCTTCCTGGTTCTTTGGTCTCCAGAAATCATTTTCCCCATCCCCATCAGGGGTGAAGAAGTTCGGTATTTCAATATCAATGAACTCCATAAAGATGCTCGCTACGGCTTCACAACCGTTTTCGTCCACGACCGTTACGACATAGGTGTCGGTTCTGTTGATATAGTAGGTATTGTCGTCGCCATTGTTCACATCACCAAAATAGAAGGTGTACCCCGGCTTACCTCCCTCTGCGACCGCAGTGATTTCATTCAGGTTGTTTTGCTCCAATACCAAGGTCAATGGCTCAAAGGCCTCAATTTCGAAATCGTATGTTTTCAAGCAACCACTTGAAGTAGAGGCTATTGCGATATAGTGCGGTCCGGGGGCCGTATTCCTAAAGTCGGGATTCAATTGCATATCCGCTGGATTTGTAGAATCCAGGGCATACATTACATCGCCCAGAACCGTGTCGTCCTCCAAGGTAATGTTCACATAATTGGTCGGACTGTCACCGGTACATTCGTATACGGGCTCGACGGTGGCGTTTAAGTTCACCCCTGGATCAACCGCTATGGGCACGATGAACTCACAGTCATTGGCGTCCCTGACAAAGACAAAGTAGGTCGCGGCGGCCAAATTGGTGAAATCTACCCGGTCTTGGACAAAGTTGGTATTGTCGTTAAGACTGGTCCTGTAGGGCGCGGTTCCACCGGTGATATTTACCGAAATGGTGCCATCTTCGTCGCCAATACAGATCTCAGGGGTAGAGGTGGCGGTAGCCTGCAGTACCTCCGGTTCGAAAATGGTGTACTCCAATTCGACGAAGCAACCGTTCTGGTCTTGGGCGATTACCGTGTAGGTGATTCCCGTGGGACTTCCGGCCAGATCGGTAAAGGTATTTTCATCATCAAACTGGTTTAGGTTGGGTGATATGGCATACTGATATCCTCCGGCCCCTCCCGAAAGCTCCACTGTAATGGTACCATCCGCGGCGCCGTTACAATTCACATCGGTTACTAAATCGGTATAGGTCAGGGGAGTTGGCTCGCCAATATCCACCCTTTGGGGTGCCGCCGTACAATCCTCGCTCGTAACATTTACCCAATAGGTACCCGCGGCGAGTCCGGTAAAGTCTCCGATGGTTTGGGGACCTACCAAAAGGTCGGCCGGATTGAGGGCCGTTCCATTGTAATCGCTGTACAGTTCATACCTGTAATTACCAAGACCCCCATCGGCATCGGCATATATGATTGCCGTACTTTCTCCATTACAATTGATGAAAGCGGCACTGGTATCAAGATCCAGGGTCAAAGGATCTATGGGGTCCTCCGTGATCTCATTGGACAAAATGGAAGTACAGTTAAAGGAATCCTGGACATAGTACCTATACGATCCCGCGGGAACGTTAAAGGTATGGGTGTTTCCTCCCGCCATGGGGAAGAAGGTCAACCCATCAGAGCTATAGCTATAGGGCCCGGTACCTCCGGTGGCCGTCAATATCAATTCTGCCTGGGTCGCACAGGTCAATGGACTTGTTCTGATCAGGGAGGCATTTACCTCCGTAGGGTCCAAAATGGTCACTAGATTGGTTTCCACATCACAATCCCAACCATCTGAAACCGTAATGCTGTAAATACCGGCCCCTAGATTGTTAAAGTCTGGGCTTAGCTGGGCTCCAGAAGTCACATCTATTACGGTTCCCGTAAGGTCGTAACGATTTAACTGATACTGATAAGTACCGCTTCCACCACCGGTGACCACCGCGGATACCGTGGCGTTGGTGTCCCCATAGCACGCCAACATGGTGTTCAAGGGCGTTGCATTGGCTACAATTGGGGTCGCGGCCACCAACAGGGCGGGATAGTTCGTCGTTACTGGACATCCACCGGCATCGGTCACGGACACGGTGTAATCGCCTGCGGACAATCCGGTAAAGGTAAAGCTAAGAACATCGTTCGCTACCGGAGAGGCTATCCCGGTGGTCGTATTGGTCAGTACAATATCATAGGGTGCATAACCTCCGGAAGGATCGACCAAAACCTCTCCCTGATCATTGGTACAGGTGACGGGTGCGACCGCGGTGGTCACCTCGACCAATGGCATGTCCGGGGAAACGATGGTGACCATGTTGGAATCTTCCGAACACAATGGTGCCGCTGTTTCGGTGACCCTTACATAGTAATTGCCTCCCACCAATCCTGGAATGCTCAGCGGATTGGTCGTTGTGTTCCCCGTACCAGCTTGCACACTGACCCCAGCCTGGGTAAACACCTCGAAGTCATATGCCCCGGTATAACCGCTGACGTTGATTTCAAGGGCGCCATTGGTATCCCCAAAACAAATTACCGGGGCCGTAGCGGTGGCCACGACATCGATAAGGTCGAAAGGAGCAATATCGTAAGGTGCCGTATCCACATAGCAGCCCGTAGCGGTGTCCGTTATGCGGAATGTATAGCTGCCAACGGCAGAAAGGTCGTAGGTTGCCGTAACGTTCGTTGGTATTCCCGTTTGGACGCCATTCGGGTTTCCTACGGGCAGGAGCTCATAGGAATAAGCATTTGCCGGATTACCGTCATCCGTCACCGTAATGAGCACCTGTTCAGGGCCGGCGCAGGAGATGGCCGTGTTTTGGGCAACCGCTACCGTGAAGGTGTTCAGAGGTTGAATGACCACGTTATCGGTCGCTTGGCAACCATTGGCATCGGTTACGTATGCCGTCAGGTTTTGGACGGCGCCGTTATCGATGATGTCAAAGGTATTTGCACTTTGGAAATTCACATTGTCAATACTGTACAAATATGGGGCGGTACCCGTGGTTGGAATGGCAACGGTAAGTACGGATACATTTACCGTATTATCCGCCGCACAGGCAAATGCAGTGGCACTTGCGCTGACAACCAGGGCGGTCGGTTCGACCACTTCAACGGTCTCCCGTAACGAACAGCTCAGCCCGGAAACCGCTTCGACCTGGTAAAAGGCCGCGGCCAGACCGCTGAAGGTGGGGTCCGCCTGTGGACCGGCCAATAGGGTCGTTCCTGCAGCATCGTACAGATTATAGGTATAGATCGGGTTGTCGTTCACCCCGGCCGCAACGGTGGCAAGGTTTACGGTAATGCTTCCATCACTAAGCCCATTGCAGGAAACATCGACGATCGTATGTGGGTCAAAAGTGACCGGTGTAGGATCTAGGAGCTCTTGGGTAATGGACTTTGAGCAAACAGGATTGGTGGTGTCCAGATCCGTCACCTCAAAAGTGAATATTCCCGCAGGGGTGAGTCCCGTAAATATTCCCGTATTGTTGGTAACCGTGGTCACACCGTCCGGATAGGTAACCGTGTATTCCAGGTTCGCGGAACCTCCACTTACGGTTATGGTAACCTCCCCATTTGGGGTTGCGGTACAGTCTTTTTCTTTGACAACGGTTGCCGTCAGTGTCATTTCTTCGTACAGTACTTCGGGTCCAATGGTTGTGGCGCAGGCCCATTGGTCGCTTATCCGCACCTCATAGCTTCCGGCACCCAGACCTGGGAATACGGTAGCGGTTTGTGGAGCTCCAAAGGCAGCACCATCTTTGATGAGCTGATAGGTGTAGTTGCCGTTTTGTCCTCCAGTGGTGCCCACGACCTCGATTTCACCCTGTAAATTGGTACAGTTCTCCTGATTGATCTGCAGGCTTGCAGTAATGGCCACCGGATCGGCCAAGGCCATACCGTTTTGGACCATTTGCTGACAGCCGGCACTATCGATTACCCATGCTTCATAGGTGCCTACGGCAAGGTTTTCGAACCTCGGGCCGGCCACATAGTCTCCAGGGCCGGTCGGTGCCGCAGTACCCACATAGTAGGCATATCCGCCCCATCCTCCTAGGACATCGATGATTTCTATGACCCCGTCATTGCCAATACAGCTGATCGGTTCTATTTGCGTATTCGCCGTAATTGCCGCGGATGGACCGTTAATGGTAAACGCTTCCGTGTTGACGCACATGGGATTGTTGGTCTGGGATACGGACACGTAGTAAT
Source organism: uncultured Flavobacteriaceae bacterium (assembly GCA_947497245.1). Taxonomy (GTDB): domain Bacteria; phylum Bacteroidota; class Bacteroidia; order Flavobacteriales; family Flavobacteriaceae; genus Pelagihabitans. Next base: position 5,422 of record CANMFO010000003.1, on the reverse strand, counting down.
TTCCTGCAGGCAAGTTGACTCCGGCCGTTGGGCCATTGGTTGCTTCTGTTCCGTTGGTTACCGAGATATCATCCGCAAGATTTGCAGGGGTACCATTGGTATCGAAAATTTCCCAGTCAAAACCTCCCGCATAGGTAGCATCGATCAATTCAAAGGTTACCTCCCCGGTGGTGGTTCCAAAACAAATGACATCGCTTAGTTTGACAACGTCAATGGTAAAGGTATTCGGGTCTAAAATGATTTCCGAGGTGGGAATGGTACAACCGGTGTCGATATGTCTTATCAGGAAGTTGTGGGGGCCTATTCCCAATCCGGCAAATACGTTGGAAGCCTGGTAGGTGGCCCCATTGTCAATGCTGTATTCGAACCGGGTGGCATCACTGTTCGTTGAGGTAACCGTAAGGGTAATCTCCCCATCGCTTCCAGGGTTGCAGCTAATGGCGCTTGTGATTGCCGCGGAGGCGGTCAACAATTCGTCGAATGGAAGTATGGTAGCCGTGGTGCTTCCCACACATGCATTGTCGTCATAAACATTGATGATGTAGGTGCCACCGGCCATATCGGTTTCGGTGTATACCGTGTTCGGGCCGGACTGTACAACAACATCATCGCCCGTTGCGACGGTGCCTTGGTCATTGATGAACTCATAGATGACATAGGTACCGCTTCCCCCCGTTATACTGGCATCGTCGATCGTGATGGTGGCATTGTCCGGATTGTTTCCAGCGGTACAACCAAATTCGACCACGGCAGCATTTACGTTTGCGATTACATCTGGCTGCGCAATTACCTGGGTTTCGTCATCGGTACATCCATTAGAGGCCGTAACCCGTATGGTATAGGTAATTCCCGGAGCAGCAAGGCCTTCCAATGCGGTAAAGGTCGCCGTTGTGGCGGTATTGGAAGTCGGAGCTATCGGGAAAGCGGCACCGCTCCCCGGCCCTGAGACGATCTCAAAAGTATAAGGCCCAACCCCATTGTCCACAACGCTCACGTTGATTGTTCCATCATTGGCACCGTTGCAGCTAACATCCGTAAAGGCATCGATGATGACCGTGGGTTGTACGGCCGGCGCAAGTGTTTGTATAACGGTTACACTGCACGCATGTCCTACAGCCTGGTCCGTGATGGTGAATTCGTAGTCCCCGACCTGGGTCAGTCCGGTAAAGACCCCTGTTGTATTGGCCGTGGTGGTAACAGCATCGGGATATAGTACGCTGTAGTCAAAGTTTCCGGAACCACCGGTTTGGGTAATGGTGATTTCCCCGCCTGGGGTTCCCGTACAGTCAATGGTTTTTACTACGGTGGCCAATGGCACTATGGGTTCGTAAAGCAAGGTTGCCGCTGTGGTAAAGGTACAGGTCCACTGATCTGTGATTTCCACCTGGTAGCTTCCCGCATCGAGTCCGGAGAACACCCTGGTGTTCTGGGGTGCACCGATTGCGCCACCATTCTTTATCAATTGATAGGTGTAGTTGCTTCCTTGTCCTCCGGTAACGCCGATTACCTCAATTTCCCCTCCAAAGTTAACACAGTTCGCCTGGTTGATCTGGAGCGATGCGGATATGGCGGTAGGATCAACAAGTGTTACATCGGTCAAGCGCACCTCGCAACCGTTTTGATCGGCTACCCAAACCTGGTAATCCGTTCCCGGAGTTGCCCCTCCGGCCAGACCGGCAAACACAGGAGAAGCCTGATAGCTTCCCGGGAAAGTGGGCGCGGGGTTCGAGGCCAAATCGACAAAATAGGTATGGCCGCCCCATCCACCCAAGGCATCTGTTATTTCGATGACCCCGTCGTTCCCGGCGCAGGTCACTTCGGTGACCTCTGTATTTGCACTAATTGCGGCGCTTGGTCCGGCAATGGCAAAGAAGGCCGTGTTCGTACAGGATGGATCGGTGTCTTGTACAATGTCCACCCGGTATTCGCCCGCTCCGATGGCAAAGGGAACGGTAGGACCAACATTGACGGAAACGCCGTTGGCACCCACGATCAGCACATCATCTGCAAGCGTCGCGGTTCCTTGGGAGTTATAGATTTGCCAGGTGAATCCACCAGCATACGGATTGATAGGGTCGTTGATGGTAAAGCTTACCGTACCATCGTCCCCAAAACACACAACATCGACAGTTGTAGTGGTTATCTCAAAGTTGTTCGGATCCTCTATTTCAAACGTAGTTTCCACAAAGCAACCGGTATCGGTATTGGTAACCGTGGCCAAATAGTTTCCGATACCCAAGGCGGTAAACGCATTGGAGGCCTGGTTCAACACACTGTACGCATTATCGGTGCCCACAAGGGAATACACGAGGTTCGGTGTTCCGGTCAGGGGGTTAAGCGTAATCCCGATGGCCACTTCGGCATCGTTTCCTGGGGCGCAGCTTATATCTTGGGTAATCGATACGATAGGATTGGTGATTTCCACAAACTCCGCAATGGCCGCGGTTGTGGTCCCAATACAACCGTTATCATCATAAACATTGATGATGTAAGTGCCACCGGCCGTATCGGTTTCAGTATAAACGGTGTTGGGGCCGGACTGTACGACAACATCATCGGCCGTTGCGACCGTGCCCTGGTCGTTGATGAATTCATAGGTGACATAGGTGGTGCTTCCACCGGTAATGGCCGCATCGTCGATGGTGATCGTGGCATTGTCCGGATTGTTTCCGGAGGTACAACCAAATTCCACCACCGTTGCATTGACGTTCGCAATGGCATCGGGTTGAAGGATTACCTGGGTTTGATCTGTAGTACATCCGTTGGCTGCGGTAGCCCTTATGGTATAGGTTATTCCAGGGGCCGCCAAAGCTTCCAATGCGGTAAAAGTGGCCGTTGTGGCGGTATTGGAAGTGGGCGCGATCGGGAATGCGGCACCGCTTCCAGGCCCTGAAATGATCTCAAAGGTATAGGGTCCGGTACCATTGTCCACCACACTTACGGAAATGGTTCCGTCATCCGCACCGTTGCAGCTTACATCCGTAAAAGAATCCACCGAAAGGGCTGGAGTTGCGGCAGCAGGAACGGTAATCGGGAATACCCGGTTACACTCTGGTGCCGAGGTGTCATTGTCATAAATGGTGATGGTATAGTTTTCGGCCACAGAGGTACTGAAAACAAAGGGATCGCTTGGCAGCGCCGTCCTTGCGACAACTGGGCCCAGGCCATTTGTGATTTCATAGTCGTAATTGCCGGAACCAAAGGTTATATCAATTGTGATTTCCGCATCCGGCGTTACCGTACAATCCATTAATTTGGTCAGGCTCACATTGGCCTCCAATACGGGGAATACATCTACGGTATCGGTATCGGTACAACCATTGCTATCGATAATGGCTACCGCGTAGGTTCCGGGAGCGATGTTGGCGAACACGCCGCCATTGTCCACATAGTTGGTCCCTCCATCTATGGAGTATAGTATTTGGGCCGCCCCGCTTGTCGCAGTGATGGTCAAGGAGGTTGGGGACGCACAATTGTCGACCACCATGGAATCTATTGTGGGATTCGGTGAAAGGCCCAGGTTGATCGGCCCCAAATCGGTGAAACAGCCGAACTGGTCCGTAATGGTCACATTATAGTTTCCGGCGGGAGAGTTGGCAGGTATTTCCACGGGATTGTCAGGGGTTCCCGTAATCGTTGTGAATGGCGCGGGCCCGGTTACGGTATACGTAAAGGTGCCACCGCCGCCATTGATGTTGTCAATTAAGATCAATCCAGGGGCGTTACAGCTGATATCGCTCAGCTTGCTCAATGTGGCTGTAATCGGGTCAAGTTCCTCGACCTGCACATTTTCACTCCCTCCAACGCAGGTATCCACTCCACCTCCGTCCACTTCAGTGACCACAATATAATATTCCGCAGGTGACAGACTATTTATTACGATATCTTGTGAGGGAACAGGATTGTAGGCAATAGTTCCTCCACTAGTAAGTACTGAGGCACCCGTGGTGGCGTTGAACAATTCCCAACGGATCAGTGATTCAAAAGAACCATCGGTATCGGTTAGGGTAAAGGTTATTTCGGCATCATTTGCCCCAGAACAAGAAGGTTCATACGCCACCGCTATCTCAATTGGTTGGACTACAATGTTATTGACATTGACATAACTTTGACGCACGCACCCGTTAAAATCCCTTACATAAAAAACATAGGTCCTTCCTGGAATCAGGCCTGTGAAGATATGACTTCCGGCTGTTGGGGCGGTCCATGTCGCCGTCCCGGGATTAAAGGTTGCAGGGTTGTCGGTATAGGCGTATTCATAAGGAGCTGTGCCTTGATCTCCCTGTACAGTAACCTGAAGGTCATTGCAACTTACAATAATGGCTGAGATGGTAATGTCCAGATCATCCAAAGGATATGGAATTATAAACCTGGGTAGATCGGTCTGGCAAATAGTGTTGCCAAAGCCGTCCACTGTTCGCATGGACGGGAAAACGCTTGTACCGGAAAGGTATCCTGTCAGAATATCGGATGTTCCCGGAGTACTGTTGTCCCCGGTCCAGGTTGCCCCTCCATCGGCACTGAACTCAATGGTCCCCAAGGTGGTCGGGTAGCTGATGAACTGAAAACCATAGTCATTGGGGTCGACACTAGTACAGGAAGCGGGCAGCACGCCGATAACATCGCCAGTCAGTTCATCGGGGTTGGCAATATTGATGGGCGTATCGGTCACGGTACAACCATTGGCATCGGTCACATTGATGGTATAGTTGCCCGGGGCCAAGTTGTAATAGGTGGTCGTAGCCGTTACCACGTTGGTGTCGGTCTGATCGGAAGCCCCGCCATTGTCCAAATCAATAATCTGGATCGTGTAGGGGTTGTCCCCTGCGGTCACATTTACCGCTATGGATCCCACGCCGTCATGGCATTCCGGGTCCGTAGGTGTTGCCGTGAAGGCCAGGGGCGTTGCGGGATTTACGGTAACTGTCTCCATGTATTCGCAATAGGGCGAAGCTGCGGAATTGTCCCGCACGTATACGTCATAGGTTCCGTCGTTTCCTGCGGTTACGGCGAAAGTATTGCCGGCACCAAATAATCCGGTTGGACTCGTTGTAGTAGGGACAAAGGCATATTGATAGGCTCCGTCTCCCCCTGAGGCCGTTACGGTAATGCTACCGTCGGCGCAAGAGCTGACATCCACCACATCGACGATGGCGGTCAGTTGCGGTTGGATTGTTACGTTCTGTTGCACGCCCGCGCACCCGAATGCGTCCCTTACGTCAATGGTATAGTTGCCGTTTGCGAGGTTCGCGAAGGTGTGCGAGGTCGCGGTTGTGGGGGTCGGCAGGATCCACGGCCCTCCGTTGATGCTGAACTGGTAGTCGCCGTTCCCTGAGGTGACGTCCACCTGTATGGACCCGTCGTTGGCGCCCGAGTAGCATGCTGTCGGTGTTGTGGTGAACGTCGGGTTTGCGGGGGCGGC
>CANMFO010000002.1 GCA_947497245.1 uncultured Flavobacteriaceae bacterium | reverse complement strand
ACGCTAAAAAACCCTCCCGGCCCCGTCTCTCGGTTCAATTCCTGTCCGCCCCCCGAGCGCATACGCACAAGGGGGGGAACCGCACCGCGGAATCATCCGCGGTGCCGTTTAAATGTTGTCTTCACAATATTCCAATGAACTCACAAAAAAAACGCCCGTTCAACAAACCATCTCCCATCGTCCCCCAAAGCGGGTGCAAATATAAGAGGGTTTTTTTAAATAAAAATATTATTTCAAATCTTTTTCAAAATAATTTTTCCACTCCAATCCAACCCCTTACTGGCTAGCTTATTAGCTTTCCTCTTTTTTTCAAAAGGGCATTAAATATAATCCATTTTGTTCGCCTGGGCAAGGATTACATTCAAAAAACGGCCCTGCGTTAGGGATTGCAACGGCATCCCCGAGGGCAACGAGGGATATAGTGGAAAGCCCGCCCCCCGAAACCGCTTTACCAGCGGTGAAGGGGGAACGCCAAAAAACACTTCCATTATTGTACTTATATATATTGTAGGCATGGATACTAGATGTTATCTTTGCAAACTTATTGCTAAAACAAGGGCATGATCAAGATTACACTACCCGACGGGACAATAAAAGAGCACCAAAGCGGCAGTACGCCCATGGATGTGGCCAAGGGCATCAGCGAGGGGTTCGCGCGAAATGTGATTTCGGCCAAATTCAACAACAGCATCGTGGAATCGACCACTCCCCTATCGGAAGATGGTTCCCTGGTACTCTATACCTGGCGAGATCCCGAGGGCAAAAAAGCGTTCTGGCATTCGTCGGCCCATATCCTGGCCCAGGCCCTGGAGGAACTTTACCCCAACGTAAAGCTTTGGGTGGGGCCCGCCATTGACAATGGGTTCTATTACGATGTGGACCTGGGGGAGGAAAGCATCTCCGATAAGGACTTCAAGGCCATAGAGACCAAAATGCTGGAAATCGCACGGGGCAAGCACGACTTTAAGATGCGGGAGGTAAGCAAGGCCGAGGCGCTGTCCTATTATATGGACAAAAACGACTATAAGGTAGCGCTCATTGAAAACCTGGAAGACGGTGAGATCACCTTCTGCGACCATTCCACCTTCACCGACCTGTGCCGTGGGGGACATATTCCGAACACCGGTATCGTAAAGGCGGTAAAGATCCTGAACGTGGCCGGGGCCTATTACAAGGGCGACGAGAACAACAAAATGCTGACCCGGGTGTACGGCATTTCGTTTCCCAAGCAAAAGGAGCTCACAGAATACCTGGAACTTTTGGAAGAGGCCAAAAAGCGGGACCATAGAAAATTGGGCCGCGAACTGGAACTTTTTACCTTTTCGCAAAAGGTGGGCCAGGGCCTGCCCCTATGGCTTCCCAAAGGGGCCGCACTACGGGAGCGCCTGGAACAGTTCCTTAAAAAGGCCCAGAAAAAGGCAGGCTATGAAATGGTGATCAGCCCGCACATTGGGCAGAAAGAGCTTTATGTGACCTCGGGCCACTACGCCAAATACGGGGAGGACAGCTTTCAGCCCATCCGCACCCCCAAGGAGGACGAGGAGTTTTTATTGAAACCGATGAACTGCCCGCACCATTGTGAAATTTTCAAGCACCGGCCCTTTAGCTACAGGGAACTTCCCAAACGCTATGCCGAGTTCGGTACGGTCTACCGCTACGAGCAAAGTGGGGAACTGCACGGACTGACCCGGGTCCGGGGCTTTACCCAGGACGATGCCCATATTTTCTGTACGACGGACCAATTGGACCAGGAATTCAAGGACGTCATAGACCTATCGCTCTATGTACTGGGGTCGCTGGGCTTTGAGAACTTTACCGCCCAGGTGTCGGTACGGGATATGGATTCCCCGGAAAAATACATCGGTTCGGTCGAGAATTGGGAAAAGGCCGAGCAGGCCATCATCAACGCGGCCACGGAAAAGGGGCTGGATTTTGTTATCGAAAGCGGGGAGGCTGCCTTTTACGGGCCGAAACTGGATTTTATGGTGAGGGATGCCCTGGGGAGGAAGTGGCAATTGGGCACCATACAGGTGGATTACAATTTGCCGGAGCGTTTCGACCTGACCTATAAGGGCAGTGACAACGAGATGCACCGACCGGTAATGATACACCGGGCGCCCTTTGGAAGTATGGAGCGGTTCATTGCCCTGTTGCTGGAGCATACGGGAGGAAATTTCCCCTTATGGCTGATTCCGGAGCAGGCCATAATCCTATCGGTCAGTGAGAAACATGAAAAATATGCCGAAAAAGTTTTAAATTCCTTAGAAAATAACGAAATTCGCGCCCTCATTGACAACAGGAACGAGACTGTTGGCAAAAAAATACGGGAGGCAGAAATGAACAAAATTCCGTTTATGCTGATCGTAGGGGAAAATGAGGAGGCCAATGAAACCATATCCGTGCGCAGGCACGGTGGGGAAGATTTGGGATCGATTCGATTGGACGATTTCAAGGACTTGGTGAATACCGAAATAAATAGTACCTTAAAGTCGTTTTAAGAGAAAATTAAAGTTTAACCAAAAAGCAGGAATCATAGCAATACGTAAAAGATTTAGGCCCCAACCCCGAAGGGAAAATAAAAACCCCCACAAAATCAATGAGAAAATTTTGGCCCCGCAAATAAGGTTGGTGGGCGATAATGTTGAAGTGGGTATTTATCCCATTCGGGCGGCTCTCGACAAGGCCGAAGAAGCAGGATTGGATCTGGTGGAGATTTCACCGAAGGCGGATCCACCTGTGTGCAAGATCATCGATTACAAAAAGTTCCTTTACGAGCAGAAGAAGCGGGAAAAGGTCTTGAAGGCCAAAGCTTCGAAAGTGGTGGTCAAGGAAATACGGTTCGGTCCGAATACGGACGACCACGATTATGAGTTCAAGAAAAAGCACGCCGAAAAGTTCCTTAAGGATGGGGCAAAGCTAAAGGCCTATGTGTTTTTCAAGGGACGATCGATCGTGTACAAGGACCAGGGCGAGATATTGCTGTTGCGATTGGCCTCCGAATTGGAGGAGTGGGGCAAGGTAGAACAGATGCCCCGATTGGAAGGCAAGCGGATGACCATGTTCATCGCCCCCAAGACGAAGAAATAACAAGGAGCGCATCGGGTTTTGGCCCGGCGCCCGAACGCATACTGGACCAAGCCCTTTAGGGGCTTTTTCAGCATATAAAGTGAGATTCATATAAATAGGAGAAAATGCCTAAACAAAAAACAAAATCCAGTGCCAAGAAGCGTTTTAAGCTTACCGGTTCTGGTAAGATCAAAAGGAAGCACGCTTTCAAGAGTCATATCTTGACCAAGAAATCGAAAAAGCGGAAGCTTGCGTTGACCCACTCCACATTGGTACACCAATCGGACGTCAACGGAATCAAGGAACAATTACGATTAAAATAATTGTGCCACAGGTAATTTATTAACCATGGAGTTGGGCCCTAAAAGTTCCCGGAACGAATTCGGGACGCCTACTACAAAAAATGAACTAGTATGCCAAGATCAGTAAATGCAGTTGCTTCGAGAGCCAGGAGAAAAAAGGTGATGAAGCAGGCCAAAGGGTACTTTGGAAGAAGAAAAAATGTTTGGACGGTCGCCAAGAACGCGGTCGAAAAAGCGATGTTGTACGCCTACCGCGACCGTAGGAACAAGAAAAGGACGTTCCGCAGTCTGTGGATCACCCGTATCAATGCCGGGGCACGGCTTCACGGAATGTCGTATTCCCAGTTTATGGGGAAGGTAAAGGCCAATGGCATTGAATTGAACCGAAAAGTCCTGGCCGATCTGGCCATGAACCATCCGGAAGCGTTCAAGGCCATAGCGGAAAAGGTAAAATAAAGTAAAAACGATCTCACTTGGAAAAATCCGATCTACCACTGGTAGGTCGGATTTTTTTTTGGCTATAAGCCACTTACCTATGGCCATTTGGGATGGCCTCCTGTTGGGGAGGCTGAGAAACCTATTCTCGCTAAGGGCCGTACCGCAGGCTTTGCATTGGTACTCGGAGGGCCGTTCGGTGTTCGCATAGTATTGGGCACAATCCCATAGTATTTGATAAGTTGGTGACCGGTATACTTGTTTCAATAAATACATTTTTGTTGAAGTGGGCAGAGTTTTACGTTTTCATGGACCATAAAAACAAAAAAAATGATCAAGATAAGGCCATTGCAATTTAGGAGAAACGGCAGGAGTCTGTCAAAAAAATGGAAATGGACGCCCCAACAGCGGCGGATACCATTGAAAATATCAAAAACCTCCCCGATCGGTGGCGCTGGCAAAACAGGAATATGGTATCTTGCCGCCGCATATATCGGTGCCCACAGGCCGAAAAGACCATGACCCATGAAAGACGGAATTGTAAATTGGAATGTCGATCCTGAAATTTTCACGATCATGGATACTTTTCCAATTCGGTACTATAGCTTCCTTTGGGTACTGGGACTTGTTTTGAGCTACTTGGTGGTGAAAAGGATTTATCAAAAAGAAAAAATCCCTCTGGAAAATCTAGACCAGCTGGTCATCTACATATTTGTCGGGGCTTTTCTAGGTATGAGACTAGGGCATTGTTTTTTCTACGAGCCGCAATATTACCTTCAAAATCCACTTGAGATAATCTTGCCGATCCGAAAGGTCGGGGCATCGTTCGAATTTACCGGATTTCAAGGACTGGCAAGCCACGGAGGAGCGATCGGGGCAATGGTTGCGATACTTGTTTACGCAAGAAAAACCCGTTCCAATCTTCTATGGGTCCTGGACAGGGTCGCGATCGGGGCTGCCATTACAGCGGCGTTCATTAGGATAGGAAATCTAATGAACTCGGAAATCTATGGAAAGCCAACCAATGGAAATTGGGGCTTCGTTTTTGAACGTGATGACCTAATCCCAAGGCATCCCACACAGATTTACGAAGCGCTTTCCTACTTTCTGATTTTCGGAATTTTGGTACTTATCCATAAATCGAAAAAAATAGAAAACAAAAACGGACTTTTGGTGGGGACCCTATTCGTTTTACTTTTTACGGCTCGGTTCATAATCGAATTTTTCAAGGAAAACCAGGTAGGGTTTGAGGATTCGATGGCCATAAATATGGGACAAATCTTAAGTATTCCGTTCATTATCTTAGGACTGGCCATAATTTACTGGAGGAAAAGCCTTTGGGCAACCAAGGCTATACGAAATAGGGAAAAGGGTGAATAATTTAATGACTTGTACGTATTTTCAAGGTCCACCATCCCGGTAGTTTTTGGAATTGGATTTTGCCCTGTGGAGGAAAAATAGATCAAATCCAGTCGGCGAGCAGGCAAAAAGATTGGACTATGAGCGTGGCGGAAAGCAAACACTAGTTTGAAGCTTGTGCAATTTGATTGATAACACCATTTCTTGGAAAAGCCCGTGGATACGCTCCACAATGTGTTATAGCCTCATTTTGAATAATTCATATGGATAGAGAATTGAAAATAAGTTTGCTTAATTCATACCTGATAGGATTACCTCTTGGACTCGGGATGATTGCAGCTACGATATTTTTTCCTTCAATGTTTTCTGGTGAAGGAATTTTAACGTTCATAATGCTCGTTTCGTTTGGTAAAGCTATTGCTGGTCTTGCAATATCATTTGTGCTTTCATTATGGCTTGGAGCTATAATAGCAAAAAACAGTATCCACAAAGGGGACAAATTACTTTTAACTTCATTCAAGTACTCCAGCTCAATTAATATTGTAATTTGGACTGTTTTTGGGATAATCGCCCTACTAAATCCTGAAAATGAATGGAAGACTGGCCTGATAACAATAACTGCGTTTATTCTATTCACATTGATAACTACATTTTCCATTGGACTTTTGATTATCTATCGAATAAGGATAGGAATTAAAAAATACAGCAGCTAACAATGGTAATAATTCATTGCAGTTGAAATAATCCTGCGGATTTTCTGCCAGGAAATCATAGCTAAATCATGATATGCAATTCGAAAAAATGAAGAACAAAAGATACATCCTTGTTTTTTTTCTATGGGCAGCTGCTTTTTATGGTCTTAATGGTTGTGCCGACAAAAACCCTCGTTCAAAATCATCTTCAAGTTCCCACGATCTCATTTTATCGCCTACATTACTCAATAGCGAAAGAATTAAAATGGAGTTTGGAAGTTATGGTATCAAAGTCCTTGATGAAAATTCCAAAGTAAGGATCTCCAATTTGTACAGCTTGCAAGACGGTAAGAAAATAACAAGAACCTTTGCGGTTGTCCAGTATCCGGAGGCCATCGACAGCATGTTTTTGGAAGAGCATATGAAAATTATGGATGGCCAGTCTATAGGGCGTGTTTTTAAAGAGGGCCAATGGAAAATTGAAAAGGAAAGTTTTTTTTTCGGCGAGATTTTGCCTTCGACCGATTATGCCGAGATATATCAACTTATGGGAAATATTGCTCCTTCCAAATTAGCGATCTACACATACGGGTTTAACATAGAAAAAAATAATAGAAGCTATCGATACGCGACCATTTCAGAGGTCTATCACCCAGATTACCTTACTTTGAACGATCTTAAGAAGATCTATGCGGATACGGATAAATACTTGGAGGAAACCGCCTTTATTGTTCAAACCTTAAATCAGGTGAAAAGTGAAATGAAGACCAAGCATATCAAATTATAAACTGGGGGCAACAGGGTATAAAACATAGCGTATCAGCGCCAAACCGAAAGGGGCGGGAGTATTCGAAAAGATTGCCATTCCGATAACCATTGGGACGACAATGTCGGAATCTACTTGGTATCGTAGGGGTTTGGGTACATTCACGAAGCGCATCAAATCTTTTGAATTTGGCTTTTGCATGAAAAAGATAAAAAAATACATTGCCTAACACAGCCTACCCCCAATTAGCTCGCCCCACCCCTTCCAAAACAAAACCGCCCTGGGTATCCAAGGAATACCATTTGCCCTTTCCGCTGTTTCTTCAACTGTCCAAGTTGGCCAAAGCCCTCGGTCGGGACAGGGTTTTTGATCGCAGCGGACGGATAGGGTCGGCTTTCCTATTGGGGACAGCTTGAGCAGGCCGAACATGAAGATTCCACCTCCGATTCCAGTTTTTGGGAATAGCTCCGTATTTCCGCATAGAAGGCATTGGTATCGCCGGCCCCCTGCATTCTTGATTTTAATCCTTTTAAATAGGCATCGCTGAGACAGTTTGAGGCGTTTATATGATTTAGCGCGTAGTCGATGGTCTTGTCCATCCAATCCCAGGGATATCCCTCGTAGGCACCCAGTTCCAAACTATTGACCAGTTTTCCCAGTCCCAGAAGTGTATGGCAGTTTATGCCGTTGGACACAGGTTTCGTGCCTTCGCCAAACACATAGTAGATACGGTGCCCTGCAATGGTAAGCGCGATCGCCGTAAGTGGAGCCGACTTTTTGGGTTGATAGGTAAAGGTATAGGTGTTGGAAAGTTGGGCCGGCTGCCAGTCAAAAACCCCGGAACTTTTTCCGGATTTGCCCGCCAGGCCTATATTGCCATTATAGGTGTAGCCCGGATAGCCCGGTATCTTCAGTACATTGTTGGAAGCCATGATATCGGCGATGCCCCATTTATAACCACAAGGGGTGCTGCACCGCACACATTGCAGGGTAACATCAAAGGACTCACCGGGTTGCAGCAGGCTTAGATCTTTCGAAAATGTCCATCGAATCTCGTAGGTGCCCACGCAACGCGAGCGGTACGTTCGGTCGAAAACTGTGGTCCCACCATTCTTGTTGGCGCTCACCTCCATAAACGGTTCATTTTTTTTCTCGTGCACTATGTCAATGAATCCAATGGATTGCCCTATTGAAAAAATGGGCCACAATAGGATCAATATGGTTTTTCTCATAATCGCGGACTTTTTAGGGATGAGTCAAACCTACCCGTCTTTTGTGTGCGAACAAATACCTAATAGTAGGTATTTTGAATGTTTGGAAGGGCTTGAAATTTTAAACCCTGACAAAAAAAGCATATAGAAGTAGACGGGTTCTTTTTGTGGCCATTGCTCCCAATACCTCCCCTTCTAACCCCTTTTTTCCCTCCATTATTCCCACCTATTCCGCTATACGCCCACTTATTACATCATGTTTTGCACCCGCTCATTTAATCCTGAACTTATCCCCCAAAACCGTCACCTGATTCAATATTCAATCGATAATAGTGCGACAAAAACACCCAGGACGTCCCTGATCAAAGACACTTTTGATGCAAAACCACAAAGTGATCATCGCAACCATGTTAGCGGATAAAACCCAGACCAAAGCAACAGCACCATGAAAAAAAAACTACGCAACCTCCTAATAAGTATAGCACCCTTCTTACTGATCCCCAACGGCCTGAACGCCCAGACCCGTAACCTCTCCGATTTCAATGGCCTGCAGATCACAGGTAAGGAGGCAGATGAATTCATTGGTTGGTCGGTCTCCAATGCGGGTGATGTCAACGGTGATGGCTATGATGATATGATCATCGGGGCGCCCTATGCAGATCCGGGAGGCAAAACAAATGCCGGTATCAGCTATGTGGTATATGGCAGCCGCAACCGTTCTGCCGGAAGTTTCAATCTCTCCGGACTCAACGGTACCAACGGCTTTGCCATCATTGGGGAGAATTCGGGAGATCATAGCGGTTGGTCGGTCTCCGGCGCGGGCGATGTCAACAGCGATGGTTATGACGATGTGATCATCGGGGCACGTTATTTTGATCGGGATCAGCGCAGGCCCAATGCAGGGCGGAGCTATGTGGTATATGGCAAGCGCAGCCGTTCTTCCGGGACCTTTAACCTTTCCGGGATCAACGGTACCAATGGCCTTCTTATTAGCGGGTATGCCAGGGAAAGTGAAAGTGGCTATTCCGTCTCCGGTGCGGGCGATGTCAACGGTGATGGTTATGACGATGTGATCATCGGGGCGCCCTATGATGATCCGTATGACGGACCGTCGACATCGTCGGAAAGAGAGACCATTACAAATGCCGGGGCGAGCTATGTTGTATATGGCAAACGTGACCGTTCCGGGGGTCAGTATTCGGATAACTGGCACATCAGCCTCTTACATCTCGGTACCAACGGCTTTGGTATCGCCGGGGAAAGCGCAGATGATTTCATCGGTTGGTCGGTCTCCGGTGCGGGCGATGTCAATGGCGATGGTTACGATGATGTGATCATCGGGGCACCGTATTCCGATCCGGCGGTTAAGAAGGAAGAGACTAATAAAGATTACCTGCAAGATGCCGGGGCAAGCTATGTGCTATATGGGAAACAGACCCGTACCGGAATCTACCAGCTCTCCGCACTTAACAGTGCCGACGGCTTTCGCATATGGGGGGAAGATTATAACGACCAGTGCGGTTGGTCGGTCTCCGGTGCAGGTGATGTCAATGGCGACGGCTATGATGATGTGATCATTGTGGCCCGGACCGAGGGGAGCAGTTACCTGGTATACGGTGCCGCCAGCCGTTCCGCAACCTTCAAACTAGCCGATATCACGGCCACCAACGGTCTTACGATTATAAGGGATAGAAACGAGTATCGCGATGAAAGCGGCTATTCCGCCGCCGGTGCGGGCGATTTCAACGGGGATGGTTATGACGATGTGATCATCGGGGCGCCCTATGCCGATCCGGAGGGCGGAACAAATGCCGGAAGGAGCTACCTGATATATGGCACCGCCAGTCGTGCCTCCGGAAGACTCGGTCTCGCCAGCCTCAACAACCTCAATGGCTTTGTCATTAACGGGGAAGCTACGGAGAATGAAAGTGGCTATGCCGTGTCCGGTGCCGGCGATGTCAACGGTGATGGTACGGCAGATCTGATCATCGGGGCGCCCTATGCCGACCCCCCGAACAGGAACAATGCCGGAAAGGCCTATGTGATCTATGGTAGCCAGACCGCCGAACTACAGGTGCCGGACGATGGCCATTACAAAGAGGGGGATCGGCTCACCTTTAGCTTAACATACCCCTATAGCGTAAGAGCACTGGGACCAAGGGACGAAGGCCCCCTACGCACACTTCCCTATATCCCCATTAATGTGGGCGGTGTGGAGAAGCGGGCCATTATACCCTTTGAAACGGATGAGGAAGGCACCCACACGCTGAATTTTGTTTATACCATTGTCGCGGGCGACCGGGATACCGATGGGATCAGGCTGGGGAATGCCGTAAAGCTCAACGGGGGAAGCATCCGATATACCGGAACAGATGTAAACGCCCCCATAAAGTTCAGGCCCTTGGAAACCTCCGGCATCCTGGTCGATGCGGTAAGCCCGAGGCTCCTGAGTATTTTACGCAACGACCCGGTAGCCAAAAGGGGAAACTATGACAGCGTCACCTTCAGGGCCACCTTTAGCAAGGCGGTGGAATGGGTGGATACCCATGATTTTGCGGTTCAAACGACCGGAACCGTACAGACAGGGGAAATGACTGTTAAGGAGATAGAGGGAGACGATACCGCTTATGATATCACCGTTTCGGGAATAAGCGGATCGGGAAGCCTGTCACTGTCCCTGTCAGGAGATTGGCATATTACCGACCTTGAGCACAATCGCCTGATAGGCACAGCGGTCACGACAGAGGATTATATCATCGATGGAACCATACTCACACCATCCGGCCCCGAATGGAATGGCCTTACCATCAACGGAGCCCGTGCATGGGAACGGGCCGGATTCTCCATCTCCGGGGTGGGCGATATCAATGGCGACGGAGAGGACGACCTGCTCATTGGCGCACCCTATGCCGACCAGGGAACAAAGACCAATGCCGGCGCCAGCTATGTGGTGTTCGGTAATTCCGATATCCGCTCCGGTACACCGCTGGAGCTTTCCGCCCTCAACGGCAGCAACGGCTTTCGCATCAACGGTATGGATACCCATGGGCACAGTGGTTGGTCGGTCGCAGCTGCGGGCGATGTCAATGGTGACGGAATCAACGACCTGCTCATCGGGGCCCCCGGGGCCGATCTGGATCCCGCAGTGCCCGGCACCGAAGGAAAGACCTATGTCATATTCGGCAGGCAGGATGCCTTCGGCGAATCGATCGACCTCTCCACCCTTAACGGCAACAACGGTTTTACCATCCACGGGGAAGAAGCAGGGGACTTTAGTGGCCGTTCGGTATCGGGTGCGGGCGATGTCAACGGCGATGGGATCGATGACCTGATCATCGGGGCTCCCAAGGCCGAATGGAACGATGGCAGGCCCAATATCGGAATCAGCTATGTGGTTTATGGCAGTCGGAACCGCTCCTCGGAAACCTTCAACCTCTCAGGGCTCAACGGCAGCAACGGCTTTCGCATCGTTGGGGTGGAGCGAAATGAAGAAAGTGGTTTCTCCGTTTCGGGTGCGGGCGATATCAACGGTGACGGTCTGGACGATGTGATCATCGGAACTCCCTGGGCGGGAAGCTCGGGGAACAGTCATGTAGGGAAAAGTTATGTGCTTTTCGGTAAGCGAAGCCGTTCCTCAGCTACCTTCCAGCTCTATAATAGTACTGCCGGTGACGGTTTTCGCATTTATGGGGAAGGTGGAGGAGACCGGAGCGGTTGGTCGGTATCGGGTGCTGGCGATATCAACGGCGACGGGATCGATGACCTGCTTATCGGGGCCCCCGGGGCCGATCAGGGCGGCAGGGCCGATCCAGGCAAGACCTATGTGATATTTGGCAAGCGCGGTACTTTCGGAACATCGCTCAACCTTTCCGGGCTCAATGGCACCAATGGCTTTAGTATCCATGGTGCCGGTGCCGGTGATGAGAGCGGCTATGCCGTTTCAGGTGTGGGCGATATCAATTACGATGGAATGGACGACCTGGTCATCGGGTCACACGGCACGGGAGAAAGTTATGTGATCTTCGGCAGGAACAGTACCGAGACCTTTCCCGAAAAGCTGGAGCTCTCCATTCCTGATGGGCAAAAAGGTTTTATCGTCATCGGGCAAGCGGGAGCGGCTGGGGACCACAGTGGCCGTTCGGTCTCAGGTGCCGGTGATATTGATGGTGACGGGGTAAAGGACCTGGTGATCGGGGCGCCCCTTGCCGATCCGGGAAGCAAGACCTATGCCGGGAGGGCCTATGTGGTGTTCGGTACCACCCCGCTCCGGCTTACCGCACCTATGGACGGTACCTATAAGATCGGGGACGAACTGGTCTTCAGGGCAACCTATAAAGAAGACATAACGCTAAGCCCCGGGCCCTCGGACGATGATCTGCCCACACTGCCCTTTACCATAGGGGATACCGAGAGGGCCGCCAGCGCCGAAAGGGCAACGGAGAACGGCAATACGATAATTTTCCGCTATACCGTTACCCTGGGGGATCAGGATACCGATGGGATCGAGTTGAAGGATTCCATTTCACTTAACGGGGGCAGTATCCGGTACACGGCCGGATCGGCAAATGCCGGACTATTGTTTCCCCGTGTGGAAACAAGCGGTATTTTGATCAATGGGGCAGCTTTTGTTTCCACCTGGCAGACCACCGCGGCCAATGAACAGATCGCCCTGCCCCTGGTAGCGGGCGGCAGCTATGATTTTTTGGTGGATTGGGGGGATGGTTCCGATATTCAGACGATCACCGCCCATGATCAGGCCGAGACAGCCCATACCTATGCTGAAGCAGGAAATTATACGATTCGCATTACCGGGGACATAAGCGGCTGGAGCTTTAATAATCAGGGCAGCAAGGATAAAATAACGGGCATCAGCGCCTGGGGCCCTTTGCGTCTGGAGGGTCCTTCGTTAAATACTTCGGACTCTGAAGGGGGGTATTTTTACGGTTGCGTTAATTTAAGCATCACGGCCACCGACCTCTTGAATACTTCGGGAGTGACCAGCTTTAAGAACGCTTTTCGCGATTGCGCGGCCATTAGCACGATTCCCCGTATAGGTGAGTGGAACATGGGTGCGGTCACCACTATGGAATCTATGTTCTTTGGCACCACCGGCTTTGACCAGGACATCAGTGGTTGGGACGTCAGTGCGGTCACCGATATGAGGTCTATGTTCAAGAATGCCACAAGCTTTGACCGGAACATTGGCAATTGGAACGTCGGTGCGGTCACCACCATGGAAAATATGTTCGAGGGCGCTACCCTGTCCACGACCCACTACGATGCCCTGCTAGTGGGATGGGAGGCCCGATCCGTACAAAATAATGTTCCCTTCCATGCGGGCGGCTCCGAATATACCCTGGGAACAGCCGCCGAAACGGCCCGGACAAAACTAACAAGTAGCCTAGCAGATGGCGGTCACAATTGGACCATCACCGATGGCGGGGCCGCTCCGGCCTTTGTTTCCATCTGGCGGACCACCATGGCCAATGAAGAGATCACCATTCCCACCTCGGGTACGGGCTACAATTATACCGTAGACTGGGGCGATGGCTCCACCACTTCTGACCACACGGGCAATGCCTCCCACACTTATGAAAATGCAGGACAACATACGGTGACCATTACCGGTGTTTTTCCCCGCATTTATTTTAACAATGAGGGCGACAAGGACAAGATCCTGACCGTTTCCCAATGGGGCGTCAATCCCTGGACCACCATGGAGAGCGCTTTTTTCGGCTGTGACAACCTCCGTATCCCGGCCACGGACGTGCCCAACCTGTCCGGAGTGGACAGTATGCACCAGATGTTCGCCAGGGCCCCGGCCATTACCACGATCCCCGATATGGAGCATTGGGATGTAAGCCATGTCACCAATATGAGCTCTATGTTCTATGGGGCAACCAGCTTTAACCAGAACATTGGCGACTGGGATGTCAGTGCAGTAACCGATATGAGCTATATGTTCTCCGATGCTGAGCGTTTTAACCAGGACATCGGGGATTGGGATGTGGGTGCCGTTACCAATATGAGATCAATGTTCGCCGGTGCCACTGACTTTGACCAGGACATCAGTAGTCGGAATGGTAGTTGGAATGTCAGTAATGTCACCAATATGGCCCGGATGTTCCAGGGTGCCACCAACTTTAACCAGGACATTGGAGGATGGAACCTAAGTTCGGTCACCGATATGAATAGTATGTTCGGGGAAGCCACCAACTTTGACCAGGACATTGGAGGATGGGATGTGGGCAATGTCACCGATATGGCCGGGATGTTCCGGAATGCCACCAGCTTTGATCAGGACATCAGCGACTGGGACGTGGGCAAGGTCACCAATATGGAAAATATGTTCGAGGGCGCTAGCTTGTCCACCTCCAACTATGATGCCCTGCTGGTGGGATGGGAGGCCCGGGAAATGCTTCAAAATGATGTCACTTTCCACGGCGGCCATTCCAAATACACCCCGAATGGCGCTGCCCAAACAGCCCGGACAAACCTGATCGGCGATCACAACTGGACCATTACCGATGGCGGGCCTACTCCGGCCTTTGTTTCCACCTGGCAGACCACCGCAGCCAATGAACAGATCAGCCTGCCCCTGGTAGCGGGCGGCAGCTATGATTTTTTGGTAGATTGGGGGGATGGTTCAGCTATTCAGGCGATCACGGCCCACGACCAGGCCGAAAAAACACATACCTACGCTCAAGCAGGAAATTATACGATCCGTATTACCGGTCAGATAGAAGGCTGGAGCTTTAATAACCAGGGCAGTAAAGATAAAATTACCGGCATCAGCGCCTGGGGAATATTGCGTTTAGGGGGGCCTTCGTTAAATACTTCGGACCCCGGAGGGGGCTATTTTTACGGTTGCAGTAATTTACGAATCACCGCCACGGATGATCTGGATATTTCGGAAGTGACCAGCTTCGAGAACGCCTTTCGGGATTGCCCGGCCATCACTACCATTCCCAGGCTGGAGCAATGGAACGTAAGCGAGGTTATCCAGATGGCTGCTATGTTCTATAATGCCACCGGTTTTGATCAGGACATCGGCGACTGGGATGTAAGCAAAGTCACCAATATGACCGCTATGTTCCGGGGAGCCACCAACTTTGACCAGGACATTGGAGGATGGGATGTGGGCAATGTCACCAATATGACCGCTATGTTCCGGGATGCCACCAGCTTTGATCAGGACATCGGCAAATGGGACGTAAGCAAGGTCACCACCATGGAAAATATGTTCGAGGACGCTAGCTTGTCCACCTCCAACTATGATGCCCTGCTGGAGGGATGGGAGGCCCGGGAAATGCTTCAAAATGATGTCACTTTCCACGGCGGCCATTCCCAATACACCCCAAATAGTGCGGCCAATACGGCCCGGACGAAGCTGATGGACGATCACAACTGGACCATTACCGATGGCGGGGGTATATCGGCCTTCGTTTCCACCTGGCAGACATCAGAGGCCGATAAACAGATCAGCCTGCCCCTGGTAGCGGGCGGCACCTATAATTTTACGGTCCAATGGGGGGACGGCACCTCCGCTACGGTCACGGCCCATGATCAGGCCGCCCATACCTATGAAAGAGCGGGTTCCTATGTGATAACGATCACCGGGGAGATTGTTGGATGGAATTTCGGTACCAACAGGAGCAGCAGCAGGGCTAAAATAACCGAGATCAGCGCCTGGGGACCTTTGCGCCTGGGGAGCCCTACGTCAGATACTTTGGGCTCCGAAGGAGGTTATTTTTCCGGTTGCGAGAACCTGCAGATCACCGCTACGGATAATCTGGATACCTCGGGAACGACCAACTTTAGTAACACCTTCCGGAATTGTAAGGCCATTACCACGATCCCGGGGATACAGGATTGGGAGATGGGCCATGTAACAAACATGCGGCGTATGTTCGTGAACGCCACCAACTTCG
The DNA here is from genome assembly GCA_947497245.1 of uncultured Flavobacteriaceae bacterium. GTDB lineage: Bacteria > Bacteroidota > Bacteroidia > Flavobacteriales > Flavobacteriaceae > Pelagihabitans. Next base: position 1,293,721 of record CANMFO010000002.1, on the reverse strand, counting down.
ATCAAAACATCGGGGGCTGGAACATAAGTGCCGTAACCGATATGCGTGCTATGTTCGGGGGGGTTACCCTGTCCACCCCCAACTACGATGCCCTGCTGGTGGGATGGGAGGCACAGGACGTGCAAAATGATGTTCAGTTCCATGGAGGCGGTTCCAAATATTCCCTGGGAAGCGCTTCCGCAAGAGCCCGCCAAAACCTTAAAGATGGTCACAACTGGACCATTGTCGATGGCGGAAGTATAGAAAGCTCCCCCACAATCAGCCGTATTCTGCGTTATGACCCGGAGCATCCGGACACAGCTCCCAATGAAACGACGAATAGCGAAACGGTCACCTTCAGGGTCACCTTTAGCGAAGCGGTCCAAAATGTGGACAAGGATGATTTTGCCATTTTGGCCGAGACCGGTGTTACACAAACAGAAACAGGAACTATTAGCGTCCAGGAGCCTACCGATGGAGATGGGACGGTCTATGATGTCACCGTTTCCGGGATTGGCGGGAACGGTAGCCTGGGACTGGGCTTTGCCGACGGTCAGGATATAACGGACCTTGTGGACAATGCCCTGACAAACCTGGCTCCGGGAATTGAAGAAACCTATACTATAGACAATACGGCCCCGGAGATCACGGACCTGGCACCGGCCCCTGATGCCATAGTGGCGGCCGGTTTTGAAGTAGGCTATACCCTTAGTGAAACCGGATCTGAAGGTACCATCACCTTTAGCAGAACGGGCGGCGCTGAAGATTCGGGAGTACATACCTATACAATAAGCGGAGACCACCTTACCGCCGCCACCCACTCCATATCACGGGAAAGCCTGGAGGCCGATACGGAATTTGCTGCCCTGGTGGACGGGGCCATTTACAGTATCGATATTTCGGTGACCGATGCAGCTGGCAATACGGGAACGGCCGGGCTAACCAATATTACCTTCGATACCACGGCACCCACGGTCAGCCGTATTCTGCGCTATGATCCAGAGCATACGGACACAGCTCCCAATGAAACGACCAACAGTGAGAATGTCACTTTCCAGGTCACCTTCAGTGAAGCGGTTCAAAATGTGGGCATAGAAGATTTTGTCATTACTGTACCCGAAGGTCTACAGGTGGGATCCCATAGCATAGCGGAGGTCGCCGATAACAGTACGGTTTACCTGGTAACCGTTTCGGAGATAGCCGGGGACGGTGCCCTGGGCCTGGGCTTTTCCGAAGATCAAGATATACAGGACCTTGCAAGCAATACCCTGGCAAACCTTGTTCCGGGAACTGAAGAGACCTATACCATAGACAATACGGCCCCGGAGATCACGGACCTGGCACCGGCCTCTGATGCCCCATTAGCGGCCGATTTTGAAGTAGGCTATACCCTTAGTGAAGCCGCATCTGAGGGTACCATCACCTTTAGCAGAACGGGCGGCGCTGAAGATCCGGGAACACATACCTATACAATAAGCGGAGACCACCTCACCGTCGCCACCCACACCATATCACGGGAAAGCCTGGAGGGCGATACGGAGTTTGATGCCCTGGTGGACGGGGCCATTTACCGCATGCAGATTTCCGTGACCGATGCGGTGGGCAATACGGGAACGGCCCGGGCAACCGGCCTTACCTTCGATACCACCGCCCCAACGGTCAGCAGTATTCTGCGCCATGACCCGGAGGCGGAAACGACCAATAGCGAAACGGTCACCTTCAGGGTCACTTTTAGCGAAGCGGTTCAAAATGTGGACGGGGAAGATTTTGTCATTGCTACGGGAGGTGCCGACCATGGGAATATTGAGGTCAGTCCCCAGGAAGGTCCCGCCACCGTTTACCAGGTAAGGGTCCTGGAAATAACTGGAGAGGGCTTACTGGACCTAGACTTTGCCAACGGCCCCACGATCACCGACCTTGCGGGCCATACCTTTGGAGGCACCATAGCCGATGGGATGGAACAGACCTACACCATTGATAATACGGCCCCGGAAGCTCCTGTCATTACCAGCCCCACGGATGGGACAATAACTCGGACCGCGGGACAGACGGTGAGTGGTACGGCGGAAGCGAGGGCAATGGTCACCTTGTCCATCGGCACCAATTCCATGGAGATAGCTGCCGGCGATACGGGAAACTGGACCGTCGATATTACTTTGTCCGAGGGATCGAACACCCTTACCGCCACGGCAAAGGATCCGGCAGGGAACACTTCGGCAGCAGCTTCAATTACGGTCGTGCTGGATACAACAGCGCCGGCGGCCCCTGTCATTACCAGTCCCGCGGATGGAATGGCAACCAATAGTGCTGCACAAACGGTAAGCGGTACGGCGGAAGCGGGGGCAACGGTCACGGTGACCCTCGGTACACATATCCTGGAGGCAACAGCTGATGATGAAGGGAACTGGATGACCGCCGGGGAAATTACCCTGTCCGAAGGAATGAACACCCTTACCGCCACGGCAAGGGATACCGCAGGCAATACATCAGCTGATGTATCCATTACGGTCACGCTGGATACAACTGCGCCGGATGCACCCGTTATTGGCAGTCCCGCGAATGGAACAACAACCAATAGTGCTGCACAAACGCTAAACGGTACGGCAGAGGCGGGGGCAATGGTCACCCTGTCCATCGGCACCAATTCCCTGGAAGTAGCTGCTGACAACGATACGGGAAACTGGACCGCCGGTATTACTTTGTCCGAGGGATCGAACACCCTTACCGCCACGGCAAGGGATTTGGCAGGAAACATTTCGGAAGCAACTTCAATTACGGTCACGCTGGATACAACAGCGCCGGCGGCCCCCATCATTAGCAGTCCCGCGGATGGAACGGCGACCAATAGAGCTGCACAAAGGGTAAGCGGTACGGCGGAAGCGGGGGCAACGGTCACGGTTACCATCAATACAGACACAGACACCCAAGAGGTAGTAACAGCTGATAATGAGGGGAACTGGATGACTACCGGGGAAATTACCCTGTCTGAGGGATCGAACATCCTTACCGCCACGGCAAGGGATCCGGCAGGGAACACCTCGGCCCCTTCCGCTTCTGTTACCATTACATTCGACACCACGGCGCCTGTAATCACGCTGCTCGGCACAACGCCAGTCGACGTGGAAATCGGTTCTGACTATATCGATGCCGGGGCAAGGGCCAGGGATAATGTAGATGGGAACCTGACCGGTTCAATTACCACCGTCAGTACCGTCGATACGGCGACACTTGGAACCTATTCGGTGACCTACGATGTATCGGACGCCGCAGGGAATGCAGCCGTACAGGTAATCCGAACGGTAAACGTCGTAGATCCCACGGTTCCGGAAGCCCCTGTCATTACCAGCCCCACGAATGGGACAATAACCCGGACTGCAGCACAAACCGTAAGTGGTACGGCAGAAGCGGGGGCAGCGGTCACGGTGACCATCAATACGAACACAGACACCCAAGAGGTAGTAACAGCTGATGATGAAGGGAACTGGATGACCGCCGGGGAAATTACCCTGACCGAGGGATCGAATACCATTACCGCAACGGCAAGGGATGCCGCAGGCAATACATCCGCTGAAGTATCCATTACGGTCACGTTGGATATAAGGGCACCGGTGATCACCCTTACAGGTGCCAACCCGCAGTCCATTGTGGTCGGCGGTACTTATACCGAGCTTGGGGCCACGGCTGTTGACAATGTGGACGGCGACATTTCTTCCTATATTTTTATCGATTCGTCGGTCAATACCGATGTCCTGGGCTCCTATACCGTGACCTACAGCGTATCGGATGCCGCAGGGAACGTGGCCGTACCGCTAACAAGAACGGTAAATGTAGTGGATGCTACCACCCCCGTGATCACACTTATCGGGGACAACCCGCAAATCATAGAGGTCGGCACGGCATATACCGAGCTGGGTGCCACGGCCGTTGATGATGTGGACGGCGACATTTCTTCCAATATTGTCATCAATTCAACGGTCGATGCCAATACTGTGGGCTCCTATACCGTAACCTACAGCGTATCCGACGCCACAGGGAATGAGGCCGTACCGGTGATCCGAACAGTAAATGTCGTGGACACCACGGCACCGGTGATCACCCTTGCAGGTGCCAACCCGCAGTCCACTGTGGTCGGCGGCACCTATACCGAGCTGGGCGCCACGGCCGTTGATAATGTGGATGGCGATATTTCTTTCTATATTACCATCGATGCTTCATTGGTCAATACCAATACCGTGGGCTCCTATACCGTGACCTACAGCGTATCCGATGCTGCAGGGAATGAGGCCGTACCGGTGATCCGAACAGTAAATGTCGTGGACACCACGGCACCGGTGATCACGCTTACCGGTCCCAACCCACAGTCCGTAATGGTCGGCGATACTTATACCGAGTTTGGGGCCACGGCTGTTGACAATGTGGACGGTGACATTTCTCGCAATATTATCATCGATTCGTCGGTCAATACTGATGTCCTGGGCTCCTATACCGTAACCTACAGCGTATCCGACGCCGCGAGGAATGCGGCCGTACCGCTAACAAGAACGGTAAACGTAGTGGATGCTACCACCCCCGTGATCACACTTATCGGGGACAACCCCCAGATCATAGAGGTCGGCACCGCGTACACCGAGCTGGGTGCCACGGCCGTTGATGATGTGGACGGCGATATTTCCTCCCGTATCATCATCGATGCTTCATCGGTCAATACCAATACCACAGGCTCTTATGAGGTAAGCTATAACGTATTCGATACGGCAGGAAATCCGGCCATACAGATAGTCCGAACCATAATTGTGGTGGACACCACGGCACCGGTGATCACCCTTATAGGTGACAACCCGCAGTCCATTGTGATCGGTGGTACCTATACCGAGCTGGGCGCCACGGCCGTTGATAATGTGGATGGCGATATTTCTTTCAATATTACCATCGATGCTTCATTGGTCAATACCCATACCGTAGGCTCCTATGGAGTAAGCTATAAGGTATCCGATGCTGCGGGCAATGCCGCTATAGAAGTCGTCCGGACCGTTGTGGTAAAGGACAACACATCTCCCACTGTAAGCAAACCAATCCAGAATCAACAATTGTCCGCTGGCGCCGGTAGCCATACCCTTACCCTGGCAGAGGTCTTTGCCGATGCGAACGGGGACCGGCTTAGCTATTCGGTCAGCTTGGACAACCAAGGGATCGTCACCGTAAAAACTGAGGACGGTAAGCTCACCCTTACCGCGATGGGAACGGGCACCGCCACCATTACAGTGACCGCAGAAGATCCTTATGGAGCTACGGTCAGTACCACCTTTGATGTCCGTGTAGCGGCACCGGACAATACCGCTCCTAGGGTGGCACGTCCTGTACCGGAACAACAACTGTCCACGGGCACCGGCGATCATACCCTAGACCTGGCAGAGGTCTTTACCGATGCGAACGGGCACCAGCTCAGCTATTCGGCCAGCTCGGACAACCAAGGGGTCGTCACCGTAAAAACTGAGGGCGGTAAGCTCACCCTTACCGCGATGGGAACGGGCACGGCCACCATCAGTGTTACCGCAGACGATGGTTTTGGAGGCGCGGTCGTACACACATTCGAAGTAACGGTGGCCTGTGCCATTGAGGCCCTACCGGCAAACAATTTCCAGCTTCGGGCCACCGGCGAGACCTGTGGGGACAAGAACAATGGTTCGATCCGTATCACCGCAGGGCAGGAACTTGAATACACTGCCACAATAAACAACAACAGCCATGAATTCAGTAAGACCCTGGAAGTCAGGGACCTGTCCCCGGGCAGTTATAGGGTCTGCATCTCCATTGAGGATGTTTCCGCCTGCCAACAGTGTTTTGAACTGCAGATCGACGAGGCCCCCGTACTGGCCGGGAAGACCACGGTGAACAAAACCGCTGGGCTCCACGCCCGGGTAGGCGTGGAAATAGCCTCCGGTACGGCACCCTATACAGTAAAGGTCAACGATAAAACGGTCGGCCAATACGGTTCGGGGAGCTTTTCCGTGACGGTGGACCCATGGGACAAGGTAGAGGTCCTTTCCAGTGTAGCCTGTGAGGGGAAACTGGCCGTGGCGCTCGAAGGGTCCGGAACAACAAGGGTCAGTGAGAACCCTGTGGGTTCCCAGGTGGAGTTCATGGTCCCCGGCGTGGTGAAGGACCGTATGGCCGTGGATATCTATGATGTATCGGGCGCCAGGGTGTCCTCCGGCACTTATCCGGTCAACAATCGTAAAGTAGTGGTGGGCATGGGGCTGTTGCCCTCGGGAGTGTACTTTGTGCAGCTCGAAGAGGGAAGTCCGAGAAGGTTTAAGATCGTGAAACGTTAGGTACACCTACGCTAAAGCTGCGGTGTATACTGACAGTGGGCAATAAGCAGTTAACAGTTAACAATGAGCAATGAACAATAAAGGAGAAACTTGAAACCTGAAACAGTAGGCAGTGTTCAGTGGGCAGTGGACGGTGTTGAGTAAACAATGAACAATTAGCAGTTGGCAATAAATAATGAAGAATTAGCAATAAAAAGTAAACCATAGAAATTATGAATCGTATAAAAAAAGGAATCTATCCCCGTGGAGCAGTCCGTATTTCTTATGGAATGCCCGGTCTGTAGGGCGCTGTTGGGTACCTATATCCCGTAGTGGATCCTTTTGATCAAATCTTCAAAATCCATAGCACTGTCCCTTATCTCGATGACTTCAAATGTAGAAATATCTGAGGTAACGATATATTGGGTTTGAAAGACACTTTTTTCCAGAAGATCGATCCTGTATTTAATCTTAATGTACTTTGACCTTTCGGTCCGGCTCATTTTGTTTTGCAACCGTGAATATTCAAGATGGCCCCAATTTTGTTGAATGGTATTTTCCAGCATTCCCAAATACTGGTTGGCATCCCTTTTGGAAAAATCCATATGCTCGGACCTCCGCAACAATATGATATCGGTCAAATCATCCTCCTTCACAAAAAGTACATACGCTATCCGATCAGCTTCCGACAGTTCAAGGATTTCTTTCAATCGGGAGGGTGGGGTGCTATTACCACGCTCCTCGGCAAAGATATAGGTCAGTTTTTCATCGGAGATTCGTTCGTATTCGGTGGGCAGTAACAGGGTCCCTCTTATAAAGCCAATATCATGTTGCTTGAAGTTTTCCTTGTTGAACGAGGGCTGTCTTCCACCTTCCTTGCAATTCAAGGAGCAGCAAACCATAAGAACAAGGATAATATTACGCATATAGACAGGATTAACCTTACTCTAAAAATAGAAAAACGATCATTGGCCAAAGGCGGTCAGCACCAAACTTCTTCCGGAAGCATGGTCCCGATGTTCACATAGGTAGATCCCTTGCCAGGTTCCCAGGTTCAGTCGGCCGTTAGTGATGGGAATTTGCACAGAAGCCCCCATTAAAGAGGCTTTGATATGAGCCGGCATATCGTCGGGGCCCTCATAGGTATGGATGTAGTAGGGTGCATCTTCCGGCACCATTACATTCATATGGTTCTCCAAATCGGTGCGCACGGTCGGGTCTGCATTTTCATTTATGGTAAGACTGGCCGAGGTATGTTTGATAAAAACATGGAGTATGCCCGATCGCAGCTGTCCCAACTCGGGCAGCGCCATCGAAATGGTGTCGGTAATCAAATGAAAACCTCTAGTATACGCCGGTAACCGGAATTCTCTTTGGTGGTATTTCATATTGAACTCGTCTTGGGTCCGCAATCAGAATATCGATTAAAAGTAAAACTTTCCACAATCAGTACATAATTAAAGTAAGAACAAATACCTTTGTCCGCTTGAAACCAAAGCAGATGGATCTATCACGAATAAAAATGGTGGTCACCGACATGGACGGTACCTTATTGAACTCCAATCACCAAGTAAGCAATCGGTTTTTTGAGCTTTTTGAACAGCTCAAGGAACGTGGCATTTTGTTCGCCGCCGCCAGTGGAAGGCAATACAACAGTATCGTTGACAAACTTCAACCCATCAAAGATGATATCATCGTAATCGCGGAAAACGGGGGCTTTGCCATGCAGCGCGAAAAGGAATTGGTATCCACTCCCCTACCCATGGAGCACAAGAACCGGATTCTCGATGCCCTGGAAAATATTGCCGACATCCATCCCGTACTATGCGGAAAACGAAAGGCTCATTTGCTTGCCCGATCTCCCGAGTTTGCCGAAAAACTAAGGGAATACTATACCGAGTACGAACTGTTGGACGATCTCCGGACGTTCGAGGGGGAAATCTTGAAAATTGCCATTTATCATTTTGAGAGTTCGGAGAAGTATATCTATCCCGCCGTGAAACACCTGGAAGGCGAGCTGAAGGTAAAGGTCTCCGGGGCGAACTGGGTGGACATTTCCAGTCCAAATGCACACAAGGGATTTGCCTTGCAGAAAGTGCAGGCCCAACACAATATTTCGCCACAGGAGACCATGGTTTTTGGGGACTACAACAATGACCTGGAAATGTTGGCCCTGGCAGATTTTAGCTTCGCCATGGCCAATGCACACCCCAATGTAATGAAGGCCGCCAACTATAGAACGGCGAGCAATGATGATTTTGGTGTGGAACGGATTCTGGAAAAGCTGGTGAAAGCCTGATGCGCTAGGTTTTCTGCTTTTTTTTCCGGGCCGCCGGAAACAGTACGTTGTTCAGGATCAGACGGTAGCCCGGAGAGGTCGGGTGCAGCTCTAGCTCTGTTTTGGCATCCCCTACCCGATGCTGGTAGTCCTCGGGGTCGTGCCCTCCATAGAAGGTAAAAAAGCCCTTCCCTTTAATACCGTGGATATAGCGTGCCTCCCCGTTGATCTTGTTCTCGCCCAAGATCATCACCGTGGGTTTGATCTCGTTCCTGGTAAAAGCGGTGGTCTGTCCCATAAAACCCTTTACCAGGGCCGTATGGTTCTGGCAGAGCATGGTGGGCACAGGGTCCCATTTGGCAGAAAAGTCCATGAGGGAAAAATAATCGGACTCCTTAAAACCCGTTCCCCTTTTTTCGGTCATGTCGATGGAAGAGAATTCGTAGCGTAACGGGCTGCGTTCCAAAGTGAAATTCGTAAAGGCAAAGGTCTTGTTGAAATTCAGTTTGTTTTGGTAATTGGCATCGGAGGGATCACCATCGAACATGGGCTCACAAATGTCCACCCCATCCGCGGCCAACGCAATGTCGAAACTATCGGTGGCGGAGCACATGGCAAACATAAAGCCCCCGCCGATCACATAGTTACGGATCTTGAGCGCTACGGCCCTTTTTTCTTCCGAAACCTTGGTGTAGCCTAATTTTGTGGCCAATGCCTCGGCCCGCTGTTTCTGTTCAATGTACCAGGGAGCTGCCCTATAGGCCCCGTAGAACTTGCCATATTGTCCGGTAAAGTCCTCATGGTGCAAATGCAGCCAATCGAACAGGACCAATTCGTCGTTCAATACCTCTTCATCGTAGACGGTTTCGTACGGGATCTCGGCATAGGTGAGTACCATGGTCACCGCATCATCCCAGGGCTGGTTCCCTTTCGGGGAATAGACCGCCACCTTGGGTGCCTTCTCCAGGATCACCGCTTCTTGGTTTCTGGAAGGACTGCTGATATCGTCTAAAATACTTTGGGCCTGGCCATCCGATAGGATCTCAAAAGAAACGCCCCTTATCTGGCATTCCTTACGGATACTTTCCCCATCGGGCAATAAAAAAGAGCCGCCGCGATAGTTCAGCAGCCATTGTACCTTCTGCTGCTTGGTAAGCACCCAATAGGTAATGCCGTATGCCTTGAGGTGGTTTTTTTGGCCCTCGGCATCCATTGGGATAAGAATGGAAGAGGCATGGCCCGAAAATGAAAATAGAAGCAGGAGAAAAGACAAAAGACGGTTACGCATAAACTGATCGTATTAGCAGCACTGTTCCCAAAGGTAGTCGAAATTTGGCTTTTAATATCTTAAGGGGAACTTAATACAAGGGGATTCTAATGGAATTCGGGCCGGTACCGCCTTTAAATACCGGGACTTTGGTGCAGGTCCAGTTAGGTCCCGCTACGAGGCCGTCCGAAAATTAGAAGGGCACATCATTGTCATCGGGGCCCGGCCCATCATTCAATGAACTGCCAAAAGCCTGGTCCGCATCGGGAAGGCCCTTGGTAATGAACGGGTTTTCTTCGTTTGCGTTCATCTTGGACTGAAATTCAAAGGGCGAATCAAAATCGTCCAAGTTATCGAACTTACCCAAGTTTCCGACAAACTTCAAACGAATGTTCTCGAGCCCTCCGTTTCGGTGTTTGGCGACAATAAATTCGGCCTGTCCCTGGGTCGGGGTGCGCTCCTCATCGTCCCATTCATCAATTTTGTAGTATTCCGGACGGTAGATAAACGATACGATATCGGCATCTTGCTCAATGGCGCCGGATTCACGTAGATCCGAGAGAATGGGCCTTTTGCTGCCCCCACGGGTCTCCACGGCCCTCGACAACTGGGAAAGTGCGATGACCGGTACGTTCAGTTCCTTGGCCAGGGCTTTGAGGTTTCTCGATATCGTGGAAATTTCCTGTTCCCTGTTCCCCCCTTTTTGGCTTCCGCCGGCGGTCATCAGTTGCAGGTAATCGATGATGATCAATTTAATGCCGTGCTGTGATGCCAGTCGCCTTGCTTTTGCCCTCAGGTCAAAGATGGAAAGTGACGGGGTATCATCGATGAACAAAGGTGCCTTTTCCAGTGCCTTTACCTTTACGTTCAATTGTTCCCATTCGTGCTTTTCCAGCTTTCCCGTCCTGAGCTTTTCGGAAGAGAGTCCGGTCTCCGAGGAAATCAACCTGGTAATGAGCTGCACCGAGGACATCTCACAGGAAAAGAAGGCTACGGGAATGTCGGAGTTGACCGCCATATTTCTGGCCATCGAGAGGGTAAGTGCGGTTTTTCCCATACCGGGCCGGGCCGCCACAATGATCAAATCGCTGGGCTGCCATCCTGAAGTAAGCTTGTCCACTTTGTCAAATCCTGAGGGAATACCACTCAAGCCTTCCTTGTTGGCTATTTCCTCAATTCTTTTTTTCGCCTGGATCACCAGGTTTTGGGCGGTCTCCGCGGAACGCTTCAAATTGCCCTGGGTAACATCGTAAAGTTTGGATTCGGCATGGTCCAACAGATCAAAAACATCGGTGCCCTCGTCATACGCATCCTCGATGATCTCGTTGGAAATTTTGATCAAACTGCGCTGAATATACTTTTGGAGGATTATACGGGCATGAAACTCAATGTGCGCCGAGGAAGCCACTTTTTGGGTGAGTTTGATCAAATAAAAATCTCCTCCGACGGACTCGAGGCGGCCATCCTTCTTCAATTGGGAAGAAACGGTTAATAAATCGACGGGTTCGGAGGTTTCGAACAATTTGAAGATCGCCTCGTAAATGTGGTGGTGGGCATCCTTGTAAAACACATCGGGATGTAGGATATCTATTACTTCATCGACCCCTTTTTTGTCGATCATCATTGCTCCCAACACAACCTCCTCTAAATCAACAGCTTGCGGAGGTATTTTACCACGCTCCAAGCTGATGATGGTCGATTTATCGATCTTGCGGGCGATGATGGGGTCCTTTTTTTCCATAGCTACGAAAATATGCAATTAACCTTAAGTTAACATGTGTGGGGTAGCCTGCGATATCAACAGCCGTTCAACAATTGGGTGTTCATAAGATACGATTTTGTGTTGATAACAAAAAAAATCCGGAAAAAAGGATTTCCAGATTTTATTCGTCTTGGCTAAAAGGCTGTCTACCCGTTGAAAACGCCCATATTGGCATATTTTTCCATTCGGGCGTTCACCAATTCTTTTGGTGATAACTTTTTTAGCTCCTCAAAATTTGCGGTAATCTTATTCTTCACGATGTCAAAAGTTTTTTCCCGATTGGCATGGGCGCCCCCTACGGGTTCCCTTACGATCTCATCGATCAATTTCAATTTTTTCATATCGGTGGCCGTCAGTTTCAATGCATCCGCAGCCAGTTCCTTGTACTCCCAACTTCTCCAAAGGATGGAGGAGCAGGATTCGGGCGAAATTACGGAGTACCAGGTATTTTCCAACATCAACACCACGTCCCCGACACCGATCCCCAAAGCACCTCCAGAAGCACCTTCCCCGATGATCACCACGATAATCGGCACTTTCAGCCGTGTCATTTCCAGAATGTTCCGGGCAATGGCCTCTCCCTGTCCGCGTTCTTCCGCCTCGATTCCAGGATAGGCTCCCGGAGTATCGATCAGGCACACAACAGGAATATCAAATTTTTCAGCAGATTTCATCAACCGCAGCGCTTTTCTGTAGCCTTCCGGGTTGGCCATTCCAAAATTACGGTACTGTCTGGTCTTGGTGTTGAACCCCTTCTGCTGGCCGATGAACATATAACTCTGGTCCCCTATTTTTCCAAGTCCTCCTACCATGGCCTTATCGTCCTTCACATTTCGATCACCGTGCAGTTCCAAAAAAGTGTCCCCGCAAATGGCCTTGATATAGTCCATGGTGTAAGGCCTGTTCGGGTGCCGTGACAATTGCACACGCTGCCAGGCGGTCAGATTCTTATAGATGTCCTTTCGGGTCTCCTGTAATTTCCGTTCGATCTGCTTGCAGGTCTCGGTAACATCGACATCGCTTTCCTGGCCGATAACCATACACTTGTCCAACTGCTCTTCGAGTTCCTTGATGGGAAGTTCAAAATCCAAATATTCCATGTTCATTATAGGTTTAGCCCGTTCTGTTGGCAAAGATAAAATTTTATGGAGAACCGATACCGTATCGCGATTTTTTTAATATCCCCTGTCCCTGTGGGGCCATGGGTCCTTGGGAAAAACGAAGGCTGAAAGGGTGTCGGGGCCGGGTTCCGAACAAAACGTTCAATGCCCTTAGCGCTTTGCATTTTGCAAGAGGTAAAAGGCGGTAATACCGAAAATCACGTTCGGGATGATGACCGCCAAAAGCGGGGAAAAGCCCGCTTGTTGTGCCAAGGTACCAAAAACCTTGTCGAAAAAGATAAAGATAAAGGCCACAAAAATACCAAAGGCCAGGTTTAATCCCATTCCCCCCCTTCTTTTGATCGAGGACACCGCCACCGCGATAATTGTTAGAATAAAGGCCGAAATGGGCAGGGCCCACCGCTTATACTTGACCAACATATAGGAATTGATGTTCGAGGCCCCTTTTTGTTTTTGATCTCGTATGAACTGGTTCAGTTGGAACAGGTCTTTGGTTTCCGCGATATAGGAAACGGGCGTCAGGTCATCGATCTTAAAGGTAAAAAGGGTATCCAACCTTCGCTTGGTCTCCATGATCTCCCTTTCCCCGCGCACCTTCCGCTTTTGGTACGAGGTCAAACGGTAGACACTGTCTTTTGGCAGCCATCGGATGTTGGCGGCGGCAATTTTAAAATCGAGTTTGTTTTCCTCATTAAAACGTTCGAAGGTAAAATTATACCCGATCTGCCGTGCAGGATCGAAAGTGCTCACATAGATGAAATCGTGCTCGTTCAATTGTGTGAAAATGTTGTTCGTGACCCGATCCTGTTTGCCCCTTCTCAAATATTTGTACTTAAACTCGTTGAACCCCGCACTTGCCTTGGGCACAATGAACATTCCCATTAAAAACATGAGCACAGCAATAATGGACGCCCCGATGAAGTAAGGACGTAAAAACCGTCCAAAGGACACGCCCGAACTCAGAATGGCCACAATCTCGGTATTACTGGCCATTTTGGAGGTAAAGAAAATAATGGAAAGGAACAAGAATATCGGGAACAGCAAACTTCCAATATATATGGTAAAGTTGCCGTAGTAGATCAGAATTTCGTTCAAGGGGGCCTCATTGTCGATCATTTTCCCGATCTGTTCCGCCAAATTGGCCATAATCCCAATGGGAATGAACAACAAGATCATTACGGCAAACGTAATAAGATATCGCTTTAAAATATAACGGTCTATAATCGTCAAAGCTACAGTCGTTTATCCATTTGTTTCACCATAATGGTTTTCCAATCGTAAAAATCCCCGGCTAAAATATGCTTTCTGGCCTCGCGAACCAACCAAAGATAAAATCCGAGGTTATGGATCGTGGCGATCTGTTTCCCCAAATATTCATTGGCCGCGAACAAATGCCGAAGATAGGCCTTGGAATATTCCCTGTCCACAAAGGTGGTGCCCATGGCATCGATGGGCGAAAAATCGTCCTCCCATTTCTTGTTCTTTATATTGATGGTCCCCTGGGCGGTAAACAGCATTCCGTTCCTGGCATTTCTTGTGGGCATCACACAATCGAACATATCGATCCCCAGGGCAATGTTCTCCAAAATGTTGATGGGTGTCCCCACACCCATAAGGTATCTGGGCCTGTCCTCCGGAAGTATTCCACACACCACCTCGGTCATCGCATACATTTCCTCTGCAGGCTCTCCCACCGAAAGTCCACCGATCGCATTCCCCTCCGCACCCGCGTTCGCAATGTATTCCGCTGATTGCTTTCGAAGGTCGGTATAGGTGGAGCCCTGGACAATGGGGAAAAAGCTCTGGGCATGCCCGTACTCCAATGGGGTCTTTTCCAGATGGGCGATGCAACGATCAAGCCAGCGATGTGTCATGTGCATGGAGCGTTTCGCGTATTGATGATCGCAAGGGTACGGGGTACACTCATCGAAGGCCATAATGATATCGGCCCCGATGGTCCGTTGTATTTCCATTACATTCTCCGGGGTGAAAAGATGAAGGGAACCGTCGATATGCGATTTGAACTTTACCCCCTCTTCCTTGATCTTCCGATTGGCGGAGAGCGAGTACACCTGATATCCCCCGCTATCGGTCAGGATGTTTCGATCCCATCCCATAAACTTATGGAGGCCGCCGGCGCGTTTCAAGATATCGATTTTGGGGCGGAGAAAAAGATGGTAGGTATTGCCGAGAATCACATCGGGGTCGATTTCTTCCCTGAGCTCCTTTTGATGGACCCCCTTAACGGAAGCCGCAGTGCCCACTGGCATAAAAATCGGGGTTTCAATGGTGCCGTGATCGGTGACCATGCTACCCGCACGTGCCCGGCTCTGAGGGTCTGTATGGTGTAAGGTAAATTTCAAATCGTCAATTATGGTGGCAAAGATAATCAACTGGGCCGCATAAGTTCCTTAACAAAAAAATAAAGTTCGTCCGCGGGGCCTGGGATATGGGAATCGGAAAACAAACTGCCGCACTGCGGTGCAAACGATAGGCCCCGGTGACTTATCAACGTACCCTTGATAACTAAATCTACTTCCCCCTTGTATACCCAAAAGATTGCCATTACTTTTGAAAATCAAAAAATGCGAGCAATGCCTAAACTACAAGAACTACAGGATTTGGTACAACAGACCCGGAGGGACATCCTCCGGATGGTGCATAAGGTGAATTCCGGACACCCGGGGGGATCCTTGGGATGTACTGAATTTTTGGTCACGCTGTACCACGATATTATGGAGCTGAAGGACGGTTTTGACATGGATGGTGTGGGCGAGGACCTTTTCTTTTTGTCCAACGGGCATATTTCCCCCGTTTTCTACAGTGTATTGGCGCGAAAAGGGTATTTCCCCGTGGAGGAGCTGGGCACGTTTCGGTTGATCGATTCGCGTTTACAGGGCCACCCCACCACGCACGAGGGCCTGCCGGGGGTACGCATCGCATCCGGTTCATTGGGTCAGGGAATGTCGGTTGCCATCGGTGCCGCCCTGGCCAAAAAATTGAACAAGGATACCCACTTGATCTACAGCCTGCACGGGGATGGCGAATTGCAGGAGGGGCAGAATTGGGAGGCCATTATGTATGCCGCGGGCAACAAGGTGGACAATCTTATTTCGACCATCGACCTGAACGGGCAGCAAATAGATGGCGCTACCGATACGGTATTGCCCATGGGCGATCTTAAGGCAAAATTCGAAGCTTTTGGTTGGGACGTACTGGAAGTACGGGAAGGAAACGATATTGAAGCGGTCGCCAAAGGGCTACGGGAGGCCAAGGGTAGAACGGGAAAAGGAAAGCCCGTATGTGTGCTGCTTCATACCGTCATGGGGCACGGCGTGGACTTTATGATGTACACCCATGCCTGGCACGGCAAGGCTCCGAACGACGACCAGTTGGAAAATGCACTGGCACAAAACCCGGAGACCCTTGGGGATTATTGATCACACTATATCGCATAAAATGATAGATTCCCAACTTCTCGGGACCAATCTAAAATTGAACACATGAAAAAGTACACAGACCAAGGAAAAAACGATACCAGAAGTGGATATGGGGCGGGCATGACCGAATTGGGAAGGACCAACCCCAAGGTGGTCGCTCTTTGTGCGGATTTGGTAGGCTCTTTGAAAATCCAGGAATTTATCGATGAAAATCCGGAGCGTTTTTTCCAAGTGGGCATAGCCGAGGCCAATATGATGGGTATCGCGGCCGGACTGACCATTGGAGGAAAGATTCCCTTTACGGGTACCTTTGCCAATTTTTCCACCGGAAGGGTCTATGACCAGATCAGGCAATCCATTGCCTATTCGGGCAAGAATGTAAAGATATGTGCATCGCATGCCGGTTTGACGCTGGGTGAGGATGGGGCCACCCATCAGATACTGGAAGACATCGGCTTGATGAAAATGCTTCCGGGCATGACCGTCATCAATCCCTGTGACTATAACCAGACCAAGGCGGCGACCATTGCCATTGCGGACCACGAAGGGCCCGTCTACTTGCGTTTTGGAAGACCCAAAGTGGCCAATTTTACCCCGGCGGACCAAAAATTTGAAATTGGCAAGGCCCTGCTGCTCAATGAAGGTAGCGATGTGACCATCGTTGCCACGGGACATTTGGTCTGGGAGGCCCTTATCGCCGCGGAGAACCTGGAAAAAGAGGGCATATCGGCCGAGGTCATCAATATACACACAATCAAGCCCTTGGATTCGGAGGCGGTGTTAAGATCTGTTAAAAAAACGGGGTGTATCGTCACCGCCGAGGAACACAATTATCTGGGTGGATTGGGGGAGAGCATTTCGGGAATGCTTGCTACCCAGCACCCTACACCCCAAGAATTTGTCGCCACCAGGGATACTTTTGGTGAAAGCGGCACCCCGGCACAGCTGATGGAAAAATATGGATTGAACAATAAAGCCATACATGAAGCCGTTCATAGGGTATTGAACAGAAAATGACGGATGGTATCGTTTTTGATGCCTTCCGGGTATAAAAAACGTGAACATTATGAAAGTCAGAAACAGTATTCTTCTCTCAGCAATTTTTGCCCTAGTCGGCATTTCGGCATTTGCCCAAAAAGATTCAGGATTCGGTATCAAGGCCGGACTCAACTACAGTCAGAACGGAGACCTCATCGCCTCGGTCGGCGATGCGGCGGAAAACATTGTGCAAGGTTCGGACGGAAAGGTCGGTTACCACTTGGGAGTATTCGGCAAGTTGGAACTGGCCAGAATATATGTTAGGCCCGAACTGGTCTACACCAAAACTTCAAGTAGCTACGATGTCAATGGGGCCAGTAGTAAATACGATATTTCCAAGTTGGACGTACCGGTACTTTTGGGCGTCAAGGTGATCGGACCGCTACATGTTTTTGCGGGACCGGCCTTTCAGTATATCCTGAAAAACGATCTTGAAAACTTCAGCATCAACGATGCGGAAAATGACTTTAGCGTTGGACTGCAGATCGGTGCGGGGGTGAACTTGGGCAAACTTGGTCTTGATGTTCGCTACGAACGGGGGTTCTCGGAGAACGAGGCACAATTTGTCGGCGATAACGTAACGGATATTTCCGGGCGGGTCGATTCGCGGCCTTCGCAAGTGATCTTCGCGCTGTCCGTAAAGCTGTGACTCCATTAAAGAACAAAAAAAGGCCCCGATATGTCGGGGCCTTTTCTATTTTATCGAATTCGGAAGAATCCTCAATTGTTACTTTCGAGATAGTCGGGGGTACCATTGTTGTTGGTATCGGGATAAGGAAATACGATATTGCCCTCCCCATCCTTTATTTCATCCAGGGTCGGAATCTCATCCCCATCATCATCGGGGTCCAAATAGTCCGGTAGTCCATCCTCATCGGTATTGTCATCAAACAGATTTTCGTTTCCGTTCAAGTCTTCCCTGAACGTCGGTACGCCGTCCCTATCATGGTCAGCGGTGACCGCCACCAACAGCTCTATCTTGAATATTAAAGGAGCATAAGCCAGTCCTGGTTGTGTTCCACTGAAATACGCCAGTGCGGAAGGCATAAAAATGGCCCCTACCCCAAAACCCTCCACATTGAAGGTACCATCGTCATTGACCACGATATTGCCCCCGGATTTGAATTTGGGGAGTCCCTTTTTAAATCCTCGTATCGTACCCGGATTCGCCTGGGTCAGTGTCCCCTGCAAATCCAACCATACGGGTGCTCCCAACCTACTATCGAAGACGGTGCCATCGAGCCTGGAACCTTCATAGCGAAGGTAAAGGGAATCCACAATTGTCGGGTTTTCCCCTGTTCCCGTATTGGGCGCGTTCAGGTAGTACAGTGTATGCGGCACATCGCTTTCGGTCTGGTCCAGCCCTAGGTCATCCGCAGAGAGCATTATGATCTCGGAATCGACCTGATCCATCAAGGGGGTCTTGCCGGCATTGTCCCCAGCGATCGTATCGATCTTAATTCTATAGTCAAAATCCGCTGCGGGTGTTTTAAATTCCTCGTAATTGTAGAAATGGGTCTTTAAATAGGCCACGATATCGGTATGGTTTTCCGTGGCTACCTCACTCAAAGACCGTGGCGGAACTATCGTAGCCTGTGGGCCATCATCTTTTTTACAAGACCATCCCAATCCTATGATCCCCATCAACAAAAGCATTCGCTTTATTCCCATATACTTCGGTATTATCAACATTTAGGGGCGCAAGATACAATTTTCCCCTATTTTTGCAGAAGTCCTTAACAAAGAATTTGGATTGTAGATGCGTATTGATAAATACCTTTGGAGTACCAGGTATTTCAAGACCCGGAACATGGCCACCACGGCCTGCAAAAAAGGGCAGGTCAAGGTCAATGACCAGGTGGTGAAGCCCTCACGGGAAGTGTTTCCCATGGATACCATTACCGTGCGCAAAAACCAGATCAACCACCAGCTCACCGTACTGGACGTCCCTGACAGCAGAGTGGGTGCCAAATTGGTCGATATCTATAGAAAGGACACCACCCCCAAGGAGGCCTTCGAAAAAAACGAGCTGTTGCGGTTTTCCAAAGATTATTACCGAAAAAAGGGAACGGGCCGGCCCACCAAAAAGGATCGAAGGGAAATCGAGGGCTATTTGACCCCTTCCAAGATATTCCAGAGCGAAGAGGAAAAAAACATTGGGGAGGAAGAATAAAGAACTCTTCTTTATATTTGAAGGTAAAATAAATCGTCCATGGACAACCAAATATTATCACACCAACAGATCCAACATACCATAAGGCGCATTGCCTACCAGATCTACGAGGCCAATGTAAACGAAAAGGAAATTGTTATTGCGGGAATCGTGGGCGGAGGATTGAACTTTGCCAAAAAGTTACAGAAGGTATTAAGGCAGATCACCCAGGCCGACATTTTGCTATGCAAGGTTTTGATGGACAAGAAGGATCCCTTGGCAAGCGGTGTGACCACTTCGATCTCGGAGGCGGAGTACGAGGGCAGATCGATCGTGCTGGTGGATGATGTCCTGAATTCGGGCACCACATTGATCTATGGGGTGCACCATTTTTTAAAAACCCCATTGAAACAACTGAAAACGGCCGTTTTGGTAAACCGTAACCACAAAAAATATCCGGTCAAGGCGGATTATAAGGGCATTTCATTGTCCACCTCCCTACAGGAGCACGTACACGTTGAATTCCAGGCAAAAAATGACCGGGTATACTTAGCTTGACGCCAAGGCGATTTCCTCGACAATGGCTTGGGGATCCTTACCGTCGCAAAGAATAATCTGCTTGGCCTGGTTGTAGTAAAAGCTTCTTTCAAAAAGGTGTTTTCCGATGAATTCGGGCAATTCCCCATCCGGGATGTTACTGATCAATGGCCGCTCCGCCTTTTCGCCCAGGAGGCGTTCCACCAGGGCGTTAATGGACAATTTTAAATAGACCACATGGTCCGTGGCCCGTAAAATGGTCTCCATGTTCTTTCCGTAACAGGGCGTTCCCCCACCGGTGGACAGTACGAAGTTGTTTTCCCGATCCAGGATCTCGCTTAAATAGTGGTGTTCTTTTTTTCGGAAATAGATTTCACCCCTGCTTTCGAAAAGTTCTGGTATGGCCGAGCCCTCGGCCTCTTCGATATAGGCGTCCTGGTCTATAAACCGAAGGTCGAGGCGCTGGGAGAGCGCTTTTCCAACGGTCGATTTTCCACTTCCCATATATCCCAACAATACAATTTTCACGCTTTGGTTTTTGTAAAAATGGAGGTTTTATTTTCAATTTCAAAGAAAAGTTGAATTTCTTGTAAAATCGACTTGCTAAATAAATTAATGATCTTATATTTGCACCCTCCTACGCAATACCTGGCGGAATTGCATCGGAGGGGCAGGCCCCTCCTCTTTGAAATAATGACCTGGTAGCTCAGTTGGTAGAGCATCTCCCTTTTAAGGAGAGGGTCCTGGGTTCGAGCCCCAGCCAGGTCACTTTTAGACTTCATAGAATATTCAAAAAGCCTTTAAATCATTGATTTAGAGGCTTTTTTATTTTTTCTACTTCCATTTGATATCATTTAAAATCATCTAATTCGGTGCGCTATTCGGTGCGCACTTATTGAATCCATAAAATGGACACCAGAAGGGTGTTAAAAAATTGTATATCAGGTTATTACAAAAATATTTTTATCAACTTAAAATGGAGAAAAAAATGAAAAAACAAGCAATTATGGTGTCCAATTCATTTGCAATCTTAAGTTACCTAAGAACAGGTAGGTTAGATAATCGCGGTAAAGCCCCGATATACTTACGAATAACCGTAAATGGCCATCGCTCGGAATTTAGCATAAAACGTAAAATTAAGCCTGAAAAATGGAATTCTACAAAAGGTAGGGTCAAGGGTTCGAGCCAAAAAGTACTGGATTTAAACCGTTACATCGATGATTTGGAATCAAGAGCATTCGCAATTCATTCAAAACTTGTAAAGAAAAAGAAACCCTTTACTTCAGAAGTGATTAAAAATAAACTTCTAAATAAAGAAGAAACCTATAAAACCTTATTGACCATTTATGATGAACATAATGCACAAATCGAAGAACTCATAGGAATTGATTATTCGTATGGTGCTTACCGGAGACATATAAGAACTAGAAACCATCTTAATGACTTTATCAAACAAGAGTACAGAAGAGAGGATTACTATGTAAAGGAAATAGACCTAAAATTCATCAATCGGTTTCATCATTATTTAGTAACCAAGAAAATTGGCAATCAAAATACCACGACCAAATATGTGGTAAACTTTAAAAAGATCATGCGAATTGCCTTTGCTAATAATTGGGTAAACAAAGATCCTTTCTTTCATTGGAAAGCCAAATGGAAAAAAGTAGAGAGAGAAGTATTGACTGAATTGGAACTCCGTAAAATAATTGAAAAAGAGTTTAAAATAAAGAGGTTGGAACAGGTTCGGGATATTTTTGTTTTTTGTTGTTTTACAGGATTGGCCTATACGGATGTTCAAAAACTATCTGAAAATCATATCATTTTGAAAATGAATGGTAGTCGTTGGATAAAAATCAATCGTTCTAAGACAGATTCGCGAAGTACCATTCCCCTACTCCCTGCAGCCGAAGAAATCTTAGCAAAGTATATTAATCATCCTATTACTTTGCAAAACGGCTTATTACTACCTGTAATTAGCAATCAAAAAACAAACTTCTATTTAAAAGAAATAGCCGATGCTTGCGATATTACAAAGCATCTTACTTTTCATTTGGCTAGACATACGTTCGCTACCACGGTTACTCTAGCTAACGGAATTCCTATTGAATCGGTCAGTAAAATGTTAGGACATCAATCGCTCAAGACAACGCAGATTTATGCCAAGGTCATTGACCAGAAACTAAAACAGGATATGGATACCATTAAAGATAAGTATGGATCTATACGGTAGACAATTCTGAAAACATCATTTATTTGGGTTTTGCTAATGACTGACGATACAAATAATCTGCAATTTGAAAGATTGCAAAATTTTTCTCCCCAGTAGTACCATTAAACATGCCGCCTTTTGTTAGATTATTAATTTTCTTAGCAAGCCGTATGGAATTGCTTGTCAGTAATAGACCATCATGATTAATCCTCCATGGAGTATTTAGATAATTAGGTTTAAAACTTGAATTTTCCAAAGTCAGAACTCGACCATTCTTAAATTCAAGAGTTACTTTCCTCCAATTGGTAGTTGTACTCCAAATTGAAGAACCTTGGGCAAAAACTTTATCAAGCACAGTATCAGGAAGACTATCAAAATTATCTGCTACTTGCCTGTAAAATTCGAAATTCGTGTTTTCTCCGGGAAAAGAGTAAGCACCTAGCTGATCAAAATTATCAATTCCCTTTTTTGCTATTCTTTTTTCGCTTTTGAAAATAAATTTGTTGAAACTTTCTAAATCACTGACGGTAATCTCCAAGTCTTCAACTTTATTAGTTCCATACCTAGAAGCATCCACCTCTTTAATAAAATCGTTTATTGCTGCCACATTAATTTCCCTAGACATATTTGAAAATATCTCTCCTTCATTTCTTTTAAGTACAAAAGAATCATTCTTCAACCTATATTCGCGTATCTGAGAGTTTCGATGAAAACATCCATAGCTTCCGATAGCAAATGATATATTTTTTACGGGGTTATTTGATAAATCAAATAGGGATTCTGGTAGATTATATTTTTCTATCTTTTTATCAATGGTATCTAAAAGATATCTATTTTTTAGAGTTTGGTCGGCAACTATAATTTTATCATCCTGGAGAACAGCATTGGAAATAAAAAAATCAAGTTCCATAAATCGGTACCAACTATTTTTCTTCTTATCGAACTTAAATACGGTGTTTCCCTCAAAACCATACGGCTCATTTCCATACATAAGCCTTATCTGAGGTTTTGGTATTGGAATCTTCTCAGTGAGCAACTTTGACTCTTTAAAATCAGACTGATTAATTTTGTAGATCATATTTCCAGTAAGAGCAAAAAAATTGTTGTTCCTAACACCGATGGCTCTCGGATAATTTCGAAGACTGTCTTCCAATTTAAAAACAACCTGAAATTTGGAATCGCGCAATTCAACTTTTAAATTCTTATCGAGTAGATATACAGATTCATTTTCAGAGACTTCAAAATCCTTTACTTGGGGAAGTTCTTTCCAATCAACTGAATCTATTGCAGACCAGTATACATTCCCCTGCTGATTGATAATATAGTGATTTCCGAATGTTCTTATTTTGCGAATATCGGGTCTATGTTTTTTAGAAAGTCTTTCATATTTTTTCTGGTCTAATGGCGTTGGTACTCCTTCCCAAGTTTTACAATTATCCCTCGTCTTGTAAATCTTGTTCCAGAATGAACCAAATAGCCCTATACTTTCATCTTTGGAAAAGTGGATAGTAGAAAACCTGAGAACACTTTTTTTCTTTTCAATTTTATCGAATTCTTGCCATGTTCGCCCACTATCTTCTGTATAGTATATTAACTGAGAAGAACCACTCATCCAAGCTTTACCGTTATCATTGATATAAGCCGCATCAATCCAACTTTCCTTTCCAAATTTTATTTCTTCCCATGTCTTCCCACGATCTCCAGACCATAACACAAAATCGGTATCAGATTCCTCTCCATGAATATATCCAGATATCATTAAGGTGTCTTCTGAAAAAAAGTTTACCCTCTCGTAAATACCTCCACCCGTAATCCCCTTTGGTTGCAAAGAGCCAAAATGCCAAAGACCCTGAATACTATCAGTATAATAAGTATTACCAGGTTTCGTAGCTATCCATAGTTTCTCAGAAGGAGAAATACCAATTTCAGATACAGTTCCCCTAATAGGTAGATTTGCCAAATACTCTTCTTGGGTAAAACCTAAGTTGGATAGAAAAAGAAAAAGGAGTAGAAATTTCTTCATGGTTGTTTATTTTTGGCTAAACTAAATCAACAAGAATCATTCCGAAAGTCATATTGAGTGAATGGGCATTATGGGTTAGCAAACACGCTCTTAATATTTCTCATGAGTTCTTTAGACCCTGCTTAAAACGAGCCACCTCCTCCCTAGTCACATCAATTTTTAAGTAATCTTTTCCAAAGCGATTCTTTACTGGTTCAATTTTATCCAAAAGGTACCTCATCCGACTTTGGGTTTCTTCCAATTTTTGATTTGTCCTATCGTATTTTATTCTTAACATCGCTGTCTTTGCCCTTGTGGTCTCCATGGAATCGGAATCGTGTTTTTTAGGTTCCAATTTCTTGGGTTCATATATTTTGTACTCCTCCTCAAAGAGTGATTTCAACATTGTTTCAATATTGATCAACGGAATATTCTGTGCTTTTTCTATAGATTTCGAAATGGCTATTGAAGCATTGATACGTTTGCGATTTAGCTCCTGCCCTGCGATAATGTCTTTTCCGAATCGTTGATTTGGAGTATATCCATGCCATTCAAAAAAGTCAATCATAGCTGCCAAGGCTTCCGACTGAGAACGGGCAATTTTCTTAGCATACTTTCGAAATCTTTTAACCACAATGGATTGAAGACATAAAGCCAGATAGTCGTAGTTATATTTGCCTTTTACTTTCATTTTTCAATAAACTTTTTCAATGTTTTCGGGGCTTTTATGGCGTTTTTCAATAAACTTTTACTACTAAATTATTCCTGAAAATCCTACAAATTCATATTAACTATTTCATTTACAATTAATTAAAGGTGAAATCAAACATCATAACATCGCTTTAGCGTGTTATCCTCTTGCTATTCCTTTTCGCTCAAAAAAGCGAATACAGAATACCTTTACTTTAAATTAAAGGCCTTGTACTAGAAATAAGATGAAGTAGAGAATTTTATGAGATGAATTCACCTAATTCTGATGGTATTTAAGCAAAAGAGGTAAATCCTTAAATATCCCTCAAAGGGTGTTTGAGGATTGGGTTGGTGGTAGAGGCTAAATATGCTTTGCTTGTCGGACTGGAAATAACTCGCAGAGTTATTCTATTTCGACAATGCCACAAATCAGACTTCTCGTTTATTGACAAATCCAAACATTTAACAAAACCTCATTGAGGTTTGGAAAAACGAAATATAAACACTTTCAATTATTGATTTTCTATATGACATATTTTCTTACTTTTATAGAAGTATAAACAATCTAATTAACATGCATCCATTCTTTAAAAAAAGAAAAAATATCTTATTCAGGTATTTATCAATTTGATTCTATTAAGTTACTTCCCCAACCACCCAAAAACCCGTTAAGTTCTTCCCATCAAAAATGAATGAATTAAAAATTGTATTTCCAATAAAGTTTACCCAAAAAGACTTAGAATCATATTTAACAAATTATTGGAAAAAATCACTAGCCGCAAAAAGAGTATTATATGATTTTTCCGCTACCGAATGGATAAGTTCGGAGGAAATCACTTTTCTCTTCTCATGGATTATTAAATTAAAAGACAACGATAATGTAACAGTAAAAGTCGCTCTGCCTCATTCTAATCATATATTCGCAAATGATACACGCGAAAAATTAGAGAGGAGAAAGTTTCTCAAATATTACCTATTAAGAATTTGGGGAATGTTTGATAATCTTGGTTTATCTGATCTTGATTTCGAAAATATTGATGGCTACAATAGTATGATTGATGAAAATGAAAGGTTCAATTATGGAAAAAAAATAATTCCTTTTCAAAGAATCCCTACATCTTTTGTTAATAATCCGGAAGAAAAAGTAGATGTCAGATATAATTCTATTAACTCACTTGAGAATGAAGCTTTTAATCTAGAACCAAAAATTGTTCAATTTCTTAATTCGAATAAGTGTTACTCGCCATTCGAGAATAAAGTTATAAGTGATATTATAACAAAAGAACTTGTCTTAAACTCAATGGAGCATACGGATGAGGAGGAAAGTTATTTTACCACTGCTCTTCATGATAAATGGAAAAACAGTAAGAACAAATACTTTATTGATCACTTTACAAAGGAAAAAGAAGAATCTACTTTAGACTTTTATAAAGACAAAAAATTAATACAAGAGAAGATTAATAAAGAGCTTTTAAAGTTATCAACTGTACAAAGGCAAAAGTTAACTGATCCATATTACCCATCATTAAAAAATTATGATAATTACAAAAATGTATCATTTTTAGAATTTACTTATCTCGATTATGGTGCGGGAATTCACTCCACCTTAAAAAAACAATTTATAAAAGCTAAGAAGCTTCAATCCTCATTGGACGGTATGTCTGTAAATTTTGAAAAAAAGCATATCCATACGCAGATTCTAGAATATGCTTTTTTACTTGAATCATCTAAAGAACCTTTTGAGGATGAACATATTCGTTATAGCGAGCTAATCCCAAGAGGGCTTTACTTTATTTTAGATATGGTCAGGCGGTATAAAGGTCTGCTAGTTTCAAGAAGTGGGTATGGGAAAATTATCTATGATTTCTCTAATAAGATTAAAATCAGAAAATACTTAGGTTCAAAACATCAGGCGGAAATAGAAAGAGTATATGTTGCCAAAGAAGCTATAGTCCCTTTTGAAGAAAACCATACCTTTTTTCCCGGAACGATGGTATCCATAATTCTTCCACAAAGAGAAACCAAAGATTTTAAAAAGTCAGCGGTTAGAATCGATGATGAAAAACTCAATAAAATAATTTTTAATAGGGATAATCCCGAATATTATCCAGCTAGTATATATGAACCTCAAACTTATGAATTTTTAAATCTAGCATTTGAATACCAAAAGGGAGAAAGTGAATCTACAATTAAAGAGTACAACTCCAAACTGGGTATAACCCAACTCATTTTTAAATCGATAAGCGATAAGCTTAAAGCACTATCAGGTCAAAATTGCATTCTATTTATTGATTTTGAGTTTATCCCTATAAGGGATAATAACAATATTCTAAAAATACTTCTTTATCTCTCTAATAATCCAATGGTCAATGAGAGAACAAAAGTAATCGTCCTTAATATCGAAAGAGAAAACTTGGAAAAGCTTAAGGAATATGAGATATCAAACTTCGGGGAAAACTATTTAGATAATTCAGGATTTCTTTTTAAACCAATTCCATGTCTAAGAATAAATAAAAACGAGTCACAAAAAGCTATAATATCAGATATTCAATGGATTGGAGTACACAATTCGGAAGACCTTCAAATTCTAACAAATCTATTTTTTGGAAATATTGAAGTTAATAAAGGTATTAGCATTCACCTTATCAAAAATAGTTGGCTCTATGAAGGAAATGTCATAACCAAACATAATGACATAGCATATTCAATTTTTACCGATTTTCAAGATTTAATCAACAAGGCTAAACTAGCTAAGACAGAACAGCTTGAAAATTGGCTAATGGATAAAATTATTGATGGAAGTTATCCAAAAGAAGGTCATAAAGAGTTCTATTTTCTTACATCTAAACGTAGCTATCAACGAAAATATCTTTCCTTATATGAAACATTAAATTTTAAATATACAGCAAAATATTTTGCACAATATCTTCTGGATAAGTATATAGACAGGTATTTAGTAACCAATCCGCAAACCTATGAGAAATCTTCAAAATTCAATAAAATAATTGTTGTTACCGTTAGTAGTCAATTGCTAGGCGTTGAAATAAGAAACCTTATAAAAGATAATGATGAATATAAATTTCTTAGGAATGATGATTACCTTAAAACCAAACAGAATGAGAATGCCAAAATCATTGATTGCCCAAAGCTTATTAAGTTAGCAAGTTATTTCTCTTTCGATTCAGAAAAACCATTTCAAGAAATAGAAGAAAATGATAAGGTCTTAATCGTAAATGACGTCATTTCAACAGGGTCCTTGTTAAAAAGATTAGTAGAGGGAATTAAGAACAGAAATGCTTTCGTTTCCGGGGTAATAACTATTGCGGATTCGCGAAAAGAAAAGAAAGATATTGAAGACGACATTGAATATGAATCACATTTCGAAGAAGGTATTGAGGAAAAAACGGTTTCTGTCTTATCATTTAAAAACAACAAAAAGTTCAACCTAATCAAATTAAAGAATAAGCCTGAAGGGTCTTTTGATATCAGAAGAATTAACCCTATTCTAAACGCCGTTATAAGTTTAAAATCTGAACATACTGAAAAAATCAAAATTCTTTATGAAAAGCCTGTAGAGTTCATAAAAAATGAATTCTTTGAAAATAATATTTTTAGAATAGGTCATTTTAAGCAAAATATTTCCCATAATAGTTACTTCACGGATATGCATAATCTTTTTTATGATAAAAATGGAGAAGGTTTGTTGCAGGTTTTGAAAGAAAGAATTGAGATAAAAGCTCCTGAATTAGAATTAACTAAGAATGATTTCCTCGTTTCTTCGCTTCAAGAATTAAAAGATTTAAGCGAGGGAGACAGTTTAAATGATTCAATTGATATTGTAATTCAAAACCTTCAACAAAATTTAAAAAAAACAAGAAAAGAGTACCGACCCGAATTCATTTTTCATCCTGTATACTCAGGAATTGAGGAGGTTAGTGATGATATTTTACATCGCATTTTCGGAACTGATAAAGCTAATATTTTGAGCTTACAACGGTATGAGACAAAAAATGGATGGAGGTTTCCATTTCCTGCCAAAAGATTTAACGAGATTACTAAAAATGCACATATACTAATCCTTGACAGCGGAGCACTTTCTGGACATTCATTAGTTCAATTGATAGATTCCATTTCATTTCTTGATGTTGGGAGAATTGATTTTCTTTCAGTAGTAGGTCGAATAGATGATTTTCAAAGAGAATTTTATTCCAGACTGCGATCAATTAAAGTCAAAAACTTTAAGAATTCTAAAGAGAATAATAAAACCTCAATAATAAATTTAAATATTTTGTTTGGAATCAATCTGCATATTCCTCCTTATTTATCTAAAGATGGTTGTCCTTATTGTAAAGAAATATCAACCTTAAGTAAATATCTTGATATAAAAAATCTTCCATACGAAACTAAAGAATATATTAAATTTAGAGTGAAAGATATTGCATATTGCGAAGAAATCAAGAATTACCAAACTCCCAGCTACATTCCTTTAAGCAGAATTACCGGACAACCCGATTATCCAGCAATATTCTTAATGAGAGACAAACTTGGCAAAGTAGATAGCTACAGATTCTATGTTGAGTATTTTAAAGATTTTGATGAGTTATCAGAAGAAATTGACCAAGATATATTCAAAGACAAATCACTCGTTTATTTTGAGCAAATGTTAATTTGTGTTCTTCATGAACCAAAGTTATTAAGTGTCATAAAAGATTTACTATCCAATGTTTACGTAGTTTTAAATTCTTTAGTAAAAAGTATAGAATCAGATTTAAATTCAATTAACAAATTAAAATACCAATGGTCAATATTTAGCCTAACTAAATTAATAGTCCTCTTCAATAGGGATAACCTTTATTCTACCCAAACCTTTGAAATTTTATTTAGGTTTTCCGAAAAAGACAATCTCTCACTTTACTATTTATCTTATATACTCTTAAGACCAAATCTTTTGAAGAAGAAGAATCCAGAGCTTGCTAATTCTAATGTATTATTAGTAAATGAATTATCTTATTTATGTGATATTGATGAAGAACACCATATTTACAAAAACCAAAACATAAGAAAACTAATAAAAAACTTAATACGATTTTTGGAACCAGCTGACGACTCCAAAACTATACACCAAGTATTTAAAAGCCTAGGTTATTTTTTCGAAGCTGTTTATGTTGAACAGCATGATAGACTTTTAAAACAAGACATTAATATTCTCAGATATACAGTTCAAAATAACAACGCAGAAGAGATAGATAAAATACTTTACGATGCAAAATCTATCCTTGGAAGAATAAAAAAACATTTACTAGACAATTTATATTTCATAAAACATTCGAAATTATACTCTAGTATTCCACATGTTTTAAAACAGGAAATTTTTGAAGAAAACTCAATAATTAATGATGTTAAAAAACTTGAAATTACTATTGAAAATGCAGAAGAGGCTATGACTTTGCAAACAGAAAACATCTTTGATTTTTTCAACCAGTTTCTTAACGAGTTAAAGAAAGTAACAAATAAATTTAAAAAGGATCAACCACTCTACAATTTTGCAGTTAACTATGGATTTAGCATTAGGAAAGCTGTTGAACTAGCTCTTAATAACGATGTTATAAAGGCGGAAATTAGTAAAAGATCTAATATCAGCGTTGAATACCATGAAGTGGATGAAGTAAAACTATTTGGTCATCAAACTTTTATGAATTATGCATTTGATGAAATCATTTACAATTTTGTAAGAAGAAAAAACCATAATAACGTTCAACTCAATTTTAAAACTGAAAAGCTTAAAGGTGATCTTGGTTACACGCTTACTGTTTCTCAAAACTCTCCTTGGATTTCAATGAAAGACCCAGAAAATGGTGGTTTTGAAAAACTTGTTAAAAACATTTTCGAAGTGTTTTGCGGAACGGAGAACTTTAAAGAATTGAAAACCAAAAATCAGTATTCCATGAAAATAATATTCAAAAATGAAAAAATAATAGATAATGGATAAAACTGTAACATTCATAATAACTGACAGGGAGGATTCAGGATTCGTAGAAAGTATTTATGCAATGCGAAATATCATGGATTATGGAAATGGTATTGTTCTTCACGAAGCAGAATATCTCAAAAATATACTTAGTCATGTTAAGAACGACTTCGAATTTAGAGTACTAATTCATGCAGGTTTGAAATCTAACGAAAAGACTCCTAAAGGGATTTATTTTCTGAAAGAGCTAGAAGATGAGTTTAAGGTCACAAATTTTAAACTGATAACTCGAAATGATGATTATTTTCCGAATGACGAAAAAATCATACCCTATAAAGGATATGAACTCCATAACGCTGATTATATCAATACTAAAGAATTTATTGATCAACTTTCAAAAATAAAACTGTCAGACATTCAAGTTGAAGAAAATAAAACTGAGCCTAATGATTCTCAAAATAAGATGGAGAATCAGCAGTTACAGCAGGGTAATAATTCGAGTGAGATTCAAAACAATACTATTGATTCTAATTCCGGCATAAACAATAAAAATACCATTGCTATTCTAGCTGCCTTGGCTGATGATGAGCTATCCCCGTTCAGAAAAGCCCTAAATACAGTAAAAAGAGCTGGTTATGAAGAATGTAAAATAGATAAAAATGATTTACTGTTATATGCTCAAAACAGAATGGGAATGGTCGATGCGGCAATTTTTGTTTCAAAAATTATTAAAGAAAAACAACCTGATGCAATTATAATGCCCGGTGTCTGTGGCGGTAGAAAATCAGAAAAGGTTAAACTTTATGACTTAATAATACCTGAGAAAGTCCTTGACATAATAACTGGTCAATACAAAAATAAAAAGTTTGTTCCTTACGGCTATAACGCAGATTCAAATGAAGAATTTATAAAACATATAAAAGGCATTGTCTCAGATAATGATTTTGTTCATAATGAAATGTATAATCTAATTCCTAATGAAAAATATGAAAGAGAAAAAAAAATATTGCAAACTCTTGATATTCATTTTGATGTTATGGCGTGTGGACCATTTGTTCTTAAAACAGATAATTTCTTAGAGAGAAAAGCTAAAGAAATGAATCACAAAATAAAAGGATTTGAAATGGAAAGTTACGGGTTTCTAAGAACAAATGAATTGCTTAATAAGAAGGGGTTAAGTTTGATTGTTAAATCGGTTATGGACTATACCGACTCTAAAAAGAGCGATACTTCCCAATTTTCAGATGTAATTAGTGATAATTCCATTTCAGAAGATGCCCAACTAGAAGTACCGGAAGGAGAAAATATTAAAAAAATGGCCGCGTATTTTAGTTCTATTTGTGTCAGAGCACTCCTTCCGCATGTTTTGGAGTATTTAAATATAAAAAGCCATAGAGATTAGTTAAACCTACTCTTTACAATACAAAGGTAATCTTTACCCTAATAAATAAAACAAGGGTAATTTTTACGTATATTTACCCTTGTGTTGAAAACGAGTGTAAACTACACCCTTAACAAATGACGGCATTTAACAAAGATATTCCATACAATGATTTACCCTTACTTCCTCCAAAACAGGAATTGGAAACTACTGCCGCTCTTCGTAAAACAATAACAGCCAGTAGAGCCTTATCAAAGTTAAATGGGGCAATAACCAATTTGCCCAACCCCAGACTTTTTTTAGATACCATTCATTTACAAGAAGCAAAAGCAAGTTCTGAAATAGAAAACATTATAACAACAAATGATGACTTGTATCGGGCACTTGTAGCCGATAAGAAATTTGATAATCCCGCAGCCAAAGAAGTAATAAGCTATAAAGAGGCACTATGGCACGGATTAGAGCAACTTGAAAAAAAGCCTTTTATAACTACAAATCTCTGTATTGAGATTGTACAACGCATCAAACAAAACACTTCTGAAATTCGAAAAACTCCCGGTACAACTTTATCAAATACCAAAGGAGAAACAATTTACACCCCACCATCGGGCGAAGAAATCATTAGGAATAAATTAGCTAATCTTGAAAAATTCATCAATGAAAAAAGTAAGCTAGACCCACTTATAAAGATGGCCTTAATGCATTACCAATTTGAAGCTATTCATCCATTCTCAGATGGAAATGGTAGAACGGGGCGTATTCTACTCCTACTCTACCTCAAATTAGAAAAGTTGCTGGATATACCTGCAATCTACCTAAGTGAATATATTATCAAAAACAAAGCTTCATATTATAAGAAGCTTAGGCTAGTAACAGAAAAAGAAGATTGGGAAGGCTGGATATTATACATGTTAGACATGGTTGAAACAACTGCCGAAAAAGGTCTAGCGCGTTTAGAAAAAATCCTTGTAATTATGGAAAACATGTCTGTAGAGATCAAAGAGAAATTGCCCAAGGCTCATTCAAAGGAAATGATAGAAATTTTATTCCGTTTGCCCTATGCTAAAAGACAACATTTAATCAATGCAAAATTGGGTACTCCTAAAACCGTAGGGAATTATTTAAGAGATTTAGAAAAAGAAGGTTTTCTAAAATCCGTGAAGGTCGGGAAAGAAAAATTATATCTGAATTTTAGATTGATGGAAGTCTTGGAGAAAAATTAAACAATTATTTCTTTAACCAGAATAGGGAATTGTTGAATCCTATTGCAAAAGCCTTTAAATATTAATAATTCTCATATCAATTTAAACCTGTCTTTGGAAGTTTAAAATGTCTAAAAAAGCAAATAAATATGTAGATGGTTCTAAATTAACACTTCAAGAGTGGCTTAAGGTTTTACTTTCTGTTAATTATACTAAAGTTACACCATATGTGCACTTCCCTACAGATAAAATGCTGGATAATTACTTGAATACAATCACTAAGATTCCCGAGGAGGAAGTACGCTTGTTACTCAGTAGATTCTTGTTTCCCTCCCTAACGACCGAGGTTGATAAAATAAATAGGCAACTCTTTTTGCAAACATCAAAAGATAACAGAAGTGGGCCTAGCGGGAAAGACCTGTTACCAATCTCCGAGGTTGAAAAAACTGCATACTACCAAAGGCTAATTGATTCTTTATTCCGAGAAACTTTTGTTTGGGAGGGAATAACATGGATATTAGACTTATTACCGGATAAGCCATTGCAAGCACTTGAAACTTTGGACAGTTATTTTCAGGCGAATATGCAGTTTCTGCCAGATTTATTAGTTCATGCAATTTCAGATGCGTCAATTTTAATAAGAGCGAAATATATTAATTATGAACAGCCAAAAAATCTATTTTTTGATTTGACCTACCAAGATTTTGAGATATTAATAGCTGCGCTTTACGAATCCATGGGCTATACAACTAGGATGACAAAAAGAAGTCATGATGGAGGTATAGATATTTATGCCAAAAGGAAAAATTCGGGTAGGTCTGAAAATTTATTAATTCAATGTAAACGACACAAAAAAAACCTTGGGGTCAAAGCCGTAGATGAAGTGCTAGGCATGCTCACGAGAAACAAAGCTTCGAAAGGAGTCCTGATAAATTCTTCGAATTTTTCAGTATATGCCAAGAATAGAGAAGTCGAAAACCCTCGAATAGAACTAGTAAATGGAAAAGAATTATCGATTTTATTAAATAATTATTTCGGGCCATTTTGGCCTTCTAAAGTGAATAGAATAATAAATTCGTATAAGAGAAATATGATCAGCAATGTTAAATGAAAACATGCTTGAATCGGTTAACATTGCTATGAACTCTAAAAATTGAATAGAATCTGATAGTGTTCAAAAACGATTGTTTTTTGACCAACAAATCTATTTTACCGACATTTGAATACAAACAAGTTCATTTAAAAGATTAGTTTACATCGGTGCGCGATTCGGTGCGTACTTTGAAAATACTGATTTTAACTTTTTGAATATCAAAGGATTACGAAATGGGTTCGAGCCCCAGCCAGGTCACTCTACGACCCTAATAATTTTATAAAGTCTGTAAATCATCGGTTTACGGACTTTTTTGTTTTTTCCACCCTCCCTTGCCCTTCGCTATCGGTCCGGTTGAACGACCTTAGGCCCAAAAAGCTTGGAAAACCCAGCCCCTTTCTTTTTTTCATAGCTCCTTCTTTCAAACTTCACATCATCCCGGAGAAATACTATATATTTTATGTAAGTGTAACCTTTTTGCAAATTGTACCATCAAAATGGAAAAGGCTTTAATCACATCAACATGAAAAGCAAGAAAAAGCACTTCCATTTAATTGTAACCCTATTGGCGTTCCTGACATTTGGCTGCCAACGATCAGAGCGTATGACTTGGAAGAATCTCGTGGATGATGCCGTAAAAGAATACGAGATGGACAATGGCCCTGGGGGGGTGGTTGCCATTGCGCGGGGCGATCAAATTGTGTATTCAAAATCATTTGGTTATGCCGATGTGGCGAACAAGGTACCCAATACAACAAATACTTTGTTCGATATTGCCTCCTGTGCCAAACAATTTACTGCGGCGAGCATTCTTATTTTGGAAGAGCAGGGAAAGATCGACCTGGATTTGCCCATTCAACACTACTTCCCAGAATTTGAGATCGACAAACCCATTCCCGTCCGTTCCTTGTTGACCCATTCAAGCGGTATTCACGATTATTCCGAAATGCTGGTATTGGCAAGGGGCAGGAGTGAAAGTTCTACCTTTTCCAAACAGGATATATTGAATATGATATATCAACAGACCAACCTGTCCTTTTTACCATTGTCCGATGAGCGGTACAGCAACTCAAATTTTGTAATTCTTGCCGAATTGGTCGAACGCATTGGCCAAATACCTTTTGAGGATTTTGTAAGCAAGAAAATTCTGGGGCCTTTGGGAATTACACCTTCCGAAATACAGTTTTTGGGTGCAAAGACCGTAGATTCAGTAGCTGTCGCCATAGGTTACCCCCATAGGCCCAACGGCCGGAAAGAATTCATTGGTGAAAATTTGAAAAAGAAACGGGATTCTTCAGAGGTGAGAATGGATCATGTTCTGGGCCCCAGTGGCATGAGGGCCAATCTACAAGGGCTGGTAAAATGGATGGGCAATTTTAAGTCGGGAAAAATTGGTCGTACATCGCTCATTGAATCACTGCTGAAAAGGGATACTTTGGCGAATGGAAATACTACCGCCTTTGCAAGAGGTCTGGAATCCGGTTCCGTT
Source organism: uncultured Flavobacteriaceae bacterium (assembly GCA_947497245.1). GTDB lineage: Bacteria > Bacteroidota > Bacteroidia > Flavobacteriales > Flavobacteriaceae > Pelagihabitans. Next base: position 1,257,802 of record CANMFO010000002.1, on the reverse strand, counting down.
CCACAAGGGTATACATGGATCGAACATACGGGCAGGAACAATTTTACGTCCGTAATGTCCTGGTGGCCTGATTTTGACATTTCTATGATCGCCATGACAAATACACCGGAAATTTGGGCGCAATCCATTACCAATTCCCTCTGTATGGATGTGTTGGCCACATTACCGCCCCCAGAAGAACTGTTTCGAAAAAAAGATGGGGGCGCAGAACACTTCCCTAAAAAAGAAAATAAAACAGTACTTAAAAAACCAGCTGTTGAACTATCACCGGAACATCTGGACAATTTTATCGGCAGCTATCGCGCGGAAGCCGCTGTTGGAGGGAGAAAACCCCCGTCTGGTGGTGTTGGGGCAAACCAGATCAAATTGCAGGATGGACATCTTGTCGGTATCCGATATGACGGGCTTAAATTTAATCTGTATCCGATCGGCCCCAACGTTCTAGCCGTGGAAGACAGTCCCATAGAATTCCATTTTGTGGGGCTTGGAACGGACAAACCAGGCTTCCGTTTCATCAATCTCCAAGAAGAAAACAACCGCAACGATATCGCGTATCGCCTATCCAAACCTTCCCCTGGGGAATTGAAGCAAATTTGTGGTGATTACCGCAGTCCTACTTTGTTGAATTCCATCCCGATCGAGATTCTATGGTACAATGAAAAGTTGTTCATGAAATGGGGCAGTGAAAAAAACCTTGCCGAGCTTCACTATCTTAAGGATGACCTCCTTACCGCCTACGTTGAGGACCCAATAGCCGCCATGCAATGCAATTTGGTATTGAAGAGAAATGCTGAAGGTCAAATAACGGGTTTCAACTATGACGGAAATCGCGTGTGGAATTTGTTTTTTGAAAAGCAACAGAAGGTCATCGAATCGGGAACTTCGTTTAAATAAAAATAAAATTATGACTCAAACCATCGCAATCACGATTATTCTAATATGCTTGATCGCCGCAATTTTTTTTGGTTGGCATTTCTATCAACAGGCAAGAAACAAAGAGCGGATTATGTTGATAGATAGAGGAGATAAATGGGAAGATATTTTGCTGATCCAGAACAAGAACAAGTTCAAATTTGTCTTTCCCTGGTTAAAACTCGGGGTCATAACATTGAGTATGGGCATCGCCTTTTTGGGAATCGGCCTTACTTTAATGCAACAGGGTGATCGGGTTGGCTTCCATGGTTTTCTCCGCCCCTTTATAATTGGGCTTTGTCTTTCTATTGGGATGTTCATAAATCATGTCTTAAGCAAAAAATGGAAGCGCGGAAAATGATTTATGGATGATGTATACATTGACAAAGTGCTGGGCGGGGATACCGAGGCGTTCCGATATTTTTTGAAAACTTACAAGGATATGGGGTTCACCATTGCCGTTTCAATCCTCAATGATGAATATTTTGCTGAAGAGGTGGTGCAGGATGCATTTATGAACGCTTTTAACGGATTGAAATCATTTAAGGGAAAGAGTAAATTTAAGACATGGTTCTACCGCATCGTTGTCAACGAATCTTTTCAGCGCCTAAAAAAAATCAAAAAGGAGCGGGAATTCTTTGACACAACGGATACCGATGTATATTCAGGCCTTGCCGTTCGGGAAGGGGGTGGACAAAACAACGGGCGGGTTCACCACGCAATGCAAAGACTTCGGCCCAATGAACGCCTGGCATTGAACCTGTTCTATCTCGAAGAATACAAAGTATTGGAGATTGTGGAGATAACGGGTTGGTCAAGATCCAATACCAAGGTAATCTTGCATAGGGCAAGAAAGAATCTACAACTGGAAATAGCGAAATCCAAATAAGGGTCAGGAAAATGGAACATGAAAAATTTGAGGATGATGTGATAATTGCCATTGTCAAAAGGAATGCCCTTAAGCTACCTTCGGATCATTTTGATGATAAAGTGATGTCTAAAATCCATTATGCCACGAAGCTTAAAAAACAAGTAGCGAACCCACTGAGGCTGGCTCTGGCCTTCTTCATTGCCGGAACTATTTTGGGGATGGGGGCTACCATATTCTTTATGCTGTATGGCGGTGCCGTTCTGGGGTTTGGCGCAAGGGATTTGGGCCTTATCGTTCTTTTTGCCATTTGCGTGTCCAGTATAATGGGTTTTGATAATTTAAGAAGGCTTATCGCCAACTACACCACTTAGGTCCGGTAACACTGGGCAACACCGTTTCAGGGACCAGTGCAACTTTGTAGGCCAGGTAAGGAGGAGGAAGCGGAGCGGTCTCAGTTGATGCGCTATTGGCGGTTCACATATTGGCCATATCGGCTTCGAAACCATCCAACAGGCTCTTAAGATCCTGTATTTCCTGAAAATACCCCTGGGAATTGAACAATTGCGGTACGCGGGGAAAAATAGTATCTATCTTCCGTTTGGCCTCGTCCAGTTTGTCTATCGGAATATTGGGGCGGTACATTCCGTTGTACACTCTGGCCTCGGACAATTTGATCTGTATCAACACCCTAATCTCATCGGTAAGCCGCTGAAGGTTGGGAATATGCTGTGGTTGGCCCGCTAAGGTAATGGCGATTCCGATAGCTGATTCAATCTTTTTGTCTATCAACTTGTCCAGGGTCGATACCGTATATGTGTATGCTTCTGTTTCCATAGGGTTGTATGCCACGCCGAACCATCTAAGGAAGAACAGCAGGGTATCCGGTATGTACCAGATCCTTTTCGACCATCCCTGTTCTTCCGCATGGAATTTTTCATGCAAAAGTGTTTTTAACAGTATCACCATCCTGACATATTCTCCAGTTCTAGGATTATCGAAGTTCCATTCGGGCAGGCCCTGCGGCCAGTGTTCCGGATGGATATAGATTGTTGTTCCCGAACCGGTATCCGGAAAGGGCGTGAACCCGTCTATACCGAACAATTGGATTAGGAACCCTCCAATATTTAAATTGCCCTCTCTTAAATACTTATCGACGTTCTCGGCCTGCTCGGTCAATCCAAGTTCGGCCAAAAAGACCACTATTTTTTCCACCGCCTTCCATTCATCGGTGCCCGCTGTTATTGGTTTGCCCATTTTATTTCGGATTTAAATTTAAGGGGGAAGGTCACTTAAGGTAGTGAATTTGAACGGATTGGGCAAAAACGCCCCCTTTTCAATTTTTCTCTACTTTCCTTTGGCCTGGATCGGTAACGACAAGAAAGCCAACATCCATTGGAGTCGTATTTGTTTTAGAATTGTAGGGGCCATCCAAACCACTTTTGAAGGGGAGAAATGGCGGGATCGACCGAAATACAATCCTCTGCCTTGTAACAATATTGTACAATGCGTGTAAACAATTTGGACAAACTAAAAATTAAATTCTTGAACAATATTGGTTAAAGAATTGAAAAACAGACAGTTGGTAATTTGGCATATCCCTTGGCTCTCCTCTTGTACCTGCGCCTTGGAAAATCAGGGAGAAGTCAACAGAATAAAGCAGTAATAATCCTTTAACAATATAGCCATGAACTCAATAAAGTCGTATCTCAGACATCTTTTGAAGAACAAACTGTATACCACCGTAACGGTCTTGGGATTTGCTTTCTCCCTGACCTTTATTTTAATGCTGAGCGTTTATCTCAAAAATGAATTATCGGTAGATGATTTCCATAAAAACAAGGATCGGATCTTCCGCATCGAAAATGAGGAGGTCACATTTTCGCCGCCCATTGCGGAGGACCTTAAAAACAGCATCCCTGAAATTGAAGATTACACCCGTACCTTGCACGGTTCGGGAAGGATAAATATTTCGAGCGGCCAAAAAACAAAACTTAGTTATTTGGGCGTTGATGCCGCATTCTTTGAAATGTTTTCATTTCCACTGATCAAAGGAACGCCCAAGGAAGTGCTGCGGACGACCAATAGCATCGTACTGTCCGAGTCGATGGCCATCAAATTGTTCGGCTCCATCGATATTGTGGGCAAATCGGTCTTTTTGGAAACGGACCATAAATTTATCGTGACCGGTGTAATGGAGGATTTTCCCGAAAATACCCACTTCCTAGCGCAGGACGCATTGCTCCATATAAAATCTTTTGAGGATTTATGGGGGATGAACGATTTGATGAAGTCGTATGGCTTTGCTTCCCTATCCATTTACTTTCAAGCCAAGAAGAATGCCGATCTCCCCTCCAAGGCCCCGGAAATACTGAAGAAATTCAAGAGCGATTACTGGATATACAAAGAAGGTCATGCCCAAACGGTCGTATTCAACCCTTTGGAGGAGCTTTATTTTAGTCCTAAGCTGAGTCCCGGAACCAAAAGCCGAAGCAAGACCCTTATAACCGTTTTGTCTGTTATCGTGATCCTGGTTTTGTTATTGTCCGTGGGAAACTACGTAAACCTTACCATAGCACAGTCGACTTTCAGGGGAAGGGAAGTGGCGATCAAAAAAATGTTGGGCAGCTCCAAGAAGCGTTTGTTCCTACAATTTGTTATGGAATCGGTATTCTTGTGCTTTGCCGCGCTGTTGTTGGCTTTTGGGCTTGCCAAATTGATAGAGCCCGTTTTCGATTCTTTACTGAGCACACGATTGGATCTGAACGACCAAATCAGCTTTTTAAACCTCTTGATCCTGTTCGGGGCTTCCAGTTTGATAGGCATATTGTCCGGAGTCTTACCAGCCATTAAAATTACGGCCTTTGATCCGATCGAAGCGGTCAAGGGAACTTTTCGAACTCGGGTCAAAAGTGTTTACGGAAAGGCCTTCATGACCTTTCAGTATACCATCACCATTGCCCTTTTGGCCTGTTGTTGGATTATTTTAAGGCAGACCCATTTTCTGCGGAACAAGGACCTGGGTTTCCAAAAGGACAATATTGTACAGATGGAGTATTTGGGCGCGGCGACACAGAAAGATGCCATTAAAAATGCACTACTTCAAATTCCCGGCGTGGACGATGTCACGCTATCGTGGCAAAGTCCTTTGAGCGGAGGTAGTAATCGAACTTTCGACTTTAAGGGACAATCGCTCAGTTTTCAAGAATTTGCTGTGGACGGTTCTTTTTTTAATGTATTTGATATGAAGGTGAAACCCACTGATGTGGCCTACACCGAGAATGGTATATATTTAAATGAAACGGCAATTAAGGAACTGGGTCTGGAAGCCCCCTTCGTTTCCATTCAGATCGGAGAGGAGGAAAAACCCATATTGGGCGTCGTAAAAGACTTTAACTTCAAAGAACTTCGCGATCAGATCGGTCCTTTGATGCTCCGTCAACAAACCGATGACAGCTATGCGAGCAACATATTTTTAAAAATCAGCGGCACCAATATACTTGAAACCATGGATAAAATCGAATCCATGTATGCCGGTTTGATAAATGATGTGGAATTTGAACTGAGGTTTGTTGACGAGACCATTGATCAATGGTATGAAAACGATGAGCGCACCGGTAGGATCATCGGGTATTTTACGCTCTTATCTTTCATTCTTTCCGTAATGGGCATTTTGGCCATATCTACATTTTATATGCAACAACGTAAAAAGGAAATTAGTATCCGGAAAGTGAACGGAGCTACCATCCCACAAATTCTCGCGCTCTTAAACAGGGATTTTATCAAATGGGTAGGACTGGCCTTTTTGCTCGCAACCCCGGTTTCGTGGTATGCCATGAACCGATGGCTCGAGGGGTTCGCCTATAAGGCAACAATGCCCTGGTGGATTTTTGTCCTTGCCGGGGCCACCACCCTGGCCATAGCCTTTCTAACGATAAGCTGGCAAGTTTTCAAAGCGGCCCATGTAAATCCCGTGGAGAGCTTGCGGGCGGAATAATTGTATCTTGGTACGCTTTTCAACTTGGAACCAGTTCCCATTCAGGGCCGGACAATGTTCTTTTTCGTAAGAAACTGACGGATCCGGTAAAATCCAGACTGTATTCAATTTATTTGTTCAGGTCCGGGTGTGCCCTCCCTCCTACCGTCCATCCAAGGCAAATGGCGTACAGCGCACAATCCAAAAAAGGGAAAACAGCCATTAAAAATAAAATTTCCGATATTACGGGACGATTGTTTTCATTTACGGGAACAGCAATGTGAAAATGGGGTGCTGTTTTTTTGCTTCGGGTCAGGGAAGCGATCAGGACCTACCCGTCGCGAGCGGCGGAAATGGATAGATAAAGCCAGCCTGAACGATGGGGTATGTATAACAGGAACACCGTAAAATCGAATGGAATGTCCAACAATAAAATGCTAACTATAAAAATGAGCTATTCAAATTCCCTACCCTTGCTATTTTCAGTCTTCTTTTTGGTCGGTTGCGGGGAAACGAAAAGAAAAACCGAAAAGGCCGAAAAAAAACCAAATGTGGTCTTTATTCTTGTTGACGACCTAGGCCTAAAAGATCTGAGCTGTACTGGGAGTACCTATTATGAAACCCCGAATGTAGATCGTATTGCCAATGAGGGAATGGTTTTTACCCAAGGTTATGCGGCCAGTAGGGTCTGTAGTCCTTCCAGGGCCAGCATTATGACCGGAAAGTTTACCGCCCGGCACGGTATTACAGATTGGATCGGGGCAAAGTCAGGTGTGGATTGGCGATCGCTCAACAGGCATGATAAATTACTGCCTGCCGAGTATGTCCATCAGCTTCCAAAGGAGGAGGTTACACTTGCCGAGGCGATGAAAGCTGCAGGTTACAGAACGTTCTTCGCGGGTAAATGGCATTTGGGGGACGAAGGGTCCTATCCGGAAGACCATGGATTTGAGATCAACAAAGGGGGCTGGGAAAAAGGTAGCCCCATAGGGGGATATTTTTCCCCTTGGGAGAACCCTAGCTTACCGAACAAAAAGGACGGGGAAAATCTTACGATGCGATTGGCCAATGAAACTGCCGAGTTCATAGCGCAACACAAAGATTCCACCTTTTTTGCATTCCTCTCCTTTTATGCGGTACACGGCCCGATACAGACCACCCGGGAAAACTGGCTAAAATACAGGGATAAGGCGGAAGCGCAAGGGATACAGGACAAGGGATACGAAATGGAACGTGTGCTCCCCATTCGCCAGGTTCAAGATAATCCGATCTATGCCGGACTCGTCGAAAGCATGGATGATGCCGTGGGCGTGGTCTTGAATGCCCTAAAAGCTTCAGGGATCGAGGACAGGACTGTCGTGGTCTTTACCTCGGACAACGGAGGGGTGGCCTCAGGGGATTCTTTTTCGACCAGCAACCTGCCTCTTCGTGGTGGCAAGGGCTACCAGTGGGAAGGGGGTATCCGCGAGCCCTACTTCATCAAGGTGCCCTGGTTAGGGAACGGAGGGGCAAAAACGGACTTTCCCGTTTCGGGAACCGATTTCTATCCCACAATTTTGGATTTGGCCAACATCGACCTTATGCCCGATCAACATATCGACGGCCAAAGTTTAAAACCTTTGTTGGAAGGGGGTGAATTGACCGTTGAACGCCCCTTGTTTTGGCATTATCCACATTACGGAAATCAGGGGGGCAGTCCATCTTCGATAATCCAGGAAAACGGATGGAAGTTGATACACTATTGGGAAGATCAGCATGAAGAATTGTACCGTTTGCCCTCCACTGAAAGCGATGACCAGAACGTCCTCGAAAAACATCCAGAAATTGCCCAGGACCTCAGCAAAAAATTGAAGACCTGGTTGGACCGGGTCGGGGCGAACTTGCCCGTAAAAGACCCTGAATACGATCAGGAAATGGCCAATAAAAGGCATGCCCGAATTGTAAATAAAACTTTGCCCGCACTTGAACGGGAAAGGCGGGATGTACTATCCAGTGATTTTGAACCTGGCGAAGATTGGTGGAACAGTAAACTAAGCAAAGACTAGCCCCATTTCCCACGATATGGGGAAAACCTTTTCAAGGTCTTGCAGAATCCATTCGGGAGGGTATTTTGATCTACCCCTCGTGCTGCCGATCGGCCTGGAGTCGAAAATCAAAAAGCAGGAACAGTACGGGCTTCACCTTTTCGCCAAGTTTTTGTGCCAAAATCTTAAAGGCCCTTGTGATGTGCCCCTCCACCGTTTTGATGGAAACATTGAGGTATTCCGATATTTCGGTATGTGTCAGTCCCTCTTTTTTGTTGAGCAGAAAGATATGCTTGCATTTTGGGGGCAGATTGTCGATTTCCATACGGACCAATTGCATCAGTTCCTCGAGTTCTTCAAGATTATTCTCCACGACCAGATCAATGGCTTCCAGGTATTTCTTTTCCAAATGGACAACGGGCTTGTTCTTTCTATATTGATCTATGAATTCATTGTAGACCGATTTGTACAAATAGTTGTTTATTGAAAAATCGGGATTGATCTTCTTACGGTTGATCCAAACATTGACGAAAACGTTCTGAACAATGTCCTCGGCACTTTCATGGTCGTGGGCCAGGGTATATGCATAATTGCACAACGGCCCATAGTAACGGTCCATCAAATACCCGTATGCCTTATTGTTGCCCGCCCTCAATTGTTGTGCAAGCCAAAGGCCGTTTGCGAAGTTTAAATCCAGGTCCGAAATTTTTACAGCGATTTAGAATTATTGGACAAAATTAAAAAAAGAATCAAATTAATAGAGGGGTTCCGAAATATTGTACGTAATAAATGTAATATCCGCAAAATGAAGAAATCGGAAATCCATAAAATACTCGTAAAATTCCTGAACAGGGAAGCGAATATACAGGAATTGGAACAATTGGATTCCTGGCTGAAGAAAAGTGAAAACATTCCGATTTTCAATCACTTTGTAAAAATCCATTACCTAACGGCATGTCATATGGCAGAATACGATGTTAACAAGGCGAAAAAATCCATTGAACACAGATTGAATTTGAACAAACGGCAGAGAAGGTTGGCAACTGTAAGGAAGATGGCCATAGCCGCTTCGGTCCTGGCTCTTCTCGGGTTCTCTTTTTTCACCTGGTTCGATACGGGCCAAGCTTTTGAAGTGCCCAAAACGACCCCCAAGGTCTTGGAGGCCGGTTCAAATAAGGCGGTTCTTACCCTTGAGGATGGGAATCAGGTGGCTTTGGAAAAAGGCAAGGACTATCGAACCCAAAAAGTAAACAGCAACGGGGAAGAGCTCATCTACCATACCGATAATGAAAACGGCGATATCGAGAAAGAGCTGTTGTACAATTACCTCACTATACCACGGGGAGGGCAATTTTTTCTGCAGTTGGCGGATGGAACCCGGGTATGGCTGAATTCCGATTCAAAATTGAAGTATCCCGTAAAATTCCGTAAGGGCAAGGTACGTGAAGTAGAACTGGCCTATGGTGAAGCCTATTTCGAGGTATCTCCCAGTACGGATCATCAGGGTGCCGGGTTCGTTGTCCACTCCAAGTTTCAGAAAGTGGACGTCCTGGGAACAAAATTCAACATCAAGGCGTATGACGGTGAAAGCGCCATAGCCACCACTTTGGTCGAGGGAAAGGTAAATGTCCAGAAAGGAAGCGTACATAAGGTTCTAAAACCGAACCAGCAAGCGCGCATTGGTTTCGAAAACGATTCCATAAGCGTCTTGGAAGTCGATGTTTCGGAAGAAATCTCATGGGTGGACGGACTGTTCACCTTCAATGAAATGCCTTTGGACGACATGATGAGGATCCTGTCCAGATGGTACGATGCGGAGGTTTTTTTCGAAAGCACAGATCAAAAAGGGTTCGTTTTTACCGGGGTATTGGAAAGAACGAAATCCGTAGAGGAAATTCTGGAACTTATTGAAGCGACCAGTGAGGGCCAGGTATCTTTCAAAGTCAACGGTAAAGCAATCATAATTAAATAAAGAAAAGGAAAAGGCTAGCACCTTCCACAGCAATAGCCTTTTTCCAAGTAGATCAATTAAAACTATGTTTAACTAAACCAAACAAATTTATGGAATTTAAATTTATGGGGAAACGGCCACGGCATTGGGCCAGAATCCTTTTAGAACTCACTATGAAAACTTTTCTTCTTTTATGTTGTACCGTCACATTCGCCTTCGGCCCGAGCAAGGGGTTTGGGCAGAATGCGTACATCACCATCAAAGAAGATAGGACATTGAACGTAAAACAGGTCTTTCGGCTTATCAACCGGCAAACGGACTACAAGTTTATCTATAGGCACGACCTGATCAAAAGCGCTCCCAAACTTCTACTGAAGAAAGGGGTCATTAAGACCGGTATTTTATTGGACAAATACCTATCTCCAATAGATTTCACCTCTGAATTTACGGAGGAAGGCACCATAATCGTTAAAAAAATACCCGATGTCGGGTCGAACGATACAACGGCACAGTCCGCACCAGAAGTGCAATTTCAGGTAAGCGGTACGGTCACCGATGAAGAAGGGGAACCTTTGCCCGGGGTCAACGTGGTGGTAAAAGAAACGACCAACGGGGTATCTACCGGTTTCGAAGGCAACTATGACATCAGCGTGACCGATGACTCCGCCATCCTGGTTTTTTCGTACATCGGTTTTGCCACCCAGGAAATTCCAATAAATGGGCAATCGACAATAAACGTCACACTATTGGAGGATGCCAGTAAATTGGACGAGGTGGTGGTCACCGCCTTGGGTATCAAACGGGAGAAAAAGTCATTGGGCTATGCGGTGTCGTCGATCAAATCGGATCAGCTGACCGAGACCGGAAATCCGGCAAACCCATTGCAGGCATTGTACGGCAATGCTTCAGGTGTTTTGGTACAGTCTACTTCTTCGGGGCCTACGGGAGGTATGGTGATCAAGATAAGGAACGCCGTTGCCCTTACCGAAGATTCTTCCACGCGACCCCTCTTTGTTGTCGATGGCATACCGATATATGATGAAAACACAAGTATCGGTTTCAACACCCGAAGCAATCGGGACCGTGGCACGGGAATCAACGATATCAATTCAGAGGACATAGAATCGATAGAAATCTTAAAAGGAGCAAAGGCGGCCGTACTTTACGGTTCCCTGGGGGCAAACGGGGTCGTGCTGATCAGTACCAAGTCCGGGAAAAAGAAAAAAGGGCTTGGTGTGGAAATCAGCTCCAATTTTTCCGTGGACCGGGCGGCGTTCTACCCGGAATACCAGAACGTTTACGGTACCGGTGAAAATGTGGCCTTTGCCCGATTGGATCAAGACCAGGTAAGTGATGACGGTTTTAGGCTCCGAGACGGCCAAGAAGCCTATTGGGACCAGGCCAACTTTAACTTTGGGCCCAAAATGGACGGAAGATCCCTGTTGTGGTGGGACGACCAAATTAGACCCTACACTTCCCAGCCGGGCAATTTTTCCGATATCTTCTCAACCGGCAGTCAGAGCAGCAATACCATTGCCTTCTCCAATGGTGGCGATCTGGGCAGTTTTAGGGCAGCCTATACCTTTAAGGACTATAAGGGCATCTTTAGAAATTCCGATCAACAGAACCACAACATAAGCTTTAATGGGAACCTCAACGTATCGGATCGCATAGCAATTCGTTATACGGGCAACTATTACTATACCGATAATTCCAATGCCCCGTACAACATCCGGGACTTTTTCACCTATGGAATTCGAAGGGATTCCAAACCGGAGCTGCTGCTCAATTCCGACTTTTTGGTCGATGAAAATGGATACTATACTTTGGCGACCCAAGAGGAGTACGGGCGTAGAATAGGGGCCCTTGGGGCAATACCCGGGTATTTTTGGGGTCAGACACAGAATGCGAACACCCAGGAAAGGCACCACATTTTGCAATCGCTCAACCTGGATTACAAGGCAACGGACTGGCTCAATTGGACCACCACAGTTGGTCTTGACCTTACCTTACAGGACGATGAGGTAAAGCTAAAGGTCACCCGGCCGTTGAGCGACAATCCAAATCAGGGCTTCTATTCGTTCAACCAACGAAAAATAACCAATTTTTACGGTCAAAGTCTATTGAACTACGATTTTCAACTGTCGGATGCTATCCGCATGAACGGTTTTGTAGGTGGTGCCCTGACCCGGAATGCCCTGTCGAAAACAGGTGCCGAAATTTTGAACACCTTTTTTGTGGAAAACTGGTTTTCATTTCGGAACACGACCAATCCGGAGGGGCCCAGATTCAGTTCCGAACGTGGTTCCGACGTAATCTATAGCCTATTGGGCTCGGCACAGTTTTCATTTCGGGAACAGTTCTATTTGGATATTTCGGCCAGAAACGATTGGTCGTCCATCCTCCCGCCCGAGAACAACAAGTTCTTCTATCCCGGTGTGAGCGCCTCTTGGGTAATTTCGGAGAGCCTGGATCTGCCCGAAGCTTTCAACTATTTGAAACTGAGAGGTTCATGGGCCGATGTGGGTCGTCCCGGACCGCGCTATTTCGGAAACCTGGCCTTTGATGTGGGCACCTATGGCAACGTACCCTATCTGGACGTACCCAATTTTTTGCCTCCTGCGGATTTTTCACAGGATGGAAGCGGGTTTCCCCAGCCCAATTTAAAACCGGAGCGAAAACGTGAATTTGAGGTCGGTATCGAGACAAATCTGTTCCAGGATAACCGTTTGGGTCTTGAGTTTTCCTACTACAAGAGCAATACCTACGATCAAATAATGGCCGTATCCGTTCCTAGGGCTTCGGGCGTGGAACAGATCAGGGTCAACGCAGGGGACGTCCAGAACACAGGTTGGGATGCTGTGTTGCGCGGCACGCCGATAAAGACACAGGACTTTTCATGGAATACCTCGTTAAGCCTTTCTGGCAACAAAACAAAGATCGTGGAACTGGCCAAGGGTGTCGAACAGCACAACCTATGGGGGGGTACCGGAGTCCAGATCACCGCAGAAGTCGGCGGGGAATACGGCGAGGTATCGGTACGGCCCTATGAAAGGGACGAAAACGGCAACCTTCTGATTACCGATGGGGGCGAATTTAAGATCGACTCCCAAGACTGGAAAAAAGTGGGCAAGGTATTGCCCGATATCATAGGAGGTTTCAACACTTCCTTTCAATACAAGAACTTCGATCTTAATGCAGGCTTTGATTTTCAGTTCGGTGCCATATTGCCTTCCCACACCAACATGTACCTATTGGGCAATGGCTCTGGAATCGAGAGTCTAAAATATCGCGATGAAGAAAGCGGTGGGCTGCCCTATTACGTGAACCAAGATCGTAATATTGTCGAACTGAGTTCCCATGATGCCGCGGTGCCCGATGACTCCTTCTACAATTTCATTTTCCACGACGGTGTAAAAATCGATGGGGTCAATGAAAATAGTGGGCAACCCAATGACGTGGTCATCTCGGCCTCGCAGTACTACCAGCAGTTCTGGAACGGGGACCAAAAGGTTTTCGAGGACCGCATCTTCAAAAAAGATTATATCGCATTACGGCGCGTATCCCTTGGTTGGAACGCCTCAAAGAAAGCGGCCGACCGCTTCGGCTTCAATACCTTGAGAGTCTTTGTATATGGCAACAATCTTGCCTATATCTACAAAGCGATCCCCAACATTTCACCCGAGGCCCTGGATGGGACCAATGCCTTTGTTGAAAATAACGGATTGCCCCTTTCTAGAAGTATCGGAATGGGAATTAATGTAAGTTTCTAAAAAAAATATCATGAAAAGATTTATAGTTTTACTCGCATGTTTCGCGTTGGTGGCAACCTCCTGCGAAAATGAATTGGAAGAAAAATTCGGAAATCCCGATAAGCAGACTTCACCCGATATCCCTCTTTTTTTTACCGGGGCCTTGCAGCAAGGGCATCTCTTTAGGGCAGATTATGGAGCTTATTTTCATCAGTTTAGGCAGCTAAGCAAGGCGACCGGTCTGGGCATCTATCCTTTTTTCTGGGCGTCTAGCCAAAAATGGATAATCTTGGACGATTGGAGCGGCCCAAGTTTTTATTACGATGTCTATAACAAGTCCAGCGTACCTTGGGTAAAGAACCTGAACGCCATGCAATTGCAGTTCAATGGGCTTCCCGAGGAGGAAAAAAAGGATTTCGAGGTCTATTTTCACATGGGCGACATCGTAAAAGGGTTTGTTTACCAACGCGCCACGGATCTTTACGACGATGTTCCCTATTCGGAGGCCAGTGGTGCCTACAGGGAAATATTCTTTCCCAAATACGACACCCAGGAATTTATTTACAAAGATGTCATCGAAAAACTGGGTGTGGCCACCGAGGCACTGAAAACGGTTGAATTGACCGATTTTCAAAGGACGCGCCTGGAAACACATGATATCCTGAACTTCGGAGATCTGGATCTTTGGATCAAGTTCGGGAACTCACTAAGGTTGCGGATGGCCATGCGCCTCTCCGTGGTCGATCCCGAATATTCGCGCGCGGTCATACAGGAAATGACCACCAACAATGCGCAATATGTTTCGGAAAACAGCGAGGTCATCGGTATCGAGGAACTGAACAAGATCACACTTACCGCAGGAGGCGCCGGAACGTTCTTTCCAAGAGGTTTCCAAGAAAGGGGATGGGATCTCTGGGCACCCCGTTTTATAATGGAGGACATTTTCAACTATGTGCCGGGCACCCCTATCGATGCGGTCGACGACACGGTGGATCCCCGCACGTTTGCCATTTTTCAGCCCAATTCGGAAGGAAAGTACATTCCGCTGCCCGAATTCGATCGCCTGGAAGCAAAGGCCTATCTAGAGCAATATCTGCCCGCTGGGGATGCAAACGATATTGTGGAGTCCAATCACTTTCCCAGCAACAGTGGTTGGGGGGCCGATGAACAATTGGCATCGAAATACAATAGGGTCACCTTTCTCAATTCAAGTGCCAAGTTCCCGACATTCACCCCGAGTGAAACCTATCTCCTGCTCGCAGAGGCAGCGTTGCGTTTCCCTGGCTCGGTCTCCATAAGTGCAGCGGAAGCATACCAAAAATCGCTTGACCTGTCCATTGATTATTTTTACACCCTCAATGAAACGAACACGGGCAACGCGGGCTCCTTGCCCCCTTTGGTCGAAGTCAACGATGATTACTATGTAACCAGGGACGAGACGTACATCAATAATTTTGTTGCCCAGAGGACCGCTATGTTCGGCGGGCTTTCGCCGGATGAAAAGATCAAGGAGATTTTTTATCAGAAAGTGGCCAACTTCAGTGTCTTCAACCAGTTCGAGGTTTATAGCGAGGCCCGAAGGTTGATGAAGGAATACGGCCTATTGCTAAAACCGGTCCAAGGCGATAAAATTGAATGGATAGAGCGCTTGTACTACCCCCCTTCGGAAGAAAGGGACAATCCAGAAAATTTTGCAAAAGTAGCAGGACAGAACAACAACTCCACACCGGTATGGTGGACGGGCAGAAAGTAAGTTTGGTTAGTTTTGAGTTAGTTTGGAAGATGGTCGGCAATCCTTGTGCCGGCCATTTTCTTTTGACTCCGACCGAACCAGGGGGCAGTACACCCAACACCTCTTTACGGTGGTAAAAAGCAAAAATCTTTCTGTTTAGGGTCAAAATAGGCGGGACTTTTCGGTGCCCAAGATACTTTTACCATTGATTTTGCGTTCTAAAGTAATCCTAATCTTACTTGTTCCAAAAAAAGCCGCTGATCATGATACCTCCAAACGACCACATTCGCGAAAACGAACGTCTGGCCGCCCTGGCCTCCTATTCCATATTGGACACCTTTCCGGAAGAGGATTATGACAACCTGACACGGATCGCCGCCCAAATTTGTGGTACTTCCATCTCCTTGGTAAGCCTGTTGGACAGCAATAGGCAATGGTTCAAATCGCGTTATGGCCTTGGGGTTTCGGAAACGCCCAAAGAATACGCCTTTTGCGCCCATGCCATCAATGATGCGAACGATGTTTTCATCGTCCAGGATTCCAGATCGGATGAACGCTTCAAGGACAATCCCCTGGTCATCGGCGAACCCAGGGTCATATTCTATGCGGGGGTGGCACTTTGCAACGACGAAGGCCTGCCCCTGGGCACGTTGTGCGTTATCGACCACAAGCCCAAATTATTGAGCCAAAGTCAAGTAGATTCCCTAAAGGCGCTGTCAAGGCAGGTGATGAACCTCCTTCAACTGCGAAAAACGCAGGTACGGCTCAAAAAATCGGTGGAACTGCTGAACGAAAAGAACGACGCCCTGGAGCAATTTGCCTATGTGGCCGCCCACGACCTTAAATCCCCCTTGAACAATATTTCGAGTACGGCCGAATTGTTTTCCGATTGCTATGCCGATGCAATGGACGACGACGGCAAGACCATGTTATCCTTCATACAGGGAGCCTCGGAAAAATTGAAAACACTCATTGACGGTCTTTTGGAGTACAGCAAAAGTGAGTCCATTTTAAAAGAACAAAAATCGAGAATCGATCTGCAGGAACTGTGCCATGAAATTGGCGGGCTCTTTTCCTTTGACATGCCACTATCGCTGGTCTTAAAATCCAAATTGACAAGTGTCACGATGAACAGGACCGCCATCAACCAAATCTTGATCAACCTGGTCGGCAATGCGGTCAAGTACAACGATAAAGAAGCGATAGCCATTGAACTGGGCGTATCGGAAGACCCGGACCACTATATGTTCTACGTCAGGGACAACGGACCGGGCATTGCACCGAAGGATCAGGACGGCATCTTTCAAATCTTTAAGACATTGGGCACCACCGATAAATTTGGAAAGCAAGGAAACGGTATCGGCTTGGCGACCGTAAAAAAGATCATTGAAAAACTGGGAGGAACCATTAGCGTGTCATCCACTCCGCCCCACGGGAGCACCTTTAGCTTTCAGGTCAAAAAAGAAGATGCCTCCTGTAGTGATTTTGAGGTGGGCACGGAGCCGCTTTCAGGATTCGTCCAATAGCCAAACCGTACGTCTACCTTCTTCTCGCCCCGGAGTACTGCATGGCTTCCCCTTTTCCAAAGCCGTAGCTGAACCCGAAGGCCACGAAACGTCCCCTTTGGCGGCGGTTGTAGATTTCAAAATCGGCCTGTGCGATCTGGTTTTCACCTATTCTGGAGGCAAATGCGTCCCGTACACTTAAATTCAACACCCCTTTTCCCTTAAAGACCTTCTTTCGAACTCCCAAATCCAAGAAAAGATTCTCGCTCACATCGCCTTGGACCGTTTTATAGCCCGATCGATAGTTTCCTGTGGCCTCGAAATCGACATCTGCGGGAAACTTCACTTTTGCCATCAACTTGGAGGACCATCGGTTCCCATTGAAATCGAAAACAAGCGATTCGAAGATACCGTCCCGGGCAAATTGGTTGTAGTTAAGATCCGCGTTGAGCGTCAACCATCTGGCCGGACTGTACTTGCTGTTGAACTCGATGCCGGTGGCCCTGTTTGTGCCAATGTTCAAAGGTTTTGTCGTGGTCACGTTGTTCACAAAGGTCGACACCCGTTCTATGACATCCGTGGTGTACCGATGGTAGACCCCAAGATTCAATGAGGTTTTGCCGATAAAGAAAATGCTGGTCACCTCATACGAATCCGTGAATTCCGGTAGTAGTTCAGGATTGCCCTGGCGGATACTAAAGTTGTTGCGGATATTGAAAAACGGGTTCAGATCCCAAAGCCTGGGTCGATAGATCCGTTTTGAATAGCCCGCCTGGACCGATACTTTGTCCGTAAATTTATAGGAGGAGTGAAGGCTTGGGAAAAGGTTGGTATAGTTTTGGTCGTTCACCTGGCCCGTATTGGCAAGCAAGGTGTTCAAATCGGTCTGTTCCAATCTTAAGCCTGCCTTAACACCCCATTTTTGACCTTCGTAAGCACCTGTACTGTACAGTCCGAGTACTTTCTGGTCGTATTCAAAAACATTGGTGAGACCAGGGTCATTGACGAAATCGCCGTTGATCAGGTCGTTGACCTCATAGTCATTGCTAACGTCGTTCAGGACGTACTGTGCCCCGCTTTCCATGGTCAAGGTTTTGGAAAACGGCTTTGTATAGTCCAATTTGAAGGTAAAGACCGCTTCCTTAAAGTCGGTACGGGTACGCTGGGTGGCATCCCTGTTGTCACCGGATAGGGTAGTGTTCAGGAACTCTGAGGATTGGTCCTTCCCAAAGAAATTTCCCAGGGCGCTAAAAAGGAGTACATGGTCTTCGTTATCCTCAAAATCCCTTTTGTACTGTAGCTCGTATTGAAACTTTGGATTTGTGGCCTCGGTGACCTCAGTTCTGAGCCATTCCGAATCAACTACATTGCCCGCGTCCAAAGAGGTGAAATTCGTAGCGGAGGGCTGTTCCTCGATCTCCAGTGCAAAATTTCCGGATAGCGTGATCACATTTTTTGGATTGATGTAATAGTCTGTGCCCAATACAAAATTGTAGTAGGTTTCATTGCGGTATTCCGTACCACCGGAAAGTATGGTGGTGTTGTTCACCAAATCAACATTTCGATTTTCGAGATCATTGGGCAGTTCGCGCAGGCCCACCCCAAGCTGGCTGAACAGATTGAACTTCTCCGTCCGGCGGTTCAGGCTTACCCCGACACTATGGCTATCGGGCGCACCGGTATTCACGGAGACGGAGCCATTGAGCCCTTTCCGTTCTTCCTTCTTTATTACAATATTGATGATGCCCGAGGTTCCCTCCGCATCGTACTTGGCCGAGGGGTTGGTAATGACCTCCACCCTATCGATCATATCGGCCGTAATGGTGCCCAGGGCATTGCCTTCCTCGCTGGCGATAATAGAGGGTTTGCCATTGATGAGCACCTGTACGCCCTGACTTCCCCTTAGGCTTATCTGCCCTTCGATATTCACATTCACCGAAGGTACATTGTTCAACACCTCCAGGGCACTGGCCCCTGTGCTGCTCAAATCCTTCCCCACGTTGAATACCCGTTTGTCGAGTTTGAACTCGGTTTTGGAAACCTCGCCTTCAACCACTACTTCCTGTAATTGTTCGGCATCCTCGCTAAGCATTACGGTACCTAGGTCAATTTTTCCACTGTTGGCCACAGGTTGTCCAAAGGTTTTTGTCTCAAAACCCAAAAAGCTAACTTCTATATAAAAACCCACCGCATCGGTTTTCAGGCTAAAACTACCGTCTTCCAGGGTCGTGGTGCCGCTGAGGGGCTTCTTGGTCTCGCTGTCGGCAATCATCACCGTGGCAAAAGCTATGGGTTGTCCACTGGCCTGTTCAACTACCTTGCCACGAATCGTGGTCTCAGTAGTACTTTGGGCCAAGACGCTATAGACCGTCAAAAGGGCAAAACAAATACTAAGGGCGTAATATCGAATCATTGGAATGGTGCTAGGGTTTGCAAGTTTTCCATTCAAAGATGGGGGTTTGATCAAAGTGCAGAAACTATTTTCTTTGAACGACCATATTGACAATGCAAACGACATAGTTATGGGAGCCCTGTCGTTGACCCGCTAAATATTGCTGGTCGCAGCTTTTGGTGTCCACAAAAGGATAAAAAGGGTATTTTTGGTTTATGGGTTCCGTCTTCAAAAAAATGAACACTGTCCGCAAGGAGGTATTTTTTCAAGTACTGTTGCACGTGGTCCTTTTTATTTTCTTCTCTTTTGACAGGGACAAACCAGGGATAGAGGCATACCAAATTTTCTTTTTTTTGAACTATTCCCTTGGGGCTTTGGTCATCAATTATATCCTGCTTCCGCACCTCTATTACAAAAAGAAATACGGAATGTTCTTCCTATCCGCAGTTCTGTTGGTGGGCTGCATCATTCTTACGGAGGAGTTTGTCCTGGAAAAAATCTATTTTCCCAAAACAAGGGGCGCGCACTTTCAGGGAATAATATATACCCTTTTGGACGTAATGCCCGTGATCATTATCCTCTCGGGGTTCAAATTTGCCTGGGACGCATCGAAAAAACAAAACGAATTGGATGCACTGCGCGTTTCGGCCCACGAAAGTGAGCTACAATTCCTCAAATCGCAGATCAATCCCCATTTTCTGTTCAACAACCTGAACAATCTGTACTCCTACGCCATTGAAAATTCGCCAAAAACACCAGGCATCATTTTGGAGCTTTCCTCCGTCCTGCGCTATATGTTGTATGATTGCAGGGAAAAATTCGTTCCCTTGTCAAAGGAAATCGCACACCTGCAAAACTTCTCGAAACTGTATGAACTTCAAATCGAAGATCGGGGAAGCGTAGCCTTCCCAACAGAAAACAATTCCACCGGCTTTGCCATCGCCCCTTTAATACTGTCCGTTTTTCTCGAGAATGCTTTTAAGCACAGTACGGCCAGCCAGTCCAAGGGTATTGAAATTAGGGTGAAATTGGAAGTGGATCGGGACGGGGAACTCACTTTCAATTGCCGCAATACCTACGGGGACCAGGCCAATACCGAAGATGTGCCACATGGTATAGGCCTTCAGAACGTGAAGAAAAGATTGGCCATTTTATATCCGGGCGCACATCACCTGGATATCCAGAAAGACGCCCAGGTCTATACCGTACTTTTGGGCATCCAACTAAACCGAATCCAAAAATGATACGATGTGTCATCATTGAAGATCAGCCTCCGGCGCAGCGCATACTCCAAAAATATGTCGGCGATATGGGAAACCTCGAACTAAAAGGCACCTTTTCCGATGGAATACAAGCATTGGACTTTATAAAATCCAATCCGGTAGACCTGCTTTTTCTGGACATTCATCTGCCCAAATTATCGGGGATCGACTTTCTCAACATCCTGGACAACAAGCCCCACGTCATCCTGACCACGGCCTTTTCCGATTATGCCCTGGAAAGTTATGAATACAACGTGGTCGATTATTTACTGAAGCCATTCTCGTTCGAACGCTTTGTAAAAGCCGTCTCAAAAATACCGGTAAGAAAAGAAAGGGATCCGACCGGTACCACCTCAGGCGAAAGTGTCGGAATGCGCGAAGAGATTTTTGTCAAGTCGGGCTATGAGCACCTTAAGATCAATATAGCGGATATTGTTTATATTAAATCGGATGCCGACTATACCGAGCTTGTTACCGCTGACAAGAAGTATTTGTCTTCCGAACCATTGCGCTATTGGATGGAAAACCTCGACCCAAAACGATTCGTCCGCAGCCACAAGTCCTTCGTCATCAATACAGCAAAAATTGAAAAGGTAATGGGCAACCAGATCTATATGACCGACCAAATAAAAGCCCCCATCGGGAGGGCCTACAAGGAAAGTTTCATGAAACACCTATTACGATAAGCACCACTATTATGAAAACACTTAAAAAGGAAGACATTAAACAGGAGGTTTTTGATCTCTATGACGACTACGCGCACAACAGATTGCACAGAAGGGAGTTCATTGAAAAACTGGGGGCATACGCAATTGGTGGTATAACGGTAGCTTCGCTCATGGGTTTTTTGATGCCCGATTACAGCAATACCGCGCTCGCGGACCCCAAGGACCGGAAATTGGATTCCGACTATATCCACTACACTTCCCCAAAAGGAGGTGGCAGGATCAAAGGACTGCTCAACAAACCCAGAGATGCCAAGGGAAAATTGGGCGGAATAGTGGTCGTCCATGAAAACCGCGGTCTGAATCCGTATATCGAAGACACGGCCAGACTTGCCGCATTGGACGGTTTTATTACTTTGGCCCCGGATGCCCTAAGCCCATTGGGGGGCTACCCCGGAAACGATGATGAAGGCAGGGCCATGCAGCGCCAACGGGACCGCAATGAAATATTGGAGGATTTTATCGCAGCCTTTGAATTTCTAAAATCGCATGCCGATTGTAACGGGAAAATCGGGGTGGTCGGATTCTGTTTTGGAGGATGGGTTTCGAACATGATGGCCGTCAAAGTGCCCACTCTGTCCGCATCCGTTCCATTTTATGGAGGGCAGCCCAAAGAAGATATCGACAAGATCAAGGCGCCCTTATTGCTTCATTTTGCAGGTTTGGACACCCGCGTCAACGCGGGATGGCCCGCCTATGAAGAAGCCCTTAAAACAAGTGGAAAAGAATATACTGCCCATATCTATCCCGAGGTGAACCACGGATTTCACAATATAACTACCCCCCGATATGACGATGACGCGGCTGAACTGGCCTGGAAGCGGACCATGGCTTTTTTCAAGGAAAAACTGACTTGAACCAAGAATATCCAACGGCATCCCCATTGCCACCCATATACCAAAACCATGAAGGGACGCACCATATTCCCCCTACTTGCCCATGACCGGCCGATACCACGGTCCCCTTCGAAGACCTACAAAACGAACCAAAGGAAAAGGATGCGCATGTGTTGCATTTTTCCGGAGTAGGTCCCCCATAGTTTGAATTTATCCTCAACAAAAGGATCGTTTATCCATTCCCAGGGCGATTTGATTATTTTTTTAAGAAAGTCCGCCCACTGCCCATATCGATGACCGGATACTTTCAGCATCCGAATTTCCGACATTTTTTGCTAATAAATTGAGTTTTCATTTTTTTAAAATCAAAAGTATTTATATATTCGGTAACGTTAACGGTAAAAATGTGTACGTTAACGACAATGAGGAGGAGTTTTTGGTTTACAATTTATGTAGGCATAATCTTATAATTGATTTGTCCTACTTTTTGGGCATGTCCCACGGTGTACCTGAGCATAAATAACACTCAAACTATAGATGAATTATGATACACGCAAACAAAGATCCCTGAACGACTTCGTGGTAGGGAATTAAAAGGTGTCACTTCCAAAAGACGGGCAATCACTTGCTATCAGGAACCGATCGATTGTCCTAGAACACGCCTTACCGAAAATCCACCAATCCTGGATATTACACCTTCAAGCCGCCGGGTCTGGAATACCTGGCACTCAAAGAATGCTTTCAACTAACTTAATATCATTATGGTATGAAAAATACAACGCTAAAAAAACTGGTACCTAAAGCCAGAAGCTTTTTACTATCCGCCCTTCTGTTCACTTCAGGGGCATTTTCGGTTTATGCAAACCCGGAAACGATCGAGATCAATGCCTTAGAGGCATTGCAATCTACCGTTACAGGTACGATAACGGATGAAAACGGTGTGCCTCTTGGAGGGGCCAGCGTCGTAGTAAAGGGAACCACTACCGGTGCGGTAGCCGATTTTGACGGAAACTATTCCATTTCGGTTGACTCAGACGGTGTGTTGGTCTTCAGCTACGTGGGATACAAGACCACAGAAATTCCGGTGAACGGCCGGTCGACCATAGACCTGAGCATGGAGGTCGACGCCAGCCAGTTGGACGAGGTGGTCGTCGTAGGTTATGGTACCCAGAAGAAAGGGGAAGTAACGGGATCCATCTCAACCATAGGCGCGGAATCCATCGAAAAGATTGCCACTTCAAGCAGTATCGATGCCATTAAGGGTCAAGTGGCCGGTGTCGATATCCAGGCCAATGGGGGCCGACCCGGTGAAAACTCCACCGTTCGTATACGTGGTAGACGATCCATTTCCGCCTCCAACGACCCTTTGTACGTTATAGACGGTATTCCCCAGATCAGTGGAAATGACGCGGTGGCGGACATCAACCCGCAGGATATCGAATCGATGAACGTGCTCAAGGATGCAGCGGCCACGGCAATTTATGGTTCCCGCGGGGCCAACGGTGTTATCCTGATCACCACCAAAAGAGGGCGTACCGGGGACACCAAGGTAAGTTACAGCTCGCACTTTGGCGTCACTTCGGCAACACGCCTGGTCGATATGATGGACGGCGAGCAATTTGCCGCTTTAAAGCGGGAATCCCGGAGAATCGGGGCCACCGATGCCGAGCGATGGAACGGACCATTGGCCGACGATGCCGATGTTTTTCCCGATCCCATTGAATTGGAATCGCTGGGACTGGGTCGATCAACGGATTATCTGGACCTCGTATTGGACGAAGGTTGGCAGACCAACCATCAGGTAAGTGTTAGTGGCGGTTCAGAGAAAACCAACTTCAATACCTCGGTCGGCTACTTCAATGAGCAAGGTATCATCAGCAATATGGATTTTGAACGTTTTACCGGAAGGTTGAACCTGGACCATAAGATCAACGATATTTTCAAGGTGGGGATGTCCTTTACCGTATCGCATTCCATTCAGAATTTTGGGTCCAACGCGGTCATGGGCGAAGCTTTGGCCAACAATCCTTTGGGAGTACCTTTTGACGAAAATGGAGAACCCATCTTTTTGCCGACGAACGATGGTATTCGAACCAATCCCTTGAGCGAACTGGTCGACGGTGCCTTTGTGGACGAGCGAAAGGTCACACGGATATTTGCTCCGGTATATTTAGATATCAACATCGCCAAAGGACTAAAGTGGACGACCAATTTCGGACCGGACATACGTTATTTTAGAAGAGGAGAGTTCCGAGGTAGCTTGACCAATGACAACCGGGGAGGACCGGGCGATGCCGAAGTGCAAAACGTCCAAAACTTCGGCTACACGCTGGAGAACATATTGAATTTTAACAAAACGATCAGGGATAAGCACAACATTGGGGTCACCTTGCTTCAAAGTATCCAGAGCTCCAGACAAGAAGAGTTCAAGGCCGAAGTAGCGAACATTCCGTATGAGGAGCAACTGTTTTATAATATGTCCACCGCTTCGGTAAGAGGGAATGTCGATTCCAATTTGGAAGAGTGGACCTTGGCTTCCTTTATGGGAAGGGTGAATTACGATTTTGATGGCAAATATCTTTTCCAGGCCTCGCTGAGGGCGGATGGTTCCTCCAGATTGGCCGAAGGAAACAAATGGAATTACTTTCCAGGAGTATCCGCAGGTTGGAGGGTTTCCCAGGAAGAATTTATGGAGAACGCCAACTTTGTGTCCGATTTAAAATTAAGACTTTCGTATGGAGAGGTAGGCAATACTTCGGTAGATCCTTATCAGACCCAGGGAACGCTGGCCGGCTCTGACTACGCTTTTGGTGAAAGCCCTGTTCTGGGTTTTGTTCTCGACGAGATACCCAATAGTGCCCTGGGATGGGAGGTCTCCAAAACTGTGGATGTTGGATTGGATTATGGGTTTTTGAACAATAGGATAAGTGGTTCGTTCGACTATTACTCCACCAAGACCACGGCCCTGCTTTTGGACAGGACCCTACCACCCACTTCGGGTTATTCCAGTGTATTTCAGAATGTGGGATCGACCGCTACCAGAGGGGTTGAGTTCAGTATCAATGGCGATATTGTGAGAAACCCGGAAGGGTTCAATTGGAACCTGGCGTTCAATGTAGCCAGTTATAAAGAGGAAATTACGGAGCTGCCCTTGAAGGATGAGAACGGAAATTCACTAGATGATATAGGTAATAAATGGTTTATCGGAAGACCGGTAAATGTATTTTTTGACTACGAGAAAATAGGAATTTACCAGGCCAACGAGGTCGATCTCGCGGCAAGCGCAGAAGGTAAGGTGCCCGGGGAGATCAAACTAAAGGATCAAAACGGAGACGGTGTCATTACCGATGATGACCGGGTCATTCTAGGTACGGATATTCCCGATTTCTATGGAGGAATCACCAATACCTTTGAATACAAAGGCTTTGATTTTAGTTTTTTCTTTTATTTCCGTCAGGGCCAAATGATACGTTCGCGATTCCATGATAGCAACAATGCGCTCTTTGGGCGCTATAACAACCTGGATGTGGATTATTGGACCATCGATAACCCGACCAATGAGGCCCCCAGGCCCAACGAGAACCAAGAAAGTCCAAAGAATGGATCCACAATGTCCTATTTTGATGGTAGCTACCTCAAACTGAGAAACGTGAATCTTGGCTATAACTTTCCAAAAAAACTTACGGACAAGCTAAAAGTTTCAAGCTTAAGACTGTACGTGGCGGGTCAGAACCTATGGTTTCTTTCAGATTACGAGACTTTTGATCCGGAAGTATCCGAAGAAGATGACCTCACCAGAAACAGTGATGGCGAGATTACAGCACGGGGACAAGGCGTATCCAGTAGTACGGTGCCTAGCACGAAAATGTTCTCCATTGGGCTTAACGTAACTTTTTAAGAAGAAATGGTATTGTTGAACAATATAAATAAAACATGATGAAAGGAAAAAAATATACATTCTTGTTGTTGGCACTGCTGTTTATACTGCAGTCCTGCGAGAAATTTTTGGAAGAAGAACTGATTTCCGATGTTTCTTCGGGAACCTACTATACCACGGAAGCGGGATTGGAAGATGCAGTGGATGGTGCCTATGCATGGTTAAAGGGCTTTTACGGGCCGGAAAGGGGATTTACGATGACCACCTTCGGTACGGATATCTTTACCAATGGAGCGGACGGAGGCCATAAAAGGGTAAATTTTTACGATGGGTCCTTTGATGCGACGGAAAGTTATGTCAATGAATCGTGGCGCGATTGGTACAAAGGGGTCAACCAGGCCAACTCGGTCATAAACCGTTCCGCGGATGTGGAAATGGACGAGGCCAAAAAAACGGTTTGGATAGCCGAGGTACGCTGGTTGCGGGCATTTTATTATTTCGACATTGTCAGGACCTATGGAGATGCCCATCTCAGTCTGGAGGAAACCATAGGGGTGGAAGTCGAAGCCACCAGGGTCCCAGCTGCCGAAATCTATTCACAGGCCATAATTCCAGATTTGGAATTTGCCATTGCCAACCTGCCCGATGTATCGGAGAATTATGGAAGGGCGACCAAGGCAGCGGCCGAGTTCCTTTTGGGCAAGGTATTGCTTCGCCGCAGTTACACCTCCTATGCCGCCGGTGATGACGCATCCAGGGCAGAAGCCCTTTTTGGTAACGTGATCAACAACTATGGCTTCACGTTGCTCGATGATTATGGAGCGCTGTGGGATATCAACAACCAAGAGAATTCCGAAATTGTTTGGAACCTGACCATCTCCAAGGTATTGGTCGATGATGGTACTGATTCCGAGGGACATCGGGGACACTTGTATTTCTTGATGGAATACGATGTCCGCCGTGGGATGACCAGGGATATTGCCAATGGCAGGCCCTGGAAACGGTTTAGGCCCACACCCTTTTTATTGGGCCTATGGGACCGGAGTATGGACACCCGTTATGACAAAGGTTTCAAGCATGTGTGGTTTGCCAACAAAGAGGTTTCCGATGAAAGGGGAACGCTCGCCATTGGAGACACAGCCCTATATATACCGGGTCCTGGAATGGATGGCGATTGGCCCCAGGCCGCTAAGGATGCGGCGCCCTATGTCGTATATACCTCAGGTGATTATACAGAACGCATATTTCCTTCCATGAACAAGTGGATCGATGATACGAGGCCCGATCGTCAAAAAACGCAAGGGCAGCGCGATGTTGTCTTAATGCGCCTGGCGGATGCGTATTTGTTGCGGGCCGAGGCCAGATTGCAACAGGCCAATACCACAGGTGCCGCGGAAGATATCAACGCAGTGCGCACGAGAGCCGCTGTTGACGGAATGGAAGCTGCCATGATGATTACCCCCGCCGATGTTAATCTGGACTTTTTATTGGATGAACGGGCGAGGGAAATGTACGGGGAGCATGCCCGATGGTGGGATTTGACCCGTACGGGTAAATTGGTGGAACGCGTACGACTTCACAATGTTGAGGCAGCCAGCAACATCCAGGATTATCACAATCTAAGGCCCATTGGGCAAGATCAAATCGATAGAACGGTAGGCGGTTATCCCCAAAACCCAGGTTACCCACAATAATTATATAGGTTCTTGTAGTTGAGTTAGTTTAAGTCGGACCCTCCCTTTTGCAGCTGTGATCGGGGGGGTTCTTTATTTTGGGCCGTCCGGGGAAAAGGTTGGTGCTGGGTCAAACATCCGCTATGTTCTCCTTGACAATAATCTCGACGGGAATATCGAGGTTCAACTCCGAAGCGTCCTGTTTGGTCAAAAAATTGAACAGGCTCTTGATGGCGGCATAACCCTGGTATTTGGGCTGTTGGTTGATGAGGAAATCTATTTTGCCGTTTCGCAGGTATTTTAGGTTCTGTTTGTTCAGATCGAACCCAAGAACGAAGGTATTCTGTACATCGTACTCCTTTAAGAGATCCGGGATCAAATGTGCACGGGAATTGGTCACAAAAATACCCTTTCGATAATCGCCCTTAAACCAAGTCTCCATTTCCTTGGACACCTTAAATACCTCGTTCAAGGGATGGTTTATGGTAAGGACGGGCAGTTCCTCGTTTATGGACTTAAAAAATTTTCTAAAGCCATCCTCCCGCTGCTTGTTGTTGACCTGAATCCCCATATCGTTAAGAATGTTCACGATAAAATACCGGCCATCCTTCCCTACCAGGCCATGCAATAGCCTTCCGGCAACCATTCCGGCAATATTGGAGTTTTGACGAATAAAATACGCCCCCCCTTCCAAGGGAATCTCCGTGTCCAGGAAGACCACAGGTATATTTTTGGACTTTGCCAACTTCAAGAGGACATTGCACTCCTTTCCGAAAAAAGGTACGGTAACAATGCCGTCGTATTCCTTTTGAAAAATCGCAGCTCGCTGATCGGCAAAAGATCCGGAATCCGAAAATTCATGGTAGACCACCTTTACACCCATTTCCCGCAATTCTTCCACGGCCTCGGCGGTGCCTTTTTTGGGAAGTTTCCAATAGCTCCACTTATTTTTGATCTCCGGGATTAGGATGGCAATCTTGATTTTTTTAACGGAGGCCAGCTTTAGCCTACTGGCGGTGGTATTCTTTACATAACCTGTTTCCTCGATGATCTTCAGGACTTTCCTCTCCGTTTCCTTCGATACCCCCACGCGCTTGTGGATTACACGATCCACCGTGCCTATAGAAACATTGGCCAATTTTGCTATTTGCTTGATTCCCATACCCTACTACTCCTCAGAGGTTAAATTTCCACCAAGCCCCTAAGATACCATGTTTTGGATAGACGTTAAAACTCTGGCGGTCTAGAGGCGCGCCACTTGAATATTTTTGAACTGGATGGTCATATTTCTTCCCGGATGCAATTGAAGCCCAATGGGGCCTTCCAGATTGGCATCCTTCAGTGTATAGTTCATGACCTCTTTCCCATTAAGCCATACTTTGTAGCTATCTCCGATCGCCATGGCTTTTATTGTATTCCAAGCTTTTAATTTCAGGAGTTCCTTAACCCCTTCGGCCTCCACGGGATAGCCCGATTTTGGGACATAGGGAGATCCGGTCATATCTCTTTTCAGGGAACCCGAAATTCCAATTTGGATCTGTGCGTTCTTTTCATTTTCCCCACGCATAAAGATACCGGAATCAATTACCCCTTCGCCGAATTTAAAGTCCATCTGTATCACAAAATCGGTGTATTGCTTTTTGGTCCAAAGTATGGATCCTTTCTGTTCGGCATCACTTTTGGCCCATAATGTGCCTTGATCGATGGACCACCAGACATTGTTTTCGGGCACTTCCCAATAATCTAGGCTGCTGCCGTCAAAAATGGTCTTCATATCGGATTCGGCTATCTGGCCAAAGCTGTTTAAGGCCAAAACCAGCATCAGAGCCATTGAAAAGGAATATCTCATCTTTTTAAATTTAATTTAATAGTGCCGTATGTGGACTGCGGTCCAAAATCACTCCTTGTTAAAATCCTTAAAAGCAACCTCTATCCGGTCTTTGGAAAGCACCGAGCCATCATGGATTAGGATACGATAGTTGAATTCAACCGATTCACCTTTAGCCAGTTTGAAATCCAGGGTCTCCTTTCCCTCTGAAAAAATGGCCTGTCCAAGGGGATTGGCGGCAAACAGACCATATCCTCTGGCATGCCAATAAGTGGGATAGCCTACGTTCTTTTTATGATCAACGATGGTTATGGACACGGGATCCCCATCGATATTACCCTCTAATTTCACCCATCTATTGCGGGTTCCCCAAACCGCATCCCCGGTCAAGCCTTCGCTGCCCAGATAATTGCCGCTCACCCCTTCGTTGTTGAGAGCCTCCACAGCAGTGGCATTGCCTTCTGCGTCTGTATAGACGGCAGGTTTGTCGGAGGGCAGTTCCAACTCACGTGCCACCCGGATTCCCAGCATCCCCTCTTTGTTGTCCTTAAAGGAAACCTCTTCCAATGCCCTTAGGGTAGTTGATCGATCTATGGTCCGGGTAGCTCCTTCCTCTCCAAAGGAGAAGGTGGTCTGCTCTTCCAAGAGGTCGACGCCATCGGGAGCACGCCAAATGGCTTTAATGACCAGTGCGCCCTTTTCGCTGTCCAGTCCCAAGATCTCTTTGTGGAATATGGTGCCATATTTGTGTTTTTGATCCTCCGCAATGGCGTAGGAATTATTCCAAAAATCCAGTCCGTTCACATCACCATAGTTCAACCAATGTCCCGCATGGTGCGGATGATCCACCCGCTCATTGGGCCTAGGGTCGTAAGGGAAGCCGCGGGTAACGGTTTTCCCGCTTTTCGTGAGTACCGGATACAAAATGGGTTTTGGGGTTTGTCCGTCGTACACATAACTGGTAAAGAAGCTACCATCAATATGTACGTCCACCTTTTTGTTGTCCGTATCGTTCGCGAAACTGACCCTTGCCGTCCGGGTACTTTCACTTTGCATATCATTTGCGGTATTTTCGTTTTTTTGCTTGTCTTTGCACGAGAACAGCATGATCGCGACGATCAGACCACAATAACTCAGTTTTGGCATATTTCCAATCTTTGATTTTTAGTATATAAATATTTCCCCTCCGGCCAGTACGTTCTGGCTTTTTTCGTCAAATGTGGCCTTCAGCCCGGTTCTTAGGGCTGCGGTGGTCATGATGTTGGCGATGGAATGGTTGTATCCCGCTTCGACCGGACCG
Source organism: uncultured Flavobacteriaceae bacterium (assembly GCA_947497245.1). Classification (GTDB taxonomy): domain Bacteria; phylum Bacteroidota; class Bacteroidia; order Flavobacteriales; family Flavobacteriaceae; genus Pelagihabitans. The sequence goes on along the minus strand of CANMFO010000002.1, from coordinate 1,227,189 downwards.
TTTGTGGTCTTGCGGCTTCGCACACACTCCATCCAGTTCAGCATATGCAAGGAGGTCATGTCGTCGGCTCCGGTATTGGCGGAGGTCACTACTTTAGAGGCGTTTTCAGAGAGGTTGAACCCTTGTAGTTTATTGGGTTTCATTCCCATGGCCTTTGCATGTCGCTCCGACAGTCCTCCATTATCACTTACCTTATTACTGTCTAGGTTGAGTTCCCCCCCGTTGGAATAGTAAATTTCCTTGGTGCCTCCAGCGGAATTGGTGAAGCGGGAAGAGTAGCTCACTTGAAATCCTGAGTTCGCATCGTCGGCCGGGCCATAATCGAAAACGGCCGTCATGGTATCATAGTTCTTTCGGCCATCCTTCCATAGATAAATACCGCCGTTGGCGGCCACACTTCTTGGATGGTCAAATCCGGAGAACCAATGTACCGTATCGATTTGGTGCGACATCCATTGTCCCGGAATGCCAGAGGAATACGGCCAGAACAATCTGTACTCGAGGTACTTTCTCGGGTCCCAAGCCTCAAACGGGCGGTTCATCAGGTATCTTTTCCAATCGGTATCCGATTCCTTTATTTCGGAGACCAGTTTGGGCAGACGCCACCTGCCCGGCTGGTTTACGTTCCAGGTCATTTCAACCATTACGATATCGCCAAACTTTCCAGATTTAACGTAGTCAGCGGCAGCGTGGTAGTTGGCCCCACTGCGTCTTTGTGATCCTATTTGGAATACAATACCCGACTCTTTGACCGCTTTCAGTCCCACACGGGCATCCGCCATGGTCTCGGCAAAGGGTTTCTCGACATAGGCATCTTTCTTCGCATTGGCTGCCTGCACCGTATGAAGGGCATGTTGAAAATCGGCTGTGGAAATGATTACCGCATCGATATCGTTCTTATCGTACATTTCCTCGTTGTTTCGCCATTGCTTTATTTTGTTGCCAGTGAGGGAATTGATAAAGGCACTGCCCTCGTCCCTACGTCGGTTCCAGATATCGGATACGCCCACGATCTCAAAGTTCTGGGCTTTGCTATGCCCGTTGAAAGCGGGAATAAGTGCTCCTTTTGCGCGATTGGAGAAACCTGAAATACCGACCTGTACCCGGTCGTTTGCACCCAAAATCCGGCCATAGCTTTTCGCACTCAGCGTTCCAGCTCCCACTACCATTCCCGTAGATGCCAAAGTGGTCTTTCGTATAAAATTTCGTCTTGTCTTGTCCATAATTTGTCTTTTACTGTGTTCCTAAAATTCCCTTATCTTAATATTTTTAAAAGATACCTTATCTCCATGGTCCTGTAGTAAGATCAGGCCTTGGGGCAAACGGCCGAAGCCTTTCCATTTTTCGTATTTGCTTTTCTCGACCAACGCCTTGAACATTTGACTGTAGCGATCGAATTCCACTACTTTCACCTGGTTGAGCCAATGTTCTACATGGCCGCCCTTGACCACGATCCGGGCATTGTTCCAAGCCCCTACCCCTTTGAAGTTCTTGCCCCTGGAACTATCCGAGTTCTCCGCGCGGATCAGGTCATAGAGGGACCCGATGGTTCGGTTGCCGTTTTTTCCATGTGCCGCATCCGGGTGTTTCTTGTCGTCCAGTACTTGGAATTCCAGCCCGATGGCCGAACCTTCCCCCTTGTTAAGTTCCGCATCCACAAAATATTTTATCCCGCTGTTGGCCCCTTCGGTAATCTTGAAGTCGACGCTCAGTTCAAAATCACTGAACGAATCCTCCGTGACGATATCCCCTCCATTGCGGGATTCCGCTCCTCCAGAGGACAGGACGGTCAGCTCGCCATTGCCGATTTCCCAACCCTTTTCGGGGAAACCGTCCAGCTTGGCCCCCCGCCATCCCTTGGTGGTCTTGCCATCCCATAACAAACGCCAACCTTTTCGCATTTCGTCGGAGGTCAATTGGTTGGTCAAATAACTAATTTGGGGGACTTCCGTATCCACTTCGTTCCTGGAGCGCTCCAAGTCCGTTGTCTTTATCTTAATATTTTTCCAGCGCACGGTTTTGCCCTCCAGGTTCGCGTCATGGATACTGTGCACCTGAAAGGCGATAAAACCATTGGAAGTGGTATCATCGACCAGATTGGCACACTGGACACCATTGACCCAAGTTCGGATGTCGTGGCCAATGGCCTCGATCCGATAATGGTTCCATTCCCCGCGAATAAACGCCTGTTGCCCTTTGGGGTTCCTGGAAAGTGGATAGAGCCACCCGTTTCGGCCTTCATCGTACACGCCGCCGGCCCATTTTCGCGAGCTGGTCTCGATCTCGCACTGATAACCGTGTACGCGCCCATTTTTGTATTCAGGGGTGCTCAAACTCCTAAATTGTACACCCGAATTGAGTCCGTTTTCGACCAAAACATCAAACTCCAGAATAAAATCACCATACTTTTTTTTGGTGGCCATAAAACTGTTGGGGGTATTCAGTTTGGACGTTCCGACCAGTTCCTTGTTTTCAATTGCATAGGAGGCATCCCCATTGAGTTGTTCGAAATTTGACAGATCTTTTCCATTAAACAATACTTCCCAATTTTCCTGGGCCCACGCGGAACCACTTACGAGAAAAAAGGAAAACATAACAGTTGTACACAGTTTTTTTTGAAGTTTGACGACCTCCATACTTTAGAATATTTTTTGGATTAGTGGTAGTGATGAAAAAATGAGAAAATAATTTACGTTAACGTTAACGAATATAAAAAATATTTTTAACTTAACACCATAATAATGATGAATCGTTGTCGGCCGCTCCAGCTGACTCTTAATATGCCGACCAATGGATTCATTTACAAATTGTTCCATTGTTTCCCGCAAATATTGACGTTTTAGGTTTTTAATGCTAATATTGTGCCGATACAAGACGTTTGTAATTTTCAATTCACCAAATACCATAAGTATTGATACATTCCAATTTCCTGCTAGAAAACAAGTACTCGGAAGAACTCTATCATGATTTTGCGAGTAAAATGCCGATTATAGACTACCATAACCATCTATCTCCAAAAGAATTGGCAGAAGATAAGATCTTTGAAAACCTGACCCAGGTATGGATCGACGGGGATCACTATAAATGGCGGGCAATGCGTACCCTGGGCATTGACGAACGCTATATTACCGGACAGGCCACCGACAGGGAAAAGTTCGACAAATGGGCCTATACCGTTCCCTATACCATGCGGAATCCCCTATACCATTGGACGCATATGGAGCTTTCCCGGTATTTTGACAACAATACGTTGTTGACCCCGGCCAGCTCGGAAGGCGTTTACCTAGATGCCAAGCAAAAACTGAACGCTCCCGAATACAGTTGCAGGAACCTCATTTCCAAGATGAATGTGGAAGTGCTCTGCACAACGGATGACCCCACGGCCAATTTGGACCATCACCAAAAAATCTCCCAAAGTGGCTTTGCCACCAAGGTAAGTATGGCCTTTAGGCCCGACAAGGCCCTGCTCATAGAAAATGAAGGTTACAATGAGTACATCGACAATTTGGAAGGTACGTGCGATATGATGATCGCTACCTACGATGATCTGCGCACAGCGCTTACCAACAGGATCGTTTATTTTCACGAAAACGGTTGTCGTCTTTGCGATCATGGGCTGAACCACCTCTATGCCGAAGATTTTACAGATTCCGAGATACAGGCCATTTTTAAAAAGAAACGGAACAAAAAGGCGGTTTCCCCTGGCGAGGCCATGAAGTTCCAAAGCGCCCTGCTTTTATTCCTATCCGAAACCTATTGTGACTTTGGGTGGGTGCAGCAGTTTCATTTGGGGGCACTTCGCAACAACAACAGCCGTATGCACCGTATTTTAGGTCCGGATACGGGCTGGGACTCCATTGGCGACTTTCAGCAGGCGGAGTGCTTGTCCAAGTTTTTGGATACCCTCGATGCCAAGAACAAATTAGCGAAGACCATACTCTACAACATCAATCCGACCTACAATGAGGTCCTGGCCACGATGGTCGGAAATTTCAATGACGGCAGCGTAAAGGGCAAGGTGCAGTTTGGCTCGGGATGGTGGTACCTGGATCAAAAGGATGGTATGATCGATCAAATGAACGTGCTTTCGAATATGGGCCTTCTAAGCTGCTTTGTGGGGATGTTGACCGACTCTCGAAGCTTTCTTTCCTTTCCGAGGCACGAATATTTCCGGCGTATATTGTGCAATCTTTTTGGCAAGGAGATCCAAAGCGGTGAACTTCCGACCGATATGGCGTGGATCGGGAAGTTGGTACAGGATATCTGCTACCACAATGCAAAAGACTATTTTGATCTCTAGCCACGAACAAAAGCATTGTCCGAACTTATTTTTTTGCCAACGTGGGCCTATCGTTACCGTAACATCATGATACTTAGACCAAAATTTTTCGCTTTTCTGATCAGTTGTGCGTTCACCGGCACTTTTTGTTTTTCACAGCAACGGTTGGTGTACAAACAGGTAGACAGCACCACCCTGTCCATGGAGGTCCACGAACCGGTCAAAATGGAAGCGGACAAAAAGTACCCGGCCATGATCTTCTTTTTTGGCGGAGGATGGGTTGGAGGTTCCCTTGAACATTTTGCGCACCATGCCCGATATTTTTCGCAAAGGGGCATGGTTTGCGTTTTGGTCGACTACAGAGTTGGGAACAGACAAGGTACGACGCCCTTTGAATCTCTCAAAGATGCGAAGTCGGCCGTGCGGTTTGTCAGGGCACACGCAGGGGAGTTTCAAATCGATACCACAAAAATTGTGGCGGCAGGAGGATCGGCAGGTGGGCACCTGGCCGCAGCCACGGCCCTGGTCGAAGGGTTCGATGAAGCCTCCGACAATCTAGCGGTAAGCTCCAGGCCCAATGCTTTGGTACTGTACAACCCCGTGATCGACAATGGCCCGGGAGGTTATGGATTCGAAAGGGTCGGTGCGGCGTACAAAGACTTTTCCCCCTTGCACAACATCACGGAGGGCGCTCCACCCACCATCTTTTTTCTGGGCACGGAGGACCAACTCATTCCCGTTGAAACGGCACGGTACTATAAAACCGTAATGGAAAAGGTAGGCAGTCGATGTGAACTGCATCTATATGAAGGGGAAGGCCACGGTTTCTTTAATTATCGCGAGTTCGACAATTATAGGGAAACGGTCGCCACCACGGACCAATTCCTACAGTCGCTGGGCTACTTAAAAGCGACGCCTGTGGTACCCATTGATCGATAGCCCTATGCCGTTGGTTACAATTGCTTTAATCTTATATTTCGGTACTCCACTTTCATGGGTGGGCCAACATGTACCTGAACCCCCAACAATCCCGATAACTTCCGGTTGATGGTATCGTTATCGATGACATCGCTCATTAAAATTCCGTTGACATAGTGTTTCAACCGGTTTTCCTTCACCACCAGATGGCATTCGTTCCAATCCTCAAATTTGATTTTCGCCTTTAAGGAATCCGAAGAGCCCAAAGATGCCATTATAGCGCGGGACTGCCAGCAATTTTTATCCACATTGGCCCGTAAAGAACCTGGAGTATCCGGGTTTTCCTGTGCAGATATCACCACTTTTTCGCCCCTATAGGCCAAGGTAGTCCGTTTTTTTTCTTCATAGTTCTGCCCGGTATACCTAATTTTTCCATCAATATCGGCCTGATATCCCCTAAGTGCGTGGGGAATGGTATCCAGCGAATCGCTGCGGTAATTGATCCCACTGTTCCCTGCCTCTTCAATGCGAAACTCCAGCTTCAATTCAAAATCATCTGGTTGTCCCCCTTGCCAAACAATAAAGGTATTGTTCTTGAGCAAGGTCGTGGGGGTGACCTCACCGACCAAGTTGCCGTTTTCCACCCGCCAATACGTAGGGTCCCCTTTCCAGCCCTCCAAAGTCTTTCCATCAAAGATTTGGACAAAACCATCCCCTTCTTCAACGGATGCGGCAGCTGATTCTTCAACCGGTCGCTGTTCTTTTTTTTCCTTGCACGCTAGAAAACCCACGCAGAAGCATACAATTATCATTAAGCCCCAGCATGTCTTTTTTGTAATACCCGTTCTTCTGTTCATATATTTTGTTGTAAAAAGTGTACAGTCTGTATTTCCCTGCAAGTCAATGTCCCTTTTTTCATTCGTTGGGTGCCACAATGCTGAAATGGTTTCCGGTTCCCCGGTTTCCCCAAAGTCATTATGGAAGATCCCCCTTCGATCGGTTCCCAGAACCCGTTCATCAGATCCAAATAGTCGCTGCGGACCGATCCATTCCTCCCATATTGTCATTCGCCCTTACAAAGTACTTAAAAAAAAAGACTTCGATCCATCACGCACCAAAGTGAAGGGCCACCGACAGGCTCTACCCTTCCACGCCCAAATCTATTCCATTTTTAGAAGATGGGAATCCGAATAGGCGGAAAGGCGATTTTCTTCATCAAAAATTCTGGCCTTCCAAAAATACGTGTTTCCGCGTTTCAGCTCCAACCCCTTATGTTCGATATCGGGAGACCAAGGCTCCTCCACCCTACCACTGTCCCATAGGTCGCCTATATTGTTACCCAGTTTCTCTTCTGAAGTCGCCACCAAAATCTGATAGGCAGACTGGGAGGCCACCAGCGGTGGAAGTTGCCAGTGAAAGGCCACATCCCGATCGGCCCCACCCCCTTGCGCGATGGTTGTGCCCAGGCCTGTAGGGCCCGCGGAATGGCCGTCGCTGTACCGCGCTATCAACGCATCACTTTTTTGACGGAGCTTGACCAGGACCGCCTGGTAATTTTCATCGGAGGCCAAATTGTTCACTTCTTTGGGATCCGTTTTCAAGTGGTAAAGCTCTTCCACACTCTTATCGTTAACATACCTGAAGTATTTCCAGTCCTTGGTACGCACGCCCTCACTCGGGGGAATATGCTCGAACTCCCAAATATGTTCCAGCAGCACGGTATCCCTATCCCAACCTTTCTTTTCACCATGTACAATGGGTTTTAGGCTTTCGCCATGCCAGGATTTGGGTGGTTCCAGCCCGGCCAGGTCCAAAATGGTCGAGGGCACATCGATATTCAGGACCATATCCTCCACCGTGCGATGAACCTTGGCCCTGGGATCGTAGATGATCAGCGGTACCCTAAGGGAATTGTCGTAGAGCAGCCATTTGCCGGCCATTTGGCGTTCTCCCAGAAAATAACCGTTGTCGCCCATTATTACAATGACGGTATTTTGGTGCATATCCCTTTTTTTGAGCAATGCCCGTATTTTGGCAATCTCAAGGTCTATTCCGGAAATCATCCGATAGTAGCCCTTTACACTATGTTGGTACTTTTCGGGCGTATCGTACCGCCAGGTCCATCGCAATCGGTTAAATCCACTTTTAACAAAGTCGGGCTGCTCCGCAAAAAAGTGATCTTCGCCTAAATTGGGCCCGGGTACCAATGTGTCCTGAAGGAGTATATCTGTTTCCGGCTGCCAAAAATATTGATCCTTGGCCGGGTCATGGGCATGGGGAGCACTGAAACTCAAGGAAAGGCAAAAGGGGGTAGTGGAGCTTGCGTCTTCGATGAAATCCAAGGCTTTTTGCCCAGTATATCGGGTCAAGTGTACGGTGTCCTTGCCCAGGGTCTTAAAAAAATACCCTCTTCTATCGTCAAAGTCGCCATTGCGATCGTACGATTCATAGCTGTCGAACTGCGTATGTAGGCCCGTGTATTTCACGCCGTATTTTCCATAAAAACCGGTGTGGTACCCTGCTTCCCGCAACAGCCTTGGATAGGAGGTTTCCATATAGGTTCCCCGAATGTCCCCTGTTTGGAACGTATAGCGATGGGTCCGTTCGTAAAGTCCGGTCAACAGACTGGCCCTACTGGCCGCACAGATCGGGGTGCTGACCATGGCGTTCTTGAAATAGGTCCCGGTTTCGGCCAATCTATCCATTTCCGGAGTGTGCACCAATCCGTTCCCGGCATATCCCAGGGCATCAAAGCGCTGGTCATCGGTCAATATAAAAATGATATTCGGCCTCGAATCGTCCTCTTCCCGGACTTGCGAACAATTCAAAGACAGAAAACAGCAAAGCAATACCCATAGGCCCGAGCGCTTCATCTTATGCCCGCTGTACTTTTTTGCAAGTATTGAACTAACCATATATTCGATTCTTTTTAAACGTTGTCCGTTTCCTTGGAAATGGGCCCTGGGCCCGAAAATATCTCGCGATCTACTCTTCCTGCCATAAACTTAACCATCTTTTGGCGCATATGTACCCTCTTGCGAGAATTTCCACTCGCGATCAGGCCTGGGAACAATTGCCCAAGGTTCCAAAAACGAGATTATGGACAAGGGCTCTTTTTCTGACCATTATCATAGCAATTTGCCCATAATCGCCTTAACTTGGAATCCATGGTTCTTGATTTGGAAATCTATGTTTTATACCATATTGATCGTTTCCTATGTATTGATTGCCATTGGCATTGTGATCAGCTTACTGGTGAACGGGGTGCGGCCCTCGAAGACCTTGGCGTGGTTGTTGGCCATCTTTACGATTCCCGTGGGAGGGATTTTGTTGTACCTCATGATCGGTAGAAACCGAAGAAGGAACAGATTGCCCCGGTATCATATGGAACAACCTATGGAACCAGGTCCCCTGCACTTGCCCAAAATCCCCAAAGAAAGGCACAAAATAGTGAACCTGATCCAAAAAAACAGTGGTTTTGCCCCTACCGAGAATAACGAATTGCGCTATCTCAAGGATGGCCAGACCACTTTTGAGACCATATTCGCCGCCCTTGCCGGCGCCACCCGATTTATCCATCTACAGTATTATATTTTTGAGGAGGGGATATTGGCCAACCGATTGCTCGGTCTTTTCCATGAAAAGATCAAGCAGGGGGTCCAGGTTCGACTGATCTATGATGGTATTGGGAGTTTTTCCCTGAGTCGGCCCTATCTGAACGAACTGAAGTCGATCGGGGTTGAGGTATTCCCGTTTCTTCCTTTTAGATTTGGCCGGTTCCTTTCTTCCCTAAACTATCGAAACCATCGCAAGATCATTGTCGTGGACGACCGTATCGCCTTTACCGGAGGGATCAATATTTCCGACAAATACCTTAAGGGAGATCCGGTGTTGGGCCATTGGCACGATATGCACCTTATGATCCAAGGACCGGCCGCAACGCACCTCAACCAAATATTCCTTATGGACTGGCAACTGGTAAGTGGTCAAAAAATAGAGTTGCCAAAAAGCGGTTGGGACCAGGTAGCGGATAAAAAATCGACCGTGCAAATTGTGTCCAGCGGACCGGATGATGATTTCGCAAGTATAGAACAGGTTTATTTTTCCATGATCAACGAGGCCAGGGAATATGTATATATCACCAATCCCTATATCATACCGGGAAATGCCATCCTCGCGGCATTGGAGACGGCTGCCCTCAGCGGTGTGGATGTTCGATTGATGCTTTCCGAAAAAAACGACAGCCAATTGGTCAACTGGAGCGTACGCTCCTATTTTGAACGGCTCCTGAAATCGGGAGTGAAAATCTATCTTTTTCCCTGCGGTTTTCTGCACAGTAAGATCGTAATTTGCGATGATGCCATTGCTTCCATCGGAACCGCAAACATCGATATTCGTAGTTTTGAACAGAACTATGAGGTCAATGCGATCGTCTACGATCCCAATTTTACGGAAGAATTGAAGCATGAGTTCTTGAGGGACAGTCGGACCAGTCACCAACTTTCTTATGCCGTACACCAAAACAGGCCTTGGTTCGACAGATTGAAGGAAGGGGTGGCCAAGATTTTTAGTCCGATTTTATGAGTTGAAACCGTTCGTAGCAATTTAAAAATGGAATTATGAACATTGGTTTGGTTCTTTCTGGCGGTGGTATAAAGGGCGTTGCCCATATTGGCGCCATCAAGGCATTGGAAGAGCATGGTATCTTCCCTACCCATGTTGCCGGAACAAGTGCCGGCGCCATCGTGGGCGCTCTATATGCGGGAGGCGTGCCCTGGACCGAAATGTTGGATTTTTTCAAGACCGTTCCCTTGTTCCGCACCAGGAGGTACGCTCGGAAAAAACCAGGTTTTATCGATACCGAAAAGTTTTATGGCGAATTCAAAAAGTTCTTCCCCAAAGATCATTTCAGCGCTTTGGAAAAGCCGCTTTACGTTACCGCCACCAACCTGATCGAGGGAACTTTGAAGATTTTCAGCACCGGGGAACTGATACGCCCCGTATTGGCCTCCGCCTCCTTTCCAGGGGTCTTTACCCCCATGGAAATAGAGGGTTCCCATTATGTGGATGGTGGCGTTCTGGACAATTTTCCGGTGGAGCCCCTAAAAATGTTCTGCGACCAAATTATCGGGGTCTACGTAAATCCACTGAAAAAAGTAAAAATCGGAGACCTAAGGCATTCGTACAATGTTGCTGAACGCGCTTATAAGATCAAGTCGGCCCGGGATTCTTTGCGGAAGTTTGTCGATTGTGAACTGATCATATACCCGGAAGGTTTGAGCGACTTTGGAACCTTTGATGTGACCAGTGTGGACGTTGTTTTTGATTTGGGCTATGCCGCGGCAAACGAGGCCCTTGAACGAAATCACGTATTTGGACCAAATTAACTGGAAGTGGGTCACGAAATCAGGGTCTCATAGCCCAACTCGTTCTTACATTCCGTTCCCTCTTCCCAAGAATTCAGGCTTTCAAAGCTCGTTCTGGCAATTTCTGTCAAGGCCTCCACGGTTACAAAGGCTTGGTGCGGGGTCAGGAATACATTTGGAAAAGACAAGAGCTTTTTGAGCATTTCGTCGCCCAGTTCCCCGACATTGTTTTGGAAGAACGTGCCCTTTTCCTTTTCGTAGACGTCCGTACAATAGCCCCCCAGGTTTTTACTTTCCAAAGCCTGAATCAAGGCTTTGGTATCGACTATGGAACCTCTGGCGGTATTGATCAGGATGGCTTCCTGCTTCATTAGTCCCAATTTTTTCCGATTGATCAAATGGTGGTTTTCATAGGTCAGGGGAATATGGAGGCTTATAATGTCCGATTGGGCGCAAAGTTCGTCCAAGGAGGTATAGGTAATACCGCAAAGTTCCACCAAATCGCGGTCCGGTTCCAGGTCCGTTGCCAGAATTTTGCAGCCAAAACCGTGCATGATCTTCACCATGATACTCCCGATCCGCCCTGTACCAACGACTCCAAATGTTTTTCCATGTAGATTGAAACCCATAAGTCCGTCATGGACAAAATTATAGGCGCGGGCCCTGGTATCCGCCAAAACCAATTTGCGGTTGAATGCCTGTAACAGCGCCACCGCATGTTCGGCAATGGCGTGCGGGGAATAGTCCGGGGTGTTGGCCACCCTAAAACCAAAACGCTTTGCCGCCTTGATATGGATATTGTTAAAGCCCGCCGAGCGCAAGGTGATATAGCGTACCCCTAAATCCCATAGTTTTTCCAGCACGACCAGGGAAGCATCATCCCCTGAGAATATGGAAATGGCCTTGTAGCCCATGGCCTGTACGGCCGTGTTCGTATCCAAGGCCTCTTTGGTATAAGAAACTATATGACGCTTTTGGTTGGCACGCCTTAAAAAAGGAATCTCGTACTTCTTGGTACTATAGACCAGTAACTTCATTCTTGCCTTCTTTTCTAAAGATTAAATCTTGCTCCTCCATGGCCAGTATCACCAGTTTCACGTAGTCATCGACCGTTTTTCGAATATCCACTGGATCCGTAATGTCTATAGCTGCCCGCCAAATCAAGGAGCGTTCCTTCCCGACACAGATGCAGTACAGGGAGGTTTCGGCCTGGTATACCTTGAACTCATCGTAATAATCATCATCATAATAAATTTCCTGGTGGCGGATATAGTCGTCCCGGAACCTTCCGTAGTAGTTGTCCAGATCGGCAATGCTCTTTCTTAGGGTACGATAGTTTTCCGAACCAATTATTTTGGTGAACAGAATGGCGTCGAAATCCTTGTCCAACAGCTGTTGTTCCACAGCGGTCAGTTCTTCCTCGGATTTTTTGGAGTCGGTGAACGCAACATCGAACAGGTCCAAACTCCGCTCGGCATCCACTCCCCTTTTGCTGAACTCCCTTTTTAAGCGCGTTTCGAAATTATCGCGGGCGTCCTCATTTTGGGTCATCCCCACAATCAGTACCTTGTAGGCATCGAACACTACAATATCGGGGTTTTTCCAATTCTCCACCAACTGGGTGGAGGAGCAGCTTAACAGGGTAAACACTAGGATCGGGAACAACTTTTTCATAGGTCCGGGCATTTAGTTCAATAGGCGTTTTTGTTTGTCCCTTTTCAGGACTTTGGATATCAGGGCGAACAAGGTCTTCTTTAGTTTTCGGTAAGTGGCCATATATTCGTTCATCGCGACGAGCAGTTCTTTATGCGTCTCGATATAGGCTTTTTCCATCCTGAGCTGGTCGACGCCGTCGACCATAATGCCCAATTGGTTTTCGTGTACCTGTACCTTTTTCATCAATACCACCCCTTCGTTTTCCTTTTTGAGGAGCGCATCCACAACAAGCTTGCTTTCCTCGAACCGATCGGCGTCGGCAAGTTGCAGTGTATGGGACTTTACGAGCTTATTGAGAAAGAACTGTTCATCCCTTGCGAAATGGAGTTCGGAGAACCATCGCAAGGATTCCTCGTGCATTTCATCAGGACTGAACCACTCCAAATACTCATATTTTCCTTTTGCTTTCATGGCATCAAAATTTGTGGAACGGCAAACGACGGGCAGCATCGTTTGCCGTTTCCATCTGAGATCAAACGACCTCTATTTTTCTTTTGGGCTTTTTGCTCGCCTCTTCTTTTTTCGACAGGTTCAACTTAAGGATCCCATTCTCATATGTTGCCTTCACCTCCTTGGAATCGTCCACGGTTTTCGGAAGCCTCAACGATCTTCTAAAGGAACGGTAGTTGAACTCTTTGCGGGTATAGTCCTTGTCCTCCTCCGAATCTTCATCGCTCTTTTGTGCAGAAACCTCCAGCACGTCATCTTTCATGGTAATCTCAAAATCCTTTTTATTAAAACCGGGAGAGGCCAGTTCTATTTCAAAGTCGTCTTCATGCTCTTTGACGTTTATCGCCGGCAATGATTTTTCAAAATTGAAGAAATCACGGTCAAAAATGGTATCGCGATCAAAAAAATCGACCAGGTCGTTGTTCCAAGGGAATCTGCCCTTGTTAAATTTAATTAGTGACATAGCGTTCAAATTTTAGGGTTAATAACATCTTATTTTCCCTACTAATTTAACGGTCGGTCGGTTTAAAAAAAATGATTTTGATCAGGTGCGCACGGGGTTTGGATGGGATACCGACCTAATCTGGTTTACGGTTTTTCAGAATCCCCCCGGCATAGTTGAAAATCTCGGATTTCAATTTTTGAAAATCTTCCAAACAGGCTGCGGTGCCGTTCTTGAGTTCTTCGTGCCTTTGATAATATTGTATGTCACAGGCCTCGTCGGTACATTCCATCATGCCTCCGAGATCATTTTCATGTTTGGAAATGCCGGCAGCGATCGTCACTTCCCTTTTGACTACCTTTTTCAAGCGTTCCTGATAATCGAGCAATCGTTCAAAAAGGTTGGGCGTATTGGGTTCAAAAAGGTAGGAATTCAACAGGCGGTCAATGAAAATGATCTCATCACGCATAAAGTGAAAGTTAGACCGCCACTGCCGCAATTCGCCGTGCAGTTCATCCACTTTCTTTGATTGTTCCATGGTGCCATGTCCATTTTTCCCTTCCATTTCCGTTCTTTTATCCATTAAAAAAATCGCGTACAAGGGCCTTCACCTGATTGTCGGTCATGCTGTCGGCCTTGACCACCGTCCTTACCTTTGTGTTCAACGGCCGATACCTTTCCATCAGCTCTTTTCTGAACTTTTCGGCCGTATCTGAAGGGCCAAAGAGCACGATGGCATCCGCATCCTTCACCACATTGACCAACCTTTTGAAATAGACCCTTAATTGATGCTTTTCCCGCTCGAGGTACTTACTGTCCTGAACCACATCCTGCGGCCCCCACTTCGTTTTTGACCCCGCTCCCCCCTTGGGGTTGAAGGATTCCACCTCCGAGTGGAGGGTATACATTTTTTCCTGTTCGCCCGCAAGTACCACGATATGGGCTTTCTCCTTATCCATCCAAATTCCAATGTTGTTCATACAAACTGTTTTAAGAGGCGTCATTCAAAGTCAGTACGGGTATTTTGGAATGATACCCCATTTCCTTGACCAGGGGTTTGGACAGTATACTTCCAAAAAAGCTGTGTCTTTTATTGATAAATGCGATCATATCGCTTTCCCTACTATTGATAAAGGCACTGATACCCGATTGCACCTTCAGATCGGTCAGGGTATGGAAGTGGTGGTCGGTGCCCTCCAAAATAGTTTCCAACAACTCTTTGTTGTTCAGTTGCGTGCGGTTCAGTTTGGATTCTTTGGCAATGTGAAGGATTCTTATGGTCGCATTATGATACCGCGCTATTTCCAATAAATAGTCCATTTCCTTCCGTTTGAAATTCGTTTTGTAATCCGTGGGGAAAACGATTTCCTTTGGAGTGGAAAAACGAACATTTTCCGGTACGGCAAGAACCGGGCACTCCGTTACTTTTTCCATCACGTCCACCGTGTTCGTTCCAAAAATAATATTCTCCGCTCCGGTTGCCCCTTTTGTGCCCATGACCACGATGTCGATGTCTTTTTTGCCAATGGTGTCCTTAATCGCGTACAACAGCGAATTATAGGTAGAAATCGTGTGGTAGCAATGTTTGGGATTGTCGTTGTGGAGGGCCAAAACGGCCATCAATTTGGCAAACCCATCCTCCGAGGCCCTTTTGGAAGCCTCGTAGGCCCTTTCTCCAGGTTCGGGCACCATCATGCTATCGATGGAATAGCCATTGACCTGATAGGCATTCAAAAAATAAAAATCGCAATTTTGGTCTTTGTAGAGGTCCAGGGCATATCGAATGGCGTTCAATGCATTTTTTGAAAAATCGGTAGGTAGTAACACACGCTTGTCCATGATATAGGTATTAATGGGTTATGGAATAAAATTAGAGCGCTTTTGGCCCCTAAACCATGATATTGGTCAGTCCTTGCCCGGGATGACCAAAAAAGGGATCGAAATATTGAACACCATTTTTTTGATTACCGGTTCGCGCAACAGTCTTTCCAAAAAACTGTGCGGGTAGTTCACCATGGCGAGCATCCCTATCCCCAATTCATCGAGAAAGGCCTGGATCGCCTCGGCCTTGGTGGAGAAATTCGGCATCCAGTGGATGGAGTGTGGCAGAAGCTCCAAATAGGCCAACAAAGTGGCCAAGTTGGCCTCCTGCTGTTCATCGAGCCTTTCTTCTTCGTGAACGTGCAGTATGCGAACCGACGCGCTGCAAAGCGAGGCCAAGGTCCGAAACGGGTGCACTACCTCTGCGTCGAAAATACGCTTGTAATCGGTGGCAAAGGCGATCTCATTTGGTTTGGAAAAATCCGTATCCGCTGGAACGGCCAGTACCGGGCAGGTTTTCAAGGCCGCCAAAACCTTCGTCGTCTTGCTTCCCAAGAATACCGCGGCACTCCCCGTAGCGCCCTTATTGCCCATCACGACCAGATCGATCTTCCTATCCCGCACCGCCCTGGAAATCACCTGAAGCAGTCCGCCCTTTTCAGAAAGTGGGACATAGCTATGCTTGGGGTTGGAGTCGTCCAGGTGGATGCGATGTAAAGTTTGCTCCAGCCCTTCCATCGATTTATCACTTAACTGCTCCAGTAATTTTTTTTTGGCCAGACTTTTTGACCGCAAAGGTGTGAGTTCATCATAGGCGTTCAGGACATAGAAACTGCATGTTGTGTCCTTAAATAATTTCACGGCGTAGAACAGGGCGTTGTATGCATTGTTCGAAAAATCGGTCGGAATCAGGATATGCTGCATGTTCTATTTTTTTCGGTTATGGGATGACCATGAAGGGTACCGTGATATGAAATCCTATTTTCTTGATTACCGGTTCAATGAACAGCCGTTCCAAAAATGTATGCTTGTTCCGTATCATGACCAATAGGTTCATGCGCTTTTTCATTTGAAAGCTGTTGATGGCATCTACGATCCTTTGATTGGGGACCTCATGAAAAAGATGGGCCGTCTTGGCCAGTATATAGTTCAGTTTTTGTTTGTTCTCCAGTTGTCCTTCGGAAAGATTGCCTCCCCCGGATACATGGAGTACCTCGATACTGGAGATGTGTTTTTCGGCAATGTCCAAAAGAAGCTTCAGCCGTTCTTTGCTGAAGTCCACTTCGTAGTCCGTCGGAAATAGGATTTCCTTGGGTTTTTCGAATTCAAAACCGGGTGGGATGGCAAGTACGGGACAGGTGGCCTTTTTTATCACATGTACCGTATTGGTGCCGAACAGAATTTCCTTTGCGCCCGTTGCGCCCTTGGTGCCCATAATCACTAAATCTGCCCGTTCCTTTTCCGCGGTTTCCCTAATCTCGTCCACCAACGTATTGAAGGCGGCATGGGGGACAAAAATGTGCTTTGGGTTTTTAAATTCCCTGTCCAATTTTTCCATCAATTTTGCCAGCTGGGTCAGCACCCTGGTCTGGTGGACATCCCCCAGACCGATCTGTCCCGGACTGTGCAGGACGTATTCGGCCTGATAAATGGCCGGGGTATAGGTATGTACCAAATAGAAGGTGCACTCCACTTCCTCAAAAAGGGTCACCGCATAGCGGATGGCGTTATGGGCATTGTCCGAAAAATCGGTGGGCAGGATTATTTTTTTCATTCGTTTTACCATTTAGTGTTTATCTCTTCATTTTATCGTCACCAACTTTTCAAACCTGGCGTTCCACGCTTGACACACGGGTCGTAATCCATTATCTCGCAATGTTCTGCAATACCAAAAAGGGAATCCCAACTTGGAGTCCGATTTGATCAATGGTGGACCGGTAAAGCATATCCTCCATATAGGAATGCCTTGAGTTTACCAAGACAAGCAGGTCTATCTGTTTATCGCTTATGTATTTCATGATGGCCGAGGTCTTGTCTTTTTTCGCGGTGGTCCCAAAGCGCAATGTTGGTTTCGACAACGTACTTTCCAAAAAGGCCTTGTTGTCCGCCTGTCGGTTCGAGAGCACCTCGATAGGGTCTATGTACAAAAAATGGATGGTCGACCGAAAAGATCCGGCCATCTCGCACAGTAGCTTCAATTCCCTTCTTTTATAGGGTACCATATAATTTGTCGGGAAAAGCACTTCCTTCGGTGGATGGTATTCATAGTTCCCAGGAATGGCCAAAACCGGACAATGTACATATTTTAGCACCTGGAGCGCATTGCTCCCAAAGGTTCGTTTTTGATCATTGGTCTCTCCCCGTGTGCCCATGACCACAACATCTATATTTTCTGTGTTCACCCAGTCGTTGACCTCATCGGTCAGCGCGCCGAAGGCGGCAATGGCCTTAAAGGCGTGCTTGGGGTTCGGTGAATACAATTTAATCGCTTCAAGTGTTTTCTTGAGAAGTTTTTCCGAGTTCGTCGAGGCGTCTTCCTTGCGTTCCTCAAGCAAATTTTGGGCCACCAAAACCTCTTGGCCATATACCTCATCCGCATAGGTATGGATAACGAAGAATTCGCATCTCTCGTACTTGAATACCTGGCAGGCATATTTTAAAGCGTTGAAAGCATTTTCCGAAAAATCGGTTGGTACCAAAACCTTTCTCATGGTCCTTTGATTTAAATCAAAAGTAAAAGGCTTCCCGACCAAAAACCATGACCTTGATCAGTTTCCTTTTTTCCTTTTTTCTTAACTTGGCCGTCAATAAACCGAGGGATGTATGAAAAGTAGTTTTGAAAAAATTGTGGACGCCAACACCCCGGTCCTAGTTGATTTTTATGCAGATTGGTGCGGACCTTGCAAGCTGCTGTCGCCCATTCTCGGGGAAGTCAAGAAGACTTTGGGCGATGCCATCAAGATCGTAAAGATCGATGTGGACAAGAACCAGCACCTTGCCCAAAAATATCAGGTTCGCGGTGTGCCCACCATGCTGCTCTTCAAAGGTGGGCGACAGGTTTGGAGGCAATCCGGGGTCTTGCAGAAGAATGAGATCATCGAGATTGTCGCGTCCTATGAATAAGCCGGGGCACCCACTACCTGCTGCATTTTCCGATTAGCTTATAGGCCCAGTCGTAATGGCTTGAGGTAGCCGAAATCAAATAAGCGGCAAGCGAGGTAGTACCGGTCCATTTGTACTTTTTCTTTTCGAAAAGCTCTTCTTGTGAATGGCCGTTGATCACTTCCTGTATTTGGTCAAACGATTGGTCCAGCAGTTTTTGCGAGCTTTCCAATCCGTAGTCTTTGTACTTTGTCCAAATCTCCCGATTGAGCTCCGGAAGGGTTTTCCAGGTGTACCCTTTGGCGGGCATATCGGGTTTCTCCCCCTTCATTCCGACTGCATACCATGTTAAGAACAGATGGTGCCAGTGGTGCAAATGTGCCAAAACATCACTGATGTTCCGGTTCAGGTAGCCCTCTGGAAATTCCGATTCCCGATCTTCCGGGGGTAGGGAATCAACAAGGGCGAGTAGCCTGTCGTAATTGCTTTGGCTCAATGACAACAACGCTGTCTTTGTCTTGGGTCGTGGCATTTTCAAGGATTTAGAGGGTACCGTGCGGCGGGTATCGGGCCATGCCGTACGCCTCGTTTTTGGAACCGGCCCCGAACATACTGCATCGAGTGTTATTCATGCAGCACCAAAAAAGGGGTTTTTGTATGGTAACTGATTTCCTCCACCGCCGGTCGGAACAAAATCCGTTGGAAATAGTTCAGGTTTTTTGCCACCATTGCGATCATATCGATTTCCCTGCTTTCGGTAAAACACTGCACAGCGGCCTCCAATTTGGACCCGCTGACAAAATGAAAACTGTGTTCTACCGCCAAAAGGTAGTCATCCAGAAAATCTTTGTTCTTAACCTGCTCCTCGCTCAGTTCTTCGTCCCTTTTTGAAATGTGCAAAATTCTGAGCACCGCCCCTGTTAGCAAGGTCATATCGATCAAGGTATCCAGTACCTTTAGGTCGTAGCGCAGGTGGTAATCCGTCGGAAAGGCAATTTCCTTGGGTTTGGTGAATACGGCATCCTCCGGAACGGCCAACAAGGGGCATTTTACCCTTGTGATCACATCACCCGTATTGCTCCCCATGGCTATTTTCTTAAGTCCGGAAGCGCCTTTCGTGCCCATAATGATCAGATCGATCTTCTTGTCCTCGACCTCCCGCTTAATGCCATCCACAAAAAAATCGTAAAGGGCCACAGGTACAAAGCTGTGCTGGGAGGTGCTGGGGAGTTCTGCTATCCGTGCCAGGATTTCCTGCAGGCCCTCCCGACTTTCTTTCAAAATGTGGTCCTCAAAGTTTTTTGACGCGGCGTGAATGGAAGTCCCCGCACCGGAGTAGGGCGGAATTGGATTGATATGGAGAAGGTAGAAGGTGCATTTTGATTTTTTATACAGGGCTAGGCCATATTCAATTGCATTCCAGGAATTGTCGGAGAAATCCGTTGGTATGAGAACTTGCATCATGCGGGAATATTTGGTTAATGCCATAAAAGTATGTTCCCGATCTATGGCACAAAATGATTAATATCATATCGCCGGTGCCGGATACCCTTGGAATGGCATCAATACATGCGGTTCAACTTGTCGAAATCCAATATTTTGATGTTGCGGTCCTCGATACGGATCAGCCCCTCTTTTTTGAAGGCGGAGAGGGTCCGGATCAAGGTTTCGGTGGCCATTCCAGCCACACTGGCCAGATCACTTCTCAGAATGTGGAAGTTCCCTTCCGAGTCCTTTTGCAACTTTTCCGCAAACTTCAGAATGGTACTTGCCGTTTTTTTGCGCACGGAACCGTAGGCCATTTCCAAAAGCTGCTCTTTGGCTTCGGACAGGTTTTCGGCCAATAACTGCATCAGTTCCAGGGCCAGGTCACCATTGTCCTCCAACACGGTCCTGAGCTCACTTATGTTAATGCCTACAAGATGGGTCTTTTCCATAGTGGTCGCATATTCCCGGCAAGGTACGTTCTTGGTAAAGGACGTTATACCAAAAAAGTCATCCGGTTTGTATATCTGGGTGATAAGTTCTTTCCCCGTTTCGTCCAATTTATGCGTTTTTACCACCCCTTTGAGCACCAAAAACAGTGTGTTGGAATATGCCCCTTCGCGGTAAATAACCTCGCCGTTCCCAAATTCATACTCCTTTCCGTTGTCATCTATGAAGTTCTTCAATTCATGAATGGTCTTCATACCACAATCCGGGTTTTCCACCCTTTCCCCTTCTTTGGATCCTACGTCCCTCAGAATGTCCACTTTGGCCAATCTGCTCTGTATGGCACCAAGCAGTTCCCCTTCCTCAAAGGGTTTGGTCAGGTAATCATCGGCGCCCAGATCCATTCCCTTTCGAATATCGCCACGTTCGGTTTTTGCGGAAAGGAATATAAAGGGAATTCCTTTGGTACGTTCGTCCTGATAAAGGGCCTCCAAAACGCCATAGCCGTCCAGTTCGGGCATCATAATGTCGCAAACGATGACATCGGGCAGATACTCCCTAGTGGCTTGGATCCCTTTTTTCCCGTTGGTCGCGGTACGCACTTCGTAACCTGCAAGTTCCAACAGCTCCGCCGTGTTTTCCCTTAAAATGGTGTCATCCTCTATCAGTAGTATTTTTTTCATTGTCCCGTGTTTTCGATTGATCGGGGAGGGGGTGCCCGCTTTTCTTTTATGGCAAGATATCGGTCATCGTCAATGTTCGGTTATGTTTTCCACCGGAAGTTCCACTGTAAAGGTACTTCCCGAATTTTCCCTGCTCTTAAAGCGGATACTGCCATCCAGGTTTTCCAAATGTCCCTTTATGATATTGAGTCCAATACCCGTTCCCTGGTTCAGCAGGGTGTTTTCTGCTCTAAAATACCGCTCAAAAATGTGCTTTTGGTCTTTTTCGGGAATCCCAATCCCCTCATCGGCAACATGGAACACAATTTTATCCTCCCCAAGCACCACCCTAAGGTCAATGGTCGTGTCCTCCGGTGAATACTTTACCGCATTCGAAAGTAGATTGGTCAATACCAAGGTAACTATTTTTTGGTCTTGTCTGATGGAAATGCCGTCCACGTTCTGTGGATAATTGATATGCTGTCCGCTTTTGAGCAGCATATTGGCGTTGTAAATGACCTCGTTGATCACTTTGCTCAAGGAAAAATCGGTAAACTTGTACACCTCTTTCCCCTTTTCCAAGCGTTCTATGGAAAGAAAGTCGGTTAGGATGCCGTTCAGGTGCCGTACCTCTCCAATAATCGTTTTGAGATGTTTGTCCCTTTTGTCCTGCTGGTCACTGTCCTTATATTTTCCGACAAGGGTGGCGGAAGTAAGGATGCCGCTCAAGGGTGTCTTGAACTCATGGGAAACCAGGGAAAGAAACTGGGTCTTCAGCTCGTTCAGATCTCGCTCTTTTTGCAGGGCGTTTTTAATTTTCGCCTCTGCGGCCGTTCTCAGTTTGATTTCTTTTTTAAGCATAGCCACTGTATCGCGCAACTCGACCGTACGCACCTTTATTTTTTTCTCCAGGCCTTCGTTCAATTCGTTTATTTGCCTTTCCTTTTCTTTGATGTTGGTGACATCAATGATCAAGGCCATCACGTACGTCTCGCCGTACAGTGAAAAAGGGTTGAGACCTATTTCCACTGGAAACCGATCTCCGTTCCTTTTTATACCAAAGAGGTTCCGGCCCTGTGCCATTCTCCGTTTATCCCCTTTTGCATAGAAATCAACGACGTGTTTTTCATGCGACTTGCGATTGCCCTCCGGAATAAGAACGTGCAATGGATTTCCCTTGAGATCACCCTTTCCGTATCCAAACATTTGGTCCGTCCGGGCATTTGTGGCAACAATAAACCGTTCACTGTTCACCACGAGTATCCCTTCTGATACGGCCTCGGAAAGCAGATTGAAAATATTGCTGTTCTTCTCAAATACGCGCATACGCCAAAATTACCTCTTTCTTGTTTGTCCGGCCTTATGATAAAATAAAAATCTTTGCCTGTTCTGTTCAATGTACGCTATCCCGTAAATTCCATATCGCAAAAAATCTGTGACCCCTAAAAAAAATCTTTCAAAAGGGAGCAAAGTTCAAATATAGGAAGCATTGCGGGTATGATAAAAATCATTTGGTGTTTCTCGACAAGGTCCTAGTTTTGGGGTTGGTTCCGAAAATAGGAACACGGCCCGGAGAGCACCGGTGATGGGCCGAGTGAAAAAATAGAAATCCAAACAGCTTCAGTTGAGTGTAGATTTTATAGATTACTACAGCATATTGGGCGTGTCCAAAAACGCCTCCGCGGCCGATATCAAAAAAGCCTATCGGAAATTGGCCCGTAAGTACCACCCCGATGTCAATCCAAACGATTCCGTCGCCGAGCAGAAATTCAAGGAGATCAACGAGGCCAATGAGGTGTTGGGCAGACCTGAGAACAGGGAAAAATATGACCGATATGGGGAAAATTGGCAACATGCTGCGGAATTTGAAAAAGCAGGAAAGGCTGGGCAAGGCAACGCTGCGCATCGCAGTGGACATTTTAACGGGGAGCGGGATTTCTCGGATTTCTTCGAATACATGTTCGGGGGCACCGGCCATGATTTTTCGGGCCAGGGACGGGTCAGGTTCAAGGGGCAGGATTTTAACGCCACCCTGGAACTGCCGCTCAGTTCGGTCTATTACACCCAGAAACAAACTTTGACCGTCAATGGAAATAAAATCCGTATTTCGATTCCTGCCGGTATCGGCAACGGACAGGTCATAAAGATCAAGGGACGCGGTGGACCGGGAAAGAACAAGGGACCAAACGGGGACCTCTACATTACTTTTTCCCTAAAAAACGACACGGGCTTCAAGCGCGATGGATGCCATCTGTACAAGCAGATCGATCTTGATCTGTACACGGCCGTTTTGGGAGGTGAACTGACGGTGGACACATTTGATGGGAAAGTCAAATTGAGGGTCGCGCCCGAGACGCAGCATGGCACGCGGGTGAAATTGAAGGGAAAAGGGTTTCCGATATATAAAAAAGAAGGAAGATATGGGGACCTCTTCATTACCTACACAGTGAAGGTCCCTACCCAATTGACCCCAAGGGAAAAATCACTTTTTCAGGAATTGGCTTCCCTCAGAAAATAATGGGCTTATGGACAGTAAAGATTTCATTTCCGTCTCCGATTTTTGCAAAGGTCACCGTGTGGCTTCCCATTTTATCATGGAATTGCATGAAGTCGGGCTTTTAGAGGTCGAAATCCGGGAGGATGTGCGATGCATTCCCCTAAGGGAACTCCCCAAAGCGGAACGGATCCTCCGTTTGCACTCCGATCTGGACATTAACCTGGAGGGCATCGAGGTCATCACCCAGTTATTGAACCGGGTGGAGGCGATGCAAAAAGAAATGACACAGCTCAAAAATAGATTGGGATTGTACGAGTAGGTCCCCGCCCCCACCCCTTCCGGTCAGGTCACGGAAAAATGGGAACAAACCCCTGTTTATCCCAAGTTTTCGACCGCTTTCCTCTTTTTGAGCTCTTGGTTCAACAGGAAGACCAAGAGGCCCAGGAACACGATGTTTTTCATGATATACTGCCCCAACAAGGTGAGCCCAAACGGTGCTTTCGTAAAAGTGAGCTCTGGAAAAAAGAAGAAAGGTGTAAAGGTAAGTACCATATGGACCAAGGCCAGAACATAGGCAAAACGGTTCAGGAACCCCACGATGAGCGCTATTCCCAAAACGGTTTCCCAAATGGCCAATAGCAGCAGGCATACATCCGATGGAATAAGCCCAAGCGTAAGCTCGGTAATGGTATCCATGGCAATGGTCTCTGCCGGACTGACGCCGGGGAAGAATTTCAGCGTCCCGAACCAGAGGTAAATGACCCCGATACTGACAGACAACATATTCTTTTTCTCCATACTATTGATCAAAAAAAGACCCAGGGCTTTCATAATTGGAAATCGTTTGGTTGTGGGTCAAAGAAATGGATTCTTTTTCATATATTAAAATCCATAATCGGCACTAAGCTAGAAAAGATGCGGGGTTTAAAAGATGATAAATGTCATTTTTGTCCTGTTCGGTTTGTCGTAGTATCGTCAATCTTTACAGATTCGACCTTTTGCCGGGTTTGTTAGTTGCCAAGTGATATGAACCATATACCCCGAAAAGCACTGATTTTTATTTCCATCCTGTCCCTTGCCGCCTGCGGTTCAAAAAATGGTGGGATAACGCCCCAAAAAAAAACATTGGTCGAATCGGTGTATGCCTCGGCCTTGGTACAGCCCGATAGTCTTTATGAGGTGTATTCCGCGGTAGCGGGAATTTTGGAAAGCCAGTTTGTGCAGGAGGGAGACAGTGTTTCAGTAGGGCTGCCGATGTTCCAAATATTCAATGAGGCCTCGGACCTGAACAAGGAAAACGCGAAATTGAACCTGCAAAAGGCTCGGGATGACTACAATGGAAGTGCCGCTGTCCTAAGCGGACTGGAAAAGGAAATTCATACGGCAAAGCTGCAGTTCCATAACGATTCGGTGAACTATATGCGGCAAAAGCGGCTTTGGGAACAAAAAATAGGTTCACAAGCCCAGTTCGACAACATCAAACTCAACTATGAAGCCTCCACAAACCATTTACAAGTGCTCAAAAATAATTATGCACGGACCAAAATGGAATTGGAAAACAGGATCCAACAGGCCAATAATATGTATCTGTCAGCCGTAGTGAACACCAAAGACTTTACGATCAGCAGTAAGATCAACGGTAGGATATATGCAATATACAAGAACCAGGGTGAAATTATCACCGCCCAACAGCCCCTGGCCAGTGTGGGAAGTTCCAACATTTTTGTCGTGGAGCTCTTAGTGGATGAAGTGGACATCGTAAGGCTGAAAACAGGGCAGAAAGTCCTGATTACCCTGGATGCCTATGCCGATTTCGTTTTTGAAGGGACAATCGATAAGATCTATCCAAAAAAGGACGAGCGTAGCCAAACCTTTAAGGTCGAGGCCCTTTTTGACAAAGCCCCGGACGTACTTTATCCGGGACTCGCCGGTGAGGCGAATATCATCATTTCGGAAAAAGAGAACACCCTGACCATTCCTTTGGAATATCTTTTTGACACCAATAAGGTCCGGACCGCCGAAGGCACGGCCGAAGTCACTACAGGAAACAAAAACCTGCAAGAGGTCGAGATCCTTTCCGGCATTGGGGAAAACACAAAAATTTATAAACCGGAGCAATGATCAATTGGAGGGTGATATTGAGCATTTCCAAAACCCATCTGTTGTCCAGGGTCAAACAAACGGCGATAGCAGCCTTAGGGGTTACATTTGGAATCGGGACCTTCATCATCCTGGTAAGCTTCATGACCGGGCTCAACGGGCTTTTGGACGGCCTGATTCTAGACCGAACGCCCCATGTACATATCTACAACGAGATCAAACCTTCGGAGAAGCAGCCCATTGACCTATACGACAAGATCAAAAATAGTTTTGGGGTGGTACACTCCGTAAAACCCAAGTTCGCACAGACCAAAATACACGATGCACTGCCGCTTATTGGACGGTTGAACGACAACGCCATTGTAAAGGGCGCCATTCCCCAGATGAAGGCACAGATTTTTTATATCTCCGGGTCCATTGAGCTGGGCGGTAACTTGGTCGGTATAGACGTGCTGGAGGAAGTACGGCTTTTTAACTTTGGACAATATGTGGTGAAGGGAAGTCCCGAAGCGCTCAACACTACCGACAACGGAATCTTGATCGGTGCCGGGGTTGCCGAAAAAATGTCTTTGGATGTCGGCAACACAGTGCAGATAAGCACTGTTGGCGGTGCACTTTTCCCTCTGAAAATTGTCGGAATCTACCAGAGCGGGCTTGCCGATATCGACAACATTCAAAGTTTTGCCAACCTAAAAACGGTACAGCGCATCCTGGGCAGGCCCCAAAATTACATTACCGACATCAACGTCAAACTTTTTGATATCGAGCAGGCGGTTCCCCTGGCGCAGCGTATTGAAAAACAATTTCAGCTCACCGCTGTGGACATCAAGACCGCCAATGCCCAGTTCGAGACCGGTACGGCCATAAGAAATCTGATCACCTATGCGGTATCCATTACCTTGTTGATCGTGGCGGGTTTTGGCATTTACAACATCCTCAATATGCTCATCTATGAAAAAATGAACGATATAGCCATCTTGAAGGCGACCGGGTTTTCCGGCAGGGATGTCAAGTATATCTTCATCAGTCAGGCCATACTTATTGGTGTTATCGGTGGTATTTTGGGTCTGGCCATCGGTCTTGGCCTCTCGATCTTGATCGATAACCTGCCCTTCGAGACACAGGCCTTGCCCACGGTCAAAACCTATCCGGTCAACTTCAACCCCATGTATTACGTCATCGGAATTACCTTTGCCATGGTATCTACCTTCCTGGCAGGTTACCTTCCGGCCCGAAAGGCCCAAAAAATGGATCCTGTGGAAATCATAAGAGGACAATAAGGATGGGGAACAACAATATTCTAGAGGCTAAGAACATTAATAAATACTTCAGGGAGCCCGTAATGTTCCATGTACTGAAGGATATCAACTTCCGCATAAAAAGCGGGGAATTTGTCTCCATTATGGGCAAATCGGGCTGTGGAAAATCCACCCTGCTGTATATTCTCTCGACCATGGATACGGACTATGGAGGTGAATTGTTTTTCGACGGGGAAAAGCTTACTGGCAAACCCCACGAAGAATTGGCCCAGATCCGGAACCAGCGTATCGGTTTTGTCTTTCAGTTCCATTACCTCCTTTCCGAGTTCACCGTGTTGGAAAACGTCATGCTCCCGGCCAAAAAATTAGGGTTGAAATCCCCGGAGGAGATACAGCACGATGCCATGGAAAAGTTGAAGCTATTGCATATCGAAGAGCAGGCGAACAAGTTGGCCTCCCGAATCTCCGGAGGGCAAAAACAGCGTGTGGCCATTGCACGGGCCCTAATCAATGACCCGGCCATCATCATGGGCGACGAACCCACTGGAAATCTGGACAGTCACAATGCCAACAACGTACTGCGTATTTTCCGGGATTTGGTGGAGGAGAAAAAACTGTCGCTCCTGGTCGTTACGCACGATAGTGATTTTGCCGCCAATACCGATCGGATCATTGAGATGGGTGATGGCCATATCATCAAACAGTAGTCTTTCCCGCATAGCACATATGACAAATGTCATGGCAATCCCCGATCTCCATATCAATTTTACGGGTACACCAAAAAAAAGCTAATGGACACTTTTAGAAATAGGCCCAAAGACGATTACATACAAAACTCACAATGGCAGGAGCTCCATGTCCTGACCCAGCATTGGAAATCGGATCTGCACTTCTACAGCGACGATCTAAAATTCTTGAGCCATCTATTGGACAAGTATTTTATTTGGATTACCAAAAAAGATAATCTTAAAGCGGTAAGGATGGTGGGGGAACAGGTTTTGTCGGACATCAAAACATGCAAAAAACTGCAGAAACAGATCGATGAACATTTATCCCATATCGCTGGGATTCTCCAGGAACCGTCCAGGCACAATTCGAAGATATTCAGGGCAGAGCATCAGGAATTGGAGGATAAAATTGCCAAGTTCGTCAAAACGGTGCGAAAAAACAGGAAACAGGTTTTTGCAGTTACCACGAAGGTATTGGACAGTGAGGAGTCCATACGTCTGCTGGAACGCTGACCCTATGGACCATGGGTCTGAAATGGGTCCTGAACGAATTCAAAGGGATGCCCATGCCAAAGCCGCGGGACCCAAGACGGCATGATCTCCGGGGGTGGGGGAAACAAGGACTTTGATCTTGCCCCTATAGGCGATAAAGAGGTTGCGTTCCATACTGGCAATGGTAGGTTTCAATAGAATATCCCCGGCTTTACTGAGTCCTCCCAAAAGAATAAATGCCTCGGGATCAAAATGCGCTGCCGTGTCGGCCATTTGGATACCGAGCACCTCCCCGGTCCGCTCAAAGGCCTTCAGGGCAATGGCATCACCTTGCAGGGCGGCATCGGAAATCAGTTCCCCGGTCATGTCATCAAAACCAATGCCACGCAAGGGCGAATCGTCCCGCATCGTGGCGATAAGTTCAAAAATGGTCCTGCGTATGCCCGTGACCGACACATAGGTTTCCAGGCATCCCCGCAGTCCACAATTGCATTGCCTGGCATTGGGTTTCGGATCAACATTTACATGACCGATCTCCCCCGCCATCCCGTGCGCACCGATCAGCAGTTCTCCATTGCAAATAATACCACTGCCCAGCCCGGTTCCCAAAGTGAACACTACCAGGTTTTCCATGCCTTTTCCCATACCAAACCGCAGCTCTCCCAGAGCGGCTGCGTTGGCATCGTTCGCAAGGGCAACGGGGCGTTGAAACAGGGTTTTGATCGATGTGGCCATGGGAACCCTGTCGCCCCATCGAAAGTTGGGGGGATGTTCCATCTGTCCCGTTCGTGTATTGGCGTTCGGGGCCCCTACACCAATTCCGGAAAGCCTTTGGTCAGGGGCCAGAGCCAACTTCAGATGATCGACCTCCCGCTCCAATTTTTTAAGAAAATCGGCAAAGGGCGCCTTGGCCCCGGTACCGAATTTCCGGGTATGCAATATGTTCCCTGTTTTTGATACCAGACCCAGCTTCGTATGGGTACCTCCCACATCAATGCCCAAGACAAATTGTGTTTCCATGGTTCAAAGTCTTTTTTTGAGATACGAATCAAAGAAAAATAAATTCTTACGGATATGATAATTATCATTTTAGCCCTGGGGTTCCTCCCTTAATTTTATAGCGTATCAAATACCGATAGCAATGAAAGCAACCGCGAAGATAAATGCCCTAAAATCCGCTGAATCCAAGAACGTTGTTGTTCGAAACCTAAGTCGAATCCTGGATATACGTATTTTGGACATTGATCTGGAACGCAAGACCCTTTCTTTCGTATGCGACAGCCGATCGGCCTTTGAGAAAGCAAAAAAAGAACTCTGGCGTATTGGATATCCCATTTTGCAATGCCACATCCAAAACCCGCAGGGAATGGACAATATTGCGGCCCAGGACAATGAAGCGCTTCTCGTTCAATAAAATTTGTATCCATGCTACCCACAGAAAAAATCGAACATAAATTCTACCAAATCCTTGGAAAGTTGTTCTATGCCGTTGCCATGGCCGATCGCAACGTGCGGCCCATCGAGGTGGAAAAATTACGGGAAGACGTTCGAAAGTATTGGTTGGACGTTGACGATGTCGAGGACGAATTCGGTACCGATGCCGCCTACCAAATAGAGATTGTCTTTGATTGGTTGCAACAGGAGGAAAAAGAAGCCGGTTCCTATTGGAAGGAATTTGAGCATTTTTATAGGGAACACCCGAGTAAATTCAATATGCCCATCAAACAACTGATTTGGAGAACGGCCGATGATATTGCCGCGTCTTACGCCCATAAGAACAAATCGGAACTGATCCTACTGGCAAAATTAAAAGGCCTTCTTCTTTGATTCCCCGATCTGTAACCCATGTTACCGAGCGGTCCATGCCCAAGCCATACCTTTATCCCGTAATTTAAAAACAGTAAAAAGATGAACGTAGAACAGATTTATACCGGATGCTTGGCACATGCCGCCTATTATGTGGAAAGCAATGGGGAAGCTGCCATATTTGACCCATTAAGGGAAGTACAGCCCTATATCGATAGGGCGGCAAAAGATCGGGCCAGGATAAAGTATGTATTCGAGACCCATTTTCATGCCGACTTCGTCAGTGGTCATCTGGACCTGAAAAAAAAGACAGGGGCCGAAATCGTGTTCGGGCCCACGGCAAAACCGGGTTATGCCGCGTTGATCGCCTCGGATGGTCAGGTTTTCAAGGTAGGTGACTGCCAAATCAAAGTTATCCATACCCCGGGGCATACCATGGAAAGTACTACCTACCTGTTGATAGATGAACAGGGCCAAGAACATGGCATCATTACCGGGGACACCTTATTTATAGGTGATGTGGGCCGACCGGATCTGGCCCAGCACGTGGTTTCTGAATTGACTGAAGAAAAACTGGCCGGGCACCTGTACGATTCCCTTCGAAATAAAATAATGCCCCTAAGCGATGCACTGATCGTATACCCGAACCATGGTGCCGGATCGGCATGTGGAAAAATGATGAGCCAGGAAACCACGGATACTTTGGGCCACCAAAAAAAAGTGAACTATGCACTACGGCCCGATATGACAAAGGAAGAATTTATTCAGGAACTCCTCACGGGACTGACTCCACCCCCCGGTTATTTCCCCCAAAACGTGCTGATGAACATAAAAGGGTACGATAGCCTCGATGCAGTGATGGATCGCGCAAAAATCCCGCTGTCGGTGGAAGCCTTTGAGGCCGTCGCCAATGAAACGGGCGCCCTAATGTTGGATACTAGGGACGCCGAGGATTTTGCAAAAGGGTTTGTCCCGAATAGCATCAACATCGGTTTGGAAGGAAGTTTTGCACAGTGGGTGGGCGAAATGATACCCGACCTAAGGCAGAAGATCCTCTTGATCACTTACCCGAACAAACAGGAAGAAGCCCTTACCCGGCTTTCCCGTGTGGGGTACGACCACACCATAGGTTTTATGGAGGGTGGGTTTGATAGCTGGAAAGATTCCGGAAAGGATTTTGGGACCATTGACCGCATTACGCCCCAAGAATTCGAAACGGCCGTTGCTTCCGGTACGCCCTTGGTGTTCGACGTGCGTAGAAAAAGTGAATTCGAATCCGAACATGTCCTGGGGGCGCACAATGTTCCCCTGAACGACATTAACCAGCATTTGTCGCAATTTCCCAAGGATCGCCCATTCGTCCTATACTGTGCAGGCGGGTACCGCAGTATGATCGCCTGCTCCATATTGAAACAAAGGGGCTGGAACAATTTAAAGGACGTTGTCGAAGGGTTCGGGGGTATCGCAAAAACAAATGTTGGAAGATCCGAATACATCTGTCCGACCACAATGCTTTAGTGCATCCGCTTTCATCGGACGCAAATGGATATAAAGAAAGAAGGTTCGGGTAGCTCCACCTTGAACGGAGCTGCCGATGGACCAGATCGAAATTTGAAATGGATTCTTAAGGAAACAAATATGAAAACTTCTATAATAGTACAAAATCTAAAATGCGGGGGATGTGCCCATACCATTACCTCAAAACTGTCCGGGCTGGAGGGCATCTCCAACCTTGAGGTAAATACGGAAACAGCAGCTGTTTCCTTTGTACACGAGCATGCAGACGATGTCCTTCGGGTCGGGAATGCATTGAGATCGTTAGGGTATCCTGCCATCGATCAAAAAAACAGCATGGGTGCCCGGGCGATGTCCTATTTTAGCTGTGCTGTGGGAAAAGTATCAAAACCATAAGGACAAGGCCGTTCCGGAGTGTCCTGGACCTCCAAAGTCCATCGTAAAGGAAAAAGTATTCCCTTTTATCTCAATGTCTTTCAAGGATGGTCTTCCTCTTGCGAAGCTGCCGTTCCAGATCGTCCACGGTCTGGGCAAGTGACTTTTCAAAATCATCAGTCTTTGCTTTGGCAAAAAGACCGGAACCGGGAACGCTAAGCTTGATCTCACAGATCTTGTTCGCTCCGGTAGCGTCGTTTTCCTGTTTAAAGAAAACATCGGACCGCATGATCCAGTTGAACTTTTTTTTCAGGTGGTTCATTTTGCGGTGAACGATGGCGTTCATGGATTCGCTTGTGCGCATTTGGACGTATTGGATGAAAATACTCATGGCTGTTGATATTAAAGTTTTACCTAGAATAAAGGTAAGGTCCTCTTTTTTTAATATTCATGACCAATATCATATTAGAAAACAAAACCGGATGATACCTTCGAATTCACTATTAAAACAAAAGGTCATGAAAAAACATATCATATTTGCAATGCTTGCGATGTTTCCACTTTTTGGTAGCTCGCAACAGCTTTCCGAATTGGATGAAATAGCTCCTTTTAGCGAAGCATTGGCCGCTGTTCGGAGGGGGGGCGAATGGGGGTTTATCAACGAACAAGGTACCCTGGTCATCGACTTTAGGGACGACCTGGTCTGGAACGCGGGGGCCGATACTTCAGAGCTGGGCATCGCCGGAATAGCGAGTCCCACGTTTCGAGGGGGAAGGTGTTTGGTGAAAAAGACCCTCGATGGCATACCTTTATACGGGTTTATAGATACCGAGGGCAAGCTTGTCATAGAGCATCAATTCCTAAACGTTACCCCTTTTTCGGATGGATACGCTACAGGAATTATTTTTGAGAAGGTGTTCAGGGGGGAAAATGAGTTTAAATTGAAAATATTTGAGCATAAGTTCCATGAGGTCCTAATCAATACCTCTGGCGAAATATTGGAGTATTTGGCCAAGCCGGATCAAATTCAAATGACCCGGTCCAGGTATAAGACCCCTTGGCTTCGGACCAAATTGCTGTCCACAAATCTGATCGCCATCAGGGGCGGCGACAACCGTTTGGAGGTCAAAAAACTCGAACTTCATTGACCGGGCTGGGAAGCAGAATCCGGGGCGTTCGGCTATCGAATGGCCTCCAGGGTGTCTTTGAGTTTCCCGGCCACCGCATCGGCTATCCCCATCAGGTCCGTATTGCCCACTGCCCGCATCGAAACTTTTGGATTCACCGCTGAGATTTGGATTGTCCCGGAAACTTTTTCCTGAATGATGACATTGCAGGGCAATAGCGTTCCTATTTTGTCTTCGGCTTGCAGGGCTTTGTAGGCAAATGGCGGGTTACAAGCACCCAATATGGTGTAATTGTAAAAATCCACATCCATTTTTTTCTTTAGGGTAGCTTTCATATCGATGGTGGTCAAGACCCCAAATCCGTTGTTCTTTAGAGCTTCGGTGGTTTTCGACACGGCGAGGTCGAAAGAAATATTCCCAAGCGTTTTTGTGTAATAATAATCCATGATTCTTGTATCTGTATTAAAAGAGTTCGTTCTTTAAATTCCATTTCAAATGGCTTCAACCAGAAACAGGAAGCCTTGGCCTCCTGTTTCCCATTGGTGCTAAAAATACTATGAAGGGACTTAGCTTTTCTTTTTATACGCTCGTTTCCAAACCAACAAAAAGAACAAGGAAGTTCAACCTAATCCTGGCACCTGTTCTACGATTTTTAGGGATTCCCCCAAAACACTAAAAACCTAGATCTTTTTTGTTGCAGAACATATTTGTCCGTTCCTTGGAACAAAACTAGGAAGTGGTCCCGATCCTTCAAATGATATTCATCAGTTTCGATAAAAAAACCGCCCGGTCGGCCCATAAGGTCATCCGCATCATTTTCCCGATGTTTTGGCCACTGATGAATATCATTTAGGGCGTCCATTTGTTCCAATACTTTTGCACTGGCCCTTAATTTAAGGAAGGAAATGATTCAAGATCGAACCGTTTACCCCCTTAACATATTCTAGAACATGAAACTGATCTTTGCGTCTTTTTTGGCAATTCATGGACTGATCCACTTAATGGGGTTTGCCAAGGCCTTTGGATATGGCAACATCACCCAATTGACCCAAGAGGTTCCAAAATCGTTGGGAACACTGTGGCTGTTGACAGCTTTGTTCTTTGTGGGGTGTGCTGTCCAGGTTTTTCTTAAAAAAGAGGGATGGGCCCTCCTCGCTGTCGGGGCCAGTGTCATGTCGCAGATTTTGATCCTCACGGCATGGGAGGATGCCAAATTCGGGACCCTCGCCAACATCGTCGTTGCCCTCGCCGTGCTAATGGTCCTGGGGGCCAGGCATTTTGAACAGAGCTATAGGGAAGATGTATTATCGGCCATG
Organism: uncultured Flavobacteriaceae bacterium; assembly: GCA_947497245.1. Classification (GTDB taxonomy): domain Bacteria; phylum Bacteroidota; class Bacteroidia; order Flavobacteriales; family Flavobacteriaceae; genus Pelagihabitans. The sequence goes on along the minus strand of CANMFO010000002.1, from coordinate 1,193,286 downwards.
GGAACCTCAGTGGCCATGGATGTTCCGATTACCGAAAAAGACCTTGAATCGCTTCCCTTTCCCGTACAAAATTATTTAAGGTATGTCGGCGTGGTCGGCAAGCCACAGATCCAGAATTTCAAGATCAACTTTGAAGGGCAGATGCGCAACAGGGACAAGGACTGGTTTCATTTCACCTCGGAACAGTACAACTTCTTTGCCGATCCCGCTAGGTTCTTTTTTATGAAGGCCAAGGTAAACAGGATACCGACCTGCGGCTATCATGCCTATACAAAGGGAACCGCGGGCATGCGCATTAAACTCCTTTCCCTATTCCCTATCGTAACGGTGGATAGCCCAAAAATGTTTGCCACCGAAACGGTGACCTTCCTCAACGACTTATGTCTATTCGCACCAGCACGGCTCATTGACGAGCGTATTGTATGGCAAACCATGGACGAACGCTCGGCCAAAGCCACCTTTGTCACCGGGGATACCCGCGTTTCGGCCACCCTGCACTTCAATGAAATAGGGCAATTGGTGAATTTTGTTTCACTTGACCGGTCCTCTGTTCCGGAAATGAAAACCTTTCCCTTTTCCACGCCCGTGAAGGAGTATCGAAATATAAATGGGTACAATCTTCCCACCTATGGCGAAACCATATGGCACTATCCCGACGGGGAATTTGTGTACGGAAAGTTTTATCTGAAAAGTATAGCGTACAACCTTCCCCCACGGATCGACCGAGCATGATATTTATCATGTTTTATGTAGTGAACTAGCGATAATTTTGTAGGCAATAAGACCTTTTCCATGTGTAACCTAGTACAGAAGTACAACATTCCCGGGCCGCGATATACCAGTTATCCCACGGTCCCGTATTGGGATATGGAGGGTTTTTCTGGAAAAAGTTGGAAATCCACTCTGGTCCGGAGCTTTGGGGAGAGCAATTCCTCCGAGGGCATTAGCCTGTACATTCATTTGCCCTTTTGCGAAAGTATGTGCACTTTTTGCGGCTGTCACAAACGTATCACCAAACGACACGAGGTGGAACGGCCCTACCTCGATTCGGTTTTAAAGGAATGGAAGCTGTACTGCCGGCTTTTTTCCTCCAGGCCCATAATCAAGGAACTACATTTGGGCGGCGGAACACCCACTTTTTTTGCGCCGGAGCACCTGAAATTGCTGATTGACGGCATATTCAGGTCGGCTGAACGGGCAGAAAACCCTGAATTCAGTTTCGAAGGCCATCCCAACAATACCACCAAGGCGCACCTCCAGCAGTTGTACGATCTGGGTTTTAGAAGGGTAAGCTACGGGGTTCAGGATTACAACATTCGGGTGCAGAGGGCAATTCATAGGGTACAGCCCTTTGAAAATGTAAAACGTGTGACCGATCAGGCCCGTGAAATTGGATATACCTCTGTGGGCCACGATATTATTTTCGGCCTACCCTTTCAGACCTTGGAGGATGTACGACAAACTATTTTGAAGACCAAAGCGCTCCAGCCCGATCGATTGGCCTTTTATAGCTATGCGCACGTGCCCTGGCTGAAAGGAAATGGCCAAAGGGGCTATCAAGAAGTCGATCTTCCCTCCGCACAGCAAAAGCGCGAACAGTATGAAAAGGGCAAGGTGCTATTGGAGCAAGAGGGATATAAGGAAATTGGAATGGACCATTTTGCCCTGGCTACCGACAGCTTGTTCGAATCCATGCAATCGGGTAAGCTGCACAGGAACTTTATGGGGTACACCGCTTCCAAAACGCAGCTAATGATCGGCCTCGGGGTATCGAGCATCAGCGATAGCTGGTATAGCTTCGCCCAGAATGTAAAGGGCTTGGAAGAGTACCAGCATTTGGTTGAAAATGGGATCATACCCATTTACCGGGGGCATTTGCTCACCGCAGAAGACCAAATCGTACGAAAACACATATTAAATTTAATGTGCCAGTTCAAGACTTCCTGGAATGACGATGCCCAATATTTTCCGGAACTGTCTTCGGTACTGGAAAAACTTGGGGAAATGGAACGGGATGGCCTGGTCGAGATGGGGCACAATTGTTTAACGGTCACCAAAAAAGGACAGGCCTTCATTCGCAATATCTGTATGGCCTTTGACCTTCTTTTACAACGAAAGGCTCCTGGGACCAAATTATTTTCCATGACCATTTGACCATCGCCGATAAACCTTAAACAGGTTCCGACCCATATCGGACCGTAAAAAATATAGCGCCATGAAAAAAATAATTGTACCTGTCGATTTTTCAGAACAATCGGAATACGCCCTCAAGGCGGCGGCCGATCTAGCCAAAAAACACCGTTCGGAAATCCTGGCATTGCATATGCTGGAACTGAACCAGGCAATCATTTCCTCCTCGGAAGGCTTCCATCCCGAGCAGACCGTTTTCTTGCTGAAATTAGCAGAGAAAAGGTTCAACGAATTTTTGAACAAACCGTATTTGAAGGGTATCGATGTGACCCCGATAATTAAGCATTTCAAGGTGTTCAGCGAGGTGAACGAAGTAGCGGAAAAACACGGGGCAGATCTTATCATTATGGGCTCGCACGGCAGTGATGGGCTCAAGGAAATATTCATTGGCTCCAACGCAGAGCGCGTGGTGCGGAATGCCAATGTCCCCGTATTGATCATTAAGGAGGAACTGCAGGGCTTCAAAGTAGATCGATTTGTCTTTGCCAGCGATTTTAAAGAGGATAGTCTTCCCGCCTTCCATAAGGCCAGGGATTTTGCCAAAATGCTTTCGGCGGAACTCGAATTGGTCTACATCAATGTCCCCGGAGACGATTTTCTGAGCAACAAAGATGCATACCAGAGAATCAACCTGTTCCTGACCAAGGCCAATGCGGGCCTACAGGTAGAAATTTACAACGATTACAGCGTTGAAAGGGGGATCCTGAATTATAGCGAAAGTGTAAGCGCCGATCTCATCGGGATACCCACCCACGGCAGAAAGGGGCTGTCCCATTTTTTTATGGGAAGTATTGGCGAGGATATCGCCAACCATTCCAAAATACCAGTGGTAACCTTTAAAATTTAGTGGTTATTTATTCAGTGTTAGTTAGTAGTGGAAAGGGGAAGTTAAACCAGGCTTCCCTTTTCTTATTTCCGGATTTGGGCATGGGATTTGAAGGGCACGAAATTTACCCGGTCCGCCCAGGTCTCGTCAAAGGGGCAAAAAGGCCTTCTTGTTCTTCAGATCCAAGGCCAGTTCATCAATGGTCGTATCCTCCAGGTTCCGGATGAACTTTGCCCGAAAGGGACCGGCCAATTTATGGAGTGGACAGGGCTTGTCCTCATTGCAATCTTCCAAACTGAGCAGACAAGATTCCATGTGCTGCTTTCCGTCCACTACATGGACAATATCGATCAGCGAGTGCAAGCGGTTCGCATCATTTAAATAGAAGCCCCCATGCGGTCCTTTTGCGGAAGAGATGATACCGTGCCTGGACAGTTCCTGTAGCAGTTTGGCAATATAGGCTTTGGGCACATTGATGGGCTCGCTGATATTCTTGGCCAAAATTCGATTGTTTTCATTGGAATGCAAAGCAAGGTAGAGCACGGCTTTTAGGGCATACTTGGAGGAGTTTGAAAGCATCTGGAAGGGGGTTTTCACAAATATAAAGATTAAAAGATATTTTTATCCTTAATATGATATATATCATGTTATACCTTCGTTTCCGCCCTTACATTTGGTCCGTAATTTCTAACGACCATAAAAATGAAAATAGGTGCTAAAAGTTGTGCATTGCTTTTCTCCGTGCTTTTGATGGGCTGCGGAGGGAAAGAAGAAAAGAAAAAAGAAGGGTTTAGTGTAGAACGCCAAAAAACTGCGACCGAACAACCCATAGAAACTCCCGCGGCCAGCACTGCCAAGGCTTCAGAACGTATTGATCTGGACAGTAAAGGGGTCGGTCCGATCACCTCGCTTACGCTGGCTTCCGAAATAGACCAGGCCATGGCGGAAAAGGGCAAGACCGTTTACGAACAAATGTGTACGGCCTGCCATAGAATTGGTAAAAAATTCATTGGACCCGCACCCAACAATATTCTGGAAAGACGTAGTCCGGAATGGGTGATGAACATGATTCTAAATCCAGAAGGGATGGTCAAGGAGGATCCCCTAGCGAAAGAACTATTACAAGAATTCAACGGCGCTCCGATGGCCAATCAAGGCCTCACGGAGGAACAGGCCCGGGCCGTACTGGAATATTTTAGAACCTTATAAATATATAACATGAAAACAATCGCCATACCGAGGGTATTATTGGGTATGTTCTTGCTGGCGCTCATTCTGGGCAGTTGCAAGAGCGAGGCCAAAAAAGACGCAACGACCACAAATTCGGCAATTGCCGAAACCGGAGAAACAAAAAGGCAGGGACAGGCCTTTCTTAAAGATGACGAATCCACACCAAATGTGCTGAACATTGCCATAGGGTCCGAGGACCATACCACTTTGGTAGCCGCAGTACAGGCCGCCGAACTGGAAAACGCCCTGGTAAACGCAGGGCCGCTTATGGTGTTCGCTCCGACCAATGCTGCTTTTGAGGCGTTGCCCGAAGGCACCGTGGAAAACCTGTTGAAGCCAGAGAACAAGGACGCCCTGGCCAACATTCTCAAACACCATGTTACTCCTGGAAACTATAGTAAGGACTTTCTGAAAAAGTTCAAAAAACTGGGACAGGCCAACGATCAGAACACCACCGTGGAGGTCAAGGGAGATGATGTCTATGTAGGTGGGGCAAAGATCATCGCCAGTATTCCCGCTGGAAACGGTATTGTGCACGTGGTCGACAAGGTAATATTGCCCCCGGCAATGGATTAAATACAGAATATAACAAAACAATAAACTTTTAGAGATGAAAAAATTTAGCTATTTACTCATGTCGATAATGGGTCTGGCCCTCATATCGAGTTGTAACAACCAAAGCAAGGGTGCTGCAAATGGGGCCCTGTCCTCAAGCGCTGCTGAAAAAGTATATGTTGCCCCGGGAGAGCATGACGAATATTACGCTTTCATTTCCGGGGGGTTCAGTGGACAATTATCCGTTTACGGACTGCCCTCGGGCCGACTTTTTAAGGTGATTCCCGTATTTTCCCAAGATGCGGAAAAGGCATGGGGCTATAACGAGGAAACCAAGCCCATGTTGAACACATCCCATGGATTTGTACCTTGGGACGATGCCCACCATCCCGACATTTCCCAGACCAATGGGGAACTCGACGGTCGCTTCGTGTTCATCAATGGAAACAACACTCCCCGAATTGCCAAAATTGATCTCACCACTTTTGAGACCACTGAGATTATCGAAGTTCCCAATAGCGCGGGTAACCATAGCTCCTCATTTGTGACCGAAAATACCGAGTACGTGGTCGCAGGGACCCGCTTTTCGGTTCCCGTACCCCAGCGGGATATGCCCATCAAAGACTATAAGGGCAACTTCAAAGGGGCCCTGTCCTTTATCAGTGTCGATCCCGAGGAGGGGCACATGGACATTAAATTCCAATTGCTGATGCCCGGATTTGACTATGACCTATCGCATCCCGGCCGTGGAAAATCGCATGGATGGTTCTTCTTTACCACCTACAATACCGAAGAGGCCAGCAGTCTATTGGAAGTCAACGCTTCCCAAAACGACAAGGATTTCATTGCCGCGGTCAATTGGAAGAAAATAGAGGAATACGTAAACAATGGCGGGGGTACCAAAATGCCCGCCAACTATGCGCACAATGTATATGATGATGAAACGCATACCGCAACTTCAACCATGAAAAAGGAAGTTTTGGTGGTAAATCCGTCAGATGTACCCGGCGCCGTTTACTTTTTGCCTACCCCGAAATCGCCCCACGGCTGTGATGTGGATCCCTCGGGGGAATACATCGTAGGGAACGGGAAACTGTCGGCCGATCTGACCGTACATTCCTTTACCAAAATGTTGGCCGCCATCGACGGCAAAAAATTTGATGGGGAAGCTTATGGCATCCCAATTCTAAAGTTCGAGGATGTGCTGGCCGGAACCGTCAAAAGTGGTGGATTGGGACCCCTGCATTCAGAATTTGATGCAGAAGGAAACGCGTATACCACCTTTTTCATTTCCTCAGAGGTCGTCAAATGGAAATTGGGCACCTGGGAAGTCGTCGACCGTCAACCTTGTTATTACTCGGTGGGGCATTTGATGATCCCTGGAGGGAACTCAAGAAAACCCTTCGGTAAATACGTGGTGGCCATGAACAAGATCACCAAAGACCGCTATTTGCCCACAGGTCCGGAAGTTACGCAGTCGGCCCAGCTATACGATATCTCCGGGGAGAAAATGGAGCTGCTCTTGGATTTCCCAACCATCGGGGAACCCCACTATGCCGCCGGTATCGCTGCGGATATCGTGAAGGCCCGGTCAAGAAAAATATTCAACCTCACGGAGAACAAGCACAAATATGCGGCCACTTCCGACGCCGACGTAAGAATAGAGCGCAATGGCAAAGAGGTGCACATATATATGACGATGATCCGAAGCCATTTTAATCCGGACAATATAGAGGGCATAAAAGTAGGTGACAAGGTATATTTCCATGTGACCAATTTGGAACAGGACTATGATGTGCCCCACGGCGTTAGTATGATCGGCGCCAACACCTCCGAACTGTTGATCATGCCCGGACAGACGGAAACCTTTGTTTGGGAACCCAAACAGGTAGGGGTCTGGCCTTTCTACTGTACGGACTTCTGTTCTGCCCTACACCAAGAAATGCAGGGGTACGTTAGGGTGTCGCCGGCCGATTCGGATTTGGACCTTTCATGGTCTTTGGGAGATTAGATCGAGGATTATTTTAACGAACGGAAGCGGGTCGTGTGCAAAACCTTCCCGCTTTCGTTCCAATTACCTACTGTCAGATGAAAAAATCAAGGATTTTGATGCTGTTGGGCGCTTTGTTCCCTTTGCTCCTCTTTGTGTTCCCCCTTTGGAAGATTACCTTGGAGGCACCACAATACCCCACCCCTTTGGGAATGTACATCTATATTAATGACTTTGCGGATGCCAACCCGCACGATATCAAGAATATCAACCTCATGAACCACTATGTGGGCATGAAGTACATCCCGGATGCCATACCCGAATTCAAAATATTTCCCTTGGGAATTATCATAACTTCGGTCCTCGGGCTGCTCATCGGCTTTAAGGGCAATTACAAATGGTTCTTGGGCTGGTTCGTCCTCATGCTGCTTTTGAGCAGTGCCGGCCTTTATGATTTTTACTTATGGGAACACGATTATGGCTATGATCTGGACCCTAAGGCCATTATGAAGTTTACCAATCCGGACGGGTCTGTCATGGGGTTCCAGCCCCCGCTGTTCGGATCCAAGGATATTTTAAATTTTAGGGCCCATTCGTACCCCCAGACCGGCGCTTATTGTTTGGCCTTGGGAATGGCTTTGGGATTTTTGGCATTTCTTGTCGGAAAAAGAGAAAAAAAGCAAGCTAAATAGAACCAGATGGAACCCAAAACTGGCATAAAACTGATCAGCATACTTTTTTTGATGCTCTTCCCAACGGCGTGTTCTGTGCGTCCAAAACCAATTGCTTATGGTTCCGATGGGTGTCACTTTTGTAGCATGACCATTGTCGATAGACAGCATGCCTCCCAGTTTGTCACCGCCAAGGGCAAAGCGTATACATTTGATGCCATAGAATGCATGATGAACCATGTAAAAGATATGGACGATCAAAAAATCGCCCTATTTTTGGTAAACGACTACAATCGACCGGGTGAGCTGACCGATGCCACCACGGCCACCTATTTGATCAGCAAGGGCATCCCCAGTCCCATGGGCGAGTTCCTAACTGCTTTTGCAAATAGGGAGGACGCGGAACATGCCCAGGCGGGGAACCAAGGAACACTTTTGGATTGGAAAGCGCTACAGGATCGCTTTAAAGACTAAACGTCGATTTTGGCCAACAGGGGTATTTCCCCTTATACTGCGGCACAACCGGTCTGCCGAACAATATGTTAACCATAACAATCGCAAAATGTACGAAATAAGCCATGTGATCAGTGAACGACCATACGACAAACTGCAGGTAGGTAAATTGGTCAAGACCAGTTCCTTCGAGGTGCTTTTCATCAGTTTGGAAAAAGGTTCCCTGTTTCCGGAGCACACCTCCCCCACCGATGCACAGTTGATCATGCTGGAAGGAGCCATCGTTTTCCATATCAACGGTACCTCCTACCCACTAAAAACCCAACAACATTTTAATTTTCCCAAAGCCACTGGGCATTGGGTGGAAGCGGATGAAAATTCGAAATTTTTAATTATCCGGTGATGGGGATCCTCAGGCAAAACCTCATCATCGCTATCCTGTTGTTGGGAAATTTTGCCCGTGGAGAAACCCTTCGGATCTGCGAATCCTGCCAAATAAGCTCCATTAAGGAAGGGATAGCCATCGCTTCGGATTTTGATACTCTATTGATCAAAAAAGGAACTTATCGCGAGTTCAATATTGTCATAGACAAGCCATTGACCCTTTTAGGGGAGGACTATCCCGTAATCGATGGGGGCGACCAGGGGGAGATCATCACCATTACCTCCGATCATGTAACCGTCGATGGGCTCTTTATCATCAATGTGGGCACGAGCTACACTTCCGACTACGCGGCCATCCGCGTAGTGAAGAGTGCCCATTTTCTGATCCAGAACCTAGTGCTCGAAAAACTTTTTTTTGGTATTTATCTCGAAAAATCCAGGAATGGCCGTGTATACCACAATAAGATCATTGGCGACGCGGTCGATGAATACAACTCAGGAAATGGCATTCAGCTCTGGTATTCCCAAAACATCGTAGTGGAGCAGAACATTGTGCAACATGTCCGAGACGGAATATACCTAGAGTTTTCCGACCATATTACCATAAAGGATAATTTTAGTTCGGATAATCTGAGGTACGGGCTCCACTTCATGTTCTCCAACAACGATGTGTATACGAACAATACCTTTGAAAACAACGGGGCCGGGGTCGCCGTCATGTTTTCCAAAAAGATAAAAATGAACAATAACAGCTTCAAAAAAAATTGGGGGGCGGCCTCCTTTGGAATGCTCTTAAAGGAAATCAACGATGCTGAAATACGGAACAACACTTTTGAGGAAAATACCGTGGGCATCAATATAGAAGGTTCGAACAGGATCGATTATACACACAATGATTTTATCAACAACGGTTGGGCCGTAAAGGTCAAGGGTGCCTGTTACACCAATACTTTCAGCAACAATAATTTTTTGTACAATTCCTTTGACATCTCATATAACAGTAAGCTCAACGACAATGTATTCGAAAACAATTATTGGAGCGGTTATACGGGGTACGACCTGGACAGAAATGGGGTTGGTGATGTCCCGTACCGACCGGTAAAACTTTTCTCCTACATCGTGAATCGAACGCCCGAAACGATAGTACTTTTGCGTAGCTTGTTCATGGATATCATTGATTTTTCGGAGAAGGTCTCCCCAGTCTTTACGCCCGACAAGCTGTTGGATGCGAACCCACTCATGAAAAAGATCGAATGATTCAGCTAGAGAAATTGCATAAAAAATTTGGTAGGAACCAGGTGCTTTCGGGAGTGGACCTTAGCATTGGGGACGGGGGCATCTACGCCGTTCTTGGTCCCAATGGATCGGGCAAGACCACACTCATCAAAAGCATTCTGGGCATGGTGGTGCCCCATGCGGGCAACGTCCTGGTGTCGGGCAAAAATGTGAGGAACGATTGGCGGTATCGACAAAACATCGATTACTTGCCCCAAATTGCCAGCTTTCCGGGCAATCTTAAGGTCAGGGAGCTGATTCGAATGATCAAAGACCTCAGACAAAAGCCCAGCGATGAGGACAATTTGGTACAGCTGTTTGCTTTGGAGCCCTTTCTCGATAAAAAGTTACGAACCCTGTCGGGAGGTACCCGACAAAAGGTAAATGTGGTACTGACATTCATGTTCGATAGTCCACTGATCATCTTGGACGAGCCCACCACCGGGCTCGATCCCGCGGCGCTCATTCGCCTGAAAGGATTGATACAAAGGGAAAAGGAAAAGGGCAAAACCATTTTGATCACCTCGCACATTTTGCAATTTGTAGAGGAGGTTGCGGATGAAATCGTATATCTGCTGGAAGGAAAGGTCTATTTCAGGGGAAGTATCGAGCAATTGAAAAACAAGACCGGACAAATTGATTTTGAACATGCCATAGCGGCCCTAACCACCCCAACTGCAAATGCTTAAAATCTTAAAATACAGTTTCTACGATCTGATCCGTAGCCGATGGAGCTATGTTTACTTCCTGTTCTACCTGGCCCTGGGTTTTGTTCTGTTGTTCTTGAACAACGACCTTTCAAAAGCGATCATTACGCTAATGAACGTTATCATTGTTCTGGTGCCCCTTATCGGTACCATCTTTGGTGTGATGTACTTCTACAACTCCAAGGAGTTCACCGAGCTATTGCTGGCCCAGCCCCTAAAAAGATCTTCTATTTTTCTTGGACAGTATTTCGGGGTTGCCGGATCTCTGACCTTAAGCTTGGTGCTGGGCCTGGGCATTCCGTTTATGCTGTACGGCTTGTTCAAAAGCGATGCCATCTGGAATTTTTCGCTCCTATTGGTAACCGGAGCCTTTTTGACCCTGATCTTTACCGCACTGGCATTCAACATAGCACTTTCCAACGAAAACAAGATCAAAGGGTTCGGCTATGCGGTGCTGTTGTGGCTGTTCATGGCGGTAATTTATGACGGCCTTTTTCTAATGTCACTCATTGTATTCGAAGAATATCCACTGGACACCTTTTCCTTAACCGCCACTATGTTCAACCCCATCGACCTATCGCGTACCCTGATTTTGCTAAAACTGGATATTTCGGCCCTTTTGGGATATACCGGGGCCATTTTCAAGCGTTTCTTTGGAACACATACCGGTTTGGTCGTTTCGGTATCCGTACTGCTGCTATGGACCGTACTTCCGGTCTGGAGGCTTTCGGCCAAGGCAAAACGAAAGGATTTTTGACCCAGATCATTTCCCTAAAGGAACGTCAAAACGTAATTATCAGCGGAATGGAAAGCCCAAAAATGATGTTCAGGACCCTTTGACCCTTAGGGCCATACCTTCCAAAACTTCCTTTCCAATGTCCAAATTGCCAAGAATCTCAGGCCCCAGGGTCTTAAATCGCCCTTGGGAACTAGCAAAAAGCTTTTGGTAATATGCTATACCGTCTTCCAGATTGGCAATAAACCCCATGAAGTATTTCTTCTGCTTTTCCGGAATTGGGGCATCGGCCCCATCGATCTGATCTTGGAGGTAATCGAGGTAGATGGTCAACTCTTTGATGAACATATTGGGTCGGTCTGTGCGCGAGATAACATTGGCCCGTCCGTAGATATGGTCCGTCATTTCCCTAAGGGACACCAGTTTTGAGTAGTACGCCATATTGGGTCCAGGGCAAATGGAGACACCCTTGCCTTCCACTTTTGTGTCCAGACCGTACACCAAAAGTGCGGAAGTTCCCAAACCTACACAGGTACACGATTTTTCGGTCAATTTATTATATTGGGTTTTATATTCGGACTCGGACAGGTCCATGGCATCCAGTTCCTTGATTTTTAAGTGCTGGTACTGTCTTGATGCTATACAGAGCCCCTTTTCCGAAAAATCTTTGTTCAGCGCAACGAATTTCTTAGGGCAAGAACTGCCGGGCCTGCCCTTGGCGATAAGTCTGGATTTTTCAATATCCTTGGTATTTCCCCTTAAACTATGGAAGGGAATGCCCAAAGGTGAAATATTGCTCAAATAAAGATCTTTTTCTTTCGCCTTTATCAGCTTGTCCAGAGTCTCCCTATCCACAGTCGTCGCTTCGGGTACCAGAAGGAAAGGGGTCCCCCACCCCACCGAATCCACTTCGTAGTGTTCCATTATAAATTGATGTTCCTCAGAGGTACCGACGCCTCCCTGCGCCGTAATCCGCAATGGCAATGCGCTTTTGGGTACGTAACGTTTCTTTTGGGCCAGGGCGGCCACAAGGAGTTCGTGGATCGAATTTTTCAGCTCGTCCTTGTTTTCTTTGAACTGTTGCAATATGGGCCCCATTAAATAGCCGTCGGTCGCAAAGGCGTGGCCGCCACAGTTTAGCCCGGATTCAATGCGGTATTCAGATACCCAGAGTCCTTTTTTGGCCAAAAACTTGCCCTGTATCAACGCAGAACGGTAATCGCTGACCTTCAGTACTATTTTTTTCTTGATACGACCGTCCTCGTCCGGATAAAAGTCTTCGAACTGCTCCAGATAACTGTACAGTCTAGGGTTCATGCCCGCCGAGAGAATCATGGACGAACTTAGGTTGCTGTTGGCGAATCCTCTCAAAGCGGCATGGGCATCGTTGTATTCGGTGGACAATTTTTCCTTTTTGAGATAATTGTCCTTATCAACTTTGGTCATAATGTTCACATCGATGCTCCCCATGTTCATATGTTCCCTGACCCAGTTTCCCACATCGTCCAGATCAAAATAGTCCCGGGTCAGCTTCTTAAACTCCTGCTTGAAACTTGAGGTGTCCGGTAGCATGCTAAAATATTCCTTGATGCCCTTGACCGTATCTGCCGTGCTGTTCTTAAAATCTTCGAACTTCCTTTTGGACAGTTCTTGCATCAGGTCCAGATAGGAAGTGACCCTCCTGGCCCTAAAGTCGCTCATTTTTTCCGTGATTTCGGTATAAGGGATTTCGAATTTTTCACAGTACATCTTTCGAAGTTTTTCCAACAGGATATCGTCGACCAAGGAAATTACGGAGTCCATTCCGAATTGGGAGACTTTCAAAGGAGTGTCAACTGTAAATCCAATGCCCATTACGGGAATATGGAATGAGTGTGCATATGCCATAGAGGGGTTTGCTTTAATAAGAGGTTCACTAAGGTTTTTTGAAAAAAATCATGGTATTTGGCCACCGTTTCGTTTCGAGTTGGTTTGGAACCCGATGGGTAAGCTGCAAATTTTCATTATTCACGCCTCATAAAACATGATTTTTGTCAGGTTTTAGATCGTTGGCCCATAGTCGGGTTTGTGAAGGTCGGCCGAGAACACGGTCATTCGGGGGCCATTGATCCCATCGGTGGGCTATGTGGAGTTTGCACGGCCTTATTCCGATCCCCAGTTTTGTTTTTCCCTATCCGTCCATAAGCTCGGAAAGAATTTACGGCGCTGGTGCTTTGGATGGAGGTACTTCTTCCATTTCGAACCTCCCGTCGCCGCCTTCCGCTTTCCCTTCCGTTCCAGATAATGTTCTGCTGTTCTCAAATGTACCAAGGGCCACTCCACATTGTACAAACGGTCGAATTCCCTTAGCTTTTCCTTTAGCCCATCAGAGAGATCCGGCATGCAAAGCACCTTATCCTCTATGGTGTTTCCCTCGATTTTTTTGGCGAGGGCGATAAGATCGTCCAAATATTTTTCCTCGAACTGTTGCATTGTCAATGTTTTTTTCCCTGTTTTACGATTTACACCTGCATCCTTCCAGTAGATGTCCTCGAAGTAGGCCTCCGGGGCCGGTTGGCCGGAAAGCTCTTTATTGCCGTTATTGCCCACCAGGTTTTTCAAACGGGTGCAGTACAGTTCTATATATCTAAATTGGGCACTTTGAAATCCACTGGCCGGGGTCAAGGTGGTCCTGAAAGTATTGTAGTCCTCGAAATCCATGCCCTCCTTCATAATGTCAAAAGAGGTAATGAGCATGCCTGTATAGCGATTTAACCGATTGATTTTCGTCATCAAAAAATCTTCGGTGACCACTTCCATCTCCACTATCTGTTCAATCTCGTGGTGCATCATTTTCAAGAAAAGCTCGGTCACCTGGTGGTACATGATAAAAATACTCTCGTCCTTAAAATCGGTGCGGGGTCTTTGTAGTGACAACAGCGTGTCCACTTCCACATAATCCCAATAGGTAATGGGCTTGGCATGAAGAAGTCCCTGGAGATAGGTTTCGGGGTTTTCTCCCAGACGCTCGTATTTTTGCTTGATTTTTTTGTTGGTGTCCAAAATAGTTGCTTAGTTTTTTCGATTTCTGTGCTCGTACATTTGCATAAATAACATGGTACTCATTTTCTGGGCCCGGTTTTTGGCGACCCAGACCGTTTCCCCTTCAAAAAGTTCGTCGAGGGTTTCGAACCAGATATTGAGCCACAGCCCAAAATGTTCCGGAGTGATGGTATGGTCCGTTTGGTCGTCCACTTCGAGATGGGCGGTCACCGGATTTCCCTGATATTTCCGCTTGAGGAACAGTTGCCCCTCCCAGAAATCCGTAAGTAGTTCCAAATGACTGTCCCAATCCGAAATGATACCGTTGAAAATCGGCCCCAATACCCCATCCTTCCGTACTTTGGCATAAAAGGTCCGCACCAAAAGTTCGGTATCCCCGCGTGTGGTAATGTCGTGCTTGTCCATATCCATGTTTATAGTTCTTGAGCCGCTTGAAAGCTGTTTTTTGGCCGAAACAATTTGCATTGCCCTTGCATTGGGAGTGCAAAGATCAAAAGAAATACTTCGGCGCATCGTTATTGTATTCCGCTTACTCGTGGGAACATCCCGATTTTAAAATGGCGCGACTAATGGCATTCCATTTCTGTGGCAACTATTTCAACGACGGGTTTCGGAGATACATAGGGAATGCCCAATCCCAGACCGCGCAATATAAAGAGCATCCCCATAATCACCACAAAGACCGGGATGAATTGTTGTATCTTCCGCTTGGCGACCCCTTTCAAAAATCCGCTGAAATAAATGGCCGTGGTCATCAGCGGAACCGTACCTGCCCCAAACAACATCATATACAATGCCCCTTCTAGTGCGTCGCCCATTGCAATGGCCGCAAACAGGGCAATGTAGACCAGACCACAGGGCAGAAAGCCGTTTAGGAAGCCTATGGTCAGAAAGGTGTCCGGAGTTTTCTTTTTCAACTCCTTGCCCAAGCGGTTTTTCAGCGCGGCTATGATTTTATAAACGGGTTTGGAAAGATTGTATTTGTTGAAAGTCCTGTATGGAACAAGGGCGATGACGATCATTGCCGTTCCAATGATGATCGACAATTTTTGTTGCATTCCAAAAACATAAAGCCCTTTCCCCAGGGTACCAAAAACCAATCCAATGGTGGCGTATGCCAATAATCTACCAAAATGGTACACGAAAATCTGGGAGAATTTCGTGAGCTGGTTGGTTCTATCCACGGGAAGCATGAAGGCAATCGGGCCGCACATGCCGACACAGTGCAAGCTTCCCATAAGTCCCAATATGATGGCGGATAGTAGCATATAAAATTGGTCATTCCAGCAAAGAAGGAGATCGCTTTAACACGCTGCCAAGCGCGCGGCGGGCGACAATCCATGTCACGGGGATCGGTTCGCCTCCTGTCCGGGTTCCGGTATTCATTTTTTCACTAATAGGTTATACTTTCTTTGTGCAAATAGGCCTTGCCCTCGTATTCCCAAAAAACTTTAATGTCCCAGCGACCATCCAACAAACGTTTGTCAGGTATGAGCAAATGTGTATTGGACAGACTTACGGGTAAGTCAAAATCCAAGTGTTTATTGGACGGTCTGTAAAGGGACACCGTTCCTATTATTTTTTGTGGTTCCAGGGTCTCCGGGAATTGCAATTGCAGTCCGTCGACGGTTTTTTCCAGTTCGATGTTCAGGCCATCGGCGTTTGCATTGTTCTCCGCATCGATTTCTTTTTGATAGCCCAGTTCCTCCTTATAATATTCCTCGGTCACCAAATCGTGATTGGCCCGATCGTCCGTGCCCATCCGGACAACAAAGTATAGGATAAAACCTATGAAAGCAATAAATGCCAGTACGATCGCCGTTCCCCAGTTTATCTTCATAATTTTTTATTTATAGCTACGTGGCGCCAAAAATCGGGCCGTAGTGGTTTCAATCAGCTGGTCCCCACTGTACACACCTATCTTCAATTTGTCCTTATCCCCATCCAGGGCGGCATTGTTGATCTCTATGAACAAGGTCCCTTCGGCCAGATCCTGCGCCCCCACCATGAAATTCTCATGTCGAACCAATTCTATGGTCCCATTGTGGGAAAGCAACTTAAAGCTCACATCGTTGATGTCCCGGGCCGTCTTGTTGACCAGTTTATAAGTGTAGACATTGCTGATAATATTGCCTTCCTTATGTTCATAGAGTTGTCCGGGCAGCCTTAAGATATTGGCTTCCAGATCATTTCTCAAAAACAGCATTCCTATAAACACCCCGGTCAAAATGGTCAGGACCGCGGTGTATCCCTTGAGCCTGGGGGTAAACCTGAATTTTTCCTTCTTGACGATCTCGGCCTCACTGGCGTAGCGGATCAAGCCCTTTGGAAGGTTCACCTTTTCCATGATCGTATCGCATTCATCGATGCAGGCGGTGCAGTTCACACACTCCAATTGGGTCCCATTTCGGATATCGATACCGGTCGGACATACATTTACACACTGGAAACAGTCGATGCAATCGCCATGCCCCAACGCCTGCCTATCTTCGTTCTTGCGGAATTTCTTTCGGCCCTTTTCGCCCTCGCCCCGTTTGTGGTCGTAAGCCACCACTATGGACTTGTTGTCAAGGAGCACACCCTGCATCCTCCCATAGGGACAGGCGATGATACACACTTGTTCGCGGAACCACGCAAAAACAAAATAGAAAACGGCCGTGAAGATCAAAAGGGAAATCAGGGTACTGAGATGCTGTAAAGGACCGTCCGCGATATACTGTATCAAACGATCGCTTCCGATCAAAAAGGCCAAAAACACATTGGCGATCAAAAAGGATATAATGAAAAAAACAGTCCATTTCACCAAGCGTTTCCGAATTTTTTCGGCATTCCAGGGTTGTCGATCGAGTCTGATCTGTGCACCCCGATCCCCATCTATCCAAAACTCTATCCTACGGAAGACCATCTCCATAAAAATGGTCTGTGGACACATCCATCCACAAAAAATACGGCCAAAGGCCACGGTGAAAAGCGCAATAAAAATGACCCCAATGATCATGGAAATGACGAATAGATGAAAATCCTGGGGCCAAAACGGGAATCCAAATATGTTGAACCTGCGCTCCAGTACATTAAACATCAGAAACTGGTTGCCGTTGATCTTCACAAACGGGGAGGCGAACATAAAGGCCAGCAAAAAGTAGCTCACATATTTGCGGTACTTCCAAAACCTACCGCTTGGCTTTTTAGGGAATACCCAAGCCCGTTTGCCCTCCTCGCTGATGGTACCTATTGAATCCCTGAAATTTTCACTGTCCTGGGCCATTTGCCGTAAATTAACTTAGAACTGGAACGGGGTGGATCTATTGGAATTCCGATTGCCCCCATTCCATCAACTCATTATTTCCGAGTAGCCTTTGGTCCGCCCTACGGATGGTCAAAGCTACAATTTGAATTATAGACCCTGGTACTTTGTCCTTTCAACGCCCCCATCGCAGAGGTGCGGACCGTTCACATTCTTCCCGCTTAGGGTGTATCGGATTCTTCCCAAACATCGCCTTCCGCGGCCTTGGGATTGGCCGGGGTTTTTCCTTGGATCTCGATTAAAATATAGCTAGACACCTGTGCCATTTCGACAGGTTTCAATATCTGCTTCCAGGCGACCATTCCTTTCCCATCACGCCCTCCTTCGGAAACCGTGCTGAAAACATTTTTGATGCCCCCACCCAAAATCCAGTGGTCATCGGTGAGGTTGGGGCCAATACCGCCCCCTCCATCGGCCATATGGCAGGCGACGCAATTGGTCTCGTAAATGGCCTTGCCCGCATTAATGTCGGCTGCCTCGGTCAAAAGCGCAACGGTATTTGCATCTACAAGATCTTTTGCCGTTTTTTTATAGGCCTCGATCTCCAATTGGGCAGCTGCGACCTCTCGTTCATATTCCGAATCCTGGTCATAATCGTTGAAAACGTGGAACCGGACCAAATACACGACCCCAAATATAATCGTCGCATAGAACATATAGACCCACCAGGGGGGCAATTTATTGTCGAGTTCGCGTATGCCGTCGTAGTTGTGGTCGAGGATGATCTCGCCCTCAGCTTCCATAGGTTTTGAGCCCAAGAGCTTTTTGTAGGTATTTTTGCCCCAGGACCATTCCCAAGATTTGGATTTCGAAGCCAAATACCGTTCTTTGGCCTCCTCCGACAGCGTGTGGAACATTACGTTTTCCACGGATTGGAGAATCAGTTCTATGGCGATCAGCAATAGAAACACCATCAGCATAAAGAACTGGGCAGCTGGGTATTCAATTATCGCCGGTTTTTCTCCGGAGTCTATAAAGTACTCCATCATTCCCCAAATAAGGAAAAGTAATACGGGGACCCTTATCCACCAAGTTGATCTGTTTTTCATAGTTCGAAATTTTGTTGGTTATCTTTTTCCAATGGTAGTTCACTTACTTCTTTGATATGCGCTTTTGAAGCGGTCAGTACCCACCAGAACAGCACCGCGAAGAACACGAAGAAGATCAACAGTGATATCATGGGATAGGTGGCGACCCCTTCGATACTTTCCATATATCCTTTTACAAATTTTAGCATGGCCTATTGGTTTTGTGAAATTGATTCGTTACCGCCCTTTATTTTGATATCCGTTCCCAAACGCTGCAGATAGGCGATCAAAGCAACGATCTCACGGTCCTTCATTTCCACAAAGGGCTGCCCGTTTTCCGCGGCGTACTTTTTATCGGCTTCATACCCTTTTGCGAAATCAGGGTCAGTGTATAGGTTTTTTTCTATTTGCTCCGCTTGTTCCGCCATAGATCGATCGGCATTGGCAATGTCTTCCTCTGTATAGGGTACGCCCAGACTTACCATGGCTTCCATCTTGTCCCTTATCGCGCTACGGTCGTGCGCATCGCGCACCAACCATTGATAGGCAGGCATTATGGAACCGGAAGAGGTGCTTTGGGGATCGTACATATGGTTCAAGTGCCAGTTGTCGGAATATTTGCCACCCACCCGCAAAAGGTCCGGGCCTGTGCGCTTGCTCCCCCATAAAAAGGGATGATCGTACACGAATTCTCCCGCTTTGGCATACTCGCCATAACGTTCCACCTCGCTACGGAATGGACGTACCATTTGTGAATGGCACCCCACACAACCTTCCCGGATATAGAGGTCCCTTCCCTCCAGTTCCAGCGGAGTATAGGGGGTAACGCTGCTGATGGTGGGGATATTGGACTTGACCAAGATCGTGGGTACGATTTGGATGATTCCCCCGATCAAGATGGCGACTGTGGCCAGAATGGTCAACTGTATGGGCTTGCGTTCCAACCAGGTGTGGAACGTTTCCCCTACGGTCCTCCTTTTCGATACCCGGGTCAGGGCTGCGGCCTCCGCCAATTCGTCCTCGACCTTGCTTCCCGATCGAATGGTGACCACTACGTTATAGATCATCACGCAGGCCCCGATGATATAAAGGCTTCCACCAATGGCCCGCATCCAGTACATGGGCATGATCTCATTGACCGTTTCCAGGAAGTTCCCGTACACCAGGGTGCCATCGGGGTTGAAATCCTTCCACATCAAGGCCTGTGTAAAACCGGCCACATACATCGGCAGCGCGTACAAAATGATTCCCAAGGTGCCTATCCAGAAATGAAAATTGGCCAAGCCCACCGATGCCAGGCGCGTCTTGAACATTTTCGGCACCAACCAATAGATCATCCCGAAGGTCAGAAAACCATTCCAAGCCAAAGCACCCACATGGACGTGCGCGATGATCCAGTCGCTGAAATGGGCAATGGCATTGACATTTTTCAGGGAAAGCATAGGCCCCTCAAAAGTGGCCATACCGTAGCCCGTTATCGCCACAACCATGAATTTTAGTGTGGGGTCGGTCCGCACCTTGTCCCAGGCCCCGCGAAGGGTCAATAATCCGTTGATCATCCCTCCCCAGGAAGGGGCTATAAGCATAACGGAGAAAGCCACCCCTAAATTCTGGGCCCAGTCGGGCAATGTGGAATACAGCAAATGGTGTGGTCCGGCCCAGATGTAAATAAATATCAAGGACCAAAAGTGGACGATGGACAGCCGATATGAATAAATGGGCCTGTTCGCCGCCTTTGGCACGAAATAGTACATCAGACCGAGAAAGGGCGTGGTTAAAAAGAACGCCACGGCATTATGTCCGTACCACCATTGCACCAGGGCATCCTGAACCCCTGCGTAGACCGAATAACTTTTCAGTGCGCTTACGGGAAGTTCCAAGCTGTTGAAGATGTGGAGTACCGCAACGGTCACAAAGGTCGCGACATAGAACCAGATGGCCACATACAAATGACGTTGTCTCCTTTTGATCATGGTACCGATCAAATTGACCCCAAAAGCTACCCAAACCAGGGCAATGGCAATATCTATGGGCCACTCCAATTCGGCATATTCCTTGGATGTGGTATACCCCAAAGGCAAGGTAATCGCCGCTGCAACAATGATGGCCTGCCAGCCCCAAAAATTAAACTGGCTCAAAAAGTCGCTGAACATCCGCGCCTTCAACAGGCGTTGGGTGGAATAATAGACCCCTGCAAAAATGGCGTTGCCCACAAAGGCAAAGATCACGGCATTGGTGTGCAACGGCCTCAGGCGCCCGAAACTCAACCAGGATATGCCATCGGTCAGGTTGGGGAACATGAACATGAAGGCCAATAACAGGCCAACCGACATTCCCACGATTCCCCAAAGCATTGTTGCATAGAGGAACTTTTTTACGATCTTGTTGTCGTAATAAAACTGCTGTACTTCCATAACTACTCTTGTTTATTTGGTTGGATGACTTTCTTTTGCTCTTTCGATTTGTTCTTTGGGGGGCTGTCCGGGCCTGGTTTTTCCTTGACCAGTTCGTCTTCGAACAACATGCGAACGGAAGGGGTATAGGCATCATCGTACTGGCCGTTTCTGACCGCTATGATAAAGGCCGTGAAAAAAAGGACCGCGACTATAATGCTGATGGCCAATAACACATAAATAACGCTCATACCTACCTGAATTCAAGTGTAAAACTACATTTGCAACCTGCCCTGGGAAATGACATATGTCATGTTCCAGGTTTTATTTTTCTATTTCAACTTCCTTCCCAATATATTGGTCATCACCGTGGTGAACACCACAATGCTTATGGAACTCAACGGCATCAAAATGGCCGCTATAACCGGCTCCAATTGTCCGGTCACCGCAAAATAAAGTCCAACGACATTGTACAACAGGGAAAGTACGAAACTCATTTTGATAATTTTCATCGCCTTCCGCGAGGCCAGGATGTACTGATAGAGCTGTTGAAATTTTGAAGCGTCCAAAATTCCATCACAAGCCGGGGAAAATACGTTCACGTTCTCCGAAATGGCGATGCCCACATCACTCTGGGCAAGGGCACCGGCATCATTGAGACCATCACCGACCATCATCACCTTACTGCCCTGTTCCTGTAGCGATTTAATAAATTGGAGCTTCCCTTCGGGCTTTTGATCGAAGTAAAGCGGCGTGAGCTTGGGCAACAATTTTTCCAAATGGGCCTTCTCCCCTTCGTTGTCACCGGACAAAATGGCCAACTTCAAGGTTTCGGACATCGTCCGGAACAGATCGGAAACCCCTTCCCGGTATTGGTTGTGGAACACATATTGCCCCTTATATCCCGTATTGCTTCCAATATGAACCGCAGTGTTCAGCGCGTCCGTCTCCTGACCGTTCCCTACAAAATCCGCCGACCCTATTTTTATATAGTTGTTGTCCTTGGAGCCCTCCACTCCCTTTCCCAAATGCTCTGTATAATCGTCCAAGGTCATTATCTGCTGCTCCGACAACATTTCGTACAAGGTGCGGCTCAAGGGATGGTTGGAAGCCCGGAGGGTGTTCTTCAGGAGGGATTCTTCTTCGGATGTCAGGGCCATGCCCTGGTAACTGGCCACATTGCCCGTGGTAGTGGTCAAGGTTCCGGTTTTATCAAAAATGGCCGTATCGACCTGTGCCAATTGCTCAATGGTCTGACTGCTTTTCAAATAACACTTTTTACGGCCGAAAATCCGAAGCATATTGCCCAGGGTGAAGGGAGCGGCGAGGGCAATGGCACATGGACAGGCAATGATCAACACTGCCGTGAATACGTTCATGGCCATGGTGCTATCATAAAACAGCCAAAAAGCGGTAGCGGCAAAGGCGATGGAAAGTACGGCTATCGTAAACCGTTTGCCAATACCATCGGTAAGGGTCTGGAACTTGCTGGACGCCCCTTCACGAAAAATGGTGTTGCTCCACAACTGGGTCAAATAGCTTTGGGAAACCGATTTCACCACCTCCATTTCCAAAACACCCCCCAATTGTTTTCCTCCCGCAAAAAGCTTGTCGCCCAATATTTTCCGCACAGGCTCCGATTCGCCCGTAACAAAACTGTAGTCGATCCGCGCATTGCCCTTGATAAGGATACCATCCACGGGGATCAATTCGCCATTTCTGATCAATAACCGATCTCCCCTCTCTATATCATGGACTTGCGCGGTCTCCTCTTTTCCCGCTGATGTCATACGGGTAACGGCAATGGGGAAATAGGATTTATAATCCCGTTCGAACGACAAAAAGGAATAGGTTTTTTGTTGGAAAAACTTGCCCAGCAACAGGAAAAAGACCAATCCGGTCAAACTGTCAAAAAAACCTGGGCCCCAATCGAAGACAATTTCGATGGTACTTCTCAGAAAGAGTACCGAAATACCAAGAGCGATGGGCACATCGATGTTCAACATCCTGGCCCGAAGTCCTTTAAAGGCGGATAGAAAATAGCCCTGACCCGCGTAGAAAACCACGGGCAACGAAAAAGCGAACATCAGCCAACGGAAAAGCCCTTGATAATGGTTCAACCAGAACTCCCCTCCGTCGCGGCCACTGCTGGCCAGATCAAAATATTCGGGAAAGGAAAGAAACATTACGTTGCCAAATGCAAATCCGGCAACACCCAGTTTATAGATGAGGCTCCGGTCGACCTTTTTTTTGGGGTTGTCGTAATCATCCAGCGAAATGTAGGGCTCATAGCCAATACGTGCCAGTAGCACGACCAGTTCCTTTAGGGCTATACTGGAGCTACTATAGGTAATACGAACCGTTTTCTTGGGGAAGTTGACCTGGGATCCGCTCACAGACGGATTCAACTTGTTCAGGTTTTCCAATACCCATATACAGGAACTACAATGAATGTGGGGAATATAGAGGTTTACCACCTGCATGTCCCCATCGTTGAACTCGGTCAGCCTTTCAACAATAGCAGGAGAACCGAGAAAATCGTACTTTCCTTCAATCGCCTGCGGACTGGCTCCAGCAGCCGATTGCAAATCATAATAGTAGGACAGATCGTTGCTTGAAAAAATATCAAAGACAGTCTTGCAGCCATGACAGCAAAAGTTCTTTTCATCGAAGATTATAGGTGCCGTACCGCAGTCGTCCCCACAATGGTAACATTCGGTCGTTTCCATACACATTTACTTACTCTACCTGAATGCAAAGATGTCGATGATGGTTTTTCAAAAATATGATATAAATCAGGTTTTGACCATTTTAATACTATTACCTTTGCGGTATCAGGTATAAATTTAAGGTATGGAAAGCAGATGTGAAAATTGTATTATCCGTCAGTTCAATTCCCTACGGGCCATGAGTAAAGAGGAACTGAAAAAAGTTTCCGACTCCAAGGTCACCAAAACCATTAAAAAGGGCGAGGCCCTTTTCGAGGAAGGTGAAAAACTCGATGGGGTTTTCTGTGTCCGTGATGGAATTTCAAAACTTTCCAAGCTCAGTGCCAACGGCAAAGATCAGATTGTAAAGTTGGCCACCAAAGGAGAGGTCATCGGACAGCGATCGGTGATTACCGAAGAATCGACCAACCTGAGCGCCGTTGCCGTGAACGACATGGAAGTCTGTTTCATCCCCAAAGAGAACATTGTAAATACCCTGAACACCAATCCCGCATTTGCCGTTGAAGTACTGCGACACATGGCGCACGACCTTAAGGAAGCCGACGATGTGATCGTGAATATGTCCCAAAAAAGTGTCAAACAAAGGGTCGCCGAGGCTTTTCTCTACCTCAAGAACAATTTTGGGGAAGATCCGGACGGTTTTCTCCATCTTACGCTCTCTCGGGAAGATATTTCCAATGTGGTCGGCACCGCTACCGAATCTTGTATCCGCATTATTTCAGAGTTCAAGAAAAAAGGGTTGTTAAAAGCATCTGGAAAGAAGATAGGCATCGCCGACGAAAGGAAGTTGTTGGATTTGGCAGAAGGGTTTTGACCGAAACCATAAGGTCGTCGCTTTGGACGGGCCGACCCAATTCAATACCTGTTATGTGGACCGCTGCCCTTGGATAAAAAAGCCTTTCCCGAACCAGTCCGTAGCCCTTGCCCCCATGATTCCCCCCCGCCAAACACCATAGCGAACCGGAAACCTGACATAAGTCATAGTTTTCCCTTTTTCCCCTTACTAATTTTACGCCATTCGTATAGACATGAGCATGAAAAATATATTGATACCCACAGACTTTTCGGAAAATGCTTGGAACGCGGCCCAATACGCGATAGAACTGTTCAAAGAAGAAGAGTGCACCTTGCATTTCCTGAACGTTTACACCCCGGCCATAGCGAGCAGCCGCTTTATGGCCGCCAGTTTAAATGGGGGACAGCTTGAAGATGGGGCACATGCCGCTTCCTTGCGTGGGCTTGAAATGCTCGTTGGTCAGATTCGGAAACGGTACACCTATGCCAACCAAAACTACAGGACCATTTCTTCCTTTAGCCTATTGGTGGACGAAATCAAATCCGTGGTCGAGGAAGAGGGGATCGAACTCATAATTACGGGTACCAAAGGAGCTTCAGGCCTAGAAGAAGTGTTCATGGGAAGCAATACCGTCCGTATCATCAAATCGATAAAAAACTGTCCGGTGCTCGCCATTCCACAGCATTTCGAATTTACCGCTCCCACGGAAATCGGCTTTGCAACCGATTTTAACAGATTTTATACCCAATCGGAACTACAGCCGATGATCAACCTGGCACATGCCTTTGGGGCCAATGTTCGTATCGTGCATGTACAGTACGAAATCAAGGCCCTGACCGAATTACAGCAATTCAACTTAAGCATGCTCCGAAAATACCTTGATACGGTACCCTATTATGTGCATACGGTCTCTGAACTAAACTCCGTCTCAAAAACCTTGGAAGTTTTTTCCAAGGAGTTGGATATCCACCTACTTGCCATGCTCAATTACCAACACAGTTATATGGAAAAAATGACCCGCGAACCCGTGATCAAGCGCGTGGCCTTCCATACGCAGATTCCATTGCTTGTCATTCCCGAACTGGGAATGAACTCCCCCTCGAAAAACAAAAAAGAGAACCAAATGTCGGTCTCGAATTGATTTGTTCCGCTAATGGACCTTCCTGAAGATTAGAGCAAGACGATGGGTAGCTGAATCCCTTCGAATCTTCCGTTGGGAAAGATATCCTGCCCAATCAAACCGGAAGAGCGCAATTATTGTCCAACATGTTTTAACCTTACGAAAAAGGGCGTTATATTTGCCATCCAAATACCAAAATCGCGCACGTGGCGGAATTGGTAGACGCGCTAGCTTGAGGGGCTAGTGACCATTAGGTCGTGGAAGTTCGAGTCTTCTCGTGCGCACAGTAAGTCATTTGCCAGTAGGTGAATGACTTTTTTTGTTTCCGGGACACCCCATTCGGAAAACTGTTCCCAACAAAGTTGATCCATCCATGTTTCCATTTCATATCCGTGGGCAAGGAGCACAAATAACCAGGGTAAAGGAAAGTTTTTGGACCTTCCCAAAGAAAATTAACGTTCCATACGGATAAAAAATAGCAAAAAAGTGTAAATTTGTTTAACGAATTTTAAAATAAAATGAACAATATTAAAAAGTTCTTCAGCATACGTGATTTGGAAAATCTGTCTGGAATCAAGGCACACACCATCCGTATTTGGGAAAAGAGGTACAACCTATTGTCCCCGGAAAGGACCGATACCAATATCAGGACCTACAGTCTCGAAAGCCTCCAAAGGTTGTTGAACATCACCATGTTGTACCATAACGGATACAAGATTTCCAAGATTGCGAAGATAAAAGATCAGGACATCCCATTGATGGTCAAGGAAATTGTGGCCAAGAACAGCGTGAAGAACCATGCCGTAAATGCCTTTAAACTGGCGATGATCAATTTTGACCAAACGCTCTTTATCAGTACCTACAATGGGCTTTTAACGGAGCGATCGTTTCGTGAAATTTTCGCCGATGTGTTTATACCGCTTTTGAACGAGCTGGGACTTTTGTGGCAGACCGATACCATCAGTCCGGCGCATGAGCATTTCATCACGGGTTTGATCAAACAAAAAATCCAGACCAATACCGAAAAACTACAGCATATAGCTCCCAGCAAGAAGGACAAGGTGTTTGTACCCTTTCTTCCAGAGAACGAAATCCATGAAATTGGATTGTTGTACATAAACTACGAAATAATACTTCGGGGGTACAAGTCCATCTATCTCGGGCAGACCATTCCTTTGGAAAACCTTAAGGATGTAATGAAGTATTACGACAACCTCCACTTTGTGTCCTATTTTACGGTCATCCCCTCGAAAGAGCGTATCAAAGGCTATATCCAGGAGTTCGACGCGATGGCCCGGGAATACAACGATACCTCAAAATTGTGGATACTCGGTCGTCAGGTCCAGTATCTGGAAAAAGGGCAATTGCCCGATTGTGTGAGAAGGTTTACCTCGCTCGATGCGATCATCGAAGAACTCTAACTTCACGAGCCATTGTCAAGAATAGCAATATGAACAAAAAAGTGGTCATCATCGGCTCCGGTTTTTCCTCCCTGTCGGCCTCCTGTTATCTGGCCAAGGCGGGGTTCCAGGTTTCCCTCTATGAAAAGAACGGCAGTCTGGGCGGAAGGTGTGGACAGTTGGTCAGGGAAGGCTTTACTTTCGATATGGGCCCCAGCTGGTATTGGATGCCCGACATTTTCGATAAGTTCTTTGCAGATTTTGGCAAAAAAAGGGCAGATTACTACAGTTTGGACAAATTGAGCCCGGCATATAAGATTTTCTTCTCCGACGATGTGGTCACCATCGGTGATACCATGGACAAGATAGGTGCGGAATTTGAACGCATTGAAAAAGGAAGCGCGGCGCACTTAATAAAATTTATCGCCCGGGCCCGTGAGAACTATGATATTGCGATAAACAAGGTGGTGCTGCGCCCGGGGATCTCGCCCTTCGAGTTGGTGACCCCGGAGACCCTGTTGCGTATGGATCGGTTTTTTAAGACCATTAGTGGACAGGTGCGCAGGAAATTCAAAAACCCAAAGCTGGTTTCCATCCTGGAATTTCCCGTGCTCTTCCTGGGAGCGAGACCCAAGAATACCCCGTCCTTCTATAGTTTTATGAACTATGCCGATTTTGGCCTGGGCACTTGGCATCCGAAAGGCGGTATGTACGAGATCGTTAGGGCCCTTAAGAAATTGGCCCAGGAGTTGGGGGTACAGATTCGAACGAACAGCCCTATCGACAAAATAAGGGTGGAAAAAGGACGGGCGGTCGGAATAGCGAGCAAGGGGCACAACATCGATGCGGATGTGGTACTCAGTGGTGCGGACTACCACCATTCGGAAACATTGCTTGATATAAAACACCGCCAGTATTCCGAAGCCTATTGGGAAGGCAGGACCTTTGCCCCTTCCTCCCTGCTCTTCTATGTGGGTTTTGATAAAAAACTGGGGAACATCGAGCATCACAATTTATTCTTCGATACTGATTTTGATCGACATACCCGGGAAATCTATGACGAGCCCCGGTGGCCAAAGGATCCCTTGTTTTATGCTAATTTCCCATCGGTGACCGATGCCTCCATGGCGCCCCAGGGGTTTGAGACCGGTTTTTTTCTGGTCCCCATAGCCCCCGACCTGGACGATACACCGGAATTGAGGTGCCGATACTTCGATATTGTTCTAAAAAGGTTTGAGGAACGCACCGGGGAACCTGTTAGAAATAATATTATATTTAAGGAGTCCTTTTGTGTGAACGATTTTGTCCGGGATTACAATTCGTACAAGGGAAACGCCTACGGAATGGCCAACACGCTACTACAGACTGCATTCCTACGGCCTAAACTGAAAAGTAAAAAAGTAAAGAACCTCTACTTTACGGGGCAGCTCACCGTTCCCGGTCCAGGAGTGCCGCCATCGTTGATTTCGGGAAAATTGGTGTCCGAACTAATTGCAAAAACATTTAGATCATGAAGGCAATTTTTGATAATGTTTCGTATCAGTGTAGCAGGCTCGTGACCGAATCTTACAGTACCTCCTTTGCTTTGGCCACCAAAATGTTGGGCAGCTCCATACGAAGCGATATTTACAATATTTACGGTTTTGTGCGTTTTACCGATGAGATTGTCGACACTTTTCATGATTACGATAAGGAAACCCTTTTTAAAAAATTTTCCAAAGCGCTCGATGATGCGCTTGCCGATAAAATAAGTTTAAATCCCATCCTGAACGCTTTTCAACATACCTATCACAAATACGGTATACCGCGACATTTGGTGGACTCGTTCATGAAAAGTATGGAAATGGACCTGTATAAGACCGTTTACCACAATGAAGAGGAATACAGGGCATATGTCTATGGTTCGGCAGATGTCGTGGGCCTCATGTGCCTCAGGGTTTTTGTCAAAGGCGATAAAAATCGGTTCGAGGAACTGAGGCAGCCCGCCATGTCCCTGGGTTCCGCATTCCAAAAAGTGAATTTTTTACGGGACTTAAAAGAAGATTTTGAGGGGCTCAACCGCAGCTACTTCCCCAATACCGACCTGATGGAACTCGATGAGCGATCCAAAAAAAGGATCGTGGAAGAAATAAGGTCCGATTTCTCCAAGGGCTATAAAGGGATCGAGCGCTTACCGGGAGATGCCAAATTCGGAGTTTACACCGCCTATAAATATTATTATAAACTGCTCCAAAAACTTCAGAACACCCCTCCATTGGAAATTAAAAATGCACGGATTCGAGTGCCCAATTACCAGAAGTTCGGACTGCTGGCAAAGTCGTATCTCAACTATAAACTGAATTTGGTCTAAAAATGAAGATTGTTCTTTGGATATCGATATTTATAGCAGTTTTCTCCATTATGGAGTTTATGGCCTGGTTTACCCATAAATACGTGATGCACGGCTTTCTTTGGAGCTTGCATAAAGATCACCATCTAAAGGACCATGACTCCTGGTTCGAACGAAATGATGCTTTTTTCATCTTTTATGCGGTGGTGAGCATATCGTTTTTCTACGCCGCGGCCGAGGAAGGCTTCTGGTACGGCTGGCCCATTGGTTTTGGGATCATGGCCTACGGGGCGGCCTACTTTTTAGTACATGATATTTTTATCCATCAGCGTTTCAAACTCTTCCGAAATGCGAACAACCGGTATGCCCGTGGCGTGAGGCGGGCACATAAAATACATCACAAGCATTTGGGAAAATACGAGGGG
Source organism: uncultured Flavobacteriaceae bacterium (assembly GCA_947497245.1). Classification (GTDB taxonomy): domain Bacteria; phylum Bacteroidota; class Bacteroidia; order Flavobacteriales; family Flavobacteriaceae; genus Pelagihabitans. The sequence continues at coordinate 1,163,703 of CANMFO010000002.1, read as the reverse complement.
GAATGCTTTGGTATGTTGTTCGTTCCCTTTAAGTACTTTAAGGATTAGCCTATTTGGAAACCAGTAATTTGTTCAACAAACCAATTACGGTAGGATTGTCCCAATCCGAAATATCATCTTGCCGAACCACGATGCGACCCTTTTTATCGATGACATAGGAGGATGGTGGCTCCATTATGGGAATGGGGGTCGGTTCTCCTATGATGAGATAGGTAACCGGAAAAGTAAAATCGTTCTTTTCCATAAATTCTTCCACCGGAGGTCGTTCTTCATTGGTGATGATGTAGAAGTCGACCCTATCACCGAACCGGTCATATAATTTTTGGATGCCCTTGAGCTCCGCGGCACAGGGCAAGCGCCAGGAGGCCCAAAAATTGATGAATACCACTTTACCCGAAGACTTTTCAAAATTGAAAAAATTCCATTCCGGACCCTTTAGTTTCCAATTGTAGTGGGGAATGGCCTCCTGTTGCGTTTCTGGAATGACCTGGGGTGTCGAAGCAAAAAGAGTGTTCAGCAACACTTTGGCGTGATAGCCAAGGGGAGTGATGAAGAAAGAGATCACAAAGGCGATCAATAACACATTTAAAATGGTCTTTTTCCTCATTGCTATATCGGGGGTTTTCGTAAAACTAAAAAACTCCTGAGGATATTCAGGAGTTTTCAGCAATTTTTTGGATACCGCTTAGGCCGCGTTTTCCTTCTTGATGACGTTCAGCGCCGAACCTTCCCGGAACCAACCGATCTGCGATTCATTGTAGGTGTGGTTCGCTTTAATGGTATCACGGCTACCATCGGCGTGCACCATTTCAATGGTCAGTGGTTTCCCTGGAGCAAAATCGGCAATGTCCACGAAATTAAAGGTATCGTCTTCCTGTACAAGATCGTAGTCGTTCTCATTGGCAAAGGTAAGGCCGAGCATGCCCTGCTTTTTAAGGTTGGTTTCGTGTATACGGGCAAAAGACTTCACCAGGACAGCCGCCACGCCCAAATGCCTGGGCTGCATCGCTGCGTGTTCCCGGGAAGAGCCTTCCCCGTAGTTATGGTCCCCGACCACGATGGATCCAATTCCAGCTGCTTTGTATTCCCTCTGTGTATCGGGAACTCCACCATATTCCCCGGTCAATTGATTTTTGACAAAATTCGTCTTTTTGTTAAAGGCATTCACCGCTCCGATCAGCGTATTATTGGCAATATTGTCCAAGTGGCCGCGATAGCGCAACCACGGCCCGGCCATGGAGATATGGTCGGTCGTACATTTACCAAAGGCCTTGATGAGCAATTTCATTCCCTGCATTTGTTCGTTGGGTATGGGCACAAAGGGGGTCAACAACTGTAGTCGTTCGGAACTGGGGCTCACTTTGACCTCCACTCTGGAACCGTCCTCATCGGGCGCCAAAAATCCGGCGTCCTCTACCTCAAATCCTTTGGGCGGCAATTCGATGCCCACAGGTTCGTCCAACATAACCTCCTGACCCTCTTCATTGATCAAGGCATCGTTCATGGGATCGAAATCCAACCGGCCTGAAATGGCTATGGCGGCAACCATCTCCGGAGATCCCACAAAAGCATGGGTATTCGGGTTTCCATCGGCCCTTTTCGAAAAATTCCGGTTAAAGGAATGCACAATGGTGTTCTTTTCATCCCCTTTGAGATCGCTCCTGTCCCATTGCCCTATACAGGGCCCACAAGCATTCGTGAAGATGGTCGCTCCCAAATTCTCAAAGATCTGGAGGAGTCCGTCACGTTCAGCCGTAAACCGGATCTGCTCCGAACCGGGATTGATCCCAAAATCGGACTTCGGCTTGATCTTTTTCGCAACGGCCTGTTCCGCTATGGAAGCTGCCCGGGTCAGATCTTCATAGGAAGAGTTGGTACAGGATCCGATCAGGCCCCAATCCACTTGGATCGGCCAATCATTTTCCTTTGCCTTAGGTCCCAATTCCCCAATGGGAGTGGCGAGATCCGGGGTGAACGGACCGTTTAAGTGGGGGCGTAAAGTGTTAAGGTCGATCTCGATCAGCTGATCAAAATAAGTATCCGGATCGGCGTATACCTCCGGGTCTGCCGTCAAATAGTCCTTTACATTATTGGCCGCTTCCGCCACATCGCTGCGATCGGTAGCCTTAAGATAGCGCTCCATTGCCGCATCATATCCAAATGTGGAGGTGGTCGCCCCTACTTCGGCGCCCATGTTGCAAATAGTGCCCTTTCCCGTACAGGAAAGGTTTTTGGCACCCTCTCCAAAATATTCTATTATCGCCCCGGTTCCCCCCTTTACGGTAAGGATTTGGGCCACCTTCAAAATAACGTCCTTTGCGGAGGTCCAACCTGAAATGTTCCCGGTCAGTTTCACTCCGATCAGTTTAGGGAATTTAAGCTCCCATGCCATTCCCGCCATAACATCCACTGCATCGGCACCGCCCACGCCTATGGCGACCATACCCAATCCTCCGGCATTTACGGTATGCGAATCCGTACCGATCATCATTCCGCCCGGAAAGGCATAATTTTCCAAAACCACTTGATGGATGATTCCGGCCCCGGGCTTCCAAAAACCGATTCCATATTTGTTCGAGACCGATTCCAAGAAATCGAAAACCTCAGCGCTGGTACTATTGGCCGACATCAAATCGGCCGCGGCCCCGCTTTTTGCCTGGATCAAGTGATCGCAGTGAACGGTCGTCGGTACGGCAACCTTGGGTTTTCCTGCCTGCATAAACTGCAGCAATGCCATTTGTGCGGTTGCATCTTGACAGGCGATACGATCTGGAGCGAAATCTACGTAATCCTTACCTCTTGTAAATGCTGTCGTGGGATTTCCATCCCAAAGGTGGGAATACAAAATTTTCTCAGAAAGGGTAAGTGGTCTGCCCACGATTTCCCGAGCCCTATCGACTCTTTCCGCCATGTTGGCGTAAACCCCTTTGATCATATCGATATCGAATGCCATTATCTTATTTGTTTAAGGTTAGAACAATTCCGTAAAATTAAGAAAATACAAAGGGTAAATAAAATTTTTGAACCAGGAAAGCAGTAATTTTCGGGAATTGTACGATGGCAAATCGATCGAAAAAGCGGCATCTTCCAAAAGGCCCGCTTCCCAAAGAGCGGCCTAAGCCTCGAAAACCCAAAAAAATCTATTTGACCACCCTTCCCAACTTCATGAAAATGGGAAAGGTAACTTCCTTCTTTACGTCTCCTTTCCATAAAGGGGCCAAGTCTTTCATCAAATGGGAAACGGGGTTTTTATTGCTGTTTTCCTTCATATAATTCTGCACGCTCGACCATGAGTTGAAATAGCCTTCCAAGTGTCGCAGGTCCCAATGAACGGTAATGGCGTGGTCGGTGACCAGGTCAATGGGTTCAAAATCGAATGGAACACTTTCGTATCTATTGTCCACATGCCTTCTTTCCCGATCCCAATACGGTCCGACCACTTGGTGGTAAAAATGATCGACCAGCAGGTCCAAGGGTTCCGAAATCCGCAATAATCCGTATCCCCATATGCCCACGATACCGCCGTTCTTGGAAACCCGTTTGGCCTCTTGGTTAAAGGCCCGAAAATCGAACCAATGAAATGCCTGGGCAACGGTGATCAGATCGAATTGATCCGAGGAAAAACCCGTATTCTCGGCCCTTTCCACCGAATAGACAATATTGTCACGTTTTTCCGCATGGGCAATCTGCTGGGCGCTGAGATCGCTTGCGGACACGCTTTCAAAATGTTCTGAAAGGGCCACCGCGACCTGACCGTTCCCGGTACCACAGTCCCAGCACTTCCCCTTGGACGGGACCAATGTCAAAATGTCCCCATAAAGCGCTTCCGGGTAGATCGGTCTAAATTTCCGATACGTTTCAGATTGTGCCGAGAATTTGTCCAGAGCCCTTTTCATGGGAGTGTGCTAGAGCAGTTTGTCCACTATGTTTTCCTCAGAAATGCCCTCCGCCTCGGCCTTGTAATTTTTGATGATCCTATGGCGGAGGATACCCATCGCCACGGCTTGGACATTTTCGATATCAGGTGAGAATTTTCCCTGTACCGCCGCATGGGCCTTGGCGCCCAAAATAAGGTTTTGGGAGGCCCTGGGGCCCGCGCCCCAATCGATATATTGTCTTACGAAGTCGGAAGATCCCTCCAGGTTAGGTCTCGTGGAGTTTACCAGGCGCACCGCGTATTCCACCACGTTGTCGGGTACGGGAATTCGCCTGATCAGGTGTTGTACTTCCAATATTTCCGCCGCACTGAACAGTGCATTGACGGTCGGTGTACTGTCCGTGGTGGTGGTTTTCACCACCTGGATCTCTTCGGTCACGGAGGGGTACTTCAACTCTATTGCGAACATAAAGCGGTCCAACTGCGCTTCGGGCAGCGGATAGGTCCCTTCCTGTTCTATGGGGTTCTGCGTGGCCAATACAAAATAGGGCAGTTCCAGTTTGTGCTGTTGTCCGGCTATGGTCACGGAACGTTCCTGCATGGCCTCCAAAAGCGCCGCCTGTGTCTTGGGCGGGGTGCGGTTGATCTCATCGGCCAGAATGATATTGGAAAAGACCGGGCCCTTGATAAACTTAAAATTCCTGTTCTGATCGAGCACTTCACTGCCCAAAATGTCACTGGGCATCAAATCGGGAGTAAATTGAATACGTTTGAAATCGAGTCCCAAGGTTTTGGCAATGGTATTGACCATTAGGGTCTTTGCCAAGCCCGGAACCCCAATGAGCAGCGCATGCCCGCCCGTGTAGATCGAAAGCAAGATTTGATCGATGACCCCATCCTGGCCCACAATTACCTTGGCGATTTCCTGCTTTAAGGTGTTGTGCCTTTGTACGAGATTGTTGATTGCAGTAACGTCCGACATGCTATTCCTTGATCCAATTGTTGGCGAAATCGCAGTTTTTCCGGGATTCGTTCACGCTGATATAGGTGTCTTCAATATGGTCGTCCATCCATTTTTTGATGGCCGTGTACTGCTTTTCGGTAAGGGCCAGCTCCCTTATCTTCATATAATCTTTGGAAAATTCGGCCACATGCTCGTCATATCTATTGGTAACCTTGAGCAGTTTGAACGATGGTCCGCCCCCTCTTTCGTCCTGTTCCAAAATCGGGTAGGAAATTTCATTGTCCTTGAGGTTCCGCACCTGATTGTAAAGCTTCGGGTCCATTTTGGTAAGCTCAAAACGCGAATCAAAATTCGTCGGGTTCCGGAGCTGCCCATTATCGAATTTGGTCTCCTCCTCATCCGAAAAATTCAGGGCTCCTTGGGCAAAGGTATATTTGCCGTCCAAGATATGCTGACGGATGCTATCCAATTCCGTTTTGGCCCTGTCAAGGGCTTCCTGTGAAATTTCCGGCTGCAAGAGAATATGGCGCACATCCACTTCCTGGCCCCTGATTTTTTCGATATACATGATATGGTAACCGAACATGGTCTCGAAGGGTTCCGAAACCTCCCCTTCCTTCAAACTAAAAGCGACATCCTTGAACTCCTTTACCAAAGCAGATTCCTTGGTCACACTTTTGATCAGCCCCCCTTGCGATTTGGAAGGCCCCTGGGAATACAATATGGCCTTTACGCTAAAACTGGCATCGTTATCCTCGACATCGGCCTTGATCTTATTCAATTTATCGACCACTTCCTGAATTTCCTTGTCGGTGGGCTTGGGTTGCTTTACAATTTGGGCAATTTCCATCTCCGCACCAAAAACGGGCCGTTCACTCTCGGGTATCTTATTGAAGAACTGGCGTACCTCTTCCGGGGTAATTTCAATCTCCTTGATGATATTCTGCTGCATCCTCTCGGACAACATCCGTAGCTTGTTTATTTTGTAAAGCTCCTGTCTAAAACTGGTCTCATCCTCTTTCTTGTAGTATTTCAACACCTTTTCGATGGACCCGATCTGTTGGACCAGGGATTGCAATTGTCTGTCCCCTGTCATATTTACCTCGTCATCCGAAACCAAAATACTGTCCTGTACGGCTTGATGGGCATACAGGCGATCCTCCATCAGTTTGCCCAGGAGTCCGCATTTGGTAATGTCCTCTACCGAAGCCCCTTGGCTGCGCAGGTCGATCAAGGTTTTTTCAATATCCGATTCCAAGATCACATAATCCCCGACCACCGCGGCAATACCGTCCAATTTTATTTTTTTGAAGGTATTGGTGGTATCTTTTTTGACGCCGGTATCGGCTTGGACCAACATATCCGTCGGTTCCACCTGGGTATCCGGTATACTATCCACCTCTTGGGCGAAAATGCCCCCACTCAGTAGCAAACATCCCAAAACCAATATACTATTCCTCTTTTCCATACACCTCAAATTCTTTGTCCTTAATCGCCTCATCTATGATCTCTGTTTCCAATTTTCGTATGTAGTTCAATTTTCTACGACTTAGAAGCACCTGTTTTATGGTAGGTTCGATATAAGAGAGCGGGGCAATATCATTGGTCTGCAACACTTCCTCAATCTTGGTCAAATATACCCCGTTTGCGTCCTCCATCTCAAAAAATTGTGATTTTTTTAAGTATCGGTCCTCATTCTCACGGGTCAAGGGCGGAATCTCATTGATCACCCGGGAAGCCTGAACCCAGATGGAATCGTTAAAATTGAGTTTCTTGAACTGCACCCCTATGGAATCCAAATAAGCCACATCCTCTTTGTTGAAACGCTTCAACCTTTTTATGGTTTCCCCCTTGTTCAGGAACTGTTTGGGAAGTTCTATAAAACGCAATTGCACCAGTTTTTCCTTCAACCTAAAATTTTCCTTTTCCTCGTTGTAGAAAGTGCTCAACTGTTCCTTGGTAACCGTGGAATCGCTGCCCTGCTGCACCAACGCTTCCTTGTAGGCCCGTGTATACAAATCGTTCCGGTAGTTGTTCACCAGGATATCGAACTCGTTAATTTGATCGTCGGGCAAGTTTATTCTTGCCTTGGTGAGCAAGAGCTGTTTAGAGGCCCAGTTGTTGATGTAGTTGGTCACGAAGGAAGTACTGTCTTCCTTGGAAATGTTCTTTCGCAGCAAGGGGGCAATGTCGGACCGGTAAAGGTAGGTTTCCCCTACCCGGGCCAAGGGCAGTTTGTCGTCCTGCCTGTCGAACATGCCATCACAGGACAACAGTACGAATGCAGATGCCAACGGGACAAGTGGTAAAGCTATGGATTTGCGACCGATCTTTAAAAATTGCATCTTGCAAAAATAACAAATACCTGATGGTAGGCAAGGGCTTGTTTTATCCTTAACAGTTTTTTACGCCCGTTAAAGAATTTAGTACATTAGTACGACCGCCATTGGAACGGACAACCGGAACAAAGATCAGCACGTGGACCAAAAAATTAAATTGATATGGGACTTCAAAGGTCCTGCCGCAGCCAAAACCGCCGCCCACCACGAGAAGCATTTGAAGGAGTTCATAGCTATCGGGGAATTTCCGTTGTGCATTACGGGCCACCAACATTTGCACGATATGCATAGTTTGGCCTTCATGGTGGTGGAAGCAAGCGATATGGTTATGGTCCGTGATACCCTGAAGCCCCATAGGGGTGAAGTTTTTGAGGATTGACATGCTTTAATACCAGCTCCCTAGGGATGAAGAAAAAATATATATTGGCATTTTTGCCCTTGCTGTGCTCCTGCGCTCAAAACACGGGCCATGATCACGCATTGGAAGCGGCGCTTGCTTCGGAAAACCCAAACATCAGACGGGTCATGGACAGTTTGGGTCAATACGAGCTACAGATCCGATATACCCAAGTCGACCGGCAAAACGACGGTGTTGTCTTAACGGACCATGACTTTCAGGTCAATGCGCGGAATTATTTTTATCCGGCCAGTACGGTAAAATTCCCCATCGCGGTCTTGGCCCTGGAAAAACTGAACAGAACCGATACCCTGGATATGGACACTAGGTTTTACGTGGAAGGCGATTCGGTGGAAACGACCTTTGCCAAGGCGATCTCAAAGATCTTTGCGGTTAGCGACAATGACGCCAACAACCGTTTGTTGGAGTTTCTGGGTCAGGATGCCATCAACGATGGGCTAAAAACAAAGGGCATAGCGCCTGTTCGCATTTCGCACCGCTTGGGGTACCATGCCGATGATGTCACCACCAAGCCTCTGATCGTGTATGTCAACGATAGCACCACTGCAATTACCCGGCCCACGATCAATGCCGAACCCCAACCCTTGCAGTTGGACGGCATACGGAAGGGCATTGGTTTTTACAGGGATGACGCCTTGGTGAACGAACCTTTCGACTTCAGTCTCAAAAACCACTATCCCATAGATGCGCAGCATGGTGTTTTAAAACGCGTGATCTTTCCAGAAAAGTTCGATAAGGAAGAGCGGTTCGACCTGAACAGTGCCCAAAGGGAGTTTTTGCTCACTGCCATGCATACCCTTCCCAAAGTGGTGGGTTATGACCCTGTGGAGTACTATGACGGCTACTGCAAATTTTTTATGTACGGTGATACCCAAACGGCCATACCCGAGCACATCAAAATTTACAACAAAGTGGGTTTTGCCTATGGAACCCTGACGGATTGTGCCTATATTAGGGATTCTAAAAACAAGGTGGAGTTTTTATTGACCGCTACCATTTTAGTGAACAAAAATGGGCTGTTCAATGATGACAAATACGAATATGACGATGTGGGCATGCCCTTTTTGGCCGAATTGGGGCGGGAAATCCACGCCGCCGAACTGAACCGAAAAAAATAAGGGTTATGGACCAACTTAGTTTTGATTCCTTTACAAAAAAAATACACATCAAGGCACCTTTGGAAAAGCTCTATTGGTGCTGGGGCACAGCGGAGGGCATTACCTCCTGGTTTTTAAGGAAGGCCCTGTATACAACAAGTGGTAAGGCCAGAAATCCCCAGGAACATGTTCAGGCAGGGGATCGTTACACCTGGGCATGGCACAATTGGGACGAAGAGGAAACCGGGGCGATCCTACAGGCCAATGGCAGCGACTTTCTGGAATTCTCATTCGCCGGGGTCAGTAAGGTATCCGTTGCCCTGGAGGACAAGGGAACTGCGGTATTGATCACTTTAAAGCAGTACGAGATTCCCACGGATGAGCAGCACATGCTCAATGTACATCACGGATGCAGCAATGGGTGGACCTTCTGGTTGGCCAATCTCAAGGCCTATTTGGAACACGGCGTTTTATTGAACGAGACCGAATTTGATCTTCGGAACGTTCCCTTGGCCGGTTTTGAGTTTGTAAACATGTGATTTTAATGAAGAAGACCCCAAAACGTATTGGGCCGACCTACCAGTGGCTCATGGACCCGTCCGTATTCAACATCGGCCAACAAGCACCAACTGCCTTTAGACATTCCGACAACGATACCCAAAACACTCTGGCTCTCAATGGAGCATGGTCCTTTTGGTGGGCCCCGGACCTGCAAAACCTACCCCAAGGGTTTTCCAATCCCGATTTTGACTATGCCCATTGGGATTCCATAGCGGTACCGGCAAACTGGGAGATCAACGGTTATGGCACTCCCATTTATGTGAATGACCGTTATCCCTTTCCCAAGAACCCGCCCTGGGTACCCAAACAAAACCCCACCGGGATATACAAGAAGCGGGTCAGGATTCCAAAAACTTGGAAGGAAAAAAGGATCTTTCTTGAGGTAGGTGCCATTAAATCGGCCTCGTATTTTTGGGTGAATGGAGAATTCCTGGGATACAACCAGGACAGCAAGACAGAAGTTGTTTTTGATATCACGCCCCATGTCGATACGGAAATCGAAATAACCATCCAGGCCTTCCGCTGGTGCGACGGCAGTTATTTGGAATGTCAGGATTTCTGGAGAATGAGCGGTATTGAACGGGAGGTGCGCTTAAAAGCGTACAACCCGCTGCGCATCGCAGATCACCACACCCAGGCCACCTTGGGCAGAACATATTCCGATGGGCTGCTCGCCGTGGCTGCAAAAATTAAAAATGACCATCCTGAAACGGCTCACGGGCAGCTGCAAATATCTCTTGAGAATGCCCATGGCGAGGAAAAAGCCCGTACCTCACTGACGTATATCTGCGGTCCAAAGGCTACCCTAGATCTCCATACCGATCTGGTTCTCGATACCGTACTTCCTTGGAGCGGGGAATCGCCCTATTTGTACACCCTGTCCCTCAGCTTGGTACAGGAAGGCCAAACCTTGGATAAAATCCATGGAAAGGTAGGGTTCCGGAGCATTGAAATACGAAAGAACCAATTGTGCATCAACGGAAAACCTTTGACCCTAAAGGGCGTGAATCGCCATGAGCACGATCAACGTACCGGACATGTCATTACTCGGGAAAGCATGGTAGAGGACATTGTCCTGATGAAAAAATACCATATCAACGCGGTGCGGAACAGCCACTATCCGAATGCGCCCGAATGGTACCGCCTATGTGATGAGCACGGACTTTATGTTGTGGATGAGGCCAATATTGAAAGCCATGGCATGGGGTTTGAAACGGAAAGCCTGGCCAAGGACGAGAATTGGCAGGAAGCGCATTTGGAAAGGGTACAGCGGATGTACCACAGGAGCAAAAACCACTGCTCGATCATCATCTGGTCCGTGGGCAATGAGGCGGGCAACGGAGTGAATTTTGAATTGGCCTACCAATGGTTGAAACAACAAGACCCAACACGGCCGGTACAATATGAACAGGCGATGGAAGAAGCGAACACCGATATCGTCTGCCCCATGTATCCTTCCCCAGAACACGTAGAAGGTTATGCCAAAAACCGAGGCGACAGGCCCTTTATTATGTGCGAATACTCCCATGCCATGGGCAATAGCAATGGCAGTTTAAGGGAATACTGGGATCTGATCAGGGCCCATGATTGTCTTCAGGGAGGTTTTATTTGGGATTGGATGGACCAGGGACTGCTCAGCCAGAAAAATGGCGCTTCTTTTTGGGCCTTTGGTGGACATTTTGGTCCGAAAGACATCCCCAGCGACGGCAACTTTTGTATTAATGGGATATTGTGGCCCGATCGAACCCCCAAGCCGGCCTTGGAGGAGGTAAAAAAACTGTACGCCCCGGTGCAATATGGGGCGAAGGATTTGGCAAAGGGGTTGCTGGTCCTAAAAAACGAATGGCTTTTTACGGCCCTTAAGGGGAGTGTTCTCGAATGGTCGATCTCCTCGGAAGAGGGAATCATAGGGCAGGGAAAAAAGCTTGTTGATGTTCCCGCGGCTTCCGAGATCGATGTCAGGTTGCCCTATGAAGTTTCCCTTTTAAACGCCAACACAAACCACTACCTCGATCTTATGGTTACTTCCCGTCAAGAAACCCCTATGGTGGACAAGGGTACCGTATTGGGCACGGCACAATTTCAGGTTCTAAAAGGGACACCTTCCCAAAATAACGGTGCGGAAAAAGCCATCGGTGAGCTTACCACACGGAAAAATTCCATCCATCTTGCCCACACGAAAACCGCGATCACGATCGACACGGGTTCTGGCTTGATCACTTCTTTGTCCAACCGGGGAAAAGAAACATTGCTAGATCCGATAAAACCTTTGTTTTGGAGAGCTCCCACAGACAACGATTTTGGCTGGGACATGCCCAATACCTGTAGTTTTTGGAAAAAGGCCAGTCTTAATTTTAGACTACTTTCCCTAAAACAGGAAGGAAATTCCATTATAAGTGTGTTCGACCTTGGTCAGAAAAAGGCCCGGTTAAAACTGACCTATCGACTTGTGCGCACGGGCAAATTAATGATCACCGCCGATTTGGAAGTTTTGAAACCCCTTCCCCTTCTGCCCAGATTTGGGTTATATCTAAGGCTGACCGATGCTTTTTCGCGACTCGAATGGTATGGCCGGGGGCCCCATGAAAATTATCCGGATCGCTGCCATGCGGCACACTTTGGTTGGTACCATTCCACGGTACCGGAGCAATATGTGCCCTATATTTCTCCTCAGGAGAACGGGGGCAAACAAGATTGCACCCAATTGTTCCTCAAAACCGGTACCCGGGAGGGCGGTATAAAGATCAGCGGGGGGGCGCCCTTTGGATTCAGTGCACTCGATTATGGCCCGTGGCAGTTGGATAGGGAGACAAGAGATATAGGCCACTGTGCCGAACTGGTAAAGGACAAAGGGGTACATCTGTGCATAGATCACGGGCATATGGGGATTGGCGGAGTAGATTCATGGCTTTCGCAACCCCTGGAACAGTACCTCCTTGGAGCTAAGAACTATTCTTTTAATATCTTTATCGAAACCACATAACCAAACGAAACCCATTATGGAAAGCACTATTTCTAATATCGATATCGGGATTGTGATCTCGTATTTTTTACTTGTACTGTTCATAGGACTTTGGATCTCCCGAAAAACCAAAACCGGGGAGGATCTATTCCTAGGAGGGCGAACCTTTGGTTGGGGCATCATAGGGCTATCCCTTTTTGCTTCCAATATTTCTGGATCCACTATTGTGGGACTGGCCGGAGCGGCATATACCACGGGTATTGTCAATTCGGTATACGAATGGATGTCGGGACTTCCGCTGATCATAGCCGCGCTTATTTTTATTCCCCTCTATTTACGTAGCCGCATTACGACCATACCCGAGTTTCTACAGCTTCGATATGACAGGCGGTCACAGAAGTTTTTCTCGATCGTAACCATTTTCAGTACCATCATGATCGAGACGGCCGGGGCTTTGTACGCCGGGAGTCTGGTGCTGCAAACCTTTTTTCCCGATCTGATCATGTGGCAGACCACCCTTGTGTTGGCTATAGTTGCGGGTATCTACACAGCAGGGGGTGGACTAAAGGCAGTGGTTTATACCGATGCGATCCAAGCGGTTATTCTCATTGTTGGATGTGGTATTATCTCATGGATTCTTTTTGGGAAGTTGGACTATGACTGGAGCAGGGTGGTTTCCTCGGCCCCGGAAGGCCATTTTTCCGTGGTGCAGCCCCTGGACGATGAAGGATTGCCCTGGCCCGGGTTACTAATGGGTGTTCCCTTTCTAGGTTTCTGGTATTGGTCGACCAATCAGTATATATTCCAACGCGTATTGGGAGCACGGGATATGAAACAGGCCCGATGGGGCGTAATCTTTGCCGGCTTCTTGAAAATCATCCCGCTGTTCATTATGGTGATTCCCGGGGCTATGGCCATTAGTCTTTTTCCCGACATTGCCAATGGGGATGCCGTGTTTCCGACCCTGGTCACCAAAGTGCTTCCGGTGGGCTTGGTGGGACTCGTATTGGCCGGTGTCATCTCTGCGATCATGTCGAGTGTCGATTCGGCCCTGAATTCTTCCTCGACACTTCTCGTAATCGATTTTATCAAACCGGGAAAAGCGAATATCACTGAAAAGGAGATTGTAAAGTACGGTCGGATCTCTACCCTGATCTTTATGGTCATAGCCGCACTCTGGGCCCCACAGATTCAAAACTTTACCGGTTTGTGGGATTATCTGCAACAAATGTTCTCCATCATCGTACCACCGATAGCGGTGATCTTTCTGGTGGGGGTTTTCTATAAACGGGGCAATGGTGATGGCGCTTTTTGGACCCTGGTTTTGGGTACACTGGCCGGTATTGCCCTGTTTGTATTGGAACAGTTCGGTCTATGGCATTTGCACTATACCATTAATGTAGGACTGATGGTCGTTCTCTCGACCCTGATATTCATTGTGGTGAGCAGTATGACCGCCGCTCCCGACGCCGAAAAAATAAAATTGTTGACCTACAGGCCGGAACTGATAAAGGACGGGTTTGAAAATGTGCCCTGGTATCAAAACTATGTGTATCACATTGTGGTCTTGGTCCTTCTTATTCTTTGGATCTTGATCTGGTTGTGGTAAATAATGGTAAGATAAAAGAACTCCATGACGACAACTCCTTCCACCCGAATCAACAAATACCTTAGCGAGGTGGGCCATTGCTCCCGACGGGCGGCCGATAAACTGATCGAACAGGGCAGGGTCACCATCAATGGGCAGGTACCCGAAATGGGGACCAAAGTCGGTGCTGGAGATCAAGTCCATGTAGATGGCAAACTGATCTCGCCACCGCGGGAGGAACCGATCTATATTGCGTTCAACAAACCCATAGGCATTGTCTGTACAACCGATACCGGAGTAGAAAAGGACAATATCATCGATTATATCAATTATCCTAAACGGATCTTCCCTATCGGACGGTTGGACAAACCCAGTGAGGGCCTTATCTTTCTGACCAATGATGGGGACATTGTGAACAAGATTTTGCGGGCGCGCAACCATCACGAAAAAGAATACTTGGTGACGGTCGACCGACCCATTACCGAATCCTTTTTGCAGCGGATGCGAAGGGGGGTTCCCATTTTGGACACGGTCACCCGGGAATGTGGAGTGGAGCAGATCGACAAATACCGGTTCAAAATCATACTGACCCAGGGACTGAACCGACAGATTCGTCGCATGTGCGAGTACTTGAACTACAAGGTGACCCGTTTAAAGCGCGTCCGTATCATGAACGTAAACCTCGACATTCCCGTAGGACAATGGCGCGACCTGACCGAGGCCGAATTGAAGGAAATTAACCGCTTGGTGGCCGATTCCTCGAAAACGCACGATGGTTAGTTCAAGATAAAGGCTATTGAAAAAGGATTTAAGGGCGTTTTGGAGCGGCCCGATGGGAACAATACCGCGACCCACCAATAAATCAGGTACCCGCAGATCGGGATCGGTATAAGGATTTTTGGGCCGTTTATCCCCAATTCGGACCATGCCGATCGAATTGTGTAGATAGTGCAAAAGAAATAATCAATTGCAAAAAGAACGGTGCTCACCGCGCTAAGGGGGCGGACCGTTGTTGCTAACCAAAGTTATGCAATGAAAACGTCATTTTTGGCCGAGTGCTTTCCAGTTCTTGAAAAGGAACTCTTGAAGGAAGTCGAGGAACATGCATCCGTAAAACGCTTTTCGGCCCACGAATACATTGTTCGACAGGGAAGTTTTATCCGATTCTTGCCCATCGTTATAGATGGACGCGTAAAAGTATTCAGTGATGAAGATACGGTACAGTTCCTGTTGTACTACATCGTTTCAGGGGCATCCTGCATATACAGTTTTGCCCACACATTTAACAACGGCCCGGCGGAGTTCTCGGCTGTTGTGGAAGTGGAAAGTCAATTGCTGTTGCTCCCCTTTCCCAAGGTCATCAGTTGGCTAAAAAAGTACCCTTCCTTTGGCTATCTGGTGCTTACCGATTATCAGAAGCATTACAGGGATCTACTGAATACCACCAAACAGATTACCTGCTACAATCTGGACCACCGCTTATTGGACCATTTGAAGACCAAGGCCAAAATAGGGCAGTCCGACCTGCTAAACATTTCACATCAGGAAATCGCCGATGACCTGGGGACATCACGGGAGGTGGTCTCCCGATTGATGAAAAAACTGGGTGCCAACGGGGAAGTAATGCAGATCGGCCGAAAAATAAAAGTGCTCTAAAGTAACATTGGTCACTGCACAGGATACTTTCAAACCATAGTTTTGTCCCGGAACTTAAAAACAAAAAATCATGTCCGATCCAACACTATTGATTCCAGACAACACTTTGATCACCAACTCTCCCGAAGAAGGTAGGGCACTGGCCGTAAAAATGGCAAGGTTGACCATCAAGATAACACAGCCAGATGCCGTTATAAGGGAAAAATTACGACCGGTCTATGCAAACGATGCGGCAATGCTCATCGCCATAGGACAAACGGTGGCCATGGAATTTGCTACGATTGCTAGGGCCAACGGTTACTGGAAATAGCCTTGCACTTTCCAACAAGAAATGGTAAATAGGGCGCAAGTAGCAAAAGCTTGCGCTTTTTTAATACATTTATGTTCCTGAAAAAAAGGGATTGGATTTGATGAAGGATAGGCAAGTGGGAGAATTCGGGAAAACCTTGTTCGGTAAGGAATATAAGTTATTGGAATTAAAAAGAACACCATAAAAACAGACATCATGAAAAAATACCACATTATCGCGGCCATTTTAATTTGTTCCTTCGGTACAATCATCGCCCATCCGTCCCCTGACCATCCTCCTGTAGCGGGGAATGATTTTCTGGGCATGTGGACCTTGGATATCGAGGGAGGAGGTGTCGGTTGGCTGGAAGTCCACGAAAAGCAGGGGTTCTTGGATGCCGATCTCCTATGGATCGGAGGAAGCGTCGTGCCCGTGGCCCACGTATACCTGGTGGACCAAAAAAATCTGGTGGTCACCCGAACCTGGGAAAGGACGGTACACACCGACCCGGATGGAAAGGAACGCAAACACACACTTACCTTCACCCTGCGTGTAAAAAGGGTCGGAGATGATATCGAAGGTGTAATGCAGGGGCCAAATTGGGGGAAACCTGGAGAAACCTCAACCACCTTTACCGGAAAACGACTACCTGATGTTCCCGCGGCCCCGGACCTAGCCCAAATCAAGTATGACAAACCCATAACCCTTTTCAATGGAAAAGACCTAAAAGGTTGGAAGCTTATCGACCCCGAAAAAGCCAACGGGTTCAAAGCTGTGGACGGTGAATTGGTAAACGACCCGGTACAACCCAAGGATGGGGAACATTTAAGCTACGGCAACCTCAGGACCGAACAGGAATTCAAGGATTTCAATCTATCCTTGGAGGTCAACGTTCCCGAAGGGAACAACAGCGGTATATACCTTAGGGGCATGTATGAGATACAGGTGTTCGATTCTTACGGAAAGGATTTGGATTCACATAACATGGGAGCCCTTTACAGTCGGATCACTCCCAGTGTGGCCGCCGAAAAACCGGCAGGATCTTGGCAAACCCTGGACATCACCCTTTATAACCGACATGTTACCGTACGCTTGAACGGAAAGACCATCATTGACAACCAACCGGTCTACGGCCCAACCGGGGGCGCCATTATTTCCGATGTTTTTGCACCGGGACCCATTTACCTTCAGGGGGATCACGGAAACGTGTCCTATCGAAATTTGGTCCTGAAACCCATTGTAAACTGATTGGGCCAAGAACATGCAAAAAAATCCATTAAAGGTGACATAGGGCTGTCACCGCTCCCTTTTATTTTTGTCCCATCGTACAATTATAAAAGGAACAGCGCATGAAACATGAATGGAGAAAAAAGGAAAAAGAAATTTATCTTCCCAAAAATAGGCCTGAGATCATCCAGGTCCCGGAATACCAATTTCTGACCATTGAAGGGGAAGGCAATCCCAACAATGCCGACTTTTCGGAATATATCGGAGTACTGTACGCCCTTTCGTACGCCATAAAAATGAACGCCAAAAAAAACACGGCGCCAAACGGTCATTTTGATTACACCGTGTATCCCTTGGAAGGGGTTTGGGACATTAACGATGCGGCGAAGAAGAAGTATGACGGTACGATCGATAAAAACGATCTGGTCTTCAAATTGATGATACGGCAGCCCGATTTTGTGGATGGGGAGTATTTTGAAGAAATGAGGGCCCTTACCCGGAAAAAAAAACCGCACGCCCTGTTGAAAAAGGTTAAATTTGAAAGAATTACCGAAGGAAAGTGCATTCAAATGCTACATTTGGGAAGCTATGACAGCGAACCGGAAAGTTTTGAACTGATGGAAGCGTTCGCCGAACAGCAAAATCTTTCAAGAAAGACGAAAAAGCATCGGGAAATCTACCTATCCGATTTTAGGAAGGTGGCTCCCGAAAAACTGAAAACGGTATTGCGGTTCCAGGTAGCGGACCAATACTTGAAAGTAGGGTCCCCGGCAGCCGCGACCGAACCGAAATCCAACTATTTCGAGTTTCTTTGCCCCATGGTGTTGGCTTGATCGGTTCCTGAACAAAAAAATAAAACAATGGGAAAAACATTTTTGGCCTTTTTATTGATCTTCGCCTGCATACATTGCAGGAAGGCCGATACGGAATGGAAGACATTGATCATCGATAACTCGCTCCAAGGTTGGCACAGCTTTCAAAAAGAAGGTGCTCCAAAGGGATGGACCGTAGAAAACAACGTTTTGATTTTCAATGGGGTTTCGGACATGGAATCGGGGGAAGGGGACGCCAGTCTATTATCGGACAAGGTCTATGGGAATTTCGAGATCAAGTTCGATTGGAAGGTAATCCCCGGGGGCAACAGTGGTTTTATGTGGGGTGTACAGGAAGATGAAAAGTACAAATATCCCTACCAAACGGGGCCCGAAATCCAAATTTTGGATCCGGCCATCTATGACGACCCCAGTGCTGCCCTAGGAGGGGCCATAGAAGTGAACAATGTAAAAGAGGATCTGGAGGCCCATAAACACTTTGTGGGCGCCCTGTACGATCTTTCCGCTCCCTCTGCGTTGGATGTGGCCAAGCCTGCGGACCAATGGAATTCCTACCATATCAAAATCGATTACGGAGCCAATCACGGGGAGGTCGCCCTAAACGGGGTGGTAATCAATTCCTTTCCCCTCCAAGGAGCCAAATGGGAGGCCATGCTCCAAGAGAGCAAGTTCAGCAGGTCGGAAGATTTTCCCTATCTGGGCGATGCACGATGGAAAGGCTTTGGAAAGTTCCCCAAGGGCCGCATCTGCTTCCAAGATCACCCGGGCAAAGTCTCGTTTAGGAATATAAGGATCAAAGAGCTCCATTGAACCAAGTTGTCCGCATCGGGAAATGGGCCTAAGAGCAGTTTTTACAACGGCCCGAAATGAATCCATTGAACCTTTCCGAAGTATACCCATCTGGCAGCGGTACCTTAATGTCGTGCTTCAGGCACTCCACCTTTCCGCATTCCAGGCACCTAAAATGAAAATGGTTGTGGGTATGCGATTCCCTTAGCTCCCCGCAGTTCAAACAAAGTGCGAAGTACTGTTTGCCATCGTCTCCTACTATCCTATGTACCCGCCCATCTTCACAAAACCGGTTCAAAACGCGGTAGATGGTCGCCCTGTCCATATTTGCGCCCAATTCCGATTGTACCATTTCATGGCTCAGGGCGGTATTCGCCGCTTCCAAAAGCGTTAAAATTTCTGTTTGGGTGGCCGTCGTTCTTCTTTTCATGTCAATATTATTGCGACTTTGTTGCAATAATATTGATTTTTACTATCTTTGACAAATAAATTTTCCGGGAACAACGAACATAAAGGAGTTGGTAAGGCCCGCTGGTATGGTTGAATCCCTTTTCACCTCACCGCGGTCCCGGCAACGCTTTCAAAATCAAATCATATGACGGACAACAAAAATTTCGACGCAATAATCATCGGTGGCAGCTATTCGGGCCTTTCGGCTGGAATGGCATTGGGCAGGTCACTACGACGGGTTTTGATCATTGATGGCGGGAAACCTTGCAACATTCAAGCACCCCACTCACACAACTTCCTCACTCAGGATGGAAAGACACCAAAAGAAATTTCGGCCGCCGCAAAACGTCAGGTCGCAAAATATGAAACCGTAACATTTTACAATGGCCTGGCGACCCATGGCACGAAAACGGGTCAAGATTTTAAAATAAGTACCCGATCAGGGGACGACTTTACGGCAAAAAAACTGATCTTGGCAACAGGAGTGAGCGATCAAATACCCGAAATCCCCGGTTTTTCGGAATGTTGGGGCATTTCGGTTATCCATTGTCCATATTGCCATGGTTACGAGCTAAGAAATGCAAAAACCGGAATACTTGGAAATGGGGACTACGGTTTTGAATTTTCAAAAATGATCAGCAACTGGACCCGTGACCTGACCCTCTTCACGAATGGGAAATCGACATTGACCCCTTGGCAATCCGAAAAATTGAAAAAACACGATATCAAAATTGTGGAAACAGCGGTGGCGCGGTTTGAACATGAAAGCGGGCTGATCAAAAACATCTCTTTTAAAGACGGCTCCAAAGCAGGGGTTCAAACGGTATATGCGAGAACACCCTTTGCCCAGCGTTCCACCCTACCAAAGGCTCTGGGCTGTGAACTTACCGAAGAAGGTTACATCAATGTAGATGCGCTTCAAAGGACCACCGTTCCCGGAATATTCGCTTGCGGCGACAACACCTCGCCCATGCGCTCCATTTCCAACGCTGTCGCTTCCGGAGCAGCATCGGGAGCAGTGCTGAACAAAGAGCTGATACACGAGGAATTTTAAAGGGGCGAAAGTGGTTTATAAGAGAATATTAACATAAAACCAGCTAAAAATCATTACCTTAGAGATGGTGTTCGCACCGACCAAAAGTATTTGATCATGAAACAACATTCTAGCATAATTTCAAAAAAACACCTCTTCATCACCCTTTTGATGGCACTGATGATCGGGGGCAATGATATCGTAAGGGCTGCGGTCATTTTTCAGGATAATCCGCAAGAAGCCACCTTTAAGCAGTACCGGGGCGAGGTTCTGGACAAAAGCACAAAAAAACCACTGGTTTTCGCTTCGCTGTCAATTGCGAATTCGAACCTGAGCACTATAAGCAATACGGAAGGGGAATTTTCGCTTAAGGTACCGGCACACATTACGGAGGCCGATGTAATTGTTACTTTTTTGGGGTACAAGACCATCAATGTGCCTTTGGCCCAGCTCAATGAGGGGAACAATCGGATTTTTATGGAAGTCTCCATTGTCGAGTTGGCCGAGGTGAACCTAAGTGTTCCCAAGGATGCCCGGGACCTGGTGCAGCAAACGCTTGCCAAAAAAGGGGAAAATTACTTTGATGACCCCACCTTAATGACGGCATTTTATAGGGAGACGATCAAACGTCGCAGGAAGAACGTCTCGCTTTCCGAAGCGGTGGTGAACATCTATAAAACCCCCTATAACTCAGAACGACAGGATGCGGTCCAACTCTATAAGGCCAGGAAGAGTACGGACTACAGTCGGTTGGATACCGTCGCGCTGAAACTACAGGGAGGTCCTTTCAATGCACTTTTTGTGGATATCATGAAATATCCCGAATACATATTCACTGAGGAGACCCTGGAGAACTATACGTTTAGGTTCGATCACTCCACTAGGGTAAACAACAAATTGGTCTATGTCATCAATTTTGAGCAGCGAGAGGGTGTTTTGGAACCCATGTACGAGGGCAAACTCTATATCGATGCCGAAAACAAAATATTGACCAGTGCCATTTATACCCTCAACATTACCAATAGGGAAAGGGCCTCGAGACTGTTTGTCCGTAAAAAGCCCAGGAACGCCGATGTTTGGCCCACAGAGGTGGCCTATAGGGTGGATTATAGGGAGAAAAACGGAAAATGGTATTACGGGTACAGCAACGTGCTCATGCAGTTCAAGATCAATTGGGACAAACGCCTTTTCAATTCGGTGTACAGCATGACCTGTGAAATGGCCGTTACGGACTGGGAGAAAAATCTGGCGGGTAAAGTTCCAAAATCAAGGGACCGGATCAGGTCTTCCATCATATTGACCGACGCAGCCATCGGTTTTTCCGATCCAGACTTTTGGGGGGAATACAACATCATCGAGCCGGAGAAATCGATCCAATCTGCCATCAAAAAAATCCAGCGACAATTGCGCAGGGCCAAAAACCAGGGAGGCACCTCTGCCCCCTAACGGATTTTGCCCTTGACCTAAATACAAAAAAGCCGTTGCCCCGGTATGGGCAATGGCTTTTTTGTGAAGTATGCTTTTTTGTTTATTGGGGCATGGTTCCGACCTAACGGCTAATTTGCGACCTCACTGATAAACTTAAGACGGTACAGTCGTAGTTCCTCGTCTTCATAATCCCCTTCAAATTCAGCAAGGGCCGTCTCAATATCGTCTGTCTCGGTTTCAAGAAAGTACTCGTGGAGCTCTTCCTGTTGGTCCTCATCGAGGACCTCATCGATCCAGTAGCCAAGGTTCAGTTTGGTTCCGCTAAAGACGATCTGCTCCATCTCCTTGATCAATTCCGGTATTTCAAGACCTTTAGAGGAAGCAATATCATCCAGTGGTAATTTTCTGTCCACATTTTGGATAATGTACAACTTCAGGGCCGAATTGGCGCCGGTGGTCTTAACTACCAGGTCGTCCGGTCTTACAATCCCATTTTCCGCTACATAGCCAGCGATAAATTCCACAAAGGGTTTTCCGTACTTCTTGGCCTTGCCTTCCCCTACCCCATGGATGTTCAGGAGCTCTTCCATGGAAATGGGGTACTTTAAGGACATATCGTCCAGGGAGGGGTCCTGGAACACTACAAAGGGAGGTACTCCCAATTTATCGGCCTGTGCCTTTCTAAGGCCCTTGAGCTGCTTCAGTAAGCGTTCATCGCTCACACCTCCCCCTTTGGCCGCACTGACGATTGCGTCGTTCTCGCGGGCACCGTACACATGGTCCTTGGTCATCATGAAAGAACCCGGGTTCTTCAGAAAATCCATGCCGGTATCCGTTACGTGCAATACCCCGTATTGTTCAATTTCCTTACTTAAGAGGCCGGCGACCAAAACCTGCCTGATCAAGGCCATCCAGTATCCCTTGTTCATATCGGCCCCAATTCCAAAAATCTCCTTTTCATTGGTCTTATGCGATGCGATCATGGCGTTTACCTTGCCTACCAATGTCTTCACGATCTCCTTGGACTTGAATTTCTCACTGGTCGCCTGTACCGTTTGAATGAGTTTTACAACATTGTCCCGGGCTTCTTCCTTTTCCTTGGGGTTCCTAACATTGTCATCCATATCGGCCCCCGCACCATCCACCTCATCGAACTCCTCCCCAAAATAGTGCAAAATGAACTTTCTTCGCGACATTGACGTTTCTGCATAGGCCACTACCTCTTGCAGGAGCGCATTGCCTATTTCCTGTTCTGCCACGGGTTTTCCGGACATGAATTTTTCGAGCTTCTCAATATCCTTATAGGAATAAAAGGCCAAGCAGTGGCCCTCTCCCCCATCCCTTCCGGCACGCCCCGTTTCCTGGTAATAACTTTCAATGCTCTTGGGGATGTCGTGGTGGATTACGAATCGCACGTCGGGTTTGTCGATGCCCATACCAAAGGCAATGGTGGCCACAACCACATCGACATCCTGCATCAAAAACATATCTTGGTACTTTGAGCGTGTCTTGGCATCGAAACCAGCATGGTAGGGTACGGCGCTTACCCCATTGACCTGTAATACCTGGGAGAGTTCCTCTACCCGTTTTCTACTTAGACAATAGACAATCCCGGATTTACCCGCATTCTTTTTCACAAAACGGATAATGTCCGCATCGACGTCCGAAGTCTTTGGCCGCACCTCATAAAACAGATTGGGTCTGTTGAACGACTCCTTAAACAGTTTTGCCCCTGTAATACCCAGGTTCTTTACAATATCTTCCTGCACCTTAGGGGTCGCCGTGGCGGTCAGGGCAATAATGGGAATGTCATTTCCCAGTCGGTTGACGATCGATCGTAGGTTACGGTATTCGGGCCTAAAATCGTGCCCCCATTCCGAAATGCAATGTGCCTCATCGACCGCCAAAAAAGATAGGGTCACCGATTGCAAAAAATCGACATACTCTTCTTTGGTCAACGACTCCGGAGCTACATATAGCAACTTGGTAATCCCATTGGTGATATCCTCCTTGACCTGTCTGACCTCGGTTTTGGTGAGGGAGGAGTTCAGCACATGGGCCACCCCGTTCTCCGAGGAGATGCCCCGTATGGCGTCTACCTGATTTTTCATCAAGGCGATCAAGGGAGAAACGACTATGGCGGTACCCTGCTGCATTAGCGCCGGAAGCTGGTAACACAATGATTTACCGCCACCGGTGGGCATGATCACAAAGGTGTTGTTCCGTTGTAATATGTGTCGTACCACATCTTCCTGAAGCCCTTTAAACTGGGAAAATCCAAAATATTGTTTCAAGGGGGGGTATAGATCAATGTCTTTCAAAACTGTATTGTCCTTTATCATTTGAAAATGAAATCGGTTTGGCACACGCGATCAATTCTTATAAGATACGTATTTTTCATGTTTTAATACAGAAATCGGGCCAAATCATTTTGTAGTAATTTAAAATTGCGATAAATTAAGTTTGTGTAATTTTGTAATCTTAAATATAACACATTCTTTTAGCACCACAATCACATAATCCTAATTATACATTGGAGAATAGCAAAGCTATACTTGACATTGCAAAGAAGACCATTGGCTTGCAAAGTGAATCGATAAATCACCTGGCAACCAAACTCGACAAGGGGTTTTCGGGTGCTGTAGATTACATCATAAAATCCAACGGAAGGGTGATCGTCTCGGGAATCGGAAAAAGTGCCATCATCGCCTCCAAAATTGTGGCCACTTTAAATTCCACGGGGACCCCGGCCATTTTTATGCACGCGGGCGATGCCATCCACGGGGACCTGGGTACCATCCAAGGGGAAGATATCGTCATCTGTATTTCAAAAAGTGGAGGCACCCCGGAAATTAAAATGCTGGTACCTCTGATCAAAAGGGGCGGGAACAAATTGATAGGGATGACGGCGAATCCGGATTCCTTTCTGGGCCAGCATGCCGATTACGTGATCAATACCTTTGTGGAAAAGGAAGCCTGTCCCAACAACCTGGCCCCGACCACCAGCACCACGGCGCAATTGGTCATGGGCGATGCGCTGGCGATATGTCTACTGGAACTGAAAGGGTTCAGCAGCAAGGATTTTGCCAAGTACCATCCAGGCGGTGCCTTGGGCAAAAGGCTCTACCTCCGGGTCTCCGACATCGTATCTACCAATCAAAAGCCACAAGTGGAGGTCGATTCCGACATCAAAAAAGTCATTGTCGAAATTTCTGAAAAAATGTTGGGGGCGACCCCGGTACTGGAAAATGGCAAGATCGTCGGGGTGGTGACCGACGGTGATATCCGTAGGATGCTGAACAAATACGATTCAATAAACGGACTTACAGCAAAAGATATCATGACTTCGAACCCAAAGACCATTGGCACCGATGTGCTGGCCATAAAAGCACTGGAATTGATGCAGGACAAGGGCATTTCACAATTGCTGGCCGTCAATGGCGATACATATGAAGGCGTGGTACATCTGCACAACCTAATTAACGAAGGCATAATATAATGGCAAAAGCAAATACCGGAAATGCGAACGAAATGTCCTTCTTGGACCATTTGGAAGTACTTAGATGGCACCTGATCCGATCGGTCGCGGCCGTTGTGATCATTGGTTCCGTGGCATTCATGGTGCCGGAGTTCATTTTTGATACCGTTCTTTTTGGCCCCAAACAAATGGATTTTCCGACCTATAGGTTCTTTTGCAATATTGCCACCTATTTTGGTTTCGAATCCGATTTCTGTGCGGACGAATTGCCCTTTACCATTCAAAGTAGGTTGATGGCGGGACAATTTTCCGCCCATATCTGGACCTCCATTTGGGCCGGGTTTATCCTCGGGTTTCCCTATGTGCTGTACGAATTGTGGAAATTTATAAGTCCAGGCCTGTACGAAAAGGAACGTAAAAACTCCAGGGGGTTCATTACGATCGCGTCACTTTTATTTTTCGTGGGAGCCTTGTTCGGATACTATGTGGTCGCCCCTTTGTCCATCAACTTTTTGGGAGGCTACCAGGTAAGCCAGGAAGTTACCAACGAAATCGACCTGGCCTCCTATGTGGGCTCAGTGCGAATATCCGTAATTGCGTGCGGACTTATTTTCGAGATTCCCATCATTGTATATTTTTTGACCAAGGTTGGCTTGGTCACCCCGAAAATACTCAGGAAATATCGAAAAATATCCCTTGTTGTGGTCCTGATCCTTGCAGCGGTGATCACCCCGCCCGATGTGACCAGCCAGATTGTAGTGGCCGTCCCCATTCTGATTTTGTACCAGATAAGCATTTACGTTTCAAAAGTAGTCTTGAGGAAAGAGGCCAAAAAAGAACAAAAAGCAAGGAAAGATGTCAAACCCAGTTAAGGAATTCAATGCCTATCGTGAAAAAATGAATGAAAAGTTGTTGGCGGACAACAACAAGATCATCAAGCGCATTTTCAATTTGGATACGAACGCCTATGCCGAAGGTGCCCTGGATGTGAAGACCAAAGAACTTTTGGGATTGGTTGCCTCCACGGTACTGCGCTGCGACGACTGCGTAAAGTACCATCTGGAAACCTGTTTCAGGGAAGGAGCGACCAAAGAGGAGGTCATGGAGACCCTTGGCATTGCCACCTTGGTGGGAGGAACCATTGTGGTGCCCCATTTGCGCCGCGCTTATGGCTTTTGGGAAGCTTTGGAGCAAGAAGGCGGGCAAACCGAAGGCTCCCCTAGTTAAAAAAAGGGTAATTGTTTTTTGTTAATGGTGGTAAAGTTTAGTTTTGGTACCCCTTGGCAAGGTCCTTTTCCGATGACAGCTTGGCGCTGAGGATAAATCGGTATTCCAAATTTGAACTTGAGCTTGATACGTAAACTTGAACCCAAGCATGAAACTTAGAGCAGAGAACATTGTAAAATCGTACCGCGGACGCCAGGTGGTGCGGAGTATTTCCCTAGAAGTAAACCAAGGGGAAATTGTTGGCCTACTGGGGCCCAATGGTGCCGGCAAGACCACCTCGTTCTACATGATCGTAGGCTTGGTAAAGCCCAATAGCGGGAATATATATTTGGATGACATGGAAATCACCAAATTCCCCATGTACAAAAGGGCCCAAAACGGGATCGGTTATTTGGCGCAAGAGGCATCGGTCTTCCGAAAACTAAGCATTGAAAAAAATATATTGAGCGTGCTACAGCTTACCAAATTGAGCAAAAAGGAGCAGTTGATGAAGATGGAGTCGCTCATTGACGAATTTGGCCTTGGGCACATTAGAAAGAACCGTGGTGACCTTCTGTCGGGAGGGGAGCGACGGCGTACCGAAATCGCACGCGCACTGGCCACCGATCCAAAGTTCATTTTGCTCGACGAACCTTTTGCCGGGGTCGATCCCGTTGCCGTGGAAGACATACAGCGCATTGTGGCACAACTTAAGAACAAAAACATCGGCATCCTGATCACCGACCACAATGTGCAGGAAACCTTGGCGATTACAGAACGCTCTTATCTTATGTTCGAGGGGGGCATCCTAAAATCGGGTATCCCCGAAGATCTCGCGGCCGATGAAATGGTCCGTAAGGTATATTTGGGCCAGAATTTCGAATTGAGAAAGAAAAAGCTGGATTTTTAGTTCCGTTCCGGGTACCATATATTTTTTCACACTTTCGGAGGGCACCGGCACTAATCCAACGCCACTACCTCGATACCTTCCTTGACCAAATTCTCGAAAAGTGAAAGATTTCCCTTCTTCCCGATCTCATAGTGCATGGGCAAAACCAACTTGGGGCCGATTTCATTTACCATTTTGGCAGCTTCCGCAATGTTCATGGTCAAATTGTCGCCCCCAACGGGTACCATCGCAACGTCAATATCCCTTAGGTCCTGCATTTCTGGTATATAATCGGTATCGCCCGTATGGTACAATCTCAAATCATTGTCCAATGTAACCACAAAGCCCACATTGCCCTTTGACCTGGGATGGGCCTTGATCCACAAAAAAACCGATTTTGTATTGTAGGCAGGGGTGGCCTCAAGTAGGATATGCTCAAACTTCAACCTGTCCTTGGGCTTTACCACATGCAATTGATGTTTGTAGCGGGTAAGTTTTTTCAACATGCCCTCCGGGCAGACGATCACGGTCTCCGGTTTCACGAGCTTCCCGATATCTTTTGCTGAAAAGTGATCGGGATGCGAATGGGTCAGCAGGATGTAATCCGCCTTTTTTGGACTATCGATCCCAACGGGATCGATATAGATCACCGTTTCTTCCTTAATAATCTGAAAACTGGACGGGAAAAAGTCCGATTTGTTGACGCGGATAGCGCCCCATGTTGTAATGACCGCCCCCCCAAAACTGTAGTTTTGCGGAGTTGGATTTCGTTTTTCACTGATTGCAATTTTTACCATGGTACAACTTTGGATCGACAAGGCCATCACAGAAATCAGCAACCACCTTTTCATTTTAAAACGTATTCGTTGGAAAAGGCGAAAATATTCCATTGCGTTTTTTGCGCCTATGACAAAGGTCATTTGAAACCAGCGCCCGAAATTTTTCTTTAAATCCCCCAAAACATCATCACCACCAAAAAGAGAAATGGGAGTTCGCTAAACGGGCACATGGGGTTCGCGCCAAAGCAATGGTACGGTTTCCGGAAAATCAATATCAAAAAGGGGGCAAGGTCTTTTTGAACCCCTGCTTGCCCCTATCTCCCGGTCATAACGGCATCCACAATACCATGAGTAGCTGTAGGACAAAGTACAATAGGAAAGGTACGACCAAGTATCCCATCACGTCGCGTGCCTGAATTTTAATGCCCTGGGCCATCACCGGCAGCAGTAAAATCAGGTAAAAGGGCTGCAACAGGTTGGTCAGGCCCTCCCCATAGGCAATGGAAAGCGAGGCCCTGGCCGTCATGGCCTTCAGTTCCTCGGGCGGCAGGCCCGCACCGATCTGGTTGACCGCCTCTACAACGCTGGGGCCGATAACGGCATATTCCCCGCCTCCCGATGGGATGGCAAAATTAACGGCCCCACCCAGCAAATAGGCGAAAAAGGGATAGGTATCCTTTGTGGCCACTGACGCAATGAGCTCTCCCAGGGCGGCCCCCAGACCGGTGAAGGTCATAATGCCCATGATCCCCGCATAAAAGGGAAACTGGTACAGGATATCCGAGATGTTGCCACTGACCCTTTTCATTGAAATGCTATAACGCATCGGGGTCTTGTGCAACAGCAGCCCCAAGATCAGAAACACGAAGATCATTATGTTCAAATTCAGGTCAAAGCCTTTGGTCTTAAAGTGCCAAATGATATAGGTAAGGCCCATCAGGCCTATGGTGTACTGGAGCAACATGCTGTTATTGAGCTGGTCCGAAAGGGCTTTGAAGGGATGTTTTAAGCGCTCTGCCTCTTCCTTGATCCCCAATGGTGCGGCCACTTGGGTCTCCAAAAGGTCGCTAAGTTCGTTATCCTTGGCCGTCTTGGGGGCCAGCACCAGCATTAGAAAAGGACCGATTCCGAGCATCAAGACCATCATTCCTATGTTCAAAGCGGACCCCAAAGTATAGGAAGTGGAAATGGTCGAGGGCAAAATTCCTGTGGTGATCATATAGTTCTTGTCCGTATTGAGCAAAAGTGGGATGGAACTCGACATTCCGGTAACCCAACTGATACTGGAGAAGTAAGTGCACGCAATAAGGTAGGGATAGTTGACACCGCGAATCCGCAGGGCCAATTCCCGAGCCAACACAGCGGCGATCACGACCCATCCCCAACTGATCATCGATAACAAAAAGCCGGTAAGTACTACAAAATAATACACCTGGCGTGGGCTTTTTATGTATCCGGTAAGTCGATCTATCCCTTTTTCCACAAAGGGCGATAATGCAATACTATAGCCCGTTATGATCAACAGGACCATCTGCATCCCGAACTCCAAAAGGGTCCAAAAACCGTCATACCACGACTGAACGATCTTCAAGGGAGAAGCCCCGATCCAAAAAAAAGCGACCAAACCCGTTACCAGTGTCAGCACCAATGCAAATACAAAGGCATCGGGCATATTTTTTCTAAAAAGGTCCGTAAATCGCTCACCAAGTTTGGTTATCATGGTCGTTGGTTAAAAAGGTTCGCTTCGAGTCACGCCTTGGCCCCCCATTGGTTGACAAGGGAGCTCAAAATATAAAAGGCTACAATAATGGGCACAGCCAAATACTGCATGGTAATCAACAATACCAGGCTCACAATGATGAAAACGTAGCGTAGGGCGTTGTCCTTAAAACTCCAATTCTTAAATTTAAGGGCGAACAGCTCTATTCTGGCATTGAGCAGGAATGCGCTCAACAAAGTGGTACCGATCAAAAACCACTGGTTGAGAACAATGCTGTTCAAAACATCGTTCTGATGGTACAACAGGATCAAGGGCAGGGAGAGGATCAGGAGCGCATTCGCCGGGGTGGGCAATCCGATAAAGGAAGTTGCCTGGTCTTCATCGATGTTGAACTTGGCCAACCGATAGGCGGAAGCCAAGGTGATCACAAAGCCCAGAAAGGGCAAAGGAGTAAACTTTCCGGTGGTCCAGAACATGGTTTCGGACACTTCTACCGAAAAATCCAGGTTCCATCCCCCGCTCATCGACATTGCGAGCAATTGGAACATTACGATACCGGGTACCAGGCCACTGGTGATCATGTCGGCCAGGGAATCCAATTGCACGCCCAGTTCACTCTGAACGTCCAACAGCCGAGCGGCAAGTCCGTCCAAAAAGTCGCACAAGATCCCTAAAAAAACGAAAAGCGCGGCCAGCTCCAAGCGGTTCAGGACTGCAAAGACCACGGCTACGCATCCGAAAAAAACATTGAGGAGCGTGATCAGGTTGGGAATGTGTCGCTTCATGCTTGGGTGGTTTTCGTAAAAATAGCACAATTTTTCAGGAATTGGTTTCGTGACCTATTTTATTCGGATATTTGCCGAGCAGTCTACAAGACCTATCCCGATGCGGTTAAAAAAGTGGTTTTTTATTTTTCTTTTCACCTGGGCCGGCGCGGTCCTTTCCCAAACACCGGAACTGTCCCCAATGTCGCGGATAAGTGTGCTGACCAGCGGGCCGGGCGATATCCTGTATTCCGCTTTTGGCCATTCGGCCATCCGAGTGCAAGACCCCGCCCAGGGCATCGATGTCGTTTATAATTATGGGGTTTTCGATACCAGTGGTGAGAATTTCTATCTAAAGTTCGCGAAGGGGAGAATGGACTACCTGCTGCAGCGGAGAGGGTTTCAATATTATTTGCGCTCTTACGAAGTGGAGAACAGATGGGTCAAGGAACAGCATCTGAAGCTGTCGGTCGAAGAAAGAAACAAACTTTTCAAGTTCTTGGAGAACAACAATTTGCCGGAGAACAAGGTCTACCAATACGATTATTTCACCAACAATTGCGCCACAAAGATCTGGGATGTCCTGAAGGAAAATTATGGAAACGGACTGGTCTTCGATGAAACCTATCTGGACCAAGGGTTCAGCTTTCGCGAACTGATCCACCACAATATAAAAACCAATACTTGGGGGGCTTTTGGGATCGATCTCGCCTTGGGTTCGGCCATCGACCGACAAGCTACTCCGAAGGAACATCTATACCTGCCCATTTATGTGATGCACCAATTGAATGCCGCCCAATTGAACAATGGTCCTTTGGCTTCGCCGGAAGTTACCCTTTTGGAAAGCCGCCGCCGGGAAAAGCCATCCCACTTTTTTACATCGCCCCTATTTTTGACCTTACTGCTTCTGGTCCTGATCCTGCTGGTCACCTACAACGACTTTAAAAGAAAAAAGCGCAGCCGTTGGCTCGATTTTGGTATTTTCCTCTTTACAGGGTTGGCGGGCAGCTTATTGGCCTTTCTTTGGTTTTTAACGGATCATATCTGGACCGTTGCCAATTACAACATCCTTTGGACATTTCCGGTAAACTTGGTGGTGGCTTTCTGGATCATGCGCAGATCACCGCCCCCCTGGGTAGGCAAATACCTGCTGTTATTGGTGTTCCTGTTGGTATTGATGGGCGTACTATGGCTTTTCGGGGTACAATGGTTCAGTCCGGTCCTGCTTCCACTGTTGTTGGCCCTGGGCATCCGGTATCTTGCGGCCCGGTTTTTCATTCGGACCGGCCAAACCCTTACAACATGAACTTACTGACAGTAGAAAACATAGCAAAATCCTATGGTGAACTCGTACTTTTCGAGGGGATCTCCTTTGGCGTCAACAAGGACCAGAAAATTGCCTTGATCGCCAAGAACGGTACGGGCAAGACCTCCATCCTGAACATTATGGCTGGGCTCGATGTGCCCGATGTGGGGCAGGTCAACTACCGAAAGGGTATCCGGGTGTCCTTCTTGGAACAGGAGCCGGACCTGAACCCCAAATTGACCATTGAAGAAACCATTTTCGCCTCCGGAAACGAAGTGTTGCAGGTTATTTCCAATTATGAAAGGGCCTTGGAGCAGCCCGAGGAGGAAGAAGGCTACCAAAAGGCATTTGAAGCCATGGAACGCTTCGGTGCCTGGGACTTTGAGACGCAGTACAGACAAATCCTCTCCAAACTAAAACTGGATGACCTCCATATTAAGGTGGGGCTGTTGTCGGGGGGGCAAAAAAAACGCCTGGCCCTGGCCAATGCGCTGATCAATCGGCCCGATCTACTGATTCTGGACGAACCTACCAACCATCTGGACCTTGAGATGATCGAATGGTTGGAACAGTATTTCTCCAAGGAGAAAATGACGCTCTTTATGGTTACCCACGACCGGTATTTTTTGGAACGGGTGTGCAACGAGATCATTGAACTGGACCGCGGTACCCTGTACCCGTACAAAGGGAACTATTCTTATTATCTGGAGAAGAAAGAGGCCCGTCAGGAGCAGGAGGCCACCGAATTGCACAAATCGAAGCAGCTCTTTAAAAAAGAGTTGGATTGGATGCGCCGCCAGCCCAAGGCCCGTACCACCAAATCGAAGTCCCGGATCGACGATTTCCAGACCATCAAGGAAAAGGCGGGCCAGCGGAGAAAGGAGCACCAGGTGCAGTTGGAAATCAATATGGAGCGGGTGGGCAGCAAAATCCTGGAACTGCACAAATTGGTAAAATCCTTTCCCGGAAAACCCATCCTGGACAAGTTCGATTACACCTTTACCAAAGGGGAACGGGTGGGCATCATAGGCAAGAACGGCACGGGAAAGTCTACTTTTTTGAACATCATCACCGGCAGCGATACCGCTGATGGCGGTAAGGTCGTCGTGGGCGATACCATTAAATTCGGGTATTATACGCAAAAGGGCATCCCTATCAAAGAGGGGCAGAAAGTAATCGACGTGATACGGGAATTCGGCGATTTCATCCCTTTGATGAAGGGGCGGCAGATCTCGGCCCAGCAGCTGTTGGAGCGCTTTCTGTTTGATCGGAAAAAGCAATACGATTTTGTCGAAAAACTGAGCGGGGGGGAACGGAAGCGGCTCTACCTCTGCACCGTATTGATCCAGAACCCCAATTTTCTTATTCTCGATGAGCCCACCAACGATCTGGACATTGTTACCCTGAACGTGCTGGAAAGTTTTCTTTTGGACTTTCCCGGATGCCTTGTCGTGGTCTCGCACGACCGCTACTTCATGGACAAGATCGTGGACCATCTCTTTGTTTTCAGGGGCGATGGCCTCATTGAGGATTTTCCGGGAAACTACTCCGATTTCAGGGCCTATGAGGACAGTGCGGTCCTGGAGGGCCGGACCGGGAAAGAAAAAAACAGTGCGCCCAAATCCAGCAAGAACACCTGGAAATCCGAAGAAAAGACCACAAAGCTCTCCTATCTGGAACAAAAGGAGTACAAGCAATTGGAAAAGGACATCCAAAAACTGGAATTCAAAAAAGGGGAAATACAGAACCAATTTATCACGGACGACCTTTCGGGGGACGATATCGCGGCACTTTCAAAAGCATTGAAGCAGATCACGGACCAGATCGAAACAAAGACCGAACGCTGGTTTGAACTATCGGCCATACTGGAAGGTGCGTAAGGAACGGGGCCGACCCCCATCAACCGAATGGAGCATTGAACGATCCTGTCAAATACCTGAAGTTTCTCTTAAGTTCCCGAAACCAGCACGGGGTACACTCCCCTTTTGTCTATAAGTACGTAACCCAATGTCTCTACGCCAAACCCCGTAGGCATAGGCGAAAAAGCTTGGACGTCCTTCTCAAAAGCATAGATCATTTCAAGGCGGAGCGGGCGTACATCCCCTCCGGCCAAGAGGAAATCCTACATGAGGTCCGCGAAAAATTCCCGGCCATCACCTTCGATGGCGGACCCTACGACCTTCTTTTTGTCGATTTCTGCGATGATCGGGTACAGGACATCCTATCCTCCCCAAACAACAAAATCCACAACGACAGCCTGCTCCTAATCGATGGCACCCACAGGAGCAAAGGGAGTGAAAAGTGCTGGGAACGGCTCAAAAAAACCAAAACGGTCACCGTAACTGTGGATATGTTCCACTGCGGTGCGGTGTTTTTTAGGAAGGGCCAGGCCCGGGAACATTTTAAGATTCGGATATAAACCCCTATTTTTAATCCTAATTATGTTGGAATGGACAATACAATCTACATCGTATTAGGCGTACTTATTGTGGTTTATCTTGCGATTTCAATTACCAATCGGAACAAAGCGAAACGGCGAAAGTCAAAAAAGTTCATGGAGGACTATAAACGAAAGCGCGAGGAGGAGTAAAACGAGGGCAGTTGACCGTGACCGTGGGCAATTTTGAATTTGGATAGCACCTAGCGGCTGGCAGACCCATACAATAACCCGTTTTTAAACATCTGGGATGTTTTCCATGATCATAGGGGATGTTTCCCTTGAACAACGGGGACGTTTGGGACAGATGGGCACAGTCCACCAGGTACATTGGGCCGTGAAAAACGGGCAATTTGCAATGGACGGTGGGCCGTGGAATTCAAATCAATACATAAAATCCAACACCTGAGAAGCTGACAAATGAAGATATACACCAAAACGGGCGACGGCGGAACCACTGCACTATTCGGGGGAACACGGGTACCCAAACACCATGTGCGCATTGATGCCTATGGCACGGTCGATGAGCTGAACTCCTGGTTGGGCCTTATCAGGGACCAACCGATCGATGCCCATGCCAAGGAAACCCTCACCCTTATACAGGACAAGCTCTTTACCGTGGGCGCTGTTCTGGCCACCGAACCAAAAAAAGCGATGCTAAAAAACGGGAAGGAACGCTTGGACATTCCCCGGATCTCCAACGCGGACTGCATGCTGCTGGAACGTGAAATGGACGAGATGGACAAAAGTCTGCCCCCTATGACACATTTCATCCTGCCCGGGGGCCACTCCACCGTGTCATACTGTCATATAGCCCGTACCGTTTGCAGGAGGGCAGAGCGCTTGGCGACCCTACTTCACGAACACGAACCCTTCGACAATCAGGTTTTATCGTACCTCAACCGACTTTCGGACTATCTTTTCGTATTGGCACGAAAATTGTCCCAAAACCTAAAAGCGGAAGAAATAAAGTGGGTTCCCAAGAAAAAAAACTAATAAATCCGGCATTTCTTCGTTATCACAATATTAAATCAAAATTATTGTTGATAAGTTAATTGAAATTGTTCAAAAAAAACTTGGCAATTTCCTATTAAAAATTACTTTTGCAAAAAATTAAAATCAAACCATCAGCATGTACTGGACATTAGAATTGGCATCCTATTTGAGCGATGCGCCTTGGCCGGCGACAAAAGACGAA
Organism: uncultured Flavobacteriaceae bacterium; assembly: GCA_947497245.1. Classification (GTDB taxonomy): domain Bacteria; phylum Bacteroidota; class Bacteroidia; order Flavobacteriales; family Flavobacteriaceae; genus Pelagihabitans. The sequence continues at coordinate 1,128,415 of CANMFO010000002.1, read as the reverse complement.
TTGATAGATTATTCAATCAGGACCGGGGCGCCTTTGGAGGTTGTGGAGAACCTCCAGTCTATGGAAGAGGAAGGTGGCGAAATTTACGAATCCATTGAAGAAATTTGGCCAGACTACCCTACCGAAGAAGATTACCTCTGGAATGAGGACGAGTATTGATAAAATCATCATTAAATGTATTGAAAAAGCCTCTCCGGGGGCTTTTTTTATGGAAATACGCCAGATATCCGGTTCCAAAGAAAAAGTTGGTGGACTTCCTCCACTTGTCTCAGCTTTTCTGTAATTTTGGCAGTTAGTAGGGGTATTTTCACAGATTTAGAAAACTGGAATGCCTTTTGACACGCATCGGACATACCGTTCAATTTTCACAACGTTCGACGATACACTGATTTCCATCAGTTTACCATATAAACAGAATAGCAGCTATGAGTTTTTTAAATTCGATCCTAAAGACCTTTGTTGGGGACAAATCGCAGAAAGACGTGAAGGAGCTTCAACCTTTGGTCAACAAAATAAAATCGTTCGAGGCCGAACTGGAAGGGCTCGACCACGATGCACTGCGGGACAGGACAAAAAGTTTTAAGCAACGCATCCAGGAAGATTGCAAAACGGTCCATGACAAGATCGCGGAACTACAGGAACAGGTAAAGGTGTCCACCGATATCGATAAGAACGAGGACACTTATGCCGAAATCGACAAACTCAAGGAAGATGCCTACAAAATATCCGAGGAGACCTTGAACGATATCCTACCGGAAGCCTTTGCGGTGGTCAAAGAGACCGCCAAACGATTTAAGGACAATGAGACCCTTACCGTCACGGCATCGGAACACGATCGCCTGCTTTCCGGGAGCAAGGACTATGTTACCTTGGACGGAGATCGGGCGATATGGAAAAATTCCTGGGACGCCGCCGGAAAGGAGGTCACCTGGGACATGGTGCACTACGATGTACAGCTTATCGGGGGCATCGCCCTGCACCAGGGAAAGATAGCCGAGATGCAGACCGGGGAAGGGAAAACCCTTGTGGCGACCCTGCCCTTGTACCTCAATGCACTCTCCGGAAACGGTGCCCATCTGGTGACCGTCAACGATTACCTCGCCAAAAGGGACAGTGCCTGGATGGCGCCCATTTTTGAGTTCCATGGACTTTCGGTGGACTGTATAGACCATCACAAGCCCAATTCGGAAGGGCGGCACGCTGCCTATAATGCCGATATCACCTATGGTACCAACAACGAATTTGGTTTTGATTATTTGAGGGATAATATGGCACATACGCCAAAAGATCTGGTACAGCGCCCGCACCATTATGCGATCGTCGATGAGGTCGATTCCGTTTTGGTGGACGATGCCCGTACCCCCCTGATCATTTCGGGACCTGTTCCGGAAGGGGATCGCCATGAGTTCAATGAACTGAAGCCCAAGATTGCCGACATCGTGCAAAAACAGCGCCAGCACTTGACCGGCGTGCTTGCGGAGGCCAAAAAACTGATTGCTGAGGGCGATACGAAGGAAGGCGGGTTCCTATTGCTCCGTGTGCACCGCGGTCTGCCCAAAAACAAGGCACTCATCAAGTTTTTGAGCGAGGAGGGCGTAAAACAGCTGCTCCAGAAGACCGAGAACTTCTATATGCAGGACAACAATAGGGAAATGCCCAAAGTAGATGAGGACCTCTTGTTCGTGATCGATGAGAAAAACAACCAGATCGAGCTGTCCGATAAGGGGGTGGAGTACATTTCCGGGGCACAGGACAAAGATTTCTTTGTTATGCCCGATATTGGAGGGGAAATCGCCAAGATCGAAGACCAAAATCTCGAAATTGAAAAGGAGGCAGAGCTCAAGGAGGCACTCTTCAAAGATTTTACGGTCAAGAGCGAGCGAATCCATACTATGAGCCAATTGCTCAAGGCATATACCCTATTTGAAAAGGATGTGGAATATGTGGTGATCGATAATAAGGTAATGATCGTAGATGAGCAGACCGGCCGTATTATGGACGGGCGCCGTTATTCGGACGGATTGCACCAGGCCATCGAGGCCAAGGAAAATGTAAAGATCGAGGCACTCACCCAGACCTTCGCCACGGTAACCCTGCAGAACTATTTTAGAATGTACCGCAAATTGGCCGGTATGACGGGTACTGCCATTACCGAAGCAGGGGAGTTTTGGGAGATCTACAAGTTGGATGTGATGGAAATTCCCACCAACCGCCCAATCGCAAGGGATGACAGGAACGATTTGATCTACAAGACCAAACGTGAAAAATACAATGCCATCATTGACGAGGTTACAAAACTGGCACAAGACGGGAGGCCCGTACTGATCGGTACGACCTCGGTAGAGATTTCCGAATTGCTTTCCCGTATGTTGGGCATCCGGAAGGTAGAGCACAATGTGTTGAACGCCAAGCTCCACAAGAAGGAGGCCGATGTGGTCGCCGAGGCGGGAAACCCTGGCGTGGTCACCATAGCGACCAACATGGCCGGCCGGGGTACCGATATCAAATTGAGCGATGCGGTGAAAGAAGCCGGAGGTTTGGCCATTGTCGGTACGGAGCGACATGATTCCAGAAGGGTCGATAGACAGCTGCGCGGACGTTCCGGGCGTCAGGGCGACCCTGGAAGCTCACAATTCTACGTATCCTTGGAAGACAACCTGATGCGGTTGTTCGGATCGGACCGGGTCGCCAAAATGATGGATAAAATGGGCTTGGAGGAAGGCGAGGTCATTCAGCATTCGATGATGACCAAGTCCATTGAACGTGCCCAGAAAAAGGTAGAGGAGAACAACTTTGGCGTGCGTAAGCGACTTTTGGAGTACGACGATGTGATGAACGCCCAACGTGAGGTGGTCTACAAAAGAAGGCGCCATGCGCTGCAGGGGGAACGTCTTAAGGTAGATATCGCCAATATGGTGTACGACACCTGTGAGGTGATCGCGGACACCAACAAGGCGGCCAACGATTTCAAGAACTTTGAATTCGAGCTGATCAAGTATTTCTCGATCACCTCGCCTGTTTCCGAAGCGGATTTTGCACGATTGGGCCCCCAGGAAATTGCCAACACCATGTATACCTCCGCCTATCAACACTATCAGAACAAGATAGAAAGGAATGCACAGACCGCCTTCCCGGTCATTAAGAAGGTATACGAGGACAACGCGAACAAATTTGAACGCATTGTAGTGCCCTTTACCGATGGGATCAAAACGCTCAACGTGGTCACCAATTTAAAGGCGGCTTATGAAAGCGACGGCGCCCAGCTGGTCACAGATTTTGAAAAGAACATCACCTTGGCCATAATAGACGACGCCTGGAAGACGCATTTGAGAAAAATGGACGAATTGAAACAGTCCGTGCAATTGGCCGTGCACGAACAGAAGGATCCCCTGCTGATCTATAAGTTCGAAGCCTTTGAACTGTTCAAAAGCATGATCGATAAAGTGAACAAAGAGGTGGTCTCCTTTTTGTTCAAGGGCGAACTGCCAACGGCCAATCCCAATGAAATCCACGAAGCGAGAAATGTAACACGCAAGGAGAACATCCAGACCAGCAAGGCCGAAATCCCGAACAGCGACGAACTTGCCGCCCGAAACCGGGCCGCCGGACAAACACAGGGCCAACGCCCCCAGGTTACGGAGACCATCGTACGGGAGCAACCCAAAATAGGACGCAACGAGCGCGTAACGATAAAGAATGTCATGTCGGGCGAGAGCAAGACCCTGAAATACAAACAGGCCGAGCCCTTGATTCAAAAAGGGGACTGGGTACTGACGGAACATTAAGTCGGGAATCCCGATGATAGTGGACGGCGGCCCCAAACGGGTCGCCGTTTTTTATTTGGGCGATCGGGTGGGCAAGCCACCAAAAAATGGGATCCCCGAAAGGGCATCAACCTACCTGCTGGACCGGGCAGCGATCGTTCTGCCGTCTTTGGGTCCGTATCCAAAAAAATCAATACCTTTAAGAAGTAACCTTATCCTTTTAAATATGACTACTTCGCGACGCAAATTTTTATCATCCATCAGCATGTTGGCGGCCAGTTCCGCAATTCCGGTACATGCCTTTGATTTTGGTACTTCCAAGAAATTGAGAGTGGCCCTTGTGGGCACGGGCATACGGGGTACCACCTTCTGGGGCAAACGCCTGGTGGATGAATATTCGGATTTACTGGAATTTGTAGGACTTTGTGACATCAACCCGGGTCGACTGGAATACGGAAAAAAGTACATCGGTACCAGTTGCCCCACTTTTACCGATTTTGACCATATGATCGCCACTGCCAAACCGGATCTGGTCATTGTGACCACCAAGGATTCCACGCACCACGAATTCATTATAAAAGGTTTGGAAATGGGTTGCGATGTGCTGACTGAAAAGCCATTGACCACCGATGAGACAAAATGCCAGGCCATTTTGGAAGCCGAAAAGAAATCGAACAAAAACCTGATCATGGGCTTCAATTACCGCTGGAGCCCGTACGCAACCAAGATCAAGGAACTTTTGGCCGGCAATGCCATCGGGAAATTGGTCTCTGTCGATTTCCATTGGTACCTGAACACCTACCATGGGGCATCCTATTTTAGGCGGTGGCACGGACAGATGGAGAGTAGCGGGTCGCTTTGGGTGCACAAATCCACGCATCACTTTGATCTGCTGAACTGGTGGATCGATTCCGAGCCGGAAGAAGTGTTCGCCTATGGTGCCCTGGAATTTTATGGGAAAAATGGCCCCTTCAGGGGAAAGAACTGTCGAACCTGTGACCACAAGGAAAACTGCGCGTTCCATTGGGACATTATGAAGGATGAACGATCAAAGCGTTTGTATGTCGACCATGAGCACGAGGACGGCTATATCAGGGATAATTGCCTGTTCCGGGAAGAAATCGACATTTACGATAAGATGTCGTCACAGGTCAAGTATGCCGACAATACCATTTTGAACTACTCCCTTACCACCTACTCCCCTTTTGAGGGCTGGCGAGTGGCCTTCAACGGTACCGAAGGTCGGATCGAAGCCTGGCTGGACATTCCCTATAACAAAAACAGCAAGCTTAGCCAGGCCGAGTTGCACGCCAAGGAAATGGACCAGTCGAACCAAGAGGTCTTTGAAATCGAACCCATAATTGTACACAAACTCTGGAAGGACTTTGAAACCGTAAACGTGGTCACTGAAAAAAGGGGCCATGGCGGCGGGGACGGACGTTTACAGGACAATATATTCAAGACTCCAGGAGCCGAGGACGAATTTGGAAGGGCCGCGGGCATCCGCGATGGTGCAATGTCGTGCCTCATCGGTATCGCGGCGGTGCGCAGCATCGAAAAAGGACTGCCCATAAAGATTTCCGATCTGACCGACCTAGAACCCAAGGTGGAGCGCTCCCAGCGCCCGTAACGATCAGGCTGAGCTCGTTTTGGCCGGTCACGCATCGGTCCGTATTGAAAAGAAGATTATTCATTTTCCTTCGAACCGGGCGAAATATGAACGGTAGAAATTGGAATATCTGCCAAAACATATTTAGTTTTACAACGAAATAATTCCGTACCCAGAATCGACCCTTTTCAGAAAACCAATATTTAAAATTTCTCATATGCAAACAAACAAAAAATTGGAAGAACGGTTGAGGGATAAGGCCCGATTGGTCCTGAAGGTAAATTACTTCACCTCCATCTTTTCACTTTTGTTTGGCGTGCTCTGTTTTTTTGTACTGGACATCAAGGAGGTGATTCCCTATGTCTTTTTCGCTTTTGGTATACTGAACCTCACCAATACCTTTCTCTACAAGTCCCATAAAAACCTTACCCTCACCTATAATATTGTGTCGATTATGACCCTAACGGGTGCCAGTATCATCACGCTATACAGTGGGGGCATCAATAGTCCGTTCATCTTTGTACTCGCCCTTATCGTGGTTGCGGGCTATGTGACCACAAAGTCGTACGGTACGATCTACCTGAACCTTAACCTTTTGATCATCGTGTTGATCTATTCCCAAAGCATTGCCGATTTCAGTTTTGTGACCAATGTGGTCCCGGAACAATCGAAAAACCTTTTTGCATTGTTGAGCGTCCTGTTCTCGGTGTACCTGTTGGGAGGCGTTTTTGGAAAGAACCTGCTGCACGCCCACCACAACCTATACAAAACAAAGAATCAGCTCGAAGACAAGATCAAGGAAAAGGAAACCTTGCTCAAGGAGGTGCACCACCGGGTGAAAAATAACCTGCAGACCGTTTCAAGTCTGCTGAGCTTACAGGCCAGGAACAACGAGGACCCCCGGATAAAAGACCTTTTAAAAAGCAGTCAGAACCGTGTCATTTCCATGGCCATGGTACACGAAATGCTCTATATGAGGGAAGATATCTCCAAGGTCGAGTACAAAACCTATGTACAGGACCTGGCCGAATATCTGGTGCGCTCCATTAAGGGAACGAGCGGTAATATTACATTGGATATTGACATTCCCCAGGTAAAACTGAATATCGATACGGCCATTCCACTGGGACTTTTGATCAACGAGGCCGTGACCAATGCGCTCAAATACGGTATTGTGGACGACAGTCAGGGAGAGATCTTTATTAAGCTGCGCAAGGGTGAGAACGATGAGTACCTTTTGAACATTGGAGATAACGGGGCCGGTTTTGCGGATACCATCAACTACAAAACATCCAAATCGCTAGGGTTGAAGCTGATCCATAACCTTGCCCGCCAGCTGCGCGGCTCCATCATTCGAGATCTTTCGAAAAAGGGGACGCATTATATTGTGAAATTCAGGGAGATTACGGAACAGATCCCGTCGGTGGCCTAGCTTTGCACCTCGTATCCCAATCTCATTTTTTCTACCGATTCCCCTAGGCCCACGCCGCCACTTTGTGTGCGTTTTGTCGATTTTTTCCTACTTTTTGAGCAATCCTGCAAAACATGCTTAGCTTTACGTTTGGAACGATATCCCTGTATTTTAAAAATCGGTCTACGTCTTTTTTTCAGCGGGTAGGGCGTTCTCAAAATACCCTGAAATCCCGTTTGGACTCCCTGCCAAAGGGTAGATGGGCCTGTCCCGAATAAAAATGCGATGGAAAAATCGATCAAAGACCAGACCAGGGTCATCGACAAGACCCACCTGCTCCTCAAGTTCAATTATGCCTCTTCGGTATTAAGCTTGCTTTTTGGGTTGGTATGTATGTACCTGTTGCACATAAGGCAGGTAATCCCCTATGTCCTCTTTGCTTATTTTGTCTTGAACCTGATCAACGTTCTCGCTTTTAAAAAACACGGTAACCTGACCACAATGGCCCTGACCACTTCGATACTCTCCTTGTTCGGTACCGTGGCCATTACCCTTTATAGCGGGGGAATCAGCAGTCCCTTTGTTTTTGTTCTCGCCCTTATCGTCTTGGCAGGCTATGTTTCTACCCGGGTTTTCGGCAAAATCTATTTGTACACCATTTTGATTCTCATTACTTTACTTTATTTTCTGGGGATCGGGGCGAACGGTCCCATAACCAATGTGGTCCCGAACACGTCCAAAGATATTTTTAGTTTTATCAGCATATTGTTTTCGGTATACCTTCTCGGGGGGATATTCGGCAAGCACCTGCTGCGGGCACATCACAGTTTGTATAAGGCCAAGCGGGAGGTAGAGGCAAAAATACATGAGAAGAAACCTTGCTCAAAGAAGTGCACCACAGGGTGAAGAACAACCTGCAGACCATTTCGAGCTTGCTGAGCCTACAGTCCCGGAACATTGAGGACGAGGGCGCAAAAAAATTATTGAAAAGCAGTCAGAACAGGGTCATATCCATGGCCATGATCCACGAAATGCTGTATCTCCGCGAAGATCTTTCAAAGATCCATTATCGCTCCTATATCCTGGAACTGGTGAAATATCTGGTACGCTCCATAAAAGGGAACAGCGACAACATTGCCGTGGATATCGATATCCCCGATTTAAGGTTCAATATCGACACGGCCATTCCCTTGGGCCTATTGGTCAATGAAGCGGTCACCAACACGCTGAAGTACGGCATTCTCAATGACAGCAAGGGTGAGATTTTCATACAACTGAAAAAAAGCGGGCCCGACCATTTCATCCTGCACATTGGAGACGATGGTATCGGTTTTTCCAAAGACCTGGACTACAGAAATTCAAAATCATTGGGGTTAAGGTTAATTCACAACTTGTCGCGGCAACTGCAGGGCTCCATGTCCCGTGATCTCTCGAAAAAAGGCACCCATTACATCATAAAGTTCAAGGAAATTGGTCTTTAGGTTCCCTCGATGGACTAACCCGATCGTTCCCATTGCCCGCAAGGTGGGTTCAAAGGATGATTTCAAGTACAATTCCCGGGGGTGGACCAAATTTTCATGAGCTGGCCAAAAGGCCATTGGCCCATCAAAACACTTTCGCGCCGACTATCGGCTGCGTACTGATTTTATCCCTATATTTAAAACGACTAATTATAAAATACCGCTTCATGTTCAAAAAATGGCTCCTTCTGGTACTGTGTTTCAGTACTGGTATCCAAGCACAGGACTATTTCCTTAAAAAATTCCGGCCCTTTAGCGAAAATATCCCTTCACCAGAGACCTTTTTAGGTTATGGAATTGGGGAGCACCACACCCGCCATGATCGTATCGTGGCATATATGGAGAAGCTGGCAGAGGTTTCCGACCGGGTCTCCATCCATTATTATGGAAAGACGCACGAGGGTCGAAAATTGGTCATCTTGACCCTTACTTCCCCGGAAAACCTAGCCAACTTGGAAGTGCTCAAAAAACAGCATCTGGCCTTTACCCGACCAGAAGGTGTCGCATCGAACTATGGAGCGGTGCCCATTTTTGTCAATCTGGGCTACAATGTGCATGGCAACGAACCCTCCAGTTCGGAAGCCGCCTTGCTAACGGCCTATACTTTTGCGGCCTCCAACGCCCCAGAAATCCTCGACTACCTGGACAAGGCCGTGATCTTTATCGATCCCACCATAAATCCGGACGGGCGCGACCGACATACCCAATGGGCCAATAGCTATCAGGGCACGCCCAATGTACCCGACCCGCAGGATGCCGAACACAACGAGTATTGGCCGGGAGGCCGTACCAACCACTATTGGTTCGACCTCAACAGGGATTGGCTATTGGGCATCCATCCCGAGAGCAGGGGGAAACTGGCCTGGTACCATGAATGGTATCCCAACGTGGTAACGGATTTCCACGAAATGGGCACCCAATCGACCTATTTTTTCGAACCGATGAAAACCAACGCCTCCCTCGACCCCATTATGCCCAAGGAGAATTACGAAGACCTCAACAATATGTTCGGGGCGGGGTTTGCCAGGGCATTGGACAGTATTGGTTCTTTCTATTTTACCAAGGAAGTGTTCGATGGCACCTACCCGGGCTATGGCTCCTCCTATCCGGACCTACAGGGCGGACTGGGCCTGTTGTTCGAACAGGCCAGTTCCCGGGGGCATAGGCAAACGACGGCCTTTGGGGAGATTACCTTCCCGTTTACGATCCGAAACCAATACATCTCGAGCATCACCACCGTGAAGACCGCGGTCAAGAACAGGGGCTATATGCGAAAGTATCAGCAAGATTTCTTTAAAAGCGCGCTGGTCAATGCCTCTAAGAGCAAGATCAAGGGATACACCTTCGGAGATGCCCATGATGCCAACCGCACCAAGGCCTTTATCGACAAATTGTTGCTTCATCGAATCGATACGTATAAATGGGGCGACAAGTATCTGGTCCCGACCCAACAGGCCCAGTACCGGATGGTGCAGACGATGTTCGAGACCTATAGCAAGTACAGGGACAGTGTGTACTACGATGCTTCGGGTTGGTCGGTCGCCAATTTTTACAATATGAAATACCGACCGGTAACCTCAACCGACCGGGGAGAACGGATTACAAGCACCGACAATCTGGTCAAAGTATCCCCAGTCCTGGAGTCCAACTATGCCTATATCGTCGATTGGGACGATTATAATGCCCCGGCGGCCCTGCACTACCTACAGCAAAAGGGTCTGGTGGTCTCTGCCGCCTTTAGGCCCTTCACGGCCCAAGCGGGCGACGGGGTGAAAAACTTTGGCAGTGGGAGCCTGGTGGTTCCCGTTAGCCTTCAGAAGAAAAGTGCCAAGGTGGTGTTCGATCTGATAAAGACGGCGCAGCAAAGATTCCAGGTCCCGATATATGGGGCGAACTCGGGCTATAGCCGCGGTGGTATCGATTTGGGGAGTCGTTACGTCCGACCTCTAAAAAAACCCAAGGCCATGATGCTCATAGGGAATGGCATCCGTTCCTATGAGGCCGGGGAGATCTGGCATTTATTGGATACCCGTGTACACATGCCGATAACCAAAATTCCAATGAGGAATTTCGACCGGGCCAATTTCGACAAGTACAATACGCTGGTCATGGTTTCGGGGAATTACAAGCTTACCGAAAAACAACAGGACAAGATAAAGGACTGGGTAAGCAAGGGAAATACCCTGATTACGATAGGAAGTGCTACAAAATGGGCTATCGAAAAGAAATTGGTCCAAGAAAAATTGACGGATGCGAAAAAAGACTCGACGGAAAAGGTAACAAAAAAAATTACGGTCCGCAGACCTTATGCCGATGCCGAGGAAAATATAGGAAAGGAAAGCGTGGGCGGTGTAATTTTAAGGGTCGATTTAGATTTGACCCATCCTTTGGCCTTTGGGTACCGTGACAAAAATATCCCGGTGTACAAAAACAACGAGGTCTGGTTGCTGCCCAGTAAAAACGCATATGCCACAGTGGCGAAGTACGCCCAAAACCCGCACATCGATGGCTTTATCACCAAAAAGAACATGGAAGAACGCGTGAAGCCCTCTGCCTCCCTGGTCGTTAGCAAAGTGGGTCGTGGCAGGGCCGTGCTCTTTGCCGATAATCCGAATTTTAGGGGAAGTTGGTATGGCACCAACAAACTGTTTTTGAACGCCCTGTTTTTAGGGGACAAGATTACCGTTCCCACAGAATAGGCATCACAAAAACTAAACCGAACTTTAGATCGAACCCAACATATTCCCAATGAAGCGAATCCTCTTTCTCCTAGTATCCCTTTTGACCGGGATTGCCCAAATTACGGCCCAGTCGCTTGAGGGCGACGGACCGCATTCACAACTCATCATCCGGGGGGTGATGTTGATCAATGGAAATGGTGCCCCGCCCCAGGGACCGATCGATATCGTGGTGGAAAACAATATCATCACAGGCATCAAGGTCGTTGGCTATCCGGGCGTAAAGATCGACACCTCAAAACGACCCAAACTGAAGGTTGGTGGGAAAGAACTGGACTGCACTGGCATGTACCTATTGCCCGGTTTTGTGGATATGCATGGCCATATCGGGGGCGTAGCACAAGGGGCCGAGCCCGACTATGTCTTCAAGCTATGGATGGGCCATGGGGTAACTACCGTACGGGAGCCCAGTGGTCGCGGGGTGGACTTTACCATGGACCTCAAACGAAAAAGTTCGAAAAATGAGATTATCGCTCCTCGCATCTATGCCTATACTGGCTTTGGGCAGAAGAGCAAGACCTTTAATCCGCTGAACGACATTCCCATTTCAACACCCGATCAGGCTCGGGAATGGGTACGTGCAAACGCTAAAAAAGGGGCAGATGGCATAAAGTTCTTCGGGGCGGAGCCAGAGATTATGGCGGCAGCCCTGGACGAGAACAAAAAATTGGGATTGGGCTCCGCCTGTCACCACGCACAATTGAGCGTCGCCCGTTGGAACGTGTTGCATTCCGCCCGTGCCGGACTGACCAGCATGGAACATTGGTACGGCCTACCGGAAGCCCTGTTCGACGACAAGACCGTGCAACACTATCCGTTGGACTATAACTATCAGAACGAGCAACACCGATTTGAAAATGCCGGAAAGCTGTGGGCCCAGGCGGCCAAGCCTTATTCCGAACATTGGGAAAAGGTAATGGGCGAACTACTGGAATTGGATTTCACACTAGACCCTACCTTCAATATCTACGAAGCGAGTCGCGACCTGCAACGTGCCCGAAGGGCGGAATGGCACGAAGAATACACTCTTCCCTCCTTATGGAGGTTCTTCCAACCCAGTAAAATATCCCACGGAAGCTATTGGCACGATTGGGGCACAGAACAAGAAGTGGCCTGGAGGAACAACTACAAACTATGGATGACCTTTATCAATGAATATAAAAACCGGGGCGGGCGGGTCACCACGGGTTCCGATTCCGGTTTTATTTTTCAACTGTATGGCTTTGCCTACATACGGGAGCTGGAACTGCTTCGAGAAGCGGGCTTCCATCCTTTGGAGGTAGTTCGCTCTGCCACCCTGAACGGGGCGGAAGCCTTGGGAGCGGACGACATATTGGGATCGGTCGCCATCGGAAAATTGGCGGACTTTGTGGTAGTCGAAGAAAATCCCTTGAAGAACTTTAAGGTCCTTTACGGTACGGGGGCCATCAAACTCACGGAAAACAATGAGGTTGTCCGTGTGGGAGGTGTAAAATACACTATCAAGGATGGAATCATCTATGATGCCAAGGCTTTACTCGAAGACGTAAAGCGCCAAGTGGCGGCAGAAAAGGCAAAAACAGGGTTTACCATCCTACAGCCGGGAATTAAGGAGTAAGTGCGGGGCCGGGGGGCGAACCGGAATTGAAATTCCGAAGATCCGTAAACAAACAAGCCCCGCCCTTCCTAGACGTGGAAAAGACGGAGCCGCAATGCATATTGGTTTTTTGGTTTATTTTCGTTCGGAGGGCACTTCAAGAGGTCTCAGCACGCCCTTTGTCTTGGGAAAAAGGGAGAGATAGGTGAGAATCAATGCCGTGGTCGTTAAAATCGTAAATAGTATCATAGTAATATTAGGTTAAGGGTTAACTTGGGGAGTTAACGGTTGGGGTTATGCCATTTTGGCTTTGTTGCGTTTGGTTGAAAAGGCCAACGCTTTTTTTATTCTTGAATTTTTATATCGGTACAATCGGGCTACGCTTGTTTCGGTGAAAGTCTTAACTTCTTTCGAATCGCCAATAAGGTCAGCGCCACTATCCAAAACAATACCCATTTCAATAATGTCAACTTTAGCATCGGTATTGGTATTTGCCAGAGCAAAGGCTCCGAAGGTTACAACTAAGATCAAGGTTAAAACAGCTTTCATAACTAACATTTGGGTTACATAAAGATAACCCTGCTAGTACCCCGTAATGGGTTTCAACTCGCTGAAAGACCTTATTTTTCGGTATCTGCACAGAAATGGGATAAAGTGCAAAATTTCTTCGATAAGCGTATCGACCCCAAAAAACCCTTGACCGATCGGAACGGTCTTTTATCGGGGTTTTTAGAGTGCGATAGGGGCTGAACGAGTAGGAATTTGAGACTATTTAAGTGAAATTTACCGTTTAAAGGATATCGACCCATGCTTTGCCAAGATCGAACGGTGTGGGATTTCCTTGCGCTGTTTCGTGAGAGGTCTTTTTAACAGGGCCCACCTATCCCGCCCTGCTTGCCCTATCCCGGTGAAATCTTTTGTTGTCCCGGATGACCCATAAAACCCCGTAATGAAATCTTTGGCCCTTTGGATTGGCTTTTATCCCAAAAAAATCAATGTGCTATCGATTTAACGGTGCCCTTTCAATTGAAAAAAGATGAATAGGGCCGCTACCCTCTCCGGCGCCGATTGGAGTTTTTATCCCCTCTACTTTTGGGCTTTTTGTATTTCGCCTTGATTTTATGTCTGTAGGACCCTCCCTTATTCTTCTTTTTGTTCTTTTCCGATTTTTCATGAAAACTGGGCCCGGGAGCGTTCTCGCCGGTACGTTTGTGCGGATTGTTGGCCTCGACTGTTTTAGGCCGCTCTTCCGAAGTCAATATTGTGGAAATTTCGATGGATTTCGGTAAAGTTTTTTCAGGAATCCGATAATCCATAAAGGCCTCAATGGCTTGCTTGGCGGACAGCTCCTTTTCGGTAAACAACAAGAGGGAAGTTCCCTGTTTTTCTGCCCGGCCCGTTCTCCCTATGCGATGTATATAGTTTTCCGGATAGGATGAGGTATCAAAATTCACCACATGCGAGATTTCCTCCAGGTCCAATCCACGGGCCATTATGTCCGTGGTTACCAGAATCCGGTTGGTACCCTCGTCGAACTGTTTTATGGAGCGCAGCCTGTAATTCTGCGATTTGTTCGAATGGATGACACAGAGCTCCTCTCCGTAAAACTCCTCCAGGGCGTGAAACAGCAGGTCGGCCCTCTGTTTGTTCGATACAAACACTAGTACCTTGCTATAAACCGCCGCTTCTCGAAGCAGGTGAACCAAGAAGTTCACCTTGGTGTAAAAATTAGGCACCGCATAGCAACACTGCGCTATATTCCCCAAGGGCGTTCCGCTAGCCGCGACGGACACCTTTTGTACCGCTTTGAAAAAGTTTTGGATCAGACCATCGATTTCCTCGCTCATTGTGGCAGAGAACATGATGTTCTGTCGTCTTTCCGGCAACAACTCAAAAATATTGGTCAATTGAAAGCGAAAGCCAAGGTCCAACATAACATCAACCTCGTCTATGACCAATTTCTTGACCGTTTTTAATTGCAGCGCCCTACTCAACACCAAATCATAAAGACGTCCCGGAGTGGCCACGACGATATCGATACCCTCCGCCAAGGTTTCCCGCTGACGGTTCATATTGGTGCCCCCGTAGACACCGATGGCTCGAATGGAGGAATATTTCCCCAATTTTTCTATTTCCTCAACCACTTGCAGTACCAGTTCCCGGGTGGGCACCAAGACCAGTATTCTAGGATGTCTTTCCTTGGAAAAGGGAAGCCCTTGTAGCAGGGGCAGCAGATAGGCGATAGTCTTTCCAGTCCCTGTTTGGGCTATCCCCAGCATATCCTTTCCCGATAGAATTACGGAAAAAGAGGCCTCCTGAATGGGCGTAGGGGCCACAAAACCCATCTCGTCCATCGCATTGCGCAAGGGGGTGGAAACCTTAAAGCCGTCAAATTTGGACATCATTGCTTCTCTAATTTGGCCACAAAGCTAGGGGCTTAAAATGAATCCCGGCAAAAAAAAGCACAAAAAGATACCCGCTCCCACTAATCCACGGTCTACTTTCCACCGGCTATTTTCATTCGCTATGCGTACCTTTGGAAGGTTTTACAGATCGCGCGGCAAATGAACCACAACCTCACTGCTTATATCAAAAGATACATCGATATCAGTCTTGATGGGGACGCACACTTCCAATCCTATCTAAAAATCAAGGAACTTGGAAAAAAAGAGTATCTACTTCAGGAGGGGAATCTGTGCACATCGCGTTATTTTGTTACCCGGGGATGCCTGCGTCTGTACTATATCGATCCAAAGGGCAACGAGCAGATCATTCATTTTGGAATTGAAAACTGGTGGATCACCGACTATGACAGCCTCATCAACAACACGCCTTCCCGTATCTACATTCAGGCCATCGAGCCTACTGAAGTATTGGAATTGAGGGAATCCGACTTGGCCGAAATATATAGGAAGGTACCAGGGACCGAACGTCTTTTCCGCATCGTAATGGAACGCACTTATATCGCCATCCAAAAACGAATGGAATATATGTTCAGTCTGTCGAGCGAGGAGATGTACCGCACATTCATCAAGGCAAATCCCAAATTCGTACAACGTGTTCCCCAGTACATGCTGGCTTCCTATCTGGGCATTACCCCAGAATATTTAAGTGCCCTAAGAAAAGAGCATTAGCGAGCGCTTTCTTAAGACATCTTAATTTTTTTCCGCTCCTTGGCAATTATTTTGCTCCGAATTATCTTTTAAAACATGACTTATGGAACGTATCAGCTTTACAGAATTGCCCAAGGGGATGTTTGAGCGCCTTCGAGACATTGAAAATTTCATCGACGGGTCCTCTGTGAATCCAAAACTGTTGAAACTCGTTAAACTTAGGGTTTCACAGATCAACGGCTGCGCCTATTGCTTGGATATGCACACCAAGGAACTGAAGCATCTCGGAGAGACGGACCTAAGGCTTTCGCTGTTAATGGCTTGGGAAGAAAGCAATTGCTTCGATGCAAGGGAAATGGCGACCTTACGATATGCCGAGGCCTTGACCCAGATCGACCGGTATCCCCTGCCTGATGAAATTTTCAACGCGTTGGAAGATCATTTCAATACCACGGAAATTTCCTTTTTGAGCTTGGCCATTACCCAAATCAATACCTGGAACCGTTTAATGAAAGCGTTTCGTTTCGAAGCCGGAAACTATCAGGTACAACAATAACCCAAAAAACAAGGATATGCGAAACAAGTGGATCGGTTATTTTTTACGATTTTCCCTGGCCATCGGATTTCTCTCCGCAGTTGCCGATCGTTTTGGCTTATGGCCCGAACAAATGTCCACCTGGGGAAACTGGGCAAATTTCGTCAGCTATACCGGGGTTCTGAATCCGTGGTTCCCCGAAATTGTTGTTAGCGCCATGGCCGTCGTGGCCACTTTGGCAGAAGTGGTTCTTGCCGTATTGCTCCTCGTTGGATATCAGCTGGGCTGGGTTGCCAAAATCAGTGGTTTTTTGTTATTGGCATTCGCCCTGGCCATGACTTTTACAACGGGCATCAAGGGGCCATTGGACTATTCCGTGTTCACCGCCGCCGCCGCCGCTTTTGCCCTTTCGGGGCTCGGACACGGCAATACGCCATAGGGTCGGTAGCCTTTTAGTCCGGAAAAGATCAGGTTCAGCTCAGTTTCCCTCTTTCCTGAGGACTTCCAAAGGTGGACTGTTCAAAACGGACCGGCTGTTGGTCAGCCCGATCAAAAGGACCAAAAGGGTTATACCGGGCACGACAACCAAAAAAGGAACCCAAGAAGGAATAAAATCCGCTTTAAACACGAAAGAGGCCAACAACTGGCTTCCGAACAAAGACAATACAATACCAATGCCACTGCCCAGGACACCCAGATAAAGATACTCCAATGCCGTAATTCGAAGTATCTGTGCCGACTTGGACCCCAAGGTCCGCAACAACACATTCTCCTTGATGCGCTGGTACTTACTCGTACGCACGGACCCGATCAGTACGATAATACCGGTTAGGATACTGAAGAAGGCCATGAAGTTGATGACCCAGGAAATTTTGTCCAGGATATTCTGCACCATACCCAACAGTTGTCTCACGTCCAGAATAGACACCGTTGGGAACTTGCGCACCAGTTCCCGTTGTAGTATTGCGGACGATTTTTCATCGGGTGCGTTGGTACTAAGGATGTGGAACTGGGGCGCGCTTTCAAGCACCCCTGCAGGGAAGACCACAGAAAAATTCACTTGCATGCGCCCCCAGTCCACCGTCCGTGTATTGGCCACCACGGTCTCCATCAATACCCCCTGTACATTGAAGACCATGGTATCGCCTTCCACTACCTGGGCATCGCGGGCCACATTGTCGGACAGTGAGATGGGTACGGCCCCTCCCGTTTCAAAATCTGGATTCCATTCTCCGGAAGCCAAGGTTTCGGAAGCGACCAAAGAATCGCGATAGGTGGTCCGGAACTCGTGGTTCAGAACCCAACGGTTCACCGTGGAAGTGGTGTCTTCGCGGATGTCGTTCACCGACCGGCCTTTAATGCTCTGGACCCGCATGGTGACTATTGGGAAGTTATCGATCAAGGGAAGGCCCTTGTTGCGGATGCTGTTTGCTGCCGCTTCGGTCTGGTCGGTCTGAACGTCCATCAAAATTAAGTTGGGCGTTTTCGCACTGGCTTCCAACGAAGTTTTCTCCAAAAGGATATCCCTCGTAAAATACAAAGTACTGATCAAAAAAGTACCTACCCCGATGGCCAATAGCAATACAAGCGTCTGGTTATTCGGCCGGTAGAGGTTCAGCAAGCTTTGCCGGGCCGTAAAGCCCCAAGTGGTGGGAAAAAACTTTCTGATGCCCCTCATAAACAGGACGGCAATTCCGGTCAGCACCGAAAAAACGACCAAAATGCCCACTACAAAGGCGATGGCAAAACCCACATTTTTTAGGAGCCAGAACGAAAAGGCCAGTAAGAACAGCAAGATGGCACCCATTACAAAAACACCCGCCCTACGGGTCTTCATTGAAACCTTTTCCTGGATTCGCAACGCCTGGAGTGGAGAAACGTACCAAGTGCCCAACAAAGGGGACAGTGCAAATAGCACCGACATTACCAGTCCCAACAAGGGTCCCATGACCAAAGGTTGCCACATTATGGAAACCTGTAGTTCAATAGGTAAAAAATCTTTGAGCAACAGAGGGAACGACTGTTGCAAAAATAGTCCCAATGCCGTACCCATCAGTCCACCCACCAACCCCATTCCGGCAATTTGGATAAGATAGATCAAGAAGGTCTGTTTTCGACTTGCTCCCAAACATTTGAGCACGGCCACGGAAGTCAGTTTCTCCTTGATATAGATGTGCACCGAGCTGGCGATTCCCACACAGCCCAACAGGAGTGCTATAAATGCCACCAAGTTTAGGAATTTGCCAAAGTTGTCGTACCGACGGCCAAGTTGGCGGCCGGTCGACTCATGGGTATCCAAATCCGCGTTTTCCGCATCAAGTATGGGATCCAGTTTTTGGGCCAATAGCCTATAGTCGGGTTCCGGATTGGCCACAAAATAGTTTTTATACTCTACCCGACTACCCGTTTGGACAAGCCCCGTTTCGTTGATAAACCGAAAAGGAATGTAGACCGGCGGGGCCACGGAAGCCGAGATGCCCGTACTCCCAGGGCCGGAAGTGATCGAGCCCGCAATCGGTAGGGTCACCATGCCCACCTTGATGGAATCGCCCACTTGGAGGCTGTACTGCAACATCAGGGTGGCATCGACCAGGGCGCCGCCGAGCCTTTGATACTCTATGGCCGCCGATCGGGGCACGGTCTCCAATGAGCCATAAAAAGGATACCCCCCATTGATCCCCCTTACAAAAGCCAGCTTGGTCGCCTCCCTTTTAGGAAAGGCCACCATGGATGGAAAATTGATCTCGGTGGCATTTGCCCCGCCCAAAGAATCGATGATCTGCTGTACCCTATCGGTAGGTGGTTGCCTTGCCACGATCAAAAAATCGGAACCCATCAACGACTTCGACTGTTGGGTAAAATTTTGCTTGAGGTTCCCTCCAAAAGATTGGATCGAAACCAGGGCCCCGATTCCCAGAATGATAGAGGCCATAAAAAGCAATAACCTTTTAAAGCTGGCCCTTCCATCGCGCCAGGCCATTTCAAAAAGCCATCGGGCACCTACCTTGCCTAGGGATGTTTTTACAGGTTCGTTCACGATGCCTTGGTCAGCTGGTTGGTCATGATCTTTCCTCCCTTGAGTTTTAAAATGCGCTGGGTGCGCTGTGCCAGATCTACATCGTGCGTGACTATGATAAGCGTCGTACCCGCCTCTTGGTTGAGTTCGAAAAGAAGCTGTACCACTTTTTCCCCGGTCTCCTCGTCCAGATTTCCCGTGGGCTCGTCGGCGAACAATATGGAAGGTCTGTTCGAAAAGGCCCTGGCCAGGGCAACGCGTTGCTGTTCCCCACCCGATAGCTGGGATGGGTAATGGTGCGAACGATCGGCAAGCCCTACCTTCTCCAACAGTTCCATTCCCGTTTTGCTCGCATTTTTCACGCCTTGGAGCTCTAAGGGAACCACTACGTTTTCCAACGCAGTGAGGGTGGGTAGGAGCTGGAAATTCTGAAAAATAAAACCTACCTCCCTGTTCCGTAACAAGGCCCGTTCGTCTTCATTCAAAGAATTGATATCCGTTCCGCACAGGCTTACCCTCCCCGTGTCCGGCTGGTCCAAGCCCGCACAAAGTCCTAACAAAGTGGTTTTTCCACTTCCTGAAGGCCCTACGATGGCGAAGGTAGACCCCTTTTCCACTTCAAAGGAAATGGAATCCAGTACCCTAAGCTTTTTAGAGCCGCTTGTATAGGTCTTCCCCAGATTCTGAACGTTTAATATCTTTGTCATTCAATTGATTTTGAAATGTCCTTGCACTAAGAAGGCAAAATAAGGAAATGTATTTGATTTTTAGACCCTTGCACCATGCGCATCCTCTTAAAACTTTGTTATTTTTTGGGATTTACCCTATTGATCGCCTGTGGCGAAACTTCCAATAAGAAGGCGGTCGATCGGCCCCAGCAGAGGACCCAATCTGCCAAAGAAGACAAAATCGCCAAAGATACCAAGGTAGTGGTCTTCTATGGGAACAGCCTTACCGCTGGGTACGGTCTGGATACCGAAGACGCCTTTCCCGCGTTGATCCAGGTCATGATCGATTCGCTGAAGCTCAACTACACTGTGGTAAATTCAGGACTGAGCGGGGAGACGACCGCCGGTGGCAAAAACCGATTGGATTGGGTGCTGAACCAGAAAATCGATGTATTTGTTCTGGAACTGGGGGCCAATGACGGGCTTCGGGGCATCCCCTTGACCGAAACAAGGGCAAACCTTCAGGCCATCATCGATGCTGTGCGGACCAAAAACCCCGATACCGAGATAATTTTGGCAGGGATGCAAATTCCACCCAATATGGGCGAGGCCTATACAACGGAATTCAAAAGTATTTTTCCCGATCTGGCCGAAAAAAATGGGGCCCGACTGATTCCCTTTTTGCTCAACGGTGTCGCCGGTATTCCCGACCTCAACCAAGCCGATGGCATCCATCCTACTGTAGAAGGACAAAAAATTGTTGCCGCCAACGTATGGGAAGTGCTACGGGAAGTGGTCTCCGAATAAATAATTGTGGTATCTTGAAGGGTAATTCAAACATCCCAAATGAAATACGCCCTAACCGTTCTGCTAGGTATTCTGTTGGTCTCCTGTCAGCAAGGCAAGAAAAACAAAGTCGAGACGACCTGGACCTCCCTTTGGAACGGCCAGGACCTTACCGGGTGGCACACCTATTTGGGAACCCCATACAATACGCTGACGGACAGTTTGGGAAATACAGTGAGTCCATTTGGGATCGATAACGACCCCTTGGAGGTTATTAAGGTAGTTGGCACCGAAACTGGCAATGCCATCAGAATCTCCGGAGTGGCCTGGGGCATGATCTACACGGAAAAGGCCTATAAGAACTACCATCTGAAACTTAAGGTGAAATGGGGAGAAGACATGCATGCCCCTCGGGAAAAGGGTCCTCGGGACAGTGGTTTGCTCTACCATGGATTTGGCGCACCGGGGTCTGCTTATAACTGGATGGGGTCTCAAGAACTTCAAATTCAGCAGGGGGACATGGGCGACTATTGGCCGGTCGGGGATGTTGAAATTGATGTCCCCAGTGTACCCAAGGACGATACCTATTACATCTATCGGGAAGATGGTGACCTGCGCACGTACTACTTTGCGGAAATTCTGCCCACGGCCACAGCGGACAGTTTGGCCAAAAGAAGGGTCTTTAAGGCACTGGACGCGGAAAAACCGCATGGCGAATGGAACGAGGTAGAACTCATAACCTATGGGGATTCCAGCATCCATATCGTGAATGGAAAGGAGGTGATGCGCCTTTTCAACTCCAGAAAGATGACCGATAAAACACCCCTTGATTCCGGAAAGATCATTCTTCAGTCGGAAGGTGCGGAGGTATTCTACAAGGATCTGTATCTAAGGGAAATCTCCGGTATTCCCAAACGATATCAATAGTCATTGTCTTAGGCCATCTTGGCCCTGTTCCGCTTGGTGGTAAAGGCAAGTGCTTTTTTGATCTTGGAATTCTTGCGCTTGTACAAACGGGCCACTTCGATGGTGCTTTCCAAGGAAACCTCTTGGGCGGTAGTTGTCACGATGCCCATTTCAATGGTCGCAACCTTTACTTCGGACTTGGCGTCCTGGGCCTGGGCGGCCACTCCGATAAAAAGAACAAAGATTAAAGTTGCGATGGTTTTCATGACTTGCGTTTTGTTATAATAATAACTTCCGCAAGTGCACTCCAAGGGGTGGTGAATCGTTCAAGACCCCCCTATTTTCGGTAATCGGCAAAACTTCGGTTAAAGTGCAAAAAAGCTTCGGTGAACGGATTCGGCACCCAAAACACTTTACCGAAAATCCGATGCCCTTTATCGGGAACGGACCGCTATAATTTCAACAAAAAATTGGGATCTGGACAGTTTTTGCAATAAAAATCAAGCATTTCATGGGTACAGACCCCTGGGTAATCCCCTTTTTTACCTTCCATATCGAGAATAAGCTGAAAATGGAGGTGTGGGGCATAGTGTACGTTGATATCCGACGTTCCCAAGGTGGCGAGCACTTGATTTTGGCCAAATTCCTTGCCTATGTAAAGTTCATCCAACGATGCCACTGACAAATGCCCGTATAGGGAACAAAACCGTATACCCTCCAGTTCATGTTCCAATACTATGGTGGGGCCATAGTCCCCGATAGTGGTATTGTTTTGAAAACTATGTACCCTTCCGGCGAGGGGAACAAGCACTTCGGTACCGGCTGGGGCCCAAAAATCAACGCCCAAATGAATGTTCCGAGGGGAGGCCCCGGAATCCTTGAATCCTACTTTGTCGGCATAGATATTGCGTCTTTCCAAATAGCCCCCAAAGGCCACCTGACCGTTGCCGGTCCGTAATACCCTATCGATATACGCTTGACAATCGTCGGGATCGGTAACCGCAAAATGATCCAGGGCATCATTTGTAGTGGACAGATCGATGGGAACATAGCGATCCAAGGAGATAGCGGTATCCAAAATGGGTAACGTCCTTGAGGAAAAAGACAGCAATATTTCGGTCATCGGTTTCATCGCGGTAAAACTAGGGTAAAAAACCATGCGACAAAATACGAGTGGGCATCAGATAGATATTCCTGGGACACCTTTTTCCCCATGCGTTATATCCAAAGTGTTTTTTGGTATTTTTTCGTACAAAAGATGTAAATTTAAGTTGTGATCCATTTAATTCGCCGATATGAAAATAGCTTTCCGTCGACCCCTTGTCTTTTCCGTTGTCCTAGTGTTCATCCTCTTCTCGTTCATCGTTCCGGAACAGCGCGATAAACTGCTGCAGAACATCCTGGACAAACTAACGATCTATTCCGATCTGGAGGCTCCGGAAAAAACTTACCTCCATACCGACAAGGATTTTTACAGCAACGGGGACACCATCTGGTTCAAGACCTATATTGTGGATGGGGTCTCACACCGCCCCAGCACCAAAAGCAAGGTGGTCTATGTCGAATTGGTGGACGAAAAAGACAAGGTGGTCGCACAGCGCAAGCTGTATGTGAACGAACTTGGTGCATGGGCCGACATCCAGATTGCCCCTGATATGGAAGCGGGCGATTATTTTTTGCGGTCCTACACCAAATACATGTTGAACGAAAAGGAACCTGTGGTCTTCGAAAAAAAGGTTCCGATTTGGTTCCAATCGGTCAACCCCAACCAAACGTCCGTTCTCGTGGAAAAAGGAATCCGGTGGGATGAAAATATTCAGGATCCGGAAGAAAGATCGGTTTCCGAAATACAGCGGCCCAAGGTCCGTTTCTTTCCCGAGGCCGGTGACCTCGTCAACGGACTTACCAGTATCATGGGATTGGAGGTCACCGCGGCAAACGGTGAAGGTCTGGCCTTGAAGGGCAGTATAAAAGAGGCCAACGGCACCGTAGTATCCGACTTTCAAAGCGCCGATTTTGGCCTGGGCATGATCAACTTCCGGCCCAAACGGAACAAGCAGTACTTCGCCAGTATCGATCTGGAAGGAACAGAGTACAGGTTCAACTTGCCCGAGCCTTTGGAAAAGGGTTATGTGCTCAGTATCAAAAACAGGGGCGAACATGTGCTGGTGCAACTGGCCAGCACTATGGAAACCGGACTCGAAGGTACCGTACTGATAGGGCACCTCAGGGGCAAGACCATTCTTCAACGTATGGGCAAAAAGAGCGACCAGGGTTCCTATGCGATCAAGTTGCCGACCACGGACCTCGCTGATGGCGTGGCCCATTTCACCCTCTTTGGCCCCGACGGGGACCCCGTCGGCGAAAGGCTCGTTTTCATCGACAATCCAAAAAACGAGGTGGCCATGCACTTCAAAACGGACGCGGACGGTTATGGACCGCGGGAGAAAGTATCGTTGGACCTTTCCGTTATCGGCTCCGATGGTTTCCCGATGGAAGGTGACTTTTCTATGGGGATAGTGCGGGAAAATACGGGTTCGGCATTCAACGACCGGGGCATGGATATTAAAAGTTGGTTGCTCTTAGACTCCGATCTGGGGGCCACGGTCCAAGATCCGGGCTTTTTCTTTGCCGAGGATTCGGCTGACAGAAAAGCGTTATTGGACGCGCTGATGCTCACCCATGGGTGGCGCAGGTTCGTATGGAAGGATATCCTGGATAAAAAAGCGGACAAGCCCCTGGAACACCTCCCGGAAAAGGGGATTATGATCAGCGGAAGGACAACCGCCCTCTATGACAAGCGCCAAACCAAAAATACCCTGACCACCTTGAGCATCCTCAAACCAAGGCTTTTTGATGAAAAGCGCCCTACCGATGGGCAGGGCAGATTCGAATTCGGCCCCTTTCTCTTCACCGACAGCATCAATGCCATCGTACAATCTGTCGACACCACAAAAAAAAGGATTCGTAGGCAAAAGAGCATCGCCATTTATCTTGACGATCCATGGCCCTATATCCCCGAAACTACTGTGGGAAGAAAAAAAACAGGAACACAGACCCTTGCCGTCGACCAAGAGTACCGGGAGCAGGTCCGTTCCAAAAAAACGGCCGATTTTAAGTACGGTGATAACATTACCCGGTTGAAGGAGGTCACCGTTATTGCGGATAAAAAAACGAAGGCCAAACGGGTACGGGAAGAACTGGACTCTTTTACTCCCTTTCGACCCTTTAATGCAAGTCGTGTCATTGCGGACTCCGTAATCGGCATGGAGGGCCTGAGCGCCTTAGACCTCTTGTCCCGGCTGCCCGGGACCCGTGTTTCAGGGGTATATCCAAACCAGGGAGTCAGACTAGGGCCTATCATTAGTTACAGTTTGTCCTCCGGTCCCTTGGTGTTTATGGATGGTAATCTCGCTTCATTCTCAGCTATTCAGGCGATGAGGGCCACCGAGGTACTGTTCATCGACGTTATTCGACCCAATACAAGCGATGCCTCCTTGTTTGGAATCCAGGGATCCGGGGGCGCTATTTTAGTGTATACCAGAAGGGGACTCCGGAGCACCGCGGCCATTCCCGAACGCATTCCGGGCATTACTACTGCCCAGGTTCCCGGTTTTTATAAGGCACGTGAGTTTTATACCCCGAACTATGCCGCACCCGAGGAAGGGCACGCCAGACCCGACCACCGGACGACTTTATTTTGGAAACCCGATATCAAGACCATCAATGGAAAATCGTCGGTCGACTTTTATACCGGGGACAGCCCAGGAAACTATCTGGTCAAGGTCGAGGGCATGACCGACGAAGGACATCCAGTCATAGGAACCTATACGATACGTGTGCAGGATTCAAACTGAATACTTCAGACATTGTTCCATCGAACCGAAATTGCGATAAAGTTGGCGCACATCGATTGGGTTTGCTTTATACCCGGAAACCTTTCGTTGATGCCCTTCTTAACACTTTTTAACCCCCTTCCTGTAAGTTGTTCGTATCTTAGACTACCAATGAGAAAAAGAAAGAACATGAAGCGTATCAGATTTTCAATATGGGCCACTATTCTTTTGATAATGGGCGGTTGCCAATCCCATGCCAAGGAAAACAGGAAGGCCACCACAGCTGAAATGGAGGTCCCGACCCCTTCGGAGGTCCCCCAATTGACGGATCAAGACCTGGGTAAATACGAAACGGCCTATTTCGCCAGCGGTTGTTTTTGGTGTGTTGAGGCCATTTTTGAGAGTGTTAAAGGTGTAAAGGAGGTCATTTCGGGCTATGCGGGCGGAACGGAGAAAAACCCAACCTATGAACAAGTGGGCCGCGGCCTTACCAGTCATGCTGAAGCGGTTGAAGTATACTATGATCCAAAGGTAATTTCGTTCACTGCTTTGGTACAGGTGTTTTTTGGTTCGCACGACCCCACTACCCTGAACCGGCAGGGCCCTGATCGGGGCCCGCAGTACCGGTCGGTGGCTTTTTATAAGAATGCAGGGGAAAAGAAGATTATCGAAGCCTACATCAGTGCGCTCAAAGATCAAAATGTTTACAATGGGGCCCCGATAACTACGGAGGTCACTGCTTTTACCAAGTTTTATGATGCCGAGGACTATCATCAGGATTATGAAAAAAAACATCCCAATAATTCATACATTACCAACGTTTCGATTCCGCGCCTGAACCGTTTCAAAAAGAACTTTCAGGAATATTTAAAGGAAGAAGCGCACTAGCGGTTCCGAGCATTTCGACCAATTATAACAAAGCGGCCCTAAAAAGGTCGCTTTTTTATTTGTAATTTTAATGGCTATAGATTGATTCCCTTTCCACAAATAGGAAGGGTTTTTCAATTCGAATCAAAACTTGGACCTTACTAAAAAAACATCCATGACCACAAGACGAAATTTTATCAAAAAAACCACTGCCGGAACTGCTGCCATTGGCTTTGGCGGATTGGTTCTTCCCCAAATGGGCTATGCCGCCGTTCTGGGTGCGAACGATCGTATCAACTGCGCTGTTATCGGTGTGCGCAGTCGGGCGAAGGCCCATGTTAAGGCCATCCACGCCGACCCCAATGCCCAAGTACTGTACAATTGCGATGTGGACGATACCATTATCGAAGCGCACAATGTCTGGTGCGAAAAAAATATAGGCTATGTGCCCAAGGTGGAAAAGGATTTCCGTAAGATATTGGAGGATAAGGCCGTCGATGCCGTTTTTATCGCCACCCCGGAGCACTGGCACGCACCCATGGCCATAATGGCCCTCCAGGCCGGAAAGCATGTATATGTGGAGAAGCCCTGCAGCCATAATGCGCATGAAAATGAGCTTTTGGTCGCGGCGCAGAAGAAATATGGAAAAAAGGTACAGATGGGCAACCAGCAGCGTTCCGCGGAAACGTCCATTATGGCGATCAACGACATCCGCAACGGTGTTATTGGGGAAGTGTACAAAGGAGAGGCCTATTACTCGAACAACCGGGGTTCCATAGGTATTGGAAAAACCATCGATGTGCCCAAGACCCTGGATTGGGAGATGTGGCAGGGCCCGGCAATCAGAAAAGACTACAAAGATAATGTGCATCCGTACAATTGGCACTGGTTCCGGAATTGGGGAACGGGCGAGATCCACAACAACGGTACCCACGAAATTGATATTTGCCGATGGGCACTTGGGGTCGACCTTCCCGAAAGCGTCACTTCGTTCGGAGGCAAATACACCTATGACGATGATTGGGAATTTGTCGACAACCAACAGGTCACCTATCAATTTGCCAATGATAAATTTATCACCTGGACGGGGCACAGCAGGGGAATCATGAAACCCGAAAGACCGGGAAGGGGAATAACCATTTACGGAAGTAAGGGGTCCATCCAATTGGACCGGAACTTCTACAAGTTATACGACCTACAGGGGAATCCGGTAAAATTCCAGTTTGAAAAATCGGCCAGTGCCACCACCAACACCCGGGGTGAAGGTGGGCTGGACGTAAACCATGTGGGCAATTTCTTCAATGCCATCCGTAAAGACAACAGCCTCCATGCCGATATCAACGATGCCAGTATCTCCACCATGCTCTGTCACTTGGGCAATATGGCACAGGATGCGGGAACGATGTTAAAAGTGGATCCAGCGACCGGAAAGGTTTTGAACAATGAAAATGCAATGAAAAGCTGGAAAAGGGAGTATGCAAAGGGATGGGAACCCAAACTATAGGAAGATCGTGGCACTATTTGAATCGCAACGGGCCAGGTTGAAAAAACGGATGCATGAAACGAAGGGAATTTGTAATAAAGAGTAGTATGGCCACCGCCGCCATGGGTACTTCCACAACTGCGATCGGCAAGGTTTTTCGTCAAAGCCCCAACGATACCCTGCGAATAGGGATAATCGGGACGGGTGACCGCGGGAGCGGGCTGATTCCGTCCATCAACCAGATAGGGAATTTCGAGGTAGCGGCCTGCTGCGATGTTCTTCCATTCCGATTGGAAAAGGCGCTTGGAAAGGTGGATGGAAAGGCGCACGGATATAAAGATTACAGGAAATTATTGGAAAATCCGGAATTGGACGCCGTTTTGGTGTCCACCCCTTTGAATACCCATTCCAAGATCGCCATGGACGCCCTGGATGCCGGGAAACACGTGTACTGCGAGAAGACCATGGCCAAAGGCTTCGATGGAATCCGGCAGTTGCTGGATCGGGCCAAGAAGTCGGACAGGACTTTTCAGACCGGCCACCAGTACCATAGTTCCCGCCTGTATACCCACGTGGTCGATTTGATCAAGAGCGGAAAAGTGGGCAAGATCGCGGCTTTTGAATGCCAGTGGAACCGGAATGGTGATTGGCGCCGGCCCGTGCCCCGACCTGAATTGGAACGTCTTATAAATTGGCGGATGTACCGTGAATTTTCCGGGGGCCTTCTCGCCGAACTTTGTTCGCACCAAATCGATTTTGTGAACTGGGTAACAGGGGCGGTCCCCGAAAAGGTAATGGGCATGGGCGGAATCGATTATTGGAAGGACGGAAGGGAAACCTACGACAACATCCACTTGATCTATAGTTATCCCAATGGGGTAAAGGCCAAATTCACTTGCTTGACCAGCAATGCCATGGACGATTACAAGATCAAGATAATGGGCGACAAGGGCACCATTATATTGGACTACCTAAAGGCATGGTTCTATCCGGAAGGCAGGGATAAAAAGGAAATCGGGACGGTTGATGGCGTTGCCGGTGCCACCGTGAAATGGGAGCAGGGAAAAGGAATACCGATAGAAGTGGACCACGCGGACCCCAGCAAGCAAGCCCTGATGGATTTCAAGGAAAGCGTTGGGAACGGTACACGCCCGATCTCAGATGTTCTTTCCGGGGCCAAAGCGGCCATTTGTGTTCAAATGGGCCTCGATGCCATGTACCAGGACCAAATTGTGATGTGGGACAAGAACATGCTGCTGTAACTCCGCTCTTTCAGGCGGTACCCCGGTTGATGTAAGAAATTACTATCTTTATTGGAATAAATGTCGACCCCAAGACTTATCACCCATGAAAAAGACCGCGATGCTGTATTGCTGTGTCTTGTTGTTTTCGTGCAACGAGGCCATCAAAAAAGACGACCACCACATTATTGAAGTCCAGAAAACGGATCAAGCCCCGACCTTGGACGGAAAGGCCAATGAAGGCATCTGGAATCATGTCGAATGGTACGCCCTCGACCAGAACTGGTTGGGAGGTTCCTATACCCACGAAGACTTCAGCGGACGCTATAAACTTACCTGGGACGCCAATGCCCTCTACGTATTGGTCGAGATCAATGACGATATGCTCTTCGATAAGAACAAAGACCCTTTGAAGCTGTATTGGGACGATGACTGCCTGGAGGTATTTCTGGACGAGGACAACTCCGGTGGATTGCACCAGTTCAATCACAATGCCTTTGCCTACCATATCGCCCTGGATGGGAACATCGTGGACATCGCCACGGATAAACAGCCCCGCTTGTACAATGGACATGTAATTTCAGTGTCGACTACCGAAGAGCAACTCACCACCTGGGAAATGGCCATTAGCATATACGGTGACGGTTATGTGGATGGAACGGCGAACAAGCCAAAACAACTTGCAAAGAACAAAAAAATGGGCTTTGCCCTGGCCTATTGCGATAATGATGGAAGTATGGAGCGGGAAAATTTTATTGGTTCGGTGTTCATACCGGGAGAGGACAAGAATCGAGCGTGGATCGATGCCGACCTGTTCGGGACCTTGATACTCAAGGAATAATCAATCAAAGACCACATCGCTGTATTTTGAATTGATCACAATGCTCTTGTCGCTGTTTTTGTTCACATGGTACCCCTTGTGCACAATGGTATTCTGGTTTTCCGTCCGATCCAATTGCAATTCCCGAGGGCACAAAAACTTGGACGATGTCCCATTCACATATATGGTAAAAGCGGATACGGGGGTCTTGCACAACAATTCGGCATTTTGGAGGGAAATATCCAAATCGGTAAAATTTTTGGAAACATGGTTTATTTTCAAAGGACCAAACCTATTGTTGATATAGGCCTTGTCCAACAGGCGTTCTATGGTAACATCGGAGGAAGTGGCACTCAACCTTAAGTTCACCACTTCCTGTAAATTCACTTGGTCGGAATAATCGGCCTGTAACTGTCCATAGTTCCATTTCTGTACGCTCACTGGGGAATAGGAGGCCACAATGGTCGTTTCCCTCCCCTCAATGGTGGAGGCCCGCAACCTTGAATAGGACAAGGTCGCATCCAGATTTTTGGTGTTTTCCGCCAATTTCACCTCGCCATGGCGCACATTCATCTGAATTTTGTTGGCCTTGGGCATTTTGATCTTAATGGTCTTTTTGACCTTGTAATTTCTGTGTTCACCATCGCTGGAAAAATAGAAGATGTTTGAATCGTCGGCCCCATCCCCGTCTTTGGAGATGATAATGCTCCTTTTTTCAATACGTTTGGCCAGGGCCTCCGTACGTTTCTCCAGCCTTTTTTCCTGGGCTTCCGCCAGTTTCATGGCCCTTTCTTTCTGTAGCATCGTTTGTTTTTCCAGGAGTTCCGTCCGTGCCTTTTCCCTTTCTTTTCGCCGCTCTTCCATAGCTTTGGACCGTTCTTCGGCGCGTTTGCCCCATTCCTCTATTTTCTTTTCATATTCCTCATCAAAGCCTTTGGAAAATTCCTTTTGCCATTTCTTCAAATATTTTTGTCCATCCTTTCTAAAGGCATCATAATCAAAGTTTTTCATGGGCATTGGGGGCATCGGTGGCATCTCTTCCATGAACACCAGGGCATCGGACAGGGAATCGAGCTCAAATAGGGAAGGGTCCAAAAAGACCGGGGGCATATCAAAAGTGAAATCGTGCGAACCGAAAAAGTGCTGGCCATCAGCGGGATAATCAAAAACCCAAGAATTTTCGGTCCTTGTGGAGACCGTTACCTTTTTGCTGTTTCCAACTATTTCGACACCCCCGGTTTCAAAATAGCGCTCGGCCTCTTCTTCGGTCGCGCCTTCCAATTCGATAACCGCCTCGATATGTATCTGGTCCTTGTCCCAAGTCTCGAACTCGATATCGACATTGTTCGTATTGATGTCCAGTATCGTTTCCGGGGTCACATGGAAGGTTTCCTTGAAGGTCTTGGACCGTTTTTGCCCATAAACCGCCGTGCCGATGAGGCACAGCAGTAAAACAAGGGTCCTAAATGGTATTTGTCTCAACTTGCTCATTTTCTGATGATTTTAGTTCGTTCAACTTCGTTTTTAATTTCTGCAACAACTGTAACCGTAACCGTAGGTTCTTGATCAGGGCGGTGATCGTCTGGTCATTGGGGCCGATGGTATTGAGCTCGGTATTCAGTTCTTGGTATTCCGAGTCGAGCCCCGACAGCTGCTCCATAAAACCGTCGACCATGGCCTTGTTTTCCTCGGACACTTCCAATTGGGACAGGGTGAGGTTGATATTGGCCACATAATACTGCTCGACCTTTCTTAAATCTGGGGAAAGATCTCCGAGGGAGAGGGTGTTTGCCCTATCGGGCCCACGGTCCTTATCGACCACAGTAGGTCCGGTTTCCCCAACGGCATCCCACTTTCCAGTGAAAAAATAGAGCCCGACCGTTAATACTATCGCCACAGAGGCCGCGATCTTGATCCAGGGGAACCGGCCCTTTTTCCGAACCGGGGATTCTTTATTCAGTCGTTCCAAAAACCGTGCTTCATGACCTTTCTTCAGGGCATATCTTTTTGCATCCCCTGCCCTACTTTCCTCGAACATTTTCCTAAGATCCCGTGCCATATCTTTTTTCCTTTAAAAGTTCCTTTAAATATCCTTTTCCCCGCAACAATCTTGTTCTACAATTGTTCCCGGTAATTCCGAGAATTTCGGAGATCTCATCGTGGTCATATCCCTCCACCAGATAAAGTTGCAGTACCAGGCCGTATTTATCGGGTAACCGTGCCATGGCCTTCCTTACCTGATCTGATGTGACACCGTCGTCCACGTTCCAGTCACTGTCTTCCGCTATCTGCATATAGGTTTCGTCCAAAGCCACCATTTTTTCTTTTTTTGCCTTTAAGAAATCAAGGCTACGGTTGACCACAATTTTCTTCAACCATGCACCAAAAGTGACCTCGCCCTTGAACTGATGTATCTTTTCAAAGGCTTTGATAAAGGATTCTTGCAGAACGTCTTCCGCATCGTCCTCGTTCCCCAGAAAGCGCATGGCCACGCAGAACATACCGTCACAGTACTGCCGGTAGAGCTTTAACTGGGCCCTGCGGTCGTTGTGCTTGCATCGCGTTACCAAATCGATCTGAAACATTGGCCGGTTTCCTAAATTGGTTGTCGTTGTTGTCATCTAAAGGACGATAAAAAAAAATGGATGTTGCAAAAAACAAGTATTTTTACCCTAAATAAAACTCCGAGCATTGAAACAGGTTACGATCAGCACTCCGTTCATTACGCTTATTGTGCTGGATTATGGGGCATTGATACAGAAACTTTTGATCAAGGACGCTCATGGCAATACCAGGAACGTTGTGATCGGGTACGATAGTCCGACACAATATTTGGACGACCCTTTTTTCCTGGGAGCCTGTGTCGGAAGGTACGCGGGCCGCATATCGAACGGCGGTTTTGAGCTGGACAGGGAAACACATCTGCTCTTTCACGAAGACGGGGTGCACCTGCACGGTGGTAAGGAAGGTTTTGGCAAAAAGTACTGGACCTTTGAGGAAATCGACTATGGGGATGAACCTTTTGTAAGGTTGTCCTATACCAGCAAGCACCTGGAGGAAGGCTATCCGGGGAACCTCAGGGCCAGTGTGACCTATACACTCCAGAACAACATACTCCATATCGTACATGAGGCCACTACGGATCGCAGCACGGTAGTAAATCTGACCAACCATTCCTATTTTAGGTTGGACGATGCCCCCTCGGTCAAGGACCTGGAACTGCAACTGGATTGTCCAAAATGGGTGGTCACCGATGACAAGCTACTGCCCACAGGCGAGCTGGCCCCGGTCGAGGGTACAAAAAACGATTTCATGACCGGGAGGTCTTTGGGCAAGACCCTGTTGGATACACCTTTCGTCGTCAATTCCAATAGCAAGGTGGCTGCAAGGTTACATTCGCGCCGCTCCGGGATTGTCATGGAAGTAAAGACCAACCAGCCCGCGATGGTGGTCTATATCCCGCCACATATGCCCGCAATCTGTTTTGAGACCCAGAACTATCCCGATGCCCCCAACTTCCCACATTTTCCGAGCAGTGTCCTAAAACCTGGAGCCGTATACGAGAACAAGTCGCAGTTTATTTTTGATATCGAGTAGACCTGGGGAGGGTCCGTATCGGTCTTTGAAATGTCGTCCGGCGTAACCTCCCTGCATGCCATTCCCCAAATAAATCGGTTCTTATCGCCAAGGTTTTACTAACTTAGGGGAATACTAAAATCTTAACTATGAAATTTTTAAAATGGTCCTTGATAACGGTGGTAGTGCTCGGGCTGCTGCTCGTTTTTGTGGGCATGCCCTATATGCAGGAACAGACCAAAAAGCACAGTCCGGAAAAAACAGCGACCTACTCGCAAAATGGAATGGATCTATCGGTCCATTATTCCAGTCCGTCCAAAAAGGGGCGGGTCATTTTTGGAGAGCTGGTCCCCTATGGCGTGGTTTGGCGGACCGGGGCCAATGAACCCACCACCTTTACCACGGGCGGGGATATGACCATTTTGGACAAAAAATTACCGGCCGGCACCTATTCCCTGTGGACCAGGCCCGAGGCCTCCGAATGGCAGGTCATGTTCAACAAAGAGGTTCCCGATTGGGGCGTCACCGTGTTGAGCGGCGGAAAGGAGACCACCCGAGATCCCGAACAAGATGTGGTACAAGTGACCGTACCGGCCACCACCACGGCCCAGCCCGTTGAACAGTTCACGATCAGCTTCGAGGAAGATGGGCAGCTGAAGCTGTGCCTGTCATGGGACCAGACCAAAGTGAGCGTTCCCCTGAACCAATAGCATTGGCCTCCCCTAAACATACAGACCCAGGGAATATCTCCAGGATACGGGGGAAAAAAAAGCCCTTGCCCACCGTCAAAGCGTTGGCAAAGGGTATTTTTTCTGGTCAAAAACCTGAACTTGCGAGGG
Organism: uncultured Flavobacteriaceae bacterium; assembly: GCA_947497245.1. Classification (GTDB taxonomy): domain Bacteria; phylum Bacteroidota; class Bacteroidia; order Flavobacteriales; family Flavobacteriaceae; genus Pelagihabitans. Next base: position 1,094,111 of record CANMFO010000002.1, on the reverse strand, counting down.
CCATCACCTTAGTGGAAAGTTCAAAAAAGGAGCATTGGGAAATCGCCAACAGTTTGATCGAACAATGCCTTTCCCAAAAGACGTCATCCGTACGCATAGGGATCACCGGGGTGCCCGGGGTAGGAAAAAGTACCTTCATAGAAGCCTTGGGCAAAAACCTTACCGCCATTGGAAAAAAAGTCGCCGTTCTGGCGGTAGACCCCACCAGTACCCAAAACAAGGGAAGTATTTTGGGCGACAAGACCCGTATGTCGGAATTGGCCAGGGACCCCAACGCCTTTATCCGCCCCTCCCCTTCCGGAGCTACGTTGGGCGGGGTGGCGCGCAAGACGCGCGAGACCATAATCCTGTGCGAAGCGGCGGGTTATGATGTGGTATTGGTGGAGACCGTTGGTGTCGGGCAGGGCGAGACCACCGTGCACAGTATGGTCGATTTTTTCCTGTTGTTGAAATTGGCGGGGGCCGGGGATGAACTACAGGGCATTAAACGGGGGATTATTGAAATGGCGGACGCCATTGCCATCAACAAGGCCGATGGGGACAACCTAAAAAAAGTAGGGCGTGCCGAGACCGATTTTAAAAGGGCACTGCAGCTCTATCCGCCAAAGGAAAATGGATGGCTGCCCAAAGTGGTTTCCTGCTCTGCCTTGGAAAACAAGGGGATGTTGGAAATACAAGACCTGATCTTCAGATATGTTGAGCAAGCTAGAAAGACAGGGGATTTCACCAGCAAAAGGAAATCCCAGAACAAAAACTGGCTGCTACAGACCATAGACGAACATTTGAAGCTGGATTTTTATACGGACAAAAAAATACGATCCAGGCTGAAAACACTCACCAAAGAGGTCGTGGACAATAAGATTTCCCCTTTCAGGGCGGCAGAATCCCTGCTGCAGTTCCGAAAAAGGGAACTTAAATAAAAACCATAACTTTGCCGGATTAAGAAAGCGACCCATGAATCCCATTACCACTGACCTCCTTTCCATTGTAATCCCTTTGTACAACGAGGAGGACAACGTTGTGCCACTGACCCAAAAGATTCATGAAAGTCTTGAAGGCTATCAATACGAGATCGTGTACGTGGATGATTTTTCAACAGATGCGACACGGAAGACCATAAAGCGCATGAAGGATGGCAAAGTACACCTCATCGAGCTAAAGAAAAATTACGGACAAAGTCTGGCGCTTGCCGCGGGAATCGACTATGCCAGTGGGGAATACATCATCACCCTGGACGGGGACCTACAGAACGATCCCAGCGATATCCCCGAGATGCTGCGATATGCCGTTGCCGATGATTTTGACGTGGTGACGGGCATCCGGCAGAAGAGGAAGGATTCAATCATTAAAAAGATCCCTTCGAAAATTGCCAATTTCCTGGTGCGACGGGTCACCAAACTGGACATCAAGGACAATGGCTGCGCCCTCAAGGTCTTTACCAAGGATATTGCAAAGGAATTGAACCTCTATGGGGAAATGCACCGTTTTATCAATCTATTGGCCTACCTGGAAGGGGCACAGATCAAGCAAGTGCCCGTGAAGCACCATGCTCGGCATTCGGGCGTTTCGAAATACGGCCTGGAACGGGTTTTCAAGGTGGTGGCGGATATGATGTTATTGCTCTTTATCCGTAAATATTTTCAACGGCCCATCCACCTGTTCGGCATTTTTGGGTTTTTGATGATCTTATTAGGGGTCTTTATCAACATATACCTCCTCTTCCTCAAATTTTATCTGGGCCAGGATATCGGTACCCGGCCGCTGTTGATATTTGGCCTGATGTTCATTTTAGCGGGAATACAGTTGTTTACCATAGGCATCGTCATGGAACTACTGATCCGAACCTACTACGAATCACAGAACAAAAGGCCCTATCGCATAAAAAAAGTAACAGTTGGTGGCAGCAGGTCGTAAACAGCTGATCACAGCACTAAAACTGGGTATCAGTGCTGCGCTGATCTATTTCATCCTTACCAAGATCGATCTGGAACAAGTGCTGGGCACACTAAAAAAGACCCGGCCGCTTTATCTGTTCATGGCCCTGCTTTTCTTCGTGCTTTCAAAAGTCTTGGCCGCTTTCCGCTTGAACCTCTACTTTCACCAACTCCAGGTGCACCTTGCGCAAAAAAGCAATTTGAAACTATATGTCCTAGGGATGTTCTACAATCTTTTCCTACCCGGGGGCATCGGTGGCGATGCGTACAAGGGGTACCTTATCAAGCGGCATTTTGGGGTAAAGACCAAAAAAGTGGTATCGGTACTGTTGTTGGACAGGCTCAGCGGACTCTTGCTCCTGTTTCTCTACGCCTGTCTTTTGGCCATGCTTTTGGGCCAAGCGGATGCGGGCGGCATCAAATTGCTGTTCGGGGCGTCGGGCGTATTGGCCATAGTCGTTTTTTGGTACCTCAACAAAAGGTTCTTCAACGAGGTGTTCCCGATTTTTTGGAGATCTTTCGGATACTCCGCCCTGGTACAGTTGGCGCAACTCGTGAGCGTTCTTTTCATTCTTAGGGCCCTGGCCATTGGCCTGGATACCGTGGGGTACCTCTTTATCTTTCTTCTCTCCTCCATCGTCTCGGTGCTGCCCTTGACCATAGGGGGCATCGGAAGTCGTGAGCTCACTTTTTTCTATGGGGCCGAATTTCTGGGGTTGGACGAGAACACGGCCGTGGGTATCAGCATGGTCTTCTTTATCATTACCGCCCTTGTTTCGCTAGCGGGGATCGTTTATCACTTCAAAAAGCCGGAACTCAGGCTAACCCGGCACTAAACGGCAACGGACGGTCGACAATCGGCAATGGGCCATGGGAGCTTGTAGGTTGTAGCCCTTTAGGAAGTTTTTTTAAACATCCAGGCTGTTCTTCATAAACATGCAGGATGTTTTTCTTGAACATCCGGGATGTTCGCTTTGAACATAAAGGATGTTTTGGTGCCCCGGGAAGTTGCCGCTTTGGCGGTAAAGGTCCAAGTCGGGTACCCAGGCCCGGGCCGACATACTTACGACATCCAACAAACCTATGCCTATCCATCAAAAAACAGGATCGGGCCCTTCTAGTATATATGGATCAGGTGCATTTTCCCAATTACCCGCTTTCGGGTAGCGGGCTCCAAGAACTTGGCCTGCAGGCGGGTAATCCTGAACTGGTCCTTGGTGTACTGCCTGTCCCAGTCAAAACCCTGGTCGTTCAGTTCCCTTAGTTCCCCATCGGTGGCATATACCCAAATATCCTTTTTGTTCCTGATGTCCTCCAACGATGAAATGATAAGCGGCCTTTGATTGTAGAAGTCCATGGCCCAGGTATATCTTTCGGAAATCTTATAGATCTTATCCACGGGTATGTCATTTTCCACGACCACTTTGGCCATTTCACTCCCAGCTTGGTATTTCAACAGGGAAGGATAAAAATGTAGGTTTAAAATGGCATTCAGAAAGATGGCGCTGATCGCCGATACCGAAATGATCCTCAAATAGTAGTCCTCCCGTTTTAGGCTGTAATAAATGGCAACCAGTACCAAAGCCACTTTCCAAAGGTAATTCCACAGGCCATGGAACTTGAACACATAAAAGCAGATCAATGCCGAGGCAACAAAGACAAGGCCCAAGATAAAATACTGGACGCCCAGCAAGGTCTTGATAGGCTTCCGTTTGGAAAACTTGCGCAAACTATGGAGATAGGATGCGGTGAGTACGGAAAACAATGGAACGACAATGTTCAGGTAGTGGGGCAGTTTAAACTGGGCAAAACTGATGAGCACAAAAATCAGGACGATACCGCCCAGGGTCAAGAACTCGTATTTTGGATTGTAGGAGAACCGTAACTTCCAGAAGGTCTTTAGTCTGCTGACAATGGCGGCGATGGCGATGATGGTCCAGGGAAGAAACACCCAAAGGAACGTATGGAAAAAGAAAAAGTAGTCGCTGCTGTTCTTGCCCATGCCCGCCCCGCTCATCCGTTCGAAACTCTGTTCCCAAAAAATAAAGAAAATACCACTGCGTTCCCCCCTACCGCGAATGATCTTCTCGGGATGCAGATCGAACTGGTGGTAATACGCATACAACATCGGTGCGATGGCAAGGGCAAAAATGACCAGGGCCAGGAGTACCTGCCAATTCAGGAGCACTTTCCACTTCCGCGTATAGGCCAGATGACAGAGCAGGGGTATGCCAATGACCACCAGGGCAATCTGCCCTTTCGTTGAAAAGGCGATCCCCGCACCGAAGGCCCCTAGAAGAATGGGTCCCAGTTTTTTGGTTTCGACAAAGATGGCCAACTGCCAAATGGCCAGGATGGCAAATCCGGTGAGCACGGCATCGGTCCGTACGTCGATCACGGAGAGTACAATGGTCTGTGCGGTCATAAAAATCAGGGCGGCCAACCGGCCGGTATCCGCATTGTAAAGTAATTTGCCCAAACCAAAACAGCTGTAGGCCCCGAGGAGAGTGGCCAAAATAGCGGGAATACGATAGGCCCAGGCATGTATTCCGAAAACCTTAAAGGAAAGCGCCGCCAGCCAATAGTGCATATGGGGCTTGTCGAGGTATTCTTCAGGGCCCTTGAACAGGGTCAGGAAATCGTTTTCCTGGACCATCCTCATGGCCATGGTGGCGAACTGCGCGGAGTCGTTCTCGAAAAGGGTGACGAACATTCCGGCAACGTACACCAGTAGGACCAGAAGCATTAAAAACCAATACCTGATATTGGATATCATAAGGGGTATTTGTGTAGTGCAAATATATACAACTTTGCAAACACCCATCCGAAAAACAGGCCTATCCCAAGACCCGAAACCACATCCAAAGGAAAATGTACCCCGATATAAATCCTGCTATATCCCACCATTAATGCCCAGAACAATAGCAAAACTCCAAGGTACCTGAATTTTGAACCCAACAAGGTGCTGAAGAAAAAAGCAACCGCCATTGAATTGGCCGCGTGGGCCGAGAAATAGCTGAACCTGCCCCCACAGGAATCCTTTACCAAACGTACCGCCCCTTCCAAATCGGCGTCAAAACAGGGCCGTAGCCGCTGTACCCCGTACTTGAGGAAATCGGCAAGTCCGTTCGTCACCGTAATCAGCAGGGCAACGGCCACCAGAAGCAGTAGCACCTTCCTGGGCCCGAATACCCGGTACGACAGGAAGAGAAGCAGGACATACAACGGAATGGCACTGAATTTGTTGGTCAAGAACATCCAAAAGCCGTCCCATGTCGGGGTTCCCAAATTGTTGAGAAAAAGGAACAGTTCCTTGTCGAATTCTATCAGACTTTCCAGCATAAGGTTCAATCTTCATAGCGGGACACTTCCCGATCGTAAAACTCAGTGGCCAATTGGATTAAATTTTCGGCTTCGGCCTCCAGTTCCTTTTCGTCTTCCGGACCAAAATCTTCGAACCACTCGACCCCATCATTTTCCAGGTTAATGATAAAACGCGGGTATTCGGTATGAACAACGAATATCGCCCTAGGGTAATCCGTATTATCTCCGAGCAAAAACTTTGGTAATTCCATCATAGTATGGGTAGCGGTTAAACAATGGGTCCTTGATGGCCCTGGGATGTCCAAAAAATCTAGTTATCGATCAATCTTTTGGTCAAATAATTAAATCGAATATACAACATAATGGCCGATGCAGTGAGCCCGGTCAAAAGTCCGATCCAAATTCCGGTACTTTTGAGTTCGGTGTGCAATCCCAAATAGTAGCAAATGGGGAAGCCGATCAGCCAATAGGCGATAAAGGTGATCAGTGTCGGTATCCTTACATCCTGTAATCCCCTCAAGGCCCCCAGTACCACCACCTGGATGCCATCGGAAATCTGAAAGAAGGCGGCCACCAGCAGCAATTGGGCAGAGAGCACGATCACTTCGGTATTGTCGGTCAAATTGGCCAGATCGTTCACGTCCAAATACAGGGTTGGAAACCAGTTCCGTCCCAATAGAAAAAGAGCTGCGAACAGGACTTCGATCAGGAGGGTCAACAGAAAAATAGACTGTGCGATGCGCCGCAGTCCGGGAAAGTTGCGAAGTCCCTTTTGATTGCCCACCCGGATCATGGCCGCCACCCCAAGTCCCATTCCGAACATAAAGGTCATACTGCTCAAATTGAGGGCGATCTGATTGGCGGCCTGGGCATTTTTTCCCAGTACCCCGCTCAGCCAAATGGCAGCGGTGAAGATCGCTACCTCAAAAAACATTTGCAGGGCCGATGGAAATCCCAGCCCTATGATCTTTCCCATCACCTTTTTTTCGATCTTCCTAAAGTTAAAGCCCGTCACATAGTCATGGAACTTCTTTTTGCTTTTGAGCAAATACCAGATGTAGGCCACCATGATCGCCCGGGACACCAAGGTACCCACGGCCGCCCCGACAATTCCCATTTTGGGGAATCCGAATGAACCGAAGATCAATAAATAGTTCAATACCACATTTACCACGTTCGCTATTACGGTGGCGTACATGGGGTACTTGGTCTGCGACAGACCCTCCGAAAATTGCTTGAAGGCCTGAAAAACAATAAGGGGTACCAAAGAGAAGGCGACCAGGTCCAGATAGGGCATGGCAAGCTCGACCACCTCGGGCGGCTGTTTCATCATGTACATTAGCGGTTTGCACAACAGGATGATCAAAAAGAGCGATAGTCCCAACAAGGTGCACAGTACCAATCCATGTTTTAGGGCGCTCTTCCCGTTGGCTTGGTTGCCCGCGCCGTCGGCCTCTGCCACCAAAGGGGTAATGGCCGTCGAGAAACCGATGCCCAGTGACATCGCAATGAACACAAAACTGTTCCCCAGGGATACCGCGGCCAGCTCCGCCGTTCCCAGTTGCCCCACCATGACATTGTCCGCAAAGGCGACAAAGGTATGGCCCAGCATGCCCAGGATCACGGGCACTGCGAGCTTCGTATTATAGCGGAATTCTTTGGTGTATTTTTCTAACAAGGACGTCGTGCTTTGGATGGTTTGGAATTTTGGTCTTGGAGAAGCGACCTAGCTAAAATTTGCTTTCGATGATCTGTTTCATGCTGACATCCTGATAATTGCGCTTTACAAAATCAAGGGCAAGGTCCAAAATCTGTCCCATCTTGGTACATTGTTTAAAATTGAGGTCCAAAGTGAGGTCGTAGATCTGGTTTTTGAGCATATCAATGTTCCCGCTGTTTGAAATACTATCTTCCTTACAGATGTCCCGTAAGTTTTTGATCCTATTGCCCGAGCTCAAGATCCTCTTCGCCACTATAGACCGTTCCTCCACTTTGTACTGGTCCACCGAATTCCTTTGCAGCTTACCCCTGACCAATTCCACCATCAAATAGTTCTCTTTGAAGAACTGCGGGCGGTACACCTTTAGCTTCCCCTCATAACACTGCTGGTCGAAGTCGATCGCCCGTATCTTATAGACCACATGGTCAAAGTCGTGCGTGGGCACGATCACATAGTTGTACGACCTCATATCGCCCAACAGGCGGATCATACAACGTTCATTGAACTTCACAAATTCCTTGGCCAACTGTGCTTTTTCGGACTCGTTGCACTTGGGCAGAAAGTCCTTGATAAAGACATCACCGGGGATGCCCGCGATATGTTCTTCGATCAAGGTATCCTTGTACACTAGAAAATTCAGGTTATAGGGCGAGAGCATGTGCTCCAGTTCCAGTCCGTACACCCTGGAGGCATCCGTTTTTTTTACATAAAAATAGGTGAAGTTGTCGTTGAGGATGTTCCGGATCTTGATGCGAAAGGGCTTGGAGTTCCCGAAGGTGCAATAATCGACGGCATCTACGTTCAGGTATTGGTTGATGCCGTTGCTTCCATCGGAGTGCAAGATCGAATAGACCTTCTTCAGGCTTTTGTCGATTTCCTCCCGATCAAATTCGGAATAGTACACCCGTACCCAGAGGGTGTCCTCATCATTGGCATCGTACACCACGACCGAGCCCGCAAAACGCAGCAGGTCCTCGTAAAATATCGGAATCTCTATTTTGCGGTTGTACAGATCCAGGTACGCATCCAGCCTCTGGTTCACCGGATAGGCGGGCTTTTTCCTCGACATCAATTTTTCCTCGGACATATTCGCACTTAATTTGTAACAAATTTAAGGTTTCTTCGTCAAGTTAACAGCAACCTTTCAAAACCAATCCCATTTTGGAAAAAATACTCACGGTCAATAAACTGACCAAAAGATACGGGTCCCTTACCGCGGTGAAAGATCTTTCGTTCACAATTGAAAAAGGAAACGTTTACGGCATACTCGGTCCGAACGGCAGCGGGAAATCGACCACCCTGGGGATCGTTCTGAACGTGGTGAACCGCTCGGCAGGGGATTTCGCCTGGTTCGATGGCAACACCACCACCCACGATGCGCTCAAAAAGGTCGGAGCTATCATCGAGCGGCCCAATTTTTATCCTTATATGACCGCGGTACAAAATTTGAACCTGGTTTCCAAAATCAAGGAAGTGCCCAATGCCAAAATCGAGGAAAAACTCGAGTTGGTGGGCCTTTTGGATCGCAAGCACAGTAAGTTCCGTACCTATTCCCTGGGCATGAAGCAACGGCTGGCCATCGCTTCTGCCCTGCTCAACGATCCCGAAATATTGATATTGGACGAACCCACGAACGGGTTGGACCCACAGGGGATCCACCAAATCAGGGAAATCATTAAAAAAATAGCCTCACAGGGCACCACCATCCTATTGGCCTCGCACCTATTGGACGAGGTCGAAAAAGTGTGCACTCATGTGGTCATCCTGAGAAAGGGGGAAAAATTGTATTCCGGTACCGTTGATGGGATGTTGGCCAGTCATGGCTTCTTCGAACTGAGGACGGCCCGGCCCGAAGCGTTGGTGCAGTATCTCGAGGGCAATGCCAGTTTTGGGGAGGTCAAAATCGAAAACGACCTTGTTACCGCATTTCTAAAAGAGGAAATGGAAGCGGAACAGCTCAACAGGGCCCTGTTTGAAAAAGGAATCGTGCTCACGCACCTGGTAAAACGAAAGGAAAGCCTCGAAGAACAATTTTTGACCCTGACCAAAAACCAAGCAAACTAAGAATGCCATGCTACGATTATTAGAGATAGAATTCATAAAGCTTTGGAACAACAAATCGAGTAGGGTGCTGATACTCACCTACTTCATTCTCACCACTTCCATAGCCATGGTGACCATGATCAAGTTCGATTTTGGGGACTTCCAGTTCCAATTGGCCGATCAGGGAATTTTCAACTTCCCCTACATCTGGCATTTCAATACCTTTTTTGTGGCCTGGCTGAAGCTTTTTTTGGCAATTGTAATCGTTTCGATGATGGCCAATGAATACAGCAACAGGACTATCAAACAGAACCTTATCGACGGTTTGTCCAAAAAAGAGTTCGTACTTTCAAAGTTTTTGACCGTTCTCGCGTTTGCGGCGGTCTCTACCCTCTTTGTTTTTATAGTTTCCCTGGTCCTCGGGCTCATATACTCGGACTATAACGAATTGTCGATCATTTTCTCGGACCTGGAGTTTATACTGGCCTATTTCCTGAAACTTACCGGTTTTTTTTCGTTTTGTCTTTTTCTCGGCGTGCTGGTGAAACGTTCGGCATTTGCGTTGGGCTTCCTTTTTATCTGGCAGATTTTCGAGGGCATCGCTACCTTGATCTGTGAGCGCAAGCTCTTTGGCACGCAGGGCGACACTTCCGACATCGTCATGGGCTTCTTTCCGCTACAATCAATGTACAATTTGATAGACGAACCCATTTCCAGGCTCAATGTCATACAGTCGGCCGCCAAACAACTGGGCGCCGATTTTAGCCTGGAGTACCACGTAGAATGGTACGAAATGGTTATTGTAATGGCTTGGACGGCAATTTTTATCTATTTGTCCTACGTTTTGTTGAAAAAACGGGATTTATAGTATCTTGTGGGGAGAACACCCGACAATGAAAAAATGGATCTTGCTGTCCGTTCTGCTATGGGGCACTACGGTTTGGGGCCAGAACGCCAATGACTGTACCAATGCCATCGTGGTCTGTGGGAACAGTGCCATTTCTTCGAACGCTTCCGGATTTGGGACACAGGAACTGGACAACGAATCGAACCCTTGTTTTTTTGAGGAAGTAAACAGCCTTTGGATGCAATTGAACATTGCGGAATCCGGTACTTTGGAATTCACCCTTAGCCCGGAAAGTTCTTCGATCTCCGTAGATTACGATTTTTACATTTTTGGGCCAAATTTTACCTGTGGAAACTTTAACGACCCCTTGCGCTGTTCCACGACAAATCCGGGGCAGGCAGGCCTATCGAACAACCTTACCGGCCTTAGGGCTGGTGAATCCGAGGATTCCGAGGGCCCCGGTCCGGACGGGAACAGTTTTGTGGCACCGCTCAACGTCACCGCTGGGGAAACCTATTATCTTTTGGTCGACCGCCCCCAGGGAAGTGGTGGGTTCCGGTTGGACTGGCAAGGCTCCTCCAATTTTTACGAGCCACCGGCGATACTTGGGGAACCTGATGCGATCACCGTTTGTTTGGCCGGCCTGGGAACCGCGGTGGATATCGCCCAAAATGAATCCCAGATCGCGACGGACCCTTCCCTTACTTTCGAGTACTACCGCTCACTGGCCGATGCTTTTGACGGCAGGCGGAAAATTTCGGCCCCCACTAGGTATCCCCTGGATGCGGCCACTACCACCATCTACGTGAAGACCACCAATACCAATGGCTGTTTTGAAATATCGGAGCAGGCCATAGAGGTGGATACCTATGTCGATGCGCGCTTTCGCTACAATGCTTGCGACCAGGACGGAAACGGAACGGAGGCATTCCAAATAAGCCAAATAACCGAGGACATTCGGGCGGCTATCGAAAACCCGTCCAACTTTACGATAAGCCTGCACACTACCGAAGCAGATGCCCAAAACGATGTCGCCGCTATCGGAACGGCGACCTATGATTCGGGCAGTGTGCCGATCTATACCCGGATACGATCGAACGCGGACAGCAACTGTTATATTACCCTACCCGTAAATCTGCAGGTGATCTCCAGCCCTATCCCTTCGGTCGCGCAATTGGTACAGTGCGATGTAGACCCGGGCAACGCCGTCGATGGCATGACCGCTTTTAATCTGGACCAGGCGTTCCATTCCATTTCCGGTGTCGGGGCCTTTCAATACTTCTTTTATGAAAGTACCTCCCTCCGGGATGCCGATATTCCCATTTCAAACACCGTGGGGTATCGGAACACACAGGCCTTCAACCAGACCCTGTTCTACAAAATCATAACGGATACCTGCGTGAGTTTCGGGACTTTGGAATTGCAGGTGGAACCCACTTCTATAGGCGTTTTCCCCCCGGCTCCCCTATTGGCCTGTGACCACGACCCCAATGACGGGGTCTTGGAAGGTTTTTTTGATCTGGACACCTATAAACAACAGGGATACCCTGGCCTGGAGGTCGCTTTTTATTCCTCTGTGGAAGATGCGTCCCTGGAACAAAATCCCCTTCCCGGGAGCTTTACCAGCGCCAGTACCACCGTCTACTTCCGGGTGGAAAATGGCAATCAATGCCAGATGGTCGACCAATTGGAACTACAGGTGTTCCCCCTGCCCGAAGTTGCCCTGGACAGCGAATTTTTTCTTTGTGCGGAAAATCCGAGCCTGACCATAGGGGCGCCTCCGGGTTTTGACATTTATCAATGGACACGGACCGGGAACGAGCCTGAAGAAATATCCAACACCCAAAATGTGGTCATTGATCAGATAGGTAGTTACCGCTTGGAGGTCGGTTCCTACGTGGTCATGGGGCGAACCACCCTTTGCACCACCACGATCGATTTTGTGGTATCTCCCTCCACCCTTGCCATAATCACCGAAGTGCTGATCAGGGACGCATCGGACAACAATAGCTTGGCCATCCAGGTAGATGGGGCCGGTGATTATGAATACAGTTTGGACGGTGCCAATTACCAGGACAGTAATTTGTTTGAAAATTTGGCCCCCGGCATCCTTACCGTTTATGTGCGCGATAAACATGGCTGCGGTATCGTGGAGGAAATGGTAAGTGTGCTCGGTTATCCCAAGTTTTTTAGCCCGAACGGGGACGAAATCAACGACTTTTGGCAAATCATCGGAATCGATCCCGATCTGACGGAAAGTACGACCGTCAACATCTATGACCGCTATGGAAAACTAGTGGTGCAGTTGGACCCCAGTTCCCGGGGATGGGACGGTACCTACAACAACACCCCCCTTCCGGCTTCGGATTATTGGTTCAGGGTCGTTGTGCCGGGAAGCAGGGAATTTAAGGGGCACTTCGCCCTAAAACGATAGACTTTTAGTATCTTTTCATATTTGAGTTTTTGTTCAAATGAAAAAAGAACTGTGCCAGCTCCTTTTGCTTTTATGTGGGTATTTGACCACCGCACAGACATGTCCTGCCCTCAACGGGCCCTTGGAGGGGGATTCCAATGTGCCCGTAAATACTTCTATATCCTGGAATCCCACCACCGGTATTCAAGGGTATTTTCTAACGGTGGGTACCGCTCTGGGGCTTAGGGATATTGTGGATCGGAAGGATATGGGTTTGGACACTTTTTATACCCCACCACTGGGCCTACCGGAGAACACCACCATCTATGTTAAAATTACATTGTATTTTTCGGTAGGTCCGGTCATAGCCTGTTCCGTGCAGGAGTTTACCACCGGGGCGGCAGATGGGGCTCCCAATTGCACCGCACTCACCAGTCCCGCCAATGGGGCCACAAACGTGCCCTTGGCATCCCACCTGGAATGGGCGGCCGTTCCCAACGCCATAGGGTATCGGGTCTCTGTCGGCACTTCCCCTATGGCGAACGACGTATTGGACGGTACTTTTAGTGCCAACACCACCTCTTTGATCAATTTCGCTCCTAACAGTACGTTCCATGTCACCCTTGTTCCCTTCAATTCCCATGGCGATGCCTTGGGCTGTCTGCAAGAGTCGTTCTCGACAAGCGAAGGTTGTGGGCCATTTTTGGATCCGATTAGTGGGGAACAGCGGCTACTAAGCCCGGAAATCAATTTCCCGGACCAGATCAAACGCTGCCTTGGCGACATAGCCGGGACCGTTACCACTAACGATCTGGCCGACGGTTTTCGGTGGTACAAATTGGAAGATGACGGAACGGAAACTTTGATCTCCAACGCTGCCGAAGTGGATTTTTTAGAGGAGGGCAGGTACCGTTACGAAGCGTTCAATACTATTGAACAAGGTGGCAATATATTTGAATGTTCCGATTCCAAGGAGTTTACCGTCGTTTTCTCGGAAATGGCGACCATCACCGGAGTTACCGTTTCCGAGCTGCAAAATGGCATGCGGATCGAAATCCAGGTCACGGGCACCGGGGCTTACGAATATAGCCTCGACAATGGGAACTATCAGAACGACCCAATATTCGAAAACGTGTCCCCAGGAGTTTTGATGGTATACGTTCGCGACAAAAACGGTTGCGGTGTCCAAACGGTTCAAGTGGGTGTCTTGGGCTATCCTAGATTTTTTAGCCCGAACGGGGACAGTATCAATGACTATTGGCAAGTTGGATCCGATTCCAATCTAACGGAAAACACCACGGTCAGTATTTATGATCGCTACGGAAAATTGTTGAAGCAACTGGATCCCAACGGAGCGGGTTGGGACGGGACCTATAAGAACACCCCGCTTCCAGCTTCTGACTATTGGTTCAGGGTGGTTGTTCCTGGGCATATGGAATTTAAGGGACATTTCGCCCTAAAACGATAGACTTTTAGTACCTTGTTGTGTCTGATTTTAATTGGATGCAAAAAAAACTGCTATATCCTTTCCTTTTTCTCATAGGGAGTTTTTCTTATGCCCAATTGGTATGTCCTACACTGAACAGTCCCTTGGATGGGCAGGCAAATGTGCCTGTGGACACTTCCATTTCATGGGATGAAGTGGCGGGAACCCAAGGATACCTCATATCCTTGGGCACCACTCCCGGTGGAACGGACCTCATAGACCAGCTCGGGGTAAGCTCGGCCTCCTATACGCCACCTTTCGGGCTTCCGGAAAATACGACCATATACGTAACGATAAGCTTGTTTTTCTTCGATCAGGACAATATTGAATGTCCCGGTGAAACGTTCCGTACCGAGGATGTGACAGTCCCTCCCGCCTGTACATCCCTAGTATTTCCCGCAAATGGGGCGACGGATGTGGACGTGGATTCCTCCTTGGACTGGGAATACGCTCCAAAATCGACAGGATATCGACTGACCGTGGGCACAAGTTCCAATGGAGGGGAAATTTTGAACGATGTGGATATCGGGAACATTACCTCCTATGAACCCACGGCCGATCTACCTTTCGAGACACCGATCTTCGTGCGCATTGTACCCTACAATGAGAACGGGGAGGCCGTCGGTACCTGTACAACATACAATTTCACCACGGAATCCCGGGCCATCAGGCCCAACTGCACGGCCATTGTATTTCCCCAAGATGGGGCCGTCGATGTTCCCCTGACCCCCATCGTCGAATGGGAAACGGTCCCAGGAGCGGCCGGGTACAGGGTCTCTTTGGGTACGGCTCCATCGACCAACAATATTCTGAACAACGCGGACTATGCAACAAATTCGACCCCCGTGATCGATTTCCTGCCCGATCGGACCTTCCACCTGACCGTTGTCCCTTTCAATGATGCAGGGGAGGCCATCGGCTGCAATTTGATCTCGTTTACCACTACCAAGGGCTGTGGTCCCTTTTTGGACGACACCACGGGGGAAATGGTTTTTTTAGGTCCGGAAATACATTTTCCCGACGAAGTGTACATCTGCCTAAATGAAAATGTTGCCGCCTTAACTGCCAACGAGGCGGCCGACGGTTACCGTTGGTACCGGGTCAATGACGATGCGACCGAAACCCTTCTATCCGAAACATCGGAAGTCGCCCTTTCGGAAGAAGGCACCTACCGGTATGAGGCATTCAATACCATATGGCAGTCTGGAAACAGCGTGGAATGCAGCGCAAGTAAGGAATTTAAGGTATTTACATCGGAGATTGCCACTATCAGGTCGATTGATATCGTAAATCAAAGTGGAGGGTCCCAGGTCATAGTTAGGACGCAAGGCATCGGTATTTATGAGTTTGCCCTGGACAATAGGGAGGGTCCATATCAAAACGCAAACGTATTCAACAACGTTTCCACAGGTTCTTTTACCGTTTACGTTAGGGACAAAAACGGTTGTGGTATTACGGAGGGAAGGGCGAACGAGGGGCCCACCCAAGAGGATTTTCCCAGCTTTTTCACTCCAAACGGGGACCATATCAACGATTTTTGGCAATTTGCCCCTGAAGGGGAGGGAGCTGAAACTGATTTGGACACCATCTATATTTTCGACAAATTCGGCAATCTTATAACCCAGATCGCGCCTGCTTCCCAAGGGTGGGATGGCACTTTCAACGGGAAATTACTGCCGGCCTCGGACTATTGGTACAGGGCGGTTGTCCGGGGAAGTGTGGAGTTAAAAGGACATTTTACCCTAAAACGGTAGACTTTTAGTACCTTGTCATGTCTGATTTTAATTGGATGCAAAAAAAACTGCTATATCTATTTTTCTTTTTATGGGGATCAGTGTCCATCGCCCAAACATGTCCCAGAATCAATAATCCGGTCGATGGGGCCATTGATGTACCTGTGGATGTTACCATTACTTGGCCCCAAGTGAATGGGATCGTGGGTTATTTGATTTCCCTGGGAACGACCCCGGGGGGAACCGACATCCTGAACCGACGCTCCGCGGGCCTTACCAATGCCTTTACCCCAGCGGTGGGGTTGCCGGACGACACCCAGATTTACGTGACCATTAGCATATTTTTCACGGACCGGCCCTTGTTGATCTGTCCGGGCGAAAGCTTTAGGACCATCGACGTGACCACGCCCCCCGGCTGTACAAGGCTGGTGGATTCTGCGGATAGGGACGGGATTGCAGCGGGCCTTATCGCCTGGGAATATGCACCAACGGCTACGGGATACCGATTATCCATCGGGTCAACCCCTGGGGCTACCGATATTGCGGACAACCTCGATGTGGGAAACGTGCTCACCTATAGGCCGGTGCAAGAACTCAATGTTGACGAACCGGTATTTGTTACAATCACTCCTTATAATGAGAATGGGGACAGTCCACCCTGTTCCGAGGAAAGCTACACGATCGGTGCGCCCGTAGTGGAATGCGGTGGTTTTTTTCCAAAAATCGACCTTCCGGACCGCTTGGGGATATGTGCGAACAATCTGCCCACTGAAATTACGACCGAAACACCGGCATCTGGGTTCCGTTGGTATGTCATCCATGCGGATGGAAGCGAGACCTTGCTCTCTGAAAACAGAGAGGCCCCGATTACGAAATTGGGCCGGTACCGGCTCGAGGCGTACAACAATGTAAGTCAGTTTGGGGTTACCACAGAATGCGCGGAATCCAAAGAATTTTTAGTGGTGCGCTCCGAAGCGGCAACCGTGGAATCGGTCTCGATCGAACGTGGGGCACAGGGCCAACAAATTACATTGACAACAACCGGTGATGGGGACTATGAATTTGCACTGGACTCTGAAAGCGGGACGTACCAAGACATTCCGGTCTTTGAAAACGTGCCCTTGGGGGAACATACCATTTTCGTTCGGGACAAGAATGGTTGTGGTGTGGTGAAACGCGTTGTCGGGCAGGAAATATCGGCAAGGAACTTTCCCCGATTTTTTACACCGAACGGAGACGGGGTCAACGATTATTGGCAATTTGTTCCCCTACCGGAAACCAAGGACATCAACGTCGAGGTCATTTATATTTTCAACAGTTTTGGTAGTTTGGTCGAACAAATAGACCCCAAATCTGTTGGTTGGGACGGAAATTATCAGGGAAAACCTTTGCCCTCATCGGATTATTGGTTCAAGGCCATCTCTTTCAACAGCAGGGAAATTCGAGGGCATTTCACTCTTAAGCGATAGGATATGATCACTACATACCACCCTCTCGGGACATTCATGAAAAGGTCGCTGTTCGGGCTAATGATTTGGCTGGGACACAGCGTCGTTGGACAGCAATGCCCTACCATTAGCTATCCCCTTGAAGGTGCAGTGGACGTTCCTGTGGGTGCCACGATAACCTGGCCGGAAGTAAGTGATATTACCAGCTATATCATTTCCTTGGGGACCACACCTGGAGGGACGGACATTCTGAACAGGCGCTCCCTTGGACTGGTAAATTCCTATACGGCTCCTGTGGGCTTGCCCGAAAACACCCGGATATATGTTAGCTTGACCCTCATCCCATTGGATCAGCGGCCCGTGGAATGCGGCGGAGTGTCCTTTACCACGGTGGATGTGACCACTCCCCCACCCTGCACCATTTTGGTGGCACCCGACAACAACGCAAGCAATGTGACCATTGTTTCCGACATCATCTGGGCCTATGCCGAAACAGCCACGGGTTACCGGCTGTCCATGGGGACGGTCCCCGGTGGGGTGGACATCCTGGATAATTTAGATGTAGGGAACGTACTGTCCTATGAACCCCCTTCAGACCTGCCCCAGGACACGAAAATATTTGTTCGTATCACCACTTCAAACGAAAATGGGGATTCCGCTACCTGTATGGAGGAATTTTTCATCACGGGGCCGGCACCCTTCGATTGCGAAGTCCTAGACGAGCAGACCGGACAGATCGTCTCGCTCAAACCGGTTATCGAGTTGCCGGATCAAGTGCGCCTTTGTATTGATGAACTGCCCCATATGATCTCTACCAATGCTTTGGCCGACGGATTTCGATGGTTTAGGGTGGATTCTGGATCCAATTCCGAAACACTCCTTTCGGAAACCCGGGATGCCGTGATAACGGCCGCGGGAAGATATAGGTTGGAGGCTTATAACTATATCACACGGGATACGCGCATCTTGGAATGTTCCGATTCCAAATTGTTCACCGTGCTGGTCTTTGAGCCCCCTGTGATCGATCGTATTGAACGTTTGAGGAGGCCCGCTGGTGTCGAAATAACCGTTTATGTGGAAGGGAACGGGGACTTTGAGTTCGCCTTGGACAATGCCGAGGGACCTTTCCGGCCCGAGCCTGTTTTTTACAATGTTGGGGAGGGGATGCATACCGCTTATGTAAGGGAAAAAAATGGCTGTGGAGCCGCAGAGCGGATGACCCAACGAAATTTGAACGTGTGGGACTTTCCAAAATTTTTTAGTCCGAATGGGGATGGTGTGAATGATTTTTGGCAGTTGGTACCCCCTATCGACGACGTTGAAATGGATTTGAAGACCATATTCGTTTTTGATCGTTTGGGCGGCCTGGTCGGACAAATTGATCCGGAATCCGTCGGTTGGGATGGAAATTTCCAAGGAAAACCCCTGCCCTCGTCGGATTATTGGTTTAAAGCGGTCTCCTTCACCAAGCCGGAAATAAAGGGGCATTTTACCTTAAAGAGATAAGGGGCCATTACGCCCTTGGTAGTATTCGACCCTGCGTATTGGACTTTTCTTTTCTGATATCCGGGATTGTATTCGGGAATTGGGGTGGCTACTCTTCGTTCACGGGCGAAAACGATTTATCGAACAAGGTTTTACCGAATGCGACAACCCCTTTGCCCCATTCCCAGCTTTGCCATCGAGCTCCGTGGATCTGCCCGTAGACCATTCCGGTCATTTTTTCGATTTCACCCCTTTCCCGATGGACGCGATGCCTGGAAAGGTTTGCCTATCATTCGAACGGTAAGGTCCGTTCGTTCTGCCTATGGAAGGGAAATCCGTTTGAAAAACGGTTTTTGACCGCTTCGTGAAAATTGGTCCGGACGACACGAATTATCCATGACAATTGGAATGAAACCAGGTACCTTTTTGTATTTTTGGCCAAAGAAAATCGAACGGTAACAATTAGGAAATACGGACATGAAATTCAAGGTTGTATCGGATTTTAGCCCTACTGGGGATCAACCACAGGCCATAGGGCAACTGGTTGAAGGCCTGGAAGGCGGGGAACGCTACCAAACCCTCTTGGGGGTAACGGGATCGGGAAAAACGTTTACGGTCGCCAATGTCATCGAAAGTGTACAACGGCCAACATTGGTACTGGCACACAACAAAACATTGGCCGCACAGCTATACTCGGAGTTCAAACAGTTTTTTCCTGAAAATGCGGTGGAATATTTCGTTTCCTACTATGATTATTACCAACCGGAAGCATTTATACCCACTACTGGCCTTTACATAGAAAAGGATCTTTCGATCAACGAGGACATCGAAAAGCTGCGATTGAGCGCGACCTCTTCCCTACTTTCCGGTAGGCGCGATGTTTTGGTCGTCGCTTCGGTTTCCTGCCTCTATGGCATCGGAAATCCCGTGGAATTCGAGAAAAACGTGATCAAAATCCAGAAAGACCAGGTCATTGCCCGGACCAAATTTCTGCACCAACTGGTCCAAGGGCTTTACTCCAGGACCACGGCGGATTTTAGAAACGGGAATTTCAGGGTTAAGGGAGATGTTGTGGATGTCTTTCCAAGTTATGCCGACCATGCCTTTCGCATACATTTTTTTGGTGACGAGATCGAGGAGATCGAAGCCTTTGATCCTTTTAACAACAAGGTGCTGGAAATTTATGAAAACCTGAATATTTATCCGGCCAATATGTTCGTGACCTCCCAGGACGTGCTTCAGAATGCCATCCACCAAATACAGGACGATCTGGTAAAACAAGTTGACTATTTTAAGGAAATAGGCAAGCCCTTGGAAGCCAAGCGCCTAGAGGAAAGGACCAGTTTTGACCTAGAAATGATCAGGGAACTGGGCTATTGCTCGGGTATTGAAAACTATTCCAGGTATTTGGACGGCAGAGACCCCGGAACAAGGCCGTTCTGCTTACTGGACTACTTTCCAAGCGATTATTTAATGGTGATCGATGAAAGTCATGTGACCATTCCCCAGGTCCATGCGATGTATGGCGGAGACCGTTCCAGAAAGGTAAATCTTGTGGATTATGGTTTCCGGCTTCCCGCTGCAATGGACAATCGTCCTTTAAAGTTTGAAGAGTTTGAGGCCCTGCAAAACCAGGTGGTGTACGTTAGTGCCACCCCTGCCGATTATGAGCTCAAATTGAGTGAAGGGGTGTTTGCGGAGCAGGTCATTCGCCCCACGGGACTTCTGGATCCCAGTATTGAGGTTCGGCCCAGTTTGAACCAAATCGATGATCTTGTGGAAGAAATCCAACTTCGGGTGGAAAAGGACGAGCGGACCTTGGTGACCACCTTGACCAAAAGAATGGCCGAGGAACTGGCAAAGTACCTAACCCGAATCAATGTCCGTTGTCGGTATATCCATAGTGATGTGGATACCCTGGAAAGGGTGGAGATCATGCAAGATCTTCGAAAGGGCATTTTTGATGTATTGATAGGGGTGAATTTACTGCGTGAAGGATTGGACCTTCCGGAAGTTTCCCTAGTAGCGATCTTGGATGCGGACAAAGAAGGTTTTTTGCGCAGCAACCGATCGCTGACCCAAACGGTCGGAAGGGCAGCGCGACATTTAAATGGTAAAGCGATCATGTATGCCGACAAAATCACGGAAAGCATGCAGCGGACCATCGATGAGACCAACCGGAGGCGTGAAAAGCAAATTGCCTATAATTTGGAAAACAACATGACACCCACCTCCTTGAACAAGAGTTTGGACAGCGCCCTTGCAAAGAACTCGGTTTCCACGTATCATTTTAAAAAAGAGGAACTGCGGGCTGCCGAACCGGAGATAGACTACCTGACCAAGGAGCAGATCGAAAAACTGATCCGCGATAAGAGAAAAGCGATGGAAAAAGCGGCCAAGGATTTGGATTTCATGCAGGCCGCCAAATTACGGGATGAGATAAAAATGTTGCAGGAGCAGGAGTGAAATTCCCAAAAAATCCCCATCTTTATAGCGAATTCCGGTAAAAATCCCATTCCTAAATCTGTATTTCATATAATAAGGCTCAATCCTCTGGAGTTAAGTATTTTACCTATTGTTTTTAGACGCGTCTAAAAACAATAGGTCATTGAAGACACCCTCTTTTTCATGAAGATGGGGCTGTATTTGGAGTGAAATGACATATCTCCTCTTTTTCCCACAATCTTGTTTTTTTGCTTTTATCGATCCCTTTGGCGATATGGAAAAGCGAACCAAATGATCTATGGAAACTCGGGCAGTTGCAGCCCGAAATTATTGTCGGTCGTGCCGGTCCATGTGATTTTTGCCTGCAATTGGGATAAATTTATGCCGGCCCAAACCAACTTTTCCGAATCGGATTTTCCAGCCTATGATCGATTCCAGGCCTGCCCTTTCCAAAACCTGGGCAAAACATTTGGCAGGTTTCCTGCTCTGAAAAATCATGGGGACGTCCTTGTTCAACCAAGAAAAGCGCCCCGGCCATTACGACCGGAACGCTTCCCAACTAACCAACTAAACCATTATGTAATTCCCGTTTGGAAGGGCGGGACACCCCTAACCCAATGTCTGTTTAGGACAGATCGATC
Organism: uncultured Flavobacteriaceae bacterium; assembly: GCA_947497245.1. Classification (GTDB taxonomy): domain Bacteria; phylum Bacteroidota; class Bacteroidia; order Flavobacteriales; family Flavobacteriaceae; genus Pelagihabitans. The sequence continues at coordinate 1,072,592 of CANMFO010000002.1, read as the reverse complement.
AATCTTTTCGGCTTTGGCAGGGCCTCCTCTTTTTTGGGAAGGGTCAATTTCAAGACACCGTCCACGTATTTGGCATCGATACGTTCCGAATCGACAGTTTCGGGCAAAGTGAACGACCTTTTAAAGGTGCTATAGGTAAACTCCCTTCTTGTGTAGTTTTTTTCCTTCTCGGATTCCACTTCCTTTACCTCATATGAAACGGTCAACACTTCATGATCGATCTCAATATTGAAATTTTCCTTATTTCTGCCCGGGGCAGCCAACTCCAGCTCAAAATCTTTCTCATTCTCCCTAATGTTCACAGCGGGAAAGACGTTGGTAAAATTTTCAATCCCTCCAAACCAGTCGGGCTTGAAAATTTCGTTCATCAATGTGGGAAAGATCAGGTTATTTCTTTTCACTATACTCATGACTATTCAATTTTGTTATTGTTATCAATTAAACTCGAATAGCTATAGTCAAAGGTTGTACCAACACTAAATTGCTGTCTTTTTGTCCGATTCTTTTTTTAAAATACTGCCATAATGGCGTTTATTTGCCGAGATTTGGTCGGCCCCGAACACGGACGAACAGTAGAAGTTGGAATACGGGGCAATGTGAATTAGTTGTAATGTGCTTTGAAGATACCGATAAGTACGTCGGGGGGCACTATTTTATCGGGATAGCGGTGCATTACGGTAAGCACCTGCTCAATGGCCGATGGAGGAAGTCCCATACCCAGTCCGATATTGTGGAGGCGGCCCACTTCCATATCGTGCTGCCTTTGGTCGACGTTCATCAGCAGGACCAATCGGTGGAACTGTAAAATACGGTCTGCCCGGGTTTTCGGGATGATGTGTTCCGCTTCTGCCTTGAAAAGGGAATCAAAGGTTTCCTTGTCGACACCCAACTGGGAGGCCACACCCAAAAGAAAATTGTACTCGGACTCCTTAACCGTCTTATCCACCTTCGCGAAAGCGATCATCTCTGATAAAATGCTCAGTTTTTCTCTATAAGTACTCATGACCGAAAGGGTTAACGGGTTAGCCCATGGATATGATATATAACTCCCCAAATCACCATTTCGTATAAAAAAATAAATGAATTGAGGCTGGGAATAGCCATGCTATGGGTAATTTATGATAACTTGCCAGAAATTGGCGGCATGAGCAATAATGATGTTTTCAAGAAATTAAGGGTGGCTCTGATGCTACGTGACGATGATATTATCCACATTCTAAAGTTGGTGGATTTTAAGATCGGCAAAAGCGAATTGAGCGCCTTTTTCAGGAAGGAGGACCATCCCAATTACGTATCCTGCGGAGATCAGATCTTGCGCAATTTTCTCAATGGCCTGGTCCTCTACCTAAGAGGCACAAAGGAACAGCCAAAATTTCCCGGAGAGGTACTTTCCAAAGCAAAAAAAGTCGCCGGGAAAAGCAACCCGAAATCGGTGGACAACAAACCCAATTTCAAGTCGCAACAATTGAAAAGGACGGATACCGGGATTTCTTCGGTGAAGTACAAGAACAAAAAAAAACCCTGACCCCACGGCAAGGCCATGGAAATCAGGGTTCAAAACACTTTATTTTTGGATTAGGCCTCGATCCTTACTGAAACGGTATATTTTTTACCTTCTTCGTAAGTGCCCAAATTTACTTCTTGATAATTCAACCTTCCCTTGATGAACGCATCCAAAGTTAGGTCCTCAGTGTCCACGTGCAGTACCACAATTTCCCCTTCGCCATTCAAGGTAAAATATACCTGGGCGGTCTTGCCATCTTGGGCGGCGGTAAAATTGTTGTAGTTTAGAAGTTTTCCTATCTGGGCGGACAGGCTGTTGGAAGGTGCACCCTTTTTGCCCTCTTTTTCCTTGTTGGCGAACATGCTTCCGGTTGACAATAGCATTGTAGCTATCAATACAAAGCTAATTTTTCTCATGACTTTTTGTTTTTTTTGACCTTGACCGGTCGTCCTTTTGGAGTCCATGGCCAAAATCTGATTGATGATTAATTGATGAATTATTATAAAGACGTTTTAAATCCAGGAATGTTACATGCACTTCCGTTATTAACAAAACTTTAATCACTGGGCCGTGACCCACACCCTAAAACAGGAACAAGCCTGGACAAAAAAAAAGGCAATGCGAAAAAAACATTGCCTTTATTGTTTCCGACCGCCTCTGTGGGCATGTCGAAAACCCTAACCTACAAATTTAACGGGAACGGTGTACCTGCGGCCTTCCGCAAGTGCGGTCGACTCCATCTTATGGTAGTTCAATCGGGCCTTGACCAAATCCTCCAAAGCCTGATCATCCGTTTGAACGGATAGCACTACAATTTCATTCTCATTGTTCACAGTGAACAAGACCACAGCGGCCTTTGATTCGCCCGAAGGCAGTTCATAATACCCATCCAAAAGCCGATGTATTTGGCTTTTAAGCTCTTTTTTGGGGTCGTCGCCCATAGCGTCGTTCGCAAAAATACCTGCACTGGAAAGTAGCATCGCAGCTACCAGCATCATACTAATTTTTCTCATGATGTTCGTTTTTGTGTCCGCCAATAGACGGACTGATTAATAAATTGATGATTGATGAATTACTATTATAGACTGTACCACAACGGAAATTGTTACATGGGGAAGCAAAAATTAACACAAGTTTAAACACTTAGGGTTCAAATCCTTATGTATTCCGCTTCCCTTTCCCGTCGAAGGGGATGTCATTTGGGTTACGCCAAGCTTCCCGGACGGTCCCTAAATTCTTGGAAAGGGGTATAAAAAAACGGCCCCTTGAAAGGGCCGTTTTAACAACGTTTCCGCTTTGTCCGTTGGCCGTATGGGCCACGGGTCGATATCTCTAGTTCAAAACCTCTTTGACCTTGTCGGCGGCTTCCTGGAACTGTACGGCGGAATGCACTGCCAATCCCGAATTGTCGATAATCTCTTTTGCGAGTTCCGCATTGGTCCCCTGCAATCTCACAATTATTGGGACCTTAATGGCATCTCCCATGTTCTTATAGGCGTCCACTACCCCCTGTGCAACCCTATCGCAACGCACAATACCTCCAAAAATATTGATCAATATAGCTTTGACGGCCGGATCTTTCAAGATGATCCTAAAGGCCTCCTCTACCCTCTTGGCATCGGCCGTTCCGCCCACGTCCAAAAAGTTGGCGGGCTCGCCACCGGCCATCTTGATCAAATCCATGGTCGCCATTGCCAATCCGGCACCGTTCACCATACAGCCGACGTTGCCATCAAGATCTACATAGTTGAGTCCTACTTCACGCGCTTCCACTTCAATGGGGTTTTCCTCCCTCAGATCGCGCATTTCGGCATAGGCCTTTCTTCTAAATAGGGCATTGTCATCTATGGACACTTTGGCATCGACCGCCATGATCTTGTCATCGGAAGTCTTCAGTACGGGATTGATCTCGAACATGCTCGAATCGCTTTCCACATAGGCCTTGTAAAGGGAAGCGACAAATTTTGTCATTTCCTTGAAGGCTGTGCCCGAAAGTCCAAGGTTGAACGCAATTTTTCTGGCCTGAAAGGGCAGTAGGCCCGTAGCGGGATCAATTTCCTCCGTGAAGATCAAGTGGGGTGTTTTTTCAGCGACTTCCTCGATATCCATTCCGCCTTCGGTCGAATACATGATCATGTTCCTACCACTGCCCCTGTTCAACAAAACAGACATGTAGAATTCACTGGTTTCGCTGTCGCCCGGATAATAGACATCCTCGGCAATGAGCACCTTATGCACCCTTTTCCCCTGAGCGGAGGTTTGGGGGGTGATGAGGTTCATCCCAATGATATCCCCTGCAATCGCTTCGACCTCCTTCAAGTTTTTGGCCAATTTTACACCGCCTCCCTTGCCCCGGCCACCAGCATGCACCTGGGCCTTGATCACATGCCAGCCCGTTCCGGTTTCCGCGGTCAATTGTTTGGCCGCCTCAACGGCTTCCTTGGCATTGTGTGCAACGATTCCCCGTTGTATGCGTACGCCAAAACTTGATAAAATTTCTTTTCCTTGATATTCATGAAGGTTCATAGAAGAGGTATCTTTAGGTTCGGGTGCAAAAATAGGAAACGAAATGGATTTAATCTAATCCAAAAATGGAAACAAGAAACGAGGGACAAAAAGACCAAGCGAAGGCAAGGAGCGGTTTGTGGCCATCAGAAGTTCGAAAACAACGATATGGGATATTCCGGGGCCTTTGGAAGTCCGTACAATGGATTCAACCTTTTTCCTTGCACCTGGTCAATGCCCAATTTTGAAGAGCTGAACGGTATCCACGCCTGGAACAGAAGCGGCTTGGGGCAGATGTAGTGCAAAAAATCCCAAATTTGGAAAAACGGTTCGCTAAATATCAAGATCCTGAAAATCCAACGGATCGAAATTTTTAAAATGGCCATTGAGTTCTATGGCCCTTTTGGTACGGTCGACCTCCTTCAATATCGCAATAGTGGCCAATAAATGCCTCTGAATAAATGCCAATCGTTCGCTTTCCCCTGGTATGAGCAACAACTGGTATTCCTGCTCCATTGACAGACCCATTTTATGCGCCAGCATAAAACTGTGGAATTTGTCTACGGCGATCGGCGTAAAGGAAACCTCCATAAGCCCATATAGTTCCTCGATTTCGGACAGCACCGCCCGCCTGGATTCGTTATCGGCATCGTTTATGTTGTCCAAAAATTCTACCTCTCCCCCGGCGTACGGTTTTCCTTCCATTTGGTTTTCAAAGGTCAGCAGCCTAAAAACCTGTCGCGCCACGCAGGTCACGTCCATTTCCCCGCCTTCGTAGGTGGTGACCACCTCTACCAATTGTACCTCGGTCCCATAGGCCAGGCCATTGTTGATGTAAACCGGGATTCCAAAAGTGATGGCCTCCGACCTACAGTCCAATATCAATTGCTTATAGCGGTCCTCAAAAATGTGCAGCGGTACGGTTTCTCCAGGAAAGAAGATAGATCGCAACGGAAATAAGGGTAGTTTCATCTATTGGTATTACATGCCCTATGGAACGGACCATATCCGTCGTCGGCAATTTCATTTCAAATTTTTATTAAAAATACGATTCCATGGGCACTATGGCAAGTGTGGACTTATGTTATAAATATAACAATTTGTTGTATTTATTATATACGGGTAAGATTTTTTGTACATGACAATTGAACCACCTAGATTTGTTGAAAATTGAAGCATTATGAAGCATGCCAATTTGCTAAAAATAGCAAAAACTTATGGAGATCCCGTATACGTTTACGATTCGGGGAAAATTATATCGCAGTTCAAAAAGCTGACCGAGGCTTTTGGCAGTGTGAAGCATCTGAAGTTGAACTATGCCGCCAAGGCGCTTTCCAATATTAACATCCTAAAACTGATGAACAGTTTGGGAAGCGGGCTGGATACGGTGTCCATACAAGAGGTTCAATTGGGCCTTATGGCCGGCTTCAAACCGGAATCGATCATCTTCACCCCAAATGGAGTATCGCTTGAGGAAATTGAGGAGGCGGCCAAACTTGGCGTGCGCATCAACATCGACAACCTTTCCATTTTGGAGCAATTTGGGGGCAAGCACCCCGATATTCCGGTCTGCATTCGAATCAATCCCCATGTGATGGCGGGGGGGAATTCAAAAATTTCCGTGGGGCACATCGATTCAAAATTCGGCATCAGCATCCACCAAATTCCACATTTATTGCGCATAGTTGATCTGACCAAAATGAGCATAAATGGAATCCACATGCATACTGGAAGCGATATTCTGGATATTGATGTATTCCTGTACGCTTCGGAAATTCTATTTGAAACCGCCAAAAATTTCAAAAATCTTGACTTTATCGATTTTGGAAGCGGCTTTAAGGTCCCATATAAGAAAGGGGATATCGAGACCAATGTTGAGGAACTGGGCAAAAAATTGGGCTCGCGGTTCAATGAGTTCTGCCAGGAATATGGCAAGGAACTCACCCTGGCCTTTGAACCTGGCAAATTTTTGGTAAGCGAGGCGGGTTATTTCCTGGCCAAGGTAAATGTGGTGAAACAGACCACTTCCACGGTCTTCGCCGGTATCGATAGTGGCTTTAACCATTTGATCCGACCCATGTTGTACGGGGCTTCGCACCAAATTGTCAATATCTCCAATCCGGAGGGCAGGGAACGGTACTATTCTGTGGTGGGCTATATCTGCGAAACGGACACTTTTGCCAGCAACCGTCGGATCAATGAAATTTCGGAAGGCGATATCCTCTGCTTTAAAAATGCGGGGGCCTACTGCTTCACCATGGCGAGCAACTACAATTCAAGGTTCCGTCCGCCAGAGGTATTATGGCACGACGGCAAAGCCATATTGATCCGGGAACGGGAAAGCTTTGACGACCTTATTAAAAACCAAGTGGATGTCAAAGACCTTTTTGCACCAAAAAAGGCGCGGGTCGCGGTAAAATAAACCTGGATTATTTTCGTTAGTTTTGGTATAGTTATTGGACTAATAGCTCAAAAGCAATGTGATGAACGTACTTGGCCCCTCTTTTTCCAAAACCGCAATGCTCCTTTTTATGGGGTTGATGGCCCTTGGCGTAAACGCCCAGGAAGTGGAATGGTTAAGCTGGAACGAGGCCGCCCAGTTGGCCAAGACCGACAAGACGCCCAAGAAAATCTTTATCGACGTCTATACCGATTGGTGCGGATGGTGCAAGAAGATGGACAAGGATACCTTTCAAAATGCGAAGGTTGCGGCCTATATGTCCAAAAACTTCTATATGGTGAAGTTGGACGGAGAGGGCAAAGAGCCCATTGAGTTCAAAGGAAAGACCTATAAGTTTGTCCCCTCTGGAAAAAAAGGCTATCACGAATTTGCAGCTGCCCTGATGCAAGGGCGCATGAGTTACCCTACCACAGTTTTTCTGGATGAGGAAATGAATATGTTATCCCCTGTGCCCGGATATCAAAAACCGGAACCTTTTCTTAATATCGCCAAATATTTTGGGGATGATATCTACAAGGAAAAGGATTGGAAAGCATATGCTTCAAAGGGAAAGTAGCCCATCCCCAAAAGAGTACGGCACCTATTTTTTAGCGACCGTCGCATACTGCAGGTAAAACATATCCATAGCAGTAAAAAAGAAGGGAATATTATACAGATAAGGTCGTAGAGATCGGGTTCTGTTGATGCCCTCGTGACGCACAATGGTATATCCTTGATCCGTGTACATTTTCACAATGCTCTTCTTGGTGAAGAAACGCAAGTGCGTCTTGTCGAATATCCCGTAGCCCTCGTAATCCCAATTCTTTTGAAGAATGACCTTTTTGAAGGCATCGTGGTACCTAAAATTGGGTATGGAGCTGATGACCACGCCCTTATCGGTCAATTTGTCTTTTAGCACGGCCAATACAGTATAGGGGTCCATCAAGTGCTCCAGCACATCATTGCAATAGATGACGTCGAAATAATTTTCGGGCAGCTGGTCTAAAAAATGCTCCACGGGGCCTATAAAAACCTTATCCAATTTTCTTTCTGCCTCCTTTCCCGGGGTTTCCATCAGCTCGATGCCCCAAGCCTCCAAATGGTGTTGCTTCTTGATATGGCCGGCAAAATTGCCTTCTCCGCAACCGACATCCAACAAGGTGTTACAGCCCTCGGGTAGATAGTCCAACATTTCCGGGCGGATGTGCGTATAGTAATCGTCGTCCTTGTTGTCGTAATCCATTCTATCTACTATAGTTTGGGGATTCTTTGGTAATGGTGACATCGTGCGGATGACTTTCGTTTATTCCACTGGCCGTGATCTTCACAAACCGACCGCTGTCCTGAAGGCCTGCAATATCCTTGGCCCCACAATATCCCATTCCGGCCCTGAGTCCGCCCACAAATTGGTGGATACTCTCAAAGAGCTCCCCTTTATACGGTACGCGGCCCACGATGCCCTCGGGCACCAGTTTTTTAATATCATCCTCCACATCTTGGAAATAACGGTCCTTACTGCCTTCCCGCATGGCCTCAACAGAGCCCATGCCCCGATACGATTTGAATTTTCTACCCTCGTAAATGATGGTCTCACCGGGAGATTCCTTAGTTCCGGCCAAGAGCGAGCCCAACATGACGGTGTCGGCACCTGCGGCTATGGCTTTGGGAATATCGCCCGTATACCGGATGCCGCCGTCAGCGATTACCGGCACCCCGCTTCCCTTGATGGCAGCGGCAACTTCCAAAACTGCCGAGAATTGAGGGAAGCCTACGCCCGCGACCACCCTGGTGGTGCAGATAGAACCGGGCCCAATACCCACTTTCACCGCGTCCGCACCGGCTTCCACCAAATATTTGGCGGCTTCCCCGGTGGCAATGTTCCCGACGATCACCTCCAATTCGGGAAACCTCTTTTTCACTTCCTTCAAAACATCCACCACCCCTTTGGTATGTCCGTGGGCCGTATCGACGACCACGGCATCCACACCCGCTTCGACCAAAGCCGTAGCGCGATCCACCGCATCCGCAGTGACACCCAAGGCTGCCGCGACGCGAAGCCTTCCGTATTGATCTTTGTTGGCAATCGGTTTTTGGGTAAGTTTGGTGATGTCCCTGAACGTAATCAATCCGACCAATTTGTAGTCCTTATCGACAACCGGTAGCTTTTCAATTTTGTTTTCCTGGAGAATGTCCTCGGCCTGCGCCAAGGAAGTGCCCTCCCCGACGGTGACCAAATTTTTAGAGGTCATCACCTCCGAGATGGGGCGGTCGTTGTTTTTCTCGAACCGAAGGTCGCGGTTCGTCACAATTCCGATCAATTTGCCGTGGTCGTCCACGATCGGAATCCCTCCGATACTGAATTCCTGCATGCTCGCCTTGGCATCTTTGACCAATGCGCTGATCGGCAATGTCACCGGGTCCATGATCATACCGCTCTCCGCCCTTTTGACTTTACGGACCTTCAAGGCCTGCTGGTCAATGGTCATGTTTTTATGAAGTACCCCTATGCCTCCTTCCTGTGCAATGGCAATGGCCATCCTGGATTCGGTCACCGTATCCATAGCAGCGGATACTATGGGCACATTGATCGTGATGTTTCGCGTAAATTTTGCTTGGATATTGACTTCTCTGGGCAGTATTTCAGAAAAAGCGGGGACCAAGAGTACGTCGTCGTAGGTAAGACCTTCTCCGATAATTTTATTTAGATGGGCTTGCATGGCAATTAAGGATTAATTGCGTGCAAATGTAGTGATTTTTATCGGGAAAACGCTATCGATTCCCTAAAGGCTTCCAGAACAACTGAAATAGGACCAACAGGGCGGAAACCGTAAAAGTGGCCGTCATTAAAATACCTGAAAAAAGAACAACATATTTCATCCAAAGCATACCCGACCACAACAGATAAATGCCCCCAAAAGTCAGGATAACGGAAACTAGGGGTTCCACGGCGAGGAACAGTTTCCACTTTTTGGGAAGTTTGGTCAACCAGACCAATCCACCGAGAAGAAAAAAAACAAACGACATGGAAAGGATATGGGTATGTACGATGGTCAACATTTCCCGCTTGCTTTTTTTAAATTTCATGACTTCCGCTTCGGAATCCTCCTCATTGCCCAAATAATTCTCTTCGATGCCATGGGGCGTTGCCGTGCTCGTCTGGGAAACGAACAGCAGTCCGGTAAAGTAGCCAATGGACAGTACGATTACAAAAACACCGATAAAGATCTTTATTTCCTTTGGGAGGGTGGTGATAAGGCCATCATATCCCATTAGAGCGCCTTGTTTTCCTGGAGTATTCCTATGGTCTGCAAAAGGTGATCGATGGCCGTGGTCATGGAACGTACGGAAATGGTAGCTCCGGCGATACCATCGATATTGTCTTCATGATCGACCCTATCGTTGCCCGTCTTGCCCAAGAACTGTTTCAGCCATCTTTTGCTCCCGATCTCCCCACCGTATTCTTCCCGGTATACCAGCACTTTGGAATGTATGAGTTTTAGGTTCCCGTCAAACACCACCAAATAATCGAACTGCGCTGTCTTGCTTGGGGCCTGGTCCACAAAGGCATATCCCAACAGTGAGTTCTTGGTGGAAAGCTTAAAGAAGTTGTCACTATTGATCTTGGAGGGCAAGCTGGCATTGAGCTCCTCGGAAATCGCAATGGGTTCCATGGAAAACTCCACATCCTCGAAAGTTTTTTTCAATTCCCTGACCACTTTCTTTTCAATGTTCTGGGGTAGCCCAAAACCAAACAGGAAAAGGGAGGCCAGCAAAAAAAATCCAATAGACCGTTTTTCGATTCGCATAACGCAAATGTATCAATTTAGATTGAGTCTCAATAAGAATAGGGCAAAAATTTTATCAACAGCCAAACCAGAAGCCCGTCTCACGGACGGACGGACTTCGATACGTATCGCGGGCGGGTACTCTACCAAGGGAGCTGCCGTTAAAACCAGACCCCTATCCCGAAATTCAAGCGGTCCTTGACATCATCGCCATCCAAGGCATTGCTCCTGAACTGATAATCTCCCTTTACGACCACTCCCGGGGCAATATGGTAGGTAAGTCCGGTTGTGATATCGGTTCGGTCATAGGCTTCGTTTTGTGCCAGGGAGCCATCGGTATCGGCATGGGTATCGTACATCTCGTACCGGGCAAAGGCAAACAACTTCTGCTTGTCCTGTATGGGCAACAGATTAAAGGCGCCTTCGAGGTACCATCCCTGAAGGACACTTCCCAGATCTCTGCCCGTCAGTGCATTGTATTGTTCCGTATCGGACAGGGAGGCGCGGACAAACTGCCCCCTGGCCGTAAAGCGCTGATAGGCATAGCGGGCATCCAACCCCAACATGGCGATACCAATATTGGCCCCTTCCATTTCCTCGATGTCGTCGGCGGCCTGTGTTTTCCCAAAGTAGGTGGAAAAACCAAGTCTCAGGCCGGGAATGCCATAGTAATCCAATTTAGTGGAAAAAGTGGGATTATCGACCGTGGACTGTATGGCTTTCTGCCGACCGCCACGTAGTCCGTTGGAACCTTTTAAAAAACCAGAAACCCCTCCTTCGCCATCGGCCTCTGTAGATTTGAATCCATTGAATACATAGGCCTGATATCCCAGGGAAAGGTCGTTGAACCTACCCGATACACCAACACCGATCTCACGCCAAGTGGTAGGTATAATGACATTGTCCATGGCGGGTCGTTCCGTTCCGTTAAAGGTCGTGGGTTCGTGAAATTCGTTGACAATGCCCATGGGGACCAACATCAACCCACCCCTTAGGTTCACATTGTTGGCCACGTTGTAATTGACAAAGGCCTGCTCGACAAAGACCTCGTTAACATGCTCCAACTCCACTTCGGTAACAAACTGCGTTTTCTCGTTGAACTGATAGCCGAACAGCAGCACCATACGCTGCACGTCCAATTCACCATTGTCGCCCTCAGGCTGGTTGTACAACATTTCGGCATAGGCCCCTACGGTGACCGCAGAAGCATAGTTGCCGGAAAGCAAACGCTGGGCGGCGTTCAGTTGGGATTGGGGTACAAAGGTGATGGAATCGGTCTTGGTCTGCGCCACTAAAATTGAGGAAAACAAAAGCGCGAAAATGTAAATGGACTTGTTCATCTGAATGTTATTCTTATTTAGACTTGTTATGAATAGTTGTTTTTTTGAGCCCACAAATTTAGATGCAATATTGAATCTGGCAAAATTTATTTAAACTAAATCTAAATAAAATCAAAGATTTAACATTTAAACAATTTGCGGCTTTTGTTCCTATGGAAAATTCAAAAAGCCCCATGTTTTTGAAGTGTTTGGGGCTTTTCGAACGAACTCAAACTCAAATCGGTCTCACCCAAAGAAGGTGTTTCCATTTTTTCTTTTCCCTCAGTATCAAAAGAATATTGATCACAAACAATGCTCCGGTCTGCAACAGTTCCCCTACCGCATCCCTTTCCAGAAACAAGTGGAACAGAAAAATATGCAGGGTAATGGGCAACAGGAACACGGCTCCCACAAATCCCGTTCCCTGAAGCAATAACAAAAGACCAAAAACAAGCTCACAGATGCCCAAAACCTGCCAGAAATAGCCGGTCTGTTTTGCCCCGCTGATGTACAGTATCTTCTGCAGCGTACCTTTCTTTTCCGCTGCCGTGAACTTCTGGGCCTTTTCCACCACCCTTATCGGGTCGGGCAAGGGTTTTTGGAATTTTTGTACCCCTCCGTAGAGCATCATACCGCCCAAAAAAAGGCGTAAGGCGATAAACAGTATGCTGATCGACTTCCCCATCATTGCAAAGCTGTTTGTCCCTCATTTGGGTTGTACACATAGTTGAAGGTATAGAAGCGGGATTCATTGACAAAGCCGTCCGGTTCGGCCGGAGCATCTTTGTAATAGCTCAAAATCTCTACCTTGGCATATTTATTATCGTGGGTCCTGAACACCAGCACCTTGCCTGGAATAGCGGAGACCACATTTACCTGGGGGTTGTAGTTGTACCAGCCCTGATCGCTCACCGGTGTAATGGCATAGGCGCCATCGGCATCTTGGGTAAAAGTCAGACCCTCCGCGTCGGTAATGTCGGCGAAGGTTCCCGTTTCTATGGATACCCCGGCATTCCCGTTTCTGACCGGCTCATCAGCTGTTCCGGTCGCGGTACCACCGTTGACCGCAATTCTGGTGCCCCGGAAGGCAATATCCCAGTCCGTGTCGCTGGTGGTTACGCCCCCCGTTTCAAAACTGAATTTTGTAAACGCCCCCCCGATTTCTTCGGTCGTCGGAGGTCCTCCGGTCTGTGGTGCCGGAATGTTGCTTGCCGTTTTGCTTTCTACGGCGATCAGCACGGGACCTTCATCATCATCATTGCAGGAGGTCAGGGTAAAAGCACAAAAAAGAACCATAAAAAATGGAATTGAAGATTTCATAGGATTTGATTTTAAAATTGAATATTGATTTTAGTGAATAGTTGTAGTCCGGCCAGGCCGGGTATGTTTTCTTCATCTTTGTAATCCAGAATGTTGTTTGCCCCCAATTGCAGGGTATACCGATCCCAAAATGTTTTGTTCAGGGTGAGGTTGGCCAGAAAATGACCATCGACAAAAGTGGTGTCGTAATTATCGATCATCCCGTTACCGTTGCCATCAAAAAGCCCATATTTACTTCTGTAATTGACACGGAGGTTGGTGCTAAAATTCCATTGGGGCAGGTCGTAAAAGAGCTTGAGGTTGGCGGTGTGCCTGGAACGGTTGGGCAATCCGAAATAGTCCGAATTGTCCAAAGCCACGGTCTGCAACGTCCGCGGGTCACGTGCAAACACTTCGCCCCGTTCCAAAGCCACCTTTTTTTCCTTATCCTTGGCATACAATAGTTGATAGCCGCCAGAAAGCGTGAGGGTTTTCAACATTCTGAAGTTGGCGTCCAGCTCGAGGCCCGTAGTATAGATTCTATCAAAGTTTGCGTAACTGAACACGTTCTGTCCATTGGTCCGCCTTGCGATCGCCCGGGTATCGATCAGGTTTTTGAAGTCGTTTCTGAAAAAATTGAGGTTCAACCGCAGCCGTCCCTGGTTGAAAGCTGCCCCCAAATTATAGCCGACGGAACTTTCAGCCCGAAGCGGCTCCTGCAATTCGGACAGCTCAAAAAGAATGTCGGTCAATTGGCCCTGGCTATCCAGTTCCTGTACCTTTTCGACGGCCACGTTGTATCCCAACACAGTGTACCCCACGGCGGAATTTGTAAAATCGAAATACAATTGTCTGAAGTCAGGGGCCTTAAAACCATACCCCACCGATGCTTTCAGGGCAATAGATGGACCAATGTTGTAATTGGCCGATGCCTTGGGACTGAATTGGGACCGATACTCGCTATGGTTGTCGAAACGTGCCCCCAGGATAAGATTAACTTGCTTCCAAGGATGAAAATCGTACTGGCCATAGGCATATTGTGAATTAAAGGTCACTTTATCGTCGAAGAAGGTACGGTCCAAATTCTCATGGTTATAACCGGCCCCGACCGTTAGGACATGTCCAGGTTTTATGGTGTAGGTTGCCCGAAGCTCGGGGCGCCAAAGGTTTTGGTCAAATTCACTGCTGCTGAACGGGTCCGGGCTGATCGGACTTTCCAAAACTTCCGAAGCCCTGTAGGAGGTATGGTAAAACTCATAGTGCAGGTTCCATTTGGTTTTGAAATGCTGGTCGAGCCTGATATGTGCGTTGTATTCCTTAATATCGCTATCGCCCTCGAGCAGTGCATCATTCACGAACAACTCGGCTTCCTGTTGTTGTTGGTAATACCTACCCGAAGCGAAGAGTTTCCATTGTTCCGAAAGATTATGGAACCACTGGGCGTTGATCGTATAGTTGCTAAAAGGACTCACCGTCTGGCCCCGTAGATCGGGCCGTAGATCGTAACCATCGCTATAAAGGGTATTGGCAAAAAACGAGTACCCCCATTTTTTTTGCTTTTTCCTGATGTTGATGTTCGCATCATGGGTGTTGAACGAGGCAAACCGATACGAAACCTCACCACTCAACGTACTGTCCGTTGGGACTTCGGTTATGATATTCACCACCCCGCCCAAAGCATCTGAACCGTATAGACTGGAGGAAGGGCCTTTGACAATCTCCACTTGTTGGATATTGCCAACGGCCAGGCGACTTAGATCAAAATTACCCGCTGACCGACCGACCAAGGGGACCCCATCGATTAAGATCATGACATAATCCGATGCAATCCCCTGTACCTGTATTCCGTTAAAACCGCTTTCGTCCGCAACGGTTATGATACCTGTTTGTTCATTTAAGATTTCATCCAGACGCATCACCCCCGTCTTTTGTAGCTGTTTTTTTGAAATCAAGGTTACGGGCAAAGGTACGGACGAAAGCTGGCGAAGGGTACGGGTAGCGGTAACGACCACCTCTTCAAGATCCTGAACGGGAACGGAATCTTCCGGCGGTGGAATTTCTTGTCCTGACAGAAAACAGCCCGTAAAGCCTATAAACAGGAACATGAAAACCTTATTTAGATTCATTCCGAATAATTTTTGAACAAATATAGATCTTATTTTTATTTGATCTAAATAAAAATACTAGTTTTGTGAAATAATTTTTACCACCATTTTAAAATCATATCATCATGAAAAGAGTCATTAGTTTGGGAATACTCTGTGTCCTATTTAGTTTTCAAGGCCTTGCACAGGGAAGTAAGAAAAAACGGGATATTAAGGCCATTAAAGACATGTGTGGCTGTTATAAGGTCAAGTTTAAGTATACGGAGACCTTCGCCCCCGAAATCGATTATGAAAAGCACCACGACTACACCGCTGCCGCCCTGGAGTGGGCCGAACTTGTTACGGACGAAAAAAATAAACTGTCCATACAACATATATTGGTCGTTAACGATACCATGGTCATTAAGCATTGGCGCCAGGATTGGGAATATGAAAACCAAAATGTGTTTTACTACGACAAGGACAATACCTGGAAGTTCAGGGCCCTTCCCAAAAAGCAGGTGAAGGGACAGTGGACACAAAAAGTCTTTCAGGTCGATGACAGTCCAAGGTATTCGGGCTCGGCCACATGGATCCATGCCGACGGCCGGCACTATTGGGAAAACCGGACCGATTCCCCATTGCCACGGCGGGAATACTCAAAACGAGAGGACTACAATGTTATGCTGCGCGGAAATCGACATGAAATCACCGATTACGGTTGGTTGCATGAACAGGACAATGACAAGATACTACGGGTAGACGGTAAGGAAGATATGTTGTTGGCCCAGGAAAAAGGGTACAATGTCTATACTAGGGTAGCCGATGAAAAATGCCAACAGGCAATGGACTGGTGGGCCTCCAACAACGCCTTTTGGAAAAAAGTACGCCATTCTTGGGACGACATATACCACCATCAAGGCAATTTGACCCTTAATAAAGCGGTCGACGGTAAACCGCTGTTCATGCATTTTTACCCTTTGGAGAAAACCCGTGCCGGGGAAGCGGACATAACTGCGGCGATCAAAAAATTCGTTTCCGGTAAAACCGTCCCAAATGTCAAGGGTAAGTAGATCGATAGTGGCCATATCCATTCCCATTATCTGTACCCTTCTTTTTTCTTTTTCCCGGCAACAAATTGTGCCAAGGCTACAAAAGAAAATCGATGCGGCGATCCGAACCACCTATGGCATCGAGGGTTTTGAGCTCAAAAGAATGGAAGTAAGCAAGGGCTTGGACGAAATGACCCCTTCCAAACTTAAGGGGGACCATCTTTTCGAAATACGGCGAGATGATCTCCGGATCGGCTACGTATATTTGGGAGAAGCCCCCAGTATGAAACGGGTGTTCGATTTCATAGTACTTTTCGATTCCAAGTTCACCATAAAAAAAACCAAAGTACTGATCTATCGCGAAGATTACGGACAACAGATTGGCAGTCAACGGTGGCTGAAGCAATTCATCGGCCTAGTGCCCGAGGATACACCTATCTATGGGGAAGATATCGATGCGATTGCCGGAGCCACCATATCAGCTTCCAATATGACGAGGGAAATAGGCCATGTGTTGCGCAGCATGGCGTTTTTAAAGAAAAAAAAGTGATCGAATGAGCCATATGCAAGACATAAACCCCATATACCACAATTCTTTTGGCGTAGCTTTTCAATGGAAAAGAAACTGTATCAAGGATATCAAAAAAATTCAGTTGGTCTTCCGAAATACGGGAATGCTGCTGTCCAAAGAGGAATTGATGCAGTTTTCAAGGAACATCCAACATACCAGGGAGCATAGCCCGCTCTGCCAAGATTGTACCCAAAAGGAATCGTGCAGGGTGTTGCTGTTGGATTCTACGGCCCCGCAGGTATCCTTTGCAATGAACGCCAAGGAATTGGACGCTATCCAAGATTTGGTGGAAGGCACCTTGTTTCAATTGGATTTGGATGATTACCTGAAACGCGTTTGCAAAGATTGACCCCGGTCTCCCGCTTTTGGTGCCAAAGCTAGTGATAGGTCGAAAACAATTCGGTGGCCTTGTTAAAAGCGGCCTCGAAAACCATCCAGTTGACCCCACTGTCCACTTTTTCGGAGGTGAAGTACGACAGCATTTTTTCGGTAGGCATGTTGCCCGTGAGCTCATCTTTGGCCATGGGACAGCCACCAAAACCCTGTACCGCCCCATCGAACCGCCTACAACCTGCGCTATACGCGGCATGTACTTTCTCGTGCCATTTGGAGGGCGTGGTGTGCAGATGCGCCCCAAACTCGATTTCCGGATATTTTGGGATCAAGTTCGAAAAAAGATAATCGATCGTCTCCGGTGTCGAACTGCCTATCGTATCCGAAAGGGACAGGATACCGGCGCCCATAGCGGCCAATTTTTCTGTCCACTCCCCCACTACCCGTACATTCCAAGGGTCACCATACGGGTTTCCAAACCCCATCGAAATATAGGTTACCACCTCCTTGCCCGAAGCTTCGGCCAAATCCAAAATCTCCTGTAGTGTCTCGACGGACTGGGCTATGGTTTTATGGGTGTTCCGCATTTGAAAGTTCTCGGAGATTGAAAAGGGATAGCCCAGATAATCTATTTTCTCATGGAGACAGGCATCCCGTGCCCCGCGAACATTGGCCACGATGGACAATAGTTTGCTCTTGGTCCCCGACAGGTCCAGTTTCGAAAGCACATCCGCGGTATCGACCATTTGGGGGATCGCTTTGGGCGAGACGAAGCTGCCAAAATCAATGGTATCGAAACCACATCCCAACAAGGACTGGACATACCTCGCTTTTTGCTCCGTGGGTATGAACGCCTTGATCCCCTGCATGGCATCCCTTGGACATTCAATAATTTTCACTTTGTCGGGCATGGAAATTGTTTATCGATCGCTTTGGGGAGTTAACAAAATTAGTACTATTTCCCCGATAATAATAGATAAATACCAATACCCAGAAAGACCGCAATCTGTAGCCATTTTAAAAACAGGCCAACCCTGGAATGCCTAGTGATATAATGGGAAATGGAGCCAGACAAGACCGCGATGACACCGAAAACAAGCCCCGACACCAGCATAAAAAGTAATCCTAGCACATAAAATTGGGTCACGGTCCCCAAGGACCGACTGAACAAAAACCCAGGGAAAAATGCCAAAAAGAAAATGGTGACCTTTGGATTCAGCACATTCATGATAAAGCCCTGCTTAAAGAGCTGTCCAAGTCCTTTTTTAGGGATTACCTCTCCTGAAAGGTCCACCGTACTGCCGGCCTTAAAAACCTGAAAGGCCAAATAAAAAAGGTACAGCGCCCCGAACAATTTGATGGCAAAAAACAGCTTATCATTGGCTTTGACCAGCGCCGATACCCCAAAGGCCAACAGTGTGGTATGCACCAAGCAGCCCGAAATTAGGCCGGCCACCGTTGCCAGGCCGTATTTTTTTCCATGGGTGATACTTTGCATCAAGACGTAAATATTGTCCGGGCCGGGGGCTATGGCAAGAGCGGCGGTCGCAAGTACAAAAGCGTATAGGATCTCATAGTCCATAAGGGTCAAGCTCAAGGTCAAGCCCAAGCCCGAATTCTGTTGAAAGGTGACAGAATTTTGATTTGAACTTCACGAATGGTCAAATTAACCACTCTTTTTCATATATTACCAAAAATTTAATAATCAATGAAACCAATCCACCTTGCCGCCGTACTATTTGTAACCTTGCTTTCACTAACCCTGATATCGTTCGATTGGAGCGGCCCCGAACAAACCAAAACCGAATCGACCATGCAGCAAAAAAGTATGTTACGCCATGTGGTACTCTTTAAGTTCAAAGAAGGAACCGCACCCGAAAAAGTAGCGGAAATTGAAGCGGCCTTTGGAGCACTCCCCTCAAAAATTAGCCAAATCGCCGACTATGAATGGGGATTGAACAACAGTCCCGAAGGATTGGAAAAAGGGTTTACCCATTGTTTTTTCCTCACTTTTAAAACTGAGGAAGATCGCGCGGTGTATTTGCCGCATCCCGACCACAAGGCTTTTGGGGCATTGTTGACACCGCACTTAGAGGATGTTCTGGTAGTAGATTATTGGGCGAAGTAGTCCTCCGAAATCCCCGATCTATCCACTACACTTGTTGGCCGTTTTTTGCCAAAATAGCTTTGTTGATCCGCTTCACCAGACTCGGGCCTTCGTAAATGAAGCCTGTCCAAAGTTGGATCAAATCGGCCCCGGCCTCCAACTTTTCCAAGGCGTCCTCCGGACTGTGTATGCCACCAACTCCGATAATGGGAAAGGCCTTCCCGCTTTTTTCCGATAAAAAACGGATCACCTCAGTGCTCCTGTTTCGAAGGGGTCTGCCACTGAGTCCACCTTTTTCCTCTGTAAATACCAAGTCGGATTTTAGGTTTTTGCGTTCCACGGTCGTGTTGGTCGCTATGACCCCATCGATCTTGGTCGTTTCCACGATCTTGATGATATCCATGAGCTGATCGTCGGTCAGATCCGGAGCAATCTTCAAAAGTATCGGTTTTTCCTTCCCACCCCCATTTTTCTTGGCAACCTTACCGTTTTCCTTTTTGAGTTCCAGCAAGAGGGCGGTCAATGGTTCCCTGTCCTGAAGCTCTCGGAGTCCGGGGGTGTTGGGAGAGCTAACGTTGACCACGAAATAATCCACATGGTCAAAAAGGGCATCAAAACAGATCAGATAATCCTTGATGGCCTCGTCGTTCGGGGTAAGCTTGTTCTTTCCAATATTGCCACCAATAAGTACACGGTGCTTTTTCTTCAGTTTTTCCACCGCATCGAAGACCCCTTTATTGTTAAAGCCCATTCGATTGATAATGGCCCCATCGGCCTTTAGTCGGAAAAGCCTTCTCTTTGGGTTTCCGTCCTGGGGTTTTGGGGTAAGGGTCCCTATCTCGATAAAACCAAAGCCAAAATCGCTCAGTTCATTGTACAAGATCGCGTTTTTATCGAACCCTGCCGCAAGACCGACCGGGTTGGGAAACTTAAGCCCGAATACCTCCCGTTCCAATCTTGGGTCCTTAATGGTATAAACGGTTCTGAAAAGCCCGGAGAACCCTATTTTACAAAGCAAATGGACGAGCTTAAAAGTAACGTGGTGTGCCCTTTCCGCATCTAGTAGGAAAAAGAAAGGACGGAGAACAATTTTGTACATAAATGCCAGGAAGATTTTGACAAAAATACGAACTCAATCGGAGTATCCGTTCCTACGGGCACTATTTTATCAATAGGAGGGTCGAATTAATCTGGGGTGATGCTGTCCTTGTACAAAACCGGGCGAATACGGATGGGTTTCCTAATGGCTTCCATACAGAGTTTCAAATACCGTTCGTATTGTTTCGGGTTGAAGGTGGCCAGCATTTTTTTATCCGTTTCCCAGGAGGCGCTGACCATTTTTTGCTGCAGGGCCCTGTATTTGTCCGCTAGGGCCATTAAGTCTTCTTCCGTGCTTTGGGGGTGTGAATCGAGAAGTTTCCGGATGTCGTCCTCAAGGCCCTTGACCGCATCTTCCAACGCGCTACGCAAGGTCTCCATTGTGGCTTTTTGTTCGGCATTGAATTGAAAGATCTCCACTACGGTGCCGTAATGCTTGCCACCGATGTCCAATGTACAGTCTTGTGCCCTACCAAAAAGGGAGCAAAAAAAGAGTGCTAAAAAGAAGATAAAAGTTTTCAAGTCCTTGTTTTTTGGAATACGGGTTCCAATCGCCCAGCGATTGCTCCAATTGCTATATAAACTGTATTTTTATCTAAAAATTATATCGATGCAGCACATTATCGACCGATTTTTAAGTTATGTGAAAATCGACACCCAAAGTGACCCTACCTCCCAGACCACCCCAAGCACAGAAAAACAATGGAAACTTGCCGATTTATTGGTCGATGAACTTACCCACATCGGGATGCAGGAGGTATCTATCGATGATAACGCCTATGTCATGGCCACCCTGCCCAGCAATCTGGAAAAAGAGGCCCCTGTTATTGGCTTTATTTCCCATTTTGACACCTCGCCCGATTTTACCGCTGAACAGGTAAACCCCCAGATTGTTAAAGGGTACGATGGGGGAGATATTGTATTGAACGTGGCCGAAAAGGTGGTATTATCGCCATATTATTTTGAAGATCTGCTCCTGTACAAGGGGCAAACTTTGATCACCACGGACGGCACAACGCTTTTGGGGGCCGATGACAAGGCGGGAATCACCGAGATCATCACGGCCATGGAATATCTTATTCAGCACCCTGAAATCCCACATGGGAAAATTAGGGTGGCATTTACCCCAGATGAGGAAATAGGGCGGGGTGCGCACCAATTCGATGTGGAAAAGTTCGGTGCGGATTGGGCCTACACCATGGACGGAAGTCAGGTAGGGGAATTGGAATATGAGAATTTTAATGCGGCTAGCGCCAAGGTGATCGTGAAGGGAATAAGTGTCCATCCCGGCTATGCCAAGGGAAAAATGGTCAATGCGCTGGGCATCGCCAATGAATTTATATGGATCTTACCTCCCGAGGAGACTCCCCAGAGCACCTCGGACCGGGAGGGCTTTTTTCACGTGCACCATATGAAAGGGGAAATCGAGCATGCTGAATTCGAGATGATCATCCGCGATCATGATCGGGACCAATTTGAAAAGCGCAAGCAATTGTTGCGGGACATAGCCAAAAAGTTGAATAGTATCTATGGCGATTGTGTATCCTTGGAAATAAAGGACCAGTACTTCAATATGGGGGAAAAGGTAAAACCTGTTTTTCATATTGTGGAAGTGGCCAGGGAGGCCATGGAAGCAGTAGGGATATCTCCCATAGTCAAGCCCATTCGGGGAGGTACCGACGGGTCCCAATTGAGCTTTATGGGACTCCCCTGTCCCAATATTTTTGCGGGAGGCCATAATTTTCACGGAAAGTACGAGTATGTTCCGGTGGAGAGCATGCAAAAAGCGGTTGAAGTTATCGTAAAAATTTGCGAACTTGTGGGGAAAAGCCAATAAGATGGCCATTGTAAATTATGGGAAGGCAATTAAAAAACAGTTCTCCAAAATTGGGCAAGACAACAATCCAACATCCAAACAATGGAAATTTCAGCGAAAGTAGCAACTTACTACGACGAGGAACACCCCTTTCGGCAGGGCATAGGGCAACTTCGGGAGCTTGCGCTTAAAACGGGCTTGGGAGAAACCTATAAATGGAATTTCCCCACCTATACCCTGGACAACAAAAACGTCCTGGCCGTTTGCAAGTTCAAGAATCATTTCGGAATCTGGTTCTTCAAGGGCGTTTTTTTGAGCGACCCCAAAAACGTCCTGGAAAATGCCCAAAAGGGCAAGACCCAGGCCATGCGGCACTGGAAGTTCAAATCGAACGATGGGATCGATGGGGGGGCGGTAATGGCATATATGCTGGAGGCCATTGAAAACCAAAAAAAGGGAATGAAGATCGTCCCTAAAAAAAAGACGGTTTCCAAAGTATCCCTCCCGTCCTTGTTGGGTATAGCGCTCGATAAGGACCCAAGCCTACAAAAAGCGTTTGAAAGGCTTTCCCCGTACAAACAGAAAGAATATGCCGAGTATATCTCGGAGGCAAAACAGGAGAAAACCAAAGCGTCCAGACTGGGGCGTATCCTTCCTATGATCATCGAGGGAGTCGGTCTCAATGACAAATACCGATAAAGGGCAAAAGACCAAAACCCGGAACTACCTGTTGTAATTTGGGATTTGGATCTCGGAATGGTCTATAACATGGGCAGTTTCCAGCCGTTGTGGTAATTCGCTTTTAAGAATTCGTTCGCAGCTTCTTCCTTGAACCCCCCCTTATCGGCATCCCAATAGATCCTGTTACCGGTCTTAAAGGCCACGTTGCCCATATGGGAGACCAGAGCGGCATCATAACCCACTTTAATGGGGGCGGTCAGTTTTGAGCTGTCCCTGCTCTTAACTGCTTCTATGAAGTTCACGGTATGCAGATCGAGCCCGCTACCTTCCCTTTTCTTAAGGGGGATGGGATCCATTTTATTGATTCCCTCTTTGCCCCAACCCTGGAATTCTTTCTCTGGGATGACCTCCCATCCGTTGCGGTCCAACACCAGGGTTCCATTGTTACCAATAAAGGAAATTCCGTGGTTGCGACCATAGTTTCCCCCATCGATTCCGGTGGCGTGTTCCCAAAGAATGGAAAAACCATCGTACTCAAAAACGGTCTGTAGACTATCAGGGGTTTCAGAAGCATCATCGGGGTAGGCGAATTTTCCGCCCAAGGCCATTACCGATTTTGGGGTTCCCGCCTTCATGCCGTACAAAGCATAGTCTATCAAATGTACGCCCCAATCCGTCATCAATCCACCGGCATAGTCCCAGAACCATCTAAAATTAAAGTGGAACCTGTTCTCATTGAAGGGCCTTTGCGGAGCCGGCCCCAACCACATGTCGTAATCCACGCCTTGCGGAACGGCCGTGTCGGGCAAAACAGGAACCGGCTTCATCCATCCTTGATAGGCCCAGGCCTTCGCCAACCTGATATTGCCCAGGGCCCCCGAATGTACGTAATTGATCGCATCCACAAAATGGGGTTGGCTACGCTGCCACTGTCCGATCTGCACCATACGGTCGCTGGAATCGACATAGTTGAGCATGATGTCCGCCTCCTGTACCGAATTGGCAATCGGTTTTTCGCAGTACACATCTTTCCCGGCCTGGAGCGCATCGGTCAACATCAAACAGTGCCAATGATCGGGCGTACCGATGATCACCACATCGATATCTTTGTTTTCCAATAATCTTCGATAGTCTTTGTACCACTTGGGTTTTTTGATACCCGCCTTCTCCAAATCGGCCGTACGCTCCCGCAGTACGCTTTCATCCACATCGCAGAGGGCGATAACGGTAACTTCATTGATCTTGAGCATGGAGCTGAGATCGGAAAAACCCATACCCTTGCAACCGATAAGGCCCGCATTGATCCGGTCGTTGGGCCCGACCTTCCTTCGCATCTGTGCCAAAAGGTCCATGGGAAATAAAAATGCGGCCCCCGATCCCGCCAGGGCCAAACTGCTTTTTTTGATAAAACGTCTTCTGTTGTGCATCACTGTGGTTTTAAAACAGCTTTGAATATACTCAATTTTCAACAAAAAAAGCCCATAAAAAAACACCGGTCCAATGGCCGGTGCTTTTTCTTTGTTGTCGGAAGAACCTACTTCTTTGCGGCCGGGGCGTTCAATTTTTTGCTCAGCTCCATAGAGATGGCCGAACGATCGAACTTTAGCTTACCAGCCATGGTTTCCAGGATGCAGGAAAAATCTTTATCGTTCAATTCCATGATCTTGCCATGGAGCCCGCTCTTGGTGATTACCCGATCTCCTTTCTTCAATTCGGATGCGAACCGCTTTTCATCTTTCTGACGCTTCATTTGCGGGCGGATCATAAAGAAATAAGCCACCACAAAAATCAATATCATCGGCAGAAACTGTCCAATATCTCCCATTGTGCTATCTAAATTTTACCTAGTTGTTATTGTGCCACGGGCCCTTTGGCCACGGGTCCGGTATTTTTTGGGTTCACGAACGCCTTGATCCTCAAAAGCTCCTGGCCCTTTTCGGTGTTGGCGGTGACCGTAATGGTCTTTGTGACCTGATTCTGGCCGGAGCCATTGAACTTCACCAACAGTTCTCCTTTTTCGCCAGGGGCTATGGGCGCTTCCGGTTTTTTGGGGACCGTACATCCACAGGTACTTTTGGCATCCGTAATGATCAAAGGTGCATTTCCTGTATTGGTAAAGGTGAAAATGGTTTCTTGGGGGGTGCCTTGTTCTATCGTCCCAAAATCGTGTTCCGATTTTTCGAAGGTCATTACCGGCAGCAGTTTAGCGGCGGCATCCCTTTCTGCAGCAGCGGTAACATTCGAGGTGTTGATTTTACTCGCGGCATTTTCTTTGCAAGAAACAAAGCTGATCATCGCCAAGGCGCCAAAGGCCAAAAATATTTTTCTCATGATGCTATTATTTTAAATTTGAGAGCAAAATTAAAGAAATAATTTATAATAGGCCCCTGCCCACTTTTTTAAGTTTTCCCCCGCTCTTGTATTCCCGTACCAATTTGTCCAGGATTCCGTTGATAAATATACTGCTCTTAGGGGTAGAGTACTCCTTGGCAATCTCCAAAAACTCATTGATCGTCACCTTCTCCGGTATCGAGGGAAAATTAAGCAGTTCGCATATCGCCATTTTGAGCAATATGGAATCGATTTCCGCAATCCGGTCTTTATCCCAATTTGGGGTTTTCCCCTCGATTTCCTTTTCCCATTCCGCGTTGTTCAACAAGGTTTTGGTCAACAGCTTTTGGGCAAAGACCAAATCTTCCTTGTCCTTCAGCAGTCGTGGTAAAAAATAAGCCTCGGCCTGGTCTTCCTTTACTTTCTTGAGTTGTTTCAAAAGAAAGGTGTTCACTATCGGCAGATCGTCCACCCAGGTGAGCTTGTCATCCTCGAAGTAGGCATAAATCTTGTCATTTGGGGCGATTACCTCCTTGAACAGGTCCATAACCAACTTTTTGTCTTCCTCGTAGGAACTGGTGGCACTTCCCATATAATCCACATAAATAGGGCTTTCCACAATTTCCCTGTAAATCAACCTGACATACTCCTCATTCAGGTACCAATGCTTTAATTTGCGTTTGGAAAGCTCCGTTTTAAGCGAGGTGTTTTCGGCGATCTGCAACAGCAACCTGTTGGTGATGAACTTCTTCTGGTCGGGATAGGCGTCGCTTGCGTCGCTCAGGTATTTTTTCGAGGAAAGTTCAATTTGACTGGCGGCCCGTGCCCGAATTTCGATCAAAAGACTTAGCAAAAGCAGGTACAGCGTATACATATTGTCTATGCTTACCTTTAGAAATTTCTCCTGTTTTTCCAAAGAATCGTCCTTGGATTGGGTCAGGGCGTAGATGCACTGCATCACTTTTACCCGAATATGCCTTCTCGTAAGCATTTTGAAAGAACTTTATAGAATTGGGTTCAACCTTAAAACGCGACAAAAATAGGAATCTATTTTCAATACGGAGCAGTCTCTGGCCCGATTGTCGACAAAAAGCGACCGAAGGGGGAAAACCACTGGCCCAGGCAAACATCCCGATTGCGTTAAAATCCAACGCTTTCCGTTTTCTTTGTCCCTGCCACTTGTGGGGGAGTTATTGGGTACTTATATTTGCTTTCCTAGGGAACGGCCTGCATGAAAGAACTCAAACACCTCAACAAATACTTCAAAAAATACTGGTTTAAACTGTTGATCGGGGTCATCATTACCACTATCGCCCGGATTTTTTCTTTGGTAATGCCCTCATATGTCAAAAAATCCATCGAGGTCATCGAGAATCTTGTGGCGGACAAAATCGTGGAGACAGAAGCCAGGGAATTGCTTTTGGAGTACATTCTGATCATCATCGCGACCGCTCTGCTTTCGGGACTGTTCACCTTTATGATGCGCCAGACCATCATCAACGTATCCCGTTATATCGAATACGATCTGAAGAACGAGGTCTTTGACCACTACCAACTGCTCAGCCTCAATTTTTACAAGAAAAATAGGACGGGTGACCTGATGAACCGCATTAGCGAAGATGTCAGTCAAATACGAATGTATGCCGGTCCGGCCATCATGTACGGTATGAATGCCCTTACCCTGTTCGCATGTCTCATTCCTTTGATGTTCATTAAGGCCCCTACCATTGCCCTGTACACCATTGCCCCGTTCCCGATACTTTCTTTTTTGATCTACAAAATCAGCAAGGTCATTCATAGACGCAGTACAAAGGTTCAGGAATTTCTTTCACGACTGTCGACCTTCACCCAAGAATCGTTCTCCGGTGTCGCCGTGATCAAGGCCTACGGACTGGAACCCAAAATACATGGGGATGTAGAGGCCATGGCCAATGAGGGCAAGGAAAAAAGTGTGAACCTGGCCAAGGTCGATGCCTGGTTCTTTCCCATGATGATCCTCCTAATCGGGGTGAGCAATATATTTGTCATCTATATTGGTGGAAAACAGTATATGAACGGGGAGATCGCATCCGTTGGAATCATTGCCGAGTTCATCCTCTACGTAAATATGCTGACCTGGCCCGTTGCCATTGTAGGATGGTTGACCTCCATTGTACAGCGGGCAGAGGCCTCACAAAAAAGGATCAACGAATTTTTGAAGGAAACCCCCGATATCAAAAACGAAGAGGAAAAGCCCACGCCGATCGCGGGCAAGATCGAGTTTCGCAATGTGACCTTTACCTATGAAGATACCGAGATTACCGCCTTGACAAATCTCTCATTTACCATCAATGAAGGGGAAACTGTGGCCATTTTGGGGAAAACTGGGTCTGGAAAATCCACCATCCTTGAACTGATCGCACGACTTTATGATGTCTCCTCTGGAGAAATATTGGTCGATGGCGTTCCGATCCGCCGGTTGAACCTGTACAGTCTAAGGGAAGCCATCGGTACCGTTCCCCAAGATGCCTTTCTTTTTTCGGATAGCATCAGCAACAACATCAGGTTCGGAAAAAACGACGCTACCCATGGGGAAGTGGTCGCCGTAGCCAAAAATGCCGTGGTACATGAGAACATCATGGACTTCTCCAACCAATACGATACCGTCCTGGGGGAGCGGGGCATTACACTGAGCGGGGGACAAAAACAACGGGTGTCCATTGCAAGGGCCTTGCTAAAAGATCCCAAAATATATTTGTTCGACGATTGCCTTTCCGCGGTGGACACGGAAACCGAAGAGGAAATTTTGAACAACCTGAAACAAGCCTCAAAACACCGTACCACCCTGATTGTTAGCCATCGGGTATCTTCTGCCAAAAATGCCGACAAAGTACTGGTGTTGGAAGACGGCAAACTGTTGCAACAGGGCACGCATGAAGAATTGAACAGTAGGAATGGATACTATAAAGAGCTTTATTTGAACCAGCTCTCTGAGAAAGAAAACTAAAAAATTGTTGTTCTGTACACTTTTTTTTTCCATTTTTGGTAGATTAACATGCATATAAACACTAGACACTGTACCAAATGAGCGAAAGACACATAGAAGACCAAGAGGAGATTTATTCCAAAGTTTTAAGAGCGGGAAGAAGAACGTATTTTTTTGATGTACGCAGTACCAAGGCGGGAGATTACTACCTTACCATTACGGAGAGCAAAAAATTTACCCATGACGATGGGTCGTTCCATTACAAGAAGCACAAAATATACCTTTATAAGGAGGACTTTGATGCCTTTAAAGAACATGTGATCGAAATGATGGACTACATTATCGACGAAAAAGGAACCGAGGTCATTTCCGAAAGACATCAAAAGGACTTTAAGAAAGAAGATGAAGGGGAGTTCAGCAGCAATGGGGAAGCTACTTCAACCGATAGCTTCACCGATGTGGATTTTGATGATATTTAATACCTCCTACTAATAAACTTCTTGTAAAACGGTCTATTTTCATGGGCCGTTTTTTATATTTAAAGATTGACAAAACCAGTTTGTATGAAAAGAATTTTATTGTTGGCCGCCTTCATCATGGGGCCTTCCACTTTTGCGCAGGAAGTTTTGGACCTTACCTATTATCTCCCCGGTGATATCACGTACGATAGTGCGATCCCCACCCCAAAGGAGATCATTGGCCACGAAGTGGGCGAATGGCATGTGACCCATGATAAATTAATGTTCTACATGCAGGCCTTGGCCAAGGCCAGCGACCGTATCACCATAGAGAATCGGGGGGCCACTTTTGAAGGAAGGCCCATGTTGTTGCTTACGGTCACTTCGCCCAAAAACCATCGCAAGCTCGAAAAAATAAGACAGGATCATCTCGCTCTGAGCGAAAAAGGGGCAAACGCCATGGATTTGGAGAAAATGCCCATTGTCGTTTACCAAGGCTTTTCCATTCATGGCAATGAGCCGAGCGGTGCCAATGCCGGTTTGGCCTATGCCTATTATTTGGCGGCAGCCCAAGGACCGGATATCGAAACCATACTGGACAATATGGTCATCCTAATGGATCCGTCGTACAATCCCGACGGACTCCAACGCTTTGCCTATTGGGCCAACACCAACAAAAGTATCCGCCTGAACCCCGACCGCAACGAGCGGGAATACCACGAGGTATGGCCAGGTGGGCGCACAAACCACTACTGGTTCGACATGAACAGGGATTGGCTACCGGTTCAGTTGCCCGAGAGCAGGGCCCGTATAGCTACCTTTCACCGATGGTTGCCCAATATCCTGACGGACCATCACGAAATGGGCACCAACGCCACCTTTTTTTTTCAACCCGGCGTACCTACAAGGGTACACCCGTTGACCCCAAAAATAAACCAGGAACTTACCCAGGAAATTGGCAGCTACCATGCGAAGGCCCTGGATGAGATCGGATCCCTATATTACTCCGGGGAAGGTTTTGACGATTATTATTATGGAAAAGGTTCTACTTTTCCCGACGTGAACGGGTGCATTGGCATTCTGTTCGAACAGGGCAGTTCCCGTGGCCATGTCCAGGAAAGTGAGAACGGGATCCTAACCTTTCCCTTTACTATCCGAAACCAGTTTACCACGGCCCTATCGACCATTGAAGCGGCCCGCAACCTGCGTGGCAAAATCTTGGGGTACCAACGTGATTTTTATGGCAACCTGAGAAATGAAGGGGCGCGGGGCAAAACAAAGGCCCTAGTTTTTGGAGATAGCAAGGACGGGGCAAAGACGTGGCATTTGGCCGAAATTTTGAACCGGCACGGTATCAAGTTCCACGAACTGGCCAAAGACGCCTCATTGGGGGGAAAGACCTTTACCAAGGGCAAAAGCTTCGTAGTGCCCATGGACCAAAAGAACCCGCGTTTGATCCGGGCCATGTTCGAAAAGCGTACCACTTTTACCGACAGTTTGTTCTACGATGTTTCTGCCTGGACATTTCCATTGGCCTTTAATGTAGATCATACCGAATTGTCCTCCATGGCGCACGCCGGACCTGAAGTTACGGATTTCAAGGCGCTATCGGGAGGGGCAGATAAGGAAAGTAACTATGCCTATCTATTCGAGTGGCACGAGTATTATACCCCGAAAGCGCTCAATGCCATAGTCAACAAGGGGATTAGGGCCAAGGTGGCCAAATCACCATTTGCCCTGGAGGGACGGCAATACGATTACGGTACGATCATGGTTCCGGTGCAGAACCAAAAAATGGATCCCCAGACCTTGTATCGATTTCTAAATGGCATCGCGGAGGAAAGTAAAATTCAAATAAAGGCTGTGGAAACTGGGCTTGCCAATGGTATTGACCTGGGAAGCAATGATTTCGATCCGGTAAGAAAGCAAAAAGTCGCTATTTTGGTGGGTACGGGCATCCGGTCCTACGATGCGGGGGAAATTTGGCATTTGTTCGACACGAGGTACAACATGAAATTGACCAAAATCGATGCGAGCTATTTCAAGCGCGTCGATCTGAGCAAGTACACCGATATTATAATTCCCAGTTCATCGAGTAGCACTGCCCTGGACAAGGCGGGTACCAAAAAGTTGAAGGATTGGGTCAAGGCCGGTGGCACATTGATCGGATACCGCAATACAGTGGAATGGTTTGACAAAAGTGAGTTGATGCACTTGGAGATGAAGAAGGATACTTTGGTGGCAAAAAACATTTCGTTCGAACAGAAACAGGATTTCAAGGGTTCCCAGCTCACCGGTGGTGCCATTTTTGAAGCCAAACTGGACCGCTCTCACCCCATCAATTTTGGATATAAAAACAATAGACTGCCCCTGTTCAGGAATACCAATATCTATATAAAGCCCGACAAGGACAGTTATGACAATCCCATTCAGTATACCAACAGTCCATTGTTGAGCGGTTACATTTCGAAGGAAAATCTGGAACAGATCAAAAACAGTGTCCCCTTTCAGGTACAGCACATGGGCAAGGGCAGGGTCATCGGCTTTACCGACAACACCAATTTCCGCGCCTTTTGGTACGGCACGAACAAGTTGTTGATGAACGCTATTTTTTTTGGAGGGATGATGTAAGTGGTTTGCTGGTTTCGAAATGGATCAACACCACTTCACGTACCCCCAATTAAAAATAACCAGACCCGATGTCACATACAAGGCACCAAGCGGTCCATGAATAAGGGCGAACACCGTAAAAAAAAGAAGATAGTAGATCGGGGCGGCCAGCAGCGCGTAGCCAAAACGGAGTGTCGCCATGAACTCCGGCTCCCAAACCCTGGGCTTGACCAACAACCTCCAGGGAAGTACCAATGGTAGGTTCAGCACAATAAAGAGGAAGCGCAAAA
Source organism: uncultured Flavobacteriaceae bacterium (assembly GCA_947497245.1). GTDB lineage: Bacteria > Bacteroidota > Bacteroidia > Flavobacteriales > Flavobacteriaceae > Pelagihabitans. Next base: position 1,041,344 of record CANMFO010000002.1, on the reverse strand, counting down.
TGTTCTTGTAACCGTTTGGGACGGACCGTATTCCCGGAAGGGCCTTTGCCATTTCCAGTTGTCGGATGCTCTCGTTCACTTGGGAAGGGTTTAAATAGTCTGCCCCAATAGCATCCAGTTGACGCACGATCCCGTCATAAGCGTCCTCATTTTCAATATGGGTGGTAAGGACCTTCAAGCTTTCCGCTACGGCCTCTTTTACCCGATTCGTGGACATTTGTAGGTTGCCCCCATCGTATAGATTTCGCAGTGGAATGTTCTCCCCAAAATTAATGGCCACGCTATCGGGAAAGTTTTCCGCGTCCCTATAGTTCAAACCTACAGGAACCAACCGAACATCGATATCCGGGTTTTTCTCCAAGGCCCCGAACAGTATCCTGGTGAACCCTTTGCTCAATGGGCGCACTCGACGCTTGAGATTGTGGTTGGCCTCGGGGAACATCAAAATGGCCTCCCCCCTTTCCAAAAGCCCGGCACATACGGCAAATACCCCATCGTTGTTCCTCAATGCTTCCCGACCATCACGGATCCGATAAATTGGAAGCATCTGGAGATAGGAAAAAAAACGTTTTAGCCAGGGTTTTTTGAAAACATCGGAACGGGTCAAAAAGTAAGGTTTCCTATTACAGTCGACCGCTAGCAGGAGCACATCCACCAAGGCGCTTTGGTGATTGGGCAAAAAAAGTACCGGTTTATCCTTCGGAACATGTTCCAGACCGGAAACCTTTATTCTGGCAAAATACAGGTACAGCCCCGATCTTATCCAAAACTTCAAAAGATTGTATCCAATGTCTTTCAAGCCAATTTCTCTTTTTTAAGGGGTCTATGGCCCCAAATCGCGGCCAAAATCAATCCGGAAACCAAGTGCCAAATACCCCAGAAAGCTGCCAATAGGGCCATTCCGCCCAATCCTTCAAAAAAAGCAAAGATAAGCAACAGGCCCAATCCGGAATTTTGTATTCCGGTTTCAATGGTTATCGATCTGATATCTTTTTGCGATAGGCCCAACAGCCGTGCAAATGAAAAACCTGTAGCAAATGCCAAAAGATTGTGCAGTATTACGATCCAAAGAACATAGAATACGTAATCAACAAAAACCGCACGATTGTTATAGAGCGCCAAAAATATCAGGGCCACAAAGAATACAAGGGAAACCATTTTGAGCACTTTTCCCATTTTTTTTGCCAAAATAGGCCAATGATGGTTTATCCACATTCCCAGGAGCAAGGGCAGTCCGAGCAATAGGGATACCAATTTTACCATCTCCAAGGGAGAAATCGCGATTTCCTTTAAAATACTTGCGGTGGGTGGGTAAAGGGAGCCCCAGAACTGTAGGTTCAAGGGCGTCATAACAACGGCCAACAACGTGGCAATCGCCGTAAGGCTGACCGAAAGGGCCGTATTCCCGCCGGCCAAATGGGTGATAAAATTGGATACATTGCCCCCAGGGCAGGCCGCTACCATGAACATACCAAGGGCCATGCTGGCCATGGGATCGATGGACAGAACAAGCAAAAATGTGATCGCTGGCAACAAAATGAATTGGCTGCAAACCCCTGTAAGAATAATTTTGGGTTTGTGGAAGAGCCCTTTGAAGTCATCAACGGATATCTCCAAGGCGATTCCGAACATGACCAGGGCCAAGGCAATGTTCAATACCCATTGCGCTTCCGAATCAAAGTTCAAGTGTACGTTATCTAACAGATCTTCCCTCAAGCGATCAAGCCATTTAAAGTCGGTTGGTTGCAGTTGTTCCAAGTTGCGGCAAAACCGCTTCCGTACGGCCAACAGTTCCCAAGATAAGACATTCGGCCATAAAGTGGCCATCCATCGGGAGGGAAAGTTCGACGAAGCCCATACCCCCCGATTCAAAAGACGGCCCCGGGAGTTTGCGCGATCCGTTGTCCAAGTGGGTTCGGTCCCTGTTCCGTGGTTGAAATTGATGTGGATCCCGTCTTGGTCGGAAGGATTTATGAAAGTGCGAAATGGGGTAACACCGAAAAGGGCACCCGTTCGAATATCTCTTTTTTGGCAAGGTCCCCTCCATCCCTGGTTTCCTGCCCACCCTATTTGATCCGGGCAAACGAAAGCCATCGGTCTAAAAAATAGCTGCCGAAGGTGCAAGAATCCCCTAAATACTTTTAACTTTAATGGTTCTAAAACAGTTAAAATGGCAAGGACACCCAGCAATATGCTCCCTTTGGGCACAACGGCCCCCGAATTTAGCCTGGAGGACACCACAACCGGAAAAATCCTGCATCTCCCAGCTTTGAAAGGAAAAATGGGGACCGTTATCATGTTCATCTGCAACCACTGTCCCTTTGTGGTACATGTGAACCCGATGATCGGTGAACTGGGCAGGACCTATCAAAGAAAGGGCATTGCCTTCGTAGCGATTTCGAGCAACGATATCGAAAACTATCCCCAGGACGCACCACATTTAATGAAAGAAAAGGCACTGGAAGCGGGGTATACCTTTCCGTACCTATACGATGCGACCCAGGATGTGGCCAAAGCCTATGATGCCGCCTGTACGCCTGATTTTTATGTGTTCGATACGGATCTTAAGCTGGTCTACCGAGGTCAGTTGGACGATTCCAGACCCGGAAACGGCCTGCCCTTGACCGGAAGTGATCTTCGCAACGCCTTGGACGCCCTACTGGCCGGAACACCAATTGATGACCACCAGAAGCCCAGCATTGGGTGCAATATTAAATGGAAGGGGTAACCCGTACTATTTTGGAGAGCCCGAGGACGAAAATAAAACTGGTACCCTTGTCCAGAAAATTGTTTGGCACCTATATCGATGTGGGTACGCGCGCATACAACCAACACTACCTGCACCTTTGGAAGAATCAGGACCCTACGCCCTATCTGCAGTGCAGTTTTACCCTCAAAGTGCTCGAAAAGGAGGAAAGAGACCGGAACACCGAACTGTATCTGGTTTACCGGCATACTGAGCCCGTGGGGATCGTAAAGGTGACCAAAGATCGGGCATTGGGGCCTTACCCTGCCCGGGACGCCCTGTTGGTTGATAAAATCTACCTGCTCAATGCGTATTCCGGCATGGGCATAGGAAGGGCGGTCCTGGATCTTACCATCTCCAGGGCACAGGAACTGGAAAAAAAAGTACTTTGGTTGGACACAATGCAGAATGGCCCTGCCCTCCGGTTTTATTTAAAGAACGGATTCGAAATACACGGTGAGGCACAGCTCGAGTTTCCTACTTCCCTTGAAAAAGAACGACCCATGTACATTCTGGTCAAGACCATAGCGGGTTGAACGTTGGGCCTTTACAACCATCCCTTCCTTCGTAGTAGGCCCTCGATATGGGCATAATGGTGACTACCATGCCAGGCGTACCTCCCAATGTTCTCGTCCAAAGGGGTTTCCAAACCTCCATCGGGATGTGTAAAGGTGCGTTGCAACTGTTGCTTGGACAGCCCTTTTAAAAGATACACCAACTTGGAATGAACTACTTTCATAAAATCCAATGACATTTGGATCGGGGCGGTCCTGGCATCCAATAAATTTGACCAAGCTTTTTCATCGTATGCCTTGATCATCGGTCTGTCCTCGGTCAGGGCCCATTTAAAGCGGATATAGCTGTTGAGATGACTATCCGGGATATGGTGGATCAGCTGGCGCAGTGTCCACCCTCCGGGCCGGTACGGAGTTTCCAATTGTTCCTCCGAAAGATCTTCCACCAAACCTTGCAACCGTTCGGGGAGGGTTTCCAAAACTTGGATCCATTCCGAAACATGGGCCTCCGTAATCGTTTCCGGTGCCTCGAATTGACCAATGGGGTATTTCAACTGTTCTTGAGGGTTATTTTCCATACATCAAAAATAGGTAAGATATGGGAATTCCGAAAAATTAATCCGACCCGTCGGGTCTCCTGGATAACTTTTTCATGAGGGTCAAACTTTAATACATTTTTAACCTTATACGAATGGATTCCGCAAATAATCCACTAATTTTATGGGACACTATTTTAACAACTAAAAAACATATAAAATGGCTACAATACGCTTGGGCGATAGCGCTCCCGACTTTACTGCAGACAGTTCCATGGGAACCATAAATTTGTACGATTATCTTGGGGATAGTTGGGGAATCTTATTCTCGCATCCGGCCGACTTCACCCCCGTCTGTACCACGGAATTGGGTACGGCCGCCAATTTTAAGGAAGAGTTTGACAAACGCAATGTAAAGATGTTGGCCTTGAGTGTGGACGGTGCCGCCTCGCACGCGGAGTGGATCAAAGACATCAACGAGGTGCAACGCACAACGGTGAACTTTCCCATCATCGCCGATGAGGACAGGAAGGTTTCGGACCTATATGACATGATACACCCCAATGCGGACAGCACCCTAACGGTTCGTTCGGTTTTTATAATAGCCCCGGACAAGACGGTAAAATTAACACTGACCTATCCTGCATCAACGGGACGCAATTTCTACGAACTGCTTCGGGTGATCGATTCCCTTCAGTTGACCGCTTACCATAAGGTTGCCACGCCCGCAAATTGGGAATCTGGACAGGATGTTGTGGTAAGCCCGGCCATCCCCACAGCGGAGGCGAAGGAAATTTTTGATAAGGGCGTCGAGGAGATAAAACCCTATCTTAGAATGACCCCAGACCCCACCGCCTAGGGAAAATGGTACTTTACAATTTAGAAATGCCAACCTATGTTGGGTATTGAAATGGCTGGAGGTGCCTTGTTCACATACAAGGGACTTTCGTCCAGGCAGGGACATCCCCGAAGTGGGGCCGATACAAGTCCCAGGTAGGATATCGTAGGTAGGTCCGGGTAAAAAATTGACCATTCCCCATGCCGGTGCAGGATCAAATTCTGGTGCTGGCATCGAGCAAAAAGATGGATTTATGGGACACTATATGGCCCTTTAAGATATGAGGAGAAGGTTAAGATTTTGACCGTACCCATAAGATAACTGCCAAAAAATCATTGGTTTAAATTATTTAACAGTATATTTGCGCTTTAATTTAATTTTTAATTTTTTATTATTATGAGTAAAGGAACAGTAAAATTCTTCAATGATTCCAAAGGTTATGGTTTTATCACTGAAGACGGTTCAAGCGAAGATCACTTTGTGCACATTTCTGGTTTAATCGATGAAATTCGTGAAGGTGACGTTGTGGAATTTGAGCTACAACAAGGTAAAAAAGGACTAAACGCGGTAAATGTGAAAGTAGTAGACTAGGCACGCATAAACTTTTTTTATACTAAACCCCGGATATTGTTTCGGGGTTTTTTTATAGCCTTTAAAAGGGAATGCCCTTTATTTTAAAATTTTGTTCAATTTATTACGCAACCTTTAACACCTAAGACCGTCTATAGTTAAACAAAAGCGTAAACCTCCCCACAGTTGTTTCAGCAGACCAAGTGTCCTTTGGTTCAAATTTGTTTTATTGACATTTGCCTTTTTTTGGTGCGCCAAATGCGGCAATTCCAAGATTTGAAAACCAAGTGAGTCCATTGCCCAGGTCTACGGTAACTTTTAAAATCTATTTATCCTGAATATATGATTACCTTTTTTACTATTCTCTCCGCCTTGATCCTACTCAATATACTGTTGTTGGTGATAAGCATGGGAGATAAAAAAAACTAGCTTTCTCCCAACCGAACAGGGCCCTTTACCTTATTGGGGCAAACACGGTAATTATTTTGGGCGCTCCATCCTTTGCAACGACATGATCAGAATATCTGTCCGCCCCGCTGCCCTTCCACAGGCCTCAACCTTCAAGGCCCTCCGACGAAAACAACTTTGCATTTTACATAATCTTGACGGGCACCTTAATTTTCACTATTGACAATGGAATGGCCCATCGGTGCGCCATTATTAAAATTTGGGGCAGGACCCTATTTCAAATCAATAAATACCGTCCTCGATGTCATATGAGGTTGTTGAAGTACCACAAGAGGTAGGGTATTTTTCCGTTGAGTTGTTTTCCAGAAAAGGCACGGTACCTGAAAGCAAATTACAAATGGTCACTTTTTTTAGTATCCTTATCCCCTTAATCCTTGTGAATCTTATCTTAATGGCCGCAAGTGTCGAAACACCAATGGGTCGTACCAAAAAAGACAAATAAGTCCATGTCCCTCCATCATAAAAAAACACCTTTTGGTTAAAAGGTGTTTTTTGTTTATACGATGGAAGGTCCCTTCCATGGGCGTTCTAAAGCCTTCACTTTATACCCATTAGTTCTACATCAAATATCAAGGTTGCATTGGGCGGGATTACACCTCCAGCTCCCGCGCTACCGTACGCCAGGTCCGAAGGAATTACAAAACGAGCCTTATCGCCCACTTGTAGGAGTCCGATGCCTTCGTCCCAACCGGGGATAACCTGCCCCACTCCCAATTGGAAGTCTATGGGTTGGTTTCTTTGATAGGAAGAATCGAAGACCTGACCGTTCAAAAGAGATCCTTCGTAGTGAACGGATACTCCCTTGCCCTTTTCAGCCTTGGCGCCCTTGCCTTTTTGAACTATTTTGTATCGCAGCCCACTTTCGGTCTGATCGAACCCTGCAGCTACCTTATCCAATTCTGCTGCCTGTTTATCCTTTTCCTCTGCCAATCTTTTGGCCTTGGTACTTTCAAAGTTTTTAAAGGCTTCCGGTGCATCCCAATTTTCGGCCGCATCGCCCACCCGTAAAATTTCCATGTTTTCAATGGTATCGCCCTGTGCGATGGTATTGACCACTTCCTGACCTTCCTGTACATGTCCGAATACAGTGTGCTTATTATCCAACCATGGGGTCGCGACATGTGTTATGAAAAACTGGCTGCCATTGGTGCCAGGGCCGGCATTGGCCATGGACAGTACCCCCGGGCCTTCATGGGTCAACTCGGGATGAAACTCGTCATCGAACTTATATCCCGGATCTCCGGTACCTGTGCCCTGCGGACATCCGCCCTGGATCATAAAGTCCGGAATGACCCTATGGAACTTCAACCCGTCATAATACGGGGTTCCATCGGCCTTGGCCGTGTTTTTTTGCTTTCCTTCCGCCAGGGCCACAAAATTGCCCACGGTTCCGGGTGTCTTGTCATGTGTCAACCTAATTAAAATCTCTCCTTTTGAAGTATTGAATTTTGCGTAAATCCCGTCTTGCATAATGCGCTTTTTAATGAAGGGCAAAAATACTGGTTTTGTTTGGAGTGTGAAAGCCCGGCCATCGAAAGTTTGAAAGAGGTTCCAATCGATCGGAACGGGTCATTTTTCGGGTATCACCCCGTATTTATCAAACAGGTATACCAAGCTTGCCATGGTGGCCGCGCCCAGTTCGAGTTCGCGTTTGTTGATGTGTTCAAAAGTATCATTGGCGGCATGATGGTGGTCGAAATATCTTTGGGAATCGGGCCTCAATCCCGCAAGGACGATCCCATCGTCCTTTAAAGGGCTAATGTCGGCACCGCTGTAACCCTCGTCAAACAGGTGGATCAGGTAGGGAGCGAACAGGTTTTTCCATCCCTGAACCTGCTTCAGGTTGGCCGCTGAGCACTCAAAGGAAAAGCCGCGGGGTGTAAAACCGCCAGAATCGCTTTCTAGGGCAAAGACGTGTTTTTCGTTCTTATTTTTAGCTATTTCGGCATATTTGTTGCCTCCGCGCAATCCGTTTTCCTCGTTCATGAAGAGCACTACCCGAATGGTTCTTTTGGGGCGATACCCAGTGGCCATAAGGAGCTGTAGGACATCCATACTTTGAACACAACCCGCACCGTCATCGTGCGAACCGTCGCCCAGGTCCCAGGAATCCAGGTGTCCTCCCACCACCATGACCTCGTCGGGGTATGTGCTTCCTTTGATCTCCCCAATGACATTGTGGGATTCGACCTCATCGAACTCCTTGCAGTTCTGTTTAAAATAGAATTTGGTATTGGGATTCAGTTTCAGGGTGGTGCTCAAAAGTTCGGCACCATTGGTGCTGATGGCCGCCGCAGGGATTCTCTGGGACACGGGCAGGTCGCCATAAGCCATTGATCCGGTGTGTGGAAAATCGTCCAACCTAAGGTTCATTGATCTCACGAGCACGCCCACCGCACCAAACTTCCCGGCTTCGGCCGCCCCGGAGTATCGCTGGTCGACGCAGGCCGAATAGGCCTGAAAAGTGCTGATCTGCGTTGGGTCCATGGGTCGGTTAAAGAAAACGATCTTGCCCTGTATTTTTTCCCTGCCCAAGGTTTTCAAATCTTCGATGCCCTGTACTTCCACTACATTTGCCTTTACCCCTCCCAAAGGGGTGGCCACCGATCCCCCGAGGGCACAGATGGGCAAATTATTGGTCAGCCCGGGGCTGGTTTCCATGTAAGCAAACTCCGGAATACCGCGAACCCATTTGGGAACTTTTACGGGCTGCAGCCATACCCTGTCCAAGCCCATGGAATCGAGTTGCGCCTTGGTATATTCCACGGCCTGCTCCGCTTCCACGGAGCCCGACAGCCGTCCCCCTATCTGATTGGAAAGATGGTTTAGCCGATCATAGGCCTTTCCTTCCGTCAGGGCGGCGCTGTAGATGGCCCTGATCTGTTTTTCATCGTCCGATTGCGCGTAACCCTGCACTCCTAGCAATAGAAGCACGATCCATACTCTCTTCATCCTATTTTTCATTTTCCAGTTCGGCCTTATATTCGTCCAAGTTAGCCTTTATTTTGTCCGATAGCTCAGGTTCCTTGATATCTTTGTGCTTTATCAGTTCCTGCCATACGATGGAGGCAAAGGCTACCCGGGCCGCCTTTTTGTTATCTGCGGGAATTACGTACCACGGGGCATGGGACTTTGAGGTTCGATTGATGGCCTCCTCATAGCACTGCTGGTACCTATCCCATAGTTTTCGCTCTTTGAGGTCGCCAGGGGAGAATTTCCAATTTTTCTCCTTCAGTTCCAGTCGACGCAGTAAGCGCCGGCGCTGTTCCTCTTTGGACAGATGAAGGAAAAACTTAAAGATCAAGGTACCGTTTTCGGCCAGGTGCCGTTCAAAATCATTGATCTGTTGGAACCGTTTGTCCCAAAATTTCTGATCGATATCGGCGACCCCATGGATTCCGGGTATGTGTTCGCCCAGAATATACTCCGGATGCACCCTGGTGACCAAAACATTCTCGTAATGGGTACGGTTAAAGACCCCGAACTTACCCTTCGCGGGCAGGGCAATATAATGTCGCCATAGATAATCGTGTTTCAATTCCAGTTCCGTGGGCACCTTAAAACTGTGCACGATCACACCTCGGGCATTGAAATCTTTAAATACCTCACGGATAAGGCTATCCTTTCCGGCGGTGTCCATTCCCTGAATGCAGATGAGCACGCTGTATTTGGCATGGGCGTAAAGGGTGTCCTGGAACTCTCCCAGGGTCCTTCGAATCTTTTCAAGATCTTTTTTGAGGCCTTTGTCGGAAACGCCAAAGTCCTCATAGGTAGGGTAATCCGAGAGTCTTATCTCTTTTTCTACCTTGAAGGCTGCGATATTTACATGGTCCATGGGGGAAATATAAATTATTTTATCGTTGAAAGGTACGAATTGTTAAAAAAAATGACCTTTCATCAACAGAAATGCCCGCTTTGTCCAATTTAACCAAAACCAGGTGCCATCTGTCGAAAAAACTAGGTGAAAAAGGCCATCCATCCTTAACTTAGCAGTGTAAAACGCCCAAATTTTACCTTTAAATATGCCATGGCATGAAAACAGCACAACGTATTGGCTGCGCTATTATCTTTCTTCTTTTTACTGCGTTCAAGCCCAGTGAGGCTTGCGAGTATGTTGGATCCAACATAAATTTTGTAAAGTCGCAAACGGAAAAGGCCATTTCCCAGGAAGACCTGAATTTGATCAGGTACCACGCCTATAAGGCCCTAAACGCCATTGAAAAATCGCAAAAACAGCTGAAAGACTGTGGCTGCAACTATGCCGCCCTGGGGATAGAGGAAAGTTCCTATCTTTTGAAAAGAGCCACGAAGAGCACCACAGTGGAACGCAGCCGAAGTTTGTTGAACAAGGCATTGGAAAACACGGTGGGAAGTCTGGAAGCTTTGTACAAACACGAACTCCATGTTGGCAAACAGGACGAAGCGGTCCTTGCGATGCATACCACGGGGGTGGAGACCGATCGTTTGGGTACGACCGACCGGGGCACCCGGTTTTTGCAAAATAGAATAGACCGTTCCCTGAAAAATTACAGCGCGTCACTGAACAAGGTCGTCAGCACCGTAAACTGCAAGGAGGCCAAGGCCTTTGCGCAGCGCATTTACAACCATTGCGAACAAGAACTGCTAAATCCGGATCTCAGCGAGGGAAAGAAATATTACAACCTTCGAACCAAGGAAATCACTTGGGAGGCCCTCCAAAGAATCGGGGAATGCCCGAGATGAGTTTGCCTATTTGCTGGCAAATAACTTTACATCGGCCTCCGTTACCTCCTGACCGCCCAGAATGATCAATCGCTCAACCACGTTGCGCAACTCCCTGATGTTGCCGGTCCAATCGTACCCTTGCAATAGTTTTATCGCTTTGGTAGAGAAGGTCTTCGGGGCTATGCCCTGTTCAGAGGTGATTTTTTTTGAAAAATGCTCGATCAGTACCGGAATATCATCACGTCTATCATTGAGCGAGGGTACCTTGATCAGGATTACGGCCAATCTATGGTAAAGGTCTTCCCGGAAATTGCCCTCTTTGATCTCTTCTTTCAAATTTTTATTGGTGGCGGCCACTACCCGTACATCGACCTTGATGTCCTTGTCTGTGCCCACCCTGGAAATCTTGTTCTCCTGTAACGCCCTTAACACTTTGGCCTGTGCAGAAAGGCTCATATCCCCGATCTCGTCCAAGAAAATAGTACCCTTGTTGGCCGCCTCGAATTTGCCAGCCCTGTCCTTCACGGCCGAGGTAAAGGCACCCTTTACATGCCCGAACAATTCACTTTCGATCAGTTCCGAGGGTATTGCGGCACAGTTTACCTCAATGAAAGGGGAACCGCTACGGGCGCTTTTTTCGTGGATCCAATGGGCCACGAGTTCCTTGCCGGTGCCGTTTGAACCTGTAATCAGTACCCGGGCGTCCGTAGGGGCCACTTTTTCAATCATGTCCTTGATCACCGAAATTTCCTCGCTCTCCCCGACCATTTCGTAATTTTTGCCCACTTTTTTCTTAAGGATGGTGTTCTCGACCACCAATTCCTTACGGTCCAGGGCATTTCGGACCGTTGTCAGCAATCGGTTCAAATCGGGCGGTTTTGAAATATAATCAAAGGCACCGGCGCGCATCGTGTTTACCGCGGTATCTAAATCTCCATGACCGGAAATCATAATAAAGGGAATCTCGGGCTTTATCTTTCGTGCAGCCTCCAATACCTCAACCCCATCCATCTTGGGCATTTTTATATCGCACAGCACCAAATCAAAATCCTTCCCCTTGATGGTTTCCAATCCTTTTAGACCATCTTCAGCCTCCTCCACCGTGTAGGTATCGTTCTCTTCTGATAGAATCTTGACCAACACCCTCCGAATGGCTGCTTCGTCCTCTATTACCAATATTCGTGACATGCGTTCTTTTTTAAAAGATTCCTATTTTAAATCCGGTCCGAAGATAAAAATTTCCTTCGTCATTCAAGGTAATGGCCCTCCCCCTGCTGACATCCCTGATCAGGCCTTCTTGAAGGAGCGAATAACCGGCGAGGGCGTAAACGGAAATCTCCTTCGTCATTTTATACTGGTAACCCACGGCCGCCACCAAAGCGGAAAGGGAAATGGAAGATCCCAGGTTGTTATCCGGCAATACAATATCATTTTGGATATTCACAAAGTAACCATCCAAAAACAATGCCGTTTGTATCACGTGGGTATCCTTTACATGATATTTCAAATCCATTCTGGGTACGCCCAGTGTATAGGACCAATTGGGATGGAACCTTAGGTTGTAGTTGATCAAGGGCAGCGGATATGGGCGCCCGGTCGCACTGTTGAAACTTAACCCCAGTATCAGGCGAAATGGTTTTTCGGCCTCTTTTTTTTCCTTCCAAAGGAAAGCGGAGGCGTTCAATCTAAAATCGTTGTTTTCAACTCCCTCCTCAAAATTGGAGGCCAATCGAGGGGTAAGGATGCCCACCGCCCGCCAATTTTCATTGATCTTGGTGATATAGCCCAGGTTCAAATCGATGATATGCAGCCTTTCCACTGTTCCGTATTCAAAAGGAAGTTCTTTTTCGAATTCAAATTCGTAGCGATTGTATTCCAGACCGGTCACAAAATATTTGTCGGCACCCAATTTGAAGGGGGCATTGAACAGCGCCCGGTACCGGTTGGTCCTAATACCCGCATCGTTTTCGGGTATTACGGTATATTCCAAACGCAATATATCCGTGGTCTGGGAAAGCCCCGTAAAGCAGATGCATACGAAGAAAAACAGGTACAAGGTGGTCCTAGACCAAAAATGGTGTCGCAAATGCATTAATTTTTTGGATGCTGAAATATATGCACATCCCTCTGGGGGAATGGTATGCTAACGTTGTTTTCCCTAAATTTCGTATCTATCCCGTATCTTATAGCACTCTTTATCCTAGGATCTCCATAGCTGTCGGTAATATAGAAGTTGAGGGAAAACAACAGTGCCGAATCGCCAAAATCCTCGAACAAAACAAAAGGTTTTGGGTTTTTCAGGACCCCTTTCTGCGAATCTGCGATTTCCTCCAAAATTTTTGTCACCAACTGTACATCGCTTCCGTAGGCCACGCCCACTTTGATACTTTCCCTGGTCGTCTTGTGGTTTTGGGTATAGTTATAGATGCTATTGGTCAGGAAAATATGGTTTGGGACCACAATTACCTTATCGTCGCGGGTAAGCGCCCTGGTCGTTCTAAGGCGAATTTCGAATACCCGGCCCACCTTTCCGTCCACCTCAATGATATCCCCTACGTGCAATGACTGGTCCAAAATCATCAATATGCCCGAAATGATATCCTGAAAAAGGTATTGAAGGGCAAAACCCAGCCCCACAAACAAGGCCGCCGAGGCGGTAACCAGCACGGTAAGGTTCACTCCTGAGGAGTGCAGCACTATGGTAACGACCAATATGTACAGCAGATACTTTAAAAAATTAAAGATGCTCTCGAACTTGTTCTTATCTTCCTCTGGCAACTTGGCCGTGACCAATCTATGGATGAGCCTTATGAGGTAGGTGGCGACCACCAATACGATCAAGAGGGCCAGGAAGGTGCCCACGGTAATATGGATGGTATCGGTCTCCACTATCTTATAGGTGAGAAATCCTTTTAGTGCGGTAAAAATGCTTTCCAGCCGTTCCATATCAATACTTTAACCATTTGAACAGTTCCTTATAGCTCGGCTTTTTTCCATACATCAAAATCCCGACCCTATAAATTTTGGCTGCCAACCAAACTATTCCCATAAAAGTAGCGATCAAAAGTACGATAGAGGTCAATAATTGCCAAATGGGCACCCCTCCCTCACCAATTCCTCCCGGAAGGCGCATCATCATTACAATGGGAGAGGTAAGCGGAAATAAGGAGAAGCCTACGGCTATGGGTCCATGTGGGTTGCTGAAAACCGAAAAGAAACCGACGTATATGCCCAACATCAAAGGTAGGATGATCGGAAATATGAACTGCTGGGTATCCGTTTCATTGTCAACAGCGGCGCCTATCGCGGCGTAGATCGAACTGTAGATCAAATAGCCCAGCATAAAGTAGATCATGAAAAAAAAGATCAGCATCAACCAGGGGATCTTAAGCGTCTCCTGAAAGTACAGACTAAAGGTATCCGTCGCAGTGGGAATGGGCGGAGCCAGATCGCCAGCAGCAGTGGCCATCACATCCTGACCCGCGGTAAGGGATGCCGGTTCTATGCCCAGAACCGCCATTGCCACCAATAACAATAGACCTGCACAGACGATCCAAATGCCAAATTGGGTGATTCCGGCAAGGGAGGTCCCGATGATCTTGCCCAGCATCAGTTGAAAAGGTTTTACCGAGGAGATGATCACCTCGATGATTCGACTGGTCTTTTCTTCGATGACACTTCGCATCACAAACCCACCGTAAATAATTATGAACATCATGATCAGATAACCGAAAACAGCGCCAATGCCCATTTTTATTTCATTGATCCCCTTTAAGCTCTGCTCCCCCAAAAAGGTCGAGGTATTTATTTCGAAACGATGGTCGATCGAACTGAAATCCTGGGTGGACACCCCCATTTCCTGAAGTCTTTGCTGCCGTAACCTGTCCTGAAAAACCGATTCCAATTTGTCCAAGACAAGTGTGCTCGGCGCATCCTTCGAATAGAAAAAGGAGCGCTTCGCCACCGCTTCCAGATCGGTCTCCCTGGGAATGTACAAAAGCCCCTCATAGCCGGCACGTTCCGTGGAATCCTTTGCCCGCTCCAGGTCCATATCGAAGAACCACACGTACATTGTGCTTTCGGTGGAGTGGAACGCATTGGAAAAATAATCGCTCTCGTTCAGGATTCCTATGACCTGTTTCCCATTGCCGTTCAGCTGGGCAAGATAGGCAATCAGCACCACCATTCCCACCATTAATACAGGGCTGAGAAAAGTCATTATGACAAACGACCTGTTCCTGACCTTGGCCAAATATTCCCTTTTGATGATCAGCAGCAACTTATTCATTGATCTCCTTGCTTTGCACGGTTTGTATGAATATTTCACTGGCCGACGGTATCCGCTCCTCAAAATTGTTGATATTGGCCCTACTGGATAGAAACGTCAACAATTCCCGTGAATCTTCCGAAGGAAGCCGCACGGTAAAGTCGAGTTGTTTCGCCATGGCGTCATAGACGGGTGTCGCAAGTTGGAATTTATCCTCGAGTTCCTGGAGGAGCGAGGCTCCATCGGGAGTGCGCAGTCCCACCTGGAAGCTATTGTCCTTGTACGCCTTCTTAATGTCCGATAGTTTTCCGTCCAGAATTTTTTCGGATTGATGGATCAAAGCGATGTATTCACACAATTCCTCCACCGACTCCATCCGGTGGGTCGAAAAAATGATCGAGGCCCCTTTGTTCCTTAATTCGATGATCTCATCCTTTATCAGATTGGCATTGATGGGGTCAAAACCACTGAAAGGCTCATCAAAAATCAACAATTTGGGTTCGTGCAGTACGGTGACGATAAACTGTATTTTTTGGGCCATGCCTTTCGACAGTTCCTGAATCTTTCTGCTCCACCAATCCCCTATATCCAATCGATCGAACCAGTACTTCAACCTTCTTTTTGCCTCCCTTTTATCCAATCCCTTCAACTGGGCCAGGTACAATGCCTGTTCACCCACTTTCATGCCCTTGTAAAGGCCCCGTTCCTCGGGCAAATAGCCGATCATGGATATATGTTCTGGTCTTAAGGGGGATCCATCGAAAAAAACCTCTCCCCGATCGGGATGGATGATCTGATTGATAATCCGGATGAGCGTAGTCTTACCCGCACCGTTTGGGCCAAGCAATCCGTAGATACTGTTTCTGGGGATTTCCAAGGAAACCTTGTCGAGGGCCCTATGGTTCCCAAACTGTTTGGTTACTTCCTTAGTGACCAAAATATTGTTCATGCAAGCAATTTCCCCAAAGATATAAAAGAGTTTGCAGTTGATGGTAGCCAAGGAGTGAAATAGCACGGCGCAACGATCACATATCGGTTTCGCGCGCCTTGGGCCCGACCCTACCATCGGGCGATAAGGCAGATACCATATAGGCAATTTGCCCTTGGCAATTTGCCCAAAAACAAAACCCACCCTCAATAAATCAAGGATGGGAAAAAAATTGCTATGAAAAAGAAAATTAGTATTGGTTGCCCAACACTAAGTCAAATATACGTTTTTATTTTAAAAACTAAATTAAAATATGTTAAGAGAACATATCTTTAACCTTTTCGAAGAAAGATTTATCCGATTTCTCGGGCTTTGGCTCGAAATTTTCGTTGTTTTGCATGCGTTCAAAAAACTCCTTTTGTTCCTTGTTGAGCTCCTTGGGCGTCCATACGTTTACATGCACCAGTAAATCCCCACTTCCATAGCCGTTGAGACTTGATATGCCCTTTCCGCGCAAGCGTAATATTTTTCCGGATTGG
This sequence comes from uncultured Flavobacteriaceae bacterium, assembly GCA_947497245.1. Lineage (GTDB taxonomy): Bacteria > Bacteroidota > Bacteroidia > Flavobacteriales > Flavobacteriaceae > Pelagihabitans. Next base: position 1,025,233 of record CANMFO010000002.1, on the reverse strand, counting down.
ATACCCGATTCCAGCTTTATCCTCACTTTTCCGCCTACGGAGTCGATTTCCCTCGAAGTTCCCAGAACCGCTTCCGAAATACTGATATACAAATCATAGTGCAGGTTGTCCCCTTCGCGTTTAAGGGTGCGGTGGTCCTCGGTTTCAATTGCCACCAATAGATCTCCGGGAACCCCATTCCCAGGGGCTTCGTTACCTTTACCGCCTACTTTTAGCTGCATGCCTTCCTCGACACCGGCAGGTATTTTTATGGATACGGTCTCCTCGGCGACCTTTAGTCCCTGGGAATCGGCATCGTTGGGCCTGCGATCCAAGATCTGTCCGCTCCCCCCACAAGTATTGCATGTTGCCGCTGTTTGCATCCTTCCCAAAATGGTATTGGTCACTTTGGTCACCTGTCCCCTACCTCCACAAGTACTGCACGTCTTGTAGGTCACCCCATCGGCCTGTACCTTCCTACGTACTTTTACCTTTTTCTCCACTCCATGGGCCACTTCTTCCAGACTGAGCTTAACCCGGATCCTCAGATTGCTCCCTTTCACCCTTCGTTGTCCGCTGCCACCAAAGCCCCCAAAGCCACTGAAACCGCCACCTCCAAAGGCACCACCAAAAATATCCCCAAATTGGCTAAATATGTCCTCCATATTCATACCGCCGCCAAAACCACCACCACCTTCGAACGCGGCATGTCCAAATTGATCGTATCGGGCCTTTTTGTCCGGGTCGCTCAGGACCTCATAGGCCTCTGCGGCCTTCTTGAACATTTCCTCTGCTTTTGCATCCCCGGGATTCTTGTCCGGATGGTGCTCAATGGCCTTTTTGCGATAGGCCTTTTTGATCTCAGCAGCCGAAGCGCCTTTGCCCAACCCCAATATGTCGTAGTAATCCTCTTTCATCTATTCAATTTTATTGCATTCATGGGCCATGCTCCCCAAGGGGACGGAACAAGGCCCCGTTTGGCGGTATTTCTTAGTTTCCGACCACGACCTTTGGGTGGCGAATGATCTTATCGCCCAACGAAAAGCCTTTTTCGACCACATCGATGATCTTTCCCTTCATCTTTTTGTTCGGCGCGGGTATTTGGGTAATGGCATCATGCACTTCGGCGTCAAAGGCATCACCGGATTGTATTGTAATTTCTTGTAACCCCTTTGATTTTAGGGTTTCCTTGAGTTTTGTCTGAATAAGTTCTACGCCCTTGAAGCTTTCTTTGTCATCCGATTTTGCCAATTCCTTAATGGCCCTATCAAAATCATCGAGCACGGGCAGTAAAGATATGATCACCTCTTGTCCGGCCGTTTTGAACAATTCCATTCGCTCCTTTGAAGTGCGTTTTTTATAGTTTTCGAACTCCGCAAAAAGCCGTAGAAACTTTTCCTTTTCCTTGCCCAAATCTTCGCGAAGTTCCTCTTCAATGGTAAGTTCTTGCCCATCTTCGGCAGCTTCCTCCTGCTCTTCAGCGCCTAGGGTCGTTTCGGGGCTTAGCTCATCGAGCTCTTCCTCTTTTTGTTTATCACTCATGTGGTATTACTGTTTAATCGTCAAAATCAGATGGCAAAAGTACTGCCAATTCTTTAAAAATGTCAAAATGTCACCAATAAAATATCCGCACAAGGCGGATATTCGAATATGGAGTGAAATATAAGCTACTAGCTGCTAAGAAATGTATTCTTTGTTGTATGCGGGATCGGCCGTATTGGATCTGGCACTGTTCCGGTACAGATCTTCGAGAGCCGTGGAAACGTTCCTGTAGTTGAAGATGAACCCTTCTTCCTCAATTTTCTTGGACCCCGCCCGTTGACTAGAGAATAAAATATAGGACATTTCCCCCAAGGCGGCCTTCATCACCACTCGTGGAATATTGGGCAGGAACAAAGGTTTTTTGAGCGCGCGGGCCACCTCTTTGACCAATTTGTTGTTCGTTACCGGGTTGGGCCCTACCCCATTGTAGATACCTTGAAGCCTATTTTCAGCGACAAAAAGAAACATTCGGGCCAAATCGGAGATATGGATCCAAGATTGCCATTGTTCCCCGGAGCCAAACGCGGCACCTGCAAAATAGCGTATCGGCCTTGTCATTTCGGGAAGCGCCCCACCTTTAGTGGACATCACCAGGCCGATCCGTATTTTGGAAACGGAAAAACCAAATTCGTCAAAAGGGTTCACTTCGTTCTCCCATGCGTGCACCACCTCTCCCAAAAAACTTTTGTCGATACCCTTTGCGTCCTCTTCGTAATACGCTGTCAGTGAATCGGGGTAAATACCGATGGCCGATGCCGAAACAAATGAAATGATCCCGTTGCGGTCCACTTTTTTTAAGGCCCCATGCAAGGTCTTAAGTGCATTCAACCTACTCGAGCGAATTTCAGCCTTGTATCTCCGAGACCATCTTTTGGAAATACTGGCCCCGGCCAGGTTGATGATGGTGGACGCCCCTTCGAAAGCCCGTAGATCGATTTCCCCAGTTCCAGGGTTCCAATAAAACCCTTGAAGGTTTTCGTTCGAGACCATCTTGTCCCGGTTTGTTGTAAGATAGTTCACGGCAATCCCCTTCGCATGGCATAATGCGGTAATTTCGCTTCCCACAAGTCCGGTCGCGCCGGTTATCAATACTTTCATGGTACAAAAATATGGGATTTAGCCATGGGGAGGCCGAGGTTTAATTTGGATTTAACAGAATTGTTTAAGGATACGTTAAACCTAAAGCACTGGACCAGAGACTTTTTTGTCCTGAACCGAACGGCTGCCCGCCTTGGTGGCCCTCAGCATTTCCCGTTTTCCGGGAGGGCCTGGTAGGCGTTCCGTGGCAAAGCCGACCGCCTGCATGGCACGTCGTACACTGCCTTTTGCCGCATAGGTGACCAAAACACCCCCAGGTTTCAGGGCGCGGTGCATTTTTGTGAAAATGACCTCCGTCCAAAGTTCGGGCTGTACCCTGGCTCCAAACGCATCGAAGTAAATGAGATCGAAAAGACCCACATCCGCCACGCTTAGAAAATCCTGCTGTCGTTTGTGCAGTGTAAAACGGTCTGTAATGGGAATATCCTGCTCCCAAAGGGATTCGTGCATCTTGAGGAAGCAATCACCAAGGGCTTCCGCCCCCAATTCAGATGCATAATTGAGTTGTTGCCATTCCGATGAAACTACCGGATAGGCCTCCAGGGCAGAATAGTACACTTTCAATTTGTATTCTGCAGCTTCCAATAGGGTGATCAGTGCATTAAGACCTGTCCCGAACCCCATTTCCATGATTGCAATTTCCTGATCGGAGAAAAGGGAGAGCCCGTGTTCTATAAATACGTGGTAAGCTTCCTGGACGGCACCGTGCTTCGAATGGTAGTGCTCATCCCAGTCTTCCAAATGGAGGGTGCGGGAGCCATCGGCCGTGGTGGTTATGCGGCGTTTCAAGCTATTGTTTTAAAAGTACCCCGTCGGCTTCGAAGCCAAAAATCTTTTTGGGCCGGGCAATCTTTGAGATTTCAGCGGCGGACTTTCCGCCATCCTTGGCGTAATGGCGTTGATCTTCCACACCCATTTCCGCTACAAAGGCAAGACCGTTCACGATCACCTCCCTTCCGGCGATATCCCTGGGCATAAAAAACCCATAGTCCTTGAACCGCACCATGGTTTCCCCGCCGTCCTGCAGTTGAAGTTTCATCCAGCATCCCTTGGCCCGGCATACGTCGGTGACCACCGCCGTAAATTTCGTTCTCAAGGTATCCCCTTGCTCCAAACGGGCATAGGTTTTGGTCATTTCCGCTGTGTCCAAGGCACCCATGGCATCAATTTTCTCGCCGAAGGGGGAAAAAGTGGGGGCCACTTCCGTCCCTTCCTTGATCCCAGACTGCTGATTCTGTCCTTTACAGCAGTAGATCACCATCAAAAACGCAACTAAAGTGTTAAATCCTTTCATATCCTTCAAAAATTGATATTGGGCTACAAAATTGGTCATTTTTGAACGAAAAAGGAAGTGGCAATCCATATAATTAATTAATTTTATTCCTTATAAATCGTATTCAAATGGAAACGACGACAAGGCAAATGCGCATTGAGAAGGTTAGCACATCGAAAATTGATCAAGTAGATTTTGACAATCTGAGCTTTGGGTCGGTCTTTACCGACCACATGTTGGTCTGCGATTACAAAAACGGGGCCTGGGAAGCTCCTGAGATTATACCCTACCAGGCGCTAAGTCTGGAACCTTCCGCAAAAATTTTCCATTATGGCCAGTCCATTTTTGAGGGGATGAAGGCCTATCGGGATGCAGAGGATCAGGTTTGGCTTTTTCGTCCCTTGGACAATTTCAAACGTCTGAACATCTCGGCGCAACGCATGGCCATTCCGGAATTGCCGGAGGAATATTTTATGGAAGGGCTCAAAACCTTGGTGGACCTCGATAAACAATGGATACCCCAACAAGAGGGAAGTTCCCTGTACATTAGACCGTTCATGTTCGCTTCGGGGAAGGGCTTTCACGCCTCCCCGGCCGATGAATACAAGTTTGTTATCTGCCTAGCGCCCTCGGGGGCGTATTTTTCCGGCAAGGTAAAGGTACTGATAGAGGAGAAGTATTCCCGATCGGCCAATGGTGGCGTGGGATACGCCAAAGCAGGTGGAAACTATGCCGGACAGTTCTACCCTACCCAACTGGCTGTAAAAAAAGGATACAGTCAAGTTATATGGACCGATGACAACACCCACGAAAATATTGAGGAAGCAGGAGCCATGAACATTTTTGTCCGCATCAATGACACTTTGATCACGGGGCCCACAAGCGATAGAATCCTGGATGGCATCACACGGAAGAGCATCTTGGAGATCGCCAAAGACGAGGGCATTCCCACAGAAGTACGAAAGATCACGGTAACCGAGGTCATAGCCGCGGCCAAGGACGGAAGCTTAAAGGAGATGTTCGGTGCAGGCACGGCCGCAGTGGTTTCCCCTATCTCCAGTTTTGGACATAGGAATATGGATTACGATCTTCCCGAGCTTTCCAATAGCTACGCAACAAGGCTCAAAAAACGAATTACGGACATACAGTACAACCGGGCCGAAGATACATTTGGTTGGCGGTTTAAGGTGTAGAACAGTCTTTCCAAAAAAGGGCCCCTGGCCCTTTTTTATTTGTCCAAGACCCCTTGGATATCCGGTTTAAAATAGTTGGGGCCCTTCAATACCTTACCATCGCCCCGATAAATGGGTTTCCCGTCCGCACCCAGCTTGCTCATATTGCTCCGTTGAATCTCTTCAAAAACCTCTTCGATCTTATACTGCATGCCGTGCTCTAGTATGGTCCCGCAAAGAATGTAGAGCATGTCGCCCAGGGCATCTGCCACCTCGACCATATCATTGTTGGTGGCCGCCTCAAGATATTCCTTGTTCTCCTCATCCATCAAATTAAAGCGGAGCAGGTTTTTGGCCTCGCCCAGATTTGCGCGCATGGTTTCGGAAACCCCGAGACCAAATGAGGTATGGAACAATTCCACGGCATCGATTTTCCTTTTCATGGTGTACCTTATTTAAGTTAGTTTTGTATAAAAATACACAATATGTTCAGCACCGGGCAAATCATTTTTGCGGTTCTCTTCGTCATCGTTTTTGCAGCGGTGATTCTCTCGAGTTATGTAAAGGACAAAAAATTGCATTCCAAGAATTACAAGGGCGTGAAGTGGGTAGGTATCTTTTTCATGACCTTCATAATTATCCTTTTTTGTATTAAGTATTTCATTAAAAATTAACCAAAACCTTACGTATACCACAAAAATTAACGATTACACAACATTATTTCAATTTCCCTCGTATATGATAACATTTAACGTAATTTTGCGTTATTCATCTAAAGGGGCAAACAAATGATGACTTTTTTTACCATTTTATTCATACTGATCGGAGCAAATGCGGTCTTCATGTTTTTTAGTCTTGGCGGGGTTTCCCAAAAAGGAAGAAAAAACGCGCGAAATCATTCCGACGCCAAGGCTTCCAAAGTCTATCCGATGGATTTAATCTCTTCCAAGTACAAGAAAGCCGTTTAGTTTTATACCTTTATGGTATGTGGCAAACGGTGATGTGTTCCGCTAGGACGGTCTCCGCACCTGCCCAGATTTATATGTTCGGTCCAGGGACTCCCCCATTTGCCGATAGTTCCTTAATTTGAATAGATGAAGCAGTTTTTACTTGTTTTCTTGGGTGGCGGCCTGGGCAGTATGCTTCGCTATGTACTGTCAAAGGCCCTGAACAACTATTTTCAACATTTCTTTTTAGGTACTTTTTTGGTGAATGTAGCGGGCTGTTTGCTCATAGGCCTGCTGCTTGGACTTTCCTTAAAAGAGAACCTTCTTTCCCAAAGCCAACTTCTATTGCTTGTTACCGGTTTTTGTGGCGGTTTCACCACATTCTCTGCCTTTGCCTTTGAGAAGCACTCCCTTTTACGTTCCGGGGAGCTGCTGCATTTTTCCTTTTACACCCTTTCGAGCATCGTGCTCGGCATTGCGGCCGTCGCCCTTGGGCTCTGGCTGGCCAAATTGCTCTAGTTTCTTTCCACCGCTGCATTTTTGATCTTTATAAGAGCGATATTCCCATGTTGTATCGCCAAGGCCATGGCAAAAAAAGCCCATTGGATCATTCCATTGGGCTTTTGACTTTCCGAGCATCAGTCATCCATTAAACTTATATTTTAATACATTTAAATACATAACCCCTAAAATTATAGGGGTACAATTACCATAAACATAAAAATTATCATTTATACCCCATAATTAATGGGGTATATATCTTTTTAAGATACATTTACGGCATAAACAAAAAATTAACAAATGAAAAAAGTAGAAGCAATCATTAGAAAATCAAAGTTTGACGACGTTAAAAAGATGTTGCATCAAATCGAGGTCAATTTCTTCAGTTACTGGGACGTAACGGGAGTCGGAAATGAAAAGCAGGGCCATGTGTACCGCGGGATATCCTATAGTACTTCAGATATACAGAGAAGGTACCTGTCCATTGTGGTATCGGATGAATTTTTGGAACGGACGGTCAACGCCATTTTGGATGCCGCTTATACCGGTAACGTAGGCGACGGAAAAGTCTTTGTTTCCGACATGATAGAGGCCTATCGCATCAGGACCAAGGAAAACGGACAAGCGGGAATCAACTAAAACACAAACCAACTAACGATTATATATTATGGATGCAGGATTATTTACAGCTAACAACATATGGATGATGGTATGTACCGCATTGGTATTCTTCATGCATACCGGTTTTGCCTATTTGGAGATTGGCCTGACCAGACAAAAAAATACAATCAACATTTTATTCAAGAACATTTTTATCATTACCGGAGGGCTTTTATTGTACTACGCCTTTGGTTTTAATCTGATGTATCCCGGTTTTGAGGCCGAGGATGCCGGATTTTTAAAATTTGCCGGTTTTGGAATAGGAGCTCCCGAAGGCGGAATGACACCGGATTATGCGGATGGGGGCTACACCTGGTGGACCGATTTCCTTTTTCAGGGCATGTTTGCCGCCACGGCGGCCACCATCGTCTCCGGCGCCGTAGCCGAACGCATTAAGATCGGGGCTTTTATGATCTTCACCGTGTGCTACGTAGGCTTGGTATATCCTATAGTGGGCGCATGGAAATGGGGCGGTGGATTCCTAGATTCCTGGGGTTTCTATGATTTTGCCGGTTCTACTTTGGTACACTCCGTAGGGGGGTGGGCCGCATTGGTGGGCATTGCCCTATTGGGCGCCCGCGTTGGCAAGTTTGGCGAGGACGGAAAACCAAAAGCGATCCCGGGGCACAGTATCCCCAAGGCGACCGCCGGGGTATTGATCCTTTGGCTGGGCTGGTTCGGGTTCAACGGTGGCTCCGTGCTTTCCGCAGATCCCGCCTTGACCTCCCTGGTATTGGTAACCACATGTTTGGCCGCGGCCGCAGGAGGTTTTGGGGCGTTTGTCCTGTCCACCCTGATGTACAAAAATCTGGATTTGACCATGTTCCTCAACGGTATCCTTGGAGGCCTTGTGGGCATAACTGCCGGAGCGGACTTGATGTCGCCCAATGAGGCCGTGATAATCGGCTTTCTTGCAGGACTACTGATCGTGGGGGGAGTGGCCCTGATCGACAAGCTGAAATTGGACGATCCCGTCGGAGCGGTCACGGTTCACCTAATCTGTGGTATCTGGGGCACCCTGGCGGTTGGAATATTCGGGGACAAAGCTGGTCTAAGCCAATTCCTAACCCAACTTTATGGGGTACTCATCATCGGGGCCTTTTGCATAATAAGCTCGTTGATCATCTTCGGGGCACTGAAAGCCGTCATGGGACTCCGGGTTTCCAAGGAGGAGGAGGTTGAGGGGCTCGATCTGCACGAACACGGAATGGATGCCTATCCTGATTTTATGAATGAATAATGGGAAATAACAAACGGAGCGTTTGGCAGAACGCTCCGTTCTATAACCTTTCCAAAAAATTTAAATCAATCCTAATAATCTTTCCCTAGGGAAACTAAATCTAAATTTATGAAAGCGATTACAACCACAAATTACATAAAAAAACCGTTTGTCCTATTTCTGATGGTTTTGACAACATTTTTTGTCACGGCACAGGAAGAAGAGGAAACGACAGCGTCGAAATTTACCTTTAGCGGATCCGTTGATGCCTACTATCGAACAAATTTGGGCGGACTGAACAAAGTTATCCCGCAGGAAGACATCAACGGGAATACGGTAGGCGTGATCTCGCCCTCCGTTCCCGGGACTTCCTTCGCCAATAGGCCCGGTTTTGCGCTCGGTATGGTGAATTTAATAGCAGGTTATGAAGGGGAAAAAGTGGGATTTGTAGCGGATTTGGTCTTTGGTCCCAGGGGAGAGGAAGCCGTATTCGGCTCCCCCGTCGGTTCAGCGAACATCGTTAACCAGTTGTACGTCTATTGGAACGTGAGCGACAAGGTGAAACTAACCCTCGGCAACTTCAATACCTTCCTTGGCTATGAGGTGATATCGCCTTCCGCCAACTTCAACTATAGCACGTCCTACCTATTTTCCTATGGCCCTTTCTCGCATGCCGGCCTTAAAGCCGATTTTGACCTGGGCAACGACTGGTCCGTAATGCTTGCCGTTATGAACGCCACCGACCTTACCGATGTGAACCCTTTCGGAAATTATACGGTAGGGGCACAACTCGGCTATTCAGGCCAATTTTTGAATTTGGTCTATGGGCCGCAAGGTTTTGGCGAGGTCCAGGATGTCAATGGAAACCTTGTTGATACCGACATCGAATCGTTGTTTCAAATTGACTATACCGGTGGTTTTGACGTCTCCGATTCGTTTTTCCTGGGAATAAACGCATCGTATCAGGATACCGATGGGACCGGGTTCACAGGAGTGGCCCTCTATCCCCAGTTCACCACTTCCGACCATTTTGCCATCGGGCTTAGAGGGGAATACTTCGCGGAAACCGGTTTTTTTGGTGCCATAGGGGGAACCGATGCTGATGGGGATGCCAATGTCATCGCGCTTACCCTGACCGGTAGCGCTACCATAGGGGATTTGATGATAAAGCCCGAGCTGCGGTTGGACAGTGCCTCCGAAGATGTTTTTCTGGATGGAGACCTACAGCCCCAAGGTAGCCTGGCCTCGTTTATATTGGCGGCCGTCTATTCCTTTTAATTAAAATTATGGGTCGCACTATGGAACCCCGGCCCGGTGAGCCGGGGTTTCTTTAGTCCGGCATAGGCTTGAAGGCTTTTACCCCAGCCAAAATAGGAACGTCCAAGGCATTGACACTTGGCACAATGGGACAGGAGTACTTTTTGTTATAGGCGCAATACGGATTATAGGCCTTGTTAAAATCAATGGTTATCGAATCACTTTTCGGAATGCGCAGGTCGATGTAGCGTCCGCCCGCATAGGTCTGCTCCCCATTCGTGGCATCTGTAAAGGGCAAGAACAGATAATCTTCATACCCTTCCTGCAACATCAGTTCCCTATTTTGATAGATTTCCAGTTTACAGGCCCTCCCGTTCAGGGAAAAGTGGGCAATCCCGAAGACTACCTCTTCTGATTTTCTGTCCGTAGTGGTCGGCATCAAAAACGGCAGTGCATCAGGAGTAAGCTCTAATTTGGCCACTACGGCCAAGGAGGTGTCGGGAACAAAAAAGTCCAGTCCCAAAAAATCCTTTCGGTACCGATCCGGCAATGGGGAGGTTTCCGGGTTCTTAAATTCCTCGTTCAAGCTGGTCTGAAAGTTGATAATATCGGCAATGGGCCCCGTTTGGACCGCAACGGCGTTCGTCCCGACTTCATCGTGGTACTTTTTTTCCGGTTTACAGCTCAGAAAAAACAGCAAACAAATCAGGTAGGCATATCGCATTTGGTATTCCATTTTTCAAAAGTACGATTTAAACCTTTGTCCTGTTTTTCAAATTGGCCGTACCTTTCACTTTGAAATTCAAAAAAAAAATGAACAGAACATATTCCCTACTGGTCTTGTTGCTTTGCACAATATCCTGTGCCGATTCCAAAAAATCGGGTGCAGGGGCTTCTTTGGAGAGAACCATGCCCGAATTGAAGTCCGATCGTTACAACGTGGCCTTTCTGATCATGGACGGCACATACAACACGGAGTTCACCGCTCCTTTCGACATTTTTCAGCATACCCAGTACCGTAAGAACATCAAGGCCATGAACACCTTTACCGTAGCGAATACCTTGGACCCGATCACTACTTTTGAAGGGGTACGCCTGCTTCCCGATTTTGACTATACCCGGGATTCGCTACCACAAATCGATATTCTGGTGGTTCCCAGTGCGGAGCATCACCTGGATACCGATCTAGAGGATTCCGTAATGTTGGACTTTGTCAGACGTACCGATCAAAGAGCGCTGTTCGTGACCAGCCATTGCGACGGGGCCTTTGTGCTGGCCAAGGCGGGTATTCTGGATGGGGTGACTTCCACGACTTTTCCAAGCGACATTGGCAAATACAAAGAACTGTTCCCCCATTTGGAAGTAAAGGACAGCGTACTTTTCGTGCATGATGGAAAGTACATCACCTCGGCCGGTGGGGCCAAGAGTTTTGAAGCTTCCCTGTACCTCTGTGAGTTTTTATACGGTAAGGAAATAGCGGAATCCCTTGCCAAAGGTCTCGTCATCGATTGGAAGTTGGATCAAGTACCCAAGCTTATTCTTCAATAATCTCGTAACGCGCACCCTTCAAGTATTTTTCAACAATTGTATTGAACTCGGGCGTGATCCGTAATAGGGCCGTATTTTCCAAGGCATACAGTTTCGTCTTGTCCGTGTAGCCATTCTTTAAAAGTTCCTCCAAATAGAACAAGGCGGTACCGTAATCGTCCATTTTGGCGCTGTTCGCAATTATCTTTAGATAATTGTCGTATTCCTTTGGTTCGGTGATCGTCTTCAACATCCAGAGAAAATTCATGGCCTCCAGGTCCACCGGGCCCTGTAATAGTTGCAAATCCATATTATCGGCAATCAATGCATTGAGATACTCCAGGAGCCTTTTCCCCATCTGTCTTTCGTATCTATTGGCACTCTTATCGTATTTGGCCAGCTCTTCCATTTGAAAGTTCCACCATCCCAAGTTGTTATAGTTATAGGTAAGCACGTCCTCCTCCAAATAATAGGCGTAGTCTTCCTTGATCAGCGACTCCTTGAAAAACACGTTGACCTGGGCGCGGTTTTGGGTGCGGTACAATTTATCCTTCTTCATCTGTTTTGCCCTATTTCTCAATACTTCCAAATCCATATGCGGTCTGTAGATGTCGATCATTTCTTCTAGAAAACCATACGCCAGTACGGAATTTTGGGCATTTAGGAATCGGTTCATGGTGTTCAGGTTTGCCTTGTAGGATTGTGCGACATACAGGCTGTCTTTTGGAATATGGCCCTTGGCCATGGCCGATAGGGTAAATATTTCCAAGGCCTTGGATAGATACTTGGAAGAAGGCCATTGCGCCCCACCTTCGAAGACAAGAAGTTGGTTCGGAAACCGTTTTTTGTTCAATATTTTTTCAAGCGACTCCATTTCCGGGTAATTGAAATCCTCCGTGCCCACAATGCCGATAAAATGGAACGGCTTCTTGGGGTCCAATACTTCAATATTGGTAACCGAGGCCCCACAGGATATGACACCCTTCACGTTTTTGATAAAAGTCGGTATCAAGGAGGCCAGGCGGGCCCCTCCGGAAAATCCTGCAGTGTACACGCGGTTCCTGTCAATTTGGAAAAGAGTTGCCACACTGGTGATCATCCTTCCGGTAGCGAGCACATTTTTGGCAATGGACAGGCTATCGTGCACATTGTTGGAAGCGGCCAAGATATATCCTTCCTTCTCCGCAGGCTCCAGGAACATGGAGATGGACTGCTTACCCCTCCCTTTCATATCAAAGACAAAAAGGACGGGCCATGATCGGGAGGAGTCGAAATTTTTGGGGAGGTAGAGGGCGTAGGTATCGGCAATCGAATCGTTTACTTGAAGGGAATCAACAACCAATCCTTTTTTTAGGGTCAGTTTTTGGGCCATGGTGGAAAAAGTGGCCGAGAGGGCCAATACCAATAAAAGCTTCTTCATAACAATCGGTTCATCAAAAATAAGGCCAAACAACCCCTTGGTTAAAATTAAACAATATTTTCAATGATTTCTTCAAAGGACCGGCCAAAGGCGTTAAATTTACTCCCCGATCATGCCCATTTCCACCCCCTCGGAGTAGGCTACTTTTATCTGGTGCGCACTAAAGGCGTTTTTGATGGCTTTGTTGGCCTCAAAAGTAACTTCCCAAAAATCATCGGGCAATACAAAAGGCCTTACGATCAATTGCACATTATGCGAATCGAAATTATGGATACCGATTTCTGGGGTAGGGCTGGTCAAAATTTTGGGGACATCGCGCAAAGCCTGGGCAATAATCTCCTTTACCTTTGGGAAACTCTCGTCATAGGGCATGGTCACCTCCAACTCCAAACGGATCATCCCCTTCTCCGAATAATTGGTCACCACGGACTCGGTGACCATGGAGTTTGGAATGATCAGTATTTTGTTTCCCGGAGTGAGCACATCGGTACTGAAAATGCCTATTTCGACCACCCTGCCGAATTTCTCCTCCAGTTGGATCCAATCGCCCATTTTGTAAGGCCTCAAGGTCAGAATCAAAATTCCGGAAGCAAAATTTCCCAAACTGCCCTGTAGGGCCATACCCACGGCAAAGCCGGCAGCGGCAAGAATGGCAAAAAGACCGGTAAGGTCGGCCCCCAGGATCGAAGCGATGATAAAAAGTACCGCTCCTTTTAAAAGCACGCTCACCGTGGAAGACAGGAACGGCCTCAAGGTTTCCGAAAATCCGGTCCGTTTCAGCGCCGCACTGACCCAATGGACCAATTTCCGCACTACTTTAAAGCCAAGCCAAAAAATAATCCCTGCAAGAACAATCTTGGGGAAGTAGAAAACGGCCTTGTCCATGGCAATCTGAAGGTACTCATTGATTTTTACCCATTCCATACCTTAAAATAAGCGATTAAAAACCTTTCCCACAAATATTTAAAATTGTTTTTGTTTGTCCATCGAATTTTCAGCAACGGATGTAAAATCAAAAAGGTTTCCAAGGCGGAAAGGTGCGCCGGGGCAATGGGAAAGCTACTCCTCACAATTGCTATCGCAATCTTAAGCCTTCTTTCGAATATGCGCGTTCCGGACCACATTCGATAAAATGATATGGGTCCGGGTCTCCCCGTACTGTATCAGTCGATCGATGAATTTTTCGAGATGGAACTGGTCTTTCAATACCACCTCCATCACGATGTTCTCGTTCCCCGTGATCCGGTAACAATTGATGACCTCCTCGAAAGAGACCACAGTCGCCAAAAAGGGCTTCAACTTTCCCATAAAGGCCCGTAAGGTAATGATCGCGCGAAGTTGATGACCGGTCAAGGCGTGCGATACCATGGCCTTGTACCCTTCTAGTATGCCCATATCCTCCATCTTCTTCACACGTTCGGCCACAGCGGGAGGCGTCAGTCCTACTTTGCGTCCAATATTGGCAAAAGATTCCCTGGCGTTTTCCTGAAGACAGTTCAAAATGCTCCAGTTCAAGTCATCTATCTTAACATTCAAAACTTTATCGGATTATTTTTTTAGTATCGAAGGCTAATTTACAATTTTACAGCGTATTTAAAAGATAAGTTTTAAAAATGGACCGTAACTTTATGGTTGAAATTGCTGAAAAGGAAAAATGTCCCACAAAAGCCTCAGAACCGTACCCGTTTATGGAGAAGCACTGGAACTCTGCAAAGTAAGCAGGGAAATCGCCTCCTACGTATCTTTCAACAAAGATTTGCTAAAACTGTACCAATCGCAAAGCCTTAGGGACATCATCGCGGATGCGTTGTTGACCGATGCCATCTTGATCCCGCAGCAAATTGCACAGGCAGAACATTCAAAATCCCATACGGAGCGTATGAAAAGTGCTTCTTTTATCAGCATCATGATACGCAACATCAACTCGTACTGCACCGGGCTCGAAAAGGATGGGGTACGGGAAAAGGAATATCTCAACCTACTAAGGGAAGAGGTCAAAAGTTTTAGGACCTCCTTCAAGAAATGGCGAATCTCCCTTTCCAAGGGATGAGAGGGCTGTCCCGGGCAGATTTGATACCAATTTTTGTGTTTGGATTCCAAAAAACCCTTTTTTTCACCCATTCCATGTTTTTATTCCCCTAATTTTGGGGTTTAACAACACCTATTTTGAAAACGACCATACTTATCCACTGTTCCGATCGGGCGGGAATCATCCATGCCGTAACGGGATTTATCCAGGCAAGAGGGGGAAACATCATCTACCTGGACCAACATGTCGATGGCCAGGCCAACGTTTTCTTCATGCGTTTGGAAAGTGTTTTCGAACGTCATATCCCGAGCCTTTCGGACTTCAAGAAGGAATTTGAAACAACTTTGGCGGCACCTTATCAGATGGAGTGGAGCATACATTTGGATGAGGTAAGGCCCAAAATGGCCCTCTTTGTCTCCAAATACAACCACTGTCTTTACGATTTGTTGAGCCGGTTCCATTCCGGAGAGTTACAGGTGGATATTCCCTTTATCATAAGCAACCACACGGATTTACGGCCCATTGCCGAACAGTTTGGCATTCCCTTTCACGTCATTTCCGTCACCAAGGAAACAAAAGCCGCCGCAGAGGATAGGCAACTGGCTCTTTTACAGAAGCAGGGCGTGGATTTCATTGTACTTGCCCGATATATGCAAATCGTAAGTGGTAAGGTCATCGATAGGTACCCGAATAAGATCATTAACATCCACCATTCGTTCTTGCCCGCTTTTGCAGGGGCCAAACCGTATCATGCCGCCTTTAAAAGAGGGGTGAAAATCATTGGTGCTACCAGTCATTATGTTACTGAGGAGTTGGATGCGGGACCTATCATAGAACAGGATGTGACCATGGTCTCACATTCCCACAGCATCGAGGACTTTATCGCTAAGGGCCGAGATCTGGAAAAAATTGTGCTTTCCCGGGCGGTCAAACTACACCTTCAACGGAAGACCATGGTCTATAACAACAAAACCGTTATTTTTTCCTAAAACCCAAATGGGTACAATATTACCGGGTTTTGTCCATTATATAAATATATCGGGGCCATGGTATCAAGATAAGGACAAAGCTAGGGACCCCGAACAACTTAAAACCTATGGTAATGACAAAAAGAATTCTATGTTTCGCAGTGGTTTTGCAATTTCTGGCCTGTGGTGAACTGCAACAGGTCGTGAACCAGTTGCCCCAGGGCACCCCCGGAATAGGCAATGCCGAAATTGCCCAGGGACTTCGTGAAGCCCTTGACATGGGTATTGACAAGCAAGTTAGCAAACTGACCCAGACCGATGGTTTCTTTAGGAACGAGTTGGTAAAGATCCTTTTGCCGGAGGAACTCCAAAAAGTTGACAAGACCCTCCGCGATGTCGGATTGGGCAGTTTGGCCGATGAAGGACTCAAGATATTGAACAGGGCGGCCGAGGACGCGGTGGGGGAAGCAACCCCCATATTCATTGACGCCGTTAAGGGAATTACCTTTAACGACGCGAGGAACATTTTGTTGGGCAGTGACGATGCCGCCACGCAGTATTTGACCAAAACCACCCAAACTGCGCTGTACCAAAAATTCAACCCCATTATCCAGAATTCGTTCGCAAAAGTGGGAGCTGACAAAATTTGGAACAACCTCATTACCCGGTACAATGGCATCCCGTTTACCAAAGATGTCAACCCAGACCTGACGGACTACGTTACCCAAGAAGCACTAAAAGGTGTATATACCATGATCGCCGTGGAAGAAAAGGAAATCCGGACAAAGGTCTCCTCGCGTACCACAGACCTGCTCAGGAGGGTTTTTGTACTACAGGACAAGCTTTGAACATATGCGATAGGTTTATACAATAAGCCAATAAAAACTCCGTTAAAAAATAAAGAACGCCATTGGAAAGGGGGTTGCCACAACCTATCGCAAAGGGGCACATCTGGAATTTGGCCCAAAGATATTTGAGTTAGTAATTTTTTGAGTTAGTTAGTTTAAAAACCGGTGGGAGCACCGGTTTTTTTGTTATTTCCCTTTAAAAATGGCATCTCAGCCGCACTTTCGCGCTCCAAGTCTGACGGTAAATTATTATCGGGGCTTACTTTTTTAAGATGTTTTTAAGGTTTGTTTTTTAATAAATACCTAAATTAAAGTGCTAATTCATCATCAATCAATCAATCAATCAACAAATGAGACAGACAGGGATTTCCATATTGTTGTTGTTTCTCTGTATTACGAACCTTTATGCCATTCCCCCGATAGGTATTCCAGAGAATAGCTTTCTGAACACGTATTCCTACTCCTTTCCACAAGGTGAAAGTATACTGGACCGGGCCGATGCCGCATTCGCCCGGCAGAATTTTCGCGAAGCCATACGAAACTATAAGTCAGCGTTAAAAACCGAGCGCGCGCCGAGCGCGACCGTTCTAAAGAAAATTGCCCTGGGCCATGCCGCTTTGAACCATCCGCGGGAATCCGTGGATTATCTGGAACAGGCCCTGATGGCCGAATTCAATACCAAAATTTTGGCGGACAGCGGGTTCGACCCCATTCGAGGTTCGCAAGCGTTTCTAGCGCTGGAAAAGAAGTATTTGCCGAAACCCTCGATATGGTCCTTTATGTACCTTTATGTAGCATTGATCGGTTTCTACATCGCAATTGTCATCAATTTCAATAGAAAAATAGACCGGATCGCCAAAATTTTGATCTCGAGCTTTATTTTCATCCATTCGGTATTCATCCTCAACATTTGCTTCAATATCACCAATTATCAGTACGAGTACCCCCATTCCTATTTAATGTCGACTGCCTTTTCATTTTTATATGGTCCATTGCTCTATTTTTATTTCAAGCGGATCACGAAACAGTACGTGTTCAAAAAAAGAGATTTGCTGCACCTGCTCCCAACGGCCGTGTTCCTTCTGTATATCGTGCCGATCTACGCCATGTCGGCAGAGGACAAATTGGCCCTTATGTTCCAACGGGTGGCCGACGGGTATCGATCTTCGGATTCCGCCTACCTTATTACCATAGTTTGCCTAAAACTGACTTCCCTTATCGTTTATGGCTATTTCATCAGGAGGCTCTACTTTGCCGCAAGGAGCAACAAAGATTTGAGCAAGACCAACCAAATATGGCAGAGAAACATATACGGTATACATTTTCTATACCTGGTCACATATGCCGTATACGGGATATTGATCAGCCTGCAGGTTTCCTCGGGCATCTTTTACCATTCACAGATTGTCTGCATGTCGTTGATGGTAATGTTCTTAGGCTTCTCGGCCAACGTGCAGCCCAGTGTTTTCAGCGGTCTGTTCTCATTTGAGAACCAACTCTTCTTCAAGTATGAAAAATCAGGTTTAACGGAAAGCCTGTCCAAAGAACTCAAAGAAAACCTATTGCGCCTGTTCGACATTGAAAAAATCTACAAGGAAAACGACCTAAGCCTTGAATCGCTGGCCGAACGGCTAAATACCACAAGGCACAACGCATCACAGGTCATCAATGAGCATTTTCAGATGAACTTTCACGAACTGGTGAACAGGTACCGAATCCAGGAAGCCAAACATATTCTCGACACCGACTACAAAAAAAGCCTTCATATCATAGATGTGGCATACGAAGTGGGCTTCAACAATAAGGTTACCTTCAATAAGGCCTTCAAAAAAGATACCCAATTGACACCCAGTGAATACCAAAGGGTCTCTGTACAGGCCTAAGCGTAAAATGACCGTAAACTTTCATCGGAAAAGTAAATGTTTATAGGTCTTGCCCGCAAATGTTGCGAAATGTGGTTACTTTGGTTCCAGTAATAACTCAATGTAAAGAAAAGCAGCCCTGGGCATTTACTTCTGGAAAATATTCTTCTGTCTCATTTTTTAGGGTAATTATTTGAATTAGCTATCAAAACAATCCAGGGTTGCATTTTACACTACTCTACCGCATCATCCACTGCATATAGCACGATTCTTTTTATCCGGTCATGGCCTATCTGATTCTTTACGGCACCTGTTAGGTCGTTGGCCAGATATTTGTAGCACACGACAAGATACGACCGAACCTTCCCTCCCCAAGACGCGACCTTTCATCAAATTCCACAAAAACATAATTTTCTTTGAAAAAAGTAGGACTTATACTCCAATTGATTTGTTACACAACCTACTATTTGTTTCAAATATCACAAAAGATTTTCGGGAAGATAGAATACCAACAGCGCATTGGGGTCAAAAGACCCAAAAAAGCCGCTAAAACGTAAAAACCAAGTAAACTTTCATCGGAAAAGTAAATGTTTATAAGGATTTCCTTAAAAAATGTTAATAGAATGTTTCTTTGACCCCGAATGACTAATTAAATGTTAAGATAGCTCTGAATAATTTACTCTTGAAATAAGAACAAACTTCATCCTGTTTTTTTGAGTGTGCCCGGCATCCGCCTATGTGGCACGTTATAAGACTATCCCAATGTTTTTTAATTAAGGTCTATTCAAGACTAACTTAATTTAAATTCTAACGTATGAAAAAAAAATGTAATTGGTTGTGTATGCTGTTCCTTCTAGGGGTTTCCATGGCATTTGCACAAGAAAAGACAGTCTCTGGTACGGTAACGGACCAAGATGGTGTACCCCTTCCAGGAGTGAACATTTTGGAAAAGGGCACCACAAATGGAATCCAAACAGATTTTGATGGCAATTATGCCTTACAGGTCGGCGAGGGACAAGTTTTGGTCTTTTCGTATTTGGGGCAAAGAACGGTTGAAATTACCGTGGGCCAGAACGACGTGATCAACCTTCAAATGGAAGAGGATTCGCAGGCCCTTGAAGAAGTTGTGGTTACGGCCCAAGGTATCCGAAGGGAAAAGAAGGCACTGGGCTATGCGGTGACCTCCTTAAAACCCGATGCCGTGGAAAGCAGGCCGGAAGCGGATATCGCCAGGGTTCTCAGCGGAAAAGTATCGGGTGTGAACATAGTGGGCACCGGTGGACTGGCAGGTAGTGGAACCAATATAACCATTCGGGGAAATGTTTCCATTACAGGTAACAACCAACCCCTTTTCGTTGTAAATGGCGTTCCCTTCAATACAAGCACCAACGCGGAAAGTAATGTGACCACGGGTAACGGATCCGTATCGGCTTCCAGTAGGTTTTTGGACCTTGACCCCAACAATATTGCGAACATCAGTATTTTGAAAGGTCTCAGTGCCACCGTACTCTATGGTGACCAGGGAAGGAACGGTGTGGTCTTGATCACAACGAAAACCGGCAGTGCAGGCGATGTGGACAAAGGTTTTGAGATCAATTTCAACCAATCCGTCTTTGTCAATGAGATTTCTGGACTTCCAGATTATCAAAACACCTACGGACAGGGAGGTGACAACTCGATCAATGTAGGTTTTGTGGGCAACTGGGGAGGCCGATTTGACTCCAACGCCACAGTACGCCATCATTATAATGTACCAAGACTGGCAAATGCCTTTCCTGAGTATCAAGGGGTAAATGTCCCCTATGCTCCTTTCAAGGACAACATCAAAAACTTTTTCAGAAAAGGAATTGGTACCACCACCTCCGTCAATGCTTCGAAAGCTACCGAGGAGGCATCTTACAATATCAACTTTGGTCATACCGATGAGGACGGTTTTGTTCCCGGGAACAATATAAAACGTGTGAACTTTGGTTTGGGCGGATCAATAAAAATGAGCAATAAGATCACGATAAACGGTGCGTTCAACTTTTCCACCAGTAATTTCACCACACCTCCGGTTTCGGCCGACAATGGGACGGGGAACTTCTCCATATTTACAAGGACGCTGTTTATCCCCAGGAACTTCGATCTCAACGGGCTTCCTTACCAAGATCCCATTACAGGTGCAAGTGTATACTATAGGACGGATCAAGAAAACCCACGTTGGCTGGTCGACAATTCGCAGGAATCGATCGTCGTCAACCGCTTTTACAATTCCATAAGCACTATTTACGACGTCAGCGATAATGTACAGCTTACCTATAGGGTCGGTTATGACACCTACAATGAAACGCAGCAATTCTACGTGAATAAGGGAGGTGTGAGCAGCTTATTGGCACAAAACGGGTTTTTGAAGACCACATCGGCCAACAATACCATTTGGGACCACAGTTTAATACTCGGCGTGAACAATGTGAAGCTAAGTGAAAAATTGGGCTTAAATGCAACCGCTGGTTTCAATGCCAATTCGGAAACGTATTCGAAATTCGGTGTTGCCAGCACGGGACAGGTGGTTTTCAATTTTATAGACCACAACAATTTTACCGCCCAAAGCAATATCGATCCCCTGGGAAGCTCCTTGGACTTTAAACAGACCGAGAACATTCTGGGTCTATATGGACAATTGCAGTTGGATTATGGCAATTCGCTTTACCTGACCCTTGCGGGAAGGAACGATTGGTCATCGACCATAGAATTGGCCAACCGATCACTGTTCTACCCCAGTGCCTCGCTTGCGGTGGTCCCCACTTCGGCTTTTCCCGAAATGCAGTCCGAATTCCTTAATTTCCTGAAACTTCGGTTTAGCTATGGTACATCGGCAGGTTTTCCCAGCCCTTACAACACCAGGAACATCCTGGCCTTGGGAACGGCACAGTTTACCGATCAGGGAGGAAGGGTGGTCAACGTGAACTCCAGTGGTGGCTTGGCCAGCGGTCTGGACGTATTCCCAAATCCCGATCTTAAGGCGGAACTGCACAGGGAATTTGAGGTCGGTGTGGAAACCAACCTTTGGAACAATAGGGTAAACCTGGAAGTAAGTGCTTACAAAAGGGATTCCAAGGACCAAATACTTGGAAAAATCCTTGACCCTTCCACAGGATTCGACAGAACTACCATCAACGCGGGTAAAATTAACACGGAAGGTCTGGAAGTGGATCTCGGCTTGCGTCTTTTCAGAAATCCAGAAGGGTTTCAATGGACTTCCAACTGGGTATTCTTCGCCTCCCAGAACGAAGTGGTGGATCTTCCAGGTGGTGACGATGTATTCATTTCAGGTTTTTCCAATACAGGTAACTACGCGGTCGAAGGACAGCCTTTGGGGGTCATAAAAGGAAGTTATACCTTAAAGGATGCCAATGGCAACTATTTGATAAACCCTACGAACGGAAATATTTTTGATAGCAATGCCCTCGGGCTTGATGATGAGATCATAGGAGATCCGAACCCCGATTGGAGAATGACCTCGGTCAACAGTTTCTCCTATAAGGGTTGGAGTTTATCCGGACAAGTGGAGTACACCCATGGAGGGGATTTTTCATCCAATACCATAAGCAACCTGATTCGAAGAGGGGTGACCACGGACACGGACAATCGAGAAGGTAGTGTGATCATTCCCGGATTTTATGCCGATCCGACCACTGGTGCGCCATTGTTGGATGCATCGGGCAATCAAATACCCAATACGATCCAGCAAGGGGCCAATGAGGTCTATTTCCTGAATTTTGTTGATCCCGCCGATCAAGGGGTTTACGACGGTTCGACGGTAAGGCTTCGGGAAGTATCGCTTACCTATGCCTTTCCAAGGAAAATGTTGGAAAAAACATTCTTGGGCTCGCTTTCCTTTACCCTATTGGGGCAAAACCTTTGGTACTGGGCACCCAATGTCCCAGAAGGCACCAATTTTGACCCAGAGGTCATTAGTACAGGGGTTGGCAACGGTCTAGGTTTGGATTTTCAAACAACTCCGTCATCCAGAAAATACGGATTTAGCATTAAAGCATCCTTTTAAATCCATAAACACAAAAAAATAAGAGATGAAAACAATGAAAAATAAAGTGAAAGCAATAATAGCAATGTCCCTATTGGTGCTTATGGGTTGCGAAACGGGTGACTTGAATCAGTTGGAAGATCCCAGTAGCCTTACCCCAAGCAGTGCTGATCCGGAGTTGCTTTTGAACAATGTCCAGTTGCAATTTGTGAACGCGATAGCGTATAACGAGGACAATGAAGACGGTATCAATGTACGGTCGTCCGAATTTGTCAGGATGCAACATTTGTTCGGTGCGTATTCCGGTCCCTTTTCGCTGACCTCGGGAAGTATCGATGACCTATGGACCAATATGTACAGAGAGGCACTACAGGATATCAGTGTATTGATTCCCCTGGCCGAGGAAAGGGAACTTAGCGGATTCGTTGGCGTTGCCAAAATTCTGCAAGCCTATACCTATGTGACTTTGGTCGATACCTTTGGAGACGTTCCCTTTACGGAAGCTTTGAAAGGGAATGAAAATCCAAATCCCGCAGTGGATGGGGGGCAATCCATTTATAACGCCATGTTGGCCGTTATCGATGAGGGCGTTGCCGCCATCAACGCCCCGAATTCGGTTATGCCGAACGATTTGTTCTACGCCGGCGATAAAGCGAAATGGGTCACTTTGGCCAACACCTTAAAGTTTAAGATGTACATCCAAATGCGCCTAGTAGGGGATTTTAGTTCGGAAATCAATAGCTTGATCAGTGCAGGAATTATCGATACCCCTGCGGAAGATTTTCAATTCCAGTATTCCACCACGGCCAGCGCCACAGGAGAGAGTAGGCATCCGTACTATGCCCTCAATTACGATGCGGATGGCTCGGACGATTATATGACAAGCTACTACGTGAACCTTCTCAAGGCTGAAAAAGGTTTCGCCGATCCAAGGTTGCGGTATTACTTTTACAGACAGATCAACGAAACCCCTACCGGTGACGACCTTCCTTGTGAAGGGGAAGCAGGGTTCAACTTCTGTTATCTAGGCGATTCGTACTGGACCAGGGACCATGGTGATGACGACGGTGTCCCCCCGGACCAGCTAAAGCGTACCACTTATGGTCTTTATCCCATTGGAGGTGCTTTTGATGCGGATAACTTCACCCCGGTGACCACGAATATTGGTGCGGGCGGGGCAGGAATATTTCCTTTCATGCTGTCGTCCTATGTGAAGTTCCTAAGGGCAGAATCGGCTTTGATGAGCGGAACCACCGGTGATCCAAAAACATTGTTGGAGGAGGGTATTCGCGCTTCCATGGACAAGGTTTTGAATTTTCCCGGACCGGTCGATGCAAGCTTCGCTGCCAGCGATGCCGATGTGGACGCTTATGTGACTTTCGTGTTGGGCCAATATGATGGGGCAACAACTAATGAAGAACGGCTGGACATCATTATGAAAGAGTATTACATAGCGTTATGGGGCAATGGCTATGAAGCCTGGAACAACTATAGGAGAACTAGTTACCCTAGTGACCTTTCTCCCCATGTAGCGACCCCGGGTGAATTTCCCAGAACTTTCGTATATCCTGCGACCGTTGTAAATACGAACTCCAGCATTGATCAAAAACCGGTTACCACAAAGGTATTTTGGGATACGAATGCAGCTAATTTGCAATAATTCAAACATATAGTCATGAAGAAAAATATAATATATAACAGTCCAATAAAACTAGTAATGTGCCTGTTCGCGCTGGGTTTGTTTCTCAGCTCGTGCGAGGATGAGGACAAGAACAATTTCGACAGTTTTCAATCTACCGGTGCTTTCGTGCGGTTTGAAACCGCTTTTCCAAGTGTGGTGGATGTGAGCACATTCGCGGAAATTGCCGGGGTTTCCATAACCTTTACCTTGGAAGACCCCAACAAAACGGTGGTACGGTACAATATGCAAGTTAGCGGCACCGTAGGAGGGGAAAGCTTTGGTCCGGCACCCATTGGATCGGAAGTAACTTCCTTTCCATCGACCGTAACCGTTACCATGGCCGAGATAGCCAGTGCCCTGGGCATTGATGTTGCCACTGTAAACTTTGGGGACACCTTCAGTTTTGCAGGGACCGCCGAAAATTTGAACGGCTTGGTCTACACCTCGGAAAGACAGGCATACGACAGCGATACACAGGCCATTACCGGCGGTAACAACACTGCGGACATCATCGATGAGGATGGGTACAGAAATGCCTTTGAATTTGGTTTTGCCATCCCCTGCCCACAGGAAACGGGGAATTTTGCCGGAACCTGGGTATTGGATATGATCGACCTTTACGGCGATGGATGGGACGGTGCGTTCGTCACCTTTGAAATAGATGGGGCCAAGACCGACTACACTATTGCCGACGGTTCGGCCGCGGTACATAATGTGGTCGTTCCGGCGGGCACCCAAAAACTGGTCGTATCGTATACCTCGGGAGCCTTTGAAGAAGAACATGTCTACACCGTTACAAAACCCGATGGAACGGAACTAGGTCCTTTCGGGCCCGAACCTCCGTTGTGCATCAATTGATGCGCCCATAGCGGAATTATCCCAAACCGTTGGATCTGTAATTACAGACTGATCCAACGGTTTTTTTGTTCCTTCTTCTTTCCGCATCCCGAACACCCAAGAATCCGTATTCCGGAAAAGGCAGATTGACACGGTTCCCTTTCGTAAATGGGCGATATGCCCCTTACTTGTGGACCCACCTTTCGGGCGGCCCAAAAAGAAACCGCTTGGTCCCTCTGTCAACAAAACCATGTGGACGGACCGGATGAGCGGAAAACAGATGGAGAAGCGGCCAAATCCGGTCCAAAAAAAAGATGTCAAGCTGCGTTTTTCGGTAAATAACGCCATTATTTTAGAGCATATGGATTCGAAAAGTGTCTGGGATTTTGTTATAAAAATAACTAAAGAATGGGTGTTTTGAAATTTCACGGTAAAAATACCGTAAACAATTATCGGGTAGGGAAACGTTTATAAGCATTTCCCCATTATTCGTCCTTTGGTTCTTACTTTATGGTAAACGATTCTACGTTATCAATGTAACGCAGCTCTGAAATTTACTTCTACATAAACAGTACCACTGTTTCATTTTTTGAGTATCTATTTGAATTAGTCATCAATATTCAGGGCTGCAATTACATTCCAAACATAAAAACCATCACATACGGATGGAAGCGATTTGAATATCCAGATCCTACTCTTTGGGATTTCCATGGAAGGTGCCGAAAACCCTTTCCGGAACCGTTATGGGCCATATTGGAGCATTCCCGTGGAGTGCAAATACTTTTTAATGGGTATATTGGGCAAAATCCATAATACGACCAAGCAACAACCCAACCCTTTATAAAAACAGCTGGCACGAATTGGGCCAGCTGTTTTGTTCTGGATGTGGATTTGCTTGCCGCTCATTCCATTTTTTTGTACAATCCGTCAAAAAGGGTCTTTGCCACCTTTTGATCCTGCACAAGCTCCCAAAGCTGGCGAACGGTACCATCCTTGTTGTGGGTCCACGTAATTCGGTTGACATAACTGCCTCCATCACTGTGGACAAAGGGTTGGGAGGAAAGTATCATTTGGTTTTCCACACGCCGGCCCCGCAGTTTCAGTACACTTCCAGAATTGTCGACCCACAGTTGCTCCCATTGTTTCAATTTTGAATTGTAAAAATTGATACTGGTACCCGTCGTCACCCCGTTGGCACTGGTCCAACTTTCCTTCAAAACGCACCCGTCCTCAATTTTTTCAATACGGTTTTCCCCAACTTTGGAGCCGCTCGGCCCGGTAACTTCCCAACTTCCTACCCAAAAATCAAATGCTTTGTGGTCATCCGAACAACAAGCACATGAACCGTCTTGGGATAATACAACGGAAAAGGAGAGAAGGATGACCAGGGCGGAAAGGAAGGTTCGCAGAGGATTCATATGGTTTTTATGGGTACGATTCGTCCAGTGTTGAACCCTATCTATTGGGCCTCTTTGTCCAAATAGCCGATTACAATCTTATTGAACAATATAGGTTGTTCCACGTTGACCACGTGTCCGCAGTACTCCACCATGACCAAACTGCTCATACTGTGCTTTTGGACCACTTTTTTGATCGACGGAAGAAAAAGGTAGTCTTCTCCCCCCATGACGTACAGGGTGGGTATTTTAATGTCGACGGCCCGAAACAACCGGAGCAGTGGGTTGACCTCTGTGGTGAGCTTGAACCACCTAATAAACTCTTTTTGGTACAACTTCTTCGCTTCCCGGACAAATAGTGATCGGGATTCCCTGTGGTTCCTATGCGGCATGATCACAAAGGCAAAAAACTTATAAAGCCATAAATAAGGTACGACCGATTTAAAAACCACGCCCAATCGCATCAAAAGTTGTGATCGGAAGCCGAGCTTCATAATGGCACCTCCCATGATCATGCTCTCCACCCTATCGGGAAACCGTTCCGCCAAGTTGCGGATCAATATGGTTCCAAGCGAAATTCCTATAAAATGTGATTTTTGGATCTTTTCATGATCAATGACCTCTATGATATCGTCCGTGATCGAATCGAAGGTGTATTTCTCGCTGAAGGCATCCTTAAAGTTGGGTTTGGAGTTGCCATGCCCACGAAGATCCAGCAACAAAATGTTGAAGCGTTTCCCGAACTCCCTCAATTGTTTGTGCCAAATGGATGAACTCCCTCCAGCACCGTGCACGAAGGTGACCCACACAGTAGAACTGGGATGGACATAGGTGGTGTAACTAAGCATAGTGTTCTTCTAAATTGTCTTCTCGCGGACAACCCGGCAATGTATTAAACTTTTTTAAGCCAAATCGGTTTTAGCAGTTTTTTTAACATTTTAACTCATAAATTCCCACTGAATAGAGCACCATATTGTTAACCGATCATCAAAAGAACCGGTTTTTAACATAATATAACGATCGCCCACATCCAAAACGGCGATTGCAACGTATATTTGGAAGAACAATTAATTTGACTATGGAAAATCAATATTGCAGGGTAGGAACAGTGACCCCAATGACTACAGGAAGACAGGCTATAGCCTTGTTGGAGAATCAGTACCAGAACTTTATGGAGAAAGCTGCCAACATGGAATATGCCGATGCGAAACTGGTAGAATTTTTTGAGCAGAAGGCCAAAAAAATCAAAATAATGTTGGAAAAATTAATGCAGTAGTTCCCTCAAATTAAGCAGTTCCCCTTCCATCTTAATCTGAATTTCCTTTGCTTTTTCCGCAGCGGCCTCCGCAAAGTCTCTTTCGTTTGACGCGTAGATAATTCCTCTTGAGGAATTGACCAGCAACCCCACGTTTTTTGTCATCCCGTATTTGCAGACCTCCTGCAGGCTTCCCCCCTGTGCCCCCACTCCGGGCACCAATAGAAAATGATCTGGGGCGATGCGCCGTATATCCTTGAGATAGGATGCCTTGGTCGCACCCACCACATACATCAGGTTTTCCGCGTTCTCATAACCCAACGAGGTCTCCAGTACCTTTTTGTACAATTCCACGCCATCCACCAGCTGGGTCTGGAAATCATAGGCACCTTCATTGGAAGTCAGCGCCAGTAGAATGGTGTGTTTGTCCGGGAAGGCCAAAAACGGTTCCACGGAATCCTTGCCCATATAGGGTGCAATAGTGACGGAATCAAAATTCAAATCCTCAAAGAAAGCCTTGGCATATCTCGTGGAAGTGTTTCCGATATCGCCCCTTTTGGCATCGGCTATGGTAAACAGCTCCGGATATTGCCCGTTAAGGTAGGCAATCGTCTTTTCGAGGGCCTTCCATCCCCGAAGGCCGTACGCCTCGTAAAACGCCGTATTTGGCTTATAGGCGACACATAGGTGGTGGGTAGCGTCGATGATGGCCTTGTTAAAGGCAAAGATGGGGTCTTCCCCTTCCAGTAAATGGGGCGGAACCTTTTCCAAATCCGTATCGAGACCGATGCATAGAAAGGATTTTTTGAGGTGTATTTGTGATACGAGTTGTGCTGATGTCATTTATGTGATTAAAAAAAACTTAGGTGCCATGCGCCTGTCCAAATTCGGTTGCCTGCCATTCGGCATAGATGGCAGATGGTTTCGACATCGTCAAAAAATCTCCGAGGCTTCCTTGAGCTTCTCCGTATTCTCCACCAAACTCAACTCGTCTATGATTTTTTGGACATCACCATCAATAATGTTCTGCAGATCGTATAGGGTAAGTCCGATCCGGTGGTCGGTAACCCGTCCTTGCGGATAGTTATAGGTCCTGATCTTGGCCGAACGATCCCCACTGCTTACCTGGGAACTGCGTTTTGCGGCATCCTCTTCCTGCTTTTTGGCCAATTCCAGATCGTACAGGCGGGAACGTAATACGCGAAAGGCCTTTTCCTTGTTCTTATGCTGTGATTTCTGGTCCTGGCATTGTGCCACCAGCCCGGTGGGGACATGGGTCAAACGAACTGCGGAATAGGTGGTGTTCACCGATTGTCCGCCAGGCCCCGAGGAACAGAAAAAATCAATGCGGACATCCTTGGGGTCGATCTGTACGTCGAAATCCTCGGCTTCCGGAAGTACCATTACCGTAGCTGCACTGGTATGTACCCTTCCTTGGGTCTCGGTCTGGGGCACGCGTTGTACCCGGTGCACACCGGCCTCAAACTTAAGGGTACCGTACACGTCCTCACCGGTGACCTCGAACTGTATTTCCTTAAATCCCCCGCTCGTACCTTCGCTGAGGTCGATCACATTGGTCTTCCATCCTTTCGATTCGCAGTATTTGGTATACATCCTGAACAGATCGCCGGCAAAAATACTGGCTTCGTCCCCACCCGTACCGGCTCGGATCTCCATCACCACGTCTTTTGAATCTTCGGGATCTTTGGGGATAAGCATCAGCTTAATTTCTTCTTCGAGGGCCGGAAGCGCGGTCTTGGCCTCTTCCAATTGCATTTTTGCCATTTCGAGCATTTCCAAATCACTTCCATCCGCAATGATTTCCTCTGCCTCCAAAATATTATTGGTCAGCCCCAGGTACAGGTCCCGTTTGTCGACCAGGGCCTTAAGGTCTTTGTACTCCTTGTTCAACCGCACGTACCTTTTCTGATCGGTGATCACATCGGGTTGGATGATCAGGTCCGAAACCTCATCAAAACGCTGCTTTACTATGTTTAATTTATCAATCATGTACTTTCTTCACTTCGACTGCGAATTTACGATTTTTTTGAGCTTATCCTTGGCAAACCCGGAAGAATGGGTAAAACGTCCCCGGCATCGCTTTCGATCAGTTTCCCACAAAAGTGGCCCCCAAGGTCACTATAAAAGAACTCAGTCCATCGCTCCTGTCATATTTGTTCAGGCGCAGGTCCACCGCTTTCAGGCCAAAGGTAAGGATCTTGGCCCGGGTGAAGATATCCTTGTAGCGCAGGCCCATACCGTATTGATGGGCATTGAATGCAGATAGATCGTAATCGGAAGTGTAAAAATCAGAGGTGGACAACGCAGCTTCTTTTGGGTAGAAGCTATCGGCCGCGGTCTGCCTGTAATAGCGATAGGAAGGATAGATG
The DNA here is from genome assembly GCA_947497245.1 of uncultured Flavobacteriaceae bacterium. GTDB lineage: Bacteria > Bacteroidota > Bacteroidia > Flavobacteriales > Flavobacteriaceae > Pelagihabitans. The sequence goes on along the minus strand of CANMFO010000002.1, from coordinate 995,344 downwards.
GTGAACGAATCGCCCAATCGCACCGGTACTTCCAAATGGGCCGTATGGGAAGTGATCCCCCAATCGTCAAAATAAAAACGGTAATAGCCCCTTAGCACAAAAAGATCATTGAGGTAGTAGTTGAGCCTGGCCCCCAATGGAATTTTCAAACGGGAATCCGGAAGTCGCTCCACATCGTCGGCCAGCTGAAAATCCTCTATGAAAAAATCCTCGGTATCACCGAAGTAGACCCGTTGGAAAGGGGTGCTCAGGAGCCCGTTCTGAAGTACCACATCCATAAATAGGGAAGCCTGAACTTTTTTCCCCAGCACTTGTGAAAACCCCAAAGAGAATATATAGGTATTTCTGCCTTTCTTGGTAAATTCCTCAAAATTCGGGGCATAGGTACCATTACCGACAATACGCGAATCAAAAAATCCGCTTCGCAGTTCAATGGGATATTGCGGGTTCCATGTATCGAAATATACCTTTCCATTGATGGAAAGCTCGGTATTCTTTTCATTGAACAATCGGGCATATCCGCCCCCCGCACCAATGGAAAAATAATCGTATTCGGAGGCCACATAGACATTTCCGGACCAAATGGAATTTCGGTCATCCGAGCTATGCTGGTAAGAAGGATTGAAATGGACCAGGGCATCACTGCGGGAAGCTCCCGAAGAAGCACTGAACGGGCTGGCCGGCCTGTTGGGATCTCCATCCAATGGGTTCACATTGCTGGAAGAGGCAGAACTGTAGGCCGAGATGCCCACATCGACCGTCAGTACATCGTCTTCCGTCATAGGGATCCGCAGCACGATGCTCGAGGTGGCATCGGTCAATTCCTCGGTCCCCGCCCCGCCCGTGACCGCGGCATTGTCTCCCTCTTGCCCATAATAGCTGAACAAAAGGTCTATTTCAGCAGCCTCCAGAACTCTTTTCTTGTAGGTACCCGAATCGGTTTGGGCGTGGGCCGATACCGCAAAGAAGAAAAACAGAAAAATGGGGTACGATCTCAAACTTGGGGACGGGTTATAAGCGTTAAAATTAGTGTACATTGGGTTGCGATATCGTTTCCGGCCCATTTCTATAAACCCGGATATGAACCGGGCCCAGGCACCTGGACAGGTACGTACATTGGCGATTGTTCCTTACCATGGTCCACGGCTAATTGCATCCACAACCTCCTCCGGCCTTTCCTCCATTAGCTCCCGATGCGGCTTCGCGGTACACCTGAAAGTTGGTCTCAAAACGTTCCGTACCCCTCGCACTGAGCATCATTTCCTCATCATTTAGATACACCTTTTCGTATTCTTTGACAACGACACAGGAAGTCGAAGAAATTCCCAGGGCCAAAATCAAGATCAGCTTTTTCATCATTTAAAGTTATGCATAATTCCCCTTCCGTTCGACATGACAGTTTTATTTATCCCTTACTATTTTCTTGATTGCCCTATTCGGCTTCAAATGGTTCCCAGGTTTGGAACAATACGCGGCCAAAAGGGCACTGGCAGCTTGGTAAACCTGATCGTCCGTCAATTTTTCCGGGCTTTCCAAAACGGTTTTCACGGCCGCGGCCAAATAGATGGTCAAATACGGCGTTTTGCCTTTGGTCAGATCCATCTCCCTTTGGCCTATCGAAAAGGTGTGGTCGGCAGTGCCCTGCATCCACAAAAAGAGGTATCGGAAAGCACTCAACCGATTCGGTTCATTTTCCGTTCGGGGGTGGACCAACAAGTATTCCGCACACTCCAAAACCTGTTCTTCGGCTTCCTTAAAGTCCCCGTCGCCATTGAATTGGGTAGCCGGTAAGGACGAATAATCCTGTGCCATGATCAAGGCCGTGAACAAGTTAAAGGTGATAAGCAGTATTGTTTTTTTCATAATTCCGTTTGTTAAGACCTGGGGGGCCATCTGATTGCGTATCCATCGTCGAGGTTTGTCATCACCGATCGTTCTCAAATAGGATCCCATTGCTCTTATGTACTTTTCCCGCATCATCGATCAGGACCACTTCGGTTCCCCCGAGTTGGTCTATCAACGAAATTCCAGCTTCCCTTCCCATGATGAAGACCGCTGTGGCCAGGGCATCGCAAAGTTCGGCGCTCTTGGCAAAAATGGATACACTACTGACCCCGGATGCCGGCATTCCCGTCCTTGGATCGATGATGTGGGAGTATTTTTTCCCCCGGAACACCACATATTTTTCATAGTTGCCGGAAGTGGCCACAGAGGACTCCACAATGGGCAGCCATGAAAATATCCTTCCCTGGCTGAAGGGATTGGTGATTCCTATCGACCACTTTTCGCCGCTCGCCTTGGTCCCCCAAGTCGTCAGATCCCCTGCAGCATTGATGATGCCGGCCACTACCTGTTTGGAGACCAGGAGTTCTTTGGCCTTGTCCGCCGCATAGCCCTTGCCGATGGCACCAAAAGAAATCTTCATCCCAGATTGTTTTAGGAAAACTGTGCGCTCGTCATGATTTAGGATTATTTTTTGGTACCCTACCCTGGCCACCGATTTTTTGATCTCGGCCTCTGTCGGCATCGCCTTCATGGATCCGTCGAACTTCCAGATCCGATCCATCGAGGAATAGGATATATCGAAAGCGCCATCCGTAATTTCGGAAATCTGCTTGGCCCGTTCTATCAATTTAAAGAGTTCCAAACTAACCTTTACGGGCCGTATCCCAGCATTTTTGTTAATTTGATAGGTTTCCGATTCGGGGTCCCAGGAAGATATCATCTTTTCTATTCGCGTAATCTCGGCGACCGCCTCATCGATATTGATATAGCCCAGTTCCTCATTGGTGGAGATCACGGTGATATCGAACCGACTGCCCATAAGCTTAAGGGCTTTTTTCACTGTTACGTACCTCCGCTCCTGCCCACTAAGATTAAGGGCAAGAAGACAAAAAAGTAAGGGCACCAGCGCCCTCACTTGAGAAAAGAATTTAGCTGTGAAATATAGTCCTCTGGAGGTACCTTTTGGTACGCCAAGGTTCCCAGAACCTGTTCCTTGCCATCGAGGACCACCACCAATGGAAAGTGCCCTTTGGGATTGAATTTTTGGGCCAATTGGTTGTTCTCGGCCATTTTTTCACTGGGGAGCTGACTGGACTTTTTTCGGGGGAAATCTGCCCGATAGAGCACGTAATGGTCCTTGGCATAGGCCTTAAAGGCTTCAGATTGCCAAATTTCCCTGTCCAACCGGATACAGGGCGCACACCAATCGGATCCAGAAAAAACCAGGACCATTGGCTTTCCCGTTTCTTCAACACGGGAAATCGCCTTTGCAAAATCCGTTTCCCAATCCTGGCCGCTGACGGACAAGGACAGAAAAAAAAGAAAAACGGGGAACATTTGTTTCATCATAGGGACCAGTAGAACAAGATCAATGCCATTTTTATTCGAAAATTCTTAAAATATCGCCCGATAGTTCGATTTGGTAAACTTTCAAGGCCTTTGCGGGATTATTGTCCACCTGGTTCAAGGGACTGCCATCCTGCTCGAATCGAGAACCGTGAACGTCGCAGAAGAAGATGCCCCCTTGTTGATTGATGAAACGAACCTGATCATACCCCTGATGGCTACAAATTTGGCTGGCCGCTATGTACTCGCCTTCCAAGTTCTTCACCACCACGACGTCGTTCTTCAAAATAAACCCTCCGTTTTGGGCCAGGTTGGAGGCTTCAGCAGAAGTAAGGTCGACCGTGAAATCGACCCCTGTCGGGACTTCCTTGATGGTTCCTTCGGGATCGTCATCTTTGGAGCATCCCTGTGCACAAGGAAAAATCAGCGCAAATGCCGCTCCGGCTCCCAAACTTCTCAAAAATTCCTTTCTTTCCATAACTAGTTTTTTTATATAAAAAGAACGTTTGAAACCATGGAATCGTATAGCGCCAATCGATAATTCGATATATTCATCCATATCGAAAAATACAAGCATTCCAAGAATCGATGTTTTGACATTAGTATTCGCGGTTTATGGGAGGGGCGTCGGGGTGCGTTGCTTTTTTCAGTCGTAAACAAAGGTGCCAAACTCGCTTTTGATAGTAAGTTTTTTTGAAGGACTTTCGGACACCCTTCCCACTATTTGTGCACTCACCCCAAAACTTTCCGAGATTTGGATCAATCGTCCGGCAAGATTGGGATCCACATAAAGTTCCATGCGATGTCCACAATTGAAGACCTGGTACATTTCCCTCCAATCGGTGCCCGATTGTTCCTGTATCAACTTGAACAAGGGCGGGATCGGGAAAAGCTGGTCCTTTACGACATGAAGATTATCGATAAAATGCAAGATCTTGGTTTGGGCCCCACCACTGCAATGTACCATCCCATGTATGCCGGAGGGGTCCATTTCCCCGAGAATCGCCTTAACCACCGGGGCATAGGTCCGGGTCGGGGAAAGCACCAACTTTCCAGCATCCAAGGGAGAATCGGGTACCGTATCCGTTAATTTGGTCTTCCCCGAATACACCAATTCCGGTGGCACGGCGGCATCATAGCTCTCGGGGTATTTCTCCGCGAGATATTTCGAGAAAACATCGTGGCGGGCCGAGGTGAGTCCGTTGCTCCCCATACCTCCATTATAGTCCGTTTCATAGGTGGCCTGGCCGAAGGAGGCCAATCCGACGATGACATCGCCCGCCCGGATATTTGCATTGTCGATCACATCGCTGCGCTTTACCCTTGCCGTAACCGTGGAGTCGACAATAATGGTCCGTACCAAATCGCCCACATCGGCGGTTTCCCCTCCCGTGGAATGTATGGTGATCCCATGTTTTCCCAAATCGGATATCAATTCCTCGGTACCGTTGATAATTGCAGAAATAACCTCTCCTGGAATCAAATTTTTGTTCCTTCCAATGGTCGATGACAACAGGATATTGTTGCAGGCTCCCACACAGATCAAATCATCTATGTTCATGATCAGTGCGTCCTGTGCGATGCCCTTCCACACAGAGATATCCCCGGTCTCCTTCCAATACATATAGGCGAGGGACGACTTGGTGCCCGCACCATCCGCGTGCATTACCAGACAGTAGGCATCATCATGGGTCAAATAATCGGGGACGATCTTACAGAAAGCCTTAGGGAACAGTCCTTTATCAATGTTTTTAATGGCATTGTGGACGTCCTCCTTGGAGGCCGAAACGCCCCGTTGGTGATATCTTTCGCTAGTGTTGGAACCCATACTCTGGAAGTTTGAGGCAAAAATAGTGGAATACTTCAAAAAGGGGGCATGGGTTTGGAAATAATGCAAAAATTCCGCACCGTCGGAAAGGCGATGGGCGTTAAATCCCTCTCCGCCATAACCCTTCCCTTTTGGCTCCACACTTTATTTAACGAACAGAAGTTCCCGATACTTGGTCAACGGCCAGGACTGGTTGTCGACCAATTGTTCCAATTTGTCGCAGTGCATCCGTATTTCGTCAAAATAGGGTTTTACATTTTCGCAGTATGCAAAGGCCTTTTTATGGGTATCCATCAACTTGTTCGCTTTTTTCCTGGCATCCGTCATGGCATCGGTCTTCTTCTTCAGGGCAGCAATGTGCTCCGCTATCTGTTCGATGATCGATAAAGGTCCATTTGAAAATGGCATGTGCGCCGCACCATAGATCTCCTTCATCCCCAGCACATTCTTGATGAGCTTGTTCTGATACCCTATGGCCGATGGGATTACCTGGCTGTACACCAGGTCGTTGAACACCCTCCCCTCGATTTGGATGTGGAGAATATAGGCTTTCAGTTCCACTTCCAAACGGGCCCTTACCTCTGTTTCACTCATTACCCCCATGGATTTAAAGAGCTCCAAGCTTTTCTTTGATGTCAATACCTGAAGGGCTTCGGGCGTGGTCCTGTTGTTGCTCAATTTCCTTCTTTTGGCTTCCTTTTGCCATTCCGCGCTATACCCATCGCCATCAAAACGAATCCTTTTCGAAGTCTTGATATACTCCCTTAATATGTTAAAGACGGCCTCGTCCTTTTTTAGGTTTTTGGTATCGATCAAAGCATCCACCTCTTTCTTGAACGCCAACAGTTGTTTGGCAACTATGGTGTTCAATACGGTCATGGGTTTGGCGCAATTGGTCTTCGATCCCACCCCCCTCATTTCGAATTTATTCCCAGTGAATGCAAAGGGGGAAGTACGGTTACGATCGGTATTGTCCAGTAAAATTTCAGGAATCTTGCCCACTACATTGAGTTTGAGCTCCGTTTTTTCCTCGGGGGAAAGTTTGCCCTGGGAAACGCCCTCCAACTCATCCAAAACATCACTCAATTGTTTTCCGATAAAGATCGAAAGAATGGCGGGAGGGGCCTCGTTGGCGCCAAGACGATGGTCGTTGCTGGCAGAGGCAATGGAATATCTCAAAAGTTCTTCATAGCTGTCGACGGCTTTGATGGTATTGACGAAAAAGGTCAGGAACTGAAGGTTTTTCATGGGGGTGGAGCCCGGACTCAACAGATTCACGCCGGTATCGGTAGACAAAGACCAATTGTTGTGCTTTCCCGAGCCGTTGATTCCGGCAAAGGGCTTCTCATGGAAAAGGACCTTGAAATGGTGCTTATCCGCGATTTTCTCCATCACGTCCATCAAGAGGAGATTATGGTCCACCGCCAAGTTGGCCTCTTCGAAAACAGGTGCCAGTTCAAACTGGTTCGGCGCGACCTCGTTGTGCCGTGTTTTTACCGGAATGCCCAATTGGGTGCACTCTTTTTCCAGGTCCTTCATAAAACTGATGGCCCTTTGGGGGATAACCCCGAAATAGTGATCATCCAATTGCTGTCCTTTTGCGGCCGAATGCCCGATCAGGGTACGTCCTGTCATCAGCACGTCCTGGCGGGAATGTGCCAGGGCCTTGTCTACCAAAAAGTACTCCTGTTCCCAGCCCAGCGTTGCACTCACCTTGGATACATTCTTGTCAAAATATTTGGCCACGCCCGTGGCCGCCTCATCCATCGCATGCAGGGCACGCAATAAAGGGGCTTTGTTGTCCAGGGCTTCCCCGGTATAGGAAACAAAAATGGTGGGGATGCACAAGGTGGTGTCATACACGAACGCGGGCGAGGTGGGATCCCAAGCGGTATATCCCCTTGCCTCAAAGGTATTCCTGATCCCTCCGCTGGGAAAACTGGAAGCGTCCGGTTCTTGCTGCACCAGCTGTCCGCCCCCGAACTTTTCCAATGCCTTGCCATCGGGCAACAGGTCAAAAAAGGCATCGTGTTTCTCCGCTGTGGATCCTGTCAAGGGCTGGAACCAATGGGTGTAGTGCGTGGCACCGATGGAGATCGCCCAAGCCTTCATCGCCTCGGCCACCTGGTCCGCAATTTTCCTATCAATTTTTGATCCGGAAAAAATGGCCCCTTTCACACTCTCCAGGGCATCCTTGGTCAGATATTGCAGCATGCGCTCCCCATTAAAGACATTGATCGCAAAAAGTTCCGACCGTCTTCCCTTTTCGGCCACTGTAATCCGATCTCTCCCGCTGCTCTGGGAAATGGCATCAAATCGTTGTTTTGACATATCTCCTTTTTTATTTGGTGCTAAATTAACAATTAGGGATTTAATAATATATTCTCAAAAAAATTAATTTAAAGCAAAATACCCTTGATAATTTAGGGGTATTGAAAATAATATCGGATTTGATCATTTTTACCCCCTCAAAAATTAGTATACTTCCGCAAAAAACATATTTTTGTTAATCCGAAAAAAGTAAAATTAACTACCAAGAAATTATGAGCAAATCAAAGTTAGAATACATTTGGTTGGATGGTTATAAACCAACAGCGAACTTGAGAAGCAAAACCAAAATCGAAGAAAATTTTAGCGGTAAACTGGAAGATTGCCCCACGTGGTCTTTCGATGGAAGTTCCACGCAGCAAGCAGAAGGTGGTTCTTCGGACTGCCTGTTAAAGCCAGTTGCCGTTTATCCAGATCCTGCCAGAAAGGATGGTTTTTTGGTCATGAACGAGGTATTGAACGCCGATGGAACGCCGCATGAATCCAATGCAAGGGCCACCATCGATGACGGAGACAACGATTTTTGGTTCGGGTTCGAACAAGAGTATTTCATCATGGACGTGGAAACACAGCTACCTCTTGGTTTTCCTATTGGTGGATATCCAGGCCCGCAGGGACTTTACTACTGCTCGGTAGGTGGGAAAAACACTTGGGGCAGGGACCTTGTCGAGGAGCATGCGGACCAGTGTCTCGCTGCCGGTCTTAATTTCGAGGGCATCAACCAAGAAGTGGCGGCCGGACAATGGGAATTCCAACTCTTTGCCAAAGGCGCCAAAAAGGCGGGGGACGAAATTTGGATCGCGCGCTATCTGCTCAATCGCCTGACCGAAAGTTATGGCTATTACATTGAACTGCATCCAAAACCGGTCAAAGGAGATTGGAACGGTTCGGGCATGCACGCCAACTTCTCCAATACCACTTTGAGGACCTGCGGTTCGAAGGAGATATATGAAAAAATATGTGAGGCGTTTAGACCGGTCACCAAAGAGCACATTGAGGTATACGGAGAGTTCAACGACCAACGGTTGACCGGATTGCACGAAACGGCATCCATTGACGATTTCAGTTATGGCGTTTCCGATAGGGGCGCTTCGATCCGTATTCCGATCATGACCGTGGAAAAGGGATGGAAAGGTTGGTTGGAAGACCGCCGGCCCGCTTCCAACGGGGATCCTTACAAGATTGCCAGTAGGATTATCACGACCGTCAAATCCGCTGACATATCATAAAATGAATTAGTTGTTGTACAAAAGGCGCCATTGGAAATCCAATGGCGCTTTTTTTTATTGTCCTAGCTTCCCTTTCCGCACCTGGCGTCATTCCACTTTCTGCAAGGGCGTGTTCATCCAATAATCTTCAAGGTTGTCCGGCCTCACGATGGGCTGATCTTGAAAAATGGGCCTCATCCGGTGCGTATAGAGCGTGTCCTTTGGCAGTTGGGCAAAGGGCTTTTACCTCCTGTATAAACTGCTGTTGTGCAAAGAAGGGCGCCGCGAACAATGAACAGAATGGGACGATCCAATTTTCTCTCCGCATCGCCAAAAAAGAGATTTAAGTAATTGTACAATATACAAAGGTCAAATAAACCGCCACAAGAACTATACCGTCACGCCATCCCAGCCGAAGTCCTTTTGGAATGAATACCAAGGGAAGTACCAAAAATGAAATGCCCAGCATCCAGAAGATATCGTTGCGCAACAACCCCTGATCCATAACTTGGATCGGTGTGATGATCGTAGTGATGCCGAGCACCGCCAAAATATTGAAGATGTTCGATCCGATAAGATTGCCCAACGATATGGCCTTCTCCTTTTTGATCACCGCTATTATCGAGGCAGCAAGTTCCGGAATGCTGGTACCAATGGAAACCACAGTTACCCCAATGAGCCGTTCACTCACCCCGTATGCCTTGGCAAGGCCCACGGCCCCATCTACCAGCAGTTCCGAACCTCCCCAAAGCGCTAGGCCACCAAGGCCCAGAAAGAGCACCGTTTTGTACAATGGAAGGGGCAGGTCGTCCTCGGGCAGTTCGTCCACCACCGCAGGTTTTTGGAAACGGAGCAGATAGACCAGGAACAGGAACAGCACGACCACCATAACCACCCCTTCGTACTGCTGTAGTTCCCCATCAAAATAAATAAAGCCAAAGAACAAAAGGGAAGCCAGCATCATCACTGGCCAGTCCGTGGTATAAAAACTTTTGTTAACGTCAATACCACCCAACAAAACGGTCACCGCCAGTACAAGTCCCAAATTGGCGATGTTGGAACCCACCACATTGCCCAGAGCCAGGTCGGGAAAACCGTCGAGGGCGGCATTTATGCTCACGATCAGTTCGGGCGCCGAGGTCGCAAAGGACACTACGGTCATGCCAATAACAATTTTGGGGATATTCAGCCTTATGGAAAGGGCCACGGCAGATTTTAAAAGCCAATTGCCCCCGGCAATCAACAGGGTAAGGCCCAGGACAATAAAGAAAAGGTGCTGCATTAATTTGGTTTTAACAAATATAGGGGAAGATTTCGATCTAAAACAGGTAAGATGACGGGGCCCGAAAACGAATTTACTACAAAAACAGTTAAATAACTATAAAAACAGTTGTGTAACTAAAAAAACAGTGGTATGTTTGGGAAAAACAACAGCAAAATGCAAAAATTGACCAATAAGGAAGAAACCGTGATGAAAATTCTATGGCATTTGAAAAAAGCCTTTGTAAAGGAAATCAGGGCCGAGTTGAAGGGCGAAAAACCTCACTACAATACGCTTTCCACCATAGTACGGAATCTGGAGGATAAGCAGTATGTGGGCCATGAGGCCTTTGGAAACACGTATCGGTACTTTCCTTTGATCACCAAGGAGGCCTACCGAAAAAAATTCATCAATTCCACCATCGTGGATTACTATGACAACTCGTACAAGAGCCTTGTCTCTTTCTTTGCCAAGGAGGAAAAAATCTCCGTGGAGGAACTCAGGGAAATCATTGACCTCATCGAGAAAAACAAATAATCATGGAAGCATTCTTTATCTACCTATTGAAATCGATGGGGATCAGCCTGCTTTTTCTGGGCTGTTACTGGCTCTTTCTCCGCAAGGAAACTTTTTTTGCCCAAAACAGGTGGTTCCTACAGACCGGTCTGATACTGGCACTTTTCCTTCCCTTCCTCCACTTTACCAAAACGGTGTGGCTGGAAGCGGAACTGACGGGCCGGGCAGTTCCCCATACCCTGGATATGGAGCAATCGGCCGCGGCGGCGTCCCTCGATCTGTACGATTATCTATTTCTGGTATATGCCACGGGCATCCTATTTTTGACTACAAGACTGCTGTTACAACTGTTCTCCCTCAGGAAACTCATATCCCAGGGACGTACGACCCGGGAAGGCAATGTGCATTTCGTGGAAACGGATAGGGACCTAACGCCCTTTTCCTTTTTCAATTACGTGGTATACCATCCAAAGAACCATTCCAAAAGGGAACTTGATGTTATTTTGGCTCACGAGCGGCTGCATGTCGAGCAATGGCACTCGCTGGATATTCTTCTGACGCATATCCTTGTTGTACTGCAATGGTTCAATCCATTTATCTGGCAGTACCGATCCACCGTACAGCAGAACCTGGAATTCATAGCCGATGCGCATACCGTCATCCTTGATTGCCAGGACAAAAAACAGTACCAGTACCTGTTGCTGCGATCCGGCACGGAATCAAAACATCCTTCGCTGGTCAATCCATTTTTTAATTCATTGATAAAAAAACGAATCGTTATGATGAACCAAAAACAATCCCATTCGAAAAACTTGATCAAGTACAGTTTCATTCTGCCCCTATTGCTACTCTTCATACTGGTGTTCCACGTAAGGACCGAGGCCAAAATTCGCACATCCGGAGCGGCCATTGCTACTGATCTGGCGCCCAGACATGATGCCAAAGTATATGCCATCTCCAAAACAATGACCGATGTGGAGCTCGATGTCCTGTCCGAGGAAATCAAAAAGGAAAAGGGACGCCTTACGGTCAAGGGCCTTAAGCGAAACCGTGCCGGAATCATCGTCTCCATCGAGATCGGGTACAAGTCGGAAAACGGTTTTGTAAGCTCGAGCTATAATGGAAAAGAGGGTATTGCTACCATCCATTTTGGCGTAAATGAAGAGGGCGGCCCGTTCATTACCAGTATTGAACACCAGGTCGACCATTTGATCAAGGGCAATGGACCCCATGAAAACAAGGGTTCGGAGGTTACACTCCACCCATCCAATGTAGTGGGGCATTTGCACAGCGATTCGGGTTCCATACAGTTGGATTTTGATGAAAAAGTCCCTTTGGTCATTTTGGACGGTAGGGAAATGCCCGCCTCCATCATGGACAGTCTGGAAATGGATGGCATAGAAAGCATGGATGTCTCCAAAGGGGAAGGGGCCCTAAAAAAATACGGTAAGAAGGCCCGGAACGGTGTTGTGGAGATTACCTCAAAGAAACGCAAAGATGGGGTCAGCTTAAAAATTCGTGAAATCGCAGGCGATCCCGATCCGCTGTACTTTCTTGACGGAAAAGAAATAACAAAGGAGCAAATGGAAGCTATAGATCCCGAGACCATTGCGTCCGTCTCCGTTCTGAAGAATGGGGAAGCCATCAAAAAATATGGTAAAAAAGGAAAGAACGGAGTTATCGAAATCACTTCCAAAAAGAACCAAAACTAAATCTTTGATCGATGATCGGCAGATCCAAAACCGGCCTGGCAAAGGGTCGGTTTTTTTGGTCCCAAAGATCAAATTGCCCGAAAACGGCGTTTTTTGGGACAAAACGGCCCTTGAAAATCAAAAAATATCCTGAAAAGGCCCTTGAAATGTTTGAGAGTGTAATTATCCGATCATTTTTTTATTACATTTTAAAACTTTGTTCAAGGAGGTACTTAAAAATTTGAAATTATTTTCATTTTTTTGATTACAATAGTGAATTCAAATTCATTAATTTCGGTCAAATTGTTAGGAAGTATGCCTTTTTGTTTTATATCTTATTTAGATAATCGATTATCGAGTAGCATTTACTCAATCCTTGCACACCACTTTTAGCTGGGTGAAGGCTAACCTAAAAACCCCCTAACTATGATTGCACTTGTTAAGTTTTTGATGTTATTACTTCTCACACTAGTCATGACCATGGTGTAAGCGGAGCTATATAGGCCTATATATACAAAAGACCGTCCGAGGACGGTCTTATTCTTTCTTAGGGATAAGTAATTATATTTGTAAAAACAAGATGATGAAAAAAGGGCTTTTTGGTTTTTTGGCGAAAGTCAACAAGGTACTCCTTCCCTCCTACTCGAAAAAGCGTTTGGACCTGTCAAGGGCCTCCAAATTGCAACTGGCCATTATTGGATGGCGCTACTATGTCACTACCAATGCGTTGGGCTAATAATGCAAGAGCGATTTTAGCTCATATCCGTTCAATTTGTCCTTCCCTCCCAAAAAGTCGAGCTCGATCAAAAAATTACATTGTACCACCTCCCCTCCCAAGCTTTCCACCAAGTGGCATACGGCATTTGCGGTGCCCCCTGTAGCCAGTACGTCGTCATGGATCAGCACCCTTTCTCCCGCCAGAATGCTATCCTCGTGCATTTCAAGGGCATCGGAGCCATATTCCAAATTATAGGACCGGGATATTTTGGCCGCGGGGAGCTTTCCTGCCTTCCTCACCGGTACAAAACCGGCATGGAGCCGCGTCGCCATCACCGGGCCGAAAAAAAAACCCCTGCTTTCCATGCCCACTACTTTGTCTATCCGTCGATCCCCCACCATCTGCAATAGGGCATTTGCAGCTTCATTAAAAGCTTTTTTATCCTGGAGCAAAGGTGTGATGTCCTTAAAAAGGATGCCCGGCTCGGGAAAATCCGGAATGTCCCGAATGTAGTTTTTAAATTCCATTATTTAGGTCGCTCTTAGTTTGCCCGTAAATGTAAAAAGAAATATCTTTGCCGTCCTTTGTAAAGGCTACGGCATTTACTTACCAGGGCGGGGTCTGTAGACGGCTACGGGCATCGCCGATCATTAAATCGGCCTCGTGGCGCAACTGAATAGCGCATCTGATTACGGCTCAGAAGGTTACAGGTTTGAATCCTGTCGAGGTCACATTAAGCAAGAAACCACGCCAATGGCGTGGTTCTTTATTTTATGAAAAGCCAAACGCAGTTTGAAGCCTTGGAATAAAATGAAGAACAAGCAGCGCAAGCTGCAAAGTTTCTTATTTATCGAAGAGAGTTTACTCAGGATGTTCCCTGAAAATCCTGTCGAGGTCACTACAAGCAGAAAGTCCATTACGCAAGTAATGGTTTTTTTTGTTTTATGGAAAGATGGAAAGCTAATGCTTTCCAATCTTGCAATAAAATAAAAGGTTTGGCGAAGCCATAAGGCTTTCTATTTGCAAAGGGGAATTCACGGGAAAACCGAAGGTAATCCTGTCGAGGTCACAAAACCCTCAGTGTTTACTGGGGGTTTCGCATTTTTTGTGCCAAAATTGTGTCAAATCTTTTAATTTTTCAAACCACAATTCATCGATTCCTATTTCCGAAGGTTTTATAGGCGATAAATCCAATTATCTTCACGGCTGTTTTGGTAGTATTGGTCATATTTAACTTTTTTCATTGGCAGGTTTGGAAATCAATTGCGGTGTCAATCGGCGTACTTCTCCAGTCTCGGCCCGTCCTCGAATGCATTGATTCCCAAGGTCGAGCCATTTCGGGTATCGAATTCTACCTCTACATAAAAGCCATAAACAGTATATAGTTCTATGGCCAAGTCTTCCGAGGTAAAACTGCCCGCATATTTTCCTTTCTCCCAAAGTTCGTCCCATTGGTCTTCTGTTTTAAGGTTTTGGAATTCGTACAGGTCCATTATGCTGTCAATATTGTTACTAGGTCCCAGACCAACATAAACAGCCCTACGCAAAACGTGAATGCCCCAATGGTGAACCCATGATAGGACCTGTAGTCCTTCGGCCATGAAATATCATGTTCGAAAGGAATGTCTTGATTGATTTTGGCACCTACCAAGACATTTTTTAAACCACCACCCACTACTTGGCATTTGCCTTTTCTAGAGCTTGTTCGATATCATTTTTAATATCATCTATATGCTCAATACCCGCGGAAATGCGCAATTGTGTTGGATGTACACCTGATGCCAGCTGTTCAGCTTCACTTAACTGTTGATGTGTTGTTGATGCTGGATGAATTATTAAAGTTCTAGCATCACCAACATTAGCCAAATGTGAAATTAACTCTAGAGAGTCTGCAAAATTTGCAGCATCTTGCCTATCCCCTTTTAGGTTAAATGTTAGTACACCTCCATAGCCATTATTTAAGTACTTGTTTGCTCTATCATGATATTTGCTGGAACTTAACCCTGGATAATTCACATTTTCTACTAACGGATTAGATTCTAACCACAATGCTAATTCATGTGCATTGCTCATCGTACGCTCTAGACGTAATGACAAGGTTTCTAAACCTTGTAAGAATAGGAATGCATTGAATGGACTCATACATGAGCCATAATCTCTTAAACCTTCTACACGGGCCCTAATAGCAAAAGCGATGTTTGGCATTCCCATAGCATTTCCTTCTCCAAAAGTTTCCCAGAAGTTTAATCCGTGATAACCTTCTGATGGTTCTGAAAATTGTTTAAACTTTCCATTTCCCCAATTAAAGTTTCCACCATCAACAATAACACCTCCCATACTTGTGCCATGACCTCCAATCCATTTTGTTGCTGATGCCACCAAAACGTTAGCTCCGTGTTTAATAGGGCTAGCAACATAACCTGCAGCACCGAATGTGTTATCTACCACCAATGGGATATCGTACTTTCTTGCTAAAGCTGCAAATTTTTCAAAATCTGGTATGTTTAGCTCTGGATTTCCGATTGTATCTAGATACAAGGCTTTTGTTTTATCATCAATTAAAGCTTCAAAAGCTTCTGATGTTTCTTCCTCCACAAAGCGTGCTTCTATACCTAATCGTTTGAACTGTACCTTAAACTGATTGTAAGCTCCGCCATATAAATGGCAGGTAGACACAAAGTTATCACCTGTTTCAAGAATATTGCTCAATGCGATAAACTGTGCTGCTTGTCCTGATGATACTGCCATAGCTGCTACACCACCTTCTAATGCAGCAATTCTTTTTTCAAATACATCTACAGTAGGATTTGTAATTCTTGAATAGATGTTTCCAAATTCTTTTAAAGCGAAAAGGTTTGCTCCATGTTCTGAATCTTTGAACGTAAATGCGGTGGATTGGTAAATAGGTACTGCACTAGCTCCTGTTGCCGGGTCTGGTTCTTGACCTGCATGTAATTGTAAGGTTTCGAATTTTAAATTTTCCATGATTTTATTTTTTCATGTAGTTATTAATTTATGCTGATAAGGCTATTTTTACTGGTACTGGGTTTAGTATCGTATTATAGATAGGTGATTTTTTAGCTAACTCTAATAACTTCATTCTTTTTACAAAGCTCAAATCACCACCTACATCAATTGATACCTTTATTTGTTCATACTCTTTAAGGATACAAGAATCAAGACCTAAAAACCCATTAAGATTTAAATCACCTTCAACTTTTACTGTAACCTCATCTATTCCTATACCGTTTGCAGATGCTAATAGCATCATTGATGTTGTAATACAGCTTGCTAACGTGTGTAACAAGAACTCTGGCGGACTTGGTGCTACATCTGTGCCGTTTAGAACGGTTGGCATATCTGTACTACATACAAAAGGTGCTTCCCTTGTTCTATCTTCTTGACAAGCTCCATAAAACCCTTGTATTTGACTTGTGTTTCTTGGGCCAGATTCCCATTTGTTTGTTGCTTTGAATTTGAATTCAGCAATTTTAGGATTCCCTTTTAATGCTGTTACTGTGTTCTCTATGGCTTCTAAATCAAAGCCGTTTAATGTTGTGTTTACCGTGTTCATTATTTCTTGTTTTTAATTATTGTTTACCTTGGAATTCTTTCCAAATTCGTTCTACTAATTCTGTTACTTTTGGAATATCGTTTATATGCCCCACCCCTTTACCGGCATACATGCCAAGTTCCTCGACCTTACCTTCCATATCTGTATTTGGGACGTTTCCTTCATATCTTTTAACAGTTACTCCACTATTTTTATATGTTGCCAACACTTCACCTTCATTAGGCCTGTTTCCTTCTTGAGGACAACCGGCTGCTTCCCATGTTTTAAATGTTTTATTTCGTATAATTCGATGTGTTGCATTACTCCACCCTTTATTTAAACACACTGTGAAAACAGTGTCTTTAGCTACTGAATTAAGTAAAGCTTCTTTATATTTTGGGTGTGCACCACTTTCCTGAGTGGCTACAAATCGTGATCCCATGACAACGCCTGCAGCTCCAAGTGACAAATATTTATAGATGTCTTCACCTGTCGCAATTCCTCCCGATGCTACTACTGGAATGTTATCCGCCACAGCCAGTACTTCTTCCAAAGCTTCATGCAGTGGTCTTGAAGCATGTACATGACCGCCAGCTTCGGTTCCTTGACAAACAAGATAATCTGCTCCCGCATTGATGGCAGATGTTGCACTATCTTCACTAGTCACTTGTATGCCCAAAATAATATTGGCACTCTTAATTTTTTGTATGATTTGTTTGGATGGTATACCCCATGAAAATTGTATGATTCTTATTCCGGATTTTATTGCACTGTCCAAAGCTTTAGGTTCAAAATTCAATACAAAATTTGCATAGAATGAGCCATTCGTAATTTCTTGAACATCTTTAATTCTTTTATGCGAATCTTGAGGAGTGGTCCATGTAAGAGGCAATCCGCCTAAAGCGCCAGATTTTGTTACTTCGGATACCAATGCTGTAGTAACAGCACCTGCCGTGGGAGCTTGTATAATTGGGTATTTAATATTTAGCAACTTGGTTAATTTTTTCGTCGCAAGTGATGGGTAATTGAATTTTGAGTGTTCTTTATCTGCTGCTTTTGACATAACCGATGATTGACCAAAATTGCTACCAACCATGCTCGAAGCGGCAATACCCGCGAGTGCTCCTTTTTGAATAAAATTGCGTCTAGAAAATCCATTGTTTGACATTTTTTTGTGTTTTTAGATTACTAATTAGACTTCTATTGTTGATTGAATTCGCTCCAAATGCGCTTTATCAATTCTGCTACTGTTGGAATATCATGTATGTCGCTAACACTTTTACCAGCATAGTTCGCCATCGCTTTTATATCTCCAGCATATTGCCTTCCTGGAGAATTGATACTGTAGCGTTCCACTTCATAATCTTCCCTAACTTTAACTATGATATCTTTTTCCCCAGGTCTGTTTCCTATTGCAGGACAACCTGCAGACTCCCACATTTCAAAGGTTGAGTTTCTTAAAATACGGTGGGTTGTATTTCCAAAACCTTTATCCATACAAGTTGTAAGTACAGTGTCTTCTGCTTTGGCACTTACCAAAGATTTTTTATAAACTTCATGTCCTTGGCTTTCTACGGTGGCAACAAATCTTGACCCCATAACAACACCAGCTGCTCCCATTTGCATATATTCCCGCATTTTATGTCCTGTAGCTATACCGCCCGAAGCAACTACAGGAATATCTCCAGCAACTTTTAAAACACGTTCTAATGCTTCTGCTAATGGTCTTGATGCATGTACATGACCTCCTGCTTCTGTACCTTGACAAACCAAATAATCAGCACCTAAATCTAAAGCCGCTTTTGCACTTGCTTCGCTAGTCACTTGAATTCCTAATACTACTTTTGCGACTTTCATTTTAGCGACCATTTCCTTTGTTGGCATACCCCAAGAAAATTGGATAATAGGGACTCCGTATTTTATGGCATTGTCAAATGCTTTAGGTTCAAAATTCAAAACGAAATTTGCGAAGTAGGAGTTTTTAGTTTTGTCTGTGACAGCTTCAATTTGTTTAATTGCAAAATCTGGTTCTGACCAACTCAATGGCAATGCACCTAGACCTCCATTATTAGAAACTGCCGCAGTAAATGAGCTGCTGATAACTCCTGCCGTTGGTGCCTGAATTATAGGAAATTCAATATTCAAAAGCTTAGTTAGCTTTTTGGCCGCTTTGGATGGATAATTGAATCTTGTATTTTTATTGGTATTCAATTCTTTTATATCCGACGACTGACCAAAACTACTACCGGATAATGTGGTAGCAGCAATAGTCGCCAGTGTCCCTTTTTGAATGAAATTTCGGCGAGAAAAGTTTTTTGACCCCATAAGAATGATACATTTAGTAGTTAATATGTGTTCAATCAATATTGTTGAACAATCACATCACAAATGTACTGGGAGCCATTCCGTTAAGATGGTGTATTAAGTTCTATGAATGGTATAATCAGTCCATAAGTATAAATAGTGCCTTATAACCTAAATCGCTGAAACACAACTATCACATTAACTAGGACAATGATTATATTTATAATTCTATTTTTACTTATAGCAAGGGTCATTGAAAAAACAAATGAACTAAGTGCTTTCCAAAAAGAAGAAATTTTAAAAATTTGGAATTATGAATACCCAAGTTCTTTGGCACACAATACGCTCGAAGATTTTGAAACATATTTAGATGAGTTAAAGAACTCTAAGCATTTTGTAGGTATTTATTATACCTTTATACTTGATTGAAATCCATTTTATAACAATCTGATTCAATGAAAAAGACAGCTATTTAGCTACCTCATAAATTTTGGCATTCTAAGATCCTTGAAAATATTGACACTTACAAGACAGGTTTGAATCCTGCCGAGGTCACACTTTTTATAAAGCTCTTTAAATCAAATATTTAGAGAGCTTTTTGCTTTTACCTAAATATTTAATTTTAGAGATATATTACTTGTTTTCAGTGCTTTAGAGGTTTGAACTTTTATTGAATTTATTTTTTTATCACTTCCAGAAATTAATTGATACTTCAAGAATTATAAATGTAGTATTTCCCAAAAACAGGGAACGCTGCATATCGTCTAATGAAGTTTCGTAAAGAGGCAGTTAAAAGCATGAATGAAAGAAACATCAATAGAGTACCTTAAAAGGTTGGTTTTAGAGAACTAGGTATTAAGAGAAAGTGCAATAGATGCCTCTTATTCATACCTTAATACTTCAACCGGATTTTTGCTAGCCGCTTTATAGGATTGCCAGCTTACGGTAACTAAAGCAATGACCAATGCGCTTGATCCTGCCAACACGAATGTCCACCAACTTAATGCTGTTTTATAGGTAAAATCTTCGAGCCATTTACTCATAATATACCATGCCACTGGGCTTGCAAATCCAAAAGCCATAACTATCCATTTTACAAAGTCTTTATTCAACATGGTTAAAATATCTGATATTGTTGCCCCATTTATCTTCCGAACACCAATCTCTTTTCGTCTTTGGGCAGCAGTGAAAGATACTAATCCAAACAAACCCAAACAGGCGATAATGATGGCAATTATTGTGAACAATCCAATAATTTTCCCAAGCCGTATTTCAGATTTGTATTGGGCATCAAAAGCCTTATCAAGGAAAAAATACTCAAAAGGAGCATCACGTTTAAATTTTTCCCACTGATTTTTTGCTGCCCCAATAACTGTTCTGTATTCGCCAGGTCGTAGTCTAATTGAAAGATATTGACCGGTGTTTACTAAATTCAGTACTAAAGGGTCAGATTTTTCACGTAATGATTTTAGGTGGAAATTCTTCATAATGCCAACTACATTGAAATAATGCTTTTTTCCATCATCAATAATATAGATCTGTTTTTCGTTGATCTCTGGCCATCCCAATATTTTGGCGGCCTCCTCATTGATGATCACATTACTGATTTCAGATTCACTGTTATCGATAAAAAAACGCCCCTCCAACATCTGAGTTTTAAGTGTATTTTGAAAATCATGATCCACATTCATTCGATCCATGGCAAACCATTTTTCACTTCCCTTCATTCCAAAAGCGCCACTACCATGATTTTGGGAAGGTATTGATGAAGAGTAGGATGCAGAAAGTACTCCCGAGTTTTTGGCTATTTCCTTTTTGAAACTATTTCTGTGGGTGCCTAATAGGTTCGCTTTTTCAATTACCAGAACGTTGTTCTTGTTGAATCCAGGATTCTGATTTTGTAAAAGGGATATTTGCTTGTTAATAATAATGGTACAGAAAATTAGTATGATGAAAACTGTAAACTGAAACGCAACCAAACCACCCCGTATAGGTGATTTTTTTCCTGAATTTCCAAACTTTCCCTTGATTATTTGTGCTGGCTTAAATCGAGTAATGTATAATGCCGGGTAACACCCAGCTAAAAAGGTGACAGTTATTAGCATTGTGCAGATAGCGATTAATATAAATTTGTTAAGCAGAAATTCCGCCTCGATGACCGTTTCAGAATAATTGTTGATCATAGGTAATACAAGAAGAAGTAATGCAATTGAGATCAATAGCGCAATAAGGCAATTAAAAAAAGTCTCTGTGAGAATTTGATATATTATTGTTCTTCTTGTAGAACCAATAATTTTTTTAATACCAATTTCTTTTGCTCTTAATGAAGCCCTAGAAGTACTAAGGTTGATAAAATTAAAGCAAGCGATAATCAAGATAAACATTCCAGTGATAAACAGGATGATCAAATATCGGATATTTCCAGCGTTGTTCGATGCTGATGGATGGGTCGAGCTTAAATGAATATCTTCTATTGGTTGTAAAAAAAAGTTAATAAAACTTCCGTGATTTTTAAAATCAGAGAACGACATACCGGTAGCTTGTTCGATAATGGGTATATATTTTTGCGTTAAAAAGGTATTGTAGTTTTCGCTGAAATTTTCGAAATCTGTGTTAGCTTTTGCTAGTATGTAAGTGTAAGTACTTGTATTGGACCATTCAAGATCTTTGCTTCTTGGAAGCGTTGAAAATGAAGCCAAAAAATCGAATTGCAAATGAGAGTTCATGGGTAGATCTTCCAAAATACCGGTTACTACATACTGTTCCTTATCTAAATTTAATAGTAGGGATTTTCCAATTGCATCTTCATTCCCAAAATATTTAAGGGCCGCCTTTTTAGTGAGTAAAATTGAATTAGGTCTTGACAACGCTGTTTCAGGATTTCCTTCCAGCAAATTGAAATCAAATATTCTAAATATGTTGCTATCAGCATACCAGATTTCTTCTTCCGTAAACTTGTTGTCTTTGTATTCTGTAGTTACATCATTTCGTAAATACAATCTTACAGCATCTTCTACCTCCGCTAGTTCATTTTTAGCAGTGGTTGCGAGCACAGGTTCGGCTTGTGATCCATAAATCGGTTCATCGCCTAACTTTATATGCTGTACACACCTATAAATTCTTTCGGACTTTTCATGAAAACTATCATAACTTGTTTCATGAAAAATATAAGTGACAATATATAGAAACGCTGTAAATCCCAAAGCGAGTCCTACAATGTTTAAGATGGCGTGCAGCTTATCTCTTAATAAATTTCTTGCAAAGGTTTTATAAAAAAGTTTAAACATTGTTGTTGAATTTGAAGAAATATTTTTAATGGCAAATGGTCTTAAAAAATTAATAATATGACGGTAATACAAAAAGTTTGCTATTCGATTGCCATGACTTGTCCTGTCAATCAGGAACTGCTCATAAAGATCTCCTTGAATGGGTTCCAGTAAATGGTCCTTACAGAACCATTTCAGAAAACGTTCCCCCCAAACTGGAGGAGTGGGATCTGGTGATTTTTTATTTACCGCCATAAGTCAAACCTGTCCAGGCTATTTCAGGGATTTGATTCCAAAGTGCATTCCTAAGGATCCGATTTTTTTCGAGTGCTCTTTTTCCTGCTGAAGTAATAACAAAAAGTTTTTTTCTTCGTCCACCTCTTTCGTGAGTAGCATCGGCAAGATGGGATTTCAAATATCCTTTATTTTCCAACCTACTCAGAGCAGCATGTACGGCTCCGATAGCTACACTGCGTTCTGATTGCTGCATAACCTCTTTCCTAATGGACAGACCATAGGCATCGGGGTATAGCACACCGGCCACCAGAAGGATCAATTCCTCAAACTCTCCTAAATTTGTTCCTTTCATTCTTTTATTTGTTTATTGTAAATGTAGTAAAACAAATCAAATACTACAAATATGAAAATTGACTTTACAATAGATAGTAATGTATTGTGCCATAAAACGGCCGATTTATGAGTCTGTTTTCCCGTAGTAAAAATTATTTTCCTTGAATGTCCCATTTGTGGTCTCTTTTAGTAGTTTTGTTAATTGACCTTTTATGGAACTAAGAGACTGTTTTGAAATATGTCAATTATTTTTTTATGCCTCTTTTTGCGCCTTATTTTCGTTAAAATTTTAAACCGTAACTAAGGCTATGCTTCAAAATTTTGCCTCATAATGCATCAAAAATAGCCTATAAAGAATTCTAATCACATATTTCAAAACAGTCTCTAAGAAAGTAAATTTAATCTGCCCCTTTAGACTTACTCCCAAAACGTTTTTTTATTTTTTCAGAAACGCCAATCACATCATCTAAATTTTTTGTAACAAAAAAAGTAAAGATTTGTTGCAAAATATTTGACTTAGCAGGTAAGTAAAAAAGACCGTCGACCTATTTTAATTATCCATATTTGAAAATTTCAACTGCTGGGATTTCGAAATAATCAGATCAATATCTTTGTTCAAAAAGGTTGAACTCTGTCCCTTCGAGGTCACTGGGAGGAAACTCCAAACGAATTAAAAACCTTGCAAAATCTATGATTTGCAAGGTTTCGTTGTTTTTGGACGATAATAAGATTTGAATTGATTTGACGGAACCGGTCAACAAACGGTCAACAGTCATTTTATTTTTAACAACGTTGACCGAATGGTAAATGTTCCTACACTTTTCCGTAAAATGCTTTTTTTTGCAAAGTCAGTCTTCCTATCCACGATTCACAAGAAGCTTTATTTTTGAAGCGCCCTCTTCACCTTTGACAATCTCGAGTAACTAATTTTAAAGTGTTCTTCCGTTTTGGTAATCGCTATAAAATTTTTATCGGCCAATCGTTCAATTTTTCGTACGAGATCCATCCTTATGGTCATGCTTCTGCTGATTCTAACAAATTTTGTAGGATCCAATTTGGCTTCCATAAATTTCATAGTCTGGCGAAACAGGTGTCTTTTGCCTGAAACATGGATCCAAACGTAATAGTCCTCGGCAATCAACCATTTAATGTCCTTGACCTCTAAAAACGTTATCCCCTTAAAATCTTTGAGATAAATTCGGTTCAAATACGTTCCCTGTCCTTGTTTTGGCTCCAAATCCGGATTCCGTATATTATGTACAAGACTTAATGTTTTCTGTTCATTTTCAAACAGTTGTTTCGCATGAAAAAGTTTTTTCACCCTTTTCAACATGACATAAAACTGGTCGTCATCGAACGGTTTTAGGAGATAATCTATCGCATGTACCTTAAATGCCCGAAGTGCATATGAATCGAATGCGGTGACAAAAACCACCAAGGGCATCTTTTCTGTTTGCACATGATCCAAAACCTCAAATCCGTTCATCCGCGGCATTTGTACATCCAAAAAAACAACATCCGGGAGTTCATTGTTTATCGTCAGCACCGCTTCTTCCGGTTGAAGGCATTTGGCTACCAACATAAAATCCATGTCATCTTTCAATAGTGAGGCCACACCGTTCAAAGCCCAGGGTTCATCGTCCACTACTACCGCCCTTATTTTATACTTCGAATCCAAAAGTTTTTATGTTTAATATGTTTTGGGCAATTTTAGACTTACTGTAGTTCCATGGCCCAAGCTGGACTGCACCTCCATCTTTGCTCCTCCTCCATACAATTTTAACAAACGTTGTTCGGTAATCTTTAGTCCATTCCCCAAATCCGTGCTTAGCGGATCAAAACCCTTGCCGTTGTCCCTGACCTCCAGCACGTAATAATGATCGATTCCATAGGTATTTATATTTAGGTTCCATCCCTCCTTCTGGTCCTTTAGACCATGTTTAATGGCATTTTCGACCAAGGGCTGCAATATAAGGTCGGGCACTTGGATGCCTTTTAGGTCATCTTGTGAGCTTATCTTGAATTGCAATTTGTCTCCAAACCTTACGGATTCTATCGACAAGTATTTTCCAATGATTTCCAGTTCGCGCTCCAAGATGGACCATTGCGTTTCTTTGTTTTCCAAACCATACCGTAGCAGTCCGCCCAAGCCAGAAATCATGGCCACAGCGTTTTTCTTCTCTCCTTGCCGCACCAACATACTGATGGTATTCAGCGCATTGAACAAAAAATGGGGTTGCAACTGGTTCTTAAGGTTTTCCAATTGCGCTTCGGTCAGCCTGTTTTCCAATTCCACGGCATTCAAGTGAGCTTGTTGGTGCACATGATAATATTGGACCATATAGCCTATGGCCACCACTAGGGCAAAAAACAGCAATGGGATGAAATAGTGAGTGGCCACTTCGGTCAAAACATAGTCGCTGTAGGTACCCGATATCTGTTGATAGGCGTACCAACCATAAAACACCCACCTTATGGTAGCCAATAGAAACAGGTGCGCCAATGATAACAGGATTCCAAACGGAAGCAATTTCAACAGGGTACCCCATTTATTTCCCTTTACCAAAAAATGATTCGATAGTTTAAGGATAAAAGGCGTGTAGAACGCCCACAGCAGGTACTCTGGGAGGTAATAGGCAATAAAACTGAACGGCTCGCAATCACTATCGAGCCTCTTGTTGTAGATATAGATTTGAAATGCATAGGTGACCCCCATAATCATCCATATCATCGGAATCCATAGATATTTCTGTTTCTTGCTCAGGCGTATCATCGGCATAAATTTCCTATTGCAAGATAACTACTTCCGAGCGGTGTTCTCTCCCATTCCCTGCAGTTATGCCCCGCCTTACTTCAAATCCCTTTTAATTCCTAGCCCACTGGGATAGTTTTGATCCAAATTATCAAAAAGGACGGCTTGTCCCCATTCAACAAAATAATTAAACACAACATTTGATGAGATATATTTATGTATTCCTTGTATTTATCTTTTGGGGACCCACAATCAATGGGCAGGGTTCCATTTCAGGATTTGTACAGGATGAAAACGGCAATGCCTTTGAGTTTGCGACTGTTGCCCTGTACCAAGCAGATAGTTTGATCACGGGTACCATCACCAATGAACAGGGAAATTACCTCATTACAGATTTGCCGTATGGTACCTATAAACTAGAAGCTACCTATCTGGGATATAAAACTTGGACTCTTGATTCCGTGGACCTAAACAGTAAAACGTTGGCACTTGCCCCCATTGCTTTAACTTCAAGCGCCGAACAACTGAATGAAGTTATCATTACTGAAAGTCAGGAATTCATGAAGCGAAGGTTGGACAAAAAGGTCGTACAAGTGGCCCGAAATCTTAGTGCCAGCGGCGGCAATTTGGACGATGTTTTACTGAACGACCCCTCTTTCAGCATTGATTCGGGCGGGCAGATTTCATTCAGGGGAAGCCAGAATTTCAAAGTGTTGATAGATGGCAGGCCAAGCGCTGTTAACGGTTCCGAAGCTCTTCAGAACATTCCTGCTTCATCCATTGCACGCATTGAGATCGTAACCAATCCCTCCGCCAAATACCAAGCCGATAGTGAAGTGGGCATCATCAACATAGTATTAAAAAAAGAATTCAATGATGGTATTTCTGGGCAGACGGGCTTGCGCTATGACCATCGGAATCAAGGAAATTCAGTCTTAAGGCTCAATTCCAATTTCCAAGCAAAATTCAATAGGATCCATTTGTATCTTTCGGCATCCGCCTCTAGGGACACCATACAATTACAAGGGCCAACTATTATCGATATAATTAATGAAAATGAGGACTACGCTTTTCACCGTGATCGAATTGTTAATCAATTGTTGTTGGCCAAAAGCGTGAATATCCGTAGTGGCATAGAGGTTGGACTTGGGCAAAAGAACACCCTAGGCCTTTGGGGAGAGATTCACATAGGGAACTCAAATTACAATGCCCTTGCAATGGATGAGGACCGATCAAATGATGAGCCCGTCGTTCTGGGTAGGCTGGATTATAAAAACGATCGTGACGCACAGCATACGCAATTCACTATTGAGGACAGGTTAAAGATCAACGATCAAAAAGAATTGCAAATATTAGCTGATTTTTCACGATCAGGTACCAGACGTGATAATTTCAGAAGTTATTTTACAGCACCACAGACCAACCCAGCAGTAGAAATACTTGGAGAAGATGCGGTATTTTACCAGAATGAAGATAGGGACAGATGGCACAACGAGCTGAACTATAGCAATGCTTTTTCCCATACTTCAGATCTGGACTTTGGCTTGTTGCACGAATATTATGAAAGAACCAACACGATCGAGGAGTTCAATTTTGACGAATTGATACGGGATGACAGCGCCAAATTTAAATTTGCCATCTACAATGCCTATGCAAACTACAGCATTGTTTGGAAGGGTATGGATTTTTCCGTGGGATCACGTTTTGAATACTCAACCCGAAAGTTGGAAGGTGCACAAAACAGTTCGTTGGTGGGGTTGTTTCCTTCTTTGTCCATTGGAAAAACATTTGAAAATGATTTTAGTTTGACCCTTCACTATTCCAAAAGGATAAGGAGACCATCCGCTAGGGATCTTAGTCCTATTATACTGTATTCGGATAATCAGGTCACTTGGAAAGGCAACCCAACCCTTGCGGATGCCAAAGTTCATAATATTGGGGTTGGGGCACAGAAGCAATTTGAAAAAACAACACTTTCCGCCGAACTATTTTACCGTCTAGCGGACAATGGTTGGTTCAGGATTCTGGAGTCTGTTGGAGAAAATCGATTTGAAAACTATCCCATTGCCGTTGAGCACGAACAGAACACGGGCATGGAGTTTTCTGCAAATTGGAAGCCCTCGTACAAGCTTGGCTTGACCCTTAATGGGACGTACTTTAAGCAAAAAATAGATAATGTTGGCTCTCGTAATGATATGGCAACCAATAGCTCCAGATTTGTTTTCAGTACCAATTATGCGCCTATGGACAATCTAAAACTCCAGTTTGATGCCAACTATAATGGACCAACGCTTTATGCCAATAGTAAGATTGCCGAAACCCACTTTTTAAACTTTGCCATTGAGAAAAGATTCCCCAAGACTGGACTGACATTAACACTATTTGCCAATGACTTTACCGGGGGCAACGTTTATACACAAACCTATAGCGACTCAAGTTCAAATGATAACAGGCATACCTTATTGGTGGAAAGCTACCCTTCCAGTACAAAGTACCACGGGTTCCATTTAAGGTATTCGTTTAGAAATTTCATTAAGAGGGAAGTCAACCCAAATTTTCAATTTAATGATTGACAGAAAATATAAAACTCATTGTTGGGTGTTGGACCAGTTCTCCTCTTTTGCTATCCTTGGGTTCCCATGAATCCGAAATAAGGTGTTGGTTGTTTTAAATCCACCCTCTTTTAAACTCTAAATATCATTTGAAAAATATTTGGATCAACCTATAGGTTTGGTCACATAAAATGAACGATTGTTGATTCTTGACTTGGGCGGTTTGTAAAATCGATTGCTTTTGGAACTTGGGATTCTTAACCTTGAAATGAAAGTCAAATGACACCATTTACCATCAAATAGACCGTCAACAATTCGGTCAACAGATTTTGTAAAGTTGTTTCAAAACGTGTGAAACCATGGGTTTCTATCAGCCGATAGAACCCTGTCGAGCTCACTACAAACAACAAACCATGTCTAAAGGACGTGGTTCTTTATTTTATGGGAAAATCAGGCCCAGTTTGAAGTTTTGGAATGAAATAAAGTACCAGAGCGGTAGCTCGAGGTTTCTTATTTGCAAAGGTGGGTTTATTAGGATCACGAACAAGCTGAGCAATCTTGCCTGGTAGGATGCTTGGGGAACAGATCCAATACCGACTTTATTATATCAATAATGATTATATTTAAGACTTATCAATGTTATAATGAAGCAGGCCATACGTAAACTTCCTATAAAAGCATCAAAATCGTATACTATTTATGATTTAGTGGCCCCTCATTTTGACCCATACTGGCATTTTCATCAAGAATACCAATTGGTGGTAGTTCTCAAAGGTACCGGCACTAGATTTGTGGGTGATGATATTAGGCACTTTGAGGCAGGCGACATGGTATTGACAGGGTCAAACCTACCTCATGTGTGGCGCAACGATGAAGTATATTTTGAAAATCGGGGATTGACCACAAGATGCGTGGTCATTTATTTTTCCTTGGATTTCATGGGAGAGACGTTCCTGGGAAAGGAGGAAATGGAAGGCATCAAAGATTTGCTGGACAGGGCGCATAGGGGCCTCGAAATAAAAAATGATCTTAGGGATACGGTCCAGGAGATAATGCTTTGTATGTTGGAGCAGCAGGGTTTCGATGGGGTACTTTCATTATTAAATATATTGGATCTATTATCAAAGACCGATGATCTTGTATTCATCAACAAAGAGGGGTACATAAACACCATAACAGATTCAGATTCAAAACGGATGCAGCGAATACACGCATATATTTTGGATAATTTTCGAGGAGATATCCGGCTGGCCGACGTAGCTGCATTAGCGAATCTGTCCCCCACCTCTTTTAGCCGATATTTCAAGTCCCATACCAACAAAACTTTTTCCGATTTTGTGGCGGAACTAAGAATTAGCTTGGCCTGTAAACTTATAAAAAAGGATGATCTTTCCATCCTACAGATTTCACATGAGTGCGGCTATAAGACCCTATCCAATTTCAACAAAAAATTTAAAGGAATTATGCAGACAAACCCATTTAAATACAGGCAGAAATATAGGGGTATGAAGTAATATTACCAACAATAGAATATAAACTCGCCAAGCCTATATCCGATAACCGTACCTTTTAAAAAAGTAGTCCTCGAACCTGAACTGGGTACCCCCATCCAATTCGGAGGGAATACGCTATTTTTTTAATGCCCATTGGACACTATTTTTTAAGAGTCTTTTATAGGGTGCTGTCCTATGCGCCCTTTCATCGTGGCCCAAGGTATTTCCAACTATCTTGGCTTTAGGATGTTTTACAACCCATACCACCGGAAACTCATCCCCCGTTTCCAGACTTTTACCAATGGCGAGCACTTCTATAGGCGTACCACCTGGATCTTTCTCCCAGCGGTATAGCTCGTCAAAAATTCTAAACCTAGCAGGTACCCCTTTCATTATAGGGTGGTCTGGCCTTGTAACCCGAACCTCGAATTCCTGCAATTTCTCATGTGATCTTGATCCCCCTCCCACAAGTTGCTTATTGTATTGGGGCCAATCTTCCCAATTATACCATGTACTTGGGTGGCATATCAACATGGACATCCCTTTGTTTACCTGGGCAAATATTGCATTTCTGGTACTCTCCCCAATGGGTTTATTGTTTGAGATGTGCAGCACCTGGGCATCTTGTAAATTTTGCTCTAGCTCTTTTGGGTTTTCAGTATATACCACGGAATTCTTGCCCTCTGAGCTTAGTACCTTTCCATCCATTATACCAAATACCCTTACAAAGTTGTGAGAACTCCCCCCTCCGCTCATCATAGCAATATTGGGCGCATCTTTATCATCCGAAAGATAGGTTCCCGGGGCATTGACAATGATGACCCCTTGCATAAGCCGCCAATGGCCCGGAAAAGTACAAACGAAGGGATATCTACCCGGCCTGTTGGGCAATTTAAACAGTATGGAAGCCTTTTCACCGGGTTCGAGCATTGGGGTAGCACCTATTACGTTTCTTGAATTTGGCACATAGCCCATTTTTGCGGCCTCAGGGTTCTTAAGGAATCCATCTACCATTTTTCCGAAGGTTGCCAAGCTCCCCTTTTCCAAAACCACCAGGTTATGTGGCATTTCATCGGTATTCTCCAAGACTATTTCTACCATCTGCCCTACGGTTGCCTCCAATACCGTTTTGTCATATGCCATTTTCTGGCTGACCGTCTTAAGGGTAAAGGACACATCCGGTGAGGGCCTAAGCTCTATGCCAATTCCTACATCTATATAGCGTTGCCCCCCATTATCATGGCAATGGACCGCAAGCAGGTTCTTCCCTTTTTTGAAGAGTTTCCCCTTATCTTTATCAAGTTTTATGTATTTGTATTCACCACTTGCCCCTGCTTCGGCAAGCAATAAATGCCCGTTGATGTATACCTCGTAGTCATCATCGTGGGCAATTTTAAGTACAGGTTCGGCAATATCCCCGTTGATTACAATTTCGCGCCTCAACCAAATATCTTCCTTTTCCCAAAGGGTATTTTTAAGGACTTCCTTACCTCCGAATTTTGCTTTTCCGCTTTTCCAGGCCGCATCTTCAAAATCTGCCCGGATCCAATTTTCTGAAGGCACTGTTTGGGTGTATTTCCAAATCGCATTTCCCTCTGCGGAGCTAGGAACGATGATCTGAACATTCTCGGCCTTCACGTATTCGAAGTTCTTTTCCCTATGGTATACTTTAAAAGCTGCATTTAACCACTTGTCCGTATGAATAATATCATCCTTGCTTAAAGATTCCATAGCCTCATAAAGAGAGGGGATTTCAGGTAATTCCCCTGCCTTGAGAATTGCTCTTGAACGGATCAAAAGATCCTCAGAATCCAGTAGCCCGGATACCATAAGTTGTTCGGCCCCATCTTCTGTAATGGGAAGAAGCTCCAAAGCGGCCCTTTTTACGGCATATGAATCATTGTTCAATGCCTTGGACAAAACATCCCTAGCTTTCTGGTCAGATTCAAAAGCACCGAGGCCGTCCAGGGTCCATAGGGCGTGCAGCGCTGTGCCGTTAAAGCCTGAAGCATCTTTATGGGAGTCGACCACCAACTCAAGAAGTTGGGGAACAAGGGAACTTAGTTTTTCTTCAACAATAATACGTTGGGCCGTTGTCCTCCAGAACATATTATCGCTTTGCAGGGCCTGTATCAATCCTTCTTCATCCTTGGCATTCAGGGATTTAATGTCCACCTCATTGCCATCTTCATGTTTGATTATATAAATACGTCCGTGCCGTTTATCCCTATGCTCGTTAATATGGGCGTTCCCCTCTCCTTTTTCATCGTTCCATATTTGGTTCTCCATACCGCGCTTATCCGGGTTATGTTGTATGACCGGATTGTACCAATCCGCTACCCATAGGTTACCATCGGGGCCGGTTTCGGTAAATACAGGGGCGGTCCAGGCATCTGTACTGGCAAAAATATTCCCTCCATCCACTTCTTTATAACCCGCACCCTCCTTAACTATTTTAGAAAGATGTACCAGGTGGCCCGTTGGTTCATTCACGTACATCTGGTTCCAATATTGTTGTGGGTAATTCCTGGCTGTGTAAAAATTGGCTCCGGCAGCTGCAGTATAGCCTCCCCTTACATCTACCTGTTGCAAAGGGATGGTATCGACCGGACTTATTTCATAATGACCCTGGATGAAATCGGCATTCAATGCCCACTTAGGTCTTTTTTCCAAATATTCATAATACCTCAGTGGAATTCCGACGTAACAGGCGTGGTTATTATTGGCCGTCGATCCAAAAATCTCAAAATTTTCATTAAATCCCAGGCCCCAGGTATTGTTATTGAACTGGCCAATAGGTTCAAAAGAATTTCCATCTTTACCAAAATTGAATACCCCCATTTTAAAGCTCACGCTTTTTCCCTCGAAAATGTTCTCAAAGCCGGAATACCCTACCGCACCCCAAATTTTATTATCCAAACCATATCTAAGGCTAGAAGGGCCGGCATGGGTATCCCAGGTACCAAAGCCATCAAAAAGAACGGTACTCTTATCCATTTTATCATCTCCGTCCGTGTCCTCCAGGAACATCATATTTGGGGCCTGGGCGACAATTGCTCCGCCTTTGACCACCGTAATTCCCGTAGAAAGGTTTTGTGCCGTTGCAAAATCTATGAACTTATCAGCCTTCCCATCTCCATCGGTGTCCTCACAAATAGTAATCCGATCTCCACCTACATCGTTACCAAGCCCATGCGGATAGTCCTGGGACTGTACCACCCATAGTCGCCCTTTTTCATCCCAGCTAAAAGCAATCGGGTTTACGATATTGGGTTCGGCCGCAAAAAGTGTTAGTTCGAACCCTTCGGGTACTTGAATGTGTCTTTTAGAGTCTTCCGGACTCAGTGGATGCTGTATACGAAGTTCTCCATCTGTATATGTCAGTTCTGGAAGAGGAACCTGTTTCGTGTCACAGCTCGTAAAGAGTGTCAATAAAAGGGAGAAAATAAGTAATCGATTGCTATACATATTCATATTCCAAAATATTAATTCGGAGCTTTACCAAGTCCCTGTGATTATTTGCTTATTTATAATTTGAATACGGGTAATTCATGTATTCATCGATGGTCCCTGCTGCCCATCCTTCGGATGGGGCAAGAATCGCCAAGAATTCCAAATCATCTGTTCCTGCGTTGAATGTGGCATGTACCTTATCAGGGTCTATATAGACCGAATCTCCTGCTTCCAGTATTTTCATTTCATCTTCTACCCACTGTTCTGCTTTGCCCTTTAAAATGTACAGGATTTCACCCATCTGGGGATGCCTATGGAAATCATGGAATCCATCGGGCGGCATATTTACCTTGACCATTAGCGTATTGGCATGTTCGGCCGTCTCGGGATGGAAATGCCAGTGATGGTTCCGGCCAGCTACTTTTTCGAAAAGCGTATCCTTCTCTTTTATAAAAGTCCATTTTTTACCCATTTACTACCTTTTTATTGTGAGTGCTTTAAAAGTTTGTGTTAATTGGGTCAGGGATGCTTCAACCCCCATTCTTTCCAAAGATGAGGCCCCTACAAAGCCATCGGCATCCGTTTTGTCCAGCACAAACTGTACATCCTCAGGGGTGTTTATGGGACCGCCATGCGCCAGAAAAAAGGTATTCTTTTTGGTTTTTTTTACCGCCTCAATAATATTTTGTGTCCTTTCGACGGCCTCTTCCAAGGAACAACTTGCTCCCTTGACCCCAACAGAACCTCCAACGGTGGTTCCCACATGGGCAATGATCGCATCGGCGCCCACATCGGCCATTTGAACGGCCTCTTGCGGCTTTCCTACGTAAACGATGGAAAACAAATCCATTTTTGAAGCCAAACGCACCATTTCAACCTCTTTCTGAAAACTCATACCTGTTTCCTCCAAAACATTCCTGAAATGACCATCGATGATGGAATGGGTGGGAAAGTTATTGATTCCTGAAAAACCCATTTCCTTGACCCTGCCCAGAAAATGCCACATTCTCCTTCTCGGGTCACTACCGTGCACTCCGCACACGACAGGAATTTCCTCCACCACTGGCAACACTTCAAACTCTCCTATTTCCATAGCGACGGCATTGGCATCCCCATATGCCATCATTCCGGCAGTAGAACCATGTCCGGACATTCTGAACCTCCCGGAGTTGTATATGATCAAAAGGTCAGCACCTCCTTTTTCAATAAATTTTGCACTGATTCCCGTTCCGGCACCAGCCGCGATTATGGCTTTCTTTTGATCCAATGTCGCTTGCAGTCTATCTCTTACTTCTTGTCTCGTATAGGGATTTCCTTTCCCTGTCCATGGGTTTGGCATTTTTTTGAATTTATGGGTTTGTGCATATCTTATTTAAAACTTCTGCAATAGACCTTCCTTTTCCCATACCGCTTTCCGGGATCAGGCTTTCCCTATTCATAGCTCGGGAGCCTACAGTATGAAAGGAAGGAACATTTTTAACCGACCAAATGAAAACAAAAGTGCCACCACCGCCCATACCCTTAATACCATCTGTGTCTTGTATAAGCGGGAGTTCCTGTATTAATTTAGCTTCAGTAGGCAATTGAATCAAAATTCAGAAAACGAGATTGTACAGTCTATCTGTTTTTTGTCCTATCCTGACTATATTATATCATCAAAACCGAAAAAAGTGTATTCAGTAGACAAAATAGGGTATATCGGTGGTCGCTACAAGCAGAATATCCATTATGTCAATTATGGTTTTTGATTTACGGAAAGCTGGAAAGCCCTGGAGTTCCAATCTTGAAGTCAAAATAAAGAACACGGTAAAGGGAAGATCAAAGGATTACGGGAAGAGGGGGTAATCCTGCTAAAGAATCCAATGCACTACCTAGCTCCTCGCTCTCAAAGGTCCGGTAGACCTTTGACGGCCACTGGTTGGACATTCCCGTTGTAGGCAAGTTCATCGAATGGAACACACTCTTTCCACGTAGGTTGTTCAGCCTGACCGGCCAGGGGACGGTTGTCCAGAACCACCCGGACAACTTTCGCTACGATATCATGTATGCCATAGTCGGCTATTCGGAATCACCCGCCAAGGCAGACCCGATGACCACATTGCATGTAACCGTCTCCTTCGCGAAGGACGGTGCAGGGCACAGTGAGTCTACAGGGAATGTGAGCGGATTATCCGTATTCACAAGGCAATAAGATGTTTGGGAGTGGGCGGTACCGTTCTCTGTAGGTATACAACACCTCCATAAATTGGACGGCTGGTTCAAAAAGTTGATCTGTTACTTTTGGCAACCATATGGAAGAAAGCTCATTTTTCAGTTGTTCTAATTTTAATGTTTTTTCTTGTCTTTACTCTATTGGTTCTCTGGTCAATTTTCGGATCAGGTGATTTCCGGTATCTACAACAAAAATCTGCCCATCCCCATCCATGCCAATGCCATAAGGGTTTTCAAAATCTACCATCGGCCACTCGACGGGGGAACTTAGGTTGCGCCCAGCGACCGTAGTAACCTTGCCTTGGGGTGAAATTTGACGTATTACATGATTGTCAGTGTCCGCGACGAACAGATTCCCATTGGCATCCAAAACCAAATCGGACGGGTAGTCGAATTGGGCTTCAGGGCCAATGCCATCCGCAAAACCCTCGGTACTGCCTGCTACCGTACTTACCCTTCCATCCTTGGCAATCTTGCGTATTCTCTGATTTTCATTGTCAGCGACATACAGAATACCCCCTTGGTCCACGCAAATACCCATGGGATTGTAAAATCTGGCCTCTGTTCTTTCACCATCCGCATATCCATTTTCTACATCGCCCGCAATGGTGGTTACCAGGCCTTCCCGGGACATTTTCCGAATACTGTTGTTGCCACTGTCGGAAATGTATAACGTCCCTTCCCTGTCCATGGTCAGACCTGAGGGACTTCTAAACTGCGCATTGCCACCCAAACCATCCGAAAATCCTGCCTCACCGCCAGCAATCGTATGGATTTCTCCCTCATTGGTAACCATTCTGATCCGGTGGTTACCCGAGTCCGCTATGTACACATTTCCCAAACTGTCCACGGCCACTGCACTGGGGTTGTCCAGTTGTGCTTGATAGATTGCCCCATCCTTAAATCCTTTCGTAGTGCCGGCCAAGGTGCTCACCGTGCCATTTTTGTATATTTTTTTGATTTTGTGGTTGAATTTATCGGCCAGGTACATATTTCCCCATTTGTCCATCGCAAGAGCTCTTGGGGAATTGAACCTGGCCTTAAATGCAGTGCCATTGGTATCTCCTCGGGAAGAACCTGCATACGTGCTGGGCACCAGGGTTTCAACATAATGGAATATTGGGCCAATAATGGTCTTGCCCTCCACCGAAACGCTAAGTGCCCCGTTGGGGGCCAAAGGGGGAACAATTGCTATGATGTGGCTCTCCTCCTTGCTAATGACATCACCCTCTTTCCCATTAAAATAAACACGTACACCTGTTGAATTTGGATCAAAGCCAGAAATTGAAATATGCACATCTACGCCCTTCCGGGCATGTGTGGGCTCAATTTTGGTTATCTTTAGTTGTGGGCCGTGATCAATGGGAGGTTGCGGATCTTGATCAATGGGATTTGCATCCAGCCCAATACCATCATCCTTGGCACAACTTAACGCCATTACAATCAACAGCACTTGTACTACTCTATGTATCGCTTTCATTTTTTATGTTTAGAAATTTCCAACTACTCTTTTCTTATGATCCGGATCTTATGGTTCAGTTTGTCCATGACATATAAAAAACCTTCCTTGTCTATGGCCATCCCTATGGGTTCGTAGAACTTTGCGACCGTATGCAGGCCATCATCAAAGCCCGGCCCTATCCCTACCAGCGTGCTGACCGTACCATTGCCATTAATGCTTCGTATTTTGTGGCTTTCCGTATCGCTTACGTAAATGGTGCCCAAGGAATCCATGGCCAAAGACTGGGGATATTCGAACTTGGCAGTTGCAATTGTGCCATCTTCAAAACCTTTGACGGTTCCCGCTATGGTGGTCACTTCCCCTTCTGCGGTCACCTTTCTTATTTTATGGTTGTAGGTGTCCGCTACGTATACGGAACCCTGCGCATCAACAATTACCCCATATGGATTGTAAAAGCCCGCATTATTTCCAATTCCATCGCTGTCCCCCCGGATGCCTCCTGCCAAAGTTGTGACACGTCCCTCGGGGGTTATCTTTCTTATTCTATCATTTCCTGAGTCCGCTACATAGACGTTCCCTGCATGATCTACCGCTATGCCCATGGGCCAATCGAATCTTGCGTTGGGTCCCATGCCATCATCATTTCCTTTGGTGCCATCCCCTGCCAAAGTGCTTACATTTCCGGCCGGAGATATCTTTCTTATGACATGGTAGCCGGCATCCGAAACATATAAATTTCCATTTTGGTCTATGGCAATACCAATAGGATGCCCGAATTTGGCATTGTGGGCATCACCATCTTCATACCCATTTGTGCTACCTGCAAAAGTGCTTACCACTTTATGGGGGGTAATCTTTCTAATCTTGTAATTTTCACTGTCCGTGACATACAAATTCCCTTCCTGATCGAATACGCCGTTATAGGGAAACTTGAATTTGGCGCTCAGCCCTATTCCATCAAAAAAACCCCTGTCCCCACCCGCGAAGGTGCTTACCCGAACTCCAGTAATGATATAGTTGAACGGCGGGCCCAGTAGTTCCGTTCCATCAATGAAGACTTTAATATTTCCGGAATACGCCCTTGAAGGCACCACGGTCTTAATTACCGTATCCGAAACGCTTTCCAATAGGGCTTCCTTACCGTTAAAAAAAACACGGACCTTGGATGGATCATCACCAAAATTTGAACCTCTGATCGTAACATCCGCTTTTTGGGGTCCTGCCAAGGGCGAAATATCACCAAGGCTGGGATCGGTACTTTCCTCTACAGGGTCAGGGCTTTCTTCTACGGGATCTGGTCGTTGTTCCACGGAATCGGGCAACTCTATGGAGTTATCGTCTTTACCACAACCCACCGCGATCATCACAAGGCACAACAGTACCCTACTCAATTTAAATATTGCTTTCATCTCTTAATTTTTATTGTCTATCTAATTCTATTCTTGGGATACTTTTCGGATCCTGTTATTGTTGGCGTCCGCAATAATCAGGATCTCTTGATCCAGGAATTCTATGCCCGTTGGGCTATTAAATAGAGCTCCTGTCCCTATTCCATCCTCATAACCCTGTTCAGCTCCCACCAGAGTGGTTACCAGACCGTCCTGACTGATTTTACGTACTTTGTGATTTCCAGAATCCGTCACATAAAAATTGCCTTGGGGGCCTAATGTGATATCGCTTGGCCCTGAGAACCTTGCGTCAATTCCAGCACCATCAGCATGGCCAACAGTGCTTCCGGCAAAGGTGCTCACATTACCCAAGCCCGAAATTTTTCGAATTTTATTATTGCGAAAGTCCGTGACATAAATGCTATTATTTTCATCAACGACCAGTCCCATTGGAAAATTAAACCTTGCACTTTCCCCAGGCCCATTTTCAAATCCCAACTCGCCGCCAGCAATGGTGGTCACAACGCCTTCAGGGTTCACTTGGCGGATTCTATTGTTTCGCAAATCCGAGACGTACAAATTCCCTTCGCCATCCAGCGCAATCCCCCATGGAAAGTTGAACTGCGCCTCCAAACCTCTACCATCAGTATAGCCCGCAGTACTACCGGCAAGCGTAATTACAACACCGAAAGGGGTTATTTTTCGTATTCTGTGATTTCCGTGGTCAGCCACATAAACATTGCCAAGACTGTCCACCGCCACCCCAATTGGAGAGTCGAATTGTGCTATGCTTGTATTTCCGTCCAGTAGCCCTTTTTTGGTTCCTGCAAGGGTGCTGACCACCCCATCCGGAGTTATTTTTTTTATTTTGTGGTTATCGGTATCCGCAACAATGATATTCCCAAACTTGTCGGTTGCAATGCAGGATGGCTCATCGAACCTTGCCTCGCCGATAGCCCCTATAACGTCGCCCGCCAAACTACCGCAAAGGGTACTCACAACAGGTGTAAATTGATATTCAAATTCCGGCCCGGTCAATTCCACTTCTCCAATATGGATTTTCACCAAACCCGTTTTTGCCTTCTGTGGTACAACGGAGGTGATACGCGTATCGGTTACTGTTTGCACCATCGCTTCCCTATTGTTGAAGCGTACTTTAACCTTATTGAGATCCGTTCCAAAATTATTTCCCGTAATGGTTACCTCCGTATCCATCTGACCAATCAGTGGAACTATTTCTTCCAGAATCGGCAACTGCGCTCCAGGTTTTTCCTGAACAGGATCGGGAAAAACCGTATTTCCATCATCCTTACTGCAGCTAAAGAAGAGGATTCCAATCCATAGCATTCCGCTCAATTTTATAATTGCTTTCATTTTTTTGATTTTAGTATTCATCTTTTTGATCAGCTGTCACTTCTTGGTAATGATTCTAATTTTATGGTTAGCATAGTCCGCAACGTATAACGAGCCTTCGGAATCAATGGCCATGCCTCGAGGGTCATTAAATTTTGCTTCACTGGACAGTCCGTCATCAAAACCTTCCTCTGAGCCGGCGACAGTGGCCACAACCCCCTGAGGGCTAATGCTCCTTATCCGGTCTCTGCCAGAGTCGCTAACATAAAAAGTACCATCATCACCTATTGAAATGTGGTATGGATAGCTAAATCTTGCATTTTCCAGAATGCCATCATTGTAGCCTTCGTCTATTCCGGTGTATGTGGTTACAACGCCATCGCTGGTTACTTTCTTTATTTTGTGGTTATAGGTGTCGGCCACATAAAGAACTCCCTGGTTATCTATAACCAGGCCCATTGGGTCGCTAAACCTGGCATTTGTTCCAGTGCCATCGATATCTCCGATACGATCGCCCGCCAAGGTAGTGACCACTCCTTCGGGTGTAATCTTTCGTATTCTATGGTTATCCCTATCGGCCACGTAGATAAACCCTTCACTATCAATGGCGATTCCCATCGGATTATTGAATCTAGCTTCGGCTCCAGTCCCATCGCTATTCCCCCTACTGCCATCTCCAGCCAAAGTGGTTACCTGGCCTTCCGGTGTAATCTTCCGTATCGTATGGCTTCCACTATCCGCGAGGTAAAGGTTTCCATCCTTATCAAATGCAATGCCCTCAGGACGGTTGAACTTGGCATTGGTGATATCACCATCCTCATAACCTCTTGTGCTCCCTGCAAAGGTGCTTACCTCCCTATGGGGCGTAATCTTCCGTATTCTACGGTTTCCCCTATCACTTACATATAAATTTCCATCCTTGTCAAAGGCGATATTGACCGGGGAATCGAATTTTGCGTTTAAGCTTATCCCTTCGGCCAATCCTCGTTGTGCCCCCGCAAAGGTGCTTACCCTTACCTCGGATACTAAATAGGTGAATTCTGGGCCTGTCAATTCTGTTTCATCGACAATTACCTTAATGGCCCCGGTAAAGGCTTTTTCAGGCACCAAAGTTTTGATCTCCGTTTCAGAGACACTTTCAATTTCGGCCGCTTTGCCATTGAATGAAACACTTACTTTGGAAGCGTCCGTTCCAAAATTTGTCCCTGAAATGGTCACTAGCGTTTTCCGCGGACCCGATGTAGGTACCACTCCTTTCAAATTCGGCATAAGAACCTCCTCGACAGGGTCAGGGTCTTGTTCTACGGAATCTGGTATCACCGCTGTATCGTCCTCCCTGTTGCAGTTTAAGGCCAGGAAAGCGAATGCCACCAGGACCGATGTTTTTGTTACTTTTTTAAGGCCGCTCTTTCCGGCACTTTCCTCCTTTTCCTTGGTGAGGTCTTTAAAAGAGAGCATTTTCCAGACTTTGGCAGAAGCTCCATAATAAAATCCTGTTTGATACTTGTAGCTTTTGGGATTTTCAAAGGTTCCGAACAGGATGTCGAAAACCGGTAGATCGGAATAATTGTGTTTGTGAATGCCTTTGGCGTGGTGTACCGTATGGCTCTCCGGTCTTTGTATCACATATCCCAACCATCTGGGTGTATTGATGTTGGCATGCTGAAACATTCCCAAAAAGGTGGTTACCAATAGTGTCACGGTAATGGCCTGCGGGGATAACCCCACAATAAGCGCAAAACACAGACTTCCCAAGACCGTCCATCCGATCATGTCCATAGGACTAAAATAAAAGGCCCCATAGGTGTCCAGCCGTTCTGCACTGTGATGCATTTGGTGGAAGGTCCGCCATAAAAAGTCGGAGGTATGCAGTGCCCTGTGCCAGACATACACCCCAAACTCATACAGAAGCACTCCTACCAGCCCCCCTCCAAAAGCACCAAGTCTTGTTAGGTCAAAAAATCGATAGGGCTCCAAATACGGGTCGGTGAAAATGGGCAAATACGATGATAGATAGAAGAAGAACGCAAAAGCGGTCAGTCCCCTTAGTTTCCAAAATTTAATTTTTGGTAGTTGTCTTGCGGGAAATGCAGCTTCCCAAATCATGAGTATCATATAGATGGCCAAAATGGCCAATGATACAGGGTCCAATAAAATTTCCAATGGTGTCGGCATAATATTTTGATTTAAAAATTATACCGCAAACCTAATCCGATCAGAGGGCCCGACGCCACCTGATTTGTGCCATAAACTTTCAAAAAAGTTGCACGTAAATCGCTATTTATCAAGAAGTTTTGAAAAAGTGAAGAAATGTTGCACGGATTACAACGGATGTTGCAAAATGTTAAAACTGGAAGTCCTTGGTTTTAGCGGGAACCTACAAGGTAAGCGGATTACCCTACTGGAATCGCGGCCTTTATTTTGTCACGGATCCGGGAGAAATTCCAAACCGTTCATGGAAACGTTTTGAGAAAAGGGAAGCCAGCATAAATGGAAACACCTCTGTTTATTTGGGCGGCCCAATGACCGTGACCCAAAGTGTATCCAAACAATTGATTGCCCAGAGCGCGAATGAAGGCGATGTTCATTTTGGGGAATTAAACCTTAAAAGAATGGTTAAAAAGCCTTTTATAGTGCCTGTCAAATAATATTGAGAATGGTTTTTCTTGGTTCTTGCCGACTTCGTTCATTAATCCCCAATTCTCCGTAGATAATCAAAAAAACTAGACCTAACTTGTACTAAGCTCTTTTTTAGGGAATCCATCCATTGATTTTTCAGTAGATAAATCTATAAAGTATTGTTGATTTGAAAAGTCAAACAAAGCCAAATACGTGAATTCAAAATCATCGACATGAGTGTTGGAACACCCACTGAAAAGGGTTTATGCATTTAAAAAGGTTACTTGAAATTAATAATCAGGGTACTACCATGTGACAAACATCTTATGATCAAATGCCAAACAACAACGGCGATCGGTGCTTAATAAAACCGCAAGTTTGCAAAAAAATGATTTTAAGGTTGGTTTTCGCCCCCTCAATAATGCCATGTACCAGGGAAGTCACCATACCAATCAACCATACCTATTTATTGGGAAAATGGAACGGGAAGGCCACAAGGGATGGAAAGGGAGACAATATAGGTAAAGATCCTACTTCAGCTGAAAAAACGATCGGAATAACACAGAAACATTGTGATAGGCTCTGCTCGAGGGGCGGTTGTCCCCATTGGTATTTGTTTACTTTTTTCATTTACGTCCAAAGTCGGGCGCGGTTTTTTATACATGCAAAAGCTACCCTTCATTGGGGCAGCTTTTTGTGGTTTTTTATAATTTCCAAGTGCATGCTAGAGCACGAACTTGATTATCTCAATGGAACCATAGGCCTCGGGGCCATTGGGATCGCCATGGTTATTTGCCATTACTACGCCAAGGGTTTCATGTGCACCGCCCGCATCTTCCTGGGTGATGTGTTCAAGCATGAATTCCTTTGCAGTTCCTTTTACTTCAAGCAATCCCGAAAGGGCAGCGTGGGACTGTGTCCCCCTCGGCGGGGCCAGACAGTAGGAATTGAATCCCAATATGGCAGTTTTACCCTCGGTCACGTTCCAAAATCTTAGTCTATGCTTTCCCGTACTGTACGGGGGGGCGGTAGCCTTTACAAAATAATTACCGGGTTCAATGGTTATTACGTTGCCATTTAGTACGGCCCAATCTTCTTTACCCTCGTACTTCCTGGGGTTCAATGGTCTGGTTACGCAGTCGTTGGTGTTTACCACATCTCCAGCAGTTCCAGTTGGCCGAACATCCATAAAAAAAGCATATTCATACTTCCCCGAAACTGTAAAAGTCAATTTTTTGCACATAATTTTATATTCCTCGACTTATTATAAGTAAA
The DNA here is from genome assembly GCA_947497245.1 of uncultured Flavobacteriaceae bacterium. GTDB lineage: Bacteria > Bacteroidota > Bacteroidia > Flavobacteriales > Flavobacteriaceae > Pelagihabitans. The sequence goes on along the minus strand of CANMFO010000002.1, from coordinate 952,192 downwards.
AACTTACTTATACTATAATATTTTAACAATAATTTAAACTGTATTATCCTAACTTAACTTGGATACAAGTTCCATTTCCATGCCTTTCCAAGCCCAATTTGGACCGCGGATACGTTCTTTCGCCCGGAAAGGTTTTTCGTACATCTTCAATGGTTGGAAGACCCTTTTTTTTAATTAGTTACTAAATTGTAGAATAAATAGAATATTTATTTATATATTTGTTCTACAATTAGATAATATTAAATTTTGGCTGGCTTTCTCCGCATGGCGGAGAACCAAATTGTAAACACCATTGTTCAACATGAAGGAAACACGATTGGGAGAATTTGAAGAGATCATACTTTTGCTAGTGGGCATTCTGGAAGATGATGCCTATGCCTTCAAAATTGCGGAAGAATTTGAGTCCCAAACCGGAAAATCCGTTTCCATCGGCGCGACGCACTCTACTTTGGACCGACTATGTACCAAAGGGTTCCTGAGCTCGGAACTGGGCAAACCAACCGCGGTACGGGGAGGTCGCCGAAAGAGGATATACACCATTTCGGCAACCGGTCAACGGGCGCTGATCGCATCAAAGGAGCTTCGGACCTCACTTTGGAACCAATACCCGGCACTTACAAAATTTGCCCTCTAGTACAATAATCGACCCAAGACACTAATCCAAAAAAACGTACATCATGAAAAAAATTGAAACCATTACGATTTTCCTCCTTCTCGCTTTCGGTGGGTCGGCATTCGCCCAAGGTCAAAAAATAACACCGGATCTATCCCTGGTCCAAAATACCGGGTATTGGAAACCTTCCAAAGTAAAAGCCTTATACCGGGACAAGGCAGTGGAAATGAAGGCGGTGGGCAACGAGGGTATGCTCATTTTAAAGGATTTGGATTTCTCCAACGGCACAATTGAACTGGATATTAAAAGTGGCGACAAAGGAGGGAAAAGTTTTTTAGGTCTGGCATTTCACGGACAGAACGATTCAATTTATGATGCCATTTATTTCCGTCCCTTCAATTTCAGAAGTAGCGAAAAAAGCGGAAATGCGATGCAGTACATTTCCCATCCTGCCCACACCTGGTATTCATTGCGCGAAAACCACGAGGGAAAATATGAAAACGGGGTATCTCCGGCTCCCAAGCCCGAGGACTGGTTTCATATCAAAGTAGTGGTCAACAGTCCTAAGATAAAGGTGTTCGTCAATGGTTCGGATAAACCTTCCCTGGTCTTGGATCAATTGAGCACAAGAGGGAAAGGCTGGTTGGGGTTTTGGGCTGACGTCAAATCTCGGGGCCTGTTCAAAAACTTAATTATTGTCCCCGAATAGGTTGTCACGTAAATGGTCGATAAAAAACACATACCGCCCAAACTGGCCAAAAGGCTCCTAAACTGGTTTGTAAGGGACGATTTGGCCGAGGAGATCTTGGGCGATCTGGAGGAAAAATTCCATGAAGTTGAAAAAAGGAAATCGCCTTTTCGTGCCAAGTTGGATTATTGGTATCAGGTCTTCCATTATCTGAGGCCCTTTGCCATGGGGAAATCAAGATTCAACATATCCCTAAATTACGGTATGCACCAAAGTAATTTTAAAATAGGATATCGCAACTTGGCAAGAAACAAATGGTATTCCCTCCTCAACATTGGTGGTTTGGCCATGGGAATGGGTGTTTGTCTTGTCATCTGTCAATACGTTCATTTTGAACTGAACCATGACAAATTCCATAATGATTTTCAGAACACCTATCGCATCATTGTCGACAAGACCCAAAACGGCGTGAACAAAGGTGCTGGGCCAAATACAACCTATGCCCTGGGCGAAAAGGCCCTGGATGAAATCCCCGGGGTCGAGCACTATGTCAGATTCTATGCATCGGAATATGATGGCATAGTGGGCAACCCCTTGAACAACAGGATTTTCACAGAGGAAGGTGCCGATTTGGCCTTTGCCGATAGTGCCTTCCTAACCACTTTCAATTTCCCCTTAAAACAAGGTGACAAGGCATCCGCCCTGAACGGTATAAACAACATTGTGATCACGGAAAGAATGGCAAGAAAATATTTTGGGACCGACGATCCCATGGGCAAAACATTGAAAATAAACGGGGGATCATCATCAGGGATATGTACCGTTACCGGCGTGTTGGAGAGGTTACCATTGAACAGCCACCTACAATTTGAGTTTTTAAGACCATTGGAAAACCTGTGGGAGTTGGGCAATGGGGGCTCGGTCAATAGGTATGGGGGATGGGCCCGTGAATGGTTCGGGACTTACCTTTTTATCAATGAAGATGTAGCACCGGAGGCGGTATGCCAAAGGTTGGACCAACTGATTCTTACCAACAAGGCGAAATGGAACGATCCCGAGAACGTAGTGGATAAAACCCGTTTGCAGGCAATTGCCGATATTCATTTAAGATCCGATTCCTTTACCATCCCCGATTATGTGAACAACAAGGGCGACATTCAGAATGTTCGAATTTTTTTGGTAATCGCCATTTTCATTCTGATCATTGCCTGGGTCAATTATATCAACCTTTCAACGGCCCGTTCATTTCAACGGTCCAAGGAAGTGGGTGTCCGTAAATCGATAGGGGCGCTAAGGGGGCAATTGATCCATCAGTTTTTGACGGAGTCCATTTTGGTCAATTTGATGGCCGCGTTCCTCGCTATGGGGATGGCTCTTATTACCATTCCCTTTTTAGGGAATTACATGGCAATTGAACTGGGTTTTGATCTTTTTTCGATGCCTCATTTTTGGTCGGCCTTTTTTACTCTGGTTCTACTGGGTTCATTGTTTTCCGGACTGTACCCCGCCTTTGTCCTTTCATCCTTTAGGCCGATGGGCATGCTTGGCGGAAATGGGAAAAAATGGGCGGGGAACATCAATTTTCGCAAGGGACTGATCGCGTTCCAATTTCTTACCTCCCTGCTATTGATCGCGGGAACTTATTTAATATATGATCAGATCGTGTTTATGAAAAGTCAGGAACTTGGAATGGAAATGGAAAAAATACTGGTCCTAAAAGGTCCTAAAATAATAACGAAGGGGCCCAAGGTAACCGATGGCACCGATATGAATCAAATAAGGGCCTACCAGGCCTATAGTAGATCCACGTTCAAGGCTTTCAAAGGTCAGGTTACGGTGCATCCTTCGATTTCCAGGGTCACCGGTTCCTATAGCCTGCCCGGTAAGATCAATTATATGACCGAACCGAATATTCGAAAGTTCGGGGAACCGGGGAACAAGGGGAACCATGGTAGGATCGTTCTTGCGGGACTTGATTTTTTGAGTACCTACGGCCTTGAGTTGATTGCTGGAAGTCCATTTACGGAAGATATGGCCGAAGAGAAGTTTGTGATCATAAATGAGGAGGCGGTACATCACTTTGGATTTGGCTCACCGCAAAATGCCATTCAGGAAAAACTCATGTCGGACGGGCCAATTGTCACCGTAGTCGGTGTGGTCAAAAACTTCCATTGGGATTCACTGAGAGAGCCCCACGTTCCCTATCTTTTTTCATATGGGGAATCTGGAGCCCCTTACATTTCCTTTAAGATAGATCTATCCGATATCCCGGAAACATTGGCCCATATCAAAACGACCTACGATTCATTTTATCCAGGGAATCCGTTCGAGCACTTTTTTCTGGAGGATGATTTCAATCAACAGTATCGTGCGGACATTCAATTTGGAAACCTGTTTCTGGCCTTCACGATCTTGGCCATCCTGATCGCCTGTATTGGCCTTTTTGCCCTGGTATCGTTTTCAGCAAGCTTAAAGATCAAAGAAATCGGCATTCGCAAGGTCCTTGGGGCCGGTACCCGGGAAATAATGCTTCTACTGTCCAGGGAATATCTTGTACTGCTCTCGATCGCCGCTGTTTTTGCCATTCCCTTAATCCTGTTTTTCGGAGCATACTGGTTGGAGAGCTATGCCTTTAGAACGAACATTGGGTGGGATCTTTTTGCGATCCCTGTCCTGGTTTTGTTCGTCATCTCCTTGTTGACCACCAGTCACCGGACCTATTCCACGGCCAAAGCCAATCCGGTGAAATCATTGCGGTCGGAATAACAACGTACAACAAATTGAATTTAAGGAGACGCGCCCCATAAAATGAACATTTTTTGGGACATCCCCTTGTTCCTGTATTTCTCAGCATTCTTTTTACTGCAAAAGCTTACATTCGCAATGCCAACAAATTAAAATCGGCATCCCTGAATGCTTATAAAATTGATGTGGTTCATGCTGAAAAGTTACAGGCTGCTTATTTGACCGTTTAGAGATACAATTGGGACCAATAAAATGGATTTACAAAAAAAAGAATGGGGTGAACCACGGTACAATTGGGATAAATTATACAGGATAGGAGGAATAGCAGCCTTGGTGATCGTATGTATTATTCCCGTACAAATAGTCATTTTTGCCATATTTCCCCCGCCGAAGACCACAATAGGGATTATTGACCTGTTTCATGAGAACTGGGTACTTGGTTTGTTGAGCCTTGATTTTTTGTACTATATCAACAATGTCCTTTTAGCACTGGTATACCTTGGTTTATTTGCCTCGTTGAGAAAGGTCGATTATGCAAATGTGCTGACAGCGGTGATCATCGGACATATAGGTATAGCGGCCTACTATGCCTCTACTATCGGGTTCGAAATGCTGTCTTTGAGCAACCGGTATTATTCAACGGAATCATTTGAACTTAGGCAACAATTACTGGCCGCCGGTCACGGCTTGATGGCAAAATATAAGGGAACGGCCTTTAACATATATTATGTGTCCAACGCCATTGCCCTATTGATGATTTCCAGGACCATGTTTAAATCAAGCGCATTTGGCAAAACCGCCGCCATATGGGGACTGATATCCGGTATATTCATGCTTGTACCTTCGACTGCGGGAACCTTAGGCTTGGTTTTTTCATTACTTTCCTTAATTCCGTGGATCGTCTTTTCTATTTTAATAGGACGGGTTTTATTGTCAATGGCGGGGCGCAAAGAGTAAAAAGGAATAGCACCGTTGTAATGGAAAGATCCAAAATAAGGATTGCCGAAAACATCTTGTTCGATTTCAGCTGGTACCGGGCGATTTTCAAGTGATCTTTTACCTGGATTTTCCGACTTTTTTCAAACGGCTTCTGTTTCGGCTCAGACCAGGGCTTCTACTGCCCTATTGTGACTTTCGGTTACGATCTGGCCATCGAACAAATTGATGACCCGATGCGCGTAGTGGGAGTCCCGATCAGAGTGGGTCACCATGACAATGGTAGTGCCCTCCTGGTTCAATTGGGTCAAGAGGTTCATGACCTCAATACCGTTCTTGGAATCCAGGTTACCGGTCGGTTCATCGGCAAGTATCAACTTTGGGTTGGTCACCACGGCCCGAGAAATGGCCACGCGCTGCTGCTGTCCCCCGGACAATTGGTGTGGATAGTGTTTTTTGCGATGGCCGATTTTCATCCGTTCCAAGACCTTCATCACCTTTTCCTTGCGTTCGGCCCGGTTCATTTTTAAATATATCAACGGTAGCTCTACATTTTCAAAAACGGTGAGTTCATCGATCAGGTTGAAGCTTTGAAAGACAAAGCCCAGGTTGCCTTTTCGCAGTTCGGTGCGCTGGCGCTCTTTCATCCCGCCCACCTCGTGCTCGGCAAATTGGTAGCTGCCCTCTGTGGGGTTGTCCAGCATCCCGATAATGTTCAATAAAGTGGATTTACCACAACCCGAAGGCCCCATGATCGCTGCAAATTCGGCAGTTTCAACCTTTAGGTTGACATTGTTCAGTGCCAAGGTCTCGATTTCTTGGGTTCTAAAACTCTTTTTCAAATTTTGGATCTGTATCATTTCTTGTCCGGATTTGGCCTGTTACCATAAAAGACTCCCTCATTGCGGTTTGGTAACAGTTTTCCACTATTTTTTCTCCTGCCCCCTGAAATTTTCCCTATTCCCTGGGCCACCGCGCTATATTTTTCCTTTCGCAATACGGTTTTCCCTCCTTCTTGAAGGCAGTCCCACTATAAGGGAGTTCAATAAATCCAAAAAGTTACACTTGGGGATGAAAAAAGTATTTTGATAGCGGTACCGATTACCACTTATGTCGCTATGTGCCCGAATATTACATGGGTTTTTCTTCACAGTCCATTAATTCCGAGTTTTGGCAGTATAAAAAGGGCCTCGTAGAACAGAATCCTCCAAAGAGGTGCCAAAAACAGGGCCGAGACACCTATGCCAATGAGATCAATACCATCCATCGTGAAGGCAAGGACCTTAGTATTTGGTGTCCTGCTATGTTCTGGGCATCTGTTGTTTCCCCAATATACAGCTGCCCCACTTCAATCCAAAGGGCAAGGTCCACAGGATATGGAAATTGGAGTTTCAAGCCACCATCTGCACCTTCCTGCCCACCCTTTTACCGGTTCGCACGCTCCAGGAAATCAAACCGTACGATTGGCCGGCGGTCCCTATATCGAGATCCGGGGCGGCCTTTCGTTTTTTAACGATACCAAATTACAGGTGGATCGCCTGGAACAAGTCTTTGGCAAGGGAGCCCGTAGTACCTTCGATACCAAACCTGGTCGACTGTTGGAAATAGCGGCAGGACACAGCCTTGGTCCCTGGTTTCGTTGGGAAATTATCGGAGGCCACCTACGGAGCGCCCTGGAGGATTATAGGTTCTGGGCGGGTGGGCGAATCGTTGAGCCCCTAGTAGATGGGACCATCGGCGGGTGGTACGGCCTGGGAAATGTATATTGTGACCTCCGCCCAGCCCAGATCGGTATGGAGATGGACCAAATGGCGTTCGTCCTAGGGGGCGGCTTAGGTTTTATGGATATGGCCCTGGACGCCCAACTTGACGGAGCCCATGTGATCGAGGACTCCGATACGGTCCTCGCCTATCAGCTAACAGCTGGGATATCGCTTCGGATGGACCGGACCTTGGCCCTTTCCGCCATTTATCGCTATCTCGCGACCGAACCCCCCGGTTTTAACAGCCTGGACCCCCGCTTGGGAAAGGCACGGGTAGTATTTGGGAACCATAACATCCTTTTGGGGCTTCGGTTTACCCTTTGACCCTATCTTGATCTTTGATCGGAAATCCATAAATGAAAAATGGGCGATCTGCCCTTGCGGTCCAATCTAAAATTTGACCCCCAACGCCAGGGCCAGCATTGTGACCTTTTGTTCCCCATCGATTTTTTGGGACACCCCATGTCCCTGCACTGAACCATCGATATCATGTTTCCCCAGCCCCAGATAATCAATGGATATGGAAAACCTGTCCTTGATCAGAACACCGCCCCCTACTTTGAAGCCGATACCGGTCGCCAGATCCGTCTTCGACCGGAACTCCAAGTCATTGGCCCCGATTACCAGATCCGTTGCCTTGAGGAAATTCACGGCCAGTCCCCCTTGTGCAAATAGTGCAACGCTATAATCTACCTGAAAGGTATAGTCCAATCCGGCCGTAAGCGGTATGTTGATATATTTGGGGTACTTGATGTCGGCCTCCTTCAGGTCCAAAATCTTCAAAACATTCTCCGTGGCATCCTTGGCACTTTTCTTTAGTCCATTGTAGTGGAGGTCGAGACCGCCGAACAGGCCAAATCCGTTTTCCCGGAAAGGGTAGCGGTACTGAACCCCAATATTCAAGCCAATGGCGGCAGCGGCACCCGTAGGACCGTCATCCGATGCAAAATCCGATACAGGTAAGGAGGGACCCAAATGTATCGAAACGTTTCCCTGCGAGTGCAGTTTTGTTGTTGAACAAACCGTTAAAAGGAAGCAGATGGCAACTAAGGTCTTTTTTTTCATAAGAAAGGTCTTTGATAAGGGGCAAACCCCGATTTAGCCCGTAAAACTGCAGATAAAAAGGTTGGAAAGAAAAACCCATGTAATATTCGGGCGTATATGGTGATAGGTGGAATGAAACCAGGAAAATCTTGAAGATTGTGCAAACTGCGGGACATAAGGGAAACCTATGGGCACGCATACCTTGCCTGACACTTTATAGGGAATCTGACGATTCCCAACGCTTTTCAATCGAGGCCCAAACCGTCTTTGCCGTTGATTTTTTCGATCAGTCGGTCCCGTTCCCGTTTTCTCCTCTTCGACGAGTCCCAGAAGGCCACTGAAATTCCGCCACTGACCACTCCGCTGCTGATGGCTATGCCCCCAAGGGCCGTCAGTATGCCGTGTTCTTCCCTGCCCCCTTTTAAGAGCATGGCGCCCCCGCCAAGTATGGCCGTGACAGAGACCGAACTCAGTATGATTCCAACCGTCTTGTTGCCCTTCCTTTTCCTTTCAAGTCTTAAAATCTCGTCCAAGTTCCGTTGGACTTCCAGATTTTTCAAATCCAGGGTATGAACGTTCAGGTTCGGTATCTCTGGTCGGTCCAACATTCCATTGGCCGGGTCCTGTGATCGGCCATAGATGGATAGTATTACCAAAGCAACGGTCATGATTGTTTTCATAGCTCTTGATGATATCTTGCCATTCCTAGCGGTGTTTTCAAAAAAATCGGCCTATTGTGAATCACCGAAGTTTTCCAAAATATGGGCCTTCCCGTCCACGGATGGGGAAATTGGTCCATACTTTCAATTCTGTAGCGGTCCCCATAACCAAAGGTCCCTTTCCCGGTACAGGACCAGGACGCCTTTTAGGTATTGCAAGGCTACTTTTTTCGGGGGAAAATCGAAGTTGTTGAAAAGTTCATCCGCAATTTCCCTATCGTTTTCAAGGAGCCCTTGATAATAGGTGATTTTGGTCCCGCCGTGTTTGCCCCGTTCCAGGCGTATACCAAGAACTTCCTGGTCTTTCTCCCCACCAAGGATATGGATTGCCGGCCTTAAGTATTCCAAGAGCGGCCAAGCCCTGTAAAAATCTGCCAATGTCTTTACCCCCGTGGAACAGTTAAGGACAAAACGTCCGCCCCTTGGGACAATCAGGTGTGCCGATATATTGGGGAACTCCAGTTTTTTTATGGTCTTTCCAAGATCTGGTACCTTATCCATATCGATGTGCTTTAGTGCTATAATCCAGACCCCAGGTCAGAAACCGTGCCTTCCGATAGGTATGGAATCATATGCCTTTATAAACTCATAGTGGTTATTCGGTTTTATATATTTTCACCTTTCGATAAGAAGATGATCCGTTTGATCGTTTTCTTGTACATGTTCCTATCCTTCCGCAATCGCCTCCGCTGTAGTTTTCGATATTCTTCCGATAGTCCTTTGTACAGACTGTAGCAGATAATCAACAATATTATGGCAAAAGGAAGGCCAGCGCTCAGGGCTGCGGACTGTAAAGCCACCAACCCACCGCCCAACAATAGGGTTATGGCCACGCCTCCTTCGGAAAGGGCCCAGAAAATGCGCTGTCCTACCGGAGCATCCAATTTTCCACCACTGGTAATGTTATCTATGACCAGGGAACCCGAGTCGGACGATGTAACAAAAAAGCTCGTAACCAGGACAATCCCAACAAGACCCGTGATAAAATCCAGGGGGAATTCTTTGAGCATGGCGAACAGGGCCGTGGAAACATCGTCTTCAACAGCCCGGGCTACGCTTCCAATGCCATTGATCTCCAGGAACAGGGCCGAGCCCCCAAAAACCGATATCCACAAAAAGGTAAGCAAGGTAGGGACCAATAGGACCCCCAGCACAAATTCCCTTACGGTGCGGCCTTTGGAGACCCTCGCTATGAATAGGCCTACAAAGGGCGACCACGAAATCCACCAGGCCCAATAGAAGAGGGTATCACGATCTTGTCCGCCATTCGAGTATACATCGGTCCAGGTGCCCAGGCCCACAATTTCCTGTACATAGCCACCGACGGTCTGGATAAATCCTTCCATAAGAAAGAAGGTGGGGCCCAAAAGGAGCATCAAGGCCAAAAAAACGGCGCCGAGCTTTATATTGAGCTCGCTCAACACCCGTATACCCTTGTCCAGTCCGAGCACCACAGAAATTGTGGCGGCAAGGGTAATGCCACCAATGAGCCCTACTTGCATCCAAACATCGTTGGGGGTACCAAAACGGTAATGGAGGCCCGAGGCGATCTGTTGGGCACCAAAGCCCAGGGAAGCGGCCAGGCCAAAAAGGGTGGCCACAACACTAAGCACATCGACCACATCGCCAAAGGGGCCATAGATCTTCTTGCCCAGGAGCGGGAAAAAAACGGAACGGATGGCAAGCGGAAGTTTTTTGTTGAACGCGAAAAAGGCCAGGGCCAGTCCGATCAAGGCGTAGATTCCCCAGGCGTGCAGGCCCCAATGCAGATAAGTATACACCAAGGCGTTGTGCGTTTTCCCGGCCATATCCCCGACAGCCACGGGAGGGGAAACAAAATTGGCCATAGGTTCGGCCACACTAAAAAAGAGCAATCCAATACCCATTCCCGCGGAAAAAAGCATGGCGAACCAGCCAAAGCGACTGAATTCCGGTCTGCTGCTCTCCCCTCCCAACCTCAGTTTTCCAAACTTGCCGAAGGCGAAATAAAGCACAACGACCAGAAGTATGTTAACGGTCAGTATAAAAAGCCAGCCGACCTGTTCCATGATCCAGGACCGGACATCGGTAAAAATCCCTTCCACGGGCCCGCCGATCCAAAGGACAAGTATAATGAAGACAAGAATGAGCCCGGCGGATGGATAGAACACCGGGGCGTGAATATCGAAGTACTTTTTGCTGTTTTTCACGTATTTGGTTTTTGGTTCAAGGTTTAAGGTTTGAGATTCTTCGCTTCACGATGCGCCGCTCTGAATGACAATACGCCTTGATCTATCATTCCGAACCTACAAGGAATCTCTAGTACCATTACCTACTGCCTACTGAACACTGTCAAACATGGCGCAATGCGCTAAACGCTCTACGCAACGCGCAAACTCATCACTCATAATTCATAACAGAACTACCTACTGCCCACTGCCTACTGAACGCTGCTTACTGAACACTGCCTACTGAGCACTGCCTACTGAACACCGCCAACCGTTCATCGCACCAACCAGATCGGCGCATTAAAATCATTGGACCCGCCGATCCTTTCCAAAGCGTCCCGGTAGTTGGCCTGGTTTAAACTCTGTTCCTGTCCGGGATAGGTGAACTTCAGCGGCAACCTGTCATTGTTCAGGTTACCACAGGCGGGGCCCATGAAGGGAATGCCCTTCCAATCGAAATCGCTTTCAAAATACCATCTCCTTAATTCGAAATAGGGCTCCAGGCCGGTAAAGAACAGGGAAAGCCATTTTTGCTCCCAAACATCCGTTGGTTGTGCATAGGCTACCCCCGATCGGGCATAATAGTCCTCAAAACCGGCCCATCCGAAGGAGGTATAGTCCACCTGATAATACGCCATGGATGCCGCTATACCGTTGCGGTAATGCGTTTCCACCGGATCGTTGATCCAGCCCTTAACAGCGGCTTCCGCCAATAAAAACTCCACTTCGGCATAGGTCATGATAATCCCTTTTGCCGTTTCAAGCCCCAGTTCACTGGTCAGGGTCTGGGCCGGATCATTGAAATATGCTGCGCCCAGTCTGGACCCCGCTTTGTGACAATCGGCAGTACTTGAACCGTTGAAAGCCCCTGAGAATACCGGATCGTTATAGTCATCATTGTCCGGGCGGGCATAACGGGACAATCGCGGGTCGTTATGCCCCAACATAAGGCCGTACGAAGTTTGACTCAACGCAACGGCATCAAAATCGCCTGTTTTTAAAGGGATCAGGGGAAACTGGTTCGGAAATCCCCTTAGAAAGGTAAATACGGCATTTTCATCGTTGGAGCCGATGATATTGCCCGCATCCACGATACGGGCGAACCGTGTCCCTGCATCGGGTAACTGGTTGTTTGCCGTCATCAATAACCTTAGGCGGAGCGAATTGGCCAGTCGCTGCCATTGCAAGGCATCTCCGTTGAAAAGAATGTCCCCATCTATACTGCCCTTCCCGGAGGCCAACAACGCATCCGCGCGCCGGAGCTCGGAGAGCAGATCGGTATAGATGGTTTCCTGAGGGTCATAGCTGGGGGTAAAGTTGTCCTCGGCCCCGCCAATGGCCCCGCTATAGGGTATATCGCCATAGGCATTGGTAAGGGTGGCAAAGATGTAGCTCCTGAGCACAATGGCCACGCCTTCCAGAACGGCATTCTGCTCTGCGATCGCCGCGGTTTCCACTTGGGATATATCCGTCAGACTGGTATAAAGGCCTTCCCAAACCGTGGGGAAAGCGTTCCAATGGTAGGCATCTACCTCCGTTCTCAAGGTTTTGGCCGTCAACTGTGCAATATTGTTCCCCAACAGGAAGGATTCGGTGACCAGGGTGGTCATGCCCTGTCGGATAGCGGACGGCAATAAGACGTCTGTAGCCACCTGGGTGGGTTCGTTGGGGTTTAGGTTCATTTCCTCGAATCCGTCACAGGCCATACACATCGGGAGCAGGGACACTAAAAAATATGTTTTGGTCTTCATCTGGTTCTATTTCTATTAGTATGTTCTGTTATCCATTTTGTTTTATCGGTTATCTCCTGAGAGTCCGTCCCGATAGCTATCGGGAAGGCTTTTTCTAGCGTTGTTCAACAAGTCTTCTTGAAATGTTCAACCTATCATCCTGAAATGTTCAACCTATCCTCTTGATGTGTTCAACCCATCCTCTCGAAATGTTCAACCTATCATCCTGAAATGTTCAACCTATCTTCTTGAACTGTTCAACAAGTCTTTCCGGGAACGGTCAAAGAGAGTCGGGACACTGTTATATCCCTCAAAACTGCTGATAAAATGAATAGGAAGAAAACTCCATGTAACAACCGTGCGTATATCGGAATAAATGGGAAGATCAGGAGTTGTCTGTATATAAAAGGGGGTAAGGAAAAAACCTGCCCGTCCGGCAGGCGGGGAAAATATGGATCAGCTTTAGGGAACCGGACCAGGGCTTTTTATAGGAGGTCTTGTTGCGTAGCGTTATTTTCAGCCCTGTAGAATTTCCAGTAATTTTTTGGGATTCTGTCGGTTGTCCCAAAAAGCGGAAATTATAATAGACTCGCCGGTTATTTTATAATAGATGCTAAAGTTCCCTAACGATGCCACTCTGACATCTGGTAGACTTGTTTCTTTTTACCAATATTCAAGGATTCCAACAAATTGAATATCGGCTGTTTTGGTCCAGATCACATCGTGTTCAGCCATTCAAGATTGCGTTTTTCCATTTCATCCTGTGAAATCAATCTTCCATTTTCGATATCTTCCTCACTCATTTGCAGCATTTGTTTTTGTTCGTCGGAAAGTTTAACTATATCGGTTTCCGATGCACTGGAAGAAATAAGTTTGTCGAGTGCCCCCAAAAATTCCTTGTTTCGGATAGTCAGGATCTTATCTATTAATCCATTTCGTATTTTGTCCACTGTTGCCATCTTTGATTTTCTTTATGTAAGTATCTTAAAAATTAACGAGTTTGACCAATGTTGTACAACATAGCTATATGACCATTGATCCCTTATAGGTCCGTACCCCTTATTTGACTTTTTATACATTTTCATCTTTTGATAAAACGGATCCGTTTTGATCACTTTCCCGCACGGGGTCTTTTCTTTCCGCAATCGCTTCCGCCAGCGGTGTTTTTTTTAAATTCTTGGGTTGTGCAGCGGTTACCATGGTTAGGCAACGTTTTTATTAATTTGACTATAGCTTTTCATTCAAATCTTGCCTTCCCACAATCGTCATTATTTCTACAATACTTTCATTTATTTTGAAATAAATACTGTCCATACCACAAACACAACGTCTGTAATCTTTTTTTATGTGATCAACTGACTCAAACGAAAAAGGTCGTTGTGCGATAATGTCGAAATATTCAAAAAACGAATCGAAGTATTTGTCCGCTTGAATCACGCCAAATTTTTTAACTCCGTAATGATGAATCCGAATCAAGTCATTTTTGGCTTCGTTGCTCAACCGGTATTTAGTCATTTAATAAAGACTTTGATTGCGCTAAAATATCTTCTTTCTTGTCATTTGTAAATCCACTATTTTCAGCTTTTTCCAGTTTAGCATGGATCCAGTCAATTTGAACTTGTTGTCTTCGGGCTTGTCGAATCAAGTCATTTACTAGTTCACTTTTACTTGAATATTCTTTATTGTCCACTTGGGTTTTTAGCCATTCATCATTTGGCTTTGTGAATGATATACTTTGTCGAGCCATAATTTTATTGTTTGGTGTAAATATACACCAAAAACGAATCAAACGCAAGTCTTTATCGCCAGTTAGTTTATTTTGTAATTATTTCAAATTTCTAAAAAGTCAAAACATTTGACCATTTTAGAATAAATATTATCAATACAGTTCCAACGGTACTAACAAATATTGAGCTTTTCCAGAAATGAACTTTATCTCCGTAAATACTTAACCATTTTTACCAAATGCTTTTTTGACATAGCCATTCATACTTTTGTCGTAAAGAAAATTGATTGTTATAAAAATCAATATTGCAATCATTATAATCCAAATTTTTTCCATAAGTCAAATTTTTACGCGATGCTTGTTAATTGTAGCACAACATTGGTATATAATCATTGATCATAGATCCGTACCCATTATTCGGCTTTTTATCCATCTTCATCTTTTGATAAAAACTGATCTGTTTGATCGTTTTCTTATACAGGGTTCTTTCTTTCCGCAATCGCTTCCACTAGCCCATGTTTTTTCCAAATTCCTGCCCATGGCCTAAAACCCCACATTGATGGCAAAGCCGATGCTCCGTGTTGTTGGCAAGGTGGTGCTTTCAAACCCGTTTATGAAGGTACCGTTCCGGATCGAAAAGGTTTCCGGATCAATGGTCGGGACCTTTGAGAACAACAACAGGTTCCTACCGATCACGGAAAGCTTCATTCTTGGGATGCCGATCTTTTTACAGAGCGCCACAGGCACCTTATAGGCAAGGCTCAGCTCCCTTAGCTTAAAATAGGTGGCATCGTAGGTGGCCGCCTCAATATTGTCCCTATTGAAGCCGTTGCCATAATAGTTATAGAAATAGCCCACATAACCGGCGCCCCCGGCGGGCACCACTACATCGTTCTCCACCAGCTTGCCGTTACCGTCGTATTTCCATCCGGGGCCCACAACACCGCCGGCCGCTACCTGCGTATATACCGGGTCTCCCTGGGCGTCATAATCCACTTCGTACACCGTACGGCCCTCCAGCGTGGAAAGGTCCAGGTTTGGGTCGTCGTTATTGGTAATGGCGCCCCCCGTGGCATAGAGTGCATGGGACCTGGAATAGATCTTGCCCCCCAGCTGCCCATCGAACAGGAAGCCCAGCGTAAGGTTTTTGTATTGCAAGGAATTATAGACCCCCAACCTCCAATCGGGCTGAAAGCTCCCTGCCGATACTTTTTCATCGGTAAGCAAGGGCAGGCCATTTTCATGGATGACCCTACCGTCCGGCCCCCTTTGAAAGCCCAGGCCGTACAATTGCCCCAGTAGTTTCCCTTCTTCTGCCACATACTCCAGGTCGGCACCCCCTTCATCGCCCGGAAAAAGGTCGGCCACTATGGAGTAGCGTCCACTTTCGATCCCATCGGGGAGGCTTTCCACGATGCCCCTGTTCCTGCCGGCATTGAGGGTAAGGTCCCAACTGAAATGGTTCCCGTTGACCACCCTGCCCGCCAAGGACAGTTCGATCCCCTTGTTCCTGATCGCTCCCCCGTTGGTAAGGTTGGCATCGTACCCGCTCGTTACGCCAACGGGCAAAAAGATCACCTGGTCAAGACTTAACATATTGTAGTGGGCAACATCCAATTTGAGCCTTCCCTGCCACAACCTTACATCCAACCCAAATTCGTGGGCCCGTGTTCTTTCGTTCGTCAAGTCGGGGTCGGCAATGGTCCTGTTGGTCGTAAAGACGGCCTGGTCGCCAAAGGCCGGTTGTGCCGTAAACGTATTGCCAAAGGCGTATGCGGGCGCCCCGTTGCCCACTTCGGCATACGACGCCCTCAGCTTTAAGAAGATGCTTTGGGGCCATTGAAGCAGGTCTGAAAGTACAGCGCCCAGGGCGGCCGATGGGTAACCAAAACTATAATCGGACCCGTTGAGGCCGGCAATCGGGTCTACCAAGGTACTGTTCCAATCGTTCCTGTAGGCCAGATCCAAGAAGAGGCCGTTCCGATAGCTTAAGGTAGCGATACCGAATAGGCTGTTGATGCCCGTACGGGTCTTCTGCGATCCCACCAAGACCCCGGAGCGCGCATTGGCCAGGGTGTAAATACTGGGACCTGTCCCGAAGAGTTTCAGTTCGGGATTGTTGGCGATCAGAAAAGAGGCATTCTGGCGCATCAGGTTGCCCCCTATGCTAACATCAAGGCCAAAATCGCCAAAGTTTCCGCTTCCGGAACTATAGCCCAGCAACAATTCGGCATTGGTCTCGTTGAACGAGATGCCGTCCTCCCTATAGCTTCCCAAAAGTACCCCTTTTGTGGATGGGGCCCTTCTGTATTGCCGGTCCTCGTTCAGCATGTCCACGCCATAACCGAACCTTATGGAAACCTTGTCCGTAAGGTCATAATCCAGTTTTGTATTGGCGATAAAGCGGTTGCCCTGGAAGGCATTGGTGTTCTCATGGGCTATGAACCAGGGATTGTTCACCCAAAGGTCCTCCACATAACGTTGCCGGATACCTTCCTGCCCCGGCTCCCAATAATCGCGCAGGTCATTGATCTTTACCTGGCGTGGAAACCACAGCCAGCCGTACATTACGGATGAAGATTCGTCGTATCCCGCGTTCGGTATATTGCCCGAGTCTGAATGGATGTACATGGCATTGAGGGCCACATTTAACCGATTATCCATCAAGCTGCGGCCCAGGCCCATCTGGATGGTATTCCTTTTCAGGTCGGTATTGGGCACGATCCCCTTATTGTACAAATTGGTGTAGGACATGCGCAAGTTACTATCCTCGGTATACTTGCTGAATGAAATGTTGTTGATGGTGGTGACGCCCGTCCTAAAGAAGTTCTTCACATTGTCCTTGGCCGGTGTAAAGGGTACGGGACGGCCATCGGAATTAAACTGTTTTATCAACTGACCGTTCATCTCCGGCCCCCAGTTCTCCCCATAGGCCTCGTAATATTCCTTATCGCCGATGTAATGGGTGCCATCCAGGTAACTGTACTTGCCCCCGCCCCCAAAACCATAGGTGTTCTGGTAATCGGGCAATTTCAGGAGGGATTCGAATGTTGTGCTTGTATTGAACTCAATGCCCATACCCGTGGCCTCCCTGCCCGTTTTGGTCTGGATCAGTATGACCCCGTCCGCTGCACGGGAACCGTACAAGGCTGATGCGGCGGGCCCTTTGAGCACATTGATCGATGCAATATCATCGGTGTTCACGATCTGGGCCGCATTGCCAAAGTCTATGGTAGATGAGCCGTTGAGCCCATCGTCAAAACTGTACAGATCGTTCGTAATGGGCATGCCATTGACCACGAACAAGGGTTGGTTGTTGCCCAATAAGGAGGCCGCCCCCCTTATGTTTATGTTGGCCGAGGCCGTGGGGCCGTTGGCGCTACCGCTAATGTAAACACCGGATACCTTGCCCGCCAGCGCATTGACGGGATTCACCAGTTTTATCCTTGCCAGTTCCCCATGGTTCAGCTTTTGAACGGCGTAGCCCAGGGCCCGCTCTTCCCTTTTTATGCCCAGTGCGGTGACCACTACCTCGTCCAATAGGGCAATGTCTTCCTGTAGGACCACATTGATCTCTGTTCGCTGGCCCACCGTGACGGTTTGAGTAAGGTAGCCCACGGAACTGAACCGTAGCGCATCATCGGTGCCGGGTACGGATAGGCTGTATTGGCCTTCAAAATTGGTTATTGTACCGGTACCATCTGCCTGTACGGTAACCCCCGCCAAGGCAATGCCACTTTTGTCGGTGACCGTTCCGCTGACCTCTAGCTGTGCCTGGGCCAGGTTGAGGGTAAGGCCCAGCGCCATCAAACAGTATTTGGAGTGTAACAATCCCATATGCATTTTTTATACGTTCCTTGTTTTTGCAATGGAAAATCTTGCCCCGTGTTTATGAGCCAATGGATTCCCATTGTCATAGAATTAACAAAGAATTCATTGGGCCATTATTCCATTTTATTTAAGTCAACACTGGTGTTGATAGTTTTCAATAAAGTGGCCCTGTCATAATAGAGAAATGCCTTTTGTATTTTTTTATCAGCATTAAATACATACGTAATTTGTTGTCTTACTTTAGCGGTTTTGCCCTCAGCATTAAGCGTCATATCTCCATAATAAAGCACCATAACACCCTCTACCTTATAATATTTGGTCGGCACATTGTTCTTTAGGGACAAGGTATTGATCTGTGAAAATTCTATGGTATCGATATGGAAGGTTTCTTTCCAATCTTTCCAAAACGAAACCAGGTTGTCTTTTCCTTTAATAAGGGTTCGGGTTTCAAAACTACCATCTGGCCAATACCATTCGGCATCGTCGGTGAAGTAGTTACCAAAAGCATCAAATTCCATACTTTGCAAAGCATCGTGCACTTTCCGAACAATTTTTCCATATTCTGCTGATACAGCTTCTATAACAGGAGGTTCAGGTTGCTCCGTTTTCGTTTTTTCATTTTTATTTTCTGCACAGGATATACATAGAAGGGTGCAAAAAATCCATCCGGTCGTTAAAATAATTTTGTTCATTCGTGTTTTCATTTTTTTTGTTATTAATTGATTATCATTAAGTTAAACATAGGTAAATAATTATTCGATTTTTTCGGCTTGCGTACAACAACTGAAAATAGTGATCTGATCTATTGACAAACCATCTGTTCAAAGTTCCTCCCAACATAGGTTACCAATGGCTTCCCGAACACCATTGCCGCTGTTCCCCCGACCTTTATTTCCAAGAGGCGGAATAATCACCGTCCTTGAACAGTTCCCCAAGTCCTTGAAACTGTTTTAACCGGAGCACCTCATCGGCATCCATACCCAGTTCGTCCATGATTCTTTGCGGGGACCAACCGTTGGCCGACAGGGTTTTGACCACTTCGCTTATTTCCGCTATCTGGTGCCTTCCTCTGGCCCTATTGTGACGAATGGTCGCAACCATGCCTTCATTATTGGAAAGGGCCAATATCACCACGGGTACTTTATGGTCCAATCGGTTTTTCAATTCCTTGCTCTGTTTTATAATGTTCCAGCGGTGGTACCCGTCGATAAGTGGGTACTTGCCCTCCCTTTCGGGAGAGACCACCAAAGGGGAAGTGATGCCATGCAGCAGCAGGGAACGGAGCAGCAACCTTTTCTCCGGTACCGCCATCTTGTTGGGATTGTAGGAATTTGGCAAAATTTTATCGAGGGGCACCCATAACATGGAAGCAATGGGTTCTTTGTACATACCGAACGCTTCCATGACCTTGTTAATGAGCTTCTCTCTTTTCCCTTCCGGGATAAAATCTGCAGCTCTTATTATGTTTATAATATCATGCTTTACGGTACAGCTCATAGTTAGGGGTTTTTTGCATATAATTTTTCATAGGTCTTTTTTGTTTGGCAAAAGCCCAAACTCCGGCACCACCAGTCATTCTTAACAATGCATTTGCACACTCTTCTCCATGAGGGTTGTTTTCCACTGTTCTCCAGTTTTAGGTTCCCCTGATCGGGAACGAGCTCCGGTGGATATCCGTGGTCGTGCCACCAACTGAAAAATGTCCTTATTTTTTCCCTATAATGGTCCCTGGAGATTTCCGGCATCGACCTCAATAGTAGATAGGCATATTTTTTCCAGGTCAGCCCCTCTGGCAGTACTACCTTTCTTCTGCCCAGGACCGCCGTCTTGCTATAAACGGCCCCGAAGTTGACCCCATGTACCCTTGCCACTACCCGATTCCATGTTTCGGGTTCTATTTCATGAAAGTACTCCAGGCTCTGTCGCTGATCGTCACCGTACGGTTGGCATATGCGCATTTTATGAATAGAGATACCGCACAGATAAAAGTAATCGTACAGTTTATTGTATGGTATCCTTTTTTTTCCCACATAACGCCAGATATCCTCTGTTCGCCAATCATAGATGGGATAGGAGAATACCAGGTTCTCGGAGGCCCCGCTCATCCAGTTTTTACCGTTCCATTCGCTTTCCGTTACCGAAATGAACCTGTTCAGGCTTTCATCGGCCCTTATTCCTAAAAGGCAGGTACACAGCTCCCCGTTGGCAAACCAGTTCCCCCATTTATAGACAAAATCCTCGAACTCCATGCCGTATCGGAAAAACGGATAGTGGCCAATGTCCGATATCACCTGTGGATGCCTTGGCATGGGCCGTATCCATACGTCCGATAGTTCAGGGTCCCAACAGCGCCAATGGGGCTGGAAAACGCTCACGGAGTTGCGAAGGTTCAGGGGAAGACAGATCCAATGCAGCTTGATCTCATCCGTACCAAGAACGGTTTCTTCGATATATTTTATGGTTACATCATATTGTCCCTCCAAATCTATGAACATGACGTCCAATGGCAGGCGGTTCATGGATTTCGCCATTTCCAGGGCCAAATGCAGCATTACCGAACTGTCCTTGCCCCCACTGAAGGCAAGATAGACCTTTGGGAAGGTCCTAAAGATGCTCCTGAGCCGTTTTTTGGCCGTGGTGCAGACATCTTCGTCCAGATAGTGTTTGGGCATTATTGGAAAATTTTGGTGAAACAATTGGAAAAGAATCCAAATTTGCGTCTGAAAAGAACAGGCCCAACGCATGGATCATTCCCCATTTTTAACGGTTTTGGACGTGGATTCCATACGGCATACCGGCCGTGGTAAAATCTATACATCTCGTTTATCATGTGCTCTTAATCATGCTCAAATATTAGAAATCGGCCACGGTCAATTTGTTTTAGATTGTCAAGGGAATCAAACCTGTTGTTCTGGATGATAAATACCCGAAGATTGGTCAATCGACCCAATTCTATCGGTATTTCACCCTCCAATCGGTTATTGGCCAGTGCCAGTTCCTGTAATCGGACCAAGTTTCCCAGTTCCGGAGGTAAGCGACCGCTCAGCATATTGTCAAAGAGTCCCAAACTTTCCAATTTGGTAAGGTTTCCCAAGGTTTTGGGAATCTGTCCGCTGAGCTTGTTGCTCGAAAGGTTCAACACTCTTAAACATACCATTTCACCCATGCTAGGTGGAATGTCACCGGATATGAAGTTGTTGAATATCGTTAGTTCCTCCAGGTTTTTCAACCTTCCTATATTCCTCGGAAGGGTCCCGGTCATCCCGTTCATCTCCAACTTTAGGGTCTTTAAGCGATCCAGCTCCATAAGGTGGTGTGGCAGTGATCCACTGATCACGTTGAACGAAAGGTCAAGGTATTCCAGATATTTTAGTTTTTTGATGCTCCTGGGAATGGATCCCACCAACTTGTTCCGGAATAGGTCGATTTCCACAACATGTCCGCCGGCCACTTTTATACCGTACCAACTGGAAACAGGGGCCTGCAAATCCCAGGTTTTGTTCCAACCCGCACCTTGGGTGGCATTGTAGAGGTCCAGCAAGGCCTCTCTTTCCTGTCGAGGCACTTCGACAAATATGAATTTGGTCGTCGGGATGAGCACTATCAAAAAGCCGAGGAATACCTTCATAGGTTGCGGTGTCTATACATTATCAGTTCCCAGGTGTATGACCGGCCGTACCACAGCAAAGCGATCGGATATGGAAATCCCGCTATCCCAGGACATCGCTCTCCGTATGACCCCTGTCAGATTGGAACAAATTCCTTTCGATTTGGTAAAAAAGCTCCGTTTTTGGGGTTGCGATATCCAACATGGTGATGTCGCTTTGAAAAACACGGCTTAGCCATCCCATGATGTAGGAATTTGTACATAGGATGAGCTTGATCTTCCTATTCAGGAACGGGAACAGTTGAAACAGGGCCCTCCTGTTGTATATGAACAGTACGACAGCGGTAAGTGCGGGCAGGTACTGATCCGCATCTTCCAACCTTTCAATGTTGTGGACCACCATGTCATACGTTCCTTTCGATTGCATCACTTTTTTACCGTATGCCCCATGAGCCTTGCAACTGTCATAGAACAGGACCGTTCTTTTTTCAAATTTGTTGCTGGTCATAGAGCATTTTTGTTGTTTGAGGATCAAATATCCCGATGTCTGTTCGGATTGGAAGGGTCTCTCATTAGAAAAACAAGGACCACCAATAGGAACAGGAAGGACAATATTAAAACAAGTGCCGTCATATCTACATCGGATCGTGAATAGGGCAATGCCATTGGTGGCAAATGGCCGTGGACCAAGAAACATCTGTCAGTAAAGCCAACAAGAGAATGCTTTGGGCAGGTTTCCATCGTACATCGTTAAAATATTCTGGGCGAAGGGGCCGAATCATTTTCATGACCCGACCCTGGCCCAGAACCTTCTCTACCATGAGCAGATCAACAAACAAACATCTAAACAGAACCTAAACAATCCTTATTACGATTCGAATTAAATACTTAAAACCTAGAAAGTCAATTCCCATGTAATAGTCGGTAAGAATACGGTATAAGTGGTACGAAAACACCTTTATTGGTCTCCTTTATAGGGCGTATTGCCAAAGTGGGCCCTATGTATTTCCATGCCGTACGGTGCACTTGTCCAAGGATTCATCTCCAAGGACCCTACGTATTCCAAGACTGCGTTGTGGAAGTCCCAGCTTTTCGGCCTGCCCTACTTTATGTTTAAAAATTTTTTCAGCAGATCATATTTTCTTTTGGCTATTGGCAACAGAGCGCAATTGGCCGCTTTCAGTTCCAGATAGTTGCCTGCGGCCTTGTTGATGTTCTTTGCCTGGGTAATGTTCACCATAAAGGAATTGTGAATCCGAAAGAACATTTTGGGATCCAAAAGTTTCTCATACTCCCCAATGTTCCTACAGGCTATTAAGTTGATGTCCCCCTTCAAGAAAAAACGGGTATACCGGCCTTCCGCCTTCAAATAGATGATGTCTTCCTTTTTTATGAGTTCTACCTTGTTCCCCGAGGGCAATGCAACGATTTCAATATCATCCACTTTGTTCGATCTGGCCTCCGTTTTCTTCTTTACCTTGTTCAGGGCCAGTACGATGTCCTCCAATTGGAAGGGCTTCAACAAATAATCGGTCACACCATAGGATATGGCCTTGAGCGCATACTTTTCCACATGTGATGTAATGATAAAAAAATACTTGCTTTTGGCACTTAGGTTTTCAATGATCTGGAACCCGCAACCTTTTTTTAGTTCAATGTCCAGAAAAATGATGTCGGGCTTTAACTTGGCTATGCGGCCCAGGGCAGCTTCTACATTGTCGGCCAGCCCCAAAACGTCAATTTCCGGGAAATACTTCTTTAAAATGACAGAGAGGCCCTCTCCCCCCGTAATTCCATTTTCTACAATAAAAGCTTTTAGTTGTGCTACCATCCTAGTTATGTCAATTTTATTATTCGTTAACCGGAACCAAAATCGGGAAGTCAAAAAAAGAGATGACCTTTGGTGGTCTCTGGTAAAAAACCCTTCTTGCCGTCTAAACATCGGTGCATGGAAGGTCGTCGCATTGGTCCATACCCTAGACGACCTCTTTGGCACTGATGACCACTACACATCCCAAACTTGGTAGAAGCAGGCGAAAGCGCCCTTTACCAATGTGCCGTATGAGTGCCTTCTGGTTTTTGAACGGTCCACGTGAAATCACCACCTGGTCCCCTGGTGAAAGTTGTTCCACTTTCATCCGTTCCTTTTCCCCGTTCCTGTTCCAGTCCTTTATCACCTTGATTTCCATATCGCTGACCGTTGCAGGTTTTCCCAACCAAAAAAGATAGTTGAGCACCCCGGGAACCCCAAAAACCCTGCTCCGCTCCTTGGGTTCCAGTTGCACGAACACCAAGGATCTGAACAGTGGTGTGGTCACTTTCTTTTTTCTATCGCTCCATTGCCGTGTTTCTGTGATAAGGGGACAATAGACCATGATCTCCATATTCCTTAAATATTCACTGACCTTCATTTCGGTTCTGGGTTTTGTGTAGAGGACGTACCAGGGCATATCAAGAGTTTTATTTATGGGCAAATCAACCATTTCCTTCATTGCCCCCTTCAATTGGGCAGGTGAAGAACAATCGGGGGTTTTTGTAGCTCAATGCTACCGGGGGCAATCTATGGGCTCATACTGCACCGGCCTGGTTGGGGACGCACAAATAGAAAACGTTCATTGTTTTTTGGCCATTTTGTCCTTGGTCTTTTTGACCGGCCCGTCCTTTGTTTTGGTACTAAGGAACAGCAAGAGTATATTGATCGCGACCAAGGTGATCAGTGTGCCAAAAAATGTTTCCATTTGGTATAAAAAAGATGATTTTTGGTACGGCTCCGCCCTTGTGAGTCACATTACCCATTTCTTGAGCGGGCTTCTGAACTCCCAATTCCAGGCCCCACATAGGCCTTTTACCCTAGCGGTCGCCCCCAACCATGCCCTATTCCTGTTCCCTTAGATCAATGGCACTTTGATCACAATACGGTTTTATAATGTCCAAAAGCCCATATGTGGGGGCACCTTTATCCAAGTAAAGTTCCTTGAGGTAGCGTTCCAGGCTGTTCAAGGTATCCGTGTCCGCGTGGCCTGACCGGGTCCGGGGCCCTTCCCCAAAAACCACCAGGTTCTTGGCCAGTAAGGAAAGAAACATCGGATCGGAAGCCGGTCGATCTACCTCGCCACCAACGGCGATTCGGTCAATACCCTGTGCAGTACCATCGGTCGGGGAAGAATCGGAATGGGATACCGCCTTGGGATGCCCGCCGGTATGGCCTGCAGGCCCTAAATACTTACCGCATCCATCTTTGTCCCCCTCGCTATGGATCTTTCGCCGGGCAATTTCCAACAGGAGGTGCGCTTCCTGATGTCCAAGTTCCCGTAGCTCGGCAAACAGCTCCTTGCCGTAATCCGGGTCCGTAAGCTTTTTGAACCTATTGCGCGTATGTCGGAAACGCAGCGCCTTTTCCAGTTTTGGCATATCCGATACGGTAAAAATCCCTTGGGCAATCGATTGCAACAGCTTGGGAAATACCTTGCCCAGCCCGGCCCTTAGTTTTTGGAACTCCCTATGATCGGTCTTCTTTTCCCAGAACATGGTCAGCAGCTCTATGGAAGCACTGTAATTTTTGCCGTTCAATTCGGTAAGATCTTTCAAAAGTCTTTGTTTTATGGGATGCAGTCCTTTTAGACCGCTCAAGTGGGCTTCGGTCCTTTTAAACCTCTTTCGCAGTCGAAAGTACTTTTCCAATAACTGGTCGCGCACTATTCCGTTCTTTTGGTGCTGTGCCCCTTTTTTGTCGAAGGGGCGCACTTTCAGGTCGGAAATCTCCTGTATCTTTGAACGGACCTTTTCCGCCTCCTCGATAAGAGCAATAAGGTCGATTACGTCAAGAAGGAGCTTTTTAAAGAAAATGTACCGATGCACGTGCAGGGCAACCTCCGATATATCCGTATCCCATATTTGGGCCATCTTCTTGAAATCCAACCGCAACTTCAGGTCGTCTATCAGGGAGCCCAGCCGTTTCTCGGTATTGCAGGGGCCACCGCCAACGCAAATCATATCAATGACGTACAGCCTTCTTTTCGCCGCTTTTGATAAAAACGGTTTTTTCAGGATGAAGCGGGGACCGGAAAGAGGGTTGCCCTTTTTGACATACTCCAGCAGCCATTCGGCGTCCTGCATCAGCAGGGATAGGGCGATATCTGTGCGATGGACAATATCCGTATCGCGGTCTATCCGCATGAGATCTTCCTCCTCGAGGGTATTTATGATCTGCATGGAGTCCAATAGTTTCTTTTCCCAAAAAACGATGTTTCCATGGAGATAGTCCGCTATGATGTCTACGGTAAAATGGATCTGAAAAGTGTCCACCTTGTCGTAAAGACCGATCAGCGTATCGTACCATTTTTTTAACTCGTCAAGATTCCTGCAATCCAGATCCATGGGCACATGCACATGCCCGGTCTTTGATTTAAGGAACTCCAAAAGTTGACGTTCCAGATTCATATAATCTTTGTACTGACCGACAGTGGGAAGGTCATCGATTGACGGAATACCGTGGTCCTGCTCCGATGCATCGACCCCTTCAAAGTCTTTGTAGTGTCCCATATACAGCTTTAGCTCCTCAATTGTTTTCCTGTCGTGGACATCATGAAAGGCGTCCTTGTACCAGTCGTGGACAACCGCATCTGCCCCTAACAGTTCCTCGATCTGGACCAAAGTGCCGGTATAGACCCCATTTATGGACAATTTTTGATCGGTCGGGTCATGGAGCAACCACAATTGGTTCATGTTAAAGGCAATCTTGCCCCTGATACGCTGTAGATCTTGTTCTAAAATTTTAATATCCATGCTCGGTCGCATAACAATTGTATAATGATGGTGCCTATGCCCAGGATTTTTTGGAATTCCCGCGATGGAGGGATCAAAGACACTTCTGCCGTTCCGGTCTTTCCGAAATTTGCAGATGTTGGTCCATTGATCTCTGTTTGGCACATTTTAGTGGGCAAGTTCACGATTAAACCGTCGGAAAGAAAAACTGGTGTAATAAGTGGGAGTATTTCGTAATAAGTGGGAAAAATAATGGGTTTTTGATGTTTTGTGGACCTTCAAAAACCGAATTACGTAGGCTTTTCTCCACAGATCCTCCATAGATGGTACTTGTGGATAAGGCTTGCGTCCACCCTCCCTTGGCAAGCATATTCCCTAATGGAAAGACCAAGAACAAGGTACATCGCCTGTGGTTTATGGGTCTATTGAAAAAATGGACAAGGCGAGACAAACGATGAAGTCCAATTGGTAATGTTTTGGGTTTGCGAGAGCTTTGTCCCGGTCCCGACAGGCCTCTTTTGAAGAGTGTCCGGACTTCCTTGGGCAATCATCGTTTTTTCCTTCTGCCAAGCAATAGAATAACTATGGCCAAGAAAAAAAGAAAACCGGTTATAAATGCCCATAGCCTCCGCTCGATAAGGTCCACACTGAATTCGATATCTTCTAACATAACTGCCCTCCTTTCGTTTAAATTGAACTTTAAGAAAGAGCAACTAAACACTTTTCCACAATAAAACCTAAACCAAAGTAGTAACTGGTAGCTATGACGAATAAGTGGTAAAATGGATGCTTTTGGTGGATAGAATTAAAGGTCGATGGTATAGGAGGAAAGACCGAATCGGCCATGGGTAACCTCGCTCCGCTTAGAACAACGCCAAACACCGCTCCAGCACTGGCCCGCATTTGGAACGCTCATCGACGAACAAATCGTTCTGGGTCGGTAACCGTTATGCCTTCAGGGTGTTCAAGAAAAAAGTCCGCTATGCGCTTGTACAATTTTAAATGTGCCTCGACGCCCTCCCAGTTCCAGTAGGGGTTGATCTCATCATCAGGGGTGTGTATGCTTCCAAATGGGATGGGCCCGGCCTTCTTGCCCCCGATCATCCGGGTACCGGTCCAGAGGGTAAGGGCCGGTACGCCTTTTGCCAGAAAGGAAGCCGTGTCAAAATTCGTGTCCATTCCATCTATCCATTCCGGTGGGTCATAAACCCATCCCGTAGATCTTGCAATGGATCGGATCTCGTCGATAAAGTCAACGCCCTGGCGGGGCATTACAAAGTAGTCCTCCCTCGGTCCGGTGACATTGAATCCATCAAAATTTAGACAAATGGTGATTTCGGTAAGGGGAAAAACAGGGTTTTCCACATAGAAAAGACTCCCATACTGGCCCACTTCCTCACCGGCGGTGGCTACAAAGACCAGGTTCTGTAGTGGAGGTTCCCCGTGCATGAACAACCGTGCCATCTCTATCAATGCGGCCACCCCCACGGCATTGTCCTGAGCGCCATTGTGAATGGTATCGCCTTCTCCGTTCGATATTGTGGCTCCCAGAGCATCGTAGTGGGCGGTGAACACCAAAGAACGATCCGTTGGCACGGCCGCTCGGATGACCCCGATAATATTTGCCTCACTTTCCGAATACCCCGCAATATGGAACGGCTGGTAATAGGATCCGTCCACCCCGGGATCAAGCCCGATCGATTTAAACTTCATTTCCACATATTCCGCAGCGCGTTTGATCCCTTCACTTCCGGTTCCCCGTCCCTTCAGTTCATCGGACGCCAGGTATGATGTATGGGACTTAAAACGATCCACCAACTGGGCATGGGACATAAAAGGGGTGGAGGCAAGTAGAAAAAGGGAAAGGCAACGCTTTAAAGTGTGGTCCATAATCGCTGTTTTTAATGGTACTTTGTAGACACCTTATTTTTATTTTGGTTACACCCCCGAAAAGGAAAATCCATAAAAATACAAAGGGACAACCCCTAAGGCGGATTCCAGGTTGGTATAAGGTTGTTTAAAATGGGTGTTGCAAAAGCCTTGGATTCCAACAATGGGACTGTACGTAAAAACCGGGCCATGAAATGATTTTTTTGAGATCAAACCCATATTGGGAATGGAAACCCAGATCCAAAAAGCCTACAATAGCGCGCGATGGATTTGCAAAATGTCTTGGTGGCAGGAAAAACGGTAACCGCCTTGGGGGGCGGCAAAGTTTTTTAAAATATAGGCTTCCAATTCTTTGCGGCTCGGTGGATTTTCCATGGGACGGAGATTGAGCATAAACTCCGCCACCAAATAGGTGGCATCCAGATCGGGAAGGGTGATGTGGGCCTTGACGGTACCGAGCTTTACCGAGAAATCTTTTTTACATTTTTTTTGAAACCGGTCGCCCAACAGCATCAGGTCCAGGTGTTTCCCCAGAAAATGGTCGATCATCCGATTACAATCTGTTTGTCCGTTCTGTAAGATCACCAGCGCCACCCCTCCCGGTTTTAGCCAGGAAACAAGTGCTTCCAGGTTGATCATCCATCGGGCGGGGGTTATGTAGTAGAACACGTGCGAACAGAGTACCATATCGGCGGCCGGTGGCCTGGCCTCGGTTATAAAACCCGATAACAACGGACAATCCGGGAAGTTCTTCCGGAACTCCCTGCGTAAAAATGTACTGGGCTCTATGGCAACGGTCGATTCGAAGTAGTGGGCGACCCACGATGTAAGCTGACCGGTTCCGGCACCTGCGTCAATGAACTGTTGCCTGCGGGGAAGGGCAGATAGAAAGTTCTCCAACCATTCCAAGAGATTCACTTTCTGATCGGTATGTTCCAGGAAAACCTTGAAAGCCTTGCGATAGGCCTTGCTCTGGGAGTCGTATGCTTTTACAAAATGCGGTTTGTTCATTTATGTCTTTTCAATAGGTTATCCGTTGCAAGATTGGACTTCATTATTATAGAGTGAAGTATTCCATTCCGTACTTTTCCGATGCCGTGTTCAGCTGATCAGGACATTTTTGTACCGCCCCATATTTTTCAAGGCGATACCCGTTCCCCGTATCACGGCCCTCAAGGGATCTTCATCCACAAATACGGGCAAATCTGTTTTCCGGGAAAATCGTTCATCCAGACCGCGGAGCATGGAACCGCCCCCAGCCATATAAATGCCCGTGTTGTAGATATCCGCGGCCAGTTCCGGAGGGGTCTTTGAGAGGATTTCCATGATTCCATCCTCTATTCTGCTGATGGATTTTTCCAGTGCCACGGTCATTTCACGGTGGGAAACCTGTACCTGTTTTGGTTTACCGGTCAACAGATCCCTGCCATGGACCATTTTTTCAATTAGTGGCACGCGTAAATCATCAATTGCGGAACCAATCTCCATTTTTACCTTTTCTGCAGTTCTCTCCCCGATGTACAGGTTGTGCTGCGTACGCATATAATAGATGATGTCATTGGTAAAAACATCACCCGCTATCTTAACGGATTTATCACAGACGATTCCGCCAAGGGCGATGACGGCAATTTCCGTAGTACCTCCGCCTATGTCCACGATCATATGACCTTTGGGCCGCATCACATCCAATCCGATACCCATAGCCGCTGCCATAGGCTCATGGATCAGATAAACTTCCTTGCCATTGACCCGTTCCGCAGATTCCTTGACCGCGCGCATTTCCACCCCGGTAATACCCGAGGGAATGCAAATGACCATTCGCAATGCGGGCGGGAACCATCTTTTTCTCAGTTCGGGAATGTTCTTTATAAGTATTTTGATCATCTTTTCAGAAGCATCAAAGTCCGCAATTACCCCATCTTTTAGGGGTCTTATCGTGCTGATGTTGCCATGGGTCTTTCCCAGCATCGTCCGGGCCTCTTTGCCAATCGCGATGATCTTGCCCGATACTTGGTCCCGAGCGACTATGGAAGGGCTGTCAACCACTACTTTTCCGTTGTACATGATCAGTGTGTTCGCCGTACCTAGGTCGATGGCTATTTCCTCGATCATGAAATCAAAAAAACTCATTTTTCACAGTTTGGTTGTTTGTAGTCGAATCATCTTGTATTCCATTGATAAAAATATCCTCTTTGGGACCGGGATTCAAAAGCCATGTAATAAACGGGCATATACGGGAATGGATGGAACCTATGGAACATGGGCCAGCGCGTTCAATGCGGGATCCTATTTCAAAATTTGTCCAAATCAACGGCCCGCCGGTTGGTAGGTCAGCCCACGGTAAGGGTAGTGTGCAGTCTGCCGGCACGAAGGTTGGCCCCGTTGGCATAGCTCCTTCGCATGCACAGGATATACTCCCCGGGGGCAAGGTGCGATGGCACTTTGAACACCAAGCGGCCCTCGGTAACCACCGAAACGCTTCGTATTTTGATGAACTCGCTATCGGCCTCATGGATAAGGAAGAGGCCTTCCATGGCATTGGCCCCATCGTATTTCAATCCCTGGCCGGTCAACTCTCCCGTTCCGCCGGGGGTAAGTGGTCCATCGGGCATATGGCTCCCGTGATCCATGTATTGAATCAGATGGGGAACCGGAGCGGGTACGTTGATGCGTTCCCCGGTGGCTTCGCGCATTATTCTTTTCAGCTCCTGGCCCTCGCTCAACACCGCCCGGAAATGGTGCCGTCTCCGATCGAACGGATCCGTGGTACTGGTAAACAACCCTTTGATATCCGGTCGGTATCGGGCAAGGCGAGTATTTACCGCCCAGCCGTCCGCAAGGGCGTCCGCGATCTCTTGGGTAAAGAGTTCCAGGATGGCCAGCATATCGCCCCGACCGATACCCGTGCCCCTACTGACCATTCTGTCCAATATACTCCTTTCATCGAGCGATCCCCTTGCCCGCACCCTGCCCGTCCTATGTCCTTTTTCCGGACCGTTCGGTAGGTTTTGCAAATAATACAGTATGTTCATGATTCCATTTGTTTTAAAGTGCCCTTCTGGGAATCCCCGGACCGTTCCATGTCATTGCCCATAAACCGATGGAGCCATAGGCCGAGGTAAAAATCCGGTCGTAGGCTGCAAGGATAAGGGTTCGGTGCCTTTTTTAGGAAAGCCCAAAATCATCGTATTCCAAGGCTTTCAGGTCAATTTCATAAGTTATTGCCTGGCTCTCGAACAGGTCCAGTACATCATTGTACCCACACTCCATTCCCTTGGAAAACCCATCTTTGCTGGCATCTTTTTTCAACACTGCGGTCCTTTCTTTGATCAGGCCCAGTACGTCCCTGAGGTAAAACCTATATCTATCATTTTTCATATCCCATAAATTATGTGGTTATACTTTATTTTAGCTTCTCTTCCCCAACGCTATCGTTGGCCATTGCCTATATGGCCCTATTTCCAAGCCCTTGGCGTCAGCACAGGGTCATTCCGGACAAGCCCACGCCACCTTGGATCAGGGCCAATACCTTTCCCCCCGAGTACAAACCTCTTAATTAAAGGGTTGAAAAGAAAAACCCAAGTAATAAACGGGGCTATATCGTCATAAATGGTAAAATCGACGGAATTCGGCACGTTTATATCGTACCAAACCCTAGTGCAGCGGCCCACACTTCGAATAATTTCTTGTACCTTCACCCTAGGTTTTGTACTACGGAATCCGCTATACTTTTGAAATAGCTGCCAAATAGCGAATCCCACGGGGTACGGCCTACTTTAAACGCCCTTGATCATGAGTTTTTTGGAAACAAATGATTGGATGCACCCCTTTGTAGTTTTTT
Source organism: uncultured Flavobacteriaceae bacterium (assembly GCA_947497245.1). Taxonomy (GTDB): domain Bacteria; phylum Bacteroidota; class Bacteroidia; order Flavobacteriales; family Flavobacteriaceae; genus Pelagihabitans. The sequence continues at coordinate 920,088 of CANMFO010000002.1, read as the reverse complement.
TTGGTTCCCTTAAAAAGCTATTCCTCCTTTTTTGCCTGTGTTTTGTCAGTTTGAGCTTGTTCGGACAGGAGTCCGACCTGGAAGCCTCCGTCAAAGCGCTAAAACGAAAAATCGGGCAATCACAAAAAAAAAGCGACCAGCTTGTGCTGCTGGACAGTCTTTTGGGGCAAATCCGGAACACGACCGAATTCCACTATGACTCCATTGCCCGAAAGACCATTGATCTGGCCTTTGAACTGGATTCCACGGAAATGGCCTTGGTACAGATCTCAAACCTAATATTCTATCTGAACAACCGGGCGCAAAGGGCACAAGAGGGCCTTGAAGTGTTCAGGCATTTTCAGGAGCGAAATATCGTTTTGGACGACGATCGGTTGTTTGCCCAGCTATACACCAATGGGGCAGATAGCCACTTTTTCTCCGGGGAACTGGCCGCCGCCATTCCCATTTATGACGCAGCGGAGGCCTTTGCCTTAAAAGGACAGGACTCAATTTTATTCGCTTTGGCCAGGACCTACAAGGCTACTGCCTACACCTCCCTTGGCAAATTTGCCCGAGCTTCCCAGCTATTGTCCGAGAGTGCCCAAATATTTGGGCGTGCCCGGGACACCACAAATCTATTGACCGCTTGGAACACCCTATCCGTCCTCTACAGTCAAAATGGTTTTTTCAAAGAAGCCAAAAAAGGACGGGACGAAATTATGGCCATAATCAGGGCGAGGCACGATTACAACCACCTAATCCCCCTTTTGTACAATGCTTCCCGTGATTTTGACAAAATGGACAGGCAAAAGGAACGCATCGCTTCCCTAACCGAAGCCTATACACTTATGCTCGACCCGGAACTCGATCAGAGCTTTGCCCCGATACTTGCCTATGGTCTGTTGAAGGCCTATGCGCAGAACGATAGTATGGTACGGGCCGATCATATGTTCAGGACCGTACAGCAGGGGCTCGCCTTGCAAAGGCCCGTCCCTTACGAATGGTTATATCGTGAAGCCCTTGCCAACTACCATTTGGCCAAGGGAGCGTACACCAAAGCCCTGGGAGACGCGAAATGGATCTTGGAATACGGAACCCGTACCGGTGAATTTGAAATGGCGTATGATGCGAACAGGCTTTTGGCCGAGCTATACAACGTCTTGGGCGATACGGCCCTTTCCTATACCCATTATATGGCGTATATGAACCACAAGGATTCCATCAGTAGTGTTCAAAAGATAAACGCCTTGTCGTATTACCAAACCTTGTACGAAACGGAAAAACAGGATTCCAAGATCAAGGCCCAAAATATAGAAATAGCCCTGCTGGACACCAAAAATAAACTGAAGACCCAGTGGATCTTATTTGGCGGATTGGGCTTGGCGGCCTCCTTTTCTATCGTTATTTTGCTCTATTCACGGAATTTCAATCGAAAAAAGAGAAAATTACAGACGGAATTCTCACAGCACCTCATTAAAAACCGGGAAGATCAGTACACCCATGTTTCGCGTGAATTGCACGACAGCGTGGGCCAAAAGTTGATACTGTTGACCAAAGAAATCAGGAAGTTGGCAAATGGCGATACCGTGTCCCTTGCAGAAAGTGCGCTAGAAAAATTGCGGTCCATTTCCAGGGGCCTATATCCGGCCGATCTGGAAAATTTGGGCGCTACCAAGGCCATAGCTTCCATGGTCGACGAAGTGGACGCCCACACGGATATCTTGTTCACCCATGAAATAGAGGATATCGACTGGGCGTTGGACAAGGATACTTCGCTGCATCTGTACCGCATTGTCCAGGAGGCCATAAATAATCTGGTAAAGCATTCCGGGGCCAAAGCAGCCTCCGTGCTGATCCAATGTAAAGGGGATACCATTGAAGTAGCCATCACCGACGATGGCAAGGGGTTCGATTTTGCAGAAAAGATCAGGCAAAGTACCAGCCTGGGAATGCGGACGCTTTTGGAACGTGCCAAAATAATACGATCGAAGTTCCGTGTGGAAAGCGACCATTCCAAAGGAACAACGATAGCTTTAACGATACCTGCCCAAAATGAAGGATAGGCCAAACATCACCCTGGTAATTGCCGATGACCACCCCATGTTGTTGAAGGGGCTCTACGAGGAACTGACGGCCAAAAACTACCGTGTTGTCGGCCAGGCGGCTGACGGAATGAGGGCCCTGGAACTTATCCTGACCCAACGTCCCACGCTGGCCCTTTTGGACATAGATATGCCTCTTTTAACAGGGTTTGAAGTGATAAGGATGGCCAGGGAAAAAGGGGTGTCAACAAAATTCATTGTGCTTTCGTTCCACAAAAGGTTGGAGTATGTGACCCATGCCAAAGCGTTGCATATCCATGGTTATCTGCTAAAGGAAGATCCTTTTTTTGAAATAGAACGTTGCATTGGGGCGGTACTCAAAGGTGAAGTGTATTTCAGTTCGTCCTTCGGTACCCGTGCGCTGGAAAATGCCAGTCAAGATCTGAAAAAGTTGTACTTGCTCACTCCTTCCGAACGGGCCATTCTAAAACTCATAGCCAAACAGGCCTCCACCAATACCATTGCCGATAAGCTGAGCGTTTCCGTAAGGACCGTGGAGAAACACCGGAGCAATATTATCGCCAAATTGGCCCTGGAGAGCGGTACCAATACCCTGACCAATTGGGCCTTGACCAACAAAAAGACCATTCTGGAACTTTAAAATGACCTGTTGGTGTTACGTAGTACCTCCCATATTATACGTATTGCCGCTTATTTCCCATTTGTGCTCCCGCCCCTACCTTTGAAGAAAAAGGTTCACCTCCAAAAGATACGCTATGACACCCCCAAAACTACGGGCCTATATCGTAGAACACGACCCAATGGCCCTCGGAAGGCTCTTGTCCCTCCTAAAAAACTACTTTCCAGAGGTTGCGATTTTGGGAAGCGCCCAAAATGCGGTGCATGCCAAATCCCAAATGCATAGGCTGAAGCCCGATATCGTGTTTTTGGATATTGCGCTAAAGCGTGGTTGTGGATTTCAAATTATTGAACGGTGTCGTGAAAATTGTAGCTTCATCATTACCACAAAAACGGAAAGATATGCCCTTAGGGCCATCTCCCTTGGGGTAATCGCCTATTTATTAAAACCCTTGGAATTGAAAGAACTCTTGGTTGCTATCAACAGGGCCAAACAGAAAGTATCCATACATGGGCGCGGGGCCGGCCATATGCCCTTGGGGCCCGTTGAAGATGATATACAGATCCTGGCGCTTCCTTCAAAGGACAGGGTGGAACTGGTGAACAAGAAAAATATTCTCTACCTGAAGGCAGAAGGACGTTACACCAATTTTCTACTGAGCAACGGCGAGACCAAATTATCAAGCCGAAATCTAGGATCTTTTGCCAATTTACTCGACCCCAACCTGTTCATCAGGCCGCATCATTCCTATATAGTGAACATCGTCCATGTAAAGCACATCGACAAGGCCGCGGGCAACTATCTGGAGCTCCAAAATGGGAATTACATTCCAGTATCCAAACGAAAGTTGGAAGCGCTCAACAAGTTCTTGAAAATAACCTAATGCCCCCCGGTTCAAAAAGGACGACATGAAACCTGGGAACACATTGGTCAGGGGCTTACTGGGGGAGCAATCCATATCCATTGGAAAATTACGGAGTGCCCAAGGGCAAATGGAACAGGTGACTTGGACAAAACTCCGGATAAATCGGTTGTACCGTGTACTTTCGGAACCACATAAAATGGTCGAAATGCGTCCGATTTTCGTCAAAACCACCGCTCCAGGCCATTCAACCTCCATATATTTCCCTTGACGATAATAATTCGATCCCCGCGTCGATATTCCCAACTTTGTGGAAAACAAACCCCATGAAAAAAATTGTACTTAACGTAGCGAGGGAATTCAAATCGGAAAATCGTTTTGCCATGGCCAGTTGCCTGGTCATCTCGATCACCATATTCTTTATAATGAAGGTCTTGACCCGGGAAGTTCCCCTGTAAATAGGCCATAGCGATACAAAAGGGCCGCCCCATTGGGGCGGCCCTTTTGTTTTCATCCTTGATCCCGGATATGGGACAACACTTAGGAGTTGTCCTCAATATCGGCTCCGGAAGCATTCTTTTTTACAGAGGATATCCCGTTCTCCATACCCGATGCGGCGGCATACATTTCACTACTGCCTATGACCTGTCCATTAGAGGCCTTGAGATTGAAGTAAGGGCTTCCGTCCTTGGCCGTTTTCCTTTCGTACATGGCATCGTTCTGAGAGTTTTTCTTTACCGATTCGATGCCGTTATCGCAGGCGGATCTTGAGTTGTAGGCTTCACTGCTGAGGATTACCTGACCGTTCGAGGCCTTCAGATTGAACCTAAATTTTCCTGCCTTGTCCTTTTTGATTTCAAATTTTCCCATGGTTAATATTTTTATAGTTTGCTAAACATAACAATAAAATGTGTTTACTTCCAAATTAGATTGCCCTGCTACAGAAACAAAGGCCTTATTAAATAATTGGGAACATGGGATTTCGGCAAAAATACGCCTGGAAGAAATTCAAAAACGGTTGCCCGATACCCTTTTTTGCCACCAACAAAAATTAATTGTGTGTATGGAAATGATATTATAGCTTTATAAATGAAAATACCACCATGAAGAAAATTGGCATATTGATAGGTTTTGTTGGTGTGGCCCTGCTACTGGGGTGCGCCCAAAAAGATCGGAGCGAAGCGATTCGGCCGAACATATTGTTCATCATGTCGGATGACCATACCTCCCAGGCTTGGGGAATTTACGGCGGCATATTGAAGGACTACGTGCAGAATAAGAACATTGCCCGTCTTGCCGCCGAGGGTGCCGTGTTGAACAACGTATTTTGTACCAACTCCATCTGTACGCCGAGCAGGGCAACGATTTTAAGTGGGCAGTACAGTCATCTGAACGGGGTGTACACGCTGTCGGAGGGATACGAGCCCGATAGCATGAACATCGCTAAGGTGCTGAAAGCAAACGGTTATCAGACCGCCATTATCGGAAAATGGCACCTAAAAAAACAACCCTCGGGGTTTGATCATTTTATGGTTTTGCCAGGGCAGGGTCGCTACCACAATCCCATCTTAAAAACGGTGGACAATTGGGAAGACCATTCCAAAGGCGGAAGGGAGTATCCGGGATTTTCAAGCGACGTGATCACGGACCATACCATAGAATGGCTGAAAAAGAGGGACTCCCTAAAGCCATTTATGATGATGTGCCACTTCAAGGCCACCCACGAACCTTTCGACTACCCCGATAGACTGGCCCATTTGTACAAGGACATGGAAATTCCAGAGCCGGCATCGCTCTATGGGTTCGGCAAGGAGTCGAACGGAAGGACATTCAATGGCCAGTCACTGGACAATTTGGGCAAACGTTACATCCGGGCGAGTACAGGTCCCTGGTGGACCGATTATCCCGGTCTCCCCTTCGATTTGGACGGACTCGATAGCGTCCAGGCAAGAAAAAAGACCTATCAAAAATTTGTGAAGGACTTCATGCGGTGCGGGGCGGCAATCGATGAAAATATCGGGCGTCTGTTGGATTATCTGGAAGAATCCGGCCAGGCCGAGAACACAGTGGTGATCTATACCGCGGACCAGGGGTATTTTTTAGGGGAACACGGCTTTTTTGATAAACGCCTGATCTATGAGGAGTCTTTGCGAATGCCCTTCGTAATTCGGTATCCCAAGGAGATCCAGGGGGGGACCCGATTGGATGATTTCATCCTCAACATCGATTTTCCCACGCTCTTCGCGGACTATGCCGGAGTGGAAACCCCAGCGCACATGCAAGGGAAGAGTTTTCGGGAAAATCTAAAGGGAAATACCCCGGACGATTGGCGTAAATCGATGTACTATCGCTATTGGCTGCACAGCGTGGATCGCCCGGGACATTTTGGTATACGCGACCATCGGTACAAACTTGCCTTTTTCTATGGTCAACCCTTGGGGAAACCAGGTACGGACTCCTTGGCCACGGTTCCCAATTGGGAGTTCTACGATTTGGAAAAAGACCCCGACGAGGGTCATAATGCATATCATGACCCACAATATGCCGCCCTCATCAAAGAGATGAAAGTGGAACTGTTGAAGCAAAAAGATTTGGTGGGCGACTCCGATGGCGCATATCCGGAAATGCAGGAAATATTACATAAATACTGGGATTAAGGTTGTTTTCCCGACTCCCGGAACCAGTGTATTTGGATTGCACGGTCGAGTAAATTGGACGCACTAGGTGCCCTTTCGCCCTATTATCCCCCAATGGGCATCATGGGGTAGATTTCAATTTTAGTGGGAATATCATCAAAAATGGGATTGGTCTTGGCAATTTCCAGGGCTTCGGCCATATCGGCGGTGACAATATGAAAATACCCCGCAACTACTTCCTTGCTCTCATTAAAGGGTCCGTCTTTTAATGCCCCGTTCTCCCGGGTGACGATTCTACTTCCCTCTTTTTCAATTGGGTTCGCGTTCTTTAATTTACCCGCTTTGACCAGTCCCCCGATATAGGCACTCCCATGCTCCATATGCCGTTGCAATTGCTCAGGGGATAAATCGGTCCATACACAGCCCTCGGTCTTGATAATCAACAAAAAATCTTTCATATTTACTTTTTAAATGAATAATGGTACTACCCCAATGACAACTAGACTTTGGCATTAGGGACATCACCATCGTTCTTTTTATTGAAATAGTTCTGGAACCTGCTTCCCAGCATTTCCTTTTCCGATGGCAAGGGAGCCAGATCCATGGCCTTTTTCAAGGCATCGTGGGCCTCGGTAAATCTGTTGAGTTGAAAGTGCAGTTCGGCCATCACGGCATGGTATAGGTAGTTGGATTTTATGGCTTTCGCATTCCGGATCTTTTCCAGTTCCGCGATCGCATTTTCGGCACCATCCACTTTTGACACGGCGATGGCCCTATTTAGTACCACAATTGGTGAATGGTCCAAGATGAGCAGCTTATCGTACAGGGCGAGGATGCTTTGCCAATCGGTATGCTCAAAATCTTTGGCCGAACAGTGGAACGACGATATGGAGGCCAGAATATGGTAGGTGGAAATATGGCCGCTCTGTGCCGCATATTTTAGGTTGGAAAACCCTTTTTCCATAATCTCCAGGTCCCAGAGGGCCCTATTTTGCTCGCCCAGGGTACGAATATTTCCATTTTGATCGATTCTTGAACTAAACCTGGAACAGTTCAATTGCATCAGGGCAAGTAGGGCATGGATATCCGATTTGTTCTTGATCGTATGGTGATCCACCAAGATTTCCGAGAGCCTGATGGCCTCTTCACACAGGTCGTATCGAATTAGGTGTTCCCCGCTCGAGGCGCTGTAGCCTTCGTTGAACAAGAGATAGATTGCGTCCAAAACCGCATGGAGCAGGTCATTGACCGTTTGGTCGTCCGGTATCTTGAAGGGAATTTCATGCTCCCTTATTTTTTTTCTTGCGCGGACCAACCGTTTGTTGATGTTCTCGTGGCTGGTCAAAAACGCCCTTGCGATTTCAGGGATGCTGAAGCCACAGAGTGTCTTCAATATGAGTGCCACCTGCGAATCCTTGGAAATGGCACCATGGCAACACATGAACATCATTTTCAATTGCTCATCCGAAATCCGCTCTTTGGAAAAAATATTCCCAAGATCCATTTCAAATTCCCGTGCAGCGCCCACCCCGCCCTGAAGGTCGGAAATGTACTTGCTTTTGACCTTTTCATGCTTTAAGGCGTTCAAGGCCTTGTTTTTGGCAACAGTGTACAGCCAGGCGGTCGGATTTTTTGGAATTTCCCTGTACGTCCAATGACTGATCGCCTCGATCAAGGTGTCCTGTACCACATCCTCGGCAAGCTCCAGGTTCGCCGTACCAAAAATACCGGTCAATACGGACACCATCTTTCCCGATTCGTGCCGGAAAAGGTGTTCTACCAGTCTGCTTATTTCCAATTGGTCATTCAATGCCCTGTGGCTTATATCATTACCCGCTCTAACTTTCTAGGACGGCCTGCACTCGACATGACGATCCAGGGTCCGTTCCTATCTGGAGGTACCATCCTATCCTATTCAAAATCGTCTGAAAATTGGACCGTATGTCCCGCATCCCAAAGCGTTACGTCATCGATCATCCCTATACCGTTAAAAAAATAACTGATCTCCTTGATGGTCCCAATAGATTGTTCATACTTACTTGAAAAGATGTTTTTTCCGTTCAGCTCGAATTCGACTTTCTTGTCCACCACGCTAATATCTACCTGCTGCCATTCGTACATATTGGTCCCGAACATCGTAAGGTCTTCCGTCTTTCCATAGTGCAGTCTATCCCCAAGCCGGGTGCTCAGTTCGCTCTCGCATCCCTTGTTTCCAAACATAATCCAATAATATCCTTGATCTCCTTGTACATGAAGGCTGATCTGGGGGCAGCGCACTGCTTCAACGCGATCCATCTTAAACTTGGTGGCATAGGCAAAGTTGTCTCCGTCCAAGCCAAATTCCCTGACTTGGTAATACGACAACTGGAAATCTTGTGAAAGGTCGATGTTATTGGATTTCAGATCTCGTTTGTCAATGCCCAAATATGCTTTGTTTTCCCAATGTTTTTTATCGAAGGCCTTGACTTTTGGAAACGGTTGCCGGATAGCAGCGAACCAGCCATCATACGTAATATGGATGGGTATTTGCTTGATTACCTGGCCATCGGCTAACAGCCGTGCGGTAAAATACCCGGGGATGTAATAAATGTCCGTCCGTTCCTTGTTCTCCTTAAAAATTTCCACCCTTCTGCCCACATCCCAATTTTGCTGTAAAAAGAAGCTGTCCGCCTCCACCGATTCCACATCGTATTGGAACACCACGGTGTTGGGAATTTGACCATCGACCGATTTTTTATAGGAAAAATGGACCTCCCCCATTGCTTTTGGCGCACCATTCCCAACTGCTCCCACAATTGCCTTTTCGTTTCCTCCAACGGCCCAGGGCACGCCCACCGAAAGCGCCAATAGGAGTATCATCGGTACCAGTATGTAGACCATGGGGTTGCGCTTGCCCAATTCTGGACCGGGAACGGTGCCCTGTTTTTCCGGGCCCTGCTCCAACCAATCTTTTTTCAGGGCGAGCCAATCTTTTTTGTAGGCCAATTGGGAAAGTACATCCAGCGTGGAGATATGGGGCAGCCTACGGTATCCCTTTCGCCATATGCGCTTGATCGTGGAAAGGCTAAGGGATACCCCCGTTTGGTCCTCAATGAAAAAAACCAGGAAGTCATAGTCTTTCTGGACCCAATCCGTACCCCACCCCAGACCCGATGCAACTTCTATTTGCTTCTTTATCTGTTCGAGAAGGTCCTGGTCTGATTGGGATAAAGAATTCATTTACAGCGCGATATGATAATGATTGAAAAACAGTTCTAAAAAAAACGGGTTTTGAAATACCCAAGCTCCCGGGCTTAATCTAGCTTCGGTGCCATTCAAAATAGTAAAAACCTCTTACAATGAAATTTCAAACGACCGCTTTAACATTTCTGGCTCTTGCATCCATGCTATCCTCTGTGGGGCAAAACCCCTTGTTTGAACAAGGTAAATGTACCATTCTATCGGAAGACAACAAACCTACTGTTTTCCTGGACACCATTTTTAAAGGAAGGTCCAGTCTGAAATTGGACAGTAAAGAGCAGTCCATTGCCCTGTCCAGCCCCTTGAATGTCAAAAATTTCCGGGTAGAGATGGATATAGCCGGAGCAGTCATGTCCGGACTGGGTTTTCGCGTGGCAGATGAAAACAACTATCACTTCCTGTACTTTAGGCCTGGATATGGGGGAACGCGGGAGGCCATACAGTACATTCCCATATACAATGGGGCGCTAAGTTGGGTCTTTTATAATTACCCCACCTACGAGACCACGGCCGACATCCAATCACTCGAATGGTTTCATGCCACCCTGGAGGTACGGGGCGACAACCTCAAGGTCTTTGTGAACAACAGCAAGACGCCCCAAATGGATATCACCCTTTTGGACACCCCGGTCACGGGCGGAAACTTTCTGTTACGGAGCATGTTCGGTCCTTCCTATTTTGCCAACGTCACCTATGAGCCCCTTCCGGAAATGGAAAATGGCAAGACAGGGGTCCGCGATCCGTCCTTTCTGAGGGAATGGCAGGTTTCCCAGGAGTTTCCCAGGGATACCACGGCCACTTACTTCGATCGGTTGGTGCAAAAGACCAGTAGTTCAAAAACCTGGAAGAAAATTTACGATCCGAATGACGATTATATCAATTTTTCCAAATATTTTGAGCTCCCACAGGGGGTAGTGGTGGCGAAGACCAACGTGCCATCCAGAACCGATGCAAAGAAGACCCTCCACTTCGACTTTGTAGGGAAGGTCCGGATCCTATTGAACGGGGAAGAGGTTTTCAATTATGGGAAGATCCGGTTTGAACGGGTGTTCGACGGAAGCTTCAGGGTACAACTGGACCTTAAAAAAGGCGCTAACGAACTGATGGTCGTTTCCGAGGGCGATGCGGCTTTCTTCGGGAAAGGGTTCAAGACCATGGGACGATTGCAGCATACCAATTGGGGCTTCATCGCCCGCTTAGGGGATTGAGGTCTCATCTCGGAATCGCCCCTTGTTGTGGGAAAAGAAACGGTAAGCTGGTACGAAACTACATGTACATTTCCGCTATCTCGGCCTTGAATTTCTGACGTATCACACGTCTTTTCAGTTTTAGGGTCGGGGTCAATTCCGCCTCGGACCGATCGTCGTGTATGGGCAGCCAAGGGGAGGCGATCAAACGAAACTTCTTTATCTGCTCGATATGGCTGAATTCCGGATTGTAGCGGTCGACTATTTTTTGGTATTTTTTGACGACCCGCTTGTGCTTCACCATGGATTCCAATCCTTCCCACCCTATTTTCTTGTGATCGCACCAAGCTTTTAAGGCTTCTTCGGCGGGAACGATAAGCGCGGAGACAAATTTTTGCCGATCTCCGATGACCATCATTTGCTCAATGAGAAAATCTTCCTTGACCCTATTCTCTATGGGGGCCGGAGCCACATACTTCCCCCCGGAGGTTTTGAGGAGTTCTTTCTTTCTGTCGGTTATCTTAAGGAACTCCTTCCCGTTGGGACCTTTGACCATTTTCCCGATATCCCCGGTACAGAACCATGTTCTGCCATCGATCTTTTTGAAGACTTGGGCATTGACCTCAGGCTTTTTATAATAGCCCGACATCACATTGGGCCCTATGGCAAGGATTTCCCCTTCACCTTCATTGTAATCGCCCGACGATGTATCGATCAACAATTCGACCCCTTCGATCGCAGTGCCCACCGTGCCCAGCATGGCCCCATGGGGCTCCATGGTATTTGCCGTCAAGGTCGGGGAGGTCTCGGTCAGCCCATAGCCTTCCCGCACATTGATCCCAGCTGCACAGAACACCCGCATGATCTTAAAGGGACAGGGGGCCGCTCCGGTAAAGATCAATTTAAGGTTCCCTCCCAGGGCGGCCCTCCATTTACTGAAAATTAATTTGTCCGCTAACTTCCATTTCAAACGGTCGACCAGGGACCGTTTTTGATCCAATTCATAGGAATCGGTCAGGGCGAGTGCCCAAAAGAACAGTTTCCGCTTGGTTCCGTCCAGGGCAAGGCCCTTATTGTAGATGGCCTCATATACCTTTTCGAGAAGCCTGGGCACCGTGGTAAAAGCTACCGGCCGTACATCCAACAGATCTCCGTTCGGGCCGCTGAGGTTGTCGGTACCACAGAAATACACCGACACGCCCTGATTACAGTACGCGAACGAAACCGCCCGTTCATAGATATGGCACAAAGGAAGAAAACTCACCACTTTTTCACCGGTCTTGGCCACCAGGATGTCCGCCGTCTTTGAAATAACGTGCATGATATTGTCATGGGTCAACATAACCCCTTTTGGGTTTCCCGTCGTACCTGAGGTATAGATAATGGTAACCAGATCTTCCCCTTTGATCGTATCTTTTATTCTTTCCACCTCCGACAGGCCCTCGGAATCAAAAATTGTCTGCCAGAAGGGGTTTCCGTCGATTTGATCAAAACAGTAGATATGGGCAAGGCCGGGCGCATTTTCTTGGGTGGCCGACAGTTTGTCGTAAAGATCGAGTCCGCCGCAAAAGGCCGCTTTCACCTCGGCTTCGTTCAAAATATATTCGTACTCCGCGGTGCTGATTGTCGGGTAGAGCGGAATACTGATCATACCCGCCATTTGAATGGCAAAGTCCATAATCAGCCATTCAGGCCTGTTTTTATAGGCTACCAGCGCCACTTTGTCGCCCGGAAGGAGCCCGAGCTTCAAAAGACCGGAAGCGGCCCTTTCCGCAGTGTCCAACAGTTCTTCGGTACTGTACGACCTCCAATTTCCAGAAGCATCACGGCCACTGACGGAGGCTTTTAAAGGGCGGTTTTCCAATTGTTGGTATAGGAGGTCGAAAAGTCGGGTCATGGGTCTGGTTTGGTTTGGCTACCGTTGAATGTACAAAATAAATTGCAAAACCGCGAGCCTTCCTATACCACTCAACACCCAAATACACTACTCGAACATCAGGCTGATGAACTCCGCTGCACAGGCAGGTTTGTCGGTTCCCTCTATTTCCACAACACAGTTCCATGTGATTTTTAGACCGGTCTCCCCGTAGTCCTCGATTTTTTGGACACCCCCTGTCAATCGCAGTCTACTATCCACTAGGACCGGGCTGGGAAAACGGACTTTGTTCAACCCATAGTTTACCCCCATGGTCGCCGATTTGACGTGCAGGACATCCTCCAACATTTTTGACAAAAGTGCCACCGACATAAAGCCATGGGCTATGGGTTTTTTAAAAGGGGAGTACTTTTTGGCCTTCTCCACATCCACATGTATCCATTGGAAGTCCATGGTCGCTTTTGCAAAATCATTGATCATTTCCTGGGTAACGTTAAGCCAATCCCCATTGGGGAAAGGCCGGCCTTCCAGGGCCCTAAAGGATTCGAAATTTTCCAGTTCCAGTTTCGCCATACTTTTGTTGTTATCGTGAAGTTCCTCCATCTATGGTAAGGCATATGCCTGAAACAAAACGCGCTTCATCCGACGCCAGGTAGAGGTAACCATAGGCAATATCGATCGGTTGGGCCACGGTTCGCAGGGGAATACTGGCCTGGATCGCCTTAAAATGTTCTTCCGGAATCTGTTTCACCATATCGGTCATGGTAAAACCGGGCGCGATCGCATTGGCGGTGATGCCGTGCTTGCCCAACTCCACTGTCCAGGTCTTGGCCATGGCAATGACCCCGGCCTTGGTCGCGGCATAGTTCGTTTGTCCAAAATTGCCCCGCAGGCCCACATTGGAAGCGGCACTGACTATCCGGCCATATTTATTTTCCTTCATATAGGGAACCACGGCCTGGGTGCATATGAAAACCCCCTTAAGGTTCACTTCGATCACCGCGTTCCATTCCTCTTCGCTCATTTTTTCAAGGGTACGATCCCTGGTAATTCCTGCGTTGTTGATCAGGATATCGATTTTGCCATGCTTGGCATGTACCTGTTTGAAAAGGTCTTCCACGGCCGCTTTGTCGGTTACCGAAATGGAATGGTACTCCGCATTTCCTTGGGCCGCATTGATACCATTGGCCACAGCCTGCCCTTGGGGCAAAAGATCCATAATGATTACCGTGGCCCCTTCTTGGGCAAACAGTTCCGATACGGCCTGTCCTATGCCACGGGCGCCACCGGTAACGACGGCAATTTTGTCTTTTAATCTCATTTCAGTTGTTTTTAGGCTTTGTTCCTTTTTGTAATTTCAATTTAATCCGATACCCCTACGACCAGTTTTCCCCGTACCTTTCGATCCATCATTTCCTCCAGCGCCCTGGACGTATCCTTTAAATCATAGATCTTGTGGATATGGGGGTTCAATTTGCCTTCCCGGAACCATTGCATCAGGCGTATCGTATTTTTCATGTTGGCCTTGGGGTTTCCGAGAGCAAATCCGCCCCAGAACACCCCGACAATGGAAGCTCCCTTCAACAGGGGAAGGTTCAGCGGTATCTTCGGAATGGTGCCCGCGGCAAAACCAACGACCAAAAACCTTCCATCCCAGGCCGTGGCCCGAAATGCAGCCTCTGAATAATCCCCTCCCACGGGATCGTAGATGACATCGGCCCCCTTGCCCCCGGTCAGCTCCTTGATGGTGGATTTTAGATCCGCTTTGCTGTAATTAATGGTTTCGTCCGCACCATAATCGCGACAGAGTTCCAATTTCTTGTCTGTGGAGGCCGCCGCTATGACCTTGGCCCCCATCAATTTGCCCAATTCGACAGCTGCCAGCCCAACCCCACCGGAAGCCCCGAGTACCACTAGGGTCTCCCCTTTCCCGAGCTTGCCCCGATCGTGGAGCGCGTGGTAGGAAGTACCATAGGCCATCATAAACGAGGCGGCGACCGGATAGTCCATTTCCTTGGGTTTTTGGAAACAGGCGTTGGAGGGCACAACAACCTCCTCGGCGAGCGCACCATAAGGTACAAATCCGAATACCTCATCGCCCGGCCTAAGATGTTCCACACCTTCCCCCACTTCCTTTACCACTCCAGCCAAGTCGCTACCCGGGGTAAAGGGAAGTTCGGGTTTAAATTGGTACAACCCCTGGATAATGAGCGTATCCGGGAAGTTGACCCCACAGGCCTTGACCCTTACCACCACCTCTTTCGCCTTTGGCACGAGGGGTTCGAGCTCTTCCAAGACCAATGAGGAAGGCGGACCGTATGTTTTGCACCGTATTGCCTTCATAATTTAACCTTCCATAACCTTCAACACCAATTTACCTTGTTTTTCGCCCGAAAACAAGCGGTTAAAAGTCTCCGGAAAGTTTTCTATGCCTTCATAGACCGCTTCCCTGCTTTTCAGTTTTCCCTCGGCCAGCCAAGTACCCATTGCCCGGGCCGCCTCACCATATCTGTTGGCCCAGTCAAATACCACCATCCCCTGCATGGTGGCGCGGTTGACCAAAAGGGAAAGGTAATTGCTGGGCCCTTTAACCGATTCTTTGTTGTTGTACTGCGAAATGGCCCCGCAAATGACAATTCGGGCATGCATTCGCAATCGGCCCAGGGCCATGTCGAGAATCTCACCGCCCACATTGTCAAAATAGACGTCCAGGCCCTTCGGGCATTCTTCCTTCAACCTACTTTTAACATCTTCGTTCTTATAATCTATGGCCCCGTCAAAGCCCAATTCCTTTATCAGGTAATCGCATTTATCTGCTCCTCCGGCAATACCGACCACATGACATCCCTTGAGTTTGGCAATTTGTCCGACAATACTGCCCACAGCACCGGCCGCACCCGAAACCACCACCACATCGCCTTCTTTGATCTTTCCCACCTCGAGGATACCAAAATATGCGGTCATTCCGGGCATGCCCAAGGTACCCAGATATAGCGGAAGGGGAGCCAACTTGGGATCGATACCGTAATAGCCTTTGCCTTTCGTGGCCACATATTGCTGCACCCCCCCATGACCGTACACAAAATCGCCCACCTTGAACTTTGGATGGTTGTTGGCCGCGATCACCTCCCCGACCGATCCTGCACGCATGACCGACCCAATGGCCATGGGCTCTATATAAGATTTGCCCTCGTTCATCCATCCCCGCATCGCGGGATCCAGGGAAACATAATGTTGTTTCACCAATATTTGACCCGCTTCGGGTTCTGGAATGGGATTCGTTTCCAACGACCAGGTCGAGGCATCGGCCGCGCCTTTTGGTCTTTTTACAAATTTCAATTGTTTGTTCATCGCTTTTTGTTATCCGTTTTCGTTTTCTTTTTGTTCGAGAAGTGCTGCACATACGCTTCCATCTTGGTCCGTATTTCCGGTTTCCACCATAGTGTCATTGCTTCCTTCAGGGAGTTTTCGGCATCCCGGTCAAGCTTTTGGAGTAAATTCTTGCGAAGTTTCTTTTTGGTGTTGATCCAAATTTCCCGATCGGCTTCCAGATAGTGCCGAAGGGTACTTTCGGCCTGTTCCAGTACCTCATCCAAGGGGTATAGCGCATCGACCAGGCCGACGGCCACAGCCTCCGCTCCAGTGAGCAGCTTCCCTTCCAGAATAAACCTGTTCGCCAGGCCCTCGCCCATCCAAAAGGTATAGGCATCGACGAGATTCTGTGAAATTTGGATGTTCACCGCCATTTCATTAAGGCCGATCCGATAGGCTTCCCCCTCTGCCATAAACCGGTTGTCGCTGGTCACCGCAAGCACGCAACCTCCAGCTGGGGAGTGCCCTGTAATGGCCGAAATAAATGGTTTTGTAAATTGTGCGAGTTCGATGTAAAGGGAACCAAAGGCGGTGAAAAAATCCTTGATCTGCGCCTCATCGTATTTAATTAGTTCGATCAAATCCAGGCCTGCCGAAAAATAGTGTGGCTGTCCGGTGAGGATTACACCATGGACCTCCGGATCGTCTTCAATGTCTTGAAAAACTTGTCGCAGTTCCCGTACCATTTCATGGTTAATGGCATTGACCTTCCCACGGTTCATCCGAACAATGGTATACCCGTGCTTTTCTATGCGCTCTATTGTGTTCATACCTGTTTTTCTTTTTAATCCCCGGGGAACAATCCCGGGAGTATTACGACAGAGAGGTCCCTCCGTCCAAAGTAATGGTCTGACCGGTGATGTACTTCGAACGGTCCGAAGCCAGCCATTTTATGGCCTCGGCGATCTCGGCAGCTTCCCCGAACCGATTCATGGGAATCATTTTTTTTAAGGTATCCCCCATATCCGGACGGCTCGACAACAGTTTGTCCAGGAGGGCCGAATTCGTATAACCAGGACATACTGCATTGATCCGGATATTTTTGCGCCCATATTCCAAGGCGGCCGATTTGGTCATCCCCACCACCGCAAACTTGCTGGCGCTATAAGAGAGATTGTAACCCGAAGGTATCAATCCAGCCAGGGACGCCACGTTCACAATATTCCCATGTCCTTGCTTCATCATCTGCTGCAGGGCCGCTTTCATGCAATGGAACACCCCTGTTTGGTTGACGGCAATGACGTTGTGCCAATCGTCATGGGTATGATCGGCGGTCCTTCTTTGGTGTTCGCCTCCAATTCCGGCGTTATTGACCATGATATCGAGACTTCCGAGGTCTTCCACCGTTTTGGCCACCAATTGCTCCACCGCTTCGAACTGCACTACATCGGTGCGGATGGCAAGGGCATAACCGCCTGCATCCTTTATCCCATCGGCCACTTGTTCGGCGCGTCCCAAATCGATATCCGATACAACGACCTTTGCTCCGTTGGCCCCCAACAACGACGCTGTTGCCGCCCCAATACCACTACCGGCCCCGGTAATGACCACTACCTTGTTTTCCAAATCCATACTACTTTTTTTATTGTCCAACTCCCCTGTTCCCCTTAAGAGACAGAAGGTTTGCAATAGATCAATCTTGAGTCCTTCAAGGCACGTTGCCTTAGGTGCGCCGGATATCCCTCGGCCTGCACCATATTAAGAAAATCTGCGGGACTGCCATACCGCACAAGAAGAACGGCATCCCATAAGTTATCTTCCAGAGGGCCGATCAACATCGATTGTGGGCGGCCAAAAAAAACAATCTCCGCATCCACCTTGGCAAAAAAGGGTGCAGCGGCCCTCAGGTATTCGGTGTATCCCGCCGCTCCGCTCTGTCCTGTTTCGGAAACGCTCTCCCTGTATTTCAAAAGGTTCAACATGACCATTTCTTGCCCTTCGGGCAATTTCGAGAGCGCCTGCATTTCTTCCGTGTTCACTTTTAGGTAGGTCATATCCTCCACAATGCTTTTTAAACTTCAGTACAAATTATCAATTTTATTCTTCTGAATCGCCTGCCAGGCGGTATCGCAGCACAGGGCCGATACTTTGTTCAACTGCGCAAAACGCGGATCGGTCGTATGTCCATGCTTAAAGCGATAATATATTTGCTGGGCGATTACGGCGATCTTAAAAAGGCCATATGCAAAATAGAAAGTGAGGTGGTCTATTTCCTTACCGCTTTTAAGGGCATACTGTTGTACCACATCTGTTCTGGACGGGTTCCCTTCCATGACCGTTGGTGAGGGCAGTCCGTGTTTTACAAAATCAGCGTCCGAAGCGGTGGTCCAATAGCCCAAGGAGGTCCCCAAATCCATTAAAGGGTCCCCCAGGGTGCACATTTCCCAATCGAGTATGGCCGAAATCGTTTGCCACCGGTCATCCGCAAAGACCACATTGTCGTATTTATAATCGTTGTGAATCAAGCTGTACTGATATGCTTTGGGTTGATGGCCTTCCATCCAGGCCATTACTTTTTGTGCGGAAGGAACCGTATCGGTGGCCGCTGCAAGGTACTGCTTGCCCCAGTTCGTTACCTGTCGTTCTACATAACCTTCGGGTCTGCCCAAAGTTTCCAGTCCAGCCCCCATATAGTCCACTTTGTGGAGCTCCACAAAGGTGTCGAGCCAAGTATCGGATATGGTACCGAACTCCGGCGCCGAAACCGCTCTTTCCTTAGCTTCTCTGGCCGTCAGGATGATGCCGTTGACCTTGCTCATTACATAGAACGGAGCTCCGATGATATCGACATCTTCGGAGTAGGCAAAAGTT
Source organism: uncultured Flavobacteriaceae bacterium (assembly GCA_947497245.1). Taxonomy (GTDB): domain Bacteria; phylum Bacteroidota; class Bacteroidia; order Flavobacteriales; family Flavobacteriaceae; genus Pelagihabitans. The sequence continues at coordinate 901,440 of CANMFO010000002.1, read as the reverse complement.
TCCGGGGTTTTATGGAATACCTTATGAAGGCCGTGCAGTACCCTGAATTCCCTACCCATATTATGGCCCCGTTTGGGGGCGGCGAACGGCGGCCTGCGGAGCACATACTCTTTTCCCTCAACTTTGAGCAAATAGGTAAGGTTGGAATAGCCATTGTAAAACTGACGGATCATCAATTCACTCCTTTCATCTTGGACCAGCCCCTGCCCCATCAAAAACCGTTTCAGGTTTTTTTCATGGAGTTCCTCTCCCTTTCGAACGGTCCTTGTCAGTTCTTGTTCCGGCATCTTTAGGCTTCCGTATATTTTTTTACCGTGTTTTTCCCCAATTGGCTCAAATGTACCTCATCGGGCCCGTCGGCCAACCGCAAAGTCCTGGCCGAGGCATAAAAATGCGCCAGGGGGGTATCGCCACTTACCCCTTTTCCCCCCATGACCTGGATGGCACGATCGATTACGCGCAAGGCCATATTGGGTGCCACGATCTTAATCATGGCTATTAGGTCTTTGGCCTCCTTGTTACCCACTTTGTCCATTTTATCCGCCGCGGAAAGTACCAGGAGCCGTGTTTGTTCGATCTCACAACGCGAATTCCCGATATCCTGGCGGACGCTACTGTAGGTATCCAGGGTTCTTCCAAACGGACTTCGAACAGCGGCCCTTTGCGACATGAGTTCCAGGGAACGCTGGGCCATTCCGATCAGGCGCATGCAGTGGTGTATCCTTCCCGGTCCCAAACGGCCCTGGGCAATCTCGAATCCCTTTCCTTCCCCCAGCAATAGGTTTTCCTTGGGTACCCGAACCTTGTCCAAAATAATTTCGGCATGCCCTTCCGGGGAATCGTTATATCCAAAAACACTCAGGGGTCGTACAATTTGCAGCCCCGGGGTATCGAGCGGGACCAAGACCATGCTCTGTTGCAAATGTCGGGAAGCATTGAAATCGGTCTTACCCATGACGATGGCAATCTTACAGTGGGGGTCCATCGCTCCGGAGGACCACCACTTTCTGCCCGTAACCACATAATCGTCCCCATCGGCCACAATGGCCGTTTCGATGTTGGTGGCATCGGAGGAAGCCACTTCGGGTTCGGTCATTAAAAAGGCCGATCGTATGGCACCGTCCATTAGTGGCCGCAGCCATCGTTCCTGCTGTTCTGCGGTCCCGTATTTGGCCAATACCTCCATATTCCCGGTATCGGGCGGACTGCAATTGAAAACCTCGGAAGACCAGAGGATTCTTCCCATGATCTCGGCCAGCGGCGCATATTCCAAATTGGTCAACCCGGGACTTAGGTCGCCGTAACCCTTGGGCAAAAACAAATTCCACAACCCTGCTTCCCTGGCCTTAACCTTTAAGGCTTCGAGGCCCGGCCATTTCTTCCAGGCATTGGCCGGATCTTTATGAAACGCCTCCACTTCCTCCTGTACGGGAAGGATATGCGTCGCCATAAAAAGCTTTAGCTTTTTTTGCAGGGCAAGGGATTTTTCGCTGTATTCAAAATTCATGGTATCGCGCTTTAACTTGTCAATAACTAGCCGGAGATCATATAGCCGCCATCTGCCGTATATACCCCTCCGGTCATATACGATCCCGCATCCGACGCCAGCAGCATGACCACCCCGGCCATTTCATCCGGTGCGGCAATGCGTCCAAGGGGCAGCGCTTTTGTCAGGCCTGCCACCAATTTTTCATCTGCCCATAAACCCTCGCTGAACTTGGTCTTGATCAGTCCCGGGCACAGCACATTGGCACGTACGCCGTACCGTCCCCACTCCTTGGCCTGATTTTTTGTCAACATGACCAAGGCCGCCTTGGTGGCGCTATAGAGCCCCAGGCCAAAACCGGGCCGCAAACCCTCGACAGAGGCGATGTTGATAATACTACCCCCACCTTGGGCTTTCATGGGTTCGAGGACCAGGTTCGACAGTATCCAGGGGGCCTTCACGTTCACATCCATAATTTTGTCGAAGACCACCTCATCCGAACCTTCCATAGGGCCGTAATAGGGGTTTATGGCCGCATTGTTCACCAGGATATCGATGCTGCCGTATTGTTCCATCGTTTTCGAAACAAGGGCCTTTCGCTGTTCCGAATCCCCGATGTGGCATTGTATCCCCACCGCTTCAAGACCGGAGGCCTTAAATTCTTCGGCCACTGCATCCACAGCCTCCTGTTTTCGGCTGCTCACCACCACCTTGGCACCGTTCTCAGCCAGGCCTTGGGCTATGGACTTTCCAATGCCCTTGCTCGATCCGGTTACAATGGCCACTTTGCCGCTCAGGTCAAATTTTGATCTTATATCACCCATAAACTGTCTTAATTCGTTCGATATATACGCAGGTTCTGCTTTTTCATTCTTACAGTCATGCGAAAATTTTGGTATCCGTCGCCACGGTCAACACTTCTTTATCCATTAAAACCTCGGCCAACGCGCCCGTCTTTGGAAGCTCGTACTTAAAATAGAACTTCATCGCCTGTACCTTACCGGCATAAAAATCCGGGGTATGGTGCTGGTCGTCCGATACCAATGCATTTTGTGCCTTGGTGGCCATATCGAGCCATAACCAACCGACGACAATATTCCCGAAAAACTCCATAAATACGGTAGCATCCGATAGGAAACGTTCATAATCCCCTTTTTTGGCGAATTCCAGCAAAAACTGCAACACCTCCTGGGCCAGCCCCAATTTGGTGCCCAGCTTTTTGGAATAAGGCACCAGTGCTTCATGTCCGGAAGCTTCCTTTATCGTACCCAGGATCTCAGCTGACAACAATTGCAGGGCCTTACCATTGTCCATGGTGACCTTTCTTCCCAGGAGGTCCAGTGACTGGATTCCCGTGGTTCCCTCATATATCGGAAAAATACGGATGTCCCTATGGTACTGTTGCAGGACAAAATCGGTACAAAATCCATACCCCCCGAGTACCTGGAGACCATTGCTTACGGAAGCCGCTCCCATTTCTGAGGGATATGTCTTGGCTATTGGCGTCAGCATTTCCAACAACAGCTGGTATTTTTCCCTTTCTGCGGGGTCGGGATGTGTTATTGAAAGATCCTGGTACCTGGCCGAGAGCAACACCAAACTCAAGGCTCCTTCGGCCACTACTTTCTGGAACAACAACATTCTTTTGACATCGGGGTGATTGATGATCAAGGTCTGTTCCTGGGTAACATCCTTCTTGCCCATACGTGTCAAGCTGCGGCCCTGGGGCCTTTCTTTCGCGTAGGCCAAGGAGGCCTGGTAAGCGGCCATCGTTATGGCCGCAGCTCCCCGCCCCACGCCAATACGCGCACCGTTCATCATCATGAACATATATTTTAGCCCTTGATTGGCTTCCCCTACCAACCATCCCCTACAATCGTCCTTATCCCCGAAGGAAAGATGCGTGGTACAGTAGCCTTTTTGGCCCATTTTTTCAAAGTCGCCCAAAGTGTTCACATCATTGGGCTCCAGTCCGCCATTGGAAGACGGTCTGTTCTTGGGCACAACGAAAAGTGATATTCCCTTGGTTCCGGCCGGGGCCCCTTTGATACGCGCCAATACCAAATGGACCACATTTTGGACCCCCTGGTAGTCGCCTGCCGATATAAATATTTTTTGTCCGGAGATCTTATAGCTGTCCCCATCGGGAGTTGCCGCTGTCACAATATCCGAGAGGGAACTGCCCGCTTGCGGTTCGGTAAGGCACATGGTGCCGCCCCAGTCACCGGTCAGCATTTTTGGCAGGAAGGTATCGCTCAATTCCTTGTCGGCAAAGTGCACGATGAGTTCCGCCGCCCCCAGGGTCAGCCCGATGTACCCCGGTAGGTGGTTGTTGGCCGTTTCCTGGATATAGGCCGCGGCATGCACCACGATGTTCGGCATCTGCAAGCCGCCCACAGCATAATCGAACAAGGCGGCAATGAGGCCCATTTCCCCTCCCTTCTTCATATAGTTCAGGACCTGGGGGTGTACAATGATCTCCCCATCCTTAAAATGCGCAGGCCGTGCATCCATTTCCCTGAAAAACGGGAACAATTCCTTATCGGAAAAGTCTTTGGCCGCATTCAAAAAAAGCATCACTGATTCCTGGTCATAGTCCGCATAACGGGGCTGATCCAATACACTTTGAAGGTCGTGTACGTTGTACAATAAAAATTTTAGGGTCTGCAGGTCCACATACTCATTTGCCATGGCGAATCGCATTTTGGTTTAGGTTTTCTAAAAATAAGGCTTATTGCGGGTACCTGCCATTAAACTGGTTTAATAAAGATGGCGTTCTGGAACCTCCTGGGTTTCAAATCAACTCTTGACCAACCGTTTCCTGATCTTGGACAATCCTACCGGTGTAAGGCCCAAATAGGAGGCGATAAGGTATTGCGGTACCCGTTGAATGAGTCCCGGTCGCTTTTCCAATAGGCGCACATACCGCTCTTCATACGTCCGGTTGTTGAGTCGTTCCACCCGGGTAAAGGTCCTTATAAAAGCATCCTGCATCGACAAGCGTCCAAATCGTTCCAACTGGTGGGACTTTCGAAAAACATGTTCAACATCCATCTTATCGATCGCGTACACCGTGGAATTCTCGGTAGCCTCCAAAAAAGAAGCCGCCGGTTTGTCCAAAACGTAGGCATACAGATCTGTGAAAAATACGTCCTCTGTATAAAACTCGAGCACTTTGATCTCGCCTTCCTCCACTTTATAATAATTCACGCATCCGGTATCCAGGTAGTAAAAGCTGTTTACCTGTTCCCCGGGACGGATCAAGGATTCCCCTTTTTTCAATTGTACCTTCCTATAGAACTGGAACAAATATGTCAAATCGGCCGGATCGACGGCCGTATAGGATAAAATTTTATTCTTGAGGTTTTCCAAGGGCTGGCTGTTGTTCGATGAAATAATCTGCTATTCAGTGTTGTTAAGGTACGTATTTAGGATGACATTCACCTCCAAAACAAAGGGTATAAATGGGTAGGGGGCCAGGAGGCCATCCGTTTTACGGGCCGAATGTTCGAAAGGTGTATTTCCCGGGCGATATCCTTATATTTGTTTCCCTGGCACATCACTTTGTCTCCTTGGGCCGGCCACAAAGTAAAATAATACCGTGATCGCATCGGACTACCTTTTAACGGATGACCTAGCACCCTATGTCAATTGCATTATGACCGGTGAAAATACGGACAGTGATTCGCATACCAACATCCCCTTGTATGCCGACGGTTATCCAGGAATCATGTTCCAGCAGGCCCAAAATGGTTTCTACCTGCTTCCCAAGAACAAAAAATTATCCGAATTGTTCCTGTATGGGCAGACCCTGGACCCCATATCCCTGGATGTAAGGGGGGCACATCGCTATGTGGTCGTGCAATTGTATCCGTTTGCATCGAAATATCTGATCAATATCGACCCCAAAGAGCTGAACGACGATTGCTTCGACCTGTTGCAAGTGGATTACATTGCCATGGAGGATTTCAGGGTGCGGCTCATCCGATCGAACGGCCTGAAAGAACAGATCAGCATCATTTCGGACCTCATGCGGCAGTTGATCCAATGCCACAAAGTATCGGAAAACGACAAAATTGAAAAAGCCATTTCCATCATTCTTGACCATCATGGCCAAATTCGGATCAAAGACATCTTGGAGCAAATTTATATGACGGAACGTACTTTCGAGCGGAATTTCGTGACCCATGTGGGTCTGACCCCAAAGCAGTTTGCCAAGATCATCCAGTTTCAAAGCTCCATTAACAAACTCACCCGATCAAGCTACAATTCGCTTCTGGACATTGGCCTGGACAGCGGCTTTGCCGATCAATCGCATTTTATCAGAACGTTTAAAAGTTATACCGGGCAGACGCCCTCCTACTATCTTCGGCAACTTTCGAACCCATGATCGGCCTTTGGGTTTTCCCTATTGTCCGATGGTCATGGGGGCAAAAGGTATCGACAATCCATCAATAAGAGTGTTCAAAAAAGTACGGTGTTCAGTCAACGACCGAGTCTATCCATTCATTGGCAGACGAAACCCGGGCGAACAACATGACCGACCCATACCCCAACTCTCGGTTGATCGCTCCGGAAACAATGCCCACCAGCTGCATTTCTCCGTTATGTTCTATGAAAACACCTCCTCCACTATCTCCCTTTGAACCTCCTATTTCGTAGTCCAAGGGAATCGATGACCCACATTGGTTGAATTCCGTGGTATGGGGCCCATCGAAATCGGACACCAGAACATCTTCCCCAAGTCGGATACCCTCAATAAGGCCGCCTATGGAATCAATGACATTGTTTCCACCAAGACGTTCCTGCCGCACCGGGGACAGTTGCCCAACCAGCCCATTTCCGATATAACCATAGCCGATTTTAAAAACCTTCCGTCCCAATTCGGACCTTCCCCGATATCGAACGGCGGGTTTTATATGGGCCACGGATTTCTCAAGTTCAACCAAGGCCAGATCCCAACCATCCCACTGCTTTTTTCTTGATGCGGGAAGCTGTTTTAGCTTGGGATGCATTACGATCCTGCTCGACTTGTAAAGCACGTTTCCGAAACTCCAAACGGAAGAATCTTGGACAAAGTGCGATGCCGTCAGGACCCATTTAGGAGCTATTAGAACGCCACCCGCATAGCTACTATCGGTTTCGGAAATGGAATATCTTCCGACACAATCAAATTCGGGCAAGCTTGCCATCTCCCGATATTTTTCAATTGGGACGTCGTGTCGGATGATACCTGTGAAACGGAATGTATCAAAGCTCAACAACCAAGTGGTGAGCACAAGCAAGGTCGGTGCAAGAAGTTTTTTTGGTACCATTGAAAGTATTTTCATATATCATTTTTTAAGTGGGTACTTGTTTGTCCGGAAGCCGGGTTTTGATGTCATTTGAACCTTGTTTCCGCCAAGGTCACCAATCCTGTGGCCAGCATCAGAAGCACAGGGGACGTTATGTACCAGGAATCCATATCCGTTGATTTGCTCTTCAGGTAGCCGAAAATTTCCGTGGACGGAATGGAAAAGGAGCTCCCCAAATCAAGTTCCAAAATCGAAGGTATCACCAGAAAGGCTCCAAGAACGCCCATGATGTAAAGGGGAAACACTATCGGCTTGTGCGCCTTGGCGTCGGTCATTCCGCTCGCAAGGAATTTTTGCATCGTGTCCTCGACGAAACGGTCGGAGGGGCTTTTGGCCGTAGACCCCTTCAACAAGGCTATCAAATCCGTATCGTCCCCGTCTTCCCTGTTGTCAAAATTCAACTTTTTCATTTCAGTTCATTTAGTTCATGTTTCAATAAATGGTGCAATGCCGTATATAGATTTTGTCTCGCCCTGTACAATCGCGTCTTAATGGTTGAAGTGTTCCAGCCCGTAATCTGTCCTATTTCAACTATTGAGCATTCATTGGTGTAATACAAGGTCACCACAAGGCTCTCCACTTCAGAAAGGTTGGAAATGGCCCTGTTCAAGTATGTTATTTTATCTTTTCTGATAAGTTTCTCAAAACCGTTGGCATAGTCATCGTGTATTTCAAGTTCGTAACTTTCCGGTTCCTCCAAGGAATCCAAAATTATCCTACGGCCCCTCAAACTTGTCAGCGAGGTATTATAGACTATTCTGTACAGCCAAGTGGAAAACTTTACGGATCTACTGAATTTGCGCATATTTTTAAACGCTTTGACAAAAGCATCCTGTACTACTTCCTCGGCGTCTTCCCCGTTCTTCACGATACGAAAGGCCACGGTATATGCGAAGCTTTTGTACTTTTCCAACAAATACCGATAGGCGTTTTCATCACCATCGATCGCCCTATCGATAATGGTCTCTTCTAAATTGTTGGATTCATCCATTCCCAGCGGCTCGGTTTTTTTATGCACTTCTCCTTTTGAGCCTCTTGTTTACAAAAAAAGCAACCAGCATGGCCGCACCCATGAAGAACGCTATCATGCAGATATACGCCTGTGGATAATTGCGATAGGTGTTGGGATTGTAATTTTCCAGAAGGTATTTCTCAAAAAAGAATCCGCTGAAGACCCCTATTGAAAAACCAATAAACACGAGACCAAGACTCAGCAAAAAGAAATTTTGACGGCCCACTGTTTTCCTGAAATACTCTATATCCATGCCAGATTCGACCAGTGCCATCCGCTCTTTGTTGCGGTAGGTAAAAAAGGTATAGATCGTGCCGAACACGGTTAGGCAGATTGCGATAATAACAAAGTAAGCATACATATTTGTCGGATTTTGGTTTCTACTAGATTGGACTACGATTACTGAAAACCGGTTTCAAATTAAGATAGGTATTTTTTGGTCCTTCCCGGCACGGTAAAAATCAAAAAAGCAACGATCGATCGGCAAGGCTAAATTCCGGTACAAGGGATAGGGACCGGGGGACAGATGGTCCCGACAGTCCAATTTTGCCGGTTTTGTCCAATTTTTTTGAAAAACCGGCCCCTACATTTGCCCCATCACTTTTAAACAAAAAAACATGAAAGTAATCGTATTCGGTTCCACTGGGACCATAGGAAAACACCTCATTGAACAGTCTCTGGAAAAGGGACATCAGGTAACGGCCTTTTGCAGGGATGCCTCAAAGCTGGCCCAGTTTGCGCACCCCCTTCTGAAAACCGTCCAGGGCGATGTATTCAACCCAACCGATGTCCATGCCGCGGTCAAGGGCCAGGAGGTCGTCATAATCGCCCTGGGATCTGGTAAAAGCAGAAACAGCGTTGTTCGGTCCGAAGGGACAAGGAACGTCCTCGCGGCCATGAAAACAAATGGTGTTGAACGCTTGATCTGCCAAAGCACCCTTGGTGCCGGTGAGAGCAACGGCAACCTCAACTTTTTTTGGAAGCATATCATGTTCGGATGGTTCTTGAAGCAGGTCTTTTTGGATCATGAGCTACAGGAGCGGTACGTCAGGAACAGTGGGCTCAATTGGACCATAGTACGTCCGGGCTCTTTTACCAACGGGGAGCGGACGACGCGTTACTTGCATGGTTTCGGCCCGGGTGACAAATCGGTCAAACTCAAGATATCGAGGGCCGATGTTGCCCATTTTATCCTGAATCAGGTGGGCGATCTACGCTATTTGCATCAAACTCCTGGATTGTCCTATTGAACAAACGGTATGAAAACGGGAACGATCATTTTGGTTTGGGGCACTATTCCGCTGAACAATATGTTCGAAAATGTCGATCAGGACTCCATCCCCACGGAGCATGCCCGGACCCTTCGAAATGTGTTAGGGTTCAAATGGAAGCATTTGAACCTAGTTCGTACCATTGCTTCCGGAACCACATTTCTCCTGTTGGTCATCGCTTTAGGGAAAAATGGGCATTAAACACGGAGCCTTCCATGTCCTCAAAACGAAACCAGTAGTCAGAAGAAGGCATTTCCAGGCCCTGATACGTGCCGTCCCATCCTTTGTCATTTGTAGTGAGCTTTCGCAACAATTTCCCATACCGATCAAAAATAAGGACTCTGGATTCGGAAAAATACTCTCCCCCCTCGATATTCCAAAGGTCGTTGATGCCATCGTTGTTGGGGGTGAAAAATTTCCGGTAGCCCAAGGCAACGACCTCCTTGGAGAGGGTACTGCATCCGTCTTTCCCACGAACAAAAATGGTGTATTTGCCCGGATCGACATGAAATTGATTTCCTTCTTGAAAATGTTCCCCGTCGATGGAGTATTGAAAATGTCGCTGTCCCTCCACTTGGACCGTTATGGTAAGGTCTTCCGAAAAATGCGTTACCTGGGCACTAAAATCTTCGGGCACTTCTGAGGGAAGTAACTCAAAGAACACTGTTATCCCACAACTTGTCCCATTTTGTCCCATCGTCACCGTAAGGCTATAGTTGCCCAATGCGGTAAACTCCATAATCTGCGAGGTACCGATCACCCTTTCTTCGCCGTCCCGCCAGGACCAGCTCTCAAAATCGCCCCCATCGAGCTCCAAATACGGCCTGTCGGGGCAGGTAAAATAGCGCTCCTGCAAAACTGGACGGGGCAGCTGGTTGATGACAATGGCCAATTCGGAAAGCGCAAAACAATGCTCCCAATCCACATGTTCCACTCTGGCGAACAGCGTTTCCCGAGTGGCGGTGTTTGTATAGGTTTCCTTTACCAGGGCGTTTTCGCCTGCGGAGGCATCTGCTTCATTCCGATAGTAGGATACCTGGAACTGCGTGGGATCCTGGCCGTTCAGGATCTTGTCGTCCATCCCGGAAAGATCGATCCGATACGTACCGGTCCCCTCTGAATCGCACCGCACATGGGAAACATCAAAAGCAGCTGGGTTTTCATAGATGGTGATATCCCTGGTCTCCGTTTTAATCTTTGTCCCTATCTGCACGGTAACGCTTACCGTATAATCTCCCGGTGTGTCATAGCTATGCACCGGGTTTTCCCCAGAAGCGGTATATGAGTCCCCAAAATCCCATTCGGCGGTGTCGATGGGTTCGGTAGCCACAATGGAAAACAAGGTGGTGTCCCCAAAGCAAAGACCTTCCGCCTGTATCCCTAAATTAAAATAAGAAGTGATGAACGGGGGAAGGCCATAATTGCTATGTCCTGTGCCCAAATCGATAACATTGGGCCTAAACCCGCATTCCATGCCTCGCTTTTCCGGGCTTTCGATAACCGCCAGTTTTTTAGATCCCGCCACGTAGATCTTACCGTCAAGTGCCAATTGGAGCGCTCCGGTCATGGGAGGGGGAACGCTCAAGGCGTACTTGGAAGCGGCCACATCCTTGGACTTTAGGTCGAATTGATAGATATCTTTGTTGATTATGGACGCATAGAGCATATCGGCATAGGGTGAAAATTCCAATCCGTAAAAGTCGCTGCCAGTGGATTGCATCAGTACTTCCGGGCCGGAAACCTTTCCTGTTCCGGTATCAAAATCCAAAAGTTCAATCCCTACGAACGAATGACAGGCAGCAAGTTTACGGCCATCCGGGGAAGCTTTCAAATACCCCCTGCTTTTGAAGACATCGTTTCCAGAGGTGGCATAGTCCAAACTGAAACCGACAGCGCTGATCACTGGACTGTTTACCACCCCCGATTCGGTGACCAAATAGGCCCTATAGACATTGTTGCCCCAGTCATGGCCGATAACCCAAACATCGGTTCCATTTTGATGTTTTACGGCCGTAATTTTTTCGGTAACCGGATTTTGAAGCAATACATTTTTTTTGGTTACATCGCCCCTGCCCCCATGGAGGCTTAGGTCGACCTCCGAATAGTACAGTCCACCCTGTACCTGGAAGTAGGTTGTAAAAATATAGTAGCTATCCGGATTTTTGGGCGCTGGGACAATAATGGCGGACTGGGTACTGGAGGAATGCCCTTTTAAGTCCGTTCCGTTTGGCATGGGCAGGTGATCGTTGCCCCATACCGTTACCCCATCGGTATAGAACAATAGATTTCCCCGGGAATCGGCCATAGTTGCGCAGCCCTCCGCCGTGTTTAGGGCACCGTTTTCGAGCACAACGGGAGCGCCGCTATTAAAATCGAGGCCCGCATGGTCTCCAAAATACCAAATGGCGGATTCATGCTGGGCCATGCCCTGCTGTGCATACAGAAAAAGCAATACTACCGTAGCAACCTTTTTCATGGTACCCCTGGGTTAAGCAATAGGACCTTTTTTTGGAATCTGGGAATCCCGAAGCCCATGAGAATCAAACGTAATATTTTCAGTTTAAGTACATGAATTCCTACGCTCCACCGTTAAAGTATACTCGATGTGCGGTTCTGGAACAAATTGCCTTGACGGAATGTAACATACATTACAAAACCCCATGGGTATTCTGGTTATCTTTGCAAAAAAAATATGGACTCCATACTGCAACCCTGGCCGTGGTACGTTTCGGGCCCCTTGATCGCCTCTGTGCTCTTTCTGTTGGTCTATTTCGGAAAGACCTTTGGCATGTCGTCCAATCTCAGAACCCTATGCGCCCTAGGTGGTGCGGGTAAATTCGCCGATTTCTTTAAGTTCGATTGGAAAGCCCAACGGTGGAACCTTATAGTGGTCATGGGTGCCATTATTGGCGGATTTATCGCGGTTCGGTTTCTTTCGGACCATTCGGTCATAGCCTTAAGTCCGGAAACTGTTTCGGACCTGGGGGCACTGGGGTTCCAAAATGCGGGGACCTCCCTGATGCCCGCGGAAATTTACGGTCTGGAGGCCGTCCTAAATACAAAAGGCTTGTCCATTTTGATCATAGCGGGATTTTTGGTGGGTTTTGGTACCCGATATGCCGGAGGATGTACCTCTGGCCATGCCATCACCGGTTTGAGCAATCTTCAATGGCCCTCCCTGATCGCGGTCATCGGTTTTTTTATCGGGGGGTTGCTCATGACCCATTTTTTACTACCATTAATTTTTTAATATGAAGTTTGTAAAATTCCTCCTGGTCGGTATCTTTTTCGGAATTGTCTTGGTAAAATCCGAGGCAGTTTCCTGGTACCGTATTTTTGAAATGTTCAAATTCCAGTCGTTCCATATGTACGGAATCATTGGGTCCGCCGTGATGCTGGGGGCATTTGGCATTTGGGCCATGAAAAAAATCAAACTAAAAAACACGGAAGGTCGCCGAATCCATCTGCCACCGAAAGATCGAGGGTTTGTCCGGTATATTGTAGGTGGCACCATTTTCGGATTGGGCTGGGCACTGGCGGGAGCCTGCCCGGGGCCCATGTATATCCTAGTGGGTACCGGGGTTACCAGTATGCTGATCGTCATAGGCGCCGCGGTCTTGGGGACTTTTACCTATGGCTTGCTGAAGGACAAATTGCCCCATTAATTTTGAAGCAGCCCCATCACCTTCTCAAATTCAATGTGATATTGATATTTGGTGGAAAGAATCCATTCCGTCATTCGACCTTAAACGGGATGTTGGCCGCTGCGGCGTGATCGTTTCCATCATTGACGTACACAAATAGCCGGTATGCCCCTTTTTCAGGTGCCTTGAAAGTTACAGAACCCTCTTTTTGCGAGACAATAAGACCTTCAATGGCCGCGGGACGTTCTTCCGCATCGCCCCCATCTTTGAGGTCCGTACTTTCCGGCATTATTTCCCAGGAATAGGTCAGGGTGTCATTTTCATGATCCAACATGGTGATGGTCGAGGTATACTGTACCCCCGGCTTCAAATACACGTTGTCCTTGGCAATTTTGCCGTTCAGCCTATAATCCTTTATTTCGGGGGTCCTGTTCTTTGGCCATTGTCCGTTCCATATATAGTGCATTACGTCCACGGATTCGGTTTCCTGGCCATCTTCCAAAAAGATGCCGTACCAGGTAGGCGTCCTTTCCTGTTTGTTGCCCCACAGAAAAACATAGGAGCCTATGCACTGGGTGCTATCCGAAGCAATTCCAGCTTCATAACGTCGCAAATAGTTTGCTGCCTTTACCGTACTGTTCTGCTCAATTGGGGCGCCCCAATCCGTAGTGGGCACTTCCCAATGCCCGGTGGCCCCCCATTCTGTGATCATATAAGGACCTTCCCACCCATATTTCCGGATAAGCCCGGGAACCTGTGGCAGGTCTCCATACATTTGCACGGAGAGGATGTCCAAATCGGGACATCGCTCCTTGATATAGGATATTTCCCGCTGCGCGAGGCCTGCAAGGCTGGTAGTGGTCAAGTGGTTCGGGTCCACCTCATGTATCATCCGGGAGATTTCGTTGACCGCGTCCCACACTTTCGGGTTCTCATAGTGCAGGTTCAATTCGTTGCCGATACCCCATATCAATAGCGCGGGATGGTCCTTAAGGGCCAATACTTTCTGTTTTAACTCCAATAACTGTTCTTCCACAGCTTGGGGATCGTTATAGTCAAAACCATGGCGTTCCCTGGCCACTTCCAGTCCCATGGTTACCATAAGGCCATTTTCGTACGCCTCGTCCAAGACCTCTTTTGCCGATTTTTGGCCATTTTCAGTTCTCCAGGTCCTAAACGAATTGGCATTGTGCGCGGCCAGGGAGGGAACGTCGCCAAACTCCAGGCCTGCGCCTTTGATATAAAAGGGTTCCCCATTTACAACCAGCTCGTACCTATCCCCATTTTGTCCCATTGTAACCTTGGCAGGGCCTTTCGGATTCCCAGAATTGGTTTCCAAGGTGGTTTTGGGAGGTTTATCCTTGCATGACAAAAGTATGGTCAAGCAAAGAAAAAACAGTATTCGTTTCATATGCAGCTTATTTTCTGATTAACAATTCCTCAACTTCCTCCAAGGTCTTTCCTTTGGTTTCAATCACAAACTTGTACACAAACAGCAGGGCGCATAGCGACAGCAGGGCATAAATGGCAAAGGTCATTGTGGGGCCCAGGCTCGATAGCTCCCAGGGAAAGACCTGTGTTACGGAATAGCTCACCAAGGAGTTGAAAAAACCCACTACCGATATGGCAATTGCCTTGATCTTACTTGGGAACACCTCCGAAATCAGGGTCCACATGACCGGTCCCAGTGAAATCGCAAAGGATGCCACATAGAGCAATATGGCAATAAGCACCAGGGTGGCGTTGATCTGAATGAAATTACTGAGTTCCTCCCGCTCGAAAACCACAAACTGTTCTGGTTCCAATTTGGTTCTCACTTCTGAAAATAGGGCGGTCTGGCTTTCAAAGGACCTTCCCTCCAGATCGGTCAACGAAGCCTTTATACCTGCATCGTCCACCTTTGCCAGGGTAGCATCGTTAAAATCATAGGTGGCATTGTTGAATGCGTAGGTGGCCATCAACAAGGCAACGGTCATGAACGTGGTGCCGATCAGAAGCAATGGTTTTCTCCCCAGCCGATCGATCAGCCAAATAGCCACTAAAGTGAACACCAAATTCGTCAGACCCACCACTATGGCCTGTAAAAAGGAAGAATCGGTACTTCCGCCGGCTTGTTCAAAGATTGTCGGAGCGTAATAGAAAACTGCATTGATCCCCGTTATTTGCTGAAAGAAGGCAATACCCAGGGCAATGGTCATTATGGTAGCATACTTGCTTTTAAAAATATCGGAGAGTTTTCCCTTTTCCTCTTTTTTTGCAAGGCCGCGTTGAATTTCCGCAACCGTTGTTTCGGCATACCCCTCTCCACCAATTTTCATTAATGTCTTATGGGCCTGCCCGACATTGTTCCGTCTTTGTATCAACCACCTGGGACTCTTGGGAACCGCCAATAGCCCAAAAAAATAGACCAGGGCCGGAATGCCTTCCACTCCCAGCATCCAACGCCAACTGTCCCCTTCGATATTTACAAGGAAATAGTTGGAGAAGTACGCTACCGAAATGCCCAATACGATATTCAGTTGATTGAAGGAAACCAGGCTCCCCCTTAATTTTGGCGGTGCAATTTCAGCAATATAAATGGGCGCGATCAAGATAGCTCCCCCCACGCCGATACCACCTAGGATTCTTGCAATTACGAATTCGGCATACCCCGTTGCCAAGGCCGACCAGGTCGCAGAAATGGCAAAAAGGGCAGCCACCAGGATCAATACATTTTTTCTTCCAAATTTGTCCGCTACGGGGCCCGCCGCCAGATTTCCCGCCATCGCACCAAATATGACGCACCCTACGGAGAACCCCACCATGGCCTTGGTCATTTCAAAATGGATGGTAATCCCCTTGACCGCTCCCGATATAACGGCACTATCAAAACCCAGTAAAAAACCGCCCAGGGCAACTATAAGACTAATAAGGATGGTGTAGGATTTGTTCAATTTAACTGCGGCAGCGGGTGGTTTCATCTTTTTGGTTTTGGTAGGTTTTGGGTGGGTAATGCCCTCTTTCTAAAGGTAACAAACAAAAATGACAAAAATGCCTATCCCCCAGAAGTCTTATACGATATGCCTTTCAGGGGTACAAGAAATGGAAAGCTGTCCTTAAGGGGTACTGCTGAACGGTATCGGTTTGGGGCGTATCGAGCAGAGCAGGAGAAAAGAGATTTTTCCATATAGCGGACAGCGACTCCCATCGCCCTGGAGGTTTGGGCACTAATTCTTGAACACTTTGATATAATCAATCACAAAATCTTGGGGAAGGGCGGTATCATCAATATCATGGCCGCCAAAATTACCGCCAATGGCCACATTCAAAATCAGGTAAAAAGGTTGATCGAAGGGCCATATGCCCTCCGTTCTTTCGCTGGGTTGAAAGGTATACACCAAATCCCCATCGATATAAAATGTGATCTTTTCCGCCGTCCAATCGGCCGCATACGTATGAAACCCTTCCTCGATATCCTTGATCCGGGTTTTCCTGGTATTGATGGTATTGCCATGGCTATCCTTGGTATGAAGCGAGTTGAAGACCATATGGGGCTCACGGCCCACATACTCCAGGATATCGATTTCCCCACATAGCGGCCAGCCTACTTCGGATATATTGGAGCCCAACATCCAAATGGCGGGCCAAACTCCTTTTCCAACCGGGAGCTTTGCCCGGACCTCCACCCTGCCGTACTGAAACTCCAGCTTTTTCTTTGTGGTAATTCGGGCTGACGTATAAACGCCCCCTTCTTTCTTGATCCTGATATTGAGGAATCCGTCCTTTACCGTATGGTTCGTTTTGGTGTAGATCTGTGGTTCATTGTTCCCCCAGCCGCAGAGGTCGGGACAGCCATCGCCCAATTCATGGTTCCAATAGGATTCATTTAGGCCATCACCATCAAAATTATCTTCCCAAAAAAGTTCGGTGGATTGTTGGGCAAACGAATGCGCCGTCGCCAAGCAAAGCATCATGCATAGGATATGCCGCCCGGACCTAGACAATTTCCGCGCTCAATCCTGCCTGGAGCAATCGGCTGCAGCGCGGTTTTAAATCGTTGTACTCTCCCGTTTTCACGGTACATTTCCCCTTATAGTGCACAATGAGCGAACATTGTTCTGCCTGCTCCGGGGAGTGTTCGCAAACCGCAATCAAGGTTTCTATGACATGGTCAAAAGTGTTTACCTCGTCATTGAAGAGCACAATCTCACTCTGCTTTACGGTCTCTTCCTCCAAAAGCAGGTCTTCAAGATGTTTTTCTTTCGTTCCCATAGACATCAATTTTTCGGTTCGATATCCTATTTCCAATTAAATATAACCTACAGAAACGAAAAAAGGTGCCATTTCAGGTATTTTTAACAGTTTTCCGGAGCGGGGGAAAATGATATGGTAGGCATTATGATGGAAGCTGCCCATTCTCCTATCCCCATGGTTTTAATCTTTCTTTTTAGGTTTGGAAAGTACGATACGCAGCGGATACCCAATCGTTTTTTCGCAGTTTTTTGTCAAAGACCAGGCCCACCTCTCCACATTTTTCCGTGATCAATTCCATATCCGATTCGTAGAACCCGCTCAGGAACAACTTCCCATTTTCCGTCAAACACCGGGCGTAGGTAGGGATATCGTTCAGCAGGATGTTGCGATTGATATTGGCCAGGACAAGATCGTATTCCTGGTCTTTCAACAAGCTTGCATCACCTTCGCGCACGGCAATGTGGCCGCACTTATTGCGCACGGCATTCTCTTGGGCGTTCAGAAAGCACCAGTGATCAATATCGATGGCATCAACGGTTCGGGCACCCTTCAGGGCCGCCAATATGGCCAACACCCCGGTACCACTGCCCATATCCAAAACGGATTTCCCTTTGAAATCGGTCTCCAAGATGTGTCGGAGCATCATTTGGGTGGTCTCATGGTGACCGGTCCCGAAACTCATTTTGGGGGTGATGACGATATCGTAGCGCACTTTCGGGGTATCGTGGAAAGGCGCCCTGACCACGCATTGGTCCTCGATTTGAATGGGGTCGAAATTTTCCTCCCATACCGCATTCCAGTTTTGCTGTCCAATCTCCTTTATTTCATGGGAGATGTCCCACGATGGGTTCGAAAGGGCCCCAATACCGTTCAGGATGTCATGGCTCCAATCCTTTTTTTGGATATAGGCCAATATTTCATTTTCCCCTTCCACGAAACTCTCGAAACCTACTTCCCCCAATTCGGCGATCAAAATATCGCATACGGGTTGCCACGGTCTTATTTTAAAGGTGTATTCTATGTAAACAGTATCGGGCATATTGCTATGGTCTGACCGCAAAAAGCGTTGAACCCTCGTACGGCTGATCTCGGTCAAATGGCCTTGATGATGGCCACAAAATCATCCGCGACCAGGGAAGCGCCCCCGATCAGTCCCCCATCGACATCTGGTTTGGAGAATATTTCCGCGGCGTTACCCGGTTTGACGCTGCCCCCGTACAGGATGGAAACATCGTCCGCCACGCTTGTATCGTACGCTTCGGCAATCGTCTTGCGAATAAAGGCATGCATTTCCTGTGCCTGTTCCGGTGATGCCGTTTCACCGGTACCGATGGCCCACACCGGCTCATAGGCCAATACAATGTTGTCCCAAGCAGCGGCGTCCAAAGAAAACAGGGCATTTTTCAACTGGCTTTCCACCACCGCGAAATGGTTGCCCGACTTACGATCCTCCAATTCCTCACCAAAACAGAACATGGCCTTCATGCCCTTGGCCACGGCAGCGCTTACCTTTTTTGCCAGAAGCCCATCGGTCTCCCCGAAATAGGCCCGTCGCTCGGAATGGCCAATGATTACGGTCTCCACCCCTATATCCAAAAGCATATCGGCAGAAATCTCGCCCGTAAAGGCACCGCTTTCTGCAAAGTGCATGTTTTGGGCGATGACCTCTATGGCCGAATGGACCAAATTCCTTACCGCTCCAGGCAAATTCACATGGGTAGGGGCTATCATGACCATAGCGTCGGTATCGGGCAATTTTGCGGAAAGTTCGGCCAGCAAGGCTTCCGTTTCCGTTAATGTTTTGTTCATTTTCCAGTTTCCTGCAACTATTTTGCTTCTCATTTTCTCGGTGGTTTTTTGTTTCAAGTCTTAAACGGTTTCCTAACTTAGGATCTAATTGTTTGGATGGCGGAACCACGAACTAATCAAACTCCAATTCGTCCAAATCGTTGTAATGTACCTTCTGCTTTATTGTTCCTTTCTCCAGGACCAAAACTCCCGGATTGGAACGGACAATGGTCTTCAATGCGGTCTCATCGGTAAAATAAAACCCAAAATTGAGTTGGTGGTCCTTGATGAGTTGTGCACTTTGTTCGTTATTGGAGGCCGACATACCGATAACCTTATATCCTTTTTGGATGGCCGCATTGACAACATCCCTTAATTCGGAATACACATCCTTATGGGTTTTTCGAAGGTCGTAGGCGATAACCATGACCAATTTGGGTTCCTGCAATAGGGAAGGGGCAAAATCGGTCCCATCTTGTTCTATAGTAAAGTCATGAATGGGCGGTTCGTAACCTTTCTGCACTTCCGTGGTCTCTACATCGATGTATTCCCCATCCACCGTGGGATAATCCCCTTGGGTAACAATTATTTTCTCCTCTCCGTCCACCTTGAACTTCCAGGCGTAATCATGGATGGGCCTCGGAGCGCCTTCGGGAACCGTCATACCATCCTCAATATTCGCCCCAATCTTATAAGGCCTAAAATCGATGACCGGCAAATGTCGCAATACATGGTTCGCATAAAGGGCACAGAGCACCAAGGCGACCAAGGTAATAATGCGTTTGAGGCTGGAACCCACAATGGGCTTGATATGCTTCATCCCCTTAAATAGCACCAGGATAAGCACCAACAAGACCACATCCTTGGTAAACGATTGCCAAGGCGTTAATTTCAATGCGTCCCCAAAACAACCACAATCGGTGACCTTGTTGAAATATGCCGAGTACCAAGTAAGAAAGGTGAAGCCCAGGATCATCAACAATAGACTCCATATGGTAAATTTTACCCGAAAGCCCACCAATAGCATTACCCCTAAGAGCACTTCCAAAATCACGACAAATACGGAAATATATAGTGCGAAAGGTTCGAAAAAGGGCAGGTCCAATACGCCCGAACTAAAATATTCTTCCAATTTAAAGGAAAAACCTACCGGATCGTTCAACTTAATGAAACCGCTGATGATGAACAAGGCACCAACCAAAACCCTACAAAAGTTTACGATATACTTCATTTCATGTAACAGCTATTAGATTCCAGACCTAGGAATTTGGATTTTTTATTTTTGATTTTACCCCCATATGAATCAGTGCAAATACCGCGTAGTTCACCATGTCCTGATAATTCGCCTCGATTCCCTCGCTCACCAGGGTCTTCCCCTGGTTGTCCTCGATCTGCTTTACGCGCAAGAGTTTTTGCAAGATCAAATCGGTCAGGGAACTTACCCGCATATCGCGCCACGCTTCGCCATAGTCATGGTTTTTATCTTCCATTAAGGCCTTGGTTTCTGCCGCGTGTTTGTCGAACAAGGCGAGGGCCGTGTCAACGGAAAGGTCGGGCTGTTCAACAACGCCTTTTTCCAATTGGATCAGTGCCATAATGGAATAGTTGACGATGCCGATGAATTCCGAGGTTTCGCCCTCATCCACCTTCCTGACCTGGTTTTCCTGCAAACTTCGGATACGCTGTGCCTTGATAAAGATCTGGTCGGTAAGCGAGGGAAGCCTTAAAATACGCCAAGCACTGCCGTAGTCCCTCATCTTCTTCTCGTACAGATCCCGACAGGTCCTGATCACCACGTCATATTGTTGTGAGGTATGCTGCATCGAATCTTTTTGATACCGCTTAAAATCCAGCTGGTATAATTTGCGTAAATTTCGCTTAAAATATTGAATTGCCCACGGTCGGAGCCATTTAAACTTTTTTGTCCGGCTGCGAAATTCGCATTTTAAATTTGGTTTGTCAAATTATCCATTTCCAAATATGACCCTCAATTGCAAAGGAAATCTTATCGATCTTTCCACCCCCCGTGTTATGGGCATTCTCAATATCACCCCCGATTCCTTCTTCGACGGGGGAAAATACAGGGATGAAAGATCCATTTTGCCCCAGGCGGAAAAAATGTTGACCGATGGGGCCACTTTTATCGACCTTGGCGCCTACAGTTCGCGCCCTGGGGCCGAAACGGTATCCGAAAAGGAAGAATTGGCCAGAATATTGCCCATTGTGGAACTTTTGCTCAAAAAGTTTCCCGATATCCTATTGTCCATTGATACCTTTCGCAGTGGCATCGCCAAAAAATGTCTGGAAGCCGGTGCCGCCTTGATCAATGATATTTCCGGCGGGCAGGCCGACAAGAATATGTTGCCCGTCATAGCGCATTTCAAAGTGCCCTATACCCTAATGCATATGAGGGGCACGCCCCGGACCATGCAACAACATACGACCTATGAAAATCTGCTGACCGAGATACTTTCCTATTTTTCGAAACGGATAGCGGAGGCCACGGCATTGGGCCTGTCCGACATTATCATAGATCCCGGTTTTGGTTTCGCCAAGACCTTGCGACAAAATTATGAACTGCTGCGCCACCTGGAGTTGTTCCACACCTTACGGCGTCCCGTTTTGGTAGGGATAAGCCGAAAATCCATGATTTATAAAGCGCTGGACTCCAACGCGGACGACGCGCTCAACGGCACCACGGCCCTGCACAGCTTTGCACTGGACCATGGCGCCCATATTCTACGTGCCCATGATGTTAAGGAGGCCATGGAGTGCATTACCCTGATGCGGCATTTGAAGCAGGGGGAATGATTCAGTTATTGTTCGCCTATTTTTCATAAATTTACCAAAACGGCAAGGATTGGATTTTTTGAATTTTATCGACTTTAAAATTACAGATGTCCTCGACATCACCCTTGTCGCCATTTTGCTCTACTACATCTATAAACTGGTACGGGGTTCGGTCGCCATCAATATTTTCATTGGTATCGTTATTGTATGGGGGTTTTGGAAACTTACCGAACTGCTCGGTATGGAAATGATCAGCAGCATGGTCGGTGCTTTCATGCAGGTCGGGTTAATTGCCCTGATCATTGTATTTCAACAAGAAATCCGGAAATTTCTTCTCATGATCGGTTCCACTAATTTTGCGAACAAGCGCAACTTCATCAAACACTTCAAATTCCTTAGGCAGGAAGGGCTAACAACGAGTTTGGACGTGGATGCCGTGATACGGGCTTGTGAAAAAATGGGTGCCACCAAAACGGGTGCCCTTATTGTGTTCGCGCGCAGTAATTCGCTCGATTTCGTAAAATCCTCTGGAGACAAAATGTATATCGAGATCACCCAACCGATCATCGAAAGTATTTTTTACAAGAACAGTCCCTTACACGATGGTGCTGCGGTCGTGGAGAACAACTACATCACGGCAACCCGGGTAATTCTTCCCGTATCGAACGAGCGGAACATTCCCCTACGCTTCGGGCTACGGCACCGGGCGGCAGTGGGCATTACCGAGAAGACCGATGCCATTGCCCTGATCGTAAGCGAGGAAACCGGGGACATATCCTATGTTAGAAATGGGGAGTTCGTGCCGTTCGGCGATATGGAAGAATTGGCTTCCATGATCAAAGAGGACTTGATATAATTCCACCAACCCCTGAAAAAAGGGCGCATACTTGTGAAAGAGGGTGAGGGATCGATTTCTCCACGCCCTTCCTTTCTTATTTTTTATTGAAGCCACCGAGCCCTGTCCCGTTGGCCCTTCTCCTACCCCGTTCCGACGGTCCGCACCCTTTTCACGGGTTTTTTGGAATGCGTGGCTTGGGAAAGGGTATCTTTTGAGGACCAGGGCCCCACTTGGAGCGCGTTCCGGCCAAAAATGCCGACATGGGGCTAAGCCACTTCTTCTGCCAGGAACTGGGCCTCGTAAAGGTTACTGTAATACCCCCCCTTTTTGAGCAGCGTTTGATGGGTGCCCGTCTCAACGATTCTACCGGCGTCCATGACCAATATCTTATCGGCCTTCTTAATGGTGGCCAAACGATGTGCGATAATAATGGACGTCCGGCCCTCGGTAATCTTTTCCGTGGCCCTTTGGATCAGTTGTTCCGAATAGGTGTCCACTGAAGAGGTGGCCTCATCCAGAACCAAGATACTGGGATTGCTCACATACGCCCTCAAAAACGCGATCAACTGGCGCTGTCCACTGGAAAGCATGGTCCCCCTTTCCTTTACATTATAAGTATATCCGCCGGGAAGGCTGTTGATAAATTCATGCACCCCGATCTGCTTGGCGGCCTTTTCAATATCCTCCAAGGTGACCGATGGGTCCTTCAGGGATATGTTGTTGGCAATGGTATCGGCAAACAGAAAAACATCCTGGAGCACGACCGCAATGTGGGAACGCAGGGAGGTCAGGGTAAAGTCCTTTATGTCCACTCCATCGATCAGTATAGCCCCGGAATTGATTTCATAAAAGCGGCTGAGCAAGTTGATAATGGTCGATTTACCGGCGCCTGTTGCCCCGACGATGGCCACTGTCTGACCCACCTGCACATCGAAGGAGATACCATGCAGTACTTCTTCATTGGCCAAATACCCAAAACGCACATCGGAAAAGGCAATGCTGCCCTCCACCTCCGCCTTGACCACTTTGCCGGTATCCTCGATCTGGCTGTCCGTATCCAAAATTGTAAATACCCTATTGGCCGCCACCATGCCCATTTGTAAGGTGTTGAACTTGTCCGCAATTTGACGGAGGGGCCGAAACAACAGTTCGATCAGAAACAAAAAGGAAACGATTACCCCCACGTTTTCCCTCTCTAGGACCTGTAAATTCTGCAACACCCCAAAATACACGACCAGTCCTACGGCAATGGAACTCACGATTTCGGCGATAGGGAAGAAAATGGAGTTGTACCAGACGGTCTTCAACCAGGCGTTTTTGTGCTTTTCATTGATTTTTCTAAAATTCTCCTTTTCGATATTCTCTCGGGTGAACAGTTGAACGATCTTCATTCCGCCTATGCGTTCCTGTACAAAGGAGTTAAGGTTGGCCACTTCCGCCCGGACCTCGGTGAACGCGATCTTCATTGCTTTTTGAAACAGGCGGGTCGCATACAATATTACAGGGAGCAGGGCGAACACCAACAGGGCAAGTTTCCAATTCAAGATCAGCATGACCACTGCCGCCGTGAGCATTTTCAACATATCGGCCACAATCACAAAAAAACCCTGACTGAAGATCTCGCCGATCCGTTGCATATCGGCCACTGCCCTGGTAACCAACACCCCAATGGACGAACTGTCAAAATACTGCATTCTGAAACCGATCATCTTTTTGAAAAGCGCTATGCGGACATCCTTTATGACCGATTCCCCCAACCAATTGGCGTAGTAATTGAACCCGAGTTGACTGATTACCTGGCCCAGTAAAACGCCCAACATGGCCAGGGTAAGGTACAAGAGCTTATCGGCGTCGTTCTTTTTGATGGCATCGTTCACAATATCGCCCGCTATGGTCGCTGTAAGTACCGCAAAAACGGACAATAGCACTGCTGCCAAAGCCACTGTGTAAAAAATGACCCGATACGGTTTCGTATGGGCCATAAGCCTTTTGAACAAATTGTAATCAAAAGCGTTGCCTGAACCTTTATCCATTTAATTTAGTATATCTTCGGGATACAATACCCTTGTCAAATATAATCCTTTTGCGGGTACGGAGGCACCTGCCCTTGACCTGTCCTTGCCCGCAATGATCTGTCGCAACTGATCCGGTTCCATCCTTCCGGATCCGACATCGAGCAAGGTACCCACGATCGCCCGTACCATGTTCCGTAAAAATCGATCCGCGGTGATCGAAAAAATAAGACGTTCGCCCCTCCGTTCCCAAAGTGTCGATTTGATATCGCACCGATAGGTCCTTACGTCCGTATTCGATTTGGAGAAACATTCAAAATCTTCGTACTCCAGCAAGATCGCCGCCGCTTCGTTCATCTTTTCAATGTCCAGGGGATGTTTGATATAATGTGCCCCTGTAGACCAAAACGGATTCTTTTCCTGCACGATCCAATACTCGTACTTTCGTTCCGTGGCGTGAAAGCGCGCATGCGCATCGTCGGCCACCTCGAAAAGGGCCTGTACCGCAATGTCTTCCGGGAGAAAAGCATTCAAACGGAATATCAAATCAGCGCAATTTTCAATGGCATCGGCATCAAAATGGGCATACATTTGCCTGGCATGCACTCCGGCATCCGTACGTCCCGCCCCTACCAGCGCAATCGGGGCACGAAGCAATTTCGAAAAACCGTCTTCCAAGACCGACTGCACCGTAAGGGCATTGGGTTGGTTCTGCCAGCCGTGGTAGCGTTGCCCCTGGTATGAAAATTGGACGAAATATCTCAATCGAAACCCTTAGTTTTGTGAAGGGCAAAGATATGGAAGTTGGAAACACGAAGCCAGAAGCGTCAAACTTGATTTTTTGCCCTTCCTTGAACCCATAGCACCAAATACCATATGACCCGCATCCTCCTTCTTTCCGATACGCATTCCCATATCGATGATGCCATTTTAAAGTATGCGCGTCGGGTGGATGAAATTTGGCATGCCGGGGATATTGGTAACCTCGAGGTCATCGACACCCTAAAAGCACTCAAGCCTGTCAGGGCGGTTTATGGAAACATCGATGATGCCGTTGCCCAGGCCGAGTTTCCACTGAACGACCGCTTTTTTTGTGAAGGGGTGGACGTACTGATGACCCATATCGGGGGATATCCCCCGAAATACAATAGCCGGACCAGGGAAGCGATAAAGACCAATCCCCCAAAACTGTTTATCTGTGGCCACTCCCATATCCTTAAGGTAATGTGGGACAAAAAATTGGGTGTACTCCATATGAACCCAGGCGCTTGTGGAAAACATGGTTTTCACCATGTGCGCACCATGTTGCGCTTTACCATTGACGGAACGGACATTAAGAATCTTGAGGTGGTGGAACTCGGAAAACGGTAAATCTCCCCATACGGTTCAAAAATGCAAAAACCCCAATGCTTCCATCGGGGTTTTCTACGCACTAATACTACTAAGATGTTAGGTTCAACGCAAACGGTCCACAGATTTTACAAGATCTTCATCCTTCTTTATGGCCCTGTTGGCCAGGACCAAAAAAACGATAGAAAATACAGGAATCAGCATCCCAATACCCTTCTCCGAAACCGAAGTTTCTCCGGATAAGCTTAGCGACCGGTAAACGAAAAATCCTAGTAAGATAAGATTCAATATCATGTTCAACCTGTTCAGCACAAATTGATTTTTTCGGTTTTTGTATAAAAAAATAGCGCCAAGGGCCAGCGCCGCGGCAACATAAAAGGCGGTAGCCACTACAGTACTGTCCCTCGCATAAATTCCAAGCCCGTTTTCATCTGTCCAAAGCACCAGCCAAAATGGCAAGAGCAGAGATACCAGCATCACCACAACTAGATAAACGGTCTGTATTCTCTGGATCATTATCCCTATTCTTGGAAGTTGGACTGCAAAAATACGTGTCTTTTTAAAAAATATGCATTTAAAGTAGAAAATAATTTGTATTATTGTCACGTTATTAGTGATAGCACTTACCCGCTGGGATATCGATCCCGAGTAATACCCAAATAACAATACACTTCTTTAAGGTTTTCAAGACAAGTATAACTTACACAACATTTAATGTTTGAAATTTCAGATTTAAAAGCGAAAAAGCTACCTGAACTTCAGGAAATTGCGGCAGGATTAAAGGTTCCCAAATTTAAAACCCTTAAAAAACTGGATCTGGTCTATCAGATTTTGGATCTACAGGCCTCCGATCCCAAGGTAGTGGCAGATGTGGCCCCTGCCGAAACCAACAAAAGACCCAGTCCCAGACCCAAAAGGGAACGCGTGGCGAAGGACAAACCCAATCCGCCGGTGAGCACTCCCCAACCAACCCCGGAGCGAGCTCCTGAGCGAACCCAGGGCAGCACGGAAAAGACGGAAAAGGTGGAGGATAAAAGATTGGAACAAAACAACAATGCCAACCGCCGGGACCAGCACAAAAACGGGTCCCAGCACAAAAGCCAGAACAAGCCACAGCGTCCCCAAAAAAACCCCAACTTCGATAAAAGTAATTTTGACAAGGACCTAAAGAACCGATATAAGGAGCCGGAGTTTGAATTCGACAGTATTATTGAGAGCGAGGGTGTGCTCGACATTATGCAGGACGGATATGGCTTCCTGCGCTCCTCGGATTACAACTATTTATCCTCCCCGGACGATATTTATGTTTCGCAGTCCCAGATCAGATTGTTCGGTTTAAAAACGGGAGATACCGTTTTAGGGAATGTGCGCCCCCCAAAAGAGGGTGAAAAGTATTTTCCGTTGATCAAGGTGAACAAAATCAACGGTATCGATCCGCAGGTCGTTCGGGACAGGGTGTCCTTTGAGCACCTGACACCATTGTTCCCCCAGGAAAAATTCAATATTGCCGAACGACAGAGCAGCATATCGACCCGGGTCATGGACCTGTTCTCCCCTATTGGAAAGGGACAACGTGGTATGATCGTCTCGCAACCCAAGACAGGTAAGACCATGCTGTTGAAGGATATTGCCAATGCCATTGCCGCCAACCACCCCGAGGTGTACCAGATCATCCTGCTGATCGATGAACGTCCCGAAGAGGTGACCGATATGCAACGGAATGTCAGGGGCGAGGTGGTAGCGTCCACATTTGACAAAGAGGCCGTAGAACATGTACGCGTGGCGAACATTGTGCTGGAAAAGGCAAAACGCTTGGTGGAGTGCGGACACGATGTGGTCATCCTGTTGGATTCGATCACTCGCTTGGCACGTGCCTACAACACCGTTCAACCAGCCTCTGGCAAGGTACTTAGTGGAGGTGTCGACGCCAATGCCCTGCATAAACCAAAACGTTTCTTCGGTGCGGCCCGGAATATTGAAAACGGGGGATCCCTATCCATCATTGCAACGGCATTGACCGAAACGGGATCCAAGATGGATGAGGTGATCTTTGAGGAATTCAAGGGAACCGGTAACATGGAACTGCAGTTGGATCGCAAGATCTCCAACCGAAGGATATTCCCGGCCATCGATCTTACGTCGTCCAGTACGCGTAGGGACGATCTTCTTCTGGATGAAAGTACCATTCAACGTATGTGGATCATGCGCAAGTACCTTGCCGACATGAATCCGGTGGAAGCCATGGAGTTCATAGAACAACGAATTAAACAGACCAAGAACAACGAGGAGTTTTTGATGACCATGAGTCAATAAAGGCCGTTAAAACGGCAAATTCCTATTTAAGGAACCCCAAATCCCAAGGTACCGGTACCTCAGGGGATTTGGGGTTTTTTGTTTTTGGGAATTCTTCCCAATAAGTGGGAAGGTAATACCAAAATAAATATCTTTATGCCGCAATCGCAGATTCCTTCCCCCCTTTTGCGCAGAAGTAGTGTCCTTGTTTTGTAACCTTAAAAACCCAATCGATGAAAGACTATGGAAAAAAGTCCGTACAACTATGCCTCATTTTAGCAATCCTCATAGGATTCGGCAGTTGCAAGTTCAATGAAGATAAGGAGCGGCCGCATAAGGAACCTGTGGACCCTCCCGAACAAATTGTGGGCATAGGCCAGGCAAAAATGCAGTACGACAACTACAGCAAGCGAAGGGTTCCCTTGATCCAGCGCTATGAGGACTCGATCAACCGCGGAAGGGGGTATGACGACAAACTGCAACAAGAACAAAAAGAGGGACAAAAGGATACCCGGGCAGACCAAGGTCCGGCCAAATTTGATGTGGGCCGGTTTGTCTATTATGACTACGCCACCATTAAACAGTACATCGCGTATATTGAACAGGAGGCCAAAGCGGCAAATGTGGACATCTCCACATTGCGCCTGTATTTTACCAACTATCCGGACAGTACCGGTTATGTACATCCCAGACAAAATTCCATCCTGCTTTCACCAACCGTCCATAAGAACGACAGGGAGTACCTGTTCTATATCGATGATTCCAACCCGGAAAAACCAAGGGCCGCTTTGCTGACCGATAGTTTTAAACCTGCCGATCCGGAAGACGTGGGAGTGCTGGGTTCTGAAGAGGAACGGTCGTATGCCTCGTTTTTATCCAACTTTGCGCCTGCCCATCCCAATGCCCCGATCGCCCCGTACTTCGCTGGAAGAAGTGTTACCATGAATCGCGGTGGGGGTGTCCCCCCTCCGTATAACGAAAAGTAGCTTTCTTATTTTCAAAACCCCAATAACGGCCCGGACAGGTGATTGTTTTTTTAGAAAATTACTATTTCATACTCATTTATGCCATTGCGTTGGTGCTGTCGGTGTTTAGGTATCCCCTGTATTTTGACACCGTCTTAAAATACCTGCCCATACTGATTTCCTATGCCCTCCTCTGTGAGGTTTTGGGGTTTTCGATCAATGAATTTGAGAGTTTCCAGATCATTTACAAAGCGCAATATTCGAATTACAACGCCATAATCTTCAATATTTTCGATATTGTGTTCTACCTCTATTTCTGTTATGTGTTCTGGAAGACGTTCCGTAAACCGGTGAACAAAAGCTTACCAAAATATGGAGCGGTCCTTTTTCTTGTGGCCAGTTTGATAAACCCCCTTGTTCACGATATGCTTTTGTACCCGCAGTACTACGCTATTTTGGTCGGTTCGATTGTTCTGTTGGCTTGCGCGGGACGGTATCTCATGGAGTTGAAGTCCGGAAAGAAGATCCCAAACCACAGAAATTTGATGTTCTGGATAAGTACGGGTATCCTGGTGTTTTATTCTTTCTATCCCATCATCATGTTTATTGGACTCTTGAACACGGAACTGTATGCCAAATTACACATTCGCACACTGCACCATATGACCATAATGGTCATGTATGGCTCTTTTATCGTGGGTTTTCTAAGAATGAAGGGAAAGCTCTCCAAAATTTTAAATTAGCCCGTATCAAGAAACAATATCGCATAAAAATGCCCTTACGGTACCGTAAGGGCATTTTTCGAATTTTATAAGAGGACGGGCCTACAGCGAAGCAACGTGCTTGGCCAGTTTGCTCTTTAAGTTTGCCGCCTTGTTGTCATGGATGATGTTGCGCTTGGCCAAACGATCGATCATGCTCACCACACTTGGCAATAGGGCCTCAGCATCTTTTTTCTTCTCCTCGGACCGCAGTTTCTTGATTGCGTTACGGGTGGTTTTGTGCTGGTACCTGTTGCGCAAACGTACCGCTTCGTTTCTTCGAATTCTCTTTAATGCCGACTTGTGATTTGCCATCTTTTGTTTCTTAATTATTTTTTATTCTTTCCGCCCCTTCCAGCTTCGAACCTGTTGTAGCCCGTAGGGGAATCGAACCCCTGTTACCAGGATGAAAACCTGGCGTCCTAACCCCTAGACGAACGGGCCATTACGAAAATGGGGAATTGGATCTATGGATCTTGAAAGGGCAATCTTTCGTATCCGCACATCCAACTTCGCATTTCCTTGGTAGCCCGTAGGGGAATCGAACCCCTGTTACCAGGATGAAAACCTGGCGTCCTAACCCCTAGACGAACGGGCCATTGCTTGCACAAAGGCAGCCCCGAACAACACTTACAAAAAGAATTAATGCTATTCAGGCGGGTGCAAAAATACAATTATTTTTTACTACCACAACAGCTAGCTATTATTTTTTGGAGGTATGCTCCATTAAAACAAATCAGTAGGCTTTTGCGAAGAGTACCCTGCACTTGGATGGCTTTCCGGTAACCATGCAACTCCCCGGCTCTTCCTTGGCATCGATCGGGATACAGCGAATTGTGGCCTTGGTCTCCTCCTTGATCTTTTCTTCGGTCGCATGGGTCCCGTCCCAATGCGCGGAGAGGAAACCGCCATCTTTTTCCAAGACCTCCTTGAACTCCCCATAGCTATCCACTTCGGTGATATGTTCTTTCCTAAAGTCGAACGCCTTCTTATAAATGTTTTTTTGGATATCCTCCATCAAGAATTCAATTTTGGCAACTAGCCCGTCTTCCTCGACCGTTTCCTTTTCCAAAGTATCCCTTCGGGCCACCTCAAAAGTGCCGTTTTCCAAATCGCGTTGTCCAATTGCGATACGGACCGGGACACCTTTCAGCTCATATTCATTGAACTTAAATCCCGGCTTGTGGGTATCCCGGTCATCATATTTCACGGAGAGGCCTTTCTGCCGTAGTTCCCGCACCAAGGGGTTTACCATTTCGGAAATGGCGTCCAGTTGGTCCAACCCCTTGTAAATGGGTACGATGACCACCTGGATCGGGGCCAATTTTGGAGGCAGTACCAAACCGTTGTCATCGCCATGGGTCATGATCAATGCCCCCATTAAACGTGTTGAGACTCCCCAGGAAGTGGCCCAAACATGCTCCTGTCGGCCTTCCCTGTTGGCAAACTTCACATCGAAGGCCTTAGCGAAATTCTGTCCCAAAAAGTGGGAGGTCCCCGCCTGCAAGGCCTTGCCATCTTGCATCAGCGCCTCTATACAATAGGTGTCCAGGGCCCCGGCGAAACGCTCGCTTTCGGTCTTTGTTCCCTTGATCACCGGTACCGCCATATGGTTTTCGGCAAAGTCGGCATAGAGGTCCAGAATAAGTTCTGCTTCCGTCACCGCTTCCTTTTCGGTGGCGTGGGCCGTATGGCCCTCCTGCCATAGAAACTCAGTCGTCCGAAGAAACAAACGCGTCCGCATTTCCCATCGCACCACGTTTGCCCATTGATTGATCAAAAGGGGGAGGTCGCGATACGATTGTATCCACCTTCTATAGGTATCCCAAATAATGGTCTCCGAGGTGGGCCGAACGATAAGCTCCTCCTCCAATTTCGCCTCGGGATCAACGATGATACCTTTTCCGTCCTCATCATTTTTCAACCGATAATGGGTCACCACGGCGCATTCCTTGGCAAAACCTTCGACATGACTTGCTTCCTTGCTCAGGTAGGACTTTGGAATGAACAAGGGAAAATAGGCATTCTCGTGCCCCGTTTCCTTGAACATCTTGTCCAGCCCAGCCTGCATTTTCTCCCAGATGGCGAATCCATAGGGCTTGATGACCATGCAGCCCCGAACGCCCGAATTTTCGGCCAAATCCGCCTTTACCACCAACTCATTGTACCATTTGGAATAATCCTCAGTGCGTTTGGTCAAATTTTTACCCATCTATTCTAGTTTGGCACAGAACTTGTGCGGTTATTAACGAAATATTTGGGTAAAACTAGGTATTTTTACTATGTTCAACAATATAAATTTGAAACGATGATACAATCCCCACCCCTCCAAAGAATTCGCACTATGGCCTTACTTGGCCTTGTCGTGGTCTTGGCAGCTTCCTGCGGTTCCTACCAGCAGGCCTCCTACTACGACAATGATGGCATCTATACCAGCGGCAACAGGCAGGTTAGCGTCGAAAGACCTCCCAAGTCTGTGCAAAAACAGCAAGAGGATCCCTATGCGGACTATTTTGGGCAGCAGGCGAACCAATACGATGAAATCTTGCAAAGCGAGATTTTCACCGATGTGGATTCCTATACCAGTGGGGTGCAAAACGATAGCACGGAAACAGGACAATTGGCGGATTACTATCGCGGCCAAAACGATTATACGGGCCAAGGCGGATGGGGGGACAACCCCAGCAGCGTTAATATCAATATCTATGACAATGGCTGGGGATGGGGCGGATTTGGCTTCGGCTCCCCTTGGTTATGGAACTCCTGGGGATGGGGTGGATATGGCGGCTATTATGGATGGGGTGGATATGGATATGGCTGGGGCTTTTACAATCCATGGAGATGGAACCGCTGGAATTATGGCGGATGGGGCGGATTTGGTTATGGATATGGTTGGGGCGGTTATTACAGCCCCTGGTACTACACCCCGGGATATTACGGGTACGGAAGATATGGAAGATACGGCTATAACAACAGAGGTTATGCATACAACCGGGGAAGGAGAGGCTATTACCGTAGCAATACCGTGGCCGGTACGAATTCGAGAAATGCCCTGCGCGGGAGATCGAACCTTAGCTCCCGAAGGGGCAGCACCACGGCATCAAGGTACCGAACCTCTTCCAGAAACAATAACAGCACTTTAAGAAGTTCCGTCAGAAGCTCACGAAATTACCGCAGTGGCAGTACGAGCGGAAGGACGGTAGGGGTCGATCAAAACCGGGCCTATAGAACCAGCAGGAGCACACGGGCAGTACCCCGTTATAATAGCTCGTCCAGGAGCAATCAAGCGTATAGAAGTACCTCGCCCCGTAGCAGTGGCTATCGAAGTGGCTCCACAGGATACCGAACGAGGGGCACAGCACCGCGTACCTCTTCGTACCGCAGTTCCGGCAACCGCACCAGTGGTAATCGTGCCTACCGAAGTTCCAGTTCAAGGACCAACCAGTCCTATAGGAGCTCCACACCTAGAAGCAGCAACTACAGAAGTTCGGGAAGTTCTTCGAGAAGCAGTCGCAGCTACAGAAGTTCGGGAAGCTCTTCCAGGAGCAGTGGAAGTTACCGGAGTTCATCAGGTGGTTCCAGGTCCTCAGGGGGTCGTAGCAGTAGCCGCAGCTCGGGCAGAAGGCAATAAGCCCAATTCAATCAAAAACTTGCATTAAAAAAAAAGAAATGAAAAAGATTTCAGTTTTCATCATGTTATTGGCATGCGCGATCACCAGCGCACAGAACATCTCCGATGTACTTCGGTACAGTTCGGAAGACCTACAGGGAACGGCCCGCTTCCAGGGAATGGCCGGAGCCTTTGGTGCACTCGGGGGTGATTTGTCCGCCCTCAACAGCAATCCCGCGGGATCGGCCGTATTCAATCACGGACTCTTCACCGTATCGGGGTCACACTATTCCAAAGACAACGGAGCGCGTTATTTCAATGGTTCCCGGAGCACTTTGGACAATTCGGTGGACATCAACCAGTTTGGGGGGGTCATCGTCTTCAACAGTACCAACGACAATTCGGATTGGAACCGGGTAGCCCTGGCGTTCAATTATGATATGGTCCAGAATTTTGACAATCAATATTCGGTGTCCGGGAACGGCACCCAGGGTATCGATAGCTATTTTTCCAGTTTTGCACAGGGACTTCCCTTAGGCAACATTCTGCTTCAGGATGGTGAGTTTTTGGAGGATGCCTATCTCGACATTGGAGCTCAGCAGGGATTTGGTGCCCAACAAGCTTTTTTGGGCTATTATGGCGGTGTGTTGGATCCTGCCGCCCTGGAAGATGACAATACGGTTTATACCCCAAATGCCACCTACAGCAGTGTAAATCAACAATTAAGTCGGGTCGCATCGGGCTACAACAGCCGGTTTACCCTGAACATCGGCTCACAATACAGGGAACGACTGAATATTGGAGCCTCCATCAACGTGCACAATGTATTGTATGACCGCGTCGATTTTTTTAGGGAAACCGGTTACGATACGGACTCTGAAATACAATCCACAATTTTTGACAACAACCTTCGCACGGAAGGTTCCGGAATCTCCATCGGCCTGGGTGCCATCGCAAAATTGAACGAGGTGGTCCGCGTGGGAGGCAGTTATCAGTCCCCTACCTGGTACCGGCTCACCGACAACCTATCGCAACGCGTCGATTCGGATTTGGCGGATAACGATATCGGCTTTATCGATTTCGGCATTGTGAACGTCTTCGAGAGCTATACGGTCAAAACACCCGCCAAGGTTACCGGAAGCTTGGCCCTTGTTTTTGGGCAAAACGGACTATTGAGCTTTGACTATGGGTACCAGGACCTATCACAGGCCAAGCTGAAACCAGAGGACGACTCCAGTTTTTCAGTGGTGAACTCGGACATATCCGCACAACTGGGGGCAGTGTCCTCGATTCGTGTCGGAGGGGAATATCGGATAGCGCATTTTAGTCTGAGGGGCGGTTACCGCTTTGAGGAGAGTCCTTATGAAGATGGAAACAGCATTGGCGACCTCCACGGGATTTCGGCCGGGCTCGGCTATGATTTCGGAGGAAGCCGTTTAGATCTTGCCGTAAACCGGACCGAACGCGACGTATCGGAACAGTTT
Organism: uncultured Flavobacteriaceae bacterium; assembly: GCA_947497245.1. Classification (GTDB taxonomy): domain Bacteria; phylum Bacteroidota; class Bacteroidia; order Flavobacteriales; family Flavobacteriaceae; genus Pelagihabitans. The sequence goes on along the minus strand of CANMFO010000002.1, from coordinate 866,550 downwards.
TTCGACACAGGGGTCACCACTCCGGTCGATATCAATAGGATCAACACAAATGTTACCTTGGGGTATACTTTTAATTTCTAAGAATATTAAAAGCTGACAATGAAATGGGGCGGGAAGTTTTTCCGCCTTTTTTTATCGCTTTAGGCTAAAATGGGATTGTATCGTTCTCGCGATCAATACATTTTCCTCGACCCTTGAGAAATCGAGCTTGAACCAGTAGTCGGTGGAAGGCAATGGCCGGCCGTTATAGGTGCCGTCCCAACCTCCAGAATTTGGGGCCAGTTGCTTTAATAACTTCCCATAGCGATCAAATATGGATACCACGGGATCGGTAAGCGTTTCAATGCCATAGACCAGCCATTCATCGTTGATACCATCGTTGTTCGGGGTAAAGAACTTTGGATATCCAGCTACCAAAAACTCCAGGGGTTCCGTGGTTCCGCAACCATTCTTATCGTTGATGACCACCGTATTGATGCCCACGGGAATATTATTGAAGACGGGGTCATCCTGAAATGGACCGCCATTTATGGCATATTCGTAATCGCTATCACCGACCACAAAAATTTCGACATTGTTCATTCGGGTATGATCGTCCAGAATATCTTCAAGAATCTCCACCCGATCCAAAACAGGTATCCCGTAAAAGGTAATCAATATGCCCCCAACATCGGCGACAATCGGAGGGGTTCCGGTAGTAGTGGTTATTTCGGCAAAATAACGGCCCGAATTGGGGCTGGTCACTACAAATTCGGCGCCAAACGGACCCGTTCCGGTCAAGGTATCGTCTATAGTGCCATCATCATCGTAATCCACGGTCCATGCAACACTGGCAATATCGGCACCAGCAGGAGAGTTCAGGGCACTTAGGGTAATATCGGGATCGCCCTCGCAGGCAACAATGTCGAGGCCAAGGAATTCATCCCTCAGTGTACAGTCCAATGCGGTATCCTGATCCGCATCCACTGAATTTCCCGTAAAAGTGAGCATGAAAGGTTCTGGATCACCGTTGAAATTGGTGTTGAAATTATTGATCAAGATATAGTAGATCTCCCCCGGTTGCACATCCAAAAATTCGTCATAGGTGTTCAGGTTTTGGGTCAATGAAGGCTCTCCGACCTGACCGTTCTCTGGATTGATACCCAGCCCGGTAAACCGGGTCTGGTTCACCTCATAGTTACAACGTATCGGTTGGGCTGTTCCATTGCTGATGTCCGCGCAATCCACATCGGGTCCGTAAACGGCGAAATCAAACTCCGCGGTTACGGTGGTTCCGATACTTGGAAGCGCCTCAATATCAAAACCGACCTGCCCCCCCGTACCGGCCCGAAACACGAACCAGGAGGTATTGTTTTCAATATTGGCATTGCCCACGCTACCCTTTTCCAAACAACCGCTTCTGAGAATGACCGCTGGGTCAAAATCATCGATATCGCCGATTCCATCGGACAGCCCCATAATGGGAGCATCGGCACAAACGGGAATAGCGGTCCTACAATCTGGGGAGTTTTGGGCCTGCAGCCCTAAGGTGCAAAGCACGAAACAACTAACAGCTATAAGTAATCTCATAGGTAATTTGGGCTAATTAACATACCGAGGGTTGACATAATAACTGTGCTTATGTCCGTTTTAGTATATTTCAACCGAATTTTAAGCCGTTAATCGATGAAATGCAAGTGTAGCCCAGATCATTGGCCCCAGATCTACCGCTTCAGGGAAAAATGGTTGTTGATGTATTTGGCCGTGGCCCGTTCGCCATTGGCATCGATATACGTGAGTTTGAACCAATAGTCGGCCCCTGGCAATGGCTTTCCCCCCATGGTTCCGTCCCAACCCATCATGTCGTCCGCCACGATGTGTCGCAGCAACTTTCCATAGCGATCGAAAATAAAGATTTCGGGCCGCTCCAAATTTGAGATTCCCTCAATATGCCACGTCTCGTTCCTGTTGTCCCCATTGGGCGAGAAAAACTTGGGAAAACCTACTACTACGATATCCTCTGATACCGATCCACACCCATTGGGGTCGTTTACGGTAAGGCGGTGCATTCCGGGAGATACGTTGTCAAAGGTGTTTTGTACCTGAAAAGAACCGGTATCCAATTGATACTCAAAATCACCTTGATCCTCCATGATAACGGTCACCGTATTGTTCTTTTGCAAATCGTGGATTTCAATATCCGATATTACGGGTGGGTTCGAGCTCGAAACCGTAACCGTCTGGGTACTGGTACAGTTCAGTCCCGCCTGGGAATGCGTCGCCGTCAAGGTATATGTACCGGTTTGGTAAACGGTTATGCCAGCGGTGGTCTCCCCGGTGTCCCAGCTATAGGTATGGTTCACCAGGGGCGATGGGCTACCGATGTACACCGAACCGTTGTCCTCGCAGAGAAAGGCCTCCGAGGGAAAATCAAGGATCGGGCTTTCCAGGTTGATCAGTTGAAATTGTTCCGACACGTCAAAACAATTTGGGTTATCGAGGGAGGACACCCTAACGAATATGATCTCCACGCCCGTTTGTGTGGGATGTTGCTTGGGCAATACGTTCACCCCGTTATTGGCATCACCGAGCGAGCTGTGATAGCTTACCACGAAGGCATTGGGGTCTTGCGTACCCAAGACCTCGGCATCTTTCTGTGACAGGTCATAGGTATCCGTGCCGGAGCAAGAAGCGTCATCGGTGGTCGGAAAAGCGGTCGGCACCACCGAAAAGGCCACCTGTGCCTCACTGATGATGTTACCGGTCGGACTTACCACCTCCACCCGATACACTGCCGATGCGCTGACCGACAGGGTAGCGTTGTGTTCTCCGGAAACGGTCTGAAACCCTGTCCCGGTATCCCGGAACCAATTATAGATGGTGGCGTTCGCCGTGGTAGCATCCAGTGTTACAATTTCTCCATTGCATGCGGAAATTGGGGGGCCCAAAAGATTGTTGATGATCGAACAGTCCAATGCGTCATACGGGTTGGTAACAAAAATATTTCCTGAAAACTGTATTGAAAATCCCGAATTGGCGTTGCTAAAGTTGTTGATCAGTAGATAATAGTCCTCCCCCGGCGCCACATCCAACCAGGCCTCATATTGAAAGTTTTCGGTATCGCCGGTGGGATCCTGGCCCACCCCCAAAAAGGAATTTCCATCGCTATTGTCAAAAAAGTTGCACCGTACGGGATCTCCCAAATTGTTGCAGTCACTTGCCTTGTAGAGGGCAAAATCCCAATCTTCCGAAACATCGAAACCAATATTGAAACCCAACTGCCCCGAAGCCCCGGTGCGAAAGCGGTACCAGGCCGAATTCGACTCTATGGCCCCTGAAAGAGTTTGCTCCAAACACCCCGTTCGTGTAGCCCCGCCGAAATCGTCGGATCCAAAGCCAGCGGTACCCCCATTGACCGGAGTATTGTTGCATATGGGCACCGCGTTGCCACAATCAGGGGAAATTTGGGCCCAGGAGGCATATATCCCTAGAAAAAACAGCAGCAAAACACATGTTCCAAAACGGTTCATAAGTAGGCATAATTCTGGAAGTTGTAAAAATAACCCGCCACCCGGCTTAACACTAATTTATGTTGTGTAACGGGCCAAATGGGCCATAAAGTGCCATATAATGTATATCTTTGCCATTCGTTTTAGTTCGATGGGTATGAAAATAAAAGGTACATTGGAAGAGCATTTTGAAGAGATGGGGAACGAACATGTTTCTTCATCGGAGGTCACCCCTCTGCGCAAAGATGCTTTTGTATTGTCAGATAATGAAAAAATAGAACGGATTCAGGAGAACATCCGGGAAGTGATGCTCACTTTGGGACTTGATCTTGACGATGATAGTTTAAAGGGAACCCCGAACAGGGTTGCCAAGATGTTCGTAAAAGAGGTTTTCGGGGGACTTCATCCGGATCGGAAACCAAAATCGTCCACGTTCGAGAACAAATACAAGTACGGCGAAATGCTCGTGGAGAAGAACATCACGCTCTACTCTACCTGTGAACACCATTTGCTGCCGATAGTCGGGAAGGCACATGTGGCCTATATTTCCAACGGAACCGTAGTGGGCCTCTCCAAAATGAACCGCATTGTTGACTATTTTGCCAAACGCCCCCAGGTACAGGAGCGCATGAACATTCAAATCGTCAGGGAACTCCAAAAGGTATTGGGGACGGATGATGTGGCCTGTGTGATCGATGCCAAACACCTTTGTGTCAACTCCCGTGGTATCCGCGATATCGACAGCAGTACCGTTACAGCGGAGTATGGCGGCAAGTTTAAGGAAGAATCGGTACGCCGCGAATTTCTGGACTACCTCAACCTAGATACCAATTTTTAAATCGTTTTCCCTTTACAATGCAATTGTACCAAAGCCAATCGCTAAAAATCTACAATTCACTTTCTGGCAAAAAAGAGATCTTTGAACCCTTGAACAAGGGACATGTGGGGATGTACGTCTGCGGCCCGACGGTTTACAGCAATGTGCATTTGGGCAATTGCCGAACGTTTATGTCCTTTGATATGATCTTTAGGTACTTCAAACATTTGGGCTACAAGGTCCGCTATGTGCGCAATATCACAGATGCCGGACATTTAGTGGATGACGCTGATGACGGGGAGGACAAGATTGCCAAAAAAGCACGTCTTGAAAAGCTGGAGCCCATGGAAGTCGTGCAGCGCTATACAGTGGATTTCCATAACATCCTGGAAAAATTCAACTTTCTACCTCCCAGTATAGAGCCCACCGCTACAGGCCATATCATTGAACAAATGGAGATTATCAAGGAAATCCTCCAGAAGGGCTATGCGTATGAAGTTAACGGTTCCGTGTATTTTGATGTGGCAAAATTCAACGAGACGAACGAATATGGCAAACTTAGCGGTAGAAAGCTGAAGGACATGATCGCGAATACCCGCGAACTTACGGCCCAGGATGAGAAAAAAAGCCCGCAGGATTTTGCCCTGTGGAAAAAGGCGGAACCCCAACATATCATGAGATGGCCCTCGCCTTGGGGCGATGGTTTTCCCGGATGGCATTTGGAATGTACCGCCATGAGCACCAAATATCTGGGGGAGACCTTTGATATCCACGGCGGGGGAATGGACTTGAAATTTCCGCACCATGAATGTGAAATTGCCCAAGCAGAGGCCTGTAATGGCCGTTCGCCCGTAAAATATTGGATGCACGCCAATATGCTGACCATGAACGGAAAGAAAATGGCCAAATCAACGGGGAACAATATTCTGCCCGGGGAGATCTTTTCAGGAGAGAATACCGTATTGAGCAAGGCCTTTGCTCCCTCAGTGGTGCGCTTCTTCATGATGCAGGCCCATTACACCAGCATTTTGGATTTGAGCAACGAGGCGCTATTGGCCTCGGAAAAGGGATACCACAGATTGATGGAAGCATTGGAAGTTCTGGCCCATCTGGAAACCGGGGCCCAAAGTCACTTTGATGTGGAGACCTGGAAGAAATTGGGCTACGATGCCATGAACGACGATTTCAATACGCCCATCTTGATCGCGAACCTTTTCGACGCGGTCAAGCGCATCAACCTGATCAAGGAAGGGAAGGAAAGCATCACCCCTGGGGACAAGGAATTATTGCAACAGGCCATGAACGCCTTTGTATTCGAGGTATTGGGGCTTGAGCGCCAAAGCCTGGGCAACGGCAACTCGGACAAACTTTCGGGAGTGGTTGAGCTTTTGATCCAGTTTAGGATGGAAGCCAGGGCGAACAAGGATTTCGCCACCTCTGATAGGATACGGGACGAATTGGCCGCTTTGGGCATTCAATTGAAGGATGGAAAAGAGGGAACTACTTTTAGCGTTTCCTAAATCCATTTGTCGGTGTTCGCATCCCGTATTACAACGGGACACTATCTAACAAAAGACTGTTTCAAAAATGGCTTTGGTGAAAAAAATCTTGATAGCCCCATTCGTATTCTTGGTCAGGTGCTATCAATTGGTTATTTCTCCATACACTCCGGCCACGTGTCGATATTCCCCCACTTGTTCGCAATACACCTTGGAAGCCTTAAAAAAACACGGGCTTTTTAAAGGGGGATGGCTGGCCATCAAACGTATTTTCAGTTGTCACCCCTGGGGTGGAAAGGGATATGATCCTGTGCCCTGAGGCCATCCATTCCAATCGCGGAACACGAAAATTCAAGGTAGGGGATCGCGGATTTGGAATTTGCGATTGGTATCGTTTCTATTTTTCAAAAGCACCGCGGTCTAGTATCTATTTTCTTATCTTAGCCCTTCAAAACCCGCTTTATGTACTTATTAGGAATTACCTGGAACCCGAACGAAACACTCTTCACCATCGGGGCCTTGCAGATCAAATATTACAACCTACTCTGGATTACCGCATTTGCAGTGGGCTGGGTAATTATGAAGCGTATTTTTGCAAATGAAAAAAAGTCGATCGAGCAACTGGATTCCCTTTTTATCTACACCGTAGTGGCCACCATGTTGGGCGCGCGTTTGGGACATGTTTTCTTTTATGACTGGAAATCACATTACAAAGACCATTTGTTGGAAATTCTGCTGCCCATAAGGGAAAGCAGCGAGGGCAGTTTGTTCGGGTTTATCAACGGCTATGAATTCACCGGTTTTACGGGATTGGCCAGCCATGGAGCTGCCATAGGAATTATCATTGGAATGTATTTGTACACCAGAAAACACAAAGAATTCAAAATGTTGTGGATTCTCGATAGAATTGTCATCCCGGTGGCCATAGGGGCATTCTTTGTGCGCCTGGGCAATTTTTTCAATTCGGAGATCAATGGGAAGGTGACCGATGAATCTTTCCTGTTCGCCACCCGATTTGTACGGGATTCCAACGACATGCACCCCTCAAAAGCATTGGGCATTACCAAGGAGCAGACCGTGAATGCCGCCTATGACGCCATTGAAAATAATCCCCAATTTTCGGAATACCTTTTGCAGATACCCTACAGGCACCCCACGCAACTCTATGAAGGTGTTTGCTATATTTTTGTGTTTGTCCTCTTGTATTACCTATATTGGAAAACCGACAAACCAAGTAAACAGGGCTACCTCTTCGGATTGTTTCTGGTCTTATTGTGGACGGTCAGGTTTTTTGTGGAATTTGTAAAAAAGAGCCAAGGCGGATTTGAAGAGACCCTGGGATTGCTCTCTACCGGACAATGGTTGAGTATCCCGTTTATTCTGATCGGGCTGTATTTTATGTTCAGACCAGTTCGTATCAAACAGTAGACCGTATTTGGAGGATGCCGACCCGTTTGTCCTGGTTTGGCGAAGCATTTTTGGAATTTTACCCATGGTTATGATTAAATCACTTAAAATAGTCGCCTCTTTCTTTATTGGCATTTTGACATTTCAGTCCTGCAAGGACGAACCAAAAAAAATTATCAAAACCGAGGCAATTGTCTTCACGAAAGAAGGGGAACTTTCTGTTTTCAAACAAAAGACCGATAGCTTGGTAACGACCTTTGATATTGAAATCGCCGAAACCGCTTACGAAACCGAAACCGGACTGATGTATCGCAAAAGCATGGCCCAAAATCGGGGCATGTTGTTTGTTTCCCCTACTGTGCGCATGCACAATTTCTATATGAAGAACACCGAGTTCCCGTTGGATCTTATTTTCATCAAGGACGACCTGACCATTGCCAGTTTTCAGGAAAATGCGGAACCGTTCAACGAGGCCACCCTGTCCTCGAAGGTCCCGGTAAAATATGTTCTGGAGGTGAACGCGGGACTTGTACAGCAATGGGGATTGGAAGTGGGCGACAAAGTAATCTTTGAAAAGCTGTAGGCCCGTGGATTTTCTGCTTCATGGAGAAGAGACCGAACGCCTGCGTTTCCGAAAGCTGGTACCGGCCGATTTTGAGCTCTGGCTCCCTTTTCATAAAGACAAAAGGACGTCTGAGTTTTGGAATGGCCTTCCCCAGGACCCCGAGACGGCCTGCGAACAGGATTTCGAGCGAACCTTTTATCGCTATTCGAACCATCTGGGTGGAAAACAGGCATTGATCTTAAAAGGTACAGGGGAGCTGATCGGACTCTGTGGCCTGCTCGTCCAAGAGGTCGATGGCCAAAAAGAACTCGAAATAGCCTATTCCTTGCTGCCTCCATTCTGGAAACGGGGCTTTGCCACAGAAGCGGCCGTGAAGTGTCGGGAATTCGCCTTCCACAACCAATTGGCCGAATCACTCGTCTCGATCATCCATATTGGCAACGTACCCTCCCAGAAAGTGGCCTTGAACAACGGAATGCAGTTGGACCGGACCACAACCTACAACAACAACCCGGTTCATATTTTTAGGATTCGATCATGAGAAAAAAACATTGGGCCATTTTTATAGATAACCATTCGGACAAGGAAGGGTTTCTGGAACTCCTTTTAGGAAAAAACCCGCCTTTTGGTTTTGAGGAACTGCACGGGCAATCGGGCTCGCTTTTCTCCAAATTGGCGCTGGAAGCCTTTATCGATGAAGAGGAACGGCATGGGCAAAGAACGTTAAGTTCGCATACCGCTCAAAGTTTGAAAACCATGTCGAGCGGGGAACAAAAGAAAGCCTTGTTGCAATATATTCTTGGAAGAAGCCCCGGTTTTATCGTATTGGACAATCCTTTCGATAATTTGGATTCGGATTCACAGGAAAAGCTGAAGACGCAACTTCGACAAGTAGCGGAAACGACTTCCATCGTACAGATCATCAGTCGTAGGGACGACCTACTCCCGTTCATCGATACGTATGCCCGACTTGATTTGGAGAGCTTGGTTTTTTTGGAAGATCCGACCGGGGATACCTTTTGGCGGCCCATTGGGTTTAAAGATCGTGTTCCGGCCCCTTTGAACAAAATAAACTATGGGGGCGAGGTGCTCGCGGAATTAAGGAAGGTCAATGTATCCTACTTCGGAAAACCAGTATTGAAGAATATCTGCTGGACGATAAAAAAAGGGGAGTTCTGGGAACTTCGGGGAAAGAACGGAAGTGGAAAAACGACCATCTTGTCGATGATCACAGGGGAAAACCCCAAAGGATACGGTCAGGAACTCTATATTTTCGGTCGCAAGAAAGGCAGCGGGGAAAGTGTTTGGGACATCAAAAAAAGAATGGGTTATTTCACCCCCTCGATGACCGACAAATTTACGGGCTACCACTCCGTGGAGCACATGGTCATCAGCGGGCTCAATGATTCCATCGGACTCTATCTTAGGCCTACCGAGGCCCAATCGCGTTTGGCAAGGGAATGGTTGCAGCTAATCGACATGTGGCATTTAAGGGAGGCACTCTACCACGATCTGAGCATGGGACAAAAACGTTTGATCATGTGCATCCGCGCCATGATCAAGCATCCGGTCCTATTGATTTTGGACGAACCCACAGCAGGGCTCGATGATCCCAGCGCCCAGTTGTTCGTAAGTCTGGTCAATAAATTTTCCCGTGAAAGCGATACCACCCTTATTTTTGTCTCCCATAGAAGGGAACCCGGACTGGAGCCCAATTTCATCTATCAGCTCGAAATGTCCCCAGAAGGCTCCGTAGGGAACAAGCTATAAAAAAACCGCTGCCCTTCAACTACGTTCAAGGACCAGCGGTCAGCCGTTATAAAAAAGTCTTTTCTACTAGGCAGTGGCCTTTGCTTTTTCCTTCACAGGGGCCACAACTTTTTTCTTCAAGGTATCGTACATTACCGGTGTGGCAATAAACAGGGAGGAATAGGTACCTACGATGATTCCAATGATCATGGCGAACATGAAGCCCCGCAAGGACTCCCCTCCAAATATGAATATGGCCAAAAGCACCACCAAGGTGGTCAGTGAGGTATTCAAGGTTCGGCTCAATGTACTGTTCAGGGCCAGATTGATGTTTTCACCCGCTTTCCATCCCTTTTCACCTATAATCTCACGGATCCGGTCGAAGACCACCACGGTATCATTGAGGGAGTACCCAATTACCGTAAGTATGGCCGCAATAAAGGCCTGGTCGATCTCCATATTAAAAGGCATAACGGTCCCCAAAAGAGAGAATATACCCAATACGATCATGACATCATGGAATACCGCGACAACCGCGCCCAAGGAGAACTGCCATCTGCGGAAGCGCAGTAAAATGTACAGAAAGACCACGGCCAAGGAACCGATAATGGCCAAAAACGCATTGTTCTTAATGTCATCCGCTATGGTCGGGCCCACTTTAATCGATTGCAAAATTCCGATCGATCTCTCGCCACCTCCCATGATAAAATCCGCCTTGTCCATCCCGTCGGGCAAAAGTTTCTGCAGGGAAGTAAAAAGCTTGTCCTGTATTTCGTTGTCGACTTCAATACCTTCCACATCCACCTTGTACGGGGTGGTCACTTTGATTTGGTTATCCTCGCCAAAAGTTTTGACCTGGGTACCGCTACCGAATACCGAATTGAGCTCTGAAGCTATTTCCGAAGGATTCACCACTTTTTCAAAACGAATTTGATAGGTACGTCCCCCGATAAAATCGACCCCTTCCTGCAGCCCGGTGGTCATCAGGGAGAACAGCCCGATACCGACCAAGATCAGTGAAAGGACATAGGCAATTTTTCGCTTGCTCAAGAAACTGATACTGATATTCCTAAACAGGTTTTTGGTCAAGGGAGTGGAGAAATCCAAACGTCGTCCTTTCCCACCGATGTACCAATCGACCAACAGCCTGGTAATGAAAATAGCGGTAAACAAAGAGGTGATAATCCCGATCAATAAGGTGGTCGCGAACCCTTTAATGGGGCCGGAACCGAATACAAAAAGAATGATGGCCGTCAGGCCCGTGGTAATGTTGGCATCCAAAATAGAGGACAGTGCATTGCTGAAACCATCGGCAACCGCCTGGGATTTCCCTTTTCCTTTGGCCAGTTCTTCCTTGATACGTTCAAAAATAAGTACGTTCGCATCGACAGACATACCAATGGTCAATACAATACCTGCGATACCGGGTAAGGTAAGCACAGCGCTCAAACTGGTCAGCACCCCAAAGATCAACAGAATGTTCAGAAGCAGAGCGATGTCAGCAAAGATTCCGGCCTTTCCATAATAGAACACCATCCATACCAAAACAATGGACATGGCGATCATGAACGACATAAAGCCGCTATCGATAGCTTCCTGACCCAAAGAGGGGCCTACGATTTCAGATTGGATGATCTCGGCGGAAGCAGGTAGTTTACCCGCTCTCAGTACATTGGAAATGTCCTTGGTTTCGTTGACGGTAAAGTTTCCGGTAATTTCGGAACGCCCTCCGGAAATGGGCCCGGAGGATACCCCGGGTGCAGTGTATACTTTGTTGTCAAGGACAATGGCAATCCCGGTTTGGTTGTTGTAGGCATCCCCGGTCAGCTTTTCCCATTCCTTGGCCCCTTTGGTGTTCATGGTCATGGAAACGGCCGGTTTACCTCCCATATCGAAATCGTCGCGAGCATCACTTACCACGTCCCCACTGATTCTTGGGATGTTCTCCCGGTTCGATTTCAGGGCAAAAAGCTCTACGATCTCAGAGTCTTCCGCGGGTCTTTCCCAAACAAATTTTACAAATTGAAGATCGGCGGGCAACAATCTTCGTATTTCCTTCATTCTTAAATACGATCCCACCTCGGCCGTATCCTTGATAGCGGCGATACCCACTGCGTAGCTCGGGGCTCCCAATTGGAATTTATCAAAGAGCGGATTGCTCAGGCTTGCGAGATCCAACGAATCCTGGGATACATCTGACAACAGGGAATCGATCTCGGATGCTTCCTTGACCGGAGCTTCCTTAGGTGTGTCGACCAAAGATTTCAACCGCTCGTTGGCCTGGAAAAAGAAGCCCTGCAATTCGGGATTGTTTGGCTTGTAAGTCTCCCAGAACTCCAATTGTGCGGTACTGGAAAGTAGGCCCTGTGCCCTAGTGATATCCCTTGCTCCCGGCAGTTCCACTAAAATCCGCCCGGAAGTCCCTTCCCTTTGGATGTTCGGCTGGGTCACCCCGAAGCCATCAATACGCTCGCGAAGTACTTCGAACGCGGACACTATCGACTCGTCGATCTTTCTCCGAATTACCTGCTTTACCTCATCATCGGTCATGTTCGAATTCACCTCCCCTTCAAGTCCTCGCGTATAAAAAATATCCGGAGTGGCCAATTTGGTGTCCCCTTTTATATTATCGAAGGCCTCAAAGAACAATTCCACATAGGTGTCACCACTATTTTTAGACGCAGTGTCGGCATCGGCCAGTGCCTTATTAAAAATCGGGTTCTTGGTATTGTTGGCCAAACCCTTCAGGATATCCTTAACCGAAATTTGAAGGGTCACGTTGATCCCTCCCTTGAGGTCGAGTCCCTTGTTGAGCTCCCTTTTCTTGGCTTCGTTGTAATCGGTATATCCGAGAATGGTGTTGCTTCCTATCGAATCCAGATATCTGGCCTCCAGGGCATCCCGTTCGGCTATATAGTCCGGTTCGGTATCGGCAATGCTGCTTTCAGCGAAGATAGCGGCCTCATTCTCCACCTTATTGGCGATAAAGGTGTAGGATAATTGATAGATGCTCACCAACCCGAACAAAAGGGCGAAAAGCTTTATAAGTCCTTTGTTTTGCATTACTTACGTATATTATGTGGATGCCTTTTCTAACAGCGTGCAAATATATGATATTCCCATAGGATTTGACAATATATTTGCGAGTTATTGTAAAACCAAGGGGCGTGCCCCGATTACGGGATATCCCCTGTTTGCAAGATCAAGAGGTGGTTTAAAGTTCCAATAGCCCGTTGGTCTTTTTAACCCCCTCGGCGCTTTCCTGCATTTTTGCCTTTTCGGCATCGCTTAGGGGAACATCCACAACCTTTTCAATACCTTCCCTTCCCAGGATCACCGGTACACCGATGCAAATGTCGTCCAAACCATACTCCCCTTCCAGCAAGGTGGAGCAAGGAAACATTTTCTTCTGGTCACAGGCAATGGCCTGCACCAAACCAGAAACAGCTGCCCCAGGTGCGTACCACGCACTGGTGCCCAATAGGCCCGTCAAGGTAGCACCGCCGACTTTGGTGTCATCGGCCACTTGTTGCAGTCGGTCCGCAGATAAAAATTCAGATACCCTGATGCTATTGCGGGTCGCATGTGAGGTAAGGGGCACCATTCCCTTATCGCTATGGCCCCCGATGACCATACCGTCCACGTCCGAAATAGGAGCTTCCAGAGCCTCTGCAAGCCGATATTTAAATCGTGCGCTGTCCAGGGCCCCGCCCATTCCAATGATCCGATTTTTTGGAAGATCGGTCGTTTTATGGACCAGATAAGTCATGGTATCCATGGGATTGCTTACCACGATCATGATGACGTTCGGGGAGTGCTCGATCAAGCTCGAGGATACCGTTTTGACAATTCCCGCATTGATGCCTATCAATTCCTCCCGTGTCATTCCCGGTTTACGTGGAATGCCCGATGTGATTACCGCAATATCGCTCCCCGCCGTTTTGGAATAGTCATTGGTAACGCCAGTTATTTTGGTATCGAAACCGTTCAAAGACGCACACTGCATCAAGTCCATGGCCTTGCCTTCGGCATACCCTTCCTTAATGTCCAATAAAACGACTTCAGATGCAAAATTTTTGATGGCGATGTACTCCGCACAACTAGCGCCTACGGCACCTGCCCCTACTACGGTAACTTTCATATGTTCAGATTTTTATTTACAGTTTGGTTTTTTTCCATTTTGGAGGCTAAAATTACACATTCTTTGGCAAAAAGAAGGTCCTCGAAACGACTTTAATCCAGAATGTACAGGTCTTTTCAATCGATGAAATACACGCTCTGTTAAAAAAAAGAACCTTTCAACGAAGAAAATCCGAATATACGGTCGTACGTCGAATTTTGACAATACCTATGGCCGCCGTTCCGTTACATATTCAAACCCCGAATCGAAATAACCTACATCATGAAAAAACTACTGTCGCTGTTGGCCATTGTGGGCATTGTGCTGGCCAGTAACTGTTCTCGAATCCCGGAAAACAATGATCCTATCATCGGTATTTGGGAAAATGTCGAAGTAAAAGCGATAGGCCAGTCCCAGAAACAGACCGTTTTACAGGAATGGACCTTCAACGATGCCTACCTGGGCCGGTACAACCATTTATTGAACGCCCAGCAGACCATCAAAACGGATTTCAAATGGACCGAAGAGGATGGTGTTTATACCATTTCCTATCCCGGCACGGATCTTCCGGATCATATTGTTTCCATGGAACGAAGTGCCAATGGAGAGGTATTAAAAGATCAACAGGGACAGATAATAGCTGTAAGAAACCTCTAAAAAATTGTTCCCCAAATTTGAATGAAAAGCCGCAATCCTGAAATAGGTTGCGGCTTTTTTTTTGCTGTTTTTTGATTCGGTTCGGTTATCGAAAGCCGAAATTGAGCCCTACCGAGAGGTTGTTAAAAGCCGCCAAAGTATAATCGGCATGCAGCCTAAAAAATCCAAGTTTCAATTTGGCCCCAACAGTGCCCCTTACCCCGCTGGCCCGTTGTTCGATGTTAAACGGATCGGTGTAGGTGGTCTGAAAAGGGCCTGATTGGACGATATAGGTGCCCAGGACATCGGAAGTCGACTTCCCGGTCATATAGCCCACTCCGCCATAAAAATTGATAACGGGCAATTTGGTGGAGACCACGGCCTGGAAGGCCCAGGAACTCATGGCGACATCAACACGCTGGTCATTGCCAGAGATGAGATCGGAACTCGTGAAATCGTAACTGGCATCTATACGCGTATATCCGATTACCCCGGATACGGCCACGGGAAGCACCCGGCGCGTGCGCAAATGCTGTGTAAACTCGTGCTGAAGGCCAAATCCATAGAAACCGACACTCCCGTCATCCACATTGATTTTGGGCAGGAACCTGGCCTTTAACTCGGTTCCTTTGATAAGTCCAATACCGACCTGTATATAGCCCGTAGGAATAAAATTGACGTTTTCCGATGCCAGGCCCGAAGGGAGGTCAAATTCTTCCCGTGCCGTGACCCCGGGCGCGATTTCGGCCTCTACGAACACCTGGATGTCCTCCAGATCTCCCAACGCACTGGAGACGGCCTTTGAGCCGCTCCCATCGACAAACTGCAATGATTCGTAGTCCGCCGTATTGAGGACAAAGTTTTTTTTATCCTGTTTGCTATTAAAGGGGCTGATGTTTCCCACTATCGAAATTTCAAAGCCCCCGAGCGGTTTCGCCTCCCCTGAATTGTACCAACCATTGGCCAGATTGTGCAGGGTTCCTTCTGAAAGTGGCGCAATATAATCTGTGGTAAAGTGTTCCGCATCGGCCAGACCTGCGGCCAAAATCGAACTGATTCCTGACTGTGCCCACCCCTGTACGCCAATAGCCAACATGGATAGGAAAAATAAATTTCTCATGGTAATTGAAGATTGATCCGTTTAACGCGATTGATTTCAATGGACTGGACCGGATTGCTTGTCGAATCCTGATCCTGATGATTTCCTTGGCTTGTCCTATGTCCCAAAACTAAAAAACCTGCGCTAGGGGCGCAGGTTTTTGTTGTGAAAGTACCAATACTTATGCATCAATGTTCGCATAAACGGCATTTTTCTCTATGAAATCACGCCTTGGGGGCACCTCGTCACCCATCAACATCGAGAAGATACGGTCGGCTTCAGTGGCGTTTTCAATGGTAATCTGCCGAAGGGTCCTAAAATCGGGATTCATGGTAGTATCCCATAGCTGTTCGGCGTTCATCTCCCCCAGACCTTTGTAACGCTGTATACTCACCCCGCTACTGTAACTATTGGCTATGGCATCGCGCTCCGCGTCGTCCCAAGCGTATTGCTTTTTGGTTCCTTTTTTAACAAGATATAAGGGAGGTGTGGCAATATATACATGTCCGCTCTCGATCAACTCGCGCATATAACGATAAAAGAAGGTCAAGATCAAGGTTTCAATATGGCTTCCATCAACATCGGCATCACACATTATTACCACTTTGTGGTAGCGCAGCTTATCGATGTTCAGCGCCTTGCTATCCTCTTCGGTTCCAATGGTCACACCAAGGGCGGTATAAATGTTCTTGATCTCCTCGTTCTCAAACACGCGGTGCGGCATGGCCTTTTCCACATTCAGAATTTTCCCCCTGAGCGGTAAAATTGCCTGAAAGTTTCTATCGCGGCCCTGTTTGGCCGTTCCGCCTGCAGAATCGCCCTCAACCAGAAAGACTTCACAAAGTGAAGGGTCTTGCTCGGAACAGTCCGACAGTTTTCCAGGGAGTCCCCCAATGCTCATTACCGTTTTACGTTGGACCATCTCGCGGGCTTTCGTTGCCGCATGGCGCGCCTGGGCCGCCAAGATCACTTTTTGCACAATGGTCTTGGCATCATCGGGATGCTCTTCAAGATAATCGGTCAACATTTCGGAAACCGCCTGGGACACCGCGGAGGAGACTTCCCTGTTTCCCAGTTTTGTCTTCGTCTGGCCTTCAAACTGGGGTTCTGCCACTTTTACCGAAATAATCGCGGTCAAACCTTCCCTAAAGTCATCTCCCTGCACCTCGAACTTTAGTTTCTCCAACATACCGGAATTGTCGGCATATTTTTTCAAGGTCGTGGTGAGCCCCCGTCGAAAACCGGACAGGTGGGTACCTCCCTCATGTGTATTGATGTTGTTGACGTAGGAATGGAGATTTTCGGTATAGGAGGTGTTGTAAACCATGGCCACTTCCACAGGGATACCGTTCTTCTCCCCTTCTATCGCAATGATGTTCTGTGTCAACTGTTCCCGGTTACCGTCCAGGAATTTAACGAATTCCCGCAATCCCTCATCGGAATAAAAGGTTTCACCCACAAAACCCGTTTCGCTGTCCTTATCTTTTTGGCGCTTGTCCAAAATACTTATGGTCACCCCTTTGTTCAAAAAGGACAGTTCCCGCATTCTATTGGACAAGGTCTCATAACTGTATTCAACCGTCTGGGTAAAGATGGAGTCATCCGGGGTGAAGGTAACCAGGGTGCCCCTTTCTTTGGTCGTCCCAATGCTTTTAACGGGGTACAGCGCCTTTCCCTTTTCATACTCCTGTTCCCAAATCTTCCCATCGCGGTACACGGTTGCCTTCAAATGCTTTGAGAGTGCGTTCACACAGGACACCCCAACGCCATGCAATCCCCCGGACACTTTATAGGAATCTTTGTCGAACTTCCCACCTGCACCAATTTTGGTCATGACCACTTGCAATGCGGAAACCCCTTCTTTCTTATGGAGGTCGACGGGTATTCCCCGACCGTTGTCCTTGGTCGTTATGGAATTGTCCTCGTTTATTGTAACGCTAATGGTATCGCAATGCCCCCCCATGGCCTCATCGATGGAATTGTCCACCACTTCATAGACCAAATGGTGCAGTCCCCTTGGACCCACATCGCCAATGTACATGGACGGCCGCATGCGCACATGCTCCATCCCCTCAAGTGCCTGAATACTGTCAGCTGAATAATTTTTCTTTTTATCTGCTCCTTCACTCATAAATTTGGGTTGTTTTACTGAGGTCGTTCCAATTAAAAACGGGGTACGACTCCACTTCAATTTCTGCAATCCTGCAAATATACGCAATACCCTATAGAATATAGGGTTTTAGCACTTTTTAAAGTCTTAAGTTATTAACAAAAATTGTGGAAAAAACAAGAGGTGGAACGCCCCCAAATCGGGCCTTTTAATGGGTAGTGGAACCGTGCAAAACTACGGTAGCGGCAACAACAAAAGACCCCGACAAAATGCCGGGGTCAATTGACTAATTAAAATAAAAACTGAGCCTGCCTGAGAATAGCAGGAAAACAGAATTCTCGTTTGCGCTATACTAGCGAATTATTCTTCATAGGCATCTGCGTGTACGTTGGCCACAGCCCTCCCAGAGGGATCGTTCATATTTTTGAATGCCTCGTCCCATTCCAGTGCAATTTTTGTACTACAGGCCACCGAGGGCTCCTGGGGCACACATAGGGCCGCCACATCGGATGGAAAATGTGATTCAAAAATAGATCTATAGTAAAATTCCTCCTTGGTGGTCGGGGTCTGTAACGGAAACCGGTATTGGGCATTGGCCAATTGTTCGTCTGAAACTTCTTCGTTTACCATGAGTTTCAAGGTATCGATCCAGCTATAGCCCACCCCATCGGAGAACTGTTCTTTTTGCCGCCAGGCCACGCTCTCGGGCAATAGATCCTCAAAAGCTTTTCGGACCACCCACTTCTCCATCCGTTCGCCATTGATCATTTTGTCTTTCGGATTGATGCGCATGGCCACATCCATGAACTCCTTGTCCAAGAAAGGCACCCTGCCCTCAATTCCCCATGCGGCCAAGGACTTGTTGGCACGAAGGCAATCGTACATATGCAATTTCCCCAACTTTCGCACCGTTTCCTCATGGAATTCCTTATCGTTCGGGGCCTTATGGAAATACAGATAGCCTCCAAACAATTCATCGGCCCCTTCACCGGACAACACCATTTTAATTCCCATCGATTTAATGACCCGTGCCATCAAATACATGGGCGTGGACGCCCGTATCGTGGTAATATCATAGGTTTCCAGATTGTAAATAACATCTTTGATGGCATCCAGTCCCTCTTGAATGGTGAACTGGATCTCGTGGTGTACCGTACCGATATGGTCGGCCACTTTTTGTGCCGCGGCCAAATCGGGCGAGCCCTCCAAACCAACGGAGAACGAATGCAATTGCGGCCACCAGGCATCGGCAGTATCGTCAGATTCGACCCTTTTCTGCGCATATTTCTTGGCAATGGCAGAGGTTACGGAGGAATCAAGGCCACCAGAAAGCAGTACGCCATAGGGAACATCGGACATCAATTGACGGTGTACAGCGGCCTCAAGGGCCTCTTTAATGGCCTGGATACTGGTCTCGTTTTCCTTTACCGCATCATATTCCATCCAATCCCGCGAATACCATTTTTTCAGTGCCCCATCGCTACTGTGCAAGTAATGCCCCGGAGGGAACAACTCAATCTTGGTGCAGGTACCTTCCAAGGCCTTAAGTTCGGAAGCTACGTAAAATGTACCGTGCTCGTCCCATCCCATGTACAACGGAATAATGCCCATATGATCTCTTGCCACAAAGTATTCGTCGTTTTCAGCATCATAAATGGCAAAACCAAAAATACCGTTCATCTCATCCAGAAAATCCGCTCCCTTTTCCCGATAGAGGGCCAAAATGACCTCACAATCCGACTCTGTCTTAAAATTATACCTTCCAGCGAACTGCTTGCGCAACTCCCTATGGTTATATATTTCGCCGTTCGCGGCCAAAATTAATTTTTTATCCTCGCTGAACAATGGCTGCTTCCCTGAAGCAGGGTCTACAATGGCCAGACGTTCGTGCGCCAAAATGGCTTTGTCATCAGAATAGATACCGCTCCAATCCGGTCCGCGATGCCGCACTTTTTTTGACATCTCCAGCATTTTGGGCCGCAGCGTCTCCGTTCTTTGCCCCAAATCAAACGCACATACAATTCCGCACATATCAATCTATTGTTATTAATTTGAATACAAATATGCGTTTATTGTTTCAATAATAAAACATTATATGTGTAATTAATTACAAATATTGTTATTATAAGTTATATTTATAAAATATTGTTACCTAATCAATCTATAAGAAGCCATCTGCGACCATTTTGTAAGTTGGATGAATTTTAACGACTCTTTAAAAGTATATGAGCGAATAGTTAACTAGTTTTGAAACACAAAAAAACAAACACCATTATGAAAAAAGTACTTACCATTGCCCTTATTGCCGTCGCACTTGTATTCACCGCGGAGGCCAACGCACAAGATTTCAGCGGATTGGACAAAAGCCCTATGGATGCAGCATCGTACCCTGCGAGCTACAAGGTTTCTGATAAGACCGTTCGCGTTATTTATAGTCGACCTCAACTAAAGGGGCGTGCACTGTCCGAGTTGGCCAAACCGGGAGAGGTTTGGAGAACAGGGGCGAACGAAGCCACAGAAATTACTTTCTACAAGGACGTAAACTTTGGAGGCAAGGCCATTAAGGCGGGAACCTATTCCCTTTTTACCATTCCGGGTGAGGGAACATGGACCATCATCCTGAACAAAAACCTCAATCAATGGGGCCACTATTCCTACGATGAGGGCGCCGATGAAACGCGTATAACTGCTACCGCTTCTTCTAGTGGAAAATCTTTGGAAGAATTTTCCATTGCATTCGCTGAAGCGGACGGAGGTGCACGCATGGTATTGGGGTGGGGCAAAACAAGGGTTGCCGTACCGATTACGCTATAAGTCTAAGTTGTTATTTAATGTAATTGAATTGCCCAAGGCTGAAAAGTCTTGGGTTTTTTTGTACCACCAATGCAAGTTGTTGGCGGGACCACATGCATTTTCGTTGGGTCGGTGTCGATGCATCATTCTGCGACCTTACCTCCAATAAAGGTTTGCTCGGCCTGGATGTGCGGGACTTCGGACAACGCTATTTCCATGGGGTCGGCACTGAGAATGGTAAAATCGGCCAGTTTGCCAACCTCGATACTTCCCTTTTCGGTTTCCTCGAAATTGGAATGTGCCGCCCAGATCGTCATGCCCCGGAGCGCCTCTTCCCTGGAGAGCGCTTCCCGCATTTGAAAACCGCCCTCGGGATAATTGTCCTGATCTCTTCGTCCCACAGCAGCGTAGAAGGTTAAAAAAGGGTTCACCTCCTCCACTGGGAAATCGGTTCCCAAGGCCACCGTTCCGGCCTTGTCCAACAATGTTTTCAAGGCGTAGGCGCCCTTTATCCGTTCGGGGCCCAACCGTTCTCCCGCCCAGTACATATCGCTGGTGGCGTGGGTAGGTTGGATGGATGGTATGATGCCCAGCCTAAAATAATCGAAATCAATTGAATCCACCACCTGGGCATGCTCCACTTTCCATCGCCTGTTCGGATAATCCTTGAGTACCTCTTTGTACGTCCGCAGTACCACTGCATTTGCGGAATCGCCGATAGCATGGGTATTCATTTGATATTCGGAAATGGCAAGCCTACGCGCCAAATCCTTGATCTCGGAAAGGGGGGTGGTCATTGCCCCGTAATGCGCCCATTTATCAGCATAGGGTCTTTTGAGTACAGCGCCCCGGGAACCAAGGGCGCCATCTCCATAGACCTTCACTGAACGTACATGCAAGCGGTCGGTCTTGATGGGCCCCCTATAGATATAATGGTCCACATTCTCCGGTGTATTGCTGACCATTGCGTAAATCCGAATGGTCAGTTCCCCAGCTTGTTGCAGACTATCTATAAGTTCTATGGTGGAACGGTCGAGTCCGGCATCGTTCACAGTGGTCAACCCATTGTTGAAACAGATACGTTCGGCATCCTTCAGCGCCTTGATCTTGACCTCCAATCCAGGGGATGGGGTAATACTATCGATCAGTTGCATGGGGTTGTCGATCAAAACACCGGAATTGCCATAAGCGTTTTTAACGATCTCTCCCCCGGGAACCTTAGTATTCCATTTAATGCCCGCTTCGTCCAGTGCGGCTTGGTTGACCAAATACGCATGACCGTCCACGCGTTCCAGAACCACAGGGGTGTCGGGAAACCATTCATCCAGTTCTTTTTTGGTCGGGAATTCCTTGGACTCCCAATCGTTTTGGTCCCAGCCCCGACCCTTGATGAAATCGGTTGGGTTGTCGGCCCCAAACTCGCGTACCCTTTCCAATACTTCCGCAAAACTCTTGGTTCCCTTTAGATCGACCATCTGCTGGGTAAGTCCCAATCCGTAGAAATGACAATGTGCATCGATGAGTCCGGGAATAATGGTACGGCCATCGGCATCGAATAGCTGGCTCGAGGTATACTTTTTCCTAACCGATTCCGTTGTACCGACGGCAACGAACTTTCCCCTGTGCACGGCAAAGGCACCCGCTTTGGAAAAACCTTCATCCACCGTATAAATATTGGCATTGACGACCACCAAATCGACTTCTTTCTTAAAGAATTCGCAGCTGGTCATGGCCAGCATGAGCAATAGTGTAATCTTTCTCATGGATAGAACGGCTTACTTCACCAAAAATAAGGAAATAAATATTGAGGGGAAACCCCGGTGAGCGGTACACTTGGCCGATGTCCCGAACTAGCAACCTTGTGGCATTCCGTTGTTCCCGACCAAGCCGAAGGGGGTACCACACCGAACTACTGCCGATTGAACGGGGCGCAAGGAACTCGCAGGTCCTTGGACCCCTCGTTAAAATTATCCCGCAGAAAGACTTTTCACTCCCTTGATCTGATAAACACCATCCGAAGCGGTGCTGGTACCTGAAATTTTGCTGCCATCCGCTGTGAGGGCCACCTTCACCATGTCCCCTTCCACACTTAGGTCGAAGGTAATGGTGTTCTTTTTAACCGATACATTCTGGCCCTGCATGGTGGCACCCGCTGTCTGTACCTGTACCTTGTAGTCCCCGTCTTGGTTGACTATCAACAGGAACCCTTTGTGATAGCCTTCGGGAGCACCCTCAACTGTATACGCCCATCCACCTACCAGATTATCTTTAACGGACCATAGAGCGGTCTCTTCGGAGGTTTCAAACTCATTTGTTGTGTAGCCGCCCATCAACAAGGGGATGCACAGTAGGGCTACAGCGAAGGCCACTAGACCGAAAACGTTGGTTTTTGGTTTTTTCATGGTATATATATTTCGTTGATTCATTTTTTGACAGCCTGTAAATGTATAAAAATATTTTTATTTCGTTGATTTGGTTTCGGATAAGACCGTACTTGCCCGCGTACAGGGGAACGCGAGGTTTTTCCTGCCTTCCCCTTGGCCATCTTCCTGTAAATACCATCTGGAGCGCTATTTCCTAAAGCGCACGGCATCCCCGCCCTACCCAAAGGGACATCAAAATGGATCTACAAACGGGAAGGAGCCTGCTTTACTTCGGTTTTTCGGTGGTATGGTACGATTTCTTGGTAAGCAGACCTACGAAGAGTGGGTACTTTGGAAAGGTCCTCATTTTGAAAATGGTCTAAGATCTTCTTGAATTCGCCCGTTTCTTTTCCCTGATCTTTACATAGATCAGCTTCTTACGCCCTTTGGAATCTTCCCGGCGTTCCACTTCAAAATTATTTATGGAACTGATCAGGGGCGTCAGTTTCTGAAAACCGTAGTTCCTGGAATCGAAATTGGGCTGTTTCTTCTGAAGCAAGCTGCCCACATCGCCCAGAAAGGCCCAACCATCATCATCGGCCAGGTCATTGATGGTATGCGATATCCAGCGAATCTCTTTCGAAGTGATCTTGTCGATGCTGCTTTTGGCGGCAGACTTGCTCTTGGACACATCGACCGTATCGTCTTCCGATTGTTGTTTTAAGATCTCGATATAGATGAACTTGTCACAGGCTACGATAAATGGACTTGGCGTTTTCTTTTCCCCAATTCCGAATACCTGCATTCCCGCTTCCCGGAGCCGGGTGGCCAAACGGGTGAAGTCGCTATCGCTGCTCACGATACAGAAGCCGTTGACCTTGCCCGAATAGAGAATGTCCATGGCATCGATTATCATGGCGGAATCGGTGGCATTTTTGCCTTGGGTATAGCCGTACTGTTGAATGGGCGTGATGGCATTTTCCAATAGCACGCCCTTCCATTTGCCCAAACGGGGGTTCGTCCAATCCCCATAGATGCGCTTGATGGTCGGGTTACCGTATTTGGCGATTTCCTCCATCATTTCTTTGACATAGGCTGAAGGAATGTTGTCTCCGTCGATCAGTACTGCAAGGTTGTGATCCATTGTTTGTGGTATTGGGAGTTAAATGATGAACGTCAAATGCCAGGAAGATACCGATTTTGATTGTTGACTTCTTAATTCGACCTCTGGTCGCGACAAAGTGGACCGTTCACCGCTCGCTGATTTTTTGGCAAGTTACAGAGATTTTAGTTGAGATGGAAGTAAATTGATCCGCACGTTCCGTTTCCTGCCTAGTCCTCTTTTAATACGGTAATCGGTACACCCTCGACCCCAGCGTAGAAAACGATGATCTCGGCGGGCTCATTGCCCTCGTTTTCCCCATAGTGCCAGGTGTCGACCAGTTCCACAATGGGGTCACCTGCCTTGAGATAGAGCGTATCCTGGTTTTGGCTGATTACCGTCAAGGCTCCTCGGAGCAGTACCCCAGCGTTGATCTCCAGGTGTTTGTGGGTCTCCAATTTCGATTGGGGCGGAATGGTGATTCTCAATACCGTAATTTTTGGATTCCCTTGAAGATAATCCGGCAATGGGGTCCCATCCCAACTTTGGGTGGTTTCGACCAATTTGACCACCTCAATTTTGCCAGGTGCCCCAGTGGTACGGCACGAGGTCGTAATTAGTACTGTAAAAAAGAGACATAGGACTATTTTTTTCATCTGCGTGGTGTTTTGGGTGCAATGATCTGTTCAAAACCAGGGTTTTGCCCACATTCTTCGCAAGTTAGCGGATTTTGGTTGGGATGGAAACCCGGACTACGATTAAATGGCCATGATACGCTTCCGTATCTTTCTTTTGGCAGCCATAAGAATTTATTGGGGATTTTCTGCCCTTAAAGATCCAATGGCCAAAAACAAGAGGAAGGCAAGACCCAACCAGCCCATTAGCCGATACGAACCGAAGGTAGTGAAACAAACGCTGAAAATACTTGGGGCGAGGGCGCTTGCCAGAATCAAAAAAGACATGACCTTTCCCGTTATGGCGCCCAAATGGGCACGGCCATAAAAGCGTGGCCAGACAATGGCGTTCAGCACGGCAAAAAGGCCTGCCATCATGCCAAAACCAACGATCAATAGGGGAATACTGGCAGGGGTCGGCAAAAACAAAAAGCCCAAGGAGGCCAAAATGCCGCCCAGAATCATCAGGAATAGGTAGAGCCGCAACTGCAGATAGTCGCTCATTACATTTCCAATGGTTGAAATGGTTACCGCCACTACGGAAGTGGGGAGGAAAATGGAAATCGCGTCTTCCTTTGGGAAACCCTCGCTGGCAAAGATGGAGACAATATGGAAGGTGAGCCCTGTGATAAAAAAGCTGTTAAAGGCCAACATGAGGCCGTACATCCAAAATGCCCTGGTCTTTTTTGCTTCCGAAGGGGTAAACTGTCTTCGGGCAAGTACTGTCCTTTCTTCGGTTTCGGTAACTTCCTTGGCCCCATCGGGTAGCAGCCCGTGGGCTTCGGGACTGTTTCTAAAGAGCAGGAAAATAGCAATACCAACACCCAATAGACCTAGGCCCATAAGCTGCCAGGCGCCCTGCCAGCCATTGTTTTCGATCAATGCGTTCACCCAGAAAGGCGAGGAGGAAAAACCAAAAGAGAGCGCTACGCTACTAAAAGCGTTCACCTTGCCCCTATTCTTATCGAACCAGATCATGATCACGTTCCGGGAGGCCATTGTCAACACACCTTGCCCCGCAAAGCGCAGCAAAAAGAACAAAAGTGTCATGACCGTAAAGGGCACCAACCAAGTATCCTGGCCAAGGAGCTGTTTTACAAACTCGCTCATATGTACACTCCAGGAGCATAAATAGAGCGTGAGGGCCAAAACCAGCGCAGCAAAAAAGGCGACCGTCCTGGCCCCATATTTATCGAACCATACCCCGGCCCTGCCAATGACCAGCCCACTGACAATAGTACCGATCATATAGGCATTGCTGAATTGGTTGCGGGAAAGTTTAAGGGCATCCTTAACCGGGTCGGTAAAAACAGAGACTCCGATCGTCTGTCCCGGTATGCTGGCATATACCCCGATAGTTCCGATCAACAGGATCACATAGCCGTAAAAAATCGGACTTTTAGTTGGATTGACAAGGGAAATCGGGTTGGAATGGGCCATGAATATTTCTGCAGCTGCAAAAGTAGGGGTTTTGGTGGAAGCATTTGCGCTTATACCCCGTCCAAATACAGAGATACCGGTTTCTTAACAGAAACCCCGAAATCGCACTCCATTTTTAACACCGACCGCTCGAACCAAACGATTGCCTTTTGGTTACAACGCCCGCATCCTGTTGTTTCGTTTGTTGTGCTCCACTTCGGCCAGGCCAAGGGCCTCCAGCAGGGGAGGCACATACATGCCCACTCGGCCACGCAGGCCTTTTTTGAGCCCGTACCACCCGCCGATCGGGTTGTCCACGGCACGGCCCCAATGCTCTACGGTTCCTTCCTTGGTCCCGACTTTTTCGTCCTTGCTGCCCAAGAGCATCCAATCGCCATGCGCTTTAAGCATTTCGTACAGGTCGGTGATGACCCGGGCATCGTAGTGCAGGATTGTTTTTCCCACGGTACATACGATGATTTCCTTCCCATCCTTTTCATCGATATACATTTCGTATTCCGAAGATAAGGGTGGGGTCTGCAATTTCCAGGGCCTGTCTTTTGTTCGCTTTTCCATGGTATCAGTTTTTCGTGTTTACAATAAGTTCGGCTTCCTTTTTAAGGTCGGATGCAAAGGCTTCAAAAGCCTCATCGAAGGATGGGATCATTCTGGCATACAGGGGGTACAACAACCCTCCTATTTTTTCCGTCATTGCAAAGTTCCAAACACCTTCTTTGTTCTTTGAGAGCGTAAAGGTCCGGGTACCCTGTCCATCGCCCCAGACCATCCTTTTTTCAGGTTCCATCTCCCTTACCTTTATTTTGAAGGTGCGCTTGGGGTCTAGGTGTACCTTCAACCTGATCTGTTCTCCCTTTTTGATCTCTCCCTCCAGGGAATTGATGGTGGAGTTCCATCGCGGATAATCCGAAGCGTTCGTGAGCAAAGTCCAGATTACCGAAGCGTCGGAATTGATGTCGATACGTATCGAAGTCTGCCTGCTAAACGTTTTCTTAACTGTGTTGGCCTTTCCGTTTTGGGCCGAAAATGAAGGTATGGTCATAGTTTTCAAAATTAGTGGAAGCCCTTTACGGTCTTCGTTTCTAATTTTGACGATCCTACGGTCAAAAAGGATAGGATTTGGGTCACTTATTTTTTAAATAGTTCTCCATTACCTGTCTATTGTGCTCCAAATGATGTAATTGCAGATCCGAAGCATCCGATTCAAAAGGGTCGATTCCCCTGACCACCTCCATCCGCAAATCGAACAAATGTTGTTTGTCCGCTTTGTGGGCCTCCCGCGCCATTTTGATCCGTACCACCGCCTCTTGGGCATTTTGGTCCGGATTGAAGATGCCGTTCAATTCGGTACATTGGTGGCATACCCCTTTCTTATTGATCAGGGAACACCGTTTATCAAATACCCTTAGCATTGTGCTCCTTCCGGTATGCAGGTAGTATTTGACCATGGCCTCGGTCTGATCGATGATTTGGGCAATTTCCTTGATTTTAAAATCGTACACCTCTTTTAACAATAGGACCAGGTGCTGTTCCAAGGGAAGTGATTTGGAAACGCAGGTAAAACAGAAGGCTATGTGTTCGGCAATTTCGAACTTACCCTGCGGGGAGGTCTGGCGGATCTGCATCGCCTCCTGAAAAAATGGCTGGTTGGCCATCGCCTTTTCCCTGCAGATATCGGTAACGTTTTCGGGCCATCTTTTCTGAGCTCGCAAATGATCTTTGGCCAGGTTCGAGGCGATGGCAAAAATCCAGGTCTTCAGGGAAGAGTCGCCCTTAAAACTTTCCAGCTTGGCGTGGGCCCTGAGATAGGTGTCCTGTACAATGTCCTCGGTATCTTGGGAACTCGTGGTCATTCGCAATATATAGGACTTCAGGGGTCCCCTGCAAGCTTCAAATTCCGCTGCCAATTTTTGTTTGTCCATCTTTTATGTAAAAGGGTTGGCTTCAGTTATTCTGGACCACGGGCCCAACACCGAATAAAGATAAGGGAGATTTTGGTTGTTTGAGCGGGAAGTTATTGCTTTTTGCCATGGGATTTCAAAAGGTTTTGGCCGGGCTCATGCCAGGCCGCCCGACCGCACTTATTTTAAAGGAGTGCTTTTTTGAAATGCCCTACTGATAACGAATTCCACCCTTCGATTGAGTTGACGCCCCGCTTCCGTGCTGTTGTCGGTGATGGGACGGCTGCCTCCATGGCCTTCCCAGCGGATACGATCTTTGGGAATGCCCAATTTTTGCAGAAAATCTGCTACGGCCTCGGCTCTTTTTTTGGACAGCACCTGGTTGTACCGCTCGGTTCCCACATTGTCGGTATGTCCATTGATGGCGATCCGCAGATTGGCATTGGAGCGCAAATGATCGTACACTTTTTGAAGCTCTTTCTTGGAGGAGTCCAGCAGCAGGGACTTATCGAACTCGAAGAGCAGGTTTTTAAAGATATAGCTCTTGTCGAGTTCAATGTTCTTGGTCTCCCTTCCATCGGCTATGGCGACCAGTTCGGTTTTTTGGCTGGGAGGTTCGTCCATCATTACCGAAACCATGTCAATATAGTAATAGGCTCCCTGTTTCGCATTCCTTTTCGTCCTGAACATCCGGGTGCGGGCATTGGGCTTGAAATTGCCCAGCATCATAAAGCGTTCATTGCCCTTGGCCACGAACTGTGTATGTACCAGGATCCAATCCTGGGTATCGGAATAGAAGTTGGTGTAACCAATTTCCATATAATTGTAGCGGTAGCCCTTTTGTTGGTACCACAAGCGCTTGGAGAGGTTTTTTTGTGTATCGATGGCCAGTTCGTGACTCGAGAACAGCACCCCGAATTCCTTGATGGCGGCATCGGAACGGTCGGCCAAACTCACATAAAACGAGACCTGGTAATGAATGCCCTTGATCAAGGGTTCGGCCAGTTCTACCTGCAAGTATTCCCGGTAGTCCTCCGGCGCGTAAACATAGAGCCCGACATAGCCCGCACCAAAGTCCGCAGGCTGCTGTCCCTTAAAATTCTCAGGAGTCCCCATGACCTCACTGCACGCATGAAAATAATCTGTGGTGCCAGAGGTGGGACAGGACCAGGAGGTTACGTTGTTGTGAAAGTTCCCCAGACGTTGAGGGCAGTTGGAGTGCGCTTCAAAACTAGGGTTTTGGACCAGGTTCTGGGACATGAGGCCGCCCATGGAAGCCATGAACAGGGCAATGATAATATGTCGGATGTTGCTTCCCTTCATCGTTTAGGGCCATTATGTGCTCAAAATTAGGGAATTATGAAGACTACCTCCCCCTTGCCCGATTAACAGCTTAAATCTTGGTTGTGGGGAAAGGTTCAATGGTCATCCTCGAACAACGTTTCTGCCATGGAGGATCTTGCTTTAAATGCCTTGTTGGAGATCGTGAACTCCGCCCGGTGCTTTTTTTCCTCTGTTTCCTGGACCACATAACCCGCGAAGCCGGCCTCCATTTCGTCGCCCAACCACCGTATCCGATCTATTGGAAGGCCCTGGGTTACCAAATATCGGGCCACCGATCGCGCCCTCTTTGAGGACAATTTTTCCCTTTTTCTCCCTGAGCCCTTGGCATCCGCGTAGGCATGGACGGATAAGAAGATGGAGGGGTCCTTTTTCAATTCATTGTACCACAAGTCAAGTTCGGATTTGGCCGCCTCGTCCAAAACATAGGAGCCATCTTCAAAAATGACATCCTCGAGGGGATAGCTATTTCTGGGCCGGGGACCGTGGTAGGCATAATCGGTGCGCAAGGCCGTTACGGCCATCTTGTCAACATAATAAAAGGCGCCTTCCAAGTCTCCGGGAACAGGAAGCGGTTCCGACCGTCGGTCATCCCTAAAATTACCCAAGGTGAAATACCTTTCGTTCCCCTTGGCCGTAATGGTAGTGGATACCTGCGTCCAGCCCGACTTATTTTTATAATAGCGCCAATGGCGTACCTCGGCAAAATTGTGGGTATTCCCATATTTTAGATCGCTGAAGTTCTTGAGCCAGGTTGTGGGCGTCCCCCCCTGGTTTCCATTGGAAAAAAGTATTCCGATATCGCGCAATGCCCTATTCGATCGTTCGTGCAAACGGAGGTAAAAACTTATTTTATACTGCTTTCCCATTTCAAGGGGTCGGGTGAGCTCACCATGCAGGTACTCCCTGTAGTTATCGGGGCCGCTGAGATTAAGGCCCGGATGATGGGTATGCTTGCCGTTCCCGGTAAAACGCTTAAAGTCATCGGGTCTTCCCAGCAACATATTGCCGGAACCCCCGGTTTTTTTGGAAGCATTTGCCGATTTGGACCAATTGGGAAGGGACTGGGTCTGTCGGTCCGATACCGAAATCCTCAGCTTTGAAGGTTCAAAGTTGGGGTTTTTGACCAGGTTTTGGGCACGTACGGATACTTGACAAAACAAACAAAAGACAAAAAATCTTACGATCCATTTAGCTATCATACAATCCTCTATATGTTTTTTCCTATATAATGTTAATATGCAACGTTTTAATCAGCGTTTTAGTATGGGCAATTCCCACTATTTTACCAATAGGGACCATCCTCTGCTGTAATGGTCTCGCCCGAACCATTCCGTTCCGAACGGCGATCCAACGGGGCAATGTTCCTTCATTATGGTCTTTGCCGGTCCAATGGATATTGGTTGCCTGTCCCTTCCAAGGGCCGAATTTGGCCTAGAGATCAAACTTATATGTCGCTCCGCCCAAAATCTGAAGTCCCTGTACGGGATAGTTGGCCCAACGCTGATAGTTGGTATTCGCGATGTTCGCCGCCTTGGCAAAGATTGAAAGCCGATTGCTCAATCGGTGCCCCACGTGGGCGTTGGCGTCGAAAAAGCTATCAAGGGTCAAAAAGGTCGCCGGAAATTCGGAGGGAATCCCACTTGCCGTGGCGACGGTGGACACATCCTGGCGTTCCCCGACATAGAACAGGTTGGCGCCCATATACCACTTCTCCCCTATCTGGTAGTCCATAAACAAAGAACCGGTGACATCCGGTAGGTTCCATGCCGGATTACCGGTCTCCGTATCGTAGCTGTAGAATGCTGCATTGACACCCAAAGTAAAGTTCCGGTTGACGTCCACGTTCAATTCGCCAAAAATCCCCAACGTCCGGATGTCATCATAGAAAACTTCGAACGAATTTCCATAGAAGTATCCCTTTTCATCCGTTCTAGCCGCATTCTGTGCGTTCAACTTGAACACGGGCCTTCTGTTTTCAGCGGTATAGGATCCCTTGATATTGTAGCTCAAATTCGGCAACAACTGTCCCCGCAATCCCAGATAGCCATCATACTGCCTGTCGGTAGGTTGGATTTCCAAGGTGGGTGACACATAAGGATTGTCCTCCACATAGTCATAATAGGAATTTTGTTTCAATTCGCCCTCGATTCCGGCATAGGCAATGGCAAATTCATCCAACAGCCTATACGAAGCGGTCACGGCCGGATAAATGTAAAAATTGCTATCGCTCCGTTCGCCATCCAAGCCGTATACCAGGTTCACCCCCAGGTTCAGGGAAAGGTCATCGCGAAGCATGGTCAGACTGGGATTGATGCCCACTTGGAGGTGGCTGTAATCTACATCGCTATCGTTGGTGGGCAGGTTGACCGGGGCATTTTTGAACGTACCGTTCACATAGTCGACCTTGAGTTGTATTCCAAAGGATTCCTCCCCAACGGGAAAATCGAAAGCCGGTTTGAACACAGCCCGGTTCTCGCCCGATTTTACCGCATCCCAAAATCTCCGATATTGCAGTTCGGCGCCCTGAAAATACGAGTCCTCAACATTTACATGTGCCGCCGCTTCCCCCATGAAATAGTTTTGCCGTTCGTCGATGGAATTCACCGTCGCCTCATCAAACACACCGCTGGGAAGCCCGTACCAATTGTACATCTGGTGTTGTACCCCAATATCGGCCCCCCATTCGAAATCCCGATCTCTTTTGATATAGGTGGCATCCAATTCCGTATTTGAAAAAATATTGTCCAGCACTACTCCGGCAATGTCGCCACGGGAAGAATGGTGCCCCAGCCCAACGGTATAACCCGATTCCCGGTCTATTTTTCCGCTGGTGTAGAACTTGGCCATGAGGTTGGCCGGATTTCCCCCTCCGGCAGAGGCGTAAGAGTTGAACAGCTCGGGAGGTGGAAGTTTTTTTACGGTCGAAGCCTTTCCCTTTGCGGGACTAAAGGTCGACGCGACAGGCACTGAAAAAATACTGTATTCGATCTTCTTTTTCTGAAGTGCGATGGAATCGTTCAGGTTTGGGAGCGACTTGATCTTAAAGGCATCCGAAATGGTTGGCGAATAGGCCTTTGTGACGGTTACGGTCTCCGTACCCAAATCCCTTTCGTTCTCGTCCTGGGCCACGGCCAATTGGATCGTTCCCAATAACAAAAGGAAGGTAATCTTGATCTTAATGTGTTTGTACATAAGGTGTTCTTTTACTTATGATGATTGCGTTGGTTTAGTTTCCCGGATCCACCGATGAATTGCTCTGGGCCTCCTTGGCCTTGATGGTGGTCAATTCTCCCCTGGCCTCGGAAACAATGTCGGGGTACTGGCTGAAGTTGGTGGTTACGCTTTCCAAAATATAGGTGGCCTGGTAGGCATCCCCTAGGGCGTAAAAGTTTTTGGCCATAATGATCAGGCCCTTCCCTCCCCATTCCTTGTGCGCCGCATAATCCTTGGCCAATTTCTGCACGGAAACGTTTGAATTCTCATGGTCTCCCGATTTATTTTTGAAATATGCGTTGTAATACAGTGCCTCGGCCGCGGTCGCTCCGGAGGCAATTTTGAGCACCTCGGCATAAGCAGCTTCGGCCTTGCCCTCGTCGTTCGTGGCTATGGCCGAGCGGGCGATCATGATCTGCGCGTCACTTTTGATCCGGTTGTCAATGCTCGGAGTGGCCAATACCTTTTCGGCGTACGCCAAGGTCTGATCGTAGTTTTTCTGCTGGTAATAGCCCTTCATCAAGTTCGATTGGGCAAAGGTACGGTTCTGCCGGATGTTCGCCTGGGCCTCCAATTGCTCGAGATAGGGCAGCGCGGCCGCGTAGTCGGTGTTCCCTATAAAGATCTCACAGACCCGGGTCAGGGCCTGCTCGGCATACTCGCTCCCACCCTTATCGGCTACAAACTTATAGTGGGGCAAGGCTTTGTCTTTTTGTGATTTACCGAAAAAGAGCTGTGCCAGGTTAAAGTTTGCCTTGACCGCATGAAGTCCATTGGGGAATTTTTTGATATAATTGGTATAGCCCCGGATAGCCGCCTCTTTCTTGCCCTCCAGGTTCTGTTTGTCCGCCGATTCGAAGGTGGCATTGTCCAGTTCGGAGTCGGTGACCTCGACAAAATCAAGATCTCGGACCCAGGCAGCATATTCATCGACCCTGCCCATATCCACATATATCAACTTTGCCGTCGCCACTGCCTGCACGGCTTCCTGGGTGTTTGGAAAATCGCGCACCACACTTTTGAATTTGCCCAGTGCCTGTTCGTTCCTACTACTGTTATAATGTACCAGTCCCTGTCGCATCATGGCCTGGGCGACCAAGGGACTGCGTCGGTACTGGTCGATCAAGCGATCGTAGGTCTGTAGGCCCTGCTGTTCCCGTCCGGCACTGATATAGGTGTTGCCCAGTTCAAAAAGGGCGTCATCCTTAAGACTCGATTTGGGGTAGGCGGAAACAAAGCGGTCCAGTTCCTCGATCTTGGTTTCCCGTCGGTCCACAAAACCATAGCTCATCGCCTTCTGGTAGGCCGCATGGTCCTTTTGCGGTCCCGAGAGGGCCAGGGCCTTGTTATAGGTTTCAATGGCGGGCCAATACTTCCGGGTAACAAAATAACTGTCGCCCATGCGCAGATACCCATCGTACAGTTTTTGGGTATCATTGGTACCCGAGGCGGCAAAGCGGGTAAAATGGGAAATAGCGTTGGGATAATCGCGTAGTTTAAAATAGGTATAGGCCAGATTGTAGTCAAGCTGCTTGTATTCTTCCGTGGATGGGGCGTTTGCGTTTTGTCCAAAGGACAGGAAATTCGTCAGGGCCGCGTCGAACCGATTCAACAAATAGTCCGATTCGGCCTTCCAGTAGCTGGCCTTAGCCTTGAACAGGGCATCTTCCGAACTGTCCAGGGATTTTTGGAAAATTTCGGCCGCACCCCCGTAATCACCGTCCATAAAAAGTTCCACTCCACGATAGTAGGTCACTTTCTGATAGGTGGCCTTGCTGGCGAAATTGCGGTTCTTTTCCAGTAGCTCCATCGCGCCCTGGAAGTTTTTGGAAGTAATATACGAATCGACCAGAAGTTCCTGCATTTCCTGGGTGTAGGTATCCTTCGGGTACTTTTCCAGATAATTGGATATCACCTGGGGCACGGGCTCATAGGCATTGCCCACCTCATAGCTCAAACGGGCGTAGTTCAGGTAGGCATCTTTCTGTATTTCGGGCGAAAACTCCATTTGCGAAGCGTTCCGAAAGGCGTTCAGTGCTTCCTGTTTTTTGTCCAGTTTCAAATAGCATTCCGCCAAATGATAGTATGCGTTTTGGGAAACACTGTTTGTTCCCCCGATAATTTTGTTGAACTGTTGGATCGCATTGGCATAATCGTCCTGTTTGTAATAGCAATAGCCCAAGAGGTAATGGTCCGTATTGCTCCATTTGCCCCTTCTCCCCCTGTATTGCTCCAAAAAGGGAATGGCATTGGCGTATTGCTGCATATTGAAATAGCCCTCGCCAATGATCTTGTTCAATTCCGATTTCTCTTTACGGTCCGATTTCGGAAGCTGTTGTTTGGCCAGGGCGATCGCCTCGTCGAAACGGCCTAGCTTGAAGTTCATATCGGCTTGATAGTAACTCAGTTTTTCCTCCAATACTTCCTGATCCGTGATTTCATCGAATCGTTCATTGGCCTCCTCGTAGTCATCTTGTTGGTACGAGATATATCCCATATAATATTTTGCCTGGGACCCATACACGGGAGATTCACTTACTTTTTCGAGGTAACGCTCCGCATCCTTCTGCTTGCCCGAGGAAAACAGCGAATACCCGTAATTGAAATTGAACTTGTCCATCTCCTTTCGGGAAAGTGCTTTTTGGTCGACCCTTTTGTACCATTTGAGCGCATAGGGATATTTTCCGGTATCGAAATAGTACTCCGCCACATCGGCGAAGGCCGAATTGCGCTTGGTGGAAGTGGGGTATTTTTCCACAAAGTCCTCCATCAACCGATCCGCACCCATTTGGTTCAAGCGAACCGCCGCATTGGCTTCATAATAGGCGCTATTGGCCTTGGTCTCCAGGTTACCGGAACGGTTTTTAATCTTACCAAAAATACTTTGGGCGGCCTGGTATTGTTCATTATTGTAGAGCGCTAGGGCGTCTTGGTAGTCTTTGTCTTCGTGGGTATGGATTTTGGTCTCTTGGGCGGATCCCAAAAAAACCATCCCTATATACAAGGGAAGCAATGCAGAAATTTTTTTAAACATAGCGTTCTAACTATTTACTAGAGATTATAACGTCAAATATTGCACCAAAGTATATGCAAACCTTAAACAAAGGAAAAAGATTTAGGCAAAAGGTAATTTGTTATCGATTGGAACTTATTACTTTTATATCAACAATCCTGGCTTTTTATGCCTCCCGGTGCAACAGTTGTAAATCTGTCACTTTGGACAATTTTTACGGTTGCGGTTTTGGCCCTGCCATTGGTGCCGGACACATCGATTGCGATTGCAAACGGCGTGGACCAAAAGGTTTATGAGGCAAAAAGAGGATTTTTTTTGGGCGGCCCGGCGGTTCTAGCGGAGGGGGGCTCCTTGGTCCAAAGAACGCAAATTGATAAAACCCTAAAATCATGTCCGATACGATATTGGAATTGAAGGAAGCCAACATTTTCCAAAAAGAGAACCTGGTGCTGAACGAGGTGACCTTGGAGGTAAAAAAAGGTGAATTCGTGTACCTGATCGGTAAGACCGGAAGTGGAAAGAGCAGTTTCATGAAAACGCTGTACGGCGATATTCCCCTAAAACAGGGTTCGGGCAGTATTGTGGATTTCGATCTTGAAAAGCTCCAAGAGAAAGACATACCCTACCTGCGACGAAAATTGGGCATCGTTTTCCAGGATTTCAAACTCCTTCCGGACCGGAACATCAACAACAACCTTAAATTTGTGCTGCGTGCCACGGGTTGGAAAGATCCGATCAAAATGAATGCCCAGATCGAGAGCGTACTCGGAAAGGTCGGGATGAAGACCAAAGGTTTTAAGTTTCCCCACGAGCTTTCGGGCGGGGAACAACAGCGCATCGCGATCGCCCGCGCACTGTTGAACGATCCGGAACTTATCATCGCGGATGAGCCAACCGGAAACCTGGATCCGCAGACCAGCGTGGAGGTCATGAAAGTACTACAGGATATCAACCAGGCGGGGCGCACCATTTTGATGGCCACGCATGATTACGCACTGATCCTAAAGTTCCCTTCAAAAACCTTAAAATGCGATGGTGGAAAAGTGTTCGAAGTAGTACAGCGGGCGGTTTAGTTTTGGCAAGGAAAAGGCCGACAATCACTCAAACCCCAATAAAAATAGGGTAATGACTTCAAGGTGACACCCAAATGTCGCCATCAAGGTCGGCCATTGTCCATAGCTTTGTCCCAAACAAAACCAAGAAACATGGAAACCCGGTCCATAGCGAAAAATCTAATCTATCAGCGAAAACTAAAAGGCTATACCCAAGAAGAACTATCCGTAAGAACACAGGTTACCGTCCGTACCATTCAACGTATCGAGAAAGGTGATGTGACCCCCCACCTTCAAACCGTAAAGTTGTTGGCCACTGCGCTCGAAATTGGGGTCGATCAGTTGCTGCCCCTGAAAAACCCCAAGGAAGAGACCGTCCAGAAAAAGTGGTTGATCTTGCTGCACAGTACGCCTTTTCTGGGATTTATCATTCCCTTGGCCAACATCCTTTTTCCCTTGTTTCTATGGATCCACAAACGGGAAGACAACGGACGCTATGATGCGGAGGGCACCAAGGTCATCAATTTTCAGATCAGTATGAGCCTACTGTACCTACTTTCCCTGATTGCCTTGATCACGGTAGAAAAATGGGGTTTTTTCACCTTTATCGCGGTAGTCCCATATAGCATTATTGTAATGCTGTTCAACATCGTACGAACAGTGAATTCGCAAAAAACATACTATCCCTTGTCCCTTCCGTTCCTCAGGAGCAAAAAAAGGACGTCCCACTTGAACCTTGTCCTCACGATTCTTTCGAGTACCCTGCTCCTAACGGCTTGCGGCCGCTCTGAGGAAAAAGGCATAGCACGGTTGGACGGTACCGCGATCAACACGGATTCGTTGACAAATGCCATCAAAAGACTGACCGAATTGGGTAAGGTCCATGGGATGGCTGTAAGCATTTTCAACGAAAACGAGGTGCGGTATCAGAAGACTTTTGGTTATAAAGACCATACGGCGAAACTGCCCTTGAACGATTCTACAAATGTGTATGGGGGTTCGTTCAGCAAGGCCGTGTTCGGGGTATTGGTCATGAAGTTGGTGGAAGATGGGGTCATAGATCTCGACACCCCATTGGAATCGTATCTGCCCAAGAAAATTTACGAGTATGAACCGGAGACCCGCTGGCACGACGATTTTTCGGCCCTCAAAAACGATAGCCTATACCACAGGATCACCGCACGGATGTGTTTGGCACATACCACCGGTTTCCCAAATTGGAGGTGGACGGAACCTGACCGGATACTACGGGTGAAGCAAATTCCTGGAGAGCGATACGCCTATTCGGGGGAAGGCTTTGTTTATTTGCAGGTTGTCCTGGAAAAACTAACGGGGAAAAACCTCGAGGAACTGGCCCAGGAAAATATCTTCAAACCCTTGGGCATGCATCGATCCAGTTATAAGTGGCTGCCCAAATTCAAATCCAATTTTGCCCATGGTCATCGGACCACGGGAGAACTGTGGGGAAAAGATACCGACAATGAACCTAGGGGAGGCAGCACCTTGGAGACTACGGCTGCTGACTATACCCTGTTCCTGAGAGCGGTATTGCAACGAAGGCTGCTTACCCAAGCCTCTTGGGAGGAGCTGTTCAAGCCCCAGATCGCCATTCGATCTATCAAGCAGTTTGGGCCACTTTCGCTACAGGATTCGACTTTGAACGATGCCATTGAACTAAGTTACGGACTGGGATGGGGCATTTTGCGGACACCCTACGGATCGGGTGCTTTTAAGGAATGCCACGGGGATGGGTTCCAACACTATTCCATCCTTTTCCCGGAGGCAAAAAAGGGGATCATGCTGATGACCAACAGCGATAATGGGGAAGGTATTTTCAAAGAAGTCTTGGAAATTGCCATAAAGGACACCTACACTCCTTGGAAGTGGGAAAATTACATCCCGTTTGACCAAAGATAATGCCTGTTCCCCTTTGCTTTCGAAATATGGGCCCCAGGCCATTTTTCAACCGTCTTAAAAAAACAGCACAAAAGCAGTTTCCCGATTTGGGACGGAATGTACCTTGATAGTGCCCCCGTGCAGGTGCATGATCTGCTTTGAAAGGCTTAGCCCAATACCGGTGCCCGTATTTTTTGTAGTAAAGAAGGGCACGAATATCTCATCGATAAGTTCTGGGGCAATCCCCGGACCATTGTCCCTTACCGCTATATATTTCTTTCCATCCTGGGCGATCCCGGAGGAGATCATCAATACTCCCTTCTCCTGTCCGGCCAGCGATTGCAGCGCATTTTTGCTCAGGTTGATCAATATTTGGGAAATCTGTTTTTCATCAATGAACAGCTCCAGATCTTCAGGATCTACCAGGGTCTCAAATTTTACCTTTCCACTGTAATTTTCCTGATCCATGAGCAGCTTGACCTTCTCGAGCAGCCGTTGCGCCCCCACCAGGGTTTTATCGGGTTTGGGCAAACTTAGAAAGCTCCGGTACGACTGCACAAATTCCATCAGGTCGCCCCCCTGCTCCTTGATCACCTCCAGTCCCTTCACCGTGTTTTGTATGTGGCCCTCGTTGAACTCGTCCAACGAAAGCAGTCCTTCCTCCGTTTTGTAGTACTTCAAAATGGTTTCGGAAATGGAGGTGATCGGTGTAATGGTATTCATGATCTCATGGGTCAGCACCCGGATCAAGCGTACCCAGGAATCGGTCTCCTTTTCGTCCAATTCTTTATGGATGTCCTGGACAACTACCAACAGAAGGGACTGTTCGTCAACGGAAATGGCCGTCGATTTTAGAGCGAGCTGGGTCTTACCACGCTCGTTCGCCAGTCGAAAGATCCGGCTCTCAAAGGGCTTGAGGTCTTCGAACAGAGCGTACAGTTTCTTGTCGATCTGGTTCAATTGTTTTACATGGTTCAGGGGGGTGTAGTTCAACAGGCGTTCAATGGTGGGGTTCGCAAACAGA
Source organism: uncultured Flavobacteriaceae bacterium (assembly GCA_947497245.1). Classification (GTDB taxonomy): domain Bacteria; phylum Bacteroidota; class Bacteroidia; order Flavobacteriales; family Flavobacteriaceae; genus Pelagihabitans. The sequence goes on along the minus strand of CANMFO010000002.1, from coordinate 827,248 downwards.
ATATGCCCCTTGGCGTTGATGGTCAGGATGCCTATGTCCGCTTGTTTTAAAATTTCCTGATAGTACTGTTCTTGCGCCAGCTTTTTCAAATGGATATCCTGGATCATGATGTTCAGCATGTTCAGGCTGTGGTTAAGTTCCTCCAATGATTTCACACTCAATTTCTCCGGAAAGCGCAATGTGAAATCCTCATTTTTGATAGCGTCAAAAAAGTAGGCGATCTTGCGGTTGGTCTGGTTCACATAACGGATCAGGAATACCGTTTGTACCGTGAGCACCACGAGGGCAAGGCTTGCCAAGATGTATTGCTCCTTAAAAAAGAAAAAGCCCGTTCCCAACGCCGTTGCCGAGATGAAAACGATACGGAATATCAACTGCACGTATATGTGTCTGCTTACCATCTGGACTTCGGTGTTTGCATTTTGTGTCTAAAACTAAAAAAACTACGCCTGAACGTCCTTATGATGGGACACGAATTTCATGAATTGGCCAATATGTCGTTATTTATGTGGGATTTCCTATGGTCATCGTCAGCGCGTGGGAGGGCCCATTTTTTTGAGCTTGTTGTACAGTGTTTGTCTTGAAATGCCCAATTGTTCGGCCGCTGCACTGTAATTGCCATCATTCTGGTTCAGGGCATTGGTGATCATGAGCAGTTCCATTTCCTCTAGCGTGCTCGGACCGGTATCCACGGCCATGGCCGATTTGAGGTTCAAAAGAAAATCGGTGGGCTTCAAAACATTTCCCTCCGACAGGATCACCGATCTTTCCATGGTATGCAACAGCTCGCGGATATTCCCCGGCCAGGAATAGGACATCAGCTTTTCTTGTGCCGCCTGGTTGATGCGGAGGCCGGGCTTTGCATACTTGGCGGCAAATTTGTTGAGGTAAAAATCGGCCAGGACCAGGATGTCGTCTCCCCTTTCCCTTAAAGGGGGCACCTCAATGCTAATAGTGTTGATCCGGTAGAGCAGATCTTCCCTGAAGAGTCCATCGGAGACCATTTTGTCCAAATTGACATTGGTCGCGCAAATCAAGCGAATGTCCACAGGAATGGGCTTGTTCGAACCCACCCGAACCACGGTCTTGTTCTGTATGGCCGATAACAATTTGGCCTGCGTCTGTAGCGATAGGTTCCCGATCTCGTCCAAAAACAAAGTGCCTCCATTGGCTGCCTCAAACTTGCCCGCCCTATCTTCCTTGGCATCGGTAAAGGCACCCTTCAAATGACCGAAAAGTTCGCTTTCAAACAGGTTTTCCGAAATGGATCCCATATCTACCGAAATGAACACTTCGCCCTTTCGTGTCGACAACTTGTGCAGTTCCCGGGCAATTAATTCCTTTCCGGTGCCGTTCTCTCCGGTGACCAACACGTTTACATTGGTCTTTGCGACCTTTCCCACTAGGTTCAACACCGAATGTAGCGCTTTCGAATTGCCGACAATATTGTTTTTGTTCTGGTTGATGACCTGCTTTAAATGGCTTTCCTTCTGTTTGAGTTGATCGACCTCCTTCTGGGATTTCCGAAGGGCAAAGGCAGATTTTACGGTGGCCAGTAGTTTGTCGTTGTTCCAGGGCTTCAGCACAAAGTCGGTCGCCCCTTCCTTAAGGGCCTTTACCGCAAGATCGATGGCCCCATAGGCAGTCATCATGATCACCGAGATCTGCGGGGCTCTTTTTTTAATCTCCCGAAGCCAATAGAGCCCTTCGTTTCCCGTATTGACCCCGGCGGAAAAGTTCATATCGAGCAACACGATATCGTAATCCTTCAAATCCTGGAAGGAGGAAATTTGATTGGGGTTCGAGAGAGTGACCACACTCTTGTACTCAAACTGCAACAAAATCTCCAAAGCGCTCAAAACGCTTTTGTTGTCATCAATGATCAAAATTTTGGCATCTAGCATAGCGAATCAATAAATCAAGGTTAAAACTACGATTTGAAATCAGTACATTGTATAAAGTGTCCATTTTTTTGACAATATCTGTAAAACTATTTTACAGTTTATAGCACAATTTCTATGGAAAACAGACATAAGTCTTTGATTACAAGCAAAGTATATTCTTGGCACAACAGTAGTACTGCAAATGGCACACCAATATGATATGTCTCGAAAATTTAAAATAAGCTTTGTTCTCGTTTTTCTGCTGGGCCTCCCGCTCATGGCACAGGAAAAGTGGACTTTGGACGATTGTGTCACCTATGCACTGGAGCACAACCTGCAACTAAACGATTTCGAATACACCGAACAATCGGGCAGGGAGACCTACCGACAGTCCATTCGCAATTTGTTGCCCAATATAAGTGGAAATACAAACTACGTCATCAATTTTGGACGAAGTACGGATCCCTTTACCAACGACGTGGTGACCACAGATTTTTTCTCCAACAACTATTCGCTCGACGCTTCGATCGACCTCTTTCAGGGCTTTCTCAAAATAAATGCGATCAAGGCGTCAAAACTTTTGTACAAGGCCACCAAGGAGGAGGCGCTGCAACAAAAATATTTGCTGGCCTTTCGGGTGATGCAGGCATTCTACGACATTCAGTTCTTCGAGGGATTGGTGGCCATCTCCAATGAACAGCTCGCGGTGTCCCAAACGAACTACGACCTGGTAAAAAGGCAGATCGACCTGGGATTGAAAGCAGGTGCCGACCTGTACGAGGCGGAGTCCCTTTTGTTGACCGACAAACTCAATTTGACCCAGAGCGAGAACCAGTTGGTAGGGGCCAAATTGACCTTGATGCAGGAGATGAACCTGGAGGGCACGGACGACATTATCATTGAACGGGGACTGGTCGAGGAAACGAAGGGTTCGGAAGCCTCCCAAATTCAAACAGACTCGATCTTTGCCGCTGCAAAGGGTTTTATGCCCATTCTTAAAGCCCAGGAGCTAAGGGCGAAAGCGGCCAAAAAGCAGGTCGCCGTGGCAAGGGGAGGCCTTTACCCCAGTCTATCGTTGTTTGGAGGGGTTGCCACGGGCTATTTCGAGACTACGAGAGACAGTATTACGAAAAACACCGTTCCGTTCCGGGATCAGTTCAACGACAACATATCGCAGTACGTAGGAGTACGGCTCAATGTTCCCATCAGCAACGGTTGGTCGGCAAGATCTAGGGTGAAGCAACAGAAAATAGAACGCCTCCGGGCCGAGAACAACCTGGAAGTACAGGAGCAGGTCATATTTCAGGCCATCCAGACGTTGGTGCAGGAGTACAATTCCCTCCTGGTGGAATATGAGCAAAGCACCCAAAAGGTCGATGCCCAGAGCCTGGCATTCACCATCGCCCAAAAGCGGTATGAAAAAGGGATGATCAACGCGATCGAACTGTTTACCGCAAAGAATTTGTTCGCCAGTGCGCAAAACGAGAACCTACAGGTGCGCCTGCGGGCGGAAATCAACAAAAGCACCTTGGACTTTTATCGGGGACTACCCGTTTTTAATATCAATTAGCGGGTTTGGGCATGCTGCCCCCGACCCTATGGAATAACTTAACAATAAAGTAACGCAACAAAATGGACATACAACTCGAAAAGAAAAAAGGATTACGGCCCAAACACTATGGCTATATCGCCCTTGGGCTGCTGATATTGTTCGCCGGGTATCAACTGGCCTTTGGAAATTCGGTTTCCACCTTTCGCACGGAAAAGGACAAGCTTTCCATTGCCGATGTCACCCAGGGCAAATTCGATGATTACATCACCATCAATGGAAATGTGGCCCCCATTACCACCATATTTATGGATGCTTACGAGGGCGGCCGTGTCATGGAAAAACTCATTGAGGAAGGAGCGACCGTAAAGCAGGGAGATATTATCCTAAAACTGGAAAACATCAACCTGTACGAGCAGATCATGACCAGCGAGAGCAACCTCGCCATAAAACAGAACGACCTCCGCTCTACCAAACTGACCTTCGACTCCCGTCAAGTGGAAGGACGTCGGTCCCTAGCCACGGCCAGTACCGATCTGCAGCGGCTGAAGCGAAATTTTGAACAGAACCAGGCGCTGTACAATGAAGAACTCATATCACAGGAAGAGTATTTGACCTCCAAGGAAAACTATGAACTTTCCCAAAAGCAATACAATATCGTAAAACTGCAGACAGAGCAGGATGATGAGCTCCGAAAAACATCATTGACCGGATTGGACGCGGATCTCAACCGCATGCGCAAGACCTTGAGCATGGTATACCAACGATTGGACCATCTCAACGTCCGGGCCCCTGCCGATGGCCAATTGGGCTTCCTGGATGCTGAAATAGGGCAGAATATCGTACCGGGCCAGCGTATTGGGCAGATCAACGTGCTCACCGATTACAAGATCAAGGCAAGCATCGACGAGCACTATATCGACCGGGTCATCCGCGATTTGACAGCGGTTTTGGAACGGAACAACAGCGAATATGGGCTACGGCTAAGAAAAGTGTACCCGGAGGTGCGAAATGGAAAGTTCGAGGTAGACCTGGTCTTCACCAAAGAAAAACCAGAGACCATTCGAACGGGACAGAGCTACAACATCAAACTCCAATTGGGCGAATCGAGCGAGGCGCTATTGCTGCCCAAAGGCAGTTTCTTTCAAAGCACCGGGGGACAGTGGATCTTTGTTGTGGGCCCGGATGGCGGGGAGGCCATAAAACGTTCGATCCGAATCGGAAAGCAGAATTCCCGTTACTATGAGGTATTGGAAGGGCTGGAGGCCGGGGAAAAAGTGATCACCAGTAATTACGACAGCTTCGGGGAAGCGGAACGAATAGTTTTAAAATAAGCGAATATCAACTGTCACATCGCGAAGTACGGGATGTCTTTATAGTAATGAATTAAACCTAGTCAAAAATGATACAGATCCAAAATTTGAAAAAGAGCTTTAGAACCGAGGAAGTGGAAACCTTGGCATTGAACAAAGTCAACCTAAAGGTTGAAGAAGGGGAGTTTGCCGCGATCATGGGGCCTTCTGGTTGCGGTAAATCGACCCTGCTTAACATCATCGGGATGTTGGACAACCCCACGGAGGGCAGTTACCAGTTTGCAGGCCATGAGGTGGGCGGACTCAAGGAGCGCCAGCGCACCGAACTGCGAAAGGGTAATTTGGGCTTTGTTTTTCAAAGTTTTAACCTAATTGACGAGCTTACCGTGTACGAAAATGTGGAGTTGCCCCTCATTTACCTTAAAATGGGCAAGGCCGAGCGGAAGGAAAAAGTGATGAAGGTGTTGGAACGCATGAAAATCGCCCATAGGGAAAAACATTTCCCACACCAACTCTCAGGTGGGCAGCAGCAGCGTGTGGCCATAGCCAGGGCCGTGGTGACCAACCCCAAGCTGATCTTGGCGGATGAGCCAACTGGGAACCTGGATTCCAAAAACGGTATCGAGGTCATGAACCTGCTGACCGAACTCAATCAGGAGGGCACCACCATCGTAATGGTTACGCACTCCGACCGCGATTCGCATTATGCCCACAGGGTGATCAACCTGTTTGACGGGCAAATTGTGACCGAAAGTCAAAACAGGGCTTTGGGGGCAATGGTCTGAGACCAGTTTCCATGGTTTATTCATCAAATCAAAAAATGCATTCATCAAAAAACGAACCGTCATGTTCAAAAACTATATCAAAATTGCTTGGAGAAACCTGACCAAAAGGAAGGTCTTTGCCACCATAAATATCCTTGGTCTCGCCATTGGTTTTGGCGGCAGCATCTTGATATATCTTTTTTTGAACCATCACCTTTCCTATGATGACTTCCACACCCATTCCGATAGGATATACAGAATAAACACCGAGCAGCATCGCGACCATATAGCTTTTGAACCCAGTGTGCCCCCTGGATTTGCCAAGGTCTTCCGGGAAGATTATGCCTATGCCGAGGAAGTGGCCAAAATAGTGACCCTCGGAGGATTGGTCATCGATGTCCCAAAAAATGGGACGCTTGACAAGTTCAAACAGGACATAGCTTTCGTGGAGGAAGATTTTTTCCGGATTTTCAATTTTCCACTGGTCAACGGAGCGAACGATGTTTCGCTCGCAGCTCCTAACACGGCAGTGGTCACCGCGGAGATGGCCCTGACCCTGTTCGGGGAAACCGATGTGGTAGGAAGAAGCTTTGTCCTGGAAAATGATAAATCCATTGAGATTACAGGGGTGCTCAAGAACTTGCCGAAAACCACTTTTTTGAACAGTCAGGTTTTCGTCTCCTTTAAAAACCTTGAAGATTTCTTCGAATTTGCCGCGGAGGAAAACTGGAACGGCATATCCGATAATCTGCAATGCTATGCACTCCTGAAACCGGATCAACAGGTCGCCGATATCGAAACGGCGCTTTTGGAACTCCCCAAGAAATTCAGACCGGGAAACAAGAACCGGCACGTTTATAAGTTACAGCCGCTATCGGATGTCCATTTCAATCCACTGTACGGAGGAGTCGACCCTATGGTCCTATGGGTTTTCGCCATTATCGGATTCTTCTTGATTGCGATAGCTTCCATCAATTTCATCAATATCTCAACAGCACAGGCTTTTTATCGAGCCAAAGAAATCGGGGTACGAAAAGTACTGGGGAGCTTTAAAAAACACCTGTTTTGGCAATTCCTGTCGGAAACTTTCGTGATCAGTCTGTTTGCCGTCATCATCGGTGTATCATTGGCATTGGCCTTCCTTCCCGCTTTTAATAATCTCTTCGAGCTGCAACTGAGCCCAAATAATCTTTTGGAAGTTCGGTTTTTTGTCTTTTTGACAGTGCTCCTGATCCTAGTAGCCTTCTTTTCCGGAAGTTATCCCGGTATATTGATGTCGCGTATCCTGCCCGTTCTGGCATTGAAGGGAAAACTGAACCACACCGACACCGGAGGCGCCACGACCCGAAAAGTACTGGTCGTTGCCCAATTCGTCATATCCATTGTACTGATCGCATCGACCCTGATCATCTCGAAACAGATCGATTATGCCGTCAACACCGATTTGGGTTTCGACAAGGAATCCATTGTAATGGTTTCGATTCCATCCGAAATTGAATCGGTGCCCCTGTACGCCTTAAAGGAACGCATCCAAAAAATCCCCGGTGTACAGAAGGTCTCGGCCTGCCTGGGCAGCCCGGGAGCCGCGGAGAGCAATTGGGGCACATCCATACGGTACCACACCCGGTCCGAACGGGAAGAATTCAATGTCCAAGCCAAAATAGGGGACGAGGATTATTTGAAGACCTTTGGTGTTGAACTTATTGCCGGAAGAAATTACTTCAAAAACGACTCCCTTACCGAAGTGCTCGTGAACCAAAAGTTGGGTGAAAAACTGGGCCTGACATCCGTTGAAGAAATGCTGGGCAAAGAAATCCATGTGAGCGGAGGCAGTGTGACGGCCACGATCGTTGGGGTCGTGAACAATTTTCACAACCGCAGTTTTACCGAGGAAATAAGCCCGGTATATATCGCTGCAAAAACGGACTGGTACGGTGAAATCGGGATAAAGATAAATCATCTGAACACCAAGGCTACCCTTCAAAAGATAGGGGAACAATGGTCGAACACTTTTGCAGATCACGTTTTTGAGTACCATTTTTTGGACGACCGTGTCGCTGCACAATACGAAGCGGAACAACGCTACCTGTCGCTCTCCAAGGTGTTCTCGGGACTGGCCATCTTTCTCGGTTGTTTGGGGCTATACGGCCTGATCCTGTTCTTTGTGGGACAGCGTACCAAAGAAATAGGGATCCGAAAAATTCTGGGAAGCAATGCCACCCAAATTTTGGCCCTTTTCTCGGTCGACTTTTTGAGACTGATCCTGATCGCCGGTGTTATAGCCACTCCCCTTGCCTGGTACGCCATGGAACAATGGTTACAGGGGTATAGCTACCGGACCGATATCCAATGGTGGCATTTTGCCATTGCCATTTTCGCGATCATGGCAATTACCCTGATGACGATCAGTTACCAAACCCTTAAAGCGGCCTATGCGAATCCGGTAAAAAGCCTGCGGGCGGAATAAATGACACCCCTGCCCAGCAGCGGAAAAAAAAGTGATTATGTTTACAAACCATATTAAAGTAGCTTTCAGGTACCTCAAGAACCACGCATCGTTTTCTTTGATCAATGTGCTCGGCCTTACCCTGGGCTTCTTTTGCTTTTTTCTACTGAATGCCTACGTCTTAAAGGAAACTTCCTTTGATCAGGAACAGGAGGGGGTGTTCCGCTTGCTCCAAAAAACCGTAGATGAAAACGGTACCGTTCGCGAATTGGCACAGTCACCTCCCAAGGTGGGCAGTGCGTCGAAGTCTCTGTTTGACGAGGTGGAAAACCACACCCAGTTACTGTACATAGGAAGGTCCAATGTGGGGAACGATCCGGAGACGGTCACCCATCAGCCTTTGGCCATTATGGACGATCAATTTTTGCAGGTGTTCGATTTTCCCCTGATCGAAGGAACCCATACCGATCTATCGAACCGGCCCAATGGTATTATTTTGACAAAATCCACAAAAGAACTCTATTTTGGCGATACGACCGCACTGGGGAAAATTTTAAAGACCGGGTACGGGGATTATGCCGTGGTCGGGGTTTTGGATGATTTTCCCGAAAACTCCCATTTGGAAAACCTTGTTTTTTTAAGCCAACAAATGGCCTCTGAAATTTTTGGGTGGTTCGATGGATTCATGGCCTCGGAATGGACGAGAAACGAATTGATCACCTATTTCAAGCTCGCGCCAAAAGCGGACGTGGCAGCCCTAGGGGAAAAGGTCACCGCATTGGCCCGGGACAATTACCCCCAGGACCGAACGTTCAGTAGCACCTATTCCCTACAGCCGGTACAGGATATTCACCTCTATGAAAATGAAGTGGAAGGTGAAATGAACAAGGCCAAGGGAAATGGACTTTATGTGCGCTTGTTCTTCTGGGTAGGCATTCTCATTCTTTTGGTGGCCTGTTTCAACTATGCGGGTCTGCTCAACATTGCCTTTATCGACAGGGCCAAGGAAATTGGGCTTCGACAGATCGTGGGTGCAGGGAAACTGCACCTGCTGCAGCAATTTTTGGCAGAAAGCCTGGTATTGATCACCATATCCATGACCTTGGCCTATGCCCTCCTTTGGACGGGACAGTCCCTTATTCAAAATTGGTTCAGCACCACACTGGACCTGACTCAGGTGCCGATCTTCGGGATGCTGATCGTAGTGCTTACGGGACTGTTCCTGAGCCTGGTCTCTGTAGCCTACCCCTTCTGGTTGATTGTACGGACCGGAATGTCGTCTTCCTTGAGAAGCACGGTCAACTTGGGTTCCAAATTGCCTTTTCGAAGGTTCATGCTCACCTTTCAGTTTATAGCTGTGATTACCTTTCTTACCGCCTCTTTTGTCTTTAACCAGCAAATGAAGTTCCTGGAAAGCCGGGAACTGGGTTTCGAAAAGGAAGGTCTGGCCACCATAGACATCAACAGTGGAATTTTACGATCCCAGTTCAGGGCCATTAAAAACGAGTTTTTACGACTCCCGGAGGTAAATTCGGTAAGCGTTAGTTCAAGGGTCCCCGGGGAATGGAAAAACATACCGCTCTTAAAGGCCAAACGGAACGGGCAGCCGACAACGGAAGCAAAAGATATGTTGTTCCTGGGCGCGGACAGGGATTTTTTGGAAACCTATCACATTGCCCTGCACATGGGAAGCAATTTTTCGGGCTCCCCCTCCGACAGTTCCAAAGTATTGGTCAACCAGGCTGCGGTCGCCGCCCTGGGACTGGAAAATCCCATCGGTCAGATCATCGAGGTGCCCTTCGTCAATTATGGGGGCAGCAGCCGAAGTCTGGAAGTACCCTTTCGGGCCCGAATAACCGGGGTACTGGAAGATTTTCAAATTGAGGACTTCAGAACCGGGATAAAACCACTGATCGTTGGAAATTGGAACAACCCATTGCATTCCATCGACTACTACACCCTTAAGATAAAAACGGCCGACTGGGCAAAAACCGTGGCCGCACTTGGTGCCGTAAACGATTCCTTCGATCCAAAGACACCTATGGAATTCCATGTCCTCAATGATAAGTTCGCCCGTTTTTTTGTGCAGGACAAGGAACATTTCAAGCTCCTGAACTTCTTTTCGGTCATTGTGGTCTTATTGGCCTTTATGGGCCTTTTTGCCATGAGTGCGTTTGTGGCCAGAAGCCGGACCAAGGAGATAGGAATCCGGAAAGTGTTGGGCTCCAGCCTTGCGGGACTACTGTATCTTTTATCGGGCGACTTTGTCAAGTTGATGCTTGTCGGGCTGATCATAGCCGCTCCTATAAGTTGGTATTTATTGAATGGGTGGCTTTCCAACTTTGCCTACCACATCGATTTCAAATGGTGGATGATCGCCCTGGCGGGAATCGCCTGCCTCTCGCTAACCATGTTCACGGTCAGCTTCCAATCGATGAAAGCGGCACTGGCCAACCCGGCGAAGAGTTTGGGAACGGAATAATATGAACTAAAAAGACGATTATGTATAAGAACTATCTGAAAATCGCTTGGAGAAACCTCATCAACCACAAGGTATATTCCTCGGTGAACATCGGGGGGTTGGCCATCGGAATCGCTGCCTGCCTCTTGATCCTTCAATATGTTGCCTTTGAAACCAGCTATGAGGATTTTCATGCGAAGAAAGATCGTATCTACCGAATACAACAGGATCGCTACAATGCCGGGAAAATAGAAACACAATGGGCGGCCGGGGCATTTGCGGTAGGCAATTCGTTCAAGGAGGTAATCCCTGAAATCGAGGAATATGTCAAACTCGTTGAAACGGGCGATATTATTGTGGAGGTCCAAAACGAAACCTTAAAGATAGATGAGGTCTTTTTTACAAGCCGTGCTTTTTTTGAGGTCTTTTCGTACCCCCTATTGGACGGTGATATCGAAAATGTTCTGAGGGAACCCTATACCGCGGCCATTTCAGAAACCACGGCCCTGCAGATATTCGGGACAAAGGATGCCGTTGGAAAGACCGTCGATATCAATGGGGGAAGAAACTATAGGATAACCGGGGTGTATGAGGATATGCCCGTCAACACCCAACTCCACCCCAACTTCCTGGCATCCTATACCAGCTTTTTAGAGCAGGTCAGTACAAATTCCGATGGTAGGCAAAACCCGGAAGAATGGTGGGATTCCGATGGTTGCCTTACCTATTTACTGCTCAAAGAAGGTACGGACCCCCTTACGGTCGAGGCAAAATTTCCGCCCATAGTGAAGCAAAACGAGAGTGAATTCACCAAAAAATCCAACAGCGCCGCCAAATATCTACTGCGGCCCATTACCGATATACACCTGTATTCCAACTATATGATGGAGCCCGGCCCCACCGGCAATGGCAAAACGGTATATCTTCTGTTGGGCATCGCCTTTTTTATTGTGGTCATTGCCTGGGTAAACTACATTAATTTGGCCACCGCCCGTGCCATCGGGCGTGCCAAGGAAGTTGGGGTCCGTAAAGCAGTCGGCTCGCAGCGCAAGCAGCTGATCATTCAGTTCTTTTTCGAATCTGCCCTTTTCAACAGTATGGCGTTGGTTTTGGCATTGGGCCTGATGGCTCTTGCACTGCCCGCCTTTAATCAATTGTCCGGGCAGCATCTATCGTATTCCCTATTCACTAGGGGAAGCTTCTGGGCGGGACTCATCGCTTTGTTCACCGTTGGGGTTTTTCTATCCGGGTCATATCCCGCCATGGTACTCTCAAGATTCAAGCCCGTGGAAGTGCTAAAAGGAAAAATGGTCAGTACCAAGCAAGGGGGGCTTCTACGGAAATCCTTGGTCGTCTTTCAATTTGCCGCGTCCCTGTTTCTGTTGATCGGCACATTGACGGTCTACCAGCAAATTCAGTTTATGCGGCAACAGTCCTTAGGGCTCGATATCGATAAAACCCTGGTGGTGGTGCCTCCCATAGTAACCGATTCTACCTATTTAAGCCAAATGACCGCCTTTAAGCAAAGTTTGCTGCAATACCCCTCTATAAAAAGTGTTGCAGCGGCGTCTACCATTCCGGGGCAGCCCGTAGGATGGAATGCCGGGGGCATTAAGCTGGTGAGCCAGGACGAGGTACTGGGCAAACAATACCGGGTAATCGGAGTGGACTATGACTATATCGACCAATTTGGTCTGAAAATCATAGCTGGCCGACCTTTTTCGGAAGATTTTGGATCCGACCCCGAGGCGGTGGTCTTCAACCAATCTGGAATCGAACAGTTGGGCTTCAATAAACCGGAAGAAGCCATCGGGGAGCGAATAGATTTTTGGGGCAGGCAGTACACCATCATAGGGGTCTCCGAAAATTTCAACCAGGAATCCCTCCAATTGCCCTATGAGCCCTTGGTGCTGCGATTGATACCTGACGTACGCGGCTATTTTACCATCAAAACGAACACGGACAACATCGCCGGTACCATTCAAGAAGTACGGGCAGAATGGGATGCCTTTTTCCCGGGCAATACCTACGAATACTTTTTTTTGGATGACCATTTCAACGATCAGTACAAAGCCGACCAGCGGTTCGGGAAAGTGTTCGGGCTTTTCACCGGTCTGGCCATTTTGGTCGCCTGCTTGGGACTGTTCGGCCTAGCATCGTTTACGACCCTACAGCGCACTAGGGAAATAGGGATCCGCAAAGTGCTGGGCTCGTCCGTAGTTGGAATTTTAAAACTTTTATACAAAGAGTTTGCGCTGCTTTTGATATTGGCATTCGTTATCGCGGTTCCCATAGCGGCATTTACGATAAACAATTGGCTCCAAGGCTATGCCTTCCGTATCGGAATCCATTGGGCCTTTTTCCTGCTCCCTTTTGTGGCCATCGTGCTCATCGCCTTGGCAACGGTAAGCTTTCAGTCCATCAAGTCCGCTTTGGCCAATCCTGTCAATAGTTTACGAACAGAATGAAAAAAAGGAAACTATGTTTAAAAATCATTTGAAAATAGCCTGGAGAAGCCTTAAAAAGCAACCCTTTTTCACCTTCTTGAACACCTTTGGCCTTGCCGTTGGCATTGCCGGGGGGCTACTGATCGCATTGTACATCCACGATGAATTGAGCTACGACACCATGTTCAGTGATGCGGATCGGATCCATCGGGTCAATGCCGACATCAAGTTTGGTGGTGAGGACCGCAAATTTGCCGTAACGCCCGCTCCCATGGCCGAAACGATGGACAATGATTTTTCGGAGGTCGAGCTGACCACACGATTCCGTACAAGGGGCAGTATGTTGGTCAAAAGGGCCGGTACGGAGGTGAACATCAAGGAACAACAGGCCACTTTTGTGGATTCCACATTTTTTAAGATGTTCGGGATAGATCTTTTGGCAGGCGATGAAAAAACAGCTCTAAAATCGCCAAACACCCTGGTCTTGACCCGATCAGCCGCCGAAAAGCACTTTGGAATCAATGAGGCCCTGGGCCAAAACCTTGTCCTGAACAACACGGAGACCTATACGGTATCGGGCATAATCGACGATCTGCCCAAAAACTCATTTCTCAGGGACCATTCCATTTTTATGGCCATGTCGGGTTATGAAGATTCCCGTGTGGTGAACTGGGGCAGTAACAACTATCAAACGTTCATCAAGATTATCCCATCGGCCGATATTGCAGACCTACAGGCCCCTTTACGAAATTTTTTGGGCAAATATGTAATTCCCGGGGTACAGCAGTTCATGCCGGGTATCACCGAAGAACAGTTTAAGGCGGCCGGTAATCATTTGATCTATGGCACCATTCCCCTAACGGACATACACCTAAAATCGGACAGGGTAGCGGAAATAAGCGCCAATAACAATGTTCAAAGTCTCTACATCCTCTCTTTCATTGCTATTTTCTTGATCGTACTGGCCTGTGTCAATTTTATGAACTTGTCCACGGCACACTCCCTCAAAAGGGCCAAGGAGGTCGGCGTTCGCAAAACATTGGGTTCCAAGAAAGGAGAACTTGTCCGCCAGTTTTTGGTCGAATCGGGCCTGGTTTCTTTCGGCTCTCTTTTATTGGCAATCCTGATCGCGATAATCGCCCTTCCATTTTTTAACGATTTGGCGGATAAAGACATTTCCATGCCCTACGCCCATCCGCTCTTTTGGTTGATCCTACTGGCTTCGGGTATTGTCCTCGGGCTCTTTTCTGGAAGCTATCCCGCTTTTTTTATGTCGAAGTTTGTTCCGGTAAAAGTACTTAAGGGCACAAGCAACGATAGTCTGGGAGGGGGAAAGGTTCGGAACGGACTGGTCATCTTCCAGTTCGCCATTTCCGTTTTTCTCATGGTGGGCACCTTGGTGGTGTACCAACAGCTAAAATATATCCAGAACAAGGACCTCGGTTTTTCAAAAGACCAAATATTGGTGGTCGATGACGTATTTGCCCTTGGGGAACAAATGGCCTCCTTTAAGGAAGAGACAAAGAAATTGGCTTTCGTTAAAAATACCACTTTGAGCAGTTATTTCCCAACACCGTCCAGCAGATCCGATAGCACTTTTGTCCCGGAAGAGGGGGCTACGGACCAGGAGAACGCCGTAAGCATGCAAAGATGGGGCGTCGATCATGACTATGTATCGACCATGGACTTCCAAATAATCGCCGGAAGGAACTTTGATCGGAACTTTAAGAACGACTCAACCAGTATGATCATCAACGAATCCGCGGTATCGGTCATGGGCGTTTCGCCGGAGGAGGCCATAGGCATGAGGTACACACCAGACTCAGGACTTGAAAATCCGAAGTATTTTACCATAATAGGAGTCCTTAAGGATTTTCATTTTTCCCCTTTTAGGGATGAAATCGAATCCCTGAGCCTTTATTTGGACAAAAGGGCGGGCTCCATGGCCATAAAATTGGAGGCCGGAAGCTTTTCAAACGCCATTGCCAGCATCGAGGGTATTTGGAGCAAAATTGCCCCGGGCCAGCCCTTTGACTATTATTTCATGGAGGATTCGTTCAACAGGACCTATCGAACCGAGCAGCGACTGGGACGTATTTTCTTCATTTTTACAACACTCTCGATTCTAATTGCCTGCCTGGGCCTCTTTGGACTTGCGGCCTTTAACGCTGAGAAACGCACCAAAGAAATAGGGATTCGAAAAGTGTTGGGGGCCAGTGTGGGGCAGATATCCTACAGGCTCTCCATCGACTTTCTAAAATTGGTAGGTGTCGCCGTACTCATTTCCCTGCCCATTGGTTGGTATGCCATGAACAAATGGCTCGAAGATTTCTCGTACCGGATAGAGATCGGTTGGTGGGTGTTTGTATTGGCGGCATTTTTGGCCGTGGCCATTTCGATACTAACGGTAAGCTATCAAAGCATTAAGGCCGCGATCGTGAACCCCGTACAAAGTTTACGCACTGAATAAATGTGTTAATACAGAACAAAAAGATCATGTTGAAGAACCATCTCAAAATCGCTTGGAGGAACCTCAGAAAAAGAAAGGGGTTTGCCTCCATAAATATCCTGGGGCTGGCATTGGGTTTTGGGAGCAGTATCCTGATCTTTCTCTTTGTAAGCCATCATTTACAATATGACACCTTCCACAACAATTCGGATAGGATCTACCGGTTTGTTACCGAAGAGCACCGCGATTTTATAGACTTCGAAGCGAGTGTGCCCCCCGGTTTCGCCAATGCCTTTAAAACCGATTACGACTATGCCGAAAAAGTGGCCAAGATCGTGGATTGGTACGATCCGCTCATTTCCATTGAGGAGACCAATCTAAGGATGAAGATCGACGGAGGCATTAGATTTGCGGAACCCGACTTTTTCAAGATATTCAACTTCCCCCTTGTAAACCATTCGGACGATGTTCCGATTTCACAGCCGAACACTGCGGTGGTTACAGAGGCCATGGCCCATAAACTGTTCGGCGATGAAAACCCGATCAACAAAACCTTTGTTTTGGGCAATCGGGAAACCATTACCATTACCGGGGTATTGAAAAATCTACCAAGAACCTCCCTCATATCCGGCGACATCTTCATCTCCTATGAAACGATCAAAAAGTACAGTGAATTTTTGGGCGACGAATCTTGGGGCGGTATCAATTCGGGCCTACAATGTTTCGGTCTCCTGCGTCCCGACCAGGACATAGCACAGATAGAAAGTGTTCTTTCCGGATACGTGGAAAAGTTCCGACCCAAATCCAAAAATGTACACCATTACAAGTTACAGGCACTTGCCGACATTCATTTTGATTCCAAATACAGCGGCGGCATAGATCTCAAAATACTATGGATATTCTCCTTGATAGGTTTTTTCATACTGGTTGTGGCCAGCATCAATTTCATCAACATTTCCACGGCCCAATCGGCTACCCGTTCCAAGGAAGTCGGGGTGCGAAAAGTCTTGGGAGGTTTCAAGGGCCAACTGTTCCGGCAGTTCATGACGGAAACCTTCATGATCACTTTTTTCGCCCTTTTATTGGGACTGGCGCTGAGTATGTTGTCGCTGCCGTATTTCAATGGCATTTTCGATCTGCAACTTTCCACGGCCGATCTTTTCCAACCACACTTTTTTGCCTTTGCGTTTTTGCTGCTGATAACTATCACGCTGCTGGCGGGAAGCTATCCTGGGTTCCTATTGGCCAGGGTTACCCCCATTCTTGCCCTAAAAAGAAAGCTGACCCAAAAAGATTCGGGGGGCTACCTTACCCGAAAGGTATTGGTCACCACCCAATTTGTCATTTCCATTGTACTTATTATTGGGACTATTGTGGTCAACAAACAGTTACGGTTCGCCATAGATTCGGATCTAGGGTTCGATAAGGCCGCCGTGGTCATGGTGGATATTCCCGCAGAGGTGGAACCCGTTCGGCTCAAGGGCCTCAAGGAGCGGATCGCACAATTTGCCGGAGTGGAAAAGATCACCGCCTGTTTCGCGTCGCCCGGTGCCGGCGAAAACCAATGGGGCACCAACATAAATTATAATAATCGGCCCGAAGATGAAGAGTTTTCCATACAGGTCAAGATGGGGGATAAGGACTATTTGAACACCTTTGACCTACAATTGCTTGCCGGTCGAAATTTTTACGAAAAAGATTCCGTAGATGAGGTTTTGGTCAATGAGACCTTTGCCAAAAAGTTGGGAATCCTATCGTTAGATGAGCTTTTGGGCAAGCCGGTTTCCATTAGCGGAAGATACATCCAGGCCAATGTGGTGGGTGTCATTGCCGATTTTCACGACCAGGACTTCCATGAAAACATCAATCCCATATTTATAGCACCCGCTTCGGAAAACTATAACGAATTGGCCATAAAAATCAATATGGGCCAGACCAAGGGCAGCTTGCAGCATATTGAAAAAGAATGGACGGGCCTTTTTCCAGAGTACATTTTTGAATACGACTTTCTGGATGATCGGGTGGCCGAATTGTATGAATCGGAACAGCGTTTTCTGTCTTTGACCAAACTGTTCTCCGGAATGGCCATTTTTATTGGTTCCTTGGGCATCTATGGTCTGATTTTATTCTTTGTGGTACAAAAAACGAGAGAAATAGGCATTCGAAAGGTATTGGGCAGTAGCGTAATAGGGATCCTTTGGTTGATCACACAGGATTTTTTAAAGCTCATTTTGATCGCCGGTCTTATCGCCTCTCCCCTAGCGTGGTATTTTATGGACAATTGGTTACAAAATTTCAATTACCGGACCACCATTTCCTGGTGGGTGTTTGCAATCGCCGTCGGGGGGCTGCTGGGGATCACACTCCTTACCGTAAGTTACCAGGCCATAAAGGCGGCACGGGCCAACCCGGTACAAAGTTTACGCACCGAATGAAAAAATAAAGAACTCTAAATAGATTAAATCATGTTCACAAACTATTTAAAAATCGCTTGGAGAAACCTAAAGAAAAACAAAGGGTATTCCGCCATCAATATCGGTGGTCTGGCCTTGGGTATGGCCGTGACCCTGATCATTGGCCTGTGGATGCAGGACGAGCTTTCGCACAATGCGTATTTCCAGAACAAGGACAAGATCGCCCAAGTATTCCAATCGCAGACCTTCAACGGAAATACAAGTACCGGACCGGCCATACCCAGACCGTTGGAAATGGCCCTTCGGGAAGGGTACAATGACAACTTCAAGCATATTGTAATGTCGTCATGGAACAACTCCCAATATCTCAAATACAAAGAGACAAGCATTTCCAGGGAGGGTAATTTCATGCAGGAAGCCGCTCCGGAATTGCTCAACTTGGAGATTGTAAGCGGAGAGCTGGACGGGCTCCGGGAAATCAATTCCATTATGTTATCGGAATCCACGGCAAATGCCCTTTTCGGTTCCGAAGATCCTGTAGGCAAGATACTGAAGGTGAACAGTGAATATGACATGATGGTCTCGGCGGTGTACAAAGACATGCCCTTCAACAGCTCCTTTAAGAGCACCAAGTATATCATGCCTTGGGAAAAGTATATCACTGCCCAGGAATGGATCAAGAATGCCGTCGATAGCTGGGGGAACAATTCCTTTCAAATGTTCGTACAAATTGCGGAAAATACTACTATGGACCAAGTGACCGCCACGATAAAAGACGTCAAAAAGACCTTGAACGAGGAATCTGTGGAATACAACCCACAACTGTTTATGTTCCCCATGGAAGATTGGTATCTGCGCGGGAATTTTGAAAACGGAAAACAAGTGGGCGGGCGTATAAAATATGTTTGGCTTTTTGGGATTATCGGTGCCTTTGTATTGCTTCTGGCCTGCATCAATTTTATGAACCTGAGCACCGCAAGATCGGAAAAACGCTCCAAGGAGGTCGGAATCCGGAAATCGATCGGTTCACAACGCGGTCAACTGATCAACCAGTTCCTGAGCGAATCTTTTTTGGTGGTCGTCATGGCCTACGTTTTGGCCATAATCATCGTATTGCTGTCACTCAACGGATTCAACGAGTTGGCCCGGAAGGAAATTGAATTTCCCTGGGGCAACCTCTACTTTTGGCTGGTTTCAATAGCATTTGTCCTGTTCACGGCCTTATTGGCGGGAAGCTACCCAGCGCTGTACCTATCCTCTTTCAGGCCCGTGGAAGTATTGAAGGGAACCTTTAAGGTGGGCAAGTACGCCGGTACGCCAAGAAAAATCCTGGTAGTGCTCCAATTTACGGTTTCCGTCGCTTTTATCATAGGTACCTTCATCGTGATGCAGCAGATAAACCATGCCAAAAACCGTCCCATAGGCTATGATCGGGAAGGCCTGGTGCAAGTGCCCACCATGAGCCAGGACTTTGAGGACAAATACGAACTGATGCGAAGCGAGTTCTTGGGTTCCAACGCCGTAGTGGAGATGGCCACTTCGAGCAGTCCCACGACCCGCATCTGGTCGAACCGAAGTGGATTTACATGGGAGGGCAAGCCAGAGGGGTTCCAAGAAGATTTTGCATGGACCGCCGTTTCCTACGAGTATGTCAAGACCTTGAACCTGAAAATAGTGGAAGGAAGGGATTTTTCGAGGGAATTCGCCTCCGATTCCAACGCGGTGCTCCTCAACCAGACCGCGGTAAAATATATGGGGATCAAGAATCCGGTGGGCAAGTTTATGAAGGACGATGACGATGAGAATCCGGACCCGCCCTTAAAGATCGTGGGCGTGGTAGAGGACATGATCGCACAATCTCCTTATGAACCGGTAAAACAGGGCATGTACGTTTTTGATAAGAATGCGAATGGCAGTCACTACAATCTCAGGTTGAACCCCCAGCAGAGCGCAAGCCAAAACCTGGCGATCATCGAAAGGGTGTTCAAAGAGCATTTTCCCAATATACCGTTTCAATATGATTTTGTCGATCAGGAGTACGGCGAAAAGTTTGCCGCGGAGGAACGGGTCGGCACGCTCTCCGGAATCTTTACCGCCCTGGCCATTTTGATCAGTTGCCTCGGCCTGTTCGGCCTCACCTCCTTCGTAGCGGAACAGCGCACCAAGGAAATAGGCGTGCGCAAAGTACTGGGCGCATCGGTGTTCAACGTCTGGAACATGCTTTCCAAGGATTTTTTGAAGC
Organism: uncultured Flavobacteriaceae bacterium; assembly: GCA_947497245.1. Lineage (GTDB taxonomy): Bacteria > Bacteroidota > Bacteroidia > Flavobacteriales > Flavobacteriaceae > Pelagihabitans. The sequence goes on along the minus strand of CANMFO010000002.1, from coordinate 807,280 downwards.
TGGTCACGATTTCCTGCTTCATTGCCATCCCCATTTCCTATTACGTAATGAACGGTTGGCTGCAAGAGTACCCCTACCGGGTAATTCTCAAATGGTGGATTTTCGCACTGGCCGTGATAGGCGCGCTCTTGATAACGATGTTGACGGTCAGTTTTCAGGCCATTAAGGCGGCAAACGCAAATCCTGTGAAAAGTCTGCGTACGGAATGAAATAAAACAACAGCGACCCGTCCTTTGAAAGAACGGGCAAAAAACGGGAACCATGTTTAAAAACTATATAAAGATCGCTTGGAGAAATTTTGTTCAATACAAATGGTACTCCTTGTTGAATGTCGGCGGACTGGCCATTGGTATGGCCTGCAGTATTCTTATACTGCTTTGGGTGCAGAACGAGGTGAGCTACGACGCCTTTCATACCCATTCTGACGAGATATACAGACTGACCGCAATCGCCAATGAAGATTTTAAGGCTGCCGTAAGTCCCGCAGGTATGGTAGAGGAATTGCCGGATCTGGTGCCGGAAATAAAATCAAGTCTTCGCCTGAGTTCCCCTTTTGAGGCCCTGATCGAGATAAAGGATCAGAAGTATAAGGAAGAGCCGGTCTTTTTTGCGGATGCCAATTTTTTGGAGGTATTTACATTTCCGCTAATCGAAGGGGATTCGAAGACGGCCCTCGCCCGGCCCGATGGAATCTTAATTACCGAAACCACGGCCAAGAAGTTTTTTGGGGCCGAAAGGGCACTGGGCCAGACCATCAAAGTGGACAATAGGGACACCTTTACGGTCACGGGCGTTTTGGCCGATGTTCCAAGCAATTCGCACTTGCAGTTCAACATGATCCTGCCCATGGCCTATCATGCGAAAACCGATTCCGATCTGATCAACAAGGTATGGAACAGTTTTAATTTTTATGGATATTTCCAATTTGAAAAGGGCGCCATATCCTCTGCAGAGGACCTTTCCAAAATGGTGGAGCGAATCGACGAAATCTACGCAGCCCGAATTACCGAATTTGAAATCTCCTTCAATTTACAGCCTTTGCGGGACATTCATCTGCATTCGAATCTGCAAATAGATGTACCGGGCCATGGGAACATCCAATATGTGAACATTTTCTTTATCGTGGCCTTCGTTATTTTAATTGTGGCCTGCATCAATTATATGAACTTGGCCACGGCACGGTCGTCAAGAAGGTCTAAGGAAGTGGGCCTCCGCAAGGTGATCGGGGCCGGTCGCAGCCAACTCGTACTGCAGTTTCTAGGGGAATCACTGATGATTTCCTTTCTTTCGCTGATTGTCGCCATCGCACTGGTGTATTTCCTATTGCCCACCTTTAATGATCTGGCACAAAAGCAATTGGCCTTCCATCTGGGAGATATGGGTCTTTGGGTCGCATTGTTGGCCATAGCGCTGGTGACGGGCCTGATCTCAGGAAGTTATCCGGCCCTGTTCCTATCCGGATTTAAACCGATAGAAGTATTGAAGGGACGCAAGAAACGCTCCAAGTACAACCTCGTTTTCAGAAACGGATTGGTGGTTTCGCAATTTGTGGTTTCCGTTCTACTACTGATCGGTACCATGGTCATTTACGAACAACTGAATTTTATAAAGAACAAAAACCTGGGATATGACAAATCCAATTTGATATACATCCCTATGGAAGGGGAAGTATGGGGCAAGCAGGACGCATTACGGACCGCCTTGGCACAAAATCCGTTGACCAGTAATTTTTCCATCATTTCGGACCTTCCGGCCAACCTGGTCACCGGGGATTTTGACATTCACTGGGACGGAAAAGACCCAAATCAACAGATACTTTTTCCACATTTGGTTACGGATGAAGCTTTCTTGGATGTTTTTCAGATGAATCTTCTTGAGGGCAGGGGCTTTTCAAAGACTTCCTACGAAAACCACGACTATCTGATCAATGAGACCGCGGCCAGGGTAATGGGAATGGATGTGGAAGAGGCTATTGGCAAAAGCCTGACATTTAGGGGAGATAAGGGCACCGTAATAGGCGTGGTGGAAGACTTCAATTACAAACCTCTCCAATACGCCATAGAGCCCTTGGTGCTGCAGTACCGTGAAGGAGCGTCCATCACCGTTGTGAAAACGGCACCGGGAGCCACAGAAAGCACCATTGCCGCCCTCGAAGAGATCTATGGTTCGTTAAACCCGGCCTATCCCCTGACCTATAATTTTGTGGATAGCGATCTGGATGCCCAATATAAAGGGGAACAGCAAATGGGTACCATTTTTAACGTATTTGCCCTTCTTGCCATTTTCATTTCCTGTCTGGGCCTTTATGGGCTGTCGGCCTTTATGGCCGAGCAACGTTTCAAGGAAATTGGAATTCGAAAGGTCTTGGGGGCCAGTGCCATGCGACTGGTGAACATGCTCTCCAAAGATTTCCTGAAACTGGTCCTTATTGCCTTTTTGGTGGCCATCCCCATTGCTTGGTATGCCATGAACCAATGGTTACAGGGATTCGCGTTCCATATTGAAATCCACTGGTGGATGTTTGCCCTGGCAGGGTTTGCGGTGTTGTTCGTAGCACTGTCAACGGTAAGTTTTCAAAGTCTGAGGGCAGCGCACGCCAACCCCATAAAAAGTCTGCGCACGGAATGAGCTAAAATAACCGCACTTGACCGATCGTGGTCAGGTCAAAAAAGAGCATTATGATTCGGAACTATATGAAAATCGCTTGGAGAAATATCAGGAGGAACAAGCTGCATTCCATTATTCATATTCTTGGGTTGGCCATCGCATTTTCGGTCTGTACCCTACTTTTTTTGACCGCTTATTTCCATTTGAGCTATGATTCCTTCCACAAGGACAGGTCCCAATTGTTCAAAACCTCCCGATTTTCCCATTCGGCCCAGGGGGTCGACATGAGTTCCCAAATGCCGTTGCCACTACTACCGGCACTTAAAGAGGACATTTCGGATATAGAAGCGGCGGTTAGGATCAACAGGGGCAGATATGAGCTCATGTCCCATGGCGATATCGCTATTGAAGGTTCAATAACAAGGACCGATCCCGAATTCTTTGAGCTCTTCAATTTTCCCCTAGTAAAGGGAAATAGCACTACCGTACTTACCGATATCCGAAGCATTGCCCTGAGCGAGCGTATGGCCACGATCATTTTTGGGGATATCGACCCTATAGGTAAGGAAGTCAAGATCGGGAAAACCGGAGAGGCGAAATTTTATACAGTCTCCGCGGTGATCAAGGACTGTCCAAGAAACTCCAGTATCCGATTCGACGCCATCGCGCGGATCGAATCCTTGGCAGACTACAACGCCCTTAAAAATGATTGGAGCAACAATTCCTCCAACGTTTTTGTCAAGATATCGGAAAATAGCGATCAAAGAACGGTCGAGAACAAATTGATCGACATAGTGGAGAAATACTATCCCGATCAATTGGCCCAGCTCAAAAGCGAACGCCCCGAGGCCACTGAAACACATGAACTACTCAGTTTAAACCTTACCAATATTGATGACATTCATTTTTCGGGGGAACGGAGCGCGCCTTTGGCATTGGTATATGCCATAATGGCCTTGGGCGCCTTCATCCTTTTGATCGCCTGCTTCAATTTTGTGAACCTCAACATGGCACATTCTTTCGGAAGAAGTCGTGAACTGGGTGTCCGCAAGACCTTGGGCGCTCATAAGGGACAATTGTTCGCTCAATTATGGGGAGAAGCTTTTGTCCTCTATTTTATCGGTTTTATTCTTGGAATCTGGGGCGCGTACCAACTGTTACCGGCCTTCAACACACAGTTTGATGTAGGCATTGAGATTTCCACTTTGTTCCAGCCTGCTTTTTTGACCATTCTCCTGAGTGTCTTTTTAGCTGTCACCCTAATTGCAGGAGGGTACCCAGCTCTTAAAATGTCCAATTTTGGACTGGTTGAAATTCTTAAGGGAAACGTTTCGACCAAGAAGCCCGGGCTGCTCCGAAATATCCTTTTGGTAAGCCAATTTGCCATTTCCAGTTTGCTGATATGCATTAGTGTGATCGCCAGCCAACAATTGGATTTTTTGAAGCATAAACCCATAGGCTTTGAACGGGAACAGGTCGTCAGCATTCCTGTGGGCAACGCATTGGACGGGCGAAAGGTATTGGCCAGAATGCGCAATGAAATGGCCAACGACCCTACCGTCGTTTCGATCTGCGGGGCCGGAAGTAATTTGGGACGGGGAAGGGACAGGGTTACCTCCAGGGGAACTGTGGGTCTGGAATACAATCAAAATCAAATTTCGACCTATTGGCTCCTTGCCGATTTCGATTTTCTAAAAACCCTGCAAATTCCCATTGTAAAAGGGAGGGATTTTAACCCGGACTTTGCTACCGATAGTACAAACGCCCTTGTGGTCACGGAAAGTTTTGCCCGGGCCATGGGAGAAGCGGACCCGGTGGGAAAATACCTGGGTGGGGAAGATGCGGCCCCGGGAAATCAAATAATCGGTGTAGTGCCCGATTTTAATGCCTATTCCCCGTCGGAAAAAGAACTGCCCATCGCCCTGCACCTATCATCAACGGAGGCCATCAACTACATTTTTCTTAAGGTTCGATCGGATGATCCCATGGCCACCTTGGGGCAGCTTTCAGAGGTTTGGGAGAAGGTCACATCCAGTCCCGTATTCAATGCTTCCTTCCTCGATGAGAACCTACAGGCCTGGTACGAGGGAGAAAGCATCATGACCCGAATTTTCGGAATGGCCTCGGGAATAGCCATTTTCCTGTCCTGCTTGGGCCTTTTTGCCATTTCGCTGCTCTTGATCGAACTGCGTACCAAGGAAATTGGTATTCGAAAGGTAATGGGGGCATCGGTAAAGGGCATTGTTTCCATGATTTCGTTCCACTTTTTAAAATTGGTGATGATCAGCCTGTTGATCGCCATGCCATTGGCTTGGTTCGCCATGCAAAGTTGGATCCAAAATTATGAGTATCGCATAGACATCAACCCCCTGACCTTTATCTGGGTAGGCCTATTGGTAGCCGTTGTTGCCACAACGACCGTTAGCTACCATGCCATTAAGGCGGCAGTTGTGAACCCTGTGGAAAGTCTACGGACCGAATGAAATAATATCAACGGGTTCTGGACTTGTTTTGTCCAGTATCAGAAAAAAGAGAACCATGTTAAGACATCATTTAAAACTTTTTAGGAGAAATATCTTAAGGTATAAGTTTTCCTTTTTCATCAATAGTGTGGGGCTGTCCACTGCTTTGACCTGTACCATCCTGATATACTTGTGGGTAAATGATGAATTGCAAATGGACAAGTTTCATGACAATGATCGTATTTTTCATTTGAAGGAGTTTTATGAATTTCCGGGGCGTACCATTGCAAATCAGGTAACCTCAGGAAACATGGCACTCCTGTTGCTCGAGGAAATGCCGGAAGTGGTCCGTGCCGTGCAGGTCGCAAAATACCTGGACAACGCTACCCTTTCCAAGGAAAAGGAAACCGTAAAGGCAGACGGGCATTATGTGAGCAAGGATTTTTTTAAGGTTTTCTCCTTTCCACTGATCAAGGGGGACAAAAACAAGCTCTGGGCCGATACGGGCACCATGGTGCTATCGGAGACCATGGCAAATACCCTATTCGGTTCTCCCGAAGCTGCTATGGGAGAGACGATCGATCTTCAACATAAGGAAAAATACACGGTGGCAGGTGTTTTCCGGGACATTTCCCGGCACGCTTCGGAAAAGTTCGATTTTGTTCTTTCCTATGAGGAACTCATCCCGTCGCAGCCCAACCTTATGGATTGGGGCAGCCAATCGACCTATGTTTATCTGGACATGCAACCGGGCACCGATGTCATGGCCTTCAACGAAAAAATCCATGATTTTATCAGGGAACAGACGGGCAACAGGCAGACACACCGAGCCCCTTTTATCCAAAAATACTCGGATGAATATCTGTATGGAAAATACGAAAATGGCATACAGGCCGGAGGCAGGATCACTTATGTAAAACTATTTTCAACTATTGCCCTTTTTATACTGATCATCGCCTGTATCAATTTTATGAACCTGTCCACCGCAAGGGCTTCCCGGAGGCTTAAGGAGATAGGCATAAAGAAAGTGGTCGGGGCGAACAGAAAAACGCTGATTTTCCAATATTTGACTGAAGCCGTGGCCCTGTCCTTTATGGCACTGCTGCTCTCCCTGATCTATGTGGCCTTGTTGCTGCCGGAATTTAACCTGATTACCGGAAAACAGCTGCACATCAGCTTTGACATCGGATTTGTACTTTCCCTTTTGGGCATTGCCCTATTTACCGGACTGCTCTCTGGCAGCTATCCGGCCCTGTACCTCTCGGGCTTTAAACCCATCGCGATCCTAAAAGGGAGATTGAACGCTTCTGTTGGGGAAGTATGGACGAGAAAAGGGCTTGTTATTATCCAATATACCGTTTCGGTGGTCCTCATTGTTTCCGTTCTGGTGGTACACGAACAAATCGAGTTTATCCAGAACAAAAACCTGGGCTACAACAAAGAGCAGATCATTCATTTTGACCGGGAGGGAAAAACAATGGACAATGACCATATGGATACTTTCCTGTCAGAGCTGAAAAACATACCCGGCGTTGTCAGCGCTTCCAGTAGCCGGAACAAAATGACCAATCAAGGATGGGGCGTTGGTGGTTTTCATTGGGAGGGAAAAGATCCCAACGATCACACCCAATTTCAGAACATGATCGCCTATTACGATTTACTGGAAATGCTGGATATAGAACTGGTGGAAGGCAGGACGTTCTCCAAGGATTTTGCCTCTGAAGACACCAAGGTCATCCTGAACGAAGCTGCCATTGCCCATATGCAATTGAAAGATCCCGTAGGAAAGACCATTAATTTTCGAGGTATGGACAGAGAGATCATCGCAGTGGCCAAAGATTTCCATTTTGAATCGCTCCATGAGGACATCAAACCCATGATTATCAATTTGTGGCCCGATAGAATCTCCAAGTTCATGATAAAAATAGCGGCGGGCAGGGAAAAGGAAACCCTGGCTTCATTGGCGGACTTTTATCAAGGATACAATCCGGGCTTTTTGTTCGATTACAAGTTTTTGGATGAGAACTACCAAGAGCTGTACCAGTCCGAACAAAGGGTGTCCACCTTGTCCCAATACTTTGCGGCCTTGGCTATAATCATCTCGTGTCTGGGCCTTTTTGGATTGGTATCCTTTACTGCGGAACGACGAAAGAAAGAAATTGGGATCCGCAAGGTTTTGGGTGGCAGCAGTGCCCATATATCGTTCTTGCTATCGAGTGAATTCGTGAAGTTGGTGCTGGTCGCCATATTTGTTGGATTGCCCATAAGCCATCTGCTCACCCATAACTGGCTTTCCGGGTTTGCCTATAATACAGGGAGCAACCTTTGGTACTTTGTTGCGGCGGGGGCATTGGTCCTGGTGGTTACAGTTTTTACCGTAAGTACCCAGACGGTCCTGGCGGCCAATCGAAATCCCATATTAGCGCTTAAGGAAGAGTGAACGAATTTCAAAAAATTGGATTATGTACAAAAATCATCTAAAAATCGCATGGAGGAACCTGGTCCGTAGAAAAGGCCATACGGTCATAAATATTGGCGGCTTGGCCGTTGGTATTGCTGTATGCCTATTGATATTCATAATCATTGAATTTGAGCTCAGTTTTGACAATTACCACGCCAAAAAAGATCAGATATATCGGGTATTGACCGAGTACCACCATGAAAGTGAGCCCGAACCCTTTACCGGAAGTGGAGTACCTTACCCCTTACCCGGGGCAATAAAGGCCAATATTCCACAGGTCGAGGAAGTTTCATCCATTTTTTTGGTTGAGGGCACACAAATCCAGGTATTGGACGGGACGGGGAAAACCACAAAAAAATTCAAGGAAGCGGACGGTGTGTTCTTTGCGGAGCCCAGCCTGTTCCGTATTTTTGATTTCGCATGGTTGGCCGGTAGTGCGGGCTCATTGCATCAGCCCAATTCCGTTGTGCTCACGAGGGAGACAGCCGATAGGTACTTTGGCAGTTGGAAAAACGCAATGGGCGGAACCATCAAGACAAACAATACCGAGCTGCTCAAGGTTACGGGGGTTCTCGAATCCGTTCCCGACAATACCGATCTTCAAATCAAGGCCGTTATAGCGTATGGTACCGGATTTACCTCCAAATTTCCAAAATCGGACAATTGGGACGGGACCAATGGCAATTTTGGTTGTTTTGTACTGGTAAGGCCCAACACATCGGAAGCATCGGTAAACGCCCAATTGGCAATACTTGCCAAAGAGAATAAGCCCGATGGAAACAACGATACCCATCTGGTCCAGTCTTTGGCCCAGATCCATTTTGATACGGAATCTGGAAATTTCAGTAGAAAAAGTATCAGCATGGGACTGATCAACGTACTGTGGATCATAGCCGCATTTATACTGCTGATCGCCTGCGTGAATTTTGTAAACCTGACCACGGCACAGACCGTCAACCGTTCCAAGGAAATCGGGGTCCGAAAGGTATTGGGCAGCAACAAGCTCCAGCTTAGGATACAGTTCTTGACGGAAACTTTTTTAATTGTATTGCTGTCGGTGCTATTGGCCATCGTAATCTCCTATATGGCCATAGACCAAGTTGGCGAATTGCTGGGTCTGCCCCTGACACCAGCCGCTATGGGCACCGTCCAAATACCCCTATTCCTAAGCTTGATCACCGTTGTGGTCACACTATTGGCCGGGTTTTACCCCTCGGCGGTCCTTTCTGGCTTCAATTCGGTGGAGGCCTTAAAGAACAAAGTGGCCAAGGTGGGGCCAAAAGGTATCTCGCTACGCAGAGGTCTCGTGGTATTCCAATTTGTAATAGCCCAGGCACTGATCATCGGCACTTTCATCATAGCAAAGCAGATGGATTACTTCATGAACCAACCCTTGGGTTTCGATAAAGAGGCGATAATCAATTTGGCCGTCCCGGGGGATAGTGCCGCTGTGGCCAAACTGGACCATTTGCGTACTGTGCTGCTATCGGTAAACGGAGTTCAAAATGTCAGTTTCGGCTCCAACACGCCAATTGACGAAAACGGGAACAACTGGAGCAGTTTCAATTTTAACCAATCTTCTGAAAACACGGATTTTTATTCCATTGTAAAGGCGACCGACCACGCATACATAGACACCTACAAAATGCCCCTGGTAGCAGGAAGAAAACTAACCCCTCTTGAAGAAAGTACGGAATTTCTTGTGAACGAAACCGTACTGAAAAAATTGGGGATCTCCGAGCCGGAAGAGGCCTTGAACAAAACTATTGATCTATGGGGCGGGATCAAGGGTCCGATCGTAGGGGTATTGAAGGATTTTCAGGACCATTCGTTCAGGGATGGGATATCCCCTGTGATCATGGCTCCCATTAAGAGCATGTACAACCAGTTGGGGGTCAAACTAGCGATGGGGGACACCCCTGCCGCCTTGGTCGAAATTGAAAAAATATGGAACCAAACCTTTCCCGACCATGTTTTCGACTACCATTTTCTCGACGACGAAATCGCCAGTTATTATCAACAGGAACAACGCTTGTCCCAATTGTACAAAATTTCGGCGGCAATTGCCATTTTCCTGAGCTGTCTGGGCCTTTTCGGGTTGGCCTCCTTTATGGTGGCACAACGTATAAAGGAAGCAGGTATTCGAAAGGTCCTCGGAGCGACCCGAGAGAACATTGTCTACCTGTTCTCAAAAGAATTCGTCGCTTTGATTGCCATTGCTTTTTGCATCGCCTCCCCCGTTGTATGGTATTTCATGGACCAATGGCTCCAAGATTACGCCTATCGTATTGACATCACCGGAGTGGTATTCATGATCGGTGGGTTGGCAACCTTGCTGATCGCCCTGACCACTGTGGGCTATCAGGCTTTCAAAGTGGCAAATACCAATCCCGTAAAAAGTTTGCGGGCCGAATGAAATGACATCATCAAAAAACGGGAACTATGTTTAAAAATTATTTAAAAATCGCCTGGCGGAACTTAACAAAGAACAGGCAGCAGACCGTGATCAACCTTTTGGGCCTAACGGTAGGCACCATAAGTTGCCTGACCATCCTATTATATGTTTTTGCCCAGACGGGATACGATCAACACCACGATATGGCAGAATCCATTTACCGCGTGGAGACCGTTATTGAAAGGGATGGAAAAGAGAGTTTCGATACCGCCACGGCCTCACCTCCAATAGCCTTTGCCATAAAAGAAGATTTTGCAGAAGTCGAAGAGGCCACCCGTGTGGTGCTCACCGATATGTTTTTCATCAGCCTGATCCGCAGTGCGGATAGCGATGAAGGATATTACGAACCAAGGGCGTATTTAGCCGATTCTACCTTTTTCAAGGTTTTTACCTATAAATTTTTGGAAGGGGATGTAAAGACCGCTTTGAATGAACCCAATTCGATAGTACTCTCTTCCTCCCTGGCCATCAAGTTGTTCGGATCACAAGAGACCTTGGGCAAAACTGTGGTTTGGGGCAGTGGCGAAAATGCACAGCACCTGACCGTAAAGGGGGTCTTCGATGGTTCATTTGGAAAATCGCACCTGAACCCAAACTATTTTGTTAGTATGAGCACGCCCGGAATGGGGGCGTTCGTAAAAAATTATGAAAGCTTCGCAACGAACAATTTTGTGTACAGTTATCTGAAATTGCTCCCAAATGCCAATGCGGATAAACTTCAGGGAAAACTTCCAGATTTTCTCGAATCACGGGGAGGGCAAGATCTAGCGGAAGCGGGCATGACCAATAAAATATTGCTGTTGAAAAAGGCCATGGATATTCATTTGCACTCGGTAGGGCGTAAGAATCAGATCGATAAAATCTCGAACATCAATTACCTGTATTTCTTGTTGACCCTAGCCCTCTTCATCCAACTCGTTGCCTGTATCAATTTCATCAATTTAAGCACGGCCAGAGCTAGCAAGCGCGCCAAGGAAATTGGAGTACGAAAAGTGGCAGGCGCAGGAAACCGTACGCTGATGCGCCAGTTTTTGGGGGAATCGCTTTTGCTATCCCTGTTCGCCATACTTATGAGCATACCCATTGCCGTCCTATTGTTGCCCCTCGTGAACGAACTTACGCAAGGAGATTTGACCTATGTGGATGTTTTTAGCTGGAAAATTGGCCTGCTCTTGTCAGGATTGGGAGTTTTCACCGGGTTGGTGGCAGGTATTTATCCGGCGGTCGTTCTGTCCTCTGTCAAACCGGTTCAGGCCCTTAAAAGCAGTATCGGCCTCCAATCCGGGAACGGTACTTTTCGAAAGGCCCTGGTCGTGTTTCAATTTGTGGTGTCCATTGGTCTTGTGGCGACGGTAATTATCGTTACCCAACAATTTCGATTTGCCCAAAGTAAGGACCTTGGCTTTAAAAAAGATAATCTCTTAGCGTTGCGGATAGGTACCGCAGATGCTTCCGGCAAGTTCGATGCTTTAAAATCGGCTTTTTTAGAAATCCCTGGAGTTCTCCATGTCGCAAGTGGAGGTTATGCCCCTTCCGAGGTCATATTGACCGATAACGGCCTGTACCTGCCCGGGGGAAATCACCAAAACACCACGATCGTGAAGCGGAACGGGATAAGCGAAGGTTACTTTGAGACCATGGATATGTCCTTGATGTTGGGAAGGGATTTTCGCGAAAGCGACACAACCAATCAAATCATTGTAAACGAAACCACTTTGAAAGCTTTCAATATTGAAAAGGAGGCAGCCTTGAGTTCCAGACTGGTCCAAGGTTTTGGGGACGAAACCTTCGAAATGGAAATTATTGGGGTCGTGGCCGATTACCATTTTGCTACGTTAAAAGATAAAATAGCGCCTCTGTTTCTCTATAAGGAGGATCGACCGAATTGGTTGTTCCTTAAAACGGAAACTGAAAATTACGAGCGGTTGTTGACCGATTTGGAGCAACAATGGAAGGCAATTGTAAACAACGTGCAGTTCGATTATGCCTTTGTGGACAAAGAGGTGGAAAAGTTGTACGTAGAGGAAAAACGCTTGGGCCAAATCTCTGTGGTATTCACGATCCTAGCAATTTTCATCAGTTGCCTAGGTCTTTTCGGACTGGTCTCCTACGTAGCCGAACAAAAGAAAAAGGAGATCGGCATCCGTAAAGTTCTGGGTGCAAGTATTCATTCTGTAGTACAACTCCTGACCAAGGATTTTGTAAAACTGGTGGGGGCCGCTTTTTTGATCGCCTCCCCTATCGCACATTTCTTTATGCAAAGGTGGTTGGAGGATTTCACCTATCGCATCGACATTCAATGGTGGGTATTTGCGTTGGCTGGCGGTTTTGCGTTGGTCATCACCATATTAACAGTTGGCTTTCAATCCATCAAATCGGCAATTGCCAATCCAGTAAAAAGTTTGCGAACCGAATAAAGTGAACCGTATGAAAAATATACTATGTATCGCCCTTTTTGCCACTTGCCTTTTTGGTGCAAGGGCTCAGGAGAAATCCAAAATAAAGTACGGCTACAACGAGCGTGCCGGCAAGTATTTCGAAGTGGCCGAAGACACCAAACTGTACTATGAGATATACGGACAGGGAGAACCGATACTTCTGCTTCACGGTGGGGTATATGGCTATATCGACGAGTATGAATTTTTCATCGAGGCCCTTTCAAAAAATTACCGCCTCATATGCCTGGCGACCCGGGCGCATGTAAAATCGGATATTGGCCATGAGCCCTTTACCTATGACCAAAGAGCGGAAGATGCAAAAAAGTTGCTGGATCACCTGGGCATCGAAAAAGCACGGGTACTTGGGTTTTCAGACGGCGGGTACGCGGGGTATAAGTTGGCGGCAAATTATCCCGACACCGTGGAAAAAATGGTCATCATCGGGGCCGGGGACCAACCGGAAGGCTCCGGGGTGAATTATGGGTATACCAGTGAAAAATTGATGAAGGAAGCCGGAGAATATTTTAAAGGACGGTTGGCAGCCATGCCCGAACCGGAGCGCTGGAACGAAAGCTTGCAATGGTTGAACTCCCTGTATGAAAATGAGGTCGTCAGCGAGGATGTCTTTAGTAAAATTAAGAGCCCGGTGCTCCTAATGGCCGGGGGCAAGGACGAATACTCCACACCCGAAACGCTGTTAAAGGCCCAAAAGGCCATCAAAACATCCTATCTATCGATCATCCCTGGATGCGGCCATGTGGTTTTCTATTGCAATTGGAACGCGGTATGGGCCGTTGTTGAACCCTTTTATAAAAATTGACCATGTTACGGAACTATCTAAAGATCGCATGGCGAAACCTAACGAAAAACAAGGGCTATACCGCTATCAATATCGCCGGTCTTTCAGTAGGTGCATGCTGTTTTATCCTAATTGCCCTTTTTGTCAAAAACGAATTCAGTTATGACCGTTTTCATACCAAAGCCGATAGGATCTATAGGGTTTGGCAGCACGAAAACTACGGGCCCAAGGAAGATTTTGTGAATACCACTACCCCGGTATCGATGGTGGAGGTGTTGAAAACCAGTTTCCCCGAAATCGAGGACGGAAGCCGGGTATTTCGGTTCAACAGCTTGGTCAAAAGAGACAACAATGAATTCAATGAGGCGGTACGGGCAGTAGATCCCAGCTTTTTTACTTTGTTCGACTTCGACATTGTGAAAGGCAATGGTATTCGTCCTTTTGCGGCTTCCAATGCCATTGTTTTGAGCGAATCATCTGCTAAAAAGTATTTCGGGGATGAAGATCCCCTGGGAAAATCCCTTTCGCTGGAGTTCAATGGGGAAGTCAGGATCTTTGAAGTTTCCGCCATAGCGGCAAATCCCCCATTGGAATCGAGCATTCAATTCGAAATGTTGGTTTCCCTGAAAAACGAAGCATTGTTTTTCAGCGAAGCGGCAAGGCGAAACTGGTTCAATGTAGTGGTCGAATCGTACCTTTTGTTGGCGGAGGGCCAATCCCCTGCGCGATTGGAATCGAAGTTCCCTACCGTAATCGAACAGTACCTGGGCGACAATTTTGAAGAAAATACCTTCTTCCTCCATTTACAGCCCCTCACCGAAATACATCTGGATCCCTCTTTGCCCCCTGGTATAGAGCCTATTTCCAACCCCAAATATGCCTATGTAATGGCTACGATCGGTTTTTTAGTGCTGCTACTGGCCTGCATTAACTTTGTTACCCTGGCCGTGGGCCGCTCATTTTCAAGGGCAACCGAAGTTGGGGTCAGGAAGGCCCTCGGTGCGTTCCGAAAACAGATCGTACACCAGTTTTGGGGCGAAGCCCTGTTGATTACCTCCATCGCCGTTCTTGTCGGCATTGCCCTGTCTTTTGTATTTCTGGAAACCTTTAACGGACTTACCGGTAAACAATTGCGCCTGTCCTTCAATGCGGACTTTTGGGCAATGACCTTGGGCCTTGTCCTCTTTATCGCCCTTGTTGCGGGAATCTATCCATCAGTCGTTCTTTCCAAGTTCAATCCGGTGGAGGTTTTGAGAAGAAAGGCCGGCAAGGGTGCCTCCATGGGGTTGTTGGGAAAAAGTCTGGTCGTGGCCCAGTTTGTCGCCTCGATCGTAATGCTCATTGGCACCTTGGTCATCGGGCATCAAATCAACTACCTTTTCAACAAAGATCTCGGCTATCAGAAAGAGGCCCTGATCGTGGTACCTACCAATATGTCAGGGGAAGAGGCCGATACCTTCGCCAATCTTTATGTGGCGGAACTTAAAAAGCAACCCGCGGTCGCGGACGCCTCCAGGTCGATATACAGTTTTATCGAGAACGGATGGTTTGAATTGGGATTTACCGATAGCAAAAACACCTACAGGGAATTTGATTTTAATACGGTCGACCCTCGGTTTTTGAAAACACACCACATTCAAATACAAAAGGGCCGGGACTTTCAAGAGGGAAATGTCAGTGACGCACAAAATGGGGTATTGGTCAACGAGGCTTTTGTCAAGGCCTTTGGTTTGGAGAACCCGGTCGGGAGACCTTATGACAAATTTGATGTGAAAATCCTCGGGGTCATGGAGGATTTCAACTTTAAATCGCTCAACCATACCATATCCCCGCTTATGCTCGCCATTAATCCAGAGCCCGTTTTCGAAAAAATCGAAAACGAAAATGCGCAGAATATTGCACAGCCACGGATCTCGGTAAGGCTCAATTCCAAAAAAGTGGATACGGGCATTGCCGCTTTGAAAACCACTTGGGAGAAACTGAATCCTTCGCAAGAATTCGAGTATGCCTTTGTGGACGAGGCCTTGTCCGCCCAATATCAAAATGAGGTGCGCTCCAAGGCCATTGTAAATATCGCATCCTTGATATCTGTTTTTATCGCCTGCATGGGGCTGTTCGGTTTGGCCACTTTGACCGTCGCTAGGCGGACGGCCGAAATCGGCATCCGAAAGGTCATGGGAGCAAGTGTCCTGGATATTGTGGGAATGGTGTCAAAGGACTTTATAAAACTGGTTTTGGTGGCGGCTTTGTTGGCCTTCCCCATCGCATGGTGGGCCATGAACACCTGGTTGCAAGGATTCGCCTATAGTATCGGCGTCGGTTGGTGGGTTTTTGCGCTGGTCGGAATTACTGTAGTGGCGATTACTTTGGTCACCGTAAGTTTCCAATCGGTCAAGGCCTCGCTGGCCAATCCGGTGGACAGTTTGAGAACCGAATAAGGGAAGTTGGGCATATTGGCCCAGTTTGGAAGGATCGTATTGTATAAGAAAGAAAGAAGTCATGTTTAAAAGCTATCTAAAGATCGCGTGGCGAAACCTCATGGGAAACAAGGGGTATTCGCTCATCAATATTGGTGGCCTCGCCCTAGGGATGTTCGTGGTCATCATGATCGGGCTTTGGGTTTTGGATGAATTGACCTTTGACCGACACCATAAGAACCACGATCGGATCGCACAGATCTATGAACGTGCGGAAAACCAGGACAATGGTGAAATTCAGGTAAGCAATGCGATGATGTACATAACCGGAACCGTACTGAAGGAAAACTATGCCGATCATTTCGAACATATTCTAAGGGCTTTTTGGGTGCTGGACTATAGTCTTGAAAATGGTAGCGCCGTACACACCAGAACAGGGGAGTTCATAGAAAGTGGAGCCTTGGAGATGCTTTCCCTCAAAATGATACAGGGCACCCATGCGAGTTTGGAAGCCCAGAACGCCATTGTGCTATCAAAATCCGCGGCTTCGGGCATTTTTGGTCAGGAAGATCCAATGGGAAAACCCCTGAAAATAAACAACAATATGGAAGCCGTTGTGACAGGGGTTTATGAAGACCTCCCCCAAAACACCAGCTTTCAAAATGTGGAGTTCTTTGCGAATTGGGGCCTGTTTGAAGCCACGGACGAAGGGATTGCCCAGTCACGGGACAGTTGGGACAACTATTCCTATAACCTATATGTTGAACTGAAGTCCGAGTCCCATTTTGAAACGGTCGATGCCGCTTTGCACAATTTCTTCATCGATTATGCCCCCAAAGAATTTGCGCGCTTGAAAAAATACCATCCCAAGCTGTTCATGCACTCCATGACCCGGTGGCACTTGTATGGGGATTTTGAGCAGGGCCTGGCCACGGGCGGCCGTATTACCTTTGTATGGCTCTTTATCGGTATTGGCGTATTCGTATTGCTGCTGGCCTGTATCAATTTTATGAATTTGAGTACGGCTCGTTCCGAAAAACGGGCCAAAGAAGTGGGGATCCGGAAAACGGTCGGGTCCAAAAAGAACCAACTGATCCACCAGTTCCTGAGCGAATCCCTTCTGGTTTCCTGCGTTGCGCTGTTATTGGCATTGGGGTTGGTAGTGTGTTCACTGCCCTGGTTCAATGAACTCTCCGGAAAGGCGGTGGCCGTTCCATGGAACAACGGGATCTTTTGGATTGCCGTACTGTCCTTTACCCTGTTGACCGGGCTGTTGGCGGGAAGCTATCCTGCCCTGTACCTGTCCTCGTTCCGCCCCGTAAAGGTATTGAAGGGCACCTTCAAGGCCGGACCCTATGCCGCGGTTCCCAGAAAGGTGCTGGTGGTCTTTCAATTTGCGGTCTCCATTATGCTCGCCGTCGGGACGGTCATTGTTTTCAACCAGATACGGTTCGCACAGGATAGGCCCATGGGCTATAGCAGCAGTAACTTGATCTTGGTCGATATGAACAATCCGGATTATGACGGGAAATACGGGCTGCTCCGTACGGAGCTCAAAAATACCGGGGTCGTGGAAGAAATGGCACAGTGCTCCTCTCCCCTTACCGGAGCCTATTCCAGTTGGGGTGGTTTTGATTGGACGGGCAAAGATCCGACCCGGGATACCAGCTTCAACGTCTTTCATACAACCCATGATTATGGAAAAACCGTGGGCTGGCAATTTGTCGGCGGCAGGGATTTTTCCAGGGAACTGGCTTCCGACTCCACCGCTATAGTCATCAACGAGCGTGCGGCGCAATATATGGGGCTGGAAGATCCAGTGGGTACGACAATTTCTCGAAACGGCAGGCCCTTAAAAATTATCGGGGTCGTCAAAGATATGGTCATGGACTCCCCCTATGATCCGATTAAACAGGCCATTTTTTTCCTGGATTATGCCAATACCAATTTCATTCACATCAAAATAAGATCGGACATCGGTACACGACTGGCGATTGCTAAAATGGAAGAAGTGTTTTCCAAGGTAGTGCCTTCGGCCAACTTCGATTACCGATTTGTAGATCAGGAATATGGACTGAAGTTCGAAGCGGAACGGCGTCTTGGAAATTTGGCCGGGGTCTTCACCATTCTGGCAATTTTCATTAGTTGCCTTGGGCTTTTTGGACTGGCCTCGTTCGTTGCGGAACAACGTACCAAGGAAATTGGGGTACGTAAGGTTTTGGGCGCCACGGTATACCATTTATGGCGAATGTTATCCAAAGACTTCGCGGCCCTGGTACTGATCTCCTGTCTGATAGCCCTTCCCATTGCGCATTATTTCATGGGACAGTGGTTACAGCACTATGAATACCGAATGGAAATCACCTGGTGGATCTTCATTCTCGCTACAGCGGGGGCGTTACTGATTACCCTGCTCACGGTAAGTTTTCAAGCTATTAGGGCCGCGAACACGAATCCGATAAAAAGTTTACGGACCGAATAAATCGTTATCAACCTGTGCTGAACTGGTTTCAGTTAAAAAATGAACATTATGCTCAAAAATCACATCAAAATCGCAAGGCGCAGTCTTCTTAAAAACAAAGGATACTTTGTGATCAACGTTCTCGGCCTGTCCATTGCGCTAACCGTGTCCTTTCTTATGCTGCTCTGGGTACAGGACGAATACAGGATGGACAAGTTTCATGCGAACAACGACCAGTTGTACCGGGTAAAACGAACTATCCCCTTGGAAGAAGGCGTATTGGATGTTTATGCGGGAATATCCTATCCCTTATTACGGACAGCGGCTGAACAACTCCCGGAAATCGAAAAGTACATCACCCTGGGGCGAAGTTTTGAGGACAATTTAAAGGTGGATAATATTGATTTCAGGGCCAGCGGTGCCTTTGCCAATGCCGATCTTTTTTCGAGCTTTTCCTTTCCTGTACTCCTTGGGGATATCACCCAATTGGATAAAAAGCCCGAGGCCCTGGCCATATCGGAAAGCCTGGCGAAACGTTTCTGGGGCAGTGATTGGATGCAGCGTGCGATCGGTAGCAGTGTAGAGATCCTGGACAATGGCGATTTTACCGTGGAGGCGGTGTACCAGGACTTTCCAAAGCATTCATCCATCCAAAATGAATTTTACTACAGTTTTGACAAGTACCTCAACGACAATGCCTGGATGCACGAATGGGGAAACAATGGCATGCAGGGCGCTTTCTTGTTGCGACACGATGCCGATCCGAAAAAGGTTTCCGCCAAGCTGAACGACCTGTTTCAGGCCAATATAAACGGGGAGAACAAGGAAGGCTGTTTTCTTCAGAAATTTTCGGATGACTACCTCTATGGCCAGTTTGATGAAAAGGCGCAAGTAAGCGGAGGCCGTATCGAATATGTGCGGATATTTACCATGGCGGCCATCTTCCTTTTGATCATTTCGTGCATCAACTTTGTGAACCTGTCCACCGCCCATGCCACGAAGCGTGCTGGTGAAATCGGGGTACGTAAGGTCATAGGTGCCAAAAGAAACACCCTTATGGCGCAGTTCCTGACCGAGACCGCCATGATTACGGGCATCTCATTTTTCATCGCCTATCTTTTCACCTTGATCCTGTTGCCCAGCATCAACAATTTGGCCGAAAAGCAATTGGGGGTCGATCTCACCGAGTCCAGTATTTGGATCAGCGTGCTGGGGGTATTCGTTTTCACCACCCTACTGTCCGGGATCTACCCCGCGCTGGTGATCTCATCATTTAAACCGATAACCGCGCTAAAGGGACAGGGAAGGGAGCAAAAAAATACCATATCCTTACGAAAAGCACTTGTGGTGCTCCAATTCGGCTTGACGAGCCTGCTCATCGTGGCCGCCCTTATCGTACAGATGCAGATCGATTATATCAACCAAAAAGACCTTGGAATCGCCAAGGAGCAGTTGGTATCGATTCACCAAGATCAAAAATTGACCGAAAAATACGAGGTGTTGCGCAACGAACTGATCGCTTCCAATGCGATCGACGATGTGACCTTGGCCGGCCCCTCCCCCTTGAATATGGTCGCATCGTCAAGCGGGGTCAGCTGGCCGGGCAAAACCTTGGAACAGGAGAATATCGAGTTTGCCCTGCTGTGGACGGCCCATAACTTTGTCGATGTATTTGACATCCCATTGAGCGCAGGCAGTTTTTATCGTGAGGGAAGTACCGATACCTTGAACATTGTCGTCAATGAAAAGGCCGTTGAAATCATGGGGCTTGAAGACCCTGTTGGGAAAAGCGTTCAATTGTGGCGAAAACCCAGACAGATTATCGGCGTGCTCAAGGATTTTCACAATAGATCGCTTTATGAACCCATTCAACCTGCCGTTTTCCTACTGGATCCCCAAGATGCCGGGATGATGTTCGTGAAACTAGAGGTAGGGAAGACCGAGGCGGCCCTAACCGCTATGCACAGCACTTTTGCCAAAACGCTCCCGGACATTCCACTGCACTATAAATTTGTGGACCAGGAATATGAGGCCGAATACAAAGCAGAGACCCTGACGGGCACCCTGGCCTATTACTTTGCCCTCATCTCCATACTGATTTCATGCCTTGGGCTCTTTGGTCTCGCCACCTTTATGGCCAAACAACGTACCAAGGAAATCGGTATTCGAAAGGTGCTCGGAGCCACCGTGGCAAGTATTACCGCCCTGATTTCAAAGGATTTGTTGAAGTTGGTATTACTGGCCGTACTGATTGCCTCCCCTCTTGGCTATTATCTCATGAACGGATGGTTACAGGGCTTTGCCTATAAAATCCAGATTAACTGGTGGGTGTTTATACTGACCGGAGGGCTTGCGATGGTCATCACCCTGTTCACGGTAGGATTTCAGGCCATAAAATCGGCCAGTGCCGATCCGGTAAAAAGTCTGCGGACGGAATGAAATAGTATGAATCAAAAACAAATGGACCATGTTTAGGAGTTATCTAAAAATAGGTATTCGGAACGTTCTGAAGTACAAGATGTTTTCCTTTATCAATATTTTTGGTCTGGCGGTGGCCATGTCGGTCAGCATGCTGATCATACTGATGTTGGTGAACCAAAAAAGCTATGATCAGTTCCACGAGAAAAAGGACCGTATCTACCGGGTAAACATCGATCCCGCCAACAACAAACGCCCCTACGCTTCGGGTCCCGCCCCCTTAGCTGAGGCCCTACGAACGGATTACCCTATCGTTCAAGAAGCCACCCATCTGCTTAAGGGGTTCGGGGGGGACGCCGTTTACAACCAGGCTTTTGCCGAAATAAAAGGGTATTTTACCGACGGGGCCTTTTTTAGGATATTCAACTATGATTTCGAAAAAGGCGACCCATCGACCGCTTTGGACGAACCCAATACCATGGTCATTTCCAACAAGGTGGCCCGGCAACTTTTCGGGGATGGAGATCCATTGGGCAAGCAAATCGATTTTTCGGATCGGGGCATAGACATGTTCACAGACGAAGGGACAACGCCGACCGATTGGGGCATCTATACCGTCACCGGGGTACTGGCTGCCACCGAACGTAAGACCCATCTCGAATTTGATGTGCTGGTCTCCGCCTCCTCAATGAAGAGCCTGTACCAAGAAGGAAAGCTCTACGATGCTTCGGAAAACTGGGGCGACTATTCCAGGGGCTATACCTATGCCTTGGTAGAAAATGGGGTGACCGAAAAAGAACTGAATACGGCACTTGCGGACCTGGGAGATCATAAGTACCGAGATGACGAAGGTTTAAAGGGCACACGGTTTTTTGGCCAGTCCCTGAACAAGCTCACCCCAGGACCCGTATTGGGGAACGACCCTTCGGCCAATCTCCCCATGTTCGCCTATTATATTTTAGCCGGATTGGCCTTGTTGATCATGGTCTTGGCCTGCCTGAACTACACCCACCTGTCCATTGCCAGGGCGGTAACGCGATCTAAGGAGATCGGGGTACGCAAAGTGAACGGTGCCTTCAGAAAGGATTTGATCTTCCAGTTTTTAAGTGAATCGATGGTAACTGTTTTTCTCGCACTAATGGTCGGAGGCGTTCTTTTGGTTTTTATGCGATGGGCACTCCTGAATTTATGGATGAACCAATTTTTGAAATTCGATCTTGTCCCCAACGCCACCGTTTATATGGCATTCATAGGTTTTGCGCTGCTGACAGGTCTTGTGGCCGGTATTTTTCCCGCGTTCCGCCTGTCCCGGTTCGCCCCTGTGAAAACCCTAAAAGGATCGGAAGAGCCCAAAACTGGGCGCTTGGGAATTCGAAAGACCTTAACGGTGGTCCAGTTCGTGTTTTCCTTACTGTTCATTGTTACCTCTATCGTCATATACAGCCAGTTCAGGTACTACATGGACTATGAGTACGGTTTTAATGCGGAGAACATCATAAACGTAAACCTTCAGAGCAATGATTTCAAAAAGGTAAAGGAGGCATTGCAAACCGTTCCTGGGGTTTCCGGACTTTCGGGATGCGCCTACTATCCGGCAACCGGAAGAAACGACAACACCACCCTGACAAAACCAGGAACCACGGAGCCCATTGAGGCCATTGATTTAAGGGTGGATGAGAATTTTACCACCTTAATGGACATACCCCTCGTGGCCGGAAGAAATCTACCCGCTTCCGAATCCGGTTCGTTCATTGTGGTAAATGAGACCACCGCGAAGACCTTTGGCTACGAAAACGCAGGAGATATTGTAGGAGAGCTGTTTTATGAACGGGGCGGGGACAAAACAGTGGAAGTCGTTGGCGTTGTGGAGAATTTTACCTTTTTTCTTCTTTTTTCTCCCAAAAAGACAGGGCCGATCGTATTGCGAAACGAGCCGGAACGGTTCAACTTTGTCAGCTTGAAAATGGCATCCAGCAATCTGGAGCAGCAGATTGCCCAACTGGAAGAGGCCTGGAAAACGGTCGACCCCATACACCCATTGAAATACGAATTTTACGAGCAAAAATTAGAGGGTTACAACCAAGCGGTTTTCGATTTGGTGGCCGTTATCGGATTCTTTGCTTTTTTGACCATTACCATCGCCTGTCTGGGCTTGTTGGGTATGGCCGTTTACACTACGGAACGGCGAACCAAGGAAATCGGAATACGCAAAGTACTGGGTGCAAAAGGGTGGGTGTTGGTCTACCTACTTTCCAAGGAGTTCCTGACCCTATTGGGCATTGCCATCGTAATTGCGGCTCCGCTGAGCTATTATCTGAACCACCTTTGGCTGGATTTCCTGGTGGTAAAGGTAAGTTTCGGATTTGGAACGATCCTCCTGGGCTCTTTGTGCATATTGCTTTTGGGCTTTTTTACCTTAACACCGCAAACCTTAAGGGTTACCAACCAAAATCCCGTAGACTCTTTAAGAACCGAATAAAGAAAGAAACACCATGCTAAAAAATTATCTCAAAATCGCCCTTAGAAACGTTTGGAAGAACAAAGTGTTCTCTATCATAAATGTAGTGGGCCTCGCTATTGGGCTTAGCGCGTCTTTTGTTATTGGCGTCATCATCCACTACGATATGACCTTCGACAAATTCCATCCCGATGAAGATCGAATCTATAGGGTAACCTCCCATTTCAGCAGTTCCGAGCAGGAGGGGTTCAACCGGGGGGTCCCGGTACCCCTGGGAGAAGCTTTGAAAGTGAATGCCGTTGGGCTCGAGAAGGTCGTTGTTTTTTTCAATACCTACATCCAAAAGTTGGAAAACCAAAAGACCGGAAAAGTGTTCCGTGACCTGCGGGATGTAGTCTATACGGATAAAAGCTATTTTGAGCTGTTCCAATACCAATGGCTCGCCGGGACGCCCCGAGATGTATTGCGGAATCCGAATGAAGTTGTTTTGACCGGCGCCAGGGCCGCCAAGTATTTCCCTGATGCCACGGCCCAAGAGATCATCGGAAACACCTTGGCCTATAATGATTCGGTTTTGGTGAAAGTAGTAGGGGTCGTCAAGAACTTTGAGCAGCGCAGTGACTTCAACTTTCAGGAATTCCTATCCTTGGACACGGCCCAAAGTTCCCATATGAAGGATCAAATTTTTGGTGGACGCTGGGACGCTACCAATTCATCGACCCAAGTGTTCGTAAAATTGGATAAGACCGAAAATAGTTCCGCCCTTCAAAAAAGGTTGGACTTTTTGGCAGAGGAACATGCCAGCGAAGAGATGCTTTCCTATGGAGTTGCCATGGCTTTTCGTCTGCAACCGCTGTCGGACATCCATTTTAATCCGGATTATGGCATCTTTAACAACAGTTCCGCACAGCCGAGCAAAACGGTCATGGGCGGGCTGGCCTTCGTGGCGTTATTTTTGCTACTGTTGGGGTGCATTAATTTTATCAACCTCAATACGGCACAGGCCACCAAGCGCGCTAAGGAAATTGGAATCCGTAAGACCCTAGGCGGCGCAAGGAAACAGCTGATCTTTCAATTTCTGGGGGAAACCTTTCTGATGACCCTTTCGGCGGCCGGTATATCGCTCCTATTTTCTTCTTGGTTGTTGGGACATTTTGCCGATTTTATACCCCAAGGGGTGGATTTTGGGATGTTCGCCAGTCCGGAAATGCTAGCGATAATCCTTGTCCTCCTTCTAGCGGTGACCCTGCTTTCGGGCTTCTACCCTGCCCTGGTTCTATCGAACTTCAAACCGGTCTCGGTCATAAAAAATAGGGGAATGGAGGTTCAAGGCAGGTTCCCTTTGCGAAAGTACCTGACCGTATTCCAGTTTGTCATTGCCCAAATCTTCATCATTGCGACCCTGCTCGTTGGGCGGCAAATCAATTTTTTGACATCCAAGGATATGGGCTTCAAAACCGAATCCAACGTCTTCATCCGGGCCTGGCATGACAACGATATGGACAAACGGCTCAATTTTATGGAAGCCCTAAAATCTGTTCCGGAAATAACCCAAACCAGTCTCGGGGGCGATCCGCCGGCATCGTACAACGTCAATTCATCTTTGGCGACCTACATCAAAAATGGGAATGAAATCCACACGGATCTGCAACTGCTCTTTGGGGGACGCAACTATAGGAAGCTGTACGGTATAGAACTACTGGCAGGGCGGGAACGATTGAATGATACCATCAAAGAATACGTGGTCAATGAAACCTATGCCAAACTTTTGGGCTTTGAAGACCCCCTTGAAGCCGTGGGGGAACAGTTCAAGATAAGTGATCGATCCTTTCCGATAGTTGGGGTCATGAAAGATTTCAACCAACGTTCGCTCCATTCCGGAATCGAGCCCATGGCATTGGTCGGCGATTCGGAAACGGGTCGGTTCTCCCAATTCCATACCATCCATCTTTCGCTGGCAAATGAAGCCCATACCAACTGGCCGGGGGCACTATCAAAGGTTGAGGACATTTGGAAACGTATCTATCCCGAAGCCGATTTTGAACTGAACTTTCTGGACGATACCATAAAACAATTTTACGAGCAGGAGCGCAAAACATCGATCTTGTTGAAATGGGCCACTGCCCTGGCCATCCTGATCAGTTGTTTGGGGTTATTGGGCCTCGTCATCCACAGTACGGAAAGGCGTACCAGGGAAATCGGGATCCGAAAGGTGTTGGGGGCAACCCTCATCCAACTGAACGTACTGCTCTGCAAGGAATTTTTGATCTTGGTTGGCATTGCCTTTGCAATCGCCACACCCATTGCCTGGTGGGGCCTGAACCGTTGGTTGGAGGATTTTGCATATAAGACCGAGCTCAGCTGGTGGGTCTTTGGCCTCAGCGGTATCACCACCTTGTTGATCGCCCTGGCCGTTATTGGCATCCGTACCACGGCCGCAGCCAATGTGAACCCGGTAAAAAGTTTAAGGACCGAATAAAATTCAAAAGTCGAATAGCATGTTTAAAAACCACATCAAAATAGCGCTCCGCTTCTTCGCGAAGAACAGGTTGTTTACGATAATCAATATTTCCGGGCTCGCCATCGGTATCACCGCCTTTCTGTTGCTTACCCAGTATGTGATTTTCGAACGGAGCTACGATAACGGAATAGAGGATGTATACCGGGTTACCCTAAAGAACAGCCGTGATGTGAACGATTTTGATGCCGTTGCCACGAATCACCCTGCGACCGCACACGCCCTAAAAGCCGATTTTCCCGAAGTTCTGGGCTATGCCCGGCTCGTGGACGGCAAGGTCCTGGGCACCAGTGGTATTTTGTCATACAAGAACCTTTCCGGGGAAGTTGTCAAAGCCAGCTCCAAAGACTACAAAATGTACTTTGCGGACAAATCCTTTCTGGAGATGTTCCATCTGCCCATGGAAAAAGGCGATCCAGATACTGTTTTGAGCGAACCCGGATCCATTGTGCTATCTGCCCAGGTCGCCCAACGGTTTTTTGGAAATGAGGACCCCGTGGGAAAGGATATCACGATAAACGGTGAGGATAAGATCAAAGTGACCGGCGTTTTTGCAGATCTTCCCCAAAATACCCATTTACAATTTGATCTGTTGATTTCCTTTTCATCCTTGAATCAGGAATCCATGAATTCGACATGGGTCTGGCCCGAATTTTACAACTATGTGCAGCTCAGGCCAGGCGCCGACCCGGAAAGTATTAAAACCAAACTACCGGGCTTTATCCAAAAGTACCTGGGCGAGATCATGGATGAATACGGCTTCAGGACCGAGTTCGACCTGCAACCGGTAAGCGACATCCATTTAAAGTCACATTTGGACAAAGAAATATCGCCCAACTCCAGCGAGGGAACCTTATATTTTTTAATGGTCGTGGCAGGATTTGTCATCGGGATCGCGCTCATCAACTTCATCAATCTGGCCACATCCAAATCCCTGGAGCGGGCCAAGGAAGTTGGCATGAAAAAAGTGGTCGGCGCTAAGCGAAGAACACTTATCCATCAGTTTTTATTGGAATCCTTGATCATAAACCTGCTCGCAGTGGGTGTTGCTTTGGTATTGGTAAGCTTGTTGATGCAACCTTTCAATACTATCATCGGACTGGAAATCCTGTCCATGGGCACATGGACAAAGCCCACAATATGGATGACCGTTCTTACCCTATTGATAACCGGTGGCCTGTTGGCCGGATTGTACCCCGCTTTTGTGCTATCGGGTTTTAAGCCCATTACGGTGCTCAAGGGAAGGTTCCATACGTCCTCAAAGGGTTCGCTCCTGAGAAAAGGGCTGGTGGTGACCCAATTCGCGGTTTCCATAGCCCTGATATCGGGCACTTTGATCGTGTACGATCAATTTTCGTTCATGCAAAACCAGGAACTGGGTTTCAAAGCGGATCAAAATCTGGTGTTGACCGCGCCCATTTTTGTGGATTCCACTATTCAGAACAAAATAAAAGTATTCAAGAACGAGCTGAAACGCAGTCCGGGCATCAAATCGGTTACCGCCACGACTGATATTCCGGGAAAACCGATGGCCTGGACAGATGGCATACGGATAAAGGGGAAGGGAAAAGGAGACCATGTTCCGCTCAATTTTATGGCCGTCGACGAGGATTTTCTGGACACCTATAAAATTGACCTGGTCGCGGGAAGAAAATTTGTCGAGCAGGACATTAGGGCTTTTTATCCAATCGGGGAAGAGGGCGATCCAAACATACATCGCGTGATTTTGAACGCTGCCACGGTGAAGGCGCTGGGTTTTTTAAGCCCGGATGAAGCGATTCACGAAAAAGTGGTCTTTAAATTCGGCCCGGTGGAAAGAACGGCAGAGATTATCGGCGTCGTCAAAAATTACCACCAACAGTCGTTGCAAATGGGCTATGACAATATCATGTTCATATATCCGGATGGTTATGTGACCAACCACATTACTGTAAACATGGGTGGCGATAACATCCATGGGACCATAGCTGACATCGAGGCGAAATTCACAGGACTGTTTCCCTACGACCCGTTCAGCTTCTTTTTTCTGGACGACTTTTTTAACCAACAATACCAGGCCGACCTCAAATTTGGGCGCATCTGCCTGCTATTTTCGATATTGGCCATTTTTATCGCCGCACTGGGCCTATTTGGACTTGGGTCCCATATTGCCATGCAAAAGGTTAAGGAAATCAGTGTTCGCAAAGTTTTGGGCGCCACTACTTTTCAGGCCTTGTTGTTACTGCCAAAAAAATTGTTGGGCCTGGTTTTCTTATCCGGAACCATCGCACTTCCCTTAGTTTATTTTGTTTCAAAGAACTGGTTAAGAAGTTATGCTTTCCAAACGGATGTGGGGCTTTGGATGTTTCTATTGCCTTTGATGCTGGTGGTCATTGTAGCCTTGTTATCGATTCTGGCGCAATCTTTAAAATCCGCTTTGATCAATCCCGCCAATTCTTTGCGAAATGAATGATTAAGCATATTAACGAGACGATCATGTATAAGAGTTATTTAAAAATTGCCTGGCGAAATCTGAAAAAGAACCGCTTGTATACCATCCTCAACATACTGGGCCTTGGCTCGGGGATGGCAGCGGCCCTGTTGATCGGGCTTTGGTTGACCGATGAAGTAAGCGCGAACCGTTATCACGAGGACTACCACCGGATAGCGCTGCTCCACAAGAACAGGCACTCCAATGGGAGCATCTTTACGGATGTTTCGAACCCCGTTCCCCTAGGCCAGGAACTGCGGAACCGCTATCCCGATGACCTGGAGGAGGTGGTGGTCTCCTCCTTTGGGGGGCAGCGTTCCCTAAGGGCGGGAGATAAAACCTTGATACGCCGGGGTCTTTTTATGGAAGAAGGGGGAATCGATATTCTGGGGCTGGAGCTCGTCCAAGGGGCCCCAAGGCGGCAACTGGATCCCGGAGCCATTTATATCTCCCAATCCGTGAGCCATGCGCTTTTCGGCGATGAATCCGCTGTGGGCAAGGTCGTCCGCATGGATGAGAACCTCGATGTGGAGGTGGTGGGCGTGTTCCAGGACCTGCCCCGCAATTCCACGTACCGGGCCATCTCGTTCTACGGTTCGTTCCAAACTTGGGAAAACATGGAGAGATGGGTAAGGAACTCCAAAGAGGAGTGGAACAACTACTCCTTCCCCATTTATGTTAAAATAGGGCGCAATTCGGATTTCGAAACCGTAAGCTCGAAAATCCAAAATACACTGTTCAACGCCACGGACGATGGATCCAAGCCGGAGCTGTTTTTACATCCTATGTCCAAATGGCATCTGTTCAATGAATTTAAGAATGGGAAAGCGGTGGGCAACGGCCTTAAAAATGTATTGCTTTTCGGTACCATTGGTCTATTGATATTGCTTTTGGCAAGTATCAACTTTATGAACCTGAGTACGGCACGGTCCGTTCAACGTTCCAAGGAAATTGGCGTGCGCAAGGCTATTGGTTCACGCAGGGGACAGCTGATCGGGCAATTTTTGACAGAGACCTATCTGACCGTTTTTTTCTCGATCCTCGTAGCCCTGATGTTGACCGCTTTGTTTCTTCCCGCCTTTAATGAGCTCGCGAACGATACCGTCGAAATTCCCTGGAGAAACCCTGTTTTCATAGGTGCGATCGCCATCTTCACACTTATTATGGGCTTTTTGGCCGGTAGTTATCCAGCCCTTTATCTATCCTCCTTCAATCCGGTGAGCGTACTAAAGGGGCTTCAAAAAGGGAGCAAAAAAGAGTCCGGTTTCCGGAAAGGACTGGTGGTGCTCCAATTTGGAATTTCCATTGCGCTCATTATCGGAACCGTCATCATCTTCCAGCAGATAGACCTTGCCAAGAACAGGCCCGTCGGCTATGACCAAAATGGTCTGGTCTTCTTTCAAAAACGTTCCCATGAACTTCGCGGACATTTTTGGGCCATGCGGGAAAAGCTTTTGAGCTCCGGGGGGGTGGTCGAAATGACCGAAACATCGGGTCCCATTACCGAGCTATGGACCTCGGGATCCGGTTTCGAATGGCAGGGCAAGGACCCTGAGTCCAATGACAACTTTATCACCCTTCGGGTAACCCCCGAGTTCGGGGAAACCGCCCAATGGGAAATTTTGGAAGGCCGGGATTTCTCTAGGGAGCATGCCACGGACACCGAAGCTATCATACTCAACCAGTCCGCATTGGAATACATGGCGCTTGAAAACCCCATAGATCAGGTCATTCGTTGGGAAGGGATAGACTACAGGGTAATCGGGGTCTGTAAAAATCTGGTCTTGGAGTCACCCTTTGAAAAAGTGAGGCCCACTGTTTTCACCATGAAAAAGGCCAATTTACCCTTCGTGACCATGCGAATGAACCCCGATCTGGGCATTTCTGAAAGCCGGGCAAGAGTTCTGAAGGTACTGCAAGGCTTTAGCCCCAACGGGGAATTCAACATCAAATTTGCGAACGAGGAGTTGGGCGCGAAACTATGGCGTGAGGAACGGGTTGCCAAACTGGCCACCTCACTGTCCGTAATGGCCATATTCATTAGTTTTTTAGGCATTTTCGGGCTGTCCTCGTTCATGGCCGAACAGCGGAGCAAGGAAATCAGTGTCCGCAAGGTGTTGGGCGCTTCCCTCTCCCATATCATAGGACTGATGACATCTGGCTTCATACGGCTTATCGGTCTTGGGTGCCTAGTGGCCTTCCCGGCCTCCTATTTTTTAATGGACCGGTGGTTGTCGAGCTATGAGCTAAAAATAGGTATTTCGTGGTGGGTTTTTGCACTGGTGGGCGGCTGCACCCTTGTGCTCACCCTTTTGACCGTGGGTTTGTGGTCGCTGGGAGCGGCCCTTGCCAATCCCGTAAAAAGTTTACGAACGGAGTAGGTACTCCCTAAACAAGAATATTATGATAAAAAATCATCTCAAAATAGCTTGGCGGAACCTCAAAAGGAACCCCATGTTCTCAGCGATCAATATCCTAGGGCTTTCCACGGGTCTTGCCAGCGCGTTCCTCATTTACCTCTGGGTGGTCGATGAACTGGGCGTGGATAAATTTCATGGCAACGACGCACAGTTGTACCAGATTATGATGCGAAGCACGGAAAACGGGAACATCCGGGTACTTGAGGGTACCCAGGGGCCCCTTGCCGAAGCGCTGGAGAAAGACCTGCCGGAGGTGGAACATGCCGTGACACTTATGGATCTGGGAAAAGAGGAGGTACAAATCTCATTCAAAAATGGGGAAAACGTGTTCAAGTCCGATGGGGTCTTTGCCAGCAAAACCTTTTTCGACGTCTTTTCGTTTCCGCTGATCCATGGTTCTTCTTCGCAGGTACTATCGGATAAGGAAGGCATCGTGGTCTCCGAAAGTTTCGCCGCAAAATTGTTTGGATCTGCCGCTGGTGCCGTCAATCAACAAATGGAGTACAGCCTTTTCGGAAAGAAGCAGATCGCAACGGTGTCCGGGGTCTTTCAAG
The DNA here is from genome assembly GCA_947497245.1 of uncultured Flavobacteriaceae bacterium. GTDB lineage: Bacteria > Bacteroidota > Bacteroidia > Flavobacteriales > Flavobacteriaceae > Pelagihabitans. The sequence goes on along the minus strand of CANMFO010000002.1, from coordinate 776,342 downwards.
ACCCTCCTGGCAACTCTACCCTAAAATTCGATTATGTGGGCACCAAAGAAAAGTTGTTGGAGGATATTTGGCCGAACGGCAAGCTATGGACCAATACAGGTCCGAGCACCTACGTGCTGCTAAAACCCGGTGTCGATCTTTCGTCCTTCGACGGAAAAATTGAAAGATTCATTGACCGCTATGACGAGAACAACACTTTTAGTCTTTTCAGCAGAAAACATTCCGATTCCTATCTCAAGGGAAATTATGTGGACGGCGTCCAGTCTGGGGGAAGGATCACTTACGTGAAATTGTTCTCGTTCATCGCAATTTTGGTATTGCTCATCGCATGCATAAATTTCATGAACCTCTCCACGGCACGTGTTTCAAGGCGGTTCAAGGAAATTGGGATCAAAAAAACAGTGGGAAGCACTAAACGGACCTTGGTCGTCCAATTCATGACCGAGTCCTTTTTCCTCACCCTGCTATCCTTGGTTTTTGCCATCGTATTCGTCATTGTACTGACCCCAGTTTTCAATTTCATTACGGACAAGGAACTTTCCTTTCAATTCAACCTCAACAATCTGTTCATCATAACACTGCTGACCTTTTTGACCAGTCTGATATCGGGAAGTTATCCTGCATTTTACCTTTCCGGATTCACTCCTTTGGCCACTTTAAAGGGCGAATTTCGAAGTAAGGGCAAGGAACTATTGGCCCGTAAGGGACTGGTGATATTCCAATTTATGGCTTCGATGGTACTGATCATATCGGTACTGATCATCAACAGACAGGTCAATTATGCCCTTTCCAAACCCATTGGCTATGAGAAAGAAAATTTGGTCCATTTTGATTTGGAAGGGAGGGCGTATGAAAACGCAACCCTGTTTTTTGACCAAATAGAAAAAATTGACGGAGTTGAAAGTGTTGGTGGAATAAGTGAAACACTTATTAGGGAGGACGGGGGTTCCTCTACCTACGGATTGGACTGGCCGGGTAAGTTGGAAGGTGAAGAGATCGATTTTGTCCTTCGACGCGTCAACGACAAATTAGTAGAAACATTGGGGATAGAGTTGGCCGAAGGACAGTCATTTTCACAGGAACTGGGCGCGCCCGAATCGTATCTGATGCTCAATGAGGAAGCGGTACGCCTGATGGGACTAAAGGACCCGGCAGGAAGTAAAATAAGGCTCTGGGGGGAAGAAAAAACCATTTTAGGGGTCATGAAAAACTTCCATACGGCTTCCGTGATGCGGCCCATATCCCCTTTGATATTTCGATACACACCCAAGAGTCTGGCAATGGCCATGGTCCGATTACGGCCCGGCAGGGAAGCGGAGACCCTTGAAAAAATCAAAAAGTTCCATGACGACTATAATCCCGGGTATAATTTCAGTTTCACTTTTCAAGATCAGGCCTTCAAGGGGCAATACCTATCGGAGCAACGTATTTTAAGGCTGTCGCGCTATTTTGCCTACCTGGCCATTTTTATTTCCTGCCTGGGCCTGTTCGGACTGGCCGCTTTTAATACCGAGCTGCGAACCAAGGAAATCGGGATACGTAAGGTCTTGGGGTCTTCCGCCTTTGGCATTTTGAAACTACTGTCGGCCGACTTTATGAAACTGGTGGCATTGTCCATAGTAATGGCCTCCCCTGTAGCTTGGTACCTAATGGACCATTGGCTGCTGCAATTCGCCTATCGGATCGATATTGGCGGATTGGTATTTATCATCGCCGGGGCATTGGCCATTCTGGTAGCATTGGTCACAATTGGCCTTCAGGGAATCACGGCAGCAACCTCGAACCCTGTAAAAAGCTTGCGGACCGAATAGCCCCAAAGCAAAAAAATGTAAAACACAAACCATTAAAAATAATGTTCTAACGGAAAAATCATCATCAACGCTGAATTGAGCGCGGCACAAAAATCGAAAATCATGTGGTCTAACTTTATCAAAATCGCCCAACGGAAATTATGGAACAAAAAAGGAAGTTCCTTTACCAAACTCTTTAGCCTGTCCCTGGGCATCGTAAGCTTGTTCTACATTGCCATTTACGTTCACCAGGAATTCCGATTTGATGCCTTCCACACCAAACGGGATCGTATCGTTAAACTGAACACCACCATTGCATCCCCCACGGGAGACCTTGGGCTTGGATTGACGGCCATTCCAGTAGGGCCCTATGTAAAATCGAATGCCCCCCAGGTGAGGGAATTTGTTCGAATCAACAAGGAATTCGGGAGCCATTCCGTTAAATACGGCGACAGATTGTTTTCCGAGAGCGAGAACATTTACTATGCCGATCCCAGCTTTTTCACCCTCTTCGATTTCGATTTGCTGGCTGGAAACAAAGTGTCCGCCCTGGACGGACCGGACAAGATCATCCTTACCGAAAATACGGCGCTAAAATACTTTGGCACCACCAACGCCCTGAACGAGGTATTGCTGTACGACGGTGCGCCCTACACGGTTTCTGGAATCGTCCAGAACATGCCCTCGAACTCGCATCTGCAGTTCGACTTCCTTATCTCCATGGCCACTTTTATAAATGCCAGACCGGGCGATGCATCACAAAACTGGGAGTGGTTTCCCATGAACACCTACCTGCTCGTGGAAGATGGGTACCCTACGGCAAGCCTGCAAGATCATTTGGAAAAGATTCCCCAATACCTCGGGAAAAGCCAGACCAATGATCAATACTTCCTTTCCATGGAACCTTTGGATGGCCTGCATTTCAGCACACCCAAATTGGGGGAACTGGGGCCCAAGGGCAAACTTTCGAACCTCTATGTGCTCTTTGCGATCGGTATCATGATATTGCTCTTGGCCGTCTCCAATTTCATTAATTTGACCACAGCACAGGTCACTGCGGAGGGCAAGCAGGTTTCGGTCAAAAAGACCATGGGTGCTTCCAAGGGGGATATTTTTCGTCAATTTTTTGTGGAATCGATACTGCTCACCTCCCTGGCTACCCTAATTTCGGTTGCCATCGTTCTAGCATCCTTCCCCTCTTTTGAACGTTTTTTGGGAAGTACTTTCAATCTCGCTTTCTTGGCACACCCCCTATCCTTACTGGTACTACCCTTGATTCCCCTTGGCCTTTCCCTATTGGGCGGAATCTATCCAGCCTTCAAGTTTGCCAACATCCCGACCGTCCTGGTCCCCAGATCTGGAGGAAAACAACACCTTTTGAACACCAGGACCTCCCTCTTGATATTTCAATTTTCGATCACAAGTGCCTTGGTCATCTGCTCGCTGATCATTTACTACCAACTGAACTTTGTCCAAAATCAGGATCTGGGCATGGATACCTCCCAAAAAGTGGTATTGGACTACGGCCCGAATTCGAAAATCGGGACGGCCTTCGAAGCCTTAAAAGATGAACTGGGAGCCATACCGGGAGTACAAAGCGTCTCGTTCAGTTCACACGTACCGGGCCAGGTGCCCAATGGTGTGGCCACTCAGATTTTGGATGTCAATGGAAGAAACAGCAATGGGGAAATCAATCTGAACCTGGTAGATTATGATTTTATCAAGGACTATGGTCTTGAAATCGTGGCTGGACGCGATTTTAGGAAAGGGGAGGCCGATAAGACCGCTGCCCTCATTTTAAACGAAGCTGCCGTAAAGGCATTTGGTTATGAAAACCCCGAGGATATCCTAGGGGCCTCCTTTGAACAATGGGGCGGAAACGGCGAGGTTATCGGTGTGGTACGCGATTTCAATTACATGTCCCTACACGAAGACATTGGCCTATTGTCCCTTAAAATTTGGCCGGAACAGTATATGAAGGTAAGCCTCGAGCTAGCGGAATCGCATATTCAGGAAACCTTGGCGGCCCTAGAGACCAAATGGGCATCCCTCTACCCCGATATTCCATTCAACCACTACTTTGTAGATACTAACTTTAAGGCCCAATATGATAAGGACCGGCAATTTTCCACCATTATCAACCTGTTTACCATTCTTTCGATCTGTATCGGTATTCTTGGGTTGGTCGCCTATGCCACTTTCTGGTGCGGGCGCAGAAGAAGGGAAATGTCGATTCGAAAGGTATTGGGCGCCGATGTCCTGCTGTTGGTCTGGAACCTCTATAGAGGCTTTAGCCTCCCGGTCTTGATCGGCTTCGCCATTGCTATTCCGATCGCGCACTATCTGGGAGGGTTATGGCTGCAAGAATTTGCCTATCGTTTTGATCTCAACTGGACCTTTTTCGCCGTTCCATTGCTCTTGCTATTGGTATTCGTTTGGATTGCGGTAGGGGCGCAGACCCTTAAACTGGTCCTGGCCAATCCGATCGATCATTTGAAAGAAGAATAAACTTTAAAAACGGGATGTACAAACTATTTCTAAAAATCGCAACGAGGTACTTGCTCAAGAACAAGCTGTACTCTTTCATCAACATTTTTGGCCTGGCCGTTGGCATTGCCTCCTTTGTGCTCATTATGTTGTACGTGAACCACGAACGCAGCTATGACACCTTTAAAGGTTCCGAAAACATCCATCGGGTGTATATGGATTACGTCGAGGACGGGGCCTATGTCCCGGGTGATGCCAATGCCTATATTGTTAGTGGGCCCACCCTCAAAGACGAATTCCCGGAAGTTCTCGATTTTGTGCGGTTAAGGCAGATGAACGACATCGTACTCCTACGGGACGACCTTGTTTTCGACCATAACAAAGGATCTTTGGCAGATCCCTCTTTCTTTGAAATTTTTGATCGCGGTCTGAGCAAGGGCGATATACGGACCGCCTTGAACGAACCCTATACCATGGTCTTGACCGAAACCTTGGCCGGAAAACTGTTCGGTTCCGATGAGGCAATGGGAAAGACCTTGAAGCTGTTCGGTCCGGACAGCCCAAGTTTCACCGTAACCGGAATCCTTGAAAACAGTGCCAGGAGCACCCATATTAAAAACGATTTTTTGGTCTCTTTCAAGTCCTTTTACACCTGGGAAGCGTTCGAACGGGATTGGGAATTTACCTGGAACCAAAATATGTACTTTACCTATGTACAGGTAGACCCAATGGCCGATCAAAACCTGCTCAAGAAGAAAATAATGGACTTCAAGGTAGAGGGATTGCCCTTCGAAAGGCACAATATTGAACCCTTGGAGGATATTCATCTGCATTCCGACAAGCCCTATGAGGCAGAGGCGAACGGCAGCGCGAGCAGGGTCCGCTTTTTATTGGCCATAGCCTTTATCATCATCGTTCTTTCCTGGTTGAACTATGTGAACCTCTCTACCGCCAAATCCTTGGAGCGTGCCAAGGAAACAGGAATTCGCAAGATGGCCGGGGCACAAAGACCACAAATCGTCGTTCAATCGCTTCTGGAATCCTTTCTCTTGAACGCTATGGCCATTGGAATAGCTATTGCCATCGTGCTCGTTTTACTGCCTATGTACAACAAGTACATAGGAAAGGAACTAACCCTGGAGTTTTCAAGTATGGCCGACATCCTGCCCATTCTGGGCTTCGTTTTATTGGGAGCCGTGGTCTCTGGGATCTATCCTGCCTTTGTGCTGGGCAACTATGTCCCGGCCCAGGCCCTCAAGGGAAAGTTGCGCACCTCCTCGACCGGGCTCAACATTAGGAAAGGGTTGATCATTGGTCAATTTTTGGCTACCATGGTCTTGCTGATGGGCACCATAATGGTCACGAAACAAATTAGATTTTTGCAGGAACAGCCGATCGGTGCCGACCTGCACCAAGTGGTTGCCCTACATGGAAAAGTGTTGAACGCGACCTCTGATTCCTTGCTGACGAAGAATCTGGAAACCTTTAAAAATGAATTGCAGAAAATCTCCTCCGTAAAAGGTACGGCCAGCGCCCAGGCCTATCCCGGAGGCAGTTACGACGCCTTGTCGTCAAGTGCTGGAATTACGTTCCCCAATGGAATACGCGACGATAAAAGAATTACGTATAACTACAGCGTTGATCCGGACTATTTTGGGTTGATGGATATGGAATTTGCAGCTGGAAAACCCTTTAGGGAAAATTCACAGGGCCACAGCCAACAGATTGTCATGAACGAGAAATTCGTTAAGTTCATGGGCATCTCAAAAATGGAGGATGCCGTAGGCAAGACTGTTACCTTTTTTGATCAGGATTGGGTCATTGCCGGGGTGTTGAAAGATTACCATCATTTTGGCCTTAAGACCGGTATTGAACCCATGCTTTTGCGCTACCAGGCCCTCAACAACAACCTTCTTGTGAAACTGGATCAAGGTTCCTTGTCAACCGCGGGCCTAAACGGGACCATGGAACAAATCGAGAACAAATGGAAGGAAATTTTTCCACAAAGCACCTTCGATTACACCTTTTTAGACCAAAACTTCGAAGCGCAATATCAAGAGGATAGGGCCTTTGCCTCTGCCTTTCAAGTCTTTACGCTGCTTGCCATCCTGATCGCCTCCATGGGGCTGTTCGGGCTTACTTCCTACATCTGTATTCAAAGAAGAAAGGAAATCGGGATACGAAAGGTCAACGGGGCCACCATTGCCCAGGTGCTCGCCCTGCTGAACAAGGATTTCGTGAAATGGGTGGGAACCGCCTTTGTCATTGCCATTCCCATTTCATGGTATGCTATGGACAGGTGGCTCGAAAGTTTTGCCTATAAGACAACCATGGGTTGGTGGGTTTTTGCACTGGCCGGGGCCATCGCCCTGGGCATTGCGATGTTGACGGTGAGCTGGCAGAGTTTTCAAGCTGCCGTGGCGAATCCCGTAGAAGTATTAAAAGACGAATAAACTAAAAAAACTGTTATGTTAAAACACAATCTATCGCTGTTCTTGCGAAACATCAAAAAGAACAAAAGCACTTTTTTGATCAACATATTGGGCCTTGGAATCGGCATCGCGGCCTTTCTTGTGCTCGCTCTGTTCGTGTACAATGACTTCACCTACAACGATTTCAACGATAATTTGGCCAATATCTATAGGGTCCAGGAAAGAACTAAGGATGGCAATAGCAATATGACCAAGGGGTTGGTACTGCCCCAAATGTTTGAAGATATACCGGAAGTGGTCAACGGTACCCGCATCTTCGATTGGGATGGATATCGATTGAGTCATGGTGATGTGGCTTTTGAGGAAAACATTTTTTATGTGGACCAAGGCTTCTTTTCTGTATTTACCTTTCCCTTTATTGAAGGATCCCCTACCAAAGCGCTCGATGACCGGTACGGTGTTGTTATAAGCAGGCCTTTTGCGGAGAAGTATTTTGGCACCTCATCGGCGGTGGGCAAGCAGTTCCAAAAAGGTTTTGAAGACGTATACCTAACGGTGAAGGGAGTGGTCGATATTCCCGAAAATTCATCGGTAAAGTTTGATATCGTTGCCTCATATGAAACCGGGGAGGCGATTTCTCCATGGATAAAGGAGGTTCACGACTGGTACAATACTTTTTCCCAGACGTATGTGGTGCTCCAGGATGGTATTGCCCCCAGGACCCTTCAGGACAAATTCCAGAATATGGTCAAGGAAAATTTTCTCCCCCTGGGAAAAAATAAAACGGAACTGCATTTGTTACCGTTTGCCGATTATCACGCCGAAGCGGAATCGAACCAGACCCTGATTACCATTTTGGCGTTGATCGCCCTGGGTATTTTGGGCATTGCCATTATCAATTTTATCAATTTGACGATAACGAATACGCTATCGCGGACCCGGGAGATTGGAATCAAAAAGGTACATGGGGCGCACAAAGGGCACTTGTTCAGGCAGATCGTGACCGAATCCTTGCTGATCAGCCTTGTAGCCGTACTTTTTGGGGTCTTCCTGATGTCTTTTTTCCTGCTTCCTTCCTTTAACCAGATATTCGAGACCGAGTTGAACCTGGATTCGTTCAAAACTTCATTTTTCGTGCCCTTGTTGTTGTCGATATGGCTGTTCGTGGGCCTTGTTTCGGGATTGGTGCCCTCTTTTGTATGGGCGCGCGCCAAACTTATCGAGAGCCTTCGCGGAAAATTGCTTTCGGGAGACAAACCCTCTCTTTCGAAGTATTCCTCCATTGTGCTGCAGTTCGCCATTGCCATGGTATTGATTTCGGGGACATTTCTAATCCGAAAACAGATTAGCTTCATGATGGAAAAAGATCCGAAGTTCGACAAGGAAAACGTCATTATAGCCCAAACAAACTATTGGCAGTTCAAGGATCTGGAGGCGACCTCGCAAAACTTGGAGGTCATCGCAAAGGAACTGGAGGCCAGCCCCTATGTGACCTCGGTCGGATTTACGGGAAGTGTCCCCGGCGATTACGACGAAAATTACAACGCCTTTTATCCCGAGGCCAAGAGCGATCTGCAGGTCATAAGCCTTAGAAAGGCCTATGTCGGGGAAAATTATTTTAGGACCCTGGGCATTCCCATCGTCAGCGGACAAGGCTTTGATAAAGACAGGGCATCCTTGGAAAGGACCGTGGTTCTAAATCGGACCGCTATGGACCGGCTCGGCTTCCAAGACGCCGAGGGGCAAATTGTACGGGAAGGTTCCGAAAGCGGCACACCCTACCGGATAATCGGCGTCATTGAAGATTTCAGTTACCAAGGGGCACAACACGAGATGCAGCCCTTGGCACATTTTTATTCCGAAAGGGAAAATTTTGCAGATTGGGACTACCTCACTGTAAGGGCGAAAAAAGGAGCGAGCCTTCAAATACTTCAGTTGCTTCGGGAAAAATGGGAATCCATCCTCCCCGAGGCCACCTTCGATCACTTTTTTGCGGATGCTAAGCTCCACGCGTTCTACAAGGAATACGAACGGGTCAATACAATTATTGCCTGGTTTTCGATATTGGCGATTATCCTTTCCTGTGTGGGCCTCTTTGCACTTGCATCCTATGCCATGGCACGGAGGACCAAGGAAATAGGTATTCGAAAGGTAAACGGTGCCACAGTCTCCCAAATCATCGTGCTGCTGAACAAATCGTTCCTGAAATGGGTGTTCCTCGCATTTTTCATTTCGGTACCCATTACCTGGTACGCCACGGGCAAATGGCTCGAAGGCTTTGCCCATAAGACCGATCTGAATTGGGGCCTCATGGGCATTGGTGGACTTGTCACCATGGGAATTGCCCTGACAACGGTTAGCTGGCAAAGCTATAGGGCGGCCAGTAACAACCCTGTGAATGCGCTGAGGGAAGAATAAAGCAATAACAGAAATTGGAACATACGACACTTTTTGAGCCATAACCATTAAATACTGAAGCTATGCTTAAACACAACATTGTACTATTTATTCGAAATATCAAGAAGTACAAAAACAGCTTTTTGATCAACTTGGTAGGGCTCTCAACAGGTCTGGCCTGCACCTTGATGGTATATCTGTGGGTCTCCGATGAACTACAGATGGACAAGTTCCATGAAAACGAGTCCCATTTGTACCAAGTTTTGCGCAATACGGAGAACGGCTCCGGGGATATCGTTACCCGGACCACCAATTCGGACCTGATGCTCCAGGCACTACAACAGGAAGTACCCGAAATTGAATGGGCAACCTCGGTGTACGGATTCGACTCCAGCGCCTTGCTCGAACGGGAAGAAAAAAAACGGAAAGCCAACGGTTATATGGTGAGCGAGGATTATTTGCAGGTGTTTTCCTATCCGCTGCTGGCGGGGGATAAGGAAACCGCCCTGAGCGGTTCCAACTCCGTGCTGATTTCAAAGGGATTGGCCGACAGTTTTTTTGGAAAAGGGGCCGATCCCATGGGCAAAGCGATCCATATCACCAATGGCGAGGAAGAGATCGATGAGGCATTCATGGTTTCGGGCATTTTCGAGATTCCGGAGAATTCCTCGGTGCATTTCGACTTTCTGTTAACGCGCGCCAAGTTCATGGAGCTTAGAAATCCAGATTACGTCCATTGGGGCAGCAATAGCTCAGAGGTCTTTGTGACGCTGGCCCCTGGAACAAATATTGAAGCCCTTAACGCAAAAATGAAAGATTTCATCACGGCAAAGAACGAGCGGGCCAAGGCCGAGGTCTTTCTTTATCCCTACGCCAAAAAATACCTGCGCGGCCGCTTTGAAAATGGGGCGCAGGCCGGAGGTAGGATAAACTATGTGATCTTGTTCTCGATCATAGGTCTTTTTGTTTTGGTCATTGCCAGTATCAATTTCATGAACCTTTCCACCGCAAGGGCCTCCAGAAGGCTTAAGGAGGTAGGGGTAAAAAAAGCGGCGGGTGCGAGCAGAAGATCCCTGGTCGTCCAGTTCCTGACGGAATCCACCTTGCTGGCCGTTTGTTCCCTTTTCGTTGCGGTTTTGCTCGTAATGGCCTTCTTGCCCTGGTTCAATATCGTTACGGGCAAGGAATTGGTGTTGCTCCCGGAGCGCCAGCTTATGTTGGGAATGCTGTCCATAACGCTTTTCACCGGTCTGATCTCCGGGAGTTATCCGGCACTGTACCTATCGAAATTCAAACCGGCCACTATCTTAAAGGGAAAAATGAATACCTCTTTTAGTGAGTTGTTGACCCGAAAAGGATTGGTCGTTTTCCAATTTAGCCTGTCCATAGTGCTCATCGTCGCCGTTGCCGTAATCTACATGCAACTTGAATTTGTACAGTCAAAAAACCTCGGATACGACAAGGACAACGTCCTCGTTTTTGAAAGGGAAGGCAGTTTATTGGAAAATATGGACGCCTTTCTTGCGGAAGCCAAACTCATTCCCGGGGTGGTCAATGCTTCTTATATGCAGGGAAGCATGACCGATTACAACAATTCCTCCTCGGGCCATTCCTGGCCGGGCCAGACCGAAGAAACAAAAGGTCTGGAGTTTTGGCACGCACATGTTGGCCAAGACCTTATTGAAACTATGGGCATTGAGCTCAAGGAAGGTCGGTCCTATGTGGCCGAATTCGGCAATAACGAATCGAAGATAATCCTGAACGAAACCGCGGTAAAATTGATGGGGCTCGAGAACCCGATAGGCACCGTGATCGATATGCGCGGACCCAATAGGGAGATCATTGGGGTGGTCAAGGATTTTAACTTCAAATCGCTGTATGAAGAGATCAAGCCCATGGCGTTCCTTTGTAAGACCCAATGGGTAAACACCTTGGCAATCAAGATCGAAGCAGGTTCGGAAAAAGCGACCCTGAACGCACTGACCCGTTTGTACGCTGATTTCAACCCAGGGCTGACCTTCGATTTTACCTTCCTCGATAGTGCCTATCAGAAACTATATATTTCGGAACAGCGCGTGGCCACCCTGTCCAAATATTTTGCCGGATTGGCCATACTCATCTCCTGTTTGGGACTCTTCGGACTGGCCACCTTCACCGCGGAACGGCGCAAAAAGGAAATCAGTATCCGAAAAGTGCTGGGACAGAGCGCCTCCCAGGTCATGGTGATGCTCTCCAGCGAATTTGCCAAGTTGGTCCTGATATCGCTGCTGATCGCCCTACCCATCGCCTATCTCCTGGCCAATAATTGGCTGTCGGGTTTTGCCTATCGGATTCCGTTGCGGGTGTGGTACTTCCTGGGCGCGGGACTACTCGTTTTCCTTGTGGCCATATTGACCGTGGGAAGCCAGGCAATGCGCGCCGCGAACCGAAATCCCGTAAATGCGTTGCGGGAAGAATAAAACAACGATCACATCAATCAAAAAAATCAGTCATGTTAAAACACAACGTATTACTTTTCATCCGAAACATCAAAAGACATAAAAGCGCTTTCTTGATAAATCTGGTGGGCCTGTCGACCGGCCTGGCCTGTGCCCTATTGATAGCCCTTTGGGTGAACGACGAGCTACAGGTGGACAAGTTTCATGAAAATAGTTCCAGGATTTATCAGGTAGTGGAGCATTTGCAGTTCAATGATGGTGTTTCGACCATAATAGAAACCTCAGGTCCAATGGCCGAGGTCCTTGTCGAAGAAATGCCCGAAGTGGAATTCGCCGCTGCCACGATTCAGCCCTCTTGGTTTGGAAAACATGCCCTTGCTGTTGAAGAAAACAATTTAAAGGCCGTCGGACAGCTTGTGGGAAAGGACTACTTCAACATTTTTTCTTATAATCTGATTCAGGGGGAAAAAGATCGGGTGCTTTCCGATAGGAACTCGATCGTGGTTTCCAAAACGCTGGCGACGAATTTGTTCGGCAGCACCGACGACATTCTGGGCCGGGTAGTGGAATTTGAGCAAACAAGACAGTTCCGGGTCTCCGGCGTCTTTGAGGATGTTCCTCCCAGCTCTACGGTAAATTTTGATTTTGTCCTATCGACCGAAGCTTCCAAAGAAGTACCGCCATGGACTTCCCTACATACATGGAACAGTAGTGGTCCCCAAGTGTACGTGTTGCTGAAGGAAGGGACCGATATAGCACAGTTGAACGCCAAGGTGGGAAAGATTCGGAAAAGCAGAAACGAAAACACCATACGAACAGCAGCTCTGGTACCTTATGCCGACCATTATTTGCACGGAACCTATGAGAACGGGAAACAGGTCGGTGGCAGAATAGAATATGTACGGTTGTTCTCCATCATCGCCCTCATTATCCTGTTCATCGCCTGCATCAATTTCATGAACCTATCGACGGCCAGGGCATCCAAAAGAATAAAGGAAATCGGTGTAAAGAAAGCGGTCGGGGCAAAACGGGGGACATTTGTATTCCAGTTTCTCGGCGAATCGGTTTTGACGGCCTTTATGGCCCTAATGCTCGCCATTGTCTTTGTGGTTTTCTTTCTTCCGCAATTCAACCTTATCATCGGAAAGCAATTGGCCCTGGGTTTCGATCTGGATTTCATTTTTACAATCCTTGGAATCACACTGTTCACCGGCCTTGTCTCTGGAAGCTATCCTGCCCTGTACCTATCGGGGTTCAATGCTGTTGCCATTCTCAAAGGGAAATTGAACAGCCCTATGAGCGAACTATGGACCCGAAAGGGTTTGGTAGTGGTTCAATTCGCCCTTTCCGTTATTCTGATCGTATCGGTCTTTGTGGTCTACAAGCAAATTGAGTTTGTGCAAAACCGAAATTTAGGGTACGACCAAGAGAACATTGTCCATTTAAAAGTGGAGGGCAAGGTAAAGGAACAACTAAGAACCTTTGTTTCGGAGGTAAAAAAACTACCGGGAATAAAGAACGCCTCCAGCACTACCCATAGCATGGTGGGGCACAACTGGAACACCACGCTGGACTGGGAGGGAAGGGATCCGGAAAATTTCACGCCGTTCCAGATTATAGGGGTGGACTACGACCTTATCGAAACCCTGGGCATGGAGATGGAAACGGGCCATAGTTTTAGCAGGGAATTTGGTGCGGACAGCACGGGCATCATATTCAATGAAACCGCGATCAAGACCATGGGCCTTGAGAACCCACTGGGCAAGACCATTAATTTCATGGGGGAGAAGACCATTATCGGAACCATCAAGGATTTTCACTTCAAGTCGTTGCACGACAAGGTAGAGCCCTTGTTTATGACCATGATGCCCGGAGGAGTGAACAAGGTAATGGTCAGGATCGAAGCGGGAAAGGGCCAGGAGGCGCTCGCACAGCTCCGTGAGTTTTACTTGGCGTTCAATCCGGGCTTCCCTTTCGAGTATGAATTCCTGGACAATAATTATCGGGCCCTCTATAAATCGGAGGAACGGGTGGCCACATTGTCGAAGTATTTTGCCGGAATGGCCATATTGATATCGTGTTTGGGGCTATTTGGATTGGCCATCTTCACCGCTGAAAGAAGGCGCAGGGAAATCAGCATCCGAAAGGTACTCGGCCAGACGGCCGCGCAGATCACGTTGATGCTGTCCAGTGAATTTGCAAAGTTGGTCCTGGTATCCATTCTAATCGCCTTGCCCATAGCCTATTTGTTGACAAGCGATTGGCTATCTGGTTTTGCCTATCGGATCCCGTTGAACTTCTGGTACTTCTTGGGAGCGGGACTAATTGCCCTTTTGATCGCCCTGCTTACCGTGGGGAGCCAAGCCATCCGGGCGGCGAACAAGAATCCCGTAAATGCGTTGCGGGAGGAGTGACATTGGAAACACTTTTCTTGCGATGAAAGTATTACGGACGAAATAAGAAAAATAATATTCAATATTAAAAAAACAAAAATGAAAAAACTGATAACAATAGGGCTGGTGGTTTTAAGTATGACCGCCACGCACGCCCAATGGGGCAAGAGGATCAAGGGCAATGGGAACGTGGTCACCATCGAACGGAAGACAACGGATTACAGAAACCTCTCGGTTTCAGGGTTTTTCGAGATTACTCTGGTAGCCGGCACGGAAGGGGAATTGACCCTAAAAGGGGAGGACAACCTGTTGGAAAACATTGTGACCGAGGTCAGGAATGGTTCCTTGACCATAAAACCCAGAAAAGGAGTGCATCTGAGGCCTTCCAGAAACCAAAGCGTTTTTATAACGGTACCGGTGGAACGCTTAGATGCCATACGCCATTCAGGATCTGGAAACCTTACCGGAAAAACGGTCTTGAAAAACGATTATTTGGACCTCAAGATCTCCGGATCCAGCAATATTTATCTGGACATCGATGCAGATGATGTCAAGATAGCCACTTCGGGCTCGAGTAATTTTAAACTAGAGGGAACGGCCAAAGAACTTCAGATACGATCTTCGGGTTCTTCCAATGTAAAGGCCTACAATCTCGAGGTGGGCCACGGAAAGTTTGAACTTTCCGGTTCCTCCAATGTTTGGGTCACTTTGAGGGAGACGCTCACCGCAAGGGTTTCCGGGTCCGGGAATATACGGTACAAAGGGAATCCAGAAAAGATAAGCAGTAAGATTTCGGGATCTGGAAGGGTATCCAAGGTCGGTAACGACAAAAGCTGATACGTACCCCGAACCTTTAAACAAGGCCTAATGATAAAGCACAATCTAAAATTGTTCCTGAGGAACATCAAAAAACACAAGGGCACCTTTTTGATCAATATAGCGGGAATGTCCGCGGGCTTGGCCTGTGCCCTGTTGATTGCCCTATGGATAGTGGATGAGTTGCGCGTGGATGCCTTTCATGAAAAAGGGGACCGCTTGGTACAACTTTTGCAGAACCGCCCCACCCCGAATGGCATCGAAACCGACGAGGCCACACAAGGACCTTTGGCGGAGGCCATCGCCGACGAATTCCCTGAAGTGGTGCAAACGGTCTCGGTTCTTGACAATTCATGGTTCGAGGGGGAGAAGTTTCTGTTGTCGAATGGCGGGGATCACTTTTTTAGTGCCGACAACCAATTTGCCAGCAAGGATTTCTTCTCCATTTTTTCATTTCCCCTGCTCCACGGAAGTCCCGATCAGGCCCTGGCCGACCTCAATGGTGTCGCCATCTCGGAAGAAATGGCAAAAAAGCTGTTCCAAACGACGGATGCCTTGGGGAAAACCGTGGAATGGATACATGATGAATATGGCGGGACCTATACCGTTTCGGCCGTCTTTAAGGCCGTTCCCAAAAACAGCACGGCGCAATTTGATGCCGTGTTCAACAAGGAGGTCTTTGTCGCCCAAAACGAGAAGCTACGGGAATGGAACAATAGCGATCTGAACACCTACGCTGTTTTGGGTCCGAAGACCGATCTGGCTACCTTCAATACCAAGATCAAGCACTTTCTGAAGACCAAGAACAAAAATTTTCCAGAAACCTATTTCGCACAGGTTTATAGGGAGCGTTATTTGCACGGGAATTACCAGAACGGAGCCGTCTCCGGAGGTAGAATACAATACGTTCGATTGTTCGCGATCATTGCCTTGTTGATCTTGATCATCGCCTGTGTCAATTTCGTGAACATGGCCACCGCCAGGGCCGCCACCCGAATCAAGGAAATAGGGGTCAAAAAATCGGTTGGGGCCCATCGAAAAAGCCTAGTGCTCCAATTCACCGCCGAATCCGTGATAACCTCCGCTATTTCCATGGTGATGGCGCTGCTGATCGTAATGGCACTATTGCCCCAGTTCAACGGCATTGCCGAAAAGGATTTGACGGTGGAGTTTGATGCCGGTCTTCTCTTGGGGATCATTTTGATTGCACTCAGCGCCGGCTTGGCCGCTGGGGTCTATCCTGCGCTGTACCTGTCGGGCCTTTCCGCGCTCAGCGGTTTAAAGGGAAAACTTACCCAAAGTATGGGCGGACATTTTATCAGAAAGGGATTGGTGGTATTTCAATTCGTGATTTCGGTAATTCTGATCGTTTCGGTGTTCGTCGTATACAGGCAAATGGCGTTTATTCAAAAAAAGAATCTGGGGTTTAACAAAGAACACATAATTTGGTTTTCATCCGGGGTCCTGGAAGCCAACCTGAACGAGGTCAATGGTCCGGGGGGGCTGAGCGTTGAGGAGATCGATCATTTTTTGCAAATTTTGAAAAATACGCCCGGGGTAGTGAACGCCTCCAACTTCAGGCATACGATGATGGCCGATTTCGGAACCACAACGGGACTTGATTGGCCGGGAAAGGACCTAGGGGAAAACGCACTTTTCGCCCAGATCTCGGGAGGTTACGATTTTATCGAGACCATGCAGATGCAGCTTGGGGAAGGACGATTGTTTTCGAGGGAATTCCAGAACGAGCGGGAAAAAATCATTTTCAACGAGGCCGCGATCCAGCAGATGGGGATGGAGGATCCCATTGGAAAGGTCATCTCGCTTTGGGGGAAAGAACGCGAGATCATTGGTGTGGTCAAAAACTTTCATGTCGATAAAATGTACAACAAGGTAATGCCGGTTTTCATGAAACTGGACAATAACAACTTTGCCTCGAACATCATGGTCCGTATGGAGCCGGGCAACGAGGTGGCGACCATCGAGCGTATCCGGAAGGCTTATGGAGCGTATTTCGTCCAGGGAATGCCCTTCGATTTTAGATACTTGAGTGAAAGTTACCAGGCCCTGTACGAATCGGAGAGCAGGGTGGCCGCCCTATCGAAGTACTTTGCGGGCCTGGCCATATTTATTTCCTGCCTGGGATTGTTTGGCCTTGCCGTTTTCACCACCCAGAGAAGAAGAAGGGAAATAAGCATACGAAAGGTTTTGGGGCAAAGTGCCGCGCAGGTTGCCCTGATGCTTTCCAATGAATTTGCCAAACTTGTGCTGATGGCGGTCCTCATTGCGCTACCGATCGCCTATCTGTTGGCAAAGCACTGGCTTTCGGGCTTTGCGTACCATATTCCGCTGAAATTTTGGTACTTCCTCACTGGGGGATTCATGGCGTTGGTAATCGCCATGTTCACCGTTGGAAGCCAGGCGATACGCGCCGCGAACAAAAATCCGGTAAATTCACTGAGGGAAGAATAAAAAAGTAAATGGTGCTGAGGTTTCAGTACCAAAAACTGGGAAATCATGTTAAAAAACTATATCAAAATCGCTTGGCGCAACCTTTGGAAACACAGGTTGAGCTCTTTCATCAACATTTCAGGACTTACCTTGGGAATAAGCAGCTGTATGGTCATCCTCGTATTCGTTGGATACGAGACCACCTTTGACGCCCATCATTCAAAGGCCGATCAGACCTATAGGGTGGTGCAGCACAACCAGCTGCCGGATCAGGTACAACATTGGAACACCACCGCCTACCCCTTGGCCGAGGCCTTGAGAAATGATTTTCCAGAAATTGATATGGTCACCCAGGTTGCCGGACCCATGAGCCGTGAATTCAGCATTCACGACAGTCCAAAAAAACCTAGGCGGTTCCAAGAATCCCATGTGCTTTTCGTAGATCCGTTTTATCCAAAAACCTTTGATATGGAATGGTTGGCCGGAGATTCCAATTCCGCGCTTTCCGATCCTAATTCTGTGGTCCTGACGGCGCCTTTGGTGAAGAAGTTCTTCGGATTTGACAGCGACAACTACGCCGCGGCACTGGGCAAGACCCTCCTTATCCAGGACAAAGATCCCCTAACGGTGACCGGTGTGGTAAAAAGCCCTCCGGGCAATTCGGACCACCAATACAAAATATTGGTTCCGTATGAGTTCTTTAAGATCAACAATCCCTATTTCTCCTCCAATTGGTCTGGCAATTATCAGGGTACCACTTTTGTGGTACTACAGGAGGAAACGCTTAAAAAAACGCTTGAGACCAAAATCGCAAATTGGAAGAAAAAGTATTTGAATCCCCAGGATGACAAACGTATTTCCTACCGTTTGCAAGCTTTGACCGAAATCCACAACGAAACTTTGTACGGCGGTAGTCCCGGAGGGTATATCATGCCTTCGAACGTCCTGTTCATTGCCTCCATGGTGGCCTTGTTCATTCTTTTCGTGGCCATCGTCAATTTTGTAAACCTGCTTACCGCACAATCGAACTCCAGATCAAAGGAGGTGGGGATCAGGAAGGTTATGGGCAGCAAGCGCTCCGAACTAATTTTGCAATTCATGCTTGAAAACAGCATGCTGATCCTGGCCACCCTGGGCCTTTCAATTCTTACGGTCGCTTTTTTGACCGATGCGATCAACGCGAATTTGTCCATTATCGATCTACAGCTCGCGTTTGGTTGGCAACATATTGGCCTAATACTGGCCATTGGTGGCGTCACCATACTCCTGGCATCCACCTATCCGGCCGCGGTGCTTTCCGCGCACAAGCCGATCCAGGCCTTAAAAAACCGACAGGGAACTAGGACACGCGGGGCCGGTCTGCGAAAATCCTTGGTCGCTTTCCAGTTCGTAATCGTACAGGTCTTTGTGATCGCGGCCATCATTCTGGCCCTACAAATGAACCATTTCCAGAATGGACCCTTGGGCTTTGACAGGGAAGCCGTGGTAATAACGGAAACCCCGGTCTTCGAAAAATTGGATGTATTCAGAAACAGGCTTCTTGAGGATCCGGGCATCACGGAGGTCGCCTATGGCTCCGGTCCGCCAATGGCTGTTCACGGTATTCAATTGGGCACGAGCTACCGTTTGCCCGAACAAGCTGCGGAAGAAGCCTTGGAAGCGGAAATGAAAATTGGGGACGTCCATTATCTCGATTTCTATGGGCTTGAACTGTTGGCCGGAAGAAATTTTTTGACCAATAAAGAAGCTTTTGACGAGTTTATCGTCAATGAAACCTTTATAAAACCCTTTGGATGGCAACCTGAAGAAGCCATTGGAAAAAAAATCCAAATCAATGAGGGACAGGCGACCATTGTTGGTGTGGCCAAAGATTTTCACAATAATTCACTACAATATAAAATAACGCCCTGTGTGCTTCTTAACTGGACTTATTTCCAGAATCAAGCCTTTGTAAAAATGACCGGTACCGATTATGGGTCATTATCGCATATGGAGAAAATCTGGAAACAGACTTTTGATACATCGGTATACCAATACCATTTTTTAAATGAGTCCATTGAACGGGAATACGCCATAGAACAAATGATCTTTTACGGGTTTGGAATTTTTTCCTTCCTGGCCATAAGTATCGGATGTTTGGGTCTTTTTGGTCTGATGTACTTTGTCGTTTCGAAGAAGGTAAAGGAAATTGGCATTAGAAAGGTGCTGGGCGCTTCCCTGTACCAAAACCTTGCTTTTTTCATGAAGGAGTACATTGGCCTGGTTTCCCTGGCGTTCGTTGTAGCCGCCCCAATCGTGTATTACTTTATGAACTTGTGGCTCGAAGGTTTTACCAATCGCATCGCCCTTTCATTCTGGATGTTTTTGTGCGGGGGCCTCGCCACGCTAATAATCGCAATGGTTACCTGTAGTTACCAATCCCTAAAGGCATCCCTGGCCAATCCGGTCAAAGCGTTGCAGGAAGAATAAAGGATATTTGGGAATGGTGTAAATTTATAAGATCATGATCAGGAATTATTTAAAGGTCGCTTTTCGGAATATCATTAGGCATAGGCTTTTTTCGTTAATCAATATTTTTGGGCTCTCCATCAGCATCGCGGCCTGTTTGCTGATTATCCTGCTCATTTATGGGCAAAAAAAAGTGGATGGTTTTCACCAAAAAGGTAATCGGATAGTGCGCGTTTTGAGTACGAATGAAAATGGTCCACCAATGGCCGGCACGCCCTTGCCCCTTGGCCCGGAACTTTTGGAAACGTATCCGCACCTAGTGGAGGAAATGGCGCGGATCAAATCGAGTTTTGTCGGTGGGGACGTGGTTTATGGCGATAAACGTATCCCCTTGGCCGGCCGCTATGTCGACGCCAGTTTTTTTAAGGTGTTTGATTTTAAACTCCTTGGTGGAAACCCCAAAACCGCATTGGACGCCCCTTTTTCGATAGTCTTGGCCAAAAAAGCCGCTGAGAAACTCTTTGGGAAAGAAGATCCGGTGGGCAGATCGGTCCGCCTGAACGATATCGGCCTCAATACCATGGGGATTGATATTTTGGAGTCGCACAAAGAAAACATGCTCGGAGATTTCACAGTTACCGGCGTAGTCGATACTTCCCCCCCATCACATATCCAGTTTGAGTTTCTGATCTCCATGTCGACCGTTACCGTCCTGGCCAAGCAGGGGAAGGCCGAAGCGACCTTTGATGACTGGAAAAAATACCATGGATCGTATCTTTATTTGGTTTTGGGAGAAGGCAAAACGGAAAAGGACCTGGCCCCGATTTTGGCAACCATCTCCCAATTAAAATACGACCGTGCCGAAGATTCGAATATCGATTTTAGCACCCAGGCCCTCTCGGAGGTTACCCTGGGAAAATTTGTGAACATGCCCATCAGCATTCGGATTCCCTTGGAAGTTTTCTATTTCCTTTCTTTTTTGGGTTTGGTCGTCCTCTTCTCGGCTTGTTTTAACTATGTGAACCTGTCGTTCGCACGATCCCTGGCCCGGGCAAAGGAAGTGGGTGTCCGAAAGGTCATCGGCGCAGCACGGCGCCAGTTGTTCGTTCAGTTTGTTGTAGAATCGATCGTCATATCGCTGGTGTCCCTCTTGCTGGCCGTGGGCATACTACAGCTTCTGAGCATCATGTTTCAGAACCTTTGGATAAACAGGTTTATTGAGTTGGACTTTACGCCGGACCTGGCGGTATACGGCCTGTTCGTTTTGTTCAGCATGTTGGTCGGAGCACTGGCCGGGGTATTGCCGGCTTCCTTTCTTTCGGCTTTCTCACCCATAAAAACCATACGGAACCTCTCCAGTATGGACCTGGGTTTTGTAAAGCGTTTTACTTTGCGAAAATTCTTGGTGGTACTACAGTTCTGCGCCTCCTTGCTCTTTATCATATCTACCCTATTGCTCTATTTCCAAATGAACCACATGCTGGAGGCCGAATACGGCTTTGATCATGGCAACATCATCAACGTGAAGCTTCAGGGTGCGGACCATGCCATGGTATCGAACGAATTCGGCCAGCATCCGGGCATCAATACCATATCAGCGAGTTCCTTTGTCCCTGGAATGCCGGGTTACGGCAGCCAAACTGAGGTCAAAACACAGAAAATGTCCGACCAGAAATTGACATGCCATTATATCGGGGTGGACCGAAATTTCATCCCCAACCTCAAACTTCAGCTCGATGCCGGAAATAATTTTCCCTTTTCAGGGCCAGAAAACAAGGAACACCTTGTAATAGTGAACCGTGCGGCCGCGCAACGCATGGGGTATCAGCACGCAGAGGACATCGTTGGGGAAACGATCATATTGGGCGGGGGAGAACAGGAAAAGCCTGTAAAAGTCATTGGGCTGGTGAAAAACTTCTATTTTGATCTGCTTATGGAATCCGACATCGATGAACCGCTTCTTTTGCGATATTTACCAAAGGAGTTTGCATTCATTAACGTTCGGTACGACACCACGGCCAATTTGACGTCGGTCCTGGGGTTTATGGAACAAAAGTGGAACAGTCTAGATCGCATACATTCCTTTAAATACGATATTTATGACGATGGATTGAAAGACACGAATTCAATATTCGCCGATTTGGTTTATATTTTGGGCTTTATTTCCTTTCTTGCCATTAGCATATCGTGCCTTGGCCTTTTGGGGATCGCCACCTTTACCGCGGAGTCGAGAAAAAAAGAAATACGGATTCGAAAAATACACGGAGCGAAAATTGGAAATATTGCCCTGCTCCTTTCCAATGGGTTCCTGCGATTGTTTGGATTGGCAACGGTAGTTACCATCCCCATTGCGTATTTGCTAAACAGCATTTGGCTGGAAGCGTTTTCGTACCGTATCGATTTTAGTCCATGGATCCTACTTTTAGGTGTGGGCCTCATGTTTGTGCTGGGTTCCGGGACCATTTTATCGCAAACGATCAAAGCGGCCACGGGCAACCTCATGGAGGGACTTAGGGAAGAATAAACTTTATTAAAACAAACAGCCTTCCGACTGGTATCGGAAAAACAAAAATAATAGAACATATGCTTTTACAATTGAACAACATTTTCAAATGGGTACAACAAGGCGGACAGCGTGTCTTCCTATTAAAGGATATCAACTTGGAAGTCGAGGAAGGGGAGTTTATCTCCGTTATGGGGCCTTCGGGCTCTGGAAAATCGACCTTGCTCAACGTTATCGGAATGCTCGATAATTTTGACGAGGGGGAATACAACTTCCTGGACGAACCGGTGCATACGCTCAAGGAAAAACATAGGGCGGAGCTCTACAAACAGTACATCGGTTTTGTGTTCCAGGCGTACCATCTCATCGATGAACTTACCGTGTACGAGAACCTGGAAATGCCCTTACTTTACAAAAAAATGGGAGGGTCCGAACGAAAGGCCATGGTGGCCGATATGCTGGACCGGTTCAATATCGTGGGCAAAAAAGATCTTTTCCCCACCCAACTGAGCGGTGGCCAACAACAACTGGTCGGTGTTGCCAGGGCACTGATCACCAAGCCCAAACTGATTCTCGCCGATGAGCCCACCGGTAACTTGAACTCAAAACAGGGAGAGGAAATTATGGAGCTCTTCAAACAGTTGAACGATCAGGGAGTGACCATAATCCAGGTGACCCATTCGGAGAAGAACGCCGCATACGGTTCACGGATCATCCATTTATTGGACGGACGCAAGGAAGAACGCTAAACCTTTTTAGGGGTACGGGAAACCGATCCGTCCATGACGACCTTGTGGCATAATTCGTAACTTTATTGTTAAAACTGTGCCACTCCTGCCAATGATCCTAAAAAAGCAAGTCTACCAGCCCAACAAAAAGGCAAACCCGATCATCGGGGGCCTGCTTTTCCTGATATCGATCCTGTTATTGGTCGTCACCGGGCCCCTGGGTTTTTTGTACGGACTCCTGCACAGCCTTTTCACCAAAGGTTTAAGAGGTTTGGGCAATTACCTGCTGCAGATCGCCATCTCGATCGATCAGTTGGGGAACGTGCTGATGCAGCATTTGTTGAACCTGCTTTGGACCAGGGAAAACGGGTACCGCTTCGGCAATCGGGACGAGACCATCTCAAGTGCTTTGGGAAGGAACAAACAGACAGATACACTAAGCCGTTTTGGCAAACTGATCGATCGGATCTTGGACGGTATCGATAGTGACCATTCACTCAATTCAATCGATTACTACGTGGAACCTACCGAGCAGATTATCGATAAATTGGCATGGATCCACCTAGTCGATGGACAGATTTTGAGTACCCGTAGCAAAGGCAGGTCCAAATTCTATATTCCAGGCGGAAAGAGAGAAGCCGCAGAGACCGATGCCCAGGCGCTATCAAGGGAGATCAAGGAGGAACTGAGCGTGGAACTGCGGCTTCCCTCCTTGGAACTCATCGGGGTCTTTGAGGCCCAGGCCGATGGCCATAAACCCGGTATTCTTGTTCGAATGACCTGTTATTCGGCCGATTACACAGGTAAATTGAAACCCGATTCCGAAATCGAGGAACTGGTGTGGCTCTCGTACAGGGATCGGGATCGCGTCTCACCGGCCGATCAGCTGATTTTTGATTACTTAAGGGACAAGGGAGTACTGGATTAGCCTATCCCCAATGCCGGCTCTTTTTCCCATGTTCCCAATGGGCGGCTTGAAACTGTAACAGTTTTAGATTATCCTTCTCTTTCCTTAAAGCATTCGGACAATAAAATTCATCCATCAGCAAACACCTCGAAACCTATGTGCATAAAAACCCTTTCTCTCTCAGTTGTTTTGATATTTTCTCTCACCACATGTGCCCAAAAAGAAGGTACGGAGCTCCATACGGAAAACCTTGTTGCCCTGGCCAAGGAATATCTGGACATCAATCCCCAGGCAAGCGGTGTTATGGCCGCCATGGACTATCCGGGAAAATTAAATTGGAACTATGCCATAGGGCACGTCGGCCTCGGGAGTGACGAGGTTTTACAGGGAAATGAACTGTTTGTCGCAGCGAGCATTACCAAGACCTTTGTCGCGGTCTGTATCCTCCAAATGGAGGAAGAGGGCAAACTATCCTTACAGGACAAGGCCTCCAAATACCTAGATCGATCCATGCTGCAACAACTCACGATGTATCGGGGAAGATCCTACGAAGAGGAACTTAGCCTGGAGCACCTCTTGCGGCACACCAGCGGTATCTCGGACTACCTTAACAATACCAAAACGCATTTGAGCGCATACCGGAACCATCCCGATAAAATATACACTCTACCGGACAGAATGGCCATTGCGTTGGAGGTGCCCTCGACCAAAAAGTTCGGAAAGTACCACTACTCCAATACAAACTATGTGCTGTTGGGAATGGTTGCCGAAACCATTGACAAATTGTCCATTGCCGAGATTCTGGACAAAAGAATCATTCAACCTCTTGGACTGGTCAATACTTCGCTGAAAGCCCCAAAAACGGTCTTGCCCAAAATGCTCAAAGGGTACTATACCGATTGGGACCTTACCTCTTTCTCCTACCATTTTAACCAATCGAACCCGGCCGGGGGAATACTGACGAACGTAAACGACCTTTTGGTATTTGGCCAGCACGTTTTCAGGGGAAAGCTCTTCCAAAACAAGGCCACACTCGAAAAAATGCTGGACTTCGAAAATGGGTACGGATTGGGCGTAATGCAATACGACAAATCTAGAAAAACAGGCCGAATATTCGGGCACAGCGGTTTCGACCCCGGTTATACCTGCTATCTCGCCTATCTCGAAAATTTGGACGCCACGGTGGTCACCGTAATCAACCAATCGGAGTTGGAGGCGGTCATGCCCGCATTTTTGTTGGTCAAAATGGTACGTTTGGTCAAAGAGGATCGATAGGGGGAACACTTCTGGTTTCCAGACGAAAAAAAGGAAGCACCACAGATCCATTTCCAATTTTTGCACTACCTTCAGGCATATAACAATTCCGACTTTAAAGGCCAGATATATGCTTAGACCCACTGTACTTTCCCTATTTCTGTGCACCGTTTTGGGAATGGGGCTCAGCTGTGAAAAGGAAAACAAAAAGCCTCGGCCGAACGTGCTCTTTATCGCGGTCGACGACCTTCGCACGGAATTGGGCGCCTATGGAAGCCCCGTGGCATCGCCCAACATCGATGCCCTTGCGGAACAGGGGGCACTCTTTAACCATCATTATGTACAAGTACCCACCTGTGGTGCGTCGCGACATGCCCTCCTTACGGGCTGGAGGCCAACCAAGCCGCTCCACCTGACCAATCAAGCCATAGCAAAGGAAATCTCCACACGTCCTGAACAAACCGAACCCGAAACCTTCATCCACCACCTAAAAAGGGAAGGGTACCACACGGTAGGTATTGGAAAAATAAGCCACTCTGCCGACGGATATCTATATGGCTACGAAGATCCCGTATCCGAACAAAGGGAGCTTCCCTATAGTTGGAGCGAACTGATCTTTGATGCGGGAAAGTGGAAAACCGGTTGGAACGCCTTTTTCGGATACGCCAATGGGGAAAACCGTCAAAGTCTGAAAAAACAAGTCAAACCGTATGAACGGGGCGAAGTGGATGATATCGGCTATCCCGACGGATTGACGACCCAACTGGCCTTGGACAAATTGCGGGAACTCAAGGCCAAGGGCAAGCCTTTTTTTATGGGTGTTGGTTTTTTTAAGCCCCACCTGCCTTTCAACGCGCCCAAAAAATATTGGGATCTGTACGATTCCTCCAAGCTTCCCCTTTCACCCAATCCCAGTATTCCAGAAAGTATAAACCTCCAAAGCCTACATGAAAGTGGGGAATTCAATCAGTATGCGCTGGGAGAGGAACCCGCAAGTCTGGATCAGCCAGTATCTGACGAATACGCGCAAAAATTGCGGCATGCCTACTTCGCCTCCATTAGCTACATCGATGCGCAAATAGGACTGCTTTGGGACGAACTGGAAAGCTTGGATCTGCACGAAAACACCATTGTCGTCATTTGGGGAGATCACGGATGGCACTTGGGCGATCAACGTGTATGGGGCAAGCATACACTTTTCGAAAAGGCGCTAAAAAGTACATTGATCATCAAATCCCCTTTTCCCGAACATCAGAACAAAAAGATAGATGCCATTACGGAAACGGTGGACCTTTACCCTACATTGTTGGATCTTTGTGGTGTCCGACAAACGGTCAAAACCGATGGAGAGAGCCTATTGGGCCTTCTTGAACTGGAAAATGCGCCCTTTAACGGTGTGGCCTATAGCTACTTTCGCAAAGGAATATCGCTGCGGACGGACCGTTACAGGCTCACCAAATACTTTCGTGAAGAGGAACCCACGATCGAGCTTTACGATTACGAACACGATCCCCACGAAACCAAAAATATAGCCAGCGACAGATCGGAAGTGGTAAGCGAGCTCCTTCCCATTCTGGAAAAAGGGGATTCTGGTCTATATCCTGTAGGGGAGCGGAAATGATCGCGAATCCACCTCCCGGACACGACCCAATCTTTTTTGCTATTTTTGCCCCTGTAAATTTAAAACTACTTCATGGAAGTTTTGGGAATCGATGTCGGGGGATCCGGCATAAAAGGGGCATTGGTAAATTCTGTAACCGGGGAAATGTTGACCAAACGTTTTCGAATTCCCACCCCTGAATCCCGCAAACCAAAGGCCATGGCCGAGGTAGTGTCCCAAATTGTAAAGCATTTTGACCATAAGGGCCCTGTAGGTGTAGGGTTCCCCACGGTGATCAAGCACGGGGTCTGTATATCGCCGGGCAATCTGCACAAAAAATGGCTCGGTTGCAATGTAAAGGAACTGTTCACATCCTACACTGGCCTGCCCGTCACGGTAATCAATGATGCGGACGCTGCTGGCTATGCCACCATGAACTATGGCTTGGGGAAAGGAAAACAAGGGCTTGTGGTCATGATAACCATTGGTACCGGTTTGGGCAGTGGTGTCTTTTTGGACGGGGAATTGATCCCCAACTTTGAACTCGGACAGATTCCCTATAAAAAATACGACAAAATAGAACTTTGGGCCGCTGATTCCGCTAAGGAAAGGGAAGAGCTTACCTATAAAAAATGGGGCAAGCGCTTCAACAAGTTTTTGGAACTAGTAGAACTGATCGTATGCCCCGACCTGATAATTTTAGGTGGTGGGGCCTCCAAGGATTTCGAAGAATACCGCGAGTGCATTAAGATCGATACCCCGGTGATTCCGGCAGGGCTTCAAAACCACGCCGGTATCATTGGTGCGGCGGCTGCCGCCTTGCACCAGGCTCCGAAGGATTGATATCAAAGGTCCAGTCCACAAAAAAAGCCCCAAATTACATGTAATCTGGGGCTTTTTTATAGACGCGGTACGCTAAGCGATCTTGTTCCGTTTTCGCTCCACCTCGGTCAAATGGATTTTTCGAAGTCGCAAGTGCTTTGGGGTCACCTCAACATATTCGTCCTTTTGTATGTACTCCAATGCCTCCTCCAGGGAAAATTTGATGGCCGGAACGATCTTTGCCTTGTCATCTGCCCCTGCGGAGCGCACATTCGACAATTTCTTGGTCTTGGTGATATTTATGGTCATGTCGTCTCCACGGGAATTCTCACCGATAACCTGCCCTTCATAGATATCTTCTCCCGGATCTACAAAAAACTTGCCCCGATCCTGCAGTTTGTCAATGGAATATGGAATGGCCTTACCTTTTTCCATGGAAACCAAGGAACCGTTCTGCCGTTGCGGAATATCCCCTTTCATGGGTTGGTATTCCAAAAATCGGTGCGCCATGATCGCTTCCCCGGCCGTAGCGGTCAACAACTGGTTCCGCAAACCGATGATCCCCCTGGAGGGAATCAAAAATTCACACACCATGCGCTCGCCCTTTGCCTCCATACTGGTCATCTCCCCTTTTCGTATGGAGACCATTTCCACGGCCCTGCCCGAAACCTCTTCGGGAAGATCAATGGTAAGGGATTCAACAGGTTCGCACTTTACACCATCCACTTCTTTGATGATCACCTGGGGTTGGCCGATCTGCAATTCATATCCTTCGCGCCTCATGGTCTCGATCAAGACCGAAAGGTGCAGTACCCCACGACCGAAGACCAAAAACTTATCGGCACTATCGGTCTCGTTGACCCGAAGCGCCAGGTTCTTTTCCAATTCCCGTTCCAAGCGCTCTTTGATATGCCTCGAGGTCACAAATTTGCCGTCCTGTCCAAAAAAGGGACTGTCGTTGATCGTAAACAGCATGCTCATAGTAGGTTCATCGATGGCGATGGTCTTTAAACCCTCCGGGTTTTCAAGGTCGGCAATGGTATCACCGATCTCAAAGCCTTCCAGGCCCACTATGGCGCAGATATCCCCCGTGGCAATTTCCTTGACCCTTTTTCTGCCCAAACCTTCAAAAGTGTAGAGTTCCTTTATTTTTGACTTCACGATGCTCCCATCGCGTTTCACCAAGGAAACTTGCTGGTTTTCCTTCAGGCCGCCCCTTTGCAATCTCCCTATGGCGATCCTTCCCGTAAAGGAAGAGTAGTCCAGGGAAGTAATCAACATTTGGGTACTGCCCTCCTCAGGTTCAAAAGTGGGAATGTGCTCGATTACCATATCGAGCAAAGGAGCTATAGAATCGGTCTTGTCTTTCCAATCTTCGCCCATCCAATTGTGCTTGGCCGAACCATAGACGGTCGGAAAGTCCAATTGCCATTCCTCAGCGCCCAGTTCGAACATCAGATCGAACACCTTTTCGTGTACCTCTTCCGGGGTACAGTTTTCCTTATCGACCTTATTGATCACTACGCAGGGCTTCAATCCCATATCAATGGCCTTCTGCAATACAAAACGGGTCTGGGGCATGGGGCCCTCAAAGGCATCGACCAACAATAGCACCCCATCGGCCATATTCAACACCCGCTCCACTTCCCCACCAAAATCCGCGTGACCAGGGGTGTCGATGATGTTGATCTTGATATCCTTGTAGATAACGGAAACATTCTTCGAGGTAATGGTAATGCCCCTTTCGCGTTCCAGATCGTTATTGTCCAAAATAAGATCGCCGGTATTTTCGTTCTCACGAAACAACTGACAATGGTACATGATCTTATCTACCAAAGTGGTCTTCCCATGATCTACGTGGGCAATGATGGCAATGTTCTTTGTGGTCATAATCTTCTATTTATATAATGGGCGGGTACTATTTTAAGCGTGCAAAGGTACTGCTATTTTTGGCTCGGAGGCACAAACTTATGTTATTTTTATATGGTTGATTTTGAGGAAGTTATTTTACGACAATGACAGATGCGAACCAGGGTTCCGTATCCAATGAAAATTAGGGGACACCCTAAGAACAGGAAGATACGGGTGGCCACCATGCGCTACCCAGGTCAAAATACGGATCTCAGGGCACGATCTACTTTTCCATTCCACCGAAAACACATGTCCAACACCCTATTTTCTCTTGGTCGCCACCCAGCCAAAAGTAACATGGAAAAGGGGGCCATAGCCCGAAGGAACGCCATCGCCGCGGTAATAGCCAGCACCCAGTTCCGCATTGAAATTGAATCCGCTCGGGTATGTTCGTTGAATACCATAGACCGCCCCATAGAACCCAATGTTAAAATCGGTATCGCTGATATCGTTGGCCACATTCAAAAAAGAAAAAAAGATCGACTGGGCGGCGGCAATATAATCCCCTGAATTACCCGACACTGTTTTTCCCATGCCGATTCGGCGGTTAAAATTATGGTAGTAGCGATATCTGTTGTTCATGGCCAGACCAAGGGAATACCCCTCCTGATATGTGGCCAAACCAAGGCCGAGGCCCGTAGAAACACTTTGGTTCCTAAAAAGCCCCAGTTCATAATGGATTCCCGGACTGATCAGGTTGAACTTAAATTGATGTCGCTCCAAATGGACAGGGCCGCTCCCCTGTTCGCTGATCTTTCGTATTTGCGCCCCTAGGGTAAGGCCAGACAGTATCGCAACGGTTAAACATAAAATTTTGGGCATGGGTTTCGATTTCCTTAAAACTAAAAACTAAACGCCAGCGAAACACTATCTTTGTGGAAAATTTAAGAAAATGGACCTTTCCCAGATTCCCCAACTCAAATATACGGGCAGCAACAACTTTTTCCTACTCTCCGGTCCCTGTGCCATTGAGGGGGAGGATATGGCAATGCGCATCGCGGAAAAGATCGTCTCGATTACCGATAAGTTACAGGTTCCGTATGTGTTCAAGGGAAGTTTTAAAAAGGCAAACCGCAGTCGGGTCGACTCCTTTACCGGGATCGGGGACGAGAAAGCCTTGAAAATTCTACGAAAAGTTTCTGAGCGGTTCGAAGTCCCAACGGTAACGGACATCCATGAGATATCGGATGCCACCAAGGCCGCCGAATATGTCGATGTGCTCCAAATCCCCGCATTTTTGGTACGCCAGACCGATCTGGTCGTCGCGGCCGCAAGGACCGGCAAGACCATCAATCTCAAAAAAGGGCAGTTTATGAGTCCCGAAAGCATGAAGCACGCGGTGACCAAAGTGACCGATTCGCACAACGGGCAGGTTATGGTGACCGATCGCGGCACCATGTTCGGTTATCAAGACATGGTGGTCGACTTTCGGGGGATTCCCACCATGAAGCAATATGCCCCGGTAGTACTCGACGTGACCCATTCGCTACAACGGCCCAATCAAACCTCCGGGGTTACCGGGGGCCGTCCCGAACTGATCGGGACCTTGGCCCGTGCGGGCATTGCCTCAGGGGTCGATGGAATTTTTATGGAAACCCATTTCGATCCGGCCAATGCCAAAAGCGACGGGGCCAATATGCTCCATTTGGACCATTTGGAAAAGTTATTGACCCACCTGGTGGCTTTGAGGAAAACGGTAAACGGGTTGCAATAATTGGAACGTTCAGCGGTTATTGTCTATGACCAAATCCTTATCCATGTGCCTTAAACTTTCATGCACCTTGTCCTTTGTTTTTCTATGGCTGACCGTAAACGCACAAGAAAATCAAGCTTTCGGGGTACTGACCGAGGAAGACAGGAGTTTTACTTCCTATGAAAAGGACCCAGATGCCCCGGCGGTGGTGCTATACGAAGTGGGCGACAATTATTTCAAGGAAATAAAGAACGTAATCCGTCTTGTAAAAAGGTACCATGTCAAGATCAAGATCCTGACCACCCAAGGTTTCGAACAGGGCGATATCAACATTCCCTATATAGGATCGGAAAAAATTGTAAATCTAAAAGCCGTTACCCACAACAATGACAGCCTGTTCCATGTATTGCCGGAAGACATCTATACACTGAAACAAAACAACTTCGTGACCCGCAAGAAATTTGCCTTTTCCAAATTACAGGTCGGTAGCATCATTGAATATCAATACGAAATAATTACTCCTTATTTCTTCAAATTGGATGGATGGGACTTTCAAGCGGACATACCGAAGCTATATAGTGAATTTAGGGCCAAAATACCGGGAAGTTTCGTATACAACAGAGACTTGATCGGAAGTTTGGCCTTGGACACCAACGAAGCGAAAATGGAACCAAAATGTTTCAAAACCTCATATTTAAGGGCCGATTGTGAGGCGCTCAAGTACATCATGAGGGATATTCCAGCCCTGGCAAGGGAAAACAATTTTGCCCTTTCGCCAGACAACTACAGTTCACGATTGGAGTTTGAGCTCGCAGAGATAAAATATTCGAACAGAAGAAGAGTTGACATTACGGCCACATGGGACAAAATCGATGAAGATTTCAAAAAAGCGGAAAGTATCGGCCCCCAATTATTGAAAAAAGGTTTTTTTAGAAGAAAAATACCGGATGAGCTTTTAGCCGTTAAAAACCCACTTGAACGCGCAAAGAAATTATATGCATTTATTCAGAACCATTTCACATGGGACAAGACGAACGGAACATATACGTACAATAATGTAAAAGAGGCATTCAGGAACAAAATCGGATGTACGGCGGAAATCAACATGTCCCTCATCAATTTGCTGAATGATGCGGGAATCCAATCGAACTTAATGATCATGTCGACAAGGCAAAATGGGCTACCAAAAAGAACACACCCGGTCATGTACGACTTCAATTATTTTGTTGCCAGGGTGGAAATAGACGGACAGATCTATTTGCTGGACGCTTCCAATAAATTTGTGCCATTCGGAATGTTGCCCTTCAAGGCCTTGAACCACTACGGGAGGGTCATGGACTT
Organism: uncultured Flavobacteriaceae bacterium; assembly: GCA_947497245.1. Taxonomy (GTDB): domain Bacteria; phylum Bacteroidota; class Bacteroidia; order Flavobacteriales; family Flavobacteriaceae; genus Pelagihabitans. Next base: position 743,931 of record CANMFO010000002.1, on the reverse strand, counting down.
CAAAGGAAAGGGGTATTGGTACAAGATCAAACCGTATCCCGACAACAAAGATCAAATTAGGTGCCAGGTCAAATTTGACCTGGATGAGGGCATAGTCAAGGGAACCATGCATTTCATGGCCTTAGGGTACAACGCGGTTGCGGCACGAGAGGCCAAAGCGGAAAAGAGCGAGAATCAATATCTGAGTTTCATTTCTGGAAAAATCCAAGAAAATGTAGAAATCAATTCCTATTTGGTCATTCCCGAAAGGAGTAACGAAACGAAGGTTTCCGAGCGTGTTGAATTCCAGGCGGACTACCTTTCCAGCCAGGATCTCATTTTCTTTAACCCATTCCTAGCACGTTTTTTCGAGCAAAACCCATTCGTTGAGGAAGAACGAAACTATCCCGTGGATTTTGGTTATCCCAGGCATTACAAATACCAGATCAATATTGCATTGCCTGAGGGGTATCAAGTACAGGAACTCCCAAAAAAGGATGTCGTGAAGTTGGGCGAGAACATGGCCGCTTTGAAATATTACCATTCCAAAAGCAACGAGGGGGTAATGATATCCTTCGACCTTACGATCGACAATACCTATTTTGAGCCGGTGGATTACCAAGTGCTTCGGGAACTCTTCAAACGAGTCATGGATATCCAAAAAAACGCACTGGTCGTTTTAAAGAAGGTACAATAGACCGCATTGATCCACTATCCACGGGGACCGGACCGACCATTAAAACCAACAGGTTTGAAACGCAATACAGCAGCGGTTCCCCGCGCTCCGGTATAAATCACTATCTTGGAACCCTCTTAAACGCAACTAGATGAAGTCCGCCAAACTCCTTGTTTTTGTTTTCTCGTTCATTTTCTGTCTTTCCTGTAAAAAGACCCCTCCCGCCAAAAAGATATCGACACGGCCCAATATTGTGTTCATCATGTCCGATGACCATGCGTATCAAGCCATAAGTGCCTATAACAAGCAGTTGATCCACACCCCCCATATCGACAGGATCGCCAAGGAGGGCATGCTCTTTACCAATGCCAGTGTCACGAATTCCATCTGCGCCCCTTCAAGGGCCGTGATCCTCACCGGAAAACACTCCCATATCAACGGGAAGATCGACAATCTATCCCCCTTCGACACCACCAACATAACCTTTCCGCAACTACTAAAAGGGGCGGGCTACCAAACAGCCATGTTCGGAAAGCTTCATTTCGGGAACAATCCCAAAGGTTTTGATGAGTTTAAGATCCTTCCCGGACAAGGCGATTATTACAATCCAAAGTTTATCACGGCAAAAGGGGACACCACCATAACGGGTTATGTAACGGACATTATTACCGACCTCACCTTGGATTGGATGGAGAAACGAAGGGATACTGCCAGACCCTTTCTGCTAATGTATCTGCACAAGGCGCCCCATCGCTCATGGTTGCCGGCAAAACGGCACTACACCACCTTCACGCAAAAGACCTTCCCTATTCCCCCCACCCTATTCGACACCTATGATACACGGGGCGAGGCAGCGAAAACCGCGGAGATGAACATTTTGGAGCATATGATACTGAACTATGACAACAAAGTGTTTCCGGAGGTTATCGAAGCACTAAAAATCAAGGACCGTAAACTGTTCGATCCCCTGGAGCGCATGACATCGGACCAAAAGACATCGTGGGATTCTGTTTATGGGCCCATAAACGAGGCATTTAAAAAACAGTATCCCAGTATGGGCGATTCCACGCTAATGGTCTGGAAATACCAACGCTATATGCAGGATTATCTAGGAACCATTGCCGCGGTGGATGAAAATGTGGGCAGACTTCTGGATTATTTAGATCGTGAAGACCTGAGCGACAATACTTTGGTCGTTTATACTTCGGATCAAGGGTTTTACCTGGGCGAACATGGCTGGTTCGATAAACGTTTTATGTACGAGGAATCTTTTAAGACCCCTTTATTGATCCGTTGGCCGAATGTAATCGGCCCCGGCACCACGGAGGATGAAATGGTACAGAACCTGGATTTTGCCCAGACCTTTCTGGAAGTCGCCGGAATCGTTTCCCCGGAAGACATGCAGGGGGAAAGCCTGGTCCCCCTTCTTAGAGGGAAAAAAGAGATGTGGGACCGGGAGGCAGTCTACTACCATTATTATGAATATCCTGCTGAACATGCGGTGAAGAGGCACTATGGAATTGCCACCAAGGACTATAAATTAATCCATTTTTACTACGATGTGGATGAATGGGAACTCTATGATCGATCTCAAGACCCGCAGGAACTCCATAATCTTTACGGGAATCCACAGCATGCAGCCGTGGTCGAGGAGTTGAAACAAAAGTTGGAGGGACTTCGAAAGAAATATGGCGATTCGGAGGCACTAAGCGATCAGTACATCCAGATCTATAGGGATAAAGGATGGATCGCCCCGTCATCGGAACAATGATCGGCCGTAAAAGTCCGGTGTGGACGGGATATTTGAACCCCGCCCACCTAGGTAACCCATGTTACCTTTCAGCTGTAGTTTTTAAAGTACCTTTGCCCCATGCAAAAATTCCTTCCCTTCCTAGGATGGTTGCCCCATTATAAAAAAGGGGATTTCACCAAGGATCTGGTTGCCGGACTTACGGTAGGTATTGTTTTGATCCCACAGGGAATGGCCTATGCCATGATTGCAGGTCTTCCCCCGGTATACGGCCTGTACGCTTCATTGGTACCCCTATTGGTGTACGCCCTTTTGGGCACATCCCGACAGGTGGCCATGGGTCCGGTGGCCATGGATTCCATTTTGGTGGCCGCCGGTTTGGGAGCCCTGTCATTGGTCGGAGTGGAGGAGTATATAGGAATGGCCCTTGTGCTCGCCTTTATGGTAGGAGCCATTCAATTTATATTGGGCCTTTTTAGAATGGGGTTCTTGGTCAACTTTTTGTCCAAACCGGTCATCAGTGGCTTCACCTCCGGAGCGGCGGTGATCATCATTTTTAGTCAACTGAAGCATCTGTTCGGAGTCGATATCCAAGGAAGCAACCAATTCCATCAATTGGTCCTGAACGCGATCCAAAAACTGGGAGGGACCAATATGTACGATTTGGGAATTGGGCTCGCTGGTATTGCCATCATCATTTTTTTCAGGAAGATCGATCGCCGGATCCCAGCAGTGCTCCTTGTGGTTCTATTGGGCATTTTAATGGTCTACTACCTCGATCTACAGGCCTATGGGGTAAAAATTGTGGGCACGGTACCCACTGGCTTGCCCCCCTTTGCCGTTCCGGCCATCAATCTTAAGAATGTGCTGGATATCTGGCCCATTGCCCTTACCCTGGCCTTAGTGGGTTATTTGGAGACCATATCGATCGGGAAGGCCCTGGAAGAAAAGAATGGTACCGATCATATCAGGGCCAACCAGGAGTTGGTGGCCCTGGGCGCTTCGAATATGGTAGGTTCCTTTTTTCAATCCTTCATTTCGACCGCCAGCTTTTCAAGATCGGCCATTAACTCCGAGGGGGGTGGCAGGACAAACCTGGCCTCTGTCATCAGTGCGGGCTTGGTACTACTGACGCTCTTGTTTCTAACGCCCCTTTTTTACTACCTGCCCAATGCCGTATTGGCGAGTATCATTATGGTCTCCGTCTTTGGTTTGATCGATATTCCCTATCCAGCAGGTCTGTGGAAACATAGAAAGGATGAGTTTATGGTGCTGTTGGCCACTTTCCTGGCCACCTTGTTCGTTGGGATAAAGGAAGGTATTTTGATCGGGGTGCTGTTTTCACTGCTTCTGATGGTCTACCGCACCTCCAATCCCCATTTTGCCGTGCTGGGCAACATCCGTAATTCGGAGTATTACAAGAACGTGAATCGATTTGGGGATGAAGTGGTTGTCCGCGAAGACCTGCTCATCCTTAGATTCGACGCACAGCTTTATTTTGGCAACTCCGACTATTTTAAAAATCAACTGCTTCGGCACATTAAGGACAAAGGCGATGCGCTAAAAGGGGTCGTATTGAACGCGGAAGCGATCAACTACATCGATTCCACTGGCGCAAAAACCTTGGTAAGGGTCATAGCGGAAATGCATCGCTTGGGGCTCCAATTTTATATCGCTGGGGCCATTGGTCCGGCCCGCGACATCATCTACAGCAGTAGAATCATAGACGCGCTGAAAAAAGAACACCTCTTTGTAAAGACAAAGGAGGCCGTGGCATACTTTGATGACCCCAAATCGCCTTCCGATCTACAGGGCAAGGTCGCACACCAAAACAGGACGGGATAACCCTTGCCGTTGAACAACACGGAATAACCCTATTTTTATATCACGAATCAAAACATAGGAAACATGAACATAGAACAGATTTATACAGGATGTCTTGCCCAAGGGGCCTACTACATAGAAAGCAATGGTGAAGTGGCCATCATAGATCCCTTGCGGGAGGTGGAACCCTATATAAAAAGAGCAAAAAACGACAAGGCCAAGATCAAATATATCTTTGAGACCCATTTTCATGCCGATTTTGTAAGCGGCCATGTCACGCTGTCCAAGAAGACCGGTGCACCCATCATTTTCGGGCCGAACGCCAATCCTTCCTTTGAGGCCATTATTGCCCATGACCAACAGGAGTTCCCCTTGGGGGATCTGACCATACGGGTGCTGCACACCCCCGGACATACCATGGAAAGCACTACGTATCTCCTACAGGACCGAAAGGGAAAAGATCATGCCATTTTTTCGGGAGACACTTTGTTTTTGGGAGATGTGGGAAGGCCCGATCTAGCCCAAAAAGCGGCCAATATGACCCAGGAAGACCTAGCGGGAATACTCTATGATAGTTTAAGGAACAAAATAATGCCCCTTGGGGACGAGGTAATCGTATATCCGGCCCATGGCGCAGGTTCGGCCTGTGGGAAGAACATGATGAAGGAAACGGTTGACACCCTGGGCAATCAAAAAAAAATGAACTACGCCCTACGCGCCGATATGACCAAGGAGGAGTTCGTAAGAGAAGTGACCGACGGCCTGTTACCTCCCCCAAAATATTTTCCGCTCAATGTAAAGATGAACAAAGAGGGGTATGAGGATATTGGCGATGTGCTCAACAGGGGCACCACAGCCTTGACCCCGGAAGCCCTTGAGATCGCCGCCAACGATACCGGCGCAATAGTTTTGGACGTACGCCATCAGGACGAATTTGTAAAGGGCCACGTCCCCCGTTCTATTTTTATCGGTTTAAATGGGGATTTTGCCCCCTGGGTAGGTGCCCTGGTCGCCGATGTAAAGCAGCCTATCCTGTTGGTGGCACCGGAAGGGCTGGAGAAAGAGGCCATCACCCGTTTGTCCCGGGTAGGTTTTGATGGCACCATCGGCTATTTAAAAGGTGGGTTCGAAGCCTGGAAAAAGGCCGGGATGGAGTATGATAAGGTCAATTCCCTATCCGCGGCAGAATCCAAACAAGAAATCGACAAGACCAAGGCCGCTCTTTTTGATGTGCGCAAGGAAAGTGAATATGTATCGGAACATCTTGTAGATGCGACCAATGCCCCTTTGGGTTTTCTGAACGATCACATGACGGAATTTCCTGATAATCAAGATTTTTATGTACATTGTGCCGGAGGGTACCGATCGGTCATCGCCGCGTCGATCCTGAAAAGTAGGGGCATTCACAACCTGATCAATATTGAAGGCGGTTTTGGGGCCCTTAAGAAAGAGGGAGCGGCGGTGACGGACTACGTATGCCCCACCACCCAACAGAAATGATGATGGTCATATTTAATCTGTCGAACAGTACATATCTTTAAACATGCGGTTGAGCAAAGTCATGAAATTGGTGCTGGTATGCGTCATATGTCTGGGCATTGTTTCTGGCGCGGTAGTTTTCATCGAGTATCTTTTGCGCTAAAACCGCATACCCGAATGTGATCCTGCGTTGGGCGATGGGGGCCAAGGTATTTGGCCAATGTTGATTGTTAAACCGATATGGTATTGATATGAAAACGAATATGGGAAGAACGGATCGATTGATCCGGCTGATTGTTGCGGTCATAGGTGGACTCCTGGTTTATTTTAATGTGGTCTCCGGTACCTTGGCCTATATTTTTTTGGCCCTGGCCTCGATATTCATTTTAACGGGTCTTGTCGGCTTTTGTCCCTTGTATGCCCTGTTCGGAATGAACACCTGCGGGCCGAAGCGGAAGGAATAGCCCGCCTTAAAAAAGTTTTGCGGATACGGGGTACCTTCCCGCATTTGGCCAAATGTTTTTGGAGCCTTCCCGGTCAGTGTCCCCCTATATTTGAAAGAACCGGATTTTCGCTGATCATTGTCATGTTTTTTCTAGGAAGGCGGAAATATCTTTGATATTGTAAATCAAAAAGCGGCAAATTATGGGATATGGTATGCTACCTCTGGTAAACTGGGGAAATGGTATTGTAATGATCGGTGTGTTCGTGGCGGTGGTCATCGCCCTGATCGTAGTGCTGATCAACTTCATGAATAGCGGAAAAAAGGACTGAAGTTGTTCCAATCGGTACGAAACGGTTTATTTCAGCATTTTTTGCCATGGTATTTCAACGACTCCTTCGATTTTTATTGAGATTTTATCAATAATACGCGCAAATCCCTTGGAATTCTATAAATGTTAAGAAAATCATAATGATTTAGTAGGAAAACGCTCCGAATTTTATTATATTTAACAGGAATTCCATTACGAATTCAGTGCCTTTTTAAACGATCAAATCCGACTGGTAACACCTCCCGATGGGACCCTGGTCCGTCACCCTTCGGGCATAAAAGTGGCCAAGCCTCCACAACGACCACAAATTTAAACGCGCATCGATGGATTTTATAGTGCTATACTCCATTATCGTGGCCATTGTCTTTATGGTCTGGATGCTCTTTGTCATACACATGTACAAGAAAATGAACGATTGAACGTTCAATCGATGGTCCCGCCCTCCAGTACGGAGGCCCTATGTTCATTCCTATCGAGGTACGATTTTACGATCCGTTGTGTTTCCAATGTATTTTTTTGTGGCATCAAATAAGCCTCAAGGTCTCCCTCACTTTGTATCTGGATTTTCTTTTCGATAAAACCGTAACCACAGTAACGCCCATTTTTGATCATAACGAAAGCATCTTCCTCCGGAGTCCTGCCCTTTTCCCTGATCAAGAGGTCCTGGTCCCTTTCCGCCAGACTATTTTCAATCGCCGCCTGTACCCGATCGTTGTAGATTGCAATGTCCTCCTCCCCACGACATACCCCATGACACTCTGTGATTCTGAAATGCGAACAGCTACCGGGGCTTTCCTGAAGATGACAGAATTTGGGACAGAGTTTGAAGTCCCTACAGATTTTTTCCAGATAGGCCCGGCTGTCGGTGGGGTTATAACAAATGGCAATAGGTCTGGAGACCATTTTCAGCTTGTTGAAGGCAAGGTGGACAATACCTGCCCTGTCTTCATAGGAAAAAATGCCGTACTGCTGCACCGTTCTTTTCTGGGCACTGTTGAATATGGGAAAGTGATGCTTTATTTCCGCTGATTCCATAAGAAGTGCCAAAAGTTCACTACCGGACAGGACAAAGTCGATATCCGCCGTTTCCCGGCACAATCGAACTTCCTTGGTTGCCTTGTCATAAAAATGTCCCAATACCCTTTTTTTGATATTGATGGCCTTGCCAATGTAGATGATCTTGCCCTCGGCGTTCTTAAAATAATAGACCCCTGGTTTGGAAGGTAATTTTTCAAAGGCCTCGCGCGGCAGGGAAGGCGGCAAAGTGGCCTCTTGGTAGCGGGCGTTTAAAAACGTTTTGAATACCTGTTCGGCCCCTTCGGTCCCCAACAATTTTCTGAACAACAATACGGTCGCATGGGCATCTCCCCGGGCACGATGCCGATCGGTGAGGGGAATCTCCAGCGCGGAGCATAGTTTCCCTAGGCTATACGAGCGGTAACCCGGGATCAACCTTCTGGACAGACGCACCGTGCACAGTTTTTTCCGTCGAAAGTCAAGGCCCAGGCTTTTGAACTCGTTTTTGATCACGTTGTAATCAAAATTCACGCTATGGGCCACGAAAATGGTATCCGCCGTGATTTCCAAAACCTTGGCGGCGATTTCATGCCATTTGGGGGCATCCCGTACCGTTTCATTATCAATTCCGGTCAACCCGGTAATAAAATAAGGGATTTCGCATTCGGGGTTCACTAGGGAGGTGAACTCCTCCACCACCTCAAATCCGTCATATTTGAAAATAGCGATTTCGGTGATCCGGTTGCCCTTAATTCCGTTTCCGGTGGTCTCTATGTCAATAATCGTATACAATGGCCGCCTTTTTATCTTGTCGGATTATAAAGGTAGCCACTTTTCACAAAACCGTATTTAGGTTACTTGGCTTTTGTTCTATGTGCGACAGGCCCGATATGGAACATTTACTTTTTCACATTCGGTAGGAATTTGATTCGAATTACTTAATTTTAGGGCCGCCATCAATAAAACCGACCCTGACCATGCGTACACTTCACATTTCCGTTTGCCTACTTTTGGTTCCCGTCCTGTCCCTCCTATCCTGTGGGGAACAAAAAACACCCAAAAAAAAAGAAGAAAGGCCGCCCAACATTGTGTACATCCTAGCCGATGATCTGGGCTATGGTGACATTGGCGCTTTTAACCCGGAAGGAAAGATTCCCACGCCAAACATTGACCGATTAGCGGCGATGGGAATGAAGTTCCTGGATGCACATAGTCCCTCAGCGGTCTGTACCCCTACCCGATATGGCATTCTAACAGGGCGTTATAGCTGGCGGAGCGAACTCAAAAAAGGAGTGCTCACCGGAAAGTCCAGGGCCTTGATTCCAAAAGGGCGAACCACGGTGGCCTCTCTTCTTAGGGAAGGGGGTTACCAAACGGCCTTCATTGGCAAATGGCACCTGGGCTGGGATTGGGCCCTGAAGGACACCACGGCGCTTGATGGGGAAGGCTGGAACCCCCAGGATTTCGACAATATCGATTTTGAAGGTCCAATAAAAAACACTCCGAACGATCTGGGTTTTGACCATGCATACGGACATTCGGGCTCCCTGGATATGGCTCCCTATGTATATGTGGAAAACGGTAGGGCTACCGCAGTGGTCGATACCATCACCGAAGATACCGGAGAATATACCTGGTGGCGGAAAGGGCCCACAGCTGCCGATTTTGTCCACGACCAGGTCACCCCAAATTTCTTTGGAAAATCCATCGACTATATCGAGGGGAAATCCAAGGGGGACGCCCCATTTTTTCTGTATCTGGCCTTACCCTCCCCCCATACGCCCATCCTGCCCACACCGGAATGGCAGGGCAAAAGCGGACTCAACCCCTACGGTGATTTTGTCATGATGGTCGACCACTACGTCGGCCAATTGGTAAAGGCCTTGGACCAACAAGGCCTGTCCGAGAACACCATGTTGGTCTTTACCAGTGACAACGGTTGCTCCCCTCAGGCCAATTTCCCGCTTTTGGCAGAAAAAGGCCATGGGCCGAGCGGCAGCTTCAGGGGCCACAAGGCCGATATTTTTGAAGGGGGTCACCGCATACCGTTTATCGTGAAGTGGCCCGCTGTGATCAAGCCCAATTCCATTTCCGATAAGACCATCTGCCTGACCGATCTTATAGCCACTTGTGCCGAGCTGACCAACCGGTCCTTGTCGGCAAACGAGGGTGAGGACAGTTTTTCCCTTATGCCACTATTGGCGCCTTCCAAAGACGGCAAATACGCCCGGAAAGCGACGGTACACCATTCGATCAATGGTAGTTTTGCCATACGCCGGGGTCCTTGGAAACTCGTTTTTTGTCCCGGTTCTGGAGGTTGGAGCGATCCGAGACCGGATAACAAGGAAATCGCAGAATTACCCAAATTCCAACTGTACCACATGATAGATGATCCAGGGGAACAACAAAATCTTTATGGAAAGCATCCCGAGGTCGTGGAAGAACTACACGGACTTATGGCCTCCTACATTACCAACGGTAGGAGTACTCCGGGAGAAAAACAGTCGAACGCCCCTTTGCACCTCAACGGTACGGCATGGAACCAAACGGAAACCATATTATCGAGATAATCCCTATAAAATGAACCGCATACAAAATGTTCTTGTAGTCCTATTGTTCTTTGCTCTGGCCTCCTGTGAGTCAGAAGAACTACAGGAAATCCCTCCCAATATTATTTTGTTTTTGGTGGATGACATGGGTTGGCAAGATACCTCCGTTCCTTTTTGGGACCAACGTACCCCCTTCAATGACCTGTACCGTACGCCCAATATGGAGCGCTTGGCGAAGGAAGGCATGAAGTTCACGCAAGCCTATGCTACTCCGGTCTGTTCCCCCACCCGGGTGAGCCTCATGACCGGAATGAATGCGGCGCGGCATCGGGTAACGAACTGGACCTTAAAAAAAGACAGCGTCCAACCCATGGAAAAGAACCACCCCGACCTTGAATTCCCCCTTTGGAACGTCAATGGACTGACTCCGGTTGCCGGAGATCCAAAAGCGGTCCATGCGACGCCCTTACCACAGGCACTGCACGATGTGGGCTATTTTACCATCCATTCGGGCAAGGCCCATCTGGGCGCCATCGGCACCCCGGGAGAGGATCCTTTGAACCTGGGATTCGATGTGAACATAGCCGGTCATGCGGCCGGGGCCCCGGAAAGCTATCTAGGTGTGGAAAATTTTGGAAATGGCAAGGAGGGTAAGGAGGTATGGGCCGTTCCCGGCTTGGAAGCGTACCATGGCAAAGATATCTTCCTAACGGAAGCCATTACCCAAGAAGCCCTAAAGGCAATGGATTCGGCCACAACGGCCCAACAACCTTTTTTCCTCTATATGTCGCATTACGCCGTGCACACCCCCATTATGGGCGATGGCCGTTTTTTGCAGACGTATTTAGAGAAGGGATTGGATTCTACCGAGGCCAAATATGCCTCCATGGTCGAAGGCATGGACAAAAGTCTCGGGGATATCATGGATTATCTGGAGAACAAAAATATAGCGGAAAACACGATCATCCTATTTATGTCCGATAATGGTGGATTGAGCGTCCACGCCCGCGGAGGGGAGCCCAACACCCACAACAAGCCCTTGGCAAGTGGAAAAGGATCGATGTACGAAGGGGGTATCCGGGAACCCATGTTGGTCAAGTGGCCCGGGAAGACCGCCCCGGAATCGGTATCCGGGCATCAGGTGATCATTGAGGATTTTTACCCCACCATTCTCGAAATTGCGGGTATTGATAGTCTTAAGACCATTCAAAAAGTGGACGGCGAAAGTTTCGTACCCATTTTGAAAGGCGAACAGGAACATTTGGGTGTACGCCCCCTATACTGGCACTACCCCAACGAATGGGGACCAGAAGGACCGGGTATCGGAGCGGCCAGTACCATACGCAAAGGGGATTGGAAGTTCATTTATTTCCATGCGGACGGCAAAATGGAACTGTACAATCTCAAGGAAGATATCGGGGAACTCGAGAACCGTATCGAAGCGCACACGGAGAAAGCCGAAGAATTGGCCGAAGCCCTGTCCAACCACCTAAAAGCGGTGGATGCCCAAATGCCGATCGACAAAAAAACCGGGTTACCCGTGGCATACCCCATTGAACTGTTTTTGGAATGAAAGTGGCGCTCCAAAGAACGCTGACAAGTCGTTGCACGTACAGCGGGCAAGACCTGCACCAACATATATTTTGTAAAAATAAGATCATGAAATTGAAAAAGCTATTTTATATAGGGGCGCTCGCTTCATTGGCCTCCTGTACCCAGGTGGAACCGCCCAAGGCAATTGGCCCCACCCCATCGGAACGCCAGTTGGCCTGGCACGATATGAAATATTATGCCTTCGTGCACTTCAATATGAACACCTTTACCGATATGGAATGGGGCACGGGCGGGGAGTTGCCCGAGCAGTTCAACCCTTCCCAATTGGACACAAAACAATGGGCCAAAGTGGCCAAGGAAGCCGGAATGACCGGCATTATCATTACCGCCAAACACCATGACGGGTTTTGCCTATGGCCTACGGAGACCACGGAGCACTCGGTCAAAAACTCCCCTTGGAAGCACGGAAAGGGTGACCTTTTGAAAGACCTATCCGAGGCTTGTGCGGAATACGGCCTCAAAATGGGCATCTACCTTTCTCCTTGGGACCGCAACCACGCAGACTATGGCCAACCGGAATACGTAAAGGTTTTCCATGACCAACTTCGAGAGCTGTTGACCAATTACGGAGAGATTTTCGAGGTATGGTTCGATGGGGCGAACGGGGGCTCCGGTTACTATGGTGGAGCCAATGAAACCCGGAAAATAGACAATAAAACCTATTACCAATGGGACAAGGCGGAAGCCATCGTACGTGAATTGCAGCCCAATGCGGTCATTTTTAGTGACGGAGGGCCGGACATCCGTTGGGTAGGCAATGAGGAAGGCTGGGCGAACGAGACCAACTGGAGCATCATGCGGAGGGACGAGATCTATCCGGGATGGCCCCGATATGTAGAACTTCGCTCCGGTCATGAGGACGGTACCCATTGGCTGCCCGCCGAGGTCAACGTATCGATTCGGCCAGGTTGGTACTACCACCCTCGTGAGGATCATCAGGTAAAGACCCTGCAGCAATTGGTAAAGATATACTACGAATCCATCGGCCGGAATGGTAATTTCTTGTTGAACTTACCCGTTGACACCCGTGGCTTGGTACATGAAACCGATGTAGCCCGGATGATGGCCCTGAAACAGCAAATCGATAAGGATTTTGAGGTGGATCTTGCCCAGGGGCAAAAAACCTCGGCAAGTGAAGTCCGCGGAAGTGATATGCGCTATAGCGCAAACAACACCATTGACGGAAATCCGGATACCTATTGGGCCACAAACGACAGCACGGTCCAAGCATCGGTTACGATAAGTTTCGATGACCCAACGGAAGTAAATCGGATCTTATTGCAGGAGTATATCCCATTGGGTCAGCGAGTAAAACACTTTATCATCGATGCCGAGATCGATGGAAAATGGAAGGAAATCGATGGGCAGACAACCATTGGGCACCGACGTATTTTAAGGTTCAATACGATCAAGGCCACAAAAATACGGGTGAATATCTTGGATGCGAAAGCCTCCCCGGCCCTATCGAACATCCAGCTCTTCAGAGCGCCCAACTTTTTGACGGAACCGGTCGTTCAGCGCAAGAAGGATGGTTTGGTACACTTATCCGTCCCGGACAAAAAACTGGAACTGTACTATACGCTCGACGGTAGTGGCCCCACTGTCGATTCCAATGCGTATGGCGCTCCTTTTTTGGTGTCCACACCCTGTACCTTGAAAGTTGCCGCGGTGGACCCTGATAATGGCCAAAGTGTCGTCATTTCCAAAAACTTGGACATCAGCAAGAAGGAATGGAAGGTAATACGGGCCAGTTCGGGCAATGAATTGGAGACCGACCGTATGATAGACGAAGACCCAAACACTTTTTGGGCCACTGATGAGAAAGTTTCCAAGCCCCAAGAAGTCGTAATCGACCTGGGCGCCGTGTACGATCTATCGGGCTTCACCTATTGGCCCATACAGGAACGCTATCCCTATGGCATCATCACCAACTATGAATTTTCAACCAGTGTCGATGATAAAAAATGGAAAATTACCGCGACAGGGGAATTTTCCAATGTGGTCAATAGTCGTATTGAGCAAACCGTACGCTTTAAACCGCAAAAGGGCAGGTACATCAAAATAAAGGGGACCAAAGTGGATGGCACGGATTTTCGAGCTTCTTTTGGAGAGATCGGAGTGCTCACGGTTCCGGGGAAACAGCATGCACAAAAAAAGTAATATCCCTAGCAGACCAAGCGGGATATACAACGTTTGGGGAACGGGAGGAATTTTGATCTCCAGTTTTTAAGGTCGGCACGGCCCTTCGGATGGCCTTGGTACCGGTTGTTCCGCCTGGCATTTATGCCCCTAACTGCACCGCTCGCTGCATGGCCTGATAACGCTCGTTCCACAGCTCTTTGTCGTGGTTCAGGTGGTCATCGATATGCACCACATCCTTATCCTGGAATGTCCCTCCCCAACGCAAATTGGGATCATCGATGAGGGCTTGGATAAAAGTCTTGACAGGTCCCGGTACTTTGGGATATTGGATCAATACCTTGGAATTTGCCCATTTCCCGTTGCCATAGATCACGTTCATGTCTATTGCATGTCCGGCCAAATGGTTCGAACGGGTCGCAGGTTTTACAATGGCCCCGTGCACATTGGTTGTTGTACGGAACGAACTGGTGACATGAACATACACCTGGGCCCTTTCCGCATGCGTATTGATCCTTTTGAGCAAGGGCACGAAGAGCGCATCGGCACGACAGGGCTTCCCCCGAAATCTCGACGCCTCGAAGAGCACCAAGGGCGAACGGGTATTCGGAAGGTTGCTTTTGGCCAGTTTGCTCCAATGCGTTCCGTAAAATGTATTGATGTCCTTGATCATGATATCGATCAAGGGACGGGTCAACCAATCGCCATCGGAATCGATCCCATGGTCCTGGGCATAGGCAATGACCGCTTTTCTAGTGCTTTTACCATAAAGGCCATCTGCGCCATACTTGGGGAAATCCAATAGTTTCCCATAACCCAGCTCGTTCAAAAGCACCTGTACCGCTCTAATGCTCATCCGGGTGCCCCTGGAAATGTATTTTCTGGTGCGAAGGTCGGACTGGTGTATTTCCCATAGCACATACATGTCGGGAAGAAAATCATGTCGCTGTAGGAGGAGCCCGGCCAAGGTATCGGTGACCTTGGTACCGTCGCTTTTGTATTTGTTTCTTTTTGCGAATGCCGCGACCGCCTTGGCCGTGGCCCGACCATAGTCGCCGTCTGCCTGATAACTGTCCCATTTCAGTTCTGTTCGAAAGCCCAATTCGAACAATACCCGTTGAAGATCGATGACCAATTCTTTATCCGATGTCCCCTTAAAAAGGAATTGGTCGATATTCCCTTTTTTAAGCGCTGTTTCCATAAGGTTAGAACATGCCATAGCCGTACGTTTTTTCACTCGTTATTTGAGGAGAAATAAGATAAGTACAATTTTGTTCGAACACAACGATTTTAGTTCTTTTAAGGAATTTTCCCATTTCATCAAAGCCAATGGGCGCGTGCATTTGGCCGCTACCGTGCCGAACTAGACTATGGGTCCGTGTATGGTATCGAGTCCGCATCGCTCCAAGAAGGTATTGGTAAATACCGAAAGTGCGGGCACAGGGAGCAGTTCGTTACGGGCATCTATCCATGACTGCACGGAGGTGGCCCCGTACATTTGCAGGATTCTTGTTTTGTTCAGGTTAAAGTTGATCTTCCCCCAATGCAAGGTGTACGAAATGCCGGCCATTTCAAGTCGGGTCCAAACCGTTTCGAAGAAATCCCGTGCCGGTTGGCCGTCCACACCATCCATTTCCAATACACAGGTATTGGGAAATTTTGTAAATCCCAAGGTGGCCTTCGTGCCCTTTACGTAACGAAGGGAAAGTCCGCCCGGAAAGGGTTGCTGTTTGTTTACGTCCACAATGATTTCCACGGCCTGGGGAGAATCCGCCACGGCAATGGCAATGGCCGCACTGGCCACCTTGCCCCTAAACTTGGTATAGTTGAACATTTCCCGAATTGTTCCGGTCCTTGGTGGTTCGGGCTTAAATGCCAATCCGAACATCAAATTCACCATGGTCGGAATGCCCACCCCCGACCCCGGTAGTTTGTCCAAAACGGTGGAAATAATCCCCAAAAGGTCATCGCCGTAAGTAAAATCGTTGGTTCGTTGCAAAGGGGTATGGGGCTGCGCGAACGGTTTTTTGAACATATATTTTATAAAGGCTCCCTTGTCCGCATTGTTCGGCTCAAAGTCATGGATATTAAAAAGTACCTCAAAATGGTACATATCCCCACCTTGCCCGGCTCCCGGCAAGTTCAAACCGGAAAAATCCAAGGTTCGCATGGCATGCTTCAAACTAGCGCCATAAGCGAAATTACCCATTCGATGTTCGGTAAGCAAGAATTGGGGCTCCGTTTCGATCATGACACCATGGATAAAACCAAAACTGCCAAAGCTGACCAGGGCCGCATTGAACAGCGCATCATCCTGTACCAAATCGGCATCGAGCCACTCCACAAATTCTTGGGAAGCCACGGGATAGGAGGCCCGTTCCAGCCAAACGTGTTTATCGGCCCCAGTAATCAAATGCAGGCCCACCACAAAATCCGGTATGGCCCCTACATCAATAGCCGCTCCGTGGGTTCCGGTCGACAGTGCACCGGCTATGGTCTGCCCATTGCTCGCCCCCGACGCCTTGATGGATCGTTGGGGCGTTTTGGTTGCCAAACGGGTATTGACCTCATGGATTATGGTCCCACATTGCAGAAAGTATAGGTCCTCCGCTTGCCTAGCATAGAGTGGGCTGACATATTTTTGGGTCAGCGGAAACGAGAAATTGAGGGAAGCCGTATCGATCAGTCCTCCTTCGGTCACCCCTACCTTGGTGAAGGACCAACCGCTGCCCATGGCCCGCAATTTAAGATGGTTGGTTTGGGCATGATCTATCAACCATTGAAAATTCCGAGTGGTGGCCAAATACCGTTCCCGATGTTTTTGCCCTGAAGGATTCCAGAGTTTAAAAGAAGCCCCCGCAACCAGGTCATGGGTAAAATTCTCGTGCTTGTTGCTCCATTGTTGGATGGGAAGTGGATCAATTCCTGTGGGCGTCATGGGCATATTTTTTAATTGTCTAAACTGGGCTCCCCATTTTGTCGGGGACGGGCACAGCCATAGGTGGCCGTCCTATGGTTGACGATCCCTAGGGTTACCGTAGTGAGCAGAAAATCGGTAAAGGAGGTCTTCACGACCACCCAGGACAGGGCTCCCTCCCGACAAGGGCATTCGTTTCCGGCCACTTCCGGATTTGCATCGATCCGTTTTTGCTTTAGGCCCCAAAAGTAGCTCCAACTGGATTCTTTTCTACATTCCAGATTTTCCACACTGTCCTGGTACGGGCTGGCTTCCACGCGGGTACTGACGCATGAAGAAAAGGCCAGTACCATAAAAAGTGCCAGACCGACGGCCGCTTTTTCCAGTTTCATAAAACATTGGTTTTAGGTCGAACAAAATTCACAAAGTATATGTTGGGGCCAGCGTCTTGGACCAAAACGATATACTTTTCAAAATAAAGGGGGATGGTTTAAAGGGCAACCCAATTTGCACAGGTTGCTAGCTAATGGTCGTAATTCTTTTCAAACTTCTTTTAAGTTAGGGGATACAAGGTCTCCAGGGGGTTAAAATTGTATGGATGGGCCTGGTAGCTGTATGGATGGTAGGGAATACACCGTCGGAACGGCAAAGACCTTAGAAAGTGACCCAATGAAGGTACCTACAGGATATTTTGCCCTTGGGGCAAAGGAAAAGTGCCCTCCCCAGGGGTAATTTGGGTGGGGAACGGTAGATGGCCCAACGCGCCATTCTTCCAAAATTTTAATAGCACCATCCCGGAAAACGGATATTTGAAAGCAACCCTCCTCCCCAGTGCGCATCTACCTAGTATAAAGCAACGCGCCCTTTCCATGAAAAAGTCGATTTTCTATCTGCTCCTGTCGATTTCCGTCCTCCTTGTAACCAGCTGCTCCCATAGTGATGATGCACAGATAGAGGGCCCTCGGACCAAGGGCACCGTGGGACTCCAGGGCAGCTGGAACTGGGTCGCCTCTACCGGAAGTATCGCCGGAGTGACCATTACACCTGAAAGTTCGGGAAGGACCATGGAGGTGGAGTTTACCCACGATGCGGTGTTCAATAAGTTTGTCAATGGCAAAAAGGTGTACACTTCTCCCTATGCACTACGGGAAAAGGACAGTATCGTGCAATACACCACCTTCGCGCTCTTTGAAAGCATCGGTCTCGGTTTTGACCATCAGGTGGAACAGCAATTTAAGTTGGAGGGGAGCGGCACCCTGTGGCTTATCGATCCCTGCTGTGATAATTTCACCTTTGAGTTTCAAAGAAAACCTTAGCCCCAATTTAAACCCAGCGCCTGCTTACCTAAATCCTAAAAGCCACTCCTAGCGTGAAAAATGCCACACCATAGCTTCCTTCCGCAAATACGCCAACGTTCTCGGTAAAGTACCAACGGCCACCAATGAAAGGAGTGGCACTGGCCCTGCTACCGTAGCTGCCACTTCCGCTGAACGAGAGAATGTTATAGTGCGCCATTACCCCCCCGTATACGTCCAGATTCTCGATCTCGAGACCGGTGTAATGATACGCCCCGCGGACACCTACGATCGTGTAGGTCCATTTATCGTTTCCCCCTATATAATCGTACTTATAGCTTTTGGTTCCCAGATAGCCTCCCAAGCTTACTACTCCGGGCCCTGGAACATCCCAAATACCCCTTTCATAACTTACATTGAACCCGAGACCTTGGGAAGAGGTCCGGTAGCTACCAAAATCACCGCCAAAGCTTATCCCCCCGTTTATTACGTTGGTACCCACTTCGAATTCCTGGGCGTGGGTCAGATGTGCTGAGCATAATGAAATAATCGCAAGACAGATAATTGTTTTTTTCATTGGTTATAATTTTTTGGATTTTATAATTCGTTGTTCAAAATAGCTAATATTTGGCAAATGCGGCTTAAAAAGCCATTGTTATCCATTCAAATATTTCATGGCCTTTTCATTACCTTTTTTTTACAGCGGATGCCAAGCCCGGTAAGCGGCTATCCCTATAGTTTATTTTACTACCGGCCGTATTTTGTCTCGGTGAAAAACCATCGCTATCAATAGCCAGTCGCCCCGTGTTATTTCCAATATACACACCTTGTACATTACCGTTGTTGTCGAGCATCAAAAAGGCCAATTGCACATCTTCAAAACCATCGGCAACCACCTTTCCCGATATGGTAATGGTCGATTCGGCGGGAAATGAGCCGATCAGGGTAGTGGTTTTTAAATAGATCGTAAAACTGGACCCGTCCCCGGAAACAAAGGATCCTTCACCATTGTCCTGTTGGACACCCTGTTGTCCGGCAAAGTCCAATGTCAGATCGGCGTTGTTCTGATTGCTGATGGTGGCCAAGTAATCCTGAAATCTGGCGCCAATGATATCCCCGGGCACGGTGCTGTTCTCCAAGATCACCGGACTAAATACATAACTTCCCTCCAAATCGGGAGGATTTCCCCCAAAATTAAGGGTAATGCCGAGGCTGTCCAAGGCGGCAAGGTGTTCTGGCGTATAGAAGTCCGAAACAGAGTTCTCGGTCCCATCGAACCCATTGCCCGTGGTAAAGCTAAAAATAGCACTTTCTACGCTGTTTCCCTGGTCATCGCTGGCTATAACCTTCCAGAAATAAAGCGTATTCGGTTCCAGGGCCGCATCTAGTGTGAAATTGGGCCCTTCCAAGGCGGTTCCCAACTGCGTAGCGGGATCCATTTCCGTGTCGAGATAAAACGCATAGGTAACTTTGTCGCCCTCTGGGTCAATGGCCGTCTCCCAACCAAAGGAAGGGGCCAGGGAAACATCGGTGCTGTTGTCGGCAACCGTGGTCAGCGCAAAATCTTCGGGAGGGTTGTTCGGCAGTTCCTTTATGGTCTTAAAACTGCGGGTTTCGCTGGAGGTGGTACCGCCCTGGTCGTCCTTTGCCACAACCTTCCAGTGATACGTTGTATTCAATTCCAATTCGGAGGTCGTCCCATAAGTGGTGCCGGTCAGATCGGAGGCCCGCTTGGTATGGGCACCGCTGTCCGTATCCAAATAAAGATCATAGGTAACGGCATCTCCTTCCGGGTCTTTCGCCGACGTCCAGCTAAAGGAAGGCTTCCGTACCACTTCCAGTGCATCATCTGTAACAGTGAGCAGATCAAAAGCTCCAGGAGCTTGGTTTTTTGGCGCTTCATCGTCTTTCGAGCAGGCCATCAGCATTAGGGATAGGGCAATCAGTGTGGTTCTGTTTAAATGTTTCATTTTCTTTGGTGAATTAATTTTAATGGTGTACTGTTGATTTGCTGTCTTCTTCTGGTCATTCCTCGGCGGCCCATTTTTTGTATTTTGATACATGGCCAAAAATCATGGCATACACCATGATCAATGACCATGACAACTAAACCAACACAACTATTTCGCAATTCTCCCGATTCTGTCTTGCGATCGGAAGTGCAATGGTTATTAATATGGGACAACCAAGGGGCAAGCCCTGCTAATCTTCGCACAATGCCTTGAGCAGCGCAATATTGGCCTTGGTGTCCTCATCGAGGATTTCCCGGCAGGAGTTTTCCAACTTGGTCAATTCCGTCCGGAGCTCATCGCAGGACATATCATCCGATCGGTTGTTCAGGTCAATCGCCTTTTCCAGACAGTCCAGACTGTTCAGGGTATCCAATGTGTCCTCTGCTCGGGAGCATTGGGTCAGGCTTAACAAGAATAACAGGGCAATGGTAATTGAAGTTCTTTTCATTACGGTTCGGTTCTTAAACTTCCAATAGCCTTAGCGGCCATTGAATCGTGGTTACCGCACAAACCTAAAAGCTGGCAAGCTACAATCCTTACGGCATCCCGTAATCCGTTCCATTTATTGCGGAAAATTAGATGAAAGGCATTTTAAGTCAGGTAAACTGTGGCCCAAAATTGTGGTATGTGGGAGCCCGAAATGCTAAATGAGTCCCAGATCCTTGGCATTGGAAATGAGTTGAATGGTGTTCTTTGCCTGCAATTCCTCTTTCAAGCGGTTCAGGCGTTTTTCAATCGAACTGAGGCTACAGGGGGTAATTCCCTTTTTGCTGAAGTATTGCGATATCTCATCTTGGGTAAGTCCGTTCGACAGATGGGACAGTAGGCTCAGATCGTAGTCTTCCATTTCGAAAACCGTCTTGCGCTTTAGGGTAAATTCCATATCGGTGGACAAATACGTCCTTCCGGCAAGCACCGCACGTGTAGCTTCCGCCATGTATTTCAGTCCATTTCTACCTTTGAGCACGTAAGCGGATACCATGAATTTTTCCAAAAGTCTTTTGACCAAAAGCGGACGTTCTTCCACAGAATAAACGATTATTGGGATTTTTTGGTCCTCCTTCCTGATTTTTTCAATAAGTTGGGCACCGTTCTTCAAGCTGCTCTCCCTATAGTCCTCCGTAAAGGACAGATCGGTAATCAAGAGGTCGAAGGGATCCCCTTCGTTCAGGGCCTTTAGATACTTTCGGTAGGCATCGTTGCAATATTGGCTCATGACGACCTCTTCCGTACCGAATTCCCGTTCCAGCATTATGGCCAGGCCCAGGCCAATACTATCGAGATCTTCTACTACTAATATTTTTTTAAACATGCTGCTCCCCGGAATTAACAAGGGATGGTGATCAAAACGCGTGTACCCTTTCCCTTACTTCCGGTAAATATAAAAGTACCGCCAATACTATGAATACGGTTTTCCGTATTTTGGAGCCCCACTCCAAATTTTTGCTTGGGACCACAGCCGACGCCGTTGTCGCTACAGCTGATCTTGAGCAGTTTTTTTTGCTTTTCGAACTGTAGTACCACATTCTGAGCATGACTATGCTTCTTCACATTGATCAGAATTTCCTTCATTACCCTGTACACCGCAATGCATTTATGTTTGCCCAGGGCTTGCCAGTCCACATCCTTGAGGCCCCGCACCAATAGGCCCGTTTCATCGCTGTTGAAAGCGGAGAAAAGCTCCTTCAGTTCGTCTTTAAATTGAGCCCCGGTGCGGATTGCCCGGGTATCATGGGAGATACTCCGGGTGCGTTGATAGATATGTTCCAAATGATCGAGCACCATGAGCGAACGGGGCTCGGACTGTTGCTGTACCTCTACCATCACGCCATAGAGGTCGTTGGAAATTTCGTCGTGCAAACGCTGTGAAATTTTTTTCTCCGTAGTGTAAACGGCCTCCAATTTTTCCTTTTTGCTTTTTTGGCGCATAAAAAAGTAAAGGAAGGTTCCCCCGAGCAAAAGGAGCGTGCTCAAGGACAGGTATACCACCTTCTCTGCACGCTGCTCGATCAGTTCCGCATTTTTGATGGCCGTTTCGGTCTCCAAGGTCAAAATCCGCTCCTTTTCCCTTTCATCATCGTATTTTAATTTGGCGAATTGGGTTTTTACCAACAGTTCCTGTTGGTACAGGCTATCCTTAAGAACAATATAACGGTCTTTGATGGCTGTGTTTTTGGGTTCCAGTCCCATCAATAATTGCAAAGCATCGGTTTCCGCCTTCGGGATCTTCAGTTCCCGCGATAGTCCAATGACCGTATCCAAATACTTTTCCGCCCGCTCTGGGTCGGTTTTAGAGAAATATTCCCCTAAATCGGTATAGCTCGAAATCTGCCCCCTTTTATCGTTCTTCGCTTTTCGTATCCCTAAAGCCTCAAAAAAGGGGCTGTCCTGCCTCCCGATGCCTTTGCGCCATTTTGCATAGCTATGGTTGTGCAAGACCCTGGCATAGGTAGTTGAGCTTACATCCAATACGGAATCCTCCAGTAAAGCGCCCAGTATGGCAATTGCCCCTTCATAATCTCCCTTTTTGGCAAATGCCATGGCCAAGTTGTTCTTATAGGAGATTACGTCCTGTTTTGAATTTGTCTTCGCAATCGCCTTTTGGTAGTAGGCTATGGCATCCGGGTGGTTCAACAATTTACTGTTATTGGTCCCCAGGCCGTTGTAGACCGATGCAATATAGTTTTCGTCCTTCGTGGTCTTTAGATACTGCAGTGCTTCGGTCAAGGTTTCCTTCGCTCCGAAATGATCATTTTGACTTTGTTGGATGATGCCCATTCTGAGCAATCGACGCCCTATTTGACTACTGTCCAGGTTTTTTTGGAAATAGTTTTTGGAAAGGTTGTGGTAGTAGTAGGAACTATCATAAACCTGTCTGTTGTCATAGTAGATCCCCAAATCCTTGGAGGCCCGGGCCGAATAATAATCGTTGCCGATCTTCAACGCTTTCTGCAATATCCGCCTATCGTAATAATGGGAACTGTCCATTTGATCAAGTGCGTAGTGGCAGTAGCTTTTGTTATGAAGAATGGCCAAGGCAAGGGAGTCGTACGCGTCTTCCCCGATTTCGGTGAGCGCTTCATTAAGGTATTCCAACCTTTTCTCGGTACTTATGGTCTTATCCTTGCTTTTGTCAAGGAGCACTTGCGCCCGGTCATTTCCCCATTTTTTGGGTGATGGGACACGGGAACGCTCACAACCTACCACTGCGAAAAAACAACAAACGAACAAAAGGAATTTCATGGAGAACATAATACTGAGCGAGAACGGTCCAAGGAAAACGAAAATGCGGACACGGCCTATGCTATACCAAAAGACCACCCAACAAAGTTAGGCGGCCTTAAATTAGGAAATTAGTTTTAAATGCTATTCATTCGGATCCTCCTTTTTCTCTTTTGGGTTTTCGGTGTTCCCCTCCGATGCCTGCTCGTAGAGGTTTTGATCATCCGCCAAGTTACTTTTGGTACAAGATGTTCCCAACATACAAAATACGAATGCTACTACTGCAATTTTTACTAGATTCTTCATGATATAAAATTTTAATGATTTATATCACAAATGAACATTCAATCTGTTGACTATCAGTGACATACGAAGACATGGAGGGACACGTGTCCCAAACGACCCAGCTTCAAAAAGCCTGAGATTGTTAGGAAATAGGGTAGATTTACCTATTTTTAGATCATGGCAATTTCCAGACTGACCCAAGAGCATTTGCCCGCATTTATTTTCCTGACCGACCAGATTATTGAGTATGATTTTAATAGCGAGCGGGCAGAGACCGGCAATATTTTCAAGATCATCGCCTCCTACGGTCCAGGTTCAAATGACGGTACGATAGTGCACCGAACGGTTCGAAGGGCTTTTAATCTGCGGAAAAACTTGAGCGCGGGCAAAATCGTGACCCAAGATTACAACCTGCCCGAAATAAAGACCCTCAATACCCTGACCTACTTCCATTACGAAAAGAAAAGTCCAACCCGATTTAAGATTCTGGAGAAGGAATACCGCAAGGACATTGAGGAACATTACAAGAACAATCGTCCTTCGGACGAAATCATAGCGCTGATTTTTGAAAAGCGACCGGAAAAACTGGATTTTCTGGACAAGAAAAAGGACGATCTGGAGGATTTGGTCATCCGTATAACGGAGCGTAAGTTGGATGGGATAAAAGAGGAGCTTGAAGAGACAAAAAAGCGTTTTGAGGAATTTCAGGCCAGGGTGAACGATGATATACAATTGCAAAATTCCATCATAGCGCACTTAAGGTCGGAAATTGCACAAATCCAATCAAAACGAAAACATGCCTCCCTTATTTACAGGTTTTTTGGTTCCCTGGGCCTATTTCTGGTACCCATAGACTACAACGAAGCTACCCTGGGCCAGGTATTGGAAGATTTTATGGACCATTACGAGGGGCTTGATCTGGACGATGTTTTGGATGATCTGGTGTAGTCGTGGCCCGGAGTTGTAGGGATATCCGTCGTATTTGTGCCAGAGCGGAACGGATGGATGGTTCAGGGTCAATCCCCAAATTCTTTCGACATCTTCCATTTTTGGTCCCCTATTCTATAAAACAATGCCACCGGGGTGCTATATAAGACCACCTTTTTGTTTACTCCCTGAACATAGTCGATTTTATCCAATTTTAGTTCCAACCGCAATTCCACATCTTCTTTTTTAAAAGCTTGGTCAATTTCAAAATGGGCGACCCTTTTATGCTTTGGATATATCAGCATCACATTGTTTATAGTGCCGACAATCAAAATTTTTGATCTGGGATATTCCCTTACTTGCTGTTTTTCAATTTGGTTTTCCATCAAATAATCGTGGATTACAGATCTGGTGTGGTAGGGGCTGTTGTCCCATATTGGAACGGCCACTTTTTTGGTCTTGCCGGCTTGTGCATGTCCCTCCCCAAAATATTTCAATTCAATGCTGAAGGTTTCTACCCCGATCTTAGCATTTTTAGATAACCATTGGGCGTACTTTTCCACATAGTTAAACGGTTTGATCCCTCTTTTGACGTGTTTTGGAAATATAAACTGATATGGGAAAAGGGTTCCCCCGTGGATAAAATTTCGTGCACCCTCCACATGTTTGGAGGCCAGACTGCTTAATCGAAAATCATCCGTCGTCAACAGACCTTCCTTTAGCATGGCGGCCAATACAACATCCTTGTTCAAAAGTGCCCTATTTTTTAGACTCTTGTATTTGTCCCGATCGAACCCGTGTTTTTTAGCGTTGTCAAAAGCATGGCCCCTTTCCCAGTTTTCCGATCCGTTGATCCTGTATTCAATGACAACAGGTACCACATCGCATATCAAATAGCTATTTTTTCCATTTCCCAACAAACGCATTTTATCCAATTTTACCTCGATGCGTATATTAAGATCCTTCTTATCGGTACCTTCCGGGACATTTATGGCGTATTGCCCCTGGGTATCCAGAAACTGGTACCTGACGTAAAATTGGTGGTCATTTCCAGAGTAGTAGTTGCTATTGGGTACCCGGGCGTCCAACAGTCTGTCGGGATCAATACCGTTCTTCAGCATCAGTTCCGCATATTCTTTAGGATAGCCTTCCCCACTGAGACGGTAACTCCCTTTAAGGATTTCAAAAGTAGCCCTGCCCTGTTTTACATAGAGCCGCGAAACATTGAGCGGAATTCGGAACGATCTATGATCGGAACCTGAACTTTTGTTTATCCATGATCTATAACCATCGACCCAATCCAGGGGAAATGTGGGGACCGTATACGCAGGGGGAAGACTCTCCAAATTGGGCAGTATCCCAAAGCCCCTTGCATCGGTAGTTGTCTTTTTATCCAGTTCCTGTCCCAACCTATCGGTAAGGTGCCGATATGCCAGAAGTTTCCAGGGAATCTTGTCCGGGGGCATGATCTTATAACGGCGCATCTGCACGGTAAGTAGATCTATGTCCATGTCGGGTTTCGCCCCTACCCTCTTGGACTTGAAGTAGGATTTTATTTCGGCATCCCATTTCTTAAAATCGCTCTCGACCCTATAGGTGTTGGCAAGGATTAGTTTTTCCTGTAGAAAGCCCAAGTGTTTCTTTACCAGATCTTGGGTATAGTTCACCCTATCGTTCTTACCCAAAAAAGCTCCTGTTTTGATCAGGGTAAAAAAGCTGTAGTAGTCCCTCCACTTTCCGGATTTCCACTTTTCGGCATCACAGATTTTACAGTTACCGCCCCCAAAATTGTCAAAAAAGGCATACTCCCGGACCACTTCATCATATTTCCGGTAGGTACTGTTACGTTCTTTGATCAACTCAAACTTGAACTCAAATTTTGTGCTTCCCATGTATATCCTCCTATATCCATCGAGGTATTTGCACAGACCGGAGCGCTGCTCCTCGCTAAATTCAAATTTCCTTCCTGAAACCACGGACCCCGCTATTTCCGTATTCCGGATTTCCGCTCCTTCGAAAGAGGCGTTGTCCAATACATTTCCCGAAAGCCCAGCATTGATTATTCTCGCATTGTCGAAGGTTGCCCCGCTCAGGTTACAGAGCGCAAAAATGGCCCCTTCCAAATTGGCACCGCTAAAATCGGCATCACTAAAATCGCAGCCGATAAAATAAACATGGGTAAGATCGGCCCCCTGAAAATTCGCCTTTCTGGCGGGCATAAAGGCAGCTCGACTTAAAGACAGATCGGCCCTACTGAAATCAGCATTGTCGGCTCGAGCGAGGTAGAACCTATTTTTGGAAAGGGTTCCCTTGCTCAGGTTGGCCGAGGTGAGGTCCGCAAAATCAAAATTTGCAGAAGCAAGTTTGGTATCCGGCAATTGCAGGTCGCTAAGGTTTACCCCACTAAAGTCTACTGAATTAAAATCATAGCCATTTCCCCGTAAATATTCTATTGCCTCGACCTGCCCCTGTTTCGAGCCGTTCCTGGATTCCAAGGCCCTATCCAGGAGCTGGGCCGCTCTTAGGGGGTCCAGGCCGCTCGATTTCCTTTCTACCGTCCTGCAGATGGGAATGAGTTTGATTTCCTCTTCCCCCTTCAGATCCACCCTTACGGTTTCGTCTTGATAACAGTTCCGTTTCAGCACCGCTTTTGCCTTACCATTGCCAAAACGGGAAAAGTCGAACTTTGCCCTACCCAGTTCGTTAGTGACCACCATTTGGCCTTGGATTTCAATTTTTACTTCGCTCAAAAGTTCATTGGTCAATCCGTCCTTAACCGTAATCCATAGAAATTTCTCAAACTCCGATTTCATGAACAGGTTGTTCAGCATCCCGTTTGCGTTCAGGATCAGATTGTCGGTCGACATGGTATTTATATAACCTTCTTTGTACAGTAGTACGGAATAGCCCCGACCCACAGTATACCCGCCGGCCCGTTTGAACCTGTACTTTCCCTCGGAATCGGTATGCACAATATCGGGCTGTGACACGAGCTGCACCCGAACCCCTTCAATTCCCTTTTTTGAGACGGCGTCGTTCACATGCCCTACCAATTCTTGCTTAACGGTCTGTGCAAACCCGAGGACGGTGAAAAGGCAAAAAAGGGTAAAAAGCTTGACTTTGGTCATGAATCAATACGTATTAAACTCCAGGTTCGAAAAGCGCATGGCCCTATGGTATACCAACGTATCGGCCGCATAAACATAGAAATCATGAAATTTATCATCCTTGATCAGCTGCGAGGGAACGGTGACCCTGGCCACACCATCTTTTGTGGTCACTGTGGAGGTACAGCCCTTACAATCCGCTATTTTGAAATAGGCCCCATGGAGTATTTTCCCCCGATATTTTAAGACCTTTTCCAAAGAAGCGACAGGGTTTTCAGCAACGATTTCCCTATGTGCCTCGGTTTCCGCCATTTTTAGTCTCTCTTTGGGTTCCACCATGGCAGGCTCCTTTTCGATTTTGACCTCTGCAGGGGAATCCACTTGGCTTTTGGGAGCGGGCTTCTCGGTAGTACTGGTATCGTTGGTCTGTTCTTTTGAGAAATAGGAGACGATCTTGATCAGGACCCAAACCACTAAAACCAGCTTGGCGATCGTTGAAATCCAAAATTTTATTCTTCGCTCCCTTTCCATGTCACGGCACAATGCTTGGTGTAAAGCTAAAGGCAAAATCTCTGGAAAACAAGGCCTTTTGAAGTCGAATACATTTCGGACTGCTAAAAATTCGCATGTGCATTTTTGTCCCGTTGAATTCGGATACAACATGTACAGGATAATTTTTGCATTTCCAACTTCCGCGACCGTTCCAGACCTATCGGTTCCGTGCCCATACCGAAGGCAATATTCGGGTCGCCCTGTTCGGTATGCCAGGCCAGGCAGGCATCTATCGATTGCTCCAAGGGTGCGTATTCAAATCCAGCGGCCAGCGATTTGGCGTTGCTGATCTGCATGAAGGCATCCATGGACAAGGGCACCCATAGCGAGAGATCGTCCCAGACACGGACCTTTTGTTCTTTTAAGCGGTCATACTTTTCAATACCCCTTTCCCGGTCTCCCTTGATCAAGGGAAGGTCGGGGAACATCCCGGGATTGGTGATTCCCCATTGAACAAGGTAAGCCGGTGTCCTTTTTGCAGCCCGGCTTTGACGACCGCGGGGTCCAGAAAGTCCGTTCCCCCCAAAACGGGAATACGCAAGGGATTCCCCGTAGGGGAGCAGGAAAATAAGGGTACCGTTCCAAACACGAGCCCAGCAGCACCCAGGTTTCTGATAAAGTTTCTTCTTTTCATGAAAGGTTCTATTTAATGGCGTTGTCCAAAACGCTAATATTCAAAATAGAACTGTCTCTGGAGTACCTCTAGCTACTGATGGTACCCTTTGCAATGATATGGGAGGCTTACTGGGATATAAAAAAAGAATTTTGAAATGGGCGATCAACACATTTTTAACACCCCCACACCTGGCGTTGCTGCGCAGGTGCTGGGTTTTGCCACTAAGGTCAGGGTACGACCCCATTACTGTTCCAGATATCATGGGTGGTCATCCAACTGCCATCGGGCTGCCGGGCAAGAATGTTTAGGTATTTTGAGGAAGTCACCTTAGTTTCCCCGCCGTTTCGGGGCGTAAGCCGAACAGTCGCCTCTCCGCGGCCATAAGCCATATCGCCGGATACCTCTACCTCTTCGTAATAACTGTCCAATTGTACTTCGAACGCATCAAAGATACTTTGGTAGTAGGCTCGTACCGACTTCTTACCAACGGATGCGGGCTTTCCCGGGGCCATCAGAACGGCATCCCTGGTGAAATGCCTTGCAATGCCCTCCGCATCGCCCTGGTTGAAGGCTTCGGCCCGGGCCTCGCTTACCGCGGCAATGGCGGCCTTATCATCTCTTGTGGAAATTTGGCCCAAGGCCTTATCGACCGGAACGATCATGGTCAATATCGCAATACCTATCAATCTTGTTTTTTGTACGTACATGGGGTGCTATTTTTACCGTGCTTCTTTTGGGCCATCCTATTTTTTATTGTTGCCTGCATGGGATGGCCCTAGCCTTGAAGATAGAACAGTTTTGCGGATTCTAAAAGAATGGGAAGCCCCTATTTCCATCAACCCGGATAGCCACTGCTTAAGTCCTTGACGGGTAACGGATAAAACGGCCCTCCGAATTTTCCATATACTTTGTTATCCGGTATAAGGCGTTCGCCGGGTTTTAACGTCTTCGCGTCGTGAATAATTAGGATTAATCTGACAGGGAATCTCACTTTCTTCGATAATAACCTGCTTTTCATCAAAATCTTGGGCCAAGAAGTTGTTTTTTACGGAAACCCGTAATGAATTGACCGTGAATGTATTTAGGTTTGATTCCAAACACTTGTACCGCAAATTGCGCATCGTTACATAACCGCAAAATGCATGGACACAAGAACCCATTTTGAAAAAATACCCAAGAGAATGACAAGGTACCGTACCACGGAAAATATTTACAGATCACTGTTCTTATTGTTTTTCCTATTCCTTGCACCCGGCAGTGCCAACTCCCAAGCAGACCATGCGCTAGTGGAGTATGTTGATTTTTATGCTCAAAAAATCCGGTTTCAAAAATTCGAGTGTGGCCATGTGCTGGACGGACCCAACTTTTTCTTGAACCAAATGGAGAACAGGTCCATAGACCATTGGGTAACCATCAGTGAAAAACAGCAGGATTCCATAGGAAAAATAAGCCATCGGAACGTCCTGGAAAAATACAAGCTGGTCCCGTCCAAATCGGTAAACGATAGTATCCGAAAGGTCTTTTCAAATATAATGGACCATGCTCCCTCCCAGGGCCCCGCAATAAATCTTTATGTGCTTAAATCCGATGAAATAAACGCATTTACCATGATAGGTGGCCGGATCTACATTACCACCGGCCTACTTCAATTTGTACAGTCGGACGATGAGCTCGCATTTATCATAAGCCACGAAATTGGGCACCAGGTCCATCGGCACCTTGAAAGGAAAATTGGAAAAATACTATTGATATCCAATCTTACCGGATTTGCCAAAAATGAAGCGTTCACCAAAATGGCATTGGAGATCAATTCAAAGTTTACCGCGCCATTTGGCCAGGCAAATGAGTATGAATCCGATAAATACGGTTTTGGGCTGGCACGGAGCGCTGGATATGACGAAAACAAATTTTCAGATTTTTTCATAAGGCTGGAGAAGTCCGAGAATACTTCAATTTTCAGTAAGCTCAACGCCACCCATCCTTTTTCAAAAGATAGAAGAGCCTGTCTGCACCAATACATTTCGAACTAAGACCATTATGAGAGAGGAAGGTTTATCGATCAGAGCAGTCGGCATTACCAAAAGGTATCCAAAAAACAAAATTGGGCTGCAGCCCATGTCCCTGGACATCAAAAGTAAAAGTTTTGTGGCCCTGATGGGTCCCTCGGGATGCGGAAAATCAACACTGCTGAAATGTTTGAACGGTGATAATCCAGCAACCTATGGAGACGTTTACATCCATGACCTTCCGTTGATAGAAAATTATGACCTGGTCAAGAAAAATATTGGATACGTGCCGCAGGACGATATCATCCACAGGGAATTGAGCGTGTACAGCACCCTTTTTTATGCGGCAAAGCTCCGATTGCCCGATGGCACTTCAAACGAAGAGATCGATAGGCGCATCGACAAAGTTTTAAAAAGTCTCAAGCTGGGCCAGCACGATCAGGGCAGGCACACCACGCAAAAAGATATCAAACAAAAAAAAGTTAGGGAACTATCGGGCGGACAACGGAAAAGAATTTCCATTGCCGTCGAGCTTTTGACCGAGCCCACCATATTGTTCCTGGACGAACCCACCTCGCCGCTGGACCCAGAAACTATTGACAGTTTTCTTAAAAGCCTAAGGGATCTGGCCCAAGAGGGCACCACCATAATCATGGTAACGCACAAGCCCGAGGACCTCAACTATGTCGATGAAGTGGTGTTTCTGGGCGTTAAGGGGCACTTGGTCTACAAAGGCCACCCGGATCACATCACCTCATATTTTGGCGTTGACAATATTATCGAGGTGTACAGTAAGATGAGTGATCTGGACGAGGTGAAAAAAAAGTACCAAGCCCCGTCGGAAAATGCCATTTCCTTCGATCTAAACCCGAAAATAAGCAAAAACCAACCGGACTCCGGTCTTCAACAACTGTATTGGCTCGCCAAAAGATATTTGAACATCAAAGTGAACGATTTCGGCAATCTATTGCTGTTGCTGTTGCAACCGGTCATTATCGGCGGGTTGGTAAGCCTTGTGTTCAGCGAATTCAGGATAGGGGTCATTTTTCTGACCGCGATTTCGGCCATTTGGTTCGGCGTCAGCAACTCGGCGAAAGAGATCGTTGGGGAACTGCCCATCTACAAAAGGGAACGGATGTTCAATCTGAACATCAATACCTATATCTTCTCAAAAATAATCGTGCTAGCCCTGATCGCATTCGTACAGGTGGTCATTTTCACGTTCATCATCCATTACAATTTCAAGATCAATGCCATCGCAGAGTTTCCTGAGACCTACTTAAGGCCCTTTTGGGGAAGCGTGGCGTTCCTTTTTTTCATTTCCTGTTCGGCCACCCTGATCGGCCTGTTTCTATCCTCTTATTTCAGCAACACGGAAAAAGTAATGACAGTAGTGCCCATTACCCTTATGCCACAGATCATGCTGGCCGGGGTCATGACCAAATTGGATACGGGCCTGATAGAGATCCTGAGCTTTTTCACTTTGGGAAGATGGGGCACAGAGGGGTTTTCAAGAATACAGGACCGCTATTTTCAGGACAATTCCATGGACCTGGAAAGTGTCATCGTACCCGAATTCAATCCTGATGGCTATTATAAAAATGATTGTAAATGTGAAACCGCCGGTTCCTTGGACCAGTTGGGCCTGTACGATGGCGATCTGATCGATGAGGGAATCATCATTGGCGATGTGTTCAATAGCCTGTATGCCAACCTATTGGCGGTAACGGTGTTGAGTGTTATCATGTACCTGTTGATTTTTATCTCACTCCACAAAAAGGACAGTATATGACTCGATTCCAGACCGTCCTTTTGTCAGTGCTATTTTCCTGCGGCTCATGCCGTTTCCAGGAGCCCGTTTTTATTACCAGCGATAATTTGAGCGTTAAGGGTCTCAGCGGTTCGATCCTACGGTTTTCGATGGATTCGCAGGTATACAACCCCACCCGGTACAAATATCAATTGAAGGATGTTTTATTCGATATCTGGTATGACGGGGTACGGTTCGGGTCGGGCAAATTGAACTTGGGGCACGATCTGTTTCCCAAGGATACAACGGTCCTTTCGTTTGACTGTTTTTTTGATCTGAAAACGCTCCAGGAAAAGCAGGACCGTATCTTATCAAAGGACACTGTTGAATTTCAGTTTGTTGGGGAAGCTTTTGCGGTACATCCCTTAAAAAAAATCAGAAAGGATTTTGCCGTCAAGGTCCCTTTCGGGGCCAGGAAATTCATCACTGACGCCATGTTCGGCGCTGATTTTGTTTCCCGGGAAATTGAAATCCAAAATTTGGCTTCCCCCAGGAATTACGGACTGGCAAGATCCAACTATCGGTTCCGGATCGGGCTTCAAAACAAACACCCCATCAACATTACCCTAAAACGATTCAGAATGGAATTCAAAGCAAAGGGAACGGCCAGGGCCTTTGCCACGACCACCTTGGATACCGTAATGGAGCTTCCCGGGCTAAAGAAGGTCCAACTGCCCCTGAAAGCGGAATTGCACCATGTGGGTTTACTGAAGAACATGGGAAGCTTTTTTTGGGGAAATGGTAACTCGCAATATACGGGCGTGGGAAGCATACGACTGGGCATAGCAAGTTATGAATTCGAGGTCCCCATTGAAAAGGACTTTGACGTTCAGATAAACCCGTTCCAGTGGCCAGGGGGCCATTGAGGTATTTGACAATTTAACAGCAACAAACCAATCCATAATCCAGTTTCAATATGGGACCTAAGAACACAAAACCGAACAGCAAACGACGAAAAAAAAGTAAGCTGCCCATTCTCATATTGTCGGCCATCATGGCACTGTTGGCAGGGGGCTACCTCTATTTTTACATCAACAGCAGTGTGGAAGCCCTCGCCCTTGCCCGGGCAGGGAAAAAATGGGGGTTCATAGACAGGGACGGAAAAAGGATCATCCCCTTCCACTATGACATGGCCTGGAAAATGTCGGAAGGTCTGGCCCTGGTCAAAAAAAAGGGCAAATGGGGCTTTATCGACAAAAACAACGCGGTAAAGATTCCCATAATCTTTGAAGACGCACAACCGTTTTCCGACAGCCTGGCTGCTGCAAAACTTGATGGGAAATGGGGCTTTATAGACCATGCCGGCAACTTTGCGATTGCGACGGAATATGAAGGGGCGACACCCTTCGCAGAAGGACTGGCAGCGGTCCAAAAGAACCATAAATGGGGCTTTATAGATACCTCGGGAGAAGTGGCCATTCCCTTTGAATATTCGAGTGCCTATCTGTTTTCGGAAACGCTCGCACCCGTGGGCGTAAACGGTTTGGAAGGCTTCATCAACAAGGATGGTGTTCTTGTTGTACCCCCCCATTACCATTATGCGCTTCCATTTTCTGAAGGGCTCGCGGCCGTAAACCACAATGGGAAATGGGGTTTTATCGCCAAGAATGGAAGGACCATTGTCGAACCGAAGTTTGAGCAAACATGGGGGTTCTCCGAAAATTTGGCCCCGATAAAGGTCGATGGCAAATGGGGATACATCAACCGAAAAGGGGAAGAGGTCATAACACCGAAATATGAAGATGCATTTGTCTTCCTGAATGGTCTGGCGGCGGTAAAAATCGACGGACAACAGGGTTTCATCAATAGGGATGAAGAAGTGGTCATACAATTTGAATACGATTATGTCGATGCTTTTTACGACATCGATTGAAAATCCAAATCAATGCACCCGAACAGGTGCTGAACAGAACAATCTTAAAAATCAAACACATGAAAATGAAAACGTATTTTTCCATATTCCTACTTGCCTCTTTTGCGGCATACGGGCAGCAATCCACGATTGGCCTGCAATCTACAAAGGCATTGGGCATGCAGGATGCGATAGAAGCCGAGAAAGTCAGTCAGAAGATCAAAGAGGCCCTTTTGGGGTCGGGTTCCTACGAAGTGCTGGACAGGGAAGCCCTGGGGTACATTTTGAACGAACAGGAAATCCAAAAACAGATAAGTTCCATAAATGCCGAGGTTGTGGAACAGGGAAGGGTAAAGGGCGCGGCGTTCGTCATCGCCAGCAAGCTGTTTGATGTCACCTACAAAAAGATCGGGTTCAAACTGAGCGATGTGCTGGACAACGATTCCAAAAAAAAGGGGGTCCAACGTGCCATTTTTAGCTTTTCTGTGGACATTTTGGATACGGAAACGGGGGCTACCGTAAATTCCCAGAAATTCTCCATAGGTACAATTTCCGATAACGTCGGGGGCATTACCAAGGAAGAGGCTTTCCGTGCGGCGCTGAACGCCAAATCACTCGATAAAAAGCTAGGGCAGTTTTTGGACAAATCCGGGGGAAGTGCCATCAAACTGATTTCGATAGAAGAAAGTGAGGACGGCAGGGCCAAGCTGGTACTGATCAATGTAGGTTCCGATTCCAACGTCAAAAAAAACAAAAAATTTAGCGTGTACGAGATTACCACCTTGAACATCGACGGGGAGGATGTAATGCGGGAAAAGTGGATCGCGGATCTAAAAATCACCGCAGTGGAAGGTACCAAACTCTCCACCGCAAAAGTGGACAAAGGCGGCGACACATTAAAACAGCTCTTTGAATCGGGAGGAAAACTGATCTGCAAATCGAAATAGGATGAAAAAGATTTTAAGCGTACTTCTTTTTATGGCATTCATGGCATGCAAGAGTACAAGTGGCAAGGCCGATTTAAGTTCGGCCCAGGTAAATTATTTGGAAAACGAAGGCCGAAACACGGTAAGCGTACTTAGTATCGACTATGGGGACAATGAAAACCAGGCCGTTTTCAATGCGAGGAAATTGGCCTTTCAAAACTTGTTTTTTCGCGGAATCTCGGGTTCCCCCTTCAACGACCCCCTGATAGGAATAGACGAACGGGAGGAACACAGCAAGCACAAAACCTATTTGACCGACTTTTATTCCAATCGCATGGAATCGTTCATCCTCGGTTCAAGCAAAAGACTGGAAAAAGTAAAGGGTGGACGGAAACGGGCAAGTGTGAGCCTTAAGATTAATTTAAGGGCCTTGAGAAAAGACCTGGAAGACAAAAAAATCATTAAAAAATTCGGTTTATGAAAGCAAGGAGATACAGCAATGGGATCAACGGGCTCTTTTTACTCTTTCTTTTTTGCCATGCGTGGCAGTCAAGTGGCCAAGAAGACTGTGACGTCAGTACCCTACAGCCCAGCATCATGGTCTTGCCACGAACGGTGGAGGGAGAGGACCTACGGACCATAATGGACGAGCAACCGGAAGTCCGGGTCGCCATTTCAAAAGTAAAACAGGCCTTTGACGAAAGGGGGTACACCACCTTGGATTTTGAAACGACCCTAAGGGCCAGAATGCGCGATGAAGCGGTGACCAAGGAATCGCAGACCGAGTTTAGGAACCGGATATTCAGAAACATCCCTTCGGATATTGTCGTGGAGATCGATCCCATATTCAGTAGCTCGGGCACGGATACCAGGGCCACCCTGGTCCTAGAGGCCAATGTGACCGACAATGGGAACTCCATGGCCAGTGTACCCATCGTTGGCAATGCCTGGAAAACACCGGATAAAATTTTGTTGATCGGCGCCACCTTAAAAAAGAAAAACGAGCAAAAGGAACTGTACCTGGACGAATTTTTAAGAAAGATGAATGAAAAATGGGCCGGGATAAGGGAGCAGGGCAAGTCGATCAAAATGGAATTCAGCCTGTCGGAGGGTTCCCGTTTCAATATGGACGAGAAGGTTGAATCTGCGGGCGACAAATTAAAATATGTCATCGAGGATTGGTTGGAGGGGAACGCTTTCCATAACTACTATGTGCTCACTTCCGTGACCGAAACCAAAATGATGGTCGAAGAGTACCGGTATCCCGTCAGGGACCCTAAAAACTGCACCAATATGACCTCTCGCAAGATCGAACGTCAATTGGACCGGTTCTTCAGCAAAATAAGAGTGCCGGTAAAATTCAACAACAGTAGGGGAAGTCTATACATCACCATTCAATAAAATCTATCATGGAAGCAATAAAAAAGGCAATTCAACTTTTTGTGATCCTTAATTTTTTCCTCTTGGCCGCACAGGAGGACGATCTCCCCATTTCAGTGGTGGCCCCAACTCAAATGGAGGGCCTGACGAGCGGTCAAATCTCAAAAATAGAATCTAGGTTGCAACGAATGGTAAGCAATTACGGAATTTCCGGGGAGGGTTATTCCAGCAAGTTCATCCTCTATCCAAAGTATGAAATATATGACCATAAAGTGGTAGAGGGCCTTAGAAATGTCCACGTAGTCGATGCAGAGGTGAATTTGTTTGTGAAAGAAGTGAAGACAAGAAAGGTGTACAGCGTATATACACAGGAAATCACAGGGGACGGATATTCCAAAAAGGAAGCGATCGATCAGTCCATTTCCAAGATCAAGACCAGGGGAGACAAGGTTGAAAACTTTCTTCAGCAGGCTAAATCCAAAATCCTGGACCACTACCGGACCAATTGCGATCGTATTCATGGCGAAGCCGCGACCATGATACGCCAAAAGAGGTACAATGAGGCCATTGCGCTCTTGTATCCCGTTCCGAAAGAGGTCGGGGGCGATTGTTATAAAAAAATCCAAAATAAATTGGATGAGGCCTATAAGGGGTATTTGAACAAAACCTGTGAAAAAAACCTCGTACGGGCAAAGGCCGAGATTTCAAAGAACAACAAGGAAAGTGCCCTGGAAATTTTGGGGTCCATAGAGGCAGAATCAAATTGCCATTCCCCTGCCCAAAAACTAAAGGCGCAGCTTCAGACAAAAACCAGCAATGGGGTGCAGGCCGAAGGCACCATATCCAGAGATCGTACAAAGACCGGGGGCCTAGCGGCCCAGGAGCCCCCAAAAATTAGAAAAAGAAAGAAAATTAGGGCGATTGCGAAGGCTGAATTTACGCGAACAAGGCACCAGGGCGAAATGGACAAGGTCATCAATGAGGGCTGACGTACGCCAACAGGAATTTTTTAAAACATGCCCCATGGGGCCAATGTCAGTGCCGGCCACCGGACCTTCGGGTTCTTCCAAACCAAAAAAAAACGTTCACTTCCCGTTTATGGGATGGAGCCGGGATATACGGTTCAAGATGTCCCTGGAACCCGTGGACCGTAAAGCCCGGCCCCAATAAAACATTTTTAAGTTTGAAAAATTATTCCTACATTTAATATCTCCATTCTTACAGATTCTATTCGTTTCGATTCCCCCTTGTATTTGAATTTTATGTAACAAAACTTCTTGCTACAGGTTGCCAGTGCCCAAAGCTTTGGTTTCGAACCAATAATGGGTTGCCTGCCCGGGCCAAAAGGCGATGGGCCATGCCGTTGACCTAGTGGAACCCTTATGGGGCCTGGAGACCAAATGGGGCGGACGTATCATCAAACAGCATTCATGAAAATAACAGCAACAAAAAATCCGGATTTCCGACATTTGCGAGCCTACGCCTTCGACCCTTCCCTTTCCTTACAGATCGATACCGCAAAAATCAATAGGATCACCTATATGATCGATTGGGAGGATCTGCACCCCGGTCCTTGCGGCGAGTATGTAGAGGTAATTGACTATGATCCCACCATAGGACGCTTTTATACTCCCGTGGATCTGAACGACCGGCCCATCCTGGCCGATAACGGACTTCGGCCCAGCGTGAGCAATCCCCAATTCCATCAGCAAATGGTATATGCCGTGGCCATGGTGACCATTCAGAATTTTGAACGTGCCCTGGGCAGAAAGATCATTTGGTCGCCCAGGCTTACCAATGACGACAATTACGAGGAATACGTTCCCAAACTACGTATTCATCCCCATGCGTTGCGCGAGGCCAATGCCTTTTACAGTCCCTATAGAAAGGCGCTCTTGTTCGGTTATTTCAATTCCACTCCTGCGAACAACGTGATCCATATGCCCAATTCGCTGGTGTTCACCTGCCTGAGCCATGACGTAATTTCCCATGAAGTTACCCATGCCATTTTGGATGGTATCCACAGGGAATACAACAACCCGACCAATCCCGACATGTTGGCGTTCCATGAGGCCTTTGCGGATATTGTGGCCCTGTTCCAGCATTTTACGCACCCTGAAGTTTTGAGACACGAGATCGCCAATACACGGGGCAACCTCGGCAGTCAGAACTTGCTGGGCAAACTGGCCCAGGAATTGGGCTCGGCCATAGGGGGCTATGGCAGCCTGCGGGATGCCATTGGCCAAGTCAATGAGGCCACTGGGGAATGGCAACCCCGGGAGCCGAATTCCGATGACTACCAAAATGTAACGCAGCCCCATGAACGCGGCAGTATCCTGGTCGCCGCAATCTTCGAGGCATTTTTGACCATCTATGAGAGCCGTATTGCCGATCTTCTCCGTATAGCGACCAACGGTACCGGGGTATTGGAGGAAGGTGAGATCCATCCCGACCTGGCCAACCGTCTGGCCAACGAAGCCTCCAAATCGGCCAAGCATGTGCTGAACATGTGCATACGTGCCCTGGATTACTGCCCCCCTGTCGATATTACCTTTGGGGACTATTTGAGAGCCATCATCACAGCGGACATTGACTTGATGAAAGAGGATGCATGGGATTATCGCCTCGCCTTTATCGATGCCTTCAGAAAACGGGGCATTTATCCGAGGACCATAAAAACACTGAGCATCGAAACACTGAGCTACGATGCGGTCGACCTCTCCTTGGACAGGTCGGGCCAGCAGTTGCAGCCCTTGTTCGTACAAAGCAAATACGAGACCAAATTTGACGACAACTCCACCCAACTCATCGAAATCATTATCGACTTTTTGCAGGACTATGCAAAGGAAATCCAATACATCACCGATCGAAAGGAAATTTACGAAATCACCAAAAACTATATTGCCGGCAGTTACGGGGATTCGGAACGATTTGTCAAGGGCCTGCACCATCGCATTAAGGTCAAATTCATGCATTCCCAGGTATTCAGCGAAATGACGGGCCTGGCCTTTATGCCCACCTATTCCAATCTGGGATTTCGAACGGCCGGGGACAGGAACTTCCCCTCTTTTCAAATTCAAAACCTAAGGGTAGTGTCCCGGGTGGGGCCCGATGGGCAAAAAGTGAACCATGTGGTCTTTTCCATTATCCAGAAAAGCGGCTGTAGGGCGGATCCGAATGGCAATATCAGCCATTTCATCCCGGACTCTGAAGCCCTGCTCAACGACGACGACTTCATTTTTTATGGAGGCTGCACCCTTATATTCGACTTGGATTCCAAAGAGCTCAAATATTCGATCAACAAGCCCCTGTTGGATATCGAGGAACTGAAGCGAAACAATACGGTGATCGATAAAAAGCGGGTCCTGGCACAGCAACGATACCAATATCATGACATGGCCCTGCACATGGGGGAAGCTCGACGTTATTTCGGTACCCGGGCATCCGATTTCATGTTTACCGAACCCTTTGCCATTTTACATCAACATTAATCCTAGAAAGCATGCCAAATGAAACCATAACACGGGTCCAGATCAGAATGTACCGCATGGGAACGGGCGATTGTTTTGTGCTCAAGTTCTTTTCCGGAACCAAGATCGCGTTCAAAATGATGATCGATGCCGGTGTCTGGCAAAAGGGCAAGGACCACATCGAACCCTTTGTAAAGGACCTGAAAAAGTATGTGAACAACAAGGTGGATGTACTCGTGGTGACCCATGAGCACATGGACCATGTCCTGGCGTTCCAAAGGTGCAAAGATCTGTTCACCCAGGGGTTTGAGGTAAAACAAGTATGGATGGGCTGGACCGAGGAAGACGGCGACCCCAAGGTGGAAAAGTGGAAGAAAAACCACGGAGAAAAGAAAAAGGCCCTTGCCATGTCGGCCCATTTTCTGGACCGGGCAGTCAACTCGATGGATTTCAGGGAACAGTTCAACGGGCATAGATATGCCGATCAAATGCTTAGCCTACGCGACAACCAAGCTTCGGTCATTGGGGATTTCGCCGAGCTCAACACCGACTTTGAGCAAAATCTGGGAGTGGACAAGGTGTACAAAGGCGCCATGGAGGGCATGCGGATCGTGAAAGAAGATATGAACGTGGACGGATTCCGTTACTTCAAACCCGGTCGGGTGATAAAAAACCATCCGGGGGCCAATGGCCTAAAGTTCTATGTGCTTGGGCCTCCCGAGCTGCACGATACCGTGGAGAAGGAAGCTGGCGGACCGGGGGAGTCCTTCGAGCACAGCCACAATATGGAAGACCATCGCGCCTTTTCCGAAGCCCTTCAGATGCAGGACCAGGCGGAGATCCCGTCCTCAAAACTGCCTTTTGATGAAAAATTTATCTATACCGACGACAGTGAGGAATCCGCCAAAATCGGAAACTTGGAATTATTGGATCCCTGGGACGAGAGGAAGCAAACCGTCCGGGAGAAGTATGAGGCCGATACCTGGCGAAAAATAGATTACGACTGGCTGTACAGCAGCGGGAACCTTGCCCTGCGGATGAACAGCCTTACCAACAACCTCAGCCTGGCACTGGCCATAGAATTTGAAAGTACGGGACAGGTGCTGCTGTTTCCCGGGGACGCCGAGTTTGGCAGTTGGTCGAGCTGGCACAATATCGATTGGGGCAATGAGCAGGACCCCAATAAAAAGCATCTGACCGAGGATCTGCTCAATCGGACCATTTTCTATAAGGTCGCCCACCACATGAGCCATAACGGAACCGCGGAACGCCTGGGCCTCGATATGATGACCGATCCGAAACTGACGGCCATGGCCACCTTGGACTACGATGTCATTAGTTCCGGGTGGAAGAACACCATGCCCAATAAGTTTATCCTGAACGATCTATTGTTGAAAACCAAGGGGCGGCTCATTTTCAGCAATGAAACGGGCATACCCTATGACAAACAAATGTCCCTGACCGATAAGATCGCCCAGACCAGGGAGAAAATGGATTCGACCGAAAAAGCTGATTTTGAAAGCAATTTCAAATCCGATCCCAATGGATTGTTCCACGAACTGACCATAAGGTTTTGAATGTTTAAATGGAAGCCATGCCATCAGTATTCAATGGCACACGAACAGTGCCGTTCGTGAAATATGAACGAACCCACTAAAATCCGATCAACGATGTCCAATCTGCCTTTTGTAAATACCCACACCCACATTTTTACGGAGAAGAACATTCCTCCCTTGATCGCCAAATCCTTTGTGCCCTGGCCGTTTTATTACCTATTACATATCGGATTGGTTTTTAGGCTTTTCAAGGCCTATAAGCGGGTCAAGGAGCGATTAAAACCCTTTTGGAAGTTCCAAAAATGGGTGATCTCTACGATAAGGACCACGCCGATGGTTCGCTTTATCGATTATATCGTATCGCTATTTCTGACCCTCAATGTATTGGTGTTCATCATTGATTGGTCCGGTGTTGCCGAATCGGTCGTTTGGTACCAGGACCTGCTGAACACGCTCAAGGGAAGTTTTGCCCGATATGTCCTCTTTTTTGAGATTCCCCAAGTCCACAAATTCGTGCTTGTGGGTGTCTTGCTGTTCCTTTATCCCAAAATTG
The DNA here is from genome assembly GCA_947497245.1 of uncultured Flavobacteriaceae bacterium. Taxonomy (GTDB): domain Bacteria; phylum Bacteroidota; class Bacteroidia; order Flavobacteriales; family Flavobacteriaceae; genus Pelagihabitans. Next base: position 701,645 of record CANMFO010000002.1, on the reverse strand, counting down.
CGGGACTGCTGTGGTCTTTGGCCCGAAAATTGGTCGCCCAGCTCAAATATGTCCCTTCCGAAGAAACGATAGGTTTTATCCAGCGCTACCTTACCATAGCGGAATTCGCCAAGTACAAGTCCCAGAAAGGCATCTACGACCGATTGATCAAAATGTACGATCCAGGCTCCAAGGTCGTGGTCCTTCCGATGGATATGACCTATATGAAAGCTGGAAGTCCAACCCAGTCCTATATAGCCCAGCTCGATGAAATATCCCAGATCAAGGCCAAGAAACAGACCAATCATGAATACCTGCTTCCCTTTGTTTTTGTAGATCCGCGCAGAATAGAGACCGAAAGAAAAAAAGGACCGAAAAAAGGGACCAAGCCTTTTTTTAAATGGGACACTGTGGAAAAGACCCTGAATGGGAAACCCCAACAATGGATGGTGCTAAAGGATTGTGTCCTGAAGGATTGTTTGGAGGGCGATTCCGAGGCGGGCCAGTTGAACGGATATTTCAAGGGAATAAAGATTTATCCGGCCCTGGGTTACTATCCCTTCAATGAGGATTTGCTGCCCTTATGGATGTATTGCAAGCAGCGCGGAGTGCCCATAACCACGCATTGCATAGAGGGGACCATTTTCTACAGGGGCCACATGAAAAAGAAGTGGATGCACCATCCCATATTTAAGGATGCCAATGGGGAAAAGCTCAAGACCAGGGTGAAATCCAATTATGGGCTACAACTGAATTTTACGCACCCCTTGAATTATTTGGTGCTGTTGGAGGAGTATTACCTCCTTGAACAGCTGGGCCAATGCGGCGGTCGTGTCCAAAGCCTTTTCGGGTATACCGAAGGCGCCACGGCACTCCGTCAGAACCTGGAAGGCCTGAAGATAAACCTGGCCCATTACGGCGGGACCAAGGAGTGGGTCCGGTACCTATCGGCGGATCGCAAGGACATCAGTGCCGAATTGACCGAAAACCCCGATTGGGGCATTGAACTGTTCCATAAGCAAAATCCGCTGCCCGGAAGCCCGGCCACACTTTACAGCAAACCCGCCTGGATATGGGACAACAACTTTGAGTGGTTTTCGATCATCAGCAGCATGATGCTGCAGTATTCGGGCATTTATGCCGATATCAGCTACGTACTGCATTCTGACGAAATGAAGCCCCTATTGTTCGAGATTCTGGAAACGAACCAAAAGCTCGCTGCCAAGATACTGTTCGGCACGGATTTTTTTGTGGTCCGGAACCACAAATCGGAAAAAGAGCTCTATGCCGAGTTGCTGACCGTTATCGGGCAACGGAACATGGACCGGATAGGAAAGGTAAATCCAGATAATTTTTTGAGGACCAAGTGAGGTTTATTGTAAAACAGGACATTGGGAAAGATGATTGGAATATGGCCTGTTGCTATCATGGTGATAGAAGACAGGACGCTGATCTGCATCTGCTCCCACACAGCTCCAACAACGCTTCGCAACAAACTGCACCGTTGGTCCCAAACCGTTTTCAACACCCGTTGCCTTCCCCTAGTTTCGCATTGGTTCAGTAGGTATTTGTAGAACTGTCCATTTGATTTGGACATTTCGACCTTACTTTCATTCCAAAACGAAACCCATGATGACCAAAAACTGTCTGCTCACCTTTGCTGCCATTGGATTTCTTTCCATCGTGCAGGCCCAACGCACCAAGGCAACCCTCAAAATTGCAGGGACAAACGACTTGCGTTATGCCTATACCCTGCCAGACAACTACGACGAAAACATCGCCTATCCCGTTCTCATCGCTCCGGGAATGGAGCAGGATGAGACCCTTTTAAACCTCTTTTTTGGTCCCGACCCCGGACAGCACGGTTGGATCCTGATAGAATCCGTAGCGCTCATCCGGGGCTCAAAGGTCATGCAGGCACTCCTGGACGAACTAAAGCACAACTTTACCATAGAAGGCTTCCACTTCCTAGGCTACTCCGCCAATAGCGCGGGTGAATTTGACATCGCAATGGATCTTGCCTCCGAATTCACCAGTGTCACGGGGCTTCCAGGACATCCCCGGACCAAGGACCCCAAAAAATTGCAAAAACTAAAGCCCCTAAAAATCCTGTTCATTGTCGGGGAACGGGATAGCTGGTGGAAAGAGCAGGCGAAAGATTCGAAAAGGCTTCTGGAATCATTGGGGATCGACGTGCGTATGGAAATCGTGCCCAAAGGCGGGCACATACTACGGGAATATGCGGGCCGCCCCTTGTTCAGGGCCCTTAATGCCCTACGGTAATTCCACATCGGCAAGGGTTTCCAACCGTTGGTCACATCGCGGGCGGTTGACCACAAGATGCTTTCCATAGCCCCCATCGGCCCCTACTTTTGGTCCAATAAACCTTAAATAAATCCTTATGAAACGTTTAAAACGAAAAAAATGCTTGACCGCCCTATGCTGTCTGTTCCTTGGAAATGCACTGTTTTCCCAAATCGCCCCCAAGACAATTGCGAAGGCCTGGGACAATATGACCACCATGGTAGTGGAAACGGCCAAGGCCATGCCCCCGGAAAACTATGGCTTTAAACCCACGGAGGAACTACGCGATTTTGCGGAGCAGATCGGCCATACCACCGGAGCCAACTATCTCTTTGCCTCGGTGGTGAAACTGAACGCCCCGGACCCCATGCCCACTTCGGAAACAAAGGAGAAGGATCAGGTCGTTAAAGAGCTCAAGGCTTCGTTTGCGTTTATCAAAGGGGGGATACAAAAATTAACAGCTGACGATCTGAACGAGGAAATCGAGTTTTTCGGTAGTAAGATGTCCCGATTGCAGGCCATTTTGATCATGACCTCCCATTTGCAACGGGAACAGGGTAAAACAACCATTTACACCCGCCTCAAGGGAATCGCACCCGGGGGATCATCCGGCTGGTAGCCGACAATCATTCATCGACCGGAGGGCCATTGGTAAAACCGGCGGAAACGATTTCCCTTTGTACGGCATATTCCTTCCCATTGTAGCACAATTTGGAAGTGCCTATGGATATGGTTTCCGTTGGTTTGATCGTGTAGGCACGGAGCATTTCCGTATGGGGATTTCCCGGTAGGTCAAAGTTCGCCCTGACGGCCAAGGTGATCTCCCTTTCCGTTTCCTTGCTCCTTAGCGAGAGTGCCTCGCCGCATGCAGGGTCCGGACCGTTTTCTATCACCAGTTCCGAGGTCGCTTCCTGTCCATACAGATCTCCGTGCGCATCGAAACCACCATTGCCGTCCGTAAAGAGTGCCTGGTAAATTTCCAGATACGATAGTTCACTGATATCCTTCGCGGTATTCTCCGGGCCAGTGGTCTTTTTCGATGAGGTGGTCTCCTTACAGCCAAAGGTAAGAAACAAAACCACCAAGGGTACTACGCTGTTTTTCAGTTTCATTGGAAACGGGTTATTGGTCGAACTTGCCAAACACCAAATTTCAGATGGGACCTAAATTATCCATACTTTTGGTACAATGCTCATCAAAGGCCTTTCATATTACAAGAAAATTCCGGTATCCCTTTTCCAAATGATGGCGGCAAGCTTGGTTATTAGCCTATTTTTTATTCTAAAAGCGTATGCCAACCATTTGGTCAATCAGTACAATTATGAGTTCAGTTGGCTACTCAACACCCTAAAAATAAGCATAAACTATTTTTTATGGGTCGTTTTAACACCTTGGGCATATTCTTTAACAAAACGGATCCAAAGCCGAAAAAAAAATACGGCCTCCACCCTACTTGTGGTACTTCTGGGCGGTATATCGCTTGCCTTCGTCCACCAACTTATTGTGACAAGGGCCAATGACCTGGTCTACTTTGTGGAGAGTGGATACATGAAGGCTTTTTTTGGACACAACAATCTGGTGGCACTGAGTATCGGAAGCTTTTCCAGCTTTATCGAACTTTGGGTCATAATCGCCCTATTCCTGGCACTGGACTACCAAAAAAGATACCTGCGCAATCAAAAGGAGTTGATCGCAGCCCAGTTGACCAGTCTACAGATGCAATTGCATCCCCACTTTTTGTTCAATACGCTCCACTCCATTTCGGCCATGATCGATATCGATGCCCGAAAAGCACAACGGATGTTGACCAAAATGGGAGCTTTGATGCGCACCCTACTGGAGAATGATGTGGAACAAATGATCACTGTGGAAAAGGAGCTCCATTTTATAAAGGATTACCTCGATTTGGAACAGATTCGCTATGCGGACAAGATGCATGTCCAATACGAAATTTCCCAAGAAGTGCTTCCTGTCAGGATCCCCAATATGATCCTGCAGCCCTTGGTGGAGAACGCCATCAAATACGGCATCGCCCCGGCCATGGAGCGCGGAGAGATCCGTATTGTCGCCCAAAAACGAAAGGACGGGGACCTGTCGGGGGAATATCTGGACCTGAAGATATCCAACACTTCGGACGGAAGCGCGCCGGGACCGGACGCCAAAGGAACCGGGGTGGGATTACAAAACATCAGGAAACGGTTGGAAGGAATCTACAACCAGGAGTTTCGTTTTGAATCGCGCTCCATAGCACCAAGACAGTACGAGGCACAAATTGTGCTTCCCCTAAAAAGTTAGGCAATGAAATTGAGATGCATTATCATAGACGATGAATACTTGGCCCGCCGGCGCCTGGCCAAATTATTGGAGGAAGAAAAGGACATTTTGATCGTTGCAGAATGCAAAAATGGCAAGGAGGCCCTGGAAAAAATCGCCCTCAAAGAGCCCGACCTCATCTTTTTGGATGTTCAAATGCCCGATATGGATGGTTTTGCCGTCCTTCAAAAGCTCAAGAAGCTCCCTTTCGTAATATTTACCACTGCCTATGACCGGTATGCCTTAAAGGCCTTTGAGATAAATGCAGTGGACTACCTGCTAAAACCCTTTGACGAAGATCGTCTGCGAATCGCACTACAGCGCATGTTCGAACTTAAGCGAAAGGAAAAGGCCTCGGTTCTGGAAGCTAAGATCCAGCAGCTGTTGCACACCCTTTCCGAAAAGGAGGATACCCATAGAACATCCTTTGAAATCAAGAAGAACGGACGCCTCCTATCGGTCCTGACAGAGGATATCGTCAGTATCCGATCTAGCGGCAATTATGTGGAACTACTTACCGAAGGGAAGAAGTATCTGTTCAGGGCCACCATGAACGCCGTGGAAGAAGAGCTGGATCCTGCCACTTTTCTCAGGGTTCACCGTGCCGTGATCTTGAACAAGCTCTACATATGGTCGTGTACCTATATGGGCAACTCCGAATACAAATTGCGATTAAAGACAGGTACGGAAGTCATTTCTGGCAGGTCGTACAAAAAGCATCTCGTTCAGTTTTTGAACGACAACGGCCATCATTTGTAGCACTGGACTTCATCCCCGAGCAAAGGTCAAACCACCGTTCAGCACAAATTCATCGCTTCATCACAACTCTTTTTCGGAACTATTTGGATTCGTATACCTTGGCATCGAACCAATGTCAAAATCGGCATTCACATTGCAGGAACACCAAAATACCGTATCCATGAAAATCCAGTGCATCCCATTCCTTATAGTATTCAACCTCTTTGTTCTCAGTGGGCAGAACCATGGCAAACAACAACTGATTTTCAATTCCAACGCCAACAGTAGCGGTTCCGAGCTTTACCGCATCAATGCGGACGGTACCGATCTCCAACAGCTTACCTTCGATGCCGTTCCCAGGCGGGGAAACGAGGGCGGGCGGGTATCCCCAGATGGGAAATACATTACTTTTGCCACTTATAAATACGGGGGGTGGAAAGTGGCCCTGTCCAAATCGGATCTTACAGGGCAGAAAAAATGGACAAAGGGGCCGCAGTACACTTGGGGCGCTTCCTGGTCGCCCAACAGCAAGAGCCTGGTGTACACTAAGGTAGACACCAAATCCCCACCCTACTTTGATGGGGACGCCGAAATCTTTCGAATGAACCTGGACGGTAGCGGCGATACCAACCTAACGCAGTCCAAGGGCCTGGACCATAGCCCCAGTTGGTCGCCCGATGGTAAAAAAATCGTTTTTTTTTCCGATAGGGACGGGAGTCTCGACATTTATGTGATGGACCCGGACGGGAGCAACCAGTTGAACCTCACCAATACCCCCGAAATCGATGAATTTGCCCCCTGCTGGTCCCCCGATTCCAAAAGGATCGCCTATCACCACATGCCAAAAAATAAGGGCAAACGGTATGTGGACACTTATGTTATGGATGCAAATGGGGAAAACCAAGTGGACTTGACGCGAAACCACAGTGCAAAAAAGGACCTTTATACCCCCTATTACCCAGGGGCGCTCCCCATTTATGGGTACCAGACGGCCTGGTCGCCCGATGGGAAGGAAATCGCCTTTGCTTCCCAGAGGAACGGAAATTTCCAACTGTTTGTGATAAGGTCAGACGGAAGCGCCATCCGGCAGCTTATAAAAACAAAAAAAGAAGCCATGTACCCTTTCTGGGTCAAATAAAAAAGACATCAAAAAAGGTCGGTTTTAATCCTGGATATGGACTGGAACATCCGTCTCAAGCATAGGGCCCCTTTCACGAAGAACGGGCAGACGGTTCCCTGGAAATAGGGAATACAATGGCTTTCCGACGTTCGCCATATCGTTAAAGGCCACATTGGCCCGGGAGCTCCCTAGTCCATTTTTACAAATACCGGCGCATATTGCTCCAAATCGTCATGGGTGAGTTGGAGGATCTCCCCGCCCCGCTTTTTTAAATAAAGCTCGTAACCGTCATGATTGTTCATCGAGGCCTCAAAAACCAGGTCCCCTTCCACGGACCAGTCATGGAAAACCTCGTTGTTCTCCGTCTCGGTCACGCGCCGCAACCCGCTGCCGTCCTTACTTATTTCATAAATATCGTAGGTCCCTCGCGTTTTGGAGGCAAAGGTGATCATGCCGTCCTTCCGCCATCTCGGGGCCGCCGCCAAATACCCTTTCCATTGAGCATCCGACGCCGTTTCTGGAAATGTGGTGATCTTTTGGGGCTTGCCCGAGGGCAGGTCCATAACGTACAGGGCATCGCTAAAACCCAATTCCCTTGGTGAGGCCTTGTTGGCCCCACGAAAAACGATCGCTGACCCATCGGGCGAAAAGGCGGGATCGTTGACATAGGGAAGATCTATGGGAACGCGCTGGAGGACCTCGCCCTTCCGATTGATGATATAAACTCCCGAAAATGTATTTTTAGCCGGCCTTACCACAAATTCGCCCCCCTGGTTCCGGCTGGAAAACCAACTGTCCGCCAGTTGGAAATCCGTTAGTTTTTGCAAGTCACCCGTTGTTACATCCATTTCATACAGGTAGAGACAGCGGGCACAGGCATCCCTATCGGACAAAAAATAGATCCTGTTCCCTTGGGCATGGTACACCCAGTCCACAGCGGGATGGTTGGTCAGGTTTCTGGGGTGCTTCCCGTCCGGGTCCATGATATAGATCTCATAATCGTCCGTTTCCGGGTTTTCCAGAACATTGTAGGCAATGGCGTTGGAATGCTGGCTCCAGGCCATCCAAGGCAAAAACAAGATAAAAAAAAGAGTGGTTTTCATAGCTTTTCGAGGTGTTATCTCCAAATTCCCAAAATACATCCGATAATCGTAAAATAGCCCACAATGTACCCCCCGTTGATCAGGATATAGCTTAGCGGCCTCAATTCAAAAACGGCGATGACGGCAAAGATCGCCGCACACCATCCGAACCCTGTCAAGAATCCGGCGGTAATGCCCCAAATGACATCCGTGTCCGCCCCTCCAAGAAAAAAAGCCATATTGTAGGACATGAGCAGGGCCAAAAGAAAGCTCAGGGCGTACATTTTGCCCCTGCCCATATTTTGAAAGTGGGCATCGGTCAGCCCGTTCGCCTTCTTCCACGCCTTGAAGAAAAGGGCTGGCGAATACCATATGGCGCCCCATACCAGATTGACGACGGCACAGGTGAACACGGCAAAATGATTGATGTACATCGTTTCCATAGAAGAGTTGTGTTGGTTTTCCACAAAGTAAAAATATCTTCCGGTGATGGAATTGTAAAAAATTTACTTTACGGGAACATAGTGCTGCCAATCGCCTTGATCGCTGATGTAGGTGGTGGGGTTAAGTCCGGAAAAGGCTTGGAAGTCCCTTATGAAATGTGCCTGGTCAAAATATCCGCAGGCCGATGCCACGTGGGCCCACTCCATTTTCTGCTTCCCGTGTATTCGGTTCAGGATTTCGTTGAAGCGCACGATACGATGGTACTGTTTGGGCGTCAGGCCCACATATTTTTTAAAAAGGTGGATAAACTGTTTTTGGGAATACCCCGATTGCCGGGCCGCATGGTTCAGATCGATCTGTTCGGGCGAACGCTGGATCAAACGGATAAAGGGGCTGATGACCTTTTGGCTGAAGGTATCGTCCGTGGCCCGGGCAGATAGCCACTGTTCCACAAGTTCGAACTTTTCTTGGGGATCGCAAGGTTCCCTCAGCCTGTTCCGGAGGTCCATCACCGTATCGCCAAAGACGGACCGGGCATGGACCACTTTGTCCTTAAAATCGTAAAGTGACCGCTGCACGTAGGGCAGTGCCCCTCCCGCGCTGAAGGTACAGACCAACATTTCGGCATCCTTGCCCGAACTGATGGTCAGGTACCGGGTCTGCATGCCCGAGAACCAGGCTTCGGTACAGGGTTGCTTTACCGTCAGGCTGTCGTTGTCATAGATATGCTTGGGCCCGTCCTGTAAATCAAAGACCAGATTGGTCGTGCCGTCCGGAAGAAACCTTTCCTTGCTATGTTCCGGGGCGTATCCTTTGTGGTATACCATGTTGGCCACCGTGGCCTGCAATGTCTTGTTCGGGATATGGGTTTCAAAAAGCACGCTTTGCAATTTTAACCAAAGTAAGGAATCTTATCGGGATGGTTCAACAATATCCAAAAAACCAGGGCCCGGCGCCGCGTTGATACGCTATTTACCGAACTAAGGTCAAGTACCAAATATGGTAACCTGTGCAAGTAAAATAGCATTTGCTCTAGAAAATGATATCGCTTTTCCCCTCTTTTTCCAGTTCTTTGCGAACTGCATATTCTACTACCTCGGTAGATATTTTGACGTCCTTTTTGCTAAAACCGTGCAAAACGGAAGTTCTTAATATATTAATCAAGGAGCCACCGCTAAACTCATATTTTTCCGCAAGCTGGTCAAGAAAATCATCCTCCAAACCGTACTCAGGAACAAAAATTTGTTTCCAGAGTCTTGAGCGTTCTTTTTTATCGGGTAAACTAAAGGGAACCTTTAACTGGAAGCGCCGTGTAAAGGCATCATCCAAATTATCTTGAAGATTTGTAGCCAAAATTATCATTCCCGTATAGTCCTCAATTCGCTGCAGTAAATAGGCCACCTCCTGATTTGCATGCCGGTCGTTCGAATTGGAGGCCTTGGTACGTTTGCCAAACAATGCATCGGCCTCATCAAAGAACAGGATCCAGTGATTGTTCTCTGCGCGCTCAAATACCTTGGCAAGGTTTTTTTCTGTTTCACCAATGTATTTGGAAACTACCATGGACAAATCAACTCTATAAACCGGTCTGTTCACCTTTTTTCCCAATAAAGAAGCGGTCAGTGTTTTACCCGTACCGGAAGGACCGTAGAACAAAGCGCGAAAACCTGGTTTCAACCATTTTTTGAGGTGTTTGTGTTCTTTTAGCCTTTCTTCGGATCTGAACCAAAATAGCAGCTCATCCATATCGTGCTTCACATTTCCGGGCAGTACCAAATCTTCCCAATTTAAATCGACCTTGAGTTCCTTTGCCGGAAATTCACTGTTGAATTCAGGTTGATATTGATTCCCAGTAAAAAGTAAATACTCCGCTTCCGGAGTAAACCGTATGATCGTTTCCATCCTCGTGCGAAAGGTCGTATCGGAAAAGTCAATCAAAGAGAAATGACTAAATGGATGGGATTGCTCAAACAGTGGATATAAAATTACCGGTAAGGCAGATTTACTGTCGTTCAAAATGAATGCTGCTGTACGAAAAGTTGGAAGAAAGCGATGTTCCTCCATTTTTCCGCCAAACTCGCTGTATGGAATGCCCGTTATTTCGTTTTGGGTGTGAAAGAGATCGAAGACTTCCGGCTTCAGGACCGAAGCGGAAACCATCGCTATGATCACACGTTCAGGAAAGCCCAGCTCATAGTGCAGCAAAAATCGTTCATAAGTACTTTCTTTGCCTATGATGGGCGGTTTTATTCCGTAAATTGATCGTTCGGGCTCCTTCATCTTAAAATAAGCCTCCATGCGAACGCTAACCAATTGCTCCAACCAAAGGAATTCTTTTTGTAAAAACTTTTCTGTAGCAACGTAATGATCTACCTCCATGATATATAAATAATATGTTCCAGCCAGGGCAGTTGAACTATACTTATGTTCCATGGAATAAAATCCAACAAGATGTCCGTACCACTGGTTTCAATCGTTAATTGGTATGCCGCTTCCTTTTTTTCCAAAAGCCCGTTGCGCACCAAAAATGTATTCCTTAAACCTTCTGAACTGGTTTTGCCCAGTTTTTCCCATCTGGAAATGAGCATTTGCAATAGGTCATTGGAAAAGTCCATTTCCTCTTTGGTGAGAACAATATCGGACGGAACCGCCTGCCCAACAGACATGCCACACAGTATTTTCGATACCACCAACTCTATTTCATGGATGTGATCGGTAAGACCGGTAGCGATATAATGCAACAGATATACAGCCCGAAATTGGAGGTTTGTATTTTTAAATTGTTTTTTTTCATTTAAATAATCCACCAGACCAAATAAATGAATTAAAAAAGGGTGCACCAGAACAAGCCCGGCGTTCCCAACCAGCCATTTCGTAAGACCATCGTCCATCTTTAATGGTCCCGGCGCCCAGGATCGGGTGATCTGTTCCCGATTTTTCATGTCATTTCCAAAAGCCGGTGTTTTAGTGATTTTATCGGAAAGCAACTTTTTGGGGCGCACCACCACCGCACTTTGAACGTTTTTTTTGCCTGGTAATTGGCCCGTCCGATTTGCATTCAACTTTACCACCTCTTGAAAAGCCCCATTTTCATCGAAAGTCAAACGAAACCTCTCCTTCCAAAGCCGTAGCATCTTCTCCACAAAGCTGAAAGACAAAATGGGTGTATTTCCCTTGCCAGTGAAAAAGAGTACTTCCCAAAATGACATTTCAAAATGTGCAAATGTCGGGGGCCTTTTATCGGCACAAACACTGGAGTAGATACCGAACAAATTGCTGTACAACTGGAAAGTAAAATGATCACTGCCGCCTTTTGACAGCTTTTTGAGGAAATCCAATTTTTCTTCATGTTCCATATCATAAGTCCAATGCTGTAAGGACCTTGGCGACCATGTATAGTTCAGAAGAATTGCCACGGTGTTTTCCGTAAGACCGTTATGGGCTATGGACCTCATGGTTTTCCGTGATTCCCACTGCGGTAAAAATCCTTCTTCCAAGAAAAAAAAGAAAGCAATTTCAGGGATGGTCAAGGACTGCTTTGCATACTGGAGTAGATTTGATTCAACGGCAACCCATTTTCTGTAGTTGATTTCGAAGAAATTAATAGCGGTACGCATCGAAATACTCAGTTTGTTTTCTAGCGTTCTATCGATCTGTGGTGGTCTGCCCTGTTTTTGAACAACCTCAAACCATTGTTTGGGTTCATTTGCAATTACATATTCCAATGCGGTTTGAAATTGTTCCAAGGAATATGGTCCTTGGAACGATGACTTGCTGGATACAGTCCGGCGGGAATCCAATTTTCCTTCCTCCAAAAATTTCCACAATTGATCCAGATTACTATTGCGAGTAATTGAAAATGGTATATTCCCATCGAATTTATTTGTCTTTTTCGGTGCTAGGTCATTGAATAACGACAGTACCTGGCTGTGTTTGATCTGGGCACCCTTGTTGGCGCTCAAATAGTTATGTAGACCATTTCGAAATTCGTTTTCGTTTAACTTGAAGAAAGTAAGCAATCCTTTGATTTGAATGGCAACAAAGGCATTCTTTTGGAAATCCGAGCGCAATATATATTCAAATACCAGAAGATAGCAACTTTTCTTAAAGCGTATGGAAACGTTATCGGTCTGCCCCATAAAGGCAAATAGCTTGTTAACCGCCCCAAGGTATTGCTGGATGAAAAAGCGCTGTTCCGGTATAATAATTTCAATAAATTGGTTCAATCGTTTTTCGTCAAAGGAGTGGATCCAATATTTCCATATGTAATTCCGGTTGTTTGGGTTTAGCAACCATTTTTTTATCAGGATGGTTTGTTCGTATGTTGTCCTTCCCTTGTTCTTGGGAATGGTTTTTAACTCGTCTATGTTCCAATCTTTTTTTGTTGGTTTTTGATTGACTTTGCCCGTTTTTGAAACCGGCGGCGTGTTCTCTTTTGCCAATAAATTTAGAAGCAATATGAACTCTTCATATTTAGTTCCGAATCCATGATGGGAGCGATAGTTTGCCAAAAGATTTTGAACAAGCACCAGTTGATCTATATGGTACTTGTTCGAAAGTTTTTTGATATGGTATCGCAAAAACTCCTTGGCTTGAAAAACAGACGAAAAAGAGGTGGTTAAATAGTCGAAAGTTAGGGACCATATGGTTTTCTTATAAGATTCAAACGATGATGTTATTGCTTCTTTCGCGTGCAGTTTCCATAAACCATGCTGATACGCACATATTGCCGAAGAATAGGCAGGTTCGAGAACGGTTACAACCATTTCCAGCAAATTTTCACGCAGCGGCCCTATCCAGGACCCCTGGATACTTTTTCTGTTTTTTGGGTGTACGATCCAGCGTTTGAGTGTGGTCATCTCTTTATTTGTTTTTTTTTTCCTAACCAAAAGCGTTTCCAACTGTTCGATCGGGGCTTCATCAAATACCAGTCTTTTACTTGCCGATCTTATGTTGAACCAGTCTTTCGCTATCTCAAACATTTGCAATGGGTCCTCGGCCTTTGCATGGGAGAGTCTTGTTTTTTTTAACTCTTTTGACAAACGTGGCACCAACTCCCTACTACCCACTTTGTCGTTCGATATGAGCTGTTTTAAATGGCCGTCGACAAAAGCTGACATTGAAAAAACCTTGTTCAAGGTCAATAGGCAATTAAGGGTGCACGCCCATGTCCTTTGCCTGAACTCCTTTGAAGAAGTCTTTTTTAAACGTTTACCTTCGTCAACAAAGGCGAACAACCGTTCGTGATATTCCCGGACATCCGCAGAATCGGCCCCGATCAAACAGTGAATGGTCTCTTGGAGCAAGGCTTCATCCAACTGATATATCAGTCGGTCAACCGCGTTTGGACTCCAGGCCACCTCTCGCAATTGTGCGAGGAACCTTTTTCCCCCAAGTGCATTCTTCCAGGCTGTCCTAAAGGGCTTGGGATCCGTTACATTCCAGGGATATACCCCGTGAAGAATATAAAACAAAACAGGATGTAGGTCATCTGAGTGATCATCCACAGCGGCCTTTGATGCGCGATTCCCATATTTTTTTTTCGTTTTGTATTTTTCAAAATATTGGATAAGCTGTTCACGACTTTGGTGCACTACACTTTTTTCCAATTGGTCGATCTGAATTGGTCCCAGTTGTAAACTGAGTGAATCGATAACAATTTGTTCTTCCTTTCCATATCGATCGAACACTTCCTCCAACATTGCCGTAAATTGTGTGTGGAAAACCCCCACAATTTTATTTTGTACAACTGTATTTTTAGATTTGGATGGAATATCCAGATCAAATTTTAAGGTTCGAATGAGATGTGGGTTGCCCATCTAGCAGCTATTTAGCGTTTAATTTACGTTTCAGGAAATCAACGAGCAGGCCGTTCGTTTTTTTGTCATTCCCGGAACTTTCCTCTTCACCTGCGACCGATTCCAAATATGTTCGTGGCCATCGACCGTAGAGTTCTTCAAAAGTTGTCATATCATTAAATTCCAACCACAAACAGTGAATTCCAAGGTGGGCGGGGACCATGGCCTGGACAATTCTTTCCACTTCCTTTTGAAAGGAACGCTTTTGAAAACGTGCCCCCCATGCGGGGAAAATAAAACTCATGCGAAAACTTGTAAATGGGCTGTCCTTGGTTTCGGTTTCCAACAGGGCATGATCCACCAAATAAAAACCTTCACATCTTTTGGTGATGTCCCTAAATGTTTCCGTCAGGGAAGAAACCAAATTTGAAGCGTCATCCCGTGATCTTTCAATGCTTATTAATTTTTCACTGGTGCCTTCTTCGTTGACCAAAATCACATAGTGCTTTTTGCCGTTTGAAGATGAGATCAATTTGTAGGATGACCTGTTAACACCAACTTTTAGGAGTTCGGCCAGGATATTTTTATTGCTCGAATGAAACCCAATGTCTTTTTTTTTATAGGTAAAATCGTGGATCCGTTCAATTTGAACTGCTTCGTACCGGGACTCATTTATATTTCTTTTCTTGACTTTTCGCGTTCTTTTTTTCTTCTTTTTGACCTTGAAATTTAAATCTGAAACAGCCTCGTAAAAGGGTCTTTTTGGAGGTTCTGAAATACCCAAACGGAGATATAATTCTTCTTCCAGACTGGTTAATTCCTCGTTGTTTGTACTATCGAATACACTTTTATGATAGGTGAACTTCACTATTTTTTGGAGCATTTTCTCCTGTATAAGGATGCGTTTTTCCAAATGGCCTTTTTTATCCCCTACCCCGTGCGCCGTATTGGAATCATCTAGATGCACGTCGAACCGTGCCAGTAGATGGGTGAGGAATTGACTTCTGCGCAAAACTTTGGAATAGCTGTTTTTCCCTATTGTTTTAAGAGCGGAGTATTGCCAATTTAAGGGTTGTTGGAAGTTCTCCCCGTCCACTGCGGAAATGGCATAAAAATCCCTTAAATGGGCCAACTGCATAAAAGAATTGGACAGCAATTGTTCAAAGGGCATTAAATAAGCTTTTAGTTGGCCGCTATTCTGAAGTTTTCTGTTTTGAAGAATGGAATATCCTTTTGCATGGAGGCCATAAACCTGGGGAAAATCGTTCTTAATACTATAATAGTCATGTAGTTTACGGTCTCTGGCTTTCAAGACATAGGTTTGGGATCGGTTCTTATTTTTTAGGGCGTAATCTCTTTTGGTCCTTCGTGCCTTTCGCAATACCAATTCCTGTATTCTATGGGTGTTAAGGGAAAGCGGTTCCTGATTTTTAAAAACGACCATATCATTGTTTGCATATTGCGGATCCGGGGAAAAAAAGGGTACGTACCCCTTTTCTATTTCAATGGAAAAATGGTCTTCATCGAATGAATTGGAATAATCTGCTTGCGCGGTACCTTTTAGGTGGATGCTTGCTTTATCCAACATTTCCACTCCTGGAATTGAAGCTATCAGCTGCTTTATTCTTACAAGGGTTATGTACGGTGACCACGGCGATAGATTGTCCTTGGTTATTATACCGTTTCTCATTTGAGGACCATCAAAAATCTCGAGGTAATCCCTGCCTTCCTCTTCCAGTTCAAAAAATGGCTGCCTGTGTTGGTTTGGATCGAGAAAGGCTTCGTTCAGCTTAAAAAACATTTCCGCCAAAACTTCCTCGGCATTCCGGTGATTTTCGAGATAAATATGCGCGTGCAATGAAATGTTACAGAATTTCGCGATCTTTACATCACTTATAGTAGCGCCATAACCCCTGGCGCCCCTGAGAACTTGCTTGGTAGTGTTGATAGCTTTTGTATCAGGTATTCCAAGATGTTTCTTTAGGAGGAGTACCTCATACACTTGATCCTTATCATCTACGGGAATCAACCAAGCATTGTTTATTACCTCTACCCTATCGAGAATCAATTTGCGATAATCATCTGCGGTTACGGGAGCGGTGGTCAGTATGTCCTCGGCCAGGTAAAGGGCGTTGCTGGATAAATTAAAAGGTAGTTTAGACGAAGAACTAAGGATTTCTTCTATTGAAAAATTGAGTTTATATTCAATTTCCGTAAGTGTGTAACAAAGCACTTCCAATATGGTAACTCCCGGATCGTGGGCATTGTAGTCTGTCCATTCCTTTCCCGACAACATCTGAATCCATCGCAATGCTGTTTTACGGAGCTCGTAGTAATTGGATTTTTCCCCGTTTAATGTTTCAAATTCCTCATGGATAACTGGTATGTTCAAAACCGGTATTTTTCTCCAAGGTAGACCCAATGATCAAATTGTAAAAGGGTAGAAATACGGTATTTGCTTTTAGGTCATTCTGGAAATGATTGTGAGCGTACGTACTGGAAACCCGACTTTGTAATAGCCAAATCCTAATCTTGCCATCGGGCTTTCGGATCCACCAGTAATTTAAGTTCAGCCTTATCCTTTTTGGAAAGGTCTATTGCCGCTGCCAATCCCTCTAGGAAACCATCGACCCAAGATATCACGGGAACCTTCGAATCCTCATCTATTCCAATTTCTCCGTGTTGTACGCCCCGCACGAGTTTGTAAAGCTCCTCATGCCCTGAACTTACGATACTCGGTTTGTTTCTATTTTCATCTATGTCAAGTTGGACTTTAGCTCGCGCGCTCTTGATTTCATCAAGGCCTATGGACTCGACCTTTCTTTGCACTTCAACCTGAATATTTCCCTTGGCGGAACGGCGGAACGGAATGAGCATGTTGCGATACCATGTTAATTTCCTAAATTTTTGCCCCATTTCCGATTCAAGAAGCAACACACGGTAGTTCGTCATTGGCCCTTTCTTATAATCCGTTTCCCCTCTGCGTCCGGACCAATGCTGCATACGTTCACTGCCCGGACTTCCCTCGTAATCAATGTAAATCGTTCGCATACCCAGAAGAGCGGGACCTTCAAGTATTCCGCTTCGCATCCCAATAGAAATGGATCTGTCCTTTATTGTATGCCAAAGGAACAGTTGTTGAAGCCGTGTTAGATTTACATTGGACGGCGACCAGCTTTCCCAAAATTTGATCATATTTTGTTCTTCCGCACCAATATTTTTTTTCCATTCCTTACCACTGGGGATTTTTTTGCCCCCATAACCTAAATGCTTGTAGATCTTGTCTCCAACTAGCCAAATGTTGTAGCCCTTAAATCCCAGGGCGAGGTTGATGATTTGTGCTACGATGGGTTTATGAGTGTCCAATTCGGGATGGACCCCCTCTGGTCGTCCACCCGTTGCGCGTAACCAGACAAGTAAGTTTGGCCCTTTTTCAAGTCGCTTCAAATTTTCGTTATCCTTTAGCATGGTCTCTAGAAAATCCCCGTCCGATCCATCAGCGAACTTTCCATTTTCTTTTCGGAACCAACTCTCTATTAGTTGCTTGCGGGAACCCCCGGGATCTTCCCCAAATTTCTCGCCGACCACTCGGGTACCTTTGGCCACCATCATATCAGAGTATTTGGCATCAATATTTTTGTGATCTCCCCCCACATACTTTCTATCCTTTAAGCTTTTATAGGCAGCCCCAACATCGGGCCAGTATTCTATATGGATCTGGTGGGTCTTGACCCCAAGGGATATATAAAACTTCTTAAGGTTAAGTGCATCTGCATGCAGTTTGTACTCCAGTTTACTTTTGACCTCAGCATCATCCTTGACGGCACTATTTGGATTTGTCCTGTTATAAAGTTCGAGCAATGGCGCGCCCTCCACCTCTGCTTGCGATCTATATCGTGCCAGATAGAACTTTTTGTCCCAGACGATTCGAACACTTAATTTAGAATCAAGTATCAAGGCCGATGCGACACCATATTGGTCCCCGGACATGTACGCTGCCTGGACAAAATCGTGCGGACTTGCCTCATTTTTTTCCTTTACCTTCTTTGTTGCGCCCTTTTGTTCTCCAGTTCCTTCCTTTTGAAGTGCCTTGGCCTGCTTTAGTAGGGTCCCATAGGTTTCCATATCCTTTTCCTTTAGCCAAATTGTTTCCTCGGGGGAATCCAGAAGTAGTTGAATTTCTTTGGCATATTTTCTAATTTCGACTTGCAGTTCGTCCGGTGCATTAGAATGCACCAGGGACAGCTCCGTGATCCTATTTTTACCTCCAAGTTCCATAGGTAGTGGTTTCCCGGTAGATTTGTCGTCCTTCCACCATGCCAGTCGACGCTGAACGGTCTTGGAAGTTGGCACCGTCATTTCATCCGTAAGGCGATTCTTAGTTCCTTTTTGCATACTCTTTGCCCCCATCTCATCGGCCTCTTTTTCCAAGCCTTGGTCATCATTGATATTTATGTTTCCTTTCATCTGCTTCGTGGGTTTTACCCGGCCTTGCTTCTGCTGCACCACATGCCAGGCCTCATGGGGCAAATGCTTTTCTTGTCCCGGACCCAAATGAACATCTGTTCCTCGTGCGTAGGCTTGGGCATTTATCTGGGCAGGCTTGGCAGAGTTGTAGTGTACTTTTACGTCATCCATTGAATGACCGGATAAGCTTTCAATACCCGCTTTCAGATTATCCGGCAAGCCCGTTTTATTTTTCTTTTTTTGGAACGAAACCTTCTGTTCGGAGTGTGAATCCTGGGCCGAGTGTTCCTGGATTTTGCGATTTTTCACTGCTGTTGGGCGATTGTCAACGATATCCGACCCTTCATTCGCAAGGCCAATGTTTTGACCCCTGGCCTTATTTTCATGCTTTTTTTTGGGTAAAGACGGCTTTTTTGGTTTTTCAACTCGTTCATCCATGGGTCCGTATTTTTTATTTATGGCTTCTGCATCTTGATTGTAAAATCGTTGTCCAAATAGCCTGTTTCCAAGGTTACATCATTACAAATTTCCCTGCACTGTCCATACATTTGCTCTTTGTCATGGGATATCAGTAAAGGTCCGGACTCAAAATGGTTCCGATCCAACATATTAAAGATAAACGTATCATTGGCCACCCCATAAAATTGCCGTACACGGTCCATGTAATAATCGTAATTGTCACTGCGGTAGGACAAGGAGCCACATGCCACGACCACATCCATTTTGGGCAACTGGCAAAGCGTAAAATCGGTGTGATGGAACCAGGTGTTGGGCCAATCTTTAAAACGGTGTTTGGCATGGTCAATGAATTCAACTTGCTGATCCAGTCCTATATAATCGAAGCCTGAAAATCGTTGCGACAAGAAATACTTAAGATCTCCATCGCCACAGCCCAGGTCCAATACCGAAACACCATTAAAACAGACCAAGGACGCAATTACCTTGAATCGTGCCTCCTGGGCACTTTTACTGGTCCATCCAAGAATCTTGGTTCGATCGTCTCCCCATTTCCCATGGCGTTCTGTATGGTACTGTTTAACTCGCTGTTTTTCAACTATGGTCATTTTAATACTTGCTTTAACCTAAAATCCGGCCTTTCCTTTTTGTTCAACCGTGATTTTTTTGAGTTATGCATTGGAAAATCTTCGATATCTCAGTTTCTTGAAGTTCGGTAAGATAATAGTCAAAGTTTTCGGAGGTTCTATTGAATCGTATCGCCTTTAATCCCATGGTTTTAATAGCGGACAAAATACTCAATCTTTCCCTCGATTTTCCATCAAAGGATTTTAACCAGATCCGGCTGACAAAAATAGGTCCGATATGTGGTCCCCCATATAACTTCTTAGAGGTTCCGTCTTTGAAAAGAAAATGAACATAAGGCTTGTCACCAACCAGTTTAGGGATATCCCCGCCATTTAGCAATCTTGCCCTTATTTCAATAATCCCCGCCGTGAACCCTCGATTCCCCTTTAAGCGTGAACTATGGTACGAAATCCCTATTTCGAAATCTACAACCTCATCATTTTTGAGAACGATTTTTGATGTATTCAGAATCGATTGGTCAAATTCATCGTAGCTCCACTTTATGGATAGGCTATCACATTGTGAATACAGCACTTGGAACGTACAAACAAAAAGTAGTATGGGAATCGATTTTTTCATGGCTATACAATAACGGTTTGGACAAAGGTCCGTTGCGTTGACATTACTACATTTTTGGTCCGTCGACCTATCCTTTCAGTTCATCTTTTGGTAAACGAATCATATTTTAGTACGGCTTCGCAATTGGGTGGTTTGAAACCCTGACTTCCGACCTTGTCCAATTTCTGGCGTATGCAAGCCCAAACCACTCTAATCTTGCACCGTTTGCTGTCCGGCGTTGGTAAAGGAAATGACCCCCGCAAAAGCGCAAAAACATTGGGAGGTATTATTGATAATTGGAAAATTACCGATAAGTACCGTGGGATTCCCCGGGGTCCAAGGTCCCGGGATAACGGGAACACAGGGCATTGGGGTGAGCACTCCAAAAGCGGCCGCGGTGGCCGCTGCAACCGTTGGGTTGGCAATGGAGGAGCACATGCCAAAGGGTAAAATATTGACCATTGGTATTTGATCCATAATATTGGCATCTGGCATAAAGGAGCTCGTCACCCCGTTTTTGGGCAGCACCATCAGACTGGAGGGCGCCGCGCCAAAGGAGCATTGCATCATCGCCCCCATACATACTTGTTGTCCCATACTTATTCTTTTACGTCTTTTTTAAGTACCACCGTATGAATGACCATTTCCACGAGGCGTATACCATAGATAATCACAAAGAAGGTAAAAAACAGGTAAAGCCAATAACGCACCTCCCCCTCAATCTCCAAACGTTCCAGTTTCGTTTTGAACACTTTATCCGCCAGCCATGAAAAGAACACGGCCAACGGAACGGAGACCAGCGCGAACAGCGTCTCTTTTGCAAGAGCAGCCTTCAACCAATTCAGAAACAAGAGGAGATTATCTATCATGGAATTCGTTTTATATTGTTGTCCAATTCCTCGGTCCGGTCAAACAGATAGTAAATAATATAGCCCAGTAATACGCCCAAAAAGATTAGAATTCCATTTGTACTGTCGGGCTTGAAAAATACCAGGAGCAAAAACAAAAAAGGGATACCGATCAACACGGTGACCTTGATCCAAAAATGTTGCAAGACAAGATCTCTAATAGCTCCATTTCGCAGGGACAAGAAGAAGCCGGCCAGGAAAATGAACACCACAAGGATAAGAAGCGCCTTTAACGACTTCAACATCCTAACATCGTCGAGAAACGACAATATGGTCCAATTCTTTGGTGCCTTTTGGGTTTTACCCCCGAACTTTTCCTCCAGAACGCCCCACAGTTCCGGATAGCCGCTGTCGTAACCCAGGGCCCATATTCCAACACCTGCAAGCTTTCTTTGCTTAATATAATCGTATTTCTTTGCCAAGGTCCTGGCATCATCAAACCAAATCTGGATATTTTTCCCTTTTTTGGATACGATATCCAGATAGGCGGTCTCACTCACCGTATCGTATTTAGGCGGTCCCGGATGCCTGTTCTTTATAGTTTGATACTTTAAGTTTTCTATGAAAAAATGACGTTTTGGGGGTTGCGAGTCATCTGTTAATTCCCACTTATTTCCATAATAAGGAAGCGACAAGATCATTTTATTTTCCGGGACCCCCTTGCCTATATAGTCCGTCACGGATTTTGCCAAACTGCCTTCCCCCCATTTTGTCCCACTGTACAAGGGGGATACCGGACCTGCAACTTCACTCCAATCCCCATAATAATTCTTGCCCATTACCACGAAGAATTCCACCTTGTGTCTCAGCGCCTTAATATCAAAGGCACTGCTGTAATTGGGCGGCAAGGTCATTGTAACCGTCATATCCTGCTCCTCCAGAACATCTGACATTCTGGTTATATATGCGGTAAATTGAGACCGCATATCCGTGGGAACATTTTCAAAATCTATGGTTACCCCATCGGCACGACGTTCCAGCAAAAGGCCACTGATCGTTTCTATAGACTTTTCCCGTGCTTTTTGGTTTTTTAAAAACAATCTATTCTTATACTCCGTAAAATTGGTGACCGTCAAATACACTTTACAGCTATCGGCCTTCGCCATGGGCACCACCGGCGTTGTCCTCCAGTCATAAATGGTCTCATAGGACCCCGTTTTTGGGTCCAGTTCATATGAGAAATAGGATATTGAGGTAAGTAATTTATAGTTGTACTCCCTGTAGGTATTTAGCCAATGGGGGTGAAAGCCAAACACTTCTTTCCGATCGACCACCGTAACGGAGCTATCGGTTTTATGGGTGTTTTTGCCATGAGCCTCGGATTTGTCCTCAGAGTCCTTGGAACCATCAAAGAGCATTCCCAGGGCAATAAAATATTTATTTATTTCATTTTTAATCTCTTTGGCAGTTTGCGAATCACCTTCCTTCTTTGGAGACGGGGAAGTGGCATTATCCGCAGTGTCCTGGAAGTACGGGCCCAAAAATACGGTACTGCCAGGTAGGGTCTTAATTTCCATGGTACCGCTGCTGCGGACGCTCGGGATACCAAGGAGCAAACAAAAAAGAATAAGGTTGTGTCTTAGGTCCACTTTGCAGTTCATATGTTGGGTTAAAGTATAAAGAGCCCCTCTAACAGGAAAGCGTATAACTACCTATTTTTAGTTTTTATCCCCTTATACAGTATCGATTCCGTCTTACTTTTTTTTTGGAATACCGTATGGCTTTGTTCAAATCGACAATAGGTCGCAGCTGTTGTAGTAGTTCCCTTAATCTGGAATCTTTGTGCCATATACTTCAGCGACAGAAATCTCAGAGAAAACTGTCCATCGTTATCCTTATCAATATACTATTTATAGTGTTTAATTTAAGAATGGTATCCTGTAGTCCTAAAAGAATATTCATACCATATGATGCTGTAATTATATCGGCAATAAACAGGATTTAGTTTGTTAAATTTTATGTATATTTAGTAGATTGAACCTGGGCATACGGGAATATCGGATTCCTCGTTTCTGCGTTCGCAAATTTTGTATGACTTCCCCCGTTTTATAAGCAATTGAACTACTTGGTATTTTGAATCACCCCCATATGATTTAAAAAACAATTGGCTCAATTAATACAAAAAAGACCATCACATTTATTACAGCGATTAACT
Source organism: uncultured Flavobacteriaceae bacterium (assembly GCA_947497245.1). GTDB lineage: Bacteria > Bacteroidota > Bacteroidia > Flavobacteriales > Flavobacteriaceae > Pelagihabitans. Next base: position 678,696 of record CANMFO010000002.1, on the reverse strand, counting down.
GTTCAAAATACATTTGTAAAGGGTGCCATTAAACAATACAGAGTCAGAATCGGCAGTACAACGGGGTATAAAGTTTGCGGATCGCGAGCGCAGGCGGATCTCTGGGGAATTACATGACAATGTCGCTTCCAAACTGTCGATCATTCGCTACAAATTAGGCCATAGTCCCCATGCCATACCGGAGGTACTGGGACTACTGGACAATGTAATGTTCACTGTCCGTACGATGTCGCATGGGCTACACACCCCCTTTATAGAAAAAATAAGTTTTGTCGATGCGCTGAAAGACTTTATTTTACCCCTACACCAGGTTCTTGACGTTGAGGTCCATTACTTTCCCAGACCTGTTACCGTGATGGAGAAACAAAGTCGATTGCATTTGTTTCGCATTTTTCAGGAGGTCATGAACAATATTTTAAAACATGCCCATGCCACCCATGTGTGGATCGGGTTGCACCATTCCAAAAAGCATCTTAATCTATCTGTTCGGGACAATGGAATAGGTTTTGCCTTTAGCCAGCACCGTTCTGGTCTGGGGCTGCAAAATATTCAATATAGAGCCAAAAAATTGAATGCCAAATACAAATTCAAACCAACTAAGGGAGGAGGTACTTTGTTCATTATTTCCGTACCGCTGACCGAATAAATGCCAAACCTATGCAGTCACCCGTTTACATTGCCATTATTGATGATGAAGCCCTGTTCAGGGAGGGCATTTCAAATTTACTAAATGCCTATTCACAGTTTAAGGTAATCTATTCATTCCCAAGTGGACAAGACCTTCTCGACAAGTTGGAGACGGCAAGTCAATTTCCAGATATATTGATTCTAGATTTGAAGATGAAACCGTTGGACGGCATAGAAACTACCAAAATCATCAGACGTCAATATCCTGAAAGTAAAATTATTATTCTGTCCTCGTACTATAGTCCGAGTTTCATAAATTATATGGTGCGTTTGGGAATCAATGCCTTCTTGCCCAAAAATACGAATCCAAAAGAACTGATATTCGCCATTGATATGGTTTATGATAAGGGATTATACTTTACCAAGGAGTATGCGGAGGCTTTTCGAATTCAAAATTTGCAAATGCCCAAAAAGCCACGCTTTAAAAATACAGAAGGCATCACCAAGCGGGAATTGGAAATTTTAAAACTGATCTGTCACGGTTATACCAATCAACAAGTAGCCGAAAAAACGGATAGGAGTATTAGGACCATTGAAGGGCACCGCCAGCATTTACTGGATAAAACCGGTACCAAAAACACCGCGGGACTTGTTGTTTTTGCTTTAATGCACGAACTTGTCAATGTAGACAAGCAATTATTGGACTATACCATTTCACCCTCTTGGTAGTTTCCAGACAGGAAATCGCACCCGCAGGAGTTAGTGACCCTCCCCGTCGGCAGTAGTTTTAGGTTTCCTGTCCTTCCACAACTGCGTTATATGGTACTCTATTTTGGCAGCTCTCCCGTAATTGCTAAACGTTTTCATTTGAAGACTATAATTCCTGCTGCTACCCACCCATCTCAAACCTAGGCGTTTCCACCATTTCCACCATTCGTAGTGATTGCGCGTGAACCTGAAGTTCCCTTTTCTACCATTGAAAGCATTGGACGCTATCGCATGAAGAAATGCATAATTGCCCATTCCCGGTCTTCCTTTTGCCAGGGCCACCACTTCAAACATGGTACATCCTTTTAAACCACTGGCAATGGTTTGCCATGTACCGTTCGCATTAATGGTACCCTGCGCAAAAGTACCGGTCCGTCCTGCCATATCAATTGTTCCATTAACGCCAAGATCACCATTGATGTCAAGTGTTCTTTCCGGTTTGGCATTTCCAATTCCAATTTTGCCTTCCGGTGTCAGCGTCAGTAGTAACTCCTCGCTGTTTCCAGATTTAATAAAGAGTTTTTTACGGTCTTTTGGGCCTTTTAAACCAATGGTCCATGTTGGGGCCCCACCATCAATATGGTCATAAAAACTAATGACCTGTTCACCATCCTTTCCCTGGGGCGAAAGTTCTAGGCCGTGCTTAAAAGATTTGGATATGCCGTCATCTATTTTGTTTATGGTCGAAAAAATCAGATCCTTGAAATCGTTGGCGGAGGGCCGCATCCCGTTCTCAAAAAATTCATATAGAGTTTCACGATTGAGTTGCTTGGGACTTTGTCTTTCCCCCATATCTTCCATATCCTTGGCATTCATCTACTTAGTGTTTAAAATTTTTCAAATTGAGAACATAACGCTTACCGTATTTTTTGGATTTCGGGGCAAGGTGGGAAGGAACTTCCTGATTCTTTTCGCCTTTATCAGCTCGTAAAATAAAGGTTTGGTCAATGTCCATATTTTGAATGGACAACTTCCCATAATTGGCATTTTCCTCCCCGGACTGATAAATTTTGAATTCAATTGCCGGTATTAATATGGCTTTCCCATTGGTAGGTCTAATGATGTCCGTCCCCGTAAAGGAATCGAAATATTCATGGCCTTTGCCCCTGTTTGAAATATGAACGACCTGACACCATGAAACGGCTCCGACATTTGAATGCTGGCACAGGGCATGCACCAGGTTTCCAACGCTAAACTTCCTTTGAAGATGCTGATAACGCGTTTTTTTATCGTACAACCACGGTGCAATTTGCTTTTTGATTATCGTCGCTATTTCTTCATAGGGTATAAACAGGTGCTCCTTTTTTCTTTCCAGCCTGCACCGCACTTCAATCTCCTCATAATTAGGGGACTCCACGGATATGGAAAGCCCCGGCGCACAATGGGCCTGAACGTATTCTTTAATTCTCAATTGGGTGTTCTTGGGAACATGGTAGCTACTGCGATCACTCGATATTTCAATTTTTGGCATGACAATCAACTTGATGGTTCCCGGATCAACCCTATCGTCACCCCGACTATTGCCATATTTCGAGGCTGAGAGTACCTTTATCCAGTTGACTTCCGGAAATTTTTCCAAAATCATGCGCTCATAGTCCCTAGCCCGGACCATTCGGTTCTTATGGCCCAGCCGATTGGCAATACGCGAATAAAACCTTGACTCCTTCTCCTTGGGAGCACCTCCGTACGAATAGAAGGGTTGGACCACGGACTGGACAAAGGCCTTTTTTGTCATTAGTCCCGATATGGACAGAGGCGGCAGGCTATTGGTCATTTGATTCCCATCTTTTAGGGTGCGTTCCACGACTGCTACGTTGGTATTGATGTACACACATTTTCCCAGTGCATCCAAGGCGGCACTGTCCACGGAAATACGGATCCAATCCTTATTCTTTGCAAAAAGGGGGTGGTTGCTTTCCAAATCCCTGGGCAGAAACAATCTTATTATACCGGTCTCCTGGCCTGCAATGGTACTATTTTCTATGACCTTTTCTCCAAGATCCGACCACTCCCTTCCCGAAAGGTATTCTATGGAAAGTTTAATATCTTCCCTCAAGGGTTCCTCTGATGGGATTAGTTTTAGGAATATGGAAATTTCTGTGAACGGTTTGGCCTGTTCCAATCCGATAAAGAGGTATCCCTTGGCATCATAATTTGGCAAAAGACCTTTCTCGCGTATGTCCTTTTCATTTCCCTCTTTCGTTGTTCCATAGGGATGGATATGGAAAAAATCAAAAGGTTCCGTTTGCAGAATATTTGAAATACTTTCAAAAGGGATGTGGTGCGAAGACCCGTAATCCACTTCAATGGACTCCGCAATCGGTATAAATGGTTTTTTGGGGGGGAGAGGAACGTCTTTTTTCTTTCCTTTACTTATAATGTTTTGACCATAACGTGCCATTTCTTCCAAATAAATGGCACTGCCAAAGCCCACTTCCGGAGCCAGTAGTTCCATCCCAACAAAGGCCGTCGGTACTTTTTTTGGATCAAAAAGGGCAGTTTCATTTGTTTTTTTTTGATCGACCGCCTTGTGTACAAAATCGTTTTTAATTACGGTCTTTCCAACGAGTCGACCGTCGTCCAGGGCAAAAAGGTTCTGGGGGCTTTTTTGGGCATTGGAACCCTGAACAAGCGCAATTTTGAAAGAGGCATCGGTTATTTTATGCAGCCCATAGGAATTGTAATATGTTTCAAAATTGGGTTTGGGCAAGTCCATCCAATTGATGTTGCACTTCAAATGGGTCAAATTTTTATGTTGCCACTCCCTCGCGCCAATATGGAACAGATTCCCCATTAGTGGATTCATACCCAATATGGGAAATGGATTGGTGGTATCCACCATGCCATGTTTATTATAGATTATGAGGTCGCTGAACCCATTTACGATGAGCTTGATATCCAATGCCTCTATTTTCAATTCCTTCAATAAGGAATAGGGGTAATAAACAGTTTCTTGTTTTAACTTAAAACGGATCAATGGTAGTTCCGTTGTAAAATCCGGGCCATGAACGCTCACATTGTACGGAACCCAAGCGGGCATTTGGGGCGACAGGGAAAAATTAATCTTAAATGGCTTTTTCTTATCACCCGCAATCTCCGTAAAAATGATGGCATAATCGTCGACCGTCAACCAACCCTTCTTCGTTGTAATTTGTATTTCCAGGGCATTGTTCAAGAAACGATTCAGCATTTCATCCCTACTAACATTGTTCAAATCATTTTCAGGGTCCTGTGAAAGTTTGCTCATGTCCGGAGATTTTTCAATGCTCTCCTTGGTCATTCTAAAAGACAGTTCCAGTGTTCTTTCTCCACTACTTAAATTAAATATTGGAGAGGCAATTGCCCAACCGATCTCGGGCAATTTCTTTTTTTCGTGATAGTGTTGGGGTTCTCCGCATAAAGCCCATGCTTTGTGGTTTTCCAGTGTTTTATCGATGGACGTTATGGGAATGATATCCATGAACGCGCCGGTGATCATCGCCGCCCGGTGCAATGGCCGGACATCCTTGTTCTTGTCAAAAAGCAGCGTCCGCAATTCGGTTATCTTGGCCGACGTCAACACAACGGGCGCTTTGGTTTTAAAAATCATGTCATCGCCATCGGCATCCAATCCAGCAAAAAAAGATACCCCCTTGTCGATAACGGCCTGTTGCCTACCCGGGACCAATGTAAAGAAAAGGTGCGCAAGATCTGGCTTTGGAGATAGCGGGGATTGCTTCAGAATAGTTTTATAATAGAAATCGATATGTCGCTTTGGGAGCTTGTTCAGTTGCATCTGTATTGCCTGATAACTTTTCAGAAAGCCAAACAGCAAACCCAGGTGTGCGGGATGTTCTCCACTATAAAGACTTTCTTCAAATTCACTGCCACCTATCTTGTTTTGAAGAATGAACAAACAATTGAGTCCATCGTTCACGGCTTCCCTGAATGTGTTTTTTTTATTCCAGGTATTCCCGCTGACGGCCTGGTCAGAAGTGACAAACTGCATGCTTTGGGCCCAATCCATCCAAGAATGTAGGTCCAAGCGCCCTGTTTTTTCAATGTGTTTTAATATATGGCTTACATGGTCATAAAGTGAATCCCTGATTACCGCGGTAATTTCATCCATGACCCATTCCGCGTCCACATGGCCGGCCTTGTCGTACAATTCCCTTAAAATATCGAGTACTTCGAGAAGAAAGTCCATAGCACGTGTTTCGCCGTCCAGCAACCACAATTCCAAAATCCCCATCTTCCTCTGGTCTAGGGTAGCAATGTCAAGACATGAGATTTCAGCCCAAAGAAACAGCATGTGCCCGGTGTACATCTCGTCCCAATTCCCCAGGGTGTTTCCAAGTTCGTCCTCAAACGGAATCTGTTTGGCATAGGCCGCGAATTCCTGTAACAACTCTTGTAGGGACCTATTATCGACTTTAAGAAATTCAGGTTGAATGGTTTCCATGGTACTGGGCCGGTCAATATTATCCATAAACTCTGTCATGGCGATCAATATTCGTTCCCTGATCGATAAAAAATGGATAGACCAGGTTGTGACGGGTATTGGTGCTTCGTATTACGTATTCCACAGAAATCAAAACTTTCTCTTGTTCCATTTCCAGATCAACATGCTCCACATCGACTCTTGGTTCATCGAGAAGGATTGCCTTTTTAATGATATCGACAATATAATAATACAGGGAGTTGTCCATTTGTTCGAAAAGGAGTTTTAAGAGATCACAACCATAGTCGGGCAGCATAACGCGCTCATTTTTCATGGTTGAAAGCAAAATGACCAAGCTCTCCCTGATATCTTCCTCGGCCGAAACCATTTTTGCCCTTTTCGTAAAAAAATTAAAAGTTGGTGGAAATGCCCATCCTGTCCCAAGAAATGTATTTTGCCTTATCTCATCCATTGCCAATGGCTTTGTACCACCATGTCCTCATTGTGGTGTTTATTTAATAATGTTGAAGATAAAAATTGACCAAGGCACAAAAAAGCGTGGAACTACCTGTTTTTAATCCATAAAAAAGAGCGGTCGTTAGTTTATGTACTGAATTTTGCGCCCAAGGGTCCTGTTTTAAGTGAGGTTCATGGTCAACGATACTACTTTGGGCATACCGGTATGCTAGTTTATAGCTACCATGGCCCCTTTGATGGTAATATTGCCCGATGCTTTTAGATCGGCCGTGGATCCTCCTTGTGCAGAGAACGCCATTTGCGCCTTTGTTGTGGTATTATTGGCGGACATATCTAGATTGCCCGATGCTTTTACATCAATGTTTGTCCCGGATATGGAAATGTCGTTTGCGGCCTTTATGATGATATCTTTTTTACTGTCCAAGGTTATTCCGCTTTCGTTGAGCTGGACCATATTGTTGTTTTGGTCCGTAAGGGTAATGGCCTTGGACTCATCACTAATGGTTATTAGGTTCTTACCGGGGGTCTGGATAGTTATTACCTTGTTCTCTTCATCAAAGTCAAGGGTCATTTTGGTACGTGTTACGATTGCCTTACGTGTGTTCTTCTCGTCGGGAACCAATGAGGGCGCGTTGGTTTTACTGTACACGCTCCCCAAAATAATGGGAGCTGACGGATTATCGTCCAAAAACCCAAGTATCACCTCATCCCCAACTTCCGGATAGAAAAAATTTCCAAAGCCGTTGGACGCGTAAAACGTACTCAGCCTGGCCCAGATGCCATCATCGGAGCTTTGAATGAGGGGCAGGGTAACCAGGACACGGAATTCAGAAGCCGGATCTTCATGCGTTTTTTTTACAACACCTATATGCAGACCGTTCATGGCCGGTAGTCGGCCGGCCGCTTTTAAGGGGTTAACGGACACCTCTTGAACAAACCAATCTTTTTGCAGGCCCACCGTAATCTCCGTGAACCAGCGACCCTCTTCCAAGTTGTGACGTACCCCGGACACATAGGCATTTCCATTTACTTTCTGGCCAACCCCCTGTATCTTTACCAAGGTATTGGGTTTAATGTCCACATTGCCCTCGCAAAGAATGGTTCCCCGAAATCGCGATAAACGGGATTTCAGCAATTGTGCACTGGCCCAGGTGTCCAACGCCTCTTTTTCCAAAGGAACAGGAGATTGCAAGAGATCGCTCGCCTCCATGACATCGGCCAGTTTCTTACCTGTTAAACTCCCCTCTTCGTTAACGTTCGGTTCCTTTGACCTGCCCTGGACAAGCGCTTGTCCGGAGGCGTCCCACGCCACGGCATCCACCGACATCAGTTGTTCTTCACCGCCAATGGACAAGTTCATCTCAATGATATTGTCCCCATAGTTCAAGGTAAAGACCGGGGAGCTGTCCAAAGCCGGTTTTTTGAAGCTCATGGTCCCATCATCGGTGAGGGCCACCAACCCATTGATTTCTGCCCTGGTCATCAAAAAATCCCAGTCGGTCGTTCCGTACTGGATTACTTCCTCATATTGTATGGAGGTATTCTCCACGAGTTTTGAAAAGCCATAATTTCTCAATATTTTGTTCATAATGGCACTGTCCGTACTATCAAGAAAATACGCATTTTTACGTGCCAGTGTGGTAGCCACCCCTTCATCTTTGCACTCCACGAGAAGAGAAGGGCCCTCGTAGGCATCGATGGAAATGGCCTGACTCATGATAATACCTTTAAAAATCGCTTTTTCATTTGAATGAAAACCCGCCTTGATCTCGATCGTATTACCGGGAACAAAATCAGAAGAATCACTTAATTTAAAGTCCTCCGCGGCCTTACTTCCATCCTGAAGGGACAAACTGGCCTTGGCAATTTTGTTGATACTTTTTACCACCTCGACCTTAGTGATGACCGCATTGCTCGTTTTGCCATTAATGGACAATTGTACGGACAACAAATCTGTTGAGGTTGCTACGGCCATAAGATCATTTTTTTAAGGGGGGAAAGACCAATTGGGTCCCCAGTGGAATCTTTCGAAAGGAATCCAGGCCGTTTGCATCGGCCACCTCCATATATAGAGCGATATCGTTATAAACATCCCTACAGAACAAGGGCAGGGAGTCGTGGCTCGAAAATGTTTTCAAATGGTTGACATCGGGTGATGCCTTCCTGGCCATGGCGGCCAAAAGTTTGGGATTGGAAAAGCCCGAAAAACTAACATCGGCCTTGGCCCTCAAAGGGTCTCCATTGCTTTTAAAAAGTGTATAGGTAACGTCAAGGCGGGTCAAATAACAATAGAAAAGTAGCGTTCCCCATGACAATTTTATATAATTGGTGCGATGTTTTTGACCATTGTACTGATAAACCAGTTTTTTGAATTTATGGAGTTGGTCGTTGACACTGCCCTTGGATGCAATGATTCCCGTGGTATCAAAATAAATGGTAAATCCCACGGTTTCCGTATCCATGGTATTGAATTTCCCCGGATTCCCGGCCCCTTCGGCTACATTCTTGGCATCCGAGAACTTCACCGCGTGGTTATAGGTATAGCTTTCAGGGTTAATGTTCAGTTCATAATTCCCCACCTCCGAATTAAAGCTGTCATCGGCATAGGCGTAAATCTTTAATTTGTTCAGTTTTCCCATACCAATATGTTAGCGCTCCGCCTTGTACCTGGCCTTTTTTTTCAGCTCCTGCAAGCAGTCTTTTATGATATCATTCTTCAACTTGAGGGCATCGAGCCCTGGTTGCTTATCAAGGTTTTCCACCACCCCGGTCCTTACCACCAGTTCTTTGATTATTACGGTCATCTTATTTTATGATATTGCTTGTAAAAAAATTGTAGGACAGGCTGATGGACTCTATCAATACCTCGTTGCTCATGGAATTTAGGGAAGAACTGTTCCAACCTACCGGCCAGGTACCGGAGAAATTCCAGGTCAATGTCTTTTTCCCGTCCTCATTTAGCAATGAAACCTCCAGTTCCTTCGGTTTGATCGGCTTGGAGAACCCCTGCTGCAGGGTATTGTTGATCCATGTGAACAAATTCGACCCCTTCGGCACCAGCCCCCTCTTCAATTCCAGATTGTTATACTTAATCCCCGATGGCACCTTGTATTTAAAGCGGTTTTCCCCACCTTCGGCGATTTCCTCGGTGGTAATCTCCGATGCAATTCCCGATACTTCCTTAAAGCTATAGGTCTCATTTCCCAATTTCACCTCAAAATAGAAACCTGGGGAAGGGTACACTGTTTTCGATATCCACATATCGTATTATTTGTTCGCGATCACTAGACCTTCGTGCGCAATTTCCACGGTCTCTATGGCCACTTCGTTACCATCGGATTTTAGATCGGTGCCCGTTACCTTTGTGGGCCATGCATTTTGCAAGGTCCAGGTCATGGTGGGATTGCCGCCCTCGTCCAAAAGCTTTATGGTAACCGTGACCCGTTTCACCGTGTTCATTTTTATGGTGGAGTACCAATCGTAGAATTGGTTGTCCTTTATCAAAACACCTTTTTTCAAGGTAACATTGCTGGATTTTACAATGCCCGGCATTTTAATGGTGGAAAAGGTAGGACTATCGCCATGCCTGTATTCGATGATCTGTGATTCAATATCCAAGCCTGAAACCTCCTGAAAGGATGCATTTTTCATGCCCCCTCCCAAATCGACCGTAAAGTAGAACTTTGATATGGGCCATACTTTTTCGCTTTGTTTTGATCCGTCGTCTGCCATGATTTATATTTTTAGATAATTACTGTTTTGATTTTGAACTTATGATTTTTGCTGCTGCTGCTGAAAGGTGATCACGATAAATTCGGCGGGATGGGATATGGCCACCCTTACTTCAATGTTCATTCTGCCTTCCAGGATATCATTGGAGGTCATGGTCGTTCCCAGGCCAACGGTGACACTGAACGCATCGGCGGGCACTGCACCGGCCAAGGCGCCCTGTTTCCATAAATTGGTCAAAAAATTGGAAATCATGGATTCTATGGACACCCAGGTATTTTTAACATTGGGCTCGAACACATAGGCCTTTGCAGCGAACTTTATGGACTGCTCCAGCATGATTATGGTACGCCTCACGTTCATGTAGCGCCAGTCCAGGCTGTTGGCATCCAAGGTACGGGCGCCCCAAACCATGGTCCCGATTCCGATGAACGGGCGGATGGCGCAAACAGCTTTGCCCTGTAAGGGGGCATTTAAGTCTTCCTGTTGCTCATAATCTATCAATACCGCCGGAGCGACCACACTGCTCACCGCAACATTGGCGGGCGCTTTCCAAACGCCCCGTTCCGAATCTACCAGGGAATAGATGCCGGCCATCGCCGCGGAGGGTGGCAGGAGGTTTTTTTTCTTCAGGATTTGCTCTATGACCAACTTATATTCGGGGATGGCAATGCCCAGCGCATTATTGACCGTGGCAGGATCTGGTGAACCCTTTGCGATGTTCAACTTGTCCTTTGCCTTGACCATGGCGTCATTGGACGCATCGATGTTGGCTTGGGCGGCCTCGACCGCCTTCGCCTTATCCGTACTATCGCCCTCATCTTCCGGCAGGTCCTTTGCCTCTGCCATGGCGGCTTTTGCCCTCGCCAACCCATCTTGTGCATCGGACAATTCGAATTTTGCCGTTTCCCCGAAAGATTTTGGATCGGCGGCCAAAGAATCGTAATAGGTCTCCCGGTCCTTGGTAGCGGACTCCAGATCGGAATTTAACTTTTGCAAGTTGGTATTCGCACCCTCCAATTCGGACAGGATAGGGGCTTTGAATTTTTTCGCACCATCGTCATAGATCTTATCCAGTGCTTTTTTTCTTTTGTCGGGATCGTCCTTGGCCGCCGTTAGTTCGGTTTCCAATCCTCCTATGGCATCGGTGATCTTCTTTACAGAATCTTTTATATCGTCCGGGATATTTTTTGAATCCTTTAAAAATCCTTCATAACCACTCTTGGCCTCAGCCAATTTTGCGCCCGCTTTTCTTGTTTCTGTCCCCTTTGCCGGCGTTGTGTTCCCAAGTGCCTCGTTCAGATCGTTTTCGGCCTTGATCCTACTTATTATCAAGTCGGTCAATGCCAGCACTTTGCTGTTCGGATCCTTATTGATTTCAGCCTGAACATTCCGCATCGCGATGGTTTGCGGATGCGAACTCAACAGCTGCACATAATTTGTGAGGGCGGCCCTCTTTTCCGGTTTTAGGTTGCCGATGGCCTCCGTGCAAATAGCGGTCAACTTCTCAAGGCCGTCGTCGCTCAAATTTTTGTGGTTCACCTCGGAAGCCTGTACAATGGTGGTATGCAGCCATGGATAATATGCCGCGCCATAGTCCAAGGAATTCGAGGCCACCTGATCCCTAAACTCATCGATCGGGTTATAGAGCGGATTGTCCAGTCCCATATGACCGTTATAAATATCAAGGATGGCAACCCTGTTCATTTGTTCCCCACAATGCTTCAACATCTGTACCTGCAGGCTATAGCAATCATCCGGGTCGAATAAAACGGCATCCGGAATTACGATCATCGTAGGTTCGGTTTCCTTTTTGAGCAGATCTATGCCATCCATAAAAGGGGTGGTCGATGTAAATGGTTGATCCTTTCCGGTATCGGAATAGGACCCGACGGAAATTACAAAGCAGCTTCCGCCCCCATTCTGATAAAAGAATTTTAGGGAATCGTATAGATTGAATTTTGTACCCGCCACTTCCTCAATGGCAAAAGCACTGTCCTTTATCTTAAAATCGTAGTTTTTCGGCTGCTCCTCAGGTTCCACTTCCTTTAGGTCATAAGTGGTCTTAAACCCTTTTCCAAAGAACAACTCGAACTCCATGAAGGATTCTATGCGAACCGGCTTGTTTTTTAAGGATTGGCCTCCAAATTCTGCCTGTTCCGTGTATCCCAGAAAGGCCGGAACGGCGGTTTCTACGGCCACTACCGAATTTGGGAATGCGTTTTTCTCGTCAATGTAAACACCAGGTGTTTTAAGTGTTGTCGGTACCCCCATGATTTTTTATTTTATTGGTTTATAGATTAGATATGTACATAAACAGGTGTATACGCTACGACCTCCTTACTGTCTTTGTTCTTTTTTTCCATCATCTGGTGCCCATAATCTGCAAAGGGCAATGTCATCTGTTGTTCCCGTGGAAACTGGGATGGCCCACTGGTGCCCCACACCAATTTTAAACGATCCGTTGCTCTTCTCGAATAGGGGATCGGAGTGGTGGACCGAAAGGCAAATGTGCCATGCTCGCCCGTGCCGGCCGGTTCGAACTGCCATTCCTGTCCTTGATCCTCGATTTTATAGTTCCATGTGGCCTGTTCGGCCTTGGGAAAAATATGGTAGTGCCAGAGGCTCTCCCGGACTTTAAAACCAATGGTGAATTTTTCGCCGCTGCCCAGTTTGTCCATGGTCATCCCGATGCACCCTATCGCATTTTTGGGAGCAGGGCCCGCGAGCGAGCTTATGGAAACAATGTTCTTGTCCTCCCGCTTTTTTTTCCGGATGTATTCGTCAATTGTGGAAGCCTCCAATTCTTCTGGGCCATCTGCCCGGTTGGACCAGTAAAAAAAGGGCCTGGAGAAGGTTACACCTTTTGGGTGCACCGTGTATTGGTAAAACGCATCATCTAGGCATACCACCCATAGGTACAATTCACTTACTTCCCTTTTTAAGGCTTCGTCCGGTTCTATAAAGCATTCCATATGCCCTGGTCGGCCCTTGAACAACAGCCGGTCGTTCTTCAGAAAGGCCTCGTTGGAAATCGCCGGCCTAATGGCCAGGTGAAGGGCATTTCCCCGGTCATATTCGTGTTCCAGCGCTATGGAAAAAATAGTTTTCATTGATGGGTTGCTGTGACAATTGATTCCCTAATTTTCGGTAAAACCGCTTCCATGGTATTTTCGTTTATGGTGAGCATTCGCATTTTATAGATCACCGATGGCTGGTACCTTGCCCCCAATGCTCCCCAAAACCGGCCCATATTGTCAATATCCAGGTTTACCAATTCAAAACTCAGTTTGTCGATGCCCTGGGGCATTTGAACCTGTGCCGCATTGAAACAAGCGTGCTGTTGAAAAAAATTGATGGCCAGTGACAGCCAATGCAACCCTTCCTCGTACTGATCTTCCTTAAAGAGCGCGGAAATTAAAATGTACACATTGAGGTATATCGGTACGGGCCGTTTTAGAAGCGCCCCGCCATGTTCTGTAACACGGGGCCGGTTGGCAATACTACTTTCCTCCGCTATGTTCACCACCGAAATGACCAAGGTGTTCGCCGCCGTCACGGAGATGCCCCCTTCTGGGGTGACCAGACCCGAAAGTTTGATGAATGAATCGCGCACCAATGTCTTTCTCTTGAAGAAATCCTCCAACTGTTGCGTTATAAAGTCCAGTGCGTGGGCAATCATAGTTCTTCCTATCTACCCAAATATCCGTAGGACACCGCAAACAGAAAAGAGTAGTTTTACCTTAAATTGAAAAAAGGGTATAAATACTTCTTTTATCGGAAGGCAATTAAAAGGGGGTGAAGGCTCCACGATCCATGCCGGAAAGGGCCATGTTAAGGGCTTTGAATATCTGGAAACGGCAATCTGCTAAATGTGCCATTTCCCATTTGCGGTAAGATTACCACAGGATCTCGGGAAACCGATCTGCTGTCGGGCGTTGACCCATCACATGGAATCTCGCCCAGGCCTACCTCACCTATATTCCAAGCGTTCGTCCAATTTGGTGAACACGGTCATCCGGGGATGCCTTTTTTTCAAGGCCCGGTATTCCTCCATGCCCATATCGGGCGGGACATGGGTGGCCACGATCCGTTTTGCCGCGATCAGGTTCCTCACTTTCTCCACGGAACGCTCTTCCAGTAGCATCCAATACGGCAATATGGCGATGTCCAGCGAGGCATCGGATATGTTCTTCTCCCGGAGCACGGGTTCGGCCACGTCCCAGTTGGTGTCCCCCAGGTGGAGCAATGTATACTGGTCGATGTCTATCAGATAGCCCAAGTTCTGAACGGCGGCATGCCGGCTGGGGTTGACATGGGGGCATTTGAACGCCCGTACCCTCAGGCCGTGGTGCACCGCTTCGTAGGTTTTTGAACGGTACGGTGCCTGTTTTAGGGCACTGCCCAATTCCAGGGTGTCGCTATCCCATTCCTCACGAATTTGGTCGCAGACCTGTTGTGGGCCAATGACGATCGATCCCGGGTTCCCGAGCAAGAACCTTTTGTGGTACCCCGGGTCAAAATGGTCTTTATGGTGATGGGTCACCAGGGCGATGGCGGGCTTTCCGAAATCTTGGTATTCCCCGTCGATCACCTGGTCCACCGTGCTTTCCAGGGGAAAGGAATAGGCCGGGCCATATTTTTTGTGCAGTCCGTCTATCAACAGGGTACTGCCACTGCCCGCCACCAGAATGCCCATATTTCCGAGGTATGCCATGCGCAGGCCGTCCGTTTCCCTTTCCAAGGGATCGGTGGGGGCCGCCAGCGCGTATCCTGGTCCCGTATCCTTCTGGCCAATGAGACCGATAAGACCGCACAGCAGCAGAAAAAGGAGGGCCGCTGCGACCAGATAACGGTCAGATATTCTTGTTTTTGCCATTCCGGTGTTTTTCAGATTCTTTTCCCCGGCAAGCACAGTGGTTGGTCCGTACTTTCCCTTGCCCGGGGCTCATTCCCTGGGCGTATGGTTCAATATGGTCAGGTACCGGGGCCATGGGCCCACCTCGTTCGCGTACTGCTTGGCCATTACCCTGGAGACCTGGGCGATATGTCCAAGGTCGTGGACCACCCATGCCGATAAAAGTTGGCCCAGGTTGACCTCCCCCAGTTCCGGATGGATCCCCTTTCGGCCCAGATCCACCGTAGAGAGGTTTTTGGACCTTAAGGTCCTGATGTTGTCTCCCCGGAGCGTGTCGAACTCCTCGAGCAGTGCCTCCAGGGTTTTGCCCTTGGAGTTTTTGAACTGCGCAAAGCGGTCGTAGGGGTCGAAGGTCTTGTCGGGGGCGTTCCCCAAGATTATCTCCGCCCGCACCATCCAATCGGTACGCTCGCCGTGGATCAAATGCCCGACAACGTCGAAAGGGCTCCAGGTATCCGGTCCCTCGTTCCCATGGGTCCATTCTTTGGGGAGGTTCCGTAACAGACCGTTAAGGACGGAGGGCGTGCGCTCGAGGATCGGGATGGCCTTGTTCAGTTCAAATTCCATAGCTGTTGTTGATCAATGGTATTAAAAATTCCGTCACCCTGCATCCAAAAGGTTGTCCCGGATAGCGATCGGCACGGTCCCACTAAGATATGGAATCTCGGCGGGGCAATAAAACCTGGGTGGGGGTTGCTGGCTTGAACCTTGTCCGTGCCGTATTGTGCAGGATTTTTTAAAAGTTCCGTATAAGGGCTTTTTGATAATCGCCAAAAGTGTTCCCTATAATGGGTGAATGTCTTCTTAATAACAGGTGGAAATTCTCCTGACCATGGATGAGAGTTTACCTAAAGGAGCTCGAAGTATCGATTGGAACCAAAAAGCTCTCCTTCGCTTTCGCTGCGCTCAAGCTTTGGAGGGCCAATGCGGATGTGGTCTCGGAGAGACTGGAACCAACCCTTGAAAAACCCAATATCTGAGGGCTTCCCAGTCTTTCTAAAAAATTGTGCCCACCGGAAAAGTGATTTTTAACCACAGGCTTTTGAAGTGTCTTTTCAATATCCCAAAAATATATAAGTAAGGTCGGAGATCGATTATTAAATATCAGCTCTATTTTTCAACAATTCTGTCGAACGATAGACCACTGCTACCTTCCCCGCGACCTGTGGTTTTTCGAATGCCAAGCCAGTTAAATACCTTGCCACCATACCATCGGGTGCGCTGATAATTCTTAAACACGTGAATACCCGCTCTGGGCACTTCTTCCTCGTGGATATAATACGGCGCTTTGGCTCCGTCCAAACCAAACCGCAGTAAGAAGGTGCGCGGTTTTACGGGCGGGTTAGGGCCCATACCTGGAATAATCCTGGGCATGGACGCGCGGCGGAGCTGGATTTGCCGATTGCTACCTTCCACTTTAACGGGGATAAAAGGAATCCAGTTCTCCGGGACATGGTTCATGATTTCATATCGTATCCCAGCGTCTACTTCCACAGCTGCTGGGGCCACTACCTGATCTTTATATAGTCTTTCATAAAAACCTACCAGTTCTCGAGCCGCCTCGGCTCCTTTTATGGGCTCTCCTGTGGCCGAAGGCACTTCCAGTTCAATGGCCCAGACCATATTGGCCATTTCATCGCGAATGATAGCGACTTTCTCCAGAACAGGTCCTTCTTGGATTTTTTCTACCGTGGGTAGCATCACCAAACTATGATCGGCCTCTTTAAGATCTTTTCCTTTTTTGTCAATAGTAAACATCGTCCAGCGTTGCCAATCATCGTCCTTACCTTTACCTGTAGGTTCAATCCAAGTACGTTCTCCAAAACAGTTCGTGACCGACAATCCTTTTAATTTTGTAATAGTACCAGCGGCAAGCTCTTGGGGAAGCAAGAACCAATCGTTGGCGTACAAAAGGGTAAACTCCATAAACAGCAGTTTGGAGATGTCGGTAGTGTCGGTCTTTATATCACCCAAATAGGTATTGCGGTCTTCGAATTTCCACCATCGCGTATCGGGCATGCCTTCGTAATCAATGTTGGTGGGAATAAATGAAAAGATGTTTTTATTTCGCTCTGGTATCCGATGTTTAATTTTTGGTGGAACACCGGTATTGCCCATTTTGCCTTTCTCATTGATCGATAGGTTAAACCAGTCGAGTTTGCCAGAATAATACTCCTCGGCTTCATATACTTTATCCCTGCCATTTTCGGTGGTGGACACCTTGAACTGATATTCCAGACGGGAGGGGAGATAAGCATGCTCATCACCTTTTTCAGGTTGAATAAAGAATTCATCAAACCAATCGGTAAATATCTTACCATGAGCGGCAATTTGAGCGGCATCATTAAACCCAGCCGATTGAGTACCTCCGTTTTTTAGAAACAGATAGAGGGTGTACCCATCCATTTTTCGATTTTCCACGGCGGCAAATTTTTGCCATACTTCTGGGTGTGACAATACCTTATCATCGGCTTCGGAGTTAGGATTGGCAGGTGCTACGATAGGATATTCCTTAATATACTTTTTGCTCAGCGCAGCATCTGCTTTGATCATTTTCAGCCAATGACGGCCCATCATGAGTCGCAGGTTTAGGGAAACCACCTTGTTTTCCATCACAAAGGGGATAGGCATCTGCTCTACCAGACCTTCTAGGGGTATGTTGTTATGATAAGCTTGGGCCTTAAAATCGGCCAGCTGGTATTTATCCAGTTTGCGTTTGTCGATTAGAGCCTTTGCCATGATGGGCGAGCCCGCATCATCGCCTTTAAACTCTCCCATTTGCCATTGTTTGGTCAGCATCCATAGCGCATCGCGAATTTCTGCTTTTAGGGCGCGGTCAAAATCATCTTTGCGCGGGCGTCCCTCAATGCGATTCCACATTGTAACAGTGGGAATGCCCAGTTCCAGAGGTTGAGCCCATAGCTGGGCCAGTAAGGTACCGTTACTCATTGTTCTGTTGCGTTACAAGGTTTACATAGGCATAGGAGCTGGTAGCATAATTGGCAATCGCCGTCACAGGAAATGTTGTAAAAGCGGAAAGGGTAGCAGGTAAAAACGAGGCAAAACCCGTTTTATCCATCTGCTCAGGCTCAACGCCCCGCAGTTTAGCTTCTTGCAGCGTCTCATTGAGTGCCGCCAATAAATCGTCCCACTGCCAGTTTTTCTCTACCTGAGGGGAACAGACAAGCAGCATGCTTTGCGGCGCTTCCGAGTTAGGCCGATCATAATGAAACGCCGTTCCTGCCGTTTCTTCTTCCGTGGGGATTACCTCGGTCCACTCATCGATTAGAACCCCACATTGTTTTTGACCAGCGTCATAGGCCGAGTGATAATAGGCGGTATATAAAAGATGGTCATGCTCCCTAAAATTTTTGACCATCTCTTGCTTTTTGACTGGATCGGCATGGCCAAATTCCATGGCGAGCCATCCGTAGGGCTCTAGGTCGGGAAACTGCGCTGGGGTCAGCACCACGGAAATGTCCCTAAAAGCTTCGGAGAGCAAAATACTCTGCTCTAGATGCCCCATCTTTTCGCGGACTTTGGACACCCCATAGAGCCAATCATCCACAGGAAGCGGGTTACCCTCCACATTGATTAAATAGTCCAGCAGTTCATCCTTATGCTGGAGCGCTTTGGTCCACTCTTCTTGGTGAGCGGTCAGCATCTCAAAAGATGGGATCATCATAAAATCCTCACTAAACAAGGTTTTTCCCATGGCTTGCACCAGCTCCACCCGTACATCAGAGGCGACCGCTGTGTTGTGTTGGGTGAGCAGGTCATCATAGGCTGCATAGCGCTTATCCAGTTCTTTTTTTAGGAGCCCTACCCGGGTATGGAGATCTTGGGTGAAGATGGCAAAGGCCTTTTGAATATCCTCCATTGAGGGTACCTCGCGATCGAACTTATCGAAATTGGTCAGAACGTCACTATCAAAAGCCGTTAAAGCCTCCGATACACTTTGGTGATGGGCTGCCAGGAAATCGCCAATCTTTCGCTTAGCAGTATCAAACAATCCTTTTTTTACCACCGTTACCTGGTTTTCAAAAGTGGCAGGATCAGGATCGATGATGGCTGCGGTGGATATCTTTAGTTCCGCTTTGGCCAAAATCATCATTCGCCCTGCTTGGGACAATCCAGGGTTTAATTGGGCAATGAGGGCATCATATTCCAGCAATTTCCCATCAAAGCGCAACTTAATCTCTTTAGCTAGGGCGATCAGACTTTCCATCTGGCCTTTTTTCCAACTATAGATAAAGCCCATCCCCGTTTGGGGAAGGCCATATAAAGACAGACCTTTCAGTACAGGTATAAGTTCTTGGGAAAGCGCCTCTGCGCTGAGAACTATGGGTCCGATTTGCCCGGCATCCAGGAGTTTTTTTAGGTCACCCTCCAGTTTCAAAAGAGGATCCCCAGCTATATTTGCCCCATTGGGATCATAGATGTTCTTTAAGCTGGTATACGCTCCGGAAACACGCGTTAGATCAAGGGTCATGACGCTGTCCACCTTTTCAGCCGTTTCATTGGGCAGGGATATATCCGAAGGTCGAAGGGGTCGCGATCTAAGCAATATAGCCCGCATATGACGTACCAATGGGATCAGCTCAAATACTGACACCTCGGTTTCGCTATCTTTCTGACGTACATAGTAAATAATCTTAATAGTAGCGTCAGCACGGAGCTTGCTACCCGTCAGGGGATCAACAACGTAATTTTCTTGAACCAAGGTGACAATCAAATCATCAAGTAGGGTCATCGCCTGCTCGGATTCATCGGATATCATATACAATAAATCAATAGGGGAGAGTCCTAAGGATTGCATGGTGACCTTCATGGTATCATCAAGACCTAGATCATCATTGGTAATGTTTACTTTGCAGATAATGTCCTGGGCTTTCGGCAAGGTAGCGGCGAGGAACTCATTGATTGCAGGTTCGCCTTTCGCTCTTGGGGTAGCCCCAGGAGCAGCCTTTGGGTTGAATTGAATGCCCACGCGGTGAGTGAGATTAACGCCGCTTCGAGGGGTTTGGATCACATCGGGGACTTGGGGGTGATTCCCTTTGCTATAAGTATCAAGGGTCCCGGCGGCGCGATCGATATTGCCTTGTACTATCTGATGAATACTTTCTGCAAGCCCTAAATCCGCTACCGCATCATTGGTATCCCGAATATGATCTATGGCGCTGACCAAAATGGCTTTCTCCGAATTGTTTAAACCCTGCAGGTCAAAATCAT
Source organism: uncultured Flavobacteriaceae bacterium (assembly GCA_947497245.1). Taxonomy (GTDB): domain Bacteria; phylum Bacteroidota; class Bacteroidia; order Flavobacteriales; family Flavobacteriaceae; genus Pelagihabitans. The sequence continues at coordinate 658,525 of CANMFO010000002.1, read as the reverse complement.
CCAGATAATCAGGTTCCCCATTGGACCCTATTCGCTGGTTAACAAAATCGATCAGATCAGAACCATGGATCACGTTTCGTGCCTCCAAAGCCTCAATTGGGGCTGTAGTATAATCCGCATCCCCAGACTGTGTAGAGGCCATTTGATCACTGACCAGCGGGAACTGTCGCCTAAGGGGGAATATCAAATAGTCTACTTCTGCACTAGTGCTATCATGCATAAATCGCTCAAACTGATACCCAAGTACCGCCGCGAGATTTTGCCCGCTTTGAATACCTTCGATAACGGCCAGGGCTTTTCGTACCCTACTGGAGGAGAGATTTATATTATACAGGTCGGGATTGTCCTTATCGGCACGCGCCAGATAGGCATTTCTTAAGATAGAAGCAGTTACCGCATGATTTAATGAAGGGGCTTGGATGTAGCCCAAATTACTGCTATCCCTTAACAATTGTGGTAAATCTTTATCACCAAATATTTCTTTGAGCTCTTGATCCTTAAATGTGACTTTTTCCAGGACGCGGGTATCGGGACGAAGATCTTCCAGCCAGCCGTAAGCGCCCATATATAAGCCGTCAGGAGTTAGGGTGTCATGACCCGCAGGAATGCTCTCTTGTTTGCGTGTGGCAAGTAGTTGGGCATTTATAAGGCCCCATTTCCAGGCATCAAACCGATAGGTGGCACAATCAAGGTGTTCTACCAGTAATCGCTCCAAGGCAGCCGATGAGGTGTTTTTAAGATGTTCAAGGGCGCGTATTTGCTGGTTTACATAGGTGCTTTTCCAGGTGACTTCTTTTAATTTAAAGGTGATGTACTGCGCTACATTCATGGAATGTCCTCCTGTTATGGTCGGATTATTTTGTTCCAGCAGGCTGAATTTCTTTTCTGCCAGGGCCACCCCATCCAAGGATTTGACCGAAAAGTGCTCTTTGGTGGCGATGTCATTTTGCTCCTCAAAGTCTCGGATACCAATAAAATCAGGATCTGTTTTTAGTCTCTGCATGTTTTTTACAGAAATAAGCTCTGCTTCACGGTAGAGTTTGAGGCCCGTTTCAAAATATCCTATTTCCAAGGCATGCTGTAACATGGTGTAGAGCAGCGCATGGGGTTTTTTCTCATCGATAAAGCCCTCTTTTTCTTTTTTTAAGATATCGAACGAGGTTGCTGCTGCATCGATAAGCCACTCGACATAATTTCTATCATCAGTGGTATAGGGACGAATGCCAATTTGTTCTGATAGGGGCTGATCGTGAATCAGTTCATTGAGTTTAAGAGCGACATCCCCAAAATATTTTTCAAGAATTTCGGGGGTTTCCCCTTTGTATTTAAAGTCGTGATATAAAAGTTGTCTTCCTGGGAAGGTCTGAAAAAATTTCTCATAATAATTCAGCGCCGCCTGATAGGCAGAAACTCCGCCTGACTGTTCTTGGGCCAGGAGATATAAGTTCCATAAGTGATTTAAACTCTGTCCCACACGGCTGTGAAACTCTACCGAACCGCCATGGTGTCCCAACACATCTAACATAATTTGATCCGGGTCTCCTGGCATATGAACATGAGGCACCTCTTCGGCCATTTTCTTCCAATGCTCCTGCATGGTAAGGAAGAATCGATATATTTTACCATAAAAGCCAAAGGTGGAGCCAAGACCCTCATCAATGACATGATACGAAGGGTTGGTATCATTCTTGTACCATTGTATGCGGGAAAAGGCGGTGGTGGGCAGTATCCCATATGGCTGATCACCAATACGTATACTGCTTATGCTGCCTCTGGCCGTGACAAAGAAATTAAAGAAGTTTCGTAAGTCCTTTTGATCTTTTTCCTTAAATATGGGCTGCATCATACTCTCAAAGAAGTATCCTAAGGTAGCGGGCCATATTGCTGTATTCATTGCTCGCGACTCGCGCTGATCATACCCATTGGTATAGGCTGTATTGGATAGAAAGTCAGCAGAGAGTCCCAACAGTGTATTAAACCACTCTCTATCCGAGGCAGACCACCAGTCTTTATTTTCTTCTTTTAGAGGATCGTCCGCGGGTTTAAAAATCGCATCATAGGAGTCATCGGCATCTTCTTGATCGGTATAGCCCGAAGGTGCTCCTTGCAGATTATTGGTGGGCGTCCCCACTGGTAAAAACCCAAACCCTGAATTCCCATAATAATGATGGGTAAACAACTCCTCCATCAGCGCCTTCCCTTCTTCTTTATCAGCGGTAATACGCACTCCCACTACCATAAGTCGGTCGTATCCCAGTGCTAGTTGGGCATCGTCTTTTTTGGTGACTTCAAAGCCCATTCCTTTTCCAACGGCTTCCTGAAAATCTACCATCCACTTCATTTGTGGAGAGAGCTTTAGATCCCCGTCTAAGTAGTCCACCAACTCTTGCTCCTCGGCCAGGGGGTCGGGGCCGCAGATAAGGGGTAGGGGTACCAGATTTCCTAGTTTTTTTAAGACTACTTTATCTTCGCGGTAGCCTACTAGATAAAATCGCTCGGGAAAGACCCAAACTTTAGGAGGATGGGACCAGGTACGCTGCTGATGGCCTACTTCCAATGCTTCCTCATTGGGAAACTCCACAAATTCCACTATGGTTTCCACTTGACCGCGATCCTTGATATGCGAATGATCATCATCAAAATTAACAGGTACAAACCGCTCCAATACCTCTGCCGTACGAGTCTCACCCAGGGCATTTTCAAGGTCTTGTAGGGCTTGGTTAAGCAAGGGAATATTGCCATAGGCTTTCCACACCGCTAACCAATAATCGTTAATCGGCTGTTTTTCGGCTTCCATCATCGATTCAAAGGGTACCGTAATGGCAAGGACGATTTTCTCGGCGTTTTCATCCTGAACTTGCATGAGATCTTCCAGGTTGGAGGGCTGATAGTTATTAATGATGTACTGTGCTCTACCAGCTCCGTGCGATTCGGTAAGGGATCGCCATGTCCCACGCATTTTATTTTCCTCGCTACCCGCGGCCACCCACTCGCTCCAAAAGATCCGTGCGTTTCGTAGTTCTGCCAGCGAGAGGGATTGCTCGAAACTATCCACGACACAGTCATCGGGAAATACCCGCACCCAAAGCTGATCCACTATATTATTATCACCGCGTTTAAAGCGAGACTCCAATCGCAAAGGAAGCATCAAAATAGGAAAATGGGAATCGAGTTTGTTTAGATTCTTCGACGGGTCGGTGTTTGGTAAAAGGTCTGTCCATGCGGTCTCATAGCGCTCCAATCGATTCCCATACGCATCTTTTAGGTCCTCAATGTTATGTTGGTGCTCTTCCTTTTTGGACGAGAGTCGCGCTTGCAATTTTTTATGTCGAGGGTTCTTAGGATCAAAGTAGCGATCCAGGGCGGCCTGTTTTTGCTCCACATTTTTTTGTTTCTGCTTTTCAAAAAACAGTGCCTTTTCAGCCTTTTGCAAGGCTTGGCGTAGGCTATGGATATTTGAACTGGACATAACTTTATTATGAATTACTGGTGGTTAACATTTCAGCGGCATGAACAGCCATCATCACAGGGGATTGGTACAGGACATAGGCCAGTTCCGCCGAGTTCATCTCTTTACTCCAGGTAAGTTGTTTGTCTTCTTCGTGCTGCAGCTGTTTTTCGGTCTCTCCAGTAGCTAAGTTCTGGATGGTCAGGGTCTGAAAATTCTCCACATTGAGGTGGTGATCACCGCTGCCTTCTGGAACGACCGTGCCCCAGGACAAATCATTCCATACCTTAATGTCACCGGGCTCGGTGGTACCCATGTCCAGCCCAAAACGAGGTTCTCCAGGACGTTCCTTAATCACAAAAAACCAACCCGCAGCTGTATCTCCCTCTTTGCCACTGCCGCCCTTGGCCGTTTTTGAATCGAGATCAAAACCAAAGAAATAAATGTCGGGATCTACCTTTGCTTCATATAAAGGCGTTTTTATTTTGGTGCGCGGCGGATTTTCCGATTCACTTTCATTTAAGGTTACCAATTGCCGTTCTTCATCGGTATCGATCTTTCCATCTTTCATTTGCCACTCGGCCTTATGCGCATAGATCACCGCATTGGGATATTTCTTTAGCAGTTCTCCACGAATCACCAGCACCACTTCACTTTTATCCTCCGAATGATCTTTGCTTTGCTCCAGTTTTGCTTTTCGATAGGCTTCTCGATGGTCGTGGTCACCCAGATTATTATGCTTGGACCATAGATGAAGTTTCGGGATGTCCTTTAGGCTCTCTCGGATTTCTTCGGCCATCTGTTTCTGGATGTCCCCGCTTGTCGCGTTCGCGGGGAGCTTTGAGCGCGCAATGTTGAGCAGTTTTTGTAAATCGGCCTGGTCATAGGTAAAATCGGACACATCCCAAAACTGCCTAAAGTAACTGCCTCTATAGTCTGAAGGATATTCACGCCATACCAGCTCACGGGCAAACTCATGGTTGAGACCTACCATATAGGCTTCGATAAACTCTTGATTGGTCTCCAGAAGTGAAATGGAGTTTTGTGCCACATAATTGATATTGGGCAAGAACAAATCTGGGGATATATCCAGTAGATGCCTGTACATGGGAATATCAAACTCGGGATAAGCCCAGGCCTCTTCAAAGGTTTCTTTTTTGCGTTCACGAGCGATACGGTCGGGGATGTTTACTTGTGTTTTAAGCACATAATCCCTGATGGTTTTTTTGGGATCCAGCGCCGTTAAGGTAGCCGTGACCATGGTGTTTAACTTCAGCTTAGGTTTTATCGGCTCTTTGGCAGCGAGCTGATATCTCTGCAAAAAGCGATTGGTGTCTAATAAAGCCGCTTTGTACCGTGTTGCTTCCTGGCTATCTCTAGAACCACTGCTTCCTTTTTGAAACGTTGTGCTCTCGCCCGCCACGGTCAGCCTAAAATTGGGTTTTTTTGGCAAACGCGCCACGGCTTCTGGAGTTTGATTGATAAGGACAAGGGTCCCACCGGCCTTAATATCCCTCTCTATCTTGCGAATGCGATAAAAGAGAGCCAAAAGGCCCGTGGCAACTACTAGCGCACCACCGACCACACCACCCACACTTGGGGTGATACCGCTCGGACTTGATGCTGCAAAAAAGACGGACAATAGCAGGATGAGAATTGCCAGTACCAGCAAGAACCATTTGAACCACTCTTTTTCGGCCATCCAATTCAGTATACCAGGGACATTTTCAGGTTGGAAGGTTTCTGCATAGCCATCTATGGTCTGTACCTTTGGCGTTGTTTTTTCAGGGGCAGGAGTAAGCTCTCCTTCGTTGATCCTATTGACCAGCTGGTCTGCGGGCGCATCGCTAGGATGATACTTAAGGGTTTTATATCCTCTAGAATTTGGGCGCGTATAAGCCCGTAGGTTGGGGGAAAATATAACGGAAGGGACTTTACTTTCCTTAACCTGATGTTTCAAGGTCAGACTTTGCTCCTGACCAATTAGGGCAAGTCCTTTGGAGACAATACGTGCTTGCATGGGCTGTGTAAGCATCATAAAGGTGCCCGGGTGTACTTTTACCAAAGGGGTGAGATACTTTACATGCCATACCAGGGAAGCGAGTTCGGCCAATTTGGCTTGTCGAATACGTTTGTTGGCCTCAATAATATCCCCCACCTGTTGCCAGGCGGCTTCCATATACTGCTCCTGGTTTTTTTGAACGACTTTCGTGCCAAACCCTGCTGCAACCCGCTGTCTGGGATCTAGATTCAAGTCGTGCACCCAATTATTGTTGGGGAACTCACTGGCGGGGTCCAGCAAACGTCTGGTGAGGGAGTGCCAGCGCCCATAAAGGGGGGCGGTAATCAACGGATCGGGATCATCCCCTGGATTGGCCCGTAGTTTTATCGGTAGGTTGATATTGTTGTGGGCCTGCCCGGTAATTTTTCCACTGTACGCATCGGCCAGATTGATAAAGGCGGCCAGTTCTTTTTGGAATTGTCTTGGGTAAGGTTGATCCCAGTTCTTGTATTTGCTATGGGTCTCTTTATCAACGATGGCCTCCTCGGGAATGCGAAGTGCCCCTCCCAGGCGGAGTACCCCTTCCAGGGGTGGATATTTCCCGCCGTTGGGTTTGAGTTCCCCATCGTTGATCCCGGTAATATTGGAACCAGGTTGGGTAACATCCATATTTCGTGTGCCTACCCTTGAGTCGATAGGTTGCGGTTTAAGAAGCCGTACCAGGTATTCAAAATCCCCAGCATTGCCCGTGCGGAAATACCATCGATGATAATACGGAAAACTCTTAGGGTCCACCCGAGCAATGATGTTATTATAGGTAATCTCCTCGCTGCTGGGCCAAGAAGGAGTCCTAGGTCTAAGCTGGGTGCCTACTTGATAGAATTGCGCTTCCGGTGAAATCCCGAGCCCTGCCAACCGACCACTTTCAAAAGAAGGGATCAAAAAGGCGTGGTAGGCCGTGTTCTCTTTTAATTTGACCGGGCACATAATACGGGAATAGGCCATGTCGGGATTATCATTGAGTACCCGCTTATACTCGGACAGTACCTTGTCCAAATCATTGGTTTCCGCCACGACGGTCTCTTGATCTGTCGTTTCATCCTTTATCAGATCCTCATTGATATGCACATGGGCCCAGGCCCAAAGCTGTTCTGCAGGTTGAAAAAGATCTTCTGCTCCCACATCATCGTTTAGGACAAAGTAAGAAAGCGGTTTATCGGTTAGGTCCTTACCGTCTGTAAAGGTGCCTTCTTCGATAACCACCAGTGCCAACCATGGCTGTAGCCGATCCTCACCATCGGGCCTGATCGGGGAATAGCGCCATGGAAAGTCTTCGTCGTAGAAATCGATACACGGCAGATAATTGGGCTCAAAATTGGTGATCCAATCATGAGGGTCGGTCTTAATGATAATGGATTTGTTTATTCCCACAATATCCCCAGGTCCATAGGTAGAGATCTCTTGGTTGATGGTCTCCTGTTTATCGCCATCAATCCCCGTACCTTTAAGTTTAAAAGGTATTTGCAATCGTGCGCGAAGATTGTCTTGTAAAGGATCCACCGAGAGTTCATTATTGATCCCTTCGCGCACCCAAGGTAGAAATGAATATGTGTCTAGTTTTAGGCTCATGCTGCTGTGGTTACTGCTTCACTGGCTGGAATGATATGTATTTGTTCCGCTTGGTCGGGATTCGCTTCTATTTCGTTCTGAACAAAGGCTTCGGCCTCACTAAAATGCTCAAATTGGGCATCCACCCGATACACTGTATTATTGCTGGTATTGGCCACCACATAGCTTCCTACTAGGGCAGAAATCTTATCCACAAAGGGCTGTTTGGCGATAAGCTGCTTATTGGAAAGGGTGCATTTCGCCGCCGCATTGTTCACTAAAAATACCCGGAACAATCCTGAGAGCAGGCGGTAAAGGCGTTTTTTACCCCGCTTATAGGCCGTATCAATAGTTTGTAGTTCATAACGCACATGGCGTACCACCATTTTAGCAGTTCGAAGACCACCATCCTTGGCCGTGATATATTTGCCCCCAGTGTATTTTCGAGTGGCTTTTTCCGTCAACAGATCACTTGCCTTTTTATTGTAGTATTGACCTGGCGCAAACGATTCCATGACATCAACACCCCAATCAAACTTATTGGGCAGATCTACCAGATCAAAATGATTGGCATCCGAAGGCTTCTGATTACCGACCTTGTCAATGGTACGTTTAAAGGGAACGGCGCGCTGTGTAATTTTTATTCGGCCCAAGGGATGCAGTACTATTGGGTTGGGTTGATCCGCACCAGGCTCAGGAATTTCCCGTAATGAGACCAGCAGCTGTCTTTTGGCAGGGGCAATCGCCTCCCAGTTTTGCCTGTTATTGAGCTCCTTGGCAATGATCGGCATGACCTCTATAGGCCCCAGTTTGGTGTTTTTGCGTTCCCCCCAGGTCTCATCGAAGCGCGCTTTGAAGGTAACGAACAGGATTTTGAGCTTGCCATATCCCTTAGCTCGCCAAGGGGTAGGTCCTTCCAGGGAGAATTTAAGGGTAATGCTAAAGAGTCCTGCCCCGAATACTTTTAGGGACACTTTTCCCGAGATTTCTACGATAAAGAAGAATGGATCGAACTGGAAGAGCACATCCATACCGAAGGACCCCTCAACTTTAAAGCCATCAAATCCGAATTTCACTTCTAAATGGGCTCCAAACTGCACCGTATTTGTCGTTACCGCAAAATAGCCCGACACCCTTATTTTACCCCATGACTCGTTAAGGATATTTATCGAGAGGCGCTTGGGCACGGGAAAGGGCAGAGGTGGTGGGTTAAATCGTGGATGGAAGCCACCGACGGTCAGCACAAAGTCAGAATTATCACCCCATGCGACCAGCAGTCCCATCCCGCCCTCTATCGTGATATACAGGATCCTGGAATCAAAAATAGAGGCAAAGAAGAACAGATACTTGGCTGTAAAATCAATCGCTCCAATAAAGTTGATCTGGAGTTTTAAAACGACCTTATCCTCATCGGGCAAAATACATTTCAGCACACCAAGGATGGCGATACGCTCGACACTGCCGCCATTATCGGTACGGATTTCGATAATAATGCCCAGGGCGACATCGATGATCGGAGGTTGGCCCCAACCAATCTTAACCATGGGCCCGATCAAGAAATGGTTTTGTAAGATGGGGAAGAAAACACGGATATCACTAATGATTTGTGGTGCGTTTTCCACAACATTGGTGGGGAACAATAGGTTTGCCGTGGCCCCCGTTTGTACTCCTTCCGCCAAGGGTGTAAGTTTGGCCGTGCGGTGCAGGCCCAACAGTCCTCCAGCACCTAAAAAGACAAAGCCAAAACCGAGCTGAATAGTAAATTCGGCCGTTATGATCACCAGCAGTGAAAAACCTTCAGATCCATCGGGCATTTTGGTAGATATAAGCCCAATAGCTTTTAAAGAAAGGAATTCATTGAAAGTAAGTTCCAATGCCCCCGCATATTCCCCACGATCGGCATCGATATATAGATATCCCGCCCCTTTGACTACACTGGCATCGATGGATAGTCCAACGCCATTTGGCGGTTTAAAGCCAAGGTCCAGATTAAAGGGACCCATATTGCCCGAGTTGTTGGGTGGGAAGGAGATGTTGAATTTTACCCCCACGTTTTCCACCACGGCACTTAAAGGGCCAAGGCTGCCCTTTATGGTTGTGCCAAATTCAATGGGGATTTCACCGTCATTGGGCTTTATGGCGATCACGGCCGATTGGAGTTCAATGGGACCCAGTTCAATGTGAACGGGAAGTTTGATCTCAAGGGCACTACTTCCTTTAAAATAGAGACCTGATTTTTGTGAAAAGCCCAAGGTGAAATCAAAATCAACCTTTAGCTCGTCGGCAGGTAGGAGCTCTTTGATAAACCCGTCTCCTTCTTTACTGCTCAATATCAGACTGAGCGCTTTGATATCAGTCTCTACAAATATGGATTCATTATCCTCGAATCCCATTCTAACGGCCCAAGACTTAAATTGTAGCTTAGCGCCTATGGGGGTATTGAAAATGACAATGGGCTCGTCTTCTTTTTCAAATACAAACTCAGGGACAAAGTTTTTCAGCTCAAAGCCGTTAACGGTTCCATTGTCAAAGACATTGGTCACCATTTGGACCTCCTGGCCATGTTGCAGGGTAATACCTGCATTAAGACGACTGTTGCCCGTGTATTTTATTTTAAAGGTTAGATGCTCGGTGATGGGTATTTCAAGGCCATTTCCTGGATCAAAAAACACCCCTAACCCAGCCCCGACAGGTGCTGTTTTAGCCGCATTGTAAATGGGGAGGAGCTCTACACTTAGTGCATCGGTAAGGTCTTGTAGCAGGGGGAATTTTAATATGCGGATAGATCTCGCATTCTGTTCCGTCACAATATCTGCCCCATTGTTAAACACTTGGAGTGCCCTGGGATCTGCACTGGTCACTTCTGAATACAGGTTTAGGGAAAGACCAAGCACCCGTAAGTTTTCTATGAGTTTGGTAAAGGAAATCTCGGCGCCGGTCCAGTTGTAGGTGGTTTCCATGGCGCTGACGGGATCATTTAAATAGTCCCCCATCTTATCCCATAGGATCTCTCTTTTGGTATAGGAGACTTTATGGGGGCCATTCTGCTCAACAAGTTCAATATTGATAATGCCCATGGTGCGCAGTATGTTGTGCGCAATGGGCAACTGCTTTTCAAGGGCTTTGACAGTTAGGTAATTGATAAGTTGCTCGGGCAACCTGTTCACGATATTGGTGTCGTTGAGAAAATCCTGAGGATAAAGGGAGTTTAAAGCATCGGATAAATTATTGGCCGTTTTGATCGCATCGGCCAAGGTTTTGGCAGCCTTGATAAACAGCTTCAGATATTCCAGTTCTGATTTGTTGTCCAGATTGTTTTCGATGTCATCGATAATATCGATGATATTGCCAAGCACAGCATGGAACTCCTGGAATACATCGACCACTGCAGGAGGCTCGTAGCCAAACTCATTGAGAAAGGCCTTAACGCTTTCACCGTCATCGAGTGCCTCGACCAGCGGATCGAAGAAGGTGAAAACGGTGTCGGTTATGACTATGACATTGGCTTGCTGCACAGTATTGGGTTAAGCGTTACATTATATGGCTCCTGCGGTGTTCAGATGGTTTAGATAAGCATTTGAAAAGTCTACACGGGGACGGATTATAAAAGCATCGGTATTTGTGTCCAGTCGATGAAAAGGAGAAATGGCTCTTACGTCTTCAAATTTAAAAGTCTTGTTAATGGGCAAACCACCGCTGCTGGTTTCGAACAGGTGCCATTTTTTGATTTTTCCAGTGAGGGTGTCATAAAATTTGAAGCAATAGTTTTCCGGTTTATAGCGAGTGGTACTGTTATTAACCGTACCATCGAAGAAAAACGGTTCAATAAATCGATTCTTGTCATCCGAAGAATCCTTGGAAGCGTAGTTGTAAAGAAAAAATTCCCCACTATCAATTTTCTCTTGGGCAATCACAAAGCCGGTCGTGGAGGTTTTAAAAGCATTTTCCGTCGGATCATAAAAAGTGAAACTCTTGTCGTACTCCAAAACCTTGTAGGCCACTGAACCGATTGTTTTTGACTTAACGGTAACATTTGTACTAGAGTTAAGTTGATTCAACTTCAGATTTGCCAAATGGATCTTTACGATTTCCTGTACGATGTCAGCTACCAAATTCATGCGTGCAATCATATTGCCGATCATCCCTTTTAGAGACAAGGACAGGCCATGTCCCGCCACTTTCATTTGGTCCCCCATCATTGGACTATCGAATTTTCGAGTGCTCAATTCCACTATTACCGAATGTTCGCCTCCCCACACGCCTTTGGGATAGAATGAAGCGTACAATGGATGATTTCTAACGTAAATATGGTCCCCGACCTGTAGATCAATTGATTTGACCGATTTCTGTTCGAATAGGGCCTTGTCCTCCCTGGAATCCATAATAATGTGATATGGAATGGGGAGATCAATAAATTTATAGACCCTAGCTCCTTTTGAATAAGAGTTGGCAAGACTTTTGAACCGTATTCTTTGCTGAACGGGATTGGCGGCAATAATTTCTGCCTTTTCAAATGTATTTCCCTGGACAATGTGGCATTCCTGCGGTTTTGCCAAAGTGAAATATTGATCTTTTGTTCTATTGGACTCATCCTTAAATATGAAATCCCTCATAAAGAACCAGATGCGCTGTACCTTCACTTCAACATCGGAACCTGAACTCGCGGTTGCATCCAGTATAGTAAATAAGTTACTGCCTCCTTTTCTATTGCCCAACAGGGAATAGGGATGGTCAATAATCAGATGCAGTCCACCTTCGGCAACCAGTTTGTTCAACAGGGTAGTCTTGTTCTTGGCTTCTAACAGTGAGTCAATGTGCACACAACTCATGACCGGATCGCACGGAAGTAGGTTTCTATTGCAATAAGTGGACTGTTTTGTAAACAACTTATCAATGGCTTCTACTGGTTGTGCTCTGCCGGTAGCAGTAAGAATAAACGGGGTGCCTTTCCGGGGCCCAACATGGGTCCAGTGATTTTCAGCAGTTTTGCTTACTCGAAATATGTCATATTTTTTTGGTGGGGCGGAGCCCGGTATGTCTTCCTGACAAGAATTGGAAGGATAAGCAAAAATTTTACGTTTATCATTTGGGTTCACATAGTAAATCATACGCTTTATCATCCGATCCCTGCGATTGACAATGAATTTTAGATAGGACGCATGCTGCGCCTCCAAAAGTTTTGGGTGCGAAGCGATAGCTCCGTAAATAATCTGCAATCGAGTTCGCGATCTGCTAAAAGAAGGCCATTGATCTTTTAGGGTCCCCGTTTGAAATCCGCCAGAATAGTTTGCTTTTACATAAGCGGTAGCATCTGTTATGAATTGAAGGGTTTTGGCTTCAATTTCCGCTGTGGGGGTATTTAGGGAAAGTAGGTGTTGAATTATTTTCCAGATGAACCATCTTCGATTGTTTTCGGAATACCTAAGATTGAAGGCAGAGTCTTTCTTCGCACTTAGTTTGTCCATAAGTTTCTTTTGCTCTCCGGTGGTCACAGCTCTAGGTTTTGGTGCTTATTGATTTTGTCTTTTACGGCCAACCATTGTCTCCATTTAATCAGTATGTTTACCTAGGGGAAAGTTGAGACTAAAGCATTTTTAGGGGGAAAGAGTCTCTAATATACATATTTTCAAGGGAATAGAACTATAAAAACCCAGTATTTTTCCTTCTATATTGAAAGACAACCCTTATAGTACCGCAATGTCACCGTTGATATCCAATAGCATTGATTTATGAATCCCGAAGAAACTACCTTGAAGAACTTTGAGTGGTAGTTTTTATAATGGATTCAATTCATTTGCAACTAAGAAAAAAGGAAGAGGTATTGGTTTTTATTTTCCAAAAGATACAATGCACTTTGAAGTAATTTGAACAATGGGGAACACACCCAGCTTTTACATTCCACTACATTGACCTTGTTGCACGATGGGCAGCCATCATATCACCGTCTATTCCAAGGACCCTATTAGGCCTCTAAAAGCAGCCACTCCCCTCTTCCGTTGCACTCTGGGGGATTTGGCACTACCCTACTCTATGTTCCAGAACTTCGGTGCAGGAACACTTGCTTTCAATTTGTATCGGGGGATCTTAAGGCTTAGGTTGAATAATTTACTAACTACTAAATAGAATTTTCTTACTTTAGTCACTCCTCAAATTAATTGTCATTCAACTTTCAGAACCTAAAAGATTTTTCCATTCGTAGCTTAGCTTGTTCTATGGCAGGTAACAATATGATCAATAACGGATAACTAATTATTATCGTGCGAATGCAGGAATATAGGAAAAAGAAAAAAGCGTTTATTGATAACTTTATTAATCAATTGAGATTATCCAATTTATCCTTTTTTTTAGGGGCTGGTGTTAGTATTGGTGCCGGATTCCCTTCTTGGGAGGAACTACTTGAAGACATAGCAAATGATATTGGAATAGACCTTAAAAAAGAAACTGATTACTATAGAATATTCCAGTACTGCGTTAATGAATTAAGTTTAGCAACTGTAAAACAACGAGTCTATGAGAAATTAAGTAAACTATCTTACAAAAGCGAGGGAATAGAAAGTGCTCTAAGACTTCCAATCGATAGCTTTTGGACAACCAACTTTGATCAGGTTTTAGAGAGAAACATAGAGTTTAAGCATGCGGTTAGACCGACAATCATTTATAAAGATACGGATCTCACTAATGTCCAAGCCAATCTAAGTAGAGCTAACTTTAAGGTATTCAAATTGAATGGTCATCTTGAAGATAGAAAAAGTTGGGTGCTAACACAGAGCGACTTAGAAAAATATAGTGATACCCATAGCGGAATGCTCACTTTTTTCAGAAGAGAACTCGTTCAAAATACATTTTTCTTTTTAGGTAATAGTTTTACCGACACCGTTATTCTTTCTGCACTAAGCGAAGTGAAAAAATATTTTGGAGAGTTAAATCAATACCATTACACTATATTAAAAAGAAATCAAGAAAGACAAGACTTTGACTTCTTTGTTAAAGACCTGGAAAAGAGATATGGAATAAAAACACTAGTGGTGGAATCCTACAGTGAGATTCCTATTGTATTAAATGAAATAAGCGAAAGACTGCAGAAAAGACAGGTCTATTTTTCAGGATCCTTTAGAAGTATCTCAAAAGAACAGCAAGACTTTGTTACCGATTTATCTGGGAAACTAACAATCATGTTGCTAAAGAATGGCTTCAAAATATGTTCGGGAATGGGAAGGCGTTTAGGGGATTTAATTGCTGGTAGTTCACTTCGATGGCTTGTGGAAAATAATCATGTCGTTAATAAAAGCTTAGTTCTTCGTCCAGATAAATACTATCTGCATGGAGCAGATGGTAAACCAAATGATATTACAAGACGAATGAGGGAGTACGCTCAGCATGATTCTGGAATCGCTGTCTTCATGTGTGGTCAAGAAACTGAGGAAGCAAACGGCTCTCAAGGCACATATCAAGAGTTTATGATTGCGAAAGAAAACAATTTAAAAGTAATTCCTATAGGTGCAACTGGATATGAAGCAAGAAATATTTGGCAAGAGGTTAAGAGCAATATCACGCAATATGGATATTTAGAAAAATACATTGACAAATTAAATGAAGAGGGAGATTCTGAGGAACTAGCCAAGACAATTGTACAGATTATAAAAGATATTCAACAATAATGTTTGTGTACTAATAGCATCGTTTGAATTTCCAATATGAGCGTTTCACGTATATCCGTGGTCAAATTAAGTTTGGTATAACCAAATATACGCTCGAAACCCTTCCAATAATATTGGGGAAACACGTTCATATTTTTCTTGGTAATTGAGAGGTAAGTACAAATGCAATATAATATAGATATCCGAGCGTTGTGGTTTTCTCCACTAATCTCTAAATAGGCTTTGAGCATATTAGTAATGAATTCATTTGGATTATGAGTTTCAAGAAAAAACAGTAATTCATGCAATGTCTGATACCTACAGTGCTTAAGTTCGTCCGAAAGAATTTTGGTAATTATATGATTGCAAGTCAATAAAGTTCCCGATTTTTCGTCAAGTTCTTTATAAACAAGTTCGGTCAACCATTGGTATTCTTCAGGCAGTTCTACCGGTAGAACTTTATAAAGTATTGGGAAGATAGTAATCATACCCATGTCATATTGTTTCTTTAAGTATTCCATTTCTTCAGAAACACAGATAGATTTAATCGCGTTTTCAGACATGACAACAATTGCATATTCTGTATTTACAATTCCTTCAGTAAAATTTTTATAATTCCGTTTATCTCCTAATAACATTTTATGCCTATCATACCATATGGCAAAACCGAAATTTGTCATATGGTACAATATTGATTCGACCACTTCTTGCCTATCTTTACTCGATAAACAAATAAAAATCCTCTTTTCTGTTTCCAATCGTGATTCATCCATACGATAATTCAAACGCACGATAATAATTAGTTATCCGTTATTCAAACAGCTAATTATATGAGATAAGGTTACGAGGATGCTTCAGTTTAAGAATCTCGGATGTTCTCTGATGACTTACATGAGTATAAATCTGGGTAATGTTGATGGAGCTGTGTCCCAATAGCTCTTGAATGTATCTAATATTGATATTTGCTTCTAATAACTGGGTCGCAAAAGTATGTCTAAAGACATGAGGAGTAATATGCCGTTTGATACCCGATTCTATGGATATTTTTTTGATAAGATGACGAACAGATTGTTCAGAAATGCGATGGTTCAAACGATTGATAAAGAAGAAAGAATTTTGATTTATTTTTTCTTGAAATAAAAGATAATATTCTCTTAATGCATTAATGGTATCCCTGTTTGTGACAGGAATAATTCGTTCTTTGTTTCCTTTACCCAAGATTTTTATAACACCATAGTCATCACTGATATTTGATTTCTTAAGAAAGCAAAGCTCTGAAACACGAATTCCAGTGGCAAAAAGTAACTCGACGATGGCAATGTTTCTAATTATTAAACCATATCCCATAGAATTCTTAGAAGCTTCATTTTTTTGAAACTGTAGTTGTTTAAGTATAGAGGTTACTTCATCCAATGATAATACTGAAGGAAGGGATTTTTTGACCCTTATATTAATCCGTATTTTATCAAATGGATTTTCGGAAATACAATCTTCGTATTGTAGATGGCCATAAAATACTTTGAGGGTTGCAATTTTTCTTTTGATCGTTCTAGGAGCATATTTATTGATGTGAACCAAATGTTTCTTAATATGTTCTCTTTGAATCAATCCAAAATCTTGTAAATCAAACTCTTCTTTGATGTATTTTTTGAATTGTTTAAGATCGGAAGTATAGGCTTCAATTGTTTTTTCACTCAGTTTTTTTTCGGTTTTGCAATGGGACAAAAAGTGATTTAAATGCATGATGTGGTTTTTTAAGTTAAAACCACTCAAAGTAGAATATTTTTAACATAGTTCGGACTAAAAAGAAATTCCACATAAGTGGACGGAATTAGACGTATAAAGACCAGGACCCATTTCTCAATGTATAGATATAGCAAGGCTTACCAAAGAACCGGTTTTTGCTACGCACCGAATAGGTGACCTTTTTATGGATTTAGTCAGAATTCGACAAGATTCATACCTTGTGGTTTCGTCATAGAGTAAAGCAAGGTGAATTTATCACGTTTGCAGAGGGTAAGGATAAAAAGGTAAGATTGAAAGGTACCTTCCTAAAAAAAGACCCGATTTTCACAAGCTGAATTGGAGAAGAACTTTGAGAAAATATATAGGGAAGCTGCATCTATATTCGGGCATTAAAAAAAAATATTATAGGAACGATTTTTGAAATGCTATGTCCAAACTGTCACGTTTTGCAAACCTATCTTGTCTTTATAATTGATTAACTTACAACCTAAACCAATACAGATTTGAAAACATTAAAAATATCGAAAGAGATTGAACTTTTATTGGGTAGTTTTGGGGCTATTCAAAGTGCGTTTTTGGCCATCTATCTGTTTTTTGGCAAAAAGCACAATACTACAAACACACTCCTTTCAGTTTTCTTTTTTCTTATTACGGTAAGGGTTATTAAATCTCTATTATGGGCATATTTAGATATGCTTCCTGTTTGGTTTATTAATATTGGCTTTATTGCCCATTCCGCTACGGGTCCAACATTACTTTTATATTTCTTATATGTTGTTAAACCAAAAAAATGGCATGTGCTAAATTACGTGCACTTCGCTCCTTCTTTGGTACTGCTCCCTTTTCTTTTTAGAATAAATGGAGGTAATTTTTGGCATCTAGGTGGATATTCTTTTTTATTGTACCATCAATTGATCTATACCACTTTAACTCTTGGTATTCTGTTACTTTTTTTGATTAAGACGGATAAACAGGCACCCACTATTAAAAAAGAAAAAAAGTACTGGTTATTTATCTTGTTTATTGGCGCTTCAAGTATACAATTGGCCTATTTCTCAAATTATATATTGGGTTTGTCCCCATATTTACTAGGGCCTATTATTTACGCAGTTTTTATATATATAATTGCATTCTATGCATTCTTAAACCAACGTATTTTTGAAGAGAAAGAAACAAACTCTAAATACCAAAATATAAATATTACCAATCAGGAGTTTAAGCATTATCAAAACAAGATTGTTCAAATTATGGTATCGGAAAAACCTTATATTGATACTAACTTTACTTTGGATAAATTGTCAAAACAAATCCCATTACCCACTTATTTAACATCTCACATCATTAACAAAGGGTTTAATACCAATTTTTCCGATTTTATTAATTTGTACCGCATTGACGAAGCTGCTTCCAAGCTCACATCTTCTTCCTATGATCATATTAAAATCTCGCAAATAGCATATGATTGTGGTTTTAATACCTTATCATCTTTTAATAGCTCGTTCAAAAAAATTAAGGGAACAACACCTTCGCAGTTTAAAAAAAATAAACTGATGAATCTATAAATTTATCAGGCTTATTTATAAATCACGCATATCATTTTACTTTAAATTGTCAATATTGGATTTTATTAATAATTCGAAAGCATATACATTGATTTGTATTGGTTTGATATTTAAGCTGTATAGACGGATACAGCTTAAATAAGGATGGACAATGTAAAAAATCATGAAAGTTTGGTATAATCCAATCAAAAAACTATTTCTAAAATCAAAAGAGAGATTAAGCGACTTAAAAAGGCGATGTCCCTTTATTTTACTGCCTATGATAGGGATCACTTTTGCATCGGGCTGTCAGGGGGATGGGACTGTTCTTTTAAAAATAAAAGTTGAAGAGACTGAGGGATTGGAAAGATCTTTGGAGTATATCACTATTGATTTACCTCGATTAAAGCTCAGCCAAAAAGACTATCAGTTATATGCTTACCCTGGCAATAGCAATGCAAAAATTCCTGTCCAAATAATAGGTTCTAAACATGATAATAAGGGTAATCAGGAGGTGCATGGCGTATTGCCGATCTCCATTGGAGGACATGAAACAAAGGAATATTTCATTAAAGCAGAACCAGGTAGGGATTCAAAGACAGAGACTGATTTCAACGTTAAAGGCAGTCATTTGGATTTGATTGTTGAGAATAAACACTATACAGCTTCCCTGAAAGAATATATAGGACATGAACAGCAGAAGTTGGGTTCTGGTCATTTAGGCAATCTTACCTTAAAAGAATTTGATGATGTGGTATTGGCACGGAAAAATCCCAATCTAAAAATCCACTGGGCACCGAATTTTAGTAAGGAAGATTTAAGTTACAAAACGATGGCCCACCTCAATTCACCAGATTCTGTTTTTGTTTCAACAAAAGGCCCATTTTACTTTAGCTTATTTAGGCGCGGTCGTATTGAGGGGTATGAAAAAATCTTACTGCAAGGGAAGTATAGATTTTATGCTGGTCTCCCATATTTTATCTTTGAAAGTGAAATACTCTTCACAGAAGGCGATTCCCTAAATCTCTTGAGAAATGATGAGATGACGATGGATAGTCTATTTACCCATTTAGCCTTTCCCAAAGCTGGGGGAACCCCTATTCATTTGCCTCTTTATGATGAAAGCACGATGACCTATCTGGATGAAAATCCAATTCCAGATGACGCGCCATGGTTGTTTTTTTATAATAAGTATAAATCCTATGCCTTTGGCTCAATACGGTTACATTATGATAACAAGAATATTCATGGTGATGATTCTCCCACGGACAATAAGCACACAAAAATTACTGCAAGTGCCAATAATGGAAGGTATTGGAACAGACGACTTATCCATAGCAAAAACACCTTCGTGCCAAAGGGAAGTAAATACACCGAAAAGAATGCTTACATCCTATTTAAAATTGATGAAAAAGACCCGGCAAGAACAATAAAATATTTTTATGAACGCCTAAAAAACCCGGTTATGGTGAGATATATGGATTAAGGAATGTACGATTCAACCGCCTAGATAATGAGATCAATAATTCAGCTCTTTTAATTTAGAAGAAGCTGTTTTATTTACCGACCCTGATTTTAACCTTTCATCTTTTCAATGTTTAAAAATCTACAAAAAAATGAATACAAAAACATATGCCCTGGTAATATTGTTGACAATCCTTATAACTTACGTAAGTGAGGCCCAAATACAGCAGATTGATGATGATGGAGCAATCCATGTCCCCTCATTTATTTTACCAGAATCACAGTTCTTAAGTAATGAGTCCAAGGCCATTTTAAAAGAACAGCGCGCTTATAAAGTAAGGGCATGGGAAGAAATGAAACGCGCCTGTCCTCCCCTGAAAGAGGGGGCCAATCTTGAAGAAAGACAACAATACAGGGAATGTTTGGCCACTCATTTTTATACGACACCATTATACAAAAAAACAATTGCAAGATATCCTATAGATATTGAAATTGACACCATAAATGGGGTCTACACTGAAGTATTTACACCTAAAAAAGGTATCACGAAGGAAAACCAAAACAAGGTTTTGATCAGTTTACACTCTGGTGCTTTTCAATTTGACTCTCGAACGGCAAGCCGGATAGAGTCCATTCCTATTGCCGCCTTAAGTGGAATAAAGGTGATTAGCATTGACTATCGAATGGGACCGGAATATCAATTTCCAGCAGCCAGTGAAGATGTTGCTGCCGTATACAAATCTTTGTTAGAAGAATATGAACCAAAAAATATTGGCATTTATGGAACAGCAGGTGGCGGACAATTGGTCTCACAGGCATTGGCATGGTTTCAGAAAGAAAATCTTCCGAATCCCGGGGCCGTAGGAATGATCGGCATGGCGGCGGCTGAACCAAGACCAAAAACGGATGCAATGCACATTGTTTCTGCCATAGAAGGATATGAAGGAATTGCTCCTTTCTCTGTTTTTGAGCCTTACTACGGATCCGACCCGGATTTTGATGACCCTCTTTTAGTCCCGTTAAATTCTGAGGAAATACTTTCAAAATTTCCACCTTCTTTGCTTATCGTTTCTACCCGTGATTTTCATATGAGTTCTGTCGTTTACACGCATACCCAATTGGTGAAACTAGGTGTGGAAGCCGATTTGCATGTATGGGAAGGTGTAGGTCACGTATTCACAGCAAATGTAGAATTACCTGAATCTAGGGAAGCCTTTGATGTAATCGTTAATTTCTTCAAAAAACATCTGGAGTGACATAGCCTGATGCCCCTACCTCTCATTATACGTAACTTCAAAAACGTTAATTCCGCAGGCGATTGTTGAAAATCATGAAGGAGACTCCACTCTCCAGCCTTTGGTTAATCTTTTTGATGTCTCCAAAAACGGCCGTTTTACTCCATTATAAGCTATCTATGAACAGAATAGGTCCTGTCCATTTTATTTTTCAATAGGTCCAAAACGAAGAACCACATTCAATATAATGGATAGGTATATCTTTTATGAAATTGCCCAACCAATCCGCGCAAAATTTCATGCCAAATTCTTCCGAATTTATATGTCCTATAAAAACAATTGCTTTTTTCCTTCCTTGCAATACAGCATCTCGAGTATACTCATAAGTTTCGTAGAACGAACGTTTTAAGAGATACGATCAAAATTCTTTGACAGTCCTAAAAACTAGCCGATTTGATGAACTAACTATGTTCATTCGAAATAACCTAAGGTGTCCTTTCTTATCACTCCAGGTGGATTAACTTCTAAACCTCTCTTGCCAAACCTGTAATATTATTGGACATGTCGTGTGTAATTATTTTACAGTAGAAAAGAATCTTGTTTATCAAAAATCGAATAACTATTTAGCTATTAAGCATTTATATATTTGGCATGGTCTTTAGCATGTATAGTTGCCGGCCTAAAATATCAATTTAGCTATTCGATAGTGTAACTATTTCAAATACTCAAGTATTTCTATTGAAAGTGATTCATGTTCCTAATGGTATTGTAAATTCAGGCTTATCGCAAGTAGGGTCATAGATACCGGAGATAATGTCATAATAGAATTTTTAACGAATATGGGCATGCGGGCGGTTACTCATCTATTTAGGTGGAATTACAAAGAACAATTACGTCGTTCGAGAAATGAAAGTCAACTTACCTATTATTAGAAACCTAATAAACACTTTGAAAAGCTCATTCATCTATTTAAAAATGAACCGATCATGAAAAAAGCAAGTTTACTATTGGCAGGGCTGCTCTTAACGGTATGCAATGTCATCGCGCAGTATACCGAAACCCTGAACATCGAAGAAGCCTTTGATAATGTACGATTAGACGGAAACGTACGCCTATATTTAAAAGAAGGTTCTGGGACCAAGGTCAGTCTTGAAACAAGAAATGAGCAAAAAATGGAGGATTATCGAATCACCGTTCAAAATAACACCTTGTATATAGGGCTTCGAGAAAAGCAACGTAACGGCGGTTCTAGGAAACGCCATTCCGCTCCCAAAATCAAGGTGAATTTGACGCATCCTGGACTAAAGGGAATTAATGTGGACGGTTTGATACATGTATATTCAGTTGATCCTGTTTCGAGCGATAGTTTTAGTATAAAGGGTGATGGGCTTATCAGGGGAGAAATTGAAGTTGACGTTCAAAAATTAGAAGTCGATTTAGATGGATTATGTTCCATGAGATTTTCAGGCAAAGCGGACGAGGCCAATCTACGTTTGGATGGAATGGGAAGAATCAATGCCCGTGATCTAGAAACATCAGAAGTACACAAATCGGCAGACGGACTTACAAGTATTAGAATTGCCAAATTATAGCTTTATATGGATGTCTTATTTTTAAAGATGATTGTCATAAACCTCCTGAATAACCAACCGTCCAAACTCGTTAAGTATCCCTGAATTCGTTTTCATAATTTTCTGGTTGTACCATTCCATTGGGTGTTTGTAATATATTTTACCCCTTGCCTATTCCCTTCAATCGCCATCGGAACACTTGGGCGGTTTTCGCTATTGGAAAAAAAATATCATTCAACAATGCCAAACAGGTCTATTCCGTTCTTGAGAAGTTCTTTTTCCAGAACATGATCCACTTCCATGATGTGGGGTTTGCGAATATGGGAGTGCATGCTGTTCGGCACAAAGTTCCGGAAAGCCTGTATGCTGGCCAGTGCATTAAAATACTCTCCGTAGGAAAGTCCCTTGCTAGGTTTTATGAAAAGTACATGTTCCAAAGATTCCACAAGCGCTTTTAATGATTTGCCGTCCGCGAATGTGTATTCCTTTCCTTTCCACAAGAAGCTGTTCGCAGTAAGCACTGTCACGGCCCCATGGCCAAAGTTAACATTGTCCAACAACTCCTTGATCGGGGCCTTGTCATCTGAGTACATCATTTGCCCCCAAACCTTTTGGTACAAAGGGGGTGGCGGTGGTGGGGAACCTTGCCATACCCCGGCTGTTTTTTCCGCTGCGCTATAGATAAAATTCCCCGCTTTTTCCATGAGATATCCCTCCTCCATAACTACCTTGACAGGAAAACTGGGGCCGCTGGTGAAGAGCGTAAGAAACCTTGGTTGCCCCCCTTCCCTACCCGCATAATTTATGTTGTTGGACCAACACTTTACTATTTCGGTGCGTAAACGCTCCACAAAATCCATGGAAACGTTCTTATCGGCAAATATGGCTATTGGGGTCTCTCCGTTCCGAAGCTTTGCCCGCTGCCGGCTTAAAATGGAAGTGACCACCTCGTCCCAGAACCTGAGTCTTTTTTCTTCGAAATACAGCTCCTCGTTCGCTGTTATATAAAAAGTATAGCGGAAGTCTTTTTGCACCGTTTCAGAGGGGCCTCCATAGTTGGGAAGATCGATGCCGTCCAGAACCTGTGCATTGATAATGCAAATGCCAAAACACGCTATTATGATACAAATGTTTTTCATATTCTTATCCCTCCCGATAGCTATAGGGAGGGCTCATATCGTGTTTACGAACCGCTTTTGGAGTGCGGGTACCCCCCTTCAATTTGACAAAACTGGCGATTAATTCACCGGAAAGAAAAACCCAAGTAATATTCGGGCGTATTTGGGGACAGGCGGGAAGGTGCTACTGAGAATCAACCATTGAGAGCGGAGCCGAGGAACCAGAACCTGACCTGTGAAACACTTATATACAAGAGATTCGGAGGGTTGTTATTTTATGCTCACCTTTTTGTCCTGCGAAGTTATAACGGCAGAGGGGATAGGTGACCTAGACCATTAAAGTAACCTTCCCTTATCCGTATTGACCCAAATACGGCCAAATTATATTTAGAAAGGTATTATGTAATGGGGATGCTCAATTGCAAAACAGGTATGTGCACAAGGACACTATATCTATTTTACGAACATTTTCTGCCAATTTCTTTTCAAGTACTATCCTTCTATCTCAAAAAACGTTCATTTCTTAAGACACTTACCAATATTATGTGCCGGTTTTGAAAAACGCCGTTTTGTGACAGAAGCAAGTGTAAACGGACGGGACCGTAACAAATTTATTTTATCCTTACTGTAAATCTATTATTAGGGTTGTAAAAACTACATTTAAGTATTAAATTAGGTCTGGAAGATTATTTTAACTACATTTGAGTTAAATATATGTTGCATGAGCAAACACCACCTAGGGGAATTCGAGGAAGTGGTCCTACTTACCGTAGCGGTATTGCACGATGGGGCCTATGGTGTCGCCATCATCGATGAAATGGAAAAACGATTGGAGCGAAAGGTGAGCATCGGATCGCTGCAAACGGTCTTGAGACGCTTGGAAAAAAAGGGCTATCTCTCCTCCAAGTTTGGGGAGGCCACCAAGGTAAGGGGAGGCAAGCGCAAGCGTTATTTTTGCCTTACCAGCTATGGGAGAAAGGTATTGCAGACCACGAAAGAGCAACGACTGGATCTGTGGAACGCTATTCCAAATTTAGATCTTAAAAAGGGTTATGCCTAAAAAGGACGACAACAATCCCCCGAACCGGATACTTTCCTTCTTCCGTTGGTTTTGCCGACCCGAATACTTGGAAGATCTGGAAGGGGATTTGAGGGAAAGGTTCTCAAGGCGTTCGGAAGAACAAGGAATACATCACGCAAAACGACATTTTACCCTGGATGTCCTAAGACTTGTAAGGCCGGGGCTGATCAGGTCGTTCCCAATGAGAATCGAAATTACAAATAAAGCTATGTTCAAAAACTACTTAAAAACCGGTTGGAGGAACCTTAATAAAAATAAGGGTTTTTCGAGTATCAATATTGGTGGATTGGCAATAGGCATGACGGTGGCAATGCTCATAGGGTTATGGGTTTATGATGAGGTATCGTATAATGGGCAATTCAAGAACGTCGACCGAATCGCGCAAGTTCTACAGAACAATACTTTTAATGGTGAAGTCGAAACCTCTTTTAACCAAGCGATGCAGCTTGAGCCAGAACTTCGCAATCGCTACGGTGATTATTTTGACTACATCGTTACCACCCCTGGAACTTATGATCAATTGTTGACTTTCGAGGAAAAGAAAATCACAAAAAGTGGAAGCTATATGGGACCTGATATTACTGAAATGCTTTCTCTTAAAATGGTCAAGGGTACCCGCAACGCCCTGAAGAGCCCGACATCCGTTTTGCTTGCCGAGTCGACTGCAGCAGCCCTGTTCGGAGATCAGAATCCTCTAGATAAAAGCCTAAAAATCAACAACGAACTTTTGGTCACCGTAAAGGGTGTCTATGAAGACATTCCTTCGAACTCCACTTTTGGAGATCTAACCTTTATCGCTCCATGGGAATTGGAAGTGAAGCGTAGGAACCTGAAAGAACGGGCAGATTGGCGCCACAGTTGGTTCTATACCTATGTGCAGGTTTCAGAGCATGCCGACATACAAAAAATTTCAACTTTGATAGAGGATGTCAAGTTTAACAATATGGATGCCGAACAGGCCAATAAAGAAAGACCAAGGCTTTTTCTTCATCCAATGGTCGATTGGTATCTATACGGTGACTTTGAAAATGGGATCAATAGTGGGGGAAGGATAGAGTATTTATGGCTTTTTGGGACTATCGCTTTGTTCGTGTTGCTGTTGGCATGTATCAATTTCATGAACCTCGTTACCGCTCGCTCGGAAAGAAGGGCAAAAGAAATCGGAATTCGTAAAACTTTGGGGTCTCTCAGGAGCCAAGTAGCCCGCCAGTTTTTGGTAGAATCCATTTTAGTTTCAGGACTTGCATTTGTGGTGTCCTTGATATTTCTAGTAGGCATTCTTCCTTCTTTTAATGTAGTTGCCCAAAAACAAATCGGTATACCGTGGGCCAACCTGTTGTTTTGGCTAATCTGTATCGGTTATGCCCTACTTACGGGATTAATTGCTGGAGTTTATCCATCGCTCTATTTATCGGCCTTTCGACCTATAGAAACCTTGAAAGGAGCTTTTCGGTCCGGGCGTTTTGAGGGGGTTTCCCGTAGGGTCTTGGTAGTCATCCAATTTACGGCCTCCATAAGTTTGATAATTGCCACCCTTTTTGTCTACAGGCAAGTTCAATTTGTAAAGGACCGCCCTATCGGATACGATAGGGACCGTCTGGTCAGGATACCTGTAAAGTCCAATGAGATAGTGAATAAATTTGAACCCTTGCAAAGAGATCTTTTGAACACGGGAGTGGTCGAAGAAATCGCAGGGACAAGTACACCCATAACGGCTACCACCAATACATACAACAACTATGATTGGGAAGGTAAAGCCCCTGATTTAAGCAATGAATTTGTCGGCCTGAACGTTACCTATGACTTTGGAAAAATGGTCGATTGGGAAATAGAGAAAGGAAGGGATTTTTCAAGAGACTATAAGAGAGATGGAACGGCCTTCATATTGAACGAGGCGGCGGTAGAATATATGGGTCTGGAGAACCCCATAGGAACCTATATGAAACGCGACGGCAATAATCATGAGATTATAGGAATAGTCAAAAACTTGGTAACACAATCCCCATATGACCCGGTAAAGGCAACAATCTTCAGAATAGATGAAGGTTGGTTCAATCATCTTTACATTAGGCTTGATCGATCATCCAACATGCAAGCCGCGCTTACCCAAATTGAAACTATATTTGAAAATTACGATCAGCTCAATCCTTTTGAATATGAGTTCTTGGACCAAGCGTATGCATCTAAATTTCAAGACTCGGAACGTATCGGAACTTTGGCCAGTTTCTTTTCTATATTGGCCATTTTAATCAGTTTCTTGGGGCTTTTTGGTCTAGTGGCTTTCGTAGCCGAAAAACGCACCAAAGAACTCGGAATAAGAAAGATATTGGGAGCATCCGAGGCAAATCTACACCGAATGTTATCTAAAGAGTTTTTGATTCTTGTACTGATTTCGTATTTGATAGCATCCTTATTTACCGGTTATTTTATCGGCGGATGGCTGTCTCAATTTGAATACCGCTCGAAATTGTCTTGGTTGCCCTTTGCATTGGCGGGGGGTAGCGTTTTAGTGCTTACCCTTTTAATCGTTAGCCTTCAGACTATACGAGTGATAAAATCTAATCCAGTGGAAAGTTTGCGTATGGAATAGTCCTTTAATATGGCCATTTAACCGAACTATGTGCAAAGATTAGCAGATGTCCAAAAAACGTTCGTTTGTCGGGACCGTTTAGAAAGCAAGGTTTTAACCGTTTGCGTAGATGGCACCATTGCATTTGGCAACTATGGACATTTTCGCATTGTCAGTGCCTGTTTTATTCTTTTGTCCACCTATTGATCAGAGAAGATATGGAATCAATGCTTTCAAGTGGCCTTTCATTTTTTCTACCATACTCGCTGTAGATAACATCATCATCCAATGGATGCTCCCTTTTACTGACCTGATGCCACAACATGACCCTATTCTTGTAGGTTTGGATAAAGGAGGGATCGATGAGGCCCTCCACTCCTGTGATCAATTTAAAATCTTCCGGTTTTTTATAATAAACAAATCCCGTAAAAATATCTTGATACCTATCATCATGTTCGGTGTACGACCACATATCGAAATGATCTTTGCCAAAGGGTGAGTTTTTGAAGTCGAAACCGGAATCTTCAATATTTGCCACTTTAAAGGCGGCGTCCCATTTGCCATCTTGGATGATCACGGAATTTATTAGAACATTTGCCGTTGTATTGGGGTACTTTTCAAAAAGAAACGCTCCAACATTATAGATCATTTCTTCATTTGATGCTTGAAAATTTTTGTTGTAGGCATGTCGGTAATTCATAATAACAAGGCCTTTTTTTCTTTCAGCCTTGGTATTTTTAATTTGTTCGAACTTATCAATGATATACTCGGCCATCAATTTGTCCCTATGGTCAATGTCATTGTTCCAGAAATCTTCTAAATGGCCAACAGTCAAGGAATCTAGGTTGACCGCGATATCTACCGGAATTACATTGATTTTTTCGCTTTCTGGCAAGGATTGATTTATAGTGTAGATTCCTTTGTTCTGGTAATAGAAATTGTACATTTCCCAAAGGGGGAAATAGTCAGATCTTCTATGAAGTGAGATCAGTTTTTCCCCCACTTCATTTTCAGATAGATTTTCCGAATGGACAAAATCATTAAGTTCGGGATTCAGGTTTCTCATTCCCGTTTCAAAGAAAACATTACCGACATTCTCGACAAACCTGGGGTCGGAGATTATATCCATGATAAGTTCGTACTGGGTATTTTCTGAGTGATATCGTTCACAAAGAATCACCAGGTCGTTTTCTTCGAACAGATCTAGAACATAGTCCTTTGCCGACGTATTGTTATTTTCAATAAAATCAACATACTTGTTGATCTGTATATCATGCTTCGGTGCTTTATTACAGCTTATAACTGTAATTGCACCCAATATCAATAGGGGAATTTTTTTCACGGTTTTTACTTTTTAGGAGTTGCCATTACCACTTGTGCTAACATAGAAAGATGATTCTAGATTTATTATGACATCAATCAGTTCCAAAAATTGGGTGAATTAAAGAGTGTTATGGAGAAAGGTGGCTGCTTCTTGGAAAACATTCATTTTACGGGAGGGTATTGATAAAGTTTTCGTAATCACTCTCTTGAAGGACTTTGTCCACGTCCATTTCATAAATATCCTTCCAGCTATCCGCACCATTTTTTTCAACATATTTTTCAATAATTCGGAACCCCAGCCAATAATTCAGACTTTTTGGGGCGTTTTCGAATAATTGTAATCTATCATTTCTCAACAAAGGGTTATCGCCACTTTCATCATCAAAGTATGGTTTTAATTCATTGAACAATTTTCTTTCGTTTGCCAAATACCAATTCCAATCGTTTTCGTCCATATTTTCAACGGCCTCGTATTTTGGGATTTGTCCGTTGAAAAAGACCCAGGTAAAATAGCACGCGAATCCTTCGTCTATTGTTTGCCTTAATGCGGTATTTTTTTTTGGATCACTCTCTCTTAAGGGTTCGTATGCCAAATGGTTCAATTCATGGGGCAAACCTTTCTCGACGATATAATCTATATCACGTCCTTTATAGTTCAGTTCGATGCAAAATTCATCATTTTCACAACCTCCAAACAAAATCCCTTCAATTGGAGTGAACAAAATACTTATGGTAGATTCTATTTTATATGGGACCATTTCATTGAATCTGGTAAGGTTTTTTTCCAAAACAGAATCTATGTTCATATCTAAAAGCGTTTCCGCCCGTTCATTAAAGAAAGTCTTATTCTCTGGATATAGGGTTCGGTTCCATTCCACCATTCCTTTAGTTGTGTTGAACTTATGGCTGTTTTCCTCTCCGAAAATCATTCCATAACAGTTGTCCCATAGTTTTTGGTGTGGTCGATAAACCTTTTCGATGATCATTGTACTATCGTATTCCTTGCCTTGATGTGCTAGAATTTGGCTTTTAAAAAGGTTTTTTATTACTATTCCTTCCACTTTTACGCTATCTGATATTTTTTCGATTTTTTCAATAAACCCTACATCGGGATCTCTACTCTCTTTTTTAGTTTCCTTACAGGACATAAGACATAGAAAAAAACCGATGGTAAATACTGGTAATAATTTTTTCATAACAATTTGTTTTATTTAACTCTTTTGGTTTTCGGAATTTTTAAGTGCGGTAAACATTTGACATAAATGCCCACAATTTTGATTACGGCAATAGCGTTCCGTGTTTCCATTGCCAAATTTATACCTAAAACATATATAGTTAAAAATCAATGATTTTAAGAATGCATTCTATCCGAATGGAAAAGCACATGTCAAATTCCTATACATTGAATGTCCAATAAATTTACAGTTCCAAACAATGTTCAAAAGCCATATTTTCGAATGATACGGTTTGTGGTCGACAAATAGATCGGCCCTATAAGTACGGGAAGAATAAAAAATTTGAACCAGGGAATCCAAGTGGTTTCCAAAAGGGCCAGATGAAGAACTTCAGAAAGTCCATAAATAAGTGGGATGATTAACCTTAGTTATTGGTATAATTTGCCCTGGAAAACGTTCGTTTTATGGGACTTGCTTTTATTTGTATTTTGGAACGGTTCGTATAAGATTAGTGCGGCTTTGTGCGCGAATTTTCCATTTGTAAAAGCCGCCATAACAAAGTATGCAAGCAGTTGCAAATTGGTAGCCGCCTAAGCACTGATTTTATTTATTGCTTTAGGCAGTTTTATTCTTCATAAACCCATTTCCAATTCAGATTTTCCTTCTGTGCCGTTCCAATACCGGGAAAATCAAAATGAAATGCGTTAATCTTCATTCCTTCTTTATAGGCAAGATCCAATAGTTTCAGTCTTGTATTTTTTGCTTTTTCATGGTCTAGATCATAGTTAGTTTGCCAGTTCATTTTTTCAATATGAATAGGATGTAGAAAGGCGTCGGATATATAAAGTAATTGGTCATTTTTATTCCCGATTATCAATGCTATTTGCCCATCAGTGTGCCCTTCGGCATTTACAGAAGTTATGTCCTTGCCCAACCCCTGATAATCATCCTTGATTAAATTTATGCTTTTGTTTTTCAGTGGGGTGATATTTTTTTCAATGAAAAATTTGAACAATGGTGGTTGGTAGTCCGATTTAGAAGAGTGCCAATAATCCCATTCGTTTTGATGCATATGAAAGGTCGCATTAGGAAAAACCAATTGGTTATCACTTGAAAAAACTCCACCGATATGGTCAGGGTGAAAATGTGTAATCACAACATCTGTAATTTCACTTGGATTAACATTTTCCTTTCCCAACAGATAATTTAATTGACCTTTCCAAAAATATTCTTTACCCCTAAAAACAATGGGTTCTTCTGAATACCCTATGCCTGCATCTATCAATATTTTTCTATCCCCGTCTTGAAGCAGCATTGCTATAAATGGCGATGGAATGTTATCCGGTGGTACGTTGTATTTTAATAGGGATTCGTCCAATTCCTTTTTGTCCGCGTTTATGAAAAAGTCCTTGGCTTGGTACTTGAACATAAAATCTTTGAATATTGTACAGTCAAAGTCTCCTATTTTACATCTATATACTTCTGAATTCATAGTCCAAATAATTGGGTTGGAGTGAAAGCTCATTAAAGGAATCGCCGCTAATATTTTGGCACTATCCTGTATGAATTGTCTTCGTTTTATATTTGATAGGATTACTTTTGACAAATTGCCTACAGCGGTCCGCGCATTTTATCTGGCCCCCACAGCTTTTGATGTTCCTTGTTATAAATTTTTATTCGCATACCGCAACTCTACATTTGAGACTAGGAAATGGTTTGAGATGAATGGGCGGTAGCCCTTAACTTATGAAATTAGTCAAATATGCTTTCAAACTCACCGGTTGAATACCCGAATACCTAGACACTGCATTCAGTACCCCATCCCTTTCTTTATTTGCCTCCCCTTTAATCCAAACGGAGCGATGTAATTGAGTGAATATTTTGGTCAACATGCTGTCTGGAGAGGTTGACGAGTCAATGATCCCATCCAATTGATCAGAAGAAACAAATTCTTTTTCCACTGTTTTGCCACTGATGTCCTCCCATAAAGAAATCACCTCGTTCTGAGTAGAACTTGTAGTAGATATTAGGACTTCCTTATTTATTGTTCCCGGGTCTTTCACAATTGCGGCGGTATATTGTCCGATGTCGGACAAAGCCGTCATATATGCAGACATATGGCCATCCCCAAAAACCTTTACACGATTTGGTGGGGAAAGAGCTCCAAGTTCACCCAGTCCAGTAGCCCAAAATTCCATAAAACCATTGGTATAGATAGGGGTGAATCCAATGCCCGTTTCTTTTATTTGTTCTTGTACCGCGGCCTTAGCGTCGAACAAATCACAGGATCCCTTTTCCGCAACATATGGATCTATGCCAAATTCACTTGGAATAAATCTTTCTACACCGGTATCCCGAGCCGCCCTGGCCAAGTGGATTTGATTCAAGATTTGATCTCCTCCTGCACAAGAGATGACCACGTCCTTCTTATGGCAAGCTCTTATTAGACTATCGTAGTCTTCAAAACTACCTTCCAAGAGTTGCACACCTTGATCAGTGAGCGGTTGGGTTTTGGAAATATCAGCTATGGTCTTCGATCGCATTAATGCCGATACGTGATGACCATTTTTAACTAGGGCCTTTACTATATGTGGTCCAAGATTACCTGTGGCACCAACAACTAGGACATTTTTCATCGTACATGGTTTTGTAAACATTCATTGAATTCAAATTTAAGAGAACAAAATTGAATTGTAAATACTCAATAATGAGTATTTTAGGGAACTAGAGAAAGCTCTAAATTAGAAGACATGAGACATTCTGACTCCATTCAAACCTGGAAGAAAGATATAATTCACTATCATCTAAATCAGTCCTATGGTGAGTTGAATACACAGCCGGACATTGATTATCTTTTGGATAAGTACCACATATTTCCAAATGAGACATTGTATGTCATTGACTGCAAGCGGGCACAACTGGAATCCCTTTCGGAAAATTTCAACCAAATCATTGGGATAGAACGAAAAAACAAAAATGATTTATCCGTATTATATGATCATGTGGATGAATCCAATACATCTGCTCTCCACCATTGGGTGATGACCAATTTAAGGACAGCTTTCAATAAGTCCACAGGTGTACAAACTGAAAAAGATGTTTTCAAGTGTTTGTACAAGACATTTGATGGGAGGGTTTTGTTAAAATGCACTACAGGCTTGGTGTATGACTCTGCTGGAGCAATGCGTTATACCCTCGGCAAGCTTATTGACATGACCGGCTTAACTTCATTTCAGCATTTTGGTTATGAATATGACGGGCCCAATAAGGAAAAGTTTTATCAAATGTATAAGTCAGGACTCGATCATGAGTGCATTTTGACAAAGAGGGAGAAAGAAATTCTTTGTTTACTTAGAGAGGGATTTACTAGTCGAGTCATTGCATCAAAGCTCTACATCAGTGTTCATACTGTAGACACACATAGAAGAAATATCATTGACAAAATGGGAACTAAAACTGCAATGGAAGCTTATAGGAAATGTAAAAATTCAGGTTGGTTATGAAAGTTGCAAGAGATTGGATTTAGAGTTTTTTAAAAAGGCTGTTTTTAAAGGACAGTTTGTTAAATAAAGAAAACATTGAATTAGAAAGTCACATTCTTGGTCTCTTTTAGTAGTATCGTTAACCCACGGTTTATGGGACACTTTTAAAATACCATTTGTTAAGATGATGGTCCAAATAAATCATAGCTTTTAGAAATCGCATTTATTTTCTTGGTCAGGGCTATGCTCCGCGGAAGATATCCAATCCGAAAGAATAACATTGGTTTAAAGAGGAGTGCAATAGGTATAGACCTATAAAGACCAGAACCTAAGTCTCAAGTGATAGATTTTATTGGGATTTCCTTGCCTTTATGTTCTTCTGCTCACCGAATAGCTGACTTCCTGTTTTGGAAAGTTTTTGAAAAAGGATTTGCTGAATGATCTGTCATGTGCCAATATCTCCAATTCGGACCTATAAACAGCGCCAAATAGTACGATACCTGCTCCAGATATTGTTTTACAGCTTCTTCTTTAATTCCACTGTATTCTGTGCAGGAGGATTGTTTGGCCATCCCAATAGCCATCGGGACGCTTAGGCCGGGTTGTTGATAGACTTCCCATATTTCGGCTCATATCTTATTTATGACAACCGCTTCCTTAAAATCCTCGTACATACCAAAGGCCCTTTTCAAGATTTCAGTGAGTTCTGCATAAGAACCAAACGATGCCTTCTGAATATCGTCATCGGCAACTTGACCCTTGGTCAGTTCAATATCCTTGCAGATTGCCGCAGCAGTATCTCCTACATGTTCTTGGGTCTTTTTGTTGGTAGCTCCAAAAATAAGCTCACATACTCCATATTTTACCGACAGATGAAAATAGTACTCATACGTTTCATCTTCTTCCAAGATCTGGTAGAACTGTTCCCCGGTGAAATACTTTGCGGAATACCCTAGGACTTTCAGAAGTTCGATTACTTCTTTTTTGTCTGTCTTGTTAAGATATTCTTCCCTACGGAAATCTTTGCTCAACGCCTTATAGCGGGCATAAAAGTTTATGGAATCGTATAGTGACACTGCTTTCTTTGATAACATCCCAATTATGTTTTAATCCGTCCAAGACGTAGGTTATCCTTTACCGGCGGGACGGACCCTGTTACACCCCATAAAGCTGCAGATAAAATAATCGGAAAGAAAAACCGATGTAACATTCGGGCGTATAGGGGAATACGTGGGAAGAATGGGTGTTGATCGTGAACAATTAGGGGGTGGACAGTGGGCGAAATCACCGGTGAGGTAACTTTAAACGAATGCTAGTAGGTAATTGTTTCCATTCTTTGTATTAAAAATTGCTGAATGACTGATGGATAAAATTTTAGATTTTATACATTATATTTTTTCAACTTCTCCTTCAAAAACCTCCAAACCCTCCCCCACCTTCAAATCTCGGAGCCCACCAAGAGTCAAAAAAACATCGGGTAAACCTTTTAACGAAGGAGCAAGCTGGCCTTAATCCCCTTTCAAAAGAAGGCACGTCTTCCTAGGCCATACGCTTTATATCCATTTCCCAAGCATGGGGAACGCACCAAAACGTATATTCACATTGGGACACAAATCATCGGGAACCTATAAATCCAGCGTACTGTAGAACCTTTGATCTTTAGTCTGTTGGAGTCAATGGTTTTTTCTATACGTTGATGGGGTTACCCCTGTTTTCTTTTTAAAAGCGGCAATGAATGTTGATTTGGCATTGAAACCCACGGAGAAGTAGATGTCCTGGATACTCGTATTCCTAGTCCCCGGGTCTTCCAATTTTTCAATGACCTCATCTATTCTTTGATCGTTTATGATCGAAACAAACCCCTTTCCGTAATGATGGTTAAGGAATGTTGAAATATGGTGCGGTGAGACATTCAGGTCTTTCGCGACCCGTTTTAGATCAATTAGGGGATTGGAGTATACCTCGGGTTTTCTCAAATACGGGATCAGATCTTTGTTCAAGAGGTCCTCGATGCCATCGGGAAGCTTGGGTTGGGTCTTTTTTTCAAATTCAAAGTGCTTCATACCGAAGTTGTAGGTGAGAAAAAGAAACGAGGAGCACAGAAAAAGGTTCGAGACGATATACAACATCCAAGCCGTTTCCTCCGCTATAAGGCCCCATTGTGCCCATAGGACCAATTCCAAACATTGGATCAAAAAGGCGATAATCCATAGCGATAGAACCCTATTTAGGAACCGCCTCCCTGCTAGGGTCAGCGAACCATGCTTCGGACCGAATAAAATCCAGCGGAAATATGCAGTACTGTACAAAAGCGATAAAAGGATGTACAGCGACCCCGCCTTGTACAACCATGTGAAAACAAAAGCGGATAGGAATACAATGGAATTGAGTACGGTTACAGTTCTCTTTCTGCTTCTGCTAAATGCCATGTGTACCAATGGCCCCAATAGAAATGTCAGCGATAGGCCGCTGTTGTACATCGCATCAATATAGGGGCCGCTCTCGTAAATCCAAGTAGTGAACCTCAGGAATGCCAATAGGTATAGGATGGTCCAGACTGCAAGGGGAAGTCGCCATCTTCTGACCAATTTTTCCTTCTTGTGTGTAATTAGGATCGCCCATGAAAGGGAACACAGACAAACAACTAAAAAACTGATCAGGCTCTTTATCCAAAAAAGTTCTATCATTCCCGTGGAGGTTCTAAATAAAAAAATAGGACCCATTTAATGGGTTATAGAGGTAATATGGGCCCATGAAACAAATTACTAAAAAAATAGCTTGGCCTACCCTGCTTTTATTTTTTAATGTCTCTATAGGACAGGAAGTAAAGTTTGTCAGAAAGCTCGATTTTCCCGACAGCTTGATCACCAGTGAAAGTATGCTCAGCTATGATCAAGGATCTGCCCATCATTTTGCGGGGATCTTGCTTACCGTAAATCCCCTTTCAGATCGACCAGCGTATTTCAGTACGATCATTGGATCGGACAACAAAGGGGAAACCTGGAAGGTAACCAACAAAGCAATGAGCCCATTGGCCGCCGATCCATGGATCCAGGTATTGCCAAATGATCTTTTGGTCGCCACAGAGATAAGTGAAGGTCCAAAATTCCACTTACGGTCCTATGGTTTTGATGGTGAAAATTGGAGTCCTGTGCTTGAAAATAGTTTTGGACATGATCATTCCACCATTGTTGTTGATTCCACTGAAAACGACTATTACATCTTTTCGACCCAGCAAGAATCGAATGGTCGCAAATTGTTTGTTTACCATCACAGTATTCCCGAAAATGTGGGAAACCTTTCTAAATACGAGCTGTTCAACAACGCTGACTTCAGTGTAAAGAAACCCGTCGTACATAAGAATTATATCGCTGTTCCAGTGGTACTAAAAGGAAGCGCTCTATCGGAAACCCCAAAACCCTTTGATCAGATGACCAGTTGGTTGCTTAGGTACAATAAAAAAACCGGACAGCTTTCCACGCCCTCCCTGATAACGGATCTGTCGGGCGCGAAGCACCATATATTGGTGTCCGGGCCGGAAAACACGCTTTATTACTTCTTCACAGATGTGGCAAAAAAGAAACTGATGGTGACCAAAACTACGGGGGATGGACACACCTGGACCGCTGCCAGGGAAATTGTCTCGAACAATGGATTAACAAATCTGGACGCCGCAATGTACTATCGCGACCAACTTGTTGTGCTGTATACCCAAGAAATGGCCCTGGGCCGGTATCAAAAAAAACTAGCGGCAATACGGACCGATCTGACCACCGATTTTGAGCTGGATATAGGCCCCTTGAGCAAACCTACGGAAGAAAATGGCTGGGCCGGTAGGGCCTGGCCCCAAGGAGGGGATTACAGCGGAATGATCGGACATCTGGATGGGCATATTTACTTACTATGGTCTTCGGCGCCCGATGGTGCTTTCAAACCGTATTTTGCTAAAATTCTTTTTCCATGAGATCAATACTGACGCTACTTTTATCCATTTTTCATTTTTCTGCCATGGCGCAGTTATCTGAACTCAAATCAACGCTATCAACAGAATTGGAAGAACGGAAAACACTACTTTTCGCGATAAGTGACAGCATTTGGCATTGGTCTGAGCCCACTTTTAAAGAATATTCAACGGTTGATCAATTGAAAACTATTTTGAGGGACAATCAGTTCGACATTCAAGATTCAATTGCCGGATTGCCCACTATGTTCATTGCCAGTTATGGGAGCGATGGCCCCCAGATAGATATTTTATCGGAGGCGGATGCGGATGGCATTGTTTCAGAGGACGACCGTTTTGATTTCCCCGTGACGAAACACAGTGCCGGACACCATCTATTGGCCGTGGGCAGTCTCGGGGCCGCGCTGGCCATTCAAAGACTGATTCGGGACAAAAAAGTAAATGCAAAAATAAGGTTGGTCCATAGTACCGCGGAGGGGAGTTTAGGTGGTAGGGTATTTATGGTACGGGAAGGGGTCTTCGAGCAAACGGATCTGGCCTTTTTTTGGCATCCTGCTCCCGTGACCACCGCAAGTTTGTCCAAATGGGATGCGATAATCGACATTTTTATCACGTTCAGGAATGACGATACCATGGAGGCTTTGGAGAAATCCATTGCGTTTATCCAGTGGTTGGATAATTTAAAAGTGCAGTTTCCAGAAAATTTGGTTATTGAAAAGAAAATATCAAATGAATCGTTTGATATCGCAAGAAAAGGAGATTCGGTGAACCTTAAAGTTCGGCTGGAGCATACTTCTCAAAGTGTGGTAAATGCTATCCACAAGCGGATTGTAGCGTATTTGAATGGTAAGGCCCGTACCAAGGTGTACAGGTCGGTAGCGGAATTTGTCCCCTCGATAAATGGGAACAGCTTGGTCAGTTCCATAATGAACGGGATGGATTGGCACCGTCCATCGAAGAGGGACAGCTTGCTTGCCGAAAGGATTTTTATACATGCCCAAAAGAAAATCGGACCTTTTCTTCCGGATCCATTGCCATTTCGGGAAGAAAGGGACATGTCCGTATTGAAGGGATATGGTAGTGATATAGGTGATGTCAGCTGGCATGCGCCATTGATATCGTTTGTCGTGAGTTGGCTTCCCAGCGGACTGTCCATGTCAAATTGGGAAGGGGGTGCGTTTGGCTCCAGTGAATATGCAAAAGAAGCGATGATGAAAGCAGCTATGCTCATTTCCTATGCCAGCCTGGCCTACCTTACCGATCCCAAACTTCAATATAAAATAAAGCAGGAGCATGCTCAAAAGACTTCGGAATGGAGGTATGAACATCTCATGGAAAACCATCCGGACACCAGATTAAATGGAAAGAGGAGTTATTGATCCGGTCCTATTTCAAAATGGGAAAACCCTTGTACTACAAAGTTTTCTATTTTCATTAATGGTTTATCCTTCAAAACCTCCATATCCTTTCCCGCCTTAGCACCCCGAAGACGACCGAGTATCAAGAAAATGTCCGGGGACATTTTCAGTCCGACATTGCGAGAGCAATGGGCGAGATGAGGCATGGGTGAGCAAGCACGGTGACCTTCAAGGTGTTTAATACGTCTTGCTCACTGAATAGGTGCCTTTTTTCATATTCAGTCCAAAATTGCAGAAAAAACCTAGTTTTTTTAAGGTTTTTCTGTAATTGGTTGTAAAGGCAATTTCATACCTTAAGTGTTCTCCATTTTCTCCATGTCGATAGGTGTTCGATTACCTTGGCAATACGACTTTTATCTGAATTTGATTCCTTAAGCTGCTGGTTATTAATAATTTAAAAGACTTGACTTATGGACAATTTTAGAGAAAGACTGGGACTTATCGTATTTATCATTTCCATTGCAATTTTAGCCATCCTTGGGATTGCTGTTATTTGGGTCGATGGCAAGGAAGCACCAGAAGTGTTTTCGTCCATACTGCCCATGGTGGGTACCTGGGTCGGGGTGGTACTGGCGTTTTATTTTGGAAAAGAAAATTATGAGGCGGCAAGTAAACGCTATGAACATTTAATCGATAGGCTAACGCCAGATGTTTTGGATAATGTTGCGGTGAACCAGATTATGATCGCCAAAAAGACAATGGTGCTCAAAACATGGAAAGAAGTGAAAGATCAAACCGTTAAGGATGTAATTACGTTCTTATTACAGGTGAACAAATCCAGGCTTCCCATCTTGGGAGAAGATGGACGCGTAAAGTACATGATTCATGAATCCTTACTGAGCAAGCCCAAAATGGACCAAGAGAACCAAATGCAGTTACTGGACCCCTCAACAAAAATGTCGGCTTTTGTAGCTGATCCAAAATACAAATCTATCGTGGAACAGGTCATTTGGGTCAATGAAACAGAGATTCTAGAAAATGTGAGACGGAAAATGAACGATAACCCGGATTGTAAGGATGTTTTCATTGAAAATACCAATAACGAACTTGTGGGCTGGCTAACGGACACTCTGATATTAAGGTACATTAATTCCAAGAAGATGTGAAGAACTGTTGAGTACTGAACCTAAAAGTAAAACCCATGAAAAGCATTAATAAGGACCGTCAGAACAGCATCGACTACGTTATTGAAAAGAGTGCGCCCGTTATAACGGAAATACTTGGAAAATTGGTTGAAAATAAATGGACTGAACTTACGTCCCATCAAAATACGATAAAGAGGCTGAAAAGGAAAGGGGACAGAACCAGGGCAAAGGAAGTGATGTTGCTTTTTGATCAGATTTCACGGGCGGAAGTGGAGAAAGACAGCAGCTCAATTTCGTCCATGCTCCAAAAAAGCGATCAACTTATCAGGGAAGGAATTGTTGGTTCCGATGATATGGTGTCTTCCAACTTTTTGCATAGGGGATCTCAGGTTGCAAATTGCGTGGGCAGGATTGTGCAGCGGGAAACCCGTGAACCCTTGGCTACAGGATTTATGGTTTCTCCCAATCTTTTGATGACCAATAATCATGTACTGCCCGACGCCATGGAGGCGGAACGTTGTGCGGTTCAGTTCGATTATTTGGTTTATCATAGTGGAAAGCCCATTGAAATCAATGAATTTCGGCTTCAACCAGAGCGTTTTTTTATGACGGGAGGTGAGGACTTTGACTATACCTTGGTAGCTGTGGAAAGTATGAATTCGAAAGGTCAGGATTTAACGAGCTTTGGCCAGATAAGTTTGATTGAGGATACGGGAAAGGCTACAAAGGGAGAACGCTTGAATATTATACACCATCCACAGGGCAAACCCCAACAGGCTACCTTTCGCAAGAATTTGATGATTACACATGATGAATCCTTGATCAGGATATTTTATATGACGGATACGCAGTCGGGCTCCAGTGGTTCCCCCATGCTCAATGACCAATGGGAGTTGGTAGCTTTACACTATGCCTCCACGGAAATCACGGATAAAGAACAAAAAAAACTCTTTTTGCAGCATATGTACGACAATCATCCCGAAATGGTTTCTGAGTTCAATAAGGAAGTGCGTGTCAACGTGGGTATGCGGATCAGCGCGATCGTGAACCATATCAATACCATGAAAGAAGGCCGCTCCATTACTGATCAAGCATTGATCGAGGAGCTGTTGCAAGCGGGGTCCACAACTTCCAACGAATTGAAGGTCAAGCCTTATAGGCAGAGGGCCTTGGTTTCCCAAGATACCACATCGCTTCCGTTTTCAGGTGCCCCAGTTAATCTCAATATCAATATAGGGAACACCTCGTATGGTGGACCATCCACCTCCACATATCCAATGGGTGCCGACGTTTCTTCGGATTCTATAGCTAATAGAAAGGATGGTGATGATATGAAATTGGAACTGTTCAATAAGAAATTGAACTCACAGAAAAGTGTGTTCAAGGCACTGCTCTTTTTGGAAAAAGCTAGAAATACGGCCTATTTACCGGAAGAATCCGAAATCATGGTCAACAAGAAATCCTATTACGGAGATATCATCCAAAAAGTGGACGATAATGCACTTTCTGAAAAGCAGTGTTATGAAACCCTTCAAGACCTTCTTTCGGGAAGCCTTCAATTGGCCACACGTTTCCCCGACATGGAGATTGATTTGGAAAGCCTATTTGATCGTATTTCCTTGGATACCCTTGTTGAGGAAAGTAATCTTTCGTATGCCAGAGCAAGGGCACATTTATATACGTGGGTTGATCTACAGGAAGACCGAATGCTAAAGGGAGTCTACACCCAGGCAATCATCGCCCCGGAACAGTTGATGCTCAAAGACCTCATCCAGGCATTGGACTTGGATGTTCCTCTTCCAGGACGATTTTCCAACAATCAGTATTTGAACTGTGAACATATTGTCCCCAAATCCCTGTTCAACCATGATCATTTAGGGGTAAGTGACTTGCACCACCTAATAACGGCTGAAGGCGGGACCAATAATTACAGAAGCAATCGACCCTATCGCGATTTGGGTAATTCGGGACAAGAGGGGCCCGATAGCTTGCCTATTTATATGGAAGTTGGAGGTAAACGCACAGACAAATTTTTCGAACCAAAGAACAATAAAGGTTTGGTCGCCCGGGCAACCCTGTATTTCATTGTCGCCCATAAGCATAAACTTTCAAAGCAGCATTACGATGCGAATGCCATCAAAACACTGATTTCTTGGTCCAAGAATCAGCCTCCCACGCCTTACGAACGTCATAGGAATGAGGCCATTTTCGACATCCAGGGAAATCGCAATCCATTTATTGATTTTCCAGAATGGGTTGACAAAGTGGATTTCTTGCCGGGAGTAAAATGAGCAATTAGCGAATGCGATATGGAATATGGATTGGGTTTTAGGTTTGTTGAATGTTGAAAATCAAGAAGGAGATGCACTTAGGGGATGAGTTTAAAAAATTTGAGGAGTTTGAGGAAGAAAGCCTCCAGTTCAAAAGAAGATTGAGGGAAAGGCTTGATATTGAGTAC
Source organism: uncultured Flavobacteriaceae bacterium (assembly GCA_947497245.1). Classification (GTDB taxonomy): domain Bacteria; phylum Bacteroidota; class Bacteroidia; order Flavobacteriales; family Flavobacteriaceae; genus Pelagihabitans. Next base: position 616,603 of record CANMFO010000002.1, on the reverse strand, counting down.
CTTTCGTTTTATGAAAGACTACAGCGCTATTTAGGATTGGATTATATAACCTTTGCCTGCTTTTACGGATTATCACTATTTCTGATTCATTTGGCCGCCGCTTTGATCGAAGAGAACTCGACTTCATTTTCGATAGTACATGACTTCTCCTATTTTCTGGCTATCATGAATGCTATTGGGCTCTTCCTGTTGCTTACGGCAACGGATAAATTAAGGGAGTTCATAGTGAACCTTATCTCTATCACCAACAACAGGGATGTTGATATTGTGGATAAATATCTAGGTGTTTTGGAACAGAGATTTCTTGGTACCAGAACTTTTTATTTTGGAATGCTCTTTGGAATTATTAATTGTTCAATCGCTTTGGTATTGGGAGTAAATTATCTTTCCAATGAACAATACTGGCTGTTGGCTTCTTTTCTTTTTCAAGTATTTGCTATAGGATTTATTGGCGGAATTACGGTCAATCAAACCACAATAATTGTTGGAATGATAAAAAACATTTCATTTAAAGAAGATTTTCATCTTCGTTATTTTTATCCTGACAGGTGCGCGGGGACCTTGATTATAGGTAATATTTTGTTGATTTTTTCACTTCACTTCATCGCCATTGGAATATTCATCTTTTTCTTTCTTCAGCTGTTTGATTGGACCTTTTTGCATACCGATCCCATAAATCCATATACCAGGGCATTGCATGTTTTTTGGCGTATATTCCCTTTTCTAATGGCAGGTATAATATTCTTTTTACCGGCGAAGAGGATAAGTAAGATTTTGATGGAGTACAAACTTTTTGAGCAATTAAAAATTAAGCGCAAACTGGACCATATTCGGCAAAAAGTGATTCAAAAGTCAGATGAGGGTGTAAAGGTAAAGGACGAAATTGAGGTATTGGATACGCACTATCAAAAACTGTTGAAAATAGAGGAGGAGTTGGAAAAACTTAATAACTGGCCTTACAATCTTAGATACCGTACCACTTTTTTGAGCATTTTTTTACCGGTGCTTATTGGAGCGGTTCTTGAAATTTCCGAGGAACTTATTTCTAAATTCTTGACGCTGTTATTGCATTAAAAATTAGTAAGCGGGTTATATGGTAAATTAGAACTTTTCCATGCCAACAAATAATGGCCAAATTTGCAAAACCTAAAACGTAACCAATTCATGGGTACTTGCATTTGCCTAGGCCCCTTTTCTTAAAATAGCCCCTCAAAACCTAAAACTGTACCCCACGGATGGCAAAATGGGAAAAAGGCTCTGTTGTGCAATAAATGTTCTTGGTTCACCTATGTTATTACCTTGACGATCTTGCTGAACTTCTTCATCGACAAAATAGAAGTAGGGGTTTTGGCGGGCGTAGAGGTTATAGATGCTCAGGTTCCAACTGCGTTCACCCCATTTTTTCTTTTTGCGGAAATGGATCCCCACGTCCAGTTTGTGGAAGGCCCGCATCCTGTTGGCGTTGCGCTCGCCATAGATGAACACTTCGGAGGTACCATCACCGTAGAAACTGGATTCATCTATGATATCGTATTTCCCTATGGGCAGGGTAAAGGCGCTGCCGGTGCCATAGACCCATGTCGCGGCGACATCTATATGCTCCTTCAGTTGGTGGGTGACCACCACACTTGCATCGTGCCTTCTGTCATACCGATAGGGAAAGGCCTTGCCACCGTTTATGTTGTCAAATTGCCGATCGGTCCTGGACCAGGTGTACCCGATCCATCCGGTGGTCCTCCCCTCCTTTTTTTGCAACAGTAGTTCCAGCCCATAGGAGGTTCCGTCCCCATCGCCCTCTACCAAATTCTCCCAATTGGAGGAGGTTCCCAAAAAGGTGGCGCCCTCTTCGTATTCGATCAGGTTCCGCATGCTTTTGTAGTACGCCTCGGCACTGAGTTCATAGATGCCATGGTCCAAAGACCTTGCCATGCCAATGGACCACTGTTGGGATCTTTGCGGGGCCACCCCGTCCGTTGCCGGGACCCAGAGGTCCGTGGGAAAGCCGATGCCCGAGTTGGTCAACAAATGTACGTTTTGCTGCATTCTGGAATAGGCGGCCTTGACGGACATATCCTCCGTTAACAGATAGCTGGCCAAGATCCTGGGTTCCCAGGATGCATAGTCCCCGCCATTCACATGGTATACCGAAGTACGAAAACCCAAATTGGTTTGGATGCGGTCTCCCAGCCTGATCTCGTGCTCCATATACCCCGCGTTCTCCCAGGCAAGGACATCGCGATTGCCGAACTCGTTGTCCAAGGTGCTTTGGCCATTGGTACGGGTTCTGCTCCTTGTTGCGCCGGGCTTAAAAGTATGGTAGATGCTGTTTGCCCCGAACTTCAACTTGTAACCGGGGCCAACGAAATATTCAAAATCTGCCTTTAGGCCCAGATCATATATGCCGGACAGGAAACGCCTAGAGGATTCAAAAGTTTCCTGGTCGTTCACAAAGGTTCCGCTGGTCCCGGTCCTAAATCGGTAACGGGTATAGGACAAGGTAACATTGCCGAACAGTTTTTGACCATAAAGGTGGTTCCACCTTAAGGCCACAAGGTTGTTGCCCCATTCCAAAGTGTTCTTAAAGGCATCCTCTCCCTTTTTTCGGGCGATGGAGCGATCGTTCCCCAAATAGGCACTTAGGAATATCCTATCGCGCTCCGAAAACCTGTGGTTCACCTTGGCGTTGAGGTCGTAAAAGGTATAGCCCAGGGACACCCCGTTAAAGGCCGCTTTGCTGAGGGGCCTTGTCAATAGGTCGTACAACATACGGCGCGCGGAAAAGATAAAGGAAGTGGTGTCCTTTTTTATTGGCCCCTCCACCGCTATTTTGGATGCGGCCATGCCAATGGTGCCGCTGCCCTGGAACTTTTTCCCATTACCGTCCTTCATACGGATATCGAGTACCGATGACAGACGACCGCCGAAACGCGCGGGGAACCCTCCCTTTATCAGTTTCACGGTATTGATGGCATCGATATTGAAGGTGGAGACAAACCCGCCCAGATGGTTCACGTAATACAGGGGCACATCGTCCAAAAGCACCAGGTTTTGATCGGGGCTTCCACCCCTTACGTACAGTCCGCTGGAACCTTCGTTGCCCGATTGCACCCCCGGCATCAATTGTATCGCCTTCAGCACATCGACCTCTCCCCCCAGTGCGGGCAGTGCCTTGATCTGCTTTACCGGGATGCCCAACACCCCTATCTCGTTCCTTTTTTGGATCGGGACCTCCCGGGTGGCGGTAAGCTGCACTTCCTCCAGTACATAATTTTTGGAAAACAGGTAGAGGTCCAATTTTTGATCGTCTGTGGGAAAGACCTTTTCCCTGATCACATGATAGCCCAGATAGGACACCACGAGCACGGTGGATTCCGATTTGGGAAGGGACAGGCTGTAAAACCCATAATCGTTGCTGATGGCACCGTGCCTGGAAGTGTTGTCCTGGATACCGGCCCCTATAAGGCGCTCGCCCGTTTCGGCATCGTAGATATGGCCGCTAATGGTAATGTTTTGGGCCTTGATGCCCATACAGGAGGCGGAAAGGAGCAGGATGGTCAGAATGTTCTTCATCGAATCAGGGGTCAGTTTTCTTTATAAATGGTGTCGATGACCTGGCTGTAGCCCGCAAAGATGCCGTAGCCGTTCTTTATATTGGTGAACATCGAAGCTGGTTCTACCACACCGTCCCAAACATCGCTGAACTGCGTTTCTATATGGGCGGTCAATGATTTTCTATAGGTATAATAATCTTTTGAAACGCTTCTTAATATAACCACCAGATTAGAATTGGGGTTATTGGCGCTGGCCCATGTAGATCCATAGTTGGCCCGCATCGCATAAGTTTCCCCATTGAACAATTCATCACTAAAAACTGGATATTCAAAGGCATAAAGGGCCAATTGACCTTCATTTTCAATGACCAGGTCGTTGGTCTCAAGGTCGAAATAGACTTTGACCGTTGAAGCATATGGTACAACCATGCCAAAAAGCTGTATCCATTCCTCCTCGTCATACAATTGTTCCAAGATCAACTCGTAATAATTCTCTTCGTTGGGATCATCCCGAAAGACGATTTCCGCCTGGGACAAAAAATACCCTTCGGAATCGGTATATACCGAATCTTTAAAAGAAGCACTTATCAAATTTGGGGCTTTTGGTATTTTGTCGTTGGCCTGTAAAGTTTCAAAACCCTCGATGTCAATATTTATTCGATAGTCCTCGCCTATGCTCGGAAATAGATCTGAAAAATAAGCGCCATCTTGAAAAACCAAAGTATCGATTACCGTATTTCCCTGGGACAAGCGGATAAAAGCGTTATCCATATCGGTTACGGGATCGTTGGACAATATTTTTCGGGTCTTGCTTAGGGTTACCTTAAAGACGGAGTCAGGCTGAAAGATGGCATTGGCGACCGGAAGCGGGTCAATTTCAGGAATAGCTATCTCGATTTCCTTAAAACAGCCCGTTTGGGCAATGACCATTGCTAAAAGGAGGATTTTTTTCATGTGAAAAAATGAAAGGAGGATGTCACACCACCAAGAAATAGGCTTTATGGTGTCCTATTAGGTTAATCCCATTAAGTTGCAGATAAAATGACTGGAAAGAAAAACCCATGTAACAAGTGGGCATATAGCGGAATAGGTGGGAAGATGTAATCAAAAATTAACAATTGGCCGCGGATTATTGGTGGGTTGTGTCGGGTTCATTGAAGAAAAATCCTTGAACATCCTTCAAAAGATGTTTAAGGATTGGGTTGGTGGTACGCGGCTAAATGATGATGCCAAGATCCATAGCATTTGCGCCCAATGCGATTTTATGCTAAACACTTATCTGCCGGAACGCGACAAAAACCGAAACAGATCCCGATAGCTACCGGGATGCCGTAATTGCGGTTATACCTTGTTGTGTTCAGTTTTTTTATGCTTTCGATATAACTATTTCCTGTTTAACCAAGTCCTCTCTTTTTAAACTGCCCACAAGATAATCTGCCAAACTTTGTCGACTAATCATAAGGTTTGGTTTTGGTTTATTCCCAAAGGTCTCTTTGATATTTTCTCTTTTCTTTGAATTCGTTAGTCCCACTGGTCGTACAATAGTCCAATTCAATTTTGATTCTTTTACTACTTTTTCCTGTCTCTCGTGGTCTTGATAGGCAATTCCGATATTACTTTTATCAATGAACCATTTGAACCATCTTGGAATGTCACTTTTAGTATCTGAAACTCCCCAGGCCGAACATATGGAAATTCTTCTTAAGTTTCGTTTTTCTGCCATTGGAACCAAAAGTTTCATAACATCTGACATATATTTTTTGGGTGTTCTCAAACTCGACCAAGGAAAGTCCGATTTTCTTGAAATATTTAAAACACTAATTATAGCATTACAGTCAGAAATTGCTTTTTCCAAGTCCGCTTCATCATTCGGGTTTCCTTCAAAGACCGTCAATCCATTTTGCTTTTCAATCCTTTCAGGATTTCGGGTAAGGCAACTTACTTCATAACCTATTTCCAGCGCCTTTTTCAAAACCAATTTTCCCGTTCTTCCTGTCGCTCCAAGTAAAAGTATTTTCATTCGCTAAGTTAAACACAGCGTCTCTGTATAAGATCAGTTGTGTTGTTTAAGTACCTAATTTGGCAAATACAGCCCGAACAGAATCCCAATGGTCGTCGGGACGTGGGGATTTTCGTAAGTATGCTTGCCCTAGCAATTAACTTTATAAGGTATTGGCACTGGTTTTTTAGTTATTGAAATCTACAGTATAATTCGAGGTTGTTCCAGCGTTAATAAATAATGTATCATTTTTTCTAGTTGGTATATCGTTTACCTCTCGAACAATTTCTATGGCTATGGGTTGATTTCCAGCCAGTTCAATTAATTGGTTACTATCAAATTCGTTGGTCCATCCATGGATTGCCCCATCAATGGATTGAGAATAGCCAACAGGTCTGATATACTCAAAATTTGTCCAGAAATAATCTCCTTGCTGAAAATCATTTAGATTCAATAGGGTTAAATCTAAAAATGCCTTTTTGGGCACATTATGATTACGTGTCAACATGGTGTCTCGCCCAATTTGCAACAATGGAATTCCATTTAAATCTGCGCTTAGGAACTCATCATTATCAAGCTTGTCATAAAACATGCGATGCAAGCCATCTTCAAGTTCATCGTCTCGTATAAAAAACTTCAAATAAAATCCTCCATTGGAATCAGTTCTTGCTGTGGCTTTCGTTCTAACAACTCCAGAGCCAAAACTCGTATTGTCCCAAACAACTGTGACTTTACGATCGACAATTGGAACAGTTGCATTGTCAGTCATTAACTTTCCAATAATTTCTGTACAGTCCGATTCACAATTTTGGCTGATCAAGTCATCTTCTTTCTCTGTGCAACTTTGAAAAGTTAAAGTCAGAATCAAAATCAAAATTCCAAATGTTTTTTCCATAGCATTTTCAAATTAGTGCCAACGGTTTCGGTTATGGGTGTTGCGTGGGTTAGCACTTAACCTGCCTGCTGACAGGCGAGCACGCCCCTGTTAATATTAAATCCCATTAAGTTGCAGATAAAATGACTGGAAAGAAAAACCCATGTAACAAGTGGGCGTATATCGGAATAGGTGGGAAGTTGCAATCAAAAATTAACAGTTGGCCGTGGATTGTTGGTGGGTTGAACCTATTCTATTGTGGAAACCTACCTACAAATGTTGTACTCCGGGACTTGGTTTTGGGAATTGCTTTAAAAGATGGAAAATCGAGACGTGGGAGGGTTATTCCATTTGGACAGACCATACACTTTGCTTGAATTTTTTAATAACAATTTAAATTCAAGTCTTCAATGTTATATATTGCTTAGTTAATAACAATTATATTTGATTTGTCAAGTCGAGTATCTACATAATCCATTTTCTAACAGAAAAAATGTCATTGTATGAAAAAGGTAATCCAGGAGCTTATAAAGTTTAGAAATGAACGGGACTGGGAACAATTCCATAATCCAAAGGACTTGGCTGTTGCAATAAATGTTGAAGCAGGAGAATTGTTGGAGTTATTCCTATGGAAGGAGGCAAAAGATGCCAAAAAAGAAAAAGTAAGGGAGGAGTTAGCCGATGTTTTTGCCTTTGCATTGCTACTAGCAGAAAAATATGACTTTGATGTCGAGGAGATAATACTTGATAAAATAAAGAAAAACGGAATTAAATACCCAATCGAAAAATCAAAGGGAACAGCCAAAAAGTATAGCGAACTATGATTCTTAAAAATCAGTTTGTTATCAAGGATTATGAATTTTCTTCCAGTCTTTTTAAGGAATTCGATAATAATCATTTTGCCAAGGATTTATGGCCTGTAGTTTACATACTGAGCAGTGAAAGAACAAAAGAGGCTTATATCGGAGAGACTACGGACACGTATTCCAGAATGAATACTCATCTCAAGAACGATAGGAAAACTAAGTTGACATCGGTTCATTTGATTACTAGCGAGAAATTTAATAAATCTGCCACTTTAGATATCGAGTCCAATCTTATTAAGTATATTGCCGGTGATGGTGTTTACCAATTACAAAATGGCAATCTAGGACTGGCAAATCACAACTATTTCCAAAAACGCGAATTCTATTGGGATATGTTTAAATCCATATGGAATTCGCTTCGCGCAGAAGGCCTCACCAAGCACTCTATAGAGTTTATTAATAATTCTGACCTCTTTAAGTATTCTCCATATAAAAGTCTTACAAAAGAACAAAGTGCTGGGCTACTAAGCATCCTTAAAAGTCTTTTGGACAAAGAAAATAAAAACATAATTATTGAAGGAGGAGCGGGTACAGGTAAAACTATATTGGCAGTCTTCCTATTTAAAATGCTGTATTCGGACAACACCGATTTTAACTTTCAGGAATTTGGCGAAGATGAAGCGGAATTTATGTATCTAGTAAGTTCCATTAAACATGAATTGCCAAATCCAAAAATAGCTTTGGTCGTTCCTATGGCCTCTTTTAGAAGTACTTTGAAAAAGGTTTTTAAGAACATAAAAGGATTGAGCGCTAAAATGGTCATAGGGCCTGCCGAGGTAACCAAGGAGGACTATGACATATTATTGGTAGATGAGTCGCACCGTTTAAGAAGACGCCAAAACTTGGGAACATATTATGGAGCTTTTGATAGGGCATGCAGGACCTTGGGCTTGGATAAAATGGTATGTAGTGAGTTGGATTGGATATTGCTCAAATCGAAAATTGCGATATTGTTTTACGATAAGGCACAGTCCATAAAACCTTCCGATACGAAAAAGGAGGATTTTGACAAACTTAAAAGACACTCAGGGACAAAAGTTGAGCAACTAAAATCTCAATTTCGAGTACGAGGTGGAAATTCGTATGTGTCCTTTGTAGATGGACTTCTTAAACGCGATTTGGACAGCAATCCAAAGGAATTTAATTCTCAAGACTATGAATTGCTGATGTTCGATTCTGTTAGGGAAATGGCTGAACAGATTCAATGGCGAGATGAAGAAAGTGGATTATCCAGGTTGATTGCGGGCTACTCCTGGGAATGGAAATCTAAAAAAGACCCTGCCGCTTACGACTTGATTTTCGATGACATTAGTTTAAGATGGAATACGACTTCGTACGACTGGATTAACTCGGAGGGTTCTGTAGGTGAAGTAGGTTGCATCCATACCACCCAAGGTTATGATCTAAATTATGCAGGTGTCATTTTTGGCAAGGAAATCACTTATGATAAAGCGCTTAATAAAATTGTAATCAAGGAGGAAAACTACTTTGACAAAAATGGCAAACATGCCATTGAAAACCCTGAAGAATTACATGAGTATATCCTCAATATCTACAAAACTATCATGCTACGAGCGATTAAGGGGACATATGTATATGTGTGTGATGAGAATCTTCGAGACTATTTTTCAAAGTACATGCCAGGGATTCAAGAGGAAGAAAATGTCCAATTTATCCCACATCAAGGGGTCATACCTTTCGAGAATAGTATACCACTGTATGATTTAAAAGTGGCTGCTGGCGAATTTGGTCAAATTCAACAAGTGGAAGATGTAAAATGGATTCATCCTCCCTCAAATTATAGACCATCAAAAGATTTATTTGCATGCCAAATAATCGGAGATTCCATGAACAAAGTGATTCCCAATGGTTCCTATTGTCTTTTCAGGAAATACTCAGGTGGTTCTAGAAATGGTCAGATAGTTCTAGCTGAGCATACCGATGTTCAGGATAGCGACTTCGGCTCATGTTATACTGTTAAGGAGTATCATAGCAAAAAAAATTCTGAGGGAGGCCAGTGGAGGCATGAAACCATAATTTTAAAGCCCTTGTCCACCGACACAGGTTATACAGATCTTGTACTAGAAAATCAGACAACATCTACTTTCAGGGTTATCGGGATTTTTGAGTGTGTTTTATAATTTTTATTACAAGGTCTCGATAAACAGATATCTATCGGAATACCATTTATCAAATTTTACGTAAAAAAAAGTGTATTTGGCGTAGGTCAATTATAGTGGATTTAGGAACTGCTCTTCTAAGAAAAGATATTTGGGCTTTTACTTGAACTTTTAGACTATTTCCGAAAATGATTCCTGGTTGGAATTAAACTTTTTACAAAAAGTGGATTTTGTGAAGAGTCCTGAAAAGACCTCAAACTTCCACAAGAAGGGTAAAGATTACCTAAACAATTCCGAAATCAAATTTTTTTTGGAGGCTTCTAAAAAGACAAGATACCCAAAAAGAAATTACCTTTTACTTTTGATGATGTATCGACATGGTCTTAGAGTTAGTGAAGGAATAGCTCTGAAAAAGTCCGATATTAATCTTAATGATTCAAGGGTATGGATAAACCGATTGAAAGGTGGTTTGTCTACCGAACATCCAATTTCTGGTGACGAATTGAGGGCGATTAAACGATACCTCAATTCACGAGAAGATAATCTTCCTTGGCTATTTGTAAATGAAAGGGCAATGCCTCTATCTAGACAAGCAGTATCATATATGGTAAATGTGGTAGGAGAAAAGTCAGGTATCAAAAATATACATCCGCATACCTTGCGTCATTCTTGTGGTTTTTATTTGGCCAATATGGGTTATGACCTTCGTTTGATTCAGGATTATCTTGGACATCGTGATCCAAAGCATACAGCGCAATATACTAGGGTAGCCAGTAAGCGGTTCGAAAAGTTATGGACATAAGTGCTGAAATAACATAAAACAACTATAAAGTTGTTTATAATTATATATTTTATTATATTTGTAACTATAAAGTTGAATAAAAATCACTCCTTATGCAATCATGGATACAAAAAAAAAAGATGTACAACAGTTTTTGAAGGAGTTTTTAAGTAAGATTACGTTTTTTGATGTAATAATAAAAAGGGAAAGAAAGGAGAATCTTCAGACCATGTTGGATTTAGAGCTCACTAATATTTCAGTAAGAGAGCATTTGAAAAAATTAACATACAAGGACTTTTATAAAGGCCCGACCAAAGATTATGCGGGTGGACCGGATTTATGGGAATTTGGTAAAACCATAAAGAAAAAAGAAGTGTACATCAAAATTACGCTAGGGAATTTAAACAAGCCAGTAATTTGTATTAGCTTTCACTACCCATTAAGAACTATCAAATATCCATTCACATGATTTACGAACAAATAGATAGCCCATTTTCTGAAGGACAAGCAAGCCTGAACAGAAAAGTAAGCACGTTCAGTTTTCGCAAAAACGACTTTGAGATTACGGAACATTTTTATTTATGTGAGGAAACTCAAGAGGAATTCACAACTAGCGAATTGGATGCTTTAAACCTTAATCAAGTATATAATCAATACAGGGATAAATATGGGTTGCCCTTTCCGGACCAAATCAAAAGAATTAGGGCGAAATATGATGTTTCAGCTTTGAAGATGGCAGAGATTCTTGGGCTAGGGGCCAACAGTTATAGGCTTTATGAGCAAGGAGAGGTGCCAAGTGTTGGAAATGGCAGATTAATTTTAAATGCAGAAAACCCAGAAACTTTCAAACGTGATTTGATAGCAAGTGAAGAGTTAATTAGTCCTAAAGAATTTCAAAAAATAGGCCAGAAAGTTGATGAATTGATTAATCTTCAAGAAGATAACAAATATCATGATCGAGTTATCTATGAGTTGTTTGAAAAAATAGCTTCAGATCAATATACAGGTTACCGATTACCAGACTTTGAAAGAATATCAAATATTGTTCTTTTCTTTTCTGAAAGAATGCAAACTTGGATAACAAAGCTGAATAAGCTTATGTTTTACTGTGACTATCTATCTTTTAAGAATTATGGACATGGTATATCTGGTTTAGATTACAGAGCAATTAAGTTAGGTCCAGTACCTTCAAAATTCCAAAAAATGTATGAATTGATAAGTGATGGAGAGCTTGTTAATAGAGAATATATGGAATTTGAAAATGGGAACTTTGGATCTTACTTTAAGCCATGTTTGACTTTTAATGAATCTTTGTTTGAAGAGTATGAGATAGAGGTTATGAATATGGTTTCGAATACTTTTAAATATACAAGACCATCTGAAATCATTGAAATAAGTCATAATGAATCAGCATGGAAAAACAATAAAGATGAGCAAAATATAATTAGTTATAAAGATTATGCATTTAATCTTTGTGCTATCTAAATATTATAATTATGGAAAACAATAAAAATAAAGGAGGAGGAAATGAAAACGCTCCTGGACAAGATAAAGAATTCAAAATCTTAGTAAACACTAGAGAAAAAATTTGGACAGAAAAAAAGATAACTTTTGATGAAGTGGTAGTGTTAGCTTTTGGCTCGGTTTCTCCAGATCCAAATGTTTCCTATACAGTTACTTATAAGAAAGGAGATAATAATAAGCCTGAAGGAATTATGGTAAAAGGTAATGAGGTGAAGGTTAAAGACGAAATGAGATTCAATGTTACACAAACTAATAGATCATAGTCCAGATCTTAAGAAATTAAGAGATGAAGGATATGAAATTAAGCTGCAAAATAATCATGTTCTAATTAGTGGTATCCCATATCTAAATTCGAGTAAGCAAATTAAAATAGGGACACTAGTAGCTGTACTTACAATTTCTGGAAACAGGTCTGGTAAACCTAATAATCATGTTGCATATTTTATAGGTGAGCAACCATGTAATAATGATGGATCCATAATTTCTGCATTGGTTCATGGGCAAAACAAAACTGTTTTAGCTGGCGGAATTAATGTAGATAGATCATTTTCAAATAAACCGCAAGGAGGTTATCTGGATTATTACCACAAAATGTCTACATATATTAATATTATAAGTGGCCCCGCACAATCCATAAATAGTTCAATAACACCAAAAACATTCAAACTTGTAGAGAGTTTAGATGATAATTCAGAATTAAAATATCCAGATACAAATTCAAGTAGAGCAGGTGTAACTTATATTACTGAGAAATTAAAAAAACAAAGAATAGGTATAATTGGTATAGGAGGCACTGGATCTTATTTATTAGATTTTGTTTCCAAATGTCCAGTAAATGAAATAAGAATTTTTGATAATGATGAATTTTTATTACATAATGCATTTAGATCCCCAGGTGTTCCAGAAGAAGATGTGTTTAAAGAAACACCAAAGAAGACTCATTATTTTCAAACCATTTATTCTAGAATGCACAATAATATTGTTGTTAGAGATAAATTTATTATTGAGTCAAATTTAAGTGAGTTACAAGACTTGAATTTTGTTTTTATATGTATTGATAAAGGAGGTATAAAAAAAAGTATTATAGATTATTTATCAGAAAATAGGATAAGTTTCATAGATGTAGGAATGGGAATAGAATTAACACCAGAGAATTCATTAATAGGCATGATTAGAACTACAACAAGCAAAAATGGATTTGTTGATCATATTTTTTCTAAAGGCCGTATTTCTCTTGCAGATGGAGATGAGAATGATGAATACAGCCAAAACATTCAAATTGCTGAATTAAATGCTCTAAATGCTGCTTTGGCTGTAATAAAATGGAAGAAGCTGTGTGGTTTTTATTATGATGCAGAAAAGGAAAAGCATAGTCTTTTTTCAATTGATGATAATACAATTTTAAATGAAGATTTTGAAACATAAATTTGTTGAAAACATACCAGATATAATAGAAGATAATGTTCTCTATGTTTCTATGGAATATGAAACAGTAATTCATAAATGTGCTTGTGGTTGTAAAAATGAAGTTGTTACACCTCTTTCGCCATCAGATTGGAGCTTAACATTTAATGGAGAGACAATTTCTCTCGAGCCATCTATTGGTAGTTGGAGTTTAGAATGCAAGTCGCATTATTGGATAACAAACAATAAAGTTAGGTGGTCACACAAATATAGCATTGATGAAATTGAAAAAGTTAGAGAAGTTGATTTAGATGATAAATTAAAATATTATGATAAGTCAAATACGCCTAGTCAACATAATTCCGCTGGCGAATTAGAAAAACAACATTCAGCACAGAAAAAGTTTAATCTTTTAGATTGGCTCAAACAGGCGTTTAAAGTAAAATAAAGCATGGAAGGTAATGGAAAAGGAATCAGCCTTGACCATATTACAATCTTAGAAAAAAGTTCACAATACTTGGGCTAACTGGTGAAACTGGTTCAGGTTGTTCTGAGGTTCTGCAAGCACCCCTTAATTAGCTACAGTTGGGTCTTACAATTTAGTTCATTTTTAGATATGGAAAAGCTAGCTTTTCCATAGTTAGTTAAAAAATCTTTGGGCGTTAGGTTTTGTAATGCTTCATGCAGTCTTTTTTCATTGTAGTGATCTCTCCATTGGTCAGAGAGGATCCTTACTTGGCTCAGCGAATCGAACAGATAGGCATTGGACTTTTGATTACTAAGGACAGGCAGCACACATTTCTCGTTGACCACCCTGGGGTGGTTTTGGTACTTTTCTAAAATAGCTTTGACAGTTGGGAGCAGGGGTATTCCCAATTTCGATAATGCGAGAATCCACGCGCAGGTTAGTTATGGTGAGATTTGGGGCAGTATACAAAATTAATAACATATTTTTAGATAGAATTATCACTAACTTAAGCGGTAAATGAATTAGGATTATGAACTCTCTTCAAGAATATTTTTTAGAAAAAGACAGTCAAATAAAAGAAATTGTATTCAGTTTTGGTAATTACATGAATATAGACATTAATTTCAAAGGTTATTATATTGAAGGTAATGACATGTTTGGTTCATTTACCCCTAAACCATTCTTCGAAACTTATGAAATTTACAGACGAGAAAATCCTTATAGTATAGTTAGCCATGTAAGGTATTTTTTTGAATTAAATAAAGATGATTTAGAACATATGCTCACAATTCATCTCAATCACAAAAGAATATATGGAGTCAGCTTTTCTATAGATGAACTTGCAGAAGGATTCGAAGATAATTCGCCTGAATTAAAGTTTAAAGAATCAGACTTTGAGCAATTAATCGATATTATTAAACGTAAGTTTGACAATTGATCTCTATGATCAAACGGGAGTTGTTGGACTTGTAATAACTCCCAGAATTATTCTATTTCAGTAAGTTTTAGAGCCATAGTATTTGCGCCCTATTTCGATTTTACCTTACGCTTATCTACCGGAACACTATAAAATCGAAACAGGATCCATGCGCAGGTAAGTTATGGTGGATTTGGGGGCTGCGCTTCTAAGAAAAAGTTCTCAGCGTTTGCTTGAGCTTTTAGACTATTTCTAAAAATGTTTCTAGTTGCAATTAAACTTTTTCCGAAAAGCGGATTTTGTGAAGAGTATTGGCTTTCTCAAGCATATTTATGTAAGTTTATCCATAGATTCAAATCATCTTTATAAGGCGTAATGTAAAGAGTCTGAGTAAAAATCAGCTTCTTCAATAGAAGCTTTTTTGTTGACTTGACCTACGTACGTCTATAAATTCTTACATTTCGTCGATTTGTTAATTACTCCCAATAACTAGTTGTTCGTTTAATATTTTTCCTTTAACAGTTTCACGATATTTAATAGATTAAGGTAAAAAACATTAGTCAACATAGGTGAAGTAATGTTTAGGTGTTTTCTGGGTGAACAACTGGAAATGGAAAATATTTTTGTCAGTACTCAGAAAGGTTTAAAATAACAAAATATGATTTATAAAAATTTTAAAATTGAAAACTTCAAAGGAATAGATGAAGTAGATATTAACCTTGAAAAGGATGAACTTATTTTGTTGTTGGGCTTAAACGAATCTGGGAAAACTACGATTCTTAAGGCGATAGAGGCGTTCGATTATTTAAATGATCCTTCTGAAGACCACAAGAGCAAATTCTTTACATCAATTCGGAAGAAGTCCGATGTGAGTTCAAATAAATCTGCCACCATTACAGCTACAATTGAAATTGAGGGTAATCTTGACCTCAAGGATTATAATAATATTTTCAATCGTGGATTAACCAATCATAGCATGAAATCACTCGTTCAAGCTTTCTTTGATCAGGTGAATGAAAAAAAGAAACTTAAAATTAAAAGAGTAATACCATTCAAAAATGGTAATCCACAACCTTATTATTACAGAATAGTTTCTACTCATCCCTTAGCGAAGGAAAAATTTAATAGAATTCTTGCAAAGGAATTAGTACGACGATGTCCATTTATTATATACTTTGAAGATTTCAAAGATCGAATTCCTGAAAAAATCTTTACCGTGAAGACTAATGATGCCTTTAATATGGATTGGTATGATATTATTGACGGTTTATTTTACAATACTGATGAGAACTTCTCAATTAAAAGTTTCAAAACCCTCCATTCAAAAAGTAACCCGAGATTAAGGGATGCAGCTACTGTGCTGAAACGGGTAAATAAAACATTAAATAAATCCTTTTCTGAAAAATGGAAAGAATTATCAGGGGTTAAAGATATTGAGGAAACAGAACTAACCTACCATATCGGCAGAAGTTATTTTGAAATATCAATAACCGACACTGACGGAACCACCTATGCCGTGGACGAAAGGAGTAAAGGTGCACTTTGGTACCTTTCCTTTCTTATGAAAACCGAGTTTAGAAGAAAAAAACTTCGTGTTAATTCTGGCAAACCAATTTTACTAATTGATGAGCCCGCTTCAAACTTACATTCTACTGCTCAGCAAAACATGATTTCGGATTTTCAGAAACTTGTTGAAGATACTTCGGTAATATATAGCACTCATAGTCAATATCTTATTTCACTGGAAAATATAAAGACAACCTATGTAATTGAAAGAAACCATGGCTCTGTTAAAAGTACACTTTGGTCGGATTATATCAGGATAGATAAGTCCAATGAGACTTACTATCAACCTTTGGCAAATGTACTTAACATAGTCCCAAATTCATTGACAGTACCTTGGGACAGAGCTATTATTACCGAAGGACCGTCAGATAGAAAAGTATTAACCGTCATGCATGAAATTTTGTTTCCTAATGAGGAATTTGGATACGTTATTTATCCTGGTACTTCGGCGCAAAATTTAAGTACCATGATTTCTTTCAATATTGGATGGAATTCAAAATTTAAAGTGCTTTTAGATTCAGATAAGGAAGGGAAAATAGCCCAAAAAAAATATATTAAAGAATTCGATTTAGATAGTCAGACAGTGATAATCCTACCAATCGACAATAAAAAAATTGAGGGCTATATAAGCACACAAGAAAAGAAGGATTTATACAAGATTTGTTTTGGAGTGGAAAAAACAAGTAGAACGAACAAGAAAGAGTTTTCAACAATATTTTCTGTTCTCAATACTGAGAATACAAAATTAAAAGCGGCATCGGAGATAATAACAAAAGAAACAAGACTAAATTTTAAAACCCTCTTCGAAATACTAAAATCTTAATCTTTATGGAAAAGATAGGCAAATGGCTGCCGACTTTGGCAATTTTCTTAATAATTGTTAGTTCCATTAAATTGGCGATATTTTATAATATCTTCAATATTAAAATTGTCTATTATGTTGGTGTAACTGAGTACATCCCATTATTCATAGATGATTTACATCATTTAGGACTATTCCTTGGACCTGTCATACTAGGGGGCGTCTCAGGGATTCTTTACTATCGTAAAATTAGTAAGGAAGGTGATGGGGATACAATCGAGAATAATGTTAGTTTACGCAGACAGATAAGATATATCGTTGTTTTCATATTGATTGTCTCAATCCCCCTTGTGTTTACTTTACTATATTGTGAAACCTTATTTGAAAAATTAGTCGTTATTCAATACATAGCTTTTGTCTTCTGGTTTCTCCCACTTATACTTCCAACAAATAAAGAAAAGAGATGGTTTTATTTCGGGATTTGTTTATTTGGGCTAACAATATCTAGCATAGTGATAAGTGCATATAAGGATGCATATAAAATTCTTGACAAGAAAAACGATGTCGAATACAAAATAATATTAAAGGATAAAACAACATTATTAAAGGAATCGGTAGAGTATGTGGGAAAATCCGAAAATTATATTTTTCTCTATGATTTGAAAAACAAAGTCTCAATTATTAGAAGATTTGAAGAAATTGAAGAAATTCAGATTAAGCCAAGAAACCCACAAGTCTTTTCTTTTCTAAATTGCAAATAAAGGATGAGTAGAAATCTTGCACTAGAAAAAGTGGGAAGAGCACGTGTTGCATATAAATTACAACAAATGGGTTGGCTTGTTGGAGAAGCTTTTGATGATGGATATGATTTACTTGTAGTTTTCCCAGGATTAAATCACCACTGTCGTATAGAGTTAAAGACTATGGATATTGACAATAGATCATCCAAGTCAAACCTTACAGCACCCGTATCACAAAAGGAACGCGAATCATGCACACATATAATTGTCTATTTAGAACCAGATGGAAGATATTTTATAGCGCGTAAAGACAAAATACTCACGAACAAAGGAAATATCTATGCTGCAACTGATGAAAATGGTGTCCTAAGAAATCCAAGAGAAGGAAGTTTTAGTTTTTCTAGGTATGAAAACAAGTGGGAAGAATTAAAGCTCAAATAAAAGATACTATTTACAAATCGCTCCTTTTGTAAAGAATTTAATATGTTCAGGGAGTTTTAGTATCTACCTAAAAATTCAAATATTGGATGATTAATTTCTTAACTTCTTTCTACCTTCTTTATTCTCAATCCCGGCCAACTTCTCCTTCAAAGCAGCCATATCATACTTCTCCATTTTGTTCATAGTCCTAGCACAATGCTGCGTGGTGCGCCGAGTTTTATGTCCTAAATTAATTTTTCATTTTTTTTGTTAAATGTCTTAGCAACCCATTCACGTCAAAGACCATTTCCTTTACGGCGTCTTCCCAGTATGCCGGGGTATCATCAAATTCCTCTTCATTCGATGTCAAGTGTTGGAATTTATCAGTAGAAAGCTTCCAATTTCTGATAAACCGACGCAATTCAGAATCGTTTTCCGGTTTCAATTTGTTCACCTGATTCCTGATATCTAGACATATGTCAATGGCTAACGAAATATTGGATCTTGAATATTCCATTTGTTTGAGTTCATCCCTTTTTTGTTCAATTATTTCAACGACTTCTTGATTCATTTTGGTTTTTTCAAGTGATTTATTTTTGATGTTGGTTATTTAAAGATTTTGACCTTAAATCAGATATTAGTATCCCCTTCAACATCTCCATATCCTCGCTCACCTTACTATCAACAATCTTGGCATAATGCTGAGTGGTCCTAAGATTTTTATGCCCCAGCATCTTGCCCACTGTTTCAATAGGCACCCCATTGGAGAGGGTGACCGTGGTCGCAAAAGTATGCCGAGCCAAATGGGTGGTCAGGTTCTTTTTTATCCCGCAGAGGTCCGCAATTTCCTTAAGGTAGGCATTGGCCTTCTGATTGCTGAGAACGGGCAATACGCATTCTCCATTGACTACTTTTGGATGGTCTTTGTACTTTTCCAAGATAGCAAGCGCAGTAGGGAGTAAGGGGATACTAAATTTGGCATCTGTTTTAGTGCGTTTGGCCTCGATCCAAAGCTCTCCGTCAATATTTCTAACCAGATTATCTTGAGTTAATTTCTTAATATCAATATAAGCTAGCCCGGTATAGCAGCAAAAGACGAACATATCTCTCACCATATGAATACGCGGCCAGTTAATTTCAAGATCTACCAGGCGTTGTAACTCTTCTGTAGAGAGGAATTCGCGGTCTACCCATTTGAATTTTACCTTATAATTGTAAAAGGGATCTCTGGCAATCCAGCCATTGGCCACGGCCAGGCGGACAATTTTCTTAAAATTGTTGATATACTTTAATGCGCTGTTACGATTACAGTCCTTAACCGATTTCATAAAGTATTCAAATCGGGTTATAAACCTTAGGTCCACATCCTGTACGGGTAGATCTTCCCGTTTATATTCATGGCGAATGAATTCCGCTACGTGGTTTCTGGTTGTGAAGTATCGCTTCCAGGTACTAAGGGAAAATTCCTTATCTACCAGATTTTTCATTTGGCGATTATGTTCATTAAATACAACCAGAAGCATTTTTATTTCCCTGTCCTTCCCTTGGAAAATATTCTTGATGTCCAAAGCCGTAAATGGATTTCCTTCTTCTACCAATCGAAACTGTATCTTGTTTATCTTAGCCCGAACCATATCAAGGTATTGATTTAGTTGTGTCGCTTCCATACCGCATCCACGCATTCTTCCCGTCCGAGCATTCCATTTTTCAGGGTCGACTTTACGGGAAATACTCAATTCGCTTCGCTGACCGTTTACCGTCAAACGCAAGTATATCGGGATTTTCACGTATTTTTCAAAATGTCTTCCCTTGAGGTAAAATAGCTGAGAGAAAGAATGGCTCATTTTGGAGGTATTTTTAACATAAATAAAGATACAAAAAAGAAAAATATCATTTTTGTAATTAACATATATTCAGATAATTATAAAGAAATCGGTGAGTGTTTTTTTAAAAACCAAACACTCACCGAATAGGTCACCTAAAATATGATATAATTTGATATAAAACGAAAGTAAATAAAATAAAAAAATCCTGTAAATCAGAGGTTTACAGGATTTTGTATCGTTTTGATACTTAAAAAGTGGAGCCGGAGGGATTCGAACCCTCGTCCAAACAAGCAATAACCATGCTTTCTACATGCGTAGTTTCCGATTGGTTTTCGATGCGCACCTGACCGGAAACGGCCTAATGCACACTTAGCTCCTTAAGGTTTTGGTGGCACTGCCGAAGCCTCAGTGCCCTTGTGTTGACTTTTATGGTGCCCCGGAAAAGATCGCCGTCAACAAGGGCTATCCAGGGACATCTCGCTTTCCCGCCTAGCGGGAACGAGGCTAAATCCTACTGTAATTCGGATTAAGCGGCAAGAGCGTAATTATTATCGCCAATTAAAAGTGTGAAATATGAGATTAACGAGCTGTATCCCAGCGCTCGGCATGCTTACATCGCCATTGGTCTCGCTGTCAAAACCAGTCGGCCCCATGGAACCAAATAGGCGCACCTATCGCACGCGTATCGGTTCTATTTCAATGAACTTATCTCTTTTCCTTAGGGCGTTCCCCCGAATGCTCGGGGTCGGGCTTTTGGCCGTACACGGTACTTGCCGCAATCCCTAACGCACCCTTGTGCCCCGAAGCTTCAGCAAAATTGCACCCTTGTGCCCCGAAGCCTCGGCGAAGGGGCACAAAGATACCCCAAAAAGTATTCCAAAAAAAGTTTTGTCAAAGCCGTGTCAACTGTTACATTTGAAACCACGACCGCTCTTAATGTTAGAAAAAACCATACTGCATGAAATTTGGAATCATCCGCGAACGCAAAAATCCCCCCGATAGGCGCGTAGTGCTGTCACCAGCGGCCTGTCAAAGCGTCCTTGCATCCTATCCCGATGCCCAGATCATCGTGGAGCCCTCCCCCATCCGCACCTTTACCGATGCCGAGTACCGCGCTGCCGGAATCGAAGTGGCCGATAAAATGGCCGATTGCGATGTGCTCCTCGGTGTCAAGGAGGTCCCGATCCAAGACCTTGTCCCGGACAAAACGTATTTTTTCTTCTCCCATACCATCAAAAAACAGCCCTACAACCGAAAACTGCTCCGGGCGATCCTCGAAAAGAACATCGAACTCTACGACCATGAGGTGATCACCAATGCCAAGGGCATCCGCCTGGTCGCCTTTGGGCGCTATGCGGGTATCGTCGGGGCCTATAACGGTATCCGGACCTACGGACTAAAGCACGATCGGTTTCAACTGCCCAAGGCAGAGACCCTGGCCGACCAGCAGGCGCTGATCGCGGAGCTGCGGAAAATAACACTGCCCAACATCAAGATCTTGCTTACCGGTCGCGGACGGGTGGGCAATGGCGCCCGGGAAATGCTCGACGCCATGGGGCTGAGGCGCGTGAACGTCGGGGAATACCTCGGACAGGAGTTCAACGAGCCCGTCTACTGCCAGATCGATGCCTCGGACTACAACAGGCGCTTGGACGGCGTACGGGGCAACAAGTCCGATTTTTTTGCCAACCCCCAGGAGTACCGCTCCAATTTCTACCGTTTCGCAAAAGTGACCGATTTCTATATCGCCGGGCATTTTTATGGGCAGGGGGCACCTTACCTCTACACCCGTGAGGATGCCAAGCGGCCCGATTTTAAGATCAGCGTGGTCGCCGATGTGAGCTGCGATATCGATGGCCCCGTGGCCACTACCATCAAACCCTCCACCATTGCCGATCCCATTTACGGGTACGACCCCCATGCCGAAAGCGAAACCGATTTTAAGCAGGAGAATGCCATTGCCGTCATGGCGGTAGACAACCTCCCGGCCGAACTCCCCCGTGATGCCAGCGACGGCTTTGGGGAGGCCTTCGTCAAAAACGTGATCCCCGCCTTTTTCAACAACGACTGGGACGGTATCCTCGAGCGCGCCCGGATGACCCAAAATGGAAAGCTCACGCCTCGCTATGCCTATCTGCAAGACTACCTTGATGGCAAATCCTGACCTTTGATCGAAAATCGCCACACGCGCCCTTTTTTGCTTCCCTAAGAGCACCATATTGTATAGCTTTTTTAAATCGGGGCGGTGAATTTCAATGGGATCATACACGACCCCCGGGATGCGAAACCGAAGAAGTGCTGCGTGGAACGGGAATGCCATGGCGACTTTTCGGGCTTCCATTTCGATGTGGACCTCTCCTCCCGGCGCATTTCACTTTCCGACAAAACGTCCCGCGGGTACCTGCGGCTCCGGGCCGCCGATCTCGATACGGAGATCAATCGCGAACACGATTAGCCGCAAAAGTGTTCTGCTCGGAAACGGACCGCATCAACAGGAACAAAATCCACAAAAAGCCGCCAAAAGCAAAGGTCATCAACCAGGTCTTTGGTCCTTGCAGACTGCGTGCTATTTCATAAAAGAGCCCGAGGGGGTTCGCAATGATATCCCAGGAATTGAACCGGAGGAACCGTCCGACATAAATGCCATAGCCGCCCAAAAAGCAGACCAGGAAAAGCGTCAGGGAAGCAATCCTTTTATCGGCCCGGAGCTGTATCAAACGGTACATGTCCATCAGCGACAACAAGCCCAACAACAGGCCGTTCAGGGCAAAGACAAAGACCAGGAACAGGTCCAACCACACCAAGTGGGAGGCATCGTCGTGCAGGTGCACCAGATCGGTAATGATATACGGACTGTTCGGAAAAAACAACAGCCACAATACAAAGCCCACTGCAAACCAGGGTCTGGACAACGGTCGTCGTTCCGAACGGGCGACCATGATCTGGCTGACCAAAAAGGGGACGGCGGCTAAAAAGAGGTTCCAGGCCAAAAAGGTATAGTAGAACGAACGGGCCATTCCACAGCGGAACAACAGTAAAAGGGTGGCAAAACCGATGGAGAGCATCAGGCAGCGGTACTGGGGATTGGAAAACAACAGTGTCAGCTTCATAGTATTAGTTTATAAGATATAGATATAAAAAGGCAATGGGCACGTTCAGCAGTACCAGGCACAAGGCGTAAAGGTGCTCCCGTATATCCTGGATACGGAACAATAGATGGGCGAACAGGTACAGGAGCAAAAAGGGCGTAAAGATGCCTTCCAGCACCACAAAAAGCAGCCCAAACCCCAGTACCTGGTCCGATCGGGTGGCCAAATACAATAAAAAGAGCAGGCTTCCCACCAAAAAACTACCGATGGCAAACTGCACCGCGAACCGATTGGCGGAATGGGTGAACAGCGTTTTCATTCCCGGAAATTTTGCGTCAGTTGGTAAAACGTATACTCCTGCCAGGTCTTTTCGGCCTGTGCTTCCAAGAATTCCCGGTAGCGGTCGTTGATGGTCCTTTCCTGCTCCCATATCAAGGTATTGTCCTTGGTATGGGCATATTCGTGCAGCTGCTGTAGGTTGCCGTCGCCCAGGTCCAATAGATAGGCTATATCCGGATGTCGAATATGCCCCAAATTGTACCAGGTGATCGCCCGGTCCCAGGGTACGGTGGAACTGACCACCAAAAAGAGGAACAACAGGGCCATATGGGTACGGAGCAAATAGGTGAAATTCTTTAGTTGGGAGACCTTTATATAGGCCGTGGCCAGCCCGGTGAGCGTGAGCAGCAGATACACAAAGACCCCGATGCGCTTATAGGTCAGCCCCAGGGCTTCCACATAGGCCCAGTTTTTATAAAAGGTAAATACCACCAACACCAGGTTCAGGGCAATCCAGCTGTAGCTCAATGCTTTTAGCCTTTTATTGTTATGGTAAAAATTGAGATCCCCCCTAAAGAAGTAAAGGATAATCGCAATAGCAACCACAATGGAGAACATCAGGGCATAGACTCCTTGGTGCACCGAATTGGAATAATCCGCATTGCTGGTAATATCCGGGTTCAGGAGATAGATCATATCAGTGATCAAAAAGAGGATCAGGAGCAGGTTCAAGGCTGCAAAAACCATACTGCCCAGGGTATGTTCCCTTTCCAATTTGTACAGGTCGATTCGTGAAAATGGTTCGCTGGGCGGAACCAGGGCATTGCCCCTTGCCGCGTCGAAATCCATAAGTTCTTTGGGGTGAAAGGGCCGCAATATATTGAGGAACAACAGATACCCCGCCCCGGTGAAGAACAACCAGGGAACACTGATGAAGCTGAGATCGATCCCGGCAATAAGCTGTCCGAACACCGGGTTGGCGTTTTGATAGAGCACTGTAAAGAAAACCAGCAATAGCAACGATATCGTCCCGCCCTTGAGGTAGTTCAGCAGTTGGGGAGAAATGTTCTTTCGCGCTTCCTTGGGCAGGTTCTGCTGTTCCACCCAATGGACCAACATGCCCGTGAACAAGTTGATCAGTCCGGCAAAACCGGCGATATGGAGCGAGCTTTTGGAGGTCATCGACTTTCCCACCAGGACCAAAAGAGCGACAAAGTGCACGAACAATTGAAAGCCTGTAGGCGCAATGAACACCATGGCCGCGGTCAATAGATAGGAAAGGGCATAGACCCTTGGAAAAGGGCGCTCACGGTACAAGGTCGATAGGAACACCAGCACGATAATGGAAATCAGGAATACATTGAGTCCGAAACTTTTACTGTAGAACAACAGACTGAAGGCTAAGGCGCCCAAAAGGGACTTGAGATGGATATACATGATCTTTGGATTTAATGGATTAAAAAAGTGGTCTTGATCTTTGTTATCGGCTGGTGCAACAGTTTTAAAAAATCGAGCTGGTGGAAGACCAGTGCGGCCCTGCCCCTCCGGTACGCCTTTCGGAACAATTTCCACTGATCGGGATACAACAGGCCGCCCAGTACGATCACGGAAAACAGATAGGGACTTCGTTTGCCATTGCCCAGCAGGTAAAACTGCATGCCGATCTCCTCGGGCACGGTAATGCCCGTATCGGTGAGCACATGGAACACATCGTGGCTCTCGAGCTTGGGCTGTATCTCAAAGCTGTGCTTCAGCAGAAAACAGGCCAGATGGAACCCAAGGCTGTGTTCGGGGTAGCGTAACAGCCCTTGGGCGGAAATGTTCCAGGCCGGATTGCTTTTCAGCAGTTTTTGATAGGGCTTCTTGCTCCACTCGTACAGCGTTTCCAAAATCAGTGCTCTCATATTTAAAAGTACTTTGTATTTCAAAGTTAATTTATAAAAAAATAACGGCTATCGACCGATCAGTTTTTCCAGGGCCTCAATGTGCTTTTTGAACTCCAGCTTGCCCAATTTTGTGGCAGAATATCGGGTATTGGGCTTACGGCCAATAAATTGTTTCTCCACTTTGATAAAGGCTTCCTTTTCCAAGGCCTTGGCATGACTGGCCAAATTGCCATCGGTAACGCTGAGCAGTTCCTTGAGCATGTTAAAATCGGCATGGTCGTTGACCATGAGAATGCTCATGATACCCAACCGTATCCGGTGGTCAAAGGCCTTGTTGATGTTGTTGATGATGCTCATATATGCCATTTCCCCGCTGGAGGAGTCCCTGTGATTTGATTATCCATTACTACCGTTCCACTGCCAACTGAACACTGTTTATTGTTCATTGTTGCCCCCCCGCTTCCTATCGTACTTAAAATGCATCAGCGCTCCATAAACAATGTGGAACAGCCCGAAACCGAGGGCCCAAAAATACAATCCGTATCCTATAAATTGCGTACTGATCAAACCAATGGCGACAAACGCAATTCCCATATACCGTATGTCTCCCAGGGTGTACTTGCTCGCATTGACACATGCCAGACCATAAAAGACCAGAGTTGCCGGAGCCACCAGCCAAGCGATTTTGTACTGGATCAATACCAGGCAAAAAATGCCCCCGGCGATCAGGGGGATCAAAAAGTTGGCGACCAGGCGTTTGCTGGAAACATCCCACATCTTTTCCCCACTGCGCTTGGATTTTCTCAAGGTAAGTATAATACCCGTGACCACGGCGCATAGCATCACTCCAAAAGCGATAAGGTATAGTTGTTGAACCACAAAAAGATCGGAGCGAACGGAGGCGGTGGCCTCTGCCGTGGTAGAGAGACCGCCCAGCACCTTGTGGGCCAGAAACGCCCCTACCAGCGCATAGACACCGGCCATTACCCCCGACATGCCACTCAGGGAGATAAACCGCGACGAACGGCTCATCATGTTCTTGATCTCGGAGATGTCCTCCAAATACTTGTTCTGTTCCATAGGGTCACAATTACCGGGTTCGCAAAGTATCAAAACCTTTTTATTAAAACAAAGTTTAAAAGTACTTTGAAATACAAAGTTAAATTAAAAATCCAACTGTGCAACAAATCCTTCCAAAAAACAACGGAGGTTACTTTTCAACGGAGATTTTCCAACTGACAACGGGATGTTGCTTTGGCGCGGTATAGGCGCCCAAGGCCTTCAACTGAAGGTCAACGGTTTCCATTTCCTTTAAGGTCTTGATACGCAGCACCTTGGTCTCCCCTGCCCCGATCTCGAAAATGGGGGCATTGGTATAAAAGGTATAGGGCATTTGGTTTTCGAACAGCAGGTCGCTGCTGGAGATGTTCTTGAGCTCCACTTCCAATACCTGGGTCTCGTCGATATAGGATGCCTCCCCCACTTCGATACTCGCTTGCAACAAGGGTTTTAGAAATTCGGGCTTGCCCACCATAAGGCCATTGAGAACAGCTACCGTTCTGCCGGCAAAGAGGGCCTCGCTAAGACTGGCCAAGCTCCTTTCCTTGGCAAAGACCAGGGTAATCGGGCGGTGGCTTCCTTTTTCGGTATAGTCCCAATCGATCAGACCATGGATATCGCTGGTGCCCATGATGGTCAGGTTGTTTTCCAAGGCCAGGGCGAGCGATTCTTCGGCATAGTCCACCGAATTGATCACCTCGATCCCGTGCAGTTCCCCCTTCTTGATCCGCTCCTTCTGGAAATCGCTCAATATCGGGGTCCCGGTCGGACTCTGTCTATGCCAGGCAGGGTGGTTCCAGAACACGAAGGCGTTTTGTTTCTTGGCCTCCTGGAACGCCTTTTCCGGTTTGTCGGCCAGCAGTTTGTTGGCGTCGGAAATAAACACGGCATTGCTATGTCCCACAGGCTCGGAACGGGTAATCTCGGAACCGGGGACGATGAGCAGGTCGTGTTCCTTGGCTTCCGCCACCGCCAAGTGATAGGCCCTGTTTCGGTCCGGGTGCGGAATGTCCTCCGAATGGGGTTGGTATTCCAAATGCTCCGTCAGGGAAATGGCATCCAGATTCTCCCGAAGGGCCTCCATCACCCGAATATTCGGCCAGACGCTGCCATCGGAAAAAACGGAATGGATGTGCAGATCGGCCTTCAGGGTCGTATAGCCGGCGATATCGGGATAGGTCAATGCCGTCGCTCCGCCATGGACATGATCCTGGGCGGTCAATAGACAAAGGTTCAACATGGCGAACAAGGGAAATACTGCTTTTTTCATTTCAGGTCGGTTTTTGTAAAGATAGGTGCTAATCGAACCTCAAATTAGGGAAAAATAAGTTGATTTCATCAAGAAATGGTAAATTTAAACCCGATATGAACCCAGCGGAAGAGTACATCCTTAAGCAGCCCGAGCCCTTTAGAAGTGTCCTACTGCACTTGCAGTCCGTCATTGAGCACTCGGTGCCGGGACTGGACCTGAAGTTCAAATACCGTATTCCGTTCTATTATATTGATGGAAGGCCTTTCTGCTACCTCAACCAGGCCAAGGATTATGTAGATCTTGGATTCTGGAACGCGGCCCATCTCACCGTCCATTTGCAGCATATGACCACGGCCGGGCGTAAAGTAATGCGCTCGCTGCGCTACAAGAACCTGGAAGGGATAAATAACACCATTTTGATCGAAGTGCTACAGGATGCCTATAGGGTAAGGGATGAAAAATTTTGGAAGCAATAGTCCGGCAAACCCTTACCGATCGTTCAACTTTCCCAAAAACACATTGACCCTGGGGTCGATCGGGTTCCCCGCGGAACGCCTCAGCACCACAATTTGCCCGGCATGCCAAACGGCATCTTCGATCGGACCGTTGATCTGGTTCCAAAAGGGAAATTCAAAGGTTTTGTTGGGACGCACGAATACCACCTTGTGCTCCGACAGGTCCGTGGTCGCCCTGAACAGCGCACTTGCCTCTGCCAGGTATTCCAGGGTAGCCTTCCGTTTTTGGTGGATGTCCATGTCATCCGGTTTATCGGAAAATTCCCTCGGCCGCTTTTGGGCCGACCTTAGAACGGTAAGTGAAAGGCTGTGCACGTGGTCCATGGTTTCTGCGATGGTACGGCCGTCATTGCCGGGTTTGTGGTCCAGGTCCTTTTGGGTCAATCCTTCCGTGGCCCAGCGATAGCGAAATCCGAGTCCGTCGATCATTCTGGAAACCACCGTTCCCGGTGTAAAGGTCTCCGGTGCTTGGGGAATGATGGCATAAGGAAGGGAGTCGTTCATGGTTTCTTGGGCGTTTAGGTTGATCAAGGTTAGGAGCGCTAAAGAGCTAAGGTATATTTTCATTTGGGATTTGCATGTATCGATCATTGTCCATTGTTTATTGTTTGTTGCAAATTATTCACAGTTCCAACACCACGATCTGGTTGCGCTGCATTTCGATCTTTCCTTCTTTTTCCAGTTTTTTTAACAGCCGCGATACCACCACCCTGGAGGTGTGCATATCCAGGGCGATTTCTTGATGGGTGGTCTGTACCGTGTCGTTGTGGTTCACCTTTGCCTTGTCCTGTAGGTACTTTAACAGGCGTTCGTCCATTCTCATAAAGGCGAGGGTGTCCACGGTCTCCAACAGCTCCATCATTCGGGTATGATAGCTATCGACGATGAATTGCCGCCAACTTTTATACCGGGCCATCCAGATTTCCATTTTTTCCACCGGGACCATCAGCAGTTCGGTATCGGCCTCCGCGACCGCCCTGATCTCGCTCTTGTTCTGGCCCATGAAACAGGAAACGGTCATGGCACAGGTATCCCCTTTTTCCAAAAAATACAGAAGCAGTTCGTCTCCTTCCTCATCTTCCCTCAAGATTTTGATGGCCCCGTTCAGCAACAGTGGCATCATGCCAATGGGCTGTCCGATATCCATCAGTAGTTCTCCTTGCTTTACTTTCCTATACACCCCAACACTTTCGATTTCTTCCAGGAAATCGGACTCGAAGAGGTAGCCATAGCTTTTTTGGAGTATTTCTTTCATCGATGGCCTGCTCATGGGTTCCCCGAAATATGTACTTTGAATTCCTTGGGGGTATCCAACAGGTATTGGAACCCTTCATGAAGTTGGTGTTGGACCACGCTATAGGGATAAAAGCTGATCGGTTCGATACAGACCATATTGCGCACCTCCGTCCACAGCATGAAATTCCCAAAACCCTCCGTTTTGATCCGCAACATCCCAGTATCTTTTAGCACGATCTCCTGGCAGTCGGCCACCTCCAGGGCCCTGCTCCCCACCTCGATGATTTCATCGAGGGAAATGGTCCTGTCCCCTGCAATGACCAAAGGGGTCTTCGAATGCAGTCTGAAGGCCGGGTGATAGCCCAACATAAACGGACTGTCCCTTTCCCCGGAAACGGTAAAGGTGATTTCAAGTCCATCAGGGGTCAGATCGAACTGTTTACGGAACCCAAAATCATAGGGCCAGAACAAATGTTGCTTGGGCGATTTTTCGGGATATTTCGAATTCCCTATCGAGGTCCTTGCCACATAGTCCTTTTGGAAAACCGCTTCGGTTTCGGTCTGCGAAACTTTTTCGTAGGCCATTTCGCGCAGGAGCCCGTGCTGGTCCTGTATCGAAATGTCCTTGGGGGTCTGGACTTGAAACCGGGCCTCTGCCGTGGGGCCGATGATCGGAAACATTTCGGTATCCGAACTGCGCCAGCCCGGACTGCCCTTTTGGTGGATGTATTCATGTCCGGCGACCTCATAGCCGACGAGTTCGCCCGCATCGATTCGAACCTTTTGATTTGCTAAAGATAATAGTACCATATGCTGTTGATTGCTAAGTCGATAAATGAGCTCCGCCGTTCTTTTCGTATGAATCCCTTTCTCCAAAAAGACGATAGCCCCTCCCCTGCTGCCCTGGTACGGATCAACATGGTGGGGAACATGGGCCGGTCATGAGGGTGGTTTTCCATGGTTACAAGGCATTTATTGCAGTATCCAACCAATTCAATCGGTCATTTGTCCAGTTTTTCAAATAATCGGCCTCCTCGGCGTATTCCGCTCCCACGAATTTGTTGGGCCAAACATAGACCCCAAGGACCTGCCAGGTGTCGAAGTTTTTCTTGATGGCCCCGGTCTGCCCCATCCGTGCAATGTAGCCATCGATCTTGTCCGTGATAGCGGCATTGGACAAGGTGCTTCCCCTTAGGGTGCCCCAACGTTCCTTTAGGCGCAGGGTGAAAACGGGGTCCTGCAATAGCCTTTCCCACCAAAAAGGGACTTGCCAGAAATCCTCCGGGCAACGCTCATTGAACTTGTACGCCCATACATCTGACGCTCCACCACTACAATAATCCGCATTGCCAAAGGCCAGGTTAAAATCCCATATGGGGCCCATATTCAACTTGCCGCTTCTATCCTTGTTCAAATAGGTGCTCAACCGGTACCCGTCCACGTTGTTGGACAGTTCGTTCAATATAAAGAAATCAATAAAACTATCCACATTGATAAAGTTGGCATAGCCCGTCTGGGGGTCGGCAAAACCATCGGAAGCCAGTGCATTTTCAAACTGTAGCACATAGTCGGAGATATACTGCTTCTGTTCGGAGGTGATGTCCTCGGCCTTGGGGTACTCGTACAAATACTTGATCGTCTGCCCCATAGTGGCGTCGGATGGAGGGATTTGGGATTCAAAGGAATTTTCAGAATTGTAGGTATTCCCGAGATTGGAGCCGGAAAGTTTGTCGATCTTTAGAATATACCCTCCGGTAAGGTCCTCGCCGGAAATCTCGCCAAGGTCCAATTTATCGATATCGATACGGTCCCCATCGCGCTTCAATTTTTCCATGAACACATAGATCCCTTTGTAATCGCCATTGATATCGAGCTCCACCAACTCACTGCGGCTGGAGTACCATCCCATTTCCCGGGCCAGGTCGTAGATCATGAGGTTGCGCACCAGGGATTTATCGCTGTAGGGGCCGTGCAAGATCCAATCTTCCTCTTCCGGAAACCCCATTAGCGCAACGTCCAAATCCTCATTGCTCGAATCCCTGGTTTCAAATCCATACGATTTCTTCTCAAAAAACTGCGAGGACGCCCCCCGGATCTCTATTCCCATCCTGCCCTCGTACAAGGTCCTATCTGACTGTCTTATCGTAAATTCCGCATCCACTTTGGGCTCGTCTTCGATGGTGGCCCCGGCAGTATGGATCGAAAACACGGGCATGACATCCTTGGGATCAAAGGGCAGTGGAATTTCTCCCTCCGGATTTGAATCCGGGGGCGGGGCATCGTCCTTTGTACAGGAGAGGTGAAGCAAAAGCACTGGAAAAACAACAAAAAACCGAAGGATCAATGGCCAGGAATGGGGTCGAGGGGTCATAGCCTTTTCTTTTGTGGACTAAGGTACAAAACTAATCGATAAAGCCTTTTTCGCGCATCCAATCGTCGTTGAACATCTTGCCCACGTACCGGCTGCCGTGATCATGGAAAAGTACGACCACCACATCGTCCTTGGTAAAATGCGGGCTTAACTGCAACAGTCCCTTTATGGCCGCCCCGGCCGAATTTCCCAAAAACATGGCTTCCTCCCGGGCCAGTCGTTGTGTGTACACCGCGGCATCCTTATCGGTCACCTTGGTAAAACCATCGATGATTTCGAATCGCACATTTCGGGGCAGAATATCCTCCCCAATGCCCTCGGTGATATAGGGGTAGATTTCATTTTTGTCGAAGATGCCGGTTTCGTGGTACTTTTTGAATACCGACCCATAGGTATCCACCCCCCAGACCTTTACGTCCGGATTTTTCATTTTTAGATAGGACCCCACTCCGGAAATCGTTCCCCCGGTACCCACACCCACTACAAAGTGGGTCACCTTACCTCCGGTCTGCTCCCAAATTTCAGGTCCCGTGCTGAGAAAATGGGCGCGGCAATTCGACGGATTGTCATACTGGTTCACATACCAGGAGTTCGGAATTTCCCTGGCCAAACGCTTCGCGGTGGAATAATAGCTTCGGGGATCTTCCGGGGCCACATCGGTCGGACAGACATGCACCTCGCTCCCCATGGCCCGCAGGATATCCATCTTTTCCTTGGACTGTTTATCGCTCAGGACACAGATCAGTCTATACCCTTTGACCGTTGCGGCCAGCGCAAGGCCCATTCCCGTGTTTCCAGATGTGCCCTCAATGATGGTATAGCCCGGTTTCAAGATTCCGGCGGCTTCGGCATCTTCTACAATTTGCAGCGCCATGCGATCTTTTACGGAGTTTCCGGGATTGAAGGTTTCGTACTTGGCCAGTACTAAACAGGGTAGCTCTTCGGTCAATCTATTGAGTTTGATCAAAGGGGTCTGCCCAATGGTTTCCAGGATGTTGTTTGCGTACTTCATATGTTCTGCAAAGGTATGTATTTGGGAATTGTGGTTTTGGGAATCCGTTGCTTTTTGCCCTCCCGTTTCCATAAAGACCGTATGCCCCTTCACTCAAATTTAATGGCCTTGATGGGCGAAATTTTGGTGATGATATGGGAAGGAATCAACAACATCAGCAAACAGAGCACCAACACCCCGATATTCAGCAGAATTATCATGGGGACATCGATATATACCGGTATGTATTCGATATAGTACTCCTTTGGATTGGGAAATTTGAACAACTTGAACCACTGTTGTAGCAAAAGCACGCCCAAACCGATCAAATTGCCCCAGAAAAGGCCCACTCCGATCAGGTAGGTAGCATTGTACAAAAAGACCTTTCTGATACTCCAGTTGGAGGTGCCCAGTGCTTTTAGGATGCCTATCATGGGGGTTCTTTCCAAAATAAGCACCAAAAGCGCCGTAATCATATTAATGCCCCCCACAATGACCATAATCCCTATAATAATGGCAATATTGAAATCGAAAAGTCCGATCCATTCAAAAATGGTGTAGTATTTCTCTTTGATGGTCTTGGTATCGAGATCGGATAAGATCTTGCCGTAGATTTCCTTCCCCTTTTCATCGATGGCATCGAAATTGTCCAAAAACACCTCGAAATTCCCTACTTCGTCCGGCCCCCATTTGTTCATCCGCTGAATGTGGCGAATGTCCACAACGATAATTTTACTGTCGAACTCCTCAAATCCACTGTCATAGGTGCCGACAATTTGGAATTTTCTTTGGTTCGGGGTCTGTCGTGAATTGCTCTCTTTTGGGAAAATCGAAAAAAATGAATCCCCCACTTTGAGACGCAATCGATTCGCCATATAGGTCGACATCAGTACCCCATCGCTGATGTCCCGCGAATAGTCGGGCAAGGTACCGTCCACCAAATATTCTTGGAAAACTTCCCAATGGTAATCCCTTCCGACCCCTTTGGCCACAAAGCCCTCAAAAGTGTCCTCTGTCCGGATCACCCCCCCTTTGCTGGCCACGGCCTGAATATGCGAAATACCGCTGACGCCCTTGAATTCGGGATAAAAATCCTGATTTATGGAAACTGGGGCCACCGAGACATCGGAAATATTGTTGTCGTAGTTCGAAATCTGGATATGGCCATTGAACGCGGCCACCTTTTCCCTGATCTTGTATTTTAGCCCAACACCGGTGGCGATGGCGATCAGCATCATCAAAATACCAAGGGCAATGGCAGAAATGGCAATTTTTATTATTGGAGCGGAAATGCTAATTTTATGCTCCTTGCCGGTAATAAGTCGCTTGGCGATGTAAAATTCAAAATTCAATTTATGGTATTTCTTTCCGGTTTCAAAAGTACATTTTTATTGTGGGTTTTGCTCTGTTCCGCTTGTGGAAACCCTGTGAAGGGCGGGAAATCGGACCAAGGCGCCGCCAGGGCCAAAACAACTGTTGATACGGTTCCGCCCGTAGTGGTCGCCGCCAATCGCACCGAAAGCTTCCTTCCCTTGCTCCAAGGAAAAAAAGTGGGGGTCGTCGCGAACCAGACCAGTGTCATTTTCAAAGAGTCAAAACGGGAAACTTCAGGAGCTACACCGCAGGGCAACACTCCAACCGCGGAAGGGAAAGGCCGTAATAACGGGCAACCTCCAAAAGACCATTTTACCCATCTGGTGGATTCTTTGGTGGCCCTGGACGTGGATATAGCCAAAGTATTTGCCCCGGAACACGGGTTCAGGGGCAGCGCCGACGCCGGCGAAAAGGTCCAAGATGGTATGGACACCCTGACCGGGCTGCCCTTGATCTCCCTTTATGGAAAAAACAGGAAACCGTCCGGGGCGCAATTGGAGGGGCTGGACATGGTGCTCTTTGACATACAGGACGTCGGAGTGCGTTTTTACACCTATATCGCCACTTTGCAATTGGTCATGGAAGCCTGTGCGGAAAACCAGGTTCCGATCCTTGTCCTGGATCGCCCCAATCCCAATGGCCACTACGTAGATGGCCCGACGATGGAACCGGAACACACGGGTTTTTTGGGCATGACGGAGATTCCCTTGGTCTATGGCATGACCATAGGGGAATATGCCCAAATGATCAATGGGGAAGGATGGCTGGGGGATGGAAAAAAAGCCGATCTTACCGTTATCAAACTGGAAAATTGGATCCATGGCACACCCTATGGCCTGCCCGTTAGGCCCTCACCCAACCTGCCCAACGACCAGGCAATCAATTTGTACCCCAGCCTTGGACTTTTCGAAGGCACCAACATCAATGCCGGACGGGGCACAGAGTTTCAATTTCAACGTTACGGAGCTCCTTTTTTGGACAGTACCAAATACCACTTTAGCTACAGCCCACGGCCAAATTTCGGTTCCAAGAGCCCAAAGCACAATGGGGAACGGTGTTTTGGGAACGATTTGTCCAAAAACCCAAAAATGAGTGGGGTATCCTTGCAATGGATCATTGATGCCTATCAAAATTCGGATGATAAAAGCAAAGTCTTCAATACCGGCGGGTTCACCAAACACGCCGGAACGGAAACATTGCAAAAGCAAATCGAAGCCGGGCTCAGCGAGGATGCCATTAAGGAATCCTGGCAAGCCGATCTGGAGGAATTCAAAACCATCCGGAAGAAGTACCTAATGTACGACTGACCTTATTTTTCAATTTGGGCAGTGGTCGGTTTTCGATATTTATGAAACGGCTGTTTTAAGAGGCCCTTTATACTTCCGTTCTCCACCTCGTCCGGAAAGGTATCCACCCCATACACGATCGTTTCCCTGTCGAAGCGCATAAAAGTGCCGAAAATCCGATCCCAAATGGAAAAAATATTCCCGTAGTTACTATCGGTATAGGGCAATTTATAGTGATGGTGGACCTTGTGCATATCGGGGGACACAATGATCCAGCTCAACAGCGAATCCACCTTTTTTGGTAGCTTGATGTTCGCATGGCCGAACTGGGTGGCCACAAGCGAAAGGGATTGGTACAGCATCACGATGCCAATGGGAGTCCCTATAAGGAACACCCCGAACAAGGTAAATACGAAACGGATAAGACTCTCCAAAGGATGGTGCCGGTTTGCGGTGGTGGTATCAACGTTATGGTCGGTATGGTGCACCAAATGGATCATCCACAACGGTTTTACCTTGTGTTCCACCCAGTGGGCCAGATAAGCCCCTACAAGATCAAGTAAAAGTACCCCGAGCACAACAAACAGCCACAGGGGCATGTCGGGAAGCCAATTCAGAATACCAAAATCACTGGCCACCGTATAATCTGCGGTCCTAAGGAGCAAAAAAGCCAAGCTAAAGTTAACAATGATGGTCGTGAGCGTGAAAAAAAAGTTGGGCAGTGCGTGCCTCCATTTTTTATACTTGAACCTGAAAAGCGGTACCGCACCTTCCAAAAGCCAAAAAAAAGTGATTCCGCCCACCAGTATGATACTCCTATGTGCCGGGGGGATGTTCTCGAAATACATGAGGATGGTTTCCATAATCTCAAATATAGGAAATTCATCGGGCAGTTACGGTAGCTGCTGACAGGGTGGGGACCATTGAAGGGGACGCGCCCTATACGTTTACGGATCGCCAAGGGCTTATGGTTTGCCGCCCATCCGTCGTTTCATTTCCTCCACAATGTTAAAGGCGGCCGGACAAATGGCCACGTTCTTCATCGTCAAATGCCCGATCTGATGGAACTTCTTTCTGTCGGTATGCGGGAATTCCCTGCAGGCCTTTGGCCTTACCGTATATATGGAACAAAAATTATCAGCACCGAGAAAAGCACAGGGCAACTGCTGCAATACGTAATCGTTTTCTTCATCCAACCTCAGATAGGTGGCGATAAACTGCTGGGGCTTTAGCTTGAAATGCTTCGCAATGCGCTCGATATCGGCATTCGTAAACAGGGGGCCGGTCGTCTTACAACAATTGGCACATTGAAGGCAATCCGTACGTTCGAACTCCGCTTCGTGGATTTCCCGCATGCTATAGTCCAGATCTTTGGGCGGTTTTTTTTTAAGTTTTGCAAAAAACCTTTTGTTTTCGTCCCGCTTTTCGGCCGCTTTTTGGGGGAGTTGCCCCAAGATTTCCTCCATGGTCTTATCTTTGGGGCAAAAATGCCACATTTGCGGGCAAAGTACAAACTAAATGGCGAACGATATCATGGGCACCGCCCTCCTGGACTATCAAAACGGGGGCCATGGCGAAGACATTCTTACCTATTCCTCCCTGGCCGGGGAAGATGTCATTCCCCTGGCCTATCTTTTTCGTAATTTCGACCAGATGCCCTCCCTGGAACAAAAGGCCCTCGAACAATGTCGGGGGAGCGTTCTGGATATTGGTTGCGGGGCGGGAAGCCATAGTCTCTACCTACAGGGAAAGGGCCATGAAGTTGTTGGTCTGGACAGTTCCGCGGGGGCCATTGCCGTTTGCCGTTCCAGAGGACTCAAAAACACCTTGACCACTGATATCAACATGTATTCCGGAAAACGGTTCGATACGCTGTTGATGCTGATGAACGGTATCGGGCTGGTCGGAAAAGTACATAGGTTGGAGGCTTTTTTGGACCACCTGAAATTGCTTTTGAAGCCGAACGGGCAGATTTTGTTGGATTCGAGCGATATCATCTATATGTTCGAAGAAGATGGCGATGTACCCCCAAGGAACGACACCTACTACGGGGAAGTGGAGTTCACCTTGGCCTATAAGGGAAAAAAAGGCAAGCCTTTTTTTTGGTTATACTTGGATTTCAGCACTTTACAAGAATCCGCATGGACGCAGAATTTGGAATGCGAACTTGTAAGCCAAGGGAAACATTACGACTATTTGGCAAGATTAAGACCCGTGGAGTACTAGTCGGCATGTTTTTTGCGTTATCTTCATGGTTGGAAAATTAAGCATGCTATGAAAAAATACGGTTTTCTTGTCTCTATTTTGGTTTTTGCACTGGCACTTGGATGCTCCAAAAATTCGGACGATGACGGTACCACACCAACGCAGCCGATAGACAAATCGGCCAACCTTCTGGGCACGGGAGATTCTGCAAACGATATACTATCGAACGACACCTTCACCAAACTGTTGATTGAAATCGCCTATGTCGAGGGTTTCAGGCCCACCAATAGGACAATGGACAATTTTATGGTCTACTTGAGACAGCATACCTTCAAGGAGGATATCGAGGTGGTTTTCAATGAACTCCCCACTCCCGATGAGGAAACACTGACTTTACAGGAAATAGCCGATTTGGAGTCCGAGAACAGGACCGCGTACAACAATGGGACGACTTTGGCCATTTATATTTATTTCGCCGATTCCCCCGGAGATGACGATGAAGAAGATGAGGGACTGGTAACCTTGGGTGCCGTGTATCGCAATACTTCCATGGTAATCCATGAAGTGACCGTTCGTAGACTTGCCGGCCGTAGCCCTGTCATCACCGATGAGGATGTCGAGACAGCTACCCTGAACCACGAATTTGGGCATTTGTTCGGACTTGTGAACTTGGGATCAAATCCCGTCAATGACCACGAAGATCCCGAAGCCGTCAACCACTGTAGTGTTGTGGGCTGTCTGATGCGGGCGGAACTGCAATTTGGAAGGAGCTCGAAACTACAAAACGGACAGGCCGTCAAGACATCGGAAGGAGATGTGGTAAAGGCCGATTGCGCCCTAAGTGGAAAAAGCGTATTGCAACTTTTGCAACAGCGATCCGCAAAAGGGTCAATTCTCGGGCCCGATCTGGACGCGGAATGCGTTCTGGACCTTCAGGCCAATGGTGGTCGCTAAAGTCCCTGCTGCCCTTCCTTTATCGTACTTTGCAATCCGAGGATCTTTCTCTGAAGAAATTCTTTTTCCGCCTCCACCTTGGTACGCGACAAGGCGTCCAGATAATGGTCCAGCGCCTCTTCCCTACGGTTTAAAAGGAGGTTCATCTTGGCCAGGGTCGCAAAATAGAGATGGTGGTGTTCCAGACCTTCCAGTTTTTTTATTATATCCAGGGCCTCTTCGGTCTTCCCTGAATAAAACAGGGCAATACCCCGGTTCATCTGAACTATCGGTGCCGGGTTCAATACCAACAAGCGGTCATAGAGGCCGAGTATTATCTTCCACTGCGTATTTTGAAAGGAGTCTGCCGTACAGTGTAAGGAACTGATAGCGGCCTGAAGGTGGTAGGTGGACCAGGGTTCTCCCTTTCTCGCCGCATTGAAATGCTTTATTCCCGACCGGATCAACTTCCCATCCCATCGCGACCGTTCTTGGTATTCCAGTTCAATGGGTATCCCACACGTATCGGTTCGGGTGTCAAAACGCGCAATATTGAATAACATGAGGGCATAGAGCGCCTGTGTATCGGCATTGAAAATCTGTTTCTCCTCCAAAAGTTCCCGTAAGAGCCGTATCGCCTCGAGGCATAGCTCTTTTCGAATCAAAACCTTTCCTGAGGAGGCACTGTACCCCTCGTTGAAAATGAGGTACAAGACCCGGTGCACGCTGTTGAGCCGTTCCCTGGAATGTAACGCATAGGGCACCCTTAAGGGCAAATTTTGAAGCCGTATCTGCTGCTTTGTGCGCGTCAGATTCTTTTTGACCGCTTCCAGCTTCATGTCCAATGCCCTCGCAATCTCATGGACTTGAAAACCTATGGAGGTCTTCAGGGTAAGTATAATCTGGGATTTGGGAGAAAGACTGGGATGGCAAGTGGCAAAAAGAAGGCGCAGTTGATTGTCCTTGATTTCCCCAGGTAAGAATATCTGGTCCAATTTGGTCCGGTCCTCCAACGGAAAATGGGTATCCCTCCATGGGGCGTAATATGTTCCCTTCCGTCGCAGGGCATTGATGGTCTTATTCTTGCAGACCTTAAAGAGCCAGGAAACGGAATCTCGCGGCAATCCTTTTTTCGACCAATTGTCCAAGGCCCCGTAAAAGGTATCCTGTACTATGTCCTCAGCCCATTCTATCTCCGACAGCCGAAAGAAGGAAACCAGGGAAGCGACCAACTTTCCGTAATGTTCACGGTACAATCGGTCCACTTCCCGTTTAATATCCTCCTTGTTCTCCACGCTAATATTTCATGATCGGTCGCAATTCGACCGCGCCGTTGTTTTTGTATACCGGGCAGCCCTTGGCCAACTCCAGGGCCTTTTCCATATTCTCCGCCTTGATCAGCACATAGCCCGTAATGGCCTCTTTGGATTCAATAAACGGTCCATCCGAGTGTACCTCGTCCTTCCCGATATAGCGCCCTTCCGATTCCAGGGGATCACCAGAGATATA
Source organism: uncultured Flavobacteriaceae bacterium (assembly GCA_947497245.1). Classification (GTDB taxonomy): domain Bacteria; phylum Bacteroidota; class Bacteroidia; order Flavobacteriales; family Flavobacteriaceae; genus Pelagihabitans. The sequence continues at coordinate 576,760 of CANMFO010000002.1, read as the reverse complement.
GTTGTCGGTTTTGGCCATGCCTTCCACCCAATTCACGTACTCCTGGATTTCCGCCTGCGCCTCGGATTCCGACATGTTCGCCATTGCCGATGCGTCTTCCCTGATCAAAATCATAAAATTTTTCATACTTAAAATATTTATTTGTTCACTATGTAGACAAATCCATATAAAAGTAAGGGACAAAAACCAGAAAAAAATGCATTTGGGTATTTCTTGGGCGAACCTTGGTACCGCATTATCGCCTTTTAAAGCATTGGGACGGGCGAAGGCCAAGACTGTTTTGCAGAATGCCTTTTGGTCCTGTTCATGAAAAAGTGCCCGTGCTTTCCAAATTTCAAGGAATGTTCAAATACTTATGCGTCTGCAGCGACACCTTCCACTTGGGATTTTGCATGACATAGGCAACGATCAAGGGGGTAACCTTCTCCCGAACGCTCCATTCGGGCTGTAAATAGAGCATGCACGAATCTTGGACCTGGGCCGCCTGCTCTTCGGCGAAGATCAGATCGTGCTTGTTGTAGACGATTATCTTCAATTCTTGGGCCTTATCGTGAATGGGTGCCACCGGAAGCTTGTTTTTTTTGGGCGACAGGCAAATCCAATCCCATTCCCCTGTAAGGGGGTAGGCCCCGGAGGTTTCGATATGGGTCTGTAGATTTTTGGCCTTCAGGGCCCTGGTCAAGGGAGCCATGTCCCAGGTGAGCGGTTCCCCTCCGGTTACCACTATGGTATCGGAATATTCCGCCGCGTTTCCCGCGATATGGTCAATGCTTGTGGGCGGATGGGTATCCGCATTCCAGCTTTCCTTTACATCGCACCAATGGCAGCCCACGTCACAGCCGCCCACCCTAATGAAATAGGCCGCGGTGCCCTTATGGAAGCCTTCGCCCTGGATCGTATAGAACTCCTCCATCAAAGGGAGCATTAGACCATGGTCGACCAATGTTAAAACACCTTCTTTTGCCATGGGGCAAAGATAGGCCGTGCAAAGGACAAATTTCAAAATACGGGTTCCAAATTCCAAGGTCGGAAAATATTCCCCTCCACCGGTATGTCCGAAGGAACCGAACTTCTAAACCGATAAACTGTTTAACTCAAAAAAAATCCCCTATTTTTATCCCAAAATTAGCCAGATGGGAAGCAAAGACGAATTCTTTAAACATATCGAAGCGGGCTATACCACAAAGGGTGATTCCATCACCATGGGCGCGGCCATGTTGGAAGGTGAGGCCGTTACCAACGCATTTGTAAAAATCCCCCTTAAAACCCTGAACCGCCACGGTCTGATTGCCGGGGCAACGGGAACGGGGAAAACAAAGACCTTGCAGGTTCTTTCCGAAAATTTATCGGACAAGGGCATTCCCGTCCTGTTGATGGATTTGAAAGGAGATCTGAGCGGCCTTGCACAGCCCAGTCCCGGGCATCCAAAAATCGACGAACGCCACGCCAAAATAGGGCTGCCCTTCGAGCCAAAGGGATTTCCCGTCGAAATACTGTCACTGTCCGAACAAGATGGGGTAAAACTGCGCGCCACGGTTTCTGAATTTGGGCCGGTACTGTTGTCCCGAATCCTAGATCTTTCCGAAACCCAGGAAGGGATAATGGCCGTTATCTTTAAATACTGTGACGACAATAAACTGCCCCTGTTAGACCTTAAGGATTTTAAAAAGGTGCTGCAGTACGCCACAGAGGAGGGCAAGAAGGAATTTGCAAAGGAATACGGTCGAATAAGTACGAGTTCCACAGGCACTATTTTGCGCAAGATCATTGAACTGGAACAGCAGGGGGCAGACCTTTTCTTCGGGGAAAAATCGTTTGAAGTCGATGATCTCACCCGAATCGATGAAAATGGAAGGGGCTACATCAATATTTTGCGCTTGACCGATATCCAGGACCGCCCGAAATTGTTTTCCACTTTTATGCTGAGCCTGTTGGCCGAAATTTACGATACGTTTCCGGAACAAGGGGACAGTGACAGGCCCGAGCTGATCCTTTTTATCGATGAGGCCCACTTAATTTTCAACGAGGCGTCCAAAGCGTTGTTGGACCAAATTGAAAGTATCGTAAAATTGATACGCTCGAAAGGCGTCGGCCTGTATTTTGTGACCCAGAACCCCACCGATGTTCCCGATGAGGTACTGGCGCAATTGGGACTGAAGGTGCAGCATGCCCTAAGGGCATTTACTGCCAAGGACCGCAAGGCCATAAAACTCACCGCAGAGAACTATCCGGAATCGGAATATTACGACACTAAGGAAGTATTGACCTCCCTTGGTATCGGGGAAGCCCTGGTCGCCGCCTTGGACGAGAAAGGGAGACCCACCCCTTTGGCCGCCACTTTGTTACGGGCGCCCATGAGCCGTATGGATATTTTGACCCCCAGTGAACTGGAGGCGGCCATCGGCAAATCGAAACTGGTCAAAAAATACAATGAGATCGTCGATCGCGAAAGCGCCTACGAGCTCTTGAACGAAAAAATTGAAAGGGCGGAAAAGGCAGCGGCGAAGGAAGCCGAAAAGGAAAGGGCCAGGCCTTCGACCCAAAGAACGACAAGACGTAGAAGGAGCACTGCGATGCATCCAGTGGTCAAAGTACTAACCAGTGCCACCTTTATTCGCAGTGTCTTTGGAATATTGAAAAAGGTAATACGATAGCAAAAAAGAACCGTGATTCCATGAAATACTGTATTCCCTTTTTGTTTTTGGCCTTGCTCCTGAGCAGCTGCAAAAAAGAAATCGACACCACTTTCCTGATTACCAACAGCGCGGTGGGCAAATTGGAGAAAACCAGCTTGGCCAGGGACGTTGAACTGATCTTTGCCCAAGACTCCGTGGTCAAGGATACCACGGCACTGAACCTGGGAAACCGTGCAAGAAAATTCAAGATCTTTGAGAAGGGGGGACGTTTGCTGTTGACCTTGACGCCAAGTGGCGATAGTATTCCCACCGTGCAGAACATTCGCTTCGAGGACCCCAGGTTTAAAACCGAAAAGGGAGTCAACATCAATAGCACCTTCAAAGACATCAAGGAGGCCTATACGATCAAAAAAGTGCTTACCTCCACCAATAACCTATTGATCTTGGTGAAGCAGAGCGAGGTATATTTCACCATTAGCAAGGAAGAACTTCCGAGCAGTTTGCGCTACGCCTCCAGCGTGAACATCGAAGCCGTGCAGATTCCGGACAAGGCCAAGGTAAAATACATGATGCTGGGGTGGGACTGAAAGGGTTCGGGCAAAATAGCACGTCCAAGATTCGGTATATCCGGGCCATACAGGCTGTCCTGGGATGGGCGGGCAGGTCGGGGCTTGGTAAAATCGAAATATGGGAGGGTCGGGAAAGCTATCCGAATATTTGGAATCAGCTCCCTGAACAAGGGCCTTCCGATTTTCCATATTCCATTCGATTGGCAACCACCTGATCGCTGTATGTGGTCACCCACTCCGTTAAATCCAAGAGTTTTTCCACATAGGAGTGCCCAAAATCGGTAAGTCGGTATTCGACCCGGATCGGAACCTCCGGAAAGAGCGTGCGCTTTAGATATCCATCAGACTCCAACATCTTCAAGCGCTCACTGAGTACTTTGTTCGAAATGCCGTAAACCTTTTTCTTTATCGCATTGAACCGCAAAACAGGGTAATAGCCCAAATACAATAGAATAAGGATACTCCATTTATCCGAGGCCAATGCCATGACATCACGGATCGGACAATACTCCATTTGACGACGATCCATATGACCGAACATTTTTTTTAATTTTTTAGCGGTCTTAACCTTCTGATTTTCAGTAACAGTTTCCATTTCCATACCTAATGCTTCTTTTGACACTTCCTTTTTATTGTAAAGTAATTCGTAATTTTAGTATAAAATAAAGAGTAAGTTACAAAAAGTAACTGTATTTCAGAAATGAAAAAACTACTGAATCGAATTATCCCGAAGGTCTATGGCAACTATTTCAATGCCATGGTATTTTTTTCCAATAAAAGGATCATGGAAAAGGCGTTTCTTCTTTTTTGCACGCCCAGAAAGGGCAGGGTACTAAAGGAACAACGGTCTTTTCTTGAAAATGCCAAGGACGATATTCTTGAATTGCCCGATCTATCCCTCCAGGTCTATCGCTGGCAGGGCGACGGACCCACGATCCTGTTGATGCACGGGTGGGAGAGCAATACCTTTCGCTGGCGCAATCTGATCCCCGTCCTACGCAAAGAGGGATACAATATCGTTGCCTTCGACGCACCTGCCCACGGCAATTCCGGCGGTTCTGTGCTGCACGCCCCCCTATACGCCGATTCCGCCCAAAAGGTAATCGACACCTACGACCCAAAGTACATTATTGGGCATTCTCTGGGTGGAATGACCATGCTATACAACCAGTACAAGTACAAAAACGACAACATCCAGAAAATGGTGTCCTTGGGAGCCCCTTCCGAACTTTCCGATTTCATGAAACAGTACCAGAACATACTGGGCCTCAACAAAAAGCTAATGGACGGCCTTGAGGATTATTTCGTTAGCACCTTTAAGTTTGGATTCAGCGATTTTTCAACTCCCAAGTTCGTAAGGCAAATTTCGAAAAAAGGGTTGCTCATCCACGATGAACTCGATGCCATTGCCCCCATTCGGTGCTCCGAACAGGTACATGCCAATTGGGAGGACAGTGTTTTTATCAAAACCAGGGGGCTCGGCCACTCCCTGCATCAGGACAAGGTTCGAAATCAGATCGTGGAATTTCTCAGGTCATGAACAAATTCATATTTTTATAAAGAATATGGCAGCACTTACCCCTTTCCATATCGCGATTCCTGTCCACAACCTGGAAGAATGCCGTAATTTCTATCGCGAAACCCTAAATTGTGTGGAAGGTCGCAGTAGCGACCATTGGGTCGATTTTAACCTCTTCGGACATCAATTGGTGATCCACTACAAGCCCAAGGCAACAGATGAAGCACTGCACCACAATCCCGTGGATGGACATGCCGTTCCCGTACCGCACTATGGCGTGGTACTTCCCTGGGAAACCTTCCAATCTTTTTCGGCGGAACTGAAATCCAAGGGGATCCAATTCGTCATCGAACCCTATATTCGGTTTGAGGGGGAAGTGGGTGAACAGGCCACCATGTTCTTTCTAGATCCTTCTGGTAACGCCCTGGAATTCAAGGCTTTTAAGGATATTGGGCAGTTGTTTGCAAAATAGGCCATTGGTCCAAGGAACGTTCCCCTGTATGCCACTGGTACAAGGGTCCCATGCCACTTTTCACTGCGACCAAGTAGTTGGTTTCCGGTCCCAACGGTGTTTCCGCAGTTCTTGGTGCAGTGCTGCGGACAATCCGTTGCCATCGCTTGTCGCGGTATTTGCCAAAACATTGCGTTCCTTGCGCATCCCCGGAATAATGGTACCCACCGATCGGTTCATCAGAATAAAGCGCAGTGCCATTTCGGCCATGGTCATCCCCTCCGGGATCAAGGGTCGCAACGCGTCTGCGTGTTCGACACTGGAAACGAGGTTTTCCGGTACGAAATAAGTGCCCCGCCAATCGCCCTCGGGGAAGGTGGTCTCCTTGGTGATATTTCCCGTCAGGGTACCTTCATCAAAGGGAACCCGGGCAATAACCCCTAGGTCCATTTGGTCGCAAAGTGGAAAAAGTACATCCTCTGGGTTTTGGTCAAAAATGTTGTAAATGACCTGCACCGCATCCAGTAGTCCCGTTTTCAGTGCCCCAATACCGTTTTCCGGCTCCCAACGGTTCACGCTGATGCCCATGGCGGCTATTTTTCCAGCGGCTTTCAGGTCCTCTATGGCGCGTTGCCACTCTTCCCTATCGGACCAGCCATCGTCCCAGGTGTGGAACTGCATCAGATCGACCTGTTCCAGGCCCAGGTTCCTGAGGGTCTTGTCCGTATATTCCACCACATGGGAGGTCGGGTAGGATTCCTCGAAGCTGTATTCGGGTTTGGCGGGCCATTGGAAGTTCTTGGGAGGGATTTTACTGGCCGTATACAACTTTTTATCTGGGTGACGCCGCACCAACTGGCCCAATAATTCCTCGCTGTGCCCCTCACCGTAGCCCCAAGCGGTATCAAAAAAGTTGACGCCCCTTTCCACTGCCAGGTCCAGGGACCTAGAGGATTGGAGATCATCGGATTCTGTCCAACCCGCCATGCCCCACATACCGTAGCCCACTTCGCTCAGTTGCCAATCGGTTCTCCCGAACTTTCTGTATTTCATACTATTCCTTATTGCTCTTGAATTTGTTCCTGGCCCAAACAAAGACCCCATAGATGGCCCCGAATACAAGTCCATTCCAAAATTTTTCCAGAAAGACCGCCTGGGTGTATTCTTTTTCCAAAACAACGGAAATCAGGGTGAAAAGCACAATGCCCGCCACCACTTGGGCCACAAGTTTTTTATTGATCATTGGCGTTAATATTGATGGAACGCGTCGGACACAAAGCCCAGGACCGTGGGAAGCGATTCCCTCCAGTAGGTCCAATTATGTCGCCCATCCCGCACCCGGTACTCATGGGGAATTTCCTTTTTGGTCATGGCGATGTGCACCAAGCTGTTTCCTTCGTACAGGAAATCGTCATCCCCACAATCGATGTACCACCGAACCGATTTGATATCCTTTACGGGAACGCTCTCGATAAGGTTCAGGGCATTGTGCCTCTCAAAATAGTCCTTGATTTCGGCGGCGGAATATTTTTCATCGCTCCTTTTTAATCTCTCCTTCAAATTGTCCAAGGTTAATGGCCCCACATAAGCACTTAAGGGGCAGGCCGACGAGAACAGTTCGGGATGGTGCAGTGCGTACATAAAGGAGCCGCCGCCGCCCATGGAAAGTCCGGCTACCGCGCGGTACCGCTTTTCAGCTTTAATGCGGTACTTCTGTTCCACATAGGGCATCAATTCCTCGAAAAAGAAGTCCTCATATTTCCAATCCCCAATGTTGAAATACCCCCGTTTACCGGTATTGGCATCGGGCATTATAATGATCATTGGAGTTGCCGTACCATCTTTGATGGCATTGTCCGTGATTCGAAGTACCTCGCCGAACTGCACCCAACCGGTTTGGTCGTCCCCCGCTCCATGGAGCAGGTACAAAACAGGATAGCTCCGGTCGGAGGTTTCATAATCCGGTGGCAGGTAAACGGCATATTTACGCTCGCTTTTCAGGATTTTACTGGTCATGGAAAGGTTGTCGTGCACTTTTCCGCTCTGGCCCAGGGCCGACACGGAAATGACAAGACTAAGTACAAATAAAGAAAGGGTTTGTTTCATTGGGTCGTTTTTTGGATTGCAGAAGCTAACAAGATACTAAATGTAAATGTTATTGCGGGTAACCAAAAGCAACCTTAACTGTTGGAACACATATTGGGCATATTGTTTCATTTCGCTAAACAAGGGATCGATCGAGCTTCCAAGCAAAATTCTTGAGTAGTTTTGATCAGGACAACCACCCTGTCGAACGCACAGTCTGACTTTTCCCCATTACGGAGTTAGGTCCACCTACTTTGGCTCCAAAGTCATCACATAATCATAACTTTCATTGAGGTAGTTGGAGAGCGTGTCCAAATCTTCCAATAGGTGATCCGGAATCAAAATATAGCCCTTCATCACGGCGCCATACGATCTGTAGATGGTAGTGTCGAGTTCTTTCATATATTTTTCCTGCACCTCCTTCGAAAAACGGATTCCAAACTCCCCGGCTTTGTTAAGCAGGGAAAACATATAGCCGTTCGCCGAAGTATAGGGCATGGTCTTTCCCTTGCGTTCAAACCGGGAGCATTTGGCCACCAGGGCATCGTACATCTTCAGGCGTTCTTTCCAAATTTCCATGATTCCAATATTTAGTTGGGCGGTGCGGCCGCGAAGTCCGAAGGACAGTGCTAAACGTGCTGGTCGATAAGAATGGGGTTTCCATCGGGGTCGACAACAACGATACTTGCCGGTCCGGAAGTGCTTTCGTCCGCCTCCCTATCCAGCTTTATTCCCTTGTCCTTGAGCTGACGTTGGACCTCCCGTACGTCCTCAAACGATTTCAAAGGGTTCGCATTTTGATCCCACCCTGGATTAAAGGTCAAAATATTGTCCTCGAACATGCCCTGAAACAGTCCTATCAAGGTTTCCCCGTTCTTCATGATCAGATAATTCCGTTCCATATCCCCGGCAAATACCGAAAACCCCAGGTCCTCATAAAATTGTTTTGAAACCTTGATGTCCTTGACATTCAAACTGATCGAAAATGCGCCTAATTTCATATGATTCCCTTTAAATTGGTATGTTTTTATTTTTGCCGAAACTGCCTTGCAAAACCATTGAGCCATCCAGCACTCCGTAAGTGATACCCGGACTATACGCCAAATTGTTGTAAATGGTGGTCCAAGTGTTTTGAGAAAAGGGTGTTCCATTCCCCTTCCGCCAGAGGACCAAAGGCATGGGACTCCTTTCCATTAAAATGTGCCCCACCCAACTGTTGCGTCTTGTTGATGTATTCGATCAATCGGTTTTTTTCCGTTTCAAAATCCCGGTCCCCCTCGATCATGAACATGGGCGCGGTTCGGGTGTTCTTTTTGTACGGTTTAGGCCCCACCACCACATTCTTCGCAAAGAGTTTGATCATAAATTTCTGAAAACCTTTGGGTTTAGGGTGTTTGTTATCGTAGACCAGTTCGTAGGCCGCGTTCAAATGGGCCAACATTTGGGCAACGTTCATCTTTCCCCATAATTGTGGCGTGTCGCGATTCAGTGCATGGATCCGTGAAATGGCCTCTTGGGCACCTGTAGTGTTGAATAGATTGGTCCAGCTCATCCCAGATTGTTTAAATGGACTTTAAAAATAGGAAAAATTATCGGCTATTTTAGGAACGCACCTCCCGTTTTGGTTTTCCCAGGGCCTCTGCGCGTTCCCGTTTTCCCGCATTTCAGCGTTCGGGCGATCGCCCCCTATGGTGTAGCCCTTCGGCCATTTTTTAGCCGCACCGCGGGGGATGAATTTCCCTTATATTCCCGCAAAAACCATCCCTGAATTTCCTCATCCCAAATTCAAGCCCCCCTTCCGTACCCAGAAAAAGGCGAATATCATATTGGGAACCCAGCAAAGCCAGGCGACCAGTCGATAAGCGGTCACAAAATCGCCGAAGGCTATTGTAAGCATGGGCAACCATAAACGCAGGGTCACAGCGGCGAAACAAGCGGCATAACTGTAGACCATCATGGCCCGATGCAGTTTCAAATCGCCGTTCCGTACGGCCAGGTAGGCCTTTAGCGTGGTGTACAACCAAACCGTTCCAAGGCCCAAAAACCCGAACATGGCCATAGTGCCCCCTGTGGCATAAAACGCAATATACATACCGCATACACCGCTTATCAGGGCCGAAACAACATACAGTTTACCGATATTCCGATGACGCCCCAAATGGGCGTTGCGAATTCTTTTGCTGAACTGCACCCAGCCTACCATAAGGGCCAGACCACCAAAAAGAATATGGCCATAAAACCCGGTATTCCAAATACCATTTGACAGTAGGGCACCGCTCTTGGAGGCCAGCAGTCCAAACTCCCGATCAACAAAAAAATACAAGAGGGGGTACAGCCCTACCCCCATGGCCAAAACGGCAAAAACGACCCAAGCGACTTTGTTCCTGGTATTCATGGGACCCTTATTCATACCTCCAACTCGTTAAATCGGCCCCTTTGGGTGCGCTTTCCGCAATCCGCTTCATAATTTTGGGCACGTACATACTGTTATATCGCAAACGACTAATGGCGTTGGGCAGTTCCGGATCGCCGTTCCAACAATGCTCCGCCCGGTCACCGTACAGCACCTCGCCCCCGTAATAGGGGTCGGAAGTGCTTTCCAGAAAATCCTCCATCAAATACACGGCATTGTTCAGGTAGTAGTTGTCCATATCCCCACAATAAATGTTGATCTTGCCCTTGAGGTCATTTCCCAACTGCTCCCAATCCCGTTCCAGGATATGCCGAAGGTCATAGTGCTCTTTCCAATATTCCGCCACTTGATGGTCGATATCGCCCGACATTTTGTCCCAGAGCCGAACGGGATACCCATCCTCCCCTTGTGGGGAATAGGTGGCCTCCCATATGTCCCACTGTTGGCCCGAACGGCTCTTATCGCCCAAAACCAGTTCCAGGTGGTTGCCCTCCCTTAGCGTCGTATGCACCTGCCCTAGATAATCCCTATGGCTGGGTACTTCCAAGGTTTTGTGGTCGCTCTCGTAGTAGTAGGCGTTTTTGTCCTCATAGATATTGGTGAGGCAATACGCCCGAAAATCGATGGGATCGGGACAAGCGGCAAAACAGCCGTTGTACTCCTCGGGATATTTTACCTGTACGGCCAGTGCTTCCCACCCCCCCGTGGAACCACCGTACAGAAAGCGCGACCAGCCCTCCCCCATTCCACGGAACTCTTTTTCGATATGGGGAATCAGCTCATAGGTAATCGCATCGCCATAGGGGCCCTGGCTGGCAGAATTCACGGCATAGGAATCGTCGTAGTACGGGGTTGGATGTTGGATTTCAACAATTAAAAACCTGGGGAAATCCGGTTCGTTCCAGCGTTTGTAAAAATCATAGGCCTCCTGTTCCTGGATGATGTTATAGGCTTCCAACTGGAACCTTTCGGAATACTCCGGTTCCTGATCGGTATCGGGCGGGGTGGTACGGAACCCCCCGAAATCGGAAGGGAAATGACCGTGAAACACCATCAAGGGGTACTTGGCCTCGGGGTGTTCTTCAAAGCCCTTTGGCAACAGGATATGTGCGCCCAAATACATATCCCTGCCCCAGAATTCGGACAGTTTTTCGGATTTGATCTTGATGTGCTTTATCCATTCGGTATCCTCGGGTTCAGGGATGGGCTGGATCACCTGGTCCATTACCACATCCACGCTCCGCACTCCTTTGTCGGTTATGGCCATCTTAAACGGTTTGCTATAAAGATTGCCCGGGGAGCGGTTCCATTGCTGGCCCTCACCATTGTCCATCGGCAATTTTACGGTATGTCCCGTGGCGAGGTCAAAGGTCTCATATACATGTAACAACGCCTGTACTTGGTACTCTCCCGGCGGTACGTCCGCCAAACTGGCATAGGGATACCCAAAAACCGTATCATCAAAAGTCCAGCTCTCGCCGGCGGCCATGCCCTCCACGTTCATTCCAAAGATGAGTTGGGTCTTCAGCCCATCGTTGATCTGGAACCGAGGTTCGTCTTCATCATTATTGGAAAGCATTAATAAAAGTCGACCATCCTTTGCTTCGGCACTGGCGGTATGGGCAAAGGAAACGTTGATGGCAAAGCGGGATCTCATGGTATCCGTCCGGCATCCCATCAAACTAAAACAAATTATGAGGTAAAGTGGAAACAGTTTTGGCATGGCGTGGTATTTTACCCCAAAAGGTACTGTTTTTGAAGGACTCCTCAAATATGGTAGGACGATTTCCCCAAGCGGGGGGAGCCCTGTTCCTCGGCACCGGATTTTCCCTTTTACCTAGCTAGCTCTTGCTTCTGTGCCTTTCCCTGGCCAGCAGAGTGTTTTTCAGCAGCATGGCGATCGTCATGGGCCCAACTCCTCCCGGCACGGGGGTAATGTAGGATGCTTTTTTGCTCACGTTCTCAAAGTCAACGTCCCCGGTAATGTAATATCCCTTTTCCTTTGTGTCGTCCGGGACCCGGGTAATGCCCACGTCGATGATCACGGCATCGTCCTTCACCATTTCGGCCTTAAGAAAATGGGGGACACCCAGGGCGGAGATCACAATATCGGCCTGGGAAATGATCTGGGTAATGTTTTTGGTATGGCTATGGGTCAGGGTAACGGTAGAGTTACCCGGCCACCCCTTGCGGCCCATTAAGATGCTCATCGGGCGGCCCACGATATGGCTTCGACCGATGACGACCGTATGTTTTCCCTTGGTATCTACCTTGTACCGTTCCAAAAGCTCAAGAATACCGAAGGGGGTTGCTGGAATAAAGGTACTCATGTCCAAGGCCATCTTTCCAAAATTGGTGGGATGGAACCCATCGACATCCTTATCCGGATGCACGGCCATGATCACCTTCTGGGTATCGATTTGATCCGGTAGGGGAAGCTGAACGATAAACCCATCGATATCGCTGTCCTGATTGAGCTCCTCTATCTTTTTCAACAGTTCCAGTTCAGAGGTGGTACTGGGCATTTGGACCAAAGTGGATTCAAAGCCCACGCGTTTACAGGAGCGCACCTTGCTCCCCACATAGGTAAGGCTGGCCCCATCGTTGCCTACAAGGACAGCGGCCAAATGGGGCACTTTTTCCCCTCGTTCCTTCATCTTGGCTACCTCGGCAGCGATTTCTTCCTTTATCTCGTTGGAGACTTTTTTTCCGTCTAGAATGGTCATTTTATATATTCGGTTAGCAATGGCCTTTTACCGTAGTGGTTTCCATGTTCCCTACGCCAAACCCACCTTGGTTATTAACATTTTCCATTATCCTCCCGTCCTGCGGATTTTTCCAAACCATCCCGCGGATTCCGGATACATGAACAAAACAATCTTTTTTCCTGGCGGCGCCAAACGGAGGGCTTGCCCCGCCCTTTGCAATGATTTCAGGATATGCCGCAACAGCCCTTTTCCTTTGCTGAAACCTACTTGCGGCCCAGGCCACCGCCCATCATCTGCATCATCTTTTTACCGCCCCCACCTTGCATCATTTTCATCATTTTGCCCATTTGATCAAATTGTTTCAGCAGTTGGTTAACTTCCTGTATGGTACGTCCGCTTCCTTTGGCAATGCGCTTTTTGCGACTGGCATTCAACTTCGAGGGTGTGGAACGCTCTTCGGGGGTCATGGAATGGATGATGGCCTCGATATGCTTAAAGGCATCATCATCGATATCCAATCCCTTCAGGGCCTTTCCGGCTCCTGGGATCATGCCCATCAAATCCTTGATGTTCCCCATTTTTTTGATCTGTTGGATCTGGCTGAGAAAGTCGTCGAACCCAAATCGGTTCTTGGCAATCTTCTTTTGGATCTTTCTGGCCTCTTCTTCATCAAACTGTTCCTGTGCCCGTTCCACCAGGGAGATCACATCGCCCATGCCCAAAATACGATCGGCCATTCGCGAAGGGTGAAAAACGTCGATGGCCTCCATTTTTTCCCCGGTACCTATAAATTTAATGGGCTTGTCGACAACGGATTTTATAGAAATGGCGGCACCCCCGCGGGTATCACCATCCAATTTTGTCAAAATTACCCCATCAAAATTCAGGATATCGTTAAAGGCCTTGGCCGTGTTCACCGCATCCTGTCCCGTCATGGAGTCCACTACGAAAAGGGTTTCCTGTGGTCGTATGGCCTTATGGATATCCGATATCTCGTCCATCATCTTTTTGTCCACCGCCAATCGGCCCGCGGTGTCGATGATGACCACATTAAAACCATTGGCCTTTGCATGGGCAATACCTGCTTTGGCAATGGCCACTGGATCTTTGTTTTCCTTGTCGGAAAAGACTTCAACGCCAATCTGGTCGCCGACCACATGCAATTGATCGATCGCGGCCGGGCGGTATACGTCGCAGGCAACCAATAAGGGGTTTTTAGATTTTTTGCTCTTGAGAAAGTTGGCCAACTTGCCCGAAAACGTAGTTTTTCCAGAACCTTGGAGCCCGGACATCAAAACCACCGAGGGAGTTTCCGAAAGGTTTATCCCTTCGGTCTCACCCCCCATAAGGGCCGTGAGTTCATCCTTGACAATCTTCACCATTAACTGGCCCGGTTGTAGGGAGCTCAGTACATTTTGGCCCAGGGCCTTTTCCTTTACCCTGTTGGTAAATTCCTTGGCAATCCTAAAGTTGACATCGGCATCCAATAAGGCTCTACGGACCTCCTTGGTGGTCTCCGCCACATTTATTTCCGTTATCTGTCCATGGCCCTTAAGGACATGAAGGGCTTTATCGAGCTTCTCACTTAAATTATCAAACATCGTCTTGCTTTCTTTTGAGGAAAGGCAAATTTAATAATAACAAAGGGAAAGAAGGTCGGATATGGTCAAAAAATGTCCGTATCACGACCCTGCCCGACAGTCTCGGTAAATGGGAACGGGCAGCAAACGGGCCCAACATGCCCATGCCCGTACTGGCCGTCCACCAGCATTGGCCCAGGGCACCAGCATTTTGGCCCTATGGCCGCCAAAATGGCCATACCAAAAAAAACACCCATCTTTCGATGGGCGTTCCTCAACATGTGGGGCAAAAAAGATGTGGGGTAAATCGTATTAGATCTTTTCAAATGTCAAGTGGTCCGTACCACCATCGCCTCCGCTAACATCCACTAGTTCTATTTTGGTATTGGAATACTTTTGGATATCCCAATCGTCACTGAGTTCCTCGAAGGCATCTGGTGCCGCAAAAAAGAGATTGAAGTCCACATCGTCATCACTCTTTTCCGAATCGGTGACGGACCAAGCACCGGACAGTGCTGTATTTCCATCGGTAGCGACCAGAACACCGTTTGAATTAAAAGAAAATACAAATCCCGTATAATCCGACGTTTCTTCGTTTTCGTCATCCGCATAACGGGTAATCTTCCATTCACCTGTGCCGACGGCCGCTTTTATCATTTCAATGTCAGCAGCCGTAACCTGGTCATCCAGATCGTTATCATCGCTGGAGCATGATTTAAAGATCAATACTATGGCAAAAAAAGCCATAAAGCTCATTATTTCCTTTTTCATTACTTCCTTTTTTTGATAAAAGGGGAGCCCAATGCTTGGGCATTGGGCTCCCTTTATCCTATTTTTCGAAAACCAAAGTGGTTATGGTACCTTCTCCATCGATATCTTTCAACTCGATGCGGCCCTCGTTGATGGATACAAAATCCCAGTCATCCGTCAAATCCTCGAATGGACCCTCTTCGCCAAGGTTCAAATACACCTTTAGTTTGCCATCGCTGTTCCTCAGCACCCTCCAAAGTCCTGGATATGTCGGACCGGTGTCACCAGTGGTCACCGACATTCTGTGCTCAGCTCCGAAATCGAAGGTATGGTTCGCATAGTTGCTGGTACTGTCCATATCGCCCTTGGCATATTTGGCGATCATCCAGCTACCGCCCATCATCACGTTTCGGATTTCCATGACATCACCATCGTCCGCACTGTTGTTACAGACGCGTTGTAAAATCAACTCATAATCGGTCCCGGGAATCTCGAACTTCAATCGATCGTTCCTCAGGTGGCTCAAGGGCCATTCAAAACTGACACCAGGCTCCTCGCCCATCGTGATGGCCATGACCAAACGGCCCTGCTCATTGGTCGTAATTTCCCAAGAACCCTGAGAGGTAGTTTCCCCGTTGCTCAAAGTGACGCCTTCGGCGGTAAACTCGAATTCATAGCCCAAAAGTCGTCTGATCTCCTCACCATCAACCTTTACTTTCTTGATGACCCAGTGGCATTCCCTTAGGATTTCCCTTAAGGTATCGGGTTCCTGGTCGACAACATCACACACGCTGTTCATGATGATTTTGTTACCTCCCTCTTGGTACAGTTTGATCATGTCTTTTTCAAGTTCGTAAACAAACCATTCCAAATTGAAGTCCACCAAGACATCAAATTCCAGTTTCAACAGTACCTTCCAATCCGCAACCCTAGTACTCCAAGAACCGGTCAGGCTGTTTCCCATCCTGTCGATTACGGTAACTTTCCCGTCCTCGCTGAAGTTCATTAAGTACTCTCTGTACTGATCGGTCTGATTTTGGTTGTCCCGTTCCACTTCTTTGATGGACCATGGGCATTCTACCAATAGGGCGTCCAATCGTTCCTTGGAAAAATCGTCATCGTTGTAATCATCATCATCATCTTCATCACAGGCATTTTTTGCCCTTTCAATGGCATCGGCCAATTCGGCATTGGTGTTGACCGTTACCTTGGTACCATCGTACATTTCAAATGATATGGGAAAATTGAAACTGATCAGATCGGTTTCGCCCAAACCGGCAAAGAAACGTCGCAACTCCTTATCACTATTCACGGTGACCGTTCCGGTCTGCACGGATTCCGGATTGAAGGTAAACAGGTCGATGGGATATATGACGTCGATACATTCGATATCATCATCGCCACCACCTTCGATGCACTTTTCGGCAAGTTCGCGCAGATCTTCCTTTCCATTAATGGTAATCTCGGTATAATCCGCTAGGATAACGGTAATCGGGAAAAAGATATCGAGAATATCTTCGTCGTCGTCAACGGCATCGAACAACTCCTCGATCAATGCGAGGTCTTCGTGCGAATTGATGGTAATTTCCAGTCCGTTCACGGACACGGTATAGGGAAAACGAACATCAAAACAACTGGAACCATCAACAATATTGTCGAAAGAACCATCATTGGAAACGGTATGCTCAACCAATTTTACGGTATTGGAACCGGCCATCAAGGTTTCCGCCTCATCGTTCATGGAACCGCCAACTTCTTCGGTTTGACAAGAGGTAAACATCAAAGCTGCAACCAGTAGGCCAGTGTACAGCGCATAATTCAAAAACTTTTTCATAACGATTTGGATTTTTTTGTTACTTCATCCCTAAAACAACCGATTTAAAAAACACCCTACCCCAATTCTTAATTTTTTTTAAAATATCTTTGGTACACTTAGCGTTACATACTGGATTCCTTACCGTTGTTCATGGGTCTTACGGAATTGTCCAAAGTCATAAACGCGGTGTCCAAATGCGCAGTTCAATTTAATCCGATCTAAAAAAACCAACCAATTTGGAAACCAATCTCCAAGATAATGTATGTGAAGAAGAGGTGTTCGGCTCTATCTTCAAGGC
Source organism: uncultured Flavobacteriaceae bacterium (assembly GCA_947497245.1). GTDB lineage: Bacteria > Bacteroidota > Bacteroidia > Flavobacteriales > Flavobacteriaceae > Pelagihabitans. The sequence continues at coordinate 559,935 of CANMFO010000002.1, read as the reverse complement.
TAATTCAAAAACGGTTTTTAACTATATTTATTATAAGTTCGGGAATGAGGAAAAGGCACACGACGCTGTTCAGGAGGCTTTTGTGAAGTTATGGGAGAATTGTTCCAAAGTAGCTCCAGAAAAAGCAAAATCGTTTGTATACACCGTAGCGAACAATATGTACCTGAATGTCATCAAGGCCGAAAAGGTACGCTTAAAGTATGCGGACAAGACCCTAAGAACCACTCACGAATCTCCGGAGTTTTTAATGGAACAAGATCAATTCCAGGAAAAATTGGATCTGGCCCTGAACCGTTTGCCGGAAAACCAGCGCACCACTTTTTTATTGAATCGGATAGATGGGAAAAAGTATGCCGAGATCGCTGAGATGGAAGGGGTGAGCGTAAAGGCCATTGAAAAGCGGATGCACTTGGCCTTAAAATCGCTAAGGGAACAGATCGATGGAATATAAGCCAGACCCAAGTTGGCATTTCAAATGTCGAGGTGATACTTTAAGGTATCTTTTGAATAAACAAAGTACGGAGTGATCAGCGCTTAAAACTGAAAATCCTTAGGAAAAAGGATATCTGGCATCCAAAGGGCAACGCGGAAAGTGTTCAAAAAGTAGGGTTTTTTCCCTTTGGATTGTTATTAAGGTAGTAAAGTTAGAAATCATGCAAGAAAATTACTTGGCAAAATGGCTCAACGGGGAGCTTACGGAAGCAGAATTGGCGGAGTTCAAGAAATCCGACGAGTATGCCGCGTACCAGCGTATCATCGAGGCATCCAGTTCTTTGAAAGCCCCTGATTTTGATACGGGGGAAGCCTTTATGGCAGTGCAGAACCAGCGTACCCTTAAAGAGACCAAGGTGGTACAACTGCATCCTTTCAAGAAGTTTTTAAGGGTTGCCGCAGCAGTAGCCGTACTTGTTACAGGTTCCTATTTTTACCTCAACACCCTGGATGAGACCATAGCCACCCAATATGCCGAAAATAAGGAAGTAGTACTTCCGGATGATTCCGAGATCGTGCTCAATGCCGATTCCGAAATATCCTTTAGCGAGCGCAAATGGGATCGGGAACGAAATATTGATTTGGAAGGCGAGGCCTTTTTTAAGGTTGCCAAGGGCAAGCGTTTTACCGTGGCCACCAAGTCGGGTGTTGTAGCCGTTTTGGGTACCCAGTTCAATGTGGAGCACCGTGGGGACTTTTTTGAAGTTACTTGTTTCGAGGGCCTGGTCAGTGTAACCTTTAACGGCAAGGAGACCCAATTGCCCGCGGGAAGTTCCTTTATGGCCATCAACGGTAATGTTGTCGAGGCGAGGGTCCCAGGCACCACCGTACCTTCATGGATGGGCAAGGAGAGTTCATTTAAGAGTATCCCGTTGAAATATGTATTGGCCGAGTTCGAAAGGCAGCACAATGTCCATGTGGAGACCCAAAACATCGATACGGATCAGTTGTACACGGGCACTTTCAGTAACAACGATGCACAATTGGCCTTGAAGAGCATTAGTGTTCCTTCCCGAATAAAGTTTAAATTTGAGGGGAATAAAGTGCTGTTCTATGCAGAAAACACCCCTTAAACCCTTACTTGTTTTTTTGTGTCTGCTATTTTTTTTTGTAACCCTTGAGGGAAGGGCGCAGGAGGTGGTGCGCATCAAGCTCATTTCCCTGATCCAAAAACTGGAAAAGGATTTCGATATCAAATTCTCATATGTCGATGCGGATATCCGCGACATTGAAGTCAAACTACCAGAAGGCAAAGCACTGCCGCAGATATTGGGCGATATCCAGCACCAAACCCAGATCAAGGTACAAAAGCTCAATGACCGGTATTACACCCTGGCAAAAAGCACCACTGTGGACATCTGTGCGATCGTCCTGGACAATTTTGTGGAAAACACGGTGATGGGGGCCACCGTGGAAGTCCTGGGCAGCGATGTGGCGGTGGTCACTGGCGATGATGGGGGATTTTCCCTGAAAGATATTCCTCGGGACGCCATGCTGCAGATCAAATTCCTGGGCTTTAAGACCCTGTTCGTAGAGGCCGAAGAGCTCCTATCCCAAACTCCTTGCAAAACGCTTCTATTGGCTCAATTTTACCAACAATTGGACGAAGTGGTCGTGTACGACTTCCTAACCAAGGGGCTCGTAAAACAAACGGATGCCAGTATTCAACTGAATACCGCCGAATTCGAAATCTTGCCGGGGACCATTGAACCAGACGTACTGCAGACCGTACAGGCGCTACCGGGAATCAAAAGTGTTGATGAAAGGGTATCGGACATCAATATTCGCGGAGGGAGCAATGACCAAAACCTATTGCTCTGGGATGGAATCAAAATGTACCAATCCGGACACTTTTTCGGACTGATCTCCGCCTTCAATCCTTATCTGACGGACAAGGTTACCCTAATAAAAAATGGAGCAAGTGCGGAATATGGCGATGGGGTCAGCGGTATTATCGACATGCGCACCCAAGACCAGATCAAGGCCACCTTTTTCGGTGGTGCCGGCTTCAACCTCATTAGCGGGGATGTATATGGGCAATTGCCGTTGGGGGATAAATTGGCCGTACAATTTTCGGCAAGACGTTCCCTGACCGATTTCTTCAACACCCCGACCTACAATGAGTTTTCGGATCGGGTCTTCCAGGACACCGAGGTGGTGGAACGCAATGCCGATTTTTATTTCTATGACTTCACGGGGAAGATAATGTACGATATCGATCCAAAACAAAAACTACGGGTAAGCTTTATCAATATCAACAATAGGTTGGATTATTCCGAAAGTATCCGCGACACCACCTCCCGGACCATGAGCAATCTGGACCAAACCAACCTTTCCTTCGGGGGAAGTCTCGATAGTAAGTGGACAAAACGGTTTTCCACGTTTCTCAATGTGTACCACACCCAGTACAACCTCGATTCGCGCAATATTTCAGCTATAGCAAGACAGCAATTGCTTCAGAACAACCAGGTAATGGAGTCTGGTGTAAAACTCAACACCCATCTGGATCTGGGCAAAGGTTTCAACTGGCTCAATGGGTATCAGCTCAGTGAAACGGGCATTACCAATAAAACTTTTGTCAGCCAGCCCCCTTTTGAAAGCGATATCAAGAGCATTGTACGCACCCATTCCATTTTTTCGGAAATAGGGTATCAATCCCCGAACCAAAAGCTACATGCGAAAGGTGGGTTCCGACTCAATTATTTGCAAAACCCGGATAGCTTTGAAGAGTATATCCTGGAACCTCGATTGAACATCAATTATTACATTTCAAAAGCATGGAAGGCCATTGTTCTTGGGGAATTCAAAAGTCAGGCGACCAACCAGGTCATTGATCTGGAACAGAACTTTCTCGGAGTTGAAAAACGGCGCTGGGTCATCTCGGATGGTTCAAGCCTGCCCGTTACCCGAAGTAAGCAGGGTTCGGTGGGTTTCAACTACGACCAACCAAACCTTTTCTTCGGTATTGAAGGGTTTTACAAGGAAGTCAAGGGTGTGAGCACCGCTACCCAAGGCTTTCAGAACCAAAACCAGTTCAACGGGGAAATCGGAAAATACGATGTAAAGGGCATTGAGGTCCTTGTCAACAAAAAAACGGATGCCTATAGCATTTGGGGCAGTTACACCTACAACCTCAACAACTATACCTTTATGGATATCGTTCCCCAAGAGTTTCCAAACAATCTCGACATCCGTCACACGGTAACCTTGGCAGGCACCTATAGTATCGGAAGCCTCAAGTTTGGATTGGGGCTGAACTACCGAAGTGGAAAACCTTTTACCGAACCTTTGGAGAACAATCCCATAGACACTGCCTTTTTCCCCAACCGAATCAATTATAACGAGCCCAATAGCAGCCGACTCAGGGAATACCTCCGAGCAGATGCCTCTGCGGTCTATGATTTTGCCCTTGGATCCCATATTGCCGCCTCCCTGGGCGCTTCGGTATTGAACTTTACCGACCGCAAGAATATCCTGAACACTTACTACCGCCTCAACATGTCCAATGAGTTGGAAAAGGTGGAAAGTGTGTCTTTGGGCCTTACCCCCAATGTGAGCTTTAGAATGCGTTTCTAGCAAGGGAGCTATCCAACCGCCTCGTATTCGGGGCAATCGATCCGAATATCGGGAACGAGGAGGGGTTTGTTCAACAGGTTACAGAAGTCCCCCTGCTTCGTCTTACTGTAAAACTTGCATCCATAACAGGTCCGTTGTACGGATAGGATACCATGTCGATTCAACTGGTAGATCAACTTGCCCAAAGCTCCGAACAATTGCTCCAAATCGCGGGGTCCCATGTCATCCAGTTGGTATTTTAGCGGATTGGCAAAATGTTCGGTCTCGGATACTATTTTTCTTCCCTGGTCCGACAGTTCCATCACATAACGACGATGGTCCGTCTGGGAAAAATTTTTGTTTATAAGTCCTTTTTTGTCCAGGATCCTGACAGCATCACTGATTGTGGGCTTGGTCACGTTGAATTCCTTGGCCAGATGGCTTACATTGCCCAGCCCCTGTTTGTGATAGGCGATGAAGATCAGAATCTGGATTTGAATCGGGCTCAGGCCAAGCTGTTTTGCCTTTTCCCAAAGCAATACCTTAAAGGCCTCGGAGATGCGTCCGAGCCCTGCCACGATCTTGCTGGAAATATCGTGCTCTTGATTCGCTGGATCGAAAATGCTCTTTTTCATATAAAACCTGCCGAAAACAGATTCGGCAGGTAAAGTTAGCAATCCTAATTAAGTTAATCGCAATTTTCCAATTCCAAGATGAAAAAACCCTCTTTGCCAATTTGATCTGCGATGTCGTCGGTCACATATTCGATATGGCAAAAAGTGCATTCCCTGGCGCTGAAATCCGCAGTTTTAAAGGGTTTACCCCTTAAATACGCTTTCCCATAAGCAAAAACCTGTGCTTCATCGGTGAGTTCACTTGGCACCAGAATGTCAAAATGCATTATGCTGCCATCGCTGCGTCGTACATAACTGTCCCAAACCGAAACTTCCATATTCTTTATTTTACAGTGTACGGTAAGGACAAATCCCCACTGGCAACGGTAAAAACGTCGTATACCCCAAGCATGGGAAGGTCGTCCTTGCTGGTGTTCACCCTCATAAATGCAGCCACGCCGTCGTAATGGAAATTCTTCTGGTTGTTGATCCGATAATCGGGGACCACCACGGTGATCCGATCTCCCTTGGAGGTTACGGGATAACCGGGAGAGTCCATGTACATGGGCATGCCCGGATTGGTCGGCGGAAGAACAACCGTTTTGTCTTCTTTTTTAAACTGTTTTACGGCCAAACCGCCCTTTACACGGGCGTCCTCGACCAGTACCACCCAATGTGGGTGCCAGATGATGCCGTCGTTGTCGAATGTGCTGTCGTTATTTTCATCCCACAAGGGCGTATCATCAAAGTCGGGATGTGAGGTCAAGGCCAGTGCCACTATGCCTTCCGTTTCTCCAAAGCCCACATCGGTGGACTTCAGGTCCGTCGGAAATACATAGCCCAACACCGGGGCGCCGTCGAGCTGGCCAACCGGTATTGGTGTTGTTTTACCGGCCATTCCATTCACCGATATTTGCCAAACGGTAATTCCCAAATCACTTTTATGGGTTACCTCAACCTCTTTAATTGAAAAATCCTCGTTATTGTATGGACGCTCCTGCGCACAAGAAGTGTTCAGGGCACCAAAAAACAGGGAGGTCATTACTGCTGTTACAATTGCTTTCATTTCCTTAGTTTTAAAAATTCGTGTTGTTAATAAAGTTAGGAATCCTAACTTAAAAAGAGAAAAAATTAGCCCTTTACATCTTCCATGGAAGCGCCAAAATTGATATGGAGTACATTGCCGTTGGGTGCGACAAGGGCCGGAACGGAGACCACTCCAGCGGATTCGGCTTCCGCTATGCGCGCTTTCTCCTCGCCAATGTTGACCACTTCCACCCCTTCGGCGCCAATCAAGGCTATCATATCATGTTCGGCACTGATACAAACGGGACATCCCGCGTGATAAAAAATCGATTTTTTCATTTTGATAAATTTTAAGTTGCTGCATTATTGCGCAACAAATATAGTAAGGATTCCTAACTATATAAAATTTTCTTGATTATTTTTTTACAACGGTCAGATCTGTTCTCAGGTATTGGTCCCGGAACGGCCTGGTACCGGCACCTGTTGTTGAAAATCAAAATTCAGCATACGCTGGATGATAGCGTACAGCTCGGGAAAATCGCGATAAAAGTCTGTGGGGCTCTCCACATAATTTTCCACTGCCACGGAAAAGAACTCCTGTAGATTGGTGAGTCCGTACTCCCTAAAATATTGGGTGGTTTCCAACTGGTCCACAAAATCTTCCAGAAGGAACAGTTCCTTGATTTTTTTTAGTCCGACCCTAAACTTCCGTGCCTCCCATGATTTCCTCTTGACCATTTCAAAACTGAGGGCATGGGCGAACTCGTGCATGGCAAGATTGACATTGTCATGGGGAATCGCAAAACCCTCCCGTATTTTTTCCGCCGAGAATATGACCGTTTTCAATCTAGGGTTGTATTCGCCAAAATGATGTCTTCGGTTGATCCGGGAATAATACTGTGACGGATATACAATGATCCGCATCAACGAACGGGTCATTTTGTAATTCTTAAGGCCCAAGGTCATCAATACGGGTGTGGCACTAAGCAGTAGCCTCAGCTCCTCTTTTTCCGCGACGTTTCCATAGAATACAAATTTCTTCCTACTTCTGAACCAAACCAACCGCTGGTCGCACAATTCCCGGAGCTGTTGCGGTAGTTTGCCATAAACCGGAAAGTTTTGGGCCAAAAACAATTTATCCCCTTCGGAAAGGGGTTTCAGCCGGATCAAGGGGTTCAATTGGGACAACCCTATACCCTGGTACAGCACATATAGCAACCACCCCAGGACCATCAGTCCTACCAAAACCGCAAAGATCCTTGGAGCCAACATATGATTTTACAATTTTAAAAGTTGATCTAATATTGTCCGGGGAAGGGACAACTACATTCTTGTGGGCACCTCGATCCCCAACAGCGCAAAGGCCGATCGAATGACCTCGCCCACCTTTTTGGACAGCTGTACCCTCAGGATTTTTTTCTGTTCATCGACCTCCCCCAAAATGGGTACCTGTTGGTAGAACGAATTGAACTCCTTCACGAGATCATAGACATAATTGGCGAGCAGGGCCGGACTGTAATTTTCCGCCGCTAACTGGATGGTCTCTGGAAAGAGTTGGATCTGTTTGATGAGTTCTTTCTCTTTTATGTGCAGTGGGCGGGTCTCCGCACCATTCGACCAATCGGAGGCCACCCCCTCCGCTTTTCTCAGGATCGACTGAATCCTGGCGTAGGTGTATTGGATAAACGGTCCGGTATTCCCTTGAAAATCCACCGACTCTTCAGGGTCGAAAAGGATGCGTTTTTTGGGATCTACCTTAAGGATGTAATATTTCAGGGCACCCAGGCCTATCATCTTGTACAATACCTGCTTTTCCTCTTCGGAGTAGTCCTCCAATTTTCCCAATTCCCGGGATATTTCCGCAGCGGTCCGGGTCATGTCGATCATCAGGTCGTCGGCGTCGACCACCGTACCTTCCCTACTCTTCATTTTTCCACTGGGAAGATCCACCATCCCGTAGCTCAAATGGTACAACCTCCCGGCCCATGAAAAACCCAGCTTTTTAAGGATCAGGAACAGCACCTTGAAATGATAGTCCTGTTCGTTGCCCACGGTGTATACCATGCCCCCGATATCCGGATAGTCTTTGACACGTTGTATCGCCGTACCGATGTCCTGGGTCATGTACACGGCGGTACCGTCCGAGCGGAGCACAATTTTTTCATCAAGGCCCTCGTCCGTGAGATCGATCCACACGCTGCCATCGTCCTTTCTGTAGAAAACTCCCTTCTCCAAGCCGGCAGCAACCACATCTTTCCCCAGCAAATAGGTGTCACTTTCGTAGTAAAGTCGGTCAAAATCCACCCCAAGGGCCTTATAGGTCTCATCGAAACCAGCATATACCCAGCCATTCATTTTTTTCCAAAGGGCAACCACCTCCTCGTCACCCGCTTCCCATTGCTGTAACATTTTCTGTGCCTCCAACAAAATAGGGGCTTCCTTTTCCGCTAGTTTTGCATCCGCACCATCGGCCACCATTTTTGCAATTTCCGCCTTATGGGCCTTGTCGAAGGCCACGTAGTAGTTCCCCACCAATTTGTCCCCTTTCAGGCCGGTACTTTCAGGTGTCTCCCCGTTGCCCCATTTCCGCCAGGCCAACATGCTCTTGCAGATGTGGATGCCCCGATCGTTGACAATCTGTGTTTTATAGACTTTTTTGCCCGAAGCCTTTAAGATCTCCGAAACGGAATAGCCCAATAGGTTGTTCCGGATATGTCCCAGGTGCAGGGGTTTGTTGGTATTGGGCGAAGAGTATTCCACCATGATCGCACCGGTATCCGTCCGGGGTACCAACCCATACCCTTCAATCGCTTTTATGCCACTGAAAAATTCAAGGTAGTATGCATCGGCGATCACTATGTTCAAAAAGCCCTTGACCACATTAAAACCGGAAACCGAACCGATCCCGTCCACCAAAAACTGTCCGATCTGCCTCCCGATCTGCTCTGGGTTTCCCTTCACAAAACGCAACATCGGGAAAACGACCACGGTGACATCCCCTTCAAAATCCTTGCGGGTGGGCTGAAATTCCACCTGCGGCAACTCTACCCCAAAAATAACCTGTACAGCTTCCTTTACCTTGACCCCTAAAACGTTCTGAATGTTCATGTACTCTGGCATATCAAAGCTGCAAAACTAATCATTTTTTGCGCTTTATCAGGCAAGTCCCATCGTAATACGTCTGGTTTTAGCTAACTTTATCCATTGGCCGCCCAAATCGGAAAATTAGCGCATGCCCAATGATCATATCCCATGAATATTGAAGATTATCGAACATACTGTTTGTCGAAAAGTGGAGTGACCGAGTCCATTCCCTTTTCTAAACTTCCCGATGTTCTGGTATTTAAGGTAAAGGGCAAAATGTTCACGGCCACGAACATCGATACCTTTGCGAGCTTTAGCATCAAATGCGATCCGGAGACCATTGAGGAACTTCGATCCCAATACGACGCCCTTCGCGAGCCTTCGTATTTTAGCAAGAAACATTGGAGCAATGTACTCATGGACGGCTCTATAGCGGATGCAGTGCTACTTGATTGGCTCGATACCTCGTACAACTTGGTGGTCGCCAAGCTTCCGAAAAAGGAACGGTTGGAACTCGAAAGTGAAAACCGTATTCCATAACCAATCTGAATCCATGCTCGTAAACGTATCATACAACAACAAGGAAGTTACCCGAAAGGTCGATGCGGAAGTCGGTGCGCCTTTTCCTTTGAGGGAACGCTGGGCAATGGGCGGCATTGGTTCCCCGAAGTTGTCCATCACCGAAACCAGCATTGAAATCAGGAACCTACTGATCTTGGACAACAATACCAATTCCTGCAACATAGAACTTAGGCCCACGGGAATCATCGTGAGGTTCCGATCGTTACTGGAAACCTTTGCCCTGACCATTCCGTATTACAAACTCCGCATTTACAAAGCGGATCTAGGGGTATATTCCATTTGTAGGGATCACTATTTCATCAAAGTCCGTTCGGATACCAAGGCGGTCCAGAAATTCTTTAAAAAGCTATTGGACCTTAAAGTGGACAACAGGCCGACCTCCATAGACGATCTTTAAAAATTGCGCAGGCCGCTATGGGTTTGTGCCAAAATCAATATTTTGTCCTAATTTATGCATCGAATTGAACCGAATGATTTTTCCGTCTAAAGCCCATCGCAGCCCTTGAGTATCAAGTTCAACCCAAAAAACCCGCTCCTCAGCATATCCATAGGAATCATCTTTCTATGTACCCTCATCGTGTTCCTTGCCACTGGGGCAAGCTATTCGGCCATCGAAAGGGCTTCGCTTTGGGTTCGGGACTCCTTCGGCTATTTTTATCTGTACTTGGGCCTGGGCTGTGTGTTGCTGCTTTTGGGAATCGCCATCTCCCCTCTGGGAAAAATTAAACTGGGGAGAGCGGATTCCAGGCCCGAACATTCCCTTTGGGCCTGGACCGCCATGTTGTACAGTGCGGGAATGGGTGCCGGTATTTTGCTACGCGCTGTTCAGGAACCGGTGTTCATGCAGCAACATCCGCCCTATGCCTCCGGACTGGAACCGGAAATACTCGCCTTGGAATTTACCTTTTACCAATGGGGGTTTACCGCATGGGCCTTTTACGGGCTTTTTGCCATGGTCGTCGGCCATGTCCTGTTCGTGCGAAAAAAAAAGGTATTGGTGAGCTCCACGATCGCCGACTCCTTTTCCAATAAAATGGCAAGGAACGGGATTGATATCATGACTATTGTTACCACGGTCTTTGGTCTTGTTGCTGCAATCGGATTGGGCACTTCGCAGATCAATGGAGGGTTGAACCATTTATTTGATGGCGGTTTCGGCCTGGGCACTACCCTATTGTTGGCAATCTTGATTTCCGCAATAGCGTTCTACTCGGCCTGGCAAGGCGTGGACAAGGGGATTAAGGTCATTTCCAAATTCAATATCCTCCTGACCCTCGGCCTCCTGTTCTTCGTGTTCTTCGCCAGTGACATGGGAACAATTTTAGAGACCTTCTGGAAGGCCACCTGGCACTACTTGATCGATTTTGTCCCCATGAGCCTGGCCTTGGGCAATTACGATCCAGGAATGGACTTTCTCACCGACTGGACCTTCTACTACTGGGCCTTTTGGCTGGCCTGGGCCCCTTTTACCGGCATCTTTATTGCGCGGATATCCAAGGGCAGGACGCTGCGCCAATTATTGCTGGGTGTATTGATCATCCCCTCCTTGGGAACTTTCTTCTGGTTTTCGGTCTTTGGTAGCTCGGCATTTCAGCTCATTGAAAACTGGGGTTCCTATAATGATGAGTTTGGGAACGTCTTTTCCTCCCTGTTTGTTTTTTTCGAATACTATCCAATGGCCACGGCCTTGAACCTCACCACTCTTTTTTTGTTGGTCGGTTTTTTGGTCACTTCAGTGGATTCGGCGGTCTTCGTGCTTAGCATGTTCACCGATGGGGGGAAAAAGGACCCGGACAAAAAACACCGCTTGCTATGGTCGGCCTTTGTACTGCTGGCCACTTTGGGACTAATTCTGTTGGGCAATGCCCGACCCGATATCGATGTTCTTGTGGCCGTCCAAAAACTGCTGATCATTACCTCCCTGCCCTTTGCCGTGTTTATGGTGGTGATGGCCGGGATTTTTTTAAGGGGAATGCTTCGGAAAAAAAACCAATAGCGCCCATGCCGGAGGTAGCACAAGCCGTTAAATTTTGTTAAATATCCTATTTTATTTGATATATCAAATATATTTGTATCAAATTAATGGAAGCGATGCTGGCACAACCCTCCGAAACCATATTTTATTCCATAGAGAAAGCCATCAAAAATTATCGTAAACTGGCCCAGCAGAACATTTCGGAAAGGGTCGGCAACCTTACCTTGGATCAAGCGCTGCTATTGCAGTTCTTGGTCAAAAATCCTGGATTGTCCCAAAGCGAAATTGCCGAATTGATCTTTAAGGACAATGCTTCCGTGACCAGAATGATAGAACTCATGGTCAAAAACAAATTTTTGATGCGAAAGATGAATTCGGACGACAGAAGACGGTTCAACATTGAACTGACTCCAAAAACGAAGGACATTTTACCAGAATTGAACGCCATAATCAACGCCAACCGAGCCAAGGCACTACATGGCATAACACAAACCGAAATGGACGGTGTCGAACAAACACTGAATAAACTAATAAAGAACTGTAGCACATGAAGAATCTCAAAATACGGATATTGGTCACTGGTTTTATCGTTTTAATTTCAACTGGTGGTCTCCTTGCCCAGAACGATCGAACGGCCTTAACGACAGAAGAAAAGAACATCGTCGTCGATTCCATTGGAAGCAAGCTCAAATCGACCTATGTATTTCCGGAGGTTGCCAAAGAGATGGCCGCCCTGATTGAAAAAAAATCAAAAAAGGGCGCCTACAAACCCCTCTCCGATCCCTATGAATTTGCAACGCAGCTCACAGAGGATCTCCTTTCCGTCAGCCATGACCGGCACATTCGCGTACGGTTCGACCCACAGTCCATTGCGGCAAGGCAGGAAGTCCATACACCCCAGGATAGCATGGACTTTCGAAATAACTACATCGCGGGTTTGAAACGAAGTAATTTTGGTTTCAAAAAATTGAGCATTTTGGACGGTAACATCGGCTATTTGGACTTAAGAAGTTTTTCGGATGTGGCCCATGCCGGACCAACTGCCGTAGCGGCCATGAACTTCCTGGCCAGCAGCGATGCGATTATCATAGATCTGCGGAACAATGGTGGGGGAAGCCCCCAGATGATCCAGCTTATTACGAGCTATTTGTTTGATAGCGAACCCGTTCACCTCAACAATTTTTATTGGAGGCCCACGGATAGCCATTCCCAAACATGGACACTGCCCCATGTACAAGGGACCCGTAGTCCAAATACGGAGGTATACGTTTTAACCAGTGGGTATACGTTTTCCGCGGCGGAAGAGTTTTGCTACAATCTAAAAAACCTAAACAGGGCTACCTTGATCGGTGAAACAACCGGTGGTGGGGCACATCCCGGAGGAACGGTCAACGCGACCGATCGATTTAACGTTTGGATTCCTTCCGGCCGGGCCATAAACCCAATTTCCAATACCAATTGGGAGGGAACGGGCGTTTCACCACATATCAAAGTCCAATCGGATCAAGCTTTGGAAGTCGCACAGCTCAAGGCCCTGGAATCGTTGTTGGCCAAAAGTCGGGATCCACAACAGAAACAATATGTCCAATGGCACTTGAGCGCTCTTAAGGCCATCAACGAGCCCATTGCGCTCCAAGAGACCGTTCTTAAATCCTATCTCGGAAATTTTGGCCCCAGAAAAATCACTTTTGAGGACAACGCTCTGCACTATCAGCGGGGAGAAGGCACCAAATATGAACTGATTCCCATAAATGCGAATGAATTTATCCTTAAGGGCATGTCTACATTTAGAATAAAGTTCATTTCGGAAAATGGCCAAGTGGTTGCGTTGGAAGGCAACTATGACAACGGACGTTCCGATCGAAACTTGAAGAACAAGAACTAAAGAAATATAACACTATATTGCGTTCGGTTATCCGAAGGATAGCTGTTCCAACCGGAAGATAAATTGCAATACCACTCGTTATTAAAGCGCAAAGGACATATTTCAACTGGAGCAGTGGAAAGGATGCCGCCCTGGCCTTTTACCATCTTCAAAAAGACATGGGCCAACCCATTGGGCGTTTGGTCACTTCGATCAACACGCATTACGACAGGGTGTCCATGCACGGGCTTCGAAGGGCCCTGTTGCTGAAACAGGTCGAGGCGATCGGGCTTCCGGTAACCACCATTGAACTGCCCGAACAGCCCACCATGGAAATCTACAATGCCGAAATGGGGCGGTTGGTGGCCCTTTTGAAATCGCAGGGCTATTCCCATTGTGGTTTTGGCGATATTTTTCTGGAAGATCTTAGGAGCTATCGGGAAGAGAAATTGGCTCCCCATGGCATCCGTTGTAGTTTCCCGCTTTGGAAAAGGGATACCAGGGAACTTATCCAGGAGTTTTTGCAATTGGGGTTCAAAGCGGTTGTGGTCTGCATTAATGCACAGCTATTGGACGAATCGTTCGTGGGCAGGGAAATCGATTCCGGTTTTATCGAGGACCTTCCTCCCAACGTGGACCCATGTGGTGAAAACGGGGAATTCCATACCTTTTGCTACGATGGGCCCATTTTTAGCAATCCTGTGAAGTTCACCTTGGGCGAAAAAGTATACCGGGAGTACAAGAACCCTTCCCAGGAGACGTCCTGCGCCAATGAAGCCATGGGCTTTTGGTTTTGTGACCTCTTGCCCGTAGAGGAATAATCGAACATTCCCAAAATCGGTATACAATTTACGACTCCGTCCCGTTTTACCGGTACGGGTCAGAAAACATCCGCCTGTAACCGCTCTTGGTCCTTTATATCCAGGGCATGGTACAAGGAGGTAAAGGCAGTATATATCCAGGTGACCGATACAAAGACACCTACGACAAAGCAGAGGAGCCCCCCAATAAAGACAGGGATCGCGAGCAGCCCCATACCGAAAATTTTCCAACCTTGGCCCCTGGTCATCTGCCAACTTTTTTCAATAGCGGCGATCGGCTCCATATGTTTGTCCATCACCAGAAAGGAGACAAAGGCCAATCGGCAGAGCAGGATAATGCCCGGTATGATAAGAAAAACAAATCCAATGCCCACAAGGGCAAATTTTAGGAGATTGGCCAGAATAATGGGCACGTACCGTTCTCGAAAACCCACAAACAATTCGGAGAAATCCATTTCCTCATTTCGGACACCCCTTAAGAACAGTAAATTGCCGCCGTACGTGATCACCGGGAGCAATAGGAAGGCGTATGCGGCCGAAAATATCTGCAATAACACCAATCCTGCCCCTCCATCCAGTTCCGATTCCCGAGCCATGGAGGCAGGGGATTCTGCCAGGCCTATAATGAGCATGATCAGAAAAAAATACAGGGGGTACTTCCATAACTGTTGCCAGCCATATCCATAGCTACCTGAAATAGTCGTTCTGGGTTTCTTTTCAATTTTTACCGTTTCCATCCTACTAAATTTAAAGTTTGGATAAAGATACAGGGGACCCGCGCAGATTCCTTCCAACTTTGGTAGTGGTTTTAAAATCACTACTAAGGTATTTATGGGCATTAAAGGGATTTAGCTACTTTTAACCCACTAAATCCCTGTATTTGTCGAGCTTGGTCTATATTATCGCCTTCCTTTTCTGTCTTGCCTCCGCGCTGGCCGGCATAGCCATGGGACATCGACTTATAACCACCTACAATGGTGAATTCCATAGAAACTATTTCTATTATCTCATCACCTTTTTTGGATTTGCTTTCTATGGCCTCTGGGTGCAATTTCTTATGGGCGCCTTCCTTTCCGCAATGAACAGCAGTGCTGAAGTGGCGACCTTGGTTTCGATGGTTTTACCGGTTCTAGGGCTGCCCTTCCTTATTCTTTCCTGGATAATGCTCATTAAAATGGGATATTCCCTAATGGGGGCCGTGCCGAAAAACAAAACAATTTGGGCGCATCTTGGACTCTTGCTAATCTTTGTGATCGCGACATGGGGCCTCTATAGGTTGATGGGCAGGGATTATTGGCTTCAGGACAGGCATTTGGTATATTCCGAAATCGGATTGTTCCTCTTTCTTGAATTGGTGTATATGGGTTGGTTCGCGGGCATAATCTTGCGCCACTTGAAGACCTTCAAAAAAAAGAATCGAAAAATTGTAATCCAATTCGTGCTGCTCCTGTTTTTGGGACTGGTCGTTCGAGGAGGTACCCTCCCATTTTACCATAGTGGAACATGGCTTAAGGCCCTGGTGCTATTGGGTTATTTCCTGACCAATCTTTTTCCGCTCTTTTACCTGAACCTCCATTCCGATGTACTTTTCACCCCGGTATACGCCCACCTTCCCAATACGGAAAAGAAAGCACTGTTGTTCCAAAAATATGGAATCAGCAAACGGGAAAAAGAAATTGTGAACAAGATCTGTGAAGGCAAGACCAATCAACAAATTGCCGATGAACTGTTTATCAGTCTTCAAACGGTAAAGGACCATACGCACAGGATATACACCAAGATCGGTATAAACAGCAGATTGAAGCTGGTCCAAATGATCAATGGCTGACCCTATGGGACCTTGGCCTTCCTGCCAAAATCAATCCCGGGGCATCGCTTTCCATTCCAGCCATTTTTGATAAGCAGGGCGCGCAGTCCCATTCCCATCCAAGAGCCCATTGTCTCGCCAGACCTTTAAAATGTCCGGTGGATCGGGCGTTTTGTCATATAGCATATCATAGTCCCGATAAACGAACCATGCCACGAATTCGGCCTCAAAATGATTGGCCGTAGTAAAGAGTTTGGTCACAAAATCGGTCTGCCAAGCCTCGGTAGCCCTCACGTTGATTCCCAAGTTGGCAATGACCAGGTTTTCGGCGCAAAACCCCGTTTCGGAAATGGCAAAAGGTTTTGAAGGGGACAGGTTTCGAAAATCCCCTAACCAGTTGTCGTCGAACAAGGCGGGGTCGGCATCCCTTTGTAAATTGCCGTAATCCAAAAAGGGATAGGTACTCATGGCCACATAGTCGGAATATTGAAGGAGCATTTTAGAGGTCTCCAACAACTCTGTGTGGGAATTTTGAAAGGACCGATCTTGAAGTGTCAAGAAAATTGGTAAGTTCGGATAATCGGCTTTCAATTCGGTGTACACCGCTTCGCAAAGACGCAAAAATGCGGCAAATTCGACATCGCCCTTTCTAAATGCGGAATTCGTCTCAATGCCGTAGGCAAAATAATCGGGCCGGACCGCATCTATGGTGCGCTTGCAGTACTTAATATAGGCCAAGATTACCTCCGGGTCGTCAAAAGTCTTGCCCTCCCAATACGTTGGGAGGTCTTGGTGGGCACCTTTGTCGTTCCAATAAGCCGCTAATCCGCCCCTCGTCTGGTCGGTGGGGGTCGCGGTCAGCAAGACCTTGGTATTGGGGGCCAAGCCGGTTTTGGTGGCATCCAGGGTGCGCTGCACCTCCGTGGGAAAGGGTAGATCGTTCAAGGCCTCGTTCCAAGGGACCCCATGATCCAAATGATTCAAAAACAGATCGCCGTCATCCGCCACTTTTCGATAGGTCTCCATTTGCGCCTCGGTCGTGGCGTCATAGGGAAAAGCCGTAAAACCCATGAAAAATGCACGGGTTTCGGCCTGGGTCACGGCTTTCCCGCCCTCCTCTTTTGAACAGGCCGCCAACAGCAGTACCAATGGAAGTAGATTGCTTATTTTCATCCTTGTTATAACGTAAAAACAAAAGGGCTTATTGTTCCTTAAAGTATAGGAAACACGGGGGGAGCGGTATTTTAGTCTTTTGGTAAAAACACTTCGGCCATCATGCATCTGGCGCTGCCGCCGCCACAGGTTTCGATGGTGTCCAGTGCACTGTGCACTATTTCGCAATGTTTCTCTATGGATTTTATCTGCGCGGGCGTCAAACTGTGGTAGGCTTGCGAACTCATAGCCAGATAGGGGATCTTGTCCTTGCCCAGTACCTGTAACATATTCCCTGCAAAGTGGTGCATTTGTTCCTCAGTGATAGCAATGATTTCCTTTTTATCCATCCTCAGATGGTCCACGACATTTTTTCGCTCTTTTTTATCGTCGATGCTGTCCAAACAGATTACAGAAAAATACTCTCCCAGGCACATCATCACATTGGTATGGTAAATGGGCAGACGCTCCCCATCCACCGTCTGGTTGGCGGTAAAGATCACAGGCAGGCAGTCAAAATCCTCACAGAACTCGATGATCAATTCCTCGTGAGCCCTATCGGAAAGGGCACAATATACTTTTTGGTGCACCCTGTCCATCAAAATACTCCCTGTGCCCTCCAGGAAAACGCCGTGTTCCTCGGCGCTTGTATAGTCCATTACATTTTCGATCCTGAAGCCTTCGGCCTCCAGGATATCCAGGATATCCCCTCGCCTTTCGCGTCGCCTATTTTCGGCAAACATCGGATATAGCCCCACCGTTCCATTGGCATGGAACGAAATCCAATTATTTGGAAAAATGGAATCCGGAGTGTCCGGCTCTTTGGTATCCTCCACTACGATCACCTTAACCCCCTTGTCTCTCAAAACGGATACGAACGCATCGAATTCTTGCTGGGCCTTGGCGTTGATATCCCGACCTTTAAGGTCGATCTCCTCCATGAAATAATTGTTCACCGCGGTCTGTTCGTTCCTGCGAAAGCCCACGGGCCGTATCATTAAAATGGTATTTGTAATCTGCATTCGATCTAGTTTAGGATGTTGGGGCGCGATTCGGCCCTCCACCCTTTTGAGGCGCTAAATTATGATTTTTATTAAGGTCACTTAGTAGGTATGAGCAAAAAAACAACCTTTGTACACAGGCATCCAGTTCCCCTTTCATCCTATAAAAAAAGACGCTATGGCCGGAGAAACAAATCTTAGCAAACTGATTCGCGATATGCAACCCACACTCAACCCAGGGGAATATGTGTTTGCTACCGTAGACACTACCGATGGAGTGGACCGAACCGATGTTCTAGGGGAATTCAAGGAAAAGGAGGGCACCACCCTTATCATTGCACGGCAAAGGGCCGATGCCTTGAAGCTATCCTATGGGCATGTCGCCGCTTGGATCACGCTTGAGGTACATTCCGCCCTCGAGGCGACCGGACTTACCGCTGCGTTCTCCACGGCCCTGGCACAACATCAAATCAGTTGCAATGTGGTAGCGGGATACCATCACGATCATCTTTTCGTACCCTACGACGACAGGGACAGGGCCATAAACGTGTTAAAAAACCTGTCCGCGGGCAAAACTACCAGGACCAGCTAAAAGAACTTGGAAATGGAAATCCTCAAAAAGCTATCGTCCCGGAAATTGGACAAGATCAACTCGTTTTCGCCGATGGAGCCAAAAATCCGTGCTTCCACCTCAGCGGTCCAGGTACTTCCAAAACGGCGGGATGCCTCCAAGCTAAAAATTTTGCTGCTCGATTTTAAATCGGAGATTCCCCCTATCAGAACAGCGGTATCGGCCGTGTCGTTGAAGGCAATACGGCTTCCCAAGAAAACATCGTTCTGAAGGGCGGTCAGGGCCAATTGATCCCGCTCGTCGTACAGGTATTCCCCCAAAACCCCAATATCCAGTCCGTTCCCGTCAATATTGCTGAAGGTGTACTCCAGTCCGGCGGCCAAGGCGAAAAAATCCTGGGCCCTGGCACTCCGGTAAATGGATTCCAGTTTCCAAAGAAAGGCATCATGGGTCACCTGGAGTTCCAATCCGGTCTGGTCAATGACCGGGTAAAAGGAATTGATCGTCCCGTCGGGCTCGAATGTGAACAGGGGTTCCCTTCCGTTGCCGTGGAAGTGGGAAAGGCCTATGTCAAAAATTCCAAAATAATGCTTCCACCTAACGGCTACGTCCTGGCGCCATTCTTCCGCGCCACTCTCATAGCCCAGATCGTCTTGATCTATCACCGTTCCAAACCGCAACCTTCCCTCCCTTCCTGCAAACGTACGCTTGCGGTGGTACGGTAGGTAAAAGAAGTCGAAGGTCCCAAAAGAACCCGTAATCCAGCTGAACTGTACCATGGGTTGTCCCAACTTCTCCTCTCCATCAAAAGTTTCCACCGCATCGGTCTGGTTGATGATATCCACCAAGTGATTGCTTTCGATCACTCCCCAATATACCTTTCTCAGACCAAGGCTCACTTCCCAATTTCCCTTAGCCCTTTGGTAGTACAGCTCCCGAATGTCCCAATGGGTGCGCTCGTCATCGCGATCCAATCTCAAAAAACCCTGGAAGTTGATACTTTGGTACCCCTTGTCCCAGGATGCGGAATACTCTGGCCGGAAAGACAGGGCGGGATAATGCTCTTCCTGGCCATCGAAGCGGGCCGCATCAAAAAAATAGCGGTACTCTGCTTCCAGTTCGAGCTCCACGTCATGATCCACCTTTTGGGAATCGTTATCTTGGGCAAAACCGTATGCAAACCCCATTAGCCACAACACGCCCCATATCCTTTTGTTTTTCATACGCTGTTTTTGAAGAAGCCAGGCCGAAATAATACCATCATCAGCTAAAAGAACACTGTTTCCAACCCACCTAGTGTCGACCTGGTCTTCGTGAATTTAGTTTCCGGCCCGTTGAAGCGCCACTTGGGAAAAATCCTCCTCGGACAGGTCGATCCCAAAATTATACTCGCTAAATTTCAATAGTGTTTCCTTGTTGCTTTGGTGGTTGACCATGTTAAAGGTGGCGGCCCGCCAAAACTTGTCTTTGTACAATTTATAGTCGCTATAGGTCAGGGTTTTCAAAAGGGCATTCTTTCTATCGTAGAATTCCACTTTTTCGATCCTATAGCCCTTGACCTTGTTATAGGTGACCAAGCGTCGTGTATAGCCCGATTTAGGATCCACAGGGTCCTGCTCCACCACCAGCAGGTCGCCTTTTTCCTCTAAAAACTTATAGTTGTACTTTTCAACTTCCTGTGAGGAAAGATCTTCATAGGCAAATTCACTCCCTACAAAGGGACCCGATTTATTGTTGGATGAAATTCGCTTTACCCTTTTAATGGAAGGCAAATACAGCCATTGATCGTCCGAACCTACCTTGTGCGTATAGGTCAAGGTAGCCGTTCCCTTCACGTCCTTTGGGCTATTGAAGGCAATCAGGGATTTGTCCCCGTCCTCGGTCAATTCCAAGGTCCTGGTGGTCATGGACCTTTCGCTGGTTTGCCCGTTCTTGTTTTTTAGGATCATTTGAAGCTGCACCATGGAACTTCCAAATCCCAGGTCGGCCTCTTCCGCTGCCTTTGCTATTTCCAATCCCCGTTGTTCCGCTGTTTGGGCGGCCATCAGGTTGATGGCCAGGAACGCGGCCATAGTTAGAATCGATGTTTTCATTTTTAAGTGATTTAAGATTAAAGTGAACATTATTTATCTAGTTTTAATTCTGGTTTTAACTGATTTGCCGGGACAACCGCCCCGCTTTTTCTACTGGATAAGATCAAGAGGGCCGGAAGCAGGATGAAATCGATGATCAGGGCCGCCAAAATGATGATTACCGTAATCCGGGCCATATAGCTGTTGAGGGCAAAAGAAGAGGTTGAAAGTACCGCAAACCCGGATAACAGTACCAAGGTGGTGGTCACCAGGGCCCGTCCCACCGTTTCAAAAGCGTAGATGACCGCCTGTTGGGCATCATAGCCCAATTCCCTACGCGCCCGGAGAAACTTGCTCATAAAGTGTACGGTGTCGTCGACGATGATTCCCAGGGTCATACCAAAAACAATGACCATTCCCGTATTGATCTGCCCCTTGTAAAGTGCCCAGATTCCAAAACCTACCAAGACCGGGGTCACGTTCGGAATGATGCTCAGCAGTCCAAGCTTGAAATTCCGCAGGGCCAACATCAGTACCAAGGAAATCAGGATCAGGGCGATTATGTTACCATTGAACATACTGTCGGCCTGTCGGAAGCCCAATTTGGAGAACATCATGGTCGGACTCACACCAATGGTGTGCATCGGTTCATCGGTATTGTTCCTCAACCATTCCTCTGCCCGCGAGGAGAAAGCGATCATCTCGGCACTGGAAATGTTTTTTAGGGTGGTGGTCACCCGAGTTTCGGATTTGTCGACGTTGATCTGGTTGTTCAAATCCAGCCCAAAAGGCAATGAAAGCTCGTACAGGAGCAGAAACTGCGCTGCTTCTTCCCGATTGTCGGGCACACGATAATACGCTTGATCATCCCCGTGCATGGACCGGTTCACCCTACGTGCCACCTCACTGAAGGCATTTACATGAACCACCTCGGGCTGCTCGTTCAACCAATCCTCAAATGCATTGAGCTTTTGCAAATATTCCGGATTGTTGATTCCCCCACTTTCCCCGCTTCCGACTGAAAATTCCACATTGTAAAAACCGGTAAGGTTGTCGTTGATAAAATCGCTGTCCCTTCTAAACTCCACGGAATCATCGAAGTATTCAACAAACTCATCGTTGAAAACATTTAGGGTCGCCAAGTAGGTCAATCCGGCGATAATAACCACGGAAATTACCGTTAGGCGGGCGGGTTGTTTGGTCACAAAAAGCCCAAGCCTGGTATACAAACCTATTTTCTCTTCCTTGACGATCGCCGATTTCCCCTTCCACATCGGAAAAATGGCCATAAGTGCCGGCAAAGTGGTGGTGGAGTACAGAAAGGCCATCGACATACCAAAAGCGGTAATGTTTCCAAGGTGCCAAAACGGGGGGACATCTCCGAAATTCATGGTCAGAAATCCAATGACAGTAGTTAAGCTGGTGATGAAAACGGGCATAAAATTAAGCCGCATGCTCTCTACCAAGGCTTCTTTTTTGTCCATCCCGTCCTTTCGTACTTTTTGGAGCATGGTTATCAGAATGTGGATACTATCCGCCACGGCCAAGGTCAATATCATTGTCGGGAATACGGAGGAGGGGGGTGTAAGCTTGATGCCTGTAAGCCCGATGAACCCCACGGCGCTCATGACCGAAAACAGGACCACTACCAAGGTGGACAGGGTCGCAAAAAGGTTGCGTGTCAGGAGAAAGGTCACGAGGATCACAATGAGCATCATGACACCGATCAATGCCAAATCGCTCTGTGAAGCTTCAAAGAAAGCAGTATTCAAAGGCACTAAACCCGTGGTGTACACTTGAAACTGAGGGTGTTTTATCTTAAAGTCCTCAACCATTTTCCGGGTGGCCACAGTCACCTCGGGGATTTCCTTAGCACTGTCGATCCCGGGCAATCGAACCGTAACATTGATCGCTGTCACGCTTCCCGATTCATTGATGATCCGATGCAACAGCAAGGGTTCCTTCAAAGCTTTTTCCTTAATTTCCAAAATTTCAGCCGCTGTTTTTGTCGCCGACCCGTAGGACAGATCATCCACGTACAGATCATCGCCCACTGCACTGGTGTGCTGAAAATTGGTCACCGCATCCACTCTGGACGAGTAGGGGGTGTTCCAGGCGCTCGCTGTCAATTCCTCAATGGCCACGAGGTTCTCCTTTGTAAAAACCTCTCCATTGTCCGGGGCCAAAACAATCACAATATTGTCGTCTTTGGTATATTTTTCCTGTAAGGCATCGAAGGCCTCCAGTTCCGGATTCGATTCGCTGAAAAAGACATGGTAGTCTCCGTCAAATTCCATTTTTCCCTGTGAAGCGAGGCCCAGGGCCAAGGCAAGGGTAAGCAGTAGTACGGGCCATTTAAATCTAATGACGAAATTGGCCCAATTTTTGGCAAAAGCGTTGACGGAGTTCCCCGCCTTTTTAAGTGCATTCATAGGTGTTAGGTTTAATAGTTGACCAGTCGCTTATTTAAAACGCAAATGGTTTAAAAAAATAATTCCAGTTATAGCATTAAGACGATCGAAGTCCTTTGATCTGGACAGTTTTCAAAAAAACTATCGGGATGTGTATACTAATTGACCGGTCGTCTATGTCATTTTAAAAAAAATTACCTGAACAGGATGGTACGTACCATATTCAAAAAATTATCGATAGGGTAACTGCTTTGCATCTCTTTCATGGTGGTCATCGCTCCTTTTCCGGCATCCTCAAAAAAAGCGACAATGTCGGCCGCGTTCAATCCGGGATCTACCTCGCCCAATTTCTGCGCCTCCTCGACCACCTCGGTAATCTGGGATTGGACGATGGTTTCCCGTTCCAGGATCGCATTTCTGATATTCTCATTGTGCTCTGCCATTTCGTTGCCAATGTTACAGGCCAAACACCCCATTTTGCATTCCATTTCGTTCTTTAGAATATTGCAGCGAAACTCGTGGAAATTGAGGAGCCTTTGTTTGGGTGAAATTGTTTTGTCCATTAAGATTTCCTGTGCCGGTGCAAAATGCGCTTGAAAATACATGTCGATCGCCTTGATGACAAAATCTTCCTTGCTGTCAAAATAAAAATAGAAAGATCCTTTGGGCACACCCGCCGCCATAACAATATCGTTAACACTGGTCGCGTTGTACCCTTTTGACCAAAGCAGTTCCATTCCCTTTTCCAAAAGGAAGTCGGCCTTTATCTCATGTTTTAATGTTTTCTGCATTTTCTTAAAGTCCGAGACAAAAATATGACCACTCGTCTAGTAAACCAAGGACTGGAGTGTTAAAATTTTCTTTATAATCCGAAATCTCCCAGTAATAGGGCGTTGCGACAAGTTTTTACTCCCTTACCAATGGAAGTGTACTGCAACGCAGCAAACCTTCCTGTTTGGCAATTTCGGCATAGGGGACTTCCTCCACGGTAAATCCCTGCGCCCGTAGCCAATTATTGAGCCTCGTAAAATGCTGTTCAGAGACCACCACTTCCGGGGAGATGGAAAAGACGTTGCTGAACATTTGGTACATTTCGTCGGCGGTTATCTCAAAAATATTTTCCTTCCCAAAGAAATCGACCAGCCATTGGTACTCCTCCTCGACCAAAAAGCCGTTTTTATGAAGAATGGCCTTGTTGCGTCCCACGGGTTGGAAGCAGCAATCAAGGTGCAGGGCGTTTTCCCTCGCGTTTGTCGATTTTCGCAGTTCAAACGACTTGATCTTTTTATCGGGGAATTGTTCCGAAATGAAGTCTACCGCCTGTTTGTTGGTGCGGGCCGTTATCCGATCCGGATAATCCTTTGCCGTGTAGGTACCGATAAATATATATTCGTTCCAGGGCATAACATCCCCTCCTTCCACGTGCACTTCCTCGGGTGCGTTTAGAATATGTTCCGGTGCAATATACTCGAGCACGTGCAAAATGGCCTCAAATTCCTTTTCCCTATCCGGCAAAATATTCGCTTTTATCAGTTTGTTTTCAATTACAAAGGCGATATCCCGTGAAAAAATCTGGTTGCAGTCCGGCAGTACCTCGGGACGAAAAACCTCGACCCCATGTTTTTGAAGCACTTTGGAAAACGCATCCATTTCCTGGATCATATCGACCTCCTTTGGGTAGGTTCCCGCCAAAATGTGCTCCAAAGATTTGGGATCATAGGCCTCTTCCGGTTTCGGTACAGGACCACAACTTTCGGCAGTACCCAACAACACGGCCTTCAAGCGCGAAGTTTCATCTTTGATGTTCAAATGCAGCATGGACAAAATTTTGGCAAAGATAGGGTTGTTGCACCCCTAAAAAAAATGCTCCTTTTCTTGTTATAAAAGAGCATTTTATCTTATTGTACGTGGTGTTTCCTACCGTAGGTCAACATCAACGAAGGGTCGAAGGTTCTCTCCAATATACACCTGTCGCGGGCGTCCGATGGGCTCATTGTTCAATCGCATTTCCCTCCATTGGGCAATCCAGCCCGGTAACCTGCCCAGGGCAAACATCACCGTGAACATTTCCGTGGGAATCCCAAGGGCCCTATAAATGATCCCGGAATAGAAGTCCACGTTCGGATACAGCTTGCGATCCACAAAGTATGGATCCTCCAAGGCCTCTTTCTCCAATCCCTTGGCAATGTCCAAAATAGGATCTTCGATTCCCAGGTCTGCCAATACCTCATCAGCTGCCTTTTTAATGATTTTTGCGCGGGGATCAAAGTTTTTGTAGACCCTATGGCCGAAGCCCATCAATCTAAAGGGATCTTTTTTGTCTTTGGCCTTGGCCATATATTTCTTGGTATCGCCACCATCGGCCTCAATAGCTTCCAGCATTTCGAGAACGGCCTGGTTGGCACCGCCATGTAAGGGGCCCCAAAGTGCGGAGATTCCCGCGGAGAGGGAGGCAAAAAGACCCGCATGCGACGACCCTACGATACGTACGGTCGACGTGGAGCAGTTCTGTTCATGATCGGCATGGAGGATGAGCAGCTTGTCCAAGGCCTCGATGACCACCTCATTTCTGATATATTCCTTGTTCGGTTTCTTGAACATCATCTTGTGGATGTTTTCCACATAGCCCAAAGAACCGTCCCCATAATCCAACGGCAATCCTTTTTTCTTTCTCAAGGTCCACGCCACCAATACCGGAAATTTAGCCAAAATACGTACGATTGCATGGTACATTTCGTTCTCAGAGCTCACATTCACGGATGTCGGATTAAACGCTATCAACGCGCTGGTCAGCGAAGACAGCACTCCCATGGGATGTGCGGACTTTGGAAAACTGTCCAATATTTTTTTCATTTCCTCATCGACATGGGACTCTTCCTTGATGTCATCGTGGAACTTTTCCAGTTGCTCCTTGTTCGGCAGGACCCCAAATATCAGAAGATAGGCCACTTCCAAAAAATCGGCCTTTTCGGCCAATTCCTCGATCGCATACCCGCGATACCTCAGAACCCCTTTTTCCCCATCCAAAAAAGTAATGGCGCTTTGGCAAGATCCCGTGTTCTTATACCCCGGATCGATCGTAATGATGCCACCTGTCGATGAGCGCAATGTTTTTACATCGATGGCAAGCTCATTTTCCGAGCCCTTGATGACGGGAAATTCGTATTTCTGACCGTTGTATTCTAAAATAGCAGTATCTGACATTTGTGGTAGTTACTTATGATTAAACTGAACCGTAAATTTAAGAAAAACACACGGTGTTAACAATTTAGTGGTTCCCTTTAGGCAATTATTAACAAGACCCTTTCAGGGCAGTCGGTCTTGGTCAAGAACCGAACTAGAGAAGGTACAATACTTTGTAGTATTCATCGACCGATTTCTTCCAGGTAAAACGCATTTTCTTCGCGTTAGCCTGTATCTCTTTCCATTTCTTTTTGTCCTTGGAATATACCTTCAGGGCTTCATCAAAACTGGAAAGCATGTTCCTTATTTTGGCATCGTAGGTGTCCCCATCAAAGGCAAATCCAGTTTGCATATGTTCCACTGTGTCCTTAAGTCCACCTGTATGGTGCACGAGACAGGGGTTCCCATTCCGCATAGCCAACATTTGGCTTATTCCGCAGGGCTCAAAAAGGCTTGGCATAAAGTAAAGGTCCGATTCCAGATAAATGGAATCGATCAAATCTTCGGATTGCCCGTTGGTAAAAATAAAGTTTTTGTGCTTATAGCTCATCTCCCTGAAGACCTCCTCATACTCTGGTGCCCCGGTTCCCAAAAGCATAAAGATACCGTCTACTTTTTCGAGCTTTCTCAGGATTTCCACAAAAGCTTCGGGAGAGCGTTTGAAAAAATAAAACTTTTGCTCGGTCAGTCTCGCCACACTGGATACGATGAATTTGGGATGGTTTTGGACATATTGCATTACTTTCTCCCCGGTATGGGCCAAAAAATCCGCCTTGTATTTTTTGGATTCCTCCTGCAGCCATCCAAAAAGGGCCTTCACGGTATTCCGATACAGTTTTCCCTTGTCCGCGACCCTTATATTGTTGTAATTGCATCCATTGAGGATACCGAACAATCGGCCTTCGTTATCTGCCTTCAAGAGGTCTTTTTCCAGGCCTTCCCCGCCAATGAACTCGGGTGGGGAACTGGGTAGGAGAACATCCGCTTTGTACGAGGGGGAAACCGTGTGCACCGCATCCCCAAATCGAATTCCCAACGCCATGAGGTTTACACAATCCCGGTAACGATAATCCATAAGGCCCTTGTAGTCCAGGTCGATCTGCGGAAACCAGGTCTTGAGCGATGAATAGTTGTTTTCAAAGGGCCGTATGCCCTGTATGGCCAAGTTGTGGATACTATAGACAAATCGCATTTTCCGCAACGATAGGTAAGCCGGATGGTACTTCTTCAGAAAGAGTACCAGGCTGGTATGCCAATCGTGTAGGTGCACGACATCGAGTTTTCCAAAAGCCTCTTTCTTCATGGCCTCGGCCACCGCGGTACAGAAAATGAAATATTTTATCGCGTCGGTGTAAAAGGGCTCGGTAGGATCGTTGTGGTAAATATGGGCTATGTCCCCGGCCTCGATTTCCGGATGGTGGATCACATAGTGATGTATGTTCTTAAACTCCTTCTTGGGAATTACCTCATACAGGTCTGCCGTGTAATGGATTCCCCTTAACTGAAAATTGAGATGGGTCTTAAAGGTACCTTTTTGATGCAGTCTCGAATACGACGGCACTACCACATGAACCTTATCGCCCATCTTCGAGATCTGCCGTGGTACGTCCCGTACCACATCTCCCATTCCTCCTGCCTTGCAATCGGGAATGGCATCATTTTCCGCTGCGACAAAAAGGAAATTGCTCATAAGGTCTGCAATGGGTTGCCGTGTTACAAGATATTCAATTAAATTAGAAAAAGTTGGGGTCCATACGAAAAAGCTTTTCAAATCCCTATGATTTTACGGACCCGAAAAGCTTTTGTAGAACCTTTAATTGGACTTATTTAATCTTAAACGCCTTTTCCTGGGGATAGTAGGCCATTTCACCCAATTCCTCTTCGATACGAAGTAGCTGATTGTACTTTGCCATTCTATCGGATCGCGAGGCCGAACCGGTCTTGATCTGTCCGGTGTTCAGGGCCACGGCAAGGTCGGCTATGGTATTGTCCTCGGTTTCCCCGGAACGGTGGGACATGACCGAGGTATACCCGGCATTTTTCGCCATATTGACGGCAGCAATGGTTTCGGTCAATGTACCGATCTGGTTCACCTTGATCAAAATGGAGTTGGCGATCCCATTTTCGATTCCCCTGGAGAGTCGTTCCACATTGGTCACGAACAGGTCATCGCCCACCAGTTGAACGGTATCACCCACTTTGTCGGTCAGGGCCTTCCATCCGTCCCAATCGTTTTCATCCATTCCATCTTCTATTGAGATGATGGGATATTTTGCGGAAAGGTCGGCCAAGTATTGCGCCTGTTCCTCGGAAGTGCGTACCGCGCCTTTGTCTCCTTCGAATTTCGTATAATCGTATTTCCCGTCCACATAAAACTCCGCAGCCGCACAATCCAGTGCGATCATCACATCGTCGCCCAGAGCGTAGCCCGCTTTCTCGACCGCTTTTCCAATGGTATCCAGGGCATCTTCCGTGCCGTCCAGGGTAGGGGCAAATCCGCCTTCATCCCCTACCGCGGTGCTCAGTCCCCTATCGTGCAACACTTTTTTGAGGTTGTGGAAAATTTCAGTGCCCATCTGCATGGCATGGGAGAAGTTCTTGGCCTTGACGGGCATCACCATAAACTCTTGGAATGCAATGGGTGCGTCCGAATGGGATCCTCCGTTGATGATGTTCATCATGGGGACCGGCAAGGTATTGGCGCTTACACCACCAATGTAACGGTAGAGCGAAAGTCCCAGTTCATTGGCGGCCGCTTTCGCAGTGGCCAAAGAGACCCCAAGAATGGCATTGGCCCCCAATTTGGATTTATTGGGCGTTCCGTCCAAATCGATCATGACCTGGTCGATCAAATTTTGTTCAAAAACGGACATTCCTAAAATTTCCTCGGCAATGGTGGTATTTACGTTGTTCACCGCCTGGTTCACTCCCTTGCCCATGAATGCTTTTCCCCCATCGCGCAGTTCAACGGCCTCGTGTTCTCCGGTAGAAGCTCCTGAGGGTACCGCTGCCCTTCCCAATATACCATTTTCGGTAATTACATCCACCTCAACGGTAGGATTACCCCTTGAATCTAAAATTTGCCTTGCATGAACGCTTAGGATGATACTCATCTGATTTTTTTTAGGATTGATTTTAAAGCGCAAATATACGAAACCATGTCTGTTTTAAGGAAGACATCGCTCGTATATGTGCCTATATATAACGATAATTTAAATTAGGGTACGGATACGGGTTCCACGGATTTGACCATCTCAAAGAATTGGTCAAAAAGATACTCCGCATCATGGGGTCCCGGGCTAGCTTCGGGATGGTACTGTACGGAAAAAATGTTCCTGTCCTTCACCTGGATTCCCGCCACCGTCTTGTCGTTCAAGTGTACATGCGTAATCTCCAGATCAGGATGGGCCTCTGTTTCTTTCCGGTTGATGGCGAAACCGTGGTTCTGTGAGGTAATCTCGCCCTTTCCGGTCACCAGATTCATGATCGGGTGGTTTATCCCGCGGTGCCCGTTGTGCATCTTGTAAGTGGATATACCGTTGGCCAGGGCGATTACCTGGTGCCCTAGGCAGATTCCAAAGACCGGCTTATCGCTCTTCATCATTTTTTTGGCAGTGGCGATCGCCTCGGTCAAAGGTTCGGGATCTCCTGGACCGTTCGAAATGAAATAGCCGTCCGGATTCCAAGCGGCCATCTCCTCAAAGGAGGCGTTGTACGGGAACACCTTGATATAGGCATCCCTTTGGCCCAAATTTCTCAAAATATTCTTTTTGATGCCGATATCCAGCGCGGCGATCCTATAGGTGGCGTTTTCATTCCCGAAATGGTACGGTTCCTTGGTCGATACCTTCGAGGCCAATTCCAGCCCTTGCATGCTGGGCACTTCCGCCAGTTGTTTTTTGAGTTCGGCAAGCTTTTCGACTTCCGTGGAAATCACTGCGTTCATTGCGCCATGGTCCCTGATATAGGCCACCAAGGCCCGGGTGTCCACGTCGGAAATGGCAAAAAGCCCATTGCCGTCCAAAAACTCCTCCAGGCCGGCGTCGGCAATGGGCCTGGAATATTCATAGCTGAAATTTTTGCAGATAAGTC
Organism: uncultured Flavobacteriaceae bacterium; assembly: GCA_947497245.1. Taxonomy (GTDB): domain Bacteria; phylum Bacteroidota; class Bacteroidia; order Flavobacteriales; family Flavobacteriaceae; genus Pelagihabitans. The sequence continues at coordinate 529,633 of CANMFO010000002.1, read as the reverse complement.
CGGCAATCTTAACGGATTCGGATTCCACTTCGTCCACATTGGTACCGTAATTCCCGATATGGGCATTCGTGGTCACCATAAGCTGTCCAAAATACGAGGGGTCGGTAAAAATCTCCTGATAACCCGTCATTCCAGTGTTGAAACAAACCTCGCCAAAGGCGGTTCCATCCTTGTCGCCCACGGATTTTCCATAGAAAATGGTTCCATCCGCCAACAATAGCATTGCTTTCTTTCTTGCCTGATACTTCATCCTTTATTCAAAAATTAATGGTTTACAAAAAAACATAAAAAAAGGATAAACTAAAATAGTTTATCCCTTAAATAACAATTCTTCAATTTTATAAAGTTTTCCATTTATTGTACATCTTTTTCAGATGTTCCGCTTTGTTGTAGGAGAGTTTGTGCTCCTTTACATAGCTTTCCATCAATTTCTTGTGGTCCGCGAACAGGCCTATTACCTGTTTCCTGTTCAATCGGAATTTCTCAATATCACCACCCCTTTTAATGTAATAATGGGAACTGACGACATACTCGTCCGCATCGGGTTTCAGCATCAATGGGTCCGGATCATTTTTTTTAACATCCGAATGATACACTTTTAGTACCGTGTACGCTTCATCCTCCAGTATTATCTCACAGATTTTGGATTGCTTGAATTTATCCAGGTAGATATCCTTATATTTCTTGTTGTTGATAAGAAAAAAGTCGACAAATTCGGTATTGAAGGTAAATATGGAATCCTTCCCTGCCTGAGCCTCGAACCGACCATCCTTCACATTGATATTGATATTGCCGATTTTATATCCCTTATCATCGGAAACCTGGATGATTCCCTTATTCTTCCAGTCATCAAAGACATAATACGACCCTAGGACCTTTCGTGGCGGGTTTTTGATATAGGCTGAAACGATTTGCCGTTTGCCCGTGTTCATCTGGTCAATTGAATTGCTCAATTGAAGTGCCCCGTTGTCCACACCAATAGCGCCTTGTCCATTGGAAATCTGTGCCAGGGCCAAAAAAATGATTCCGAACAGAGTTAATTTTGATTTCATGACCTCGATTATTTCAATAAAGGTAATAAAAAAGGGCAAACTATGTGTTTGCCCTTTCCAAATACTGTTATTGCCAACATTTATTCTTCTTCGCTGGTTGCTGCCGTTTCAACTGGAGGGGTCGTCGGTTTGGCGCCTCCCTTGCCTCTCCTGCTTCTTCTGGTGGTTTTCTTTTTGGGCTTGTCCGCATTGTACAGCTCATTGAAATCCACCAACTCTATCATCGCCATATCGGCGTTATCGCCCAAACGGTTTCCCAATTTAATGATACGGGTATATCCCCCGGGGCGGTCGCCCACTTTTTCGGAGACAGCGCTGAACAACTCGGTTACCGCGTATTTGTCCCTAAGGTTTTTGAAAACGATACGTCTGTTGTGCGTTCCCTTCTCAGTGGTCAAGTTGTTCTCGGCCTTCGATTTTGTAATCAAGGGCTCGATAAACTGCTTGAGTGCTTTGGCCTTGGCCACCGTGGTGTTTATTCTCTTATGTTCGATCAAGGAACACGCCATATTGGCCAACATGGCCTTTCTATGGGCGGTCTTTCTTCCTAAATGATTGACTTTCTTACCGTGTCTCATTTCTATTTATATTGTCTTCCTTGTCAGGGATTTTCCCATCCAATAGAAGCAAATTATTAATCTTTGTCCAATTTGTACTTTGAAAGGTCCATTCCGAAGCTCAGACCCTTATTGATAACCAATTCCTCCAATTCGGTCAACGATTTTTTACCGAAGTTTCTGAATTTCATCAAGTCGTTCTTATTAAAGGAGACCAAATCTCCCAGGGTGTCCACCTCTGCAGCTTTCAAACAGTTCAATGCACGGACGGACAAGTCCATATCGACCAATTTGGTCTTCAACAACTGACGCATGTGCAGGGATTCCTCGTCATAGGTCTCGGTCTGTGCAATTTCATCGGCCTCCAGGGTAATGCGTTCATCAGAGAACAACATAAAATGATGGATCAACACCTTAGCGGCCTCTGTAAGGGCATCTTTTGGATGGATGGAGCCATCGGTCTCGATCTCAAAGACCAACTTCTCATAATCCGTTTTTTGCTCCACACGAAAGTTCTCTATGCTGTACTTTACATTTTTTACCGGTGTAAAGATCGAATCGACCGCGATGGTGCCCATTGGGGTGCCCGATTTCTTGTTTTCCTCCGCAGGAACGTAACCCCTTCCCTTGTCGAGGGTAATCTCCATGTTGATACTGACCTTGGCATCCATATTGCAGATGACCAAATCTGGGTTGAGTACTTGATAGCCCGAGATGAACTTCTGAAAATCACCTGCGGTCATTTGCTCTTTTCCACTCACCGAAATCGATACGGTTTCCGCTTCGGAATCATCGATCTGTTTCTTGAAGCGCACCTGCTTCAAGTTCAGGATCATTTCAGTTACATCTTCGACCACTCCTGAAATCACGGAGAATTCGTGCTCAACGCTGTCGATTCTGACTGAAGTAATGGCATGACCTTCCAATGCTGAAAGCAATACCCTTCTTAATGCGTTCCCAACGGTCAATCCATAACCAGGTTCCAAAGGGCGGAATTCAAACTTCCCTTTGAAATCTGAGGAATCGATCATTATTACTTTATCGGGTTTCTGAAAATTAAATAATGCCATGTGGACTAGTGTTGTTTTATTTAGAGTATAACTCGACGATTAATTGTTCTTTGATATTCTCTGGAATCTGCATCCGCTCGGGAATGGAAACATAGGTGCCTTCCATTTTTTCAGAGTTCCAGGTAATCCACTCGTAAACACTGCTGTTTGCCGACAACGCATCAATGATCGCCTGCACAGATTTGGATTTCTCCCTGACCCCAACGACATCGCCGGCCTTCAAGGAATACGAAGGTATGTTCACCAACTCACCGTTAACGGTAATGTGCCGATGGGAGACCAATTGTCTGGCGCCTCTCCTGGAAGTGGAAATGCCCATGCGGTACACTACATTGTCCAATCTGGATTCGCATAGCTGTAAAAGCACCTCACCGGTAACCCCTTTGCTCCTGTTTGCCTGTCCGAACAAGTTTCTGAACTGTTTTTCCAAAATACCGTAGGTGTATTTTGCCTTTTGCTTTTCCATCAATTGGACAGCGTATTCGGACTGTTTTCCACGACGTCTGTTCTGTCCGTGTTGTCCCGGGGGATAGCTCTTTTTGTCAAAGGCTTTGTCGTCCCCATAGATCGCTTCTCCGAATTTACGTGCGATCTTACTAGTTGGTCCTGTGTATCTTGCCATTTTCTTATAGTTTGAAGTGTGATTATGAATTAAGGCTTATCCTTCGATAATCTGTAACTACACTTCGGTTGAAATATAAATTAGTGATTAAACCCTTCTGCGTTTTGGAGGCCTGCATCCGTTATGCGGCATTGGGGTAACATCGATGATCTCTGTTACCTCGATTCCGGAATTGTGAATGGACCGTATTGCCGACTCCCGTCCGTTTCCTGGCCCCTTTACATATACCTTCACCTTTCTGAGCCCGGCTTCATGCGCCACCTTGGCACAGTCCTCGGCCGCAATCTGAGCGGCATAGGGGGTGTTCTTTTTAGAACCTCTGAATCCCATTTTTCCAGCGGAGGACCAAGAAATCACATCTCCCTTTTTATTCGTCAGGGAGATGATGATATTGTTGAACGATGCCGTAACATGGGCCTCGCCAACAGATTCGATGGTTACCTTCCGTTTTTTAGCTGTTTTTGCATTTGACTTTGCCATAACTATGCTACTTATTATTTAGTTGCCTTCTTTTTGTTGGCGACCGTTTTTCTTTTTCCTTTTCTGGTCCTAGAGTTGTTTTTTGTACGTTGGCCCCTTAATGGGAGGCCGGATCTATGGCGGATGCCCCTATAACAACCGATATCCATCAGGCGTTTGATGTTCAATTGCGTTTCGGAACGCAATTCCCCTTCAATGGTATAGGAACCGATCGCTTCACGGATACGTCCGATTTCGTCATCGCTCCAGTCGGATACCTTGGTATCCTCACTTACCTTTGCCTTTTCCAAAATTTCCTTGGACCTGCTCTTACCGATACCAAAGATATAGGTCAGGGCTATTACCCCTCTTTTCTGTTTTGGTATATCAATACCTGCAATTCTTGCCATAATTATCCTTGTCTTTGTTTAAATCTAGGATTCTTTTTGTTGATTACGTACAACCTGCCCTTTCTGCGAACGATCTTGCAGTCGGCACTTCTCTTTTTTACTGATGCTCTAACTTTCATCCCTGTGTCTTAATATCTATACGTGATTCTTGCTTTGGACAAGTCGTAAGGACTCATCTCCAACTTTACCTTATCTCCTGGAAGCAGCTTGATATAGTGCATCCTCATTTTACCGGAGATGTGTGCGGTAACCACATGGCCGTTCTCCAATTCAACGCGGAACATCGCATTGGACAATGCCTCTATAATGCTACCATCTTGTTCTATTGCTGCCTGTTTAGCCATAAGTTATGCCACTTTTCTATTCTTTCCAGTCTTCATCAGGCCATCGTAATGCCTGTTCAATAAATATGCGTTCACCTGTTGCACGGTATCGATGGCGACCCCTACCATAATGAGCAGTGAGGTACCCCCGTAAAACAACGCCCAACCGGACTGTACATCCATCAATTTTACCACAACCGCCGGTAATACCGCCAAAATCGCCAAAAAAATTGATCCCGGAAGGGTAATCAACGACATCACCTTATCCAAGAAATCACCCGTTTCCTTGCCCGGTCGAATCCCTGGAATGAAACCGCCACTTCGCTTCAGGTCATCGGCCATCTTGTTGGTAGGCACGGTAATGGCCGTATAGAAGTAGGTAAATATGATGATCAGGAACGCAAACAACAAATTGTACGCCCAACCGAATATATCGGCGAATTGCACTTGGATCCACTGTCCGGCCGCCGTATCGTCAAAAGCACTCCCGATGAGCCCTGGGACGAACATGATCGCTTGGGCAAAGATGATCGGCATTACCCCCGATGCGTTCAATTTCAACGGGATATACTGTCGAGACCCCATTACGTTCTTCTCATAGCCGCCAGATGCGGTCCTTCTCGCATACTGTACGGGTATCTGCCTCGTGGCCATCACCAAAAGCACACAGGCAAGGATGACCAGGAACCAGATGATCACTTCGATCAGGACGAACATCAATCCACCGCTGTTGTTCACCGTCCTGGAGATAAATTCCTGGACAAACGACTGGGGCATGGTGGCGATGATCCCGATCATGATCAGCAGGGATATCCCGTTTCCGATCCCCTTGTCGGTGATCTTCTCCCCCAACCACATCGCAAATACACAGCCGGTGACCAAAATGATGACCGCGGGTACTATAAAATTCAACCCTTTACCCATTAAAAAGGCACTATCCGGAACGCCAAAGGCGCCAAGGCCGAACAAATAGGCCGGGGCCTGGACGATACAGATACCAATGGTGAGCCATCTTGTGATCTGGTTGATCGTTTTTCTACCACTCTCGCCTTCCTTTTGCAGTTTTTGGAGATAGGGGATAGCAATCCCCATCAACTGTACCACAATGGAGGCAGAGATGTACGGCATGATGCCCAATGCAAAAATGGATACATTGGAAAAAGCCCCTCCGGTAAAGGCATTCAAAAGACCAAAAATTCCTTGATCCGTACTCGAGGCCAATTCTGACAACTGTGATGAATCAATGCCTGGAAGTACGATCTGGCAACCCAATCGGTATACCAAAAGCAGACCTAAGGTGATCAAGATCCTGTTCCTTAGCTCCTCAATTTTCCAGATATTGGTTATGGTCTCTAAAAATTTCTTCATAATTGTGTATCCTAGCTTATAAACTTATCGCCTCGCCTCCGGCAGCCTCAATAGCCGCTTTTGCAGTGGCGGAAAATTTATGTGCCGAAACTTTCAAGGGTGCCTTGAGTTCCCCGTTGCCCAATATCTTTACCAGGTCGGCCTTGCGTGCCAATCTGTTTTCTATCAAAACTTCAAGGGTAACCGTGTCCTTTACGTTTTTTTGGTCCACCAACTCTTGCAATTTATCCAGGTTGATTCCTTGGTATTCCTTGCGGTTGATATTGGTAAAACCAAACTTGGGCACACGTCGTTGTAAAGGCATTTGCCCTCCTTCAAATCCAATTTTCTTCGAATAACCAGATCTGGATTTGGCGCCCTTATGTCCTCGCGTGGCCGTGCCTCCCTTTCCGGAACCCTGACCTCTACCTACTGTCTTGCCCGCCTTGTTGGCCGCTCCCTTCGCTGGTTTGAGATTACTTAAATTCATTGCCTAAGTATATATTAAGCTTCTGTTGTAGAAACTAAGTGTTTAACTGTGTTTATCATTCCCAGAATATTGGGCGTGTCATCGTGTTCCACAACCTGACCAATTCTCTTCAGACCAAGGGCTTCCAAGGTCCTTTTTTGGTTCTGGGGCTTTTTAATGCTACTCCTTATCAGTGTTACTTTAATTTTTGCCATTTTTTTCTTATTTCGTATCCAGGGATTGATGGTTACACTACCAAAATCAACCGTCTGGCTCCTGTACCCTGTTCTGTTCCTATCCTTTAAAAACTTTCTCCAAAGAGACCCCTCTTTGACGTGCCACCGTGCCGGCATCCCTGAGCTGTAAGAGTGCGTCGAAAGTGGCCTTCACCACATTGTGCGGGTTCGAGGAACCTTGTGACTTTGACAACACATCGTGTACCCCAACGGCTTCCAATACGGCCCTAACGGCACCACCGGCGATAACACCGGTACCATGTGAAGCGGGCTGGATATAGACCCGGGCGCCACCAAACTTTCCTTTTTGTTCATGTGGCAGCGTATGTTTGTTCAAAGGAATCCGAATCAGGTTCTTTTTTGCATCCTCGATCGCCTTTGCAATGGCGGTGGCTACCTCTTTTGATTTTCCTAGTCCGTGGCCCACGACACCGCGCTCATCACCAACGACCACTATGGCGGAAAATCCGAAAGCCCTACCCCCTTTGGTTACCTTGGTAACGCGCTGTACGCCCACCAATTTATCCTTTAGTTCCAAACCTCCCGGTTTAACAGTCTCTACGTTTTTGTATTTCTGGTACATAAATTTTATTTAGAATTCAAGTCCTGCTTCCCTTGCCCCTTCGGCCAAAGATTTTACCCTACCATGGTACAGGTTGCCTCCCCTGTCGAAAGCGACTTTATCGATACCGGCCTTTTTTGCCTTCTCCGCGATGGCCTTTCCGACCAAGTTGGCCACTTCTATTTTCGTGCCCTTTACTTTTGCCAGAGCCTTGTCCCTTGAAGAGACAGCTACCAATGTGGTGCCCTCGCGGTCGTTGATGATCTGGGCATAGATTTCGCTATTGCTCCTGAAAACCGACAACCTGGGGCGTTCTGCCGTTCCTACGGAAACCTTCCTTATCCTTTTTCTAATTCTGTATTTTCTCTGCGTCTTTGACAATCCCATAATACTGTGCTTAAGCTGATTTACCTGCTTTTCTTCTCAATTGCTCACCGACGAACTTGATCCCCTTTCCTTTGTAGGGCTCAGGTTTACGGAACGATCGTATCTTGGCCGCTATCTGACCGACCAATTGCTTATCGTGCGATGTCAATTTTATCGTTGGGTTCTTACCCTTTTCAGAATTGGTCTCCACCTTAACCTCTGGCGCTAGGTTGAGCACGATATTGTGCGAAAAACCAAGTGCCAAATCGAGCTTTTGTCCTTGGTTGCTGGCACGATATCCCACACCCACCAATTCCAGTTCCTTGGTCCATCCTTTGGACACCCCTTCCACCATATTCAAAATGAGCGACCTGTAGAGTCCATGCTTGGCCTTGTGCTCTTTGGAGTCGGACGGTCTGGTCACCCAAACCTGCCCATCTTCAAACTTTATCGATACCCCGGAGAACTCCTGGGAAAGCTCGCCGAGCTTGCCCTTAACAACAATGCTTCCTTCGTTGACCTCTACGGTCACCCCGTCAGGGATTGCAATTGGATTATTACCTATTCTAGACATTTTCTACTTCTTTCTTCTATTAGTAAACGTAACACAATACTTCGCCGCCAACGTTTTCCTGCATGGCCTGCTTGCTGGTCATTACCCCGTGGGAGGTGGACACAATGGCAATTCCAAGTCCGTTGAGCACGCGTGGCAAGGTTTCCGATCCCGTATACTTTCGCAGGCCGGGTTTACTTACCCGCTGCAATTTTCTGATGACGGGCTCTTTGGTCGCCTTATCATATTTCAGGGCTATCTTGATGTTGCCCTGCACCTCATTGTCCTCGAACTTATAGCTCAAAATGTAGCCTTGATCGAACAATATCTTGGTAATTTCCCTTTTAACGTTGGAAGCCGGGATTTCCACAACCCTATGGCCCGCCCTACTGGCGTTTCTAATCCTTGTTAAGTAATCTGCGATAGTATCTGTAACCATTTCTTTCTAAATTATGCCCCCCGGGCTGAATTCGATATTACCAACTGGCTTTTTTTACTCCTGGAATCAACCCTTGATTGGCCATTTCCCTAAACAACACCCGGGAAATACCAAAGGTCCTCATATACCCTCTTGGCCTTCCCGTTAACTTGCATCGGTTGTGCATACGGACCGGTGAAGCGTTCTTCGGTAATTTCTGCAACGCCTCATAGTCCCCGGCCGCTTTTAGCGCCTTTCGCTTCTCCGCGTACTTTGCTACCGTTTTTGCCCTTTTTCTCTCACGGGCCTTCATTGATTCCTTAGCCATACTATTTCTTTTTAAAAGGTAATCCCAATTCTGTTAATAATGATTTTGCTTCCTTGTCCGTTCCCGCGGTGGTCACAAAAGTGATATCCATGCCGTTGATCTTGTTGATCTTGTCTATGTTGATCTCCGGGAATATGATCTGTTCGGTTACCCCCAGGCTATAATTTCCCCTGCCATCGAATCCGGTAGCCCGTATGCCCTGAAAATCCCTTACCCGCGGCAAGGCACTGGTCACCAATCTATCCAAAAACTCGTACATTCTTTCCCCCCGAAGGGTCACTTTGGCCCCGATGGGCATCCCTTTTCTCAGCTTAAAGGCAGCGACGTCCTTTTTAGAAATCGTAGCCACCGCACGTTGTCCGGTAATGTTGGACAATTCCTCCACGGCATGGTCGATCAGCTTTTTATCGGCCACGGCCGCACCGACACCCCTGCTCACCACAATCTTCTGTAGCTTGGGAACCTGCATTACATTTTTGTAACTAAATTCCTGTTTGAGCGCATCCACTATGCGGTCCTTATATTCTTGTTTTAATCTTGCAACGTAAGCCATAACTAAATTACTTCATTGGATTTTTTGCTGAACCGTACTTTCTTGCCATCCCGTTCCTCGAAACCTACCCGGGTGGTTTCCCCGGATTTGGAATCGATCAACGATAGATTGGAAATATGTATCGGAGCTTCCTTTTTGACTATTCCTCCCTGGGGGTTCTTAGCACTTGGTTTTTCGTGTTTGGACACCATATTGGTACCTTCCACGATCGCCTTGTTCTTTTCTCGAATGATCTGCATGACCTTGCCTTCCGTACCTTTATGGTCTCCGGCGATCACCCTGACGGTATCTCCTGTTTTTATCTTTAATTTTCTCATCCTTATCAATTATAGCACCTCTGGGGCCAATGATACAATTTTCATGAACTGCTTGTCGCGAAGCTCCCTTGCCACGGGACCGAACACTCGGGTACCCCGCATTTCCCCGGTGGGGTTCAAGAGCACACAGGCATTGTCATCGAAACGAATGTACGAGCCATCGGGTCTTCTCACCTCCTTTTTGGTTCGCACGACCACAGCAGTGGAGACAGCACCTTTTTTGATACCTCCGTTCGGGGTGGCTTCCTTGACGGTCACCACGATCTTATCGCCAATAGAGGCATATCTCCGCTTTGTTCCCCCGAGCACTCGGATGGTCAGCACTTCCTTCGCACCCGTATTGTCCGCTACCTTTAGTCTAGATTCTTGCTGTAACATAATTATTTAGCTCTTTCTAAGATTTCTACTAACCTCCAACATTTGGTCTTACTCATCGGACGGGTTTCCATGATCTTTACGGTGTCTCCGATATTGCAATCGTTCTTTTCGTCGTGCGCAACGTATTTCTTCGTCTTCAAAACGAACTTACCGTACATCGGGTGCTTTACTCTTTTGACTTCCGCGACCACAATGGATTTTTCCATTTTGTCACTGGTCACAACTCCGATTCTTTCCTTTCTTAAGTTTCTTTTTTCCATAAAGCAGAACCAATTACTGGTTTTCCCTTTTAGTTAATTCCGTTGCCAATCTAGCCGCAGTCCTTCTTACCTTTCTGATCAGAAGTGGGTTTTCCAATGGTGTCACAAAGTGGGCCATCTTCAGATCTGCATGCTGTTTTTTGTATTCGGCAAGCTTTTCTTTAAGCTCTTCGATAGACAATTCTTTTACTTCTTGTTTTTTCATGCTTCCTATCGATTATTTTTGATCAACATAATCCCGTGCGACAATAAACTTTGTCTTTACGGGCAGTTTTTGGGCCGCCAACCTCAAAGCCTCCTTTGCCACATCCAAAGGAACTCCAGCGACCTCGAACATGATCCTTCCCGGTTTTACCACGGCCACAAAATATTCAGGGGCACCCTTACCTTTACCCATTCGTACTTCCAAGGGCTTTTTGGTGATAGGCTTGTCCGGGAATATCTTTATCCAAAGCTGACCTTCCCTCTTCATGTACCTGGTCGCCGCGATACGGGCCGCCTCGATCTGTCGTGAGGTTATGAATTTTGAATCCAAGGACTTGATACCGAACATCCCGTTTGAAAGCTGGTGTCCCCTACTGGAGATACCTTTCATACGGCCCTTCTGCATTTTACGAAACTTGGTTCTTTTTGGCTGTAACATTTCTTTGTCTCTTTAAAAAATTACTTTCTGCGACGTGGTTTTCTTGGCCCATCGTTCTTACCTGAATTTCCTCCGGAACCTGTGGACATGCCCACCAATGGGGAAAGCTCTCTTTTTCCGTACACTTCGCCCTTCATGATCCATACCTTTATGCCCAAACGGCCATAAGTCGTATGCGCCTCGTGAAGTGCATAGTCGATATCGGCCCTAAAAGTCGATAATGGAATGCGTCCTTCCTTATACGATTCCGAACGCGCCATTTCAGCCCCGTTCAAACGTCCCGATATCTGCACTTTGATCCCTTCCGCATTCATTCGGATCGCAGCGGCAATGGCCATTTTGATCGCCCTTCTGAAAGATATCCTGCTCTCGATCTGTCTAGCGATGCTCGCCGCCACCAAATTGGCCTCTACTTCGGGCCTCTTGATCTCGTGGATATTGATCTGCACCTCTTTATTGGTGATCTTTTTGAGCTCTTCCTTCAATTTATCGACTTCCTGCCCCCCTTTTCCAATAATGATCCCGGGTCTTGCGGTGGTAACCGTCACTGTGATCAGCTTCAGGGTACGTTCGATAATTATCCTGGACACACTGGCCTTGGCCAAACGTGCGTGGATATACTTTCGGATCTTGTCATCTTCAGCCAGTTTGTCCCCATAATCGTTTCCACCGTACCAGTTGGATTCCCATCCCCTGATAATTCCTAGACGATTTCCTATCGGATTTGTTTTCTGTCCCATTCTAGCTTTCTATATTATTGTTAGATCCCAAAACCAAGGTAACATGGTTGGAACGTTTCCTTATTCTGTGCGCCCTTCCCTGGGGAGCGGGTCGCAACCGCTTCAACATGGTGCCGCTGTCCACCCTGATCTCTTTGATAAAAAGATCGGCGTCCTCTACATTGGCATCCTCGTTCTTGGCCTGCCAGTTGGCGACGGCGGAAAGCAACAGCTTTTCCAATCTACGCGAGGCTTCCTTTGAATTGAACTTTAGAATCGCCAATGCCTTTTCTACTTGGACGCCCCGGATCAGATCGGCCACCAAGCGCATTTTTCTCGGTGAGGTGGGGCAATCGTTCAATTTTGCAAAAGCGATCTGCTTTTTTTCAGCCTTTATTCTTTCGGCCATCTGTCTTTTTCGAACTCCCATAGCTTACTTTTTTCCTTTGTTCTTCGCTCCGGCATGACCCCTAAAAGATCGTGTCGGCGAAAATTCACCTAGTTTGTGGCCCACCATGTTCTCCGTGATGTATACCGGAACAAATTGTCTCCCGTTGTGCACCGCAATGGTCAAGCCTACAAAATCTGGAGTGATCATAGATGCCCTGGACCAGGTTTTGATCACTGATTTTTTTCCGGACGATGCCCCTTGTTGGATTTTCTTTTCCAAACTATAATGAACGTAAGGTCCTTTTTTTAATGAACGTGCCATTTGTCTCTACTTTTTTATTTCTTTCTACGTTCGATTATATATCGGTTCGTATTCTTGGTCTTGGAACGGGTCCTGTACCCTTTGGCCGGTATCCCGTTTCTTGATCTCGGATGGCCTCCTGAAGCCCTTCCCTCACCTCCACCCATCGGATGGTCCACAGGGTTCATGGCAACCGGTCTTGTTCGGGGCCTTCTGCCCAACCATCTGCTCCTACCCGCTTTTCCGGATACCAGCAACTGGTGATCAGAATTGGACACGGCACCAACCGTGGCCATGCAACCGGAAAGCACCAATCGGGTTTCCCCGGAAGGCATTTTTACAGTGGCGAACTTGCCGTCCTTTGCCATCAACTGTGCAAAGGTGCCCGCACTTCTCGCCATAACCGCTCCTTGCCCGGGCCTTAGCTCGATACAGGAAATGATCGTACCCAATGGAATCTCGGACAATGGCAATGCATTGCCGATCTCCGGTGCCGCGCTTTTCCCTGCCTGGATCTGCTGATCCACCTGAAGGCCGTTCTGCGCAATGATATATCGTTTTTCGCCATCGGTATACTGCACCAGCGCTATGAACGCGGTCCGATTTGGGTCATACTGGATGGACACCACTGTTGCTGGCACATCTTGCTTGTCCCTCTTGAAATCGATGATCCGGTACCTGCGCTTGTGGCCCCCACCTTTATGGCGCATGGTCATTTTTCCCTGACTGTTTCTACCTCCCGACTTTTTTAACGGAGCAAGCAAGCTTTTCTCCGGCTTATCAGTTGTAATCGCGTCAAATCCGTTTACAACTCTAAAACGCTGTCCAGGAGTGATTGGTTTTAATTTTCTAACTGACATTTCTTGTCTTTATAGATTACTGTAAAAATCAATGATATCACCTTCCGCCACATCTACGATCGCCTTTTTAACGGCGTTGGTCTTCCCGTGCTGCACACCGGTTTTGGTAAACCGCATTTTTCTGGTCGGCCCGTAGTTCATGGTGCGGACCTTCTGTACCGAAACACCATAGGTCGCTTCCACCGCATCTTTGATCTGAATCTTGTTCGCGCCCGGCTCAACTATGAAACCATAACGATTGTACAACTCGCCCTGGGCGGTCATCTTTTCGGTTATAATGGGTTTTATCAACACACTCATGATTTCTCTATTTAGTTAAGTTCAGTTCGAGTCCTTCCAGCGAACCTTCAAGAAGCACGATATTATTGGCATTCAAAATTTTGTAAGTGCTTATTTCTGAACTAGTTATGACTTCAGAACGGCTCAAATTACGCGAAGCCAAATATACGCTATTATTTGAATCGCCCAACACAAATAAAGATTTTTTGTTTTCGAGCCCCAAAGACTTCAAAACCTGGACAAAATCCTTCGTCTTCGGTGTTTCAAAACTGAAGTCCTCCAACACCAAAATCGCCTTCTCCTTTGACTTGATGCTCAGGGCCGATTTGCGGGCCAAACGCTTCACATTTTTATTGAGTTTTTGGGTATAATCTTTGGGTCTTGGCCCAAAAATCCTGCCCCCGCCCCTAAACACTGGAGATTTGATACTGCCCGCACGGGCCGTTCCGGTCCCTTTCTGTTTTTTGATCTTTCGGGTACTTCCCGCGATCTCGCCACGTTCCTTGGATTTGTGGGTGCCTTGGCGCTGGTGCGCCAAATACTGTTTCACATCCAAATAAACAGCGTGGTTGTTCGGCTCTATAGCGAAAACATCGTTCGAAAGCTCTACTTTCCTACCTGTTTCCTTTCCTTTGATATCTAATACTGCTACTTTCATTACTTCTCGATAGTTATGTAAGCGTTTTTATGTCCTGGGACACATCCTTTGACCACGATCAGGTTTTTCTCCGGAACCACCTTCAAGACCCTAAGGTTCTGCACCGTCACACGTCCTCCGCCCATACGGCCGGCCATACGCATGCCCTTGAAGACCCTTGACGGGTCGGATCCCGCTCCGATGGAGCCGGGGGCCCTAAGCCTGTTGTGCTGACCGTGGGTAGACTGTCCTACCCCGGCAAAGCCATGGCGCTTGACCACCCCTTGGAAACCTTTTCCCTTGGATATCCCCACGACATCAACAAATTCACCTTCCACAAAAATGTCGACACCAATGGTATCTCCCAATTTGTATTCCGCTTCAAATTCCTTGAACTCAACGACTTTTTTCTTGGGAGAAGTGCCTGCTTTCTTACTATGGCCCATTTCGGCCTTGTTCGCACGCTTTTCTGCCTTGTCATCGAAACCAAGTTGAAGGGCATTGTACCCGTCCACCTCTTCGGTTCTGACTTGGGTAACTATACATGGTCCAGCTTGAATGACGGTACAGGGAAGGTTCTTCCCGTTTTCGTCAAAGATGCTGGTCATGCCTACTTTTTTTCCTATTAACCCAGACATATCTATTATTGATTACTAATTATTAATTATCGATTCCAATTCAATCTTGTTTCTTCACAAAAAAACAGGGCGAAGAAATCATCCAGCCCTGAATGTATTCTTTTCTCCGTTTTTCCCTCGCTCGCGGCTCAGGACATGTTGCTTCGGCCACACGTGGCAACCGATTGTTTCATCACACCTTGATCTCTACCTCGACACCACTGGGAAGTTCCAACTTCATCAAAGCGTCGATGGTCTTGGACGAGGAACTGTAGATATCCAACAATCTCTTGTAGGAACTCAACTGGAACTGCTCCCTCGACTTCTTGTTCACGTGGGGCGAACGCAAGACCGTAAATATCTTTTTGTGCGTTGGCAGGGGAATGGGTCCCGTTACCACCGCTCCGGTAGTTTTCACCGTCTTTACGATCTTCTCGGCGGACTTGTCCACCAAATTGTGATCGTAAGATTTTAGTTTTATCCTGATTTTCTGACTCATCTTCTAAAATTTAAGCGGTTACACCTTTTGCTGCCTTGATTACTTCCTCGGCAATATTGGTCGGGGTCTCCGCATAGTGCGAAAACTCCATGGTGGATGTGGCCCTACCCGAGGACAAGGTTCTGAGCGATGTCACGTATCCGAACATCTCGGAAAGCGGCACCTCCCCTTTGATCACCTTAGATCCGGCCCTATCGCTCATATCACTTATGGTTCCCCTTCTACGGTTAAGGTCGCCCACGATATCGCCCATGTTCTCTTCCGGGGTCAATACCTCTATCTTCATGATGGGCTCCATCAATACGGCACGTGCCGCTTTTGCGGCCGACTTATACCCTATCTTGGCGGCCAGTTCGAACGACAGTGAATCCGAATCCACAGCGTGGAACGAACCATCCTTAAGGGTAATCTTCATACTGTCCATTTCAAAACCGGCCAATGGCCCATTTTTCATGGCTTCCTTGAATCCTTTTTCTACAGAAGGTATAAACTCACGCGGAATATTACCTCCTTTAATGACATTCACAAATTCCAGGCCTGGCTTTCCTTCTTCCGCTGGCTCCATCGTGAACACGATATCGGCAAACTTACCACGACCACCGGACTGTTTCTTGTACACTTCCCTGTGATCGGCAGACCTTGTCAAGGCCTCTTTGTACTCTACCTGGGGCTGCCCTTGGTTGACATCGACCTTGAACTCCCTTCTCAGGCGGTCGACAATAATATCTAGGTGCAGCTCGCCCATACCAGAGATAATGGTCTGGCCCGAAGCCTCGTCGGTCTTCACCTGGAAAGTGGGGTCCTCTTCGGCCAATTTGGCCAGTGACATACCGAGCTTATCAACATCGGCCTTTGTCTTGGGCTCCACCGCAATACCAATAACGGGATCTGGAAAGTTCATGCTCTCCAGAATGATCGGATGCTTTTCGGAAGAAAGGGTATCCCCCGTCTTGATATCCTTGAATCCTACCGCAGCACCAATATCACCGGCTTCGATATGATCGATAGCATTTTGTTTGTTGGCGTGCATTTGATAGATCCTAGAAATACGCTCCTTGTTTCCGGAGCGGTTGTTCAATACATAGGAACCAGCGTCCAACCTACCTGAATACGCTCTAAAGAAGGCCAATCGACCCACAAAGGGATCCGTGGCGATCTTAAAGGCCAAAGCCGAAAACGGCTCCTTCACGTCGGGTTTTCTTGAAATGGTCTCCTCCGTGTTTGGATTGACACCTTCGATCGCCTCCTTGTCCAATGGTGAGGGCAAGTAACGACAAACGGCGTCCAACAAGAACTGTACGCCCTTGTTTTTGAAAGAAGAACCACAGATCATTGGAATGATGCTCATATCCATGACGGCGGCCCTTAGTGCTGCATGCACCTCATCCTCGGTAATGGAATCCTCGTCTTCGAAGAATTTTTCCATCAAGGCCTCATCGTATTCAGCAACGGCTTCGATCAAAGCGGCCCGGTATTGCTTTACCTCATCTGCCATCTCGGCAGGGATATCCACCACATCAAAGGTGGCACCCATATTCTCTTCATGCCATACAATGGCGCGGTTCTTCACCAAATCCACGACACCCTTGAAATCGGCCTCATCGCCAATCGGCAGTACGATGGGCACGGCATTGGATTTCAACATGTCCTTGACCTGTTTGCACACCATCAGGAAGTCCGAACCCTGACGGTCCATTTTGTTTACAAAACCCATTCGGGGCACCTTGTAGTTATCGGCCAACCTCCAGTTGGTCTCCGATTGCGGCTCAACGCCGTCCACCGCACTGAAAAGGAACACCAAACCATCCAAAACCCGTAGCGAACGGTTTACCTCAACGGTAAAATCAACGTGTCCGGGAGTATCGATGATGTTAAAGTGATATCCTTTGGCATCGGCTGTCGGTTTTCCGTTCTCGCTTGGAAAATTCCATTCACAGGTCGTGGCCGCGGAAGTAATGGTAATTCCACGCTCCTGCTCCTGCTCCATCCAGTCCATGGTGGCCGCACCGTCATGCACTTCACCAATTTTATGGCTAACTCCCGTATAATACAGGATACGCTCCGTAGTCGTAGTCTTTCCGGCATCGATATGCGCCGCAATTCCTATATTTCTTGTGTATTTTAAATCCCTAGCCATTATGATTAAAATCTAAAGTGAGAGAATGCTTTGTTGGCCTCGGCCATTTTGTGGGTATCCATTCTTTTCTTGACCGCCGCACCTTCTTCTTTGGAAGCGGCCAATACTTCAGCGGCCAATTTCTGCGCCATCCCTTTTTCATTTCGTTTTCTGGCATAGCTGATCAACCACTTCATTGCCGTGGAGATTTTTCTATCCGGACGGATCTGCATTGGGATTTGGAAGGTCGCGCCACCAACCCTTCTACTTCGTACTTCCACATGGGGCATTACGTTCGACAAAGCGTCTTTCCATAATTCCAGGGCCGTTTTTTCTTCATCGGTCTTCTTTTCCTCCACAATATCCATGGCATCGTAGAAAACACTAAATGCAACGGATTTTTTGCCATCCCACATCATCATATTGACGAATCGCGTCACCAATTGATCGTTAAATCTTGGATCGGGCAACAAAGGCCGTTTTTTTGCCTGCTTTTTTCTCATTACTTCTTCTTAAAAGTTTTTAGTTTCAGATGAGGGCCAATTGTTCAACAATGCCCCATCTTATCGCTGTTTTACTTCTTTGGGCGTTTTGCTCCGTACTTGGATCTACGTTGGGTCCTGCCCGCAACACCAGCGGTGTCGAGTGCCCCCCTTACGATATGATACCTAACTCCTGGCAAATCCTTTACCCTTCCGCCCCTTACTAATACTATCGAGTGCTCTTGCAAGTTGTGCCCTTCCCCGGGGATGTATGCGTTCACCTCTTTCCCGTTCGTCAACCTTACCCTGGCCACTTTTCTCATGGCAGAGTTTGGTTTCTTTGGTGTAGTGGTATAAACACGGGTACAAACCCCTCTTCGTTGTGGGCACGAATCCAAAGCAGCCGATTTACTCTTCTTAGTAATCGTGGTCCTTCCTTTTCGTACTAATTGTGAAATTGTTGGCATATATATTATATGTATAAAAACTTACCCCCTGTTTAAGGGGTGGCAAATGTAGTAATATTTGACAATAATTCAAATCCCCGACAATTAATTTTTTATGATTTTTTCCATCGGGAAAACGATCTCCGTTTCCCGACCTGGGAAGTTCCGCGTTTTCCGTCCTACAAAAGCGGCACAAGGAAGTGTTTCTTTGGCCTGGCTGACCGCTCGGGAACACTGTCGTGATTTCCCCCCATGGTCATAAACCGGAAATATCGCCAAATCCGTGTAAGTAAAATTTGTTATATAATAAGTGTATGAACAGGTCATTTGTTTTAGTTGTAACTGCCAATTAACACCCAAAATCTTAAAATTTTATTAAAAAAGGTTTGGATAATTAACTTCCTTTTGTGATTTTTGCCGCTAGCTAATTCAAATAATTTAAAAATGAGAACAAAACTTAATGGAATGCTAACGCTGCTATTGGCGTTAGTTGTGCACCTTTCGTATGCACAAGACAAAACGATTACCGGTACGGTGACGGACCAGGATGGTCTGCCGCTTCCCGGAGTCAACATTGTTGTAGAAGGTACCACCAGCGGCACCCAAACCGATTTTGATGGAAACTACGCGATTCAGGGTAGTGCCGGACAAGTCTTACTTTTTTCCTACATAGGACAAAAAGATGTAAGACAAACCATCGGTGCGGAGAATGTCGTCGACGTACAGATGCAAGAAGATGCCCAAGCCCTCGAAGAAGTGGTCGTGACCGCCCAAGGGGTACGGAGAGAGAAAAAGGCTCTAGGGTATGCCGTTACCACCCTAGAGGGAGAAGCTATTTCTGAACGACCCGAGACCGATGTGGCACGCGCGCTTTCCGGACAGGTGGCCGGTGTAAACGTACTGGGAGGAAGCGGTATGGCAGGTAGTGGTACCAACATTACCATCCGTGGGTTTTCTACCATGACAGGTGACAACCAACCGCTCATCATCGTGGACGGTGTTCCCTTTTCCAATGCAACAAACGAAACGAGCACCTTTTCCACCAGTGAATCGGGAAACAACTCGGCCAGTAGGTTGCTTGACCTTGACCCCAACAACATTTCGAGCTTAAGTGTTCTAAAAGGATTGAGCGCAACCGTGCTTTATGGTGAGCAAGGGCGAAATGGTGTGATTCTCATCACGACAAAAGCAGGAGCCGGGACCTTGTCCAAATCCAAAATGGAAATCACGGTAAATTCCTCGTACTATGTAGAGAAAATATCCTCCACCCCGGATTATCAGGACCGCTACGGGAACGGGTGGCAACAAAGTAGAGGTAAGGCCTTCAGTAACTGGGGCTCGGAACTGACCGGCGAAACGATCCTTCACCCGTATTCCGGAAATGCTTATAGTTCCGTGCAACAAGGAGGTGGAAGCTTCGATCTATCGTTTCCCCAATTTGCTGGAAACACGGATTACCAATACAAACCCTATAATAGTGTGGACCGCTTTTTTCGACCCGGTTACACAGCCATCAACAATATCAATATTTCAAAAGCTACGGAAGCCGGCAGTTTCAACCTTAGCTATTCCAATACCGATCAAAAAGGGTTTACCCCCAACAACAAGCTAAGACGAAACAACTTTAGCGTTGGCGGTACGGCCAAGTTGTCCAACAAGTTTACCATAACCGGGACAATGAACTATGCAAATACTTCCAAAAAGAACCCACCGAACGCAGCAAGTACGGGATCGAGCAACGTTTCCTCGGGAGGTTCCGGTATTTTCGCCAATGTGCTGTACACCCCAAGATCTGTGGATCTAATGGGACTGCCATTCGAAGATGACCTTCATAGAAGTGTCTACTACCGATCCACGAACAGTATCCAAAACCCGAGGTGGACCGCAGAAAATGAAATTGATTCCGAGGTCACCGACCGGGTGTTCTTTTCCATGGCGGGCACCTATCAATTCAACGATGCACTTTCCGCGACCTGGAGGACCGGTTTTGATGGTTACAACGAAACGTCCGCCTTTAAGGTGAACAAGGGAGGTATCTACCTGCCGGACGGTCTGTACTATGAATCCAGGTATACCGGCAAAATTTGGGACCACTCCATTTTGTTGAACTACAACAAGGACTTTTCCGAAAAACTGAACCTGACGGTTACCGCCGGGGCGAACGCCAGAAGAAATACCTTGACATCCTCTTCGGTACAATATGACAAACAGCTGATTTACGGCACATTCTTCGCCAACAACTTTGAGGACAAGGTGGCAACGGATCTTTACAGCGAACAGGAAAATGTCTACGGAGCCTATTTATCGGCAACCGTGGGATACAACAGTTTTGTGTACTTTAACGTCGCAGGGAGGAACGATTGGTCCTCGACCCACGAAAGAGGCAACAATTCACTTGCCTATCCAAGTGCCAGTATTTCCTTTATACCTACTTCCGCGTTCAACGGGCTAACCAGTCAAAACGGTCTGAACTATTTAAAACTGAGACTGGGATACGGTAGTTCCGCCAACTTCGCGGATCCTTACGTGACCAGAGATCGCCTCGGGGTAGCCGCCAAAGACTGGTTGGACTCCAATGGCAACCCGGTCAACATCAATGGTAGCCCGGTCAATATTGGCGATAGTGGCGTAAACAGATTGGGGAACTCAAACCTGAAGCCCGAATTGGTCTCGGAAATAGAGCTCGGTCTTGACCTAAAGGCCTTCAACAACAGATTTGGTTTTGAAGGTAGTGTCTACACCAAGGAAGCCACCGATCAGATCCTGGACAAAAGGCTCGACCCTTCCAGTGGGTACACGGTTACCGCGGTGAATGCAGGTAAACTGGAAACCAAAGGTTTTGAAGCCGGATTCAACATTACCCCGGTACTTACCGACGACTTCAGATGGAACTTCATCGCCAATTTCGATGCTTATGAAAGTACCGTAACGGAATTGCCGGGAGGTGAGGAAGATCAACTTTTTCTCTCCGGACCGTTCTCGAATCTTGGAAACTTTGCTATTCAGGGACAGCCTTTTAACACCATGCTGGGTACGGTTGTCCAAAGGGACGCGAACGGAAATCCGATCGTAGGTTCCGATGGTCTTTACCTGGACGCGGATGAAATAGGAATAATCGGGGATCCCAATCCAGATTGGCAAAGTACGTTGATCAATACCTTGACCTATAAGAACCTGACGCTCGGTATGCAATGGAACTATCAGCACGGCGGTGAAATGTACTCCGCTACGGCCGCTACCTTGACCATTCGAGGTTTGGCAGGGGAAACCGATTTTGACCGGACCATACCCGTCATTGCCCCAGGTGTCAAACAAGACGGAACACCCAACGACATTCAGGTCACCGCAAACGACCATTATTGGGAGAACCTAGGTGGGGATGAATTCAGGGTCTATGATGCCACCCACTTGAGGCTAAGGGAAATATCCCTATCCTACAGCGTACCCAAAAAAGCGCTGGAAAAGACTCCTTTTGGCAATATCACCTTCACGGCCACTGGGAACAACTTATGGTTCAAGGCCTTCAACTTTCCCGATTCCATCAACTTTGACCCATCGATATCGAGTGAGGGCGTTGGTAACTCCAGAGGTTTTGATCTATTAACAGGGCCAACTGCCAAGCGATATGGTATAACGGTTCGTGCATCATTCTAAAAAAACAAAAAAAATAATTATGAATACAAAATATAAAATATCCATAATCCTCCTATCCGTGTTGATAGGGCTGGGATCGTGCGAATCCATTGATTTGGATGTGAACAATAACCCCAATACGGCCTCTCCGGAAAATTCGGATATCAACCTGTTGCTCAATGGGGCCATGCTGAATTTTGCAAAATGGCTGGGGGAAGACGATGAAGACAACCGGGATGGTTTTGAAGCCGGTATGGAAGTGGTTCGAATGCTACATATGTACGGCCCATTGTATGACAATGCGTATGCCCCAGGTGAGTTCGACGATATCTGGAGGCAGAGTTACAGTGGACACCTTTCGGACATCCAAACCGTAAAGTCCATTTCCGATGACAACGCGCTTTTTCACCATAAGGGGGTAGCCCAGATTTTGGAATCCTATACTATGACCACCTTGGTCGATTATTTTGGAGATGTTCCCTATTCGGACGCATTTCAGGGTTCCGATGAGTTCAATCCAACCTTGGATGATGATGCGGCAGTATATGCAACGGCTCTGAGCCTATTGGACGAGGCCATTGCGAATTTGGCCCAAACCCCGGCGACCAGTATTCCTTCGACCGGAGATATCTTCTTCTTTGGAGATACCGCGAAATGGACGACTTTGGCCAAAACGCTAAAACTCAGGATCTACAACAATACCAGGTTGGTCGACTCGGCTGCTTCCCTGGCCGGTATCAACGCCCTCCTTGCCGATGGTGACCTGATAGATGCCGCCGCTGATGACTTCGCCATTTTCTACGGCTCCAATTCATCGGCTCCGGATGTCAGGCATCCCCAATTCATCAACAACTATGAGAATACCCCCAGTGGGGAGTACATGAACATGTACTTCATGAACCTCATGGTGCACGGGTTCAACGATGCCGACCCAAGGACCAGGTACTACTTCTATAGACAGGTGAACGATTATCCTGCCGCGGATGCGCAAGGTATCTTTGATTTTCCCTGTTTAGCGGAAAACTTCCCTACCCATTATACCGTGGGAGTCGATCCGTTCTGTACTTCCATTGGCGAAGGGTACTGGGGAAGGATCCACGGGGATGCGCAAGGGCTGCCTTCCGATTCGGATAAAATAACCACTTGGGGCACCTACCCCATCGGGGGCAAGTTTGACGACGATTCCTTTTCCGCTGTCGGAAAAGCGTCCGGTATGGGCGGTGCGGGCATAAATCCCGTGCTGATGTCGTCCTTTGTTTATTTCATGAGGGCCGAGGCGGCGTTGACCCTGGGCACCACGGACAATGCGGTTGCGATGCTCGAAGCGGGTATCCGGGCCTCGATGGACAAAGTACTCAATTTTGATTCCAATACCGCTGCGAGTAGTTTGGCTTCCGATGCGGCCGATGTGGATGCCTATGTGACGGAAATCACCGGGGCATACAATGCCGCGGCCACCGATGAGGACAAATTGAACGTCATTATGACCCAGGCCTATATCGCCAGTTGGGGAAACTCGGTCGAAGCGTACAACAACTACAGAAGAACCGGGATGCCAAGGAACTTGACACCAACGCAATTACAGGCCTCGGGAGCTTTCATCCGTTCGTTCAAATATCCTTCTGTCGCAATCGACAACAACCCGAATATCTCGCCCAAGGCAAACCAAGCGGTGAAGGTATTTTGGGATTTAAACTCTGCTGATCTGGACTTTTAAAATATAAAACTATGAAAAACATTAATAGAATATTTATCATTTTGGCAGTTTTCGCCGGACTAGCGTCCTGCGAAGATGAGGACAAAACACCCCATTTGTCGGCCACCCAAATTGAACAAGGGGCCTTTTTTAGAAACATAGACAATGGGGGGACCATTAATAAAAACGATCTGGCGGCCTCTACCTATTCCATAACCGGGGAATTGGTGTCCAGTGATATAAGCGATGTCGCTTCAGTAGATTTCATGGTAGCGTTCGTTGACAACAACACGGACGGTGCTGAATCTGCAGCTGCTGTCCTATTGGAATCTGTCGCCCCTTCATCACTTACGGCGAATTCCGATGGCTTTCCACAAAAGACCTTTGAGACAACCGGATCCAATGCCGTCTCGGCTCTTGGAATTGACCCGGTCATCATAGACGGTGGGGATGCCCTGTTGTTCTCGGTAGTGATAAAAATGGTGAACGGCACTGTTTTTTCAGCGGCCAACACTGGGGATAGCGTTCGAGGGGAACTCTTCTTTAGCTCTCCTTTGGATTACTCTGCCACGGTCATCTGCGTACTTTCCGAAGTGCCCGCAGGGGACTGGAGAGTGGAAATGGCGGATTCTTATGGAGATGGTTGGCAAACAGATGATGCCAATGGGGGATCGGGAATCACGGTAACCTTGAATACCGGCCAGGTTTTTGAGGTAGGTCTGTGCTCCCCGTATCTAGCGTCTTCGTTTGATTGTACCGACGGTGTCAGTGCGGGTACCGCGACCATAACGATGCCCAGTGGCATAACCTCGGCCGATTGGTTTTTTCCGGGAGATGTTTACGGCGAAATCTCTTTTAAGATTTATGCGCCCAGCGGAAACCTTGTGGCCACTTACCCTGGAGGGGGTCCGGCACAGGGAGCGCCCATTGCCTTGAACCTATGTAACGAATAGGAATAAAAATGTGTCCTAACATAAAAAAAGCCGGCCCCTGGGCGGGCTTTTTTGTTCATGGTCACCAAGGTAGGAACGGCCAATGCAACAATGGATAGCTCCAAAAAGAGTGCAACACCCAAAGATGCGGCCCCAAAACACCAAAACCGTAATTCCAAGGTGTTAAAGTCGAACTTTGGTCCTGGGGGCGCCCCTTTAACTGGATCGCACTGTACAAGGGGCATCCGGGCGGACCGTTGCGAATTCCCTGGGGACCCTAATCCTATCGCTGGTTTTCCCTCCAGCGAATATGTCTTATCTTGCACTCAAAAAAATGTAATGAAATGGCTCGATCTAGTTTTATATTTTGTTTTTCGCTCCTTCTATTCCCGCTGGCATTCCATTCCTGTGCTACCGATAGTGACGACCTTTCCAGGGAAGAGGAACAAATTCAGGAAGAAGAGGTAGAGGACCCGGAAGAGGAAGAAGAGGAAGAACCCGATGTCGGATACGAGTTTTTTAATCCGAGCTTGGTTTCCGATGGCTACATATTGGTGAACGATGCCGCCGCCAACCGGGCCTTTCTGATGGACAAACAAACTACCGTGGTGCACGAATGGGACCTCAACGGCAAACGATTGGGCAATGATGTCCAACTACTTCCCGATGGAAGGATCCTTGCCAATCTGGAAGTCGATGATCCCGCGATCAAGATCGGTGGCTTCGGTGGCCTGATACAGCTTCTTGACAAGGAAAGCAAGGTGGAATGGAGCTATGAATATTCCTCGGAGAACTATATTGCCCATCACGATGCCGAGTTGTTGCCCAACGGAAATGTCATATTTCAAATTTGGGAGCGCAAAACTGCGGAAGAAGCGGTAGAAGCGGGATACAGTTTAGAAGTTGAGGTTTTCCCCGATGGGATTCTCGAGATAAATCCGGACACGGATGAAATTGTTTGGGAATGGTACGCCTGGGACCATCTGATCCAGGATTTTGATGCCGATCGTCAAAATTTCGGGATCATCAACGAACATCCGGAACGGGTGGATATAAATTATGTAACCGGCGAGGATGGCGACATCATGCACGCCAATGGTCTGGCCTATGACGCCAAAAACGACCTTATTTATCTCAGTGCCAATTTTTTCAGTGAGGTCTGGGTGATAGACCATAGCACCACCACTGCGGAAGCAGCCTCGGGTAGCGGGGGAAATTACGGCAAGGGCGGCGATCTCATATATCGCTTTGGTAACCCTCGGGCCTATGGCAATCCTTCCGGGGAGGTCCGTTTTGACCACAACCACTTTCCCAATCTGCTGGACGGTGCCGATGAGGGAAGAATGTTGATTTTTTCCAATGGATTTTCAGTGGGACGGTCTACGGTGTACGAACTTCAATTGCCCACAACATTTGACCTACAGTCGACCACCGACAATGAACCCGAGGTAAAATGGACCTATACCAACGACTCCCTGTTTTCACCCAAGGTTTCCGGTGCCGTAAAATTGCCCAACGGGAACAGGCTCATTACAGAGGGCGATCGGGGCTTTTGGGAGGTTACGGACGGAGGGGAACTGGTCTGGAGGTTCCAGGGCAAAGGTTTCTTCTGGAGAGGGTATCACCACAATAGGGATGCTGTGGAAATAAAGGCACTGGGGCTCTGACATTTTTGAACGGCGCATTCCGTAGCAGTATAGTTTTTAGCTACCTTTGCCCCTATGGAGAAAACCACTTTGATTTATGGCATACGTGCCGTTATTGAGGCAATCAATGCCAATAAGCCCATCGATAAGGTTTTTGTCCAAAGAGGACTGCAAGGCGACCTGTTCAGGGAACTGGAGGGCCTGGTCCGAAAAAATGGAATCAATGTCTCCTATGTTCCTATAGAGAAATTGAACCGACTTACCCGGAGCAACCACCAAGGCGTAGCGGCCAATATCTCTCCCATCGCGTTTTCCGATCTGGAAGCCCTTGTTGAAAAAGTATTGGAACAAAAGAAAGCCCCATTGTTCCTCTTGCTCGACCAACTTTCCGATGTGCGCAATTTTGGGGCCATTATCCGAACGGCAGAATGTGCGGGCGTCGATGGTATCATCATCCAAAAAAAAGGGGCTGCGCCGGTTACGGCGGATACCATTAAGACCTCTGCTGGGGCCGTTTTCAAGGTACCCCTTGTTAAGGTAGACCACATTAAGGACGCTGTTTTCTACTTGCAGGCCAGTGGTGTTCCGGTCATCGCGGCCACCGAAAAAACAGAAAAAAAGGTATACGATGTTTCTTTTAAGGGGCCTTGCGCCATCATCATGGGATCCGAAGAGCGGGGCATTTCCCCCTCCACCCTGAAAGCAGCCGATGAAGCGGCCAGATTGCCCCTTTTGGGCGAAATAGAATCTTTAAATGTATCCGTGGCCTGCGCCGTGTTCCTGTACGAAGCGGTCCGACAACGGCTGGAACCCTAAATTTGTCTTTTTTGGGAGAAACGTACCCTTCATACAGGACCGCGTTCTCACTTTCACTTATTCCAT
Source organism: uncultured Flavobacteriaceae bacterium (assembly GCA_947497245.1). Classification (GTDB taxonomy): domain Bacteria; phylum Bacteroidota; class Bacteroidia; order Flavobacteriales; family Flavobacteriaceae; genus Pelagihabitans. The sequence goes on along the minus strand of CANMFO010000002.1, from coordinate 502,575 downwards.
CTCCTGTTCCCCTGTCCCTTTTCTGTAGTGGTACGTGATCTTTACCGACCCTGTTTCGGAATCGGGATCCATATCCTTGCTTTCGACAAAATTCCCATCCTCATCAAAATGGCGCAAAAAAGGATCGTCCTCTTCGTTGTAATCTTCGTTTTCCCAGGCATACTTCTTGGGCGACGGCATTTTCGACCGCACCAGCAATGCCAAGACCAGGCCGGTGAGAAACCCGCCCAAATGGCCTTCCCATGAGATGCCGTCCTTTATCGGAAAAATGTACCAGAGCAGGCCTCCATATATGAAGACCACGACCAACGAAAGTGCGATCAACCTGTAGTAGCGCGTAAATATGCCCTTGAAGAAGATAAAACTGGCCAAAAGGTAGATCGCACCACTGGCCCCGATGTGATAGGACGGCCTTCCTATGGCCCAGGTGATCAGTCCGGATGCCAAAATGCCCAAAACCAAGACCTTCAATGCGCTGTTCCTATAGAAATAGAACAGGGCGGCCGTTAATATCGCCAGTGGGATGGTATTGTTGTACAGATGCTCTACCGAACCATGCACAAAAGGGCTTAGGACAATTCCCCTTAGGCCCTGGAAGGTCCTGGGATAAATTCCGAACTCATTGAAGTTGGTATGCAGTCGGAGCTCGAACAAAAAAACCGTCCAAATGGCCAATATCGCCAACAGGGGGGCGACCACCACCGAATTGGTGAACTTAAAATAATGGCTTTCGATCATGGAACAAACTTAACAATAAGTCGGCCATACCCTTTTCGCCTGAAAAATTGTCATCCCTGGAAAGCATCCCGGTTATGGCAAAATACAGAGGTAGGGGACAATTCTTTTGAAAAGGGCATTGGTTATCACGAAGGTGGTCGTTCTGTGCCAACTTTGTTATATTTTTACAGTATGAACGAGCCCTTAGCAGAACGCATACGCCCCAAAACATTGGAAGACTACATCAGTCAGCGGCATTTGGTCGGCGATGGCGGCTCCTTGACCCACCAGATCAAGAAGGGCATCATCCCGTCACTGATCTTGTGGGGCCCTCCGGGAACCGGTAAAACAACCCTGGCCCATATCATCGCCCATGAAAGCGAGCGACCGTTCTATACGCTGAGTGCCATCAACAGCGGGGTAAAGGACATCCGTGAAGTTATCGATAAGGCCAAGCAAAGCGGGGGGTTGTTCACTTCCAAAAACCCCATCTTATTTATCGATGAGATCCACCGCTTTAGTAAATCGCAACAAGATTCGTTATTGGCCGCTGTGGAAAAGGGTTGGGTGACCTTGATCGGCGCCACTACCGAAAATCCAAGTTTTGAGGTCATTCCGGCACTTTTGTCCAGATGTCAGGTATATGTTCTGAACCCATTTGGCAAAGAAGATCTGGAGATCCTGTTGAAACGGGCCATGCAAGAGGATGCGCAGCTGCGGTCAAAAAAAATCACCTTGAAAGAAACCGAGGCCCTTTTGCGGCTGTCCGGGGGCGATGGCCGAAAGCTGTTGAACATTTTTGAACTGGTGGTCAATTCCGAGGATGCCAACGCCATCACCGTCACGGATGCGCTGGTAATGGGGAAAGTGCAAAAAAACACCGTGCTGTACGATAAGACCGGGGAGCAACACTACGATATCATCTCTGCCTTCATTAAATCGATCCGGGGGAGCGATCCCAATGGGGCGGTATATTGGCTCGCACGAATGATCGAAGGGGGCGAGGATGTAAAGTTCATAGCCCGTCGGATGCTCATATCGGCCTCAGAGGATATTGGACTTGCCAACCCCACGGCATTGGTCATCGCCAATGCCAGCTTCCAGGCGGTGACCACCATAGGATATCCCGAGGCGCGGATCATTCTCAGCCAATGTGCCATATATCTGGCCACGTCCCCGAAGAGCAATGCCAGCTATGTAGCCATCAAAAAGGCCCAACAGGCCGTACGGGAAACCGGGGACCTATCGGTGCCCCTGCCGTTGCGGAACGCCCCTACAAAACTGATGAAGGATCTGGGCTATGGCGAAGCGTACCAGTACGCCCATGACTACCAAAACAATTTTGTGGACGTGGAGTTTCTACCGGAGGAACTGTCCGGCACACCATTCTATGCACCGGGGAAAAACCAACGGGAAAACGCCATTAAGGAATTCTTAAAAAACAGATGGAAAGATAAGTACGGATCTTAAAACTTGATGTTCATTTCCTTAACGGTGAGCTTATCTTCGACGTAGTATTCAAAAAACCACTTCCCGTCTTTTTGGTAGACCACCCCATTCCCCTTTTCCAGGTTTGCGGTATATACGTTGGGCACCGAGGTCTCGAATATTTTCAACACAATTTTTGGGGTACTGTCCACCAACTGGTATCCGTTGGCTATTTTTTGGGCATAGAGCACCTGGCCCTTATCCACATCATCGCCCATGACCCCGGAGGTCTTATCCCCTGTCTTCCCCACATCGGACGGAATGGGTTCCTTGGTCTCGGGGCCTACCGCTTCCGCGCTTGCTTCCTCCTGAACCTCTTTTTGGGCCTGGGCCGCGCCTTTGGTGTAATCGGATGCTGCCGGCTCCAAACTCTTAAAGGACTGCGTTTCTTGGGTGGCTTCCTGTTTTATTACGGGGTCCGGGCGTTTTTCGGGTCCTGGTTTTTCCTCTTTCAAGGTTTTCACATCGTTCTTAAAACTAGCGGTAACCGGCTCCGGTTCTTCGTCCTTGCCACTATAGCTGTACGGTAAGGTATCGATCGACTCAAAAGCCTTTGCGATGGCCTGCTGATACGCCCGTTTAAATTCCTTCTCCTTGCTCCTTCCCTCTAGGGTCTCAAAAATCTCCTGTCCGTTGCAGTCCTTCAATGCCAGGACAACTTTGGTAGTGAACATGGAGGAACCGTCATTAAATTGTACGGTTAGGCCCGAGCAGGGCTTTCCATAAAGATCTACCGGAAGATCATCGCTGTAAACGGTCTTAAAACCCTTTCGAGTGAACAAATGCTTGATATAGGTACTGGTCAAGTATTGATTCTCCTTTTTGAAGCCTTCAAACTTCTTTGGTACAATGATATACTTGTAATCGTTCAACTGCGCCTGGGACAAGTTTGTAAAAAGTGTCACCATGAAAATAGACAGAAAAAGATGCTTCACGGGGTGTTTTTTTTAGTTTATGGAATCAACCTATGAAAAAAGCATGCCAAACCTTGTGCCAACCAATAAAAATAGGAAGTTTTGGCTCTTTTCCAGATCAATTCCGCCCCCAAGATATGATATTTAATCCTAACTGAAAAGAAGCATATCGGCTTGCGGCAGCGTTTCGGTAAGCGAGCAGGTTGTCGGCCATGAAATACAGGTTCACGGGCCCTGCCTGTAGATTGAGCCCCAATCCGACATTGCTCAATGAAAACTTGTCGACCGTGTAGGTGGCCTTTACGGCCATGACATTGCCGAACCGTCTGAGATAAAAGGCCGAGAGCGCCGTCTGCGGTCCCCTTGGCCTGTTGATCATGTACAGTTGCCCCCCTACACCATTGGCATATTTGGTGCGATAGCCCCCACCGGAAACGATATCCTCACAATCGCAATCTATCCTGGACTCCACCTGTTCCCCAAAATTGTAGCGAAGGGAAGCATATAGTTTGGTGGGCCTAAAAGCGATATAAGCGTCCGTATTGTCCTCAAAGGGCACAAAAGCCTCGACCTCATCCACCAAATCCTGCCAAAAATCGCGGTTTGGGTCGGAAAGCGCATCGGGCAGTATGATCTCGACCCCTTCGACCGTGGCATTTCCCTTTAAGGTGTAGTTTTTAACGTCATTGTTGTGGTAAATGAACCCCAGGTCGAGCAAGCTGGCCGTAAAAACGGTCTGTTCGTTCCATTGGTAAGTGAACCCCAGATCTGCCCCCAACCCGAGATTGCCCCCAAAAAAACCTCTTTTCAAAATAGTGCCCGCGAGGTTCCCATCGTCCGCGGCATCGCCCAACTCCTCCAGGCCGGAGGTCCTGAGGCGCATATCGGCATCCAGGGTACTGGCCAATAAATTGTTCTGCCCTGGAGTGGTCACAAAGTAGCCCTTGTTCTTTGTTGAATTGAAATCGAGGATGCTGGAGTAGATTTTTGCCCGTATGCCCGCGGTCAGCTTCTTATTGACCCTTTTGTTGATACCAAAATGAAAAACGTTCACCATTTCGCCCCTGGTTTTCAAGTGGGCCAGGTCGAACCGCTGGTTCAATCGGTCGGCATTGCCCTCAAAGGCCAGGATGGCGTAGTCCTTGAACCAATAGCCGATAGCATCCCCTTCGTGATAGATCCCAAAAGAATAAAAGTTATCGGGGTCATTGCCCCTGAACCCAAAATTGATGAGTTCCAATTGGTAGGTACCACTGAGTTCATCCCTAGGGTTCATTCCCAATATGGCGCGGTCGCGAACCTTATCGTTGATGTCCAGACCGTCATCGGCAAAAATATCGTTGACCGAAAGACCGCTTGACCCTCCCTGAACGGATATTCCGGATAGGGCCGGGATACCGCTATACCATTTAAAATCGGTCCGCACCCCGGGATTGACCATCAAAGATTGCGGAATCTCGGTAAAATCGTACAGCAGTTGTTTGTTCTGTCCAAACATATAAAAGCCTGCCCACAACAAGGCCAAAACAAGTACCGTGCGTTTTCTCATTTGACCCTGACTCTGAATTTACCACTGGATTTTAGCGTGACCATTGGATCGGGAAGGCTGGAGGTGCTGGTGTTGTCACCCAAATTCAAGGCACTTACCCGAAAGCTTGAAGTATTTCTTACGATATCTATGCTGCGTCCGCCCGGACCGTAAAAAATCTCACGTTCCAAAGTGGGTGTAGTGGCCGGTTGTACCGTGAACATTTCGGTATCCAGCACATTGTCGCCCGCGTCCAAAAACTGCACCGTAATCTCTAGCTCCTTGCTCGTGGTATTGTCCACCTCATAGGTCACGGTCCCCTCGATCACCCGTTCCGAAAAAATATTGGAGCTGAAAGCGTCGAAATTAAAGTCTTGGCTAAAAAAATTGGTACCCCCCGTAACAAGATTGATTATCCGTTCAGGGGCCTCAACATAAAGAATGCTGGCCTCCATGACCGGTTCCAGTGCCAGTGCATCGTACTGATCAAAATCCTGGTCCTCGATACAGGAAGATAAGGTGGGCGCAAGTACCAGGCACACCATTGCCAGTTTTAGGATTTCCTTCATTTACAAAACCTTTGTATACGCATTTTATAGTGCAAGATCATTGCTTCTATAATAACTCTACAAAAAGGTTTTTATTTCACCTAGGCCATGAATCATATGGCAAAAATCGTGCATCGGTCCATTATCGGAGTTGAAATGCAAAACATGCAGGCCAACAGCTTGTGCGCCCTGGATATCGGCTTCCAAACTATCTCCGATCATGATCGATCGGTCCGGGGCGGTCTTTGCCCGTTCCAGGGCCAGTTCAAAAATCATCGGATCGGGTTTTTTCACTCCCGCCATTTCCGAATTTATTACCTGTTCGAAGTACCCATGGATGTTCGCATTTTTTAGCTTTCGGTCTTGGATCTCCTGAAATCCGTTGGTAATGATATGAAGCCGGTACTTGGGCCTCAGGTACTCCAAAATTTCCACGGTACCCGGAAAAAGGTGGTTGAAGGAAGACAAATGGGCAATATATTCATCGGACAACAGGTAAATGGTCTCATCGGAGATCGGATGCCCCAGTTCGTCAAAAACCGATCTTAGGCGCTGGTACCGCAATTCTTCCTTTGTGATCTTTTCCTCTCGGTAAAGCTTCCAAAAGGCATAGTTGGCCGGAACGTACACCGTCAAAAAGTCCATTAGGTCCACACCTATCCCGTTTTCGGCCAGTATCCTCTCAAAGGTCAGGGCCGAATTCCTTTCAAAGTCCCAAAGGGTATGGTCCAGGTCAAAGAACACGTCGGTGACTATTTCCCTAAACATGGTGCTTTCGTATTAGGGTTTGATACAGGTCCATCCAGTCCACTTTTTGCTTGCCCCCCAAGAGCTCGTTTGAAAACACGGTGATAAACTCCCCATTGACCCGCTTTACCTGCCGATACAAAGCGGCCACCCTGTCCAAGATCTCCTCTTTGTTTCTAACATTGGCGAAAGCATAATCGTGTACGGCGAAAGGGTGGAGCCGAATGGGCTGTTGTATTTCAAGATTGATGTCGTAAAAATGAAAAGGGGTACAGGTACCTGCCCTAAAACCGGTTTCATGGGTATAGCCCATGGTGTAATCATCGGTAAACTCCGCTTCGATCAAATTTCTGTAGGTCTGGGGAACATCGACCCGATTGTAGCGCATACGCGAAAAATTGACCGGCCTGTTTATGACATTGGCCAATCGCTTCCGTTCCTTTTTCAGGAGCTCTATATCCTGGAACGAGCTATACGAGGCGGCAAGGGAGACCATACTGTAATCTGCAATGGATTTGATCAAAAACTTGAACCGATTGCTGTTCGGCGATACATTTTTGTCATAGGTGGAATAGTCCGCAAACTGAAAAAAGAACTTGTTGCGCACCCGGTATTTTTTGTGCAGTGCGATCAACTGTTGGAAATTGTCGTACGGGTCCTTCTTGGGATCGAACCAGACCCCGATCCGTTGCCCTACCCGCCCGAGCCTAAAAGTGAACAGATCGGCAAAAAGGCCGGCGGCGCCCCTTAAAAATCCCCTATAGGCAAAACAGTGCGATGTGGTGACATCGATGATCGAGGTATAGCTGTAACTCCTACGATTGTCCTGTATATCGGGAAAACGCCGCTTTAACTCTTCCAGCAGCTTGAAGGCCCAAAGATCCACCACGGGAATCTTCAAAAAATTGTTCTTGTAGGCCATGCTCTCCCTTGGCGGAAATCTCCCGTGAATGTCCTTGACATGTGGCAGGTACTCCTCATAGCGGCTCAAGAGGTAAAAACTGGCCGAAAAAATATCAAAGGGAACGGCACTGCGCTCCCCGGCAAAGAAAAAACACGGTATCCCGTCCCAATCGCTGATGTTGATCTGAATATCGTTAATGCCCTGCTCGAACAATAGGTCGTTGCTCCGAACAAAAAACTCATTTTGGAGAGGTTGCTTGGTATAGGTGATCTTGGGGCCGGTATGCTTTATAAAGTCCTCGACCTGGGTAGCGAAGGTAATCTCGATACCCAAAATTCTGGTAAACAACTGCTTCATCACAAAACTGAAGCGAGGGGTGATCTTATGGGTATAGATAAGTAACATAACCGTTGAAAGTTCCTATTAGTAATTTCTAGATTCCAAAAAGTCCACAGCTACCATCTTCCCGCTCATAGCACTTTATTGTCGGCAAAACTAAAGTAATCCTTTTGGGTAACGATCAAATGATCCAAAACTTTTATATCGAGTGCTTTAGCCGCCAATTGCAACCTGCGGGTCACTTCCTTGTCGGCCCTGCTGGGCCTTAAGGTCCCCGAAGGATGGTTATGGGCCAAGATCATGGCCACGGCACCCAGTTCCAAGGCTTGCCTCATGGCGATGCGCACATCGACCAGGGTCCCCGTAAGGCCGCCTTTGCTCAATTGCGAGGTGAGCAGCACCTTATTGGCGTTGTTGAGGTAAAGTATCCAGAACTCCTCGTGCTGCAGATCGCCCATTCCGGGTCGCAACAGGTCGAAGGCATCCCGACTGCAATTGATCTTTTCGACCTTAAGGGCATCTTCTCCCCGCTTGCGCCGCCCTATCTCCAGTGCCGCGGCAATTGCGATGGCCTTGGCCTCACCAATACCCTTAAACTGCATCAACTGTCGAATGGACAGCTTGCCCAGTTCGTTCAGGTTGTTCTTTACCGATGCCAAAATTTTCTTGGAGAGCTCAACGGCACTTTCGCCCCTGCTGCCGGAACCGATAAGTATGGCGACGAGCTCGGCATCGGAAAGGGTGGATTTTCCTTTCTGCAGCAGCTTTTCCCTGGGCCTGTCACCATCGGACCAGTTCTTAATGGAAAATGAGGTCGGTTTTTCTTGCATCCCTTAAAAATAAGTAATTGTTGCTTGGTATGGAATGAAACGCTTTAAAAATAAGATGTGCCCCATATGTTGTAAATTTACTTTTCTGAATTCCACTTTGCCCATGAAATCGATTTTTGGTGACACGACCTTTTGGGAAGCTTTTGGGGCGGAAGCCGTATGTACGGTCAAATCACCAATTAAGGCCATTTGGGGCATTGCGGTATGCCCCTTCCATTTTTAATTTTCTTTGAAACCCTATGGAATATCCTCCCAAACATCATCAGGAAAGTGCTTTTAAAAACGTTGTCGAGGTAGTAAAAAACTATCCTTTCGGAACCTTGGTAACGGTCAAGGGCCATGCACCTCTAATTACGCATATTCCCATGGTCTACGAGGCGGATGGGAGCAAATTTGGAAAACTGGTGGCCCATATCGATCGGTACAACCCCCAAGTCGCCACGCTGACCGAAGGTGCCCCCGCCACTGCGGTTTTCTATGGCCCCGATTGTTATATCTCCCCTTCGGTGTACAGCACAAGACAGTTCCCGACATGGAACTATATTTTTGCCCATCTTCAGGGAAGGGTACGGCTTTTGAAGGACAAGGATTCGGTGAAACGGACCATGGTGCGGATGACCTCTTTTCTCGAAGGGGAAAACCCAAAATACGTGCTTTCCCCGGACGATGCCAGAATGGACAGCTTGGTGGATTACATAGTGGGGTTTGAAATTGAGCTCACCCAATGGGAAGGGAAGTTCAAACTCTCCCAGGACAAAGTGAAAAAAGACCGGGAACTGGCAAAACAGGCACTCATAGAAAGCCAGAAAAAGGACGTTACGGGTTTTATCGAAGGTATTTTTGCAAAGCACGAAAATGCCCGGGACCGGTCATGAACCCCCGAGATCGACCCCAACGACCATGAGAATCGACGGGGAATTGTTCCAAAGTAGGCATCCCTCCGGGGGCAATCAGCGAAACGCATGCCCCTCCATAACAAAACACGTGCATTTCCAAGATAAAACAGCTGCGAAACCGAGATAAAATGCGTGCAGTATTAAGTTAAAACAGCTAAAGTTTTAAAAAAAATATGCTGCAGTTCAAAAAACGCCCGGAGAATAGGGCTTTAAGGGCCCGGTTGCCGATTGGGAAAAATAAAGGGCAAATTTAAAAACAGGACCTCAGAAAGCCTCTTCGTAATAGGCCGCGTCCAGAAGATCATCATCGGGGACGATTTCCTGTTGCTCAATATGCTCCCGGGTATCATTGACCATACGAGTCTCCTCCAAGATCACGTTCGACATCCCCAACATAAAGGCGACCAAAAGCACGGAGATTTTCCGTACACAGTAGTTGTGCAACAATTTTAGAAAACGGTACGGCCTGTTCGCAAACATGCAAATCCATGTTCAAAAGGCGTTCCGACCGTTGCTTTGCTGACATATTTTCAGCAATATGGCACAAGATCAGCCTTCGACCCGCTGTTTCAAAGCTTTCAGGTCCAATCCCCCGTAATTCCCTGAACTCATCAACAGCAGAGCAGTGCCATCGAGGTCCTGTCCAAGGACAAAATCCCTGAACGCCTCGGCATTCGTGAAGATTTCCAGGTCGTTGCGCCCAAAAGCCTGGGAAATCTGTTCGGATGTTACCGCGTCCAGCCTTTTGATCTTCACCGATTCGGGCAAGTAAAAAACCACCGCCCGATCTGCGCTGTCGAGGGCTCCCCGGTACTCCTTTAAGAACTCCGCGTTAAAACTGCTGTAGGTGTGCAGTTCCAGACAGGCGATGACCTTTCTATCGGGGTACTGCTCCTTCACTGCTTGGGTGGTCGCGGCCACCTTGCTAGGGGAATGCGCAAAATCCTTATAAACCACCCTTTGGCCCGCCTCCGCTATTTTTTCCAGTCGTTTCGATGCCCCTTTGAAAGTGGAGATGGCTTCATAAAAGTCATCCTCATCGACCCCCATATGCTGGCAGATCCACTTTGCCCCGGCCAGGTTGTTCAGGTTGTGCCTACCAAAAACCTCAATGGGCATGGGCCCTTCCGGCGTCTCCAAAAGGGTCTGCCCGTCCTTCACGCTATAGGGAGGTGTACGATAGGGCAATTTTCGGATAGCGTTCCCGGAAGCTTCCACCACTTTTTTCACCTCGGGGTCTTCCTCATTGTAAGTAATGCTTCCGCCCTCCACGATCCCGTCTACAAAAATTTGGAACTGCTCGACATAGTTCCCAAAAGTGGGAAACACGTTGATGTGGTCCCAGGCAATCCCGCTCAACAAGGCAATATTGGGCCTGTACAAATGAAATTTGGGCCTTCTGTCGATCGGGGAAGATAAGTACTCATCCCCTTCGAGCACCATGAAGTCGTTTTCCTCTGTCAGGTGCACCATTCGGTCGAAACCCTCAAGTTGCGCCCCCACCATGTAATCGACATTCCTGTTGTGGTAGTTCAGCACATGCAGGATCATCGAGGTGATGGTCGTCTTTCCGTGGCTGCCCCCGATGACTACCCGCGTTTTGTTTTTTGATTGTTCATACAGGAATTCGGGATAGGAATATATCTTGAGGCCCAATTGCTGCGCCTTCAACAGTTCCGGATTATCGGGTTTGGCGTGCATGCCCAGGATCACGGCATCCAAACCGGCATGGACCTTCTCCGGGTACCAACCAAACTCGGGGGGCAGGAGCCCCTTTGCGGCCAATCGACCGGCGGAGGGTTCAAAAATGACATCATCGCTCCCGGCAACGGTGTAACCCTTAAAGTGAAGTGCCAGGGCCAAATTGTGCATGGCGCTCCCTCCAATGGCGATAAAATGAATTTTCATGAAGCTGTATTTATGGGGTAAAGATAGGAATTGAAAAGTCCGGTGCAAACACCGAAAAAAACGACCGATTATGGTTATCTTGCTTGGTAAACCAGAAATGATGCGACTAAACCTATCCACCCTTCCCTCCAAAGAGATCATGCCCGGCTATCACGGTAAACTGGTCCATACCGAAAACATGAGCATCGCCTTTTGGGAAGTAACCGAAGGTGCCGTTGTCCCGGAACATTCCCATATGAACGAACAGCTGATGCAGGTTTTGGAGGGAATCTTTGAATTTACCGTGGACGGGGAAACCCGGACATATCATCCGGGCGATTTGGTGGTCATTGCCCCCCATAAAAAACACAGTGGAAAAGCCTTGACTCCATGCAAGCTTATGGATGTTTTTAGTCCGACTCGGGAAGAATACAAATAAATTTTAACCTTTAACCACTACGGAAATGAATATCTCGCTGAAAGGAAAAAAAGCATTGGTCGGTGGAAGTAGCGGCGGTATTGGGAAGGCCATTGCCCAACAATTGGCCGAAAGCGGTGCCAGCATCACCTTAATGTCGCGCAGTGAAGATAAACTCCAGGCCCTGGTTTCGGCCCTGCCCACAGGTGAAGGGCAAAAACATGGGTACCTAGTGGTCGATTTTACCGATTTCGGGGCCTTCAAAAAAAAGATCTCGGGCTATTTTGCGGATCATACAGTGGATATCCTGGTAAACAATACCCAAGGCCCCAAAGCCGGTAGCGCCATGGAGGTCAATGTGGCCGATTACCAAGATGCCTTTGACCTGCTGTTTAAAAGTGTCGTGCTTACCACCGAACTGGCTTTGGAACACATGGTACGACAACAATGGGGACGGATCATCAATGTGACCTCCGTTTCCGTGAAGGAGCCCCTGTCCTATTTGGCCCTATCGAACTCCATAAGGGCGGCCGTGGTCACCTGGGCAAAAACACTTGCCACCGATGTGGCGCGGCACCAGATAACTGTCAACAGCGTGCTTACCGGGTATTTTGATACGGAACGCATCGCACAGCTCAATACAAAAAAAGCGGAACAGCTGGGCATTCCCGCTACCGAAGTGCGTGCGGACATGGAGGCCCGTGTCCCCGTCAAGCGCATCGGCGACCCCAATGAATATGGGTATTTGGTCGCTTTTTTGGCTTCCCGGCAGGCCGCCTATATCACGGGTACCCAGATCCCGATCGATGGGGGCCTGCTAAAAAGTCTGTAGGCTGTCAGGTCCCAAACGGGCCAAGACCGCCCACATCCCTCAACCAGAACTCCCTTTCCCTCATTTATAATTGCGCCTACCTAAAAACGGACCGATATTTGTTCTGTAATTTTGTACTATGAAGAAGCTATCCATCCTATTGTCCATACTCCTATTTTCAAATATGGCGCCGGCGCAAGAGAAAGACGATCCGTACAAACCCCTATGGAAAAAAGTTCAAAAACTTGAAAACGAATCCCTTACAAAATCGGCCCTGGAAGTGGTACAGCATATTTCCGAAAAGGCAAAAAAGGAGAAAAACACGTCCCAGGTCGTAAAGTCCCTCCTATATGCCTCCAAGTATGCCATGGTCTTGGAAGAGGATGCACAATTAAAGATCGTCGATGAATTTAAGACTGAAATAGAAAACGCAGGGTTTCCGACCAAAAATGTCCTAGAAAGTTATTTGGCCAACCTCTATTGGCAGTTCTTCCAACAACATCGATATCAGTTTTACGACCGCAGCAAGACCACCGCCAAGGTGGATAGCAATGACTTTCGTACCTGGGACCTTGCGACCCTTTTCACGGAAATAGGCCTACATTTCGATCGATCGTTGGAAAGTGAAAATGTCCTCCATGAGATCTCCGTTTCCGAATTTGATGCCATCCTGCACAAACAAGAGGAATCTGAGACATACCGCCCGTCGCTCTTTGACCTATTGGCCCATACCGCACTTCAGTTCTACAAGACCAGTGAGAACAACATCACCAGACCAGCGGATAAATTTGAGATCGATTCACCCGAACTGCTCTGTGAAGCGAATTCCTTTGTGTCGCTGGAAATACACACGACCGACACCACCTCTTTACAGGCCAAGGCGCTGGGGCTGTACCAAAAACTCCTTTTGGGCCATTTGCCCGATGCGGACCCCAGTGCATTTGTCGAGGTAGATATCGAACGCCTGAAGTTTATCCACCAAAATGCGGTTTTCAGCAACAAGGATGCGCAGTTTCTGGAAGTTTTGGAAAACTCTATGCAAGCCCGTCCAGGAAATGCCACGGCAAGTCTGTACCAGTACGAAATTGCCAATGTATTGTTCCAGCAGGGCAGTTCTTACAGCCCGGGGACCAGGGAGGGCGTACGGTGGAAGCTCCAGGAGGCGCTGACCATATGTGATACCGTAATTTCGAACCGGCCCCATACCCGCGGTTCGGAAAAGTGTATGGCCCTGAAGTCGCAAATTCTTTCCAAAAGCCTCCGCTTGACCACCGAGCGGCATATCCCCATCAATACCCCTTCCCGCATATTGGTGCACTATAAGAACCATGACCAGCTACAGCTCAGCGCGCATCGGATTACCCAGGGCCAGCTTAAAAAACTTCAGGAGCTCTACCCGATGCCCAAACAGTTGGCCTTTATTAAAAAACTTCCCACCACCAAACAATGGGAGGCTAGGGTCAAAAACGAAAAGGACCATCAAAACCACAGCACGGAGGTTTTGTTGCCCCCTTTGGAAAACGGGCAATACATCGTCCTGGCCTTACCAAAACAAGGGGGTGGTGAGACCTTTGCATTCAGCCCGGTCCAGGTGACGGATATGGCCTTATTGGAGACCCGCACCCCGGCCCACCACCACTTCCAGGTCATCGATAGGCACCATGGCAAACCCATCCCGGGGGCATCGTTGCAATTGCGATACCAAAAGAACTATGATGGGAGGTTCCATTCCGAGACTTTGGTCTCCGATAAAAATGGGTCGGTACATATCCCCTTGTCCGACCAGGGGTGGAACAATGTGACCGTTACGGTTTCCAATTTGCGGGATACGGCGCATTTCGGAACGTTCTATATCAATCAAAAATACGATGACCGCGCCCCGGATGCGGACCACACCGCTTTTCTTTTTACCGACAGAAGTATTTATCGTCCGGGACAACCCCTTTATTTTAAGGGAATTGCGATAAAAAGGGACCAAGGCACCTCCTCAATTTTGGAAAACACCATGGTGACCGTGGTATTGAAAGACGTAAACTACCAGCAAGTGGCCCAAGGGGAATACAGGACCAATGGATACGGCTCCTTTTCGGGAGAATTCATCCTTCCGAACAACGGGCTGACCGGGAACTTTACCTTGGAGGCAAGCTCAAAAAAAATCGCCCTAAGTGGAAGTGTCCCGCTTTCCGTGGAGGAATACAAACGGCCCAAATTCGAAACTTCCTTCGAGCCCGTCACCGGAACCTTTAAGGTGAACGACACCATTACCATACAAGGCAGGGCCAGGGCATATGCCGGCAGCAATATCACCCAGGCCAAGGTACGCTATAGGGTGCGCAGGGTGGTCTATTTTCCGAGATGGTACTATTGGTCCCGCCCATACCATCATATCGAACCGCAGGAAATAGCCTATGGGGAGACCACCACGGACGCGTCCGGGACCTACGAAATCCATTTCAGTGCGATTCCGGACAACAGCTCTTCCCAAGAAGACCTGCCGACCTTTAATTATGAGGTGACCACCGAGGTGACCGACATCAATGGGGAGACGCGTAGCACCACCACCACGGTTCGGGTCGGTTATCACACTTTGACGGCCAATATCCAGGTGCCCCATCTTTTGGACAAGGACAGGGCGGACAACAAGTTTAGCCTGTCGACGACCAATCTCAACGGGCAGTTCGTTCCGACACAAGGGAGGTTGAAACTGTACAAACTAAAAGCCCCGGAAACCGTATTGCGCCAACGCCCATGGACCGCACCGGACTATGAAGGATTTGGTAAGAGCGAGTTCAACACGCTTTTCCCCCACGATGCCTATGGGAACGAACACGACACCAGCAAATGGGAAAAGGGGGCGTTGGTATGGGAGGCCGGCTTTGATACCGGAAAAGCTACCGAAATTGTCTTGAAGGGTTCCAAAAAATGGGCCTCAGGGGCCTATGTCATCGAACTCGATGCCAAGGACAAGTTCGGGCAGGAGGTAAAAGATATCGCCCAGGTCACTTTGTTCAGCCACAACGACAAGAAATTGGCCGACAAGCGGTTGTTCCAAATAAAAACGGATCGCGAGACCTACCGGGTAGGCGATAAGGTAAAGGTGACCCTGTTGAGCAGCGCCAAAAACCTGACCGTTACCGTATTCGTGGAGAAAGAAGGAAAAATTGTGGATACCCGTTTGATCGAATTGCACAACAATTCGAAAAGTTTCAGTATACCAATTTCCAAGGACGATTTGGGTGGATTTGTCGTGAACTATAGCTTTTCGGCCTATAATTCCCTACTTGCCGGGTCAATGGACATATCGGTACCCTACCCCGTTACAGCTCTGGAAATCGAAACCATTACCTTCCGGGACAAACTGCAGCCCGGTACGGACGAAACATGGACTTTCAAGGTGAAGGGACCCAAGGGTGACAAAGTGGCCGCTGAATTGTTGGCCGGCATGTACGATGCCTCTTTGGACGCGTTCCGTGGCCATTATTGGAGCTTCGATCCCGTTTACAGACCCCACTACTATTCCCGGATGCACACCGACGGACGGAACAGCTTTGGGACCGCTGCGTTCAGGGTACACCAGGCCGATAATAAGGGGGATGGCCATGAACCGCAGTATTTTGATTCGTTCGATTGGTTCGGGCTGCATTTTGGACGTGGAAACCGGTTGGGCATGTATAGGGAACATACAGTTTCCAAAATGAAAAAAGGAGACGTGGCCATGGGGGCCGTTGCGGATGGGGCCGAACTTGAGGAATCCGTTAGCTTCACTACTGCGCCTCCGCCAGCAATGGAAGCCCAAAACGGGGGGGACTTGGACAAACAACCCATGGGCCGATCAAACCGGGCCCCCGAAGCAGATCAGGGGACGGAAAACAAGGATGGAGAGGACCCGTTCAAGGATGTGCCCATCCGGAAAAACCTTCAGGAAACGGCCTTTTTCCTTCCGCATCTGTCCACGGATCGGGAAGGCAATGTTTCCTTTAGTTTTTCCACTCCGGAAGCACTGACCCAATGGAACCTCCAATTGTTGGCCCACACCCCAGGCCTACAGCATGCCCATACCAGCCTGCAGACCGTGACCCAAAAAGAGTTGATGGTCATCCCCAATGCCCCCCGGTTTTTGCGGGAGGGCGATGGGATCCGGATCAGCAGTAAAATTGCCAACCTGACCGACAAAAACCTTTCCGGACAGGCCCAATTGGAGCTGGTCGATGCACTGACAGGGAAGGATATCTCGTCAAAGTTGTTGGTGTCCGTCCCCTCAGACGATAAGTCCATCGGTACGATAGGATTTGAAATCGATTCCATGGGAAATGCGGAAGTAGCCTGGCTTTTGAAAATTCCGGAGGGCATCCAAGCCGTCCAATATAAGGTGGTGGCCAAAACCGGCGATTTCAGCGACGGGGAACAAAATGTGCTCCCGGTACTGACCAATCGCATGTTGGTCACGGAGACCCTACCGATGTGGATCCGTAGCGACCAGACCAGGACCTTTGTCCTGGACCGATTGAAAAGCAACGGTTCGCCGACCCTAAAGCACCATAAGCTTACGCTGGAAATGACCTCAAACCCGGCATGGTATGCGGTCCAGGCCCTGCCCTATTTGATGGAATATCCGTACGACTGCAACGAACAGACCTTCGCCAGGTATTACGCGAACACCCTGGCCAGCCATATTGCCCATAGCAATCCAAGGATTCGGGAAGTCTTTGACCAATGGCGGAATTCCGATGCGCTGTTGAGCAACTTGGAAAAGAACCAAGAACTCAAATCGCTGTTGATCCAGGAAACCCCATGGCTACGGGATGCCCGATCCGAGGCCGAGCAGAAAAAAAGGATCGCGCTCCTGTTCAATCTCGACAAGATGCGCAACGAGCAGGCCAGTGCCCTGCGCAAATTGAAGAACAACCAAAAATCAAACGGGGCCTGGGCCTGGTTCAACGGAGGCCCCGACAACAGGTACATTACACAGCATATCGTTACAGGGGTGGGGCATCTAAAGAAACTTGGAGTTACCAAGAATGCCCCGGTTCAAAATGATGACGGCATGCTCAAAAAAGCGATCGCTTATTTGGACCGGGAATTTGTGGAGGAATACGAGCGGATGAAAAAGGGTAGCACGAACCTCGCTAACGATCATTTGAGCACAAAGCAGATCCATTACCTCTATATGCGCAGCTTTTTCCAGGACATCGAAACATTAAAAAAAGCGGACGAAATCAAGGCATACTATCTGGGATTGGCGAGAAAGTACTGGATGAAGAAAGGCCTGTATTCACAGGGCATGTTGGCCCTGATCCTGCACCGTCAGGGGGACTCCAAAACCTCCGACAAGATAGTAAAGGCCTTAAAAGAAAATAGTATTACTTCCGAGGAACTGGGTACGTATTGGAAGGCAAACACTCCTTCCTGGTATTGGTACCGGGCCCCGGTCGAGACCCAGGCCCTGTTGATAGAGGCCTTCTCGGAGATCGAAAAGGATACCGAAATGGTCGACAACCTCAAAATCTGGTTGCTGAAGAACAAACAGACCAACCAATGGAAGACCACAAGGGCAACTACCGAAGCCGTTTACGCACTATTGCTCCAAGGGAGTGACTGGCTTTCGGTTACCGATGCCGTGGACGTTTGGATGGGTGGAAAAAAAGTGGAACCGTCCCAACTGGAAAACGTAAAGGTCGAAGCTGGAACAGGTTACTACAAAACCGCTTGGAACGGGGCCGAAGTGCAATCCAACATGGCTGAGGTTCAGCTTACTAAAAAAGGGAAGGGTATTGCTTGGGGAGCTCTATACTGGCAGTACTTCGAAGACCTGGACAAGATCACATCGGCAAAAACGCCCCTACAACTGAAGAAAAAGCTCTTCCTAAGAAAGAACACGGACACTGGAGAGGAAATTTCCGAAATTACGGACCAGACCCAATTGAAGGTGGGCGACCTATTGCGCGTACGCATAGAACTCCGTTCGGATCGGCCCATGGAATTTGTGCATATGAAAGACATGAGGGCCGCCGGTTTGGAGCCCATCAACGTTATTTCCCGGTACAAATGGCAGGATGGACTGGGCTATTACGAAAGTACGAAGGACGCCAGCACCAATTTCTTTTTCGATTACCTGCCCAAGGGAGTGTATGTTTTCGAATATGACCTGCGAATCAACAATGCGGGAAATTTCAGCAACGGAATCACCAGCATCCAAAGCATGTATGCCCCTGAGTTCAGCAGCCGCAGTGAAGGAATGCGGGTCTTGGTGGACCATGGGCGGTAATCCCCCAGCGGACTGTTCGGTGTCAAATCCCAACCGATCAATACCACCATCCATGGAGCGGCACTGGCCATAGGAGATGCCAAGAACGCCCTCTATTCCGTTGTGGTTTCGAAAGTTAAAATTGGGAATTCGCGTACTTTGAATTCATTTTATGTTTACATTTAAGTAGTTAACCAATTAAACCAACAATTATGAATTCTAAAGTTTTTATGGTCCTAAGGATACTTTTAGGACTTTTTGTACTCGTTTTTGGGCTTAACAAATTTCTTCATTTTATCCCCTATGGGGAGATGTCCGAGGGCGGGATGAACTTCATGGGGGGCCTGATGGCCGCCAAAGTCATCTATTTGGTGGCCTTGGTCGAAATCGCTTCCGGTGCGGCCCTACTTTTGAACAAGTATGGGGCCCTGATGGCAGTGATCTTGATGAGCGTATCGGTGATCGCCGTTATGTTTCATGCGACCCTGGAGCCTGGAAGCATAGCTGGTGCCATCATTTTATTGGTATTGAACATAGCCGTACTGTTCGGCTACAAAGACAAGTATAGCGAGCTGCTACAGCCTTAGCAGCATAGATTCAAAGCAGAAAGGGTTCCGCATATGCCGGAACCTTTTTTGCTATAGGCTCATCCGGTCCTTGAACAGGTACGATTGCCTTCGGGAAACCTCGACCTCATCACCGTTCTGCATAGTGAGCTTTAATTTTCCATTGAACCAAGGCACCACATTTTGAATGTAGTTCGTATTGATGATCTGCTGCCGGTTCGCCCGGAAGAAGTGTTGCCCGGGCAGTTTTTCCTCCACCTGGTTGAGCGATTTGTACAACAGAGGGCTCTGGTCCCTAAAAAAGACCCGGGTATAGTTCCCTACGATTTCAAAATGGGAAATGTCCCCTATTTTGACCAACCAGCATTTTTCCCTGTCCTTGATGAATATCTGGCTATTATCCGTCAATCCCTCCGCAGGTCCGTGTGATGGATTCGTGACATCGGCCAATTGCAGTTTCACCTTTTCGACCGCCAGGGCAAAGCGCTTGCTGCTAATGGGCTTCAACAGATAATCGAGTGCATTGTACTCAAAGGACTTGATCGCGTACTCATCATAGGCCGTGGTGAAGATCGTAATGGGCACCTCATCGAGCATTTCCAATAATTCAAAACCGTCTTTTTCGGGCATATTGATGTCCAAAAACAAAAGATCCGGTCTGTTGGCCTGAATCAACCGTACCCCGCTGTCCACGTTTTCGGCCTCCCCAATAAGCCCGATTTCCGGATGTTTTTTCAATAGTTCCTTTAGCTCGTTTCGGGCCAATCGGGAATCTTCTACAATTGCTGCGGTTATTGTACCCATGTCAATGGAATTTTAACATTCGTAACTACTTCGCCCCCCTCCTCCTCCAAGGAAAAAGTGGCCCTATCTCCATACAACAAGCGCAAGCGCTGCCGAATGTTCTTCAATCCCAATCGCGTCGAATCCTTCGCAATTTGGAGCTTGCCCGTATTGGTGACGGTAATACAGAGTTCGGCACCGACCTTCCGCGCTTTTAGAACAATCATACCGCCTTCCTTCAAATTGGAAATACCGTGCTTTGTGGCATTCTCGATCAAAAGTTGGATGATCATCGGTGGAATGGAAATGGACAGCGTGTCCGCATCAACTTCCTTTCTGTACTCCAACCTGTTCTCCAGCTGGATCTTGGAAAGGGCAATGTAGTGATCGACCATTTCCAATTCTTCCTCAAGGGCAATTGCATTGCTATCGCTTTTGGTCAATGAATACCGTAGCATTTCGGAAAGCTTGGTCAACATTTCCCTGGATTTGTCCACATCCTCGAGCATCAAACCCCGGATATTGTTCAAGCTATTGAACATGAAGTGGGGATTGATCTGTCCTTTGAGCGTATTCAACTGCGCCTGTCGCAAGGTCGCATTGAGTTCCGCACGTTCCAGCCGGTCGGCATTCAATTTAAACACCGCCTTGACCGACATATAGAGCAGCGTCCATACCGTAACGATAATGAACGAGTTGAACAAGATATACCCTATGCCGAACTCCTTGTATATATCAGGAACCTTATCTTTTTCAAGGTCTGCAAATCGTATCAAAAAACCGGAACCATAACTAAGTCCTCCATACACAAGTCCCCCCACCACTATGGCCGCCAAAATTTTCCAAAGCTGTTTGGAGTCAAAACGGTCGAGCAGGATATTCCGCTTTAAATAGGCCCTGAGCAATCCGGTACAGGTCAAGCCAATGGCAAGGCCAGCCCAAAGCGAAAAAAGGAAAAAGCTGGTTTGTTTGAAACCCTCCAGGTTGGGAGTGAACAAGTAGCCGATGTAGGTAATGCCTCCCCAGCCGATCAGTTGGACCGCCCAAAAGGCAATACTCCATTTATATCTTTCCAAGAGGTCGTCCATACCAGCGTTTTAATACTTTCAAATGTAGTGGAATTTAACAGGTTCGGAGTTTTTCGTTTGTCGTGGTCTAGATCAGAATTCCCAAGATCAGCGCCAGAGCAATTTTAGCCAATGTTATCATCATGTTCACCTTTTGTTCGGTTTGTGCCCGCTCGGGGTCATTGGGCCCTAATTTGATGTAAAAGTAGCCTCGGGAACCTGGGTTGGGAACAACATTATGACCAACGGTAGGATTGCCGTGGTGAACGGTGTTTAGTTAAATGACGGCCCTATTCGGTGAAGTCCAGGGCCATGGATCGTAGATCATGTCCAAACTATCCCGCCGTTTCGTCGGTCTGATCGATCATTTTCCAAAGGTGGTCCTTGAGTTCCGTGATGCCCGTTTGCGACACGGAGGAAATGAACATATAGGGGACGTCCGCTAGGTCTTTGTCCAATTCGATGCGTATTTCGTCCATAAGCTCCCCATCGAGCATATCGCTTTTGGAGATGGCCACCAAACGGTCTTTGTCCAACAGCTCCGGGTTGTAACGACGGAGTTCGTCCAACAAAATTTCATACTCCCTGCTGATGTCGTTGCTGTCTGCCGGTATTAGAAAAAGCAAGGTAGCGTTCCGTTCAATATGCCGCAAAAAATAGTGTCCCAGTCCTTTGCCCTCTGCCGCGCCCTCAATGATCCCCGGAATATCGGCCATAACAAAACTCTTGAAATCGCGGTATTCCACAATTCCCAGGTTGGGCTTTAGGGTGGTAAATTCGTAATCGGCGATTTTTGGCTTGGCGGAAGTGATTGCCGACAGTAGCGTGGATTTCCCGGCGTTCGGAAATCCGACCAGACCTACATCGGCCAGTACTTTGAGTTCCAAAAGCACTTCTCTCTCTTCTCCTGGGATGCCGGGCTGCGCATATCTCGGGGTCTGATTTGTGCTCGACTTAAAGTGCCAATTTCCCAGCCCTCCTTTTCCGCCCTGTACCAATACCCTCTCTTCACCATCCTTGGTGATCTCAAAAAGTACGTCCTGGGTTTCAGCGTCCTTCAGCACGGTGCCCAAGGGCACTTCCATGTGCACGTCCTGCCCGTCCGCTCCCGTACTTCGGTTTTTACTACCATGCCCGCCGTGGCCCGCTTTGAAATGTTTTTTGAACTTAAAATGGACCAAGGTCCACAGATTTTTATTGCCCCTAACGATGATATGGCCACCACGGCCGCCATCTCCCCCGTCCGGACCGCCCTTGGTGATGTATTTTTCCCGGTGCAAATGCACCGAACCTTTGCCCCCATTTCCAGATTTGGCATAGATCTTAACGTAGTCCACAAAATTGCCTTCGGTCATATCTGGTCAGGATTTGTAGTTTGTAGTTTGCCGTTCACGGCCATGTTGTTGGACCATACTGTACATTGCGTTTCATTCCTATCGGATGGGACGTTTATGGCCTCAGACGTCCAGTTCCGAATGGATCGAATAGGTTATGCCCTTGTCCTTGGGCAAAACCCAGGGCTTATTTGGATATTCCATAGCTTCCGCGCCCAATTTTTCCATGGCGCGCTGCGAACGGATATTTTTTGGATGGACATAAAAAACAACACGCCTAAAATAAGTTAGGGCATAGTTTACCATCAATCGTTTGATCTCCCGGTTATATCGTCCACCCCAAAAAGATCTCGCTAAAAAAGACCAGCCTATCTCCACAACGGCATCCCCTTCATCAACCACCTTAAATCTTGAACTTCCGATCAACTGTCCATTGCGACGATCCTTGATGGCAAAGGCAGCTTTTGATCGTATGGCCCCATCGAAGAATTGCCTAAACTCTTCTTCGGCATATCGGGTTTTGTTCTGATGTTGTTCCCATATCAAGGGGTCTGAGGCCACTTGGAACAATTCTTCAAAATCTTCCTCGACCAAAGGTCCGATCCGAACCAAATCGCCTTCCAAATTGGGTTGAAGATCAAAATCTACCATAACTGGGGTCAAAATCCAATGTGCCAAATGCACCTGTGCTTCAAAGCTCCTCGATCACCTTGGCCAAACGTAGGGTAATTTCGTCAATAGGTCCTATTCCATTTACGCTATGGAATTTTCCCTGGTTCTCGTAGAATTGTTTTAACGGCGCGGTTTTTTGGTTGTATTCCTCAAATCGATTTTGAATCTTATCACGATCCTGGTCATCTGTCCGGCCGCTTACCTTTCCCCGTTCCAGGAGCCTCGATATCAATACTTCGTCATCAGCTTCCAGGGCGATCGTGGCATTGATATGCATATCCTTGGATTTTAGGAAAACGTCCAGCGCCTCGGCCTGGGCCGTCGTTCTAGGAAATCCATCGAAGATGAATCCACTTGCTTCAGGGTTTTTGTCCACTTCGTCCCGCAGCATTTTAATAGTGACCTCATCCGGTACGAGATCCCCGCGATCGATGTACGATTTGGCCAATTTTCCCAAATCCGTATCGTTGGCCATATTGTAGCGAAACACATCTCCGGTGGAAATGTGTTTCAGGTTGTATTTTTCCTTTAAAAATTGGGCCTGGGTGCCTTTTCCGGCACCTGGTTTCCCAAACAGAACAAGGTTGATCATTTGGTCTTGGTTTAGTTGGTATACTTCTCTTAAATTTCTTCCCAGCTCATTGTAATCCAGTCCGTAACCCACAATAAATTTATCCGGAATCTCCAAACCGAAGTAATCAATGGTATATTCTCCGTTATAGACCGAGGATTTATAGAACAAAGTGGCAATTTTGAACTCCTTTACATTTTTGTTGGAAAACAGGTGTACCAGTTCCTGGAGGGTTCTTCCCGTATCGATAATATCCTCCAAGATGATCACACTCCTACCCTCCACATTATCGGGTAGGTCCAACAAGGTTTCAACGATCCCGGTTGATGTCAGCCCTTGGTACGAACTGAGCTTTACGAAAGAGACCTCACACGGGTACTGGTATTCTTTTAAAAAGTCGGCCACGAACATGAAGGCTCCATTGAGCACTCCCACAAAGATGGGAATCCCATCCTTGTAATCCTCCGCAATGGCGTACGCCACCTTTTTAACCGCGGCACGAATCTCGGCCTCGGACAAATAGGGAACAAAAGATTTGTTGTACAATTTCATTCACGGATCTTTTTAAAAGGTGGTAAATATACCATTTTGATTTCTCTTTTTGGCGCGTATGGCCATGGTTTTAAGATTTAGGCGTATTTTTGCCATGGTTGTAAAAATGGAGCCGGAAAACTGCATCAATGGACTACTTTTCTTCCGATTTTAAGCTAGGTATCCTTGGGGGGGGACAATTGGGAAAAATGCTCTTGTATGAGACCCGAAAGTGGGATATCCATACCAAGGTACTGGACCCTTCGGACGAAGCCCCCTGCAAAATTGCCAGCAATGAATTTTTCCAAGGAGACCTTATGGATTTTGATGCGGTCTATCAACTGGGGAAAAAAGTCAACGTGCTGACCATCGAGATCGAAAACGTAAACCTGGACGCACTGGAAAAATTGGAAGATGAGGGCCTCAAGGTATATCCACCGACCCAGGCATTGCGGATTATCCAGAACAAGGCCAAGCAAAAGTTGTTTTATACCGACAATGACATTCCCACAGCTGATTTTCATCGCTTTGCCTATAAAAGTGAAATTGGGGACAGCGTTGCCAATGGGGGGCTCACCCTTCCCTTCGTTTGGAAAGCCGCCCAGTTTGGGTACGACGGGCAGGGAGTGAAGGTGGTCCGGGAATTGGCCGATTTGGAGGGACTTCCCCCCGGAGAATGCATCGCGGAGGAAATGGTGCCCTTTAAAAATGAACTGGCCGTAATCGTGGCCAGGAGTGCCAATGGTGAAGTGAAGACCTATCCCGTTGTGGAAATGGAGTTCCATCCGGAGGCCAACCAAGTGGAATATGTCATCTGTCCGGCCAGAATACCCGATCATGTGGCCGATAGGGCAAGGGAAATTGCTCTTAAGGTCTCGAAGAAAATAGCACATGTTGGCCTATTGGCCGTGGAGATGTTCCAGACCCAGGACGACCGGATCCTGGTCAATGAAGTGGCCCCCAGGCCCCATAACAGTGGACATTATAGTATTGAGGCGAGCTATACCAACCAATTTGAACAACATATACGGGCCCTATTGGGCCTTCCCCTGGGAAATACCGATAGCAAAGTGGCGGGAATCATGGTCAATCTGGTAGGTTCAGAAGGGCATACCGGAGACGTGGTCTATGAAAACATGGAGACCATTATGGGTTTGGATGGGGTCACTCCCCATATCTATGGAAAGAAACAGACCCGCCCCTTTCGTAAAATGGGACATGTGACCATTGTGGACAAAGATATCGATCGGGCCAGGGAAGTGGCGCAGCAGGTAAAGGAAACGATAAAAGTGATTTCCAGGTAGGATTTCGTAATTTTGGTGGAAACCATAGTGGTTATGACGGCGATCGAAAAGAAAAAAGTACTTAAAAAAATCATTGATCAGTTGCCCGATGATAATTTGGACGAGGCCATATTTCTGGTAGAAGATCTGATCGGCAAACATAAGAACATGAGAAGTATCCTTTTGACCCTCCTGGAAAAGGAAAAGGAACTTTTCAAAAGACTTGCTGAATGATTTCCAAAAAATGGGCAGAGGAATTCAATAAAATCATAGCGGAGGCAACGGGCGGGTCTAGTGGAATTCGTGATGAAAAACTATTGTTATCGGCTCTGAACAGGCCGTTTCAGACTTTCGATGGTAAAGATTTATATCCTTCTACCATAGAAAAAGCGGCCTCCATATTTCAGAGCATTATCATTAACCACCCGTTCTTGGATGGGAATAAAAGAATGGCCTATGCTTTTATGAAAATACTTCTGATACGGGACGGGCTTGATATTGAGGCTGGCCAGAAAGACATATATGAATTTGTAATCTCCGCGTCCAAGGGAAGGTTCGAATTCGAGGAAATCAAAACCTGGATCATAGATAATTTAAAAAAATAGCATGAGTAAAGTAGCCGTAGTCATGGGAAGCACCAGCGACCTGCCTGTAATGCAGGAGGCCATTGACATTCTAAAAGGATTTGATATTGAGGTGGATGTCGATATCGTATCGGCCCACCGAACCCCGGAAAAGCTGTTCCAGTTCAGCAAAAATGCACATACCAACGGGTATTCCGTGATTATCGCCGGAGCAGGTGGGGCGGCACACCTACCGGGAATGGTGGCCTCAATGTCCCCGCTACCGGTCATCGGCGTCCCCGTAAAGAGCAGCAACAGTATCGACGGTTGGGATTCCATTTTGTCCATTCTACAGATGCCGGGAGGTGTGCCCGTAGCGACCGTGGCCCTGAACGGGGCCAAAAACGCAGGTATCCTCGCCGCGCAGATCATCGGTAGTTCCGATACCTGCGTGCTCGATAAGATCGTTCTGTACAAAGAAGAATTGAAAGACAAGGTGATCAAGGGAGCCGAAGAAATGCAACGTAAACAATAGGAAAAAGTTTTTGGTTTGCTTTGTTTCCAACCTTGCCTGAAATTTTCTAAACATACTCCATTTCAAAACAAATAGTTACATCGCATATGAATCCCTTATTGACCCGGTTCGACACCGCCCCTTTCTCCAAGATAAAGAGCGAACATTTCAAACCGGCCTTCCTCCAGGCCATGGATGGGGCCAGGGCCGAAATCGATGCCATTACCAACAATCCGGAGTCCCCTACTTTTGGGAACACGATTGAGTCCCTGGAATTTGCCGGCCGGGAATTGGATAGGATCTCCAGTGTGTTCTTCAACCTGAATTCGGCAGAGACCAATGGGGATATCCAGAAGATCGCCCAAGAAGTGTCCCCGCTCCTTTCCGAATTCAGCAACGACATCACCTTGAATGCCCCGTTGTTCCACAGGGTAAAATCGGTTTACGAACAAAAGGATGTTTTGGACCTATCCATCGAACAACAGACATTGCTCGATAAAAAATACAAGAATTTTAGCCGTAACGGGGCCAATTTGCCCGAGGAGAAAAAGAAGCGTTTGAGGGAGATCGATGCCGAGCTGTCCAAGCGCAAACTGCAGTTCGGCGAAAATGTATTGGCGGAAACCAATAAATACGAAATGTACCTGACCGAGGAAGCGGACCTGGACGGTCTCCCGGAAGGTGAAAAGGAAGCGGCAGCACAGTTGGCCCGATCAAAAGGAAAGGATTCCGGTTGGATGGTGACCCTAGACTATCCCAGCTATGTACCTTTCATGAAGTATGCCAAAAACAGGGACCTGCGCAAAGAACTATCAAGGGCATTCGGGAGCAAGGCCTTTCACGGCGACGCACTTGACAACCAAGAAAATGTATTGAACATCGCACAGCTACGGCATGAACGGGCGAATCTTTTGGGGTATACCACCCATGCCCATTTTGTATTGGAAGAGCGTATGGCGGAGACCCCGGGGAAAGTGCTGGACTTTTTGAACGAACTCCTGGAAAAGGCCAAACCCGCGGCGGAACGTGAATTCAAGCAATTGGAGGATTTTGCCAAGGATATGGATGGTATAGGCCGTTTGGAAAAATGGGACGGCAGTTACTACTCCGAAAAATTAAAACAGCAATTGTTCGATCTGGACGACGAAAAGCTCAAGCCCTATTTTAAACTTGAAAACGTAATCGACGGGGTTTTCGAGGTGGCCGGAAAATTATTCGGGCTCCGGTTTGAGGAGATTTTCGATGTGGACAAGTACCACGAGGAGGTAAAGACGTATAACGTTTTTGATGGGGAGGGGAGTTTTGTCGCGCTCTTTTATGCGGATTTCCACCCGAGGCCCGGAAAGCGGGGCGGTGCCTGGATGACTTCCTACAAACCGCAGTATAGGGAAGGGGGAAAAAATGTTCGGCCCCATATCTCCAACGTCTGTAATTTCACAAGATCCACCCCGAGCAAACCCTCGCTGTTGACCTTTAACGAGGTTACCACGCTATTTCATGAATTCGGGCACGGGCTGCACGGCATGCTCGCGAACACCACCTATCCCAGCCTCTCGGGAACTTCGGTGTTTTGGGACTTTGTGGAACTGCCAAGTCAGGTGATGGAAAATTGGTGCTATGAAAAAGAAGCTTTGGAATTGTTCGCCTCCCACTACGAAACCGGGGAACCCATTCCCATGGAATTGGTACGGAAGATCAAGGAGTCGGCCACCTTCCAGGAAGGTATGGCCACCTTGAGGCAACTGAGCTTTGGCCTGCTCGATATGTCCTGGCATGGTGCCGATCCAGCGAATATCACCGATGTAAAAGCGCATGAGACCCAGGCGTTCGAGGGTACCAATCTGTACCCAGAAACCGCGGGAACCTGTATGAGCACCGCTTTTTCCCATATTTTCCAAGGGGGGTACTCCTCTGGGTATTATAGCTACAAATGGGCCGAGGTGCTCGATGCCGATGCCTTTGCCTATTTCAAGGAAAAAGGAATCTTCAATAAAGAGGTGGCGGCACAATTCAAAGAGCATGTGCTTTCCAAGGGAGGTACCGAAAAACCCATGGTACTGTACAAACGCTTTAGGGGCAGTGAACCCAAAATCGAGGCCCTGTTGGAAAGGGCCGGCCTGCTCAAGGTCGGATAACCGTCCATGCCCCAATCATATAGGGCCCCTAAGGGGAATGGGCCGTTTATCGAAAAAAAAACACGATAAACTTTCAAAAATTACTGAAAGTTTAAAAATATTAATATATTTGCGATATGGAATACGAGGCCGCTAAAGAAAAGTTTATCAGCACATGGGGGAGTCTGGGCACCTTATGGGGCATCAACAAGGCCATGGCACAGATCCAGGCCCTACTTTTTATATCGACCAAACCCTTGGCGACCGAGGAGATCATGGAAGAACTTAAAATCTCCCGGGGGAATACCAGTATGAATGTGAGGCAACTGATCGATTGGGGCATTGTGACCAAAGAGTTGGTGCCTGGAGAGCGCAGGGAATACTTTTCCACGGAAAAGGATGTACAGGAACTGGCCCGGATCATCGCTAAGGAGCGAAGCCGGAGGGAGATACGACCGGTCATCAAGACCTTGGAGGAAATCAGCCGCGTCAAAGACGATGGAAGCGCAAAGACCCGGGAACTGATCAAACAGACCAAGGCTCTGCACGATTTGGCGGAAACAGCGGATAGCATGCTCCGCAAAGTGGTGGACCAGAAACAGCATTGGCTGACCAAGTCGGTTCTCAAAATGATAAAATAAAAAAATTTAACCAAATCTTTCAATATTTTCTGAAAGTTTTAAATACACAAGTCATGAACGCTCATCAATTAAATACAACGGCAGGGACAGTCTACTTTTCATGGAAAAAAACACTTTGGCTGTACTTAATGCTACTACCAATTGCCCTAATAGACTTTTCCGCGGTTGGTTGGGAGGTAACATCACTGACATTGGCACTTACCCTGCTAACCGTCGGAATCGGTCATTCGGTAGGCCTTCACAGAGGGGTAATCCATAGGTCATACCGCACCTCCAGCACCTTCAGAAGCATAAGCCTTTACCTATTTGTGCTAACCGGCCTAGGAAGTCCTTTAAGTTGGCTGAAGCAGCACTACTACCGAGATTACTGGCAAAACAGAAATGATTGTCCAAGGTATTTCCAATACAAACACTCTTTGGGAACCGATTATTGGTGGAACCTTCATTTACAATTCTCACCGAAAAGCATTGGACAATACAACATTCCGAAAAAGGACTTGGAAGATCCTGTTATTCTGTGGTTGCACAAAACATGGTATATGCACTATTTGGGACTAGCACTCCTAATACTTGTCTTATTTGGAATCAACACCATGCTCATTACCACTTTTTTTCGTACCGGGGTTATTATCTTGGGGCACTGGTATATTGGATATGCCTCTCACAAATTTGGTTATTCCAGATATGAAATTCAGGGTGCCGATGAAAGTGGATATAACGATATGGTATTAGGCCTTATATCATTTGGTGAAGGATTTCATAATAACCATCACTCCCACCCTAGCTCAGCCAAGTTTTCCATGAAATGGTATGAAATTGACCTTGGGTGGGCCTTAGTTTGGCTGTTAATAAGAATGCGCCTCGTCACTGAAGTTAAAACTCAGGAGGAAACCTTAAAGGAAACTGCATTGCCCCTGAGAGGCCTAAACTGGAAACTTCCTTGGAATCTGTAACTAAAAAAAGAACCATGCAAACCACATTCCCATATCAAAAGACCCAGTCGGGCACAAAACTGGCCCAAAATGCATTGGACATTGCCGATTTTTACAACGAGGCTACTGAGGATTACGCCTTTTGGAGCAGGGATTACAATATGCACTTTGGATACTTTTCCCTTTGGAAATCCAACGTTTTCAAGCGGGATTCCATGCTCAACGAAATGAACCGACAGGTCTTACAACGTTTGGAAATGGGTTCCGAAAAAGCACTTATGGCCGACCTGGGCTGCGGCATGGGTGGCACCATGAGGCATGCCCTAAGGCAGCATGCCGCCCTTTCGACCCTGGGCGTTACCCTTTCGGAATTTCAGCAAAGGGAGGGGAACAAGTTGTTGAAAGGGCTCAAGGGCATTATTCTAAAGGAAGACTTCAACCACACCTCCCTTCCCTCCAATTCGTTCGACGGGGCCGTTGCCGTGGAAAGTTTTTGCCATTCAGGGCACGGTCCAAAATCCTTTAAGGAAGCCTTCCGGATTTTAAAAGCGGGAAAAAAATTGATCGTGGCCGATGCCTTTCTCAAAAAAGAGCCCGCGAAATTACACGGTGGTGGTGCTTTGGCCTACCGCAAATTGTGTGGTCACTGGAACTTGGAAAAGCTGGGAACCATCAAAACGGTCACCGAACAACTTAAGGAAGTTGGGTTTTCCAAGGTAGAAGCGGTAAACATTTCGTTTCGGGCCGCTCCCTCGGTATTGCACGTTCCCTTTGCGATCATCGGTTTTATCTTTCAAAAATTGTGGAATACCGGAACCTTGAAAAAGGAAAGCCTCCACAACCTCAAAGGCTCGTTCTATGCTTTGTTGGTGGGCCTGCACATGCAAAGTTTTGGATATTACCTCATTACAGCGACCAAATAACCCCTTTTCCGGAGGTTTTGGGACAATTATCTTTCGATAATCCGTGTTTCGTTGTTTTTTGTTAAAATACATTTTCCGTACTTCGTAAAAATTTTGGCATGATTCTTTTTATCGACATGGATGAGGTAATTGCAGATACCTACGGCGCACATATTGAAATCTACAACAAAGTATTCGACCAAGGCCTTACCGTTCAGGAATGTATGGGCCGTGAAGTCTGGCAATGTGTAATTGAAGAACACCAACAAAGTATCCGCGAACATGCACACACACGGGGGTTCTTTCGAGACCTCCGACCTATAGAGGACAGTCAGGCGGTGTTGATGCAACTGACCAAGAAATACGAGGTCTACATTGCCTCTGCAGCCACACAGTTTCCAAACTCCCTGGAGGAGAAGTCGGATTGGTTGGACCGGTATTTTTCCTTTATACCCTGGCAGAAACGGATTCTTTGTGGCAATAAAAATATTCTGAAAGGGGACATTCTGATCGATGATCGAAGCTATAACCTGGAAAGTTTTGATGGAAGGTCGCTACTGTTCACATCGCCCCACAACATAAACCAGAACAGTTTTGAACGGGTAAACCACTGGCGGGAAGTAGCCGATAAATTGCTTTAGGGCACCAGGGACCGCTAATTTTCTTTCGACCACGCATCATAGCCCCCTTCCAAATTCACCACATTCCGGTATCCGATTGATGCCAGTTTTTCCTGTGCCTTGGCACTCCTACCCCCCTTTTTGCAGTACAGGTATATGGTCTTGTCCTTGTCGATGGCTTCAAACTGTCTTGCAAAATCCGGATCGAACCAGTTGATGTTGAGTGCGTTGTCCAAATGTCCGGCTTGGAACTCCCCGGGGGTGCGCACATCCACCAATATCACGGTTTTGAGTTCTTTTTGTGAAACTTCTGTGATGGGTTTTGACGTACTTTGTCCACAACCAAGGTTTACTAGGAACAAAACAAATAGCACAGCGTAAAATTTCATTGTAATGGGGCTTTGCTCCAAAAATAATAATATTTACTAAAATTGAATTACTTTTGATACTTCTAAAAAACAATATGGTCGAGCACGAACTACATCCTGATACCTGGGTAGACAACTATGCCGATTACCTTTTCAACTATGCGGTAGGGCGGGTAAGCGATGCGGAGGTGGCCAGGGACTTGGTCCAGGATACCTTTTTTGCTGGATTGAAATCGGCCAAAAACTACAAGGGCGATGCCGCGGAACGTACGTGGCTGATCGCGATTTTGAAACGCAAGGTGATCGATCACTATCGAAAGATAAATTCCAAAAAAGGGAAGGCCGAGGTTCGCATGGGCTATAGTGCCAACAGCGATGCGGAAGGCGATTGGTTGGAGGAACAAGTGGCCGATCCCTTTAGTACCATGGAAAACGATGCCATTGAAAACGAGGAACTTGGGCTTGCCATTTACGGTTGCATTTCCAAATTGCCAAAAAAACAGGCCCTGGTCTTTAATATGAAAACGATTCAGGGCATAAGCACCGAAGATATTTGTAAGGAGCTCGACATAAACCCGTCCAATCTGTGGGTAATGATCCACAGGGCTCGAACTGCCCTAATGGGCTGTCTTAACCAAAATTGGTTCAATATATGATTTCTTGCGAACAAGCCGCCATAATTTGTAACAAAACCCAATACCGGGAAGCCACCTTTGTAGAAAAGATGAAACTTAGATTTCATCTTTTCATGTGTAAAACCTGTTCAAAGTTCACCAAGCAGAATACACAGCTTACCACCCTTTGCCAAAAAGCGGACCTGCACAGTCTTTCCGAATCCGAAAAGGCAAAAATGAAGACGGAATTGCAGGACAAAATTTAGGCCCATTTATATATAACCAGCAACATTCCCCACCAAAACAAGGGTATGGACTCCACCCAAAAAGAGGCGAAATATTTGGATTGATTCCGCTTTGTCATAAAAATCACAGCACAAACGACCAGGGACAAGAGCCCTTTTCCGGCCAGTTCTTGAAGGGGCACAATATCCTTCAAAAAGGTAAGAAAGAAAAAGGCTACCGTCAAAAGCGTTCCAAAGATTTTGGTGTTCGCCACCCCAAATCGCTGCGGCAACGTTCTGAGTTCGGGACGGTCGTACCGAAGGTCGCGAATCTCAAAAGGTACCAATAGGGCCAAGACCAATAAAAAACGCTGCAAGGTCTCGATCCAAACATCCCAGGACAATTCCCCCCTTATTGCCAAAACGGGGAGGACTACGGTAGTCCCGGCCCAGACCAGGGCCACCAAGAATATTTTGAAGCCGCCCCAATTCCTCAGATTTTTGGCCCCGGGCATCACCGGAAGTGCGTACAGTCCGGTGAGCAGTACAAGGACCCCTATACCCAGCCAGGTAGTAACGGGCAAAAAAAAGGCATGGTACATGGACAAGGCCACACAGATCAAACTAAAAAACTGGATGTTTTTATGGTAGCGGTTGGCTACCCTGATGTACTTTTCGGCCTCGACCCCATATTTGACAAAATTGTAGCAGCTTATCGATCCGAACAGCAAAAAATAGGCCAGATGGCCATCGATCAAGATATGCAGTGTATACCCCGTGCAAAACACCAGGGCAAAAACCGCCAAAGCCACATGTATACTGGCATCCAGATAGAAGGCAAAAACAAGCCGCAGCCTCTTCATTGGGCAAAAGTAGCCAAACTGTTTATAACCTTTGGTTTTGGTTAAAAACTTTAGCGCAGTTCATCGATAATAGCACTGTTTTAAGGCAATTAATACCTAATTTTGCGCAACTAATTCGAATAAATTTGCTTGCTATATGAAAACGGACGTGTTTGCATCGCGCCATATCGGCATCAGGGAAGAAGACCTTCAACATATGCTCAAGACCATCGAGGTCGAAAATTTGGAACAGCTCATTTGTGAGACCATTCCAGACGACATCCGACTGCAGCAACCGCTGGAACTTGACGATCCCATGAGCGAGCACGAATTTCTTTCCCATATCCAACAACTGTCCGAACAGAACAAGGTTTTTAAAAGTTATATTGGACTCGGGTACCACGAATGTATCACTCCATCGGTCATCAAGAGGAACATTCTTGAAAATCCGGGCTGGTACACGGCCTACACACCCTATCAGGCCGAGATCGCCCAAGGGCGTTTGGAGGCACTCCTCAACTTCCAAACAGTGGTCACCGACCTCACCGGCATGGAACTCGCAAACGCATCGCTGTTGGATGAAAGTACCGCGGCGGCAGAGGCCATGACCATGCTCTATGATCTGAGAAGCCGCGACCAAAAGAAAAACAAGGTGCTCAAGTTCTTTGTTTCCGAAGAAGTGTTGCCGCAAACGTTGTCGCTTTTACAGACACGTGCCACCCCTTTGGGCATCGAATTGGTAAGCGGGAACCATGAAACCTTCGATTTCGGCAGTGCCTATTACGGGGTCCTGTTGCAGTATCCGGGAAAACACGGGCAGGTCTTCGATTACGGGCGTTTTGTCTCCAAAGCAAAGGAGAATGACATCAAGGTAGCCGTGGCGGCAGATATCCTGAGTTTGGTGCTGCTGACCCCTCCAGGGGAATTTGGAGTGGACGTGGTGGTCGGCACCACCCAACGTTTTGGCATTCCTTTGGGATATGGTGGGCCCCATGCCGCCTTTTTTGCCACCAAGGAAGCTTACAAAAGGTCCATTCCCGGTCGTATCATCGGGGTAACCAAGGACACCGATGGCAAAGCAGCGTTTCGCATGGCCCTGCAGACCAGGGAACAACATATCAAACGCGATAAAGCCACCTCGAACATCTGCACGGCGCAGGTGCTTTTGGCCGTAATGGCGGGCATGTATGCCGTTTATCACGGACCCAAAGGGCTGAGGTACATTGCCAACAAGGTCCATGCCTCTGCAAGCACTTTGGCCGAAGGTCTGGAAAAAATGGGATTGTACCAGGTGAACACTTCCTATTTTGATACCATCACGATCAAGGCGGATGCCCTAAAAGTGAGGCCGATCGCCGAAAAACAGGAGATCAACTTCCTGTATGTGGATAATGGAACGGTTTCCATTGCCCTGAACGAGGCGACCTCCCTTAAAGACCTTCAGCAGATCTTGGATGTTTTTGCCAGGGCATTGGACAAACCGGCCGTTCAAATTGAAGGATTGTCCACCAATACCTCGATCACAAATGGCATAAAACGGGATACTCCCTTTATGGAAAACCAAATCTTCGACGCCTACCATTCGGAAACCGAGCTGATGCGCTATATCAAAAAATTGGAGCGCAAGGATCTGGCGCTGAACCACTCCATGATTTCGCTTGGAAGTTGCACCATGAAGTTGAATGCAGCAACCGAAATGCTGCCCTTGAGTTGGGCCAAATGGGGGAACATCCATCCCTTTGTGCCCATCGAACAAGCCGAAGGCTATCAAAATGTCTTAAAAAAACTGGAAAAGCAACTGACCATTATTACCGGGTTCGCTGCGACCTCGCTACAGCCCAACTCAGGTGCGCAAGGGGAGTATGCCGGTCTGATGGCCATCCGTGCCTACCACGAGTCCCTAAATGAAGGGCATCGCAACATCTGTATCATTCCAGCTTCGGCGCACGGGACGAATCCGGCTTCCGCTGTCATGGCGGGAATGCAGGTCGTGGTCACCAAGACCGATGATCGGGGGAATATCGATGTGGTAGATCTTGAGGAAAAAGTATTGAAGCATTCGGACCACCTGGCCGCTTTGATGGTCACCTACCCCTCGACCCATGGCGTTTTTGAGTCTTCCATCAAACGGATTACCCAATTGATTCATGACCATGGAGGTCAGGTATATATGGATGGCGCCAATATGAACGCCCAGGTGGGATTGACCAACCCGGCCACCATCGGGGCGGATGTATGCCACCTGAACCTTCACAAAACCTTTGCCATACCCCATGGAGGGGGAGGCCCCGGCGTGGGGCCCATATGCGTCGCCGATCAATTGGCCCCGTTCCTACCGGGCAATCCGGTGATCAAAACGGGAGGCGAAAAGGCCATTACGAGTATTTCCGCAGCGCCCTGGGGCAGTTCCCTGGCGTGTCTGATTTCCTACGGATACATCGTGATGTTGGGTGAACAGGGATTGAAGCGCTCCACCGAGATCGCGATTTTGAACGCCAACTATATCAAACATCGCTTGAACGGGGAATACCACGTACTGTACACCGGTGAAAAAGGTAGGGCGGCACATGAGATGATATTGGATTGCCGACCGTTCAAACAACACGGGATCGAAGTTACCGATATCGCCAAGCGTTTGATGGACTATGGATTTCATGCACCCACTGTATCCTTTCCGGTCGCGGGTACCGTAATGATCGAACCCACGGAAAGTGAAAGCTTGGCGGAACTGGATCGTTTTTGTGACGCGATGCTTTCCATCCGGGCCGAAATCGCGGCCGCAAAACTGGGAGATCCCAACAATGTCCTAAAGAATTCCCCGCACACCATGGAGATGGTGACCAGCGACCAATGGGATTTTGCCTATAGTCGGGAAAAAGCGGCATTCCCCTTGCCCTATGTATCCGAGAACAAGTTTTGGCCATCGGTCCGAAGGGTCGATGATGCGTATGGCGATCGTAATTTGATTTGCACCTGCGCTCCCATCGAAGCCTACGCGGAAGCTTGACCATCCTATTAAATATGGGCGATCAGGGGTCTTTATGAACTTTCGGAAAGTTTTTTTTGCGATATATTGGCGGTAGCTTTGGGCGCTTGTGCATCGTATTGTAAATTGAACCTGTCCAATTTACAAATGGAGGTTCCCTACTTTTAGGTGATAACCAACAGGTCGCTCCATGAACATAGCCATCACGGGAACAGGATGTTGCATTCCTTCCATTTCCATCGACAATGCTGATTTTTCCTCCCATGATTTTCTGAACTCCGATGGCACTCCCTTTAAACACGCCAACGACATTGTTATTGAAAAGTTCAAGGCCATCACGGGCATTGGCGCGAGGCGTTACGCCGAAAACAGCCTGAATACGTCCGACTTGGGGTTCCTTGCTGCCGAAAAGGCCATAACGGATGCCGGCATCGACAAAGAAGAACTCGACTACATCATCTTTGCCCATAATTTTGGAGACGTGGCCCACGGACAATCACAAGGAGACACCCTGCCCAGTTTGGCCTCAAGGGTGAAGCACCTTTTGCGCATCAAGAACAACCGATGCATTGCTTATGACCTGCTTTTTGGTTGTCCGGGATGGATCGAGGGTGTGGTGCAGGCCAATGCGTTCATTAAAAGCGGTATCGCAAAAAAATGTTTGGTCATTGGTGCAGAGACCCTTTCCCGTGTTGTGGATCCGCATGATAGGGATTCCATGATCTATTCAGATGGCGCCGGAGCCACTTTATTGGAGGCCACTGAGAATGGGGGGCAACTGCTGTCCCATGCTTCCGCCACCCATGCCTACGAGGAAGCCTATTTTCTATTCTTTGGGAAGTCTTACGACCACCGGGCCCAGGACCATACCAAGTACATTAAAATGTACGGTAAAAAAATCTATGAATTTGCGGTCAATAATGTGCCCCAGGCCATGAAGGACTGCCTCGTATCCAGCGGCGTGGGAATCCAAGATCTGAAAAAAATATTCATCCATCAGGCCAATGAAAAAATGGATGCGGCAATTGTCCAGCGATTTTACGCACTGTTCAACAGGGAGATGCCTGAAGGGGTCATGCCGATGAACATCCATGAAATGGGAAACAGTTCGGTGGCCACCATCCCCACGCTTTTCGATATGGTACGTAAGGGAAAATTGGAAAATCAGCAAATTCAGAAAGGAGATGTTGTTATCTTTGCAAGCGTTGGCGCGGGCATGAATTTAAACGCCATCGTTTATCGCGTATAAAATGTACGAAAAAAATTATCCCAGCAAGCGTTTTCAGCACACCTTAAGATTCTTGAAAAAAAATGTTTCAACCACGGAACCTATTCTTGACCTTGGCGTGGAAAACCCTTTTTCCAAGATAATGATCGAGCAGGGGTATGCGGTCGCCAATACCCAAGGGGAAGATCTGGACATCGACTTTACCAGTGTCCGGAACTCCCAGGCCAAGGTGGTCACGGCCTTTGAAATTTTTGAGCATATGTTGGCTCCCTTCAATGTATTGAGGGAAATCAAGGCGGACAAACTGGTCGCGAGCATTCCGTTGCGCTTGTGGTTCGCCCCGGCCTACCAAAGCAAGGTCGACCCTTGGGACCGCCATTACCATGAATTTGAGGACTGGCAATTCGATTGGCTCTTGAACAAAGCGGGCTGGAAAATTATCGATAGGGAGAAATTCACAAATCCTGTCAAAAAGGTCGGGCTTAGGCCCCTACTTAGAAGTTTTGTGCCACGATATTATATGGTATACGCCATAAGACAGTCCAACCCCTAGGCCTACATGTTTTAAGACATCCAGGAATGGAAGAGCCCGCGCTATGGAACAGGGCCCTCAGTCTTGTTCTTTGCATGTCCTTGGTTCTTTTTGGCTTGTAATTCTTGGGGGTATTCTCTAAATTTCATCGTTTGGAACCACAATCTATGAACTGTTATATTATTATTCCGGCACATAACGAGGAGGCTTTTTTGGGTGGAACCTTACAAGCTGTCCTAAGGCAGACACTCCTGCCCAAAAAGGTGGTGGTGGTCAACGATCATTCCACAGATGGTACCGAAGCGGTCATAGACCGATTTGTTGCCGAAAATGCCCTGTTCCTAAAAATAAACACGAGTTCGTCCGCTGCCCATATGCCGGGAAGCAAGGTCATCAATGCCTTTAACAAGGGGTTGGACGTTTTGGATGCGGAATATGATTTTTTGATCAAATTGGACGCCGATATTGTGCTTCCTGACGATTATCTGGAAAAAATCGCCTTTATCTTCAGAGGAAACCCCAAAGTGGGCATTGCAGGTGGATTTGCCTATGAACAGGATTCGGAGGGAAAATGGAAGCTAAACCACCCTATGGACAAAAATCATGTTCGGGGGGCATTCAAGGCATATTCCAAAAGTTGCCTTGAGGCTATTGGGGGACTTAAAGCCGCAATGGGCTGGGATACGGTGGACGAGCTTTTGGCACAGTACCATAACTATGACATCTATACGGACGACAAACTCGTTGTGAAGCACCTCCGCCCCACTGGAAATGCCTACAATGCCAAAGCGAAGTTCCTCCAGGGCAAGGCGATGTACGGGATGCGATATGGCTTTTGGATCACCTTTATCGCTTCTTTGAAAATGGCCTGGAAACAAAGAAAGACCAATGCCTTTTTCGACAATATGGAGGGATACCTACAGGCAGAAAGGGGAAAAGAACCCTATTTGATCTCGGAAGAAGAAGGTCATTTTATCCGAAAACTACGGTGGCGGAACATCAAACGAAAATTGGTATGACCGTCCTTTCCTGGTCCTGATGAAAAAAAGGCAAAAAAAAACGTCCATACTATTATGGACGTTTTTTTTAGTGTAATTTTCTCAGATGCCCAATTCCTTTTTCACATCGGTAAGTAAGTCCTTGCCCTTGGCAACGATCAAGCCTGCGCCCGCCTGGGCGTCCAGTACATAATTGAACCCTTGGTCCGTAGCGACTTTTTCGATTGCGGCCTTGGCCTTGTCCATGATGGGCGCAAAAAGCTCGCCTTGTTTTTTCTGCAATTCCCTTTGGGCCGCCTGGTTGGCTTCCCCAATGTTCTTTTGGATCCCTTGGAGCTCGACCGCCCTTTTTTCATTTTCCTCCTTGGATTTGGAAGGGGCTTCGTTTTGGTATTGGGTCGCCTTGTTTTGAAATTCGGTCATTGAAAGTTCAATGTCCGCGTTGTAGGTTTCGGAAAGTTTTTTGAGTTCCGCTTCGGCAGTCTTCATCTCCGGCATGGCGGACAACAGTTGCGTTACATCAATATGCGCAACCTTGCTCTGGGCATTTACAAAACTGGTAGCGGCTGCGAACAAAACTACGGCTACTGCTATTTTCTTTAAGTGCTTCATGATTTCTAATTAAAATATTTGAGTTAATTTATGGTTAATGATCTTTTGTTGGCTTCAGTTTTCAGTTACTTTTTATTTTGTTCAAAGCGCCACTTGGCCGGCCCTTCGGCCTCACCTCGTTCCGATTTCCCTTAGTTGATCGTATCGTCTTCCTGTTCAGTTTGCTTTTTCCTTTCCTCCTGTTTGGCCTTTCTTTTGGCTTCCCTTTCTTCCAACAGTTTTTTTCTTCTTTCTTCGTAGGCCTTTTTGCGTTCTTCCCTCAATTTCTGTTGCGCCGCCCGTTTCTCATCGGCTGTTTTGGCCCTTGCCTCCTGCGCTTGTTTCGCCTTTTCCTTCCTTTCCAATAGTGCCTCGGTGGGCTGCTCTTCCGCCGGCTCTCCCTCGAAGTTCTCCAAGCTATTTCTACTCGCTTTTTTCCTCGGGGCACTCACCCTTCTCGTCCGCGCTATCCCTCTTAAAATCAAGTCGCTGATGTCGTGCCTTTTTTGGGAGTACAACATTACGACATCCGCCGATTTATCGAAAATAAAATCATACTTTTTATTGGCCCCTATTTTCTGTACTTCATTGAATACCTGATCCTGTATGGGTTGGATCAATTGTCTTTTTTGCAGCACTAAATCGCCCTGGGGGCCAAAACGGTCTTGCTGATACTCCAACATTTCCCTTTCCAGTATCTGTATCTCCTCCTCGCGCTCGCTGATCAATTCGTCTGTGAGCAGTACTTTTTCGGCCATAAGATCCTTTTTCATTTGATCTACGACACTTTGCTTTTGTTCTATCTCTACCTTCCACTTCTGTACTTTGATCTCCAGTTGTTCGCTGGCGTCCCTGTACTCCTCCACATTTTCCAAGATATATTCCATGTCGACATAGGCGATACGGACTCCGCGTTGCGCGAAAGTGTACGATGCAAACAACACGGTGGCCAATACTAAAAGAACATTTGTTTTCTGCTTCATTTTATTTTCGTTTAATACCAAAGAAAATATCGTGCCAAAATTACTAAATATATTAAAATGAAATAGTTAGCATAAGGTTTCGATATCCAATTTTAACTTAAATTAAAACTGTTGGCCGATAATGAAGTGTGTTTGCCATCCGCTTGGCCCTCCCTGGGGATTCACGTAGTCCGAGTCGAACCCGTACCCAAAATCTATCCCTAAAAGACCAAACGCCGGCATAAATATGCGTAGCCCCACTCCGGCCGATCGTTTAAGTTCAAACGGATTAAAGTCCTGAAAATTGTTGAAAGCGTTCCCCGCCTCCAAAAAAGTAAGGCCATAAATGGAAGCTGAGGGCTTTAGGGTCAAGGGATATCGCAATTCAAGGGAGTATTTATTGTAGACTATCCCCCCCTCGGCGCGGTTGGTCAAGGGGTTAATGGGGGTCAAGGACTGGTTCTCATACCCTCGCAACTGTACCACATCCCGCCCATCCAGGGTAAAGTTGCCCAAACCATCGCCCCCAACGAAGAAGCGCTCGAAGGGAACATCGCCTATATCGGTGTTATAGCTGCCCAAAAAGCCAAATTCAGCATTGGTCCGCAACACCAAGGACTTATCGGCACTCCCCGCCAGGGTGGTGTACCAATCCCCTTTAAATTTGACCTTGTAGTATTCCAACCATTTAAATCGCTCTTCCTCCAATATCTCCCGTTGCGTGTTCAGGTCCTGCCGCTCCAGGTCGCTGGTATTGGGATCGCTAATTTCTTCCAATAGCGCATCGCTCTCCTCCCGGATAGATTTATAGTCCTTATCGTTGAACAGGGAATAGGGAGGTGTGAACTTGGCGGTAACCTCGAAATTTGACCCTCCTCTTGGGAAAATCCTGCCCCCGTCAACGGCATTCCTTGAGATCCCCAAAGTATAGGCCAAGGAATTCGATTTCCCATTACCGAAACTGAAGAGTCCGATATTGTAATTTTTAAAGTTGTACAACTGATAGCCCAGAGAGTGCGAAATGGTGAAGTAATCATCCGGCCATTGTACCCGCTTCGCCAAACCGACCGAAATTCCGGTGATCGAAAACTGTTGGTCTTTGTTCGGTTGGAACCGTCCCCTGGAATCCCTGGTGATCCCGAATTGCTGCGTTCGGGAAAGGCTTAAATTGAACCGTACCGGTTTTTTACCGCCCAACCAAGGTTCGGCAAAATTGAGGCTGTAGACCCTAAAGGTCCTACTGGCCTGCAATCGCAGGGCAAAAGTTTGGCCATCGCCCATGGGAACGGGTTTGTACGCCTTCTTCTTGAATAGGTTCTGTATGGAAAAATTGTTGAACGACAGTCCCAGTGTACCGATAAAACCGCCACCGCCGTATCCGCCTTGAAGCTCGATCTGACTGGAGCCCGACTCTACCAAACTGTAGTTTACGTCCACGGTACCCGCATTGGGGTCAGGATTGACAATATCCGGTTTAATCTGTTCCGCATCGAAAAAACCCAGTTGCTGCAGCTCGCGTATGGTTCGTATAATACTACTTTTATTATACTTCTGTCCAGGTCGGGTACGGAGTTCCCTATAGATCACATGATCGTTGGTCTTGTCGTTCCCTTCCACCGTTACATGGTCCAAAAAGGTTTCTTTCCCTTCAATGATCCTTATTTCGAAGTTGATGGTATCGTTTTCAGCGGAAACCTCCACCGGATTGATACTTGAAAACAAATACCCGGTATTCTGGTAAAGGCTTGTGATATCCTCGGCATCCGGTTTGGAATCGTCCGCAATGCGTTCCCGGAGCAGTACCCCATTGTAGGTGTCCCCTTTATTGATTCCAAGTCCTCGTTTCAATTGCCGGTCCGTATATACGGTATTGCCAACGAAATCGATGTCCCCAAAGTAATACTTATTGCCCTCCTCCAGGGTAAACTTGATGTCGATATTGTTCTCGTCGACCGGGATTACCGAGTCGGAGATGATCCGGGCATCCCGGTACCCGTTTTCCGCATACTTGTCTATCAGCAACCCTTTATCGTTGTCGTATTCGTCCTGGATGAACTTCGACTTTTTCCAGAAACGGTAAAAGCGTTTCTTCTTGGTCTTTTTCATCGCGGTGCGCAACTTCTTTTCCTTGATCTTCTCCCTTCCCTCAAAGATGAAATTCCTGATTTTCACCTTATCGCCCTTCTTGATATTGATGACCATGCTTTGGGCATTGGTCTCCGAGGTGTCCTTGGCCGTAGCTATGGTCACCTTGACGTTCAAGTGACCCTGTTTTTTGTATTTGTTCTCCAGATAGTTCTTGGTGTTCGCGATAAGGCTTTCTGTGATCTTTTTTCCTTTTTTTAGGTCGGTATCATCCAGAATGTCCTGTATCTTTCTTTTTTTGACCCCGTAAACGGTCACATCGGACAAGGTTGGCCGTTCAACGATGTGCAGTTCCAGAAAGACCTTGTCACCTTCCACATTGGTAATGTAGAAATCAATGTCGGTAAACAACTCCAGTCCCCACAATTTGTTGATTATCGCACTGATCTGTTCGCCCGGTACGGTGATGGGTTGCCCTACCCTCAAGCCCGTATAGGTCTTGACGGTCTGCTCGTTGTAACTCTCCAAGCCCGTTACTTCGAGCCCCCCTAAAATATACTTCTTTCCTTCCTCATAGGAAACGTCCTGTGCGGTGGTAAACAAGGTGGTAAAAAGTAGAAGGAGGGTTAATGTGAGTTCAAGCGATATGAGCTTTTTTATACCGCTAGTTGAGTTGTTCGCTAGTTTTTCCAAATCTTCGTTCTCTGTTCTGGTAATTTTTAATGGCCTCCACCAAATGGTGCTCTCTAAAATCGGGCCAAAATACGTCAATAAAATATAATTCCGCATAGGCGATCTGCCAAAGTAAAAAATTGCTGATCCGATGTTCCCCACTGGTCCGGATAAGCAGATCTACATCTGGTAAATCATGCGTGTAAAGATGAGTATTTATAATGGTTTCATCAATATTTTCAGGAGAAATTATATTATTTTTAACTTTGGTACTTATTTGTATTACAGCGTTTTTCAACTCCTCCCTAGCGCCATAGCTCAGTGCTAAAGTCAAGGTCATTCCGGTATT
This sequence comes from uncultured Flavobacteriaceae bacterium, assembly GCA_947497245.1. Lineage (GTDB taxonomy): Bacteria > Bacteroidota > Bacteroidia > Flavobacteriales > Flavobacteriaceae > Pelagihabitans. Next base: position 458,760 of record CANMFO010000002.1, on the reverse strand, counting down.
GCTTCCCGTTTTTTCCATTACCTCCAAAAGTTCCCTGTACGCTCTTTTTGGAAGGGACGAAATATCACCGATGGTGTTTAGGCGCACGTTGTTTTCCTGAAAGGTGGGGAGTTCTTTTTTTAAGGAGGAGACCAACAACTTCATTAAGGTGTCCACCTCCATCTTGGGGCGTTTCCAATTTTCCGTGGAAAAGGTGTACAGGGTCAGGTATTCCAGCCCCAGTTTCACACATTGCTCCACGGTATGGCGAACCGTATGTACCCCATTTTCATGGCCAAACACCCTAAGTTTGCCCTGCTGTTTGGCCCATCTACCATTGCCATCCATAATAATGGCGATATGTCGGGGAAGGTTTTGGTTTTTTATATCATCAATGGTATCCATAAAATAGCTACTCGAAGCAATCCATACAGGGCTTTCTGCCGAAGGTATAGGTTAAAGTCAATCCAGAGAAAACATACCAGTCGTCGCTGTTCGTGTTGCCAAAGGTAACATCAAATTGTCTACTTACATTGGATTTTTCCGGATTGTTGGCATCCAGGTTGTCGGTAAACGTATATCGGGCCCCTATTTCGGCCCCTAAAATAAGGTATTGGTTCAAACGAAACTTGGCCCCCACGGTCATGGGAATGGCCAGGGAACCGTCTTTTTGGTTTGCATTTTGCAGTTGCCCCAGATCAAAATAATCGTAATTGTACCTAAAATAAGTTAACCCGGTATATAGATAAGGTGTGAACGCAGGTCCCAGTTTGTGCAGGTTATAGTCCACAAAATTGAATTCCAGCCCGGCCGATACCTCCAGAATGGAATTCTCGGCCACAAGGCCCCTTTGCTGCCTTGCAGGGATGTTCGATTTCGAATCGTCCGCTTTGAACCTCCCATAAACCATACTGGCCCTCCACGCGTACCGTTTGCTTTTATTCCATTTGAACAGGCCGCCAAAAGCAATGCCCGATGGCAATATATAGTTGGTACGGCCTACGTCGCCAATATTGTTCGCGCCGCCGGCAAAGACCCCGATCTCATAGGTTTGGGCATTTGATAGGAACGCAAAAAAAACAAGAACTATAAAAAAATATCCTTTCATTGACTCCAAAAGTTTGCAAATATAACCATTCATGGGATTTGCCCCCGACCGTTATAAAAGTGTTCTATGTTGATAAACAACTTTTGGTCCTATTTATTGCTTTGGAAAGGATTCAATTACGACGGTCTTCACCCCATAGCAGTTTATTCCGCAGGGTTTTGAGAAAGCTCTCGGAAGTGTACTCTATCATTTTTACGGTAAAGGCCGCCTTTCGAACGACGATCTCCTTTCCGTTTTCCAGGGAAGCGATTCTAGAATCCAGGGAAACCAAGTGGTTTTCTTCCCTTCCCGATACCTTTAAACGGATTATGGTATCGTCCGAAATCACTAGGGGCCTCGCATTTAAATTGTGGGGCGCGATCGGTGTGAGCACCAACGATTTTGCGGTGGGCTCTATCACGGGTCCGCCACAGCTCAAGGAGTACCCTGTTGAGCCCGTTGGGGTGGATACTATGAGTCCGTCGGCCCAATAAGAGGTCAGGTATTCGTCGTTCAGATAGGTCTCCACCGTGATCATGGAGGTGGTATCCTTTCTGCTCACCGTTATTTCGTTGAGGGCAAAATTAAGATCTTCGAATTCGGGAATGTCAAAGTCTGCATCCACTGCGACCAGGCTTCTTTCCACGGTGCGGTAGGCTCCTTGGACAAACTCCCTTACCACCTTGCGCACCTCTTCCTTTTTAAAGGTCGACAAAAAACCCAAACGGCCCGTGTTCACACCGACGATGGGAATACCAAGGTCCTTGACAAAGGTCGTTGCCCTGAGGATTGTGCCGTCGCCCCCAAAACTGACGAACATGTCAAAAGTAGCGTCCAAGCCCTCCGAAATGGTGAATGTGGGATACCCTAGGGCATTTTGCTTTGTGGAAAGCAAGGTGTGAAATTCCTTTTCGATGACGACGGTCGCGGCCTCTTTCTTCAGCTCATCCAACAATTCCCCAACATATTCCAGGGCATTGTCCTGATAGGTTTGACCGTAGATGGCGACCTTCATACCCTATACATTTAAATATTTGTCTAGATAATCGGATCGTTGTTTTAGGTCCTTCAAAAACTGGTCGTCGTTGTTTCCAAAAAGAATATTGTAGTTGTACCGTCTAAATGTCTGGGTGATTTCGTTCAGGTTGGAGGCACCTATCTTCAAGGTCACCTGAACCACATCGTTTCGAATATCCGTAATGAAGGCCCCTATGAGCCTGGTGTTGTTGCTCTCGACGATTTGGGCTATCTCACTGAACGAATAGTCCTTGATCCCCTTGGCCACCACCAAAATCCCGCCAGGTTCTGTAAAGAAAGGGGTATCAATAAAGAAGCCCATGATATCGGTAAGGTCGTAGTATCCCAATAAGTTGCCCTCTTCGCTGACGACCGGCAAAAGGTTGGCCTCATTTCGGGCAAAAGCCTCCAATACGTCCAACCAGGAGGCAGTGTTCAGGACAAAGATGCCTTCCAGATTGTATCGGTAGTCCTCGATCTTCTTGTCATTTTCGAAATTCCCAAGGTCGTTTCCGTTCAAGGCACCCAAAAAATGCCCGTCTTCGATTACGGCCACATGTGAGAAAGCGTTCTCCCGAAAAAAATCGCTGACCCTTTTAAGGGAATCCCCGATTTTGAACACGGATATATTCGAGATGATATGGGTCTGGATCTGCATAGCTGATATGATAACGCAAAATACTAATTAAAAATATCAAAAGGCATGCCTAATTTGTATTTTTGCTGCCAACCGTTAAAGAATCACGACGAATGACCAAACTCAGTGTCAATATCAACAAGATCGCCACCCTGAGGAATTCACGGGGAGGGAACGTTCCCAACCTTATCCAAGTGGCTTCGGATGTCGAGAGGTTCGGGGCCCAGGGCATTACCGTCCATCCCAGGCCCGATGAGCGCCACATCAGATATCAGGATGCAAGGGACCTAAAGAAAATCGTTAGCACGGAATTCAATATTGAGGGCAACCCTATAGAAAAATTCGTGGATCTGGTGCTCGACGTCAGCCCCACACAGGTGACCCTTGTGCCCGATGCGGTCGACGCCATTACGTCGAACGCGGGTTGGGATACGATCGCGCACCTGGATTTCTTAAAAGAGGTGATCGCCACCTTCAAAGCCCAGGGCATCCGGACCTCCATTTTTGTGGATCCCGACCCAAGAATGGTCAAAGGAGCGGCAAAAACCGGGACCGACCGTATAGAACTCTATACGGAAAGTTATGCGGAGGTGTATGCAAAGGACAAGAATGTTGCCATAAAGGCCTTTGTTGAAGCCGCCCTTTCGGCAAATACGCTTGGACTGGGAATCAATGCGGGACACGACCTAAGTCTGGACAATATTAAATATTTCAAGGAGCGTATTCCAGGACTGTTGGAGGTTTCCATAGGCCATGCCCTTATCTGTGAATCGCTCTATCTCGGGTTGGACAATGTTATCAACATGTACCTAAACAAACTTAAATAATGCCTCTACTGCATTCCAAAATTATTGGCGAAGGCCCTCCCCTATTGATCCTTCATGGGTTTTTGGGTATGTCGGACAATTGGAAGAGCCTCGGGTCGCAATATGCGGCCTCGGGCTTACAGGTGCACCTGGTGGATCAACGAAACCACGGAAAAAGTTTCCATTCCGAACATTTCAATTATGGGGTATTGGCCCAAGATATCCATGCGTATATCAGGCACCACGAGCTGCCCCCGACCGTTGTCCTTGGGCATTCCATGGGAGGTAAGACGGCCATGGAGTTTGCCTGCGCCCATCCAGGATCCACCAAAAAACTGATCGTGGCCGATATAGCGCCCAAATTTTATCCACCCCACCACCAAGATATCATCAAGGGTCTGCGGACATTGGATTTTGATGTTATCAAGACACGGGCCGAGGCCGATGGACAGCTGGGCAAGCATATCAAAGAAATCGGGGTAAGGCAGTTTCTGCTTAAAAACCTCTACTGGGTAGAGAAAGAGCGCCTGGGCTTCCGTTTCAACCTGGATGTGTTGGGACAAAAAATGGAAGAAATAGGTGAGAATATCGACGCTTCGGCCAGCTACGCAGGTCCTGCCCTCTTTTTGAGAGGGGGCCGCTCCGAATATGTCGGGGAACAGGATCTGCCCGAGATAAAAAAACATTTCCCATTGGCAATTTTAGATACCGTTGATCGGGCGGGACATTGGTTGCACGCCGAAAACCCCCAACAGTTTTTTTCCAAATCGATGGCTTTTATCAATGCATGACCCTTTGGTGTTCCAATCCTGGTTCCAGGCCACTTTTTTGTATTCAAAAAGGTAGGAAAGGGGTAACTTTATGCACATACCATAGAATTTAGCCTACAAGGATATTAGAAGTTTTTCTTTCTTTTATGCATTCGATTTCAGCTGGTCTTAAGTCATTTTTGCACAATAAAACTGCTTATTTACTATGCATGCATAATTTTTTCAGCCTTTAGGTTGCGATTCCCATAATTTTACCTAAATTTGATTTTAGCGTACACTAGCGAACTAATTCAATACTCAAAAAATGAAAAAGATCATAGCGTTATTGGTATTTTCAGGGCTATTTTTGACGTCCTGTAATGATGATGACACCGCCGTAGTCCCTGGACCCACGGAGCCGACTCCGATCACCTATACCAGTGGTTCCGCAGATTTTACCAAATATGTCTCCGTAGGAAATTCCCTTACCGCCGGCTTTTCCGATGCCGCCTTGTTCATAGACGGACAGAACGCTTCCTTTCCCAATATGCTGGCATCTAATTTTGCCTTGGTCGGGGGAGGTGATTTTACCATTCCGTTGATGGCGGACAACTTTGGCGGGGCCACTTTGGGAGGAACACCCGTTCTTGAAAACAGATTGATTCTGTCTTTCGCCTCTGGTTCTCCGGCACCTGTGCAGGTTGAGGGTACCGGTACCACGGAAATATCCAATACATTGACAGGGCCTTTTAACAATATGGGGGTACCTTTGGCCAAAAGCTATCACCTGGTAGCACCGGGATATGGCAGTTTGGCGGGCGTTCCCTTGGGACTTGCAAATCCGTTCTATGCCAGATTTGCCTCGTCCCAGACTTCAACAGTCCTTGGAGATGCAGCGGCCCAAAACCCTACTTTTTTCTCGCTATGGATCGGCAATAACGATGTTTTGGGGTATGCCACCAATGGCGGCGCCGGGGAAAATCACAACGAAACCGGAAATTTGGATCCTACTACCTACGGGGGCAGTGATATTACGAATACCAACGTTTTGGCCAATGTTTACAATACCCTGTTACAGACCCTTACCGCCAATGGGGCGAACGGGGTCGTGGCCAATCTTCCCGATGTGGTGAGCGCTCCCTTTTTCACTACCGTCCCGCACAATCCGGTACCCCTTGATGCGGCAACTGCCGCCACTTTGAACATGGCTTATGCCCAATACAATGCCGGTGTTACGCAGTTGGTGGGGCTGAACGCCATTACGCCCGAGGAGGCCGCCGCCCGTCAGATCTCTTTTTCGGCGGGGGCGACCAACGCCGCTGTGATCATCGATGAGGACCTGACCGACCTAAGCGGTTTTAACCCGGCCCTGGTCAATATGCGCCAGGCTACGGATCAAGACCTTTTGGTCCTTACATCACGGAACTTCATCGGTACGTTGGCCAACCCCAGCGACCCCACTTCGATCAATGGAGTTGCGGTACCCTTGGCCGACAAGTGGGTCTTGACCCCTGAAGAGCAGACGACCATTTCCCAAACGGTTGCGGCCTACAATCAGGTCATCGAGGCTTTGGCCGCGCAATACGATGTAGCGCTTGTGGATGCAAATGCCTATTTGGACATAGTATCGCAATCGGGCGTAACACTGTCCGACGGCAGTACCGTTACCACCACATTTGGAACCGGGGGTGGAATTTCCCTGGACGGGATCCATCCTTCCCCAAGGGGCTATGCCCTTCTGGCCAATTTATTCGTGGAAGCCATCAATGAAAAATACGGCTCCAATCTTCCTGGGGTGGAACCCTTGGATTATACGGGCCTCTACATCAAGTAATAAAAAATAAATGCATACTTTTAAAGGTACCGGACACCCCGGTACTTTTTTGTTGAACCTAATCCAGATATTGTGATATGAAATTTATTATAAGATTGCTCTTAAGTGCACTAGGGGTCGTCATTTTGGCGCATATACTTCCCCACGTTTCGGTCGATAGCTATATCACCGCAATTATCGTGGCCGTAGTGCTCAGTCTCCTGAATTTTTTGGTAAAGCCGATAATGATCATCCTCACCCTTCCGATCACCATAGTTACCTTCGGGCTTTTTTTGTTGGTGATCAATGCGGTCATCATCCTGATAGCCAGCCATTTCATTGCAGGTTTCACGGTGGACGGCCTATGGTGGGCCTTGCTGTTCAGCCTCCTATTGTCACTTCTGCAGTCCCTATTGTTTTCACTTTTAAAAGAGGACCGATAAAATAGGGATTTGGGCCTTGGAACGGATGGTTTAAAAACTTGTCCGGGGATATTAATTATATTACTTTTGCATCCCATTTTAAATTTCAAAATCCGAAAAAGAAGATGAACATCACCAAAGAGCAGATCGATGAACTGAATGCAGTGGTAAAAGTAGCCATTACAAAGGACGATTATCAGGATAAGGTCGAGACCATTCTAAAAGATTATAGAAAACAGGCCAATATTCCCGGGTTCCGAAAAGGACAGGTTCCATTGGGCTTGATCAAAAAGCAATACGGTAAGGCCGTATTGGTCGATGAGGTGAACAAATTGCTTCAGGACAACCTGAACAAGTACCTGACCGAGGAAAAGCTCGATGTGTTGGGCAACCCCCTGCCGAAGCAACAGGACGATTTCGATTGGGACAGGGAAGAATTCGATTTTGAGTTCGAACTGGGACTTGCCCCCAGCTTTGAAGTGTCGCTAAAGACCAAAAAACCGATAACCCATTATAAAATTGTCGCCGACAAGAAGATGATCGATGAGCAGGTAGAGCGCATCCAAAAGCAGTATGGCAAATTGGTATCGAAAACGGAAGTTGGGCAGCACGATGAGCTAACAGGGACCTTTAAGAACGAGGCGGCCGAAATAGACAACAAATCGACCCTGGAACTCGATAAGATAGACAGCAAGAAAGCGCTTAAAGGACTTATGGGGAAAAAAGTGGGCGATCTTATCAGTTTGAATACCAAGGGGCTCCTTAAGGAAGATTATTTGCTTGCAAGTGCATTGGGCGTACCTGCGGAAAAGGCAAAAGACCTAAAAATAGATGTTGATTTTATCATTGAGGAGATCAACGAGCGGGAACCGGCCGAACTGAACCAAGAACTTTTTGACAAACTTTTTGGTGCGGATACCGTAAAATCGGAAAAGGAGCTCAAGGAACGGATCAAACTGGATTCAGAAAAGCAGTTCGAACAACAGTCCGAGCAAAAATTGCTCAATGATATTACCGAGTATTTTATTGAAAACACCAAATTTGAGCTTCCCTCAGGATTTTTGACCCGCTGGATCCAGATGACCGGGGAAGAGCCCTTGACATCCGAACAGGCGACCGAGGAGTACGAAAAATCGGAGAAAGGCCTGCGCTACCAGTTGATAGAGGGCAAGATCATCAGGGACAACAATATAGAAATACAGTTCGAGGAACTGAAAGAGTATGCCAAGGGCTTCATTAAATCGCAAATGGCACAATTTGGGCAGCTGGACCCCCAGGAGGAAGAACTGGACAATATTGCGGCAAGGGTATTGGGCAACCAGGACGAAGTGAAACGGCTTTCGGAACAATTGATGAGCCAAAAATTGCTCAACCTCTATAAAGAAAAGCTGAACTTAAAGACCAAGGAGGTTACCTATGAAAACTTTGTGAAAGAAGTGTACGGCTAAAATTTCAAAAAAATATTGAGTATCTTTACGGTGCCGAAAATAGAATTTTCGGCACCTTTTTTATCTAAAATATCGAATAAGAAACCTATGGATCACGGAAAAGAATTCAAGAACTACGCTATCAAGGACCAAGGGATCAGCAGTACCTACTACGACAAGATAATCAGCAGCATGTACCCCAGCAATATGACCCCCAATATTATTGAGGAGCGGCAAATGAACATTGCGGTATTTGACGTGTTCTCGCGATTGATGATGGATCGGATAATATTTTTGGGAACGGGAATCAACGACCAGGTGGCGAACATCGTACAGGCGCAATTGCTGTTCTTGGAAAGCACGGACGCCTCAAAAGACATCCAAATCTATATCAACTCCCCAGGGGGAAGCGTTTATGCAGGCCTGGGCATCTATGACACCATGCAATTCATCAAACCGGATGTGGCGACCATCTGTACCGGAATGGCGGCCTCCATGGGCGCCGTGCTCCTCTGTGCAGGGGAAAAGGGAAAACGGAGCGGGTTGACCCATTCCCGTGTTATGATACACCAACCCATGGGCGGGGCCCAGGGTCAGGCGAGCGACATTGAAATTACGGCCAGGGAGATCCTCAAACTCAAGGATGAACTTTACCAGATCATTGCCAATCATTCCGGACAGTCCGTAAAAAAGGTCTCGGAAGACAGTGATAGGGATTATTGGATGAAGGCCGATGTGGCACAGAAATACGGCATGATCGATGAAATCCTGGTAAGGGACCGCTAAGAAATTCGACGAAATACGCAAATCGACGGGCGTTTTCCCAAATTCGATAAACCAAAAACAAGATTCTTTCGTTAGTTTTACCGAAAGGAAGAGATAGATATGGCAAAGGAAAACTTAGAATGCTCTTTTTGTGGAAGGAAAAAGCCAGAGACGAATCTTTTGATCGCAGGCCTGGATGCGCATATATGCGATCGTTGCATCGAACAGGCCCACGGTATTGTGGCCGAAGAATCCAAACAGACAAAGACCAACGATCTTTCGGCCGAGTTGGTCCTCAAGAAACCTTTGGAAATAAAGGAGTTCCTAGACACCTTCATCATTGGTCAGGAACGCACCAAAAAAGTAATGTCGGTAGCCGTTTACAACCATTACAAGCGGTTGTTGCAGCCTTCTTCCAAAGACACGGATATTGAGATCCAGAAGAGCAACATCATCATGGTGGGCCAAACGGGAACTGGAAAAACACTGATGGCCAAGACCATAGCCCGTATGTTGAACGTACCCTTGGCCATAGTTGATGCCACCGTACTTACCGAAGCGGGATATGTCGGTGAGGATGTGGAGAGCATCCTTACCCGTTTGTTGCAGGCTGCGGACTACAATTTGGAAAAAGCGGAACGCGGCATTGTCTTCATCGATGAGATCGACAAGATCGCCCGAAAAGGTGACAATCCCTCCATTACCCGCGACGTATCAGGGGAAGGGGTGCAGCAGGGTCTGTTGAAACTGCTGGAAGGAACCGTGGTGAACGTACCTCCCAAGGGCGGTAGGAAACACCCGGACCAAAAGTTCATAGAAGTCAATACCGAAAACATCCTGTTCATTGCCGGAGGAGCTTTCGACGGTATCGAGCGTGCCATTACAAAACGTTTGAACATGCAGGCGGTCGGTTACAGTGCCTCCAAGGCGGATGAAAACTTGGACGAGACGAACATTCTGCAATACATCATCCCAAAAGACTTGAAGGAATTCGGTCTGATCCCTGAGATCATTGGGCGATTGCCCGTACTCACCCATATGAACCCTCTCGACGAAAAAACCTTGCGGGCCATATTGACCGAACCAAAAAATGCTATCATCAAACAGTATGAAAAACTGTTCGAGATGGACGGCATTACCTTTAAAATTACAGAACAGGCTTTGGATTATGTGGTACAAAAGGCCATCGAGTACAAATTGGGTGCCCGGGGGCTCCGTTCACTCTGTGAGGCGATATTCACGGATGCCATGTTCGAAATGCCCAGTAGTGGCGAAAAGGAGTTCAAAGTGACCAAACCCTACGCGGAGGAGAAACTGTCGTACGAGACCGTTAAAAAGCTTAAGGCGGTGTCCTAGTCGCCCGTCTTTCAGGGAAGCACCGGAAATCCGAGATATTAAAAAAAAACGTCCGAACCCTAGGGTTCGGACGTTTCGTATTTTCCATTATCCGTCAGGTCCGTTTAAACGGCCTTCTTGGTTTTTGTTTGCTTGGCCGTGACCGCGGTCAGAAGATCTTTGCAGACCTTGCCGATGATTTTTTCATCGGTATACAGTTCATGTCCAAAGTTGGAAACCACGTCCATCTCCAAATCAAGCCTTTCGGACCATTCCGTATTTGGACGGAAGGTGTCGTTCGACCCGTAGATCAAGGTGGTGCTACAATCCGGTTTTAAGTTTTCCAAACGCAACCTGGTGGCCGAAATGGTATACAGGGATCTCATCGGCAGTCCCTTTAAACCGGCCTTCCATGCAATCGTCCCGCCAGTGCTGAACGCAAGATAATGGCTCCGTTCGGTTTCTTTTTTCAATAAATGCGCAACGGCCGTGTCGATTCCACCTTGCACAAAAGCAGAATGCAGGTTCTCTTCCGATTTGATGGTAAGATCTATATTGGCCAATTGTTGAATGTCATAAAAGACAATATCATAATACTGTTGGAGGTAAGCGAGGTAGGAAGTTATCCAAAGGCCCTTCTTTACGCCCCATATATCAGATAATACTACAAGTCTTTCTGCCATGGTTTTTGCTTTAAGTTTTAGTTGTTCGGTCAAGTTTATGGTACCAATTTGAACAATTAACGTCGCAAATCCATATTTATTTGTCTATCTGGTGCAATTCATCGATGTAGTTCCATTATCTGGCGGTTTTGAGGGAATAAACCCATGTTTTAAGAGCGTCTTGACGAATCGTTTCGAAAAACGGTTATTCCTCGCGCATCCTGTCCAAAAAATGGAGAACCGACCGGTTCCAACGGAGAGGAATTCCCCTATTGGGAAACCCCTTGCTTTCAGAAATGGAGGGAGTGAAGGAAAGGCACGCACCTGCTGCGACGGCCCTACTACAATTGGGGATCGCCCCGTGGAATTCCATGGGGTGGGCGGACCATCCCCGGCCCTGACCCAAAGCAGGTCAGGCATTCATCCTAAGCAACTCCTCGAGATAATCCCTTTTATTGGACAATCTGGGAATCTTGTGCTGGCCACCCAATTTGTCCTTCGATTTCAGCCAGTCATAAAAAAGGTTCTCACGGGCCACATGTACCTTGGGCATTTTCAAGGTGATATTGTTATAGCGCTTTGCCTCATAATCCGAGTTCAACGATTTTAGGGCGTTGTCCAGAAATTCGGTAAAATAGTTCAGGTCCTCCGGGATCTTGCGGAATTCTATGATCCATTCGTGTGCGCCCTTGTCCTTTCCCGACATGAAAATAGGTCCCGCGGTGTAGTCCATGATCTCGGCCCCTGTCTTGGCGCAAATGCTCTTCAGCGCCTCTTCCGCATTTTCGATGATCAGTTCCTCCCCGAAAACATTGATGTGGTGTTTTGTCCGGCCGGTAACCTTGATCCTGTACGGACTCACCGAGGTAAAGCGCACGGTATCACCGATCTTGTAACGCCAGAGCCCAGAATTGGTGGTAATGACTATCGCGTAGTTGGTACCGATCTCCACTTCCGAAAGCGGAATGGTAAGCTGTTCCCCGGTCCCATAAGAATCCATAGGTACGAATTCATAAAAAATGCCGTAGTCGAGCATCAGCAAAAGATCGTCGGCATCGTTCCTATCCTGGATCGCAAAGAATCCCTCGGATGCGTTGTAAATTTCATAGTACCTGAAATTTTTCCGGGGAAGTATTTTTCTATATTGCTCTTGGTACGGATTAAAACTGACCCCACCGTGAAAATATACCTCTAGGTTTTCCCATACTTCGAAAAGGTGGTTTTTTCCGGTCTCCTCCAATACTTTGTTCAGCAATACCAACATCCATGAGGGTACCCCTGCCAAACTGGTCACATTCTCCTCGGTACTTTCCTTGATTATGGCCCTGAGCTTACTTTCCCATTCGCTCATCAAGGATACCTTGCTACTGGGCGTACTGCTGAATTCGGCCCATAAGGGCATATTATCGATCAAGATAGCGGAAAGGTCCCCAAAAAAAGAGCCACTGTCCTTGTACAATTCCTTACTTCCGCCCAAACGTAGGCTCTTCCCTGTAAATAATTGGGAGTTTTCATTGTTGTTCAAATACAGGCACAATAAGTCCTTGCCCGATTTGTAGTGGCAGTCTTCCAGGGCCTCCGAGCTTACCGGAATAAATTTGCTCTTGGCATTGGTTGTACCACTGCTCTTCGCAAACCACTTGATCGAAGTGGGCCAAAACAAATTCTGCTCCCCCTTTCGGGTGCGCTCGATCATGGGTTCGATTTCCTCATAGGAAGCCATGGGCACACGTTCCCGAAAAGTTTCATAACTGTTGATGGATGCAAAGCCGTATTTCTTGCCCATTTCGGTGTCCTCGGCGATCTCCAATAATTGGTGCAACACTTCTTCTTGAACCTCCCCCGGGTACTTCAAGAAAAGTTCTATCTGGTGATAGCGCTTTTTTAGCAGCCAAGAGGCAATGGAATTGAACAATGGGATCGGCATTTTTAGGTATCTTTGGTTCTGGACCCGTCAGTATTTTTTTTTTGACGGACAAGTTCACTAAAGTAACTTTTATAGTTATCATTTTCAAATCAAATAGCGATTCCAATTTTAAATCGATGCAGTACGAAGGCGTGTTACGAAAGATGCAGACCGAGATGGGAAATCCCATCCAGTATTATATGGTCTTTGAAAACGATTTTTTAAACCTCAACCAAGTTTTGGGCAGGAAGGTGGGCATTGCGTTCATGAAGTTCCAATGCTTGAATTGCGGCCGGGATCGGCCCATATACCGACAAGGGTTCTGTAAGAGCTGTTTCTATGAAACCGCCGCCGCCGGCGAATGGATCATGAGGCCTGAATTGAGCACGGCACATCTGGGCAAGGAAGATCGAGATCTGGAGTATGAAAAACAAGTACAACTGCAACCCCATATCGTGTATCTGGCCAATTCGAGCAATATCAAAGTGGGCGTAACCAGGAAAACGCAGGTACCTACCCGGTGGATCGATCAAGGGGCCCACGAGGCCATCGAGATTGTCGAGGTTCCCAACCGCTATCTTGCCGGGATCACAGAGGTGGCCCTAAAAGATCACATTGGCGACAAGACCAATTGGCGCAAGATGTTGACCAATACCGTCGACGATGAAGATCTGGTGGCCTGGCGAAATAAACTAAGACCGTATATTCCAGAGGAGGCACAACCCTATTTTATTGAAAGCAACAACGAAACGCACTTGGAGTTTCCCGTACTGCAATATCCCGAAAAGGTAAAAAGTCTGAATTTGGGGAAGACCCCGAACTACGAGGGTATCCTGAAGGGCATTAAAGGCCAGTACCTTATCTTTGAGGACCATACCGTATTCAACGTCAGGGGCAGCGAGGGATACTATGTCAGACTTCAGCTAAATCAACCATAGCCGCTGGAGCGGAAGGTTTTACCACAAGCCTTCCACCGCATCCAACTTAACGCCCTCGCTCAATTGACAGAGTCCTTTTCGGATTTCGGGGAGTCCTTCTTTTTTCTACCCAAGAGTCCGCCCAGAATGTCCTTGGCTTTTTCTGTTACAACGTCCTCTTCCTTTTTTTGCGGGGCAAGGGAGTCTGTTTTGTCCTGGCCGGGGCTTTTTTCCCCGGCATCGCCCAACAATCCGCCCAATGCCTCTTTGATATCTTGTTCTTCGGGATCTTGTTGTTCCCCGGAATCACCTTTATCAGAATTTCCGCGCAGGACGCCACTGATCAAATCCTTGGCCTTGTCCGTTCCCTGGGCGATCAGTTTCTGTTTCTGCACCGCTATCAATTGGGCTGTCAGGTTTTTTGCCCCGGAAGCAAAATCGGTGGTCACGGCAGGACTGCTGTACACTCCACCAATATTCGCCGTAACAGGAATTGTAAGGTTTTCCAAGGATTCATCGTCGATCTTGGCAATCAAATCATTGATGTCCTTCCCGAGGTATTTCGCGGGCACTTCCATGGTAGCCGTATAGTCCAGCTTTTGATCAAAGGTATGCCCGCCATCAACATTGATGGCTACATCTTTGTACTTGATGGTAAAGGGCTTTACACTTACCACACCGTCCTTGAACGAAAGTTTCGTCTTCAATTCGTCCAGATTGAGCTGTTTGACATCTATAAAATCGAGTTCGCTGTCCAAGGCGGACAACAAAGGGGTTTCGTTGGTACTGACCTCTCTGGTAAATATATTGGCCAGTAGGTTACCGCTTAAAGAAAGTAGGTCGGGGCTAAGATCATCGGTCAGGTTTCCCGAAAGTTCTATATCCGAATCCAGCTTCCCTTGGAGCATCTGGGCTATGGGAGCGAGTACCTTAAAGAGTTCCATAGTCTTGAAGGTCTCCCCGATCTCCAATTTGTCCAATCCCAATTTCATAGCGAAGGTGGTCGTTTCGCCCTTGGTGGAAACCTCACCGTTAAACGACACTTTGCCATCGAACATGGAAGAGGTCATATTGCCCAGTACCGCTTTTTCATCTTGAATACGCAGATTTCCCTTTACCTCCCGTAGGGTCAGGTTATCATAGACCACGGTATTGGCAGAGGCGTTGATGTTGGCATCCAGAAAGGATGGGATCTTGATTCTCTCCCCTGAGGTCCCCGAACCTGTCTTTGAAGCTCCATCTCCTTCCGTGGGCTCTTCTTCCACCATAAAGTCGGCCAAGACGAAGGTGTCGGATTTTAGGTCAAAATCACCTTTCACTTTTTCATCATTGAACATAAAACCCAACAGATTATCAATGCTGCCCGTGGCATTGAAATCGGTTTGGCCGGTCGTTCCGCTCAACTGGTTCAAGGTAACTGTACCCGGGTCAAAGCTAAGGGAAGTCGACTTCAGGCCTATGGAATTGGGCAGTTCATCGGATTTGTACTCGAAGTCCCTCAGCTCCATCATACCACTTGTCCGCGTTTTTTCGTATTGTTTGTTCTCAATGGACGCCATGTCGAAGGCAGTGGAGATATCCGCATGCAACAGGCCCTTCAAATCCAAGCTGGCCGGGACCGGATAGGCTTTTGAAATATTGGCCAGGTTCATTTTTCCATCCACTTTGGCATTCACCTGGGTGTTGCCCATGAGCTCGCTGATATTGGCGATCATGTTAAAACGGTCCTCGTCGATCATAAAAGTAAGCCTGTCAACATCGATATACGTATCTTGGGCAATGCCGGTAGTATTGTTGATCTTGGTATCGATGTGCACGTTGCGAACGGACTTCGGCAGGTCGGGGTATTTAAAGGAGGCATTGTCCGAAAGGACCTGGATATTGAATTTGGGGATATGTTCCCCATCGACGATCCCTGTGAATTGACCTTGCACCTCAAAATTTCCGGTGGTCTTCACATTTTCAATATTCTTGGAATATTCCACCGGAACAACGGCCAAAAAATTCTTGAAATCGGAAGAGGGTGTCTTGAAGCTGATATCTACTTCCTGGCTGCCCTCGTTCACTTTTACGAAACCATCAAACACCAAGGGCAATTGGTTCACTACAGCTTCATTCTTTAGAAAGGAGTATTTGTTCTCGCGTAGGTCGACACTGATCAGTGCGTCCAATGTAACCTTGTTTCTATTCAGATAATTGGTACTATCGATTCCAAAGGATACCAGGGCATTGGTCCGGGTCTGTAGTTCGGTGGTCTCCAATGAAAGATCGCCCGTGCCTTTGTGCTGTATATCCGATAGTTCGAGCTGCATCCCGCTTGCCCGGTCCACATAGGAAATGTAGGCATTGGTTATTTCATAGGATTTCAAATTGAGTTGAAAGCCGGTGGACTCCTCCGTTGGGGCACTTTCCCCTTCTTTGGCCTTGCCTATATCGTAATTGGCATTCTCGGCCTCGTCCACCTCGATGTTCAATTGTGCACCGTCCACGAAAAGGTTTTGGATGGCGATCGCCTCGCCTCCACTTTTGAAGAGCTCCCCGATTCCCATTTTCAGCTCCAACTGTTTGGCCGCAAACAGCGTATCGCCCTCAAAAGGGGCCTTGTTGACCAAGGTTACCCCTTCGAGCACCACCTCTGCATTCGGAAAGCTGGAGACCAGGCTCAGACTGGCATTCGAAAAGTCCAAGGTGGCGTTTACATTGTTGTTCACATTGTTCTTTAGGATCTCACCGATCTTACCCTCCAAAAGAAAGGGTGCGGCCATGAGAAGTCCCAGTACCAATAAAACTACAATTCCAATTATTTTCAAGAGTTTTTTCCCCATAGCGCATATCGCTTTTATATAAGTCTATAACTCCGGGGAAGACGGAATATTTTTTATATCTCCAACTTTATTTCCGCTCCTACGGGAAGACCAAATCGTTTTCGTAGGATATATACGAACAAATAGAGCAAAGGGGTGTCGAGAAATGCTATTAAAACCTTAAAAAGAAAGCCGCTGACCACCAAACCGAAGAAGATATCCCATGGAAGGACCTTAAAAACACATAATAGCCCCACCACCGTGAAGGTATCGATGAACTGGGACAAGAAGGTGGAAAAATTATTTCTAAACCACAGGTGTTTCCCCTGGGTAAGCCTTTTCCAAAAATGGTAGAGGGCAATATCCACATATTGTGCCAACAAATATGCGATCATGGATGCGAGGACCGCAATGGGGGAAAGAGCAAAGACTTGCGTAAAAATAGCATCGTCTATAGGGGAGGACGGGATGGCCGGAGCCATTTCGGCCACCAAGACGATTCCCATGGAAAAGAAAGAAGCGAAAATCCCGGCGGTCACGATCTGATTCGCTTTTTTTCTACCATAAATCTCAGAAATGAGATCCGTGATCAAGAAAGTAATGGGATAGGGCAAAATTCCAACGGAGACCTCAAAAAGCGAAACCCCGAACACTTGGACATCCCCGAACGGGTTCCAATAGAAAAACTTTTGAAAAATAAGGTTGGACACTACCAGCGAGGTAATGAACAAAGCCCCCAGATACAAATAGATCCGGTAGGCCAATTTCTTGTCCCGTAGAGTCATGCACTATTTAATATTCAACACAAACGGCATTCTGGCTTGAATTCCCTTTTGCTGCATTGCTGATTTTACCTGCTTCAAAATGGTATAAGCCTCGGTTCCCATTTCCTCTGCCAAGACATTTTGTTTGACTTTGACAGCTGCACCCCCGAGATCCTCCATCAATTTGTCGAGCCCTGTTTTGTACTTCGGGTATTTTCGAATGCCATAGCTTTCCAAATCGGCCAAATTCGCTGCTTCCGCTATCGCGTCGTCCAATGTCCCGAGTTCATCTATCAGTCCGTTTTGTTTCGCATCGACGCCGCTCCAGACCCGGCCTTGTGCCAGACTGTCGGCCTGGGCAACCGAAATTCCCCGCCCTCGGGATACCCGGTCCAAAAAAGTTTCATAAATGTCTTCAATGCCCTCTTGGAGCGTGCCCCTAAAACTATCGCTCATGGGCTCGAAAAGGGAATAGTCCACCGAATTCTTATTGGTTCCCACCTGTTCTGCGTTGACCCCGATGTTCGTGGCCAGTTCGTTGATATTGGGAACGGTGCCAAAAACACCGATGGATCCCGTTATCGTGGTAGGTTCGGCAAAAATTTTGTTGGCGCCCACTGCTATGTAGTAGCCTCCCGAAGCGGCCAAATTACCCATGGATACCACAACGGGCTTCTTTTCTTTAGCCATTTCGATTTCACGCCAGATGATATCTGAGCTCAGGGCACTTCCTCCAGGAGAGTCCACCCGGAGTACTATGGCTTTGACGTCATCGTTGTCCCTGGCCTTGCGAATGGCCTTGGTAAGGATGCCCTGTCCGATCACCTCACGATTGCCTTCGCCATAGATAATTTCGCCCTGTGCAAACACTACGGCGATTTTGTCCTTTCCGGTATGGATCGATCTTTTGTTGGAACGGATCACATAGTCTTCCAAAAGCACCGTGTTCAGATCTTCCTTTTCCCCTGCCCCGAGTGCCTTCTTTAGTTTTTCCTCGTATTGGTCGTAGAAAAGAAGATCGTCCACTAGGCCGGAAGCCTTTGCATATTCCGGCAATCTTCCGCCCAAGGTGTCGGCTATGGTGTTCAGGTCTTCCTTGTTTATTTTTCGCCCTGTGGAAATATCCCCTATCATGGAATTCCAGAGCGATCCTATCAAGGCTTTGATCTGCCTACGGTTGGCTTCGCTCATCTCGTTGGACAGAAAAGGTTCGACCGCACTTTTGTACTTTCCATGCCGAATCACTTCCATTTTCACTCCTGTTTTTTCCTGAAGATCTTTGAAAAACAGCACTTCGGAGGCAAGGCCCTTAAAGTCGAGGGCGCCTACGGGGTTTAAATAAACGCTATCGGCAACGCTCGCCAGGTAATAGTCCTTCTGCACATAAAAATCACCATAGGCGTACACAAATTTCCCATTTTCCCTGAAATCCTCAAGCGCCTTTCGAATGGCCTGCGTCTGTGCCAACCCGGCCATGGTGTAATTGTTGTTTAGGCTAATCCCTTTGATATCGTCATCGTTTTTTGCCACGGCGATGGCATGGAGGATTTCGTCGAGCCCCTGGTTCTTTTCAAAAAGCCCATCGAAGGGGTCCGAACTGCCGTCGCCCGCATAATCCCTTATCGGCAATGCCCACTGCAGTTCCAAAACAGAGTTCTTCTCAATCGAGATCGTCTCCTCCGTACTCCCGATAAGGCTGACAAAAATGAAGAACATAAAAAAGACAATGCCCAAGGCAATGAGAGTGCCCAAAATAGCTGCCAGTAGATTTCTTAAAAAATTCATTCCGTATCCCTGATATTTATCCGTCAAAGATAATGAACTCCTCCCAACCTTTTCTTTTCGCCTCGAATTTCCCCTTTTGAACCATAATTTCGTTATTTTGTCGCCAGTTATGGCCGACCCAAAAACCGCATATCTTTCCCTGGGGAGCAATCTCGGCAGTAAGCCGATCCACCTTCAAGATGCGCTTTTCGCAATTCAGGAAAGGGCCGGCGATATCAAGCGCATATCCCCGGTCTACCAGAGCAGTTCCTGGGGCTTTGAGGCGGAAGACTTTCTCAACATCTGCGTTGCCCTTGAAACCCGGAAAGATCCGCAGGAATTGCTCCAAACCATTCTCGGGATAGAACGATCATTGGGGAGGCTCCGACTGCAGGAAGACGGGTACGAACCTCGGATCATCGACATTGACATTCTATACTACGGAAGGGAAACGGTGGTTTCGGAAAATTTGATCGTACCCCATCCGGAAATTCCTTTCCGAAGGTTCGTATTGCGGCCCTTGGCCGATATTGCGCCACAATTCTACCATCCCGTACTCAACAAGGACAGCCGTAACCTGCTCCAAGAATGTAGGGATACCGGGAAAATTGAAAAAACCGGCCTTCATCTGTTCAAGGACCGACAGCAGCTCTTTTCGCATCTCGGTTTTATTGCCATTGAAGGCAATATTGGAGCGGGAAAGACCACCCTGGCAACCAAGATCGCCGAAGACTACAATGCAAAACTGGTCTTGGAGCGTTTTGCCGACAACCCGTTTCTTCCCAAATTTTATGATGATCAGGGCCGTTACGCCTTCCCCCTTGAAATGTCGTTTTTGGCCGACCGCTACCAACAGTTCACGGACGACACCTCGCAATACGATCTCTTCAAGAACTTCATGGTCAGTGACTATGACATCTATAAATCCTTGATATTTGCACAAATCACCCTGCAGGAAGAAGAGTTTGGACTGTACCGGAAATTGTTCAATCTAATGTACAAAGAGGTCAAAAAACCCATATTGTACGTTTACCTGTACCAGACCACTCCCCGTCTTATGGAGAATATCAGAAGACGGGGAAGGGACTATGAACAGAATATTTCCACTTCGTATTTGGAGAAGATCAACCAGGGATATCTTGACTTCATCCGTAGCTCCCCGGGGCAAAACAGTCTGGTCTTGGACGTGTCGGAACTGGATTTTATCGCCAGCCCGGCCGACTACGAAATGGTGCTAAATCGCATTCAAAACTTCGCCTTGGAGAAAGTGATTTAACATTTTTTTGACACAAATGCTTGCATAGAAGAAATGTATTTGCGTAATTGCGGAGGTCTAAAAAGGAAACTAAACTAACTCAAACCATAGACAAAGCCCTGACTTCAACCGTCAGGGTTTTGTTGTTTTGTAGGTATTCGGATCTTTGACCAGAGGTCCCAGACCACTACCCCGACACTTACCGAAATGTTCAGGGAGTGCTTGGTACCACCTTGCGGGATTTCCAAGACCCCCGCGCAAACATCGATCACTTCTTGGGAAACTCCCTTAACCTCGTTCCCAAAGACCAAAGCATATTTTTTTGATGGATCGGTCGTGAATTCGTTCAACATGGTGGCATTTTCGGTCTGTTCCACAGCTAGGGCAATCACCCCATCCGCCTTCAATTCGGCCATCAATCCGGTAGCATTTTCGCGATATTCCCAGGCCACACTTTCCGTAGCGCCCAGAGCGGTTTTATGGATATCCTTATGGGGCGGGCGGGCAGTAATGCCACAGAGGTAGATTTTCTCGATCAAAAAGGCGTCCGCCGTCCGGAACACGGATCCGATATTGTTGAGACTGCGGATGTCGTCCAATACGATGAGCAGAGGTGTCTTTTTGGCCTGTTTAAAGCCGGTGATATCCAATCGGTTCAGTTCCTCGTTTTTCAGTTTGCGCATTTTCGGAGTTTAGGGTTTAGCGGAATCCGTTCTGTTGCGACTGTGCCGCCCAACTGAAAACTTATCCCCATAATATTAACAATACTGTGGTTTCCATCTCAAAATTGGTACATTCGTTTATAGGACTTTTATGTAAAAATAAGCTATTCGAATCGCTTTGGGAAAAACGGGAAAGACAAAGAAGGTGACCCCTTTAATGCAGCAGTACAATACCATCAAGACCAAGTATCCTGATGCGCTCTTGCTATTCCGTGTAGGTGATTTTTACGAGACATTTGGAGAAGATGCCGTGAAAGCCTCGAAGATCCTCGGCATTATCCTTACCCACCGGAACAATGGGGGCGATAGGACCGAGCTGGCCGGCTTTCCCCACCATTCGTTGAACACCTATTTGCCCAAACTGGTCCAGGCGGGACAGCGGGTCGCCATATGCGATCAGTTGGAAGACCCAAAAATGACCAAGACCATTGTAAAACGTGGGGTAACCGAATTGGTGACCCCTGGAGTCGCCATGAACGACGATATTCTGCATGCCAAATCGAACAACTTTTTGTGCGCGGTGCATTTTGGAAAGAACTTGTTGGGCGTTTCCTTCGTGGATATCTCCACCGGGGAGTTTTTGGTCTCAGAGGGTACCGAGGAGCAAGTCGACAAATTGCTCCAGAATTTTTTACCCAACGAGGTATTGGTCCCCAAGAGCCAAAAAAAAGAGTTCCAGGCCGTTTTTGGAAACCAGTTCCATACCTTTTTTATGGAGGACTGGGTGTTTCAGGACGATTATGCCCGGGAGATCCTCACAAATCATTTCAAGACCGCGACCCTCAAGGGTTTTGGAGTCGACCATCTCCATCATGGCATTGTGGCGTCCGGGGTGGTCCTGCATTATTTGTCGGAAACCCAGCACCGCCAGTTGCAGCACATCAATACCTTAAAACGCATTTCGGAAGAGGAATATGTTTGGATGGATCGGTTCACCATCCGAAACCTGGAACTGTACCAATCGACCAATGTAAACGCAGTGACCCTTCTGGACGTCATCGACAAGACCCTTTCCCCAATGGGCGGAAGACGGTTGAAAAGGTGGTTGGCCCTGCCCCTGAAAAATATCGAAAAAATTCGTCGCAGGCACCAAGTGGTATCCCACCTGATGCAGACAGGGGACACCTTTCAAAAACTGCAGCACCAGATCAAGCAGATGGGCGATTTGGAGCGGCTGATCTCCAAAGTGGCCACCGGAAAGATCAACCCCAAGGAAGTGGTACAGCTAAAGAATTCGCTGGAGGCCCTGGTGCCCGTTAAGCAGATCACTTCCCAAAGCAAAAACGAGGCCCTGCTTTTGATCTCGGACCAACTGCACTCCTGTGATATGCTGCGGAACAAGATCAAGGAAATGCTCGATGAAGGGGCCCCGGTAGTGCTTTCCAAGGGAAAGACCATTGCCGATGGCTATTCGGAAGAGCTGGACGAACTGCGCGGACTTGCTTTTTCCGGTAAGGATTATCTGGACAAAATGCTGGAGCGGGAAACGGAGCGGACGGGCATCACCTCCCTAAAAATCGCCTCCAACAACGTCTTTGGGTACTACATCGAGGTCCGGAACACCCATAGGGACAAAGTCCCACAAGACTGGATCCGCAAGCAGACCCTGGTGAGTGCGGAACGCTATATCACGGAAGAACTCAAAGAATACGAGGGCAAGATCCTTGGGGCCGAAGAACGCATCCTTAGTTTGGAGCAACAGCTCTTCTCCCAGTTGGTCGTATGGATGCAGGAGTATATCTCCCCCGTACAGAACAACGCCCATCAAATTGCCCAGCTCGACTGCCTATGCGGCTTTGCACAATTGGCCAAGGAGAACCGCTATGTTGAACCTTTTATCAATGATTCCACCGAAATCGAGATCAAAAACGGACGGCATCCGGTCATTGAGAAACAATTGCCCTTGGGAGAGGCCTATATTGCCAATGATGTTCTGCTCAACCGGGAAGACCAACAGATCATTATGATCACCGGACCCAATATGAGCGGTAAGTCTGCCATACTCCGGCAAACGGCCCTGATCGTGCTCCTGGCGCAGATGGGCAGTTTTATTCCCGCCGAATCGGCCAATATTGGCTGTGTTGACAAAATCTTCACCCGGGTCGGGGCCAGTGACAATATTTCCATGGGCGAATCGACCTTTATGGTCGAGATGAACGAAACGGCCTCCATCCTGAACAACCTCAGCGAACGGAGCTTGGTATTGCTCGATGAGATCGGGCGCGGTACCAGCACCTATGACGGTATTTCGATAGCATGGGCCATTTCCGAATACCTTCACGAGCATCCCGCCCGGGCCAAGACACTGTTCGCCACCCACTACCATGAACTGAACGAGATGGCGACCACTTTTGAACGTATCAAAAACTTCAACGTCTCGGTCAAAGAGCTCAAGGACAACGTACTCTTTCTGCGAAAATTAAGTCCAGGGGGAAGTGAGCACAGCTTCGGAATCCATGTGGCAAAAATGGCCGGCATGCCCCAACAAGTCATCCACAAGGCCAATAAAATTCTCAAAAAACTCGAAAAATCACATTCCAGCGAGGAACTTACCGACAAGCTACATTCCGTCCAAAATGAAATGCAGCTGAGCTTCTTCAACCTGGACGATCCCCTTTTGGAACAGATCAAGGAGGAAATAACCCATTTGGACATCAACACCCTTACCCCCGTGGAAGCCCTGATGAAGCTTAACGAAATTAAACGCCTGCTTACGAAAAACAAGAAAGCCAGCTCTTGAATTTGTAGCTTTGTAGGGTCCTTTGCGCCTTTGGTTCTTTTGTCAAAATTTTCTTTGCCTTTTACAGAATTGTATTAAATTTGCATCCGCATCACCCATCGATGCGAAGTTCATCATCATGCGAAAATAGCTCAGTTGGTAGAGCGCCACCTTGCCAAGGTGGAGGTCGCGGGTTCGAATCCCGTTTTTCGCTCCATGCGAACGCCGCTTGCCGGCGTTTTTTTGTTCCAATAGCTTTTTTGACCATTGGCTCGAGTGGTGGAATTGGTAGACACGTTGGACTTAAAATCCAATGGCCATTAGGCCGTGCGGGTTCAAGTCCCGCCTCGAGTACACCTTCGCAGCGCTCCGGTGCACGCGGTACAGATGAATAGAAAACCATAGCAAAGGCTATGGTTTTTTTGTTCCGGGCATTGGTTAGGGGGCGTCCTTACAAAATTCATTCCAAGGTATCCATGCATCCCGTTGGACGTATCCCGTACATAGCATTTCTTGAAAAAGACTTCCCACTGCTATCTTGGATATCCCGTCATCGTTTTGGTGAAATCCCTAAAAAATAATACCCTACCCTTTACCGCTCCCCTGTTAAAAGAGGGAAACCGACATAAACTTCAATTTATAAAGCCGTTATTTCCTAAATTTGTTTCTTAAGGCACGTGTTTTGGTAAAATTACTTGGCTATTGTTCTTGCTTGATTTTATTGATCGGTATGGTTCATTGCGGGAATGCCCAAAACCAGGAAACCGCCCTGCACGACCTTGGACCTCCTATCGACAGGCAATCCCATGTTTTTATTGATTTGGACAGCGTTTCCCTGGACAAGCTCTTGCCCCTTATTGAAAAACAGACCCCTATCGCCGTATCGCTTTCCGAAAAAAAGACGAGCAATCTTTACTTTCTAAAAATTTATGGGAGATACAACGATTCGCTGGTGGTGTTTACGGATCGCAAGGTGCCCTCGTACATTTTGGAGCGCATTCCAACTGTGGAAATTCCGTATACCCAGGTACGTACCATTGTTTTGAAAGATTCGTTGAAACCCGGCCTATCCGGAATCGGGGAAGGTGGGAAAATGCTCCTGGTCCGTAATTCAAAAAACAATATGTCATTCGCAAGGCAATGCATGGCACTTTGGAACCGTACCGGAAAACTGCCCAATTTCATCGAAGCTTCCGAAAGTACCCTTTTTAAAATCGATAGTTTGACAACGGCCATCAATGCCATGCCAAAGGTATTTGGAATGGTGCGTACCGAAAGTGGCATGCTTTCGGACGTAACGCTCAAAAACTTTAGGAACAGCACCATATCCGGTTTTTTCTCTTTTCCCATTTTGACCGATGAAGAAACCCTTCCCATCCTAATTCCATATAAGGCCGGGTACCGATTTTCCCCGGACATCATTTATACCTCTCCGGAAAACCAGGACAACCTTAAAGATTTTACCGCATTTCACCTCGACATCAATTTTGGGTTGACGGAGCATTTTACCTTTGAAAAAACCATTCAAAATACCGTTCGGAAAAACTCAGCGGAAATACTGACCAATAATGTGGACATTAAACCGGATAGTCTATTGGGCCGTGTGGGCTTTTTTGAGAACAGGGCCTATATCGATGCAGGTCTAAAAAGCAAGGAGGCCCTTCAGTCCAACTTTACCATCACGGCCTGGGCCAAGCCCACGGTATTGGACCTAAACAACAGTATTTTGGGAAAAGGGGACGGTTTTGTTCTAAAAATACACGATGGGTTTTTAACCTTTACCATGGCGGGGATCAAAGACTATATTTCCCGACCCTCTCCGGTTCCCCTGAACCAATGGTCGCATATTGCCCTGGTCTACTCAAAAATAGACAACATCCTATTGTTTTATATAAATGGAAAGGAAACGGATCGGATACCACTGATATCAGACTACGAACCATCGAATTACAATATTTTGATCGGAAGCAATCTGTGGGAGGAATTCTTTGTGGGGTATCTGGGGGAAATAAAAATCTGGGAGCGGGAACTCAATGCCAGTGAAATATTGTCACAGTACCAACAGCAATCCAACCCATCCAGGGCATTGACCATCGATCGATTCTTTGTTGCGGGCGCAATTGGGCTGTTGTTCCTGTTATCGTTTTTTATTTGGTGGAAGTCCGGACCACGAAAAATTGGGGCCGAAACCCATCCCGATCGCGAAAATGCTCTGTCCGCGTCCCCAAAAGACGTCCCGGAGTTGAACCACAAAGTCCACAAAGAGCAAATACTTTGTTTTGGAGGGCTCAAAATTTACGATCAGGAAGGGACCGACCTTGCCAAAAAGCTATCGCCCAAGCTAAAAGAAATATTCCTTGTCATTCTCCTGCACAGTCTGGAAAATGGGAAGGGCATTTCTACAAAACATCTTACCGAACTGTTATGGCCGGGAATGACGAGCCAAAGTGCTAAAAACACCAGAGGCACCAATATCCAAAACCTCAGGTCGCTTCTTGCCTCCTGCCCCAATATCAACCTGAACTTTGTCAACAAGTGTTGGCGTATCGAAATGGGGAAGGGTTGTTATTTTGACTACAGGACCTGTCTTACCTATATCGACCGTTTCGCAAGCCAGCTGGCTTCTCCCCAGCTATTGGAAAAGGAATTGCCAACGCTATTGGCCGTTTTACAAGCGGGGCGGTTCCTGGCAAACAGCGGTAATTCCTGGTTGGATCCGTTCATTGAGAAATTCAGCAACTTGGTCATCGGACAATGCATACGGTATTCAAAAATGCTGGACCCCCGTGTCCATGGGGATCTGCTCTTTCAACTTGCCGAGGTAATCTACCTATACGATGATCTCAACGAGGCCGCGCTGCGCCTAAAGCTTCAGGTGCTGGTGCAACAGGGAAAATTGCGTTTGGCCCATGCCGTACATGGCAATTTTGCCAAACTGTACCAAAAACTGTACATGGCGCCCTATACCATTTCCTTCGAGGATATCGTCTCGGAGTATCCACCACATCGTTAGGGGGTTCCCAATTCCCCGTCATTTCTTTCAACTGGCAACAAAATCAAAAAAAAAGATGGTGTTACCCCATTTATTACCCCTCTTCTTACACAATAACCTATTTCTTTGTCCTTCAAATTAACCGCAAAGAGCATCCAGATGAAACATCGATCAACAAACCGAAGAAACTTCATTAAGAAGTCCGCACTAGCAGCGGGAGGTATCGTCATTATTCCTAGACATGTAATGGGCGGGGGCAATTTTATCGCTCCCAGTGACCAGCTTACCAAGGCTGTAATAGGGGTCGGGGCCATGGGACAGAATCATTTAAATTATGAAAACACCAAGCTTTTGGCCATTTGCGATGCCGACACAAAACACCTTGCTTCCACACTTCAGAAAGTGGACAAGGGTGTAAAGGCCTATCGGGATTTTAGGGAAGTCCTGCTTCGCCCTGACATCGATATTGTCCATATCGCCACTCCTCCCCATTGGCACGGCCTTATGTCCATTATGGCGGCCCAGGCCGGAAAGGATGTCTGGTGTGAGAAGCCCATGACCCGAACCATAGGCGAAGGTAAGCGGGTTGTGGAAGCCATGAAAACGCATGGAAAAATGTTCCGTTTGAACACATGGTTCCGTTTCAAGGATAATTTCTATGGCATGGGCATACCCGTCAAAAAAATTAAAAAGGTGGTCGACAGTGGGGCCCTGGGATGGCCCTTAAAGGTCACCATTAGCGGCATCACCGGATTTAACTGGAAATTCTATTGGGTCGGAAAGGAAAATTTGGCCCCACAAGCGGTTCCCGAAAACCTGGACTACAACATGTGGCTGGGACCGGCCCCGGAAAAACCCTATCACCCGCACAGAGTGCACCAAACCTTTAGGGGGTATTGGGATTATGATGGCGGGGGACTCGGGGATATGGGACAACATTATATCGACCCGGTCCAGTACTTTTTGGGTAAGGACCATACCAGTCCCATAAAAGTTGAAATAGATGCGCCCCAGCAGCATTACGATGCCATCGGCACCTGGAGGAAAATCGTGTTTACGTATGCCGATGGATGTCAAATAATCCTGGATGGTGAAAATAAAAATAAGGATGCCGCATATATTGAAGGCCCGGACGGGAAGATCTTTAAGGACTTTAAATCGACCATTCCCCATATTGAGGATCTTATCGATAGCATTCCCGATCCCGAGGAACAAATTGGAACTTTTTCACAGTCCGTGAAAACACGTCAAAAATTTGCCTTGAACGAGGAGAACGGACATCGCTCGGCAACCATTGTCAATATGGGAATAGTGGCCCTCCGTCTAGGGCGCAACCTAGATTTTGACCCTCTTGGGCAAGAATTCATAAACGATGAAGAAGCAAACAGATTGATCGAACAGCCCATGAGGGGCACTTGGTCTTCCTAAACACAATTAAGATGATGACATTTCGAAACAAAATATTGGTATTTGTTATATTCCTGTTGGCATCCCCGGTACTGACCGGCCAGATCAACAGGACCCTAGAAACCAAAGTTGCGGATATCCTAGCAAAATTTCCAACCAACGACCTTGATCATGCCAACAACCTAATGGAAGACATGATCGGTCTGGGCGGCGAGGGCATTCTGCAATTTTGTGACATGTTGGTCCCCTTGGGCTCAGGGGATGATCGAAACGCCCGCTACGCCTTACAAAGTCTGGCAGTATACAGTGGCGGGACTGGAAATGCGGAAAAAAACAATCTGGTAGAGACCTCCTTGCTAAAGGCAATTCAAAACGCTTCGGACAACGAAACAAAGCGCTTTTTGATAGCCCGCCTGCAGTTTTGCGGAACAGAGGAGAGTATTCCTTTGCTGGGGGGGCTTTTAACCGATGAAGCCGTATATGCCAGCGCATTGGATGTTTTGGTCACCATTGGTACCCCAAATTCGGAAAAAGCGATTCTTGATGCCGCAAAGGGGGCCAACGACAATATACTGCCCGCATTGGTGGAAGCCTTAGGGACACTGGCCGCCAAATCAGCTACCGCATTTCTTCACGATCTGGTGGCGAAATCCTCCAAATCCCTAAAGCAAAAGTCGCTGATGGCCCTTGCCAATATCGGTGATGTGAGTTCCCATACCATCTTGGGCAATTCCGCAAAGGAGGCCAATTATTCACTGGACGGTTCCAAGGCCATCTTGGCTTATATCGATTATGGAAAAAGCTTGGCCAAAAACGGGAATACCGACCTGGCCGCCCAAGTAGGGCACGCCATTATTAAAAATTGTGTCTCCCAAGAGCAATTGCATTTTAGAATAGCAGGAATAGCGTTGCTAAATTCCTTGAAACAAGACCGTTTCACAAAAACTTTGATAAAGGAAGCGCAAAACGCGAATCCGGAATACAGTGCCGCCGTAGTGGATATCGCAGCGCAAAACCTAAATGCGAACAATGCGCCTAGATGGGTGAAATTCTACAAAAAAGCTCCAAAAGGGATAAAACCTCACCTTCTTCGCATGTTGCAGAGGGGAAGCTGGCCGTCCGTTTATGAAAAATGCATTATTCCGGCCCTTGCAGATGCCGATTTGGACGTTAAAATCGCGGGTATCAAAACTTTGGCATTTCAGGAAAAATCCACGGCACTCCCTGTTTTGCTCACGACACTGAAGGGAGCCCAGGACAGCAGGACGTACCGGGCCGTTGAAGAAACCTTGCTAAGGGTATGCGGTGCCGACGACCTTAGTAAGCTCACCACTTCCCTCAATGAAATGAACGCAAAAGGGAAGCAAACGCTTATAAATGTTTTAGCGGCACGAAGGGCCACGGCACAATACGATGCCGTTGTTGCCCTAATCGACTCCAAAAACCCCGATCTAAACCGCACGATCTATGCAGCCTTGCCACAATTGGCATCAGCGGATAAGCTTTCAAACCTCCTGGAACTACTTGGCAGCGCCCAAAGCGACCAAAACGTTACCGCTGTCCAAAAGGCCATAGCGCCGTTACTGGCCAGTGCATCCGGAACAACCGCCACGATGATATATGATAGCTATGACCGTGCGGACCAAAAACAAAAAATTGCCCCTTTATTGGCATTATTGGGCAATCAACAAGGTTTGGAACGTATCCATAAGCTTTTGGGTTCGGGCCATGAAGAAGACGGAATGGTCGCTTTGGATGTTCTGGCCAATTGGAAAGACAATGCCGCGCTGCCCTATTTGTTTCAAGCAGTAAATGGCTCGCAAGGGGAGCGTATCCGATCAAAGGCATTTAAAAATTATCTGACCAAGGTGGTACGCTCCGACCATCCTGACGATCAAAAATTATTGTTGATACAAAAAATGGTGCCGCTCAGTGCAACCGACGATCAGACCGATCAAATCATCAATGCCGCCGCAACCATCAAAACCTTTTTGTCCTTGGTCTTTGTCTCCGATTATCTGGAGGGTAAGGGCACGACCGTGGCCACCGCTTCCAATGCCATTATACGAATAGCCCTGCCCACCCCCATTGGCAATGATGGCCTAAGCGGTGAGGTCGTTCGCGAAGCCATAACCAAAAGTGTTGGAAACTTGGAAGGCCCGGAAAGCCAGTATGCAAAAATTGATGTGCAGGAGTTTTTGGACAATATGCCAAAAGAGAAAGGATTTGTACCCATTTTTAATGGCAAGGATCTGAGCGGTTGGGAAGGCCTGGTCAAAGATCCGATCACAAGGGAAAAAATGTCGAAAAACGCGCTACGACGGGCGCAACAAAAGGCGAATGCCCAAATGCAAAAAGATTGGTTCGTAAAAGATGGCGTAATAATGTTTAAAGGGGAGGGCTATAACAATATCTGCACCATTAAGGATTATGGCGATTTTGAACTATTGGTAGATTGGAAAATCACCAAAGGAGGGGACAGTGGAATTTACCTAAGGGGCACCCCACAGGTCCAAATTTGGGACACAGACCCAGGGCAAGAAGGCGCCCAGATAGGAAGTGGGGGCCTATACAACAACCAGATCAACATGAGCAAGCCCCTGACCGTAGCGGACAATCCGGTGGACGAATGGAACACCTTCCGAATAAAAATGGTCGGGGAAAAGGTGACGGTTCATTTGAACGGTGTTCTTGTGACCGATAAGGTTTCTTTGGAAAATTATTGGGACCGGACACAACCCATATTTACCAAAGAGGCGATTGAGTTGCAGGCCCATGGCGAAAATCTCGGTTTCAGGAATGTCTATGTCCGTGAAATTACGCCAAACAAGGTAGTTCTGGACGACGAGGAAGTGGCTGCTGGGTTCGTTCCCCTCTTTAATGGTAAAAACCTTGAAAATTGGACCGGAAACGAAAACGATTACCACATCGAAAACAATGAATTGACCGTACTCCCTGCAAAGGAGGGAAATTACTCCAATTTAACCACAAATGAAGTGTATTCGGATTTTGTCCTTCGCTTCGAATACCTACTTACCCCAGGAGCGAACAATGGATTGGGATTTCATATGCCTCCAGAGGGAGATCCAGCATATGTGGCAAAAGAAGTCCAGATTTTAGATGATACCGCCGCCATTTATGCCAAGCTGAAAGCCTATCAATACAATGGGGCCGTTTATGGGGTCCTCGCACCGAAAAGAGGACATTTAAACCCCTTGGGAACTTGGAACAGCCAGGAAATCTCGGTACAGGGAGATGCTGTAAAAATAACCTTGAACGGTCAGGTAATCGTAGATGGAAATCTCAGGGAAGCCTCAGCAAATGGAACCTTGGACAAAGTGGCCCACCCGGGCCTGGACAGACATACGGGATATATTGCCTTTTTGGGGCACGGATCGGAAATAAAGCTCAGGAACATACGAATTAAGAAACTAAACCCGTAAAGGCGATCTGCACAATTGCCCTGGAACTGCTTTGACCCCAAATTCCCTATTGTTGGAGAATTTAAAATTCAGAAACGGACAATCATCAGTTGGACTTGAAACCCAATTGGTCGGTTGTCCGTTCCTATAGGAGCTTCCCTTTTCACCCTTCGAAAAAGGGCAGCATCCGTTGACATTGCAAATTCCTTTGCCTTTGGCAAAATTGGAACGGCAAGGGTACATGCGACCCCGACAATGATCAATTGCCACTTCCCACCTAAGTTGAAAATCATTACTTTTAGACAGCTCGATCGGCTGGAAGCGAGACGGGACGGTTTCCGGTGCGCCCAAGTATCCCCATAAACACATTTTATGTAAAACATGGACCGCAATGAACTAAAATCCAACAAACCATGAATGTACTGCAAATAAAAGGGTATGGCCCCATTGAAGGCAATCTGTCGTTCGCTGAATTGGAAAAACCGACTATTGCAGCGGGCCAGGTGTTGATCGAGGTGCATGCCGCCGGTGTCAACCCCATCGATTATAAAATGGTAGAAGGCGTCCTAAAGAAAATGCAGAAATTGACCTTTCCCGCACGGATCGGTTTTGATGTAGCCGGAATTGTGGTCGAAAAAGGTCCCGATATTGATCATCTGAGCATTGGGGATGAAGTCTATTCCAGGGTTCCATCGGAATCTCCCGGTACATTTGCGGAATACATAGCCGTGGACGGTGGGGTGGTTCGTCAAAAACCTTCCAATCTGGACTTTGCACAGGCGGCGGGCCTGCCATTGGTCGGGCTTACCACGATCCAGTCGTTCGGCAAGGCAGGCTTAAAGGCCGGGGACAAGGTGCTGATCCATGCCGGTTCAGGTGGGGTCGGTACTTTCGCGATCCAATACGCCAAGAGCAAAGGCGCCCAGGTGTTTACCACTACGAGTACCAAAAACGTGTCTTGGGTAAAAGAACTGGGAGCGGATAGGGTCATCGATTACAGGACGGAAAACTATCTGGAAACCCTGACCGATATGGATATTGTGTTCGATACACTGGGCGGAAAGTACACTACGGACGCCTTTTCCATCATCAAAAAAGGAGGTAAAGTGATCAGCCTTGCCGGAGAAGTAGATGCGGAAACGGCAAAAGAGCTGAAGCTGGGCGGAATCATACGTTTTCTCTTGGCTTTGAAACGGAAACAGATCACAAAACTTATGAAGGACAAATCGGCCTATTATAAATTGATGATCATGCAGCCCAATGGCCCCCAATTGGATGAAATAAAAGAACTGGTGACATCCGGATTGATCAGACCCGTGGTAGATCGGACATTTTTGTTCCGAGAGGCCATAGATGCCCTGCTGTACCAAAAATCGGGTCGAGCCAAAGGGAAAATAGTCCTAAAAATGAAGTAAGCCCGTCATGTCCATCTGAAAATAGTAGTCTTTCCCATGAATACAACGAACAACTTCAATACCTTTTTAAAGCTTACTGCGATTTGCTCATTCCTTGGTGCCTTGACCACCATTTTGTTGCTCTTCCTCCCCAATCCGGAGGCGGTGGATTTTGAGGCGAGGGCTCTTTTGCATGCCAATGGGCTCTACATGGGCAAGCTATGGATCCTATTTATCCACCCCCAGGTCAATATATTGGCAAGCCTTGGAATTGCACTGCTCTTGTACAAAAAGTATCCTTTACAGATCTTTGTTGGCACCCTGTTCCTGCTTCTATGGGCCTTTACCGAAATATCCCAACAAGCCTTACTGATCGATAGCCTCAATCAAATTTGGAGACCGGGATATCTCGAAGCGGGCAATGGGGAGACCAAAAATATGTTTATGACCCTGATCAAAACGGCAAATGGTATTTCGGACAGCAAGTATTTTGTCGTTATTTATGGTTTTGGCCTGGGATCTTTGATGTACGGCCTGGCATTTATTCAAGAAATTGGGTGGCCGAAATGGATCGGGGCGGCCCTCCTGTTCATCGGCGTTTTTAGTCTTTTCTCATTTGCCCGGTATTATTTGGGGCTACGTTCGCTCAACACCTTGGTGGACGGGTGGTACGAATATATCTATCCGTATCTGCAGCCCTCGGTCAGAATCGCTATGGGAATCTGGATTTTCAAAGAAATCAAAAAAAGAACATAAGCGGACCTTGTGAGCTATGGAAAAAAAATAAGAATAGTGATCGTAGGCATCGGTGGTGTCGGTGGGTATTTCGGTGGTTTGTTGGCCAAAAAGTACAGCGGTGGCGATACCGTCGAGCTGTGCTTCGTTGCCCGGGGGGAGCATTTACAACAGATCCGGGAAATCGGCCTTAAAGTAGTACATGGCGCGTCCAAATTCGTCGTAAGGCCCGACCGGGCCGTGGAAAAGACAGTCTCTTTGGGAATCGCCGACTATATACTCCTCTGTACCAAAAATTTCGATCTCGAAAACGCCCTTGCCGGACTTGCCCCCAACATCGGTCCGAACACGGTGCTTTTGCCACTTTTGAACGGCGTGGATGCCCCGGAAAGGATATCCCGCATCTACCCTGGCGCTACCGTATGGAAGGGCTGTGTGTACATTATCGCACGTTTGATGACAGCGGGTGTCGTGGAGAATCTGGGCAATATTCAGCAGTTCCATTTTGGTCTGGACGTTCGAACCGATGAACGCCCCCAACTGTTCCACGACATCTTGAAAGATGCCGGCATAGAAGTTACCCTAACCGACGAGATCGAGACCGCTATCTGGGAAAAATACATCTTTATTTCCTCTGTCGCCACGGCCACTTCCTTTTTTGACCGCAGCATTGGCGAGCTGCTTCTAAAAAACGAACAAACCCTCATAAAATTGATTCGGGAAGTCCGGCAGGTGGCCCTGACCAAAAAGGTGGAGATCGATCCCGATATCGAAACGAAAGTTTTGGAAAAATTGAGGTCCTTGCCGTTTGAAAACACCTCCTCCATGCACAGTGATTTTAAAAACAAAAGGCAGCAAACCGAATTGGAAGCATTGACGGGGTACGTCGTCAAGGAAGGGGCTACATTGGGCATCCCCGCCCCTACCTACAAAGCACTCTACAACGGTCTTAAAAATAGTCCTTAATGCATTTAAATTGAACCCATTAACCATCATATTGCTACTGGGGACCGCGCAGGGTACCTTTCTGATTTTCGCCCTATTGGGAAAAAAGGGCACAAACCGCATGGGCCATGGCAACCTTGCCATTCTGTTGTACGCCATTACCTCTTATTTTCTGTATGCGCTCCTGGAGAATTTTGATGGATTCCATTTCTTCAAATCCATTCTCAAAATAAACTCGATCGCCATTGGTGCTCTGATAGGCCCGTCTTTTTTTCTTTTTGTCAAATCGTATTTGGTGCCTGGAAAACGGAATTGGAAATTATCGGTCTGGCATTTTCTACCCTATTTTCTACTCCTTTTTGTCCTGGCCACCATGGAGCTCGTATACGGAAAAATTACTGCCGTGGCAGCCATCGGTTCCCCAACTTTTGTTTACCTCATTGAAGGGATAAAAACAGTGCACATTATCACCTATATGGCACTGACCGCCTCGCTGTTGTTCCATCTTCCGAAAGCAGGGAACATCCTATTTCAAGGCAATTCGATGTCCGTGGTTCGATGGTTGGGATTCCTGCTCGTACTTTTTATGCTCACGGTCTTGGGGTCGCTCCTGTTCTTTATTTGGGCCAAGTTTTTCTCCACGGACATCATCGATGGGGAACCGATCTACGTCGTGGCGCTGCTGGTCCTTGTAGTCTATTCCATAGCGTATATGGCCATACGCTTCCCCCTATCGGTATCCAAGGAAGAGGAAGTCTTGGTTTTCAAAAGATCTCCAAAATACCGAACCTCCCCCCTTCGCGAATCGGATATGCTAAGGATATTGGATCTGGCCAAAAAAGAGATGGAAACCAACAAGCCCTATTTGAACGAATCCCTGACCATTGAGTCCTTGGCGGAAAAACTGCAAATACCGGTGCACCATCTTTCACAGAGCATTAATCAGCTTCACAAAAGGTCGTTCAATGATTTTGTCAACGGATATCGTGTGGAAGAGTTCAAAGCACGGATTTCCAACGGGATGCACGATCACAAAACCATCTTGGGGATTGCCCTTGAATCGGGTTTTGCGAGCAAATCTTCGTTCAACCGAATTTTCAAGTCCCTTACCCAAATGACCCCCAATGCGTACAAAAAAATGAAGCGATAGGTCCCACTTTGCAAAATGGGTCGATAATCCTCCCGGGCTACGCTTGCTTTGTCGGAAAGTTAAAATACCATGGGCAAATTCCCCAAGTACCGTTTTAAATCGGCCGTGCTAATCTCGATCGTACTGATCCTGACCACGGGAACATGGGTGGTCGTCTTATCCGACATCCCGTTAGGGACCTATTTCTGGACCGTGGTATGGCTATTGGGGTGTAGTGCGCTGTTGCTTTTGGGGTTGGTTCTGGCCAAATACGCCCGATCGAAATACCTTCTCAAAAGAATCATCGCCTATTTGACCGGAGGGGGCGTTTTGATCTTGGTTTCCATCGGGATGCTCTCGCTGCTGCATCTCGATTTTTGGAATCCGAAACTAGTTGACCTGACCGAAAAACATTGGCATGAAGATCTTGACCATTTGGTGGACCAAATCCGGCTACGACACCCCCATGGCCCGCTCGAAAGGGACACGGTGGAATTTAACAGCAAGGTAAAGCAATATCGCTCCCAGCTCCCCAACATGTCCGTGAATGAAAAAATCGTGGGGTTCAACAAGCTCATCGCCCTTTTAAATGATGGCCATTCATCCATTTGGCCCGGTTTCGATCCCATAAATTCCCACAGTTTTCCAGTTCAATTTTACTTCTTTGACGATGGGTTATATGTCATTGCCACAGAACGGGGCAACGAACGGTTCGTTGGCGCCAAGGTGATTCAAATCGGTTCTATGTCTGTAGATGAACTATACACCCGGATACGCAAGATTACCGGAGCCGAGAATGAAATGGGAAAAAAGGTCCGGTTTACCATGTACGCTACCATTGCAGAGGTATTGCAGGCCGAAGGGGCCATTGCATCGACCGATGTGCTCGAGCTGGAGCTTCAGACCGCCGACGGGACCCAACATCGGATCGCACAGCAAGCGATATCCACCGATCTTTGGATGTTTTGGTCCATGATAAATTTAAAACCGAGGAACAGCTCCCCTGTCTTCAAGAATGTCCGAAGTGATTTTTATTGGTTCGAATATTGGCCCGCAAGCAAGACCATTTATGTACAGTTCAACATCGTGTTCGATAAGTTATTCTTTGGGGAGTCCATCGTGGCTTTCAGTGCGCGCTTGGACGCGTTTTCCAAAAGGACCGATTTTGATCGGTTCATTATTGATATCCGAAACAACAATGGGGGAGACAACCGGCTTTTGGCCCCTTTGATCAAGGTAATCCGGGAAAATGCAAAGATCAACCGATCCGATAGGTTGTTCACCATCATCGGCAGGCATACCTTTTCGGCCGCGCTCAATTTTGCACAAGCGTTGGAAAATCAGACCAAAACCCTTTTTGTAGGTGAAGTGGGAGGTGCCACTCCAAACTTTTACGGGGATACCCCCGACAATTTTTTGCCCAACTCGAACATACAATTGCTACTGAGCACCCTGTATTGGCAGAACAGCATTGCCGAAGATCCCCGGGAAGGCATCGAACCCGACATCCCGACGCCCTATACCGTTGGGGATTTCCTGGACGGCACCGACCCTGCGATCGCCGCCATACTTGACTATCGGGCCAAACCAAGGCCCCAGCCGACATCGAACGACAGTTTAGGCCCCGTTCCCACGGGCATTTATCATTTTAGCGATTCCAAATTGCTCAGCATCCAACATCCGGGAAACAAAAAACGATTGCAGTTTTCGGTATATGATTTCACTCCAGGGAGTTTTGCGGACGTCCATTCCGCATTGTATCCCATTGCCATAGACTCGTTCAGTACCGATATAAAGGATGTTTTTTTGATTCGGAAAGACGATCGCCTTTTTTTCAGTTGGTTCGGAATCAAAAAACCCATAACCCCGGTCAATCCTGCCAAAATAGATGCGATACACTATATCGACCAGGGTTTGCAGCGGGCCGCCGAGCATGGTTTTAACTTTAGGAGGCCCAATGAAATGGACCTCAACGATTGGGGATATCATTTTGTGCGACGCAATTCGTTGGAAATTGCGCTGGATATCTTTCAATACAGCGTGCGCACCCATCCTTCTTCCCGGTCGTTCTTCAGTTTGGCGGAAATCTATCATACCATGGGAAACCGGGAGCGGGCGTTCCACAATCTGGGAAAAGCCCTTGAATTGGACCCGGCAAACGCCGCCGCTTTGGATCTTTTGCATCAAATCGAGCAGGAATAAACAGCGATCGACAAACGAACACCCTGCCCATTCACAAAGCACAGGGAGAGCTGGGAATCTTCGATTCCACATGGTCCGGAACCTACCACTATTGGCCATAAATGGCCGGGCCTTGAAATCCATAAGGAAACTTCCTTATCTTTATCAAAAGAGCCACCGAACCGATCATTCGATTGGTCAGTGGTTTTGGCATAGGATTAGGGCACTTCCCCTGTGCTTGATTGGCAAATCAGCATTTCGATCGGAACCCGAGCCAAATGTCCATACAAGATGATCGTCGATGTCTACAAATTGTTTAAGGAGCATCCAAGATTCAACAAAGTCATTGGGAACGACTACGTGTGCTTGGAATTCAATTGCCCGCTGGATATTGACAACTTCCAACTTTTTACGGAATCGCATCTGATCACCTATGTTATCAGTGGAAAAAAAGATTGGATAGCCGCCGATAAAACCTGTGAGCTCACCGCCGGGGATGCCATTTTTGTTCGAAAAGGGGTGTATACCACCAAACAATACTTTGAGGTGGATTACTGTGTGCTGCTTTTTTTTCTGAACGATTCCTTTATTCGGAATTTTATTGAAGAAAACCCATTTCCCAAAAGATCGGAAACTCCGATGACCGAATTGGAAAGTATTTATGAAATCAATACCGATGCCTCATTTGGTTCCCTGACCCAAAGCGTCCTTCACTATTTGAACAAAACCCAGGAGATTCCGCAAAAACTGGTGGAACTCAAATTCAAGGAACTACTCTACAACATTGTTCTGAACCCCAAAAACAGGGCGTTGCTCCATTTCTTCCAATCGATACAGCAGTCGGCCAAAAGCGATTTGGAAAAAGTAATGTTGCAGCACTTCCGATACGATCTGCACCTTGGGGATTTTGCCAAATTGTGCGGAAGGAGCCTGTCGAGTTTTAAGCGGGACTTCAAGACCCATTTCGGCACTACACCTTCCAAATGGCTGATAAAAAAGCGATTGGAATATGCCAAGACACTTCTATTGGGGTCGGACCTTAGCATCAACGAAGTCTGCTACGAAAGCGGTTTTAAAAATCCATCACACTTCATCCGAACATTCAAAAGCACCTACGCACTTCCCCCCAATCAGTTTAAGGCATCCCAGATCAATGTTTAGTGCACCGTACTCCCGCTGCAGGTCGATATGGACTTCCGAGTCTATTATTTGAACTTCTGAGCAAACTCCTATCCGTCTCTTTACCAGACCTTTGCAAGGTAACCTTAAAACCTATTGCAATGATACCGAACAAAACGACAACTGCCGGCCGGGAGACGCTCTTCCAAAATCCATTCACCCCAAAGGGCCAAAAAATCAAGCGCTTTGAAAAAAAAGACCAAGGTGGTAGATCCCTTTTTGGATTCTTTCGAAAACTACATTATCAGAACATCTTCTTTTCAAAGGAAGATTTCAATGACGCGTTCCAAGGCCTGGGCCTGAACGAATCGGAGCTGAATGAGTTCCTCTATTCCAGTGGCAACCGCTTTGATTGATAAAAGGAGAACATAAAAAAATAAACATGAAAACCTTAACACGCCCAAATACAGATCGATCGACCTTCACGGAAACCTTGCTGGCCTCATTTAAAAAGCGTGCCTCCGAGGCAGATCGCGAGGGGAGCTTTGTAAGTGAAAATTACAAAGACCTAAAAACGCACCGGCTGTTCTCAGCGCTGATTCCCAAAGAATTTGGTGGACTGGGCATGCCCTACTCGGAAATGTGCCAGCTTGTACGGGCCATGGCCCATTCCTGTGGCTCCACCGCATTGGCCTTTTCCATGCACCAGCATTTGGTCGCGGCCGCGGTCTGGAAATACAAACACAAAGGAGTTGGCGAGGCCACCCTTAGAAAAGTTGCGGAGAACCAACTCGTACTCGTCAGCACGGGCGCTAGGGATTGGCTAGGCTCCAATGGGGAGCTAAAACAGACCGAGGGCGGTTATCGCCTGTC
This sequence comes from uncultured Flavobacteriaceae bacterium, assembly GCA_947497245.1. Taxonomy (GTDB): domain Bacteria; phylum Bacteroidota; class Bacteroidia; order Flavobacteriales; family Flavobacteriaceae; genus Pelagihabitans. Next base: position 419,013 of record CANMFO010000002.1, on the reverse strand, counting down.
GGCCCAAAAACATTTTGCCAGTCAGTCGGTGGTAGGGGACATTGCCATCACCAGCGCACCCTATTTAAATGAAAAAGGAGATTGGAAAGTACTGCATTTTCCCGTTCCCCTGAACGCCGAGGGGGTATCCCTTATGGATGATTGGGATGTAATGGGTATGCGCGGAACAGGTTCTCAAGGGATTGTGTTTGAGCATGTTTTTGTACCGGATACCGCCATTGCCCTGGAACGGAACAGGGATGAATTCCATCCGGTCTGGAATGTGGTCTTGACCGTTGCCATGCCCTTGATCATGTCGGTATATGTCGGCCTTGCGGAACGCGCCATGGAATTGGTCATTGCCAAGGGAAAAAGCAATGCGCGCAAACAGGAGCATTTGAAATTCTGCATTGGCAAACTGAACAACCATTTGGTCGCGGCCCAAACCCAATGGAGAGCCATGTACACCCTTACCAATGAATTTGAATTTGACCTGGAGCAAGATAATTCGGCCCTGATGCTCAGCCTCAAAACCAACGTGGCCGAGGCCTGTAAACAAACGGTGGGTGATGCCATGGAAAGCATCGGGGGGCAAAGCTTTTATAAAAAGAACGAGCTCGAAAGGATATTTCGGGATGTACAGGCAGCAGCTTTCCATCCATTGCCCAAATGGAACCAATATGCCTTTACGGGCGAGAAGTTGCTAGCGTAACGGAGCTGTGGGAATGGTCGACACCGGTTACCGGTTTGCACCATGGCCCGTGGTATCCAGGGCAATCTTAGCGCGGGTCAAAAATGGCCCGCGCTTTTTTTATACATTTATACTTTACAAAAGCGGTTCAGCCGCTAAGCACTATCCCGTATTGTCCCAACCAGAATTAAGGAAGACGAATATGATACATCTGGACAAGGTTAAGATGAACGTAGTAAAGACCGCTGACAAGGGAGTCGTGGGTAAGGGCACGATCTTCCGTTTCAGGCAAAACAAGCATTCGGTCTGGGCACGGTACGCCGGGGGAAAAATTGAAAATGGATTTTTGGTAGGGCAAATTAAGGGGACCCTTCTTGAATTCAGTTACTGTCAGCTGCAAATTGACGGCGAGATGGACAATGGCACCTCCACTGCCGAACTTACCCGAAGTGATTCTGGGAAAATAAGGTTGATCGAACATTTCCAATGGACCTCCCGGCCAGGGGAGTTTGGAACCAATATTTTTGAGCAAATGTAAGCCTCCTGTTTCCATAAAGGAATGGAGGTCCCCGGTCAAATTAAATCAAAGGGCACGGCATGGCGCCATATGAAATGGTAGCCGATCGGATAGGTGACCAACAATTTCATGGAATTATTTGCGTAACCGAATGATTACGTTTATATTTGTAACCAATCAGTTACGCAAAAAGATGCGAAGAGACGTTTTTCAGGCCATAGCCGATCCGGTCAGAAGGGATATCATCAGCCTTTTGGCCGAAAAGACCTTAACGGTCAATGCGGTGGCCGAAAAATTTGAGGTCAGCCGTCCCGCCATTTCAAAACATTTGAAAATCCTTAGGGAGTGCGAAATCATTGAAATCACACAGCAGGGACGGGAGCGCTTTTGTCAGATCCAACCCAAAAAACTGATTCCCGCCTTCCTGTGGATCGATCAATATCGAAGCCTTTGGGAGGACAAATTGGATGCCTTCGAAAACTATTTAAACGAATTACAAACCCGCCTGTCCGAGGTACAGGCCAAAAACAAAAAAAATGAGCAACACAAGTGACCTGAGCAATCGCACATTGACCCTAAAAAGGACCTTCAACGCGCCCATCGAACTGGTCTGGGAAGCCTGGACACAGTCCGAACATATTGCCCAATGGTGGGGGCCCAAGGGCATGAAGACCACAGTAATCGAGCATAACTTTGAGGTTGGGGGCAGCTGGAAATATGCCATGGCCATGCCCGATGGGAGCGAGTTCATCAGTGAAGGGGTGTACCAGGCCATTGTTGAGTTCGAAAAAATCGTTTCCTCCGCCGACTTCAAACCGATGACCGAAGGGGTGGAAATACAGGCCCTGTTCGAAGAAGATGGGGATAGGACCCATTTTACCTTTAATTGCGTCCACGCCACGGAAGCATATTGCCAACAACAAGAGAAAATGGGCTTTTATAATGGCTGGGGCTCTGTCTTTGACCGCTTGGGAGAGTTTGTCCAAAAATAGGGTTGGCCCGGATACGTGGTGAACCCCTTAACTATCTTCCCATCCACCCTCCATCGACAAGCATGGTTTCACCATTCATATAGGAAGATGCCCTGGAGCAAAGAAAAACCACTGGTCCCTTGAAATCATCTGGCTGGCCCCATCTCCCGGCAGGAATCCTCGCTAGGATCGATTCTGCCCTTGCGGGGTCGTTGCGGAGGGCTTCGGTATTATCGGTACTGATATATCCGGGCGCAATGGCGTTCACGTTTATGCCCTTTCCGGCCCATTCATTGGCAAAGGCCATGGTCATCTGTCCGATGGCCCCTTTGCTTGCTGCATAGCCCGGAACGGTAATACCACCCTGGAAAGTCAACAGGGAGGCGGTAAATACAATTTTGCCCTCTCCTCTGTCCACCATTTCCTTTCCAATTTCCCGGGTGAGCACAAATTGTGCGGTCTGGTTTACCTCAATGACCTTATCCCAATACGCATCGGAATGTTCTGCGGCAGGGGCTCGTAGGATGGTCCCTGCATTATTGATCAAAATATCAATTTTCGGAAAATCTCCCTTGACCCTACTTATAAATTCGTACAGGGCCTTCCTATCACTGAAATCACAAGTATAGGCCTTGAAGTTCCTACCGAGGCCAAGCACTTCCTGCTCCACCCCGCTGCCTTGCTTTTCCAAGGAGGCACTGACGCCGATGATGTCGGCTCCCGCCTCCGCCAGACCCACGGCCATTGCCTTTCCTATTCCCCGTTTGCAGCCGGTCACCAAAGCGGTTTTTCCCTTTAGACTGAAATTCTTCAATACGCTCATTTATTGCCGTGTTTAGGATTGTCCCTATTTTTTGAAATCACACTTTGTTGGTTTACGCCGTGCGCTGCCATACATCAGCACGTACCTATCCTCCCTATATCTGACAATCCATCAGTACCTTCATACCGTCGGGATGCCCGTCTATATTCTCAAACACCCGCTGAATGCTGCTCAAGGGCCGTATATCCGTAATCAAACCTTCGAATGGCAATTCATTGGCCGAAACCAATTCGATTGCCCGTTCATAGTCTTCCTTTTCATATACCCTTGCTCCGATCAACCTCAGCTCTTTCCAAAAGAATTTGAAGAGATCGACCTCTTTTTTCTGTCCATGGATGGCCACCATCAAAATCCGCCCACGGATGCCCGCCACTTCGGTCATGATATCCAAGGTGGCCTGTACCCCTGCAACTTCAAAGACCACATCTGCCCGTCTGCCATCGGTGCGGCCTTTCACATGCTCGACCAAATCAACCTTTGTTGGGTCGACCACGTCCAAGCCCAGTTCCCTTGCTTTTGCGACCCTATTTTGATTGATTTCGGAAACGATAACCTGGGCACCTGTTTCCTTAGCGACCATGGCGACCAGGAGACCTATTGGGCCTCCACCCAGGACCAGGGCCGTTTCGTGGGCTTCCAACCCGCTGAGTCGGACATCATGGACCGCAACGGACAGTGGTTCGACCAAGGCCGCCAATTTCAAATCGGTCTTAGCTTTTAGTTTATGCAGGGTAAATGCCGGCACGTTCCAATACTGTTGCATGCAACCCGGGCTATCGATACCAATAAACTTTAAATCTTCGCAAATATGGTTGAATCCCTTGTCCGAAGGTTTTACGCCACGGTCATCCAGGGGACGAACGACCACTTTCTCGCCAATTTCAAATCCAGATACCCCTTCCCCCAATGCATCGATGACCCCCGACATTTCGTGGCCAATGGTCGTGGGGATGTCCACACGCTGGTCCATCATCCCGTGGTAGATGTGCATATCCGTACCGCAGACACCCGCATAGGCGACTTTGATCCTTACCTCTCCCCTGGCCGGCTGTTCCCTATCTTTTTCAATGACCGAAAAGGTCTTGTTCCCTTTGTATACCGTTGCTTTCAACTGTTATTCATTTATTCTTGTGGTGTTCCCTTGGTTATAAATTGTCCGTCAAATCGAAAAGCCCCAACAAAGCCCTGAGCGCCATTTTGTAACCCACTCACTTCGGGTCCGAATTTATGAATTCAATACGTCTGTTTACCAAATCTCCTTCTTTTTTTAGCCAATCCGACGGAAATATGTTTCTAGGAATCTTCATTTTGAAATCGTGTTTGACCATTTTGATCAGGGCGATACTGTTCAAGATCAAATTGGCCTCAGCTTCCGATGTTGCATTTTCCATTATCTCAAGTAGCATGTTCGCCTCAACGGGACGATCATTAAGGGCCAAAAACTCGACAGCCCTTAACCGCACCAGATTTTCCTTGTCATTTTTCGCCATATTTGCGGCTTCCTTAAAAAACGTCTCCGCCTGCCTGCCAAAAGTGCTGCATGTGATCAATGCCCAGTACCTCTCCCAGGGGCCGGCCGATTTCAGTGCAATTTCAAGTCCTTTTTCGGCCTCTTTGAACGGTACGAGGCCCAAATCCGCAATCGTCACCAAACGCCCGATCCTGGTTTTATACCGTTGTCCGAAATCGACCGGATCGGACAGCCCCTTTTTCAAAAAGTACGGTTCGGGATAAAAACTCAGGTCGGGCATGGATTTTACCTGCCCCTGCAACTCGGACCTAAGTTCCTTCAATACCATTTGAAAGGAAGGGTCTTTGGCCAAATTATGAATTTCATGGGGATCTTGATCAATATCATAAAGTGCCTCCGAGCCCCGCGTTTCGAAAAACTGTCGTTGTACCTCGGTCAATTTCCCGTTTTCAAACCGTTCTTGCCATTCTTTATATGCCAGCATTTTATATCGATAAAAATTGAAAAGCGCATCTATGTTGAAGGGTTGGTAGTTTCGAATATACTTGTACTTCCCTTTCCGCAACGACCGCACTAAATCATATTTTTCGTCGAACCTGTCGGCATGGCCAAAGGTGGTGTTTCGTTGGTCCAAATTTTTCGAAGTGACCCCTTTTCCCAAAAAAGGTTTTCCATCCATTTGGTCGGGAACGGCAATACCTGCCAAATTCAACACCGTGGGAGCAAAGTCTATAAACTGTACAAAGGCATCACTGCTAGTTCCCATTTCCACTGGTGCCAGATGTTTCCATTTGTCGGGCACGTACACTACCAAGGGAACGTTTAAACCACTTTCGTAAATGTATCCCTTGCTTCTGGGAAGCGCCCCACCATGGTCACCATAATAAAAGATGATGGTGTTCTCCATAAGTCCATCCCCCTTCATTTGTTCTAAAAATGCTCCGATTTCCCGGTCTACCTTCCGATGCAGATCCCGGTAACGGGCATTTGTATATCTATAGGTCGGGGTATCCGGATGGTATGGAAATAAAGGAACCTCATTTACCGGGGTCGTGGTGGCCGTATTTTGCATTTCCTCTTGGCTGAAATGTAGTTGTCCCTCATGGGTGGTGCCAAAATTCTGAACATGGAAGAACGGTTGGCCGGGCTTTCGATCGCGGTATGTGGCCTTTCGCGAAGAATCGTCCCACACCAAATCGGATTTAACGAAATTATAATCTTCTTTGGCGTTGTTCGACGTGCGGTACCCACGCTGTCTGAGATAGTGCGGAAACATTTGCAGGTCGTTGGGCATGGGTGCCAATTGCATTCGCCGGTGATATTGTGCCCCCACCCTTGGGGCGTAACAACCGGATATCAAGGTACTGCGCGCAACAGAGCAGACGGGAGAATTGGAAAAGGCATTGTTGAAAACGATTCCTTTTTTTGCCAATGCTTCGATATTGGGCATTGGGGCACCCCCTTCTTCGTATAATTTCAAGAAATGTTTGGAATTATCCTCTGTGACCAACCAAAGGATATTGGGGAGGTCTGGAGCGGACTGGGAAGGTAGCTTTAGCATGCCCAATAGAAGCATCAGGACAAAAAGCCAAAGTGACCTTGAATAAAAAATGAATCTAGATTTCCTGTGTATTACTTCCGTTTCCATTTTGTCTTTCTTTTGCCTATGCATTTAAAACTTGCCGAAGTGGATGCGCATTGCAAGTATCCACTTCAGGACTTTCGTTGGTGGCCTTCAAGGTTCGCCATTGCTTCCCTAATCCGCATGATCGACCGCTTCCCTCATACTTCTTGCAAGCCGCGTTATGGTTTCGAAATCTTCTTCTTCCACCCTTTTGTCGTTAACAATTGACCCCCCGATCCCCAGACATACGGCTCCATTTCTTATCCATTCAGAAGCGTTTTCAACGGTCACACCTCCCGTGGGCATAATAGGGATTTGAGGCAAGGGCGCCTTGACCGCCTTAAAATAGGACAATCCGAAAGAGGCGGCGGGAAACAGTTTTACCACATCCGCCCCCCATTCATGGGCCTGGACCATTTCAGTTGGGGTCAATGCTCCGGAGAGTACGGGTTTTCCATGGGCATGCGCCTCAGAGATCACTTCCAGTTTGCTCACCGGGGTCACCACAAATTCGGCACCGACGGATATGGCCTGGCGCGCAGAGGCGGCGTCGATGACCGAACCTACTCCGGGAAGTATCCCCGGTAATCCAGCCAACTTTTCCAATTCCTGAAATACATGCGGCGTTCCCATGGTAATTTCGATGGCGTTAACCCCCCCATCCAACAGTGCCTCTGCCACCCTTATCACATTGCCAGGTCGCCGTAGCCGGATAATCGCTACAATTTTCGTTTCCAGAAGTTGATGTAAAATAGTCTCTCTAGTCATTATATCAGTACTTATCTACGGACATGCCCCCGTACGTTCCCCGATGCCATATCCAAAAGTTCCTGTTCCGTCAGGTAGTTGATATCACCCTGGAGGGTCTGGGTTACGGCAAAGGCCGCCGCGGCCAAATCCACAATGGCCCCGGCTTTCCAATCTTTTAAGATACCGTGGAGTATTGCCGCGGCAAAGGCATCTCCTCCTCCCAGCCGATCCACTATCCGGGTTTGGAGTGCGCGACTGAAATGGTGCTGACCTGCTTTTTTGACCATCCCCCCAAGAACGTTGTTATTGGCATCGCTTTGCAATCGCATGGTCATTGCCATCCATTCGAAATCACCCAAACGTTCCAGGGCATCCGTAGCCATCTGGGTGGCTATCTTCAGGCTTGGATAATCCTCGATCGGGGGCGTCTGGATATCAAAAACATCGTAAGCCGACCCCACATTGCCCAAAAGTACATCCACATAGGGCAAAATGATCTCGAAAGCACTTCTGGCCTCCTGCTTTGTCCACAGGGATCGCCGATAGTTCAAATCGAACAACACTTTTATCCCTTTGTCCTTTGCTATCCTCAATGCCAAATCCACATTATCGCGACAAGTCTGCGAAAGTGCGGGAGTTACCCCGGTAAGTACGAAAAAGGCAGTCTTATCAAGTATTGTCTCCCAATTATTTTCCGATAGCTTGGCATTCGAGACCGATGAATCCTTTCGGTCGTACGTCACCCGCGTTCCGCGTATGGAAAAACCATGTTCTATATAATAGGTCCCCAACCTTCCACCATCCCAAACCACGGCGTCCGTATCGATCCCAAAACCCCGAAGGAATTGCTCGGCCTTGCGCCCCAATGGATTTTGGGGAAGGGCCGTTACAAAACCGGTTCGGTGCCCCAGCAAGGACAAGTCGGCCAGAATATTGGCCTCTGCACCTGCAAACGACATCTCCAGAGCGTCCGATTGTTCTATAAGGTTACCATGTTGTGCCGGGGTCAACCTCATTAGGAGCTCGCCATAAGCGGTTATCTTATTTTTCATTCCGATACGGTATTTGAATATCCTAAACCAAAATGGCCCCGATCAAAACGATCGGTCCCATCAAAAGCCGCCGAAGCGGTTTCCCAGCATCCTTTCGCCCTTTGCCCTGCGCTGACCTTGCCCATGGCCATGGCCAAAGATAGCGAAGCTGTTCAACATTTTAACAAATTTAGGTCCCCGCAATTGGCAAATGACCCAGGTTCCCCCTCAAAATGGAACAGGGCCGTCGCGTACGGGTGTTGGTCTACTTGGACATAAACCTCCAGGAAATCCCCTCGTAATTGAAAATGTCGCCTTGTTCCCTTTCCACATTTCCCTTGAACCCCACATCGGTACTCAATCTTGTCCAGGAGAACATTCCCTTCTCATAGTCGAAGGTTTCCCCATCATCGTCATAAAGCATGAAATTGCCTTCGGCCTTGCCGTAATGGCGAATTTCCAAAGGTGATTTTTCTCCATTTCTTGGACTGCGCAACCCTGCCGGGATCAGGGGGATAATCCCACCATCCCTTACAAAAAGTGGGATTTCCTCCAGCTTCGCCTCAATTTGGATGATTTCACCGGCCCCTACATATTCCCCGGTATAAAAATCGTACCAATCTCCCTTTGGCAAAACGACTTCCCTGGAGCGTTGTCCTGCAAATACCGGGGCCACCAAAAGATTTTCGCCGAACATGAATTGATCCAACAATTCCCTTTGTGTCGCCATTTTATAAGGGTTTTTCGTATCATCAAGGGCCCCTTCGATAAACTGGGCCTGGGAAACAAAGCCCTCCACCAATTGCATCGGCCGCACAGGGGGCGTACCGTTGAAATGGTATTCGGCAAAAGTGGAATAGATATAGGGCAGCAGTCGCATGCGCAGTAGGGCTATCTCCCTGACCTCGTCGTATACTTCCGGATAGGACCAGGGCAAAGTACCGCTCGACCATGCATTGATCATCGCCATAGGGGAAAAACAAACCGACTGCATCCGCCTTAGCCATTCTTCCCCGGTTTTCGAACTGCGCACCTCGGGCGTCCATAAAAGCCCCGAGAAACCTGAGTTGATCAGCGCGGTGATGAAGTCCTCATGCTTGTAGTAGTCGTTATAAATTACAAATGGAAAACGCGATCCTCCGGCATTTGAGGCCCGTACCAAGCCATAGGTCCTTTCATTTTTGTCGTGGTACAGTTCGGCTACCATTTCCTGGAGCAACAGGCCATATACCTGTCGCATTTGTTCGGCATCAACGCCCGATGGGAATGTTGCCGTATCGGGCCATAACCAGAAGTCGTATCCATCCACCTCGTCGATCTTCAGACCGGATACCCCGATATCGAGCTGGTTCTTTTTATAAAATTCGGAAAACACTTTTTTAGTTTCCCCTAGTGTATAGTCGGGAACAATCCCCGACCATACACTGTGCGAACCCGAAAGTGGAAGCATGGCATCATACAATTCGGCTTTGGGAGCGATATAGGGGTTCATCCATAAGTTGGTCCTTATCCCTTTGTCCAGAAGCGCTTTGACGAATTTTTTTGGTTCGGGGAACCTAACTGGGTCCCATTCGTAGGAACAGGGATAGGATCTGTTCATCCAGCCGGGTTCCAATCCGATATAATCGAGTGGAAATCCTTTTTCTTCAAAAGCAGTGGTAAGGTCCAATACCTCATTGGCCGAAAACAGGGTGTGCGCCCTATAGGTAAAGCCTAGGCCCCATTTGGGCGGCAGGTAACCTCCACCGGAATAGAGGTTATATTTTCGAACCACGTCCAACGGGGAATCCCCATTGAACACCACTATTTCCGCATTCGTATCCGGAACCACTACCTCGACCATGTCCGATAGCGGCCTGGGATTCCAGTCTTCATCGGTATTGCGATCTCTTGCCACGGGTTGATCAGGGCTATCGGTACGTACCGTGGTCCCAACATAAACGGTCAGGTAACGTGCAGAATTGATGAGTACGCCATAGCCCTTGCTAGAAACATAAAAGGGAACGGGAGCGTGGGTTCTGCCGTCATCCCTTCCCCCATAGTGGTCCACATGTAGATCGTACACGTTCCCTCTTCGGTTTACGGTCTTGAAATGGAGTCCTAGACCGTAAATCTGCTCCTCCCTGTCCAATGGAAACCGCAGTAATAGCTTGTTTTTTTCGCGGCTCACCACGATTCGATCTTGGTCCATGGGAAATTCCATCAAGGCATGCTCGTTCAACTTGTCCAACTTGGGGCGAATCTTTGCGGCACCAAGAAGATCAATGCCTTCTTTCTCTCCTATGGAGCGTTTCCAAACACCATGGGCCATTTCTTCCCAATCTCCGATATTCGCCCTTGTTTTTTCCTCCTTGCACGCATATCCCAGTGAAAACAATATTAGGAGGGTGAGGAGGTTTTTCATGTTCATATTTTTGCGGTTTTTTTGTTTCGAAATACCATTTTTTCCTGTACGTCCTGTCTTTATTTTGGGGTCATGGCACCCTTGGCCTCCAGCCGGCTTTCCACAGTATAGCGCAACACCTGTGGGTCGCCCGTTCCCCGGGCTTCCCGTATGGCCAGGGCCCAGGCAGCTCTTAGCTTCTGAAGGATTTCGGCGTATTCCGGCCTGCCCGCCTTATTGTGCAACTCCCCAGGGTCTTCCCTCAGGTTGTAAAGTTCTTCGTGGACGGGCGGTTCTCCCTGCAAGGGAGATTCGATATAGTCGCGATAGACCAGCATATCGGAATCGTGTACGCCGTACAGGAACTTACTGGAATCGAGGCCCAATTGTTTGGCCAATTCCATTTTCTTGGAAACCTGGAAATTGTTGTTTTTGTAGTACCGGATGTACTTCCATTCCTTGTCCTGAACGGCTTCACACCTAGGGTTCCCAAAGTGGGTGGACCATAAGTTCTCCGTAAAGATAAAATCCCGCAACTCTTTTTTGCCCCCATGGATCAGGCTCGACAAACTCTTGCCCTGAAATGTATCCGGTATCGGAATATCGGCCATGGTCAACATGGTTGGTGCTATGTCAATACTTTGGACCAAAGCGTCGGTTCGTTTGCCCCTTGCTCTTTTGGGTAGACGGGGGTCCATAAGGATCAGCGGTACATGGGTCGTTTTTTCGTAGCACAGGGCCTTTCCGCCCAAGCCCTGTTCGCCCATGAACAGCCCATGATCGGAAGTGAAGATGATAATGGTGTTCTTTTCAAGCTCCAAGGTTTTCAATTTTTGCCGCAAATCGCCCACCAAACGATCGATTCCGGTCATCGCCTGGAGCTGACGGGTGTATATTTCCCTCACTTTTTCGGGGGTATCCACATATGCATAGCTCGACTGCCTGTTTTCGACCATCAAAAGGTTTCCGGGCAATTTTGGAGTGGAAATGTCTTTTTTGGCCACGTAGTTCTCGGGCAAGGGCAATTGTCGGTCGCGATAGTATGATTTATAGATTTCGTCATCACCTTCCCTTTGTTCCATCGAACTTGTTCCCGCTGTATGCGGCAGGTTGAAGTTGAGGGACAGCATAAAGGGCCGCCCCTTGGGTCGGGCCTCCAAAAAACGCAGGGCACCTTTCAATCGCTGCCCATTGGTATCCAAAAAATCGTTCAGGCCCTCCCCTATGATCTCTATCTGGGTATCGGACCGGGCATTTTTGAAGATTTCATGACGTTCCTTCGGATAGAAGGTAAGGTGTCCGTGGCCGGCATACCAATAATCGAAGCTTTTCTCCATCAGACCGCTATCATAACCTCCTGGACCAACGGGAGCGTGGTTTTTACCGATCCACCCGGTAAAGTAACCCGCATTTCGCATGACCATTGGGTACGATTGTGTCCAGGCCTCTTTGGAAGCACTGGTTCCCGAATTGAAGTTCACCCCATGTCGACGTTCGAACTGACTCAACAAAATGGACATACGGCTGGGGGTGCAGATGGCACTGGTGATATGGGCGTTGGTAAAAAGAATACCATCTTGGGCGAGTCGGTCCAAATTCGGCGTCCCTACAATTCCGTTTCCCGTACAGCCCATAAGACCATACGATTGGTCATCGGTCAATATAAATATGAAATTGGGCTTCTCCTGACCATATATTCCGGGCCAACAGATCAAAAACAACAAAAGGGCAATAGGAAGGCATCTTTTCATTTTCATCCTTTGCAATGGTGTTGCCCAAAGATAACAAAACCCTTTTTCCTTAGTTCAGGGGATAGATCAAAGGGAAGAATTTACCTTCCATTTTATGGCCCTTCGGGATACTGGGCACCCCGGCCAACAATTCATCATCCGTATTGCTGACCGTACCGTCTGCAAAGACGTTGAGGACAAAGGCCCTACGACTTATCTCGGATTTATTTTCATAAGACCCATGGACCATTAATGGGTGGTGAAAGGTGCCATACCCCTTTTCCAGCTCTATGGCCACCGGTATAAATTCCTCTTTTTGCGCTTTGGTAAGATATGCCATAAGTCCATCCATATCCCCTGCAAGGGAGGGTGCATCCAACAACCCCCATTTGTGGCTCTTTGGAATATAATGAAGGCATCCATTTTTGGTGGTGGCATCGTCGAGGCCGGTCCAACAGGTAAGATGTTGCATGGCGATGGTCCGGGTCCAGTACGAATAATCTTGGTGCCAGGCTACCACCCCGCCATGTTTCGCCGGTTTGCAGAACAATTGATCGTGCCAGAACCGTACGGGTTTGTTTTCGAGCAATTGATGGGCCGCCATAACGAAGGCCGGATTCCAGATGACATCGTGGAAACCCGGGGTCATTCGCCAGTGCCCAAGGGAATGGAACAGCACCGAATTCGGATCTTCCGATTCGTTGCTATGGAATTCATAGAAGAGATGATGTGCCGGATGGTCGGGTTTGATAATCTGGTCGAGTTCCCGGCGCAAAACCTCGATCTGGGGCTCTTCCAACAATTTGATGCCCGAGACATAACCGTATTCATGAAAGTGCGCCACCTGCTCGTCACTTAATCGATATTGTTCCCATTCTTCCGCAGATTTTGGATAGGAAAAAAGTTCCGAGACCATCCCATGGTAATCCGCCAAGTCCTTTATAGCTGTCATATTCCTAGAATTTATATTGTTCCTGAAATCAAAATTAGAGATTGACACCCTATTTTCTTTTGTCGATTTTGCTCATTTGATACCCTATTTTGACTCATTTATTAAATAATATGTATAATTATGTTAATATTGATTTTAAAAATGCAATGCGGTTCTAGGTTTGCATATCGAAAAACAAGAGGCTTTCCTTGATGTGCTCTTGCCAATACGCCCATTCGTGTTTCCCGGGAAATTCTTCATAAACATGGTCGATATTCGCTTCCGACAGCTGCCCGTGCAGGATGCGGTTATGTTCTATTAGCAAATCATCCGTACCACAGTCAAACCTGATTTTTGGTAGGGCATCCGATCGGTGCTTTGAATGCTGTGCCATTCCCCATACCGAGTGCTCCCTTTCATCCGCTTGAAAATACCCTTGCACCGGTTCTTCAACGAACAAGGGCATTTGGTCAAGTGCCGTAATAGCGGAATGGGCCGATATGGCCTTGATTTTTTTGGCGTACTTTATTCCTAGGCGCAAAGCTCCAAAACCGCCCATGGACAACCCGGAAATAAACAGATCTGACTTTTCGGTTACCAATGGAATATTCTGTTTGACCGCATTCGGTACATCTTCGACGATCCATTTTTCAAAGTCAAATCCATTGTGGGGCACATAGGCCGAGCCATCTCCCCAAAGACCGTCCGATGGCATTGCGATGACCATGGGCGCAATTGTTCCCTTTTGGATCATTTCCAAGGCGGTCATGTGCACCCCGCCCTTTAAGGTCCACTCCCAGGCACTGCCGTATACCCCATGGAGTAGGATCGCCAAGGGAAGGTCCCGCACATTTTCCACGGGAGGTACAAAGACGCAAATATCGCCCCTTCCCTTTAAATTTGGGGTTTTCACGGTGATAAACCTCAAATTGCCGTCTCCTTCAAATTTCGGATCGGATAGGGCCGTTGTCCTGAACATCGAATTCATCTTCAATTGTACATTTCCTTATTCAAATACGATAACGCCCTTGGCGTTTTTACCAGAGAGCATGTCCCCAAATGCGCGATCCAATTGACCTAGGGGATATTGGTTTGTGATCATTTCTTCCAGCTTTAGCGCTCCGGATTCAAAATGCCCCACTAATTTTAAGAAGTCCCTTTCCGGATTGCATCCCCCGTACAATGGATTGATATACACTTTGTCCCATTCAAACAGATTCATATCAACCGTAATTTCCTGCTCAATTCCACTCACCTGAACCGCGGTACCCGCATTTCGCACCATGGCCAAGGGGGCGGCGCCCAGTTCGGGAACGGCCGTACATTCAAAGGCATAATCGGCCCCTCTCCCATCGGTCAAGGTTTTTACCTTTTCGGCAGCATCCAGTAAACCCTTGTCCGCCTTGTCCGCCTTGATGGAATGGGTGGCCCCAAAGGTCATGGCCATGGCCAATCGGCCTTCATTTATATCGATAGCCATGATCTTGCCGGCCCCGCTGATTTTGGCACCTTGTATCACACTCAATCCGACCCCTCCCGTACCCAGGACCACTACCGAACTGCCCGGTGACACTTTTGCGGAGTTCACAACGGAGCCATAACCGGTCATCACGCCACAGCTAATGATACTGGCTGCGGGAAAAGACATGTTCTTGGACGGATTCTTTACCACCGCCGAAGCCTTGACCAACGTATACTCCGATAAGGTTCCTATATTGAAGGAGCGTCCAATGGGTCTCCCATGGTAAGTGGTGCCCTCTAAATGGGCATGCCCCGCGGTGTAACCGTTGCTTCCCGCCACTACAGGGGAGTTATTCTCGCAGATGTGCTCATTGCCACGGATGCACTGAAAGCATTGTCTGCAAGGGGTCGCCCAATTCAGGATTACCGAATCCCCTACCTTTACATTTTTCACATTGCTCCCTATTGCCTTCACGATACCGGACCCCTCATGACCTAGAACGATCTGTTTTCCCCAATGCAGCGAATCGTGATCGGTATGGCAGAGCCCTGCGGATTTGACGGCCACAAGTACTTCATCGGGCCGTGGTTCCCCGACGTGAACGGTATCAATTCGGAAATCACCATTTCCCGTAGCTATGGCAGCAAGACTTTCCAATGGCATATTCTTGGTGTTAGTTGTTGATCGTGTGTGAAACCCAAAACTAGTTTTTTTTTAAAACATCCGTTTAGCCTAAATCGGCCGATTGCTACCCTATTTTGCCCATAACTTCAACATTCCGCGGCCTATCGGTAAAATATGGCATATATTTAAGGACTATACACTTCCGATGAAAGCCCGATTAGAAAAAATTACCAGTCCACCGCAGGGGTCGTTCAAGATGTTTCACTACGAAAATAAAGAATTTGACGCACCCTGGCATTTCCATCCGGAGTTCGAACTGACCCATATCGTAAGTGGAGGCGGTATTCGTTACGTAGGTGACAGCGTTATGGAGTTCGAAGCCGGTGATCTTGTACTTCTGGGAGCCAACCTGCCACATTGTTGGAAAAGCACGGGCGCAAGCGATGCACTTGCCAAATCCATAGTGGTTCAATGGAAGGAAGAACTCCTGGGAACAGGGTGGC
The DNA here is from genome assembly GCA_947497245.1 of uncultured Flavobacteriaceae bacterium. GTDB lineage: Bacteria > Bacteroidota > Bacteroidia > Flavobacteriales > Flavobacteriaceae > Pelagihabitans. The sequence continues at coordinate 403,523 of CANMFO010000002.1, read as the reverse complement.
TTGATAAAAATGAGTTCAAGGGAATCCAAAAGCTATTGGTATCCGCTTCCCGTGGGCTACAATTTGGCCCGGAGAATGTAGATAATGTGCTTGCCTTGATGCATGCAATGGACCGTCAGGCACCTTTCGACAAAATACTGTCCCTATTGAATGTGCTCCATATCCTTTCCAAAGACCCGAATTGCAAATTCCTATCGGGAGATAACTTCAGCGCGAAGTTGAACCACAGGGCAAATCAGCGCATTAACCTAATTCACGATTTTGTAGGGAAAAACTATCAGCATTCGATCAGCCTGGCCCAGATATCCGATCTTGTCAATATGGGTGAAGAGACCTTCTGTCGGTTTTTCAAAAGAACTTTCAATAAAACATTCTTTACTTTCCTCAACGAATACAAAATAAAGTTGGCGTGCAAGCTGCTGATCGAGTCCGACCAACAGGTAACCGAGATAGCGTTCCAAAGTGGCTATGAGAGTTTGCCGTTCTTCTACCGACAGTTCAACAAATTTATGGGTTGTTCCCCATTGGCCTATCGACAAAAATATCGACGGGCCTTCGTGGAATAGCCCATGGGGCCCTTCGGCAATACCCCATCTTGGTGAATGCCCCATTTAAGTCGATTTCTTTTTTGGTAGAAAGCCCATCCTATAATTTGGTGCGCCTTTGCAAAATTGTAAATTAGTGGCATGATGAAATACATAGTTTGTGAACAACCCGGTAATTTTCAATTGAAGGAAAAGGAAGGACCAACAAAAGGCAGGGGAGAAGCCCTGTTAAAAGTAAATAAAGTGGGCATATGCGGTACCGACCTACATGCCTACACCGGAAATCAGGCCTTTTTTACCTATCCCCGAATTCTGGGGCATGAACTGGCCACCGAAGTGATAGCGGTGGATTCCAATGACAAGGGAATCGAGGTGGGAGACCACGTGGTGGTCATGCCCTATCTGAGCTGCGGTACATGCATCTCCTGCCGCAGTGGAAAAACCAACTGTTGTACCAGTCTGAAGGTATTGGGCATACATACCGATGGCGGAATGCAACAACAGATCTCGGTCCCCGTCGACCTCCTCATCCCTGCAAAAAAACTTGGGAACGCGGAAATGGCGATTGTCGAACCCCTGGCCATTGGAGCACATGCCCTTCGTAGGGCACAGGTCCAAAAAGGGGAGACCATGGTCGTAGTGGGTTGCGGCCCCATAGGGATTGGCATCATGAAACTGGCCCAAATCGCCGGTGCAAAGGTAATTGCCATAGATATGAACCAACAACGCTTGGATTACGCCAGAGAAAAAATAGGCGTGGCCCATGCCGTGATGGGAGGGACTGAAGCTGTTGACAAGGTATCGCATATCACCAACGGTGATATGGCCACTGCAGTATTCGATGCCACGGGCCATAAAGGAGCCCTTGAGACAGGGGTCGATTTCATGTCCCACGGCGGCAAGTACGTTTTAGTAGGACTCTCCAAAGGGGAACTGAACTTTCACCATCCGGCAATTCATGCCAAGGAGACCACGCTGATGTGCAGTAGGAATGCTACCTTGGAAGATTTTGAACACGTAATCGCAATCTTGGAGAAAGGCGATTTTCCCATTGACTCCTTTATCACACACTCCGTGCGCTATACCGACATGATCGACCATTTCGATGGCTGGCTCGACCCCAAAAACGGTGTTATCAAGGCTACGGTCGATTTTTAGCAAGATTCCCAAATCAAAAGATAAAGAATTAATACCTTTAAACGCATGGTTTAAATAAAGATCAATGTCGAAACAATTTTTGCAGATACATCCTCGGGACAATGTTCTGGCCGCTCTCATCGATATCCCAAAAGGAACATCCGTATCACACAACGGAAGTTATGTTACCTTGGTCGGGGACACCAAGGCCAAACACAAATTTACATTGAAGGCCTTCACCCCTGGCGATGAAATAATAATGTATGGGACCCTGGTGGGAAAGGCCACACAAGCCATTGCGAAAGGGGAAGCGATAACTACCGAAAATGTGGTGCACGCTTCCTCGGAATATGCGGTTGGAAAAGAAAAAATAGCTTGGCAGGCCCCGAAGGTGGACAAATGGAAAAACAAAACCTTCATGGGCTACCATCGTGCAGATGGAAGTGTCGGCACGGGCAACCACTGGCTCGTAATTCCAATGGTCTTTTGCGAGAATAGGAATGTCGAGGTCTTAAAATCGGCATTGTCAAAAGCTTTGGGCTATCATACCACCACAGATTTTGTGGTCGACACGGACAGCTTGATCCAACAGTATAAAAATGGTGCCAGTGCCGATGAACTGTTGAACTCGGAAATCATACGCACTCCGGAGGAAATCAAGCGGAACAGGACGTTCCCCAATGTAGACGGCATCAAATTCCTCACACATGAAGGGGGATGTGGCGGTTTCCGGCTCGATTCGGATACCCTTTGCAACCTGTTCGCTGGCTACATTACCAACCCCAACGTGGCCGGGGCGACGATCCTGAGCCTTGGGTGTCAGAATGCCGAGGTGAAAATTTTGGAGGAAGGCATCAAAAAACGCGATCCCAACTTCTCAAAACCGTTGTACATACTGGAACAGCACAAGAGCAAAAGTGAACGCCATTTTATTGAGGAAGCTGTCAAAAAGACCTTTTTGGGACTGATCGAAGCCAATAGAACAGAGCGCCGGCCTGCGCCCTTGAGCCAGCTGACGTTGGGACTGGAATGTGGTGGTTCGGACGGATTCTCCGGAATTTCCGCCAATCCGGCCTTGGGCCACGCATCCGATCTGCTCGTGGCCTTGGGGGGAACGACCGTACTCTCGGAATTTCCGGAACTCAACGGCGTGGAGCAGGAACTGATCAACCGCTGTACTTCCAAGGCGGAGGCCGAAAAATTTGCCCAATTGATGGATACCTATTCGGCCAGGGCGGTAGCTTTGGGATCTGCTTTTGCGAACAACCCCTCACCTGGGAATATCAAGGACGGACTCATTACCGACGCCATGAAATCGGCAGGGGCCGCCAAAAAAGGAGGTACGTCACCGGTCACCGATGTATTGGAGTATACGGAAAAGGCCACCAAAAAAGGCCTGAACCTGCTCTGTACCCCCGGAAACGACGTGGAAAGCACAACAGGGCTTGCAGGTTCGGGTTGCAATATCATCGCCTTCACCACTGGATTGGGAACTCCGACCGGAAATCCCATAGCCCCCGTTATCAAAATGTCGAGCAACAATGCGCTTACCCACCGGATGAAGGATATTATTGACTTCAATACCGGTAGTATAATTACCGGGGAGGATACGATAGAATCCAAGGGAGAGGAACTTCTGGACCATATTATCCAAGTGGCCAGCGGATCGATCGTGCCTGCGGCGGTCCGTTTGGGACAAGAAGACTTTATCCCATGGAAAAGGGGAATCTCATTATAGGAAAAATGCAGCAACTGAACCGAACCCATACTGGCCAACCGAAAGTCTTGCCCTTGAAAGTAATGCAATTTGGAGGCGGGAATTTTTTGCGGGCCTTCGTGGACTGGATGGTGCAGGTCTTGAACGAAGAAACAGGTTTTCAAGGGGGCATTGCCATCATCAAACCAACGGAACGAGGGGATTACAGCGAATTGAAATCCCAGGAAGGACTTTTTACCGTGGTCCTGGATGGCATTAGTGAAGGGAAGTTGATTGCGGAAAAAAAGCAGGTAGCCGCGGTTCAGGAAGTAATCAACTGCTATAGCGAATGGCAGGCGTATTTGGATCTCGCCAAGAGCGAAACCATCCGTTTCATCGTTTCCAATACCACTGAGGCAGGCATTAAGTTCAATCCACAAGATACTAAGGGCGATGCCCCGCCCAAGGAATTTCCCGCAAAACTGACATACTGGCTCTACCATCGGTTTCTGTATTTTAAGGGAAGCCCAGATAAGGGATGTATATTATTGCCATGCGAGCTTATCGAAAACAACGGGGAGGCACTAAAGAAGGCGGTACTGCAATATGCAGACCACTGGAAACTGGAGGAGGCCTTTACCCACTGGATCAAAACCGCCAACCACTTTTGCAGTACTTTGGTCGATCGTATTGTATCTGGGTACCCCAATGATCGGGCCGAAAGCATCCAAAATGCCCTAGGTTACCAGGACGGGCTTCTGGTGGCCGGGGAGTACTACCACAGTTGGGTCATTCAGGGACCCGAAATACTACGGGACGAACTTCCCTTTGCAAAGACCGGCTTAAACGTAAGCTTTGTTGACGACCTTGCCCCCTACAGGGAAATGAAGGTTCGGATCCTCAACGGGGCACATACTTCCATGGTACCGGTAGGGTATTTGGCGGGAATACGCTTTGTGAAAGATGTGATGGAGGACGATATTGTGGGCCATTTTGTGGAAACATTGTTGCTTGAAGAAGCGGCCAAGACATTGAATTTTCCCGATTCGGTAAAGCATCGGTTCGTACAGGATGTGTTGGACAGGTTTCGAAACCCCCTATTGAGGCACCAGCTCATCAGCATTGCTTTGAACAGTACTTCTAAATTCGTCGCCCGGCTATTGCCAACCTTGAAGGACTATCACAGTGCCCATGGACAACTTCCCGAACGGATTGTTTTTGGGCTAGCTGCCATGATCGTACTGTACCGGGGAACATGGGCCGGAGCGGAAATAGACCTAAGGGATGATCCCAGTACACTGGAATTTTTTCGGATTCTTTGGAAAAAACTGGATTCCGGCCAACTGTCACGGACCGATTTCACAAAGGAAATACTGGAAAACACTTCCGTTTGGGGCGAAGATCTGACCCAAATCCACGGATTGACCCATAGCGTGGCCAAGAGTATCGAAGCCATTGGTACCGTGGGAATCCGACAAGCACTCGAAGAAATGACATAGCCCACTAATCCAATCACCGAAATCCGATCATGAGCACATACAAAATTACATCAACGGTCCCCGCAGCCCTATGGGGTTTGTGTCTGGGAAAAAAGCGAAATGGACTAGGGTCATGTGGCCCATCACCGATCTTTCCTTCCCATGCTCCAAAACAACATTCCACTGAACGTGCCATAGGTTTAAAAATGAACAAAAAAACGCTAATTGTATTGACATGACCATCGATTCCCATCAACATTTTTGGAAGTACGAACCCGTAAAGCACAGTTGGATAGACGACGAAATGGCCGTTATCCGAAAGGATTTTATGCCTGCAGACCTACATCAGGTCTACAAAGAGCACGATATGGACGGTTGCGTGGCCGTGCAAGCCGATCAGACCTTGGAGGAGACCGATTTTCTCCTACAACTGTCCCATGAAAACAACTTCATAAAAGGCGTTGTCGGCTGGGTAGACCTACGGGACCCCAATGTTGACGAGGTATTGGAAAAGTACCATCGTTTTAAAAAAGTGAAGGGCTTTAGACATATCGTACAAGGTGAGTCGGACCATAATTTTTTGCTCCGTCCCAACTTTCTAAGGGGCATTTCCTATTTAGAAAAATATGGATATACGTACGACATCCTTATCTTTCCGCACCAATTGGGCGCCACACTTGAGTTTGTAAAACAGTTTCCCCACCAGAAATTTGTGATCGACCATATGGCCAAGCCCTATATCAAGGATAGCTTCTATGATGGTTGGGCCGTTTTGATGACCGAAATTGCAAAACAGGAAAATGTGTTTTGTAAATTGTCGGGAATGATTACGGAAGCGGACTACAACGCTTGGAGCTCCCGTCAGATCATCCCCTATATGGAAGTAGTACTGGGAGCCTTTGGCGCGGATAGGGTCATGTTCGGGTCCGATTGGCCGGTTTGCCTCGTAGCCGGGAATTACGGACAGGTGAAATCTTTGGTCACGGATTTCATAGCAGACCTTGCTGCCAGTGAGCAGGATGCCATTATGGGCGGGAACGCCACCACATTTTATAGTCTAAAGTAAGATCGGCCAAATGGCGTTCAAGGGTATTAAAAAGACAGTGTTCGATCCAAAACATTGGGGCAGTTCGCCCATGTGCCGTGCGGACCAGGGTAATAACATTAAAAAATAGAAGCAAATGGATTTAGGTTTAAAGGGAAAAGTAGTGGTAATCAGTGGTGCGGCCGGTAGGGAAGGTAGTATTGGCGAGACGATTTTGAGATATTTGGCCGCTGAAGGCGCCATACCAGCAGTGATCGATCGGAATGCCAGGGGTTTTGGATATGTGGAGAAAATACAGGACCAGGGAACCGACGCCATTTTCTGCCAAACGGATGTGACCGATCCCGAACAGGTCAAAAATGCAATGGAGACCATCACCAACAAATACGGAAGGATCGATGTGGTGCTCAACAATGTGGGCGTAAACGACGGTGTTGGACTGGATGCCTCCTATGAGGAGTTTATGGACTCCCTTAAACTAAACATGGTAAGTTATTTCCTTGTGGTAAAACATGCCTTGCCCTGGTTAAAAAAATCGAAGGGAAACATTTTGAACATCGGTTCCAAGGTCGCACTTACCGGCCAGGGTAGAACTTCCGGTTATGCCGCTTCCAAGGGAGGTGTCCTTGGGCTTACCCGGGAATGGGCCGTGGACCTGGTCCAATTTGGTATCCGCTCAAATGCCATTATCATTGCGGAAAGCTGGACCCCCTCTTACGATACCTGGATAAAGACCTTGGAGAACGGGGCTGAAAAATTAAAATCGATCGTCAAAAAAATTCCTTTGGAGAACCGAATGACCACTCCTGAGGAAATAGCCAATATATGCCTCTTCACCATTTCCGAAAAATCGTCCCATACCACAGGGCAGTTCATATTCGTGGACGGAGGATATGTGCATCTCGACCGGTCGTTATTGACCAAAGACAACAACTAAAACCAATCGCCCATATTATGGAAAACACAAAGCACATTCCAGTCGTTTCTAAACAGGTATTGCTCCCTTTTATTTTGATCACCTCCTTGTTTGCACTATGGGGGTTTGCCAACGACATCACCAATCCCATGGTCTCCGCCTTCAAAAAGATTTTGGAATTGAACAATACCCAAGCTTCATGGGTACAAATGGCCTTTTACGGCGGCTATTTTACCATGGCCTTCCCCGCGGCGATGTTCGTTAAAAAATATACCTATAAAAAAGGGATCCTTTTGGGCCTTGTACTCTATGCCGTGGGCGCTTTGTTATTTTACCCCGCTGCCGCTTATGAAGAATTCGGTTTTTTTCTGGCCGCCCTGTACATCCTTACTTTCGGACTGGCTTTTCTTGAAACGACCGCAAATCCATTTATTCTGTCAATGGGCCATGAAAAAACGGCCACGAGAAGATTGAATCTTGCACAGGCATTTAACCCGATCGGTGCGCTGACGGGCCTCTTTATAGCCCAAACCTTCATTTTGGGATCCTTGCAATCCGACGATGTGGATGCCCAGGGAAACGCAATCTACGACACCCTTTCCGAAACGGCCAAAACGGCCGTGCGGACATCAGATTTAATGGTGGTCCGAAACCCCTATGTCATTCTCGGCCTGTTTGTCCTTTTCATGCTGGTGCTGATCGCCCTGGTAAAAATGCCCGAAAAGAAAGAAGAGGCCAATGATTCCGTGGGGAGTGCCGTGAAGCGGTTGTTCAAAAATAAAAAGTTTGTGGAAGGGGTCATTGCCCAGATGTTCTATGTCGGGGCCCAGATCATGTGCTGGACCTATATTTATCAATATGCCGAAACTTTGGGAATAGATAACAGAAGTGCCGTTACCTATGCGTATTGGGCCCTAATCTTATTTTTGATAGGACGTTGGATAGGCACATACCTGTTAAAATTCATAAGCTCCGGGAAACTGTTGATGTATTTTGCACTGGGCTGTACCCTGTTTACCTTAGGGGCCATTTTTATCCAGGGTATGACCGGACTGTATTCCCTGGTCGGCATTTCCCTTTGCATGTCGATCATGTTCCCGACCATTTATGGTATTGCATTGGAAGGTGTTGGGGAAGATGCCAAATTTGGGGCGGCTTTTTTGGTAATGGCCATAGTGGGCGGTGCCGTTATGCCCGTTCTCCAAGGGGCCATTTTGGATTTCGGGGGCTCCGGATATACCGATATACTGATCCTTGGGGTTCCAGAGGTTAATTTTTCCTTTGCACTGCCGCTCCTGTGCTTTTTGGTGGTGGGAATCTATGGTTTCCGGGCCTACAAAATACACCACAGCTAAGACCGCTTTGTAGGAGCAGGTTTGAAGTATGGCCATGGGAATCGCAGGCAGCCAAAGCACTTCGGGCCACCAATCGATCTTTGTCCGGGACATTCCTGTCCCGGACGGTCAATATATGCGATGTACCACATGGATTAAGGTAAATTGAACCTGTTATTTTCCCAGCTTGTCCAGATTTGGGGTTTTCGGCGTAAAATTCCGACGCACGCCGCATTGATCCCCAATCCCATATTTGAGGGCAAGTATGCCTCCAGGTTCTTTTGGATTTCAGCGCCTTTGGGTTCAATCGTCCCAGTGGGTATCGATCACCTTTTGGATATGGGGATAGTGGGCATCGGTCTCGTTCAAACCTTCACGCAATTGGGCCAATTGTTGCTTCAAATCGGCAATTATCTGCTTGTTGGCTGGATCGCCATAGGCATTGTTCATTTCCTTGGGGTCCTTTTTCAGGTCATAAAATTCCCAAGCGGCAGGGGTATGACGGGTGAAATCGTTGCCCCAATTCTTTGTGTCCCAGCTGGCATTTGGATCATCGGTATCGACATAGTATCTTCCGTAAAAGAATATCAGTTTATAGTCTTTGGTCCGAATGCCGAAATGGGCGGGATTGGCATGTTTGTGTGCCATATGCATCCAATAACGATAGTAGGCCGCTTTTTGCCAATCTTCAGGTTCCCGGCCCGTTTCCAAGATGGTCTTAAAACTTTTTCCCTGCATATAGTCGGGTACCCGGCCCCCGGCGAGTTCGATCATTGTGGGTGCAAAATCGGTATTGCCAATAATGGCATCCGTTCGCGAACCCGGCTTGATGGCCTTGGGATAACGCACGAAGAACGGCATGCGCATGGACTCCTCGTACATCCATCGCTTATCGATATAGTCGTGTTCGCCCAACATAAAACCCTGGTCACCGGTATAGATGATAATCGTATTTTCCAACAATCCTTCCGCCTCCAAATAATCCATTAAGCGTTTCACATTGTCATCGACCCCTTTCACACACCTGAGGTATTTTTTGAGATAATCTTGGTATACCCTGCTTGCATACGCTTTTTCACCGGGTGTCATTTCCCATTTCACGTACTCCTCAGGTCGGATATCCCCCGCTTCGCGATAACTTCGGTGTATCGCGCTATCCACATAGATATTCATCGCCTGGTTGCGCACCAGGTTTCTTCGGGAGACGGAGGAACCAATGATCCGTGTCAAGGAATCGTTCTTACCGCGAGTACCCAACGAACCGTTATTTTGGTTATCGTAGAGACTTTCCGGTTCTGGGATAAAAGTGTCTTTCAGGTAGTCCTCATATCTTGGGGCATTTTCAAAATCGTCGTGAGGGGCCTTGAATTGGTGCATCAGAAAGAAGGGCTTGTCGGGGTCACGTTTGGTCTTGAACCAATCGAGTGTGATGTCCATGATCATATCGGACGAATGCCCATTGGTCTGGACGATGTTTTCCGGCCAAGGCTTGTCGCCCCTTACCCTGAACTCCGGGTCGAAGTACTTCCCCTGACCGGGCAGTACCTGATAATAATCGAAAGCGGCCGGTTCTTCTTTCAAATGCCACTTGCCCACCAGCGCGGTCTGATAGCCCAATTTTTTCATTTCGATGGGGAGGAATTGCCGCGCCGCCTCTATTCTACCGTCAAGGTCAAGAACCCCATTGGTCTGCGCCCGTTGACCCGTAATGATCGCTGCCCGACTCGGGGTGCAAATGGAATTATTGACAAAACAGTTTTCAAAGATCATCCCCTCCCGGGCAATTTTGTCCAAGGTCGGGGTCGGGTTCAAAGAAGCCAATCGACTGCCATAAATTCCAAAACCCTGGGTGGTATGATCATCGGACATGATATAAATGATATTGGGCGGCTTTTCTGAAACCTCCATCTTTTCCTGACAGGCTTGAAGTGCCAAAAAAGTGAATAGGGCAATAAATACTTTGCTTGAAGAGCATGACATAGTACACATTTTAGCTTTCTAAAAATACGTATTCCAACCCCATTTGATGGAAATGCCCTGGTTTTTGTTTACCACAAATGGTCAGCATAGGGCTACACGCGTTCCAATTTGACCGGTGGTGTATGATGGGCGTTCCATTGGCAGACATATACATTTTTGTCCTCGTCGACACAGACGTCGTGCCCGTGGTTGAACACGGGCCTTTTGGCCTGGTACATTTTTTGAAGCTTTCCCTTTTCATATTTTGGCGCTTCCCCGCCCGGATTGGAGACCACCTTGTTTTCGGCGTCCAAAATGGTCACAAAGCCGGTATCCCTAACATAGTCCTTGCCCTCCCGGGTCTGGGACCAACAAACTCCGGAATAGATGTTCCGATCGTCCAGAACCGGCCTACAGACAAAGGCCCCCGGTAGTTCAACCGTTTTGATATATTTCCCATCGAGTGTAAAGAACTTAAAACTATTGGTGGCCCTGGAGGTGATGATCAAAACCGGATTTTCCTTGTTCCGATAATCCACCGCGACCCCATGCGCGTTCCGAAGGTTGTAATTTTGGTCCGCATTGTTGTGGCCTCCCCATTTCCGGATAAACTCGCCCTTGGGACTGAACTGCAAGACGTAATCCGACCCATACCCATCCGCAACATAGATATCACCGTTGGGGCCCACGGCGGTCTCGGTCGGCAGATAGTCCTCATCGGCCTTATAGACCCCAATGGTATGCGGATCGGGAAGCATAAACAACAATCGACCATCTATCGTGGTTTTGCTCACCGTCCCCGCTTGTTTAGTCCATTTACCGGTCCGGTCCTGGAACCAACCGCAATCGACTATGTAGAGCACGTCCTCGCCCCCTTCATCGTGCAAGGTCAAACCATGACCCCCGGGATAGCGCGTGCCCCAATAATCGAGCAACTTCCCCGATTTGTCAAAAACCAGAATATTGTTGTCGGTATGGTCCCCGAGCATGATCAGTCGGCCTTTGCTGTCCATTTGCATCTCGTGGCAATTCAGAATGGGATTGTGCCCAACGGTCATCTTGGCCCAATCTCTTTTGACCTTATACCTAAAATTACCCTGGCCGATGATCTCGTCCTCCTGTAATGGTTTTTTAAGAATGTGAAAACCAAAAGCGGGGGCTGAGGCCAATGCCGCTCCCGCAAAAGCGGTTTTTTTGATAAAGCTTCTTCTGTTGTCCATGGTGGTTATTTCAAAATTGTTCTTGGTGCTTCTCCCTTCAATCGCATGGCCCCTAGCTCAGTAAATCTTTCACTACATGTCCGTGCACATCGGTCAGGCGGTAGCGACGCCCTTGGTGCTTAAAGATAAGGCGTTCATGGTCTATCCCGAACAAATGCATCAAGGTGGCGTGAAAATCATGTACGTGCACAGGGTCTTTGACCACATTATAGCTAAAATCATCGGTCTCCCCATAGGTGAATCCGGGTTTCACCCCGGCACCGGCCATCCACATCGTAAAGGCCTTCGGGTGATGGTCACGGCCATAATCCTTGGCGGTCAATTGTCCCTGGGAATACACCGTGCGTCCAAATTCGCCTCCCCAGATGACCAGGGTATCCTCTAACATGCCCCTTTGTTTCAAATCTTTGACCAAGGCCGCGTTTGCCTGATCGGTAAGCTTGCACTGGTTGCGGACCCCTCCTGGGCAACCGATATGCTGATCCCATCCCTGATGGTACAATTGCACAAACTTCACGTCTTTTTCCAGTAATTTTCTGGCCATGAGGCAGTTGGCAGCATAGGTGCCTGGATCTCTGCTGTCCTTTCCGTACATTTCAAAAATGTAGTCGGGTTCGTCCGACATATCGGTTACTTCGGGCACGGAGGTCTGCATCCGGAAGGCCATTTCATACTGTGTCATCCGAGCGTTGATCTCGGGGTCGCCGTAAACATCGTGTTGGATGCCATTGAGTTTGCCCAGGTAATCCAGCATTTGACGTCGGTCGTTGCCATCGTAGTTTTCGGGGTCGCTCAGATAGAGTACGGGATCCTTCCCGGAACGGAACTGCACCCCTTGGTGCTCCGTGGGCAAAAAACCATTCCCCCAAAGTCTGGAATACAAGGGCTGCCCGCCCATATTTTTGGTGATCAGGGTAATAAAAGTGGGCAGGTTATCATTGTCGGAGCCCAGTCCATAGCTCAGCCATGCCCCAATGGACGGACGACCCGGCAATTGGTTCCCAGTTTGTAGGAAGGTAATGGCTGGGTCGTGGTTGATGGCATCGGTCTGCATCGATTTTATAAAACAAAGGTCATCCACGATTTCCGCGGTATACGGCATCAGTTCACTGACCCAAGTCCGCGATTCGCCATATTGCTTAAAATCCATTATGGAGGGGGCAATCGGAAAGACGGTCTGTTCCGCACTCATGGCCGTCAACCGTTGTCCCTGGCGAACCGATGGCGGCAGATCCGTACCGAACATGTTCTTCAATTTTGGTTTGTAGTCCCACATATCCAATTGGGAGGGTCCCCCACTTTGGAACAGGTACACAATCCGTTTCGCCTTGGGAAGGTGGTGGGGCAGCCCCAATCGATTTTTGTTGTACGATGCTAAAAAGGCTTCCGCATTTTGCGGATTGACCCGGCCCTTTACAGAACCAAAAACAGAATCGGTGTTCAATAAGGAACCCAATGCAATCGCACCAAGCCCTAAAGAACTTTTGGTCAAAAAGTTCCGCCTGTCCATTTGTCTCTCGACTTGCTGTAGGTCCCGGTTCGTGGATCTTAAAATCTTGTGGTTTTGGCACATGGGATTTTGTTTTAACGTTTTGTTATTGTTGCGTCCGAATTCAAAATGGTACTCGCTACCACGGCATTGGCCGCAATCAAAGCACCATCATCGGCTTTGGAAATACGGAATTCCCCCGAATGCAGCCATCCTTCGGCCTTTTTCCCGTTTTCCCTAAACTTTTCATATTCCTCCAATCGGAGTTCGTCCAGAAGCTGCAATTCTCCAGGTCGGGCGTTTCTTCCCGTCAATTTCCTGAACACCACCGCAATGCCTTCCTTTGGGTCGGAATAGGCAAGCATGCTCTTTCCCAGTACCCGGGATGCCTCGACATAGGTGGGGTCGTTCAAAAGTACCAGTGCCTGCAAGGGGGTATTGGTCTCCTGTCTGCGCACGGAACAAAAAGAACGTTCCGGGGCATCAAAAGTGGCCAGGGTAGGATGTGGAACGGTGCGTTTCCAAATGGTATACATACTTTTTCTGTACAGTTTTTCCCCTTTGTCCTCTTCATAAGCGGTACCGTTGATCCTCCAAAGGCCCTCCGGTTGATAGGGTTTTACGCTGGGGCCCCCAATGGTTGTATTGAGTAGGCCCGAAGCGGTCAGGACATTGTTTCGGAGCATTTCACCGGTCAATCTTTTTGATGGCCCGCGGGCCAGCAGCCTGTTCTTGGCATCGATGGCCATCAATTCGCTACTGGCCAAGGAAGACTGTTGATAGGTATTCGACATCACCATTAATTTGTGCAGCGCTTTCACGTTCCAGCCCGATTCCATAAATTCGATGGCCAACCAATCCAGCAAAGCCGGATGGCTGGGCATTTCTCCCTGGTTCCCAAAATCCTCCGCAGTACGTACGATACCCGTTCCAAAGATATTTTGCCAATAACGATTGACGGCCACCCGGGCGGTAAGGGGATGTTTTCTATCGGTAAGCCAACTTGCCAACCCCAATCTGTTTTTGGGCAGGCTATCGGGAAAAGCAAATATTTTTTCCGGGGTATTTGGAAATACCTGTTCTCCGTATACATCGTACTGCCCCCGTTCCAAAACAAAGGTTTCCCGTGGTTCCGGCATCTCTTTCATGACCATGATCTCCCTTACCTGCTCCGCACTATCGGCCGCTACGGTGCGTGCTTTTTTCAGTTCGGTCAGGGAATTTTGGTATTGGGTTGATTTGTTGGACAGGTAATAGGCCATCAAGGCCGATCGCTCATCCGCAGATAGGTTGTCCGGAGATTTTTCCCGTATGTTTTTAAAGTGTTCCGGGCTTCCCAATTGCAATGCTTCCAGCGGGGTCAATTCCCTGTTGAAGACCAGGATATCGTCGGCCTTTCCGCCCCCAATGCCCTTGCCCCTCCAAATGGCACCGATCTGCAGGCCTGGTTCAATTGGGTTTTTATGGATATAGTCTTCATAACTGTTAAAAATGATGTCCTTGTAGAGATTGTCATTAACTACTTCGGTCTCCAATTCCATTCCATCCCTAAATATTTTAACCCCTGAAGCCTTGCTGGAACCGTCGTAGGTCATGGTCAATTGCACCCATTTGTCCTTGGGAATGTCCTCCAAAGACCTCTCCACTATGGCGTTGTCGGGCCAAACATGGGCCAAAAGCACTTCGATTTTGTTTTCCCTTAGCGATAAATGGTATCCCCTGTAACTGTGTAGTTGGGTGGAATTTTGCTTATGGAAGATCACCCCGGCCTGCAGATCCTTGGGAATGAATACCTGTATTCCTATACTGAAGGCGTCACTGCGCCTAAAAATGGCCAGTTTGCCCATGTCAAGCCAGGTATCGCCATCAAACGCCAGGCCCTTCCCTGTATATCCGTCCACAAAATTGGCCTTTTGGTCGGCCGCGAACTGCTGTTTCATTTCGCCCTTGTGATAAGGGGCCATCGTATTGTTTATCGTACCGTTGTCAAAATTTATTTTGGCGATCAGTCCATTTGGCAAAGCGCTCCCGAGGGCACTTTTATATTGCCCGGTGGAAATCCATTTTTCCATTTCCGGATTTTCCTTTTGGGCAATCGTCCCCACCGTTCTTTCCTTTTCACCGATCAGCCGCTCTACATATTCCTTGAATTTTTCCTGTTCCTCGGTGGGCATCAACATATTGGGTACGGGCATGGACCAATCCCAGGGAATCTGCCCCGATTCGTTCACATTGTTGAAGAAACTGTACATTTCATAATAGTTCTTCTGCGAAATGGGGTCGTATTTGTGATCGTGGCATTTCGCACAGGCCATGGTAAGTCCCATCATCCCCTCGCCCAGAACGTTGGTACGGTCCGATACATATTCCGAACGGAATTCCTCATCGACGATGCCCCCTTCCAAATTCTGTGGATGCAAGCGATTAAAGGTGGTCGCCAAAATCTGTTCCTTGGAGGCGTTCGGCATCATATCCCCCGCTATTTGCCAGCGAATGAACTGGTCATAGGGCATATTTTCGTTAAAGGATTTAATGACCCAATCGCGCCATACAGAAACATCCCGGTACCGATCTACCGTATATCCATGGGTATCGGCATAACGGGCGAGGTCCATCCAATCCAATGCCATCTGTTCCCCGTAGTGGGGCGATGCCAACAAACGGTCCACCTGTTTCTCATAGGCATCAGGGGAATCATCCCGTAAAAAGGCATCCAACTCGTCCAAGCTGGGTGGAAGTCCGGTCAGATCAAAACTGACCCTCCTCAAGAGAGTTTCCTTGTCCGCCCTAGGGTTCGATTGCACATTTTCCACCTCCAGTTTGGACAGCACGAAATTGTCAACGGGGTTCGCCACCCTTTCGGCCATCCGAACTTTTGGGGGTTCCCTCTTTTTTGGTGGAAGGAAAGCCCAATGGTCCTCATATTCGGCTCCTTCATCTATCCATTTGACCAGCATGGCCTTTTCATGGGCCGAAAGTGAAAGGTGCGATTCGGGTTCCGGCATAATCAGCTCGGGATCATCGGTCAGAATACGCCGTATCATTTCACTTCGTTTCACATTTCCGGGCACCACGGCATATTTTCCAGGGGAATTGGGCAATTCGGTGTATGCCAATTCGGGCAGGTGCAATTGTAGGCCGGCGGATATTTTATTCTTGTCCGGCCCGTGGCACAGAAAACACTTGTCCGAAAGTATGGGCTTTACATCTTGGTTGAAATCGATTTTTTCCGGAAGTTTCCCGTACGCCACCATTACCGCATCCGGGAGATCAGGTCCCCCACACCCCACTGTCAGCAACAATCCAAGAAGGGCAATCATTCCGCCGGGTTTAAACATCATAAGACCTAAGATTTCGAATGAACCCAAAATTACCCTTTTGTTTTTGCGTATTCTTGTCCAAATCAGACAATGCCTTGCCTATTTCCGATGTTTTAAAATTTTAAGATTTCCAGCTCTCTTTTAGCACAAACTACCTGAAAGTCCCTTAAAATATAGACTTACTAGCTTTTTTTAGTGCGAAATGCCGTATTTTAGTACTGTTTCAAATCCGATAATTCATGTGCTAAAACAATGAATCGAATACTTCAATCCTTAAAACTGACCCTGCTCAACGTGGGGTATGCCGAACTGGATACCTCTTGGGACTACAACAATGTGATCAGTCCTTTTTCGCGCCTGTACTACGTTACCAAGGGAACGGCCAAGGTATACCACAGCTATTCCGAGTTCAACATGGAAGCTGGCCGATTGTACCTGGTGCCCAGCTTCACCTACAGCCGATACCAATGCGATGCCTACCATGAACAGTATTACATCAGTTTTCTGGAAGAAGTGGGCAATGGACTTTCCATTTTTAACTTGAAGGACTTTCGGTATACAACCGAAGCCACCGAAGCCGATGCGCTACATTTTCGCCGATTGCTTGAACTGAACCCCAATCGAGATCTTAAGAACGATGACCCCGAAGTGTACGACAATAGACCTACCTTGCTGAATTTTGAAAAAAACAATGAGGACCTGTCCACTTCTGCCTTTTTAGAAACGCAGGGGCTTCTGCAATTGCTGTTTTCCCGGTTCATACAAAATACGAACAGCAACAAGATCAATACCAGGAGTGATTTTGACGATGTGCTGAGCTACATCAAGGAACACCTGCACCAAGAATTGACCGTGGCCAGTTTGGCCGCGCATTATCATTTGAGCGCCGATCATTTTTCAAGGGTATTCCAACAAAAATTTGGTATGCGCCCCAGTAAATATATTCAGGCCACGCGTATCGAGCGGTCACAGACCTTGTTGCTGACCACCAACAATACCATCGATGAAATTGCCGAAAAAACGGGATGGGCCAATACCTCATATTACACCCGTATCTTTAAGAAAACTACGGGCAAAACCCCGGGGATGTTCCGCAAAGAGCGGTTGGCCGTGTAGATCAAAAAGTTCGATCGATCCGACTTCGAAGGGCGTTTGCCTGCGTGTTGCCCATAAAATGTTCTTCGACCGGGTCCCAATCAAGATCTTGCCCAAGTTGATAGGCAATGTTCGCGATATTGCAAATCGATGCGGAGCGATGCCCGGTTTCCACATCGCAAATAGGGTTCGTCCGGTTTTTAACCGCATCCAACCAATCTTGATAATGGTTGCCGTTTGAATTGTACAAGCGGGTATCGGCATCCCCTAGTTTCGCGGACAATACATTTTCGGGGTCGGTCTCCAAATAACTTCGGCTCACATCCAGTGTTCCCTCGCTTCCGATAAAACGGACTCCCCATCCGCGACCGAAGTCCTCATGTACCATTTCAATTCCATTTTCGTAAAACATGCGCAGCCCGCGCACAGCGGCAGGGTCTTTTGGCGGAAGGTACCTTACTGGCCCGGAACGGTCCATTCCCAGGGCCCATTGGGCGATATCGAACATATGGGCACCCCAGTCGCATAGGATCCCTCCCCCTGTTTCCCGGAACTTACGCCAGTCGGGCCAAAAATCAACGTCGTTTGTGGCAGGTGCCAACCGATGGTTGTAGGCCAACAAGGGTGCCGGGCCACACCATTTGTTCCAATCGACCTCCTTTGGCAGTTCTTCTTCATTCAGATCATACGCTCTGGCCGGATCACCAACATTGACCAATACCTTGGTAATCTCACCAATATATCCGTTTCGGACCAGTTCGCAAGCTCTTCTAAAATTCTTCTGGGAACGTTGCATGCTGCCCGTTTGCAGTATCTTCCCGGTTTCCCTGACCGTATCGACCAGGGCCATGCCCTCGGAAATCCTATGGGTCAAGGGCTTTTCCAGATACACATCTTTGCCGGAATTCAAAGCGCCAATGGCCATTGTGGCGTGCCAATGGTCCGGAGTGGCGATTACCACGGCATCGAGCTCGGATTCGCCCAACAGTTCTTCGTAATCCCTGTACATGGTAATCCCCTTGTAGGTATCCTTGCTTCGTTCCGCGGCATATACGCTTTGCACGTGGTTCTGAAACCAGTCCATTTTGGTGGTCCAAACATCGCTGCCCGAGATGATCTGGGCGCTGGTACTTTTTATGAACCTAGCTGCCAGGCCGTTGCTCTGTCTTCCCAAACCAATAAACCCCAGGTTGATCTTATCACTGGGAGCGACAAAACCCCTACCCAATACCTGGCGGGGCACTATGGTTACGGCCCCTAAGGCAAGGGCGGTCTTTCCCAAAAACCCTCTTCGTGTAACTGTTGAACGGGGTTTCTCCGTTTCTTTGATCGTTGTTTTCGTTTTTTTCATTTTTCTTGGATTTTCTAAAAGTACAACGTCTCCCTGTTTTCGTTGCGCGAGCACGCGAAATGCCCAAACCGGTCCCGACCCTTATTTCGGTTCAGGTGATTTTGGAAGTACCGATGCTATGTCCAAGGGATCATTCATCTCCTTTTGCAACAGCAATAAATCCTCGAACATGTCGGTCACCTTATCTGCGTACTCGGGATCTTCGGCCAAATCGTTCATTTCCTCGGGGTCTTTTTCCAAATCGAATAGCAAGACTTTGTTCAATTTGGGATAGACCAATAGCTTGAACCCGCCTTGGCGGATCATCCGCTGGGAATCCACGTAGGCCCCGTAAATGGCCTTATAATTGCTTTTTTTCCGACCTTCCCTAAGAAAGGGTAGAAGACTGTTGAAGAAAACATAATCGGGCTTTTCCACCCCGGCAAGGTCCAAACTGGTCGCCATGGCATCCTGGAGGTAGATATCAGCGTGGATCTTCCCGCCTTTGGCAATATCGGGGCCCACCATCATAAAAGGGGGGCGCACGCTGTGATCGAACTGGGTCTGTTTTCCCAATAGTCCGTGGCGGCCAATGGCCAGTCCGTGGTCGGCGGTAAAAATGACGTAGGTATTGTCCATTTTCCCTGCCGCCCTGAGCCCGTCCAAAATCTTTCCGATTTGATCGTCCAAATGGGTGATCAGTGCATAGTATTCCCTGATATGTACCTTGGTGGCGTATTCCGTTCGTGGGAAGGGGGCCAACGCCTCATCCCGAAGGCCCGGACCGTTTCCAATACTGTCCTTATATGGATATTCCGGCATCCAACTTTTTGGGAGGCTAATATTTTCCAGTGGATATTTGTCCAAATATTCCTGGGGTGCCTGTCGTGGATCATGTGGCGCGTTGAAGGCCAGGTACATAAAAAAGGGCTTGTCGCTTTTCTTGGTGTTTTCGATGAAGCCAAGGGCATCATCCTTTAACACCTCGCTCCAATGTTTGCCCCCTAGCCAAAATCCCCCAAATTTCTCGTCGGTGGGCGACCAGGTGGTGTCGTTTTCGCTCAGAGGCCGGTTGTACCCGATGGACCGCAGCTCGGATTCGGACATCCCCTGTTCCAACAACCCGTTGAACAACTGGATTCTTCCCCCATGGTTCCAAGAATCGCTGGGCATGCCCGGACGAATGTGCACCACATTTCCAAACACGCTATCTGCCGGCGCATCAACATGCCATTTCCCTGTCATATAGGTATCGTAGCCGGCACTTTCCATTAATTGGCCCCAGGTTTTGTCGAAATCATTTCCATTGATCCAGTTTTGCCTAAAATCATTGGCATCCCAAACACTGCGCCCTGAAATGATCATGGCTCGGGAAGCCACGCAAACCGCCCCGTTCCAGGCCCCCATATTATAGGCATGGGTAAAAGTGGTCCCATTTTCGACCAGTTTGTCCAAGTTCGGGGTCTGTATCTCGGTATTCCCCAAGGCGTGGATTGCCGTGTAGGTCATGTCATCTGCAAAAACGAAGACGATATTGGGTTTGGGAGGGGTTTCCTTTTTTTTTGATTGGCATCCAAAGGCAAGGAACAATAGGGAAACCAGCATTAGTTTTTTCATGGGATCAGAGTTTTTCAATTTGTGTATAGTACGATGGGATTCGTTTTCCGTCCGCGGTGACAAAATTACTTTTGAGCTGATAGCTGCCCTGCTCCAACGTTCCTTCCAAAACCACAAAAGTTTGATCGTCATCCACAATTGCTTGAAAGGCCCGGCCACCAAATTCAATCTCGGCCTTTTTAGGGTTCAAGGACCGCCCCTGTGGCAGGCCGTCGACAAAGGAAGTCCCCTGCACTTCCCCGGCGGTTCCGTTCATTGGTATACCGGATTCGGGCGGGTAGCGGTAGAGCTTGAACCGATACGTACCTTCTTCGACAATCTTAACGCTATAAAAGCCATCGGGTGCAAATTCGCCCTTGCGGACCTGCACTTGGTTCCAAGGCAGGCTCTCCGTGGTATGCATGTCATGGATCGTAATGGTCACCGGATTCGCACCGGGATCTCCCACTGGAATTTCGGCATATCGGATATCGGGTTCTAGGCTTGTCCACCACTGGTCGTAAAACACTCTCATTTTTTCGACCCTATCGGGGTGCTCCGTCGCCAGATCGGATTCCTGACCTGGGTCTTGCTCCGTATTGTACAGTTCTGAACCGTTGACCAATCGCCACGCTCCGGACATCACGCAACTGTTACGCCCTTTTTCCGGCCATTGGTTGCGTTGTGTATCCACGACCAACATCCGTTCCGACCGTTCGCCTTCACCCTTCAATACATCGGTCATGTCGGTACCGTCCAACAGTTTTTTCGGTTGATGGGATATTCCAGAAAGTGCCGCCAAGGTCGGCAACAGATCAACATGGGCGACCAATTCGTTGCTTTTGGCCTTTTGTAAAATCTCTCCTTTGGGCCAGCTTATGAAAAAGGGCACCTTGTGGCCACCATCATAGTGACTTCCCTTGATTCCCCTTAGACCCGAATTGTATCCCAGATGCTTGTCTTCCTCTTTTAAATAGGTAATTCCCCTTGCGGTACCATTGTCCGTGGTAAAAATCAAAATGGTATTGTCGAAAAGTCCTTCTTTCTTCAGATAGCCCACCAATCGCCCAAAGTTATCATCGATGTTGGTCACCATACCGTAGAACCGCTTTTGGATGTCGGTCAAAGGGGCGGATTCGTACATCTTGGCGTACTCCTCGGGAACATTAAAAGGACCATGGGCCGCATTGGTCGCCAAATACATGAAGAACGGACTATCGTCCTTTTTCCGTAAAAAGTCCAATGCTTCATCAAACCAGACATCGGTGCAATATCCACTAAACTTTTCGGGTTTCCCATTTCGGAAATAGAAGTCATCAAAATAATTGTTGTTCCATAGGTCGGGGGTTTGGCCGACGCCCCCACCACCATGGTATACGGTTTGTTGAAAACCCCTATCCTGTGGACGATAGGGATAGTTATCGCCCAAATGCCATTTACCGAACATCGCCGTCCCGTATCCGTTTCTAGCAAAAACCTCCGCCATGGTCTCCTCGTCCCCGAGCAGTATGGAGCAGCCAGCAATGGTATGCCAGGCATTGTTCCTGTTGGCATTTCTTCCGGTCATCAATCCTGCGCGGGTCGGGGAACAGGTGGTTCCAACATGAAAGTTGGTCAGTTCGAGGGCTTCCGCTGCAAACTGGTCCAGATTGGGTGTTTTCATATAGGGATTGCCGTGGCACCCCAAATCACCATAGCCCTGGTCATCGGTCATGATCACGATAACATTCGGTCGGGAAACTTCCGTGGTCCCCTTGGGTTTTTCCTCTTTGCAGGCCATAGTAATAAACACCACTGAGGCACATAGCAACGCTTTCTTAAAAATTTGTTTCATAAGGACCTGTATTAACCATATTTCCGAGATTTTACCCGTCTTTTTAAATCGTTTGCCGCACGCGCCGGGGATTCCCATATGGACAAACCGCGCTCCGTTTCGCCCATTCCCGCAAGGATCAAATTGTCATTCCATATCCTTTGGAATTGGTTTTGTGGACATAGAATCCGTCTGATTTGATAAATGTAAACAATTTAATAGGTTGCCGAGAAATATTTTCCTAAGGCATTGCCTTCTTTCCATAGCTCGGAGGTCTTTCTTTATATGGATATTGGTTCAAATACCGTTTGCGCCTTCCAATTGGATTTTAATACTAACTTTATGCGGGGAAGAAATGGCATCGGACAGACCATAGGCAACCCAAATTGAATCGTGCACCGGTCCATCGGCAAAATAAACAAAATTGCGATCTTGGAAGGGTAGGCACAACATGAACCCATCCCTAAAACCATCAAACTCCATAGCATGAAAAAAAGATTTGGATTTGGGAACGCCAAGTTTATGGGCATTTTGGCCCTTAGCCTTGGAGTCCTGACGAATTGCAAGAACGAAAAAAAGGAAATCGCCCAAGAACCTGAAAAGAAACCGAATATCGTGATCATCTATATGGATGACCTTGGTTTTGGTGATGTAGGTTTCAATGGCTCCACGGTACTCAAAACCCCAAACATGGACAAGTTGGCCATGGGCGGACTACGTTTTACCAAGGGGTATGCCTCTTCCGCTACCTGTACACCCAGTAGATATGCCCTCTTGACAGGAGTTTACCCATGGCGGGAAAAGGATGCCAAAATACTTCCGGGAACGGCCCCTTTGCTCATCGGAACAGAACAAATGACCATCCCAAAGATGCTCAAAAAGGAGGGGTACCATACCGGAATAGTTGGAAAATGGCATTTGGGACTAGGGGATGGAGATGTGAACTGGAACGAAAGGGTAAGCCCAGGCCCCAACGAAGTTGGGTTCGACCATTCCTTTATCATGGCGGCGACCCAGGACCGGGTGCCCACGGTATACATCGAAAATGGCCATGTGGTAGGATTGGACCCGAACGATCCCATTGAAATTGATTATGATCGGAACTTTGAGGGTGAGCCCACCGGCAAGGACAACCCCGAACTGTTGAAACTCAAATGGCACCATGGGCACAATAACAGCATTGTGAACGGTATACCCCGTATCGGGTTTATGAAAGGGGGCGAAGGAGCAAAGTGGATCGATGAGGATATGGCCGATACATTCTTGAAGGGTGCACAAAACTATGTCACCCAGCACAAAGATGAACCCTTCTTCCTTTATTATGCCATGCAGCAGCCCCATGTACCGCGCACGCCCCATCCGAGGTTCAAGGGCAAATCGGGCCTGGGAGATCGGGGCGATGTCATTGTTGAGGCGGACTGGGCACTTGGCGAGTTCGTAAAGACCCTTGAAAAAGAGGGGCTCCTGGAAAACACCCTGATTATTTTTTCGAGTGACAACGGGCCTGTCCTGAACGATGGTTATTATGACGAAGCCGTGGAAAAAATAGGGGACCATACGCCAAGGGGCCCGTTGAGAGGGGGCAAATACAGTCTGTTCGAAGCGGGTACCCGCGTGCCTTTCTTTACCTATTGGAAAGGCAAGATCCAACCGGGCCAATCGGATGCCATGGTTAGCCAAGTGGATCTGCTTTCTTCCCTGGCAGTTCTTGTGGGAAGTGGGGAACGGGGAAAGGACAGTGAAGAATTGCTGGGTGTTTTCCTGGGCGAGAGCTCCCAAGGAAGGGAGGAACTTATTTTGGAAGCCACGACAAGGACCGCCTTTAGAAAGGGTGATTGGGCCATGATCCCTCCATTTGAAGGTCCTGCGGTGGCAAAACAGGTGAATATTGAACTGGGCAACTCTGAAACCTACCAGTTGTACAACTTGAAAGATGATATTGGTCAAAGCACCAATTTGGCCGAGACGCATCCCGAGAAGTTAAGGGAGATGATCGCCAGTTTTGAGGCCATTCGAGGCAAGGGGTACAACAAAACCGAAAAAATAGAGCTCAAATGACCGCTTTGGAAACGATGCCCCTCTAAGAACTCGGAATCGAGAAGGCCTCCCTGCCCCGGCCATGTGTTGATAGACCTAGGTGCCAAAAAAGGTATCGAGCTTTTTGTTTTGCCGAAATTGCCTTTTTTGTTTTAAAGTTTACCTAGGGTATCCCTGTTATTTGCTTACCTTTAAAGGGCATATGAAAAAAAAACATTTCAAGATTTTAGCCTTGCTCTTGGGCGTTCCCTTTTTACTGATCTTGTTATGCAACCATACCATCAACAGTGCCGCTGTGGGAAAGACCTTTTTCGACCTCGGCAACATCCCAAAAAATCGAGTGGGCCTGGTTCTGGGCACTTCCAAAAAGTTGGTCAGTGGACACCCCAACCCGTATTACACCTTCCGAATCAATGCCACCGTGGCATTGTACAAAGCCGGAAAAATAGAGTTCGTTCTGGTCAGCGGGGACAATGGCACCATATACTACAACGAACCCACCACTATTAAAAAAGACCTCATAAAGGGCGGCGTTCCCGAAGAAAAAATATTTCTGGACTATGCCGGTTTTCGGACCTTGGATTCCATGGTAAGGGCCAAAGAAGTATTTGGACTGGACAAGGTAACGGTCATTTCGCAAAAATTCCACAACGAGAGGGCCATATACCTGGCGGAGAAAAAGGGACTCTCTGCCATCGGCTATAATGCCAGGGATGTTGAGGGCAAACAGGGCTTTAAAGTGCGGTTCAGGGAATATTTCGCCCGGGTGAAGGTGTTTTTGGATTTGATGTTCAACACCCAGCCCAAATTTTTCGGGGAAATGGTTGAGATCCAATGAGGTTTCCAAAAGAACACTGATCCCAAGTTGTTCGGGCAGCTTGTACAAAATGGCGGGGACCATTAAAAAATTTGCTAATTTGGGAACAATTGCCAACTGAGATGTCGAAGACCAAAACCTTTATCAAAAACCTGGGGCCAGGCCTGCTGTTCGCCAGTATGGCGATAGGTACTTCGCATTTGGTCCTCTCGACCAAGGCGGGGGCACAATACGGTTGGATCATGGTGATTCCCATCATATTGGCCAATATATTCAAATACCCGTTTTTTGAGTTTGGGGTGCGCTATACGCACCTTACCAATAAGACCCTGATAGAGGGGTATCGCAATCGGGGAAAGGGCTATCTTTGGTTCTATGCCAGTATTACACTGGTGACCACGTTCACAATTCTGGCAGCATTGTATACCGTTACCGCCGGGCTCTTTATCAATCTGTTCAAGATATCGGACATTTCAATTGCCCATGTCGCCCTGGGATTATTTGTGCTCATCAGCTCGTTGTTGATTGTCGGGAGGTACCGGTTCTTGGAGAACTCCTTGAAATTTGTCGTATCCATCTTATTCATTGCCCTTATCGCAACAACCGCCCTGGTTATCCTTAGGGGGCAGGTAGAAGAGGTTGAAAACTTCAGCCCAACACCTATTTTCAATGAGGCCGGCATTTTGTTCCTGATCGGTTTAATGGGATGGATGCCCACCACCGTAGAGGCCTCTAGCTGGGTAAGTCTATGGAGCATCGAAAAATGGAAGAACAAAGCGGGAAAGCCCACTTTGAAGCAATCGCTCCAAGAGTTCAACACGGGGTACTTCCTTACGGCCCTATTGGCCATTTTCTTTTTGATTATAGGCTGGATGACCCTGTACGGCACCAATACCCAACTGAGCGGCAATGCCGTAACCTTTGCCGATCAAGTGGTCAGCCTTTTCACCACGCATATTGGAAGCTGGGCATACGTTTTCATAGCCGTTTCTGCATTTGCCACAATGTTCAGCACCTGTATGACCGCACATGATGCGGTTGCCCGCGTAAGCCTGGATATCTTGGACCTGCTATCGCCAAAAACGGTATTGACGGGGAGAAAGGGTGTTTTTGCACTTGCCGTAGTGGTTCTTGCCCTGGTAAATTTTGTGGTCATTGCCGCCTTTGCAGCCAATATGGGCGAGTTGGTGGCCTTGGCGACCGGTGTTTCCTTTGTGTTCGCCCCCATCATAGGATATATGAACCTGAAAAACGTTATGAGCGCCGACTTGCCGGCGGCCCACCGCCCCAGTAGAGGATTGCAGCTACTCACCTATGCGGGAATTGTCTTTCTCTCCTTCTTTTCCCTACTCTATTTTTGGATGGTGATTTTCTAAACCGTGTTGGAAAAGATTGGGTTACCGCTTACCGATGTGGAACACCTGTGCCGTTTTCTCGAACAGGGCGGAACCAAAACCGCGACCTCTACCGATCGAGTTCGTCGAAATTGAGTACTTCGATAAGGGTACGCACATTTTGATTGTGCAGGAATTCGAGGCAGTACACCCCATTGGTACAATCGTTCAAAATTCTTTCTTCCCCATACCCTATGGCCGTGGACAGATTGGTATCGGCTACACCGATACCACGTAGATAAGACTTCATCATATCTGCCCTTTTTTGGGAAAGTCTTTTGTTGGACAACGTACTGCCCCTACTATCCGTATGGGTCTCAATTCGCATTTTTATTTGGGGAAATGCCCGGACCAAATCCATGACCTTGTTCAGTTCCTGTGCGATGGCAGGCGAGATATCGCTTTTGCCCCTGTCAAAGACAAAGCTCTCCAGCTTCAACACCGTCTTACCTTCCTGCTCTTTGACCAGATCGTTTATCGCTGTCAGGGGTATTTCCATGACCGTGCCTTGAAGTGCGTCCGCCTCCGCCTCGCTGTATTTTTTGTAGAAACCCGAATGTCCCGGCTTTGAAATCCGAAGGGAGACATCTTTCTTCCAGGGGACTTCCAGTTGGTAGCTTCCATCGGCCTTGCTAAAAACCTCTTTGATACTGTTCCCTCCAACATCCATCAAATGTATCGATGCATCGGCAATGCCCCTTTTTGTTTTTGGTTGGACCACATTGCCCTTGAATATCAGGGTCTTCAACCCTGGTTTGCCCTCGACCCTAAACCCGTAGATGTCGTCGTTCCCTTTTCCGCCGCTTCTGTTGGAAGAAAAATAGCCAACGAATCCGCCAGAACCCGCATTCTTTATGATAAACCCAAAATCGTCCGAAATCGAATTAACATTTTTGCCCAGGTTTACCGGAATACTGAAACCGCCATCCGCTTGCACATTGGTCCTATAGATGTCCATTCCGCCCAAACCGTAAAAAATATCCGAGGAAAAATAAAGTCCGCCATCGAAGAAAAAAGGCGCGATCTCATTCCCGGGCGTATTGATCCGCGGACCTAGATTAATGGGTTCGGACATCACCTGTGAATTGGTGGTATGCACGTAATAGATGTCCGTGCCCCCGTAACCATCTGGATAATTTGCGGCAAAATACAATTTATCGGAAGCATCATCAAAAAAGGGATAGTAAAATGAGGTGCTCAGATCTTTGAGCACGTACTGAAAGCTTCCATTTTGCTGTACCATCCCAATGGAAAGGGCGTTTTTTCCCTTATCATCAAACGAGAGTTCCCCGTTCTCCTCATTGGAAAGCACATAGAAAATACGACCTAGGGTTTCGGAGTAATACGGGGTGGATTCGTGATATTCAGATCCGGGAATCCTCAAAAAAGGGTTGGGATTGATTACCGAGCCGTCATCCGTTATCCTCGCCAAATAGATATCGAGGTACGATTCCCCAGAGGGACCGTATACTTTTTTGGATTTTTGTCCCCTGCTGCTGCTAAAAAGCAGTTTGTCTTTGTAAAATGTAGGGGAAAAATCGGCCTGTGCGCTGTTTACGCCCAGGTTGTACAACGAAAAATCCGAGCTACCGCCCAAATTCGATTCCAACAGTTCATAGTTAAAACTGGCGTTTTCCAACAATTCAGTGGATAGGGAAGCACTCTTCGATTTTAGAAAGGCCCGGACACGTTCGGGCTCGGACGTTTTTGCCAAACTTTGCAACATATTGTTGAAGCGATTGATCGACATGATCGTATCGTTCTTATGGATGTCCAAATAGAGTTTGGACGCCTTTTTGAAATCGCCTATTTTGAAATACGAATCGGCAAGGTTCAACAATTGGTGGTTGGTCATTGCCTCCCCCTTTTGCATTTGCTTTTGGTATTCCCGAACCGCATCCCGATACGCGTATCCGTAGAAATACTTGTCCCCATTCGTCGCTATGTCCTGGGCGGGAGACCACACAGTGACGGTTAAAAGCAATACTATGAAAACGTTGATCCTCATATCACAAACTAAGTTAGAAAAATCTTGGGGAATCTACCTGTTTTGGCTTTCCCTTCATATTCTTGGACTTTCCACCGCTCTTACTTTCCTTTTTCCTTCCCAGATTAAATTTCAACACAAATTCGGGGGTACCGTTGTTATACTGGCCCAATCCATTGGTGTCATAATCGTAAGATACGCCAAAAAACACAGGGTTCCCTATTTGGAACCCGGCCAGGGCACTAAGGGCGTTGCCGAACCTGTATGAGGCGCCCAGGGTAAATCTGTCATTGATCAAAAAATTGGCCGAAACGTTTACGTTTACCGGAGCTCCGCTGATATAGTTGGCCAGAAAGGCAGGTTTGAACTTAAGGCCCTCCGAAAGCTCAAAAACGTATCCACCAATAAAATTGAACTGTACCTTATCTTCCACCACCGTGGCCACGTCTTCGTTATAGACCCCGTCGGTCAGGAAATTGGGGATCGATGCACCAAGGTACCAATTGTCCTGGTATAGGAACATTCCGGCTCCGATGCTCAAATAAAATTTATTGATGGTCTCACGATCCAATATGGGCTCTCCCGGGTTTTCAAAGGTTCCCTTGGCGAAATCAACATTCAACGAGGTTCCCCCGACATCCATACCAAAGGACAATTTGGTATTTTCCGAAACATTGAACTGGTAACTATAGGCCATATCTATATAGGTTTGGGACACCGGTCCCAACTGGTCGTTGATCACATTCAACCCAAGTCCGTTCCTTTTATTGGCAAAAGGAATGTTCGTCCCCAACCGAATGGTCCTTGGCGCCCCGGGAATGTCCAACCATTGTGCCCGGTACATGGTGGTAATTTCCGGCGTTTCGGTTGAGCCCACATATGCAGGGTTAAAACTCCCAATATTGTACATATATTGGGTGTATTGGGGCTCTTTCTGGGCCTGGACCGAGAAAACAGAGCCCAAGACCCACGCTGTTAGAAGCAGAATATGTTTATATATTGTGGTGTCCTTTTTGTATGCCATTCGTTGTATCATCTTATCAGCTGTATCCAGCCTTTTCTGATTTCGGTACCATCCCCTAAATCCAGTAGGTAATAATAGGTACCGTCGGGCACTTCCTTGTTCTCCCATGTGCCATCCCATACATTGTCATCGGTCATATTCCTATCCTCAAAGACCCTATTGCCGTAACGGTTGAATATTTCTATGGAGGTATTCCCAAAGGTGCCAATACCCTTGATCTTTAAAAAATCGTTGGTACCGTCGTTATTGGGCGAAAACTGGTTAAAGACAAAACCATCTTCGGCAGGGGTGGGAAGGCTTACCCTGACCTCGGCCGTAGCTTCATTATTGGCGGGATTCCCATCCACTGGGGAAGAGCGGATCAGTTTGGCCGTATTGGTAAAGGTTCCCTCGTTGGGCACTTGGACCGTAAGGGTCAATAGGGCCTCTTGGTCCTTCACCAATTCCGGAACGATCCAAATTCCCGTGGTCGGATCATAGGTGCCCAAAGCAGTCTCGTGGGTCCGATATACAAAACCGCCATCCTCGGAAATCACATCACGTATCTGAATTTGGGAGACCGTATCCTCGATCGACTTGTTCGTTACCTTTATGGTGAAGACCACCTCATCCCCTATCAACGGACGGGCGCTCAACGCACTTTTTTCCAATACCAGATCCACACCTTCCGGAAGGTCAACATTGACGGTAACCGTTGCCGAGTCGTTGGCCGGGGTACCATCTACCGGAAATGATTCCAGCAATTCGGCGGTGTTCGTATAGACGCCCCCTTCCACGATGTTTACCGTGATGTTCAAGGTGGCACTTTGCAATGCCGTCATTTCAAAAATCTCCCATTGCCCCGCCTCCACGTTGTAACTGCCGAGGGAAGCCTCATGGGATACGTATTCGAACCCGCTCTCCAACAGTTCGGCAATTTTTATCCCCAAGATCTTGCTGTCGGACAAATTGTTGGCGGTAACAGTAAAAAAGACTTGCTCCCCCACAACCCCATTTTCATTGTCAACAACCTTGGTTATTTCCAGGTCGATGGGGGCCGGTTCACAATCTGGCGTCAGATTCGGATCACAGGCATCCAGTGGATCCGTTCCATCGGCAATTTCCTGTCCGTCTGAAATACCGTCCCCGTCCGTATCGCAAAGGTTGTTCGTATTGTCGGGAAGGCATGGGTTGGTGTTTGCTGGATCCAATTGATCCACCACGCCATCGTTGTCCTCGTCCAGAATATTGGAATCCAGGGCATCGATAATCCCATCGGGCGCACCAATGTCCGAGTCCAATGGATTGGCCACATCACTTCCCACCTCATCCCCGTCATTGATACCATCACCGTCGGTGTCCGGATTGTTGGGATTGGTTCCCAGAATGGCCTCGGGACCATCGAACAAGCCGTCCAAATCGGAATCGACATCACAGTCGTTCACCGAAATGGTAATATCTACCGATACATTTTGGCAGGGGGGGTCCTGGGCATCGGTCGTAGTATAGGTGAATACATAATTTCCATCGTCGGCCCCTTCAAAATTGACGATGTTGTCGTTGGATATGGCCAGCCCGCTAAAGGTGGTCCAGATCCCAGGGCTCTCCCCGCTAATCAAATCGTCCAGATCAACTATCGTGGGGCCATTGCTGGCATCGCTGCAGGCGGAAGAGTTCAAAGTTGCCGTCCCTGTGGTCTGCTCAGGAAATATGGTTGCGGTAATGGGTATCCTGGGTGAGGTAGCACAGCCGTTCCTAGTGGCTTCCAGGTAAAAAGTGGTCGTCGCGGAAAGGTTCGGGCTAAAGTTGGCCCCTGTTCCCGCCAGGTCATTCCCCGTCAGGCTATTGTACCAATTAAAAGTCACATTCGCGGTGGAGGAAGTGGCCGAAAGATCTACCGGGCCCAGACCACAGCGTTCACCCGGGGTCCCCTGTACATTCTCCGGCGTAGTATTAAGAGTCAACTGCACTTGCAGCGACGGACTTGCACAATCGTTCAGTGCATCGTAGAACACGCCGTAATAGGTTCCCGGTAAGGGGTCCGCTATTTCGGTCGGGGTCAAGTGTGCATTCGTATCGGTGGGGTCCGCCTGATTGGTCGTCCATACCAAGGCG
Organism: uncultured Flavobacteriaceae bacterium; assembly: GCA_947497245.1. Classification (GTDB taxonomy): domain Bacteria; phylum Bacteroidota; class Bacteroidia; order Flavobacteriales; family Flavobacteriaceae; genus Pelagihabitans. The sequence continues at coordinate 372,197 of CANMFO010000002.1, read as the reverse complement.
GTCCCGGCAGGTGGCGTACTGTTGGTATAGTCGTTCAGGCTAACATCAATATCATCACAAAATACAGTAGGAACATCGGGCACCAGCGCCGGAGGGGCATCCCCTGCCACACAGGGATCACAGTCGGAAACCACGATCGTAACCGTGGAGGATGCATTGGTACAAGGGGCCACCGCTGTATTGGTGGTATAGGTGAACACGTAACTGGTCGCCGGCAGGCCCTCAAAATCCACCTCATTGTTGTTTGGAATGGTTCCCACCGAGGGGCCCGAGGTCTGTGCCCAACTGCCATTGTCCTCCCCGGAAATCAAATCATCCAGATCTACCTCGCGATCGCCAAAGGCACCGGTATCGTTGTTACAGGCCACCCCGTCAGTCGTTATTCCCGCGCTCGGCGAATTACTTTGTGTAATCGTAATTTGGGAGGTGGGGCTGAAGCAACTTGTAGTAGCATTGTCCGTAAAAAAGGCATAATAGGTGTCCGCCACGCTCACTGGGCTTCCGTTTGGGGAAGGAATCCAGTCGGCCTTGACCGAAGGATCTGGATTTGTACTCCATGCCAGACCCGCATCCGGTGGTCTGGTGCCATCAAAATAGTCGTCCAAGGCAACGGAAAAGGCATCACAAAAAGCCGTCGGATCACCGTTCAAGACCGGAGCTGTGGTTCCGGCCGCACAATCATTGTCCGCTATGGTAACCGTGGCCGTGTTCGACGGACCAATGGAAAAAAGTGCTGGATCGCTGGTACTGTCGAGTGTCAATATCACGGTTTCGTCCGGCTCAAAATCCGTATCCTGTATGGGAACCACGTTCAAGTTTCGCGCGACCTGCACGCCATCCGAAGCAAAGGTCATCACGACCGCGCCGCTCAAATTATAATCCCCACCATTGGAAGCCGTGCCCGTTATGGTATAGTTTACCGTAAGGGGGGTCCCGGAGGCATTTGCATTGTCGAGATTTATCCGGAACAATCCCTGGTCCAAGCCTTCTTCCGAAGCAGCGTCATCAAAAGGCGGGGTCAGTGATAAAGAAACAACGCCCAGGTCGTTATCCGCCACAGTGGCCGTAGCGATCGAAGGTATTCCAAGTACATATCCCGCACCCACTCCGGGAGGGGACAAGGTGATCTCAATGGTTTCATCACCCTCGACAAGGGAATCATCGGTAATGGGGACAACAATGTCCACAAAAGTAGCAGCTCCGCCTCCCGGAACGGTGACAGTGCCGCTCAAAGCAGTGAAATCGGAACCCTCTGTAGCGGTTCCCGCTACCGTATACGTAACATCATAGTTGGGTAAAATTCCTCCAAGACTTTTGGCCACCCTAAATGTGGTAGCGTTCGGAGCACCTGGAGACAGGACTTCCCCGCCATTGTTTGTGGCAGTTATCGTCATCGTCTGCGCATGTACAAAAGTACCGAAACACAGCATGGCAAAAAACACCAGACCTTTTACAAAAATATAGAGATTACCAGCAGAATGGAAATCTTCCTTTCTTTTCACATCCATAGCTATTGTATTGAACTAAGGGCAAATTCAACAGATAGCATTTTGTAGGTTCTTACGTAAAAATGGGCCTCAATATTACTAAAAAAAACAGCCATAACCCTAAATAAATACCTTAAATATGGGATTTCCTGTAAAATGATCGGTGTATTTACGGAATCATCGCTGAAGTGGTCTCCACCTCCGAAGCTATCTTTCCCACAAGCCCCTGTAGCACCTTGCCGGGGCCGACCTCCGTAAACAAGGTGGCACCGTCTTTTACCATCTGCTGCACGCTTTGTGTCCACTTCACGGGAGCCGTCAGTTGGGAGATCAGATTGCGCTGTATTTCGGTGGGATTCTCGACGGCCGTCGTGGTCACGTTCTGGTATATGGGGCAGTTGGGCGTGCCAAAAGTGGTATTTTCTATGGCCTGTGCCAATTCCTCCCTTGCGGGCTCCATAAAAGGGGAATGGAAAGCGCCTCCAACGGGAAGGATCAAGGCCCTTCTGGCACCCGCCTCCTTGAGCTTCCCACAAGCCGTTTCTATGGCATCCACTGCACCGGAAATCACCAGTTGGCCGGGACAGTTGTAGTTGGCCGCCACTACAATACCCGGGGTATCCCCACATATTTTCTCCACGATCGCATCGTCCAGCCCCAATACGGCTGCCATGGTACTGGGCTGCAGCTCACATGCCTTTTGCATGGCGAGGGCCCTTTTTGAAACCAGTTGGAGCCCATCTTCAAAGGTCAGTGCCCCATTGGCCACCAAAGCGGAAAACTCTCCCAAAGAGTGGCCGGCCACCATGTCGGGAACAAATGCCCCGCCCATGACCTTGCTCAATATCACGGAATGCAAAAAAATGGCCGGTTGGGTCACTTTGGTCTGCTTTAGGTCTTCCGGCGAGCCCTCGAACATGATATCGGTAATGGAAAAGCCCAATATTTCGTTGGCGTCCTCGAACAATTCCTGTGCCAATGGATATTTTTCATAAAGATCAAGACCCATTCCAACAAATTGTGCTCCTTGACCTGGAAATATGTATGCGTTCATTGTCTTATTTTTTTGGTGCGGCAAAAGTACGGTTTTATGTCGAAATGCAGCTTGTTAGGGAATAATCGCATTAACCGACCCCTAGAAAGTTTCTATTTAAACCATCCCGAATAGGTCACATAGGCTTCCGCAATACGATCTATTTCCCCCGAACTCAGTTCCGGACTGATATCCTTTATTTTTTTTGCCGGCATGCCCGCAAAGATCGTTCCCGAGGGTACATGTGTCCCTTTCGTCAGCACGGCACCTGCCGCGATTATACTATGGCTCTCCACCACACAATCGTCCATTACGATACTTCCCATTCCTATAAGCACATTGTCCTTGATGGTGCAGCCATGCACGATGGCATTGTGCCCTATGGAAACGTTGCTTCCAATGGTCGTAGGTGACTTTTTATATGTACAGTGGATCACCGCGCCGTCCTGCACGTTCACCTTGTCCCCCATTTTTATGAAATGTACATCGCCCCTTAAAACGGCATTGAACCAAATACTGCAGTGGTCTCCCATGTGCACATCGCCCACTAAGGTGGCATTTTCGGCGATAAAGCAGTCTTTTCCCAATTTTGGGGTTTTTCCATTGATGGTTTTAACGATCATATTTTACAAGTTCAAGCCCAAAACTAGATAATTTACACGATTCGTACCGCCGGACAATCTCCGGGGAGCACCTAAACCTAAAAATAAGCCAGAAATTCCTTTTTCTTGGAGGCGGAGACCAGGAGTTCCTTGCCGTTGGAAATGACCACACTCCCTCCTTTCCCCTTTCTATACTTGACCACCTCGTTCACATTTACCAAGAACGACTTGTGGATACGGGCAAATGCGAAAGCGGCCAAGGCCCCTTCAAAATATTTTAGGGTCTTGCTCACCAATATCTTCTTGTCCTCCAAGTAGATTTCCGTGTAGTTGTCATCAGCTTTGCAATAGAGAATGTCCTTTACGTTCAGCACTTGAAAACCATCTTGTTGGGGAAGCGTTATCTTTCCCTCCACGCTCTTTAACCTTGGCTTCAGCACCCGATCTTCCAATGCGTCTTCTTTTTGTCTTATTTCGGTCACGTATTCCACTGCCTTGACCAATTCGTCGATATTAATGGGTTTCATCAAATAATAGGCGGCATGGCTGTTCAGGGCATCCACCGCATACTGGTTATAAGCGGTCACAAAAACGGTCTCAAAAGTACGGTCGGGTAGCTGGTCCAACAGATCAAAAGCGTTTCCAAAGGGCATTTCCACATCGAGGAATACAAGGTCGGGGCTACTTTCCCCAATTAGTTTCACGCCCTCCTTTATGGAAGCGGCCTCGCCCACCAAATTGACGTCATCACAATATTTCGCCAAATAATTTCGTAGAATTTCGCGGCTATTGGCCTCGTCCTCCACGATGATCGCATTAAGTTTCATACCCGTCTTTTTTTAGTCTTTCTTCAACACAAGCACCACTTTGGTCCCTGAGCCGTCTTCTTCGAGGTTGGCGATGTGCACATCCACTTTGTCTTTGTACATATCGTTAAGGATGGTAATCCGTTTTTTGATATTGCCCATGCCTTTGGATTTCTGTTTCTTCTGGTTCCGGGTCTTCAGTTCGGTCGATCGTCTTCTGCCGATACCATCATCGGTAATCGTAATTTCAATCGACTCCTTGTTCCTTTGCACCAAATCGATCTTCAAAGACCCTTTTTCCTCTTTGTACCGCAGTCCGTGCCAGATGGCGTTTTCAATATAAGGCTGCAGCAGCATCGGCGGTATCTGGAAAGCATCTACATCCACATGGTCGTCCACATTGATTTGATAGTCGAACTTTTCCGGAAAACGGGAATGCTCCAGCTTTACGTACAGTCCGATCAATTCCAATTCCTTGGACAGTGGTATAAAATCCTCCTCCGAATTCTCCAGCACAACGCGCATGAGTGTCGAGAATTCGCTTAAATAGCGGTTGGCGCTCCGCTCGTCGCTCTTGGCGATGTAATTGTTCACCGAGTTGAGCGCGTTAAAAATAAAATGCGGGTTCATTTGGGAACGCAGCGACTTTAGGGCCAGTAGGTTATTGGCCAGCTGTTGCTGTTGATTGCTCCTATAGAAAAAGAAGGTGGCAAGCCCAAGCAGTACCATCCCAAAAACAAGGGAATAGATCACCCATTTTTGCCGCTTGTTGCTTTCCTGCGCCAATTGTTGCTCCGTAAGGGCCAAATCGTACTTGCTCTGCGATAGTTCCCGTTCTTGCTCCAAGCCCGAAATACGGTTTTGTTTGGAGGAAATCTCCCGGTTAAAACGGGCCGCCCTGGAAATCTCCTGCTCTTTCCGGACATACAGGGTATCCACCAGGGCAACATACTCCTGATAGGTCTTGAAGGCCTTGGTATAATCGCCCCTGTATTCATAGACTTCCGACAATTTTCGGGTGGCGTCTTTCTGTACGATCAGATCGTCCTCCCCATCGGCCTCGACAATACTCCGCTGTAGGTATGGAATGGCCTCATCGTATTTGTCCTGGGCGATATAGGCGTTGGCGATTTTGTAATTGATCCGCTGTGCGGTGATCGTATCGGAGGCATGGGTCACGGGCTGGTTTTTGGTTTCCACCTTGGAAAGGTTTGCCAGTTCGTCAAGGCTTTTTTTGCGCAACTGTATTTCCTCGCTAAAACGTTTGTTAGTATTGTAGTAGTCCGCTACTTTTTCCTTTTCCTGGATCGCCCGTTCCGGTGCTTGGCTTTTTGCCAGTTGCAGCGAGTTCTTAAAATAGCCCTCTGCCTCAATATCCCTATTGTCCTTTGCATAGGCCTCGGCAATCTTCGAGTTCAAATCGGCCATTTTCGGGGCGATCTGATTTTGTTTGGCAATTTGCAGCCCCATACGATAAAACTCCACCGCTTTGTCAATCTGGTTCATGCCCTTGTAGGCATCCCCAAGGATCTCGTGGAGTCGAACGTTTTGGAAAGGAACCATATTCTTCAGCTTTAGGAGTGGTTCCAATGCGGCCTCGGCTTCCGAAAGTTCGTTGTTGAGCACATAGACCTCTCCCAAAAGTAAGGTGGTCCTGGTGGATTTGTTCGCCTCAAGGGCGTCTTTGTAGTTGGTGATCGCCAGATCGTACTGTCCATGGTATTGGTACACCTGTCCCAAAACCGTAAGTGACTCCGACAGCTGTTTTTTGTTGCCCCTTTTGCCCAAATGGGCGATGGACCGGGTAATAAAATCAATACTTTTCTCGATGTCATCCTTCTTGTAAAAATTGGCCGAGTCCAAGTAGGCCTGGTGCATTGAGGCCCTGTTTTTGGCCGTTCTGCTAGCGGAGGGCAAATTATCCCCATCGGGATAGCCTTCGACGAGCACATCGATATCCTCATCACTTTTAATGGTATACCGCACACTCCTGAATTCGGGGCTTTCAATAATCAATATATCCCCCTTTTCGGCCCATATCCTAAACTCCCCCAGCGCATCGGTAAAGGTATAGGCCCCCGCATTGGTCCGGACCTCCACTCCCTGGATAGGGGTCCGGTTTTCCTTACCCTTGATACTGCCTTGGATTTCCATGCGCTCCCGGGTATTGGAAACTTGGGCAAACGCGGTCGAAAACCCGATCAGCAGTGTGAACACTATGTAGCTAAATTTTGTCATAACGGCGCTAACACTACGTAAACTTAGCGGTTTTAAATGGCACTAAAAAATGATAAAATCGTAAAAACCCATACAAAAAAGGCTCTTTTTGGGCCTTCACCCAATCAAAAAACCGGTTCGCTCATTTAAAGGACCACTTCCCTCATTTGCGGTTTTTTTTGAAAAAGTTTGAAAATACTTTTACCGTAAAATATTCAAGTTGTGAAAAAGGAAGTTTCTTTTAAAAAGCGATTTAAAATATGGGTGGGGCTACTGTTCCTGTGCTTTGTGGTCCTGTTTCTATTTCGACTGGCCAGCGGGTATCAAGGAGCCGGTAGTGACCATGTTTTTCCACTCGACCCAGATCGATCTGAGACCCTATTGGTCGTCAAAAGAAACTATGCTTCGGAAAAATACAAGGTCGCCGTTGGGCAATCGCCCATCCGGGTAGACCAGAAATATGAAAAAATTGCGGATATCAACTCTTTTTCGACCCAATTTGACGCTGAGGAACTACAGATCAGAAATAGCATCTTGGAACAGGACGGGTTGGTACAATACGAGGATAAAACGGGCAATGAGGGTTACCGCCGTTTGCACCTGGTCATAGGAGTGCCCCCGGAAAATTTTGATGTCCTCTACGAAAATCTCATCACAATCGGCAAGGTGCGGGCCAAGCGGATTACCAAAAAAGACAAAACCAACGAATACATGGATCTAAACGCAAAAAAAGCATCCTTGGAAAAAGTTCGGCAATCCTTGATGGAGCTGAAATCCAAAAGTGGGGAAATTGCCGATTACATGCAGTTGGAAAACCGGATCCTTGAAATAGAGCAGCAGCTTCAGGAGCTTGGGGTAAGCCTGGGCAATTTTGATGCTGAAAATGAATTCTGCACCGTGATGCTCTCCCTATCGGAAGGGAGGCAGGTGGAAATCGGGTTGCTCCAACGCATTAAGGCGGCACTGGAATGGACGATCACCATCTATTTGAAATGGATGGCGGTCCTCGGCCTCATGGGTCTTTTCGTCTATCTCTCACTGGCATCCATGGAAAAAATACGAACAAAACTATAAACAAACATAAATTGATATCGACATGAAAAATGTAAAACAACTCTTAGGACTGGGCCTATTGGCCTTTACGGTGACCACCGCATATGGTTGTGATCCAAAATCGCAAAGAACAAATTCAAAGACCCTGGTGGCCCAGGCCATTGCGGACGATGGAGCGCCTGCCAACAACACGGTCAAGATTGCCCTGCTATTGGATACCAGCAACAGTATGGACGGACTCATTAACCAAGCCAAGGCGCAATTGTGGGATATTGTAAACCAATTTACCCATGCCCAATGTAGCAACAAGACACGTCCCAAACTACAGATCGCCCTTTACCAATACGGAAACGACGAGCTCTCATCACGTGAAGGGTACATCCAGCAGGTGTTGGGTTTTAGCGATGATCTGGATGAGATATCCGAAAAGCTCTTCTCCCTGACCACCAACGGTGGCGAGGAATACTGTGGGACCGTGATCCAAACCTCACTAAAACAGTTGGACTGGGGGAGGAATCCCGATAACCTCAAAATGATCTTTATCGCCGGCAACGAACCCTTTGATCAAGGAAAGCTGCACTACAAAGATGCACTTGCCAACGCCAAGGAAAAGGACGTCGTGGTGAACACCATCTTTTGCGGCAACTACCAACAGGGCGTTCAGACCAATTGGAAAAATGGCGCCATCCTAAGCGGCGGGGAGTATATGGCCATCGACCACAATCGTCAAGTGGTGCATATCGACACGCCCTATGACAAGCTCATCATTGAGCTCAACTCCAAATTGAACAAAACCTATGTTTCCTATGGCGCATTGGGGGCCGCAAAGGGGAGACAACAGTTGAAACAGGATACCAATGCCTATGAGCTGGCCGAAGGGGTCGCCGTAAAGCGGGCGGTGAGCAAGAGTTCGGGACTCTACAGCAATACGGACTGGGATCTGGTCGATGCCCTTGACGAGGAGGTGGTCGAGATTTCAGAAATTGCCGTCGATGACCTCCCCGACGAATTGAAAGGAAAGTCAACAGCGGAGATAGCGGTGTACATCGAAACGAAAAAAACGGAGCGCCACAAAATCCAAAAGGAAATCCAGTTATTGAACGCAGAGCGGGAGGCCCATATCGCCAAGAACCAGAAAGAAGGTTCCGTCGGCGAACTGGAAAACGCCATGCTGCAGGCCATCAAAAAACAAGCGGCCAAAAAGAACTATACCTGGAAATGATGCCTTTTTTGGTCCCTCCTCCTTGGGAGGGGTAAGGGGGGACTTTAGGTAGGTGTTTGAAATGGGTCTGTCCCGAATGCAATGCGGACGGGCCCATTTATTGTGCGGCCGGGCAGTAACAGTCGTATCTTCTTTCGGTCTGGCCGAAATCGTACCCCAGGGTTATCTGATGGAACCCGCCATTGTCCAGTCGGATGGCGCCGGACTGATAGGAGTAGTTGTAGGATACCATCCAATTCTTAATATTGGCGCCGATGATCGGCGTGAACAACTGCAATCGCTGTTCGCCAAAACTGGCCCCGTCGATAAACTGCGCCCCGTCAAAGCTTCTTCTATAGGAGAGCCCTCCCCAAATTCTTCCAAAGTCGACATCTTTGTAGATCTTGGCATTGATATCCAGTGTTTTTTCCTTCGTAAAATCGGTAAGTTGAAACAAGACCGAAGGCTCGACCTGTACAGCATTCCTTCCAAAGATATATCCCACTGAAACCAGATAGCGCCGAAGGTTGTCCACCACGGGAATATTGTTCGGATTGGTCCTGTTCACCCGGTAAAGGCTTCTTTCCGAACCCAATACGTTGAGCGCCGCCACATGGCCATAGAATTCCATCAGGTTGTACGACATTCCGATATCGACATTGTAATAGCCCGCGCTGATCTTACTACCGGTAATTGCAGGGTCCACAATGCCCCCCGGGGAAAGAAACTCGCTCTCGTCCAAACTGCTCTGCAGATAGGTCGGGCTGAGGCCAAAGGACAATTGGTTCAAATATCGTATATCGCCCCCAAGCTTCAAATGGTAGGCATAGGTGACTTTCACCCCGGTCTGGGCATGGTAACCATTGGCATCGTTAAAAATAATGGCCCCTACCCCACTATTGCTCTCTCCAAGACGAAAGTGTGCGTTCAAGGTCTGCATATTGGGCGCGTCCTGTACATCGAACCACTGTTTTCGCACGGTAGCCCGAATTTTTCCTCCCACGCCGATACCTGCCATGGATGGATAGACCAGATAGTAATTGTCCGCCAAATAATCAAAATATATGGGAATACCCTCTTGAGCGTTGGATTGAAAACCAAAGGCAAATACCGAAAGAAGTACTAATAAGCGATGTTTCATCTAGCGTGAGAAGGTATTAAAGATCGACTAAATATAAAGTATAACGGATGAAATACAACATTATTATATAGTTAGTACCTTAGAAAATGATTGTATTTTTGCACAAAACCGAAATGAGATGAAGGAGTATGTGATCACCGTCCGGGAAACCAATAACCCGGCCATTCTAAAATTTGAGACCAATCATTTTCTTACCCAGCACAAAAATTACGAATTTAAGAACATAGATGAGGCCAAGGATTCCCCATTGGCACAACAGTTGTTCTATCTCCCATTCGTCAAAACGGTGTACGTCTCCGGCAATTTCATTGCCTTGGAGCGCTTTGATATAGTGGATTGGAACGATGTCAAGGACGAGGTGGCCCAGCAAATGGTAGAATACCTTAATGCAGGGGAGCCTGTGGTGCTGGAAACCGAAAAAACCGTCAAAGTTGCCGTAACGGTATATGCCGAGGTAACTCCCAATCCCGCTGTCATGAAGTTCGTGGCAAGCCGACGTATCGTACCCACCACCCTGGAGTACAAGAACATCGATGAAGCCAAGGATTCGGCCCTGGCGAGGGAACTTTTTCATTTTCCATTTGTAAAGGAGGTGTTTTTGGACGAGAACTATGTATCCGTGACCAAATTCGATGTCGCCGAATGGGACGATATTACGTTGGAGCTAAGGGAGCACATCAGGAACTTTATCGCCGATGGCAAAGAGGTGGCCTCGGCCCAAAGCATGGTTCAAAAAGCCCAAGAGGCCCCGGTGAATGGGCAACAGGAGAATTTGGACGATACCTCAAAGCAGATCATTGACATCCTGGAGGAGTATGTCAAGCCCGCCGTGGCCAGCGATGGGGGGAATATCCTGTTCAAATCCTATGAGCAAGAGCACAAAAGGGTCAACGTAATCCTGCAAGGTGCTTGCAGTGGGTGTCCGTCCTCCACCTTTACCCTAAAAAATGGCATAGAGACCATGCTCAAGAATATGATGGGCGACAAGGTCAATGAGGTGGTGGCACTGAATGGTTGATTTGATCGTTTGCAACGGCCATTCCGAAATTAAATTACTACCTTGTGGGAAATCCAAAAAACACTAATTATGGCCATTTTAAAAGTAATCGAAGTACTGGCGAATTCTGACAAAAGTTGGGAAGATGCCACAAAAAAAGCAGTTTCACATGCTTCAAAATCAGTGAAGAACATTCGTTCGGTCTATGTGAACGAACAGAGCGCCACGGTAGACGATGGGGAAATCAAGGAGTTCCGGGTGAACGCAAAAATCACTTTCGAGGTGAAATAGATTGTTTCTGAAAATTATAGGGAAGCACCTGTCCATGGCGGGTGCTTTTTTTATACCTCGATTTAACGCTAACTTTGGTTATGTCGAAATGGTACCCCATCCTGTTTTTTCTGATATCGCTATGGAACCTTCAAGCCCAAAAACCCAATGCCATGAGTCCTAAGTTCACCAACGACCTGATTCACGAGACCAGTCCGTATTTATTACAGCATGCCCATAATCCGGTCAATTGGAAGGCTTGGAATCCTGCGGTGCTGGAAAAGGCGAAAAAAGAGAACAAGTTGTTGCTCATCAGCATTGGGTACGCTGCCTGCCACTGGTGCCATGTGATGGAGCATGAATGCTTTGAGGACGAGGAAGTGGCCCAGATCATGAACGCGAACTTCATCAACATCAAAATTGACCGGGAGGAAAGACCCGATATCGACCATATCTACATGGATGCCCTACAGATGATGACCGGTAGCGGGGGGTGGCCCTTGAACATCGTTGCCCTGCCCGATGGCAGACCGTTCTGGGGAGCGACCTATGTAAAGAAGGAAAACTGGATCAAGGTCTTGGAACAGCTTTCAGAACTCTATCAAAAAGATCCCGAAAAGGTAGTGGGCTATGCCCAAAACATGGCTGAGGGCATCCAGGCCATCAATCTGGTGGAAAACAAGGCCGATGCCCCACTTTTTACCGGCGAAGAATTGGAAAGGTCCGTAAAAAATTGGTCCCGGTATTTTGACACCTATCTCGGCGGCTACAAGCGGTCGCCCAAATTCATGATGCCGGTAAACCTCAATTTTTTGCTGCACTACGGCACGGTGCAACACGATCCAAAAATCTTGGAGTATGTGCATACAACGCTCGAAAGAATGGCATGGGGCGGTATCTTTGATCATGTCGGTGGTGGGTTTTCGCGTTATGCCGTGGACACCAAATGGCATGTGCCCCATTTTGAAAAAATGCTCTATGACAACGGACAGCTGGTGAGCCTATACGCCCAGGCCTATGCCACCACCAAGCGCGATCTGTACAAAAAAACCGTCGAGCGGACCATCGATTTTGTCCAGGAAGAGCTCATGGATGACAGCCACGGGTTTTATTCCTCACTGGATGCCGATAGCCTGGATGAAAGCGGGGAACTGGAAGAGGGAGCCTATTACGTATGGCGCGAAGGGGAATTGAAATCGTTGTTGGGGAACGATTTCAAAATATTCAAGGACTATTTCAACATCAATAGTTACGGACATTGGGAAGACGGCAATTATGTACTTATCCGGGACACTTCCCACGAAAAGATTGCCAGAAAGCACCAAATCGGTTTCACAAGCTTGGAGGATATCATAGGGAATGGCCTAAAAACTTTGAAAAAGGAGCGGGAAAAAAGAAACAAGCCCCGATTGGACGATAAGATTCTGACCTCATGGAACGGATTGATGTTAAAAGGACTCGTAGATGCCTACCGTTATCTTGGACATCGGGAATATCTGGACCTGGCCCTAAAAAACGCCGACTTCATCGAGCGTAACCTGGTCAAAACGGATGGTGGACTTTTCCATAACCACAAAAACGGAAAGAGTACCATCAATGGATACTTGGAAGATTACGCGGCGGTCATCGAGGCCTATATCGGCCTGTACGAAGTAAGTTTTGACCCGAAATGGTTGGAACGTGCCAAAGGGCTTGCCGACCATTGCATCGAGCACTATTTTGACCCGGACAGCAAACTGTTCTTCTTTACTTCAAAGCAAGATAGCTTTGTGATTCGAAGAACCGTGGAAACCTCCGATAATGTGGTTCCCGCCTCGAACTCGATCATGGCGAAAAGTCTTTTTAAACTGGCCAAACTTTTTCCTGAAGAAGCATATGCGGCCCTATCGGAACGGATGCTGAAAAACATGAAGGGGCATATGGAAAAGAATGCGCAAAGCCATGCCAATTGGTTCCAACTGGCCCTGTTCCACATCCAACCTTTTTACGAAGTCGCGATCGTGGGAGCGGATTTTCGAAGCAAGGGAGTGGAAATCGGGGCATGGTACCAACCCAACACCATCATGGCCGCAACCGAAAAAGAAGGTCAGATAGCCCTATTGCAAAACCGGTATAACGAAAAGGAGACCTTGATCTATGTTTGCCAACACGGTACTTGTAAACTACCTTTGTCAAAGCCCGCGGACATTTTAAAATTGGTACAGTTCTAGCCCAAACTACAATGGTTCGGTAGGCATTGGATTTCCAGCCCTTTGACGGAATCCAAAACAACATTGGATTCCAAGGGATAACAGATACATGATCATAAAATAGTAAGGATATGGAAGAGCTTACAAATTATAGGGAACATATCGATAATGCCATAGATTGGCTCTGGGCCGCATTGCCCAATTTGATTTTGGCCGCAATCATATTTGTTGTCGGGCTGTGGGTCATACGGCTCCTCAACCGTATGGTGCACCGGTTTTTTGAACGCAAGGACTATGACCCCACGCTCGAGACGTTCTTGCAAAGTTTTATCTCGGTCGCCCTCAAAGTTTTGTTGTTCGTCCTGGTGGTGACCCAATTGGGCGTAAAATCCTCTTCCTTGGTCGCCATGGTAGGGGCTGCCGGACTCGCCATAGGCCTTGCACTACAGGGATCACTTGCCAATTTTGCCGGCGGGGTGCTGATCTTGATTTTCAAGCCCTTTAAAGTGGGTGATTTTATCTCGGCCCAAGGAGTGGATGGTACGGTCAAGGAAATTACGATCTTTACCACGAAGCTGAACACTTTTGGCAACCAAGTGGCCATTATCCCCAATGGACAGTTGAGCAACAACAATATTGTCAATTACAACGCCGAAAGCACCCGGCGCGATAAAATCGATGTCGGAATCGGCTATAACTCCAATATCAAAACGGCAAAGGAAATCCTGCTGCGCATCTGTGCCGAGTACGATACGATCTTCAAGGAACCCGAACCCGAGGTCTATGTAGGGGAACTGGCCGATAGCTCAGTAAACCTGACGCTAAGGTTTTGGGCCAAAAACGAGGATTTTTGGGCCGCCCACTTTCATGTATTGGAGGAACTCAAGACCCGGTTCGATGCGGCGGGAATAGAGATTCCCTTTCCCCAGCGCGATGTGCACATGAAGTCGTGATGTAAAAAAAGTTGTAATTTCGGGAGCAAACAAGACCCACATGAACTACCTGTCCAAACCGTATCTTCTGATCTTCATGGTCCTGCCCGTTTGGGCAATGGCGCAGATCGTGGATGATGTGGTCAAGGTCAGCTACAATATGCCCAGGGAAGATGCGAGCCTTGCACTAATGGAGCATCAGTTTACAGTAAAAGGCAGTCCGTATATCGAAAAGGCTTTCAAAATGGGAAGCGTAGTGCGGAACAAGAATCGGAAGGATTCCGTATTCATGCGCTTCAACGCATACCGGGATTATATTGAATTCTTGGACGACCACCAGAAGAACCTTGTTCTGTTGCAAGATGAAGAAATTGAGGCCACGCTTGCCGGAACAACCTATCGATATATTCCTTATATCAGCGGAAATGAAACCCGCTCTGGATATTTCAACCCGCTGAGCGAGGGTGAGACCGCACTCTACCGCAAAACGACCAAGACAATTCCCAAATTTGAATTTCCCGCACATGGGTACGAAAGCTTTAAGCCGCCCCAGTTCATGACCCGGACCCACTACTATATCAAAAAAAAATTGGGACCGGCCAAAAAGCTGGCCCATCTCAGTAGGAAAGAGGTCTTTGCGATATTGTGGGACAAGTATTCCGAACTCCGGTCATATTCAAAAAAACACCGATTAAAGCTTAGGACCGAAGCCGAGGTCATCCAAATTCTGGAATATTATGACGCCCTCGTGTCAGGAGCACAGGAAAAGGAGGAAGGGTCGAGCAACTAATTATTGGCACCGGATATCGGCGAACGGGACAAAGCCTTGGATCCGGCCCAAGAAGCATCGGGAACCGTGGGCCCAGCAATACAAATACCGCCCAAACCCTTGATCGGTGTTCGATATCGCACCTTGGACATTTGAAATGTTCTTTTTTTTGTCAATCCGTTGAACATTAGCTCTTTTTTTGTATCTTAATTGCTAAACCGTATCGATATGAGATGTATGAGCTTTTGCATTTGCCTATTGACCGTTGGTGGTCTTTTTGGGCAGGGAAATCTGGAAATTGCAAGTGCCAACGCCGACGGGCGCGTTTCCCATGGGCAATTGTACATTTCCGTTAGCGAACGAGCAATTGAGGGCTCTCCCTATATCAACGAAGTTTATAAGCAGGGCGAGACCATTATGTTCGGCAAGGTCAGGCGGAAGGCATTGATGCGCTATGATGCGTACCGTGATGCCGTGGAAATTATGGGGCAAGATCAAAGACCCCGTACCCTTCTTAGAAGAAATACCATTACGGCCCAATTTGATGGAAGGACCTATAAGGTCATGGAGTACGTTGATCTTGGCCGTTCCAAACAAGGCTATTTCAATCCCTTGAACCAGGGCACGGCCCAATTGCTCTTCAAACCCAAAAAAAGGTTTCGCCAAGCCGAGAATCCGGATCACGGATATGACACCTATGATCCCCCCCAGTTCATAGACGACTCGTCGTACTACCTAAAATGGGGAAACCGGCCCGCTGTTAAAATCCAGTTGGGCAAGAAAAAGCTGTTAAAGGCTTTGGGCAGCTATTCCCCCGAGCTAAGAAAATTCATTTCAAAAAACAAGTTGAGCATGAAAAAGGAGGAAGATGTAGTTCGCTTGGTCAAGTACTTTAATACGCTGGTCGAATCGTCCAGTGACGATTCCCCGTACGCAGCTTTGGCCCTGGGGCGTTAGTTGTGCCTTGTTGTTTCCCTATAGAAGTTCTTTGGGGTCAGCTTTTTTTGTTGGGTTTGGCAAGGACGAAATCCTTCAAGTAGTAAGGCTCGAAATAGGCTATATCCTCGAACGTGTTCGATTGGAACTTTGCCCACGACAACTTGGCCATCTCCCTTGCCGATGGTACCACCGAGGTATCAAAAACAACATTGGGGCCGGTTAACAAGGGTTTGCATTTCCCGGCACCACTACCCAAAAGAAGGGTCTTCTCATTTTTCCAGAAAGCTCCAAATGTCGTTTCATCTATAATTTCCGCCTTCGTCGCGCGCAATGGGATACCGTTTGGGTCAAAAACCGCCGAATAGACCTCCATGCGCCTGGCATCCAAAACGGGAATGATATATGCCACCTTACGTCCCATGGCCTGATGGGCCATACTCTCCAATGTGGGTATCGAGATCAACGGTAGGTCCAGGGAAAAACAAAGCCCTTTGGCCGCCGATACCCCGATGCGGAGTCCGGTATAGGACCCCGGTCCCTTGCTCACCGCTATGGCGTCCAAATCGGTAAGGGTAAGGGAAGCCCGTTCCAGCACTTCCCCCATAAAAACGTGCAGCTGTTCGGAATGCGAATAATTTGGCGTATCGTGCTCCCTTATGGCAAGCGTTTCCCCGTTCTTCGCGACACTTACCGAACAATTGGTCGTTGCGGTCTCTATATTTAGGATCAAGGCCATACGGGCGCAAAGATACGCTAGTTCAGGGCAACGGGGATCCCGAAATAGAATTCTAGTATTTTAAGCCTAAAGATGTAGTCGTACTTGGTCCGGACCACTTCGGCCTCCGCGTTGTCCACCCTGGATTGTGCCTGGCTAAAATCGAAAGCGTTCATCAGCCCCACATCGAACCGCTCTTTGGAATAGTTATAGGCCAGGCGCCTTGCTTCCAAGGTCTTTTGGGCGGCCTCATATGCCTTGAAAAAGCTGGTTACGTCCACATAGGCCTGATTGATATTGGTTTCCAGTTCGAGTTTGGCGCGCTCATATTCGATTCTGGCGATATCCACATCAATTTTGGCACGTTTAATCGAGTTTCGAGTGCTAAAACCGTTGAATATGGGTATGTTCAATTGGGCACCATAGGAAATACCATCATTGATGTACAACTGGTTTTTTAACGGAATTTTCTCCCCAGTAATGTTGTCCCTGTTCTGATCCGAATATCGGGTATTGTAATTAATGAACGCCCCCACTGTAGGATAACGGGCCCCTTTTGCAATTTCCAAGTCCTTCTCGGCCAAATCCACTCCCGATAGCGCAAACCTGATGTCGTTTCTAAACGTCAGCGCCTTGTCAAAAATTACCTTTGCGGAATTGTTCAGAATATCGGAAGGCGGGATATCGAATTCCTCTTCCGCAATATCAAAATTCCCATAGTCGGTAATCTGAAGTAACTGTGCCAGGTTTATCTTGGAGATGAGCACCAGGCTTTCCCCATTCACTATTTGTTGTTCCTGGTTGGCCGCCGTTGCCTCAATTTCCAGGAGGTCGCCCCTTGGGACCACTCCAGAATCCACCAATTCCTTGGTCTTTTTCAGATCTTGCTCCGTAACGGCATATTGTGCCCTGAAAACCTTTAAGGACTCTTTGTTCGACAATACCTGCAGGTACGCATTGGCCACGTTTAGGCGGATATCGTCCTTGATATCGTCCAAGCGGTACTGCTGGGAAATCCCCCTTAGTTTGGCCCTGTTGATACGATTGTAGTTCCTAAGGCCATCAAATAGGGTCACACTTGAAGTAATGTCCCCCGAAGCTGAAAATATGGTTGCCGATACCAGGTTATTGGTGGTGGGGTCCAACGCAAGTCCCGTATTTCCCGAGGCACTGAAGGATGCGTTCAGGCCGGGCAGCAGCGCACCATAGGCATCGGATTCATCTATTTTGGCATTTTCCAGATCCAGTTCAAATTGTGCAATGGTCAGGTTGTTCTCCACCGCATATACCACACATTCCTCCAACGTCCATTTTTTTTGCTGGGCCGATAGCATCCCAACGGAAAGAAAAATTGCAAATACTGTTATCTTAAAATTCATTTCGATACTGGTTTTATGATTGTTTTTGATTGATGTTCCTTTCTATTGCTATTCGGTCTCTTCCTCTTCCCCTTCATCCTCCTCGCCTTTCTTCACGGGCTCGGTCTTGTTCCATTGCTTTATCTGATCGTCTTCGGAAAGTCCCGAAACGATTTCAACGTTCACCCCATCGGATATCCCTATCTCGATATCCTTGCGTTCGAACTTCTGCTCCGCTACGGCTCCTACGGCTATTTCAACGTAGGGTTTGTCCGTTTTTTTATCGAACTGTAAAAGAGCTTCCGGGATGACCAGGATACTATCCTTCCTTTCCAGGACAATGGACGCATTGGCACTATAGCCGGCACGGATAAAGATGTCTTCCTTGACCTCTACATCGCCCTCGATCTTAAACTGTACGGCTCCGGTTTCCTCAATCCCTTTGGGGGCTATGAACTTGAGCTTGGCATCGAGCTCGGCACCCTCCACGGCACCCAAGCTGATCTTCAGGGGGGTCCCGACCTTTAATTTCCCGACCTCGCCCTCATCTACCTTTCCCTCAAAGATCATTTTGCCCAGGTCGGCTATGGAGGCAATGGTCGTGCCGTCGTTGAAGTTGTTGCTTTGAATCACTTGGTCCCCTTCTTCCACAGGAATTTCCAGAATGGTTCCGGTAACGGTTGCCCTAATGTTGGTGTTGGCGGTAGCGGACCCTCCAGCAGATCCTTTTCGGATGATCTGATAGTCGGCCTGTGAATTCTGCAGTTCCTGCTGTGCTTGGTCGTACTGCAACTGGAGATTGTTAAAATCTTGGTTCGAAATAACACCCTTGTCAAACAGCTCCTTGTTCCTGTTATACTCGATTTTCACGTTGTTCAAGGCAATTTCGGCATTGCGGACCCTTCCTCTGGCTTGGTTCAAGGATTGCTCATTGGGCACAATCTTGATCTTGGCGATCAAATCTCCCGCCTTTACCTCTACCCCTTCTTCCAAGTAGATTTTATCGATAATACCCGAAATCTGGGGTTTGATCTCGATTTCATCTTCAGGGATTACCTTGCCCGTGGCCACGGTCTTCTTTTCTATACTGGAAATAAACGGTTTTTGCGTTTCATACGTAATCGAGGATTTACTGTTCGATTTAATAAAAAAGGCAGCGGCCCAAAGTGCTCCCAGCACCAAAACTGCGATCAGTACGTATTTTACAATTTTGTTCATTTTTAGTGTATTTGTTTTTTATGGTTTGTTTTTCAAAAGTCGTTCAATTGCCGTTCGGTTTCTTTGTTCACTCTTCCCTCAAAGCATCTATGGGTCGGATACTGACGGCCCGCTGTGCCGGTATCAATCCGATCAGCGTTCCCAAAATGATCATTAGGCCCAGGGCCCCCAAAACCAATGGAATGGGCACCGTAGGGTTCGCATAGGGAAAATCAGTGCCCTGTGTGGCCATATCTATGCCCTTTAAGGTGAGGGCGCCGATGATGATTCCGATGATTCCCGCCAACAGGGTAAGAAATAGGGACTCAATAATGATCTGGTTCCGCACTTCCGAGGGCGTAGCGCCCAGTGCCCTCCGAACGCCCAGTTCCTTGGTGCGCTCCTTGACGGAAATCAACAAGATGTTGCCGATACCGATGATCCCGGCCAAAATGGTGGCAATGCCCACAATAAGCGATAGGAACGTAAGGCCATTGGAAAAACCCATGATTCTATTGAAAATTTCCCCAAGGTTGAAGGAACCAAAGGCACGTTCATCGTCGGGATGTACGCGGTGTATACTTTTCAAGACTGATTTTACGTCTTTTTCCACCTGAATCACGTCGGCATCATCATAGGCCGCCATGGTCAACCATCCTATATTATCTCCGGTATTGTACAGCTTCCGATAGGTTGTAAAAGGGATGAAAATATCGCTGTCACTTTCAAAACCACCGCCGGGAGTAAACTTGTGCACCCCGATGACCTGGAAATAGATATTATCGATTCGAATATAACCGCCAATGGGATCTTCCTCTTTATCGAACAGCTCTTTTTGGGTCCGTTCCCCGATAACACACACCTTTCTGGTCTGTTCAATATCTTCGTCGTTGATAAACCTGCCCCCATCGTATATCTTTTTTGTGGCAATCCTGGTGAATACGGGAAAATCTCCGTAAACGGCGTAGTTTCCCGATTTAGTGCCCCGAACCACCACTCCGGGCGTATCCCCGAAAACACCTTTGGCATTTCTGGGAGTGATGTATTCGATTTCTGGTATCCTATTTTGCAGCACATCGATATCCCCTACCTTGAGCTGTAACTGCCTTCCCGTTTTGAACCCGTCATAGGGCATGCTCGTACTTTGGGCCCACGCGAACATAGTGTTCATGGCCACTGTTTCGAACTGTCTTTCGAAACCATTGTCCAATCCCTTGGAGGCACCGGAAAGCCCCACATAGATATAGATTCCCACAAACACCCCGATCATGGTCAAAAAGGTGCGCACCTTGTTCTTACTGATCGATTGAAAAATCTCTTGCCAGGTATTGCTATCAAATAATTGTCTCATAACTATTCGTCTCTAAGGGCTACGATTGGTTTTATTCGGGCCGCACGTCTGGCGGGAACATATCCCGCGATCGTACCGCACAGCACCAATAGAATGGTGGCGAAAATGGCCGTGCCAATATTGATGTAAGGGTCGGTGATAAAATAATCCTCTTCTAGGGCATTTCCGATGAACCTTAGCAGCCCAACGCCTATCAACATGCCCACAAAACCTGAAATGGTGGTGATGAAAACAGATTCCAACAATATGGTGCTGGTCACATTTTTTGGAGTGGCCCCAAGGGCTTTTCGGATACCTATTTCCTTGGTCCGTTCTTTGACCACGAACAACATGATATTGCTGATCCCTATGATTCCGGAAATAATGACCGCGAAAGCAATACCCGAAATGATGATCTGGAGTACCCCGGCGAATTGCTGGTTTTGTTTGAGTTGATCGGCCACGTTCCTTATGAAGAGTCCATTGGGGTCGTTTGGACTGATATACTTCCTATTGCGAATGTACTTGCTGATACTGCTTTCGAACGCCATGGCCCCTGCATACCCCAATTCCGGTTTGAAGCCCACAATAATCTGGTCTACCTTATCCGTCGCCTTTTCTATCAGCTGACGCGTGGTATATGGAATGTAGATCCGCCGTTCCTCATTGTCCCCACCATCATCCTGAAATACACCGATCACCTTAAAAACACTTCCGCCGACATCGATGAACTCGCCTATGGCATCCGCGTCCTTAAAAAGGTCTTGCTCGACCAGGCGACCAATGACCGCGTATTTTGTTTTCCCGGCAATATCCATCTCGTTCAGATACCTTCCTTTCATGATGATGGTCTTTTCGGCAAAAAGATGGGGAGGTGCCACCGCACGGGTACTGTAATTGTCCGATTCCTCTTTGTACTTGACCAAGGCACTTCTGGTAATCCTTGGTGTAACATATTCGAGAAACATTTCAAAATCCTTTTCGATGGCCGCAAGATCGTCGTTCTCAAATTCTATCCTTCTGTTCGCCTTGTACCCTTTGTAAGGGATAGAGGTCCGTCCAGGGAACAGATACAGGACATTAGTGGCATCGTCCCCAAAAAATTTAGCGAAGGTGTTGTTGAGGCCGTTCCCCATGCCGAAGAGCGAGACAAAGATAAAAATACCGAGTGCCACCGTAAATCCAGTAAGGAACGTACGTAACTTGTTCTTTTGGATGGTCTCAAATATTTCTTTCCAAGTATCTCTGCTAAACATACGCGGATGCCCTTACTTGTTTCACTTTTTTGTCCTCCACGATAACCCCATCCTTTAAATGCACGATACGTTTGCACATATGGGCGATGTCTTCTTCATGGGTGACCACGAGAATGGTGTTGCCCTCATCATTGATTTTTTGGATCAAGTCCATCACCTCATAGGAAGTTGTACTGTCCAGGGCGCCGGTAGGTTCGTCCGCCAAGAGCACCTTGGGCTCGGCGGCCATGGCACGTGCGATGGCGACCCGTTGTTTTTGACCACCGGAAAGCTCACTGGGCAGGTGTGTCGCCCACTCTTTCAAACCTACTTGATCCAGATATTTAAGGGCCTTTTCCTGGCGTTCCTTTCTCGGCATTCTTTGATAGTAAAGCGGAAGTGCGACATTTTCCATGGCGCTCTTATAATTGATCAAATTGAAAGATTGGAAAACGAAGCCCAAAAATTTGTTGCGATACTGGGCGGCCTTCGTTTCGTTCATATCCTTGATCGGCACTCCATCGAGGGTATAATCTCCCGTATCGGCCACATCGAGCATTCCAAGAATGTTCAAAAGGGTCGACTTTCCCGAGCCGGACGAGCCCATAATCGCCACCAATTCGCCCTTGTCCACCGAGAAATTGATGCCTTTTAGGACATGGAGGGAATTGCTCCCCATTTTATAGGATTTGTGAAGGTCTTTTATTTCGATCATGATTGGATTGGATTAGTGGTTTGTGCCACCCGATTTAGTCATCTCGGCTATAGGACACCCAAGTTGTTAATTTGTTACAAAAATTGCTCCAAAATATATGTTAAAATACTAGTTGAAATTTTCTTCCTGTTCGATCTTGTTCCAGACCTTGATCTTGTCCTCGGCAGCAATCCCGGATTTCACCTCGACATAAATGCCATCGCTGATACCCAGGTCGATGTCCCTTCTTTCGAATTTTTGGTCTCCCGTCTCCACTTCAATAAAAGGTTTTTTGGTCTTATCATCGAACTGTACCAGTGCTTCCTTGACCGCCAGTACACTATCGGCCCTGGCCAATATTATGGAGGCATTGGCACTCAATCCGGCCCGGATGAAGATCGAATCCTGCTTTTTCATGGTCCCTTTGATTTCGAACTGTATGGCCCCATTTTCCTCGTTCCCCTTGGGTGCGATATAATCCAGGACCGCATCGAAAACTTGGTCCTCGATAGCGCCGACGGTAATTTCGAGTGGAAGGTCTTCCGTAATTTTCCCAACTTCCGATTCATCGACCTTTCCCTCAAAAATCATTTTTTCGATATCGGCGACCGCGGCAATAGTGGTACCCTCGTTGAAGGTATTGCTTTCAATGACCTGGTTTCCCACCTCCACCGGTACTTCCAGGACCATCCCACTAACGGTGGACCGTATTTGCGTATTGGCCACATTGCCATATCCGCTTGAGGTGCCCGTCTTCACAATATCGTAGCGTTTGTTCGCTGCGGCATAGGTCTGCTTGGCCTGGTCATGGGTCACCTGGGCCCGTTCCAGATCCACTTGGGATATCACCCCTTTGTCGAACAGGCTTTTTTGCCGTTGCAGGTTGCGCAACTGGTCGTCCAGGGCGATCTTGGCCTCATCGATTCCGTTACGGGCATCGTTCAACGCACTGAGGTTCGGGACCACTTTGATCCGCGCCAAAAGATCTCCGGATTTCACATAGTCCCCGCCCTCTACAAAGATTTCTTCGATCACCCCGGAGATGTTGGGTTTGATCAGGACCTCCTCCAAGGGTAGAATACTTCCGGTGGCCATGGTCTTTTTTATTATGGTCTGTTTGGAAGCCTGTTCCGTTTCGTACACCACAGGGTCTTCCGCATTTTTTTGGTATAAATAATACATGGCTCCCCCAAAGGTCAAAACAATGATTATTAAAATGATCCTGGTAACTGACTTTTTCATTTGTTTGATGATTTTACTTTTATGTTGATTGATGTATTCCTATGAAATTTGAACTATTCGGTCCGCAATGCGTCTATGGGCCGTACCTTGATCGCACTTTGCGCAGGTATGAAACCGGCCAGCAGTCCGGAGATAATCAAGATGGCCAAGGCCGCCACGACCACGCCCAAGCTCACACTGGGGTTGAGGAACATGTCTACCGGCCCATTGGCATCGAGAATGGCGTTGACCCCATAAATGAACAGGGCCCCGAAGGTAATCCCGGCCATCCCGGATATAATGGTCAGAAAAATGGACTCCATTAAGATCTGTTTCTTTATAGACCATGGATCTTCGCCAAGGGCCCTGCGAATTCCAATTTCCTTGGTACGCTCCTTGACCACGATCAGCATGATGTTGCTAACCCCAATGATTCCCGACAGCAATACCAAGATGCCCACAAAATAGGCGATGAAGCCCATGGCGCCAAACAGGCTCTCCACCCTGTTGTACTGTTCATACAGATCGAAGTACCCGACGGCCCGATCATCATCGGGATGCACCTTATGTTTGACCTTCATGGAGTTCACGATGTCTTCCTTTAAACTGGTAATGGAAGAACCGTCATTGGCCGTGATCGCCATCCAGCCCACATCGTTCCCCCTGTTGAATGCCTGGGAGAAGGTGGTAAAGGGTACGAATATCTGTTTTTGTCCTTCCTCCCCATCCCCATCATTGCTATTTTTCTTGTAGGTGCCCACGACCATAAAATTCACTCCCTGTATCTTGATATAGGTGCCCAGAACCGTTTCATCAAGATCGTACAGGTCGTTTTTCACCCCATTGCCTATGATGGCAATTTTTCGCTTTTCATTGATGTCGTTGTGATTTAGGAACCGTCCCGAAGTGATGGTCATGGGATCTTGGTTGATGATTTCGGGATAATCGCCGTAAATATTGTAGGCCCCCGTTTTAATTCCCCGTACCACGTTCCCGCCGCCCCTAAAACCACCCAGTTGGTTTCGCGGCGAGATAAAGCGAAGGTTGGGCACGTTGTCCCTTATGGACTGTACATCCTCCAGCTTGAAGTTGAAATCCCTTCCTTTGGGCAGACCCTTGTAGGCCTTGGTCGTGCTGCGGGTCCACATGAACATGGTGTTCGTGGCAATATCGCCGAAATCTGCCTTGATTCCGTTTTCCAGGCCTTTTCCAGCGGCAAGGAGGATTATCAATATCAATATGCCCCAGAAAACCCCGAACGCGGTGAGCACCGTCCTGAACCAATTGCTGGTGAGCACTTCCAAAATTTCTTTCCAACGATCCCGATTGAACATATACTGCTAATTGCTTTGTACACTTGGTCTATAAATCCTCTATAATCATTCGTCGCGCAGTGCCTCTATGACCTGCACCCTTGACGCACGCCATGCCGGAAAGAATCCGGCAAACGCCCCGGCAAAGATCAGCACAAAGACGGTAGACAGGGCAACCCGGAAGTTTACCGACGGGTTTAGGATGTAGTCCACCTCAATATGCGGGCCCACCAGTTCCAGCAAGCCCATGCTAAAGATGAGTCCCGTAAAACCTGAGATGGTGGTCACAAAAATAGCCTCATGGAGGATCATTCCCACAATGGACCAGGGCTTTGCGCCCAATGCCTTGCGTACCCCGATTTCCCTGGTACGTTCCTTGACCACGATCAACATAATGTTGCTCACGCCCACCACTCCGGCAATAATGGTACATACACCAACGAACCAAAAGAAAAATTTAATGTTACCGGTCAGTCCGTAAAAGCGCTTTGCTTCCTCCATGGCACTCCACACGAATATCCCGCTGGTATCCTCGGGTGCAACGGTGTGCACCTGCTTTAGATAGGTCTGCAACTCGTTTTTAAATTGGATGGCCTGGGCCGCCGCCTGATCAAAGTTCTCGACCGGAGGCAGGGTGTACGCCAAGTTACTCACCCGGTCGCCGCCATTGAACACCTTTTGGGCCGTTGTGATCGGAATATAAATGCGCTCCTCCTCCCGATCTTCCTGTTCGCCGAAAAAGCCTATTATCTTAAACGGAATTCCAGAAATATCGATGAACTCGCCCAATGGCGTTTCCACATCCTTGAACACGTCCTTTTTGATCTTGTTGCCTATGACGGCTACCTTGGCCGTACCCACCTCATCGTTGTAGTTGATGAACCTGCCCTCGGACATGGTCGCGTTCTCTATCTGTTGGAATTGGTACGATACCCCTTGGACAAAATACACCAGGGCCTCATTTCCGTAGTTCACCGAAACATTATTGACGAATATCCGGGGGGATTTGTACTCAATATCGTCCCCGAACAAGGTTGCGGTATGCTCATAGTTTTCATTGCGAAGTTGAATGCGCCTTCCCGGATTGAGCCCTTTGTAGCCCTTGGCAGTGGTGCCGGGCCAAACCCATACACTGGTAGATGCATCCTCCTCGAATTCGGCGGAAATACCGTTCTGCATGCCCTGCCCAAAACCCAATAAGATTACAAGAATGAATATCCCGGAAGCCACAGATAGCCCTGTAAGGAATGTTCTTAGTTTATTTTTGCGGATGGTATCAAAAATTTCCTGCCATCTCTCGATGTCGAACATGTGATTGGTTTTTGATTGATGGTACAACGGGGAGTTTTGTACATCCATAAGACTGCAGCACTTTGGAAATGTTACAGTAAGGTTTCTTAAAAAAACGTTAAAACGGTGCTTGTGCCACCTATACCTTCATCTTCTTATAAACAAAGTAAAAAAGTACGGCGACCAACAAATAGGGTATCGCCATCAAATAGACGATCCCATTGTTTACACCCTCTGCCGCTGAACTGTTTCCCCCACTTTCCAAAACCGCACGGCACATGGCACATTGGGCCTCCAGGAACTGGGGCGCCAAGAGCAACGGCACGAAGAAGGAGGTTATTATAATTTTTCGCATAATCAACATTTTCATGGGTCTTGCAACACCCCTGTGCTAGCTTGCCAACTCCGGATCAATTTACATAGTACGGTGAAATCATGATATAGACCACCACTCCGGTAACGGCAACGTACAGCCAGATCGGAAAGGTGATCCTGGCCAACCTCCGGTGCGCTTCAAAGTTCTTTAGATAGGCCCTTGCATAGGTCCTCAGCACCAGGGGTATGACAACGACCGAGAGCACAATATGGGAGATCAAGACTCCATAATATACGTACTTAACAAGACCTTCGCCGCCAAAAACCGTGGATTCCGAGGTCATGTGATATATAATGTACATGATCAAAAACAGTACCGACAAACCAACACAGGTCGTCATCAGGTTCCGGTGCAGTTGCCGCTTTCCACTTTTAACGGCCCAGACCGCCATGATCAATAAAACGGCTGTCAGACCATTGATCGATGCATAAATGGGCGGAAGAAACCCCAACCTTTCCACACCTGGTATCTTCACCCCGAACAACAGGGCCACCACCAAGGGCACGATGATCGACACCAAAGTGATCAGCCTATTGAATTTTTTCCCCTTTTGGGCAAGAGCGTCCATTATTCTTCCAGTAATTTCTTAATATCTTCCTTTAATATCGATATCTGCTCGGTCTCTCCCTCCTCGTTCATCCCCTCTTCTTCGGTAATGGCGCCCCGGTAATAGACGATCGGGTTTCCAAATTCATCCACCCTGGAACGGATGTACCCCTTTTTGTCTATAAGGGCAAAAAGACCCGAATGCTCAAAACCTCCCGGGGCATCCGGTGTTTCGGCCGCAAAAATATAGAAACCGCTATTGGCCAGATCGAAGATTTTTTCTGCATCACCGGTCATCAAATGCCAATCCAAATCGGTAATCCCGTTTCGCTCGGCATATGCTTTAAGCACCTTTGGGGTGTCGTAATCCGGGGTGATGGAAAAGGAAGCAATCCCAAAATTGTCATATTCCTTGAAGGCATCCTGAACCTGCACCAAATTCTTGTTCATAATCGGGCAGATGGAGGGGCAGCTCGTAAAAAAAAACTCCACTACATAGACTTTTCCCTTGTAGTCCATATCCGAAATCAAAAGACTGTCCTGATTCAGGAAAGAAAACGGGGGCACGCGCCTTTTCTTTCCGTTCAATAGGATGTAGGAGAGGGCGTCATCGCCACTTTTAACGTTCATCCTGTCGTTCCGTACCACATCGCCGCTCTTGATCCGATCGATGATCTTCGGAACGAAGATGATCCCAAAGACCAAAACCACCAAGGAAACCCAGACGTAGGTGTAATTGTTTTTACCCATCGCTACAAAATTATGTTTTCATCGATGCCAAAAAGCCGCAGTTTCTATCAAGAAGGAGTCCGAAAAACCGTGGGAACCCCCCCGTTGCCAAACATCCCGTTATTTTTCCCTTTCGGCATTGTTCTTTTTCAGGGCCAGGCGGTATTCCGCCAAAATTATTTTCACATCATCCTCCATTTTGTTGTTCAGTTCGGCCACGGAAGACGTATTGAAACCGTATTTCGTCCCTTCATCCTCATCATCGGTACGCCCCCGCAAGTTCAGGTCCTTATCGATGATAAACACATAGGGCGTGGAACGGTCGGCCTCCAGGGTCAAATCTGTTTTCAAGGCGGCGAACAGGGCATCAATCTGGCCCTCATTTGCATAGACGAAGTGCCATTTCGATATATCCACCAAATTTCCCAATTGCCCTTTCATTTGCCCCACAACGTCCTGGGTTCCCTTAGGAACGACCATAACGAACTGGAAGTCCTTGAACTTGTAGAACCGCTTATAGATTTTCTGGTTCAGGTTAAAGGCATTTCCTTTTTTCAGTTGCACATCCCGCCCCAAAAAACCCAAGACGGTAATTTTGTCCCGCAGGGAAACTGAACCGTCCGCTGAGGGCACATCACCGACATTCTCCGTTAGTGTAGGTAGTTTTCCAAAATTGTTCGTACCAGACAGAAAAAAGAGATAGGCCACAATGGGCAATATGAACAGGACCGCTAAGACAAACGTCTTCTTCATTGTTTTAAGTTCCTACAAAAATAAATAAGACGGTTCTGAAACCGTCTTATTATGCTGTTAATTTCAAAAGTTCCGCCTTTCTAGAAATCCCACATGACGAATCCGTCCTTGTATACATTGTACACGTAGTCCGCTTCAAAAAGTAGGATGAACACCAAGTAGGCCACCAAGAAAATGGGGGTCCAAACGATGGCCCTTCGAAGCGCGGTCTTTTCATCCCGCAAATGCATAAAGTCCCATGCGATATAATATGCCTTTACCAAGGTCAGCGTGATGAAGATCCAATTCAGCAGCTTCATGCCCAAAAAGGTCAACTGTATCAATATCGCCGGTTTCACGATACCCAGTGCCACCTCAACGGCCGTGACAATGGTCAAAAATATAAGTACCCCCCAAATTTTTTGGGTATTTGACTTGAACTTCAGCAGTCCCCTGAAAATTTCCAATTTGTGTTCGTGCGCCATTATATCATCAAATTATTAAACAGATTTCCGCCATTGCGGGAATATAAATTCACTATACCAAATAAAAGAAGGTAAATACAAATACCCATACCAAATCCACAAAGTGCCAGTACAGTCCTACTTTTTCCACCATTTCGTAATGCCCCCTACGCTCATACGTACCTAAAATCACATTGAAGAAAATAATAAGATTGATCATTACCCCCGAAAAAACGTGAAAACCGTGAAACCCTGTTATAAAGAAAAAGAAATCGGCGAACAACCTGCTGCCGTATTCATTGTGGACCAAGTTTGCCCCTTCCACCACCAAGGTCCCGTCTTTGATCTTTTCCAAGGATGCCTGCCTGGAGAGCACGGTCTTTTCCCCTTCTTCATTGATGGTTTCGGTGCGCACCACGATATTGGGGTTGGCCTTTAAACCTTCGACCACCTCATTCAAATCATAACTCGGCCGGTAGCCCTCATCAAAAAACCAGACCCCGTTCTTTCTTTCGTGGCCCGTTCTAGAATCCGGAATGGTCTTGGCAAAATCGGCCAAGGCGGCGCGTTCACCGGTATCGGCCTTTACAAACTGCAAAATCCTGCCCCCTTTGGTCTCAACCGCCCCGTAATCCCCACGGATGAAGGTTGCCCATTCCCAGGCCTGCGAGCCCACAAAAATAGCACCCCCGATTATGGTCAGGAACATATACCAGATCACCGCATTTTTCTTGTTGTTATGTCCGGCGTCCACTGCCAATACCATGGTAACCGAAGACATGATCAGGATAAAGGTCATGAAGGCCACATAGTACATGGGATAGTTCCCATGAAAAAACGGAACGTGGGTAAACACTTGATCCGCAATGGGCCAGGTTTCGATGAACTTGAACCTGGAAAAACCGTAGGCAGCCAAAAACCCGGAGAATGTCAGGGCATCCGAAACTAGGAAGAACCACATCATCAATTTGCCATAACTGGCACCCAAGGGCCTGTTGCCGCCGCCCCAAACGTTTTCTTCCGTAGCAGATGTCACCGTAGAATCCATATATTTTAAAGAATGATTAGATTTTGCACAAATTTACATTTTTTTCGTGCATACAAAAGCCCAATCGGTATCAAAACGGACTTTCCCATTAAATTTATTTTACAAAGCTCATAAACAGAATCAAATATACCCACAAGAGGTCCAAAAAATGCCAGAAAGTGGCCCCTAGGGAAATGCCAAGGTGCTCCTGGGGCGAATACCTTCCCTTTATCTGATTGTAGAGTACCACGGATACGGAGAGTAGTCCCGCGACTACATGGACTATGTGCACCGCAGCGATCAAAAAAACATAGGACATCTTTATGCTGCTGGTCGGGCCGGTAAAGTAATACCCGTTGCCCAACATTTCCTGAAAGCCCCGAAATTGCATGACAATAAAGACCATTCCCAGTCCGAAGGTAGTCCATAACATCCGGGTGCACAGGGACAACTTACCCTGTTGTATGGCCTTTTTCGCCAGTATATAGGTGATGCTGCTCACCAAGATAATCAGGGTGCTGATGTAAAAGGATTGGGGGAGCTGAAGTTCACTGATCCAGTCCTCCCTACTGCTGCTCACGATATAGGCGCTTGTCCACCCGGCAAAGCCCATAAGCAAGCTCGCGATTCCAAACCAGAGCATCATTTTCTTTGCCCGTGTGGTTTTCTCTTTCTGTGTCCCTTGGGTTAAATCCATTTTTATATCAGTTTATCCACCACATATACGATCTGCATGAGTGTGATGTAGGCCACACTGGCCAGCATCAATCTTTTTGCCGAAACATTGTCCCGCCTCTCATAAAGCCGAAAGGCAAAAGCGAGCATTACGGACCCCATCAAGAATACCAGGATCGCGGCAGGTATGGAAAGGTGCAGGTTTCCAGTAACACCGAATACAGGAATTACCGAAATTACCATCATCCAAATGGTGTACATAATGATCTGCAGCGCGGTGCCCTTATCTTTTTTCCCTGTGGGAAGCATTTTGAACCCTCCTTTTTTGTAGTCTTCATCCAACATCCATCCCAATGCCCAAAAATGGGGAAACTGCCAAAAAAACTGGATCATGAACAAAGTCCCGGGCTCTATTCCAAAATCATTGGTAGCGGCCACCCAGCCCAACATAAAGGGAATGGCCCCTGGAAAGGCGCCCACAAAAACAGACAGGGGCGTTTTGGTCTTCAAAGGGGTGTAGACACTGGTGTACAAAAAAATGGATATGGCCGCGAACATAGCGGTTTTGGGGTTCAGAACGTACAATGAGACCACACCCAGAACGGTAAGTACGATTGCAATGGCCATGGCCCTGTTGACAGACATCCGCCCTGCGGGAATGGGCCTGTTTCGGGTTCGGTTCATCAGGGCATCGAGGTCTTTTTCGATAACTTGGTTGTAGGCATTGGAGGCCCCGACCATACAATAGCCCCCAAAGGCAAGTAGGAACAGCGGGCCGGCCTGAACATGGTCGGCACCCAGAAAGTATCCCGCGATCGAGGAAAATACAACACTTACCGCCAATCGCGCTTTGGTGATTTCCTTAAAGTCGGAAAAAATCAAGGACCAAGAAGTGCTTTTCACTGTGCCTACTGCAGTTTTCATGTACTAAACGCTATTGTTTTCAAAGGCGATGGACCAATCCTGTCCGGATTGGATCCGGGGTTCGAAAACGATTCCCCAAAAAGGCCGCCAATTTTTGAATTTACCGGTTCCGTGCGGCTTTTCGACGGCTGCAAAGATAGCGCCCAAAGGCTATTCCTGCAACGAAATGCCAATGTTTATGTTATCTTTGAAAAAACACCGATCATGAAAAAAAGAAAATCCATTATCACTCCATTTTTACTCTTTTTTGGAGCATTGGCACTGACCGCTCAGGACAAGGAGGTCGTCATTACCGTAGATACGCTTTCCCAAAAAGTGTTCATGCTTACCGGGCAAGGGGGCAATATTGGTATTTATGTGGGCCAGGAACATGTTTTTATGATCGATGACCAATTCGACCATTTAAGCGGCAAGATCAAATCTGCCATACGAACTTTGACCGATAAGCCCATTGCCTTTCTTTTCAACACCCATATGCATGGCGATCATTCCGGCGGAAATGCCCGTTTCAATTCCAAAACCACCGTGTTGGTGGCCCAGGACAACGTTCGAACCCGGATAAAGTCCAATCTCGGTGCAAAGCTGGAAGCCGCAGAAATTTCCCAAGAGGATTATGTCAATATGCTTCCTGAAGTGACTTTCTCAGAGGACATCACCTTTTACGACGGTGAGGAAACGCTCATGGCATTCCATGTGCACAATGCCCATACCGACGGGGATGCCATGGTCTACCTAATGCAAAACAATGTGCTCCATATGGGAGATACCTACTTTTCGGGCCGATATCCCTATATCGATCTGAAGAGTGGTGGCAGTATAAACGGCTTTATCGCAGCCCACAAAAAGGCGCTCATGGTCATTGACGACGATACCAAGATCATTCCAGGCCATGGACGACCATCGAACAAAGCCGAATTGAAGGCATATGTGGCCATGTTGGAAGATATCAGGGCGGCCGTGCAGGGACAGCTCGATGCAGGAAAGTCTTTGGACGATGTAAAATCCGATGGTTCGCTCACTTCTAAATACGATTCGGTTCACGGCAACGGATTTATCAATCCGGAACGTCTCCGTGAAATTTTTTACACCAGTTTAAAAGGGCAATAACTTTTAACATCACAAAAAAAATCCCGTTCAACCTGGGTTGAACGGGATTTCAAATTTATCTGAAACGCTTACTGAAGCTTGAACGTGATCGGAATACTGAAGGGGACCCTTACCGCGCGACCCCTTTGTTTTCCCGGGGTCATTTTGGGAAGCTTAGCAATAATCCGCGCAGCTTCTTTTTCCAAATTCTTATCCGGACCGCGCATTCTAACGTTACCAATGCTGCCGTCCTTTTGGATTACAAACATTACGTTGACCCTACCTTGAACTCCCATTTCCTGGGCAATTTCGGGGTAGCGGAAGTTTTTACTGATATGCTTCTGCATCATTTTGTTAAAACAATCCCTTTTGTTGGGTGCGCTTTCGCATCCAGGAAAAACGGGGACATCCTCGATCACCGAAAAGGGGACATCCACGTCCTCTTCGATCTCCTCGGTAACCACATCCTCCACTTCGATCACCTCTTCCTCCTGACTGGTCTCCGTGGATTCGATAACGGTTTCCTCTACTTCTTCCTCATCCTCCACGACCTCAATAATTTCGGGTGCAGCTGGTGGCGGTGGCGGTGGTGGTGTTTTGATCTGCTCCGTCATCGGCACTTCCTCATCCAGTTCATCATCGACATTCAAGGAGATATCATACTCATTGCTCTTGTCGTACGTTTTCCATTCCAAGGCCCGCCATGTAATGAGCATCACCAAGGCCAAACCAATGACAAAATAAAGACTGCTATTTCGTCCTATATCGGCTTTTGGATTCTTTTTAGGTTCCATATTTCTGCTTTTTAATGTTTGCTAATTTAATTAAATAATCCTTAAAAAAGCAACTATTGTTTCCATTTTAATTGCTTCTTTCGGGAAAACAAAAAATTAATGGCCCATATTCCGACAATGGCGCCGGTGGTATTGGCCAGGGCATCATATATATTTCCGTCCCTAGTGGTGGTCAGTTCACTTTGTAACACCTCAATAATCGTACCGTAAACCATCAACAAAAACAGCATGGTTCCTGCCGTTTTCTTTATTCCGGTACGGCCCCTGGTGTGTTCCCTTACAAAAAGGCAGCCTAAAATAGCGGCCGTGCAATAGAAAACAAAATGTACGGCCTTGTCCGAATAGGGAATCCGGATTTTCGACATATCGGTATTCGAAAAGGAAAAAAGACTAAGGAAGGTCACCACGGCCATCCAACCAAAAAAGGCCATTGTGAAAGCCTTTTTTCTAAGCTTTTTAAGCACCTATGACTTCTTTGTAGCCATCAGCGCTAAGCAGGTCGTCGACTTCCGAAGGATCGCTCATACGTATCTTAACCATCCAGCCCTCATTATAGGGATCTGTATTTACCTTCTCCGGTTCATCTTCCAAAGAGGTATTGAATTCAATGATCTCGCCACTAAGAGGTAGAAAGAGGTCCGAAACTGTTTTTACGGCCTCTACGGTTCCAAAAACTTCTTCCCTGTCCATGGTCTCATCAACGGTCTCGACCTCTACGTAAACAATATCCCCCAACTCCCCTTGGGCAAAATCGGTAATGCCCACAGTGGCCACATCCCCTTCGATGCGAATCCATTCATGGTCTTTGGTATACTTTAATTCTGATGGTAAGTTCATCTTATCGCTATTTGTTAATCAAAACAAATGTAAATGAATAAATAGAGGTATTCAAAAAAAAATCGGGGATAAGTTCCATGGGATCCCAAGGGGTCTAAAATGCACTTCCAAGGCTTAGTTCCCAAAGTTGTACCGGAGGGTGAAGCCTGTATTTATGGTGGTCTGCGGGAAAGCGGTGGAAACCGCAAACTTGGAGAAGGAATGGTCGTAGAAGAACAGTGCGTTCAGGTTTTTGCTCAGGGCATAGTCGGCGGTAAACTTGATGGACAGGAGGTTCTGGCCCGAGGTAATCTGGTTGTTATCGATGTCCAGGTTGCGGATGATGGTAACATTGTCCCTGAGGCTCAGATCGGCCTTGAGGTTCAAATCGCCCTTTAACCGGGTCTTGTTGCCTCCTATGTTCGTCACGAACTGTACGTCTTTAACACGATAGCCCAAGCCCAAGGTATATTCCTTGCCGTTTATCTCTGTCATGAGGTTGTTGTCGAAACTCAAGGACAGCGCCCTGTCGGTGCGCACTTCGGCAAGGACGCTTACCGAATTCTTCATTTCAAAATCCAAACGTATCAAGGGGTTGAACTGATCCGTCAGTACCACATTGTTCAATATAAGATCGGACAACAGATCTTCGGTCTCCGGATCGATCGGGTCAATGCCGTCCTTGATAAGTTGTTCCTTTTCCAGGTTGGTCTGATAGGAGTTGATGCTATAGGCCGCCCGATACCCATGCTGGATGGAGAAGCGCTTGAACTTCTTTTTGAACCATTTGTTGCGCATCAGTCCCGTATACTTGATGTTCCAGTTGGGGATGGGAATCTGGCGGAAGACATCCAGGTTCACCCGGTCCACGTTTTGACCGGTATAGGCGGCAAAAAATGCGGGCAGCAGCACGTCTTGCTGGGTTTTTCCATACAATTGGGGAAAGCCGTCCTCGTCCAGTGTACCGGGATTTTGGCCCCTATCGGAAACCAGGCGGTTCGCAATGGTAAGCCTATTTTCCTTGAAGGTCTCAAAGAGTTCGGAATCAAATTCGTCGCTCTTGCCGAACGCCGTTCCTATCATCATGGTGGAGATGCTGAAGTTTCCATAGGTGTTCCCCAATTGCTCCTGGTATTTGAACTCCCCATTTTCCGTAATAATCTCAAAATTTTCCTGATAACTGTTGGAGTATTGCCGATCCGCTACCAAATCGATCGTCAGATCTCGAATGGGCTGGGCGGTGGCCGTAATGTTCAACAACCTGTTGGTACTCTTGATAAATTGTTCGTTGAAATCGGAAAACGGGGTAAGCCATCCTTTCCTGGCCGCATCGAAGCGCACATCGGCCTGGCTTCCGAAAACGAAGCCCACGGTGGGCCGTGCGGAACCGATGAAACCAATACTTTGGGTATAGCCGGGAAGTACGGTACCATTGCTTTCGTTATAATTGATGTTCAAGCGTTTTACCATGGTGACCAGATCAATCGCCGCATTCCAGAGCCCACTGGTTTTCTTTTCCTGTTTCCCTGTGGCAGTTGCCGGGTTTCCAGCCTTGTCCTTTCGTATGGGGCCCGGATTGGCCAATACCTTGCCATCGCTCTTCTTGAGTCCCAAAAGGTCATAAAACTTCTGGAGGGTCATGTTGGCCGTTAAATTATGGGTGCCCGCATTCTGGATCGTATTGATGGCCGCGTTCTCATCATTGAGCGATACCCTGGCCACCTCGGTCAATGCATCGCCCCCCCTTTGCCAATCGAAATTGCTCGTATAGCTGTACTGCGCCGAGATGAAATCCAAGGCCGGGATTTTGTTGAACGGAATCTCGTAGTTCAACTGCAACTCCTGGGAATGGCGATTGGGTTCCCCTAGGTCCCAAAACCCGTCCCATAGGCTCAGGGCCTTGTCGATTTCCGATTGCGGGTCGTTGGGATCTTCCAAATAGTTTCGTACTATGTGGTTGTTGGAAGCGGTCAGGTTCAGGCGCAGGGACTTGGTAAGGCTGTAGTTTATATTGTACTGCCAATCGAACAGGTAGTTGCGCTGCTGCAGTTCGGGCAGGGACAGAAAGTTGGCCGGATCCTCTCCTGCCGGGATCACATTCCTGAAGGTCTGACGGTTGAACTGCCGGTTGATATTAGAGTTGACCGATACACTGGTGGGCAGCAAACTCAAGTTCAGTTCTTTGAGCCATTGCCAGTACCTACCGGTAAAGAGCGAATCTTTTTTGGCAAAGGGCGCCACCTCTACCGGCTTAAAATTGTGGTTGTAGACAAAGCCGGTCACCACGCTTTGATCTTTCAATTGCTCCACCTCAAAGTCTCGATGATCGGTCTGGTTGTAAGAATAGTTAAAGGTAAAGTTTTCAATATCATAGAAATTTTCGTCCGCTTCATCGCTTCGGTTCTTTCGCACTCCAATAAGGTTCAGGCTCGTTCTCTTGGTATAGTCCTCGGCTCTTTCCTTGATGTTGTCCGCATCTTCTTGGCTCACAGCGGTATCGATCAGGTCATCGAGCTTCAGGTCATCGAATTCGGGGTCGAATTCCGGCGTGATCAATTGTTCGGATATCCCGTAGTTAAAGGGAAGCTGAATGCCCCATTTTTTGGGAAGCAATTGGCCCACGTTCACATTGGTGACCACATCGTAGGTTATGGCGTCCTCACGGGCCCTTTCGTTGGGCATTTGATCGATGGCCCCAAAACCTGAGGTGCTCATGCCCCCTGTAGCGGTAACATTGGCAAAATCGGCAATATTGGCGTCCATCGCCATTACGGCGGCCCAGCCCCCTTCATTGTCCAAACCGGCCAAGCGGAGCTCATTGAACCAGACCTCACCGCCGGTAATTTGATCGCTGGTGTTTTTGACCCCTACCATCATACTCCTAATGTTCCCCAAAGAGGGGTTGCCTTTGATACCGATTCGCAGCTGGCCCTCTGTCCTTGGAGCGAATTCGCTTACTTCAACGACCTCGCCATTTTGAACCTCATAATAGCGGAGCTCATTCAAGGGGACCCCATCATTTCGGATATTGATACGAAGCGATTTCACTTTTTTCAGGTCGGCCAGAACGACCTCCATCCTATTTTCGACCGGCCAAATGGCATCTTCGTCCCTACCCGGGTTATGGGGGGTAAACTTTAAGGGCAGTTCTATCTGGTAAAAATTTTCAGAAAAATCGGTCCCGATCCGCAGAAACCCTGCCAGCGGAGCGACCGCGGGCGTCAATTCGGCGCCGATTTCCTCGGCATGGATGAACATCTTTAATTTTTTGTACTGGCGCAGATCGATGTTCAAGTTTTTGAACACCCCGCGTGAATCCTGGGGTTCAAGATTCTCGACAACAAGGGAGAGGGACTGTTCGTTCTGTTGTACAATGGTGTTGTTGTTGTTCAACTGTTCCCTTCGGACATCGGGAGGCAGTACATAGGGCACCGGGCTGCGCTGTTCGTTTTCCTGTATGTTCACCGCATTGACGTCCAAGGTCGTGGCGTCCAGTGCCGGATCCTCCCCATCGGCTTGTAGCGTTTTGGTATACGTCCGCCAATCTCCCCTTACCAGGTCCAAGGTGGCAAATCGCAGCACCACATCACTGGAAAACCCGGTAAGGTACATCCGCATGGAACTGATCGACCTTAAATCGCTGATGCCCCCCTCGGCCAATGTAAAATCGCTCAAGGGTATTTTGTACTGGATCCAACGGCTTCTGCGGGAACTCCCATCGGGAATCCTTGGGGCCGCGTATACCGTATCGCGCACATCGGTCACATATTGGTCACCAATATCCGCTCCGGGCCGGATATCGATCTCATATCTGAAATAGCTGTCCACGGTGTTCATGGTAAGGTCCCTATCGATATCCTCAACATCCGGCAGGGTGGTGTTGCCCCGATTGTCGTTGCCGACCTGTATCGGTGAGTTGCCCTGGGGGTTGTTAAAATTCAGGTACCTGTTCAAAATACTGCCGTCCCTTTGCAAGAAGTATTCGTAATTGTCGTTGGCCGGATCGTCGGGGTTATCCGTACCATAAATGACACCCTCCTCGTCATCGGACAAACCGTCAAAGCCCACATCCTGTACGGTTCGGCTTGCCTCGTCCACATCGAAGGCATAGACCAGGGCCTGGGTCTGGGGCACCACGCCCCATTCGGTCGGCCGGGCATCACTGGTATCCGGCCCAGTGGGCAGACCGTTTTCGTACTGTTTCCTTCCATCCGGCAGAATATCTTCCGAAATATTTCCTAGGTCGATGATCAGTTTTCCGGGGCTGGTGCCCACATTGTCTTCATAGGGGTCCATTATCCAAAACTGGATGAACTCCACATTGGCCTGCTCGAAATTAGTACTGCTAAGAGATCTCATAATTCCGCCCCAATTGTCTTCCGGTGAGCCATCAAAATTGGCATTGGCATTGTACGGCCCTTTCTGGTTCGGGTAATAGGCCAAATCCAGGGTGGTCTGTTGTTGTGTCTGGCCTTGGGCCACCTCTACCTGCGGAAAGACCTCATCGATGAATATCCGTCTGGATTCGTTCATTGAAATATCGCTGTCACTGATACTTGATGGCCTTTGGTTGGTATAAAAAATCGGGTCTACGGTATACCATGCCAATTTGGCCCTTTGATATCCTTTTTCGATACTGCTGGCGGCTTGATCGGCTATGTCCTTGGGGGTACTGGCCAATGCCCATCCCAAAGAAGAACGGATATCAATCAGGGCCTGTGCCCCTTCAAAATCGTCCAAATAGGTGGTGGTCTCCCCTTGAAAATCCGCATTTTTTGGCGAACTCGGCTTGAGCCATGCCACTTCGCCCCTCAGTGAAAGGTTCGAGGGCACATCGGTATCGATATTCGGCAGTTTGTTCACCAGTCGTGTCAAAAAGGGTATTTCGGTGGAAAAATTCCCATTGATTCCGAAAATGGTGTTGTTCACGGGTTCCAGCCCAAAGTTTGCCTTCTGGGTCAGCGGGCGTTCCTTCAAGTTCAACAGTGTGGCGCCCATGACAAAATTTTTATTGAACTGATGTTCCACGTTCACTCCGGTAAACCTTCTGGTTTGCTGGCCGAACACCGCGTTGTTCTCAACGGAAATATTGATGGGGGTATTGGAGGCCTCCAAGCCAGGATCCAGGATCTGGACCGTGCCCGCCTGATAGTTTACCGTATAGTCAATGCCTTCCTGCAATTGTCTTCCCCCTGCGGTGACCCGTACCGAACCACGGGGTACATTGAAGGCACCTATGGGTATTCCATTGTTCCCTTCCGATTTGTACCTTCCCTTCAGGATGAATTTGTTCTTTTCCGGATTTTGCAGGGCCGCAGCCTTGGTCAGGGTGTACATATCGCGGAAAACGTAGCGGTTTTGGTTCTCGTTGTAGGCCGTTGGGGTATTGTACTGATCTTCATTACCATTGGACAAGGTTTCAAATAAGTACTGCCCGAACGGCTCAACCTTGGTAAAGATGATCCGCCCTCCCCGTGTATCCACCGTCAGACCCGGGACAAAATCAAAGAAGCCGTCCCCGCCCGGCTGCAGATCGTTATAAACGTTCAAACGGTCAAGGTTGAACACATCCAACAGAATACGTTCCTGTAGCCCATCCGGCCAACCGGTACCTGGCCCTTCCACCACCGGGGTAATATAGTTTCTGGGTGTGGGATCCGAGTACAGGATGTTCAATTTAAAATCTTCTTGGCTCAGCTGAAAGGCACCGGTCACATAGATGTTCTTCATCATCAGGTCCCAAATGGGATCGGTGATACTGGTAATATTGCTTTTCAACAATTTTAAGATCAGCGTATTGTTGTTGATTATCGGGTTTGCGCCCCCGGAAACCGTTGTGGCATCCACCCCGCCGTTGGCAAATTCCCCCACTTGGTACACATTTCCGTTAAAGGTATACTGAAAGGCAACTCCCAAAACCTCATCGTTGCTCAAACGTTGGTTCAGGGAGATGTATCCCAATTGGGGATTGAAGTCATAGTCCCTGACCTGCTCCAATTTTCGGGCATTTTCCAAAATAGCATAGTCCGAACCCTGATTGGCCTGGTAGCCCGCAACGAACGATCCCGGATTGAACCCGTTGTCCACCGTGGCGATATCCCTTATGTTGGAATTTAAGGCCCCCGAAGAGGTAGCGATCAAGGCCGGATCGTAGTCATTGGCATTGTTTCTGGGCAAGTCCCCTATGGCGGCATTGGTATTGAAAAAAGAGAGGGGCGCTCCGTTGAGTCGTCCCACCCTGGTTTTGTCTTCAATGGCCTCCCCCAGATCCTGGAGTGCCACAATGTTCCTTACGTTCAGCGTTTGTTGGCTACGGTTCGTGACCCATACCTCCAATCTGGTGATCTGCA
This sequence comes from uncultured Flavobacteriaceae bacterium, assembly GCA_947497245.1. GTDB lineage: Bacteria > Bacteroidota > Bacteroidia > Flavobacteriales > Flavobacteriaceae > Pelagihabitans. Next base: position 331,689 of record CANMFO010000002.1, on the reverse strand, counting down.
CCTGGCTTTTGATATAGGGGTAGTTTTCCAATGCGATATCGTAGTTGTCCCTAAAATACTGGGCTAGGAAAAAGTGCTTGTCCTCATCATAGTCAAGGGCGGAGAGGGAGAAATCGCTCAGGGTACCACCACCTTGGGCCACCACGGTATTGTTCTGTGAGCGTTGTTCCGAAAAGACGGCGGTAACGCTTGTTTTACCAAACTGCAGTTGGGTCTTTACCCCAAAAAGACTCTGTGCCCCCTGGATCAAAGAGCTGTTCAGGGGCATGTTCACATTACCCACCTCTATAGATCGGATAATATCGTCCTCGGTCGGGGTGTAGTCCAATTTTACGATATTCTGAAAATCGAAGGTGGCCTCGGTATCGTAGTTCGCGGTTACCTGCAGGCGCTCCCCTATTTTGCCCAACATGCTGAGGCTGATACGCTGATCGAAATCGAACGAGAGGTTGGTACGGTTTCTGGGCGACAATGCGGGATTGTCGTTTTTTTGCCAGATCACGCCCAGATCCATCGCCACCGACCCTTGGGGAATCACCTCAATAGTGCTTCCACCAAATACCGATTCAAAAAATTTGCTGTTCACGTAGAAGTTGGGCAGTAGGTTTCGTCTCGCTTCCTCACTTCCCTCTTTTTTTCCGGAATAGGCATCCGATTTTTCTTTGAAATAGTCCTTGATTCCCTCCTGCCTTACCAGTTCCATGTATTGTTCCGGGGTAAGGATGATGGGATAACCGATGTTAAAATCCCCAATTTTTTGGGAATAGACGTAGCTATTGATCTTGGGGTCGTAGATGTATTTGGAAACAATGCTGTCGGGATTGTCCATGACTAGTTTGCCCAAGTCGAAACCAGTTTTCACAGAATCGATTTCCTGAGTAAGGGAATCGACTTGCTGATCTTGTGCTGGTTGGTCGTCCTGAGCAAAGGCCGTATTCGAAACCATGCTGCACAGCACGAATAAGGAAATAAGCTTAAATGTAGATTTAAGATTTTTTTTTGCCCCTGTTTTCAAACTAATTACAAATTTTTCAGCGCCTGTTTTATGATGTCCTCGACGCTTTGTGAAGGTCCTTGGCCCAAAACCTTGTCCACAACCCTTTCGGCCTGCTTTCGAGCAAATCCAAGAACCTCTAAAGCAGATAACGCTTCATCTTTATTTGTATTGTTTGAATGGGTGGAAACTTCGTCAATATCGTAGATTTTAAGAATCTTGTCCTTAAGGTCCAAAATGACCCTTTGTGCGGTCTTCGCGCCGATCCCCTTGATACCCTGAATGGTAGGTGCATTTCCATTGGCTATGGCATCCCTGATCTGAACAGGATCTAGGGAAGACAGCATGGTCCTGGCCGTACTGGAACCGATACCGGAAACAGAAAGCAGCAAACGGAAGATTTCCCGTTCCGACTTTTCCGCAAAACCAAAGAGGGAATGCGAATCCTCCTTTACCTGAAGATGGGTAAACAACTGTATGTTCTCGGCTTCCACTATTTTGGAAAACGTGTGAAGGGAAATATTCACAAAGTACCCCACCCCGGCACATTCGATGATGACATGGGTGGGATTTTTTTCTACAAGCCTTCCTTTTAGATGATGGATCATGGGCAGGATGTTTGGTTCTTAATAAATCGATTATGGATTATCTTAAAATTCAGGTGTCAGGTGTAGGGACAAACACTGTTTTTAAATTGGTTCTTCCCCGGTCCAAAACATCATCCCATTTTGGCCTTCTTCCGTTTTTCCCGTTCTTGGGCATCGATAACGGCAACGGCCGTCATGTTGACCATTTCTTCCACGCTCGCCCCCAATTGCAGAATATGCACCGACTTGCTCAGTCCGACCATGATCGGACCGATGGAATCCGCACCATTCAGTTCCTTCAGCAGCTTGTACGTAATATTGGCCGATTCGAGGTTCGGAAAAATCAGCGTGTTTACCTTTCTGCCAGCGAGTTTTGAAAATGGAAATTGACTTTGGTGCAATTCTTTGTTCAAGGCAAAATCGATTTGGATTTCGCCGTCTACGACCAAATCGGGGTTCACCTTGTGCAAGATCTGGAGTGCTTCCCGGACCTTTGTGGCATGCGGATGCGAGGACGAACCGAAATTGGCGTAGGACAACAAAGCCAACACTGGATCGAAACCAAATGTACTGGCCACGTTTGCGGTCATCAGGGCAATTTCGGCGATTTCTTCGGCGTTGGGGTCGATATTGATCGAAGTATCCGCCAAAAATAGGGGCCCCCTATCCGTGATCATAATATTCACCGTGGACACACGCTTTACGTTCGCCGCCCGGCCGATCACCTCAAAAATGGGCTTTACCACAGTGGGGTAGGCCCTGGAATATCCTGAGATCATACCATCGGCATCGCCCTCCCGTACCATCATGGCCGCAAAATAGTTGCGTTCCCGCATTTTGATCTTGGCACTGTAAAGGGTGGTTCCGCTGCGATGTCTTTTCTCCCAGAATTTTGTCGCATAGCGCAATCTTCTTACATCCGATTCTTCATCATTGGGGTCGATGATCGTAACATCGGCATCGAACTCAAGTTCGTCCTTCAATTCGGAAATGACTTCCTTGTTCCCCAACAAAATAGGAAGGGCAATACCTTCCTCCCACACGATTTGCGCCGCTTTCAAAACATCCAGCTGGTCGGCTTCGGCAAATACAATTCGCTTGATCTTCTGTTTCGCCCGGTTGTGCAGGAGCCTGACAACTTTGTTATCGTTCCCGGACCGTTGCAGCAATTCTTCCCGGTATCGATCCCAGTCCTCAATGGGGGCTTTGGCGACCCCACTGTCCATTGCCGCCTTGGCAACCGCAGGAGGGATTTCCGCAATGAGCCTCTGGTCGAAGGGCTTGGGAATGATATATTCCTTTCCAAAAGTGAGCCGGGTCTCCCCATAGGCGATGTTCACCTGCTCAGGTACGGGCTCCCGGGTCAATTTGGCCAGGGCCTCCACGGCGGCCATTTTCATCGCCTCGTTGATCGTCGTCGCCCGAACATCGAGCGCACCCCTGAAGATAAAAGGAAACCCCAGTACATTGTTCACCTGGTTGGGATGGTCGGACCTGCCGGTGGCCATGATAACGTCCTTGCGCGTTTTTATGGCCAGATCGTACTTGATTTCCGGGTTGGGGTTGGCCATGGCAAAAACGATGGGATGTTTCGACATGGTCAGCAACATTTCCGGGCTAAGGATATCCGCTATCGAAAGACCGATAAAAACATCTGCATCCTTTACCGCTTCCTCCAGGGTATCGATCTTTCGGGCGGTGGCAAATTCCAGTTTCGAAGGGGAAAGGCTTTCCGCATCCTTTCTAATGACCCCTTTGCTATCCAACATTACGATGTTCTCGGCCTTTGCACCAAACGCCTTGTACAACTTGGTACAGGACACGGCAGCGGCACCCGCCCCGCTGATCACGATTTTGACCTTGTCCATTTTCTTTTTGGCAATTTCCAGGGCATTCAACAGGGCCGCAGCCGAAATAATGGCCGTACCGTGCTGGTCGTCGTGCATTACCGGAATGTCCAGCTCTTCCTTGAGCCTTCGTTCTATTTCAAATGCCTCCGGGGCCTTGATGTCCTCCAAGTTGATTCCACCAAAGGTAGGGGCGATCATTTTCACGGTTTCCACAAACTTGTCCACATCCTCGGTGTCGATCTCGATATCCATTCCATCGATATCCGCAAAAATCTTAAAGAGCAATCCTTTTCCCTCCATTACCGGTTTTGATGCCTCGGGACCTATGTTCCCCAGACCCAAAACCGCCGTGCCATTGGAAATCACGGCCACCAGATTTCCCTTGGAAGTATATTTATAGGCATTGTCCTTGTCCTTGGCAATTTCCAGACAGGGTTCCGCGACTCCCGGGGAATAGGCCAGGGCCAAATCGCGCTGGGTGGTGTAGGGCTTTGTCGGGACGATCTTGATCTTTCCCGGTTGCGGCTTCGCATGATAGACCAAGGCTTCCCTGCGTTGCTTTTTTTTGCTCATAAGGCGTTATTTAGGAAAGCAAATTTACGGTATTCTGCGTATTATGGACATATAAAAAGGAAAAGCATCGATTGTGGTCGATGCTTTTCTTTTTTAACCGCTCCGATTACCAAAAGTAGCCCACTACGATAACGGTGACCACCAATAAAAGTATGGACAGGTATCTGTAATTCTTGTACCAAGGGAGCGCTTCGAGCTCCCTTGTCTCTTCGGTGAACAATTCCTTTCTATAGGTGTATTCGGCCACCTTCTGTGCATCGGGGAGTCCCGTGGCCAAACTCACCACCACATGGGTGGCAATACTGATCACAAACAGCAAATTGGCCTTGGCCAGAAAATGCATCCCGTTCAGGTAGGGAACGATATCGAAGGATATGGACAAGATCATAAAAACCGCTACGGCGCCGCCGATCAACAAACTGACAAAGGCGCCCGTTCCGTTGGCCCTTTTCCAGAAAAGGCCCAATATAAAGGCAGACACCACAGGGGGGCTCGTAAAGGCAATGACCAACTGAAGGTACCCCCACAATGAGTCGCTGACCCGCTCGATGAACGGCACCCAGAGGGAGGCCAAGACGACCAAGATCATGGTCGCGATCTGTCCGGCGCGCACCAATTGTTTACTGGTCATCTGGGGGCGCAACTGTTTTACAAAATCCATGGTGATCAGGGTCGAGGCAGAATTGAAGGTCGCGGAGACCGATGACATCATGGCCGCCAGCAACCCCGCCACAACGAGACCTAAAACCCCGGTGGGCAGCAATTGAAACAACAACACCGGATAGGTAAGGTTGGGACAATCCGATAAATTTTCGCACATGCCCCCACCGGCCAAGGGATAGTTCAATTCAGAAATATCCAATTGGTTGAACAATAGCAAGGCCAATACCCCCGGTACCACCATGATAAAGATGACCGGCAATTTCAGGAGCCCGGCGAACAAGGCGCCCCATCGCCCGTGGTTCAAATCTTTTGCGCCCAGCACGCGCTGGACCATGAATTGGTTGTTCGCCCAAAAGTAAAACCCGAGAAGCGGGACACCGGTAAGAAGACCCCACCAGGGCATGAATTCGTCATTGCCGGGGCGTACCAGACTAAAGACCTCCCCCGAATTGGCCGGAACGTATTTCCCCTCGGCCGCCCCATCTCCAAAATTCACGTCGCCCGCGGCCAGCATGCCATCCAATTTCTCCATCATTCCATTCCATCCCCCGCCCAGCTCATCGAACGCAAAATAGGTCAATAAACAAGATCCGATAATAAGGAGAACGGCCTGTATCACCTCTGTCTGGATCACCGAGTTCAGCCCTCCCGGGATGGTATAGGCCGCAGCGGCCACTGCAAGACAGATGATGATCACGGTGGTACTGGTCTCCGGGAACAACAGTTTGAGCACAATACTGCCCACATACAGCCCCGCCGCGGTATCGACCATGACATTCCCCACAATCGTGATCAAGGAAAAGTAATAGCGGGAACGCTTGTCGTAGCGCCGCTGCATGAACTCGGGCATGGTATACACACCCGATCTCAGATAAAATGGTAAAAAGAAAATAGAGAAGAAAATCAAGATCACAACGGCAAACCATTCGTAGTTGTAGACGTTCACATTGGTCTGAAATCCATCCGAGGCCAGACCGACGAGCGTTGAGCTGGAAATATTGGCCGAAAAGAGCGCTATCCCCACGATGGGCCAGGTCATTGTCCGCCCTCCCAGAAAATAATCTTCCGAACTACTTCTTTTCGATTTTGAGATGCCATAAATGATGATCCCGATAAGGTATACGAAAATTACAACGAGGTCCAAGGTTTCCAATCCGCCCATACTATAGCTTTAAAGTGGTTAGTTACATTTGTTCCCAAATCCATATTCTTTTGATACGGGCTTTTGATTTTAGGCAATCAGCGGCCGGTTAAATTGAGAATTCTGGAAAATCGGCAACTACCCAATATAGCATTTTAAATGTGTTCCTAAAAAATCTTAACAGGAAAACACCCGAATCGGGCTACGAAATCGATATAGTAACAAGGAAGTTTACTTGATAAAATCGATATTCCGTTTCAATCCGGAGTATTTGGTACGCTTTACAGCGGATTTTTGGAATACTTTCTTGAAGACGTCCTCTGTGATTTCCTCCCAATCTTTTTTGGTCATGGAGAGCAGTTCGGGCTTCGGATCGAACAGGGGTTCGCGGTGGGGCTTTGAAAAACGGTTCCATGGGCATACGTCCTGGCATACGTCACAGCCGAACATCCAATCATCGAACTTGCCTTGGAACGCATTGGGGATCTCGTTCTTCAGCTCAATGGTGAAGTAGGAGATGCATTTGCTGCCATCCACGACATAGGGCTCCACAATGGCCTCTGTGGGGCAGGCATCGATGCAGGCCGTACAGGTGCCACAATGGTCGGTCACCGGGGAATCGTATTCCAGGTCGAGGTCTACGATCAGTTCGGCTATAAAATAAAACGACCCCAACCGTTGTGTGAGCAGGTTGCTGTGCTTGCCTATCCATCCGAGTCCGCTCCTGGCCGCCCATGCCTTGTCCAGGACCGGCGCCGAATCTACAAAGGCACGGCCGCTGACCTCCCCGATCTCGACGGCCATGAACTCTTGGAGTTCTTTCAGTTTGGATTTGATGACATGGTGGTAGTCGCGCCCATAGGCATATTTTGAAATCTTATAGGAATCCTCATTCTGCGTTTCGCCGGGATAGTAGTTCAACAAAAGGGAAATCACCGACTTCGCCCCGTCCACCAATAGGCGTGGGTCGAGACGCTTGTCGAAATGGTTCTCCATATAGGCCATTTCCCCGTGCATGTTTTTCTTGAGCCATTTTTCCAGCCTGGGGGCCTCTTCTTCCAGAAAAGTCGCCTTGGAAATACCGCATGCCAAAAAACCGAGGCGTTTGGCCTCAGTCTTTATTGCATCGGAATTCTGTTGTCTGTTTCCCAAATCGTTATCGTTGAACAAACTTTATCAGCACCTCTTTCGGCTTTAGGGTAATCAAAGGGTTCATTTCCACAGCTTCCATATCCGTATTTAGGCGGTATTTGCCAATGATCTCCGAGAGGGTCAAGATCATCTCGTAGAGGGCAAAGCTGTTTCCCACGCACATTCTGGGGCCTCCCCCAAAAGGATAATAATACTCCTGAAAATCCTTGCCATGGGCGACATCAAAACGTTCGGGCATAAAGGTATCCGGGGATTCCCAGAACCCAGCATAGCGGTGCAGCTCGTATACAGACATCAGGACCAAGGTATTTTTCGGTATCTTTTTCCCATCGAATTCATCATCTTCGATCGCGATCCTATCGATAACATATGCCGGAGGGAAGAGGCGCATGCCCTCCTCAATGCACCGTCGAATATAGGGGAGTTGGGAGATCCGGTGCATAATGTCGCCGTCTTCCCCATCGAGCCTCGATACTTCAAGAAAGGCCTTTTCCTGGGCATCTTGGAATTTTGCCAAAAAAAATAGGGTAAAGCCCAGGGCGTTCGCGGTGGTCTCATGGCCGGCGGTGAACAAGATCAAGACCTCGTCCAATAATTGTTCCCTGGACATTGGTGTGCCGTCCTCGTACCTTGCCCGGAGGAGCATGTCGAGCAAATCATCTTTTTCCTGACCCGATGCCAGCCGTTCTTCGATGATGACATTTAAAATGGAACGGCTTTCCGCCGAGTACCTCAAATGTCTTTTGATCTTTCCGTTCAGCTTGAACCACCATTTAAAATAGGGCTGCCGCATTTCTTGGATCAACATTTTTTGATTGATTGCGGTAATGTGCCGCAATCGCCGCATGGATTCTTGGATATCGTTTCTGCCAAAGAGCGATTTGGCGACCACTTGAAAGGCCAAAGTGCCCATCAATGGAAAAATATCCTGGGACTTATCGGGCCGAATTTGCTTGAGCTCGGCCCGTATGGCGTCCTGCATGATCCCCAACAGGCCCACCAGCTTCTTCTTGTGAAAGGCGGGCTGCACCATACGCCGATGCGTACGCCAGTGTTCCCCGTTGGAGGTAAGTATTCCGTGACCGATGTACTTGGCAAGTTCTACCGTCTGCAAGGGGGACTTATGGTACCTCTTATGTTGCTTCTGAAGAATATGTTTGATCAAGCCCGGATGCCGGGTGAATACCACGGGCTTTCCCAATCCCACCCTGACCCTAAAGATGTCGCCGAACCTTTCAAAATTGTAATGGTGGAAGGGCAGGGGGTTTTTCAGGATCATCTTCCGGTTTTTGAACACCTCGTACCTGGAGACCGTTGGGCAATTTTCCATTAGAACAATCCCGGTTGTGCCCCACCCTTGATCCTGCCCAAATGGTTATAGGCCAGTTCCGTTACCTCCCGGCCCCGGGGGGTGCGCATGATAAAACCCTGTTGGATCAAAAAAGGTTCGTATACCTCCTCTATGGTCTCCGCACTCTCCGAGACCGCGGTCGCCAGGGTGGTGATTCCCACCGGGCCCCCTTTGAACTTATCAATTATCGTGGTCAGTATTTTGTTGTCCATTTCATCCAGGCCATGGGCATCCACGTTCAGTGCCTTTAGGCCAAACTTGGAAATGGCCATATCGATCTGGCCGTTCCCCTTGATCTGGGCAAAATCGCGCACCCTTCGCAAAAGCGCGTTGCAAATCCTGGGCGTGCCACGGCTGCGGCCCGCTATTTCAATCGCCGCCTCCGGGTCGATGGGCACCTTTAAGATTTCGGCGCTCCGCTCCACTATGGTCGACAACAGCTCGGTGGAATAGTACTGCAACCGGCTCTGGATTCCAAATCGGGCCCGCATGGGGGCGGTCAACAAACCGGAGCGCGTGGTGGCGCCTATCAGCGTAAACGGGTTCAGGTTGATCTGTACCGAACGGGCATTCGGACCGGTTTCGATCATGATATCGATCTTATAGTCCTCCATGGCGGAGTAGAGGTATTCCTCTACCACAGGACTCAACCGGTGAATCTCGTCGATAAACAATACATCGCGTTCATCCAAATTGGTGAGCAGGCCCGCCAGGTCACCCGGCTTGTCCAATACCGGACCGGAGGTGATCTTGATGCCGACACCCAGTTCGTTGGCCAAAATATGGGCAAGTGTGGTCTTTCCCAATCCCGGGGGACCGTGAAAAAGGGTATGGTCGAGGGCTTCATCCCGTTGGTTGGCGGCCTCCACAAAGACCTTCAGATTCTCCAAAACCTGTTCCTGTCCTGTGAAATCATCAAAAGTAATGGGCCGCAAGGCCCTTTCAATGTCCAACTCTGCCTTGGAAAAACCATCAGTGGATGGGTCTAGGTGCTCGTTCATGATCATTTGGTGTAACAGATCCCGATCTGTACCGGGCCCGGTTCAACATACATTTTTGGCGCGCAACAAAAGAACGGCTTTTCCAAAAATCGGTGTCACCCACAAAGATACTAAAATCAAAAGGTGGAAATTAGGGTATTGGGGCCATCTTGGGTTTTTCTTTCCTGACCGGAAGGTCCGGTGAAAAAAACTGCTACTGTCTTAAAATAATATACGTGTAGTTTTGGAACAAAACAGCCGCAGTTTTGAAATGAAATAGGTGCGGTTTCAAAATGATATACGTGCGTTTTTAAAAAAATATTGGCGCAGTCTTAAAAAAAACATCGCGCAAGAATGGATGAAGGCCCATCCCGACGGCCATCGGGGAAGGCCTTTCTGGTATATGCCAAGGTGCCGGCACCAGCGTTCCCCGCTCCGTACGACCGTTCTGGCGGCATATGATCTAGGTCATCTTTTTTATGGACAATAATCGTAAACTTTGCGTCATCGATACCGGCTAACGGAATCCAACAACCCCAAAAAAAACAAGATGGCACAAACCTTCAACCTTCACCAATACGGCATTGAGACCGAGAAAATATTCCGCAACAGCAGTGTTCCGGTACTGTACGAACTGGGACTGCGACTGGAAAAGGGAACCGCGATCTCCGATGTGGGGGCCTTGATGACCTACTCTGGCGAAAAAACGGGCCGCAGCCCCAAGGACAAGCGCATTGTACGCCACCCCGATTCCGAGGACAATATTGATTGGGGGAACATCAACATCGGGCTGGACGAACACACCTTTATGGTGAACCATGAGCGCGCACTCGACTACTTGAACACCTGTGACCATTTGTACGTGGTGGACGCCTATGCGGGCTGGGACCCAAAATACCGGATCAAGACCCGGATCGTTTGCACCCGGGCCTACCACGCCCTTTTTATGCAGAACATGTTGATCATGCCCACAGCGGGGGAGCTGGCAGATTTTGGCGAGCCCGACTATGTCGTTTTCAATGCCGGCCGGTTTCCCGCAAATCGGTACACCTCCGAAATGACCTCCAAGACCAGTATAGACCTGAACCTGGAACGAAGGGAAATCGTGATCCTGGGCACCGAATATGCCGGGGAAATGAAGAAGGGCATTTTCTCCATTATGAACTACCTGATGCCCCTGCGGGACGTTCTGCCCATGCACTGTTCTGCCAATGTGGGCGAGAAAGACGATGTTACCATCCTCTTCGGGCTGTCGGGCACGGGAAAGACCACCCTTAGCGCCGACCCCAAACGCCGACTGATCGGGGACGACGAGCATTGTTGGACCGATGAGGGGACCTTCAACATCGAGGGAGGATGTTACGCCAAGGCTATCGACCTCTCGGCCGAAAACGAACCCGATATCTTCAATGCCATCAAGTTCGGAACCGTGCTCGAGAACGTGGTCTATGACCAACATACCCGAAAAGTGGACTATGGCGATGTGTCCATTACGCAAAACACCCGGGCATCCTACCCTATCGATTACATCGACAACGTACAGATGCCCTGCATCGCCGGACATCCGGAAAACATCATTTTTCTGACCTGTGACGCCTTTGGGATCCTGCCCCCCGTAAGCAAATTGACACCGGAGCAGGCAAGCTATCATTTTATATCGGGGTACACGGCCAAAGTGGCCGGTACCGAAATGGGGGTCACCGAACCTCAAGCGACCTTCAGCGCCTGTTTTGGGGCCGCCTTTATGATGTGGCACCCCAACAAATATGCCGAATTGCTGGCCAAAAAGATCAAGGAGCACCAAGCCACCGCCTGGCTGGTAAACACGGGTTGGACCGGGGGTGCCCACGGGGTCGGCTCGCGGATAAAGCTGAAGTACACGCGGGCCATGATCGACGCCATCCATAACAATGACTTTGATACCATGGACTTTGTTGCCGACAAGGTGTTCGGGTTCCAGGTTCCGACCCGTTGCCCCAATGTGCCCTCGGAGGTCCTTGTGCCCCAGAACACTTGGGCGGACAAGGAACATTATGAAATTGTGAGGGCCAAGTTGGTGAAACTGTTCAATGAAAACTTCAAACAGTTCGAGGCCGACGTAAACCCGGCCATCGCAAAGGCAGGGCCCAAGAATTTCGACTCACGGTCTTAGTACGGTCCCTGTTTTGTTCGCAACCCCTGGTGCCCCATTCCATCAGGGGTTTTTGTTCACGGTTTCCCGGTAAAATCGTAATTTCATGGGATGGAAAAGAAAACCTATTCTTCCGGAATCCTTCAGTACATTCCCTTTTTTTATGTGATTTGGTCGGATGACCTCGTATCGGCCTCGGAGATCAACGTCGTTGAAAACACCCTTGGGAAGGACACCTCATTGGACCAAAACGAGCGAAAAACTTTGTTGTCCTGGTTGGACGTGAAGCATCCTCCCGCGGATTCGGAACTCAAAAGCTGGAAGCATATTGTTTCCAATTCCCATGTAAAATTGGTGGAAAGCGACACCTATCCCCTGGCCACTTTCAGCCAAAAAGTGGTTTGCCAATATCACGATGCCTGTCCGTTCAACGACCATCTAAAACATATCGAGGTCAACCTGGGCATTCAGCCCAACCATTACCATCATTTGTTCGATGTGGAGGTAGTGCACGAAATCGGCTCGGACTATTACGATGCGAACGAGATCGATGTAGTTCTAAAGGGAAAGCACGGCGAGGCAATAGACACTTTTCGAAAGGTTTTGAAAGATCCCATTTTCCGATGGGATGTCCATAGGAACAAGGAAAAGTTCCGCGAAATCGTCCTGAACCAAGTGCAATTTTTAGCAGCCAATGGCTATGGGGCCATGGCCTACCCAAAAGCGTACGGGGGCACGGGCGATATGGAAGGTTATGCCGCCATTTTTGAAAATCTGATGTATGTGGATGGCAGCCTTACGATCAAGTTCGGGGTCCAGTTTGGTCTGTTCGGCGGGAGCATACAAAAGTTGGGGACCAAAAAACACCATGACCGCTATTTGGGTGACGCGGGGTCGGCCAAATTGTTGGGCTGCTTTGCGATGACGGAAACCGGACACGGATCGAACGTAAGGGGAATCAAGACCACCGCCACCTACCACAAAAAAAGCGACCGAATCATCGTTCATACCCCTGGAAAGAACGACAACAAGGAATACATTGGTAATGCCCTCCATTCCAAAATGGCCTCGGTCTTTGCGCAGTTGATCGTCAATGGCAAAAATGAAGGGGTGCATGCGATACTGGTACCGATCCGAAACGAAAAACACGAACTGTTGCCCGGAGTGACCGTGGAGGACAATGGATACAAACTGGGATTGAACGGAGTGGACAATGGAAAGGTCTGGTTCCACCAGGTTTCCGTTCCCCGGGAAAACCTGCTCAACAAGTACGGGGATATCCAAGATGACGGAAGCTATCATTCCGACATACAAAATCCCAACAAACGGTTCTTTACAATGCTCGGCACTTTAGTGGGCGGTCGTATTTGTGTGGCCAGAGCTGGATTGGGTGGGGCCAAAATGGCATTGGCAATTGCTGTAAAACATGCACTCAAAAGAAGGCAGTTCAACGATAGCATCAAGGTACAGGAGGATCTGCTGATGGACTACCCCAGCCACCAATTGCGGTTGACCCCCCTAGTGGCCAGTGCTTATGTATACCACGCCACATTGGACAAGATGATGGAAGTATATTGCGATGCCGGCCAACCCGATAAGCGAAAGATCGAGACCCAGGTAGCTGGTTTGAAGTCGGTCATTACCTGGTACGCCAATGATGCCATCCAAGAATGCCGGGAAGCCTGTGGTGGCAAGGGCTACCTGATCGAAAACCGGATCGCCGACCTCAAGGGTGATGTCGATATCTTCACCACTTTCGAAGGAGACAACAATGTACTGCTCCAATTGGCGGCAAAAGGGATCCTCTCCGATTTCAAGGCCGAGTTCAACAGCGCGGGGTTTTTATCGGTATTGAAGTTATTGGGTTCCCAATTGAACGACAGATTGACCACCATCAATCCCGTTTATTCCAACAAGGTGGACAAGGAACACCTGTACAATCCCAAGTTCCACAAACACGCCCTCAACTACCGCACCAGGAGGTTGACCTATACGTTGGCCATGCGGATCAGGGGGTACATTAAAAAGGGGATCCCCTCTTACCAGGCATTTCTAAAGGTACAGACCCATCTATTGGCACTGGGCAAGGCCTACAGCATTGAATTGGCCTACAAAACCTTTATTGATTTCACAGAGAGCATTGCCGATGAAAAGAACAGGCTCCTGTTCCAAAAGCTGGGAACGCTCTATGCCCTTCACGCCATTCGAAAAGATGCGGAGTGGTTCCTGGAACAAGGCTATATCGGTGGTACCAAATCGAAGGCCATACGGCAAAGGGTAGAGCGGCTCTGCACCGAACTGAGGCCACATATAGGTGTCCTTGTGGAAGGTTTTGGCATTCCCGACAGTTGTATGAGCCCTCCCATCGCCCGTTAGGCGCTCACTGTATTTCCTTATGCAATTGGGCCGTGTCCAGAAAGTCGGTCAAGGTAATTTCAGGGTCTCCGTAGAGATAGGTCTTTGAAGATCCGCTTGCCGAAAGGTCAAACGCTTCACTGGCATAGACTTTGGCACTGGGAGAGTCCCGTAAGGTAGCCAAAACACGTACGGCCTCCAGTCTTTCTCCTTTAAGGTTTGCGCTTTCGAACAAATTTACCGTTAGAACATCTGCGGTACCTTCCAATTTGGCCGAGGCATTTTTGTACATATGGATGGTATGGCTCTCCCCAACGGAATACACCCTGGCATCCGTCCTGTCCTTTAATGCAATGTTCAGGGAGTCCGAAGCCAGGTTAAAATCCCCAGAACTCATGCCTTCCATAGCAATGCTCATAATTTCGGCGGTTGCGTTCAAAACCAGCCTTGACGATCCAAATGTTTTCACCTGCAGTTCGTCGGAATGCAGCACGTCCTTCATTTGAATTTCCCCATCCCGTGCCGTAATGGACCGTATCTCCGTGTAGTTGATCGTTATCTCCAGTTTCTTTTTCCCCGTAATTTTGTAGAAGGAACTGATGTACAAGGTACTGTCCTCTACCTTGAACTTAAGGACGTCGATCAAATTGTCATCGGCCTCGACCTCGTAGCCCTCGCTGTGGGATTTTTGCAGAAAAATTTCCAGGTCATCCATTAGTTCAATGGCATTGAACGGCGGTAAATCTTCCCGGACCTCTACAACACTTCTATTTCCCTTAATCTTTGGTTTGCGCTGGGCATGGGTCTGGAAACAGATGGCCAGGGCCATAAATAGCATTAATTTTTTCATCTCGTGTTCTTGTTTATCAAAGGTGTCCAACATGCTAACGCTGATCGGACCACTTTTATTGGAAAAGACCCTAAGGGCCCTCTCTAGTGGTATGGGGCCTTATTTCATTTAAATATATTCATTATCTATTTAATACCTATCAAAAAAAATGCCCAACTCTGTAGGTCGGGCATTTTTATCTGGGTCAGTTTAGTGTTAATGTTGCAGTTCCTCCTCATCTTCTTGCAAGGGAACCGTCTGTGGGACAAAATCCTGTCCGGGTATAATGTATTCCCCATTTTCATCGACCTTACTGTAATCATAGGCCCAACGATGTACGTGGGGTATGGGTCCATCCCAGTTTCCGTGTATATGCTTCATCTCGGCGGTCCATTCCAGGGTATTCGATTTCCAAGGGTTTTTGGGGCCTTTCTTACCATAAAAGATACTGCTGATAAAATTGTACAGGAACACCAATTGCGCAAGGCCGGCGATCAAGGCAAAAACGGTCATCAATATTTGGACATCGGTCAATTCATCAAACATCGGGAAGTTCGTATTTTGATAGTAACGTCTCGGTACCCCGGCCATCCCCACAAAGTGCATGGGGAAAAATACGCCATAGGCACAGACGGCCGTTACCCAAAAGTGCACATAGCCTAAATTTTTGTTCATCATCTTGCCCTCGAACATTTTCGGGAACCAATGGTACACCCCTGCAAAAAGACCGTAGAGCGCAGAAATGCCCATCACCAAATGGAAGTGTGCCACCACAAAATAGGTGTCGTGAACATTGATGTCCAAGGTACTGTCGCCCAGAATGATCCCCGTGAGCCCGCCCGTGATAAAGGTCGACACCAAACCTATGGAAAACAACATGGCTGGGTTGAACTGCAGATTTCCCTTCCAAAGGGTGGTGATATAGTTAAAGGCCTTTACGGCAGAGGGGATAGCGATCAATAGGGTGGTAAAGGTAAATACCGAGCCGAGGAACGGGTTCATTCCGGAAATGAACATATGGTGCCCCCACACAATGGTCGATAAGAAGGCAATCGCCATAATGGAAGCGACCATGGCACGGTATCCAAAGATGGGCTTACGCGCATTGGTGGACATTACCTCGGAGGTAATCCCCAAAGCGGGCAACAATACGATATATACCTCAGGGTGGCCCAGGAACCAGAACAAGTGCTCGTACAGTACCGGGGAACCTCCCTGGTAATGCAATACCTCTCCCTGGATAAATATATCGGATAAGAAGAAAGAGGTACCGAAGCTTCTATCCATAATCAACAGCAATGCCGCGGACAATAGCACTGGGAACGAAATGACCCCAATGATGGCGGTTATCAAAAATGCCCAAATGGTCAGTGGCAATCGGGTCATCGACATCCCTTTGGTCCTTAGGTTGATCACGGTGACGATGTAGTTCAACGATCCCAAAAGGGAGGAGGCGATAAAAATCGCCATGGAGACCAACCAAAGTGTCATTCCCATTCCCGAACCGGCCTGTGCCATGGGCAGGGCGCTCAGAGGAGGATAGATGGTCCATCCGGCAGAGGCCGGGCCCGCTTCCACAAAAAGGGAAATGACCATGATAACACTGGACAGAAAGAACATCCAGTAGGAGAGCATATTCAAGAATCCAGAGGCCATGTCCCGTGCACCGATCTGTAACGGGATCAACAGGTTACTGAAGGTACCGCTCAGACCAGCGGTAAGCACGAAAAACACCATGATCGTACCGTGGATGGTGACCAGGGCCAGATACATATCGGCATCCATTACCCCATCGGGGGCCCATTTGCCCAATAGGGCCTCAAAAATGGGAAAGGACTCTCCGGGCCAGGCCAGCTGCATCCTGAACATCAATGACATGGCGATACCCACAAAGCCCATGATCAGACCTGTGATCAAGTACTGCTTAGAGATCATTTTATGATCTTGACTAAAGATGTATTTCGTTACGAAGGTCTCCTTGTGGTGGTGGTGTCCATCATCATGTCCGTGATCATCTCCGTGTTCGTGTCCTGCTGACATAACTTAATAATTTTATATTAATTCTTTAATAGCCTTTTTACTGTGCCGCCATGGTCTGGCCAAACGATTGTTGTTGCACCATCCACGCATCGTACTCCTCCTGGGTTTCCACAATGATCTTCATTTGCATATTGTAGTGCGACTTTCCACATATCTTATTGCACAAGAGGATGTAGTCATACTCCCAAGGATCGGAATTGTCCTCCCCATTGGCGGCCCTTTCTGCGCGTATGGCGTTGGTGCGCTTTACCTTATCGATCACATCCGGGTCTTGCCGTATTTCGGCAGTTGTCTTTATGGGCGTAAAGGAAAATTCGGTGGTCATTCCGGGAACACAGTTCATCTGTGCCCTAAAATGCGGCATGTAGGCGGAGTGGAGCACATCTTGGGAACGCATTTTGAAATTCACCTTTCTTCCGACCGGAAGGTGCAGTTCCTTTACAATGATATCGTCGGTGGCATAGGAATCGGATTCATCCAATCCCAATACATTCGCCCGATCGATATCGATCATCCTTACATTGGCGGCCCCCAATACATTATCGGCCCCGCCATATCTAGCGGTCCAGTTAAACTGCTGTGCGTACAATTCCACAACCAAGGGATCGTCCTCATCGTTCACATCCATGATATCTGTCCAGGTGTACAATCCCCAA
Organism: uncultured Flavobacteriaceae bacterium; assembly: GCA_947497245.1. Taxonomy (GTDB): domain Bacteria; phylum Bacteroidota; class Bacteroidia; order Flavobacteriales; family Flavobacteriaceae; genus Pelagihabitans. The sequence continues at coordinate 314,387 of CANMFO010000002.1, read as the reverse complement.
AGGATCAGACCGGCCAAGACAACAACGGGAATGATGGTCCATATAAATTCCAAACGATCGTTATCGGCATAAAACAGCGCTTTTTTTCCTGTTTCCCCGCGGTACTTGTACCCAAAATAATGCAATAGCGCCTGGGTGATGGTCTGCACAATGAAGATGATCACAAACGATACGAGCATTAGGTAATCATAGTCCGCACCATGGGCCGAGGAGGATTCGGGCAACAAAACCTTGGTATACTTCCAAAAACTGAAAATGGTGATGCCATAGATAAAAATCAAAAAGGCGAACATCATATAGCCGTTGTTCCTGTTGTCGGCGTCGTTTGCTATTTGGGAGTTTTCCGTTTTGAGCTGTGATAGTTCAAATATCCTGGTCATCTGCCAAATCGCAATGAACACCAACACAAGAACAATAAATATCAGTAATGTAGTCATCGTATGGTTTACTGTTATACGTTAAAACTTATTAATAATGAAAATGCTTACTCTCTTCGATAAACGGATTGCGTTTGGGTTGAAGGGGAACTGTGGACAGTGCCCGGAAAACCCAGAAAATGAACAACCCCAAGAAGAATAGCACTGCTCCCACTTCAGGAATACCAATGTACCATTGATCGCCCACCGTTGATGGCATGATCATGTTGAAAATATCCAAATAGTGTCCCGCCAAAATGACCAGGCCGGCCATGATCACGAACCAATTGATTCTCTTGTAATCGCTGTTCATCAACAATAGGACGGGAAACAGGAAGTTCATGGCCACCATACCGAAGAAGGGCAGCCTGTAATCGGCTATCCGGGTCACGTAATAGGTAACTTCCTCGGGAATATTGGAATACCAGATCAACATAAACTGGGAAAACCACAGATAGGTCCAGAAGATACTGATGCCGAACATGAATTTTGCCAAATCGTGGATGTGGCTGTCGTTTACCTCTTCCAAATACCCCTTGGATTTCAGATAGATGGTCACCATGGCGATCACGGTAATCCCCGAAACGAACATACTGGCAAACACATACCATCCGAAAAGGGTGCTGAACCAATGCGGGTCGACGCTCATGATCCAATCCCAGGACATCATCGATTCTGAAATGAGGTAGAACACCAAAAAGGCAGCGGAAATCCGGAAGTTCATTTTAAAGCTGGCATTGTCATCGGACTCATCCTGTCTTAAGGACAGCTTCCTGGAGTACTCACGATACAGGATCCATCCGCCCAAGAAAATAACGGCGCGGACCAAAAAGAAGGTCGGATTCAGGAAACCCGCCTTTCCCTGTAACAATTTATCATGGGCGACCACATCGGCATCCATCCAAACGAACAGATGGTTCATATGCATCACGGACAAGACCAAAATGACGAAAACAATAATCCCCCCGGGTACGATGTATGCGGTAATCCCCTCCATTACCCGGAACAACAAAGGCGACCAACCGGCCTGAGCGGCCCGCTGTACGGCGTAAAACGCCAATACGCCCAAAGCGATCATAAAGAAAAAGAAAGCGGCTACGTACAGAGCGGCCCAAGGTTTGTTCTGTAATTGGTGCAATAGGTGCTCATCGTGCGACGCATCGTGCCCTTCCCCGTGATCCGTGGCCACCGCATCGTGTCCCTCTGCCGCTCCATGGCCATCGCCGTGCTGCGCTATCATGGCCTTGGCCTCTTCAACGGTACCCGGAGCCGAAACAAAGCCTATCCCTATCCCCAAAAGCCCCACGGCCATTAAAATAAAGGAGGCTATTTTTAATCTGTTTGAAAACGTGTACATATGGTCTATGTCTTATTTTGTTAAGTCTTGTTTCAGTTTCATCACATATTCGGAAACCTGCCACATTTCATGATTGTTCATCTGCGAGGCATAGGACCCCATGGAGTTCAAACCGTGCTGCATGGCATGGTAGCTCGTACCCACGGTAATATCACGTGCTGCATCGGCATAGCTGGGCACGCCCAATATTTTCTCCCGTTTCACCAAGGTACCCTGACCATCTCCTTTGGAACCATGGCAGATCGCACAGTATATGGCATAGAGCTCTGCCCCAACGACCAAGTTCTCTTCGGTTTGTAGCGAATCCAATGGACTGGGGTTCAACCGGGCCAGTTCCTTTCCTTCCGGAGTATTCTCCAACCCATAGGGCATCCAACCTCTTGGAATGGTATTTTCGGCCGGTAACATGGCCTCTTGCCCATTGGGAAGGAATTCAACTTTTTGATAGGTCTCATAGCCTACCGGTTCGTACATGTTGGGCATGTATTGATAGTTGGGCCTGCTCTTGTCGGCACAGGCGGCGAACACCACCACCATTCCCAATACGATTCCTACTTTTACAAAACTGTTCATATTCAATGACTGTTTTTTTCTGATACATTTATCTCTACTGCTCCCGTATCCGATAATAGGTCCTTTAATTCCTTTTCATTATCATGGATTTCGATTTCCATCAAAAAGTGATCGTCGGTTGTTCGCACATCCGGGTTTTCCGCCTTTTTGAAAGGCCACAACCTACTTCTCAAATAAAAAGTGATCACCATCAGGTGCGCAGCGAAAAATACGGTCAGCTCGAACATGATGGGCACGAAAGCCGGCATGTTCTCGATATAGCTAAAGCTCGGTTTGCCCCCAATATCCTGTGGCCAATCCTGGATCATGATATAGTCCATCATCACAATGGAGACCGCCAACCCCACCAGTCCGTAAAGAAAGGAGGTAATGGCAATCCTCGTGGGTGCCAGCCCCATTGCCTTGTCCAGTCCGTGTACGGGAAAGGGGCAATATACTTCTTCGATATGGTGCTTGGCCGCTTTTACTGTTTTGACGGCATGCATCAGCACGTCGTCGTCGTCGTAATATGCTTGTATCACTTTGCTAGCTGACATAATTACTTTTTATCGTTTAACTGTTTTGCCTGTCCGGCCCAATCATCGCGTTGTGCCCTTCCAGGGAACGCACCGGTGATGGAATCCAGCAAATCGTATTCCCTTTTGGTCATCCTGCTTACCTGGGCAAAGGTGAATATCCCAATTTGGTTCAGGGTCTTTTCCATTTTCGGGCCAATTCCCTTGACATTTTTCAGATCATCGGCGGTTTCCGTAGCGGCATCGAAGGTACCTATGGACTCCAACAAACTGGAAACATCCTTACTTGGGGCTTCCACCACCGCAGATTTTTCCTCTATGGCCTCGGCTACACCTTCCACATGGGCAACAGTGGCTTCCGCTGCCGGGGCGGTCTTCCTAATTTGATACAAGGGCTGGCCGGCATCCCTCAATTTCTTGTACCGTTCCCCAGAGGATTTCAAAATCGATTTCACCTCAGCCTGTGCAATTACCGGAAAGGTTCTGGCGTACAACAAGAACAAAACAAAAAAGAAGCCGATGGTACCGATGAATATCCCAATATCGACATAGGACGGGGAAAACATCGTCCATGACGAGGGGAGGTAGTCCCGGTGCAAGGAGGTAACGATGATCACAAAGCGTTCGAACCACATTCCTATATTTACGATGATCGAAATAAAGAAGGAGAACATGATACTGGTACGCAATTTTTTGAACCACATAAACTGTGGGGAGAACACGTTACAGGACATCATGGCCCAATAGGCCCACCAATAGGGTCCCGTGGCCCTGTTCAAAAAGGCATACTGCTCATACTCCACCCCGGAATACCAGGCCATGAACAGTTCCGTGATATAGGCACAACCCACAATGGAGCCGGTAATCATGATGACAATGTTCATCAATTCAATGTGCTGTACGGTAATATACGCCTCCAAATTACATACCTTGCGCATAATGATCAAGAGCGTGTTCACCATGGCAAAACCGGAGAAAATGGCCCCGGCAACAAAGTAGGGCGGAAATATCGTGGTATGCCATCCCGGAATTACCGAAGTCGCAAAGTCGAAGGATACGATGGTGTGCACCGAAAGTACCAAAGGGGTGGCCAGACCGGCCAGGACCAAGGAAACTTCCTCGAAGCGCTGCCAGTCCTTGGCACGCCCGCTCCAACCAAAACTCAACAAACTGTATATTTTTTTCTGAAAGGGCAATACCGCCCTGTCACGGATCATGGCAAAATCGGGCAGCAAACCTGTCCACCAGAACACCAAGGATACGGAAAGATAGGTCGATATCGCAAAAACGTCCCAAAGTAATGGGGAATTGAAGTTGACCCAGAGCGATCCAAACTGGTTGGGAATGGGAAGTACCCAATAGGCCAACCATGGGCGGCCCATGTGGATGATCGGGAACAGGCCTGCCTGAATCACCGAAAAGATGGTCATTGCCTCGGCCGAACGGTTGATGGCCATTCTCCATTTTTGGCGGAAAAGTAGCAATACGGCGGAAATCAAAGTCCCTGCATGACCAATCCCCACCCACCATACAAAGTTGGTAATGTCCCAGGCCCAGTTAACGGTTTTGTTCAGCCCCCAGGTACCAATACCTGTGGAGATGGTGTATATGATAGAACCCACACCCCAAAGAAATGCCGCTAAGGCTATGGAAAAAACAATCCACCAGTGCTTATTGGCCCTGCCCTCCACGGGAGCGGCAATGTCCACGGTTACCTCGTGATAGCCTTTGTCCCCAACTACTAAGGGTCTTCGAATAGGTGCTTCGTAATGCGACGCCATAGATCTCTATTATAGTTACTTTACTCGTTGTATGGTTTATGCTTCTTTGGTATTCCTCACTTTTACCTGATAAAAGACGTTGGGCTTGGTCCCCACATGCTCCAACAGATGGTACATGCGGTCGTTCCCGGCCAACTCGGCAATCTCACTTTCCGTATCGTTCACGTCCCCAAAAACAATGGCTCCGTTACTACAGGCAGCGGAACAGGCAGTCTGGAACTCGCCGTCTTTGATGACACGTCCATCGCGTTTTGCGTCCAAAATCGTTTTCTGTGTTTTTTGGATGCACATGGAGCATTTTTCGATGACGCCCCGTGAACGCACGTTCACATCGGGGTTAAGTACCATTTTGCCCAAATCGTTGTTCATGTAGTAGTCGAACTCATCGTTGTTGTTGTACAGGAACCAGTTGAACCGGCGTACTTTGTACGGACAGTTGTTGGCACAGTATCTGGTGCCCACACATCTGTTGTATGCCATGTGGTTCTGACCTTGCCTACTGTGTGAGGTTGCCGCCACGGGACAGACCGTTTCACAGGGTGCATGGTTGCAATGCTGGCACATGACCGGCTGGAAGGCCACCTGCGGATTGGCGGATGGATCTTCCAATTCCCCAAATCCGCCCAAGGAACCCTTGTCCCCGGACAGGCCGTCGAATTCATCTTTTTTGGTATTGTCCCCTTCAAAGGTATCCTCTGAGGAATAGTATCGATCGATACGCAACCAGTGCATATCCCTTGACTTTCTTACCTCTTCCTTTCCTACCACGGGAACATTGTTCTCCGCATGACAGGCAATGACACAGGCACCGCAACCGGTACAGGCGTTCAGATCGATCGACATATTGAAGTGATGTCCGATGGAACGGTCAAAGCTGTCCCAAAGGTCCACGGTTGTCGCGGGCACTTCTTGATGGTTCAAGGACACCTGGGGAACATGGTTCCATTCCGAATGGTCCTTGGTATTGAAGATCTCTAAATTGGTCTCCTTGATAATATCGCCCCTTCCCATCAATGTTTTGTGCAACTGGACGCACGCAAACTCATGCATTCCCGTAGCTTTCTCAATGGTAACGGCCTGTATGCTTTTAAAATCCTGATATAGTGGAAAGGCGTTCACCCCGGTCTGCATCTCGGTCTTCATGCCCACCTTTTTGCCAAATCCAAAAGAGAGGCCCAGTGAATTTTTTGCCTGACCCGGCTGCACGATTACGGGAACATTGTCCAGGGCCACTCCATTGACCGTTATCTTGGCATAGCTTCCGTCAAGGCCGCCATTGGCCACATTTTCATTGATCAAGCCAAGGTTTTCGGCATCGCTCTTGGAAACGGTCACGTAATTGTCCCAAGTTACCCGGGTAATGGGATCTGGGAATTCCTGCAACCATGGGTTATTGGCCTGTCGGCCATCGCCCATACCCACCTTGGAATACAGCGTAAGTTCCATTCCGGCAATGCTGGCATTGGCCAGACTGTGCACGGCTGAATCTATGGAAATGGCCGATAGTGGAGCGGCCTCCCCATCCACCATTTGACCTTCACTTTCCTTGTCAGCTCCCGCAACGGCCATTACGGGGTCGGCCTGCCCATCGGTGGACGTTCCGGTTACCATAAGGTCATCGGAAGCTGTAAACACCCCATCCTGAAGGGCCTTGTTCCAATCGCTTCCGTTCAAAACAAAAGTGCTCCAGGTCTCTTTAATATATTCGTAGTAGCTTTTATCGCTCCCCATCCATTTCAACAGGGAGGTTTGCAATTGACGGGTATCAAAAAGTTCCCTGATGGCGGGCTGGGCCAAACTGTAGTGCCCTTTTTTGATTTGCGTATCGCCCCATGATTCCAGATAATGGTTCGCAGCGGCCGTAAATTGCGCCACTTCGGCAGTTTCGTTATAATTGGTGGAAAATAGGACCGAAAGGCCGACATTTTGAAGGCCCTCCGCAAAATCGGCCGCATTCGGCAGACTGTACATGGGGTTCACCCCGTCCATGACCAACGTACCTACCTTGCCCGATTTCATATCGGCAATTAGGGCATTGACCGCCTTGTCGCTTCCTTGACGTACGTATTTGGGCGCCTTGGTATCGAAGGCCTTGCTCCCCAACATTTCATTGATGGCCAGTACGACCGCCTGGGCATTGACATCATCTATGCCCGCGACCACTACCGCGCCACTTTTGTTCTTTCTTATTTGCTCAACGACATTGTCGATCGCACGGACCACATCTTCGTTAAGTTCGCCCCCTGCACTTGTCCCATTGAGTTTGGCATATAAATTGGCCAAGGCGATCATTTGGGAAGAAGGTGGAATTGCAATTCGTTTATCGGCATTTGCCCCGGTCAATGACATATTGGCCTCGAATTGTATATGCCGGGACATTTTACCGTTTTTTGGGACCCTTCCCTTGGCATAACCGCTATCGTAACCGCCCCCTTGCCAATCGGATAGAAAATCGGCCCCAAAGGAGACGATGATATCCGCTTTTTCAAAATCGTAATCCGCCAAGGCCCTTTCCCCATAGCGCGCTTCAAAGGCCGTAAGGGCGGCATCCTCTGAAATGGCATCGTAAGTAACGTGGTTGACATTGTCGTATTTGGCCTTGAACTCGGCGATCAGCCTGGACATCGATGGACTGGCATAGGTCTGCGTCAACAATGCGATCTGCTTTCCCGAGCCCAATTGAGATGTCACGGCCGTATCCAATGCCTGCCATTCAACAGGCTCCCCATTGGCTATGGGCCCCTGTAATCGGGTACTGTCGTACAAACCCAGCACCGAGGCCTGCACCCTGGCATTGCCACCTCCGCCAACCTTGGCGTCGGTATTGTTCTCAATTTTTATCGGTCTCCCTTCCCTGGTCTTGACCAGAATGCTGGCAAAATCGAAGCCGTTCGCAATAGTGGTGGCGTAGTAGTCGGCCACTCCGGGAACGATACGGTCGGGCTGCACTACATAGGGAATGGATTTTCTGACCGGACCTTCACAGGCGGCCAAGGAAGCGGCCGCGGTGCTGAAACCAACGTACTTTAGGAAATCCCTTCTATTGGTGTTGGTCGACGCCAAGGTTTCCTTATCGCCCAAAAATTCATCAACAGGTATTTCCTCAGCAAATTCGTTCTGTCTTAGCGTCTCAACAATGGAATCGTTGGGGTTTAACTCCGCCTCGTTTTTCCAATATTTTTTGTTTGATGCCATACGTTATTTCTGTATTTAGCTGCTTTTCGTTCTGATTAATAGTGGCACTTTCCACACTCCAGTCCGCCCATTTGGGCAGCGGTAAGGGTCTCAACCCCATATTTCTTGGAAAGTTCCGCGTGAATTTTTTCGTAGTATTCGTTGCCCTCTACCTTGATATTGGTCTCCCTATGGCAATTAACGCACCAGCCCATGGTCAAAGAGGAATACTGGTACACCACTTCCATTTCCTCCACAGGGCCATGACAGGTCTGGCATTCGATACCGGCGACCGATACATGTTGGGAATGGTTGAAATATGCAAAATCGGGAAGGTTGTGTACGCGAACCCATTCCACAGGTTGGCTCTCACCGGTATACTTCTGGTTCTCTTCGTCCCAACCCACGGCTTGGTACAGTTTTTTTATCTCGCCCGTGTAGAATTCGTTGGTGTACCCGTTGGCCAAGTCCTCTGGCGAAGGCCCTTCCGGGTTGCCCTTGTATTCGTAGATCGATTTGTGGCAGTTCATACAAACGTTCAGGGAAGGGATTCCGGATGTTTTTGAAACCCTTGCCGAAGCGTGGCAATATTTACATTCTATCTTATTGTCCCCGGCATGGATCTTGTGCGAATAATGGATCGGCTGAATGGGCGCATACCCTTGATCGACCCCTACTTGCATCATCCATCCATAGGCAAAATATCCACTGCCCAACAAAAGAAAAATGGCCGTTACAAGAACCAAAAATTGATTTTTGGCAAAGGCCTTCCAAATGGGCAGGCCAGCTGGGCGTTCTTTTTCAACATCGACCCCATTGGCCTCCATAACGCGACGCAAGGTCCTATTTACGGAGAACAGCATAAATACCAAGAGGGCAAAGACAAGGGCCAGGGCCCCTAGGATGACATTGTTGGATATTCCAGGGGATGCAGATGCACCTTCCATTGATGCGACGTTGGTAGCTGTGGCCGGGGCAGCAGCGGGTTCGGCCGTCGTATAGGCCAAAATATCATCGATATCGGCATCGGAAAGAGTGGGAAAAGCGGTCATTGCCGCTTGGTTGTACTCTGCGTAGATCTTAACGGCATAGGCATCACCCGACTTGATCATTCCAGGACTGTTCCTGATCCAAGTGTACAGCCATTCCTTGTCCAAACCTTCATCCTCTGCCAAGCGCGACTCCACATTGGCCAATGCTGGTCCCGTCATTTTACGGTTCAGGGCGTGGCAAGCGGCACAATTTTGGTTGAAAAGCGATTTGCCCTTTGCAGCATCGCCACCGGTTCCCTCAACAGCGGTCGCCGCCTGTTCAACAACGGTTTCTTCTTGGGCGATAAGGGAGGTGGAAAAGAGTAGAAAAACTAACAGACTGACACCTAAAAAGCTGGCTAGTTGGTCGCGGTATAAAACCTTTTTCATATTAAGAATATTTCTGTCGAAATCGTGGCACGATATTTACTGTATTCAGCTGGGATGTCAACCCAGGCATCGCCCCTTAAATTGAAGGCAAAAATACGACATAGACTTTATTTGGAAAATCTTAACGTATTGATAATTTCTAATTTATAACAGTTCTAAATAATGAAGATTTATTTTAAGGTAATCCTTAAAAAATTACTTTTGCACCACACACATTAACCTTATGGACCGGTAAATATGAAAACACTTGTATATCTTATGGTTACGGCATTGGGCGTAACTTTTTCACAGGCACAGAACGGTCAGATAAACATTCAGCAAGACCAAAAAATATCGGAGTTGTTGAGGGTATATAAATCCGCAAATGAAAACTTGGATTATTACCGGATACAGGTAGGTTTTGGCTCTCTTGAAAAGGCAGAGCGAATCAAATCTGAAGTGGAGGTAGACTTCCCCTTGATGCCCTCAAAAATAGATTTCGACCGCCCTACATATAGGGTCCGTATCGGCCGGTTCAAAACCAGGCTCGAGGCGGAGCGCAAGTTCAATGAAGTGCGCCAAAAATACCCGGATGCCATGTTACTGAAACCAAAAAAATCGACCAAATAGGCCGATTTTTTTATTTCCTTGTTTTCACAACGCTTATTTTAATTTCTTTTTGACCGCCACCTCCTGGAAGGCCTCTACGATATCCCCTTCGTTGATGTCGTTGTAATTCTTGACCTGCAATCCACAATCGTAGCCTTTCGCAACTTCCTTCACATCGTCCTTAAATCGTTTCAACGAGGTAAGTTCTCCCGTGAACACCACCACTCCGTCGCGGATCAGGCGAATGCCGGAGTTTCTGAAAATCTTGCCACTGGTGACCATACAGCCCGCAATGGTACCCACCTTTGAAATCTTGAAGGTCTCCCTGATCTCTGCCGTACCCGTAATTTCCTCTTTGATCTCTGGGGACAGCATGCCTTCCATCGCATCCTTAAGGTCGTTGATGGCATCATAGATAATGGAGTACATCCTGATGTCGATCTCCTCTTTTTCAGCTATCATCTTGGCGTTGCCCATAGGCCGCACATTGAACCCGATAATGATCGCATCCGAGGCAGAGGCCAACAGCACATCCGATTCGGTGATCGCCCCGACCCCTTTATGGATAATGTTTACCTGGATCTCAGCGGTCGACAGTTTCTGGAACGAATCAGTCAAGGCTTCCACGGAACCATCCACATCCCCTTTCAGGATGATGTTCAGTTCTTTAAAGTCTCCAAGTGCTATACGGCGTCCTATTTCGTCCAAGGTAATATGGCGTTGTGTTCGAACCGATTGTTCCCGGAAGAGCTGTGCCCTTTTGGAAGCGATCTGTTTTGCCTCACGCTCATCGGCAAGGACATTGAATTTATCACCTGCCTGAGGTGCACCGGCCAACCCCAGAATAGATACGGGGGTCGCAGGGGTCGCCTGGGCCACTTCCTTCCCGCGTTCGTCCTGCATGGCCTTTACCTTTCCGCTATGGGTTCCGGCAAGCACATAATCGCCTATTCGCAGTGTCCCGGCCTGTACCAAAATCGTGGACACATAGCCGCGGCCCTTGTCCAGGTAGGCTTCCACCACGGTGCCGGAGGCCAGTTTGTCCGGATTGGCCTTCAGCTCCAACAACTCCGCCTCCAACAGTACTTTTTCCAATAGTTCCTTTACACCTTCCCCGGTTTTTGCCGAGATATCGTGAGATTGTATTTTTCCGCCCCAGTCCTCTACCAAAAGATTCATGTTGGCGAGGCCTTCCTTGATCTTATCCGGGTTCGCGGTCGGTCGGTCTATCTTATTTATTGCGAAAACCATGGGAACACCGGCCGCTTGGGCATGGCTGATGGCTTCTTTGGTCTGTGGCATGATGTCGTCATCCGCCGCGATAACAATAACCGCTATATCGGTGATCTGTGCACCCCTGGCCCGCATTGCGGTAAAGGCTTCGTGGCCCGGTGTATCGAGGAAAGTAATCTTTTGTCCGTCTTCAAGGGTAACACCATAGGCCCCTATGTGCTGGGTGATGCCCCCGCTCTCACCGGCAATTACGTTGGCCTCCCTAACGTAATCCAGAAAGGAGGTCTTTCCGTGGTCGACGTGTCCCATAACCGTTACGATCGGCGCCCTTGGTTTCAAATCCTCAGGGGCATCGGCCGCTTCCTCTATGGCTTCATCGATCTCGGCGGTCACGAACTCGACCTCATAGCCAAATTCATCCGCGACGATGGATAGGGTTTCCGCATCCAAACGCTGGTTCATCGTTACCATCATGCCCAATGACATACAGGCCGAAATAATTTCCGTTGTGGAAACGTTCATCATGGTAGCCACCTCGCTCGCGGTAACGAACTCGGTTACCTTTAGAATCTTGTTTTCAAGTTCTTGTTGTTCCAGGTCTTTCTCCGTCTGCTGACGGTGCTGGTCCCTTTTATCCCTTCGGTATTTGGCCCCCTTGCCCTTTTTTGATTTTCCCTGTAATTTCTCCAGGGTTTCCCGAACCTGTTTTTGCACATCTTCTTCGGAAGGCTCTACTTTGGGAGCTCCAAAACGCTGTCCAACCCCTTTTCGAGCGGCTCCGCTTCTTCCCTTGTTGTCCCCTCCGGAGCTGCTGACAATGCGCTTTCTCCTTTTCTTTCTATCGGTCGAGGCGCCTTCGTTGGATTTTGGTGGATCCTCCTTCTTCTTCTTTGGTTTTTCAAACTTGGCCAAATCGATCTTGTCGCCCATGATCTTTGGCCCGGTCAATTTCTTGTACTGGGTGGTCAATTTTTCTGCCTCCGGCGATTTTTCCTCTTGGGCCGTGGCCGGCACAACCTCCTTTACGACCTTTGTTTCTTTGGATTCGACCGTTTTGGATTCAGGTTCTCCATCTGGTTTTTCCTCTGCTGGGCCCGCTATCTCCTCAGCAGGTTCCTTTGCTTTTTTTCCGGTATCGAGATCGATCTTTCCGACCTTTTTTGGTCCGGACAGCTCCGCCTTGGCCTTGATCACCTTTTCAGAAGCGGCGGCCCTTTTTTCCCTTTCCAGGCGCTTGTCCTCCTGCTCCTGTTCAAGCTGTATTCTTATGGCCTCCTTTTCCTTGCGCTTTTCCTCGCCCACCTCCTGTGATGCAACCCTTTTGCTCATATCGGTCTGGAACTCATCCTGGAGCACATGGTATACCTCATCGGAAATCTTGGTCGTGGGCCTTGCTTCAACACTGTAACCTTTGGATGCAAGATAATCCACCGCCCTGTCCAACGAAATATTAAGTTCCCTGAGGACCTTGTTAAGCCTTATCTTTGCATTTTCTGCCATAAATATATATTCCGTAAATTCCTTAATTCGCTGCTAATATAGCTAATCTTCCAATTCTTCTTTTAGAATGCGTACAACTTCGGCTATTGTTTCCTCTTCCAAATCGGTACGTTTGACCAGTTCTTCCACATCCTGTTCCAGAATGCTCCTTGCCGTGTCCATTCCTATTTTCTTGAACTCCTCAATGATCCACGCGTCGATTTCATCCGAGAATTCGGTCAACTCCACATCTTCCTCAACACCTTCCCTGAAGACGTCGATCTCGTAGCCCGTAAGTTGCCCGGCCAGTCTAATATTGTGTCCACCGCGCCCGATGGCCTTGGACACCTCCTCGGGCTTCAGGTACACCTGGGCGGTCATTTTTTCATCGTTCAGCTTTACTGAAGAAACCCTCGCCGGGCTCAAGGCCCGGGTGACCATCAACTGGGGGTTCGCCGTCCAGTTGATCACATCGATGTTTTCGTTGCCCAGTTCCCTTACGATACCATGGATACGCGACCCCTTCATTCCCACACAGGCACCTACCGGGTCAATTCGGTCGTCATAGGAATCTACGGCAACCTTGGCCTTTTCCCCCGGGATGCGCACTGCCTTTTTAATGGTGATCAGGCCGTCGAAAACTTCCGGGATTTCCTGAAAGAACAGTTGCTCCAAAAATCGGGGAGAGCTCCGCGACATGATAATGGTGGGCTTGCTTCCCTTTAGTTCAACACTCTCGATGATGCCGCGTACATTATCGCCCTTTCTGAAAAAATCGGAAGGGATCTGCCGATCCTTGGGCAAAATGATCTCGTTGCCCTCATCGTCCAACAAAATAATGGCCTTATGCCTAATATGGTGCACCTCAGCGGTATAGATCTCCCCTTCCAGGTCCTTGAACTGCTTGTAAATGGTGGTATTGTCGTGTTCATGAATCTTGGAGATCAGGTTTTGGCGCAGTGCCAAAATGGCCCTTCGTCCCAGATCGATCAACTTTACTTCCTCGGAAACGTCTTCGCCCACCTCGAAATCGGGCTCGATCTTACGGGCCTCCGAAAGCGATATTTCCTCGTTGGGCTCTTCAACCTCGCCATCTTCCACTACAATTCGGTTCCTCCATATTTCCAAATCCCCCTTGTCCGGGTTGATGATGATATCAAAATTCTCATCCGATCCAAATTTCTTCTTCAGGGCGTTCCTAAAAACATCCTCCAGGATTGCCATTAGGGTTACCCTGTCTATGAACTTATCGTCTTTGAATTCAGAGAATGATTCGATCAACGCAATATTTTCCATGGTGCTTCAATTAAAATTTCAACATAACTTTTGCTTCTTTGATATCGGAAAAACCAATTTCCTTTTTTTTCTGTACGGTAACCTTGCCCTTCCCCACCGGTTTGGGCTCCCTTGCCTTCCACTCCAACACGATCCCGGTATCGGTGACCGTGGTAAGACTGCCTTCAAAGTGATCTTCCAGGGTACGTACCGTCAACTTCCGTCCTACATTCTTACTGTACTGTCTTGGCAGGACCAAGGGTGAAGTTGCCCCGGCTGAGGCCACCTCTAGGGAAAAATCTTCCTCTTCCCTATCCAAATTATGCTCGATCGCCCTGCTAATTTTTATGCAATCCTGGACCGTTACTCCTTTATCCCCGTCCAAGACCACACTTATCCTATGGTCCGGCGAAACGGAAAAATCGATCAGGAACAGCGATTCATCCTGCTCCAGCGCATCGTTCAATAGCGTTTCGACCTTTTCCTTCAACATAGTTCCAAGAAACAAAAAAGAGGACTAGTAGGTCCCCTCATGAATACTTTATATATCCTTTCAGTGGCGCAAATATACAACTTTTATTGATTCCCGCAATATGTACCAGCCATGGCCACCACACTCCTCTCGGGCCTCGTCCCGTATGGGGTTCGAGGCCATCCACAGAGGCCTAAATCGGCAATCGGCCACAATAATGCCCCCATGATTGCGGTTTATGTAGTACATTTATTTGTACAAACCCAAAACCAACCGGACCATGGACCTTTTTTCCTCCTACAATGTGATCATCGGGGCTTCTATCATCGTAGTCCTATCGTTTTGGTTCAACGGCATCTCCAAGAAGACCAACATCCCTTCCGTGCTCATGTTGATCGTACTGGGCGTTATTTTGCAGTATGTCCTAAAATATTTTGTCCCCAACCTACCCGATTTCGAGGGCTCACTGGAGATTTTGGGAACCGTGGGACTGATCATGATCGTGCTCGAGGCGGCCCTGGAACTGGAACTGAAGCGTGAAAAATTGGTGCCCATTTTAAAATCGATGGCCATTGCCCTGATCGGATTGGTCGGTTCGGCATGGGTCGCGGCATTGATCCTATATCAGTTCATTCCCGATATGACCATGCAATCGGCCTGGCTGTACGCCACTCCCCTATCCATTCTTTCCAGTGCCATAATCATTCCGAGTGTCAGTGGGCTTTCCGATGATAAAAAGGAGTTTCATATTTACGAAAGCACCTTTTCGGATATCATGGGCATCATGATGTTCTATTTTTTGATCGGTGGCCTGAACCCTGCGGAGGACTCCGGAGTGGTAGGTTTTGCTGGAAGCTTGGTACTTACCATCGTCATCGCCCTGGTCGCCAGTTACGCCATTATCCTGGTCTTTCAACGGATAAAAAGTCAGGCCAAACTGTTTTTGCTGATCGCCGTGTTGCTCCTGCTCTACGCCCTCGGCAAGAAAATGCACCTGTCGTCGCTGATCATCATTCTTATTTTCGGTCTGGTCATCAAGAACATCAAACTGTTCTTTCCGGGGAAGACCGCTATCTTTCTGGAAAATGACAAGGTGAACCAAATCTATCATGAACTGCATATCATTACCCTGGAAACGGCCTTTGTCGTGCGGACTTTTTTCTTTGTGATCTTTGGGATCACCATTGCCATTGTCAGTTTGTTCAGCTTGAATGTGGCCCTGGTCAGTCTGTTGATCATCGCTTCGATCTATGCCATTCGCTTTGTGCTGTTGCGGGTTTTTGTGGGAAGTGATATCCTGCCCCAATTGTTCATTGCCCCCAGGGGATTGATCACGGTGCTCTTGTTCTACGCCATTCCGGCCCAGGCCAAGGTCGCTACCTTCGAATCGGGCATTTTGCTGTTCGTGATCATCGCCACCAGCCTGATCATGACCTGGGCCATGATCAAGGACAAGAAAAAGATGGGCACACTGTTGGATGAGATCGATTTGGAAGTACAGGCAAGGAACGAAGCCGAGGATGTACTCCTAGAGCCCACAGATGATTCGGGACCGGGAGAGATTCCCGAGGCAGAGGAACCGGAAGAACCGAGGACCTATGATTTTGATGGGGACGATGCCATGGAAAGTACGGGGTTCGACCCGGAGGCACCGAGGGAATAGGAAACGCCGGAATAGCGAAAAACCCCATCCCCCATATAGAACGGGACCATTTCTTCCGACCGGACCGAAATCATGTCCGCCCGGTGGAACCCTGGGACAACCGTCCTAAAACTGAATCGACAAGCCCGCATTGACGATTCCCTTGTAGCCATAGCCCGCTTCCGCAAAAACACCGATCGTCTTCCCGGCCCGAATACCTATCGCATTGATGTGGTAACCCAATCCATGTGCCCTTTCCCCCGAGAGTTTGGAGTTGGCGGATGCGGTGGTGGAAATTGACTTGACATCGACCATTCTGTATCCCAATCCAACTCCTGAACATACCCTGAAATAGCCCTTGTTGATCCAGCTATAGTCAGACTCCACCGCAATGGAATATATCTTGCTTTTTCTTTCCGCCACGATATCCGCTCCAAATCTTTCTTTGTCCTCCACTTCCTCGTATGCCCCGGATACCCCGATAAGAAGATTGTCCGCAACGGCATACTTGTATTTGGCATGTACGGCCCCCGTGTATTCGGTGTCCGTATAAGTCACCGTACCCAGACTGACAATGGTGGTCAACACCTCCCCCAGGGTATTTTCAATTTCGTTGCTCGTTGGCCTGCCGTACCCAAGGCTCAGTTCACTGCTTCCTTTTTCCTGTGCACTTCCCGTGGCAATTGCGGACCATGCTAAAATGACCGTAATGATTTTGATTCTTTTCATGATTTGTTTGTTTATCAATTTCAATGTCCCGATCGGGATCTACGATGGCACTTACCGACGCAGAAGGTTTGGACAGGTTTCGATCTGGACCTTCGATCTGGGCAGGGAACGGCGTCCCATCGCGCTGTAGAATTGGGTACTTGTGCTTGTCGGGCCGGATGCCCCGGACATTCGGCCCGCAACACTCTGGACAGTGCCCCATGCTATCTGTCCATGGGGTCGAAGCGCAGACGTAAACGATACGGAGGCCTTCCCCTTGAGCTTTCTTCGGGAAACAGTTCCGCGATGTGCAATTTTCCCAACAGCTGCCCTATTTTCACATCGATTGCCCTTAAAGGGTCGTCCGCTGTCGAGGTACGGTATTCCAATTCTTTTTCGTTCCGTTCCGATGCGGCGATGGGCAGATCCTTCGGCTTTTTGACCGGCATGTGATATCGCAGGCTACATTCTAGCAACCGCGCCAGATCATCGATATCTCTCCGGACCAGAGCGCTTCTGATTTCGCCATCCCGTTTGTCCGCATATACTTCTTTGTACAAAACCCCTCCATCTGTAAAGACCCATAGTTCAAATTTGGGGCATTCCCCCAAATAAGACCTTTTGGAATAATAGAGGAGAAGTTTCCCCCGGTCAGGGCAGAATGTGTTGTATCGACTTCCATCACTGGAGAATAAGGCTGAGTGCATTGTTATAAATTTTGTTCGTATTCTTCGGCGAAGCCCCTTAAAAGCGCCTTACGGCACCCCCTACACGGGTACGCTGCGGTCACCGTCCATGCCCATCGGCCTTCAATGTTCTAACCAGGCCTTCCATTTTGGCATTGGCCTCCTTCAACGGGCCTTGGATCAGGGCGGCGTAATATTCGAATTCCCTTTCATCAAATCTCAGTATGGTTTTGGGCCGGTCCCTTATGCGCCTGAAAACCGTGGGTTGTCCCAAATGATTTTTTAAGAATGCTGCCAAACCATCCATTTCAGCCGATGTCAAACGGCCTTTGACCATCTTGTTTTTCTTCACCCTGTCCGCTTCCCAGTACAGGAACGAACCATCCGTAAAAACCCAAAAATCATATACAGGGCATTTGCCCAAACACGGGCCCTTGGAGTAATAAACAAGTACTTCTTTCCGATTGGCCTCACCCACGGAATAATTACCCGATCTACAGGAGAACAAAACCAAAATCAAAATGGCGATCACTTTTTTCATTTTCAGTACTAGGGTTTACCCTTTGGACATCGTGCAATGCACCTGTACGGGCTCACCAAGAACAAACCCGGTTTGCACGGTATACCGCGCCATTTCCGAAAGATTCCCTTGGTGAAACGCTCTTTTATTCAACAACAGCCAATTGTCCCTTCACCCTATTTTTTTTCATTTTGTCCAAAGAAATTGGAGCGAACGGTTTTTGAACGGGCTTTTTCCACAAATAATAGGGTACACGGGATGTATGCTGTTGTGATGCAAAACAGTATGGACAAACCCCTGCCCCTCTGAGGAACCGGGTACAGGGTTTCATCATCGACGGTTTCCGTCCCATACAGATAGACGCTAAAAACCATGAAACAGTTGGCCAACTTGTACCGAACATTCTTTTCACTGATCATTGCCCTCAGCACGATTTCATGCAGCAAGCAAAACGAGCCCATTCAAGAATTACCGAGAGCGAAGACCGCATTGACCGATGGGGGCTTTTCATTTTGGCAGTTCAAGGCATTCTATCAACAGGTACAAATGGGCTATGCCATCCAAACGTACGATAACAATATTGTAATGGTCGATGGCGGTGGAACAGCCTCTGCCATGGAGGTGGAAAAATTTTTGACGGAACTGGGCGGGGTGGTCGATACCTGGATCATTACCCACCCCCATTCGGATCATATCGGCACCTTGCTTACCATCATTGGGCGGAAAAAGATAAAAATCAACAAAATCATACATGCATCGCTCAGAGAGGATTGGGTAAAAAAGAACGAGCCACGACATTATCAAGGTGTGCTGGCCTACAACAAAGTGCTCAAGGATTCCAAAATTCCCGTGTTCAATGTAAAAAGGGGCAGTAGGTTTGCGCTGGGAAAAGGTGTAGAGTTGAAAATAATAAGTGCGCAAAACGAAACAATAACCCAGAACGCCATAAACAACTCTTCCCTGGTCTTCAAGGTGGAGAGCCGGTTAAAGTCCATTTTATTCCTGGGCGACCTCGGGGCCAAAGGCGGCGATCAACTTTTGCAGATTGCCGCCCCGGATGAATTAAGGGCAGATTATGTGCAAATGGCACATCACGGCCAAAGCGGAGTATCCAAAAATGTGTACGAGGCGGTACGGGCAGATTATGCGTTATGGCCCACTCCGTTATGGCTATGGGAGAACCGTGTCAAAAATGGTAAAATAAACTCGGGCAAATGGAGAACATTGGTCGTGCGTCAATGGATGGCCGATCTGGAAACACGTAAAAACTATGTCTCGGGAAAGGATGGCACCATTCGGATCGATTGATTTCACACCATTCCAAAAAAAGAACCGCTCCCTACTAGATCGGCATGGAACAAATCAAATAACGGCAAGGACCAAGGGCCCGCCAATATTCCTTTATTGCCCTGGGCCCATATCCTCCGCGATAAACTCCTGCGGCGTTCTGTCGGTACGGTCCTTGAACGCTTTGTTGAACGCCGCCTCGTTGCCAAAGCCCACTTTGGAGAACACATCGCAAGCGTCCGGCCCGGCACCTTGCCTGAGTATGGCGATAGCCTCGGTAACTCGATATGTATTTATGAAGGAGCCAAAATCCTGTCCGAACCGTTGTTTTATGATCTGGGAGTTCTGATATGCCGAAATTCCCAGTTTGGAGGCCATGTCCGTCAATTTCAGATCAGGGTCCCTGAATATTTTTTGTTCTTCCATCAGGTGCAAGATCCTTTTCGTGAGATTGCCGGTCAAATCGCCCTGAAAATCGGAATTTTTGAACTTCAGTCTTAACTCGCCCCTAATTTTTTTTTGTGCCGCACCGGAAGCCTTCCTTCTCTTTTGAACAAGAGCGCCCTTGAACAAGAGCATTAGCAAAACCGCAGTGGTCACAATCGATTGAACAATTAAAATGAACAACAAAAGGGTATCGTTTATCCAAGCCATCTTCTCAATTTTAATTAAACGCCTCCTATATTTTTAGTTCTGGTTTTGGCCGACCATTACTTTGCTTTCATAACAGGCAATAATGGATTCACCCTATTTTTTCGTTACCATAAAATTACCGGGCGGGAAAGTCCATATGGATTTTCCATCAAAAAAAATAGGGTAAAACAGAACTGGGCTGTTGTGGTACTGAGTGCGACCAAACGACTTTATGGAGAAACTGTACAACTTGATTCATGGGTGCCGTCGGCAATGTGCGAAACAGTTCTTTTCAAAAACGCTGGCGCCCAAATAACCTTGGATTGATTTTTGATTGTTCATTTTAACACATAGTTTTGAAAAAGCGAAGTATTAAAATGATAGAGGCGCACGAAAAATCGGTCTGCGACGAGAAGACCTTCAAGATGATCTTTGACAATCATTCCGAAGTCATCAGAAATTTTATCTACTACAAGTGCGGCGACATGCAACAGGCCGAGGATATTGCCCAAGATGCGTTTGTCAAACTGTGGAAGAACTGCAAAAAAGTTGTTTTTGAAAAGGCAAGGTCCTTTGTTATGAAAGTGGCCCAAAATGCCTTTTACAACGAGGTGGACCATAGGAAGGTGGTTTTAAAATACAACCAACGGGCGCGTCCTATACAGGTCGATGGCCAAAGCCCGGAATTCCTGATCGAGGAAAAGGAATTTATGGTAAAGTTACAACGTAGCATTTCGGAACTGCCCGCGAAACAACGGGAGGTGTTCCTGCTCAGCAGAAAAGATAAAAAGACCTATAGGGAAATCGCTGAAATAATCGGGCTTACCCAAAAGGCGGTGGAACGAAGGATGCACTTGGCCCTTTTGGAGCTACGTGAAAAATTAGGGGATATCATTTAAGCCGTAAGGAGATGGAAAAGTTCAACAACACAGAAGACTTTCTGGCAAAATGGGCAAGTGGCGACCTGTCCGAAAGCGATAAGGAGGCCTTTAGGAAAAGGGAGGATTACAAGCTCTATGCCGCTATTCTGGAAGGCACGGATCGCTTGGACGTACCGGCATACAACAAGGAGAAAAATTTCGAAGGCGTACAGGAGAAGAAGATGCGGGAAGGCAAGGTAGTCCGGCTCACACGCAAATGGCCCTATGCCGTTGCCGCGTCCGTGGCCCTATTTATGGGATATCTATTTTTCTTTAACCAGACCGTGGGCCATGAGACCGGATATGGTGAAAAATTGGCCATAACCCTTCCGGACCATTCGGAAGTGGTACTGAATGCCAGGTCAAAACTCGAGTACCAAGAGAAAAACTGGAAAGAGGAAAGAACGCTGGTTCTTGAGGGCGAAGCCTACTTTAAGGTAAACAAAGGTTCGAGGTTTGCCGTCGATTCCGAAAATGGCAGGGTTACCGTTCTGGGAACGCAGTTTACGGTAAACTCGGAAGGGGATATCTTTGAAATTCGCTGCTATGAGGGGAAAGTAAAGGTGGAAAAAAACGGTCTACAAAAAATCATAGCCGCGGGACAGGCCGTCCGGGCCGTTGACGGTGTCCTTGAAGATTGGAAGCTGGTGCAGCAGCAACCCTCCTGGATACAAGGTGAGACCACCTTCGACAACACTCCCCTAAAGCAAGTGATCCGGGCATTGGAAAAACAATATGGTGTTACCATAAAATTGAACAATGTTGACCCGACCCAACGATATACCGGGAGCTTTACCCACCGTAATCTAGAGACGGCGCTGCGCACCGTCTTTGAATCGCTTGAAATAACGTTCAGCATAAAGAACGGGAACACAATCGATCTTGCTCAAGAGTAAATGAAGGCATGGTTCATTCTTTTTTTCGGCCTACTTTCTGCCGTCGTAGCTGCACAAGACACCCGATCTTTCAACTATGAGAACGAAAACCTATCCGTTGTCCTGGCCGATCTGGAGAGGGCATACGCGGTTAAGTTTTCGTACAGGACGACTTCCGTGCAGGACAAATTGATCACCCTGCATATCGAAGCGGCCGGTTTAGATCAGATCCTGTTGGAACTCCAGGGTCAATTGAACATCGTAATCAACAAGATCGATGAGCGGTACTATGTGGTAAAGCCAAGCCGCTCCCTGACCGTATGCGGCTATATCAAGGATGGCGCTGGGGGCCATATGGTGGAAGGATCGAGCATAACGACCAAATCAAGGACCAAGGGAACGGTTTCGGATACGGAAGGCTTTTTTAGGCTTGAAAAAGTTGATGAAACCGACACCCTCCAAATTTCCTTCATAGGCTTCCGTACCATTGAACTGCCCGTAAAGCGGCTGGACCACGAACGGTGCGAAATGTATAGGTTGACGCCCGAAAACTATCGGTTGAACGAAGTCGTGGTGCAAGAGTACCTGGTCTCCGGAATGACCAAGACACGCGATGGCGCCATAAAGATCAATCCCAACGATCTGGACATTTTATCCGGTCTGCCCGAACCCGACATCTTACAGAACACACAATTGCTCCCGGGCATCGAAAGCCCCTCCGAAAGTGCGTCGGGCCTATTTATCAGGGGAGGCTCCCCAGATCAAAACCTAATTCTTTGGGATGGCATAAAAATGTACAGTTCCAATCATTTTTTTGGGATGATATCCGCTTTCAATCCCTATATCACCAAGGAGGTGCGAATCTATAGAGGCGGGGTCAAACCCGAATATGGGGACAGGGTTTCCGGAGTGGTGGACATTGGAACGGACAATGAGGTGCCCGTCAAGACCGAAGGTGGGTTTGGCCTGAACATGACCCATGCCGATATGTACTTGAAAATTCCATTGTCCAAAGATTTCGGACTGCTTTTATCCGCTAGGAGGTCCATAAAAGATGTGATCAACACCCCGACTTTCGACAACTTTTCCAAAAAGGTGTTCCAGAATACGGGCATTACCCAGAACCAAAGTTTTTTTCTTCCCGAATTTTCACGGAGAAAGGAAGACTTTTATTTCACGGACATCACTTTAAAGAGCATGCTCCGACTGTCCCAAAAAGACCGTATCTCGATTTCCAATATCCTGACCAAGAACAAGCTGGACTACATTTACAAGGATATCGACTTTGCTGTTGATTCCAGCGATAAGCTGAGCATCCAGAATTTTGGTACGAACGCCACCTGGGAACGAAGCTGGAGCGATACGTTTTCATCAAAATCGCGCCTGTATTATTCCGAATACGATTTCAAATACAATGGAAGGAACCAAAACTTTGAGCAAAATAGTTCGATCTCCAAGGAGAACAGCGTCAAGGAATTTGGCGTAAACTTTCACACCGACTGGAATCTGGACGGCGAACTGACCTTCTCCAACGGATACCAATATTTTTCAAATCAGGTCTCCTATTCCCTGGGCGATAGCGATTTCAATGCCGGCGCCAATCAAAACAGTCCCACCCACGGACTATACAGCCAATTGAACTATACCAGGACCGACAAGTGGTACCTCGACATAGGGCTAAGGGCAAATTACTATACCAGGTTAAAATCGGTGAACCTGCAACCTAGATTCTATGCCGAGCGGCTGATCGGCAAACACTTTAGGATAAAATCCTCGGCGGAAGTCAAAAGTCAGGCCATCAGCCAAGTGATTGAATTTGCCACGGCCGATTTTGGGTTGGAAAACCAGGTCTGGGCCCTGACCGCCGAAACCGATTCCCCATTATTGATAAGTGATCAGTATTCCCTGGGGTTTTTGGTAATAAAAAAAGGGTGGCATTTGGATCTGGATGCATATTACAAGCGGATCGACGGGCTAAATTCCTTTACAAGGGGGTTCGAGTCTACAGAAGATTTTTTCTCGGAGGGGAAGAGCACCACAAAGGGCATCGACATTTTGATGAAAAAGAAATTGGACGATTACTCCACCTGGTTGGGCTATACCTATTCCATAACGGACTTTTCCTTCGCAGAACTGAATCAAGGCAAAACCTTCAGGGGCAACAACGACATTACCCACTCGCTCACCTGGGCGCATTCCTACAAATGGAAAAACTTCCAGTTTTCACTAGGCTGGAAATATCGCACCGGTATTCCCTATTCAAAACCAAGTGGCACCAAGACGGAAGACGAAAGTACGTTTATCGAATATACCACGGTCAACAATTTCCGGCTGCCGGAGTACCATCGGTTGGATTTTTCCGCACTCTATGAACTCAATTTGTCCAAAACGGACGATTCGTTGACCGGCACCTTCGGGTTTTCCATACTCAACCTTTACGGCAGGGAAAACCTATTGAGCAAAAACTATGCGCTGTTCGGCGTCACCGATGTCAATGATGAACAGACCCTGGAACTGGGCGAGGTGAACAGATTTTCGCTAAGGACCACTCCCAATGTCATGGTCCGAATTTCCTTTTAGGCGGCAACTCTTCAGTGTTTTCGTTCTTTTCCGGGAAACAGCAGGACAGAACCCTTGGACCCGCTTCAAACCCCACCTGGGATCCATCCTTTTCAGCATCAAAAAAGACTTTTTTTAAGGTATGCGCAGGTCTTCCTCTCCACACAAAAACCAAGACAAGTTTTACCAAAAAAAAAATAGGGTGAACAAAATGTGGCCTGTTGTTAGGATATAAAAAGACTATTAATCCTTAAAATTTAAGTTATGAAAAGCGCACTAAAAATCGTGTCCCTTGCATTGATCGTTTCCATGGTCGCCCCATCCTGTAAAAAGAATGATGATGGCCCGATAATACCGGTCAACCTAAGCTCGGTAAAGTACAGCCCCAACAAGTTGGACGGTAAGCAAAAAACGGCCTTTAGTGGTAAAAATGCCATTGTGTCCCCCAAAAATGCATCGGTCACTTTTGAAATTTCCAAAGTTACCAAGGATAAAAAGAATTTCGCAAATCCAAAAAGTGGAGGTTTCATGATAGACACCAAGGGAAAGATATCGGCCCCAAAAGACCATAAATTGGATGCGGGGACCTATATTTTGACCATAACGACCACGGAGAAAAAGGGCAAAAAGACGAAAGGGGGCAAGACCATCTCCAAAAAAACCACGTTCACCGTGGTTATTTCCAAACCTGCAACATCCAAACTAATTTCCATAGGATATACCCCCAACAAACTGACGGGGAAACAAAAGGTGGCCATCAAAAGTGCAAATGCGACGATCGAGCCTAAAAATGCCTCGGTCACGTTTACAATTTTGGGCATCAGAAAGGATAAGAAAAAATTTCAAAACCCAAAGAGCGGAGGTTTTAAGATCGGATCCGAGGGGAACATCTCCCTTCCAAAGGATCACGAATTAAGCGCCGGGACCTACGTACTTAAAATTGTGGCCGCTGACAAAAAAGATGAAAAGAACAAAAAGGGAACCCGGGTAACGGTGGTCGTCAAGTAACTGCCCCTACTGGAGGTCGGCCGGTTTCGGCCGATCATCCCCCTTTGACCGACATTTTGGGAGAAGGGGGGGGTGTCCATGTAAGCTCTTCATCGTACCGGCCCATAAACAACAAGGGGCCATTTTCAGAAGGGTCGGCCACTCTGAAGACTAATGATCAATTATTTGATAGCTCTGTTTTGCAATTTCCAATTCTTCATTGGTCGGGATCACCAGAATCTTGACCCGACTGCCCGCTTTTTGGATTTCAAGGAGGGTTTGTGCCCGTTGATCGTTCTTTTTTTCTGCTATTTCGATTCCAAGAGCTTCCATGTCCGCACATACCATGGACCGCAACATGCTGGAATTCTCCCCTATGCCGGCGGTAAATATCAGTGCATCCAAACCATTGAGAGCCGCAATATAACTACCAATGTACTTTTTAATGCGGTAGGCGGTCATGGCCAAGGCCAATCGGCAGTCTTGGTTCCCCTTCCCGGCCTCTCTTTGGATATCCCGCAGATCGGAGTATCCCGTAAGCCCCAAAAGGCCGCTTTGCTTTTGCAGCATTTGATTCACTTCTTGGGAAGAAAGTCCCAGGGCATCTATCAGGTAAAAAATAACGGATTGATCGATATCTCCGCTACGGGTGCCCATAATGAGACCGTTGGATGGTCCGAAACCCAAAGAATGGTCCATGCTCTTGCCCCCTTTTATCGCGGTCATGCTACAACCATTGCCCAAGTGGACGGTGATCATCTTGGCCTTGGGCATTTTAAGATGTTCCATGGCCCGTTCGGATACATATTTGTGGCTGGTACCGTGAAATCCATAGAGCCGTATTTGGTGTTCGTCCGCCAAGGCCTTGGGTACCGCGTACCTATAGGCCATTTCAGGGATCGTCCGATGGAAAGCGGTATCGAACACGGCGACCTGGACGGCTTTTTTAAAAACAGCGGAAGCCACGCGGACGCCCTTTGCGTTTGCGGGGTTATGCAGTGGGGCCAGGGACGATAAGCGTTCAATTTCCCCCAAAACTTCAGCGTCAATCCGGGTCGGTCGGTCAAATCGACTGCCACCGTGAACAACGCGGTGCCCTACTACCGCAATGGCATCGGGATGCTCCAAAACCCCTATTTCAGGGTGCATAAGCATATCCGTTATGGCCTGCAGACCTTGCCGGTGATCGGAAAGGGAGCGGGTTTCTGATTTGGACAAGGTGGGGGTTTTATAATGTATTTCCGAATTTTCCAGCCCGATACGTTCCACCAGGCCTTTGCACAGTACGACCTCCGAAGGCATTCGGATGACCTGAAACTTGATGGAAGAGCTGCCTGAATTGATGACCAGAATCTGCATAGAATGGATTTAATTGTCCTGTGCCTGTATGGCAGTGACTATTACGGTATTGAAAACATCATCAACGGTGCAGCCACGGCTCAGGTCGTTAACGGGCTTGTTGAGCCCCTGCAGCATGGGGCCAATGGCCAGGGCCCCTGTTTCCCGCTGTACGGCCTTGTAGGTATTGTTCCCCGTATTGAGGTCCGGGAAGATCAAAACGGACGCCTGGCCAGCGACCTCCGAATCCGGTAATTTGCTCCTGCCCACCAAGGGATCGACAGCGGCGTCGTATTGTATGGGCCCCTCTATTTGAAGATCGGGGCATTTGGCCTTGATCAGCTCGGTTGCCTTCCTGACCTTGTCCACATCCTCCCCTTTTCCGGAACTTCCTGAAGAATAGGAGAGCATGGCAACCTTGGCCTTGATGCCAAAAGCTTCCGCCGAAGCGGCCGAGGATATCGCAATCTCCGCCAGTTGTTCCGCCGTCGGGTTGGGGTTTATGGCGCAATCCCCAAAAACGGAAACCCGGTTCTCCAGGCACATGAAAAATACGGAGGATACCACCGCAATTCCCGGTTTCGTCTTTACAAATTGGAGGGCGGGCCGTATGGTATGCTGCGTGGTATGCACCGCGCCGGATACCATTCCGTCGGCATCGCCCTTGTAGACCATCATAGTACCAAAATAGGAAACGTCGAGCATCATGTCCCTGGCCATATCCATATTTACCCCCTTGTGCTTTCGAAGTTCATAAAAGGTGGCCGCGTACTGTTCAAAATTGGGAGCGGTCCCCGGGTCCAGGACCTTTAAATGGGTGAGATCGGCACCCAACTGCATCGCTTTCTTTTCGATCTGTTCCCGGTCTCCCAAAAGGGTGATGTCCACAATGCCCAAGGTACTGAGTTCACTAGCGGCCTCCAGGATCCTGGGGTCCTCCCCTTCTGGCAGGACAATATGTTTTTTGTCCTGTTTGGCCTGTTGCAGCAGATTGTACTGGAACATTCTGGGGGTAGTGCCCTTGGGCTCAAAAGTCTTCAAACGTTCCAACAGCAGCTCCCCATCGATGTGGGTGTTGAACAAAGACACAGAGGTCGCAATTTTCTGTTTGCTCTCGGCATATATCTTCGATTTGATGTTGCCCACGGAATTGGTGGCGTCGAACGTTCCCTGTTCCACCAATATGATGGGGACGTGGGTCTCGAAACCTTCCAGAAGCTTCAGAATGGCCGGTTCCGGGAGAATGCCACCGGTAAGCACGATACCGGAAATGGTAGGGTAGTTTTCGGAAAGGTTCGCTTGCAATGCCCCTAAAATGATATCCGATCGGTCACCGGGTGCGATGACCAAACTGTTCTCCCTCAAATGGGTAAGGTAATTGTGCAGTTGCATGGCACCTACGCCGAAACTCCCCGTCTGGTTGTCCAGATTTTCCTTTCCAAAAAGGACCTTCCCGCCCAAAGCATCCAAGATTTCCTTCAGGGTGGGGTGCGATAGATGCTTGACCCGTGGAACCGTAAAGGCGACCGTTTTGCCCTTAAACTCAGCTGCCAATCGGGTATTGACCAAATCGACATTTTCGGGACGGACCTTGTTCGCCACCACACCGAGTACGTTGATCTCCTTTTGGATATAGGTATTTACCGCCGATTCCAAATTACCACAGAATTCTTCCAGCGTTTTTCCCTTACCGTTGTCTATAAGAATCACCGGAATCCCCAGGTTCTTGGCAATATCGATGTTCAGGTCGAATTCGATGATGCTGCCATCACTGGAGAAATCACTGCCTTCGACAAGGACAAAATCGAAGCGTTCCTCCAATTGCTTGTACTTGGCTATGATTCCGTCCATAATATCCCCCTGCCTGCCATCGTTGAACAGATCCACTACTTGACTTTGGGTAAAGGCATGGGCGTCCGCGGGCGCAATGTCCAAACCAAAATGCGAAACGACCGTATGGATGTGATTGTCTACCCCATCCGCCTTTATATCATCGATAACAGGCCGGAAATAGCCCACTTTGGCCATTTTGCCAAGCAGTAGTTGCATCAGGCCCAAAACCACCAGGGATTTCCCGCTATGCGATTCCAAAGTAGCTATATATAGCGCTTTTGTCATTTTATTTGTCCTTTTTTATGGATAAAAACGGGTTGTGCCTTAAAGATATGGATAGGTTTTCCGAAGCCTTGATGGTTTAATGGGCTATCTCAAAACAATCCAAAGTCCTTAGATAATCGTAGCCGCTTTTATTGTTTTTCTCGAAGCATTCCCCGAAGCGTTTGGTCAAATTTATTTCATACATCTGTAAGCTGCCCTCCAATCGGTCAAGCACGGATTGATGGATTCTCAATTTTTCCTGTTTATAACCAGCTCTGGAAGTTAAGAAGACCAATTTACGGCCTTTTTTGGGAAAGATGACCTTCCTAAAACCTTTACGGGGTTATTGGCAATATCAAAATAGTTCCCATATACCTCGGTATCTTTGGGCAGTAGCTCGTACTCCCTGATCTGATCGATCATCCAATTCAACGAAACCCCGCTAATGTTGGTGTTCAATACCCCGCCTCCTACTTCGGAATGAGCCTCAAAACAAGGAACTTTGACCCGGGCCGTCCCATTTGTGATTCGCTTTAAGCCTTCCCCTTTGTCCGTCCTTTACAAAAAGAAAAGATTGTGCAAATAGTAAGCCTAGATCGGTCCTGAAGTTATTCCAAAGGCTCGTACAAATAAAAAACCCCAAAAGTTAGATGATAAAATCAAATACTTGAAGGGTCTTTAAGTTGGCCTACTAGGACTCGAACCTAGAACGACTGGACCAAAACCAGCTGTGTTGCCAATTACACCATAGGCCATTACCACTTCCTATACGAAAACCAGTTCGGTATAAGAGCGTGCAAATTTAGAACAAAGTTTGGTTTGCACAAACATTTTTGGCCACAATAATCCAAAAAGATGCGGTCCGAAGGCTGTTAAAGGTTTATGAAAAATCCATTACCATATCTATTTTAATTAGTAAATTCGCCCCATTGGTTAAACCACTACCTTCATGTTTGCAAAGAACTTCGAGAAATGGGACACCATCCTGGGATGGGCGGTCTTTTTTATAGCCCTTATCGTTTATGCCATTACCGTTGAACCTACCAACAGTTTTTGGGATGCGGGCGAGTACATAGCCACCTCGGCCAAGTTGCAGGTAGGGCACCCCCCCGGGGCGCCATTGTTGCAGATGATAGGGGCCTTTTTCGCCATGTTCGCCCTAGAACCGGACCAGGTGGCACGCATGGTCAACTACGTGTCCGGCGTATCGAGCGCATTTACAATTTTGTTCATGTTCTGGACCATTACCAACCTCACGGGAAAATTGATCTCCAAATCGGAAAAACTAACGAACAGCAGGGCCATCGCCGTTCTGGGAAGTGGCCTCGTCGGAACTTTGGCCTTTACTTTTTCGGATAGTTTTTGGTTCAATGCCGTAGAGACCGAAGTGTATTCCACGGCCAGTTTTATCATGGCGCTTTTGCTTTGGTTGGGGCTTAAATGGACCGATACGCTCGACGATGTCAGGGGAAACCGTTGGTTGGTGCTGATCTCCTTCGTTGTCGGACTTACCTTTGGCATACAGTTCATGGGCTTTTTGGCGATTCCTTCCATAGGGTTGCTGTATTATTTTAAGCGGTACAGGACCACGACGGTCAAGAATTTTTTAATTGCCAACATCCTGGTGGTCGGTGTCTTGATGCTGGTCTATAAATTTTCACTGACCTACGTACTCAAGCTGTTCGGATGGAGCGAGGTGTTCTTTGTGAACAGTATTGGCCTACCCTTCAACTCCGGTACCTTGATCATGGGGTTTATTTTTATCGCGGTCTTTTACTACGGTCTGAACTACACCCGCAAAAACGATTACCGGACGGCGAACACCATAGTGCTTTGCCTGATGTTCCTGATTCTTGGGTTTTCTTCATGGATGATGCTCCCCATACGCGCAAATGCCAAGGTGGTGATCAACGAGAACAATCCTGAGGATGCGCGGGCCCTATTGGCCTATTACAACAGGGAACAATACCCTGGGGTGGACAGTCCGGTCTATGGTACCTATTACTCCGATATGTTTGCCCCGGCAGGGGAAGATGAGGATTCCAAACCCAAATACGAGAAAGACGAAAAAACAGGGAAATACGTAATCGTCAACTATTACAAGAACGAGCTTCAGGGACCCAACAAAAAACATGTGGGTGCCCTGCCCCGAATGTGGAGCGGACAGCACGCGGCAAACTACATGAAGTATTTTGGCCCACTCGATTTTAAGATGAAGCAGCCCAGTGAGGAACTGAGGAAGGCGGTGGACCAGGTGAAGACCGGTTTCGCCAACGGGGAGATCGATGCTGACCAGTACATCAGCTTTATCCGCAGGTTCAGCGACTATTTGGAGGTAGAACCCCCCTCTATCTGGCAGAACATCCAATATATGGTCGAATTTCAGTTCGGTTATATGTACTGGCGCTATTTCATGTGGAACTTTACGGGCAAACAAAACGATGTTCAGGGCAAGTACAACGGCGATGGCAACTGGCTCAGTGGTATCGGTTTTATAGATAGTTGGCGCTTGGGAAGCCAGGACAATCTCCCCGACGAGGTAAAGAACAACAAAGCCCGCAATACGTATTTCTTTTTACCCTTGATTTTGGGCATAATCGGCCTCATTTTTCAAATCTCCAAGAACCCGAAGCAGTTTTGGGCGCTCTTTGTGTTCTTTATGTTCACCGGAATCGCCATCCAGTTCTATACCAACCCCTATATATTCCAGCCACGGGAAAGGGACTATTCGCTGGTGGGCTCCTTTTACGTATTCGCCCTGTGGATAGGCCTTGGGGTCTATGGGCTGTACGACGGTTTAAAAGACTACCTGACCCCTAAAATACTGGCGCCCGTCGTGACCATTGTCTGTCTTTTGGCAGTTCCCACGGTCATGGCCTATCAGAACTGGGACGATCATGACCGCTCCAACCGTTTTACCGCAAATGCCTCGGCAAAGGCCTATCTGAATTCCTGCCAAAAAGATGCTGGGGCCATTTTGTTCACCATAGGCGACAACGATACCTTTCCCCTTTGGTATGCCCAAGAAATAGAGGGCTTTAGGACCGATGTACGGGTCGTTTGCACCAGCCTTTTTGAGACCGATTGGTACATCGACCAGATGAAACAGCAGGCCTATGAAAGCGAACCCATCCCATCGCAGATCACACATGACAAATATCGATTGGGTTCCCGGGACGTACTGTACCATCAAACGGTCGATGATCTTTTCAACCGGGAAATCTCCAAAAGCCGTTGGAGCATCCAGGACTTTATCAATTGGGCGGATAGCGACAAACCCCAGACCAAGTTAAAGCACATTCTGCAAAAAAGAGGGGCCGATCTCGAGGCCTATTCGGAAAACAGCCTGAACATAGTGTACTACCCTACCAATAAAATTCGAATTCCCGTCAACAAGAAGAATGTACTGGAAAGTGGTCTGGTAAAACAAAAGGACTCCGCTCTGATCCTAGATTATATAGATGTAGACCTACCCACAAGCGCCATTACCAAAAAAAGCATGATGATGCTGGATATCGTAGCCAACAATGATTGGAAACGCCCCCTCTATTTCTCTGGGGGAAGCTTTGACGATGCGGAATTCATTTGGATGAAAGACTATCTCCAATTGGATGGCATGGCCTACAAATTGGTACCGATCAAGACGGAGCGAAAAAGTTCGTTCGAAATGGGAAGAATCGATGCGGACCTGATGTACGACATCGTGAAGAAATGGGAATGGGGCAATTCGGGAAGTCCCGATATCTATCACGACCCCCAGACCCGAATCCAGGGTCTTTCCTACCGGGGGAACTTGGCCAGGTTGATGGAAACCCTTATCTCCGAGAACAAAATGGACAGGGCGAAGGAAATAATAGATATGGCCATGAAGAACATACCGGTGGAGTATTTTGGCTACTACACCATGGTGGAACCCTTCGTGGACGGTTATTACAAAGTAGGGGAAACTTCCAAGGCAAGGGAGGTTTTTGGCCAACTTAAAAAAGTATACCAAGAACGTCTTTCCTACTATGCGGGAGCCTCCCTGGACGAGCAATACGATAAAATCGATGGGATCATTGCCGATATGGAAGCCTACCGGAGAAATATAGATGTGCTGATAGGGAACGACGACAGGGAAATGGCGGAGAAGGAGACCCTGATCTTCAACGAATATATCGACAAATTCAACCACTTCTATAATAAGGAGGATATCCCGGTAGAGGCGGTGCCGTCGTCGGATCGAGATCCCGACATGACCGATACGCGGCCCCTGTCGGATTCCAGCGCCAACGATACCTCGGGCGCGGAAGTGGAATCACAGGACCCGGTTCCGGCTACAGGTCAAAATTGATTGGCCCAGATCCCGATCCGCATCGAGAAGATGGCAATAAAGTTAAAAGGATACTGATAATTTGTCCCGGGAGGCGAAGCGGGCCCAATCTTTTCAGACGTATTCGTTCAGAATACCTATCAGGGTGTTGGCATCCTGCTCGCCACTTTGGCGCCACACCATTTCCCCTTTTTTGTAGATCATCAATGTTGGTAAACCTTTCACACGTAGGGCTTGGGAAAGCTCTTTGTTCTTATCCACATCGATCTTGATAATTTTCCCCTTATCGCCGAGGGCGGCGGCCACGTCCCTAAGTACAGGGTGCATCGCCGTAGACTGTTCGTTCCATTCCGCGTAGAAATCCAACAGCACGGGAACCTTCACATCTATAAGTTCACCAAATTTTGACATACGTAAATCATTGGGTTACGGGTCAAATGTAGTAAAAAATGTTAAATTGGTGGCCGCACGGGTAGTTTTGTAAGGGTGGGGACCAGTTAAAATCATGTTAAGGATTTCTTTTTCAAGGTAATCACTGTTATTTCGGGCCAAATGCCCACACGGCCCGGATACCCAATAAAACCAAAACCCCTGTTCACGTTGATGTACTGACCCATCTGTTCATAGATGCCCGCCCATTGCCTGTACCGCCACTTTACAGGGCTCCATTTGACCCATCCGGGAATTTCGATACCGAACTGCATTCCGTGGGTGTGCCCGCTCAGTGTTAAGTGATAGTGGTAGTCATCTGGAATAACCCGCTCTTCCCAGTGTGAAGGGTCGTGGCTCATCAATATCTTGAAATCATCCTTGGAAATACCGGACGAAGCCTTTTTCAGGTCGCCCGCCTTCTTAAAACCGCCCTTGCCCCAATTCTCCACGCCTATCAAGGCTATCCGATCATCTCCCCTTTGTAGGTACCTGCTCTCGTTCAACAGCAGATCAAAGCCCATTTCCCGTTGGAGGTTTTTAAGATTTCGTAGGTTTTCGGCCTTGGCCTCTTCGGTTTCCCAGGGAACGTAGTCGCCATAATCATGGTTACCCAATACCGAAAACACCCCGTCCCGGGCCTTCAGGGTCCCAAAAAGGTCTTTCCACGGATACATCTCCTCCGTTTTGTTATTCACGAGATCCCCGGTAAACATAATGGCATCTCCCCCTTGTTGGTTCACCAGGTTTACCGCATATTCAATTTCCTTCCTACTGTCGAAACTACCGCTATGGACATCGGATATCTGCGTTATCCTATAGCCATGGAATGCTTCGGGAAGGTCATCGAATTCCATTTCATAGGTCAGTACCTTAAAGTTGTACTTGCCCTTGTACATCCCCAACAAAAGTGCTCCAAAGGGAATGGACGCGATGCCCAGGGCCACAAGGCTCAAAAACCGTCGGCGTTCGGGAAAGCTGAATTCCCTGGAACTCCCGAACAATTTGGCCCAAACCCCTCCCAGCAGGCGAAAAATATCCTCTGAAAACAAAAAGATCACCGTGATCAGCTTAAAGGTGAGCATCGCCAGCAGAAATCCAAAGGCATAGCTCTTGGGCCGGCTCAGAACCCGGCCTGGCTCTTCCCCTATCGTAAATTGATAGATAAAATTGCCCAATACCAACAACGACAGTGCTATAAAGGTGTAGTAGACCCAGGGAAAGCGCGATGAGGTCTTGACGGCCTGTAGGGCGTAGAAACCCAAAATCAGGTAAATGACGATAAAGAAAATCCAGCGCAGCATGTTTTTTTTACAAATATATTTTATTGTCCGCAGGCCCAGGACCTTTTTCGATTTATTTAACGCGGGCAACGATCTGATGAACGGTTTCGGTATGGGTCAACAGTAGGGAGCCCTCGTCCAAGGGCGCTGAGTTCATGGGAACCTTCGGTGTTCCGGGTACATTTTGATGGACCTTGGTCCCGGATAGGTGGATCGCCCTGAACCCCTCTTCCTTGAACCGATCCACTGTATCGATTCCCACTCCGGCCCCCGGCATAATCGTAATTTTTGATGTTCTTTTATGGAGTTCGGACAACAGGTCGATACCTTCCACTGCCGTTTTTTGTTGGCCCGAACTCAGGATGGTATGGACGCCCATGACCTCCAGACGATCCAAGGTCCCGAAGGGATCGTTCACCCAATCGAAAGCGCGGTGGAACGTGAACGAAAGGCTCCCGGAAGCTTCTATAAGGGCTCCGGTCCGTTCTTCATCCAACGAAAAATCCCGATGCAAAATACCGGAGACGATACCCTCGAAACCCAAATCGACACAGAGTGCGATATTGCGCCTCATCAATTCGAACTCCATTTCGGAATAGCTGAAATCCCCCGCACGTGGGCGGATCAGTACATGTACCGGAACGGACAACCGCTCTTTTACCATTTTGAGAAGCCCGTAGGAGGGTGTAATTCCCCCTACGCCCAGCTCGGAACAGAGTTCTATTCTATCGGCTCCGCCCTTTTGTGCGTTTAAGGCAGATTCCAGTGAATTGGCACAGACTTCTACTAGCATTTACTTATATTTAGTGCCCTAAAATAATAATCCTAAAGGCATGCAACGAAGAAAGTTCCTTAAAAATTCAACTATCGGTACGGCCGGACTTATTTCCACTCCCCTAATGGCTTCCTGTCAGGACCAAAAGAAGGCCAAATCAGCTGCCACCGGGGCATCCGAACCCATACGGCCCCTGGCCATCTGTACTTGGGATTTTCACAACGCCTCGGCCGAAGCGTGGGCCGTATTGAAGGACGGTGGGAGTTCCCTGGATGCAGTGGAACGGGGGGTAAGGGTCGAAGAAGCCGATGTGGACAACCAAACCGTTGGAATCGGGGGAAGACCGGACCGCGACGGCAAGGTAACCTTGGATGCCTGCATTATGGACAAGGATGGCAATTGCGGGGCGGTACTCTGCATGCAGAACATTGCCCATCCCATATCGGTGGCTCGAAAGGTCATGGAAGAAACGCCCCATGTAATGCTGGCCGGAAAGGGGGCCGAACAATTTGCCTATGAAAAAGGTTTTGGGAAGGTCGATCTTTTGACCGAAAAATCGAAACAGGAATGGATCGAATGGAAGAAGACCTCACAATATGAGCCCATCATCAATATCGAGAACCACGATACCATTGGCATGCTGGCCATTGACCGCAATGGGGATATTTCGGGTGCCTGTACAACAAGCGGCATGGGCTACAAAATGGCCGGTAGGGTCGGGGATTCGCCCATTATCGGCGCCGGACTCTTTGTGGACAACGAGGTGGGCGGGGCCACCGCAACGGGTGTCGGTGAAGAGGTAGTGCGGACCGTGGGCAGTTTCTTGATCGTGGAACTCATGAGGCAGGGAAAATCGCCACAGGAAGCTTGTGAAGAAGGTGTAAAGCGTATTATTGCCAAAAATAAGGAGAAACAGGATTTCCAAATAGGTTTTATCGCGGTCAACAAAAAAGGGGAGACCGGTGGGTATTGCATCCATCCCGGCTTTACTTTTCGGACCTATACCGAACAGGGACATGTGAACAACCTTTCGGACTCTTACATTAAACCCTAAATTTTCAAGAAGCGGCGATAATCTTCGTAGTTTTGAAATTCTACAATAACATTTGAAATGGCAGACCAAAAAAGACTCTTTTTACTCGATGCATATGCCCTGATATTTCGCGGCTACTACGCCCTGATAAAAAATCCGCGTATCAACTCAAAAGGCATGGATACCTCGGCCATCATGGGGTTTATGAATTCCCTTTTTGATGTGATCAAGCGCGAAAAACCAGACCATTTGGCCGTATGTTTCGACAAGGGCGGCAGTGTGGAACGCACCGAACTTTTCGCCGAATACAAGGCCAACAGGGACGAGACCCCGGATGCCATTAAAATAGCGGTACCCTTTATCCAGGATATATTGAACGCCATGCACATTCCGGTCGTTGTCCTAGAGGGATGGGAGGCCGACGATATCATCGGCACCTTGGCCAAGCAGGCCGAAAAAGAGGATTACAAAGTGTTCATGGTAACACCCGATAAGGATTTTGGGCAATTGGTCTCCGAGAATATCTTTATGTACCGTCCCGCACGCATGGGCAACGGTATTGAAATTTGGGGCATTCCGGAGGTCCAAAAACGTTTTGGTGTGGAACGCCCGGAACAGGTGATCGATTACCTGGGGATGATGGGCGATGCGAGTGATAATATTCCCGGACTTCCTGGAGTGGGCGACAAGACCGCCAAAAAGTTCATTGCCGAATTTGGTTCCATGGAAAATTTATTGGCGAACACCGATAAACTCAAAGGGGCCATGAAGGTCAAAGTGGAAGCCAATAAGGAACTCGGCTTGCTCTCCAAAAAACTGGCCACCATTTGCATAGATTGCGACGTCAAGTTCGACGCCAAGGACTACGAAATGTCCGAACCTGATAATGAAAAAGTACAGCGAATTTTTGAGGAATTGGAATTCAGGAGGTTACGGGAACAGTTTCTGAAGATTTTTTCTGCAGAACCCGAGGAGGCCCAAGTTCAATCGGGGGGCAATGCCAACCAAAAAAAGCAATCCGACCAGGCGGCGGGGAGCGGACAGTTCTCGCTTTTCGGAAACGATGGAGCGTCTCCGTCCACGACCCTTAGGGAAGTTTCCGGTCGGAAAACCATCAAGCAGGTTTCCCATGTCTACCAAAGTGTGGCCCAGGGAATGGCGATGAAGCTCTTTGTGCAAAATCTATTGAAGCAGCCCTCAGTCTGTTTCGACACAGAGACCACCTCCCTAGACCCTTTGGAGGCCGAGTTGGTCGGTATAGCCTTTTCATGGGAAACGGGCAAAGGTTTCTATATCCCTTTTCCGGAAGATCGTAAAGAAGCGCAGGAAATCATCGAACAATTGCGCCCCTTTTTTGAATCGGAAACCATTGAAAAAATTGGTCAGAACCTGAAGTACGACATCAAGGTACTTCGCAAGTACGGGGTCACGGTCAAGGGCAATTATTTCGACACCATGTTGGCACACTACCTCATCAATCCGGATATGCGGCACAATATGGATGTCTTGGCGGAAACCTATTTGAACTACTCCCCTATCTCCATTACCGAACTTATTGGCAAAAAGGGGAAGAACCAGCTCAGTATGCGGGATGTCCCCCTGGCACAGCAGACCGAATATGCCGTGGAGGACGCGGATATCACCTTTCAACTGGCCCAACACTTCAGGCCGGAACTGGCCGCGGCGAAAACGGATGGGCTCTTTGAGAAGATCGAGATCCCCTTGCTGCGGGTACTGGCGGATATGGAATTGGAAGGCATCAATTTGGATGAAGGTTTTTTAAAATCGTTGTCCACCGATCTGGACAGTGATATCAAAAGCCTGGAAAAACAGATTTATGACGCTGCAGGCGAGGAATTCAATATCGCCTCGCCCAAACAGCTGGGCGAAATCCTCTTTGATAAAATGAAATTGGTCGACAAGCCCAAGAAAACCAAGACCGGACAGTATTCCACGGCCGAGGACGTACTGTCGTACTTGGCAAAGGACCACCAAATCATCCAAAACGTATTGGAATATAGGGGGTTGACCAAATTGAAGAGCACCTATGTCGATGCCTTGCCAGAACAGGTGGCCCCATCGACCGGACGGGTCCATACCGATTATATGCAGACCGTTGCCGCCACGGGCAGACTGAGCAGCAACAACCCCAATCTGCAGAACATCCCGATACGTACCGAAAGGGGGCGGCAGGTACGAAAGGCCTTTGTGCCCAGGGATGAGGACCATACCCTTTTGGCCGCTGACTATTCCCAGATAGAATTGCGCATCATTGCAGCCCTGAGCGAGGAGACCACCATGATCGAGGCCTTCAAAAATGGGGAGGACATCCATGCCTCGACTGCCTCCAAGGTTTTCAACGTTCCTTTGGAGGAGGTGACCCGTGAACAACGGGGCAACGCCAAGACGGTGAACTTTGGAATCATCTATGGCGTATCGGCCTTTGGGCTCAGCAACCAAACAGATCTATCCCGTTCCGAGGCTAAGGAACTGATCGAAACGTACTACAAAACCTATCCCAAACTGCGAAACTATATGGGCGAGCAGATCGACTTTGCCCGTGACAACGGCTATGTACAGACCGTCCTGGGAAGGCGCCGGTATCTAAAGGATATCAATGCGGGCAACCAAGTGGTGCGGGGCGCCGCGGAGCGAAACGCCGTAAACGCGCCCATTCAGGGAAGTGCCGCCGATATCATCAAGGTGGCTATGATCAACATCCATAAAAAACTGACGGAAGGCAAGT
The DNA here is from genome assembly GCA_947497245.1 of uncultured Flavobacteriaceae bacterium. Taxonomy (GTDB): domain Bacteria; phylum Bacteroidota; class Bacteroidia; order Flavobacteriales; family Flavobacteriaceae; genus Pelagihabitans. The sequence continues at coordinate 275,273 of CANMFO010000002.1, read as the reverse complement.
ACAAAAGTAAAATGCTGCTACAAGTACACGATGAACTGGTCTTTGATGCGTACAAACCGGAAATGGAGAAACTAAAGGCCATGGTCAAATCCGAAATGGAAAATGCCTACGAAATGGCCGTTCCCCTAGATGTGGAATTGGGCGAGGGAAACAATTGGTTGGAGGCACATTGATACTAAAAATCGATGAAATGCGTTGCATATAAAGGAATGCATTGCATTTTTAGTCCAAACCATATTAAAATGAAAAAAGTCGTTTTCCTTTTTTTCCTGGGATTTCTGTGTGTGCAAGGGATTGGCGCTCAGACCACCGGGGACGAACAGGGGGCACAGATCCAAAAAGTAAAGGTATTCCCCAACCCGGCGACCAATGTTGTGAACGTTCTCGGACTGTTGAACACCGCCAAGGCCCGAATATCGATCTCCGACCTACACGGGAATATTTTCCTAGAACACTATTGGGAAATACGCAACCATGCCGTCAACATACCCATTTCAGATCTAAACCCCGGAATTTACATGATCGGCATCCAATCAAAGGAGCAGACGGTGCGCACGAAGTTTTACAAACAATAGGTTCGGCATATTTCAATTGAAAACAAAATTATAGGTGACCGCGAACAAGGGACTATTGAGCACCGATAGTTCATAGGTGCCCAGGGGGCTGTCAATAAAAACATCGGAATCCACATCGCCCTGTCGTTGCGAATAATACAGATTGAAGGGGTTTCGCCTGCTATATAAGTTGTAGATGGTAAACGTCCAATCGCCCACCCACTTTCTGTTGGGGTTTCTCCCGTACTTCACCTTCCACGAGAAATCCAATCGGTGATAGGGTCTCAAACGGGCGTTGTTCCGTTCTATAAATATGGGAACACTGATATCCTCCAACTCAAAAACGCTGTTGGCCACTGTATAGGGGCGACCGGTCTGGGCCGTAAAATTAAAGCTCCACGTATTGTACTTGTCCCCTTCAAAGTTGACCGTACCGTTGAATACATGGGGGCGATCAAAATCGGAAGGATACCATTGGTTGTTGTTCACCCTATCGGCCAATTTTTCATTCTGGGAACGCAATAGGCTTCTTGAATACGTATAGTTCAACCAACCATTGAATTTTCCTTTGGGTTTTTTGATGCTAAATTCAGCTCCATAAGCCTCTCCTTTTGCCTGGACCACATCCCTTTCCAGAAATTCCTCAAGGAAAAAATCGGCTCCGGGTTTATAGGTCAGGTTGTTCTTCGAGGCCCTGTAATAGCCCTCCAAACCTATCTCCACCTCGTTGTCGGGCGTATTTTTATAAATTCCCAATCCATAGGTGTCGGCCTGTTGGGGCTTGATTTTGGAATCGGAGGTCTTCCAGCGGGAAGTCGGTAAGGGCGTAGTGGTGTTGTAAATATTCTGCAGGTACTGGTTGGTTCTGGCATAGCTTGCCTTTATGGAGGTGTTCTCCCCTAATTTCATATTGATTCCCAATCTGGGCTCCAGGTTATTGTAGGTCTTGACCGCATCGCCCTTTCCAAAAACGGTGGTACTCAAAAGATTGCCCGTGTTTTCATCAAAAGTTCCTTCAACATAGGGTCCGACAAAGACAAAGTGGTTGAAGCGGAGTCCCCCAGAAACCGATAGTTTCGGTGTTGGGTTCCAATTGACATTGCCGTAGGCCGACAGTTCATAGCTGGTTTCCTTCTCAAGAGTTACGGGAACAATACTGTTTCCAGAACCTGGATCCAGGGTACCCGGACTTATACGGTATTGATTGGTCTGAATGCCCCCATAGTAGTCCAATTTTTCATTTAGGTTCTTGGTGTATTCCGAAATAAGACTGAGATAGTTGATCTTGGCCTCATAGATGATATCATTATCGTTGGCCGTTTCGGGAAAAATGGTCTTCGGGGTATAATTACTGTATACCAGGATATTCCTCAGGTTCGATTCATCATTGAAGGTATGGGTCCAGTTCAAGGTGCCGTTCAGAGTCTGAAAATCGTATTGGTTGTTTTTGGCATTGATGTTCTCGATCTGGCTGACCAGATCCAGTTGATAAAAATCCTTGGTATAGAAACCGGTCAAGGATATTTGATCTTTTTCGGTCGGCAGGTAAAGGAGCTTCATTGTGCCATCGTAGAAATTGGCCTTCGTATTTTTGAGGCGCTCGGAGAAAAGGGGCAACAAGAAACCGGTCAGTCCGGCACGACCTCCGATGTTCAACATCAATTTATCCTTGATCAAGGGGGTTTCTATGGAAAGTCGACTGGAAACCAACCCAACACCGCCAGAAATCTTTGTCTTTTCAACATAGGGGTTTTTAACCTTGACATCCAAAACCGAGGTGATCCTACCGCCGTACCGCGCGGGAATGTTTGCACGGTACAGGTCTACAGTCGATATCATATCGGGGGTAAACACCGAAAAAAGCCCAAACAAATGGGTAGGGTTGAATACCGGAGCGTAATCGAACAGCAATAGGTTTTGATCCAAGGAGCCTCCCCGTACGGAAAGGCCATTGCTCACCTCCCCAGCATTGTTGACCCCGGCGACCAGGGTCATGCCCCGGAGCACATCGAACTCGCCCACCGCGGCGGGAATCTTCTTCAGGTCCTTGGCATCCAACTGCAGTGCTCCCATTTGAGGGGTCTCCACTATGCTAAGTCTTTTTTTTGCCCTTACGATCACCTCCGATAGCTGTTCTTCCGCTTCTTCCATTTGCGCCGTTATGATGGTCCCTTTGTTCAATTCGATCGTCATAACCTGGTTCTGGAACCCAATGTAGGACAAGGTAGCGGTATAGGTGCCTTCCGGTAAATTAATTGAAAATCGGCCCGAAGGATTGGTGACTCCCCCACAGGCACATGGCGTTATGGCAATTTGGACATCATCCAACGGCAATCCCGTTTCTGCGACAAGCACCTCAAATGACAATGTGAATTCTGTAGATTGGCCGTTTAACGGGGTCAGTCCCCAAAGTACAGTGGCCATTAAAAGTAAAAGTGTGTGTTTCATCGTCATTTTGATTGTTGGTTATTTATCCATCCCGGTGGAGGTATGGCGGTTCTAAATCTGTTATCCAGGCACGCTACTATTCCAGTAACGGGTGGTGGAGCTGGGCCTCCTTGGGGTTCATAGAACGTAGGTCCTTGGACTTCCAAAATCTCTTCTTGGATGGTGGACCGATCAATATAAATCGACGTTTCGGAGGTAGCAGCGGCGGTAAACCTTCCAAAGACAAATTCATCCCGATCCTCCGAATTATATACATTGCCCACCAAACCTGCGGGAGGAGGGGCATTCAAGCTGCTGCTGTCATCAACGATATCCTTCAATATCTCATAGTACTCGTATGCAGAGGGTGTGAGTGCGAATTGTTGGACTACCAAAACCATGTTTTCTTTGGTGTACAGTGGTAAATTACCAATGGAGAGATCGGTCACCTGCTTACCGTTGGAGAACTTATCGTCAAAGATGGCGATATGTTCATGGAAACGAATGCGCCAGCAGGCATTGGCACACAAATAATCGTAAAACGGTATTCCCGTATCGGGAGGAAAACTTTGGCACGCGCCCTCCCTAAAGTACCCTTGGACGCAGCGTTGACAAATCACCAAATTCTCGTAAGTCCTATAGGTCCAATAATAATAGTTTTCCCGATCGGGGGGATCCTGGAAAGATACGGTGGCCCCTCCCGCAAAGTTTACCACGTAGGCCCCAATCTCGAGGGCCGATCGCTCAATGGTCACGAAGGAAGCTCTGGACATGGTGGAAACAAAACCTTCGACGAACACCAGTCCTTCACGTAGTTCAAACTCGGGCCTTATGGGATCGGTACAATTGACAAAAATCGCAAACAACGCCAGTGCTGCCGACATTGCCTTAAACCCACGTGCAAAACGTTTTTTCATCAATTCATATTTCAATGTTCCGGACATATCCAGTACGCCTTAGAGGCAGGTAATCATTTACCGGTTTATCCATCCATTGGGTGGTATCGCCGTTCTAAATTTGGTCTCCGAACAGGGTGCACTGACAGTGGCCGGTGGGGGAAAGGGAGAGTTAAGGGTCGGCTCCAGTTCGATAGGTTCCCTAGTTTCCAAAGCGTCCTCGGAAATAAGGGTTCGGTCGATAAAAATAGCCGCCGTGGACGTTCCGGCCGCTGTAAACCTTCCAAAAATAAAATCCTCCGGATCATCGGGGTTGAACATATTGCCGACCAACGCGGCCGGTGGCGGAGCATTGAGACCACTATTATTATCAACGATATCCTTCAACACCTTGTAATATTGGTGGCCATCCGGGGTCAGCGAAATTTGCTGTACCTCAACGACCATATCCTCCTTGGTATACAAAAGCAGATTACCAACGGATAATTTATTGACGCTTTTACCATTGGAAAATTTATCCGCAAAAATGGTAACGCTCTCGGGAAAGCGAATGCGCCAACACTCGGTCTGGCAGGGATAATCGAAATAAGGAAATCCAGTGGCCAAGTTTCCAATGGGCTGACACTCGCCCTCCCTTAAAACGCTTTCCCTACATTTTTCGCAAAGGTCCAGATTTTCATAGGTCCGGTAGGTCCAATAGTAATAATTTTCCCTTTCCGGAGGATCGTCGAAGGAGAGCAGTACCTCATGGCCCGGAACAAATTTGCCGCCGAAAATCTCCCGAAATTCGATTTCTGGATCATATTGCACTTCCAAATTTGTAATGGGTACCGGCCGTACTACATTTTCCGGTCTGGATTCGTACCGCTTTCCGTTGGCCAAGGTGATATTCAATTTCCATTGTTCCCCCGGGGCGACCACAAACTCCTCTGGAGGTACATAAGCCCCATCAATTTCCGTCAAAGGAACTTGCTCCCCGGTGCCCACCCGCTCAAAACTGACATTGGCCCCCTCCTGAAAGTTTACCACATAGACCCCAAATTCAACCGCGGATCGGTTAATGGTCACGAACGAACCGCCCGGGGAAGTCGAGGCAAACCCCTCAACAAAGACCAGGCCTTCCCGCAGCTCAAACTCCGGCTCAACCGGGTCGATACAGGAGTAGATAAAAAGTAAAAAAAAAGGAGATAAGACAATCCCTGAACGGAGGGTAAAGAAACCTCTTCTAATGTGCATGCTTTGGTCGGTTTGCTATTGTTAAAATGGTGGGGGAACCAAATAAATCTACCACAAAAAACATTCCAAAAGCCCTTTCCATCCAAAAAAAAATTTTTTTATTCATTATTCCCAAGCTTGCCGCAAATATTGGTCCCTGGCCCATCGTCTCTCCGGGCGTCGCTTGCGCAATCGATTTTGTCCGGGCGGTACCCCCCACAATATGGGAAAAGCCAAATCTTACAGGGATTTATCCAACAGGTCCCAACGCCCTCAATCCCTCCAACCCTCTGGCCGAAAACTGGTTCTGTATCTGCTTTCCCCGCATGGGGCCGTAGTCACTTTCGGATCTGGTGTTCCGTCGCCAAATTCTTCGGGGGAACTGAACAATTCCGTTTCCAAGGGAGGGCCATCGATAAAAATCCGTTCTATGAATATGGGCGTAGTGGTAGTGGCGGCCACTGTGAACCTTCCCAAAACGAATTCCTCATCGTTCCCGGGATTGGACATATTTCCCACCAAAGCAGCCGGCAAGGGCGCATTGAAGCCCGAATTATCATCGATGATGTCTTTTAGGGTCCGATAATATTCATGTGCGGAAGCCGATATGGAGAACTGTTGCAGCTCTACCAAAATATTCCTTTTGTTGATCAAAGGCACCTCCGCTACCGATAATTGGGAAACGGTCGTCCCGTTGGTAAACTTATCGCTAAAAATATTGATGTTGTCCTCATATCGGATCTGCCAACAGGTCGATTCACAAGCATAGGTGTAATAGGGCTTGGTGATGGGAGGTTCTATAGGGGCAACGCTCATGCACATTTCCTCCCTGTAAAAGCCGTTAAAGCACACTTTGCAATTGACAAGCCTTTCAAAAGAACGGTAACTCCAGTAGTAGTAGTTCTCTTGATCGGGAGGATCTTCAAAACCAATGGATATCCTATGGCCCGGGATAAACCTGTCCAATCCGGCATTGAATTCCAGTTCTGGGGTGTACTCGACATCGACCTGCTGTATCGCAACCGCGTTTTCTGCGCGTTCCGGTTCGGATTTGTAGAATCGCCCGTCCGGCAAGGTTACCTGTAGCTCCCAAGTCTCTCCCAGCCCTACCTTAAAATCCACAGGAGGTACGTAAAGCTCTTCCTCCTGGGCCAGTTGCACCATCTCATTGGTATTGCCGTTCACAAAAAAAACGGATGCGCCGTTCAAAAAAACGCTTTCGTAAATCCCGAATTCCAATGCGGACTCGGTAATCCTGACAAAGGATGCCCCTTCCCCGGTCGAAGCCAGCGCCTCAATGTACACCAGCCCCTCTTTGAACTCGAACTCCGGCCTTATGGGATCCGTGCACGATATCAAGCCAAGGGACATTAGGCCCGTACAAACCTTTAAAAGAAATTTTTTGTTGATGTTCAGCATACCCGAGAATTGCTAAGCTAACCAAATATACGTTGGTACGGCAGAAAGATCACATGGATAAAATCAAAAAAAGGCCGCAGGACAATTTTACACCCCCCCTCTTCCGATGCCCTGCCATGCCTTACCGGTCTTTGGGGTCTGTTTGTGCATTGGAAAATCGCAATAGACCCAAAGGGCCCCGCTCGGAACAATCCGAACGGGGCCCTTTTGGTCGGTACCGTGATCTTATTCCCTCTTTTTGAATACCAATTGCCCGCTAGCGTTGAAATTGGGGATGTCGAGGCCCGTAGCATCCACGGTAAGGGTGGTACCGTCCACTGTGGCATTTGCGTTTACGGTCATCCCTTGGTCATCCAAAATCGACAGTACCTTACCGTCGTAGGTATACGTACTGTTATCTGTATCCTTCTCGGTGGGACATGGAATATCCAGGCCCGTACCCTGGGAGTTGACACCGATCTGCAAATAATTTACAGAATTATCGGCCACCACGGTCAGATTTTCATTGAAGGTGAAGGTAATGACGTAGCAATCTTTTGCCGTCAAAAAATTCAGGGCGTCCCTACCATTTTTGGCATCATCACTAGCCGTTGCCTCATCGATCTGCAGTTCCACTGCATCCCAAATGCCCAAAATGGCACTTTCATCGGTTGCCTCATTATTGTTGTTGCCATCGTCGTCCTTAGAACAGGAAAGAACAAGCGCCGAAGCCATTGCAAGCATCCAAATGTTACGTTTCATTGCCTTAAGTATTTATCGGTTACTGCGGTAAGAACGTTAAAATTGTCCATATATTTTAGAGGAAAGCGCATTTGTCGGGGAAAACAAGGTGTCCCGCGGGGTCCGATGAATGCCCAAACCGATCATGGGAAGGCCCTGGGCAACATTCCATAGGAACGCTACCACCCATTTGAATCCCTCTGCGGACAGCGCCATTGCCCGTTATGGCTCTGCCTTCCCAAAAAAAGGCAAAAAACAACAGCTGTCCCACAGCTTTGTTGTTTTGGTATTTTTCCTTGGGTGGCGCCGGTGAAAAGGGCCGTAACAAAACCAAAAATGAAAGTGCGATATCCCACTTAAAATTCTTAAAAATAATCAGAAACAAGCATTTGTATTTCAACTTAATAGTTGTACATTTGCACCCCTCTTATGGGGATTGAAATGTTTAATCAATAAAACTTAAGTAGTGGATACACTAAGCTACAAGACAATTTCGGCCAATCGCAAGACCGTTGACAAACAATGGTTGTTGGTAGATGCTGAAGGAGAAACATTGGGCCGTCTTGCCTCCAAGGTTGCCAAATTATTGAGGGGAAAGCACAAGCCCAACTTTACACCGCACGTAGATTGTGGGGACAATGTTGTGATCATCAATGCTGAAAAAATACACCTGTCCGGAAACAAATGGGAAGACAAAACCTATCAGCGCTATACCGGATATCCGGGAGGGCAACGTTCCGCCACTGCTAAGGAAGTTTTGATCAAAAAGCCCGAAAGTATAGTGGAGAAGGCTGTCAAAGGGATGCTTCCAAAAAACAAATTGGGTGCCGAACTTTTTAGAAACCTAAAAGTTTATGTTGGCCCGGAGCACCAGCAGGAAGCACAAAAACCAACCGTGTTCAATTTAAAAGATTTTAAATAATGGAGATCATTCACAAAATTGGTAGGAGGAAAACGGCCGTGGCCCGTGTGTACGTCTCTGCCGGAAAAGGCAACATTACCATCAACCAAAGGGATCTTAACGATTATTTCCCGACTGCCACCTTGCAGTATAAGGTAAAGCAGCCCTTTGCCCTTACCGACAACGAAGACAGTTTCGATGTCCGGGTGAATGTGTATGGAGGGGGTATCACCGGACAGGCAGAAGCCATTCGATTGGCCTTGTCCAGGGCCATGTGCGTGGTGGATGAGGAAAACAGATTGGCCTTGAAACCCGAAGGATTGCTTACCAGGGACCCAAGAATGGTGGAACGTAAGAAATTCGGACAAAAGAAAGCTCGTAAGAAATTCCAGTTCTCCAAGCGTTAATAGAAATTTACCAGGTGCTTCCGACGGAGCACCTTAGTTTTATATTCATAAATTAATCAAGTTCATTGAAAGTTTCCGCTGTTCGCGGGGACAATTAGAAATCCCTGTCCATCCAAAATAGCGATGGGGTAAATTAGTTTAGCATCTAAATGGTGGAGGCTTCCCGATCTCGGTCCGGATACCACTTCGCCATTGCTAATTCATAGGAACGTAAACTAAATTTAAAATGGCTAAGAAAGTCGAAGTAACAGATTTATTGGAAGCAGGTGTGCATTTCGGACACCTAACAAGAAAATGGAACCCCAACATGGCGCCCTACATCTACATGGAGCGCAACGGGATCCACGTCATCAACCTTTATAAAACTGTCGCAAAATTGGAGGAGGCCAACGAGGCCCTAAAAAAAATTGCGGCATCCGGTAGAAAAATCCTTTTTGTCGCCACCAAAAAGCAGGCCAAGGACATCGTGGCCGAAAAAGTGGCCAATGTCAACATGCCCTATATCACTGAGCGCTGGCCTGGTGGGATGTTGACCAATTTTGTCACCATTCGCAAAGCGGTCAAGAAAATGGCCTCCATCGACAGAATGAAGAAAGACGGCACCTTCAACACCCTTTCCAAAAAAGAGCGTTTACAGGTAGACCGTTTGCGTGCCAAATTGGAAAAGAACCTAGGTTCCATTTCTGAAATGACCCGTCTACCAGGTGCTTTGTTCGTTGTGGATACCATGCGGGAACACATTGCCGTAAAAGAGGCCTTAAAATTGAACATTCCCATTTTTGCGATGGTGGACACGAATTCGGACCCCAGGGACATCGATTTCTTGATTCCTTCCAATGACGATGCTTCCAAATCCATAGAAATCATAATGGACCAAGTCACAAAAGCCGTTGCCGAGGGACTTACCGATCGTAAATCGGAAAAACAATCCGAGAAGGAAGGCGCCGAAGCACCGACCACTGCGAAAACGGCCAAGAACGAGGAAAAAGCCGCTCCAAAAGCGGAAGCCAAGGTGGAAGCTCCAGAAGTGAAGACCGAAGCTGAAGCCGTTGTTGCGGAAGCTCCGGAAGTGAAGACCGAAGCGGAAGCGGCAGTAGAGGAAACCACGGCAGAGCCCGCCGCCAAGGAGGTCAAGGAAGAAGAAAAAAAGCCAGCGGCAAAAAAGTCCACAGCCGGTAAGGCCAAAGAGGACGGTGCCAAAGCCGATGACCTGACCAAGGTTGAGGGTGTGGGTCCGAAAGCAGCGGAAGCGCTATCGGGAGCTGGACTTGAAACCTACGCCAAACTCGCGAAGGCAAAACCCGAAAAAATCAAGGAAATCTTGACGGAAGCCAGCTCTAGAATGGCACATTTGGATCCGACCTCATGGCCAAAGCAGGCCAAAATGGCTGCCGATGGAAAATGGGACGAGCTAAAGGAATGGCAGGAAAACGCCAAGGGAGGGGTAGAATAATCCCCTAAATTAAAGAAATATCAAATTAACATTGACCCAAGTTTCAAGCCCAACCGGCGTATTTGACCTGGGCCGATCTTAAAACCAAAATAAAATGGCAAACATAACAGCCGCAGATGTAAACAAATTGAGAAAGACCACCGGTGCAGGGATGATGGACTGCAAAAAAGCCCTCGTAGAGGCCGATGGCAATTTTGAAAAGGCGATTGAAATTCTTCGCAAGAAGGGACAAAAAGTGGCCGCAAACCGCGCCGATAGGGATTCTTCGGAAGGTGCTGCCATCGCCAAGGTAAATTCTGACAACAATGCAGGGGTGGTCATCTCCCTGAACTGTGAGACCGATTTTGTGGCCAAGAACGACAGCTTTGTCGCCCTGGCCCGCGACATGGCCGATCTGGCCCTGGGCTTCGACACCAAAGATGCTTTTCTGGCCGCCGATTTCAATGGTATCAGCGTACAGGAGAAATTGACCGAACAAACCGGGGTCATTGGTGAAAAAATTGAAATTGGTGGGTTCGAAAAACTGGATGCGCCCTTTGTAGGTTCGTACATCCACGCCGGAAACAAGATCGCCACCTTGGTTGGCCTTTCCGCGGCCGTAAACGGTGCCGACGTGGCCGCAAAGGACGTGGCCATGCAGGCCGCTGCGATGAACCCCGTTGCCCTGAACGAGGAGGGCGTTGATCAATCGGTGATCGACAAGGAAATCGAGATCGCCAAGGACCAACTGCGCCAAGAGGGCAAACCGGAGGCCATGTTGGACAATATCGCCAAGGGTAAGATGAAGCGTTTCTTCAAGGATAATACCTTGGTGAACCAGGATTTCATCAAAGGCAACAAACAAAGTGTTGCGCAGTATATCAAATCGGTCGATGCCGATTTGGAGATAACCGGATTCAAGAGGGTGGCATTGGGATAATGCCTTACCATACCCATAACAAAAAACCGCTTGGCATTATGCTTGGCGGTTTTTTTGTTCCTTAAAATTCTATTCGATAGTTGAGAAAGGGAATCAGTTCCAACTGCAGGTTGGTCTCCAACTGCCCGGTACTGGAATTGAAGAACGCCTCATCGATATTTTCCCGATTGGTAAGGTTTTGGATGTCCAGTGAGATCCGATGGGCCACTTTGGGCCGGTTCAACCGGTAGTAGATGCTGGCATCGAGCCTAAAATAGGAATCCAGCTCTATGGTGTTCCTAAGACTTTGGTCCAGGCGCACTTCCCCTGTTTGTTCAAAGAGATCACGCTCTATGGGGGTGGCCCTCTTGCCCCCGTTGAGCAGCATTTTGGCGTTTATCCCAATGGTATTGTTCTGTTTTCTCCCTACCGTGAACTCCTTGCCCCCAACCAAATTAAAGGTGTAGTTGTAGTTATAGGCACTGTCGTACCAGTTCCCGTCCGCTGCTTTGTACTGGGTATCGTACAACGAGGCCGTGGCCAAAAAATAATATTGGCGGGAAAAGAACTTTTCAAAGGTAAGTTCCACTCCATAATTTCGTCCCTCGCCCGTATCGGTAAACTCGGCAGCGATGAATTGCCCGTTCAGATAGGAAGCGGTAAAACGGGGGTCTTTTATGACCGCCACCTTGTTCAGATCCTGGTAGTAGGCCTCCACTTTCAAATGGCCATTTTTGATGATCCGCCAATCGTGCCCGATGATATAATGTACCGCCTGCATTAGGTCGATATCGGTATTGGGCGTCCGAAAAGCATTTCCATCCGGAATTTGTATAAAATATTGGTTCAAGGGCATTCTTCTGGAATGGAGGCCAAAACCGGCACTCAAAGTATGCTTGGGGGCCACCTTCCATTCCAGACCTACCCGGGGTTCCACAACAAAATCCTGGTTCACCGAGAAATACGTGCCATGCAATCCGAAGGTCGTGGAGAAATCCGTCGTAAAGCGGTATTTCCCTTGCACATACCCCTGGAACATGGTGCCATTGCCCTTTTCCTCCACAACGTTCACGGTTTCCCCGTTTCCACTGGCGGTTGTCAGGACATTATAATTCAACAGGCTGACGACGGCCCCACTGTTAAGGGTCGCGTTCGCGTTTATTTTTTTGGTGTAATCGGTACTCAGGCGCAGGGCGCTATTGCGCAGAATATCACTGTCCCCAAAAGTATCGCCGGTATCGGTGTTCCTTCCTTCGAAGACAAAATCGCTCGCATTGCCGGAATAGGAGAGCCGGGCTTCCAGTTTGCTTCCTTTTGTGAAAAAATGGGACAGGGTCAAACCCGTCATGTAAGTTTTGGACTTAAAGATCTCCTCACTGCTGATCGCGCCTTCCACTTCGGGATCCTCGTCCTCATCGCTGATACCCCCTATGCCCCACAGGGAAAGATTGGTGGCATTTCCCAAAGGAAAGTTCATTTTAAGGGAAACGTCCTGATAGGTCGGGGTGCTTCCGGGGGTCACGTCGACGATATTGTTCAATATGGCAATAGTGGAATACCGGTAGTTGATCAAATACGAGCCCTTGTAGCCCTTACTGAACGGGCCCTCGGCGGTAAGGTCGGTACCCAGCACCCCAAACTGAAAGGCATATTCCCCCTTTTCGTTGTTCCCGTTCCTAAGGTTGATATCGAACACCCCGGAAAGGGCATTACCGTAGGTTGCCGGAAAGGCCCCGGTAAAAAAATCGGATTTGCCCAGCATATTGCTACTGATCAGGCTCACGTTGCCCGGGGAGTACCCCTCTTCCGAAAAATGGTTCGGTTCTGGCACTTCGATGCCCTCGATTCGCCACAGCAACTGGTTGGGGGCGTTGCCCCGGATGATGATCTCGTTACTGGTGTCATCGGAATTGGTCACCCCGGCAAAGGACAGTGCCATGCGTCCGGGGTCACTGACACTGGCGGGAAAGCGTTTGGTCTCCTCCACACTAAAAGAGCGGGCGCTGACCGTGGCCAATTTATTGTTCGGGCTAATGTTGTCCGTGGGTGCCACCAGGACCACTTCCTGTAACTGGTTCAGCGCTTCGGTCAGGCGAATGGTCAGCTCCACTTCCTTAGCCGAACCCACCAAGATCTCGGACACCACAAAATCCTCATAGCCCAGAAAAGTGAACTGAAAGGAGGCCCGGCCGACAGGAACGCCCTCTACCCGAAAATAACCCTGCTCATCGCTGATGGCGCCCTTAGGGGGGGCCACGTTGAGCAATATCACGTTGGCGCCCAACAGGGGGCCTCCCGTCTCGGCATCCAATACCCTTCCCTTTACCGTTTGGGTAAGGGTCTGCGCTTGCGAAAGCGAAAAAACAAAAAGGGAGATGATCAGGGCAATTGTGGTTCTCGAATCGATGGACATGCGTGATTGGATTTGTTGATTGACCCGTTAAATTTAATCCTTTAGTCCAAACCTACGCCAGGAAAAAGGGTTTAACGTCATTTTAAAGACAATCCGATATCCTCAAGGTTGCATCCCCGTCAATCTTTTTTTAGCGACTCCAGCTTTTCGAGCCCATGGCCGTTGTCAGGGTTCAAGACCACGGATTTCTCATAGTTGATAATGGCATGTTCGATATCTCCGGCCATTTCATATCCCTCCCCCAAGCTGTCCCACACGTTCCAGGAATCGGGGTTTTCCTCCGTGTTAAGGATAAAGACCGCTATCGCCTGGTCATAGTTGCCCCGGCCGGCAAGTGCGTAGCCAATGGAGTTCATGGCACCTTCCAGGTCAATCTGTGGGCTTTCGGACTTCATATCCCTATAAAGCGCCATGGCATCGCTCAAGGGCTTCTCCAGGAAGGCTTGGGTCAAGGTCTCCCCCGCGACCACCTGTGCATCCTCCAGATCGGGATCGACCAGACCGGCAATATAGTTGGCGATCCGGTCGACATTGGGAAAGTTCCGGTATCCAGTGCTCAGGAAGATTATGGTGACATCATCCTCCAAGAACTTTCGCAAGCTTACGATGGTTCCTCCGGAAAATCCGACCGCCGCCCGGCCATTGACCGTTTCCCTTCCCCAGCCGTGGGCAAACCGATGGCCGTTCTTATAGGTAAACCGGCTCCACATCATCGCTTTTGTCAGGGGCTTCAGCAGGGCATCGGTATCCAGGTCCCGGTTCCATTGGATAAAATTATCCAGGGTGATGGCAATGCCCGCCGCTCCGTACATGTATTCGGGCACATCGAACTCCTTTGCCTCCATAGCACCCTCCTTGTTTGCAAAGTACTCCGTGGCCCTGTCCTTTGCTTTTTTATCCTGGGCAAAGACGAGCGCTTTGGGATCGCCATGGAACTGCCCGGTCTTAAGAAAGTCTTCAAAAGAACCCTGGGCCATCTTGGTGATTATCCTGTTGAGCAACCAGAAATTGGTCTGGTTGTAGCTGAACCGGTCGCCGGGAGCAAACTCGATTTCGCCTTTGAACACTTTTGTTTTGAGCATCTTCTCGTTGGGCGCTTCGTAGCGGACCGCATCCGGAAGGCCCGATGAATGGGCCAACAAATGTTTGACCCTTACCTGCTGCCAGGTTTTGGGCAATCCATCAATATACCTGCCCACCGGATCTTCCAAGGAAAGTTTTCCTTCCTCGATCAATTGAAAAATGGCCGTTGCCACAAAGACCTTGGAAAGGGAGTGCAGTTTGAACAGGGTCTTTTCGGTGATGGGGGCCCCGCTTGTAAGATTAGAGGTCCCATAGTACTTCTTGTGGACCACCTTGCCCTCTTGGAGTACGGCGACCGCCGCTCCCGGAATGGCATAACGTGCAGAAATGGTCTGTATGTAGGTGTCTATTTTTTCTTCCAGGGTCTGTGCCCGGCACAGCGCACCGAGCAGGAACATGCATACTATGGCGTGGCTCTTTTTCATGAGTGTTGTTTTTAAGGTGTTCCCTTCCTTGCGGCCGCCAAGGACGGCCGCAGATCCGGTTGTTGTACACAAAGTGGTGATGGATCCCGAAGAATCGGGAGGCGGTTAGTTGGAGCGGATCAAAATGTCCCCGTTCCAGGTCTTGAAGAGTATTTCCGGGCCCCCGCCATTGATCTTGCCCTTTACCCACTGTTCCAGCTCTATCCTATTGGTCCCACCGGGCTGGCTCTTTTTGACCACGGTCCTTCCGGAATCCATGGCCATCTCAAAATCGGTAAAGATCTCGCCCATATCGGACCGCAACTTGATATCGGCCTTCAGGGAACTGGGAAACCGAATGTCGATATCCCCATTAAAGCTGCTAAAGGCCATACTGGTTCCCGCCGTAACCGAATTGAAATCGACCTTCACATCACCGTTGGTGGTGTCGGCGGAAGCGGAACCGCTCACATTTTCCAGGGTGATCTTTCCGTTGGTATTGGAGATCTCCATTTCCCCATTGACCCCTTCGACAAAGATATCCCCGTCGTTGATGGTCCTCAACTGCAAATCGAAATTGGCCGGGACCTTGATCTCCATATCCGTTTTGCGATTGTGCTGCTCGTTGATGATCTGCACCGTATTCTCATGTTCCTCTGCGCTGATGGCGAGGGACGAATTGCCGATCCGTGTCATTCCGTTCGCCGTTTTTCCGTTTTTTGACTTACGGGCATCCATGGAGGCCTTTACCACCACCTCTTGTCCGTCATAGGCCGTTACCGTGATGGAGCCCCTGATCTGATGGAGCTCCAGTTTCCCCTTGCTCCCGGGGTCGCTGAGCGGCACCGAGAACAATTCCACACTTTCCTGTGCCGAGGTGGCGGATACCGCCAACATCAACAGTACCACTGTTATCTTTCCTATCGTTTTCATATGCTTGTCTTTTATATTTTTTTGATGATTACATTTCCGTTCAGGGTCTCAAAATCGTGGAACAGGTCGCCCTTGCCAATTTGGACCACGGGTTTCGCCTCGTACCTGTATTTTGCCCCTTTGCCCTTTCCGGTTTCATTTTTGCTGGTCTTGGCGTACTGTCCGGCAACGTCAAAATCGGTGAACAGTTCCCCGTTCATACTTTTGAAAGCGATCTCTGCGGACAGGTTTTTTTGGTAGGTGATATTGATATCGCCGTTCAGGGAATAATAACTGGAGGGTGCCCCTGGGTTAGAAGCATAGGAAATGCGTACCTCCCCGTTGATCGAGTGCACCTCGGTCTGCCCGGTGATATTGTCCAGTGCTATACTGCCATTGACATTGTTGGCCCTAATATAGTTCCCCCGGGTATTCTTGACGACCAGATCGCCATCGTTGACCGTGCTCACCTCCAATCGGACATTTTTGGGGACCTTCACCGTAAAATCCAGATGATGGTCATAGGGGGGCGCATCGTTCTGATTGCACCAACTGAAGTTGAGATAGCCTTCCTTTACCTCAATGTAGGGAGCGTCCGGGTGCACGAATATCCGGTTGTCTTTCTGGGTGATCTTTACCTGGAGTTCGCGCTTGCCCAGTTCCAGGTCGGTCGTATTGCTGGCCGTAATGGTCCGCTGCACCACCAATTGTACCACATCCCCCTCGTACCCCTCTACGGAGACGGGGCCAAAAACGTTTTTCAGGACCAATGCCCTTTCCATGTTCGGATCGTCAAAGGACAGTTCCCTTTTGATCTCTTCCTTGAACTCCTTCTTTTGTGCTTCCGCACTTGGTAGCCCCAATACTCCCATCAGGGCCACATAGGCAATTATCTGTTTCATGATTTTTGATTTTACCTTCCCCCAGGGGCCGGTCGTTCGTAATTTGATTGTTGAATAAACCCTAGCTTGCGGGCATTTTGATTGTTCGTTCCATTAAATGATCTGTTGAATGGTGCTCTCCAATTTTTGTTTTACCGAAGTGTCCAGTTCCTTGCTGCGCATCAGGGTCTTGAACGGTTCTATGGATTTCTTCTCCTGAAGGGCCACCATCAGGTTGGCCAGGGTCACCTGTACAATGGGCGATTCCTGGTGCACTATCGATTGTACCAGTCCCTCTCGCACCGCGGCATCGTCGACATAATTGGTCAACGATTCTATGGCCGCGAGCCTTACGTTGACGTTCGGGTCGTTGTTCAGGGTCTGCAACAGCGCCTTGATCACCTTTTCATCGACCTTGGCGATCTTATTGGCCTCGTTCACCCCCTGTAACCGCTGGTTGGCCGACGGCTGTTCCAAAAGGGTGAGAACCAACTGCCCCCGCACCGCTTCGGTCTCGGAACTGGATTCCACCACAGTGGTCTCCGGTACCGTTGCCGTTGCCGTATTCAAAAAATACCCTATGGCAAGGCCGATGCCCAACAGCAAGGCCCCGTAGGCCAATTGTGGGCGGAACAACGGCCCGAACCAGGATCGAAGGCCCTCCGACCAACTGCGCCCCTTCCCTTCTTCCCGTGCTACCGAACGGTGCAGTATTTGGTAAAACTGCCCGTCCATTTCCGCGGACGGTTCCGGAACTTCCAAACTGTCCAATTGGTCCCAGGTCTCGACAAGACCGTTCCATTGCTCTTTGTACTTCGGATGTTCCGCGACGAATTTTTCAAATGCGGCCCTGCCGTTCTGGTCCAATTCCCCGGACAGGTACTCCATCGTCCATATTTCAAATTTTTCGGTATCCATGGCTTTATCTTGTTTCCAGTTGTAAAAAAATAGTCCTCAGGTCTTTTAGGGCCCGGTGCGCCCTTACCTTGGCGGCGCTCTCGGTACATTGCAGCACCTCGGCGATCTCCCGGAAGGTGAGTTCCTTGAATTTGCTCAGGACCAACACCTCGCGTTTTTCCCTGGGCAACAGCTTCATGGCCCTGTGCAGCACCGATATGTTCTCTTTTTGTTGCATGTCCGTTTCCAGATCGTCCGAATCCCGGATCTTGTAGGCCACGGAGGAGATCTCACTTTGACCATAGGTAGCTTTGTTCTTCCTGTGGTGGTCGTAGTTGACGTTCCTCGCGGTGCGGAACATCCATGCGGAGAAAGAACCCTCTCCGGTAAACGTATGCCGGTACTTCAACATCCGCACGAACACATTCTGTACAAGGTCCTCGCTCAGGGAGGCGTTGCCGTTCATATTGTAGTAAAATCCGAAGAGCCTTTTCTTATGCCGCTCATAGAGCAGTCCCATTTTGTGGAGGTCGCCCGATCTTACTTGTAACATCAATGCATTGTCGGTCAGTGCTTGCATTATGGTCTTTAGGTTTTCAAGAGGGTAAACCGCCGTTTTTAGAAATGGTTACAAAAAGTTCGCATTTTTTTTAATATACGGTTTTTGTACAAAAAAAAGCGCGGCCGTGGGGCCGCGCTCTTTTTATAAAGAAATAGGTTCCTAACCTTTCATCCAGGCCTGTCGCAGGCTCGTCCGCTGGGCGGCGGCCCCCTCGATGGGCATGATCTTCTCCACGTTTACGGTGGGGGTGCCCACGGCGCCCTCCAGGGTCACCTCTTCTTCCCCGCGCTGTACGACCATGTTGATCTCGGTGTCGGCCGTCCACCCGAAGCTCTGTCCTATGATCGGACGTATGGCCTCCAGGTCTATGGGCGTGCCGTTGATGCTCTTGATCGTATCACCGCCCTGGGCGCCCAATTGGGTAAAGAAGGTGTTGAGCTCGATCCCCTTCCTGATAAAAATGGCATTGTCGTTCGCCTGGTCCACATCGATATAGGGCACGTCCCCTTTCAGGAAGTACCCGCTCTGTTCTTCCTCGGTGGTGGTCACCAGCCCTACTTTTGAAAGGTAGCTGGCATAGTCGATGGGGGTGTCCCCGATGACGTGGGTATCGAAGAACGCCCGTATCGAGGGGGCGGTCATCGCCACGATCTCATCGATCAACTGATCGTCCTTGAACGGGGTCATGTCCCCATATTTTTTTGAAAGTTCCTTCATCAACCAGAGCACGCCCTTTTCGCCCTTGCTCCATTCGCGCAGTTCAATGTCGAGCGCCATATTGATCAAAGCGCCCTTTTCGTAGACGTTGGCGTAATTTTCCTTGTAGGGCTCCATAAGGATGTTCTGGCTCATCTTGGTGAACGACATGGCATCGTCGAACGATTTGGCATTGTTTACCTTGTCCATGATCCGCTTGTAGAACTCGGCCTCATCGATCAGGCCCTGTTGTATCTGGAACAGATTGGCGAAGTATTCGGTGGTACCCTCGTACATCCACAGGTGCTGGGACATTTTCGGGTCGTTGAAATCAAAATACTGTACCTCTTCGGAATGTACGTTGAGCGGGGTCACGATGTGGAAGAACTCGTGCGAGACCACATCTACCATGGCCTGTTCCAGGGCTTCCTTCTGCATCACCTCGGGCAGCACGACCACCGTGGAGGTGTGGTGCTCCAGGGCACCGAACCCGCCCGCATCCTGGTCCATCGTCGACAGATAGAGCAGAATGTTGTACTCCTTGGTACTGTCAATATCGCCCAGGAACGCCTTTTGGGCGGCCATCATCTTTTCCATCCGCGGCCGCAGGCTTTCCGCCGTATAGGCCCCGTTGGGGGAATACACGCTCAGGGTAACCTCGATATCGTTGATCAGGAAGGTCTCGGTATTCGGCCTTGCGTACAGGATCGGGTTGTCGATCACCTCGAAATAGCGGCTTGCCAAAAAGGTGTCGGTGGTGGCATTGGGGGCCTCCACCGTCTTTTCCACGAGCGAGGTCGATGACATGAGGTCGGCCGGTCTGTTGATGGCCAGTTCGTAGGGCACTTCCTTGAGCCCGTCAAAATAGCCCACAAAACCGTGCAGGTTCAGTACGAAGTTCTCGCTCGCGTTGATATTGGTCCCCGAAGGGGAGAAAACGGCATCCTTGACCTCGTTCTCCGTATCGTAGGTATCGTTCACCCAATAGGTGACCTTGTCGAGGGTCTTTCCATTGGCAATGTTCCAGGTATTGTCGTCGGCCCTACTGACCGCAAGTGCGTTCCCATCGTAGTCGAAGGCCTTGAAATCCTCGATATACTTGCCGTAATTATCGGTACTGTACGTGCCCGGTACGGTCTTCGGGATATAAAAGGAAACGGCATCTTTGGTGAACGCCCCGGGATCCAGGCTTACCATGACCTTGTCGTCGACCACGTTCACCAGATCCAACTGGGCCATAATAGGTGTTTTGTCCGCGGTGACCAGCGTTTTGGTAGCACCACAGGCGACCAGCAAAAGGGCCGAGAGCACATTTATAAGAATTTTCTTCATTGTTTTGTATATAGAATTAATTCCTTGCAAGATCAGTAAAAATCCGCAGTTGGGCACCATGCATTTACAAATAATTAAGGTTTTGACAACGAAAAAGTACAATCCCATGGCATAACTTTTTTTGATTATTTTTGTCAGGAACTAAAAGCGGACCATGCATTATAAACGGATACTCTTAAAACTCAGTGGCGAGGCCCTAATGGGTGACAAACAATATGGTATCGACCCCAAAAGACTGGGGGAGTACGCCGATGAGATCAAGGAGGTGATCGACAAGGGCATCGAGGTGGCCATCGTTATCGGGGGCGGAAACATCTTTAGGGGCGTATCGGGCGCGGCGACCGGAATGGACCGCGTACAGGGCGACCATATGGGAATGTTGGCCACGGTCATCAACGGGCTCGCACTGCAAAGTGCCCTTGAGGAGAAAGGGGTCGAGACCCGGCTGCAGTCGGCCATCAAGATCAACGAGGTGGCGGAGCCCTTTATCCGAAGGCGTGCCATGCGCCATTTGGAAAAGGGCCGAGTGGTCATTTTTGGCGGGGGCACGGGAAACCCCTATTTCACCACCGACTCCGCAGCGGTGCTCCGCGCCATTGAGATCGAGGCCAATGTGATCCTAAAGGGTACCCGCGTAGACGGCATCTATACCTCGGATCCCGAAAAGGACAAGACCGCGACCAAGTTCGATACCATTTCGTTCCAGGATGTGCTCACCAAGGGCCTAAAGGTGATGGACACCACGGCCTTTACCCTGAGCCAGGAGAACGAGCTGCCCATTGTGGTCTTCGACATGAACAAAAAGGGAAACCTGCTCAAGATCGTGGACGGGCAGAACGTGGGCACCGTGGTGAACATGTAGTTTGGCCCGTTATTTGTGCATAGCGACCGGGCCCTGGGGGCGTTAATTTGGAATTAATCTTTACCTTTTCGAAGCGAGCTTCGGGGTATTCGACCCATTGGTGGGAATAAAACATCGACATATGAACGAAGAAATTGAGTTTATCCTGGATTCGGCAAAAGAGGCCATGGAAGCGGCCATTGCCCATTTGGAAAAGGAATTTATAAAGATCAGGGCGGGAAAGGCGAGCCCGGCCATGCTCTCTTCCGTGATGGTAGAGTACTACGGCTCCCAGACCCCCTTGTCGCAGGTGGCCAACATCAACACCCCCGATGCCCGGACCATTACCGTACAGCCCTGGGAGAAGAACCTTGTCCCCGAGATCGAGAAGGCCATTATGAACGCCAATATCGGCTTTAACCCCATGAACAATGGCGACAACGTGATCATCAACGTGCCCCCGCTGACCGAGGAGCGCAGGAAAGATCTGGTAAGGCAGGCCAAGGCCGAAGCGGAACACGCCAAAGTGGGCGTTCGCAATGCACGGCAGGAGGCCAACAAGGAGGTCCGAGGACTGGACGACGCCTCCGAGGACCTTCAGAAAAATACCGAGGCCGATATACAGGAACTTACCGATACCTACAGTAAAAAGATAGACGACTTTCTGGGGGCGAAGGAAGCAGAGATCATGAAGGTCTAGGCCCTTCCCGTTCCCTTCGGGCATTGTACATGTTCCGCCAAAGGTTCTTTTAGGCCTGTTCCAGGCCATGGGACCGTGGTAGACCCCGTCTTCCCCCGTTCCTCTGTTCATTTCCTTCCTTGCCCTTCTTGGAAAAATCCGAGGGAACCCACTGCAATGGCAAGTGCGCCCGTAAGCTTGTGCCCTTTTGTTCTTTTTGCCATTTTTAGGGCCATTGGTCCTGATTCCACCTGTTCTGCCATAGAAATCCCGTGTTCTAAAACAGACGTACTTGAGGTCTCACAACCGCTGTCATGTGGGCCCTTTCTGGAACTGCTTAGGGGTTTTTTCAAAATGCCCGGGGCAAAATAAAAATATGCCCGGGGCATTCTCTCATTATCCCTATGGCATCCTTCGATTATCCCTAGGGCATCCTCCGATCATCCCTAGGGCATCGTGGGGTCATCCCTAGGGCATTTTGGGATTACGCCCAGGGCGTTCTGGAATTATGCCCTGGGCAAAACGTGTATCAGGCTACACTAAGGGTATGGCGTAAGGTGCCGGTACGGATACTTGTCTCCTTGGTATAGCCCCGGCGCACCTCCATGGTATATTCCCCTGCCGCAAGTGTAGATGGCACCTTGAACATGAGCCGGCTATCGGTGAGTATCGATACCGTGGCCACCTTGGTCGTCTCGCCCCCATCTTCCGGAACAAGGAAGATGCCCTCTTCCGTATTGGTCACATCGTACTTTAGCTCTCGGCCGGTCAACTCCCCTATATTATCGGGCGTAAGCACATTGTCGGTCGT
Organism: uncultured Flavobacteriaceae bacterium; assembly: GCA_947497245.1. Lineage (GTDB taxonomy): Bacteria > Bacteroidota > Bacteroidia > Flavobacteriales > Flavobacteriaceae > Pelagihabitans. Next base: position 252,872 of record CANMFO010000002.1, on the reverse strand, counting down.
GTCGCTGCCATGGTCGATATATTGGGATGGAAAAGGGGCCGGTGGCGGAATCGTAATGCGCTCCCCTGAGGCTTCGCCCATTTTCTTCTTTAGCTCGTTGCCCGGCCGGGTCGCTGCCCTAAAGCGGTGCCTTTTGGGGTCGAAGGGATCGGTGGCATTGACAAAGGTGCCCTTTATCCCTGGCCTGTAGTTGGCAAGGCGGGTATTGACGGCCCAGCCATTGACAAGGGCGTCCATGATCTCCTGTGTAAGGAGTTCCAGGGTGGCGTGCATGTCCTCACGGCTAATGCCGGTACCCCGGTTCGCCATCCGGTCCAACAGGTTTCTTTCGGTAAGGGAGCCCCTGGTCTGTACCCGGCCCACCTTAAGTTCGGACTCCGGACCAATAACAAGGTCCTGTAGATAATACAATATGTTCATGATCTAAATGGTTTTTGGGGGCATGCCCCCGTTCGTTCTCACAAAACTGCCGATTAAATGGCCGGAAAGAAAAACCCGTGTAACAACCGGTCATATACGGGAATAAGCGGGAGGTTCGAGTTGGGAAGTGGGCAGTGCTAGGTGGGCAGTGGGCAGTAACAAATAACCGATCGACCCATAACCCTTAAATCCAAACCGCTGACCCTTAACTTCTAAAAATGGGCGATTCTGGGTTCATAATCCAGAATTGCCCATTTTTAAGCACAGCTATCCTAGGAACAGAATCCATCATTTTCTACCTTTGCCCCGTTTTTAAAGGAAAAAAAAGATCCCAATAGGTATCGGGGTCAATTTGAACACACCGGTTCCATGGGGGCAAAATGCCTTCAGGATATCGGAAGTCTCACAAATATGGTAGCGAAGCTTACGAAGGGTTTTTGGGCAAAAACGGCCAGTATCATCCTCAGGAACCGGATCATTATCTTACTGTTGGTCACGGCCTTTACGGTATTCCTGGGGCTCCAATGGGACAAGATGCGCTTCAGCAATTCCCAGGCCGTGCTATTGCCCGACGACCACCCCGTGAACTTGGAGTACAAAGCCTTTCTGGAACAGTTCGGGGAAGAGGGCAACACCATTGTCTTTGGGGTAAGGGACACCGCCCTGCTCGCTCCTGAGAATTTCAACCTTTGGAACAAGCTCAGCAAACAGCTCAGTGCGTTCCCAGAGGTCGATTTCGTGATATCGACGGACAACCTGCAGGAACTGGTCAAGAACAACGAGGAGCAGGTGTTCGAGATGCGGCCCTGGATCAAAGAGGAACCGACCACCCGATCCGAGGTCGATGCGCTCACCCACCACCTTTTCAACGACCTGCCCTTCTACGAGGGCATGATCTTCAACAAGGAGACCGGGACCATACGGACCATCATCAACCTCGACAAGGAGATCGTGAACACCACCGTCCGGAAAGATTTCATATTGCAGGACCTGACCAACCTGGTCAACGATTTTGAGGCGGAATCAGGCCTCGACGTACGGGTCTCGGGCATGCCCTACATCCGCACCATGAACTCCCAGAACATCATCGACGAGATCGGGAAGTTCATCTTGGCGGCCCTGCTGGTGACCTCCCTGATCTTCTTTTTCTTTTTCAGGAGCTTCCGGGCCACCTTCATATCAATGTTCGTGGTCATCATCGGGGTCATGTGGGCCTTTGGCATCCTCGGGCTGCTGCAGTACGAGATCACCGTGCTCACCGCCCTGATCCCACCCCTGATCATTGTCATCGGCATTCCGAACTGCATCTTTCTCATCAACAAATACCAACAGGAGGTCAAGAAGCACGGCAAACAGGCCCTTTCACTGCAAAGGGTCATCTCCAAGATCGGGAACGCCACCCTGATGACCAATATGACCACTGCCTCGGGCTTTGCCACCTTCATCATCACCGACAGCAAGTTGCTGAAGGAATTCGGGATCGTGGCCTCGATGAACATCGTGGGCATCTTCATCCTGTCGCTGCTCATCATCCCCATTGTATACAGCTTTATGCCCCTGCCCAAGACAAAGCACCTGAAGCACCTCAACAAAAAGTGGATCGATGCCTTTGTCAGTTGGATGGAACGTATCGTGCGCGAAAGGCGCATCTCGGTCTACGTGGTCTCCATTGCCCTGTTGGTATGCAGCATCATCGGGATCTACCAGATCGATATTTCCGGCAGTCCCATTGAGGACATGCCCCAAAAGGCGGGTTTTTTTAAGGACATCCGCTTTTTTGAAGAGGAGTTCGACGGCATCATGCCGGTAGAGATCGTGGTCGACACCAAACGGCCAAAAGGGGTGCTGAAACCGGCCACCCTAAAGAAAATGGACCAGCTGGGAGATGTCATCGAGGGCATTCCCGAACTCTCCAGGCCGCTATCGGTGGTGAACCTGGTAAAATATTCGAAACAGGCCTTCTACAACGGCATCCCGAAATACTACCAGTTGCCGACCTCGCAGGAGAACAACTTTATCATGGACGTGGCCCGGAAATCATCGGACGATAGCGACCTGCTCAAGAATTTCGTCGACAGTACCGGCCAAACGGCCCGGGTGACCACCTTTATGCGCGACGTGCGCACGGATCGCATGGAGGCCATAGAGGCCCGGTTGTTGGAGGACATCAACAATATTTTCCCTTCGGAGCGCTACACGGTGTACCTCACCGGCAGCGCCCTGCTCTTTTTGAAGGGCACCAAGTACCTGGTGCGGAACCTGGTCATGTCGCTGACCCTGGCCATTGGCCTGATCGCCCTGTTCATGGCCTATCTGTTCCGCTCGTTCCGGATGATTGTCATCTCCTTGATCCCCAACCTGTTGCCCCTGGTCATTACCGCCGGGGTCATGGGCTTCGTGGGGGTGCCCATTAAGCCCTCGACCATTTTGGTCTTCAGTATCGCCTTTGGTATTTCGGTCGATGATACCATCCACTTCCTGGCGAAGTACCGCCAAGAACTGGTCGCCAACCATTGGCGGATCAACAAATCGGTCTACGCGGCCCTGCGCGAGACCGGGGTGAGCATGTTCTACACCTCCATTGTACTGTTCTTCGGCTTTTCGGTCTTCGTGATCTCGAACTTCGGGGGCACCGTGGCACTGGGCGCACTGGTCTCGGCCACCTTGATGTTCGCCATGCTGGCCAACCTCATCCTGTTGCCCTCGCTGCTGTTGTCGCTCGAGCGGAACATCGCCAACAAGGCGGTCCTCAAAAAACCGCAGATCGATATCCTCCCCAAGGAAGAGGTCAATTTAAAGGAGGAGGAATAGTACCGTTCTTTTTGCCCAAAAAGCTATCTTTGCCCTTTTAATTCTCAAGTCATAGAACATGCAGTCTCCAAGTATCAAAGAAGTGCTCTCCATGTCCCCACTGTCACAGGAAGTGACCATCAACGGCTGGGTCCGGACCTTTAGAAGCAACCGTTTCATCGCCCTGAACGATGGGTCCACCATCAACAACATCCAGTGCGTGGTCGATTTTGAGCAATTTCCCGAGGAACTGTTGCGGCAGATCAATACCGGTGCCGCCCTTAAGGTCAAGGGCAACCTGGTCGAAAGCCAGGGAAGGGGCCAGAAGGTAGAGGTACAAGTGGCCGACATCCTCGTCCACGGGGGCGCCGACCCGGAGACCTATCCCATACAGCCCAAAAAGCATTCCATGGAGTTCCTGCGGGAACAGGCCCATTTACGGGTCCGCACGAACACCTTCTCCGCGGTGATGCGGGTGCGTTCGGCATTATCGTTTGCCATACACCAATATTTCAACCAGAACGGTTTCTACTATTTCCATGCCCCCATCGTCACCGGTTCGGACGCGGAGGGGGCCGGCGAAATGTTCCGGGTCACCACCCTGGACGGCAAGAACCCGCCCCTGACCGAGGACGGGGAGATCGACCACAAGGAGGATTTCTTCGGAAAAGAGACCAATTTGACCGTATCGGGCCAGCTCGAGGCGGAGGCCTACGCCATGGGCCTGGGGAAGGTGTATACCTTTGGCCCCACCTTTCGGGCCGAAAACTCGAACACCTCCCGGCACCTGGCCGAGTTTTGGATGATCGAGCCCGAAATGGCCTTTTACGACCTTCCGGCCAACATGGACCTTGCGGAGGATTTTATCAAGAGCGTGATCACCTATATTTTGGAGCACTGCATGGAAGACCTTGAATTTCTGCAACAGCGCCTGCTCGACGAGGAAAAGACCAAGCCCCAGGCCGAACGCAGTGAAATGCCCCTGATCGAAAAACTTAGGTTCGTGGCCGACAACCGCTTTATGCGGGTCACCTATACCGAGGCCGTAGACATCCTTCGGAACAGCAAACCGAACAAGAAGAAAAAGTTCCAGTACCCGATCGACGAATGGGGGGCCGACCTCCAGAGCGAGCACGAACGCTTTTTGGTGGAAAAGCACTTTAAATGTCCCGTGATCCTGTTCGACTATCCAGCAAAGATCAAGGCATTCTACATGCGCCTGAACGAGGACGGGAAAACGGTCCGCGCCATGGACATCCTCTTCCCCGGGATCGGTGAGATCGTGGGCGGTTCGCAACGGGAGGAACGTTTGGACGTGCTCCAGGAAAAAATCGCTGCCCTGGGCATCGACGAAAAGGAGCTTTGGTGGTACCTCGATCTCAGGAAGTTCGGTACGGCGGTACACAGTGGGTTCGGGCTGGGCTTTGAGCGCCTGGTGCTCTTTGCCACCGGCATGGGCAACATACGCGACGTGATCCCCTTCCCAAGAACGCCCCAGAATGCCGAGTTTTAGATTGAATTCTGTAACTTTATACCATTAGTCCGGCAGCTAGCACGATCCCATGTTAAAACAGCATCTACAGTTCAAACTATCCCAAAAGCTATCGCCCCAGCAGATACAGCTGATGAAGCTGATACAATTGCCCACGCAGGCCTTTGAACAGCGTTTGAAGCAGGAACTGGAGGAAAATCCCGCATTGGAGACCGGCAAGGAAGACGCGAATACACTGGAGGATGATTTCCAAGAGGACTTTGAAGATGGTTCCGACAGTGAGAACATCAATACCGAGGACATCAATATCGATGATTACCTCAGTGACGACGAAATCCCCGATTACCGCACCAAGGCGAACAACTATAGCGCCGATGATGATGAGAAGAGCGTGCCCTATGCGGCCGGGACCTCCTTCAACCAGTTTTTGATCAATCAGTTGAACACGGTCTATCTGAGCGATGATGAATGGAGCATTGCGGAGTTCCTGGTGGGCAGTGTGGACGAAAGCGGCTATATCAGAAGGCCCATTTCGGACATCCTGGACGATCTGGCCTTTACCCAGAACATCTATACCGATGAGGAGGCCATCCAAAAGGTACTGAAGATCGTACAGGAGCTGGATCCCCCCGGTGTGGGGGCAAGGTCATTGGAAGAATGTCTCATCATACAGCTCAAGCGAAAGGAGGCGACCCCGAGCGTGGAGCTGGCCATCGGCATACTCGAAAAGTCCTTCGACCAGTTCACGAAAAAGCACTACAAAAAACTGGTACAAAAGCACAATATTTCCGAGGAGGTGCTCAAAGGCGCCATTTCGGAAATTGAAAAACTGAACCCGAAGCCCGGGGGCTCCTATGCCGGGAACAACCGCATGGTGGAACATGTGGTCCCCGATTTTTCCATTCGGATCGTGGAGGGCGAATTGGAACTTTCACTGAACGGAAGGAACGCGCCCGAGCTGCATGTCTCCAGGGAGTACAACAATATGCTCAAGGGCTACAAAGATTCGAAGGACAGGTCCAAGTCCCAGAAAGATGCCGTAATGTTCATCAAGCAAAAGCTGGATGCGGCCAAGTGGTTCATCGATGCGATCAGGCAAAGACAACAGACCCTGTTCATTACCATGAACGCCATCATGCAGTACCAAAAGGAATACTTTCTCACCGGGGACGAACGCAACCTGCGCCCGATGATCCTAAAGGATATCGCCGATGAGATCGACATGGACGTGTCCACCGTTTCCCGGGTCGCGAACAGCAAATATGTGGATACGCCCTATGGCACCAAACTGATCAAGGAGTATTTTTCGGAATCGATGAAGAACGACCAGGGAGAGGACGTCTCCACCAGGGAGATCAAGAAGATATTGGAGACCGTCATTTCGGGCGAACAGAAGAAAAAACCCCTTACCGATGACCGTTTGGCCGCCATCCTCAAAGAAAAGGGATATCCCATAGCCCGGAGGACCGTGGCAAAATATCGGGAACAATTGGGCATTCCCGTGGCCCGCTTACGAAAACAGATCTGATGCGGGTGTTCCTAAGAATCGTCTCCTACCTTTTCCACCCCCTTTTCATCCCGGTTGCCGGCACCCTGGCCTATTTTATGATCACCCCGAAGTACAGCCCCTTGGAGCTGCAGAGCGGCAATGTGCTGCCCATTTTCATCCTGACGGTGATCATTCCCATCATCGCCTATTTGATCCTCACCAACATCGGGGTGGTCAGCTCGGTGTTCATTCCGAACATCAAGGAACGCCGCTATCCACTCTACATCAACATCGTATTGTTGTTCATGGTGGTGTACAAGGTCATTCCGAACAACTACACCATAGAGCTCTATTATTATTTCGTGGGCCTTATGGGCGCTTCGGTGGCCTCCTTGTTGTTGCTGTTCTTCAACTTCAAGAGCAGTCTCCACGTTACCGGAATGGCAAGCATATCGATGTTCCTGGTGTGCCTGAGCATCCATTTTGAAAAGAACATCACCCTCGCCCTTAGCCTTTTTATCCTGGCCACCGGCCTGGTCGCCACTTCCAGGCTTTACCTAAAGGCCCATAGCCGGCCCGAAGTGTTGATCGGGCTTCTGATCGGGCTCCTTTCCCAGCTATTGACCGTTCGGTTCTGGCTCTGAGGACCTGCCATCATTCCAGGTTTTTATGGGCATCCCCTTCGTAGGTGGTATAGTTGATCTTCAGCGCATGCACCTCGCGGAGCGCCTGCTTTACATCGGCCACCAGGCCCATGTGGGCATTCTTATCGACCTTTAACGACACGGTCAGGAACGGACGGAGGTGTTCCGGCATCCGGGCCCGTTTGGCCAGTACATAGGGGCCCACATCCGAAGCGTCGGCAAATTTATCGCCGAGCTGTATCCTGGGCTCGGTTCCCAGAACGGTTTCAAAGCTCCCGGTGGGCCTTCCGATATGGATGAAGACCAAGCGGTCCTTTTTCTCCAATTTTTTGATCTCGTTGGCGTTCGGCAGTACATTTTCGACCTTTAAGGCGGTGTCCTTCATCACGGTGACCGTCATGAAAAAGAACAGGAGCATAAATACAATATCGGGCAGGGAGGCCGTTGACACTTCGGGTACGGTCCTCATATTTTTTTTGAATTTGGACATCATTCGGATTTTTGCTGTTGTGGTAGTTCTACAATGTTCAGCGGGTACAGGCCCCGGATGTACTTGATCTTGTTCCTCAGGTCGGCCTTGGCTTCCGCAGTGGTCTCCGGGCGATGGTACTCCCTGTCCATGTCTGTAAAGTTTTTTTGGTACAGGTGTTGGGCCTCCCTGTCCCGAAGTTCGTTGTACGCTCCTACCAATTCGTTCTGAACGGCTATATAGACACCGTACTTCGTTTCGCGATGACTGTTGAGCGCGATCACGGCCTTCAGGGGATTGTCGGACGATTCGGGATCCGCCTCTCCCCCACAATAGCCGCAATGTCCCTGGTTTCCCTCAAGGATCCCACCATTGTCGATGAACGCTCTCACGAAGGCCCGCAGCTCCCCAAGGCTGGCCAACTCTTCCTTGACCATAAGGTCTCCGTTCTTACCGATCAAGATCGGCAGTATGTTCCTCTTGTGGTAATCAACGACTACCGAATCTTTGTTTTCCCTGGGGAGCCTCCGGTCCAGACCGGCGTCGGTCTCGATACTGGTGGTCACCAAGAAAAAAATGAGCAATAAAAAAGCGATGTCCGCCATTGAACCGGCGTTTACTCCGGGCATTTTGGTCCTTCTTCCCATAATTTAAAGTTTTATACCCTTTGGTGATCAAAAGGGTAGGATTGTACAAACGATTTTCCCAAGCCTTGTCGGGAAAGAACAGGTAATATACGGTTGGGGCAAGCGTAAAATGGGAGGGTGCCGGCCATTATGGCCACGGCTGTCGATAGGGAGGTGTTGTGTTAAGGAAACCTCAATATTCGTGCCACAGGTCCCCTGAGGGGCCAGACTTTGGATAAAATGGGGAGTGCCCTAAAGGATATAGAAGATGAGCCCCAGCCTCAATGGCCTCATGGCGATGTTTTCGCCGTTGACCTGGACCGTATCGTTGAACAGGTCGTTCAGGGCATAATATGCATGTATGTTGAAGGTGTTCCAGCCCATATTGAAGGTAAGGCCGTACTGAAATTTGCTCAGGTCGGTGTTGGTAAACGTGATCGATCCGGTGTCGGAAACAAATTTTGAACGTGCTCCCACCACGTATGCCAGCTTGATGCCGGTATAGATCCGCCAAAACTTATATTCCGAGGCGGTCGAGTTTCTCCAGCGGAACTCCACGGGCAGTTCCAGCATATGGGCCTCCACTTTGTTCCTGGTGAAGTCGGTGCCCTCCCCGATCACACTATAGTTGGACGAGCCCCCGGTCTCCGTGGCCAGTAGATTGGAATAATAGGAATACACCCCATAGCCCAGACCGACCCCCAGGGCGGTGGTCCTGTACCTGGTCAATGGAATATCCTTTATAAAGCCCGCCTGTAGTCCATAGGAGAGGCTCCGCTGCTTTACCCCATCGGGCTGTTGCAAAAGGAAGTTGTAGGTGATCCCGATATAGAACTGGTCCTCGAGATAGCGATCGTCCTCTTGGACCGATTCCTGGGCCCGGATAACCGATCCCAACATCAAAAGCAAAAACATCCCGGTGAGCAACGGCCTCATACGCGTAAAGTTAAGCAAATAAAAAACGCTCCAAATGGTAAATTTGGAGCGCTAATAACTAAAAGTTTGAAATTTTTATCTTAATCCACATTGTTGAACGCATCACCTTCGTAGGTGGTGTAGTTCACCTTCAGGGCGTTCACTTTGCGCAATTCTTGCTTAATGTCCGAGATCAATCCCATATTGGCGTTCTTGTCAACCTTTAGCGAGGTGGTCAGAACATTTTGAAGTTCTTGTGGCTTTTTGGCCCTTTCCATCAAAATATAATCCCCGACATCGGAGGCATTGGCGAACTTGTCGTTCAACTGTATCTTCGGTTCCGTACCGTATACCTTGGCATATTCCCGGGTCGGTGCCCCGACATATATGGTGATCACCCGATCTTTCTTTTCGAGCTTCTTGATCTCGTTGGCGTTCGGAAGGACGTTTTCCACTTTCAGTGAACTATCCTTCATCACGGTAACGGTCATGAAGAAAAACAAGAGCATAAAAACAATATCGGGCAGGGAAGCAGTCGAAACGGCCGGTAAATCCCCACTTTTTTTCTTGGCAAACTTTGACATATCCTATTATTTAAACTCTTATTAACTGCTAGACGATGAGGAAGTTTCAGCTTCTGAAAGCTTTTGAGGGAACATTTCCTGGATTCGTGTAATCTTCTCCTTCAGCTCTTCCTTGACCTCTGCAGGGGTCTCCTGCTTGGTGTACTCTGCTTCCATATTGGTGAACGGTCGATTGAACAAGCGTTCGGATTCCCTGTTCCTCAACTCGTTGTAGGCCCCCACAAGTTCATTTTGTACCGTAATGTAGGTGGCGTACTTGGTCTCCCTGTCGTTCTTCAACGAAATGATGGCCTTGGTGGGGTTGTCCGAGGAACTTGCATCCTTCTTACCTCCACTACAGTACGTACAGCTGCCGTCCCCGTTGTTCTCTAAAAAAGCGACCGCCTTTCCCCGTAATTGGTCCAGTTCGATCAACTCACCATCGGCCAGCAATTGGCCATTTTTGTTGATGTTCACCTGGAAGATGTTCTTTTCCTTGATGATTACATCAGTTTCCGGCGGTTCGATCGGTGGCAGCATTCGGTCCAGTCCTGCATCCGTTTCGATGGTGGTGGTCACCAGGAAAAAGATAAGCAATAGGAAGGCGATGTCCGCCATGGAACCTGCATTTACTTCTGGTGCTCCTGCTCTTCTAGGCATAGTTGTACAATTTTATTTACTCGTCATTTTTTTAAATCCACCATACAGCATGGCGCCGATGGCCACTATGGTCAGGATGAAGAATAGATTCAATCCCATTCCGATTTTCTTCACCGTGCTCTCATCCGTCATGGCCATGTATTCCGGGGCAACATCGGTACCGCTGGAAATGGCATAGGAGATGATCGCCGCGAGGGCAAAGCCCACAACGAAGAAAAGGGTCTTCTTCAACCCCTGTGGGTTGGAGAACATATTCTTGAGCGCAAAGCCCAGGCTGAATACCACGGCTACGGCGAGCAATAGATAGGTGATCATAAACATCGCGGCCATTGGTCCGCTCTTTGCGGCCTCGACCGGATTGGCCTCGGAAAGCTCCCTAGACGGAAGCATATACCACAGTATCGCGGAAATGATCCCAATCGCTACCAATGCTATTTTTATAATTTTATTCATAATTCAACGTATTTATGAGCGTGCGACTATTATTTTTTGTGGTCCACCAACATATCGATCAACGAGATCGACGAATCTTCCATATCATTGACAATGCTATCGATCTTGGCAATGATGTAGTTATAGAAAATTTGGAGGATAATAGCCGTGATCAAACCGAATACGGTGGTCAACAACGCTACCTGAATATCACCTGCGATGAGGGAGGCGCTCAGGTTACCGACAGCTGCGATTTTCTGGAAGGCCTGGATCATACCGATCACCGTTCCCATGAACCCGAGCATTGGTGCAATGGCTATGAACAAGGAAAGCCAGGATACATTTTTCTCCAATTGTCCCATTTGGACGCCTCCATAGGAAACGACCGCTTTTTCAGCAGACTCTACACTTTCACCAGCTCTATCCAAGCCTTGGTAATAGATGGAGGCAACGGGGCCCTTGGTGTTCCTGCAAACTTCTTTTGCAGCCTCCACACCTCCGGAAGCCAATGCATCTTCAACTTGTTGCTTCAATTTACCCGTGTTGGTACTGGCCATGTTCAAATAGATGATCCTTTCGATGGCAACGGCCAAACCAAGAATCAAACACAGCAGTACAATACCCATAAATCCGGGACCACCTTGTATGAACTGTCCTTTCAACACTTGCGTAAATCCTTGAGAAGCTTCTGCCGGTGCGTCCTGTAACATCGTCGCAGCGGTTGCCATGGCATTAGCCGTATTCGTACTCAATACAAACAAACTGCTCAGAGCTAGGGTAGAGAATAATTTTTTCATTTTTTCAAACTTAAATTAGTTAGTTAATAGGGTTAAAGATAAAAAAATTTCGCAATAATAAAAGTAAAACTTTCGCAGAGAGGAAGGGATTCGAACCCTCGATACACTTTTGATGTATACACACTTTCCAGGCGTGCGCCTTCGACCACTCGGCCACCTCTCTAATCTGACCTTTTTAAGGGTTGCCCAAATAACAAAAAAAATATTAGTTGAGGAAATTAATAGGACAAATTTTATGACATCTCTCCCCGGAGCGAAGTTTCGAACACCGTTTTGAACAACTTGTCCGAAACCTGGCTCCCCAACAAGTACATGAGTTTGGTAATGGCCGCTTCGGTCGTAATATCCTTACCATTAATGATTTGCAGTTTTTTCAACTGCTCGCTGGTCTCGTATTGGCCCATGATCACCCCTCCCCCCGAACATTGGGTAACGTTTACGATGTGCAGTCCTTTTCGGGTCGCCCGTTTCAACTGGGACAACAACCATTCGTCGGTAGGGGCATTGCCCGCACCATAGGTTTCTAGTATCAAGGCCTTTAGACCAGGGGTCGAAAGTACGCTCTGAAGCACATTTTGATTGAGGCCCGGGAACAGTTTCAAAATGGCCACCCGGTCGTCCATTGCCCTGTGCACGGTCAACTTCCCCGCTCTTTTTTGTGGCAAAAGATTCTCCTTGTAGACCTTTAAGTGCACTCCCGACTCCGCCAAGGGCGGATAGTTCAGGGATTGGAACGCCTCGAAATGTTCCGCATTGATCTTTGTGGTACGGTTGGCGCGGTACAATTTGTACTCGAAATAAAGTCCCACTTCGCGAATTACGGGCCGCCCCTTTTCCTTGAGGGCGGCAATTTGAATGGAAGTGATAAGATTCTCCTTGGCATCGGTCCTGAGGTCCCCTATGGGCAATTGGCTTCCGGTAAAGATGACGGGCTTTGCCAAATTTTCCAACATATAGCCCAAAGCGGAGGCCGAATAGCTCATGGTATCGCTTCCGTGCAGTACCACAAAACCATCGTGGCTTTCGTAGTGGGCTTCAATTAACCCGGCGATCTCGGCCCAGTGTGATGGGTGCATATTCGAAGAATCGATAGGGTCGTGGAAGGAAACGGCCTCTATGGTACAATCGAGCTGATTCAGTTCCGGGATGTGCTGCAACAGCTTCTTGAAATTGAAGGCCTTCAAGGAACCAGACTTGTAGTCTTTCACCATCCCGATGGTACCACCGGTGTATATGAGCAGTATCTTGGTTTGTTTTTGGTCCAAGGGCAAGGGTTTATTTTCAGTGTTCAGTGTTCAGTGTTCAGTGTTCAGTGTTCAGTGTTCAGTGTTCAGTGTTAAAACTAGAAAACTTTATGCGATCCGTTGCAATTCGGGCCGTCTGATTTTTGGGGGGAGGCCGCATTGCCCTTATCCGTTGTCAAACCCCAAAAACCGCTTTGGAGTTTGCGGTGGTGATCTCTGCGAGCTCGTCTCCCGGCAGTCCGTATACCTCCGACAACTTTTGCACGATATGGACGAGGTATGCACTTTCATTGCGTTTTCCCCTGTACGGTGCCGGGGCCAGATAGGGGGAATCGGTCTCCAGAACGATATGCTGCAGGGGTATCTGGTTCAGGAAGGTGTCGATCTTTCCATTCTTAAAGGTCACCACACCCCCTATGCCCAACTTCATATTATAGGAAATGGCCCGATGCGCCTGTTCCAAAGTTCCGGTAAAGCAGTGAAAAATTCCAAATAGGTCCTCGTCCTTTTCGGTCTCCAGGATGTCGAATATTTCATTGAAGGCGTCCCGACAGTGGATGACAATGGGCAGACGGTACTTTTTGGCCCATTGGATCTGGATCCTGAACGCTTCCTGTTGCTGACGGAGAAAACTTTTGTCCCAATACAGGTCGATCCCGATTTCCCCTACGGCATAAAACTTGCGCTGGGCCAACAATTGGGACACATGTTCCAATTCCTCCCTGTAATTTGCCTTCACATGGGTGGGATGCAGGCCCATCATCAAAAAGACGTGTTCGGGAAAGGACCGTTCCAAATCGAACATCGCCTGGGTATGGGACGAATCGATGGCCGGAATGAAAAAACGTTGTACACCCCCATCCATGGCTTTTTTTATCATGGCGTCCCGATCATCGTCAAAAGCCTCACTGTACAAATGGGTATGGGTATCCGTTAATATCATAACGCAAAAATAGGTTTATCTTTGTCAAAAAGAACGCATGGGCGGCCTCAAAAAATTTTTGAAACAAAAAAAGTATATCAAAGTACCCCTAGTGCTTACCGCCACCAACCATTTTGAGGTGGTCGCCAAGATCAATGGGATAACCGGGCGATTTATTGTCGACACCGGGGCGTCGAACACCTGTGTGGGCTTTGACAGGATCGACCACTTCAACCTGACCTCAAAGGCCTCCAAGATCAAAGCTGCCGGAGCTGGGGCAACGAATATGGAAACCTTGATATCCACCAAAAACAAATTGGAGATCGGGGGCTGGAAAAAGAAAAAACTGAAGATCGTGCTCTTTGACCTGGTTCATGTGAACGAGGCCCTGACCACCCACAAGGCCCTTCCCGTGGAGGGCATCATCGGAGCCGACGTGCTCAAAAAAGCTAGGGCCATTATTGATTACGAAAAGAACTATCTGTACTTGAGGCCAAAACCCTAGTTTTCCCCTGCACCTTCCCGGAAGGGAAGGCGATCAACCCAATTTTGTGTTCCAAAGGGGCGAATACCGCGGTTCGTTCCCCAGTCGCGCGTCACATTTCCAGTGCCTTCTGCACATCATTGCCCATAAGCAGTTCCTCCGGGCTTTCCAGGGCTTCCTTTACCGCGACCAAGAACCCGACGGATTCCTTACCATCGATGATCCTATGATCATAGGAGAGGGCGACGTACATCACCGGTGCAATGGCAATGGCACCATCCTTTACCACGGGCCGTTCCACAATATTGTGCATTCCCAAAATAGCGCTTTGCGGAGGATTGATGATCGGGGTGCTCAGCATGGATCCAAAGACGCCCCCATTCGTGATGGTAAAGGTCCCCCCGGTCATTTCGTCTATGGTAATCTCCCCTTCACGGGCCCGTATCGCCAACCGCTTCACCTCGGACTCTATGCCTCTAAAGGTCAGGTTTTCCGCATTTCGGATCACGGGGACCATGAGTCCCTTGGGCCCGGAAACGGCAATACTGATATCACAGAAATCATAGCTTATCATCTCTTTGCCGTCGATCATGGAGTTCACGGCCGGGAAGAGCTCCAATGCACGGACCACCGCCTTGGTAAAAAAGCTCATAAAGCCCAGACCAACCCCGTGCTTTTCCTTGAAGGGCTCTTTGTACTGTTTGCGCAATTCAAATATGGGCGACATGTCGACCTCGTTGAACGTGGTCAGCATGGCGGTCTCGTTTTTGGCGGAAACCAAGCGTTCGGCCACTTTCCTTCGTAGCATGGAGAGCTTGGAACGGGTCTCGCCCCGATTGCCACCGGTAGGGGTTCCCATGGACGGGACCGCATTGACGGCATCTTCCTTGGTGATCCTGCCGTCCCTGCCCGACCCTTTTACTGTGGAAGCATCGACCCCCTTTTCATCCAGTATTTTTTTCGCTGCGGGTGAAGGGGTACCCGATGCATAGGTTTCCTTGCCCGCTGCCGGTTTTTCCTCTTTCTTGGGCTCTTCCTTTAGCTCGGCCTGGGGCGTTTCCGGCTCCTTTTTTGCAGATCCCTTCGGTTTGGCGGCACCCGTATCGATCAAACACACCACGGCACCGACGGCTACAGCATCACCTACCTCGGCCTTCAGGGTAATGGTCCCGCTCTCTTCAGCCGGCAGTTCCAGGGTGGCCTTGTCCGAATCCACTTCAGCTATGGCCTGGTCTTTTTCCACGTAATCGCCATCTTCCACCAACCATTCCGCTATCTCCACCTCGGTAATCGATTCCCCCGGAGAGGGGACTTTCATTTCTAAAATCATTCTTTATATAATTTGATGTGTTATCCTACCTCTAAGGCAAACCTACAACAGGGAATCTGATCCTGCAAAGGTCTTGAAATTCTTTGTTATTCGATGTTCTTTACCAAATCTTCCTTTACCGGGAGATAATCGGTCCTGATTTCCCCGTTGACCGTGATCCTGTCAAAGAACAATTTCGCACCAACCGATTTTTCCATATCGATATCATTCTGTAGGCTAAGGTGCAAATGGGGTTCGGTGGAGTTGCCCGAATTGCCGCACTGTCCCAGGACCTCGCCCTGCCGGACATCCTGTCCTTCTTCAACGATTATCGACCCTTCCTTCAAATGGGCGAACAGGACGAATTCCTTTGCATCGGTCTCCAGTACCACGGTATTTCCGGTAAGTTGTGCGGGATTCAGCTCTCCCGGAACATTGTCCCTCACCCCCGTGATCACCTGGACCACCCGGGCATCGCAAGGAGCGATGATATCCTTCCCAAAAACATAATAGCTCTCGTTCTTTGTGGGATCACCTTGATGGGACGACCCATTGGCCACCATCAAAATGTCATATGCGTATTGCTGACTGATCTCGGACACATGGTAGTTTTGCTCCACGGTGGTCCCTCCCCAAAAGACAAACCACTCCTCCTTAAAAGGAAGCGCCATTCGGGTGGTGTTCCTTTCCAAAATCGGGGTATCCAACGCCCTTATCGGGGTGATAAGAAGCGCATTTACCTGATTTTGCGGGTTGAGTGAGATCACCACTTCCGCAACGGCCTTCTCAAAAGAGGTCCGATAGATATGGGCCCCCTTGTCCAATCTATTGAATTCCATCTTCATTATGCCCCCCATCGGCCGATTGACGTTCTGGTCGAAGAACTTCTTGGTCTGCTCCCTGGGCAGTGCCCTTTTCATATCCACATCGAACATATTGAAGATACCATCATAGTCGGCCACGTTATAGAACGACATGAATTCCGAAGCCGCACTGGCATAGTTGCCTTCCTCCATTTGCGAATGGGCGTGCGTGCACAGCAGTAATAGTACAATCCTGAAAACCTGTTTCATTCCACTATGCTTTTAGGGGTTTTTTCCGGGTCATATTGTTCTTGGATTTGTCAAAAACAAAGTCGATCACCTGCTGGTGGCGTTTTTTGGAACGCACCGCGCTCCCGGCGGCCGGGGAGGCATAAAATCTTCGCGATGCCACCCTGAACCGATGTGCCTCGTCGAAATGCATCATCAAGTGGCTCCATGCCCCCATGTTCCTTGGCTCCTCTTGTGCCCAGACCAAATCGTCGGCGTTCTTATATTTTTTGATGATGGCCTTCATCTGCTCCGATGGTAACGGAAAGAGTTGTTCGACCCTGACCAGGGACACATCGTCCCTACCCTGCTCCTCTTTGGTGGCCAATAGGTCGTAATAAAACTTCCCGGTACAGAAGACCACGGTTTTGACCTTTTTTACATCGGCCGAAGTATCGTCGATAGTTTCTTGAAAAACGCCCGAAGCCAATTCCTCCGCAGTGGAAACCGCCCGTGGATGCCGCAACAAGCTTTTTGGGGTAAAAATGACCAGGGGTTTTCTAAAGTTCATTTTCATCTGCCTCCTCATGATGTGGAACATCTGGGCCGGGGTGGTCACATCGGCAATGTACATATTGTCCCGGGCGCAAAGTTGCAGATAGCGTTCCATGCGGGCCGAGGAATGTTCGGCGCCCTGGCCCTCGTACCCATGGGGCAATAGCATGACCAGACCGTTCTGTAGTTTCCACTTGTCCTCCGCTGCCGAAATATACTGATCGAGCATAATTTGGGCCCCATTGCTGAAATCCCCGAACTGGGCCTCCCATATGGTCAGTGTATTGGGGCTGGCCATGGCATATCCGTAATCAAAACCGACCACGCCGTATTCGGACAACAACGAATTATAGATTTGAAAAACGCCCTGCTTATCGGCAACATGGTTCAGTAACAGCACCTCCTCCTCGCTTTCCTCGACCTTCATTACCGCGTGCCTATGGGAAAACGTCCCGCGTTCCACATCCTGACCGGACATGCGCACGCTATAGCCTTCTTCGAGCAAGGTCCCATAGGCCAGCAGTTCGCCCATGGCCCAATCGAGTTTGTTGGTCTCGAAGAACATTTTTTTTCGGTCGTTGACCAACCTTTCGACCTTTCGCAGGAATTTTTTATCTTTTGGAAGCTCCGTAAGAACCTTCGCAATATCGGTCAGTTTCTTTTTGTTGTAGGTGGTATCGACCGCTTTCATCATTTCCCATTCGCGCACGTTTTCGAAACCTTTCCACTCATCGGCCATGAACGGTGTTATCACGGTCTTGTCCTCCTTGCGGGAATCTTTCAATTCGGTCTCCAGGGAAGCCTTGTAGTCTTCCTCCAACTTGCCCACATGACCTTCATCGATAATGCCCTGGGCCATCAATTTCTCGGCATAGATATCCCGGGGGTTCTTGTGTTTGGCTATTGCCTTGTACAATTTGGGCTGGGTAAACCGGGGCTCGTCCCCTTCGTTATGTCCGTACTTTCTATAGCCCAACAGGTCTATAAAAACATCCCTGTTGAAACGCATGCGGTATTCCAGTGCAAAAAGGGAGGCGTGCACCACTGCTTCGGCATCGTCTGCATTCACGTGCAGTACGGGGCTCAGGGTCACCTTGCCCACATCGGTACAATAGGTAGACGAACGGGCGTCCAGGTAGTTTGTGGTAAACCCTATTTGGTTGTTGACCACGATATGTATCGTACCATTGGTCCGGTAACCGTCCAAACTGGCCATTTGCACCACTTCATACACCAGTCCTTGACCGGCGATGGCGGCATCCCCATGTACCACAATGGGGAGTACCTTTGAGAAATCATCGGGGAAATGGGCGTCTTGTTTGGCGCGGGTTATTCCCTCCACAACGGCGCCAACGGTCTCCAAATGGGAGGGATTTGGCGCAATGTTCATCTTGATCTTATTACCGTTATCGGACAGCCGGTCACTGGTCCATCCCAAATGATATTTTACATCCCCGTCAAAAATTTCCTGTTCATAGTCCTTTCCATCAAATTCACTGAAAATGTCCTTGGGTGCTTTCCCGAAAATATTGGTCAGCACATTTAGACGGCCCCTATGGGCCATTCCCATTACGAACTGCTCCACCCCCAATTCCGATGCCCTTTCCACAATGGCGTCCAAGGCCGGGATCAGTGACTCGTTGCCCTCCAGGGAAAATCTTTTTTGGCCCACATATTTGGTATGTAAAAAAGACTCAAAAGATACGGCCTGGTTCAATTTTTTTAGGATATATTTTTTCCTGTCCGCATCAAAATTGGGGTGATTGTCGTTGACATTGAGCCAATCTTGTATCCATTGTACCCGTTCCGGGTTCCGGATGTACATGTATTCCACTCCGATGGCGTCGCAATAGATATTTTGGAGATGGGCCGTTATCCCGCGTAAGGTGCTCGCTCCGATCCCAATGATATCACCAGCCTTAAAGACGGTATCCAAATCGCTTGTTGACAAGCCAAAATTTTCAATTTCCAGGGAAGGCGTGTACTTTCTGCGTTCCCTGACCGGGTTGGTCCTGGTAAACAGATGGCCCCTACTGCGGTAGCCATTGATCAGGCGAATGACCTGAAACTCCTTCTGGAGCGATTCCGGAATCACTACCTCCTGTCCGTTGGCCAGGGACAAAGCACCATTCTGACCGTGTACGCCCAAGCCGTCCAGAGCACTTTCGGCACCAAAATCAAACCCTTGAAAAAATGCGCGCCAACTAGGTTCGACGCTGTCGGGATTGGTTAAGTACTTATCGTATGTTTCCGCAAAAAATGAAGTATGCGCGGCGTTCAAAAAGGAATATTTGTCCATAAAAGGTTTCTCTGGGTAACCGATAAAATTTTATCAAAAATACAATATTTCCCATTTATAGGGGTATCTTAGAAGGTAATAATGCACACATATAGATCCTAGAATAATGGTTCGACCCACAATGCCCAGATTTCTGCTTTTACCCTTGGTTTTTGTTTTGGTATCGGCGTCCGGCGCGGGCCAAGACCCCGCACCAAGGGGCCAATTTTGGGATCGGGTGCGCTTTGGCGGCGGTATTGGCCTTGGAATCACCAATGGGGGGTTCAACGGGTCGATCGCTCCGAGCGCCATTTACGGGTTCAACGATCAATTCGCAGCCGGGGCGAGCCTCAGCTTCAACTATGCCGAATACCGCGACAATACGCTTTTGGCCTATGGGGGAAGTGTCCTGGCGCTTTATAGCCCGCTACCCTTTCTTCAACTTTCCGGAGAATTCGAGCAATTGCGCATCAACCGCGATATCGCTACGACGGTGGGTATTCTGAAGGACAACTACTGGACCCCGGCGCTTTTCCTGGGCATAGGATACACCAACCGACATGTTACCCTGGGCATTCGCTATGACCTGCTTTACCATACTGATAAAAGTATCTATGCCAACGCCTGGATGCCCTTTGTACGGGTGTATTTCTAGACCATTTGTATTAAAACCCAAACCATAAACATATCTTTGTCCTTCGACTCACCGGAACAGCGAAGCAAGACCAAAATGAAAGCAGCCATCCGGGCCAAGTACGGCCCCCCCAATGTCCTGACCGTTGGAAACATGGAAAAACCAGTTCCAAAAGATTACGAAGTGCTGATCAAGGTGCATTGTTCCACAGTGAATAGAACGGACTGTGGAATTCTCTTTGGAAAGCCCTTCTTGATCCGGTTCTTCGTTGGTCTGTTCAAACCTAGGGACCCCGTTCCAGGAACTGATTTTGCAGGTCAGATCGAGGCCATTGGGAAAGCGGTGACCTCGTTTCAAATCGGTGACCGGGTCTGGGGCTTTCAGGATGAAGGGCTGTGTTCCCAGGCCGAGTACATGACCTTGTCGGAAGATAAGGCATTGGCCCGTGTACCAGATTCCATCGGTTATGAGGAGGCAGTCGCCAGTGGCGAAGGTGCACATTATGCCTTCAATTTCATTGACAAGGTGAACCTGAAAAGCGGTGATAGGGTATTGGTCAATGGAGCAACCGGGGCCATTGGATCCGCGGCCATCCAGTTGTTGAAACATTTTGGCGCCTCGGTCACAGCGGTAGGAAATACCCCGAATATGGGGTTGATCAAATCGTTGGGGGCCGATAGAACTTTTGATTATTTGAAGGACGATTTTACAAAAGACAGGGAAAAATACCATTTCATTTTTGATGCCGTGGGAAAGAGTTCTTTCCCCAAGTGCAAACATTTGCTACTTCCCAAGGGAATCTACATATCATCCGAACTAGGGCCCGCGGCCCAAAACCTGTATCTGCCTTTGATCACTTGGATCAGAGGAGGCAAACGGGTCGTCTTTCCCGTTCCTAAGGACTGCAAAAGGAGCGTTCTCCTCATGACCAAACTTCTAGCACAGGGGGCGTTGAAACCAGTTATCGACCGAAGCTATCCCTTGGAGGAAATACGGGAAGCCTATACGTATGTGGCGAGTGGTGAAAAAAAAGGCAATGTAATCCTAAGCATTATCGAATGAACCTGAACCAAATTACCGTTCCCTCCCTGGATTTGACCAAATCGATTCCGTTTTACCAAGAACTGGGATTGACGTTGATCGTAAAATCATTGCCCCATTATGCCCGGTTCGAATGCCCCGATGGCGAAACCACTTTCTCCATCCATTCAACCGAAAAATTGCCTATCGGGGAGGGCATATATGTTTATTTCGAATGTGAAAACCTCGATGCTTACGTCGACCAACTTGTAGAAAAAGGCATTGAATTTGATGAATTGCCAAATGATAAAAGTTGGCGTTGGCGAGAAGCAAGACTAAAGGATCTCGATGGCAACCAACTGATTTTGTTCCATGCCGGCGAAAACAGATTAAACCCACCTTGGAGGATATAGACCCGTCCGATACGCCTTTTGCACTGGACAAGCCCTGCGCCTCATCAGGAAAAACCTGCCTTTGGACGGCTTGATTTAGATAGTCCGTATTAGTCCCGTAAATTGAACAGCTCGATTGTGCGACACAAAGCCATTTTTGGCGATAACCTCCCCCGACCCAACCTGCTCCATTATTATGACCAAACTGAAAATCCTTGTTTTCTTTCTTTGGGGCTGTGTTGCCCATAGCCAGCAAATTGGTGATTTCACTTCAATAGTACCTGCTGCGCAAAACAGTGATTTCGTTATTCCATCCACGCATATCTTTCAAAAAATCATAGAGGCGGGGGATCCCTTGTCCCAAGGGGGGACCTTGAACAATAAAAATGATTTTGCGGGCTATGTGCCCATATCCGGAAGTAGTGAAAACGGTTTCTTGGGCATCAATTCGGAAACGGCTCCGGGCGCAGTTAGCATTTTGGACATACATTTCAATGGAGCGACCCAACTTTGGCAAACCAGTGCATCCACAGGAATCGATTTTAGCGGTGTTGTGGCCACCGTAGCAAATTGCTCCGGGACGGTCACCCCTTGGAACACCATAATCAGTTGTGAAGAGATCACCAGCGCCGAAATAGAAAACGACCCCAGATTCCCATTTCCAATTCCCCGCGATTTGAACGGTGATGGCTACGACGATATGGGATGGGCCGTGGAAATAAACCCAGAGACCAAGACCGTTATCGACAAATTGTGGGCGCTGGGGAACTTCAAACATGAAAATGCGGTCATACACGGCAATGAACGCACACTGTACCAAGGAGCGGATGCCACCGTCGGCTATTTGTACAAGTTTGTTGCAGACAACCCGCGGGACCTCAGCAGTGGAAAACTCTATGTGTACAGCGGTTCCAAAAGTGGAACAGGGAACTGGATCCAAATCAACAACACTACCAAGGCGGAGCGCAATAGTACGGTGGCCCAAAGTGCTGCCGTGGGCGGCACGGTTTTTATCGGGATCGAAGATGTGGAGATCGGTCCGGATGGATGGATCTATTTTGCGGTAAAAGGGGAAGACCGGGTGTACCGTTTCCAAGACCCGGACCCAATCTCAGGAACCACCGTGCCCCAAATGGAAACCTTTGTTGGCAATGCCTCCTACAGCATTTCCCATGCCAATGGCACTACCGATGTCAATTGGAGCAATGGCAACGACAACCTGGCCTTTGACGGGGAAGGCAACTTATGGGTGCTTCAGGATGGTGGAAGCCAAAACTATATTTGGGTCGTCGAAAAAGGACATACACAGAGCTCTCCCAAAGTGAGAATTTTCGGGAATGCCCCATCAGGCGCAGAGCCCACTGGAATTACATTTTCACCCAATTACCGTTTCCTCTTCATGTCCATTCAACATCCAGCAAGCAATAACAACAGTTCCCAGGTCGATGCGGCCGGAAATGCGGTAACTTTTAACAAAGGGACTACCTTGGTTTTGGCACGAAAAGAACATTTGGGCATCTCGGCACAAGTGTGGTACCTCGACGCGGACGGGGACCAATATGCCACTACCCCTACGGTGACCAGTGCCACCAGCCCGGGACCTGGCTATACTACCACGATTCTGCCCACTACCGATTGTGATGACTCCGATGCCGCCATTCATCCAGAGACCATCTGGTACCTGGATGCCGATGGGGACGGTTTTGCGGACCCAACAACAACACAAAATTGTACCAGCCCCGGTGCTGGGTACACCACGACCGTACTGCCCACCACAGACTGCGACGACAACGATCCCACGGTCAACCAAGCTTCCACCTGGTACCTCGATGCCGATGGGGACGGCTTTGCCGATCCCAGCACCCTGGAACAATGCGGCAGCCCGGGCACGGGATATACGACCGATGTGCTGCCCACTACCGATTGTGATGACAACGATCCCACGGTCAACCAAGCTTCCACCTGGTACCTCGATGCCGATGGCGACGGCTTTGCCGATCCCAGCACCCTGGAACAATGTGGCAGCCCGGGCACGGGATATACGACCGATGTGCTGCCCACCACAGATTGTGACGACAACGACCCGATGGTCAACCAGGTTTCCACCTGGTACCTTGATGCAGACGGGGATGGTTTTGCCGATCCCAACACCCTGGAACAATGTGGCAGCCCGGGCACGGGGTACACCACCACCGTGCTGCCCACCACAGATTGTGATGACAACGACCCGATGGTCAACCAGGTTTCCACCTGGTACCTCGATGCCGATGCCGATGGCTTTGCCGATCCCAGCACCCTGGAACAATGTGGCAGTCCGGGCACGGGATATACCACCACCGTGCTGCCCACTACCGATTGTGATGACAACGACCCGATGGTCCACCAAGCTTCCACCTGGTACCTCGATGCCGATGGGGACGGCTTTGCCGATCCCAGCACCCTGGAACGATGCGGCAGCCCGGGCACGGGATATACGACCGATGTACTGCCCACCACAGACTGCGACGACAGTGATCCCACGGTCAACCAAGCTTCCACCTGGTACCTCGATGCAGACGGGGATGGTTTTGCCGATCCCAGCACCCTGGAACAATGTGGCAGCCCGGGCACGGGATATACCACCACCGTACTACCCACCACAGATTGTGATGACAACGACCCGATGGTCAACCAGGTTTCCACCTGGTACCTCGATGCCGATGGGGACGGCTTTGCCGATCCCAGCACCCTGGAACAATGCGGCAGCCCGGGCACGGGATATACGACCGATGTGCTGCCCACCACAGACTGCGACGACAGCGATCCCACGGTCAACCAAGCTTCCACCTGGTACCTCGATGCAGACGGGGATGGTTTTGCCGACACTGAACCCGTCACCAGTTGCACAAGTCCGGGTGAGCACTACACGACCGATATGTTGCCACCACCAATGGAAATGGAAGAAAGGACCGTTTTCTACCCCAACCCTACCGAGGCCTTATTCAATATTCATTTTGGAAAGGTATACGATGAGGCCATAGTATCCGTGGTAAACGCACTGAACCAAGTAATTTTGACCGAAAGATTCGTAAACAGTCATTCGGTACGCATCGATTTGGGCGATTACAGCTCGGGGGTTTATTTCATTAAAATTACATCCCGAGGAAACGACCTGGAGCATATTAAGGTTGTCAGAAAATAGCAATCAGGGCTCATGCACTATACCGCTCCTTTAACCATACCTTTTGTAGTTCCCTTTTCAGGATTAGGAACGATACCTGTTCGGCCACCTCGACTACATCCGTTACCTGAATCTCTTTGAAGGATTTCTCCGGGACATCGATTACGTACAAAAGGTTGATATAATCCGTAAATTTTTCCATGATCAGGAAATAAATCTTTTCATGAAGGGTAGTTCTAAGGTCTTCCGGGGCCACGTCCAAGGAAAAATCGACAGGAACATTGGCCATACCAAAATCCTTTTCCAACTGGGTGACCAGTTTTCGGTATAACCTTATTTCCATGGCATTTTCGAGCAGGGCGGTACTATTTGGGAAATTTGCGAGCATATTCTATCTACGTATCGACGGGTTGTTTTGGTTGTCAATGAAATCGAGAGGGACATGGATATATTTGCCCTCCAAGTACCGATCTCCCAAGGATGGGAAATCGCCGAAATATAAATTACCCTCATTTTTCCCAAATCCCGGCAGAACTGGTCTACTGTTTGTACACCACTCCATCTTTCATAACGAAAACTACATTTTCGAGGGTTCTTACATTTCTCGAGGGATCTTCGTCCACCGCTATGATATCGGCCAAGAAGCCCTCTTTTATCTGACCTAGTTCTGTGGTCATTCCCAGGAGTTGGGCGTTGGTCACCGTGGCGGCCTTTAAAGCTTTCAGCACAGGGATTCCAGCTTCGAGCAGATATCCGAACTCAATTGCATTTCTTCCATGGGGGAAAACACCGGCATCGGTACCAAATCCCATAGGGACCCCTTTCTTATAAGCCTTTGCCATGGTCGCTTGGTGTTTTGGACCTATTTCAAGCGCTTTTTTTGCGACCACTTCCGGGAAAAAACCGGGCTGCCTGGCCTTTTCGGCCACTTGCTTTCCGGCGCTGATCGTGGGAATCAGATAGCAATTGTTCTTTATCATCAATTCCATGGTCTCCAAACTCATTAAGGTGCCGTGCTCAATGGTATTGACACCGCCCAAAACAGCCAGTTTCATTCCTTCATCACCATGGGCATGGGCGGCAACTGAAAAACCATAGTTCTTCGCCGTGTTGGTAATCGCTTTTATTTCCTCCAGTGTGAACTGCGGGTTTTGCCCACTTTTTGCTACGCTGAGCACCCCTCCGGTGGCAGTGATCTTAATCAGGTCCGCTCCATTTTTATATCGTTGCCGAACCGCTTTTTTAGCATCCCCGGGGGAATTCACTACCCCTTCCTTTGGTCCTGGGTCTCCCATTAGGTCTTTCCGCACCCCATTTGTTGGGTCGGCGTGCCCTCCGGTGGTGGCCAAGGATTTCCCGGCTGTAAAAATTCGGGGCCCTTCAATCGTTCCTCTGTTAACCGCATTGCGAAGGGCGATGTTAACCCCTGACCCTCCCAGGTCGCGAACCGTGGTAAATCCGGCCATAAGTGTTCGTTTGGCATATACCGTGGACTGCAGCGCTATATCGGCCTCATTATCGGTAAATTTTTTGACATAGGTCTTCGGGTCGAATTCCAATTCAAGGTGTACATGCATATCGATTAGCCCCGGCAGCACGATCTTGTCCTTTAAATCAATGGTCTTGTCGTTGACCGTACCCCCCACAAAACCGTTCTCAACACTTTTGATCTTGTTGCCGGACACCACAATGGTCTTTTCGGAAAGCATCTTTCCGGTTTCCGTATTGACCAAGGTTCCACATTGCAGGTAGGTTTCCTGGGCAGTGGAAATGAAGCTAAAAAAAAGGGCGAGTGGGAGGAAGCATTTTTTCATCCGTTTGGGTTTTATCAGTTCGGGTTTCTCATAACAAGATAAGGGGAAATATACGTATATTTCCCCTTATCCAGTTTTCCTTGGAAGATATGTCAAGATGGTTTCCTTATCTTCTGTTCCCAATTCCAAGCTGATCCCATGGCTTGATCCAAAGTATATTCTGCCTTCCAACCCAACTGCTCATTGGCTTTCGTAGTATCGGCATACGCCGTGGTGATATCGCCTGGCCGTCTATCCACGATCTTGTAGTTTAGTTTTTTACCGGAGACCCGTTCAAAACTTTGAATGACCTCCAAAACGGTACTCCCTTTTCCCGTTCCCACGTTGAACACATCGTAATTCATCGTGTTCTTTCCTTCCAGAAGCCTTTTTAGCGCAATCACATGGGCCTTTGCAAGATCCACAACATAGATATAATCGCGCACACAGGTGCCATCCTCTGTGGGATAATCATCCCCGAAAACGGACAATTGTTCCCGCATCCCTACCCCGGTTTGGGTAATGAAAGGGACCAAATTCTGCGGCACCCCGATGGGCAGTTCCCCAATTTCGGTGCTGGGATGGGCACCCATGGGATTGAAATACCGCAAGGCGATCGCATTTAGGCCCGGTGTTACCTTACAGGTATCCGCAATGATCTCCTCCCCCATTTGCTTGGTATTCCCATAGGGCGATTCCGCTGGTTTTACCGGTGCATTTTCGGTGATGGGCATTGTATCCGCCTGGCCATACACGGTACAGGAGGAACTAAAAATAAAACTTGCCCTGTTTTTCGCGGCCAATTCCTGAAGCAGATATACCAAGGTGGCGATATTGTTCTCGTAGTACAGCAAGGGTTTTTCCACACTTTCCCCTACCGCTTTCGAAGCGGCAAAATGAATCACGCCCTCCACGTCTTCGTGTCGTTTGAAAAAATCCTGCACCTTGGCCTTTTCCTTCAGGTCCAGTTTTTCAAAAATTGGCGCTTTGCCCGTTATCGATTGGATTCCCTCCAAAACATTTTCGGAAGAATTAGAGCAATCATCAATGATCACGACTTCAAATCCTTCATTTTGGAGCTCGACTACGGTATGTGAGCCAATAAATCCTAAGCCACCGGTAACAAGAATCTTCATAGGTATGGGTTTAGTAGTTTGTATTTAAGGAGCAAAACTATGCAATACTTTTTCTATCCATTTACAAAGCCGATGACCGAAGTGGTAATATAGGCAATCTGCTCATCATCCAATTCGGTATGCATGGGCAGGGAAATAACTTCCTTCACCAATTCGTTGGTCACGGGAAAATCAGATTCCCGATAACGTTCATCGACATAGGCTTTTTGCCTGTGCAGCGGAATGGGATAGTACACCCCGCATGGAATGCCCTTTTCATTGAGGTGTTTTACCAGGGCGTCCCTTTTTCCATTGGTGATTTTCAAAGTATACTGATGGAACACATGGCAATCACAAGTATCGCAGACACCCTCGCAATTATTGACCGTAATGGGCACCGCAATATGGTCCTGTCCGCTAAAGTGATCAGAATATTTTCTGGCAGCTTCCCTTCTCTTGCTGCAGTATTCGTCCAGTTTCGGGAGTTTGGCCCTTAACACCGCCGCCTGGATGGAATCCAATCTGGAGTTTACACCCACCACATCGTGGTGATAACGCTCGTACATTCCGTGGTTTACCATACCCCGGAGGGTATGGGCCAAACGATCATCATTGGTGAAAATCGCTCCCCCATCTCCATAGGCCCCGAGATTTTTAGAGGGAAAGAAGGAGGTGGAACCCACATGGCCCATGGTGCCCGCCTTCTGTTTCTTCCCATTTTTAAAAAAATAATCGGCACCGATGGCCTGTGCGTTGTCTTCGATCACGTACAAATTATGTCGTTCGGCAAGTTCCAAAATAGCATCCATATTGGCACATTGACCGAACAGGTGCACGGGTACTATGGCCTTGGTCCTGGACGTAATGGCCTTCTCAACTGCCTCAACATCGATATTAAAAGTTTCTGGATCCACATCGACCAGGACCGGGGTCAAGTTTAGGAGCGCGATTACCTCCACGGTGGCTGCAAAGGTAAAGTCGGCCGTAATGACCTCATCGCCGGGCCGCAGCCCCAGTCCCATCATGGCAATCTGAAGGGCGTCCGTACCATTGGCACAGGGTATCACGTGTTTTACCCCAAGATAGTCTTCCAATTCCTTTTGAAAAGCATGCACTTCGGGGCCATTGATAAATGCGGACGTTTCCATGATTTTTGAAATAGCGGTGTTGACCTGCTCTTTGATTCCCGCGAACTGACCGCCTAAATCGACCATTTGGATTTTCCTCATGTGGCATATTTAAATTATCGCCACAAAAATACGAAACCACGGACAATGATTTCTGGAAAGAAACGTAATTTAGCGCCAAACTTTCCATTAGTGTACCACCTCTACGACCTTATTGTCCGCATTTCTTGGGTGCTATTGCAGCCGGTGGCCCTGTTCCGACCCAAAATCAAGCTTTTTGTTGTCGGAAGGAGGCGGAGTTTTGCCATTTTGGAAAAAAGCTTTTCCAGGGACGATAGAACGATCTGGCTCCATGTAGCCTCTCTGGGAGAATTTGAACAAGGGCTCCCGATCATCGAAAAATTGAAGCTTGAATACCCTTCCCATAAAATTCTGATAAGCTTTTTCTCCCCATCCGGGTATGAGGTCAAAAAAAACACGCCTGTGGCCGATGCGGTGGTATATCTTCCTATGGATACGAAGAAAAATGTGGCGCGCTTTGCAGACCTTGTGCGTCCGGAGCTCGCCATTTTTGTGAAATACGAGATTTGGCCGAACTATCTAAAAATGTTGGGCGAGCGGCAGGTACCTACACTTCTGGTGTCGGCCCTATTCAAGAAGGACCAAATTTACTTTAGGCCCTATGGCGGGTTCATGCGGGAGGCCCTTCGTACCTTTTCACACATTTTTGTTCAGAACGAAGGTTCCAGACAATTGCTGGAACCCATCCAAATAAAAAATACCACGGTCTGTGGGGATACCCGTTTGGACCGGGTTTCCGAAATCCTGGAAAGAGACAACACCCTGGATTTCATGGAAGGGTTCAAAAAAGATCGATTGTGTTTTGTGGCCGGGAGCACTTGGCAGGAAGATGAGGCGGTCTTGATAGACTATGTGAACAGTGCCCCAAAAGATCTTAAGTTCGTAATCGCTCCGCACACCATCAAATCCGACAAAATTCTTGGGCTGGCAGGGGCCTTTAGCAAAAAAACACTGCTGTATTCGAAAATGGAAGGGGACAGCGTGGGGAATTACGACATATTGATCATTGACCACATAGGATTGCTGACCAGGATCTACAGCTATGCCGATATAGCCTATGTAGGTGGGGCCTTTGCCACTGGGCTCCACAATACCCTGGAACCGGCGGTATTCGGAATCCCCGTCATCATAGGCCCGCAGTACACGGGGTTCAAGGAGGCAGAGGAACTGGTGGCCCAAAGGGGCATCTTTTCGATAAGGGACCCATGGGACTTTGGGGAATTGATGAAAAAAATGCTCGATAACCCGGAATTCCGCTCAAAGGCCGGGACCATAAACGCCGCTTACATATCAAAAAATAAAGGTGCAAGCGTCCAAATCATGGCCCATATCCGTACATTAATCTGATATCCCCCATTAAATCAGGTTATGCGGCTTCCCCAAATCCTAATACTTGTTACGATGTGCTTTCTGGCGGCCTGCAATCCGTTTTCCGGAGATGGACAGAGTACGGATTCGGAGGAAATCCCCAGTCCTGCCCAAAAAGATGAGCTTCAAAAATGGCGACGGGAAAGGGATTCGATCCACGAGACCCGAAAAAAACCCCGGCCCAAGGTCGTGGACACCCTGAGGCCCAGTCGGGCATAACATGCTTTCCAACAATGGGTCATCATACCTTCTTGCATTCCATCCCCATCTGATCCTTAAACGACCCTTTTGAAAGCAGGTTCGCCTTTTTTTGCTAGATTTACCGGAACCAACAAAACTAGCAGATGAATTCCAAGATCCTAAGAGTTTCCATGATTGCCGCCCTTGCGGGTTTTTTATTCGGGTTCGACACCGTTGTTATCTCCGGAGCGGAGAAAAAACTACAATTACTATGGAATTCTTCCGATGCCTTCCATGGAACGGTGGTCATAGGGATGGCACTTTGGGGCACCGTGGTAGGTGCCATTTTAGGAGGTATTCCCACGAACAAGATCGGAAGAAAAAATACGCTGATATGGATCGGCGTGCTCTATTCGGTATCCGCCATTGGCTCGGCCATGGCCAACGACCCCATAACCTTTTCGGTGGCCAGGTTCATCGGTGGGTTAGGTGTCGGGGCCTCCACGGTTGCAGCACCCGCCTATATTTCTGAAATTGCCCCTGCCAAGGACAGAGGAAGATTGGTGGGATTTTATCAATTTATGCTGGTATTCGGCATCCTCATGGCCTTTGTATCGAACTATTTGTTGAGTGATATGGGAGAAAACGATTGGCGCTGGATGGTGGGCGTTGAAGCCATTCCGGCCATCATCTATACCTTGTTCGTCCTTACCGTGCCCAAAAGTCCAAGGTGGCTTTTAACAAAAAACCGGACGGCAGAGGCCGAAACGGTCCTGGCCACATTGAATCCGGAATTGACCATCGAATCGCTCCAGGCGGATATGGATTTAGGAGAGAGGGAAGGCAGCAGCTCGGAAAACATCTTTATGAAAAAATATCGGTTTCCCCTGACACTGGCTTTCCTGATCGCTTTTTTTAACCAGTTTTCGGGTATCAACGCCTTTCTATACTACGCCCCCCGAATTTTTGAAGCGGCCGGCCTCGGTGAGAGCACTGCTTTGTTGAGCAGCATTGGTATTGGTATTACCAATTTGGTATTTACGTTTCTGGGTATTTTTTTGATCGACAGATTGGGACGCAAACAACTTATGTACATGGGTTCCGTCGGTTATATTGTATCGTTGTCACTGGTAGCGGCCGCTTTTATGTTGGGATGGAAGGGCATGGCAGTCCCTATTTTCCTCTTCCTGTTCATTGCATCGCATGCCATAGGGCAAGGTGCCGTGATATGGGTGTTCATATCCGAGGTGTTCCCGAACCATTTAAGGGGATCGGGGCAGGCATTTGGAAGTTCCACCCATTGGGTTTTGGCAGCCATTATTCCGTCATTGGTACCCGTTTTGTTCGGTAGTATAGGCCCGGGACCCGTTTTTGCCTTCTTTGCCCTTATGATGGTGTTACAGCTTTTGTTCGTGCGTTTTATGATGCCCGAAACAAAGGGCGTATCCCTGGAGACCTTGAGCAAAAAGTTGAGTGGAAAGCGATAGCTACTGACCATCAACGCTTTACCGATTATACGTGTAGCACATCGGGCCGGTATACCTACAAAAGGGCCATTGGTCGAAATAATTCGGCTAATTCTGGATTTGAAGGCAAAAATTCCTTAATTTACAGGAAATAACACAAATATGGAACAGGAAGTAACTTTTGGCGAAAGGGTGCTGAATGGATTCCTAAGTGTAATGGTAATCGTACTGGTGGGTATTTTGCTCTCCGTTGTCGTTGCCCTTATTCTTTGGGCCTTCGGATTCTTTTAGACCACCGAATCTTAGTTCCCCAAAACGATCTTATGCCCCTATTTATTGTTTTTTAATTTGGATTTTGACAAATACCATGGCCCTTCATTCCTGAAGGGCTTTTTTTTGCTTTGACGGTTTCCGGCCAAAAAAACCCCTCTTGACAAGGGGCTTTCCCACAACAACCAAAACGCGGCGGTCAATCTGACTTCAAGGTCCTTATATCGGCGATCAATTGTGCAATGGCAGTTTTGTTGAGTCCGTTGTAGATGCCCCGAATATGCCCGTTCCCATCCACAAGGACAAAATTTTCGGTGTGGAGAAAGTCGTCCTCGTTCTTTTCTTCCCCCAGGTCCTCCTCCACCATGTAGGCGTACCTACCCAGATCATAAATCTGTTTTCGATCTCCAGTCACCAGGTGCCATTTGTCTGGAAGTATGTCCTTCATCTCGGCATAACGCTTTAAAACAGGGACCGAATCGTATTCCGGGCTTACCGAATGTGACAGTAGCAATACATCGGCATCGGTCTTGAACGCTTCCTGGACCCTTGCCATGTTCGCTGTCATTTTGGGACATATCCCCGGACAGGAGGTAAAAAAGAAATCGGCAACATAGATCTTGCCCGCGAAGGTCTCATGGGTAACGGTGTCTCCCAACTGGTTCACCAGTTTAAAATTGGGAATGCTATGGAGTCCCCAAATGGAATCACTTCCAACGGGCAACCAATGGGGTTGGAATGCCGGGTCGCCATAGTAGGGCAATCGGCTTACCCTACTTGATTTTTTACTGTCCCCGGCCTCCTTGCACCCTCCCGCAAGGAGGACCAAGAACAGTACACAAATTATCCTATCGCTGAACTTTCCCATCTTCCAACCCATAACATAGATTTGAACGTTTTAGGCCAAAGACACGGCCATTTTTAGCTTCGTAATTGGCATATCGCTTACCGTTCTTCCTCCAGGCCTGCTGCATGCCCTCTTCCTTTCCGTTGTTCAGATGCATTTGCCTGGATAGTTGACCGTTCGGGTACCATTTCTTCTGGATGCCGTGTCGCACCCCTTTGTTATAGTTCGATTCCGAACCCAAGGCACCATCGGGCCACCATGTATTCGTGCTGCCGTGAAGGCGGTTTGCCAAGTAGGTCGCCCGTTTTTGAAGGACCCCGTTGGGGAACCATTTTTGTGCCAATCCCTCTTTTTTCCCTTCGTAATAGCCCACTTTTTCGGCCAAAAGGCCATTGGGGTGGTATGACACGGCAAACCCGTTGAAAGCATGGTCTCCATGATACCATTTCCCTTCGTTCGGATGAAGGACGAGTGTTTCCTTATTGACGGTCATCTTTGCTATCGTTTTAATTTCACTCCTTTGCCCGCAGCTCCAAAAAGCTAGGCAAAGAAGTGAAATCGACAACATAGTAGGTCTAGTTGATAGCACTTGGAGTACCCTGATAATCCCCAGGAAATATGATGTAGTACGCATTGAGATACAGTTCATTTTCTATGTGATAATGGTATTCCGGATCCGTGGCGTGCTGTGTGGTACTGGTATGGCCTCCAGAGGCGTCTAAATCGGTTGGATGGGTTCCGGTACTGTTACACTTCCTTCCATAAATAAAGAACCCATCGGCCAGGATGCCGATCAGGTTGTCATCATCCTCCGACCAAGCCGTAGGTTCCAAATGATAGTGGTACTCGGCCGGACCGATGTGCCCTCCCGTATAGTCCAAGCTTACCGCGGCATCGCTCAAGGGACCGTTCCCTTCCTGGTCGTTAAAGATGGCCGCTCCACTTACGGCGATCCCGATAGCCCCAAGCTGTGTACTTGTGGGGGAACTGGCTTTCTCGGGCTCAGCGGAAACCCGTAAGGTGGCCGAGCCATCAAAGCTGGGTATCCGACTGGGGGTTGCGTCCACATCGGGTTCGTCCAGGTAAAGTTCGTTCCCCTCCCCCCAATATACCGTTGTATGGTTCGGGTTGCCCGTGGTTTCGATCACAACATTGGAACCTTCAAAATAGATATCGGTCTCGTCCGTATCGAACTCGGAAAAAGCGGAATGCAGGTCCGAGGAAACAGGTGCTTCGTTCCCGTCTTCCCCTCCGTCCACAAAGGTAGTCTCGTCGACACTGTCGTTGCTACAGGCCATGAACGCCAGTAAGGCCATGGAGCATACGAAGGGTATGGGCAATATTCGCAATATAACATGATCTGTCTTCATATCGATTTTATTTGATTGAACAGCTTTATTGTCTTTTTTACGGCAGACTTGGTTTCAGTATCTTCCCGGTCATCCTTTCTTTATTTTGGAGGTATGACTACAAAATTGAACAAAAGTCAAAGGGTAATTCCTTGATTTCAGTGAAAATGGGCCATTTTTAAGCCAATGGGCCCTGATATGCCATAAGTGGCGCGGGTGCGCATCCGAATCGGCACCATTTGCGAAAAGAATGATTTTATTTTCCTTTTATTTGCGCCATGAGCCCATCTAAACGATACAATTTCCAAATCATACTGTGGTTTGGTATTTGGGGTGCATTCTGGTTTTTTTCCGGTGCCCATCCTAAATTTATTGTGGACAACGGCCTTGCTTTTGTTTTTCAGACCCTGCTGCTCGCCGGTCTTATTTTCTATGCCGCCCCCCTCCTGTTGTTCAAGAAAAAATACGCATACTTCATAGTGGCCTCCTTGGCGGCAATTCTTGTTTGTGCATGGATTTCCTCCCCCAAAGGGGGACCACCGCCCCATCCTCCCCAAGGTCTGCCATTCCCCCATCCGGACAACCTAAGAAGGCCTCCGGGAAGACTGCCCAGCCCATTTTTTATTCATTTTTTGGTACTATCGTTTTCCTACATCCTGGCCACTTTTCTGGAAACCTTTTGGTTTGCCCAAAAAAAGGAAGAAGAGACCGTCCGGAACAAAAATGAAAACCTACAGACCGAACTTAAGCTGCTGAAATCGCAGATCAATCCGCACTTTCTGTTCAATTCACTCAACAATATCTACGCATTATCGGTATTGGATTCCGACAAGACCCAACAGAGCATCAGCAACCTCTCGGATATGCTCCGCTATGTACTCTATGAATGCGAACAGGAATTGGTTCCCCTGGACAAAGAAATTGCCTATATCAAAAACTACATTCGGTTGTTTTCGCTAAAAAGCAGCAAAACCTACCCGATAAAGACCGATTTCAAAACGTCGGGGCCCGCGATACGGGTTGCGCCCATGTTGTTCATCCCTTTCATAGAAAATGCACTGAAGCACAGCCATATCGAAAAAATAAAGGATGCTTTTATCAACATCCGCATTGTGGCCACCGGGGACAACATCCAATTTGAAGTGGAAAACAACGTTCCCTCCGAAAGTATCCACAAAGATGCCGTTGGTGGCATCGGGCTCGAAAACGTTAGAAAAAGATTGGCTATCTTATACCCGGACCGACATGCGTTGACGATTACCGAATCGCTTGTGGCCTTTAAGGTAAACTTGAATATTGATCTGAATGGAAACCATTAAGTGTTTGGTAATCGATGATGAGGAATTGGCAAGGGCCCTACTCCAGACCTATATCGCCAAACTGGATTTCCTGGAATTAATTGGATCTGTGGAAAGTCCGGTAGAGGCATTGCATTTCATGCGAAGCGAAACGGTGGACCTGTTGTTTCTGGATATCCAAATGCCCGAAATCAAGGGAACCGATTTTGCGAAAATGGTTCCTACGACCACCCAGGTCATCTTTACCACCGCCTATTCCGAATATGCCCTGGAAGGTTTTGAACTGAACGCCTTGGATTATCTTCTGAAGCCCATCACGTTCGAACGATTTCTGACCGCAGTGAACAAGATGGGGCCCGCCCCTGAAACCGCCAAAGTCGATGAAACGCTCACCGTTAAATCGGGTTATGACCTGCATAAATTGAGATATGGGGACATCCGCTATGTTGAAAGCGACAGCGAGTATGTCATCTATCATACGATCGACAAAAAGATCATGAGCAATCAATCGTTAAAATCTTTGGAACACCTATTGCCGAATTGGCTGTTCATGCGGGTACATCGCTCCTATATCGTCAACAAAACAGCGGTTACCGGACTCAAGGACCGTCAACTGTTGTTGTCGGACACCCAAATCCCCGTAAGTGCGCGATATATGGAAAGGGTACGAAAAGAACTGTTCTGACCCCTATATCCGTTTCCGTGAAAAGGCTTGGTACCCTGCGGTACAGGTAGTTTTGTAAGGCACGCCCTGTTTTTGACAAGACCCAGGCAAGGGCCGTATCATTCCTGGGTCGCTTTGGCGACCAAATCCCCGGCTTTTTTGGACAGGGGCAACCGCAAAGCCGCCGCCTGACCCCGTTCGGACATTTTTCGCCAGGTTTTTCGAAGTACACCGATCGTTTTGCCCTCCGTGTGTTTTTTGGCAAAAGGCTCAAAATAGTATTCCAAAAATACCAGGCAGACAACGTCTTCCAAGGTCTGGGTATCCTGGTTTCTTTTCAGCTGTTTCTTTTCCAATAAAAAGGCAACCGCATCTATGGTTGTCCGGGGATATCCCACAGTTTCCAAAATCGCGGTCGCCTTTTGGACGTGGAATTTTTTTAGGTCTTGCCTCCATCCCAAATAGCCAGCCCGGTCCATTTCATACGAATCGCGCGGAATTTCCCATCTGCATATGTGTTGGCAACGTGCGGCAAGCTCCAGGGCCTCTGTGGCGCTTGGGGCAAAATCATTGAGTTTTTGGGTCATTCGGATGGCATAAAGCAGTTCCTTGGGGTATTTTCTCCCCTCGTGCATTTCCGTATTGGGGTCCTGTTTATTCGCCTCGTCAAAAAGTTGAAATGCCCGAATCAATTTCCCTGAAGTTGCCATAGCATCGAAGTTTGGTCAAAGCTATTCAGAAAAGCCCATATAAACAATGCCCGCCGCTATCTTAACCACCCAAGTGGGCCTAACTTGGATAGGCCCGTCCGAACATGGCATGCGTTCTGGGCAACAGCGGTCTTCTCATTCATCCAATAGTTCCAAGGTGACCAGGTAGGCACAATGGTCGGAAGCAATGGTGTTTTTTATGACCGTACGCCCGAGTATTTTCCATCGGTTTTTTGGATAGAACATCACGTAGTCCAGTTTAAGCCTGGGATCGTCCGAAGGGAAAGTGGGTTCCGGGTTTTCCCTATCATAAGATGCGGTCCACATTTCTTCCAGCGTATTGATCGGACCGCTTCCCGGAACCGCATTGAGGTCTCCCGCCAAAATGGTGGGGTACCCATTTGGCGAAAATACCTCGTTGATCTTTTCTGCCTGCAGTTCCCTTCCGGCGTTGCCCTCATGGGCAAAATGTGTGCCCACAAAAGCGATGGTGTCTTTTGATGGCAGTGCAGCAACGACTTCAAGGGCTGCCCGGGGCTCCTGCCCGGCCACATAGGGCAAGGCGACGTTCCGGGTTTTCAAAAAGCTGTATTTGGACAATACACCCTCGCCATATTCCCCACCGTCGTGATACATCGCCCTGGCGAACAAGGGAGCCAATTTGGTCCTCCATCCCAATTCAGTGACCAAATCATATTTTTTGGACCGGTTCGATCTAAAATCCACTTCCTGCATGGCAACAAAGTCCGGATCCACCTCTTTTATGAGCTTTGCCAATACGTCCAAATTAAAATCTCCCTTGGTGGTCGCTCCATGGAGAATGTTGAACGATAGGACTTTTACAACCCTACTGCTATCCGTTTTAACTTGGCACCAAATGGCGCCGCAGTTGAACAGCAACAATACAGCGACCGCCCATTTTAATCCCGTTCGTTCCATAATTTTAAGTTTATTTATTGATAAAATATACAGCTATTGCTTTTTTTAAGGGGTCCGATACGGCAAAACAAGATGGGTTTTCGGGCATAAAATCCATCCCCATCTTCGTTCCGCCATCCAAAAGATCACGGGAGTCCGGCCCTCTCCCCTTCCCAATCCATTTAACGGCCTGATCCATAATCCAACTTGAACTTTGACACTATCAGAAAGTGATCCGAGGGAAAGCCGGTCGGCCAGGACGAGACCACCTCGGTAAAGCTATTCTTCAGCCCTTTTCCCTTATAATACAATTGATCGATCCTGCTTCCGCTCCTATGCGTGGGCCCAGGGTACTTTTCAACATCTGGATATACACTTCGAAAAGCATCCGTAAACCCCTCCTCCAACATTTTTTTGGAGGCCGGGCTATCGCCCCCATCGGTGTGGGGTACCGCATTAAAGTCGCCCCCGAATATCACCGGTATTTCCCCCGAATTCGCAAATCGGGATCTATGAAAATCAAAAACGGCGGGAAACTGGCCCATTCCATACCAATTCGACATGGCCCAAATTTCCTGTGTCTTGCCTATGGCCAACCTAACGGCCACATTGTTGAACCCTGTTTGTCCTAGCACCTTTATCTCCTTGATCGGATATCGGCTCAGTACCGATATATTGGATCCTTGGTAGCGATAGTCCAAATCGGAGGTGGTGCCGAAATAATAACCGAGCTCGGCAGCTATGAAATCCCCGGACGAATACGTTTCTTGCATCAAGACCACGTCGATGTGCTTCCTTTTGATCATTTCAACGATGCGCAAACGCGAATCCCAGCCATCCTCTTTCAGCGACCAATGGATTCCCCCGTGCCAAATATTCCAGACGCCGACGGTAAGATCCTTTAGGTTTCCAGCCAGGTCATACGGGGTTCCCTTTCGGTATTTCCCATAACTTTCCATTACTTCTTCGGCGCTGATCGCCCTGTTCCAGATCGACAATTCATCCATTGCAAAATCCGCAGGGTACAATTTTTCGCCCGCCGTAAAAGATTTAGCAACAGAATCGTTTATGACGACCTTGCCCTCTTTCAGGGCGTAGATCTTGCTTATGGGTTTGAGCAGGGTCAACTCTTTGACCTGATACACCGTATAGGGATTGGAAAGCAGTTTTTCCCTCAGGGCCAATGCCCTGGAAAGGTCTTCTTTTCCATATTTTCCCCTTGCGCCCTTGGATCTTTCAAGTTTTTGTTCGAATATTTTTTCGGTATTGGAGATAAAATCAATGAACTCTCCACTTTTCAGCGGTTCCAGCCCCATGTTGTTGAACGCGTTGACAAATGCCTGGAGCTGCCCCCTGCCCTCCACAATTTCAGGCAAATACCCCTGATCATAATCAAAATCGTTCCGGGGGGTGCCCATTATCAGCGGTAGCTTATTGGAAAAATCGAAATCTATGTGATAAACGGCCCTATTCTGGCCGTCGTAGTACAGGCGAAATTCCGAAAGCTCCCTACTATAGGCAATGGTGATTTGATGCCATTCGCCATCGTTTATAGCCATTATTTCGCCATTGTCCCTTTCGTAAGTGATTCGAGCGTCCCCGGAACCCAGACTCCATGCAAACGTACCTCCTGAAGTGTACAATGCCCACCCTTTGTGCTGCTGTGCGGTAATGCCCTTATTGTCGAAGTCTTTTTGTGAAAGAAGTACTTCAGGGGTTTTGGAGGTCGTTCTTACCCAACATTGAAGTGAAAAATCGTTACTGCCATCCAATGGTACGCCTTCCAATTTCAAATGGGCAAACCCTTTGTTCGAATCGAGCGATAAGGAAGGTCCGTCAATTCCATTGACAAAAGTGTATTCCTGCCCAATGAACTGGGCATTCGCACTTTTTAGGTCATTGTCAAAACCAAAATGCAGAACAGGACCGACCTGTGCGTTGGTGCAAGGTGCAAAAAAAGCAAAAACCATTGCTACCAGGAAAGAGAAAATGCAGCATTTTATACCAGTATGGTTCATTTTCAAATTTTTTGGTCGACCAGTTCTTAGAAACAGTTCCCAATGTAAGAAGAAAATTAGAGTTGCGGTTCTCAAGAAACATAAAATAGGATCCCTTGGACTATCCGTTTTATGGAACTGTACGGCTGGATGTTTAAATTTGTCAATATGGTACACTATTTGTGCCAACATTTAATCTTAAACCTGTACTGGCAAAAGATGATGATACCGTTCCTTAACACAATTGTCCTTCTTGGTGCCTTGCAAGGCTTTGTTTTTGGTTGTTTGCTACGCTTACGGCCTCCAAAAAAAAAGGCAGACAGCTTTTTGGGCCTGTTGCTACTGCTTTTGTCTCTGGCATCATTGAACGTCTATTTAAACGAATCGTTCGCTTCTTGGCAGATGGGCGCCTTTCTCGATCTGGTACCCATGATTATCGGAATGGCCTTTGGGCCGCTAATCTATTTGTACACGCTCTCCTTATTGGAACCTTCGTTCTCATGGAAACGCCGGTATTGGCTCCACTTCTTGCCGGTTGTCCTAGATGTGCTGCCCGCAATTTGCGCGTGGGTACTTGCCGTCGGCTTTTGGTCGGGAAGTTTCAACCAAGGCCTCTTGTCGGAATGGGGCAATACCATTGACCTCTATAACTCCTATGCCGATATTCCCCGTTGGATCTCCATCACGGCCTATGTGTTGGTTGCCAGAAGGTATTTTCTAAAATATCGGACAGACAGTAGTACCCCTAAACCGCATTCGAACGCAATGGATACTTCTTGGGTTGCCCAGTACCTAAAGGTGTTCTATGCTTTTCAAGTGATATGGCTTGTATTCCTGATATTTTATATCATTCCTTCTTCAAGGCATGCCCTATTGAACAAATTGGGTTATTACCCGATCCATATTCCCTTGGCACTGCTTATCTATGTCCTTGGCCTAAGGGGTTACCTATATTCAAGGTCCCGAAGGCGACCTACCGGGAACGGAAGTATACATTTGGACCAAGTGGATTCCGAAAAACTTGTAACCGACATCAGAAGGGCCATGGAGGAAGACAAGATGTATCTACGGCCCGATTTTGACCTCGGGCAATTGGTTGAATATGTGGATTCCGATCAACGTAAGGTTTCGCACGTGCTCAACCACAATTTTTCCAAAAGTTTCAACGCCTTTGTCAATTACTACAGAATCGAGGAGGTCAAACGTAGAATGATGGATCCGAACAAGGGGTACCTCACCTTGACCGGTATTGCCTTTGAATGTGGTTTTAACTCCCAATCCACTTTCCAACGGGCCTTTAGGCAATATACCGGCCTATCCCCCAAAGCCTATCTTTCCAGCGGGAACAAGACATAGAAAAACTACCCAATTCTAGAATCGAGAAGACTGGCCCAGCTTTTCTGTCTATTTTGGCGAAGTGTCGATATCAAATCTTCGAAAGCCATGAATATTAACGATCCAAACAACAGATATCAGGTATTTGAAAAATACATTCGTTCCATAATTCGTTTGAAACCCGCGGCTGCGAAATTGAACGTATTTGCCCTTTTATGGTCCCTTGTTGCGTGTGTCCAGCTTCAAGGGCAATCCTCGTTGGATTCCATCCTTGACCATCGATACCCACCAGAGCATTTACTAAAGGATATTGAGGTGTTGCGGAGCGGTTTGGAGAAACTTCATCCCAGTTTATACCGACATACCCCAAAAGATTCCTTGGATGCCCTGTTCGGGGAAGTAGAAGAAGACATGAGATCCAGTAAAAGCTATTCGGAATTCTATAGAAAAATATGCTGGATCGTTGCGAAAGTAAAGTGTCAACATACCGTGGCAGCCCCACAATCGTCCACCTTGAGTGCCTTAGTGAAGAAAGGCAAATTTTTCCCACTCAAACTGCTGTGGGAATTTGAACCTTTAAATGTCTATGTTTCATCCGATATGTCCTTCGACCCAGCCCTTGTGCCAGGAACAAAGATCATAAGCATCAACGGTAGGACGGTTGCCGATATCTATGCATCCCTTATCCCCTATTTTTCCTCGGATGGCGATATTTTGACAAACAAACACAGCCGACTTCAAGTTGGGGTGGACTTTCAATTCTGGTATGCCATGTTAATGGACCGGTCGGAGCGTTTTGTGGTCAAAATGGAAAATACCGATGGGCAAACCATCAAAAGAAGCTATGCCGCGGTGACTTTTAAAGACTGGCGCAAAAACTTCAAGAAATACAGGAAGTCCAAAAATCCGCTTATAAGGGAATATATCGATCATTACATAAAGATCGAGAAGAAGGACAGGAGCAAACCAGTTCGCAGCAAAACCATATTCAAGGGCGTCGCATTGCTAAGGGTCGGTAATTTTGATACCCCCCTGTTCGAAGATCGTATCTCGGAAGCTTTTAAAAAAATCAATGGAGGGGATATTGAGCATCTCATCGTTGACGTGAGGAACAATGGAGGGGGTTCGGACATTTTTGGAAGGTACCTCTTTTCACATTTGATCGACAGGCCGACGGTGTATTTTGATTCATTGTACACTTCATCTGGCATATCGGATACCACTTTTTTATTCAAATACACGGACAAAAATAAAATGTGGTACGCACAAAACCGGCAATTGGTGGATAAAATGCCCAGCGGCCGGTATGCCACCAAACCGGAAGTGAACAAAGGGTTGCGGACGCAGCGGTCGAGCGGGAATAGCTTTAGTGGAGAAATTTACGTCCTGATGAACGGAAGGAGCGCCTCTACTACGGCCGAGTTCACTGCAGCGATGCATATGAACGGTCGGGCCACTTTTATCGGTGAGGAATCTGGTGGAGCTTATCACGGTGGAAACGGGGGAGATTTTGCAGAACTGAGACTACCGAATTCAAAAATTGTGGTAACGGTCCCGCTCGTGAAATATGTAATGAACAGCCGGGAACCCGATTTTATGCGAAGGGGAACACTACCCGACTTCAATGTACCTTCTACCATGGAGCATTATTTAAAGCTGGAGGATCCCCAGTTGAACTTTGCCCTGGAAATGATCCGTAAAAAATCCGGAAAGGAATAGACCCGATGTGCTGGGAGGTTTCTGGCTTCAGTCTTCCCCGACCCTAGAAAGTGGACCATTCGTCCCCTTGCCAGGCATTTGGTTTTGATGGTAAGAAAGTTTTACCTAAATTTGCAACCATATAGTTGCTAATTTTTTTCTTATGACCGATTCCATAATCAAAAAACACCAATTCGAAAGTTCCATTTCGCGTGTGTGGGATGCCATTTCACGCGCCGAAGAAATTTCCGATTGGTTCATTATGGCCGATTTTAAGGCCGAGAAGGGGTACAAGTACAAATTCACCCACGAGCAGACCGTTATTTCCGGGGAAGTCTTAAGGGCAAATCCTGTTTACGAACTGGTCTACACCTGGATCGTCAGCGGAACGGATGTGGAGACCACGGTAAGCTGGAGACTGGAGGAACACAAGGAGGGAACCCTATTGACGCTGGAACATTCTGGAATCAGCAACTATCCCGGGGAAACAGCAGTAACCATGTTCAATAATTACAAGGGAGGATGGGACTCCTGTGTGGTAAATCTTGAAAAATATCTATCCAAGAAATAAATGTCCAAAAAAGAAACGATAAACAAAGTATTCAAAGCGATCAGCGATCCTACCCGTAGGGAAATTTTTCATGTCCTTATGGTGGCAAGTGCCGCTATGTCCATTACGCAAATTACGG
The DNA here is from genome assembly GCA_947497245.1 of uncultured Flavobacteriaceae bacterium. Lineage (GTDB taxonomy): Bacteria > Bacteroidota > Bacteroidia > Flavobacteriales > Flavobacteriaceae > Pelagihabitans. The sequence continues at coordinate 209,641 of CANMFO010000002.1, read as the reverse complement.
AGCATTTCGAGATCAGCAGACAAGGAGTGACCAAGCATGTCAAACTATTGGAAGAGGCTGGGCTGGTCAAAACCACGGAACAGGGAAGAGAGCGTTTTTGCGAATCAAATCCCACGCCATTGAACGAAATTAAGAATTGGCTCTCGGTCTATGACAGGTTTTGGAACGACAAGATCAAATCGCTGGATGCGTTTTTGAAACAAAAACCAAAAAAAGGATAGCGGAAGCTATTTTCGCCCTTGCACCGAGTTTCCAAAAGGGAGGCCGTAAACGGCCTCCCTTTTTTTGTCAAAATCCCTTGAATGGGGCGGGGACGATCTTATTTGACCGCAAATATCCGATCAGTTGGGCCCTGTGGTGGGTAATATGGTCCCTCAACAGCATACAGGTCGTGTAGTAGTCCTTGACCAAGGGTTCATCCGGTGTTCCGAAAACGAACGTATTGCCGTACTGCCCTCCCGTTGCATTCAGAAAGAACGAGATGGTTTGATCGAACTGTTCCTCCAAAAGTCGATTTAGTTCCGATTTCCGTGCCCTGCCGGCGTACGAAAACGCTTTTTGCAAATCGTCCTGCCTGGATGAGGCCGCATTGCCCTTGAGATAATGATTTAACAAGAAATGATTGGTACCGATCATATGCTGGACCTGTTCCCTAAAAGTTCTCACAGAGTCCATCGGTTTAAAGTCAAATTTTTCCTCGGGCATTAGATTTACCATCTCAATGGTATACTTTTTCATGTTCTTCATTATTTCTGCCATGCTGGCATTGAAGTCTTGGGCCGTACTAAACTGGGCCAAGCATAAGGTCAGAAACAGTAGTATTCTTTTTCTCATCTTGTTTGATTTTAAATTACTTCCATTTTCTTTCACAGACCCGTATCATCGAACTGGGATCGGCGATAAACCCGTCCTTCACCTCTTGTGAGGAAAACAGGAACAAGGTCCCGTCGTGAACGGTATAAATTTCAGGATTCGATGGAGCAGTAAACCCGGTACTTATGGCCTTGGCACAATACCCTCCATATTTGGGAACAAACTTGCCGGGGTCTGCTTTGAAAACTTCCAAATTTTCTTCGGAAAAAAAGTACCAGGTGGCCTCTTGAAAAGTTGTGGAAAATTTCGGGTCACCCTTTTTCGCCCCATCCTTGAAATAACTTGTGGCATCATAACCTTCCAAAGCAATATCGTCTACTTGGTATACGGATTTATGCATGCCCATACCTATGGGTAGTATTCGGTTGAATACCATGACGCCGATTACGATCATCAGAACAAACATAAAGGCAACAAGGAATATCATCATGATCTTTTTCATTTTTCGGTTTTTAGTGAGACACCATTGCTTCCAGTCCTATAAGTTTTCTTGCGTAACCAAGTTGTCCCAGATGGTAGGCTTCGTGGTATACGAAAAAAGAAACTATATCGGTCAAACAAGGTTTGTCGGGAGCGGGCCTTGCATCCAGTTCCGCATCGTCCATCGCGGAGAGTTTATCCATCAATTTCCCACTGATTTTGGGAAAGTGTTCCGATATTTCCTCGATTGTCGGATACTCCCGGTTTTCAATACCGGTCCAATAAATTTCCCCAAAGGGATCGACCGCCTCGAGCCCGATCATGTTGGCCAGCATATACCTACAATGAAGAATATGCCCCAGCACCCAGTTCGAATGGTTTGAATTTTCCGAAGGACGTACTACGGCCAGTTCTTCGGTCAGGTTCTCAAAGGCGTTGTGAAAAATTCGGTCATGGAATACGAACATCCCTCCGAGCAGGCTTGCTTTTGCATTTGTTTTTTGTTCTGTCATTTCATTACGTTTAGATTAATAATGCAACTATTTGGTTGCTAATATAGGCACAAAACTCAAACCAGCAACCAAAAGGTTGCTTTTTTTAACGTTTTCTTAATTATTCCAATGGAAGGTTTTCTTTTTGATTTGGATCGTTAAGGTCCGCCGGTGTCGAATGGAACAGGTCAGGGATTGGGCAAATACCGTCCCGAAAACCATCTATTGTGGCGAATCCGACTGAAATGAACGGGCATATCCCAACCTTATCCTTTGTCCGGGACGATGGTGGTATGGACCTGCTGAAGCTGCAAAAGGGTACAAGGAAATTCTTCATTTTTTGTTCCGTGCTTCTTGACTTCGATAAAATCTAATATTAAGAGTCCTATCCGTGGCAATCAAAAATGAGCTGGCCGCTTCCAATTTATCAAACTCAAAAGTCACTGTTACCTTCCCCAGCCACTTATCGTAGAAAGTCAGTGCATCGTTCGCCAGGGACAGGGGTGCTTTAACCCTGATTTCCCCTATGTCGAAAACAAGATCGTTTCCCTGGCCGATGATTTCATAGGTCGCATCCAATTCAGGTGAATAATACGATCCGGTGTAATGCCTTAATCCATCAGGGGCAACCATTGGAACTTTTATCCCCGTTGTTCGGTTTCCTTCGCTCGAGGTCAATGTGAATTCCCCCTTTTCGATATCTACATCCAGCAATTCACCATTTTCCAATTGGAAATTCGATTTATGGTGATTGAAAAGCTTTCTTTTATACTGCCAGTCCAATACTTCCCATACCAGGTCATTGGTACTCGCATCCCTGTACAATTGGATCGATAGATCACTGCCCCCCATTTTGTAAATGCCTTCGTAGACCTTGCCAAAAGAGGTGCTGGGGGTGGTGTGGTTCGAAAGACGATTCTCTCTTTTTCCATTCTGTGAAGGGGGTTCCGGGAGGCGTTCGTCCGCCAGGAAAAGATTGGCAATCGGATACACATCGTCATTTTTGTTTTGACCGCCATTTCCGAGATAGATAATAGTGAGTCTTTCGGTTGGAAATCTGGATATCTTGCAGCTTACTCCAAGGAGGTCCCCGGAATGAAAAATTTCCCTGAACCCTTTGTGCCGATCTATTATATTGCCAAAGGCATACTCATTTTCATCCCCGTTGTTCAAGGTATCGGTACTCAGCATCAGTTCGGTAAAAGGTTCGCCCCCAATTTTGCCTTGATAAAAATTCATGTCCCATTTGTACAGATCTTCCACTGTTGTGAACAGACCTGCCGGTCCCAATCGGTTATCGTTCAAAGTATACCGGAAATAGCTACCTTCATGGTCCTTCCCGTAGGAAACAACCCGGTTTTTTACAATGGAGCGGGGGTTATCCGAGAAAAACGAATTCGTCATTTCCAGAGGCCCAAATATGCGTTCTTGTACAAAATCTGGAAAATGCTGTCCGCTGACCTGTTCCACGATCAGACTTAAAAGAAGATACCCTGAATTTGAATACGAAAAACCTTCATTCGGCAAAAAGTTAAGACCTTGCTGTCGTTTTATAATTTTCAATCCATCGGAACGATACGCCAGGTCCTCCGGTGTTATTCCGGCCAATCGGGTCAGATCTTGATAATCCTTTATTCCACTTGTATGCCTAATGAGGTTCTCTATGGTTATGCCGTCCATATGATCGGGAAGTTCGGGAAGGTACTTTTTGATCGATTCGTCAAGAGCCATCTTTTTGTCAATGATCAGAAGTGCTATGGCCGCTGCTGTGAATTGTTTGGAAACGGACATTACGTTCATTACGGACCGACTTGTCATGGGTATGCCGTAGTCGAGATTGGCCATGCCGAACCCCTTGTTGTAAATTAGTTCCCCATTCTTTACAATTCCAACTGCCGCTCCGGGCGTATTCCTACCATACTTGGCCAACAGGTACCGGTCTACTTGTTGCAGTTGATCTTCATAACCTTGAGATAGTACCGTTCGTACAAAAAGGAAAAGTCCCACAACCAATGAAATTCGAATCTTGTCCATGGTTTGACTTGTTGTGCCCAACGCGGGTGTATCATCCAAGATCATACACCACCTTTGTTCCAACCCCTTGATTGAAATCTTGATCGTTCCTGCCAAGCTCCAACGGCATCGGGAAAATACGGTAAGGTGGTACGTCGCACATGATGATTTGCAATGAAAACATATAAAAGACAACAGTTCAAATGAAGTGTTACACCCGATACCCTAAAAAAGAAGTAGCCCCATTGACCGGGCGTATGCGAAAAGGAAAAAAGCCGTCCTCCAGAAGGCCACTGGGCGGCAAGGACGGAGCTCTTTTATTGGACTACAAATAAATTTATTAATCGTATAATTTATGTAAGAAAAAGAGTATTTTTATTCTCCGTGCAATACGCACCACTTTTTAGTTGCAACATGTGTAAAATATTCTTTTATTGGGTTGCCATGCTTTTGTTCATTTCCTGTGCGGAAGAAAGGAAGGACAGGTATCCGCAAATTTTGGACATGGTACAGAGTCAATATCCAATGTTCGTAAGTACGGCCCCGACCGGAAACCGGGCTTTATTGAAATCCCGGGGCAAAACTTTTGACCTGTTTATCTCGGATACCGGCATGGTGGAGCCCAAGAGGGTTGATAGTTCGGATTTCACCCAACTGTCGCTTACCTGGCATCCCCACGGGAAAAAAATAGCGTTTCAAGAGTACAATCCGAAATCGAATCTTTTCGACTTGTACCTCTTGGATATCGATCAAAAGGAAAGGGCGTTGATCGGGTTACCCGCTTCGAACAATGCCATCCCACCCATAAGGTGGTCCCCTTCCGGCAAATATTTGGCCCATTTGGTATCGAAGGGAAAAGAGGCTACGCTGTATGTGTATGATTTTGTGGAGAACAACATAAAGTGGACTTTCAACGGCCTCAATTCCCGTTCCGATTTTCGATGGCACAGGGATTCACTTTTGTTTTTTACGGAAGATCCCGAAAAAAGTATTTTGAAAGCGGCCGATATGGGCACGGGTAAGATTAATCACCACAAGCTTGGGAACATTGAGGCGATCCAAAAAATTTCAATTAAGGAGCAGAGGGCACTGGTTGTTGGAAGAGGAAAGGGCGAAGAGTATTTCCAGTGTTTCGAGATGGATTTAAAGGAGGGCAGGAGTCGTAAATTGACCGATGGCAACTTTAACGTTACCGATGGCACCTACTCAAAAAACAGTTCAAGGTACCACTACACCAAAAACGAGGACGGACTGGACAAGCTGTACTGCTCGGATAAAAAGGTGAACGCACTTTTACAGGACCTCACTAAAAAAAGGAGCGGTTTAACACTTGATCTGGAGACGGAAAAATACCTTTATTTAATCGACCAAAACCTGGATCGCCCATCCCGTTCGATACGGCTCAATTTAGAGACCGGTCAAAAGAAGGTCCTCTATGAGCCTTCCTACAAGGCCGGCACAATCCCTTCCATACCGGAGTTTCTGGACATAGAGAGCAGCATCTCCAAATCGCGGATAAAGGCTTTCTTCTGGCCGTCTGGAGAGGGGCCCGGCATTTCAAAAAAAACCATACTATATGTCCATGGAGGGCCATTTTTACAATCCACGCCCCTATGGAACGTCAGGACCCGGATACTGAACGAACACGGATTCAACCTGATGGCCGTCAATTACCATGGCTCCTCCGGGTACTCCAACAAATTTGCCCTGCAAAAAGACGTTCCCCATCAACTTTCGGATATCGTTGCGAGCGTGCGTTTTCTAAAACAAGAATATGATATCGAGGAGAAGGATATCGTTCTAATGGGATCGAGCTATGGGGGAAAGCTGGTCACCAGGGCCATGGATCATATCGATGCTATCGGAGGGGTGGTACTGGTCTCGGGGAATATCGATACGTTTCCGAGCGATAGGTTGAAAGAGATAAGGATCTTGGGCTTTTACGGAAAATTGGATCCTTTGACGCCCAAAGCGCGGGGCATGCTGGATAAGTTGGGCCTGCTGCGTTCAAAACGGGCCCGTATCACGCTTTTTGAAAACGAAGGTCATTTATTCCATCGATCTTCCACATGGGCCCATATATACAATGAGATAGTACGTACCTATCAATAAATTAAGCCAGCCCCCATGGAACACTTGATTTGATCTAAAATTTATTCCTATGTTCAAACTACTGAAAAAAACCATGCTATCCGCACTGTTGTTCGTTCATGGCCTTGGGTGCGAACAGCCCCAAAAAACGAACAGTAAATTATTTGGCCAAGAAAATGCCGTTTGGACCGAAAGTATCTATCTCCGGGGATTCAAACCCAGCACGGGTAGGAAGCTCAAGGATGCCGATCTGAAAAAATACGCAAACACCTTAAAGGAAAACAACATAAAATACGCTTATTTGTTCGCTGGACCGTATCAAAGAGATGGGCATTTGCCAAATTATCCCTTTTCCGATCTGGCGAAGGGGAGCGTTTCAAAGTTAAAGGAATACTGTCCCGGTATCATTGTGCTCCCCTGGATCGGGGGGATTCAGAATAAAACCGTTTATCTGGGGGATTCCATTTGGGTTCGGAATGCGCTGGAAGATACCAAAAGGTTGGTAGAAACCTTGGACGTCCCGGGGGTCCATATCGATTTTGAGTATATTCTCAAAGGCCATCCGTATTTGGATGCCACCATTATGCGGGAAAAACCGGGTGATGAAGCCAATTACGCGAACCATGTCAACGCATTTCATAAAAAACTGCGGAAGGCGATGCCCCATGCCTTTATATCCTCCGTAGTGGTCGCCACCGCTCCCGGCACCAAACCGTGGAAAAGGAAGACGTCAATCGGGGAACTCAAAGAGCTTGTCCCCCTGGTGGACCAGCTCTCGTTTCTTTTCTTCGATACCCATATCGATTCCCAAAAGGTCTTTGAGGAGAACTGTTTGGCGCAAATAAGAGATATTCAAACCTTGCAAGACCGGAGCCCCCATACCCAGTACCTGATGTCCATCGGCACCTTTGTCAACCGCAAGGAACTGCGGAACTACCGGGATTTAAGTATTGAGAATGTTTCCAACACGCTAAAGGTCGTCAAAAAGACCGCTTTGGAGGTGGACCCAAACAACAAGATCGTCGACGGCATATCGGTTTTCTGTGATTGGCAGACCGACAAATCGGAATGGAGGGAATTTTACGATCACTGGGCGAACAGTCTATAGCTCTTTCAAAAAGAGCCCGCTATCGCCATTGGACAACAGAACGTACGGGACTTTGCCCACCACGTTGGATTCGGGGACAAACCCAAAATAACGTGAATCTATCGAGTGCTTGCGGTTGTCCCCCATTAAAAAACAGAAGTTCTGGGAAAACGTATGGGAAACCACTCTTTTGCCCAAAACGTCATAGTACCCGTCCTCTTTTTTCTGTAGTACCCTGTCCTCAAAATCCTGGATGGTTTTTCCGTATACCTCAAAAGACCACTGGTTTATCTCTATTTTCATCCCTTTCTTTGGAACGGCAAAGGGCCCCATCGCGTCCAATGTCCATTGTTGCCCTTGAGGATCGGCGAAAAGTGCTTTTTCAGGCGGATAGGGGGCCATTACCTTTTCCTTGACCTCGGGCGTTCCCAAACGCTTAAGTAGGACGAGTTCCTCTCTTGAAAGTGCTCCTCTTATCGTATTCGATCCATTTTGGACAGGATAAAACGGCCCGGAAATACCGAGACTATCCAGGATCTTGTAGCATGCTTTTCTGTCCGTCACCGAAAGTAGATAGTCTTCCTTGATCGTATGGGCATATGGGAGGTCCTCACCATTGACGTACACTTTGCCGCCATCGATTTTCAAAGCATCGCCGGCCAGGGCCACACAGCGTTTTACAATATGGAAGCCATAGGCCTGTTGATACACCAAAATATCGCCCCTCCTGATAAGATCGGTTCCCGACAATCGCTTATCGGGCCACCGTTTTTCGTTTCCTATGGTTCCCGTTCCCCTGCTTGGATAGAACAATAGGTTTACCCAGGGAATCTCTAAAGGGCTTCGGGGCAATATGGGCCCGTAGGCAAGTTTATTGACCAAAATCACATCCCTGGTGTAGATCGAATTCTCCATGGAGTTACTGGGCACCCGATAGATCTCGAACACGAAAATTTTGAGGCCGATGCCCAGGGCAAAGAGAAAAAGGACAAAAAAAGCTCCCTTGGCAATTTTTTTCGGAATACCGGGCCGAATGCGGTCGAGTCCCATAAAAATGGCTAGGTTCAACAGTACCATGGCACCAGCTATCAGTACCAGCCATACCGGCGCGAAGATAAGCATGAGAACAAAGGCCGCAATAAGTAGACCCGTCCTCAAATTCACCCTAAGTGTATGCACGTACTTGATTCCCTGTTGGACACCCAATTTCCTGATTGTACTATCGTTGATTAATAAAGTAGGTATGGCCCTAAGATGTGACCCCAATTGTAAAAATTGGTTTCGATCTGATCTTGGACGGTCAAATTACGCCATAAGGCCCTTCTGTCGACCCAACTGTCCACCTTGTCTATTCGATCAAAATGTTGGCGGCCAATTTTTCGAACGCGGCACTGTTCATCGGTGATTGGAACTCATGTGACCTATACCTTCCATTTTCCAAATGAACAATACAGGGGTATACCCTGTTCATCGTTGGGAGCACATATTGATCTTCCTTATCGGCATACACGTTTGAAAATGAACCCAACTCGATGCCAAGCTTGTGCTGCAATATCTTGAGCGATTCGATATTGGTCAGGACGAGGAATACGCCTTCGTTGTCGAGGTGTTCCTTTAAAAAATATTCTCCTTCCCGAATGCAGCCATGGCAGCCCAGACCTGGTAAAAGGACGACCCACTCCACCGCTTTTTGTATCTCCACATCGTTCAACATGGCCTCTATATGCTCTTGCTCCAGTTGCGTTTCCCCTTTTTTACAGGAAAATGACATGCACATCGTCAAAAAAATCGTCAAAACTATGGAAATGCGTCTCATTCGGTTCTCAATTAAGTTTTTTGGGTACAAAAATTTTAAGGGTAAGGTATTCCTCGTCTATATCGTCTTTGTCAATATATTCAATGTTCAGGCCCTCTTCGGTCACAAAGGAATTCTCCCAGTGCCAAATGTCCCCGCCCCCCAGGGTGGTCTCGCCCAGGTATTCAAAGTCCTCGTCCATGATAATGACCCCTATGTCCTTTTCTTTCCAATCGGTTCCTTCCGGGGCCTCTGGGAAGGCCTTTCTCAGAAAGCGGTAATAAACCTTTCGAAAGGGGTCGTGCAGTATGGCACAATATCGGTCCCCTTGTACAAATTCGGATACCACTTCTTCCGGGGCCATTTTGTTGGTTTCTTTATCAAAGGAAGAGATGGTACCGGCAAAATTGCTGCCAGCGTATACTTTTTCGCTTTTTTTCGGCTCCTCCAAATCATAGAGGTAAAGATCGTGAGAGGGCACAAAGCTATATATGACCTTCTTTTTATCAGGGTGTAGTTGGGGAAACACCTCCATAGGAAGACGCCCGCCCCAGTTGTAGTTTTTGCCATAAAGCGCCGTCGGGTAGGTATGGGTGAAATAGATGCTGTCCAATTGGTAATCTATATGGGCCATAAACCCAAATTTGTTCACCAATGAGTCTGGCATCTCTCCCGTAAACTGCCCTGTAAGAAGCAGTTCGTTCTTGGTTTCCACAAAGGGAATCGTTGTTTTGGAAAAATATTGGGGGAAACGTGTTCCCCACAGAAGTGGGTTTGAGAACAGGTCGTTTCCGCCGTTGAGCGAAAGATCCGCAAGGACCTTTCCCGTTTTGTCGGCCAACAACAACTTCATCAACTTGCTCAGCATGTAAATGGAGTCCAGGTTCTTGATATGATAGCCTATCGGCATTTCTATGGCGTTGGCCCCTTCCTTATCGAAATGTATTTTTCTGGTATTGTTTAAACTGTCATAGTCGTAGAAGTAGATGGAATTGTTGTAATAGTTCAAAAAGGTAAAATGCCTGGAACCCGATGAATCCCTGAACAACTGTGCATATAGGGGTTTTTGGGCGGTCTCCTTATCCAATAAAAAAGATTTTGTGTCGGCCAGATCTAGGCCCATGGTCGCCTTTAGGGACCCCTTTCGTTCGTTCGGAACATTCATCTGTTCTATATGGCAGGAAACCAGGACCAGGGAAAAAAGGCAAAAGAATAACGATTTCATTTACAAGTATTTTTTTAACAAGGCGGACTTGCCCAATAAACCCGCCTTTTTAATAGTTGGCCCATACCGATCCTAGATTAAGATCTTTAATTATCCATCGCTAGGCTGTGCGCATAGATAGGGCATGTATAATCCTTCATGTAGAGGCCAAGGTAAATCTTCCATTCAAGGAAAGTGCAGGTCTAATTTGGGGTACAGATGTTATAATTTCCCCAAAGTTCGCATTCATTGTACATATTGCACCTCCACCCGGGCCAGTACTCCTTAAGGATACATTCCGCATCCGCGGAGTTCAAGGATGTCAAACCAACCAAATCAAAATCTTCTGCCACCATGGCGCTGCTACTGTTCAGGAACAGGGCCGCAGCAAAGATGGCGGCGCCCAAAACTTTTATTACTTTTTTCATCGTAATCGATTTTTATTGTTACTGGGAAAATTCCCTTTATTTTTTTTGCAAAAGTCTTTGGGAAGGCACCACCTTTGCCGGACACCACGACCCCCAATTCCGTTTGGTAGGCTGTAAACCAAAAAACGATAAGGTTTTCCACTAGCTCCCTACGCTCTATGTCATAGTCTTTCAATTTTATGGAATTAGTCTTTATCGGATTCTAAACCAAAGGGGGGATCTGGTAGTTTTTTTCTACTATATTTAGAAAAAAGAGAAATCAATTTCTCGGAAATTGAAAAATCCCGGAGAATTCGTCAATCTATTGCCGTCGAGAAACAAGCGAAAGCCAAAAATAATTTGATCTTACAAAATTAGTAATCAAATTATTGTAATAAATGTAGGAAAAGTATTTCAATTATAAAAACTTTCTGATTATTAATTCTAGCTTTCGGTCATCAGCTAGGAAAACATGGCAAAAACGCGGTGGAACGGGATGATTTTAATTGTAAGAATTCTTTGCTTTGGATTTTTCAGGACGCACGGGCAGCAGTTAAGTTGGCCAGGCCCCAAGATGGTCAATTTACAGCTTGGACCGCATCTTCCTTTTTAAGTGTCCGTGGATATTCCTTCTTTTCGTATTTATCTATAAGCAGCTCCATTTCAATTGTCATCTCCTTTACCGCCTTTGAAGGTATCTTTGCGGGCATGGACAGAAACATTTGCGCCATTTCGTATGCCTTTTTGGACCGGCCCCAGTCATCGTAGAGCCTTGCCAACAGATAGCGTGGAAACAATCTATGCGGTATCATATTGGCCGCGTGGGTATATGCGTCCTCGGCCTTGGAATACGCCTTCGATTCTTTATACGCGTCTCCCAGGGCCGTTTCTATGATGGAGTTGTTAAGATGGTACTTGGCCCGTTCCAGCGCGGCAACGGCCTTTTGATGCTGGCCCGCCAATAGGAGCGCCTTGCCGTAATTCATTAAAAAGGTCCCTTCGCTGTACAATGCGGAAGGGGAAATGGATTCGAAGATCTTCACGCTATTTTCATATTCCCGATAATCGTACGCAATCATGGCGGTTTTCCAAGTTCTGAGGTCTTGTGCCCTTTCTTTTGTTCCTTGATGGATTTTTACCATTGCGAAAATGGCCCCTCCCATCAATACGATTTTGACCATCCGGTTTTGCCAAGCTGAAGACAGGTCCTTTGTTGGAAGTTCAATACAGCTTGGACTGTTTTTTGCCAAAAACGAAACAGCTAATATCCCCACCATCTTAATGGGCAATATCTGAGCTGGATATGAAAACAGCCCAAAGGCCACCAGCGAGAGCAGGACACTAAGAAATACCCTGTTCAGTTTGTTTTCCCGCATTCCCGACCGCAGCAAAAAGAACAGCATAAGACCGAAGGCCATAAGACCGAAGAACCCGTTCTCTACCAAAAGCTGTACCATTTCATTGAAGGCGTACTGGGTGTTGTCCGCCAATAGTGCCCCATCGGCCGCTTTACCTTTTTTTGAAAAATAGTCCGCCTGGAAATCCATATAGTGCGCTTCAAAACGATCATAGCCCACACCAAATAATGGGTTTTCCATGATGATCCCCGTACAGACCTTCCATACGAGCGTACGGCCTTTGGCGGAATCCTGCTTGAAATGATAAAGCCCGAACAAACTTGAACCCGCCACGACGATCAGTAGAAGTGCCAGCCCGATTTGACTTCTTTTGCGCATTGCCCACTTTCTCCTTTTTGGGACTTTAAAAAGCAATAACAACACCGTGGAGAGCAAAACGGCGACCCAGGCGGCCCTTGAGCGCGTGGAGGGAAGAACGATAAAGATCGACACCAGCCCCAATTGTGGAATATTGGTAAGCAGATAGCGCCCAAGCCTGTATTTTACCGAAGCCGGTCTGTCCGGTTTGGATTCCACATAGGGCCATGCACTTGCCCTATACAGGTACAATCCCAAAGCCAAAGGCCAAACCGCGGCCAGGAATCCGGCATATGGGCCCGGATTGAAAAAACTGCCACTGATGCCGAACCGATCGTTTAAGGAAGGAAGGTGTCCTGAAAGTTGCAGCATACCATAAACCGCCTGGACAATTCCGGAAATTACAATCGCCAATCCCAACCAGTGGTGCCATTTTAATGGCAGATTCCTCAAGAGGAGGTATAAAAAGCCCAATCCCAAAAACTCGACAAAACGAATGGAAAACCCGTGATGGTCCTGTATCACATACCGGTTGGCCACCACATAGGAAATGAAAAGGGCCATGCAAATGTCGATCCAGGATATCCCTATCGTGCCGGCGAAACTCCCGGAAAGTACAAAAGCGGAGAAAAAAAAGGCCGCGACCCCTAGTCCATAAACAAAAAAAAGCGTTTTGGAACTGATGGTGGATTGAATAAAATCGCCGTGGTTTATGGAAGGTGTGAGTACAAACAAGATGGCCAGGACCAGTCCAAAAATGGAAAGGGAAAACCTGTGAAAAATGGTTTCAAAAGACATCTTCCGGGCTCTTTTTATATGAATATGCGTTTTCGCAGAAGGGTTCGATAGTATTTAACACGAATTAACCTTCATAAGATAAGTATTTATATTATATAAATAGAAGATAAACCCTTAATTTTATTGAAGCAAACCACAAACATGCCGCCCGATCTACGGCCCTACCAAAAAGGGGCTCTCCTGGAGAACGGTTCATACCGGCGCAAAAAATCCCCGATCAAGCGGCCATGGGCCTATTCGGTCCTTAAACTTTTGACCGGGTTGGCAATGGCGGCCCTTATGGCTTGATAGCCCACTGTGGCCAGGGCAATCGCTGCGGCCAAAAAACCTGCCAGCGCAAAAAACCACCATGAAATGGTTATCCTATACGCAAAATCTTCCAGCCATTTGTTCATAGCATACCATGAAATGGGTACCGCGATCAAGAAAGCGATCAAAACCAGTTTAAGAAAGTCTTTGGAAAGAAGCGAGGTAATATTGGTTACCGTTGCTCCCAAAACTTTTCTGATGCCGATCTCTTTGGTCCTATTTTCCGCCATATAGCTCGCAAGCCCGAAAAGACCCAAACAGGAGATAAGGATGGTAAGCAATGTAAACATGCTTGCCAGCCTTCCCGTTCGCTGTTCGTCATTGAACTTTTTGGCATATTCCAGATCCACGAATTGGTAGTTGAACGGATACTCCGGGTTATACTTTTTGAATATCGTTTCAGCTTGGGAGATACTCTCAGCGGTGCTTTTCGCCGGATCAAATTTAATGTGGATCGCTTGGAACCAGGCCTTTGCCCCTTCTATTACCAAGGGTTCAATTTGCTGAAAGGGTGATTTTAGCACAAAATCCTTTACCACCCCCACCACGTGCCAGTCAATGCCGTTGTCCCGGATAATTTGTCCAATGGGCTCCTCGAAGCCCATATGTTGAAGGGCAGCCTCGTTTATAATGGCGGCGGTAGAATCGGTGGGATATCTACTCAAATCAAAATCACGTCCCTCTAAAAGCTGTAGCCCCGTTGTTTTTACAATGGCGTTATCCGCTATCAATCGCTGCACCAAGGTCTTATCGTTTTCATTTTTCCCACTCCATTCCATTGCCCAAGAGTTGCTCCAACTTTCCGTTATCGGGCTACTTGTCTTACTGACCGATAGGGCGGTTCCAGATGATACCAACTCGTCCTTGATAAGGCTGTAATTCTTTTCCATATCACCCTCTAAAAACGTATAGATCAAATTGTTCTTGACATAGCCCGTTTGCCGATCTTGAACTTCTTGCAATTGTCGATTTACTATAATGGTCGCCGTGATGAGTATTATGGCAACGGAAAATTGAAGAACCACCAACACTTTTCTAGGGGCAATGAGCGTATTCGATTTTTTAAAGGTTCCCTTCAAAACCGAGATCGGTTTGAATGCGGAAAGGTACAACGCAGGATAACTGCCCGCCAGTACGCCAGTAAAGAGTATGGTTCCCACAGCCGCCATCCAGAACCATTTGCCAGTGAGATCGAGAGACAGTTCCCTTTCTATCAATGTATTGAACGATGGCAAGGAGGCCCATACAATAAAGAGTGCAAGTATGGCCGAGATGAAGGATATAAGTATCGATTCGCCCAAAAATTGACCGATCAGTGCCCTTTTATTCGCCCCGATCACTTTGCGGACACCCACCTCTTTGGCCCGCTTCTCGCTTCGGGCCGTACTCAGGTTCATGAAGTTGATACAGGCAATGATCAAAATAATGGCAGCAATAATGGCGAACAATCTAATAATATCGATCTTGCCCCCGACCTCGACACCATTTTCAAATTCCGAATAAAGGTAGGTGCGGGAAAACGGATACAGGAAAGTTTCCATTTCGGGAGATTCCTTGTCGTACGCTGCACGGAGGGTTTTTATTTTTTCCGAGAAGCCGTCATAATCCGTTCCCTTTTTCAACATGACGTAGGTAGCAATGGAGTTGTTGCCCCAATTTTCATCATCCCATCCTTTTTGATGTAAATATGCCCAAGGCATCAAGAACTCAAAATTGAAATCGGTATTCGGCGGTGGGTCCTGTAAGACCCCTGTAACGGTAAAACTATCTTTATTATCGACCTTGACCACTTTGCCCACCGGACGTTCTTTCCCAAATAGTTTTTCTGCCAAGCTTTGGGTAATGACCACCGAATTGACACCGTCCAGAACGGTTTCTTTGTTTCCTTCCAGCAATGGGAAGCTGAAAATCTTCAGAAAATCTGGATCAACTATGGCTCCCGTCGATTTGATCCGTTTGTCCCCTAATGAAAACAAGAAGGTATCCTCATAATTGTACCGTGAAACCCCTTCCACTTCAGGATAATCCTTTTTAATTACGGATGCCATTATTTTGGGTGTGGAGTTCCATGTCCAAATTTCCCCGTCTATCGCGTATTGGTTGTTCACCTCATAAATGCGGTCGTTGTTTTCATGAAACCGATCGTAACCGACTTCAAAACCGATCCACAGCATGATCAGGGTGACAACAGCCAAGCCAATGGAAAGTCCAACAATGTTCAGTAGGGAAAAACCCGTATTGCGAATTAGGTTTCTCCAGGCAATCTTTAGATAGTTTTTTAACATGGTTTCGCATTTAAATTTGACGATTCCTACAAGAGGTATTGCCCTTATACCCATCTAGGAACCGTTAAATATACACACCCATTATTTGTACCAAAAATATGATGATTTGATAGTCAGCACTTTAAAGACAGTATGCATCGAGGGAACAGCCTTGGCCTGTACAATATCTTTACAAGAAGTGTCCAATAAGTTGACGGTTTGGAAAGAGTACAAAGAGAGAATAGTTTCAAAATAAAGCACCAAAGAATATCAAATCATATGATTTGGAACGGTGCAGGAAAAAATGTCAAAATGCGGGCCTATGTTGTACCTGACCTTGTATACGGCACAGTTTCAAATAAAAAAGCCGACTCCTAAAAGTCGGCTTTTCCCTTTGTACAGGCGGAGAGACTCGAACTCTCACACCTTGCGGCACTAGATCCTAAGTCTAGCGTGTCTACCAATTCCACCACGCCTGCATCTTTTTCAATTTTATGGATTTTTATTCCACTCTGTCCGTAATCTGGCATGTCTACCTCCCGATGGCTATCGGGACCACCACGCCTGCATCTCCGTTTCCGATGGAAATCGGATTATTGGGATGCAAATATAACCCAAAAATTGAAATCTCTATATATCCCTTCGCCAAAATGTTCTTTTTCGTAATTTCGGTAACGCATCAAAACCGCAGCCCATGCAAACCAGTAAAGAATACATCGCCGTACACCGCGAACGGTTTATCGAAGAACTGATCGAACTCTTAAAAATTCCGTCGGTAAGTGCCGATTCCGCTTTCTCCCAAGATGTGCTCGACACGGCCGAGGCCGTACGGCAAGCACTGTTGGAATCGGGCTGCGATACGGCCGAACTGTTGGAGACCCAAGGGTATCCCATTGTCTACGGCGAGAAGCTCATAAGCCCCGAACTTCCCACCGTGTTGGTCTATGGCCACTATGATGTGCAACCGCCCGATCCCATGGATCTGTGGAACTCCCCCCCTTTCGAACCGGTCATCAAAACCACCGGGCTCCACCCCGATGGGGCCATTTTTGCCCGGGGGGCCTGCGATGACAAAGGTCAAATGTACATGCACCTAAAGGCCGTGGAATTCATGACCCGGACCGATCAACTGCCCTGTAATGTAAAGTTCATGATCGAGGGCGAGGAGGAAGTGGGCAGCAAGAACCTGGCCGCCTTTGTGGCCGAAAACCAGGAAAAACTGGCCAACGACATCATCCTGATCTCCGACACCGGCATGATCGCCAACGATGTGCCCTCGATCACGACCGGGCTGCGCGGCCTGAGCTATGTGGAGGTCGAGGTCACAGGGCCCAATAGGGACCTCCACTCTGGGCTTTATGGGGGCGCCGTGGCCAACCCCATCAATATACTGACCAAGATGATAGCGTCCCTGCACGATGAAAACAACCACATTGCCATTCCTGGGTTTTATGACAAGGTAACCGAGCTGTCCCAGGAGGAACGGGCCGAAATGGCCAAGGCCCCGTTTGATCTGGGGGAGTATCAAAGGGCACTTGACATCGATTCGGTCTATGGTGAAAAGAGCTATACCACCAACGAACGAAATTCCATTCGCCCCACCCTCGATGTCAACGGGATCTGGGGCGGCTACACGGGAGAGGGGGCCAAAACCGTTATCGCGAGCAAAGCGTATGCCAAGATTTCCATGCGCCTGGTCCCCCACCAGGATTGGCGGGAAATCACACAATTGTTCAAGGAACATTTTGAAAAGATCGCCCCCAGGGGCGTCCGGATAAAGGTGATCCCGCACCATGGGGGGCAGGGCTACGTCACCCCGACAGACCATATCGGCTACCAGGCCGCATCCAGGGCCTACCAGACCACCTTTGGCAAAAAACCCGTACCACAGCGCAGCGGTGGCAGCATACCCATTGTCTCCCTGTTCGAAAAGGAACTGCAGAGCAAGACCATCCTTATGGGCTTCGGGCTCGACAGCGACGCCATCCATTCGCCCAACGAGCACTTCGGGATCTGGAACTATTTAAAGGGAATCGAGACCATCCCCTATTTTTATCGGTATTTTACCGAATTGAGCCAATAGGCCCCGACCTGGTCTTTTGGGCGTTTCCCTTTGTGGGCTTTTAAATAAAAACGCCGTTACGGCCCTGGGGCCGGGCTTTCCGCTACAAGTCCTCCCCACCGATTGGCGGCTCCGGGCTTTCCACTGCAATCCCTAACGCAAAAAAAAATATACTCTACATTTGTAGAGTTAAAATTTTTGTTCTATGTTTGTAGAGTTGAATCGAAAAATATACCTTATGCAATTGTCCAAAACCGAGGAAGAATTGATGAACATCGTCTGGAAGCTGAAGAAGGCCTTTATGAAAGACCTCTTGGACGCCTATCCCGAACCCAAGCCCGCCACCACCACGGTAGCGACTTTGTTGAAGCGGATGGCCGACAAGGGTTTTGTGGCGTACAACAGTTTTGGCAGGTCGCGGGAATACTATCCCCTGGTAAAAAAGAAGGACTATTTTTCCAAACATGTCAACGGACTCATCAAAAACTTTTTTAACGACAGTGCTTCACAGTTCGCCTCCTTCTTTACCCGTGAGACCGATCTGACCAAGGAGGAATTGGAAGACCTGAAAGCCCTGATCGACAACGAAATCAAAAAGAAGTGATCATGCTCGAATATCTTTTAAAATCCGGGGCTTGTTTGGCCATCTTCTTACTGTTCTACAAACTCTTTCTGGAACAGGAGGACATGCATGTGCTCAAGCGGTTTTACTTACTGGCCGCCCTGGTTTTGGCCTTTGCCATTCCCTTGGTCGTTTTCACGGAATACACAGAACGGCCCCCCGCCATCGATGCGCCCATGACTGCACGGACGGCTCCCCCGCAAACGGTCGCCCCGACCGGTCCCGCAGTGGAGGCCCAAAAGATGGACCTGTCGCTGCTACCTTTGTCCATCTACCTTATGGGGGCCTCGTTCTTCGGTCTGAAGTTCCTAAGGAACATCGCCCAGGTGATCGGAAGGATACGTAAAAACCCCAAATACAGGAAAAACCGGATCACCAATGTCCTACTGCAGGATCTTATCGTGCCCCATACCTTTTTTCGCTTTATCTTTTTGAACAAGCAGAAATTCGAATCCCGGGAGATTCCGGAGGCCGTGTTGCTGCACGAAGAGACCCACGCCAATCAAAGACACAGTTTGGATGTACTGCTCATCGAGATCCTCCAGGTCCTTTTTTGGTTCAACCCCTTGATCTATATTACCAAAAAAGCGATCAAGCTCAACCACGAATTTTTGGCCGATCAGGCAGTCATCAAAAAAGGG
Source organism: uncultured Flavobacteriaceae bacterium (assembly GCA_947497245.1). Classification (GTDB taxonomy): domain Bacteria; phylum Bacteroidota; class Bacteroidia; order Flavobacteriales; family Flavobacteriaceae; genus Pelagihabitans. The sequence goes on along the minus strand of CANMFO010000002.1, from coordinate 190,849 downwards.
GTCCATACGGCCACTTATCAAAAAATCTTGCTGGCGTTCTCATCAAGCGCCAAGGAACCGTTCCCAATGGCCATCGGGATGGCCAATGCCATTAATTATTCATCAATCAAAAAACGATTTACAGTCATGAAAGCACACACCCCTAAACGAACCGTCTGGTTCAAAAGTTTTTTCCTTTTACCCCTGGTCGCCGTTCTCTTGCTAAGTTTTAGCACCACGGAGGTCAAATACACCGATCGCCCGGAAACCTTTGGGGAAACAGGCCCGGAACATCGCCCGGATCCCGACATGGGGGCCCGTGGTCAAGATGGGGCCACCCCGGAAATGATCGCCGAGTTCAACGCCATGGCCAAAAAGTACAATGCCCGGCCGATCCAAGGCCGAATCATCAAAAAAAGGGAGCTGGAGCGGCTGGAGCATCTGTACAGCATTATGACGGACCGGCAAAAAGACGGAGCCGAGGCCTTTCCCGAATGCCCTCCCCCACCGCCTCAGGAAGGGGCCACCCCGGAAATGATCTCCAGCTACAACATGTTGGCCAAAAAATACAACAACGGGCAGCTCGATGCACGGAAGGTAGAATCGGGGGAGCTTACCCAGATCAAAACAATCTATGACAGCATGACCGCCGCCCAGAAAAAGGAAGCGGAACCTTTGCCACCATATGTCGATCCCGGGAAGCGCATGCCCCAAGATGGCGCTTCAAGGGAACAATTGGCCGAATACAACGCCCTGGCCCAAAAATACAATGACATGCTGGAGGCGGACAATGGCATTCGTATCGAAAAAAGGGATGTGGACCGTTTGGAATACCTGTACGGCCTTATGGGCGAGGACCAAAAAAAGAACGCCCAGCCCTTTCCTGAATTCCCTCCCATGCCCGAACCACCGCCACCACCACCGCCTACGGAGGTACCTGAAATTATTGAAATTCGCCATGATGTGGTCCCGGACCCATCCGTGGCCCCGGAGGTTGCCGTAGTTGCGGATGGGGTCGAGATTATTGAAGTGGCCCCAGTGGCTCCGGAACCCGCTGTGGTCGTGGTCCCGGTAATAGCGAGCGACCCAGAAATAGATGAAATCAGGGTAGTGGCCCCGATAGTGGAAGTGGATCCCGAAATTGTGGAGGTCCTTGCCCCCCATCCGCCACGTGCTCCAAAATCCCCAGTGCACAGCATGGAGGAGATGGTTCAAAAAGATGCCGTTTTCTACCACAATGGTAAAGAAATCCTCTCGGACAAAGCCATCCAACTCGTTCGGGATTCCAAACGCATCAGTGTAAAAATCCGTCATACCGGACTCAAAAGACCCATTGTGGAATTGTCTACCAAACCCTCAAAAGCAAAGGTAAAGGAGGACTGATCGCCTTAGCTTGTTTCAACATATTTACAGGGGCCCTAATGGTCCGGGCAGCCTTTGGTGTCCTGCGTGGGCGGCGCTTCAACTGCCCAGAACGGAAGTTGGGGGGGCATGCCCAAGGGAGCTGCACAAATGGGGGTTTCGGTCCGAGGGTCGTGGTGGTCCAAACCGCCAAAAGTCCGGACCCCCGTGTTTCGCGACCAAAATAACATCATGATCAGATACCGAACCACCTGGCCCGATACAACCCTTTTCTTATGAAAAATTCAGTGCTTTTCTGTTTAATTGCCTTAGGTTTGGCCCATTTTCTGGGCTTCTCCCAAAATTCAGCTTTGACCATTTCGGAACCTTACGGACCCTATTCCATTGGATTTAAAACGTTCAACACCTACGATAGGTCACGAAGTTTCTCTTTCGACGTGAACCGTCCGGATATCTCCCCGGAACAAACCATTTCCAGGCCCATCCAAGTATGTGTCTGGTATCCCGCAACGGCAAATAGCAAAGGGCCCATGACCTATGGGGAGTATTTTTTTCTCAAAGCCCGCGAAATGGGAAGCACGGAGGTATCGGAAGCGAAAAAGAAACAGGTATTGGCCGACTTTATCGAAACCGATCCGGTTGACCCGGATGTCCTGGACAGCGAATTGAACGCCCTGATGGGAGCCGTACAGGATGCGCCCTTTGACCGTACCAAAAAGTTTCCGGTACTGGTCTACGGGCCCAGTTGGTGGTCGACCGCTTTCGAAAATGCCCTGCTCTGCGAATTTCTGGCAAGCCACGGGTATATCGTGGTCTCCAGCCCCAGTGTCGGACCGGAGACAAGGGAAATGCCCATTTCCAGAATCGGGGTGGAGACCCAGGCCCGGGACATGGAATTTCTTCTGGGCACCCTGGACGGCCTTCCCTCCGCCGACATGGACCATCTCGCAGTGGCCGGATTTAGTCTGGGCGGACTTTCCAACGTCCTTATGATGGCACGGAATGCCTCGGTGGATGCCTGGATCGGTATCGACCCCAGTATCCACGAAGCATATGATTTTTTCAGGGAATCCCCCTATGAGGACTACAGCCGCTTTTCCCGGCCAGCCCTCTTCATCAATTCCCTGGGCTATATGGAAGACCTGCCTTTTTACGATCAATTGGTGTATAGCGACGCCTATATGGTGAACCTCCCCAAATTGGGGCATACCGATCTGGCCTCTATGTTTATCAAACTTTTCCGTTCTAAAGATGAACAGGGAAATCTAGCGGTCAGGATCAAGGGCTACAACCTGATGTCCCGGTACCTACTGGCCTTTTTGGACGGGGTGTTCCGCGATAAGCTGACCCATTCCGAAATGGTCCAAAAGCACTTCGATTCCACCGCCGTCGACACCTCCTTTGTGGAGATCAAGTCCAAAAAAGGCCTGCCAAGGGTCGATGCGCTTTTGGACCGTTATAAAAGCAGTAAAGGAAAAGGCCTTATCGCATTTTTGGATTCTATAGTTTCCAAAGACGTCGCCCGGGTCTACCCCGAGACCGATCTGCAAAAATTGATCTTCCTATCCGCCCAAAACGATCTTGCAAAAACCTCTGGGGAACTGATGCTTTGGTATGGGGACCACTACCCGGGAACATTTCACAAAAGGGTCCTGGAACAGATCAGTTTCAGTGAAATGCACCACATGTTCCTGGAGATATATGGGCGCAATGGCAGCTGCCACTTCAGCTATGAGGAACTGAACCACACGGGGCACCTGATGTCCATGGGAAAGGAAGGGGACGAATCGATCCAATATTTCGCCCTGAACACAAAACTATATCCTAAAAACTATAAGGCCTTTTTTAATCTTGGGATCGGATACTTCAGGTTGAACAAGTTTGAAAATGCCAAGATCAACTTTGAAAAATGTTTGGGATTGAACCCAGATGCACGGTACAAAAACATGGCGAACGACCTGCTTTCAAAAAATGAATGAACCAAGCGTCGTTTCGTTCGGATCGGTCCCCTGATACCGATATCTTTGGCAGAAAGTAGGGCCCGGTTCCCAAAACAAATCATAAAATAAGGTCAAAAGCCATATTTCCATGGCTCTTTTTGTAACAAATCATCATAGATGACGTTCTAATAGTCTATTCATCAATCAAATCAGAACACGATGTTACAGAACTTTTTTATCCTTTGCTCCGGGGCCGACGCCACCATTTTAAAAACTTGCTCCGAAGGGGAACGGAACAAATATGCCGGTATCGGCGCCACGGTTTTCTTTACGGCCATAATGGCCTTTATAGCCAGTAGCTATGCCCTTTATACGGTTTTCGACAGGGTGTACACCGCAGTCTTTTTTGGTTTTATATGGGGGCTCCTGATCTTCAATCTGGATCGGTTCATCGTGTCCACGATCAAAAAGAAAAACAGTTTTAGAAGCGAATTGCTGCAGGCCAGTCCCCGGATCGTCCTGGCCGTTATCATAGCCGTTGTCATCTCCAAGCCCCTGGAGATGAAGATTTTTGAGAAAGAGGTCAACCAGGTCTTGCTGGAACAAAAAAACGAACTTACCCTGGCCAACAAACAACAACTGGCACTACAATACACACCAGAAGTGGAGAAATTGAATCGAGATATCGCCACGCTTAAAGGTGAAGTCGCGACGAAGGAGGCGGAGACCAATGCCCTGTACGACACCTATATCTCGGAAGCGGAAGGAAGGGCGGGAACCATGTTATTGGGAAAAGGGCCGGTATATGCCGAAAAGCGGCAAAAGCACGATGCCGCCTTAGCCGAATTGGCACAGCTAAAGGAAACCAATGCCCAAAAGATTACAGCTAAGGAGGCCCAGATTGCTGCTCTGAACACCGAATATGCAGAGGTGGTCAAATCTTCCCAGCCGATTATCGATGGGTTCGATGGACTTATGGCCCGTATCAATGCCCTGGGGGAACTCCCGTGGTTTCCCTCTTTTTTTATCTTCCTGTTGTTCCTCGCCATTGAAACCTCTCCGATCATCGCCAAGCTCCTGGCCCCGAAAGGGGAATATGACCTGAAACTGGAAGATGGGGAAACCGCCCTACAGACCTGGGTGGCCCAAAAAGTGCACCAGCGTGAAAAGATTCTGGCGACGGATACCGCACTCAATGAAAAAATCTATGGGGAGATTGCTGAAGAAGAGGCGGTTTACGCCTATAAAAAAGAAAAAGCGGAAGAGCTCATGCGGCTTCAGGCCGATGCCTTCCACGATATGCAGGTGAAGCGGTTGTAGGGCTTTTCCATACAAAAAACCGGCCCCTTATGGTGGCCGGCCTTTCCGCAATAACCCTAACCCAAGGTCTTTAAATTAATTGCAAAACGGTTGGGGCAACAATACTGAGAATAATTTCTTTCTTGTTTATGCTCAGCTCGCAAATTTGATATCCCTTTTTGGTATCGCCCATTTTTACGAATCCGCTGTACTTTTTTCTTGCTTTGCTTTTCATGATTTGGTCTGTTTTGATTATAGTATAAAAATACCACTAAATGCCTTTTTACTTTCAAGGTCCGGGACCAATGGGAGATTCCTGTAGACCAATGGAACGTACTGTGGGACAAAGCAAAAAAGGGTACAAAAAAACCGCATTGGCGGTTCCAATGCGGTTTTCAAATTGCTTTGATCTACCTTTTAACCGTAATGAAATGCGATTTTGGCCAGTTGCCCCACAATTTTGGCCGAGTCTTTCATGGACAGTTTCGAACCATCCGCGTGTATCCAACGTTTTAAAGGCTGTTCACAGATAAGGCCCTTGGCCTTTTCTTTCCCATAAAACTTGCGCATCCGCATAAAAATTTCAACGTCGAACAGCCAGCGGGTGATAAACTTTTTGTCGAACATGGGCTCCACAATGTCCTTCTTCATGATTTTGGCCCCACATTGTGTATCGTTAAAGGGCATTCCCAGAATACTCCTGATGATCAGGTTGATGGTCTTGCTGATGATCTTCCGGGCCGATTCCTTGGTAATATCGGCACCCATCCGGTTCATTCTCGAACCACTTACAATCTTGAAGTCCGAGTTTTGCAAGGTCTTGACCAAATCGTCAAAATCCCTAAAATCGGTCGATAGATCGGCATCGAGATATCCTATATAATCCAGTTGTGGGTCCTTGGCCAGGTGCAGGACACCCTGTCGTACGGCCTCGGCCTTACCCCCATTTTTCCCGCAATTGTATACACTTATAGTATCTTCATGTCCTTTCTGAAGTTCTTGTAACACGTTCAGGGTATTGTCCGTACTGCCATCGTTCACAAAACACAGGTGATAACCTAGGTTTTTATGGGCAAAATTTTTAAAGTCGGCGCCCGAAAGCCGCTCTTCCTCATTATAGCAAGGGACAACAACGCCCACACAGTACTCCTGGAGCATCCGGGAGGTCGTTTCCTCCGTATTTTTTGCTCTCAGGGCACCTTGTCCCAAAATACGGTTGATTCGGGCAGCGACCTCGTTGAGGCTCACCGGTTTTTTCATATAATCATCGATTCCGAGGTCAAATCCGTCCATGATCACATCCTCGTCCGTGTTCCCGGACATGACCAGGATAGGGGTGGTGGACTCCTTTTCGTGCCTGATGTACTTGACCACCTCGAGGCCCGACATCTCCGGCATGTTGATATCTACAATGACCAGGTCCGGACGGAAGGAATCGTACAGTTCCATACCCGTGTTTCCGCTGTCTGCGGTAACCACGGCGTACCCGAGCTCTACCAAGCGCTTTTTAAGCGACATTAGAATAAGTTGTTGATCGTCAATGGCTAAGATTTTCATAATTATTGGGATTTAGTGGGATTTGAAAATGGTAATGGTACGGTAAAGATAATTTCATCAACGTCAGAAAGTTGCGACCTGTCGGTCAATGGCCTTCAAGTGTCGGTCGAAAGCGGACCCAGTCCGATTGAATGCTTCCCCCGATCTTGATCCGTGATGGAAAAAGCATCAAAATGTAAGTTAATACTTTCAAATAACGTAATATAAAAAAGTATATTGCTGAAATACGGCAATATGGCTTATTTCACAGCGTTACTATAGAGAAATTTCCTACCAACCTCTAAAATGAAGAAAACCAATCCATTGCTGATACTGGCGCTGCTGACGGGCGTGGCTTTTCATGGTTCGGCCATTTTCTTCACCTTGGAATCAACCTATGATGCCCTGGTCCATCTTTTTTTTGCAGATCACTATGCCCACAGTTGGTTCGAGCCATGGGATTACCGATGGTACACCGGATTTACAGTACAATCGTACCCCCCATTGGTGCACCAGACCATTGCCGTTCTCTCGTACGTGGCCGGCCTGAAATTCGGGATGTTCGCCGTTGGGATTATTGCGATCGTGCTTTTTATAACCGGTGTTTATCGGTTTTCGCTGCTTCTGACGGGCCATTCCCGGGTGGCCGGCTACGGGGCGCTCCTGGCCGTGTTTTCATCCACCTTTGTGGAAACCTTGCATATTTTTGGACAACTGCCCAGTATTATCGGACTTTCGGTACTGCTCCATGCACTGCCCGAAATCTACCTCTGGATAAAAACTGGGAAATACCGTTACCTGGCCACGGCCTTGTCGTTGATTGCGGTAACGGTGACCTCTCATCATGTGACCCCAATTTTTGGAATGGTGTTCTTTATACTTCCCCTTATCGGCATGGTGGTAATGGACACTGCCAGGGAACAGGTGACCACCATGAAACATATCACCTTTCCCATATTCTTCGGAGCGTTCAAAAAACTGTTTTGGCGAATCCTTGGTTTTGGTACGGGTTCGCTTTTCTTGATCATCGTATGCATCCTTCCCTATTGGTACAACTCTAAAAAAAATCCGATCACCCAGGTGCCCATTCCCCACGGTTCCCGGGATAACTTTCTGGAAGTCAGTTCTTCGGGCCTAGTCTTTTTCGTGATTCCATGGGGCATCTTGCTGTTTGTTCTCCCCTATATTTTTTACCGATACTATAGCAAACGCTATGTGTTCTTTGGCTTCTCTTTTTCAATATTGACCCTCTTGGGAACCGGGGGCACCACGCCAATTCCGGCAAAACTCCTGGGTGAAACGGCCTTCAACATTCTCACCTTGGACCGTTTTACGCTTTGGGCCACGATCATGGCACTACCGATTTTTGGGGAATTCGCGTACCGTCTGGCCGAGGGAGACCTTAAGAAAAAAATTCTGGCCAAGGCGGGAAACACCTATCATAAGGCCCTGGGCGGCCTACTGCTTGGCGGAATGCTCTTTATGGTCATATTTACTATGACCTTGGGCCACTTTAGGCCGTCGCAGCCCGCTAAGATCAAGATGTTGCCCATCGTGAATTTCCTAAACCAGGATTCCCACGATTCCTGGCGCTATCTTCCCCTGGGGTTCGGGGATCAAATGGCATGGTTGTCGGCACAGACTCGGGCCATGACCGTAGACGGCAACTACCATTCCGCACGAAGATTGCCCGAGCTTACCACCCGGGCGGTTGAACGTATTGAGAATTCCAAGTTCAGGGGGATAGAGGGCATTGGTTCATTACAGCAATTTTTGACCGTTCCGGAAAAATACCATTTGAAATATGTCTTCTCCAATGATAAATTTTATGACCCCATCCTATACTTTTGCGGATGGCAACGTCTACAACGGTTGGAGAACGGCATTATGGTCTGGGAAAAGCTCAATGTGCCCCCCCTGCCATCCATCCTGCCCAAGGAAGACGTACCCGCTTTTTTAAAGATCATGTGGGGCATTATCCCCATGGGTACGGTTTTACTGGCCTTTTTCTGTAATGTTCAATTGCCATGGATACGCATGCTCCAATCGCGAAATCGTCTTCCCACGAACTATCTGAACCTCGCGGTACCTTACGGGAATTTTCCGGGCAAATTGTTGCCCATCTCCCAACTGTGGGCATTGGCGGTACTCTGTTGTGTCACCTTTGGCCTGTTCCACTTCTATATGGACAATGCCGCCCAACGATCCCCTGCCAATGTAGTGCGGTCTTACTACGATGCGCTCGATTTTAAGGCATTCGAAACCGCCCACTCGTATCTGGATCCCGAGGCCGATATAAGCTTGGAACAATACATGCTCGGAGTTTCGGTAACTGACGGCATCCTAAGTTCCTACGCCAAAATGGATTCCATAGGGGTTGAGCTCACAGAAGAAACCCCATTGCGTGCCAAGGCAAGGGTCAGCACACAATGGATTACCCCATTGGAAAAGGTAAAAAAGGACTATTTTCATGAACTGGTCAAAAAATCGGGCAAATGGTACCTCAAACCTGATAAATTCGATCATGACATCCCGCCGGACCAATTGTTCACCTCCAATGGCATCACCTTTTACAACCATGGGCGCCGAAAACTGAGTACCCAGCAGACCCATCATGCCGATGTGCTCCCCCAACCCGTCCTGGAAATATTGTCGGCAAAATTGGTCCGTTTCAAAGGCAGGTACAGCGTTGTGGGGGAGCTCCAAAATGTGGACCACGTTCCTGCCGATGTAGTGATAAAGGCCACGTTGTACAATGATGACGACAAAGAGTTGGCCAACTACAATGCCAAGTACCATATGAAGCACAAATTGATGCCCAAGGAGATAACCCCATTTAAGATCGATTTCGAGGGCATTGCCTGGTCATCCACGAAAGATACCCTCCCGCCCAGCTTTGACCCCGATCAATTTACGCCCCTGGCACTGGCCGAACAACCGACCAAATTCAACCTGCAATCGGCGGGAAATGTGGCCAATACCGACCTGTACAAGGAGGTCGCCTTCCAGGAATTGGCTCGGACCGAACGCGGGTTCAGTGGCGTGCTGTACAATGCTGGGGTCCAGGAGGTGACCATTCCCCAAGTATTGGTTTCTTACCACGACCAAGAACATGGCATTCTGTGGGTAGACCATCAATTCCTGACAGAAGGGGTCCGCGTACAGCGAAAACAATTCTTCGACTACAGACCAATGGAGATCAAGGGCTTAAAGGTCATTGAGAGCAGTTTGGAACATTGTTTTGTGAACGGGCTTCCGAATAAACAGGTATTCACAGATCGTGACCCTTCGCACGCCGCGGTAGAGGCCCAACCTTATCCCGGAAAGGGGTTTGCGTTTATCAAATTCCATCTCAACAGTTATATCGGCAATCCCAGATAAGATGAAAATAGCGCTTCCCATATCCTTTTTCCTTGTTTTGGCGGCCTGCACCCAAGCCCCTAAATCTCAGGAAATGACCGCTCCGGCGACTTGGGAACGGATGGATGCCAAAACCAATCATTTGGCCGGAAAACCGATGGTCTTGAAGTTTGCGGACCCCCACGAACACCTGGCACCTGAGCTGCTGTTGATCAATGCCTACGGGACCGCCGTCCTCCGACCGGAAAAAAAGGTAGGTGTCCTGGCCTACCATGTTTCCCCGAACTTCTACCGTAAATCGGGACTTTGCCATTGGAAGTTGGTATGGGAAGGCAAAGTAGCCGCTTCGGGAGAATTCACCATCGATCCGAACACCTCCAGACCTCCAAAATTGGAAACCTATTTTGGGCCCAGGAGCATCACCGTAGGCGGTGCAGACCGTTCCATGCTGGTGGCGGTGGCCACGGACCCGTATGACAACGTCTTTCCACCCGGTACCCCGGTAACCGTAAAATCGCAGTATCAGGACACCATAAGGGAAAGTACGGAGCAAACCTCCAATTTTATCGCATGGAAAAACATCCCGACCGAAAAGACCTCAGGAAGAATTCTGGTCAGCGCTTCCAGCCTGGGAACCACCAGCAGGGAAATGACCACCCTCATATTCCCTGCCCCTCCCACAGCATTTAAGATCGACTTCGAGCGCAACCACGCATATGCCGACGGAAACCAGATTGTCCAATTCCGTTCGAATAGTATCAGGGACCCATATGGAAACACGGTCGATGACGGCACCTTGGTTACCTTTCTGATCAAAAATTCAAAAGGACATCATCTCAAGACCATGGGCACCACCTTGAACGGCATTGCCCGGGCCAGCCTATTGCACCCATCGGAAAAAGAGGAATGGCAGGTCACCGCCTACGTCACCGGAGCGGCCAAAAGCAATATGATCACCCTGTCCTTTGAAACCGCCATTGCCGATTATACGGTCCGGTTTTCAAAAGACAACAGGCATATCACCATAGGGCCCCTGAAAAGCTTTATGCAACAACGGGTCCCCGACGGTATCCCGATCCAATTGGAGCTGTTCGATGCGAAGGGCGCATTTCTGGAATCGAAGAAGATCAGCTCTGACCAAGGCATGGGAAGCTTCGAATTACCGGCAGCCTATTTTACGGCCGGTCGATACCGCCTTTTGGTACGCACCGCTGGAATTACAAAAACCTATAAACTTGAACTCCAGGACCATGAAACGCAATAGGAGGCTTTACCAGATTTTGCTAGTGGCCTCGTTCTTGGGGGGCAACGCGCTCATATTGTTCGGGATCAGTTCGGTCCTGTCGTATCTGAACACAGGGGCCGATAGGACTTCCATGCTGCATTTGGAGGTGACGATGGACGAGGTCTATCTTCCAAAGATCGAGTGGGGAAGTTTGGAGAACCCAGGACGTCCAATGGAGGAACAGACCTTGGATGAAATACAGAAGGACTATCTCAACGCTTGGTACGTGCGGAACGTGGCCTATATGAAAAACGATCCCTATGGCATTGCGGACTATTATACCGACAGTGCCCGGATACGGCTGTACGAACAGATCGACCTGAACACACAAAATGGAAATTGGTACAAAAGCACCACGCTGTCGCATCATCCGGAGTTGGATTTCTATAGCGAAGATGGCACCCTGGTAATCTTTACCGATCACAAGGTGGAGCATTATCAAGAGACCTATCGGGACGAAACACTGCTGTTCAAACAAAGGGATACCCTGAGCTATCGGGTGATGCTATTACTGGAGGATGGTTTCTGGCGGATTCGACATATGATGGCAGTGGAACCTCCTAAAGAACCCTCCAAGGCCCTCGCAACGAATATGGAAAGGCGGTTGCACCCTGTCCGGGCCATCCAGGGAACGAACTACTATCCCCGGGACACCCCATGGGATACCTTTGGGAAAAAATTCGACGAGAACATCGTCCAGCACGATTTTGGGCTAATTCAGGATATGGGGCTCAATACGATCCGAATCTTTATACCGTACGAAGATTTTGGAAAGGCCCAGGTGAAGGCAAAAAAAGTGGCCTTGCTGCGCAGCACATTGGATATGGCCCACAAAAACGGTTTACAGGTGATCGTCACCCTGTTCGACTTCTATGGGGATTATGATGTGACGGACTGGACCTTGACCCAGCGGCATGCCGAGACCATCGTAAAAGCGATCAAGGACCATCCCGCCCTACTGGGTTGGGACGTCAAGAACGAGCCCGATCTGGATTTTGGTTCCAGGGGCCGCGAACGCGTACTGGCATGGTTAAGGGAGATGGTCCAAAAAATTGGGCAATGGGATACGGTCCATCCCGTTACGGTGGGCTGGTCGAGCCCAGAGGCCGCTGTCAACCTGGCCAAAGAGGTCGATTTCGTTTCCTTCCATTACTATGGGGAACCCCATGCTTTCGAAGCAGCGTATTCCGCACTCCGACAAGCCGTTCCCGACAAGCATCTGCTGTTGCAGGAATATGGTTTTTCGAGCTATGATGGAATATGGAACGCCTATTGGGGATCCGAAGAAGATCAGGCTGCGTATTATGCGGAAATGCAACCGATTTTGGAAAAAGAGGGGATTCCCTTTCTGTTCTGGGGACTCTATGATTTCAAGGAAGTTCCAACATCCGTTGTTGGCCGATTGCCCTGGCGAAAACAGCCCCAAAAACATTTTGGCATATTCGATATCGAAGGAAAGCCAAAGGCGGCATATCCTCATCTCGTCAACAAGAAAGAACAATGAAAGCGCCCAAAATAAAAGGGGAACAGCATAACCGACCATTCCCCTTTCGAGCTAACCTAAAGTTGACTTGTTAAACCCTGGTTTCGAGTTGCTTTGCCATTTTGGGCACATCGAGGTCGAAGTTCGAGGCCTTGGCCCGTTGTATCGCCTTAAAAAACTCCAGGTACCGTTCGGTAATGGCCGACATGGGCAGGGAGCAGGCCGCCTTGTAATTGGTCGTTCCCAATCGTACGCGGTACGCCTCGTCACAAATGACATTCTGGATGGCATCTGCAAGTGACTCCACATTTTCTGGTTCAAAGAACTCCCCGACATAGCCTTCTTCCCGGACCAGGATACTCAGATCGCCCAGGTCGGGCAATGCCACCGCCCTTCCATAGCTTCCGGCCTGGTGCAACACTCCGGAACTCCCTGTGGTAGAGGTATAGGGGAACACCACTAGGGCGCTTTCCCCGAAGATTCGGGGCACCTCCTCCTCGGCCACATAACCGGTAAACCGGAGTTGTTCCACATGACTGTATTTATCCTCTATGGCCTTTAAATAGCCTGGAGTGTTGGGACTGTCGGTTCCGGCAATGACAATTTCAATATCTTCCCCGGTGCGTTCCCGTACGCGTTCGGCCGCTTCGATCAGTACCTCCACTTTTTTATAGGTGCCGAACTTTCCAAAAGCCATGACCTGCTTGGGGCCTTTTGGCAGTTTATAGTCCGGCTCGGGAGGTGTTTCGAATGCCCCGTGGGGAATCAGCGCAATGTTCCGTGCTCCGTATTTCTGCTCCAGAACGCCTACATATTTGCTTATGGTCACCGCCAACACGTCGGAGGCCAGTACAAACCGGGTCAAGGTACTTCCGATAAGAGTATACAGCCTTTGCAACCATTGGTTTCCGGTAAATCCGGCATTTTCCAAATCGACCTGCTCCAGAATGTTATGCAGCAAGGATATGGTGGGAATGCCCTTGAGTTTGCATACAAAAGGCAACATAAGCCCCAGGGCGGCGGGAATCTTTTTGTCCCCGAACTTTAAAAACTGTAGGTTGAACAACACCGCATCGGGCTTGGTCCTGGAAATGACCCTGGCGATTCGGAACAGATTGGTGTGGCTATTGAAGCTCCAGCATTCCTCCACGGTGATCTTACAGCCTTCCCCATCGAAGGCAAGGTCTTTTCCGTCCGTGGTTTTATCCGTGATCAGAACAATCTCACTGACCGCTTCCTGCAGTCTGAAATGTTTTACCAAATGGTATCCGTACTCGGTCAGGGTGACCTTACTGGGAGGGTAAGCTGTTACAATGGCTAATCTCATGGTTTGGGTTTTGGGTTAAGGGGTTGGTCTACGCTCATGGCCTTTGGCCGGTGACCGGACTAAGTTCTTTCTTGGTCAAAAAATAGAGGACCTGGGCCACCAATAGGACCACCATGGCAATGATCTGTACCTGCACCACCATGGCCAGGCTACTATGGAACCACAGTACCAGAAGGATCTGGGACAGGCCCAAGATACCGGACAGCACTACGGGCACATAATGGTCGAGCGACAGGAAATAGTATGCGAAAATATTGGACACGGCAAAGAGCGATGTCGCCAGGGCATACTGCCACAACAGATCGGCCATGGGCAGGTAGGCCGCTCCGAACATCAGGTCGATGATCCGTTCCGGGACCAAATAGCAGCTTAGCACAATGCCGGCCGACAATAGCCCGATATAAGAGACGTATTTGAACAAAATGGGGGCGGTTGCCCGGCCTTCCTTTTGTTTTTCCACCACCTTGGGAAGCAGCAGCATAACGAACATCCAGGCCGCAAAGTACACCACCCGACCGATCAGGGCCAGTGAGGCATACAGCCCGGCATCGATCGAATCAAAATAATGTTTGACCAGGAGCACATCGCTGTTGTTGATGATGATCTGGGTGAGTTCATAGCCTGCTGTCAAACCGATGAAGGTCGTGACCTTTTTGGCGTTTTTCGCTTCCAGCGGTTTTACCGAGCGCAGCGACAGCCCCTTCACATTCGAAGGGAACAGGCCGAAAACAAAGGACAGAAAGATGCCCAGGGCCACCACTATTCCCGGCTCCCATGGCACTGCATACAATAGGACAAGGGTCAGCAAGAGCCTGCTCCACATTTCGGTCTGGTAGGTGACCGACAATTTGGTGAATTCCTGTTTTCCCTGATAGGTGCCCCTGTTGACGCTCATAAAAAAATAGCAGGGGATTCCGAGTGCGAACAGCACGAACATCCAGTGGCCTTCCGTATTGAACAGGAACTGCAGTTTCTTTGCGAAAAGCAGTATCAAAACTCCCGCCACCAGACCAAAGGCCAGGGCCCACTTGTAAATACCCGCACGAAAACTTTCCCATTGGGCACCCGAGAACAACACGGCGAATTTTGCACATGCAAGCTGAAAGGTCATGCCCATGAACGAAAGTACGAGCAGTAGGGTCACCAATAGCGCCGCGTCGGCAAAAGCGGCCGGCCCCAGGATTCTGCCCAACAATAAGTTATAGAGGTAGTTGCCCCCATTGACCACAAGTACACTGACCATGAACCATTGTTCAGGGGAAACCTTTTTCCAGGTAAACCGAACACTGTCCACGGCTTGGGAGGATATTGGTTTTACTTTGCCGGTCATATCCATAGTACGTTTATTTGGTCTTTCTCTTTCAATTTCAATGGTCGGGCCCGATGGCCAAAGGGCCATCCGATGGGTCCGGGGGGTTAATTAATAACGATATTTCATATTTTTATTGTAAGAAAAGGACTGTTATTCATCTATCTGTAGCTTTTCTTTTCCTTGTTGATCGCTTTGATCATCTGTTCAAATATCTTCCAAATTGCCCTTGAAAGAAGTCCATTTAGGGTGGGCGACGGTTTGCTGTAGACGAACGGCAGGAATCGTACTTCCGGGACGACAAAGCCCGTGATATCTTTACAAAACCAATATCATACTAATAATTACAGGATAATCACGTTGTATACCTGTAGTACTAATCCTACTCGAATGACAGTGCCAAGACCCATATACTATTTTGTACTCTTCATATCCGCTTTCTGCTACGGCCAACAAGAACTTCAGAAAGGTTTCGAACTCTTGGAAACGGGGCAATTCGAAACGGCGGAACACTTCTTTGGCGACTACCTGAAATCCGAACCCGCACACAAGACCGCCCAGATCTGCTATGGCCGGGCCGTGGGCCTGAGCGGGGAGCCCCAGCGCGCGAACCAATGGTTCGCCGGTTTGTTGGAGACCTACCCAAAAGACGTCGAAATCCAGATCAACTATAACGAATCCTTCTTGTGGGACGAACAATACGCCAAGGCCAAGCCCCTGTACCAGGAACTGGTCGCCTCGAATCCGGACAACTTTGCGGCCGTCCTGGGGTACGCAAACACCCTGAGCAATCTTAAGGAGTACCGGGAGGCCCTGGACTGGGTCGAAAAGGCCCTTGTACTAAAACCCGATAACAAGAGCGCACAGCTCTCCCGAAAGTATATGCGCTTGGGCCATGCCAATGAACAGATAGCAAAACAACGGTACCGGGAAGGTGAAACCCTATTGGAGGCCATTTTTACCGATTTTCCCGAAGACAAGGATGTACTGCTCAACCTGGCCAATCTGTACCTGATCACCAAGGAAGTGGCCAAGGCCAAGGCCATTTACGGAAGATACGCCACCTCGCCCAAAGACTCCATAACGGCCCTTAACGGAATCGCCCTTGCAGCACATATTGGGGAGAACGACCGGCAAGCGCTCCGAACGGCCAAACGGTCCAAATCCGGACTGCGCCGTTTTGATGATCCCGAACTTACTGAAAAAACCTATGACCGTTATGTGCAGGCGCTGATCTGGAACCGAAAGTTCCATGCCGCCAAAAGGCAAATAGACAGCTTGGACCCGCAGTACCCTGACCGCAACTGGGTACGGGCACTTAAGGCCACCTTGGGGATGTACACCGGTGATTTTAAGGCCAGTTTGGAGCAGTACAATGCCATCCTTGACGGTGACGGGCAATCGTTCGATGGAAATTTGGGAAAGGCAAACGCCCTCTTCGCGTCCGACTGCACCATGGCCGCCTACAAAGCGGCGTTCAATACCCTGGACATCTTCAAGAACCAAAAAGACGCCCTGGGCCTGATCGAGAAGATGGATGCGCTGCATACCCCAGCGGTGGAAGAGCAGGTGGCCTATACCTTTGACAATGGGAACAACATCGCGTTTTCCACGAATACCCTGGCAGACGTGCCCCTGTCGACAACCTTCCGTACCACGGTTTCCTACCAGTACCGCTCCACCGAAAACTCAGTAAGCGGGAACAAGGCAAATTCGCATGTCGTACTGGCGGGCCTGTTGTACAAACCGTTTCCCAAGACCCTTTTAAAGACCATTTTCGGGCTGAACAATGCCCGTTTTACGAACGAGGCCTATACCCAGCCAGTGCTCAATGTAAAACTGGGGTTAAAACCCTATAAGCTCCAAAACCTGGAATTGGGTTATCAGCGTGAAGTGCAGAATTTCAACGCGGACCTTATCGAACGGGAAATTGTCATGAACCATTACGGACTCAATTACAATCTGGGAACAAACTTTAACCTGGGCTGGTACACCCAGCTCATGCATACGCAGCAGACCGATGCGAACACCCGAAACCTGCTGTTCACCTCGTTGTACTATAACGTACTGCACAAACCCGCCCTAAAACTGGGCGTCAATTACCAGTACATCGCTTTTAAGGAGCAGCTTCCCACCGTTTACTTTAGCCCGGAACAGTACCGGGCCATGGAAGTGTTTGTTGATTTTCGGGGGAAGGTCTCGGAAAAAACAAGCTACTTGGCCACTGCCGCGACCGGGCTGCAACGTGTGGAGGAAGACCCGCAGACCGCGATCTTTCGGGCGGAAGCGGGGGTACGGCACCAATTCTCAAAACGCCTGAGCGGAAATATCTATGGAAAATACAGCAATATCGCCTCGGCCACCGCGGCCGGTTTTGAATTTACCGAGCTCGGGCTGAAGCTGAAGTGGTTGCTGGCCAAGTGGCCGCTGTTCCATGACCACTTGTACGCCCAGAAAGCGCCCTAGGAAACCGTTGTTGGCAAAGCCGGTACCGGTTCACGCCGCCACGGGGGGCATACGCCCATTTAAATCGGAGCAGCAATATTTCAAGTGATGATCGATAGCAGCTTACAACAAGTTCAAGCGCCGCATCAGTTCGGGCCGGTTGGAGCGGCTGATGGGCACCACGCTCTTTTCGATCAGCACACTGTTGTCCTCTATATCGATGATCTTGGTAAAGTTGATGATAAAGGATCGGTGTATCTGTAAAAAGGTCTCCTCGGGCAATTTGGCCTTGATCTTTTTTAAAGTGGTGTGCACCCGGTAGGGCTCTTTTTCGGTCTTGATATCGATATAATCGCCCTTGGCCTCGATCAGCTGGATGTCGTTGAACTTCAACTTGATCAAACGCCGATCAATATTGATGTACAGATCTTCGCCCACCTGGGAAGCACCCGATGGGGAAACGGAACTGGGTTGCCGCACCATGGCGTTCTTCACCTTTTGAACCGATTTTTCAAAGCGTTCCAGGGTGATGGGCTTTACCAAATAATCCACAATGGCCTCATACTCATAGGCCGATACAGCGAAATCGGTATCCGAGGTCGTCATAACGATCTTTGGAGGGTTTTTCAGCGTCTGTACAAAGTCGACACCGGTAAAACCCGGCATGTGAAGGTCCAGGAAAATGACATCGACGGTGTGTTGGTTGAGAAACTTGATGGCCTCCATGGCCCCGGAGAATTCTTCGATGACATCCAGGTCCGGGATATTGCCGCACAGTTGGACCATAATGGCCCGGGCGGTGGCTTCGTCGTCAATAATGATACAGTTCATGGTCGAATGGTTTTAATATAATCCGAAATGGTCTCTAAAATGGCCTTGAAGTCCCCTTCCAAGGTGGTATCCCCTAGACGCAGGTCCTCTTCGTAGCGTACCGCTAGGCGATAGCCCTCGTGCAGGCCCAAAATATTGAACTTGTGCTTTAGTTTGTGCACGTTCTCCGAGGTGGCCCTGGGCCGCTTGTTCTCCACATTGTCCAGATACTCCGCCACCTCCAAGGGAAATTCCTCCTTTATGATGGCAATGAACTTCGCTTTAAAGGCTTCGTCCCCGTTGGCAAGTTCCTCGACATAGTCTAAGTTCGGTCGTTCCTGCATATCATTTCTTTAGTTTGAAGTAAAAAGTGGTCCCTTCGCCTGGGGTACTTTCCAACCAGACCTTTCCTTGATAGAGGTCGATGATCTTTTTGACGATGGAGAGGCCAATACCGGTAGACCTTTCCCCTTCCCCCATCGATTGGAAGATCTTAAATATCTTTTCGTGGTACTCTTCGGGGATACCGACACCGTTGTCCTGGATGCTGAACTGCCAATGGGTCTTGCAATCTTTGCGGTCTATGGCCACCAGGCCTTCCTTTTTATCAATGTTCACCACGGCGTTCGAGATCAGGTTCTGGAACAGCTGGTGCATTTTGGTCTTGTCGGCCTTGATCGTGGGCAGGGGGTTCATGATCACTATCCGCACATGCTCGGGAACAAAAATGATCTCGCGGATTTCGTTGATGACCGTATTGAGGTCTACCGAATCGTTCTCCAAATTGTCGGCGCTGATACTCGAATACTTGAGGATGCCGTTGATGAGCCCGTCCATGCCCTCTATTTTGTCCTGGATCTGTTGTAGGTTAAAGATCCCGTTGTCGTCGAGCACGTCCTTATAGTCCTCGGCAAGCCAGGTGGCCAGGGCACTGATGCTCCTCAAG
This sequence comes from uncultured Flavobacteriaceae bacterium, assembly GCA_947497245.1. Taxonomy (GTDB): domain Bacteria; phylum Bacteroidota; class Bacteroidia; order Flavobacteriales; family Flavobacteriaceae; genus Pelagihabitans. The sequence continues at coordinate 171,768 of CANMFO010000002.1, read as the reverse complement.
GGCGACTTCAGGTCATGGGAAACGATATGGGCGTACTCTTGGAGCCCTTGGTTGCTGGCCTCCAGTTCGGCCAACAGTTTTTCCTTCTGCAGTTCCAGTTCCTTTTGTTTGGTAATGTCCTCTACCAGGGCGACCTGATATCCGACATTTCCATCACTATCGCTCACGGTGCTGACCGTGGTCTTGGCCAAAATGGTCGATCCGCTTTTCTGGAAGTATTTTTTTACGATGGAGAAACGGTCCAATTCTCCCGAGTCCATTTTTTTCATCAAACGCAAGCTGGCCTCTACATCCTCCGGGGCCGAAATATCCTTTACGCTGGTCTGGCGCAGTTCGCCTTCGGTGTACCCCAGGAGATCGGCGAAGGCCTTGTTCGCCTTGATGATCTTTCCATCCACAGCGAGCACGATTCCCAAGGGAGAGTTCTCCACGATAATGTCCAATTGTTTTTTCTGTTCGGCCAACAACTGTTTGATCTCGGTCTCTTGGGTAATGTCCCTGATGATTCCCTGGGCGGCAATGGGCTTTCTGTCGTGATCATAGATCAGGCTGCTGTTGATCTGTACGTATTTTTCCGATCCGTCCTTGACGGTTATCCTGGCCCTGTAGTTCTTTAGGGTCCCGACCTCCATCAGGGATTTCATTGATTCCATGGTATACTGGACATAGTCTTCATGCACCAGGCCCGACAGGTTCAAGGGCTCCACGGCATGGTCGTACCCGAGAAACTCCTTGGCAGAGCTGTTCATATTGATCACGTTGAAATGGAGGTCCATGACCACATAGGGGTCGATGATGTTTATGAACACCCCGTCGAGCTCGGAAGTCTTTTCACTGAGCAGGTTTTCCAGGGTGTTGTTGGCCTCCTTAAGGTGGCGGGTCACATCATAGAGTTCCTTGGACTTTTCCTCCAAGATCTTTTCGGCCTGGAGACGTGCCTTTTTTTGGCGTTCCAATGCTTTTTTCAGAAGTATGACCTCCTTGCTATCCATGTTGGACAATATCAAATTTGACCTCGGTGCCGTCTTCCTTCAAAAGCTCAAAGGAAATATCGGCACTGCCGTTGAAATGTTGGAAAGCCCGCTCCATGAGCCCATGTGCCAGGCGATACAATCCGCGGGAGGAACTGTACACCATGGAGATGGACGAATCGGTCTTCTCCAGGATCTTGAAGGTGGGCAGCTCGGCGTCCGGATACAGTTTTTTTACATGTACATGGATATGGTCCTCGATGGAATAGAGCAGTCCCAAAGGAGCGTTGTAGCTCTGGATCACTTCGGGGTGCGCCCTGCCCAAACTGTCGAACAGGTACAGGCCGAAAGCATAGATCAGATCATCCACGGGCGTACCGACCTCGGCACTGAGGTTGGTGATCAGGCCTACCATTTCATTGAAATCGTAGGTCCCGACGGCCGTGTAGACACCCTCGGAGGGCAAGGCCGCGCTTTCTATGATGTTGTCGACCGTTTCCAGACCAAACTTGGATTCGACCATTTCCAAAAACTCCGTGAAGACAATACCTTTCATGTCGATTTGATTTGGGATAAAAGTAAGAAAAGTAATACGCTGGCCGTAATTTTTGTTGTGAAAGCCCCTTTTTTGTTAGGCTTTTACCAGTTCGTTGATGTCCCAATACTCCAGGATCCTTTGAAGTTTCTGTTCGTAATCTTCATATTTCAAGGGCTTTATCACATATCCGGCAATTCCGATCCGGTAACATTCGAGCAGGTCGGCCCGGTTTTCCGATGTTGTAAGAATAATGGTCGGAAGGTATTTTAGGGTTTCATTGGCCTTCAGTATCCCCAAGAACTCAATACCGCTCATTCTTGGCATATTCAGGTCCAGGAGGATGATATCGGGGAGTTGCTTTGTGGAATGTAGGATTTCCAGGGCCTGTTCCCCGTTCTTCGCTTCGGTAATATGGTGTTTTAATTGAAGCTTGGAAACGGTGCGCTGGAGCTTCATGGTCTCGATGGCGTCGTCTTCTATAAACAGTATGTTCATCACAATTGGGTTAGGGTAAGCGACAAAGTTCTATAAGAACGCAGAAATAGGGCGGGAAGTGTAGGCCAACGGAAATTTACCGTCGTCGAACGGCGTGTTGGTATCGACGGAAACCGGGAAACCGGCCCTTGGCACAAGCGGTTTTCGTCCCGGACAGCCGCACGGGCAACTAGCGTACCGCGCGGACCAGCGCCACCCAGTCCCGGCCGCTGGACTCCGGAGGGGCCCCAAGTTCGCGCATACCACCTCCGGTAAGCGACTTTACCCCCCCTTCCTGCAGTGCGCCCCCGCCAAGGGGATCGAACCATTGCAGGGCGAACTCCCCTTCCGTCCCTCTGAGGTCAAGGGCATAACTGCCCGGCCCCGGTAGGTAGATGGCATAGACCTCCCCCGGTTTGGCCAGACAGTATGCCTCTTTCGAATTGACCAATTGGGGTCCGGGCCACATCTCCCAATAGGGCAGGTATTGCCCGAAAAAGTCCATGGCATGATCGGTAAGCTCCCACAGCCGGTCGCGTGTGCGCCAATCTTCCGTGTTCAGGTCGTGGTGCTCGTTGCGGGCCCCGAAGTACCACTCCACCCCTGCGGCCCCGGACAACAAGGTGCCCCACAGTACATAGCTCCTCAAGGTATCGTGGTCGCCGTCCAACGAATCGGATCGGGCACCGGTGTGCCACATCCCGATCTCGTCCATGGTGATCATCCAGGGATGGCCTGAGTCCCTGGCCTTTTCGCGCCAGCTGCGCACCACCTCGGCCGCCCCCTCGCGCTTATCGACCTGCAGGGAGAGCCCGTCCAGGTCCCGGAACCCAACGATCGAATCGAGGACATCGCTCCTGGCGGGTTCATGGGAATGGGTATGCAACAGGATGGGATGGCCGTAGGGGTCGATCTTTTGGATAAAGCTGACCATCGCCCTGCGCTGTGCATCGTTCTGGGCAATGGGGGTGAAGTCCGCCGGACCGTTTTCCTCGCCCAGGTTGAACTTCATTCCCAGGTGGTGCCCGAAACGCGCCATCAGTTCCCGCAGGTACAATTGCCGCAATGGGCCGGTATCCCCATTGTCGAGCATGGTCTCGTTCTCCGTTTCCTGAAGTACCATGTGCAGCATCAGCCCCTTCGACTGCATGTGTTGGAAAACGATCTCCCATTGCTCCAATTTGCTCACATCGAAACGGGTAAGATCGTCGGGCGAGGCATAGGGCCAAACGTCCTTGCCATCGCCATTGATATTCATTGCCAGGAAGTACACCACGTTCATCCCCTTGGAGGAGAGGTAGTTCAGGGCCCCGATCAGGCCCTTGCCCTTGCCCCCTTGCCAGGTAGGGTCCCCTTCCTGCCAATCGCCAAGGTGTGGGGCATAGGCATGCAGTTGCCCGTTGGTGTTCGCCTCCCCGTCCGAACTGGAGGCCTGCATCCGGTAGGTGCCGTCGAACCCTTCATAGGCTAAGAGGTTCTCCGGACTGTCGGCGCCCCCTTTTATCCAATATTCATCCGTGCCCTGGAACCGGAAAAAGCCGTTGGAGGCCCGCAGACGTCCGTGGGCCCTGAAGTCGGCCCCTTTTTTGTCTGAAGGGACCACGTTGAACCGCCCCGTGGCACGTTCCAGGGCAATGGCCGCTCCCACGCCCGGACCATCCTCCAGTGCAATGTCCTTTCCCCGGTGCAGTTCGGCGGTATAGCTCCACTCCCCCAAACGGTCGGGCGAAAACCGCACCTGCCATACGTTCCCGGTATCTGCACCTGTCTCGGCGGCCTTTCCGTCGGCGGCATAGAACCCCCGAACGGTGTATTGCGTTTGGGCGTGTTTGAACACCACGTTCAAACGGTAGTCCAAAAACGGATTGTCCACTGCCGTTTCCGAAGTTTCCGGCCCTTGGAAAGACAGGGTGACGGTGTGCCACTGTTGATGGTCGGTCAAGGGCGCTTCCTTCACTTCCCCGCCGCAGGAAAGGCACAAAAATGCAATAACGGTCAAATGGGCAATGGGCAGATATCTTTTCAAGGGTCTGTGGTTTTTGGATGGTTAAAAAATAAAATGGCAATGGGATCTCGCGGGGTTTCCGAATAAAAGTACAAAAAAGGTCGAAGAAAGAAATCCATGGAAGAAAGAACTGCTCGCGATATGGGCGTTTTTTGGAGTTACTTAGTAAATCCCAAAAAATCACTTAGTAAGTCTCCAGGAGTTGCTAAGTACATTTTTCCAGGGAACGGACAAGTGAGCAGTGGGCACACCTACGCCAAGGCTCTGCTGCATGCGAACCGAACGCTTGACCTTTAACACTGAACTATGGATGGTCGGTAATTCTGGAGTATCGGTTTGACCAGGGCATAGCAGGATAAAATTGGGCAAAAGGATTTCTTCTGTAACATAGCTTATTAAAATTAGACTAATTCCATGAATTTAAACCCTGTTCCACAATCGATGTTCAAGCATAAGAAGAAACAAATTGAAAGATTGAGGGCATCATTTGGAAAGTGCAAAGAGGAGTCCTTTGACTTTAAAATAATCGAAAGATACTTCGGGCACAAAAATAATTCTAACGCATTTCAAGTTTTATCGGACAGGACATGCAACGATCTGGATTTTGAGGAATTGTTCCTATTTATGGACAGGACAAATTCAAGAGTAGGTCAGCAGTACCTTTATAACAGCCTCAGGACCATCACGGTGGATCCTCGAAGAACTGCACTGAACGAAGAAGTCATAAGGACACTTACCAAGGATTCGGATCTGAGAATTTCAATCCAAACACAGTTGGAAAAACTACAAAAAAATGGCGATTACCAAATAACCAAACTTTTCCAAGAAGAACACCCAAAGCCCCCAAAATGGTTCTTCGTGGTCAAAGCATTGTCGTTTACTGGGCTGTTGTCTTCCATACTGCTATTTTTTGAGCCCCAATTCCTCCTGCTCTTAATTGGAGTGTTCGCCATTAACTTTGTAATTCACTTTTGGAACAAGAAAAATTTGTTTCAGTATATAGGTTCAATCCCCCAACTATTGAGATTAAACGGTATTGCGCGGTACTTGCACGGTATTGGGCCACTAAAAACAATAGATTCCGATCTAAAGACATCGATAAAGGTCATCGATCAAGTTAAAAGTAGAATGTCCTTTTTTAAACTGGAGACAAAACTTCAAGGGGAATTTGAATCCATAGCGTGGATGCTTTTGGAACTTTTCAAAATCTTATTCCTTTTGGAACCCCTGTTATTATTCGGAGTTCTGAAAAGGTTAAATACAAAAAGGCGGGAAATAGCAAACGTTTTCGAGTTTGTTGGACGTATAGACATGTTGATATCCATAGCCTCCCTGAGAGAGGGACTTGAGACTTTCTGTATTCCCGAAATAGATAAAAATGACAACAGCATTCGTGCTTCGGAAATATATCATCCCTTAATACCGAATTGTACGACGAACAACATTGATGTTTCCGGGAAATCGGTACTACTTACAGGTTCCAATATGGCGGGCAAGACATCGTTCATCCGAACCATTGGATTGAACGTAATCACAGGGCTTACCATTAACACCTGCTTTGCCAGATTTTTCAGTGCTCCATTGGTTCGGGTATTTTCCGCAATACGGATAAGTGATGACCTATTGAACGACAAAAGTTATTATTTGGAAGAGGTGCTAACCATTAAGGAGATGGTCGGGGAGGGCGAAAATGAAAAAACCAGCCTTTTCCTTTTGGACGAGATATTTAAAGGTACAAACACCGTAGAGCGGATCTCAGCAGGTAAGGCCGTTTTGTCCAAATTGGCGAAAAATGGAAATATTGTTTTTGTATCGACCCATGACATAGAATTGGCCGATATGCTCTCCAAAGAATATGATCTATACCATTTTAGCGAAATTGTGGATAAAAAAACAGTTGATTTTGACTACAAAATTAAGAAGGGCGAGCTAAAGACAAGAAACGCAATTCGAATATTACAAATTAACGACTATCCGGATGATGTTGTCGGTGAGGCGATTTCCATATCGAAAGAACTGGATAAGAATAGTAAGGTGCAATAGGGGCAAGGCCATGTCAAAGGGAAAAGCCATAACAAAAAGGGCTTCTTTTGAAACGTTTTTTTTGGTTTCTTTGACAAAGACAATATTAGCGCCGAATACGCGTCAATAGGGTTGGGCCAAAAGCAGGATGTAACCCATTTCGCGCTAACTTTGATAAACCACCTACCTTGACGAACATTGAAAAAAAACTGCCCCAAATGAACAAATTCCCTTTTTGGATTTTTTTGGCCATGGCCATATACGGTTGTAGAGACCATAAAAAAGAAGAGAAAACGGGGACCCCCTACCAAAAAATCTCATCCGTAATCGCAAAAAATGCCCGGGAGCTCCTTGAGGACAAAAGGTTCCATTCGGTATCCATCGCAGTACTTAAAGACCATATGGAACTGTCCGAGCACTTTGGTGAGCTCGAGATCGGAAAGGGAAATTCGCCCAACGATTCCACGATCTACGAGATCGCGTCGGTCACCAAAACCTTTTTGGGGACCCTTGCGGCCAGGGCTGTCCTTGATCAAAAGATCCATTTGGACGATGATGTCAGGACCTATCTGGACCAAGACTACCCCAACCTGGAGTTCAACGGAAAACCGGTGACGATAAAGCATCTTCTGACCCATACAAGCGGATTTCCGAATTTTCCGATCAAGGGCGAAAGCAAACCTGATTTCTTCGAGGGGCTCAAGGAAATAGAGATAGGATCGGAAATTGGAACGGACTATGCCTATTCCAATACCGCGCCCGAACTGATGGCGTATATCCTGGAAAAAGTCTATGGAACGCCCTACGAAGTGCTGGTGGGCAAATTTATCCTCGGCCCGAACAAGATGGGGCACACAAAATTTGAACTGAACGATGAAGAAAAATTACGCCTGGTCAAGGGCTATAACGGTGAAAACGAGCCCATGCCGAATTTTGAACGGAACCTATGGGGCGGTACCATAGGTCTGCATTCCACAACCTTGGACCTGATGAAATACATGCGCTTGCACCTGGACGGGACCAATGCAATGGTACAAGAATCCCATAAAGACTTTTTTGAAACCCCCTACGGTTTTTCGATCGGCTATCACTGGAACATCCTAAAAGAGGGCGACAACACCATCTATCGGCATCACGGGGGAATCTTTGGAATGCAGAATTGGTTGATGATATACCCGAAACACAATATGGGCATATCCATCTTGAGCAATGCCAGTTTCGATGATACAGGGGACATCTTGGAGGCTGTCGCAGAAAATATCGTTGACGAAATAAAGGAGGTGGAAACAAGCCGCGGAGAAAAGGCCTCCCTTACCAAAAACTGATCGATCGGTCAACTTCTGGTTTCCCATGGAAAACGCCGGTATATATCGCTACGACGGAACATCTTTTACCAATTTCCATAAAAGCGAAGGCCTGCCGATGAACGGGGTGCATTCGATCATCGAGGATTGGAAAGGGCAACTTTGGCTGGGCGGTTTTGGGGGGCTGTACCGCTATGATGTGAAATCTTTTGTCAATGTTACCCAAGAGGGTCCCTGGAAACCCTGATCAACACCTGGGCGCGGAACAAGGTATGGGGCACCCCCACGACACGCATTTGCCCATGCCGTACGCCAAGGAAACTAATCGCCGTGGTACAGCTTCGGTTCGTTCGGATAGGGGGTCCCCTTTCCCGTTTCCAGATATTGCTTAAGGCTCAAGAGGTAAACCGTCCATTTAGTCGAAAAATAAGACAGGGATTCCATGTCGCCATCGGGAATGTTTTGGTGGGTATGCGTCAGGAACACCTGCCCTTCCCGCTCCTCAATTTCAAAGACCAGTTGTGTTTTGTCCCAAGATTTAAAACTGTCGAAGCAGCTGATCACCAGTTTTGTTGGTGGCACTATTTGATCGTACCTGAACTTCAGGGTGGTCAATCGGTCAAAGACCAGGTTCAGGGTACCTCCCTCCACCACTTCCCCATCGGCACTGGTCGCCCACCATTCCCGGAGCCCTTCGGGGGTTGAAATGGCCCGGAACATGGCTTCCTTGGTCGTTTTTGCTCCGATAAAATGTAGGGTCTTTTGCATCCTTGGGGTATTGGTCCCATAAAAATACCCTTAATAGTTTATTTTTGTAACCATTGGGATAAAAATACAGGGAATTTGTGGTGACCTAAAAGTAACCTATGGGAAGGACCGTAATCGAAAATCCAAGCAACTGCCCTTTGACAAGGGCCATGAACATTATCGGGAGCAAATGGAAACCCTTGATCATTTACCTGATAGGGACCAAGTTCGATAATAGGCCCTTGCGCTTCGGAAGGATAAATGCCATCTTGCACTATATCTCCAAAAGAGTGCTGGTGGAGCAGTTAAGGGAATTGGAAAGTGACGGATTGGTCGTACGGAAAAAATACAATGAAAGCCCTCCAAGGGTGGAATATTACCTATCCAAAAAAGGATTGGAGCTGCTCCCTGTCTTGGATAAAATATGTGAGTGGAGCGACGATTGGATGAACGATCTGGCCCTTTGATAAAAACGTCCCGCGACATATACCCCATTTGGGGACCTTACTACCCACCTGTGGCCGTGCGTGCGGAAGGTCGCGACGCATCTTAAGGGCCCTGTCCCGATCTTGGATCTCTTCCCAGGTTCCATTTCATACCAAAAAGAATCCGGCTGACGACGGTTTTTCGAATAAGGAAATGGTACAGTATCCAAATGGTGGCGACACACAGCACCACCAATACGATGAGCTTGGCCCCAATGCCGATATCCCATTGTAGGACATAGTATCCCGAGGCCACGATAACGGCTTGATGGACAATATAAAATGGATAGACGGCCGTATTCAGATAACTTAGGTACCGGTTTGAAAAATTCAGGTATTTCATGGTGTATCCAATGGCCGATAGGATAATCGTCCAAATGTGAAAACCGTCCAACAGCCCATAGGCATATAGACTGCCCGCTTGGGCCGTGGGCCGATAAAGTTGCCAATTCCAATAATACTTCCAGATCAAGACCACGGCCAAAAGGGATGCGATGATCAAAAACAATTTTCTGTACCTGAGGCAATTTTCCCAAAAAGAGGCCACCCCGCCCAAAAGGAACCCGAAGAGGTAAAATGTAATGGACGAGCTAAAGACGAACCAATCGTTTATCAAACTTCCCTGTTCCGGCCAATCCAGATATAACCAATAGAAATAGCCCACAAACGGCAGGGCCATCGTGAGGTGGGCGATAGGATTGGAAAATGTGCGGTTCAAACCGGGTATAAAACGATCGGGCAATTTCGTTTTTGAAAGGGAAAAAATGGGCAGCAGCACCAGGGTAAAAACGAAAAGATAGGCCACAAACCACATATGGCTCCAGGTAAATGCCCCATCGGGATAGGGCACGATCTCGTAAACAGAAGGATAGAACTCCAAAAAACCCATATTGATCCTTCCCTCCTGCAGCCATTCAAAGTAGACCTGGACCGGGGTTATGAAGAATATGGCAAAGCACAGGGGAATGAACAGGCGTACAAAACGTTCCCCGATAAAGGCAGGAACCGATCGTTTCTGCAACGAAAAACGGACTCCCACACCCGCAATAAAGAACAACAGGGGCAATCGCCATTGATGGGTCCACCAGATGATACGGGTAATAGATGGTGAGGTTTCGTCATTGTTTATCTCCCAGTCGTAATGTTCCACGAAGGGAACGGCACAATGGAACAGGATAAGCGTTATGAAGGCCAGTACGCGTAGCCAATCTATATAGTGGAGCCGTTTGTTCAAAATTTTGGACATAATGGGTCTGTACAATTGATAAGACGCAACAACTTGCAAAAGGGTTGCCCCAACCTTGGGACAGGGCCGCGCTGCGCAGTCCAAGATCCACCAGCCCTAAAAACCCTACCTTTGGACCGCGCAATCCACTGGTCCCGAACCCGGCCGGAACCAAGGCATATATTTTGAAACCAATGACACGAAAGCTGCAGCTATTCATTTTTATCCCGATACTTTTGTTCGGGTGCAAATCCTCGACATCCAACCCACGGGAACAAACTGCAAGTACCGAAACAGTTGCCGGACCCATGGTCAGTTTTACCTTCGACGACGGGGCCACCTCCGACATAGCGGGTTTCAAATTTGGGGAATGGAACGAAATGATACTGTCGCATCTCGAAAATGAAGATCTAAAGGCCGTTTTTTTCGTTACCGGCAAGAACAAATTGGATGAAAAGGGCCAGTTTCTGCTGAAAAGCTGGGACGATAGGGGCCATAGCCTGGCCAACCATTCCTTTGCGCATCTGAACTTCAGCTCTGAAAAAAATACCGCTTCCCTATTTGAGAAGGAACTGAAAAAGACCGATTCCATAATTTCTGGACTCGGCAACAGTGTTAAACTGTTCCGATTTCCCTATTTGAAGGAGGGGCAGAACAAATCCAAGGTAGACAGTATCAGGAACATTCTCCGCTCGAACGGTTACACGAACGGCTACGTGACCATTGATGCATCCGATTGGTTCGTCAATGCCCGTCTGATCAAAAGGATCAAGGAAGTGGGCGTTGAAAAAGCCGAGATCGAAAGGTTCAGGGACTTTTATCTACAGCATATCATGGAAAGGGCCAACTACTATGAAAAGCTTTCGTACGAGATGAACGAAAGGCATATCGCCCACACGCTCCTGCTCCACCACAATTTGACATCCGCCCTATTTCTGGACGATCTTATCGAAAAGTTCAAAGAAGAGGGTTGGGAGACCGTACATGCCGACCAAGCGTACCGTGACAAGGTGTTCGAAAAAATCCCCGATGCCGGTTTTGCCGGGGAGAGCTTGATCTGGTCCATGGCCAAACAGTCCGGAAAATATGACGGCTCCTTGAGATATCCCGCTGAGGACAGTCGGTACGAAAAGGGAAAAATGGATAGCCTAGGGCTGTGAGCGGGGCAAAAAAACTGCCCCGCCCAAAAAACCGCCAGGTTTTAAAAAGCCAGTTCTCCGCGCCCCCCCTTAACGGTCCTTCAAAGTTGTCCAGTTCGCAGTGGCCAATTTTTCCATTTCAGATTCATTGTTGATCCATGGGATTATCGTATTGAACGGTTTTCCCTCCCAAAAATCATTGTAGAACAGGTATAGTTTTCCATCATCGATCCTAAAAGTTTCGGGATCTACGGGTACCTTCTGGTTCATTTTGGCCACGGCAAAAGCGCAGTACCCGTCGAACTGGGGCAAATAGGCTTTTGGATCCGTCTTAAAGGCCTTGAGGTTTTCCTGGCCCACAAAATAGTACGTTGCCCCGGCATGGGTGGTCGAAAAATCCTTACTGCCCCGTTCCGCGGAATTTGCGGTGAAGTAGTTAACAATATCGTAACCGTTGTTGGCGACTTTGTCCGTGTTGGCAAATACCTTTTGTGCTGACATAAGATTCAAGTTTAGTACTAAAAAAAGCAATGTGACAATAGTTTTCATTTTGGATATGTTTAAATTATGGTACAAAGATGTTGTGACATATTGTATTATCAATATCAATAAATACATTAAATTTGCTTAATCGTACAAATTGATGCCTATGGATGTGCTGAGCAGTATTCTGGACAGGGTTAAATTGAAAAGTGCCGTTTACTTCAAGTCCGATTTCCCATCTCCCTGGGGAATGGACATACCCAAGGGGCCCTTTGCCCAGTTTCATATGGTCACCAAGGGACGTTGTGTGCTGAGCACGAAAAGCGGACAAATAGTGCTATTTGAGGGCGATATCGTAATTTTTCCCTTGGGGAACGATCATTGGCTGGCCGACGACATTTCAAGCCACAGAAAAAATGGGCAAGATGTGGTGAAAGCCATTTGGAACGGAAAATCGTTGTTCGAGGGCCCATCTGTTACAACCACTTTGGTCTGCGGCCACTTTGAATTTGACAGAACCATTGACCACCAATTTATAAGGGAATTGCCAGAGATCATCCATATCACCGGCTCGGAGCGCAAAGAGATCAGCTGGCTCGAAAATGTCGCGAATCTCGTTGTGCAGGAAACCGAAGGCAACTGTTCCGGAAGCCATATCATCACCGGCAAATTAGGTGAAATATTGTTTGTGCACGCCCTGCGTGCCCATGTTGAAAAGAACGCTTCGGGAAAAGGCTTTTTGGCCGCCCTACAGGACAAAAGGATAGGCAGGGCGCTGCAAGGCATCCACGACCATCCGGAAAGGAATTGGCAGGTCGCTACCTTGGCGCAGTTGTCCGGTATGTCGAGGACCGGTTTTAGCAACAGGTTCAAGAATCTGGTCGGGGCAACTCCCTTGAGCTATGTTACGGATTGGCGCATTATCCGGGCAAAGGAGTTATTGGAGCAGAGCAAAGCATCAGTTGGTGAAATTGCCGAAAGTGTTGGGTACCGATCGGAGGCGGCGTTCAACCGTGTTTTTAAAAAGAAGGTGCATCAAACACCATTGAAGTTTAGGCAAAATAAATTGGCATCCTAATATGGTGCGCCCCTTGTTTTGGAATCGTGACTCCCAAGGAGCCTTTTGTTGCCCTCCTTTACAACTTCCACATAGCACATGTCCAGCGGTGGCCGACCCTAGGCTACGAAGTCAGCAGTTCCCTGAGCAGATCCAGGAAATGGTCCCAGCCCGCATCAAAGGGCGAGGTGTCCTGACCCGGGGAAAACTGCTGCTTGATCTTTATCCTTACACCCCCATTTTCCTCGATAAAATCGATCGCTATCAAACTGTCCACGGTCCCATAACTTGCGGTATAGACCACCCGCTTGTTCATTTCGACCTCCCTGTACTTTCCCAAAATGACCGTACCATCCTCAAAAACGACTTTATAAATGCCGCCAGGTACGGGATCGAGCTCTATCTCTTTGCCATGCCATTCCAACATGGCCTCCGACTTCGTGAAACAGGCAAAAACTTTTTCGATGGAAGTTCTTATCCAGATTTCCTTGCGTAGTATATTGTCCATTTTAACTTTCTAAATTCCGTTTTAACCTTTCCAGTCCATCGTCCCATAGATCGTCGAAAAAGTGCATCGCCTTTTTCAATTCATTTTTTCTAAGGGTATAGGTCCTGAAATTTCCGTGCCTGGAATAGGAAACCAAACCGGCCTCATGCAATATTTTCAGATGCTGTGAAGTGGACGATTGACTGATATCCAATCTTGTTCTAAGTTCATCAACGGTACAGGGGCCTTCCCCCAATTGCACCACCATATCAAATCGACTTTGGTCGCTCAATGCCTTAAAAACGTTTCGAACTGCCATAGGACAAATATACAAAACCATATTAACTATTTTTAATATTAATATTATATTTAGATAATTTTATAACAAAGAATATGGAACAAAAACAACTCTTGCCCAAAGCGGGGCCCGGCATGCAACGTCTTTGATAAAAAAGTGCTAATTTGGTATGGTCCGCACCATAGGAACACTGTAGGTATTCATCTTGGTCGTTTTAGAGGCAAGCGGGGGCCTTGTAACAAGGAAGTCAAGCGAAGCAACGGCCCAAGTACGCCATGCTTTTCCAGATGAAAGCACACCTTTGGTCAGGACCGATCTTAAAACATTTATGCCATAAGGAGAACGGTAGCTTGCACGACGCAACGACCGATGGAACAGTAAAAAGGCACCCGGCGGGACGCGATCTTATATGCGGCCAAGGTTGCGGTGCTTGAACCAATACTTTGGGACAAATTTGAAAATGACCACTTACAAATCAAAATTTGGATATGAAATAATAGTGTTCCTGAGCCTGCTTTCCGGGCCGATCATGGGGTTCATGATATACCAAAACAACCCTTTGGAAGCCATCGTATCCGTGGGTGGGGGCTTTTTACTGGTCTATGGCCTGTTCCTATACCTCAATTTTTCGACGGTGTACACGATCACGGACAGCGGGACCTTAAAGGTGAAGTGCGGCTTTCTTTACAACAAACGGTTCGATATAAACAAAATCAGGTCGATTGCGAAGACCGGAAATTTGATTTCTTCGCCGGCGCCCTCCTTGGACAGGATCGAACTGACCTATGGAAAGTTCGACTTGATCATAATTTCCCCAAAGGACAAAATGGGATTCGCCAGGGAACTGACAAGAATAAACCCAAAAATTGAAAACGGGTTGAGCGGGTAAAAACGAGCGATGGTCTTTTTGAATCTTATGTGTATCTTCGGTTCACCATGGGAAATAAAGGGCATAGGAACAAGGGGCTTATCCAAAAGGCCGTGCGCCATTTGGAAATGGGGGTCCTTATGGCCATCTTGTTTGTTCCCCTTACGACCTTCGGGCAAAGGTCCATTGAAAAAGGCGATATCGAAATTCATACGCAATTGACCCTACTGACCGTTGCGTCCGATGATGTTCCGGAATTTGAGAAGAATATGAGCGGCCTCTCCGGACTATCCCGAAAAATTCAGATCGGTGAAGAATACGACTGGCTGCTGTACAAATCCGATTCTGGAGAATACTTGCTGGTTAATTTCAGCGATGGGATCGAGGACATTCTGACCTTGGACCACTATAGGAAAAAGTTCCATGAGCACAAGGCCGGGGCCGAGTTCGATCGGGCCATTGAATCCATAAAACAACTTGATATATCACTGGACAGGAACTATATCAAACAAATGTTGCTGCCCTGGAGTACCGTGGAGGAAATTTCCGTTTCCGAGTTTCCATTGGCAACCATGATAGAGTATCGGATACAAACCGACAAAATCGACGAATTTGATGCCGAAATGAGGAAATTTGCAAAACTCCTCAAAGAAACGGACTATCCATATCCCCTTGAAGGAAACAGGGGCTCAGTGGGCGCCTATGGAGTAGCGACCTGGGTATGGTTTTACGACGACAGAACGGATTATGAAGGAAAGAACAATCTTTTGGATTGGATGTCCAGACATAATCGAATGGAAGAATTGATGGCCGTTCTAAACAAAATCGGTGAACTTGCCAAATCAAAAAAAGTATACCACCTACGGTACAAAAAGGAATTGAGCTATTGAACCAGGGTAGCCAACAAAGGCCGTAACCCACCAAAGCAGGAAAGACAGGGATCGTTCCCGAGACTGTTGGCCCTAAATATAAAACAGCGCTTAACCAAGCAACCCATGAAAAAATTGAAGTATGTGTTTATTGTATTCCTGGTCATAATACTGTTGCTGTCCATAGTTGTGAACATTCCCGAAAATAGGAAAGAGATCAAAACACCACACTTTACTTTCCTTTTTAGCAGCAGCATTGACTCCTTGAGCATAATTGGACTTTCAAAAGCATTGGAAGGCAGGTATTCAAAAATCAGTAGTGATCTAAATACCACGCCCGCCGAGAATATTGAAGTGAACATCTATGCCCAAAGATGGAGATATATAAAAGCAAGTGGCCATTGGGGTGCTTCGGGGAGTGTGGAGGGAATTTCAAAGCTCCATTTCGTAGAAGATACTTGGTTGGATACTGAAATCTCCAAAACCGCCATTCATGAATTTGTCCATGCCGTAGTTCTCAAACTACTCATTGACGGAGAACCGCAGCCCCTAAATGCAGAAAGGTTCGACGAGAAGTTTTCAACTTTTCCAATATGGCTCTGGGAAGGGGTCAGTGTTTACGAAGCGGCGCAATTTTATGATCCTAACACACTCGCGTATTTCAGCAATGGAAAATATCCCCAAATTTCGGAATTGAACAGGCGTTCCGATGGACAAAAGATATACACCTGCGGGTATACCATGATTGAATATATCTTAAAGAAGCATGGGAAGGACAAACTAATTGAGCTTATTGGATCTTACGGAGATCTACAAAATGTACTTGGGGTAACGGAGGAACAATTTTCAAACAATTGGTATCGGTTTGTACAGAAAAACTACAACTTGAAATGAAACAGTCCATAGTCCACATTGCCCTGGTCGTAAAAGACTATGATGAGGCCATCGCCTTCTACACAAAAAAATTGAACTTCGATTTGATCGAAGACACCTATCAACCGGAACAAGACAAAAGATGGGTTGTAATAGCGCCCCCCAATTCCTCTGGGACGACCATTTTGCTCGCAAGGGCTTCAAAACCGGAACAGGAAGAATATATAGGGAACCAGACTGGCGGAAGGGTATTTCTGTTTTTGAACTCGGATGATTTTTGGAGGGACTATAACAAAATGACCGCAAGTGGAATCGAATTTGTTAGGGAACCCAAAAGCACAGATTACGGGACCGTTGCCGTATTCAAGGACCTGTACGGCAATCTGTGGGACTTATTGGAACTGCACCCCGAACACCCCATTGCAAAAAGAATGGAATGAACAAAAATCGACCCTCACCATTTGAGGGTTCCCATTAAGAACCTTGGGCAACAATTCGGTACCAGACCAAATATGTAAGCTCTTTTCAGTGCTGCGTTTCCGAGATGTGCAGGATGCCCGGCCGCGGCCTGAAAAACATCCCGAACAAAAAAAAGTTTAGCAAGAATCAGGTTTTATGACCTTCAAAAGCCCCCTACTTTTGTACCATAAAATGTAAAGAAAATGACTGAGCAAGAACACATTGACTACAATCGGATCGCAAAAGCAATAGATTATATCAAAGCAAATTTTAAAGAACAGCCCTCTTTGAACGACATGGCCAAAAATGTACATTTAAGTCCGTATCACTTCCAACGCCTTTTTACCGAATGGGCAGGCGTAAGCCCAAAAAAGTTCATGCAATATATCAGTATAGAATATGCCAAACAGTTGCTAAGGGACAAAAAAGCGACCCTATTCGATACCGCCCACCAAACAGGACTATCGGGCACCAGTCGTTTGCACGATTTGTTCGTCAATATCGAGGGAATGACACCGGGCGAATTTAAAAATGGTGGAGAAAACCTCTCCATACGCTACAGTTTTGCCGAAAGTCCGTTTGGAAATATCATTGTGGCATCCACACAAAAAGGAATTTGCCATATCGCCTTTTTCGATGACCGGGACGAGGCGCTCAAAAAATTAAAGGACAAATTTCCGAATGCCGGCTACAGTCAAGTGGTGGACACCACGCAACAAAATGCGCTGTTCATATTCCAAAACGATTGGGGGAAACGCCACCAAATAAAATTGCATTTGAGCGGAACGCCATTTCAACTCAAGGTATGGGAGACCCTTTTAAAAATACCGATGGGCGAATTATCGACTTATGGCTCAATTGCGAAAGAAATGGACAAGCCCAAAGCTTCGAGAGCGATAGGAACCGCTATCGGAAACAATCCCGTCGCCTTTTTGATCCCCTGCCACAGGGTTATCCGTTCCACCGGAAATATCGGTGGCTATATGTGGGGGAACACGCGAAAATCTGCGATCATCGGATGGGAAGCGGCAAAAATCAATGGATAAATGGAAGGTTTGACCGCCAGAATAGAAGCCCTGGATTGGGATGAAATTGCCTCGGGCATGCACGAAAGAGGATATGTGATCCTTCCGAAATTGATTTCCGGAAAGCAATGCAAGGCGTTGATCGATTTGTACGACGACCCTAGTGGATACCGAAAAACCGTAGTAATGGAACGCTATCGCTTCGGTTTGGGCGAGTACAAATATTTTGATTACCCCCTGCCCAGAACCATTCAGAGCTTGCGGGAGCAGCTGTATCCAAAGTTGGCGCCCATAACCAATTTGTGGATGAACGTTTTAAAAATCGACAGGCAATTTCCAAGTTCGTTCAAGGCACTACAGGAACAATGCCACGAGAACGATCAACTGAAACCAACGCCCTTGATCTTAAAATATGGCAAGGGCGGTTTCAACACCCTGCACCAGGACCTGTACGGCGAGGTGTATTTCCCGATTCAGGCCGTATTGCTCCTGAACGAGCCCGGGCTTGATTTTGAGGGCGGTGAATTCGTGCTTGTGCAACAAACACCCAGGGCACAGTCCAAAGCCATTGTACTGCAACCCAAAAAAGGGGACATGCTGCTCTTTACGACCCATTTTAGGCCCGTAAAGGGAAAGAGAGGGTACTATAGGGCAAACATGAAGCACGGGGTAAGTGAGCTGCGTACCGGAAAAAGGTACGCCTTGGGCATTATTTTTCACGATGCGATGCGCTGATCATGGTGAGGCATACCGACATTTCGGACAGCGATCTGAGGACCAAAATAAAGACAAGACAGATCCTTTTTGGGGGCAATGCCACCCTGAAGATCTACGGCAAGCTCAATTGCAGATCGGGGAAGCGGATGAAGCGGGAAAACAGGGTTTTCTTCTTCTCGCAAAACGAGGCGATAAAAAACAAATTCCGACCTTGCGGACATTGTATGCGGATGGACTATAAAAAATGGAAAAATGAAGTTGTTTGACCCAGGTGCCGACCCAACGATCAATCTCCTTCCCAAGGACGGGACCGTCAATTATTACGGAAAGGTCTTGAACCGGGAGGAAGCGGCCCATTATCTGGAACAATTGTTAAAAACCATTGAATGGCGAAACGACGAGGCCATCATCCTGGGCAAGAAGATCATTACCAAACGGAAAGTGGCCTGGCACGGCGAAAAACCTTTTGGATACACCTATTCGAAAACCACAAAATCGGCATCGCCCTGGACCAGGGAATTGTTGGAGTTAAAATCGAAAGTAGAACAAAAAACAGGGGAAACGTTCAATTCTTGTCTGCTAAACCTGTACCACAATGGCGATGAGGGAATGGCTTGGCACAGCGATGGCGAAAAGGACCTAAAAAAGAACGGCGCCATAGCATCTTTGAGTTTTGGAGCAGAGCGAAGATTTGCCTTTAAACACAAAAAAACCAAGGAAAAAATTAACTTGGTCCTGGAGCACGGAAGTTTACTTGTGATGAAAGGAAGCACGCAAACGAATTGGCTGCACCGATTGCCACCAACAAAATTAATACACACACCAAGGGTAAATTTGACCTTTAGAACGATAGTGGAAAACATGGCCGGCGATCGACCGAAAAGTTAGTGCGTGAAAATCCACTGTTTTCGGGTACAAAACCGGCATAGGCAATGTCCAAATAATTTTTATGAGAGAATTGGGTAGTTCTACGCTTGTTGGGAAATTTCCCCGTGAGTATATTTATTGAATAAATTTTAGTTCTTTCAAACATTCCAATATGGGCATCCACGCCGACAAGAAGAAAGAAAACAAAAACCAATGGGCAACCAATGCAGCCATCCAAAGGCAAAGAGGCAGTGGGTCTACATTCCAATTTGTGGACAATCGCCCAGAGGCCATTGGGCAAAGAGAGTTGCAGGCAATGGCCGGTAATTGTTCAGCCGAACGGCAGCCCACCCAAAGGAAAAGGCACAGCACGGGTTTGCCCGACATCTTAAAATCCGGCATTGAAAATCTCTCTGGCCATTCAATGGATGATGTGAAGGTCCATTACAACTCTGATAAGCCCGGACAATTGAAGGCGCATGCCTATGCGCAGGGAACGGATATCCATTTAGGGCCAGGGCAGGAAAAACATTTGCCACATGAAGCTTGGCATGTGGTGCAGCAAAAGCAAGGAAGCGTTCGGCCCACCACGCAGTTCAGGGGAGTAAAAATCAATGACAACCCAAAATTGGAAGCCGAGGCGACCCGGATGGGCAACCGAAGCTTACTTCACAATCGTAATATTTCGAATGGGCCGTTAATTGCTAGGACAATTTCTTCAAAATCGGTGGCGCAACTAAATCGAATTGTTTCCCACAATGCCGAGGCAAACACATCACCCGTAACTACTATTATAAATTTTATTGCCGATCAGACAGGCTTTAGCACTTCAGATGTGAAAAATGAATTTATTTTTTTCGAAGAAAAAAAGCACTTGGAGCTTTTATCGAGCGGTAAGGCCGATAGTAGGCCCGTTAGCGTAAAAGCATACATAGATAAGGTAACGGGTTCGGAAAAGCGAAAAACTCTACCGTTGCAGACCGCTATTGGCAAATTGGGTTATTTGGAAGATGTTCTTAGAGGTAGGGAGTCGGGTATTGAATATGACGGGGGGCACCTATTGGGTTACGGCTGGTACAAAAATTGGGATCTAATAGATACAGCCAAGAACATCGCTCCGCAGAACAGGGCCGAAAACAGGAGCATTTTTGGATTTAAAGGCGGGTGGGGTGAAACGGAAGCAACATTTAGAGAGATTACCAAAGCCATACCCTCAGTGGTCACGGCCTATGTGAATTACGCAGGAGGGACATACACCGTTTCTTTGAAATATCTGGCCAAACACTTGCTGGATAAAAATTCAGACATATATAGGGCAATTGAAGAAATGTACACCGATCAGCTACGCTTCGTAGTCCTAAATTCCAGAATCCCAAAACAGTATGTTCTAGAATATATAAGCACCAATCCCTTGGCCAACGATCCCGAAGTTGCCTACAAAAATGTGGAGGGAGAATTGCCAACGGCCTGGCTTCCAACGAGGATACCAAGGTCATTGTTGGCCCCCATTGAGGATGCCATTCTAAGGGAAGCTGCTCCTATGTGGAAGTCAGTGGGAAGTGTTGGCAGATCGGGGGGGAGTACAGTGTCCCAAAATCATCCAACGTATTGGGCGGATAGTTTTTCCGAATTGCTTAAGCTTGCACAATTCGGTATCTATTACCTTGTGTACGGTTATGGATATCCCTATGTAGCCGCAGTTTCGACCATCCTGTACTATTTTGGCAATGGCACATTTAGTACTATAGTCCAAGCGGCCACTATAAATAACACCAACCTGTTCAGTAGTAAAAAAGATGAGTTGATCGGAATGGTTGATTCGGCAATCACAACAAGTGAAAAAATCCTTTCGGTGGACAAATTGGTGGATTACTCTAAGACAAGTGCTGCATTTTTGACATCAAAAATATTCAAATATTCCGGTAACACCTATGCATACCTGTCTGATGGCAAGGCGAAAAAAACTTGATCCGGGCGATTTTGACCAAACAAAATAGGCGTTTTACAAAAAAACATGCTTTATAAACCCCAACTGCATTAAAATGTGATTTATAATGGACTGCCGGCCGGAATCAAAAAAAGACATATTGTGAAGTACGACCGACATTTCAGGCGAATTTTGACCAAAAGGTTTCCAGAATCGTACACCTCCCTGCTTCTTGATGTTGACAATCGGTACCTGCAGATTTCCAAGGATACGGACTTTTCCAAAAAATCACCAAATCCTCTGGACAAAAGACTGGACCTAGCGGCTTATTTCTTGGCCACCATCCAAATCCTTCGGGAGAGGCAAGTAGATTTTCAGAACATAAAAGGCATTTGTATTGAAATCGCCTCCGAACTTGTTAGACCAAAAAACAGACTGCAGAAAGGGTTGAAAAAACTTCCTCCCAAGCTCGTTGGTTTCAGGCTATCCCGTTTGTTGCTTAGCGCAATGGACAAAAAAATCAGCACGAGGGGGCACAAAGATGGGTTCGTTGCAAAGGTGGTTACAGATAAAAAAGAAACCTTCGGATTTGGGTACGGTATCGACATTTTGGAGTGCGGAATATGCAAACTGTTCCGCAGGCACAATGCGGACCAGTACATCGCAATTTTATGCGAAGTGGACAAAATAACCTCGAACTTGGCCGGGCTTGAGCTTGTCCGAAAAGGAACAATAGCAGCGGGAGCCGATACCTGCGATTTTAGATTTAAAAGGAAGTAAAGGCCCATCTGTCGACCGGACCATTGATGCCCGGTCTCTTGAACGCAAGTCGGGCGGATAGGGAAATCAAACCAGTATTCACTACCTTAGGGCGAAAGGGGAAAATCCTTCGTACCATTTTCACAACCTAACATCCCCGAAACCACAGTAAGCAATTGAAATGAAAAGATTGACCGAATCGGATCCTGTAGTTGATTTTATCGTAGAAGACCATTTGGGCAACACGGTTAGGCTGACGGAAAATAAGAGTGACAAAATACTTTTGAGTTTTTTCCGGGGTGCTTCATGCCCATTTTGCAATTTGAGGGTGAATCAATTGATAGGCCGGTATTCCGAATTTGAAAAAAAAGGCATCGGAATAATCACCGTTTTTGCAGCCTCCAAGGATGAAATTTCAGCTTACGCCGGAAAACAGAACGCACCCTTTCCAATAATAGCGGACCCATCATTGACCCTGTATAAGAAATATGGCGTGGAAGAATCCCCTTTAGGGATGTTCAAGACGATGATGGATCCCCCAAAAATGATGCGGGTCCTGTTTAGCGGTTTTTTCAATTTGAAATCCATTACGGACAGACCTATTGTGCCAGCTGACTTCCTCATTGATGCGGAATACCAGTTCCATAGGATCCATTACGGGAAGGATTTTGGGGACCATATTCCCATTGAGGAAATATTGAATTGGGAAAAATAACTGTTTACAACAAAACCCAAACTGTATTAAACGTATTTTACACCAGAGCGTTGTACCCATGGAAAGGTGCTATTGGTCCATGGGGGCAAAACTAAAGGTTAACATAAAAACAAACATTTGGAACTGTTTAATTTGAAAGGTAAGGTTGCCATCGTCACCGGGGGCAATGGCGGAATTGGACTGGCGTATGCCAGAGGTCTGGTAAAAGCTGGGGCGAAAGTTGCCATATGGGGCAGGAATGCGACAAAAAATGACCGTGCCATAAAGGAATTGGAAGATCTGGGCGGAGAAGTTTTTGCCTTTTTGGCCGACCTTACGGACGCGTCCAGGGCAAAGGAGGCATTTCAAGCAACAATAGCACATTTTGGGAAAGTGGATATTTGTTTTGCCAATGCCGGCGGTGCGGGCCCGCAGGGAAGATTGCACGAAATAAGTGAAAACGACTGGAACGGGGTGATGGACCTAAACCTGAACAGTGTGGTCCATACGTACAAACCGGTGATTCAGCATTTACTGGAACGGAAGGCTCCCGGAAAATTAATTGTCACCTCCTCCATTGCCGCTGTTATGGGAACCGGATTTGCCTCGGGATACGCTACCACCAAAGCCGCCGTATTGGGCTTGACCCGATCCCTTGCCGTGGAATTGGGGAGAAAGGGGATCCAGGTCAACGCCATTTTACCGGGCTATATCGAAACGGAGATGGCACGGCAAGCACCCGACGCCTTTCGAGAGGCTACGCTTCGGCGATCCTGTTCCGGACAGAACGGAACCCTGGAACAGATGGAGGGCGTGGCCGTTTTTTTGGCATCCAAAAGCAGTGATTTCATGACAGGTCAAAATATCGTATTGGATGGGGGGCATACCATTTATCCTTTGTAACGGAGGAAGAAAATCCAGGTCTTTTCAATGCGCTGATCAAAATATCCCATGGGGGCATCGGGCATTTGCACAGGATGGCCCTTATCTTGTTCACCGTTCCCAAAAAAGCATTAAATTGGTATGGTCCGCACATTGGGCACCTGGTCAAAGATGGTATGCACTGGTTGTACATAAGCTAAAGGTCAATGAAAATCGAGAAATCCAACATCCTTACAAGCTCCCAAAAAAAAGACATCCTAAAAATTTGGAACAATGAATATCCTGCGTCTTTGGCTTACGATACAATTCCCGAATTTGAAGAATTCTTGCAAAAACTTAAGAATGCAGAGCATTATACGGTGGATATTGATAACGAGACCTCTGGTTGGATTACAAAGTTCGACAGAAATAAAGAAAAATGGTTTGTCGTTATGGTCGATTCCAAAAAGCAAGGAAACGGAATTGGCACAGAATTGATCAATGCGCTAAAACAAAATACAACGGATTTAAATGGTTGGGTCGTCGATACAGAGAATTACCTCAAACGTGACGGGCAGGTCTATAAACCACCGATTGAATTTTATAAAAAGGTCGGGTTTAAAATAACGGACGAACGCATGGAAAACGAAAAACTGTCCGTGGTAAGGGTTAGGTGGACCAAAAAACCCGCGCACAACGATGGCCACTACCCGCTTACCGCTTTACCCATCTTTGGTGGGATTGGAAGAATCATCGCAGAAACCATTTTATGCAATTGAACAACTGACAAAAAACAATATGAAAAACAGGAGAGATTTTATCAAAGTCCTTTCCATCGGTGGGACCGCCTTGATGCTGCCCACGCATCTGGGTGCAAATATTTTGGAAAAAAAAGAAAAGAAAGCGCTGCGGTTCGGTATCTGTGCCGATGTGCACAAAGATATCATGCACGATGCCGACTCCAGGCTGAGGGCTTTTATTGAAGAGGCGAAGGGCAAGGATCTTGATTTTATCATCCAATTGGGGGATTTTTGTCGCCCCTATGACCACAATTTGAATTTTTTGTCCATCTGGAACAGTTATCCAGGGAAAAAATACCATGTGATAGGAAACCACGATATGGATGGCGGTTTTACCCGTGATCAGGTGGTGCAATATTGGAAGGCCTTGGGCAAAAATTATTCCTTTGATTGCCAGGGATACCATTTCATTGTCCTGGACGGAAATGATAAGGATCCGTCACCAGACCCTCCATCGGGCTACGCCAGATACATCGGCAAAGAACAGTTACAATGGTTGGAAAGGGATCTGGAAGGGACAAAACTGCCGACCATAGTATTTTGCCACCAGGGACTGGACAATGATCTGGGAGGTATTTACAATGCCACCGAGAGCAGGTTGGTATTGGAGCGGGCCAACGCCCAGGCCGGTTTTCAAAAAGTACAGTTTGTTTTTTCGGGACATCACCATCAGGACTATTACAATACCATAAATGGCATCCATTACATACAAATAAACAGTATGTCCTATCAATGGTTAGGGGACGATTTTAAGCACATACGCTACGGCGAGGAAGTGGACAAAAGCCATCCATGGATAAAATTTACGGTACCGTACAAAGATCCCATTTGGGCCTATGCCGAGATTTCCATGGACGGCACATTTCATTTGTATGGTAAGAAAACCGAGTTTGTGGGCCCTTCCCCAGAGGAATTGGGTGTGGACAAAAGTAAATTTGGCTATCCGATCGTGCCATATATTTCCGACAGGGAAATTATCCCATGATACCGGCAAACGGCATGGAACACCTTGAGATCGAGCTATGCAAAAAAGGACTGGTTTCTGAACCTGCCCATCAGAACGAGCAATAGCCCTACCCCGATTACAAAAAAAGCCGCACAAATAAAAAATAACGGTTCTGCAGAAAACAGGCTCAAATCATAGAATATCAGCACATTGGAACACACAAGAAAAAAAAGCACAAATTTTCCAAAGTGTTTTTCAAAGGAACTCTTCTGTACCCTTTTTTTATGGTATTTGGCGATTAGCAGCTCGGTAAGCCTGATCGAAAAATCCCTGCTGGGTTTTTTCGTTTTACTACCCGCTAACAGGTCTATTAGCTCTTTTTCTTCAATATCTCCAGTATTCATAGCAATTCATTTGTTTCCGTGCCCAATAATAATTTAAGTTCCTCCTTTAGCTGATTTCTTCCTCTTGCCAATCGCATTTTGATAGCTGATTTTTTGAGTCCCACGACATCGCCGATTTCAGAAATGGTCTTTCCGCCCGTATAGTGGAGCGTAAATATTAAACGGTCCTCTTGGGAAAGTCTGCCCATTGCCAAATCAATATATTTAATCTTTTCACTTTGCACCAAATCTTCCCAGCCCTTATTTTGAACGTTATGGACCGTTGCATCGACCGACAGATTTTCATGGTAGGAAGTGGTATTCCTTCTGCCCTTGATTTTTGTCAAAGCCGTATTGTAGACGATTCTGTATAACCAGGTCGAAAACCTAGATGATCTTTTGAATCTGTGCAGGGACGCAAATGCCTTCATGAACGAATCCTGCACTACCTCCTCGGCATCTTGTGGATCAACAACTATTTTTATGGCAATGGTATAGGCCAGGTCCGAATAGTACTTTACTAGATGCCCCAGGGCAAAGGAATCGCCACGAGCGGCATTTCTCAAGATCCGGTCCTCTTCTCTGCTATTCTGCCTATGCGCCATTTGCTTGTTAGACTCTCTTTTTTGATAAATGGTCACTTTTTTTGTGACCACTGTCAAATATTTCAAGTCTAACATGAAAATACATTTAAATAACGATTATGGAAGTTACATCTGCGGCCCTGTTCATTTCTATCGCCCTCGTGGTATTCGGTATATGTTACTATTATTTTACCACGCGCCACAGGGAACGCATGGCCCTGTTGGAACAGGGTCTGCCCAAGGACCATTTCAAGGGCAACGCGAACTATCTCCCCTTATTGTTGACCCTGGGGATCGTAAGCCTTTCCATTGCACTGGGCGTGTTTGTCGGCAATATTTTGGACAATCTGAACCTGGAAACTCTGGGAAATTTGGCCTATGTCATCTGTATTTTCCTATTTCTGGGGATAGGCCTGTTGGCCTCTTACCTCGTCCTTAAAAGAATCTATGAACAAAGAAAATAGGACCACTATCATATAGAATCATTAAACGACTAAAATGCCCAGACCTGGATTGGGCATACCATTCATCATCAAAAACACAAACCCATGCCATTCAAAACAGCGCTATTTTTATTGCTCCTGTTCGCATTAGTTCACCCACGAACAGGCTCGGCCCAGACATACAAATCGTACTTGGATTCTTTTTTGAACGAACTTTCGGAAACAAGTACCGGGGGAGCGGTCCTGGTGGCCAAAAATGGGGACATACTCTATAGGGAATCGTTTGGCAAGGCCAATCTTGAACTTGATTTGGAGATGGCCCCTGACCATGTTTTCCGGATAGGTTCCATCACCAAACAATTTACGGCCGCGGCTATATTAAGACTTCAGGAAGAGGGCAAGCTTTCGGTTGAGGACGATATAAAAAAATACATCGAAGACTACCCTGCGAACGGACGTACCATTACCATTGAACACCTGCTTACCCATACCTCGGGAATCGCCAACTATTCGCGCCTCAGAAAGTTCGACCAAAGGGCACGGAGAAATGATATGGGCCCAAAAGAACTTATCGATTTCTTCAAAAACGAACCGATGGACTTTGATCCGGGAGATGGGTTCAAATACAATAACTCGGGCTATGTCCTCCTTGGATACATCATCGAATTGGTAACGGGCAGTACATATGCCGAGTACATTCAGGAAAATTTCTTCTCTCCCTTGGGTATGCGAAACTCATATTATGACATTTCAACACAGCTAATTGAAAATAGGGCGCCGGGATATGGAAAAGGCAAAGCTGGGCATCGGAATGCCAGTTTTTTGAGCATGACCCTGCCCTACGCGGGAGGGTCGCTTCTTTCCACGGTCGATGACCTGTATATATGGAACAAGGCGGTGGCCGATTATAAGGTGCTGGACAAGGAAAGTACAACCAAGGCACATTCCCGCTACATCTTAAATACTGGAAGGCCGACCGATTACGGTTACGGATGGCGATTGGGAAACATTCAGGGCACACCTTCCCTAAAACACGGCGGTTCTGTAAACGGATTTACATCATATGCCCTATATCTTCCCAAAACGGATGTTTATGTCGTTGTCCTTACCAATTGTGATTGCACGGGGAACATCGAGATAATCGCCTCTAAAATGGCCGCAACGGTAATTGACACCCCTTATAAGTTCAAGGACATGAAGATGTCCACAAAAGGACAAAAGGTTTTTCAGGGAGTGTATCGTTCAAAACCTGGGGAAGAGCTTACCATACGCCATGAGGACGGAAGGTTGGTGTATTTCCGCAAGGGAGGCAGCAAAGCCACGATCTTTCCCTTCGAAAAACACAAGTTCCATCAAAAAGCAGGCCTCACCACCTTTGAATTTACAGTAGATAGAAAGGGAAGGTCTCAAGGTTTTGTAATGAAGGGCCTGGACAGTCCCATCGAATGGCACAAAACCGATGACAAGGTAAGAAGCTTTAAAAGCATTCCAATGACCCCAAAGGAAATGGAAACCTATCTCGGGGAGTATCGTCTTTCCAACGGAAGAATATTCAAAATAGTTGCAGAAGGCACCAAGCTGTTTGGCCAGATGGGCGAGAACAGGGAAGAAATAGTCCCTCTAGACCCCAAAGTTTTCTTTGCCAAGGACATCGATGCACAGCTTATTTTTGATTTGGAAAAAGCAGGAACCGTTTCGGGCCTAACCATTGTACAGAGCGATCATAAAAAGGCGGTCAAAATAGAATAACGCTTTATAAGACCTAAACCTAAGCTCCCACAATCGGCCGCATAGGATCACGGCCGAACCTGAAAAGAGGAATGCTTCCCAAGGGTTTCAGACAACAAACGGATCATCACGAAAACAATAGGTAGAGGAGATAGATAATTACCCCGACCAGGACAAATGATATCAGGTAAACCAAGATTTCCTTACGGGCATTTGCCCGGGCTTCCTGGCGGATTTCGTTTTTTATTCTGGCCAGTTCCTGCGTGCTGATTTTTTTGAATTCCAATTCGGTCTTTCCCGATTTTTCATAAAGAAGTTCTTTGAGCCCCCGAACATTCCGCTTTTTTAATAGTGCCCTGTTCTGCTTTAAGCTCAAGATCGCACTGGCCATGCTGCCCTCTCCACCCATAGTCTCTAAATCGTTTGGAATATAGGTACGATGAAAGGACATTTTGTTACAGTATGGAGACTTGAGTCCATATTCAAACTAAGGGACCAAGCCAAGGAATCGTTTTTTAACTTCCCGCAATTGGTGCAAACCATTGGCCTGCCAGCGCTTGTTCTCTGTGGCCCATTGGCTATAACTGAACTTCATACGCTTCCAATGTTTTCCAGATATCAATGAACTCTTTGATTCCATCCTTGTCCAGTTCGGTATTCACGATCAGAATTTTGCCCCGTGCCGTTTTGCTATTGAAAAACATATGCGTTACCACTCCAGGGTCGCCTCCCGTATGGCCTATTTGTCCATGGGCGGACATTCCCATAAAAACGCCCATATTGTATTCATCGTTGTAAGCCCCATCACTTCTTTCTTCATAATGCCCATCGGCGAGTTGTGGTCTGAACAGCTCCCTATAACTTTCCCTGTCCAGGATTTTACCATTTCCGCTATAGCCTGCAATCAATTCGGTTAAATATTTCCCCAAATCGATGGATGATGTAATCAAGCCCCCATCCGGATAGGTCACCAATCGATAAAAGGCCAGTTCGGTGTCCGTATTTGCGTAAAGTCTGGAATGCCGTGAAAAATCAACTTCATTGAACGACCAGCCGGTACCGGACATTCCCAATGTTTTAAAAATATGTTTTTCGGTGAATTCATTGAAGGGCTCCTTCGTTGCATTTTCCAGGACAACAGCTGCCAATGCTGCGGCTATGTTGGAATACTCGAACAGTTCTCCCGGTGCTTTCCTTAAAAAGTTGTTCTGCTTGTACCATATCCCCTTTTTGCTTAAAATGCGTTCTAAAAATGTGCTTTGGGCCATCATTTCATCAGGAGATCGAAAATTGCCGTTTACCTTTGCACGCTCGTTGTTGGCCTCTTTTAAAACATACCCGTTCTTCTCATATTTGGCCGGGTCTTTTATACTCGAGGTATGGGTCGCCAATTGCCTTATGGTTATTTGTTCATTGGGAAAATATGGATTGATCACCTCAAACGGCAAATGTTTGTTTATAGGGTCGTCAAGATTGAGTTTTCCAAGTTCCTGGGCCTTGAGCAATGCCATGCCGATAAAGGTCTTGGAAATGGAGGCGATGTTCTGAATGGTATTTTTCGTGTATTTCTTGTTTTCCCGGACATCGGAATATCCAAACCCTTTGGTGTACAAGGTGCCATCCAGTCCAACAATGGCAACGGAAAATCCGTTGATATGGCCTTGCGAATAAATCTGTTCCAAATCTTGCGTTAGCTTTTCTGAAATCGAGTCGTTCATTTGACCATAGCCTTGATTAAACAAAACACCCAATAGTAGTACGCTGATCGTTTTTCTCATATTTTTTTAATTTTTGCCTTGTCCAGTTGATTCTTTGTACGTTTTTGGTCAAACTGGGTTTCAATCTTCAAAAGGTCCGTTCAAGTTTTTGTACCCCTCTATTATTTGGGCCAAATGGTGCTCCACGTGGAATATATAATCCCATATCATATAGGACAAATTCGATTCCGTTCCTTTTGGCACGGTGCGCATACTTATGGTATCAAAGCTATGGTGTACCGTTTTCCGAAGCATTGCGGTTTTGGGCACTGTAGCGATCAAGCGTGAAATATGGGTGTTCAGTGATTCCCAAATTTTCAGGATCTCCGCTACATTTCTGGATTGATAATCGTTGTGCCTTACCCAATTCACCTGATCGTATCCCCCGAAGATCAAATCATCCTTCAACTGGGAAAGCATTACCCTTTGATAATTGTTCACGGCAGAATCCACCAAATGTCCGAGGATCTCTTTCTTTGACCATTTTTCATCCGACGCTTTGAACGCCATTTCCGCACCGCCGATCCCCCGTATCTGTTCCGAACCTTTTTCAACTATTCTTAGGAGCGTATCACCATAGTCCATGTTGCTCTTTGATTTTTTATTTCCCGGCCACCACCCACAGTGGCATGGACCGGGTGTATTTTTTTTGGTCTTCTCTTTGATCCAATAAATGTAAACATAATCCTTGTCGCCATCAAGGAAATCGGTTCTTGTTGCCGTATTGGCGGACACTATTGTCCAATTTTGGTATCTTGATTCGTCTATAAACCAAAGGCCATGTTAAAAAGGGTTCTCGTGCTCTTTCCCAATGACTGGGACAAGACGGAATTTTCCAAGGAAAAATACCGTCGCGAGCATACTTTTATCCATTACGGCCCCGACCTTTTCAAATTCCCCGGTTTTCTTAAATTTCCTTTTTTTGATGTCAAAAATTTTATAAAAAAGGCCGTTCGTATGGCCCAAAAAAATAAGGTGGACGCGGTGCTTTCTTCTGACGAGTACATTGGGGCCATTATTGCTGCAGCGGTCTCGAAACAGCTGGGCATGCCAGGGACCGATCCTTCAAAAATAATTCTTTCGCAACATAAATATTACTGTAGATTGGTACAACAGGAATATTGCCCGGAGGCTTCGGTGCGATGTGGCCTTTTACCGCAAAAAATTCCCAAGGCTCCTAAGCTGCCCTTGCCGTTTCCCTTTTTTGTCAAACCGGTCAAGGGGACCTTTTCCCTGTTTGCCAAGAAAGTCGATTCTTTGGGAATGCTCAGGCAACATATGGCCTTCAATGGGTACGAACGCCTCGTGCTGAAAACGATCACCCGACCCTTTAACCATCTGTTACGGGATTATACCGATCTAGAAGAGGATGCGAATTTCTTTGTGGGCGAAGAACTAATTGAAGGGATCCAAGTAACCGTGGACGGTTTTGTTTGGAACGGGGAGGTCACGATCTGTGGTATCGTGGATTCCATTATGTTTCCCGGCACCAACATTTTTGAAAGGTTCGAATACCCTTCGAAACTGCCCGCCGAGGTGCAGGAACGAATGGCGCAAATAGTCAAAAACTTGGTCAAAGGAATCGGTTTTGGAAATGCTCAGTTCAATGTGGAACTCTTTTACGACCAGGGGACCGATTGCTTACGTATCATAGAGCTGAACCCCCGTCTCTCTTACCAATTTGGCGATCTTTATGAAAATGTAGATGGCATGAACACCTATCAGATCCTGCTCGATCTTGCCTTGGGGAATTGTCCGCGGTTTAGTAAGGGTAGCGGGGAATTCGACCGCACCGCCAGTTTCGTGCTGCGTACGTTTAAAGGGAAGGCCCTAAGGTCGGTCCCGGGGCCGAGGCATATCAGGGAGTTTAACGATCGCTATCCCGAATCCAATATCAAGGTCTATGGTAAAGTGGGCACCAGGTTGTCCGCGGAGATGAGGGCCATTGGCAGTTACCGGTATGGGATCGTGAACGTGGGAGCGCATTCCCTGCTGGATCTATTTTCCATTTATGAAGATGTCCTTGACAGTCTTCCATTTAACTTTAGATAAAAACGTATCCCTATGATGATTGCAAAAACAGGGCCGGCCAAAAAGAGCATTCTCATCGAGGAGCACTTTCGGGCACCCTCCGATAAGGTGTTCAAAGCATGGACAAAACCCAGCAGTTTAAAAAAATGGTTCATGGCCGAGCAGCAGGTCAAGGTGATCGACGCGGGAGTCGATCTCCATGTGGGCGGGGCATATTTTATAGAAGTCCTATATCCCGGCTACCCCCCTACCACGATCAACGGGGAATTCCTGGAAATTGTTATGTACAAATTCCTGGGCTATACCTGGCTCACTCCCATGTTGGGTGATGCGATCACCAAGGTCGAAGTAGCGTTCCAGGACCTGGGAATGGGGTCCAAAATCACGCTCAGACATGGGGAATTCGATGATGTGGACACCATGCAGGCCCATATCGATGGTTGGACAGGGTGCCTGGGAGAACTCCATGGATATCTTCAAACGGTCTAGTGGTTGTAGGCCCGTTTTGTGCGCTTTGGCCCACATCATAAGAGGGGTGGACCAAAACAAGGGAATATCATTTTTTACCTTTTTGAATCCGGTTTGTAGAATTGTCCTAGCGAAGGTTCCCTTTCACCAAAATTGGCCTTTTCACTTCAACCAAGGAAAAGATTCCCGCCCAAAAAAGGCAAGGGTCAATCATCCATTGGCAGGAAATCCAATGCTTGCACCACCTCTTTTGAAAAGTTGCGATACGCCTCCCTATCGGTTTTGGGAATACCGGGGCACTTTTTGTCAATGTCCGATTGGATATCCCCTAAGCCTTTGATAACGGTTTCGATAGCACTGGGCCCAATGGTCCGAATTTTATGGAATTGCGAAAGCAAAGCATCTTTTTGAATTGCGGTGATATATTTTTGCCCATGCCATTGCAACACTTTTTCCTGGAGGATCCCAATTTTTGCCAAAGGTAAGGTAGCGCAAAATTCCAGGCTTTGCTTTCCGGTTTGATGATCGATCCAATGGCACATAATGGTATTATGAAAATAAAAGCCATCATTTCCGTTGGTCAGAATGATGATCCCCGATTTCGTTTCGGGTATGAATTCAAAATTACCGTGCCATCCCTGATTGTTCCCGACGTGGCCAATGATCGTTTTTGTTCCAAACGACCGGATCTGATGCCCGAGTCCGTACCGGTCTGCTGGCGGGTTGGCACTGTGCATGGACATTATGGAGTTTTTAGCTAGAATTTTGTTCGGCCCCAATTGTAATTCTGCCAAAATGAATTTCAGCATATCGTCGTGGGAGCTTCTCAGTCCGGCTGCGGCCAAGGCCGTAAAGCTCCGATCCTCTATTTCCATGCCGTCACCGTCGTAGGGTTTTGCTAATTTTGGCTTTAACGGATGCAATACATCTATGGTTTTAAAAGTGGTGTGCTCCATTTCCAAAGGACCAAAGATATTTTTGTCCATAAAATCAGCAAAGGGCATTTGGGAAACTTCTTCGATGATCAACTGCAAAACGGTGAATCCGCCACCAGAATATCTGACCGCTGTTCCCGGTTCGTAGATAACGCTTACACGCTCGGGGCCATTGGTTGCTCCATTCAGCGATTCGACGACCGAAGGCAGGTCCAAAGAATCTTTGAAGCCCGGATAGCCCGACAGGGACAAACCGGCACTATGGCCCAATAACCTTCTGACCGTAATTTTGGACTCGTCGAATTCATGCGGTGGGAAACGCCATCTTCGCAAATATTTTGTGGCCGGGCTGTCCAGCGCCAATTTATTTTCCTCCACCAGCTTCAAGATACCCCAGGCCGTTGCCGATTTTGAGATCGACCCCAAATTGAATAGGGTACTTCCATCTATTTTCTGTTTGGTTTTGGTGTCGGCATGGCCGTAATACAACGTTTTTATATGTCTGCCATTTTCCAATAATCCGACCAACGCACCGGGAAGGTCATTTTGGGAAATAAAGTGTGTTGCAATGGAATCCAACGCACTTACCAAAGCCAGGTGTTCTTGGGAGAGGGAATTCAAATCTTTCTTTGGCCCGGGATTGCAGGATGAATTTAAGAAGCATATCAAAAGAAGGCCACGGTAAAAATATTTCTTCATGGTTAAACTGTTTCGTTTACCTGAAGACAACGATTTTACAAAAAGGTTACATCAAAATTTGCCTATCGTCCTTAAAGAAAGGATCACAACCGCCTTGTGTTTACTTGATTTCAATAGGCCCAAGGTGTTCCACCTCGTCCACTAGATCAAATTCATCTTCGGGCAAACTGTACAATACTTTTGGATTTTTGGACCTTGAATCCAAATAGCCCTTGGTTATCCTCCATATGGTCTCGTAACCGTTCTTTGCATATTCCTTTTCACCGAACAGCTTCGGGATCTGGGAGGCTAAATACCCAAAGGATGTAAAATGCCAATGGGCAATCCCGTTCAGGCCCACAAAAGTCTTTTCGGCGTACACAAAACTTCTGATTTTGTCCAAATAGCTCCGTGTGTAGGAAGCATCGTAGATATGAAGTATGCCGGCCGAGACATTTTCAGTGGCACAAAAAGGGCTTTCCGCAACTAGTCTAGCACCAAATTTATCACCAATACCACCATCATAGCTAATTACCCTTGTTATGTTCGGGTTTCTACAGGCCAATCCCAAGGCCGATTGGCCTCCGAAACTAAATCCAAGGGCGGTAATATCGTTTCGATCCATACTGGGGTTATGGGCCAAGGTCGACAAAGCAAATTCATAATCCCTGATCTCCGTTTCCATCCCTATGCCGTTTACATCCAACTCCTTCTGTCCATATCCCTTAACAGGGACATTTACAGCGATATATCCTTGTTCGGCCAGGGATTCCCCTAAAAACGCAAAATCCACGGCAGAGCCGTGCATTAGCAAGATCACGGGATGTTTTCCAGGGGCAAAGTCGATGTTTTTCACCGCCCCCATCGGAATCTTTGCGGAAGCGATCGAATCAAGTAATGATTTGTCCGCACCTTGCGATATGGGCCACTGAAAATAGTCATCAACCGTTTTACCATAACTTTGGGGAGTTCCCCCTGCGCCCATTTCCATGTCCTTTGTCCTGAGGTAGTCCGAAAACATCATCACTTTGGGAGAACGCTGCCCGATACGTCCCGGATACCAGATATTAACTTGAACTGTTCGCCCCAAGGTGCCGTTACTTGTCGAGGGTCGCGAATTGTCCGTTTCGAGCCGCGATGAAAAACCAACGGCGTCCGATTTTGAAACCGCGGCCATTTGCGTGCTCTGTGAAACACCTGTGTAGGCCGATGAAAGTGAAACGAAAAGAATCCAAAATAGTGATTTCATAGGGTCATGCTTTTATTTTTTTGCGTTCCAAGAACGATACATCAGTGCTATCAAAAAGGTGATGAATTGTACATGTCGCTTCCATCTCTCTAAGTTAAGGAATCGTTTTTTGGGCTTTGATCCGATCGGGTACCCGTTCCACAACATGGGGGTTGAGCGGCTGACGCATTGATATGTTTAACCTTCAATCAGAAAATCATATTGTTGAAGGTAGTAATAAAGATACACAAGCCCGTGAATTGGATTATTTGCCCAACCGGTTTTTTTTATGTATTTTTTAGTTGACCTCATAAAAATCAGGGAATTGGCGGCTTGTTGACCATTCAATCCATTCAATGACCAAGCTTAGGAATAGATACGAATCCCCCATCGTTCTGCCCAAGCGGGCAATAGAAATCAAACAGAGAACCATTATGAACTGTTATTGGAATTTATGTGACTGTCCGGACAAAACCCCCGCTTCCCTCACCTGTACCCAACACGGGGGATATGGTTGTGGATACTGGGCCGGAGGTTTGGTTACCGCACTCACCGATATTACCGATCCGGTAACACAGTTGATCGAAGATCGTGTCGTTTTCTATAACCTTCAGACCGAGGAGCTCATTCAGCTAAGGGCCGACCTGGAGCAAAAGAAGGCCCAGGCGGAACGGGAGCACCGCGAGTTGGAGAATCAGCTGAACAATGCAAATACATCTGGCAAACGACGGAACCTGCTAAATACCCTGGAAAGGAAAATGTCGGAATATCGGCTAAAGAAGCAAGAATTACAGGCGACACTTGACGACCTTTCGGTCAAAATAAATATTCCGGACGCTACCCTTTGGCAGTCCTACGCGTATTTGCGGATACCTTTCTCCGAGCCCGGTGGGAGTTGTAAATGCTACCAGACAAAAGTGGGCAGGCTCGCCGCATTGGCCACCCAGATAACCACAGATCTTACAAGGTTGCAGACCCTGACCACAACTACATGGCCAACTGCCCAGAATCGTACGAAAGCTTCCCTGATATCGCTGGCATTTCCCGCTGCACTTGGTATCGTCGCTCTGATCAAGGCGTTCCTTTTCTGGATTGGCCTGTTATCGGGCCCACCGGGTTGGGTGCTGTTGGCCATCGCTGTATTGCTGACCTTTGCCCTCGTCATTGGAATGGCGCTATACCAACTCTCGGTATTCCAGGATATCATTGATACCAGGGTACGCCTCCTAAATACCATATTGCTTTATTACCGCCTACAGCAAATCTCCACCTGTACGATCCCGGAAACCTATGAAGAAGACGGGGAAGAGGACGGGGGAGGCCATAACGACGAGGGGCATGGAAACCATGATCATGGGGGAAACGATTCCAACAACAGCGGGCAGGAGGGTGAAGATACCGGCAACGCGAGTAGCACGGACAGCGGAGGTGGATCGGAACTGGGCCAATGGAAACCTGTCGAGGAGATCTGGTGGCGTGAAAACGTCATTTCCGTTATGTACGACCCCAACAAAAATAGGTGATTCCGTTCGTGCCCAAACTTTCAAATCTTGCTCTGGCCCAAGTTGGCCCATGGGATGGGTTCTGAGCAGGGTTAAGGGAGTACAAAGGAGATCAGGCCCGTCAAGAGATTTGGTACATTGATCATAAAAGTGCGCTTGTCCTTTTTTATGTTCCCGAAAAAACTTCAGGAAAAACTTCAGTATAATCCATCCATCCATGATTGTTTCATTCCTCCTTCCACGCTTCCAACGGATTTCCATTGGCCGCACGAATCGCCTGGCTGCCTACGGTCAACAGTGCAATCGAATCGGAACCGCTACAATTTTCCCAAATCGGTTCTTTCAACCCACTTTTTTTGGGGCACGGGTCTTTTTGCCTTTATTTTATTTAACCCCTAGCAATTCATCGACAAAACTTTATCTTTAGCCTTCCACCAACAACCAACCAATGGAAATCAGCACTTTAGACTATTCGATCATCATCGGGTTTTTCTCCATCGTCCTGATCATCGGAATCGTCGTATCCAAAAAATCCGGTAAGGATACCTCGGAGTTTTTCCTGTCGGGGCGCAGTATGCCGTGGTGGCTTCTTGGCTTTTCCATGGTCGCAACAACCTTCTCCACGGACACGCCCAATTTGGTCACGGATTTTGTGCGTACCAGCGGGGTTTCGGGCAATTGGGGCTGGTGGGCTTTTTTGATAACCGGAATGTTGACCGTTTTTGTATACGCCAAATTATGGCGCAAGTCGGATGTCCTGACCGATATGCAATTCTATGAAATTCGATACGGAGGCAAGCCGGCCCGATTTCTCCGCGGATTCCGGTCCATCTATCTAGGGCTCTTTTTTAATATCATTACTTTGGCCGCGGTCAACTTGGCCGCCATTAAGATCGGGGGAATTATGCTGGGACTAACTCCTGTCGAAACGGTTTTGATCGGGGGGATCGTAACGGTGATCTTTAGTGCCGTCGGCGGTTTCAGGGGTGTGGTCTATACTGATTTTGTTTTGTTTTTTGTCGCAATAGTGGGTGCGGTTGGGGCGGCGTACTATTTGGTGAATATTCCGGAGGTGGGCGGTATTTCCAACATGATCTCACATGAAAATGTAGTGGGGAAACTATCGATACTCCCGGATTTTTCCGATACGGAGGCCCTAATAACCATATTGGTAATCCCTTTGGCGGTCCAATGGTGGAGTTCTTGGTACCCAGGTTCGGAGCCAGGCGGTGGCGGATACATCGCACAACGCATGTTGGCAGCCAAAAACGAAAATCACGCCATTGCATCCACATTCTTTTTTAACATAATGCACTATGGCCTCAGACCTTGGCCATGGATTCTGGTGGCGCTGGCCTCCTTGATCGTCTTCCCGGACATCGCCAGTATCCAGGCCGCGTTCCCGAACATAGAGGAAAGTAAGCTCGGGCACGACCTGGCGTATTCGGCCATGTTGACCAAGTTGCCCAGTGGACTGTTGGGGCTTGTCCTGGCTTCCTTGGGAGCCGCGTATATGAGTACGGTCTCCACGCAGTTGAATTGGGGGTCGTCCTATATCGTGAACGATTTTTATAAACAACAGATCAATAAAAAGGCATCGGAAAGGGAGTTGGTGAATATAGGGAGGCTTTCTACGGTCGTTTTAATGGTTGCCGGTGCGGTTTTGGCCTTGCTTCTTACGAATGCCAAGCAACTTTTTCAGATTCTTTTGGAGTTTGGTGCGGGTACGGGTCTTGTCTATATTCTAAGGTGGTTCTGGTGGCGGATCAATGCATGGAGCGAAATTTCGGTTATGTTCGCAGCGGCCATAATCAGTCTTTTGTTGACCGTTACACCCTTGGGGGACATCCTTTTTGGGTATTTGGACAACTCGGGAACCGTTATGGAGGGTGTCCTTCCCTCTTGGTCCAGGGTACTGTGCATCGTCCTGATAACCACCGCGGTTTGGCTGGTCACAACTTTTGTCACAAAACCTGAAAAGAGGGATGTTCTGAACCGTTTTTATAAAAAGACCCAACCGGGCGGCCCGGGATGGAAAAAAATTGTGGATGAGGCCCATGCCGGGGGCTTGGACATTACCGATGGGAACAAAAAGTGGGTCGTACCCTCAGGCATTCTTGCGATGGTATTGGGATGCATTCTGGTCTATGGCTGTATGTTCGCAACGGGAAATTGGATCTATGGCAATCACACTTTGGCAATTTCGCTCACAGTGGTCGTATGTATCTCCGGTGGGTTGCTCGCCAGGTTGTGGAACCGTATGAAGGACGACATTTTATAACATCCCCTTCTACCCTTTTAATCAGATCAAAAGAACTTTGGGCACTTACCCATTGGACAATCCCATGAACCGAACATTTGGCGAAACGGCGATCGGCCCTTCCCCAAAGTTGATAGTCCCATATTTGTAACCTTTTCATTTCTTAATTGTCCTCAATCGTGGCACTTTTAAGGTGTTGTTTAGGTTCCTCAAGAAATACAATTGATTTTTCGATAGTTTTTAGCGGGATTTTCGTATTTCGTCTCCCCCTTTGCCTCTGGAGGCTTAGGGGAGATGGTATCGGATATATTTTATTTTTCTCATTTGAGTAAGCACCCCTTGGGTCGGTGTCTATTCTGCACGTAAACTATTTACCGGGTTGGCAACAGCCGATTTTATTGATTGAAAACCGACAGTTAGCAAGGTGATAGCCAAAGCAAAGCCACCTGCCAGTATAAAAACCCACCACTGAATATCGATGTGATAGCTAAAATCTTCCAACCAACGTTGCATGAAGAAATATGCCATCGGGGAGGCAATCAAAAAAGCGATTCCAACCAGTTTCACGAAATCAGTGGTAATTAATTTTACCACGGACTTAATACTTGCGCCCAATACCTTCCTGATACCGATTTCTTTTTTCTTTTGATCGGCCACATACGACACTAAACCAAAAAGCCCCAGACAGCTAATGATTATGGCCAAGATGGTAAACAAAGCCGCAATTTGACCAATTCGTTTTTCTTCATCGTATAATTTTTCGACCTCCTTGTCTATAAATACAGGAACAAATGGCGAGTCGGTTATGTTTTTTTTCCAAATTTTTTCCAAATTGACGATTAACTCCCCATAGTTTGCGGTTTCAAATCGTAGTAACAATCTAAATGGATCACTATCTCTAAAAAGGACTAAGGGTTGAATGGCTTCCTTAAGCGTTGAGAAGTGAAAATCGTTCACCACCCCTACTATTTCAAATTGGTTCTCTACTCCTGATAGGAGTTTGGAAGCCAGGGCGTCTTCTTTTTTAATGCCAAAGGCCCTGAGGGTAGCCTCATTGACAATAATTTGAGTACTATCGGATTCTCTAAAATTCCTCCCCTTGGCGAGTTCTATCCCCATAGTCTTTAAATAATTTTTTCCAACAAAATTCAACTTTGCCAGGGTGCGATTTTCAGGGTTCTTCCCAGGTAGGTGAAACCCCGCACTACTAAGAACATTCTCTGAAGGTGAAATTCTACTTCCAGAAACTTCAATGACTCCGGGGACTTTTAAAAAGTCCGATTTTAATCCTTCATATTTATCTCTTGCGTTTCTTGTGTTCAGTTGAATGCCTATTAAATTATTCTTCTCATATCCAAGATTCTTTTGTTGCGTATAGTTAAACTGTTGTACCACGATGATTACGGTACTGACCAACGTTATTGATACTACAAATTGAAAAATAACCAATCCTTTTCGTAATCCACTATTACCCGATCGTAAGTTTATTGCACTTTTTATGGCCAATAAGGGTTTGATGGAAGACAGCACCAGCGCAGGATAAACACCGGCTATCAGTCCTGTCAGGAGTC
Source organism: uncultured Flavobacteriaceae bacterium (assembly GCA_947497245.1). GTDB lineage: Bacteria > Bacteroidota > Bacteroidia > Flavobacteriales > Flavobacteriaceae > Pelagihabitans. Next base: position 131,300 of record CANMFO010000002.1, on the reverse strand, counting down.
CTATGCCTAAAATGGAATATATTATTTCAAACCGAAATAAATCTATATAGGTAAGGTTTGTTTGTGCCAATTCATTCACAAAAGGAAGCAACGCCAACGCTATTGGGATACTCGCTAGAATTGAGAAAAAGGAAAGTAATAGCGATTCACCCAGAAATTGGTAGATCAATGACTTCCTATCCGCGCCAACAACCTTTCGGATCCCTATTTCCTTTGCCCTTTTGTTGGCCCTAGCGGTACTCAGGTTTATAAAGTTAACACAGGCGACAAGCTGGATAAAAAAGGCCAGGGTTAAGAGTAAGTACAGGTATTGTATGTCCGATACCCTATCTATCTGTCCGGTGATTCCCTCCGAATGTAAATGTATATCCGTTACCTTTTGGAGCAAGAGTTCCCTCTCCATACTGATATTCTCCAGGTCGCTACCACCTCGCTCCTGTAGAAAACCGGGAAGTTTTTGTTGGAGACCAACCACACTGGCACCAGGTTTCAATTTCACATAGGTATAGGCAAAATAATTTTGCGCGAAGTTGTCATCACTCTTCATCCATTCCCCTAAACCTGGAGTGTTCATGCTGATGATATAATTGGGTTTTAAATGTGATTTTCCAAAGGTCTCGTCAAAAACCCCTTTTACTGTAAGTTTTACAGGGTCTCCATCGAAACCGGAGATTTCAATGCCTTTGTTCATGGGGTTTTGATGACCAAATAACTTTTTTGACAAAGTGGAAGAAAGAAGCAGGGTACTTGGCTCGTTAAGTGACGAAGAACTTCCTTCCAGTAAACGATAATTAAAAATTTTAAAGAGTGTAGAGTCGGCAAGATAGGCCTTGGATTCATAATATCCACTTTCCTCGCCGGCGACCCTTATAATGTCGACATTAAACAGGTCGACAAGAACCACTCGACAGACTTCTTCAACCTCAGGAAAATCATCTTTCATTGCGAAAGCGATTGGTGGCGACGATCTTGCGGTACGTACATCTTCGGTACCAGAACTTGCTCCATCAATATTGGTTTGCACCCTATATATAGATTCGACGTTCTCATGGTGCCTATCATAACCTGTCTGGTCATAGACATACAATAAAATTGTCAGACAGCTTACCGTTCCGATTGTAAGCCCAAATAGGTTTATAATGGTTTGCTGCCTGTTCATCGTTAGATTCCTCCATGCGATTTTCAGATAGTTTTTGAACATGATTCTAGTATTTGGATTGATGGGTTGAAAATATGCCTAATGGGCTGACAATTGCCAATTTACAGCCTGAAACGTTTCGAAATTTTGATATCTATATTTATGCCAAATAAATAACCATTTGCATATCAGCATGTTACACAACAATACTGTTAAAGAAGTTTTCAAAAATGTAAAATAACTTTACAGAAAGTGTTTAATATATTTACATCCTTTTTGGGTAATTTAATCACGGGATTGCTTTGTGAAATAATTTATTGCCACAGTCCTGTAAAACGAACATTTTTTAGGCCCTTTGATTCGGAGGCTTTTGTTTGAATTTATCCACGTTGAATAATCTTATTTGAACTTTGCCGACGGTCTGTCCAAACTGGGACCTCTAACCGTTCAGGTTTCGTTGGCCAAGATTTTATTCCCCCGCGCCACTCCATAAAACTTGTTAAAAATCAAGCAGGCGGTAAGATCTCCGGTCACGTTGATCGATGTCCTGAACATTCCCAATATGCGGTCTATGCCAATAATAATGATAAGGCCATCAACCGGAATCCCCGCACTCTGCAATACGGATGCGAGAATAATGACCCCACCGCCGGGAATCGCAGGTGTTCCAATGGAAGCGGCCACCACTGTAAAGGTGATCAATAGTAGGTTCACCACCGGCAATTCAATGCCATAGGCCTGTGCCATGAACAAAGTGGTCACACATTGAAACAATGCCGTTCCGTCCATATTGATCGTGGCCCCGACCGGGATTACAAAATCGCTGATGTTGGAGGACACCCCCAATTTTTCATCGGCCGTTTTCATGGACAACGGCATTACGGCCGCGGAGCTGGCGGTAGAAAACGCCAATAGTTGTGGCTCCCGAATCGCCCCCAGGAACTTGAACGGACTTTTCCCGGTGACCACCAGGACCAGCACCAAATAGACCATCAACAATACGATCAGGCCCAATATGACCACAAGCATATAGTACCCCAGGCCAAGGAATATTTCCACGCTCGTCCTTGACAACAAAGCCGCTATCAGGCCAAATACGGCAAAGGGTACCAACATCATGGCCCATGATACCACGATCATGCAAATTTTCTGTATGGCCTCTGAAAAACGAATAATGGGCCTCGATACCTCCTGACGGAGTTGGGTGATCGCCACACCAATGATGATGGTAAAAATCACAACACCTAACATTTCTCCCGTTAAGATGGACTCCAGCGGATTATTGGGAATAAGGTTCGATATGGCATTGGGAATGCTCTCAATACCCATGGTTTGCCCATTTACGGCTATCGGGCTTTCGCCACTGTTTGGAAATCCGCCAAGGGCAAAAATATATTCGCCGGGCCTCAAAATAAATGTTACCACCACGCCTATTATGATGGCAACAACGGTGGTGAAAACGAAATACAACAAGAGCCGAAGACCAAAGGTTTTGAGGTTCTCCGATGTATTGCTCACAATTCCGGTAATGATCGAAGTAAATATCAAGGGGATCATGATCATCTGGACCAGCCTCATGAAAATTTGACCCGGCAGATCAAGCCAATCGGCTAGTCGCAAACTAATGTTCTCCGACAGCAACCCTGTTGATGGATTAAGCAGCACTCCCGCTCCCGCCCCTAAAATGAGCCCGATGATTACCTTAAGCCATAAACGGCCTTTTATAAGGCGATCCAAATGAACGGATAAATTGTTAAGAGGTATGAATTCTATCATGGTATTCCCAAGGTTTGCCCACTGGTTTATATGGATGCAAAATACGTCTTTTTACGCCCAATCCGTGCTGACGCCGGTCAGTATATCAGTGGATCGCTCTTGGATTTTCCGAGGGCTGTTTTTTGCCCCTCGTTTACCGAGGAAAACCAGGCTTAATCGATCTTTGCTTTGCCGGGTGTCCGCTATGGCCTATTATTGCACCTTCTAAAACTCCTCAATATGCGCTTAAGTGGGTTATTTGTGTTTTTGATGCTTGCCGTTGCCACTTCATGCAGTAAGAATGGAGATTCGGTCGATCCACAAAGTAATGACGATGAACCGGACACCGAGGTCAAGGACGATGAACCGGACACGGATGACCCAGTTGACGGTATCTGTACCGGCGTTGTAGTTTCAAGGGACGAGGATATTCCATTGCTCGAACCTCTCCTGAATTGTTCGGTCATTGAAGGCGATCTGCTTATTTCAGGTCTGACCAGGGAAGATGATCCCCTTCTCCCCAATTTAGAATATTTAAAAAACATCAAGACCATCAAAGGTGATCTGGTCATTTCGTTCAATAGGGCCATTAAGAATTTTGACGGACTCAAGAACTTGGTCGATGTTGAGGGACAAATATGGATCCAGGGAAATGAACAGTTGGAATCCATCGACGGCTTGGCCAATCTGAAGTCAATCGGCAAGGACCTGAAAATTGAGATGAACCAGAGCCTTAAAAGGATTGATGGCCTAAACGCCTTGGACCACATCGGACTTTCATTTAAAGTGAAGGAAAGCGGATTGAACAGTATAAATGGCATTGATTCCCCGGATTTAAAGATAGATGGGGGAATATTTATCGAGGAAAATGATTTTCTTGAAACCATCGATGGTATCAATGGATTTTCCACATTGCCAGGAGGGGTCAATATACTTGGCAATCCAGAGCTTAGCTCGATCGAGGGCTTTAAAGCCCTTAAAGAGGTCACCGGTTCAATGGAGTTCAATTCGAATGACAAACTTGTCTCTGCAAATGGTTTTGCAGCCCTTGAAAATGTGGGTGGTTCCGTTGAATTCATAAGTAATGAAAACTTTGTCTCGGCCAAGGGATTCGATAATCTTAAAACCATTGGGGAAGAGCTGAGAATTTTTCAGACCGATTTCGACCTGTCCACAGACGACTTTAAAAGCCTGTCCTCAATAGGTGGACCACTGTCCATATTCAATAGCCCGATCGCTTCGGACCTGATGGACAGTTTCAACAATTTGGTCCATATTGGCCCATCGGTTTTGATTACAGGGGGATACCGCGACATTGGCGGTTTTTCAGCACTGAACGAGTACAATGGCACCATTTATATCACATCGGGCAATACCGAGATCATCAGCGGGTTTAACAATCTTACCTCGATCGGGGAGGACCTGACCTTTATCCAGAACCCCAAACTAACGGACATTACCGGGTTCCAGAAGTTGGAAAACGTGGGTCGGACCTTGCTTTACAAGGAAAACACCCTTTTGACCAACTTTGACTCCATGCTGGGCATGAAGTCAATTGGGGGCGAACTCAGGGTAGAAGGGAATACATCCCTTACCTCCGCGGTGGGACTTAGAGATATCGCCACGGTCGGCGGCGATATCCACGTAACGGGAAACCACACCCTGGAGGAGTTCAGCGTGTTGGACAATCTGGTCGACTTTGAGAACAATATCTTTATACAGAACAACTATGGCCTGGTCGAAATCAACGGATTCGGGTCCATCACTTACGTTGGACACCTCTATATCAATGGTAATACAGAACTTATGAGCATCTCAGGGTTTTCCAATTTGACCACCGTGGGAAATTTTTTAATCTTAAACACCAACCCAAAAGTATCCAATCTGGATGGGTTCAATACGTTGTCGGAAGTTGGGGAAAGCTTGAAAATCGGTGCCCTGAACGGCATTATCGATTTGAAAAGTTTTAGCAACCTGACCTCAATCGGCCATGGCTTGGACATTTCTTCCTGCGATGCCCTTGTTAGCCTAGAGGGTCTGGAAAACCTGACCTCCCCTCTTCATACCTTGAATATCAGTTTCAATAGTAAATTGGTCTATCTGGCCGGGATACACAATATTCCCTCCATTACGGAGCTGGGTATAAGCTGGAACTACGAACTCTCCGGCTGTGCGCTGGATGTGGTGTGCGGCCACATTGCAAATGGCGGCTCGATCTCGATTCGGGGCAACGCCACAGGTTGCGAGACGGTTGCCGAGGTCGCCGCGGCCTGCAATTGAATTTATGGAACCCATCATTTGGCACGTATCACGGTCTAACAGAGCTTCTCTATTGGGCAAGGCCTCACAATGGCTCAAGAACACCCTTTCCAAAGGTCCCCGAACCCTGTTCTTAAACCCCGTTTCGAATCCAACGGGAGTTTCTTTTTAATCACTGGATTACCTAAGCCCTACTCCACCGTAAAATTCCATACCGGACCTATGGCCACGCCCCCTTTGTCGTCCTTGACCACGATCCTCCAGTGGTAAGTCTTTCCCGCTTGCACCGTTACCTGTTCCGTTGTCGTTTCCAAGTTGTCCCTGAGTGATGGGGGCGGGTTTTCCGTACCAAAATACAGATGGGACCGCAGCGGGTCGCCATCGCTGTCACCGACCTTCCATTTCAGTTCCGCGCTGTCTCCCGTTACCGTAGCGCCCAAAGCAGGGGCCTCGATCTCCGGCACCTGGGGAACATGGTTCACCGCCGCTTCGGGCTCCGTAAAAAAGGTATGCACTAGGGAATGGGTACTTTTGTTGCCCTTGTTGTCCTCGGCCCGTACCCGCCAATGGTAGACGGTGCCCTTTTCGAGGTCAAAGCTCCTTTGGGCCTCCGTGGTGGTGGCACTGAACAGTACCGGGGAAAAATCACCACTTGTGGCGACCTCCACCACATAGCTTACCGGGTCCCCCTCGGGGTCGGCGGCCGGGTTCCATTTCAGTTCCAGGGCAATGTTCGTGCAGTCCCCACCATCGGTTGGGAACACCAGGGCCGGAACGGAAGGGGCCTGGTTCTCCGTTGACGGAGGTATTGGCGGTTCAGGACCCGGACCTGGGCATCCCATAAGAAATACGGACAGGCCCAAAAGGGCGATGGATTCCTTTTTTATACTTTTCATAATTTCTATAGTTTACTTTTTATTGCTAATTCTTCATTATTTACTGCCAACTGCAACTGCTAATTGTTCACTGTTTATTGAACACCGTCCACTACCTACTGTTTCAGGTTTCAAGTTTCTCGTTTATTGTTCATTGCTAATTGTTTATTGTCAACGCACACCGCAGCCTCGGCGTAGGTGTGTTCATTGTTTTATGATCTTAAACCTTCTAGGACTCCCCGCTTCCAGATACACCAGGTATACCCCTGTCTCCAATTGCCCCATGCCTACCACTACTTTACGATTGCTGACCGGGTATATTTTCGAGGATATCCTGGCCCCGGACACATCATAGATCTTCACGGCCATACGGTCCTTCACCATACCGGGGACGATGAACTCCACCTGGGAATCCACAGGGTTCTTACTGACCCTGGTCCTACTGGACCCTTCGAGCGACACGACCATTTTCCCCTCACAGGCCACACTGGAAAGGATCTCTACCTTGTCCCATGGGTCCACCGTCACGGAAAAGCTTCCCGTACCGTATTCCCCAATGATCTTATCGTTGACCTTTACCGTATAGGGTGCCGTACCTGTGGCTATTTCCACGCCTACCCGGGCACGGAGGCCGGTGGTTTTGCTCACCGTGGTCTTCCCGGCCAGTACGGGGGCCTCATCGATCTGCAGTTCAAAGCACCGCTGGCAAGCGGATCCCTTGATGGCGATGCACACGGAATAGGAGTCGGGGGACAGGTCTTTGACTTCCAGAGTCTTATTGAATTCATGGCTGTTGTTGTTTATTGTGGCGGTGTATTCAAGTTCCTGCACTGCGGTGATACGGATCGAACCATTGTCCTTGTCCTTGCAGGTCTCGCCGGTGGCCCGAAGCTGGAAATTGTTTGCCGGTAGGGCCTCAATGGCACAGGCCACCGTTACTTTGAATGTGTGTACCACCGTGCCTCCAAAACCATCGTCTGCGGAAACACTGATGGTGGCCGTGCCCGTTCCCACTACGGTAAGTGTAAGGACTGCGTCGGAGATACTTGCCCTAACTACAGCTGTGTTGGTTGACTCTGCCGAGAAGGTGAGCCGGTCCCCGTTCGCATCGGCAAAAACCTCTGCCAGGTCAATGGTATGATCGCCGGTGCCCGTAGACAGTTGTTGGTCCTCGATCGGTTTGGATAGCTTGGGATCTGCGTTGTCCTTTATGACAACAGTCCGGATGACTTCTACAGCGGCATTGCCCGCAGTATCAGATATGTTGTAAGTTACCTCATAAGAGCCTACGGTATTGGTATTGACCGATGCGATATCGATGGTGATATTGGAAGAAATGTCACCATCCACATTATCAACGGCCGTCGCACCGAGCTCGGTATATGCGGTACCGACCACGATGACCTGTGGGTTGGCCCCTGTAAGCGTGATTACCGGTGCCGTGGTGTCCACGACATTGACCGTCCGCGTTACTTCTATAGCGGGGTTCCCCGCGGCATCGGATACGTTGTAGGTCACAATGTAGGAGCCCACGGTACCGGTATCTACCGATGAGGCATCAATGGTGATATGAGAAGAAATGTCGCCGTCCATGTTGTCAACGGCTGTGGCGCCGAGCTCGGTATACTCGGTGCCGACCGCTATGGTCTGGGGGTTCGCCCCGATAAGTGTGATTACCGGAGTGGTAGGATCTACTACATTGACGGTCCGTGTTACTTCTTCAGCGCGGTTCCCTACGGTATCGGAGACGTTATAGGTTACCTCATAAGAGCCTATGGTATTCGTATTGACCGACGAGATATCGATGATGATACGGGAAGAAATATCGCCATCCACATTGTCAAAGGCCGTCGCACCGAGTTCGGTATAGTCCGTGCCGACTACAATGGATTGCGGATTGGTGCCGGTAGGGAGGGTAATCATCGGCGCAGTTGTATCCAGCGTGACCGTAATTGATGTAGCCCGCGGAGACGGGTTTCCCGCCAAGTCGGTTTGTAGCACGGTAATCGTATTACTTCCCTTTGTAAGGGTAACGTTTTCTACATCCCAGCCCCCTGATGACTCCGCTGTAACCGGGCCATACGATACCGTTCCATCAGCTGATGTGACCTCTACCGTGACCTGTGCTCGTGCTTCGGCTACACCGCTTACCGTTTGTACGACACTATTGGTTATTGTTCCATCCGTGGGGCTATCAATGACAGGGGCTGCAGGCGCAGTTGTGTCCAGTATGACATCAATTGATGCAGGAGCTGAAGTGTTCCCTGCCAAGTCGGTTTGGGTTACACTAATTATGTTCAATCCCTCTTCCAGGGTAATCTCCTCGGCAGTCACCCAGTCTCCCGCAGTGTCAGCGGTTACCTCTTGGGTGCTGGTACCGATAAAAACGGAGACCTTTGCCCCCGCTTCTGCAGTACCACTTACCGTCTGTGCAACACTATTGGTTATGGTTCCATGCGTGGGACTGCTAATAATAGGGGGTGCCGGTAGCGTTATATCCAGCGTGATATCAATTGATGTGGCTACTGAGGTGTTCCCCAAAGCGTCCCTTGCTGTTGCGGTAATGGTGTTCGAGCCCTCTATCAGGGTAATCTCCTCGGCAGTCATCCAGTTTCCCTCACTATCGGCTATTGCCTCTTGGGGGTTTGTACCGAAAGTCACCGTGACCGTTGTCCCCGCTTCCGCCGTACCCCTTATCGTTTGTGCTGAAATGTTGGTTGCCGTTCCATCCGTGGGACGGGTAATAACAGGGGCATCCGGGGCGGTGTTATCAAGGGTGTAGTTTTGCGCATCATCCGGAAGGGCCACCGGGCCTGTCAGGGCATTGCCCGCAAGGTCCGTTATATCCTGACCGTCGGCAAAGCCCAGACCCAGTTTTCCATCGCCGTCGAGCCCTGGAACGGTTACCAAGTAAACCGCATTATTGCCCTCGGTAGTTGCCTGGACGCGAATATCTCCTGTTTGTGTAACTGTACCGGAAACGGAAATGGCAAAATCTTCCCCGCCCACATTTTGGACCGCCTCTGAAAAGGTGACCCGGAAGGCGACATTCTCACTGTTGGTTCTTTCATTGGGAGCTGTGCCCGAATTGGCCGGATCATAGCGCAGAATACTGCTGACCGTTGGGGCGGTAGTATCAAAGGTAATATTGGTTAGCCCCGCCGTTCCCGTATTGCCCGCCGCATCGGTCACCGAAATATCGATACTGTAAATGGCCCCGTCCACCAGGGCATCAAATTCCGTACCGGCCTCCAGGCTTTCCCGTGCTATGGTGTGGGTGGCGACGGTAAGATGGGCTCCGCTTATTGTATAGGTATGTGTTCCCGGATCTTCAGCGCCGCCCGTTCTGCTAAAGGTGATGGTACCTTCAGATCCGGCTTCACTAAGGGTATAACCTACTTCAAAACCGGCCGCCACTATGGCATTAGGGGCCGGTGCCAGGTCCGTGATCTCCGGGGCCGTATTGTCTATGTTATAGTTTTGTGCGTCATCCGGAAGAGCCGCCGGGTTTGTCAGGGCATTGTCCACAAGATCCGTTATATTCTGACCGTCGGCAAAGCCCAGGCCCAGGCTACCGTTCCCTTCGATCCCGGAAACGGTGACATCATAGACCGTCCCATCTCCATCGGTAGGCTCCTGGACGCTAATAGTTCCTGTTTCTGTTTGTGTAACACCGGTCTCGGCCAAAATGGCAAAATCATCCTTGTCCACATTTTGGACCGCTCCGCTAAAGATGACCCTGAAGGTGACCGTCTCGCTATTGGTCGTTTCATTGGGAGCTGTGCCCGGATTGGCCGGGTCATAGCGCAGAATACTGCTGACCGTTGGCGGGGTGTTATCCACATTGAATGCCGTGGCCGGACCTGCCTCCGGGGCTTCATTTCCCACTGCATCACCGGCAGTACCGGCGGCTATGGTGATCCAAAGCGCACCTTCTCCGGTAATATCCTCGATGGTCACAGTCCTTTCGCCCTGCCCGGAACCGCTCACAGATACCCTTCCGTCCGCTGTGCTTCCTGCTTCCGTATGCAATGTAATGTTGTCCGGGCCAAGGGTCACTGAGCTGGCACCTTCATAGGTCACTGTATAGGTGACCGGCCCGCTGTTTGTATCTGCGACACTTGGTTCTCCGATACCTATCGTTGGCGGGGTGTTATCCACATTGAATGCCGTGGCCGGACCTGCCCCTGGGGCTTCATTTCCCACTGCATCACCGGCGGTACCGGCGGCTATACGGATCGAAAGTGCACCCTCTCCGGTAATATCCTCGATGGTCACGGTCCTTTCGCCCTGCCCGGAACCGCTCACAGATACCGTTCCCGTTGCTGTGCTTCCTGCTTCCGTATGCAATGTAATGTCGTCCGGGCCAAGGGTCACTGAGCTGGCATCTTCATAGGTCACGGTATAGGTGACTGGCCCGCTGTTTGTATCTGTGACACTTGGTTCTCCGATACCTATCGTTGGTGCGGTGTTATCAATGGTATAGGTCTGTTCCATCCCGGAGGCTATGGTGCCACCAAAGGCATTGCCCGCAAGGTCCTGTATGTTCTGACCATCGGCAAAGTCCAGGTCCAGGTCACCGTTCCCGCTGATCCCGGAAACAGTGACATTATAGACCTTCCCATCTCCATCGGTAGCTGGGACGCTAATAATTTCCGTTTGTGAAGCTGTACCGGAAGTGGTAAAATCTTCCCCGCCCACATTTTGGACCGCCTCTGAAAAGGTAACCTGGAAGGCGACCGTTTCGCTATTGGTCGTTTCATTGGGAGCTGTGCCCGGATTGTCCGGGTCATAGCGCTCGATACGGCTGACCGTGGGTACCTCCGTATCAACGTTATGGACGGCCCCATCGGCAAACGCTGCCACATAGCCATTGGTATCGTTCCCGTTGCCCGCAGCATCGGTGATATCGGTCGATGCTTTCAGATCAAGTCGTAGGGTACCTGTTCCCGTTATGGAACTTACGGTGACCGTGTAATTTGCATCACTGCCACTGATCCCGGTGATGGTTCCGGTCGCCGTGCCCGTAGTGGTCACTTCAAAATCATCGTCGGTGACATTATTGGCCCCTTCATTAAAGGTCACCACAAAACTAACACTGGTCGCATTTGCCGCAGGGGCAGGGTCGTCCGGCAATAAAATACTGTTGACCGTGGGAGGGCTGGTGTCGGCGGCCGTATTATCTATGGTGTAGGTCTGTTCAGTTCCCGGCTCCGGGTCTGTCAGGGCATTGCCCGCAAGGTCGTTGATCGTATAGCTATCCGTATCCGTATTGGTTGCAAAGTCCAGGTCCAGGGTACCGTTCCCTATCTCCGAAACTGTTACCAGGTAAACCGCATCGGTAGTCTTCTGGACGCTAATAGCTCCTGTTCGTGAGGCTGTACCGGAAGTGGTAAAATCTTCTCCGCCCACATTTTGAACCGCCTCTGAAAAGGTGACCTGGAAGGTGACATTCTCACTATTGGTTGTTTGGTCAGGAGGAGTATGCCGCTCAATACTGCTGACCGTGGGTGCGATGGCGTCCACGGTGATGACCCTGGAGGCCCGTTCTGCTGCATTATGGGCCTTATCGCTTACGCCTGCCCTTATGGTATAGGTACCGTTCGTAAGACGCTGTACATCGACTACGGGAACGGTGATGCTCCAACTGCCTTCGTCTTCGCCTTCACTGAAACGGACCTCTCCGTTGCCGTAGACAACTCCGTTAAGGGAAACATCAACCGGCTGCCCGTTTTCAACCCCTGTGGTGGTTCCACGGATGATCAGGACCATGTTGTTCTCCGAGGCGTTGATCATGTTGTCACCGGCCACATCATTAATCGTGATGGTTGGCGGGATGTTATCAATGGTATAGGTCTGCCCAGTTCCCGGATCCAGGTTTGTCAGGGCATTGCCCACAAGGTCCTGTATGTTCTGGCCGTTGGCAAAGTCCAGGCCCAGGGTACCGTCCCCCTCGATTTCTGTGACCGTGACATCATAGACCGCCCCGTTGCCATCGGAAGTCGCCTGGGTGTTAATAGTTCCTGTTGATGCTTGTGTAACTGTACCGGAAACGGAAATGGCAAAATCTCCCCCGTCCACATTTTGAACCGCCTCTGAAAAGGTGACCCGGAAGGCGACATTCTCACTGTTGGTTCTTTCATTGGGAGCTGTGCCCGGATTGGCCGGATCATAGCGCAGAATACTGCTGACCGTAGGGTCCGCATTATCGAAGGTATAGGTCTGTTCAGTTTCCGGATCCGGGTTTGTCAGGGCATTGCCCACAAGGTCCTGTATGTTCTGGCCGTTGGCAAAGTCCAGGCCCAGGGTACCGTCCCCCTCGATTTCTGTGACCGTGACATCATAGACCGCCCCGTTGCCATCGGAAGTCGCCTGGGTGTTAATAGTTCCTGTTGATGCTTGTGTAACTGTACCGGAAACGGAAATGGCAAAATCTTCCCCGTCCACATTTTGAACCGCCTCTGAAAAGGTGACCCGGAAGGTGACATTCCCACTGTTGGTTGTTTGTTCTGGAGGTGTTCCCGGATTGTTCGGATCATAGCGCAGAATACTGCTGACCGCTGGGTCCGTGTTATCAATGGTATAGGTCTGTTTAGTTCCTGGATTCGGGTTTGTCAGGGCATTGCCCGCAAGGTCGTTGATTATGGGGCTCTCGGCAAAGTCCAGGTCCAGGGTACCGTTCCCGCTGATCCCTGGAATGGTTACCAGGTAAACCGCATTGTTGTCATCGGCAATCTCCTGCACGCTAATAGTTCCTGCTTGTGTACCGGGACCGGCAGAAACGGTAAAATCTTCTACGCCCACATTTTGAACCGCCTCTGAAAAGGTGACCTGGAAGGTGACATTCCCACTGTTGGTTCTTTGTTCTGGAGGTGTCCCCGGATTGTTCGGATCATAGCGCAGAATACTGCTGACCGTGGGGGCCTCCGTATCAACGGTATGGTCGGCCCCACTGGTAAAAGCCGGTACATAGCCATTGGTATTGTTCCCGTTGCCCGAGGCATCGGTGATATCGGTCGATGCTTTCAGGTCAAGGCGTAGGGTACCTGTACCGGATGAACTTACGGTGACCGTGTAATTTGTGCCACTGCCACCGATCTCGGTGATGCTTCCGGTCGCCGAGCCCGTAGTGGTCACTTCAAAATCATCGGCGGTGACATTATTGGCCGCTTCATTAAAGGTCACCACAAAACCGACACTGGTCGCATTTGCCGCAGGGGCAGGGTCGGGCAATGAAATACTGCTGACCGTGGGAGGATCGTCATCAGTGACGGTAATGGACACCACCTGGGAATCGGTCAGGGTGCCGGGGACATCATCGGGATCTGACACCACGATGCGGACATTGAAGGTGCCCACCTGCGTGGGTGTCCAGGTAAAGACGCCGGTGCCGGCATCGATCACAGCGTTGTTGTCGGGCGGCAGCGGATCGGTGAGGCCTTCGGTCCCAAAGGAGTAAGTCAGGGTCTGGCCATCCGCATCGGTGGCGTTTGCATCGAACGAGAGCTCCTTACCCACACTGGCGTTTTGGGCACCGATCGTTTCAAGAACGGGCGCCGTGTTGGTATCCAGGGAAATGATCTGTACGCCATCATCGTTAGCGGCCGCAACCAGGGCGTAGGTGGCACCGCCGATGGTGGCCGTTGTAATGCTGTATGCGCCATCCAGTTGACGAGATCCATTATCAGTCAATGCGGCCACGGCCGTGGGGCTGGTGGGATCGCTGATGTCAATGGCCTGCACGCCGTCATCAATTTCTGCCGCAACCAGGGCATAGGTCCTGGCGCCGATAGTGACCGTGGTAATGCCCTGTGCGCCATTCAGCTCAGGATACGTGCTCCCGTCGGTCACCGAGGCCACTGCCGTGGGGCTGGCAGGGTTGCTGATGTCGATGATCTGGACGCCGTCATCAATTTCTGCCGCAACCAGGGCGTAGGTTTTTCCGCTGATGGTGACCGTGGTCATGGCAGATGGCCGACTAAGTTCAGGATACGTGTCCCCGTCGGTCACCGCGGCCACCGCTGTGGGGCTGCCAGGGGTGCTGATGTCGATGATCTGTACACCGTTATCAAAATATGCCGCCACAAGGGCGTAGGTGGAGTTGCCGATTCTGACCGTGGTAATGCCCTGTGCGCCATCCAGCTCAGGATACGTGCTCCCGTCGGTCACCGAGGCCACGGCCGAGGGGCTGCCAGGGGTGCTGATGTCGATGATCTGGACGCCGTCATCACGTAGTGCCGCAACCAGGGCGTAGGTCTTGTTGCCGATGGTGGCGGTAGTGATGCCAAATGGTCCGTTCAGCTCAGGATACGTGTCCCCGTCGGTCACCGCGGCCACCGCCTTGGGGCTGGCAGGGTCGCTGATGTCGATGATCTGGACGCCCTTATCAAATTGTGCAGTAACAAGAGCGTAGGTTTTTCCGCTGATGGTCACTGTGGTAATGGCCCGTGCACCATCCAGTGTCGTAAAGGTGCCTCCTTCGCCATCTGTAGCATCGTCGGTCACCGCGGCCACGGCCGTGGGACTGCTCGGGGTGCTGATGTCTATGATCTGGACGCCGTCATCATCCCATGCCGCCACAAGGGCATAGGTCTTGTTGTCGATGGTGACCGTGGTAATGGCCCGTGCGCCATTCAGTTCAGCATACGTGCCACCGGCAGCGTCAGTGCCTCCGTCGGTCACCGAGGCTACGGCAGAGAGGCCGGAAAGGGCGGTATCTGGCGTAGTCTGGGCAAATCCTTCGGTCGTGATAAAGGCAATAATGTAACAAAGCGAATAACGTAATATTTTTTTCATAATGTTGTTATTTTGGTCTTGGTCTTATCTGTGAACACGGTCGGGACAAGCGGCCCGTAGCATACCGCCACATGTCTTTTGAGCGGGGATGTCCCAGGGTGTTTTTGTCGCACTATTATCGATTGAATATTGAATCAGATGACCGTTTTGGGGGATAAGGTCATGATTATTACAATCAGGAAAAAAACCTAAGTAATAAGCGGGCGTATACGGGAATAAGCGGGAAAATCTGTGCTCAGCGGGCAGTGTTCAGTTTACAATAAACAATGAACCGTGTGCGTTTGGCGGTGGGAATCGCCATCGGTGCTAAAACCGATAAACCGGTCACAACTACGGCATTTGGATACGCCCGTGATCATCAAAATTGGGATATGGATGCATTTATGGGCCGGTAGTGATCGCGTGTGATGTGGTTTTTGGAAGATCAAAGGGGCATCGATGGTATCATTATCGTGCCCGGACCACTGCGGGACATAAAAGGAGGTTGAATGTCCGATTCTGGTCAGGGCCGCTCTTGAGGGACTAGGGGGCGGTCTTTTGTCTTGGGAGTGGTGGGAGAAACAATGGACTATACAAATTGTTTCAACACGTTTTTAATTTTTTCTTACCCTTTCACCTCGTAGGGGCTCTCCTCTTTCCAACAATTCATCGTCTGCAAAATACCCAGTAAATTGAGCGGGAAGCCCAATTCCATCAAGATATTCTGGTGTGTTTTGTAAATGATAATGCAAGTGCGGACCAGTGGAATTTCCACTGTTCCCGGCCTTTCCCACTTCTTGACCTTTAACAACGGTATCACCGACGGAAACTATTATCGTACCCTTTTTAAAATGGGCCATTAGAGAAAATTCACCATTTAAATGGTCTATCATGATATAGTTGCCCGCAAGGTTACCATCATTAATATTTCCATTAACGGTACCGGGCGTATGATTGTCATCAATATTATTTTCCAATGCTATTATTTTTCCATCACCAGGGGCATTTAGGCGTTTGCCAAAACAATAGTGGTCTTCATTTCTACTGCCATCTCCGGAATAACCACTTCCATCCATCACTATTCCAATATCATAGGCGTATCTTTGACCACTGCCTCGAGTAATAAAATGATGCCCTCCTTCCAAGTGCGTTCTCCCTCCGACAGATATATACCATTCTTCTTCAAATGGCAATTCCAAATCTGTTTTTGTTCGATAGTTTAAGTAGAGCTCTTCGTCAAATTTTCCTTCATCCCCAATTAAAACCTTGGTGCAAGAAACCAATAGTATTACCAATAGGTAAGAAAGTGTTTTGGTGTATTTCATAAGGTAGTTAGAATTTGTAGTTAAGGCCTAAGTTGAATTGATATTGAACCTCTCGAAAAGCATTTGGAATTTGTAATCGGTCATAGTTAAAACCATAGCTAAATCCCATATCGAAATCATCGGAAAGTGAATATTTGTATCCAATGTTCCATAAAACGCTTTGATAACGATTTAACGAGTATATGCCATCACTAGAGTTCGTAATCCTAACCAATACCACAGGAATGGTCAGCTGGGAGCATAAGGCCTGCTTTTCATTAATTCGATAAGAGAATCGACCAGCTGCCCCAAATGTTTGCTCCGCTACAGATCGATAATTGTTACTTTCAGAATACAATGACAGATCGGTATATGATCGTACACCCAAATGAACCGAAAACTTGTTCTTGGTATAAACTGGTCTTAAAGACGAAAAGCTTAAGCCTATTTTAGCGTAATCTGAGTTTAAGACCGGAATCACATCTGTTTTTAGCTCAGATTGTAAATAATCCAATTGTACCTCAAATAGCCTGTTCCTTTTAGTTACACGTTCGTAATTTAGTTTGTAAACCAAACCATTGTAATCGTAACGGGAGACTGGCGCAAATTCAAGATTCTTTAGTGCGCCATAATTATAGCCTGTTGAGAACTCAAGTGTATTCTTTTTGGCATCGTTTTGTGTTTGTCCGACTACAGTGTTGAGAAAAAGTATTGAAATTAAGATTGGAGAGGGTAGTTTTATTTTCATCCAGAGGCGGTTTTATCTCGCCAAGCTAAATCTATTCCATTTCAATTGCTGTTAAGCAACCTATAATTAAATCTGAATTAAAACATAAAAATTAATGAGGGATCCCTCTTAAAATTATGGAAGAAGTATTGAATTGGGTTTTATAATGTTTTCAACGGTTCTGTAGTCTTTCCTAAAAATGACCTCCTCCCATATTATGGTTGCGTCGGAGTGCAATCCAATTTCGATTTTACTCTAACACGTCGAACAAAACAGGGGCTTAAAACAGCTTACCACCCCAATATTCAAATGTTTCCCTTATTTAATCCATTAAAAGGCACCCAAACTTATTTTCGTAAGGATATTTCGTCCAAAACGACTCAGCGTGAATAAAATAAAAAGCAAACTATAGTATGGAAAATCAAATTGAGAATGCACTTTTAGACTTAAAGGAATTACTGGGTAAAGGACAATTTATTGAAGCCATGGAAAAGTATTTGGCGGATGATGTTGTTTTACAGGAAGCCAACAATGAACCAAAAATAGGGAAAGAAGTCTGTTTGCAGGCCGAAAGGGATCTATTGGCAACTGTAACCGACTTTGGAGGATATGAAATGAAAAACGTAGCCGTTAACGGCAATACTTCCTACTATGAAGCTGTTATGGATTTTACAACAAATGATGGCACGAAACATCATTTTGAACAAGTAAATCGAACGCAATGGAAAGATGGGAAGATCATTAACGAGCGCTATTTCCACGCTTAAATCAACCGCCAAAACAAGAACTTAACGTTTTGGCAAGTCTGAATCCTGGTGTTCTTGACGAATACCGGGATTTTTTTCCGGCCATTTTCTAAAATCCAATTAACCATATACTAGATATACCTTTCTTAAGTAGTTGCAATAGCGGCCACCAATCGTATACAGCAACAAGTTGCCATATTTCTATTTTGTCCGTACCCCTAATGGCGGTTTTACCTCCGCAACGACATTTTATCGAATACCCAACGTACCCTTAGCGTCGTTCGCCCCTTCGTCTTGGTATGTGAACATAGATTCCCCGATAACAACAAATATTCTACCTTTAAACCAGTTTCACCATGGGCCATCGGGCAAAAGGTTCGTTCGCAGTGGTCCGCCCAAAAATTAATATGCCAAATACGGTTAAAAATGACCCTAAATATCGAAACCCTAAAAGCCCAAACCGCCAAAGCTGCAAGACGATGTGAAGCATGGATGTTGGGGCATATCAAAAATGGGAACTTGTATGGGAGCGAACATCCCGACCCCGTTTCGTACTACAAATGGCCCCTTACCCTGATGGCCCGTGGTCAGCACGCTGAGGCCGAAAGACTTTTGAATTGGATAAATGATCGTTGTTTGCAAGACAATGGGGACTACGTATCGAACCGTTCGGGCTTTCACAAAGAATTCCATACCTATGCCACCCTGTGGATGGTCCTAGCGGCAATACGATTGAACGACAGGGAACTGGTCCAAAAACAGCTTGGCTTTGTCCTACGGTATTTTAACCGAAAAACGGGGGGGCTGGCAACGTTTCCCGCTGGGAGCGAACACCTTACCGAAGACCTGTGCTCCACGGCATTTTTGGGGATGGTGGCCTGTGATATGAAGGACAAAGATCTCGCTGACTTGATCTTGGGCTACTTTAAGACCATCTTGGCGCTCCAAGATGGAAATAAAAAAATCTGGATCCGACTGAAAACAGATGGAACCCTGGCCCAATCGGTCCCGGTCGAAGCCGACCCCAAAACCTATTGCATACGTATAGGAAACGAAGATGAATGCTATTATTTCCTAGGCGCCGCCTGTTACTTTTTTGCCCGGTATACCGAAACCTTCGGAGACGGTGCCCTGGCCCTGTCGGAAAAATATGCGGACATTATCGAGCAAGTGGGAAGTGAAGCCCTACGAACCATTTGGGCAGCAAAGGTATCTCCTGGATGCGCTTCGCTCTATGGGGTAACTTCCGACGAACGCTTTCTAAAACTGGCCCACCCTGTTTTGACCACCGTTCTCGAACTACAGATGCCCGGAGGTTATTGGCTGAAAAATGGCATGCCATGGATCACCGTTTCTGCAGAGCAATGTTTTTGGCTCACCGATATCCATGAAAGACTGGATAAGGGCACAATACAATGACCGAGAAAAGTTTTGGGGCATTTTTCCAAACCGCCATTGCTTGTATTCCTGGTTACGGCCCGGTTTTTACATTGGCATCACCATTATCCGTTCAATTTTCTGATCAACACATAGACACTTTTGAGCATGTTTACGAATGAAACCTATCAATTTCATAAAGAGCCATCATTTGCTTTTGCATAAATCTATCGGGGACGCATCTTAAGATACTATTTCTTATGATTTCCAATGGTCTATTTGTGATTGCAATCCTTGCCGTTGTTCTGGATTGCTTAACCAACTTTTCGACTTTCGCTTTTCTGCGATCATAAAATCTGTGAAAAGCGACTTCCAAACTTTCTGTGTTAGCTATGAAATGGGATAGATAATAGGCATCTTCAATTGCCTGTGCACCTCCCTGGCCGAGATCGGGGGTCATACCATGGGCCGCATCACCGATAAGACAAATGGTATGCGAATGCCATTTTTCCAATAGCTCCAAATCGGATAGATCAGTTCGAATTATTGTATTGGCAGGTGTATTCTGAATCAATTGGTTGGCAATGGGGTGATATTCGGAAAATAGTTCCGTTAATCGTGTTTTTAGTGTTTCCTTGTCATCTTTTTGATTGGGCCTACTCAATTTTACAGCAAACCAGTAGGTTTTTCCCTGCTCTAGTTTAGATACTCCAAATTGAAGTTTTTTGCCCCAAAGTGTAAATCCCGCGGAGGCCAGTTTTGGATCGATTTCATAATCCGCAACACCTCTCCAACAGCTTTGTCCAGAATACCTTATCATACTTTCGGGGAACAATTGTTTTCTGATAGGGGAATGGATTCCGTCCGCACCAATAATCGAATTGGTACGGATCGAATCCCCATCCATAAATTCAAGGGTATACGACCTGTCCTTGTTCTGTACATATTTTTTGAACGATCTGTCCAGAACGATATGCTCTTTTACCAAATAATTGTAAAGGATCTTTTGCAGTTTACCCCTATGGATGGCCATGGTAGTGTATCCAAATTTCTGTTTAACGAAATCCTGGTCAGAATCCGATATGGGCTTCAGTTTATGGTCGGCAACTAAAATTCTGTTGAAAGTGTTTCCCGAGTTTTGTATTTCCTCCAATAAATCCGGATCGATCCATTCAAATACCTGCAGCGCATTTGGTGAAAGCCAGATTCCAGCTCCAACCGCCTTCAAAACATTGGCCTTTTCATAAAGCCTGTACGAGATTCCCAATTTTTCAAAACAGAGCGCCGTTACAAATCCTGCAATACCTCCTCCAATAATTGATATGTTGTTCATTTTTTAATTTTCCGTATTCACATATAGCTCGCATGCCACATTAGTAAAAAAGGACATTCCACGGGGAATGGCAATAAACCGGAACAAAAAAACCGGAATACCGCAAAATTCCCATAGGTCGTTTTTTATTCAAGTAGAGCACTGATTTCATTTATGAACTTTAACGATTCCCTTTCAATTTGGCCCATCAAATTCCCTTTGTTGCCAAAATCGGGTTTCTCCACAAGGGTCTGGTCAATAATGCACAGGCTATCATGGATCGATTCGGCCAGGTGATATTGTTTCCAATCACTGCCCTTGAACATCTCCCAATACCTTTTTCGAATAGTTTTGTTTTGACCGGACAAGCAAATTGAAAAAGACCCCGTTTTATGGTTTAGGATGATCACAAATTTTAGTTTTTGTTCTTTCAACCCCTCTGTTGTCAAAGAGAAATAGGAAAAATCCGGATTCCCCTGGTACAGTTTTCCCAACCTAAAACGAGCGTCATGTTCCCTGTGAAAAAAGGCCCTTAATTCTTTCATATAACCTATCAAATGATGGTAATCCAATTGCGTTCCGGCCGGTTGGGCCTTTTCCTTGAAACCGGACAAATCCATTTGCAGCGGTCTGCCGGGTTCCATGGTATCCTTTCTTTCTAGAGGGATACAGATGTCCAATATGAATTTTTGTCCAGGATGGGTCCTATGGTCATTGTGATACATTTCAAAATAATCCCCGTCCCTGAATTCATGTCCGTTTTCAATGACCCAGAGGCACATGCCTTTCCACGCTCTTGAAATTTCTTCCGCCGCAATCTCAAAATGGCCCACGGCATAAATGCCCTTTCGCAAAGTGATCGGTCTGATTTCCCCGTCCGCTTTGATGTCCTTGCCGATCGTCGCACAGGCACTAAATCTCAATTTTGGGGTTTGGGTGACGTTGGGATTGTCGTGATATAGGGTAAGGGCCTTAAAATTCGAAGTGGCCCAAACTTCTTTCCGGTGCCCCCATTCCATCAACCTTTGATACATATCGCCCATCTTTTCGAATTCTCCAATATGCGATATGCCGGCAAGTTTTATTTCCGGCAGTTCCTTTACTATGATCTGTGCGTTCATTTCAATCCATTGTTTAATGTTAGCAATGGAACAAATGTATTTTTTGGAAGAAAAAGGCGCTATACCAATCTTGCTAAGTACTTGCTTTCCTTCTGATTTAAATTTGGTCGGACTTACGCCATAGTACTTTTTAAATGCCCTTGAAAAGGAAGTATCACTATTGAAACCGTAGGTGTAGACCAGGTCCTTTAAAGGTACATTTTGCTCAACAAGCAGTATTGAGGCGATGCGCTCAATCCGTTTTCTGTTGACCAGTTCGTTTAATTTTTCGCCAACTACCGTTGCGAATATTCTATGAAAATGGTACGGTGAGTAATGGGCCTTTTTGGAGAGCCGTTCCAGCGACAGGTCCGAATCGAGGTTGGTTTCGATAAAATCCAAGACGAAATGTATTCGTTTGAGATATTCCCGTCTTGTTCGGTTCACTGCTATTCTGTTTTTTCAAATGCCACACCGCAATTCTATGGTAGCAAGTTGCCATATCCCTATTTTGGAAATACGGGTCCAAGGAATCTTATTCCTTTTCTCTCAAGACTCCTTTATATAGTTGCCCACGTTCCGCTGGTCCTTTGTAAAAGACTGGTTGACAATGAAGAACTCCCTGTCCGCCTGCTTTAGGAGTGCGTCCAATTTTAAGAACTGCTTTCTGTGGTATTCCCGCTGTTCACAGAGCTTTGCATAATTTTCCGGTAGTTTTGCCATCTAAAAAGTGTTTATTTAAATATACGAATTTCAGCGACCCGAAAAAGTTTTTGGGAAGTCTTTTACGCCACGTTCTCTTCCCACAGTCCCCCGTTCTCATAAGATAGGGCACGGCCATTCCATCGCAAAGGTTCGGATTGCTGCCAAAAGAGTGTTATTTTTATTCCCAATAATTCCGATATGCGGAGTTTTCCCGATGTCCAATAGTTCCAAAAGCATGTAAAACATATGAGCCAAAAAATTACCTTACTAGTTTTGACGATTTCGATCGTATTCATAACAGACCTAAAAGCGCAGCATTCCGAAAAGGATATTCCAAACGAATTTTTTCGCATTTTCCAGACCGATCCCATGGAAGCGATGGACTATGCGTTTTCTACGAATAAATGGATGGAACGAAACTTGGATGGCGTGGAGAGCGTGAAAACCAAGTTCAAGGACATACTGCCCTTAATTGGGGATTATTATGGTCACGAAGTGATTACCGAAAAAAGTATCGGAGTACATCTAAAGCTCATTAGCTATCTGGTTCGATATGACCGACAACCTATTCGAATCACTTTTGTCCTATATAGACCAAACGATAAATGGCAGGTGCAGAACCTGAATTGGGATGTTAATTTGGATGATGAAATAGAGGAATCCGCCAAACAAAACAGGAACTAGAACGCAAATTAACGACTACCAAAAGTGACCGGGTCGAGACACTTCCGCTCCCTGTTTTCCATTATTTTTCACCGGTCCCTGAAAACGGGCGTCCTATTTCGACCCTTCCGTTCCCAAACCTTTTAAGGGCCGTATCAAGGGCGGGAAAGCAGTTTTAAGCTGCCATATCCTACCTCGGGATGAATTGAAGTTCGTTGGACTTCCTCTTCAGTTGGTTACGGACCCTTTTAAAAACTCTTGGGCCACAGTTCCCTGGATTCAAATGCATTATACATTCCTGACTGTTCAACGGGCGGTACCACAAAAATATTCTTGTAAAAGAAATACTGTTTCCAGACCTTGCCCTGAAGTTTGTAAGGTCAAGACCCTATATTTTCCCCTTTACAAAATCGGACAACCGCAGGGATAGCGCGACCAGGGTCAGGGTGGGGTTCGGGGCCCCGGAGGTCGCATAGCATCCGGAGCCGGCCACATATAAATTGGAAAGGCCATGCACCTGGCAATCGGCGTTTACAACCCCTTTCTTCGGGTCATCGTTCATTCTTGTCGTGCCCATATGGTGCCATCCGGCATTGAGGTCCGACGGCCATGACATATCCTTTTCATCGCGCAAAAATTCGTTGAGCCGAACCCGCCCCAATCCCGCAATGCCCATTTGCTGGCCGAGAAGTTGATAGATGCGTCGGATACTGTTCTTGTCCAGATCGGTAAGCTCCCAATGGAGCTTTGTTTTTGGTACGCCCAGGGCATCTTTCTCCGATGATAGGGTCACCCGGGAGTTGGGGTTCGGGGCCTGCTCAATACGGGTGTGCAATTGAAAGGCTCTGGAAATACGCCCTTCCGTAACCTTTTTTGCAGCTGCCCTGGCGTCGGATATGACCTTCCAAAATCTTTCCGCCGACTTTCGAGGATCTTCATTGTTCCAAACGTCCATCTCCGATTGGAGACCGCGGCCCAGGGCAAGGGGAAAAAGGGAGACCGTTCCGTTGAGGATCCTATTTTCGGTCTGCGCTTGCTCGGTAATCGCCAATTCTGCGGAAGCAAGGGTCCCCCGGCCCCAGCTGTATAAATTGGTGGGAAAGGGCCTTGAAAGCCACAATTCGGCCGACGCATGTTCGAGATGTTCCATGAAATAGCGTCCGACAAGATCATGGGTATTGCCCAAACCTTGCGGTAATTGGGAATTGGAGGCCAGCAATAGCCTGGCATTTTGGATGGCACCACAGGCCAGGATAAACCGTTTTGCCCTGGCCCTATACGTTTTTCCGGTATGGTTCCTGACGAGTACCTCCTTGATCTCGCCAAGGTTTTCATTTGCGATAATATCGACCACATTGGCATAGGTATACAAATGAACGTTCCTGGCCCCGGTAATGGCATCGCCGTACAGATCATTGAATCGGGCCGTACTGAACTGCCACATTTTGTTCCAAATTACCTTTTTGTCCAAGGGGAACGGAACCAAATGGGGCAACTGGAACTTCCAATAGTTAAAATCGTAGTTGTAGGGACCCAATTGAAGGGTCTCATGTGCCCGGGCGTAAAAGGGGTCCAGGTCTTCCCTCGAAATGGGCCATCCGCTTTCGGGAACCCAATCCCGTTCGATGAAGTCAATGGGGTCATAGGGGGAACACATTCCCGCCCAATGCCCGGTGGTGCCCCCAAAGTAGTGCAAACGCGTCGATTTCAGGGGATAGTACTTTTGGCCGGTGGTTTCCCCAGAGTACAGGTCTTGTACCCGGTCGTCGTATTCAAAACCCCCACCTTCCAGGAGGATCACTTTATGACGGGTACCGATCCAATCCAGGGCGATGCTGATACCGGCCGTTCCGGCCCCTATGATGCAAATATCGCCCTCAATGAGTGCGTTGTCCTTCAGAATTCTTGCGTCAATGTGCATGCTGCGGTCATTTAGGTTGGGCCAATGAAAAAAGTGCGCACTGGCGGGCCTCCGTCACCGAGAGGATCCACCCATCCAGGGTCAGCGTCCTGCCCGTTCTAAAATCTTCCTCGATCCGGGAAGTCAGGGTTTCGGAAAGCCCGTTCTTTTCAATGGGAGCTCCTTCCGATAAAAGTCCGACCAATTTTTGTACGGTGTTTTCCCCAGGGTACCGTTTTTTGTAAAGCTCGCCCATTTCGGCCATGGTCCGGGCATCCCAGATATTGGAAAGTGCCATCGGCCGGGCCATGGCACCCTCGTACTTCATGTCGCCACAACCATAAAAACCCAGGGGAACCACGATGGTGGCCATTCCGGAAGCCGCTGTTAAAATAAATTCCCCTCTTTTCATGTCGGTACAATTATGTTACATTGCCCGGTGGGCCATAAAATATAGCGATGGCGATACCCGTTGGAAATGTATCGTTTATCCGAAGTTTAAAAGGGTCCAGAAGCGAACCCAAAGTCCCATGGCAGCCCAGGTAAAAACAACATTGGTCCATACGATGGACTATAAACGGGAGCGGTTCCGGCCCATTCGCCAAACGGCATGCACGCATTGTCCTAAAGATACACAATTCAACGGTTCCGAAATCCTTGGCGCCCATGGGCCGAAGCTACCTCTCGTTTGCCCGGGCTTTAAAGTTGCGATGGCCATTGGAACGGACTAGGGCTTTTCATCGGAGGTATTGTTGGCAGCGGCCATTAAGTTGTTCAAAAGTCTCGAACAAACGCCCGTTTTCACGGTGTTATTTTTTGTTAGATGTTGTTTTTGCCATCTTTTTGATCTTCTCCAAATAATCCTCCGGGAACCCCTCTTTTTTTGCCAATTGATATAGGGATATGGCGTACAGCTCATTGGCTCCCGTCAATGATTCGGCAGGAAGATTGTAACATATTGCCGCAATGGACTCATTGGTATTGGTAACAATATTGACTTCCTCCGGAATATAGTCAGCTACACTGGCTTCGGCATATAGATTATGTACCGCGTCTTTATCGATGCTCATCACTATTCCATATGATCTTTCATTCTTGCAAGGAATCAATGAGGCCCGATTTCCAATTTTCAAGGCATAGTCATCCAGGTGACCCTTTCTTGGATTTGATGGTCTAATTCCATTTTTCCTTAGAATGTTGCCATCCATAAACAAGCCATAAAAAAATACTTCCATTCCTGTTTTCTAATAGTACCTAATAATTGGATATCGTTGCCGGCCGATTTCTGGAAATATGTTAACGGGTACCCTCTTTTCATACGTCCTCGTCCGATCGCGATACCAAAAATAAGCATCTTGAGCGATTTTGGCCCTGATACCTGCAGGTTCTTCCAGACCATACGATACATTTAACCCGTAAACTTTCTGTCGGGAAGGTCACTGTCTTAGGGCATTCACCGGATTCGTCAGAGCCACTTTAACACTGTGATAACTCATTGTAAACATAGCGATCGAAAAGACGATCAATCCGGGAATAAGGAACATCCATACCGATATTTCTACATGGTAGGCAAAATTTTCAAGCCATTTTTGCAGGAAATAAAAAGCAATGGGAATGGCAAGTGTAAAAGACATGCTGAAATAGGTCACATAATTTTTAACGAGTTGCTCAACAACGTGTGCCATGCCGGCCCCGAGGACCTTTCGGATAGCCATTTCCCTTTGGCGTCTTTGTACATCGAATACGGTCAGAGCGAGCAGACCCAAACAAGATATGAAGACAATGATACCCGTAAAAATTTGCAACAGAGCACTGGCTTTGGTATCCGCTTGATGCATTTGCAAAAATGTA
This sequence comes from uncultured Flavobacteriaceae bacterium, assembly GCA_947497245.1. Classification (GTDB taxonomy): domain Bacteria; phylum Bacteroidota; class Bacteroidia; order Flavobacteriales; family Flavobacteriaceae; genus Pelagihabitans. The sequence continues at coordinate 104,813 of CANMFO010000002.1, read as the reverse complement.
TCGTCCAGAAAGACATATTCAAAGGGTTTATCGGGAAAAAACCGTTTGAATTTCTGTTCCATCCGGACTAGGGTTTGAGCGAGTTCGCCTGCCTGTAATTTGGCCAATATGACAGGTCCCCGGCCCCCATTGTGCCAAATGACCAGCGGTTCTATGGATTGATGAAAGTCGTCGAAGTGAAAATCCTTGACAACTCCTATTATTTGGCCCTCCCTTCCCTGAAAACTTGACCAACGCCCTACAACAGGTTCGGGTATACCCAGTGTTTTGACAGCCGTTTCATTGACGATTATATTGTTCTTGTCGCCTGTATTTTCCGGTAAAAACCATCGCCCTCTATCCAGTTTTAGATCAAACACGGAGATAAGGTCTTCATCGGCCCGAAGCTGCGATACGATTACCGATTGATCCACGGGTTTACCCTCCCATTTTAAAGTGCCGCTATTTCTGTTGTTGACATTGGTAACATCCCGGTCGGCAATGGCAATCGACTCAATTCCCCGGGTTTGTTCCAACTCCTGCTTCAATATCTTGAAATCATCCAAATTCCTTCCGAAATTATCCCCGGCAGTGTACTTCAGTTTAAGACTTATGACTTGCTCCCGATCATACCCCACTTCGGCATCTTGGATGAATTGAAGTTGTTGATAGATCGCTACGGCACCGATTAATACGACGATGGCGGCGGTAAATTGACTGACCACTAAAATTTTTCGGAGCCTTCCTCCCTTTGAGGATGTCTCTCCCTTGCCCATTAGTTGAATGGGTTTAAGTCCGGCATGAAGGATGGCCGGATACAATGAGGCGATGAGCATTGCAAGTAGCAGGATGGACGCAAGCAATGACCAAATGTATCCATTGGTCAAGTCAAGTCGTAGGGCCAGCCCGGTATATCGGGATAAAAAGGGCATAAAACAATATACCGCGACCAGTGAGAGTACAAAGCTCACAATGCTGATGATAACCGATTCTGTGACCACTTGGAAAAAGATATTGCGGGCATTGGCACCAATGACCTTTCTAATACCAATCTCTTGAAGTCGATTGTTGATTGTGGCCGTCGATAGGTTTATGTAATTAAGGATCGCTGCCAGTAAAATGATCAGACCAATGAGTGCGAATATGTTAACCGCTGCTTTTTTTTGGTGTTGAAAAATATCATCGGCAATACCTTGTTGAAATCGCATATCCGTCAGGGCAAATACAGAACAGGAAGTGGGTTTGTTCTGATCGATCTGGCCCATTAAACGCGTGAACTTTTCTTCGACGCTTTCGAGATCAATGGTTTCCGATGCCTTGAAAAAAGCTATGAACCGGTAATTGGAGGACCTCAGTTCTTTTTCATAGGTAAGCCGATTCGGCCAGTGCGACCGTAGTGGTAGGAAAACTTTTTGTTGAAAGCTGGAATTGGGAGGATTGTCTTTCAAAACCAGCTCCACTTCGTAATTGGTGCCATATATTTCAACCGTTTTACCAATAGGGTCTACATCCCCAAAAAACTTCTTGGCCCGTTCTTCCGTGAGTGCCAGACCAAAAGTATTGGCCCGATAACTCGCAACGGATCCGCTCACAATCCCATTTCCGAATTCTGGTAGCCAATTGTCGCTTAGATAGGCTAGTTCTTTCTCTTCGAACGCTTCTCCATCCGTAATTTTGATCAAGGGACGTTGAAAGGTTTCCGGCAGCATGATAAAAAACTCCTGGGCCTCCGGTATTTCCCTGGCCGCAAGGTCTCGCAGCCGGATTGGGATGGTCGGCAGCGTCAAATGTTCCCCCTTTCCTTCCCAGTGGCAAATGACCCTGTACATCCTTTTGGCATTGGGATAGTAGCGGTCAAAACTCCACTCATTTTGCGCCCATATCAGAATGAGCAAAATGGCGGTCATACCGACCGTCAGGCCGATAAGGTTAATAGCGGTAAAAACCTTGCTCTTGGCAAAGGTGCGCATGGCTGATTTAATATGATGTTTGACCATACTATATTCTATCACTATGATTTAAAACTACAAGCTTGCACTTTTACTTCCCAAAAGCGGATCTACAGGAAGTATAAATGGAAATGGTCCAACTTAAGGACTTAAGAATTTGCAAATCGTTACACCTAGATCAAATTGAATATCAAAGTTCTCCCGTACCGGCTAGACGAGGTTCCCATACTTTTACAGAAATGGGACAAGCGTCCAAGCCAGCCTTCTTTAAAAACCTTAACAGTGGTATCCACCGGAATATTTATATCTTCAAGGTCATAAAAGAAATATACGTGCGAGCGACTATGTGCCGTTGGTGCCATCAATACCGAAGAAACTATGAGACCTATATCGATCGTGTTGTTTTTGATTTTGATGGGTTGCAAAAGCGATACAAAAAAGGAAACCGAAAACGGAATTGACAAGACCGTTTATGACATGTGGGACAACTATACCCAATCAAATCCGGAGTTCAAAAAAGACGACCTACCGGATTCTTGGTATTTTCATAACAATAAAGAAGATGCAAATCGGCTAGCGGAATTAATTTTGAATGGAAAAAAGAAAGCAGGTTCCGGTTTGTATTCTTGGTATGAAGAAGCCCATGCCGATTTGCCAAAAGTGGGAACAAAACATATCATAACCGATTTTGACGGAAAGACACGGGCGATAATTGAAATTAAAAGGGTAGATACCGTTCCGTTCAATCAAATATCCAAAGCGTATGCCGAAATGGATATGGGAACGAAAATCGAGCCGCTCAAAAAATGGAAAAAAGCACATTGGGATTTTTTTGCGGGCGCCATGGAAGAAAACGGGAAGCAACCTACGGAAGAAATGCTGATAGTCTGCGAAAGCTTTGAAACCATCTGGACAGAAAAGCACTAATGGCAACGGGGTATATAAAGCATGGTCCACCGCAGTGTAAACATACCTTTGGGAACAAAGAACAGAAATTATGATTTTATCCATTGTATTGTGCGTAATCCTAATGGGACTTGGAACAATCCATTTCTATTGGGCAATTGGAGGGAAATTTGGGTTTTCGGAATCCCTACCGATTAAAGAAAACGGAGAAAGTGTATTGGATCCAAAAAAAATGGACAGTGCCCTGGTTGGAATGGGATTGACCGTTTTTGCGATCTTTTATGTATTCAAATCCGGACTTATGGAATACCATTTACCGGAATGGATAATGCTGTATGGAGGTTGGGCCATTCCAATATTATTTCTTTTGCGGGCAATGGGAGAGTTTAAGTACGTTGGGTTTTTTAAAAGTGTGAAAAAAACGGAATTTGGAAAGCTCGACACAAAACTATTTTCGCCAGTGAGTTTGATCATCGGGATATTGGGCGTACTGGTTCAACTGATAAAATAAAAACCCGTGCCAGCAGAGCACCGGGTCAAAAAAAAACCAATACGCACTAAAGCGAAAATATAGTCTCCCAATGTGGGAAATATGCCATAAACAAACCACTGGCGATCAGCTAAAATAGGAGCATGAGCATACGCAAAGACATCCAGGAACTCGTACAAGCCGGGGTCATCACAAAAGATAGCGCGGACAGCATCAGAGATTACTACAAAAACAAGGGCAAATCATCGACCAACAGGCTTTTTATTGTTTTTGGAGTTTTGGGCGCCATACTGGTCGGACTTGGAGTTATCCTGGTGATAGCGCATAACTGGGACGTGCTTTCGCGACGGACAAAAACCCTCTTCGCTTTTCTGCCATTGCTCCTGGGGCAAATACTGTGTGGATTTGTACTGATCAAAAAACAGCACAGTACCACATGGAGGGAAAGCGCCACGGCCTTTTTGTTCTTCGCCATCGGGTCGAGCATCTCGCTCATAAGTCAGGTTTACCACATCCCCGGAAATTTGGGTTCGTTTCTGCTTAGCTGGATGCTGCTCTCGCTTCCCTTGATATACATAATGAAATCTTCCACGGCATCATTGCTGTATCTAATGGGCATCACCTATTATGCCTGCGAAACAGGCTATTGGTCATATCCTTCCTCCGACGCATATCCCTATTGGATCCTGTTATTGCTCGCCTTGCCCCATTATTACCTTTTGTACAAAAAAAAGCCGAAAGGCAATTTTATGCTTTTCCACAATTGGCTGGTCCCCTTATCGGTCGTGATCGCGCTGGGAACAGTGGCAAAAAGGACGGACGAATTGATGTTCATTGCCTATTTCAGTCTTTTTGGGTTGCTCTATTTGATAGGGGTCAAAACATTTTTTGCCCGGCAAAAACTAAAAAATAACGGCTACAAAGTGTTAGGGGCCACGGGGACCATTGTGCTGCTGTTGACATTGAGCTTTGATTGGTTTTGGGAAGATTTGAGAAGAAAAGATCTTTCCTTCGATGAAATTGTTGCGACACCTGAATTTTTGGCATCGACGATCATCTCATTGTTGGCGCTGGTATTGTTGTATTTACACCAAAGGAATAGGTCGTTGAACCACATCAAACCCATAGCACCCATGTTCATTCTGTTTATCATCGCCTTCCTGCTTGGGCTGTCTTCGCCAGTTGCGGTAGTGCTCATCAATATTTATGTTTTTGCCATTGGCGTCCTGACCATTTGGAATGGGGCAAGGCAAGATCACCTGGGAATCTTAAACTATGGCCTACTGATAATCACGGCCCTGGTCATTTGCAGGTTTTTCGATACCGACCTGAGTTTTGTGCTTAGGGGGATTTTGTTCATTTCAGTGGGTGTAGGGTTCTTCGCTGCAAACTATGGGATGCTAAAAAAAAGAAAGACAAATGGATAGCAAAAAAATGGTACTGCCCGCATTTATTTTGATTGCCCTGATGCAATTGGCCGTTCCCGCCAAAATGATATGGGACAGGGAAGAAATAATGGAGACGGGAACGGAATACAGATTCAAGACCGCTCCCATTGATCCAAACGATCCGTTCCGGGGGAAATACATTACCCTTAGTTATAACGAGGATACCATTGCAGTCGAAAACGAAGCGGACTGGACCAGAGGCGAGGAAATCTATGTTTCCCTGACTACGGACGACGCCGGGTTTGCCAAGCCAAAATCGGTCTTGAAGGAAAAGCCAACGGACCAGCGGGACTTTCTTAGGGCAAAAGTCCGTTTCGTTTCAGGAAACAGCGCAAACGAACTAACGATCGACTATCCCTTTGACCGGTTTTACATGGAGGAATCAAAGGCCCCGGAAGCAGAACAAACGTACAGACGGACCGAAATGGATACCAGTAAAACAGCCTATGCCCTGGTTAGTATCAAAAATGGGGAAGCGGTGCTAAAAGACGTTTTGATCGATGGAACCCCGATAGGGGAATTGGTCAATGCAAACCAGGAATAAAACGGACCCTTCATGAGAAAAGAAGTATTGCTTATCGCCCTGTTCATCTGTTGTTCCCTCTCGGCAAGCCACCCAGAGCTTGATCCCGATCAAAAAATCGGAAGCGTAACCGGAAAGGTAATCGACAGAGTCTTACAAAAACCCATCCTATATGTGGCCCTTGTCATTAAATCCGAAGACGGGTCGGAAACGGTGACCGAGGGAATCACCCGGGAAAATGGTTCTTTTAAGATCGACCGGCTTCCCGAGGGCACTTTTATTGTGGAAGTACGGCGTATCGGGTACAAAACGCATTTCCAGCGGATAAGCATTTCAAAGGATAAAAGAAAACTAGATCTGGGTACTATTGCACTCGATAGGGCCCAGGACACCGTGTTCACCGAATCGTTCAACGGTAAGCTCGATTCGATACATTCTGAAGCGTTGAACCAAAAAAGATATATACAAGTATTTACCCCAACGGGCCATACCTTGGGGAGTACCGATAAATACGACGTGCTGTATGTACTCGACGGTGGAAACTGGAATACGGGATTGATCAGTAGGCTCCAGCGTTTTGTGGAAGGGGAGGGAAATATGCCCCCAACTATCATTGTAAGTGTAATGGGTATCGATCGAAACCGGGAGTTGACCCCCACTCAGCTCGAAAATTGGGAAACGTCCGGCGGTGGGGAAAAATTTCTCCACTATATCACAAAGGAGCTCATCCCCTATATCGACGGTCGATATCCTTCCAACGGCGATAATACGCTGTGGGGGCACTCGCTGAGTGGCATGTTCGCAGTGTACGCCATGCTAAACGCCAGCGCTTCTTTTAAATCGTATATCGCGGTCGACCCAAGCCTCTGGTGGGACAATAGTCTCATCCCAAAAATGGCAGCCGATAAATTACCGGACCTGGCCGGGGCAAATACCACACTTTTTATCAGCGGACGGGAAGGCAAGGCTTTTCATGAGATGAAAATGGACACCTTGGAGAAGATCCTGAAAGAAATGGCTCCTCCCCAATTGACCTGGAAAGTAAATTCGTACCCCAACGAGTCGCATAGCTCATTAAGGTTAAAGGGCACCTATGACGGCCTGAAGTTTACCTATGCGGGCATGACCAATTCCATTGAATACCATCCAATGAACGGTACGGTCGTAAAAGACAAGCCCGTCAAAATCTGGTATTTTAATGACCCAAAGAGGGTCCACTATACCCTGGACGGAAGTATTCCAACAAGACAGTCCGACAAGGTTGTGCCAGAGATTGCCTTGAACGGCCCTGCGAAGATTACTTTTAAACGTTTCTCAAACCGGAGTGCCTATGATATTACCGCAAGCGGGGATTTTAGCCCGGGAGAGATGCTAAGGCCGGTTTCCAAACCAAAAGACCTGAACACGGGTGGATTTAAGTATGCCTATTACGAAGGGGATTGGGATCAATGGCCCGATCTGGATGGACTATCCCCAAAAAAGACAGGCATAACGGATATCGATTTTAATATCGCTGATCTTCCGCGCAAAAAAAACTATGCCCTGTTGATCGATGGATTTCTTGAAACCAAGGAAGAAGGGTACTATATTTTTATTTTTCAGGCCGATAAAGGTTCCAAACTCTATTTGGATGGCCGGCCCATATTAAAATGGGACGGAAATTACCATCCCATGTCCTATATCGTTCCATTGTCCGCAGGGTATCACCCTTTTCGCATCGAATACCTGCATAAAACCGAGGACCATACACTGAGGTATTCTTACCTGACGCCAAGCCGTCTTGAAACCAAAGATCCGGTTGCAATCCCTTTGAAAGTACAGAACCACGATCGGAAGACGAACTAAAGATCCACTGGGAACTCCATGTTTTTTTCCGGATTTCCCCTAGACTTCAAAAGGGAGATTCTTCAACATTTAAAATCACCCAAAATGACAAAAAGGTAGTGTGGCTCCAGATAATGCACTATCACATTCCGGACAGGACATATTCTATAACAACAGTGGAGCTTTGGGCTTTGTCCCAAGCAATCAATTGTCCATATGGAAATGCGCCGGAGATAAAACATGGGGAATTTTGGTTTGCCATTATCCCTGAAATGAAGGTTTTTACATGCGTGCCCTTCCTTCCCATCGATCGATCATTCCATAAAACTGATAAATGTCATATGTGAATTTCATGGACCTTCTTACTTTGCAAGTTATGTACCCATACCCCCTATTCAAACGGTGACCTGAATTCCAGTGTCGATCGGGCCGCAAGGATCGAACTGGTGATAACGGAATTCGATAGGGGGAACAATACTTCAAAAATGATCATAAGCACTTTGACAAAACATCCAAAAACATGAAAAAAAAGGGATTGGGATACGCTGCATTGTTTGGCAGCTTATTGTTCTTCAGCTTTCAAATGGTAAACAACAACTTGCATTTGCTCCAATCGCCCGGAGCCGTTATTGAAGATTATACAGAGCCCGATTACGGTCTGGGATCCGGTCATATTGATTCTTTAATGCCTTTTCCCGATATAAAAAAAGGAGAGCGAACGCCTTTCGATCTGTGGAAATACGGAGGTAAGGGAAAATCTTCATTTATGGACCCAAACCTTCCAATGGAGTGGGAAGAGTGGCTTAAATTCCATGAAGGCCAAAAACCCGGATTAATGGGCGACATTGACGCCTACATGAACTCTCGATACGATTTCACCAATGAAACCATCGGCGGTCAATTTATGTCGGGGGGAAGAAAGCCCATTATGAAAGGCCCCGTGACACGGCTGCCCAAAGGGATTACCTCATTTGGGGAGTTATCCAAATTATCGCCCCAAGAGATCAAGGCCAGGGACTTGTTTCCCTTTAAACCATTGGCACATCCTTTGGCGTCAACCGCGCATATGGTCTTTCCGGACAGCTGGAACAAGGTACATCCAGAACATATTAGAATTGACGTGGACCACGATTATCCCGATGAATATTTGCCCGAGTTCCCACCACCAATGTTCCTGACGACCCATAAAGAACTTGGTGATGTTACCAAAGGACGTGAAGTTACATTGGCGAACTACTACGAAATATTCAATGGCCTGCTCACACCGGAACAAATGGAAGGTCTTAAAGAATTGGTAAGGCCCACGCCCACAACTTGGTTCAATCAAACCACACATAGGGTCACGAAAGAGGCAAGTGCCGGTGTATCATGCTTTTCCTGTCACGTCAATGGCCATACCAATGCGGCTTTTGAACTGGCTCCGGATAGTAGGCCCCACTTGGCCCGGCTCCGTGTGGGCACGCCGTCCATGAGAGGGAACTATAATTTATTGCAGCTGGCCTCCAAAAGATCCATAAGGAGTATGGACCATTTTGCAGAAATCGAGGAGTATTTTGATGGAGATCCTGGAATGATGCAGCACATCGGGCCAAGGGCGCATCAAAAGTCCGTTGCGAACAGAATGGGCGACTTCAACGCCATGCTCGATTTTCCCCCAGCTCCCAAATTAAATGCCATGGGCGATCTAATCCCTGAAAAATCCACGAAACAGGAATTGTTCGGGGAACAATTGTTCAGGGGAAAGGCAAAATGCGTCTCTTGTCACAGTGGGCCGGCATTTGTCGATGATTACATGCACGACCTGAAAGTGGAAAGATTTTATAAGGGAAGGCCCGAAGGGCCCATTAAAACCTTCCCGTTGAGGGGAATAAAGGATTCCCCTCCTTACTTGCACGATGACCGATTGCCCACCCTGGACGATACCGTTGAGTTTTTCAATTTGATCTTGGAGCTCAGGTTGAACAAGAAGGAAAAAGAAGCCCTGACCGCATACATGTTGTGTCTTTAAAAACGAGCGGGAACGAACAAAGGGCCATTGGGCGCGGTCCTATGTTGTCGAACGCAAAAAATAAAATGGGAAAACCGGCATTTGCACTAGCACTACCATTGATACTTGCATTCCAGGTGTATGCGCAGGAAAGTGAGATAGATTACTTCGGACAGGAACCACCTGGATGCAAAGCGGAGTTGTTCAACGGGGGGCGCTTGGTGGATCATCCAAAGGGAGAAAAAAGGAGTTTTAACCTTGCCTTTTCACCTGGGGGCAGGGAAATGTTTTTCTCCTATTACAAGGCCACCCGGGAAAAACCGCTGCCTACCTATGAAATAAAAACTTTCAAGCGAATTGATGATAAATGGACAGGTCCCAAGACCGCTTCATTTTCTGGCCAATATTCAGATGTAGATATTAATTTCTCGCCTGACGGTAATTACGTGTTCTTTGCTTCGGACAGACCGCAGCCAAGTTCATCGGGACTCGACATTTATTATTCCATAAAAACCCAAAGTGGTTGGTCAGCACCCATTTACGCCGGCAATGAAATCAACACAACGGAAGGGGAAGTGTACCCCTCTGTTTCAAGGAAAAAGAACATTTTTTTTCGTTCCTCACGCCAAGGGGGTTATGGTGGTGATGATATATACCGCGCTGAATGGGCGAACGGAAATTTTGTAAATGTGAAAAATCTGGGTCCAAATATAAATTCTGAGTATGGAGAAAGCAATTCGGTAATCGCACCGGATGAAAGTTATATCCTTTTCTGTACCTCACGGCCTGAGAATGGAGACGTTCAACAGATTTACATTTCTTTTCAAATAGGGGAAAATATCTGGACCAAGGCGGTAAGTGTTGGGAAAGAAGTAAATACAGGGGCGGGGGCGGGTTCACCGACATTGTCCCCAGGTGCCAAATATCTTTTTTTCAAGAAAGTAAAAGACCCGTATCGGGGCATTTATTGGATCAGTACAAAAATCTTTGAAAAATTGAAACTCCCCAATAAATTTTGACCCCATTGGGAAAGCATGTATGGGAATCCTTTTATTGGGCATTGTTTCAGCACGCTCGGTTCAGCGTACCTTGATCCAAAGTCCCGTACCGTACAGCGCCAGACCATTACAAGGCATTTGAACAAACACTAAAACAAGGAAAAGAATGGACAACGTGGTTTATCTTGATTTTAAAGCCAAGGAATGGGAGAACCTCAAAAGCGGACGGAAAACGATGATCGTCCGGGGAGCAATGGGACGCAAATTGCCCTATGGCCGGGTGAACGAAGATGATGTTTTGTATTTCATTGAAAACAAAGGGGACGGGCTTATAAAGGGAAAAGCAGTTGTTGACCAGGTTTTCAATTCGGACAAATTGACAAAAGAACAGTCCATTGATATAATAGGGAAGAACAAGGACAAATTACTTTTGGACAAAAGGCTTGAAAAAAGGTTCAGCGGAAAAAGGTATTTGGTTCTAGTGGCGATAAAGGATTTTGAAGAGATCGAGCCTTTCAAAATTGACAGGTCCGATTACGGAAACATGGACGATTGGTTACCCGTTGAAAACATCGAAAAAGTAAGGATCAAATGAAAAAACGTCCTATGATAAAAAATAGGGTGCCTTGGGCAAATCGCACTGAAAAATGAACCCAATGCAACATACAAAATCAGTGCGCCCTCGACAGTGGGTCCATGGGACAGCCCCTTGATCTCTGGGTAAAAAACGATACTGATGGGCATGGTCGTGATCTATCCAGGAAGTTTGAATTCAGGGTTGTAAATGAGTCCCAGCACATTTCCCCAGGGGTCTTTCACCGAGGCTACCATCAGTTCCCCGCCCACATTGGTTGGATTTTCGTGTTCGGAGGCGCCCAGGGAAAGCAGGCGGTCATAGGTACCCTGAATGTCCTCCACGCCCCAGAGGGCGGTGACGCTTTCCGGTTTTTCGCTTGGCGGCCGCTCTTCGGGCCGGAGCCCCAGCTCATAGCCCCCGATATTGAACCCGACATAAAAAGGTTCCTGGAAATAGGGTTTGGCACCAAAGGCCTTACTGTACCAGTCCGTCGCCCTGGCCATATCGCCCACTTTGTAAATGGCTGTCCTCAATCCTAACATATTGTGTTATTTTTATGGTTTGTTCGCGTTGCCCCATATCCGAAGCCACAGGGCCGATAAAAGTCGTTTGGCATCCACGTCCAATCGCTGGGCCTCCTCTACCCGCAAGCCCCCGTTTTCCTCCTTTAAGCGATAGGCAAAGGCGAATCGGGTTTCCTTCGGATCAAGGCTGATCAGGCCAAAGCGCAGGTCGTTGAAGAAAAGCGTCCCCTCCCTTTTGCTGATCGTGTACCAGCCTTCGGCAATATGCTTCAGGCGACCCACCTTATCCTGTGTGGCCAAGGCCCCGAGCAATTGATGGTTTTTGGGATATGCGCCAAAGGCAATGGGACCGGAATCAAAAAAAGAATAGTTTCCGATCAGATAGGCATCACCGGCATCGATATTGGCCGTCCATAAAACGGAATTGAAGGGCGTGGGCCGCATGTCCATTTCTTTATAGGAAATGCCCTGATCCTCCAAGGCCCGGGTAAATCGTTGATGGGCGAACCCCTTTAAGATCAGGGTGACCAGCAAGTAGCCGCTACTGACAATAAGGCCCAAGCGGTTGTATTTTCGACGTTTGGGGGAAGTCCTTTTTTGGCGCATGGCCAAAATAAGAAAGACCAGGAACGGGAGGGTGTACAAGGGGTCTATCACGAAGATGTTCTGAAAGGCGAGCCGTATATCAAACGGCCAGAAGAGCTGGGTCCCCCAGGTAGTAAAGGTGTCCAGAATGGGATGGGTGAACAGCCCCCAGAACAGCAACCGTGACCAATCTTTCCAATCCGCTTCCCGTTTTCGTTCCAATTTCCAGACCACCCACCCGAAAATGGGCGCGAACAGCACGCTGAAAACGATGGAATGGCTAAACCCACGGTGCCATTCTATGGCCGTGACGGTATCCGTAAAATAGCGCGCGAGCACGTCCAAGTCCGGAATGGTACCCGCAATGGCACCATACAGCATGGCCCTATTGCCAACTTTTTTCCCCAGTACCGCTTCGCCGACCGCGGCACCCAGTACGATCTGTGTCAATGAATCCATCTATTCAAGTTCTTGGGTCATACGTGTTCAGCAAGCGGTGTTCATTGCTAATTGTTAATTGTTCACTGAACACTGCCTACTGCACTCTAAACACTGCACACTGAGTACTTTTTTTAATTACCCATTGTCAATTGCTAGTTGTGAACCGTGAAATGACCCCTGCCAATTTCCAACAAAAATAGCCTGAAATACACAACAGAACCATGAAATTCCCCTATTTGATCTAATTTACAATGGTTTTATCCGGGATTATTCGTTATTTGTGATACGATGGAACTGCTCCTTAAAGGAATCATACCACCCATGGTCACTCCCTTGTTGGAAAACGGGGAGTTGGACAAACAGGGACTCCGCAACATCGTCGCATATATGATGGACGGCGGGGTACACGGCCTCTTTTTGCTCGGCACGACCGGGGAGGGGCCCAGCCTATCCCGTAAACTCCGGAAACAACTGGTATCCGAGGCCTGCGAACTGATCAATAAACAGCTGCCCGTTCTGGTGGGTATCACCGATACGTCTGTCCAGGAATCGTTGGAACTGGCCCATCACGCCAAAAAGGCCGGGGCCGATGTCCTGGTGGTGGCACCGCCCTATTACTTTCCCATTTCACAAGAGGAAATCCAGGGGTATTTGGAACATTTGGTACCACAACTCCCCCTACCCTTCCTGTTGTACAATATGCCAAGCTGCACCAAACTTTGGCTGTCGTTGGAGACCGTTAAAAAAGCAAGGGAACTGGGCGCCATTGGCATCAAGGACAGCTCGGGTGACCTAGCGTATCTGCATGCCCTGCTCGATGAATTTGGACAGGACCCATCCTTTTCGATCATTACGGGGACGGAATCCTTTTTGCCCGACTTGCTGGCAAAAGGGGGACATGGAACCGTGGCCGGGGGCGCCAACTTTTTCCCCCGTATGTTCGTAGGCTTGTACGAAGCCTGCCTGGGAAGGGACGAAGAAAAGATTTCGATATTTCTCAACAGGGTACAATCGATCAGTGATACAATATACAGCGTGGGAAAGGGAGAATCGAAATACGTAAAGGGCACCAAGTGTGCTCTATCGGTCATGGGACTTTGCCATGACCAGGTCGCGCCTCCTTTGCAACGGTTCAATGCGGTGGAGCGCGGGCAGATAACGACCTATATGGACGGTTTCCCACCGGACAGCGAACACGGCTCCATGGTATGAAGTATCCCTTGGGCAGCGTTGGTTTGGCAATCAAAGTGGGCTACGGCCTGGTGCTGTTCGACAGGAAAAAAGTAAACCGCTTCGCAGTACGGGAAAGATTGGGCATGTCTCCCTCGTTCACAGGGATTCCCCTGGTTCGCCCAGTTACTCCCTACTCCACGATCTCCATCTTTTTCAATAGAAAAGAGGCATTCATATTCTGGCAAATGCCTTTCTTGAGGGTATAATCGAAATGCAGCTCATTGTCGATGATCTCCGCATCAAAATAATGGTTCAGAACTTGTGGGAGGGTATCGGCCGTATCGCAAAGGCTCAGGTCGTGGGTGGCAATGATGCCCGTGGACCGGGAACGGACCAATTTTTCAACAAACTTCCTAGACCCCTTTGCCTTGTCCGTACTGTTGGTGCCCTTTAAGATTTCGTCGAGCACGATAAAATAGCGGTCCTTCTTGATCTCGTCCACAATAAATTTCAAACGCTTCAACTCCGAAAAAAAGTACGACTCATCGTCGGTCAATGAGTCGGTCGTCCGCATACTGGTAATCAATTTTATGGGCGAATATTCGAATGCCTCCGCGCAGACCGGAAGCCCCGTGTTGGCCATTACGATCTGTAGGGAAACCGTTCGTAAAAAGGTACTTTTCCCGGCCATGTTTGCCCCAGTGATGATAAAAAATTGTTCGCTGTCGATTTGAAAGTCGTTCCGAACACTTTTCGCGGGGTCCAACAGCGGGTGGCCCACACCTTCGGACCTGAGTACGGTCCTTTCCGTGCCGATGCGTGGAAAGCAATAGTGCGGATGGTTAAATGCAAAATTGCCCAGACTGTTGAAGGCATCAAAAAAGGCGATGGTCCCAAACCATCCTTCCACCTTCGCCCCATGCGAACCGATCCACTTCTCTATGGCATGGCACAATTGGATATCCCGCAAAAGAAAGCCATTGGCCAAAAGTGCTATCAAAACATTGTTCCGTTGGTCCAGTGCGCCCAAAAGCCTGGAAAATTCCCGGAGGGTCTTTGAGGTCCGTTCTGCTTCGTTGACAATGGATGCTTTCTTCTCCTGGAGCAGTTGGGACTGAAATGCCACCCCCTCGAGCTCCAAGATCAATTTTTGGTACTGCTGGAACGTCCGTACGATCTTCGACGTATCGAACGCCAGTTTGTTGATCTTTCTTAAAAACCCGCTTGTGATTCCCAACCCAATAAAAAACCAGAGGGCAGGGATCAAGGCGGGCAACCCTCCCAAAAAGTAAAAGGTAAGAGTCAAAATGGAAAGTCCCGTAAAAATGCGGGGCACCAGCTTCATCGACCCGGGCAGAAAGGGGGCATACCCCTGCATCCATTTGATGATGGTGGCATAGTGCGTCTCCGTTTTCACCAAGGTAGCGATGGCCGAAAACTCTTGCCTCCATTGGGTCAATTTTGATAGTTCCCGAACGGCGTCCTGTTTGTCGGTGATGCGATCGATCGCGTTTTCGAGCAGAAGCCCCGACAAAACTTCGCTTCCCTGTTGTAGCACCGTTCTGTTCGTATATTGATAAAAGGAGCCCTTGCCGAACAGGTCGATATCCTGGCTAAAATGATGCGCGGAGTCCTGGTATTCGCTCCCTTCCTCAAAACCGTGAAAATCGCGCTCCAAGGCCTTGATCTCCTTTTTGTTGATGTCCAACAGCGCCTTCAAGGTATCCCGTTTGTACTCCAGGTCGGTATGCCTCGACACCAAAAAAAGAAACAATACCAGGAAGAGAAGCACAATGCCCAACACCAATTTTGTGTTCCCAAAAAAGACAAAAACCCCAAAACCCGCCAAAAGGAAAACCAACAATCGAAACAGGCTGGAGGTCGATAGTTGGTCCTTTATCCGGGACAATTGATCACTGTAATGGCCGATCTGGTCATCGTAAAAATTGCGGAGCCGGTCTGTTCTGGACATGGTCATGGTTTAGGGGCCAAAGATATGTATTCTGCTTCAGCTTCCCTTCATGGCATGGAGCATGGCGATCTGGCCCAAATGGTAGATGTCATGCTGGTACAGGCTGTTCAGAACCGGGGCAAATTCGTAGTCTTTTCCCGGGACCTTCTCCTTCAAGAGCCCTTCCGGGGCATCGGTCAAAATGTCGAGCAGGTCCTTCTGGGTCCGTCGAAGCGTTTCCTTGAGCTCCTCCCACTCCCTTTCGTTGTCGATATGCACCTCGGACCAATCGTTCGGGCCATCGATCTGGATATCGAAATCGGCATCTCCCTGTAGTTTTTTCAGCACGAAAATACGCCAGTTGACAATATGCTGTAGTAGCACCGCTATCGATTTGAAACCTTGGTGCCTGTCGTTGGCGCGATGCCAGTCCAGTGAATCCAACTTTTTCATCATGGAAATCCCGTACCACGGCTGGCCGTCAAAGCACTCCCTCAAATTCCAAATGATATCGTCGAGTTGGTTTTGCATGGCTGTTTTCATAGGATCTCCCACTCCTTTTTTTGCCTTTTGGTCAGTTTCGAGACCACCAAGTCGTAGGAATGGTCCACCAGTTCAAAAATAATCTTGGAAGGCAGCTTATCCAGAAACAGGGTGTTCCAATGCACCTTGCTCATGTGATAGCCCGGAATAATGACCCCGTCATACGTTTCTCTGAGGGCAATGGCCCGTTCCGGGTCACACTTTAGGTTCGTCTGGGGCGGAAGCCTTTCCAGGGCGATCAGGGCGAACATCTTGCCCATGACCTTAAAGACCAAGGTATTCGCATCAAAGGGAAATTCCTCCGTGACCGCTTTCTTTGAAAGACAATAGCCCCTTAATTCCTCGACGTTCATAGCCCCTTTGAATCGTAAACGATCACTTTGGTCCATAAATGCCCCGATTCCTCGATGAACAATTTATGGGGTGCCTCGTCCTGATAGTGCTGTTGTGCCTCCGCGGACCCAAAGGTCACGATCAGGGAATAGGTAAACGATCCGTCGACCACCTCACGGCTGGCCCTTGGGGGCTTGCCTATAAATTTGGTCTTGGCGTATCCCGAATGGTCGAGGAATTTCTGGAGCGAGGTTTCAAAGGCGGTACGGTCTTCCGAGCTATCCGGGTTTTTCAACCAAAAGTAAACGGTGTGCGCAAAGGCAGGGTCAAATTCTTTCATAGGGTTTTCATTTTGTGATCGGCCCACAATGGCGAAGGCCAAAACTAGTGCTGTTGAAATTATGGTTTTCACGTGGGTTCCTCTTTTTTTGGCAAGATCGGGTTTTTTTCCAAAAGTTCCCGCTCCGAACCTTGGATTTCGAGGGCGGAATAGTCCAGTTTCCACCCAATGGTCTCGGCTAGGCTCTCCACCAGCAGAATGGTGTCCAAGGCTTCTTTCCTGGCCGTTTGCATCAGACCACTGTCGGGAATTTTTTCCCGGATATGTTGTTTTGCCTCCTGGTTGAGCACGGTCAGGTCGTCGGGAGTGAACGAATTGAACATACCGTTCTTGATGTCATAGAATTCCAGCTCGGGTTCTATCGAAAGGATTTCCGGCTGGGGAAAATTGGCAAGGGTTACCTTCTTTTTTTCCACATCGGCCGTAATGCTGATCTTTTTTAGGTCATACCCGATGTGGGCCTTGGCATTGATGACGATCAATGCCTTTTTTTTACTGCTGATCAAACTTAGAAAACGTGCTTTGGTGTTCTCATAGGTATAAATTTCGGCAAATTCACCTTCCACGGAAATGAGCTTGCAAACGCTTTTTATCTTCTCCAAGAGCACGGACGATTGCCGGCGGGTCACCTCCTTTCCCTTCTTCTTCCGAAAAAAGGAAAACAGCCAGTACATTAGGATCGCCCCCAATATCAGCCCAAGAAAAATTTCCAGAATATCACCCATTGTTATTTCCTATTTCACCCAAATGGGTATACTTGAACCCCTGGTCGTACTTCAGCCCATAGCCCAGTATCCTATCCATGGAGGCATGGGAAAACAATATGACCCCCACCAATTGACAGGTCGCCAGGCCGGTATAACTGCCTACAAGATAAATTAAAACGGCCAAACCCTTATGGTGGAACAGGTTATAGGCGAGGGCCCCGACCTTGTTGCCGAACAGATAGCCCAGCATCCCGATATCCGGTGCCAAGACCAATACCAAAAACCACCACCATGCGTATTCCAATTGATCGAAGAGATAGATGCCCAATGCAAACATCATCAACTCCTCTAGCTTTAGCAACTGCTTCATTACGTTATGATTTTATAGAGAACCGGTCTGCTCGGACTCGCGTCATTTTCAAAAGGGGCCACTTGTAAATTCAAAAAATAGGTCCCGTCCTGGATGGCGTTCGGTACAAAAATAAATTCGGTGATCGTCGCCCGTTCACGAAGTTTTCCATCAAACCCCCAAAAGGCCTTATGGGCCAACAGGGCCCCGGCATCCTTTTCCCGATCCACGGAAGGAAGGTCGATCAGCAAATGCTCCACATCCCTATCCGCCAAAAATTGGGCGGCCTCCTCCAAAAGGTAGGAAGGGTTGGTGTGCGAATATTGCTTGGATCGCTTTTCCGTAAAATTGGGCAATGTGCGGATGACCAGCGCTTCCCGCTTCTTATTGCCGAGGGCATATTGGAGCTGTTTCCTGGAAATCACGAAATCATCCTGGTATTTTTCCGGGGCTATGGTAATCACTTCGGCTTTAAAAAAGAAACGCTTTAGATTTTGGTTGATGGAATAAAAATCTTGCGTAATATGTCCCACGCATTCCGTGTGGGTACCATGCGCATGCGGATTGAACCAGATATCATTAAAATTGGTGGACCCTCCTTCCGAAACCTTCCCTATGAAATCCCCCGTCGTATGGGGCGCGATCTTCGGGTGGTCCAGGTACCATGCACTTACGTTGGAAGCATCCCCGCGCAGGGGAAGCGAAATGTCCAAGGGCCTGGAGAGGTCGATAGTGTGGTCGTTGATCTTTGCAAGCATGAATGCCGGGCTCGTTTCAGGACAAGTTAACCATAAACAAATCCGCGGCAATGCCGTCGGCCAAAAATTTTCCCTTTTTGGTGACCAGTAAGGTATCCCCACCCAAGGAGAGCAACTGCTCCGCGATGTGTTTTTCTGCTTGGCGCATTGCGTAATGCCGGTATTTTGAACCGAATTCCAGTTCGATCTTGGACAGTGAAACACCCCAAATGGTGCGCAATCCGGTCATTATGTACTCATTGTATTGATCATTTTTGGAAAGATGTTCCACCTGCATGGGCAGTTCGCCCGCTTGGATCGCCCGGAGGTATTTGGAATTGTTGCTGATGTTCCAACCCCTTTGCACACCATTGTAAGAGTGGGCGGAGGGGCCAATGCCCAAATATTTTTTTCCTTGCCAATAGGCCGTATTGTTCTTCGAAAAATAACCCGGTTTTCCAAAGTTGGACGTTTCGTAGTGTACATAACCTGCGGTCTCCAGGATATCGATCAGCAAATGGAAATGTTCCCGGGCCACCCCCTCCTCCAGGGGGGCTATGGTTCCCTTCGCGATGAAACGCGCCAGGGCCGTCTTGGGTTCCACGGTCAATGCGTAGCTGGAAATATGTGGGATATCAAGGGAGAGGACCTTTTCAATATTTTGCTGCCATAGTTCTCGGGTCATATTTGGAATACCGTAAATGAGATCCACGGATATATTGTCAAAGTACTTGCACGCCCGTTCCAAACATGCTTCGGCTTCTTCCGCCCTGTGGGCGCGGTTCATCAGTATTAAATCCGCTTCGCAAAAAGATTGGACCCCTATGCTCAAGCGGTTGACCCGACTGTCCGCCAGTTGGGCGATTCGGGCATCCGATAGATCGTCCGGATTGGCCTCCAGGGTAATTTCCGGCCGGGAAACCACCCGGTAATGCCGATACACCGTGTCGATGACGCTTTCGATCTCATGGGTCTCCAAGACCGAGGGGGTACCTCCACCGAAATAAATGGTCTCCACCAAGTTGTCCCGACCTTCACTCTTGCGGATTTCAAGCTCTTTTCGCAAGGCGGAGACCATGGCCTCTTTCTTCCTAAAGGAGGTGGAAAAGTGAAAATCACAGTAGTGACAGGCCTGCTTGCAAAATGGTATGTGAATATAGATTCCGCTCATTTTTCAGTAAACAGTGTTCAGTGTTCAGTTGGCAGTTCCCTCATTTTGAGCCAAACGTATCGGGGTTTCTGATCATGTAATGAAGCAGCTTCCCAACCTCTTCGCTTTGTTGGGTGAGTGCATCAAAAACAGTCTTATCAATGTATTTGCGTGCCAAAGCAAATTCGAGCCAACCCTGCGTTTCCGAATTTTCGGAATCGCAATCTGTCAATTTACTAATAAAATGTTTGGGGTAGCTATATTTCCGATAGGCTTCCGCAATGTTAACACATACGCTTCGGGAAGCCCTACGGACCTGGTCCATCAAAGAATAGGTTTCTTCTTTAGGGAACGATTTGGACACTTCAAAAATCTTCATCGCCAAATCAAATGATTTTTGATACGCCAACAGGTCTTGAAATTTCATAATTGCTTTATTGCTGTCTACCGAACATTGCCTACTGAGCACTGCCTACTACTCCTCGACCCTTCCATCATTCTGCTTCACAAAAGCCGCCCATCCGGAATAGCTCTTTCCCATTTCAACCCTGCCCGCGTTGTAAAAATGGCATACCGCAGCGGCCAGTCCGTCGGTACTGTCCAGGTTCTTGGGGAGGGATTTGAGTCCCAGCACCCCCTGCAGCATTTTGGCCACCTGTTCCTTACTGGCATTTCCATTCCCTGTAATGGACATCTTTATCTTTTTGGGAAGGTACTCTGTGATGGGGATCTGACGGGAGAGCCCGGCGGCCATAGCCACTCCCTGTGCCCGGCCCAATTTCAGCATCGATTGCACGTTCTTGCCATAAAACGGTGCCTCAATGGCTATCTCGTCGGGGTGGTAGGTGTCGATCAGTTCGATCGTTCGCTCAAAGATCAACTTCAGTTTGGTATAGGGATCCTTGTACTTTTTGAGCAATAGTTCGTTCATTTGAAGGAAGTGCATTTTCCTGTCCGCCACCCGGATCAGGCCAAAGCCCATGATGGTGGTCCCGGGATCTATTCCCAAAATAATTTTTTCAGTAGCCAAACGCGCGCTATTTTGTGTTAAAAACGATGGGAATGCGAAACTTTGCCTTCACGGGCATTCCCCTTTTCAAAGCTGGGGCCAAAGTCGGCAAATTTTTGAGGCTTTCCGCCACAATTTGGTCGAACTCGGGCATTTGATTGTCGATCGACCCATCTTTTTCTATGTCCAGGATCGATATATGGCCATTTTGGTCGACCAAAAAATCGACCTGTATGGTGGTATTGGTCCCTTCTTCGAACTCATAATCGAATTCCCTTAGGGTTTTGCCACAGTGCTCCAACAGCTCCCGCTCAAAACATTCCCGTTGGCCCGTTTTGG
Source organism: uncultured Flavobacteriaceae bacterium (assembly GCA_947497245.1). Classification (GTDB taxonomy): domain Bacteria; phylum Bacteroidota; class Bacteroidia; order Flavobacteriales; family Flavobacteriaceae; genus Pelagihabitans. The sequence continues at coordinate 83,951 of CANMFO010000002.1, read as the reverse complement.
TAAGGGTTTCATCGCAATTTTCAAAAAGGGGGTAGTTGTCCACATCGTTCCAGTCGATCTCGCGCATTTCCCGATTGACCAGTTCCTGCGTTTTTGCTTCTTTGGAAGCGAACCAATTGCAGGAGGTCAGCAAGCTCAGAAAACACAAAACGGGAAGATGCCTCATGAAGCCGGAATTCTGGGCGGAATTTACGATTTTTTAAGGACATTTCGGACAACATCCCTAGGGCACCCATCGCAGCGGACCCACAAAATGGTACACGCTCGTATAAATGGATCCATAAAGCGGATTATTCCTGGACGAAGTGTATTTCCTCCCTCAATTCCGTGATGCGCCTTTGCGAAAATTCGGAGCAATAGGGCTTTTTTCTGCCAAACTTCTCGATGAAGCTCCCATAGTAATCCAATTTCCGTTGGGGATCCGTGAGGTATTGGTCCGCTACGGTGCACATATTGAAATATATCAAATAGTTGGAGGTATCCTCCGCATAGGCCAGCTTGTAATATTCAAAGGCCGACTTCAGGTCGTTTTCCTGCCTCGCCAGGCGGGCCAGGGCATCGTATTCCCGACTGAGAATGGGGTCCTGCAACTCTATCGATCTCTTGACGTGGAACCGCACACTATCCAGCTGTTCCTCTTTCCAAAAAACCTGCCCCAGATTAAAATGTGCCTCGGCATTGTCGGGGTCCATCACCAAAACAACTTTATAGGTCGTTTTGGCCTTTTCGAATTCCCAACTCTTGAAATAGCAAAAGGCCAACTTCTCATAAATATATTGCTTTTGTTCCCCAAGTTCCACCAAGCGTTCAAAAAATGGAAGTGCCTTTCCATATTGGTCGTTGTTGTAATAGGCCAGGGCCTTGAGGTTGATAAGGGAAACGTCGTCCGCATAAAATTCCAACCCTTGGTCTACAAAGCTAAGGGCGGAATCTTTCTCCCTTTGGGCCACGTAATACTTTCCCAGGCGGAAGAGGCTCCGAAGGTGGGTTCTGTCCAGGGCGACCGCTTTTTTGTAGCTGGAAATGCTTTCCCGCGTCCTTCCCAGATCCTGATAGGCCGCCCCGAGGTGGTAATGGTACTCGGGATTATCGGCATTGTTCTGGGAAAGGGACAAAAAGAGTTCCCGGGCCTGGTGGGTCCGTTTGGTCTTCGAATACAGTCTGCCCAGTTCGAACCGCACCACTTGCAAATCGATATTCCCCGCTGCCAGGGCCTCGTACTGTTTGATGGCCTTATCGTAATTCCCCACGGCCTTGTACGCCCGGGCGATCTGCAAGCCCGAAGCCCTATTCCCCACTTTGGAATAGGCGTTGATGGCATGGATGTAATCGCCAGTGGCGTACAGACTATCGGCTATGGCTTCAGCTCGGGTCTGTGCCCCGGCCCGTACCGCGAAGAGCAAGAACAGTACTGAGAAAAAGGGTCTCAAACCTTTACTGCAGTTTAAAGGTAACGGGAATGGAATAGGGAACGTCCACCGACTCGCCCCGATACTTGCCAGGAATCATCCGGGGCAGCCTTGAAATGATCCGCTCCACCTCGTCTTCCAATAGTTTGTCCGGGCCGCGTAAGGTAATCTTTGGAATCGAGCCATCCTTGGAAATGGTAAACATGGTGTTCACCCTTCCCTGGATCCCTTTTTCCTGTGCTTCTTGCGGATATCTGAAGTTTTTGCTGATATGCCGTTGCATCTTTTCGTTGAAACAGGCCCGTTTGTCGGTCTCATTTTCGCAGCCCGGGAAAACAGGAACTTCCTCAACCCACGCAAAGGGGACAACACCCTCGTTGTTGCGCAAAATTTGTTCTCGAAGCACTTCCAACTGCGCGTCCAACCTGGATAGTTCCAAACCTTTCGATTTTCCGGCCTTTATCAGTCCTTCCCGTTCCCTGGAAAGCTCGACATACTTGGCGGTCGAGTATTTGTCCGCATCCACATAATACCCTTTGGAATCGGACATATCGTCGAAGCCCTCCAATTTGGAATCGATGGCCAAGCGGGCAGGTATTTTTTCATTGTTGGGACCGGTGATATAGGAACCGTTGCCCGAGGGTATGAATTTCATGGTCGAGTTTTTGTCCTTCACAAAGAGCTGCCAATCCCCGGTGCCTTCCGAAAGCTCCGTCAACCTATCAAAAACCTGTTGTTCCTCCGCAACGGTGAGCTGCTCTATGTTTCCAACGGTAATGGTGTCCACGGGAACGGTACTCCCTTCATTTTGACAGGAAGAATAGAAGAGCATGCCCATAAGTACGGGAAGCAATAGTAAATACTTTAACTGCAAGACCTTTTTTGATTTGGATTTCTGTAACATGACAATTCGTTTTTTGATCAGGGAAGATTTAAAAAATTGATTGATAAAGGAGATTTGCTGTGTTTGGAACACTTGCGACAACAGCATCTGGTACTGCCCCTTTTTATCGGTCTTGGCCACCTGGGCGTCTGCTATAAATTCATGTAGTTCGGATACCCTGGCCTGGTATACATAGACCAGCGGATTGAACCAGCCCACAATGCGCATCAGTTCAAAAAAGAGCAGGTCATAGGAATGCCTTTGCCTGATATGTACCATTTCGTGCGCGATGATGTTCTGGTGCTCGTTCTCCAAAACCCGGTCTCCCAAAAAAATAGATTTGAAGAAAGAAAAGGCAAGATTGCTGTTTTTGATGACCACACGGGTAAAATCCGCAAAGTAATGCACTTGTCCCTTTGTGCGCAGCCGGTGTATTTGATATAGCTTATAGCCGAAGGAAAGGGCCGCGGCGGACATCCCAACGATCAGCAGTCCCTGTTGCCAGGAAAGTTGGAAAAACGAACCTCCGCTGGCCGTCACTCCTGCCGTTGTTTGGTCCAACTGCCATAGGAACTCCGGATATACGGCGTATTTTTCGGGCACGGCCGTTCTGAAGGCCTCGATTTTTACCCAGGGCAGTACCAGCGACAGCACATAGGTTGCGATCAGGTATAGCCGGTTCCACTGGAAAAAGGTCTCCCCCTTCAACCATAGGTCGTAAATGACGAGGAACACCAATTGAAAGGCCATGCACTCTAGGATATACTGGATCATTTTTCGTCTTTTTTGATTTCTTTTAAAATGGATTCCAATTCGGAAAGGCCCATATCGTTCTTTTTCATAAAGAAGGAGACCATACTCTTGAAGGATCCTTGAAAATAGCCATCGACCAATTTGTTGATCGATTGGTTGCTGTAATCGGACTTCTGGACCAATGGATGGTACACGTGCCCCTTCCCCTCTTTTTCATGGCCCACGAACCCCTTGCTTTCCAAAATGCGTACAATGGTCGAAACGGTATTATAGGCAGGTTTCGGTGCTGGAAGTTTTTCGATGATGGCGGCCACATTGCATTGCTGCAACTGCCACAGCACCTGCATGATCTCTTCCTCTGCCTTGGTCAATTGTTTCATTTAACTATGTTTTTAGTTGTGTATGACAACAAATATATAACTAATTTTTTAGTTTAAACTAAAAAATTAGTTAAAAAATTTAAAAGAACGGGGCACGGCCCCAAAAAATGTAACAAATCGGTAGTATCTTCGTCAAACCACAAAGAAGCTTATTATGGACATTGTCTTACTGATTCTCGGGTTTGTATTGATGCTAGTGGGGGTCTTGGGGAGTTTTCTGCCCGTATTGCCCGGACCGCCGATCAGTTGGGCGGGATTGCTGTTGTTGCACCTTACGGCCGCTGTGCCAGATGACTGGTGGTTCCTGGGAATCACTGCCGGAATTGCTTTGATCGTCTTTGCTCTGGATTATGTAATCCCAGCTGTGGGCACCAAAAAGTTCGGCGGTAGCAAAGCGGGAATGATCGGCACGACCATTGGTTTGTTAGTGGCCTTGTTTTTTCCCATCTTGGGGCCCATCGGTATAGTCGTCTGGCCTTTTATAGGTGCCTTTGTGGGAGAACTTTTGAACAAGGCGGATCAAAAAACGGCGACCAAGGCCGCGTTCGGGTCTTTTTTGGGGTTCCTTACCGGGACCTTCCTGAAATTTCTGGTGACCGGGGCCTATTTGGTACTTTTTCTGTCCACCTTGTGGGAGTATAGGACCGCTTTGTTTCCTATTTTTTACTGAGCCGCCCGATCTATTCGTCCAACCAGGCCACCTTGGCTTCCAAAGGTCCCCGGGACACTTCGGGAAGTTCCCCATCGAAATGTCCCATATAGAAAAAGCCCAAGCATCTTTCCCCTTTGTTCAGGTCAAAGAAATCATCCATATGGGCAACCAGTCCGGGCGAGCTCCAATAGCAGCCGATACCCATCTCGGTGCAGCAGAGCCACATGTTCTGCACGGCCATCGCCGTAGCGGCAATCTCTTCCCATTCGGGAAGGCTTTCCAAAGGGTCGCGCTGCATGCAAATGGCGATGATGGCGCCCGCTTTTTTTGGGTTTTCTATGAGTTTCTCGATCTTGAACTGCTTTGGTTTGGGCTCGTGCTCCATATATTTCAGCGATAGAAAGAGACCCAACTTGGCCTGTGATTCCCCCTGCAATACCCTGAACCGCCAGGGCTCGGTCTTTTTATGGGTAGGCGCCCAGTTGGCCGCTTCCAGGATTCGTTCTATATCGGCCCTTGCGATAGGTTTACCGTTGTACTGCGCCGGAAAGACCGAGCGCCTGTTTTTTATAAGGTCAAAAATCATTGGCATCGAATTAAGATTTCAAATTTAAGGTTTTGCACATTAGTGAGCCTGATCCAAGAGCAGATCCATACATCGGGCCAGGGCCGGGTTTCGATTGTCCTCCTTCCAAATTACGGATAGGACCGCTCGCTGTGGAATTTTTGTGAGCGCTATAAATTTTACGTCCATTTGAAATCCATGTTGCAGCGCTGTGGGTACCAGGGCGATGCCCAAATGGTTCTCGACCAATTTAAAAATGGTCTGGGCATGAACCGATTTGTGCGAGACCTTGGGCGAAAAACCGGCGTCCTCACAAATGCTCATCACCGTCGTAAAATACAACGGACTGTAATCCTGTGAGAACAGTATGAAGTCCTCCTCGGACAGTTGGTCGATGCCTTTAAAGCTTGTTTCGTCCAAGGGATGGTCTTTGGGGAGTACCACCGAAAAGGTATCTTCAAATACCGGTCTGATATGGACGCCTTTGGGTACCCGCGCCAAACGCACAAAACCAAGGTCAAGCCGATCCTTGACGATGGCATTGACCTGGGCATTGTTGCTCAGCTCTTCCAGGCTGGTCTTTATTCCCAAATGACTGTCTTTGAGTCGCAGCAGTAAGGTAGGTACCACATTTTGTATCGCCGATCCCAGAAACCCGATCCGAAGCTCCCCGGAATGTCCCCGACCGGTCAGCGTGAGCTGCTTCTTTACCAACTCCACATGGTTGAGCAAATATTCCACTTCCCCTTTAAGGTATTCCCCCGCGGTGGTAAGTGCCACCTTTTTTTTGCTTCGGATAAATAACTGGACCTCCAAAATCTCCTCCATTTGTTTGATCTGTCGGCTCAGGCCAGGCTGCGAGATAAACAATTTTTCCGCGGCCCTACGGTAGTGCAGTTCTTCGGCCACGGCCAAGAAATATTTGAAATGTCGAAATTCTAACTGATAACCCATAGTTATTAAATGTGTACAAAATTGATATTGGTGGTTATTAAAAGTAATTAATAATTTTGTTCTGACAAAATGTTCCAAATGGTTATGGCACCAAAGACTTTTAATTTCGGGGAAGATTGGCTTACCGCAGGTACCGCTTTGGCAATCGCGGCCGGAAAAACAGAGCTTAAGCTATCGGCATCCATCAGGGAAAAAGTGACCGACAGTTGGAAGGCCGTTCAAAAAATTGTTGAAAACGGTCATCCGGTATACGGTATCAATACGGGTTTTGGGCCTTTGTGTACGACCAAGATCTCCAAATCCGAAGCGCAGATCTTACAGGTCAACATCTTAAAAAGCCACAGCGTCGGGGTCGGTCCTCCAATCGATGGGGAACTGGCTAAGTTGATGTTGATCCTAAAGCTCCATGCCCTTGCCAAAGGCTATTCCGGGATTGCCGAAACCACCTTGGACCGTATCCTCTGGCATCTCGAAAACGAGGTTGTTCCCATGGTGCCCTGTCAGGGGTCGGTAGGGGCCTCCGGTGATCTTGCACCCCTTTCCCATCTGTTCCTGCCCCTGATCGGATTGGGTAAGGTCCGCTACAAAAATAAGGTCGTGGATACCCTGGAAATACTCCAAAAGTTTGGAATGGAGCCCATAGAACTGGGCCCGAAAGAGGGATTGGCCCTGATCAACGGCACCCAATTCATAGCAGCGCACGCGGTCAAGGTCATTGAGAAATTGCATAGCTGTCTCGCCCAGGCCGATATTATTGGTGCGATGATGATCGAGGGGCTGCAGGGATCGGTAAAACCCTTCTACAATGAACTGCACGCCCTCCGGCCTTTCAAAGGGAACGTGCATGTCGCCCAAAGGGTAAAAAAACTATTAAAAGGGTCCGAGATCATGGAAGACCACATCGATTGCGAGCGGGTACAGGACCCCTATTCCCTGCGTTGCATTCCCCAAGTGCACGGTGCCTCCCGAAATGCCTGGCTGCATTTAAAAGAACTATTGGAAATTGAGCTCAACGCGGTTACCGACAATCCGGTGATCATCGACAATACCCTTACCATAAGCGGTGGCAACTTTCACGGACAGCCCCTGGCCATGGCCCTGGACTACGCTTGTCTGGCAGCATCTGAAATCGGAAATATTTCCGATAGGCGCATTTACCTAGCCTTGGAGGGCAACAGTCCTGGGGTCCCCAAACTGCTGATGGAGGACACGGGCATCAACTCCGGCTATATGATCTTGCAATACACCACAGCGGCCCTCGCCAGTGAAAATAAGGGCTTGTGCTTTCCCTCAAGCGCCGATAGTATTCCGACCTCCATGGGACAGGAAGACCACGTGAGCATGGGCTCCATTGGGGGAAGAAAAGCCCTGCAGGTCCTGGGAAACGTCGAGAAAATATTGGCCATTGAGCTGCTGACGGCCGCCCAGGCCTTTGAATATAGAAAACCCATGAAATCGGGGGTTTTTCTTGATGAGATCCATAAAGAAATCCGTAAAAAAGTACCCTTTGCGGATAAGGACCGCGTTTTTGCGGATGACATTGAGACCGGAATAGTGATGATCAAGGACCGCATCCTGATCCAGCTTATCGACAGGGTCCGGAAAAAAGAGAAAATAGCACTGGAGACCCCGTATTCCAGTGAATTTGAAGTATATTGATTCCATGAACAAAAAAACACTCATAGGCCCCTTCCGACAAATTCTCCCCATGACCGGGCTATCGCTCAAGGGACCCATTTCAGATGACCAACTGCCCCTTGTCGAGGAAGGCGGAATTTTGGTGGAAGGTGAAAAGATCCGGGCCATTGGAAAATTCGATGCCCTACGGGACCGCTGGAAAACCGTTGGAGTTAGGTACCTTGAAGGGAACCACAGTTGTATCCCCGGCCTGATCGATGCCCATACCCATATTTGCTTTGGAGGCTCCCGGGCCAACGACTATGCGCTGCGAAACTCCGGCAAGACCTACCTGGAAATAGCGGAAACCGGTGGGGGTATCTGGGATACCGTGACCCAGACCAGGAAGACCAGTGCTCCGCAATTGGTGAAGGGAGTGGTAAAAAGGGCCAACCGGCATCTCAAAAATGGGGTGACCACCCTGGAGGTCAAAAGTGGTTATGGCCTCTCAGTGGAGGAAGAGCTCAAAATGTTGTATGCGATCCAACAGGCCAATGGGGAAGTGTCCGTCGACTTGATCCCTACTTGTCTGGCAGCCCACATCCTGCCCAAAGATTACAACGGAAGTGCCGCTCAGTACCTATTCGAAATAAGCACCCAACTTCTCCCCAAACTGAAAGCGGACGGCCTATCGAACCGTATCGATACCTTTATTGAGGAAAGTGCCTTTTCGCCGGAAGAGATCGCGCCCTACCTCCAAAAGGCCAAGGAAATGGGGTTCGATATTTGCGTACACGCCGATCAATTCTCGACCGGGGGCAGTGGGGTGGCCGCACAGTTCAATGCAATAAGCGCCGACCATCTGGAGGCGAGCACTGAAAGGGAGATCGAGCTATTGGTACAAAGCAACGTTATCGCTATCGCTCTGCCCGGTGCCTCATTGGGTCTGGGCTGTAATTTTGCCCCGGCACGCAAGATTTTGGACGCCGGTGGGGCCCTGGCCATTGCCAGTGACCACAACCCGGGCTCCGCGCCAATGGGAGATCTGTTGACCCAGGCCGCTGTCCTGGGCGCCTTTGAAAAACTGACCAACGCCGAGGTTCTGGCGGGAATTACCTACCGGGCCGCTGCGGCCCTCAATCTTGGAGATCGGGGTCGACTGGAAACCGGGTATTTGGCCGATTTCAGCGTGTTCCACACCCATCACTACAATGAGATCTTGTACAATCAGGGAAATCTGAAACCTTGCATGGTGTGGAAAAATGGGGAATTGGTTTTTGACCGACATAAGCATTAACAGTTTCAAATGGATTTTAAATCGCAAATACTACAGGGCATCCCGGTGGTACTCCCCAAAAAAAGGGAATATCTACCCGATGCCAACCACGCCCCAAAGCGCAAGGACATCCTTTCCGTGGAAGAAAAAAAATTAGCGCTCCGGAATGCGTTGCGCTACTTTCCTGTGGACTGGCATGCTGAACTTGCCCCGGAATTCGCCCAGGAACTACAGGCTTTTGGAAGAATCTACATGTACCGCTTCAAACCCCGGTACCGCATGTACGCACGGCCCATAAGCGCGTATCCGGCAAAAACATCCCAAACAGCGGCCATTATGTTGATGATCCAGAACAACCTGGATCCGGCCGTGGCACAGCATCCGGAAGAATTGATCACCTATGGCGGTAATGGGGCCGTATTCCAAAATTGGGCCCAGTATTTGCTCACCATGCGCTATCTGGCCACAATGACCGGGGAACAGACCCTGCATATCTATTCCGGGCACCCCATGGGCCTCTTTCCTTCATCCAAGGAAGCACCCAGGGTGGTGGTCACCAACGGTATGATGGTCCCGAACTATTCCAAACCGGACGATTGGGAAAAATACAATGCGCTGGGGGTCACGCAATATGGCCAAATGACCGCGGGTTCCTATATGTACATCGGTCCCCAGGGCATTGTGCACGGAACGGCCATTACGGTGATGAATGCCTTCCGTAAGGTTTTGCCGCCCGGGGAACATCCCAAGGGAAAAGTATTTCTGACCGCGGGCCTGGGAGGAATGAGCGGTGCCCAACCCAAGGCCGGAAACATCGCGGGATGCATCACGGTCTGTGCCGAAGTGAATCCTGCGGCCGCGACCAAACGATATGAACAGGGCTGGGTGGATGAGTTGATCGACGATTTGGATGCCCTGGTCGCCCGGACCAAAAAAGCGGTCCTACGGGAAGAAACGGTTTCCCTGGCGTTTATCGGAAACATCGTGGCCGTATGGGAAAAATTTGATGAAGCGGGAATCTTTGTGCACCTGGGCTCCGATCAAACTTCGCTGCACAACCCCTGGGCGGGAGGGTACTACCCCCATGGCCTGAGCTTTTCAGAATCGAATGCGTTGATGGGCGCGGATCCGGAAACCTTCAAAAAACAAGTGCAGGAATCCTTGCGAAGGCAGGCCAAGGCCATCAACGGGCACGCGGCCAAGGGCACGTACTTCTTCGATTACGGCAATGCCTTTTTATTGGAGGCTTCCCGGGCCGGAGCGGACGTCATGGCCGAAAATCAAATCGACTTCAAATATCCCTCGTATGTACAGGACATTTTGGGGCCGATGTGCTTTGACTATGGTTTTGGGCCCTTCCGTTGGGTATGTACCTCTGGAAAACCGGAAGACCTCAAAAAAACGGATGCATTGGCACTCCGGGCAATGGAAGAAATAAAGCGACATGTCCCGGAAGAGATCCTACAGCAAATGCAGGACAATATCCAATGGATCCGAGAGGCCGAACAGAACGAATTGGTCGTCGGTTCGCAGGCGAGGATCCTGTATGCCGATGCGGAAGGCCGTGCAAAAATAGCGGAGGCCTTCAATCAGGCCGTAGCATCCGGAGAACTATCGGCACCGGTGGTGCTCGGCCGGGACCATCACGATGTAGGTGGCACCGATTCCCCTTTTCGGGAAACCAGCAACATCTACGATGGCAGCAAATTCACCGCTGATATGGCCATCCACAATGTGATCGGTGATAGCTTTCGGGGGGCCACCTGGGTCTCCATCCATAATGGCGGTGGCGTGGGCTGGGGCGAAGTGGTGAACGGGGGCTTCGGACTAGTGCTCGACGGGTCTACGGAAGCGTCCAAACGATTGAAAAACATGCTTTTCTACGATGTGAACAATGGGATTTCGAGAAGGAGCTGGGCCAGGAACAAGGCGGCCTTGTTCGCCATCCGAAGGGAAATGGAACGCAGCCCGGAACTACGGGTTACCCTGCCCCATCTGGTAGAGAATGGGTTATTGGATGGGCTGTTCTAATCTTGTCCCGCTTGCGATCTCCCCCATTCCCCCAACACCTTGTCTTTGATGAATTCGTTTACCGCCCATTGATCTTCCATGGGGTCTGTGGTATTCTTGTGGTATAGACCATAAGGGAAAGGGCCTTGTTCCGGGACCAGGGTCATAAAGGACCGGTTTTGGCCCCTGGCGTTTTCGAGCATGGCCAACCACCACTGGGTGAACTGATCCAATTCATGGGCATAGTTGGTATCCCGGGGGTCCAATACCTGCGAACTTTGGGACGACCCCACCCGCATATGGATGTGATGGGTATGTTCAATGGCCTTTTTAACCGCTGCTTCCTGGTTCCCCAACAGGGATTCCGCCACGCAGGTCCAATGCGCAAAATCCGCTGTGAGCTTCAGAAATGGCAGCTCCTTCAAATAAGCATGACAGGTATGTGCGGCAAAGGCAAACCTGGATCGGTGCGTTTCATGCACTATCGGTACCCTTGTTTCCTGTTCGATCATTTCGGCCAGTTCGATCAGTTCCACGTTCTGGCCAAAAGAGAAAAAATCCATCCCCGTATGCGTGTTCACAAGCAATGGGTCCGATTCTACAAGATTGTAAAGGTGCCTTTTGTACTGCTCCCTGTGTTTTTGGAAATCGACTTCCTTGGTTTCCCAATGTTGGCCGACAAGGTCCATTTCAAAATCCGCCAATACGGAAAGTACCTCTTTCCGCTCCTTGTTCTCTATGGGAAGTCCCAGTTCCACCCCCTGATACCCGCTCTTCTTTACTTTATCCAAGAACACGGTCCAGGCCACATCGGCACTTCCCCAGCGGGGGTAAAACAACTTTAATTCCATTAAGACCGCTTTTTTTGTCTGACCTTTCTATCTCCCGTATGGTCAATGCCCTGCTCCCGTTCTAGGGCGATCATTTTGTTGGGCCTAAAGTTCAGGATCAATGCCCGCCGTTGGCCCTGGGTACTGTTTCCTTTGCTGAAGTGGAGCGTAAAACCATCATGAAAGGTGCAGCCCCCCGGCCTTAAGGGAACGGCCACTGCCTTGTCCGCCGTGGCAAGGTCGCAATACAGGGCACCGCCATTGGGCAGGGCCTTGTGGGCCCTAATTTCCATATCTCCCTCCCTTGGAACGAACCACATACAGCCATTGTCCTCATATACATCGTCCAGAGCGATCCAACAACTTACCGATCGCTTATCGGGCATTTTGATCCAATAGGCCGCATCCTGGTGCCAAGGTGTAGGGGTATCGGTAAAGGGCGCTTTGTTGATCAACATATCAAAGTCGAGCTCCATATCATCCCCCAATAGATCTTTGGCCCAAGATAGGGCTTTCCTGTACGCGATACTTTCAAGGAGTTCGGGCGCAATGGTACCGGGCCTCATGATCTGTGTGATCTTTTCCACGGTATCCCTTTTGGTTTCCCCTCCGGAAAGATCGCTCCTCAGGTGGGCCGTCCGCTCTTTATCATTTAAAAGGGCATCGTATGCGATCCGCAATTTTTCCACCTCCTCTACAGAAACCAAGGTCTCGAGATGTGAAAATCCGACGTTCAAAAATTTGTCTTTCATGGTTTTTACTTTTTTACAAGTTTACCGCCAAAGGAACCTTAAATCTTCCAAAATAGTCGTACCTTATTTTTTTAAACAAATACCCTGTGTATGCAAACAAAGGAGCGGAAGGTCTTTGCGTTAAAAAATCGGGGCATCCCGAGAGTTTCCCAATTTGGACATTACAAATATAACAGTGTAAGGCCGGGGCTTAAGGACCACATTCACTTTAAAACCTTGGAAATATGCTATTTTTTAAAGGGAAAGCAGTTTTATGCCATAAACGAGGCCCTTTATGAACTGAGGGGGAACGACATCCTGATCATCGCACCGGATACCGCGCATAGTACCGGAATGTACCCAGAGGACAAGGGGGAACTGTACTGGTTACAGATATCCCTGGAACAGAAAAAAGGCCCCCTTTGCCACCTGCCGGCAGAACAATCCGATGTTTTGCTGCAAAGTTTGATCCGCAATTCCCATCTTGCCTTCAAAGGTTCCCTTAAATTGAAGTCGATCTTGAAAAAACTGGAGCTGGAACTGCAAAAACCCCAAAGCGTTTTGGGCGAACTGCGGACCAATCAACTGCTTCTTCAATTGCTATTGAATACCCATACCATTGCGGAAAACCAGGGAAAGGCACCGCCCACAGATCGGGTGAAGCTAATAGATGATTTTATCCAGGAACATATGGAGCGAACCATTTTTGTCGACGAGCTGGCCTCGCTCGTCGATCTTTCCCTGACCTATTTTAAGGAATGGTTCAAAAAACAGAAGGGCATTCCCCCGAAAGAATACATCAACCGTTTAAAAATAGATCGGGCCAAATCGGAGCTCTTGTCCAAACATACCATCACCCAAGTCGCTTTTGACCTGGGGTATGGCTCATCGCAGTACTTTTCCACTTCGTTCAAGAAGTACACGGGGGTCACCCCAAGATCATATATTGCCGCAACAAGGCACAACACATAAAACCAGAACATGCCATTGGACCATTATTTAAGACCTGACCCCGGGATTTGGAGCGGGAGGAAATCCGATCAAGCGCTTTATCTCCACGAAAAGGTGGAATGCCTAAACCTTGAAAAAGAGGAAATCCAAAGGGCGGACAAAATGCGCTTTGCCCTCTTGGGCTATGCCTGCGACGAAGGGGTCAAAAGAAACCAGGGCAGGATCGGGGCGGCCGCTGGCCCCGGGGCCATTCGAAAGGCCCTGGGCAAAATGCCGAACCACCTGCCCGAAGAGGCCCTGCTTTTGGATGTGGGCACGATTGCCTGCAGCGATGGGGATATGGAAGGGGCCCAGATTCAATTGGCCGGATGCGTTTCCAGCATCTTGGAGCGGAAGACCTTCCCCATTCTTTTAGGTGGCGGGCACGATATGGCCTATGGCCACTTTAATGGAATTAGAAATTACCTCGGCCCCGAGCAATCGATAGGTATCATCAATTTCGATGCGCATTTCGACCTGCGCCCGAATACCGGGGGAAACAACTCGGGCACTCCGTTTTATCAAATTGCCCGGGACTGCGAAGAGGCCGGTACGGACTTCCAGTACCTGTGCCTGGGCATCCGGAAAGATGCCAACCACAAACAACTGTACCAAACGGCAAAGAAACTGGGGGTACGCTATGTGGAAAGGGAAGCCTTCAGTCTTTCAAATTCAGAGAGCTTGCTGGCTGAAGTGCAGCAATTCACAGCTACCGTCGACCATGTCTACACTACCATCGACCTGGACGGGTTTTCATCGGCCTATGCCCCCGGGGTCAGTGCCGCGTCGCCCATGGGTTTTTCTCCGGATATCGTATTGAAATGCCTGAACACTATCATGGATTCAAAAAAGTTGATTGCCATCGACCTGGCCGAAATGAACCCGGCATACGATATCGAAGGCCGTACGGCAAAGCTCGCCGCCAGTTTGGCGCATTCCATAATGCATCGATTGGCTTGAAGCAAGGGTCAAGACCCTTGGCCCTGGTCCCTTAAAGCGACAGGGCTACTCCGACCAAGATCGGTAATACACCCCATCATCGATATCCAAAGCGGCCTGTGTCAGCTTCAGGGGTTTGAAGGTATCGATCATCACGGCCAGTTCCTCGGTCTTGGACTTGCCGATACTGGCCTCATAGGTCCCGGGGTGGGGGCCGTGCGGTATTCCTGCCGGATGCAGGGAAATATGGCCCTTATCGACACTTTTCCGGCTCATAAAATCCCCATCCACATAATAAAGCACCTCATCGGAATCGATATTGGAGTGGTTATAGGGCGCCGGAATGGCCTGCGGGTGGTAGTCGTACAATCTGGGACAGAACGAACAAACCACAAATGCCCCCGTCTCAAAGGTCTGGTGTACCGGAGGCGGCTGGTGGACCCGTCCGGTAATCGGTTCAAAGTTATGGATCGAAAATCCGTAGGGAAAGTTGTAGCCGTCCCAACCCACGATATCAAAAGGATGCGTGGCGTAGATCAGGTGGTGCAACTGCCCCTGTTTTTTCACCTTTATCAAAAACTCCCCTTTTTCGTCATGGGTCCGTAAATTCCGTGGTAGCTTGAAGTCCCGCTCGCAGAATGGCGAATGTTCCAGATGTTGTCCGAACCAATTGCGATAACGTTTTGGGGTATAGATCGGATGGTAGCTTTCCGTGACCAACAAACGGTTTTCCCCGGTATCGAATTCGATTTGATAGATCATCCCCCTGGGAATCAACAAATAATCCCCATACTCAAAGGGAATTTCCCCCAACAGGGTTTTTAGGGTTCCGGTTCCCTGGTGCACGAACAGCAGTTCATCCGCATCGGTGTTCTTGTAAAAGTAATCCGTCATGGATTTTTTGGGAGCGGCCAGGCCCACATGGACATCCGAATTGAACAGGATCACCTTTCTGCCGTCGAGATAGTCATCGACCGGCTTAACATCAAACCCCTTGAACAATCTTGACTTTATGTTGTGTTCCACAACAGCCCTTGGGGCGAGATCGAGGGTTTTCCCCACTGCCTTGACCTGGGTGGGGCGGTGCAAATGGTACATCAATGACGACATCCCATCAAAGCCAACTGTGCCAAACAATTGTTCATAATGGAGCGTACCATCTTCTTTCTTAAAAATGGTATGACGTTTAGAGGGGACCTTTCCCAATTTATGGTATAGCGGCATAAATGATTTGCTTTGATTGCTTCCCTAAATTTACGATATTTTTGGGGGAATGTTCAAGGATATCTGAAGACATTCCCTCCCGTATAACAGATAGGGCGTGCGCGTTCATCATGGGTATTCAAGAAGAAAATGAGAGACAAAAAAAAAGCCTTCCAACTTGGAAAGCCTTTCATTGGCTCCGGCTTTTTGGGCCCGAGTCACAACACAACGCTGCAAAGATAACAAAGCTTTTCGATTAATCGCTACGCAAAGCTTGGAAACTGCCTGCTTTGAGCTACAAGCCACGAGGCCGGTCCATCGCTTCTTTCAATAATCCAAGCCGTGTTGCCCCTCCAAAATGCCAAACGCCCGGTACATCACTAGCGGGCAAAAACATGAAAAACCAGAGATTCCATACGAGCTCCGAATGGGTAAAGTGCACCCTTCCCATGAAAATCCTTTCTGTACCACCGCCGTCAAAACAAGACCTTGGGCCGGTGTCGATTGTTTGAGATTTAATTCCACCCCGCTTTATGTTACATTTTCCCAACTCCTTGCTTCCTGTTCGGAAAAAAACGTAACTTGATATCCGTTTTAATGCAACCCATAAACTTCACTATATGAAAGAGAATAATTCCAGAAGATTGTTCCTAAAAAAAGCGACCTTGGGGTCCGCGGCCTTGACTTCGGCGCCTTACGTTTTCGGATCTTCCCAGGGGCAAAGGCTGTTGCTTTCCAGGGACTATGATCCATCGGTCTATGCGGCGAACGATCAGATCAATCTGGGACTGATAGGGGCGGGCATTCAGGGTATTTACGACACCCGGGCCGCCCTACAGGTCGCCGGGGTGAAACTGGTCGCTGCCTGTGACCTTTATTCCGGACGTTTGGATCGTGCCAAGGAACTTTGGGGCGATGCCGTTTTTACTACCCGCGACTATCGAAAACTTTTGGAAAGAAAGGATATCGATGCCGTGATCGTGGCCACCCCCGACCACTGGCACAAAAAAATTACCATTGACGCCATGAAGGCCGGCAAGGCCGTTTATTGCGAAAAGCCCATGGTACAGCATTTTGAGGAGGGCCAGGAGATCATTGCCGCCCAAAAATCCACGGGCAGGGTATGCCAGGTGGGGAGCCAGGGCATGTCTTCCCTGGGAAATGAAAAAGCCAAGCAATTGTACGAGGACGGGGCCATTGGGGATATCGTGATGTTGGACATGTACAACGACCGCTATTCGGCCGAAGGGGCCTGGCAATACCCCATCCCACCTGATGCCTCTCCAGATTCCGTTGATTTCGACACCTTTTTGGGAAGGGCGCCCAAAGTACCCTATGAATTGAAACGGTTCTTCAGGTGGCGTAACTACAAAGACTATGGAACAGGGGTCGCCGGGGATCTTTTTGTCCATGCCTTTTCCACCTTGAACCACATCATCAGTTCCAACGGACCAACCCGCGCCCTATCGACGGGCGGGCTCCGATATTGGAACGACGGGCGCGATGTGCCCGATGTGACGCTCACCTTTTACGACTATCCCAAAACCGATACCCATGCCGCTTTCAACGCTTCGTTCCGTGTGAATTTCATCGCCGGTTCCGGTGGTGGCGGTGGCTTTCGCCTGGTAGGAACGGAGGGCCAGATGGAAGTGGGCCAAAATTCCGTTACCCTGACCCGGAGTAAATTGGGCATGGTGCCCGGAGGCTACTCACTGACCGCGTTTACCGAGGCCACCCAGGAAAAAATAAGGGAAGGGTACGCAAAACAGAACTTGGATACCCGCGCTGCCGCCCTGAACATAGGGGAAACCATCTGGGAGGCCCCCAGAGGGTACAAGGGAGGGCACTACGATCATTTTTATAATTTTTTCCAGGCCGTACGCGGCAAGGGAAAGATCATCGAAGATGCCACATTTGGACTTCGAGCCGCGGGAGCGGCCCTATTGGCCAATGAAAGCTACCATCAGCAAAAACCCGTAAACTGGGACCCCACCGCCATGAAAATGGTATAACCACCAAGCCGTAACAACATGAAAAATTTCAATTGGATTATTTGTATGCTCTTTGCGATGGCCCTTGCCGCGCAGGACAGACCCGTTAATGTCATCGTATTTGGCGCCCATCCGGACGACTGTGATTCCGATGCCGGGGGCACTGCTCTATTGTTCTCACAAATGGGGCACAACGTAAAGTTCGTTTCCCTTACCAACGGTGATGCCGGCCACTATGCCATGGGTGGTGGGGAACTGGCAAAGATCAGGATTGCCGAGGCCCAAGAGGCCGGAAAGCGGTTCGGTGTGGAATACACCGTGCTGGACAACCACGATGGAGAACTGATGCCGACCCTGGAAAACCGCTTAAAGGTCATCCGTGAGATCCGGAAATGGGACGCCGATGTGGTCATTGCCCCGAGGCCCAACGACTATCACCCCGACCACCGCTATACTGGGGTATTGGTGCAGGACGCCGCCTATATGGTAATTGTGCCCAACGTCGCCCCAGAGGTTCCCCCACTTCAAAAAAATCCCGTTTTCCTGTATTCCGAGGACCGTTTTCAAAAACCAAGTCCGTTCGAACCCGACATAGCAGTGGCCATCGACGATGTCTTTGAACAGAAAATTTATGCAATGGCCGCCCATGAATCCCAATTTTTCGATTGGCTCCCCTGGACCTCCGGCAATCTCGACAAGGTTCCAAAAGGGGAAAAGGAACGATTGGAGATGTTGGCCACATGGAGGTCGTACAAGCCCAACAAGGCCACCCGGGAATGTTTGGAGAAGTGGTACGGTGAAAAGGCCTCGGAGAAAATTGGGCATGCGGAAGGATTTGAAATATGCGAATACGGAAAACAACCTTCAGAGGAAGAACTCAAAAAACTGTTTCCCATGCTCGGGGCGCAATAGCCCTTTTTCCTTGGCCGCCTTTTTGCCGAAAAACCGGTCCCGGCAAGCATTCGCCCGGAACGCCCATGGCCAGTGAATCATTAAAGTCAGCCGGATACTTTTTATACCTTGGCCGCAATGTCCGCAGGAGTTCGCTGCATACTCTTTTTGACTTTGCAGCATACTCTTTTTGAGTTGGCCGCAAAGTCTTCCAAAAAGAGCTTTAAGGGTTATCGGGCCAGGGCAACGAAGGGAAGTGCGCCGCGAAAACCAAAGATCAAAAATGGTGATGGTGGTGGGCCGTCCATTTGGGAGGGTCCCCCGATAAAGCGCAACGCGATCGGGCCATCCTCCCCTAAAGAAAAATAAACCGTTGTCCAGCGCGTTTTTGTGGTTTTAAAACATCAAAGCTCTGGGAAACCAATAAAAAACGGACCATTTTGGATCAGACAGCGTTTTTTTTGGGAGGTGCTCCGGGATTGTCCCATTTTTTTGGCACAAAAAGTTACTTTTGCAACTTAAACGCAATACACAGATAATGACCTTACTACTTATGGCCGCGGGAAGTGGCAGCCGATATGGAAAACTGAAACAATTTGATGACCTGGGCCCGAACGGGGAGTTCCTTATGGAATTTGCCATGTTCGATGCCATAAAATATGGCTTCGAACATATCGTGGTCATCACCAAAAAAGAGAACGTCTCGTTTTTACGGGAACATTTAGAGCCCCGGCTTCCCAAAAACATAAAACTCGATGTCCTGGCCCAGGAACTCAGCGACCTTCCGGACGGAGTTTCCTTTACCGGCGAAAGGCCCAAGCCATGGGGCACCGCCCATGCCGTCTGGACGGCCAGAAAGGTAATCGACGGACCCTTCTGTGTGATCAACGCGGATGACTTTTACGGGTCTTCGGCCTATAGGAATGCGGCAACCTTTATCAACGAGCATCCATCGGACGACCAGTACGCCTTGGTGGGCTATACCCTTAAAGATACCCTTTCGGAACATGGAACGGTGTCCCGGGGCGTTTGCATGACCCAGGGCGACGATCTCGTTTCCGTGGATGAACGCCTAAAACTGGAACAACAGGGCGATCGCGTTGTCGATTTGGATTCGGGCTTGGAGTATACCGGGGACGAGTTGGCGAGCATGAACTTTTGGGTCTGCCGGCCCTCGATCTTTGAGGTCATAGAAACCGAGTTCCGTGAATTTTTGGAGGATGAGAACATGATCAAGACCAGTGAGCTATATATTCCCAAGACGATCCAAAAAATGTTGCAGGACGGTGCCGCTGCGGTAAAGGTCGTTCCGGCGAACGACGAATGGTTCGGCGTGACCTATTCCAGTGATCGCGAGATCGCGGTCGAAAGTTTGAGGCAAAAAACGGAAGCGGGACACTATAGCGCTCCCCTATGGCCATAAGTAAGTACACCGACCTGGAAATGCAGGAATTGCTGACGCGGTTCGTCATTGCCCCAAAGGACTATTCGCTGCAACCGCTCACCGATGGGTACATCAACGACACTTTTTTGGTCCTTGACGGCCACAGTCCCCTGTATATCCTCCAACGGGTGAACCACTTGGTCTTTACCAATGTCGTGGGACTGATGAACAATGTCAAACATGCCTTTGGGCATTTGGTCGCTTCGGACTACAGTCAGATCGTTCTTGTGGAGACACGGGACGGGGAAGTATGTTACCAAGATCAAACCGAAGGGCGGAAGGGATATTGGAGACTCATGACCTATATTGATCAAAGTACCGCCCACAACACCACCGAAAACCCAGAAATCGCCAAAGAGGCGGGAAGGATCATTGGAAAATTCCACATGCTCCTTGAAGGGGCGGATGTCTCGGATTATGTGGACACCATTCCCCGTTTCCACGACCTAAGCCTGAGAAAGGACCAGTTCCATGAAGCACTTGCCAAAGCGGACCGGGCCAAACTGGACCGGGCCAAAACGGCCATAGGGTTTGCCACCGAAACCCTGACCAAATTGGAACATATGGACGGTGGCACCCTGCCGATAAGGGTATGCCATAACGATACAAAGCTCAATAACATCCTCTTTTCCAAAGAAACCGACAAGGCCCTCTGCCTTATCGATCTGGACACCTTGATGAAAGGCCATTTTCATTATGATTTCGGGGATGCCGTCCGTACCATTGTCAACACGGCCCCGGAGGATGAACGGGACCACCACAAAATCACCTTTGAGCCCGAACTGTTCGAAGCGTTCGTGGAAGGACTTGCCCTGAACGGGCCCTTTCTTTCAAAGACCGAGATCAGCTCCCTGCCCCTTGGGGCCATATTGATGCCCTTTCTGCACGGGATACGGGCCCTTACCGATTACCTCAACAACAACATTTACTACAAGGTGGCCTATGAGGACCAGAATCTCGACCGCTGTCTGAGTCTTTTCAATTTTACCGAGAAAGCGCTGGACAAACTGGATTATATGGAACAACTGGTGCATACCAAACTGCGGCCGCAAAAAAATTAGGCCCTTTCGTTTTCCCGGTAACCCGGTAGCATTCGCGGTTTTAACGGCAATTCGCTGTTCTTCGCCCTATCGCATGGTCCCAAGTACCGCCCGCCCATCCGGGCCGTTTTTAATAAACATTTAACAATAGTTGCATATGCAACTATTTGGTTTTTGCTTAGCTTAGCGGCGTGAAAACAAAAGAGGTCACCATCGATTTTGAGAATTCCATCGGGCCCTGGATCGGCAAGACCATCAAGATAGTGGACTATCATATGCACGAGGCCATGGCCCGTCACGGCCTGGATCTGAGCAAGGAACAGATGATCGTGTTAAAAAAGCTGACCGAACGGGACGGGCTCAACCAGAACGAATTGGCCTTCCTCACCTATCGCGACAAATCTTCCTTAGCGCGCCTGCTCTCGAAAATGGAGCAAAAGAACTACATATTCCGCAAGCAAAATTCGGAGGACAAACGGATCAATGAAGTGTTTCTGACAGATACTGGGAAGTCCATCTATCAAAAAACACGACCAGTCATCAAGGAGATTATAGATACGATGGAACAGGATATTACACAGGAGGAAAAAAAACTTGTCATCGGTATTCTTAAAAAAGTACAGGGAAATTTCGGTATCGAAACCACATCATTATAACCAACATCATGAGAAAAATTATTTTATCCATTTTAGGTCTTTTAGTTATCGTAGGGGCATATTTTGGGGCAAAGGGAATCGTGGCGAGCAAAAAAAGTTTTAAGCCCAAGGCGGAAAAAGTCGTAAAAACGGTGTTCACCGAGGTGGTCCAGAACGGTACGGTACCCATCGTTGTGCCCGCCAACGGAAATCTCACCGCCAAAAGACGCGTTGAGCTATATTCCGAGGTACAGGGGGTCTTCAGAAGTGGCAACAAGTTGTTCAAGACGGGAACTGTCTATAGGTCCGGTGAGGCCATCATTAGAATTGATGCATCGGAATATGCGGCCAGCGTACAATCGGCTAAGAGCAACCTGTACAACCAGCTGACCTCCATCATGCCGGATCTTCGGTTGGACTACCCGGACATTTTCCCGAAATGGCAAGCCTACCTCACCGGTTTCGATCTTGCCAAAAGCACACCAGAACTGCCGGAAATGGTTTCGGAAAAGGAAAAATTCTTTATTTCCGGTCGCGGTATCCTGACCAGTTATTACAATGTAAAGAATCTGGAACAGCGTCTTTCGAAATATAGGATTTCCGCCCCTTTCAACGGGGTGCTTACCGAGACCTTGGTGACCGAGGGAACCTTGGTCCGCTCCGGTCAAAAGCTCGGGGAGTTCATCAATACCGATGTCTATGAACTGGAGGTGGCCATTGGCAAGACCTACAGCGATCTGCTCAAAGTGGGCGAAAAGGTGGAGTTGACGAGTCTGGACAGAACAAAGACCTATACCGGTAAAGTGGCTCGGATCAATGGCAGGGTAGACCAGGCCACCCAAACCATCAAGGCCTTCATCGAGGTAAGGGACAAGAGCCTCAGGGAAGGGATGTACCTCGAGGCGAGTCTGGATGCCAAGGAAGAAACGGACGCCATTGAAATAGACCGTAGCCTACTGTTGGAGAACGACCGGATCTTTGTCGTCCGTGACACCATTTTAGATCTGATCGATGTCGAACCGGTCTATTTTACGGATAAAAAAGTGGTGATCAAACAAGTGCCCAATGGTACTACGATAATGTCCAAACCATTGATCGGGGCATATACCGGAATGGCCGTCAAGATTTTTGAGGAAAAAACCACTAACACCAACGGGTAATGAGAAAATTAATCGGATATTTCATAAAGTATCACGTTGCGGTAGATGTAATCGTCCTGGCCTTTTTGATATTTGGGGTCGTCGGGGCCACTTCTTTGAAATCTTCTTTCTTTCCCCTTACCGATTCAAAGAATGTCTTCATCACGGTGACCTATCCCGGGGCTTCCCCACAGGAAATAGAGGAAGGCATTGTGCTCAAGATAGAAGACAACCTCAAAGGGCTCGAAGGCGTGGACCGGGTAACCTCTACCTCCCGTGAAAACAGCGGTAGCATCAATGTTGAAATTGAAAAGGGCAGGGATATCGATTTTATGCTGCTCGAGGTAAAGAACGCCGTGGACCGGGTACCAACCTTTCCCGGTGGCATGGAACCTTTGATCGTTTCAAAGCTCGAAGCGGTCAGACCGACCATCAGTTTTGCCGTTAGTGGAAAGCAGATCCCCCTAGCCACCCTAAAACAGATCGCCCGGCAGATCGAAAACGATATCAGGGCAATAAACGGGATCTCCCAAATAGAGATTTCGGGCTATCCCCAGGAAGAAATAGAGATCGCCGTCAACGAAAACAGTCTATTGGCATACGGGATTTCCTTTACCGAGGTTTCCCAGGCCGTCGGCAATGCCAATATTTTGGTCACTGGAGGAAATATCAAGACCGACGCGGAAGAATACTTGATCAGGGCCAACAACCGTTCCTACTACGGCGATGAGCTTTCCAATGTGATCGTAAAGGCCGACCCCTCCGGACAAACCGTTCGCTTGAAGGACGTGGCCATCATCCGGGACCGTTTCTCGGAAACCGCAAATGCATCCTATTTCAATGGAAACCTATCCGTCAACGCGACCATTACCAGTACCAACACGGAAGACCTTATCGATTCTGCGGAAAAGGTCAAGGAGTACATCGGAGAGTTCAACCAGAAGTACGAGAATGTGCAATTGGACGTCGTACGGGATCTATCCACCACCCTGACCCAGCGTACCAAACTGCTCACTGAGAACGCGGTCATGGGGATGATCTTGGTACTTATTTTCCTCTCCCTGTTCCTGAATACCCGCCTGGCATTTTGGGTCGCTTTCGGACTGCCCATTTCGTTCTTGGGAATGTTCATCTTTGCCGGTTTCTTCAATGTGACGATCAATGTGCTTTCCCTTTTTGGGATGATCATCGTCATCGGTATTTTGGTAGACGACGGCATCGTCATCGCCGAGAACATCTACCAGCACTATGAAAGGGGAAAATCTCCCATCCAAGCGGCCATTGATGGTACCATGGAGGTAATTCCCCCCATTGTTTCCGCCATTATTACCACCCTATTGGCCTTCTCCATTTTTCTATTTTTGGATGGTAGGATCGGGGATTTCTTCGGGGAGGTATCGGTCATCGTAATTCTGACCCTGGTGGTGTCCTTGGTCGAGGCGCTGATCATCCTACCGGCCCACTTGGCGCATTCAAAAGCTTTGCAGCCCGTAGATAAAAAGCCAAAAACGGGCATCGGCAGGGCATTTGCAAAGTTAAGGGCCATCAATAGATGGGGAGATCGTTCCATGGGCTGGATGCGGGACAAACTGTACAGCCCCTCCCTTAAATTCGCCCTGGAAAACAAGCTGCTGACCTTTGCCCTGTTTGCCGGGGCCCTTATACTCACGTTTGGGTCGATAGGTGGCGGGATCATCCGTACCGCTTTTTTTCCAAGGATAGCCAGCGACAGGGTCCAGGTGGAATTGCTGATGCCCAATGGCACCAACGAAAAAGTAACCGATTCCATTATTAGCCTTATCGAGGAAAAAGCCGAGATCGTCAACCAAGAACTTACCGAAAAATATTTAAAGGGAACCGATAAGGTGCTTTTTGAGAATGTGATCAAAAACGTGGGGCCTGGCTCTTCCGCCGCGACCCTCGTCATCAACTTGTTGCCCGGGGAAGAGCGTCCGGATGCCGTTCGTTCGGATCTGGTCACGAACCGGCTTCAAGAACTCGTTGGGCCCGTAATCGGCACGGAAAGCCTGATCTATGGTTCGGGAGGCAATTTTGGTGGGGATCCCGTTTCCGTTTCGCTCCTGGGCAACAACATCCAGGAACTTAAAGCGGCAAAAACCGAACTGAAGACCGCCATGCTCGAAAATGCCGCCTTGAAGGATGTTGCCGACAATGACCCTG
Source organism: uncultured Flavobacteriaceae bacterium (assembly GCA_947497245.1). Lineage (GTDB taxonomy): Bacteria > Bacteroidota > Bacteroidia > Flavobacteriales > Flavobacteriaceae > Pelagihabitans. The sequence continues at coordinate 59,438 of CANMFO010000002.1, read as the reverse complement.
CGGGAATCAAGGAAATACGTTTGGAGTTGAAAGAGAATGCCTATTTGCTCGGCCTGGATTTAAGAACCATAATGAACCAGGTGCGCGCAGGTTTCTTTGGGACCCAGGCGCAGCGGTTCCAAAGGGGGCAGGACGAAATCAGGGTATGGGTACGCTACGACCGGGAAAACCGTTCCTCCATCGCTGATTTGGATGAAATGCGCATCGTGACCCCAAGCGGCAACAGGGTTCCGCTGAAAGAAATCGCGAGCTACAGTATCGAGCGGGGCGATGTCGCCATCAACCGTTTAGAGGGGCAACGTGAAATACAGATCTCCGCCGACCTTAAAGATGCCAAGGCCACCAGCCCAGTGGACATCATGAACGAGATCAAGACGGTGATCATGCCCGAGATCCAATCCAAATATCCCACGGTAACAGCCTCTTACGAGGGTCAGAACAGGGAACGGAACAAATTAATGGACTCCCTTAACTTTGTGGGGCTTTCGGTACTTGCGCTGATCTATATCACCATAGCCTTTACCTTCCGAAGTTTCAGCCAGCCCCTGATGCTGATCTTGCTCGTTCCCTTCAGCCTTACCGCGGTGGCCTGGGGACATTGGCTGCACGATTTTCCGATCAACATCCTATCCATGTTGGGGGTCATTGCGTTGATCGGCATCATGGTGAACGACGGCCTGGTGCTCATTGGAAAGTTCAATAACAACCTAAGGTCCGGAATGGGTTTTGACGATGCGATCTATGAAGCCGGGCGTTCCCGCTTTCGGGCCATCTTTTTAACCTCCATTACTACCATCGCCGGGCTGGCACCCCTGATGTTGGAAACGAGCCGGCAGGCACAGTTCCTGATTCCAATGGCCATTTCCATTGCCTATGGGATCGGTTTCGCCACCGTACTTACCCTGCTGATGCTTCCCATGTTCCTGTCCTTCAGCAACAACATAAAAGTGGGTACCAAATGGCTGGCCACCGGTAATGCGATTACCAAGGAAGAGGTCGAAAGGGCGATCAAGGAACAAAAAGAGGAGGCCCATATGAGCGCCGTGCACATCCCTCCCCTGAACGGAGAGCCAAAAGAGATTTCCAAAGAGGACCTTTTGGAAACCGTTGAAACGTTTAATGAAAGTACCGAAGAGACCACAATAGAGAATCCCTGATCCAATGAGAAAATTTTTAATCCTGCACCTGTTCCTTTTAACGGGGCTGTCACCACTTTTTGCCCAGGAAAAATTATTGTCGAAACAAGAGGCCTTTGACCTGGCGTTACAGAACAATTTTGGCATCGAGGTGGCCAAGAACCAAGTTGAAATTGCGAAAAACAACCAGGGAATCCTAAATTCCGGGTATTTGCCCACCCTTTCCGCAACCGCGGGCGCCAATTATAGCCGGGACGACTCCACCATCGAATTTCCGGGCCAGATCAATGAGGATGGAAGTCCAAGGGCCGATGTGGAAATCGATCAGGCCGAGGCCCAACGCTATACTTCCGCCCTGAACCTCAATTATACCCTTTTTGATGGCTTGGGACGGTACTACAACTACAAAAAACTCAAAGAGCAGTACCAGTTGAGCGAACTACAGGCCAGGGAGACCATTGAGAATACCATGTTGCAATTGTTCAGCGTATATTTCGAGGTGGCCCGGATCACCGAAAACGAAAATGTACTGAGACAGGCATTGGAAATCTCGACCCAGCGGATCATCAGGGCCGAATACGCCTTTGAATACGGACAAAATACCAAGTTAGATATCTTGAACGCCCAGGTAGATGTAACCAACGACAGTATCAACTTGTTGAATACCAAGCAACAATTGGCCAATACAAAGCGCGACCTGAACGTGATCCTGGCGCAAAATCTGAACGAGGCGTTCCTAGTGGATACGATCGTGCGCTTTATTCCAAAATTACAGTTGGAGGAATTCATACTGCAGGCGGAAACGAACAATGTTGCCCTCTTGCAGACCCATAAGAACCTGGCCATCAACTCCTACGATATCAAGGTGAACCGATCGGGGTATTTACCTACCGTCGGACTCAACGGAACCTATGGTTGGAACCTGAACCAGAGCGCCGCGTCGGCCTTTTTTCCAGGAACAAACAACGAGACATGGAACTTCGGTCTGGGCGCCAGCCTCACCTGGAACCTCTTCGACGGCGGAGGAACTACCGTACGGGTAAAAAATGCCAAAATCGCCTATGAGAACCAGGCCCTCCTAAAAAAACAGATCGAATTGGAAGTCCATCGGGATATCCAGAACGCTCTCGCTATTTATGAGAACCGACTGGACATCTATGACATCCAGGAGCAGAATGTCATCACCAACCAGAACAATTTCGATCGCAGTAAGGAACAGTTCCAGTTGGGCAGGATCACCTCCATCGAGTTCCGTCAGGCACAGATCAACCTCCTGAACGCACAGACGAACAAGAACCTGGCCAAATACGATGCAAAACTTGCAGAGTTGCAACTGTTGCAGCTTACCGGTCAATTGTTGAACGTGGTTTTCTAAGACCCACCAATTTCGCCGGAATACTTAGCTTTGTCAGGACCAAAAGTTATCCAAATGGCAGAAATAGGGATTGGAATTATCGGAACCGGCTCCATCGTCAAGACGTATGTAAAATGTATCGGGGAACTCAAGGGCGCAAGACTTGTGGCCCTGTACACCAAATCGGCAGAGCGGATCCAAGAGGCAAAAAAAATGTTCGGGGCGCCCGTTTTGGACGACCTTGGGGAATTCCTGAGCAATCCTGATATCGACCTGGTCTGCGTGTGCAATGAGAGCGGCAATCACGGATGGGCCATTGAGGAGTCCGCAAGGGCCGGTAAACATGTACTGTCCGAAAAGCCCTTGGAAACCACTCCGGAAAAAATCGACCGGGCCATAGAGGCATGCCATATCCACAAGGTAAAGTTGGGATGCGTTTTTCAGAACCGATGCGCTCCCGAATACCGGGCCGTTGAGCAGGTCGTTCGGGAAGGGTCCCTGGGCAGGCTTTTGATGGGCAACGCCCATATCAACTGGTACCGATCGGAGGAGTACTACGCGCGGAACCCATGGCGGGGCACCCTACAGTTCGATGGTGGGGCGGCCTTCATAAACCAGGGCATCCACACGGTGGACCTGTTATTGAACCTAATGGGGCCCGTAGAATCGGTATTTGGAAACGTGCGCACCATGGTACACGATATCGAAGGTGAAGATGTGGGCATGGGGATGGTTACGTTCAACAACGGGGCCATCGGCACGGTTACCGCAGGTACCGCCCTGTTTCCCGGATATCCGGAACGCTTGGAGGTTTACGGGCAAAAGGGAAGTATTTTGATGGAAGGCGGCAAAATCACGCAATGGAACGTACCAGGTACGGAAGCGCCATCCTGGGAATCCAAAACTACATCCGAGGGCGGGGCATCCGATCCCACGAAAATTGGTCACGGCAACCATAAGGCGGTGCTGACGGATATGATCGGGGCCATAACCTCTGATCGTCCCCCAATGGTGGACGGTGAAAAAGCAAGAATCCCGGTCGCACTTATTACAGCGCTTTACCAATCGTCCAAGGAAGAACGGTCGATCTACCTGTAGAACACGGTCCCTTGATCTTTCAGGACAACGGTCCGCCCGGTTTCCAAAAACCCAAATGCCCCAAAAAGCATAACTTTACCTTACCACCACAACCGGACCCCATGTTCCGGCAATTTGACCTTTAAAATGTACGAACACCATTTTCAATGCCCCTATTGCTGGGAGACCATTTCCATGTTGATGGATCCTTCCATTCGCAGACAGGCCTACGTGGAAGATTGTGAAGTTTGCTGTAACCCCATTGAGGTTATCCCTTCGTTCGAAGCGAACGAACTGGTAGGTTTTGAGGCCCGGGATATCGGACAATAGCCCGCAGATAATTTCCACTGCCAAGGCGGCGGTCCTTTTCCATTTTTCTCCAGGGTGCCGAACAAGACCGGCAAAGTTTCGCGTTTATCAAGTTTTTGGGCAATATTGTTTGTTTTGGCGGCCCAGGGGACGACTGTGGTTTATTTTTCATACTTTGTATGTGTAATTTTATAAATGATAGGACCATGAAACAGAAACTGCGAACCACTATAGCATCCTTGATGCTTCTGGGAGTTTTGGGAGGTATGACCGCCCAGGAAAAAAACCAAGGGGATGACAAGGGTTGGATCTCCCTGTTCAACGGAAAAAACTTGGATGGCTGGAAGGTCGGCGAAAATGCTTCCACCTTTTCGGTGGAGAATGGTACCATCAAGGTATCCGGTCCCAAGGCCCATTTGTTTTATACCGGTGCTGTGGAAAACCACACCTTCAAGAATTTTGAATTCAAGGCGTCGGTGATGACCAGGCCCGGGTCAAATTCGGGCATTTATATCCATACACGGTATCAGGAAAAGGATTGGCCCATACACGGGTACGAAGTGCAGGTAAACAATTCACAGGAAGATTGGCGGCGGACGGGTAGCTTGTACAGCATTCAGGACGTCATTGAAAATTACGCTGCGGACGATGTGTGGTATACCGAATACGTCAAGGTCCAAGGCAACAGGATCATCATTAAAATAAACGACACGGTCGTGGTGGACTACACCGAGCCCGAAAATCCCAAGAGGGAGGGGAACGGGGTGCACCGGATCCTGGGCAGTGGAACCTTTGCCCTCCAAGGGCACGACCCCGGCAGTACGGTATTTTATAAGGATATCATGGTCAGGCCCCTGTAAAGGCCGGATGTTCCTTTGGGGCGAAAAATCAAATTATCCCGGTCTTTTTCCAACGGACAAAACGAGCACCTAGATCATGTTCAAAATCAAGCGGCCCTATCGTGGCCAATACGGGGAGGTCAAATTTTCACAGGGCGGCACGGGTGCTTTCCTCGAAGGCAGGACCAAGGGGCTTGCGCTCAAATACGTTTCCCAGGGCCGGGAAAACTACAGCATCGGCGGACGGGATATCGCACTGGGCGCCGGACAGTTCATGATCTTGGAGGAGAACCGCAATTATCTTGCCGGGGTCCAGCAATCCGGACCGGACACCCAAGGCATCTGCATCGATCTCGACCCCGGATTCGTACTGCACCACATCCCCCATTTTTATGACTCGCACCTTTTGTTCGAACTGCCGTTCCAAGCCGGGCATTTTATACCTTTGGGTGCTACCTTTCACCAGTTTTCACTGGATTCCGCCGTTTTGTCCCAAAGTACCGATTGGGATGCCCAGTTGCCCAAGCTCGGGGAAATGCTCGGATCGTTCACGGAATTCTTCCGGGATATCGAAGCTCACATTGGTTTCGAGGCAAAGAAGCCCCTGACCCAAAAGCGGTTGATCGCCAAGCTCTTCAGGGCCCGGGATTTTATCCACCAGCATTACAAAAAACCTTTAAAGCTCAAATCCCTCTCCCGGTATGCCGGCATTTCGCAGTACTACTTCGGTCGCCTGTTCCAAAGTTGTTTCCAATGTTCACCCTTCGAACTGCAACAGGAATTGCGTATGAAGGCCGCTCTTGAACTAATGCGCGGGGAACAGCTGTCCCTCTCCGATATTGGTTTTCAACTCGGGTATACCGATCTCGCCGCTTTTTCCAACCAATTCAAAAAGTACCATCACCAGAGTCCATCCACCATGCGAAAGACCCTGGGGGCGTCAAATTAGCAAGATTTTACAAATTTATCCGCAGGACAATCCCGACCTTCGGCCCTAAAAATCTTTTTTGTGGCAAAAAAATTCTACGGTTTCCTAGTCCTGTTGTTCCTTGCACCCTCCCTTACCGCCTGCCGGGCCCAAGGATGGGAAGCCGTGGTCTCTACCTTTGTGGAGGAATACCGGGCGCTCCGGTTGGAGCCCCTCTATTTGGCCTATACCGATAACCTGAACGGCATTCAAGATGCCCAATCCTTGGAGCGGCAGGCCCAGGTGTTCGCAAACTTGCGAAATGGCCTGGAGCAGATCACCCATGGCCAGCTCACCCCGGACCAAGAGCTTGAATACGATCTACTTGCCTACCAACTGGCATTGCACGAAGAACGCCTTGTATTGGAAAAACGGTGGCAGCGGAACCCAATGGCCCGTATTCCCGATACGGGATTGATCCATGTAACGAACGGAAAGCAGTGGTACGCCCATTTTTTAAAACGGTGGATCGATTCCTCCGTGACCCCGGATGCCCTTTTCGAGTTCGGATTGTCAGAAATTAAAGAGGTGCGTTCCCAAATACGGGAACTCCAAACAGGAAGTGGAATGGACAGCCTGGCCTTTGAACGGCATATCCTTGACGATCGCTTTTTCTATTCCGATGCCCAAACCGTTAAGGAGGCCTTTGAGGCCTTTTCCACCAAACTGGCCAAGACCCTATCGAGCCACTTCCCGAACCTCAATTCGATCCCAAAGGTCAAAATAGCCCGGGCCACCGACACCAGATTGTCCCAGGTCCCTGCCTATTATAGGGACAATACGCTCTATTTCAATTTCTTCGACACTCCTTTCAACAAACGCCAAATTGCCTTCCTTTATCTGCACGAGGCCCTACCGGGACACCATTATGAGATCTCGCACCGACGGCTCGTACCACGTTCCCAGGTTCTGCAACTGTTTCACACTCCGGGCTATAGCGAAGGCTGGGCGGCCTATGTGGAAGAAATTGGCAATGATATAGGGGGATATGCCACGCCTTATGACGAACTGGGCAAATGGGAATGGGACCTGATCCGATCGGTCCGTGTGCCCTTGGATGTCGGACTGAACTATTACGGTTGGAGCGACGAAAGGGCGATGGCCTTCTGGCAGGGCCATATCCATGGAAAGGATGCCATTGCCGAGCGGGAAATTGCCCGGATCAAACGATGGCCATGCCAGGTCATTTCCTATAAATACGGTGCCAATAAAATATTGGAATGGAAGGCCCGGTACGAAAGGGATCCCAATTTCAAGCTAAAGGACTTCCACAGCAAGGTATTGCGCTATGGGCCTTTACCGTTCAGTGTCTTGGAAAGAAGAATGGGAGACCATGTATCCCGAATGTAAAAAACGAAGCTGTGAAAAAGATAATTCCGTTGTTGTTTGTCCTGTGCTTCCCGGCATTGAGGGCGCAGGTGGCCAGGGACACCCTGGCCTATAGGGAAATTCCGAACATCCCTTATTTGGAAACCGCCGCAATGAAGGCCGACAGTTTGCAGCAGCTCAATTTGGTCCTGCCCGAAGGGGTGGAAAGACCACCCTTGCTCCTCTGGATCGGCGGAGGGGCCTGGTCGTTCGTAAACCGGCACATGGAAATGGCCCTTGCCCGCAAATTTGCCCGGGAGGGTATCGCGGTGGCCTCCGTGGGGCATCGGTTGAGCCAGGGAAAATTCCGACCGACCGACCGAACCCATGGTGTCCGGCACCCCGCACATATAAAGGACATCGCCGCGGCGTTCCGCTGGCTCCGCAATCATGCCGAAACATACGGCTATGACGAGCACAACATTTTTGTCGGCGGCTTTTCCTCCGGGGGCCATCTTGCGGCCCTCCTGGCCATGGACCATCGGTACCTGGCAAGCCACGACCTTGACACCAAGGCCATTAAAGGAATCATTCCGGTCGCCGGCACGTTCGATATCAACCACTATTATTCGGTGTTCCTGAACCACGAAGATCCGGATACCCGCCCTTTGGCCGAAACCCATGTCAAAGATGTTTTTGGGGATACCACGGCCGACTTTACCGATGCCTCACCGGTTACCTATCTGGACCAACTGAACACACCCATGTTGCTCATTTCCGAACGGGGGCTGTACGATTACACCAAACTGTTCGAGGAAAGACTTCGGGAGGCCCATTACGAAAACTGTCAGATCCTGCACCTGTTCGATCATGACCATGCCGGGCTATGGCGCGATATCTCCCATGCACAGAACAGCCAGACACGGCACGTGATGATCGATTTTATCAAAAGGAACGCGATGCCCTGACCAAGGGCCGCCTACCCTTCTCCCTTTATGGCACGGGCCGAAAACTGCGAGGACAAGGTCCGGGGAAGATTGGCGAACCGTTTAAAAAGAGGGCATCACGCCGCCTTTAGTTCGCTTAAGATCAGCTGCAGGGTCTTTTTGGCATCCCCAAAGAGCATTTTGTTGTTGTCCTTAAAGAACAAGGGATTTTGTATTCCGGCATATCCGGGGTTCATGCTCCGCTTCAGCACAACAACGTTTTTGGTCTTGGCCAGGTCCAAAATGGGCATCCCGTAAATTTTACTGTTGGGATCCTCCAGGGCCGATGGGTTCACAACATCGTTCGCCCCTACAACTATGGCGACATCGGTAGTTTCCAAATAGCTGTTGGCATCGTCCAGGTCCAGTAATTTATCATAGCTGACATCCGCTTCGGCCAAGAGTACGTTCATATGTCCCGGCATCCTTCCCGCCACGGGATGGATGGCATATTTGAACTCCACCCCTCTTTCCTCGAGGATCACCTCAACTTCCTTGACCACTTTCTGTGCCTGGGCCACTGCCATGCCATAGCCCGGAATAATGCATACCCGGTCCGAGTAGGCCAATTGGATGGCAAGGTCCGCGCAGGAGATTTCCTTGATGTTCCCATTGACCTCCAGACCTTCTCCCTTCGAGGAAGAAAAACTGCCGAAGATCACGCTCAGCAACGGCCGGTTCATCGCCTTGCACATCAGCAGGGTAAGGATGATCCCCGAAGAACCTACCAGCACCCCTCCCAACAGCATCAGTTTGTTGTCGGTCAGTATCCCAGAAATGGCCGCGGTGATCCCGGTAAGGGAGTTCAGCAGTGAAATGACCACGGGCATATCGGCCCCTCCAATGGGTGCCACGAACGTAATGCCATACAGTAGGGCCACAACGGCAAAAACGGTCAATTGTACATGGGTGAGCATGCCATTATAGGAAAAAACAACGATCGCCGCGATCGCCGCGAGCAAGAGGACCAAATTAACGAGGGTGCTAAACGGAATCCTTAAATGTCCATCCTTCAATTTTCCGCTGAGCTTGCCATAGGCCACCAAGCTGCCAATGAAGGCCACCAGGCCCAAAAACAGGTTCAACAGCACGATCCCCATTTCGGTGGCCTGTCCCGCGGCCTTATTGTTGATCAACCAGACCAGGGATATCAGGCCCGCCGACAGCCCCCCAAAACCATTGAACAAGGAGACCATTTCGGGCATGGCGGTCATTGCGACCTTTTTTGCGGACAGCAGCCCTATGGCCGCACCAACGGCTATTCCCACCGAAATGTACAAATAGTTGTTGCTGGCCGTCTCCAAAGGATAGACCAAAGAAACCACGATACCGAGGAACAGTGCAAAAGCGGCAAGGGAATTGCCCTTGCTCGCCGTATCGGGGTTCGATAATTGCCGCAGTCCCATTATCAACAGAACGGCCGCCACGAATAACAATACATCCAGTACGATCTCCACTTATTTCGTTTTTTTGTTCTTAAACATTTCCAACATTCTGCGGGTAACGGCAAATCCCCCGACCAGGTTGATCGTCCCCAGGACAATGCCCAAGGTGGCTATGGCGAGGGCAAGGTAATTGTTCGGCTCGGTGACCCGGATCAACAATATCGCCCCTATCAGTACCACCCCGCTTATCGCGTTGGAGCCCGACATCAAGGGAGTATGAAGTACGGTCGGAATCTTTGAAATGACCTCGAACCCCAGGAAAATGGCAAAAGTAAGGATGTAGATCACATCCAGATTGTCGGACAAAAAATTTAAAATTTCGTTCATGGCTGTCTATGGTTAATTGGGCCTCGCAATGCAGGAGGAGCTAAAAATCTCATCGGTTTCCATTTGGGGTTTTATCTGCAGGTCGTCCCCGGAGATATAGGTCAAAAAGTTGAACACGTTGTTGGCGAACAGGGCGCTCGCATCCGATACCGCGGCGTCGGAAAGGTTGGAATCCCCCACGATATGCACGTAATTGTGGACCACGGTTTTGTTGTCCTCGGTAAGTTCGCAGTTGCCACCGGCATCGGCCGCCAGATCGATTATCACACTTCCCCTTCGCATGGTCTCCACCATTTCCTTGGTGACGATAACGGGGGCCTTGGTTCCCCTGACCGTCGCGGTGCAAATGACAATGTCCGATCTGGAAATGGCATCGAACATCATTTTTCGCTGCCTGGCAATGAATTCCTGGCTTTGTTCGGCCCCGTACCCCTGTTCCGTGGCCTGATTGGCCCCTTCCACCTTCAAAAACTTGCCCCCCAGGCTCTTTACCTCGTCCTCTGTTTCCTGTCTGGTATCGACCGCTTCGACGATGGCCCCGAGCCTTTTCGCGGTGGCGATCGCTTGAAGGCCCGCAACACCGGCCCCTATCACAAAAACTTTGGCCGGTTTAATGCTCCCGGCCGATGTGATCATCATCTGCATGTACCTGGGCAACAGGTCCGCCGCCCGTAGAACCGCCTTATAGCCGGCAATGGACGACATGGACGACAAAACGTCCATGGACTGTGCTATGGAGGACCTTGGGATCATGTCCAGGCTGAACGCCCAGATACCCTGTGCCGCAAGTTTGGCCGCAATGTCCTTGTATATATAGGTCTTCAAACGGGAAATGTATATGCACCCCTTTTTGAGCAGTTTGATCTCCTCATCGGAAAGCGGCGTATAGGAAATGATAACGTCCGATTCCTTGAAAACATCCCCCCGTTCGCAGATCTTCGCCCCGGATGCCTCAAAGTCGGCATTGGCTATGAACGATCTTCTTCCGGATTTGGATTCCACGATCACCTCATATTCCTTGGCAATGAACTTTTTTACTACTTGTGGGACCAAGCCTACCTTTTTCCCCGATGTTTCCCTTAAGACCCCTATCTTCATATGGTTTCACAAAACAATTAGTTGGTGGTTGTTGCAAGGCCTAAATATACCTAAACCAATCCGTACCAAAAAACCACAAAAATGTGATAATAACCAAGACTTGGCACATAAAAGGTTAGCATGGCCCTTCACCCGGGGGTTGGGGCGTACGCAACTTTACCTTTGGAATTTGTGGGACAATCGCCAGGTTTGGCCTATCTTTATTCGCGCGCAGTATGCGATGGACCCTGCCCGCATCCTTGACCGACCGGGCAAACGTCCCTTGTTTTCAACCTTAAAAATCGTCTGACCCGTTTGATACCGACCCCCTATGAAAACACCAAAAGGAAACCCTATTTTTTTTATTGCCCTGCTGTTGACGGTCCTCGCCTCGAGTGCCCAGAACAAGGTGGTCCATGGGACCGTATCCCTATTTGATACCATCGCGGTGGAAAACGCGGAAGTGACCACAAAAAAAACGGACAACAGGGTGTTTACCGATTCCTTGGGCCGTTTTACCATTGAATGCCGCGCCAAGGACAAACTCGGCATCAAGGCAACAGGCTTCAAGACCAAGACCGTCGCTGTGAAAGGCGCTAAAGATTCCCTGGAAATCAAGCTGGAAATACAGGGGGGCGAAAGCGAACTGAGCCTGGCAGTGTCCGAGGGGCACCTCCGCGCCGACAGCATCGACCTGGCAAGAGAGCATCTAGAGGCCCGGACGACATACAGCTACGGATACACCAATATGACGGATCTGATCACGGCCAAGTTTCCCAACATCAGTATTGTCGGGGATGAAATTATATTGCGCGGGCTGAACTCGACCTCCAACAGGAACGGGGCGGTAATCATTCTAAAAGGTGCACCGTACAGCTGGGACACGGTTCGGAACATGGATGTCAACGAGGTCAAAAATATCAGGGTCCTCAAGGGCGCCGAAGCTGCCAGGTACGGAAACGGCAGTGGAAACGGGGTAATCCTGATCCAGCTCAACTAAGTTGGGACATTCCCCTCGGGAGGTATTTCGACAAAAATCCCCGCCATGGCCCAACGACCCTTTGATCCCTCCCGGGCGACTGGAGAAGATATTCGCCGGTTCCTAAGAATACTTTCGCTGATTGTCAAGAGTACTTTCACCGATTCCCATAAAGACTTTCACCGATTCCCAAGAAGGCTTTCACCGATTCCCAAGAAGACTTTCACCGATTCCCAAGAAGATAATGCAGGAAGTTTTTTGCCCTCCCGCCAAACGGTCGGAAAAATAAGTGCTCGGAGGTATCGAACGGCCCACATAGGATAGGGCTTCCTTCCATGTTTCGCCAATTTTTTTCAATAAGTTAAATTGATATGGTAACTTTAGCAAATAATCAACCTTTCTAAACCAAATACATGAAGATTTCTTCTCTCGGCCAACGCCTACCGCGCTTGGTACTTATCATCTTGATCGCGACCTTGTTCAGTCAGTGCAAGTCGGACAAAAAAAATACGGTTGAGACCAAGACGGTCGAAACGAACGTGCAACTGCCCAAAGGGTTTTCCATTAAAACGGTGGCCCAGGAACTGGGAGCGCTCCGACATATGGCCATCTCCAAGAACGGTGACATTTACGTGAACCGATCGGTGCTCAAAGACGACAAGGGGATCATCTTGCTAAAGGATACGGACAAGGACGGTACCATCGACCAAAAACAGCAATTTGCTGACGTTCCGGGGACGGGCATCCTGATCAAGGACGGCTACCTATATACCTCTTCGAATTCCGGTATTTACCGTTATCAACTTAACGGAGAAGAAGAGGTCATCGATATGGACCATCCGGAAAAACTGGTGGAGGGGCTCGCCGATAAGGGCCGCGACAACGCAAAGCCGTTTACAATGGACAACGACTCCAACATCTATGTCACCATCGGGTCTTGGAACGATGCCTGTAGGGATGCAGAGGCCGGTACCGGTATCAAGCCCTGCGCCATCCTGGATTCAGCGGGCGGTATCTGGAAGTTCAGGGCCGATAAGCTGAACCAATCCTTTTCCGATGGGACACGGTACGCCACGGGCATCAAGAATGCCGTCGCCATCGACTGGAACTTCAAGACGAACTCTTTGTTCGCCGCCGTCCATGGGCGCGGGGGACTGCATAATTTTTATCCCGAACTCTACACCGCCCAACAAAACGACGAACTGCCGGCCGAAACGCTTTATGAACTGAAGGAGAACGACGATGCGGGCTGGCCCTATATTTACTACGACCAGTTCAAGAAAAAGAAGATCGTTGCCCCGGAATACGGTGGCGATGGGGAAAAATCGGGAGGCGAGGACGCCATTGATCCCATAATGGCCTTTCCCGCCCATCTGGGACCCAATGATGTCCTTTTCTATACTGGGAAAATGTTCCCGGAAAAATACAGGAACGGCGCCTTCATTGCCTTTCACAACCAGTCCCCAGAACTAAAGAAAGGCTTTTTGGTGGCATTTGTGCCTTTTAAGGACGGCAAACCGGCCGGGGAATGGGAAATTTTTGTGGACAACTTTGAGGGAACGGATCCAGCGGACCATGATGCCCCCGTGCAACATCGCCCCTGTGGTTTGGCCCAAGGCCCCGATGGAGCGCTCTACGTAAGTGATGACCTGGGAGGGTCGATTTTTAAGATAACGTATTGATCCCTGTGCGACGGCAAGGGAAATCCAAATCATGGAACTATTTTTGCCATGTACCCCAAGTAGTTCCCTTGATTTGATCTAGCCACCACTATATCGGGTGTTCAACCTTTAACCGAACAACTCCATAATCGGTTTGCCCTGCCCATCCGGTGTCGTATAAAAGGGCCTGCCCTCAATAGTATAATTGGTTTCCGGATGTATCCCCAACGCATGGTATATTGATTGGTGTACTTGATCGATCACCACGGGATCCTCAATGGACGAGCATGGTCTTTCATCGGCGGTCTTGCCATAGACCAATCCTTTTTTTACACCTCCCCCCCAAAGTACAATGGAACTTCCGTTGGTAAAATGTCTATGCATACCATAAAATTTCTCATTTTCAATAATATCCGGTTGGTTCACCTGATCTTTTACCGGCTCCCCCGGCCGGCCCTCCATGATGGCATCACGACTAAATTCGCTCGCCAATATCACCAGGGTCCTATCTAAATGACCGGACGCATCCAGGTCCTTGATCAATTGTGCTATGGGCCTATCGATCAGTTCTTTCATCTTTGCGGCCCGTAAATGTCCATTTTCATGGGTATCCCATCCCAGGAAAGGTTCGTATTCCGTTGAAACGCTTATAAACCTTCCCCCGTTCATGGCCAATCTTTTGGCCAGCAAACATCCCAGGCCAAATCTGCCCGTGTTGTAGGTATCATAGACCTTTTTGGGCTCTTGCGATAAATCGAATACTTGGGCCTCGGGGGAGTTCAACAATCGATAGGACTGCTCCATGGATCGCATAAGCGATTCCCTTTGATAGTCACTTCCCCGTTCCATTATCCCACTTTTATCGGCCAGTTCCTTATAGAGCTTATAGCGGGCCTCAAATCTTTTAAGTGACATCCCTTGGGGCGGACGAACGCTGTCCAAACCACTGGAGGGATCGGGAATCAGAAACGGCCCGTATTCACTTCCCAGGAAACCTGCAGAGTGAAAGGCTTTCAATTCTTCCCCTTCGCCCACGGTAAACCGTTGCCCCATAGCAATGAAGGGGGGAATCACAGGGCTTACAGGCCCCAATTCCTTGGCGATCCATGCACCGAGATGGGGTGCCTGCACCGATTGCGGTGGTTCATAACAGGTATGCCAATGGTATTGATGTCTGGTATGAAGGATATGCCCCAAATCTGCGGACCGATAGGAACGGATTATGGCCCCTTTATCCATGACACTTCCTATGGATTCGAGCCCTTGGGAAAAGTGAAGTCCGTCTACCACCGTGGGAACCTTGGGAAAGGTGCTCAAGACGCGCTTGCTCTCCACTCCCTTTTCATAGGGCACGTAGGCTTTGGGGTCAAAGGTCTCGGTATGGGCCATCCCACCGGCCATCCAAAGTAAAATAACCGTATCGGCCTTTGAGGCTATTGTCGGAACTGAATTGCAGGAACCCAAAAAACTGGCTGTGGGAATACTGGTAGCAGCAGCGGCGAAGCTTGCCTTCCCCATCTTTTTTGTAAAGTCCCTGCGTGAATTGTTTATGTCCATCTCCCCTTCCATTAATAAATA
The DNA here is from genome assembly GCA_947497245.1 of uncultured Flavobacteriaceae bacterium. GTDB lineage: Bacteria > Bacteroidota > Bacteroidia > Flavobacteriales > Flavobacteriaceae > Pelagihabitans. The sequence continues at coordinate 44,395 of CANMFO010000002.1, read as the reverse complement.
AATTGAAATTCCGGTAAAATCAAGGTAGACCAAAAAAGGTCTTGTAATGCCTCCTTGGTAGGTTCGGTCCCCAAAACGGCCAACATCACCTTTTTCTCTTGTTTTGTGGGCTTGCGCCCCAATGAACTATGATAAAGCGAGGTTACGATATCTTCCTTGTCGTTGCCGTACTTTTCCAACCACCGATCGGCACCATCTGCCAATACCTGGTTGAAATAAACCCCATTGGTCAGTTCCAGAGCCTGCAACAAGGTGGCCTGCTCATCCCTGGAAGTGGTTACATTCTCACGGCTTGGCCTTCCCAAAGCCTTCATGAACGGGTGCTGTTTCACCAAGCTTGCACGAGCGAAATTGGGGCCGCCTTCCGCAAATTTAAAATTCACCAATGCATCCCAATGTCGTGAACCAAAATCCTTTGCATTTGCCCAATTGGTATCGTTGTAATCCGGAGCCGTCCAATTTTCATCGACCGGGCCCGGAGTACTCTTCCATTTTTCTCCCGACTGTATCAGCACTTCCTCCCCATCGGCATATCGGATCTTCATGGCGAACAAGATCCCTGCAGGTTTGGCCATACTTCCTTCATTGGTTCCTTCAATGGCTATGGTATTCCCTCCGGGGGAGAGAAACTCCCCTACCTCCAGCTTATCCACTTTTCTCCAATCCGTGCCCTGGGACACTTTTTTACCGCTCATGTGCAATTGGTACGAATGATCGACAGAAATCAGTACTTCGGCCATTGCTATCTCTTTATTGGCCAGCGTAAACGTTCTCCGAAAATACCTTTTCCCCGGGTCTGGAAGCACGTCCCTGTCGTACTTCACCTCCCTGTGCCATATTCTGTTGGAGGACAATTCCCCTTTTTGGGGAGTATAGGAGACAGCGTGGTATACGGGTGCAACCACCTGGCTTACGGCATCCGAGAACTGCTCGGCACTCATGCGGCGAAGAAGCGGCCCCTGAAATATATAGGCATCCGACTTCACCATCTGCTGCTCCCCATAGACCGCTATTTGAAGTTGATAGGTTTTTGAGGTCATTATGGTCTTTATGAGGTGTTTTAGGTCATGGCCCGTAGCTATGAAATCGGCTGCCAACCAATCTAACAATGCACTGTCCCATGGGGTACCGTCCATTTCATCCATGGGCTCAATGATTCCCCTGCCCAAGAGCCGTTTCCAGAAACGATTGGTGATCGTCCGGTACAGCCTGCCGTTTTCAGGCTTTACCATGACCTCGGAAAGTAGCCGCAACCGCTCCTTTAAGGTTTCCGCTGCCACTTCTCCCAATTCGGGATAGAGGAAGTTTACCTGCGCCATTTTTCCAATAGGTTTGTCACAACGATTTAGTTCCAGTACAGAATCTGCAAAAACACTGGCAAAACCATAGGACTGTTCCAAGGTAAGGTTGCTCACAAAACTATTGTGGCAGGAAGCACATTTTACGTTCACCCCCATCAAGGATTGTCCAATATTTTGGGCCGCTTGCATCTCGGTGCGCTGACTGGCATTTACCACGCCCCTCCATTGAATTCCTTTTATAAAGCCCTCCGATGCCTCGGTAGGGTCGACCAGTTCCTTGACCATTAAATTATAGGGCTTGTTCTGCTCCAATGATCGGTACAACCAATCGGTAATCTGTTTTCTTCCTCTCCCAATGTACCCCGTTCCACTATAATCATTGCGAAGCAGATCGTTCCAGAAACTCAGCCAGTGTTGTGTATAATTGGTATTATCGTCCAGTAATGCATCAATAAGCACATTTCTTTTGCCCGGGTTTTGATCCCTTACAAACTGGGCAATCTTCCCCGGCTCCGGGAGCAGGCCGACAATATCCAGATAAGCGCGTCTCACAAAGGTTTTGTCATCCACAACAGCTGGCCAATCGATATCGTGCTCTTCAAAATATACATCGACCAATTTATCGATGGGATGATTTTCGCCGCTGATATTGGGCAAATTTGGTTTCGACAATGCCAAGGGCGCTTCGGGAAAAACTTTTAGGGCGCGATCGGACCAGTAAGCCCCTTTTTCGATCCACAACCCAATTAAATCGATCTCGGTATCCTTCAATACCTTGCCTTTTTTTGGCATTACGTCATCATGGTTCGGAGAAAGGGTAATTCTTCTGTACAGCTCACTGTCCGCAGTTCTTCCAGGGGCAATGACCGATCCAGACTTCCCGCCTTTGAACACGCCCCGCTTGCTGTCCAGCACCAATTCACCTTTCTGTTTGTTCTCATTATGGCATTGGTAACAATTTTGGGCCAAAATAGCCCTGACCTCTAAATTCAGATCGTCCTGTTGCGCCTCCGACAAAGAATCCAACGGGCTAAGATCCGTCAACAATGCCACGGCCTTACTGTCATCGTAAAACCGGTTATTGCCCGGTAAAATATCGGTCAAAAAGTCTTCCCCGTGCGTAAGCTGTGCCCCTAGGTGTCCGGCCGTACCCAAGATGATAACGGTGCAGCCCAATGCCGACCGATACCCTATAAAACTGGAAAGTTTTCCTTTCAGCGTAATTCGCAATAGCAAGGCCGTAAGGGCGACGGACACGGCCGCGGCGATTCCCATATTCTGATGAAATCGTACGAGATCGCCCGTATAATCATCATACGTACGCAATAACAGGCCCAGAATTGCCGCCAAAATAGCAAAGGCCGCTCCCAGATATACCATCCATTGGATACCTTCCCGAAGAGGTTGCCGTTTTCCACCAATAGTGAACAACTCCATAAAGAATGCCACGATCAACAATCCAATGGGAAAATGGACGGTCAAAGGGTGCAAACGACCGAAAAATCGAAGGATCCAGATCCAGGTACTATCTTCCATTCCTAAAATCGATGCTTTAAAATCATAGTTCCATTCCCTGTCTATTTTATGGGCTGTTAACAAAGAAATACGAAATAAAAGTACGATGCTTCAATTATCTTACTGCATTTATATGGACATTTAACTCCTTAATCCCAAGATATGGCCAGGGCCACGGGTATAGAACCCTGGCCGTTGTGTCAAGAACCAAGAGCCAAAAATTTTAGTGGTGCGTAAAGCACATGCCCCCGGAAAATTCAATAGAGGCCTATTAATCTCAGTCCTTCCCTAGTTGGGGCACCCATCCAATCGACTGTTTTATCAACCAACCGATTTGTCGATCGATGCGATGGACTAAAGATACCCAAAAGTGAAAAGAGGAGAATTTGTGGTACAGGTTGAAACAATAAAGGCCCTTGGTAAGATCAAATTTTAAACTGTGCTGTTTTTGGGGAAGCTACGCCCGCAACAGGTTCCGGTATTGCCGGGGGAAGTCCAAATGGGGTCTTGCGATTTTTCCTTCCCTGGGATCTTGCTTTGATTTAGAAAACAAAATGATCTTTTGTGCATGGCTTTATGAGTTTTTGCCATACATCTAGAGCCTAATAATTGGATGTTAAAAGATATTCGGTCGTTCCAACTACAAAGATTTGAGAATTATTTATTAGTATGTGCATACATATAGACATATTAATCTTATATTAGCGGCGAATACAGCAGAAATAATTTTAAATGAGAAGAAATACCAGCCAGTTCTTGATTCCGATCGAAAAAAAGGATCTCAACGGAACTGCTTATGATGTATATCCCACTTTTCCCATTGAACAAGGAACCATTGAGGTAAACTATAAATCATTGTCAGATGCAATTTGCAAAGAAAAAGTGGTGCTACTGGATGGATATATCGGTGTGGATTGGGACGAAGTAAGCACCTCGCTCATACAATTATTAAAGAACAACGGCCTCACTGTAAAGGCCATTGACATTAATGACTGTCTTAAGCCCGAAAGTGAAATTAAGCACCTGGTCGATCCGTATTTGGGAGAGGACGATTCTATTTTTGGACGGAAAACGGATATCGAGCTCCGTGACTATTTCGATGCTACCAAATTGGCAAATATCCAAATTGGAGAAAGTGCCGATATTACAATAATATATGGTACGGGTGCAAGTCAATGCAACCTTGAAGAATTCCTGGTCTATTTTGACCTTCCAAAAAATGAGCTCCAATTTAGAATGCGGGCCGGTGCTATTACCAATCTGGGGTTTTCATCCGCCAAAAATCCGAAACAGATGTACAAGCACTTTTACTTTGTGGATTGGGTGGTTCTTAATAAGGAGAAGAAAAGGTTATTGCCTAAAATATCGTTGGTCGTCGACCAACAAAGACCGGCCAATCCCACTTGGACCACGGGCAACGCCTTACGAAAAAGCCTTTCCAAAATGTCGCAGTGTTATTTTAGGGTACGACCGTGGTTTGAGCCGGGAGTTTGGGGCGGGCAATGGATGAAAGAACGGTTTATGGGCCTAAATCAAAATGTCCCCAATTATGCGTGGTCGTTTGAAATGATCGTTCCCGAAAATGGTCTGGTATTCGAAAGTGACGGAAAACTTTTGGAAGTTTCCTTCGACATGCTGATGTTCCAAGAGCAACTGAATGTGCTGGGAAAAGCGGCCAAAATATTCGGGGATGAATTCCCCATCCGATTTGATTTCCTTGATACGTTTGACGGGGGAAACCTATCCGTACAATGCCATCCGAAACCAGAATATATAAGGAATCACTTTGGCGAGGGTTTCACACAAGACGAAACCTATTATATCTTGGATGCCGGTAACGATGCCGATGTATATCTAGGGTTTCAGGAAAACATCGACCCCAAAGAATTCCGGCAAGCTTTGGAACATAGTTTTGAAACGAAAGAAGCACTCGATATTGAAAAATATGTACAAAAACTTCCCGCCCAAAAGCACGACCTCTTTTTAATCCCGCATGGCACGGTCCATTGTTCGGGCAAGAACAATATGGTGCTCGAAATATCCGCTACGCCATATATCTTTACCTTTAAAATGTATGATTGGCAGCGTTTGGATCTGGATGGCCAACCGCGCCCCATGAACATCGGACATGCCTTTAACAATCTGAATTTTGAAAGGCAAGGCAGCACTGTCCAAGAAACGCTGGTTTCAAAACCGCATGTGAAAAGTAGTGGGAATGGCTGGAAGAAGATTCATTTGCCCACTCACCCCGATCATTTTTACAATATCTATCGTTATGAGTTCGAAGATGAAATTGAGATCGCCACAGATGGCCATTGTCATGTCTTAATGCTCGTCGAAGGCACTTCGGTAGGCATGGTGACAAACGATTGCCCTTCCCAGACTTTTAGGTACGCCGAGACCTTTGCGATACCCGCCGCGGCCAAAAGCTACAGGCTGGTCAATAAGGGAGCGAAAATGGCAAAGGTCATTGTTTCTTTTGTAAAGGATGAGGCTTGTTAAAATGAAAATGATGATAAAAAATTCACTATTAGCACTTTTAATTGCAACGACCGCATCAACTTCTTGCCATGCGCAGGATTCGACGGTGTGGAAAATCGGAAAATCGGACAACAGTAGCGCAGAATTTGCACTGGCCGCCTCGGAATACGAAAAATTTTTGGAAAAGGATTTCGGATGGGAAGATCGCTTCTTCGTGGTCGGATATTCCATGGAGGAAACGGATTTCCCCTTTGTATTGCCCGGAGCCATAGATTATTGGGGGGGCACTTCCGGATTGGCCGGCATACGCCCGCACGAGATCAATATTCTGTTCGGCATCGATTCAAAACCAAAAACCGGTAATTGGCAACTGGTCGTGGATATTTTGGACTGCAATCCTGAAACTCCGCCCTATTTTAAAGTATCCGTCAACGGCAAATCTTGGAAATTCAGACTGGATAACGGACGCAATGCGGAAGCGCTCAAGGGCGAAATACAAAACACAAAAGAACAGAAAATAACCATCCCGATAGACGCTGAACTGATAAGAAATGGGGGCAACAGCATTCAAATGACCACTTTGGAGGGAAGTTGGTTGGTCTTTGATCAGGTGCGATTAGAAGGCCCGAATAACGTCAGTTTGCTCCAACCAAAAAATGCTTTTATCAGAAATGTCTCTCCCGCTAAGTATGAGCTAGAGGAAAATGGCGCTAGGATTCAACCCCTGTTGTTAGACATACAACATCTGGAAGGAAATCCCAAGGTCAGCGTGGCACTGGATGGGGAACCCATTTTTGAAGAGGTCGTCGAACACGGTAGAAATATTTATGAAGTCCCGATGAAGGCTGTGGGAAAAATGAAAAATAGCAGTTACAAAGTTTCGTTGAATGGAAAAACAATAGAGACAGGCGAAATCGAAAGAAGTTCACAAGAACTGAACAAACTCACGGATCATGTAGATACAAAGATAGGCACCGGTCACTCAAGATGGATGATCGCCCCTGGTCCGTGGATGCCTTTCAGTATGGTCAAGATCAGTCCCGACAACCAGAATCAGGGGTGGCAGGCAGGCTATCAACCCACTTTTGAGAGCGTGGGCACCTTTAGCCATATCCACGAATGGACAATGGCCGGTTTGGGCACTTTTCCCACCAACGGGCCACTGATAACCGAAGTTGGAAACCAAGGCGAGCCTGATATGGGGTATCGCTCACGGGTCGATAAAACCACCGAGGATGCTCCTTTGGGCTATTATTCGGTCTTTTTGAGCGACTATAAGATCAAAGCCGAGCTTACGGCCACCACAAGGGCAAGTTTCCAGCGGTACACCTATCCAAAAGGCGTACCGAATTCACGTATTTTGGTCGATTTGCAGATTCCTTCCGAATATTCCTATCAAGTCGAACAGGCCTATTTTGAAAAGATAGACGACCACAAAATAGTGGGATATAGCAAGCAGAAAACGACCGGAGTTTGGGGAGAACAGTACTACCGAAGTCAAATGGTGGATGATGGCAATAAAAAACGGGAATGGGATGATGTTAAACAGGAATATACCGTTCACTTTGTCATGGAATTCGACCAGCCGATCAAAAAATTCGGGGTTTGGGTAAATGGTTCCGAAAAAGGAAATGATGATGTCTCCATTTCATCGGAGATCTCTAAACTTACCGTTGAAAATCCAGAGGATATCGTAGGCTTTATTGAATTCAACACTATCGAAAATCAGGTCGTGCAGACAAGAACGGGCATATCGTATGTCAGCATTGAAAATGCGGCGTTGAACTTGGAAAAGGAAATTTCCGAACCTTTTGCCTGGAGTTTTGAAGAAGTGCAACAGCACCACGAGAAAACGTGGAACGCGCTTTTTAATAGGGTCTTGATCACATCGAACAACAAGTTGGAGAAAACCAGGTTCTATTCCAACATGTACCGCGCCTTGGTCAGTAGAAATATTTTTAGCGATGTAGATGGCAGTTGGGTTGATGCCGAGGAAAATATTCAAAAATTCACGAACCCAAATGAGGTTGCCCTGGGCTGCGATGCCTTTTGGAACACCTTTTGGAACCTCAACCAATTCTGGAATTTGGTTACCCCCGAATGGTCGTCAAGGTGGGTAAAATCGCAATTGGCCATGTACGATGCCAATGGTTGGCTGGCAAAGGGGCCGGCCGGAATGGAGTATATACCCGTAATGGTGGCCGAACATGAAATTCCCTTGATCGTTGGTGCCCATCAAATGGGAATAGATGACTTTGATGCCGAAAAGGCCTTTGAGGCGGTCTATAAAATGCAAACGACCAAAGGAGCACAAGTGGGCAATGGCTTTGCTGGAAATCGAGACCTTGAAACCTATCTGAAGCACAAATATGTACCCTATAACAAAGGTCGATTTTCGAATACCTTGGAATATTCCTTTGACGATTTTGCGGTTTCACAACTTGCCAAATCGTTGGGCAAGACGAAGGAACATGACGAATTCATCGATAGGGCCTATTGGTGGAAAAATGCTATCGACCCTAAAATCGGTTTTGCCCGATTAAAGCATTCAGATGGAACATGGTACAAAGATTTCGACCCCATAGAAACGGGCGGTAACCATCAATTTGCAGAGGGCAATGCCTGGCAGCTCACTTTTTTTGTACCGCAGGATATTCCCGAACTGGCAAAAATAATTGGAGAGGACGAATTTGCAAAACGCTTGGACGATGGTTTTAAGGTCAGCAGCAATTGGCGCTACAATGCTCCGAACGAGAAGTATTGGGACTTTCCCGTTATCCAGGGCAACCAGCAATCCATGCATTTTTCCTTCATGTTCAATTGGGTCAAAAAGCCTTGGTTGTCGCAGAAATGGAATCGCGATATCCTAAGCCGTTTTTATGGTTATGGTGTTTCAAACGCCTATTTGGGCGATGAAGATCAAGGACAGATGAGTGCTTGGTTCATGATGTCGGCCATGGGCCTCTTCCAAACCGACGGTGGCACAAGGGTAGAACCTATCTATGAAATTGGCAGCCCCTTGTTCGAAAAAATAGAAATAGACCTGGGCAATCAATACAACAGGGGAAAGACCTTTGTCATCGAAGCCAAAAATACCTCTTTCAAAAATAAATATGTGCAAAGCGCGATCTTGAACGGACAGGAGCTATCGAACTTTTGGTTTCCGGCCAACGAATTGCTAAAAGGCGGGAAACTGGAGCTTCAAATGGGCCCCGAGCCCAATACCGATTGGGGAATAAACGAGTTGCCAACTAGCCCAAAATAAATTTTAAAAGTGAAAATCTTAAAATTCATATTCGTTTTCTACGTGATGGGCAATCTAACCTCCTGCCAAGAAAAGAAGGTTTTTGAAGAAAGACCGTTGGTGGATCTTACACAATATGTAGATCCACAAATAGGCTCCGTACATGGGCGCTGGTTCTTTTACACCCCGGCGGCCCGCCCTTTTGGCATGGCGAAGTTGGCCCCGCACACCAATGGTTATAATAGTGATGGTGGTTGGGGGCCTACAGGTTACGATGATAGGCACACCTCCATTGAAGGGTTTGGACATTTCCATGAATTTCAAATCGGCGGACTTGTATTTATGCCGACCACGGGATTGCTTAAAACTATTCCCGGCACCTTGGAAAACCCTGATGAAGGTTATCGCTCTCGGTTTGACAAAACAACCGAAAGTGCCGAAACGGGCTATTATAAGGTCTTTCTAAAAGATTATGATATCAAGGCCGAATTGAGTGCTACCGAAAGAGTGGGTTACCAACGTTTCACTTTTCCCAAAACAGATCAAGCCCATATCATCATTGACATTGGCCATAAACAGGGTGAGAGCAGCGATGTTACCATGGCCTCAGCCCAAATCGTAAATGGTACGGAGGTTGAGGGGTATATTGAGACCTATCCAGAATATGCAAAATTTTGTGACCCAGATAAAAGGGTAAGAATGTATTTTGTGGCAAAATTCAGTAAAAGGCCATCCCAAACTGGAAGTTTTATAAATTCCGTTCAACAGGCGGGCAAGGTTCAAACTAAAGGCACCGACAATGGTTTGTATCTCACTTTTTCGATGGAACAGGATGAGGCGCTTGAAGTTCAAACCGGTTTGAGCTATACTTCCGTCAAAAACGCCCGATTAAATTTAAAAACGGAATCCGAAAGAAAGACTTTTGACGCAGTTCGTGAAGAATCAAAGGAAATCTGGAACAAAAAGTTAAACCGGATGGTCGTTGAAGGTGGAAAAAGAGAAGATCGGACAAAGTTCTACACTGGTCTGTATCATGCACTATTGGGTCGGGGACTAGCGAACGACGTAAACGGGAACTATCCCCAAGAAGACGAAAAAATAGGAAACATACCGAGGGACAAAGACGGAATTCTAAAGTACAACCATTACAATACCGATGGGGTTTGGGGTGCTTTTTGGAACCTCAGCCAGGTTTGGGCGTTGGCGTATCCAGATTACTTTAGTGAATATGTGCAATCCAACATAGACTTTTACAAAGATAGGGGCTGGTTGCATGATGGGGCGGCAAATGGGGTCTTTACCAACGGGGTACAAACCAATTTTCAGGGGTTGCTGTTAGCCTCCGCTTACAATGTAGGTATTCGTGATTTTGATGTGAAAACAGGTTATGAAGCCGCCCTAAAAAATGAATTGGACTACCACAATCGCAATCTTGGCAACGGAAAATACGATTTGAGCGACTTTGTTAAAGCCCATTATATACCCTACAAGGACACCATCATTTCGAACGGATGGGTCTTTAATTTCGGGGCCTCGCATACCTTGGAGTACAGTTTCAGCTCCTATGCGGTCGGCCAAATGGCGAAGAATTTAAAGGACAACACCAACCACCAAAAGCTATCAAAACAGGCCGACTATTACAAAAATCTCTTTGATCCGGAGACGAAATTCATCCGGCCAAAGTTAGAAAGTGGTAAGTTCATTAAAGATTTCGACCCAATGAAAGGTTGGGATGGTTTTCAGGAAGGAAACGCCTACCAATATACTTGGTACGTGCCCCACGATCCAGCAGGCCTAATAGATTTGATCGGCAAACCCCTTTTCAACGAACGCTTGGAATCCATGTTCATCAATGCCCAAAAAAGCATGTTCGGTGGAGGGTCGGAGGAAATACATAGTTTTTCAGGCGTTGAAAAATTGTACAACCATGGTAACCAACCCTGTTTGCACAACGCTTGGCTGTTCAACTATTCGGGCAAGCCTTGGTTGACCCAAAAATGGGTGCGTACCATCTGTAACGAATTTTATGGTACGGAGCCCTTACACGGTTATGGCGTGGGCCAAGATGAAGACCAAGGCCAATTGGGAGCTTGGTATGTAATGGCTTCCATGGGGCTGTTCGATGTCCAGGGGCACGCATCGGCAAAACCAACTTTTCAATTCGGTAGCTCCCTGTTTGAAAGGGTTACCATCAAATTGGACGAAAAATATTACTCTGGAAAAGAACTGATTATCGAAACCAGCAACCAAGGTCCGGAAAACCACTACATCCAATCCGTTACTTGGAACGGCGATACCCTTGATAAAAACTGGATGTACCGCAATGAATTAATGGAGGGCGGCAAACTTAGTTTTACGTTAGGGGCCCAACCCAATCAAAAGTGGGGCATTGATAAAATGCCACCTTCCATGTCAAATGAAAAATAGTTATATAGCATGAATAGAACAGGAACACTTATATTGGGTCTGTGCTTTATGGGATGCACCGCGCAGAACCAAAACAAGGAGCTTGCAGATAAAATTCTGGCGAACAAAGAATTCGACCAAGTACAAAAAAAGGCACTGGAAGTTGTAAAGACCGGCTTTAACGCAGGTGATGGTTACAGCGAGGTTTGGATTAGGGATTACAACACCTTTATTGAGCTTTCTGCCGAGGTGTTGGATGCGAAGGATCTTGAAGAGAACTTATTGGTCTTTTTTAGGCTGCAAGGCGAAGACGGAAATATTATCGATGGATTTATTCCCAAAGAAAAAGCCATAGAAACCGAAGAGGGTTACAAATATATATGTACCGATTTAGAACCGGATTATTGCGGTCATAAAAACACGGTGGAAACCGATCATGAAAGTTCGCTGGTGCAGGCCGTTTATAAATATGTAAAAAAGACAGGCAACAAAGATTTCTTGAAAACCAAGGTAGGCGATAAAACGGTTGCCGAACGTATGGAAATGGCCATGCGGTTTCTTTTGAACCATCGATGGGCCAATAAATTCGGGCTAATCTATGGAGCGACCACAGCCGATTGGGGCGATGTACAGCACACGCATTGGTGGGGCGTTTATATAACGGACGACACCAAATATTGCGTTGACATTTATGACAATGCGATGATGCTCATTGCCTTGGACAATATGATGGAGCTCGTTCCCAGGACCAAAACAAAGTGGAAAAAAATTCGAGATGATATCGCAAAAAATACCATGAAGGTACTATGGGATGAAAAAAACCAGAAATTCATTCCGCATGTCTACCTCGACGGCTCCCCCTACCCTGGCGATTTTAATGAAAATGAGATTTATTATCATGGAGGTACTGCCATTGCTATAGAAGCTGGATTATTGACCAAGGAACAGATCAAGGTTTCCTTGGAGAAGATGGTCGCCAATGTGAAGGCTTCCGGTGCGGGGTCTATTGGGCTGACCTTATATCCCACTTACCCCGATTGGGCATTTGAAAATAAGGGGATGTACCCTTACGGGTATCAAAACGGAGGCGATTGGACTTGGTTCGGAGCCCGTATGATTCAACAATTGGTCAGATACGGTTTTGTAGAGGAAGCTTATGGACAACTGTTACCTATGACCGATCGTGTGGTAAAGAACAAAGGGTTTTATGAATGGTACACGGTTGATAACAGACCCGAGGGTTCTGGAACCTTTCGTGGATCGGCCGGAGTATTGGATAAGGCCATTGAATTATTAAGGGAATGGGCGAGAACACACAAATCGTAGCTCTGCGTTTTCAATTAGTATCAACACACGTATGACAACTAAAACTTAAATTCATTAATAGTATATTAGGGGGATACTAATCAGACCACCCCTGAACAAAATAATTATGGATTTTAAACTAGACCTGAATAGCCCAGTTCCTCTTCATGCACAAATAGAGGACTATCTAAGAAAGCTGATCGTTAAGAAGGATTATAAAAATGGAGACAAGTTTTTGCCAAAGGAAGTGACCATGTCAAAAAAACTTGGCGTTTCTAGAAACACCATTCGACAGGCCATCAATAAATTGGTACATGAAGGCCTAATCGAAAGAAAGAAAGGTGTAGGCACCAAAGTTGTCACGCGAAAGATATCAACGCGTCTCGATAATTGGATCAGTTTTACCAATGAGATGCGAAATCAGGGCATTGAGGTCGTAAACTATTTGGTCAATATCGCTTTGGTAGATGCGGAAGATGAGGCCTATAAAGCCCTAGGGGTGGCCAAGACAAAAAAGATATGGAAGCTGGAAAAAATACGGGGATCAAAAGAGGCAAAATACCTGTATTCCGTTTCCTATTTTCATCCTAGAATTGGAATTACCGGGGATGAAAACTTTATTACGCCTTTATATGAATTGTTGGAAAAGGAACATGATACCATAGTTTCTACATCCAAAGAAAAATTAAGGGCCATAAAGGCGGACAAAAAAATCGCTGCGATGTTGGATATAGGAAATGACGTAGCCATTTTAAAAAGGGAACGATTAGTGACCGACATAGGTGATCGCCCAGCGGAGTATAATATCGTTTATTACCATACTGATTATTTCTCGTACGACATTGATATCAAAAGAGAGCTGTAGCAAATAGGTCATGGGAAAAGAGGATGTTTTGTTTTAATTTTAATTGTATGGACATTTAAACATTTTAAGATTAAGTATGATGGGAAAAAGTTTACCAAATGCAAGCGCGGCACAAAAGTAGATACATTATGAAAAGGCAAATAGCAATAGGAGTGGATATTGGCGGAAGTCACATAACAAGTGCCGTGGTAAATCTTGAAGAACTCAGGATACTTCCGGATACCACATTTTCGGTCAAAGTAAACAACAAGGCTACCAAAGAACAGATTCTTGAAAATTGGAGTCTTGCCATCAACAAGACTATAGAGAGTATTTCAGCAAATAATAGTGTAAAATTAGGATTCGCGATGCCCGGGCCATTTCACTATAAAACGGGATTGGCGATGTTTGGTGGTAATGATAAATATGAGAATCTCTACAACGTATCAATACCCGATGAACTGGTCAAATATATCACGTCTCCGACGGTTGAGATACGATTTTTGAACGATGCAACCGCATTTGGTGTTGGTGTTTCAGCTATCGGAAAGGCCAGAAATTATAGCAAGATAATCGCTATTACCCTTGGTACGGGTTTTGGATCGGCCTTTATAAAAGATGGCGTTCCCCAGGTAGTGTCAGAAAATGTACCTACAGGTGGATGTCTATGGGATAAACCTTATAGGAACGGTATTGGCGACGATTATTTTTCTACCCGTTGGTGCATTAAAAGGTATGTCGAACTTTCCGGCAAACAAGTAAATGGAGTCAAAGAGATAGCGGAGTCAAAGAACGATCATTCAAAGACCGTCTTCGAAGAATTCGGGCACAATATGGCCGAGTTTATGATTCCCTTTCTAAAAATATACAGACCAAACTTGATAATTCTGGGAGGCAATGTATCCAATGCCAGCGAGTTTTTTCTTCCAACCTTAAAAAGTGCAATCAAAAATGCAGGGCTATCCACCGATTTTGAAATCTCCGATCTCATGGAAGATGCAGCCATTATCGGAAGTGCCAAATTGTTCGATTCCGATTTTTGGAATCTGGTAAAAGAAGACCTGCCCAACCTTTAAAACAATGACCGCTAAAAAAAGTATCAAAACGATTTTACCCGTATTCATGACCTTTATAGTCATGGGGTTCGTAGACATCGTTGGAGTTTCCACCGGCTACGTTCAAAAAGACTTTGGACTTTCGGATTCTTTGGCACAGTTTATTCCGTCAATGGTCTTTATATGGTTTTTTGCCTTTTCCATTCCGGTAGGAATCCTTCAGGATAAAATCGGCAAGAAAAAAATGATGAACATTGGTATTATGGTTACATGTTTGGGTATGCTGCTTCCGTTTGTCAATTATTCCTTTGTCATGACGTTGGTGGCCTTTGTTTTTATCGGCATCGGCAATACTGTCGTGCAGGTAGCGGCAAATCCACTGTTACAGGAAGTTACCTCCAAAGAAAAGCTCTCCAGTTTCTTGAGCCTTTCACAGTTCGTAAAGGCGATTACCTCTTTATTGGGGCCCATTATCGCCACTTATATGGCCATCAGCTATGGCGATTGGCGATTCGTGTTTTTGGTATATGCCTTGGTTTCGCTGACATCGGTCATTTGGCTCTGGGGCACCAAGATTGACGAAACTATCAAATCAGAAACCCCTGCCACTTTTAAGTCATGTCTTGGTCTGTTAAAAGATAAGTTTGTACTGGCCATAGTAATTGCCATTTTTTTAATTGTTGGGGCCGATGTAGGAATGAATTCCAATATCCAAAGTTTTTTGATGAAGCTTCATGGACTTACGTTGGAAAATGCTTCTTACGGAATAAGTATTTACTTCACGGCATTGATGATCAGTCGGTTTCTTGGGGCCATTTTGCTGCAATTTTTAAAGCCTATATTTTTCCTGGTCGCTACTACAGTTTTAGCGATTGCAGGTACGCTGATGATTTTGTTCTCTACCTCTGAATTAATGGCTCAGGGCGCCATATTTATTGTCGGGCTGGGCGCGGGGAATCTGTTTCCTTTGGTCTTTTCAATTGCGATCAACAAAATGCCATCAAGGGCAAATGAAATTTCGGGTCTCTTGATCATGGCGGTCGTGGGCGGGGCGATCATCCCCCCAATTATGGGGGCCGTAAGTTCCAATATCGGAGTAATAGGGAGCATTTCGGTCTTGATCCTATGTTTTGCCTACATCCTGGTACTACCCTTCATAAAAAACAAATCGCTATGAAAATCAATCGGGTTTACGGAAGGGATAACGTTCAGTTCAAACGGTTACTTGTCGTTTTTATGTTTGGCTCAGGGGTAGGCACTATGCAGGCAGGGCCCGGAAATATTGCTGTGAAAGCAAGGGCAACGGCTAGCGCAAGCGCGGAAAATTCCTATGGCGCATCAAAGGTAAATGACGGTTTGGCGCGTTACGGGAGCATGGGGGAATGGGCCTCTGATAGCAAAATGAATTTTTGGGGCGGTGTGAACTATCCATGGGTACAACTCGATTGGGAACGTCCTCAAACCATCAATAGGATTGTACTTTACGATAGGGTACATTTAAATTCCCATACGTCTGGCGGAACCTTGTTTTTTAGTGATGGTAGCGAAATAAGCGTTACGGCGATTCCCAACGATGGTAGCCCGAAAACCGTGGCATTCCCAGCTAAAAAAGTACAATGGGTCAAATTTCAGGTCACCGACGGGCACGGTGATCATTTGGGATTGTCAGAAATCGAGGTATTCCCCGCACCGGAAGACTACAAGGATCCCGTTTCTTGGGTAGATCCCTATATCGAGACCACTAGGGGAAGGTATTTTTACTTTGTCACGGGGAGCCTTCCTTTCGGAATGATAAGTGCCGCACCGATGACCCGGAACAAAAACCAAATGGGCGGCGGCTATAACTACAATGCCACCGAAATCTTGGGATTTCCGCAAGTGCACGGCTGGATGCTCTCCGGGATAGACCTTATGCCGACAACGGGTAAGGTCGACCCTTCCAAAGGGAAACAAAAATGGAAATCAAAATTTTCCCATGACGATGAAATCGTGCAGCCTGGATACCACAAGGTCTTTTTGGAGGATTATAAAATTTGGGTAGAACAAACCACTACCGATAGGGTAAGCTTTTATCGTTTTAAGTATACCGAAGATGTGGTATCCAATATTTTGGTCAATCTGGGTGGATACATCGGAACAAGTACCATGACCGATGCCCGAATAACCAAGGCCAGCAACACTGAAATTCAAGGTTCGGTCAATACTACGGGAAGGTTGTGGGGAGGCCCCGACAACGTAAAGTTGTTCTTCGCGATCCAGTTTGACAAGCCCTTTGATAGATTGGACGGCTGGATCGGAAACGATACGCAGGACAATATCGACAACCTACAGGGCTCTTCGGAAAAAACGGCCAGAAGAAATGAAGGATGGAGTTATTACGACGCCCCAACCACGGGGGCGAACGCCATTTATAACGTAAAGGAAGGAGATGAGGTACAAATGAAGATCGCCATTTCGTACACGAGTATGAAAAATGCCAAAAACAATCTGGTAAAGGAATGCGACCATTGGGATTTTGATCAGGTTCGAAAAGACGCAAAAGACAAATGGAACGATTGGTTGGGCAAAATCGAGGTAAAAGGAGGTACAGATGCACAAAAAATAAAATTTTATACCGATTTGTGGCATACCTTGTTGGGGCGCCACAAAATCGATGACCACAGCGGTGATTATCCCGATTATACGGTTGGCGAGCGAAAGGGCTCCCACACCTTGAACGCCCGCTTACAAGTAAAGACCGTACCAAAGGACGATAATGGGGATTCCCGGTTCCACATGTACAATTCCGATGCCTTCTGGTTGACCCAGTGGAACCTGAATGTCTTGTGGGGGCTGGCTTGGCCCGGCGTATTGGACGATTTTTCGGCTTCTTTGGTACAGTATGCCGACAATGGAGGACTACTGCCCAGAGGGCCCAACGCGGGCGGGTATTCCTATATCATGACAGGGTGCCCGGCCACCCCCTTGATCGTATCGGCCTATACAAAAGGAACGCTTACAAAAGTGGATCATCAACATGCCTATGCGGTCATGAAGAAAAACCATATGCCGGGCGGAATGTTGGAAGCGGACGACCATTACATCAATAAAGGATATTTTGCCGGAAACGCGGGCCGGACATTGGAAGCCGCATTTCAAGATTGGTCATTGGCGCAAATGGCCATGGGGTTGAAAAAGAAAAAGGACGCCCAATATTTTTTAAAGCGCTCCCAAGGTTGGAAAAAGTTGTACAACGAAGACCAGGGCCTGATTTTTCCAAAAAACGAAAATGGAAAATGGTCCCATAACGATCCATTGAGCGGACATGGATGGGTCGAAGCCAATGCATGGCAAGCCACCTGGTCCGTTTCCCATGATATTCCCGGCCTATCCAAGTTGATGGGCGGCAACGGAGCATTATGCGAAAAATTGGACTTTGCCTTTGAGCAGGCCGAATCGACCGATTTTGTCTTTGCCTATGGGAATGGATATGTAAGCTATGCCAACCAACCGGGCTGCTCCAACGCCCATGTCTTTAGCTATGCGGGAAAGCCCTGGATGACCCAGTATTGGGTACGCAAGGTAAACGAGCAGGCCTACGGGGCCATTACCCCCGATAAGGGATACGGCGGACATGATGAAGATCAAGGCCAAATGGGTGGGGTAAGTGCACTGATGTCCATAGGGTTATTTAGTTTACGCGGTACGGCTACACTTGATCCCGTTTATGATATTACCAGTCCCGTATTCGATGAGATTGCCATAAAACTGGATCCCGATTATTATTCAGGGGAAAAGTTTGTTATCAAATCATATAACAATTCAGAAGAAAATAGATATATCAAAAAGGCTAGCCTGAACGACAAAGCATTAAATCAATTTTGGTTCAGTCATTTTGACTTTTCAAAAGGGGGTACCCTGGAATTGTGGTTGGGACCAAAACCGAACAAAAAATGGGGACTAAACAAAATGCCACAGTGAACCTAGGGTTGTGCGTTGCGAAGCATAAAATACCAAAAAACAACTCTTATGTAAACGGTATTGAATAAAAATACAATGGATATCTTACCAACACTTTATAATGAAATAACGGATTTTTTGGGCATTTCCCAAGCTTGGGAAATTCTAAAATCCGGTGATTATAGGGCATTTCGAACCTACGACGGTATCGTGGCACTGATTTACCCGATAATTCCTTTGTTGCTATTCTTGGAACTCATACTAGGGTTTGTTTACAAAAAACCCCAAACCAAGGTGTACAAGGTCAATTTCTTGATCTATATCTTCAACAGGTTCATAGGCAGGTTCATAGCCATAGCCATGGTTGCATATATTATTGGCATACTGCAACCTATCGTTCCATTCCAGATAAATTTTACGTGGTACTCGTTAATTTATGGTTATATCGTTTGGGAATTTGGACATTTTCTATATCACTACTGGGGGCACAAAGTACGGTTGTTCTGGTGTTTGCATTCTACCCATCATGCCCCGGAGGATATGAATCTATCAGTGACACACGCCCATTTTTTCCTAGAGGCACCCTATGCGGATGTGATACGCACAACAGTCTGCTTATTGCTCGGGGTACAACCTGAAATGCTTTTTTTGATTATGTTCATCGATGGTACTTGGGGAGCTTTTATCCATATCGGGGAAAATCTTTTGAAAGACGGAAGGCTCGGTTTTCTGAACAAAATCATATTGACACCTTCGCACCATCGAGTGCACCATGCCAGGAACCCCTTATATATGGACACCAATTTTTGCAACCTGCTAAATATTTGGGACAAGGTTTTTGGTACCTTTCAAAATGAATCTCAAGATGTCGAAATCGAATATGGCATTACACGTAAGATGAATTCCGGTAGTTTTTTGGATGTCTATTTTGGTGAAATTATCGCCTTGGCAAAAGATGTTTCAAAGGCACCCGGAATTAAGAAGAAGCTAAAATATATATTCATGCCACCGGGATGGCACCATTCAGAAGAACACCAAACCGCCAAAATTATACGCAACAATTATCTAAAAAAATTGCAAACACGGGATTCTCCCTAAAAAAGAGCTTTTCAAAGGTGAGTGTTCGCGATTGAGATAGAGGTAATTCACAAAAGAAAAATAAATTGTAGCCAAGTAGAAAAGGGTAGTACTCTACTTTGCGCATCCTTTTCTATTGCCACTGCTCAGCTATTCTGGTTCAGACACCTACTCGTTTAACTCAAGTTAAACAAAACTTAAAAAAATCTTGGTTGTTGGGTTTTTTTTATTACATTTGATATGTATAGACATATGAACATTCTATATTTATATTTCCATTCCATTGATTATCTGGTAGTAATGATCTTTTATTTGATGTTATCACTATTCTTCAAACACGTTGCAATACGAAGAAAACCTATAATCGGACGTAAAGGAAAAGGGATGTCTTACTGAGGCTGATTGACCCAGGTGTTTAAAACAACAAAAATCAACTAACTTTTTAAAAATCAAATTTTAATCAACATGAAAACATAAACAACTGGAAAAAAAAAGACCAATCCTCTGGAGAAGGATTGGCCCGAACGGGTCTTTCGACCCAAGTCAAATTATTTACTAATAATCAACTATACAAATATATGAAATGTAAAATTTTATTACACGTTGGGCATATGGCTAAGTATGGTCTGTTTGCATTCGTACTGACGTGTTTTACTTCGAACGCAGTCTGGGCAAATGACATTCATGCCTTGGAGCATGACAGTAAGGGTTCCAATGGAAAACGCACAAATGTAGATATAGTCACATCTGTACAGACAAGCATTACCGGGCAGGTGGTAGATGAGAATGGAGTTGGCCTCCCTGGGGCCAGTATCGTAGAAAAAGGCACGACCAATGGGGTCTCTACTGATTTTGATGGAAACTATTCAATCACGGTAAACGGAGGTAGTGTTTTGGTATTTTCTTATATCGGATACTTTACCCAAGAAGTTACCGTGGGTTCCTCTTCAACGGTTAATGTTCAAATGGAACTTGATGCCAGCCAATTGGATGAGGTGGTAGTTATTGGATATGGTACCCAAAAAAGGGCTGAAGTAACCAATGCCGTCTCACAAGTAGAGGGAGCGGTACTCAAACAGACCCCTGCAATTTCCGTATCAAATTCAATAGCCGGTCAAATACCTGGCGTTTTTGCCGTTCAAGGTTCGGCTGCTCCGGGCTTTGACGATGCCGACATAAGGGTAAGAGGTTCTAGTAGTTTTGGTAGCGCACCTGTCCTGTATGTAATCGATGGAGTGGCGAACAGAGATCCAGATAACCTTAATCGGATAGACCCAGGCGATATAGAAAGCCTAACGGTTCTTAAAGATGCGTCTGCTGCAATTTATGGAGCTCAGTCCGCTGGTGGGGTAATTCTCGTAACGACTAAAAGAGGTAAGGTAGGCAAACCGGAATTTTCTTATAATTTCGACCATGGCTTTTCGCGCCCAATATCCAAACCCAATACGGCCAACGCCCTTCAGTACATAGGCATCGTAAATTCAGCGGATGCATTGGACGGCAGGGACCCGACATTTTCCGATGCACAGATCGAGCTTTTTAGAACGGGCGTCAGAACTTCTTCGGATTGGTGGGATGACTTGATCGGTGGTCAAGTTTTGGAACAAACTAGACATTCATTGAATATTAGCGGCGGTTCTGAAAAAACTAAATATTTTGCATCTGTCGGCCATGCCCGACAGGGAGGGCTTCTGGTTGGAGATGATAAGACTAAGTTAAGACAGTATAATTTACGTTCAAACCTTGATATGAATATCAGTGATAATCTAGACCTTCGGTTTGATATGCATGCACGACGTAAGTTTACCCAAACTGCACAGGGCGGAGGTGCAAATGGGGCCATAGGAGGAGCACTAGGGTCTACAAGCCCATTGCTGCCCCCGTTTATAGAGGGAAACACAGGTCGACCGGGTGAAGGTTTTTCGCAACTGAACCCTGCAGCTCGTGTTACAGGTCCAGGTTACAACAGATTCACGGATGATGTTATCAATGCGACTTTATCTTTTGATTGGAAAACGCCCTGGTTGTTGGAAGGGCTCTCGGTCAAAGGTTTTGCGGCCTATGACCAATGGTATAGTTATGATAAGACGTTCAATACCACCTGGACGTACTGGGAACTGGACGCTGACGGTAATGCCGTTGAGCGGCCATCCCGGGAAGTTGAGCCAGTGGGATTGACCCAAACTTTTGGGCAGAGCAATCAACTAACGCTGAATGCCAGATTGGAATACGAACGCAAGTTTGGCGAGGACCACGATTTAAAGGCATTTGTAGCCTATGAGCAGAGTGAGACCAAACGAAATAATTTCTTGGCAGGTCGATTGGGTTTTGACTCATTTGAACTTGATGAATTATTCGCCGGAAGCCCCGACAGGAGCAATTGGCTTACCAACGGTTCCGCCGCTGAAACCGCACGGCAAAACTATTTTGGGCGAATATCCTATGGCTATAAATCAAAATACCTCTTTCAATTTAATTTTAGGTACGACGGTTCCGATACCTTCCCCGAAGACAATAGATTCGGTTTCTTTCCGGGCGCATCCGTGGGTTGGCGTATTTCAGAAGAATCCTTTATGCCCGAAAACCTTTTTGAGGATTTAAAACTAAGGGCATCTTGGGGTATTCTGGGGAATGATCGGGTCGATCAATTTCAATTTCTTCAATCCTTTGGATTTCCCGAAGGACTTCCGGGCAATAACGGCGGTTATGTGATCGGCGGGCAGGATGTAACCGTTTTGGTCCCGGGCGTGGCTGCAAATCCGGCCATTACTTGGGAAAAAACGGAAAACTTGGATATTGGCCTAGAAGGTTCCCTATTCAATGGAAAGCTATCATTTGTGCTCGATTATTTCAAACAGCGAACGACGGATATTTTAGCTGCAAGAAATTCTTCCATCCCCAGTACTTTTGGAATCATTCCACCGAGTGAGAATATTGGGGAGTTTAAAAATGAGGGACTGGATGGGCAGTTGGCGTTCAAGTACGCCAACGCAAATGATTTTGAACTCGGTCTTGCGCTTAATGCTACCTATGCCAAGAACGAGCTGGTCTTTAGGGATCAGGTGCCCCCACCAGAAGGTTCGGAATTCCAAAGTTTTGAAGGTCGACCCGCTACATCCGTATTGGTCTATAAAACCTTGGGCATTTACAGGACCCAGGCAGATTTGGACAATAACGTCAACTATGCCGGCGCCGGTCTCGGAAATTTGATTTTTGAAGATCTGAACGGAGACGGCACGATCAATTCGGACGATCGCTACGCTTTTGATGGTCAAAGTTTTCCTGGGCTGCAATATGGTTTAAATGTTACGGCGGGATACAAGGGACTCGATTTTAGCATGCTCTTCCAAGGGCAGACCGAGGTAAAAAAAGTGTTCGGCAACGGCTTTAATTCCGGGGCTTCCGGCAACGGCTTGACCTATGCCGCCGAGAACAGCTATACCTTGGATAACACAAATGCGTCATTGCCTAGGATATTGAGAACAGGTACTTTGGACAGCAATCCTTTTGAAGCAGATTTTTGGTACCGTGATGCAGCTTTCTTGCGTATCAAACAAATGCAGTTGGGCTATACCCTACCTGACCAAGTCTTTAAATCTTTTGGTGGTGCGATCGATAGTTTTAGGCTGTACGTCAGTGCCACCAATATTCTGACCCTTTATGATGCCATGTCGGAATTTGAGTTGGGAGATCCTGAGTTTAGGTCTTTCAATGGAGCAGGTTTTCCTCAGTTGGGCACGGTTAGTTTAGGTTTTAATGTTACTTTTTAAAAATTGTATTATGAAATATAATAAAATAAATAAATTGGATTGGTTTTTGAAAGCGGTCATGACAATTGTTTTTTTAATGGCAGTTTCTTCCTGTAGTGAAGATATTCTGGAATTGACACCTTTGGATAGGATAAGTGAAGAGGCCGTATTCGTTGACGAGGTTTTTTCAACGAACTACGTAAATGGCAATTATCGGGGCATTCGGCCCCATTATGAGCCTGATGCGGGTGGTTATGAAGGGTTGACGGATATCGGTATTTTTCAAGACACCCAAGTACAGAACGGTGGCGGTGCCATAGCCTATCGAGAAGGAAACATGACCGCGGACTTGGTCGATGATTTTACGAGGGACTTGTATGCCAATTCCTATAACTTCATTAATCGAATCAATATTTTCTTTGAAAAAACTGAAGGCAGTACAGAACTTGATCCGGAGCGTTTAAGGGTTTTGACAGGGGAGTCGACTTTTCAAAGGGCCTATATTTATTTCGAGTTGTTACGTCATTTCGGCGGGGTACCCTTGATTACAAATTCTGTCGGGTTGGAAGATGCGGATTCAACCCCGGTAACAAGAAGTTCATATGATGAGGTAGCCCAGTTTGTTTTGAATGAATTGGATAAAGCTGCCGGTCTATTGGATGGAGAGGATATGGAGACAGGAAGGGCAAATAAAGGCGCCGCGTTGGCACTCAAAGCGAGAATGTTGCTGTACATGGCGAGCCCGTTGAACAATCCCTCAAATGATATATCAAAATGGCAGGCTGCAAAAGCCGCTCATGAGGCCGTCTTTGCGGAAGGTTACAGTTTACACGCTGATTTTGAACAGATCTTCCGTGAACCTATAAAAACGGAAGAGGTGATCTTTGGTCGTGAATATACCGGGCCAAATGGTACGGAGTCTTTAGCATTTGGTTTGGCATGGGGCTATAACTACGATTTTTGGCCCAGTGGCTTTGATGCGCAGCAGAAAGTAATGCCAACGCAGCGTTTGGTCAACATGTTTCAAATGACCAACGGGGAATATCCCTATCTAGATGAAAACTTTACGGTAAACCCGGCTTCCGGCCATGATCCACAAAATCCGTTCGTAGATCGTGACCCGCGTTTTTATGTTACCGTTTTGTACCCCGGTGCCGAGCCGGTCAACCTTAGTGACGGTGCCAAGTCGACAATACGTACGTATGAATATTGGGAGGATGCCAATCCCGATATTCCGAATGAAAACCCCACGGCTGTGGATCCCATAAACGGCCAACAGTTGTTCGATTTTGGTCGCGACTCGGAAACCTATTTTGACATGGGCCTAACACCTTTCCATTGGAATGTTCAAGTAGGGTACACCTTTAGAAAACTATTGGATTTTGAAGGGCCAAGGGCCAGTACCGACTATGATTACAACAGTGTTACACCGTGGATCAGGTTGGGCGAGCTCTACCTGAATTATGCTGAAATTCAGATTGCATTGGGCAACGAGAGCGAGGCCATAAATTATATCAACATGATTAGAAGCAGAGCATCTGTAAATATGCCGTCGATCACGGCAACCGGTGCTGAACTGGTTGAGGTGTACAGAAAGGAAAGAGCCGTGGAATTGGCTTTGGAAGACCATCGATTTTTCGATTTAAACCGATGGAAAGCAGGTGAGGGTAATATTGATATCAATCCTGTTAATGGTTTGTCGTCGGTTACCAGGGACTGGTCCGATGGAGGAAAATTTAACTTTGAATATGGCCCTGTAAACACCCAGAGGGCATCATGGCCAGGAGATTTTTATTACCTGCTGCCCATACCAAGGGACGAGATAAACCGGTCTAAAGGTGGTATCGAACAAAATCCGGGCTACGATTAGAGTACGAATTGAGTTAGTTTGTTTTAGTTTAGTTTAGTTTAATTCTTGGGCGCAAATTCCATCTGCATAATTATGTAGATGGATTTGTGGTCTATATTAATGACACAACAATTAAAGTATGGTTTTTAAAAACCAAAAAAATCAAAGCCGTATAAACTTATGCAGCGCAAACTTGAAATGGGTAGGCACCCTTCTTGGGTCGCTGGTATTCCTAAATTGTACAAACCCCAAAAGCAGTGCTTTAAGAGGGCAAAAAATGTTTACGGAAGTACCCGCTGAAAAAACGGGAATCGATTTTGCGAACAATCTTACCGAAAACGACTCCGTTAACTACTTCAACTACATGTACATCTATATGGGCGGTGGAGTGGCGACGGGCGATTTGAACAACGACGGACTGTCGGACATTTATTTTACCGGAAACATGGTAGAGAACAGATTATACCTGAACAGGGGTGACCTTAAGTTTGAAGATGTCACCGTCCAGGCAGACGTGGGAGGAGATGACAGATGGGTGACCGGTGTAACATTAGGAGACGCAAACCAGGACGGCTGGTTGGATATCTATGTAAGCGTTTCCGGAAAATGGGCCACCACCAAGAACCTGCTTTACATCAACGATGCCAAAGAAGGGCAAATCCCCACATTTACCGAATCTGCGGAAAGGTATGGAGTGGCCGATTCGGGAAACAGCACCCAGGCCGTTTTTTTTGACTATGATCTTGATGGAGACCAAGATCTCTATGTGATCAACTACCCTTTGGTCGATTCGCGTACGAGTATCACAGATTTTCTAACATATCGCAATAATGCGCCCTATGACAAAAGTGATAGGTTGTACAAAAATGAAGGCAACGAAAAGTTTACGGATGTTACCCATGAATCGGGATTGAACAAGTACGCTTTGTCCCTTGGGGTTTCCGTGGGGGATTACAACCAAGACGGTTGGCCCGATATATATGTTTCCAATGACTTTAGCACGCCTGACCATTTTTTGATCAACAATCAAGACGGTACTTTTAGCGATCAAAACCTTAACCTTACCAACCATACCTCCTATTTTGGAATGGGTTCCGACGTGGCCGATTTCAACAATGATGGCCGTTTGGATCTCTACCAGGTGGATATGATGCCCAAAAGCCATCGAAGGGCCAAGGAAAATATGGACAGCATGGATCCTGAAAGGTTCCATAATATCGTAAGCCATAACATGCACCACCAATATTCGATTAATACCCTCCAATTGAACATGGGCAATGACAGCATTGGACTGCCCCATTTTGGGGATATCGCCAAAATTGCCGGGGTTTCATCCACCGATTGGAGCTGGGCCTCCTTGTTTGCCGATTTTGACAACGATGGCCTAAAGGATATTTATGTGACCAACGGGGTACGGCGCGATATCAACAATAGCGATTATTTTAGGAGTGATGAGATCAAGAATTTCGAAGATGGAAATCCATTGGATCTGACCAAAAAGATACCTTCGGAAAAAATCGAAAATTACGCCTTTAAGAACAACGGAGATCTGACCTTTGACAAAGTCTCCGAAGATTGGGGCGTTAATTTCAACGGATTTTCCAACGGAGTGGCCTATGCCGACCTTGACAATGATGGTGATCTAGATCTAGTGGTAAACAATCTGGACGATCGCAGTGTGGTCTATGAAAATAATACCAGCGACCTCGAGGCAAACAACTACCTAAGGTTAAAATTGGAAGGGCCAAAGGAAAACCCTTTCGGCTTAGGCTGTAAGGTTTGGTTGGAAGATGGCGGAGAAATCCAATTTCAAGAAATGATCATGACTCGCGGATTTCAATCTTCAGTAGAACCCATAGTACATTTTGGGGTGGGCAAAAAAGAGGCCGTTGAAAAAGTAAGGGTGGTTTGGCAAGACGGAACCGAAGAAGTACTCCACGATGTGGGCACGGACCAAACGATTAGGGTAAATCACCAAAACACATCGCTTGCCCAGAGATCCGAAGTAAAAAAAGCTGCATCCCATTTTGAGGATATTACCCATAAAGTCGGGTTGGCATACAAGCATGAGGAAAATAATTTTGATGATTTTCGATACCAGGTACTACTTCCCCATAAAATCTCGCAATATGGCCCTGCATTGGCCGTGGGAGACATTGACAACGATGGCCTTGACGATTTTTATATCGGGGGCGCCAACAGGTCTTCCGGCAAAATGTTCCGACAAAATTCGGATGGTACGTTTTCGGAAATCGGAGCGGAAATATGGGAGGCCGATAAGTTACGGGAAGATGTAAGCGCTTCTTTTTTTGATGCCAATGGCGATGGTCTCTTGGATTTGTATGTCGTCTGCGGGGGCAATGAATATATAAAGGGAGACCGCTATTATCAAGACAAGTTCTATCTTAATAAGGGACAGGGCAATTTTGTAAAAATGGATTCGGCCCTGCCCGAAATGACAGAGAGCGGTTCCACCGTGGTGCCTTCAGACTTTGACAACGACGGTGATGTTGATTTGTTCATCGGAGGAAGGATCACGCCCAGGAATTATCCGACCGCGCCAAAAAGCACTATCCTCAAGAATGAAAGCAGTGGTTCAGAAGTAAAATTTGTTGATGTTACCGAGGATATCGCACCCGGCTTACTCGATTTGGGAATGGTGACCCAGGCCCAATGGATCGACCTGGACGGAAACTCCCAAAAAGATTTGTTGATTGTCGGCGAATGGATGGGCATTACCTATCTAAAAAATGAGGATGGTAAATTTATCGATCAGAGTAAATCGATCGGTTTTGACGATACGACAGCTTGGTGGTTCGGTATGGCAAGCGACGATTTTGACCAAGATGGCGATCAGGATTTTATTCTGGGCAACTTGGGCAAAAATTACAAATATCAAGCAAAAAAGAATTCTCCATTTAGCCTTTACACTTATGATTATGACAATAATGGCAAAAATGATATTGTGTTGAGCAAATTCGAAAAAGAAGTCCAGGTTCCGATACGAGGTAGAGAATGCTCTTCGCAACAGATACCTGCAATTAAAACGAAGTTCAAGGATTACCATTCATTTGCAACTGCCAGCCTAGAACAGATATATTCAACTGAACACTTGGCGAAATCGACCCATTACGAGGTAAAAAGTTTTGCGAATTGTTATGTGGAGAACTTGGGCAACGGACATTTTAAATTAAGACCGTTGGATAATCTGGCCCAAATTGCTCCCATCAATACCATGATTGTAGATGATATTGACCAAGATGGCAATTTGGATATTGTATATGCGGGAAATCTATATGGCTCAGAAGTAGAGACCCCAAGGGGGGATGCGAGTTATGGCGGACTTCTAATGGGCGACGGTAAAGGTGGATTGTCCAGCGTTATGCCCTACGAAAGTGGTTTGATGATCAAGGGGGAAGTCAAATCTGCAAAAGTATTACGGTTGGCCGGAGGTCAAAAGGGTATTCTTTTCGCAAAGAATAACGACTATCTACAGTTGGTAAAAATATTGTAATAAATCTATGGTTTTCATAAGGTAGGTGATTTGTTGAGTTAGTTTGGAAGGGCTTCTGAAAGGGGCCCTTTTTTAAATGCAGGTTGTCAGAACCGCACATATCAATACCCGCCCGGGAAACGCCCTCAAAATCAAGCTTATTCCAGAATGATTTCCAAAGGAACCCAAATAAATTTCGGGCGATAGTAATCGGTATCGACTTCATGAATTTTAGGAACATCAAAACTGTTGACGCAGTAGGAGACCAATAATTTATTATCTGCAATGTACTGTGGGTGCGCCATGGCATTATAGGTAAAGACCTGGTCCTTTACATTGTCTTGTTCCGTAGTATGGTAAAGCAGTTTTTCATTGTGCCATGGGCCTGTGGGCGTTTCCGCGATATAAGAGAATATATTGCCCCCGCCCAATTCTCTGGCCTCCATGACCAAAATATAAAGGTTTTTATACTTGAAAACCGTGAACTGTTCAGGAACGCTTTGGCCGATACCTTCTAATGGTACACTTTCTAAAGGATTTGAAACCCAGCCCTTGCCATCAAAGAATTCGTACTCCCCTAATTTATCGTTCTTTTCATTCAGGGTGGCCCTTGCCACATGAAGAGCGGTCGTATCTTGTTCGCTCCAAGACCCGTATAGATAAGTATATTCGCTTTCGTTTATTATAGCATGCCCATAGTGCACGTTGTTCTTGTTCGAGTACGGAAAGCCTTCTTGTGAAAGAACCTCAAAAGTATCTTTGTCCATTCGTATATAGTCGGTCCCGGAAAATGCGAATCCCCAATCATAGTCTACATGCAAAAATCTGGACATGAAAACATGCAATACACCATTTTTTTCAAAACCATGGCCAGGCCAATAATACTCTTTCGGGTTTCCGTAGGTAGGTTTCAATAGCGCGTCGGCATCATCCAGGGTTCCCTGATACAGGGCAGTATGGGTTCCCTCCTTTTCATTGACCAAAATAAAGGTGTTGTTGATCATCCTGCTCTCAGGATTCCTTTTTTTACTACGCACTGGCGACAAAAAAGAATCCCCCATCATAAATATAGAAATGCCATTGTCCAAAGGAAAGGAGATTACCCCATCGGCACCTGTGACTCCCATGCTATCGACCATGACCAAATTTCCAAATCTCTCGTCGACCATGACCTCCCGAACAGGCCCATTTTCATCGGCTGCGGATTTATTTTCTTTTTTAGAGTTGGCACAGGAAAGTATAAAGAAGGAAAGAAGAAAATAGGAAATTTTCAAAATCTGCTTTGTCATTGTCATCTATTTTGGACCATTGGTAATACTCCTTTAAAATACAACATTGAAGGCAAAAAATGGTCCCTACGATTCCCTATTTGGAAAGATTCGCCACCATTTGTTCATGGATTGAAAAAGGTTCCTTGAAAGCACTATGATATCGTCACGCTGCAATAACCCTTAATTGGGTACACTTCATAAAATATACCATTAATTCCGTGATCATCCTTCTCGGTTTTCATATGCCGGCGGATGCACAGATTACGAAATTGGAAAGAAATGTCCCTTACGTTTTGCCGCTTTGAAGCCCTCTTCTCCGTAACGCATTCCCATACGTTTTGGCCCAAGGCCCCGATGGAGCGCTCTACGTAAGTGATGACCTGGGAGGGTCGATTTTTAAGATAACGTATTGATCCGGTAGCCGCCAAGGGCAAGCACGGCACTCCCGTTTTTTGGGATACACCATTGTGGAAAAACAAAAAGCGCCGATAATCCGTGGACCATCGGCGCCCTGATCGATGTTGACCCCTAAAGCTTGAGGTTCAACATGATTTCGTGGGTGCCGTTGTCGATGTTCTTCACCGGGCGTTCAAATGCCATTTCATAGGCATACCCTATTTCCAAAAAGCCAAGCGCACTGAAGGTAAAAAGACCGCTCAAGCTCTCATTGAGCCGGTATGCCGCCCCAAATCCAAATTTTTCGTTGAAATCGAGCAGGGCGGTCAGGTCCATAGAGAGTGGTGAGGCGTTTACGTAGCGGAACAAGGCCGTGGATCTTAACAGCACGCTGCCACCCACCGGGAAATCATAACCTCCGGCCAGGTACATATGTACCCTATCCATACCCAATCTGGCCAAACCATCGTTTTGTTCCAACCGATCGGGAGTCAGTACCCTCGGTATCGAAAAGGATATGAAATAGGAATCGCTTTTCAGGTAGGCCCCGGCCCCCACGTTCGGGTTGAACCGCCCATCTATGTTCATCAGGTTGGGATCCTGTTGTATTCCATAGGTCACCAGGCCCTGGGTATTCGCATCGTACGAATTGAACCCGGCCTTGAGCCCGAAATAGATATCATGGGTGTCGTTCAGTTTCAGTTTGTACGAAAAGTCGATGGCCAGGGAGGTCTGTCGTTCTATAAAGGTCTTGTCATTGATAATGGACGCCCCCAGGCCAACATTCTTGCCCATAGGGATTCCAAAAACAAGGCTCTGCGTTTCAGGGGCGCCCTCGATATTGGCCCATTGGCTCCTTACATTGGCCCCTAGGCGGGTCGTTTCGTCCGCTCCCGCAAAGGCCGGATTGATCAGGTTCATATTGTACCTGTAAAAAGTGTAGTTGGGATCTTGTTGGGCAAAGACCGAGGTGCCGGCCAACAATGCCGCGAAAAGGATGATTTTATATATGGATTTCATTTTTTTTCTTTTGTATTTAATAATTGATGAACAACCAACCCTTGATAACAGGGGCTCCATTCCCTAAATCTATCAGGTATAGGTACGATCCCGAGGGCAGTTTGCTGGAATTGGAGTTGTAAGCGGAGTTCCAGTTGTTTTGATACCCTTTGGCAGCGAACACTTCATGCCCCCAGCGGTTGTATACCCTTACCACCGAGTTCGGATAGTTGTCAATGCCCGGAATCACCCAGTAATCGTTAATGCCGTCCCCATTGGGGGTAAACGCCTCCGCAGGACTTAGTACCGGTTCGCTGTCCATGGGGAAACTATCGTCCCGATCCTCCACCCCATCGTTGTCGTCATCGCTATCGATACTATCGGGTATACCATCGCCATCGTTGTCCTCCGGCTTGCTATCGGGATTTTTGGCATCCGTTCCTTCGGAATCCTCAACGGTATCCGAGTACCCATCGCCATCATCATCCAGATCGGCATTGTCACCTATGCCATCGCCATCCGTATCGATGGTTTCATCGGCATCGGTCGGAAATGCATCTTCATGGTCCATAATACCATCGTTATCATCATCGGGATCCGCGTTGTCGCCCAGACCATCGCCGTCGGTATCGATATCCTCGTTCCCATCGTTATCATCGTCCGTATCCGCATTGTCACCGGTACCATCATTATCGGTATCCGTATCCTCGTTCGGATCCAAGGGGAACGCATCATCCGGGTCCGGGGTGCCATCATTATCGGCATCATCGTCCGCATTATCGCCCGTACCATCGTTGTCCGTATCCGTGTCCTCAGTAGGATCCAAGGGGAACGCATCATCCATGTCCGGGGTACCGTCACCATCGGCATCAGGATCGGCATTGTCGCCCGTACCATCGTTGTCCGTATCCGTGTCCTCAGTAGGATCCAACGGAAAGTCGTCATCGGTGTCCGGCGTGCCATCGCCATCGTCATCGGTATCCGCATTGTCGCCCGTACCGTCGTTGTCCGTATCGGTGTCCTCAGTAGGATCCAACGGAAAGTCGTCATCGGTGTCCGGAGTGCCGTCACCATCGTCATCGGTATCCGCATTGTCGCCCGTGCCATCGTTGTCCGTATCGGTGTCCTCGCTCGGGTCCAGTGGAAAGTCGTCATCGCTGTCCGGCGTGCCATCGCCATCGTCATCGGTATCCGCATTGTCGCCCGTGCCATCGTTGTCCGTATCGGTGTCCTCAGTAGAATCCAACGGAAAGTCGTCATCGGTGTCCGGAGTGCCGTCACCATCGTCATCGGTATCCGCATTGTCTCCCGTACCATCATTATCGGTATCGGTGTCCTCGCTCGGGTCCAATGGAAAGTCGTCATCGGTGTCCGGAGTGCCGTCACCATCGTCATCGGTATCCGCATTGTCTCCCGTACCGTCGTTGTCGGTATCGGTGTCCTCGCTCGGGTCCAATGGGAAATCGTCATCCGTATCCGGGGTTCCATCCCCGTCATCATCGGTATCCGCATTGTCGCCCGTACCATCATTATCGGTATCGGTGTCCTCGCTCGGGTCCAATGGAAAGTCGTCATCGGTGTCCGGGGTTCCATCCCCGTCATCATCGGTATCCGCATTGTCGCCCGTACCGTCGTTGTCGGTATCGGTGTCCTCGCTCGGGTCCCTCGGAAAGTCGTCATCGGTGTCCGCAGTACCATCGCCATCATCGTCGGTATCCGTTGTGTCCGGGATTCCATCCCCATCCAGATCCTCCAGGGCGGTTATTGAAAGGGTGTAGCTCGACGTACTTAGTCCATCGGCCAAATCCTTGACCTTAAAATTGAAGGAGGCATACCCATTTCCAAACTCCCCCGGTCCCGTTGTGAATACCAGGTGCGTGACGTCATCGATCATATCGTCGTCTTGTACGGGATTGCCATTGTAGGTCAATTGTCCGTTGTTCGGGACATTGACCACCTGTATCCCATTGAAGGCATCATTCAGATCCCCATCGGTAAAGGCAAAAAGCGATGTTTCAAAGCTGAAACCGACGTCCTCTATTACCTCTATGCCCCGATCGGCACCTTCGGGCAGATCGTTCAGCAAGGTTATGCTCAGGGAGGCCGTGACCACTTCCGTAAGGGTATTGGCATCCTCAAAGCGATAGGTAAAGCTGTCGGTGGAAACCTCATCCCCGTTGTGCACATAATTAAAGGTACCATCGTCGTTGAACGTAAAGGAAGCCGCATGGGAAGGGCCGTCCACCAAATAGTAGATCCGTAGATCTCCATCGGGTTCGATATCATTGGTGGAAACATCGTCGTTCACTGTGGCGTTCTCATCCAGATCAATGGTCTCCGCCACAGCGGTCGGCAAATCGTCCTCTGCTTGTATGGAAATGGTTATTTCGGCCGTGGCCGTGGTTCCGTTGTCATCCAATTCATAGGTGACGCGGTCTGTCCCCGTTTCGTTTGCGCCGGGGGTATATACCACATTGTTGTTGCCATCCACAATGGCGTTCCCCTTGGTACCTTGGACGGTTATACTGATGGTAGGGGTGTTGGTCTGATCGTACTTATCATTGAACAGGACCGCGACGGGATCGGAGGTGGTGTCCTCGGCGGTCAATGCCAGATCATCCTCTGCCGATACGATCAAGGCCAGATCATAAGGTCCGAAAGACTGCGTACCTATGTTGCCCGCGTTGTCCCTGGCCCTGGCATGGATGTACCATCCCGCGCCACCGGAGGAAAAAGAAACAGTTTTGGACTGGCTGTTGCTCCAGGAGGTCCAACTACTATCATCATCCGCCGGTACGGAAGCACTTTGGACCATGGCGTATTTCTGTACGTCAAAGCCACTGCCCGAGGCTTCATCTTGAAAGGTGAGCTGTATGTCGTCATCGGTCGTAATGGAACCGGAGGCCACATCGGCCGCAATGGTGGGCAGCAGGTCATCATCGATGATGGTCAAGGTTCTGAAATAGGGCAATGACCAGACCCCGGTATCGGTCTGCACCCGCAAACTGATGATATATTCCGCGCTTAAGGTATTGTAGGCCGAGAAATCGACCATCGGAGTACTTGCGTTGTAGATTTCGGTTTCCGTCGGATCTCCCGCGCCGTTGTCGATGCGTTGGGTGACGATCCATTCGTTCTGTACCAGGGTCCTTCCATACGGATCGACCGAATTATTTTCTATATTGATGGTCATGGAGCCCGAATAAGTGGTCAGCACATCGGGTTGGATGTTGAACTGTGCCAAAGGAAGGTCTTCACTACCCCCGGTGGCACTGGATTTTTCTACATATATGCTCGATGGGTTACTCCAAGTCCCTTGGTGGTCTTGGACGGTCAGCATGATCAAGTATTGCCCATCGGGCTGTCCTATGGGATTGAACTGACCCTCGTTCCAAGTATTTTGTACGCTCGCATCAACGGCCTTCCATTTCCATACCGATTGCGCAATGCCGTT
The DNA here is from genome assembly GCA_947497245.1 of uncultured Flavobacteriaceae bacterium. Taxonomy (GTDB): domain Bacteria; phylum Bacteroidota; class Bacteroidia; order Flavobacteriales; family Flavobacteriaceae; genus Pelagihabitans. The sequence continues at coordinate 10,017 of CANMFO010000002.1, read as the reverse complement.
GTTGGCACCGCCGTCCAGATCGTAGGAAGTGTTGTTCAAGCTTCCGGAACCGGGGTTGTAGGAAAAGCTGGCTACCGGCCGCCTATGGAAATAGAGGGTGGAAGGCGCGGTGGGCAGTTCTTCAAAGGTAAAACTGTACTTTCCGGGCTTTTCATAATATTCGGGCACATCTTCCAAAAACAGCTCGTGCCAGGTCACCCGTCCTTCGTTGTTGTCGAAATGGGTTTCATCGTGGGCGATCTTCCACCGTCCGCTCGGATAGGCGGCATTGGCCGTATTGGTCTTCATTTCGGTGGGGGTCACATTGATTTCCACGGAGGTGCCGGCAATGAAATAGTCTCCCTCCGTTACCGAGGCGAACTGGTACTGCTCATAAATGTATTGGGCCATTTCCTCGATCCAAGTGGCCCAACTACCCGAATCCCTATTGATAAATGTTCCTTTATTGTTGTTCTGAAAAACAAAGCGTTCGAACTGGGCCTGATTGGCGTTTACGCCCCACCCCAAGTAGTGGATGTCCTCATTGATGGTCCGCATTAAAATCTCGGAGAGATCCTCGTCGTTGTCGAAATCGGCCACTTCCTCGTCGTCCAGGTTTACATTGAAACGCATGGCACTGTTTCGCCATTGGGGCTCTCGCAGCACGTCCTTGAATTTTTTCAGGGTCAAGGTGGTGACCTCGATGTTCTTAAAGGTGGCCGCTGGCTGGCTGTTGGAAAAGAAGCCATAACTCCCGGTGATGGAAGCAGGGGCATTGTAATCGACCACCAATACGTCGTCCACCCAGATCTTGGCATTGTTGTCGTTCACCTCCAGCTTTATGTGGTACCATGTAGTGGTGTCCCCCGGGGTAAAAATGGTGCTGCTGGCATCGGCCAGTCCCCGTACATAGTGCAGTGGGTCTGGAGAACCCCCATTGTCCCTGGTTATTTCGTACAATCCGGATGCAAATCCGTGGGAGGGTATGAACTCAGCGGTATTCAAGGTTCTTACTGCGCCCGAAAGGTTGAAAAGGTACGCCCCAACGGGACCGTTGGACATGCCAAAAGTGATGCCCATATCGTCATTGTCCCCACCTACGGTACTGGCAATATCAACCTCGAGCGTATACTTGGACGAATCGAAGGCGGGGTCATAAAAACCTGCCAATAGATCGTTGTCCTGTCTTTTGATCTGTTTGGTGGCATCGTCAAAATCCCAGGTGTCCTTGAGATAGCCCCAACGCGTCCAGTTGTTGAAAATCGCGGCGGCGTCCTCCGAATTGGATGAGGTCGTAGAGCGTTCAAAGGCCTGTACGAACAGCTTTTCGGCCGGTATTCCCTTATTTTCCAGGGCGGCCCCAAGATCGGTCTCGAAGTCGTCAATGCTTTGGTTGGAAATCCCGATCGTCATCACAACATCAATATTGGGCCCCTGTTGTACCTCCATATTTACATTTTGCGCCTGCATGGCAGCCATACAAAAGATTCCCAAAAGAAGTAGGAATCCGTTCCGTAGTATCTTGTTCATGGTCGTTTAAAATTTATTGGAATATTGATGTTGCGTTTATTGTTTCGCCCTTCGAGCTAAAATCAAAAAGGAATTGGGGATCAAAAATCGAAGTGCAGCTTTTAGAGCCCAGAACGTTCAAGTGCGTCTTACTGCCGATTTCCCTCAGGAGTGCGGTTCCCTGTGCATTGTTGGCCAGCGTGCAGCTGTATACAAAGAGATTGATATCCGTTTCGGTGCCGACCCTATTTCCAATTTCCGTGAGTACGGGATCTTGCTCAATATCGGACAGTCCCATGGAGGTGTTGCCCAATTCAATGGTACTGGCGGTCGTGGTTAGAAAAAAATGTATTTCGGAGATCTGGGGGTTGGCCACCAAAGCGGTTTTCAGTTCACCCCAAAGATTATCACCTTGGTTGATCTGCAAAATGGTGGTGCTGACGGGAAGGGATGCCAGGATGGAATTTTTACTGGCATATTCTTCGTCCAGGACCACTAAATCTTTGTTTTGGGATTGTAGGTTTAGCACGCTTAGGAATAAAATAAGGACAGGGAGTCCCAATCCCTGTTGAAGGGTTTTTCTTAAATTCATGATAAGGTTGTTTTGGTTATTAGGGTATATATTCTGTTTAAAAAAAAGCTGCGTTTTATCGTCTTTTGCCCGTCATTGGCACTGTCCAACAAAAGCGAGGCGTCCTATGCCCCTTGGCTGACGGCCTGGACCGAATGGATTGTCTTGGACCCGGAAAAGGTCGATGTACTTAAAAAAAGTAATGGAAAGGAAATACGGGACGCGTACATTTGGGGAAGCATTTTTGGTTTCATGATTATTGGTTTAAAGGTTATTTTTGTTTTGACCCCATGGCCAGATAAAGCACTTTATATATCAGTAGTATTTTTCTGTATTTTTTTGTGCATGATGTGATAACGGAGGGAAAAATTTTACATTATATTATATCATCGTCTGACTTGACAAATGTCAATCCTGTGTAAGATTGGATGCATTTAGCCCGTCAAATAACCCCATAATTGGACAGGGAGGGAGGGACACAGGCCCAAAAAAAGAATCGGCCCGATTGTTCAACAGCCCAATTCGGTAGTGGGTACGATTATGGTATGCGTGAGGTACCTGATGAAATGCGGACCTTTGGGATGACAGATTCATATAAACATAAAGGACAGCTTTTGACAAGTTGATTTCGGGCAATGCCCCGAGGACATCTTGCTTGTTCGACCCAAATGCTTTTACTTGTCCATCGTCTTTGCGAATTTGGCATGTTCCTTAATGGTTCTTGAAAGGGTCTCCGGGCGCATGACCAACAGAGAAGCAAGAAATTTGTTCGGTATTCTATCGATGATCTCCGGATTGGTGGTATTGAGGTAATAGCTCCACCTTTTCAAAGCATTGGGAATCCTGGCCATAAAGGCCCTATTTTCTGCATGTATGTAGTACTCTTCCAGCAACTTACGGTTCAGATCCTTGAATTCGGGAAAATTACGCAGGCAATAATACATGTCGTCATATTCCAGATACGAGCAGTGGGTATCCTCAAGGCATTGGATATTTTCTTTTGCAGGACTGTTCTGGAAAAAACCCGTGATCGAGGTAAAAACCTCGTTATCGGAACTTATCCAGGTAGTGATATCCACATCGTCGCTGGTAAAAAACCCGCGTACCAAGCCTTTTTTTATGACATACAATCTAGTACATTGTTCCCCCTCCCTGCATACCAATTCTCCCTTTGAAAAAAGCGTACTTTTTACATTTTTCATTAGAAAGGACTTCAATCCCGCGCTCAAGGGCACAATGGAATTTAGGTAAATTACGGTAAAAAGATTTTTGTGGATATCGTCTTTGGGGGCCATTTAAATTATTAGAATTGTTCGTTGATCCAAAAATAGCTAAAAACATCGTTTTCCCGAACTCCCAAACCCAGGGTAACCGCATATTGGGATCCTTCAAGTCCAATTTCATCAGAGCGGTCCATAAATGGGTGTAAGGCAATTTGGATTTTGTTCAGGGCCGAGCATTTTCAATCCTGAATTTTTGAAATGGCGACATCCAGTGCCTTTCTGCTTTCAACCATGATATCTGGCGATATTCCCGTCCATCATGCCCCCATGATTTTTGTGATATCCCAAACCATGGTAAGCATCCCAAAAAACACGATGAACTCCCCCAGTATGCACAACAAAATGCGTTTGTCGTCAGGTAGGTCGTCCTCTATGTTGAAATCCAGGGCCTCGAGGTTCAACCAGCACAATACCAGACCAAATACTATGACAGCGACATAGTACTTTGGGTCATCTTCCGACCATTTAGCGAAGAATTCCTCTATTTCCATTCGATTTCCAGTGCTTTGCATTCCCGTTTCCCGACCAGGGGCAACCTACTCCCTCCGCGATGTTCCCACAACTCGTTGATCGGATGGACATTAAGGTCTGCCCCGTCCTTATCATCGCCCATGGCTTCAGCGCACCGCCCCATCCAGCATGCTGGGGACTAGCTGACAATGCGCCCATTTGTACCTAAATGCACAATAAGTTACACATTTTTATAAACTGGCATCAAAAGGAGGGACTGTTTAAATGACGAAACGCTTATAACCAAAGGGTTTCGAACAAGGAATCTGGGCGGGACCCGAACCTCTTTTTGATCTGCGGTCCAAATACCAGTATCAATACCTCAGTGCCTTCCATTTTTTACCAATCTATCTACAAAAATCAAAAACAGTGCATCTTATAGAACCTCCTGGACCGTATTTTTCGAATAAAAAGTTTGGGAAGTTTGCCCTTGTAGATTGAGAAAAGAACTGTGAGAATTTCGGCTAGACCGTATTGCGGATATCAAAACAACTCCACCCACTTTGATTATCACGAAGATTTTGATCTTACCAAATATTTTAAATTTCTAAGAACCCTAGTTGACATAGGGCTGTCATTCTACCATTTTACCTTTGTTTCATTAATAATTTAAACAATGGAACAAAACAGGGTTATTCATGTGGTAAAGTCCTATCCTAAAGCATTTAAGTTCATGGATGCCACTCCAATTGACGAAAACTTCACTAAAAACGCCTCTAAAACAGGAGCTCTATACGATTATGAAACACAGGAATGGGGCGAGGTGGCAACCGTTTCGGCTCAGAATTTCATTGCCCCATCCGGCGAGGGAAGCCCGAACAGTCAATCTTTCGCAGACCGCGTTTCGGTATTGCGATTCCAGTTGAAAGGTCAATAATTCAAAATATGTATTATGGAACAACGCTTGACCATCGTAGGGTTGGGAGTGAATGATCTACAAACGTCCAATCAGTTTTATGAAAAGGTTTTTGGTTGGAAAAAACTACCGGCCAGCAATGATGATATTAGTTTTTTTCAACTCAACGGTATTTTACTTTCGCTTTATCCACGAGAAAAGCTGGCGGAAGACGCCCAAGTACCGCATGAAGGGAGCGGCTTTAAAGCTTTCTCACTGGCGTACAATACCAGAACCAAGGAAGAAGTTGACCGCTTAATTAAAGATGTGGAAATCAAAGGTGTAACTATTTTAAAACATCCTGAAGAGGTTTTTTGGGGTGGATATAGCGGCTATATCGCCGACCCTGATGGAAACTTATGGGAAATTGCTTTTAATCCGTTTTTATTGTTGGATGAAATAGGCAATGCCATAGAACAAAAATAAGATGGCAGAATTATTTAAAAACATATACAATCAAACTTTTTTTGATGTCTTCACCTCATTTTTTGAGGAGGTCGTACCCACATTCAATACCAAAGAATTTCTAAGTGAAATTTTTGATGACGAATGGAAAAATCGCGAGTTAAAACAGCGTATGAGACATACCACAAATACCTTGCATCGGCAGCTTTCAGGTAGCTTTGAAAAGGATATTACCGATATCCTCCGTTTTATTGAGTTGTGGAAAGACAGGGAAACCAAAGTAAGTCCAAACGATGGTTTGGCTTTTATGTTTTTGCCCGACTATATAGAGCAGTACGGATTAGAACACTATCATATTGCCATGGATGCCACAGAAGTGATTACAATATTTTCCAGCTGTGAGTTTTCGATAAGGCCATTTATCACAAAATATCCAGAAAAAAGCATGGTGCAGATGCTTCAATGGGCATCACATAGTAATTTGCACGTCAGACGATTGGCATCAGAAGGTTCAAGACCGCGATTGCCTTGGGCAATGGCCATTCCCCAGTTGAAGAAAGACCCAATGCCCATCCTTCCGATTTTGGAAGCATTAAAAAATGACCCTTCCGAATACGTGCGACGAAGTGTGGCCAACAATCTCAATGATATTGCCAAAGACAATCCAGAAGTGGTTATTAAAATAGCCAGGCAATGGAAAGGTAAAACCAGAGAAACCGATTGGGTGGTTAAACATGCCTGTAGAACATTGCTCAAACAAGGCAATCAAGAACTAATGGAATTGTTTGGTTTTGGGAAAGTGCACAAGATCACACTTTCCAAATTCAAGATCAATACGCCTCTAGTTAAGATCGGTAAACATTTGCGTTTTTCATTTGATTTGACCAACACCGATGATTCTGCATCTAAAATACGGTTGGAATATGGATTGTATTACCAAAAGGCCAATGGCTCACTGTCCAAAAAAGTATTCAAAATTAGCGAGAAAGACTATCCTGGGGATTCTACCTCCTCGATAACGCGCAAACAATCCTTTAAAATAATTACTACACGAAAATTTCATGTAGGCAAACATCAAGTGTCCATCATCATCAACGGAAAAGAGTTTGACAAACTGGATTTTGAACTGGTGAAATAACCAAAAGTTGTTTTTGTCGATCGTTGCGATAGTTAAGATTTAGTCGGACGGGGATCGACCTTTTCTTCAAAACATCCTGTACCAAAGGCCTGCCAAGGGGTCTTTTTTTAGGCGCACCGCACGGCTCACTTTTTGACATACTTTAAGGTTTCATATTCTTTTCTTATTTTCTTTCATTGACTATACGGGTCAAACAATCGGTTCGCCTTCCATCATAGTTTTCTTTGTAACAACCAGTTTCTTAGATATCTTTTATACGTTCGCCCTATGGGAATACAATCTCCATTTATCCAAAGGGAATCAGAATCAAATCGATCAATATGATCAAGTGAAACAAAATAAGACTTATGCACCCTCATAAAAGTTTTATCGGAAAATCGATTGCCGTAGTAGCTTAAATTCCCTCTTACACTGATTTTATTGGTCTTGAGATGTATGGTACAATAGTTTTTGTCTCCGTGCAAATAGCAGATTTTGTTCTCATATATTTTTACGTATTCATTTCCCTCCTTTAAGAAGTAATACCTATTTTCCAAGCTTTGTGGGGTAAGTGTCGAAGAGATGCCAGCAGGTAATTCGATTGCTTTGCTCACGGCATTGAGAAATCGGTCATAGGGAATAGGTTTCAATAAATAATCCACTACGGCATGATCATAGGCTTCCAAGGCAAATTCTTTATATGCCGTTGTAATAATGACTTTGGGGGAGTACTTCAAGATTTTAATGAATTGCATCCCATTGATTCTAGGCATCTGAATGTCCAAAAAAATCAAATCCACAGATTGTGTTTGTACATAGTAAAGTGCTTCAAAGGCATTTTGAAACGACTTTGCAAGAATTAATCCCTCGGTACTTTTGACGTGTCTCGCTAAAACCTCGATCGCCAGTGGTTCGTCATCAATAATCACACAATTCATAAGGTTACAATAGGTATTTTCAAATTAACATGGTAACAATCTTCCGATTCCTTTGTCGTCAAACTAAATCGGTTTTGATAATTATGTTTTAGCCGTTGCTCAACATTCAAAATACCAATGCCCTTGACGCATTTTTCCTTCTCGGTACTTTGAACTTTGGAATTCTTTAAGTCCATCTCCAAAAAATTGTCGGATAAATTGATTTGACATTTAATCCAACACGCTTTATGGTCCTTGGATATACCGTGTTTAAAAGAATTTTCGACAAAGGGCAACAGAAGTAGGGGAGGAATTTTCTTATTGGCCATTGCCCCTGAAACGGACAAACTTGATTGCAATTTTGAATCATACCTTACCTGTTCAAGAGCAATATAGTTCTTGATGCATTCAAAATCATCGGAAACATTGACAAGAGGACTTCTTGCCTCATAAATTATAAAACGCAATAAATCCGAAAGCTTGATCACCATCTTTGCAGCGACTTTTGGATTGCTCAATATTTGGGCGTAAAGCCCATTTAAGGTATTGAAAAGAAAATGAGGATGCAGCTGGGATTTCAACAGTTTCAGCTCATTCTGGATATTGGATTTTTCCTGACTTAGCCGATTCCGTTCACTTTGTTCGCGATCCTTCAATAACATTGCAATAACCGCAAGTGAGGAAACAATTATCAAATCGAGCAATGGAGAGACCAATTTCGCCAAGTTATCGGGTACAAGTGTACTTTCAAATTCGGGGAAGTATAATGGATATACCGTATTCACAACGACAATTCGCAAAAGAGCAACACATAGTATGAGCAATAGACCAAATTGTACAACCGCTTGAAAGTACTTTTTTTTCAGTATCAACTTGGGTAGGATAAAATACAGAGTGTAGTAAACACTAACCAGTTTAGCGGGTAACGACGCTAATTCATAGACTATATGGAGCCCCAAATTTGGTTCCTGTACGTAGTAAATGGCTACTGTGAAACTTACATATAAAAACCAAAATATGAGATGTCCTGAAATTTTGTGCACAACCTGAAAATAGAATCCAATCTACGATGAAAGTAACGAAATAGACAACAAAAAGTACAAAATACTTCTTTTTGGGTACAAACAACTTTATATCAGGGATGAATTAAAAATATATGTTTTAAAAAGAAGTTCGTAATCCAAGAATATATTTTGAAACCTAGGTTTCTGAAGCGAACCACGAAAGTGATATATTGGAATCAATCAAGAAAACTAAAAATCAGTTCAAATGAAAAATAAGAGAAGGGAATTTATCCGGGATTTAGGTATCACCGGAATCTTTGTGCTTTCATCTCCAGTAGTTTTTTCGAAATTCAAATCGATAGCCAGTTTAAAGGTATTGGTATTGGGGGGGACCAATTTCGTGGGCCCGGCCATAGTCAAATCGCTCCTAAAGAGAGGGTGCGAGGTAACCCTATTTAATCGGGGCGTTACCAATCCCCATTTGTTCCCGGATTTGCAAAAAATAAGAGGTGATCGTGAAAAAGGTCTTTCTGGATATTCCAATCTGCGTGACCTTGGTGAAAATTGGGATGTAGTTATCGATGTTTGGCCGCAAAAATCAAAACTAGTGGATGAAGCTACTATGGTACTGAAAAAAAGTACCAAACACTATATTTATGTTTCAAGTATAGCGGTGTACAATAATTATCAGCAAATAGGACTAAATGAGGAATATGAGGTTGTCAACCTGGAATTGGACAAAAGCGATTGGGGGTATCCTGAGGAGAAGCTGGCCGCAGAATTATTTGTCAAAGAACGGTTTAAGGACAGTCATACCATATTAAGGGCCGGTCCAATAAAAGGCTGGAGAGATTCCGCTATAGACCTATTGTATTGGTGTATAAAACTCAATCGTGATGATGCCATTATTGCCCCCGGTTCTGGTAAGGACCATCTACAATTTATCGATGTAAATGACATAGGGGAGTTTGCGGCAATGGCAGCGAAAAATGAATTTCATGGTATTTATAACTGTACTGGTCCCAAAAAAAGACCACTGCTATGGAAAGATTTTTTGGAAGGTGCAAAAAGGCATTTTAACTCCAAAACCGAACTGATATGGGGGAGTGAAGAATTCTTAGCTACAAATAAGATCGCATCATACGGTCATTTACCGTTGTGGACCTCCCTTTCAGAAGATGCATTCATGCAGATAAGTAATGAGAAATTGATACAAACAGGATTTAAATTTACTCCTATTGAATTCACTTTGGATGACTGCATGAAATGGTACAGGACATCTATGAGCGATGGAATAAAATTTGGAACTGAAGAGATCGAAATCGGTTTGAAGCGGGAAGAGGAATTAAAGCTGATCAAAAAGCTGAAGGGGTAACTCCAACTTGTCAAATTGAACTGCTCTTTATGAGATGTTATAATTTTGCCACATTTAGATTTTGCCTGAAACCATTAAAATAAATTTAGAGTGCTTAAATTACATATGGCCGATATTGACCTTTTTCCATTTATGGTGATACGGGCATAAATCATGACCATTCCGTCAGTATTTGTTTCTGATTTTTTGGGATAAAAAAGGATGCTCATTTCGCCATACATAGGTGCGGGTTTTTTGAGGGTCAAAATACGCACCGAATTCTGCACTTTTTATATGGTTTTAGATGGTATTTTTTGGTATCAAATAAAATTAAAAAGCCCATAAGTCATTGATTTACAGGATTTTTGATGAAATTTGAGAAATTTCCAGCGGTCTGGACGGGACTCGAACCCGCGACCCCCTGCGTGACAGGCAGTCCCGAGAACTCGGGATAACCAACTGAACTGCCGAAC
>CANMFO010000001.1 GCA_947497245.1 uncultured Flavobacteriaceae bacterium | reverse complement strand
TACTGCCACACCAGGTGGGAGAGTAGGAAGCCGCCTTATTCGGGGCCCCTTGCAGCAATGCAGGGGGCCCTTTTTTTGTTTTGCTCCCAAGCTACCCCCCTCGGCGTGTTCCGCTTTTTTTGATATATTTATCAAAATGATGGATCAGCCCAAAAAACTATTGAACTCCTTTTTTATTACTTGCCCAACCGCCCTGTCCCAGGAAAATAAGATCAAGGCCTTGGTCGGAAGGACCCTTATCGATAGTTTTGGCTCGGATCCCATTAAAAACAGTACAAATAATCGTTTTGGGAGCGGTCAATACCACAAAGAAATACCGATATGTTCCATTTATTTTGCTTATTGGACCCCTTGCCGCCCCTTTTGCATTCTTAAATAAGTATCTTCAATCCCTATAAAATTAAAAAATGAAGTCAATAGTACAGTTTTTGCTGGCCGGGATAATCCTACTCCTGGCATCCTGTTCCGATAAACCGAAAGAAATGGAGGCACCTCCCGAGCCGGAACCGGAGCGATTCCTGCCTTTTCAATCCCTGGACTTGGAGGATATGACCGCTTTTGCGGAAGTGGACGACAACTGGAAAATAGCGGGCAATGCCTATGTCGACCGATCCATGGAGCAGGCATTGTTGCCCTCTGAGGGCAAGGGGGTTTTGGTGAACCTTCCGGAAGAAGGGAAGAACCAAAACTTGTTCACCGGATTCGAACACGGCGATATGGAATTGGAGCTGGACGTGATGATGCCCGTAGGATCCAACTCCGGTCTCTATTTTCAAGGCCGCTACGAAGTTCAGCTCTTTGATAGTTGGGGGGTAAAAGAACCGCAACATTCCGATATGGGCGGAATCTACCAACGTTGGGATGCTACCAGGGAAAAGGGAAAAGAAGGTTTTGAAGGTTTCGCACCCAGAATCAATGCTGCGAAATCACCGGGACTTTGGCAGCACTTTAAAATTATTTTCCATGCCCCAAAATTTGATCCCTCCGGTCAAAAAACACAGAATGCCTCCTTTGAAAAGGTGTGGTTGAACGGTGTGCTGATTCAGGAGAACGTAGCGTTGTCAGGGCCAACAAGGGCGGCGGCATTTGAAGATGAAAAACCAATGGGCCCCCTTATGGTACAGGGAGATCACGGTCCGGTGGCACTCCGGAACCTGCGGTATAAGTTATTTGGGGGCCAGAGAGTGCAGCTTGTCGACCTAGGTATGAAAGAGTTCGGGAATGATGAAGTAATGTTGCCCAATCTGGACAGTTTGGTCCCTGTTCGGCAGCTAAAGACCGATTCCATTTCGGCGACCATGGTCACCGGGGAACGTTCGCGAAAAATTTTGGAGTATACGGGCAAGCTCGATGTCCCCGAGACCGGGGATTATATTTTTGATTTTAAGGTGAACGGTGCGGGTGGACTTCTTTTGATCGATCAGGATACCATTGTAAATTTGGACGGGGACTATAACCTGGATTCGTTGGGGGTCGGAAAGACTTCCTTGGAGAAAGGGCTACGGCCATTTCGTTTGATCTATAACAAACACCGGCCATGGACCCAAGGATTTACCCTTTACGTTGAAGGACCCGGGATACAAAAGCACGCTTTGCACGCCAAGGGATCCTGGGATTTTAGTAGGGGCAGACCGGAAAATGATATTTTGGTAGAAGTCTTGGACGAGCCGATTGCCCAACGCAGTTTTTTGATGCATGGGGGAAGTAAAAGAACCCATTGTATTTCTGTGGGCAGTCCACAGGGCATCCATTATGCGTACGACCTGGCCAATGGTTCAATGTTGCAGGTATGGGACGGAAGTTTTCTGAACACCACCCAAATGTGGCATTCACGAGGGGAGAAACAACTTGGTGTACCCGCTGGTTTTCAGATCTCGCTGCACGGTGATCCGGAATTTGCCCTTCTCGAGAAGGGAGACACCTCTTGGCCCAGGGCAATTTCTGAAAATGACAATTTCAAACAGCTGGGCTATGCGCTGGATGAAACGGGGATGCCCATATTTTCATTCGAACTGAACGGTTCCACAGTGACCCATAAGATGGTTCCATCCGATAAGGAACGGAAGTTGGACCGCTTGATCACCGTGGACGGGGATACTCCGCTTTGGTACAAGATCGGTGAGGGGTCAAAAATCGAAGAACTGCCCGACGGAACTTTTATCGTAAACGATGAAAGCTATTTTGTTGATTTTTCTGGAAATGGCGACCTAAAACCCACAGTGCGCAACCTTCATGGAATGGACGAGCTGCTGGTCAAGGTCCCAGAGGGCGAACAAAGAATTAAGTATACTATTATCTGGTAAATTCAAATCTAAAAAACATGCAGATTACCCATAAACCAATTGCATTTGTATTGCTGATAGGCCTGATTCAATTCGCATCTGGCCAGTCTCGTTCCACCATGATCAAAAAGGAAGCGGAGTACTATAAAATAGTGGATGTGCCCATTCCGGACGACATTGCGCTTGAAGTGGGCGGCCTGGCCCTGACGGATGATGACAAGTTGGGCGTTTCCACTAGAAGGGGAGAGGTCTGGTTGATCGATGATCCCTATGGACAGAAACCGGGATACAGTAGGTATGCCAGTGGGCTGCATGAGCCATTGGGACTGAATTATCGGGACAAAGGTTTCTATCTATCGCAACGGGGAGAGCTTACCCGACTGGAGGACAGGAATGGCGACAATAAGGCCGATCTGTACAAAACCGTATATTCGTGGCCATTGTCCGGAAATTATCACGACTATTCGTACGGCCCGAAGTTTTTGGACAACGGGGATATGCTGGTCACCTTGAACCTTTCATGGATCGGGCACGGTGCCAGTCTATCAAAATGGAGGGGTTGGTTGTTGCAAATTACCCCGGAAGGGGAAATGACCCCGATCGCCACGGGACTGCGGTCCCCATCGGGTTTTGAACTGAACGCCCAAGGCGATGTGTTCTACACTGAAAACCAAGGGGATTGGGTAGGTTCTGGGAGGATGACCCATTTGGAAAAAGGCGACTTCGCCGGGAATCCGGAAGGCTTGGTGTGGACAGACGACCCGAGATCGCCCCTGAAATTAAAAATGGACGATATAGAAAGGGAATCGGGCCTGAGCCTTTACGAATACGCCAAAAAGATCCCAGAATTGAAGGCCCCGGCCATTTGGTTTCCCCATACCATACTCGGTATCTCCACTTCTGATATCCTGTACGATACCACGAGTGGAAAATTTGGTCCTTTTGAAGGCCAGATGTTCGTAGGAGATCAAGGACATAGTAAGATCATGAGGGTGTATATGGAGAAAGTGAACGGGGTATATCAAGGTGCCGCCTTCCCGTTCCGCGAGGGTTTTTCCTCCGGTATCCTTAGGATGATATGGGGGAGCGATACCAGCATGTTCGTAGGAATGACCAGTAGGGGATGGGCATCTACCGGAAAGGCCCCCTATGGTCTGCAACGATTGGTGTGGACCGGGAAGGTCCCTTTTGAAATCAAAACGATGAAAGCCCTCGACGATGGATTCGAATTGGAGTTTACCAAACCCATCGACAAAAGGATCGCGATGGACCCATCGACCTATCGGATAACAAGCTTCAATTATAAATATCACTATAACTACGGGAGCCCCATTGTGGATCAGCAAAAGGGAAGTGTCGATAAAGTGATGGTGTCCGAAGATGGCCTATCGGCCAAATTGATCGTCCACGGCATGCGGTTGGGGTTCATCCACCAGCTGAAAGCCTCAGGACTAAGATCCGTTTCGGGCGAGGAACTGTTGCACGATACGGGCTACTACACCCTGAACGAAGTACCTGGTGGAGCTTTGAAATCACCCCCCACGGAAAGTATGGCACAGTCCAAGAAAGGTGTGGTACAGCCCAAACGCACCAACGAAATGCCGTTGACCTGGCTGGACGGTGTGGACAAAAGGGTCGCCGTGGGTACCAAGCCCGGGCTGAAATACGATCTTAGTGAACTGGTACTGGAGGCGGGCAGCAAAATTGAACTGACCTTCAATAACAATGATGATATGCTCCATAATCTGGTCATCACGCAAAAAGGTGTCGAATCGGTCGATAAGGTTGGGGATATGGGCCTGCGTTTGGGCCTCGACGGAGCCGACCTCAATTACGTGCCCGATACCGACTTGGTACTGTACCATACCGGAATCGTTGAACCGGGTACTTCCGAAAAGATTTATTTTCAGGTCCCCAGAGAGCCGGGAGAATATTGGATAGTATGTACTTTTCCAGGGCATGCCGCGACCATGCGGACCAAATTGATTGTGCGGTAAAAGGGTCCACGCCCTATCTTTGTCCTCCAGATGAAAAATACAGCGGTCAACTATCAACGGGAGGAAAGGCTAAATGCAATTTCCCATGGAATAGGGGCAGTGTTGGGAATCGTCGGCTTGTTTTTCCTACTGGAGAAGAACGCGCACAAGACCCCCTATGCTACCACGAGCATCATCATCTATAGCTTGTGCATCGTTATCCTGTTCCTGGCCTCCACCATATACCACACGGTTTCCAAAGTCCATCTTCGAAAAGGATTCAGGATAATGGACCACATCAGCATCTACCTTCTGATCGCAGGTACCTATACCCCCTTGGTCCTCATTTCCCTGGAAAGTGGAAACGGATGGCCCATTTTTTATACGGTATGGGGCATCGCTCTCATAGGAACGGTTTTGAAGCTCTTTTTTACGGGCAGGTTCGAGGCCATTTCGTTGCTGCTCTACCTGGCCATGGGGTGGTTGATCGTGCTCGATTTCGAAAATTTGGTACAAAAGACCTCCGACCTGGGAATGCAGTTGCTTTTTCTTGGAAGTGGTTTCTATACCTTGGGGATTGTTTTCTATGCCATTGAAAAAATTCCGTACAATCATTTTATATGGCACATCTTTGTACTGGGGGGAGCGGTAAGCCATTGGTTGTTTATTTATTTCGACGTGGTTTAGATCGGTTTGGCCAATTGGGCCTATGGCATAGTAATTGTGTGAATTATCGAACAATATTTCTATCTCACCATCAAGATTGATATATTTGTCATAACTACACAATGATTTGTTCCCATTCACAATTTTCAACTTCTCTTATCGTCGGCATAGATGAAAAATAAACTGTTGTTTTTCTTTTTAATGATATTGGCAGCTTGCCAAACATCCTATGAGGAACCTGAAATTTCAATATCGGATTATCGGTTGGAGCCGGGTTTTGCTTTGGAGGTAATCTGTTCTGAACCCCTTTTAAAGGCCCCGGTCGCAATGGATTTTGACTCAGGGGGAAGAATATGGGTGGCGGAGATGCCTTCCTATATGAGCAATATGGAGGGCAATGGGGAAAAAGAAGCCACTGGAAGCATAAAAATTCTGGAGGACCTGGACCGCGATGGGGTGATGGACCATGCGAAACCGTTCTTGGACAGCCTCGTTTTGCCCAGGGCGATAGCGCTGGTCTACGGAGGACTTCTTTATGCGGAACCGCCCAATCTTTGGTTTGTGGAGATCGAGGACGACAAACCCGTAAACCGGACTTTGGTAGATTCGCTATATGCCGCCGATGGGAACCCGGAACACCAACCAAATGGATTGGTGTTGAATGTCGATAACTGGATCTACAACGCCAAGTCAAACTTTAGGTATCGGTACCAAAAAGGGACCTGGTTAAAGGAACCGACCACTTTCCGCGGCCAATGGGGCATTTCCCACGACAATTTTGGAAGGCTCTACTACAATGACAACTCCAGACAATTGATCGGGGATCACGTTTTGCCGAACCGGTTGATCCGCAATGCGCACCACATTCCCAAAAGTGGTGTAAATCGACTGCTAACGGATGATCAACGGGTATACCCCCTGCACGCCACCTTGGTGAACCGGGGTTATGCCAAGGGCGTTTTAGATCAGGACAGTTTGCTGGTGAACGTAACGGCGGCCTGTGGACCTCTTATCTATCGGGGCAGCGGATTCCCGAGCGGGTATGATCAGAATGCGTTTGTCTGCGTTCCGGAGGCCAATTTGATAAAGCGTAACCTGCTCACTTTCCACGGGGACAGTACCTCGGCAAGGCAAGCTTGGACGGACAGGGAATTTTTGGCCTCTACCGATGAGGGTTTTCGGCCGGTTAGCCTTTCGAACGGACCGGATGGAGCGCTCTATATCGTTGACATGCACCGTGGGGTTCTGGGACACCACGCCTATTTGAGCCCGTATTTCAAGAAAAGGGCCAAACGGGAACAACTGGACACCATTGTAGATTTTGGAAGGGTGTTGCGGGTGACCCATGCGGACGCCACCCTGAACGAGGTCCCTGATTTCGAAAGCTTGTCGGAGCACCCATTATTGGAATTGTTGAAGCATCCGAACGGTTGGATTCGCGACCGTGCCCAACATCATCTTATTTACAGGGGCCAAACGGGGGCGATACCTGAACTGGAGGAACTTTCCCTCGAGATACAGGAACCGTTGGCCCAGATACATGCTTTGTACGCCTTGGAGGGGCTGGAGGGACTTTCATTTTCCTTGCTCGAAAAGGTTGCCGGGAAAAGCGGACCCGACGTCATCGCCCATGCGCTCGTTTTGATGGAAAAATTCATATCCCCCGAAAATACCGCGGCGGCAAAACACCTTTTTGAAAACTTGCTTGCAAAGAACGATACGGCCATTGACCTATATTTGGGCTCCACCGTGGGAATGTGGGCCAATGTGTCGAACAGGGATTTCTTGCCCATACTTTATAATTTGGCCAAAAGGCATGGGGACAATGCAATTGTTACCGATGGGATCCTAAGCGGTATTTCGGAATCTTCCGAAGCGGTGATGGAGGGCCTGAAAGCCTTGCCCCAATTTCAGGGCAGCCATTTGGTCACCCAGATTTCCGCGACCCATGAGCGCAAAAGATTGGGAACGACCAACCCCGTCTTCACCAACAAGGCCCTCGCCGAGGACAACAGGACGAGCGGGGCCAAAATTTTCAGACAGATCTGTGCGGCCTGTCACGGTATCAATGGTGAGGGAATAGATGGTTTGGCCCCTCCTTTGGTGAAATCGGAATATGTTTCGAAACCTATCGAAAGGTTGGGACTGATCATATTGCACGGGCTCACAGGCCCTGTGCACGTCAATGGTAAACGGTACGAGTTGAACCAGGCGATGCCCGGGCTGTTGGGAAATGAAAGCCTGTCCGATAAGGACATTGCCGATGTCATATCGTATGTGACCAATGCCTTTTCGGATTATCCTACCCAGTTGAAAGCGGAAAATATACAAGAACTTCGTACGGTAACCTCCAAAAGTGGTTCTGAATTTACAGAGGAAGAGTTAATGGCGTATCCCAAAAAGACACCTTGACCATAAGATTTGGGTTTCTTTTGAAACAAAAAGGACGTGCCCTGTCTTACAGCTAAATTTTTTCTTCGACAGCCCCGGGGCGAACTTCAAAAACCGATTCATCTGTAATCTTTGTGAGGAAGCGGATATCCTTGAACAGTCTGAGGTGGTCTTTGCTTTTGCCCATGGACCCGTCCTTCCATTCAAAATTCTCCATCTTGGTGGGCATCTTCAAGCCTTGCACGTCAACATAGTCCGAATACACCTTGGCGCTGTTTACGCCGGCATTTTCCCGATCAAAATAGGAAATGGAATAGGTCAAAATTTGTAGCATATAGGTTTTTGGATCAAGGTATAGGTAATAGACGTCCTCGGGAGTCAGTCCCACACCCGATCCAAAGGTTACCTTTAAGGATTCGTAGTCTTGGCCGTTGACCACCACTTTTCCGGCATAGTGGACCACCACGCCTGGGTCTTTTAGAAGAAAGGGAACACCAATAAAATAAAAATCCAGGTTGTAGTAAAAAGCCGCTGACCCTCCCGATACTTGCTCCGCATTGGGTAATGACCAGGCTACTTTTCCGTTGAAACCTACCTCATATTTTTTGGATTTCAGATACGCCCGCCTATCCCTTAAATGGGTAATTTGGTAGACCATTTTGCCCTTGTCGTTTAACTGGTACTCCAAGCCTTCAAAAGACCGCCATTGTTCCAGTCCGCCATGGGCAATCAGGCATTTTTCCAGGAGATCCTGACCCTTTTTTTCTTCTGTGGACAGCAATGGCGCTTCCCGTTCCATGGGAGCTTCTGTCTCTGTCGGAACTTCTTTTTTTTCTGATTTACAGCCGATTACCAATGCAATCAGGCAAGCCGAGCAGAATATTCTTGTTTTTTTCAAAGCGAAATGGTTTATCGACGGTAATTTAAGACTATTTTCTTGAACACTTAAGGCTTGGCGGGCCCTTCCAATTTGTTGATGTGGAGTATTTTACTGCTCAGTTCCATTCTGTCGATTCCGTTGACCTCGAAAAAAACCTCGTAATACTTGGGCAGGGTCCCAAATTCGGCCCGCATCTGCGATTCTGTTCTCGACAAAAGGGCGGCATCCGTAAAATTCTTAAGGCTTTGGGTCGCCCCCGTATCCCAAAGTCCGGAAAAGATGTAAATGGTGTTGTTGTTGGGCCCTGGGACTTTGGCCATGAGGCCGTAATCGGTATGATAGGAATCGGCATCCCCGCTCGGTTTGTAGAACACCACTTCCCCATCCTCCTTCTCTGTGTACAGGAACGCATCGTTTTCGGCATCATATTCAATGGCCGAATTGCCGTAGAAATCCTTAAAAACGCCCAATGTCTTTTGCATGCCCACGACCATAAGATCATAGTCCTGCAACTGCTTCAGGTTAAATCTTGACATGGTCCGAATGGTATAATTGCTGTTTAGCGAATAGAATATCTCCGAGAGTTTTTTGATCCATTGGGCACTGCCCAGTATGAGATGGGTATAGCTCAGGGGCCCGATCTCCGTATTGGTTCTGGTATGGGACGACCGGAATGCCTCGAACTCTTCCAGTGAATTGATGCTGGGGTCCCTTATGCTCCGTGTAAGTTGGATAGCGGTATCGTGCTCGTTGTAAATGAACAGGTCGCCCAAGATCAGCATTTTGGGGAGTTCACTTGCTATCAGATCTGCCCAAAGGCCATTGTTGGCGACCATTGGCCTGTTCGGCTCCAATGAGGCGAGGTAGAGATTGAGCAAAAAAGAGGCGATGAGGGCGATCCCCAGTGATACGCCCCATTTTTTGCCAATGGAAACGGACGTATGGACGGGTTCCTTTTTTCTGGGGGTGGGCGCAATGGCATAGCCTCCCTTTGGGATCCGTATTCTTTTTTCATCCTTTTCTCCTTCATGCCGATAATAGGCATCCAGCTTTTTCCTCAAATTATAAACGTAAACGCGAACCAAGGTACTCTGGGAGGGGTCAAAATCGTTTTTTCCGAAAATTTCCGCCGCTATGGTGGTTTCCTTGGGGACGTTCTTTTCAATCGTACAGCGAAACAGATACCGTAAAAGGTTCGCATAGGTAGTGGAATTGCCAAACGATTTGCTGCCTATTATTTTATCAATATAGATGCTGTATTCTTCGAGAACCATAGACTACCAAAGGTTTGAGTGAATATAAGCAAAAAATATTAACAGTTAACAAAACAGTTTCTTAACGCATTAACAGTTAAAATATCATTGTATATTAGGTAAAACTTTAGGAGTTGGGTATGGGACAGTATCAAATGGTATGGGCACCATGGGTCATATTATTGCTATCAGGTTGTGCCTGGAATGCCCCGGAAGAAATTGAACGGGCAATGGCCACGACACCCGAAAAAGTAGATTTCAACTATCACGTTAAACCTATTTTATCGGACAAATGCTTTGCCTGTCATGGGCCCGACACGGACAACCAGAAGGCTGGACTTCGATTGGATATTGCTGAAAATGCCTATGCCGCCTTGGAAGGATCTGGCAAATATCCCATTGTGCCGGGCAAACCTGGAAAGAGCGAAATGGTCTCCAGGATACTGTCCAATGACCCAGAGGTCAAAATGCCCCCACCGGAGTTTAAAGTGGAGATGAACCAAAGGGAAATCGCCATCTTGACCAAGTGGGTGGAGCAGGGGGCCGAATATGCCCCGCATTGGTCCTTTATAAAACCCCAAAAAGCGGAATTGCCGAAAGGGACTTTCCGGGTATGGGGGGATAATGAAATAGATGCTTTCGTCGCCGAAAAGCTGGAGGACCACAAACTGGAGCCTGCCGATCGGGCGACCAAGGAAAATTTGATCCGTCGGGTGAGTTTTGGTTTGACCGGTCTCCCCCCGACCCTGGAGCAGATCGAAGATTTTGTCCTGGACGATTCGGGGAATGCCTACGCGAAAGTGGTGGACCGGCTTCTGCAATCCCCGGCCTATGGCGAGCGGATGGCGGCGGATTGGATGGATGTGGCCCGTTACGCGGACAGTGATGGTTATTTGGATGATAAACACCGTGATTTTAGCCCCTATCGCGATTGGGTCATCAAGGCTTTTAACGATAATATGCCCTATGATGAATTCAGTACGTGGCAATTGGCCGGGGACCTTATTGAAAACCCCGGCCAGGGAAGCATCTTGGCCACTGCCTTCAACCGCTTGCATAAAAGAAACTCGGAGGCGGGGATCGTTTTTGAGGAATATCGGGTGGAGTATGTTGCGGACAGGACATTATCGGTGGGGAAGGCATTTTTGGGCCTCAGCGTGGAATGCGCCCGTTGCCACGACCA
The DNA here is from genome assembly GCA_947497245.1 of uncultured Flavobacteriaceae bacterium. Taxonomy (GTDB): domain Bacteria; phylum Bacteroidota; class Bacteroidia; order Flavobacteriales; family Flavobacteriaceae; genus Pelagihabitans. The sequence goes on along the minus strand of CANMFO010000001.1, from coordinate 1,697,658 downwards.
TAAATACGATGCCATCAGTCAAAAAGACCACTACGGGCTTTTTGCTTTTTTTAATAGTACCAATGAGTTGGGAACGGCGGTCTACGGGCCCGGGCAGGTACCTGGTCCCTCCCTCTTGTTGACCGATGAAGATCAGGACAAGGTCCTGGAGTACATCGACTCCAACATCAACGGCACGAAAAAGGAATTGGTATCGGTACAAAAGAAAAGGCCAAATGCGGTAAAAATCTGGTCCGCTGACCCGGATAAACTTCGGAGCGCACTGCGGAGGGCCCTTAAAAAAGGACTTGTGGCAAACCTCGATTTTGATCGTTTCTCGCCCAAAGAAGGCAAAACCTTCCATACCCCCAATACAAGGGGTGCCCCGGCAGTGGTCAAAGAGCCGGAGGTACAGGTGGGAGCTAAGGGAAAGGCCGTTTTTTTTAACGACTATACCAGCGTTACCCTACCCAAAAAAGTGGGCTGGTTCGATCAATCGGACCCTTTTACGGTGTCACTTGCCGTTTTTCCAGGAACCCTTCAGGAAGAAGCCGTGGTTTTTACCCATTGTGAAGGGACCCGATTGGGGTTAAAGGGCTATTCGATGCACTTGGAGAACAACCACCTCAAGTTCATCATGGCCCGCTCGTGGCCGACCAATGCCATTCAGGTGAAGACCAAAGATCCCATTGCCGGGAAGGCATGGAGCAATGTCACGGTTTCCTATGATGGTCTCGCCAAGGCAAGGGGCGTGCATATTTATGTAGACGGCAAGGAGGTGCCCGTGACCATCGAAATCGATAACCTATATAAATCCATCCTATTTCGAAAAAACGTTCACAATTATCCATTCCACGGTTTTACACTGGGCGTTCGCGATAAGTTCAAGACTTTAAAGAGCGGGGGCATCGACCAGCTGAAAATTTATGACAGGGAACTGTCGGCACTGGAAGTACTGTACGATCTTTCCCCGGAAGCGGCGATCCAGGTGGCCACCGGGGAAAAGAAATTGGAGGTCTTGGACGATTTCTATTTTACCAGCCAGGATCCGGAGGCGGAAAGGACCCGAAAGAAATTGCAACAACTCAGAAAACAAAGATTGCAGGAATTGGAGCCCATCAAGGAAATCATGGTCCTGGGCGATTTACCGGAACCACGGCCCACCTACGTGCTTGATCGGGGGATGTACGACGCTCCGACGGAGGAAGTGTTTCCAGATGTGCCCGAGGCCATATTGCCCTTCCCTGAAGACCTGCCCAGAAATAGGTTGGGACTCTCAAAATGGTTGTTCGACAAGGACAATCCCTTAACTTCAAGGGTCTTCGTGAATCGATTATGGCAGATGCATTTTGGGCGCGGCCTAGTGGAAACTTCCGATGATTTTGGAAACCAGGGAAGCCTTCCATCGCACCCAAAGCTGTTGGACTGGTTGGCGGTGGAATTCATGGAATCGGGTTGGGACATCAAGAAAATGCACAAATTAATGGTGATGTCGGCCACCTATCAACAAAGTTCACGGCTAAGGTCGGAACTGTGGGAGATCGATGTCGATAATGTGTTGTTGGCCCGTGGCCCCAGTACCCGGATGACGGCAGAAATGGTCCGGGACAATGCCCTGGCCATAAGCGGATTGCTTTCCCCGAGAATCGGCGGGCCGAGTGTGTATCCGTATCAACCGGAAGGCCTCTGGGACGAAATCAGCAACAAGGGGTGGCGTTACCGATACGAACAGGAACCTGGGGAGGGACTGTACCGAAGGAGCCTGTATACCATCTGGAAACGGAGCTCCGCTCCCCCTTCCATGATGATTTTTGACGTGGGCGACCGGAGTGTTTGCACGGTCAAACGAAGACAGACCAGCACCCCTTTGCAGGCCTTGGTGCTGCTCAATGACCCACAGTTCATTGAGGCATCCTATGTGCTGGCCGAAAGCATTATCGAGCGAACCGGTGATAATACCGAGCTGCAGTTGCGCCAGGCCTTCCAACTGAGCACGGGACGGTCCCCAAAAAAGGAAGAATTGGACGTTCTTAAAAAATTCCATGGGGACGAGCTCGAAAGGTTCACAGAAAAAAAAGAAGATGCCATTGCTTATTTGGGCATGGGCGAAACTAAGATAAAGCACGGTTCCGATCCGGTAAAAGTGGCATCCTTGGCAACGGTCATTAACGGGGTCATGAATACCTCGGAGGGGTACACCATTCGATAAACTGTATAGCATGAGTGATTTTCAAGAACAAAAAAGATTCGAGGATGCCCGGCGGGGCTTTTTAAAGAAGGCCTCTCTGGGCTTTGGGTCCATAGCGCTCTCCAGTCTCTTGGGGCCGACGACTTCCCTGGCCAATGATCTGATACTTCCCAAAAGAACCTCCCCGGAGGGTGGGATGGGAGGAATGTTGAACGGCACGCATTTTCCGGGAAAGGCAAAACGGGTGATCTATTTGTTCCAGAGCGGTGGTCCCTCCCAAATAGAGACCTTCGATTATAAGCCCAGTTTGGCAAAGTGGCATGGGCAGGAAATCCCCGATTCGGTAAGGGGTACTCAACGGAACTCCGGTATGGTAACCTCGCAGTCGACCTTTCCGCTGGTGCAATCCATTTACGGCTTCAAGCAACACGGAAAGTCGGGGACATGGGTCAGCGAGCTCTTTCCGCACACGGCCAAAATCGTGGATGAACTTTGTATCATTAAGTCGATGTATACCGAGGCCATCAACCATGAGCCTGCCGTTATGTTCGTGCAGACCGGCTCCCAACTGAGCGGCCGTCCTTCCATCGGTTCCTGGCTGAGTTATGGTTTGGGAAGTGATAACAAGGATCTCCCCAATTTCGTGGTGATGTTGTCCAAGGGGGGCGGGGCCCAACCTTTGAGCTCCGCGGCCTGGGGCAATGGTTTTTTGCCATCGCACCATCAGGGGGTACAGTTCCGGTCGGGCAAGGATCCCGTACTGTATTTGAACAATCCGCATGGCGTCCATGATGGGGATCGACGAAGGGTATTGGATTATATTGCCGATCTCAACAACCAGCAATACGATGTTTGGAAGGATCCCGAGATAAAGTCCAAAATCAATCAATATGAAATGGCCTACCGTATGCAAAACTCGGTTCCCGATGCGGTGGACACCTCGAACGAGCCCGATCATGTTTACGAGTTGTATGGCGAGGATGCGAAAATACCCGGGACCTACGCCGCAAACTGTCTTCAGGCAAGGCGTTTGGCCGAAAAAGATGTCAAGTTCATACAGTTGTACCATATGGGATGGGACCAGCATGGGGGCCTTCCCAGGGGAATCAAACAACAGGCCCTGGGCACGGACAAGGCCACGGCCGGACTCCTGACCGATCTGAAACAACGCGGACTGTTGGAGGATACCTTGGTCGTTTGGGGAGGAGAGTTCGGGCGTACCAGTTTTTCACAAGGGCGATTGACCGCAGACAACTACGGGCGGGACCACCACCCGGGATGTTTTACGATGTGGATGGCCGGAGCGGGCGTCAAAGGGGGGATGGTCTACGGAGAGACGGACGAGTTCAGTTACAATGTGATACGAAACGGGGTGCACGTGCATGACTTCCAAGCAACCCTCCTGCACTTGTTGGGCATCGACCACGAACGACTTACTTTTAAGCACCAAGGGCGAAGGTACCGCCTAACGGATGTACATGGCCATGTGGTAAAGGACATACTTGCCTAAGGGCATGTTTGAACCCGTTACTTCCTGATTCCCCATATTTGGGAAACCATGGATTCGTTTCAAAATTTGCCCATATCCCGACATGACCCCATTTTGGACCTTTGCCAGAACCCCGAAACACTGAAGGTCGGTTTATACGGATTTTAAACATATTCTGATGAAAAAACAAAAAATCACCCGAAGAACGTTTATTGCAAAATCGGCAATGTCCACAGGCGCGGTACTGGCGTCCTCCATGGTCCCCTTTCAGATCATATCGGCCAGACCCAAACTCAGGGAAACCATTTTGGGCCATGGGGATTTCAAATACCGATTGGAAAGGGAATGGGGCGATCTGGACAGGAACAAATTCCCCGTGAACAATTGTCATGAAATGGTCATGGACAAAAAGGGAAGGCTGTTCCTGCTTACCGACCATCCCAAGAACAACATGCTCATTTACAATACTTCCGGCAAATTGCAGGGATATTGGACTTTGGACCTGCCCGGTGCCCATGGCCTTACGCTGCATGATGAAGGTGATGGGGAATACCTTTACATCACCGACCCCGGTCTGGGAAAAGTGCTGAAATGTACTTTGGACGGGCTTGTGGTGATGGAGTTGGATTCCCCGGCCAAGATCGGGGCCTATGGTGAAAAATCGGCCTACCGTCCCACAGAGACCACAATCGGCCCCAATGGGGATATCTACATCGCCGATGGCTATGGCTCCCAATACATCCTGCAATATGATGCCAAGGGAGCGTTTATCAGAAAGTTCGGGGGAGACAGTTTTTTACAGCCCGACAAGTTCAAACAAGTCCACGGTGTGACCTTGGATATCCGGGATTCCCGAAATCCCACTTTGCTGTGCACGGCAAGGATAAAGAACTCCTTCAAACGCTTTTCGCTCACCGGCGAATATCTGGAGACCTACTATCTGCCGGGAGCCTATGTAAGTCGCCCGGTGATCGATGGTGACCACGTGTATTCCGGGGTCTGCTTTGGGATGGAAAAGGACAATTACAGGGTACTTCAAAACAAGGGTTTTGTCACCATATTGGACAAAAACAACCAAGTGGTGTCCAATCCCGGGGGCAGTAGGCCCAAGTACCACAAAAACAAGCTGAAACTGATGCTCCAGGACCAACCGGTGTTCAAGCATTGCCATGATGTCTGTGTGGACAAGGATAAAAACCTGTATGTATGCCAATGGAACGCTGGGGGAGTTTATCCGTATAAACTCCACAGGGTTTGAGTCGACCTATTTAGGGATAACTTCGTTTTGGGAACTACTGCGGTTTTTCCATGGGACTATCATCACATTTCAAATCCCCAACAACATATTGAAGACCATCCAAAAGATATTGTAGCAATTCGGGATTATCCAAACTTTGGGCATTGTGGGAGGGGGAGGAATAAAACACCCTTCCCTTTCCGTGCCTTTTGATCCAGGAAACATAGTTGATGTTATTGTCCACCTCTTTTTTCAGACCTTCGAGTTTATCCGCCTCAATGTAGAGCAAAGGGCGAAAATTATAATCAAAATAGGCGTTTTTGAAAAAATAAGGTTCGTCCACATGGGTAAGCCCTTTTCCCTTAAAGGCTTGTACCAGCGGATGATCGACATCCACTTCCTTAACATGCATTGATTGTTGCTTGGGATGGTAATCAAAGCTGCCCCCGGTCATTTTGCTGAATTCCGCGGAGTTGTTCTGTACCACGATCGCCCCGTGCAATAGCATCAAACCGCCACCCTTGGAGACATAGTTGATCAGGTTTTGCTCATACTTTGCGGCCCGTATGGCGATTTCTTTTTCGGTCAATGAAGTATTCGCCTGTAACAGATCCCAGAACAGGTCGCGTTTTGGGCCTTTGGGATTGGGATTGTTCAGAACGACCGCATCGTACGCTTTGAGGTTCTTTTTTTCAAAATTTCCAATATCGTAGCCCACATGGATCTCAAAGGCACCGGTTTTTTTGGCCAGAATTTTCAATAGCTCCACATTGTGCGGAATGGTCCAATGGTCAAAGCCCGTGGCCTTGGCAAAAACCAATATCTTTTTTTTGGCCACGTTCCCCACCCTGGGCCGGGCGGGTGCTATGCGCTCTATTTTGGACAACCACGATTCTGTCGGTTCAAACGCTTCTAGTTGCTGGGCTTGGGAGGTTCCGGCGAAAAGCAGGAACAGCATCATGGTGCGAAAACATTTTCTCATTCTGTTTTATTTTCTGTGTTTAGGGTAGACTCGCGCACGATCAGACTGTGGCGCAGGGTAATCTGGTTGGCGGATTGCAAATTTATGGAGCCGTTAAGATGTCCAATAATGCTTTGCCCGGCAAGAACCCCCATTTTGTAACCCGGATAGTCTATGGTGCTCAGATCGGGACTGATAACCTCCGATACGGGATCATTGTTAAATCCGATCACCTTAATGTCCTCTGGGATGCGGTAGCCTTCCTTTTTAAGCTCTTTCATGCAATGTACCGCGAAAGTGTCGTTCGCAACAAAGATACCATCAATTCTGGATTTGGATTTTTTGATATGCTCAACGATTTCGGGTACCTGGCTCAGATCTAGGGTAACTTCTAAAAGATTGGCCTTTTCAAAGGGAAGTCCATACTGGCCCAAGGCGTTTTTATAGCCCTCGAACCTTTCCGAGTATACATTTCTTTTTAGGCTTCCCGCAATGTGCAGGATGTTCTTGCACCCTTGCTGTATCAAGTGTTCGGTGGCATCGTAGCCGGCGGCCCGGTTGTCGATCAAGATCGTGGGGCAATTCGGAAGGTCGGATACCCTATCAAAAAAAAGCAGGGGTATTTTTCGTTCCGTAAAAGCGGTGAGATGATCAAAATCTTCCGTGCTATAGGCCAAAGATACCATAAGGGCATCCACACCACTATCGTATAGGGTCTTGGCGTTCAAGACTTCCTTTTCCGCCGATTCCAGCGATTGGCTGATGATCAGGTTATACCCAATTTCGTTGGCCACCTTTTCGATACCTGCCAAAACGGTGGACATAAAATTTGAATTGAGCCGGGGAACGATGACTCCAATGGTGTTGGACTTCTGCTTGCTGAGGTTAACGGCGAACTTATTGGTACGATAGCCCAGTTCCTTGGCGACCGAGAGTATGCGTTCTTTCGTTTTTCTACTAATGGAAGGGTGATCGTTCAAGGCCCTGCTGACCGTAGCGGGGGAAACCTTTAGCTTTTCGGCGAGATCGTAAATGGTAACTTTTTTCCCCATAGGGCATATGCAATATTTGTGCAACAATAATACGCAACAAATATTGAAACTAAAAATTAAGTCGACAAAAAATTCATTTTTGAAGATAATAGCATTTTTTAAGCAAAGTAAGGCCTCTTTTTTATTAAAAAAAGCAATGTTTTTGTTATTTTTTTACGCAATCGGTTGCGTAAATATTTTTTTTGTTTAGATTTGTTTAACGGTTGGCTTTTATCAAGCCATAGTACAGCGACTATCTAATTTTAACCATGTAAGTATGAAACATTCTAAACTGCAGCAAAAATCTTTAAGACGGATCATAACGGTCTTGCTTTTAACCACAGCTTGGGCATTTACCGCAAATGCCCAAGACCGTTTTACGGTAACGGGGAACCTCACCGACGAGTATGGCGGGCCCCTGCCTGGAGCTTCGGTGGTTGAAAAGGGAACAACAAACGGTGTTTCTTCCGACTTTGACGGCAACTATACCATTGAGGTCGCCGATCGGGATGCCACTTTGGTGATAACCTTCATCGGTTATGCGGATCAGGAAGTGGCGGTAAACGGCAATGCCACCATCAATATTGCCATGGAACCTAGTGCCTCCACCCTTGACGAGGTGGTTTTGGTGGGATACGGCGCGGTGAAGAAGAAAGACCTTACGGGTTCCATCGCCCAAGTGGACGCGGCATCGCTCGCCCATCAATCCACCAATTCGGTCACCGATGTGCTGCGCGGAAATGTTGCGGGAGTGAATATTGGTTTTTCCGCTTCGCCCCAGGGGACCAGTGAAATTCGAATTCGCGGTACCAATAGTTTGGGGGCGAGTTCGGCACCCTTGATCATTGTGGATGGCATCATTTATGCCGGTAACTTGTCCGATATAAACCCAGCGGATATTGAAAAACTGGATGTTATGAAGGATGCCAGCTCGGCCGCGGTCTACGGGGCAAGGGGTGCTGGCGGTGTCATTTTGGTGTCCACAAAAAGAGGGACTTCCGAAAAGCCCACAATTACCATCAATTCGAGCGTTGGTATTGCTACGGACTCACAAAAGGAAAGGCCCTATAGTGCACAAGGTTACGTGAACTGGCGCTCCGACGTGTTCAAAAGTATCAATCCGCAAAACACCATCGACGATCCGGGAAGATATGATGATCCCAATAATTTGCCCGCTGGGGTTACCTTGGATCAATGGCTGGCCTATGATGGTTCCGCTGGGGACCCTACTCGGGCATGGCTGAATAGGTTGGGGTTTCAGGATGTTGAAATCGGCAATTTTTTGGACGGGAACAGTATCGATTGGTATGATAGGATCATGCAGACCGGCTTTAGGAACGATGTGAACATAAGCATATCCGGAAGGAACAAAGGTCTGAACTACTATTGGTCCATCGGGCGTCAGTCCAACGAGGGTATCGTATCGGGCGATAAATTTGAAGCCCTGCGATCCCGTTTGAATTTGGACGCCAAAATTTCCGATTGGTTGACCGTGGGCATGAATACCCAGTTTTCAAAAAGGGACAATGGATTTATTGCGGCCGATCAGCGCCAGGTATTCCGGTCCTCTCCTTGGGGATCGGAATTCGACGATGAGGGCAACATAAGGCTAAGCCCCCAGGACGACAGTGGGGCGGGGGCCTCGAATGCTTTTTTGGAACCCCTGTTCAACGATTTGGTCGATTTGGACCACACCTTTAATTCCAGGGTGTACGCCAAAGTAAAATTGCCCCTGGGCTTTTCATATGAACTGGGATATACCAATCGCCTGGATTTTGAGGAGTATTATTTATTTGCATCTTCACAAAGTCCGGCCAACGCAATTGGCAGGGCACAAAGATGGAACCAAAAGATTACGGAATGGCAATTGGACAACATTATCCGTTGGGACAAAACCATGGGCAAACACACTTTTGGCTTTACCTTTCTATTGTACGCGGAAAAGTTCGAGACTTTTACCACTATAGCCAATAGTAATACGTTCGAACCAAGCGATGCCCTAGGCTTCAGCAACTTGCAGGCGGGCACGGTACCGACCGTTTTTAGCGACGATGAGGAAAGTACCGGAGATGCTTTCATGACCCGGTTAAACTACAATTACGATTCGCGCTATTTGCTGACCTTGACCATGCGAAGGGATGGTTATTCCGCATTTGGGGCTAACAACAAACGCGCCTATTTTCCCTCCGTTGCCGGGGCATGGACCGTCTCGAATGAGGATTTCTTCAAGTCCGATATCATCGATTTCCTCAAGCTCAGGGTTTCCTATGGCGAAAACGGGAACAGGGGCTTTGGAACTACGCGGACCATTAACCGCGATGGCAACGGATTCAGAACGTATAGCAACAATAGGGGCTTGGGGCGATACGCCCAATTATCTGAGATCTCGGGTGGTAAATTTCTTAACGTTGATGGTTCCGGATCGGTTTTTACGGTTCCCACCTTGAACAATAGCACACAGGAGAATGCCGATCTTAGATGGGAACGGACCCGGGCATTCAACCTTGGTCTGGACTTTAGTTTACTGGAAGGTAAAATAGAAGGTTCGTTCGAGGCGTATAAAAATATTACGGATGATTTGATAGTGGCGCGACAGCTGCCTAACATTATCGGCTTTGACCAGGTATTTACCAATCTTGGTGAGATTCAGAACCAGGGATTGGAATTTGCGGTCGCAACGCAGAACTACGACAAGGAAAATTTCGGCTGGAGCACCAGTTTCAACTTTGCCCTGAACAGAAATAAGATCAACGAACTATACGGCGATTTGGATGAAAATGGGAATGAATTGGATGATTTGACGAATGAAAGATTCATTGGCCAGGCTGTGGATGAAATTTGGGATTTCGAAGAACTGGGGGTTTGGCAATTGGATGAGGCTGCGGAAGCGGCCGCCGTGGGGCTTTTCCCGGGAGATTTTAAAATAAGGGATGTTAACAACGACGGGGTTTTTGATAACGATGACAAGATATTCCAGGGTACACGCTCCCCTAAATTTACATGGGCAATGTCCAATATGTTCACCCTTTACCAAAACATTGACCTCTCGTTTGAGGTATATTCCTCCCTGGGCCAGAAAAGGGTCTTCAACGAAGCGCAGAACAGAAACGGTTTTATCGACCGGACCAACTCGGTCCAAACCCCATACTGGACACCCGAAAACCCGCTGAACGATTACGCCAGGCTATTCTCCAGTCAGGGTAGTGCCGATTTCGATATTTATAGGAACAGTTCTTTTGTACGCTTAAGCAATATTACACTAGCGTACCGATTTCCACAGAACATCACCAGTAAGCTGTCGTTGAACAGCCTACGGATCTATGCAAATGCCAGGAATGTTGCCGTATGGGCCCCCGATTGGGACCTTTATGATCCCGAAGGGTCAAATATCAGCGGTGCATCAAGAGGTTCCGATGGTCTTTTTAATGCCAATGGACGCGTTCCCACACCAAGGTATTTTACACTGGGAATCGATTTAAGTCTTTAACAATGCAAAATATATAACAATGAAAAATATGTACAGAAAATATCCAAAAATCGTAGCGATATTGACCTTTGTCCTGGTACTGGGCCCTATTTCATGTTCGGAGGATTTCCTGGACCAGGAGCCCAAATCCTTTTTTACCCCGGCCAGCGCACTGACCACGGCAGATGGATTGAACGGTTTGCTTTCAAGCGCCTTGGACAACATAAGGGGCGAATACTATGGAGATGGTGCACCCATGATCACAGAGAACATATTTTCCGAGGTGGCCATAGAAGGGACCACCGATAAATCGGGCCCGGCACAGGATCTCAACCTTTTGATTCTTCCCGATGCCAATCTGAACAGTTCCAACTTCAATCGGATCGGTTGGTTTTGGGAAGAGTTCTATGAGAACATCAAATTTGCCAATACGGTGATCGGTCGATTGGACGATGCGGAGTTCGACAGCGACGCGCAAAGAGCGGATATTTTGGGAAGGGCCCTGTTTCATAGGGCCTATGCGTACTATAGGCTTACCCAGCAATTTGGGGACGTACCAGTGGTATTGAAGGAGATTACTACACCAAGATTGGATTTTGCCTCCACCCAGCGAGAAGTGATTTTACGGAAAATACAGGAAGATATGAGCAACGCAATCCCCATGATAAATGAAACTTCCAATGGAGGGGAAGTGAACCGTGGAGTGGCATTGCACCTCATGACAAAAATCAATCTCGCCTTGGGCGATTTTTCCGCGGCCATCGCAACTGCCTCCCAAATAATCGATGGGGGAAATTACGCTTTGATGACCGACAGGTTTGGCATCCATGCCGGCGACGCAACGAAAGACGTCACTTGGGATCTGCATCAAGTGGAAAACAAGAGCTTACCGGGAAATACGGAGACCATTCTCGCAGGAGTGGACCGATTGGAGTTTCGCGGACAAGGAGCCGAGGGCAATGGCACTAGTGTCATGCGACAGGCGGTTCCCCTGTGGTGGCGGTTCATCAATACCCCCGATGGCCAAAATGGCATGTCCGATACACCGGGCATCGAAATAGATCAAGTGAACACTATTGGAAGGGGAATCGGTAGAAATAGGGGTACGGCATATAGTACCATAGAGATCTGGAAAGATGCCAATAACGATGAACGCCACAAATTGGGCAACTGGTTGGATATGGAAGATCTGGTCTACAATGCACCCAGTTTAAAGGAAGCGGGGAATTCTTTTTACGGACAAAACCTACAATTGTATCTGCCCGATGGTACCCCGCTCTGCTCGGATACGATCAGAAATTGGTATGGTTTTCCCAGGTACAAACTATTTGTTCCGGACCCGACGGCGGTAAAACCTTCGGGCGGACATGGGGATTGGTACATCTATCGTTTGGCGGAGACCTATTTGCTGCGGGCCGAAGCGCATTTCTGGAACAACGACAATGTAGCCGCGGCCGCCGATATCAATGCCGTTCGCGCCAGGGCCAACGCCGACCCCATTACCGCGGCGGACGTGAACATGGATTATATTTTGGACGAAAGGGCTCGGGAGCTGTACTACGAGGAAAACAGAAATACAGAATTGACGCGTATCGCCTTTCTCTTTGCAAAGACCGGAAGGGCGGCATACAATGGCGAGACCTATAGTTTGGACAATTTTTCAACCAAAAACTTTTGGTTCGATAGAATAATGGAGGTGACCGATTTTTACAATATCGGCCTAAAAACGATACATGGCGATGAATATACCATGAGTCCCTATCATGTACTTTGGCCGGTTCCGGCACCCGCCATAAATGCCAATACCCAAGGGACCATAAATCAGAATGAAGGATATCCAGGGGCCGAGAACAATATTCCCCCCTTGACGAGCATAACGGAATAATAGTGAGTTAGTTTGAGTTAGTTTTTTTTATTAAATTCCGTTGTCCAAACCTATACTATGAAGCGTTTCCTTCTTTTTTGCACTGTGATGATCACGATATCTTGTGGGGAAAGGGAAACGTACCGATTCGAAATAGGGGAGGATGACGGAATTTTACGTTCCGGACCGGTGGTTTTGAACGTTCCCGCAGAGGAAGGTGAAAATCAGTGGGCCCTAAAAAAGAAGGAAGGTGAAAAGTACATCCCTGTACCTTTTCAAAACGGGGAAGACAACGATCTTTTATTTGTACATGATGGAGGTAGGGCCTTCTATACCATTGAAAGGGTGGATACGGGATTCCCTGTGAACCCGGCAATTCAAATGGACCAAAAAGACGGAAACCTTTCCATGTCCATAAACGGCAAGCCCCTTGTGCAATACCGATACGAAATGACGTATCCGCCCAGAGGGGTGGATTCCGTTTTTGGGAAATCGGGCTATCTCCATCCCATACGAACACCAAGTGGCGACACACTCAGTCGCATACAGCCCCCGGATCATTACCACCATTATGGTATGTGGGGCCCTTGGACACATACGCAGATCAAAGGCCAGCAAGTAGATTTTTGGAATTTGGGCGATCGAAAGGGAACCGTCCTATTCAGGGATTTCAAGTCCAAAACCTCGGGCACGGTCTCGGCTTCGTTCAATGCCGCCCAGGAACATATTGATTTTATCACGGAAACCGCGCCCCAGATCGCACTGAACGAAAATCTTGAGGTCAGACTATGGGACCTGAACCGACCAGATCGCTATATGTTCGACTACAATACGACCTTCCGTTCCCCGTTGGAAAACGGAATCCTCTTCGAGGCCTATCGTTATGGGGGAGGAATTGGTATGCGGTTTACCGAAAGATGGCACAAAGACAATTGTTCCGTGCTTACCTCCGAAGGGAACGACCGCTTGACCGCTGATGGATCAAATGCCCGCTGGTGCATTGTAAGTGGCGAATCCGCCGATGGAAAGGGTACCAATGGCGTACTTTTTATGAGCCATCCAACCAACCGAAAACATCCGGAACCAATGCGGGTCTGGCCTATCGATGGCAATGGGGGAAGGGGGGACATGTTCTTTGAATTCTGTCCGATCCGGCATGAGGAATGGCGCATAGAGCCCAATAAAGATTATGGATTACAATACAGGATGGTCGTTTTCGACGGTGAATTGAACGCAGAGGAAGCTGAAGCCTATTGGCAAGCCTTCGCGAACCCGATCGAACTCGATATCGAAGAGGATTAAAGCAAAACCAAATAGATATGCAACGAAGAAAATTTATGACTAAGACCGCTTTGGGCACCGCCGCGATGGTAGGCTTCCCTAGTATTGTACCGGCCCATGTTTTGGGCAAGGACGCCCCCAGCAACAAAATCAATATTGGTCAGATAGGGTGTGGAAGAATTGCGCGCAGCCATGATATTCACGACACCATACGCTTTGACGATGCACGCTTCGTTGCCGTATGCGACGTTGATTCAAAAAGGGTCGCTGATGCCAAGGTTCTGGTCGACTCTTTCTACAAGGAGAAAACGGGAAAGGAGCAGTACACCAATGTAAAGACCTATGGCGATTATCGAGAAATGCTGTTGAATAAGGATATTGATGCGGTAATGATCAGCACCCCCGACCACTGGCATTCGCAACCCGCTTTAGAGGCTGCCCTGGCGGGAAAGGACATTTACCTTCAAAAACCCACTTCCCTTACGGTAAGGGAGGGCCAGCAATTGCTAAAGGCGGTCAAAATGAAAAAGGTGGTGCTTCAAGTAGGTACCCAACAGCGGGCCATGCCACAATTCAGGATAGCGGCTGAATTGGTGCGCAATGGCAGGATTGGTAAGATACATACGGTAAAGATAGGATTGCCCGGCGACCCAGCGGGCCCCGAGGCACCTGCCATGCCCATCCCCAGCAACCTGAATTTCGATATGTGGTTGGGCTCCACCCCGGAGGTGCCCTATACGGAAATAGGGGTGCATCCCCAAAACGATTATAGCCGGCCGGGATGGCTCAGGCAAAGAAATTACGGGGCCGGGATGATCACCGGATGGGGACAACACCATTACGATTCAGCGGCTTGGGGAATGGATACGGAACTGACCGGACCGGTTTCGGTCGAGGCTTTGGCGGAGTTTCCAAAATCGGGTCTGTGGAATGTACATGGGGATTTCCTGGTAAAGCACGAATACGGGAACGGGATAACGGTTTATACCAGTGGAGGCTATACGAATGGCATTCGTTATGAAGGAAGCGACGGATGGATATTTGTTTCCCGCGGAGCCTACCAGGCATCGGCCACAGACCCCGTCGACAAGGAAAAAAGTGCCAAGGCATTGAATGCCTCGGATCCCAAAATACTGACCTCGGTAATCGGGGAGAACGAAATCCATCTCGAAAAAATAGAGGATCAGCATGGAAACTGGTTGGATTGCATCAAAAGTCGAAAACAGCCTATTTCACCCATTGAAAAAGGGCACAAGGCCTGCGCCATTTGTTTGATCAGCGACATTGCGATGCAATTCTCCCGTAAACTGGAATGGAATCCCGAAACCGAAATGTTCATAAACGACGATGAGGCCAATAGCCTGTTGCGCCGTGAGCAGCGCAAGCCCTACGGCACCGATTATGTGAAAGTTTAGGCCGTTTGGAACCGAATCCAAGCTCCCCGTCCATTTGGGCAGGGGAGCTTACTGTCTTATTTAATATCTTGATCTATGAAATTAAAGACCTTCCTATTGCTACTATGCATCTGCCTGGCCTGTAAGGAGACAAAACAGACTGAAAAAATGGTTTCGGAGGAAACTTCAAAAAAGATAAGGTTCATGACCTTGGACCCGGGGCACTTTCATGCCGCATTGGTACAAAAGACCATGTACTCCCAGGTCGATTCCACCATACATGTATTCGCGCCCGATGGGCCGGAGGTACGGGATTTTTTAGGAAAGATCGACGCGTACAATTCCAGGGAGGACGAACCAACGGCCTGGAAGGTGGAGACCTACCTTGACGACGACTATCTGGAAGGGATGCTGGAACAGAGACGGGGCAATGTCATGATCGTTGCCGGCAAGAATTCGCAGAAGATCGACTACGTACTGGAAGCGGTACGGGCAGGACTGAACGTTTATGCGGATAAGCCTTTGGTCATCGATCCCGAGGGCTTGGGGAAATTGAAGGAAGCCTTTCGCGTGGCCAAGGAAAAAGGGGTACTGATCTACGATATCATGACGGAGCGTTTTGAGGTGACCACGGCCGTACAAAAGTTCTTTTCACAACAGCCCCATGTTTTTGGGGAATTGGTAGAGGGCACCCTGGAAGAACCGGCGATAAGTAAAGAAAGCGTACACCATTTTTTTAAATTTGTTTCCGGCCGGCCTTTGGTCCGTCCTCCCTGGTTTTTTGATATAGATGAGGAGGGGGAGGGCATCGTTGATGTGACCACGCATTTGGTCGATCTGGTGCAGTGGGAAGCTTTCCCGGGGCAGATCATCGACGCTACGGACATTGAAATGGTGAAGGCCAAAAGATGGCCGACCGTTTTGACCCGGGAAGAATTCCAGAAAGTAACCGGACTTGAAAGTTTCCCGGAATACCTTCAAAAGGATGTAAAGGATGGAAGGTTGAACGTGTTCTGCAATGGTGAAATGATCTATAAAATCAAGGGAAAAGTGGCCAAAGTCTCGGTTATATGGAACTATGTTGCCCCCGAAGGTACCGGAGATACCCATCACAGTGTAATGCGGGGGACCTTGAGCGATTTGATCATAAAACAAGGGGCCGAGGAAAAGTACCGGCCCACTTTATACATTAAAGCAAGGAAGGGTACGGATTTCAAATACGATCCCTCCGAGGAATTGCAGAAAGAGATATCCGAACGCTTTCCGGGCACCACCTCCGAGAAGGTAGCCGCCGGATTGTGGAAAATAATTATTCCGGATGCTTTGAAAATTGGCCACGAGGCCCACTTTGCCCAAGTGACGGAAAACTACCTGAACTATTTGGAAGAAGGGGATTTACCGGTTTGGGAAGTGCCCAATATGATCACAAAGTACCATACCACGATAGCGGCCTATAAATTGGCACAAAAGAACTAGATATTGTTGCTTTGCACGCCGATGGCCCCCGATCCAACTAAAATTTATATCTTAAGCCGGAATAGGCGCCGATAACCTGGGGACACTTGGGGCCATTTTAGGTTTAACCAGATAGGAAGAACGTAAAAAAAACATGTATAGAAATAGATTGTTACGAATAGGTTTTTTTACTTTTTTAAGCCTTACCCTGGGTTCCTGCTCGGAACTTTCAGATAAAAAAGTCCTTTACTTTGCACATTCCCTGCCCACATCGCACCCCGTACATAAAGGTATTTTGGCCATGCAGCAGTCCCTGGACGAGAAATCTGATGGGAAATTGCAAATCAAGGTTTTTCCTGATGGACAATTGGGATCGGAGAGGGAAGTGTTGGAACTACTGCAGATTGGCAGTATTGCGATGACCAAGGTGAGCGCTTCGGCCTTGTCGAATTTTGCCCCGGAGTACCAAGTTACCGTAGTGCCTTATTTGTTTCGTGATAGCGAGCATTTGTTTCGTAACCTGGAGGGCGAAGTGGGGAAACAGCTGCTGGAAAGTGGCACGGAATTCTTGCTGCGTGGTGTTTGTTTTTACGATGCCGGTGCCCGTAGTTTTTATACAAAGGATCGGCCGATACATTCTCCCGAGGATCTCGACGGACTCAAAGTAAGGGTACAGAACGACCAGATGTCGGTGGCCATGGCCAATACTTTGGGGGCATCCGCCACGCCTATGGCCTATGGTGAACTGTACACCGCCCTTCAACAAAATGTGGTGGACGGGGCCGAAAACAATATTCCGTCCTTCGTGACCTCCAATCACTTCGAAGTCTGCAAATACTACATCTTTGACGAACATACCCTGATACCCGATGTGGTCATCATCGGCACCAAATTTTGGGACTTGCTATCGGAGCAGGAACGAAAATGGCTTATGGATTCCGCAGAGGAAAGTGTGGCCAAACAAAAGCAGTATTGGCAAGAGACAATTGTTGAAAATATGAAAATGCTGAAAGAGGCCAAGGTAGAATTTATCTATCCGGACAAGGGGCCTTTTATCGAAAAGGCAAAGCCGGTAATGGAAAGCCTGATGCAAGACCCAAAACTAAAGGAGATCATCGACAAAATAAATTCTAATTGATGGAAAAGACCTATCACATGCTCAATAGGGCCATTGAGGCACTTTTGGTCACCATTTTTGGACTGCTTGTACTCGATGTGGTTTGGCAGGTGGTCTCCCGTTATGTGGTGGGCCAGTCCAGTTCCTTTACCGAAGAGTTCGCCCGCTTTGCGCTGATCTGGCTTACAGTTTTGGGCGCGGCCTATATCAACGGTCAGAAAGAGGGGCACCTGTCCATGGATTTTCTGCTGTCGAAGTTGCCCCCTGAAAAAAAGAACAAGCGCAAAAAGGTCATACAGGTATTGATGGCAGTGTTCGCCCTGATCATCATGGTCATCGGTGGGGGCAATTTGGTATACACCACCTTGAGTCTGGGGCAAACCTCGTCGGCCCTGCAGGTCCCACTGGGCTTTGTATACGCGATCGTTCCGATGGCCGGTTTGATGATCATATTTTTTTCCATCTACAACATTAAAAAATTAAATTTTTGAGATGAGCATAGAAACCATTAGCATTCTGGTACTTTTCATAAGTTTTATTGGATTGTTGGCCTATGGGGTTCCGGTTGCCTATGCCATTGGTATTTCCACGACTTTAACACTCATCCTGAACATCGCTTTCATACCGGCCACCACTACGGCCAGCCAACGCATGACCACCGGAATTGACAATTTTGCCCTGCTTGCCATTCCGTTTTTTATTCTGGCGGGCGAGATCATGAACCGGGGCGGCATTGCCAAACGGTTGATCGATTTTGCCAAATCGCTGATCGGTAGCCTCCCAGGTGGACTGGCTTTTGTGAATATTATTGCTGCAATGTTGTTTGGGGCCATATCGGGTTCGGCCATAGCGGCGGCCTCTGCAATAGGAAGCACCTTGACCGATAAAATGGAAAAGGAAGGGTATCCACGCGAGTTCAGTGCAGCGGTGAACATTAGCTCCTCCACTACGGGATTGTTGATTCCCCCCAGCAATGTACTCATCATTTTTGCGCTTGCCAGTGGAGGGACCGCCTCGGTAGCGGCCTTGTTCATTGCCGGTTATATCCCCGGAATATTGGTGGGACTCGCTCTGATGGTCATGGTGTTCGTCTATGCAAAACGAAAAAAATTGCCCCGGGCACCCCGTGTAGGGTTTAAACAGTTGTTCCTTGATTTTAGAAGG
This sequence comes from uncultured Flavobacteriaceae bacterium, assembly GCA_947497245.1. GTDB lineage: Bacteria > Bacteroidota > Bacteroidia > Flavobacteriales > Flavobacteriaceae > Pelagihabitans. The sequence goes on along the minus strand of CANMFO010000001.1, from coordinate 1,679,032 downwards.
GCCATATTGAGCCTTACCTTATTACTTATCGTGGTTGGCGGTATTGTAGCGGGAGTGTTTACTGCCACCGAAGCGGCCGCCATCGCCGTGGTCTATGCCGTCTTGCTGGGATTTGTAAACAGAGAGCTCAAGTTTAGCGATTTCAAGCCCATTCTGTTGCGGAGCGCCAAGACCACTGCTGTGGTCATGTTCTTGATCGCCACCTCTATGGCCATGTCCTGGTTGTTTTCCTTTGAAGGTATTCCGCAATTGCTTACATCGGCCCTCTTGGATTCCGTAAGCAACCCGATCATTATCTTCCTTATGATCAATATCATCCTATTGGTCGTGGGAACTTTTATGGATATGACCCCAGCGGTCCTGATTTTTACCCCTATTTTTCTGCCCGTGGCCATGGCCCTGGGAATGCATCCCGTGCAATTCGGAATGGTCATCGTACTCAACCTTTGTATTGGTGTTTGTACGCCCCCAGTGGGAACTCTGCTCTTTGTTGGCAGTGGAGTGGCCCAGGTACCCGTTACAAAGGTTATCAAGCCCTTGTTGTCACTTTTGGCCGCCATGACGCTGATTTTGATGGTTATAACCTATCTTCCCGAGATTTCCCTTTGGCTCCCCCGATTTTTTGGATTGATAGACTAAGGATCAAGAATTTCCCGATATTCCTTGAAAAAGCCTTCAAAAAGCCGCATGTTCCGGTCTAGGAACTGCATTGTTTCCCGCCATGTGTCCTTGTTATGGATGCAAACCCCTTTCTTTTCCACATAGATCCTTGAGATTTCCTTTTGGTTGTCAAGCAAAAAACAATCTTCGAACAGGGCTTCGGGAAGGTACTGCTCCTTTAATATCGATTGGAGGGAGTCCAATTTTTCCCAAAGGGCGATTCGGGTTTCCAGATCATGATGGTCCACATCCATTGAAACCCGAGCGGTTTTTAGACCAAAATGGAACTTAAAGGCCAATCCTTTGATTTTGGTATCGTACAAGATCCATTTACGACGATACGATTTTCCAAAGGCGGTCCAAAAATCCTGCCGCAAACGTTTTGATTCTTCTTTACTGAACATACAGTAAGGTGTTAAAGAAAATAGGCGAGGGCAATTCCAACCACTATTACGATCAATTTTCGAAGGTTGAACTGGTGGCCCTCGGAACTTTCAAACAGTATTACGGTCGATATGTGCAGGAAGACCCCAATGACCAATGCGTTGATGTTCGCAATGTATTTCGCTGTCAGATCAACGTGGGCCGCGATATAACTTCCCAAAGGGGTCATCAATGAAAACAAAACAATAAAAAAGACCGCTTTGGCAAGCATTATTTTGGAATTGAACAAGAAGATGCTCAATATGATGGCAATCGGAACCTTATGGATAAGGATGCCGTATAAGATCGTATGGTTGCTTTCAATGGGAAACCCTTCCAAGAGGGAATGTATCGATAGGCTGATGAACAACAACCAGGGAAAATCGCTCTTTTCGGCATCGAGGTGCACATGCCCATGTTCGGCCCCCTTGGAGAAGAATTCCAAAAAAATCTGCAGCAAGATGCCCAGCATCACAAAAACCCCGATGGTCCTGGAATCACTTTGCGCGTAAACTTCCGGAAAGAGCTCAAATAGGGTCAGGGCCAGTAAAAATGCCCCACTGAACGCCAACAATAGTTTAAAGTGTTCCTTGTTCCCGGGCTTGGCCACCAAAACAAATCCAAAACTGAGCAAAACGGCGAGTATGGGGAGCAGATAGTTCATTGGCAATTGGAGCTTGGTTGTGTATTGGTGCTTTTGGAAATTTGCCACACGTCTCGGTGGCCATTAGGGCGCCATTATTTTTCCGATTCCCCGTTTTCCCATTAAATCGTATTACTTGGGTTAAAATTAACCTATTTTTGCAACTAGCATAGTCTGGTGCATGAACAATAATTTTAAGATGGTGGCCAAGACCCTGTTCGGGTTCGAAGAGATACTGGCCGGGGAATTACGCAATTTGGGGGCGGGAAATGTCACGGAAGGTGTCCGTAGCGTGTCCTTTGAGGGCGATACGGGATTTATGTACAAAGCCAACCTTTGTTTGCGGACGGCGATAAAGATCATCAAGCCCATCCATTCCTTCACCCTTCGCAATGAGAACGAGCTGTACCGAAAAATTTATGCGATGGACTGGGCGGAATATCTTTCAGAGGATACCACTTTTGCCATCGACACTACCATTAAATCGGATAATTTCAGTCATTCACTGTACGTTTCCCAAAAGGTAAAGGATGCCATAGTCGACCAGTTCAGGGATAGGGATGGGAGACGGCCCAGCGTGGATGTGAAGTTCCCGGACATTCGGATCAACATCCATATCCATAAAGAACATTGCAATGTTTCCTTGGATAGCTCGGGAAGGTCGTTGCACCATAGGGGGTACCGGACGGCGACCAATATTGCCCCCATCAATGAAGTACTGGCAGCGGGACTGCTGCTATTGAGCGGATGGGACGGGCAATCCGATTTTATGGATCCCATGTGCGGGAGCGGTACATTTTTGACAGAAGCGGCCATGATCGCATGCAATATTCCGGCCAACATCAACCGAAAGGAGTTTGCTTTCGAGAAATGGGAGGACTTTGATCAGGAACTTTATGAAAAAATAATGGCGAGCAGTTTAAAAAAGGCCCGGGAATTTCCCTTTCAGATCATGGGTTACGACAAAGCGCCCTCTGCCGTGAGGAAGGCCCAGGACAATGTTGAAAACGCGAACCTGGCCGAATACATTTCCATAGAACGCAAGAATTTCTTTGATACGGCGAAAATGGTGGACGGTCCGCTGCATATGGTGTTCAATCCTCCCTATGGAGAGCGCCTAAACCTGGATATGGAAGACTTTTATGCGGCTATTGGGGATACCCTCAAAAAAAGTTATCCCGGTACCGATGCTTGGTTCATCACTTCGAACCTGGAAGCCCTGAAGTTTGTTGGGCTGCGCCCTTCCAGAAAAATAAAGGTGTTCAACAGCCATCTGGAATCTCGTTTGGTAAAGTACGTAATGTACGAGGGCAGCAAAAAGGCGAAATACAAAATTTAGGAATTGGTATGCGACCCAAGTACAAAGCTTTGTTGTTCAATTTTATCGGTTTTGCCGTCCTGTTCCTGATCGCCCGGTTGGCCCTAGGCTATTTTTTGCCCATCAACCGCATTTTTTTGGCGGTTACCGCTGCGATCATTGCCAATGTACTGGCACCTAAGTTTGGGGCCATACGGGGCGAGGATGGTGAAAAAATACTGATGAAGTGGATTTTTATGAAGGGATTTAGGGAACTTTAGGGCCTATTCCTGTTCTGGAGGATCTTCCACATTCTCCTCTGGCTTTTCCACCTTTTTGGTTTTCTTGTACAGGGGAACCAGGTAGGTGATCGAATAGTTGTAGCCTACACCAAACCGACTGCCATCGGTAACTTTGTTGAACCCGGGAATAAAGAGGTTCCAGAATTCTTCTTCTTTGGGGTCACTGACCAAAATGCCCATACGTACGCTGCCCCCAAGGTACAGGTTCTTAAAAATCTCCATTTTTATCCCCACCACCGCCTCGATCCAGGACTTGCTCCGGCCACTGAATTCACGGGCTCCTCCCGAACCATCCACAAAACCGTCTGGACTCCAATATCGATCCGATTGAAATATCTGATAGTTGTTTACGGTCTGGCTAAAACTACTTATCGCGTATCGCCCCCCGATCGTAATCATATTCTGTTCGCCGTACCAATTGCCATAGGTGTTGTAATCGACCCCTACCTTTATATAGCTGCCCGAAGTCGTAAAGTTGTAGGTATCTTCCTGTTTCGTTTTTTTCTCGTTTCCCAATTCGGCAGCAACATATAGTTTTTGGGAAAGTCGGTAATCGCCCACAAATTCCAAGCCTGTATAGTCCTCATTCAAAAAGGAAGTGAGCGGCCGGCTCAGGTCGATTCCCACGCGCAGTCCATAAGGTTGCTTGTACTCCAGGGTATCCGATGGACTGAGATCAATGGGCTTTCTTTGGGAATACCCCATAAAAACAACAAGAAGGAAAAAAATGCTAGTGCAGAATCTTGACATGGGCCGAGCTTGAGTTTTCCACCGAAGGGGTTACTATTCGTATTTCATCTATCCAAACATCGGCATCCGAGGCAGTGGAACCATTCAGTCCGTCATAATTGACGATAAAACCACAGGCACGCGAGACGAAAATTTCCCGGGTCTCGTAATTAAAGGTAATGGTATCTATGTTTGCCGTGTTTTCATCGGTCGGGGTCAGGTTTCTGGACAGGCTAAAGGAAGTGGTACCGGTATCGGCCCGAAGCGGGATCACAATGGAGTCCGCGGAAGCGTTGGGAATAGCGGCGAGGGCCTCCGTTCCATTGAGCCCTTTGACCTCCAGGTCCGATACCGCCTTTACTTCCGTGGTATCGTCCTTATCGTAAAACCTTAGGACCAGTAAAGGTGTATCCCCATCGACACATATATCGTCCTTTTCACAGGCAGAAAAGGCAACGATTCCCAATACGACGATCAACGCAATTTTAAACTTGTTCATGTACCTATAGCTTTTCCAAAAGTACGACATTTTCAACATGATGGGTCTGCGGGAACATATCGACGGGCTGTACTCTGGAAACACCATAATGCGCTTTCATCAGTTCAAGATCCCTTGCCTGTGTCGCACTGTTGCAGCTCACATAGATCACTCTTTGCGGTGCAATTTCCAAGATCTGCCGTACCACATCCTTATGCATGCCGTCCCTGGGAGGGTCGGTAATGATAATATCGGGTGTTCCGTGGGCCTCGATAAATTCCGGATTGAAAACAGTTTTCATATCCCCCACAAAAAAAACGACATTTTGCAGCCCATTCCGTTCTGCATTTTCCTTTGCGGCCACAATGGCATCGGGAACGGACTCTATTCCCACTACTTTCTTGGCTCCCTTAGCGATGAATTGGGCAATGGTGCCCGTTCCCGTATACAGATCGTAAACCAGTTCCTCCCCGGTCAGTCCGGCAAAATCGCGCACCACTTTATAAAGTTCGTGGGCCTGTGCGGAGTTCGTCTGGTAGAACGATTTTGCATTGATTTTGAACTGGAGCCCCTCCATTTCCTCAAAAATATGATCGCGGCCCGAATGGCAGCGAATTTCCTGATCGTAGATGGTATCGTTCTGTTTTTCATTGATGACATAGAGAAGGGCGGTTATTTCTGGAAAGGTTTTGATAAGGTGGTCCAGCAACAGCTCCCGCTTTTCCGGACTATCCTCGAAAAACTGTACCAATACCATTATTTCACCTGTAGCAGCGGTCCGAATCATTAATGTACGTAAAAGCCCGTGCTGGTTCCTTGGGTTGAAAAAGGAAAGCCCGTTTTTCAAGGCAAAGTCCTTTACTTCTAGCCGAATGGCATTCGAGGGATCCTGTTGCAAATGACATTTTTCTATATCCAGAATTTTATCCCACATTCCGGGAATATGGAAACCCAATGCATTTTTGTCCTTGATCTCAAGGCCTGAATTGATTTCCTCCAAGGTCATCCAACGGCTGTCGGAAAATGAGAACTCCATTTTGTTCCGATAAAGATATCGCTGCTCGGACCCTATAATGGGCAATAGTTCGGGAAGTTCCAGATGTCCGATGCGGCGTAGGTTGTTCTCCACTTCCCTCTGCTTGTAAAACAGTTGGTGCTCATAGCCCATGTCCTGCCATTTGCATCCGCCACAAACACCAAAATGTTGGCAGTTGGGTGTGACCCGTTTGTCCGAAAGGCGGTGAAAATGGGTGGCGATGCCCTCAAAATAAGCTTTCCGTTTTTTTGTGGTCAGTACATCCACAATGTCGCCGGGTACGGTATTGGTCAGAAAAATGACCCTGCCATCGGGCGCTTTGCCAATGGTCTTTCCCCTGGCCCCTGCATCGATCACTTCGACCTGTTCAAAAACTTGCCTCTTCTTCTTTTTCCGCATTGGGCAAAAGTAACAATCGAATTGCATTTATTACGGCTATCTTTAGAAGGAAACTATTAAAAAAAGTTAAAAAAAATGAACCTTTTCGACTTCTTCCGGTCTTTAAGGCAGAAACGTTGGGAATGACCACCAAAAAAGTATTTGACGCATTGTTGGTATTGCAGCACCAGTCCGGGGACAAAAAGGCGCTGGGGCTGTTGGTCAAAAGGCACCACCATCGATTGTGCAGACATTCTTTTTGGTATACGCGGGATATCGATGCCGCACAGGACATCGTTCAGGACTGCTGGGGGATTATCATAAAAAAACTCAATGGGCTGCGGGACCCGAATACCTTTGGTAGCTGGGCCCTGCGGATCGTTACCCGGAAATCCCTTGATTTTTTGGACAGTAACAAGTACCAAAGGGAAAAATTGAAGGCGATGCGAGCGGAAGACGAGGATCGGGAAGCGGCCGAATTGCGTCAGTCGGATATCCAAAGGTTACAAAAAGCCATCCGATCGTTACCGCATGACCAACAGGTGGTGCTCAAGTTGTTCTATACGCAGGAGTATTCCCTGAAGGAGATAGGCGGCATCCTGGACATTTCCGTGGGCACCGTAAAATCGAGATTGTTCCATGCGCGGGAAAAATTAAAATCCATCCTTAAAAAGTAATTATGAAAAAAGAAAAAATTGATGATTTGATCAAAGAGACCTTGACCCGGGAAGAAGCGAAATTTTATGACGAACTGGAGGAGCAGAATTTACTGGCCAAGCTCGGACAGGCACACAAGGGCAAAACGGGCTGGTTGGTAAGTGTTATGACCTTTGTGCACATCGGGCTCTTTTTGATTTTTGCCTATTGCGCTGTTCGGTTCTTTGATACGCAAGTGACCAATGAACTTATCACATGGTCCGCAGCCGGATTTCTTTGTATGATCGCCATGGGGATGCTGAAGCTTTACATCTGGATGCAGATGGACAAGAACGATATCCTCCGCGAATTGAAGCGATTGGAGCTTCAGGTGGCGGCACTGTCGCATAAATTGGAGAAATAACCTTGGGAGGGGACATCCCTTTCCTTTTTGGACGGGTCTTTTCGAGAGAAAGTGCCCCACTTTGGGTTCTCTTGCCACAGGCACTTTTCATAACGGAGTGCTCAAAAAAAAGAAATAAAAACTTGGGCAAAATATCCTGGGCCACAGCTCGGTGCCCGGACCTTGACCGGCCGTGGTTTGATCGATGGGCATCAAATCCGGGCGGCCGCATGGTCGAATTGTTCTTCTTTTTTGTAATTTAGCAGCTCTACAATAGGATGATTTCTCTCCCAAAGAAGGAATTGCTGAAGTTTTATTTAAAGTAATTTTTTATCATGTCGGTTTTAGAAAGAATAACTTCCCAAGATGCGATCGCATTGGAAGACAAATACGGCGCCCATAACTATCATCCGCTACCTGTGGTCCTGAGCAGGGGGGAAGGTGTATATGTGTGGGACGTGGAAGGAAAGAGATACTATGATTTCTTATCGGCCTATTCTGCAGTTAACCAAGGACATTGCCATCCCAAAATTGTGGCCGCGATGATAGCGCAGGCACAGACCCTTGGTTTAACCTCAAGGGCATTCTATAACGACATGCTCGGCAGGTATGAAAAATATGCAACGGAAACTTTTGGGTTCGATAGATTGTTGCCCATGAATACTGGGGCGGAAGCGGTGGAAACCGCCTTGAAATTATGCAGAAAATGGGCCTATGAGAAAAAGGGGATATCGGAGAATGAAGCACAGATCATTGTGTGCAACAATAATTTCCATGGAAGGACCACCACCATTATCTCCTTTTCCAACGATGAGGTGGCCCGTGAGAATTTTGGACCCTTTACCAAAGGGTTCATCAAAGTGGAGTACGACAATCTTGAGGCCCTGGAATCGGCTTTGAAGAAGAATGGCAATATAGCCGGGTTTTTGGTGGAACCCATTCAAGGGGAGGCTGGGGTCCATGTTCCATCCGAGGGTTATTTGGCAGGGGCCAAGGCCCTTTGCGAAAAGTACAATGTGCTGTTCATCGCGGATGAGGTGCAGACCGGAATAGCGCGTACTGGAAGGCTGTTGGCCACCTGTGGCAACTGCCGTTGTGCAGACAGGCACTGTAGCGGGAGCCCGGAGGTAAAGGCCGATATCCTAATCTTGGGAAAGGCCTTGTCCGGTGGTGCGTATCCTGTCTCCGCTGTTCTGGCCAACGATGGGGTAATGGGTGTGATACGCCCAGGGAATCATGGGAGCACCTTTGGCGGAAACCCTACCGCCGCAGCAATCGCAATCGCTGCTTTGGAAGTGGTGAAGGAAGAGGGATTGGCCCAGAATGCCCATGAACTTGGAGAAATCTTCAGGGAAGAGCTCAATGCGTTCATTCCAAGTTGCAAGCTTGTGAATGCCGTTCGGGGAAAAGGTCTCTTGAATGCCATATTGATCAATGATTCCCCTGAGAGTTCAACGGCCTGGGATATTTGTATGGCCCTAAAGGAAAACGGACTTCTTGCCAAACCGACCCATGGGAACATTATCCGATTCGCGCCCCCATTGGTGATGGACAAGGAACAACTATTGGATTGTATTGCGATCATCGTAAAAACCCTGCGACAGTTTGAAGAATAAAAAACCCCCTCATCCGGAGGGGATTTTTTTTGAAGACCATGATTCTTGCGTCAGTATGCCCCGCCCCAATCGCCTGACGCCAAGATGGCAACAATGGCGCCGAAATAGAGGATGGAGAACAGCAAATAGATCGCCGCGATCCCAATGCCGATATAGGACAATATTCTTCCCGTCTTTACATTTTCATAGCCTGTGAACTCCCCTGGATTTTCCAGGTGTATCCGCTCCGCTTTTTTAGCGTTGGACAGGCCGATGAAGCTAAAAATTGCTCCAAATGGGCCACAGCAGATAACGGTCAAAACAATAGACAATATTCCAAAGGTGAGCGCATTACTGGCTCCTGGTAAGGTTTCCTGGCCCATATCCTATGCTCCTTGAAGTTCTTGGATCTTTTCCTGTAACATCTCGGGATCTTGCAATGTTTCCCATCCAAAATACGAAATGATCCAGATGATATAGGCTAGCATCAACAGGTTCAAAAAGATACCGATAATGGCCAAAATCCTTCCGATGTTGACATTGTTATAGTCCGAATAATTTTCAGGATTTGCCCTATAAAGCGCCGTGGCCTTGCTTGCCAGGACCAAAGCAACGATGGAAAATATAAGGCCCAATATGCCATAACAGCAGCAGGTCACTATTGATAAGATCCCGAAAACCAGGATGAGCGTTGCATTGGGTAATTTTTCTTGTTGCATAAGGTGGTTTTTAATGGATTAGGTGGTTCATTTTAAGGATATAACTTCCCGCAATAATGACGGCATTGGACACTATTAGAAAGATTTTGATGAAGTTATCGTACTTGGTCTTCACGAAAATACCCGATATCAAAAAAAGGAGCAGTACGATAATACTGTAAATGGCGGGGTACATATGAAAGGCGGCCGTAAAATCGCCTTTGATCAACAGGCCCACCGAACGCTGCAGTCCACAGCCCGGGCAATCAATGCCAAACAGTTTCTTGTTCAGGCACGGCAGCATAAAATCCTCCAAAACCAATAGAAAAGTAGCCAACTGCATTTTTTGTCAAATCGGAATTCTATAGCGAAAAATACTATTATTTTTGGGGAATAAAAACAAAATCATGGGTGTTTTTGCCATTGGGGATAAAGTGGAAACCATAGACGATACCATTTGCGGTTCCGTCGTGGACGTAGGACCGCACGAAATCACGATTGAAAGCGATGAGGGCTTCCTATTGAAATTCGCCCCGGGCGAACTGGTCAAAACAGATCCCTCTGACCCAATTCGCGTGACCCATTATGAAGTGGCGCGAATAAAGGCTGAAAAGGAAATCCCTAAAAAGAAATCCGCCCTGGCGCCAAAACCCAAGGAACGCAATGCCCCAAGAATGGAGGTAGACCTACATATAAACCAACTGGTCCGATCTACCAAGGGGATGGGCAATTACGATATATTGAATTTGCAATTGGAGACCGCAGAACGGCAGCTACGGTTCGCCATGGAAAAACGGATACCGAAGGTGGTGTTCATCCATGGGGTAGGCGAGGGCGTATTGAAGGAAGAACTGTATTTTCTTTTCAACCGGTATGAAAATGTAGCCTACTACGATGCCAATTACCAAAAATATGGTTTGGGGGCCACGGAGGTCCATATACATCAGAACGGCTAGGGGGCTGTGGTGGTATACGTGCCAAATTCAATACTGGGAATGACGTCCAAAGCAATGTCGTTTACCGGGTCGGTCTCGTCCTTGAGCACCATGATTACCCCGGTCAGGACAATGGTGTGGGTATAGGTTATCTTGCCCTCTGCATCGGGTGCGTTCTCCACCGTCGCCACGGATATCTGTCCTTCCGAAGAAACGAAGCTCCCTTGTCTCATTTCGGCATCGATCGATGCTGCGCAGAGCAGTTCTTTGCTGGCCAAAAGATTCAAAACAGTGTTGCTCAATACCACCTCGGTTCCAAAGGGCATGGTCCGGGGAGTGCCCCCGGTCGCCATATTGGCGATCAGAGTGTTGGGAAGGTCCAAGGAGACGAACTCATCGTTAACGATCTTATAGAGCCTGGTGCTGCCCGTGGTGGGCGGCGTATCACAGGCTGCCGTGGTAAGTGCGGTATAGTTGGAAAAAGGAACGTCAAGACTTGCACTGTTGGGTGTATCGGTGGTAAAACTCCCAAAGTCGATGGTGGAGTTGTCCGTAAGCCTTTCGCCCTGGTCATTGGTCAGGGAAAGTTCCTTGATCTCAATATTGTGCGAGTAGGTCTTGTTCGTCTTATCGACCTTGATTACCGAAGTGGTGACGGTGACCGTCCCTCCGGTTGCGGTATTCTCTTTCACGACGTTCGGTTCCAATGCGGGCACCTCGTCACAAAAATAGCCTTTGGCTACTGTTCCGGTGAAGAAACGATAGACCAGACTGGGACTCCCACTGGACGAAAGGGTACTGGAGATGGAACCATCCAAAGAGGTGGTGTTTTTAAACTGGCCCGTACCCATGTTCAGCAGCAAAGCCTCGTCGTCCTGGATCTTAAAGAAAAAGGTATTCACCAATTTGGCGTCCGAACCACTGACGCAAAAATCAACGGCAGCGTCGTCAAAATTGACCGCCTCAATTTGGAGGTCCCCATCATCACAGGAAAAAAACAGGATCGATAGGACAAAACAAAGAATGCGTTTCATGGGTCAAATGTAAAGGAAATAACCCATAGGATTATCGTGAAGCGCTGAGAAATTGACTTATTTAAGTTATTTTTGGCAAACTATAAACGAACGCGAATTGGAACAGAAAAAGGTATATCTCGACAACGCCGCCACCACCCAGGTAAGGGCGGACGTTATCGCCAAAATGCAGAAGGCATTGGCCGATTGTTATGGAAACCCATCGTCTACCCATAGCTTTGGACGGTCCGCCAAAACGGTGGTGGAGACCGCAAGAAAAACGATCGCCAAATACTTGAACGCCCACCCGTCGGAGATTGTATTCACCTCAGGAGGTACCGAGGCGGACAACATGATCATGCGCAGTGCCGTAAGGGATTTGGGAGTGAAGACCATTATCACCTCAAAAATAGAACACCATGCCGTGCTGCATACCGCCGAGGATTTGGTCGGGGAATACGGTATCGCGTTGAAGTTTGTTGCATTGGACGGGTTTGGCAATCCGGACTACGGCGATTTGGAAGCCTTGTTGCGACAGGACGATTCCAAAAAACTGGTCAGCTTGATGCACGTGAACAACGAAATCGGAAATATCATCGATATGGAGAAACTCTGTGCTCTTTGTAAAGAGCATTCCGCGCTGCTCCATTCCGATACCGTACAGTCCATAGGCCATTATGAATGGGATCTTCAAGAGTCGGGCATAGATTTTTTGACAGCGGCCTCCCATAAGTTCCATGGTCCCAAGGGAGTCGGTTTTGCCTTTGTCAGAAAAAATTCGGGCTTAAAAGCTTTTATTTCCGGGGGTTCCCAAGAACGTGGCTTTAGGGGCGGGACGGAATCCTTCCATAATATCGTGGGTCTGGAGACCTCCTTTGTTGCCGCGTACGATAATTTGGAAGAGGAACGGACCTATGTTCGCGGATTGAAGCAACATTTTATCCAAGGCATGGCCCGGGAGATCCCTGATGCCAAATTCAATGGATATTCGGGGGATATGGACAAAAGTACGTATACCCTGGTCAATGTAAGCCTACCCGTTTCAGAGCAAAAGGCCCTGATGTTGTTGTTCCATCTTGATCTCAAGGGAATTGCATGTTCCAAGGGCAGTGCCTGTCAATCTGGAAGTGATAAGGGTTCTCACGTGCTTTCTGAAATACTGTCGGAAGAAGATTTGCGGAAGCCTTCCTTACGGTTCTCCTTTTCAAAATACAACACCCGGGAAGAACTGGATTATGTAATCGGGGTACTCAAGGATTTTTTAGCGAGCTAGTTGGCCTGCCTTCGCCTTTCCTTTCTTTTTTCCCGATCGTACGGAAATTTTCGGGTCGCTAGTTTCATCATCCGATCGATAAGGTCATCGGTATTTTTACCCGATTTTTTATTGATTTCCTTTTCGTATTTCCAGAGCAGTTTTCCCTTGTCCCCATCGCTGATCTTGATTCCTATGCGTCCATAATTGGCCTTCCCGAGAAAATAATCGATAATGCTGAATTCAGTGGGAACTCCTTTGGAAAGGAGCACGTTTAGATCTAGGTTCCCGCTGATTATACCGTCTACCCCGAGCACTTCGCTTAGTTGCTTGGTAGTGTAAATGTCCATGTTGTCGTACGAAATGTCGTTCTGGGCCAATATGGCATTGGTGTTTTTTATGTTTTGGAACGCTACCGAGAATTTCTTTTTCTTCTTTCTTTTTGAAAAATAGGTCTCCAAGGCATTTTGAACCGCAAGGCCCTCTTTTTTTTCCAAGGCCTTAAGCTCGTCCTTGGTCAGGTCATCCTTGAGATCCAGGTGCGTCAAAAAGGGCAATATGGCCAACACCTTGTGTTCCTTGCTGAGCTCATCGAACTGATCGCTCTCGTATATGTTTTTTTGCGCGTTCAATACAAAGCCCGCCAAAAGCAGCATCGAAAGCAGAATATTATTTTTCATTTCTCTTTTTATACATAAGACCCCAACCGCCAAATCCTACAGTCGCATGCTCACCCTAAGGTTAAAAACACGGCCCGTCATGAAGTTGGGAATGGCAAATTGCTGTTTACTATCCACGTCCCGGACCCAGGTATTGGTTATGGAGTTTTGGGTATTGAACAAATTAAAAATCTCAAAACCGGCGCTCAGGCCCATGAATCGGTGTAACCAATGGTCCTTGGGGTACTTTTTGTCATTATCCACAAAAATATAGGAAATTCCCAAATCTGCCCGCTTATAATCCCTTAATCTGTTCTGAAAAATGTAGGGATCCGCATAACTTGGTGAACCACCCGGTACCCCGGTATTGTACACCAGGTTCAGGTACATCTTTAAGCTGGGGATATCGGGCAGATAATCTTGGAACAAAATCCCCAGTTTTAAGCGTTGGTCGGTAGGTCGTGCGATATACCCCCTTTGGTCGATGTCTTCCTCTGTTTTTAGATAGCCCAAACTTACCCATGATTCCGTACCGGGGACAAAGGCGCCGTTCAGCCGGAGTTCGGCACCTTGGACATATGCCTTGGCATTATTGTTCGCGGCATATCGAATGCGGACGTCCTCAAGGGTATAGGGGTTCACCTGATGTAACATCTTGTAGTACGCCTCGCCCACAAGGGTAAAGGGACGGTCCCAAAGGGTGAAACTGTATTCATTGCCCAAAACGAAATGGATGGATCGCTGTGCCTTGACATCGGTCCTGATGTTCCCTTCCCGGTCGCGTAGTTCACGATAAAAAGGCGGTTGTTGGTACAGTCCGCCTGAAAGGCGAAACAGCATGTCCCTTTTCCAATTTGGTTTGATCGCGAATTGGGCCCTTGGGCTAAAAATCGTGTGCGAGGCCTTTTCCACCCCCGTGCCGCTGACGGTCCAATGTTGTGCCCTAAGACCAAAATTGTAGTACATGTTGGCGCCCTTCCACTGGCTTTGGTCACTGTACTGCACGTATGCACTAAACCGATTGGTTTTCACGAAGTTGGTGGCATTTACCCCTTCGAACGGTACAATTGGTGCATTGAAGGGTTCGTCAGGCTGGTTGTTCGTGAAACCTGAAAGCGGCGGTCTGATATAAAATCCGGCCGAATCAATGAATTCGGACTCCCGCAACTGGTCCCGTATATCTTCGTGGGTGTATTTGGCTCCCCATTGCAGCACGGTGCCCTCTTTGGTATATTTCCCCTTTTGTTCCAGATTGAAGATCAAGGCGTCCAAATCGTTCCGGGCCCTATTGAACTCGGTGCCAAAACCCCTGGATGACGTTACCTCCCCAAGGGTATCACTTCCCAGATCGGTATCAAGTTCCCCAAGTTCGTATTGTGCGACAACATCTGAATATTCTTCCTCCGCGGTATGGTAGATCGACGCTATCAACTTTAGGGTGACGTTTTGGTTCAGGGTGTAGTTGCCCTTCAGGGCTGCCAATGCCGTATTGAACCTATTGTTTTCATTGCCCTCATAAAAAATGGTCAAGGCCCTGGGGTTGTTAAGGGTTCCAAAATTGGTCTGCCTTCTTAGGGGTTCGTTCTGATAATCATTGACCGAAACATTTCCGAAAAAATTCAGATTGAATTGGGTCGAAAACCGGTAGGTAAAATACCCTTGGACGTCCGCAAAGGTGGGATTGAAATTGGTTTCGGTCTCTTGACTGTTCACCAAAAGACCGTTGTTGCGATAACGGATGCCCACAATGCTGCTGAAACCCTTGTTCTTCGAAAGCGTCTCCACGGTTGCGGATGCCCCTAAAAAACTAACATCGAGGCTGGCGCCAAAAGTTGCTGGGTTCTTATAGGTAATGTCCAATACGGAAGACAGCTTGTCCCCGTACTTGGCCTGGAACCCACCTGGAGAAAATTTTAGGTCCTGTACCATATCACTATTTACGAAGCTCAGTCCTTCCTGTTGGGCCGAACGCACCAGAAAAGGGCGGTAGACTTCAATTTCGTTGACATACACCAGGTTTTCGTCATAATTTCCGCCCCTTACCGAATATTGGGTGCTCAATTCGTTGCTGGACGATACGCCTGGCAGCAGTTTAAGTACATTTTCCACTCCGGCGTTCGCCCCGGGAATTTTTCTCACTACTTCAGGGGAAACGGCAACGATGCCGTCCAACTCCCTTTCGCCCGTCGGGGACACGGTAACCCCCGCCATTTGGATCACATCGGTCTTGAGTACCGGATTGAACTCAAAGGTCTCATTGGTGGTGAGGATCAAGTTCTCCAGGACCACATCCTTATGTCCCAAATGTGAAAAAGTAATGGTCGTAGGCTTATCGGCAATGATTTGGAGCACATAAAAACCACTGGAATCCGAAAAACTCCCGCTGTTCCGTACTTTAATGTTCACACCTTCCAGGGGCACCTCTTTTTCATTGAGCACCACACCGGTAATAGTGGCGGTTTGCCCCCTAACCACACCGAGGTGGCACAGCACCGATAAAGCAAATAAGGATATAGTACATTTCAAAAGTCCTATTTTCGATAAAAAATGCCCTCAAAAGCGGTCTCGTTCCCTACGTTGTCCGTGACCAAAACTTTGAGTTCGCATTTCGTTTGGTCCAAGATCTTGTCATCAAAGTTGTAGGTAAGCGTTCTGGTCTTTGGCTCGTATTCCATAAGGATCCAATCCCCGTTAAGGGTGGCGGAATACGTTTTTATGCCGCTTATGTCATCCGAAATACGGAGGCTCAGGTAACTATAGTTGTTCAACCATTGTTTTTCCTTGAAATTCTTTGCCCTTATTTTCGGTGCAATGGTATCTCTGGCCAAGGTATAGGTGCCCAGGTTTCTCGTACGCGTGGTAAAGGTATCGCCCCGCTTATAGGTCGATGCATAGTTCGGTTCCCCATTTTTGTCCAAGCGGGCTATGAAAAGTTTTTTCCTATCCTCGGCGCTGTACTTTGCCACATCAAAGGTAATGGTAAAGTTGCGGTGTACGGGTACTTTGTTGTTGTGGATGGTTACCGTATCGTTTCCTTTTTGCAAATCGATATAGAAATCTTCATAGAAGGAATTGGCCGGAAAATATACCTTGGCCCCGCCCAGGTCGTAGTTGTTGTTTTTTTTGGCGACCAAGAACTGATCGGTTTTCCGTTCTTTCTTTGGAATGATGATCTCCTCTTTTTTTCCCGTCACGGGGATGATCGCCTTGGTCATATTTCCATCAAGGTCTTTGAGGACCAACACCACACTGTAGGTCAGCCCCTCTTGAACGGCGATCTTGCCATCGTTGTAAAGGGTGTTGTATATACCAAGCCGGTTCCCTGGAGCTTTAAAACACCGCTGTACGCGCCGTTGGTAAGTTCCGAAATGATCGTAGTCGATCAGGGTGTTTATGTATCGGGTCTCGCCGAAAGAAAAAGTCTCAAAATCATAATCAGTGTACACTTTTCCGTTTACGATGAGCTGTACGGAATAGATCCCATTCTTGTTTGCGGCCAGATCTTGCCTGTCGAAACCCCTAAAACCGAACCCTATGGTGCCCATTGCAGAAATCCTGTTGGCCAGGAAGGTGCCATCCGTTTGTCTGGAAAACTTCACTTCCACCTTATCCCCGCTCTGATTTACCTGGGCGTCTTTGGACAATGGATAGGCATAGATTTTTTCCAAAACGGGATCGGTAGCGTCCCGCACCTCAAGACCGTAGAGCAAGGGGTTGGTCGGTTTTTCGGAAATACTGCTCCGAATCTCAAAATGCAAGTGGGGCCCCGAAGATCCCCCAGTATTCCCCCCATAGGCGATCACCTGTCCCTTTTCGACCTTCACCTCACCAAAATCAGGGAACACCTCTACCTCGTATGAGCGCTTTCGGTACTGTATTTTCTTGATGTACGCCTCTATCTCCGGAGCGAATTTTTGCAGATGCCCATAGACCGAGGTGTATCCGTTCGGGTGTGCAACGTACAGTACCTTGCCATACCCCCAGAGCGATATTTTAATGCGGGTAACCGTGCCATCGCCTATGGCGTATATCGGAAGACCTTGGCGTTGTTGTGTCTTGATATCAATTCCTGAATGAAAATGGTTGGAGCGCAGTTCCCCAAAAGTTCCGGCAAGTACCAAGGGAATGTCCAATGGAGATCTAAACGCATCTTTGGGATAATTTTCCTGTCCGTTAGAACCGATCGAACAGCATAAAAGCAATCCTAGAATTATTTTCCTCATATCTATACTGCATAGCATAAAATGGGCCAAAATAGTTTTCGACATGGCGCCGGTGGTAAACGGGGCGGCATAGTTATCGGAGAATGGCCCCTCTCCGACAAAAACGGGATAAATTTAAACAGATGAACGTAATTAACCACTTCGAATCGGGAAAACCTTCCAAATTATTATCAGTACCCTGTATTGAACGGGTTTTTGGGGATTAAAGTATTACTTGAAGAATATTTGAAAAAAGTATTGCTAAGTCGTGAGATGTATGTTAACTTTGTGTAAAGAGTATTGAATTTCGTTTATGAGCGAATTGGTTCAAATCGTTGATTCCCTGGAAAACAAAATTAGCAAGTTGTTGCACCGTTTGGAGATGTTGCATCGGGCGAATCGAGAATTGGAAAAAGAACTAGTTTCCATACAGAATGAAAAGGAGACCGTGAACAGTTCCGTATCCGAGTGGGAGGAGAAGTACAACGCGCTCAAAATGGCGAATTCGATGCTGGGCAGTAATACCAATAAAACACAAGCTAAGCTTAAGATAAACACATTGATCAGGGAGTTGGACCATTGCATCGCACAACTTTCTGAATAATTGTCCAAGATAGTATGTCAGAAAAGCTCAAGATCAAGCTTTCGATTGCGGATAGGGTATATCCCCTTACCATTGACCCAAGCCAGGAAGAAGGCTTACGGAAAGCGGCTAAGAACATTGAGCAATTGGCAAAAAAGTTCGAGCAGAGCTATGCCGTTCGCGATAAGCAGGACGTGTTGGCCATGTGCGCCTTGCAATTTGCTTCCAAAATTGAGCAGAAAGGCATCGATCAGTCGCAGGGAACCCTGGAGGCCTTGGAGCGCCTGAAGGCATTGGACGAGTTGGTGAACACCAGGCTTGGTATGAAATAAGTTCTTATAAATAAAAGTTACTGCCCACATTGGTATTATCTTTTGACAAACTCAACGTTAATTTGTTTAAAAAGGGTGAGTTTAGATCGTAAAAGCAAGCCTTGCCAGTACAAGGATCCTTGATCGGTCTGTTAGCCCTAAACCTGTTTATTGGAGTTTGTGCAAAACTTCCCCAATGTGGGCTTTTTCGTTTAATTAATTCTCAAACCATGGATAGCACATCAATAACAACAATAGTAGCAGCGGTCGTAGGCCTTGTAATAGGATTCGCAATCGCTAAATTCCTTGAAAAGGGAAAGGCGTCCAGAACCACCGCCAATGCCAAAAAAGAGGCCGACACCATCATCAAAAATGCCAAATCGGAAGGTGAGAACATCAAAAAGGATAAGATTTTCCAGGCCAAGGAAAAGTTTTTGGAGTTGAAGGCGGAACATGAAAAGGTCATCATCAACAAGGACAAAAAAATCAATGAGACCGAGAAGCGTACCAGGGACAAGGAATCACAGGTCAGCAGTGAGTTGGCCAAGAGCAAAAAATTGAACAGCGAGTTGGAGCGGAAGATCAAGGACGTGGAACATAAGAGCGAGTTCTATGGCAAAAAACAAGCGGAACTCGAAAAGCTGCACAAGAACCAGGTACAGCAGTTGGAGGTCATCTCGGGGCTTTCCGCGGAAGATGCCAAAAGTCAGTTGTTGGAATCTTTGAAAGAGACCGCAAGAACGGATGCCATGACCTATATTCAAGGCACCGTGGAGGAGGCCAAGTTAACCGCCGAACAGGAGGCCCGGAAAATAGTGGTCAACACCATCCAACGAATCGGTACAGAGGAAGCAGTGGAGAATTGCGTTTCGGTGTTTAATCTGGAATCCGACGATGTTAAGGGACGTATCATCGGACGGGAGGGCCGAAACATAAGGGCTTTGGAATCGGCCACTGGAGTAGAGATCATCGTTGACGATACCCCCGAAGCCATCATCCTGTCCTGTTTTGATTCGGTACGTAGGGAAGTGGCGCGTTTGTCCTTGCACAAATTGGTGACCGATGGCAGGATCCATCCGGCAAGAATAGAGGAAATTGTAAAAAAGACCGAGAAACAGATAGAACAGGAAATCGTTGAGGTGGGCAAGCGGGCCGTAATAGATCTGGGGATACACGGATTGCATCCAGAGCTCATCAGGGCGGTCGGACGCATGAAATATCGATCTTCCTATGGTCAAAACCTACTACAACATTCACGGGAAGTAGCCAAATTATGTGGTGTGATGGCGGCTGAACTGGGACTGAACCCAAAGCTTGCCAAACGTGCCGGACTCCTGCACGATATCGGTAAGGTGCCCAACACCGAAGCGGAAATTGAGACCCCACATGCTATTTTGGGAATGCAGTGGGCCGAAAAATTTGGGGAAAAAGAAGATGTGTGCAACGCCATTGGGGCCCACCACGACGAGATTGAAATGAAAACACTGATCTCTCCGATAGTGCAGGTCTGTGATGCCATCAGTGGCGCGAGACCAGGTGCCAGGAGGCAGGTGCTCGATTCGTACATTCAACGCCTCAAGGATTTGGAGGATATAGCCTTTGGTTTTGGCGGAGTTCAAAAAGCATATGCCATACAGGCGGGCAGGGAACTTCGCGTAATCGTTGAAAGCGAAAAAGTGAGCGATGACAAGGCTGCCGAACTATCTTTTGAGATTTCCCAGAAGATACAGACCGATATGACCTATCCAGGACAGGTAAAGGTTACCGTAATCCGGGAAACCCGCGCGGTGAACGTTGCAAAATAGCGAACTTCAGTCTTTAAAAAAAGAGCCATCCAAAGGGCTCTTTTTTTTTGTCCCTGCCTTTATAGGCGAACCGTTGTGTTGAACAGCCGTAGGGCAGGGTACGCCAATTGGAAAATACCGTTGGAATGTTAAAAGAATTGGGAAAAGACCTATCCACGGAGCACGGGGCCCATCGTATTTTTCTTTAATTTTAAGAACTAATCAATCACTATTTTGATGTTGTTCAAAACACTACGTCCATTGCTACTGATATTTTGGGTACTGTCCCTTTCTTGCAAAAACAAAGAAAATTCCGGTTCGGAACATGCTTTTGCACTGCTTTCGGAAGAAGAAAAGCGAAAACCCGAAAATGCGCTGCAGTCGATGGAGGTGGCCGATGGTCTGAAACTGTCCCTCTTTGCTTCGGAACCCATGGTCAGCAATCCCACGAACATGGCCATAGATGTCAAGGGCAGGATATGGGTGTGCGAGGGTCGAAATTACCGTTTGTTTGCCAATCCAAACAATACCTATGACGACCAGGGCGATAGGATTTTGATTTTGGAAGACACCGATGGAGATGGTACCGCCGACAGCCGAAAGGTCTTTTACCAGGGCGAGGATGTAAATTCGGCTTTGGGAATCGTGGTACTGGGCGATAAGATCATCGTTTCCGTGAGTCCCAATGTGCTGATATTTACCGATTCCGATGGGGATGATGTTCCGGATTCGAAGGAGGTACTGTTCACGGGAATTGAGGGGGCCGACCACGATCATGGGGTGCATGCAGTGGTATTCGGCCCCGACGGACGTTTGTACTTTAACTACGGAAACAACGGGAAGCGCTTGTTGGACAAGGAGGGTAGGTCAATACTGGATATCCATGGAGACGAGGTGGTTGCCGATGGCAATCCGTATCGGGAAGGGATGGTTTTTCGCATGGACCCGGACGGCAAGAACATTGAGGTACTGGCACATAATTTCAGGAACCCCTATGAACTTGCGATGGATTCCCATGGCAACCTGTGGCAATCCGACAATGACGATGATGGAAACCAAGGTACCCGTTTGAATTTTTTGCTCGAATATGGCAATTATGGGTTTAAGGACAAATTGACCGGTAGCAATTGGCGGGAGCGCAGACCCGGATGGAGCGAGGAAATCCCTAAAAGGCACTGGCATTTGAACGATCCGGGAACGGTGCCCAACCTGCTGCAGACAGGTTCGGGTTCCCCTACGGGAATTTTGGTCTATGAAGATCGATTGCTGCCCAAAGCGTATCAAAATAAATTGATCCATTGTGAACCGGGCCATAATGTAGTGCGCGCCTATGGTATCTCGGAAAAGGGAGCGGGTTACGAAGCAAAAGTCGAGGATTTGGTAGGGAGTCATGACGATTGGTTCAGGCCCTCCGATGTGACGGTTGCCCCGGATGGATCTCTTTTCATATGCGATTGGTACGATGGCGGTGTTGGTGGCCATAAGGCCGAGGACCTTCTACAGGGAAGGATATATCACCTTTCGTTGGATGGGAACTATAGACCTGCACCATACAATATGGCTACCGGAGAGGATGCTTCCAAGGGGCTGTTGTCGGGCAACATGGATATGTTCTATAGGTCCTGGCAATACCTCAATCAAATGGGTGAAGGGGCCGAGCCACATTTATCGACCTTAATGGCGAAAGGCGGAACGGCCAAGGCAAGGGCGCTGTGGATCGGAGTGAAAATCCCAACGAAGACCAGGGAGTATATCAACTTGGCCCTTTCGGACAAGGAGGCCCAATTTCGAATCCAGGGAATCAGAATGGCCCGATACATGGATCCGACGAATCTGGAAGGATACCTGACCAGAATGGTGGACGATGAATCGGTTCAGGTACGCCGTGAAGTGGCCATTGCCCTAAAGAATTTGGGAACGACCAGGGCCGCGGAGCTGTGGGCCGCCCTCGCAAAACAATACCAAGGCGGCGATCGTTGGTATTTGGAAGCCCTAGGTATCGGTTCGGATAAATATCCCAATCTTTACTTTCGTTTTTGGAAGACCGAAGTGGCCGATTCTTGGAAGAATGGAGCGGGAAAGGAAATTGTCTGGCGGGTGCAGGCCGATGCAACCGTGCCCCTTTTGGCTGAGATGATACGGGATAAAAATGTTTCAAGGGAAAAACTACCGTCCTATTTTAGAGCCTTTAGCTTTAAACGGAATGGGGATAAAAATGCTATTTTGATGGCGCTTTTGGAAAATGAGCACCCCTTGGGCCCTGAAATACAGGCACTGGCAATCGGCCAGTTGGATGAAGATTTTGTGAACGGGTCCCATAGGAATATGCAACTGGTAAAGAGTATCTTACCGAATATAGAAGGTACCCCCGAGTGGTTGGTGGCCATCAAGAACCTAAAGATCCTGGACCAAAAAGAAGCTTTGTTGCGTATGGTCTCCAATTCCCGATTGGATGAAGATCTGCGAAATGAAGCAGGCGCAATATTATTTGCATCGGGAGGGAAACAATTGGTAGCGGATAACCTGGAATCCAATATGGCGGAATCCGATAAGATGGAGGTGTTGAGCCTGTTGGGCAATATAAACAACCCTTTGGCGGCCGATCTGCTCGTGGAGAGTCTCGGGAAAAAGAATCTTAGCCATCCATTGAAACGAAAGGTAGTGGAAGCCTTGGGAAACACTTGGGACGGACAGCACAGATTATACGCACTTTTGGAGAAAGGGAAATTGGCGGAAGAGCATAAAACTACCGCTGTACTCAAACTAATGAACAGTTGGGACAATGAAATCCGTGAAAATGCCCCCAGTTTTTTGGATTCGGATACAAACACCGATATCGATGTGGATCGCTTGATGGCGGAGAAGGGAAACGTAGGCCGTGGCAGGGAAATATATGAAATGTACTGCAGTTCATGCCATGTGGCAGGGGGTACCGGAATTGAATTTGGCCCCGCGCTTTCCGATATAGGTAACAAACTCTCAAAACAGTTTTTGTATTCGAACATCATCAGCCCCAGCGCAGGGATCAGTTTTGGCTATGAAGGATACTCTGTCAAAATGAGGGACAGCTCCACATATACCGGTTATATTTTGGGCAGGACCGAAGATGATCTTACCCTGAACATGATGGGCGGGGTGCATACGAAGGTACCGCTTGAAGAGGTCGCCGATATTCGGGCCATGGATCAATCCTTGATGACCGAAGGATTGCACAAGGTAATGCGGGAGGACGAGTTGGTCGATTTGGTGGAATACCTGACGACTTTAAAGGTAAAGAAACCGGAGTAGGGTGGCCAGGGGCATAATGTGGACTTTCGAAAGCCTCGCGCGACATGATCGAAATTGAAAAAATGGCCGGCTAATCCAATAGTGCCACCACCCGGGCCGGTGCGGCCGAAGCGCCAACAATTTTCAAGGGAAAGACGGCCACCTTAAAACCGACATAGGGAAGCGCGTCCAGGTTCACCAATTGTTCCATATGGCAATATTCCTTTCTTTTACCTACCAAATGGGCTTCCCAAAACAGTTCTGAATTTCCGGTTTCCTTTGCCTTTTTTAGCATATAGGGTAGGGGCAGGTCCCATCCCCAGGCATCAATGCCCATCACTTTGATCCCTTGGTCGATGAGCCATTCGGTGGCCCCTGCACTCATTCCGGTACCTCTTTTATGGAAATCCTTGGTGCCGTTGTAAACATCCCTGCCGGTTTTGATCAGCACGATGTTCCCCGCCTCCAGCGACAGGTCGTTCTTCTTCAAAAAAGACACAATATCGTTTTTGGTAATGGGGTCAAAGTCAGCTTTGTGCTTCATATCGATCACCAAGCCCTCACCAAAGCACCATTCCAAGGGAATTTCGTCTATGGTTTTTGACCTTTTTCCGTTGGTGGTAGGGGAATAATGCCAGGGAGCATCTATATGGGTGGTCGAATGGACCCCCATTTTTCGGATGCTATCGTCCGCCCAACCCACAAAATCCTTCGGAAAAAGTTTAAAGGGCAGGCCTAGGGCACGGATCAGCCATTTTGCCTTTCGATGGGGTTTATGTTTTATTCTTACCTTCATGAACCAAGGGTCGGAGGGATTGTACTGTATGGGCTTGGAAAGGTCGATGATTTTCATAGGGCGATCGTAATCGTTTCAATGATTTGTGAACGCATCGATCAGTTGTGCGTGCATGGGAAATTTGGCGATCAGTTCTTTTTTGGACGGAAGTTCAAAATCTTGGAAGCTGAAGCCCGGGGACACCGTGCACCCTACCAAGGCATAATCGTTTTCGCGCACCACGGTCGCCGCGAACCACTGTCCTCCAGGAACAACGAGCTGTGGTACCTGTCCCTTGGAGAAATCCCGCCCAATAAGGTGTTCCTTGTGTTCCCCTGTTTCGGAAATGGTATGCAAGCGTATCGGGGAGCCGTCGTAAAAGTGCCAAATTTCGTCTTGTCTGATTCTGTGGAAGGCCGAAAAGGTATCGGAGGTGAGCAGAAAGTAAATGCTGGTGGCATAGTTTCTTTTTCCATCATAATCGGAAGGTAGGCTATCCGTGTTGATCTCGCCCTTACTTCTATAGGTTTCTTTGAAAAAACCCCCTTCGGGATGGGGTGTTAAACCGAGTTTTTTGACGATTTGTTCAAATGGCTCCATGGCAACTTGTTCGTGGTGATTTTTTATTGAAAGGATATAGGTTTAGGCAACCGATGGTCCAGCGGAACTTTGATGCTGAATGCTTGCCCCTATGGTGTCGATACGACGTTTACATTTTTTACACCTGTCCGGATTCACTCTTCCTCCGAACGGGCCGCTTCCGCAGCGTCGTCTTCCTCCGCGGCCTTGTTGAGATTGTTTGCCATGATGTTCAGCTTTTTCAACTTGCCCTTCCAGGTTTCGAGGGCCTCTTTGTGCCCGTTCAGGTTTTTGACCACCTCTTTGACCAAGGGGCTGTCTTCTGAGGTGTTCGAAAAGAATTGCATGTTGTTCTCCAACTGTCGGATTTGGCTTTTGGACTCCTCGATTTTCTTGCGTATGAACTGCCGCTCATTGCTCAGGGCCCTACCGCTGTCCTCGGCTTTTGACAACCGATGTATTTTATTGCCGTATCTCAAGAGTTCGGATTCCTGTCGGCCCACATCCATTTTTTTGAATAGGGCATCCAAGGTTTTGTTGAACTTTTGGTCAATGTTCTTTTGTTTGAAGGGCACTCTTCCGTATCCCTTCCATTCTGCTATGAATTCTTTGACCTTTTCCAGGTCGGCGCTCCTCTCCCCACTAGGTGCGAACGCCCGAAGCCTTTCGAGACAGGCGGTCTTTTTTACCAAGTTTTCGGCTTCCTCCTTGTGGGCACTGTTCTTCAAAGCGTGCAACCGATCGAAATAGTGGTTGCAGGCCGTTTTGAACTCTTTCCATATACTATCGGAAAATTTGCGGGGCACATGTCCTATTTTTTTCCAATCGCTCTGGATACGCTTCATTTCTTGGGTCGCCATCTCCCATTCCTCGCTGTCTTTCAGTGAAACGGCCAGTGCCAACAGTTCCCTTTTTTTATCGAGATTCTGCTGTTGTTCTTTTTTGAGGTTTTTGTAGAAGGTGTTCTTGTTGTGATTGAACTTTCGCGTGGCCCCTTTAAAAGCCGTCCATGTTGCCTCGTTGGAATGCTGGGGGACTTTACCTGCCTTAAAGAAGGCGTCCCGTAGTTCCCCGATTTCGCGGATCTGCTGTTGTAGCGCCCTGTGGTTGTTCGCCACGGCGTCGGCGATGGCACTGATTTTTGAAATAATCCCATTTTTCTGCACCAAATTTTCCTCGTAGAGGGTGTCCAGTTCTTTTTGGTGTTCCTGCCGCCTTTGATGGAGTATCTTGGTGGCGTTGCTGAAACGCTCCCAAATCGCATCCCGATGTTCCCGGTCCACGGGACCTATTTCCTCTTTCCAGATTTTGTGCAATTGTTGCAGGTCCCTAAAGGCCTTTCCAAGATCTTTTTCATTGGCCAGGGCCTCGGCGCGCTCTACCAGTTTGGTCTTTTCCTCCAGGTTGTGTTTAAAATCAAGATCGCGAAGTTCGCGGTTCAGGTGAAGGAAGTCGTAGAAAATTTCGATATGGTGCTGGTAGGTGCGCCACACATCGTTGTAATTGTTCCTTGGAACTGGGCCCGCCCCGCGCCATCTTTCCTGAAGCTCCTTGAAGTTCTTGTAGGTGGTATTGATATCTTCCTCAACATTGACCAACCCCTTGATTCCTTCGATGATCTCCAATCGTTTGGTAAGGTTTTCCTTAAGGGTGTTCTCCAGGTTTTTGTAGTATTGGTCCCGTTTCTCGCGGTAATCGGCATAGACCTCGTTAAACTGTCGCTTGGTATTGGAATTGTACTTAAAATCAATTTCATTACCGCCCCCACTGATAAATTCCTCCTTCTTCCCTTCTATGAAATCTTGGAACTTGAGGTCGAACTCGTATTTAATGCCATCCACATGTTTTTTAATGGCCTGGACCTTTTCGTTACGCACCAATCGCTGTAGTTCGCCCACCAAATTTTCCATGGGCATGGAATGGTAGTCCAATAAGGGGATGTGGTGCCTATGCTTGTTGTAGTGGTCCTCGGCATCCTCGGCGTTTTCCTCATCAATTTCCGCAAGCACCTTTTCCTCATCCCTTTCTTTCGCCTTTTTATCGGTCTCGTCATCGCTTTTCTCGGAAGTGGAGGCCTCTTTCCCCGAGAGGTCCCCGGAATCCGAAACGACCTTGGGATCGTCCTGGACTTCCTTGGCTTCGGTAGGGGCAACGGTCTCCTTTTGTTCCCCGGTATCGGAAACCGCTTGGGCCTCCTCTGATTTTTCCATATCGACTGGGGATTCTTGAACTTCTTTTACAAGTTTTTCGTTTTCACTTTTTTCCGCGGCATTCGGAACTACCTTTGCATCATTCTGCGCTTCCTTACCCTCTAGGGACTCCTGTATTTCCTGATCTTTCTCTTCTGGCATTTTCTCCATGTTTTCTCATTATCCCAAAACATACCGTAAGATAGTGACAACCCTTCTAACCGCAAAGTGATTGCAAAAGTCTTTTTAGTTTGGCACATCCGGCTGAAAGTGGGCGGCCATTGCCCGGGATTCCTTCCCAGCAATCAATGGCTTTGGGATTCCCGCTCCGATTTTTAAGGGCTTCCCTCAAGGCAACATCCCAAGGGAGCGGTAGGGAATTGGTGATGAAGTTGTTACGAGCAGTGGAATCTTGGGCCCTATTCGCCCGTCCATATTTCCCATGCTTTTTCAGCCTGGAGTTCCAGCATGCGATAGCCATTGCAAATGGCAGCGCCCCTAGCTTCCCCTTCTTTCATAAAAGCCGTTTTTTCCGGGTTGTAGATAAGGTCGAAGAGCAAGTGGTCCGTTGTTATGAAGTGATAAGGGATCCCGGGCTTTTCCAAAACGTTTGGATGGGTGCCCAAAGGGGTGCAATTTACAAGTATCAGATGTTCCCCCATTATTTTTTCCGTAAGGTCATGATACTTCAATTGGTCGGCCTTTGGCTTTCGGGAGACCCTTTTGTAGGCTATTCCCAGTTCATCAAAGACATAAGCCACCGCTTTGGAGGCTCCACCAGTGCCCAAGATCAGGGCGCTGCGATGATTTTTTTTTAAAAAGGGCTCCAGGGACTTTTGAAAACCATGGGCATCCGTATTAAAGCCTTTCAATCCACCTCCATTGATTTTTATGGTATTCACCGCGCCAATTTGCTTTGCCTGGGCGTCAATTTCGGTCAAAAAGGGCAATATGTCTTCCTTGTAGGGAATGGTCACGTTAAGTCCCTTTATATTTTTGTCAGAGCCGACCAGCGATTCAAAGTCCCCGATCTCGGGAAGGTCAAAATTCTCGTAGGAATGGTCATCGAGACCCAGGGTTCTAAACTTTTTGGCAAAGTACCCCCTGGAAAAAGAATAGGAAATATTACGTCCTATCAATCCGAATCTAACCCGCCTTTTTTCTGTTTTTTCCATACCAATCCAATCCTAACAAGATACCAATTCCAACCAGAACAAAAAAAAGGGCCCACCAAGTTTCGGAGATTCCAAAATCGGGAAAATAACGTTGGTAGTTGACGATGATCTCTTTTCCGTTGGAGTCCAAAAGAAGTTGTCCGTCCGCAGCTGTTTTGTACATGGTCCTTTTCCAGGGCCAAACCACCCCGAGCGAACCCGTAATAAACCCAATAATGGTCGCTGTGGCAATGTGTTTGTAATGTTTCAGCACATAACTGAGCAGATGCGATAGGGTCACCAGACCGGTAGCGGAGCCTGCGGTGAATACGGCAAGAATCTTTAGGGTCTCTAACCTTTCACTATTTTTCACAAAACTGAAATCGCCTTTCGCCATTTCGGCAAAAGTATCGTACAACGCGTTCACCGAGTCGACCAACAGCAGGACATAATTGCCCAGCAAAATGAGAATGAACGATCCGGAAAGACCGGGGAGCGTCATTCCTGAAACACTGATGATTCCGCACAAAAAGATGAACAAAAGGTTATCGTTCTCTTTGGCGGGACTCAAAAAGCTGATGGAAATGCCGACAGCCAGACCGATTATGCCGGCTGGGATGGTTTTTTTGTTCCAATGTTCAAAATCTTTGGAAATATAGTAGATGGAACCAAGGATCATCCCAAAAAAAGTGGCCCAGACGAAGAGTTCCTTCTGTTCCAGAAAGTAGTCCAATATCTTCGATATGCTAAAATAACTGACCAACATCCCGAAGATCAGTAGGGTCAGGAACGACCCGTTTGTGTAGCGATAAAAACTTTTGAACCGACCGTTGAACAGTAACTTGAACGCCTTGAGGTTTACTTTTTGGAGCGAATAGATAAACTCCTCATAAAATCCTCCCACAAAGGCCACGATACCCCCGGAGACTCCCGGTACTTTGTTGGCGGCGCCCATACAAAGCCCTTTAACGACCAGAAAAAATTTATCCAAAAAGGTCCTTGGTTCAAACATAGAGGGTACACCGTTATTTTTGGGAAGCCAGCTTTTCCAGTATAAAAATAAGGGAAAAACCAACGATAGCGGCCACTATTGCGAACATTAATTGATGTTCCCCCTCGAAGGAAAAGGGGGAGATGTTTTCATCGATGACCAGTACTTTTTTGCCTATGGTCTTGGTCTCCAAAACCTTTTTCCAGGGCCATATTTTGTTGAGGGAGCCAAGAATAAAGCCAGTCAGTATGGACAAGGTGATATTTTTATGGTGATCAAACATCCATTTCAGCAATTTGGCAAAGCTCAACAGCCCAAAGATGGCTCCGAGGGCTACCACGGCCAATATTTTAAAATCTCTATCATCAACGGCATCCAGGATGGTCTTGTACGAGCCGAGGAGTACCAAAATGTAGGATCCCGAGATACCGGGCAAGATCATGGCACAGACCGCCAATGCCCCGGAGAAGAACAAAAATGGGAGGCTTCCCGTACTTTGTGAGGGAGGTAAAGTGGTGATGAAATAAGCAAATACCGCACCTAGCAGTAGTAGGACCACAGTGGTCATATTCCACTTTCCGATGGCTTTGGCCACCACGACCACACTGGCCAGTACCAGCCCAAAGAAAAAGGACCATAACGGAATGGGCTGATTTTCGAGCAACCAGCTTATGATCTTTGAAAACGAGAAAATACTAATGCCCATCCCCAAAAAAAGCATCACCAAAAAAGTGCCGTTCAAGTGTTGCCAAAACGGTTTAAAACCCTCCTTGCGCCAAACCTGTAAAGTGCGCGGATTGACATTGTTTATAGATGCGATGAACTCTTCGTAAATACCGGCAACAAAAGCTATGGTGCCCCCGGAAACTCCGGGAACCAGTTCGGCCACGCCCATTGCCATCCCTTTAAGGACTATGACAAAGTGCTGCAATAGATTTCGGTTCTCCATAAATTCGGTGGATTTGTGTTGTTTTCTAAATAGGGTTTACAAATATGGCCAATTCTGGATAGGATACCACACCAGAACGCCGATTATTATCGCGAAGTTTTCTTGGAGGCGGAGATCAGCTCCAATACCCAATCCAGGTCACAGAACTGGGGAAATTCCCTTTGGAAGATATCGAGTTTCTTAAAATCGTGCCTCAGCGCGTTCATAAGGTCGATCCGTCCATTGGCTTGGTCTCCCTTCATGAGGTAAAAACCTGCTCTTTTGTAAAAAATTTCAGAACTCTCCGGATAGAATTCGGCACCTTGCGATAATATCTGAATGGCGGTGCCTGGATTGTCATCCATACGGGAGACCTCCGACCAGTTGAGCCAGGTATCCAGCTCATAGTTTCCTAGGTCCACCGCGTGTTTATAGGCAAAGTCCGCATTGTCGAAATCACGGAGAGCGGTATGGATCTTACCGCATTTTTTCCAATATTCCGGGTTGTCACCATCGATGTTCAGGGCCTTGTTTATGTAATACAGGGCCTTTTTAAAGTCGCCCTTCCGGTGATAGAACTCCGTAATGACCAACCAGCCTTTGTCCAACAAGGGATCTTCGTGCACTGTTTTGTAATAGTGGTACTTCGCCATTTCGTCATTGCCCTCCTTTTCATAACACCGCCCGATGCGTAAATAAGCGTGGGAAGTGGGATCCTCTAACTTTAGGGTGGTTTCGTAGTTTTCTATGGCGTCCCCGTACCTTCCCAATTTCTCCAGGACCTTGCCCTTTTCGAAATAGGCGCCCATAAACCTGTCATCTGAGATAATGGCAAAATCAAAGGCGGCGAGCGCTTCCGGGAACATGTCCTTGCTATAGTATTGCTTGCCCAACTGGTGCCAGGCCACTTCGCAGTACGGGTTTCTTTCCAGATAGTCATTGAGGTAGTGGATGGCCCCATCGAAGTCCTCCAGGAATTCAAAACAATACACTACGTTGTACAGGGAAGAATAGTCCTGTTCATCAAAAGAGACGCATTTCATAAAACTCTCCTTGGCCAGTTTAAAATCGTCCATAAAAAGATATTCCATGCCCAGGAGGGAATGAATGTCAAAACTGTCATCCGTAAGTTTCAGCGCTTGGTGCAGCAATTCGACGGCGGCCTCGTGGTTGTCTTTTTTGGAATATATATTGGCCCGTTGTATGTAGATTTCCTCATTGTTACCGGCAAGTACCTGTAGCTCGTCCAACATACGCTCCGCCAACTCCAGGTTGTTCTCAAAGACCAGGACCTCCACGTCGAGGAGTTTGAGCTCCACACAGGCCGGATGCTGTTGCAGACCAATTTTGATGGCCTTTTTTGCCAATGCTACTTTTCCATGGTTGAGATAGTGGTGAATAATCTCTTCAAAGTCCTCAGCATCAAAGAAATAGATATCATCCGTCTTGAGCATGGATTCGAACTTGGTAATGGACTGGCTCGGTCTTTCCTCAGATTCTAACGCCATAGGAACGTTTTGGTTAAACTACGGAACTAAAAATAGTCTTTATGGACGTACTTTCGACTCCCAATTTAGGCTAGTTTATTAACAAATTAGTTAACACTTTATTGTTTGTATTCCGTTAAAACTTGCAATATGGTGCGGCATCCCTTTTCGATTTCCTCTTCGGAAATCGTAAGGGGAGGGGAGATTCTAACTGCCTTAGTTTCAAATAGTAACCAAAATAGCACCAAGCCTTTTTTGGCGCATTCCAAAATCAGGAAATCGGCCATTTTGGCCTCCTCCATGATCAGCGCCAGCATGAGCCCCTTTCCCCGAATTTCCCTAATGCCCGAATGTTGTAGCCGCTTTCGAAACAACCTTTCCTTTTCCAATGTAGCGGGAATAAGCTGGGACCCCGTAATCTGTCGTAAGGTGGCCAAACTTGCAGCGGCAACTACCGCATTGCCCCCAAAAGTGGTGATATGGCCCAATTTTGGACGGTCCCTCAGGCAGGCCATTACCTGCCTTGAAGCGGTAAAGGCTCCCACCGGGAGACCGGAAGCCATACCTTTGCCCATAACGAGAATATCAGGGATGCAATTTTGGTGCTGAAAGGCGAACAACTTGCCGGTGCGTCCAAATCCGGGCTGTATCTCATCCAATATCAAGAGTGCCCCAACTTCATCACAGCGTTGCCGGACCTTTTCCAGATACCCCTTTTCCGGCAAAATAAAGCCTGCGCCGCCCTGAATGGTCTCCAAAAGGACCGCTGCTGTCCTTTCCGTAATATTCTGGAGTTCCGACGGCGCATTGAACCGGACAAACCGCACATCGGGAAGTAACGGCCTAAATACGCTTTTTCTTTGTTCGTGGCCCATGACACTAAGGCTGCCCATGGTGTTCCCATGGTATGCACGGTGGGCCGCGATGATCTCGCTTCGTCCGGTATACCGTTTGG
This sequence comes from uncultured Flavobacteriaceae bacterium, assembly GCA_947497245.1. Taxonomy (GTDB): domain Bacteria; phylum Bacteroidota; class Bacteroidia; order Flavobacteriales; family Flavobacteriaceae; genus Pelagihabitans. The sequence continues at coordinate 1,646,690 of CANMFO010000001.1, read as the reverse complement.
CCAGTTTTAAGGCCCCTTCTATGGCCTCCGTACCGGAATTGACAAGATAGGTGGTTTCCAAGGGTGCGGGTAGAAGGGAAGCCAGTAATTTTGCGTAGTCCACTGCGGGCTGCTGTACATACTCCCCATATACCATGACATGCATGTACTTTTTGGTCTGTTCCTGAATGGCTTCGACCACTTTCGGATGACAATGTCCCAACGTGCAGACAGAGACCCCGGCCACAAAATCGAGATGGGCATTTCCCTGTACATCGTAGATATAGCTCCCCGAGGCGTGCGATATTTCCAGCGCCAGGGGATGGGGCGTTGTTTGGGCTTGGTATTTGAAAAAGTCCTTTTTCATGGGGGCCGTACGCCTAATTCGTCTTTACCTTTTCCACTTTGGGTCGTAATCTGGGCTTTGTGGCCTGATCGTTACTTGGATCCTTGGCATCGGGACTAGGAATCTTGTTGATGGGATCTCCTTGGTTTAAATCCCGCTGTTCCACCTCGGCATCAGTGTCTATAGGGCTGTTGACACCCTTGATGACCACCATTTCAATATGGTTGTCGTCCTCGTCGAAGATGTCGTATTTCGTCAAAATGCGCTCATCGCCCCGCCAAATAAAACCCCGGAGCTTTCGACTCTCCACGGGAAGGTCCTTTTCCGGGAAGATGTCCCCGTCGGGATCGGTAAAAAAAGTAAGGTCCTCCACATCATTGTTGGCCATGGTAATGCGAATGGCACTGCATATGGTCTTATCTATTCCCGTGAGTATGTCGTCCTCATCGTACATATAGTAAATGACCTCTGTATTTTTGACCAGATCGATGATCTTAAGTTCATTGTCTATGAATTTTCCAAAAAGATCTTTTCCCTTGGCCTGGTTAAACCCTACCTTTCCGATGGTGTCTTGGGAGATGACAAAGGCATTGTCCAGCACTTTGAGCGAATCGAGCTTTTCCGTCTTCAGATCGGAAATGATATGGATACTGTCTCCCGTCATTTGGTTTTCCCCGTTCCAGATCACCGGGTTTTTGATCAATTGGATGACACCCGTTTTTTGGGTGGAGTGGATGGAATCGCATTTGCCGCTTAGATCGGTCTTATAGAATTTGGCGTTCCGAAAGGCCCTTAGGATTCGATTTTCTGGTTTTCCGGTTACCATAAGCGTATCGCCATGGACATATAGCGAATCTTGCTGTACGAGACTTATTGACACTGCCCTTTTGGTCGCAAAAACGGAATCTCTGGCCTTGTATACCTCGGCATAATGGGCCCGGATAACCCCCTTGTTGATGGTATCGGTTACGGTGATGTTGTTTGTGGCCGAGGCAAATTCGGTTGCCTTTTCAAAATACACGCTGTCGCCCTCAATAATTCGGTTATTGTAATCGATCCTCGTATTTTTGATACCGTACCCGCTTTCGACATTTGTGTCGTAAAATCCCCTTTCACAATACATTTTATAGGTTTCACCGGTAATGGTCGACGGTCCGTACATATACGCATTCTTGGAAGTGGTATAATAATCGAGTTGTTCGGAATCCAAGGTGAACTCGGGGTTTTGGATGTGGACACTGTCCAAAAACTGGGCTTTTTTGAGCTCCATGAAATACCGGCCGATTTCGCTGGTCAATGTATTCGTTGAATCGACCACCGTACCAAAATCCTGATAATAGGACTCTTGTTTTTCCCTATCAAAGTACAGGGTATCGGTGCGCAGGGTCATGGTGTTGTTCACGAACACCACCTCTTCATACGACTTGGCCAATTTGGTCTCACCATCGTAATCGATCTTGCCACTGGTCAATTCCACTGAATCGCCCTGTTGCATACGGACATTCCCGATGGCCCTTAACCGGTTCTCTTTTTGATAGTGAATGGCAATATCGCACCAAAGGTCGGCCCCTTGATGTTCGAATTGTACTTGCCGATCGTCCTTGCTGAATATAAAGGCCCCTGGGAACTGCTCCTCATCTTTGGTGAAGTTGGCCCCGTAGACGATATTGATCTGGGTACTCTCCCCCTCGGCCACCTGCGTGGTGTCCACTGCCGCCTGTTTCCCTACGGCGTCATTTTCCTGGGCAGACCCGAAATGGATCGACAGAAGAAAAACAACAAAGAACAATAGTTTGCCCAAACCCTGATTTTTGCCAAAAATAAGTTTTTTTAATCTAGGGAATAAAAGATTGGGATAGATTTAAGGATGGGCAGAGGGGTATGGCTTTCGCCTGAATGAACGTGATGGTCGATGTTGTTGGGGTGTACCCTTTTCCGTTTTCCTGTTTCCGATGTCGGGCACAAAGCGGCCACAACTGTGAAAACCAAAACGGGAGCACCCATTCTATTTGATGCGTACCTTGACAAAGCATGGGAACCAAGCCCAAAACGGCCAAGGTTCCCGCCCCCAACCACAACCGCCAATAGCCTTGGAGATGGCTTCCTTTGGTCAGGTGGTTTCTTTGAGAGCAACTGGTGGCCCAGTGTCGCGTTGTACCTTTTCCCAATTTGAAAGCTACCAGTGCGCCTAGGGGGGGTTAATCGGTTATTCTGCCAAAAAGGGTTTCAGGGCCTCCCTCAATTTTAGATATCCTGTTGCATTGGGGTGCAGGCCATCTAAAAACAGGCCTTCCCTTATTTTTTGTCCCGAGTCCAAAAATATGGAACCGAGATCGGTATGGCCCACCTCCAGTTTTCCGGCCAACTGGGCGATCCGGAGGTTTAGAGCCGCAATTCTCGTTTCTTGGTCACGTCTTGGCAATAGCCCCAACAACATCAGTTCGGCCTTCGGCTGCCTTACTTTTATGGCCCGGATCAATAGGTCCAATCCCTTGATAATTTCCCCGTCCGTGTTTAAATGCAGATTATTGGTCCCTATCATGACAAAGACCTGTTCGGCTTCGAAGCCATCCAGTTCCCCATGGTATACACGCCACAGCACATTCTCGATACGATCCCAGCCGTATGCTTGGTTCCGAAGGCCCATTGGAGCGAAATGATCCTTCCAGGAAGCTTCTTCCCGCACCAATTTGGTTCGCGGTTCCCCGCCCCAAAAATGGACGATGGAATTGGCAAGAAATACTTTTTTAGGGGGGTTGACCCGATTCATTGTTAGGATCTCATGGTGCCGCTTTTCCCAGTCATAGTTATCGGGCTCCCGATACTGGGTCACTGGTCGTGTTGTGGAAACCGCTCCTTTCGGTTCGTTCAAAACCGTGCGCAATTTCCTTTCGTAGCTTTCGGCATAGTGCATCATGCCCAGATCGCTGGGATGTGTCCCGTCGACCATGTCATCCAATTGCAGTCCAATTTCCTCGTAGGAAAGATAGTAAAGTCCATCAATACCTTCATTCCTCAACTTTTCAAAGGCCTTTTTCTGAATTTGGTTCACCCGTGTGTAAAGCTGTTGTCGATGGGTATGGACCAGCCCATCGGTGTACCCGGCGTGTTCGGTAAGCAGCACCGGTGTATTTGGCCGTTCTTTTTTGAGTTGGCGGACGGAGTTTAGAATTCTACCTTCCAGTGTTTCATCGCTATATTCTTCCGATCTCCAGAGATTGGGAAGACAGTCCAGTACATATACCTTGGCTTCGATTTCAACCAGCAGGTCGATCAATTCCCTTTCCAACCTTCCATTTCCGGAAAAGGCGAGATTTATCAACTGACGGTCCATTTTTCTACTTAGGATATTCGTCCAGGCCATTCCCGGTCGGGAGGCGCAGGCGCCATGGGCGATAGAGGTACCATAGACCACTATGGGTTTTTCCGGTCTCGCGGGCAACGGCTCAAAATGCGCATTTTCGGGAACTCCGATTTCCAACCACTCCACACTGTTGTAGAGAGGAAGGTTAAGGCGGTATTCCCTGCCCCGGTCATGATAGCCATCATTGGATCGCAAACCGTCAAAATGATAGGTTATGGTGTCTGAAAAGTCTCTTTTGCCGTTGCACCAAAGCCATTGGCCATCGCTATCCTTGGCGTAAAGGTCCAGTCCGCTGACCCCTGTGGCAGGCATATGATCCATTGCCTTTCGAAGTCTAACCTTATAGCGCACCTTAATTTCCGGAGCATTGGAACGGAACCTGACCGTAAGGCCCGCAGCGTGCCGTGACAAGTCCCACACGGCCTGCCGAACCTTGTTTTCGGCCCGTGCCGGCAAGCGATCATAAGGACTTTGTACCTCATGTGGCCACGCCTGTCCTTCCAGGGCCCGGATTTCACTTTGTTCAGGATTCCACCATATAATGGGAGACTCCTGTGCCAAAACGCACAAGATTTGAAAGCAGCAAATGAGGGTAAAGTGTATTTTCATGTTCTTAACTTACCCGCCCGTTGAGGTATCTGGAGCAGTCTTGTACGTCAAAAATTGCGGTACTCCGAATCCAAATACTGATTGGCCTCCTCTTCAGAAAATCGAGCGGAGGCATTGTCCCAATGCAAGGTCTGGTTGGGGAAGCGCCCGGCGATGACCCCTAACAGGATGGTCTCTGTCAATCGGGCCGCATATGAAAAGGGCGCGGAACATTCCGATTTGCCCAGACAGGCATCCACGAATTGGTGGTAATGCTTTTTGCCTTCAGATTCGTAGTCCCTTACGGGTGCTCCCAGCTTGAAGGACTCAATGTCCATATCCTTGTACTTACCATCGACAATGAGTTTGGGAAGTTTTTGGAAATGGGGAAGGTACAATCTTCCTTTTTCACCTATGAACATAGCTCCTTGGTCGTGTAGGGCCTCTCCGCCGGGCAATTTAAGATCTTCATGCGGCGCGGGGGCGCCTGGTCCGTCGGACCATACCCATTTTAAGGTTTCCGTGGTATGTTTCGTGCCCGGGAATTCATAAGTGACCGTGTTGTTTTCGGGATATCCAAAACCATTGGGTTCCCGACATTCATTGATAATGGTCCTTGGAACATCGAGTTCCAGGGCATTGTACGGCGTATCGAAAATATGAACGCCCATATCGCCCAGGGTACCACAGCCATAGTCGACCAACTTTCTCCAATTGCCCGGATGGTAAACGCCTTTTTTATATGGTTTTTTGGAGGAAGTGCCCAACCAAAGATTCCAGTCCAAAGTGGAAGGTACGGGATCATTGCCGACAGGTGCCGGGCCGTCATACCCCCAATTTTTAGGGGACCAGGCCCTTACGCGACTCACTTTTCCGATGATTCCCGATTGGATGAGCAAGGTGGCCAGTTTGTAATCGTAGAAGGAGTGCACTTGGATGCCCATTTGGGTGACCAGTTTTTTATCCTCCGCCAACTTTCTCATGGCCCTTGCTTCTGAAACATGGTGGGTCAGGGGTTTTTGGCAGTACACAGGTTTGTCCATGTTCATCGCCATCATCGAGGCGGGTGCATGGGTATGGTCTGGAGTGGAAACGATCACGGCATCGATGTCATCTGCCATTTCCTTCAACAGTTTTCTGTAATCGGAGTATATTTTGGCCTTTGGATGCATTTTATGGGCCGCGGCCAACCTGTCGGCGTCCACATCGCACAGGGCGGTGACATCTACCAATTTATGGGATGAAATGGCCTTGAGGTCCTCGCCCCCCATTCCGCCGACTCCGATATGCGCGGTGCGCAAACGTCCTTTTTCTGAAATTGTCCTTAGCAAGGAGGGAGCCAACGCTACGCCCAAGACGCCCAAACTACTTTTTTTGATAAACTCTCTTTTGTCCATATACTTGAGCCTTAAATTATAATTTTTTGATTTTTATGTTTTTGAACCACAGGGGGCTGTCGTGATCCTGTAGTCCAATATATCCTTTTTTGAACGTACCGTATTTTGGGAAATCCTTCCATTTGCCCTTGCCCTTTCTTTCTTCCCAATCTGCGGACCATGGTACAAACGACAACAACATTTTTCCATTGAGCCAATGCTCCACCCGTTCGGGGGTGAAGATGATCCTGGAAGAATTCCACTCTCCCGCCGGTTTTACGATTTTTTGACTTTCGTCCGGGACGTGCATGGCATAATCTGCCCCGGTCTTTTGCCAATCTTCCAGTTTTGCGTTGTTGATCTCTTCCCATTTGAGATCATCGAGCAACTGGTATTCCGGAGAGATTTCCGCAGGGCCCCCGTGACCTTCCTGGAGATGGTAGAATACCCCGCTGTTGCCCCCTTCCGGGATTTTCCACTCCAGGTATAGCTCGAAATTATCAAATTCCTGCTTTGCATAAATGATATCTTTGCCGCCCTTCCTTTCGGATTCGAGCCTTTTTTCGGTGTCAAAGGTCAAGGCGCCATCTTTGACGACCCATGCGGCCGGTAGGGTTTCCCCGTTAAAGGCCCTCCAACCTTCCGTGGAGCTGCCATCAAATAGATATATCCATTCATCCGAAGTTGCCATTTCGGGAGCGGTTTTTGCCTCGGTTACAACCTTTTTTTTGTCCTGCTTGCAGGCTGCCGTCAACAACAGCAAAACCATAGCATATTGAATTTTCACCTTTGGTCCGGAATGTGTTCGTTTCATAAAATATGGAATCGGATGGGTTAGGCAATGATCTGTAAGGGTGCCGTATTTTTCCAGTTCCCCCGGGTAAAATCTGGAAAAGCCTGGGGCGCGCCGCCCTGGGCGACCGATCGCTCGCTTAAAGGGCTTACCGCACTCCAAAAACAGCCTTCGTATACATTTTGATCCAATGGGATGCCTTTTTGAAGGCATTCTACAATGCGGTACATCATAATCCCGTCCATACCGCCATGTCCACTTCCCTTGGCCGCCTCGTTCAACCTTTTGTAGAGTGGATGGTCGTATTTTTCATATAGGGCGTCCAATTGTTCCCCCTGGGCCCACTGGTGATGGTTTTCGGTAACTCCTTCGATTCCCCCTTCCAGGGCTACCCGGGTCGGGAAGCCCGCAAGAATCCCTTTGGTGCCCTGTATCAGATTGTGTCTTGAATATGGTCTGGGACTGGTTTCGTCCCATTGCACCATTATGGTACGCCCCAAATTGGTCTTGATGATCGAAGTATTCAGGTCGCCCCCTTTATAATCGAGTTGGTTCCATTTATGGTCCGCCGGATAATTTTTTTCCGCATATAGCTTCCTGCCCAGGGAGGGCGTCGAAAAAGAGACCATGGTCGCAAAAGTATCATCCTTTCGGGCCAGGTTCAGGTACTGGGCCACCGGGCCCAGCCCGTGGGTAGGGTACAAATTTCCATCCCTATGGGCATAGTGTGGTGTTCTCCACGACCCTGTTCCGCGTTCCTGTTCCTCCATCTGGCCCCGCAATTCATGTATGTAGGATGCCTCTGCGTGCAAGGGCTCCCCGATTACTCCCTGTCGGCACATATTTAGGAACATCAGCTCGTCCCGGTTGTAATTGACGTTTTCCATCATCATACAATGTTTCCCGGTCTGCTCACTGGTATCGACTATTGCCCACATTTCTTCCAAAGTTAGGGCGATGGGCACTTCGACAAAGGCGTGGGCACCACTTTTCATGGCCTCGATGACCATTGGAGCGTGGTTCTTCCAATTCGTGATCACAAACACCACATCTGGTTTCACCTCCTGCAACATCGTTCTCCATTTGTTTTCATCCCCATGGTAAAGTGCGATGTTTTTATGTCTTTTTCCGCCCCCAATTTTTTCTGCCTCCGCCCCCCATTTTTTGGCCTTGTCCTCATACAGGTCGCTGATGGCAACTACTTCCGTACCCGGTAATTCGGCAAAAAACTTAAGGTGTCCGGGTCCTCTGTTTCCAACCCCGATAAATGCCGCTCGAACCGTTTCTAACTTGGGAGCCGCAAAATCGCCCATATATTTGTGAGACAGGGCCCTTTCGGAATACAGTTCCGCTCCGTGGGATACCATTGGTCCCATTGATACAGCAGCACCGGCAAGGGAAGTCTTTCTTAAAAAATTTCTTCTATCCAGTTTGTTCATATTATTGGTTTTAGTTGTGTTCTGTCAATGATCGGGATCTTTCATTTTCCATGGATGTGGCCCAATTGCGAAGTGCAGGGTTGGAAGGCCTAAAAGCTAATGATTTTTTCACGCTACAATTTAGGAAAAAAAAGACAGCATGGAAACCCTGATATACAGAATAGATTCTTTTACGGACTTATTTTGTTAAAGGTGTAACATGTATTAAAACATATTGCTGGCCCTCTTTTCAAAACGAACCTTTCGGATACCGTGATCGGTGTCCCATTGCCCGGTTTCGAGAAACCCATTTTTCAGGTACAATGCCCTTGCCGGAACATTGTCAATTCCCGTTTCAACCGTAAACTCGGAGGCTTCAAATCGATTGAAGACAAATTCCAGCAGTTCTTGGGCGATCCCCTGCCGAAAACAACTTGGGTCGACCACCAGGCTTTGGATATGCAGGCGGGAGTATGCAGATTCCCATTTGATCTCGACCACCGCCACTATTTCCCCTTCCTTGTAAAAACCATAGAAGCTGGTTTCACTGTTTAAAAACCCTTTTAGGCCTCTTTTGAGGGGTGGAAAGTCGATTGCCCCAAGCAGTCGGGCCTCGACGGTATAGGCGGCTTGAAAAACGGCCCTGATCTTTGTTGCGGCGTCCTGGCTCGTATGGTCAAGCTCTTGGATCACTTTAGCGGTGTATGGTCTGGGTACGGTCTGGCCCCACGGAAACAATTTTAATGGGCACTTCCAGTTCTTTTTCCAGAAAATCGATATAGGCGTTGAGGCCCTGGGGAAATTGGTCCGGGGCGCTCAATTGCGTCAAATCCTTGGCCCAGCCCTCCATTTCAGTATAAATCGGGGTCACATTTTCAGACTCGATGTTGTAGGGCAAATGGGAAATTTTTTCCCCCTTGTACTTGTAGGCCGTACAGACCTTCAATTTTTCAAACCCGCTTAAGACATCGCCCTTCATCATCATCAACGCGGTCACGCCATTGACCTGAACGGCATATTTCAAGGCCACTAGGTCCAACCAGCCGCAACGCCGTGGCCTGCCCGTGGTGGCACCAAACTCGTTGCCTATCCGACCCATGGTCGCACCGTCTTCATCAAAAAGCTCGGTAGGGAAGGGGCCACTTCCCACCCTGGTGGCGTAGGCCTTGAAAATCCCAAATACCTCTCCGATCCTATTGGGGGCCACCCCGAGTCCCGTGCAGGCCCCGGCGGCCGTGGTGTTGCTGGAGGTAACAAAGGGGTAGGTTCCAAAATCTATGTCCAAAAGGGAACCCTGAGCGCCCTCCGCGAGTATTTTTTTGCCTTCCTTTTGCGCTTGGAACAGATATTCCTCGCTATCGATGAAGTTCAGGCTTTTGAGCGTTTTCACCGCAGTAAGGAATTCAGCTTCCAATTCCTTTAGGTCGTATTGAAGCTCCACGCCGTGAAAGGCGATCATGGCTTCGTGCTTGTCGGCCAGGGCACGGTATTTTTCCTTCCAACCCTCCATTTCCAAATCTCCGACGCGCATGCCGTTTCGTCCGGTCTTGTCCATATAGGTGGGCCCGATGCCCTTTAGCGTGGACCCTATTTTGGCTTTTCCCTTGGCGGTTTCGGAGGCGGCGTCCAATAAACGATGGGTGGGTAGGATCAAATGGGCCTTTCTGGAAATGAGCAGCTTTGATTTCAAGTCGATATCGAATTTTTCCAGATTATCGAGTTCTTTTTTGAAGATTACCGGATCGATCACCACTCCATTGCCCACGATGTTTATGGCGTTCTTGTGAAAGATTCCCGAGGGAATGGTGTGGAGCACATGTTTTATACCATCAAATTCCAATGTGTGTCCGGCATTGGGGCCGCCTTGAAATCGGGCTATAATGTCATAATTTTTGGTCAGTACGTCGACGATCTTACCTTTTCCCTCGTCTCCCCATTGTAATCCTAGTAGTAAATCTACCGCCATTATAGTGTTCTTCTTATCGGTTAGTTTTTTGTTTTTTCCTCTTTGTTCCTGGTGCCATAAAAGTAGAGCGAGTGGTTGTTGATCTTAATATTGAAAACCTCTTCAATGGTCTTTTTGATCGATTGTATGCGCGGGTCGCAGAACTCTACGACCTCCCCGGTATCCGTCAAGATCACATGGTCGTGCTGTCGGTCAAAATACGACTTCTCGTACTGCGCCTGGTTCTTGCCAAATTGGTGTTTGCGTACCAATTTGCAATCCAATAGCAATTCTATGGTGTTGTAAAGCGTGGCGCGGCTGACCCGGTAGTTTTTGTTTTTCATATTGATATAGAGGGATTCTATATCGAAATGTTCGTCGCTTTCGTAGATTTCTTGAAGTATGGCATAGCGTTCGGGGGTTTTCCTATGCCCGTTATCTTCCAAAAAGGAAGTAAATACGTTCTTTACTATTTCCTGATTTTTATTGGTTGCCATAGCTGGATTCCCTTCGTCTCAATTTGCAAATGTACAGTTAAATTTTGATTCCATTTCCAAACCTTCATTAAATCCGGGTGACTTTGTCTATGCCATCTATCTGCTTCAGATTGGTGATCAATTTCTTGAGGATCCCGTTATTTTTTACCACGACCGTAATTCTACCGGTAAAGGTTCCACCGTCCGTGCTGAAGTTGAGGTTGCGCATGTTCACGTGCATATTGTCGGAAATGACCTCCGTGATCTCGCTTACCAATCCAAGATTATCGATTCCCGTGAGTTTTATCTCCGACTGGAACTCTTCTTGGGAGGAATCGATCCATTTGGCACTGATGATGCGGTAGGCATAGTTACTTTGCAGCGAAATGGCGTTGGGACAATTCTTCTTATGGACCTTAATTCCTTCGTTAACGCTGATAAAACCAAAAACTTCGTCACCTGGAATCGGATTGCAGCACTGCGAAAGTTTATAATCCAGTTTTTCCTCGTCCTTCCCGAACACGAGCATATCGTATTTCGACGTGATCTCATCTTTGTTGATATCCTCGGGAGCCGGATTTCTCCTAATTTTATTTTTAAAGAAACTGATGAACGCATTGCTGTACGAGGAGGCAAAGTCTTTGATCATTTGGTTGTCGATAGCTCCGGTGCCCACCCTGTAAAAAAGATCCAAACTGGTTTTTAACTTGAAGTAGATCACCATTTTGTTCACGGTATCCTCGTTCAGCGATATTTTTTGGGTCCTCAATTTTCTTCTAAGTACCTCCTTGCCATCCATGGCAATGGCCTTTTGCTCGTCCCTGAGGGAAGATTTGATCTTGGATCTCGCCCGGGCCGTGGTGGCATAGTCCAACCAGTTTTGATTCGGTTTTGCCTGATCGGAAGTAATGATCTCTACCTGGTCCCCGCTGTTCAGGGGCGTGCCCAGGGGAACCAATTTTCCGTTTACCTTGGCCCCTCGCGTACGCATCCCGACCTCGGTGTGTATATTGAAGGCAAAATCTAACGGGGTGGCCCCTTTGGGAAGGGATTTCAACTCCCCTTTTGGGGTAAACACAAATATTTCCTTGGCATAGAGGTTCAGTTTAAACTCTTCAACAAAATCCACGGCATTGGTGTTGGCATTTTCCAGGGCTTCCTGCAATTTGTTGAGCCAATCCTCGATTCCCTGCTCTTTTTGCTCACCGTGCTTGTATTTAAAATGCGCGGCATAGCCCTTTTCCGCAATTTCATGCATGCGCTCACTGCGGATCTGGACCTCCACCCATTTTCCCTCCGGACCCATAACGGTGATATGCAAGGCCTCGTATCCCGTAGATTTTGGCGAGGAAATCCAATCCCGAAGGCGAACGGGGTTGGGTGTAAAATGATCGGTAACGATAGAGTAGATTTTCCATGCCAAAAACTTCTCGTTGTGATCGTCCGATTGATAGATGATTCGGATGGCGAACTTGTCGAAGATCTCATCGAAGGACACATTCTGTGCCTGCATTTTTTTTCGCATTGAAAAAATGGACTTCATCCGACCTTTGATCACATATTCCAATTTTTCCTCGTCCAGGGAGTTCTCGATCACCTTTTTAAAGGCTTCGATATAGGCGAGTTGCTCTTCTTTGGATTCTTCCATTTTGCCCAGAATGTCCTCATATACTTCGGGCTCGGTATACTTGAGGCTAAGATCCTCCAACTCGGTCTTGATGTTATAAAGTCCGATCCTATGGGCCAAAGGGGCGTAGATATAGAGCGTCTCGGAGGCCATTTTCACCTGCTTGTGCTCAGGCATGGCATCCATGGTGAGCATGTTGTGATAGCGGTCGGCGATCTTGATGATGATGACCCGTACATCATCATGTAGGGTAAGCAACATTTTTCTGAAATTCTCCGCCTGCTGGGAGATGTTCATGTCTTTTTTGAGGTGGGCGATCTTGGTCAATCCGTCAACAATGCGGGCCACGGTCTCCCCGAACATCCGTTCTATGTCATCCAGGGTATATTCGGTATCTTCCACAACATCGTGCAAAAGGGCCGAGGCTATCGATATGGCATCGAGGCCGATCTCGGAGGCCACGATCTTGGCCACGGCAATAGGGTGGAAGATATAGGCTTCCCCAGACTTTCGTCGCTGATCCTTGTGGGCGTCCAAAGCCACTTCGAACGCAGATCGTATCAGTTTTTTGTCGGCGGCCGACAGGGTCTGATAACTTATGCGCAGCAATTCCTTGTACTGCTTGGTGATTTCCTTGTTCTCTATTTCTAAAGCCGTCTGTGTCATACTATATTAAAAGTACCATAATCCTTAGTACTATACAACAAAAAGTATGCCCGTTTGTCGGTGTAAGAGGTCATTCTATCCCGAATTTTATACCGTGTTCGGGATTCGGGTTCATTTCAGGCCATCTACCTTTTCAGGTTCTTGATCCTATCCACTAGGGGAGGGTGCGAATAGTGCATGAAAACATAGGCAGGGTGGGGAGTGAGGTTGCTCAGACTGTTCTTTGAGAGCTTTTTGAGGGAGCTGATCAAAGGCATGGCGGCATAGGTGTTTTTTGCGTAATCATCGGCCTGATACTCGAACTTTCTAGAGAGGTGGTTCATGACCAATCCGGTGATCTCCGAGATTGGACTGTACAAGATCCCAAACCCGATCAATGCGGCGTGAAAACTGGGCTGCGACACCCCAATGGCCATGGATACCTCGGGATGGTTGATGAAAAGCGACAATATGAACAGGGTCAGGCCGGTCAAGAGTATGGATGCGCCAAGATTGAAAACGATGTGTTTTCGTTTGTAATGGCCTACCTCGTGGGCCAAAACGGCTACGATTTCCTCTTCCTCCAAATCGTGGATCAGCGTGTCGTAAAGGGTCACCCGTTTTTCTTTTCCAAACCCGGAAAAATACGCGTTGGCCTTGGTGGAACGCTTGGAACCGTCGATGACAAAAATATTCCTAAGATCAAAGCCCACATCTTTGGCATACCTTTCAATTTTGTGCTTCAGGCTTCCGGCTTCCAAGGGCGTTTGTTTGTTGAAAAGGGGTACGATCAATTTGCTGTAAAAAAGGTTCATGAACACGGAAAACAAGGCCACCAAGATCCAGGCATAGATCCAGAACTGGTCCCCGGCCCATTGGTAGAACCAGATGACGAGAGCCAGCACGCTTCCCCCAAGAAGGACGGTCATAAGCCATCCCTTGACCTTGTCGGCCAAAAACAATACCCTAGTGGTCTTGTTGAACCCAAATCTCCCCTCGATCACAAAGGTGGAATAATATGAAAAGGGCAGGGTGACGATATCGCTTCCTATCATGATGATCCCAAAGAACAACAGTGCCATTAAAATAGTGCTGTCCGTCATTCCCCGAACGAGTTGGTCCACCCATTCGAATCCCCCGAAAAGTAAAAACCCCAAGGTGAGCATAAAAGAGAATGTGGAGCTGTATATGCCAAATTGATATTTGGTGTTTTTATAATCTTGGGATTTTTGGTATTCCGCGGCGTCAAAAACGTCATCCAGTTCCTTAGGGACCGGATCGGCGTAGCGTGTGGCGTTCAGGTAATCCAAAAGGGTCTCGACAAAAAATTGGAGCACAAGAATACCAATGATAATGTAAAATAGGTTGCTCAACGGTCTTGGTGTTATTTGTTTCTATTATTCTGGCTTGGCTGCTTTGAAGCTTTTAGGGGAGTAATTGGAAACCCCCTTTGTCGCTTCGCCTCAAAGATAAGTATTGCCGCCGATACGGAAACGTTCATGGAGTCGATTTCGCCCTGCATGGGAATGATGATGTTTTGATGCGATTGCTCCAACCAGGCCGGGGAAAGGCCGACGGACTCTGTACCCACAACAATGGCTACTGGCACGGTAAAGTCAATTTCCACATAGCTTTGGGAGGCCGATAGGGCAGCACAGTAAATAGATATGTTTTTTTTCTTTAAATAGGCAATGACCTCGGCCGTGCTTCCCGTTGCCAGCGGATTGGTGAAGATACAACCGATGCTGGACCGTATGACATTCGGATTGTAAAGATCGGTCTTTGGGTTGGCGATGATAACGGCATCTACGTTGGCCGCATCGGCCGTGCGTAGGAGTGCACCAATGTTCCCCGGCTTTTCTGGAGCTTCCGCAACAAGTATAAGGGGGTTTCCGGTTTTGGGGACCAATTGGTCCAAGGAATGTAATTTGGCGACTGCCAGGGCAATAAGGCCTTCCGTGGTCTCCCGATAGGCCAGCTTTTGGTACACCTCTTTGGATACTTCAGTGATCTCGGGCCGAAATGCAGTTCCCTCAAAAAGGACGGAAACTTCCTTTTCGGGAAGGAGTTCCGCCAGGAACAGCACAGAGGTGATTTGGTAATTTCCCTTTAGGGCCAATTGCAGTTCCCGTATTCCCTCCAATACAAAAAGGCCTGTCTTTTTTCGTTCTCGGGACTTCTCCTGAAGTTGCAAAACTTTCTTGACCAAGCTATTCTGTAGGCTGCTGATTTGCTTAATTTTGTCCATGAACACAAAAATACGTGATTGCGTAAACAATTTACCGCTTCCCCGACATATTGCAAAACCAAAGAACAATGAGCACAAAACGAATTTTGTTGGCCGTCCTCACGACCATGGCCATATCCTGTAAAGAGTTGCCCAAGGAAACAAAAGTGGAACCTGGGGGACAGGGGTCCGAAACGGCCGAAACACCCTTTCCCGAAGATTTGACAAAGGTTTTTGATGCCCATGGCGGTATCGAGGTATGGAAAAGCAAAAAAACCCTGATATTTGAAATGCCTGCAGAAAAGGAAGGGGAATTTGGGGAAAGGCATACCGTTGATTTACATTCAAGGAGAGACCGAATTGACATGGGCGCCATTTCCATGGGTTTTGATGGTTCGGAAGTTTGGCTGTTGGATCGGGAAAAGACCTATAAGGGCGACCCTGTATTTTACCATAACCTGATGTTCTATTTCTATGCAATGCCCTTTGTATTGGGAGACGACGGCATTCATTATGGGGAGACGGAAAACCTGGAATACGAGGGAAAATACTATCCCGGGATCCGTATCGGGTATGGCGATGGGATCGGGGCGTCGCCCAAAGATGAGTATTTCGTCCATTTCGACCCGGATACACATCAAATGGCCTGGTTGGGCTATACGGTCACCTATCGGAGCGGGCAGAAATCCGATAACATACGCTGGATCCGCTACAACGATTGGGCCCTGTTGGACGGACTTGTGCTCCCCAGATCGATTACCTGGCACGAATATGAGGGAAGGGACATCAAAGCAGCAGGGGGCACGGCACGTTTCGAAAACGTGTCATTGAGCGAAAAAGCGAAACCGGCAGCTTTTTACGCCAAACCGGAACACGCTGTAACAGCGGTTGGGAAAAAAGGTTAAAAAACCCCTAATCCAGAAACGAAGAATTATTTTTTCACTATTTTAGGATATACGGCGAAAAAGAAAAATATATGAAAGTACTGTTATTTGGAATAGCGAAGGATATTGTGGGGAAACCCGAACTGGACATTACCGGCGGGAACAGGTTCCCCGGTTCCGTAGCGGAGCTCAAGACATTTTTGGTCGGCGCCTTTCCAGAATTCGGCAAACTGTCTTCCCTGGCAATCGCCGTCAACAGTGAATATGCCGCAGATGATGTATCTTTGGGCAGCGGGGACGAAATTGCAGTTATTCCCCCGGTAAGTGGTGGCTGATGGAACGGATAAAAATTGAAATTGTAGAGGCCATTGATGTGGCACAGGTCTATGCAGAACTTTCACATCCCGGGAGCGGGGGCAGCTGCGTATTCGTGGGGTCCGTTCGGGAATTCACCGGGAAGGAAGAAGTGATCTCCCTGGAGTTTGAGACCTATAAGGCGATGGCCCTGAAGGAAATGGAAAAAATAGCGATGGAAGCTACCAAAAAATGGGAGCTGAACCGGGTGGTCGTACGCCATGCGGTCGGGGTCAAGGAGGTTGAGGAGCCGGTAGTGGTTGTTGGGGCCTCATCCGCGCATCGCGATGCCTGTTTTGCGGCCTGTCGCTTTTTAATCGATACCCTCAAACAGACCGTACCGATTTGGAAGAAGGAAATCTTTAGGAACAAAACGGTTTGGGTATCTGCCCATCCCTAGGCCCGGGTGTCCCTTAAGACCTGTAAACGTACTTGGATAATTAAATGGCAAAGGAACTTTCACATATCGATGAGGCAGGGAAGGCATCCATGGTGGATGTATCGAACAAACGGCCTACCGTACGGACCGCCGTGGCATCGGGGAAGGTTCGTTTTCCACCCGATGTTTTTGCCAAACTGGCTTCACAGGATTTTTTGGGAACCAAGGGAAGTATTGTCCAAACCGCAGTGATTGCCGGTATTCAAGCGGTCAAGAAAACGGCTGAACTTGTTCCGCTCTGCCATCAACTGAACTTGTCAAAAATACAGATTGACATCGAACCGATACCCAATGCCCTGCAAATCGTCTGCAGGGTGAAGTGCAACGAACAGACAGGGGTTGAAATGGAAGCCCTGACCGGGGTCTCAGTGAGTGCGCTTACCGTTTACGATATGTGCAAGGCGCTTTCGCACGACATTACCATTTCTGAAATTCAACTGGAACAAAAAACGGGAGGGAAACATGACTTCAATCGCTAAGCTTTACGGATTGGTGCTATCCGGGGGGAAAAGTACGCGCATGGGAACGGATAAGGGACTGATTCCCTATCATGGCATTCCCCAGCGCGAATATTTGTACGGCCTATTGGGCCAGGTCTGTGAACGGACCTTCGTAAGCCTCAGGGAGGACCAACAAGACGGGTTGCCCCCCGAAATGCAGGCCATCGTGGACCGCAATGAATTCAAGGGGCCCTATAACGGACTCCTTTCCGCCCATAAAAGTCATCCGGAAGCAGCGTGGCTGGTACTGGCCTGTGACCTTCCATTGATGGACCTTCCCGCCTTGCGGGAACTGATTACCGCACGGGACCCCAAGGCAATGTCCACGGCCTTTGCCCTAAAGGAAAACCCATTGCCAGAACCTCTGTGCGCCATATGGGAACCCCATGCCTTTGCAGACTCCATTGCATACCTGGAAAGCGGAAATGGTAGCTGTCCACGTAAATTTTTGATCAACAACAATACCCGATTGGTTTTTCCCAAAAACGGGCATGTACTCTTGAATGCAAATTCTGAGGAGGAATACAGGGAGGCTTTGATAAAATTGGCAGTGGTATGAATTCGGCACGATATACCAGACAGACCATTTTAAAAGAGTTTGGTCCGGAGGGCCAAAAGAAACTGGCCGACGCCAAAGTTTTGGTGATCGGGGCCGGAGGCCTGGGCGTGCCCGTGCTGACCTACCTGAATGCCATGGGCGTGGGTACCTTGGGGATTGTGGACAATGACAAGGTTTCCGTTACCAACCTTCATCGACAAGTGCTTTATGGCGATGCCGATGTGGGCCGATCCAAAGTTTCTGTGGCCCTGAACCGCTTGAAAGCCCAAAACCCAGATACGGAGTTAAGGGGCCATGAAACGTTCTTGAACGTGGAAAACGCCTTGGAACTCATAGGGGCTTACGATGTGGTCGTGGACACTTCCGATAATTTCCCTACCCGCTACCTGACCAACGATGCCTGCGTGATTTTGAAAAAACCTTTTGTATATGGGGCATTGCATGGCTATGAAGGGCAGGTGAGCGTCTTCAATTGCCAGGGTGGACCTACCTACCGTTGTCTGTTCCCGACCATGCCCAAGGAAAACGAGGTGCCCAACTGCAATGAGCATGGGGTACTGGGAATCATTCCTGGAATTGTCGGCAACCTTCAGGCCTTGGAGACCGTTAAGCTCATTACAGGGTTGGGGGAGCTGCTTTCGGGCCGACTATTGCTTTTCGACGGTTTGCGACAGTCCTATCAAAAAATTAGTTTTCCCCTTCGGCCAACCAACTTAAAAGTGACCCGATTGCAAGATTCATATGGCTGGGAGGATTCCTGTGCCACGGTGCCGAATATCACCGTTGATGCACTTCAAGAGGTGTTGGAGAAGGGCGGGAATGCCCAAATCATAGATGTCAGGACCCCTGCGGAGTATGAGGCCTATCACCTTCCCAATACGATTCATATTCCTTTGGACGAGTTGGACGGGGCGCTTCGGGGAATCGATTTGGATGCATCGGTCTACTTGCTGTGCCAGTCTGGAAAGCGCAGCGATATGGCCGCCTTAAAACTCCAACCACAATACAGCGAAACCAAATTTTATAGTATATTGGGTGGGGTCAACCAATTTCTCGCTACGTGCTCCTAACCGTTCCGGAACTTATATTTTTATTCCTCGGCTTTTTGGTCATTGCCACGCTGTATTCTTCTGTGGGCTTCGGTGGCGGATCCAGTTACCTTGCCCTCTTGACCTTGGTGTTCACCAGTTTTTTTGCCATTCGGAGTACGGCCCTGGTCTGCAATCTGGTGGTGGTTTCCGGCAGCAGCTATCTCTATTATAAAAGTGGCCATCTCGATTTTAAGAAGTTCCTCCCCTTTATCGTGACCAGTATCCCCATGGCTTTTATCGGGGCACGGTTCAAATTACAGGAACATATCTTTTTTATGCTGCTGGGAGGTTCCCTCATTGTATCCGCATTGGCCTTGATCGTTCAGACATTTGACCCCAAGAAATCGGATTCGGTCAATACGGATTATCCTCCATATGTCACCTACCTGCTCGGAGCGGGCATTGGCCTATTGTCCGGTTTGGTGGGCATCGGAGGGGGGATCTTTCTGGCACCTGTTCTGAACCATATGAAATGGGACAAATCGATCAAAATAGCGGCGCTGGCCAGTTTTTTTATCCTGGTCAACTCCATTTCGGGTATCGGTGGCCTAGTGACCAATGGCACCTTTGAACTGCCCTGGGTGGAAGCCATAGGTCTGGTGATTGCGGTGTTCATCGGCGGCCAAATGGGCATTCGGTTGAGTCTGGGCAAGCTCACGGGCAGTGGCATTAAGATCATTACGGCCATTCTGGTGCTTATGGTGGGCATCCGGGTGTTGCTGATCAACGGATTTCAAATGACGATTTAAATCAAGAACCCCCCACTTTTTGACCATTGGAGCGGATAAAGTGGAAAAAGTAGCGAAAATTCCCATTGTACCAGATGGCGAAGAAAAAAGCGGTATACAGTAGCCCATCGGGCAGGACGGCTATGGAATAGTAGGTCTTCAACAATAGAAAGGTCATGGCCACGCCTGCGATACCCAGGGAAATCAGGGTTCTTTTGCCCCTGCTGTTCAATACGATCATCAATACGATCACCGCCCCCAAGACCGGTTTGGCATGCATTAGGAACGGGGCCAATTGTGAATTCTCGATATCGAGGAACATGACGACCGCGCTCATGTAGGCGGTCAGGCAGAGCGGGCATTTCGGGAGCAAGATCAACAATAGGGTGGAAAGGAAAGACATGGACCCGTTGGCCCCGCCCCCTTTTTTTGACGGCTTCCGCTTTGCTTTACAACAACCGGTCTGCACAGTTTCCATGTTGAAATCCTATAGTTTTGCCCTATAAGATACAAAAGGATATACTTCTCCCTGCTTAAATTCCCGCTTATTTTGCGGCAGCACCAAAAAACCATCGGTCCTTACCAAATTGACAAAATCGCCCGAACCATTTCCTTTTACAGGATCTGCGACCAGGGTACCATCGGCCCTGCTTTCCAATTTGGCCTCCAGAAAATAGACCAGATCCGGCCGGAAGGCAACATCGTTTTTAAGTTCAACGAATATGGGAACGTCCTTTATTCCCAAGGATCTTTTCAACCAAAACCGCAGATAGACGTACACGCAAACAAAAGAGGAAACCGGATTTCCCGGAAGGGCAAATATTTTTTTTCCGCCCTTGTTGGTCCCGAACCAAAAAGGTTTTCCGGGCCGTTGCTGTATTTTATGAAAGTGTTTTTTGATATGCAGCGCTTCCAGTACGTCGGGCAGGTAGTCGAACTTTCCTTTGGACACTCCTCCGGTAAAAACAAGCAGGTCATAGGTGGACAGCACTTCTGCAATGATCCTGTTCATCGTGTCCTTGTGATCCGGCAGATGTTGTAGGTCTGCCGGTATTCCCCATTCCAGTAAAGTAGCCTGAATCCCATAAACGTTGGATCTTCGGATTTGGTGCAACTCGGGGCTTTCGGCCACGGGTACCAGTTCGTCCCCAGTGGAAAATATGATCACCCTGGGCATTTTTTTGACTTTCAAGTCCGCCTTTCCCACTGCCGCCGCAATATTGATCTCGGCACTTGAAAGTCGTCCGCCCTGGGGCACGATGACCGTTCCCTTGGAAATGTCCATGCCCTTAAAATGTACATTTTGTTTGCATTGCAGGCTTTCGGGAAGCACGGTTGCCCGTCTATTGGAAATCTCCAGGTCCTCATACCGGATCACCGTATCCACCTTATGGGGCATAATGGCCCCCGTCATGACCTCGATACAGTTTTGGGAATCCCCGAGGGTCTGTTGTGGCGTGCCCGCGGCGGCAACTGCTTCTATGGGAAATTCCCTTTGCCCTTTTTCAAAGGCTTCATAGGCGATGGCGATACCATCCATCGTAACCCGGTCAAAAGGTGGGAAATCCCGGTCCGCGACCAGATCTTCGGCCAAATAGGCACCGATGCTGTCCTCCAGGTTTCGGATTTCAGTGGGAAAATCGGTTTTGTGCTCGGCTAAGATCGATAGGGCCTTTTCATATGTAATGAAGGTATTGTCCATATCAACCTCCGATCACGCTCATGCTTTCCAAGGGCGTTGTAGTGTTCGTTCTGGATTGTTCGGCGGCAAAGCCGTCTTTGGGTTTGAGTTTGACCAACTCTTGGAATTTTTTGGCCAGTTCCTTATCGGTCACACCCGAGCGCATGTAGTCCCTTATATTGAAAACACCCCCATCGTACAGACAGGTCTTGATCTCCCCTTTCGAAGAAATCCGAAGTCGGTTACAGGTATGGCAAAAGGTCCGGGAAAAAGCTGCAATGACCCCAATATTTCCTTGGTAGCCGGGCACTTTGATCAAATCGGCCGTATCGCCATGTTCGGAGGGCAGCATTTCCAGGCCAGGGTACTGTGCTTTCAGGTCGGTGTGGATGTCTTTGGCCCTGTACAGCTTTAAATTTTCCTTGTAACCTCCGTTAAAGGGCATCTCCTCAATAAAACGGACATCTACCGGGTGCGTCTTGGCCAGTTCGGCCAGGGGGATGATATCCTGGGTGTTGATACCGTGCATGATCACCGCGTTGAGCTTGATCTTAAACCCGTTTTCGACCAAAAGGGCAAAGGTCCGCATTACTTTGTCAAAGTCGTTCCGCCGTGTAATCTTATGAAAACGTTCCGGATCCAACGAATCAATGCTGAGGTTGATCTTGGTGATGCCGAGTTGCTTCAGCCTGGGAATGTGTTTTTGCAGGAGCGTTCCGTTGGAGGTAATATGGATGGAGTCGTAATCGGGCAGGCCCGCTGTGTTCTCCAACAGCTGCATAAAATCTTTCCGCAAAAAGGGCTCACCACCGGTAAAACGGACCTTTCGAAATCCAAGTCCCCCCAGGACACGGAGCACTCGGGTAATCTCTTCATAACTTAGCAAATGCTGTTTGGGTTCATACGGAATCCCTTCCGCCGGCATGCAGTAAAAACACCTGAGATTGCACCGATCCGTTACGGCAATACGCACGTAATCTATGGTTCTGTCGAATGAGTCCTTCATAGCTTAGACCTAAACGGATAGCGTTGGGCGGTCAGAGCCCAACGCTTGCCTTTAGAAAATTGAAGATAACCATATTTTGGATATATTGGACCCAATTATTTCCAAAAAAACGGGCATTCGGGCTCTATATCGCCACCAGGCGCAGTTCGACCCCAAAGGCCCGCTGGTGCAGGGTAATGTCCAAATGGGTAATAATCAATACCTTTGGGAACCCCAATTTTCGTGGAAACTGAAAAATGCAGAAATGTCGGATTCGGTTTTTCGCAACAAAAATTCCAATGAAAGAAATAAAATCGATCATACAACTTTACGATTCCTATAAAAATGCAGGGGAACAATGCGCGATTGCCCAGGTGGTCCGGGTGGAGGAATCCTCGTACCGCAGGGAAGGGGCCCGTATGATCGTGTTCGAATCCGGTGTTTTTGAAGGCGGGATAAGCGGCGGATGTCTGGAAGGCGACGCCCTGCAACGCTCACAGATTGCTATCTTAAAACAACAGCCTTCAATAGTTACCTATGATACTTCCAAGGAAAAGGAGATCGGGATAGGTCTGGGATGTAATGGCATTATCGATGTACTGATCTCTCCCATTTCCGAAGAATCGGATATGATGGCCATGTTGCAAAAATGCGTGGCCGAAAGGGGAGAGCACGTCATTGCGACCATTACTGCCCTTGATGGGGACATGGAATCCATTGCCCTGGGCAAAAGCTTTTACTTTGATTCCGATACCGCCACATTGAACGATTGCACCCATGCAGGGTTTCGGGATTTTATATTGGGAAGGATTGCCGAGGTGTTGGAAAACAAAAAATCAAGGACTTATCATTTTGAATCGGAAGGGACCAAGGCCAGTGTTTTTATCGAATTGATACCCCCCCAATTCCACTTGGCCATTTACGGGGACAATTACGATGTGTACCCCATGCTGGAAATGGCCCAGGTATTGGACTGGGAAGTGAGTTTGGTCGGAAATGTCCAAAAATTGAGGAAGGAAAAACTACGGTCGGTGGCCAACATCTATCCGAAAGATATGGAGGCACGCCCTAAAATCGACACGCGCACCGCGATAATCTTGATGGCGCATGACTACAAGACCGATGCTGCCAATCTGTTGGAGTTGATCAATAGTGAAGCCCCCTACATTGCTTCCTTGGGCCCCAGAAAACGTTTTGACAAAATGATGCTGGAGTTCAGATCCAAAGGCATCAAATTCTCGGAGGGGCAACGCCAGCGCATTTTCGCCCCCTGTGGCCTGGAAATCGGGGCAAACACCCCAGAAGAGATCGCGACCAGTATTTTTGGGGAGGTCTTAAGTGTGTTTTCGGGCAATACCGGCGGGATGCTGCGGGACAAGACCGGCCCCATTCATGATCGGGATTGAGTCCTACAAACTGGTCCATCAGCAAACTTTGCTGGGCATGTAGACCGTGCCCCATTTTAGCTGCCATTAATTGAACCAAACCGCATAGCCCTGCCTTCTTAGTTCCAGTGCAAGGGTCTCTTCCATTTTAAGGGCCGCCGTCCGCGAGGGAATCGGGTCAATATGGTTGTACAGACTGGGGCGAAGATAGGAACCATATTTCTGTACGATGTTCGAGGAAAGTTTATGTCCCTTTCTGTTGACATATCCTGTTTTGTGCTGTTCGAACCGCTCTTTGGGAGGCTTGCTGGTCATGCCCACGTACAGGCATTGCAATACCCCATTGAACTGAGGATTCGCCTCCCGGAACCTTCGGTTTTCGGTAAAGACCCGCTTGGAAAGTTCTATGACATATATACGATAGTTCGTTCCTGGCATTTCTTGCTGCGGGTCAGTCCGCTTTTCTTTCTCCTTTAATGGTTCCGTCCGGGGTTTCGGCGACCAAAGCGGTTATGGCACCATCCTGTTGTTTAAAAACGATCGTCGAGTTCTTGCTGAGTACAAAAAAGCGGTGTTCTCCCAAGGGCGTCAGGGCTTCCTTGTCCAAGTGGGGTTTGGCCTCTGCCCAAAGTTGTTTTCCATCGGATGTGATCGTCAGCACCGCGGCTACCTCAAGATCGTACTTTCCCACATAGCCCTTCAATTGTTTTTTGGAAAGTTTTACGTTGGGCAGCAGTCCGGATACATCTTCCCCCAAATTTTTTAGGGAGGTGAGGGCCTGAAGGCTTTCTTTGTTCAGTTCCAATGCCTTTTTCAAGCTATTAATGGCCTCTTGGGATTGTCCGGCCGTTGCCAAGCTCTGCCCGTATTGAAACCAAATCTGATCGGATTCCGGAAACAGCTCGGTGGCCTTTTTGAATACGGGAACCGCTTTCTCCCCATGCTCTTTGTCAAGCATGGCCTGCCCCAATCCCGACAGGATCTGTTCCTCCCATTTTGGGGAAAGCCCGTAGAGCTTCTCCAGGGATGCTTCGTATTCTTGTATGGCGTCGATTCCTCCGGAGATAAGATTTTCCCGGCTATTGTTCAGGTTCCATTCCCCAAAAATAAACTCCAGTCCCTTGTAGGTGCTTCGGTGGGGTATGCTCCCATGGGTCTCCTCTTCCATGAGCTCAAATTCCCAGTGCAGGTCTGCCGGACTCTTCTCTTCCAACAGGGCGGCCAATTTCCAGGCCCCGCCCAACATGGCGTTGCCCTCGTTTCCCATTGTCATGAAAAGGTGCCCGGCAAGGTCCTGCTGATTCTCGAAAAACGCTTTGCTCTGCTCCAGCACCAGGTTTTGGTTGTCCCACCATAAACTGGGGCTTATGGCGAGGTACGAGTTGAAGATACCGGGATGGTGTATCAGGGTATGAATGGCGAAAAGGCCCCCAAAGGAATGCCCGACCAATAATTTGTAGTTCTCCGTCCGGTACTTTGCATCGACCCAGGGCATCAGTTCCTTTTCCATGAAACGGATAAGGTTGTCGGCTCCGCCGGAAGTTGGAAAATCCCCTCCTCCCGTTACGATGGGCGGGGTCAGGTCCCGGGTCCGGTCATCCGTATTGGGGATGCCTACCACGATCATCTCCGGGATACGTCCGTTTTTGGCCAAAAATTTCACGCAAGCCGTGGTATGGTGAAAATTTCCGCCCCCATCCAACAAATACATCACCGGATAGGTCCGCTCTTTTTTCTTGTAACTTTCGGGAAGATAGACGAGGACCGGTCTTTCTTGACCGAGAACTTCCGAGGGTATGGAATATTGCTGCCCGATGACAATGGGTTCCACCCCGTCCTGACTTTGAGCGAAGAAGGACAAAAAGAGTGTACAGAACGAAAAAAAACTATGTTTTTTTACCATGGATTCGTTTTTAAGGATTATTGGCGTTTATCATTAGACTATGTGTAAATCCGGAATGTTACAGTACCGTTACAAGAAGACCAAAATGACCACTTTCTGTTAGCTCTATAACGATTGTTCGTATTTCCTCGGTCGGGTATTAGGGGAGAACCAAAAAGAATCACCTTCTTCGCTCCCAAAGAATATTCCGCTCCCGCTGCCTTGCCACCTCGGAACCTATGATCTCGATAGCTTTTTCAATATCCCCATCGGTGGTGTACCGCCCAAGACTCATGCGCAGGGAGGCATAGGCCAGACTGCGTTCCACCCCCATGGCCAGCAGAACATGGGAGGGTTCCACGGAAGCCGAATTACAGGCCGACCCGTTCGAGACGGCAATCTGCCGACCCAAAGCGGTCAACAAATTGGCGCCATCCACATAGGGAAAGGAAATATGGGCCGTGTTTGGCAAACGTTGGGCCGTTCTACTGTTGGAAATGGTCCGTTCAATGGCCAGCAGTTCTGCTTCCAACCGATTTCGCAAGGTTTCGAGCCGCAACTGTTCCGTTTCCAAATCGACCTGGGCCAGTTGGATGGCCTTGGCCATTCCAACAATAAGAGGGGTATTGATGGTACCGCCCCGTTGACCTTTCTGTTGGCCACCCCCTTGGATAAAACTGGGCAGCGCTACACCCTCCTCATTGTCCTTGACATATACCAATCCGATGCCCTTGGGGCCGTACACTTTGTGGGCCGAAAAGCAGGCAAAATCCACCTGTTCCAAAACCGGGTCCAGGGCCATCTTGCCCAGTGCCTGTGTCGTGTCCGAAAAAAGCAGTGAACCGTTGGCATGGGTCAGTTCCGCAATTTCCTCCAAGGGTTGCACCACTCCGGTCTCATTGTTGGCGTACATTATGGAAACCAAGAGCGTATCGGGCCGCAGGGCTTCCTTCAAATCGTGGGTATCCACGAGCCCCTTGGCATCCACGCCCAAATAGGAGACCTCAAAACCTTCCTCCTCCAAAAAAGCGCAGGTATCCAGAACGGCTTTGTGCTCTGCCCGGGTAGTGATGATGTGGTTCCCTTTGGCGCCGAACTTTCGGACAACGCCCTTTAAGATCATATTGA
Organism: uncultured Flavobacteriaceae bacterium; assembly: GCA_947497245.1. GTDB lineage: Bacteria > Bacteroidota > Bacteroidia > Flavobacteriales > Flavobacteriaceae > Pelagihabitans. The sequence continues at coordinate 1,620,290 of CANMFO010000001.1, read as the reverse complement.
TGCTTTCGGTAGATCCTGAAGTGTAGATCAGGCTATTGGGAGAAATGCCCAAGGTCCCTGCGATTTCATGGGTCGCATCCTCCACTGCACTTTTCGCCAACCAACCGTAGGGATGGTGGCTGCTCGACGGGTTGCCGAAATCTTCCTGGAAATAGGGCAGCATCGCGTCGATCACCTCCTTGGCACAAGGGGTGGTGGCATTGTAATCCATATAGGGTTGGGAGTACATTTTCAAAAGGAAATTACAATCTTGTTAAAGGTACGGAATATATCAAAAATGTAAGGGATGCAACCGATACGGCCAGCGAAAGCAAATACTGTAAAACTAGGATTGTTAAAACGTTAAACAAAATGAAGTCTAATTGTCAAATCAAAATAAAAACGATATATTTAATGGTTATCTCATAAATAAATCCCTAAAAAATTATGATTCCAGCTAATTTTACCTATCACAAGGCGACCTCGGTAAAAGATGCGATCGCGTTGTCGCAAACCCATGGGGAAGAAGCCAAGTATATGTCGGGCGGACATAGTCTGCTCCCCATGATGAAACTTAGGTTCGCCACTCCGGAACATATTATCGATATCAGCAAGATCGAAGGACTTTCCTATATCAAAGAGGAGGGTGACCTGCTCAAGATCGGTGCCTTGACCACCCAAACGGAAATGGAGCATTCCGCCCTGATCCGGGAAAACTACCCCATATTTTCGGATGCCATCAAATTAACGGCCGACCCTTCGGTACGGAACGTGGGCACCATAGGTGGGAATATCGCCCATGGCGATGCCGCGAACGATCAACCTGCGCTGATGCTCGCCATGCGGGCCACGGTAATCGCGGAAGGGACGGACGGACAAAAATCCATTCCCATCGACGAATTTTTCCATGGGTTCTATATGACGGCCCTGGAACCTTCCGATGTCCTAGTGGAAATCCAAGTACCCAAAACCAAAAAGGGGAGTGGGGGCGCTTACCACAAAGTAGAACGCAAAGTTGGGGATTATGCCACTGCGGGGGTCGCTGTACATGTAGAGTTGGATGATAGCGGGGTTTGTCGGGAAATAGGGATAGGCCTGACCAATGTCAGCGCTGTACCCATGCGGCTGGACAGGGGCGAGGAATTGCTCAGAGGGAAGAAAATAACCGATGATCTGATCGAGCAAGTGGGGACCATGGCCGGCGAGGACTGCGAGCCTTCTTCCGACCTAAGGGGATCGGAAGCCTATAAAAGATCGATAGTCAATACCATTACCAAAAGAATGTTGAACAAGGCTCTGGAAAGGGCCCAACAATAATAATATACCATGAAACATGAAATAACAGTTACGATCAACGGAGAAAGCGTCACCGCCGAAGTGGATTCCCGCTTGCTTTTGGTACATTTCATTCGGGAGAACCTGGACCTTACCGGAACCCATATCGGTTGCGATACCTCCAATTGCGGGGCCTGTACCATTCTGCTGGACGGGAAATCCGTCAAATCATGCACCTACCTTGCCGTTAGGGCCGATGGTGCCGAGATCACGACCATAGAGGGTGTGGCCGCCGAAGGCACCAATCACCCCCTGCAGCAGGCTTTCCATGATCAGCATGGACTGCACTGTGGATTCTGTACCCCGGGCATGATCATGCGGTCTCTTGATCTGTTGAAGAACAATCCCGACCCGTCGGAGGAGGAAATTCGCTGGGGCATCTCGGGCAACCTCTGCCGATGTACCGGATACAACAACATTGTAAAGTCCGTTCAGCAGGCGGCCAAGGAAATGCAGAACCAATCGGAAACCGTTTAACCTCCTTAAAAAAGAAATTATGTTCAAATGTAAAACATCAGCGGAGGTAGGCGGAATGGGTCACTCTGTGAAAAGAAAAGAAGATGCCCGCTTTTTGCACGGAAAGGGCAATTATGTGGATGATGTGAAATTGCCGGGCATGCTGACCATGGTAATGGTGCGGAGTCCATATGCCTATGCAAAGATCAAGAGCATCAAAAAAGATAAGGCCCTGGCCATTCCAGGGGTACTTGCCGTTATTACGGGAGAGGACCTGGCCCAGTACAACCTGCACTGGATGCCCACCTTGCTCTCGGATACACAGATGGTACTGCCCACCGATACGGTGATGCACCAATCGCAGGAGGTGTGTGCCGTAATCGCTACCGACCGCTATGTCGCCGTAGACGGTGCCGAGGCGGTAGAGGTCGATTATGAGCCTATGCAGGCCATTGTGGACCCCTATAAGGCCCTGGACGAAGACGCGCCCCTGCTGCGCCCGGACAAGGAAGGCCAAAAGGACAACCAGATATACCACTGGGAGCGGGGAGACCGCGCCAAGACCGATGCGGTCATTGCCAATGCCGACGTGGTGGTCAAGGAACGTATCTACCTGCCACGAATCCATGTGGCTTCCATTGAAACCTGCGGCTGTGTGGCGTCTTACGATAAGGATACCCAAAAGCTTTTGGTCTACCTCACCACCCAGGCCCCCCACGCCATTCGTACCGTAGTGGCCCTGGTAGCGGGACATGTAGGACTGTCTGAAGAAAAAATACGGATCATTTCCCCGGATATCGGGGGCGGTTTTGGCGGAAAGGTGCCTGTCTATCCCGCCTATGTGGTGGCGATTGCGGCCTCTTTCCTGATCGGAAAGCCCGTGAAGTGGATCGAGGACCGCTCTGAGAACTTGGTCAACGGTTTCGCCCGGGACTATCATATGGATTGTGAGCTGGCTGCTACCAAGGATGGAAAGATCCAGGCATTTAAAGTATCCACCCTGGCCGATCACGGCTATACGGATTCCTCGGCGAATCCCTCAAAATACCCTACGGGCATGTTTTCCATCTGCACCGGTTCGTACGACTATGAGCATGCTTTTGCGGAACTCGATGCGGTCTACACCAACAAGGCTCCAGGGGGCGTGGCCTATCGCTGCTCCTTTCGGGTCACTGAAGCAGTACATGCCATCGAACGGATGGTGGACAAGCTCGCCGCGAAGATCGATAAAGATCCGGCCCTGCTGCGTTTGGAGAACTTTATCAAAAAAGAACAATTTCCCTATGATTCTCCCTTGGGGTGGAGCTATGACAGCGGGGATTACGAGGCAACCCTGAAAAAGGCCATGGATATGGTCGGTTATGACGATTATAAGAAGGAACAGGCCGAAAAACGCAAGGAGGGAAAATTGATGGGCATTGGCCTGTGCACCTTTACGGAGGTGGTGGGTGCCGGACCCTCGAAGGACTTTGATATTTTGGGCATCGCCATGTTCGACAGTGCCGAGATACGCGTACACCCCACTGGAAAGGCGATGGCCCGTTTCGGGACCAAATCGCAAGGCCAGGGGCATGAGACCACCTATGCACAGATTTTGGCCGAAGAACTCGGCATTCCCTATACCGATATTGAGATCGAAGAGGGCGATACCGACACCGCTCCTTACGGCCTGGGCACCTACGCGAGTAGGAGTACCCCCACCGCGGGAGCAGCTGCCGCCATCGCGGCCCGGAAACTGAAGGACAAGGGCAAGAAGATCGCGGCCCATCTGTTGGAAGTGAGTGAAGAGGATATCGAATGGGAAGTGGGCAAATACTTTGTAAAGGGTGCCCCTGAAAAATCCAAGACGATCCAGGATGTAGCCTTTGCGGCCTATACGAACATTCCGCCGGGAATGGAACCCGGTTTTGAGGCCACCCACTACTACGACCCACCGAACCTGACCTTCCCCAATGGGGCGTATATCTGTGTGGTCGAGGTGGAGCAGGAAACCGGTGCCATTGATGTGAAGCGTTTTGTGGCCATCGACGACTGCGGTAACATCATCAATCCGATGATCGTGGAAGGGCAGGTACACGGCGGACTCACCCAAGGAATCGCCCCGGCCATGTACGAGGGCATTGAATATGACGACGAGGGAAATGTGCTGAACGGCACCTTGATGGATTATCTGGTGCCCACGGCCGTGGAGTCGCCCCATTGGGAAACCGGACATACCATCACCCCATCCCCCCACCATCCGTTGGGGGCCAAAGGGGTTGCCGAATCCCCGACCGTAGGGGCGCCACCGGCCATCGCCAATGCCATTATCGACGCCCTGTCCCCTTTGGGCATCGAACATCTGGATATTCCGATCACCCCTGCAAAAGTGTGGGAAGCGATACAGGCACATACATAAAATAGGGAGTTGGGGAGGAAGTACGAGCTGAGAAATACGAAATATGAAGTAGCGGATAAAAAATAGTATGAAAACAACATTGGATAAATCTTTTGAAGTCCCTCAGGGCACCGAACTGGTTTGGGAACATCTCATTGATCCCGAAAAGATCATGGATTGCGTGCCCGGCGTTTCCATTGACGAAAAGGTCGGCGACAACCACTACAAGGGCAAGGTCGGGATGAAATTTGGCCCTATGGGTGTCAAGTATGATGCCGATATCTATTACGATGAGGTCGATGTCGACAAGCGAAAAATAATCCTCACTGGGAACGGTGTGGATGCCAAGGGCCAGGGAAATGCCGAAATGAAAATGACCATCGACCTGAACGAGCGTGAAGGGGGTGGGGTAAAGTTGGACGCCATTATGGATGTTACGGTCAATGGCAAGATCGCCCAGTTCGGGTCGCGGTTGATTTCTACCGTCTCCAACCAATTGTTCAAACAGTTCGTCAGCAACTTCTCCAAAAAGTTGGAAGCTGCCGAGGCGGCGGCATAGCACACTTCTTAAAATTTAGTCAAAAAGCGATGCTTCCGGGCGTGGCTTTCGTATATTACTATTAAAACTAGGCTATTGAACAAAGAAATCGACGCACTGATCAAGGATTTTTATGGGCACGACTATATCCTCAGTGAGGAACTGGCCACTTCGGTATTTCTCTTGAAAAATTTAGAGAAACCCCTGCTTTTGGAAGGAAACCCAGGGGTGGGAAAGACCGTGTTGGCCAAGACCCTGGCGGCACATCTCCATACCCATTTGATTCGCTTGCAATGTTATGAGGGGCTCGACGTAAACACCACTATTTACGAATGGAACTACCAAAAACAGTTGTTGCACATCAAGCTCTTTGAACAGGAACGGGACAAACAGGCCCTGGGGAATAAGATCTTTGGCATGGACTACGTCCTAAAGCGGCCGCTCCTGCAATCGATCAGCGCGGAAAAACCGGTGGTGCTCCTGATCGATGAGATCGATCGGGCCGATGAGGAATTTGAGGCCTATCTGTTGGAGCTGTTGTCCGATTTCCAGATTAGCATCCCTGAACTGGGCACGATCCGGGCGGTATCAAAACCGATGGTGGTCCTGACCTCGAACCGCACCCGCGAACTGAGCGATGCACTGCGGAGGCGCTGCCTTTACCATTGGGTAGATTTTCCGTCCAAGGCCAAGGAAATCGATATCATTGCCAAGAAATTACCGGATATCGATGAGCAGTTGGCAAGCCAGGTGGTCACCTTTATCCACAACCTGCGCAAGTCGAGCCTGCACAAGCCGCCGGGCATCGCGGAATCGTTGGATTGGGCCAAAACGCTCTTGCTGATGAACGCCGCCCATATTACCGATGAGTTGGTGCACAATACCATCGGCAGTGTATTGAAGCACAAGGACGATATCGAGTTTGTGCGCAACAAGAAGGTACAGGAGTTTTTGGTTCCCATACCCTAATGGCTTTCATTTCAAAATCGCATTGTGGTCCAAGTAAACAAAACATTCAAAGAGCGCCTGATCGACTTTACCTTTTATTGTCGGGAAAGGCAGTTTGTGCTCGGGCCCCAAGAGACCCGGGACGCTTTTGAGATAGCCGAACGGGGCTACCTGTTGGATAGGAAGCTGTTCCAGTACAGCCTAAAGGCCATTTTTTGCAAGCGTAAGGAACACTTTGACCGTTTCGATGAAATGTTCGACCGTTTTTGGAGCCGCTATTATGAGGATAAGCTCGAACAACGGAAAACGGCCCTCAAACAACCCAAAAAAGATCCCGATACGGCTACGGTCATCTTTTTGGGTGCCCAGTTCCAGATACCCAGGCCACCAGAGCAAAAACAAGAGGCCAAACAGACCGTGGGGGCGAACGAGAGCATCCGCTTGCGGATGACGGACTTTTCCAAGGTCGAGGTCACCGATAGGGAACGCCTGGAGGAATTGGCCGAGGAGCTGTTCCATCAGATGAGCATGCGCTTTAAGAGAAGGCTCGAAAACGCCAACAAGGGCGCCATCGATATCCGTAGGACGGTACGCCACGGCATTGATAAGGGGGGACTGCTGTTGGACCTGGCCCATAAAAAAAAGCGGAAGGAAAAGCGCAAAGTGGTGTTTATCCTGGACGTGAGCGGCTCCATGGACACCTATAGCTATTACCTGTTGCGCTATGTACTGGTACTGAAAAAGTATTTTAAGAGCTTGGAGTTTTTTACCTTTAGTACACAGCTGACCCATGTGACCCCTTTGCTAAGGGCGAACAACGAGCAACGGATCTTGAAGCAGATCGGGAAAGAGGTACATTCCTGGTCGAGCGGTACCAAGATCGGGGAATCGCTTACAGAGTTCCTCTCGGTCTACGGGAGCAAGTTCCTGAGCCAAAAGCATATTGTGGTCATTCTGAGCGATGGCCTGGAAACGGGCAGTGTCGTCCAATTGCGCGAAGCGGTCCGCACCATTCGCAGAAGGTGCAAAACGCTGGTCTGGCTGAACCCGCTGAAGGGCATGAAGGGCTACCGGCCCATCCAGAAGGGCATTGTAAACGTGATGCCCCATCTAGACGCCTTCGAATCGGCCCATAATCTGGACAGTCTATTAAAGTTGGAAAAAGTATTAATGGATGTTTAACGAACTGGCATTGAAAATAGAGGAACATTTGGCCAAGGGATCCAATTTCGCCATTGCACAGGTGATCGATCGCATCGCCCCCAGTTCGGGCAAGGTGGGCGACAAGGCCATCGTCCTCGATACGGGCGAACTGATCGGTTGGGTAGGCGGTGGCTGTGTACGTGGCATTGTGATCAAAGAGGCTATTAATGTCATTAAGTCGAAACGCTATCGAAGGGTCCGTATTTCCCCGGAAGGGGGCACACGGGAAACTGCTAACTATAAAGAATATGTTATGTCCTGTCAAAGTAAGGGTACCTTGGAAGTATTGATCGAACCTGTGGTCCCGCAGCCCGAGATCATCGTGGTGGGCAAGAGCAACATTGCCCGCAAACTGTCATCGCTGGCCGTGGCCTCCGATTTTAAGGTCACGGTTCTCGCCAATGCCGTGGATGCCCAAATGTTTCCCACTGCCCATACGGTATCGGACCAAGTAGATTTCTCAGGTTTTAAGAACCTCTCCAACACTTACATCATTGTCACCACCCAAGGGGAAGACGATGACCTCTCTGTCAAAAAGGCCCTGGAGACCCCGGTGCCGTACGTGGGCTTTGTAGCAAGCAAAAAGAAAGCGGGGGACATCAAAAACTATCTCACCCAAGAAGGATTGGGCGAAGAACGGATCGCCCAATTGCGGAGTCCGGTAGGTTTGGACATCAACGCCAAACTGGCCAGTGAGGTGGCCATCAGCATCCTGGCCGAGGTCATCGACCATTTTAGGAACGGCAATGCAACGGAGAGTAGGCCGGAGCAGCCCTGGACAGACACCTCGGAAACGCAGGCCCCGACCCCAATGGAAGACCAGTTTGCGGAGGAATACTACATCAACCCGGTCTGCCAGGTACCCGTCTCCAAGACCAATCCCAAACATGTGGTGGAATACCGGGGCGAAAAGGTCTATTTCTGCTGTGACGGCTGCAAGGTGAGCTTTGAGAAAGAGCCGGGGGCCTATATCAAAGGCTGATGTTCATACTTTAATGGCAATGGATTGCCATGATGTCCCCGATTTCCAGGAAGGCTTTGTGGGCAGCCCAAATAAAAGGGTAGAGGCCACTCCTAGGGACTTACTGAGCAACTCTCGGGGACTTACTGAGTAACTTTTTATGACATACTAAGCAACTCCAAAAGGAGCTCTCCCTATGGCCATCGGAAGAGGGCCTGCCCCGGACCACTTTGGTGGGTTTGGAGGGCAGGCCGTTGTACCCTTACCAATTACGCCAAGGGATATGGTCCATGGTCAAGCAAACGGGTTTTCATCCGCCGAAGGGCCATAGATCGAGGGAATCAGTACGCCCAAGGTCCTTAGGTAGGTGACCAGTTCACCCCGGTGGTGGTACCAATGGTTGAGCATCAGGAACCGCAACAATACCGGACGGGGCCAGTCGATGATTTCCTTTTCCCCCAGGAAGCACCGCCAATGCTGGGCATCCCAGTCGTCATCGGTAGCATTTAGGACCCTTATGGCATTTTGGAAGCTTTGCTCGAACCGATCCGCAATTTCCTGCTTGTCCTCGCATAGGGGATGTTCGATCAGCACCTCTGCTTCCGTGCACCCTTGTTGGGCAAAATCAGCTATGCGACCGGGAATGGTGGCCACGTGCAGTGCCAATTGCCCTAAGGTCATCGCTTTGGGATGGGGCTTCCATCCCAATTGGTCCTCGGGAAGCCGTGTCAACAATTTTTGGGTGGAGGTCCGTTCGAACTCCAGTTCTGGAATAAGGTTTTTTGAATTCATTTTTGCTGTTGTTTTAAGATTATGCCGCAAAGTAAGCTCCGCCGCATCCCTTAAAACGGTATCAAAAGATACATTGGGGAAAATTAATGGAGTTGGATCCTGCCCCGGTGCAACGCCACCTTCCCCTCGAGTTCAAATTGTTTGAGTATCCGGGAGATGACCACACGGGTGGTGCCGAGTTCATTGGCAAGTTGTTGGTGGGAGATTTCCACCGTATCGCTTTCCTGCCGTGATGCCCTAAATTGGAGATAGGCCATCACCCGCTGGTCCACATGGTCGAAGGCGACACGCTCCAGGGTATCGAGCAGTTCGTCATAACGGTTTCTAAAGGTCTTGATCACAAAACGGTTCCAGGAGGCATATTCCTTTTGCCATTCGGCTATAAAACGCGTCGGGACGGTCAGCACCGTGGTCAGTTCCACCGCAACGGCCTGTGATGGACTTTCGTTGTTATAAAAACAGGCCGACAGCGACATCATACAGGTCTGGCCCGGTTCTACGTAGTACAGTAAGATCTCCCGGTCCTCCTTGGTCTGAAAGACCCGAATCGATCCGGAAATGACGATGGGGACCACTTTTACATATTCTCCCTCCCGCACGATAACATCCCCTTTTTCAAAGGTCAGAACCTGACAATGCTCCAGGATTTTTTCCTGAAGTCCAGGTTCCGTAAACCATTGGATCTGTCTTAGCACCTCTTTTGTCGGGGCCATGTTTTAGAATCTTTTATGCAGCGGGTTTACGAACAAAAGCCGCCCCCGGCCATAAGGCGAATGTAGTCAGAAAATTGGAAATTAGGAATCGTCATATCCGGTTCAAGTGGTGATGTATGGATGGAAAAACATCGGCTTACAGCTTTTTTTCTGTAAGCCAATGTACCACGTTGAGTGCAAATTGCCTGTTGTCGGAATCTTCCGGGAAATTCATTCCAAACTTATTTCCGAAAAACTTTTGTGCACTGAGCATTGCCGCCTCGCCCAAAATGACGACTCTACCTCGACCATATTCGATCGCAATGGCCTGGCTTAACCCTGCCACCGAAACTGGTTTTGCAAAACTTATGTAATTCTTTCCCTTCTCGACCCATATGGAATCCGGCCGGACTTCAGTGGCATTTTCACCAAACCTGAGGAACGAATTTTTTGAAACATTCCCTTTCAACGATTGGCCCGTGAACGATACCACTTTCGTTACTTTTTCACCCTGACCGTACCCATTGGTAATTCGGTGGTCTTTGAGCAATCCGTTGGAACGACTAAATTCAATCTGTCCGTTTTGTTTTCCATTCCTTTCAACTGGATCTTTCACGGTGCCGCCACCCATTTCCACTCCAAAGGTCAGCGCTAAAGACCGGTTTGCAAGGCCAAAAGGATGGTGGTCGGCAATCAGGAGCAAGGACCCTCCATTTTTGACCCATTGATTTACAATCTTGCATTCTTCCTTTGTGAAGGCGCCAACATCCCTTGGAAGACTTTTGTGACTTTTGGCATTGCAGATAATGAGCAAGTCGCAATTACCCAGTATTTTGATCGAAAAACGTTCCTTGTTCACCGATACTTCGTATCCGTCATTGGTTATTAGATCAATAAAGGGTTTATAGGTGCCGCTTGCCCTGTGCGTGTTTAAATGGGCTTCATCATAAAGTATCTTTGGAAATTCAGTGATGAATGTCGGTTTTTTAACGGTTACGTCATAGTTCCTATCGGGTTTTTGCAAAGGGATGCAGGCAGTTATAAACGCAAGTAAACAATAGATTGGGAACTGATGGGATTTCATTTTTTTGTTTTTTCAAGTAAGCCATAAAAGGCCTTTCGAATATATCTTATTGATGAAATACTGGATGTCAACATTCAATAGGACGCTTTGATTAGGTGCCCCCAAAAAAACCACTTTGCACGCCACTGGTCAAAGCGTATTTTCAAAAATAGATTGTAAGCGGGCTGGAACCCGAGGTACAATAATATAAAAAATCGATAGGGAAGTACCCATGATACAAATGAAAAAAACGTAATAGGGATTGGAGGTGCAAAATGGGCTATTGCTATGGGTGCCGTTCCCATTTGTTTTCGAGCGACTAGGTCGGCATTTTGATGATTACTTTCCCCCGATGTTTACCCTCCCCGAAGTACTGGAGTGCCCAAGGTAGTTTTTCCAAGGGGTAGGGACCGTCCAGGACGGGCTTGAGCCGCCCGGCGTTAAAAAGTTCGTTCATATAGGCCAGGTCTTTGTTGGGCTTTAGAGCAAGGACGTGCATCCTTTTATTGCTGAACCGATATATCGATCCCTTGAGCAGGAACAACAGGAGCAGGCGGCCCACACTACCCCCAACGGTCACATAGGTACCTGAGGGCTTTAGTGACCTTAAATAGGCAAAGGGGGAGCGGTTGGTCTTGGCGTCCAGGATGAGGTCGTACCGCTGTGCATTTCGGGTGAAATCCAGCGTCTTATAATCGATTATGTGATCAAAACCCAGGGTTTGCATCATGTTGAGCTTGTCGCCCGTGTCCACGCCGGTGACCCGAGCGCCATATAATTTGGCCAACTGAAGTCCGAAGGTCCCCACACCGCCACCGGCACCGTTGATCAAGACATTCTGCCCTTCTTTGATCTTTCCCATATCAACGAGTCCCTGATAGGCGAGCATGGTCGCATGGGGAATGGCGGTCGCCTCTTCGAAGCCCATGGAACCGGGCTTTAGGACCAAGGTCTTTTCGTGCGTACAGCAGTATTCGGCAAAACTGCCGAAACCGTGTTCCGAGATATCCCCATATACGGCATCGCCCACCTTAAAGGAGGACGCCCCTGCACCAAGGGCCGCTACCGTACCTGCCAATTCCATGCCCGGTACAGGGTGTTTGGGTTTCAACAGCCCAAAGAGCAGGCGGTAAAGATAGGGTTTGCCACGTACCATGCCCCAATCGTAATCGTTCACCGCCGTGGCCCGCACCTTGACCAGGACCTCATGGGGCTTGGGTGAGGGAATGGGAACTTCCTGGAGTTGAAGTTGCCCCGGGGACCCGTACCGGGAACAGATCATGGCTTTCATGTTGCGCACTTTCAAAAGTTTTAAGGGTTAGGCCTGCTATAGTGACGATGGCCTTTGGTCCGTAATTGCCCTTATAGGACGCACCGAATGGGATTTCGTTACATAAGTTGATCCTGCACCGGAAGGCAATAGATTGTTGAATCGTACCGCTTTGGGCAGGACTTCCTGCAACGATATCCTTATTTGCTATCCGAGGCCGGGATAAAGCGTGCACTCAGATCAGGATCCTCCATATCCTTGTCCAAGGGGAACATGGGCCGTTTGATCCGTTTATAGCCCAAACGCTCCAAATCCTGGTCAACGCCGCCCGGGGTGAGTGCCATGATCCAATCTCCCCGCATGTCGTAGAGTTGGGGGACCAGATAACCGATCTTGACCACCACGATATTGGTGTTTCGCGGATCGAGTTCCAGGTCGGTAAAATCGCTTTCCCGATGGTAGGGCTTTCTTTTTTTGGTAACGATGACATATATGCTCCCCACTTTCACCACCACTTCGGTACCTGCATGCCGGTCGCCCTCTTTGATTGCAGTTACGGTTCCCTTCAGCTGGACCGGGGGAGCAAATCGGGCATCGATGGCCGCACCGACAGGGGCGTCCACTTTCCCTCCGATGCCGACCTTGACGGCCTGTTCGATCATTTCCGGACCCGGAATGGAGGCATAGATCAGGGAAGGCCCGTTTTCGGTCTTAAACTCAGGCCGCGTGAGCAGTTCCCTTAAGGTCCAGGTAACATCCCCGGCACCACCTGCCGTGGGATTGTCGCCCATATCACTGATCATATAGGGTTTTTTGTCACTGGCCAGGGCCAGTTTTAAGCTTTCCTCGAGGGTGGCCGTGGGGGCCACGAACTCAAATTCGTTCCGGGCCTCCCAAAAACTATTGGCGAGTCCCTCGGCGGCTTTTCCCACTTTTTCCTGGTCATCCCCAGTGGCCATGACCACGGCATGGTTGCGTGGTTCATCGGCCCAGGCATAGCCGATCCAGATGGCGGCATCGATCACCCCATCTTCCTTGGTCACCGGATCTACCTTGGCATACAGACTCTTACCCGGTTCGATACGGGTACTTGTCTTCTCGCCCGGCAACAAAATGGGTACGGGCACCCAGGCCTTGTAGGCCGGTTTTCCCTTACCGCTTTCCAGACGGTCGAGCAGGTTGTCCACTGCCCTTTTTTTCGATTCCAAAGCGTCCTCGTGCGGGGCCATACGGTAGCAGGTTATCAAGTCGCTGTGATGGGCGAGTCGTTCGGAGACATTACCGTGCAGATCCATGGAAGTGGAGACCAATACGTCCGAACCGATCACTTCCCGGATACGGGCGATCAGATCCCCTTCGGGATCGTCGAGCCCCACCACGCTCATGGCGCCGTGGATATCGAAGAAGAGCCCATCGTAGGGCAAGTTCTCTTTGAGCATCTTCAGGGTCTTGCCGACCATTGATTCATAGGCCTCCCGGGTAACTGTACCTCCGGGCAGCGAGCGGCCCCGAAAGGTAGGAATCCAATGTGCCCTTTTGCGATTGGCCGAATCGGGGGCAAAAAACGGATAGGATGAAAAAATCTCTTCCCCGACCGCAGGATGAAACGCGTCCTCATGGGACCGTGCCGGGGAGAAGGTGCTCGATTCGATGGCGATCCCGGCAATGGCGACACGGGGAAGGTCATCCGCTTGGTCGGACTTTGCCCGTTTTTGACCGCAGGAAGTCAATACTAGTGTTACAAGGAGAAGCGTAATCAGGTTTTTCATTTTTTTGAAGTTTGTGGTAGCGGATTTTTTCAGTACGAATTCGTTCTTTGTAGTTCCCGTAAAGCTACTCAAAAAAACCAAATACGAAAAGGAATAGGAACCCAGCAGGGTACTTTACCCTTTGCGAAGCGTTCCGTATGGGAGCTATTGGTCAAGGTGTTTTGTGGTCCAACCAACGTAGTGCAATATCCCAAAGCATCCTGTTCTTGCGGCTAAAGAATTTCATATGTCCGATTTCGACAAGTTCATGTTCTTCAGGGACCAGGACGCGGGTTTCTGCTGGAAGTTGTTTGAACACGCCGATCATATCCTCCACATTTTCTTTGATCGCAATGTCATCATCCGAAGCGTAGAGCCATAGTGATGGGAAACCTATTTCATCATAGTTGTGTTTTCGAACCGATTTTCCGAAAGCCGTTTTCACGTAACCCTGTCCACTGCACCATTCGCTCCATTGCCGCGCCACACCCTTGGGCAGAGGCTCCCCCATACCTACCCATTGGGCATTGGTGTAGCCGAACAACAGGTTGTTGAGCGGAATATAGACTTTCATAAAAAAAAGGGCCAGAAACCGGAAAGGGTACCGCATATTTGCCATCCGTCCTGAAGAGGAGGCCACATTGAACATGGAGGTCAGGTCTTGGCAATTGGGCATCAATCCCACCAGTTGTCCACCAGCACTGTGGCCAATGAGGTGGTAGGGCCCTTGTGGAAAACGTGATTTCAGTTCTTCCAAAACCGCCGGCATATCCCATTCGCCCCAATCCTGCAGGGAGGCCTTGCACTTTTTGATAGGGCCGTCCAAAGAATCCCCGATCCCACGATTGTCGAAGGTGAGCACGGCATATCCATGTTCGGTAAGAAATTGGGCAAAGGCGGCGTAAAACCTTCTTTTGATCCCAGTTGCCGGGGCCAGCATTATACTGGCCTTTACGGAAGCATTTGGCGTAAACAAGCTTGCCGCTAATGCGGTACCGTCGGCACATTGGATCTGGATGTCGTTTGATGTTATTGTTGGCAAAGCATTTTATTTGGCCGGGGACAATGCGATAATAAATGGGTGCATGCGAACACCTGTTCCTCGCCGCCCAGGCTGTTTTCCTCGGTTTTCCCTTTCCTTTTCAGGAGTGGTCATTTCCGCTTGGACCCCTGTTCGCGGTGCACTACTTCCCTTCAAACTTTTTCATGTACCGTTTCCAGAGTTCGGTCTGATGGGTTTCCAAAGAGAGGTTCCGGCCATCGATGAAGGCATGTGTCAATTGATTTCCGCGCATATCGAGAGCATCGCCTTCCGAAATAAATAAGGTAGCGCTTTTACCTACGGCCAAGGTACCATAGGCATCGTCAATACCCAGGATTTTCGCAGAATTTCCCGTAATCAATTGGAGTGCCTTTTCCTTGTCCATTCCCTGTCCCACCACCTGCCCGGCATAGAAAGGCAAGTTCCGGGTCTGGAAGTTCGAGGCATTTCCGTTCTGAAGGGCCACCAAGAGCCCGGCATCGGCCAAAAGTTTGGGCAGTTTATAGGGCAAATCGTAATCTTCATCATCAAAAGCTGGGAGCCTATGGGTAAACTGTACCAATACTGGGATGTCGTTTTGCTTTAGGAAGTCCGTAATCTTGTAGGCGTTATAACCTCCGACCACAACAGCGTGTTTCACCCCGAAGGTTTTGGACAAGGTTACCGCATCGATGATTTCCCTTTCCCCGTCGGCATGGATATACAATTTTTGGGTACCGTCAAAAATACCCTGCATGGCCCCAAAGGCAAGGTTCATTTCTTGTACCGGGCCCTTACCGTAGGCCAACGCACCCTGCATAAAACCTTCCATCCGATCCAATTGTTTTGGATACTCCTCGTTGGGTCGAAAGCCCGGTTCCTCGCCCATCCACGGACGGCCCTGACGGAAACTCTTGGGCCATCGCAAATGAATGCCGTCATCGACCTTAACAGCGGCATCTTCCCAGTTCCAGGCATCAAATTGTACGATGGAGGAAGTACCGGAGATACGTCCGCCCTGTGGTGTCACTTGCCCCAGCAATACCCCATTGGGCCGCATGCTTTCCACTACCTTCGATTCGGCGTTATAGGCGATGAGACTACGTACATGGGGGATGAAATCCCCGATTTCGTCCTGGTCGTTGCTGGCACGGACCGCGTTCACTTCGATAAGCCCCAGGGCCTTGTTGGGTGCAATAAAGCCCGGGTAGATATGCTTTCCCTTTCCTTCGATTTTTGTCCCCTTTCGAGCGATTCTGGCATTGGCATTTCCCACAAAGGTCAGTTTTCCCTGCTCGAACATGACCAAAGAATTTTCGATCAGTTCCCCGTTGCCCAAATGTGCCGTCGCCCCTTCAATGTATATGGCTTCTGTCTGCTTGGGCGCAGGGGTCTGTTGCGCTACCGCGCTAAGACCCATTCCCAACAGAACAAATATGATATAATCCAATTTTTTCATGATATCCATTTTGTACTTCGTATCCCTAGTTTGTATGCTGTACTTCTCAAAGCGATTCACAGTGCATCCGTTCCTTTTTGCTCTGTTTGGGTTCCTGTGTTTTTCCACCCCTTGTTTTTTCCTTTAGCATCCCATTGATGAGCTGGTTGCGTTCCCGCTTTACCGACTCCCGTAGTTGTTTGTCCCGTTCCAGATCGAAATACGTGGCCCCTTCGATAATGGTCTTTTCCGCTTTTGCGTAGATCGAAAGCGGATGGTCGTTCCACAGCACTAGATCGGCATCCTTGCCTACTTTGATGCTTCCCGTTCTATCGTCCAGGTGCAGTAGTTTGGCCGGATTTATGGTGACCATCTTCCAGGCTTCCAATTCGGTCACGTCCCCATACTTAATGGTCTTACCCGCCTCTTGATTTAATCTACGGATCATTTCGCCATCGTCGCTATTGATGGCCACGGTCACGCCCTGGCGTTGCATGATGGCGGCGTTGTACGGGATGGCGTCGTTTACCTCAAATTTATAGGCCCACCAGTCACTAAAGGTACCACCGCCCACACCGTGTTCCGCCATTTTATCGGCTACTTTGTACCCTTCCAGAATATGGGTGAAGGTGTTGATGCGAAACCCAAATTTCTCAGCTACCTTCATCATCATATTGATCTCGCTCTGTACATAGGAATGGCAGCTGATGAAGCGTTCGCCATTCAGGATCTCGACGAGTGCTTCCATCTCCTCATCAACACGGTAGGGTTGTCCGCTTCTTTTTTTGACCTCGTATTCCCTCGCGCGCTGGAAGTAGTTTACAAAAACCTGTTCCACACCCATTCGTGTCTGGGGAAAACGACTATAGCTGTTCCAGTTGCTCTGTTTTACATTTTCCCCAAGGGCGAATTTGATAAACTTGGGACTGTTACGATAGATCATATTGTCCGCACTTTCGCCCCATTTCAATTTCAGGATGGCCGAACGCCCCCCAATGGGGTTGGCCGAGCCGTGCAACAACTGCAAGGAGGTGACCCCACCGGCCAGCGCGTGGTAAATCCCCTTGTCCTCGGGGTCGACCACATCTTCCATTTCAACCTCTGCCGAGGAATTATGCCCGGCCTCGTTGATCGATAGGGCAGCAATATGGCTGTGTTCGTCAATGATACCAGCAGTCAGGTGCTTGCCAGAGGCATCGATGATCCGAGCGCCCCCTGCCCCCAAGTTTTTTCCGATTTTGGCAATTTTTCCGTTTTTGACCAGTACGTCGGTTTCCTCCAAAACACCGGTGTCCTCACTGGTCCACACCGTGGCATTTTTAAAGAGCATGTTCTCCGCTTTCGGAATGGACGCATACCCATAGGCCATATTTGGGTACGTGACGGGTACCCATTCAGGTTCACTGGTTTCTTTCTTTTGCGATGTTTCCTTTTTGGAAAAAGGTGCCGTTTTGGTGGCTTTGAAAGTGGATTCGTTGCCATTGGGCAAGGCCGCCTTTCCACTTATGTCATCGGAAACGGCCCTGACCAAACCGGTCATTCGGTAGTTGTTACTGTCCTTATCTACAAATGCCAGTTCTATCCAATCATTGGCGTAAGCAAATTTTTGGGTCAGTTTTACGGTATCCTGTTTGAGTTCAACCTTGGGTTTTCCAGCTTTCCCGATGATTGAAAGGGCAAAGGTTTTTCCTCCGGTGGATAGCGTATACTCCCCGCGGATATCTTTCTGTGACATATCGTTGACCACATTTTTGTTGCCTTGTACCCAGTTTTCATAAATCGTGGTATTCTCATTAAAAATATCGCCCGAGCTGATCAGGAAGTTGGCCAAACTTCCCTTTTGTAAAGAGCCCAAGATCGCCGATTTTCCCAGAATTTGGGCAGGGACGGTCGTCAAGGCCTCCAGGGCCTTGGTCTTGGGAAGACCGTATTCCACAGCTTTCATCAATTTTTTCCTAAAATCGACCATAGATTTCAGCCGGTGGGCGGTAAATGAAAAAACGATTCCATTTTCGGCCAGTATCCTCGGATTGGCGGGAGCTTGGTTCCAGTGCCGCATGTCGGCAAGGGACACGTATCCGGCCGCATACGGATTGGAAAGTTCATAGGCATCGGGAAAATTGAGGGGAAGAATCAATTTGGCGCCCGTGGCCTTGATATCGGCCACTCTTTCATACTCGTCACCTCCACCCACAATGGCATACTGGATGCCAAATTTATCACCTATGCCATCCGCACGGACGATATTTCCCTTGTCGCCTCCCTCGAAAATCTGGGGCAACACCGCATTATCGTTCAATGCTTTCAGCGCACGGTCCGTGGTCGTTGCATGACCCTTGGCATACCAGTCGGCATCGTAGTACATTTGCCGTAACAGCGCCATGGCACCCATTAAAGAAGTGGGATAGGACTGTCTTTTGGCCACACTTTTTTTGAAGGAAAAATACTGGGCCGACCGATCCTCAAGGATACGGTCCGCATCGCTTCCCCGCCCGTTGAGGGCCACCAGGACACCGGTGCCCCGGGCAATGCCGTCCTGGATATGCGCGTTTATGGCCCCGAAGCCTGCATTGCGCAGTTCCTTGGCTTTTTTATCATCGTATTTGAATTTCTCCACGGCATCGTTTTCCGGCATGATGTGGTCGTTCCAATAAAAACCTTCACGAGACGCTTTGTACTGTGCCGATCGGCCATTTGCCTGGGCTTTCTTGGGTTTCTCCACACCAAAATTGGAATACACATCAATGAACGACGGGTAGATCGATTTTCCCGCCAAATCGACCACAACGGTATTTTTGGGCAGGGAGACCGAGCTTCCCGTCCGTACCACTTTTCCGTTCTGGATCAGCAAGGTGCCCCGTTCTATGATTTGGGTCGGCGTTACAAAGATTTTGGCGTTGGTGAAGGCAGTGTAGTTCCTGTTTTCCGATTTTACACCATCGTTTTTTGGAAAGTAATCTTGCGCGAACAGCGATGCACCGCACCAAAGGAGCGCAAGAGCAAGAGGTATTCTTTTCATATAAAAGGGCTGGTTGATTCGTTCAACTAAATTTAGGGGAAGTGGACGGATTACGGGCTATGTTGGGCTGTTTTTAACTTTTTGACCAAAGTGGGGGCAAGGGTCTAAGATGTCCGGAACAATTTCAAGAGACGAACTATCCTTAGGGCCATCGGAAAATGCAATTGGACTTTGAGACATTCCGGATCGCCCACAAGGTTTGTACCATCGTCACCGCGGGTTTCTTTGGGCCTCACCGAAAAAGGATCTTGCCCCGTTCAAAGGAGGCGTTTCAGACCCTGGTCCTTGGATCGGAGCCGTACCCACACTGATCGGATTCCGTTTATGGTACCCCACCATCAAGTTCACAACACGGCTATAGCTCTGGATGCCGTCCTTTTGGTTATTGGCCTTTAGAAAAGTGCTAAAAACCGATTCGAATACCTGTTCTATGGGGTTGTCGTACTTTTCTTGAAAATCCCTTAATTCCTGATAGTTTTTTTTGGTGCCCTCGTTCAGACCGGCATACAACCGCTCAAAACCCATTGGATTGGTGCGATGTATGGCACTGAGACAATGGCTAACGGCATAGGCATAGGCCGAGTATTGGAAATACGGGTCCTCGTTCTTCAAGGTCACCAAATAGCCGATAAAGTTGGTCTCGTTCTCCGCAGAATATCCAACCTGATGCCCTATTTCATGACCACTGATTACGGGAAAACGAAAAATGGGCATTAATTTGTTGACCTGCGCTTCGTTGGTAAACGGGTTCAAGTACCCCCCGATGCCCAGGTAGGACGAGAGCGTACTGAACATCGATTTTTTGATGCTTGGGCGTTGATATTCCAAGAAGGGCAAGTTTTTGTCCAGTTTTGCATACCCGTCCACGGTCTTGTCAAAAATTTCGTTGCGGTCATAGGGCACCCGAACCGCCGCTGAACTATCAGCGGTAATTTTGAACTGTATTTCATTGGTTTTCCGGATAAGCTGTTGGGTGAGGGACATGATCTCGGGTTCTACAAAACTTTCGGGAATGGACATTCTTATGGCTATGGGCTGACGGTAGTAATTGAGCCCCCAGACCAAGTGGAAGGTGAAATAGAAGACAGCGAGCACCACGGCCACATTCCTAAGGAACGGTAAGGGTCGAGCCTGTATCTTCCTTCTTTTTTTGATGAGATAGTGCAGCGCCAATACAATGAGGAAAGTGTAAATGATCTCCCCAATGGAAAAGGGGATCCATCCGAAAAGAAAGCGGAAAAACCGGCTTATAATAGGGTAGAGGCCCCGACTGTAATACGTTTCCACCCATTCGGGATGACTTGCCAGCCACTGCACCAAGATAAACTGGGGGATGATGCTTAGGGCGATCCCGTTTCTGAGTTTGTTGTCCATAAAATCAAAAATAGCCATATTTCATGTACAGCAATTTTTGAAGCCCTATTTTTGGGAGAAATTTAGAAGTTATGAGTGAAAGCATACGCCAGCTGCGGCCCCATGAGGTTTGGAACAAATTCGCCGACCTGAACGCGGTTCCCCGGCCCTCAAAAAAGGAAGGGAGGGTCATTCAATTTATGTTGGATTTTGGAAAACAGCTAGGGTTGGAAACCTTTAAGGACGGAATCGGCAATGTTATTATCAGAAAACCGGCCACCACGGGAATGACTGATAGAAAGACAATCACCCTGCAATCGCATTTGGACATGGTACATCAGAAGAACAACGATACCGAATTCGATTTCGATGCCCAGGGTATCCAGATGTTTGTCGATGGGGATTGGGTACGGGCCAAGGGGACCACCTTGGGTGCGGACAATGGACTGGGAGTGGCCGCGATCATGGCGCTTTTGGAGAGCACGGATATTCCCCACCCTCCCTTGGAAGCACTTTTCACCATTGATGAGGAAACCGGAATGACCGGGGCCATGGGGCTGGAAGGTGGCATATTGCAAGGGGAAATCCTACTGAACCTGGACACGGAAGAAGACGATGAGCTCGATATTGGTTGCGCCGGAGGGATGGATGTGACCGCCACTGCGCAGTACCGGGAGGAGAACACTCCAACTGGACTGGAAGGTTATGCCATAGAGGTCAAGGGACTTCAAGGTGGACATAGCGGTATCGAAATCCATAAAGGGCTTGGGAATGCCAACAAGATCATGAACCGACTGTTGTTCAAAAGTACGGCGAACCACGGACTTCGGATCGCATCGATTGCCGGAGGGGGATTGCGAAATGCCATCCCGAGGGAGAGTTATGCCATGGTGGCCATTGATGGGGCCGAAAAAGAAGCTTTCAAAACCAAAATACAGGAATGGACAGAAAACTTGCAGAGCGAATTTGCAAAAGAGGAACCCAACTTTTCCGTACGGATATACCCCATCCCCGTCCCGGTGGGGATAATGCCCAGGGAAGTGCAGGAAAGGCTATTGCATGCCATTCATACTGCCCACAATGGGGTATATGCCATGAGCACTTCCATGCCCGACCTGGTAGAGACTTCCAACAACCTGGCCCGCGTCGAGATCGGGGAGGGAAGGATAAAGATCAGTTGTTTGGCCCGATCGTCGGTCAATTCGGCCAAAATGGAATTGGCCGGGACCTTGCGATCGGTCTTCGAGCAGGCCGGGTACCAAGTTGATTTGAGTGGGGACTATCCCGGTTGGAATCCGAACCCGGATTCGGCCATCCTGAAAATAATGGAGGCAAAATACGAGATGCTCTTCGGTGAAAAACCTAAAGTGGTGGCATGCCATGCCGGATTGGAGTGTGGCATACTGGGGCAAAACTATCCCGAAATGGACATGGTCAGTTTTGGTCCCACCATCCTTGGGGCCCATTCGCCCGATGAACGGGTACAGATTTCCTCCGTTCAGAAATTCTGGAAATTTACACTGGCGATCATAGGGGATATCCCTAAAAAATAAAGACCCGAAACCGGGTCTTTAACACTTTTTTTCGAAAATGGCACGCTCATTCGGCCATGCCCACAACCTCCAAATCAAAAACCAAATTGGCATTGGCCGGTACCGGACCGTAACCTTGTCCTCCATACCCAAGGTGCGACGGAATGAACAATCTCACCTTTTCGCCTATCTTCATGGTCATCAGGCCTTCTTTGAACCCTGCAATAAGTCGGGCCTCCGTACTATATTCCTGAGGCCATGCCTCATATCCGCCCTTGGCCTTTCTTTGAGCATCAAAATGGCCGTATTTCGTGGCCACTTCCTCATAACTGCTATCGAACAGTGTGGCGTCCATTAAATATCCGGCATGGTGGAGCAGTACCGTTTGACCCACCTTTGGCTTGACCCCGGTGCCCTCCTTGAGGACCAGTTTTTTCAGACCGGATGGCAAGGCTTCCGCCTGTTCTATCTGCTGGGCAAATTCCGCGGCTTGGTCGGCCTTCATTTTGGCCATGGCGGCCACTTTTTTCTCTTCCCCGGCAAAATAGTCGCTCATGACCTGAACGGCATCAAATTTCTTGGCCGCTTTCCCGTTCCTGATGATTTCTACCGTCTTCATACGAATCGTATCGACGGGCTTGTCCCCTGCAGCAGTTTCTACATTGGCTATGGAATCGACCACGTCCAAGCCCC
Source organism: uncultured Flavobacteriaceae bacterium (assembly GCA_947497245.1). Lineage (GTDB taxonomy): Bacteria > Bacteroidota > Bacteroidia > Flavobacteriales > Flavobacteriaceae > Pelagihabitans. Next base: position 1,597,872 of record CANMFO010000001.1, on the reverse strand, counting down.
TGACAACTTCTCCAAAGACCGTGTGCCTTCCATCCAGGAAGGGGGTTTCTTTGTGGGTGATGAAGAACTGGCTCCCGTTGGTGGTGGGTCCGGCATTGGCCATGGAAAGGATACCTGCCTTACTATGTGATAGGGAATCGTGAATTTCATCCTTGAATTTATATCCCGGATTACCGCTTCCCGTCCCCGTGGGGTCGCCCCCTTGTATCATGAAGTCCTTGATCACCCTGTGAAAGATAATACCGTCGTAGTATTTCTTCCCTTTGAACTGATCGCTTACAAAGGTGTTGCTGCCGTCCGCCAGGGAAACAAAATTTGCTACGGTCACCGGTGTCTTTTCATATTCGAGCTTCACCACGATATCGCCCATATTGGTCTGAATATCGGCAAAAACACCGTCGCCCAAGTCGGTATATTGACTCGATTTGCAACTTGAAAGTGCCAAGGACACGGAAAGGGCCAATAGAAATACTTTTTTCATCTGTACAATTTTAATGTTTGTCTAAATTATATAATATGGATAATCAATAGTTTGAATCATTTCCGGTTCCGACCCCACTTAGTTCCCAAGGCTATCGGATTGCCTCTGGACCCGTAAAAGGACCAAGGACGATTTCAAGGGAACGTTGACACCAATTTTATTGCCGTCGCCGTGATACCCATAACCCAGGGAGGAGGGGAACAAAAATGTGGCTTTCTCACCTTCCTTCAATAGTTTGACACTATGGCGCAATCCTGGAAAGAGCTCTTGTTTGTCCACCTTGTAATTTTGTATGCCGATGTCCTGCATGGAATAGATGGTATCGTTTTCGAAACTCACAATATTGTAGCTCAAGGTAACCAGATCATCCGGTTGGGGAACATAATTGTCGTCATCGTTCTTGGAATCGTAATAGTACCACGAACCACTGGCACTGTGACTATAGGTATGCAGTGAATCCCTTGAAATGATTTCCTGTATCCATTTTTCTTCCTGGGCCAAAAGCGCCCTGCTCCTTTCGATGGACTCTTTATAATAACTTCCAGACTTCACCTTTTTTGGTCTCCGTGGTTCGGGTCCTCCGCAACTTGCCAAGAAAACAAGAATCAATATGTACAACTTGTTCTTCACTTTACTTTTTTCAATACTTCGCAACAAAGGTCCGTTGGTGTTTGATAATCCGACAACCGGGGCTACCCCGTCAATTGTTCCTTATTTTCCTTTAAATGCACCATAAACTTACTTATGGTCTCCTCCATGGAGACCTCACTTTTTCCACCTGCCGCGTTATTATGTCCGCCTCCTTCAAAATAACTTCGGGCAAACTCGTTGACCGAAAAACTCCCGGCCGAGCGGAACGATATCTTAATGATACCCTCTTCCTTGTTCTCAATAAAGATCACCGCGAAGATAATATCCTCCAAGGTAAGCCCATAATTCACAAATCCCTCTGTATCTCCCTTTTCGTGCCCGTAGGCATCCAGTTCGGCCTGGCTCAAGGTGATATAGACCGTCCGATAGTCCTTCAGGATAACCATGTTCTTCAACGCACATCCCAAAAGGTGCAATCGGCCAGGGGAATTGGTGTCGAATACATTGTGGTGGATCTTGGTGTTTTCGGCCCCTCTGTCAATCAGATCGGCTGCAATGATGTGTGTTCTGCTGGTAGTACTTGCAAATTTGAAGGATCCGGTATCCGTCATGATGCCGGTGTAAAGGCAATTCGCCATATCGCTGTTAATATTGTCCGTTTCACCCAGGAATCCGATAAACTCGTATACCATTTCACAGGTAGAACTTTTCTCCACATCGGAGTACCTATATTCGGCATAATCGGCAGGTGCCTGATGATGGTCTATCATAATGAATTTGGCTTTGGACTTTTCCAAAAAACCTTCCATCTGACCTGCCCTCCCCAAGTGGTTGAAGTCTAGGGTGAAGATAAGGGTGGCCGCTTCCATGGCCTCTCTTGCCTGACTGTTGTGCTTTTCAAAATTAAGAATGTGCCCGTTGCCCGGCATCCATTTCAGAAATTTGGGATAATCGTTGGGAACGATCACGGTCGCCTTCTGCCCTTTCATCCTGAGAAAGTGCCAAAGGCCAAGGGTGGAGCCGATCGCGTCCCCGTCCGGATTTTTGTGCGGTACGATCACAATTTCCTGTGGTTCGGAGAGCAGATTTCGCACGGCTTGTATGTCCTCAAAATTCATGCGGGCAAAGATACGATTTAATAGTCTTTCAGCCTTAAATGGGAATGGACTATTTTTGTAAATCACAATGCACCCTGGACATGAAGCACATTTTGATCACCGTTCTAATGGTTCCTTTGTTCTTTAACTGCAAGTTCAGGAAGGCCCAGGACCCGACGGACGGGGGAATCACCGGAATCAAGGACATCGAAGTTGATTTCGTGATCGCTTTTGGTTCCTGCAACAAGGCCGACAAGGAAAACCTGCTATGGGACGATATTTTGGCCTCAAAACCAGATGTTTGGGTTTGGGGCGGTGATAATATTTACGCGGATACCAAGGATATGGAGGTGTTGCGCACGATGTACCGGGCCCAGAACCGGGTAACGGGCTACAAAGCGCTGAAAAATAAGGTGCCCATTATCGGAACATGGGACGATCATGACTATGGCCTGAACGATGGGGGCGTTGAGTTCGGGGCCAAACGGGGCAGCCAAAGGGAATTTTTGAACTTCATGGCGGTTCCTGAGAGCAGTCCGCGTAGGGAACGGGAAGGAATTTATGCCTCCCATGTGTACCATGTGCCCGGGGGGAATGTTAAAATTATAGTACTGGATACCCGATATTTCCGTACTGCCCTTAGTCCGGACAATACTACGGAAAAGCGCTTCAAGCCAAATGCGGATGTCGGGGGTACTGTTTTGGGGGAACAACAGTGGAAATGGCTGGAGCGTGAATTGAAGACCTCGCAGGCCGACTTTAACGTTATCGTAAGTAGTATTCAATTCCTTTCCGATGAACACGGTTTCGAATGCTGGGGCAATTTCCCCCATGAGGTCGACAGACTGAAGCATATGCTCGTGACCTCCCGGGCAAAACGCGTCCTGTTCATTTCGGGAGATCGACATATTTCAGAATTTTCCAGTGCGGCTGTAGAGGGGCTTTCATACCCCTTGATCGATTTTACCAGCAGTGGGCTCACGCATACCTATTCGGGGTTCCAGGGCGAACCGAACCCCTATCGGGTGGGAAATGTGGTTTCCACGGAGAGTTTTGGCCTGATCCAATTCGATTTTAAAGCCAAAAAAGCGCAATTCAAAATGTTGGGCGACAAGGGGGCGATACTAGGGGCGATACAACAGGCGTATTAATTATTGCGAATTATATGGAAAAGCTTATTTTTGCGCAAAAATTTTAGCATGACGACAAACAGAACCTTTACGATGATCAAACCTGATGCTGTGGAAAATGGCCATATCGGTGCCATTTTGGAAAAAATTACCGGCGCGGGCTTTAAGATCGTTGCCATGAAATATACCCAGTTGAGCAGAAGGGATGCGCGCGAGTTCTACGCAGTCCACAAAGAGCGCCCATTTTTTGGGGAGCTTGTGGATTTTATGACCAGGGGCCCCATTGTTTCCGCCATTTTGGAAAAAGAAAATGCCGTTGAGGATTTTCGTGCGCTCATTGGAGCGACCAACCCGATGGAAGCAGCGGAAGGCACCATACGAAAACTGTTCGCGACGGATATCGCGGAAAATGCCGTGCACGGATCGGATAGCGACGAAAATGCGGCCATAGAAGGTGCGTTTCACTTTGCTGGAAGGGAAGTGTATTAAAACATAGGATAAAAATTGGACAAGGCCCGGCGGATTCAAAACCTGTTGGGCCTTTTTTGTCACCGAAGCACCAATTTCTTGACCAGATCTTTTCCCAATTCCTCATTGAGCATGGCGATGATCTTTGATTTTCCAAGGCCGAGCTCTTCCCTGAGGACCGAAGATGAAAGGGAAACGAACAGGGTGTTGTTTCGAAGTTCGACGGCCGTGGTGTAATTGTTGACGCCCTTGCCCATTAGACGCACCCAAGCCTCGCGGACATCGACCTTGTCCATTCCTTTTTGGAGCTTGTTCTGTTGTATGAACTCCCTTAGGGCCTCCCCTAACTTCAAATGGTCGTTTTTTCTTTTTGCCATTAGTGTCCTGCCTTGATGGGTTGGAAACGTTCGTAGTGGTATTGGATGCCCGCCTCATTGACGACCCAGAATGTATCTTCATCCAGTTTCATCAAAGTTTCCGACCATTCGCTCAATTCGTTTTTATAGTGGATGTGCAGATCATCCCCATCTTCCATGATCGAAAAAAGTTCGGCATCGTTCGACGTGCCATAGGTGCCGTCCAATTGGGGCTGTACCTTTTTTCGAAACCCCTTCAGCCCCTCCAATTGGATATAATCCACTGTGGTGCTCATTTGGTATTCCTTTGATTTCCCATCTGGGAACACCACCTTTTTGATCTCCCAGTAGCCGTTCAATTGGGGTATAGCCTCCCTGGAGACCTTGCCCGTGCATCCCATCCACAAAAAGACCAATCCCAGGAACATCAATTTTTGCATATTACAATTTAAATATTTTGTAGGACTGATGAATGTTTTTTACCACCTTTTCGGTGCGGTCGGCATGGGTGTCGCTGATAAAGATCTGTCCGAAGTTTTCATCATTGACCAGAGATACAATATGGCTTACCCGATTTTCATCCAATTTGTCAAAAATATCATCCAGCAATAGTATCGGAGTGGTCTTGGCCTGTTCCTGGATAAATTGGAACTGGGCAAACTTCAGTGCGATCAAAAAGGATTTCTGTTGTCCTTGGCTCCCAAATTTTTTAATGGGATGTCCCGCAATGTCAAAGTCAAGGTCATCTTTGTGTATGCCTGTACTCGTGTACTGTAAATAGCGGTCCCGATCTATGTTTTTTTCCAAGAGGGATAGGAGCCCATCGTCCAATAGCTTACTGTCGTAGGTCAGCGATACGTCCTCCTTGCCACCGGAAATGCTGACATACTGTTCTTTGAAAATGGGTATAAAATCTTCCAAAAAGGCGACTCTTTTGTTAAAGATCTCGGTTCCAAAGGCGTGCAGTTGCTCATCGTACACCGATAGTGTGGAAACATCGAAGGTTTGGTTGAGGGCGAAATACTTCAGGAGTGAATTGCGCTGTGCCAATACCTTTTGGTACTTGAGCAGGTCTTGCAAATATTTTTTGTCCGACTGGGCGATTACACCATCCACAAACTTTCTACGGGTATCGCTGCCTTCGAGGATCAGGTCCCGGTCGGCCGGGGAAATGATGACCAAGGGGAGCAAACCGATATGATCGGACAGTCTATCGTAGGCCTTTCCGTTCCTTTTGATGATTCTTTTGCCCCCCCTTTTCAGGCTACAGACCACCTTTTCCCCACGTTCGTCCTTTTCAAATTCCCCTTCGATCACAAAAAAATCCTCTCCATGGCGGATATTCTGTGTGGCTACGGGATTGAAGTAACTTTTGCCCAGGGAAAGATGGTAAATGGCGTCCAAAATGTTGGTTTTCCCCACACCATTGGCCCCTACAAAGCAATTTATTTTTCCATCGAATTCGAAATGCTCCGATTCGAAATTCTTGTAATTGATCAAGGACAGCTTCTTCAGAAACATTCTTTTTGGGTCTGGTTTTGGTTTTGCCCCTCAAGGGCATAAGGTAAAATATCCAAAAATAACGAATAAATACCCTTCCGGTTTTGGATAAAAACTTTATTTTTGCGCGACCAATAAAAAAATAGGATGGCTACATATAAGAAGCGGGGATATAAACCAAAGGGGAAGGACGACGAACAACGTTTCGATGAGCAGGAGAGTACCACCGCAGAGGTTTTTAGTACCTTGGACGAAAGTGCCTCGAAGACCGAAGAATGGGTCTCCAAGAACCAAAATTATATCCTGGGGGTGATCGGGGTGGTCGCCGTGGGGCTCTTGGGTTATTTGGCCTATGACCAATTTGTGCAGAAACCCAAGGATGCAGGGGCCGCCAACGAACTTTATTATCCCCAACAGTATTTTGACCAGGCCCTGAACGCTACGGCACAGCAGGATTCGCTTTTCAACTTGGCCCTGAACGGAGCGGAGGGGAAGTACGGGTTTTTGGATATCATCGACGAATACCCCGGGACCAAAGCGGCCAATTTGGCAAACTATTCCGCCGGAATGGCCTATTTGAGCATGCAACAGTACCAGGAGGCCATTAGTTATTTGGGGAATTTCTCTTCAGATGATGCCGTTTTGGGCGCCATGGCCAAAGGGGGTCTGGGAGATGCCTTTATGCAATTGAACCAACCCAGCGAAGCATTGGGCTACTACGAGGCGGCCATTGCCCATAGCACGAACGATTACACAACGCCAAAATTCCTCTACAAGGCCGGGGTGACCGCCTTGGAATTGGACCAAAAAGACAAGGCGCTGCAGTACTTTCAGCGAATAAAGGACGAATATTCGAGTGCAGACGAGGCCCGTACCATAGATGCCTTCATCGGTATGGCCAAAAGCGGGAAGTAATGGCCACTGCAAGTAAAAATTTATCGGTTTACGATAGGGCAACGATCCCAAATGCGGAACATCTCCGATTTGGGATCGTCGTTTCTGAATGGAACGCTGAAATTACGGAGGGGCTTTTCGCGGGTGCCCAAGAGGCTCTGCTGGATTGTGGGGCCAAAATGGAAAACATCATCCGTTGGGACGTGCCCGGCAGTTTTGAGCTGACCTTTGGATGCAAAAAACTTATCGCCTCCACTGATGTGGATGCGGTCATCGCCATTGGAAGCGTGATCCAGGGGGAGACCAAGCATTTCGATTTTGTTTGTAACGCAACCGCCCAGGGAATCAAGGATCTCAATGTACAACTCGACACCCCGGTGATCTTTTGCGTACTTACCGACAACAACCTGCAGCAGGCCAAGGACCGTAGCGGAGGAAAGCACGGTAACAAAGGCACCGAGGCCGCCATTGCGGCCATACAAATGGCGAGCCTGGGCAGGTAAGGCCACCTATCCCAAACTAAAATTTCGGATTCCCATTGTTGCACACTCCACACTGCCGGGCCGCGGACCTCTTGACGCTGTTAACAAAATTTGGCAATAGGTGTACGGCATATTTTTTGATTTTAAGTAACTTTGAACTTATGGGGGTATTTGACAAATTCACAAAATTAAAACGGAACAAGAGGTTCGGTTACTCCCCCCGTTACTACCGCAATGAAAGTGAGGGCAGCCCTTTCAAATTTGAACACCGGTTCGATAAATATAGAAGTACTGTCGATACGCCAAGGGGGTTGAAGAACAAATTGGGCAGTGCCATGCAGGACGCACGCCGGAAAGGGGACCGCAACCTAAAGATCCGTTTTCTGATTATTTTGGCCGTTTTGATTTTTATCTTCCTGTATATCATCGATTTTGACCTTTCAATATTCTATCCCAAATAATGGCAGATATCATTAAACTTTTGCCAGACCATGTTGCGAATCAGATTGCGGCTGGGGAAGTGGTCCAACGACCCGCCTCCGTGGTTAAGGAATTATTGGAAAACGCCATTGATGCGGGTGCCCAGACCATAAAATTGATCGTAAAGGACGGGGGAAAGACCCTTATCCAAGTGGTTGATGATGGTTCGGGAATGAGCGAAACCGATGCAAGACTGAGCTTTGAGCGCCATGCTACATCAAAGATCCAACAAGCGGAAGATCTGTTCAAATTGGCAACAAAGGGTTTTCGGGGAGAAGCCCTGGCGTCGGTCGCTGCCATCGCACATGTTGAAATGCAGACCAAGCCCGAAGGGGCCGAATTGGGAACCCATCTGAAGATAGAAGGGAGCAACATCATCTTTCAAGAGGTGAAGGTAGTGCCCAAGGGAACCTCCCTATCGGTGAAGCATTTGTTCTTCAACATTCCGGCACGACGGAATTTTTTAAAATCCAACCAGGTAGAATTGCGGCACATTACCGATGAGTTCCATCGTGTGGCGCTTGCACACCCCAATATTGCCTTTCATTATTACGTCAACGGAAGCGAACTCTTTAACCTCCCCAAAAGTAACCTAAGGCAACGTATCGTACATATTTTTGGCAGTAAGACCAATCAAAAACTGGTTCCTGTCGAAGAAGAAACACAGGTGGTGAAAATTTCAGGTTTCATCAACAGGCCCCAATTCTCGAAGAAGAGTAGGGGAGAGCAGTTCTTTTTTGTGAACAACAGGTTCATTAAGAGCCCATACCTCCATCACGCAGTCCTCTCGGCATTTGAGGGGCTCATAAAACCGGAAAATCATCCCGGGTATTTCCTGTACCTAGAGGTAGACCCGGCATCGATCGACATCAACATACATCCCACCAAGACAGAAGTTAAATTTGATGATGAACATACCCTATACGCCATTTTGCGTTCTACGGTAAAGCACAGTCTGGGGCAATTCAACGTGGTTCCGGCACTCGATTTCGAGACCGACCCCAATTTAGAGACCCCCTACGCCTTCAAGGATAAAGATGCGGAGTTGCCCAAGGTCGCCGTCGATGCCACGTTCAATCCATTTGCCGAACCGGGAACAAAACATGTGGCGACACAGGCCTACAGAAAGGCCCATAGGTCGGGTACTGGAGATAAACATTGGGAAAGTCTGTATGTTGGTCTGGAATCAAAGGTAGGGAAGGATACGGACTTCAGCAGCTTGCAATTCGAATCGGATACCATTACCGGCTCCATTTTTGAAGGAAAGTTGGATTCGATGGAGTCTTTGGCAACGACTTTTCAACTTCGCAGAAAATACATCGTGACGACCATAAAATCGGGAATGGTGGTCATAGACCAGAGCAGGGCGCACCAACGCGTCCTCTATGAGAAATTTTTGAGGAACAGCACCATCAAAGAGGCCGTGAGCCAGCAGTTGTTGTTCCCACTGTCCCTCTCTTTTTCCAAGACGGACGTGCTACTGTTGGATGGGATCCGCGACACCCTCACCGCGATCGGGTTTGTTTTTGATAGGATCGAAGGAGAATCCGTGGAGGTCACCGGTGTTCCCCTATCCGTACCTGAAAGCGAGGTGGGCATTGTATTGGACCAGTTGATTGCCGATTGCCAGCAAGAAGTCGGAGGGGAAAGTTTTTCCCAGACCGATGTCCTCTCCAAGACCTTGGCGAAGACCTTGGCGGTAAAAACTGGGGAGGTATTGGACAGTGCCTCACAATTGGCCTTGGTGAACGACCTTTTTGCCTGTAAGGAAGCCATGGTGAGTCCGTTCAACAAACCCGTTTACGTTACCATTACCGAAAATGATATTGACAAAAAATTTATATAGATGTTTAGAATAACGGACACGGTCAAGCATTTGATCATCATAAATGCCATCCTATGGGTCGCCACACTGACAATCGGTTCCGGGGGCGTCCTGTTGAACAATCTGTTTGCCCTGCATTTTCCATTGAATGAGCTGTTCAGGCCTTGGCAAGTATTTACGCATATGTTTATGCACGCCTCCTATATCCCCCCATCCGGAGGCATATATTTTCAGCACATACTCTTCAATATGTTTGCCCTTTGGATGTTCGGAACGCAGGTTGAACAGGTCTTTGGGAGAAAAAAATTCCTTTTTTTTTATATTTCTGCGGGATTGGGGGCGGCACTCATAACGTTGGGAGTGGACTATATTATGTTGTTTTCCCTTACTTCAGACCTATCTTTTGATATTGGGAACGATGTCTTAAGGGAGGTAGCTGCCATCGATGCCAGTGATGGTGCGGGATTTTTGAGAAGTAATATTTTCCTCGAAGGTTTGGAACCTATTATCAATCAACACAACCTGAAGATCACCAATGCCGATTTCCGGACATTGTTCGAATTGAACGCCAAGGGGTTTGGTGTAAAGACCATGGTGGGCGCTTCTGGGGCCATAATGGGCATATTGGTGGCCTTTGGAATGCTATTTCCGGAGTCCAAGCTGATGCTGATTTTTCTTCCCGTCCCCATAAAGGCAAAATACTTCATACCCGCAATTATTGGGTTGGACCTGTTTTCAGCACTCTCGGGGGTTTCCCTGTTCAGCCCGAGCAATACAGCATATATCGCACATTTGGGTGGGGCGCTGACCGGATTCATCATGATGTGGTATTGGAAAAAGAATCAGTTTAACGATAAACGTTGGAATTAAATATGAACAACGGAGGCTTGCGATATCAGTTTGCTAGATTGGGCGTTTCCGAAAAGCTCATCGCCATCAATATAGTGGTATTTATCTTGAATGCCCTATTGCCATTTCTCATGGATACGGCGCCCGATAGTATTGACCGATGGTTTGCCCTCCCCAGGGATTTTTCATCCTTTCTTTCGCAGCCTTGGTCCCTGGTGACCTATTCCTTTTTTCATGGAGGTTTCGGGCATATCTTTTGGAACATGCTTTTGCTCTATTATTTTGGCCGTATGATGCTCAATCTTTACGGCCCCAGAAAGTTTGTCAATGTCTATTTCCTGGGAGTGGTTTTGGGAGGACTGGTGTTCATGTTGTGCTACAACCTATTCCCGGTTTTTACAGGGGTTCGAACCACCCTCATCGGTGCTTCCGCAGGGGTCATGGCCGTATTGATCTTTGTATGTGCCTATGTTCCCGATCAAGAGGTCCGGATCATCTTCTTTAATGTAAAACTATGGATGGTGGGACTGGCGGTGGTGTTGATCGACCTGATCCAAATACCCAATGGAAATGCAGGAGGGCATTTGGCGCATTTGGGCGGGGCCCTGTTGGGTTATGTCTATGCCCGGCAGTTGGGACAGGGCCGGGATATTGGCGAGCCCTTTGCCAATATGTTGGATGGCTTCGCAAACTTTTTCAGGGCGAAGGAAAAAAAGGCTCCATTAAAGACGGTCTATCGCAAGAAAAAAACCAAGAAAACAACCGAAATAAGTCACGACAAAGCGGTCCACCAGCGTAAGGTGGATGCCATTTTGGACAAAATTAGCAAGTCGGGCTATGAAAGTCTTTCAAAAGACGAGAAGGATTTTCTCTTCAAGGCGGGTAAAGAGGAATGATATTTTGAAACGACTATCCCTTTTCAATAGAATCGTATTCACGGTCAATTTCATTTTTGCCATGGTATTGCTTATGGCCTGTATGGTACCCTATGTGGAGGCCGATCGGTTTCCCTATATTTCCATATTGAGCCTTGGGATACCCATTTTGGTAGGCCTGAACCTGTTGTTCGCCTTCTATTGGGCCTTGATCCGACGAAAACAATTTTTTTTGTCCTTTCCAATATTGGTGCTGGGCTATTTTTTTTTGGGATCGTTTGTCAAAGTTGGATTCCATGACCAGCAGATCGAGGAAGGGGATCTGAGGGTAATGACCTTTAACGTTAGGGCCTTTAACCGGGCCGGGTATATTGACAGGCCCGATGTACAGCAGGAAACATTTCGGTTCATCGCAAAGGAAGCCCCCGATATTATATGTTATCAGGAAACAGGGGTTCGGAAACAGGCCGAGTTTGATCGGTACCCCTATCGTTATGTGAACTATGAAAACCATCGGAAAAGGACGGTCTTGGGCATTTTCTCAAAATACCCCATAGTGGACTCAGGTACCTTTAATTGGTCCGACAGTCGCAACAATGGATCCTTTGCCGATATTGTATATAAAAAAGATACCATACGGGTATACAATCTGCATTTGGAATCCTTTGGGGTGACGGGCAGCCGAAGAAATATTGCGGAACAGCCTTCCCTGCGTCTCTACCAGCGCCTGACCCGGACCTTTAAAAAACAGTCGGAGGAGGCAAAGTTGTTTTTGGAACACAGAAATGCCACATCATACAAAACAATCGTTTGTGGGGACTTCAACAACACCCAATTTTCGCACGCCTATCGATTGATCAAAGGGGACCGTATGCAAGACACCTTTGAAGAAAAAGGAAGCGGCCTCGGCCGTACCTATAACTTTCTACATTTCCCATTTCGCATTGATTTTATTTTGGCGGATCCCGCTTTTGAAGTGCGGGCCCATAAGAACTACAACGTGCACCTTTCCGATCACTTTCCGGTTATGGCCTCATTTCGATTGCAGGAACAATAAGCAACAATCCACCCCATCGGCCAGGATATGTAACAGCAGGGCAGCCCCCAAAAGACGTGTCCTTTTGAAAGCAAAAAGCACAAGGTAAACCCCTATTGCCCAATAGCCGTGCAAGGGATGGAAATTGATACTACAACGGTTTGGGTCAAAAATGGGATTGGCCAACAAATGATCGATATCAATCAGTATCCCCGCCCATAAGATCAGAACCACCCGGAATCGGTGTTTCTTGAAAAACAAAAGGCCAATGGCCAAGGGGACAAGGAAATGGATGCCGTAATGCAATAGGAACCTAAGCATGGAGAAAGGGTAAACTCTGGGTGTTCAAATACGCCAATGCATTCGTACCCTCGTTGAACAGTAGATCCAAAACACTGGTATTTTTGACAAAACCGTGCCGGTCACCAAAAACCTGTACATAGGCTTCTTGCTGCAACGGAATCTTCTGTTTGGCATTGACCAAGAACCGCATATCCAAGCGGTCCTTGGGTTCGGGTTCGTAGGTTTTGGTCCGGGCGGTAGGCATTTTAAGCTGTAAACAGTCACATACCACCTGGATGGTCTCCAGGTTCAGGTCCAGCAAAAAATGGTGCTTCTTTTCGAACAGGGGAGCCAGTTCGTCCTCATAAAATTCAAAAAAGGGAGAGGTGCGGTATGCGGTCTGCAAGGTACGCCAATGTTGCCGCTGCCATGACGATGAATTGTCCAAAAGTACATCCTTGTACTTCTGTCTGCCCTGTAGCCCCCCAACGTGCTGAATGGGAATATTCAACAAGTGTTTGCCTTGGTCGTTACAAATATAACAACGGTTCCGATAGGTCTGTTTTTGATAGTTGTCCTCCACCTCCCAGCAAATATTACCGCGCACCAAGACGGAAAAGGTGACTATACTGGGGAAATAGGCAGGGTGGAGCAATAGGTTCATGGGCGAGCCGACGAATTAAATGAAACGGGACGGTAACGGCTAGGGTGTTCCATCATCTGTATTAAATTCGGAACCTGTCATGGTCCTTCGGAAATTTCCCAACACTGGAGATCCATTTGCCATCACGAAGGTTTTGAAGGGTTATTCTTTGTTTTTGGCACGCTTCCTTTTCTGCCATACATAACTCCCCACAAAATAGGCGGCCAAAGCGATCAAGAAATATTTAAAGTACGATTTCGGTTCACCGTCTCCGTGCACAGTGGTAAAGATACGGTCCCACCGCGGTTTCCAATTCCAAATTTTATTGATCCTCCCTTTGGAATCGTTAAAATTATCAAAGCTCAACCAGATGAAAATGGGCCTTCCCACAACATGATTTTCGGGCACATAGCCCCAAGACCTGCTATCTTCGGAATGGTGCCGGTTATCGCCCATCATCCAATAGTAGTCCTGTTTAAAGGTGTAGGAGTCCGCGACATTTCCATTGATACGGATTTGGTTCCCCGACACACTTATGGTATTGCCCTCGTACTCGCGAATGATTTTTTTGTAAAGTGGTAATATCTTCAGATTCAGGGCAACGGTCGCCCCTTTTTGTGGAATATAAATGGGCCCCATTTGGTCGTTGTTCCAGGGGTAATCCGAGTTCTGGGGAAATAAATTGATATCGCGTTTGTCCCTGGGTTCCAGAACCATGATCACGGAATCTATGGACGCGTCCTTCCTTAAGGCCGAGACCATATCATCCGTCAAGGTGGCCTGCCGCGCCCGACCTGTTTCCTCTTTGAGGGAAAGGCGCTGTCCCCGAATGACCTCTATGGGAATGCCGCTTTCATTGGTATAAATCTCTATTTGGCCATCGGCCGCCCGCTTGTAACCAATGGCATAGCCACTAAGTGCATCGGCTTGTTGCTGACTCAATTGGGCGGTTAGAAACTTACGTTGGAAACCGATTACCCCGATTTGTTCCAGTAGGCGTGATGATACCCCTTTGTCGGCATACACCATATAGTCATACTGGGGTTTCGCACGATCGGGGAGTTCCAATTGTTTTCCGTTGACGAAGACATACCCATTGATCACCTGTAGGGAATCTCCGGGAAGTCCCACACATCGCTTGACGTAATTGGACTTTTTATCTATGGGTTTTTTGACCCCTTTTTCCTTTCTGAAAAAGCGATACACCGTATCTGCCGGCCAGCTGAAGACCACGATTTCGTTTCGCTCAATTTTTTTGAACCCCGGTAATCTGAAGTAGGGCAGTTGTGGTTTGTTCAGATACGATTTTGTACCAATAAGGGGAAGCGTGTCATGTACCATGGGGGCCGCGACCGTGGTCATCGGTGCGCGCGCACCATAGTGGAACTTGCTTACGAAAAGCAGATCCCCGATCCGCAGGGTCCTTTCCAACGAACCTGTGGGAATGACATAGGGCTGGATAAAATAGGTGTGCACCAAAGTGGCCGCCACGATGGCGAAGACGATGGAGCTGACCCATTCCCCAACTGCCGATCTCGGGTGCAAACTGCGATTTTGGATGTAGGTAACATCCATGGCATAGTTTACATAATAAATATAAAATCCCAAGCTTAGGATGACGGCCCAGGTTTCCCCGAGTTTGTTCCTGCCAAAACTTCGCATGGTCTCCACCCAGACCACGGGGAACATCAATAGATTGATAATGGGAATGAACAACAACAGCACCCACCATTTTGGACGATTGATGATCTTCATCAATACGATTGCATTATAAACGGGAATGGCTGCTTCCCAAGGCTTTCTTCCCGCTTTTACATAGAGTTTCCAAGTTCCCAAAAAATGGATGACCTGTACAACGAGCATAAAAATGATCCACTGTGTTCCGTTCATATCGCTAGTTACTAGTTCTTTGCTAAGTTATTCAATTATGGGCTTGTACCGTACAAGCACAAATTCAAGCGTCCCGTTCAATTTTGGGCTTTGATGATTTAGAGCCCAAGTACGTCCTTCATGCTGAAAACGCCCGTTTTCCCTACGATCCATTCGGCGGCGATTACGGCGCCCAAGGCAAACCCCTCCCGATTGAGGGCCGTATGCTTTATTTCAATGTTGTCCACCGCACTTTCATAATCGATGCCATGGGTACCGGGAACGGTGCCCATGCGTTTGGAATAAATGGGAATCTCATCTTTTCCAGCTTCTCCCAACACCCAACCCTTGTATTCGGTCTGCTCCATGATGCCTTCCGCCAACGAAATGGCCGTACCGCTGGGGGCGTCCAATTTTTGGGTGTGGTGGATCTCCTCCATCCGTACTTGGTACTGGCTTAAGCCCTTCATCATTTTTGCCAGATAGGTGTTCAGTTCAAAAAAGATATTGACCCCAAGGCTAAAATTGGAGGCGTAGATGAACGCCCCTTTTTTTTCCGTACACAGACTTAGGGCTGCCCCGTAATCATTGAGCCATCCAGTGGTCCCGGATATGACGGGAACGGCATGCTCGAAACAACCGCTAATATTCCCAAAAGCGGCATCCGGTGTGCTGAAGTCGATGGCCACGTCCATTTGGCCATAATCGATATCCGTAACGCCAACATCGATTTTGGCCACGATTCGATGACCTCTGGATTCAGCGATCTGCTCGATCATTTTACCCATTTTCCCGTAACCGAATAATCCTATTTTCATAAACCTATATGCTATTTTCCTTTCTTTGGTCCCAATTTAAAACCTTACCACCAAGGCCATCCCATAGTTGGGGTCGCCCGAAACGGGGTGGACCTGTAAATAGGGCTGTGCCTCAAAACTCAGATCGTCATCGATGTTGAACTGTTTCAAATGCGCATCGACGTTGGCGTCCACAATGTTCAGGATATACAGGCCTATGGTCACCACCAAAGCCAGATCACGGTCCCTTTGATAGCGTTCCTGACCGTCTTGCAGGGCATCAAGGGAAAGATCCGGTTCATCGGGAAGCACACCGTCATCGGGTGTCCGAAAGTCGTAAAATTCATCATCCGTAAACCCGGCCTGTCTTCTTTTAAATGCCGTGCGGAAACGATCGTACCGATCGTTGTTCCAGGTGTACACATAAATTCCTGCCCCGATGGCCCCATATACAAGGGGCACTTTCCAATATCGTTTGTTGTAAATTTGGCCCAAACCGGGAAACACTGCCGAATAGAATGCCGCCTTACTGGGTGCCAATGGATTGATGGGCCTGCGTTTTTTGACGATCGAGTCGACCACCACGACGTTCTGTTCTTTTAGATCGGTCCGTAGGGAGTCCAATTCCCGGTCTTTTGGTTTTTCCTCTTGTGCCTGGCCAGCAAGGGAAAAAAGCAACAAAAAGAAAATTGTATATAGGTTTTTAGCCACCTAAGATCAGTTTTTTGATCCGTTTGAACTCCTCTTCGGTATGAAACGGGATGGTTATTTTGCCTTTTCCTTTTTCGGAAGTCTGGACCCCAACTTTTACGGAAAGGTGGTCGGTAAGTTCCCCGATGCCCTTTTTGACAAATTTTGGACGGAGCGGTTTTTTTACCGTACTGCCTTCCACACCAGGAGCTTCGTGATAGGCCTTTACGGAGCGCTCGGTTTCCCGGACCGAAAGGTTTTCGCCCACGATACGCTCATAAAGTGCGATCTGATCTTCTTTTTTTTCTATGTTTACCAGGGCCCTGCCGTGGCCCATGGTGGCAAAGCCATCACGGATACCGGTTTGAATAATGGGATCCAAGCGCAATAACCGCAGGTAATTCGTGATCGTTGACCTTTTTTTGCCCACGCGATCACTCAATTTTTCTTGCGTCAGTGCTATTTCGTCGATCAGGCGTTGATAGGAAAGTGCAATTTCAATGGGATCTAGATCTTGGCGTTGGATGTTCTCCACCAGGGCCATTTCCAAGGATTCCTGATCGTTTGCAATTCGAATATAGGCAGGGATGGTCCCCAGACCGATGCGCTTGGATGCCCGGAACCTTCTTTCCCCGGAGACCAACTGGTACCGATTGAAATCCACCTTGCGAACGGTGATGGGCTGGATGACCCCAAGTTCCTTGATACTGGAGGCCAGCTCTTGCAGGGTTTCATCGTTGAAATTGGAACGGGGCTGGAACGGGTTCACCTCAATGGCATCCAAATCCAATTCCACGATATTGCCGACCACTTTGTCCGCATTTTTATCGGATGCGGACTGGATGTCGTTTTCAGGGTCTTTCAATAGAGCGGACAGCCCGCGCCCCAACGCCTGTTTTTTGGTTGCCTTCGCCATTATACTTTCTCCTTGTTTCGCGTTACCATTTCATTGGCGAGGTTCAGGTAATTTTCAGCACCCTTGCTGCTAGCATCATATTTTATAATGCTCTCGCCATAACTAGGGGCTTCGCTCAGCCTTACGTTTCGTTGTATAATGGTGTTAAAGACCATATCCGCAAAATGCTTGCGCACTTCTTCGACCACCTGATTGGACAGGCGCAGCCTGGAATCGAACATGGTCAGCAGCATGCCCTCAATGTCCAAATCGGGATTGTGTATTTTCTGCACACTTTTAATGGTGTTCAATAGTTTTCCAAGCCCTTCCAAAGCAAAATATTCGCATTGGATAGGAATGATCACGGAATCCGCCGCTGTAAGTGCATTCAAGGTGAGAAGCCCTAAGGACGGGGCGCAATCGATCAATATATAATCATAGGTGTCGCGAAGGTCGGCAATGGCCTGCTTCATCATGTATTCGCGTCGGTCCTTGTCTACCAGTTCTATTTCAATGGCCACCAGATCTATATGTGCGGGAATGAGGTCTACATTTGGGGAATCGGTACCGATGATGGTTTCCCTTGCCGTTTTGGTATGTTCCAACAATTGGTAGGTGCCATATTCGATACCTTCGACATCGACACCAAGGCCGGAGGTGGCATTTGCCTGGGGATCTGCATCGATCAATAGGACCTTTTTTTCCAACACGCCCAAGGAAGCGGCCAGGTTGACCGTCGTTGTGGTTTTCCCTACCCCTCCTTTCTGATTTGCAATCGCAATGATCTTGCCCATTATCCAAGTACGTTAGGGGGTAAAAATACGATTATTTACGACGCCAAAAAACGGAATTTGTTAACATGAAGTGAATAACTGTACCGTGCTGTGTTAAAGTAAGTTAAAGAAATTTGGAGGTTTGAGGTTTCGAGTATTTGGTTTCGGATTCCGGATTAATGGGGCGTCCCGCCCCTATGGTGAAACCCCCGTATAGGTCGCTACGGGGCCCTTGGGCAAAAGAACGGTGGGCAACTACTCTTTTTTCTTTGCCTTTAAGCGCAAACTGTCCTCGTACTCGATCAGATAGATCTCCTCGTTCTTTTTTTTGAGGTAATAGCGTTCCCTTGCAAATTTTTCAAGTTCTTCGGGATCCGAAAGTCGTTCAATAATAATCTTATCCTCGGTAATTTTCTCTTTTAGGAATTCTTGCTGCTTCTCCAGTTTTTTGATTTCCTTTTTTAGCTCCAGGTGAATGAGCAGCGAATTCGTATCAAAGAACAGCATCCATACAACAAAAGCGGTCAGGACCAAAACGTACATATTTGTCAGGACATGGAACCACTTCTGCTTTTTCAAATCTTTTAAACCCATGGGAAGCTATGCTAATTTTTCGTTGATGATGGTGCGTACGATATCAACGGCCACCGTGTTGTACTTATTGTTGGGAATGATAATATCGGCATATTCCTTGGTAGGCTCTATGAACTGCTCGTGCATGGGCTTGATATTGGTCTGGTATTTATGCAATGTCTCGTCCAGGTTCCAGCCGCGTTCGTTCACATCGCGCTTTAACCTTCGGATCAGTCGTTCATCGGAATCGGCATGAACGAAGATTTTGATGTCGAACATCTCGCGGATCCGGGCATTGGTCAAGATCAGGATGCCCTCGACGATCATTACCTTGCTCGGGCGGGTAGGAATCGTCTTTTTGGTCCGGTTGCATTCTAAAAAGGAATAGACCGGCTGTTCGATCGGTTTTTCATTTTTTAATTGGGTTAGATGGGACTCCAAAAGCCCAAAATCTATTGACTTGGGATGATCGAAGTTGATTTTTCTACGTTCCTCCAAGGTCAAATGGGAAAGATCGTTATAATACGAATCCTGGGAGATCACACCCACTTCGCCGGGGGGCAATTCGTCGATGATCTGGTTTACCACCGTGGTCTTCCCACAACCGGTCCCCCCCGCAATTCCTATGATCAACATACTGACTATTTTGGACAAAAATAGCGATTTGAACGGCAATGCAATATTTATCCCATAAATGGAATGTTTTATGGCCCACTTTGCGCGACATATACCTATTTTTGCCGAATGCAAAATCAAAAAACAAAGCCCAACTTTGAATTTGTGGCTCTTATGGCGGCTTTGATGTCCATCGTTGCGTTGGCTATTGATGCGCTGCTCCCCGCCATTTCGCACATTGGTATCGCGGTCAATAGTTTGGATCCCACGGACAACCAATGGCTCATTACGATGATTTTTCTGGGCTTGGGCGTGGGGCAACTGTTTTTTGGTCCCTTGTCGGACAGTTTCGGACGAAAACCCATCGTATATCTCGGCTTTGCCACCTTTGTACTGGCCAGTATCATTTGTGTGGCGGCCCCTTCTTTGGAATGGATGCTCTTTGGTCGGGTGCTACAGGGCATTGGCCTATCCGCACCGAGAACGATCACCATATCCATTATCCGGGATACCTACGAGGGCGATTATATGGCCAAGGTGATGTCGTTCGTGACCGCATTTTTTATTTTGGTCCCGGTGGTGGCTCCGGCCATTGGAAAGTTGATCATGGATGGCTTTGGGTGGAAGGGCATTTTCTACCTGCAACTGCTTTTTGGTCTGGTGGTCTGCATCTGGTTTTGGAAGCGACAGGCCGAAACGCTTAAACCCGAATACAAGATCCCCTTTTCGAAATATGTTTTTTTAGACGGCTTGAAGGAATTGCTCAAGTATCGTGAAACCATGGCCTTTACCATTATTTCCGGTTTCGTTACGGGGGCATTTCTGGTATATTTGAGCGCTTCGCAACATGTCTTTGAAAACCAATACGGATTGGTGGAGGAATTCCCGTATATATTTGCCGGACTGGCCATTTCCATCGGCTCATCCACCTTTTTGAACGGTACCTTGGTCCTCCGGTTCGGAATGCGGAAGCTTTCATTCATGGCCCTGATCTGTTTTAGCGGCATTGCCATTCTATACGCTTTACTATTTTGGAACTCCCCGAATCCGGGCCTTCCGATATTGTTGCTTTTCCTAGCGCCGCAATTCTTTTGTTTGGGTTTTATGTGGGGGAATTTCCGCTCCATTGCCATGGAACCCATAGGGCATATCGCGGGTATCGGGGCCGCCATCACCGGTTTTGTATCCACAATTTTGTCGATTCCCATTGCCGCTTATATCGGCAGCTTTGTCATAGAAACGGTCTGGCCGCTTTTTGCCGGATTGGCGGTCTGCGGATTGCTTTCCCTGGGAATTTTCATCCTTTTCAGCAGGAGGGCCGTGGTAGCTGGTGAGCTGAGCCGGTGATCGGAAGGCGCAGGTCGCCCCGGCGGGCGGACCTTGCCTTTGTTTTCCCATTTCGACAGTGCTCCACTATGGGATGGTACCTACAAAGCGTTGTCCATGATGTCCTTTACCACCTCGGGGTTCAGCAATGTACTGGTATCGCCCAAGTTGGAGGTGTCCTTTGAAGCAATTTTTCTAAGGATACGTCTCATGATCTTACCACTCCGCGTCTTGGGGAGGCCTGGTACGAATTGGATCTTATCCAATTTGGCAATAGGTCCGATCTGCTCCGTAATCTGTTGGTTGATTTCCTTGCGCAGGTTGTCCCGATCTCTGCTTTCCCCTGTTTCCTTTAGGATTACATACCCATAGAGCGCATTCCCTTTGACATCGTGAGGGAAGCCCACGATGGCGGACTCCGCTACTGCAGGATGCTCGTTTATGGAATCTTCGATGGGCGCAGTGCCCAAGTTATGGCCCGATACAATAATGACGTCGTCCACGCGTCCCGTGATCCGGTAGTAACCTACGGCATCGCGAAGGGCGCCGTCCCCGGTGAAATAATTGTTTTTATAGGCAGAAAAATACGTGTCCTTGTATCGACCATGGTCGCCCCAAATGGTCCGCGCCATAGAGGGCCATGGGAATTTGATGCATAGTCTCCCATCGACCTGGTTCCCTATTATCTCCTTACCATCTTCATCCATTAAGGCCGGTTGTACGCCTATGAAGGGAAGCGTCGCATAGGTCGGCGTCGTTGGGGTAACGTAGGGAATCGGGGTGATCATGATGCCCCCGGTCTCCGTTTGCCACCATGTGTCGATGATGGGACTGTTTTTTTTGCCGATATTGTTATTGTACCAGTGCCAAGCTTCCTCGTTAATGGGTTCACCGACCGAACCCAGTACTTTCAGGCTTGAAAGATCGTACTGTTCCACAAAGTCCAGGTTTTCCTTGGCCAAGGCCCTTATGGCCGTGGGTGCGGTATAAAACTGATTTACCTTGTGCTTTTCAACAACCTGCCAAAACCTTCCGAAGTCCGGATAGGAGGGAACCCCTTCGAACATTAGGGTGGTGGCCCCGTTGGCAAGCGGTCCATAGATGATATAGGAATGTCCTGTGATCCATCCAATATCGGCCGTGCACCAATACACGTCCTCTTCCCTGTATTGAAAGGCATTTTTAAAAGTATAGGCGGTGTACACCATATATCCCGCTGTGGTGTGGACCATCCCCTTGGGTTTTCCTGTAGATCCAGAGGTATAAAGGATAAAAAGAGGGTCTTCGGCATCCATTACCTGGGCCACATAGTCCGCATAGGCATCATCCAGCAAGGGTTGCAACCACTGATCCCTTCCATCGATCATATTGATATCGGACCCAGTCCGCTTGGCGACCAATACCGATGCGACACCGGGACAGCTCTCCAGGGCCTTGTCCACAATTCCCTTCAGGTCAATGGTCTTGGCCCCGCGATAGGAGCCGTCGGAAGTGATGACCATTTTACAGTCCGAATCGTTGATTCGAGTGGAGAGTGCATTGGCCGAGAACCCCGCAAATACTACAGAATGTATGGCGCCCACACGGGCACAGGCCAAAACGGAGATGGCCAATTCCGGAATCATCGGGAGGTAGATGCAGACGCGATCTCCTTTTTTTATGCCCTTTTCAACCAGTACATTTGCCATTCGACATACCCGTTCGTGCAATTGCCGGTAGGTGATATGTTCGGCTTCTTCTTTTGGATCATTGGGTTCGAAGAGAATGGCAGTTTTGTTGCCCCGCGTGGGCAAATGCCGGTCGATGCAGTTTTCTGTTATATTGAGCCGGGCCCCCTCGAACCATTTGATTTCCGGTTTGGTAAAATCCCAGCTCAGTACGTTGTCCCATTTTTTTCTCCAGATAAAATGTTCCTCCGCGATTTCTTCCCAAAATCCCTCAGGGTTCCGGACCGACTTTCGATAAACCTGATAGTACTCCTCTAAGTGTTTAATATGGTAATTGCTCATGTTTTATATGCTTTGTACTTAAAATTAATCAAAAATTCAATGTTCGGAGGCCTCTCCGGCACCGCTGGGAATCCGAATGTCCTCCACAATCTCCTGCACCGCTTTGGGGGGCGCTTCGGTAAATTGCATCACGATGATCGATACCGCGAAGTTTACAAGCATGGCGATTGTTCCAAATCCTTCCGGGGAGATGCCAAACCACCAATCTTGGCTCAAACCGGCCACGGCTTCCTTTCCCCCGTCAAAAATGCCAAACTTAAATTTCAGCATGTAAAACAGCATTAGGGAAATACCCACGATCATGCCCGCAATGGCACCCTCCTTGTTCATTTTTTTATAAAAGATTCCCAGGACGATCGCTGGAAAGAACGATGCAGCGGCCAGTCCGAAGGCCAGGGCCACCACCGCCGCAACAAAACCGGGCGGATTGATGCCAAAGTAGCCAGCGATCACCACCGCCACTGTGGCCGCTGCCCTTGCTGCCCAAAGTTCCCCTTTTTCGGTGATATTGGGCACGAATACCTTTTTGATCAAATCATGGGACACCGAGGAAGAAATGACCAGAAGCAATCCTGCAGCGGTAGATAATGCGGCCGCCAGTCCACCTGCCGCTACCAGGGCAATGACCCAGGCCGGAAGGTTCGCGATCTCTGGATTGGCCAACACCATGATGTCCCTGTCCACCACCAGTTCGTTGCGCTTCCCATCGGCCACATATTGAATTTTTCCGTCCCCGTTCTTGTCGTTGAATTTTAGTAGACCGGTTTCCTCCCAGTTTTTGAACCACTCCGGCATCTCGGCATACTCCTGATCGCTCACCGTATTGATCATATTGGTCCTTGCGAACACGGCAACGGCGGGAGCGGTCGTGTATAAAATGGCGATTAACAGAAGGGCCAGTCCCGCAGACTTGCGCGCATCCCTTACCCGTTTCACCGTAAAGAAACGGACGATAACATGCGGAAGCCCGGCCGTCCCTACCATAAGGGCCAAGGTAATCGCAAAAACGTCCATGGTGCTTTTGGACCCTGACGTATACTCGGCGAACCCGAGTTGGGTGGAGAGGCCATTCAATTTATCCAACAAATACACTCCCGATCCATCGTTCATGGTGGAACCCATGCCCAACTGGGGAACCGGATTCCCCGTCATTTGGATGGAAATAAAAATTGCGGGCACCATAAAGGCAAAGATCAAAACGCAGTATTGGGCCACTTGTGTATAGGTGATGCCTTTCATTCCGCCCAAGACGGCATAGAACAGAACGATCACCATACCGATGACCACCCCGGTGTTGATGTCCACTTCCAAGAACCGTGAGAAAACGACCCCGACCCCCCGCATTTGACCGGCCACATAGGTAAACGAAACGATTAGGGCACAGATCACGGCAACGATCCGCGCGGTCTTGGAATAGTAACGGTCCCCAATGAAGTCGGGTACGGTAAATTTCCCGAACTTTCGAAGATAAGGGGCCAAAAGCAGGGCAAGGAGCACATAGCCCCCCGTCCAGCCCATCAGATATACGGAACCGTCATAACCGGCAAAGGCAATGATTCCCGCCATGGAGATAAATGACGCCGCCGACATCCAGTCCGCTGCTGTGGCCATTCCGTTGGCCAAAGGGGAAACGCCCCCACCGGCCACATAAAACTCTTTGGTAGAACCTGCCCGGGACCAAATGGCAATACCGATGTATAGTGCAAATGTGATTCCGACTAGAATGTACGTCCATGTTTGAACAGTCATATTATTTTTTGGTTAAAGGTTGGTAAATCTATTCGTCAAAGCCGTATTTCTTGTCCAGTTTGTTCATAAGCCGTACGTAGACAAAAATGAGAATAACAAAAACATAGATGGAACCTTGCTGGGCAAACCAGAAACCAAGCTCGAAACCACCAATTTTTATAGTATTGAGGGCATCTTTGAAAAGGATTCCCGCCCCGTAGGAGACAACGAACCAAATGGATAGTAGAATAAAGAGATAGCGGACGTTTTCCCTCCAGTAGGCCGATGCTTTTTTTTGTTTGTCTGACATTTTTTGGTTGTATTAGATGTTCTGGTCTATGTTGTTCGTTCTTTGAATTCCAATATAGGCATTTGTACCGTAAACTTCAATTGGGCAGGTACAAAACACCACTTGAAGAATCTCTTTTTGCCCCGGTGACCGAACGGAGAACGTTGATTTCCTGTTCTAGCCGCAATACCCCCATCAAGGCGAAGACCAAAGCTTCCTTGAATTCGATAAGGGTTTTGGACGGAGTGACCACCTTGGTCCCCGTCCCCAACTTTTCCTGTAAAGTCTCAATTAGAAATTCGTTCAATGCCCCTCCTCCGGTCACAAATAGGGTCCGGTATGCTTTTTTGACGTTCCGGTCGATTTGTAGGGCGACTTTTTCACAGATATGGTGGATGGCGGTATGGAGCAAATTTTCCGTGCTGTCATCCGTGCTGTCCACTATGGGCGCTACCTCTTCCACAAACCATTCGTAGCCGATAGACTTCGGATGGGGAAGCAGATAATATTCGAGCGAATTGAGCCGCCGCAACATATCGGGGTTCAAGGTACCGCTTCGGGCCATTTTTCCACCCGCATCATAGTCCATACCGATTTTTCGGGTGATGTGGTTCAGAATCATATTGGCCAGGCCTATGTCGTAGGCAATACGCTTTCCCTTTGACTCAAAGGATACATTGCTGATACCCCCAAGGTTGAGACAGAAGCTGTACTGCCCAAAGAACAGGCTGTCGCCAATGGGCACCAAAGGAGCGCCCTGCCCGCCCAAAGCGACGTCGTTGGTCCTAAAATCACAGACTACCTTATGGCCGCTGGCATTTGCCAAATGCTGTCCGGACCCTATTTGATAGGTAAGCCCGCTTTCCGGTTGGTGATGTGTGGTATGGCCGTGACTGGCGATGCAATCCACGGCCAGGGACCTTTGCCTGATAAATCGCTTCACCTGTTCGCCCAACCAGGTCCCATAGCCATTGTTTAATGAGAGCAGTCCATCTGCCGAAAGAAAAATAGATCCCTTCAACTCGGCCCGCATTTCTGGAGAATAGGAAATACTTTTGGTTTCCTTGATTTCAAACTCCCACGTATCATCCATCTTCCAGATATGACAATAGGCGAGGTCCAAGCCATCCAAGGAGGTGCCCGACATTAGACCGATGACTTTGTACTTTTTCATATCTTATTGGGTTAGGACAAAGAGTACCGAGAGGGGTTCTCCATGTTCGTTGGAAACTTCTTTGACAGTTTTGGGGCGGAGTCCGCAATCGGTAAAAACCTGGTGCCAATCTTCGAAGGTCCGGGCGTACCAGGGGTGCCCATCCTCAAAATTTCCGGGCAATCCCTTCCAAGAATCCGAGATCCATTGGCTCCGATAGTCCAACCCTTGCTGCATCAGGAAAAAAGGATGCAGGGTCTGAACGAGGATCTTCCCGTTTTCCATCAGCATTTTCTTAATGCTTTTCAGCAAGGGAATCACCCCATCCTCCAAGTATAGCGAAAAGTTGAATACCGCTAGGTCGAAGGGGTTTCCAGGAATGAGGGTGCCTTCCATGATTGTTTCATAACTGAGTTGGTGGTATTGCCCTTTGCCGGTTTTCTCCGCATGTTCTATAAGGGTGTCGATGGCATCGGTACCGACAGCGGTCTTTCCCATGTCGGAGATGGCCCGTGTCAACCATCCTTCCCCACAGCCACAATCCAGTACGTTATCGGCGGCCTGGGCTTTGATCACTTCCAGGATGGCCCTGTTCGTATGCCGTCGGGACGGAATGCGGTCCGCGGCTAAGACGCGCACCCATTCGTCGGCATTCTTTCTCCAGGAGGCTAGTATCCCATCACTCATTTGGCAGCTTGTTTTTTGTCTGGACGGGGAGTTTCCCCTTGGCCTTAAAATTACCCAAAAAATGCTCAGCGGCAAGGTGTTGGAACGCCTCCAAATTTTGATACGCAACAACCGTGGTCCGGGTCGTTCCAATATTTAAAAGCTTAAGGACATATGGATTCCCAAAAAGATAAAGCACCACGTTTTTTGTCTCCAAAAGCGAGTTTATAAAGTTCAGTTCGGTGGCCGAAAGGCCAAAGTTGGCCGTAGGCTTTACCTGCGGTGGATAGAGTGCCAAAAGGATATTGGCTTCACTTTTTAGCCGGTTTTCAAGTTCCGAAAGGGTATAATCGGTGTTGGAAATTCCCGGAAAAGCTTTTTTTGTGCGAATAGAGGCAAAAAAAGGATTTTCCCCGCTTTGGACCATGGACAATCCAACAAACCCCTTACTTTTAAAATCGACCAAGTCCGACGCTTTTCCCACTAAACGGGTCAAGCACTCCCGGGCGAGTCTTGCGTTCAAACTATCGGCATCCGACAAAGTCGGGACCGTTTTGCCCCCAGGGTTCCCCATTGCTTTTTCCTTAAGGGCCCATACGCGCTCAAAGCTTTCATTGATCTGTGCTTCGGTCGCTTTTTGAAGAATGGTCGCGATGCCCTCCCGCGTATGTTCCGCAAAGCAGAGCACATCGTTCCCCGCGTCAAATGCCAACCATTCCAGTTCCCCTTTGACAGGGTATTCCCTTGACACGGCGTGCATATTGAGCGCATCGGAAATGACCACCCCTTCGAAGCCCATTTCATTTCTTAAAACCCCTTTGATAATATCTTTGGAAATACTGGAGGAAATCAATTTTCCCGCCGCCAGGGAAGGTACGGACAAATGCCCCACCATTACCGAATCGACCCCCTCATCGATCAGTCGTTGGAAAGGATGGAGTTCATTGTCCAACAGTGCTTCTTTGGATTTGTCGATCAACGGGAGTCCCAAGTGCGAATCAACGGCCGTATCCCCATGCCCTGGAAAGTGCTTGATACTGGTCAAAACCCCTTCGCTCTGGGTTCCTTTGACAAAAGCCAGTGCCTTTTGGGCCACCTCCCATTTATCCTCGCCAAAGGAACGGTAACCAATGACCGGATTGTCCGGATTGTTGTTGATATCGACCACGGGGGCCAAATTCCAATGTATGCCCGCGGCCCTACAGTCCCGGGCAATGTTTTTTCCTACCTCATAAAGGAGCTCGGGATGGTCTTGGACCGCTCCCAATGTGATGGCGTAGGGGTACTGGGGCGTATTTTCAATACGCATGGCCAACCCCCATTCGGCATCGATAGCGATCAATAGGGGGTACTTGGCCGCCCGTTGATAGCGAACGATAAGGTTTCTGAGGGTGTCAAAACTCCTTGCATTGTAAACGACTTCCTTTTTTCCCTCATAGTTGGTGGCCGCACTTGCGCGGCTATGGAAAAAGCAGAGCCCGCCCACATGTTGTTCCCGAATCTGCTTTTCCAATTCCCGAACTTCGGCCTCGGTATCGTTGACAAAGGCTGCGGGCATAAACAGTTGGCCCACTTTTTCGAAAAGGCTGAGGTCGGTCTTCTTCCTTTGGTAATCAAACATGTTCCACATCTTCATTTTTCGCTTTGCCAAAATCGGCCGGATAGGAAATATATTTTAATAGTAGAATGGCCGGAAAAGCGGCAATCACGACCCATACAAAAAAGCCGCCGTAACCCAACCACTCTTGCATGAAACCGCTAATAAGCCCTGGTAGCATCATGCCCAGGGCCATGAAGCCGGTGGCAATCGCATAGTGCGAGGTTTTGGACTTTCCCTCCGCGATGTAGATGAGATAGACCATGAAGCCAGCAATACCAAAACCATAACCGAATTGCTCGATCATCACGGTTCCCGTTACCGCTATGATGCTCGTGGTCTTGGTCAGTGCCAACAGGGCGTACAGGGCATTGGGTGCGTTTAGGGCAAGCAACATGGGCAGCATCCATTTTTTTAGTCCGTGTTTGGAAATAAGAATTCCCCCGAGAATCCCGCCGACCGTGAGCATGATCACGCCGATGGTTCCGTAGATCGTACCGACTTCCGATGTTGAATACCCCAATCCGCCTTCAGCGACGGGGTCGAGTAAAAAGGGAGCAGCCATTTTGACCAGCTGTGACTCGCCCAATCTGAAAAGCAGAATGAAGGCCAATGCCAACCAAATACCGGGTTTTTTAAAAAAGGAAACGAAGACTTCCAAAAAACTCTTTGGTTTGTCCAGGGCGATTGCCCGGGAAGTTTCAAATTTTGGGGTAACAAAAAAATTGGATAGGGTGAGCAATAGCATTAAAAAGGCGGCGCATATCATGGTGTAGGACCATGCTTTGGTATTATCGCCAAAATGATTTTCCAGAAAACCGGCCAAAATGACCAAAAGGCCCTGTCCGGTGACGGTGGATAGTTTATAGAAGGTGCTTCTAAGCCCCACGAAAAAAGACTGTTTCTCCTCCGTAAGTCCTATCATATAGTAACCGTCCGCAGCAATATCGTTGGTGGCCGAGGCAAAGGCCGCCATCCAAAAACAGGCCAGGGAAGTGACAAAAAAGATATTCGTGGGCAAGGTGAGCCCGACCCCCAACAATGCTAATGACACAATCAATTGCATGAGCAAGAACCAGTTGCGCTTGGTGCTTTTCAAATCCACAAACGGACTCCACAAGGGCTTGATCACCCAGGGCAGGTACAGCCAACTGGTGTACAGCCCTATATCCGCGTTGCTGACCCCTAGTTTCTTGTACATGATAACCGATACGGCCACCACCAGTACGTAGGGCAGGCCTTGGGTAAAATAGAGCACGGGGACCCAGGCCCAGGCCCATTTATTTTTCTGTATCATATGGTTTTGATTGGTTCAAATGTACTACTATAGGAGTGGATTCCCTTCCGTAAAAATCGATAAAGGTAAGGGCGATATGGTTCTTGCCCATCAACCCATCGATAGGCAGCGATACACGGTTCCCTTGGTAAATGGGTTTTTTTAGCAAAAGCCTTTTAATGGGATAATCGCTTTTTTCTCTTTTTCCAGAGGGATAGGCCAGTACATAGCGGTGCCCTTCCAACGAATTGAAATGGAATTGGATGGAATCCTTGTCCTGTTGCGATGACACAAGTTCCGGGGATCCTACTGCGGAGCCAGTGATGTGGGGCGAAATAGGGGGTAGGGCTGCCCTTTTGTAGTATTTTCTTTTCATAAAATCGACTACATCGCGATGCTTTCCCATCAGGCTTTTTGCACTGAAGAATACGTTGCCCATGACCTCGTCCGTATGTCTGGCCAAGTTCAGTTGGTCGGGAAGTTCCTTTTTATCGTCCCAGGCGGTGTCGCCGTTGTTCCGGATTTTGTAGGTGCCGTTTCCGATGTACAGATTCGTATTGGTGGCGTTCATGGCCCACCAACCCACAATCTTTTTATGTGAAGCCACTGGGAGGTCCATACTCCAATATACCTGGGGAACGAGGTAGTCCAACCAACCTTTTTCCATCCACAGTAACGGATCCGCGTAAAGATCTTCGTAGGTGGTCTGGCCGGCTTTGGTATCCGAGCCCCTTGGGTCCGTGGTGTTGTTCTTCCAAACCCCGAACGGACTTATTCCCAACTGTACCCAGGGTTTTTTTGATTTTACCACCTTATGGGTGTTTTGGACCAGGGAATCGATATTGCTCCTTCTCCAATCTTCCAGGGACTGATCGGGCAAGCGATGGTAGGTATAGGACAGGGAATCATGGAAGACCTCGTCCCTGATAGTATAGGGATAGAAATAATCGTCGAAATGAATGGCATCAATGTCATATGCGGTGACCAGTTCGTCGATAATTTGAACCATACGATTTCTGACCTGCGGCAAACCGGGATCATAATAGAACTTTTCGCCGTATTTGATCATCCATTCGGGATGGAGGTGGAAATCGTGGATGGGGCTCAAGATTTCCGTTCTTAGGTCAAAGGTGGCGCGATAGGGGTTGAGCCAAGCATGGAATTCCATACCCCGCCCGTGGGCTTCATTGATCATCCAGGGGAGCAGATCCCCTTTCGTCTTGGGGGCCTCGCCCTCTTTTCCCGTCAAAAAACGGGACCAAGGGGCATAGGTGGACCTATAAAAGGCATCTCCCGCATCCCGTATCTGCACGATAACCGCATTGAAATTCAGATTTTTGTAGAAATCCAGGATGGCCAAATAATCCGCTTTTTGTTTTTCGACGGCGTCCTTTCCATTTTTCGGCCAATCGATGTTCACCACGGTGGCGATCCATACACCCCTGAATTCTGTCTTGGGTTGGGGGATAGGCTTAAAGACGCCACAGGAAGTAGCCCCGAACACCAAAAGAAAACAGATTTTTTTTATCATTGGTCCAAAAGGGGTAACGTCTATTTTTCCATAGACATCCAAACGGGTTTTAGATGGGGTTGATGTGGCTGTCCGATGATTTCTCTGTACAACTCGGGCCTTCTTGCATTTTTATATCGCCAACCTCCCGAAAGCGGTATTTTGTCCTTGCATATTTTTGAAATCGCAATGGCATCGTCAAAGGTCCTCACTTCAGACAGTACTTCCCCGAATGGGTCGATGACCATGGCATTGCCATTTTTTAGATGCTCCCCATCATACCCTATGGGGTTGGTGAACGCGTAGTACACGCCATTGTCATAGGCCCTTGCCGGCAACCATCGCATTAGCCATCTTCTCCCTTTGGGGCCGTCAAATTCAAGGCGCAGCGAAACGGGGTCGTTTTTCCTGTTTTCCCATAGTTTGTGGTCGACATAGCCTCTTCCTGGCATTGCGGAGGGTGTACAGCCGGTTACGTGGGGCGCAAAGATTACCTCTGCTCCCAAAATAGCCGTGGCCCTTACGTTTTCAACCACATTGTTGTCATAACAGATCAAAATCCCGCATTTCCATCCCAAAAGATCGAACACTACATATTCATTGCCCGGGGACATGTGTTTGCTGATAAAAGGATGCAGTTTGCGGTACTTGGCCAAGACCCCATCTTTTGTGACACAGAGATAGGTATTGTAGATGGCATTTTGATCCTTTTCCACCAAACCGGCCAGGATAGGGATATCAAATTCGGTCGAGATCTGGATCAGCTGCCGAGTGCTCTCCCCATTGGGGACGTTCTCGGCAAGCTCCGTGATTTCCTCCAGCCCGAGATCTTTTGTAAATGTATATGCGGTAACACACATTTCATGGAAGCTGATGACATCGGCCCCTTCCGTTTTGGCCCTTTTTGTCAGTTCCCTTATCACGGAAAGGTTGTACTCCTTGTCCCCATCTTTGGGTTGAAATTGGGCTACCGCTACATTCATTCTTTTATCTTGAAGTTTGGATGGCCCTTAATTGAATATGTACCGCACAAATCCTTCCATGGCCTCGTACTCCGCCATACCAAGTGCATTGTACTTTCGGGCCGTTTCCTTGTTGCGCTGTTCCGCCCGCTGCCAAAATTCCCTTTCGTCATTTCCCGGAAACATGGCGGCATCCTTTTGGGATTGGTGCTTGAATATGGCATTCTTCTTCCGTTGCATGTCTTTGGGGCCGATGGGAACGGTCATTTCCATATCGGCTATGTCCCATTCCTGCCATGCGCCCCGATACAACCAAAGGTAGCAATCGTCGATCCAATCGGCTCCTTCCTTGACCAAACGATCGACAGCTTCATAAATGATCTGGAGACACACCCGGTGGGTACCATGGGGATCCGAAAGATCTCCCGCCGCAAAGATCTGGTGCGGTCTTACCTTTTGCAAAAGATCGTAGGTCAACTGCACATCCGCCTCGGAATGCGGGTTTTTCTTTACCGTTCCCGTTTCATAAAACGGTAGGTTTTGAAAGTGTGCATTTTTTTCGGCAACTCCGCAATAGCGGCAAGCGGCCAGTGCCTCTCCTTTCCTGATCAGTCCTTTGAACTGTTGTATTTCGGGGCTATCGACTTCTCCGGGGGATTTATTGCTCAAAAATTCCCTAACCTCTTTGAATTGCTCCTGAAGCGCGGCATTCCCTTCCTGTATGTCCGTGGCAAAGTCCATAAATCGGATTACTTCGTCATCAAATACCGCTATATTTCCTGAAGTCTGATAGGCAACATGCACCTCGTGGCCCTGGTCGACCAATCGCAATAGGGTACCTCCCATAGAAATGACATCATCATCGGGGTGCGGACTAAAGATCAGGGAAGTTTTTGGATAGGGGTCCTTCCGTTCCGGACGGCTGCTATCGTCTGCGTTTGGCTTTCCGCCGGGCCATCCCGTAATCGTACGTTGTAGGTGGTTGAACACTTTTAGGTTAATGTGCTCTGCAGAACCGATCTCGGCCACGAGGCTCCCCATTCCGTGTTCGTTATAATCTTCGTTGGTCAGTTTTAGTATGGCCTTGTCGAGTTTTTCGGAGAGCCAAATGGTGGCCTTTTTGATGAGGTTCTCGGTCCAATCGCACTCACTGGTCAACCAAGGTGTGCAAACGCGGGTGAGGGCCGATGCAGCGGCATGGTCTATGATGAAATCGCAATTCTCATGGTGCTGTAGGAAAGTGGCCGGAACAGATTCACGAATCTGGCCTTCGGCTGCCTGTTTGATGATTCCCGCCTTGCCCTCTCCCCAAGCCATTAAAATGATGCGCTTGGCCGCCATAATGGAGCCAACACCCATTGTCAGTGCCTTTGAAGGAACATTTTCCAGTCCGAAAAAGTCGCTCGCGGCATCCAATCGGGTCACGCGGTCCAATCGGACCATTCGGGTCTTGCTTTTAAGGGAAGACCCCGGTTCGTTAAAACCGATATGCCCTGTCCTACCGATACCCAAGATTTGGATGTCAATGCCTCCAGCGGCCTCTATTTTCCGTTCGTATTCGCTGCAAAACTCACGAACATCCTCTTTTTCCAAAGTACCGTCGGGAATATTGATGTTCTCTTTTTTGACATCGATGTGGTCGAACAGGTGTTCGTTCATGAAACGGACGTAGCTGTGGATGGAATCCGGTTCCATGGGAAAGTATTCGTCCAGGTTGAAGGTGATCACATTTTTGAAGCTCAGCCCTTCTTCCTTGTGAAACTTCACTAGAAAATCATAGACCTTGGTCGGGGTAGATCCGGTGGCAAGTCCCAATACGGCCGTTTTTCCTTGTTTTTGCCGTTGGCGTATAAGCTCGGCAATCTCGTTGGCAACAAAGAACGAAGCTTCTTGCGAACTGTTGTGGACAACGGTATTTATTTTTTCAAATTTCTTGGATTCTTCATCGGTAGGATAGTTCATCATCTTAGGTTTTGTGGATGCTTCGGCCATTTTTTAGTGATTTAAATTTAATTCAACGGGACAAATGTATGTAAAAAATCAACAACTTGCAGCTTTTTGCAATTTATTTTGCCGTTTTTTGCTTTTTTAACATATTTCAAATTCTAAAATTCTATAAAACTGTAAAAAACGGCATACAGATTTATTTTCTATATTTGCTTTCTGGTAAAGCAGGTCTTATGTTAAAGGAAGAACGGCAACGAGCAATTTTAAACGAGGTGGCCCTCCATAACAGGGTACTCCTGACCGATATCGCTGAGACCCTGGATGTCTCTATCGATACGGTCCGACGCGATGTCAAAGAGCTCGATGCGGACAACAAACTTCGAAAGGTCCACGGCGGGGCCATTTCTTTGGGATTTACCAGTCATAGTGCCAGAAATGAGAATATCTATGCACTGGATGAGAAAATCAAAATTGCGGAAAAGGCGATGTCCCTGCTAAAGGATGGCGGCGTTATTTTTATTGATGGGGGCACCACTTGCCTTGAAATGGCCCGTTTGCTTCCGGTCAATTTGCAACTGACCTGTTTTACACTGAGCCTTCCGGTTGCCTTTGAACTGTTGGCCAAACCCAATGTGGAAGTGATTTTTATTGGGGGAAACATTTCAAAGGACGCCCAGATCTCCATTGGCCCCAACGCCATTCACCAATTATCGGAAATCAAGGTCGACTATAGTTTTATCGGTACGGGATATGTCGATTCCCTATATGGATTGACCGAATTTGATTGGGATATCGTACAATTGAAAAAGGCGGTCATCAAGGCCTCTAAGAAGACGGTGCTCTTGTGCATTTCCGAAAAATTGAATTCCCAACATCGGTATAAAACCTGTGATATCAATGCCATAAACACCATAGTAACAGAGCTGGATCCGGAAAACAACCTTTTGAACCTCTTTCGCGACCATGATATTCGTCTGCTGTGATGCAGTTGGGTCAAGCCGAAGATACGGAAACCATTGAACACCATATTCGAGTCAAAAAGAAAACCTTATAAAGCGCAAAAACAAAGCATGGATTATATCAAAATTACGGAAACCCCCTCTAAGCATGACCATCTGGAACAAATGGATACCACTGATATCCTCGGTGCTATGAACCGAGAGGACAAGACCGTGGCTGAGGCCGTTTCCCTGGCCATTCCCCAAATCACGCAATTGGTCGATGCCCTGGCCGAACGTTTCCGCAAGGGCGGAAGATTGTTTTATATTGGTGCCGGTACCAGTGGTCGATTGGGAATCTTGGATGCTTCCGAGATACCACCGACCTACGGAATGCCCCATACCCGGGTAGTTGGTCTCATTGCCGGGGGCGATATTGCCATTAGAAAGTCGGTCGAACATGCGGAAGATGACGGGGCGCAGGCATGGAAGGATTTGATGGAGCATGATATCAACTCCAACGATGTACTGGTGGGAATTGCGGCCTCTGGTACGACACCTTACGTTTTAGGGGGAATTGCCGATGCGAAAAAAAACGGATTGTTGACAGCGGGCATAACCAACAATCCTGGATCTCCCTTGGCAAGGGCTTCGGACATTCCCATAGAAGTGAACGTAGGCCCCGAGTTCGTTACGGGAAGCACCCGTATGAAAAGCGGTACTTCACAAAAATTGGTGCTCAATATGATCTCCACTGCGCTAATGATCAAGATTGGAAGGGTCAAGGGCAATAAAATGGTGAACATGCAATTGAGCAATACCAAGTTGGTAGATCGGGGCACGCGCTACGTTATGGAAGGGTTGGGCGTGGATTACGAAGAGGCCGAAAGACTGCTTAAAAAACATGGATCCGTAAAGGCGACCTTGGAGAACGGGAAGGAAAAAGCGAACTGAGATCCAAGTGCAATAAAAGAATGGTCAGCGGTCCGCTCCCGACGGGGATGGCGGTACTTCTGGAACACTAAGGGGATTTTTAAGCGCGTCCTATTTTTTTATCGCCTCCACTTCTTCCAGGGTGACCATCCTGTCGGAGCTGTTTCCCCAAGAATTGAGGATAAAGTTCATGACGTCCGCGACTTCTTCATCTTCGAGTCCCAGGGGGCCCATTACATTGTTGTAGGTAACCCCATTGACCACCAACTCCCCTTTTTGACCGTATTTGACACCGCGGATGCTGGCTTCCCGATTTCCCATCAAATAGTCCGAATTGGCCAGTGGAGGAAATGTACCTGCGACACCTTCCCCTTTTTCCAAATGGCAGGTAACACAAAAATCCGCATAGATTTCACTGCCGCGTTGCATACTTTCCTCTAGGGCAGGGTCTTTGAACAGGAGGAGCGCCAAACCAATTACCAAGGCAAGATAAGTAGCAAGAAATATCTTCATCAAGCTTACGATTACGCCTTGGGC
This sequence comes from uncultured Flavobacteriaceae bacterium, assembly GCA_947497245.1. Classification (GTDB taxonomy): domain Bacteria; phylum Bacteroidota; class Bacteroidia; order Flavobacteriales; family Flavobacteriaceae; genus Pelagihabitans. The sequence goes on along the minus strand of CANMFO010000001.1, from coordinate 1,561,800 downwards.
ACCAATTTATAGATTCCCTTGCCTTCGACGGCCACATAGATCAGCCCATCGGGACCTTCCTTTACTTCTCTCACACGTCCAATGTCGGCCATAAGCTTTTCCCGTTTTACCACTTTGTTCCCGTCCAGTACCAGTCGTTCCAAATACTGAAAGGCCAAAGAACCCACCAAGAGATTGCCCTTGTAGCCCAGGTAGTTATCGGAGGTCACAAATGCCATTCCACTGGGGGCAATGCTCGGTAACCAATAGTGGATGGGCTGTTCCATACCTTCCATTTCGGTCTTATCCGTAATCGGGGTCCCGCTGTAGTTGATACCGTAGGTGATAACGGGCCATCCAAAATTCGCCCCCTTTTTGACGATATTTAGTTCATCCCCGCCCCGGGGTCCGTGCTCATGGTTCCAAATCGCTCCGGTTTCCGGGTTTTTTACCAATCCCTGGGGATTCCGATGGCCATAGCTGAAAACCGCTGTTTTGGCACCATCGGTTCCCACAAAGGGATTGTCTTCAGGTATTTTTCCGTCATCCATCAATCTGTAAATTTTGCCCCCGTCCTTGGTAACGTCTTGAGGATTGACATCCCGATTGCCGCGATCTCCCACGGAGAAGTATACATATCCCTCGTTATCGAATTCAATTCTGGAACCAAAGTGTTGGCCTTTTGTGGTATTGGGCACGGCTTTGTAAAGTAACTCATTGTCTATCAAAGAATTATCCCTTAACCTTGCGCGCATCAATGCGGTGTTTCCTCCCTTTTCCCCACCTTCGGATGAAGAGTAGGTAATATAGATCCAGCCATTGTTGTCATAATCTGGATGAAGCTCCAGATCGAGCAGTCCGCCCTGGCCCCTAGCATAGATTTCCGGGGCATTGGCGACCATGGTCTTTTTTCCCGCTTCATAATGGATCAATTCCCCTGATTTTTCACTAATGAGCATGCTGCCATCAGGAAGGAAGGTAAAACCCCACGGAATCTGTAGCTCATCGATTAAAAGCTCCGCATTGAAGGGAATTTCCGAAGGTGTATCAACCTGATTTTCAGAATCTTGCGCACAAGATAAATGGAACGTTACAACGAATATATAAATGAGTCGCACACTATTTTTCATAATTTGACGTTAGATAATTATTATTAAGGTAGCCCTAGGGCATAAATATAAAGAGAAATTATAAGTTTAAACAATTACGCTACAGAATAATCTGATCCCCAAATCACGTTTGTTCTCGCTCAAATCAGACTTAACCTATGCTCCCAAAAAAAACAAGGCATACCCTGTATGCTGTACTATTGCTGACCCTTTCGGTGATATGTACTTCAGCCATAGCAAATACGAAAGTATACGAGTTGATTACCGAGGTGGCGGCCGTTTTGGACGTTAAATCGGAGACAGCAGACCCAACTTCGGCCAGGAAGGAATCCAATTTGCCCACTTTGGGCATAGAAGGGTCCAAAAGCAAAAAAGCTGCCATGCAGCCCATGTTTATGACCATCATCCAAGGGGCGGATGAGGAGGTGGGCTGTTCTGCCAATGGTCTTACCGTGGCCCGTTTCAATCTTTGTGGGGATTTTGATGACCGGGTAATTACACTGTCCGGAAGTCATAGCACTGTGTCGTGGCAGATTTTGGGTGGTGGCTGTACCCCGGACATCAACGAAGATTGCCCGGATACAAATGCCTCCTGTTACACCCAGGTCGCAACAGGGTCGAGCTTTGCTTTGGATGCCAGTGCCATACCATCGGCCTCTGGAGCGGAATTTAGAGTGGTGGCCGATGGACAACAGTACTTTTTCAAGGTCAAGAAGAGCAATATCACCCAAACCTATGTAAAAAACGACTTTATCTGCGGTGTTCCCGGAAGAATCCAGATTACAAATCTTTCCAGTGCCTATGAATTCAGCATTGATACCGGTAGCGGTTTTGGCCCATGGCAAGGGCCGATATTCGATAATCTGACCCCTGGAACCTATATTGTCAAAGCTAGACTTCAAAATACACCAGATGCCTGCGAGTATCCGTACGAGCCCATCGTAATCGATCAATTGGATATCGATATCGATGTTACCTTTACGGATGCCCAATGTGTGGGGGATACGGGAACCATTACTGTTACCGCCAACAATGTACCGGGCCCGTATAAATATACTTTGATCGACGATACGGGAACGGCCACGGAGTTTACGGCCTTTATTCCGGATAACCCCTACACCTTTGCAGCTGTAGGTTTTGGTACATATACCGTGCAGGTCGAGACGCAGCAATGTACCGGGGACCCGCTCAATGGCATTGACCCGCCCAGACAAAATTTGGATACTTCAGGGAATCCAATAATCATCGGTGCTGGCGTTTCGGCCCTTTCAGCCTCCGCGGAACCCAATAACAGTTTTAGCGCGGCCTGTGGTATCAACAGTGTTGACATCACGGTGTACACCTCTGGTGGAACCGCTCCGTATACCTATATTATCAATGGGGCCGGCCCATCCAGTCCGTCCTATACCGCTTCACGTGTTGAAACCGTGACCACTCCCGGGACCTACGATTTCCTGATTACGGATGCCAACGGCTGTACCATTACCGCTTCCGCAAATGTAGCCGAACTTACACCGCCCGACATTACGGTAAGCGGCGTTGATGGTACTTGTACCAACGGGGGCGCACGGCTGGAATTCACGATTGTTGACGCAAAAGGCTACGATTTGTCCTTTAGGGCCGATTCAGCGGACCCCTGGAGCACCAATCCGATATTGTCCGTCGCCGCAGGGACCTATAATTCGATCGAGGTTTTGTACGAATCCGGGGTATTCAATTGTATCCTGCCGATGCCCAACACGGTTACCGTGACGGAAGTCGGGGCCATTAACGGTAATGCCGTGAAGATTTCCGATCGGAACTGTATTTTGGGAGGAGGCATCAACGGCGGGGAAATAGATATTCAAAGTGTTTCCGGTGGTTCGGGTACAGGTTATCAATTCAGTATCGACGGGGTCAATTTTTCACCGGTTTCCAATTTCCCAGGTTTGGCCGCGGGAACCTATACTCCTGCCATTATTGATGACAGTGGATGTAGAAGGGATTTAACCTCGATTACCATAGATGATGTGGACCCACCGACCGACATCGATTTTGCCCAGAGCAATATCAACTGCGCCTCGGCCACCTCGGACGTGCAATTGACCCCCACCAGTAGCGCGGCGATAGCGACCTATGAAATAATAAGTCCTATCGTGCAGAGCAACGGTACGGGTCTTTTTAGCGGACTTCCCACGGGAACGACCTATGATTTTAGGATTACCGACGTCAATAATTGTAGTTATACCGAATCGTTCACCCCAGTTTTGGTCAGTTCGATACGCGCCAGGGTAAAATCCGGAGGCGATTTAAGGGTCTGTACAGGAGCTACCGATGGATCGGGGACCTTTGTTATTGATGGCTTTACCAATAATTATACCTATGACATCAATGGCGGGCTCTTTACGGGCGGCCCCCAAAACAACTCGGAAGTGGTGCTCCCTCTTTCCGGTGCGGGAACGTATACCATTACGGTCACGGATGTGGACTCGGGCTGTACCGATACCGCCTCTTTTGATATAGAGGAGCCTACAGCTCCCATTGCCTTGGGCGGCAATGTTACCGACATGAGCTGCTTGAATAACAATATTGGACGGGTCATAGCCAATGCCACGGGGGGTTGGGGCGGCTACAGATATACCTTGGACTATCCTGGGGGAGGGACCACGGTAGGCCCTAAGACCGGAAGGACGTTCAACAATCTTTCAGCCCCAGGGACCTATACCCTTTCCGTAGAGGATGCGGAAGGCTGTACCGCCACCTTTGATTTTACCCTGACGCCCATTGATTCGCCCGTCATTGCCTTGGACGGCACCGCCACCGACTATTGCTATGTCCCGGGTACGGGAGCTACTGTGGGGGTCACTTCCACAGCGGGAACGGCCGCTTTGGGCACCCATCAATATCGGATCAATGGCGGAAGTTTACAGGCCAGTCCAGTTTTTACAGCACTGACGCCGGGCAATTATACCATTGAAGTGGTCGACGGCAACAACTGTAGAGATCAAATCAACGTTACCATAATGCCCCAATTACGGGTGAATACCAGTATAGATACCGCGATTCCCTGTGGGGGATCCCCGGGTCAGATCCAAGTGCAGGTCAGTGGGGGGTACCTTACCAACGCCACTCCAAAGGAATATCAGGTAAGTGACGACAATGGTGTTACCTATGGCGTCCTGCAACCGCTTACCGCGAATAGCTTTTTATACCCGGTTACCGGAGGGGGTACCTATGTTTTTAGGGTGACGGACAACGAAGGGTGTGAAGCGTTCTCATCTCCATTGGTCGTGGATCCACCGGTTCAAATTGCCCCTGCGACGGTAGATGTGACACCGGTCAGTTGTGGAGGCACCAACAACGGCATTGTGACCATTACCCCGGATGCCACCAGTGGTATCCCACCCTATGAGGTAAGCTTCAATGGAAGTCCGTTTACCTCACAAACGGTATATTCCAATTTGTCCGTGGGAAGCTATCCCTTCGTCGTACGGGATTCCAGAGGTTGTGAAACTCCGGCCGCCAATGCGGTCGTGACCTTGGACGCCACGGCATCCCCGGATGCCACTGTGGCCGAAATACAGGCTACCTGTAGTGCGGGAAACATTGTTTCGGGAGGGGTTCAAATCACTGGGGTTACCAACGGAACCGCGAATTTCACCTTCATTGTACAGGACTTTTTGGGCAACGAGCTGGTGAGGGTCGATGATGTCGATCCGACCACCTTGCCCATAAGCATAAACGATCCGAGCCTGATTCCGGGAACGTATACAGTGATTACCTTGGACGCCAATGGGTGTAGGGACGAGGATCAGGTCACGATCACGACCAACGAGGTGATCATTACTCCGATCAACTTTACGCCGGCGGTGACCTGTGATGATACGTCCTTTACCTATACCGTCCAGGTGACGCCCACTATTTTTCCGGTCTTGCCCACTTATCAAATTCGATTGGCCGGGCAACCTGCATTCTATGCCCTGAACAACAATGCCGGTGCGGATACCCACGAATTTAGCAATACGGCCGATGGAATCCAATACGGAGTGGCCTATACGGTGGAGGTCTTGGCACCCAACGGTTGTGTTTATGAACAGGTGATTCCCCCGATCGACGGTTCTTCCCCTTTGGACGTAACCGCCACTTCGACCCCTGGGTTCTGTGATGTGAACAGAAACGGAGAGATAAGCTATTCGGTATCCGGGTTTAATATAGGTGACAATCTACAGATCGAATTGTTGAACAATGATGATCAATCGCGTATCGTGATCGAAACGGTCACACCCGGATCAGATCCCTATGCCAATACCTATTTGGCGCTTCCGGGGGATTATCAGATCATCGTCACCAATCTGACGGATACCTGTACCGATGGAGTAGGGGTCATCATTGAGCAGAACCTTCCCTCCATCGACATATTGGCGGAAGAGCCGGCAAACTGTAACGCCGCGGGACAAATTACAGTACAGGGTGCCGGTGGCGCCGGAGGCCCCTATGAATTTGCGTATATGACTTCCGGTAGTACGCCGACCCCAGCAGATTGGACCACCGAAACCACCTTTGTGGCCGTGGCGGCTACCTATGATGTTTACGTAAGGGATATCAGTGGCTGCACCTCCTTCGCGATAGCCACTGTAATCCAATTACAGCCCGACCTGGTTCCGCCAACTATTTCAGTGATCAACCAATGTGTGGTCACGGCGACTGCATTCGATATTACGGTGACCATGCCCGCCAGTACCGACACCCCAAGGTTTACATTGGGGGGAGATACCCAATTCGGGGTCTTTAATGGTGGAACAAATTTATGGGAATACACCTATCAGGTAAGCAGTCCCGGAGTCTACGTGGTAGATGTGACCGACGCAAACGGCTGTACCAGCCAAGGTACCGCTGACGTGTATGAATTCTTGACGGCCTCGGCCGATTTCTCCACCGTGCCTTCTTGTAACAATGCGGATGGCGTGATCACCATGGAAGTGATCGGGGGTAGCGATCAGTTCAGCTACCAACTGAAAGATGGGGTTGGGGTCAATATAGGAGCCCCGGTGATCGGAGATCGAAATGCCGGAATTCTTACTGGAATCGCTCCTGGAACCTATCAGGTTGAGGTTACGGATACGGAAACATTATGTGATTTTACCGTGGACGTGCAATTAATCGCGGCCACCCCGCCCGTGATCGCAAGTGAGATTCTGCAGCCAATTACCTGTTTTGGTGCCAACGACGGCAATATTGATATTTTGCTACAGGTGGGAACCGATGTGGACACCCCTATCGAATTCATTTTGAACAATCTTACCGCGGGTACGGAGCACACTAGGAACAATACAGGTTCTTTCGCCAATTTACCGCCTGCCCAGTACCAGGTCGAGGTATTGACCGCCCGGGGATGTTCCGTGCTGTCAAACCCCATGGACGTTGTTGAACCAAGTGACTTTGCCATTACTGCCGGTGCACCGGATTTTGCTTGTGAACCTGGGGCGAACCGCTTTAGTTCCACTATCATCACCGTAGCGGTAGATCCTGCCAATCCGGGTACGATCGGAAGTGGATATCAGTACAGTATTACCGGTTTTGGCAACTACCAAACGGCAAATACCTTTGAGATCATTGACAATGGTTCGCCTCAAAATATCACTATATATGCTATCGATGGAAATGGATGTCAAACCACATTTGATGTTCCGACCATTAACCCACCTACCGATGTGGTTCCATCGCTTACGGTGATAGATCCCCTGAACTGCCGCGATCCCGAACGTATCGAGATAAGTGTGGTGGGGACCACGAACTTTACCGTAATAACCGATGCTCCGGGCGCTACGGTCGTGGCCGATGTCAGTGTTGTTGGTGGTACCACGGCAACCGTTTTATTACCTGTTGAGGGAGATTATTCCTTTATCGTCAGGGACGATTCCCCTAGTGGTTGCGACTACCCACTCCCGATCCACAGCGTGGTAACGCCCCTTGACCCGACCGCAGTGGTGACCGAGGCCAAGCCGGTAAGTTGTTTTGGGCAGTCGGATGGGGAACTGTTCATAGAAGTGGCCGACTATGCAGGCTTGTACTCCTATACCGTTTATTCCGCTTCCGACCCTACAAAAACGTCCCCACTGGGCACAGGAAGTTTTGACACCAACAATTTTCCCGATGTCAGTGGCGATCCAGCAAGAATAACCGGTCTAGCCGCAGGAAACTATTTTGTAGAAGTGGTTTCCACTGCCGCCCCTTTCTGTAGTACGGATAGCAATGTTATAACGGTAAGGACCCCAAATGGTCCGTTGGACGTCCAGGCCGTGGAGATCGGCAATGTCAGCTGTGATGACAATTTGGGCTACATCGTTGCCACTGGCAGCGGCGGCTGGGATGCATCGCCCTATGAATATGAACTGCGAAGGGATGATGGTTCGGGAACGTATATCGTTGAAGTCCCCTACGGGGCCAACAGTGACTTCCAAAACCTATCCAGTGGTGATTACCGCGTTGAGGTCAGGGACGTGGAAGGATGTACGGATACCTTTGATATCTCCCTAGCGGCAATACCTCCGATACAGGCAGGGATACGCGAACCGCAAAACCTGGTATGCCCTGGAGGCAATAATGCTGTATTGGAGGCCTATGATCTGGTCACGAACAACCCGGGCGCTTCAGGTGGTGTGACAGGTGCAGGTTATAAGTATCAATTGATCTATCTGAACAGCAACAATATTGCGGACGAACGTCAGCGAAGTGGTCTTCAGGATACGCCGACCTTTATCGGGACCAGTGGTGGAGTGATCAGCGCCGGATGGTATGCGATCGAGGTGACCTCTAGCTACAACTGTAGTTTTACCACTGCCCCATACGAGGTGGTACCTCCCCCTCCGGTAGAACCTAAATTGGTCCAGACCAGGGTGCCCGGATGTGGCGGCCTCGGGGAAATGCGCTTGTTCGTGGATAATCCGGACCCCTTGTTCACTTATGAATACCGGATTGTTCCCACACCCGACCCGGTCAACGATCCCTATACGGATTTGGTAGGAAATTCAATATTGATTCCCGGAAGCGCCGGTATTTTATACCAATTCGATGTTCGAAAGAAGAATGCCTCCAATATCTGTGATGCGGTTCGTTCCAATGGTATCACCATGACGGATGCCTCTGGGATTACTTTGTTGCCCAACTTACCGGATGATATTTCGTGTGCCTCAGAATTGGACGGTCGTATTGAATCGTTTATCAATGGCGGTGTTGGTGGTGAAATGTTCACACTCTATATCGGCGACCCGGTAGACGCATTTAATCCGGCCCCTGCAGCAACTGTTTTCCGGGGCCCACAGTCTTTCGGAACCTTTGAGGGACTTCCAGAGGGAACCGTGGCGAATGGAAATGCCTTCTATATTGCCGTGACCAGTGGCGCCACTTGTAGTGATATTGCCGGACCTTTTGAAATCAACAGACCAGAGCCCATAGTTTTCAACGCTGTTCCGGCCCCTGTAAGCTGTAATGGCGAACAGGATGGAAGCATTTCCATTGAGGTCACAAGCGGCGGGGTGGGTCTGATACAGTTTGCCATCGAGCCCAATTTCAACGAATTTTTTAGCGATCCGTTGACACCGGGCAACTACACTTTTGAGGAGCTGGCCGCAGGAACGTACGAGATCTTGATTCAAGATGAGAACGGATGTTTCGAAAAAGACATTATTACGGTGACCGAGCCCGATGTATTGCAGGCGACCAATATCCAGGTAAGCCCCGAATTGTGTATAGGTGCCAATGACGGCTCCATGGTCTTTGAGGTTATGGGAGGCACTCCCTTCAATGACCCCTTGATAAGCCCAACACCTTATTTTGAATATAAGATCGAGATGATATCACCCGTGGATGAGACCGGCCTTGGCGTATTTGCGCCCTATGATGGCCAAACCATCCAGAACCTTCAAGGCGGAGCCTCATATGCCATCTATATCCAAGACGCCAATTTATGTCCCGCTTCCGATGTATTTACTGTTGGCATTGGGGTCGATCTTACAGCGGAACCTTTGGTGGAGTATGGTTGTGAAGGGATCTTCCCTACCAGCACGGCAACAATACAGATGCAGGACGCCAGTCTAATGTCGGAGCTGCTGTTCTACCTGGAGGATATGAATTCCACCGATCCACCCTTGACCGTTCAACAAATGATCAATCTTGCGGAAACCGAAAACTCATGGGGCGATCTGCCCGCCAGTTCGTATACGGTGCACATTTTCCACTCCAATGGCTGTTCGTCCTCTGAAACTTTCGACATCGAAGCGTACGAACCCCTGACCCTTACCGCGGAAAAGACCGGCCCCAATGAGCTGACCGCTGCTGCCTCCGGAGGTTTTGGAGGATATGAGTTTTTCTTCCAGGGGGTCTCCCAAGGAAGTGATAATGTGTACTTTACCAATGTAAGCGGTAATGTTGAGGTCATGGTAGTGGATCAACGCGGTTGTGTGGCAACCCTTGCCATCCCCTTCGAATTTACCGGAAAACTGGAGATCCCGAATTTCTTTACCCCGAACAACGATTTGGAAAACGATCAGTGGATTGTGGGGAATCGGGAGTTCTTCCCGAACATCGAGATTAAGATCTACGACCGCTATGGAAGGGTGGTGGCCATACTGGATCAAGTCACCAACTGGGACGGCGCTTACGAAGGAAAAGAACTGCCCAGCGGTGATTATTGGTATGTTGTAAACCAAAACGATGCGCGTAGTACCCGTTTTGTAGGGCATTTTACCCTCTATAGATAGTATTGATAGGCCACATAAATATAGATGATAGGGCTGCCCAAACAAGGGCAGCCCTTTTTCCATAGGGCAACACCCTTAGCGGATCGATGCGATGTTGTATCTTAGGAACCATGAAAAAGTACTACCTCTACATTTTAGTTTTCCTTTTCCAGAGCTGTGCCGCACAATCAAGCCCCCAGTTGGTGGATGCCTCCATGGAGGCCGTGATCAGGGAAAAACTCGACTATTACCTGTACTATCCGGAAAACTATGATACGGGTTCAAGGGAAAAGTTTCCCTTGTTGTTGTTTCTTCATGGAGGCGGGGAATCGGGCGATAGTTTAGGGGCCATAAAACGCAACGGCCCACCGAAATTGATCGTAGAGGGAAAACAATTTCCATTTTTGATCCTCGCCCCCCAGAATCCGCATAGAAAAAAATGGTGGAATACGGAAGCGGTCGTCCAATTGTTGGACACCATTGTGGCAAACAACCGGGTGGACCCAGACCGTATCTATTTAACCGGATTGAGCAGGGGCGGAGGGGCCGCTTGGGAGCTGGCCGTTCAATACCCGAAGAAATTTGCCGCCCTGGCCGTGGTCTGTGGAATGACTCCCGTACCCTACGCGGCCTGGTTGAACAAAAAAATGCCCATTTGGGTCTTTCACGGTGTGGAGGACAGGTCGATTCCCATATCAGAATCGGAGACCATGGTCGACCGGCTCTTGGGTATGGGCTACGATGTGAAGTTCACCAGATATCCCGGGGTGGGCCACAACTCTTGGATTCAGGCATACAATACGGATGCCCTGTACGAATGGTTTATGCAACAAGATCGAAAAGGCGGCGATTAGTCCAATTGTTTGGATTTTTTGGTATTTTGTAGCGGAAAATGGTTCCCGGAGAACAATCAAACAAAATTTAGCGAACATGAAAACCCTAAGGAGTACAATTGGCCTGTTATGTGTTTTGACCTTGACCCAGGTCGGTGCCAACACGGAACCGGAACAAAGGGACAAAAAAAAACCCCGAAACGTTATTTTTATTTTGACCGATGACCACCGCTACGACTATATGGGGTTCACCGGAAAAGTACCTTGGTTGGAGACACCAAATATGGATAAACTAGCCGCAGAAGGTGCCTACTTGCCCAACGCTTTTGTGACCACCTCCTTGTGTTCCCCGAGCAGGGCATCGATCTTGACCGGACAGTTTTCCCATGCCCACACCATTGTGGACAACCAAGCACCGGATCCCGGGAATCTGACCTATTTCCCCGAGTATCTGGAAAAAGCGGGCTACCAGACCGGTTTCTTCGGTAAATGGCATATGGGAGATCATGGCGATGAGCCGCAACCCGGGTTTACCCACTGGGAGAGCTTTCCCGGTCAGGGAGTATACTACAATCCAACGCTGAACATCAATGGAAAAAGAGTGGCCTACCGTGACTCTACCTATATTACCGACCTATTGACCGAACATGCCGTTGACTGGCTGGACAAAAGAAACAAAAAGAAGCCCTTTTTCCTCTACCTTTCGCACAAGGCGGTACACGCTGGCTTCCAACCCGCTAGGCGGCACAAAGGAAAATACAAAGGCAAGCGGATTGCGCTGCCTACAACCTACGATCAGACCAAGACAGGAGAATATCGAGATTTGAAATGGCCGCAATGGGTGGCCGATCAGCGTGTGAGCTGGCACGGAGTGGATTACATGTATCATGACAATAGGGATATCCATGAGATGGTGGTAGACTATTGCGAGACGCTCCTGGGCGTTGATGAAAGTGTGGGAACCGTGATGGAATATCTCAAAAAAGAAGGTTTGGACGAGTCTACCTTGGTAATCTATATGGGGGACAACGGATTCAGTTGGGGAGAGCACGGATTGATCGACAAACGCCATTTTTACGAAGAGTCGGTCAAGGTACCACTGCTTGTCCGGTGTCCAGAGCTGTTCGAGGGCGGAAAAACACCTTCGCAGATGGTTCAGAACATTGATATTGGCCCAACCGTGCTGGCAGAGGCCGGAGTGAAACAACCCGGGAATATGCCGGGGGTCTCCTTTATTCCTATTTTGACGGGCGACGCCAACGCCCCTTCCCGAAAAGAGGTTTTCTACGAGTATTATTGGGAATACGATTTTCCAATGACCCCGACCGTTTTCGGAATGCGCACCGATACGTACAAATACATCAAATACCAGGGGATATGGGATAGAAACGAACTTTACGATCTGAAAAACGATCCGGATGAAATGTACAACCTCATCGCCGATCCCGACAAACAGGACGTTGCAAAATCCATGTCTTCCGCAATCTATGATTGGCTCGAAAAGACCAATGGAATGAACATCCCGTTAAAAAGAACCGTCAAATATCGATTCGGAGACTATAAACATCAGAAAGAGCATTGACAATAGGGTCAGGGCTGTTGATCTTGGCCGTTGACCTTGCGGGTCTCCCTACCCAATTGGTCATAAAATTGTATTTCACTGACCATTTTGGTCAAACGAACCGATCTGCTCGATTGTGACTGAAAGGTACTGCCCCAGTAAAATTCCTGTTGGCGCTGTTGTCCATCCTTAAACCGTATTTTCGCCTTTACCTCACCAGGTTTCAATTTGACAAACGATCCCATGGACTGTTGTCCTGGTTCAAAAACCCGTAAAGAATCGTTGTTCTGTGAAGCGACCAGTACATGCCCTTTATCTCCAAGGGTCAACGAAACCAGGCTCTTACCGTCTCCTGGAACGAAAAAGTTACTCTCCTGCAGGGAAACAGGGGTAAAGCCTCCTTCACCATTGTTGACCAAGGCCAAACCGTTCAGTACGTCGGCCTTGCCCTGCTGTACCTCCATCCCAAAATCATTTCCGACCAAGAGAATATCCAGCTGTTGGTCCTGGTCGATATCCATTGGAAGTATTCCGTAGATAGGTGCCAATTGGGCCTCCATGGGCAACGAATGGAGATTGAACTTCCCATTTCCCAAATTTTCCACCCAAGCACTCTGCATGTAATTGAACGTAAGTTTGGTGGCATCCTCCAGCAGCCCATCCGAGAACATTTCAGGCAATGTGGATTCTCCAAACGCTCCAAACGAATTGAATTTTTTTCGAATACCTACATATTGCTTGGTCACATCCTGCCATGGGTGGTAGAGATATTCCTTTTTGGTCCCGACGCTATCCCTTAAGTAATAGGAGATAAGGGGGTCGATCGTACCGTTCTGATCCAAATCCTTCGCATATACCTGCACGGGTTGCTCATCATTCCCCCTGAAATAAATATTTCTTCCAAAATTCCCCGCGATATAATCTGTGTCACCGTCATTGTCGAGGTCGGCCCCGGCCAAGCTGTTCCACCAACCCGAATGGGAAGCGATACCTGTACCTTCGGTAATTTCGACGAGGACGCCCTCGTTATTCTGAAAAAACCTCAAAGGCATCCATTCGCCGGCCAGTATAAGATCGGGCCAGGAATCCCCATTGAAATCGGTCCATAGGGCATCACTTATCAGTCCCGCCAGGGCCAAGGTCCCGGCCACGGCGTCGGTCGCATCGACAAACCGGGGGACCCCCTCACTACTTTCATTACGAAGGATGAAGCTCCTGTCTGAAGTGGGATAGGAAAAGGGTAAGACCCGACTTCCTATAAAAAGGTCCAGGTCACCGTCGTGGTCAAAATCGGCCGCTTTTACGGTTGAGGAATTGGCAAAAAGGTCTGGAAGTCCGTTTTCTGCTTCCGAAAAATTTCCGGAGCCATCGTTCACAAAAAGAAGGTCCCTATAAAATTCATGGCCCGGAGGGTACTGTCCACTACCTCTGGCGAGGTACAGGTCCAGATCACCGTCGTTGTCGGCATCGAAGAGCAGCGTACCGGCATCTTCCTCTTCCAGCTTTTCACTTTTTTTATAGTTGACCTCCCGCTGTTCAAAGGAACCCCCCTCTTTTTGAAGGAACCATTTTTCCATGAAATTGCGACTGGCCCCAACGAACATATCGTCCAAGCCATCACCATTGACATCCCCAACGGAAATGGATGGCCCGTACTGCGAAAATTTGTGGGGGAGCGTTCTTTGAAAATTAAAGTCGATAAAATCAATGTCCTGCGCAAAATGTTCTAAGTTATATTTGGATGCCACTTCCTTGAACATCGCTTGGGGCAGGGGACTTTTGGCCTTTTGTATCTGGGGCAATGTGGGTCGATAAGGAATGCGCAGCAAGGTATCCACTCCAATATCGGCCCATAACTGCTCGTTGCCATCGGGCCATCGAACGCGTACGCTATCTACTTCTGTCCTCGGGCCCAGTCCAAAATGTAGGGTCTGCTCCGGTTGCGAAAGATAGCCCCGACCCGATAAGACGGTTTTTTTCTGCTGTAGTCCGTCCGCATAGATTGTCGCGGTAGCGCCTATGGCCCCTTGATTTTTATCGGTTCCTTGAAGCCTTATACGGAGGTAGTGCTCTTTCGAGGCACCGTTGCGGCTGTTGTTCTCCATTAACAGTGCCGGATCGTTGATGTTGTTGATTACAAGGTCCAGATCACCGTCATTATCCAGATCGCCATATGCGGCACCACTGGAATAGGTACCAAAATTGAGCCCCCAAGAATCCGTTTCATCCGTAAATTCAAGTCCGCCCCTATTTTTGAACGCAAAATTGGGTACCTTGATCTCTGGAATGGCGGCAATCAATTTTTGCTTGCTCACAAAACGTCTTGCCATAGCCCTGAAATCCCCAAAATCGCGATCGGTGACATCTTTGGGAAAGCCGTTGGTAATCACCAGGTCTTGCCAACTATCGTTGTCATAATCGGCAAATAACGGGGCCCAGCTCCAATCGGTCTCCTGCACCCCCGCAAACATGCCGACATCCCCAAATATGGGAAGGGCGTTTTCCGGATTCATTCCCATGTTCACTTGCAACGTGTTCCGTGCATATTGGAATTCGTACCCGTATTTTTTGGTGAAGATTTCCTTGGAATAGCTGGAAGGGCCCTGAAACAATTTTTTCCGCTTGTTGTAATAGGGCTGCATTTCGGTGGTGTAAATGTCCATGCGGCCGTTGTTGTTGACATCCGCAACATCACTGCCCATGGACGAGAGGCTGAAATGCTTGAAAATATCACCTGCCCGGTTGCCGAAGGTACCGTCTTGATTGTTGATATAGATCAAGTCGTTGCTCAGGAAATCGTTGGCCACATAAATATCGGGCCAGCCATCTTCATTAAAGTCATTGATCAGGGTACTATGGCTGTACCCGTGATAGCGAATGCCCGCTTTTTTGGAAACCTCGACAAACCATTGTCTGTTTAAGCTGTCGTTGAAGGTGTTCTCATAGAGTTTGTCCTTACTAAGCGAGGTGCCATCGTCCTCCAAGGGCCTAAATTCACTAGGGTCGATACCATCAATACGGTTGACCCCAATGAAAAGATCGAGGTCTCCATCCTTATCATAATCAAAAAATTGGGCATGTGAGGAATAACTATCGTCGTCGATCCCGTATTCATTTGCCATTTCCAAAAAAGAAGGGATGCCATTTTCATCATTTCCCTGATTGATGTACAATAGGTTCAAGCGCTGGCCGGTCTGTCTTCTGAAGGTGTTGCAAATATAGATATCCAATTTTCCATCTGCATTGATATCGACCAGGGAGACCCCGGAAGACCACATCAAGGAATCCGGTTTGGCAATATTGGCCTGAATCGAGATATCTTGAAATTTCAATCCGCCCTGGTTTAGGAACAGTTTGTTGGCCACTTGGTTGCCCGCAAAGAAAATATCGTCCAGCCCATCGCCGTCCACATCGCCCAGGGCCACTCCTGCACCATTGTAGACAAACTCATTGTCCAATATGTTGATACTATCGTTTTCCGTAAGTTGGTTGTTAAAGTCCAAACCCGAAGCGGAGACGGATACTTTTGTAAACAAGGGAGTAGGCTTCTTTTCGGTACATCCTAATCCAAAAAGCAGTATAGAGATGGTTGCGGGTACGGTTCTCCAGAACCGAAATTTTTTGATTTGCATGGAAACGTATCGCTATTGGTTGTTATCATCTGCAAAGATGCGGTAACCATGGGAAAGAAACAAAAAATGGGGTTCTTTAACACGGAATTGGAACATTCTACGTGGAAGGGCGATACCTTTGCGCGCCAAATTTGGAAAATGGGCATTTACGGCCCAAATGGCCCTGTTCGCCATCAATCGCTAGGAGGGGCGGAAAAATCAAGGGAAAGAAAGGTGTTTCAAGTGGATTCTGCCGTGGTTCCCGGATTCTTCTGTCCAAATCGGGTTTCTTTTTGACCAGGGGACAAGGGTTTTGGTATGGGCTTCTATTTAGGTCATGGACTTGCTTTGGGCGCGGTTTGGGCGTTGCCTTTCCGTAGGTCCGGTACCATTTTCTTTTGGTTCTTTGGTTCATGGACCTGGTTCGCTTTGGACCTAATTTTAGGGGAGATCAGGGCATTGATTTTTTGGAGTATTTCGGTCGTGGAGTAGTGGTCGATATCGATGTAATCCCCTAGGCCTTTCGATTTCACGCGCATGGCATTTCCATTTTGATCGATACCCTTGTTCATGGGAACCACCAGCATGGGCACTTTGTGATAAAAGGCATCTTTTACCGAACCCAGACCGCCATGCGTAATAAACATATCCGCATGCGACAATATATCCTGTTGAG
Organism: uncultured Flavobacteriaceae bacterium; assembly: GCA_947497245.1. Classification (GTDB taxonomy): domain Bacteria; phylum Bacteroidota; class Bacteroidia; order Flavobacteriales; family Flavobacteriaceae; genus Pelagihabitans. Next base: position 1,545,314 of record CANMFO010000001.1, on the reverse strand, counting down.
GCGCGTAGTCCAGCAGCACTGTTTTTTTTGAGGTTTTCAATTTCATGGTGTTATTTCCTTTTGAAATGATGAGCAAGGTATTTGTAAGATTTTCCACAACGGATATTACGATGTTGAAAAAATCAACGACCTTTCGGCCCTGCGCAAGTGTACCAAAGGCCATATATATCACCTTGCCCTGCTTGGCCCTTAGACAGCGCTTTTTTAGATCGTTGTACGCCGTTGTCGTATAGGCCCGTTCGTCTTTGAAATAAACCTCCTCATGGAATTGCAGGTTTTTGACCCGGTCTATGGCGGGAAATTCCAATTCCTTGGGGGCAAAGACCATGTTCTGTGCATTTTTGACCCCTCTGTTCAGGCAGTGCCTGAAATCGACCTGTTTTCTCCAGTTCATTCCATATTTCTTACAGTGTTTTTTCCAGAAGTACACTTCGTCCCTTCCAAGAAATGCCATTTTTTGGATGAACTCCCTTTTCCGTTGCTGGAGCAATACCTTTAGCCATAGGTACTCTATCTTGATTTGGGAGAAGCGGTTCCCTTTTGGCATGTGCAGTGAGGTCATGGGAGGTATCCCCTTTACCTTGCCTGAGTAAAATTTGGTATGGACTATGGTGATATGGGGAACATAGGGCCTAAAGAAAAAATAATACTCTGCTAAACTTTGATCGATATACACGTGACTCGGCCTGTATTCCGTGATAAGGCCCAGGGTCTGGCTAAATGCACTCCCAAATTCGTTTTGTCGTTGGAGATAAGATTCCTTCGATGCCAGATTTTTTAACAAAATCCCCAAGAAGGTTTTGAAGTTTGTGATCACATATTCGGACATGTACTGAAAATTGGTACAGTCGAATCCTTCTTTTCGCACCGTTTGCTCAAGGGAAGGTGTTGTGGTGAAAACCACCTGCTCCCCTTGGTCCGAAAAAGTACGGGCCAGCCCAAAGACGGGATAGTAATGACTGGGAAAGGGCTGTAGGAGAAAAAGCTTCATATGCACTTGTAAAATTTGGCCCTGCGAACACAGGGCCAAATTGAAAATTAAATTTAGCTGTTGCCTGGGGAGGGGTGGTGCGATATAATTACCCATATCGACCGACCCGACCCGGGCAGCAATCAATGGATTTGGCTAAAGAGGGGGGCACCCTCCTACACCTGGAGGCAAATGGCTGCCGAGGGCATATCCTGGAGGACATGCGACCGGCTGACCGCTCAAGCAGAAGCAATAGGGTGTAGCACCACCTTTTACCGTTTTTAGTTGTTGATCTTCCAACAACTTGTCTGAAAATTTTGAAAGGATTTTTTTCATTTTTGTAAAATTTAAAGATTAATACTAGTTTATAATGGATGATTTGCAAATCCGTGATCTAGTATTGGAGAATTGATAAAGCCCAATACGGTCGACAGGTCTTCCGCCTTTATTATTTCAGGTAACATCCTGCCGTTTAGGAAGAGGGTCGGTGTTTTTTTTATCTGTGCGGCATTCGCCCAATTGCGGTGCGCCTCTTGGAATCTTTTTGCGTTTTTTGGTTCGGGATACCCTTTGTATGGACGATTCCACTTTTCAAAATTTTGATCGTTCCGTTCGAACCATTGGTCCAATGCTTCGGCCTGCAGTTTTTGGGGTATGCCAAAAATTTTCCGAACAAAGCGTCGACCGGAATCGTTGTGATCTGTGTTGGAAAGAAAAACAAGCTTGCAATTGACGTCCCCATTGTCCTTTAACAGCTTTGTGATTTTCTTGTGTACATGGGCGCATGGGCTGCACAATGGATTGCTCACGAGAGTAATGGTGTGTTCAGCGGCCTTGTTCCCGAGTAGCAAACAAGGTATGTCTTGGGCCAATGGGGGCATTTTTGGCTGCTCGGCAAGCAGGCACCCAAATATCTTGGGATGGGCCTTCAATCGGGTCAGTTCCTTTTTTATGGCCCTGCTCTCTCCGGCCTGTATGCTGGTGTTCTTGAACAACAACAAAAATGTTATGGGCGCGCTAAAACCTAAAAACAGATTGGGAAGGGAGTCAATATCGTAGGGCAATTTGCCGAGTGGCAAACTTTGGATGACCAGAACGGCTTCCAAAATGAAAACGAAAATTACGGAGAGGCAAAGCGTGCACCATATCTTTGCCCGTATGCCTTGATGGTATATCGAATAGAAAGTGAATACGATCGTGATTGCGCTAAGTACAAGTTGGAAACCGAGAAAGTTTTCCAATCCATTGGAGCCAAGGAAAAGGAACAGGCTAAAAAAAGTTCCAAAAAAATAGATAAGACCGGCATCTGCCCAAGAAAACCAAGGCGTTATTTTGGCCGCCGGGCCATCCAGAATGCTTTGACAGCCCATTTTTGGACCGGCTGCGCAAAGTTTTCGGGTAAGTCCGTTGGTACCACCAATACTGTGGATGAAAAGCAAGCTGGTGAACAGCATCCCGATCAGTTTTAAGGAAACCAGCCCGTAGACCAGGGTATCCTGGACCGGGACATAAAAAATTGGACTGACGATCAAGACGGTAGCCAGGCAAATGGCCATCGGCGCTCTTAAGTTTCCAAGTATTTCGGCTCTTCGTTTGGCCCGATAGTCTTTTTCTCCGGAATCTTTATCCGTTTCGGCAAACAGGACCACTTCCGACCAGTTCTCTCCAAATTTGTCCAGTTTTTTTTTAACCCAGCCCTTATGTTGATCCAGTAGGACAATGTGTTTTTCTTCTACAGCCTTGATAATGGTGAACGTACCGCCATCCGTATTCAGAAGGGTAATGAGCGGAGTAGGCAAATCCTTTAGATCATCGATCGTGATTTTGATCGCCGCATTTTTTATTTTGAAGTGATTCAATGCGTCGGTGTAGGCCAACATGGAACCTTCATTCGGATGGTTCATGAGAAAGGCGTCCGCGCCGGTCACCGTAACTTTCGAACGCAATAATTTGAGGAACACATGAAGTGTTTTATAGAAATTATCTCTCAAAACTATAGGAATTAATTCCTATCAAGTTAGTAATAAAATCCCTACAAAATTACAACACAAATCGTTTTAACTTTTTATTGGCAACCCAATGCAACGGCTGCATCCGTTCGTTCGGGTAGGCCGTATACCGAAGGTCAAGGCAGCGAAAACAAAAAGCCGCCCATTGGGCGGCTTTTAGATTATACTATGTAGTAACTACTACTTAATATCCTGGGTTCTGTGTCAAGACATCCGAACCTTGAATATCAATTTGTGTTTGTGGAATGGGCAAATACTCATTTTTACCGGCGGTAAAACTGGCCCCTCCGAATTTGGTCACCAAGAATTGCGACTCATACGCCAAATAGGCGTTCAATTCATCGGCTGCAACGCCCCATCGGACCAAGTCAAAGAAACGATGTCCTTCTCCGGAAAGCTCCAACTTCCTTTCAAAACGCACCGCGGCTGTCGCGAACGCTTTGTCAGGGAAAGCGGTGTATTCCGAAATATTGTAATTGGCCTCGTCCAGACCGGTGGTGGCATTTTTTACCCAATGCTCAGCCCTGGCGGCACGTGCCCTTACCATATTGACATATTCCATTGCCTTGTCCAAGGTACCAGCTTCTATCTCAGCTTCCGCGGCCATCAAAAGCACATCGGCATACCGGATAATGGTATAGTTCATCAATGCATAACCACGTGTCCATGAACTACCATCGGTAAAGGAATTCTCCTGCGATTTATAGTAAATGTACTTTTTTGGAGAATAGGGTCCCGCATAAGGGAAACTTCTGATCCATGGTGATCCCGGGTGCTCTATCCAATCTAAATATTGGATACCAATTCTTCCTATGGAATGATCGATCCTTGGATCGAGGTTACCGGTATCCTCAACAAAGGTACCTTCATCCTGCCCATCAACAATAACGTGTTTGAAGTTATTCGCCACGGCATTGGCGGGATCATTGTAGGAACCATCCAACAAGGGCAGTCCATCCGCACCTGTCCTGAACGAATTTCCGAGCTCTATACTTGGCTGGAAGAAACCACAACAGTTTCCAGGTCCATCGGCCCCAGTGTTGTAGGGATAGTTCAAATCATCGAAATAGTTGGCGTTTTGGGTACTACCGGAGTTATTGGCAGATTCAACGTCCATAACAGCTTCCGCATGGTTGTCGTTCTCTGCATTGTAAATCTGGGCGTAGTCGTCCAACAAAGCATATTTAAGACCGTTGGAAGTCACCCCATTGGCTATCACATCGTCGAACCATGTCTTGGCCTCGGCAAACTTGCCTTGGAACAACTTGGCTTTTCCCATGTAAGCGGCAGCAGCCCATTTGTTGACACGACCTGGCCCGTTATCGGCAGGTACGTTGTCATAGGCAAACTGGAAATCGGCCTCAATCTGTCCCCATAGATCTGGAGTATTGGGAACCGTTGGCACGTCGGCAGGATCTACCGTTTCATCGATCAAAGGCACACTGTTAAAATGTTTTTTCAGATCGAAATAAAAATGTCCGCGCAATAACCGGGCCTCTCCCGCTATTCTAGCGGCATCGCCAGGTAGAATTTGGTCACCCGCAGATGCCAAGGTCCTTAAAACACCGTTTGCCCTGGAAATTCCCTCAAAACGACCATTCCAAAGGTTGTTGATATCCCCATTGGTTGGATCTATCGCATAACGCTGTATCGGATTGATCGAGGAATAATCCCCTGCATCGGTCCCTTTGTTGGCTTCACCTCCAAGGATAGAGCCGGTAACCCAGTGGTTGGGTCCCTCAAAACGGTTGCCAAACACCCCGTTCAGGGCAGAATAGGTACCGATCAAAAGTCCATCTACCCCTGATTGGTTCTCCAAAAGAGGTCCGGCCAATGAGCCGGCAGGCGCCACTTCTAAAAATTCATCGCTACAGGAAACCCCCATCATCAAGACGGCCGCAATGAATACGGGTAGCTTTTTAAACTTGTTCATTGTTTTCATAGTTTATTTTTCTTTAAATATATTGTTTTTTTTTGGATTAAATATCACAATAGTATCACGGCACATTAGAGGGTCAGATTTAGCGTTAGTACATATTGTGGTGTAGCAGGGTAGTTACCAACATCCACCCCGAAGCGGGTATCGGCATCACCACCGATCACTGGATCTAGGCCGCTATAGTCTGTTATAGTCCAAAGGTTGTTCGCAGAAACACCGATTTCAAACTTGCTCAAGCCCAGTGCATCCTTGATTTTGTCATCAAATGAGTACAACAAAGCCAAACGCTGTAGCCTGGCATAGGAACCATCTTCGACATACCATGAGTTCGATGCGCCACTGGTACTTATGTTCGTGGCACTTTCCCAAATGGGTGCGCCAGCATTGTTGCCCAACTCTGGCGTCCATGAATTAAAGGCAGCAACTCCTTTTGCAGAGCCTTCAAAGGTGCCAAAGAAATCACGGAACCACTTGGAGTGGTTGTATATTTCATTGCCGAAGGACCAGTTCCAGAACATTTCCATCTTCAATTGCTTGTAGTTCAGCTCAATAACGGCACCACCTGTGTAGTCCGCTACGGGAGAACCTAGCCAAGTCCTGTCATCTGGAGTGATTGCTCCATCTCCGTTGACATCGGCATATCTGAACCGACCAAGACCCTTACCGTCCTGGGCAGGTGAGCTATCCACTTCTGCCTGGCTGTTGAAATAGCCAAGAACCTGGTATCCAAAGAAAGAGGACAGTGGTCTTCCCAATTGGTTTCTTGTTGGGAAATTACCGCGATATCCAATACCGTCCAAAAAGTCGATGCCGGGGGCAAATTCAACCACTTCGTTCTTAAGGAAAGAGTTGTTCATGGTCACCTGGAACGAAAGATCTTCTGTGAAGTTCCCCCGTCCTATGATTTGGAAATCGACCCCTTTATTGAGCATTGTTCCCACGTTGACCGCTGGTGCTTGGGCAAAGTTACCCGTAACCCCTGGCAATGGAACCTCAAAGAGCAGATCTTCTGTATCTTTTTTCCACCAATCGAATTGGATCTCCAACTTATCGTTCAGGAAGGAAGCATCGAATCCAATGTTCAAAGTGGTACTGGTTTCCCATCGTGCATCGGGATTTCCGATCGTACTGGCTGCAAACCCTTCGTCCGCACCGCTATTTTGACCGCCTATTGGATAAAGCGTTCTGGCAGGGTTGGACGCGAAGAGTGAGAACTGGTTGGTTGGGCGTACGTTGTTCGAGTTACCCATTTCACCCCATCCTCCACGAATTTTAAGGTCGGAAATGAAATCTTGGTTCTCCATGAACGGTTCCCCGATCACACGCCATGCACCGGAAACCGCCGGGAACACCCCATATCGGTTGTTGGCACCAAAAACTGAGGAGCCATCGCGTCTTACCACACCGGTTATATAGTAGCGTTCATCGAAGTTGTAATCCAGTTTTCCGAAAAGGGAACTGAAGTTCACCCCTTTGTTGATACCTCCTTGGAGGTTAGGGCTTTGAACGGTCGAAGAGGTGATGAAGTCCAAGTCGGTGGAGAACGGATTGATACCCGATCCACTGATGTTTCGTCCCTTGGGCGCCGTTCTAGGGGTACTCGCCCCGTTGATGGCCTCTATACCGGCCAGCGCCTTGATACGGTGCTTACCGTATTGCTTGTCAAAGTTAATGGTATTGGTGTAGATCCATTGAAAACCATATTGCCAAAATTCATTAAAAGAGTTACTGGCCTCTGGTTCGGAATCCCCAAGATAGCGAAAGCCGTAATTCTGGGAGGTAAAGTTAAAATATTGCCCACCAGCACTTGTACGGATCGTTACCCCATCGATAGGCTTCAATTCAGCATAAAAGTTACCAAAGGTCTCGAATTGAAACGCCACATCGGAGCCGTTGTTCAATTCCAACCTTCTCACCGGGTTACGCGGGTTGTTGAACCCTGAGGCCTTGGTACTTGCATAACTTCCGAATTCATCACGGACCGGAATAATGGTCGGCATTCGATAAGCGGAAAGTACCTCGGATTCATCATCGGATACCCCTTGACCTCCATTGCCACCTTGTTGGCCAACAACAGATCGATAGGTCATCTGGATATTTTCACCGAACGCCAACCAAGGCGTGATGTCCCATTCTGAATTGAAACGCAGGGTATAGCGCTCAAAATCATTCTTCAACAGGATACCTGCCTGCGATTGTGCAGCGATACCCAAATAGTAGCGCCCGTCGTCGGTACCCCCGTTAAAACCTAGGCTCACCCTACTGATCGGGGCAACCCTTGTAATTTCCTTGTACCAATTGGTGCCCTGCAGGTTGGGACGGATCAGGAAGACGTTTTCCGGATCGGCCGCATAGTTGGCCTGAATCTGTGCGAGATTGATATCGCTTTCGAACACCCCATTTTGTCCATCGGCATGCAGATAGTCAGGGAATCTAGGTGTTGCGCTCGAACCGTATTGCGGGTGGGTATATTGTACCGCGGTACCCGTGGCGGCGGCGTTGTTTTCATAGGCGCGGTGCGTCCATGTCGCCATATCCTGTGGGTTCAACATTTCTGGAGAACCACCCACATTGGGATCGGTAATACCACTTTGAATATTCAATGAGATCTCGGTTTTTCGTTTCCCACGTTTTCCTTGTTTGGTGGTATAAACGATTACCCCGTTCGCGGCCCTTGCCCCATAGATCGAAGCAGCAGCGGCATCTTTAAGTACCGTAGTGGTCTCGATATCATCCGGACTCAGGAAGTTAATGTTGTTGATCGGCACCCCATCTACAACGTATAGCGGTTCGTTACCCCCGAAGGCTCCGAAACCACGTACACGGATCTGGGAAGTGGTACCTGGTTGACCGTTTGTGACAACGGTTACACCGGCAACCCTACCGGCCAGTTGCTGTTCAACGTTACCAGAGGGTATGGCCGCCAATTCCTCTGCCTTTACGATGGATACCGCAGCAGTGGTCTCCCTCTTGGTCTCCGTTTGGTAACCCGTTACCACTACTTCATCCAGAGCGGAGGCATCTTCCTGCAAGGTGGCATTTACCGTAGAATTGCCGCCCACAGCGATTTCCAAAGTTTGGAAACCCAAATAGCTGAAGACCAAAACAGCATCGCTATCTGCATTTAGCGAGTAGTTACCGTCAAAATCGGTTTGGGTACCGTTGGTCGTACCTTTTACCAATACATTGGCGCCGGGCAATGGTGTACCATCGGCATCGGTAACCGTACCCGTAATAGTTGACTGGACCATATTGTCCGTTTCAACCGATTTGAAGTTAGTTTCTGGACTTGCCAGGGCGAGTTGTGTTCCCAAGCAAATCATCATCGACAAAAACCCAAACGATAAGGAAGAAAACTTTCCTTTGGGCCTTAACGAATTGTAATCACGTTTTTGATTCATAATCCTTGTTGTTTGTTAGTTTAAATTAATCATGATTAATGGCACCAAAACACCTACGCATACCGTATAAAGTGTTAAGGAAAACCAAATTAAGCCGTAATAATAGCAAAATTATGTGAAACAGAAACACATCTGAACCAATATTTTGTCATTAACAAAGTCAATGAAAATGCAAATAAATTGCGAATTCATACCGTAAACCCTTGGTGCAATGGATGATATAAAGGTTTTGTGGGATTTTTTTTGAGAATTTGAAATAATTCTTAAATAACAACTCAAATGAAAATTGTTACCCAAAAAACGCGGTAAAAAAAGCTTTTGAAGAATTGGACTACAACGTTTTAGATAGGGGGTTCAAGGTTTTTTTTGTTAAAAAAAAAGTGAAGTTTTTTAAAGAGTGTTTCGCCTCCCAGGAGTGCGGTTCAATGTAAAAAAAGCGAAGGTCGGAAAATCCGGTTTTCCGACCTCCCAAAAACACCTTGGGTTCAGGGCTGGATCGTGGCCTCTCGTTGCCATTTTGTACAGCTTAGCACCGTCAACTTTTCATTTTTGGTCCTTGCGAAGAACAGATAGCGTTCGCTTCCATCCCCGATACGGTGTTTCTTTCGGATAGCGGCCACTGTTTCAGGGAAATTACGGGCAGTTATGTTCGCTTTTAAAATGCCCAATTGGCGCATGGATTTTTTGGTGTACGGAAGGATGTTTTCAATTTTGAAGACCCTTCCGGGGAAATCCAAGGCGCGATGGGAGGTGTATAGGTGCGTGTGCAGGTGCAATTTTTGAAGCCGGAAACGATTTCCGACCAGATGGAACGCCCCGGATTTCATGATCGCGGCGTTGGGCTCGTAGAGGAAGTCCAAAGGGTCGGACAGGCCACGGACGGCCTTTTTCTCCGCTGAAGGTCGGAAATCGAAGTTTTCCCGTGTGCCGTTTTTGAAATTGACGGTTTTCACCTCGACCTCACCTTCAAAGCCCTTTTCAAGAACCCATAGGAGTTCCTTGACCTCATTGTTCACGGCAACAATATGCACCTCCTTGACAGATCGGAGTTCGCCAATACCCGTGCTTAGGTCCAACAGGGGCGCGCTCTTGATCAGCACTTTGTCCGCTTTTTTGAAAATCGCATCCAAATGGAGGATGACGTTCGGGAGGCAATCCGCGAACCGAATCACCTTTCCCTTCAACTTATTTCTCCGGGATGGATCCAGATAGACCCAATCAAAATGGTGGTTTGCCCCATCCAAAAAAGTGAATCCGTCCCCGGTGACGGTCTTTAGGTTTCCGACTTTCAAAATTCCAAAGTTATGTGCTGCGATGTGGGCGAGTTCCGAATCAATTTCACAATGAAAGACCCGGTCGATTTTTTGACTGAAAAAGAAGCTGTCTACACCCAGGCCACCCGTGAGGTCTACAAGGGATTCTCCGCTCACAATCTGGGCTTTGTACCGAGCCGTGGTCTCCGAAGAAGTTTGCTCGATACTTAGTCGGTTCGGATAATAGATCAGTGGGGTTCCGAACCAGGTGGGCAGTTTTTTTTCACACTTTTTTTTGGCTTCAAGCTGTTCGGCAATTTCACGGTTCGAAATGCCATCAAAAAACGGTTTTTTAAGCAAAACTGACACGATGTCAGTATTCCAATTTTTATTTATAAAAGATTGTACACCAGTTTTTAATATATCTTTGTTCAAAGTATTGCTATAAATTTTGGGTCAAGGATTTCACAAGCTTGTTTTCGGCTAAAAACTCCTTTAAAATCACCTTTATCGCGGTATATCCTGGGACGGCCACGATCATTCCAACCACTCCGAAAAGCAGTCCGGCGATGATGATCACAAGAAAGATTTCCAGGGGATGCGACTTGACGCTGCTCGAAAAAATAAAGGGCTGCGAAAAGAAATTATCGACCAATTGTCCAATCATCAAACCGATCAGGACATAGCCCGTTTTGGGCAAGATCACCGTACTGAAGTCCATGCCCAAATTACTGGTCATCGTGAGCACCACCATAATGGTTCCACCAATGATCGGACCGACGTACGGAATGATGTTGAAAAGGGAACATAAAAAGGCAATTACAACGGCATTTTCTATTCCGACGATCAACAGCACAATGGTATAGATCACAAAGAGTATGAACAGTTGCAGTAGCAGCCCGACAAAGTACCTGGAGAGGAGGTTATTGATCTTATCGATCGACTTTACCGTACCCCGCTCCTTGTTGTTCGGGACAAACATCAACAGTCCGTTTTGGAACAATTTGCTGTCTTTTAGGAAGAAAAAAGAGATGAAAAGTATGGAGAACAAGCCAATGCTCGCAGAACTGAGTACGCCCAAAAACGAATTCAAGAAATTCGGGATAAAGCCAATATCAAGATGCTCCAACACGCTGGTGCCCAGGTCGGACTGCTGTAACATTTCGTTGACGACCGTTGGGGATGCCCCGAAATATTGCGTGATTTCGGCGTACAGTGCGTTCAATTTCTCCTGCAACGAATCAATGTTGAGCAACGAGAGGTTCTTGCCCTGTTCCGATATAAGGGGCACAAATAAGGCGATGACGCCCACCAGAATGCCAACCATGAACAACATGGTGATCACCACGGCCAAAGTGTTCGGGAACTTGAGCCTCCTCCTCAAAAACAGCACCACCGGCCTACCGATAAGCGCTACCACGGCGGCAATGGCCAGATAAACCAATACGGACTGTATTTTGTACAAAAAATAGAGGGTGATCACAATACCGGCTATGATACCAATTGCCCTTAGGATACCTTGCGATATGATTTTTGGAGTCATTTTATGATAAGGGTTTTAGTTTTTGAATACGTAAGATATGATGTTGGCTCCCATTTTTAAAGCTTTCTCCCTAACTTCAGGAGAATCGTTGTGCACCGCTGGATCTTCCCATCCGTCGCCAAGATCGCTCTCAAAAGTAAACAACAGTACCAGGCGGCCATCATGAAAAATACCCAGTGCCTGAGGGCGCTTGCCATCGTGTTCATGTATTTTCGGGAGGCCCTCGGGAAAGGAATACTCCTGTGCAAAAATGGGGTGGTCGGCACCCAATTCAACGAGCTCCTTGTCAGGAAAGACCTTCACCAACTCCTTCCTAAGGTAAGGTGCCATGCCGTAGTTGTCATCGACGTGCAAAAAACCACCGGACAAAAGATAGGTACTTAGGTTTTCGGCTTCTTCCTGCGAAAAGACCACGTTGCCATGACCCGTCATGTGCAAGAAGGGGTATTGGAAAATATCGGTACTGCCCACTTCCACATTGTCGACTTTCCCTTTGATCTTTGTTCCGATGTTTCCATTACAAAAACGAATGAGATTGGGCAGGGCCGTGGGGTTTCCGTACCAATCACCGCCGCCCTTGTATTTGAGTATCCCTATTTCCTGGGCATGTGCCCCAAAACTGATAAAAAAAACACAAACAAGGAAGAGGGCTGTAAGTTGCTTCATATGGGTTCGTACTAAAAACACAGGTATCCAAAAATAGTGATTATCATGTTGAAAAAAGTTGTAATTGCCGCAATAGTTTTGATAGGAACGGCAAGCATGGCATTTCGGGAGCAACCACCATCCGGAAAAAATGAGCTAGATACCGATTCAAGGAACTTGGAAACTTTCAGTCCCGTAGTGGTCCTGGAACTGTTCACCTCACAGGGCTGTTCGAGCTGTCCTGCAGCGGATGCGTTGCTGGAAAAGGTCAAAAACCAAAATCCCGATCGGGTTTTTACGCTGTCGTACCACGTGGATTATTGGAACTATATCGGCTGGAAGGATCCCTTTAGCAATGCACAATACGCCCAAAAGCAGGGCATGTACAACCTTAAGTTGGGCAGTCGAAGCAACTACACCCCGGAGGTGGTCGTGAACGGAAAGGCACATTTCGTCGGGTCGGACCGTTCAAAAATGACCGAGATGATCGACCGGTACGGGGCCGAGCGGACATTGAACGAAATTGAGTTGACCCGTGCAGCCGTCAATAAAGAGAGCATAGAATTCGCGTACCGGACCAAGGGAGCGGTCAAGGGAAAGATGTTGCGGGCTGTTTTGGTGTTGGACCAACGGTTTACGAAAGTACAGCGGGGCGAGAACCGAAACCGTGTTTTGAAGAACAGCAATATTGTGGTCGGGGAAAAAACCGTACTGCTACAGTACAAGGAAGGCAAGGGCACACTTGCGATTCCTGAGCTGGTTACGGACGGGGAGAAAATTCATCTGATACTATTGGTAGAGGATGGCAACCGGGATATTACGGCTGCGGCCAAGCGCAGCTTTACAAGATAATCCCCCGGTTTTTTTGTTCCGCATTCCCTATGCTGTTTTTTTAGGGAATGCGGATTTTTATACTTAGCCGTTATTGATCATATTGACCATGGTGCAGGCAACGATGGCGGCAGTTTCGGTTCGCAAACGGCTTCGCCCCAGCGATACGGGAAGGAATCCTCTTCCATAGGCCTTTTCTATTTCGCGATGCGAAAAATCGCCTTCCGGACCGATCAGGATAGTGATGTTCTTGTCCGGGGCAATACGTCGCTTGAGTTCCATTTTCTCCTGCTCCTCGCAGTGGGCAATGAACAGAAGGCCGGTCTGGTCGCTCTCCAAAAAAGATTTTAGGGGTACCGCCTCGTTCAATTTGGGCAGATAGGTCCGCAGACTTTGCTTCATGGCCGACTGAACGACCTTCTCCAGACGCTCCCGTTTGACCGTTTTTCGTTCGGAGCGCTCGCATATAACGGGGGTTATCTCGTCCACGCCGATTTCCGTGGCTTTTTCTAGAAACCACTCGTACCTGTCGTTCATTTTAGTTGGTGCGACCACCAGATGGAGCCAGTGCTTTTTGTGATGTTCCTTATCTGAAGAAACCACTTCGACCTTACATTTTTTGGGGTCGGCCAAGAGTATTTTGGCCTTGAACAGGTATCCTTTACCATTGGCTATGTGCAGTATGTCCCCTTCTTTCCTGCGAAGGACTTTGACGATGTGTCTGCTTTCCTCTGGATCTAAGGTAAACTGGGAAATACTATGGTCCAGATCTGGATTGTAAAAAAACTGCATAGCTTTGGAAATTTTCGGTTATTTGGTGCCCATGAGCTTGTTCTGTGCATGCTCCAGGCCCAGTTCGATCCAATGGAGCAGGTCCTCCGGGGTTTGGAAGCCCTCCGGAGAAACGTAAATAAATTCCTTCATGGGACGCTTGGTGAAATCCATGGGTCGCACCGCCGGCTTCTTAAGGATGTCCTCCATCTTGTCCTGTACCACGCGGACCATAAGATCTTCCTTTACAATGCCTACCGTCATTTTGCCCCGATACAGGAAGGCAAGGCCACCAAACATTTTCTTTTCCGAAAATTCATTGGTCACCTCCGCCGGCAAACGTTGCAGTGTTTCGACTATTCTCTTTTCCAAAACCGTGTCAAATGCCATAATTGGGAATTTAATGCCCTGCAAGATACAAAGTAGGTTTTGGACGGCCCAAAATGGTTCCGAGATCGGGGCCATCCAAAAATCAAATGGAATAGCGCGCCTTTGCAGAGATATCTTGGTCGGCGAAATTTCCCTGGGTGTATTTCAAATGGCCCACAATACCGATCATGGCGGCATTGTCGGTGCAATATTCGAATTTTGGGATATGGGTGCGCCAGGCTTTTTCCTCCTCCATTCGCTTCAGGGCCTTGCGTATTCCCGAATTGGCGGAGACCCCACCTCCGATGGCGATACGGGTTATGTTGGTCTGTTCGACCGCTTTTTCGAGTTTTCGCATCAATATTCTGATAATGCTGTACTGGATGGAAGCGCAAATATCGTTCAAGTGATCTTTTATGAAGTTGGGGTCCGTTTTGGTCTCCCTTTGGATAAAATAAAGGATGCTGGTCTTCAATCCGCTGAAACTGAAATTCAGTCCATCGACCCTGGGTTCCGGAAATGGAAATGAAAGGGGGTTTCCCAATTGGGCGTATTTGTCCACCAAGGGCCCGCCAGGGTAGGGCAGTCCCAAAAGTTTGGCGCTTTTATCAAATGCCTCCCCCACCGCATCATCCAGGGTTTCCCCTAAAATTTCCATGTCAAAATAGTCCCGGACCAAAACAATTTGTGTGTGTCCACCGCTTATGGTCATGGCCAAAAAAGGAAACTCTGGCACGGGGTCGTTTTCATCCACAATGAAATGGGCCAGAATGTGCGCCTGCATATGATTGACCTCGATCAAGGGGAGGTTCAATCCCAGGGCCAGGGATTTGGCAAAAGAAGTACCCACCAACAACGAGCCCATCAGCCCAGGTCCTCTCGTAAAAGCTATGGCCGATACTAGTTTTTTGTCGATATTTGCCCTAACCAAAGCCTGATGGACTACGGGAACAATATTTTGCTGGTGCGCCCTTGAGGCCAATTCGGGAACGACACCCCCGTATTCCTCATGTATTTTTTGTGTGGAGACCACATTGCTCAGCACTTTTCCGTTGTGCAAAACCGCTGCCGAAGTATCGTCACAGGAAGATTCTATCGCAAGAATGTAAATATTTTCGTTTTCCACTGGGTTTGGAATAGAAATTGGAAGGCAAAGGTAAAACATAAGGCCCTATCAAAAAATTGAAAAAAATATTGGTTCGAACACTATTGGTGTTTTTGCTCATCTGTGTTTTGGGGACCTTGGTGCTTTCCTTGCCGATCGTACAGACCAGTTTGGCGCAGTACGCGACCAATACGATCAACAAGGAATTCGGTACCCATATCAATATCGATAGGTTACGCGTTTCCCTGATCTCCTGGGATACGGCCCTCAAAGGCGTCTATATCGAAGATTACCGGAAAGATACCCTGTTTTACGTCAACGAGCTCACCACCTCGATCTTGAGCGTTCGGAACCTGGCCAATGGGAAGTTGGAGTTCGGTGACATCGATGTGGAAGAACTCGATTTTAAACTGAAGACGTACAAGGACACCACCAGCACCAATTTAGATGTTTTTATCGATAAATTGGATGATGGGAAGCCCAGAAAACCCGGGGCGGCCCCTTTCTTTTTTTCATCTTCCAAAATGAACGTACAGCGCAGCAATTTTAAGATGATCGATGAAAACCTGGAAAGGTCCGAAGCACTGAATTTTAGGAACCTCAGTATTTTGGCGTCCGATTTTCAAATTCTGGGGCCGGAAGTGACCACGGGTATCGAGGCCATGTCCTTCGACAGCAAACGGGGGATCCGGGTTGAGGACCTGAAGACCAGGTTCAAATATACCAAACAACAGATGCGTTTCGATTCCCTGTCCGTTGCCACCCCTGGATCGCGGCTCGAAGGAAATCTGATCTTCAACTATGACCGGAAGGACTTTGCCGATTTTTTGAACAAGGTGAAGGTCGACGCCGAATTTAGGGAGTCCACGGTGGCCTTCGACGAGATCAACCTGCTGTACGATCAGTTTGGAAAGGGCAAGGAGGTAACTTTTTCGGCTAGCTTGAACGGCGTCCTGAACGATTTGAACATGGAAGACCTCTTCCTGCTATCGGACAATACCGGTATACGGGGCGATTTCAATTTCAAGAACCTGTTCAGCAAAAGCGGGCCCTTTGTGATGCAGGCCGACATGAAGAATGTTACGTCGACTTACTATCAACTGAACGCGCTGATGCCCAATATTCTGGGCAAGTCCCTACCCTCCCTTCTCAAAAAACTGGGACAGTTTACGATTCGCGGCAACGCCGAGATCACGGAAACCTCCATAAAATCGAAGATCAACCTCAATACAGCGATCGGAAGCAGCTATTCCGATCTGGAAATGACCAATATCGATAACATCGACAACGCCGCGTACAAAGGATTTGTTTCTTTGATCGATTTTGATTTGGGCGCCTTTGCCGATAACCGGCGCCTGGGCAAGACCACCCTGGATTTTAACGTGGAGGGCAAGAGCTTTGGAAAGGAAAACCTGAACACAGAAGTTATCGGCGAGGTGTATTCGGTGGTGTTCAACAAATATGAGTACAAGAGCCTTAAAGTTTCGGGAATCATAAAGGAACAACTGTTCGATGGAAGCTTGGTAAGCAATGATGAGAACTTCATATTCGATTTTAAGGGACTGGCCGACTTTGGTGCGGATCGAAACGATTTCAATTTTATTGCCACGGTGGATTACGCGGACCTAAAAAAACTGAACTTCATCAACGACAGTGTCTCCATTTTCAAGGGCAATGTGAATATGGACGTTAGGGGGAACACCTTGGACAACCTGGTAGGGGACATCAAATTCACAAAGACCAATTTCCAGAACAAGAACGATACCTATTACTTTGAAGATTTTAAGATTTCGGCCCAATTCGAGAACGATTCCACCCGTCTGATCGATATCAACTCCCCGGATATCATCACGGGATACCTGAGGGGAAATTTTAAAGTGGGGGAATTGGGCAAATTGATCCAAAACTCCCTGGGGAGCATATATACCAACTATCGTCCTTTTGAAATTTCCGATGGGCAGACGCTGGCCTTTAACTTCAAGATATACAATAAGATCGTTGGGGTTTTTCTCCCGGAGGTGAAGTTTGACCCCAATACCTTTATAAAAGGAAATATCATCGCGGATGAAGGGGACTTCAAACTCAACTTTAAGTCACCCAGCATCGAGGCGTTTGGGTCCAAGGCCGATAATATCGATGTAAAGATCGATAATAAAAACCCGTTGTTCAACACTTTTGTCGCGGTCGGGGACTTGTCCAACCCCTATTACGATGTAAAGGATTTCAATGTCATCAATACCACCTTGAAGGACACCCTCTTTTTTAGGGCGGAGTTCAAGGGGGGAAGCGAGTACAATGACATGTACAACTTGAATTTTTACCACACCTTCAACCAGGAGAACAAATCGGTTATAGGGCTAAAGACCTCGGATGTAAGCTTCAAGGGGAACAAGTGGATATTGAACAAGGATGGCAATACCAAGAACAAGGTAATCGTGAACCGGACTTTGGACAGTATCAGCATTCAAGAAATCGTGATGAACAACAGCAAGGAGGAACAGATCAGATTGCGGGGACAACTGGCCGATTCCACCTTCAAGGACCTGCAACTCCAGTTCAAGATCGTATCGCTGGACAAGATTACCCCGGCCATCGATAGCTTAAACCTAGAGGGAGAAGTGAACGGAACCCTGAACGTTTTCCAGAAGGATGGGATATACCTTCCCTCCTCGAATTTGAGAATATCTGATTTTTCCGTAAACGATATTCGAATGGGAGAGGTGGCCATTGGGATAGCGGGGAACCGGGACCTTACCGATTTCGTGGTGAATACCCAGATCACCGATAACGGACGGGAAAAAATGGGTATTGTAGGTACGATAAGCAACAGGGGGGAAATGCCGGAAGCGGATCTTTTGGTCAATTTCGATAATTTTGACCTGGAGCCATTTAGCCCGCTGGGGGAGGGGGTTATTGACAATATTCGGGGCGATCTTAATGGAAATGCCAGGGTAAAGGGCCGAATCGACAATCCGGATTTCAGCGGCATCCTTACCCTGGACAATGCGGGGATCGCCATTCCCTACCTGAACGTCGATTATAGTTTTGCGCCCAATTCCAGGGTGAATTTGGTAAACCAGACCTTTGACTTTGACCGGATCGCGATCCGTGATGTTGCAGAGAACACACGGGCCACCTTGGACGGGACCATTAGCCATAGTTTTTTTACCGATTGGACCCTGGACCTGAACCTGGACACCAACAACGATCGTTTGCTGATATTGAACACTCCCTTCGAGGAGGAGGTGCTGTACTATGGAACCGGATATATCAATGGAACGGGAAGGATCTATGGCCCTACCCGAGCCTTGAACATTGATGTGGAAGCGGAGACCGCCAGGGGCACCTCATTGAAGATACCCTTGAGCGATGTTGCGTCAGTGGGCGATTATTCATTTATCAACTTTATCGATAAAAACAGGGTCACCACCATTGAAAAGCAAAGGGTCTTGGAGGAATTCCAGGGCTTGGAGCTCAAATTTGATTTGGACGTTACCCCGGAGGCCGAGGTACAGATCGTGACCGATACCGAAACGGGAAGCACCTTGAAGGGCACTGGGGCCGGACTGCTTCTTATCGAGATAAATACAAAGGGAAAGTTCAGGATGTTCGGTGACTTTGTCGTGGTCACAGGAGAGTACAACTATAGGTTTGGGAATGTGATCAATAAAACCTTTAAGGTAAATCCGGGAGGGACCATCAACTGGAACGGGGAACCGCTGGAAGCCATATTGGACATGGAAGCGGTGTACTCCTTGAATGCAAACCCGGCCCCTTTATTGGACAATGCGGCGTACAGCAAGCGAATTCCCACCGATGTGGTCATCAAGCTCACCGAGGAACTGGAAAGCCCTGAGATAGAGTTTGCCATAGAATTTCCGGGAACCAACTCGGTCGTGCAGTCCGAACTGGAATATCGGCTACAAGATCCTACGGTAGAGGAAAAAAACGCCATATTCCTACTGGCTCAGGGGTCTTTTGTGAACGAGCAGAGCGGTTTGAACCAACAGGCGGTCACTGGCAACATCCTGCAATCGGCGTCCAGTCTTCTGAACGAGGTTTTGGCCGGGGACAACGACAAGCTGAACCTTGGGGTCTCCTTTGAACAGGGAAGTACTTTTGCCGATACACAGACAGAAAATAGGTTGGGGGTGACCGTTTCCACTAGGATAAGCGATCGGGTGTTGTTCAACGGCAAGGTGGGTGTCCCCGTCGGAGGTGCGAGTGAAACCGTGGTAGCCGGAGATTTTGAGATTCAGTTATTATTGAATGAAGAGGGAACCCTTAGCGCCAAATTTTTTAGCAGGGAGAGCGAGATCCAGGAGTTTTTGGCGGAACGCATAGGCTCTACCCAAGGGGTAGGTTTGTCCTATGAAGTGGATTTTGACAGTTTTCGAGAGCTCTTCAGGAAGGTTGTGGGCAAAAAGAAAGACAAAAATGAACCGGAGAGCAAACCGCCGCCGACCGCTATCATTGGAAAGGATAGCCTCATCCGACTGTACCCCAAGGCCCGGGACATAAACTGATTTTGCCACAAATCAAGCCAAATGTGTTGCATTTGAAGCGATCCGGTCGTTGGCATCCAGGGCACCGGTCCGTATTACAGGTCCTCTACCCAACGCGATTGCCCGTTCCATAACTTGCCTGCAACTTCCAAAATATGCCATGTAATGCACCATAAGGGCCTCCCAAATAGGTGCGGGCCCATGGTTGTTGGCTCCTGGAAGGCAGCGACAGGGAACATCCAGCGTTTAGACCAATACCAAAATAGGGATGTGAACAATTCTTTAATTGAAATAAGTTTGTTAATTTTGCAGCTTAAATTTTTTGATGGGTTCAGCAATAAAGAAAATAGGAGTTTTCACCTCCGGAGGGGATTCTCCTGGGATGAATGCGGCCATACGGTCGGTAGTGCGCACCTGTGCCTATTTAAAGGTTGATTGTGTCGGTATCTATAGAGGGTACCAGGGGATGATAGAGGGGGATTTTAAACCTATGGACGCCCGGAGTGTCAACAACATTATTAACAAGGGGGGTACTATATTAAAGTCGGCCCGATGCGATGACTTCAGAAGTGCAGAGGGGCGAAAAAGGGCCCATGAGCAGTTGAAAAAAGAGGGCATCGACGCTTTTGTGGTAATCGGGGGCGATGGAAGTTTTACCGGTGCGATGATCTTCAACCAGGAGTTCGATTTTCCTGTGATCGGTATTCCCGGGACGATAGACAACGATATTTTTGGGACCACGTTCACCCTTGGTTTCGACACAGCGCTCAATACCGTAGTGGAGGCGATCGATAAAATACGGGATACCGCAAGTTCCCATAATAGACTTTTCTTCGTTGAGGTGATGGGGCGGGACGTAGGCCATATTGCTCTGAATGCAGGGGTCGGTGCCGGTGCGGAGGAGATTCTGATTCCTGAGGAAAACCTCGGTCTGGATCGGCTTTTGGAGTCCTTGAAAAGGAGCAAGAAGTCGGGGAAATCGTCCAGTATCGTCATTGTGGCGGAAGGGGACAAGACCGGTAAAAATGTCTTTCAGCTCAAGGAATATGTCGAGGAGCACCTGCCCATTTACGATGTGCGCGTCTCCGTCTTGGGACATATGCAGCGTGGGGGCTCCCCATCGTGTTACGATCGGGTCCTCGCCAGCAGAATGGGGGTCAAGGCGGTCGAATCGATACTCGAGGGCAAGACGAATCTTATGGTCGGGGTATCGGACAATAAATTGATTCTGACCCCGATCAACAAAGCGATAAAAGGGCATACCAAAATAGATAAGGAACTCATCAGGGTTTCGGAAATAATGACAACGTAAAACTAAATCTAAAAACAAAAAAAAATGTCAAAATTGAATATAGGAATCAACGGTTTCGGTAGAATAGGAAGAATGGTGTTCCGCTCGACGGTAAGAAGGGACGACGTTGACGTCGTGGCGATCAACGACCTGCTGGATGTGGAGCATTTAGCATATTTGTTGGAGTACGATTCGGTACATGGAAAATTCGACGGTACGGTAAAGGTAGAGAACGGGAACCTCATAGTGAACGGAAAGACCGTGCGCATTACGGCGGAACGGGATCCCAAAAGTTTGAAATGGGATGAGGTCGGAGCGGATATCGTTGCGGAATGCACCGGAATCTTCACCACCTTGGAAACGGCACAGTACCATATCGATGGGGGTGCAAAAAAGGTGGTCATTTCGGCTCCGTCGAAGGATGCCCCCATGTTTGTGATGGGAGTCAACCATACCGATGTTAAGGCGTCCGATACCATTGTTTCCAACGCGTCCTGTACCACCAACTGTTTGGCGCCTTTGGCCAAAGTATTGAACGATGCCTACGGAATCGATGAGGCTTTGATGACCACAGTGCACGCTACCACCGCGACCCAGATGACCGTGGATGGTCCTTCCAAAAAGGACTGGAGGGGCGGTAGAAGTGCCATGTTGAACATTATTCCGGCATCCACCGGTGCGGCCGTGGCGGTTACGAAGGTGATACCTGCCTTGAAAGGGAAGCTCACGGGAATGGCGTTCCGGGTACCCACGGCGGATGTTTCCGTGGTAGATCTTACCGTTCGACTTCAAAAGGAGACTTCTTTCGAGGACATCAAAAAAACCTTTAAAACGGCTGCCGACGGTGATTTGAATGGAATTCTGGGATATACCGATGAGGCGGTCGTCTCACAAGATTTTATCGGCGATGCGCGGACAAGTATTTTTGATGCTGGCGCGGGGATCGAATTGAACTCGAAGTTTTTCAAGATAGTGTCCTGGTACGACAATGAAGCGGGCTATTCGAACAAATTGGTCGATTTGGCGCAATATGTGAACGCCTTGTAGTCTTTTTATCCATTTTAAAGATTTTCCTGAAGATGGGGTATATTTTTTACTTACTTTTCAGGATTCTTTTTTTTAAATAGTTTGTTATGATATTGATTGTGGACAGCGGGGCGACCAAATCGGATTGGATCGCCTTGGATGAAAAGGGAAAACAACTTTTTTTCACACAGACTTTGGGCCTCAGTCCCGAGGTGTTGACGCGCGAGGTTATTGAGGACCGATTGGCAAATAATTTTGAACTTTCCAAGAACAAGGACAAGGTGACCCGCCTCCATTTCTACGGTGCCGGCTGTGGTACGGACAGGATGAAAAGATTCCTTAAGGAAATTTTTATGGATTTCTTTCCCAAAGCCCAGGCAGAGGTGAAGGAAGACACCTATGCGGCCATCTTTTCAACCACCAAGATCGGCCATCAGGGCATTGTCTGTATTTTGGGCACCGGATCCAATTGCAGCTATTACGATGGGCACCAACTGTTCCAAAAAGTGACCTCTTTGGGCTATATTCCCATGGACGACGGCAGCGGCAATTTTTTTGGGCGAAAACTGATCAGGGATTATTATTTTCATAAAATGCCCCAAGACCTGGGGATGAAATTCGCCAAAGGATATAACTTGGACGCGGACGTTATCAAAGAGAACCTCTACAAACAACCCAATCCCAACACCTATCTGGCCACTTTTGCCCGGTTTTTGGTGGAAAACAAGGAACATCCGTATTGCAAGGGCGTCATTGACAAAGGGTTCCAACAGTTTGTCAATAACTACATCATGCAGTTTGAACTGGCGACCAAAGTGCCGATCAACTTTGTCGGGAGTATTGCGTACTATCTAAGGGAGGAACTCACCACCGTATTGGAGCGCAACGACCTGATAGTGGGTGTGATACGACAACGTCCGATCGATGGGTTGATGGAGTTCCACCAGGAAAACCTATAGCAGTTGGACCGTTGCCCGATCGAAGGCGATGGGTAGGCATGGAAGCACTTTGCCCAGTGATGCCGACCGGTATTGTACATCGGGCCTATACCACCGCGATCATCGAAATTTCCACATTGACAAATTTGGGAAGCTTGGCGACTTCGACCGTTTCCCGGGCGGGTGCGGATTTCGTATCGAAATACGATCCGTATACCTCGTTTATTTGCGAAAACTGGTGCATGTCCTTGACAAAAATAGTGGCCTTTACCACATCTCCAAAAGTCATTCCCGCGGCTGTTAGAATGGCCTTTAAATTGGTCATGCATTGTCTGGTCTCCTTTTGGATATCCCCCGTTACGAGGTCGTCCGAGGTGGCATCCATGGCGATCTGTCCAGAGATATATAGGGTGTTGCCGACCTGTACGGCCTGATTGTAAGGTCCGATAGGGGCAGGGGCGTTCGGGGTATTGATTATTTTTTTCATCGCATTTTGTGTTTCATCCAATTTCATTTTCTTTTACCCACACCGGAGAAAAAACTACCGTCTTGGTGGTTGGCTCCGATTTTCCCATTTGAGGTCCTTGAGCACCGAACTTTTTATGCCAATGAAAAAATACCAGCGTTCGTATTGGCCAAAGGGTGTCCAATTGAACCGAAGGTTAAAACTCTTTAGGTCTCGTTCAAAGCGCAGTTGGGTCAAGGTAAACCCCTTGTTCTTAAAATCGTACCCAGATGATCCCCCGACCTTCCACCGGGGGGACAATTGAATGTTTCCCGAGAACATAAGAGAATGGCTGCTGAATTCGTTCTGTCGCGCGGGGTTGGAGTAGGTGGCGGAATAGGCCAATCTAAAGTCCCAAGGAATTTTGGCGGCATAGGCCGGGTTTTCGACATTCTGGGTGTCCCGTGCGTCCCGATTGTTCCTTTGGTCGTCATAAAAGTCATCGGACTGTCCGAAAAGATCATCCTTTCTTCCACCACTGGCGGCGGCGTAATCGTATTGATCGGGCTCCTCTTCCTCCTTTTCCTCATCGCTTTCTTTTTTTCCAAAGGAATCACTGTTGATGGAGTACCCAACATTCACGTTCGCCCTGGTCAAGCGCAGTAGGCTCCCGCCATTGTTGATGTTCAGGGTATTGATCCTCCTCCCGTTGTTGTCAATGGCATAGGCGTCCATTGCAGCCCCAAAGTTGATCGACATTTTGTTGTCCAGAATACTGGTTCCCCCGTTCATGCTTATGGGGCTTAGTTTGAGAGAATCCGCCTCGAGGTTGTATCCGGTAGAAAAGTTCAGATTGCTGAGGATGGGTATTTTTTTCGGTTCCAGTTTGGTGGAATCTTTGTCCGTCACCTTGGCCTCCAGCGTATTGGCCAGGGAAAAACTCAAACTGTTGGATTTTCCCAAGCTGGGTGCCCCGTTCAAAGTACCCTGAAACCGGGTATACTGTACTACCTCCCCGGTATCGCCATTGATGTACTCGTCGTAAAACTGTTCAAAAGAAGGGGCATATCCATAACTTAGGGAAGGCCGGATGACATGCCGTATGGCCTGTATTTTTTTGTCCTCCCCAAAATTGAACGTACCGTAAAGCGTGGTCCCGACACTGGCGCTGAAGTTGTACTTGTTAAATCGATCAAAACCCGGCACCGTATCGGTGACCACGGTCCCATTTGCACCATCGACCCCCGGTTGGAATTCCTTTCGGAAGGTCTCCAAGGCCCACACATCCTCGTAGTTCCCGCCCACACTGACACTGAAGAACTTGGCCACCTTAAAATTGGTGCTGATCGGAATCCTATGTCTGGCACCGACCTGGGCGTTGTCGAACATGGCCGCTTTAAGAAAATCCTCATCGTTGGTGGTCAGCCTGTTTTGGGCGTTCACATCGTATTGAAAATTGATGTTCTGCAGGGCTCCTTTCTTGATGCCATCTTTTTTGGCAAAAGGAAAAATACGTTCCAGACTGCCCTGGAAAGTGGGCAGGGTCATATTGATATTATTGGCCGCGGCGTTTGCACTGGTATTTTGGCTATGGGTCGCCGTAAGGCTCATGTTCACCGAGGGGTACGCGGGAAAGGTCTTGGAGTACGAAATGGAGGAAGACAGGTTGTTGGTCTGTGTCAACGGCAGATCTCGTTGCAATAGCGAGTTTTGGAAATACTGGCTACTTCCCAGGTTCACGGATGCCGAAAACCTCGAATTCGGGCTGGCTTTGGTGTCCTGCGAATGGGACACTTGAATGTTGTAGAGCGAACTCCGGCTATAATCGCTAAAACCTTTTTGGCTTGTTACCAAATTCTGAAAATTGAAATTGATGTTTCCCCGGTACTTATAGCGCTTTGAATATACCGATTGTGTCCGAAAACCGTAGCTTCCGTTCGTATAGAAATCCCCGGTAAGGGTGAGGTCTGCATATTCCCCGAAAGGAAAGTAATACCCTCCGTTCTGAAGAAAATAGCCCCGGTTGGGGTCATTCCCAAAAGTGGGCATCATCAAACCTGCGGTACGTCCCACCGTCAGGGGAAAGTAGGCAAAAGGCAGGGCGATCGGGGTGGGTACATCGGCAATGTAGAGGTTGCTGTACCCGGCGATCACCTTTTTCTTGGGCACAAATTTGGCCTTACGGACACGGATGTAATAATCTGGATTGACCGTATCGGTGGAGGTGGTCAACTTCCCCTCACTTAAAAAATAGACCGAGTCATTCTCCTTTTTGGTTATCTCCGCATACACCTTCATGGCGTCACTGCCCAGCTGCCCCAATCCGGCTTGCTGTTCGGTCCTGGAATTCCAGATCAAGGCCTTTTGGGTGTCAAAATTGAAGCGGATCGAATCGGGCCGTACCTCTTGGGACCCCTGCTTAAAAAAGGGGAGCTGGGTATAGTTGCCCAAAGAGTCCTTGATCCGGCCGGCATACACTTCGTTGTTCACGTAATCCATGACAATGATACCGGCCTTAAGCTCTGTGTCCTGATAGTATATCTCAGCCTCGTTGTACAGGTATATTTTTTGGTCTTTTTGGCTCAATTTCACATAATCCTTGGCTTTGTACTTGATCTTGTCCAAGAGCGTGCTTTGCCCGTTGTCCAGGGAATCGGTGCGTGTAGAATCGGTTGCGGTACTGTCCCTCAAAGCGGAAATGGGGAACAATGGGGCCACAATGGTATCCTTTTCCGCTTTAATGGGTAAAGGCATTATTCTGTCTTCCTGTGAGGATACGGTAATCGTACCTATCAAAAGTACGAATAGGAAAAGTAAATAATGTTTATTTGATTGCAAGGCTATATATCCTATTTTTGTAACCGTTTGGCGACCCTTGACTGTTGGGGTTTGAGGCCAAACTTACATATATTTTTTGTTCCCTTCATGGGTCATTACAATAAATTTAACCATATTGAACGTGCTAAAATCCCTTGTTGAAATGAAGTTCAAGCTAATTTTTTTGATTCCACTTTTTTCACTGGCTCTGTTAGTTTCCTCCTTTATCGACAACAATGCCGATATAGACAAGGACGGACAGTTTGTTGTTGTGCTCGATGCGGGCCATGGGGGACATGATCCAGGAAATTTGGGGAATGGCTACTTCGAGAAGAACATAGCGCTGAGCATTGTGTTGAAAATCGGTAAGGTACTGGAGCAAGATCCCAATATAAAGGTCATCTATACGAGAAAGGACGATACCTTTGTGGATCTATACGTGCGGGGGGAAATTGCCAATAAGGCGAACGCCGATCTGTTCGTATCCGTGCACTGTGATTCCCATAGTTCGAACGCCCATGGCGCAGGTACCTTTGTCCTGGGCCTGCACGCCAACAAACAGAACTTTGAGATCGCGAAAAAAGAGAACTCCGTGATCTATCTTGAGGACAACTATGAAAACCGCTATGCCGCATACGACATTAATTCCCCAGAATCGGTCATCGGACTTACCATAATGCAAGAAGAGTTTTTGGACCAGAGCATTGCATTGGCCAAGGTGATCCAGGATAATTTTTCGAACAAGCTCAAACGAAATGATCGACAGGTGAAGCAGGCCGGTTTCATTGTGCTGCACCAGACCTTTATGCCCAGCGTATTGGTGGAGACCGGATTTCTTACCAACGACGAGGAAGGCGCCTATCTCAACTCCTCTAGGGGACAATCTGAAATGGGTACCGCCATTGCCGAAGCCATTTTAAAATACAAGAACGGTGTGCAGCCCAACCTTGTCCAGGCCAACGACCCTTTGGTGCCGATCGGGCCTCCGGATAAAAAAGCGGAAGAAGTGGTCGATACTCCCAAGGCGGACGAAAAAAGGCCGGAGAATAGCGCGAAGGATATCGTCATGGACCCGGTGGCGGAAGTCACGGAGGCAAAGACGGAACCAGAAAAGACCCCTGCCCCGGTAAGGGAAGCCCCAAAACCTACCGAAACTGTGCCGCAAGATACCCCCGAAACGACCGAGACCGTTAAAAAGGAGACCAAAAAACCAGCACCTCCGGAGACCTTGGCCAAAAAAGAAGGGACCGAACCACCGAAACCGGCGAAAAAGGAGACCGAACGGACCCCAATTATCGTTTTTAAGGTACAATTGCTCGCCAGTGTCAAAGATCTGGATCTGCGTTCGGATAATTTCAGGGGCTTGAGCAAATTGTCAAGGGAACGCTATAAGAACATGTTCCGCTATATGTACGGCAAGACCAATTCCTTTGAGGACGCCAAATTGTTGAAATCGAATGCCGATGTAAAGGGATATACCACTTCCTTTATCGTGGCTTATCGGGACGGTGAGCGGATAAGCGTTCCGGAAGCACGGAAATACGTTTCGGATTAATGACCCGCTTCAGAAATTTATTTCTAATTTTGTTTGAAACAGAAAACCGATCCTCTTGAAACTATCCAGGGAAATTAAAACAGGAATTATCGTAATCGGTGGCATCCTGCTCTTCATCTTAGGCTTCAGTTATTTAAAATCCTCTCCCATATTCGATACCAGTAAACAAATGTTCGCAGTATACCCGAATGTGGGCGGATTGCAGCCAGGAACCCCGGTTTCCATCAATGGCTATGACGTTGGGAAGGTGAATGATATCCGTTTTATCGACAAAAAGGGGAACTTACTGGTCACCTTTACGGTGGGCAACGACTTTGCCTTCTCCAAGAACAGCCGCGCCGAACTGTACGACACGGGAATCATCGGAGGAAAGGGCCTGCAGATCGTACCGGTATTTGATGGCGGTAGCATGGCCCAGTCCGGGGATACCCTATCCACAAAGACAAGGCCCGGGCTTACCGAACTGGCCCAGGAAAAACTGACGCCCCTCTTCAAGAAGTTCGAGTCGGCCGTATCGGATGCCGATTCCGTGCTGATCAATGTCAATGAAGTATTGGACAGTAAGACAAAAAATGACCTGCGTGGCGCCATTTCGGGCCTGAGCGAGTTGATTCATAGCCTGCAGGGCAGCGCCAACTCCCTGAACAAAATATTGAGGACCAATGAGGGCAAACTGGACAGTTCGTTGACCAACTTTCAAAAGCTTACCCATAGTTTTTCCAAACTTGCCGATTCGCTCAACAATGCTGGCATTCCAAGAACTTTGGGCAATCTGGAATCCACCATTGCGAACTTGGACAAGGTTATGGCCAAGATCGAAAGGGGCGATGGGACCCTGGGTAAACTGATGAACAACAAGGAACTGTACGACAATTTAAACAACGCTTCCAGGGAACTGGACCTGTTGTTGCAAGATTTCAGACTGAATCCCAAGCGCTACGTGAACGTATCGGTTTTCGGAAAAAAGCAAAAGGAGTACGAGCTTCCCGAAGATGATCCGGCGGAAAAAATCGATGATCAATAAGCTCATGGAATACCTCCCCAATATCCTTTTTGTCTTGATTCTGGTTGCCGGCATTGGCTTTTTTTCCAAAAATGTGAAACGACTTTCCCGCAACATCAAGCTTGGCAGGGAGGCGGACGTTTCCGACAATGGCCCCCAGCGTTGGAAGAATATGGTCCGAATCGCACTGGGACAGAACAAAATGGGGGTCCGTCCCGTTGCTGCCTTCCTCCATGTCATTGTATATGTGGGTTTCATAATCATTAATATTGAAGTGCTGGAGATTGTCCTTGACGGTATTCTGGGCACCCACCGATTGTTCGCCCCCTTGGGTGGCCTGTACGATTTTTTGATCGGTTCCTTTGAAGTTCTGGCGGCATTGGTGATCGCAGCGGTCGTCATTTTTTGGTTGCGGCGGAATATCATCCGGTTACGGCGTTTTACAAAACCCGAAATGGAGGGCTGGCCCAAAAAGGACGGTAACCTTATCCTATACATAGAATTGGTTCTGATGATCTTGTTCCTGACCATGAACGGGGCGGATTATCAGCTGCAACAGTTGGGCACCACCCACTATGTCCAGGCAGGAAGTTTCCCGGTAAGTCAGTTTTTGGCCCCTTTTTTTGATGGCCTGTCCGAAGAAGGCCTCATAGCGGTGGAACGCACCGCTTGGTGGTTGCATATAGTCGGGATCCTATTCTTCTTGAACTACCTGTACTATTCGAAGCATCTCCATATTTTGTTGGCCTTCCCGAACACCTACTACGGGAGCCTGAGACCCAAGGGCCAGTTCAGGAACTTGGATGCGGTTACCCGGGAAGTGCGATTGATGATGGATCCCAGTGCGGATCCCTTTGCGGCTCCTGCCGAAAACGCCCCCCTCCCCGAAAAATTTGGGGCATCGGACGTGATGGACCTCAGTTGGGTACAGCTTTTAAACGCCTATACCTGCACGGAATGTGGACGCTGTACCAGTGAATGTCCCGCCAACCGAACTGGTAAAAAACTGTCCCCAAGAAAAATTATGATGGATACCCGGGATCGTTTAGAGGAAGTGGGTAGGAACCTTGAAGCGAACAAGGGAACTTTTGTAACGGACGACAAACAATTATTGGACCACTATATTACCCGAGAGGAGCTCTGGGCCTGCACCTCCTGCAATGCCTGCGTAGAGGCCTGTCCCGTAAGTATCGACCCCTTGTCGATCATTATGGACATGCGCCAATACCTGGTGATGGAGCAATCGGCCGCCCCCTCCGATCTTAACAATATGATGGGCAATATAGAGAATAACGGCGCCCCGTGGCCCTTCAACCAGATGGACCGGTTGAATTGGGTACAGGAGTCTTAAACAACGAACACAATGATATGGGAAGTGATTTGAAAGTACCGACCATGGCGGAAATGTTTGCAGCGGGCCAACGGCCCGAGGTACTTTTTTGGGTGGGCTGTGCGGGCAGTTTTGACGATAGGGCGAAAAAGATCACCAAGGCCTTCGTAAAAATACTGAACAAGGCGAAGGTGTCCTTTGCGGTTTTGGGTACGGAAGAAAGCTGTACCGGAGATCCCGCCAAGCGTGCCGGAAACGAATTTTTGTTCCAGATGCAGGCCGTTACCAATATCGAGGTCATGAATGCCTATGAAATCAAAAAAGTGGTCACGGCATGCCCACATTGTTTCAACACCATCAAAAATGAGTACCCTGGTCTGGGAGGACAATATGAGGTGGTGCACCACACACAATTCTTGAAACAATTGTTGGATGAGGGCAAAATTTCCATGGAAGGCGGAAAATTCAAGGGAAAACGGATTACCTACCACGACCCCTGTTATTTGGGCAGGGCCAACCAGGTGTACGAAGCTCCCAGGGAATTGATCCAAAAACTGGACGCCGAGTTGATCGAGATGAGGGATTGTCGGAAAAGAGGTTTGTGCTGCGGCGCCGGAGGTGCCCAGATGTTCAAGGAACCTGAAAAGGGCGACAAGGACGTGAATGTTGAACGTACCGAGCAGGCCTTGGAGACCAAACCGGAGATCATTGCCGCCGGGTGCCCGTTTTGCAATACCATGATGACCGATGGTGTAAAGAACAAGGAAAGAGAGACGTCGGTCGCCGTGATGGATATAGCAGAGCTGATAGCAGGTGCAGAAGACCTATAATTATATTTCGCGTATTTAAGGTTCCAGGTCGGATCACGACCAATACTATCCGATTTCAGGTCGGATCCCAAACTAAGAAAAATGTTGGTAGAATTTGATAGCTTGCCCGAAACTTCCCGAGTCTGGATATACCAGGCCAGCAGGAGCTTTTCCGCAGCGGAGCTGGCGGAAGTAAAGTTGGCGATGGACGCCTTTGTCCAGGATTGGACCGCCCATGGACAAAATTTAAAGGCGGGATACGAGATTCGGTACAATCGCTTTATTGTTTTGGCGCTCGACCAAACCTTGTCATCCGCTTCAGGCTGTTCCATAGATGCTTCCGTGCATTTTATCCAGGCGCTCGAGAAAAGGTACGGTCTTGAATTATTGGATAAAATGAACGTATCCTATAAACAAGGGGATTATGTCGCCTACAAACCGCTTGTGGAATTTAAGAAAATGGCCAAATCAAGGGCCGTATCACCCAAAACCATTGTTTTCAACAATCTAGTGACGAATAAAGGGGAGTATTTGGAACACTGGGAAGTACCGGCGTCGGAAAGTTGGCATGCCCGCTTTATGTAGCTTGGTACGGTGGTTGGACTCTGTCCCTTTATACATGGGCCCTCATCGATGAAATGCAATAATTTTCGATGTTTTTAGTTATCCCCATAGAAGTTTTTATATGCGAATTTATATAGTTCTCCCTTTATTTTTTTTAAGCATCATCGGCGCCTATGGGCAGATGGATCCCTTAGTGGCCCCCGATACGCTTGCGCAACGACAATGGGTGGACACCACCTATGATTCCATGTCGCTGGATGAGAAAATGGGGCAGCTCTTCATGGTCATGGTGGCCTCAAATGGCAGTAAGGCCAGCCAGGAGCGTGTCAAGACCCTTATCCAGGACCAGCATATAGGAGGGGTGATATTTTCTACCGGAGGCCCCGTGCGGCAAGCGAAACTTACCAATAGCTACCAATCCCTGTCCAAGGTTCCCTTGATGGTGGGGATGGATGCAGAATGGGGCCTGGCCATGCGGCTCGACTCCACGTATGCCTTTCCATGGAACATGACTCTCGGAGCGATCAAGGACAGTAGTATTGTGGAGAGCGTGGGCCACCAGATTGGAAAGCATGCCAGACGTTTGGGGGTACATATAAATTTTGCGCCCGATATTGATATCAACATCAATCCCGAAAATCCGATTATTGGAAACCGTTCTTTTGGGGAAGATAAGGAGAACGTTGCACAAAAGGGCGTCGCCTTTATGAAGGGAATGGAACGTGCCGGAGTACTGTCAAGCGGGAAGCATTTTCCGGGCCATGGCGATACGGCCACTGATTCGCACCATGCCCTGCCTATGATCAATTTCAGTCGCAGGCGGTTGGACACCATTGAACTGTATCCCTACAAGAAATTGATACAGGCGGGATTGAGCAGTGTTATGGTGGCCCATTTGAGCGTGCCCAGCATGGAGATGCAGAAAGACCTTCCGTCATCACTTTCCGAACAGATTATTAGCGGGATACTTCAGGAGGAAATGAATTTTAAGGGCCTGGTCTTTACGGATGCCCTGAACATGAGGGGTGCTGCCGATTATGGCGAAGATGGAGCGGTGGAGTTGAAGGCGTTTTTAGCCGGCAACGATATCTTGTTGATGCCCACAGAAGTTGAAAGGGCCAAGGAGAAGTTGTTGGACGCCTATGAAAGGGGGAGGATCAGCGAAGCCCGCCTGTCGACCTCTGTCAAGAAAATACTGATGGCGAAGTACAAGGTGGGACTCCATCAATACCGGCCCGTGGACCTGGAAAACCTATACGGGGACCTGAACTCGCTGGAAGACGATCTTGTGTACGAAAGGGCGATCGAGAACGCCATTACCGTCGTAAAGAACAATTTTTACCTGATGGGCATCAAGAAACTCCACAACAAAAAAATTGCCTATGTCAAGTTTGGGGACGACAACAGCGGCCCTTTTTTGGAAGAGCTCAACAAATATGCGAAGGTAACCCAGATCAATGGAAAGGATATGGCCACCTTAAAAAGGAAATTGGCCGATTTCAACCTCGTGATCATAGGGCTGCACAAAAGCAACGCGAATCCATGGAAATCCTATCAATTTTCAAAAAAAGAGCTGGAATGGCTGCAGGGAATAGCCAAGGAACGTACATCGAACACCATTTTGGCCGTTTTTGCAAAGCCGTATTCCCTGCTCGACGTACCGACCTTTAGCAGTGTTGATGGGGTGGTAATGGCCTATCAAAACAGCCCCATCGCACAACGGAAAACGGCACAGTTGATATTCGGGGCCATTCCGGCCAAAGGGATACTTCCGGTCACCGCCCATTCGGAATTTCCGGTCCATACGGGCAAACAGCTACAGTCGCTCCTACGCTTAGGGTATAGTTATCCTGAGCGGGTGGGCATCAATTCCAGTAAATTGGCCAAGGTGGACACCTTGGTACGGGATGGTCTGGATTCGTTGATGTTTCCCGGTGCACAGGTGTTGATCGCACGTAAAGGGAAGGTGGTCTATAACAAGGGTTTTGGCAAGCCAACCTACCAGTCCAAAGATAGCATTACCCCCGACCACATCTACGATCTGGCCTCCGTGACCAAAATTCTCGCCACCCTGCCGATCGTGATGAAAATGGAGCAGGAGGGAACGCTGCGATTGAACGACACTTTTGGGGACCTCATACCCGAGTACGCGGCCACTGACTTGAAGAATGTCACTGTTTTGAAGGCACTGTCGCACTATGGGAGACTTCCCGCTTGGATCGCATTTTACGTCAGTACCTTGGACAAAAAGCGCAGACCCTCCAACGAATTTTATCGTAACGGCCCTACGGATGGATTTTCCATTAAAGTAACCGATAACCTGTACCTCACCGATGCGTATCAGGATTCCATATACAGCAGGATCGGAAGGCAGGGGCTTAAATCGAACCGATATCGGTACAGCGATGTAGCCTACTATGTCATGAAAAAATACATTGAAAAAAAGAACGGCAAAACACTCGATAGACTGGCCGATACCTTTCTTTATAAACGCTTGGGGGCGGTCAATACTAGTTTTAATCCCTTGGAGAAATTCCCCAAGAGCAGCATCGTTCCTTCCGAGGAGGATAAATATTTTCGCTATCAGACCCTCCAGGGCCATGTGCATGATATGGGTGCCGCCATGCAGGGCGGGGTAGGGGGGCATGCCGGACTTTTCAGCAATGCCAACGATGTGGCAAAGGTCATGCAAATGTACCTTCAGAACGGGTTTTACGGGGGTGAACGCTTCTTCGAGGCCCGAACGGTCAAAAAATTCAATACCTGCTATTTCTGTGATAAAAAGGTCAGAAGGGGGGTCGGGTTCGATAAGCCGGAAACCAACGGTGGAGGCCCCGCCTGCGAATGTGTTTCGCGAAAAAGTTTTGGACATAGCGGGTTCACGGGGACCTATACATGGGCAGACCCTGAAAAGGAGTTGGTCTATGTCTTCCTTTCTAACCGCACATATCCCACCGCCCGAAATACGCTTTTGGTGAAATCCGGCCTTAGGACAAGGATCCAGGAAGCCATTTATGATGCCATCATGGATTGAGGCCCGGGGGCAACTTCAATGGCCGGCCGTTTCCCGTTATACCGACCGAAATGAAACGGGCCCAATGCCCCTCTTTGTGTGCTGGGCAATATGCCGCCGTTTCTATAGATCGAAGATTTTGTCGCTGTAATAAACGAAATGCTTAACCGACAAACTAAGAGGTTTTCACTAAATTTGGACAATGAAAATAGCAATAGTCTGTTATCCGACCTTTGGCGGTAGTGGTGTGGTGGCCACAGAATTGGGCATTGCCCTGGCCAATAGGGGCCACGAGGTACATTTTGTGACCTATAAACAACCCGTGCGATTGGAACTTTTGGGGAACAACATCCATTTTCATGAGGTCCATGTACCGGAATATCCCCTGTTCCATTATCAGCCTTATGAACTGGCCCTATCGAGCAAACTGGTCGATACCATTAAGCTGTTTGGGATTGAACTGTTGCACGTGCACTATGCCATTCCGCATGCCTATGCCGGTTATATGGCCAAAAAGATGTTGGAGGAAGAAGATATCCATATTCCCATGATCACCACTCTGCACGGCACCGATATCACCCTTGTGGGCAAACATCCCTTCTACAAGCCGGCAGTTACCTTCAGTATCAACCAATCCGATGTGGTGACCTCGGTCTCGGAAAACCTGAAACAGCGCACCCTGGAATTTTTCAATATCAAAGGGGATATAGAGGTAGTGCCCAACTTCATAGACAAGAAAAAGTACCGTTCTTCCTTTACGGACTGTCAGCGATCACTAATGG
The DNA here is from genome assembly GCA_947497245.1 of uncultured Flavobacteriaceae bacterium. Classification (GTDB taxonomy): domain Bacteria; phylum Bacteroidota; class Bacteroidia; order Flavobacteriales; family Flavobacteriaceae; genus Pelagihabitans. The sequence continues at coordinate 1,510,400 of CANMFO010000001.1, read as the reverse complement.
CGGAAGACGATGAAAAGATCATTACCCACATCAGTAATTTTAGGAAGGTGAAGCGCATCCCCGACATCATCAACGTGTTCTACAAGGTGCAGCGGCAACTCCCGGCAAAGTTGGTCATGGTAGGGGAAGGCCCGGAAAAGGAAAAGGCGGAAGTGCTCTGTGAAAGTCTTGGGATTGCCGATAGGGTTATTTTCCTGGGGAACAGCAACGAAATCGACAGGATTTTGTGCTTCTCCGATCTGTTTTTGCTCCCCTCGGAATCGGAGAGTTTTGGCCTGGCCGCGCTGGAGGCCATGATCAACGAGGTACCGGTAATATCGAGCAATGCGGGCGGTATTCCCGAAGTAAACCGGCATGGTGTGACCGGATATCTCAGTGAAATAGGCGATGTGGAGGATATGGCCAAAAATGCATTGGAGATCTTGGGAGACGAAAAGGTTTTGGCGACCTTTAAGGCCAATGCCCGCGAGGTGGCCCTGGAGTTCGATATTTTGAACGTTTTACCGCTATATGAGGCGATTTACCAAAAAGCATACAATGGGAGGTTTAAAAGTGCGTACAGCTAATATTCGATATGTACTGTTGGGATTGTTTGTGGCTTTGATGTCGTGCAATGGACAAAAAAAGGCTGCGGATACCGGTGGTGGGGACAACACCTCTAAACTGACCATGGTATTGCGGGACAATTACGCCGCTTCGGACCGTACCGAGACGCTCGTAGTGCGGGATGAAAAATCGCTTCGCAAATTCTTCAGCAAGATCAATAGGACCCGCAAACCGGGCATTCCGGTTCCCAAGGTTGATTTTTCAAGGGAAATGGTCATTATCTATTGTTCGGGGGCCCAAAAGATGGGAACCCAACCAAGTCTATCGGTAATTGGGGAGACGGGGGCGCAAGTGATCATGGGCATGGCCCAAGAGCATCTCGATGGGGATCAAATTTCAACCGCCTCGATACGTCCTTTTGCAGTATACAAAATACCGGCTACCGAAAAAGAGATTACCTTTCGTGCCATAGAGTAGGCCAAGGACACACTTTGGGTCGTTTGCACCGTAATCCACCCTACTTTGGGGGTATGGTGCGTTTTTCCCGTTGACCGGCACGGTGCGGTTTCGGAAATGTCCCCAATACACTTATTTGGTGCAATCTATCGAGAATAACGACGGTTTGGGGTACTATTTTGTCAAATGGGTCGACCCGGTCATAACTTTGGGATGAATAAAGTCCCAAATTGAAAACTATGACAAAAATTACACAGCGCTTGTGCGTTTTGGCCTGCCTGATCCTGGGCCAGGCCTTTTCACAAGAGACATTGCAATTGACGAAAAAAGACAGTGTTGTCCAAAGTTCCTGGATGATAGGTCTTGGGTACAACATCGTTGACGATTCAGGAGATGTTTTTGATGAGTTGTTGGCGGTTGATTCACAATGGAACGTCCTTCCCTATCCGGCCAGAATCAGTATTGGACGGTATTTCAAGAGCGGCCTTGGGCTTGAAGCCATTGGTAGTTACAACAAATACAAGGTAGGAAATATGATCGACGGGCGTATCAATACCGAAGAAACGAATTACCTTAGTGTGGACGCCAGACTTTCGTACGACCTCAACAAATTGATCGGTCAAACGGGATGGTTCGACCCCTATGTAGGGGTGGGCCTGGGTTATACGGATGCCAATTCCATTTCCAGGAGCACCTATAACGCCGTTGTTGGCTTTAGGACTTGGTTTTCGGACCGTTGGGGGCTCGATTTGAACTCCTCGGGAAAATGGGCCATTGATAAGGGAGATGGGGCGACGAACCACTTACAGCATGCTGCCGGGGTGGTCTATCAATTTGGAATCGAAAAGGGACTTTCCAAAAAAGGAAAGGAAAAATGGGCCCAGATCGAGGCCATGGAAAAGGAACAACAAAGAGTGCAAGATTCCCTCGCCGCTGCGAATAGGGCCAAGGAAGAGGCCGCTCTGGCGGAACGTCTTGCCAAGGAACGGGAACAAGCCCGCTTGGCCGCTGCCGAGAAAGCAAGGATCGATGCCGAGAACGAACGCCGATCCCAATTGGAAAGATCGATCGAGGAACTTGGCCATGTTTACTTTGCCCTGAATTCGTCGGTTTTGACAAAGAAATCCAAGCAGGTGCTCGACTCACTCACCGTATTGTTGCGGAATGCACCTACCGCAGAACTGAAGGTAAGCTCACATACGGACTCCCGGGGCGCATCGAAATACAACAAATGGCTTTCCGACAGAAGGGTACAGCGCACTATCGACTATTTGCTTGATAAGGGGATCGTCCCCGGGCGTTTGACCTCTGAAGGCCGCGGTGAAACCGATTTGCTGAACGAATGTGATGACAACACCTATTGTCCGGAGGAAAAACACAGGAAAAATAGAAGGTCCGAGTTTGCCCTGACCAAAATGTAGTTGCAATAGTTTGAATTGTATCGAAGAAAATCCCTGCCCTTGGCGGGGATTTCTTGTTTTATAGGACCCCTTCTTCCACGGGCCCTGGGAGCGTTTCCGGTTGTCACGGAGTGAAGTTTACCTGTCTTGGGCAAACGGGGATTTATGATGGCCCCATACGCTTTTCGTACGGTGCCAGGAGCTTTGTCAAACAAGAAACGGAGGGTTCAGGTGGAGAGGGTAGGCTGGCTGTCGGCACGGGCAATCCGCGCGCCTATTTGAGCACTTTGAAAAAGGTGTTGAAAATGATCTTGATGTCACCAAAGAAGCTCCGGCCAGCAAGGTATTTCAGGTTGAGGTCCAGTTTTTCGGGCATGACACTATCAAGGTAGTATTGCTCCGGGTTTTCCTGATGTTTTAAAATTTCGTTCTCATTGCGGAACTTTATCGACGCCACATCGGTAATACCGGGACGGGCATCCAAGACTTTCATTTGTTGGGAGGAATACCGTGCCACATACTTGCGCACTTCCGGTCGGGGCCCGACCAAACTCATATCCCCTTTCAGAACGTTGATCAGTTGGGGCAACTCATCAATTTTGTATTTTCTTAGGAAACCCCCGGCCCTGGTGATCCGCGAATCATCGTTGCCCACAGTGATCAGGCCCTTTTTGTCCGAGCCATCGGCCATTGTCCTAAATTTGTAGAGAAAAAAATCGGAATTGTACCGGCCGACCCGCAATTGTCTGTAGAAAACTTTCCCGCCGGAGTCCAATTTTATCCATAGCGCCACGCATAGGAAAAGCGGTAGCAATAGCAAAAGCCCAAGGAACGAACAGGTAAAATCAAATACCCTCTTTAACATTAACCTGCTGCTATTTTGGAAAGGGACTGGGTGCAGTTCACGTAAGAAGCGCAAACACTTTCTATAATGAACTCTACCTCCTTGTTGCTGAGTTGTGGGTATATGGGCAGGCTGATTTCAGAAACATAGTTCCGATATGCCATTGGATAGTCGTTTATATCGTATTGAAGACCTTTGAAATAGGACAACATGGGCAGTGGAATAAAGTGAACGTTCACCGAGACCCCCATTTTGGTAATTTCGTCTATAATCTGATCCCTCTGGTCTTCGGTAACCCCTTTTATCCGTAATGGGAATAAATGACCGGAAGATTCGATCCCTTCCGACTTCATGGGTGGTGCAATGGCCCAATCGAACTTTTGCAGTCCCTCCAAGTACATATTGAATATTTCCTTTCTTCTTCCCAATAATTTGGAATAATCGCGCAACTGGGCCAAACCGATAGCTGCGTTTACATCCGCCATGTTGATTTTCATTCCCAGACCGGTGATATCATAGCGCCAGTTCCCACCTTTGGACTTGGAGAAGGCATCTTTGGTCTGACAATTCAAGGTCATCATTCGGAGACTTTTATAGAGCTCGTCATTGGAAAAGGGAGCGGGCATATTGATTACAATGGCACCCCCTTCGGCAGTGGTTATATTTTTGACCGCATGAAGGGAAAAAATGGATATATCCGCCTTGTGTCCGATGGCCACACCATCATATGTGCCTCCCAAGGAATGGGCGGCATCCGAAAGGTTCAATATCCTTCCCAATTTTTTCTGGACCTCGGAGGAGGGCTGGAAGATATCCAGTACTTCTTTTTTGGCGAGTACCTTGCCCAAAGTATCATAGTCGCAGGGGTAGCCTGCAAAGTCGACCGGGATTATTGCCTTGGTCCTCGGTGTAATGGCCTGCTCGACCTTGTTCATGTCCATGTTGAAATCAACACCGGAATCTACCATTACGGGAGTTCCACCTGCATGGATCACCGCCAATGCGGTAGCACTGTACGTATAGGCCGGAATGATTACTTCATCCCCTTCCTTAAGGCCCAGCCACCGCAATATCATAATGGCGCCCGAGGTCCAGGAATTCACGCAAAGAACATTCGGGACATCAACATATTTTGCGATCTCCTGTTCCAGCAATCGTACTTTTGGTCCAGTGGTAATCCACCCTGAGTTCAGGGAATCAACCACTTCGTCAATTACCTTTTCACTAATATATGGAGGAGAAAATGGAATCATAGACCAAATGGCGTTTCTTCAAAATACTATTAATATTCTTTTATCGTCGGTTGTTGATCAAGGTAATTACAAGATCGTACCTATCTCTTAACAAACCGATTCCAATACCGTTATTTCACGAAATAATAACATACTATCAACAAATATAATGTGTTAGATCGTAAATTTTAGCAATCAATTCATAAACTAGATAAAATGGCTACTATATTCGTCCAACAAATAAAAACATGGGGAGAGTATTCCAAAATACAAAAAAAAAGTACTTTTTTCAGTAAACAGGGATGAATTTGATCAAAAATACAACGGCCAGATCCACGCCCCAAAGTGCACCGGTGCCCTGGAATACCAATTGACATGGTCTTGCCCATTCCACACTTTCAGGGCGTACATGCCGCTCCGACCCAACCATATATGGGCAAAAGGCAGGGTTTAAATTCCTTTTCCAAACCGTTCTTTAATACCCCTGGTCCCCCCTTTAATTTAAATACGGAGCGGAACACCTCTTTAGATGTCCCATGACAACAATACCAATATATTCGCGCAAAATTACCGTCTCTTTTTGATCAGACCATCAATAACGGTCAACCTTCCATGAAAATTTAAGGTATGGGTTCCGACCAGATCCTTCGACCAATTGGGTTTGATGGACTGCACTGGCCGCTCTTGGTACCTCTCTTCCGTCAAGGTCACGATTTCCCTTATTTCCATTCCATAACCGTAGTGCTTTCCCCCGTTTTGGGCAGGTCTGTATATTCTTCCGTTGTGCGTGAAAATATTACCTGCCGGTCGGGAGCACCTTACATCTGAAACAATGGGGTTTTGGGGATGGGGCTTCCATTCCCCTTCTGGAAAGCTATCGGTATGGAAAAGAAAAAGTTCGTCTTGGATGGAAGTTTCCTTGTTGTCCCTTCGATTGGCAAACATCCAATACTTGCCATTGTGCTTAAAAAGTGTGTTGTCTACCATCATCACATCATCGAACATCACTTTTACCAATTCCCATTTCAACGGAAATTCAACGTTCCTATACAACTGGACCGTGCGGTCTGCGATGGATTCGGGAATCATGTACAGCACATCATTTTCCTCGAATAAAAGTGGATAGGACAGATGGTAATCCTTTTCAAGAACCAATTGGGGTTCGCCGTGATTTCCCTTTTCGTCCAATTCGATCACCGCAATTTTTCCCTTGTTCTCGTCATGGAGCATTTCCTCAAAGAAAATGTAGTGCCTGTTGTTCTTGGTAATAGGGAAGGGATCGGCATAAATACGATCCTTCGGGGGAACGATCCGATGGAATTTGAAGAACGATCGGGACGGGTTCCCGGCTTCGCCAAAAGCATACAGTAAAATCCATTGCTCGGCATACAAAAGTCTTTGTACCTTCCTTTTTACGGACTTCCAATAGTTCGAAAACACGCCTTTTACCATCTCCATATTTCCAGGTGCGCGAAAAAGTCGGTTGTCGTAAAAATAGGGTTCAGAATTGAGCGACTCCACATTTCGAAAAAACCCATCTTCGTCCTGGAACAGTTGGTGCAATTTTCTGGGCAAAAAACTGGCCGCTTTCCAGTAGTACCCATGCCGGCTTCGGTTGATGCTCAATTTATCGGTTGCTGAAAAAGACTCGAATAGTTTGATTCCACCGTCGAGCTCTTCCGTCAACCTTTGGAGCATTACACCGGTTTCGTCGCTGCCCGCCAGTACCTCCCAAGTGCCCGGGGGCCCACCGCGATTTACCCGGTTGTCCCCGTGATGATATGACCATACCCCATATTTGGCGCTTTGGAGGATTCCACCATGCAGGATTCTGGACCCCAGTCTAACGAACACATCAATTTGAAATGGGGTGATTTTATCAAGATCCTGGGAACCAATGGTATCCACAAATCTCGTGCTCCGGGGCGTCACCGTTATTACCGGGCAGTTGATAATTGGCCGCAGGTCCTTTGGCTCAAAGGCGTTTGGAAGTTGTTTGAAGAACCGATCCTCAAATTTGGTATACAATAGGTAGAGCAGGTTTTTCCTATTGCCCCATATTTTTTCGACAACAGATTCCTTTTTCTTTTGGGGCACTTCCTTTTTGACCACCAAGACTACCTTGGAATGCTCCGATGCTTCTATCTGGGCAATCATCCTGTGGGTCCAACTGGGCACAAAATAATCCTCTAAAAGCAGTCCTATTCTCAATTTTTCTCTTTCCATATAAATCGGTTCAATGATATTGTTCCGGGCGAAACATAACAGAACGGCCGTGCATTTTGGTGCTGAAACTTCCCATGGATGTCAATGTTGTTCAATTGGTCCGCATAGCCTAATCTCTATTTGCGGTGGGGTTCCCACCCTCAGTTTTTGCTCCAAATTCTTTCAATACGTTCCTTGTGATCACTTCGGCCGCACTGGAAAGTCGCGAAGGTCGTAAAATAGGGGCATTAAAGTTATCAAGGCCCCATGGCCATTGCATACTTCCCGTGGCAAATACCCGGGCACCGCTTTCCGCTTCATAAAGGGTCATATTGGAGACCGCCCTGCTCCACCAAACTATTTTAAGATACCAGGTGACAGCGATCAATAAAAACCCTAGGCCCGATACCAAGGGCACTAGTTTTCCGAAATGTACGGTAAGATAAGCCAGCGATAGGATAAGTACAAGACCCAGCATCCCAAGGACCGCTTTTGTGGCCTTTTTGGGGATACCCAGTCGGCGATGGACAAGGTTGCTCATTACCTCACGCGCTCTTGAAATCATATAGTTAAGGACAAAAGCTGGATTTGTCAATTCAATACGTTGGCATGGGGTAGTGGCAAGTACCTCTATATTCTTTGGGGATTCCGCGACCACACCATCGATTTCATAGCCCAAAAGGCCCTTCAGCCGGTCTCCCTTTTTTAGATTGCTGCCCCGGAACACCCAATGCCCCGGATCGCTGATCTTGATGTCGCCCTGTACGGGGTCAATAAAGTACTGAACACCGATCAAAGATGCCTGGGTCCCTTGTTCCGGCACTTCCTCGAAATTTACGGTAAGGGTATGGTCCTTTACGGGATCCGCATCGAAATCTTTGTAACACACCATGGTAGATTCGTTCCCCCTATCCAAAACGCTTAGTTCAAACCTGATTTGCCAGTACATGGTATTGGACGATGTGAACATTAGGTTTACGCCTTGGTCCCGCGCATTTTTCACATTGTTTCTCATCTCATGGGACCAGTACTCGTCGTGGCCACTGGATAGAAATATGTTGGTCCGGGTAAGAACCTCCGGGTTTTTGTGGGTATCCATACTGGAGATATAACCAACATCGTAGCAGTTTTTCTCGAGCCATCGCAGCATGTTGTAATCCCATCCAGCACTGCTTATGGGATACTGGTGAGTGGTTACGGGCCGGGTATTGGTAAAGAAATCCCCAGCACCCATGCCATATGCAGCGGCACTATTGTTGCTCCTGGCATAGGGCCTTTTAAAGGAAACCTTGAATGCCCTATCCCCTGAAACCGTTCCCCAATCGGTGTTCGAACCACTTCCATGGATGTACAGACATTTACCGCCCCAAAAGTTGTACGCCTGATAGGTGGTCACGGGTAACTGGAACAGGATGTCCGGGACGTGGGTATCATCGCGAACCACAAAAATAATATAGCTCTGGCAGCCGTTTTGCTGTTCTTCCAGTTTTGCCACATAGACCCCACTTGTCCATTGCGGGTCGGTTTGGAGGGCATAGGGATCGGTCCAATCGCATTCAATGAATCCGGCGTCCCCGGTAGGAAGGGGAATGTTCTGCGCATGCCCCGCGCATTTTATCGGCAAGGATATCTTTCTCCCTCCCTTTCCATCGTACCAACCCATTCTGAATATGGTAATGGTATACTCGGGAGAAGCCGTGTTCACATATAAATGAATCGTTTCCCCACAGTGGATACTGCTGTGGGATGCGTATCCTTCAATTTCCCTGTTCAGTGCCGGATTGTCCAAGGACCATTCCGTCGTGCCCTCTTTTTTGTTCTCCAGGTGTATTTTGTTCATATTGTCCGGGTTCTGGTTGTTGGACTCATACTTCTTTTCTTCAAACCATTTTTTAATTATCAATACGGACAGAATCCTAATATCGGTCTCTGTGGCCTGGGACTGAATGCTGTACGCTCGATAATCAATTCAGAAATCATTTTTCCCATCGTTAGATACAACTATACGGTACCCTATCAGGTCCTGGATCGGGTCTTTTGCCTAAACCAATGGCCAAACCTTTCAACAAGGGTTTTAAAAATGGCCAGTGCACGGCTCAAAAAAAACAAAAAACTGTAACTGCCGGGCGCCTTTAAATAGATTTTAATATAAACAATGAGCGATTTTATCGTATTTCTGTATTCCTGTCCGAGGTCAATGGTCTTTCTTGTTGCCGATCCTTCCCTGATTCGCCTATAGTACAGGGTTTCCTCAGGTGATAGGCAAATACTTTTAATTCCATTCGAGATCTCAGCTATGAATATGGAGTCCTCACCAATTTTGAAATTGGTATTGAAACGGGAATTTCCTATTACCCGTCTTGGAATGAGCTTGGCACAGACCGATGACATACAACCTCTTAGTTGAAACAAGCTGTGCCGCTTTTTGTCCTTATTTTTTATGAAGTTGTTCGAAATGTAATCCGTCTTGGTCTGCAGTACGTTTTTTTCAAATGTTCGAAGATTGGAAATGGCCACCGTATCCGGTCCCCCTATTTCAAGCAAGGCCTCCAAATAATCCGTGCTTACCAGGTCATCGTCATCGATAAAGGCGATCTGTTCTCCCTTGGCAATTTCAATTCCCTTGTTCCGGGCCCATGAGACTCCCAACTTTTCTATATGTATCAAATTGACATGAAGTGATTTGTTCTTGTCGATATACTCTTTGATTTCAGTGAAATACGGTTCTCTGGGGCCATTGAGAACGATGATCACCTCAAAGAAAGCTTTCTCCAGGGTCTGTTTCAACAAACAATCAAGACCTTCATAAAGATAGGGCCCCGGACTGAAAGTGGGGACAACGACTGAAACTTTATACATTTGGCAAAGATTACAAATTTTATGGCAAAGCACCTTCAAGAACCCGAACAATCCCCGGTATTGGCCCAAATAGTGTTCAAACCCTCATGGGATTTTTGACCACCTCCCGGGCCTTCCCCGCTCGGGTCCAGTCCCAGATCCGAACCTGAGCCTGTTCTTCCCTATTCCCAGTGTAAGGTGGATAGGTCGCCCCTTGCTTACCGCTTTTTTTCTAAATTAAAGGACACAAGGACAAAAACATCCTTATGCTTACTAAGTAACGACAAAACGGCTTTAATATTTTGGTGGGTTTTTGTGAAAAAGATTCATTTTAACCCATATGTTAATCGGGCTGTCTATATTTTTGTTTTTTTGATACGGGTAGCTATTATTTGTAGTAGCTTTGGCCTGCTAAAGCCAAAGCAGCGCACTGGCCCTCTTTGCATTGGGATGAAGAAAAAAGCAGAAAATCAAGGGGAAATGGGCGCAATGCTGCCATTGGCCAACTAGAATTCCGCATGGCACATTTTTTTATTCAGTAAATTAAGGCGTGATGAACAACAACCTACAGGTCCTTACTTTTCTATACCACGAGGTGACCGACGATCCAGCGAACACGGGTTTTCAACGAAAACAGGCACTTCCCTATAAGCATAAGGTCGAAGAGTTTGAAAAAAATATCGACATCATTGTCGGCAATTCCGACCTGATCACCACAACCAATGACCTTGGAAAGCTCAACGGGAAAAAGAGGGTTACGTTGATATCCTTTGACGATGGCGGTAAATCGGCCATGTTGAGCGCAGAGTACCTCGAAAGGCATAATTTACGCGGTCACTTTTTTATTACTACCGAGCTCATCGGGGACAAGTATTTCCTGAGGGAAGATGAAATATTGGAATTGCATCGAAGAGGACATGTCATCGGTTCGCATTCCCATTCGCACCCCAATGTCTTCAGTAGCCTCAGCTTTGAGGAAATGTTGGAGGAATGGTCCAAGAGCAAAAGGATACTTGAGGATCTTTTGGACGGTCCCGTCACTACATGCTCCATTCCTGGTGGAGATGCCAATAAGAACGCGTATCGAGCTGCCCTGCAATGTGGCTATGAGGTCATTTTCGATTCAGAACCCACTACAAAACCACGGAAAATTGGAAATAGCCTTATTTTGGGCCGCGTTTGTCCAAAACGGGGAACCAGTTATAACGAGATCGAGGCGTTGAGCCAGTTTAGGGGTATCCGAAAGCAATACTTGGTAAGGGCGATGAAAAAAACGATCAAGTTTGTACTATATCCCTTGTATTCCAGAATTTATAATAGAAGAACGCATGCAGGTTAATCCGGGCTTAAAGGTAGTAGTGCTGATCGGTTCGTCACTCGCAAACAAAAATACCCTGGCCACCCTGATCGGGGAAAACATCAATGTGGTAGGCGCGGTAATGGCCGATCAGAAGAAGAAAGGGATAAATTTCAAGTTTTTAAGGATAGCGCTAAAAAAACAGGGCCCCGTCACGGTGCTCCTGCAGATTCTAGAACGGCTTTTGTACAAGCTACTGAACCACCGGAGGGACGGAGCATTGTCCAAGGCAATTTTTGATCATGAAAAAATTCACAAAACCCTGGAAGGGTGGGAGGGGGAGATCCACAGGACGGCGTCCTATTCGGACGCGGAAACCCTTCGATGGGTGAGAAATAAAAAGCCCGATCTGATCGTCATACATACCCCTTACTGGGTCGGCAAAAAAATGCGCGATATTGTTGGGGGAACGGTAATTGGCGGGCATCCTGGCATTACCCAGTTTTATAGGGGGGTGCATTCACCGTTTTGGGCGGTTTACAAAAATGATCTCGACAATATTGGATTCTCGGTTTTCTGGGTCGATTCGGGAGTCGATACGGGAGATTTGATCCATCAGGGCAAAATAAGCCCACAATCGGGCGATACCTATGTGAGCTTAAGTTGGAGAGGTATGGTGGAAATTGCCTCCACCATTGCCAGAACCCTTAAGGCCGTGGATCAAATAGATGAAATCCCCAGGGCCAAGAACCAAAATATTGATGAAAACGGTATTTACTATCATCCGACCATATTCCAGTACATCAAGTACCGGTTGAAACAAAACAAAGTAAAGTAATCGCCGCGTTTCGACCCTTGGCCGTTGGAAGCTGTGAAAAGGTCTTCCATTTTCATAAATTCGTTTCAGGGGCTCTGTTCAGCAAAGGGAAATTTTGAAAAAAATAAAATGAAAAAAAAAGTTTCGGTCATCATTCCAACGAGAAATGAAGCGGGCTATATTGCCGGGACTCTTGAATCCGTACTGGCGCAGGACTATCCATCCGAGTTTGTCGAAATCATCGTGGCCGATGGGGAAAGTGATGACGACACCAGGAAGGTTGTCGAAGAATTGATGGTCGACCACCCCAATGTCAAATTGATCCCAAATCCCGAAAGGATCGTACCCTATGCATTGAACTACGCCATTTCCGCGGCCAAAGGGGAGCTTATTGTCCGGATGGACTCGCATTCCAACTATCCAAAGAACTATATTACCAGATTGGTGGAGGAAATGGACCGGCTTAAATCCGACAATGTAGGGGGCGTTTGCATAACCCTTCCGGCAAATGAGGGGCTGATCCCCACGGGCATAGCCTTGGCTATCTCGCACCCTCTGGGCATAGGGGATTCTTCCTTTAGGATCGGTAGCGGGAAGATCAAAGAGGTGGATACCGTTCCCTTTGGTTGTTTCAGAAGATCACTGTTCGACGAAATTGGACTTTTTGATACGGACCTGATCCGAAATCAGGATGACGAGTTCAACGGGCGGATTGTCAAAAATGGTGGGAAGATCCATTTGATCCCCGACGTGCAGATCAAGTACTTCGCGCGGGCGAACCTTCGGAGCCTATCAAAAATGTTCTATCAATATGGACTTTTTAAACCGCTGGTGAACCAAAAATTGGGGGCACCGGCAACCTCCCGTCAATTTGTGCCGCCATTGTTCGTGCTATACCTTTTTTCCGCACTGTCGCTTCCTTTTTTACCGATGTACCTTACCTTGATCTGGTCGCTCTTGCTCGGCCTCTATTTTTTGCTCTGTTTCTTCGTGGGTTTCCGATTGGCCCTATCACAAAAAAGACCAGCGCTGGTATTCATACTGCCCCTATTGTTTCCGATTATCCATATAAGTTACGGATGGGGCTATCTGAAGGGTTTTGTTATGGTCTTTCTTTTGGGAAAAAAACCCGGAAGCCGAAATTTTGCCCCTTCCAGATAGGACAAGGTCCATTTTTTGGAAAACCATGGAAGCCGGTATTTAGAAAGAGCGGCACATCTGAAACGGCGGGGTATGGGCCATTTCGTGATCGGCACGTTTCATCCCCACTTTTTGACCATTTTTAAAGCGATAGCCCTTTTTTTTGGGGCATATGGAGGAAGCTGATTATTTAGGTTAGTTTTGCACCTCCCAAATGTGGAGTGTGCTTTTTGTTTTGGTGAGGGACGCGTTGTTATGGGCCCGAAATTTCAGTCACGGTCCGGACGACCGCATTGAGAGGGGGTTTTTGGTACTATGGCCGCATACTATTTACAGCATTTTGAAGTTATACATTAAGACTTGTTCAAATCGAATATCCCCCTTGTGGAAAAGATGGGGCCGAAGATGGTGCCGCAATGATAAAATAACGGAATGAATAAGTACTTTTGAAATGTCTAATATAAACAGAACATTGTGATAGCCATACACCTGGGAGCAAAAGATGACTTTAGCCACGATTGGAAGGCCTATTGTGAAAGGAACAATGTACCCCATAAACTGGTATCGGTCTATGACAACGATATCATTGACCAATTGAATGGCTGCACGGCCCTGCTCTGGCATGCGGACAATGTCGACTACCGAGATCAGATATTGGCCAAGCATTTGATGCAGGCCCTGGCCAATACGGAAATCAAGTTGTTTCCAAACCCGGATACCCTATGGCATTTTGACGACAAGCTGGCGCAAAAATATCTATTGGAGGCAATCGATGCACCGATAGTAAGGACCTTTGTGTTTTACGACAAGAAAACGGCACTGGAATGGGTCGACAAAACCACCTTTCCGCAGGTATTTAAGTTGCGCAAAGGTGCGGGGTCGAACAATGTAATGTTGGCCAAGAGTAGGTCGCACGCCAGGAGGTTGGTGAAAAAGGCTTTTGGGAAAGGGTTCCCCACCTTGGACATGTTTGCGATCTTTAAAGAACGGATTCGGTTGTACCAAATTGGGAAAGAACCATTCTTGGGAGTGATAAAAGGATTCGTGCGCTTGTTTATCGGAGATCCCTTCAAAAACATGAGCACCGTTGAAAAAGGATATATATATTTTCAGGAATTTCTACCCGACAATGACTATGATCAACGCATAATCGTAATTGGCAACAGGGCCATTGGACTAAAACGTATGGTTCGGGAGAACGATTTCCGGGCCTCCGGAAGTGGTACGTTCTTCTACGAACGCGAACTGTTCGATATGGAATGTGTAAGGATAGCCTTTGCCGTAAGCAAAAGGCTAAAATGCCAGTCATTGTCGTACGATTTTATCTACGATGGGGAAAGGAAACCCAAAATTGTTGAGGTGTCCTATGGGTACAACAAAAAAGTGTACTATCCCTGCCCTGGATATTGGGACTCCAATTTGGAATGGCATGAAGAGAAGGTAACGACCCAAGATTGGATCATTGAAGACTTATTGAACACCACTGAATGATAGAATTTTTACAAAAGGTAAATAAGTATTGTCTCTATATCCTGGTATTTTCAGTGACTTTTGAAAATTGGGATCCTTTTGGCATAGGGACCAGTATATCCATTACCTATATGGCAACGATACTTTACATTTTGTCATGGGTACCCTTTCTACGTTCCGATCTCAACTTTTCAAAACTAAAGCCGTATTTGGTTCCCTTGATCTTGTTCATTTTAGTGGGCATCGTCTCTACGGCCATAAATAGTGGTTATGCAAAGAACCTATTGGAGACCATTAGCCTAAGGGTGGTGCAGCTCATCTTTTTAATGGTACTGATCGCCGCGCATATCTCCAAGGACAAGGCACTTTTGTCCGGAGCGCTCAATTCCTTTGTGGCCAGTGTGGTACTCATGTACCTCCTGCAACTGGGGGGTATTGGTGCTACCTATAAGGTAGGGAGGCTGTTTTTGTTTGGTGAAAACCCAAACGTTCTGGGTATGAAGGCCACCATGTCCTTTCTGATCCTGGTCTCTAAAATGATCAATGGTAGGTTGACGATCGTAAAAATTCTAGTGGGCCCCGCGGTGGCTTTCGCCCTGTTGAACCTTCTGATCCTTTCCGGATCAAGGGGCGCCTTGCTGTCCTTGTTTTTGGGACTTATAATTCTGGTCGTTTATATAAAGATGAACTATGTAAAGAAAGTGGCCTTGGCCGTACTCGGGGTGTTCTTCGCCCTGTACCTGTTTCAGTTCATTATGACCACGGATCCCGAATTTAGGCAAAGGATAGAACGTTCTATTTCCCAAGGTGACACCGGAAGGAACAAATTGTGGAACGCCGCATTCCGGGTCATAGAGGACAACTATGTATTTGGGGTCGGGCTTCCGGGAGTGCTGCCGGAAATGCTCAAATACAGCGGAAAATATATTGAGCCCCATAGCGTTTTTTTATATGTATTCATGTCTACCGGAATCATAGGGTTTATCTTTTATATGGTATTTATCCTAAGGCTTGGGATAGGTCTGTTCAAAAAGTTTAGGCAAACCGGGGCCGTACTGTTTCTGGTCATTTTTACCGTGGTCTTGTTGAACATGGCAAAAGCCGGAGGAGGAATAGGGATTATTTTCTTTTGGCTGTTCTTCGGTATGCTGATAGGTTATCTTTTATTGGAGCAAAACAACGAAAATAAAGAAATATCAAGTTTAGAACAATGAAAATATTAGTGGTATCAAACAACTATCCGACCGAAAAACTACCTGCCCATGGTACTTTTGTGTATCAATTGATACAACAATTCGCAAAATTGGGGCATGAGGTCACCGTTATTCGCCCCACCTATCTCATTCCAAAAAAAATATCCACAAAAAAATACGACTACGGAGAGGAATTGGCGAAAGTATACCGGCCCAAGTACCTGTCGACATCCGCAAGATCGTTCTTTGGGCTGAACACCTACCATTTGGGCGAAAGGTTCCAAATAAATGCTGTTAGGAAGGTGGTCGAGGAAAACAATATAGAGTTCGATGTGATCTATGCCCATTTCTTCACCAATACCTTTATTGCGATAGGCGCTTTGGCCGCTTACAACAAACCCATATATGCCGCCATCGGGGAGTACTACCACATTGATGTTAGGCGAGCCTATTACAAACCGGATTTTTACAATAGGACAATCGCGAAAATAGCCGGTTTTGTGGCGGTCTCGCCACAGATCAAGGACAAATTACTGTCCTTGGGCATAAGTGATGACAAGATTGTCGTTAGACCGAACGGGGTAAATTTCAATGCCTTCTTTCAAAGGGACAAGTCCGAAATGAGGAAAAAACACGGGCTCCCCCTGGATAAAAAATTGGTTGTTTTTGTGGGCAGGTTTTGTGAGGACAAGGGCCCCAAGAAATTGTTGGAGGCCGCGGAAGGCATAGACAGTGATATTGGCTTGGTATATGTGGGCAGTGGGGAAGAGGAACTCCATAGCAGCAAAATTGTTTTTAATGACAGGGTTCCTTCCGAGATGGTCCCGGAACTTTTATCGGCCTGCGATGTGTTTTGTCTGCCGACCCTCCATGAGGGATCTTGCAATGCGATTGTTGAGGCCATGGCCTGCGGGTTGCCGATAGTATCCTCCGATATCCCCGAGATCAGGGTACAGTGCGATCCTTCCTTTTCTATCTTGGTCGATCCCTTGGATGCCTCGGCCATTGGTAGGGCCCTTGCTGAAATCGTGGAGGACGGGGAGAAGCTCAAGACCATGTCCGACAATGCGATGGCGCATTCCAAGAGATTTGATATCACGGAACGGGCAAAGAGTATCCTTTCCTTTTTGGCCCAGGACAATAAATTGTCCTAAAAGGGTTGTGGTTCGTGACGATATTTGTAATTTAACCATAAGTTTTGTGCAAGCACATTACAAATAGAAAGCCCCCAAGGCAGTTTGGGAATTAATTTTCCCAAATTTTGAACTACGAACTTTTTGCTTATGATACGTAACTATTTTAAGAGCTACGGGCTAGGTGGTATTTGGGTATATTCAAAGGTTAGGCGGGGACGTACCCAAAAATTATCGGTCCCAGGCCTTTTACATCCCATTAGGCTACGGAACAAAACAAGTGATGTTCCCACATTCCACGACATTTTCCTTTTTGGTGAATATGACATACCGCTGGACTTTCCTCCCAATACGATTCTTGACATTGGGGCCAATGTGGGTTTGACCGCGGTGTACTTTGCCAACAGGTACCCGGCGGCAAGAATCATCTCCGTGGAACCTGAAAGTGAAAATTTTGATGTTTTGGTACAAAATACGGCGGCGTATAAAAATGTATTGCCCCTGAATCGGGCAATTTCAAATAAGGGGGACCAGCTTATCCACGTGGTCGATAAAGGTTTTGGTGCATGGGGGTTCATGACGTCCGAGAAGCATCCGGCCAAGGAAGGAGAAATCAAGGGAACCGCTAAGACAGTGACCGTTCCCGAAATCATGGACTGGTACGAACTGCAAACGATCGATGTGGTAAAGATCGATGTGGAAGGAGCCGAAAAGGAACTTTTCGAAGATAATTACCAGAGTTGGATTCCCAAGGCCCGCTGCATCATCATCGAATTGCACGATCGGACGCGTAAAGGCAGTTCCCGAAATTTTTTCAATGCCATAAGCAAGTTCGATTTTTCATATTTTAACAGTAACGATAACCTGGTATTCATTAACAACGACGAAAATTTTGATAAAAAAATCACTCCAAAACCTACACAACAAAAGGGATCTATCGACGTTCTTAAGTAAATGATTTCAAATTTTCCGGGGCCCTGTTGTCCCTGATTTCTTTTTGAACCAATTTGTATGAATTACTTGATCGTAATCCTTGATAAGCACTAACCGTTTCGCGTTGAAGACCCTATGGCATCTTTCCTAAAGGACATTAAAAAAGTGGGTACTGGCAATATGATTGCGATTCTTTCCGGGGTCGCCAGTTCAATTATCATTGCACGGGCACTCGGACCCGAAAAAAATGGAGTAATTGCCGCCCTGACGGTCTATCCGGTGCTGTTCATGAGTTTTGGGGGCTTGGGCATCAGTGAGGCCACCACCTACCTATTGGGCCGAAAAATACTGAGTGAAAAGCAGATACGTGCCGGAATCACCCAGATTTGGATGTTCACATCCGTTATCGGCGCGGTCACCTGCTATTTACTTCTAACGTATTTTAGTAAATCTGGAGACAATATATACTATGTACTTTTGGTGTTGATACCCATACCCCTGACCCTGTTTTCGGATTATTTTTCGGGAATCTATTTGGCAAAAGGAGACATTGGGTTTTTCAATAAACTCTACTGGGTACCCAAATTGATCACCGTAGTCTTAACGGCCACTTTTTTACTGTTGTTGATGATGGACATTGAAGGCGTGTTGATCGCTTCAATAGGGGGACCGCTTCTTATGGCCGTTGCACTGTTCTATAAGACCAATGCAGTGAACGCATTCAGTTTCCATGTCGAATGGGGGGTTATCAAAAGAATGCTCGGATTGGGCAGCATATACGCCCTGAACATATTTGTGATATTATTGAACTACCGGATCGATATCATATTACTCGATTTCCTGAGTATACCCTACGAGGTAGGTATATATACCAAAGGAATGGGAATCACGGAATACCTGTGGCAAATACCATTGATATTTAGTCATGTGGTCATGCAGCGAAGTGCGGTGGCCAAGGATGACAAAGTGTTTTCCCTTAAGGTCACCCAGCTGTTACGACTGTCTTTGGTGGTCATCGGATTGGCGTCCCTGGTTCTGTTCGTCCTTTCTGAGTTTTTGATTGTGGGGATGTACGGGGAAGCGTTCAGGGGGAGTGTCAGCGTGCTTAAAATCTTGTTGCCGGGAATTCTCTTGCTCACATTTTACAAGGTGATGTCGACGGATCTGGCGGGAAAGGGAAAGCCCTGGATCACCCTAAAGGCCATGACCATGGCCCTGCCCGTAAATGTGCTGTGCAATATGTACTTGATTCCAAAATACGGAGCGGACGGGGCCGCCATAGCTTCCACCATCAGCTATTCGTTTGCGGCTTTTGTATTTTTGCACTTTTATAGCAAGGAAGTGGACATACCGGTCAAGACGATCGTACATTTTAAAAAATCCGATTTTGACCCGATTGTCGAAATTATCAAGAAATTACGGAAGTAAAAAGGCGCAGCCTACTTTCCATAACAACCCTCTAATTGCAAATTTATGTTTTCCGTCGTAATCCCATTGTACAATAAGGAACAGAGCATTCAGGATACCATCGGCTCCGTGCTGGCCCAGACCTACCCCCATTTTGAAGTAGTGGTCGTCAATGACGGATCTACCGATGACAGCAAAAAAAAGGTCCTCGAAATGAATGACCCTCGGATCGTTTTGGTCAACAAGCAAAATGGTGGGGAATCCAGTGCCAGAAATGCAGGCATAGAAAAGGCTGGATACGATTGGGTGGCTTTTTTGGACGGGGACGACCTATGGCATCCCGATTTTCTATCCAAGGTGCACGAGGTGATCGAAAAACATCCGTACATCGGGGTAGTGGGCACAGGATATGCCCTTAAGAACAAGAAAACGGATACCATCATAAAAGAGTTCCTGCCCAGCGAGGACGGGGAAATCGAAGACTATTTCAAGACATTCAATGAACGGGGCGATGACGTCTTTAACAGTTCCTGTACCTGCGTGAAAAAAAATTCCTTGCTGGCCGTGGGACCATTTCGACAGGACATAACACATGGTCCGGATCTGGATATGTGGGAACGTTTGGGGCGAAAAAACCGCATATGGACCATCGACCAGGTACTTTCCTTTTATGTGCAGGACGCCGAGAACAGGGTGATGCACAAGCTGCCCAATATTTATAAGACCCATGTCTACAATGTGGATACCACCGATGTGTCACGGCCGGAGGAACGCAAATATTATAAAAACCTCATTCTGAACTCCATGCTGAATTCGTTTGCCAAATTCGATTTAAGGCGAATGGGCATAATTTATCGCAGACATTCTGGATTCCTGGGGCTTGGTGAGGTCCTGCAATTTTTTCTACTTCGGATAAAGGCCAAGTTTTCGGGAAAAAACCAATGAGCACTTAGTTTCATTCTGGGTTGAAGGGCATGCGCCACAAGCCCGGGCAACAAAACCCAAAGTGCGGTCCCCAAATGGAATTTTGCGCTTTTCGCGCACCATTTCGGGACCGCACTTTGAAAGATCAAGATTTCTTTTTGTTTATCGATTCTCCGGATAAACAATGGTACCGCCCATATACGCCCTGTTATATGCCAGTTCGGCATAGTTAAGACAGACCACTTGATCGTAGATAGCATAGTGCAGGTTCCTTGTTTCCAATCTTGTTTGAAGCGCTTTGTTGAACCTTCCCAATTTTATCCACCCCGGCTCGACCAGCGCACCGTCGTTCCCTCCAGTGCCATCAAGGAACTTCTTCATAGATGATCCATCGCCCGAAGGCCAGAACACATTCCAGGTGTTCACCAGTTTGTTCATATCGGAATCGGTCCAATAATCCCCAAATTCGTGCGCGTCGACCATAAGCAGGACCGCTCGGTTCGAATGGTCCAAATCGGTAACACTGCTTCCTTCGTAACTGTTGCCCGACCAGAGCAGGGTCCATTGATAACCACTTGAATTGGCGCTGTTGCTTTTGAGTATCTCCCGCATGGATTTAGCACTGGTTCCGTAGTTCATATTGGTATTGAATCGATCAAAGACCAGTCTGTATTTGGAATCCCCTGTAATTTTATGAAGAAAGAAACCTATTCTGGCCCATCCGGCAGTTCCGTCTATACTAAGTCGGTACGGAACCCAATCGTCCCTGCTGAACCACTTTTCCCAAATGTGCGTTTCTACGAAATCCAAAATCGCCTGATAATCGGACTGATACCTGCTTGCCCTCAGATTGGGACTTTCGTAGAGTACCCATAGCAATTTTGCAACGTGCTGGAAACCCCGGGTTTCATATAGGGGAGCCTGGCCACCATCCCCAGAAAGGCCTTGGCCGGTGACACTGGTACTGGAATTACTATGCCAAGAAAGATAGCTGTCGTTGTATCCCCGGTACTGGGGCAAGCTACTCGACGGCTTTGCAGTGGCCATGATATTCTTTATGAGCCGGATGGCATCGTCCATATAATCCGTATCCCCCGTGGCCTGAAACATGGTCACCAGAGCCTGGATACCATCCAGGTAGTATATATCCCCCTCATTTCCACTGGTCGAGATAGCGGTATACCATCCCTTTTCCTCCGCACTCCAGTAGGCATCAAAATCGGCCTTGAACTCCGCTACGGTTTTGAGCCCCGATACGTCCTGTTCACCGTTATCCGATGGGGGCACCACTTCCACCGTAACCGTTGCCGTCTCCGTAGTGACCGTTTCGTCCTCATTGGACACTTCCGTGGTATAGGTAAAGGTGTCCGTCTCCGCTTCCGGGGTCTCTTCGGGCGCCGGTGTTTCCTCGGGTACGGGATCCGGAGCGGGCGTTTCCTCCGGGCCATTTTCCTCGGGCGCGGCGGCCTGTTCGGGGATATACAACAAGGTCTTGTTCTCTATGATGATAACCTCTCCATTGATTGGAGGGGAGGTTTCCACTATTTTGACGTTTTCCTCATCTGTGAAAATGTCATTGGACAATACGTCGAGAATGATGCTGCTGTCCGCATAGGTGGTATAGCGATCGTCGACCAAATACGTATTGATTACCAAATCCCCAGCGTCATCGGCAAGGGCATACTCGGAAAGCAGATCGGAATCTTTGGAACAGGAAAAACTCAATAGAAAGACAAAAGCAAATATCGTCATCGGAACGACTTTGATGTGGGGAAATTTCATAAGTAGGCTTTTATTTCAATTGCTTTTTTGGGTTACTAAAAACTTTGCTAAACAAGATAAAAACTAGGTTGAAAACTGCTTATTTTTAGATGAACTACGTATCATCGACGATTTGGTTCGATAAATTACGCACAGCAAAATATTTTGGACCATGAACAACACATTTATTCGATGAGATGCACTTTTTTTTAACATTTCAAATTCATTTATTGTGAATTTTGGCGGAGTTAATCCTCCTTTCATCGAAAATCCATCCATTTGCTGAACCCTCTAAGAGTACAACTACATATCCCCAAAAATGTTGTGAAAAGGTCAATATTATAGATGAAATGCACTTTTGTTGTTGTCTGATCGGGTGGTAAACTGAAAGATTGTCATAAAATACCAAAAGCTGATTTCCATACGGGGCCAAGTTTTGGTTTATTGTCCCAAGAGGGGTGAGGCTGTGATCAAGGCGTTCTGCCGACGGCCACCCCGATTCTTTTGAGCGGCCCAAATGTCCATTTCGCCCTTTTTGGGAATGACGGTGCTCTTTCCGCATTTGACCAAGGGCAGGGGAATGCCTCGGATCGTCCCGGGCGTTGGTCGGATTTTCCGTGGATATGTCGAATCTTCCTAGATCCAATACATCGCAATAATAAGGCCGATAGACGAGTTTTTGGATGTTTAAAGAGGAATTCCATGGATAGTCGAGAAAATCATTCCCTTTTGCCCACCTGCTCTAATTTTACAGTGTTCTTCTTTTGTCCAGACCTTTGGAATGATTGGGCCTGGAAAACGTAGAACGACAAAGTCCCTTTGAACAGGGCCAAAAAATGGTATCAACGTAGTGCCATAATTCCAGACCAAACCAAACAAAGCAATAATGATCATTATCAACAGCGACGATTTCGGCGCCTCCGAAAGTATCAACCGCGCCACATATTATGCACTGAAGGAAAAATTGATCAGTTCCACGACTGCATTGGTGAACTTTGAAAAAGGATTTGAGGATGCGGTGAAATACGTTAAAACGGGCAAAATAAGTCCGGATGTGGTAGGGATTCACCTTAACCTGACGGAAGGCGCCCCGTTGACCGATAGGATGAAGCGAAACGATACCTTCTGTGAAGGGGGCCTCTTTAAGGGATTGGAAGCCATCCCGACTTTCTCCATGGACCGGGAATCCAGGGAATGCGTTTATGGCGAACTGGATGCGCAGATCAGACATTTCATCGAAAAATTTGGTTTTCTTCCCAGCCACATCGACTCACATCAGCACGTTCACACGAAATGGGCCATTATGCAATGTGTTGCGAAAGTGGCAAAAAAACATAACTTACTGGCCATACGGCCCTCGAGGAACCTGAATCGAAATAACGATTACAAGAAAAGACTGTATAAATCCCTGTTCAACAAATACCTGAGACTCAAAGGGTTCAAGACCACGGATAATTTTGGGGACTTGGACGAGGCCATCTACTGCGGGATCAAACCGAACAGGAAGTACGAGATCATGGTGCATGTGGATTTTGACAAAAAAGGGCTTGAGATACGGGACATGGACAAAATAAGGCTCAAGCGAAAACTGACAAAACTTAAAAAACAGACCAAGCTGAAGCTTGGCAGCTACAGGATTCTTTGATCATTGTACGGCTTTTAGGGCAGTTATCGGTCATCTAGGTTTTCTGTACAAAGGGAAGAAACCATCGTTTTCAGAAACGTCCTGCCCTTCGGAAAGCTGATGATATACCGTTTCGTCCACCACATATTTCCAAACCTTAAAATCGCGGTGGTCTTTGGAGAACGAAGATTTAAAATTGAAAAGCGAATCCTCCCTTCCGCCCAGGCCGCCGCCGAGGTTAAAAATACGGTAGCCCTCATCAGTGGCCCGAATGCGCATCTCATCCAAAAAAACGTTTGCCGGTGCAAGATGCAGATAGTCTGTTCTAGTGCCAGAAAGATGAAATTGGACGATGTCGTTCGTCTTGACGAACATGGAGCCGGCCATTGCCTCATTGGTCTCTTGGTTCATTACCAACAGGATATCCGTGTTGAATCCAGTGCAGTTTAGGAACTCAAAAAAATATTCCCTGGAAAAATAATAGTCCTTGTTGGCGGACAGCCGATCCATATTTTCATAGTAAATATCGATAAAGGTATGTATCTGCTCCTCCGTTGTGGCCGCTACGACCTCACTGACCCTTCTACATTTGTTCGTCCTGTTTTTGGTGCTTTTTCCGTAATGGGCACGCTGTTCTTCCAAAGTCAGCCCAAGATCGATGTTTACTACCTTACCGATGGTATCGACCCTGCCCAGGGATTGAAGGACCGCGTCCTGGAACGGAATGTACGGGTTCAACCTGGAGAAGGCACTGATTATCTTTTTTTCCTTAAGAACAAGGGCCAAGTTTTTGTTGAACCCTCCCAAATCCGAGTCGGGGCCCACCCCTTTTGAAATGGGGCCGGGATAGCCATATACGGAAGTAGCATCAAAATATTCCGTATCGAATATAGGCCGTATCAAAAGTGGAAGTGCCACTAAGGCATCATCTTCCCTATAAACCAAGAGGACAGGTTGTTCCCTCTCTTTTTTGGAGATGATATGGTAGTCATAGGTATGATAGAAGTCAAATGATCCGACTTCCACCAAAACCTGTTCCCACTTGTCCTTGCTATTGATTATTTCCATGGTAATGGTTGGAGTTTTGAGTTTATTGATGGCCGATTCCAGGGCACAATGCGTTTTGTTCACCGATCTTCAAAGTGTTTTTCTTCGATCAAGGCAATGGTGTCCAAAATGATCTTTCTACCTTTTTCCGCAAACTTTGGGTATACACTTTCGAAGGTTTCGCCCTCGTCGAAACGTATGGGTTCCTGACATAAAATGGACCCTTGATCAATTTTGTCGTCTATGATATGGGTGGTGATTCCCGAAACCTTCACACCGTAGTCCAAGGCTTCCTGTATGGCCGTTGTTGTGGCCAAAAAACTGGGAAATAATGACGGGTGTATATTGATGATCCTATCTGGAAAGGCTTTCAAAAGTCCTTGTCGAATAATGTACTTGAAGCTCAGCAAAAGGACATAATCGATGTTGTGTCCTTTCAGTGCCTTGGAAATGGCCTCTTGATACGCTTCGGCACTGTCGTAGTCCTTCCGTATGAATCGCTTGCTATCGATTCCCGCCCGTTCCGCGGCCTCTACGGCGCCCGAAGGTAGCGATTGGTATATGAGAAGGTCTATGGAAGAACGTTTTAGCATTCCCTTCTGGAAAGCCTCAATGGTATCTTTGGCATTTCTTCCCCATCCCGTGACCAGGATGGCCCATTTAAGCTTTTGATCTGTATGCATCCAAATCGGGAATTACCGCTCCGGCATCGACCACGATATCTTTCGAGCCAAGAACATTTTTGATTGTTTTAAAAAAAATTTTTAGGTCCAGCGCCAGCGAAACATTTTTGACATACTCGACATCCATGGCCAACCTGGCATCCCAATTCAGCTTATTTCTGCCCGAGACCTGGGCCAGTCCCGTAATGCCCGGACGCATCTGGTGGCGCTGTCTTTCCGTTTCGGAATAGAATGGCAGGTAGCGCATTAGCAGTGGCCTGGGCCCTATCAAGCTCATATCGCCCTTTAAAATGTTGATCAGCTGGGGAATTTCATCCAAGGAGGTTTTTCTAACAAATCTTCCGACCTTCGTCAGGCGCATATTGTCGGGTAAGAGCACGTTGTTTTCGTCCTTGGCATCGGTCATGGTCTTGAATTTGAGCAGATTGAAAGTCTTTTCATCTTTCCCTGGGCGTGGTTGCACAAAAAACGGGGTGCCCCTGTTGTTAATTATCAAGACAATGAAAACCACAAGGAAAACAGGTGAAAGAAGTGCCAGCATCCCAAGGGAAACCAAAAAGTCGAATCCCATTTTCAAGCCATTTTTATACATCGTGACATGGATTTAATGTATTCGAACTTTTTCATATACCGCCAGTGTATTTTTGGTCATGATGGGAATCGTAAATTCGTTTAGGGCCTTTGCTTTTGCATTTTTTCCAAGTCGTTCCCTGAGTGCACGGTCGTTGATCAATTCCCCTAAAATCTGTGCCAACTGCTCCGCATCCTCATTTTGGAAAAGCATCCCGGTACTTCCGTGTGTTATCTGTTCGTAACAGCCTTCCGTATTGCTCCGCACCGGACAGCATTCGGCCATCATGGCCTCTATGGTGACCAAAGGAAAGGATTCCATGCGGGAGGGCAGCACAAAAATATCAAAAATATCATAAAAAGGTTTTGGATCTTGAAACGGAAGCATGGTGGCATATGGACCGATGCCCGAATCGTCGATCAGCTTTTGCAGCCAGTTGAACTCATCGGAACCGTGTATGCCTCCAAGGAATATACCGTGCATTTTGTCTTTTGTGGCATCATCCAGTTTTGCCATGGCTTCTACCAAGACATCGCAACCTTTTTTCCAGGTGGTCCTCCCCACAAATCCAACGATGACTTTCTCCGACGGAATTTTACTTTGGGCACGATACGTTTGTTGTTCCCCAATGGAAAGGGGCAGGGCATATCTATCGGAGACACCGTGGTGCACTATGGAAATGGTTTTACCGTTTATTCCGAAAACATGCTGTGCCATTTCCCTCGATTCATTGCTAATGGCAATCAAATGTGTCGGATTTTTGAACTTGATGTCTTTTTTGAGTTTGGTATTGTGAATGGTGACCGTGAATTTTTTGCCCATTAACCAGGGCACAAAGCTCAAATAGGGCGATTGGCAATGAATAATATTCGGCCTGAGCCCCTTAATGATTCTGATCATTTTGATGATGGAGGCAATCGTTCCGAACAATTTCTTTCCCGCATTTCCCGAAGGGGTATTGAATTCTTTAATTACCACCCCCATATCAAGGAACTTATTGTAAAATTCCTCATGGCTCTTTCCCTGGTGTACCTTGTTACCTGCGATCAAAAAAACCTGATGTCCTTCCTTGATCAATCCACCGGCCAGATCCAGGGTATGGGTGGTTACTCCGGTCCTATCTATTCTACTTAATAAAAAAAGAATCTTCATCACAAGTTTTGCTAGGTTCAATGCCACTGGAATGCGTCCATAGGCAAGATGTTCCGGTCAATACAGTTTCCTTCCACAAAGAAAGCACTTATAATAAAAAGAGCGACTTTAAATGGATTAACAGGGGATAATCCTTGATTAAGCGTATGATTTGGGTATTCGATCATTTCTGCGCCCAATGGCATAGCGGGCCACTGTCTCCCTTTATTCATGGTTCACGGCTCCGTTGAGTATTTTAAGGTATTTACGAGTGGCCGTTTCCAACGAGAATTGTTCCGCAAGTCCAATTGCGTTCTTTTGCTGTAGTTGCAGTTTCACTTTATCCCTGGTATATGCTACAAAATTGTTCAAAAAGGTAAGATCGATATGTTCCGGGTCGTACGGCAGTACGAATCCCACATTATTTTTGATCAACGCTTTTTTTTGCCACCCTTCATAATTTAGCAGAACGGGCCTTCCGGCGGCCAAGGTATCAAAAAACTTGTTAGCCGAATTGGCCCAGAGTTCTTTTATCGGAATGACAAAGGAACTGCCCATTTGAGCTTCATAGTATAACTGGGGAAGCTGGTTTTTCGCCACGGGGTCCCAAATAAAGACATTCCTGTCCAAGATGTTCTTTTGCTTCGCCCTTTGAACCAAGGTTTCCCTTTCACCACCCGCTCCGATCAAAATGAAGACGATCGATGGATCGATCGGTAGCAATCGTTCGGCGAGAGCCAGTGCATAACCCAGGCCATTCACCTTTCCGAACGTTCCGGCATACAGAATGGCGAACCTGGGCTTAAAACCCAGTTTTTCCGTTATGATCGATTTCTCGGGGTCGATATTGCGTTTAAACCAACCGGGCTCGGCAATGTTCTCTATGGTCTTTACAGGACAATCCAGGCCGGGAAATCGATTTGTGATGGACGTTTCCATATCCATGGACAAGGGAACCAGGGCGTTGGCATTTCTATAGATAAGCGCTTCCAGGCCGTACAACAATTTTTTGGCCATCCCATTTTTAACGGCTCCAATGGCAACAACGGCTTCGGGCCATACATCCCTCACCTCAAAAACGAACGGCTTCTTATGGCGCCATTTTTTTACCAGGGCGGGAATGCCCACGGTAAGCGGGGTGGAGGAGGCCAGTACTACATCGGCCTCCAGCTTCAGTATTTTCATGCTTGCCAAAAAGGAAAACTGAAGGAACAGCCCTATTCGTTTCAAATAAGGGGTCGAGTTGCTGGCCCTTTTGGTACGCAACACGTGGAACCTGATGCCTTCGATCTCCACGTAATTCCACCTTTTTTCAAATTTTTCGGAAAAACCGTGGGAAGTGGTCAAAAATTCTACCTCATGTCCGTTTTCCAAGAGTTTTTTAGCGAGCTTGTAGGACCGTATCCCGCCCGAGGTTTTTGGAGTGGAAAAATATTGATGGATATACAGTATCTTCATTCTAATTTCCGACCTATGGGCCCCGGCGGGGAAAGGTGTTTCCAGATTCCGTGGGGCCAAGGTTAAGGGCCTGCTTCCTTGTGAGGTCCCTTGTTCCAGCAACAGGGAGGGCGCCAAAAGCAGAGCCCGTAATTTCAATTATACTTTGGCGGTTGCCGGACTTGCTATTTTCTTGGCAATCAGCACATAGCCAAAAGGGAATTTTTTGGCCGTTTTTCTAGAAATTTTTTTCCCAAGGCCACTTTTTATGAACAAGCCTGTGGAGGTTTGCATGGCCTTTGCCGTAATTTTGCCGATAATGGGGACCCCAACCAATATTTTTGATAGGATATCCGTGAGAATTTCTGGCACTCCTCCCAGGGGCTCCAACTTCACCACTTCAAAACCGGATTCGTCCGCCATGGCGGCCAAGGCATATTTTGTATATCTAAAGTAATCGTGTGGAAGTTCGTGCAGCCAGTAGTAAAAGGGAACATTGAGCAGGAGCGTTCCGTTGTCGGCCATTACTCGGTTCATCTCCCGCCATAACAACCTAGGTTCCCGAATATGCTCCAAGACATCGGAGAGGATTATGGTATCAAATTTCCGGTCTTCCAACGGAAGGGGTTCGTTGAGGTCCGCGCTCAGGTCCAAATATATATTTTTGTGGAGGGAGTTGTCCCAATCCACGCAGGTATTGTCCTCTACATGGGCACGGTACGCTTCATAAAAGGGAACTTTTCCGCAACCAAGATCGAGCAGATGTCCCTTGGCATGCCGCCCGAGGTGGGTATCGTAGAATTGGGCTATCAGGTCGGCCATCAGTCGTGAACCTATACCTACCTCCTTAGGGTTTCTGGACGCTCTCAGTCTACCGTTGCGGTAAACAAATTTACTCGGTTTCCATTGCGCTTTGTCGTTCATGGTCTATTTAAGGTCAAAACGTACTGGCCAAATGCGCTGTACCTTTCAAGATGTGATCGCATATGTCCTAGCAAGAAGGGGAGGTATTCCATACCACTAAGATACGGAGGTTTTTTCCATTTTTGGATCAGATTTTGTGCTTTAGTTTCCAAATGGAATTTTCCTCTCGGCTCCAAGTCTTGCCAAAATAAGTGAAAATCATAAATCGGTACGGGGAAGTTGGCGGTACAGTTCGAGATACGCTTTGGAAATACTCTTCCACCGAAAAATGGTAAAATCGATCGTACTGAAGTCATAGGAACTGTAGTTCGCGATCAAACTTTTCAGGGAATCCGCGATTTGCGAAATTTCTATTCCCGGACATCTTTCACCTACGGAAATATCAAAAACGCCGTCTATGCTCTCATTTTTGATGTACAGTACCGGTACCGCTTGTGTGAGCGCTTCAATATATACAAGACCAAAGGTCTCGGTTTTGGCCGGCATGGCAAAAATGTGGTTATCGCGATATACGTTCCTTAGCGTTTCCCTGTCCGCGATGGCGCCCATATAATTGATGGTGCCCGGATTCTCCCCTGCCAAATTTTTAATGTTTGCCTCATCATCGCCCCCACTTCCCACTATGTTCAATTCGCATTCCACGTTTTGTTGGTTAAGCAGCAGTACCGATGCTATCAGTTTTTCTATGTTTTTCTGTTTGGCCAGAATACCTACATAGAGTATTTTCATTTTATGGCCCCCTCCCTTATTTTGGCTTCGTACGTTGTCAATCCAATAGTCGTCGATCCCATTGTAGATGATTTCAGATTTATGGACGAATTTGTCCAGGTGTTGGTTGATAAGGGAATGACCTTCAAATTTGGTTTTAAGGGAGTTGCTGATGTATATTACCTTCGTCGCTTTTTCCAAAATCTCCAAACCAAGGCTCTGAAGATCGGGGCGCCGCCTCAGATAAACACTGATATCGGTACTTCTTACGGTAACGACATAGGGTATTTTGAACTCTTTATACAGCCGTAATGCCAGGGCACCATCACTGAAGAGTGTGGTCGCGTGGCTAAAATTGAAACGGTGGACATCTGTTTGCGATGTCAGGGATTTGTAGAGTGTCCTTATTTTCAAACGAAAAAATATGCGATGCCAATTTTTAAGAGGTATCGACCGGATCACATTCAGGTTGGAGGTCTCTTGGAAGGTTTTGATCTTTTCGACCGTGTGCGGTCTTACCGGATAAAATACGGTCTGTTCCACTCCAAGATCGGCCAAATGGTGGTATAAATTTCTATGGACTTTACTGCCCAACAGATCGTTACATAGATGAAGACACTTCATTGTGCGCTAAAGATTTAAAAAGGGTCGACCACTCGTCCACTATTTGTGGTAGGCCAAACATCCCTATTTGTTCCTGGGACGCATGGGAAAAAGCAATCCTTCGTTCCCTGTTCTTCAACAGGTCGTCTATTTTATTCGCCATGGCGGTTATATCGTTGGGCGGAATCAAATATCCATTTTCACCATCTCGAATGATTTCGTTGGGTCCGGTGGGAATGTCGAAACTGACCAGGGGGAGTTTGCAGGCCATCCCCTCCAACAAACTCATGGGAAAACCCTCGAAACGGGAGGTCATGACGAGCATGGCATGTTCCCCATATTGATTGTACAAATTGTCCGATTGCCCCTCAAGAATCAACCTACCCTGCAATCCGTTGGCCACGATTTTTTCTTGGATCTCCTGCTCCAGATAGCCCGACCCGAAAATGTGCCAACTTGCCTTCGGATTGGATTCCAGCACCAATTTTGCCACATCGACGAGCAACAGGAAGTTTTTTTGGAAGACCAATCGTCCAACACTGATGATCTTGTGGCTATCGGCATCGTAGGTACTTTGACTGCCCAACAGCCTGCCATCGACCGGATTGTATATTTGAATGACTTTCTTGGCCAGGGTGCCCTTTTTGTAGTTGACTTTGTCGGTTTTGGTAAGGCTCACTACCACATCGGCAAATGATGTCGTGAAATACTCGTTGGCCACTTTGAACTTGCTATGGGTTTTTCCCTTGAAACTTGAGTGCGACCAATATACCAGCTTGGTCTTGCCGAATCTGGTACAGAGCACGCCGAGTGGACCGACTTCCTGTCCACAGCTCACTACGATTTGTATACCGTTTTGAGCAATGATCTTGCGAAGTCTTTTATTGGCTTTGAGCATGCCCCGTTTCATCTTCACTCTAGCATCGACCAATTCGTGGTAGAATAGATTTTGATCCCAATCGTATCCGCTTTCTTCCCTTTTTTGATAACTTACTAGATGAATATTGAACCTTTCATCTTTAGCAAGTTCTTTGCTGATGATCGAAGTGACTCTGGATATACCACCCTTTTCCCTGATCCGGGTTAGAAGAAAGGCAACATTTATTTTTTTGGCCATACCTTATTGATGCTTTTCCTGCACAAATCTATTATTTTATATTTGATCTCAAGGTATTCCTTGGGTTTTGAAATTTCGTTTATCAAAACGAAAGTTAGGCCCCCAGTAAAGATCTGTAGGCAAAGCATTGCCACCAAGTCCAAATTCAATAGCGAGATACCGAACATTCCCAAAAAAGTACCGAAGGCGACTACAAAAAAGGGCAGCATATCCAGTAGTTGGTCCTTGATCCGATAATTGATGAACTTTTTGGTGTAATAGCTGTTTATGAAATACTCGATAAAGGCAAAGAGCACAAGGCCGTACAACATAGCTTCAATGCCGAAAAAAACGGTGGTGAAGATGAGCGGGAACAAAATGGCCTTTTTAATGAGCTCAAGCCTTAGATACAGGTTGGAATACCCCTTGACCAAAATGAGGTTCAGGTGCAACATCTGAAGCGGGTACAACATGCCCGGAATGCAGAGCAATTGGAGGTAGAAAATAGACGTCTCCCATTTCTCCCCGATCAAGAGTAGTACAATGGGCCTGGCCATTGCGGCTATTGCGAGCATTACGGTAAAATTGAGCAGGAGGGTATATCGCAAAAACCGGATGAATGTTTGTTTCAATACAGCTTCGTCGTTTTGAAACTTGGACAATATGGGGAAACTGATCCTTCGAATGGCCGTAGTGATGTTTGTTGAAAAAGGGGTTTGGAACTTTTCGGCCTGGGTATAGAAGCCCAAGGACTGGGTTGAAAAAAACTTTCCTATCAAAATATAGTAGATGTTGCGATAGGCCGTATTGATAAGGTTGGTGACCAATACCTTATAGCCAAAATTGAACAGCTCCCTAAAACTGTCCAATGAAAATTCCAGTGCGGGTTTCCATGAATTGAAAACCCATAACAGGGCCGTATTCATAAAAGGGCGCAGAATGGACATAACCACCAAGCTCCAAACCCCATAACCCCTATAGGCCATCACCACGGCTACAACACCACTCCCGATCGACGCGCTTATCGATACCATGGCCTGTGTTCTAAAATCCAGATTTTTCGTCAACAGTGCCCGTTGGATAATAGAGAACGCATGGATGATCAATAAGGTTCCCGAATATTTTAATATTTCGTCCAACAGGGGTTCCCCAAAAAAAACGGACAATCGATATGAACTGGCCAATATCAGGCCATAAAGGAAAATTGCAATAGCCAGATTGGAGTAGAAAACGGTATTGTAATCCCGTGAAGTTGTTTTCAACTTGCGGATTAGCGCACTGCCCATACCACCTTCCACGATACTGCTCGAGATTGCGATAATCGCCGTGATGATCCCTATGATACCAAATTCTTCGACAGTAAGCAGTCTTGCAAGGACAATCCCGACAATAAACAGAAACCCCTGGCTAAATATGCCTTCGAAGACAGTCCAACTGAAACCTTTGATGGCCTTGTTTTTCAGCGTCATTAGGTTTCGTAAGGATTTGGTTCATCTAAATTGGTTTCGCCCCTGGTGCCCCCCAACTTTCGAACTTCCTTTTCGGCAAAGGGGAACTCAATAAACTCTGAAGTTCTTTTTTCCCTTGCCGCCCATTGATACTGGATACTTATCACCAAAAAGAAATAGAGCATGGAAAAAGCGAATTTATAGAACGGGTAAAAGTTGTTGAAAAGATAAAAGCAAACAAAGAAGAGCAAATTGAGCTTCAGGAGCGCGTTTTTTGGATGTTTTCGGTACATCGACCAGCAATGTTTCAACGGAATACCGTAGAGTAAAAGCAACAATACCCCCCCAAGAATTCCCTGCTCCGCGATGACTTCCACAAAAGAGTTATGCGAAAACTGCCGGATTCTGGTATAATAGGGAAGTTGGTCCAATCCAACGCCCAACAGTGGGTGCTGGGCAAAGGCATCAAAGCTGTCCACGATCAAGTACCCTCTGACATCCCCTTTTTGCGTGGCAACATCGACACGGTCCTTTATTCTGGAATTTTCATAAATTCTAAGAAACTGGAAGGCCATGAACAAAAAAATGATGACTATTCCCAGGGTCCGAAGGAATTTCTGAAATTTTGTGGGATTCGGTATTTTGTTTACAAACAACCAAAAGCAAATATTGATCAAGACGGTCAACAAAAGTCCGGATCGCGATTGGGTCACAAAGGAGATTATCAAAAAAAGAACGGGAAGCAGAACCAACAATAGCCGCAAGAATCTGCTCTTATACCTCAAATAAAGGTAAAAAAGTGAAAAATTGGCAAAAAAAGTGTAGTACGAATACGCATTGGCATTCAACAAAAAGCGATTTCTGAAGTCTACCCGTGTCGCAAAATCGGAGAAGGTAAAATTGCCTTCAAGGTACATGATCATGATGAGTATGAGCGCTGCCAGCACATAGCCGATGTGAAAATAGTTCGTATAATCCTGTTTCCTGTTAAGTGCAAGTGGAATGAAAGATACCAGCAAGACCCCGGAGAGGCGACTGAAACCTTTCAACAACAATTCATAATTGATATAGTTGAAAATGGAAGTGACACTGGTCAGTACGAGCAGGGCTACCAGAAAAAATTCCCTTTTGTTACCACCGAAAGATCGCAGGTCCCTCGACAGGGCAATCAAAAAGAGAAAGGGTACCAGCCCCATTGTGGTCAACTTCTGCAGACTTAAAAACGGTCCCAGGGCGATAAGGAACACAATGGTAGTAACGATCAGGATGCCAATGAAGCGACTGTTGTCTGTAGAATTCCCTGCAAATGTATTCTCATTGAACGGTCTCATAAGTTGGGTAGAACCTTATTTTTCCTTGCCTGTTTTACAAGAAAGGCACTGTATTAAGCAAGTACAATGATAAAAAAAATAGCTGTAACTTTTAACGATATTCAATGCAATAAGGATGAACTACCAATAATAGGGGTTCATTTAAGGACCAGTGGATTTGAGAGGACGGTGGGAATGAATTTCAAGCCTTGTTTTGACAAGATTCCCGGACAAAGGACACCGGTCCAACAAGAGGTCCCAGCTATGTGGTGCAGACACCCCTGTATTGGAAAGCGATCTGGATTTTGGATACTACGGGCTTGCGGAACGGAAATTTTGAAGATATTGAACCAGACCTCAGTACATAGAAAGTGGCTACGGCCGGTTCTGCTGGGTTTACTATTTAAGTACCTGTGGGGACAGGGAATCCACGACATCGACAAATTTTTTGCATAAAATGGACTTGTCGTACTCGGTTTCCGCTAAATTCCGCCCGTTTCGCCCCATTTTTACCCCAATCTCTGGATTTTCTTTCAAAAACTTTATTTTTTGTGCCAGGTCCTTGGCGTCTTCCGGATCGGCGAACAGCCCACATTCGTGCTCTTCCACCAGATCTTTGGTCCATCCAGGGGAATTGACGATAATCGGTTTTCCCGCGGACAAGGAGTCGAACAGCTTATTGGGCGAGTTGGTCGACAAAATCGGTATGTTGGCAAAGGTCACCAAAGAAACTTCGCAGAGGTTCACTATTTCAGACAGTTCCTCCAATCCGAACCCGCCTAGAAAATGGGCGTTTCGAAGGCCATAGTCAGCGCATTTCTCCTTCAAGGTCGATTCCGTGGCTCCCCCTCCCATGAAAACAAATTCAATGTCGGTCTCGGTCTTAAAATGTTGCATGGCATCAATAATATATTCCATGCCGTTGGCCAGACCCATGGCCCCGAAATAGACCACTTTGAACGAATCGTCCTTTAGGCCCAACTTCCTTGATAGTTCCAGATTCTTGCCCCTTGACCAGAACACATCTATTTTTGACATATTCGGTATCATGGAAACTTTTTCGGGATGAATGTCCCTTTTTACAACGCCTTCCATCATACCTGGGGAGAGCGCCACAATATGCAGCGCATTTTTATAGATTGATTTTTCAAACCACAGGGCAACTTTAATTGCCAATTTATTTTTCAGACCGCCCATTTGTATGGGAACCTCTGGCCAGAGGTCCCTTACTTCGAAAACAAAGGGGATGTTCTTTAATTTTTTCGCAACGAGTGCCGGAAACCCCACTGTCAATGGAGTAGAAGTAGAAATTACCAAGTCCATGCCCCTGGATTTCAAGGCCAACAGGGTGGATTTCATCATGAAATTGACGAAGGACGCCAACCGATCAAAAACATTCATCTTCTGGCTATAGGGAACCCTCAGATAAATTACTTCGATACCATCAACGTTCACTTTTTCTTTCTTGGAACCAATTTTACTGCTTGTGGTCAACATGGTAACCTGATGCCCTCTTTTGATGAGCTCTTGACATATCCAGTAAGATCTTGTGCCGGCATGGTCTTTAGGAGTGTTGAAATATTGGTGTATGTAGAGTATTTTCATTAAGCGATTTTAAGCCAAACAGATCTATCCTATTTCTGGTCTGGCTGGATATTCTTAAAAATTGCACTAAATGTACAAACAAAATGAATAACGTTTTAGGGGCCTATGATATTGTGGTCGGGGAGTACCAATGGCCTCTTCGTACATAAGAACGAACCTTTGTCTTTTAGGAACTTCCAATAGGGGCGAAGGAAAAAGTGAAAAAGGGCACAAGTGGGCCGCATCAAGGAGACAAAAAAAGGCCATTGCTTTAAAGCAATGGCCTTGGGTAGATTATATTGACACAATCACCTTATTTATTGTTCGGGATAAATGGGTTTGCCATCGGCCAAAATTCTGGCGTTCAGAGCGGCAATGCCAATCGGCTGGACACCGAAATAGGTCAAGTTGGCTCCCGTATAATCCGACTTGATCCTATCCTGTATTTCCTGACTGTAAGCCCCCAAATGCAACCACTCGTGAAGTCGTCCACTATACGCGTTGCCACCTGTGCCGTCAACATTTTCATTGAACTTATCTCCTTTGCTTTCGGGCCAAATCACATTGACAAGGGTAGAAATCAATGCATCGATGTCATTTTGATCCCAATACATATCGGTTTCGTACGCCTCGACCCAGAAAGAAACGATAGCGCCGGCGTGGGAGGTATCCTGTATGCCGCCACTGTCCCAATTCTGGTTCCAAGTATAAGCAGAGGGTACATTGGGATTGGACCTGAGTTGGTTCCTCAGATTGGAAGGTCGGTTTACCATGGTTCCATGGGAAATATTGTCAAATACTTCCTTGTACTTGGCTTCTCCGGTAATAAGGTAGAGTTCCATTCCAATTCTGGCCCAATGCGAAGCCATATGCGTATTGATGCGATAGAAATTGCCTACACCGTTGTGCTCCCATTTGTTCCAAATGTTTTCAATGGTGAAGTTCAATATACTGTCATATCGGCTCTGGTAATTGGCGGTTGCCCTTAAATTGGGTGAGCGGTCCATAATCCGCATTAAAGAGGCAACGAATCGGAACATGAACGACTCCCATAGTGAATGGCCATAGGACGACGGTTGGGAATGGTTTGGATCGGTCGGCCAACCCTTGAATGTTCTTCCATTGACGCTAACGTTCACGGCATCGTCCATGGTATTCTCTATCAGGGTAAGTGCATAATCCAAATAGGTGTTGTCTCCAGTGGCCTGCCACATCGATACATAGGCATCCACATAGTAACCGAGAAAATAATATTCCTGGTTCTCGTTGGCACTTTTCGATTTAGCCAATGCATCCGACGCGTCCACTTGATTGTCGTTATCGTTGCTTTCGGCGTCGAACTTCTTCTGCCAATAGGTAACTTCTTCAGAAGCCGTAACCGTAACCGTGCCGACATTCGTATCCACTGTATTGTCATCGTTTTGGGTCTCCGTGGTATACGTGAAGGTATCGGTGGTCTCTTCCTGGGGAGTGGACTGCTCTGTAGGGGTATAGGTAATGGTATTGTCGTCATTGATCACGGCCGTTCCATTTTCGGGGGTCGAGGTCTCAACGATCGTTACATTGTCCGAATTGGTGAAGGTATCGTTGTCCAGTACATTGAGCACCGTAGCGCTACCATAAACGGCATCGTACTTGTCATCGACGACGATGTTTAGAATGGCAATTTTATTGCCTGGATCCGCTACGGCATACTCGGTCAGCAAATCGGAATCCTTACTGCAGGAAAAACTTAGGAACAGGAAGAAAATGGGTACAATCAAACGAATGATCTTTACTAGGGGAAATTTCATAAGTAGGTCTAGGGTTTAGGGGTTTTCAAACTTGGGAGTTTAATATTACGAAATGACTTGCATTCGATCGGCGAAATTCACTTTTTTTCGATGAAATGCACATAGGTTTTACTTGTTTCGACAAAAGTACGGAGGAAGCTACGATCTTGGTCTTTCAACTGCTCGTTTTTTCGATGAAATGCACTTTTTTTTAACATTTTTAACGACTCTAAGGAATCCAGCTAGAATTTTTGACAAAAGCCTATACCTAGAACTTGAAAATGGCGTAAAATGTTGTGAACGGACCGATTTAATAGATGAAATGCACTTTTGGCAACATGTGAATCGATATAATGCACGATTTTTCCTTGCTAAACACGAGGTATCCTATTATATTTTAATGTATTATCCTACTTTTTTTGAGATAAATTACTTATAATTAGTGGTCAGTATCTGGAATGGGGCAAATTTGGGAACCACTCGGGGCTGGATTTGATTCCTAAGAGGGGTTGCCTCCTTTACGGCGATGCACCGTTGGAAAAGAAAATGGGAACGGGTCCGTGTTCCCCGGAAACACGCATCGCATGGTTGCATTCTGGTGATGGGAACAAAAAAAGCCGTACAATGGTATCGTACGGCTTTTTTTGGGCGGAACACCCAAGGTCTTGAGCACCCTACAGTCTGCCATCCACACCGGACTGCAAAATTCCCTTTACATCGTATAAAATGCCTTTTTCAGATAGTAGACCTGAAAAATCGAGCTTTAAAAATTCTTTGTGGGCGACAGCCAGCACGATCGCATCGAATTTTTTTGAACTCGACAGTTCCTGGGTAGTGGTCAGCCCGTATTCGTGTTCCACCTCTTCGGGCGAGGCCCAGGGATCGTATATGGTAAGGTTGGTACCGTAACTTTGTAAGTTGGATATTACATCCACCGCCTTGGTATTCCGAACGTCCGGACAGTTTTCCTTGAACGTGATCCCCAATATCAATGTATGGGAACCTTTGACCCTGATATCGTTTTGTACCATTAGTTTAATGACCTCGCTTGCCACGTATTTGCCCATGCCATCGTTCATACGCCGTCCGGCAAGGATAATTTCGGGATGGTATCCGAATTCCTGCGCTTTTTGTGCCAGATAATAGGGGTCGACCCCTATACAATGCCCTCCCACAAGGCCTGGTTTAAAAGGAAGGAAATTCCATTTGGTCCCGGCAGCTTCCAGTACTTGGTGGGTGTCGATTTCCATAAGGTTGAAGATCTTGGCCAACTCGTTCACAAAGGCGATGTTTATATCCCTTTGGGAGTTTTCGATTACCTTTGCGGCCTCGGCCACCTTAATCGAAGGGGCCAGATGGGTACCTGCCGTGATAACGGATTTGTAGAGTTCATCCACTTTTTGGCCCACTTCGGGGGTAGAGCCGGAAGTAACTTTCAATATTTTTTCCACGGTGTGTTCCTTGTCACCAGGATTGATTCGTTCGGGGGAATATCCTACAAAAAAGTCTTCGTTGAACTTTAGCCCGCTTATTTTTTCAAGAACCGGTACGCATTCATCTTCGGTAACACCTGGATAAACAGTTGATTCGTAGACCACCGTATCTCCCTTTTTCAGCACTTTTCCAACTGTTTCGCTCGATTTGTACAACGGAATCAGTATGGGCCTGTTGGTGCTATCTACGGGCGTGGGCACGGTAACGATGTAATAATTACAGTCGGCGATATCCTCCAATCGACTCGAACAATATAGTCCTTGTTCCATTTTAGGGGTATCGGTCAATACCTGCTGCAAAACATCGTCGGCTACCTCTAATGTACTGTCCGTTCCGGACTGCAGTTCCTGTATCCGTTCCTCGTTGATATCAAAACCGACAACGGCATATTTGGTCGCGAACAGACGCGCCAAGGGCAATCCCACATATCCCAGACCTATTATTGCTATTTTTGTTGAAGACATATTTGCTGTTTATTTCTTTTTTATATTTATTTCTTTCCGATTTGGAAATATTCAAAGCCATGTTTTTGCATCCGGACGTGGTTGTACTGGTTCCTTCCGTCAAAGACCACGGGCTGCTTCAACTGTTTTTTCAGTTCATCGAAATCCGGCGACCTGAACTCTTTCCATTCCGTTAACAGGATCATCGCATCGGCATCGTGCAGTGTTTCATATTTCGAGTTGAAGTAAGTAACGTTCCTTTCATCTTTTAGATAAAAATTTTGGGCTTCGTCCATGGCCTTTGGATCATATGCGTGGATCTTCGCACCACGACCGATCAGCTCCTTGATAATATATATGGAGGGCGCTTCGCGCATATCGTCCGTTTCCGGTTTAAAGGCCAGGCCCCATACGGCAAAGGTCCTGTTGCTCAAGTCTTCGCCAAACCGTTTGATAACTTTTTGGGCGATGACCATTTTCTGTCTGTTGTTGACCTCCTCGACCGAAGAAATCAACTCGGCGGTATAGCCGTGTTCTTCCGCGGTCTTTTTGAGCGCTTTGACATCTTTAGGGAAGCAGGACCCCCCATAGCCGCTTCCCGGATAAATAAAACTGTATCCGATTCGGCTATCGGAACCTATTCCGATCCTTACTTTATTGACATCCGCCCCGACCAGTTCGCAAATGTTCGCGATTTCGTTCATGAAGGAAATCTTGGTGGCCAACATGGCATTCGCCACATATTTGGTCATTTCGGCGGACCTTACGTCCATGGTGATCAGTCGGTCCATGCTGCTCCGGAAGAATGGAGAATACAGGGCCCTCATTTTATCGGCGGCTTCTTCGTTGTCCGAGCCTATGACCACCCTGTCGGGTTTCATAAAGTCATTGATCGCATCGCCCTCCTTTAAAAACTCGGGATTGGAAACCACGTCGAAAGCAATGGAAAGGCCTCGGCCGTCGAGTTCCCTCTCAATGGTTTCCCTAACTTTATCCGCCGTACCAACCGGGACCGTGGACTTATCGACGATCAGTAAAGGGTGGGTCATATTTTTTCCTATTTCCATGGCCACCTGAAGTACATATTGCAAATCTGCCGAACCGTCATCGCCCATGGGCGTGCCCACGGCAATAAATGCAATATTGCATTTTTCCAAGTTCCTGGAAAGATCCGTACTGAAACGCAGGGTTTTGTTGTTGAGGTTGCGTTTCACCATGGCATCCAGACCGGGCTCATAGATTGGAACGATGCCCTGTTGAAGGTTTTCAATTTTTTTGGAGTCGACGTCAATACAGGTAACGGTATTGCCCATTTCCGCAAAACAGGTGCCGCTTACCAGGCCTACATATCCGGTGCCTATTACAGTTAAATTCATGCTACGCTTATCTCAAGTTTTCCCAATACCAGTTAACGGCTTCCCTCAAGCCTTCCTGGATACCGAATTCCGGGTCATAGCCCAGTAATTTTTTCGCCTTGTCAATGGCCGCCAAAGAGTGGGGGACATCCCCTTGCCTGGTCGGCCCATATAGGGTTTCCACATCAAGGATCTTCGCATCGAAGACCCCAAGGTTTTCCTTCAACAATGCGACCAGATCGTTAAGATCGGTCCGTTCTCCATAGGCTACATTGTAAACGGTGTTCACCGCTTCTTTATTATCCGTGACAATGGCCCTGATGTTCATTTGGATCACGTTGTCGATATAAGTGAAATCCCTCGAAAAAGAACCATCACCGTTAACAACGGGGGATTCGTACTTCATCAGCTGCATCACGAATTTTGGAATGACGGCGGCATACGCCCCATTTGGATCCTGTTTTCGCCCAAAAACATTGAAATATCGTAGCCCTATGGTTTCCAAACCATAAGTCTTGCCAAAAATATCGGCGTAAAGCTCGTTCACATATTTGGTGATGGCATAAGGTGAGAGCGGCTTTCCTATATGTTCCTCAACTTTGGGCAAACTTTTGGAGTCCCCATAGGTCGAGGAACTGGCGGCATAAACAAATCGCTTTACGCCGGCGTCCCGCGCCGCGACCAACATATTCAGAAAACCGGAAACGTTGACGTCGTTGCTGGTGATCGGATCTTTGATGGATCTTGGTACGGATCCCAATGCGGCTTGGTGAAGGACAAAGTCCACACCTTTGCAAGCGTTGTGGCAGTCATCCAGGTTCCGGATGTCCCCTTCTTGCAGTACAAAATTTTCCAGAGCAAGCAAATGGGCTATGTTATCCCGTTTTCCAGTGGCAAAATTATCAAGACAAACGACTTGGTTCCCGTTGGCAAGAAGCGATTCACATATGTTAGACCCTATAAAACCGGCTCCTCCTGTAACCAAAATTTTGTAGTTGGAGTCGAGTTTCAATGATGATAAGTCCATTTGATCCAATTTTGAAAGTGCAAAGATGGGCAAAAGAAAATTAAATTGCCCAATATTCCATGTTAGCAGTAATTAAATCCGATAAAAGCCTCCAATTCAATTATAGTGGGGAAACGGCGATGGGTTTCAAGGAGCTGTTCGGGCAGTATCCGTACCGTAATACTGCTTGTACCAACCGATAAAGGAATCAATGCCCTGTTCGATAGGGGTATTGGGCCGATAACCAT
Organism: uncultured Flavobacteriaceae bacterium; assembly: GCA_947497245.1. Lineage (GTDB taxonomy): Bacteria > Bacteroidota > Bacteroidia > Flavobacteriales > Flavobacteriaceae > Pelagihabitans. Next base: position 1,468,320 of record CANMFO010000001.1, on the reverse strand, counting down.
AATCCCGGATCAGATCGTCCACATTGGCCCATGTTTTTTCGACATCTCCGGCCTGCATGGGCATCAATTGTCTTTTTGCCTTTTTTCCCAAACTGCGTTCAATGGCGTCTATGAAATCGAGCAGTTTTACGGCCTTGTTGTTCCCAATGTTGTACACCCTGTACGGGGGCGGCCCTTCCGTGCCATCCTTTTCCTTTTCCAAGATACGGACCACCCCATCGGTGATATCGTCTATGTAGGTAAAATCCCTTTCCATATGGCCCTTGTTGAATACTTTGATCGGTGCTCCCTTTACTATGGCATCGGTAAAAAGGAACATGGCCATGTCCGGCCTTCCCCAGGGGCCATAGACCGTAAAAAAACGCAGTCCCGTTGTTGGAAAACCATACAGATGGGTATAGGTATGCGCCATAAGTTCGTTACTTTTTTTCGATGCTGCATACAGGCTTGCGGGATGGTCTACCGGATCGGTGGTTTCAAATGGAATTTTTTCGTTCAGGCCATAAACACTGGAACTACTGGCATATACCAAATGCTTTATCCGATGATGACGGCAGCACTCCAGAACATTTAAAAACCCCACGATATTACTGTCGACATAGGTTTCCGGGTTTTCCAGACTATACCGTACCCCTGCCTGGGCCGCCAAATTGCAGACTACCTCGAACTTTTCGGTCTGGAAGAGTAGGGGAAGGGCTTCGCGATCTTCCAGGGACAAGCGGACAAACTTGAAACGGCCTTCAAACGATCCACTCGTGACGGTTTGGTCAAAAACCTCCGCCTTTTCCTTTTCCACCCCGAGTTGTTCCAGTCGGGCATACTTCAGATCAAGATCGTAATAGTCGTTGATGTTGTCCAGACCAATGACCGTATGTCCATTTTCCAACAATTTTTTGCTAACATGGAACCCTATGAACCCGGCCGCACCGGTCACCAATATTTTCATGCTGCCTTCATTTGAATACAAATATCCGTATGATATTTTAATTAGACCTTGTTCTGTACAAAAATAAAAGCCCTATCATCAGGGATAGGGCTTTTATAGGTTGGTTGTTGGGGAGATTTACCTCCTTTTAATTACTTTTTTGATGGTATTCTCATCTTTTTCGCTTCTTCTGATTTCAACCAGATAGGTGCCCGAACTCAGGGAAGAGACATCAACGGTCACAACCTCAGCATGGTTATCGGGAACCGTTTCCTGGAACATCAATCTACCGTGGATATTGAAAAAACTAATGAACATTCGTTCGTTCATGAAGTTTTCCAGCCCAAAAGACAGCGTGCCATCCGTGGTCGGGTTGGGGAACAGTTTAACATCATCCAGTCCTATTGCCGGAAGCGCGTTCACCGTAATCAACAGTTCGGCAGTGCAGCCGGCATCGGAAGTGAAAACATAGTTCCCGGCCTGGGTCACAATAATATTGCCCAAATCAAGATTCCCCGTGGTGGTTACGTTGTTGGGATCGGTAATCGTAAAGCCAGTATCTTGGACTATGCCCAAGATCACAGGGGTCCCAGCATCGACGGTAATGCTTGATTCGCCGTTTGACACCGCGCCACCCACACTGTATTCCGGGGTAAAACTGCCCGCAGGACAAGGGTCACTGGCATTCACTACGATAGTTACCGTGGCGGCACATCCTTTGGGCGAGCTGTACACATAGTCTCCAGCTTGCGATAGTGCCACATTGCCCAAATCAAGATCTCCCACGGTCGTGCTGTTGTCGGGAGCTGTAATGCTGAATTCGACGCCATCTTGTACCAGCCCCAGGACGACCGGAGTATCTTCATCCACCGTGATGGTGGCGTTGCCACTTCCCGGGATGCCATCGATCGTGTATTCCGGAGCAAAATTGGCCGCGGTACAGGGGTCGACCACGACTATGGTCAAGGTCTCCATGCAACCGACGGAAGAGGTAAAGACATAATCGCCTGCCTGGGCAAGGGCAATATTGCCCAAATCAAGGACGCCATTGGTTTTGGTGCCGTTCGGCTGTGTTATTTCAAACGTACCGCCTTGGACAACGCCAAGGGAAACAGGGGTTCCCAATTCTACGGAGATGGAACTATCACCACTTCCGGCGGTCCCGTCAAGCGTGTATTCCGGGGTAAAACTACCCGGTGGACAAGGATCGGTAACAAGGACCTCGATACTTGTCGAGCAGCCCATTGTGGTCAAAAAGGTATAAGTACCCGCATCCGCCGCAGCGATATTGGTAATGGTCAAATCGGACAAGTCGGCGGGTTTGTCGTTTCCATTTGCCCCGGCTATACTATAAGGAATACCGTCCGGGATAATGCTCAATAGCAAGGTACTTCCCTCGGGCAGGCTTACCTGCGACTGACCGGTTACATTTGCACCGCCATCAATAGTGTATTCCGATTGTACGTTCAGCGCGGTACAGTCCGAGCTATCCACACCGACCAATAAGGTAACCTCACAACCTGTGTTGGTCGTGAAGGTGTAGGTTCCCCCGTCCGCTATGGTCATACTGGAAATGGTCAGATCTTGAACGCTTTCCGCCTTGTTGTTCCCGTTGGGGCCATCTATGGAAAAAGGTACGCCGTTGGGAAGGATGCTCAGATCCAATCTACTGCCCTCATTGACGGTTACCACAGTTTCACCAGAAACGTACAGACCGGTGTCGATCCTATATTCGGTGACTAGGCCCAGCGCATCGCAATCCACTGAATTGACAATTACATCCAGGGTGACGATACATCCACCCTGTGTGGTAAAGGTATAGGTGCCCGCGTCATCGGCGGCGATATCCGTAATGACCAGATCGGACGTACTCATGGTTTTGTCATTGCCATTGGGCCCGGCGATGGAATAGGGTGTGCCATTGGGGATGATGCTCAAGAGCAGATCGCTCCCAATCACTACGGTGACCTCTGTGGCCCCCTCTATGAAATCCCCGCTATCATTGATCTCGTACTCCGTTTCCACTATGCTGCAGTCCACTGCCGTAACTGTTACGTCCAGGGTTACCTCACAGCCTGTGATGGTGGTGAAGGTGTACAGTCCAGAATCGGCTGTGGTAAGGCTCGGTATGGTGTAGTCGGTAAAATCCTCAGGTTTGCTATGGCCGTTGGGTCCGGAGAGCGACCAAGCGTTCCCATTGGGGATGATGCTCAAAAGCAATTCGTTGCCCTCCTCTATAGAGAGCGTGCTTTGCCCGGTAATAAAGGCCCCGGTGCCATTGATCCTGTATTCGGTTTCCACCGTGCCACAATCGAATGCATTGACATCCACCGTGATGATAAGCGAACAGCCTTCCTCGGATTCCAAGATATAGTTCCCAGCATCGGAGGGCTTGATGCCATCGATCCTGTAGTCCCCGAAAACACTGTTTATAATGGCTCCGCTTGGTGTTGTGACGTCGAAGCGCAGGGCGGTGCCGTCGCTGTCCTTAACATTGGGAAGCAGGCTCAAGCGTACGTTCTGCCCTTCGTCTGCCGTGATGTTCACGTCTTCCCCGATGTTACCGTTCTGGTAGGGCGCTGTCCCTATCCTCCATTCAGCCTGTACCTGGGTGTCTCCAGGATCACAGCTGCCCGTGACGTTCAGGTTGATTACCACGGCGCACCCGCCCACAGTGGTCAGTACGTACTGACCCTCGTTGGTGGCCGACACGGTCCCATCGTTGTCAGAGGTTTTTGTTCCCGTATCCAATTTGTAACCATTTGTTTGGGTGAAATCGGTCAGGGAACTGAAAGTATCACTGTCCACTTCGGGTACGGTGACCAGGTATTCCCCTGTAGCCTGGGCCCTTATGAAGACCTCGCTACCCTCGGGCACATTGATGTTGTTGCCGGCGATCCATGCTCCATTGCCTATTTTATACTCGGCGGTTATCGTGCCGTCGGGGCAGACGGGCACTCCGACACCCTGAGCCTGGCCCAGTTCGAAAAATGCCTGGATCTCCTGGGCACCCAATGCCTTGTTGAATACTTTAAATTCGTCAATTTTTCCATTGATCTCGTCCGTAACGCCACTTCCATTGTAGGAAGGTACCACATTGGGATCACGCTGGTAAAAACCGGAAGCTGTAAAAGCCGAGAAGTTCGCCTCTGCGGAATTGAGATTGAAATCTCCCGAAACGGCCTGCGTACATATCTCCACGCCATTGGCAAAGAGTCGGGCGGTCTGTCCGTCATAGGTGGCCGCTATGTGCACCCAAGTGTTCAATGGGGAGTAGCCCGCGTAGCAGTCCGCCCTTCCACCGGTATCGGTTGGGAAGTCCCATTTGTACATACTGTTGTGGAAGCCGAAGAACAATTGCGGGTAGTCGTGGCTCAAGATGCCCACGTTGAAGTCGATATCGGCACGGTTCACCCAGGCCATTACGGTTACGGCGTCCTGGATGGTCGCCATGGATGCCGAATAGGGCACCTCGATGATCGTGTTGCTCTGGAATTCGAAACCATCCATGGCGATGGCCCCGCCAAAAACACCGGTATCCCATGTATGGGTACCCGCTGTCTTGTCGGCCGCATCGTTGTCCACATCATAAATAGTGGCGTCGTTGTTGTACAAAGAACCGTCATTGGCCGTAGACCCGGAGGTCTCATCGAAGCTGAGGTCCAATATAAGGTTTGGATTGATGGACAAGGGTACGTCGGAACCGATATTGATGGTCTCCGCGACGCTGGGCACCCCATTAATGTCCAGTGCAAAGAGCATGTAGTTTCCAGGAGGCAATAGTTCCCTATTCGGGATGGAGACGGTATAATTTCCCGGAGTGTCCTCCGTAAAGCCTACAGGGATCCGGCGTTGTTCGTTGTTGGTACTGTGGGTAGCCGCGGAAAAACGGATGAGGCTGAACCCATTGATGCCATTCGTGCCCGTTACACTGATATTTGTGTCATAGTCGGATGTTGCCGGGGCCGAGATCGTGGGCCTTGTGGCCAGTGCGCCTCCCGCGGTAAAGAGATACGGTGGGCTATAGATTTCAGCGTCCATGTGGTTGACGCATTCATCCAGGTTGGAAGTGTCGCAAAGACCGCCGCCTCCAACAAAGACACGGCCATCGGTCAGCAAAATGGAAACACTGTGGTATGTTCTGGGTATTGCCATCCCGGCAACATTGCTCCAACTGTTCGTCGCGGGATCGTACAGCTCGGCTGTGAGCCTGGCACCTGTATCCGAAAAGACTTCGGCCTTATCGAGCCCTCCGGTAACCAGCACTTTTCCATCAGGGAGCACCGTACTGTTGTGCATGGTCCTGGCGAAGCTCAGATTGTTCACGGTGGCCGTTACGGTGACGTTGTTCTCATCGTTGATGTCGATGACCATGGAGTTGTCCTTGGCCGGCACAAAGGCCGGATCGGAACTGCCGTAGGATTCCGCCCCTCCCACTTTTAATATTTTACCAATGTCGAACATTACGGTGGTCCCCTTCATGGAGTAAGTGTCCGTGCCCCGTAAGCCCGCATCTGAAATGGAACCTCCGTTCGCGATATCCGGTTCGATCCAGTGCATCATTTCACCCGGACCCGCATGGAAGATTTTGCCATTGGGCGCAGGCCAGAGCCATACATGGTTGTCCACCCTATACGGGCCCTGAAGTTCCTTGGCCAGATCGTTCGCCGTGAATATGTCCTCCCCTTCGATATTGGGAAGATTGATCCATCCGGTGGACGGCGTATAGAGTTCCGCATTCTTGCCCCCATTGGTGGCCACGGTGTTGCTACCGCTCCAAGAACCGCCAACGGTAAAGACCGATCCGTCTGCCAGTGTCACATTGCCCTGGTAACCCCGATTGACATTCATATCGGCGGCCCGGGACCAGATACCTGTCACGGGGTCATATATACTGGTGCGCTCGCTGCTGGTACCTCCTGCTGAAAGGATCCGTCCATCGGCCAGGTTGTTGATTCCGGGACAGAACATGTCGTGGTTGGTCTGGGTCACTGTTTCGCCAAGTGCTTGGCCGTCCGTGCCCAGAGTGGGGTCGAATATTTCAGTATAGGTCATTCCATCCTCCATCTCGGTATACGTGTCCCGGAACTTGGATGACCAGGTGATCAACTTGCCGTCAGGAAGGTTCGCAACGGCAACCGGTACAATTCCAAACGGAATCGGATCGCTCCATTGACCATCTTGCTCAGGGGTTTGGGCCTGAACGGAAGAAACGATTGATCCTATAAAAAAAAGTATGGGTAATTTCAATAGTGCGTAATTTTTTCTCATAGCGCTGCTGGGGTTATCATTATTGATAGGCCAAATTTATGTGGTATAATAGAAAAAAAAAGAATAAAACGTCAAAACGGACAATTACTCGACTAATAACAAGTGAAATACGATAAACCCTACCCAATTTGGAGTTTCAATTAGGGATTGCCCTGATCCGCACAAAACCGGAGATTCGGTCTTGGTGGATGGCCATGGCGTTTCGGCACACCTTCAGGAACATTTTGGGGAACAGGTGGGCAGACCTTCTTATCTCCAAGTCGCGAAAAACGATGATCTGGACGGCGCCCCAAGGCCATACGGTGGAATGGTTTTACAAGGCCAGGGGCGGGCCGGTACGCGATTTTCAACAGGGTATCGGAACGATATGTCCCGGCAACATTTCTGTCCGCAATACATACAATAAGGTATAATTAAAAGGTACGGAGCGATGGGGTTCTGAGAGAAGACCCTTTAATTATGGAATATTTAAATGATAAACCTTGGAAATTAACAAATTTTCGTAAATTACCAGAGCGTTGTCCACGCGAACCTATTGCCGATGGTTACTACTCTTTCGCCCTTCACTGGGGTTGATGGTTTTTGTTTTTTTGATTTCAATTCTTGGCGACTGGGTTCGCGGTAAGGATAATTCCATTGATTTACTGTTGGCACCTATATTGTACAACCATAGCGGAAAGATTTGAAGTGTTGACAGAAGCGACGTTTTCTGGGTCAAAATGTTTCGTTGTTGTAGTTTACCGAGATTTTTCAATCTTAAACGAAATATGTTGATTTTCTATTCGTTGCACGGAAAGTATGTTTATTTTTACACGATAAATCCTCTAAAATCTATAACCTTTTGGACGCTAAAACCATTGGTAAGGTAAAAATCTGGCTTTCGGCACCCCATATGGGCGGCTTGGAACAGCACTATGTTCAGGAGGCCTTTGAAACCAATTGGATAGCTCCATTGGGCGCCAATGTAACGGGATTCGAACAGAAACTCGCCGATTTCCTGAACGAAAATAGTTTTGTTGCCGCCCTGAGCTCGGGAACGGCCGCTATTCATTTGGGACTAAAACTTTTGGGGGTCAAAAGAGGGGATGCCGTACTTTGTCAGAGCTTTACTTTTTCCGCTTCGGCCAACCCGATAGAATATTTGGGGGCCACTCCCATATTCATTGACAGCGAAAGCGATACTTGGAATATGTCTCCCCAGCTTCTGGAGGAGGCCATTGTCGCATCCATAGCGGAAGGAAAAAAGCCCAAGGCCATCATAGCGGTACACTTGTACGGGATGCCCTATAAGGTGCAGGAGATCAAGAACATCTCGGAAAAATATGACATTCCGATCCTGGAGGACAGCGCCGAGGCGTTGGGAAGCACCTACCATGGTGTTAAATGCGGCACCTTTGGTGATATCGGCATCCTTTCCTTCAACGGAAACAAGATCATAACCACCTCGGGTGGCGGGGCGTTGGTCACCAAAGACCCGGAGATCAAGGAAAAGGCCATTTTTCTGGCCACTCAGGCGAGGGACAAAGCACCTCACTATCAACATTCCGTAATAGGCCATAACTATCGAATGAGCAATATACTTGCGGGTATCGGTAGGGGGCAAATGGAAGTGTTGGAAGATCGGGTGATTGCGAGAAGAAATAACTATCAATTCTATAAAGAACATTTGCAGCACCTTGGCGGTATCGAGTTTTTGGAAGAGCCCGAAGGGTTTTTTTCCAACCGTTGGCTGACCTGCATGCTATCTGAATCCTACGAAATGCGGGAGGCGATCCGAATCTCCCTATCGGAAGAGAACGTGGAATGCAGACCGCTGTGGAAACCGATGCACCGGCAACCGGTTTTTGAGCAGTTCAAAAGCCACGTAAACGGGGTTTCTGAAAACCTTTTTGAACGTGGTCTCTGTCTTCCAAGCGGTACGGACCTCTCGGAGAAGGTGCTCAGCAGAATAACCAATATTATTACAAAAACCATTTCATGATACAAAACTACATTTCCCACAGCGCCAATAGGTATGCATCTAAATGGCTGGTATTGGCCATAGATGTAATATCGGCATGTATCGCCTTCTTCTTATCCTACTTTATTAGATTCAACCTGTCCTTTAAGTTCGATGTGGACAAACTTTATATTCAGTTGCCCGTGGTCGCCCTAATTTCCCTAGTGGCGTTTTTGATCGTGGGCTCGTACAAGGGAGTGGTTCGGCATACGGGGGTGCGGGATGTGTACAACATATTTAATGCAATATGCCTGTCGAGCATTCTTATGATCACGGTTGTATTGATCAATAAGGAATTCGGTTTTTTCGAAAATTTTACCATTTTTCTCGGAATCATCATCATTCATAGTCTTTTGGCCTTCATAGGACTTACGGCCTCGCGCTATATTTTTAAGGCCATTTACGAAAGCTACGCGAGTCGCGACCTTAAGGTAAACAAAAACGTGCTGATCTACGGTGCGGGCGAATCGGGCATACTGACTCACAATGCGATCACCAATCATTCCAAGAGCAGATCTCGGGTGGTGGGATATATAGACAATGACAACCAAAAATCGGGAAAACAGATCAATGGGGTAAAGGTCTTTCACAAAGACATGCTCACTGGCGACTTTATCAATAAACAGAACATTTCGGAGGTGATTTTTTCGATACAGAATATCGATCCAAAGAAATTGAGGGCGCTGGTGGAAGGCATGGTGGAATTCAATGTACAGGTAAAAATAGTACCGCCCGTTGAAGATTGGATAAATGGAGAGTTAAGGGCTTCCCAGATAAAGCAGGTACAGATCGAGGATTTGCTCGATCGCGCCCCGATCAATATCAAAAACCAAAAAATCGAAATGCAGCTTAAGGACAAGGTGGTCCTTGTTACCGGTGGTGCAGGTTCCATAGGTAGTGAGATCGTCCGTCAGATATGCAGCTATGACTATAAGTCACTCATCATAATAGATCAGGCGGAATCGGCCCTGTACGACCTGCAACAGGAACTCAAACAAAACGGGTACCACAACTTTATTCCAATTGTGGGTGATATTAGGGACAAGAACAGGCTAAATGCGATTTTCCAGGAACACAAGCCCCATATGGTATTTCATGCGGCGGCCTATAAACATGTCCCGCTGATGGAGTACAATGCCTATGAGGCGATCAAGATCAACATAGCTGGCACCAAGACCGTTGCCGATCTATCGGTCAACCACAAGGTAGAGAAATTTGTTTTCGTATCTACCGACAAGGCGGTGAACCCTACGAATGTAATGGGGGCCAGTAAGCGAATTGCGGAAATGTACATCAGTTGCATGGAGCAAGAAAAGAAGACCAAGTTCATTACCACACGTTTTGGAAATGTCCTGGGCTCCAATGGATCGGTGATTCCCCTGTTCCGAAAACAAATCGAAAAGGGTGGACCATTGACCTTGACCCACAAGGATGTTACACGCTATTTTATGACCATACCGGAGGCCTCACAGCTTGTGTTGGAAGCGGGAGCGATGGGAGAAGGCGGCGAAATCTTTATTTTCGATATGGGTGAATCGATCAAGATATTCGATTTGGCAAAAAACATGATCAAGTTATCGGGCCTGAGCTATCCGGAGGACATTGACATTAAAATCACCGGCTTGCGTCCAGGGGAGAAATTATACGAAGAGCTTTTGGCGAATGGAGAGAATACCTTGCCCACATACCACAAAAAGATCAAGATCAGCAAGGTACGGGAGCTCGATTATGCACACGTTCGATCTAAAATTGACGAACTTTGTGTCACCAATATGTTCTTTAGCGGCGATACTGTGAAGCTCATGAAAATTATTGTTCCCGAGTTTGTTTCAAGGAACTCGGAGTTCTGTGACTTGGATAAAAAAGAACAGAAAACTACCAGCAACAAGCCTACGCTGAAGGTTGTTGAATCATAATTTTTCACTAATCTTGCACTCTAAAATATCGTAAACCATTATTATGAAAATAAATTTTTTCTCTCCAAATACCCTAATCGTTCTGGTTACAGCTGTTATTTTCTCGTCATGCGCCTCAAAAAAGGATGTCGTTTATTTTCAGAACGCAAGCGATTATGAAACCATTAAAAGCAATAACTCCCACACCAATAAGTTTAAGATAGATGATGTGCTAAGCATCCATGTGTCCACCTTGGACCCCGTGGCGAGTTTGCCCTTTAATCTTTTCAAAGGTGCCGAAGAGGGAGGGATACGACCCGAACAGGTGGATTATATCATCGATAAAAATGGTGATATCGATTTTCCAGTCCTGGGTACCGTCAGGGTAGTAGGGCTTTCCCCGGAGGAAACCAAGACCTTGCTCAAGGAAAAATTGTCCGATTACCTGAAGGATCCCATTATCAACATTCGGTTAAAGAACTTTACCGTAACGGTATTGGGCGAGGTAAGACAGCCGGGGACCTACCCGGTGCTGGGCGAACAGATTACGGTCTTGGAGGCCATTGGTCTGGCGAACGACCTTACCATCAAGGGAAAGCGCGATAATGTTATGGTCATCCGTGATTTTAACGGAACCAAGGTGTATACCCGAATTGATCTGACAAAGAAAGAGTCCCTAAATTCCCCGGTGTATTATCTGACCCAGAACGATGTGGTATATGTTGAACCCAACAATTCGGCGATCACCTCCTCGGCACTCGACAATAGGGCTTCCATCTGGGTCTCAGTAGCCTCACTTCTCATTACATCGACCGTATTGATAATAACTAGGAGCAATTAGCGTTTTATTTTCATCACACGTTATAATACCTAAAATTTACCATGAGTACAAACGCACAAGATTTCCCTAGCAACAGTGCCGATTTGAAGGAGACCATTGCTACTTATACCAAACATTGGAAATGGTTTCTTCTATCCGCCCTTGCGGCCATGGTCCTGGCCTTTATCTATATTCGATACGCTACTCCCGAATATGCCGCGAAGGCAAAGATCCAGATTTTGGAAGATAAGAATTCAACATCTGAGTTGTCTGCTTTTCAAGACCTGACGCTATTGGGGGGAGCTAAAAATAAGGTGGAGGATGAAATGGAGATCCTGAACTCCCGATCAAATTTCGTGCAGGTCGTGAGTGATTTGGGGCTGAATGTCAATGTTATTGCCCTGGGAAATGTGAAAGACTCGGAAATTTACAATAACCGCCCCGTAAGCATCAACTTCATATCAAACGATTCTATAATAAACCAATCTACCTTTGAGTTTTATCTTGAACTATCTTCCGATACCACTTTTGGATATAGCATTGAGCGCGACAGCCCTGTGAAGATCTATTCCTTCGGGAAAAGCGTACCCACCTTGCTCGGCGATGTCATAATTACCCCCAACCTCCCGCACTTTACGAAATATAAAGGACAGAAAATAAAGGTTTCCGTAAAACCGCTTTTTGTGGTCGCGGAACGGTACCAAAGAAAAATCGTCATCGCCCCGGCGCTCGAATTTTCAAATATCATCGATATCACCCTTAACGATCCCATTGAAAAGAAGGCCACGGACATCATCAATTCGTTGATATTCAACTACAACAAAAATGCCATTGAGGACAAACAGGCCGTTGCGGACAAAACCTCTGAGTTTATTGACAACCGTATCGGACTCATTTCAACCACGCTTACCTCGGTTGATCAGGATGCCGAACAATTGTTGACGGAAAAAGGAATAACAGGGGGAGGGCTGGAGGTAGGTGCGGCCGTACAGGTGAGCGCGGCCAGTAGGCAGCAGCTTGAAAATGCGAGGATTCAGCTCCAGATGGTCACCGGAATGAAAGATTATGTGTCGCAAGAAGGGGGATATGAAGAAATGCCCGTTGTGGATGTAGGCAGCAATGCCATTACCGAGACCACAGCGAAATACAACCAATTGGTCGCGGAACGAAAGCGCTTGTTGAAGAGTGCGGATGAGAAAAACCCGATGATAGTGAACCTGGACCAGCAACTGGACGGGTTAAAGTCGACCATGCAATCCAGTTTAACGGCCATGGAACGAAATGTGGGGATGAACGTGGGAACCCTGCAGAACCAGATGGGAAGAATACAGGGAACGATATATTCCGCCCCAAAGAACCAAAGGGACCTGAGAATTATTACAAGACAACAGGAAACCACAGAATCACTTTATCTGTATTTGCTACAGAAAAGGGAGGAATCCCAAATTAAGGCGGCCTCGAGCCCTGCAAAATCCAAAATTGTCGATAGCGCATATTTGGTGTCGGAAGACCCCGTAACACCTAAAAAACCGCTTATTTTCCTGGCCTCTTTGATCTTGGGACTATTGTTGCCCTTTTCCGTTATTTACGGGAACGATCTTTTGGACAACAAGATCCACAACAAGGTTGGACTTGAAAAGCTGTTAAGGGATGTTCCCGTTCTTGCCGAGTTGCCAAGGTTGGGTAAAAAGGACGAAGTGCTTGTTCGCAAGGAAGACCGTTCCGTCCTAGGGGAATCGCTTCGGATTTTAAGGACCAATTTGGACTATCTGATAAAGTCCAAACACGCCGGGAGAAACAATGTTATTTTTGTGACCTCCAGTGTGCCCGGTGAAGGGAAAACGTTCTTGTCTTCCAATTTGGCCATGATTTTTGCCAACACCAATAAAAAAGTGCTGTTGTTGGGAGCGGATATTCGAAACCCAAAACTGTACACCTTCTTCAGCAGCAAGGATGTGGACAAGTTGGGGAAACCCGGGCGCAATAAAGATGCCGGTCTTACCGAGTATCTCTATGACGATTCACTGACCTCCAAGGACATCATCAACCCGATGTTGGCACATACGAATACCATAGACCTTATCTATTCCGGTAAGATACCACCGAATCCTTCCGAGCTTTTGATGAGCGATAGAATGAAGGACCTTTTGGCGGATATGTCACTTAAATACGATTATGTCATTGTGGATACCGCACCCTTGATGGTGGTTACGGACACCCTATTGATCAGTAGTTACGCAGACCATATCATATATGTGACCCGTGCCGGTATGACCGAAACCAGGGTCATCGAATTCCCCCTCAAGCTTAAAAAAGAGGGCAAACTTAAAGGCCTGTCCTTTGTGGTGAACGATGTCAAGGAATCCAATCTGGGCTATGGCGGAAAGTACGGTTATGGCTATGGGAAGAGCACCAAAAAGTGGTGGAAATTCTGATTTAGTAAAAATTATTAATAGTCTTTTCCATTAAGGGAAATAACGATTCTTCCAATTTACGGCTGATGGTTATTTCCCTTAAATTTTGCAATTGGGCCAGATTGTGCACATCGGACGCCAAAAAATCCACCAGTCCCTGGTCGATAAGTTTGAATGCCTTTTGCTGTACCTCGGCCCCATAGTACTCCCCAAGGGACAAGAGATTCAGTTGAAATAAGAGCCCTTGCTCCTTGTATTTTTTGTACCGTGAAGATCTCGCTTTTAAATATACATAGCGTTCCGGATGTGCCAGTATGGGAAAAAACCGCTCCGAGGCAATTTTCTGAACCGCCGCATCAAAATTGATCGAAGGCTGTAGGTAGGACATTTCGATCAGCAAATAATTTTTTTTAAGGGGCATCACCTCTCCCGTTTCCAAGAGCCGTTCAAAATCCGAATCGACCATGTGCTCCGCCGAAGCACTGACCGAAACATGGTCCAACCCGTGTTTTAATAGGGCATTTTTGAGTAAATTCAAAGCATCGCCGATGGTCTCACGGTTGTTGGGGTAGTAGTTGTGCATGATATGGGGTGTGGCGATGAAGCTGTGCACCCCCATTTCGGTGAACATTTTGATCAGGGCTATGGATTCCTCCACATCTTTTGCACCGTCATCGATTCCGGGAAGAATATGGTTGTGCATGTCCACAAAGCCCTCCAAATGATCAACCAGAAACTTTTTTTTCTTAAATATTTGAAACATGTTCGATCTTTAAACCGCCCCTTTTTTACCTGGACAACAGATTCCCTTTCAGGTGCAAATGCTTTTTGCAGATGCAAATATAAGACTTTGGTGATTATCCCGACCAGGGATCTTTCGAGGCGCTGTTCCGATAGATGTCGGCAGTTATCCGCATGGGGAGCGAGAGGTGTTCGGAAGGGAGGACCCATAGAAGTACCCAAGTTCCGCTTCAATCCGGCCCAATGCGATGCACCCTCAGGCCGGGTCAAACCCATGCCGGACAAAATCGCCATTTCCTTAGATGGCGGCAGGCACCTTGGTGCTTCTGGGCATGGGTTCGTCCTTTTTACTCCTTTAGAATTCTTTCGACCGCATCCAATTCTTCGGACGTAAACTCCAGATTGGATTGAATGGACACCGCATCTTCGATTTGGGATACCTTGCTGGCGCCGATGATCACCGAAGTGATCCTTTTGTCCCTCAGCACCCAAGCAAGCGCGAACTGCGCCATTTTTTGACCCCTGGCGGCAGCAATTTCATTGAGTTTCTTGACCTTGTCTATCTTCTCTGGGGTAATGTCAGAAGATTTTAAATAACCGGCCGCCTTGGATGCCCTGGAGCCCTCGGGAATCCCATGGAGGTATTTGTCCGTCAAAAGGCCTTGGTGCAGGGGGCTGAAGACCACCGAGCCGACGCCGTTCTTTTCCAGGACATCCAACAACCCGTCCTCTACCCATCGGTTGAACATGCTGTAGGAAGGTTGGTGCACCAGACAAGGTGTTCCCAAGGAATCCAAAATATCAATTGCCTTTTGGGACTGTTCGGGACCGTAGGAAGATATTCCGACATACAATGCCTTTCCCGACCGTACAATTTGATCCAAGGCCATCATGGTCTCCTCCAAGGGCGTGTTGGGATCGGGTCTATGGCTGTAAAAAATATCCACATAATCCAAGCCCATCCGCTTCAGGCTCTGGTCACAGCTTGCGATCAAGTACTTTCTGGATCCCCATTCGCCGTAGGGGCCGGGCCACATGTCATATCCGGCCTTGGAAGTGATGACCAGTTCATCCCTGTACGGTTGCAGGTCGGCCTTCATGATGTTTCCAAAAGTCTCTTCAGCAGATCCGTATGGCGGACCGTAATTATTCGCCAGGTCAAAATGGGTAATGCCCAGATCAAATGCGCGGCACACCATTTCCCTTCCGTTCTCATACACGTCGACCCCTCCGAAATTATGCCACAGGCCCAAAGAGACCAAGGGTAGTTGGAGTCCGCTATGTCCACAGCGGTTGAACTTCATTTTGTCATATCTATCCGCATCTGCGGTATACTTTTTTTTCATGGTACTGTTCTCGTTTATTCAAACTGTTCGTTCTAGTATTTTTTTTCATGTGGTTGCGCCAAAAGCTAATTACGGTGGGTATGTCCGACGTTTACGGCGGTCCTTACCTTCTTCCAGTCCACTTCGCCCAACAACGCGCACTCGGCCCCTAAAATGAACCGCTCCGGAGCAGCTTTCAACACCTGGGCCACTGTTTCGGTTATTTCTTGTTCGGTACCTGTGAGAATGGGGCCTCTTTTTTCCAAGCCACCCATTATGGGCCTGTTTCCAAACATTTTATACAGCTTTTTTAGGGGTACCTTTTCGCCCGCTACCACATCGCTTAAATTCACGATATGTCCTGGATAATCCAAAAAAGGCGTTAGGTCGTCATAGGGCCCCTCGTAATCGCACACGTGCAAAACGTTACATATGCAGGAATCATTTATTTCGTTCATATACACCAAATCGCTCGGTTTCACATACTCCCGGAACATATTGGGATCCTGGAACCTAAAGGCCTCACCGCCCTGGGTAGGGGCCAAGAAGCCATCGACCCCCAATTTGATACATTCCTTAACGAAGATCATTACACTGTCCGTGATGATTTCCAGTCCTTTTTTTACGCTTTCGGGATCTTGCTTCATATGTTCCGTCAGCACTGCACCGGTCGCGGTATGTCCAGCGCACATAAAGGGTGAATACACTGTGGCGATGACCGGGGCGAGTTTTTTGCCCTTGTTCACCAGTTGCTTTACCACATACAGCTGTTTCTCGTAATAGTCTTTTTTATAAAAGGGCATATTGGCCCAATCTTCGGGTTTTTTGATGCTGCTCAAAGCTGGGAACAACGCCTCATACTGAATTTTTATAAAATCCATATCAATGGCCTTGAAATACTCCAGATGCCTATTTACCGCGGCGTCGCTCCATTGATATCCTTTCCCGAAGTGGACAAAAAACCCACTGGGGACATAGTCTTGCTTTCCCGTCGATGTCAATAGGTTCAATACCGCCTCGCGTTTGTTCGGCACGGGTGCATTCTGGCAAGAACCCAGCATAAGGGTTCCCATTCCGGTCGTACAGACAGCTGTCGACACCATTCCCAATGATTTTGCAAAATCACGTCTGTTAATTTTTTTTGGGCCCATAAGGTATGATTTTAGGTAGTGGTTTTGGTTGTTTTGAAAGGGCGAGGGTCTGGTCGTGAGCACCTTGTCCAAACCTTCTTATCATTGCGTTTTATTTTGCCCAACACTTCCGTACCGCATTTTGGACAATGTCGATATCATTGAACCCCCTAAATCCGCTAAAGCCGATGGCAAGGGTTGTCCCCCCACCCAGCCGATCAACTCGGGAAGTCCGATCGGGGAACAGTCTTCCGGGTTCACCTCCCCTTCCTAAAACCAGTTTTTCGTATTTCCCGGTCACCGCGTCCCCTGATCCAAGCCTGACTGGCCTGGTGCCAAGCGATATTAAAAAATACCTTTTTCCTGTTGGATCCTTCCCGAACAGCTTACCGTATTTTTTCCAGTCTCCGTTACAATACAAATGACTGTATTTTCTTCGGAGATGGCCCGATCTTCGGGACTGTTTTGATGTCCGTCTACTTCTTCCCCCAAAGTTTCGAACAAGGGATGAATTGTATTCCCGAGTAGGCCGGCGGCCATAGATTTCGTATGGTCCAGATCGTTGCGCTACTACTTTTCGAAAGTAATGAAATAAACTTAGAATGTCCGCTTTCCCAGTGAAATTATTTGATGCGGGTTTTAGAAGCCCAATGAAACATCCTTTCTGGTCAGGGAATGGAACCGGAGATATGAACGAACTATTTAGTACCTTCGCCATATTCCCAGTGGGAATGCAGTTTTATAATATAATGAAATAAACATGTCCGAACCTTCGTCACATATAGTTAAACCCGATACCAAGCCCGGTAAAAACGAAATCAGGGTACTTCGGCTTATCCGTGATGAAATGAAGATTACCAGGGCCGATCTCATACGCAAAAGCGGCTTAAGTGCCCCGACCATCACCAGGACGATAGAGGCCCTTTTAATGAAAAACCTCATCACGGCGGATGATCTGGGTTCTTCCAAAGGGGGAAGGCCGCCCCAAATCATCCGGTTCGATGCGCGGAACAATTACGTGATAGGCATCGATATCGATGCCACCTTCATCCGGGCCGCCCTTTCCGATCTGGACGGGGAATTTCTTTATGAAATCCACCTACCTACACAAATTGACAGGGGTTTTGAAGGAGTGATGCGGCAGGTCGGGGAACTTATTCAGAAGTTACTGCATAGGGCCCAAGGGAAAAGGGCCCGGGTATTCGGGATCGGCGTGGCCGTGTGCGGGATCGTGAACAGGCACAGTGGCATCGTAGCGTATTCCCCGGTTTTCAATTGGAAAAATGTCGATGTGAAAAAGGCCCTGGGCGCCTATACCGATCTGAGGATAGAACTGAACAATGTGGCACACTTGATCGCCCTGGGCGAACTGCACTACGGCATAGGGAAAAAATACCGCGATCTGATCAGTATCAACTTGGGATACGGTATCGGATCCGGGATCATCATCAATGGGGAACCCTTTTATGGCGCCGATGGGTATGCGGGAGAGTTTGGACATATCGTGGTGGACAAAAATAGCGGACGAATGGGGCGGGAAGGTATTTCCGGGACTGTGGAGGCCTTGGCATCGGGATATGGGATTGCGGATATCGTGGTTGAAATGATCCAAAACAAAAGGGCGAGCATTCTAGAGGGACCAAGGCGTTCCGAAATAAGCTCCAAGCTCGTAATGGATGCTGCTATAAAAGGGGATTCCCTGGCATTGGAAGTTGTGGATGCGGCCGCTGATTATATCGGAATAGGGATAGATACACTTTTAAAACTGTTCAATTCGCAGGCCATAGTCCTTTCAGGGGACCTGGCGCTCAGCGGGGATTTTTTCCTCGACAAAATCAGAAATAAGGTGGAATCACTTAAATTACCGGTCGTAACGGGTCCCGTTCAGATACTACCATCAAGTTTTGGGGAGGACGCAGCATTGATGGGTGCCTTTTCCTTGATTCTTGAAAAAATACTGCTTTTAAAAGGACATTGAATTCGATTTGTTCTTAAAGTGGTTTGCTGGAAACCCGTAAAATCGCGCCCAATTTCCAGAAATTGGGCACCACCAAGGGTCCAGAAGGGAATCTTGGTTATATTTAACTTCGATTGAAAGACAAAAAAGACCTTAGGAAAAAAAATATGCATTATGGGAAATGGGATCAGTAGGAGGAAAGTGATTACAACAAGCCTTAAAGCTACGTTGGGGGCGTTTGGAGGGTACGCGTTCGGCCCCAAGGACCTTGAAGGTTCAAATGCCACAAAGGCCGTTGTGAAAAAGCAATTGCCCTTTCGGATTAGCTTGAACACTTCTACCATCTCGGCCTATGGGCTGGGTGTCGACCAGCAGATAGAAATGGTATCGGCAGCCGGTTTTGAGGGAATTGAACTGTGGATGCGCGATATCACTTCCTATCTAGAAAAAGGAGGGACCCTGGAATCATTAAAGGGCAGATTAAAGGCCGGCCAATTGGTCCTGGAGAATATTATTGGTTTTTCGCAATGGTGTCATGACGACCCCGAGGAACGAAAAAAGGCCATAGAACAATTGCGCAGCGAAATGCAGATTACCGCCGCATTGGGAGGGAGCTTTATTGCGGCCCCTGTCATGGGGATCAAGTCATTGGATTGCACAAAGTTCGACGAATATGCCGAGCGCTATGCCGCTATTTTGGATTTGAAAGCGGAAACTTCCGTTACCCCCGTGTTGGAACTCTGGGGGGCCGGTGCCCTGCACAAATTGGCCGATTGCGCCCAGATCGTGATCAGGACCGGTCATCCGGCCGCGGCGGTACTACTCGATTTTTACCATTTGTATCGCGGGGGCAATGACTGGGACACGGTGGATTGCCTCAATGGCAAACGCCTACCGGTTATACATATAAACGATTTCCCGGCCACACCGGCACGGGAATCGCTGACCGATGCACACCGGATATTGCCGGGCGATGGGATTTGTCCTTTTGATCAGGTATTGCCCAAACTCTATGATTCGGGTTTTCGGGGCGGTCTTTCGGTGGAGCTCTTCAATCGGGAGTATTGGGCCACTATGGACGCGGAGACCATGTTAAAGAACAGTTATGTAAAAACGGTACAGGTCGTGGAGCGTGCCATGGCGACAGGGTCATGAGCCGCCAGGGGGGTGAAAACGATCGCGCAGTCCAGATGTTCTGGTGCAAGCATCGTAATTTTCGGCGAACCGGTAGGCCAAATGGACTCCCGATCCTTTTCCGTCGGTTTAATGGAACCGATACGGCATAATTCCACCTTTTTGAAAGGTCGGATTCCTTGCCTTTTTTGCTGGAAATACTGGAGTAGGTAGTCTAATTCTTACTATATTTAACAATAATTCTTAAAAATTATTTGAATGAGCAAGAAGACCCTGGGCCCATGCTTCTGAGTATCGTTATACCCGTTCACAACGCATCTTCCTATTTACGACGGTGCTTGGATTCCATTGTTTGTCAAACGTATGGGCAAATAGAGGTCATTGTTATAGACGATCTTTCCACCGATAATTCGATACAGATAGTTGAAGAATACCAAAAAAAGGACCCCCGTATCAAGCTCCTCCGAAACGTGAGGAACCTGCGGGTTGGATATACCCGAAATCTGGGCCTAAAAGAGGCTGCAGGGGAATATGTCTGGTTCGTCGATGCAGACGATTGGATACCCTTGGGGGCCATTTCAGAGTTGGTGGACCACTTGAACCAATCTTCCAAGGATGTAGATCTGCTGGTTTTTGGACATACGGAACACTATGGCAAGGATAATAACGAAGAACATAAAAGAACCCGACTTCCCCGGAACCTGGACGCAGGGGAAAGTGCTTTGAACAATTTCCTGAACCTGACAAAGGGATTTTTCAGCTACCCCTTTCTCTATCTGTATTCCAGATCGCTGCTCCTGAAGCACGGTATCCTGTTTCCCGAAAAGGTGTACTATGAGGATATTCTTTTTGTAGCCAAAGCGGTCCACTATGCGGAAAATATCGAAGCGGTCCCTAAATCGCTATACTATTACAATTGCGAGAAGCACGACTCCATAACCCAGATGTATTCTAAGGAAAAGATTGTCGACATCATATCCGTATATGACAAACTATATGCGTTTTTGGCGAATGATGGCCTTATCGAAAAATGCAATGACCAATTTTTAATGCGGTTTATCCTGCACGGCCTTGGGACCTGTTTTCAGATCTATCAGTACATGGACGAAGCGGATCAAAAGGATGGGGAACTGAGGGCACTATTGCAATCGTACTTGGTTTCCGATATGTTATCGGAGCGCAACATGGTTCATATATTGGGTTTGATCGAGACCATTGACGACAAAGATAGGATAGCGAAACAATACCACAGGCTTAAACTCGATGTGCTCTATCGCTCAAAATCAGATTGGGCGTATGGTTGACCCGTTCGGGTAATGCCGGGCCGGGGCGCAGAAGGCAATACCACCATATGTCTTTCCTCAATGGATTCGTACCACATGAAAAGGCATCAGCTGAATATGTGGGCTACGGGTACCCCTTGTGCAACCAGAGGTTTTGGGCATTGAAAAGCGGTATGGGAACCATCTAAAAGACGATTCCCACACAGCAGTTCATTCAGATATTAATAAGGGGGTTGGCAGCAGGTGCTGCAAAAGGTGTTCGGGTAGGACCCGGGATACACCTCTTGTCTACATCCAGTGGAACAACCAGGGTCAACCGAGCAGCTGCCCGCCCTGGACCCTAAAACCGTCTTCATTTCCTTACGATGAAGTACATCATCGACTTTTAAATCCAAATTGTTAAAACTCAACTTTTTCATTATAAAAACTTTAAAATTATATTTGCCCTGAACAATTTAGGACACTCAAGGTTTATGTCCATTCTTCGCGAGAGAATATTGTTCATGGCCCAAAGTTCATCTTTGGGCCTTTTTCTTGTCCTATCCTGAGGTTTTCCTTAAATCTTCCGTGATGCGGTGGTCAAAGCGGGGTCCTCCCGGTAGGGAAGGTCTAGCGTCCACCATATAGGGCCCTGTGTTTTTTACTTTTGTTGGGTTCAAAACTCCTTGGGCCGTGAAACCAGTGGTATCAATCATCCTTTATTCAAATTTTATAAACTAAAGACTATAAATATAGAAGGTAAATTCTTACTAAAGATAGAAAATTGTACATGCAATAGGAGTTAAAAACCTAAAAAACTTGATTTGGCCGAATTCCTCCCCCGGATGCCATGTCATTTGGGGTCGGGCAAGAGGGCGGTGCAAGGTACATGCCCATTACATGGGTGGTTCCTGTCCTTCATGGGCTTCCGAATTTTGTTTTTCTGGAAGCAGGGCTACATAACATAGTTGTGGGAACGGTGCGGTACCACTACCTTCCACGTGCCAAGGTCAGCGTATGCAACTGATCGGAAACCGGAAATTTAGGATTAACTATGGATATGAGGATTCTTAAGACCATTGTGTTTGCCGTTCTGGTGACGACGGCCTGTACCCCTTCTGGAAAAACTGATTCGACCGGAATATTTCTGGACAGTTTGAACAATTCCGGTACTGCGGATGACCTCAAAAGCAAGTTGGCAAGGGAAAGGGGTTTTACCCATTACAACAGCGGTGACCTGCAACCCGCGCAACGGCTGTTCGAATATGCCGCTGTCCTGGATTCCAATAACATTTTGAATCTGTATGCTCTGGCTTTGGTCGGTTCAAGGAACGGGGATTTCAACAAATCCCTACGATTGCTTACAAAGGTTGTCCAACAGGATTCCCTGGGCTTGTTGGGCGCCTACGGATCCATGGCCACCATTTATTCTTTTCAGGACAACTACGGAAGGGCCGATTCCATAGTGGATCAAATGCTCCTGAGTGACAACCCCAAGATTAGGAGGGAGGCGTATTCCATAGCGGCCGTTTTGTCCATCAGAAAAGGTTCTATGCTCGGGGCCGTAGACTTCATGAAACTAAGGATACCCTTGTCCAAGAAATTGTACAACAGGGCTTCCGGCACCCTGGAACACCCGTACTGGGACCATCATTTGATCGGTAACATCTATCTGGCGATGCACTGGCCCGACTCGGCAAAAGCAATCATGAAGGAAGGCTTGAAATTACTGGACACCGGGGAAAACCGTAAAACGGCCCGCCTTATTCGATCGGACCACAACTATTTTGAGAGCATGTATCTTTTTGAAAAAGGGCGGTACGACGCTTCTCATGCCAACTTTATTTCAAATTTTGACCAGAACAAAAACGGATACGGTGGAATATGGGCAAGAATACTCATAGAAAAGAACCGTCCGGACAGCGCATTGACTGTTCTGGGCCAATATTGCCACCAAGGATTCTATTATACCAAATTTTTAGAAGGCAAGGCGTATCTTAAAGCGGGCAGGCCACTGAAGGCAGATGCGCTTTTTAAAGAAGTGCTGGGTTTTCACCAGATTGGCGAATGGTATTGGCAACATGAATACGCATTGATCTGTGATGAAATAGCGGGCATTTATGCCACTGCCCCAGAGCTAAACGGAAATGAGTAAGTGCCGGGCTGGAGGTCCCATCAAATGAAATTTAGGGGAGCCCAAGGCGATATGATCTTGAGCCGGTATACCGTACGGTCCTATGCATGGGAACGCTGGCGGGGCATTTGATCGTTTTGTTAAGATTCTGATTATTAATAGATTGTATGATGGACGTTGGCGGCCAAAGGGTATTTAAATTGAATTCTTTAATTTGAAGAATTATTTAAACTACCATCAGGCCGAACATCGATCAAAATGAAAGACAAAAAAGTCAGGGAAATCTATGCCGTTTTTGATAGGAACAAAGATTTTCTGGCCAATAGTTCCACTGCGGTGGCATCTGGTAAACTGAACAGCATTCTCGAAAACCTGTACTCACCGGGCCCATCTTTTCAATACATTTTTGATTTCGCCGGTAGAAAGTTCGATTTTGTGAGCGACGGAAGTGAAACGCTTTTCGGGGAAAATCCCTTGACCTTCGAGCCGGAGGATTTTGTGAACCGCATACATCCGGACGATATAGGACATTATGTGCACTGCCAGGAAATTGCTGCCCACTTTTTGTTCGAGCACATAGCAAAGGAAGCCATTCCCGAATACAAGGTGTCGTTTCAGTTCAGGATAAAGGACGTAAACGGGGCCTACAAACTGTTTTTGCACCAAGCCATTGCCGTGGCCGTGGATGATGAACACAATATTTCCTCTTCCCTAGCCAACCACTCCATAATAGACCATATAACCACCCACAACAACCATAAGATCTCGTTCATCAATATCGCGGGGGGCAAAAACTATCTCGGGATAGGGCATATCGATGATTTTGGAAAGGCCAATCCAACGAAACAGCTTGTTTCGCTGAGGGAATCGGAAATCCTTAAATTGATTTCCGAGGGCTTTAGTTCAAAAGAGATAGCGGATTATTTGCATATCTCCTTCGATACCGTGCGGACCCATCGAAAGAACATACTCAAAAAGGCCAATTTTAACAATATGCCGCAAGCGATAGCGCATTGCATTAAGGAGGGGCTGATTTAGCAAAGCTCCAAGACCAATTCTCAATAATCGACCGACCATGAGTGACAAAAAAATACGCGAGATCTATAAGGTTTTCGATGGTAAGAGCAAATTTTTGTCGCATCGATCCATTGGAACCGACCAAAAGAAGTTAAATTCCATATTGGAAAACCTTTATTCGCCAGGGCCATCCTTCCAATACGTATTTGACTTTTCAACTCGACAATTTATTTTTTTGAGCAAAAGTGTCCAAGCTTTGATCGGAGAAAACCTGGATACTTTTCAGGTGGATGACTATGCAGAGCGGATCCATCCCGATGACCTACCACACTTTGTTAATTGTGAGGAGATTGCCGGACATTTTTTGTTTTCCCATATTGACAGCGGGCAAATTCCCAGCTACAAGGTTTCCTACCAGATCAGGTATAAAACAATCGATGACTCGTACCGGCTCTTTTTAAGGCAATCCATAGCATTGACCTGGGACAGTGATTACAAATTGTCCACCGTGTTCACCAACCAATCGGATATCAGCCATATCACCACCCGCAATAACAACAAAGTTTCCTTTATCAATGTACAAGGGGGCAAAAGTTACTATGGGATCGGTTCCATAGCCGATTTGGACCGAGATCAACTGAAACAAACGGTTTCGGCAAGGGAAATGGAAATCTTGAAATTGATATCAGAGGGGTTCAGTTCGAAAGAAGTGGCCGACTACCTCCATATTTCACTGGATACCGTGCGTACCCATCGCAAAAACATTCTACAAAAAACCGATTTTAGAAATTTGGCCCAAGCGGTAAGTCATTATGTGAGACAGGGGCTGATATAGTTCTCTCCTCGAAAGGGAAGGATTGCCGCGCTTTCGGGCATGTATTTCGATCTGTTCAAGATCGAAACCGCGCAAGGTGCTACAAAATTTCCAGGGCAAAGGCCAATCGGATGATCTCGGCAGTTCTATTGGTGTCTAATTTTTTATGGATGTTTTTTATGTGCGTCCGAGAGGTGTTGATGGAGATGAACAGCGTTTCGGCCACTTCTTTGTGGCTGTGGCCCCTGGCAAGCAACTCGATGACGCGCTTTTCTTGTTTGGTCAACGATTGGAATTTAAGCCAATTGACCTCATTTTGTTTTAGTGGTTCGAACACTTCTTCAAAGACTTTGCCGATCAGTCCCAAATCCTCAGTGAAGCTCGAAACATTGAAATACAGGGCTTCATCGAGCAAAAGTTTATTGGAATAAAAGAATTTCAATGTATTGCTTACCCGCAACTGCTGTAGATAACAGCACAGTGCCTCGGCGTCATTCGACCGGTCAAAATTATGCGCCTTCCGCTTTGCGGTCTGAAGCAGGATCGGGTTGGAAATTTTGGGCAGATAACTGGCACCGAGTTCGACCAATTTCTCCATTTCGGCACCCCGGCCCGTCAATTGCCCATTGGCCCAGGTGATATCCAGATTATCCCTTTTGTTGATAAAGACCGAATAGGGAATCAGTTGGCTGATCTCATAGAACAGACCAGGATCGGTCAAATAGAGCTTTCGCAATTTGAAAGCAAATAGCTGAACGTGGTTTACGTACTCCTTTTCCGTATGCAGTCTCATCACATAAAGCTTTTTTGGGCTATGTACTGTATGGCCCGTTCAAAATCGACCGGTTTCTCCAAACTGGGGTAATGCCCGCATTGGTCAAAAAAGATGAGCTCACAGCTACCGTTGCATTGATCCCTTACACGCTTCAAATAGTCTGGGTTGACGGAAACATCGTGGCTCCCGGCAATTATAAATTTTGGGACCTTCAGTTCGACAAAAACCTTTTCTTGGTCTGTCCAGTTCCCGGCCCCTAGATCCTTGGCCAAAGCGCTCCTTACCTTTGGATTTGCCCGTTTAAAATCAGCGACAAACCCATCAACGGGCTTTCGACCGAACAGAATCTGCGAAAACGCTTCAGTAACCTCTGCCATCCCGGGGTTTTCCGTTAAAAATGTCTGGAGGGCGGGTACGGGCAAAAAGGCTTCACTGATATTTACCGGCTTTTTGACCGGTGGGGTCCCAAAAATCAACAGGCCCCTCAAACGCTCTATTTTTTGTGCCATTTCCAACGCGATATGTCCGCCCAGAGAATTTCCCGCCAATACTATATCGTCATCGATTTCGCTGATTTTGGCCAACAAAAAATCACAATACCCCTTGGTGCTGAAGTCCGGAAACCGGTTGTTGGAGGCCAGCTTGCCATGTCCCGGAAGATCGGGGGCCATTTGCGCATACCTAATTTTTTTGGAATGCATCAACTGCTGAAAAACCCTTGAAGAGGACGAATTGCCATGGATATAAAAAATAGTGCCCTTTTTGGTCATCAGTGGTTTTCTTGTTTTTTCGGCCGATAATGTTTCGTGTTGAGTAAATTGCAAAAAAAATTCCAAATGGCCGAATTTGTTAAATGTAAATAAAGTTTTGGACACCGAGAAAAAACCATCCCGTGAACAAGTGAACGAACAGGCGATATCCCCTGTAGACCTGATGGACTTCGCGAACGGGGTATCCCACCAACTGCTACACAGGAAACGGGATAAAAGACCGTTCTACGACCTGGAACATTTTCCACTCGTTCCAGGCAAGCAGGCCGTTTATGTTATGGATTGGAAACAGAACAGGGTTACGTATCAAAGGAACGTTGAACAATTATTAGGCTATTCCCAGAATGATTTTGATGACAGCATCATCCATACCCGCATCCACCCGGACGATATTGCCGTGGTTTCCAGGGTGATAAAGGGAATTGTCGACCACTATGTGCACCATAATGTCACCGGGAAGGAAACCTACCTGACCATAACCTATCGCCTGTTGAAAAAAGACGGTACGGCCATTAAAGTACTGAGGCAGTCGGGTGCTTATGAAACCTTTGGACAGGGCAGATTGGTCAGCAATTGGAGCATGTTGACCGATATCGGTTTCATATCGAACGGCAATCAGGTAGAGTGGGACGTGAACGCGGCCGAGGTGGACAGACAAAAATTCAAGGACAGGGTCTACCTCGAATTCAAGGATTTTTTTACCACCCGGGAACAGCTCATTATCCAAGGCATTAAAAAAGGGATGAAAAGCACGGAAATTGCCAATAGCCTTACCATAAGTAAATTAACGGTCGACACCCACCGTAAAAACATTCTTCGCAAGAGCAATTGTTCCAATAAGGAACAACTGCTTACCTTCTGCCAACGCAACGGAATTTTCTGACATATCGATAAAGTGGTCTATTTTATCGATGTAACGCCGGTTTTCTACCAAAAAATACGCATTAATGGGTATTTGCGCCCTTAGCCGATCCCCTTACTTTTAAGCTTTGACAATCACCGATTCAATAAAATTGGAAAATTCAAACACTTCATTGAGCAAACTTGCCCCAAACATGGAGAACACTTTCAGATTTAAGTTGATTCTTCTATTATCGACCTTGTGCCTCTTCGGCTGTCCCAGTCCGGACGATGATCCATTTGTAGAATTGAATGAAATAGAGAATGAACTACCTGACGAGGATGAAAACAATCCGGATGAAGAACCCATTGTTTTTTCCTTTGGTGATTTCCAGGTAAGTACGAAGACAGCCACCACACTCGATTTCGTTGGCAGTTTAACGGGCGACAGAAGTGTTTTGCAAAGGATGGGGCTTGTTTACAGCACTGTTGATTCCTCGCCCACCCTTGTCGACGCCGAACTAACTGAAAATGTGGTTTTTGGTCTGAACGGAGCATTTGAGACACAGATCGAAAACTTGGAAGAGGCGACCACCTACTATGTCAGAGTATTCCTGGAATTGCCGGACAATGAGATCCAGTACAGCGAAACCCTAGTGACCAGGACCGTAGGTTGGTACAGGTTGGCCAACTTCCCTGGACCTGGAAGGGCCCATGCGGGTGCATTTACAATAGGGGACGAAGGATATATGTTCTGTGGATCTTATGCTGGCGCTTCAGGGGGACTGGCGCTTAGCGACTTCTGGAAATACGACAATGGCACGGATACGTGGACAGAATTGGATTTTGGTAATTGCCTAAGTGGAAGGCCGTTTAACAATGCCAGAAACTTTCGTATTGTGGAAGTGGTTGACAATACCGCCTATGTTGGCCTGTACGATTTTCCCACGGTGGAAACGGGAGGAACTTCGTCTGCATTGATACGGTTTTTTTGGAGTTTTCAAGTCTCAACGGGCTGTTGGGAACCATTGCCGAACTTTCCGGAGCAAATAGATCAGTGTTTTAATTGCGGTTCATTCGCTTTGGGAGATAATATTTATGTCTTTGGCTCAGAGGATTCCTTTCTTTTTAATGAATTTTTATATCGATTTGATACCAAGGCGTTGACCTGGGAGAAAGTACTCGACGATCTTCCTTTTTCCCTTTCGGCATACCCCTTTGAGGGGCTTACTCTAAACGGCATTTCTTATGTTTCCGCCGGAGGGGTGCTCTACCAGTTCAACGAGGACAATCTGATGTTTAGTTTGATAAGCTCTAACACGGAGCCCTTTGGACAGATAGTGGGAGCTTTTGAGTTCAATAACTGGTTGGTTTTTGTGGATAGAAAAAGCAGGACCGTCGCTTATGACCCATTCAATGACGAATGGTTTAGTATTGTCAATATACCGGCGGATGATATTCTGGGCCCGATCATATTTAGGTTCCAAGAAAATTGTATTATCGGATTGGGCAACCAATTGGCGGGTATTACCCCTCGATATTTCCCCCATCTGTACAATCTCGAAAAATAAAACAACAGGGACTGTGGGGTAATGACATAGGTGTTTTTGAATTTAATGATCAACAGAAAATGCATTTATTATGAAAAAACTTAGAAATGGTTTGGTTGTCGGACTACTATCGTTTACACTGGTCTTTGTTTCCTGCGAGGGGCCCGAAGGGCCTGCGGGACCTGCCGGAGCCGCCGGTCCGGCTGGACAGGCTGGGCAGGAAGGGCCAACAGGTCCATCTGGGGCCGATGGGGCCCAGGGCATCCCCGGGGAGGACGGCAATGCAAATGTACAGACGGTTGTTTTTGATGTTTCGGATCAAACGGGGAACGCTTTCATTTCTTTACTGGCTCCTCAACTTACTCAAAAAGTGTTGGAGGAGGATGTAATATTGGTATATCTGAGGTATGCCAACAATATGCCCTATGAATGGATCCTTGCCTCTGGCCCCGGTAGAAATACAGATCACCTCTTGTCATCAATCTTGATAGAAGGGGAAGTACTTATCCAGTTCAGTGGAGGGGCCAATGTAAATTTTTCTGGAGATTACGATAGGGCGAAGCTGGTTATAATCAAAGCCTCTGCGGTAACAACTGGAAAGACCATTTTGGACTACAACGATTATTACGGGGCAATGGAACATTACGGATTGAACTATTGATACGGCCCTAGTAAGAAAACCAAGTGGGCCCGTGGTCTCTCAAGTCGTAACCAAATGTTGTTTTTTCCCGCACCGGCAGCACGCTATTACCCGGAACGGGATATGGGCCAAGTATGCATCGGATGGGGCGACCGTAGCCTGATCGGTCCATTGGAGCCGATGGCGATACTTTGCGGACCCGAATGGCCCAATGCGTTTTGTGGACCCGTGATCGCTAAAGCTTCAGTGGGTACGGCCCTCCCGGGCAAACCTCAAAAAACGTAAAAACATTGGACATTTTCTGTATAGATTTTTTACAGTCACTGTCTTTTACTGCACGGTCGTATTGTTTAAAACATTGATGTTTAGCCTCTTGCGTTCTTGGCATATTTATGGTTATAAGGGATTTGCATTTTTTCCAGATCGATCCCAATGGCACCTAAAACGTTTACGCTCAGGTACAGGTCCCTTCGATCATATAAAGTAAATAGCGATGTTCAAAAACCACTTTAAAGTAGCCCTTAGGAATCTAATTCGCCGAAGAAGCCACGCCCTCATCAATATAGGTGGCCTGGCCCTTGGTATAGCCGTTTGCATTATGATTTTCATCATAACGCAGTTTGAATCGAGCTTTGACGATTACCATGAAAAGAAAGACCGGGTATACCGGATATTGACGGAGTACCACCACGCAGAGCCTGAAATCTTCACCGGTAGCGGGGTCCCGTATCCTTTGCCCGAAGAACTAAAGGCTTCTTTTCCCGAATTGGAAAAGGTTTCGGCGATATATTCCGACGGCGATGATCAAATATTGGTGTTGGACGACAACGGCGACCCCCTTAAAAAGTTCAAGGAAAAGGACGGTGTTTTTTTGGCCGAACCCGCTTTGTTCGACATCATGGATTTTGAATGGCTCGCGGGCACGCCGGCCACGTTGGGCGACCTGAACCAAGTAGTGCTTACACGGGAGACCGCGGAGAAATATTTTGACAACTGGAAGAGCGCGATAGGAAGGACGCTTAAGTGGAACAACAACGAAATTTTGACCGTATCCGGGATTCTGGGAACCCTACCGCCAAATACGGATTTACGGTTTAAGGCGGTAATATCCTATGGGACAGGATATACGATCGACTTTAAAAATTCGGACAATTGGAACGGTACCAACGGAAGGTTTGGTTGTTTCGTCCTGTTGCCCCCCAATGTTTCCGAAAGTGATATCAATGCCAGGTTGAAAGTATTGTCAAAGGAAAAAAAGACCGGGGACAACAAAGATATTCACCTATTGCAATCCTTGGATAAGATCCATTATGATGCCCGCTCCGGAAATTATAGCGGAAAAACGATAAGCCAGAAGCTCATTAATGTCCTTTGGCTTATCGGAATCTTCATTCTTTTGATCGCCTGTATCAATTTCATCAACCTATCTACGGCGCAGGCCGTGAACCGCTCAAAGGAAATAGGGGTAAGAAAGGTCATCGGAGGCACAAGAATTCAACTGAAGGTACAGTTCCTTACCGAAACCCTCCTGATCGTTGTGGCCTCCATTTGTATTGCTTCCATCGTGGTCCTTGGGTCCTTGCCCTCGATCGGCAAACTTCTTGACCTACCGTTGTCCATTACCTCGGTCCTGAACTTGAAAACTTTGGTTTTAACCAGTGCCATGGCCCTTGCGGTAACCTTTTTGGCAGGATTTTATCCCTCACTGGTACTTTCTAAGTTCAACCCTATTTCCGCCCTTAAGAATCAAGGAAAAGTTGGCAAAAACGAAGGCATTACCTTAAGACGGGGTCTGGTTGTCTTTCAATTCGCCATTGCACAGACCCTAATTTTTGGAACACTGATCATCGTTAAACAGATGGACTATTTTACGAATCAATCCATGGGTTATGACAAGGAGGCCGTTGTGAACGTATTAATTCCCACAGACAGTGTTAGTCTGGGCAAGATGGACTATCTAAGCAACTCGTTACTGGACATAGGCGGTATCCGGAACGTTAGCTTCAGCTCCAATACACCTACCGAGTACCGGACCAATAACTGGACGAGGTTCGTTTATGACAACGCTTCCAAAGAAACCGACTTTTATAGCATCCGAAAAGGAATCGACCACGAATATTTGGAAACCTACGGACTTTCCATAGTGGCCGGTAGAAACGTAAAAAAAGCTTCTGAGGCGACTGAGATTCTTCTGAACGAAGATCTTATGAACCGCCTTGGGGTCACCGACGGAAACGAAATCTTGAACAAAGAGGTAAGTCTTGCCGGTGGCCGAATACAGGGAGAGATAGTGGGCGTTATAAAGGACTACCACAGTAGTACCTTTAAAGATGGAATGTCTCCCATAATAATGGTCAACAGAAAAAATTGGTTGGGTATGGCGGGAATCAAATTGGCGACCAACAACATTTCGAATACCGTATCGGCGATAGAAAAGGTATGGGACGATACCTTTCCCAATTATGCATTTGAGTACCAATTTCTGGATGACAAGATCGACAACTTCTACAAAGAGGAAAAAAAGCTGTCCCAAATGTACAAGTTGTTTGCCGCTATTGCCATTTTGTTGAGCTGCCTAGGGCTTTACGGACTGGCCTCCTTTATGGTGAACCAGCGCATAAAGGAAGCCGGCATTCGAAAGGTTCTCGGAGCGACGGCCAGCAATATTTTATACCTGTTTTCCAAGGAATTTATTGTGCTGATCGCAATAGCTTTTGCAATAGCTGCGCCGGTGGCCTGGCACTTTATGGGGCAATGGTTGGAAGAATACACCTACCGTATCGATATCGGCTGGATGGTTTTTGTTCTCGGCGGATTGGGAGCATTTGCCATAGCACTATCAACGGTCAGTTTCCAGACCATAAAGGTGGCCCAGGCAAATCCAGTGGAAAGCCTACGGGCGGAGTAAGTCCGTAAATGGCCCTGAGCCTGTATTTTAAAGGGAGACCCTATCCTTTTTGCCGCTTTCCCCTAAAATGGAAGCGTTCCCATTTTCCATTTCGCCATCACGGATCGTTCTCATAAGTTCAATTGTGCCATTACCATATTTTTGTACGATCTGCTGATCGGGAGCACTTGTCCTGTTTTTAAGATTATTTTGGTTGTCGAGAACGATTTTACCTGACTCATGGAAATAACAAACGAACTGTGAATTCTTACGAATGCCTCTTTTGGAAGATTATCGCAGAATTTGGTCAAGCTTGATTTTACCGTAATGGTTCTTTCCTGGGTATATATGGTAATATACTCCCTCATGCTTTCCACATAGACTATTTCGTCCAATACGACCTTATTGGTAATCTTGTTTTCCTTTACATATATAAATTCTCCCTCATTTTCACCCAAAGTTTTTTTTAAGGGTTGATATTTTTCGTAATACCTATTTATCGCTTTGAGAAATCGTTCCAGGGAAATGGGTTTTAAAAGATAGTCTATCACGTCAAAATCAAAACTTTCAACGGCATAGTCCCTATATGCGGTGGTGATTATCACCGCTGGCCGGTAGCTTAGGTTTTTTAAG
This sequence comes from uncultured Flavobacteriaceae bacterium, assembly GCA_947497245.1. Taxonomy (GTDB): domain Bacteria; phylum Bacteroidota; class Bacteroidia; order Flavobacteriales; family Flavobacteriaceae; genus Pelagihabitans. The sequence goes on along the minus strand of CANMFO010000001.1, from coordinate 1,435,387 downwards.
AAATCCATTCCGCTTATTTGTGGCATTTGGATATCCAAAAACATTAGATCCACATTCTTTGTTTTCAAAACTTCAAAGGCCTGTATCGCATTTTTACATTCCGATACCACCTCAACGTTTTCAAAATTTTCCAAATGGCTCTTGATCACCTTTCTTGCTATGGGCTCATCATCAACGATTATACACTTCAACGTCATAATTTTAACTTTAAGCTTACTGAAAATTTACCATCGAGTTCTTTTATGGACAACCTATGGCCGTTGGGGTATATGCTATTGAGCCGTTGCCTCACATTCCGGAGTCCTATGCCATTTTTTGGGGTACCGCCCGATTCGGAAATACTATTCTCTACATTCATGACAAAGTCGAAGTTTTCGGTAGAGTCAAAGTGGACTTTCATCCAGGATTTCCCCACTGTATTGGTCACACCATGTTTGAAACAGTTTTCTATGAACGGTAGAATCACCAGGGGCGCAATGTGCTTTCCACTGGTTTTGCAATTGTTGATGATATCCAGTTTCAGGTCATCGTCATATCTTAGTGCTTCTATTGAAATATAATTTAGAACATGGTCAATTTCTTTTTTTAAGAGAACGGATTCCACATTACATTCATATAACATATAGCTTAGGAGTTTGGACATTCTTAGGACTATTTCCGATGCTTTGTCCGATTTTTCAAGGGTCAGACCATAAAGGTTGTTCAAAGTGTTGAACAAAAAATGCGGATGCAACTGCGCTTTAAGAAGGTTCAACTCCAAATCCTTTAGTTTTAGTTCTGCCCGGAACTTATCTTCCAGCACTTTCTTGGCCAATTGATTTTCCAAATACCACTTTCTCGTCAGGTGCAATGCAATTGCAACGGTAGCATAAAAATAGGTGTAGAAAATATTAAAAAGCCCGTTGTGGATGAAATAACTCTTCACCGGATACTCCAGATCGGGATGGAACACCATTCTCAATACTGCCGTTCTAACTACTTCGTTAAAATACCCCAGCAAAAGGAACGATACCAAAAATGACAGGTATTTTTTTCTTAAAAGATACCTGGGCAACAAAAAGTATAAGGTGAAGTAAATGAAAAATATTTCGCCAGGGAGGTTGATCACCAGGTATTTGAACTTCACCAAAAACGGATTGGGGTGCCAAAAATAGAGCATTAAATGACAAATAACAGCGATCCAAAAAAGGAAATGCTCTACAATCCTCTGTTTCGTTCCTCGCTCAACGATATACTTGAAATTCATGGACAACGAATTATGAATGAAAGTACAAGGTATTCGCGGAGAATCAAAAAATCCAACATCCCAGATTCATGGAAGGGGTATAAATAACAACCTAATGGCAATATCCGGGCATTGTTTACGGCAATCCTGTTTTTTACGACGATAAAGGGTCGGGAGTAGACGTAAATCTGTTTTCCGGGCTGGAAAAGTATGGTCACTGGCGCCGATCGGGAAGTGCCGCCCCCTTTGCATTCATGATTTTTCTATATAGAATCATAGCGTTCCCATTGTCAACGGTTGATCGCAATGGGCGCTTGGGTCTGCCTGCCGTCCAAAATTGCCATTTGTTGACCATGAGTCGGTTATCGTCCTTTTGAAAGGGGTACTTGTTTATTAAACTTTGAACTTTTGCCCCGTTTCAATAATATAGTTCCCGAAGGATCATCAAATTCAAAACCATTGGAAATATGACTTTAAGTTGGAAAGCAAGATTCGTTGCAAAATGGATCGTTACAGGTGTCTTTCTTCTCGGGACCTATACCCTAGGCGCCCAGCAAAATAAATGGAAAGGAAAGTTCGAACAACTGGGCCAAATGTTGCCCACACCAAATGAGTTTCGGGCTTCGGATGGCGCCCCGGGACCTAAATATTGGCAACAAAAGGCAGATTACAAAATTAAGGTAAGGCTTGATGACGGAACTCAAAAAGTGACGGGTTCGCAATCCGTGGAGTACCACAACAACTCTCCCCAGACCTTACATTATATTTGGATACAACTGGATCAGAACATTCGGGATAAAAACAGCGATAAAACATTGACGGGCACTTTAAAGGGATTTGAAAAGGGGAACTGGAACACCCGTTTTTTAAGACTCAACTTGAACGAGGTTTCCACTGAGGGCGGAATGCACCTCACCTCGGTCGTGGACAGATCCAAGCAGGACCTGCCATTTGTCATCAACAAGACGATGATGCGAATTGACCTGCCAACGCCTTTAAAGCCCGGAGAATCCTTCGAATTTAGCATGGGTTGGTGGTACAACATCAATGATCGCTCGGAAGACTACGGGCGCAGTGGTCTGGAGTATTTTCCCAAAGACAGAAACTATTTATATACCATTGCCCAGTTTTATCCCCGTTTATGTGTTTATGATGATTACACAGGTTGGCAGAACAAACAATTTTTGGGAACTGGCGAATTTGCGTTGACATTCGGCGACTACGATGTGGAGATAACGGTCCCGGACGATCACATCGTGGCGGCTACCGGAGAACTGCAGAATCCAGAGGAGGTTTTGAGCAAAAAACAATTGTCCAGGTTCAGATCGGCCAAAAAATCCTACGATAAGCCCGTAGTGATCGTTGACGAAAGTGAAGCCATTGAGAACGAAAAAGAAGGGACCGCCAAAAACCGCACCTGGAAATTCAAGGCGACGAATGTCAGGGATTTTGCCTTCGCGAGTTCCCGTAAGTTCATTTGGGACGCACAGGCCGTAAAGATGGGCAAAAAGGATATTCTGGCCATGTCATTTTATCCCAAGGAAGGAAATCCGCTATGGGAAAAAGAGTCTACCAAGGCGGTAGTGAACACCATTAAAACATACTCAAAGTATACCATTGACTACCCTTACCCGGTCGCAACTTCGGTACATGCGGCGGATATAGGAATGGAGTATCCGATGATCTGTTTCAATTTTGGCAGGCCAAACGCGGACGGAACGTATTCAGACGCCAAGAAATATGGGATGATCGGGGTCATCATCCATGAGGTCGGACATAATTATTTTCCCATGATCATCAATTCGGACGAAAGGCAATGGGCCTGGATGGATGAGGGGCTGAACTCATTCCTGGAATACAGGACCGAACAGGAAAATTATACCAACTTTCCATCAAATCGCGGTCCCGCAAACAAAATTGTACAATATATGGGAAGCGGGTTCGAGGGAATGCGCCCCCTGATGGTCAATGCCGATCAATTGATGATGGCCGAGCTCGGCAACAATGCGTATGGCAAGCCAGCCGCGGCCCTGAACATCCTGAGGGAAACCATAATGAAACCGGAATTGTTCGACATGGCCTTTAAAACGTATGCACAACGGTGGGCCTTTAAACACCCCAAGCCAGCTGACTTTTTTAGAACCATGGAGGATGCCTCCGGCGTGGATCTGGATTGGTTTTGGAGAGGGTGGTTTTATTCAACGGACCATGTCGATATCGCTTTGGACGATGTGAAATATTATCGTTTTGGTGATGATGGCCCTTCCAAAAAAGCAGAGGTTATCGATAGTTTTCGACAACCCACCTTCCTTGAACTCAATAAAACCGAAGATGTATATTACGGTGAGTTCATGAACAAACTGGACGAGGAGACGCTGTCCGGCAGAATGGAAAGCAAGCATTTTTATGAAATGTCCTTTTCAAACAAGGGTGGACTTGTTATGCCCCTCTTGTTGGAGATTGAATTCGAAGATGGTACCAATGAAGCAATTGAGATTCCAGCTGAGGTTTGGCGCTTCAATGAAAATGAGCTCTCCAAGGTGTTTTACTTTAACAAAAAAGTGGCATCGATAAAATTGGATCCGAATGAAGAGACTGCCGATGTTGATGTTGAAAACAATATTTTCCCCAGAGTAAAGGGCAAATCGGATTTTGATAGTTTCAAGGATAAGATCAAAGGAAAATAAGCCATAAAACCGAACAAAACGGGCAGCGGCCGGGAATCACCGGCTGTCCCAATGAACGTTGAACCTTATGAAACGGCTTTCGAAATTCATGACATGCCCGATAAAACACCGAAGGTTTTATTTGTTCCCTCTCGTGTTTATACTGGGCAATACGTTGTTAAGGGCGCAGGTCGGTGCCCAGTTCAAAGACCCGGAGGTCCTGGTGCGGCATTTGTACGACCAAGTCACTTTTCCGGCTGAAAAAACCCCGGATTGGGATCATGTACGGAGCCTGTTTTTAAAAGAGGCAACCGTAGTGATGCGTTTGGACAAAACGAAAACGGAGGCATTGACCTTGGATGGTTGGGTTTTGGATTTTGTCAATTTCATCCATAATGCAGATGTAAGGACTACTGGCTTTGAGGAAAAGGTAGTTAAAATGGAAACCATGGTCTTTGGAAATATAGCGCATGTACTGGTATTGTACACCTCATTCGTTCCCGGTAAGGGTAAAGCGCCCAGGGAAGGTGTGGATTCCTTTCATTTGATGAAAAAAGGAGGGCGCTGGTGGATCGTTTCCATTCTTAACGAAATTCCGGGTCCGGACAGGCCCAAACCAAAAGTTCTGGAATGATAGTGAAATTATGACACGAAGTAAAAAGATATCGATCACCATTTTATGTGCCGCCCTTTTCAGTACTTCCTGTAAAAAAGAAAAGACCAACATCAGTGAAGACCAGTTGCATGCCAAAGCCAAGGTGATTCATGAACGGGCGATAACCTTGGACTCCCATTGTGATATTGACGTCCGGAATTTCGTTGAATCCAGGAATTATTCCCAAGATATCAATACACAGGTAAACTTGCCCAAGATGGATGAAGGGGGGCTGGATGTCGTCTGGTTCAGCGTATATACCGGTCAAGACGCGTTGTCGGTCGAGGGCTATTCAAGAGCTCACGAGAATGCGATGGCGAAGTTCAATGCCATCCACAAATTGGTAAATGAATTTGCTCCGGAGCGCATTGAACTGGCGACCAGTTCAGAAGATGTGAGGCGCATCAATAGGGCCGGAAAGAAGGTTGCCATGATAGGTGTTGAAAATGCCTATCCGATAGGTCTGGAGATCGGCAATGTAAAGAAGTTTTACGATTTGGGCGCAAGGTACATGTCTTTGGCGCATAATGGCCATAGCCAACTATCGGACAGCCACACGGGAGAATTAGATGACAGTTGGCTTCACAATGGCCTGAGCGATCTTGGAAGGGAAGTGGTCCGGGAAATGAACAGATTGGGAATTATGATCGATCTATCGCATACTTCCAAAGAAGCCGTTAAGCAAGCGATAGATTTAAGCAGGGCACCGGTAATAGCATCCCACTCCTCTGCGAGGGCATTGTGCGACCATACAGGGAATTTGGACGACGAGCAACTGGAGTGGATAGAGCAAAATGATGGGGTAGTCCAAACCATGGCACTTGCCACCCATTTGAATGCTGAAAAAAACGAGGCCCGGACAAAAAGGGAAGAGGAAATTCAAGAACAAGTGGTTGATTCCCTAAATGTAAAAATGTACTCTATAGCAGAATTTGATGTGCTCAGTTATGAAGAGCAACTTGATTTCCTGGACACCCTTAAAAAGGTTACGGCAATTGTGCAAGAAAAAAAAAGTACAATGACCGATTTTCCCGAAGCCGTAAATGTTTCCGATTTTGTCGACCATATAGATTATCTGGTTGAAAAAATTGGAATTCGCCATGTTGGAATCAGTAGCGATTTTGATGGAGGTGGCGGAGTAGAAGGGTGGATGGATGTTTCGGAAACCATGAACATAACCCTTGAGTTAGTGCGACGGGGCTATAGCGAAGATCAAATCGGCCAACTTTGGAGCGGGAACCTGTTGCGTGTATTGGATGAGGTGGCAAGGGTTGCGCAAGAAATACGATCAACGCCCTAAGACAGGGCATTTTATCCCGCCTGTTCTCCCAAAAAGGAAAAATAACTTAAAAACAACTGCCATGAGCGCCATTTTTAAACCGGTTTCAAGATCACTAAGTTTATTGGTATTGGCCATCTTATTGGTCACAAACGGTAACGCCAAAAGTATTGCCCCCCCGAATCAACCGCATAAAAGTTTTGTGATCATATCGGAGAAATTGATGGATACCCTCTCCATTGAAGTAATACTTCCACAGGGGTATGGAGAAAATCCGAACAAAATGTATAACAGCATGTATGTGCTGGACGCCCACTATTTTTTTGATGCGGATGAAGGGACCTTGGATTTTCTTTTGGAAAGGGGGGAGGGAATGACCAATATTGTTAAGAAGCTGACAGACAGCAAAGACATTCCTCCGACCATACTGATCGGCATAGGATATACGGAGCGGCAGCGACATTCATTTACTATGGGTAAGGTCGATGCATTTCATGCTTTTTTTAGGGAAGACTTGATTCCGAGGATAGAATCTGAATTCCGGGCCAGTAAAAAACCCTATGACAGGCTTTTGTTTGGATATTCCGCTTCGGCCCACTTTTCGACCTATGTTCTATTGAATGATGCCCGGTACAAGACGGACACTTTTGGAAAGTTTATCTCCATTTCCGGTGTCTATGGCACAAAAACCGAAACCTACAAATTAGAGGAAGACCTGGCCAAAGCCGAGGATACGGAATTATTGTCCGGTAAGAGCCTCTTCATCGGGATCGGGGGGCTCGACGCTAAGCTAGCGTTGTTAAAGGCCCATAGGGAATTTGTTAAAAAACTGGTGGACAGAAAATATAAGGGCGTCAATTTAAGGAGTACCGAGTTTCAAAACCATGGACATTATGACGTGCCCGAATTTGCATTCGAAGAAGGGCTAAAGTGGATTTTCAGGGAATGAGCTTGAAGGATACTTTTTCAGCTGTAGTGATGCTCCCTTGAAATGGACCGTTCCGTCGATGATAATTAATAAAATGTCCGGACAACAAGAACACGCTGAAATAAGTCCGGCACCATAAAATGCCGGTGGTGCTGCCCGATATACGGGTCCCATCGGTCCGTTAGACAACAACCAAAAAAACCCAATGCAGGGCGTTAAGGGCCGTACTGGAAATGATAACAGTTGTTTGGCGAAATCACCCGGCACCCCTTGGTTTGGGGATTTGGAAGAGGAGGGCCAATGTCACCGGACGGGGTGAAACCCTATCCATTCCAATTTTGTGGTAGCCAACAGGGCAGTCCCAAAAAAACGTTTCTTTCCGGGACCGATCATACCCTTTCGTTGATTGTGGGCATCTCATCTTCAACCCAACTTTGCACGGCCCAATTGAGGTCCAAAATGGCAATCCGTTTTTTCCTTGGGACAAAAAATAAGCGCCGTGGAACTCAAGGGCCACTTCGCTGTTTTCCGACCGAATTCATGATTTTACCAAAGGGAACGGATTGTCCAATAGCGGTCCAACCTAAAATTCATACCGTTTCGCTTTGTTTTGAACCGTTTTATGCCAACCCGGTCTTTTACCGCAACTACTTTTGTCGGAATAACAATCATAAACGAATTGGAATCATGAAACTACATCACAAAACCTTTCTTGTACTGGGATTGCTGTTCGCATGCGAAATCAGTGCCCAAAAATATTTTTCACCTGCCGAATTGGAACGTTTTAAACAAGACTTCAAAGAGCATGTATTGAAGAAAATGAAAAAACACCATGTTACTGGCTTGAGCATTGCTATGGAAATTGAGGACCAACTGGTCCTTGCGGAAGGGTTCGGGTTCTCGGATAAATCCAAAAACATCAAAGCGACCAAAGATACGGAGTATCCCATCGGTTCCGTATCAAAGATCATTACTTCCACGGCCATTTTAAAATTGTACACGGATGGACGGATCGATATAGACAAACCCTACACCCACTATGTTCAGGACTTCTCCATGAGGTCACATTTTAAGGGTGAAAACGGGTTTACCGTACGACATTTGCTTTCCCACTATGCGGGCCTTCCCAGACTGCTTGCAAAAGGATTTATGAAGAAAGGACCGGAGCCCCTGGAGAATCTTTTGCTGAACTCCAAGGAGGAATACCTCATTTCCCCGCCCGGAAGGGTATATCAATATTCGGATTGGGGGGTTGATCTTTTGTCCTTGCTGGTAGCCCGGGTGTCCGGGGTTTCTTATGAGGAATACGTCGAAAACAATATATTCAAGCCTCTGAAAATGAACCATTCGTATTTTGGTCCGGCCCAACATACAAAGGGGTATAACAAGGGAGTTGAGACCAAGACCTATACGTATAGCTACCCTGGTTCGGACGGGGTCACATCCAGTGCGTCCGACATGCTCAAAATAGCTCGTTTGTATACCAAGAATGGTAGAAGGACCAATAAGGGGTTCCTGAGCGATGCGGTTGTCGAGGATGCCCTTCAAAACCAGTTTACCGGTGCGCCCTTGGCGTTTGACACTGGTATCGGGCTCATGTGGGAGGTAATGCGGCTAAAGAGTGGACATACCCGGGTCAAAAAGGCGGGGGTGCACGAACCTTTTTATTCCTACATCTTTTTTATACCCGAACTTGACACCTCGATCATTATCTGCAGCAACTCGAATTCCAGCAGTGCGATCCATTGGGACAGTTGGGGCAAGTTATATGCTTTCATGGGTAAAAAGTACAAGGCTTCCAAATACCAGAATTCCGCCGAGGAAAAGATTGCTTACAAGAAAACCACATTGACCAATGCGGAATTCAAAAAAATTGAGGGTTCATACAGTACATCCATTGGAATTTTAAACTTCAAAAGAAATGGCAATAGGTTTGATGTCGATCTTAAAGCGGAGGGCAAAAAAGGAGTGGGTATTCCATACTCAAACGGTCTGATAAAACTATATGGCAAGATTTTGGGCATAAAAATGCACAGTATGGACGTTTTTTGGAAAGAATCGAACGGGGAGCTCATCATTGGGGAGCAGTTCGAAAATGGTACCAGGCATGTGGTGGGCTCGAAAATCAATACTAAAAAGATACCGGATTCCTGGAGGAATGCCGTAGGAACATACAAGGTTGACAATTATGGTGAGAATGATTACCGAACCATTGATAATCTGCAACTACTGGTCAATTCGGACAATGTTCTGGAAATAAGGGGAAGTGCCAAATATCCGAGAGAAATGGGGATACAGTTGGGTTTATCGCCAATATCCGATGGGCTCGCCGTTATTCCTGGGTACAATTTTGACTTCTTCGGAGGCGAAACGGTGAAATTGCAAAAGGAAAAAAGCGGGGAACCCGTTTTAATGCTATCCGGATATAAATTTAAGCGGACGGGCAAATGACGACCAAACGTTCGGGGGAGGTAATAAAAGTAAACCAGGACTTATTGTTTAAGCGGCCCCAGATATGGATGGTTGCCCTGTCGACTGCCTCCCTCAACTTCTTGATCACCTATAGCTTTCAGAGCATCGACATTCAGCATTTTCACTATTATTTTGTTGATAGGCTCACGGACCCTTAAGGAGACAGAGGGGCACTTGGACAAAAGTTTTTTCAGGCAAATGGAAAGTTCATTCTTTCAAAGGCTATCATTGACTCCTATAGCAGTGCCAGTTATGGCAAAATTGACATCACGATCAATCAAGGGATGAAATGGGACTATCCAAAACGATAACCGTTGGCCGGGATAGGGCCGCACTGTTGAGAACTTGGTTGGACAATGGTGATCCGTATTAATTTTGAACTCTGGACTTTCCGGTAGGGCAACTGGCCCCATGACCAAACAAAACATATATTTCTTGGGACCATATCCCTTTATCACTATCAACCTACCTCGTTGTAAAGTGCTTATGGGCGAAGATTCGCTCTAGATATTCCCTAGTGGTATTGATTTTTCTTTCCATCAGAAAAATACCCTATTTTTAAAAGACCATACGCAACCGGGATTCCAGGTTGGGTTGGTTTGCAAAACACCGTTCAAAATTTCAATATCCAGATAAATCCAGTTTCTTGGGTTTTACGGAAAGGCCATGGAATTGTACGGCACTAACAATGAAAATACCTGAACGATGGATTTCGGTCACATAAGAACCAAGGGTTACCCATGGGTTTGTAAATACCGGTGCCGAGGATCAAAATATGGCTTGACCCATTCCGGCCTTTGGTTTCCACTTGGTAAGAACCCCGGGAACGGATATTGCATAAAATATAATAGAGGAATGGTACGCTTTTCGATTTTTGGTGTTATACAGATGTTATGGTCCACTTAAATTCCTAGTTTACATGAATTTTTGGATAATTGTACAGCGGTTTTGGTTGTTAAGTAAGTGGGGGTAGATGGTATGACCGGTAAAAGGAGGAAAAACGTATTGGGGCTGTTAGGCCCGGGATTTATAACTGCGGCCTTGGTATTGGGTCCGGGCAGTTTGACCGTTACCTCCAAAATAGGGGCCAATTTTCAATACCGTTTGCTTTGGTTGGTTCCCATATGTATTTTGTTTATGTCCGTCTTTACCCTTATAACTACCCGCATAGGCGTAAACTCCGATGTTTCATTGATAGGACTGATTCGCGAGAAGTATGGTAAAATTACGGGCATAGCAATAGGCGTAGGTCTCTTTTTGGTCGCAGCGTCTTTTCAGGCGGGAAATGCCATAGGTGCGGGAATCGTTTTTAGTGAAATGTTCGGAATGTCATCCGTTCCTTGGGTTATTGCTTTTTCCGCGTTAGCCGGCATATTGCTTTTTTTTAAAACTTTTTTTAAGATCCTTGAAAAGATTATGATAAGTATGGTGGTCCTGATGCTTTTGTCTTTTGCCGTTACGCTGATAATCTCAAAACCAGATTGGGTACTATTGATACGGCAATTTGACTTTAAAATACCAAAAGGATCGGAATTTCTCTCTCTGGCATTGGTGGCTTCCAGCTTTTCCATAGCCGGAGCTTTTTACCAATCGTATCTGGTTCAGGAGAAAAACTATGAAGGGGAACAGAAAAGATTGTGTGAAAAAGAGGGGATTTCGGGCATCATCATATTGGGGATCATCACTTCAATGGTGATGCTTGTGGCGGGATCGGTACTGTACCCACAAGGCATTCAGGTAAACTCTGCCACGGAAATGGGAAAGGCATTGGAACCCCTTTTTGGAAATTACGCTGCCGCAATTTTTATGTTGGGTCTTTTTGCGGCCTCGTTTTCGTCATTGATAGGGAATGCCACCTTGGGCGGGTCTATGCTATCCGATGCCCTGGGCATGGGACAAAAATTAAAATCGAAAAAAGTGCGCTTGACGATAATGGCCGTCATAGCGATCGGTGCAATTGTCGCGATCGTTTTTAGGGGACTCCCTTTACAATTGATCGTGCTGGCGCAAGGAATAACCATACTTATTGTTCCTGTTATTGGGGTAATGATCTATTTGATCGCCCGGGACAAGGCAAAAAGAAAAGAATTGGAGTTTGGAACGCTATTGAAGATAATAACACTATTGGGGCTGGTATTGTTACTTGCCATGGCCCTAGCGAATACCTATTCAATATTTATAAAGTAAAATACCTAAGATAGCATATAGATGATATCATGAAAACTGTAGAAGAACTTGAAGCATTTTTATCCATACCCTCGGAAGCGTTGATTAAGGATATTGCGAACATAAAAGGAGATATTCTGATTTTGGGAATGGGAGGCAAGATGGGGCCGAGCTTGGCCAAACTGGCCAAAAGGGCAGTTGATCGGGCCGGACTCGACAAAAAGGTGATGGGGGCATCCAGGTTTTCCAATAAGGAACTGGTAAAGGAGTTGACCCGATCGGGCATAGAATGTATCAGGGTGGATTTATTGGATGACAGCGCCCTAATGAAGCTGCCCGATGCGGAGAACATCATTTATATGGCCGGAAACAAATTCGGAACGTTCGGCAATGAGCACTTTACCTGGGCCATGAATGCCTATCTGCCGGGTAGGGTTTCGGAAAGATATAAAAAATCACGTATTGTTGTTTTTTCTACGGGAAACATTTATCCCTTTACCGCTGTGGATGGTACCGGTGCCAGGGAAGATTGCAGGCCCTCTCCCATAGGGGAATATGCCCAATCTTGCTTGGGAAGAGAGCGTGTTTTCGAACATTTTTCCATCAAAAACAATACAAAAATGCTTTTGTACAGGCTTAATTATGCTTTGGACCTGAGATATGGGGTGCTGTTGGAAGTGGCAAAAGCGGTTTGGGAACAACGGCCATTGGATCTTAGCATGGGGTATGCCAACGTCATTTGGCAAGGGGATGCCAATGAATATGCCATACGGTGTTTGAACCATTGTGAATCCCCGGCCAAAAAGTTGAACGTTACCGGTCCCGAGATAATATCGGTGCAATGGCTGGCCGAAGTGTTCGGAAAGCGGTTCAAAAGAACCCCCATTTTTGAGAACAAAGCACAGGACACCGCATTGCTCAACGATGCTTCGGAATCCCATACTTTGTTTGGAAAACCATCGGTTTCCCTTGCCCAAATGATCGATATGACCGTAGAATGGGTCAAGATAGGCGGGGAAGAACTATCCAAACCCACGCATTTTCAAGAAAGAAAGGGAACTTACTAACGAATCGTCCAAATGGCAATGTTGCATCCAGAAATTAAAGAATTACTTTTTCAAGGAACCGTTATTCCCGCCCATCCTTTGGCACTGAACGGGGATCGAAGTTTGGACCGGGAGCATCAACGGTTACTGACAAGGTACTATATGGCCTCGGGCGCTGGTGGTATAGCTGTTGGGGTACATACTACCCAATTCCAAATTAGGGACCCCAAAATCGACCTGTACCACAAGGTATTGCAGTTGGCTTCGGAAGAGGTGTCCAAAGGAAATTTGGAACGTCCGTTCATCAAAGTGGCAGGGATCAGTGGAGATGTGGAGCAAGCCGTTAACGAAGCAGGAATAGCGGCCGGACTGGGGTACGACCTTGTTCTGGTCAGTAACAATGGTTTGGGTGATTGGTCGGAAAAAGCATTGTTGGACCGCACAAGGGAAGTGGCCAAAATTATGCCCGTCTTTGGGTTTTATTTACAGCCCGCGGTAGGAGGGAAGGTATTGTCCCATGATTTTTGGAAGCAGTTTGCGGAGATTAAAAATGTGCAGGCCATAAAAATGGCTCCTTTCAATAGATATCAGACTTTAGAGGTGGTACGAGCGGTTTGTGGCTCAAGTCGCTGTAATGATATCGCCCTGTACACGGGAAATGATGACAATATAATGGCGGACCTTTTAACAACTTATAAGGTAAAAGTGAACAATAAGGTGGTCGAGAAGGATGTTGTTGGAGGGTTGTTGGGGCATTGGGCCGTTTGGACATATAAGGCAGTCCAAATTTTCGAGGAGATCAAAAAGGTCAAAAGATCAGGCACGTCGGTTCCAAAGGAGCTATTGACCCTCGGTATGGCCATAACGGATGCCAATGCCGCCTTTTTTGATGCAGCGAATGATTTTCATGGGTGCATTCCTGGAATTCATGAAGTGCTCAGGAGACAGAATATGGTTAAGGGCATTTGGTGCCTGGATCCTAGGGAAACCCTTTCCCCGACCCAAAAGGAGGAGATAGACAGAGTGTATCGCGATTACCCGGAATTGAACGATGACCAATTTGTAGCGGACAATATGGACAAATGGCTTTTGATGAAGTGAGTCGCAAATAGTATAAATTCAGATTATGGACACGAATAAAAAGGAGCGTATTTTAAACAGGAGGGACTTTGTAAAAAAAAGTACCCGGACCGCAATGGCGGGAATGGTCTTTGGAACCCTTCCCTTGGCAACCAATGCCACTATCCCAAAGGGTGGGAAGAAGATAAGATTGGGCCTGGTCGGCTGCGGTGGTAGGGGCACAGGTGCCGTATTTCAGGCTTTACAAGCCTCTGAATCGGTACGGCTGGTGGCAATGGGCGATGTTTTTAAAGATCAAATCGACAAAAGTTTTCTTCAAATTTCAAGAAAGTTTTCCGCGGAGCAGGTGGAGGTCCCGGAGCAGCACCAATTTGTTGGCTTCGATGCCTATAAGCGGGTATTGGAATCTTGTGATGCCGTTATTTTGGCTACCCCTCCCGGATTTAGGCCAGTCCACTTTGAAGCGGCCATACAAGCGGGAAAGCACGTTTTTATGGAAAAACCTTTGGCCGTCGATTCCCCGGGATATAGAAGGATTATTGAAGCCGGAGCGCTCGCAGAGCAAAAGAAACTGAACGTTGTGGTAGGACTACAATTTCGATACACAAGGGCATTCAGGGAAATGGTCCGAAGAATTCAATCGGGGGAAATAGGTGAGGTACTTTCAATGGATGTGTACTACAACGTGGGAAAAGCCGAAGTACATCCAAGGCGGGAAGGCCAGACCGAAATGGAATACCAGCTTCGCAATTGGCACTATTTCAATTGGTTATGGGGAGGCCAACTTTCGGGGCAGACGATCCATCAAATGGATGTTATCAACTGGATCAAAAATGATTACCCGATCAAAGCGAGCGGAATGGGAGGAAGGACCCTTTTGGAAGGGCCGGACCACGGCGAGATCTTTGATCACCACTATGTGGAGTACGAATATGCGGATGGTACAAAACTACATGTCCAAAGTAGGCAGATGGACAACTGTCTGAATAGAATGGGTTTCAATGTGCAGGGGACAAAAGCCAGGGCGGATGAAAGGTTTCAATTTATCGATTCAAAAGGGAATACCATTTGGCATTATCGGGACAAAGATGACCCTTCCGCCTCACAAGTTGAACAGGACGTCTTCATTGGGGCAATCTTGGGAGAGCATGGGTATGTGAACAATACAAAGTATGGCGCCGAAAGCTCATTGACGGCAATTATGGGTCGTATGGCAATTCATTCCGGCCAATTGATCGAGCTGGATAAGGCACGGGCATCGGATTTGAGCATTGTCCCGGACACCTTTTCTTGGGACATGAAAATGCACAACGCCCCTGACCCTGAAGGTAACTATGCGATTCCTAGACCGGGAAGCACCAAAGTACTGTAATATCCGAGTTGGGGACCATGAACAGTAAAAGGGAAATTTTATGTAAGGGAATGGAAATGAAGGCATGGGTACCCATTTTATTGGGTATGTGTACGCTCCACCTTGGTATTGCCCAAGAGATTTACCGCGTTGTGCCCAAAAGTACATTTGTGATAGAAGGTACATCATCTTTCCATGATTGGAGCGTTGAGGCCAAAAATTTCGACGGGATGTTGGAATTTACCCAGAAAGACCCTTCCGAAGATCTTACGGGAAAGATCGTGGACATTGCATTGGATATCAAGGTAGACGCCATTAAGAGCGAGCGGGGCAAAACCATGGACGATAAAATGTACAAGGCATTGAAAAAAGAGCGGCATCCCCGGATACATTTCAAATTTGAGGAATTGACCCGATCAAAACAAGAGGGCAAGGAGTATGTGGTTACCGGGATATTGACCATCGCGGGCGCTGCAAGAAAAGTAAGAATTACATCCGGGATGGCCCATACCGATGATGCTATCCACATGACAGGAAAAAAAGACCTTAAGCTGACCGACTTCAAGATGGAACCTCCGTCGGCCATGTTCGGACAAATAGTGACCGGAGACGATATAGAGGTCGCCTTCGATTTGGTATTTTCCAAAAAGCAAAAATAACCGACCCCTAAATGACGTATCAAATAGTCTCGCGCCCCCGAACAGCCATTTCCGCAATATATCTCCTGATCTTGGCGATGTTGTCCGCTTGCGACCAAAAAATAGTATTGGCCGAGATTTTGGTCAGCGAACGGCAAGGGCTGGATAGGGCATTGGAATATGTCAAGGTCCGACTTCCCGTAGCGAAACAGTTAGATGGTTCGGAACAATTGTTTTTGGTAGAGAAAAACAGTAGAAACCTGATTCCGGCACAGATCCGGGATTATGATGAAGACCAGGGCGTATTGTATGCCAGGGTTATTTTTCCCGTGGCCATCGATGCGGGACAACACAAGGCGTTTGAGGCATATATAGCACCCAAAAAAGAAGTCAATGCCCCCTTTCCGTTGGACAAAGCGTATTATCTGGAATACCAGGAGGAGGAAGGTATTGTCCAAAATTCGTTTTACAGTGTGCGGCTCAGTAATAGTGAAGAGGGGCCCGGAGGTCAGATAGAAGAGTTGATTTTAAAGAAAAATCAAGGTCAGGTATTGAAAAGAGGACACCTTTCCATGCATTTCGCACCCAATTTTTCAAGGCCCGACATGCAAGATTATTCGAGTATTGAGAGCTTGGGGCCATTTTCGGAAAATCACATTGAAAAGGGAGAATATTACGTTTCCACCAAACGGGAAGGGAATATTCGAAATTTTCAGGAAATCAGGGTAGCGGGAACCTATGAATTCTATAAAGGTCTGCCGTATTTTATTTTTTCCTCCACCATAAGTATAGAGAAAGACGTTGAACTGGGTTTGTTGAGAAACGACGAAATGACCATGGACAGCCTTTTTACGCACCTAATGTACAAGCAAAACGCAGAAGCCCGGATACGGCATGTTGATCTGTATTCCGACGAACTGGACGCTTTGGAAAAGAACCCCATCGCCGATAATGCCCCGTGGCTCTCCTTTTACCATAAAGAAAAAGAATATGCATTTGGCTGTATTCGATTGCAATATGACAATGCCAATGAAAGGGGCACACTTTCAACGGTCGACCGACCCTATACCAAAATTAGCGCGGGAAGTGATGGTGGAAGATACTGGAATAGGATATTGATTCAAAAAAAGAACAAGAAGGCACTTAAGGGAGATGTGTATAGGGAAAAAAATGCCTATCTGGTATTTACGGCACGGACCTCTGATCCAGAAAAGGAGATATCATATTTTGAGGAAAGATTGCGATACCCGCTTCTGATCGAGGTGAACAGATCGGAATAGCGAAAGGCCACAGCTAATAGGGCCGGTGAAGAAGGCGAACAATAAAACGGTACAGCACATATTTATTTAATTACTTGGGATGGAATTGAAAAAAGAAGTAAAACGCCTGGCAAAGGAGTATGGTGATACCTACAGGGCCGTGCGCCGATATCTTCATCAGAACCCTGAACTTTCTTTTAAAGAGCACGACACCCATGATTACATCAGGGAGCAGCTGCTGGCCATAGGTATATCCGACATACAAACTGTGGCCAACACAGGACTTTTGGCCACTATAAAGGGCGGGCTGATAGGGGGAACGCTTCTTTTGAGGGCCGATATGGACGCACTTCCCATACAAGAAGAAAACAAAACGCCCTATGCCTCTAAAAATGAAGGTATTATGCACGCCTGTGGCCATGACGTACATATGTCGTCCCTGTTGTTGAGTGCCAAGGTGCTGTATTCGATTCGAAAAGGTATAAAGGGGACCATAAAACTACTCTTTCAACCCGGTGAAGAAGTATACCCGGGTGGCGCTTCCCTGATCGTGAAGGAGAAAGCCTATGAAAAACTTAAAAATACACCCCATATAGGGCAGCATGTAATGCCCGACCTTCCAGTGGGCAAGGTAGGTTTTAAATCTGGGGCTTTTATGGCCAGTATGGATGGGATTTCAATACAGATAATGGGCAAAGGTGGCCATGGCGCCATGCCGGAGGATACGGTAGACCCCATACTCATCGCCTCGCATGTTATCGTGGCGGCACAACAGGTCGTAAGTCGCATGTCTTCCCCCAAGACCCCCACCGTACTGTCTTTTGGGAAGGTAATGGGGATGGGGGCCACGAACATAATTCCAAATGAAGTGCTCATTGAGGGGACTTTTAGAACATTTGATGGTGAGTGGAGGAAAATGGCATTGGAAAAACTTACCAAGCTGGTAAAGTCCATAACGGAAGGTATGGGGGCTGAATGTACGGTCCGTATTAACCATGGCTACCCGCATTTGGTCAATGACGAAGCCCTTACCGAGCAAACAAAAGCTGCGGCGATCGCGTATTTGGGCAAGGAAAATGTAATGGATTTGGACGTTTGGATGGCCGCCGAGGATTTTGCCTATTACTCGCGGTTACATCCCTCGTGCTTTTATGTACTAGGGGTTGCAAATAAAGGGCAGGGCATAGATTCCGGCCTGCATACCCCAACCTTTGACGTGGACGAATCGGCCATTGAAATAGGGGGTGGCCTGATGGCATGGTCGGCTATTGAAATACTCGACCGATCGATGGGCTAGAACGCCGCTATTACCGTCCTTGAAAGAAAACAAATTGACATTAATTAACCATAGATAAACAATGAAAGTAATTATTTCTGATACGAAAAAAGAACTTGGGGCCAAGGCGGCTGCGCAAGGAGCGAAATTGATTTCCAGGGCAATCCAGGAAAAAGGAAAGGCCAATATTATCGTAGCGACCGGTGCCTCGCAATTTGAGATGTTGGAGGCGCTGGTAAAAAGCGATGTCGATTGGTCCGTCGTTACCTGCTTTCATTTGGACGAATATGTGGGGTTGCCGGAAACACACCCTGCCTCTTTTAGAAAATATCTAAAAGAGCGATTTGTGGATATTGTAAACCCTCTAAAATTCCACTATGTGAACGGCGAGGCCAACGTTCCGGAAGAGTGCGATAGGTTGGGGAGGCTTATCGCCGAATCGCCAATAGATGTGGCGTTTGTCGGCATAGGCGAAAATGCGCATTTGGCATTCAATGACCCCCCTGCCAATTTTGAAGTTGGGAACGCCTATTTGGAAGTTTTTTTAGATGACGATTGTCGTATGCAGCAATATAACGAAGGTTGGTTCAAAAGCTTTGGGGAAGTTCCCACTAGGGCAATCAGTATGTCGATCAAACAGATAATGAAATCGACCTATATAATCTGCAGCGTTCCCGACCAGCGAAAGGCCGGTGCCGTTCAAAAGGTGGTAGAAGGGGTCGTGACAAATCTTGTACCCGCATCCATAATGCAAGACCACCCGCATACCCGCCTTTTTTTGGACAATGCCTCCGCGTCCTTACTCCATAAAACCCCATCCTAGATCGCATGAAAAGCAAATTCGGACAAAAGTTACTTCTGCTCTTATCGGCCATAGGCCCAGGTTTATTTTTAATAGGGTACAACATTGGTACGGGAAGCATAACCACTATGGCCATTGCGGGTGCGGAATACGGAATGTCCCTTTTTTGGGCCTTGGTGGTTTCTTGTGTCTTCACCTATATTTTAATGGTGGCCTACGGTAAATTGACCCTGGTGAGCGGCAACACCGCTCTGTTTAACATAAAAAGCCGTATACCATATGGAAGAATATGGGCACTTTATATTATGACGGCCCTTATAATAGGCGAGGTATTGGCACTGATGGGGATAATGGGGATCGTGGCCGATTTGTTACAAGAGGCCATCCGGCTGGTCGGTACCGGGCTTAGCGTAAGTACGCTGGCGATAACCATAGTTCTGGAAATGGGAATATTTCTTCTACTGTGGTATGGCCGGTACAAACTTTTTGAAAAAGTCCTGACCACATGCGTGCTTATCATGGCATTGAGTTTTATCGTCGTGTTTTTTATGGTAGGGCCCGATATCGTCCAAATTGCCAATGGGCTGGTTCCCAAAATACCGAGCAGACCCGGTGCCTTCGCCATAATAGCGGCGATGGTTGGTACAACTTGCTCGGCTTCCGTGTTCATAATAAGGAGCATTGTTGTTTCTGAAAAGGGGTGGGGCATGGGGCATTTAAAAGTAGAACGCCGAGATGCCTTCGTTTCCGCTTTTATGATGTTGTTGCTCAGTGGGGTCATAATGGCAGTATCCGCGGGGACCTTGCACGTAATGGGACTTAAATTGACGAATACCGTTGAACTGATCCAATTGTTTCGACCTATGGGAGGTAAAATTGCGGCGTTCATTTTGATCATAGGGGTTGCCAGTGCCGCCCTGTCCACCATTTTTCCGATTATATTGATCGCTCCATGGCTGATCTGCGACTATCGGGGGAAGCCACGGAATATGCGTTCGCCATTGTTCAGGATCTTGGGATTAATAGGGCTTCTTTTTGGTTTCGGACTCCAGTTTATAGACCAACGCCCTCCGGCGATGATGGTAATATCCCAAGCCTTCCAGGCATGTATCCTACCGGCGGTGACCCTACCCGTGCTGCTGTTACTGAACAATGAAGGGTTAATGGGAAAATATAAAGCGGGAAATAAAACAAACACGGCCCTTGTGATCGTGCTTGTTTTTGGTCTGGTCACGACGTATTTGGCCGTGGTCGACATGCTTTGAAGTTACCGGCCGGGAAGTGCAGGTCCCATTACGGTTTTTGTTTCGGGAATGCAAAATGGACCTGGGCAGTGCGGAGCAGCGATAATTTGAGCGAGAAGGTGGTCAAAGCATTTCACTGGGGTTTGCCTTTTTTGCAAAACGACCCGTCGCGGGTTCTGTCGGGCGGATGAAAAATCAGTATGGGAGTAATTTATATCTTTAGTAAATGAACAGTTTAAAAAACCAAAACCAACTAGGATAGGAAAGCTAAAACGGATCAGGTCGTCATACCGACCTAGAATGACATAGGCCAAATGAACAGTACCACGGTTTTATTTAACAATGGGAACAAAATTTCCCTGAAAGAACTATACAACAACCTCTTCGCCCCGCTGTGTTCCTATTCAAATAAGTACGTAAAAAGCACTGAAATTGCAGGCGATATCGTACAGGAAGTATTCATTAAAGTATGGAAGAAGAGAAAGGACTTTACCACTATTTATGCACTTCGATCATTCATGTACCTGGCCGTAAGAAATGCGAGTTTAAACTATCTAAGAGATAACGGAAAAACAATTTCCCTGGATGCCGAAAAGTTGCAGGAACGGCTCGATGATGACCATCTCATTATCGAGGAGGAGGTCCATTTAATGATCAGAAAAGAGGTGGACAAACTGCCCAAGGCCTGCAAGAAAGTTTTTGACCTTACCTTAATGGACTTGAGTATTTCGGAGATTTCCGAATGCCTTGGAATATCAAAAAACACCGTCAGAAACCAAAGGGCCCAGGCAAGGAGAATTCTAAAAACCCAGCTGAAAGACAAATTTTATCTTCTTTTTATATAAAAAATGAAATCGGAGTAGTACGTTTTATGTTTTATGGTGTTGGTACAATACCAAAGCTAGAATAAGAATGAAACGTTTAGCCGACAAATACCTAATTTCTGAACTTGTTTTTCTGCAGATATCAGGAGATATTTCCAATAGGCAAAAAGAAATATTGCTCGCATGGGTCAATGAATCTGAAGAGAACAAATTATTTTTCCAACACCTTTTATCCAAAGAATCGTACAAAGCCAAATTGCAGGTCTATCAGGCATTTGACCAACAGGCAAGGTGGGGCAATATCGCCCATGCCATTACGAAATACAGAAGAAAAAGACTGCTTAAGTATTCTGCGATAGCGGCTTCTTTTCTGATGCTGTTTGCAAGCGGCGGGTATTTACTTTTTTATTCCGGGAACAACGAGGAGGGTACCCAAACTGTTGCAACAGAACGACAAGAGCCGATTTCCCCGGGCGGCAAGGACGCCATTTTAATTACCGAGGAAGGAAGTATACGGCTCTCTGCCGAGAAATTTCAAATCAATTCTTCAGGTTCATCTATCGTGAACAATGGGCAAACGGTGTCGTATACCGATTCAAAAACTGCTGAAAATGCCAAGAAGCTGGTATATAACACGATTATGGTCCCGCGCGGAGGGGAGTATAAATTGGTTTTGGCCGACGGCACGCAGGTCTGGCTGAATTCTGAGAGTGAAATAAGGTTCCCCATTCGCTTTGGTGAAGTACACAGGCAAGTGTGGCTGCAAGGGGAGGCCTACTTTAAGGTTGTGGAAAATAAGCGAAAGCCTTTTTCGGTAATGGTGGACGGGAAAACAGTGGAAGTGCTGGGAACATCTTTTAACATAAAAGCTTATGAAGATGAGGATCAAATGGTAACGACATTGGAATCGGGTGCCGTCAAGTTCAGCTACGGAGATCAAAGTCAACCCTTGTCCCCGAACCATCAAATTGTATTTTCCGAGTCGCACAGTTCCATGGAAATGAAGAAGGTGAATGTTGCCGAGGTCATTGCCTGGGTAAATGGGGAGTTTTATTTCAAATCGTTAGAACTCAAGGAAATAATGAAACAACTTGGAAGATGGTATGATTTTGATGTTGATTTCAAGGATAAGGAACTGGAGGGGTATCTGTTCCGAGGGTTCATTAGCAGAAAAATGGAGTTTCGGGAGGTAGCCGATATTATAGAGGAAACGTCAAAGGTAAATATAAAACTAGATGGTAAAACCGTAGAGGTATCGTTCTAAGGAACAAAAAGATAAGGAGATTGCGGGAACAATCTCCTTAAAGTACAACCTACTGACATAGGTTGATTTGTTAAATATAAATAATGAACAAATTTATGAAAAAAAAACCAAGAAAATGGGTGAAGGGCACTGTGGGCCGTATCCATTGTAAAACCAAAATTTTGAAGGCCTATTTAGCACTTACTTTAATATTTATGTTGCATGTGTCCGCTTCTGTAAAGTCGCAGATTCTCAATGTAGATCTGAAAGTGACCGATACCGAATTGAGAAGCGTGATCGATGATATTGAAAAACAATGCGATTATGTGTTTTTCTTCAATGAGAACGATGTGAACATCCACCGAAAACTCGATATCAAACTGCACAAGGCGGATATTGATGAAGTGGTGCTAAAAGTGTTCGGCGAAGATTACGAATATCGGGTTACGGGTAAGCTCATAGTGGTCAGTGCCAAGGAAACGGTTGTTGGACATCGTCCGAACTCCCAAATCCAAAGGACCATATCCGGTACGGTAACCGATGTTGATGGTGTTCCCTTGCCCGGGGTCAACGTACTTATTTTGAATACGAATAAGGGGGTTTCTTCAGATTTTGATGGAAAATATTCCATTGGGGCCGATACGGGGGATATACTGGTGTTCTCCTATATAGGTATGAAAAATGCGCAGTTCGAAGTGCGCGCCTCCGATATCTTGAATGTAACCATGACAACAGAGGCGACGGGTCTTTCAGAGGTCATCTTAACCGCTTTCGGAATTGAAAGGGAGAAGAAGGCCCTGGGATACGCCGCACAAGAATTGAAGGGCGACGCTCTGAAATCTGCAAAGGAAGTCAATTTGGCCAACTATCTTACGGGCAATGTGGCAGGGGTCCAAGTATCCAATTCCGCTTCGGGTATTGGAGGTTCGACCAACGTGACCATTCGCGGAAACAGCTCGTTGACAGGCAGTAATCAACCCTTATATGTTGTTGATGGCGTGCCCATAATAAACCAAAGTAACAGCGCAAAAGATGCAGGTCTTTTCGGGGGTAACGATTATGGCGATGGAATTGGCAATATCAACCCGGATGATGTAGAGTCGATTACCGTTTTAAAAGGGCCGAACGCATCGGCACTTTACGGCTCCCGTGGTGCAAACGGTGTGATCGTAATCAAAACAAAATCAGGTAAGGAACAAAACGGAATAGGTGTCGAGTTCAATTCTACAACATCGATCCAAACCATTAATCAAATTCCCAAGACCCAGAACAAATACGCCCTTGGCTACGAAGGTACGAATCTGGAGGGAAGCCTGATCGATATAAATGGCACCTTGTACGAAGACTTTCCGTCATGGCTAAGCGATAGCTGGGGCCCTCCCCTCGACGGTCGGCGGGTAGTGGTGGATCCCTTTCTGTTGCCCGGTGAAAGCCCGCGACCACTTACGCTATTGCCCCAGGACAAGAACAATATCAGGGATTTTTACGAAGTTGGGGTCGTTACGAACAATTCCATTTCTTTAAGTGGCGGTTCTGAAAACACAAAGGCAAGGTTATCTATTGGCAATACCTATAACAAAGGCATCATACCGAACAATTCGGGAAAAAGGAATACGATAAATCTCAGGGTTAACAGTAAGCTTACCGATAAGCTATCCTTTGACACAAAGATAAATTATACCAATACCGATTTTGACAACAGACCGACTTTAGGGTTTTCATCCGACAATATCGTTACTACGCTTGTTGAAATGGGCAGGCATATCCCCTTGGATTTCATGAAAGAATATTACGAGCTGACCAAGGAGCATGGCAACTTCCCGGGCCTTAGGTTAAACCCGTACTACACCATAAACGAAATAAAGAACCACGACGAAAGAAATCGTTTTATCGGGTTTGTTTCCCTGCGATACGACTTTGCAAAATGGCTTAGCTTATCGGTTAGGTCGGGGATTGATTATTTTACGGACGAGAGAAAGAATATTTGGCCGGTTGGCGCCAAAGCCCCCAATGTAAGCGGAAGGTTCACGCAAGCCAGTCTAAGTTCAAAAGAATTGAACTCAGATTTCCTCTTGACCGCAAACGGAAGTTTATCGGATAATTTTTCGGCGTCATTTTCCGTTGGGGGAAATCAATTGACACAATACAATTCGTCTACAAATTTGGATGCCCGTAATTTAAAAGTCCCGGGAGTCTATAATGTATCCAACGCCGTTGACATTCGCCCATCGAGCGCTCTTCGTGAAAAGGAAATCCAATCACTTTATGCTATGGGACAACTGTCCTATAAAAATTACCTGTTCGTCGACATCACGGGCAGAAACGATTGGTCTTCCACACTGGGCAAGGGCAACTACTCATTTTTCTATCCATCAATTGGCCTCAGTTGGGTATTTACAGATGCCCTTAAAATTAATTCTGACATGGTCACCTTTGGTAAGCTCCGGGGCTCGTGGGCACAGGTCGGTAACGATTCGGACCCCTACCTGACGCTTGCGGGATACAATTCCTTCACCACAGGGTTCAATGGTCAAGGCTATGCCAGTGCCCCTTCACAACTACCGGCCCTTAATCTTAAGAACGAACTTACGGAATCGGTCGAGCTTGGCTTTGATCTCCGATTGTTCAAAAATAGGATCGGAGTGGATATGACCTATTATGACAGTAAAACAAAAGATCAAATCCTTCCCATTCAAATAAGCAACAGCAGCGGGTACCAAACCTCTGTTATCAACGCGGGTGAAATAAAAAACTCAGGTGTTGAACTGACCTTCAATGCGGGGATATTTCGTTCAAATAGCGGTTTTAACTGGGATTTGGGTTTTAACTATTCAAAAAACAAATCGAAAGTGGTCGAGCTGGCACCCAATATTGAAACCCTACTGCTCATAGACAACGTGCCCAACGATATAGAGGCAAGGGTTGGGGAAGCGTTTGGAAATATCATAGGCTATAAATACAAGCGAAGCCCCGATGGAAGAAAAATAATTGGATCGGGCGGCGGCCATCAGGCGGAATCCGAAAAAAGTATACTCGGAAATATTACCCCGGACTGGATAGGTGGTTTAAATAACTCCTTTTCGTACAAAGGTTTTTCGATGAACGTTCTGGTCGATTTTGTCCAAGGCGGTGAAATGTCTTCAAGAACAAAATTCCAGATGGTCGCAAAGGGTACGGGTCTTTTTACAGAAGAGGGTAGGCGGCCACGAGATACGGATGATAACGGTGCCCAACTACCCTATGTAGGGGTGCTGGATGGAGTGGTAGAGGTTTTGGACGCGAACGGTAATGTTACCGGTTATGAGGAAAACACCAAAGCGGTGGATGGCCAAACCTATTGGGCCAATAGGGCCTGGTCGGGTATTGGTGAGGAATTTGTGTTGGATGCCAGTTACATCATGTTGCGGGAAGTAACCTTGGGCTATGATGTTCCTTCCAAAATTCTAAAAAATTCGATGTTCAATAGTCTCCGCTTTACCCTGGTCGGAAGGAATCTGTTTTATCTGGAAGAGCACATGCAGAACATGGGAATATCACCGGAATCTGCTCCGAGCACCGCTCCCGGCGCCAGGGGAATAGAGGGCCTATCCATGCCGACCACACGATCGTTCGGACTCAATGTCAATCTTACTTTTTAACAAAAAAATGAACCATGAAAATAGATAAGCACATACAATATATTTTTGTTTTTTCAATAACACTCCTCGCCAATTGTTCGTGTACGGACGATTTTGAAAGCTTGAATACAGCAAATGACCTGGTAACCGAGGATTTGGTCGATGTAAACCTTATGTTGACACTTGTCCAAGTCCGTGCCATAAAGGAGAGTTCGCTTAATGGAACGGGAACCATAGGGAACTATAGTGGAATATCCTATTCGAGTTCCAATAGTCCGTTTAACGAGAGCGATGCTCCAGAACTGTGGAACGATACCTATCAAAATTTCACGAATAACCTTTCGGAAATCATCCGGCTTACAAAAGAGGATGCCGATCTGGTCAATAAGACCGCTATCGCAAGAATCATGAAAGTATGGGCTTTCGCCAAACTTACCGATACCTATGGCGATGTACCCTATTTTGAATCCAGCTTGCCCCCAGATGAGGTGGTGTCGACCCCAAAATACGACTCGCAAAAAAGCATTTATGAGGATTTCTTCAAGGAACTAAAGGAAGCTACCGCCTCTCTCGATATTTCCAAAGAAAGTTTTGGGTCGGCCGATTTGATTTATAAAGGTGATGTAGCTAAATGGAGAAAATTTGCCAATTCGCTCAGGTTGCGCCTCGCTTTACGGGTACGATATGTTGATGTCGAAATGGCAAAAACAAACATGGGCGATCTGCAAGAGTCCGATCTGATCTTGGCAAGGGAAGACGACGCTTCCCTGTACACTGCCAGCGATGTACAGGACAATTTCAATATTTTCTACAACGAAGTACTAAAGGACCGATCCAATCTTGTAAAAAAGACGGCGGGAGCGATCATAAACAAAATGGACGAATACAACGACCCGCGCGTTAAGATAATGGCAGATACCGCCAAAGCCAGTTTTCCCGGAGATGACCCGGACCTGGATTATTTTGGGTACCGGGGCCATCCCGTACTGGGGCTGGTGCCCATTGAATATAAATTGCCATGGGACCAAGATACCTCCTCCAAAATTAGTGACCTGTGGTACGTACAGGAAATCGAGGTTCCGGTATTGCGCTCCTCCGAAGTTTATTTTGCGCTCTCCGAAGCCGCCTTGGTCGGCCTCAAAGATGGCAATGCCCAAGAGTACTATAAAAAGGGTATAGAGGCATCGATGGATTGGGCAAAAGATTTTTATGAAAACGCCAAACCGCAATTGCCGGATTTAATAGGCATCATCTACCCGGATTGGTCGAGTGATGATATTGATTTATTGCTGTCCCACAAAGAAATCACCACAACCGAAAGCGATGCCTTCCTAAACTCTCCCATTGCTGTGTTATCGGGCTCCATGGAAGAACAACTGGAACAGATCATGGTGCAAAAGAACATAGCGCTTTATCCTCTTGAATATGAAAATTGGGCAGAATGGAGAAGAACCGGTTATCCGATCTTGCAGATCGGTCCGGATGAAAACGACCTTAAGGGGGTTGTTCCGAGAAGGATGCCCTGGCCCAATATTGAACAGACGATCAACGGGGTCAATTATGAAGCCGCCGCCGCTGGTCTTCAAGGGGGCGATAGCAAGCTTTCCAAAGTTTGGTGGGACGCCAATCCAACCGTGCCCTATCCGTTTGTCGGTGACCCATTGCCGACCAGGGATACGCCCTGGGTTCAGAATTAATGGAGTAATAGGTAAAAAAGGACTTCAGCCAAGTTCTTTGTATCCAGGAAATGTCAATGGCTTTGAACGACCTTAAGGTCTACTTGGATCTAAGATGGGATAAAGATTGCGATACGGGCGCTATCAAAAAGTATAAATGGTACAGTTAGTGTTAGTTTGTTAGTTTTTAAAAGGCACAGCACGGTCATGTGCTGTGTCTTTTTTGGTTGGGAAATGACCGTAGACTCCAAGCAACACCTTACTTGAACAAAATTTTCCTTAGGAGATAAGGGATTACAGGGCATACAGCTTATCTTTAAGAAGAAGTGAATTTTACAAAGGGCAAAATATAGTTTATGGGACATGTTACGGGATTGCTAATGGTTTTTGTATGTTTTTCGGGTCTTTGGGCACAGGAAGCGGATACTGTAAAAACAATTGAAGGAATTTTTTATCTCGATGGACAACCGATTTCAATTGACATGAAAGGCGGGGTCATTACAGGAATCACGAGAAAAGGGAAACTTAGCGATCCTGCACTTGCGGCAACCTATATCGCTCCGGGTTTTGTAGACCATCAGGTAAACGGATATATTTCCCATTCCTTTGTAGGGGAGGATCTAACGGTGGCCCAGGTAAGAAAAATAACCCGAAAATTTTGGGAGCATGGTATAACGACCTACCTGCCCACACTTACCACGAACGATTCGGATCGCATGCTCAGGAATTTTGCAGTTCTGGCTGAAGCTACGGAAGATCCGGAAATTGGACTCTCTGTCCCAGGGTTTCATGTGGAAGGCCCTTACATCTCCCCGGTAGAAGGATTTAGGGGGGCACATAACCCAAAATGGATTCGAAAACCGGACTGGAAGGAATTTGAAGTGTGGTATGAAGCGTCCAACGGTAAAATTTTGGAGATTACGATCGCTCCAGAATTGGAAGGTGCGATCGATTTTATCAAAAAATGTAGGCAGAAGGGTATTGTTGTGGCCTTGGGCCATCACAATGGCTCGGCCGAGATCATACAGGAAGCTGTGGATGCGGGCGCGTCCGTGAGTACGCATTTGGGCAATGGCTGCGCCAATATGATCCATAGGCATGATAACCCCCTTTGGGCTCAATTGGCGGACGATCGTTTGGCGGCAAGCATCATTGTGGACGGGTTTCATTTACGCCCCGAAGAGGTAAGGACCTTCTACAAGGTCAAGGGCCCTGAAAACACCATTTTGGTCTCAGATGTCATCCGCTTGGCCGGCATGCCAGCGGGAACGTATCGGGATTTTGGCAGTGAGGTGGTCGTAACCCCTGAGGGCAAAGTAATGATGCCCTCCCAAAACGTACTTGCAGGGGCCTCTTTTTTAATAACAAAGGGAATAGAGAATATGATTTCCTTTACCCAGTGTTCTTTGGCAGATGCGATTCATATGGCCAGTAGAAACCCTGCGGGATTACTCGGTTTGGTGGACAGGGGAGAAATAAGACCGGGAAAAAGGGCGGATTTAGTGCTGTTCAATATGGAGAACAACAAGATGAAAGTAAGGAAGACCATTGTAGCGGGTACCCTGGTATATGAGGATGAAAAAAAATAGACGGCTAAGGCCATATCAAATCAATAGCACAAAAAGTTGAAAATATGGGGAAGAAAACAAAAAACGATGGTAAAAGCAGCCCCGTGGCAAATTCCCGAAGGACCTTTATGGGTAAGACGGCAATTGCGTCAGCCGGTATTCCCTTGATGCCAACGGTTATGGGGACATCGTTGAATCCATTGGTTTCTGGAAATACGGGCACTTCTTTTGGTGATGGTCCAAGGAGCATTATTGGCGGATATGGGGAATGGGCGGCCTCATTGCTAAAAGATCCTCCCAAATTATCGTATAGAAATAAGGAATGGTCCGTCATCGAAGAATGGAGGGAACAAGCGGTGGCCAAGGCCAAAGAACTTATGGCACCGCCAGAAATTAAGGAAAACAGCAAAGTCGTTGTAGAACGAAAGTATCTTTACGATGGGCTGGAGATAGAGGAACTGTCATGGCAACTGCCTTATGGCAGGGCAACAAAGGCGATTCTACTAAAGCCCGAGGGTGCTAAAAGGCCCCTGCCAGGAATTTTGGCACTGCACGATCATGGGGGCAAAAAATATTTCGGCAGGCGAAAAATAACAAAAGTTTCCGATGAGGTACACCCATTGATAGCGGAGCATCAAAAAAATGATTATGAAGGAATGGCCTGGGCCAATGAAATTGCCAAGAGGGGGTACGTGGTCCTGGTGCACGATGCCTTTTCTTTTGGCAGTAGAAGGGTGTATTATAAAGATGTCAAGGGAATAAGCTGGGGATCTCTTAAAATAGGTGAAAGGAATGATGATGATCCGGATAAAATAGAAAATGTCCATGCCTACAACCAATGGGCGGGCAATCATGAAGAGGTCATGGCAGAATCACTGTTCTGTGCGGGCACCACCTTAGCGGGAATGGTATTGTCAGAAGATAGGATAGCTTTGGATGTGCTGTCGAAAAGGCCCGACGTGGATCAAGAACGAATAGGTTGCGGCGGACTTTCCGGGGGTGGTTTGCGAACGGTATTTTTAGGTGGAATGGATGCTAGGATAAAATGTGCGGTCTGCGTTGGGTTCATGTCTACATGGAAGGACTTTGTATTGCACAAATCCTACACGCATACCTGGATGGCCTTTGTGCCTAGTTTGCCAAGATATTTGGACTTCCCCGAAATATTGGGACTGCGGGTGCCCTTACCAACTTTGGTTCAAAGCAATAATCAAGACGATCTATATACGCTTTCCGAAATGAAAAAAGCCGACGAAATCTTGGCAGAGGTCTACAAAAAAGCGGGAAGCAGTGAAAAATACCAGACCAGGTTTTACGATGGCGGGCATAAGTTCGATTCAGAGATGCAGGCGGATGCGTTCGACTGGTTTGATAAATGGTTAACCAAATGATAAAGAAAAAGTATGGGCGCAAGTGAAAAGGTGGATAGAAGAAAATTTATCAAAACGACCACAATGGCGGCGGTTGCCGCTCCAATAGTAACACCGATGGTGGGTTTTTCCGAAGTCGGTGCACCATCGGTCCCAAGCAAAAAAAGATATGCCTTGGTCGGGACCGGTACACGGGGCAGCAACGCTTGGGCGAAACCTATTGTAGACCGCTATGGGGAATATATTGAACTGGTGGCCCTGTGCGATATAAACAAGGGACGCTTGTCCTATGCAAAAGGCCATATCGGAACAAAAGCACCCACCTACCATTCCTCGGATTTTGATAAAATGGTCAAGGAAACGAAACCGGATACGATCGTAATCGGAACAACGGATTGTTTTCATGGGAAGTACATCGTTCGGGCAATGGAATTGGGTTGCGATGTACTATGTGAAAAACCTTTGGTCACCGATGAAGTCCAAGGGCAGCATATTGTGGATACCGAGATCAGGACAGGTAAAAAGATCACCACTACCTTCAATGCAAGATTTGGTAACGAGGCGGAAAGGATAAAGAAGATCCTCTTGTCCGGGGAATTGGGCAAAGTCCTTTCCGCGGAATTTCAGGAGTACTTGGACATAGACCATGGAGCCTCCTATTATCGAAGATGGCACGGGAAAAACAAATTCTCGGGCAGTTTATTGGTGCATAAGGCCTCGCATCATTTTGACAAGATGAACTGGTGGCTGGATTCAGAGCCCGAAACGGTAAATGCATTTGGAAAATTGGCCTTCTATGGAAAGAACAATGCTTTTAGGGGAAAAAACTGCCGAAGCTGTTCCTTCCGATCAAAGTGCGATTTCTTTTGGGATATCCATAAGTACGAGGACAAGGGGTTTTACCTGTCCGGGGAGAAGGAAGATGGGTACCTCAGGGATGGTTGTGTATGGGATAACGAAATAGATGCCTATGACTCGATGACGGTGGAGGTGAAGTATGCTAATGATGTGCTCCTAAGCTATTCCCTGAATTCCTATATGCCCTACGAAGGACAGTTGATAGCCTTTAACTGTGAAAAGGGACGATTGGAAATACGGAGTTACCACAGACAACCTTGGGAAGTGCCAAATGCCGCTGAGGTCCGGATAACTAAGAATTTTGGAAAAACGAGGACTTTTGGAATCCAATCGGGAGAAGGCGTACATGGCGGTGCGGATCATAAATTGAGGGAAAAGCTGTTTTTGCCGGACCAAACAGATGAATTGAACCAAATCGCCGATTCCCGTTCAGGCTTGTTATCAAGTCTTATTGGCATAGCCGCGGCAAGATCGATAGAGACCCAGCAGCAGGTCAGGATAAACGATCTGATAAAGTTCCCGGTAAGTTGGGGTAGGTAGCCGGAATACGAAATGGTACCAAAAAAGGCCTAAAACCGCTTAACGAATTCGGTGGTACTTTGAACCCCAAAAAAGCCAAGGGCCCTGGTATGGCCAGTTGTGTTCGTTATGTTGCCGGTCAAGTTGGCGGGAGGGGGCAAAAATAATTGACCGGGATCCTCCTCACTGCCCGCGTTGACAATTTGATTCTCAAACTGCGCAAATTGATTGAGGTAAAACTGGTATGTGTTAAAGTTTAGATTTGAAATGCTTGCACGTACCTCCTGTGGGTTCTCAACAAGAAATTCTGTTGAATCAAAAGTGGCATTGTTGTTCCCATTGAAAAGAACGTCATTGGTAAGTTCATTTACTTTAAGGTCCAAAGTGCCATTTCTATAAAAAAGAAAATTGATCAAATAAAAATTGGTATCATCAGCAGGATCGGTAAAAATGACTCGGTTCAATTCAGTTGTTATTTCAATATCGTTAATGGTTATGGCCGGTTTTAGAGCCTCCCTATCTGAAACAAACTTGGTTCCATCCGACAATGTTATTTCCACCCAGTACATGTTCCCCTCAATGGAAGTTACCATATCCGAACTCCTGTACGTACCATTCGTAACATCAAATGAACCTGTGATCAATTCGCTATCTCCCGCCGGTTCTTTGGTGAACAATGAAATTTGGGCATCGTTTATGGGATTCAAATTTTGGCTGTCCGTGGGGACCGTCCGCTGTATTTTAATGGTGACATGGGCCGTACCATTCGTAAGAAACCCGGCAATGAATACTTGGGGTTCAAAATTGGAGGCATTGGGAACCTCGCTTACGCAGCTTGCGAGCAAAAGGAAAAAGGAGATGTGTGCTGCTATTTTATATAGTGGTCTCATGAGTTTAAAATTTAAAATTATACGCTATAAAAGGTACTGGAGCCCCCAATACCGAAAATTTAAACGTCTTTAATTCGTTGTTCTGGAAGGTTGAAAACACGGAAAAAGCATTGGGACTTCCGTAGAGGTTATAGACTCCAAAGTTCCAATTGCCCTGCCATTTGGTATTTGGATTTCCGGCGGGCTTATAGGTAAGGGAAATATCCATTCTGTGGGTGTCCGGAATTCGAAACGCATTTCTATCGGAATAGGTCAAATAAGGATTTTCATCAAAAATTAACCTGCCGGTCGGCACGGTAGTGGGTCGACCTGTTTGATAGGTAAAGAAAACACCCAAGTCCCATTTCTTTGCCAAATGATAACTGGCGGACGCGTTTAACAGATGGGGCCTATCGTAGTTGGAGGGGTAGTAGTTTCCATTATTTATGTTTTCCGTATTGAACGCACTGGTGGTCCTTCGCTTGGAAACGGAATAGGTATAGTTAAGATTACCTGTTAACCTGCCCGAATTTTTATGGAACCCCAATTCCAGCCCATAGGCATATCCTTCGGCCGGAAGCAGTTGGGTCTCTATGTTCCCATTGATGAACAAATCCGCTCCGTTTTTATATTCCACAAAGTTTTTAAAAGTTTTGTAATACCCTTCAACGGATAGATTGTAATTTTTATCCGGGGTATCGTATGCGTACCCGCCCGATATCTGATTAACTTCCAGGGGCTTTATATAGGTTCCCGAAGGTTTCCAAATGTCAAAGGGCAATGCTGCGGCCGTGTTTGATATTAGGTGGATGTACTGAAATGTTCTGTTGTACCCCAGTTTAAGGGCCTTTCTGTCACCGAAGTTGTACTTCAGGGAAAGGCGGGGCTCAAGACCGGAATAGCTTTTGACAACATCACGCTTTTTGTACACCTTTGTATCGGTAATGGTATTTACGGTCCGGGGAAAGTCCGGATCGTAAAGGGAAACGGTATTGGGCCCAATATTCCCGAACCAGGAATAACGCATTCCAAGGTTTAGCGCAAAACCGCCCCAGGTTTTTTCGAGTTCATAATAAGGAGCTATTTCGAGGCCATTGTCCACATCAAGGTCTTTGGGGTTTAAACCGGCTTCCCCACTGGATAATTTTGCCGGGGTAAATTTGTACATTGTACTGTTGATTCCAAACCTCATTTTGGTATTGGGATTGGCAAAATAGGTGAAATCGGGCTTTACGATCCAGTTCTCCACTCCCGAATTCCACTTAAAAGTTCCTGCACCACTGATAAACCCCCCGCTATCGTTTTCCGAGGCTAGGGCATATTTATAACTGCTGTACACTCCGGAAAGGTTCATAAACAGTTTATCCGAGAAAAGGTGGTTCCAGCGTATAGTAGTGGTCGCGCTGTTCCATCGAAAATCTATGGAGGTATTCGGTGCGTCGGGATCACTGTCACCGATCGTATCATCAAGCTGCAGAACATCTGCCCCAAAATACCCTGAGAGGAAAAGCTTGTTATTTTTATTGGGCCTCCATGATAATTTGGTGTTCAAATCATAGAAAAACAATTTGGTGTTTTCAAAATCTTTCCCCAAAAGTGGAAAAAAGAGATCAAAATATGATCGCCGGCCGGAGACCAAAAAATTCAACTCGTCCTTGACTACCGGCCCTTCCAGGGTTAGTCTTGAAAACAAGGTTCCGAGACCTCCTTCTCCCTTAAATTCCTTGGCGTTGCCCTCCTTTTGCCGAATATCCAAAACAGCGGAAGCCCTTCCTCCGTAGCGCGCCGGAATACCTCCCTTGTAAAGGGTCATATCTTTTATGGCATCGGCATTCACCACCGAAAAAAGTCCCCACAGATGTGATGATACGTATAGCGGTGCCTCATCCAGTAGAATAAGGTTCTGATCAATATTCCCCCCCCTTACGTTAAAACCTGTGGTACCCTCTCCAACCGATGTCACACCTGGCTGGGTCAAGATGGCCCGGGTAATATCCGGTTCCCCGAAAAATGCGGGCAGCTGTTTGATATCCTGTGCCTTTAAATTGTTTACCCCGGACCAAACGTTGCGAACCTGACTTTTGCTTTTCAAATTGGAAGTGACAACCACTTCGTTCAAGGCATTTGAAGAATGGGGCAGTTCAAAATTTCTTTTTAGGGCACTGGTCAAGTCAATTTTCTTTTCTAGGGTAGCATACCCCAAATAGGAAACTTGGATGGTATAGCTTCCCTGGGGCAGGGTAAGGGAGTAAAACCCATATTCATTGGAGACCGTTCCTTTGTCGCCCCCGATAACCTGGACGTTCGCTCCCAGTAGGGTTTCTCCGGACGAGGCATCGCTTATGGTGCCGCTCAGGGTATGGCTCTCCTGCTCGGGTTTCCGTTTTGACAGAATTATATGTTTCCCCCGAAACCGGTACAATATGCTTGTTCCGCCGAACAGCGAACCTAGTGTTGGCTCAATGTCATTTTCTAGAACGTCAATGTTATATTTTTGATGAATGTTGATTTCATCGTTGTTAAAAACAAAGTTGTAGGAGGTCTGCACCTCTATTTCATTCAGGATCGTTTGCAGGGAAGTGTTTTTAAGTTTTAAAGTGACGTTATTTTGGGAAAAGCTTTTTAAGGCTAGAAGCTGGAAACAGCAAACCAGATAAAGGGTGCATGACAGTTTCATTAAAAAAAGATTTCTTTTGGAAATGTGTTTCAACCTTAATGAAACAATAATTTGCTTTATTTTCATAAATTTGAAAGATGTTAATTAGTACGAATCTTAGGCGATTGGTCTCTATTGACATTGTTTAGGTGGGAAAGCTCCAATTTTCCCACTTTTTTATTTTATTATCCACTCATTGGTTTCTTGGTTTAGGTTGTACTTAAAATTCTTGGAAGCCTTAAGAACCTCCAAAATTTCTTCTACGGGGGTCGATCTGTCGAAAGAGGCGGTAAATCTGGATTTGGCGATTGCCTCATTTTCAAATACGAGTCTTATATTGAATTGATTGCCCAGGTCATTTGCGATATTTGCAAAGGTCATATTCCCAAATCGAATTTTGCCCTCTCTCCAGGCCAAAACATCTTGCTTGTTGTGAACTGTAGTTTTAATGGGCATTCCATCCGTCTTGACAATTCTAACATGGTCATTTGGCAGCATGATAATGTTCCCTTCAAAATAGTCTTTAGCGGTTACCTCTACTTTCCCCGTTAGGAGCGTGGTTTCCGAAAAAGCGCTTTTTGG
Source organism: uncultured Flavobacteriaceae bacterium (assembly GCA_947497245.1). Classification (GTDB taxonomy): domain Bacteria; phylum Bacteroidota; class Bacteroidia; order Flavobacteriales; family Flavobacteriaceae; genus Pelagihabitans. The sequence continues at coordinate 1,399,518 of CANMFO010000001.1, read as the reverse complement.
ATAGGCTTTGACATTAAAACTTGTACCCAAGGCCTTTATGATCACATGATCGGGAGTCTCCACCGTAAAGGGATGTTCCTTGTCTTTTGAGACTTCAAAAAAGGCTTCCCCTTCCAATTGGATTGTTCTGGGTGCATCTTTGTGGTACGAAATTTTGCTGGCGGCATTCAACCGGACTACGGACCCATCGGAAAGCCCAACCTGTTTTTCCTCCGCATATGTGGTTTCAATGGTAATAATGCCCTTGGATAGGTTTTGGTAGACCACACTGGCCACTGATATGAGCAATATCACCGCGACGGCGTACTTCAGATACTTTTGTTTGTTTCCACTTTTCCCAAGTGGGGGCTCAACGGAGTCAAAGAATTTGGATTTCTGGGCCTCGATATCGATTGCACTGGCGGAGGGATTTTCTCCGGTTGCCCCATAAAGGGCAACAATGGAATTGTAGAGATCTGCATTGTAATCGGTTGATTCCCTCCAACGCTCAACCTTCATTTGCGTGGCCACGTCCGCACTTTTGCCAACATAAGCCCAAATGTCTGCTTCCTTAACTCTACGGTCTTTCATAATCGGGTCTTTACTATAAGACGTTTGTCGGATAGCAGTACCCTATTTCACAGATAATCTTGGAGCCCTTTCCGGAACGCATTCAGTGCTTTGGAAATATGGGATTCGACGGTTTTGATAGAGATATTCTTCAAAGAGGCTATTTCCGGATAGGTATATCCCTTATCGCGGGAGAGCTTAAAGATCTCCGTCGTTTTCGGTGGTAGGGAGGTATAGATGCGCTCTATTTCCTTTTGCAGCTCCCATTGGTTATCCAGATCGGTGACGAATTCGGCATTGAACTGATATAGGTTTAGGTGTTTTTCTTGAACCAGGCTTTTTCGGTGGTTGTCGATGACCTTGTTTTTCAGGATTTTGATGAGGTAAGATTCTATGGTCCGTTCCCCTTCTTTTATATTTTCAAAATTTTCCCAAAGCTTAACAAAGCTTTCCTGCACCAGTTCCTCGGCAATATGCTTCTCCCGGACGACTTTAAAGGCATAGTTAAAAAGCCCTTTGTAGTACTTGTCAAAAAGTACCGAGAATTTTTTCTTCTTAATTCTTGTCGACTTCATGGATCGATTTTCCTGCTTCTCCAGAGATAACCGATCAACCGCGCCAAGTTTATATCAGTTTCTTTGTTAGGGAGCCCTTCTTTTTGACTTCAAAACTCCCAAAAGTATAAAATATTACCAACCAAAGAATAAATTAAAGACCGCCACTCACCCTAAAAACATGCTGCGGATAAACAACCGTTCGAACAAAAACGGAATTTTGTCAGCGCAAAGGGATTTTCTGACAGCTCGACAAAAGACAAACTTTTACCGATGAATTGCATGCTTTTGTAAAAAAATACGCATTAGGGGGTATTTCATTGCTTTTCATAAAGGTTTAATATTGGTTGGAACAAGAAGTAAATAATCAATCCATGTTAAAACTGCGACGACAACGATCAAAATTATTTGAAAATCAAAAAAGAAATTTACACGGTTTTCAAGTAGTACCTACTTCAATAAGATCTGAATCGGGATTTTCCAGTGTAAATCATAAAAGATTTAAAGCGGTATTGGCAAAAACGATAAAACCTTTCGTTTGTCTTTTCATTATGTCGGTATGCTTTATTTCATGTAAACCTGACGACATTGTGGAGGAAGATAAATTTGCAGATGTTATCTTTTTTGTAAGAAAGCCCTCGAACTGCGGGTTTATTACTGTTAATGTGGATGGTTTTGCAAGTCAGACCATAACAGAACAGGATTTTAGTCCGACAACACCGTTTTGTGGTGATGGGGGAGCAACATTTCGAAACCTTAGGGAAGGCACCTATAATTACAGCGCTTTTTGTGACAACAATGAGGTGTCCGGCACTTTTACAATAGATGATGATGGATGTTTTCCGGTTTTTTTGGACATTTTAGTGGATGATCCCATTGGAGGGGAAGACCCAGATGACGAAAATCCCTCTACCTTTGGAAGCGCAGTTTTTTGGGTAGCTGAAGATTTAGGGTGTGGTCCAATTGATGTAAGGGTAGGGGTAGGTGCCATTGATGGCGTCCCAATTGGAGGACAATCCAAAACAATCACTAGTTTTTTTAACCAAGCCCCTGAGTGCGGAGCGACTGGAGCGGCTACATTTAGCAGCCTATCCCCCTTTAATAGTTATTTTTATAGGGCTGAATGCAGTGGAAAAATTTGGACCGGAAGCTTATCAGCTGATTTTGGGGAGTGTGTTAGAATTGAATTAAAGGATAACGATACATCTGGAGGAGGAAAGGGAGATGTTATTTTTTGGGCCAACGGGGATTACGGTTGTGGGCCGATAGACGTAACTCTTACTGGTGTAGGAAGTGGGACTATTACAAGTTTTTTTGGTCAAGCTCCTAATTGTGGTACCAATGGCACAGCTAATTTCAATGACTTAGTAGAAGGGACATATAATTATACCGCAAGTTGCAACGGACAACAATGGTCAGGGACGGTTGGGATTTCCAATGGATCGTGTACCAATGTTCTATTGGCCAACGGATCCGATGGAAATGACGCTCCGGGCAGCGTGAAATTCTGGGTGGCGGAAGATTTTGGTTGTGGAAATATAACCGTCGATTTATCCGGACGGGGCTCATCGGTCATTACAGGCTTCTTTAATAGTGCTCCTGATTGTGACAATACAAATTCCGGAGGAAATTTCGACAACTTGACTCCTGGTAATTACACGTATACCGCTTCTTGCTCCGGATTAAGTTGGTCTGGAAGCATAACCATTGCACCAAATGGCTGTTTGCAATTGCAGTTAGGAAGATAGGCTGTTCTGATCTTACTTTATGGAGATAATAAACTAAAATCACATCCTGAAACTTAAATAACTGAAAAATGAAATCAATAGATTAATTTATTTCCCGATACAGTATGTCACTTTCCCCATAAACATTGGGGTAGTCCTAAATAATTGATGACATGTAGAATAAAATCGAAGATTGTATTATTACTGCTTCAGTCGGATATTAAAAATATTGATTTAATAGGATTGTCGGCTTTTTGTGCTAATTGCTTTCCGCTCACTTACTCAATTTCAGTATTCGAAACGCACCTTGTATTACCAAAGCAAAAACGATTGTACCTATTATCAAATCAGGTTTGTTCGAACTCAACCAATTTACCAAAAGGCCAGCGATTATTACTCCCACATTGATAATAACGTCATTTGAAGTAAAAATCATACTTGCTTTCATATGCGCCTCTTCTTTGCTTTTTGATTTTTGTAAAATATAAAGACAAATTCCGTTTGCGATAAGAGCAAAAATCGAAACGATAATCATTGTTGAGAAATCAGGAAGTTTCTCTTCTCCGAAAAATCTCCTTAAAACTTCTACAAACCCCATAATCGCAAGTATGATTTGAAAATAACCGGCAAGTTTTGCAATCCGCTTTTTCTTAATCAGAGTTCCGCCAACCGCAAATAAACTAATCCCATAAACGAAACTGTCTGCAAGCATATCCAAACTATCGGCAACAAGCCCCATAGATTTTGAAACCAGACCTGTTGTCATTTCGATGATGAAAAAAGCAAAATTGATTATAAGTACAGACCAAAGTAGCTTTTTTTGGCTTGTATTTTCTTTAAATTCCGTTTGGTCGGTCTGCTCTGTAGAGATTTTCTTTCCGCCTAAATTCAGCTCAGTAACAGACTTTTCGATTTGGTCGATTTCTCCGCTATGAAAAACAGTTAATTTTCGGTTAGCAATGTCAAAGTCCAAATTCGCAATGCTTGAAATTCCGTCGAGTTTCATTCGGATTAGGTTTTCCTCTGACGGACAGTCCATTTTAGGAATTATAAATATTGTCTTCTTCATGCCAATTAACAGCAACTTTTATTTTCCTGAATTGGTGGGCAAGCAACAGTTCCATAGGAACAATAAACACAACAATCACCCTTTTTAGGCTTTAGCAGGGTTTTGCAATTCGCGCATTCGTAGAAAAACTGGCATGCCGTTGTGGGCATTTCCTCTTTCGCCTTATGTCCACATTCGGGGCATATAATCGTAGATTCTAACTGTACTTCCATTATTTGACTATTTTGTATCCAGTACTTAATATGGCAGTTTCTACCTTTTGAAGGTCGACCTTGGTTTTATCGTATTTTACGATTGTATTCGCCGCTTCGTAATCTGCATCGACTTTTAGTATGCCGTCGAGTTTGTTTACCTCGTTTTCGATATGTGCTTCGCAACCCGTGCAGGTCATTCCTTCAATAGTTACCCTGATTTCCTTTACATTCGATTGCTCTACATACACGATTTCCTTATTTGTTTCAGGAGAAGAATAAAAAATATGGGAGTAATAAGGAAAGGCCAACATCACACCGACAAATAATGTTATCAAAAACAAAAATCCCTTGGAATTAATGAACTTGGGCTTCTCATCATCACATTCACAATCAATTTCGGCGGCCGATTTGGGCTTGAATTTTTGGTACCATGCAAAGGCTAGAACCAATACAGTAAAACCGATTAAATAAGGTCTAAAAGGTTCTATCCAAGAAAAGGTTGACGCTAAACCCATACTTCCTGCCAATACTGTAAGCACGGGTGTGATACAGCAGATAGATGCTGTCAGAGCTGCTAGAATAGATGTCCCGATTATTTTTTTATTTCCAATCATACCGTTAAATTTTCCTTTGTCAATAAATCGAGAATTGGACTCAATATTGCTGACCTATCCTTATTAAGAGCATAAAAAATCGTCTGCGCTTCTTTTGTAGTGTAGACCAAATCTCTATCCTTTAGCTTTCTAAGGTGTTGTGAAATTGCAGATACATTCATTTGGAGTATATCACTTAAATCACAAACACAGAGTCTTTCTTCTTGTTCAAGCAAAAAGAGAATTTGGAGCCGAACCTTGTTTCCTGCCAAGTTTAGAACTTCTGAAACGGAGCTTAGTGAATTGTCCAACTCGTCTATAGAAGACCTACAGTCCATTATCTGTTTTGCGTCCGCTTCCAATCGGATACATATCTGTTTTCCCATAAGGCAAAGATATGTATTTTAGCATTTGCTTAAATACATTAATCCGTTAAATTAGTAGCCGCTATTTAGCGGCCAGTTAATAGAACTGATTGATGAAAAAGGGAAAGTCTCAAAGAACCTTCCTTTTATGATAGACTTTTTAAACTTCTGTTAAACAAATGACTACCATTTAATATTTTTGTAATTTTGTAATTCAAATGAAAGAAGCGCTACATAAAATCATCTCTATGTCAATGGCACTTATTGTGCTATTATCTACCATGTCCTTCTCTGTGGATATGCATTACTGTGGTGACCATTTGGTAGATTTCAGTATGTTCGATAAGGTAGACACTTGCATGATGAAAGCAGTAAAGTCGAAAGACTCAAGTTCCTGTGAAATCATGGAAATGGAGACCGAGACGAACTGTTGTTCCGATATTGAAGTTACATTTGAGGGTCAAGACGATTTAAAAATCTCATTCGACAACCTAACTTTTGAACAGCAACAATTTGTTTTTTCTTTTACGTATTCCTTTATAAATCTTTACAAAGAGGCAGACGAAAATATAGTTCCTTTTAGAGATTATGTGCCACCTCCCTTACTTCGGGATGTTCAAATTTTAGACCAGACTTTCCTTATTTGATTATTAGACAGTATTAATTACGCCCTGCGATAGCTATCGTTTAGGGCTCAATTTGTTGTGTTTGTTTTTCTGTTTTTTAGAATTTCAAGTCTTTCATAACTGTTTAATTATCAAATCACATGCTTAATAAAGCTATCAAATTCCTTATCGAGAACAAACTCGTTGCAGTATTAATGCTCGCCTTATTTGTAGGTTGGGGTATCATAAATGCACCGTTTGGTTGGAATACAAGCTTTCTGCCTTCAAACCCCGTAGCAGTAGATGCTATTCCGGATATTGGAGAGAACCAACAAATTGTTTTTACGAAATGGGAAGGCCGTTCTCCACAGGATATTGAGGACCAAATTACGTATCCGTTAACTACTTCTTTGCTTGGTATACCAGGGGTAAAAACTATCCGTAGTTCTTCTATGTTCGGTTTTTCGAGCATCTATATCATTTTTGAGGAGGACATCGAGTTCTATTGGTCACGTAGTCGGATTTTAGAAAAGCTAAATTCATTGCCGGCCAATCTATTGCCAGAAGGTTTAAATCCAGCTCTGGGTCCCGATGCAACAGGATTAGGTCAAATTTATTGGTATACTTTAGAAGGACGCGACGAAAACGGAAATGTAACCGGTGGATGGGATTTACAGGAACTACGCAGCATTCAAGACTACTATGTGAAATTTGCACTTTCAGGTGCTAGTGGAGTATCAGAGGTCGCTTCTATTGGTGGTTATGTACAGGAATATCAAGTTGACGTGAATCCTGAGAAAATGCGCCAATATAAAATAAGTCTAAGCCAAATTGTAAAGGCAGTAAAGGAGAGCAATCAGGATATAGGAGCGCAGACTTTAGAAATAAACCAAGCTGAATACCTTGTTCGCGGCTTGGGCTATGTCAAGACCATTGCAGATTTAGAGAATGCAGTTGTTTCTTCAGAAAATTTCACAGCACTTCGAATTAAGGATGTAGCTAACGTAAGTCTTGGGCCAGCAACCAGACGTGGTATTTTGGATAAGGAAGGAGCGGAAGTCGTTGGTGGCGTCGTTGTTGCTCGCTACGGTGCAAACCCAATGGAAGTCATCACGAATGTAAAAGCCCAAATTGATGAACTTAAAGATGGACTACCTTCAAAAGTACTGGCCGATGGACGTACCTCTCAATTGACCGTAGTTCCTTTTTACGACCGTACAGAGCTGATTGAAGAAACACTCGATACGCTTAATGAAGCATTGACATTAGAAATACTAATTACCATTTTGGTAATTATCATAATGGTCTTCAATTTAAGGGCATCCATCTTAATTTCTGGATTACTACCAGTCGCAGTTTTGATGGTTTTTGTCACCATGAAAATCTTTAATGTAGATGCCAATATAGTTGCGCTTTCAGGTATAGCCATTGCTATTGGCACCATGGTCGATGTTGGTGTTATTCTAGCCGAAAACATGATACGGCATATGGATGATAAAAAATTGCGCTTTAGCGAAAGCGGTACGGAATACACTACAAATGAAATTATCTATAATGCCACGTCTGAAGTTTCTGGAGCAATCTTAACAGCAGTATTAACAACGATTATAAGTTTTGTACCTGTATTTACGATGATCGGTGCGGAAGGAAAGCTATTCCGTCCCCTTGCTTTTACAAAAACAATGGCGCTTTCGGCTTCATTGATTATCGCCTTATTCATAATCCCACCATTGGCGGCATATTTATTTAGAAAGAAGAACTTAAAATCTTCGTTTGGCTATGTGCTTCAAATTTCGCTCATAGTGTTGGGGACAATCACAATGATCACGGGCTATTGGTTAGGGATTGTTTTGATTGCTTTTGGTGTAACGGGACTTTTAAATTTAAGGGGTAATCTTGACAAGAAGAAAGTAAATCGGATTAACATTATTATATCCTCAGCTGCTATCATTTTTCTGCTGGCAGAATATTGGAGACCGTTGGGCTTTGATAGAAGTGTGTTTATCAACTTGATTTTTGTAGCGCTAATTTGCTTTGGAGTTCTAGGGATATTTTCTGTGCTGAGAAGGTATTATGGTCAGATTTTGGAATGGGCGTTAGCGAATAAACTCTTGTTCCTAATCATTCCTGCAACGGTACTTATTTCTGGAGTCTGGATTATGAACAACACCGGAAAGGAATTTATGCCATCCCTGAACGAAGGCTCGTTCCTTTTAATGCCCACCTCTTTGCCGCATGCCGGTGTAGAAGAAAACAAAAGGGTATTGCAACAACTGGATATGGCAGTTGCTACCATTCCCGAAATAGAGACGGTGGTCGGAAAATCAGGAAGAACAGAATCTGCACTCGACCCAGCACCGCTATCCATGTATGAAAACATGATTCAGTATAAATCTGAATACATGCATAATACAAAGGGTAAAAAGCAACGCTACAAAGTAAATGAAGAAGGGCTTTTTGTACTGAAAGATGGTAATCTTGTTATCAACCCGAATTCGGATATAGATAGTGAAAATTCTAGTTACGACGCATATAAATTAAGAGACCCATTTGCTATTCATTCGAAGCATTTGGTTGAAGATGACGATGGCGAATTCTACCGTAACTGGCGACCAGAGATTAATAACCCAGATGATATATGGAATGAAATCGTTAAGGTGGCCAAATTACCAGGGGTAACTTCCGCACCGAAATTACAACCCATTGAAACCCGATTGGTAATGTTGCAAACAGGAATGCGAGCACCTATGGGAATCAAGGTCCAAGGGCAAGATTTAACGCAAATTGAGGCCTTTGGCTTACAATTGGAAGCTATTCTGAAACAAGCCGAAGGTGTCAAAGAGCAGGCAGTTTTTGCAGACCGTATTGTGGGTAAACCTTACTTATTAATTGATATTAAACGAGAGCAACTGGCGCGATATGGAATATCGATTATGGATGTTCAGCAAGTTCTAAAAGTAGCTGTTGGCGGAATGCCTTTGACGCAGACCGTTGAAGGCCGTGAGCGTTATGGAGTTCGTGTGCGTTACCCAAGAGAATTGCGTGGCAATGAAGAAGACCTTAAAAAGATTTATGTTCCTGTAGAAAAAGGAAGTCCTGTGCCATTGGGCGAACTCGTTGACATACGTTACGAGCAAGGTCCACAAGTGATTAAAAGTGAAGATACCTTTCTAATCGGATATGTACTATTCGATAAGCTTGATGGTTTTGCTGAAGTAGATGTCGTAGAAAATGCCCAGGCTTTGATCAAGGAAAAAATCGCTGCTGGGGAATTAACGGTTCCTAAAGGAATCAGGTATCAATTTACTGGAACCTATGAAAACCAGTTGCGAGCAGAGAAAACACTTTCTGTCGTGGTTCCGCTAGCACTAGCAATCATTTTCTTGATTTTGTATTTCCAGTTCAAATCGGTTTCCACGTCACTTATGGTCTTTACAGGAATCACGGTGGCTTTTGCAGGTGGTTTCATCATGATTTGGTTGTATGGTCAAGACTGGTTCTTCAATTTCAATCTGTTCGGAGAGAACATGCGTGACCTATTCAATATGAAAACCATCAATCTGAGTGTGGCAGTATGGGTCGGTTTCATTGCACTATTTGGTATTGCTACCGATGACGGAGTGGTAATGGCAACCTACCTAACACAAACCTTTGACCGTGACAAACCAACAGATGAAAAGGGTATCAGGCATTCAGCATTGGAAGCTGCGAAAAAACGAATACGTCCTTGTCTAATGACTACGGTAACTACAATTCTTGCCTTACTTCCGGTATTGACATCTACAGGAAAGGGAAGTGATATTATGATGCCAATGGCCATCCCAATTTTTGGGGGAATGGTGATTGATATTACCTCCTATTTCATTGTACCGGTATTGTACAGTTGGAGAGAAGAATTAAAACTAAAAAGAGCAAACTAATGAGAACTATAAATATCATAATCTGTTTTTTGTTTGTTTCTGCTTTTGGGAGCGCGCAACAATTACAGTCATTTATTAGCGAGGCAGTAGGTAATAGTCCTGAGATTCAGGCGTACAATCTTCGTCATAATATAGCTGAGGAAAAAGTGAACGAAGCCGACTGGATTCCCAATACAGAATTCAGCGCAGGCTATTTTGTGAGTGGACCTGAAACTAGAACGGGCGCGCAACGTGCTCGGTTTTCGGCGAGACAAATGTTACCTTGGTTCGGTACGATTACGGCTAGAGAAAATTACGCGAGCGCAATGGCAGATTCAGAATATGTAGAAATCGTGATTGCAAAACGTAAACTGGTACTTTCAGTTTCCCAATCCTATTATAGACTCTATGGTATAAAGGAAAAACAAAAAGTACTTGGGGAGAATATTCAGTTATTGAAAACCTATGAAAAACTGGCACTTACTTCTGTAGAAGTTGGAAAGGCATCCGCGGTAGACGTGTTGAAATTGCAGATAAGGCAAAATGAGTTGCAGCAGCAAAAAGAAGTATTGGATGAAGGGTATTTAGGCGAGCAAACAACCCTTAATAAATTGCTTAATCGAGATGGGAGTACAGAAGTAGCTGTTCTTGGAAAATTAATGCTCCCAGATGAAGATGGCGTGTTCGCTGAGGACGCTTTAATGCTTAATCCAGAATTGCTCAAATATGACAAACTTTATGAATCCGTAGTGCAATCAGAAGAATTAAATCGAGCAGAACGCAGTCCTATGATTGGCTTTGGATTGGATTATGTGCCAGTTTCGGAGCGACCTGATATGGGTTTTAGTGATAATGGGAAGGATATCTTCATGCCAATGGTTTCTGTTTCTGTACCTCTTTTTAATAATAAGTACAAATCTACTTCAAAACAGAACGAACTGAAACAGCTTGAAATAACAGCTCAAAAAGAAAGTCGCCTAAATGTTTTAGAGTCTGCTTTTGCGCAAGCGATATCACAACGCAATCAGGCTAGGATTAAATACAACACGCAAGAGAAAAACTTGAAGCAAGCTAATGATGCGGAAGAAATCCTTATTAAAAATTATGAAACCGGTACTATAGATTTTAATGATGTACTCGATATTCAAGAACTACAATTGAAGTTTCAAATCAATCAGATAAGTGCAATAACAACATACTATGCGCAAAGTGCGGTAGTCAATTATTTAATAACTCAATAAATACAAAAACAATGAAAAAATTCAGAACGGTTTTAGGAGCAATGTTGGTAATAGCCTCAATTGCAATGGTCTCATGTAAAGACAATAAAAAAGAAGGACTAACGGAAACGGAAACAAACGCTGAGAACCAAGGAAAGGAATATACTTCTGCTTACGTATGCCCTATGCATTGCGAAGATAGTGGTAGCGATAAAGAGGGTAAATGTGCTACCTGCGGAATGACTTTGGTGAAAAACGAAGACCATACGGCAAATGGTCATACTCACTAACTGAATATGATAGTTAAGGTTAAGAACATGGTCTGTGACCGTTGCAAAACAGTTTTGATGAGTGAGTTTTCAAACGCTTCAATTTCCATAGAAAAAATTGCTTTGGGCGAGATAGTATTTCCAAAGGGAGCTGAAAAGGGGATAGTTGCCATAAAAGAAATATTGACTAGAAATGGATTTGAGATGATTGATGAACCAGAGGCATTGTTGGTAGCAGATGTAAAAATGCACCTGCAACAAGAAATTCAAAAATATGGGGCATTGAGAGATACACTTTCCAATTTTTTAGCAGAAAAGTTAAACAAGGACTATTCGATAATTAGTAAGGCTTTCAGTAGAAGTCAAGAAGTAACGATTGAAAAATACTTTATAAAATTAAAAGTTGAAAAGGTAAAAGAACTCATTCAAATGAAGAATAGAACCTTTTCGGAAATAGCGTACGAACTCGATTATAAAAATAGTAGTCATTTAGCAAAGCAATTCAAATCCATTACTGGAATGTCTATGACTGACTACAGAAAAATTGAAAATTGGAATAGAAAGCCATTGGACAAAATTGTATAAACATCATCCTTAATTGGAACAAAGAATGATTTCAATTAAGAATAATTTTGAATGTTTAATTCAAATATCCAATAAAATGAAACATACCTATCACATACATGGAATGACCTGCAACGGTTGCCGAAATCATGTTGAGCAATCACTTTCTAAAGTGGAAGGTGTGACTAATGTTTGGGTAGATTTGGAGAAATCAGAAGCAACTATCGAAATGGAATCTCATATTCCAATTGAGACATTTCAAAAAGCAATGCAAAATGATGGAGGTTCTTATAGCATACATAAATTAGGAGAACATCATAAAGCAAAAGAAACCAAAGAGGAAAAGACGAAAGGCAAGGGAACAGGTACTTTCTACTGCCCAATGCATTGCGAAGGCGATAAGACCTATGATACACCTGGCGATTGCCCTGTCTGTGGAATGGACTTAGTAGAAGAGCAGAATTTATCTGCAACGACTTCAGAACAATGGACGTGTCCAATGCATCCCGAAATTGTTGAGGACGAAGCGGGAGCTTGTCCCATTTGCGGGATGGATTTAGTGCCTATGCAGCCAGACCTTTCTGCAGAAGAGAAGACCTATAAAAAGTTACTCAAGAAATTTTGGATAGCTGTAGCTTTTACGCTGCCAATCTTCATAATCGCTATGAGCGAGATGATTCCTAACAAGCCATTATACGATATAATGGAACAGGAATCGTGGAACTGGATTCAGTTCGGGTTATCTATTCCTGTAGTTTTCTATGCAACTTGGATATTCTTTGAACGTGCCTATAAAAGTATAAAAACGTGGAATCTCAATATGTTTACGCTCATAGGAATCGGTGCAGGTGTGGCGTGGTTATTTAGTGTTTTTGGGATGTTGTTTCCTGATTTCTTTCCTGAACAATTTAAAACGGAGTCTGGTGCTGTTCACGTCTATTTTGAAGCTGCAACGGTAATTCTTACGCTAGTATTAATGGGTCAGGTTTTAGAAGCTAGAGCACATAGCAAAACCAATTCGGCAGTAAAAGAACTATTGAAATTGGCACCAAATAAAGCAATACGCGTGGTTGATGGCAATGAAGAAGAAGTTTCCATAGACCAAATTCAAAAAGGAGATATCCTTCGGGTTAAACCAGGTGATAAAATTCCTGTGGACGGCCTAATTACAGAAGGTCATACCACCATAGATGAATCAATGATTTCGGGCGAACCTATTCCTGTCAACAAAGATGAGGGTGATAAAGTAAGCAGCGGAACTATCAACGGCAACCGGTCCTTCTTGATGAAAGCCGAAAAAGTAGGTAGCGACACCTTGCTTTCCCAAATTATCCATATGGTAAATGATGCTAGTAGAAGTCGTGCACCTATTCAAAAACTGGCAGATACCGTTTCAGGATATTTTGTGCCTATGGTGGTTATCATTTCTCTAATCACTTTTGCAGTTTGGACGATTTGGGGACCAGAACCAGCTTATGTATATGCGCTAGTTAATGCAATCGCTGTATTGATCATTGCTTGTCCCTGTGCTCTAGGATTAGCTACGCCAATGTCTGTATTGGTTGGTGTTGGTAAAGGTGCTCAAAATGGCGTCCTGATCAAGAATGCCGAAGCCTTAGAGAAAATGGACAAGGTGGATACCTTGATAGTTGATAAGACAGGAACGATTACCGAAGGAGAACCTACAGTTGAGAAAATGGGCTCGTTTGTGGACCACTTTCGCAAAAGCGATATCACCCAATTCATAGCGTCTTTAAATAGTCCCAGCGAACATCCACTTGCCGAGGCTACCATAAAATATGGAAAAGAACAGAACACGGAAATTCATAAAGTTGATGGATTTAGTGCTATTACGGGAAAAGGGGTTGAGGGAACTGTCAATGGCAAAAAGCTTGATCTCGGCAACGATAAGATGATGGAGTATGCCAGGGCAACTATTTCATCTGATATGAAACATGAAGCACAGTCTTTTCAGAAACAAGGAAAAACCGTTTCTTACTTGGCGGTCGATGGCGAAGTTTCAGGATATGTTGTTATAGGAGATAAGATAAAAGAAACGAGTGCCAAAGCAATCAAAGAGCTGCAAGACAAAGGTATTGAAGTTATTATGCTCACAGGCGATAATCACGATACGACACAAGCGGTAGCAGATGAACTCAACCTTGCAAACTTCAGAGCGGGAATGTTACCGGAAGATAAATTGGAAGAAGTCAAAAAGTTACAAGAAGAAGGACACGTTGTAGCCGCGGCAGGCGATGGAATCAATGATGCGCCTGCATTGGCAAAAAGTGATGTAGGTATTGCAATGGGAACCGGAACGGATGTTGCCATCGAGAGTGCTATGATTACCCTTGTAAAAGGAGATTTGCACGGGATTGTAAAAGCAAGGAATTTAAGCGATAAGGTAATGCGGAATATAAAACAAAATCTATTTTTCGCTTTGATATATAACACACTTGGTATACCCATAGCGGCAGGGGTTTTATTTCCTGTTTTTGGAATTCTCTTATCACCCATGATTGCTGCATTAGCAATGAGCTTTAGTTCTGTTTCGGTAATCGTAAACGCCCTTAGACTTAAAACAAAATCAATTATTTAGTTATGAAAAAGAACATCTTATATCTCGGTATTGCAGTAATTATTGGATTGCTAGGGGGTTACTTAATATTCGGTAATAGGTCGGATTCAACCAATCAAAAAGTAACGAATGTCCATGACCATTCTGGGGATTCAACGAATAAAATGTGGACGTGTTCAATGCATCCCCGGATAAAGCAACCAGAACCCGGTGATTGTCCAATTTGTGGTATGGAACTGATTCCTGCAGAAGCAAGTTCTGAAGGTCTATTGGCAAACCAAATCCAGATGACAGAAAATGCAATGGCATTGGCAAATATTGAAACTACCATTGTTGGAAACCTTATGGAAGGTAATAATGATGGGGTAATTTCACTATCTGGTAAAATAGCTGCAAATGAAGAAAACAATGCTATTCAAGCAAGTTATTTTGATGGTCGTCTGGAGAAATTAAATGTAAGTTTTAAAGGGCAAGAAGTAAAAAGAGGGCAATTATTAGCAACAATCTATTCACCTAATCTTGTAGCTGCTCAACAGGAATTAATTACAGCGACTTCTTTAAAAGAATCTCAGCCGGCTTTATATAAAGCTGTTCGTAATAAGTTGAAACTATGGAAGCTTTCTACAAGTCAAATCGACAATATAGAGTCAACGGGAGAAGCGCGTGAAAACTTCCCATTATACGCAACGGTTTCAGGAACAGTAGCGATGGTAATGGCGGCAGAAGGTGATTATTTGAAACAAGGTCAACCCATTCTAAAAGTAAGTAACCTTAATTCAGTTTGGGCAGAATTTGATGTTTATGAAAATCAAATTTCACAGTTTAAAAAAGGACAGAAAATAAAGGTTACCACGAGCGCATATCCTAAAAAGGAATTTGATGCAGTCATATCATTTATCGACCCTGTGTTGAATAGTAGTACAAGAACTGTGACGGTGCGTACAACCTTAAAGAATAACGAAAATTTATTCAAGCCTGGGATGTTTGTTTCTGGAAAGATAAATGGCACGGCCCAAGCTGCGGGAGAATCATTGAACATTCCAGCAAGTGCTGTATTATGGACAGGGGAACGCTCTTTGGTATATGTAAAGCCAAATCCAAATAGGCCTGTTTTTGAAATGCGAGAAGTTACTGTTGGGCTTCGTAAAGGAGATAATTTTACGGTTGCTTCAGGATTGGAAAATGGAGAGGAAATTGTGACCAATGGCACATTTACGGTAGATGCAGCGGCGCAATTACAGGGTAAGAAGTCAATGATGAACAAGTCTGGAGGGAAAACAATGACGGGTCACGAAGGTCATTTGGGGATGCAAGGAGATTCAGAAAATAAATCCAATGCCATTCCAACTATGAAAATTAAATTACCAAAGACATTTCAAACAGCTTTTCAAGCTGCATTAAAACCGTATTTTAAAATGGAAGATGCCTTTGTAGCTAGTGATGCGAGTCAAGTATCTGCTTTAGCAAAAACGACATTGGCAAAAATGAAAGCCATGGAAGTAAGTGATTTGGGTAAGATGGAAAAATCGCATCTATCTAAAAGTATTGAAATGTTGGGTGCCATCTCATCAAATTCAGATTTAAAAAACCAAAGAGCTCAATTGGTTGTTTTAAATGAAAATATTGTGGCACTTGCAATGAACATCAAATCGCCTTCAGAAACATTGTATGTTCAAAAATGTCCTATGGCCAATAGCAATAAAGGTGCTATATGGTTAAGCACCGAAAAAGAAATTAAAAATCCATATTATGGGGATGATATGTTGACTTGCGGCAGTATAATCGATTCTATTAAATAGTTAAATCCAATTCGGGAATCAGATTAGCTACTTCCTTCATTTTTCTATCAATGATTTTAGTGTAGATTTCTGTCGTTCGATTTTCCCGATGTCCTAAACATTTTGAAACCGTATAAATATCTGCTCCATTTTCAAGTAGTAACACGGCATTCGTATGTCTGGCACTATGAAAAGTAATGTGTTTGGTGATTCCAGCTTTCATACACCATCTAAGTATTTCAGTATTGTAAACCGCACCATATTTTAATCCTTTAAAAACTCTTTCATTTTTATGAGTTCTCTTCCCTAATAAATCTCTAGCTTGTCCTGAAATATAGGGATATTCAAGGCCATCGGTTTTTTTTCTGCCTAAAAATAATTCTTGAAGTTTCGTCTTCATCTCGCACTTCGGCCCAAGTCAGTTTATTGATATCGCTCCACCGCAATCCAGTAAGACAGCTAAATATGAACGCATTCTTCAAAATGGGATATTTACATTCGGTTTGCGTTAAAGCTTGTAATTCAGAATAGGTCAAATATTCTCTTTGTGATTCGGATTGTTCAAATCCCTTGACTGATTTGATTACATTGGTATCAATATAGTTCTCATTATAGGCTTCCCGAAGTGCGGCTTTGAGTTTATTGAAATAAGTGTATTTAGAATTCTGGGATAGGGGAGTACCACTTTTGGTTTTGGCTTTGTTGTTCAGATATCGCTTAAACCCTTTGACAAAATCAGTATCAATATCCTTTAATTGTTTATGTGGAGGACAATATCTTTCGATATGTTTTTGTGCTGCATCCCAACTAGATTTTCCGTTTTTTAACTTTTTCTGCTTTAGATTGATTTTTATAACAAAGGATTTTGAGGTGTGATTTTTCCACCTTTTGAGTTAAAAAATTAATTGAGGTGTAAAAAATGTATTAAAATAGGGGATTAAGAGAAAATAAAAATACTTTTTAACAACTTATTGATTTCCAGTTAAATGAAGCCAAATAGCACCAAATGAAATTGGCGATTATTTCCCGATACAAAAGTTGGCAAAAATGTTCCCCAAAAGATCTTCCGAGCTGATTTCTCCCGTGATTTCCCCAAAGTGATATAGTGCCTGCCGGATATCCACCGCGAGCAAATCTCCGGAAACACCAGAATCCATCCCCAATTTTACCTTTTGTATCTCCTCCAGGGCTTTGGTAAGGGCACTGTAGTGTCGTGTGTTGGTCACAATGGTCTCATTGTTTCGAAGTGCGCCCGTATTTATGAATTCCAAAAGTTTGTCCTTCAGCGCTTCCACACCTTCCCCTGTCTTGGCGGAGAGCAACTGCACTTGGATTCTCGGGATCTCGTCCAATACCCCTTGCAGTTCGGTCTTGATCGGACCGCCGACCGCATCTATCTTGTTGGCCACTGCGATCATGGGTTTTTGCGGATGCCGGTTTCCGATTTTTTCGATCTCAGACCGGAGCCCGGACCTTCCCGTTTTGAAGGTTGTGGCATCCAGTAAAAAAATGACGACCTGTGCCTTATCGATTTTTTCGAAGGTGCGCCGAATGCCCATACCTTCCACAACATCATCCGTTTTGCGGATTCCCGCGGTATCCATAAAGCGAAAACCGACCCCTCCAATACTGATTTCATCCTCGATCGTATCCCGGGTCGTTCCCGCGATTTCCGAGACTAGGGCACGTTCCTCGTTCAACAAGGCGTTCAAAAGAGTGGATTTGCCCACGTTCGGTTCGCCCACAATGGCCACGGGAATGCCATTTTTGATCACATTGCCCACAGCGAACGAATCGATCAGGCGCTTGAGCACATTCTGGATCTTGATCAGTAGTTCCTTGAACTGTCCCCGGTCCGCGAACTCCACATCCTCTTCGGCAAAGTCGAGTTCCAGTTCGATGAGGGAGGCAAAATTCAAGAGTTCCTCCCGTAATTTTTTGATTTCGTTGCTGAAGCCACCGCGCATTTGCTGCAAAGCCACCTGGTGGCCTGCCTCATTGTCCGAGGCGATCAGGTCGGCCACGGCCTCTGCCTGGCTAAGGTCCAATTTACCATTTAAAAAGGCCCGTAGGGTAAATTCCCCTGCATCCGCGGCACGGCATCCGTTCCTGAGAAACAATTGGAGGATCTGCTGTTGGATGTACGGGGACCCGTGGCAGGAAATTTCCACCACATCTTCCCCAGTATAGGAATGGGGCCCTTTAAAAAGGGTCACCAAAACTTCATCGATGTACCGATTCCCATCAACAATATGTCCCAAGTGTACCGTATGGCTTTTTTGCTCGACCAGGTTCTTGTCGTGGACCGATTTGAAAAAGGGACCGGCCATCGCTATGGCGTCCTTTCCCGAAATGCGCACGACCGCAATGGCACCGGCACCGGAAGGCGTGGCAAGGGCGATGATGGGTTCGTTTGGAAGCATCCTATGGATTTGCTGCAAAAATAGGGATTTTGCAGGTATTGGTTCCCCGCCGCCACTGATGTTACCCATGGCTCCCCCAATTCGGGAAAGCCATGGGACACCATGGATCAAACCTGTTCGGTCCTAAAAACTTACCGTTAGCTTCCCTCGGACGTAAAAAGGGGTCCCCGGTGTAAAATGGATTTCCTCAAAACCATTTGGTTCGTTCAGCAGGCGACTTTCCGTAGCGAATTGGGTCTCGTTCCATTCCGTGTCGAACAAATTTTCCACGATTAGGCCCAAAGTCCAATTTTTATGGGCATAGTTGAGATTCAGGTCGGTTACGAAGTAGCCTTCGGCCACGATGGAATTGTCCTCGTTGGCGGGCCGATCTTTGACAAAGCGATAATTGACCCCTCCGGAAAAATTCTTCAGGTCCCGGAACGAAATACCTCCCGAAGAGGTGAAGTCCGGGGCAAGCGGAATATAATCCTGCCCATCCGGTCCATCGACACTCCGGGCATGGGTATAATTGAGGTCCCCGTTAAGATAGAACCAATCGGTCATTTGGTACCGAAGCCCCACATCCACACCATACCTCCGTGTTTTTCCGCTAGGCTCCACAATGGCCGCATCACCCACATAAACGAATTCCTGCTCCAGGAACAGACTCCAAAGCGCCGCGTTCACGACCAATTTGTTCGAGGGCCTCGCGATCAGGCCCAAATCTACGCTGTAGGCCGCGGGAAGGACGTCCTCCCCACCTTGGGCGGTCACTACACGGGTGTCGTTTGAGTGAAAGCCCATACCGCTCTTAAGAAAGAGCTGTAGTTGTTGGGAGGGAGAATAGATTATGTTGAATTTAGGGCCTAGGAACAGCTTGTCCTCGCTTTTATTGTCATAGGTCTCGGTGAGTAGATCCACATAGTCGAAACGGAAATAGTCCAGGCGAACACCGGGAACAAAGGTCCAATGGTCGTGCTTATAGGTGAGATCGAAAAATGAAAACACATCCATCTCGTCAACATTGCCATAGGCCAGGCGCTCCAACAGAGTCTTTCGGTTGAGGGTTCTCGAGAGCTGTACCTCGTTCACGTCGTCATAACGGAAACCGATGCCCGCCTTGTACTTCAATTGCGAATCGTGACCGCCCACATGGAGCGACCGCTCGTATTGGGTATCCATACCGATCACGGTGCGATTCTCCTTCTGCCGGATCTGATCTCCATTCAGGGGATCCTCGAGAAAAAAAGTAAAGTTCGAAAACAGTTCAAAGTCGTATTTGGAAATATAGGCTGTGGAAGTCAGTTTGGAATGTTCATCGAGCTGTTTACCGTGGTTGATCCATAGGTTCGATCGGCTGGTGTTTCCCCCTTCCGTGTCATCAATGGCACCAAACCTACCGATCAGACCCTGGTCCACCGTGCGTTGCGGTATTTGCCCCGATGCGTCCCATTTGCTCTGAAAGTGGGAAATGGACAGACTCAGATCTTGGTCTTTTTGGTTGTTGTGATGGTATCTTCCCAGTATGTTGAATCGGTTGAAATTCTGGGAGGACTCAAAAAAGCCATCGGTCAGCATAAAGTCGGTGGCCACGTAGGCGTTGCTAAGGTCGCTTTCCATTACTTTTAACATGGCCAGGCCCCTAAGCGAATTGAATTGGCCCGCTTCCAATGACACCACGTTCCTGTCAATTATCTTTTTCAGGCGAAGGTCCACATAGCCTGCGGTATTGAAATTGCCCCGGTCCGCATAGTAGGGCCCTTTTCCAAAATCCACATTGTCTATGGTTTCAGGGATGATGAAATGCATATCGGCATATCCCTGGCCATGGGCATGTGATACCATATTGACAGGGAGACCATCCACATTGATCGAGATATCCGTCCCGTGGTCGATATCAAAACCCCTTAGAAAAATTTGCTCAGCCTTTCCACCCCCCGCATGCTGGCCGATGATCAGACCTGGTATTTTTCGAAGGATTTCTTGTGATGATTTTACGGGATTCGCCTTTACGTCAACATTTACAAAATTGCTGAGGGCATTTACCTTGGAGACCAGGACCACTTGTTCGAGCGACACCGCGGATTCTTCGAGCACAATATTGAGGGTACCGTCCAATTGCGCTTCCGTAATGGTGATTTCCTTGTTCTTGTAGCCGAGACTGTAAAAGTGTATGATGTCGCCGACCGAGATGTCGTCGAGTTCAAAATACCCCGAGACGTTGGAATAGGTGTACCCGCCCGTGGTCTTGTTGTATACACCGACCCCATCCAGGGGCACATGGTCTTCCGAAAAAACGGTGCCGCTCAATTCATGGGCACTCAGGCTTCCACAGAGGACAAGGCAAACGGTTTGGATTATATATTTTAACATCGTATTGATTTTTGGTTTATTACGCCCAATGCGCACCACGCCCAAAACTTGGACCGTGGCCACAAGGACCGTAGATTAAATTGGAAATTTGCGCGTCCATGTCGATGGTTCCCAGGATTGGGTTCCTGGGCGTACGCGGACGAAGTGGTGGCTATGTGCCGCGCGGAGGTTTTTTCAATTTTTGAAGATGGCCGTTCCTTACTTTGTTTTCATGCCCGTTGTGGTCATATGACCGGATAAGGGAGATGTTGTTTTCCACCGAAACCACCAGTGTGGTCAGGTGTTTATCGATTTTTAGGGTTTCCGGATAGGGATCGCCCGGGGGTTCGTTCTCTTCGGAAGCCTCAAAAAGCGAACTGACCAGATCCACGAAATTATGGGCTTGCCGAATCTCCATAGTACGGTGTCCCTGTTCGTGCCTTTCAATAGAGCCTTTCGCTGCGGAAGCGACTTCGTGCCCCAATACCCCATTGGGAGACTCGAAGATGGTTACGGCCTCGTGCAAAATAAAATTCAGCGGACGCTGCAATGGATTTATGAGATAGCAGATGCCCATCAGCAAAGCCAACCGTTTGGCGGTCGAAGTCCCAAATTTCAATACAAGGCCTTTTTCCATAGGGTTTTGATTTGCTATTCCTCCATCAATTTGATCAGTGTATCCTCTATATATTTGGCATAGCCCGCAATCGTGGGCAGTTCAAAAATTTTGTTCAAGGGCAGGCCGAGGTCCAACTGTTCGTTTATCCGCGAGGTTACCCTGATGGCGGCCAATGAATGTCCGCCCAATGTTATAAAGTCGTCATGGACCCCTAGTTTTTTCAGTTTTAGGACGTCCCCCCATATCTCCGCCAGGAGCTCCTCTATTTCATTCCGGGGAGCGGTAAACGGCACCTCCATGGAAAGCTGGACCTCGTTCAAGCCCTTTAAAGCCGTCTTATCGACCTTTCCATTTTTTGTAAGGGGCATTTCCTCCAGATGCTTGAACCGTGAGGGGACCATATAGGCGGGCAATCGCTCGGCCATGAAACGGCGGAGAGTTTTGTCGGAAAGGGTCTGGTTTCCCGTGTAATAGCCAACCAATTTTGCATCGGCATCAAAAGTCGGATCTACTTCATCGTACCCTATTTCCGCCATGATCCTGAGCACTTCGGGTTCGTCGATTACCTCATTGATCTCCTCCAGCGATTCGTTTCGGGTCTTATGGCCCAGGCGTACGTCCCAACTGTTGGGAAAAGAATAGTTGCTATAGCCTTTTTGTTTTTTGTGGACATGGATGCCCACCTGATTGATCAGACAGTTGGTGGACCGACCTGTGCCGGCAGGGGGTGCCCATCCTACCTTTTCCTTCAAAAAAGCCAACTTTTTTTCCAGGCTTACATCGCTGTATCGGTAGAAATTAACGAACTGGACCTTGTCGAAAGTGTCCACTTCCTGGAATGTGGAAACGTCCAACATCGACTTTACGGCATCCTCTTCCTGGTGATAGAGTTTTCGAGCCTCTAAAATGGTAGTATCAATTTTCGCGATGTCCACATTTTCGTCGGAGAAAAGTTCTTCCGTCAACGGGGTTTCAAAAAACTGGCCGCGGGAAAGGCCCGTTACAATAAAGGGAATTTCCTTCTCCAGCGCAATCTGTGCACTTAATGTATAAATGGTCTTAAAGCAGCCGTTGCAAACATTCTGGTGCCTTTTCAGACTGTCGACAAAGATTTCGTTCATATGGGCGGTACCACCGTAGATATGGTCCACTCCTAATTTTTTCACGATTCGGTCAATGTTCCCTTTGGCCTGCTCCGAAATATAGCCGTTGTCCAAGGTGAAGGCCAGGACCCGTAGCCCCATGTCGATCAGTTGGGCGAGGATATACATGCTGTCCTTGCCACCACTTAAGAGCGATAAACAGTCATAGTGCGGACTCAGCTCCCGTTTGGAAAGGAGCAGTTCCTTGAGGGCATCCTCTGTTTTGAAGTATCGGTCCACCTGGTTTTTATGATCCTTGAACGCACTGCACAGATTACAGATCCCATGGGCATCGAAATCGGTATCGGGATAGTTGGAGGGCAGGCCGCACTCGATACAGTGTACCACCTCCCTCTCGGGAATGGGCGGCTGATCTTCAAGCAGGACCACGGCACAGTCCCGGACCGATGGGTGGTCTGTGAGATTACTTTCAATATCGGCCAATTCTATGCGATAGCCCCTTAATTTCACCTGCTCATCCATTCGGCCAAGAAATTCGAATTGGTCTTGTGCATTGATCTTGCCCAAATCTCCCGTCCGATACATCCTTGCCCCGGATATGAAAGGGTCTTCAACGAATTTTTGATCGCCCGGCCCTTGTCGCCCAATATATCCCTGCGCCAAGCCGGCACCGCCCACATATAATTCCCCCACAACGCCTTTGGGAACCGGATTTCGGAAACGGTCAAGAATATAGGCCGTCATATTGTCAATGGGCGTCCCGATCGGAACGGAGGCGCCGGTATGTGCCTTATAGTCGAATTTTACCGCAATACAGCCCACGGTCGCCTCGGTGGGCCCATATTCGTTGAAAATGGACAATTGATCACCCAATGCCATTTGAATGGACTTTGCCAAAGGGGTTTTGAAATCCTCGCCACCTACGATCATCGTGCTAAGACGGGAACCTGTCAAATCCATACCATTCAACAGGGCCAAGTGCGATGGGGTAAGTTTTATGATCGTAGCCATGTTCTCCTCAATAACTTGTAACAAAGTGAGATCCGGACCCTTGGCCGGTTCTGGATATATCAACAGTCTGCCGCCATTTAGCAAGGGCAAAAAAGTAGCACTGATGGTAAGGTCGAATCCTATGGAAGTGAACAGGGGAAACACCGAATCAGGGGTCAGGCCATAGTACTGGCCGGCCCAGGACAAATAGTTCGACAAGGCCCTTTGTGAAATAAGCACCCCTTTGGGATTCCCGGTAGATCCAGAGGTATAGAGTATGTAGGCCATACCGTCCAGATCCTGAAAACCTCCCAAGTTTTCCGAAGACTGTTCCGAAATGATTTCCCTTTGCCCTTCCACCGCAATTATGGGAACGGACAGGAGCTTGGTTTTATCGAGCAGACGTTCTTCCGTCAACAGCAAGGTACATTCCGAATCGGAAACGATGAACCGTATTCTTTCCGCCGGATTGTCGGAAGTTATGGGGATGAAGGTACCGCCTGCCTTCATTACCGCCAGCACCCCTACGATGTACGCCGTACTTTTTGAAAACAAAAGGGCGACCCTTTTTTCCCTGTCTATGCCATTTTGCCTTAGGTAATGTGCCAATTGGTTGGCTCTTTTGTTCAGGCCCGAATAGGTAAGGGTTTCGCTACCGCACTGGAGGGAAACAGCATTCGGGGTACTGCCCGCAAGGGCCTCAAATTGGCCCACAATATCATTTAGTGACCATTTCGGGAGCGAAGGGGGAGCGGTCAGTTGCCGCAATTCCCCATCGGAGAGCAAGCTGGGTCTTTCGATCGGTTGGTGGATATCGTCAAGGAGCGCATCCAGCAAATTCAAAAAATGATCGGGAACCCTTAGCCGAAGCTCCTCGTCGAACGTGGAATGGTTCAGGTCGAAATATATGGTGATTTCTTCGTCCTCTTTATAATCCAATACCTGACAGCGCAGCTGATGATTGCTGTCCATATGATGCGGATGAACCCATTTGGCAACGGTACCCAATCCGTTGAAATCGGTAAAACCAGCGGGCAGATAATTCAATAGTACGTTGATGTTACGACTTATTTCAGGGGTGTTCCGGCCTTCCTGTGCGAATCTGAGGTAGGCGTTCATTTCCAGTTTGCCCCGTTCCAGGACGGAGAGCAAAGAGTCCTTTTCCACTATTTGATTGAACAGCGGGAAAACTTCGATGCAGTACCCCACGATCTTGCTGAATTTTTTGGAAACCCTATTGGGTGTGGGCGCCCCAATTACCAATTTGTTCTGTCCGCTCACCCTGAAGAGGTAGATGAACAACAGACCGGCTATAATGTTAAAACGGGTTAAGTGCTCTGTCAGGCTCCTTATTTCCGGGTTTTTTGCCAAGTCACGGATTTTTTTTGTCCTATCCGATCCCAAGGGAACTGCCATGCGCGTGTATGCCGTGTTGTTCTTCTCTGCGGTACGGCCATAGAATACCGGTTTTTTTTTAGGTATGTTGGAGTTGTCCGTATCGGAAGCCTTCGCCGGTCCATTTCGCTCTTCCTTTAATTTGAATTCAACGAAATCGGCATAGGAGGGCCCGTCCATTGCCAGTTTCACGGTTCCACCGGTCAACAGGGACTGGTAGAAATCTGCCATTTTTTGAAAGATGACCTTGAAGGAAACCGCATCGGTCACCAAATGGTGCATGTTGAGAAACCACGTATATTGATTTTTACCTACTTTGAGCAGGGCCGCATCAAAAACCTTTTCCGATATATTGAGCATTCGTTGCGTTCGACTTAACAACCAATCGTCTATATTTAGTGGGTCGGGACCGTTTGAAAAATCAATGAATTCCAATTCGCCCCCGCATGCGGGCCGAATTTCTTGAAACGGTCTGCCGTCCTCCTCAAAAAAAACTAGGCGCATGGCATCCGTAGTGTCCACCACGGACTGAAAGCCCTTTTGAAACAGCGCCACATTTAAGTCTCCCGAAATGTCGAAAGCATAGGCCGTATTGTACAACGGGGACTCCGGATTTATTTTCTGTCCGGTCCACAGGGACAACTGGCTTGCTGTGAGTGCTATCTTCATTTATTGCGTGCTTTTTTTGGGGGAATTACGGTTTGGAAAGGTTATTCCAGATGTTTTTTCGATATGAAATCGATGATACTCTCGACACTTGTGAAGTTCTCGACGGTCATATCACCGGGACTTACCACCAATTGAAACTCCTTTTCAATAAAAAGTACCAGTTGGATCATGTCCATGGAATTCACGATTCCCGAGTTCAACAGATCGTCCCGTGGATCTATTTCTTCATTGGGGTCCTCCGAAATCTCGTTTTTTAAGAATGCAATAATTTTGTCTTTCATAGCGATGTTAGTTCCTTCTGTATTTCTTTTCTATCTATTTTGCCGGAGCTGGTCCTTGGAAAATCATTTCGGACCAATATGGACTGTGGTACGGCATAAGATGGCATTGCAGTCTTACAAAACAGGCTTAAATCTTTGGGGTTTAGCCTCGAACCTGATGCCGGCTTTACGACTGCGACAAGTTCCGTATGGTCCTCGTCCCTTTCTATCGCGACGACCGCGGCCTCTTCAACATCTTCATTTTTCAACAGGGTGTGTTCTATTCCGTCCAGTTCGACCCTGTGGCCCCTTAGCTGGAGTTGTCTGTCGTTCCGGCCCATGAACATGAGTTCCCCTTTATCGTTCTCCCGCATCAAGTCCCCGGTCCGGTAGTATAAATGATCATACCCAGGGGATATGTTGAGCTTGTAAAAAGCTTTTTCGGTCAGTTCTTCATTTTTCCAATACCCGAGCATGGTAGAGGCGGACCGAACCACCAGTTCCCCAGTATCACCGGGCGCGACCACACGGTCTTCCGAATCCAATATTTTGTACTCCGTATTGCCCCAGACCGTACCTATGGGAATGGGTTCCCCGATAGTTGGGGGCTCTTCAACGACATAATAGGTACATGCGATGGTTTCCGCAGGCCCATATAGATTGCCGAATTTCGCGTGGGGCCATTGCAGCATCAATGCGCGAAGGTGCTTTAGGATAAAAAGTTCTCCGGCAAACAGTACCCAGCGCAGTGCACTGAAATCATGTTTTTCGATCTCGCCCCTCAGCAACACTTGGGTCAGCACATAAGGTACAGAGTACCAAATTGTAATTTTTTCCTTTTCCACCAGGGCCGACAGGCTGGCGTGCATTTTAAAATGGGCATCCGGTATAATGATGGCCACGGCTCCGACGTAGGGTGCAATGAAGTAACCGAACATGCACATATCGAAGTGTAAGGGGGCAAAAATCCCCACCCGGTCCTCTGGATGGAACCCGAATAGATCCCCCACCACTTTTACCAAACTCAGTGCGCTGTTGTGCGTATGCATCATGGCCTTTGGGGTTCCGGTGGAACCCGAGGTGTAGAGTATAAAGGCCAAGTCCTGTTCCAGTACCCTGGGAGGGCCAAACCCCTCCACCGGGTTTGAGAATACCCGTTCCCATGCCACGGATTTCCCATCGGACACTTCCGAGATGCCTATAACGGATTTCAAAAATGGGGCATCTTTTATGAGCGAAGCGACTTTTTTCCTTTGGGAAGGGGAGGTAACCATATGTTCTATATCGCAATCCTCCAAAATGTACAGACTGCGGGACAAGGGCGCAAAAGTATCCATGGGTACATAGGCGGCCCCGGCTTTCAAAATACCGAAAACGGCCACGGGAGCATCGAGGCAACGGTTCATATAAACGGCGACCCTATCCCCCTTTTTTACTCCCGCACGGATCAAATACATTGCCAATTGATCGGATTTTTGGTGGAGCTCCGCAAAGGTGATGGAGTCATCCATACAGCGGTAGGCTTCCCTTTCTGGAAAATCGGATGCGCCCTGCTCGATTATTTGTGCCAAATTGTAGATCATAGCGTATTGTTGGGTATAAAAAGGGACATTTTATCGTGGATTTTCAGCTATCAAAAATCAGGGAAATATGAATTTGTAAAGGTAACCCAATCTCATTTTGCTAGCCAAACCCATCCATTGTTCTTTAACACAAAATATTTAACTATCATCGAAAAATCGAGGATAATTTATTAATATTCCTAAAAATAGTGGCATATTTATAGATTTAATTCATAATTGTTTAACCTCTTGTGCAAGGCAATCGATAGCGTTAAGGGCACAAGTTCCTGTAATCTATGGGAAAGTGTTTTTTTGGGCCAAGACCAACGTTAAACAAAATCTGCTAACTAATAACTGAACATCATGAAAAAACTGGCCACCAGAGTCGCCTTGTTTCTCCTAATCCTGATTCCGGTACTGGCATCGGCACATCAGCGCGATAATAGCATCATTTATTTAAGAATCTATGAAACGGAGGGAATTGAGGGCCATTTCGATATCCATGTCAATGATTTGAACGAGGAGTTTGGACTCAATCTAGACAAATATCCTGACCTGGAAAGTGTTTTGAAGCATCAGGACAGAATTAGGGCCTATATTCTTGAGAACACCCAATTTTCATCTGTTTATGGCAATTATAAGATTGTCTTTACCGATACGGAAAAACTGAAAACGCTCTTTGGGGCTTTTATAGTGTTTCATTTTTATTTGGAA
The DNA here is from genome assembly GCA_947497245.1 of uncultured Flavobacteriaceae bacterium. Lineage (GTDB taxonomy): Bacteria > Bacteroidota > Bacteroidia > Flavobacteriales > Flavobacteriaceae > Pelagihabitans. The sequence continues at coordinate 1,371,485 of CANMFO010000001.1, read as the reverse complement.
AATTCGGAGACCGTACCGGATAACCTAGAAGTTACTTTTAAACCCTTCATGGAAGAAAACCCTTCCCATGTCAACCTGTTGTGTATCGAATACAACTGGAAAGCCGGGATGATCAATAATGAGGCGATAATCGCTCTGGATTTTACCGAAAACGATTGGACCAAGACCCTATCACTTACCGATACCTCCGTTTGGAAAGGCTTTAAGGCGATGATCAAACAGGGTGTTTGGCACATATGGATCGGATTGGATCACATTTTGTTCTTGCTGGCCTTGATCCTCCCTTCGGTGGTACGAAGAATACGGACCAACCCCAGCACGCCCCGGAAGGGACAGCAAGGCCTTATGACCAGTGGGACCGCTTGGCAGGCGGTGGACAAATTCAGACCTGCCTTTATCTATATCCTTAAGGTGGTCACCTTTTTTACGATTGCACATACCATTACCTTAAGCTTGGCGTCGTTGAACATAATAAACCTGCCCTCGCGATTGGTGGAGTCCATCATAGCTTTATCGATAGGTCTTGCGGCCTACCACAATATTCGGCCGATATTTAAGGGTAAAGACTGGGTGATCGCTTTTGTATTTGGACTGTTCCACGGTTTTGGGTTTGCCACGGTACTGGGAGAGCTGGGGGTTACGGGTGAATTTCTTACCCTGTCGCTATTGGGATTTAACATCGGGGTTGAAATTGGTCAGGTGGTGATAATCGCCCTAATTTTTCCAGTGCTCTATCTCATTCGCAAGTCGCGGCTATATCCCAAAATCCTATTGTACCTCTCCGTGGTACTAATAATTGTTTCTTTATATTGGTTTGTGGAGCGTGTTTTCGATATTGATATCCGCTTGGATGAAAATATCCGTACAATGGGTGGGAAGATTTTGAGAAAAATTGGAATACTACCTCCCCTGCCGGAATAAAGGACTTACCCCAAAGGCTATGAAAAATGAAAAATCCTCCTCCTCCCTTTTAAGTAAATGGAAAAATAGGGAGAAAAAAGAAGCTGCTTCCCCGCTTATTCCCAAGGCGCCGAAGGGGGCGGTCATTCCTTTATCGAGTGGGCAACAAAGGCTATGGTTTTTACAGGGCCTTTATCCAAAGAATCCTTTTTACAACATTTCGGCCCACTATACTTTTTTGGGAACGCTCGAGGTGGAGCATATAAAGAGGGGCCTTCGGCAGATTATCGCCGATCATGAATTGCTCAGGTCGAGCTATCCCATGGAGGCAGATGGGCCCATTATGAAAATCTGGGACGGTAGGGAAGCGGAGGTGGACGAAATCGATTTAAGCCCGTTGCCCGAAGAAGTGGCAGAGGATAGGGCCAGGACGGTCATGTCCGAACAGTCAGCTACCCATTTTAATTTGGCGGAACCGCCCTTATTAAGGATTTCGTTGCTGAAATTCAATAGTTCCAAGCACGTGCTCTTTTTGACGATGCACCATATCATTGCCGATGAATGGTCCATGGATATTTTAAAAGATGAACTCGGGGCGCACTACCGGGCCTTGTGCGAAGGAAGGGAAATGGAAGCCAAAACCTCCGAAATCGATTTTTCCGATTACAGCTATTGGCAACAGGGGCAAAGCGATTTTGGTGCCCAGTTGGCTTATTGGAGGGAGAAGCTCTCTGGTGAAATCCCGGTGCTGGGGATGCATACCGATCACGCGCCTCCCGCCGTGCCAACGTATAGGGGCCGGCTCAACATAGCGGAATATCCGGAAGATCTTTCAAAAAAGGTTCAGGAACTTGCCAGGGAACTGGGGGTCACACCATTTGTTCTGTTGCTTGGGGTGTACTATGTGTTTCTTTATAAATATACCGGTCAAAGGACGCTTTTGGTGGGCTCGCCCATTTCCAACCGAGACCAGGGGAGCTTGGAAGGTGTTTTTGGGTTTTTTATAGATACCATGGTGCTGAAATCGGAGGTGGATGCCGATGAATCTTTTGCGGAATTCGCCCGGAAAGTACAAAACGTTGCCTTGGACGCATTCCTTCACAAGGATGTCCCCTTTAATCTGTTGGTCAAGGAACTGAAAATAAAAAGATCGCTGGCCGTCAATCCTTTTTTTCGGGTGATGTTTGTGTACAATCCCGATTCTGAGGTACCTTCTTTTGGGAAAGATGTGCAGCTGATCGACGACCCACTTTACGACCCTGGGGTCTCCAAATTTGATCTTACGCTCTACCTGACCGAAAGGGACGGAAAGCTGTCATCTGTCTTGGAATACGCCACGGATCTGTTCAAGGGCTCCACCATAGACCAATTTCAAGAGCACCTAAGGCTGTTGCTTGAAAATGTCGTCGCAGATCCAAATCGGCTTATTTCGGACCTAAAAATGCAAACGCCTCGGGAGAAAGCCCTTTTTTTTTCCGATACCCCTGAAAATGAAGGACCTTTTGCGAAATATCAGGGAATCCACGACCTGATCGTCGATAGCGGTAAAAAGAACCCTGCGGCCACAGCCGTGGTCTTTGGTGATGAGACAATCACCTATAGCGAATTGTTGGAACGTGCCGATGCGATTGCCGGAACGATCCTCGGACTGACAAAAGGGAGAAACGAAATTGTGGGCCTTTACGTAGATCGATCTTTGGAGATGATCGTGGGCCTATTGGCCATATTGAGAGCAGGCTGCGCCTATTTGCCCATTGATCCGGAATATCCGGCCCAACGCGTTCACTTTATGTTGAAGGATTCCAAAGTGAACATCGTCCTGACGCAGAAAACGAGCACCTCAAATTTTGGGGATTTTGATGGGAAACGTATCTCCATCGAGGGTGCATTTGAAGACCAAAGCAACGCTGAGATGAGCTTCCCCGATTCCAATGGGGAAAATCTAGCGTATGTGATCTACACCTCTGGGAGCATGGGCAACCCAAAAGGGGTACCCATCACCCACAGGAATATCATCAATTCCACCGAAGGTCGATTGACATTTTATGATGGCGACCCACAGGCATTTTTATTACTGTCCTCCATTGCTTTTGACAGTTCGAAGGCAGGTATTTTCTGGACCCTGTGCACGGGAGGAAAATTGGTGGTCAGTGAAAAAAGAATCGAACAGGATATTGAAAAGCTTTGCGACCTTGTTTTCTCCAATGGAGTAACACATACCCTGATGCTTCCTTCGCTGTACCAGCTAGTGTTGGAATATGGCACATCTTCTAAACTACAGGGCCTGACCACTGCAATTGTTGCAGGGGAAGCATGTCCGGCCACTTTGGGCCCCCTCCATTTCGGAAAATTGCCAAAAGCCGGCCTGTACAATGAATATGGCCCCACAGAGGCAACCGTTTGGTGTACCGCCCATGAGGTATCCAGAAACCAAAAAGGGGATTCCGTACCGATCGGGAAACCGGTCGCCAAGGCCAACATTATGTTGCTCAACGATTCGCTCGAACCTGTTCCCTTGGGCGCTGTCGGGGAAATCTATATTGGAGGCCCAGGACTCTCCGGACATTATTTAAATCGACCCGATCTTACGAAAAAGGCCTATGTCCAAACCCCTTTTAAAGGTCTGAAGACCGATCGGCTTTATAAGACCGGGGATAGAGGGCGTTACAATGAACAGGGCGACTTGGAATTCCTCGGGCGTATGGACCAGCAGGTAAAAATCCGTGGGTTCCGCATTGAGTTGGATGGGATTGAAAAGACGATACTGGAAAGCGGCCTTTGCGATGAAACGGTGGTGTTGGTGGAGCATGTACAAACTGATGGTGGAATGAATGCGGTTTCCACCAAACCGGAACATTTGGTGGCCTATATTGTTCCAAGAAGTACGTTCGACAAAGCGGTCTTGAAATCGTACCTGGTGGACCATCTTCCCACTTACATGGTCCCCGCCCATTTCATTCCCTTGGAATCGTTTCCCAAACTGCCGAATGGAAAAGTGGATAAAAAGGCTTTGGGAAGCGTAAAAAGGTCCCTGATGACCAAAGATCGGGGGGCGGTTCAACATCCCAAAAATGAAATTGAGAAAAAATTGGCCGCGATATGGGAAGAGGTACTGAAGATCTCTCCCATTGGCACGCGGGACAACTTTTTTGAATTGGGGGGCGACTCCATTTCCAGCATCCAGATCATGGCGAAGGCCAGAAAAGCTGGATTACAGTTAAAGACCAATCAATTATTTGAAAATCAAACGATTGCAGAATTGGCGCTCTTTGCCAAAACGGAGGATGTGAGCAAACTGAAAACTGAAAATGTGGTGGGTGAAGTCCCATTGACCCCCATTCAGCATTGGTTTTTTGAGCTCCATCAGGCAGCTCCACATTTTTGGAATCAGATCGTCCGTATTTCCAATAGCGGATCCGTACACTTTTCGGTATTGGAGAGGCTTACCAACGAGCTTGTGGCCTACCACGATGCCCTTCGCCTGAGCTTTGTCAGGATCGACAATACATGGAAGGCAAGGGTTTTGCCTTTGGACGCTCTAAAGTGTTTTTATCGGTTCGATGTTGGAGACCTTCCGGACCGATCTGCACAGAACCGGAAAATAGACGGGACCATGGCCACATTGCAAGGGCAATGTGATCTTGGAAAAGACAATTTGTTCAGGATGGTCTATTTTGACTGCGGCCAAACCCAAACCAACCAAGTATTTTTTGTCGCACACCACCTGGTGGTGGATATGGTATCATGGAATGCAATATTCAGTGACTTTTCCCTTGGGATGGAACAGTTGAAATCGGGCCAAAAAATAGATTTCAAGCCAAAGACCACTTCCATAAGGGCCTGGGGCGAACAATTGTTGGAAATTGCCCAATCGGACAAAATTCGGGAGGAACTGCCTTTCTGGGAGGCGCAGAACAACAATACAGCCTTGTCCACGGACTTTGGGAAAAATACCCAAATCTACAGAGAACGGGACATTAAAACACATTCAAGCAAGCTTGGGGGAGCGATGTCCAAGCTGCTATTGAGCGGTGCCAATGAAGCCTATAACACCAAAGTTGAGGATTTGTTGGTAACCGCATTGATGATTACGGTCCGGGAGCGCGAAGGACTGGAACACTGTTGCATCGGACTTGAAAGGCACGGACGGACCATGAACTATGCCGAGATCGACGTTTCCAATACCATAGGCTGGTTTACATCTTTCTTTCCGCTCAAGCTCCGAAGTCCGGAAACTACAGATATCGGTGGTGCCATAAAAATGGTAAAGGAACATTTACGGGCCATTCCCAATGACGGTATAGGTTTCGGCATTCTTAAATACCTTTCCGATCAAAATGCAAGGCCAGATTTTTTAAAGCAAGATCCACAGATGGTATTCAACTATCTGGGAAATGTTGGTGGATCGTATGAAAATTCTGAACTTAGCTATGAATTTCAGTCCCATGGTAATCGGGATGCTTTGAGTGAACGGACATATGCATTGGAAATCAATGCGTATGTGGGCGATGGGCTGCTTCATGTCGATTGGAGCTATAGCACGGAAGCGTATGAAGAATCGAAACTATTGGCGTTGGTCGAAGATTACCTTGTTAACTTGGAAAAGCTTATTGCGCATTGCACCTCCGAGGGCGTAGGGAATTATACGCCTTCAGATTTTCCGGAAGCTGGACTGAGCCAGGACGAACTGGACGATTTAATGAACCTATTGTAGTTCCGGTATGGAGACGATCAAAAAGCCAAGGATAGAGGACATATTTCCCCTGAGCTATATGCAACAGGGGTTGCTCTTCCATCATCTATCAAGTCCATGGGATCAGGGCTTTCTAAATGTAGAATGTACCCTTACCGGAGATTTGGATCCATCAATTTTTGAAGCGTCCTGTCAATTTCTTGCCCAGAGGCATGCCATATTACGGACATCGGTTCTTTGGGACAAATTGGAGAAACCCTTGCAAATTGTCCATCAGGAAAAGACATTGGACATCGATTTTCTGGATTGGACCGATTTTTCAAATGAAAAAAAAGAAGAAAATTGGGACCGTTTGAAAGTGAAGTACCGCGATTTGGGTCCGCAGTTTGGGGAGGGTGCACTGTCCCGGATGACCTTGGTGACCTTTAAAAAAAATACATATCGCCTCCTCTGGCCAAGCCACCATCTTCTGGTCGATGGATGGTCTTCAAGTCTAATTCTAAAGGACCTACTTACTTTTTACGACGCACTTTATCGAAATGAGAACCCCGTTCTCGATACCCTGCCGTCCCACAGGGCCTACTTAAATTGGATCAATAAGATTCCACTTGGGGAGGCCAGTGGCTTTTGGTCGGATTACTTCAAAGGTCTGGAGAGGGTTGCCCTGTTTGAAGGGGGCATGGGAATCACCGATGTTTCCAAACCCACAATCAAGGGCATGGGTCTGTCCGCTGAGGACACGAATTTGCTCTCGGCAGTGGCGAAGGCTTATCAAGTAACCGTCAATACCATGGTCCAGGGGGCTTGGTCGCTTGTTCTCAGCAGGTATTTTGGCAGGGAAGACATCACCTATGGGGCGACCGTGTCCGGGCGTTCAGGGGATTTTCCGAATATGCACCTGTTGACGGGGATGTTCACAAATATACAGCCCATTAGAAATGTGGCTGTTGATGGACTCCTTTTTTCCGATTGGTTCAATGGTATCCAAGAGCGGCAACAAAGGGCGCGAAGATACGAGCACATGAGTTTGGACCAAATCACCTCCTTTATCGACTGGCCCTCAGCCCGCCCACTTTTTGACAGTCTTTTGATTTTCGAAAATTACCCGAAAACGGATACCGCCGACGGAGTGCTAAAAGTTTCCGGATTTGAAAGCGGGCTCACTTCCACATTTCCGATTACCATTGCGGTGGTTCCCGGACAGGAAATGGAATTTGTACTGTCGGTACTGCCAGAAACGATTTCCAAAAAGGCCGCTTCATGGATTTTGGAACGACTGATCGAAATCTTGCAGCTTTTGGCATCTGAAAAGATACAGACCTTCAGTGACTTAAGAGCGTTGGTCCCCGTTTTTGAAGGGACCGATGATGCGCTTGCCAAAAGCCCTCCAAAATTAGCCGGCCAGGCCCCATATAACGCTCCGACCAACACCGTAGAGCAGAGCTTGGTGGAAATTTGGGAAAACCTTTTTGGAATCGATGCCATTGGAATCGACGACGATTTTTTTGCGATAGGGGGCAAATCACTCTTGGCGGTTAAGATGTTTTCCACTATTAATAAGGAGTTGGACACCAAGTTACCGCCAACTACCTTGCTTCAGCACCCTACCATCAAGGCCATTGCTGCTACTATTGGAAGTACCGGAACCCAGGTCGGCACAGCGGATAATTTCAAAAACCTCGTAAAGATCCAACCCAAGGGACAGAGGGCACCACTATTTTGTTTGCATGCTGGGGGAGGACATGTTTTTTTCTATAATCCACTGGCCAGATATATGAAGGCGATACGACCAATATATGCGGTTCGCCCCTCCGGATTGTACGAAAACGAGGAAATGCATGGAACCATTGAGGAGATGGCCCGGGATTACGTGAAGGAGATAAGACAAAGCCATCCCAGCGGGCCCTACAACCTCTTGGTGTACTGTTTTAGCACAGCGGTCGGATTTGAAATGGCCAATCTACTAAAAGAGATGGACCAGGAGGTGAACCTTATCGTCATGGATACCATGGCACAACAAGAACAACTGACAAGGGATCGATTCGCCATGCGGATCCTCGGGTTTGCGAAGCGTTTTGTTGGAAACCCGTTCAAGGTGATCCGCATAGCGGTCGAGGACAGGGTCGATAGGCATTTGAAACCGCTATGGGTCGATTTGACCGGTACCCGGGCGGAAAGGAATACCTCCAATACGGTCCAACATTTGGTCAAGATCTACAATAAATATCAATGGAAACCGTATGAGGTGGAAGTAACCCTGGTGCTTACAAAAAAGGCTACCGCACTTTTTAACAAGGAACTTTTAAGTTCTTGGGAGAAAATAAGCACAAAGGTCACCGTTTTGCATACCGGAGGAGATCATAGGACGCTCTTTGAAGAACCCGATGTGAAATTTGTCGCCAAAACCTTGGACAGCTATTTGCAATAGAACAGTAATGAGTCATACATATGGTCCAAACGCTCTTTGATCTTCCAGGGGAAACCATTCATCTTTGGTATTGTAGTTTTGGTTCCAACGAAACCCATATTCCGAACTATCGATCCGTACTTTCGGACGATGAGCTATTGAAGGCAGAAAAGTTCAAGTTCAGAATCGATCGTGAACGCCATATCATTTCAAGAGGCTTGTTGAGGACGTTGTTGGGGCGGTACCTAAAGAAAGACCCGCGGAACATCCGGTTCAACTATACGTCCTATGGAAAACCGCAACTGCCGGAACACGGTACACTGCATTTCAACGTATCGCATTCCGGAGATCGAGCGGTATTCGGTTTTGTAAGGGATTCGGAGGTGGGCGTGGACGTGGAAAAGATCAAAGATGATTTTGATGTACTGGAGCTCGCTTCAAAGTTTTTTTCACCCTTGGAGGTCGAATTGCTTGCGAAGAACCCCGGGGCCGAAATGGCCAAAGCCTTTTTCCGGTGCTGGACCCGAAAAGAATCATTTATCAAAGCCGTTGGCAGTGGGCTTTCCTTCCCCTTGGATTCCTTTTCGGTCTCCATGGATGATGACCTGCAGGTCAATTTGCTGGAAACCTTATGGGACGCTTCGGAAAGACACCGATGGAAAATGTTCTCCTTTGTGCCTTCCGAAGGCTACATCGGCGCCGTCGCCATAAGAAATCGGATCGATAACATATCCTACATGAATTTGGACGACTACCCAAACCTTTGATATCTAGGTGTTTTCATGCAAAATTGATATCTTTCTGCCCTTCGAAAACAACAAATCCGGTACTGGGATCGTGAAAGATCTTAGGACCTGATCAAATTTTTAAATGATGAAAAGATACATACCGACCTTGTTGGCAATGTTGGCACTCCATCTAGCTTCCCATGCACAGGACAGTGGGCAGGCCGATGTGGTCGACCTGGCCAAGCAAGAGCGAAAAGCACTGCAAAAGGAGTACAAGGAGACCAAGAAGGCGCGAAAGGCTATCGATAGATCGGAAAGGGAACGCAAGAAAGAGGCGAAAGCTGAAAAAAAGGCCGGCAAGGAGGCTAGAAAAAGCGAAAAGCTGGACGGGGCGATCAATACAAAACGAAAATCCATTCGAAAAGCCGATTCGAAGATCGAAAAATTGCAGCGCAAACTGCACAAGGAGAAAAGTGAGGGCCGATTATCAGCGGTCGACGAGGCACAGCTCGATCAAAAAATTGATCGGTTGAAAATAAATAGGGCCAGGGACAAGGAAAAATTGGCCAAGTTGGAGCGAAAGCAATGAGGATGATTTCCAGACATGTAACGTTTTGGTTTGAATCGCGTCCTATGGATATACGCTTAAAACAATCAAAAAATGGAAATCGTCAATCAGAAAAAAACATTACAGCGCAACGATCAACTGCTGTTCATCGCGCATCTTTCGCAGTTGCTCAATTATGTGACCGGCTTTGGGGGACTTGTTGTTCCCTTGGTGATATGGCTTATCTCAAAAGATACGGTAATTGGAATGGACGAACATGGTAAGGCCATCATCAACTTGCAGTTGAGCTTGATCCTATGGTTCGTCATTAGTGTTCCTGCAATCTTGATTTTCGGGCTGGGAATCCTGGGTCTGATCGCCGTTGGGATATTCGGATTTATATTGCCCATCGTAAACGCCGTAAAAGCGAGCAACGGAGAACCTCCAAGTTATTTTATGACGCTTCGGTTTATTTGAGCCTGGGGCACCAATACAAAAAAACGCCCTGATCCGATCATTGGCTTTTTTCATGGGTAGTGCGCCCACATCAATTATTGAGCATCACGGGCATAACGAGCATGGTAACCTTTTCCCCTTCGTCCAGGCCGTCAATTGGAGTTAGGATGCCCGCCCGGTTGGGGAGGCTCATTTCAAGGGAAACCTCATCGGACCCCAGGTTGTTCAACATTTCGGTCAGGAACCGTGAATTGAAACCGATCTGCATATCGTCGCCCTGGTAGGAGCAGGTCAAGCGTTCTTCGGCCTTATTGCTATAGTCGATATCCTCTGCGGAAATGTTGAGTTCGGCCCCGGCGATCTTCAAACGTATTTGGTGCGTGGTCTTGTTGGAAAATATGGATACCCTTCGAACCGAGCTCAAAAATTGGTTTCTGGAAATCGAGAGCTTATTGGGGTTTTCCTTTGGGATCACGGCCTCATAGTTGGGATATTTCCCATCGATCAACCTACAGATCAACTCGGTGTCCTCAAAACTGAATTTGGCGTTGCTGTCGTTGTATTCTATAGTGATGTCCGATTCGCTTCCGGCCAAGATACCCTTGAGCAGTGTCAGTGGTTTTTTGGGCATTATAAATTCGGCCACTTGGGAGGCGCTTACGTCCGCTCTTTGGTACTTCACCAGTTTATGGGCATCGGTGGCGACAAACGTCAGGTTTTCAGGGGAAAATTGAAAGAAAACCCCGCTCATAACGGGTCTTAGATCATCGTTTCCCGCGGCAAAAATGGTCTTGTTGATGGCCGTGGCCAAAATATCGCCCAAAATGGTCGTGGAACTTGGATTCGCCAGTTCGACGGCTTTCGGGAACTCCGCCCCATCGGCATAGGCCAAGGCATACTTGCCATGATTGGAGCTTATCTCAACCGTATTGTTGTCCTCGACCACGAAGGTAAGCGGCTGTTCGGGGAAGGTCTTGAGCGTCTCCAACAACAATCTGGCGGGGACGGCAATGACGCCCTCATTGTCCGAATCAACTTTTAAGACCGAACTCATAGTGGTCTCCAGGTCGGAAGCTGACACGGTAAGCTTGTTATTCTTTAGATCGAATAAAAAATTATCCAAAATGGGCAAGGTGTTGCTATTGTTGATGACACCCCCCAAAACCTGAAGCTGCTTTAAAAGATAGGTGCTGGATACTATAAATTTCATCTGAAGGTATTTTAGTTCAAGTTGCGGTCAAAAACGTCTTAAACAATGCTCCCGAAAAGGGCCCAAATCGCCAAAAACGCAAGACAAACAAATATATTTTAATTGTCCTTTCTACCGAAACAAACTTATTAACAGCTATCGACCGTATTTGCGCTTTCTGAAATGGTTGAACAACAGTCCAAAAATTATGGTCAGGGCTACGGGAAGCCCGATATTTATGAGTTGCCATTTGGTTCTTTGACCCGAAATCTTCGTTTCATCCAAAAAGGGAATGGCCACTTTTTTGGTACGAATGTTTATAAGTCCGTTGTCGTCCAAAAGATAATTCATGGCATTTACAAGAAATTCCTTGTTGCCGTAATAATTACTGGTCCACTTATCATATCCCAATTCCAAGGGACGCCCATTTCTAAGCTGGTTTTTGATTACGTCCCCGTCGGCCACCACGAGCATTTTGTTGGCGGTTCCTTTTTCCAGGTCATTGGCGAGCTTTATCGGTTTGATCCTATTGGTGAAGGCAGAATTAAAATCCCCTTCGATCAGCACGGCCATGGGCTTGCCACCGTCATTGAAGCGCTCTTTTTTTGGGGGTGTATTGATAAGGTCCAAACGAATTGATTTGGGAGTGCCATCCGTTTTCGATAAAGGGGAACTTTGGAACAAGATCGTTTTTTTATTGGCGTTCCCGAGTGTATCGATCGAATTGGCAAACTGAAACCGGATGGCTTCCAGATTGTTGTTGATAGGATGGTCGTTCTTCGAGAATACCATGGGGTGGTAGCGCCAGGGGACCGGTTCGTACTGCGAAGCATTTCCCTCCCCCGAGGCAAGCACAATTTGGGTGAAGTACATGTCGTTGACCAGGTCGGGATTGAGGCGTACCCCATATTTGAAAAAGAGATCGTTCAAATTCAAATCCCTGGGAACGGCTATGGTGCTTCCACTTTCATTAAAGAGGCTGTCGAGCTCCACACTCACTTGATCTATCAACCAAATGGATTTTCCGCCGTTCATAATATACTGGTCCATGACGTATTTTTCCCCATCGGAAAAGGCCTCGGTGGGTTTGGCTATCAGGGCAAGGTCGTATCCCTTTAACTGGTCCAATACCTTTTGGGGGTTCCTTTCGACCGAATCCAAGGTAATGGCCCCGATGTTGTAGTAATCCCTAATGGTGGTCAAGAAATCGGCGAGGTACAGGTCCCCCAGTTCCCCATTGCCCTTGATCACGGCAATACGCTTCTTTTCCTTGAGTGCAATTTTTGCAAAGGCATCGGCAAATGCGTACTCCAAATGCTGCACCGAATTGTTGACCCGATCTTCCGTGGTGGTGCCCTGTTTGTTTTTTAGGAGGGGCACCCTTACCGTGGTGTTTTCGTAATTGACCATGGCCCATGGAAAGATGATCTCCTGTGAGACCTTGCTGTTGTCGCTGACGGTTACCCGGGTCGGGGTCAAGCCTAGGGACTGTAGTTCGGTAATCGTACCATCGATCTGTTCCACACCTTCCAAGGGGTCCACAAAAGTGAACTTTATATTTTCGTTTTGTGCCGCAAAAGCTTCCAAAAGCAGGCGGGTCTCCGTTTTTAACTTCACAAATTCGGGAGGCAGGTTGCCCTCCAGCAAAACATCCACGATGACCGGATTTTCGAATCGGGAAACCGCCGCAATCGCCGGCTGGGCCAGTGTATAGCGCTTATCCTCGGTAAGATCGAACCTAGCGTAAAGAAAATGGGCCAACAGGTTGGCCAATATCACAAATACCAAGGCCTTTGCCATGGAAACGAGTTTTTTCTTCATCTACCGTTCGGGTTTTTGAGTTGCACTACCGTGGCAAACAGAAAGAAAGCTGATAAGGTCGTAAAATAAACCAAATCACGGGTATCCATCACTCCCCGGGCAATACTTTCAAAGTGTGATTTCATTCCGAGACCCTGAACAAAAACTACCGCTTCCCCTTCCGCGAACAGGGTGGACGTTCCCTCGAAACCATAATACATGCCAAAGCACAGCAGTATCCCCAGGATGAAGGCGACAATCTGATTTTCCGATAAGGTGGAAGCGAACAGCCCAATGGCCGTATAACAGCTGATCAGAAAGAGGGTTCCAAAATAGGAACCCATAACGAGGCCCGTATCAAGGTTGCCCACGGTGGTGCCCAACTGCGATACGCTGTAGACATACAACAGGGTGGGGGCAAGGGCGATCAGGGCCAGGACCAGGGTACCCAGAAATTTTCCCAGGACCATTTGTCCAATGGAAATGGGTTTAATGTACAGGAGTTCCAAGGTACCCAGTTTCCTTTCCTCGGAAAAGCTCTTCATGGTAATGGCCGGAATCAGGAACAAAAACACCCAAGGTGCCAGAAGGAAGAAATTTGCCAAATCGGCGAAACCGGCGTCCAGAATGTTGAAAGGGCCCTTGAACACCCAGAGAAACAGACCGTTCAGGACCAGGAAAAGCCCTACCACCAAGTACCCGACGGGTGCGGCAAAGAACGACTGGATCTCACGCTTAAATATGGCTAACATTCCCTTTTTTATAAAGTTGGACCAAAACTAACAATAATATGTTTCTTCAAGTTCAATATTTGCGATCTATGGGTGCAATTAAACAAAATTAATGGTGATGGTATCCCTGTAATCCAAGCCCAGCAGAGTGGATGCGCCTCCTACCGTATTCAGGTCGCTCTTGTAAATGGCCAGTTCTATGTAGTTCGATGAGTTGAAAAGCGCCAACAGGTCCCCTGCACCGCGCCGGTTGTTTTTTTCGAGATCAAAATTGATGATATCGCTATACCGATGATGGATGTGCTTTATTTTGGTGGTCCTGGCGTTCAGTTCAAAGTCCCTGCCCTTTCTATAAGCATCAAAGAAATTTTTGTGGATGTTCGTGACCACGTTGCCGTAATTGTCTATATAGACCACGCTTCCCACTATTTTTTTGCCATTGTCGGTGACACTGGGCGCGTATTCCTTTAGCTCCTTTAGACCTTGGAATGCCTTACCGACCACCTCCAGCGTACCGCCCCGGGCCAGGTGACAGGCCACTTTGACGAAAACATCCATAACCGGAAAAGAACCGTGTTCCGGATTGGGAATGTCGATTTTGATCACCTTCTCTGGATTGATCTCCGAAGTGATCAGACCGATGACCCCGGTATTGGCCGTAATAAAATAATGGCCGTCCACCAAGATGGCAACGTGTTGGTTCTCCGGTGTGGGTTCGGCATCCAGGCCCACGATATGGATGGTGCCCTCAGGGAAACTTTTGTAGCTGTTTTTAAGGATGTAAGCGCATTCATGAATGTTGAACGGACTTATGGCGTGTGAAATATCAACAATTTTGGCATCGGCCAACTCCTTGTAAATAGTACCTTTTAAAGCACCTACGAAATGGTCTTTAAGTCCAAAATCTGTAGTTAATGTGATGATTGCCATGCAGCAATGTTGATATGTTTTTGACTAGGCAAACTGATTTTTTACTTAAGTTTGTCCAACAAAATTAAACAAAAAAACAGCCTCGCGAAATTTATATTTCCGGCCCTAACCCTAAAAGCCCCGTTAATCTTTGAACGAACTGATACTAGAGCTCACAGACATTAGTCCAAGAGATTTTTTTGGACAGCGAAACGAGAACATCGATCTGCTCAAAAAGTACTTTCCCAAGCTCAAGATCGTGGCCCGTGGTAGCAAGATCAAAGTATATGGCGATGAAGAACTCCTCGAGGAATTCGAGAGGCGCTTTGATATGATCACCACCCATTACGCCAAATACAACAAGTTGGATGAGAACGTTATTGAAAGGGTCCTGACCAGCAACACGGCAACGGACTATGAGGCACCCGAAAACAGTGGGGAAACCCTGGTACACGGTGTAAACGGCAAGTTGATCAAAGCACAGACGGTAAACCAGCGGAAACTGGTCGATGCCGCCAAGAAAAACGACATGGTCTTCGCTATTGGTCCTGCGGGAACAGGGAAAACCTATACCGGGGTGGCCCTTGCGGTCAAGGCACTGAAGGAAAAACAGGTGAAGCGCATTATCCTGACCCGACCGGCGGTGGAGGCGGGCGAAAACCTGGGATTCCTGCCGGGAGATCTAAAGGAAAAGCTCGATCCCTATATGCAGCCCTTGTACGATGCCCTGCGCGATATGATCCCCGGGGAAAAGTTGAGCCATTTCATAGAGAACGGTACCATCCAAATAGCACCCCTGGCCTTTATGCGGGGGCGCACCCTGGACCACGCCTTTGTCATATTGGACGAGGCGCAGAACACCACCCACGCCCAGATGAAAATGTTCCTGACGCGAATGGGGAAAAGTGCCAAGTTCATTGTCACCGGAGACCCCGGACAGATCGACCTGCCCAGAAGGGTCATTTCCGGATTGAAGGAGGCCCTTTTGGTATTGAAGAATGTGGAGGGCATCGAGATGATCTATCTGGACGACAAGGATGTCATTCGCCACAGACTGGTGAAAAAGGTCATCGATGCCTATAAGAATATTGAACATCAGAACTGACCAACAACCATGGGGAATACCATTACCGATACCAATTTTAATTTTCCAGGACAAAAAAGCGTGTACAAGGGCAAGGTACGCGAAGTGTACGCGTTCGAGAACGATTTGCTGGTCATGGTGGCCACCGACCGACTTTCGGCCTTTGATGTGGTGATGCCCAAGGGAATCCCCTATAAGGGCCAGATATTGAACCAGATCGCCACGAAAATGATGGAGGCCACCAAAGATCTGGTCCCCAACTGGCTGTTGGCAACCCCGGATCCCAATGTGGCCGTGGGCCATGCCTGTGCCCCCTTTAAGGTAGAGATGGTCATCCGTGGGTACATGTCCGGCCATGCGGCCCGGGAATACAAGACGGGGAAACGGACGCTTTGCGGGGTGCCCATGCCTGGGGGAATGAAGGAAAACGATCCGTTTCCAGAGCCCATCATCACACCTGCCACAAAGGCTGAAAAAGGAGATCATGACGAGGATATTTCCAAGACCGATATCCTAAAACGCGGGATCGTAACGGAAGAAGACTATGCGCTACTGGAAAAGTACACCCGGGCCTTGTTCCAGAGGGGGACGGAAATCGCCGCGGAACGTGGACTCATTTTGGTGGATACCAAGTATGAATTCGGGAAGACCCGGGGCGGGAAGATCGTTCTTATCGATGAAATCCATACGCCCGACTCTTCCCGGTATTTTTATGCGGATGGCTATCGGGAACGACAGGACAGGGGAGAGGCCCAAAAGCAGTTGTCGAAAGAGTTTGTCCGGCAATGGCTGATCCAGAACGGCTTTCAGGGGCTTGAGGGGCAGACGGTCCCGGAAATGACGGACGATTACATCGACACCGTCTCGAACCGCTATATTGAACTCTTCGAAAATATCACGGGCGAACCTTTTGTGAAGGCCGATGTCTCCAATATCCAGGAGCGGATAGAACGGAATGTCTTGGATTATCTAATGGGGGCTTGAGTGGTATCGGGCCCGGCCCATGAAAATCAAGAAATCACTTGTGTTTAGGTGGCCCTGTGGCACATAATGGAAAGGGTGTACTGCCGTTTTTTCCATCTACGCCGGGGACCCGCGTTTTAAGCTGCGTCTATCCCCCAAAACCAACAGCCATAGGCAAATCCCAAATTCCCCGATCATTGCGCTAACCGAGAGAATCTGGTCCATAAGCGTGCCCCGATAGGCGGGAAAGCCAATTTGGGCCATGGAGTCCATAAAGTAATAAAAGCACCCTATCATGAGCATTATGCCCAAGAATTTGGGCAGAAAATTGGACCTGAAGACCAGGTACCCAAAAGGAAGGAGCCATAGGCCCCAGAATACCTGGGCGACGATGATCCCGTTATTGAACGAATCCAAGGACAGCATGATCTTGGCGTTCAGTAGATTGGGGTCGAGGGTGGTTACATAATCCGTTTCCTGCAACAGGGAGAGGACATCTATTTTGGCGATCACACTGATGAGTGCTATGGGGACACTGACCAGTACCAAGATCAACATCAGCCAAGCCTGGGTTTTATCCACTGCCTTAAGCAACTGGAACAACACCAAAGCCAGGAATAAATAGCTCAAGTAGCAAAAAATCCCCAGGACAATGCCCAACTGAAACAGCGCTCTATTTTCCCGAATGTTGCTTACGGTCGTTGAAGCGCTGTCCCAGTCAATAAGTTCGGATGGGATATACAGGATGCTCGCTACCCCAAACAGTATCAATAGTAAATAGATACATCCTGCTAATCTTGAAGTTTTGGTTCTGGAGAAGGCCATAATGTCGGTGGTTTTCTTTTTGCAACAACCCTATGACGAATCCACCGCCTGTTTGTTACAAAAATTATTCCATCACAGCCCCAGTAGGGGCAATTGCTTCACCCGATGGTAGGTGAAACAGGCCACAATACATTTTTTTAGGGCAGCTTCCGGAATTTTATCCTTCATTTGAAAAATGATGGCCCGATTCCCTTCGAACCTAAAGGTATCGCCGTACACCTCTTTAAAGGTCGGTACCAGCTTGCTGGTGCATTTGAAATAGAGGGCGTATTGATCGGGTTTCTTTTTCTTCCAGTCAATTCGCAGTGTGCTCCCTTTTTTGACGAGATAGCTGGGTTCGCCCCATTTGAGGGTCTCCTCTACATGCGTAATGTCCGTTATACCAGCTGCTGCCTCAAGTACCAGCTTCCGTAGGTTTGCCATTTTCTCTCGAACCGGATTCGGATACGTATCGAAAACCGATTCAACTTCGGGATGGGTCTGTATTTGTAAATTTTTCATTTATGCTGCGGTCTATCATGGTTCCGAATATGAAAAATAGCGATTTTCCATGAAATCCGAACCCTTGGAGCGGATGGAGTTGAAAACGGATGATCGATTTGGGATCGTAGGTGTCGCAAAAAGGTCTTGATATCCAAAAAAAAGTGCTGGGGTCCATGGTTATTGTCGCCGGGGAATATTTTTAAA
This sequence comes from uncultured Flavobacteriaceae bacterium, assembly GCA_947497245.1. Classification (GTDB taxonomy): domain Bacteria; phylum Bacteroidota; class Bacteroidia; order Flavobacteriales; family Flavobacteriaceae; genus Pelagihabitans. Next base: position 1,353,566 of record CANMFO010000001.1, on the reverse strand, counting down.
AGTACCTACCTATCGGTACAAACACCTCACAACCAATAGTTTTTGCAATTTGGCGATTATATTTAATTACATAATGAATAAGTTAAATATTTGAAAATTATGTGTAAAAACCTACATTTAATGAAACAGCCATCAAAAACCATCAAACTTTCCCAGACATTGAAAAAATTTACCCTTCTTGAAGAAACCACTTATATCATTTACGGTAGCCAGGAGGCTTTGGCGTTGTACGGGCAATCTTTGGAAGCGTTATTGGAGTCCGATTGCTACGATTTTGATGTAAGGGAATATGCCAAGGGAAAAAAGACACCGAACCTCGTCGATGATGCTTTTGAGCCGGACGGTTATCTGGTAATCGATGAAAATTCATTTCGGAAACTACACAAAAACCTTTGTCAAAAAATCAAGAAATTCATCCTGGATCCCAGGCGGGAAAGATGGTTGGAGCATCTGGAGTTGTTGGAAAATGGGGAAGGGGAGGTCTAAAAGCAACACGGGCAGCGGTATTCCCACCAAACGCTGACCGTCCGTTTTTGATTGCTTGTTGTCAATTGTAGATGGCCCACTGCGCTTTGGTATAGTCTAATCTAGTAAAAACTACATTTAAGACTAAAATTAGGTTTGTAATATCATATTGACTACATTTGAGTCAAATATATGATCATGAGCAAACATCACCTGGGGGAGTTCGAAGAAATAGTCATGCTAACGGTGGCCATATTGCACGATGAGGCCTATGGTATTGCCATTATCGACGAAATGGAAAGACGGTTGGACCGAAAAGTGAGCATCGGTGCCTTGCAGACCGTTTTGAGGCGATTGGAAAAAAAGGGGCACCTCTCTTCCAGATTTGGTGAGGCGACCCATAAGAGAGGGGGGAAGCGCAAACGTTATTTTACCCTGACCACCTATGGAAGGAAAATACTGGAGACCACCAAGGAGCAACGCTTGGGCCTATGGAATGCCATTCCAGACCTGGATTTTAAGAACGGATATGCCCAATAAAGACAACAACCGCCCTCCAAAATGGATACTTTCCTTTTTCCGCTGGTACTGCCGTTCGGATTATGTGGAGGACCTGGAAGGGGATCTTAGGGAAAGGTTCGCGAGGCAGACCGGGGAACGGGGGGTACATCGCGCCAAATGGCTGTTCATCCTGGATGTCCTCAGACTTTTCCGGCCCGCATTGATCCGGTCGTTTCCCGCGACACTGCACATTTTTGATCGCGCCATGCTCCAGAACCATTTTAGAATTGGTTGGAGAAACCTATTGAAACACCGCAGCTTTACCCTTATCAATATCGGGGGGATGACCCTCGGGATGATCTGCTTTATTCTGATCGCACTGTACGTTCAATACGAATTGAGCTATGAGGGACATCACGAAAAAGCGGATCGGATCTATCGGGTATCCCAGATCCAAAAGGGCAATGACTTTAGGGGTAGCAATCGTTTTGCATTGGCGCCAATGCCCCTGGTGCCTGCTTTGAAGGAACTTTTCCCCGAAGTACGGACAGCCACGACCCTAGAGACCTATGAGGCCTTGTTCTCCCTTGGGGAGCAAAGCTTTTATGAGCGGGGCCTTTTCGCGGACGAGCACTTATTCGAGGTTTTTACCTATCCCATCAAGGAGGGAATCGGAAAGGAGGCCCTTAAGGATCCAGATGCTATTATTCTCACCGAATCCTTGGCAAAAAAATACTTTGGGGAAGCCTCCCCAATTGGAAAGACCCTTCATTTTGAAAACGACCGGACACTCACCGTAAGGGGAGTGGCAGCGGACGCCCCAAAAAACCAGCACTTTCATTTTGACTACATCACCTCCTTTCAAAACCTACTGTGGTACCAAGCGGATATCGGCCGCTGGAACAGTAATAATTACAGGGCCTATATTGTTCTACCGGCGGGTTATGACTACAAAGAACTGGAAGCAAAATTCGAGACGCTCGACGCCCATGCGGCATCGGCCTACAAGCAGTATTCATTTCAGCCCGAGTTCTTTCTTCAACCCTTGAAGGATATCCATCTCCGTTCCCAAATCAATTTTGAAATGACCCCCAATAGCGATATCCGCTATATTTATCTTGCTGCGGCCATTGCGATTGTCATTTTGCTATTGGCCTCCATCAATTATATGAATTTGGCCTCCGCCCGATCGGCGGGACGCTCAAAAGAAGTGGGCATGCGCAAGGTATTGGGGGCCAAAAGGGGACAGTTGGTGAATCAATTCATGATGGAGTCCATTTTGATCGCCTTTTTCAGTTTTGGGCTGGCCATGGGGTTTGTCTATCTTTTGTTGCCGGTTTTCAATCAATTGATCGATCAGGAGATTTCCCTAGGCTTCCAGGGCAGTCGCGCCGTGTTCGGGGGCATGTTGTTCATCGCTCTTTTGTTGGGCGGACTTTCCGGATTGTACCCCGCCGTACTGTCATCGGCCGCAACGCCGATAAAGGCCTTAAAGGGCGGATGGTTCAAAAAGGGCAAAGAAGGCGTTTTTTTACGGAACGTACTGGTGGTCGGGCAATTTACGACCGCCATAGTGTTGGCCATAGCAAGTGTTGTCATCTACAAGCAATTGGATTATATCCAAAACAAAAAGTTGGGGTACAACAGGGATCATCTGGTGTATGTTCCTTACAGGCAGGTAGATTTTTATGAACGGAGGGATGCGATGCGTGCCGAGTTGACGAAACATCCCGAAATTGAAAAAATTTCGTTTGCCAGTAGCTTGCCATTAAATACGGGATCTCAAGGCACTGTGGATTCCTGGGAGGGAAATGGGGGCAAAGAAGAGCTTTGGATCTATCGCAATTATATCGATTATGATTTTATCGATCTTTTTGAGATGTCCTTGGTAGAAGGCCGGAATTATTCCCCGGAATACCCTACCGATTCGACCGCCAGTATCATTTTAAACGAATCCGCGGTCAAGGCACTGGGTTGGGAGTCAGCGATTGGTAAAACCTTTGATGATAAACAGGTAATAGGCGTCGTTAAGGATTTTCATTTTCAAACCTTCGATTTGGCCATAGAACCCATGTTTCTTGCCCTGGGTACCAAGCGTCGAAGTAGCTACGGCAATATTGTGATCAAAACCAGTATGAAAGATTGGGACAATTCCCTAGCGCATATTCAAAAGACCTTAAAGGCTTTTATGCCCCAGATTCCCATTGAACATCGATTTATGGATGAATCCTATAACCAAATGTACCAATTTGAAAAAAAGTTTGGGGAGGTTTTTACCATTTTTACGGGCATTGCCCTGTTTATTGCCTGCATGGGCCTGTTCGGTTTGGTAGCCCATAACATAGTGCTCCGCACCAAGGAAATTGGTATCCGCAAGGTACTGGGGGCCTCCATACCCAATATTGTGGGCCTCATCTCCAAAGGCTTTTTAAGGCTCGTACTGGTGTCCGCTATCATTGCCGTTCCCATCGCCGCACTGGGAATGGGCAGATGGCTCCAGGATTTTGCGTACCGCATCCATTTGGACTGGTGGATATTCGCAACGATGGGACTCTTGGCCCTGGGCATCGCTTTTTTAACGGTAAGTACACAAACGGTCAAAGCGGCGAACAGGAACCCTGTGGACACCTTGCGGGAGGAATAGCGCCGTCCTTTGTTCCTTTTTGACCATCCGCTCGGATTCGTCCACTGGCTTGCTCATACCGTTTTGTATGCCCTGTTGGCGCCGGCGTCACGCCCATGACAGGCCGGATATTCATCATCTCGAAATAGTGCAACCAATTCTCTCTATTTTTTTGGGTGAATCCATTTGTTTTCTGATCATAGACCGTACTACGGGATACTAATTGTTCTGAACAGATTCAAATACGATTTTCCGCGAATCGTCCACTTGTCTTTTCCGAGTAACCCGGACCCAGGCGATCGATTGTACACCTTGTTGGCAAACGTTTTCATTTTAGAGAATGTCCGAAACATATTATGTATCCGTCCAAATCTTCAATTTCAAAGTCCCTATTGCCGTATTCAGTATTTTGGATATCCTTTATTATGGAGACTCCATTTTTTTTGAACTCATTATATAGATCATCTGCGTTTTCAACCCAAACATAGCTGTCCCAGGCTTCCTTTCCATCGCTGTGCCATCCAGATTGTATGAACGGAACTCTATTTGGTCTGGAAAGTTTTCCTTGTTTTAGCTCACGAAGCATTATGGTAAAATTCCCTCGGCTAATTATCGCAAAAAATGGCCCTTCTCCAATCCAGTCAATTTTAAATCCAAGTTTCGTAGAATAAAACTCCACAGAACGGGCTACATTTTCCACAATCCACTGTATTCCCACTCTATCCATCTTTTTATTTTCTTATTTCATATGTCAATTCCACCATTCCGTCCTTATAGGCCGTTACCTCTTTCAGGTGCAATGGCCGTTCTTGGCCTATTTGGTCAAAGAACAATTTTCCATCACCAAGAACAATTGGCATTATCGAAATTACTATTTCGTCCGCCAGATTCAAACGAATGAAATCTTTCGTAAGTGCGGCGCCCCCGACCATCCATATGTTTTTATAATTTGGTTTTAGTCGACCGTTTACGAGTTTTTCCAAGTCGCCGGAGCAAAATTCGACATTTTCCCTGTCCGGGGCCAAGTTTCTAGCGGTCAACACGAAAACAGGTACCTCTCCATAGGGCCAGCCAAGCTCCAGTGCGTGTTCATAGGTTTGTGAGCCCATCACATAACAATCGATGGATCGAAGAAACTCCGCGATATATTCTTCTGTAAGTTCAACACCTTGGGCATAGGTGTCTTGAGATTTCATCCATGAAATACTTCCATCTTTTTTGGCTATGAACCCGTCAAGACTCGCCACCATGTGTACGATTACTTTTGATGCCCCAGTTGTCATCATAAATATGCACTACTATTTTTGAACGGGCCGTGTTCCGAACTTTGGAAGGCCCTGTTTTCAAGTTACAAATAGTTTTATAGGCTGCTGTGATTTTCACTATTAAAGTTGTCTGCAAATCACTGTTTTTTTATTTGGTGCGCTTTGCGTTCAAATCGATTTTGTATAACAGCATATCTCCTGGTAGTCCTTCGTCCGATTTGTGGAACCCATTTTTCTCAAGTACTTTTATCGAGGCCATATTGTCTTTTTCAACTCCGCCCGAGATGGAGGTAATTATTCCTGATTCCCAACACCACTTCACAAGGCCGCTTATCAATTCACTACCAATTCCTTTTCCCCAAAATCGTTCAGCAAGTAGATAACCCAGTCTCAATGCACCCGATTCTTTTTTCTCTTCACCATGGTGGAGGAATAAAAAGCCAATTATTTCATTGGTTTCGGTCAATGAAACCGCAAAGAAATTTCGATCCGCTTTTCGCTCGTTGATCCAGTTCCCGGCTTTGCCAAGTGTATCTATGTTTTGCCAACCATCGGGAAGCGATTTGGTGACATTGGGCGTCATGATTTTCAATACACTCTCGATAGGAGTTTTTTTTGATGCAATAAAGTCCCAATTTAGAACAGCAAGCCGATCCGTCTCAAAAAGACAACCTTGACCAAATTTTTGGGAGACCATTTTTTTATTTTATCACATTATATCCACTTTCCGCGTAACAAATTACATCACCAGGCCGAGTGGGGTTCGGATCGTCGTTGCCTTTTTTTTCTGGACCTTAGAAATCGTTCTGGATAAAAAACGGCCTGGATGAGGTTGTATTCCAATTGGTTGAAATTAAACTTTTTTCCTTCAACCTGAAATGTAGAAAAGGGATACCAACGTAAGTTCGTCCTTAGAACCAAAAACTCTTCAGATTTCCCGGGCACTATGTCCCAACCGAACGTAATACCAGTTTCAATTTTATCGAAGCTCAGGTCTTTACTGCTAAAATCGATGTTCTCCGTGTATTTGATATTATCATAAGCAATATTTAGACCGACAAAAGGGGCAAAGCCGGAATAATCGGTTAGGAACTTGGCCGCCTCCAATGTTATGGAGGTTTTTTTTATGGTCTGCTTGGTTCCGTAAGCTTCTTGTTCAAACACTGGATTCCTGAATGATAAAGCGGCAAATCCGCTCAATTTGTTGAATTGGTAACCGATGGCCAGGTCAAAATAAGTTTCAGAGGCATGTTTTTTATTTAAATAGGGAAAATTACCATTGTTATAATCCGACTCGCTGAGGGAGAAGGAAATGGAAGGGCCAGCGGCTATAAAGAACTCGCCAAAACTGGTTGCGTTCAGACCCAAACTGGAAACTTCGGGATAACTGTTCCATCTTTCGTTTATGCTGGGATCGCCGTTGTTTTTGGTTAAATCCATGGTGTACAATATTCCCAGCTGTACCCCAAAATTTGGAGTTTCCATTCTTTCAAATTGCGTTTTTGATATGGGATAGTTCCATCGGTTATCTGGAAAATAGTGTACGCCCAACCGGGCAGCAAAATCCTTGTATTGATACAATATGCCGATATCGGTTACCCAAGTAAAGTTTTTTTGCAGTTTCGGTTGGCGATCTTTTGATTTTATGACCTGTTCAAAATCCAATGCGGACCAACTAATACCGACATAGGGCCTTAGTTTTCTATCTTGAACCGCCCAGGGATAATAACGGGCACCGGTAATGGTAAAATGGTCGAATGCAATATCAGTTTGATCGTTCGATGAGAAGTTCAACCGCCCCAGCGGGAAGGACACATAGAAGTCGGCATGTCCCCAAAAATGAAACGCTCCCCAATATAGTGTTGTGTTCAAGGATGCGGAATGGTCAAAAGTACCTATTTCATTGTCCAAAAGCCGCGTTCCCTTGAACGGGGGAACGTAGGTTCCCCCGAGCTCAAAATAATTTTTGGCAAAATCGAGCCTTTCTTTTTTGATCCTGGGAAGGGTATCACTCTGAGCGGATGTCCCAAAGGTACAAAGCAATAGCACGGTCAATATAGGGTATCGTATCATCTTATGCGGAAAATTGTTTCGGCAAAGATGATTTATGGGAGTGGTGGAAACAATCGGGAAAAAGTATGAAATTGGGCAAACACATTAAACTCATACCAAAGTATGATTGCCAAACCGAATCCTTATTGGTGGATCAGCAGGGCCGTCAGTTCGGATCTGTTCTTTACGCCGCATTTTTTGTAAACACTGCTTGCATGGGTCTTTACGGTAGGGATTGAAATGTAAAGCTCTTCCGAGATTTTCTTATAGGTCCTTCCCTTGGTCAGCAATGAGGCAATCTCCTTTTCCCTTTCGGACAGGGCATAGTTTTTATAATGCTGTTCAATGGGCTCGATCTTAGGGTTGACCAGGGACAATCTTTGTAAATCGTCAAAAAGCTTGTTGGCCGACAGGAGGGTAAACACCAGCGGTAGGGTAAGGCCAACTTTCAGATGGTACCCTGTATTCGACATGGCGTAGCTTACCCATAGTGAGACGGGCACCAGTACCAAAAAGACAATGGCAAAGATTCGATTTGTTTTTTCCAGATGGGCCATGCTCTTTTTGGGTTTTGTTGTCCGGACCAATAGCATGGACAAGACCACTGAAACCCCTAAGAAGACGGCAACGACATATTCAAGGTAATTCAGTTGCTCCATGAAATAAGCGCCGCAGGTAGACACAAAAAGAACGGTGGCAATAGCGTAAAGCAACTTTTTCCATGAGGGGGCGATATTATGCCGTCTTTCTACCATGATCCCCAAGGGGGTTGTAACGGCCACCAAGATCATGGAGAGCAAGGTAAAAACACCCGTGGTTCCCCCAGGATCGGTTTTCCCGTCCAAAGCGGTGACCGTCATGGACAAAATAAGCAGTAACAGGGAAGTGGAGAAGGCAATGGTCTCCCATTTCTCCATATTTCTTTTATAACAGATCAAACTAACGAAGATGGTTATGATAATGGTGGAATAGGCGATTATTAGCAATGTCAACTCAACTAGTTTCATTTCAACTTCTCATTTCCGATGGATAATGGCCAGGGTGGGGCACAGGCCTTTTTTTCGATATTAAAATCCGTAGGCTTTTTTTGCGCTTTCAATCTGTTCCTTTTCCGTTGTTTCGGGGTATAGAACGTATTTGGGCGCTATTATTGGCCTGACTTGTTCAATGGTAACCTTTGTAATGGTCCGGAACGGAAATTTTCCTTCTGTCATTTCGGTCAGTATTGGTTCCATTTCAGAGAATTCCGGATCCGTCTTCCCGATTATTTTGGCCTTTCCCTTAATTTGAAATCCTTTTTGGACCAAAATATCGATAAAGCTTACGCAAACATTTTCGTTCTGTTCAATATTTCCCACGGTCCGTGGTGAGGCAATGTTTGCAATAATAAGGGCATCCGTTCCGTAGTACGCAAATATTTCCTTTGGCGAAACATTCGGTATGTTTTCGTTCGATACGGTCGCAAGCCAGCACAGCACACTCTTGTCAATAGATTCCTTGATCTCTTTTATGGGCTTCATTTTTTTCTTTTGGTGCGTAGACAACGGTCTCGATTTCAATCTGGAATTTACTGAAGTAAATCCGGGCTAAGAAATCGAGCGTATTAAAAATAGCAAATTAATGGCGATGAGAGGAGAAGGGTGGAATTATGCCCGTTGCCGGCCCCGGTTCATAACAATAATTTTTCTATTTCCATCCAATTGTCCACCCTGGAATGGACTGTTTTTAAAATATTGGCATTATGGGGTTGTGTAAACAGGATGGTTTTTCCATTGAACGTGTCCAAATTTCTTAGATGATCGTCAATCATAATATCGCCGCTAATAAGCTCTTTTGATCCGCATAAAACGATTTGTTTCCAATGGATATAGGGAAAATGTTGATCTAACCATTTCATTTTTTCCCCTAAACTAAGGAGAAACTCCGTTGCCGATGAAACGACAAAGACCTCGTAGTTCCGATTTAACTTTTCCAGTACCGCTACACTTCCCTCGATTGGACGTGCCGTTAGAAAAAACCCTTCAGAGTTGATATATGCGCTATGATTGACAAAGGCCTCGTTTTCTGGTATTCCATTTAATGCGTTGAGATCTTGCTTAATTTTTAGATCCTTAAACTCATAACTTAAATATTGGGCATAAATATCGGACAGTACACCGTCCATATCAACAATTAGTCTTTTCTTCATTTTGAAAACTTGGTTTATATCTTGCTTAACTTTAATTACAGTACCCAATGGTTGGTATGGGATGGATACGTAGCTGCAATTTAGGAATTCCCGGAACATGGGTTTTATACGATGGGGTGCAAGGCTTTTTTCTCACGATCCGCTGTTCCGTCCGAGTTGGAGGTCCGTCCGCAATTGCTTTTTAAATCGGACGACCGTCGTTTTCCATTTCCAAAGTCCCTACGTCTTTTCTGAATAAGAGTAGTGCCAGTCCAACAGCAAAAACAATACAACTGCTCAACATTAAAACGCCGTTGTTCCAGATAAAATAGGAAAGTCCCACAAATGGCCCGCCCAGTACTACCATTAGCGAACCGATCGGATTTGTTTTGATAAAATTCAAAGCGTGAACCCCTAGGCCCACAAAGAGCAGTGATGGCCCAACAATAACAAAAGGATATAAAATGGATGGGGTATTGCTTATTTGCTCGCTCAGTTCATTTCTACCGATGTCATTATTTCCATAACTCCACATAATAAAGTCAATGGTACAAAGCCCGATATGGGCAACCACTCCCAATGTCGTTAAAACGGCCGCTACGGAACCGAGCCTATTTTTAGGGAATTCGCTGTTAAAGGAAAACAGCAATACCGCTCCAATTAAATTAAACCAATGGGCAAAATCGATATGTTTTTGGGTGCCCAAGGCACCTTGGGAAAAAAATACGTAGCTCACAACGAAAAAAATCAATCCGATGGCACATAGGGTCTTTGTTTTGGTCATAATTTTGGTTTTCCACTCTTTTTTCAATTCGTATAATCTGCTCCATTCGAGCTGTTTTCAACGGAATTCAGCCAGTGCAATAGATCCACTTCCATCTTTTCCGCCAATCCGGGATATTTCACTGCGATATTTTCTTTCTCAGACGGATCGTTCAATACGTCATAGAGCTCATAATTCTTACCGTCCATATCCCCAATTAGCTTATATTGGTCCGTTACCCATGAAATCTTCGGTCTGCAAATGAATCCAATGGGCATTTCCCTTTCCTTTTGCATTCCGGTGAGCGCACCCAACAGACTGGTACCGTCGATCGGTCGTCCATCCGGATATTCAATTCCCAAGATGTCGAGTATAGTTGGCATATAGTCGCTTGTTACCGAAGGAATATCGATTCTCTTGCCCTTACCAAATCGGTTCTTCCAAACAACAAATGCAGGTACACGTACCCCACCTTCATACAAACTTCGTTTGCGATCCCTGAAAATACCGGCCGATCCTGGTGTTTTCATCTCCGGACCATTGTCACTACAATAAAAAACAATGGTATTTTCCGCAATTCCCAATGCTTCCAATTTTTTCCACAGCCTGCCGATCTGTTCGTCCATGGCCGTTATTGCGCCGTAATAAATTTGCTTTCGCAAGTCCATGCCTTCATAATGGCTTCTATGGATACTATCGCTGACCACGGGCAAGTGTGGTGTATGGAACCAAATGGTGGTAAAGAATGGATTTTTTTCTGCACGGGCGTTTTCAATGAACGGGACCACGCGGTCCATAATAATCCGGGAGTCATCCCCGGATAGGTTACGGGTTTCCTTTTGATTTTCACCGGTCCAGTATGCCGTACCGTAATTTTCCGAAGCGTCGTTCTTTTTTGTGGCCCTCCAACCAAAACGCTTGTTCTCGCCTTCGATAAAAGTGGTTGGATATACCATGGGGTCGTAAGTTGGAACTTTTGATTCTGTGCAAAAATATTGGTCATACCCATGCCGGGTCGGTATTGTATATTCTTCATTGAACTTTTGCCTTCCCCCCCTGTTCGCATCCAAAACCGTCTTTGTCAATGTTCCCAGATGCCATTTGCCAAAATGACCCGTGGCATATCCATTATCCTTAAGGATTTCAGGAATCGTGATTTCTTCGGTTTTCATGTGCCCGCTATTGGCATAGGGGATATTTGTCCGAAGTGGGTTTCTGCCGGTAATTACGCTGGCCCTTGTCGGTGAGCAAACTGCGGAGGCGGAATAGAACCTGTCAAAAATTATACCTTTTGATGCCAACAAATCCATATAGGGCGTCCGCACGTCTTCGTTGCCGTTAAACCCGGTATCGTACCACCCGTGGTCATCGGACATGATCAGAATGATATTTGGTTTTTGGATGCCCCCTTCATTTATTTTCTCTTTGCATGAAGAAACTGCCCCAGCCACTAGCAATGCACCAAAAACGTTCTTTAAAACCATGTTTTTTTTATCTTAGATAAATGGGGTATTGAATATTCCTCTCACTGTATATTCCATATGATTCCATTCTGGTTTTTTTCTTTGAACAAGACCAAATGGGGCTTGGGGGTACTTCCGTCAAAAACCAGACGGGAGGAAAACAATAACTTTTCCTTGCCAAAAAAAGCTACCCAATGTGGAACGAGCGGTTCTGTGTGCTGCAGTATGGTTTGGCGTTTTCCGCTTTTGGCAACAAACACAAAAGATCTTTTGCCCCAATAGGCCATAAGCAATTTTCCATTGTCATAATCCACATCGAATATTTGATTTCGGTTCAATGGGGGATCCTTTATTTCACGATCTAACAAGTTGTCCCATTGTTTTAAGATGGTCCCATCGTGTCGGACCAGATAACAGCTATTGTTTCCCAGTAGGAGAATTTGATGGTCTTCAATGGCCCTTATTCTATTTACAGCTTGGTCAAATTCAAAATACATGCTTGGTTTTCCGCCTTTTTTCAGGCTATAGACCTCTGGGTACCTTCCAAAAACAATTTGATCGTCGGAGATCATAAAAAAGCCACCCTCCCCAATTCGCCATTCGTCCTTGAACCAATCCCAGATTACTTTTGGCTTTGATTCCAGCGTTGTTTTCAAAATCCTTACCTCAAAGCTTTGGGTAGCTTGTAAATGCCTTCTCTCAATGATATAAATCTCATTCTGCTTGGTATACAGCATGTAATCACTTGCCGGGAATTCGGATTGGATGAATACTTTAGGTTCTGAACCTTTGCCCCAAATCATTATACAGGCGCGGTGGTTGGAATCGTCAACAGGGTTTATGTACGACCAAAGGACCTTTTCCCCGACCGTTATCATATTTCCCGTTGGATGCGCCCATGCGGGTAGTGATACGATAAGCGTTAATGCTATCGGAATAATGGCAAGGATCCTTCTGGAACGCATTTTCGTTTCTTTATCGCCAGTGTGTTGGTACATGGACAGTTGCGGTTTTGTGCGAGGGTTTTCCTTTGGAAAAATCGGGCATATCAAAATGGCGACCCACTTTGGTCAAGTACTAAACTATGCAATTTTTATACAGGTTGATGCGCACGGGTCAGTTAAATCAAATATAGTGTGGACAATTCCGTGAAGCAGGGGAGGGTGTTTTAACAAAATGTTTGCAGGAACTTAACTAAGCTCCCGTGAAATCCTGCTTAAATTTCAAATGTGAAAATAATAATTTTTGTTTTAATCGCTTTGTCATTGGTCAATGTCCAGGGACAGGACGGCGCTATCAGGATTACCAATCCCAACTATAAACATTCCCACGCACGATGGTCTCCGATAGAAGATCTGCTTCTTTTCGATTCAGATATGGAAGGGAAAAAGTCCATCTATACAATAGATTGTTCCGGTGAAAATTTAAGAAGACTCACTAGTTTGGATTATGAAGATCGGACCGCTTCCTGGTCACCTGACGGAAAGCAAATTGCATATTCATCGCTTAGAGGCAATAGATATCAATTATTTATTTACGATCTAGTCAACCATACGCAAAGACGACTGACCACTTCTGAAACTTCCGATTGGGGTCCCGCATGGTCGCCCGACGGAAAACAGATCGCTTATTCTTCCAAATTGGGAGGAAGAGGTGTCTTTGAACTTTTTATCATTGATGTTGATGGAAAAAACAAGAAGCAGTTGACCCATAATAAAAAGTCAAATATTATCCCGGTATTTTCAGTCGACGGCAAGAGAATATTCTATCAATCCAATGCAGGTTCCAATAATGCCAGCAAACCGGATATCTATTCCTATAATTTGCCCACTTCAAAAATTGAGCGGATAACATATTCCAATACCGGAGGTGGGATAGACCCGTTTATTTATGCCCCTGATGGGAAACTGGCTTTTTTTACTGCCGGGAGTGGATCTCCAAACGGATTTGGAACGTATTGGATGGATCTGGAAACCGGGGAAATGACCAAATTTGATGTGAAGGCCAAGAACCCAGGGCATCCCAGCTGGAGCTATGATTGCCAATATGTAACGATAGTGGATAGAAAGGCCAAGGAAATCTATATCTATGATATTGAAAACGGAACACCCATTGCGGTCACCGACAGATTAAAACGCAGTGGGAATTAGCGGATTGCCATCGCTTTTTCTGCCCCTAGTTTGGGGAATGCAGGCCCATCTTATTTCCTTCTGAATCCATGAAAATTGCGAAATATCCACTCTCGTCGGCATGAGGGGTTTTGTGGACCAAAATTTCCCCTCCATTTTTTTCAACTTGATCCAGGATGCGTTGAAGGTTTTCCCCTCCGTTTAAATAAAGGGTTACCCCGTCCGCCGAAGGACGGTATCCTTCCCCTTTCATAATAAGTCCGGTAACCATCTGTCCTTCATAGGGGAAAATGCCCATTTCCATCCCCGGAAAATCCATTTTCTCGATTTTAATCCCCAAAATTGCCTGATAAAAATTGATCGCACGTGAAATATCTGTTGCGGGAATTTCGAAAATGGAAACAAAACTGTTCATGTCTTTTGTATTTGGATGTACTGATGAAGCAACCTCTTGCCTTTCCGATCCAGGGTTGTTACCTGAGTTCCAGGCTACAAGGCCCAGGACCAATATTACCGCGGAAATGCCCACTGTTCTTTTCATGATTGTTGAGTTGCATGGTTGGTACAAAGGTATATCCCGAAAGGAAGACAAAATTGTAAAAGTGCGACACCCTGGTCTATTTGTAGAAAAGAGAGGAGAGCGCCATATTTTCATTTCCCAAAAACTTTTTTGGATTGACCCCGGTAAATTCCTTGAAATCTTTGATAAAATGCGATTGGTCATAGTAGGCGCTCTCATGGGCGATCTGGGTCAGGTTTTCACCCTCTTCGTTCAGCAACATTTTCAGGGCAGATTGCAGGCGGATTACTTTGCTCAATTGTTTTGGGCTGATACCGATCTGTTTTACAAACTTTCTTTCAAGCTGTCTTCGTTTGGATGTATCTTCTTTGAGAATGGTATGAATGGAAGCACTTCCCTTGGTCGATAACAGGGTATCTATCGTTGTTTTGACAATAGTGTCGACCGTTGATTTTTCACTTAATTTGTCGAACAGAAAATTTTCGATCACATCGATTCTTTGTTCCACATTCTCCGCCTCAATTATTTTCTGTTCCAGTTTTCTGGCCGTTTTTTCCCCAAAGAGCGATTCCAAAGGCGTCTCCTTGTTTGCTAGATTCTTAATGGGCACGGTTACCAAATTGGCAAATCCATACGGGTAAAAACGAATGGCAAATGTGTTCACATATCCTGTCGGCTCTATGTAAAAAGGTTCCATGGTCTGTCCGAGGGCCATCGCACGGGGTTGTATGATAAAATCATCATCCGAGGTGTATCGTTTTATATCATCCCCGAGTATAAAAGCCATTTCGATGGTGCCATCCGGAATTATCCGTTGCCTTTGGGCGTCATTTGTTGCGGGCACTTCCAAGGTCCAATAGCAACTGATCATCGATTCTAGGTCGGGATGCGGCTGAAATGTTTGATAATTCATTGAGCGTGGTTTTTTCAGGTGATGCAAAACGGTATTGCCTATTCCTGGTGCGGTATTTCAAAAACACTTCACTTTGGGCTTGCCGGCGGATAGGTCATGGATCTTGCTATATACTGTTTTTTATTGTTTAGAATTGCATTAGGATCCCCAACCCATTTTTTGAGGGTTTGATGGAAAATGCATTTGAATTGTCCAAACCCTGATTGTATTTTAAGATCGCTTTCTTTTTCTGTGAATGTGATAGTATTCCGAATGCAATTACGGCAGCAAAGGAACCATAGACCCCTATTTTTGTCACAGTATCGTTTGAGGGATCGTTGTTATCGGTTATTTCCCATGCGGCGAATCCGGCTTCCGAGGCAAGAGCGACCAGCGACAATGTGTTGAACGTTTTGGATTTTTTCCAATGATCAAATGCTACGATGTCCTTTTCCAAAAGGGAAACAAACTTTTTTCTGCTTATTTTTTTATCATCTTGATAGTATTGATAATTTAAAAATCCGGAAAACATAGTGAGTTCTTGTGCTTTGATTTCTACTTGCGAGAGACCGAATATCAAGCATAGTAATAGCAGTTTTTTCATTCCCATATGTATTTTGGTCGCTCTTATTCTCTGACCAGGTCCTAAATTTAGCATAATTTTTCCTGAATTAAACGCAGCTCGTAGATCGAAGGAATCAATGGGCTTGTTTGTATAGGGAATTGCATATGCCAATGGTATGGATATACCCCAATGCCATTAAATAAGTCCCTTTTCCTCTAGGGACGTTCTGAGCTTCCCTTGATTTTTCCAAAACCGGTCTTTGATCTTTTGAATGGTCTCCTCATACTCCGGATGGCTTTTCAGGGGTTTTAGGAGCGGGTCAATTTCCAGGAACAACAAGATCCAGTACTGAAAATTATCTTGGGACGCAAAAACCTTGAGCTGCTCTATCGCCTTGTCGTTTTCCCCTTCATTCGCGTACTTAACCGCCGTGCTGGCGCTCTTGTAGATGGATTCGTCGTTTTCGCAATAGTCTGCATAGGCATCGAAAAATTTCGCCGCCTGTGCATCCAACCCTTTTTTTTGGTAGACCAAGCCAATCTTGATATCCTCCTGGGGATAAATGTCCAGACCGCCTTTTTCCCTCGCATTGACAAATTTTTCATAATAATAAAAGGCACTGTCATATTCTTCCTGGTAATAATGGAATTTCGCCACCTCCTGTAAAATGTCCAATCGGGTAGTATCCTTTTTCCATTCCTGAAGCAATAGTTTTTGGGTCTGCTCCATATCACCGTCCCTGGCGTGCATAACAAACACTTTCACCAAGGGCGAATAAAAATTCTCGGGATTATAGTCGAGCGACTTGTTGATATAGGTAACCGCCTCCTCCACAAAACCGGTTTGGACGAGTGCATTGCTGAGGTGCAGATAGATATAGCTTTTGGTGATGGAATCATTGGCCGCTATATCGAGTTGCACGCCTTTCAGGGCGTACTCCAGATATTTACTGGTATTGGGAATGACCCGGGCATATAGATCCGCCAGAATCTGGACCACCGCCGATGAATTGGGGTTGTACTCCAGTGCTTTTTCCAGATGGGGCAATGCCAATCGGTATTCCTGGACATGCATATAGTACAGCGCCTTGGCTATAAGGCTTACATCCGACTTGGAATCGTATAGCAGCGCCTTGTCCGCATGGTTGTTGATACGCTCGGTGTATTGTTTTTCCTTCTGGAATATGTCGAGGAAGTAATACGATATGGCAATATTTGCATAGGCCATGGCAAATTGTGGATCCTGTTCTATTGCCTTTTCAAATAAAGGAATGGCCTCTTCCAGGCCTTCCTTGGTCCTTGAATAATACGGGTCGAGTGCCTGGAGGTAATAATCGTACGCCAGCAGATTATCGGTCGGTTTTTTTTCAATTTGCTCGAGTTCGGCGGGCGTCACCACGGCCTCAATGGCATCGGTGATCTTCTTCGCCACTTCATTTTGCAAGGCGAATATATCCACCACTTCCTGCTTGTATTGCCCTACCCAAATAGGGGCGTCGGTCGATGCTTCGATCAATTGGATATTGAGCAACACCTGATCTCCAACGCGTTGGCCGCTTCCTTCTACCAGATAGTTTACATTGAGTTCTCGGGCGATCTCCGGGATACTACTTTTCGTTTCCCTGTACCGCTCTACGGAGGTTCTACTGACCACGCGCAGATCTTCGACCTTTTGAAGGTTGTTCAGGGCCGATTCCATAAGTCCGTTTACAAAATAGAGGTTGGTAGAATCGCTGCTCTCATTTTTGAACGGCAACACGGCGATGGACTTCTCGATCTCCACCTTGGGAACGGTGTCCCTCTTGCTGTAAAGGAAAAATCCAACGGTAACCATGGCCAAGAGGGTCGTCACCAGGATGGGGAGTCGGTACCGCTTCAAAAAATTGCGCTGCACACCATTTTTTTCCGCTGCTTCCAAGGGTTTTTTTCCCACCTCTCCTGGCGGATACCCATATTCTTCCCGAAAACATTTGATAAAGTAGGACGCACTTCCGAAACCCACTTGATACGAAACCTCGGAAACCGTTAAAGAGGTTTGTTTGAGCAGTTTCATCGCCTCTTGAAGCCGGACCTGACGAATATACTGGCTTGCGGAAAGCTGGGTCTGCTTCTTGATTTTCCGGAGCAGGTTGGACCGACTCATGTTCGTGGCATCGGCCAGCTCCGATACCCCAAATTGTTCCTCGGCCATATTCTCCCGAATGATGGCCTCTGCCTGTTCAATAAAAGGTATCTGCTTAAAGGGCTGATTTGACATGTTGTGCATTGCTGCCCCTAAATTAGATAAATGTAAACAAATATGCGCTACTTCCGCCTGCTGTATAGGTAGTGGAAAAAGGTACGGCTTGCATCATAGTTGATATTCCTGCGCCATAGTTTTTATGCCCTCCCGAAACTTGATACCATTGGCCGCATGCCTTATTCGTCCTGCGTCGGCTCCCATACGACCTTTGTACCAACAAAAACAGAAATCATGAAAACACTTAAAATCAATTCTATGAAAAGCCTACTCAACGGCTCACTCGTTCTTATTTTACTCACCTCTGCCTGCGGTCAATCCGGCAATAAACCAAAAGCAGGGGCAAACCACGGTACCGAAACCAAGTCGGTAGTCAAGGCACCGGAAATCGATATTCATGCGGCCATATTGTCGGATAATATGGAAGCCGTCCAACAGCACATTGAAGCCGGTACGGATATCAACAAGAAAGAAGCTATGGGCGGATCCACTCCATTGATCACCGCTGCGAGTTTTGGAAAAAATGAGATTGCCCAAGCACTTATCGATGCCGGTGCGGATCTTACTCTTAAAAACAATGATGGATCCACGGCCCTGCACTCAGCGGCATTCTTCTGTAGAGTTGAGATTGTACAGATGCTTATAGATGCCAAGGTGGATAAATCCATACGAAATAATTTTGGGGCAACCGCCAGGGAATCCGTGATGGGGCCGTTTGCGGAGATCAAGCCCATCTATGAAATGATGCAGCAACAATTGGGACCTTTGGGCATGCAACTTGATTTGAACGAAATAGAAAAAACACGGCCGGTCATCGCCATGATGCTGCAGTAATCCACCCAAAACCCATATTCCCATGACAACAGAAAGAAGACACGATATCGATTGGTTGCGGGTAATCGCCATTGGCCTGCTGCTCATCTATCACATCGCCATACTATTTCAACCCTGGGCCATGTTCATTGGCTTCATCAAGAGCGATGAACTCCTTGAAGGCCTCTGGAAGCCCATGACCCTGCTCAACATCTGGAGAATTCCCCTCTTATTCTATGTTTCCGGGATGGGACTCTATTTTGCCATGCGCAAGCGGAATTGGAAGCAACTGCTTATGGAGCGGACAAAGCGGATCCTTTTGCCCTTCCTCTTCGGCTTTGTGGCCATTGCCCCGCTGCACATATTTATTTTTCAGAAATATTACAACTTGCCCCTTGGTTATTATCCGCATGCGGGACACCTATGGTTCTTGGGAAATATATTTGTGTATGTACTCTTGCTATTGCCGCTGTTCTCCTATCTGAAAAAGAAAGGGGATGGTAAATTTAGGAAAGTGCTGTCTTCCCTGATGCGCCATCCCGGTGGACCTTTATTGCTGTCGGTGTTTTTTGTCATAGAGGCATTGGTCGTTGAGCCCCAACTCTACGCCGTTTACGCACAGACTTGGCATGGCTTTTTCCTTGGGCTTCTTGCCTTTTTATTCGGCTTTCTTTTTGTATACAGCGGCAAACCGTTCTGGCAGACCGTTTTAAAATGGCGGTTTGTATACCTCGGTATGGCCGCCGTTCTGTATGCTGTCCGATACCTTGTTTTTGCAACGGAGGCCCCGGGTTATCTAACGGCCATTGAATCGAATTGCTGGATTTTTGCGATTTTTGGCTTCGGGTACCGATACTTGAACAAGCCAAGTAATATCCTTAGCTATTTAAGCAAGGCTGCGTATCCCGTGTACATCATCCACATGTTTGTTCTGTACGCCGGGGCCATGCTAATTTTGCCTTTGGCGATGCCCGTAGCACTAAAATTCGTGGGAATCACGGCATTTACGGGCATTGTGTGCTATCTTATATATGAATTCGTTCTCAGGAGGGTTGTTTTCCTGAGGCCTTTGTTTGGACTGAAATGGACGTACGATAAATGGGAAAGGTCAAAGCTCAACGCCACCCCTGAATCGAAAGTTTAGCAAGTTCGAGCTCCCTTTGCGGTGGAAATTAAGAGTTACAGTGTTTATTTGTCAATGACAATCCGTAAAAAATGAAATCAAACAAACAAATATTTAGAATAGTGTTGCTTGTTGGAACCGTAACCGCTATGTTCTTCGTTCCATGGATGTTGGTATGGGCCTGGATATTGCCCCTACCGGATACGGTCCAGGATCAGGTCGATGAAGCCATTGATCATGAATTTGACGGAATGATTGTTTATATAGACCAAGCTGATCGACCCCCCCGATATTTTGCTTCCGGTTGGCATGATCGAGAATCCAAGATACCCGCCAAACCCCACGCGCTGTTCAAGCTTGCCAGCATTAGCAAGCTGTATGATGCTGTGGCTGTCACTAAATTGGTAAATGATGGACGGCTCTCCTTGGATAAAACAATCGCTGATTATTTACCGGAACTTGTGGGAAGAATCGAGAACTCGGACAAAATCACTTTGAGGGTGATGATGCAGCATAGAAGTGGCATTCCCAACTTTACGGACGCTCCAAATTTTTGGGCAGCTCCGACGGAGACCTATGAAGAAAGCCTTGCCTTGATTCTCGACAAACCGGCCAACTTTGAACCCGGTGAAGACTATGAATATTGCAATACGAATTATCTTTTGATCAATAAGATCATGGATGATATACTAGGCTATGATAACTTTCAATTCATTCAGGAAGAAATTCTAAAGCCGCTAAATCTCAAGCATACCTTCCGTTCGCTCAATGAAGTGGATATGGCGGATGTGATGAGTGGCTATCATGTGGGACATCCCTTTGATCTAAAGGCAGACGAACATGGCATGTTGGCCACAGCGGAAGATGTGGGTACTTTTCTCAGGGCACTGAACGATGGATCATTGTTTGAACCGGGGGAACAGGAAATATATGCTTCCATTTATAAGTACGAGCATGGAGGGTGGGTTCCGGGATACCAAAGTTTTGCAAAATATCACAAAGACCTTGATGCAGTTGTTATTGCGTTCTACAGCACAACCGATCCTAAACTGTACAACTGGAACTTGTCGGAAATCATAAACAATAGAATTGTCAAAATACTGAAAAGGCAAAAAAAACCGTAACCATGTAGAAGGGCATTCCCGCCCGACCCGCAGGCGGGAATGCCCTCAATACGTATCCAACCGCTATGGATTGTATAGGCTGGTGGATGCTTTTACACGGATTGAAGTTGTTTTGTTCTCATTTTTTTGGCAGAATTCACGAGGTTTTCCAATGCCGATCTGGTTTCCGGCCAATCCCTTGTTTTTAGACCACAATCTGGATTGACCCATATATGTTGAGGGGGCAAAAGATCAGATGCTTTTTCGAGCAAGGTTTCCATTTCTTCTTGTGTCGGCACTCTGGGGGAATGAATATCGTAGACACCGGGGCCAATTTCATTTGGATATTTAAAATCTACAAATGCCCTAAGGAGTTCCATTTCAGAACGTGAGGTCTCTATGGTAATGACATCGGCATCCATATCGGCAATATTCTCAATAATGTCATTGAATTCGGAATAACACATGTGCGTATGTATCTGGGTACGGTCCTTTACACCACTTGCAGATATTCTAAATGCCCTAATGGCCCAATCCAAATAGGTTTTCCAATCGGCTCTCCTAAGCGGAAGGCCCTCTCTGATGGCGGGTTCATCAATTTGAATGATCTTCAGTCCGGCTTTTTCCAAATCGCGCACCTCATCGCGAATGGCGAGGGCAATTTGATTGCAGGTCGCTGATCTGGGTTGATCGTTTCTTACAAAAGACCATTGCAGTATGGTCACGGGACCCGTTAGCATGCCCTTTACCGGTTTAGCTGTGGTCGACTGCGCGAAGGAAGACCATTTAACGGTCATGGCATTGGGCCTGGACACATCACCAAAAATAATAGGGGGCTTTACACATCGGGTGCCGTAGCTTTGGACCCATCCGAATTTTGTAAAGGCAAACCCCTCCAGTTGTTCCCCAAAATATTCTACCATATCATTGCGTTCAAACTCTCCGTGGACCAGAACGTCCAATCCTATTTCTTCTTGAAAGGCGATGCTTTCTTTGATTTCATTTTCAATAAATGTATCGTACGCTTTTTGTGAAAGCGCTCCTTTTTTGAATTTCGCCCTAGTTTGCCTTACCTCTTTGGTTTGTGGAAACGAACCAATTGTCGTAGTCGGGAACAATGGAAGTTTTAACGCATTACGTTGCAATTGTTGCCGTTTGGAAAATCGGGATTTTCTTTCGCTATCGGATGCGGAAAGGTTTTCTATACGCCTTTTTACTTCTTGATCGTGGATCAAGCTAGATGTTCGCTTGTTGCGATTGGCCTGCTTGTTTTCTTCAAAATTTCGTAGGATATGAGGGTCTTTGGTGTTTGAGCTTAAGGCTTTCAACGTATTTATTTCTTCCAGTTTTTGCCTGGCAAAAGCAAGCCATTGCTTGATGTTTTGACCCACTTCCACACCTTCGAGGTTTAGATCATAAGGGCTGTGGAGCAACGAACATGATGTGCTTATCCAGATATTTTCTTGGGATAGCTTCTTCCGCGCTTTTTGAACAAAGCCCAGGGAAGCTTCAAAATCGTTTTTCCATATATTTCTTCCATCTACAACGCCCAGTGAAAGTATTTTGTTCGGGTCAAACGATTCGTGGTTTAAAATATCGTCCAATTGGAGCGAACAACGCACAAGATCTAAGTGAATACCGTTTACGGGCAGTTTCAGCACAAGGTCCAGGTTGTCCCCATAGCAATCAAAATAGTTTGCGAGCATGAGCTTTACATTGGTTTTTAAATTGCCCAACCTGTGGTACGAATTTGAGAGGGCCAATTGTTGGCTTGCAGTAAGTTCCGTTGCCAATATCGGTTCGTCTATTTGTAAATATTCAGCACCCAATGCATCAATTCTTTTGATGAGGTTTTCGTAAATGGGCAAAAGTTTATCCAATAGCTCCAAGCGGTCAAAACCTTCTTCTTTTTCTTTGCCAAGTAATAGGAATGTAATTGGACCAATTATAACTGGTTTCGTTTTAACACCTAGTTCTTGTGCTTCTTTAAATTCGTTAATGATCTTTTCTGGATTTAGGGAAAAGGATTGATTTTTCACAAACTCGGGAACTATGTAATGGTAGTTGGTGTCAAACCACTTGGTCATTTCCATTGCAGTTACATCTATCGCTTCTTTTTGAAGACCCCTTGCCATGGCAAAATATTGTTCAAGTCCGGTTAGCATGCTAAACCGTTCGGGAACGCTCCCTAAAGTAATGCACATGTCCAACACTTGATCGTAAAGCGAAAAGTCATTTGAAGAAATGATATCTATACCGTTCTGCCTTTGTGCATTCCAGTTTTTCTCCCTTAATTCTTTGGAAACACGAAATAGCTCATCTTCCGCAATGCTATTTTTCCAAAATTCTTCAATGGCCTTTTTTAACTCTCTTTTTTCCCCTATTCTAGGATATCCTAATATATTTGTTTTCATGGTCGATGAGATATTATTTTCGCCAAAACTACAAACGTCAATTGTATTATCTGATTTATGAATCAAAATCAGATATAATAACTTATATTTAAGATATTATAGATTTTATATCTTTGAAAATGTTTTTTAGGTCATCAAAAAGAAAATTTATCCATGCATAGTTTAGATCCAGTTGATTTGAGATTGTTGGAAATACTTCAGACAAACGCAAAGCTTACCACAAAGGAAATAGCTAAAAAGGTGCATTTGTCCGCTACACCGGTGTACGAAAGGATCAAACGTTTGGAAAGGGAGGGCATACTCAAGAAGTACATAGCCATAGTGGAAGCTGAAAAGGTGGGAAAGTCGCTTACCGTTTTTTGCCATATTACCTTGAAGGAACACACCAAAGCGATTGGAAATCAATTTGTAAAAGAGATCAAATCATTAAAACAGGTAACGGAATGTTATAACATTTCCGGAGATTATGATTTTATGTTGAAGATTATGGTAAACGATATGAAACACTATCAGGATTTTGTCATCAATGATCTAGGTTCCATAAAAAATATAGGGAGCGCACATAGTACGTTTGTGATGGGGGTTATCAAGCATTCTTACTCGGTCCCCTTGTAATCCATTGGATTTGGCGTGTTTATGGGAAAGCTATAATGTTCCCATATTCACTGCCATTTACCGCTTGTATTTGGTTCATCAACGAACTTAGTAGCATTAATGAGCCACGTATAGCCATTGAATACCCTATAATTGGAGAAATTCCGTACCCTTTAAGTCTTCAACTAAAAGTGGGCCGAACTTGGTTACAGACTAAGGGATGGCTTGTTATGCACTTCTTTGTTCAGTAAAGCTTCCCCTTGAAGAAAGCCTGCTTTCTTTCTTGGTGGTTGAACGACGGCTTGGAACAAAGTCCTAACCAAGTGCCTTCCCAGTATTGTTTGTCTTTCTAAAATAGATATAGGATATGACCAATAAAACAAGTGGAACCGCAGGTCCGAAAGCTCCTCCATCCCCGGCATTCATATGGGCGATTATGGCCAGAACCAAATCAATGGCAAACTCTAAATAGGCCAATTTTTTAAGTAGCGGATTTTTAATGAACCATATCGCAATGATACCCAATAGTTTCGCAATTGCCAAGGGATAGATTATCTCGGTCGGAACGCCCAGGCTAGCGAACATGTCGCTTACCATCCCATGTTGGGCAAAATACATGGTGACTCCCATTAGAATAAACAAACTGAACAAACCGGTTACCACCCGATAGATTATTACATCTCTTTTTTTCATCTTAAAAATGTATTTGTGATTTTGTTTGGCAAACATAGTTCGATTGGTTTACTTTGGAAAGCGACTATATAAAATATAGCAGTATACAAAAGTATAGTAGTATGGAAAACGAGGAAAAGGTGGATATAAAAGTTCCCATGAAGGAGCACTTTGGCAATTATATGGTACCCGTTCGGGATGCACTTGAAATTTTTAGCGGCAAGTGGAAAATACCTATTATTACAGCGCTCAGTTTTTATGAAACCTGTGGTTTTAAGGAGTTGGAAAGGATCGTAGAGGGAATCACACCAAAAATGTTATCCAAGGAACTAAAGTTCCTTGAAACGAACTTGTTGATAACTAGAAAGGTGGAAAACACGCGTCCGGTAACCGTATCATACAGCATTACAGATTATGGTAAAACATGTCGATCTGTTCTTAGTGAACTTTATCGTTGGGGAGTAGGGCATAGAAAAAAGATCTTCAATATCGAAGGGCAGCCCTGGGATAAATGCTAATGATCTAGGTACCAACACTATGGGTATTTTCATTTTGCACGGAGCGACCAAGCGCGGCAAGAGGGCAACAACAGTATTAAATGATCTCATAAGATCTTTTTATATCAGCGTGAATTTGTTTTTTTGGTCAATCCCGTCTACGATTAATTTGAAATCTTGTCCAACCTTCTTTTTCCATACTGTTCCAATACTTCGCCAAGGCTCCGATAGGCGTCCTTCGCGTCGGGATCAAGTGTTTCCAAATCGAGCGGGTTCAACTCTTCATAATCCTTCGGAATTTCGTACAACTCGCCGGATTCATATAACTTGTACCGATGATTTCGCGCAAATACCTTTGCCTCGTCAACTTCACCGCTTCTGGAATACCAGCTATAGATCCATTCCCGTGCATCTCCTTTTTCACCGCGCAGTTGCGGAAGAAAGCTCCGGCCATCGATATCCAAAGTATCGGATACTTCAATGTTAGCGGCTTCGCAAATTGTCGGTAAAAAATCACTAAAGTCAATTAAATTGCTGTTCACCGAATTGGCCTCAACGACATCGGGCCATTTCACGATCAGGGGAACCCGGGTTCCAGCATCGGTGGATTGCCCTTTGGCCCCGGCAACTTCCCGACCGTTCATCAAAGAAACTATGGGTTTATCCGTTCCATTGTCCCCGGTAAATATGACCAGGGTATTGTCTTGAATGCCCAGTTCTTCCAGTTTATGGTTTATTCTTCCCACTATTTTGTCCATTTCGGCGACCATATCGTCAAAATAATGGGCCTTCCCCTTATAGGTCATGATCGTAGAGTCGTCCTTGATCCACTCGGGCGAGTCCGGTGTCGGACTAAAGGGGCAGTGAGTGAGTATCATCGGGTAGTACAGCAAAAAGGGTTTCCCTTCTTGATGGCTTTCCTCAATGAAATCCATCCCATATTCACTCACTATTTCAGGTCCATAATCGGTATCGGCATACGTTTTTAGCGCCCCATCGGTCTCCAGGACCGGTTTTGAAAAACGGGTATCGCGCCCCGTGGAATCGACCCTTCCTTCCCGGACCTGCCATAAACAATGTCTGTCAAATCCCGCATATTGCGGACCCGCTGGATCTTTGCCCAACTGCCATTTGCCAATAATACAGGTAGCATAGCCAGCATTTCTAAATAAATGGCCAAAAGTAGTCTGGTCAGTATCCAATACCCCAAAACGGACATAATTTCGCACGTTATAAATACCGGTCATCAGTTTTACGCGACTAGGGGTACAGAGGGGTTGCGCATAGCAATGTTCGAACAGCATTCCATTGGACGCCATACGATCAATTTCAGGAGTCTGATACGAACTACCACCATTTTTGCCAATGGTCTCATACCCCAGGTCATCGGCCATGATCACGATAACATTTGGAGGTTGGTCCATACTCTTGGACTTATTGTACGGATGGCAGGACATCAGTACCAATATAAAAGACAGGGTGTAGGGCAGTTTAATTTTCATGGAGAACATCATATTACTATTTTTTAAAGACCAAGGCTCGGTGCAATCCGTCCGATTTGGGATGCCAGGGGCCTGGAGGACCATCCGGTGGGACCTCGACCCGTCCACATCTTTCCCAATTTTTTTCAGTTCAGGTATTTCTTGTAATACAGGGCTTCGGAAACATAGCCTAATTTTTCATAAAAACCCTTAGCCCCAGCGGTGGCCAGGGAAACCAGTACACATTTGTTCAATTTGGATTTTTTTTCGAATTCCCGCATCAATTTTTTTCCGACCCCATTTTCCCTTTCTTTTTCGGACACCACTACTTCATCCACATAGGCCGTTTTGCCGTTTGCATATATGGTATTGTGAAAATAACCGGATAGATAGCCAATGGTGGATTCTCTTTTTTTAGCGATCAAAAGGCAATGGCCCCGGTCATTTAAAAAATTCAAATAACTCTTTTCCAGTATGTCCCTATCGATATGGACAGCGTCGCCCAATTGGCCGGCCAATTCGTAAATAGCATCCAAGTCTTCTATTCCAGCTGATTTTATTTCAATACGCGCTCCCATAGACTGCTCTTCAGGGACCGATCCTGTTTTCAAAATTGTTCAATCTGTCCATATAATTTTATCCTTTCCGTTTTTCAGGTCATTGAAGGTAACGATTTGGCTTTGGTTGAGACCGATTTGGCGAAATCGAACTATTTTATTGGGGACAATGATCTAATGTAGGAAATTTTTAGTAGCGTGCTACGGCCAGGGCCGAATTATGGGCGGTTCTTTTGTCCAGGGAGTGTTGGGCTAACTTCCCTTATAAGCCGAGCCGATAGCTTTTGCCAAGTTGGCAAGGCCCTGGGGAGCGCTTGTCTCGAACATTTGCATGCCCTCGGTAAAATCAAGGGCTTTTGTGCCGGTCAAGCCCAAAAGTTGGGTAATCCGTGTCCGATCAGGACCAAGGGATTCCATTCTGATCACATTGTGAAACACGGCACCCTCCAAGGGCATCTCGATGGTAGCGGAGCATTCGGGATCAAGTTGTGTTATTTCCCAATAATGGGGATCTTGTCCCGGTGTTTTTGTGGCACCCGAGCTGCCCACGGCAAAGGTTCCATCGAGTTTAATCCATTCTACCGCCTTTCCCTCTAGGCGTTCCCAATTGGATACATCTGTCCAAAAAGACCACGCAAAGGATTTGTTGGAATGGCATTCCACCGAATGCTCGAACTGCCAAACGGTTTTGCTATCGGGCTCTTTCATTTTTAGAGCATTTATTCATTGATTATGGCGCCCGGCCAATTCCAGGGCAAATGTGATATCGAATTTAAGTAATCCCTGTTGAACGCTTTATATCCTTACCTGAAATTGCCATAGCGTTTTGTGTATGGGGCATATCCCGGAGGGTATGCATTACACCCTGTCCATACTTTCATTTTCTAATAATCCATCGGATCATCTTCAACAATTGCATAATGATAATTATCCTTCCATTCCCCCCGGATCGGAAGTATTTTCCTTCTCAAACCTTCCCTTGTCATTCCCGATTTTTCAAGAACCCGCATGGAAGCAATGTTCCCCGTAGCAACGCCGGCCTCTATTTTATGGAGCTTAAGATTATCGAATCCGAACCTTATCAAGGTCTTTGACACTTCGGTCGCATATCCATTTCCCCAATAAGAGGGCAATAATTTGTAGTAAATTTCCCCAAGTTTAAACCTGTTCAATGATAGGTTCATACCGGCTATACCAATAAATTCCTCGGTTTCCCTAGTTGTGATTTTCCAAAAATATGTTTTTCGTTTTTCCGATTTTTGATCATCGATCATTGGACGAACAACTTCTCGGGTTTCTTCCATGTTTTTTGGAATACCAAGCGTATTGTACTCATCTACTTCTGGATTGGAATGCAGTCTATGGATATCCGCTAGATCGTCCCAACGGACTTCTTGTAGTTTTAATCGTTCGGATTCCAATTCCATCTTTATTTTGATCGGTCATTTAATGGCCCCCAGGAATAAATGAATTCATATACTGGAGCGTTCTTCACCTGGTACGGCTGCCCACGCAGTGTAAAGTTAGGGAATAGCGAGGATTTCCCGTCCGGCGGCCTCTTGGTATTCAAATCGCCATACTTGATGATTTATAATATGCTGATTTTCAAAATTTTAAAGATGTGAATTTGAAAGGCTGATAGGAAGGATAAATTCCAGTGATTGTAAAATCCGCATATGGGGGTCAATTGACCGATTGATCGGCCACATATACTTTTCGATAGAAAATATAGGAACCGGCCAACAAAACAAGTGCGATGATCGGCCCAAAATAGTGGTTGTCATTTACAGCGATATGTGCTTCCAAGGCCAATAAAAAGTTAAAAAAGAATCCTGCGTACGCCCATTCTTTAAGAAATCGGCTCTTGTTGCTGACAATGGCTCCTACGCCCAATATTTTGGCAAGGGCAAGGGGAATTACCAGGCGTCCGTTGTATCCAAAATTCACAAAATGATTGCGAAACCCTTCAAGGTCCATTAAATACCTGGTGACCGATGTGAGCATCGCGGCCGTCAATAATCCTGTAAAGATCCAGTAGATTATTTTGTTCTTTTTTTCCATGTCCTAGTTGCTTTTAGCGGTTATTCGGTGATTTCGGTCACCAGTTCACTTAATGGCAATCTAACTTTCTTTTGATTTGCCAAAAAATCCTCTTGGGCATCCCGATAGCCCAAAGCCAATAGCAATACGCTTTTTAACCCTTTTTCCTTCAGGTTCAACAATTCATCCAGTGCCCCTGAATTGAAACCTTCCATGGGAGTGGCGTCTATTTTGGCCTCGGCAGCGGCGATCAACCCGGTGCCTAGGGCGATATAGGCCTGTTGTGATGACCAGATAAAGTTTTCTTCGTCCGTTCTCGTCAAAAGGTGCTGTTCCAGTGCGTTTTTGTATTCCGCCAAGGCGGCTTCTGGAAGCTCCCTTTCACTAGCCATGAACCGAATAAAATCGGTGATATGTTCTTTGGAAATGGCGTCGAAAGCTGCAAATGCAATAAGATGGGAAGCTTCCGTTATCTGTGCATTGAAAGAATCTTTTGCCAGTTTTTGCCGTATGCGATCATTGTTGATCACGAAAACACGATAGGGTTGAATGCCCGCAGAGGATGCGGACAGGGCGATCGCCCTCAATATTTGATCTACATTTTCATTCGATACTTTTTGTTGGGTATATTTTTTTACGGCATACCGCCAATTCAATGCATCCATTAAATTCATTTTGTAAGAGGTTTGATGTTATTATTGTGAATTTTTGTCAAATATAGGTATATTTGTCATCTAGTGACAAAAAGTAACTGTAACATAAAGGTAACAAAGTAACATACTATGGGAAAGGACAAAGAAAAGGTAAGGGCCTGTAAACATAAGATTCGTGCCATGTCGGACACCATGTATGTCTTGGGCGGAAAATGGAAACTACATATCTTGGTCGCACTCTACTTTGGTAGCAAACGCTATTCCGATCTGCTGGAGGATGTTGAAGGGATTTCCGGTAAGATGCTGAGCAGGGAACTGAAGGAAATGGAAACCAACTTGCTGGTAAGTAGAACGATCATGGATACCAGACCCATCACGGTAAAGTATGAATTGACCGAGTATTGTGAAAAACTTGTTCCCGTGATCAGTAATCTTGCCGATTGGGGGCTTGCCCACCGCAAAGAAATTATTAAAAGAGCTGGTGTGTGATCTCCAGAGGTCAACGAGGTCTGGTTTTTAACCACTGCAAAAAACGGATCATATAAAGGTGGACTTTGACAATAGCCGATGGTTCGTTCTTTGGTCAAATTGCACTTAACGGTCTCACATATGCGGCGTTACGAGTTTTAGGTCACAATGGGCACTATATTGTTGTCCTCCGTCTTTTCTTATTCTATATGGGATAGGTCTTCACCCAATGTTCTATTTTGATTTAGTGTTTCAATGGTTTCCATTTGACTTGCCCTTAGTTCAAAATCATATACGCCAAAATTTTCAGCAATTCTTTTTGGATTTACAGATTTTGGAATTGCAGCGACTCCTCGCTGAATTAACCACCGCAATGCGATTTGGGCAGCAGATTTTGAATGGGATTTCCCTATTTCGACCAATTCAGGGATTTTTAATACCTCACCCATCATAATGGGTCGCCATGCTTCCAGTTGAATATGATGTTTTTTGGAAAATTCAAGCAATTCATTCTGACTCAAATGGGGATGCATCTCTACTTGATTGAGTGCGGGTATGATTTGGGTGTGCTCCATCAAATCTTCTAACTGTTGAATGCTAAAATTACAAACCCCGATAGCCTTTGCCCTTCCCTCGGAATATAATCTTTCCAATGCGGTATAGGTTTCCTTATATTTACTCTTAACAGGCCAATGTACCAAATAGAGGTCAACATAATCCGTTTGAAGGCGCTCCAAACTTTGTTCAAATGAAGACAACGTTTTATCATATCCCTGTTCGGTATTCCAAACCTTAGTGGTCAAAAAGATTTCATTTCTTTCGATGTCGCTTTCTTTTATTCCCTTTCCTACCCCTTCTTCATTACCATACGCAGAAGCAGTATCTATTTTTCGATATCCATTTTGTAAAGCTGAAAGAACAGCATTTTCTACTTCACCGTTATTTTCGGCAAAAAGAACGCCAAGACCAATGGATGGCATCTTCACTTCATTGTTTAATGTAAATATTTCTTCCTGTTTGTTTGTCATTTTTCCTTTTTTAATGGGGTACCCCGCTTAGTATTTGGCAAGTAAGGCGGGCAGGGAGGCTTTTTGTTTCAGACCGCTACGCTTTTGGGCGTGGTCCGCAAACGTAGCCAGGGCTTTTTACCTGCCTGCAGGTTTTGTGAACGTTTTCATTTTTTTAATTACCAAGCCCAATCCCCTGAGGCATCCGGATGGCGGAATTGGCTAATAGGGCCAAATCCTCAAATTTAGCGCTTTATGCCCTATTTGCTAGAGGTATTGTTGGCAATCGTATTTTTATTTAAACAAACCGCAACTTGTATTTTCCACAAATTTCACCAATCTTTTCCATATCGGGCGGTCCGGCCGGCAATTTTGATAACTCTTCAAACATTTCTTCCAATCCAGCTGGAAAAATGCTCAACATCGCTCTAGCTTTTTCTTCTCCAACTACGCGCCAGGAATGCGGAATTCCCTTAGGGCAAAAAATCATGTCGCCGGCAGATAGGGTTGTCGATTCCTCTCCGACGATCATTTCCACTTTTCCATTCAATACGTGAAACACTTCGTCTTCATTCTCATGTACATGGGGCGGTATTCCCATTCCGGGATCGTTATTTTGCTCAATCAATGAGAATTGCCCATTGGTGTCTTTAGCGGAGAGTTTGATGACCTGATTGTCCCCAAGGACATTTAACTTGTGACCTGCATCATTTTTTACAATTTTTGGTTCCATTTGTTTGGTTGTGTTTATATCGTTGCCAATGTTCAATACAAAAACAGTAGCGGATAAAAATGCACTACTGTTTCAAACTGCAAGATAAGTATTTAAGAAAAAGCGATTTGAGCAACCCCCAAACCGCTATTGCTTTTATACCTTGTTGGCAACAATTCTTTTCTATTATTGATCAGCGGGAAGGTTGTTAAATTCCCTTATTTTGCTTTCGTGAAATTCCTTCATAGCATTTGGAGATTTCATTAATTCTTTCATCTTGTTCATTGCTTCTAGATGAGGTTTGTCATTTTTCTGAAACATTTCCATACCGTGTTTTTTACTCATTTCTGCTATTTCTTCAAAAGTATTCGCGGTAAATTCTTTTTCACACGCTCCTCCTAATTGGTTGCAAGTCATTGTTTTCATAATCGAATGTTTTATTTATTTGTTATGGTTTAAAAATTCATCTAATCTGTTCAATACAGAACCCCAACCATTATAGAATCCCAATTCTTCTTGTTGCTTACAGTATTCTTGTGTAGCGTGGATTACACTGAATGTGAATTTTGTTTTTTCTCCATCTGCTTCAAAACATACTTGTATTTTTACATTTTCAGTCATTGGTTTGAAATCCGCAGACGTGACGATTTTCTTTAGTTTAACAATCTCGGTATAAGTTCCCTCAGTTACATATTCGTTTCCATCTGGCATTTGGGCAGAATACTTCCATTTTCCACCAATTTTAAAATCGTGTTCGATAACCTTAATGTCGATTCCTTTTGGTGCCCACCATTTCACAATATGTTCAGATTTTGTCCAAGCGTCCCAAACGAACTGCAAAGACGCATTAAAGTTTTTTTCAATTGTTAATGTTCTGTTTTTTATATCATTCATTTTTTATTTTTTTCTTGGAATTCATTGATGTAATTTTCAAAAGAGTCTATTCTATCCTCCCAAAGTTTATTGTATTGTTTTATCCATAGAAAAGCCGGAATCAATTTTTGTGGTTGGATCAGACACAAACGCTCTCTACCTATTTGGTTATAATCGATTATTCCACATTCATTTAATATTTTTAAATGTTTGGAGATCGCAGGTCTGCTGATATCAAATTTTTCAGCTATCGAGTTTACGGTAAGTGCTTCCTCCGCTAATAGTTCGATAATATCTCTTCGTATTGGGTCGGCAATTGCCTGAAAAACATCTCTTCGCATAATTAAGTAACTAATTGGTTACAAATATAACCGTAATCATTCGGTTACGCAAGTTTTTTTAAATCAGTTGCTGATTTACACTAAACTTTATGGCATTAAAAAGCCGTTTGGAACCATCCCAAACGGCTTTGGCACATCGTATTATTTGGTTATAACTTGATTCCAACCCCAACTCCAAAAACCCATGGATCGATATCCACATCCGCACCTACCGTTGCCCCTAAAGCCGAAGTGGCATTAACCGTGGCGTCTGTGTTTATAAATACTTTTTTTACATCTAAATTTATGAACCACTTATCATCCAACATATAATCAAAACCTCCTTGAAATGCCACTCCAACGGATGTGTCGTAATCCAAATCATTTGCAACGGGTCCTTCATCCACGCCATAAAAGAGCGTTAAATTAATACCGGCACCTAGATAGGGCACCAGTTTGCCCCCTGTGAAATGATATTGCCCCAACAATGTTGGGGGCAACAGCCAAACATGGCCCAAATCAATATCCCCTGCAGCGGTGCCCACAGCTTTTACATCGTGTTTTGTCGTTGCCAAGATGAGTTCGACCGACCAATTTTCAGTAAAAAAATAGGTGATATCCAATTCCGGGACTATTGCCGTAGAAATATCGACATCGCCACCAATTGTCTGTATAGAGGCACTTTCATTGGGGTTTACCGCGATTCCCCTTAATCTAAATTGCCACTTTTTATGATCATTATCAGCGCCAGGATCTTGCTGCGCATACGAGAAGTTAAATGCACTTAGGGCCATTACTAACAAACTTGCTACTTTTTTCATGTGATATGATTTTAAGATTATATCACAAAATTATTGACGGGAAGCAGGAACAAATATGATAATAATCACTGTTTAAGAAACAGTTTTCGCACTACAATTCGCTTAAATATTAAATAGGGATATTCAACACTTTGTATATGCCATGCAATTCATGCTTAGTGTTTAAAAACAACGTTTTACATACGGCGTTGTAGCGCGTTTTTATTCCGTAACGCTCAATTTCCGGAGCAATGAATTTGACCTTAAATCCAGATTCGTATTGCCAAAATTGTAATTTCTCATCAGTATGACACCGTATTCACTATCTTTTTCATATTCAAAATGAGCGGCATACCCAGCATTGGAACCTGCGTGTCCAACCGTATTTATGCCTTGGTCGGAGTACAGATCAAAACCAAAACTGTAATTTGACCGTAATCGCGTTGTGGGGGTTTGTGTTGTTTGTAGTTTTTCAATGCCACTTTCATTCAAAATATCGGAATATCCCATACAAGCTTTCATAAACTTGGCCATATCGCCTGGGGTAGAGTAAATTCCACCATTGGGTATTCTGTATCCAACTTCATGCTGTTCCCGTTTGGGTCTCTCATAATCAAGTTCGGCCGTTGGTCCGCCCGCCATTCCTTTTGCTAGATTTTCCCTTTGGTTTTCCGGAACCTTAAAATACGTATTGTTCATTGCCAAAGGTTTGAAAATATTTTCTTGGACCAATTCGATATAAGGCTTTCCGGCCACCTTGGAAAGTGTCAGGCCCAAAATGGCAAATCCAATGTTCGAATACCCAAATCTTTCGCCAGGTTTTGAACGAAATGAGGTTTCCGAAATTGCTTTGACAAGATTGTTTTCCCACTCATTGATATTTCCAAATCGTACCTTTTCATCTCGACTTCTCGATTCCCTTTCCAGTCCGGAAGTATGGGTGGCCAATTGCTTTAAAGTAATAGGTGGATATGCACCATAATCGACCAATGATTTAATTTCTGGCAAATATTTTTCTACGGGGTCATTTAAATCGAGCATCCCGTCCTGTAGAAGTTGCATCATCAAAAACCCAGTAAATGATTTTGAAATGGAACCGATGCGAAAAATGGTGTTCAAATCTGCTTTTCCGTAAGACTTTGATACTAAAATTGAATCTTTATGAATGATGGCAAGAGAAAAACTTCCCCCAATATTATCGTCCTTAAGGTCACTGTTCACCAAATCGGTGAATTTTTCTATTATGTCGTTTTGGGTTTGTTTCGCGTCCCCTGTTATTGGTTCTTTACAATTGAACAGTACCAAGGCAAGGGTAAGGGATAAAATTCTTTTCATTTTCTAATTGGAATTAAGGTTTGTTTTGAATAAGAAATGAAAAGACACCAATGGGATGTCCATTTCCATGTGCTCTACAAATGTAGAATAAAATATCAACTCTACAAACGTAGAGTATTATTTTCCTAAATGCGCTGTAATTTTTGAGGGGTGAACGGTGGCGGAAAGTGTACAAAAGACGTTTCCTGGTCAGTGGCCAAGGCAATGGCAGTTACAAGAGGTTTTTCGTGTGGAAAATCCGCGGCAATGGATCTTATCTGGCCGCAGGCAAAGTTCACCCCTTGCTGCCGCCAGTTTGCAACCAGTGGCCTTAAGAGCGAGAAACAGAATGGAAGAACCACAGTCAAAAAGCTGTGGTTTTTTATTTGAAGATCAAACATTCTATATATTTACGACATGCCCAATGTATAATCTGAAACAGCTTGGAAATGGTCTTTGGTGCGTATTCGCGATGGTGATTGTTTTGCCACAAGATACAATCTTGCGGCAGCGGTGGGAGGTAGGTTTTACAATTATTTTTCTTTTTTTAATTGCCCAATTGGCGGACTTTGAAAATACATAAAAACCTTTCGGAAGGCCTTTGTTTCACCACTATTCCGGCTATTGTTTTTGTTCAGTGTTAGCCCCCGGCTTAAAACCGAACAAGACAGGGTGTATTTCATCCCCTCCATCGTATTCCCTGTTATATCCGTGCTCCAACATTCCTGAATATAAAATCTTCATTCCTTTGTCCGTAAAAATCTTTTCATATTCTTTTAGCGAATAGTTTTCCCAAAACATCTTGACCCCAAAAAAATCATCTTCTGTATAACCTGGTTCATTGTGTAATGTCAGGGTTAAAAGAAAGTGACCATTTGGCACTAACCCCTTTGAAATTTTATCAAATAGTATCAATTGCTCTTCTTTTTTCAAATGAAAAATCGCATAATAACTGACAATGGCATCCCAATGGTTATTTTCAAATTCGAATTCCGAAATATCCTTGCAAATAAATTCAGCATTGGGAACATTTTCTTTCGCCTGTTCAATTTGTTTTTCAGAAATATCAATACCCGTTAATACATATCTAGAAAGCATTTTGGAAACAGGAATGCCATTCCCGCACCCTAGATCCAATACTTTCGCATCTTTATTGGTTAACTTATCAGTTAATAATTTCAAAGAAGGTTCATTTTCCTTGTTTCGTACTTTGGAATAGTCCGTTGAACATCTGTCATATCCATCTATCACAACTTTTTTATGGTCAAAGTTTTCATCTTCTATAATTTCCATTCGCATCTTTTTTATACTGTCATTCTTTGCTTCCGGCCAATGGTTGGACTTAGCCAATAAACCCAACTGCTTTCTATTTATTTTTTTGTTTATCGCTAGCACGTTTTTTTAATGCCAGCTAACGGTAGATTGCATGGGCAGCGGCAGAATGTGCGGCACTATTCTGTCAAATTGCTATGGGGTTTAGGTGGGCTACAAGCTTTTAATTTCGAACTTTCCCTGCCATTGCCCATACAAAATGTTGTGCTTTCGTTTTTTTTACTTTAAATATAATCTATCCTATTGTTTTTGTGCCGACAGCATATTATACGATAATGTATGTTCTTCCATGATATTCCCAACTTCATCAATTAACCTAAATGTAACCTGAGGATCGTTTCCTTCCGACTTAAAAGTAAATTCACCAAAAGCTTTTAATCCTTTGCCATGATACCCAAAAATTTGGTTTGATTTATCATTGGCCATTGCTGGCGGTCCAGGCACACCTCCCAGTGATGCGGCCTCAAATTCATATAATTTAAATCCAGATGCTCTTGGAATTGTAAACCCTCTTGCTCCATGTCGGTCTCCACTAATCAACAAAACACCGGGTATGTTTTCTGTTTCTATAAGATCAAAAATTTCTTCCCTTGCCAAAGTATCCCATGTACCCCATGAATCTTTACCATTTGTAATATAATCACTCCACATTGTTCCGCTGGAAATAACCTTAAAAGGCGCTGTGGAATTTTCCAAAATACTTTTTAACCATTCTTGCTGTTCCGTACCCAAATAGGAACCATATCTACCTCTTTCCCCTATCTTACGACAAGACCTTGTGTCGAGCATTATCAATTCAACCTGACCTATCCGGGTATTGAAGTAAATTCCTTCTACATCATGTTGGGGATTATTCCAGTTTTGAAGCCATAATGAGCGGAGTTCTTTCCTGTCATCTTCAGAAAACCGTTCTGGCACACCGCTAAGGTCGTTGTTTAGATAATCATGATCATCCCAACTTGCATATAGGGCAACATTGGCCGAGAGTTTCTTCCATGGTTCCGAGATATCCCGAAGTAAATAATCGCACCTGTGCATGCTAAAATTGTTCTCTCTGTCATCAACCGCAATGTCCCCTAATAGTAACATTGCGTGTGGATTTCTTTCCAGTATTGTGTTGATCAGGTTTGGATTATGAATGCCTATTTTATGAAAACCTGATCCAAATACTATCCTAACCTGGTTCTTTTCGCCAATTTTTGGCGTGGTTTGAAAAGCGCCTTCCGATAGTCTGATATCTTGTGATGTAACTACATATTTATACTTCGTTGAAGGGGATAGATCATTTAAAAGTATTCGTTGTTCCTTTCCTGCGGCAACAGGTCTTAAGGTGTAATTTTTCTCTTCACCACTGCCCGAAGCAATTACTTTTATACGAATTGGCATTTCATTCAATGGCCTGAACCAAATGCTTACCCCATGCTCTGTTATATCCCCCAGCATGGGTCCACCCATTAAACCCATGTCATTGTTTACCGCGGCCTCTACAATATGCTTGTTCGTGAAATCGACCTTTTTTTTCTCAAATACCCCTCTGGCATCAAGATAGAATTGTTTAATGTTTTCCGGAACCGTCCTATAGCTATTGAGTAGCATGGTATCTATTTCCAAACTTCCGATATGGGCTTCTTTTAAGGTGACATTGTATCGAGAAGAAACAGTGTCGGCTACCTGGCAAAAACCATGGTTGCTTAAACAAGTAAGCGCAATACATATGGATAGATACTTCAGTTTATTAAACCACATGGGTCGCTGTGTTTCTATTTGTTCGGGTTTTAAATCTTTATATACGGCGCGCTACAAAATGAAGCGCAACGTGTACGTGTATGGTTCCGTTGTGTGGAAATCCGTTAGGATTTTCGGGCTAGAAACCAAGCTGGTTTAAAGTTAATATTTTTCAGTTTATGGAATCGGCCAAGCTGAATTATGGCCGTTGTTGTAGCCAGTTTTACTTTATTACTCTCTTTCTAACGTATCGACATTTCGATCTTCTGCTTCATATTGAATGGCGGTATATGATATGATTTTCCAATCATTTGCATTTTTAACTAAAGTAACTGTTGCTTTTGCCACAGTTTTTTCTCCTGATTGACCTGTCCAAGCTTGGTCAAATGCGACCCAAGCCAAATTGACGTCAAAAAATATAAGATAATTGGAGTTTACGAAAGTAGAAGTTATCGGCTCAGGATTTTCTTTAAAAAATGTTTCCAAATTTTCACCATTTTTATCCCAACCTTTTGTTTGTGCAAAACCTGCTTTTGATACATCTAGTCGTAACACATCAGCGCTATGGTCCCAATAAGATGCCCATTTCTGATAATCTTTCTCCATGTAAGCATAAGTTTCTCCGACGACAATTGATTTGAGAGTTTCCTTAATCTCGTTGGGGGTTGGTGTTTTTTCTTGTTGACAAGAAAAGAGTAATGACACAAAAAGAACAAAAATAAATCTAAGCATATAAGGTTTTAATTTTTATTTAATAGGTTACAACGGTTGGGCTATGAACAGTACGGGCGCAAACTAGCATTTGCTTTCCGCCTAGCACATAGCGAAATCCCATCCCGATAGCTATCGGGGTGCGAACTTTATAAATATACACAGACTTTTCGGTTAAGCCCAAAGCCCGTATTGTTTATAGGTTGTGTTGTGCGCTGGCTTTCCAACTAATCTTAAGAACATATTTCTGAGGATTTTTAACTTGAGTATTGCTGTTTTGATTTTTTCAAAACAAATTGTTCGATGGGACTTAATTTAGTGCCAATCGGATCTACGCTAACTTTACAAAAAAGATTTTGTTCTTCCAAGACAACTCCTGCTCGTGTAGAGCCCCCTCCTTTAGAGCCCTGTTGATCTGGCAAGTGAATGAGCATAGTGATATAGAAAAAATGCTCTTCGTTAGGATTAATCTTTGTTTGTAGCCCGGTCGGTTTATTGAAGTTACTGTCAAAAAAAGATCTTAAACCAGTAATGCCATAGTTATACGAAGATAGTTTGTCAACTGTCATGGTATCCGGAGGTAAAAATAATTTAAAATAAATATCGGGAGGAGGGGAAATTGTTAATGATTCTGCAAAAGGAACAAATCAATGAATCTCAAACGGGAAAATATATCCATGTCAAAGAAGAACGTTTAACCGAGTGGCCTGTAGAGTTTCTAACTCGACTTAGGCGGACTGAAAACTTTTATCTCCTAACGCGCCAAGTAATCGATTTGACATTCCAAGAGGTGTTGTGAAGTAAAAACAATGCCTAAAATTAATTGCTTGCGGATTTCCTAAACGGAAATCCGAGCAAAATGCTATCTTTAGGTTCAGCTGCCCCCATAGCTATCGGGGTTCGGACGAATCACAGCAACGAACCTTAGCCTAACCGTTAGCCTTTATTTAGAAAAACATAACTAATTAAAAATAGAAAATATGAAAACAGTTGGAATTATTGGTGGCTCGGGCTTCATCGGAAGTCATACTACAAAAAAGTTTTTGCAAGAAGGTTTTAAGGTCAGAGTTTCTGCTACCGATATTACCAAAACGGAAAAATATGACCATTTGAAAAAACTACCGAATGCAGAAAACCTTGAAATTCTTCCTTTAAAAGTTGAAAACAAAAATCAATTAAAAGAATTCACGAAGGGATGTGAAATAGTTGTTCACGGCGGAACACCTTTTCAGTTGGACGTGCAAGATCCTAAAACAGAATTATTTGACCCAACGATTAAAGGAACCGAAAACTTTCTTGAAGTAATAAATGAAACGCCAGGAATTGAAAAGGTAGTTTTTATTGCATCCGTAGCAGCATATAACACCAATTTCCCGATGCTTCCGGAAGGAAAAGATGCCAATGACACAATTGATGAAAATGACAAGCCTTTTATGAGTGAAGAAAGCCATCCTTATGCACAGGCAAAATTTATTGCTAATCAAACTGTAGAGAAATTTATTAAAGAGCATCCAAATACTGATTTTGAACTAACAAGCGTTTCACCTG
Organism: uncultured Flavobacteriaceae bacterium; assembly: GCA_947497245.1. Taxonomy (GTDB): domain Bacteria; phylum Bacteroidota; class Bacteroidia; order Flavobacteriales; family Flavobacteriaceae; genus Pelagihabitans. The sequence continues at coordinate 1,313,166 of CANMFO010000001.1, read as the reverse complement.
TTGCTGTAATGGGAAAATCACTATCACGGAGAGAAGACTCTACTTCTTCCGGTTTACAATACTTATTCAAAAACAAAATAGCACCTAATCCATTTGTACAAATGCTATTTGACACTGATACGGAATTCGCAATAGTCGATGTAAAAGATGTTGCCAATGGAATTTATAGTTGCAGTACTAAAAAAGGGTTGCACGGGAAAAACTATTTATTAAGTAGTGAAAGCTGGAAAATCTCTGATATTACCAAAATGCTGAATAGCGAGAAACCCAATGGAAGTGCCAATATTGTTTATAAAAATGATGAAGCAAAAAAAGATTTAGGAATTTCATTTAGTCCTGCAAAAGTATCTTTAACTGAATTCGGGAATCAATAAAAACAAAGCCCGCCTGCCGACAGGCAGCTTAAGTGCTAAACCGCACAACTACGCATAGCCGGACCGTTGCCCCACATTTCTGAATGAACGGGAACAAACAAAACTCTGACCGACCAAACGCTGGGAATATGGTAAGGGAATGGTTCAACGGACAGATTTCAAAACATGAAGTTTTGGACAGTTTTCCTGATTTTCAAGACGACTATAAAATGCTGCTTTTAGAGGAGTGGTTTTTAGCATAATTCCGTGATATTTGCTCGAAAAACCGTACTTTAAAAAATCAAAACCATCCAAATGACCAGTAGAAGAAAATTCATTAAAAATGTAAGCGCAGCCTCCCTTGCCACAGCAGTTCCCATAGGACAAGTTTCAGCCAAAAACTCCATTATAGCTAAAGAAACAGTGAAAGTTGGACTCATAGGTGTTCGAGGGATGGGATGGGCAGACCTCAGTTCTTTTCTTAAAAACAAGGGAACTACATGTATCGCTCTTTGCGATGTAGATAGTGTTTTGCTGGAAAAACGTGCGGAAGAAGTCGAAGCTAAAACAGGGAATCGCCCTAAAACTTTTAACGACCATCGTAAACTTTTAAAAGTAAAAGAATTGGATGCTGTTTTTATCGGTACTCCAGACCATTGGCATTGTATTCAAATGATTGATGCCTGTGCCGCTGGAAAAGATGTGTATGTGGAGAAACCGGTGGCCAATAGTATTTTCGAAGCTGATTTGATGGTGAAAGCAGCGCGTAAATACAATAGTGTAGTACAGGTAGGTCAGTGGCAAAGGAGCGACCCACATTGGCATTCGGCCTTTGAATATTTGGATACCGGTGCATTGGGCAACATACGGCAAGTGAAAGCTTGGGCAAATGTGAATTACGGTCGCGGTTTTGATGTAGTAGAGGAATCTGAACCTCCCATGGGCGTGGATTACGATAGATGGTTGGGGCCGGCACCCAAAAGGCCTTTTAATCAAAATCGTTTTCATGGTTCTTTTCGGTATTTCTGGGATTACGCGGGTGGCCTCATGACCGACTGGGGAGTGCATATGCTGGATATGGTTTTACATGGCATGAAAGCCACTGCACCTAAATCTGTTGTAGCAATTGGTGGGAAAATTGCTTTTCCCAATAATGCTTCGGAAACTCCGGACACGCTGACAACGGTCTATGATTTTGGAAATTTCAGCTTTATTTGGGAACAATTTATGGGCATGGGCACATCACCATATTTGGAAGAATCGGGTGAGCCAGGCGTAGCCTTTATAGGCGAAAATGGTATTTTGGCTATGAACAGGGCAAGTTGGAAAGTGTTGCCACTTCAGCATAATGGTAGATATCTAACGGAAGCACTACCGCCCCGTAAAAGTAGATCAAGCGGATTGGACGCCCATACCTCAAATTTCCTAGAATGTATTAAAAATCGGAAAGATCCCAATTGTACTATTGAAATGGGGAGAGATGCGGCTCTTGTGGCCCATTTGGGCAATATCGCATACCGAACGGGAAAAAAGCTGGAATGGAACGATTCGGATGGTGTAATATCAAATGAACCTGAAGCCAATACCTTCCTAAAACCTGATTATCGGTCACCATGGAAATTATGGCAGGAATAGCATTCAGTGTTCATAATTATTCTTTAAGCAATCAATTAAAATGATTGGTTTTCCATTCTCAACATGTTCGAGCGGGTACTCGGCAACGAAGGAGGTAATTCCCTCCAGACGTGAATCACCCAATTCGACAAGACATAATTTACAATACCACTTTTCTGTAAGTTTTTTATTTAATTTAAATCAATGATCAATACAATCATAAAAACGTAAGGCCAACAATGTATATAAAATTATGGTGACTAAACGCCATAACGCTTTATGTACCCAACGTTAGCCTTCATAGTTGCCAACAAACAAACTAATGAATAAGCTTCAACTGTATATAACGATTATTTTCGTTAGCTGTCTACTACTATCCTGTAAAGGGCCTTCTAAAAATCAGATTGAGCTCACGACCGAACAAAAGAAAGCTTTTGAACAGGCACATGCCAATGGAATATTGGTCAACGAAGGATTTGAAAGGTGTAGGCACTTTGTTAAAGATTGGTTGGCTCATTCAGATCCCAAAACCGGTCTTATCCCCAGAAACTTGAACAGTAGTACTGATATCTGGAATGCCAAGGATGCCGCAGCCGACAACTATCCATTTATGGTTTTAACAACGGCGATTACCGATCAGGAACTTTTTCAGGGACGGATGATTGAAATGTTGGAAAACGAAACCCGACTTACATCACGTATCGACAGGCTCCCCGATACTTATTCTTTTGGTAAAAAAGGTTTTGATAGTCCAAAAGCTGATTTGGAAAGTATCATGTTTGGCGCATCCGAGTACATCAAAGATGGTCTATTACCACTGACTGAATGGTTGGGAGAGAGCCCGTGGTCCACCAGAATGATTGGTATCCTGGATGATATGTGGAAACATGCCCCGGTGGAGACCGATTATGGCAATATCGTCTCCACCAATATAGAAGTGAATGGTGAAATGTTACAAGTGCTCTCGCGGGTTTATTGGATGACTGGAGAGCAAAAATACCTTGATTGGGCCATACGCTTAGGGGATTATTATTTATTGGGGAACCATCATCCAACTAGGGATTTTTCAGGACTCAGGTTGCGTGACCATGGATGTGAGATTGTATCCGGACTTTGTGAGCTTTATGTTACTACGAGTTTTGCGGCAAGCCAAAAAAAAGAGGAATACGAGCCCCATATCCACGAAATGCTTGATCGCATCCTAGAAGTGGGTAGAAACGAAGACGGACTTTTTTACGATGCCGTGAACCCACAAACAGGCGCCATAACAAAAGATCGTATTGCCGATAATTTTGGATATACTTTCAACGGATTCTATTCAGTTTATCAGATTGATTCTGTGGAAGCCTATAGAGCAGCTACTTTGAAAGGATTGGCCGCTTTAAATGATGGTTATCGCAATTTTGATTGGGAGTCAGGATCGTCGGACGGTTATGCAGATGCCATTGAGGGAGCTTTGAATTTGTATGCCAGAGAACCAGTTGCATCTACCGCTACTTGGATAGATAGTGAAACTCAGGTGATGTGGTCTATGCAAGACTCGAGCCACCAGGCCAATGCGTCACAATGGCGTTCATCCGGTGTTATTGAAGGATGGCATGGTGATGGGAATTTCGCCAGAACGACCATTATGTATTGTCTTTGGAAAACCCAAGGAGTGACGGCCTACCCCTGGCGATCTGATTTACAGATAGGAGCTGTGATGGAAAATGATGATTTACTTATGAGTATTACGCTAGAAAAAGATTGGGACGGGGTGTTGAAATTTGATACTCCCAGGCATCAAACTATCATGCATATGCCCTTCGATTGGCCCCGGATCAACCAGTTTCCCGAGTGGTTTACTTCGAAAAAAGATGGGAATTATAAATTGATCGATTATAGGGAGGAAAGGGAGCGGACTTTTTCGGACCGGCAGTTGAGGGAAGGAATTCCACTTTTATTGCACAAGGGGGTAAATCAATTCATATTAAAAAAGCAAAAACCCGGATTATGAATTTTTGTATGGATCAAGTACTTTATTTCATGGAGCTAGGTAAAGTCTGTGGTTTTTCGATATATAGACAGGATTTGGAAAAAGTTATTGAAAATAAGCATGAATTAAGGAAGAAACAATAACTGAAGTAGATGGGAATAAGAGTTTCAAAGTGGAGGCTTATAGACATAATCTTCCCTTTTTAAAAGGATATGTCCGCCATTTATGAATTATCTTCTGTTGGAACGGATGGGACTGAAGTAAAGATGACTTCTATTGTTTCAACTTCTCCTGGTTTTATGATTTACTTGATGAAAGGACAATTGGGGAAAGGTCAAAAAAAACACCTTTTTGGATTGAAATATTATTTGGAAACAGGAAAGACAGTAAATTGGAGATAACTACTCGGAAATTTTTAAAACCCATAAATAAAACAAGAGAATAACATACCCCCAGCAACGTATGAAATCATAACTCCCCTTAGGTCGCTGCGCTACCTATAATAAACGATGTTGTACAGAAACAAAAAACCCAAGACGTAAATCTTGGGTTTTTCTTTGTAGCGAGAGAGGGACTTGAACCCTCGGCCTCCGGGTTATGAATCCGACGCTCTAACCAGCTGAGCTACCTCGCCATCGGTTTTAAAAACGGCTGCAAATATAAAGTTTAATTTCATGCCCATCAACATTCCCATCCTAAAAAAATATTCTATCGCTTTTATTTTTTTATCATTTGGAAATCTATATATTGCCCATAGAAAATAGATCAGTACGAATGGACGATAAAATAAAATTTGAACTTGAATTTGTGATTCAGTCCTCGCCGCAGTTGTTGTACCAATATTTATCCACTCCATCCGGGCTTTCCGAGTGGTTTGCCGATAATGTGAACTCCCGTGGGGAAATGTTCAGTTTTATTTGGGACGGTTCGGAGGAAGAGGCCAAGTTGATCAAAAGAAAAAGCGATGAGTTTGTCAAATTTTCCTGGGAGGACAACGAGGACGACTCTTTCTTTGAAATGAAAATAATCGTCGATGAGATTACCCAGGACGTGTCCCTGTTCATAACGGATTTTGCTGAGGAAGATGAGCTCGAGGAGTCCAAGATGTTATGGGAAAACCAAGTGTCGAGCTTAAAACAGGTTTTGGGCTCCAAATAAGAAATTCCCTTTATAAAACTTATATTTGGCCTTGATTTTATCAAGGCCTTTTTTATGGATGCACCTCTGGTTGATTTTAATGGCGAATTGGTTTCGGTGGACCGTACTTTTTTGAACCACAACAATAGGGGGCTACGGTACGGGGATGCCCTCTTTGAGACCATACGTGCGGTAAACGGAACGCTTTTTTTTTGGGAGGCGCATTATTTGAGGCTCATGGCGTCGATGCGCCTGCTACGGATGGAGATTCCCATGCACTTTACCATGGAGGGGCTGGAAGCTTCCCTTTCCAATGTGCTGGCTTCCAATAATCTGGAAAACCGTGCAGCCCGACTGCGCTTTACCGTCTTTCGAAACGACGGGGGGCGCTATTTGCCGGCCAGCAGGGACATATCCTATGTGATCGAAGCGGAGCCCTTGGCATCACCGTTCTATCAAATCGATGATGGCCCCTATGGAGTGGAACTTTTTAAGGACTTTTACCTGAATGTCGATATGTTGTCGACCCTCAAGACCAACAATCGGATCATCAATGTGATGGGAAGTATTTTCGCACAGGAGAACGGCTATGAAAACTGTCTCTTAATGAATACGGGGAAGGAAGTGGTCGAGGCCCTGAACGGCAACCTTTTTTTGGTCCAGGGGAACATCATAAAGACCCCACCTTTAAGGACAGGTTGTATCAATGGGATCCTTCGGAAAAAGTTGATGGAGATCATCGATAAGCTCGAAAAGTACGAATTGGTCGAAGACCCCATTTCCCCATTCGAACTGCAAAAGGCCGATGAGCTATTTATTACCAATACGATCGTGGGCATACGGCCCATTACAAAATACCGTAAAAAGGACTTTGAAAGGCACGTGGCACTGGATTTGCTGGGCAAGTTGAATGCAGTGGTTCGCCTGGAACCAAAATAGGGGCTAGTTTAAGCTTGGGTTTTCCGGAGCGTTCGACCACAGCAGATAATTTCCGCCCAGTTCCACCATTTTCTCCTTCCAAAAAGAGGCAGGTGGCTTTTGGATGATGGCACTTTCGTACACGTTCTTGACCACGATCCAGGATTTGGAGGACAATTCTTGGTCCAGTTGAAGCGAGGACCATCCCGAATAGCCCAAAAAGAAACGGATATCTTCCGCCAATATCAATTTTTTGTTGATCAGGGCGATGGTCTTTTCAAAATCCCCGCCCCAATAGATACCGTCCGATATTTCCAGACTGTTTTCAATCAAATGAGGGACCTTGTGGATGAAATATAGATTGTCCTGTTCCACGGGGCCGCCATTGTACACCTGAAAAGGGATATCGATTTCGGTAACCAGCTCGTTGATGCGGTATTCCAAGGGCTTGTTCAGGATAAAGCCCACGGAGCCTTCCTCGTTGTGCTCGGCCAGGAGTACCACGGAACGGTTAAAGGAAACGTCCCCCGTAAGGGTCGGCTCGGCAATCAGCAACTTTCCTTTTTTTGGTTTTAGACCGACCATGACTGTTCGCTTCTTTGTTCTAAAATAAGACAATTCCTATGAAAACCAAAAAGCTGTGCATAAAAAAAGCACCCGACCTGCGGATGCTTTTTCTATATGTATTGAATATGGAAATTAGTTTACAGCGTTGCCCAAATCTGCACCTGCTTTAAACTTAACAACATTTTTAGCTGCAATTTGGATAGTCTTTCCAGTGGATGGATTTCTACCTTCTCTTGCATTTCTTCTAGATACGGACCAAGATCCGAAACCTACCAATGATACACGGTTTCCTTTTTTAAGGGAGCTCTCAACATTTCCCAAGAAAGATTCCAATGATTTTTTAGCCGCGGCTTTTGTAATGCCAGCGTCTGCTGCCATTGCATCGATTAACTCTGTTTTGTTCATAATGTAATTAAATTAATTGTTGTTAAAATAATTTTAATCGTTGAACAAATTTATACGGATTTGCGTTGAACGCAAGTAAAACAAGGGGAAATCAGCGTTTTTGTTGATAACTCGAGAGGTTTGTTGATAAAGTAGGGCTTTTTTTACGTTTCCCGCAGCCCAATGATAGTCGGCGTTTACACCATATGGGCCGATTTTTCCAAGGTAAGCCCATTGAGCACATCGCCCACAGACATCCTTCTTTTGCCCGGCAACTGAATTTCAAGCAAGTGGACATACCCCCCCTTTGCCGCGACCTTCATTTCTCTTTTGCCGACCACCACTTGGCCTATCGGAAGATGGTGTTCCTCCTCCTCTTTGGCGGTTTTGAATATTTTTAGGAAAAGCCGCTGTTCCCCGTTCACCATGTTGGTCCAGGCAACGGGGTAGGGGCATAGCCCACGGACATGGTCGTGTATCCGGTCCAGGGAATCGTGCCAATCAATTTTACAGGTTTCCGGGAACAGTTTATGCGCCGTTTTGGCCGTTTTGGCCTCCGATTGCTTTCTAGGGGTTGCGGCATTGTCAGCGATCAGGCGCAAAGTGTCCAAGACCAAGGCCGCTCCCAAATGCATCAGCCGATCGTGTAGGCTCCCTGCGGTATCGTCATCCGCGATATGCGTTTCCCGCTGGAGGATGATCTCACCGGTATCGATTTTGTCATCAATGAAAAAAGTGGTGGCGCCGGTCCGGGTCTCCCCGTTCATGATGGCCCAGTTTATGGGGGCCGCCCCTCGGTAATCGGGCAGGAGGGAGGCATGAAGGTTAAAAGTACCGTATTCTGGCATTGCCCATACCACCCTGGGCAGCATTCGGAAGGCGACGACCACCTGAAGGTTCGCGCCCAACGATCGGAGTTCCCCTAAAAATTCCTTGTCCCGTAAATTGGTGGGCTGCAGGACGGTCAGCCCTTGCGTCACGGCAAAGTCCTTCACCGCGGAGGTCCGTAGCTTTCTTCCCCTTCCAGCGGGACGGTCGGGAGCGGTGACCACGCCCACTACAAGATGGCCGGCTTTCACCAGGGCTGTCAAAGTGGTCACTGCAAAATCGGGCGTGCCCATAAAAACAATTCGTAGATCCCTCATAGTATTTCGTATTCATTTCTATCGTTAACACGGATTTTACCATCTTCCAATAAGCCCCGTATGGCTCTCAAAATGGGTTTTTCCCCGTGGCCCAAAGAAGCGATCAATGCTCGGGAGCCCTGTTTTTCCCGGGCCAAGGACTTCAGTATTTGCTTTGCAATACCCAATGGGGCGCGGTCACCTTGGTGCCGTACTTCACATACATCGCAAATTCCGCAGTCTTCCTCCTTGTTTTCACCGAAATACCCTAAAAGCTGTCGGCTCCTGCACATTGCACTATTATGGACATAGGCGAGCATGCTCTGCACATGTTCCATCTTTAACTGATGTCGTTTTCCCACCTCTTTTGCAAAGCGGTTAATGGTACTGTCGTCTTCCCTGGGCACCAGAAAGGTAATGGAAAGATCATGCTCCTTCGCTTGGTACGCGATGATCCCATCCTTGGCCAAACGTTCCAATGCCCGTACTACCGTCCTTTCTTCGACCGCCGCTTTTTTGGAGATTAAAAAAGGATTGATCTTGGTGGTAAAATCAAACACCCCTCCATAGGTACGGAGCAAGGTCTGGACCACGGGAACGAGATCTTGGTACTTTTCCAGATAATCGAAGAGCTGCTGCTTTCCCGCCAGTACCTGGACCGTGGTCTTTTGGGCAAAGGATTCCGTCAAAGCCACTACCGAGTGCTGGTCCAGGATGCGCAGCGCATTGTAGGCCAGGATGGAATTGAACCCATAGGTCCCGCAGAATGCGTTGAAATTGAACTGAAAAGTTTCGTCCTTCCCTTCGGCATACGCGATTTGGAAATAACTGTTGAGCTTGTTGTAGACTTTTTTGAGAAAAGCGCGGTCGGGCAGAACGCTCAAAAATTGGCTCTTGAGCTGTTGCTCGTCCGTTTTGTTGGTGATCAGCACCGCTTCTGCGGGTTCCCCGTTCCGACCGGCCCGGCCCGCTTCCTGAAAATAATTTTCGATACAGTCCGGAATCTGATAATGTACCACCAGCGCCACATCGGGCTTGTCTATTCCCATTCCAAAGGCATTGGTCGCTACCATGATCTTTACCTGGTCCTTGAGCCAAAGATCTAGCTTTTCCTGCTTTTCCCGTTTGGGGATGCCCCCATGGAAATGGGCCGCGGCATATCCAGAGCCATTGAGGTATCGCGCCAACTCCTCCGATGACCGCCTAGTTCTTACGTATACAATGGCACTTTTTTCAAGTTGGGCGCACAACTGTTTCAACCGATATGGTTTATCCTCTGCACGGGAAATGCTGAAAGCGATATTATCCCGGGCGAAGGAATCCTTGATCACAAGAGGGTCGTTGCACTTTAGATTGGCCACTATGTCATTGGCGACCGCTCGGGTAGCAGTGGCAGTAAGGGCGATGATCGGGGTTTCCGGGGACAGCTCCCTTAACTTGGAACACTCCAGATAGGCCGGCCTGAAGTCGTGCCCCCACTGCGAAATACAGTGCGCCTCGTCAATGGCGAGGAGGTTCACTTTCATCCGCTGTATACGCTCCCTGACCATTTCCTGGCCCAGCCGTTCCGGGGAAAGGTACAGAAATTTGTAGTTGCCGAAACAACAATTGTCGAGTAGCTGAACCACTTCCCCAAAAGGGATTCCCCCGGTAAGGGCGATTGCTTTGATGCCCAACTGTCTTAAACGGTCGACTTGGTTTTGGATCAGGGAGATCAATGGGGATACTACGATGCAGATGCCTTCCCGGGCCAGGGCCGGTACCTGGAAGCAAAGCGATTTTCCGCCTCCGGTGGGCATCAGCGCGAGGACATCGCGATCCTCCAAGAGTGCCGCTATTATTTCTTTCTGAGACCCCTTGAAATCATCAAATCCCCAAAACTTTTTCAGGATGTCCTTCGGATGCTCCACTAGATTCGATTTAGACTTTTCAAGATAAATCGGATCCTATTGGGAACCGAATCCTTTGGTACCTCTATGACATCATAACCACTATTGGTATAGGCCTCCCTTAAATGGTCGTGAATTTGCAGGGCTTCCCCATAGCTTTCAAAACGTTCCCCATCCGTAATATAGATGCCCTTCCACATGGGCAGTAGGTAGACCGCATCGTACCTGTGGTCCTCGGTGGCCTTGATGAATTCGGCCCCGTACTCCTGATCAAAATAGTCCATATAGGCCATTATATCGGGAATGCCCCTATCGAAAAAGACCACCGGGCCCTGAGAGAGGAGCGACTCTTGAAAGTGTTTTATCCGGGCCCGCAGGATCTTTCGGTTAAAATCCAGGGGGTCGGAGACCAGGGCGATCGGGTTGGTGGAAAAACTGCTGATCTCCCCATCGTTTTTGGCCTCCAAGGTCATATTCCGTATGACCTCTGGGAAACAATGTTGGCCCGCTTTTTCCAAACCCTCGATAAGGGAGGTTTTTCCTGTGCTCGGCCCTCCGGTAATGACAATTTTTTTTGGGTTCAATAGAGTCGGATTGTATATGCAAAAGTAATCAATAGGACCAAGCCTAAAAAATTGGTGTTTTGGCCTATCTTTGCAAAAACAAATGTATGGATACCGAAAAGACGGAGGAATTTTATAGAAGATTGAAGGAGCAATTGCAGGAAAGCGCCTCCTGGCCCTCGAATTACCTTTACAAATTCATAGTTCCCACGGAAGCCGGAAAAATAAACCAGGTCCACCAGATCTTTGACAATACTGGGGCCGTGATCGAACTGAAAAAGTCCAAGAACGGAAAATATACCAGCATTTCCATAACCGTGAACCTAAAGGACCCGGATGCGGTCATTCAAAAATACAAGGAAGTGGGAGGGATAAAAGGCGTAATATCACTGTAAAATAGGTATTATGGCATAATTTTGTTAATTTGCCGACGTTATTACTATAACACTTTCCGATACAATATTTAAGCAAAGACCTTATAATTTGAACTTAGTAGAAAATCTAGAATACAATACAGAGCGGCCCCAGTTGATCATACCGGAATACGGCCGCCATTTTCAAAAAATGGTGGACCATGCGGTCTCCATTGAAGATGAGAAGGAGCGCAACAAGATTGCCAAGGCGATCATCAGTGTCATGGGAAACCTGCAACCACATTTGCGGGATGTACCCGATTTCCAGCACAAACTTTGGGATCAACTGTTCATCATGTCCGATTTTAAGTTGGATGTGGAATCCCCTTTTCCCATTACCAGCAAGGAAGTACTGCAACAGCGCCCCGATCCGTTGCCCTACCCACAGAACCATCCCAAATACCGCTTTTATGGAAACAACATAAAGCGGATGATCGATGTTGCGGTGAAATGGGAAAAAGGCGATATGCGCGATGGCCTGGAGTACGCTATCGCCAACCATATGAAAAAATGCTACCTGAATTGGAATAAAGATACGGTTGATGATAAAGCGATCTTTACCCACCTATATGAACTGAGTGATGGCCAGATCGATCTCACGGGCGAAAATCTTACGGAAAGTGGCCAGTTCCTAAAAAACCGGGTCGCCAAAACAACCCGCACTACCTCCAACAAAAAATCCCAAAGAAATAACAACCGTGGCAAAAAACGGTTCTAATCATTCAAAATTAAATGGGAACATTTAAAATTGAAGGGGGGCATCGACTTTCAGGTGAGATCACCCCGCAAGGTGCAAAGAACGAAGCGTTGCAAATTCTATGCGCGGTACTTTTGACCCCGGAAGAGGTCTCCATTCACAACATCCCCGATATTGTCGATGTAAACAAGCTGATAGCTCTGCTGGAGGACCTGGGGGTAAAAATTCAAAAGAAGGGAAAAGGATCCTACACCTTCAAGGCCGATGAGGTGAACATGGGCTACCTACAATCCGATCAGTTCAAACAGGACGGCAGGGGGCTCAGGGGCTCCATTATGTTGGTAGGCCCTTTGTTGGCGCGTTTCGGCCAAGGTTATATTCCAAAACCGGGAGGGGACAAAATCGGGCGGCGCAGGCTCGACACCCATTTTGAGGGATTCATCAACCTGGGCGCCAAGTTCAGGTACAACAAGGAAGAACATTTTTACGGCGTCGAGGCCAAGAAATTGAAGGGTGCCTATATGTTGCTCGATGAAGCCTCGGTCACCGGAACGGCCAATATTGTTATGGCAGCGGTCTTGGCCGAGGGCAAGACCACCATTTACAATGCGGCCTGTGAACCCTATCTGCAACAACTTTGCAAGATGCTCAACAGAATGGGGGCCAAGATCAGTGGGGTGGGTTCCAATATGTTGGTCATCGAGGGAGTGGACCGTTTGGGAGGGACCGAGCATACCATGCTGCCCGACATGATCGAAATTGGAAGTTGGATCGGCCTGGCCGCAATGACCAAAAGCGAGCTGACCATTAAGAATGTAAGTTGGGACGACCTGGGGCAGATTCCCAGTGTATTTGCAAAGTTGGGGATCAAACTGGAACGCAGAGGGGATGATATCCATATTCCCGAACACAAGGACGGCTATGAGATACAGAACTATATCGATGGTTCGATCTTGACCATTGCCGATGCCCCATGGCCGGGAATGACCCCCGATCTGTTAAGTATTATCCTGGTGGTGGCCACTCAGGCCAAAGGGGAGGTCCTGGTACATCAAAAGATGTTCGAGAGCCGGTTGTTCTTTGTGGATAAATTAATTGACATGGGGGCCAAGATCATCCTCTGCGACCCGCACCGGGCCACGGTGATGGGACATGACTTCAAATCGACCTTGAAGGCCACTACCATGGTATCTCCTGATATTCGCGCCGGGGTCTCGCTGTTGATCGCGGCACTTTCGGCGAAGGGAACCTCTACCATTCACAATATTGAGCAAATTGATAGGGGGTATGAGGATATCGATAACCGTTTACGGGCCATTGGTGCCAAGATTGTCCGGGTGTAACCTGTCCGTAAGAACTGCACGCCCGCCCCGATTATTCCTTTTCGATCAAGGTGCCATCCGGATATTTTGCGAAGCGGCCTTTTTCCTTTGGGTGGACATTGTCGGCATGCCGCCAGGGCCATCCGCCAAATTGGGTCAGACGATATTCCTGCATGGCTTTCTGTATCTCCGCTTCGGTGTTCATAACAAACGGACCGTATTTTGCCACCGGCTCACCGATAGGCCTTCCCTGTAACATTAAAAAATGGGCGGCACCTTCCCCAGTTTTAAGGGTAACGTTCGATGAGGCATCCAATTCGATGCCCATTTCAGTTTCTACGTGCTGTCCCTCGACCAGAATGGAATCCCCTTCGTAAAAATAGAGCGTTCGGTTTACCGGTCCATCCGCTTTGGGCAGAATAAATTCGGATTTGGGCTGCAGGTGGATATTCCAGATGGCCACCTCATTTGCTACCTCCGCGGCCCATGAATTGGGTGCCGGATCTGGGGCCTGGGAATCTTGGAAGGCTCCGGACACCACTTTGACGGTGGCGTTTTGGGTTTTGAGGATCGGGATGTCCTCGTGCCACAACATGGCAAAATGGGGAGGGGCAAACTTGTCCTTTGCGGGGAGGTTCAACCAAATCTGAAAGAGCTCCAGGGGGTTGTCTTCCCCCGTTTTCAGCAGGGGGAACATTTCACTGTGCTGTACACCGCTTCCGGCGGTCATCCATTGCACATCGCCCTCACCAAAACGGCCCGCGGCGCCCAATGAATCAGAATGATCGCAAAACCCCTTGTTGACAATGGTCACGGTCTCAAAACCGCGATGGGGGTGGGAGGGAAATCCCGGGATGGTCTGCCCATGGTACATGCGCCAACCGTCTTTGACCACAAAATCGTTACCCAGTGTACGTCCCTCCAAAGAGGCCGCCGGGGACATATCCTCCTTCCCCTTGGGATAATGGTCCAAGTGGTACACACAGAACAAAAAAGGATCTTGGGTCTTCCAGGGAAAACCGAGGGGAAATACAGAAAGGATGGGGCTGCTCATGTTGTTGGGTTTTATTGAAAAGCGATTCGTTGATTTTTGGAACTTAAGGTCGGTATTGGCCCTTCCTGTTTTCGAAGTGCACCGACCGCTGCCCTAAAGATACCCTAAAACTATCTATAAATGGTGAATTGACAAAACCACCAAAAGGACAGCTCGGACCGCCCCGGGGCGTACCCAAAACCTTTTTTGGGTGAGGTGCAAAGTCCCCGGAAAATCCGGCCCGTCCGACCCACTACTTTTCGGTATAGGACACAAATGCAAATTTTTTCCCATCCGGCGACCAAGAGGGCACATTGATGGTGCCCTGACCCCCCGTGAATTGGCAAAGTGTTTTGATACTTCCATCCTCTAAATCGAAAAGGCGGAGGGCCACTTTTTTCATTGGGGGATGCTTGTCACCCTGATCCTCCAAGTAGGAGATGAACACGAAACGCTTCCCGTTTGGCGAGGGATGGGCAAACCAGTTCGAATAAGAATCGTTCGTCAGCTGCTCCCCGTTTCTGCCATCGGCATCCATTCTCCAGATTTCCATTTTGCCCGATTGCATGGAATTGTAGTAGATGTACCTGCCGTCGGGGGAATACTCCGGCCCGTCATCCAGCCCCGGAGAGCTGGTGAGCTGAACTTCTTTCCCACCATCACGGGCTATGGTATAAATATCCCAGTTGTTGTCCCGCCTGGCCGTATACACCAGGGTTTTTCCATCGGGCGACCAGCCGTGCCAGTACGAGGGCGCCAATGGGGTCACCAGGGTAGGGGCACCCCCCGAAATGGGCATGGTATAGATGCGCGAGGTTCCGGATGAACCTGCAATTTTGTCATTGTTGCTGATGGCCAGAGTGGTTCCATCGAAGGAGATGCCATGGTCGTTGTTGCACCGGTTCAGGTCCCCGGTGGGAAGTTGTTCCTTCTGGCTCCCGTCCACCGCCACCTTATATAAGAGTCCCTTCTGGTTGATGATAAAATAGGCACCGTCCAAGCTCCAATTGGGTGCTTCGAAATGCGCCTTTTCCTTCAGGACAGTTTGACGTTTTCCGGTCTCGATATCGTAGACCTCAAGATGGGAGGTCAGGACCCTTTCCTGGGCATTCATGGGCTGGGCGATTACTAGTGAAATCAAAAAGAAGAACAGTTTTTTCATGGGGTGGATATTAAGAATGAAGATAATGAAAATATCCTACTAAAGCTTCCGCATCGCCTTGCAGGGGTTCCCAAAAGCCAGGACATCGTCGGGAATGTCTTTTGTGACCACGGAACCTGCCCCTATGGTAACATTGTTGCCAATGGTCACCCCGGGCATAATGACCGTGTTTCCGCCGATCCAAACATTATCGCCGATCGTAACGGGATGGGTATGGGTCAGGTAGGACGAACCGTGTTCCCGGTCCTTTACGATACGCTCGGAAGCCTTTAGGGGATGGCCCGCGGTGTATATCTGCACAAAAGGGGCGATCAGTCCGTTTTTGCCAATGGTGATCCTGTTATTGTCGAGAAAAAAGCAGTTGGCGTTCACAAAGGTATTGTCCCCAATGGTGATGAATTCCCCATAGTCGCAATAAAAGGGCGCCTCGATCCAAACGTTGGCCCCCTTGTACTCGAAAAGGGCGTTTAGGAGGGCCGACCTTCTATCGACCTGGGTCGATTCCAATTGATTGTATTCTTGGAACAGTTTTCGGGCCTTGTGGTACATCGCTATCAATTCCGGATCTCTGGAATTGTAGTGTTGGCCTGCCAGCATTTTCTCCTTTTCCGTCATTCGCTTCTAACTCTTTGGGGTCGACCTGCGCCGCTCAGGCCTCAAATTTGAAGTTTTATGGGAACCATCACAATACGGTTTGTTGCCCGAAGCTCCACACCTACAGAATGCCGTGGTGTCGGTTCGGTCCTCGACTTCCCCGTTCGCTAGGGAAACGCTAAGCCTACCTTGTACGAGCAGCGGGCCATTGGATAGGACCTGTACCTTGGTCGTCGAAGGTTCGTCGGCTTCCCCCTGTACCTGGTCCCCATCCAATTCATAGCTCAATGCACCCGATGGACATTTTGAGATCTGCGCGATAAGCGCTTTCGTTGAGGCCTTGTCCGCTTTGATCCACGGGCGATCGTTTGGATCGTACACCTGGGGGAGCGTCTTCACACAAATAGCGGCATGCACGCACCGCTTGGGTTTCCATACCACCGTAAGTTCCCCGCTGGAATATTTCTTGATAATTTCCCTTTCTGCCATAATGTTCGCTTTAGTTGTTGCCTATTGGAGGAGGCCCATCGGGTACGATAGGGGTATAGACCTCATTTCCTTTTCGTTCTTTGTATTCCGCTTTGACCTTTTCCACCAATTTTGGGTTTTCAAATAGGTCGGCCGCGGTCATCCCCAGGGCCTTGGCCGCATGCACCATACCCTTGTGCCCAATGCTCATGCCTCCACAGGCCACCACTGCCCAGGAATGCCAGGGCGTGTCCTTTGGGGCGACCGTAACACTAAGATTGATGTTGGGTACGTTCCAGCTCACATCCCCTACGTCGGTAGAACCCCCGCCCGGATGTTCCTTGGTAGCTTCCAAAGGTTTGATGGCACTGTCCATTCCTACCTGGGGCTTCCCCGTCGCCTCTTGGATCTTTTTGCCAAAGGCCGTTTCCGCTTCGGTGTAGGCCAGCGGCCCCAAAAGGTCCAGGTTGCCCTGCATGATCTCGCCCCCGCTACGGTTCACCAAAACCTCGTATATTCCAGAAATCAAAGATATCTTATAGTCGACATTGGCCATAATGGCTGCGCCTTCGGCCATTTTTTGTACCCGTTCGTACACCGGCATCATTCCCTTCCGTTTGGTGTCCCGTACACGTACCCAGATCTTGGAATAGTCCGGCACCACGTTGACGACCTGTCCTCCATCTTGAATGTGGTAGTGGATGCGCACCGTCGGTTTTATATGTTCCCTGTAATAATTGATTCCTGTGGTGTACAGCTCCAATGCATCGGAGGCACTGCGCCCGTTCCAGGGATCGGCCGAGGCATGGGCCGCCTGTCCATAGAACTCCACTTTAAAGTCGACAAGGGCCAAGGTACTTTGTACATCCGCCTCCGTGGTGGCCCCTGGATGCCAGCTCAGGTTCACATCGACACCATCCCAGATCCCTTCCCGTACCATCCAGATTTTTCCAAAGAACTTTTCTTCCGAAGGGGTCCCCATGAATTTGATGGTCCCTTTGAGCTTGCCTTGCTCCATCAATTCCTTGACGGCAATTGCCGATCCCAAGCTCGCCGCCCCAAAAAGGTTGTGTCCGCAGCCGTGACCGGCCGCCCCTTCATGTAGGGCTTCCTTTTGGGGTTGGGCCTTTTGCGATATCCCGGGTAGGGCATCGAATTCGCCCAGAACGCTGATGACCGGTTTTCCGGAACCATAGGTAGCGGTGAAGGCCGTAGGGATCCCGGCCACCCCCCTTTCTACGGTAAACCCGTTCCTCTCGGCATAGTCGGCCAAAATCCGGGAAGATTCCGTTTCTTCGAAGGCCGTCTCGGCCAAAGCCCAGATAGAATCGCTGATTTTGATCAATTCTGCCTCGTGTTTTGACACCGAGGCGATGATCGCTTTCTTACTGTTCGTCATTTTTTGGGCGGACACGGTGGTAAGCACAAGTAATAATGCCCCCAGAAATGTAAGGTACCTCATTTTTTATTTGAATTAGCTATTGTATTTATTGTCCATGTGTCGATAGGATGATGCAATGAGCTGCAACAGGATATCCATATCAATATCGGAAAGTCTTTTGATATACAGGCAGGATTTTCCGGTTTTGTACTTCCCCAATCGTTGCATCAGTTCGGGATAGCGCCCAAAACCGGCCATCATGTAGATCGTAATGTTCTGTTTTCTCGGGGAGAATCCCGCTAGGATCATATCGCCTTCCCTGCCGGTATCATATTTATAGTGGTAACTTCCAAAGCCTATTATGCTAGGGCCCCACATCACGGGATCTTTTTGGGTAATTTCCTGTATAGCTTCCAATAGGGTGTAGCAATCGGACCGCTTGGTCCCATCGGTAACCGCATCGAGAAACTGGTGGACCGATGCCGTGGTGGGCTTTGTTTTGTTTTCAGACATGGCACTGATTTACTATCCACATAAATATAGTAAAAAGAGACAATCTGGACTGCATCGACGGGACTTTTAGCCCTTTTGACACAATATTTATGTGGTGTTATCTGTTTAATATCAAGCAAATAGCTCGTTTGCCCCTCAAATCCAAATAACGACCAAAAACCATGACCATGAAAACTACAAAGCACATAGTCCTCTTCTGCGCCTCCATGCTGGCCCTTGCCGGGTGCGGTGCTACGAACCAACTTACCATGGGGGCGGTTGAACCGGCCCGGATACATATTCCTTCGGGAGTTGTGAAAGTGGGCATAATTGACCGCAGTGTTCCTTCAGAGGGGAACAAGACCCTTGACAAGATCGATAAGGTCCTATCCCTGGAAGGACTCCATTTGGATAGAGAAGGCGCCCAAGCGGCGGTCGTGGGTCTGTACGACGAATTGGAAAGGATCGGCCGCTACGAAACCATTGATATCATTGAGAGCGGCCCATTGGAACGAAAGGGATTGGGAGTATTCCCTGCCGCCCTGTCCTGGAAGGATGTTGAGGCCCTTTGTGATGCCCATGGAGTGGAGGTATTGTTTTCATTGGAATTCTACGATACGGACACCAAGGTCGATTACAGGGCGGACATGATCACCGTTCCCAACGACCTTGGGGTAAAAGTTTCCCTGCCAGGACATAAAGTGACCCTTCATACGGCAATCAAAAATGGATGGCGTGTTTACGACCCCCACTCAAAAATGATACTGGACGAATATATTACACATGACCACGTGACCTCCAGGGGAGAGGGCATCAACCCCATGAAGGCCATAGAGGCGATCGTTGGACGAAAGGAAGCGGTTCTGCAGTCCAGCACCTATATTGGAAACCGGTACGGACTGGATACACGTCCGAAAAGGAAAAGGATCTCCAGGCAGTATTTCGTAAGGGGAACCGATAATTTTGAGGTGGCCCAACGAAGGGCGCAAACGGGGGATTGGCAGGGTGCCGCAAGTCTGTGGGAAATGGAAGTGGCCCACCCCAATTCGAAAGTGGCGGGCAGGGCCTGCTACAACATGGCCATTATAAACGAGATCAATGGGGATTTGGACAAGGCCATGGAATGGGCCTCAAAATCATATACAGACTACGAAAACAGTCATGCCTTGACCTATCTGAATGTCCTGAAGCGAAGGGTGGCCGAAAAAACCCGATTGAACGATCAGTTGTCGCGATAAACTTTGATAAAAAAAGTGGTAAAGATAAAGGTCCAATTCCGCTGTACCATTTTCCATTCCATCAGCCCATAGCCTCCCCATAGGTTTTTAAACAGCGTTCCCGGGCCATTTTGTGGTCTATCATGGGTGGGGGATAGGTCAGTTCCTGCAAATCGGGGACCCATTTATGGATGTATGCCCTTTGCTTATCGAATTTCTCCATCTGGGCCATGGGATTGAAGATCCTAAAATAGGGTGCGGCATCGACACCGCTACCAGCCGCCCATTGCCAGTTGCCCACATTGGCGCTGAGGTCGTAGTCGAGCAATTTTTCGGCAAAATAGGTTTCGCCCCAGCGCCAGTCGATCAATAAATGCTTGCAGAGAAAACTGGCGGCCAACATCCGGACGCGGTTGTGCATATACCCCGTTTGGTTCAACTCCCGCATTCCGGCATCCACTAGGGGATACCCCGTTTGCCCGGTTTTCCAACGCTCGAATTCGGCCTCGCTGTTTCGCCATGGGATCCAATCGTATTTTGGTCGGAAAGATGTTTTTACGGTTTGTGGGAAATGCCATAAAATCTGCATAAAAAACTCTCTCCAGATCAGCTCGTTCCAGAACACCTCGTTCTCCACTGCGATGGCCTTTTGCATTATCTGACGAATGGACACCGTACCGAATCGCAGATGTGGCCCCAGATGTGAGGTGCCCCGTTCCTTGGCTGGAAAATTTCGGGTCGCCTCATAATTACGGATCAGGTCCGGGGCAATTTCATAGTTTGGAACTTGGACCTGGGCCGAAACAAAGCCCATATCCTCCAGCGGGATGAAGGGCAGATCTCGATCTTTTGCCAGATTGCCCATTTTTGGTCCGGTCTCGTAGGTATTCAGACCTTCGGCATGGAAGCGTTCCTTCCATTTGTTTTTGTACGGGGTATATACGACATAGGGCGTACCATCCCCTTTGATCACCTCGTCTTTTTCGTAGATGACCTGATCTTTGTAGGTCTTGAAAGGAATTCCTTCGCCCGACAAAAACTCGGCGATCGAAGCGTCCCTTTCCCTGGCATAGGGCTCATAGTCATGGTTGGTATGGACACATTGAACGGCATAGCCCGCTGTAATCTTTGTGAAGACTTCCCTTGGGCTGCCCCAATACAGGGCCAAGGAACTTTGATGGTCCTTCCGTAACGATTCCCTTATTTTTTGAAGGCTTTGATGGATGAAGGTCACCCGGGCATCCGCGGGGGGAAGCTTGTGCAGGATGTGGGGATCAAAAATAAAAATGGGCAAAACGGGAAAGGCTCCGGAAAGTGCTTCGAGTAGCCCTCTGTTGTCATGCAAACGCAAGTCTCTCCGAAACCAAAAAACGGCTACCTTTTTGCCCATGTTTTTGCGAAATTCAAATTGATGTTAGCCGTGGTCCATCCGAGGTCCAGTGCCTCTTTTTACGAAATGGTCAGTGTCGGTATTATGTATAGCAAAGGATATTGTTTAATAAAAATAATAAATAATTAAACAAAATAAACCTAAAATATCGATAAAATGCATTACTTTGTCGATATATGGTCAAAGCGATGGCTGTCAGGGGCCATATTCCTTAAAATTGGGTTCCTTTTTGTAATTTTCGCTTTCGCGGGAATTATGAGAACCATTGTAACATTACTTCTATCTATTTTTGCCCAGTTCACCATTGTTGCACAGACGAATATTGAGCAATTGGGGGAATTGCCCGACGGTGTCCTTGAGACGTCAGGTTTGATTTTTTACAACGGCAAGCTAATCACCCATAACGATTCGGGAAATACGGCACAACTGTTCGAGATCGATACTGTTTCCAGGGAAATCACCAGGACGGTTTCCATATCCAATGTGGAAAATGTCGATTGGGAAGACATGGCCCAGGACACCGACTATATCTATATCGGCGATTTTGGAAATAACTTGGGAACCAGACAAGATCTGGCCATTTATCGAATTGCCAAGAGTGCATACGACCAAGCGGATACTGTGCCCGCCGAGGCCATTAATTTTTCCTATGAAGACCAAACGGACTTTAGCGACAATGGCAATAGTGATTGGGATGCCGAAGCCTTGTTCGTTCTGGGCGACCGGCTGATCATACTTACGAAACAATGGAGTGCCAACGGCACAGCGGCATATTCGCTGCCAAAGGTTCCGGGAACGCAGCTTGCACAAAAACGGGATGGTTTTGATGTCCAGGGGCTGGTAACCGCCGCCACTTATAATCCCATGACGAAGATCCTGTACATTTTGGGGTACAGCACACTGCTGGAACCTTTTGTATTTCGGGTCGAAGGTGCCGGAGCGACGGTAGTGTTTGGTGGAACGGTAACGAAACTGGATACCACTTCCGGTTTTGGGCAGACAGAGGGCCTGACCTATGCTGGCGACAACCGTTATTTTGCGTCTTCGGAACTGTTTGTCAATTCGAATCCGCCCATTACACTTCCCTCGTCACTGTTTGCTTTCAATACCGATGACGCGACCGACAATGGTCCCGGACCGGAACCGGATCCAAACCCTGAAATATCCCAAGAGCCCCTTATATTGTTTCGACAACCTGGATCCCATGTACTGGGCTATCAATTGAACGTTGATAAACCGGTTTTGGGACTCGCGATATTTGATACTTCCGGTCAACGCGTAGGGTATGCGGCGGGTCCGGACATTAGCCCTGGATCCATTGATGTTTCCACCTTGACTTCAGCAGTTTACTACCTCAGCCTTTATCTGGGCGATGAAATACTTTCCAAACCTTTTGCCAAGTATTGAAGACACTTTGTCCGCCTTTATTTAAGAATACCTTAACAGTGGTACCCTGGGTTTATCTCTAGTTTTGTAAAAACGTTAAAACTCATTACAAATGAAAAAACTATCACTCTTATTATTCGCCTTGGTCCTTTCCTTTTCGGTCCAAGCGCAGATCAATACACCGGCTCCCAGCCCTTTTTCAAAAGTGGAACAAAAAGTGGGATTGACCGATGTGAGCCTGGAGTATTCCAGACCTTCCATGCGGGGAAGGACTATTTTTGGGGATTTAGTGCCCTATGACAAATTATGGCGTACGGGAGCCAACGGCTACACCCTGATCAGCTTTAGCAACGATGTTACCATTGACGGACAGGATGTTAAAGCCGGGACGTACTCCATTTTTACAAAGCCAAGTGCATCTTCTTGGGAAGTGTTCTTTTATGCCGACACCCAAGGCGGCGGAACGCCCCGGAACTGGGATGACAGCAAGGTTGTTGCCAAAACAACGGCCCAGATTTACCCCATGCCGGAACCTGTGGAGACGTTTACCATGACCTTTGATGATTTACATAGCAATGGCGCCACCCTTGGCTTCATTTGGGAAAAGGTCTATGTCGGGGTAAAGTTTGAAGTACCAACGGACGTCGCGGTCATGGAGGCCATCGACAAGACCATGACGGGACCCGGGGCGGGGGATTATTACACTGCCGCTGTATACTATATGAGCGAGGGCAAAGATATTGCAAAAGCCAAGGAATGGATGGACAAGGCCATTTCAATGACCGAAAAACCTGCATTCTGGCAATTGCGTCAGCAATCGCTTATCTATGCCAAAGCGGGTGATAAAAAAGGTGCCATCTCGGTTGCCAAAAAATCTTTGGCCGCGGCTGAGGAAGCAGGCAATTCGGACTATGTTAAAATGAACAAGGACTCCCTAAAAGAGTGGGGGGCGATGTAGATTTCCTTGATGGAAAAGATTTGAAATCCCCGAACTCGGTTCGGGGATTTTTTTTTAGTGCTTCAATACCGTGTTTATGGATTCCCATATCTCTTTGGGGACATCGGCCTTAAGCGACTCTAGGGAACCCGACTGGTTTTTAAACAGGGCCACGGCCAACGCATTTTTCGCGTGACCTGTATTTGTCGAGCTGTCCAAAGCTGCAAGCAGTTCTTTCAATTCTCCTTGATTGCCCAGGTTTTTAAGGGCCAATAGTCCGTAGAGGTGGTCCATGTCCGCATTGGAAATGTGGTCCCTGGTATAGTCGATGATGCCCTGTAAAAGGGCCTCTCCCTTAGCGGTCTCACCCAGTTCATGGTACCCCATGGCCAGGAGATAATCCTGTAACCTTTCGTCCGGCCCATAGGGCTTGCCCACACCAATGTGCTCGGGCCATGTTTTGGACCTTTCCAAAGTGGCAACGGCCGCTTTGTAGTTCTTTTTTTGAAGCTGTTCGTTGGCAACGCCCAAATGTGCCCTATTAAATATTTCCCTGCTCTCACTTGCATGCTCATAGGGCAGTACTTGAATGTGCTCCAACACCTTTAGGACCCTACGGTATCTCCCCGTGTTCAGCAGTGCTTTGGCATGTGCTAGTCCGATATTGTAATTCCCGGGGAATTTTTTAAAAGCCTTGCTCGAGAGTGCGAAGGCTTCGCCGTATTTTTTGTGCTTCAAACGGAACAGAATGCTTTCTTCCCAAATTTTCCAGTCTTTTGGGTTCAGTTCCAAGGCCCTATCGTGGTCCGCGGTACCCGCCTCCGGTCCCTCACCAGGGAGCATCGCGGCCCGGAATCTGTAAAATACATCGGCATCAGGCTCCGTGCCCAACGCTTTCAACAACGATTTTCCCTGGTCCAAACGGCCCACCGCTATATAGTTTTGTGCCAGATAGTACTTCAGCTTCCAATCCTCCTTTTGCTGCATGGCCCATTCCAGGACAGGTATCGTTTCCCGGCGATAGGGAAAAACGAACTCGGGATCCTGGTTCAATACTTCGTCCAGCAGCGCGCTGCTTTCCGCAGCATGCCCTTTCCGCAACAAATAGGCCAACCAAAGCTTGTTTTTGGCAGCTTCGGGTTTTAGGCGCAGTACCTCGATCGACTCGCCCGTCAGTCCAAGCACCTCATATTCCAGGGCAAGGGACAGGATGGTTTCTTCCGGA
This sequence comes from uncultured Flavobacteriaceae bacterium, assembly GCA_947497245.1. Lineage (GTDB taxonomy): Bacteria > Bacteroidota > Bacteroidia > Flavobacteriales > Flavobacteriaceae > Pelagihabitans. Next base: position 1,288,925 of record CANMFO010000001.1, on the reverse strand, counting down.
AATTCATTATGGATTTTTCCCAACACACCGTTCGTGGGTCCCTGCGCATTCCCAAAACCTGTTTCCAGTGTGGCAAAATGGTCCAAGGCGTCAATTTTTGAGATGTCGGCCAAGACCTTCCGGGAACCGGGGACATCGTCTTGCTTTCGGGCCACCAGTGCCAGGACTTTCAGTGCATTTAGATTGTGTGCATTGAAGTCCAGCGCCTTTTTGGCGTACATTCTGGCCCGGTCATATTTTTTAGTGCCCAGATAGATCTCCGCCATTTGCGCATACGACACCGAACGGAACTTCATATCCCTGGCCGCCCAGCCCAAGGATTCCAACGCATTGATGGCATCATGCTGCTTTCGATAACAAATTCCGGCCAGGTAATTGGCACCTGGGTCATAGGTGTCCATCCGTAAAACGGTATTGGCATGCTCCAAAGCTTGTCGGTAATTCGCTTTGCGATACTCCAACTCGCCCAATTTGACCCATGCCCCACGATGGGAGGGATCTATTTCCGTCAGGGCCGATAAATTTTTGTACGCCACGGGGTACTCCCTGAATTCAATGGCTTCCAATGCTTCTTGAAATAGCTGTTCGGTCTGTGATACTTTAAGGCCTTCATCCGGGTAGAACGGCCTTTTTAATCGATTGCGTTCTGGGTTATTGGTATACTCCAGTTCCGTATGCCCCACAGAAATGGCCAATTTATCCGATGGATCGGTCGGAATGGTTTTGGTGAAGACTTCCATGGGAGCCAAATTCAACATGCCTCGGTATACCGTTTCCCCATTGACCGAAATATTGATTTCCCGATCTAGTTTTTGAAGGGCATTCAAGCCGATAAAGGTTTCGCTGTCCCTGGTCTCCACATTTAGAACCCCATGTTCGGAAGCGTCCACCATGCCACCGATGTCCTTGTAGGGAAACCAAATTTCTCGCCATTGGTCCATACCATAGGGGTCAAACCCCACTTGGCTTATGGTATTGGTCGCCCCTGGCGAATACTGGTCGAACAGTCTTCCGGCCTGAAACTCAATATATTGCCCGTCGGTATCCGTCAATAAGTCTTCCCAGATACCGCCCGCCCTGGAAAGGTTCCATAGCCAGAGTTTTTGACCCGGCATTTCCTCATATGGGGCCCATTGACCGAAACCAAACTGACTATCGTGGTAATATCCCCCAAAAAAATCGTTGTACTCCCCCACAATATGGTACGATTTTGAAGGTCCGAAGGTATTGTTCTTGTAGTGGGATAGATCTCTGCCCTTATCATCGACCGGCCAGGTATGCGCATCCCCGTTATGCTCCACATAGGCGTTTCCAGGAATGAAGAATTCCAGGTCATAAGTTGCCACAGCGGCCGCGGTCATCCAATTGTAATACGATTCGCTAAGTTGGGAGGCATTGTACCAAGCGGCATCCGTTTCAAAGTAGGCCTTGTCTTTTTCCAAGCGTATTTCCACCCTCCATTTCGTATTGGACGGCAAGTCGGTACTACCAACGATGCAGCTTACACTTCCATCTGGGTTCGTTCGGGTCAGATAGTCAACAGGAGTGGCCGTGGAGGGGTGATGGCCAATAATGCCAAAATTGAACTCAATGCCGCCGGAGGTCCACGGTCCGCGCATGGCAATGTTCCTAAATTTGACCACTTCGTTCTTGTACAAAAATTCTTTCCCCGTACCTTTGTCAATGGCTCCCCACACTTTCCCACCGATTTCCGGGAGTACCATTACCTTGATATAGTCGTTTTCCAAGGTCACCACCTTCCAGTCCTTCTTTTTGGAGTTGTGCTGGTATTCCTCGAATTTAAAATAAGGAAAGATCTTCGGGTTTTCAGCAAGTATGGGAACGGGGTTGGGCTTCCCGAAATCGTAGGTGTCCAATGACAGGGTTTCTTCCTTGATCGTAACGGCTTGCGCCAGAGCACCAAGGAGTGGAAATAGCAATAGGATCATCAGTCCAAGAAAATCGCAACGTTTTAAGCGGTTCATTGTTTTTCTGTTTTAGGTTGGAAGGTGTAAGTTTTGATTTGCTCGTTGTTTTGGGCAAATAATAAAAGTCGTTTTTTATCGATCCATTCAATAATGGCAATGTCCCGAACCTCCCCATCAATATGAAGCCCGCTCACCGCATTGGGCTGATGGTCAAAACCGCCTTGTCCGTCTCCCAGCAGCAACACCCCCTTGTTGGCGTCGTACCTGCCGTACTTTACCCGGGTCCCGAAAAAATTCCCGGCCAGGATCAGGTCCAAATGCCCATCCTCGTTGAAATCCTGGGCCAGGGAGCTGTAAATGGGCGAAAATTGGGCGGGAGCGGGTAGGGGACTTATCTTAAATTGGTTGTTCCCCAGGTTTTGCAAATAACTGCTTGCAAAGTTTTTGGCCTCCAGTCGCAGGACATCCTTCAGTTCTTCTGGAGAGAAGATATCGGTGATTTTTTGATCGGCGTAGTCCGCATAGTTCACATACCTGCTTTTGAGATTGTTCAACTGCCCGACCAAATCATCCTTTGAAAAAACGGGGAAGGTTTCCCCCATTACATAGGAACACAAAATGGGATCAAGCGAACCATTGCCATCGAAGTCTTTTGCATAAAGTTCCACCGGTTCGGAAGCGGAAGCCTTTAATTGGGAATTCAGCCCAAAATTCCCCAATACATAATCCATGTCCCCATCCCCGTCGAAATCGCCCGGTTCAATGCTGTTCCACCACCCTTCCGTGCCAGCGGTCCCGCAGGTTTCCGTGATTTCCTCCAGCTTCCCGTTGGAATTCGCAAACACCCGAATGGGCATAAATTCACCGACTACTATCAGGTCCATGTTGCCGTCCCCGTTGAAATCGGACCACACGGCATCGGTTACCATACCTGGTTTTTCCAACGATTTGTTAATCGAGGCGGTAATATCGCGGAACCTGCCCTTTCCGTCATTTTCCAGTATATAGCTTCTGGCCGTGGTGGGGTATTCCCCAGGGACCAATCTGCCCCCAACAAAAAGATCAAGGTCCCCATCGCCGTCCCAATCATTTGAAGCCACACAGGATCCACTGGACAACATGGGGGGCAGGGCGTTCGCACTTTTGCTAAATTTGCCCCTACCGTTGTTCAAATAAAGCCGGTCTTGCAGTTCTGGGGAATCTTTTTCAAATTCGTTGCCCCCGCTCACTACGTATAGATCCATGTCCTCGTCGTTGTCCACATCCAGGAACAATGCCCCGATGTCCTCCGATTCTTGATCCTGGACAAAGGCGGGGCTGTCCATCGGGGAAAATGCACCCGATCGGGTCTGCACCAGCAGTTGCCCGGGACTTCCCATGGCACCGCCAATAAAAAGGTCCTCCAGGCCGTCGTTGTTGACATCCGCATTGGCCAATTTCGGACCTTGGGTGGACAGTTTATGGGGCAACAGTTGTTCCCTTTTGAAGTCGATGTAGTTGTTTTCCCGGTGGGTGTGGTTAAGAACGCTGTCGCTCGAAACATCATTGAAATAGGTGCTGGAAACACTGTCCACCACTTCATCGGTTTCCCCAGCCTCGGTCTGTAGCAGAGTAACGGTCTGATTGGGCTGAACATTATGGAGTACCTGTACTTTGGAATCCGGCCAAACGACCCTTAACTTTTTAACTTCTGCACTAGTACCCAAACCAAAGGTCAAGTTGTGCGCGACCGATGATTGAAACCCTCTTGTGGGCATCATTTCTTGGGTCAGTACCTTATCTGCCAAGGTCAGGACCACTTTGCAGCCGATGCCGTAGGTATTCTTTCCGGAGCCCTTTAAGTTGATTTTCAAATAATTGTTTTTGTTCAGGGAGGCACTGTTATTTCGATATATAAACGGTTCTTTGTCAATGTTGTTCACCACGAGGTCCAAATCCCCGTCATTGTCGAGATCGGCATAGGCGGCCCCATTGGACAGCGATTTTTGGGCAAGTCCCCATTCCAGATTGACCTTGGTAAAGGTAAGATCCCCGTTGTTGCGATAGGTGTAGTTTTCCTCGATGGTGGACGGAATGTTCTTCAGAAGGTTTTCAATGACCATTTCACCACCTCTTTTGTTGGCCTCCAATTTTTCCTGAACGGCGAAGTTCATAAAATCCATGTTGGTATAGTCCCGTTTGTAACCATTGGAGATAAAGAGGTCCTTAAAGCCATCATTGTCCAAATCGGCAAAAAGGGAGGCCCAGCTCCAATCGGTATTGGAGATTCCGGAAAATTGCCCGATTTCCGAAAAGGAATTCCCCTGGTTGTTCAGGTGCAGCATGTTCCGCATGGTCTGATTGTAAAACCCGGAATCCACGAGCAGTTGGAATTTGTCGAAATTGTCCGGCCCTGAAACCATTTTCTGGCGGTAATTCCCCTCGGGAAGCATGTCCAGGGTCATGATGTCCGTAAAACCATCATTATTGACATCGGCAATATCGGAACCCATGGAGAAAAGGGAGCAGTGTCCTATATATTTCTCCAGATTTTCGGTAAAGGTCCCATCTCCGTTGTTTATATAGAGGTAGTCTTGCTCATTAAAATCGTTACAAATGTAGAGGTCGGGCCATGCATCGTTGTTTATGTCCGAAACGGCGATTCCCAATCCAAAACCCATAACGTTCGAGACCAACCCGGCCTCCTCCGTAACATTGACAAACGTACCGTTCTCGTTTTTGTACAGCCTGTCCTCATAATTCGTGTTTCTTCGATTTTTGACATTTTTTGTTATCTGCGCAAAACCGGCATATTCCTGGGTGGAATGGTTCAGCACATAAAGGTCGAGGTCGCCATCCCTATCGTAATCGAAAAAAGAGCCTTGGGTGGAATAGCCTGAATCATCGATTCCATATTCGGCCGCCTTTTCCGTGAAGGTCAAGTCCCCGTTGTTCACGAACAACAAGTTTTTCCTCTTATCGGCGTCCGCGGCCGCGGACCGGCAGATATAAATATCCAAAAATCCGTCGGCATTGATGTCGACCATGGTAGTTCCCGTATTCCACAACCCTTCTGCAAAAACCCCGGCCTTCTCGGCCACTTCTTCAAATTTCCAGTTGCCCTTGTTGATATACAAGCGACTACCGACCATACTGCCCGTAAAATAAAGGTCTTGGAGCCCATCGTTGTTCAGGTCACCGACCGATACGCCCCCGCCATTGTACAGGTACCCATAGGTGAGCGCATTGAAATCATTTGTTTCTACCAGAATGTTCTTGAACTTTATCCCGGTTTTACCGCTGTCGAGCAGCGTAAACATTTTACCCGCATTGTCTTCTTCGCATGAAAACAGTACCAGGAAAAGGGATAATAAGATTGCGGTCTTTGCGGAGTTGAATTGCATATGTCTATGGTATTGGTAAATAGAATGTAGACATAGCCCTCACAGGCTATGTGGGTGCCCTATGTTTAGAAAGGTATACAAAAGAAAATTACTTGAACAAACTTTCCTTCATTTATTTTGCCTTGGAAGGGGCGTACCGTTCGGCCAATGAAGGCTTCCATTTTGCAATGGATATCAAAAAACCTGCAAAGCGGACTCTGCAGGTTTTATAGAATAACTCAAACTAAACTAAAAATTCGGTCCACCGGTATCCCACCAAAGTCTTGTGCCCACTTCATCCGGACCACCCAATTTTGTGGTAGCGTCGGCAACACCATTGGGGTTACCGGTACGCTCGTTATCGATAAATGGCAATCTCCTTAGGAAATCGTCTGCGGCAATGACACCAAAATCGGAATTACTGTCATTTTTATAGTTGAACGGTAATTTTGGATAATCGGTCCTACGGTGATCGACCCATGCCTCAACGCTGTTCATGTACCCGGAAATCCATTTTTGGGTAATGATCTTCTCCAACTTGATCTCATTGTCGGCAGCCTCGTCCCATGCTACGGTATTCGTAATACGGTTCACGAAGTCGTTGACATCACCGGTTTCTTTGGGATCATTGTAATCCCAAGGTAGGCTCGTATTGTCTGCCAAATATGCATCGGCCCCAGCGGCACCCCATTCCTCGAAAGATGCTTTTACACCATTCTCATAGTTGGTCTGGGCATCTCCCGCACCTGCCCAACCGCGCAGAGCGGCCTCGGCCAAATTAAAGTGCGTTTCGCAGGCGGTATAAAATCGCCGATGCGTTGCAGGTACAAAATCGGAGGCAATATTGGAAAATGACAAACGATCATCCTTGGCGACCAATAGGGCCCCGTTTCGGATTCCCTTGTAGTTGAAATCGGGATGGTCGGCAACCACTGCCGGATCGGTGGCCTCATCAAAATACTTGCTCACCCTTCCGTCGTTATAACCACCCAAAACGGATTCCATTGTTGCACTCATTCGGGTATCGCCCCAAGAAAAGGAGATGATACCTGGAAGGAACTGCGATCCTAAAAGGTCAACATTGAAATTATCGCCATTGGCCGTTATCAGGCCAGCGGGATCGTTTATCGCCTTTTCACCTTGCGTTTTTGCCAATGCCGGATCAACCTTTGTCAAACGGATGGCCAACTGCAAGCGCAATGAATTGACATACTTCAACCACTGGTTGATATCCCCGCCATAGGTTGGGTCGAACTTGGTAAGGCCGACATAATCCGTATTGGCATTGAAAACAGCTTGGATCTCATCCAATTGGGTGAAGAAGGTATTGTAAAGCTCCGGTTCGCTGTCATATAGCACATCGGAATCCGCGGAACCGTGATTGCTATAGATGATCGGACCATGATAGGCCGATAACCTGGATCCACCGATTACGCGCATCAACTTGGCCCACTCGACAAAGACCGGAAACCCATCGGCCTCCGCGATTTGCATAATTTCCAGGGTAGGGTTCATGATTCGGTTGTAAACATGCCCCCAGTACGTATTCCATCGAACATAATACGTGGTATTGTTTATACCACCGGTGAACGGAGTAGGGGTTGCCAAATGGCGCACAAAGGAATCATGCACCAAGTTGTGCGCAACCTGTCCTGAGAATATTCTACTTATTATCGAAGGGAAGGCTCCCCCCACGTTGTTGAAATCCTGCTGCTGTGACGCTTTTGTGATTTCATACGGGTTCGTATTCGTCTCCAAAAAATCATCAGTACAGCCCCAGAAGACCAGTAAGACCGTAAATATGAATAAATACTTTTTCATGTTATTTTTTTTAAAAAGTTAATTTAAGGTTAAATCCATACGTTCCTGTTGATGGTAAATTGAAATTATCAAGGGACTGAAAATTACGTCCAGTACTCATCGCCAGTTCTGGGTCAAAGGGAGCATCTTTATGAATAAAAAAGAGGTTGTTCCCAATAAACGAAATGGTAGCTGCCTGAATCGGTAGATTGATATTGGACAAATTGATGTCATAGGCCAACGAAAGTTGGGCCAATCGAATATTGGTCCGACTGTAGACGTAGGCCTCACCTACACCATTTCGATCACCAATGCCCCTGTACCAGGTTTCAGCATCTATTGTGTTAATGGCCGTGCCACCTTCGGTAACGGCATTTATGGAAACTCCGCCAGCGTCCCGGGCATCGGCCGTCCTTTGTGAGACTCCCGCACCATCCAGCATGGATTCGGTTTGACTGAATACGTTGCCGCCAAACTTTCCACTGACCAATGCGCCCAGGGTAAATCTTTTATAGCTTACCGAGTTGTTCCATCCCAAACTCCAATCGGGATCCAAAGTACCGATCAACTCCCTTTCCGTCGTTTTTAAGGGGGCACCACTATCCGTTACGATGAACCTTCCTTGATCGTCCTTTCTGAATTTGTTGACATAGATATCATTGATCGAACCACCCTCGACCAAATTGGTCTGATACCCCTCGGAGTTACCTGTGTTAATGGGGTTGGTAAGGTCGGGATGCAGTTCAACGATCTCATTGGTGTTCTTTGAAAAGTTGAAGGAAGTGTTCCATTGCATATTGTTGTTCTGAATGGGCGTTCCATTGAGCACGATTTCAAGACCCTTGTTCGTAATCTTTCCCGCATTTACGAAGAAGAACTCAAAACCACTTCCAGCCTGTGCCGGAAGCCTGATGAACTGATCCTGGCTATCGATACTGTAATAGGTAAGATCAATACCCAGTCGGTTGTTGAAGAACCGCCAGTCTGCACCAATTTCCAAACTTTTTATCAATTCCGGTTTCAGATTGGTAAAGGGCGCTTCCCTATTAATATTAATGGACTCTTGATCGTTGATAACATCATTCGGGTCTACCCTGTTGAAAGGTACCTCATTACCTACAACGGAATACGATGCCCTTAATTTTGCAAAACTAATGGCTTCCGGCATGGTAAACATTTCATTTAACAATGCGGTAACCCCTACGGAAGGATAAAAATAGGAATCATTTCCGGTCGCTGCCAAAGTAGAGGCCCAGTCGTTCCTACCGGAAAGGTCCAAATACAGCATATCCTTAAATCCGAATTGTAGGTTGGCGAACAATCCCTGCTTGCTTATCCTACTGTTCAAAGAAGACTGTACCTGCACATTGTCGGGCAGGTTCTGGAAGTAGAATTCATTGGCAAACAGCATCTCCTTGGAGCCGGTGTTGACATCGACCCCTTTTCCGAAAACCGTTTTTTGGTAACTGGCACCTCCCACGGCATTAAGGCTGATCGCTTCCGATAGATTTGTGTTATAGGTAAGAATCGCATCGGTATACACCAGTTCATCGTCGTATTTGCTATAATCCCAACGTCCGTTGGCCCCAACATTGGTGGCATTGGATCCCGCGGCGAATTGATGATCGGATTCTTTTACGGTGAAATCGTAGTTTCCACGAATCTGAAGTCTGAGGTTGTCCGCGATGTCCCAACCAACGGTCAGGTTACCGATCGCCCTTCGGGTATCATCTACCCTGGGCTGTTTGTTGATGATCCAAGCCGGATTCGACTGGTGGTGGTCATTTACGAACCAGTTCTGAAGAATAACGTTTCTGTCCTCGTTGAACACTTCAAAGTTGTTCGCCAAATCGTAATAGCTTCGGTTTCTTGGAAACATGTACAGTCCCGTAAGCGGGTTCAGGTAGTATCCTGCCGTATTCCGATTGTGGGTCTTTTCAATGGTCAAAAGCATGTTGGAAGAAACCGTGACCTTATCATTGAACAATTTTGTAGATTGGTTAAAGGTGAAATTGTTTCTTTCATATTTGTTGTTCGGTATGATCCCCGTGGATGAGTTGTTACCATAAGAGAAGTAAGCTGTCGTCCGCTCGTTGCCCCCACTGATGGAAACCGAATTGATAAACTGATGTCCCGTTTGGAAAAAATCCTCCACATAGCCGCTGGCATAATTTCCCGGGGTAGTGTCCCAGCTCTCTTTCGCGGTCCCTATGGCACCGTATTTATACTGCATATCGGGCAGATCGTGATAGTGTTCAAAGGTATAACCGGTATTCAGGCTTACCGTGGTTTTTCCAGCGGCACCTTTTTTGGTGGTAATGACCACAACACCATTCGCACCTTGGCTACCATAAAGAATGGCGGCATTGGAACCTTTTAATATACTGATGCTCTCAATATCGTCCGGGTTGATCTGCGAGAGACCGTCACCGGCATCGTTTCCACCCCACATACCGGGTTGGGCGGCACCGTCGCCTCCTACGCCATTTCCGGTCTTGTTATTGGAAATCGGGATACCGTCTACCACGAACAAGGGCGAGCTGTCACCTGTCAATGATTTGCTACCCCTTAAAACTATTTTGGTAGAACCACCGGCGCCCGAGCTACTTTTCTTGATTTCGACCCCTGCGGCCTTACCAGAAATACTGTTCATGAAGTTAGGATCCCTTGTTTTGGTCAATTCCTCGGCACCCACCGATTGCTGGGCATAGGTAAGCGTCTTTTCCGCACGCTTTATACCCAAGGCAGTGACCACCACCTCATCGAGTTGGCTGGCATCCTCTGCCATGGCAATGTTTATGGTATTGGAAGCCCCAACTGTCGCATTTTGGCTTGCCATCCCTAAAAATGAAAACACCAAAACATCTCCTTCGGAAGCCTCAATGTTGTAATTTCCGTCAAAATCGGTCTGAGTACCATTGGTAGTTCCTTGCACCAGAACGTTCACTCCTGGAAGAGGAGATCCGTCGGACGCATCGGAAACTGTACCTGATACAGTCTTGGTTTGGGCCAATAATGGGTGCGCACCCAAAATCAACACTAAGAATACGAGCAGTTTTCTAGTCATAATAGTGTGTTTTTAATCATTGATTAATTGGTTAAAGTTTTGTGAAAGTAAGTTATTTTTTCCATAAAACAAACGCTGAAACAAGAAATGTGTTCGAACACATTTTCGATTTGATATTATTTCAAACGTTTTAGTGATATTTTTTAACAAAAAAATGGAATTCCCTAAATATTGATCAACCCGACAAACAAGACCGGTATCAGTCCAGATAATAGACCACATTTTCGGAGGTAACGATATCTATCGGGAGTAGGTTCTGATCCGAGATGGGTTTTCCAAAAAGGAAATGTTCCGCGATATAACCGATGCCCAAATAGGCCTGTCTTTTTGGTTTTTGGTGGATCAGGAAATCGATCCGCCCTTCTTTTAGGAGATGAATGTTTTGCTCGAGCAGATCGTACCCCACGACAATCCGATGTTCCTTCATGCATTCCACAAAGATGTGGGCCTTGGAATTGGTGATAAAAATACCTGAAATATCGGAATGGGTGGCCAAAAAGGATTTGATTTCCCTTAGGGTTTCGGATTCAGGGTCCGTATCGAAACTGGTACTGATAATGGTGTTGGAACTTTTCCGTTCCTCAAAAAAGCTTCTGAACCCTTCTTCCTTTAGTTGCATGTGCTGCTCCTTATCTATATGTACCACGGCGACCTTGGCGGTGTCCGCTACGAACTTTTCGATCAATTGTGCGGCAATCCGGCCACTTTGGTAAAGATCCTGGCCGATAAAGGTTTGGTTTTTTCTGGCTTCGATATAATTGTTGAAGAATGCAACGAGGATTCCCTTTCTTTTGCAATCCTCCAATAACCCGACAAATCCCTTTTGGTTGGTGGTGGCCATCAACAGGGCATCGGGCGCCGATCCCAGGGCCTCATCACATTTTTCATGAAAGGAGGCGCTGTCATAAGGATGGTACAGGTGTTCCTTTATGGTAACACCAAAGGGTTTGTATTCGTTGATGGCGTCCTTTATGCCCTCCATGGCCGGAATCCAATAGAGGTCCTGGTTCGGATCGGGGAGCAGGACGCAGATCCGGTATATCTTGTTGTTCTTAAGGTTGCGCGCCATGGGGTTCGGCTGGTAATCGATTTGTTGCAGTACCTGTTTCACGCTGTCCTCCGCCTCTTGGGAAACCCTACCGCGTTTGTGGAGTACACGGTCGACGGTTCCTTTCGAAACCCCAGCCAATTGGGCAATATCCTTGATTGTGTGCTTTTTCTTTTCCATTAATATGTTAGAATCATCCGAATGGACCCAAAATGATAAAACTCTGCCCCCTGAAGCGGCAAATATAGAATAATCTTAAAGATTAGTTAATTTTTAGTGCTATCAAAAATAATTTTGAACCAAAATGTGGAAAGAAAAATGGCCGTTCGGACCTAGGCCTTTATCGGCGGATTTTTCAGTAGGCGATCAAACCCTTCAAAGGCAATTGCAAGTGCAATGACCAAAAAGGAACCGATGGAATTGAGCCATAGATAACCCAATTTCTCTTGGCCTGAAGGATAAATATGGATCAGGTAATAGTAGATTATGATCACGATCACCTGTGTCAGGATCGCGGCAAAGAACACTGCATTTCCCTTGATGAACTTGAAAAAGAAAGCCAAAAGAAATATGCCCAAGACGTTACCGTAAAATATGGATCCTATGATATTGACCAATTGGATCAGGTTGTCAAAAAGATTGGCGACACAGGCGATCAAAATGGCAATGCCCCCCCATAGTAGGGTAAAGGCCTTGGAGGCATATACATAGTGCTTTTCACCAAACGTTCCTTTTCTATTGCGTTTATAGAGATCTAGGGCGGTAATGGTGCCCAGGGCGTTGAGCTCCGAAGCGGTGGACGACATGGCCGCCGACAGAATTACGGCCAGCAAGAGTCCGATTAGGCCGCGCGGCAGATTGTTCAATATAAAATGGATGAATACGTAGTCCTTGTCGTTGGTCTCCGCATCATCATTCGCCTGCTTGATCAGTGTTCTGGCAGCGGCGCGGTTTGCACTGTCCTTTTTATTGATTTCCATAATGTGGAGCTTTGCCTCCTCCACGGCGGTATACTCCTTTAGTTCCAGGGCGGCCGAAAACTCGTTCTGTGCCATTTTTTTGTCGATCTCCAGTTCGCGATGGCCTTTTTCCAAAAGCTGATAGTCCGAGGCGTACTGGGACTGCATGACCGCCTTTGTAGCGGAGGGATTAAAATTCAAGGGCGATTCATTGTATTGATAAAATACAAATACCATAACCCCTACCAGCAGGATGAAGAATTGCATGGGAATCTTAAAAATGCCATTAAAGACAAGGCCCAGCTGGCTTTCACGAAGTGATTTTCCGGTGAGATAACGCTGCACCTGGCTTTGGTCCGTGCCAAAATAGGCCAGCGCCAAAAAAAGTCCTCCCGTAATACCGCTCCAGAAGGTATACCTGCTCTTGGGGTCAACACTGAAATCGAGTATGTTCAGCTTATCGCTTGCCCCAGCAATTTTGAGAGCTTTACCAAAGGATATATCGGCGGGCAGGTACCCCAATATATAAAAGAAGGTAATGAACATACCGGTCATGATAATGAACATCTGCTGCTTTTGGGTGACACTTACCGCTTTTGTTCCGCCGGAAACGGTGTAGATGATCACCAGTATGCCGATGATGATGTTCAGGGTACGGAGGTCCCATCCCAATACCGCAGATAGGATTATGGATGGGGCATAAATGGTAATTCCGGCGGCCAGCCCTCTTTGGATCAGAAAAAGTACGGCGGCCAGCGAGCGGGTCTTCAGATCAAAACGGTCTTCCAAAAATTCATAGGCCGTGTACACTTTCAGTCTGTGGTAGATAGGTACAAAGACCATACAGATGATGATCATGGCCAATGGAAGGCCAAAATAGAACTGCACGAAACCCATCCCATCGTGAAAGGCTTGGCCAGGGGTGGATAAAAAAGTAATGGCGCTGGCCTGGGTCGCCATGACCGATAACCCTATGGTCCACCATTTTGCATCTTTTCCCCCGCCGACATAATCTTCGACATTCTGGCTGCCCCTGGTCTTCCAAACACCGTAACCTACTATGAATAGAAGGGTCCCCGAAAGTATGATCCAATCAAGAGTTCCCATCTATGTAAAAGCGGTCATTAGGTAGCTGAAAACCAATAGGTACAGCACATTAAGGATAACCACCAAGGTGTATTCTTTCTTCCAGTCGAATTTATCTTCCATCTTATCCTTTTACATTGTCGGCACTTCGAACATTTTCTTTTCCAATGGAGAGCATATTGGCAAAAAGTTTATAGGCTCCGGGAACCCCAGCCGGAAGCTCCCTAAAAAAACTGAGCCCGGTATAGATATAGTTTCCCTTGCCATAGGGAGCAACCAATAGACTTCCTTTTTTTTCCGGTTCGTCCCCGTCCCGCATGGACAAAATGGGCGTATAGGCCTTGTCCCATTCCGATGGGAAGTACAAGCCGCGTTCTTGGACCCATCCATCGAAATCGCTCTCATCTATCGCATTTGGAAAATTCATCAAGGTATGGTCCTTGGCCAAGATGTTCACTTCCGAATTCTCGTCGGTTACCCGGTCCCTGGATAATTTTAAGGGATAGGGCGAAATGTTCTCGAACTGCTTGTTCCATCTTCCCGAGGTATTGTACTGAACGACCAGGTTCCCACCGTTCTTAACGTAGTCCAAAAGAAACCGCTGTTTGAATTTCATGGCTTCCACCACATTGTATGCCCGGATTCCCGTGACTATGGCATCGTATTTGTCCAGGGTGCCCTCACCGATATCACGGGGATCGATAAGGTGCACGTTATAGCCCATCTGTTCCAAACTGGTGGGCACGTCATCTCCCGCACCCACGATATAACCAATGTTTTCCCCCATCTTTTGGATGTTGAGACGGACCACCTTGGCCTCGGAGGGCAATAGTACGGACTGCTTGGGTACATGATCATATTGGATTTCCACTAGTTCTTTGGCGATTTCCTTGCCTCCCATACGGACAATGGGGGCAATATAACTTTCATCTTCCCCTTCGGGAGGTGTGAGGGTGAAGATCAGTACCTGTTCATCGCCCTTTTTTGCTATTTCAAAAGATTGGGTGGCCGCATCCACCCGCCATCCCGGGGAATGTTCAAATTGGACCTTGCCCTTGGCATGATCCTTATGGGCTTTAACGGTAACTGGAATTTTTTTAGGCCGTCCATCCGCAAAAATAATGACCTTGTCCCCAAAACCGGCCGTGGCCTCGGGAAGGATTTCAAAAGGCTCATAAATTTCCCCCCTGTCGGGCTTTGCAAATCGATGGATGATCGGCCTTTCCATGGTCATGGCGTACCCTTCAAAATCCAGTTCGAAAGCTGCGACAAAGGCCCTCGGAGTTTCCGGTTTGCCAATAAGTTCTGGATCCCTCACTTGGTACATCCCCAAGCTTCCCTTTTCATTCAACCAATAGGGACTCGTATAGGAGGTATGGTCCGGAATCTTTAAAATGGTCTCCAGCACCACCCTGCGGTTTTCCCCCAGTTCGGTGGCCTCATTGATCGCTTTTTCGGAATTGATGGCGATCGATTTTATACTGATGTTTGCCGCACTCCGGTTTACGGCTTCGATCTTCAGTTCAACTTCCCCTCCTGGATAGGAATTTGCCGCCGCTGCGGACACTTCCAGATACAGGCCGCCAACCTGGGCAATGATGTCTTCCAATTCCTTCAACTTAATGCTTTTCCAATGTCCGTCCTCCAGGCCGACCAGCATTTGGTGGGCTTTTATCAATTGGGGCAGATGTTTTTCCGGGGCCTTAAAATTGAAGTTCGCCTCTATGGGATCCAAGATGGTGCCAATGGCCATGCCCCCTTTGATCCGGGACCATGAGGTGTCTATGCCATCAAATATATCGGCTTTATTTTGGGGCAGGTCGCCTTTGAGCAGTTCCACGTACTCATTTTCACTTCCCCGGGTGGACAACCTTCCAAAACCTTGGCATAAATGTTGGCTGCTCGCCAAGGCCGCAATTTCGTTGTTCGACATTCCCAAAATGGGGTAGTACGCCCCGACGTCAAAGTGCAGCATTTTACTTTTGTCGGCTGCCTCAAATTTTTCTTGGCTCCCGTAGAACCACCAAGAGGTATTGAAAAAAAGCCTTTTCGGTTGCCAGGTACCAAGTGTTCCCAATTGGTCGGGATATGCGTTGGGGTTGTTGACAAGATCAAATGCCTCTACGCTTAACATGGCCGAGGAGGTATGGTGCCCGTGGGTGCTTCCCGGTGATCGGTGGTCGAAGCGGTTCACGATGACATCCGGTTTGAACTGCCTTATAATGCGTACCACATCTCCCAAAACGGCTTCCTTGTTCCATAATTCAAGCGTTTCGTCCGGATGTTTGGAATACCCGAAATCGTTGGCCCGGCTAAAAAACTGTTGTCCGCCGTCCACTCTCCTGGCCGCCAATAGTTCCTGGGTCCGAAGAACGCCCAACAACTCCCTTATTTCAGGGCCTATCAGGTTTTGTCCCCCATCTCCCCGGGTCAATGACAGATAAGCGGTCCTGGCTTTTACCTCGTTGGAAAGATAGGAGATCAACCGGGTGTTCTCATCATCGGGATGCGCTGCAACGTAGAGGGCCGATCCCAAAAAGTTAAGTTTTTGGACAGCGTGATAAATAGCGGAAGAGGTGCTCTTTTTCGGTGTTTGTGCCCGTAAGCTAGAGGCACATAATAAGATACTTATACCAAGTAATGAAATTGAGCGCATACGTCGAATTTAGTCGGCTGTCAAATATAGAAAGATAAAATGCCCTAGGATTTTTTTTAGAAATTCTTTAACACTAAAGCGTTCCGCCGTCTTCCTTCCCCTCCTCGAAGGTACTGATCAAG
Source organism: uncultured Flavobacteriaceae bacterium (assembly GCA_947497245.1). Classification (GTDB taxonomy): domain Bacteria; phylum Bacteroidota; class Bacteroidia; order Flavobacteriales; family Flavobacteriaceae; genus Pelagihabitans. The sequence continues at coordinate 1,272,897 of CANMFO010000001.1, read as the reverse complement.
GTTACTGCTTTTTGCAGCACCAAATTGTTGGGGTAGGTCATCAATTCCCCCTTTTGGTTTCTCAAGTGCATATGAAAGGCCTTGATGTCCTCAATGGTGAAAAGGGTAAGATCTTCCTCTTGGACCTCCATCATCTCCTTGTCCATGATCTTAATTTGATCTCCAATTTTAAAAGGAAAGGAAAAGAAAAGGATGACCCCTGAGGTAACGTTGCTCAAAATGGACCATTGGGCGAACAAGGCCACACCTATGACGGCGAACACGGAAGAGAACAAGAGTCCAAGGTCGTTGAAGTTCACCCCCCAGATAAAGGTCAGGGCCCCGATGCCAACAAAAGTGATCAACAGGGAAATGTACTTGACAATCAAGGTGGTTCGGGCCTCGGCAATACCGCTGATCTTACCAATCCGGCGCACCGCCTTATTACTGAGAAAACGTACGATCAAAAGGCCCAATAGGGTGATGCCCGTCCAGAGCAATTCCGTTTTATTGACAGTGAAAAATTCTTCCATATGATCAAAGTCCTAGGCTGTCCCGTAAAGAATGGAAACGGTTGCTGTTCTTTTGCCAATACGGGCTTTTTAGGATCGCGATCCTTTCGGCGGTGGAAGTCAGTATTTTTGCCTTGTCGCCAAATCCACTTTTAAAAGATTCCGACCAGCTTTCAATGGTGTGCGGAAATGAAGGGGTGAAGTTGATGGTAAGGCTTCTTTCCAGTTCCGGATACCGTATTTCATACGAACGCATTCCGTTGTTTTCGGTCAATGTGGCAATTGCATTGTACGCTTTTAGTTCTTTGTGGGATAATCGAATATATTCCAAGGAAGGAATGATGGACAGTGTGCCGACCGGCAGGCCCTCGGGGTTGATCCGTACCTTGTTCCAAAGTTCGTTTTCCAGGGTGGTTTTTGCCAACTCAAGATTTTGGTCTGCCTCGGTTTCAAAATAGGAATGCGACATGATGTCGAACCGATCGCGATTGTTCAATTGGGCATATACCTGGCCGCACCACTCCTGGGCCGAGAATGTTACCTTCAATGCGTGCCGGTCATCATGGACCGGGTAAAAACTGCTGCTCATGATCGAATAGGGGTAGATTCCCGTTAGATACTTCTTGGTGCTGTTCAACTTTAGCACCGGTACGTTATCCGAATGCTTTCCGTCGGCCTTCACCTGTTTGTCCGACAAGAAAGGCTCGGTCACGAAAATCAGGACGGCATTGCCATCGCGCATCTCCCCATAACGTGCCTGTTGCAGTCGGTAGGAGGTAATCTCCGCCTCCCCGGCGTACCAGTATTTTTTAAAATCATCCGTCAACGCCTTTTTGGCCCCGTGGTCGCCCGTTTCCCCCAAGGTGGTGTTCATGGCCACTTGGGCGCCATTTTCTTCGGTCTTCTCCCCACAGGAAATTACTGAAATGAGAAAAACAAATTGTGTCAAGGCCAAGGCCCTTAATCGAAAGTGCGTTTTCATCTTCTTGGGTTTTTTATTAAAATTAAAGAAAAAGGTTCAGTCCGCCATGTCTGTTAACGTTTTGTACAGGAGGTGGGTAGGGAGTCCCATGACGTTGGTATACGATCCCCGTATTTCTTCGATCCCGATATGTCCCAACCATTCCTGTATACCATAGGCGCCGGCCTTGTCAAAAGGGCGGTATTGTTCGATATAGAATCGTATTTCCTCTTCGCTCAGGGTTTTGAACTTAACCTGGGTCACCTGGTGCACCGTTTTCCTGCTTTGCGGGGTGGTGAAACAAATAGAGGTAATGACCTCGTGCCAGTCCCCGGAGAGGGCCTTCAACATGCTAAGGGCCTCGTCTTCATCCGCCGGTTTTGCAAGGGATTGCCCGTCGTGCCAGACCACGGTGTCCGAGGTGATCAAAATTTCATTGGGCCCTAAGCTCCCATCGAAAACCGAGGCCTTCAACTCGGCAAGGTAATCGGGAATCTGACCCCCTTTTAGGTTTGGGGGGTATATTTCTTCCACGGGTTTTAGGCGCACCTCGAAATCAAGCCCCAACTCCTTGAAGAACTGTTGCCTCCGAGGTGATCCGGAAGCCAAAATGATCGTAAACCCATGCAGTTTTTCCCGAAACATAAGAACTAAGCATTTTGGGCATCAAAATTTCCATACCAGTCCCCGCGTACCTTCAGGACTTGCTCTATGACATCCCGCACACATTCATCCCCTCCGACCTTGTGGGAAATGTACTTGGAGGCTGCCTTTACCTCGGGTACGGCATCCTGTGGACAAGTGGGAAGGCCTACCGATAGCATGGGGGGGATATCGGGGAGGTCATCACCCATATACAGTACATTTCTTGGATCGATACCATTGCTGTCGAGATACTCTTTCAAGGGTTCTTCCTTGTGGTGCGCCCCGAGATAAATGTCCGATACGCCCAATCCCTTTAACCGGTTGCGGACCCCTTCATTGGTGCCTCCGGAAATGATGCAGACATTGTAGCCCTTGGTCAGGGCCGTTTTGAGGGCATAGCCATCCTTTACGCTCATTTTTCGAAGCATCTCGCCTTCGGTGGTGATCAGTAGTGTGCCATCGGTAAAGACACCGTCCACATCGAACACGAAGGTGGTAATGTCTTTCAGGTATTCTTTATAGTTTTTCTCCAAAGGGTGGGTTTTTGATTAAAAAGTGGGACAAAGATAAAGGAACAGTGACTTTTTTCAACATCCTGCCCCTATCTATAAATTTTAGGTTTCATCGGTGTTTTCATAAACATGTAGGATAGATTCGCTGAGCAATTGATAGATTCCCCTATGTGAGGAGGTCTGCAATTGGTCCATATGCATTTTGAGGGTGCTTCGATCATTTCTTTTTGCAGGCCCGGTTTGAGCCAAATAGGGGGGGAGGGTTTCCATTTTTCCGGCCGTTTCAAGTATCAAGGGCCTTAGGATCTCAAAGGGCACCCGGTTTTCCCGGCAGACCTCATGGGCCAGATAATACATATGGTTCGTGAAATTATTGGCGAATACAGCGGCCAAATGCAGGCTTTTACGCTGCATGGTGTCCATTTCATAGACCCGTCCGGAAACCTGGGAAGCCATTTGGCGCAACAGTTCCAGGTCCTCTTTGCTTTCCGCCTCTATACAGACCGGGACAGATACAAAATCAATTTTCCGCGCTTTGCTGAAGGTTTGCAAAGGGTAAAAACTACCCCTATTTTCAATGGGGGACAGGGCTTCGATCGGAACACTGCCAGAAGTGTGCACCACCAGCCCTTTTTTGTTGTGGAGGAGGCTGGAAACGGAGGATATGGAATCGTCGCTTACCGCGATGATGTAAACATCGGCATGCCCAATATTGGTCTTTTCCAAAAGGGCCGTCTCCTTTTTTTTGAAATATTCCAGTGCAAGGGAATCCCGCCCGAGCACTTGGACCACTTCGAGTTGGTCCGTTGTCAAAAAAGCATCATAAAGGTGTTTGGCGACGTTTCCCGTACCGAGGATGGCTACCTTGATCATGCCGTAAAATTAGGGATATATTTTAGTTTACGAACGGCCCCGCGCACAACTTTCCAATTTGGCAGCCTTAATGCTATAAGGGACCGCAATACGTCGGTCCCTTATGATTTAACTTATAGAACGGGTCCTTTCAGGCGCAGGAGACCGCAACACTGTGCGTGTGGTCGTTGTCGCTCGATGAGGTCACCGAAATGGCACTGTTGTTCTTTAAACTCGTAAAATTTGCCGCGGTCAAGGTAACATCGTGGTTGTGACCTGAACTTCCCTGAATGGAGTAGGTTTTCTCCGTCCCGGCATCAATATCGGCCTTGGATACCACGAGCGTATGCCCGTGATTGGTACCGATTCCCACGGTAGTCCCGTTGCCCAAACAGTTGCCGTTGGGGTTGGGGTCCGGGTCTGGGGGTGGTGTTCCCCCGTCATCGGAGCTGGAACATGAGGAGATCGAATACATGGGTATGGCTACCAACATGGCACCCAACGTTTTTTGGATAAAGGTTTTTCTGTCCATTTTCTAACAACTTTTTATTACTATTCTTTTTCAAACCTTAAAGTACGGATTTTTAATGATTTGGAAGCGTTAAACTTGGTGACTGGGACTTTTATTTGGTTTCGAACAATCAAAGATTAACATGCTCCGTGGAACTTTTAAATCCGCAAATGGAAGCAGAAATGATAAAAAGACCGTATTTTTGCATCTTGTAAATCCAGATGCGTCCCGTAATGACAGACCTGCTCAAAAAGATTTTCTTCTCCACGCGTTTAATGGCCGTTCTGTTTATTGTTTTTGCCACAGCCATGGCCTTTGGGACGTTTATCGAAAGCAAGTACAGCACCGAGACGGCCCGCATCTGGATTTACAATGCCACCTGGTTTGAGGCCATCATGGTATTCTTTGTCATCAATTTCATGGGGAACATGTTTCGATACCGTCTGTTTCGATGGGAAAAATGGCCCGTGCTCACCTTGCACCTATCGTGGATCCTGATCATTATCGGGGCCTTTGTGACCCGCTACATCAGTTTTGAGGGAATGATGCCCATTCGGGAGGGAAGTTCGGAGAAGGTCTTCTATTCCGACAAGACCTATCTCACGGCCTATGTCGATGGGGAGATCAATGGGGAGCCCAAACGAAAGATTTTGGAGAGCGATCTTATCGTGACGCCGGAAGCATTAAAATCGAACCTTCCCTGGAAATCGGACTACAATGGAAACGATTTTTCCATTGCCTATGTGGACTTTATCAAAGGTGCGGAGGAAGGCTTGGTTCCCGACGAAAATGGAACCGAATTTCTAAAAATAGTGGAAGCGGGTGATGGACAGCGGCACGAACACTTTCTCGAAAACGGAAAACTATCGAGCATACACAATGTTCTTTTTTCACTGAACAGGGCTACGGAGGGGGCGATCAATATTTTTACAACGGACAGCGTTTATCAGATCCAATCGCCTTTTGAGGGCAATTTTATGCGGATGGCCGACCAATTTCAAGGGCAGTTGGCCAAAGACAGTTTGCAGCAATTGCAACTGAGGTCGCTCTACAACACCGCGGGAATGCAATTCGTTGTTCCAGATCCTATGGTCAAGGGAGTTTATGGCGTTGTGGAGGTCCCCAGGAATCAGATAACGGAAGCCACACAGGATGCTTTGGTGGTCGACGTGTCGACCAATGGGGAAACGGTGCGTAAAAAAATATTGGGAGGAAAGGGCACTTCCAATTTCACGGATAAGTTCCATGTGGGAGGTTTGGATTTTATGCTCAGCTATGGCTCCAAAGTTTACGAACTGCCATTCTCCATCAAACTGAACGATTTTATTGCCGAAAAGTACCCCGGTACCGAAACCGGCTATGCCTCATTTATGAGCAAGGTCACCGTAGAGGATGCAAGACCGTTCGATTACGATATTTTTATGAACAATATTTTGGACCATGAGGGATACCGCTTTTTCCAGTCCAGTTTCCATCCCGATGAAAAAGGGACCGTCCTTTCGGTAAACCACGACCAATGGGGCACGCGGATCACCTATCTCGGTTACTTTCTACTCTATGCCGGACTGATGGGGATTATGTTCTTTGGGAAGACGCGTTTTAAGGATCTGGCCAAGTCCTTGGAGAAGCAAAAATCAAAAAAAGCAAAACTTGCCACCTTGCTGCTTTTGGGAACGGTTTTGAACCTGTCGGCACAGGAGCACGGTCCGGATGATGGCCATGAGCACAACAATATGCCGACCCAAGAGCAGGTCGATTCGGTCCTACAGGCCACAATGGTAGACAAGGAGCATGCAGAGAAATTTGGTAAGCTGGTCATCCAGGATGAAGGGGGCCGGATGAAACCGATCAATACCTTTTCCTCCGAACTGCTCCGAAAATTGAGTTTTGAGGACAAGTTCAAGGAAATGAACTCCGATCAGGTGTTCCTATCGATGATGATCAACCCGGCCATTTGGTATAATACCGAGTTTATCGCTCTGGACAAGAGCGAGGGAATGAACGACAGTATCCGAAGCGTTATCGGGGTCCCCAAAGGCCAAGAATATGCAAAGGCCATCGATTTCTTTGATGAAAAGGGGAACTACAAGTTGGAACCTTTGCTCAGACAGGCAACGGCCACCAACATTCCCAATCAGTTTGAAAAGGATTTTAAGGCAGCCAACATTCGTTTAATGCTTTTAAACCAGGCATTGGGCGGAGAGATCATCAAGATTTTCCCCCTGCTGAATGACGAGAACAATAAATGGATATCGGCCGTGGAGTATCGCGGGGGACAGTACCAGGTATCCGATTCGCTTTACGGTAATTTCATTAAAAATGCGGTGCCCTATTATTTGATGTCCCTTCAAAAAGCCCAGCAAACGGGAGATTATAGCGAGGCGGATAAATTGTTGGAGGCTTTCAAACAGAACCAAAAAAACCATGGAAGCGAAGTATTGCCCTCCGATAACAAAATTGAGGTGGAGGTGGTATACAACAAATTGGGGATTTTCGGCCATGTATGGAAACTGTATTTCACCATGGGACTCCTGATGTTCTTTATCCTGGTTTTCCAAATATCTAAGGACCGGTCTATTTGGCGCGTGGCCATTTACTTTCTGAAAGGCACCATAGTGGTTTTCTTTCTATGGCATACGGCGGGTCTGATACTTCGTTGGTACGTTTCCGGCCATGCGCCTTGGAGCAATGCCTATGAGAGTGTGTTGTACGTATCTTGGTCGACCATGGGAATGGGGCTGTTATTGGGAAGAAAGAGCAACATGGCCATTGGCGCTGCAGCGATGGTTACCGGAATTTTACTCATGATCGCCCATGGCAATTGGGTAGACCCGGCCATAGCGAACCTTGTTCCGGTACTGGACAGCTATTGGCTGATGATCCATGTGGCGGTAATTTCGGGCAGTTACGGGCCCTTGTCGGTCGGAATGATCTTGGGGGTCGTTTCCCTTATTTTGATGATCCTGACCACAAAACAGAACAAAAAACGGATGGAGTTCAACCTAAAGGAGCTGACCATCGTTACCGAATTGGCCCTGACAGTGGGCTTGGTCATGCTTACCATTGGGAACTTCCTTGGAGGGCAGTGGGCCAATGAAAGTTGGGGCCGGTATTGGGGTTGGGATCCAAAGGAAACCTGGGCCCTGATTTCCATAATGGTCTATGCCTTTGTCATACATACGCGTTTGGTCCCCGGGCTTCGGGGAAAATGGACCTTCAATTTTCTCAGTGTCGTTGCGTACGCCAGCATCATGATGACCTATTTCGGGGTCAACTATTATTTGGTGGGACTCCACAGCTACGGGCAAAGTGGATCCGCCGCGATCACCCCGGATTATATCTGGTATATCGCTCTGGGAGTGGCCATTTTGGGAGGGCTCAGCTATTGGCGCTATCGGGTGAATTATGTTAAATGATCAAGGCGCTTTTCCAAGTTCCAAATAATTTTGCATCTTTGCGCCATTATGAAGTTATAGAATTATGTTAGTAATAGATGTCATAGGGCTCGAACCCATGAAGTAGCCGACCACTTGTCGCACTTCATTATGATATCACCTTTTCTTCTTTCAACATAATTCTTTTACAATGACAGCTTACAATACACTTACAATAAAGAAACTCTTTAGGTCTTTTATCATTGCCGTTACCGGCAAGGAGACCGAATTTACCTCCGGCAGTATCCGAAAAGCCATTTTTATGCTCTCCGTTCCCATGATCTTAGAGATGATGATGGAGTCCATTTTTGCCATTGTCGATATAGCCTATGTATCCCAGGTCAGCGTCAACGCGGTCGCTACCATCGGTCTTACCGAATCTGTGATCACACTGGTTTATGCGGTGGCGATCGGACTCAGTATGGCGGCTACTGCCGTGGTGGCACGAAGGATAGGGGAGAAGGACATTAAGGGAGCCCGGGAATCCGCGGTTCAGGCCATTGCCCTTGGGATTGTCGTTTCGCTTTTGGTCGGAATCCTAGGATTCTTGTACGCCAAGGAGATTCTGGCACTAATGGGTGCCGAACCCGATTTGATAGCGGAAGGTTACGGTTATACCAAACTCTTGATCGGGGGAAACATCACAATCCTCTTGCTGTTCCTGATCAATGCCATTTTTAGGGGAGCGGGCGATGCTTCCGTGGCGATGTGGGCCTTGGTCCTTTCGAATGGGCTTAACATTATCCTGGACCCTATTTTTATCTTTGGATGGGGCCCGATACCTGAATATGGGGTCATGGGGGCTGCCATAGCCACCAATATCGGCAGGGGTACGGCAGTGCTGTTTCAATTGGCCGTGTTGTTTTTCGGATGGAGTCGGATCAAGATAGGTTTTGGCGATTTGGTGTTGAACATCAAGGTAATGCTCAACCTATTAAAGGTTTCTGTCGGTGGTATCGCCCAATTCTTGATAGGTACTTCCAGTTGGGTCTTCCTGATGCGCATTATGTCGGAGTTCGGGAGCGAAGTCCTTGCGGGATATACCATTGCCATCCGGGTAATGCTGTTCACCTTGATGCCCTCATGGGGCATGAGCAATGCCGCTGCTACATTGGTCGGTCAGAACTTGGGTGCACAGCAACCGGAGAGAGCCGAAACTTCGGTTTGGAAGACCGGAAAGTACAACGCCTATTTCATGGGCCTGGTATCACTTATATACCTATTTTTCGCCAAAACGATCGTGGGGTGGTTCAATGACAATCCCATTGTGGTGGAAAACGGGGGGCTCTGCCTTCAGATCATAGCGGCCGGTTACATCTTCTATGCCTACGGCATGGTGGTAACCCAGGCATTTAATGGGGCCGGGGATACCGGGACGCCTACTAAGATCAATCTTCTGGCATTTTGGTTGTTCCAGCTGCCCATTGCCTATTTGGCCGCCCTGACCTTTGGATTGGGCCCTGTGGGGGTTTTTACCGCCATTACCCTTGCTGAGGTCCTGTTGGCCGTGGTATCGATGGTCTGGTTTAAGAAAGGGCATTGGAAAAAAGTTCAGGTATAGGGCTATTTTCGTAACTTTGGACCTTTACCAATTTGATGATCATGAACCCGAGGAAAAAAGGCCTGAACACCATTTGTACCCATGTGGGGGGAGTAGAGGACAAGTTGTTCAAAGGGGCAATATCCCCCTTGTACATGAGTACGTCCTACGCCTTTGAGGATGTAGATGCAAAAAGGTATCCAAGGTATTTCAACACCCCCAACCAAGAGGCGCTTTGCAAAAAAATTGCGGCACTTGAGCATGCCGGGGCGGCGCTGGTATTTGGAAGCGGAATGGCTGCCATCAGTACGTCCCTGTTGGCTTTCCTAAGTGCCGGGGACCATGTGGTTCTTCAAAACGCCCTCTATGGAGGAACTTATAATCTGGTCACTGAGGAATTCGGGAAACTCGGTATTTCCCATTCTTTTACCGACGGCTGCAGGCCTAGTGATTTTGAGGCCAAAATTCAGGAAAACACCAAGGTCATTTACATCGAGACCCCTTCCAATCCGTTATTGACAATAACCGATTTGGGGGCCATTGCCGCCTTGGCCAAAAAGCAGGGCGCCGTATCGATGATCGACAATACCTTTGCCAGCCCGGTCAACCAAAACCCCATCGATTTTGGGATCGATGTGGTCATTCACAGCGCTACAAAATATATGGGGGGGCATTCCGATATTTGCGCGGGTGCCGTGGCTTCAACCCAAGCTTCCATAGGTCGTATTTTTCAATTGGCAAAGAACTTGGGCGGAAGCCTTAGTGATTACACGGTCTGGCTTTTGGAACGAAGCATCAAAACGATGGGGATTCGGGTCAAGGCACAGAATGGGAATGCGCAGCGGATGGCAGAATATCTCTTTCGGCACAAGGATATCCAAAAGGTCTATTATCCGGGCCTCCCGGACCATCCGGAGCATGAATTGGCCAAGGCCCAGATGCATGGTTTTGGCGGGATGTTGTCATTTGAACTCTCAGAAAACTTAGATGCCGCATTGTTTCGAAAAAGTTTGCGCCTTATAAAATCTTCCATGAGCTTGGCGGGAGTGGAGAGTACCGTCCTTTCCCCAAGCCAGACCTCGCACGTGCTCATGGGGCCCGAAGAACGTAAAAAACAGGGAATCAAGGATGGATTGATCCGTTTCTCGGTGGGCATAGAGGAACCCGCGGATTTGATCGAAGATATAGAACAAGCACTGGAAAAAGTAAGGTCCGGGGCTGCGGTTGCGACCGATGGACCATATTCAAAAGACTAGTACAAGGAAGTGGTTCGGACCAAAGTGGCTCGCGACCCATAACGATTAAGCACCATATATGAAATTAGACATATTGGCCTTCGGAGCCCACCCCGATGATGTGGAACTGGGCGCTGGGGCCACACTGGCCAAAGAGATTGCCAATGGCAAGAAAGTGGGCGTTATTGACCTTACCCGAGGCGAGCTCGGGACCAGGGGTTCGGCGGAGATCCGTGACCAAGAAGCCGCCAAAGCGGCGGGAATACTGGGGGTCTCCATCCGTGAAAACCTGGAATTTGCCGATGGGTTCTTTGTCAATGACAAACAGCACCAATTGGAAATTATCAAGATGCTCCGAAGGTACCGACCGGAAATTGTATTGTGCAATGCCATAGAGGACCGTCATATCGATCACCAAAAAGGCGGTGATCTTGTAAGCGATGCCTGTTTTCTGAGCGGGTTGGTCAAAATTGATACAAGGTTCGAAGGCACGGAGGAATGGCAGGAACCCTGGCGGCCAAAACGGGTCTACCATTATATCCAATGGAAAAACCTGGAGCCGGATTTTGTAGTGGATGTTTCCCAGTTCATTGAAAAGAAGACCGAGGCCATTTTGGCATATAGCTCGCAATTCTTTGACCCGGGAAGCGATGAGCCGGAAACCCCGATAAGCAGCAAGAATTTCATTGACAGCGTGACGTACCGCGCGAGGGATCTGGGACGGATGGTCGGGGTGGAATACGCCGAAGGCTTTACCGCGGAACGTTTTGTAGCGGTCGATGGCCTCGATAGGCTGCTCTAACCCGCTTTTTGGTAACTCTTTTTCCCCTTGGGCAAAGTAAAATAGAAGCAGGTACCCTGTTCCAAAATGCTGTCGACCCAGATAGTGCCCTTATTTTTTTCCACCATTTCCTTGCAAAGGCCGAGACCTATCCCTGTGCCCTTTTCGTTATTGGTGCCATAGGTGGATATGTTGGCATTTTCGGTAAAGATTTTCTTTACGGTCTCCTGGTCCATACCGATTCCCGTATCCCGTACCGATATTTCCCAATGATCGGTTTTTTCCTGTGCGCTCACCGTTACCACCCCGTTGGCAGGGGTAAACTTAAGCGCATTGCTGATCAGGTTTCTTATGACAATATCGATTTGATCTCCATCGCTCCATGCATTTGTGTTCGGGGTCAATCGGCTGACCAACTTTATCGACTTTCCGGACGCAATTTCGGATAGAAGGTTCAGATTGTCCTCAACAAGGTTTTCCAATGAGATAACCGAAGGTCTCGTGACCGATCCGTTCATTTGAGTCTGCCCCCAGGAAAGAAGGTTGTTCAGGGTGAAGGAAATATGGTCGATATCCTGGCCGAGTTTGGGTATGAAATCCATGAATTCATCTTTCTTGATCTCCCCGGTACGGAAAAGATCTAGAAGTCCCTGAAAAGCACCGATGGGCCCCCGCAGGTCATGGGCAATGATGGAAAACAACTTGTCCTTGGTCTCGTTGATCTCCTTGAGTTCTTTTTCATTTTTTTCGAGATGCTCCGTTTTGGCCTTCAATGCTTCGTTAAGGTTCTTTTGGATTTTTTCACTTCGGTGTACCAGGAAGGTCACGGTAATGAAAATGAGCAGAATGGCCAATGCGGCATTTACGTAATTTCGTTGTGTGGCCAGTTGCTTCTCGTTTTCCTGGATCAAGTTGACCTTTTGCCTTTCATGTTCGACCTTGGTTTTCCAAAGGGTAAGACTTTTTTGGTTCTCGATGCGAGAGAGGGTATCCGATAGCTGCTGATAAAGCTCATGATAGGCCAGGGCACTGGCATCATCTTTTTTGTTTTTGCTGATTTTATATAGGGTCTTGGCACATTTTTGCCGCCCCTCACTGAAGTTTATCCTAGTGGAGATCTCAAAGGCCCGTTGGGCGTACTGTTGCGAAATACTGTCTTTGCCCTGACCGAGATACGCTTCCGCGATGCCGTTCAACAGATCAATTTCCCCTCGATCGTCCTCCAGTGTCTCATGGAGCATTTCACTCTGGTTGTACCAGAACAGGGCCCATTTGTACTTTTGCTGCTTCAGGTAGATCTTGCCCTTTACCTCATAGGCATAGGCCAACCAGTCCATGCTCTGGTGCTTTTCAAAAATGGAAATGCTGCTGTTGACATTGAACATGGCATAGTCCAACTTGCCCATATCCGCATAAATGGACGCCATATTGCTGAAGGTCTCGGCAGAGCTCAGGTCGTCATCGATCTCCTCATTGATCCGTTTTACCTTCTTGTAAAAATCCATGGCCTGCTCATAATCTTTTTGTGATGCGTACAGGTTCGCGATATTCTCGTTCATGATGGAGAGCATGAGCTTGTCCCCAAATTCCTCGGCAAGTTCTATTCCCTCCAAATATCCGTTCAGCGCGTTGGCATAGTCCCCCAAATAGCCATACTCCCCTGCAAGATTGTTCTGCGTTCTGAGTATCAGTTTCCGGTCACCGATCGTGATGGCTATGGCCAAGGATTCTTTGTAGTTGGAAACGGCCCGCTCAAAGTCCCCCTTGTCCGAATGGTAGTCCCCCACATTCAACAATGCCGTACTTTCGCCACGCCTATAGGATGCCGAACGACTTAATTCCAAAGCTTGCTTCGATAGGGACAGAAGGCTGTCGGTATGGTAAAACCGTTGGGCCACGGCCAGTTTGTTCAAAAGGTCGATGTATAGTGTGTCCTGGGTGCTAAAATCCTGCCGCGACCTCTCTTTTTGGATGCGTTGCAGGAGCGCATCTTTTCCCCCTTGTTGCGCTTGGGCCATGGAGGTGCCAAGTAACAGTAGCCACATCAGGAAGAAAAAGGGCTTGATTTGATAAAAACAGGTCAAAAGGTAGGTTTTGACTGGGGCCATTGCGTTTTATAATTACGTCCTAAATGTACCGCATGCCCGTTGCTGGATATAATTAATGTTGTGAAATTCCATTTTTTGTGTGTTTGACCGTTAAAATACGGTGTTTCATCGATATTTTGAAGAAAATGGCGCCAAGGTGGACCTGTTTTGTGGCATCCTTTCCCAAACAGTGGACAACGCAAAATAAGCCAGGATTTATTTTGAAAGATCATCCAAAAAAAATTATCTTTGCCACCCATTAACATGGTGGTTGTAGCTCAGCTGGTTAGAGTGCTTGATTGTGGTTCAAGAGGTCGCCGGTTCGAACCCGGTCTTCCACCCAAAAATATAGCCCTGTCTTCGATGACAGGGCTTTTTTTGTACAAGCTGTTTGGGTTATTTGGAAGTCTTGTCCACAATCACCCGATCAGCCCTATTGGCAACCTCCCAGGCCGTATGGAAAATCAAACGGGTGCGATTTTCCAATAGGTCGTAGTTTATTTTGTCCGGGGTATCTCCGGGCCTGTGGTAATCTTCGTGTGTTCCGTTGAAATAGAAAATAATCGGAATGTTGTTCTTGGCAAAATTGTAGTGGTCGCTCCGGTAGTAAAAACGATTGGGATCGTTCTCATCGTTATAGGTATAGTCGAGCTCAATGTTGGTATATTTCTTGTTCACCTCCTCCGACAGTTCGTGGAGATCGGTGCTTAACTTATCCGAGCCAATAAGGTAGACGTAATTTCTATCGCCCTCTCTTTTGGGATCGATCCTCCCTATCATGTCGATATTCAGATTGGCAACAGTTTGTTCCAAGGGAAAAATAGGTTCCACATCCGTATAGTATTGGGAGCCCAAAAGCCCCTTTTCTTCCCCGGTCACATGTAGGAAGACAACAGACCTTTTGGGCCCGTGACCGGCATCCGACGCTTTTTTAAAAGCTTCTGCAATTTCCAGAAGGGCAACCGTTCCAGACCCATCGTCATCCGCTCCGTTATTGATCTGTCCATCCGCCGTGACCCCGATATGATCCAGATGGGAAGAGATGATCACATACTCATTGGGTTTTTCGGAGCCCTTCAAAAGTGCCGCCACATTTTCCGATGATACCTTGCTATTGGAAGTCTCCAAACTTACCTCGAGGGAAACGGGGACCACTTTTGGGACATCGCTCGTTTCAAGATCCGAAAGCAGTGCTTTGGCCATGGCCTCGGTCAGATATATTTCAAAATACCCATCGTCCTTTCCGTCGACAATCGACATTTGACCACCGCCATTGAGTTTCATGTATTCGAAATAGCGCTTGTAGCGTGAATAGTTGCCCGGGTCAAAATACAACATTCCCTTGGCCCCCTTGCTTACGGCCAATTCCCTACGTTTTCCAACGGCCTCGGACATATTGCTCCAGACCGATGCTTCGCTGCTACCGGACAACTTAAAGGTACCATCTTCGTTCTTGGGTTCACCTGCCTTGACCAATACCAGCTTTCCTTTCACCTCTAAGTCCCTATAATCCGAGTAATCACCATCTTCAATGCCATACCCCGCGTAAACGACTTCATCGTAATGTTCCGCATTGGATGAAAAAGTTAAGAAATCGTCTCCCAAAATGTACTCGGTCCCGTTCGCGCGGATGGACCCGGTGGGCAGTTTCATTACCTCCAAGGGTACGTTTTGAAAATAATCGCCATTGCCTTTCGCTGCCGGCACCCCTAATTTTAAGTATTGCTCCTTTATATATTCCACGGCCTTTTTCTGGCCGGGCTTTCCGGTTTCGCGACCTTCAAATTCGTCGGAGGCATAGGTATAGAGATGGGCCTTTAAATCGGTCTCGGTCACTGTCTGGGCATAGGTAACGGGACCCAAAGAAGGTTCCTGTTCCTTAACGGGTTCTGCAACCGTTTTTTGGGAGGAGTTGCACGACATGGCCAAGACCATGGCAAGCAGTGGTAGTTTTTTCATTATAATGATGGATAAGGCGTTCAAAATTCCCCAAAAATAGTGAAATCCATGGGAATGCGGGCAATCATTAAACCAGAATCGGGGAAATGGATTTTAGCAGGTGCCAAGCTGTCCTGTCCGGTATAGCCGTTCTTACTTTTTCAGTATCTTGTACAACAAAAACACAAAAGACCAAAAATGGGAAACTCAATTGAAGGAAAGAATATTCGAAGGCTGCTATACCTGTTTTGCAGTCTCGGCCTATTGGCCTGTAAGGACGGCAAGGAGCACAAGCAAAGCAATGTTTCACCCGAAAAACCATCAGAACTGACCTCGGACATCATGGAAAAGGATTTTGAATCGGTCATTGGCCAAGACTCTGTTCGGCTGTACACCCTGACCAACAGGAATGGGATAAAAATCACCTTTACAAATTACGGACAGCGTTTGGTAAGTCTTCACGTTCCCGATAAAAACGGAAAATTCGAAGATATCGTACTTGGGTATTCCTCCTTGAAAGGATTTAGGGAGAACAAGAATTTTTACGGATCCATTGTGGGCAGGTACGCCAACCGCATCGGGAAAGGGAAATTCCAAATCGACGGCACGGAATACAATCTGGCATTGAACAACAACGGAAACCATTTGCACGGGGGCGAAATAGGGTTTGAAAGTGTTGTTTGGAAAGTGGACCATGTCTCGGGGAATGAAATAACCTTTAGCCGGCTATCCCCGGATATGGAAGAGGGCTATCCGGGCAATCTAATGGTCCGGGTACGGTATGTATTGACAGATGGGAACGAACTCAAGATAACATATCGGGCAGAAACGGATAAGACAACGGTGGTCAACCTTACCCACCATTCCTTTTTTAATTTAAAGGGGGAAGGGAACGGAAATGTCGACGACCATATTGTAATGATCAACGCTGATCGCTATACCCCGGTCGATGATGGCTTGATTCCCACTGGAGAAATTGAGAGTGTGGAGGGAACCCCCTTCGATTTCACCCAGCCCAAGACCATAGACCGGGATATCGGGCAGGCCCACGACCAATTGATGAAGGGAAAAGGCTACGACCACAATTTTGTGCTCAATGCCGACCCCAAAAATGTGGAAGGACTGGTCTTGGCCGCTAAGGTCATCGAACCCATTAGCGGGCGTAGCATGGAGGTCTACACCAACGAACCAGGAGTGCAATTTTACGGGGGGAACTTTATGGACGGTTCCGAAATCGGAAAGAGCGGAAAGCCCTATGTGCACCGGGGAGCCTTCTGCTTCGAAACCCAACATTTTCCGGATTCGCCCAACAAGCCCAATTTTCCCAGTACACTTTTGAGTCCGGGGGAGACCTATAGCTCCATCTGCGTGTACAAATTTGGTGTAGCCCTTTAAGCGGACCGGTTCCTTCCCACGTCCGTCGGTTTTGGAAAAAGGGTTAAAAATCGGAATAGACCTTCATCCTTTTCCGATACATCGAGGGCGTTGTATTCTTGGCCCTTTTGAACTTTCTATTGAAATTTGAGATGGAGGAAAATCCGGATTTCTCCGAGATTTCGGCAATGGGAATTTTAACCGGGGCGACCAACATTTGACAGGCGTGCTCCAACCGGAGCTCGATCAGGAACTGAAAAAAAGTCTTGTTGGTCCGCTTTTTAAAGAACCTGCAAAAAGCATGTGGTGTCATGTGTGCCTGTTTCGCCACTTGCCCCAGGGTTATTTCCTTTTCAAAATTGTTCATGACATGATCGAATACCTGTTGCAGCCTTCTCCCTTCTGTCTTCGATATCTTTTTAGGGTGGACGAATCCGGCCAAGGGCGATTTTTCGGATCCGTTTATTTTCTTGATCAACTTTAAGAAATCCACAAATCTGTCGAGCATGCCGGCATCGGGCAATCGGTCCAGGGTTTGACAAATTGTCCTTTTTTTGGAGAGGATGCGAAAACCTCCTCCAGAAATATGGAAGAACCGCTTGACTTCCGCCAACTCCGGAATTTCAAAAAAACCTTGCCCAAAACTAGATTTTGTGAAGAATACCGACACCATATGGGAAGGATCGCCACCCAAAGTGCTCTGGAACAAATGAGGGGTGTTCCCTGCGATAACGAAGACATCGCCCCGGGAAAAACTATTGATACTGTTGGCAACGATGAGCTTTCCACTTCCGCTGACGATATGACTGATTTGAATTTCTTCATGTTCGTGCAGTTGATTGTAGAAAACCTCTCCCTTATCCACTTGAACGATCAGATTGGTTTGTATGGGTTTTGCTATCTTAAAGGGTTGAACTTTCATGAAATCACTATTGTGCAAATATTGGATTAAAATTAATGATATTTGATAATTATAGGTTAAAATAGTACAATAAATAGTCAATATGGAATTAACATTGAATGAAGCATGACCTATATTTTTGTCGTAAATTTGATAAATAGATCGATATGGAGCTAAAATGGCAGGGCATCATGCCCGCAGTGACTACGAAATTTACGGAAGAGGACGTTCTTGACCTGGAGATGTTCGCAACCAACATTCGGGCGCAACTGGAGGCGGGGGTGCACGGTATTATCCTTGGGGGTTCCTTGGGCGAGGCAAGTACCTTGACGAACGAGGAAAGGGAAGTACTCATCAAGGAGACCGTTCGTTTGGCCCAGGGCAGCGTTCCGGTGGTGATGACCATTGCCGAACAGGCGACCAAGATGGCCATCCAAGCGGCCCAAAGTGCGGAAAGGGCAGGGGCCGATGCATTGATGGTACTACCGCCCATGCGCTATAAGTCCACAGATTTGGAAACGGTTGCGTATTTCAAAAAAATAGCGGAAAGCACCCCATTGCCCATTATGATCTACAATAATCCGGTGGATTATAAGATCGAGGTCACCGTTGCCATGTTCGAGGAACTTGTGGCCCATGACAATATACAGGCCGTAAAGGAATCGACACGCGACATTACAAATATTGGAAGGCTCCGGAACCGTTTTGGGGACCGCTTGAAAATTTTGTGCGGTGTGGATACATTGGCCTTGGAAAGCCTGTTGATCGGAGCGGACGGATGGGTGGCCGGTCTGGTATGCGCCTTTCCGGCCGAGACCGTGGCAATCTATGAACTCGCCAAAGCGGGAAGAACTAAGGAAGCCATCGCTATTTACAGGTGGTTTTTACCTCTTTTGGAATTGGATATTAGCCCACAGCTTGTCCAAAATATTAAATTGGCCGAGGTAGCCACAGGAATTGGCACCGAACAGGTCCGTCCGCCTAGACTGCCCCTTCAGGGTGCAGAACGGGAACGGGTCCGGGCCATCATTTCGGAAGGGCTTCGAACAAGGCCGGTCCTTCCTGAATACAAACCACTGCCGGCCCAATAGAAAAATAAACACATCTAAAGTAGAACAGTCCATGATATCCGGAAAAAATTATATTGGTGCCCATTTGTCCGCGAAGGGCACCATCACGTACCGCACCTTTAACCCCCTTTTGAATATTGAGAATGAGCCTTTGCATACAGAGGCTTCCCAGGAAGAGGTCGATGAGGCCGTAGACCTGGCCGCTAGCGCCTTTGAAACCTATGGCGCGATGTCCGGTTCTCAAAAAGCGACCTTTTTGAACACCATTGCCGATGAGATTTTGAACCTGGACGATGCTTTGATACAAATGTATTGTTCTGAATCGGGACTGCCCGAAGGAAGGGCCAAGGGAGAACGTGGACGGACTGTAGGACAATTGCGTTCCTTTGCCGATCTGATTACAGAAGGTTCCTGGGTCGATGCTACAATAGATACCGCGCTTCCTGATAGAACGCCTGTTCCAAAACCCGATCTACGCAAAATGTTGGTTCCCCTGGGGCCCGTCGTCGTCTTTGGATCCAGCAACTTTCCCTTCGCTTTTTCAACAGCGGGAGGGGATACGGCGGCGGCTTTGGCCGCAGGTTGCCCGGTTGTTGTAAAAAGCCACCCCATGCATGCCGGAACAAGCGAAATGGTGGCTTCCGCCGTTTTGAGGGCGGCCGGGAAAACGGGAATGCCAAATGGAGTCTTTTCAAATTTGAACAGCAGTGGCACGGCGGTGGGGGTACAGTTGGTGGGTCACCCGCAGGTCAAAGCTGTAGGCTTTACCGGAAGTATCAAAGGCGGGAGGGCACTGTTCAATTTGGCTTCCCAAAGGGAAGAGCCCATTCCGGTTTTTGCTGAAATGGGCAGTATTAACCCGGTGGTGGCCTTGCCATCGGCCCTTAAAGGGCATGCAGATGATTGGGCAAAGAAATATGCCGGCTCCATTACAGTGGGGGCAGGGCAATTTTGCACGAATCCAGGGTTGATCTTGGGGATACAAGGCACGGACTTGGACCGTTTTATCAAAATATTGGGAAGCGAAATCGAAACCTTGGAACCGAACTGTATGTTGCATCCCAACATCCACGAAAATTATGAAAAGGGAAAAAGCGAACTGTCCGGGCAGCACGGCGTTACCGTTGCGGCCTCTTACGATGCCGAGGTAGCAGCCAATCATGCCCGTCAAAAAATATTGACCGTGGATGGCCCCGGCTTTTTAAAGAACCCCCGCTTGCATCAGGAAGTATTCGGTCCTTTTTCCATAGTGGTCCGCTGTGCGGATTTGGATGAATTGACCATGATCATAAACAACCTGGAAGGGCAGTTGACCGGAACGATATTGGGTAGCACCGATGAGATCAGGGCCAACCAAAAAGTGGGCACTGCCCTGCAAAATAGGGTGGGACGTATTATTTTTAACGGTGTGCCCACCGGAGTGGAGGTTTGTCCCGCCATGCAGCACGGGGGGCCATACCCCGCCTCAACGGACAGTCGGTTTACGGCGGTCGGGACACATTCCATCAAACGGTGGGTGCGCCCCTTTAGCTACCAAAATTGGCCCCAGGAATTGCTTCCCGACGAATTAAAGGATGGAAATCCAATGAAAATCTCAAGATTGGTGAACAATGCCCTTAGCAATGACCCAATATAGACCAACTTGGATAAATTGTTCCAAATCCGTGTTCTTGGCACTGTTCTTAATGTTTGGGACAATACGGGCTCAGGAAAGTGTCCATAGTTCTTCGGTCGCCCTGCAAAAGGTCATAGAGGATTATCAGAACCATAAAGGATATGATCGGGAGACCTATCCATTGGGACTTTTTACCAAAGCGTACTACCGGTCGGAGGCGGAGTTCGCAAGGACAAAAAAAGCGGCCTTGGCCAAAATTGACCCAAGTACCTTAGACGAAACCGAAAAAATTTCCTTCGAGCTCCTGAATTTTGTGCTGCAGGATAAAATCGATTTCTACGAATGGGAGCGCTATCTCAATCCCCTGTTGTCCGATGCGGGGTTCCACAGTAATCTGACCTACAACGTTAGGCCTTTGGCCAATTATGTGCAGGTAAAGGCCTATTTAAACAAGTTAAATGCCATTCCTGACTTCGTGGACCAACATTTTGTCAATCTGAGGGCGGGGCTTAAAAAAGGGATTTCCCAACCTAAGGTCATTTTCACGGGCTATGAGAGCACCTACGACGACCACATTGTGGAACACTACGGCGACAGCTACTATTACTCACCTTTCAAGAACCTTCCGGCAGGACTCACCGGACAACAACGGGATTCTGTACTGAATGCCGCAAAAGTGGCGATCAACACCAAGGTCATCCCGCAGTTCATACGGATAAAGGCATTTTTTGAAGAAGAGTACCTTCCGAAAACAAGAACTGCCATTGGCGTATCGGAAACCCCTAAAGGGTCGGCCTATTACCAAAATCGAATTAATTATTATACCACGGGCACGCGGTATACGGCCGATGACATCCATAAAATCGGACATGCCGAAGTGGCCCGTATCAAGGCCCAAATGGAACAAATTATTAAAGATCTGGAATTTGAGGGAAGTTTTGCGGATTTCTTGAACTTTTTGAGGACCGACGAGCAGTTCTATGCAAAAACACCTGGGGAATTGTTGATGATCGCACGGGATATGGCAAAACGGGCCGATGAACAATTGCCCAGATTCTTCAAGACCCTTCCCCGAAAACCCTATGGTGTGGCACCCGTACCCGATGCCATAGCACCGAAGTATACAGGGGGAAGGTATGTGGGTACCGGTAAAAACAGTACCGACCCAGGATATTATTGGGTAAATACCTATGACCTCCCAAGCCGTACCCTGTACACTTTGCCGGCACTCACGGTGCACGAAGCGGTTCCTGGCCATCACTTGCAGGGCGCTTTGAACCTGGAACTGGGCGATAGCATCCCGCAGTTTAGGAAAGACCTTTATTTGTCCGCCTATGGAGAGGGTTGGGGGCTTTATACCGAATTTTTGGCTGAGGAAATGGGAATGTATACGACGCCCTATGAGCGTTTTGGACAGCTGACCTACGAGATGTGGAGGGCCTGCCGTTTGGTGGTCGACACGGGAATCCATGCCAAGGGTTGGACGAGGGACCAGGTGGTCAATTTTATGGCCTCCAACACGGCCTTGTCGCTTCATGAGGTGAATACAGAGACCGATCGTTACATTTCATGGCCGGGGCAGGCGCTGTCCTATAAAATTGGGGAATTGAAGATACGTGAACTTCGCAAAAAAGCCGAGACCGAGCTGGGGAGTGCATTCGACATTCGAGAATTCCATGAAATAATTTTGGGACAGGGCACCGTTTCCCTGTCCATTATGGAAAAACGGGTCAACGCCTATATTGAAAAAGCAAAAAATGGGTCGTAATACCTTTACATGTATCGATGCCCATACCTGTGGAAACCCGGTTCGGGTCGTCAAGAGTGGTGGTCCGGATCTGGTCGGAAAGGACATGAGTGCAAAAAGACAACACTTCATCAAAGAATTCGACTGGATACGAAAGGGTTTAATGTACGAACCCCGGGGCCATGATATGATGAGCGGTAGTATTTTTTATCCACCCGTCGATCCCCAAAATGATTTTGGAATCCTGTTCATAGAGACCAGTGGCTGCTTACCGATGTGCGGACATGGCACAATTGGGGCCATTACCATCGGAATAGAGGAGGGGTTGTTAGAGCCCAAAACTCCGGGCAAGGTGCGGATGGAAACCCCGGCGGGGCTGGTTCATATCGAATATCAACAAACCAAGGGAAAGGTAGATTGGGTACGATTGACCAACGTAATGTCGTACTTGGCCGCTCGGGAACTGACCGTGGAATGTACCGGATTGGGCGAGGTGGTGTTCGATGTTTCCTACGGCGGGAACTTTTATGCCCTTATAGATCCGCAACCCAACTTTTCCGGAATTCAAGATTTCTCGGCCAGTGCCTTGGTGCAGTTCAGTCAGGAGATCCGCAAGAAGATCAATTTAGAACACCCCGATACGTTCGTGCACCCTGAGGACGATACCATCCGCGGGGTAAGCCATATTTTGTGGACCGGTACGACCATTTCACCGGAAGCCACGGCCAGGAACGCCGTCTTTTACGGAGATAAAGCCATTGATCGTTCTCCCTGTGGTACCGGTACCTCTGCCCGTATGGCCCAATGGCACGCCAAAGGGAAACTCAAACTGGGAGAGGAGTTTGTACACGAGAGCTTTATCGGGTCGCAATTTGTAGGGAGGATAGAAGAGGAGACTTCCCTGGCGGGAATACCGGCAATAATTCCAAGTATCCGGGGATGGGCAAAGATCTATGGGTACAATTCGATAATCATCGATGATGAAGACCCTTACGCCCATGGATTTCAGGTAATATGAACCCGGTATGGAATGACAAAAATTGCCTATTTTTAACGCGAGGACATTCGCTGTCCAAACCATGGAAAGCAATCAAATTATGATCAAATTCAAAATGTTTACAAGACTTGGCCAAGTGGTACCCTTATGTATTTTTCTTCTGTTGGGCTGCGGGCAGCAAACCACCAAAAAGGAAATGGAAGAACCCATATCCATACTGGAACATGTGACCAAACAGTACGATTCACTATATGCAAAAGCCCTACCTTTTTTGGAAACGGACAAGCCGATGCCGAAGAGTATTACGGATGGAAAACTTCGTTTGGTCGGCATATATGAATGGACAAGCGGCTTCTATCCAAGTTCCCTATGGTACCTGTACGGAATGACCGAAGATGAGAAATGGAAGGAACGCGCCATAACCTATACCGAAAAACTGGACACCATCCAATATTGGGAAGGCAACCACGATCTCGGTTTTATGATCGGATGCAGCTACGGGAATGGACTGAAATATATGGATTCAAAGCCGTACGAGGCCGTTATCGTCAGAGCCGCCCAGTCGCTCGCCACCCGGTTCAAGCCGAAAGCGGGAATTCTTCAATCCTGGGAACGCAATGATCGATGGGAATGTCCGGTCATCGTGGACAATATGATGAACTTGGAACTGCTTTTTAACGCGACCAAAATTTCCGGCGATTCCACCTATTACGACATAGCGGTGACCCATGCGGATACCACCATGAAAAATCATTTCAGGGAGGACAACAGCTCCATCCATGTGTTGGATTATGATACCGAAACGGGAGAGGTACTTCACAGAAATACCGCCCAGGGTTATAGCGATGGCTCGGCTTGGGCAAGGGGCCAATCCTGGGGATTGTACGGATATACGGTGATGTATAGGGAGACTATGGATCCAAAATACCTCGACCATGCCCAAAAGATAGCGAAATTTATAAAGGACCACCCCAATTTACCAAAAGACAAGGTGCCGTACTGGGACTATGATGTCCCTATTGAAGCAGATACCAAAAGGGATGCGTCCGCCGCTGCCATTGTTGCATCGGCCCTGTATGAGCTGAGTACCTTTGTTTCTACCGAAGATGCGATCGAGTACCGCGGTGTGGCCGATCAAATATTGGAAACCTTGAGCTCCGGGACCTATTTGGCCGAGATTGGGAGCAATGAGGGACTGCTTCTCAAGCATTCGGTAGGAAGTATTCCGCACAATTCGGAAATCGATGTTCCGCTAAATTATGCCGATTATTACTTTTTGGAAGCTTTAATGCGAAAGGAGCGCAGATAAGGTAAATACCCATGGGAAAAAATATCATTGTTATCGGGGGCGGTATCGTTGGACTTTCCTCGGCATACTTTTTACATAAGGAAGGACACCGGGTCACCGTAATCGATAAGTCCGATATTAGCTCGGGGGCCTCCTTCGTCAACGCAGGGTATATCACCCCAAGTCATATCGTTCCGTTGGCCGCTCCGGGAATGATCGCCAAAGGGATCAAATGGATGTTCGATCCTGCCAGTCCGTTTTACATGAAACCCCGATGGGATATGGATTTTTTCAAATGGTCCTGGTACTTCCACAAATCGTCGACAAGGGAAAAAGTGGAAAAGGCCATTCCGGTTATCAAGGATATCAACATACTTAGCCGGGGCCTGTTCGAAGATATAAAGGCCTCGGGCGATTTGGGTAATTTCCATTTGGAGCGAAAGGGGCTGCTCATGCTCTATCAAACCGATGCGGCGTACGAACATGAAATGGAAGTGGCCCAAAAGGCCCGTTTTCTGGGGTTGGAAGTGGAAGAACTCGGTCCGTCCCAATTGGCCGAAATAGAGCCCAATATCAAGATTGAAGCTAAGGGGGCCATTCATTATGAGTGCGATGGCCATACCACACCTACGGAATTTATGCCAAAAATGCTCCGATATCTTTCGGATGCAGGAGTGGATATCCGCACGGGCGAGGAGGTGCTGGATTTGTCCGTTAAGAACGGTGGAATCCATCAAATTATAACCTCCAAAGGGACATATGCTCCGGATGAAGTAGTCCTGGCCGCCGGATCTTGGAGCGGCCAATTGTCGAAAAAATTGAACATAAAGCTGCCGCTGCAGGCCGGGAAGGGCTATCGGATCAACGTGTCCAGGCCAACAGGTATCTCGCTTCCCGCGATTTTAATGGAGGCAAAAATGGCGGTGACCCCAATGCAGGGATTCACGCGTTTCGCCGGGACCATGGAATTTTCGGGAATCAATGATATAATACGGAAGGAAAGGGTTCTGGCGATTGCCAAGGGGGCCCGAACGTTCTATCCCGAGCTGGAGATCAACGCCCGGGAAATAGCGGAAGCCAAAACTGGGATGCGTCCCGTTTCCCCCGATGGGTTGCCCTATATTGGAAAATCCCCGCAGCTGGACAACCTCACCTTTGCCACCGGCCATGCCATGATGGGGTGGAGTTTGGGACCGGCCACCGGGAAGTTGGTATCTGAGGTTATCAATGGACGAAAAACCGCTATGGACATTTCTCCTTTTTCCCCTTCGAGGAAGTTTTAGGGCATTCCTTTTTTTAACATAAAAATAAGCACTGGAGTATCGTATTTAGGTGCTTGGAAAAACTGCGCTTCGTATCTTTGTAGGGTAAAATTTCCCGTCATGGATGTTGAGATTCTCGCCCGTATCCAGTTTGCCTTCACCATAGCATTTCACTACATCTATCCGCCTTTGAGCATTGGCCTGGGATTGGTCATGGTTGCTTTCGAAAGCCTGTACCTTAGGACCAAAAACAAGGAATATCATATCCTTGCCAAGTTTTGGACCAAGATATTTGCACTTACCTTCGGGATCGGAGTGGTCACGGGTATTGTAATGGAGTTCGAATTTGGAACCAATTGGGCGGTATACTCGCGCTATGTGGGTGATATTTTTGGCAGTGCCCTGGCCGCGGAGGGAATTTTTGCCTTTGCCCTGGAAAGCGGATTTCTCGGGGTGCTGTTGTTCGGTTGGAACAGGGTAAAACCTTGGGTGCACCTGGTTGCTACCATTGGTGTCTTTTTGGGCTCGATGTTTTCGGCCATTTGGATCGTCGTGGCCAATAGCTGGCAACAGACCCCGGCCGGATATCATATTGTGGGCGAAGGTTTGGATGCCCGGGCCGAAATCACCGATTTTTGGGCCATGGTCTTTAATCCCTCCAGTGTGGACCGCATTCTACATGTTTGGTTGGGGGCTTTCCTGGCGGGTGCCTTTTTGATATTGAGCGTGCACGCCTATTATATTTTGAAAGGTCGATTTGTTGGGATTTCAAAAAAGGCTTTCAGATTGACCCTGGTGGTCGCCACCGTTTTTTCGCTGTGCCAATTGATAACAGGACACAGTTCTGCCGATGGTGTGGCCAAAAACCAACCGGCAAAACTGGCGGCCATGGAAGGTCATTTCGAAACTTCTGCCCCAGCGGACATGTACCTTGTGGGTTGGGTGGATAAAGAAAGGCAAGAGGTCACGGGCTTAAGGATTCCTGGAGGACTTTCCTTTTTGATCGACTACAGATTTGATACGCCGGTAATGGGCTTGAACGCTTTTCCCGAGGAAGACCGACCGTCGCAGGTCAATGCCGTGTTCCAATTTTACCATATTATGGTCCTTATCGGAATGTTTCTGATCATCCTTTCGCTCTACGCGAGCTACTTGTGGTGGCGGGGAAAGTTGTTCGATAAACCTTGGTTGTTATGGACATTTGTCTTCGCTGCATTTCTTCCCCAGATTGCGAATCAGGCAGGTTGGTTTGCCGCTGAAATGGGGAGACAACCTTGGGTGGTCTATGGCTTGCTGCGTACTTCCGATGCCTTTTCACAAGCCGTTTCCGCAAACCAGGTTTTATTTTCATTGATTTTGTTCATGGTGGTCTACACCCTGCTCTTTTTGTTGTTCGTGTATTTGCTCAATAAGAAGATCAAGCACGGACCGTACGATGATTCAGATACGGAAGACAGGCCCCTGACCAGGGAAATCACGGGAGTACTAACAGGAAATTGAACACTATGGAAACGTTTTTGGGATTGGATTATCCGACTTGGTGGTATTTGGTGATCGGGGCATTGTTTTCCGGTTACGCCATTTTGGACGGATTTGATTTCGGTGCCGGTGCCTGGCATTTGTTCCTACGGAAGGAAAAAAGCAGGCGCATTGCCCTCAATGCCGTGGGCCCGGTTTGGGACGGGAACGAAGTGTGGCTGGTCATAGGGGGCGGGGCATTGTTCGCTGGGTTTCCAATAATGTACGCCACTTTGTTTTCCTCGATGTACGTACCGTTCATGCTTTTCCTGGTCTGTATCATTTTTAGGGCCATATCCATTGAGTTCAGAGGAAAAGAACCGATGAAATGGTGGCGGGCCACTTGGGACATCTGCTATAGTGTTTCCAGTATGCTACTGGCATTTTTGCTGGGGGTGGTTCTGGGAAATGTACTTCAAGGCATTGCCATCGGCCCCCAATACCAATATCAAGGGGCCGGTTTTTTTGAGTTCTTGAACCCCTACGCGCTGATGACCGGAATTACGACGCTTTCATTGTTCATGGTGCACGGAGCCATTTACCTGTTGTTAAAAACCGAGGGGCGTCTTTTCGCCAAACTAAGGCTTCTGTTGAAAAAGGCCATGGTGTTTTTTATGGTAAGTTTTGCGGTCACTACCCTGTACACCTTGTTGTACATCCCCCATCTTTCGGATAGCTTTCAAAATAATCCTTCGCTTTTTGTTGTGCCGCTGGCCACCTTTCTGTGTATTGCAAATGTACCCCGCTTGGCCAATAAGAAAAGGTACAAATGGGCATTTTTCTTTTCGGCACTCACCATATCCCTTCTGTTGGTCCTGGTCGCGATAGAGTTATATCCGATCTTGCTGTTTTCCACATATGATGCCCAATACAGCCTTGATGTCTATCATGCCGCTGCCTCCACAAAATCCTTAAAAATAATGCTTACCATGGTGGCGATCGGGGGACCTCTTGTATTGGGGTATACCTACTTTGTATACCGTACCTTCAAAGGCAAGGTAAAATTGGACGAAACGAGTTATTGAGGAACTTTCCTATGGTCGCTTCCGCTTAACAAGATGAATCGGCCACAATTTTCCATTCCCCGTTGATCCGCTTGAAGACGATCATAAAGGTACCATTGGTATCCCCGGCCTGCCGGGTTAAATGGTATTCGCCCATTACCCAATAGGCATCCTTATTGATTTCCTCGATCTTGGCAATTTTAAATTTCAGATTTCCGGTTTCTGCCGGTGTCGGATACCCTTTTTTGTATTTGTCCAGTGTGGCCTGCCAACCTTGGGAGACCTTCCCGCGGCTGTAGTAGGTAAGGGAGTCCGATTTCCAATAGCCCTGCATGAAGCCCTCTAGGTCGTGGTTCGACCATGCGGCCTGTTGTTCCTCCAGAATCGTGCGAATGGCCGCCAGATCGCTTTCACTGGATGCGGTCTGGGAACAAGAGGACAAGAAAAGTAAAACGAAAATTGACAATAGGGCTTTCATGGAATCCGGTTTTATTCCCAAGGTAAAAAAATTGAAACAAAAAAACCGATTTCCCGATGATTATCAGGTGCCTGGACCTTGCTGTCCACCCACAATGGGCCTAATCCCTGGATAGAATACTGAGGATATACCAGAACAAGAGCATCAACGAAGCGAACAGTCCCAGGGAGGCGGCTACATATTGGTTCGATTGGTACCTATGGACCATGTTAGAGGTTTGGTACAATATGGCCCCTGAGGCCAGGACCACCATCCCCAAGCAGAACACGAGCCCCAGATCAAAACGAAAAAGGGTTCCTGCAATGATGAACCCCAGTGCAATGGCAAAACCAATGGCCAAAATCGATTTTAAAAAAGAAAAATCCTTTTTGGTCAGAAAAACTACGGCGGATATTCCGGTAAACAAAGACAGTGTCAATACCACGGCTTGGTTGAGGATATCGATGGCATGATCCTTTCCGATATACATCACCATAAATAGCAAAGGGACAAAAATAAAGGCCTCCGCGACCACATAAAGTATCAATCCCAAATAATGCATATTGGTATTCGTATGGCGCAACGCCATCCGTTCCGCATAATGGGTCACCAACATAAAGCCTCCCAGCAATACAAGCCAGCTATATCCACCGGTAAGGGACAGGGCCAGGTTGATAATGAAGTCCGATTGGAAAAAAAGGATCTCGACCAGAATGAAAAGTAAAACGGCACCTGCCAAGTGGGCATAGGTCATTCTGTAGAACGTTGCCCGGGCCTCTTCGGTAAGCTGGCTTACTACAGGGGCATTTGCCATTTGGTGATTTTCCATACAAGCTATGTTGACGGTTCACCACAAATAACGCGGTTTTTTCGGATATTGTTGTCCTTGGCTTGACAAACGACCTACTTTTTAGGTTTATGGCCCCATCAAGAAATCCCATAAAAGACCAAGGAGATTCATATCATTTAAGCCAATTCTTTAGTATATTGTTTGTCCGATCCACGCATTGCGCTCGGGAGAACCATGAAACAACGCACGAATATGAAAAACACCTTGCAGCGACTTATCGCCAAAAACAAAGAGGAAGAAAAGACGTATGCCGTTTCCAGGCAGGCGGAAATGGAAAACCCCAAAACCAAGGACGACCGCAGGAATTTCTTAAAGAAAACGGCATTGGGAGGTATTGCACTGTCCAGTTTTATGGGATATTCCATTGAAGATGACCTGTCGGAGACCACGGCAAAGGTAAACCGAAACTCATCACCCTCCGAATTGAGAATAACGGATATGCGCTATGTACTGACGAACGTTATGGGAGGCACCGCCATTATCCGTATCGACACCAACCAGGACATATACGGTCTGGGAGAAGTTCGGGACGCTGCCGATGTACGCTATGCCCTAATGTTGAAAAGCCGTATCCTTGGAGAGAATCCGTGCAATGTGGAGAAGTTGTTCAAAACCATAAAGCAGTTCGGGGGACCCGCACGCCAGGCGGGCGGGGTCTGTGCCGTGGAGATGGCATTATGGGACCTCTGTGGCAAGGCCTATAATGTACCGGCCTGGCAATTGTTGGGCGGAAGGTACCGGGATAAAATCAGATTGTATGCGGACACCCCGGAGGCCGATTCCCCGGAAGAGCAAAAGAGGTTGATCGAGTTCCGGGTGAAGGAACAGGGATACACCTGGCTAAAAATGGATGTGTCGATTTCCGAACTGAAAGGAAAAGCGGGGACCGTTGTAAATAGCAAGTTCTGGGAAGACGCCAATGGAAATCTGGCACAATGGGGAGATCTTAAGAACGCGATGTCCTATGGAAACACCATGCACCCGTTTACCCAAATTCAGATAACGGAAAAAGGCTTGGAGGAACTGGCCCAAATCGTTGAAAATGTACGTAGCATGGTGGGGTACGAGATTCCGATTTCGACAGACCACTATGGGCACTTCGATCTGAACAACAACATTCGCCTGGCCAGGGCACTCGAGAAATACCGCCTGGCTTGGTTCGAGGATATGGTGCCTTGGCAGTATACCGAACAATGGAAGACGATAACAAACTCCATAGAGACTCCGACCACCACAGGCGAGGATATTTACCTCCTAAAGGATTTCAAGCCTTTGATCCATGAGCGGGCCGTGGACATTGTCCATCCGGACCTGGCTTCTTCCGGAGGACTTCTGGAAACAAAGCGCATCGGTGACTATGCCGAAGAATTTGGCATTGCCATGGCCATGCACCAGGCCGGTACCCCGGTATCGTTCATGGCCAGCGTCCATTGTGCCGCCGCCACCCAGAATTTCTTGGCCCTGGAGCACCATTCGGTAGATGTTCCCTGGTGGGAGGACCTGGTAAAAACAGTAGGCGGGTTCAAGATGATCGACAAAGGTTTTGCCCCCGTTCCCTTGACGGCACCGGGACTTGGAATTGAATTGGACGAAGATGTGCTGAAAAAACATATCCATCCAAGCGACAAGAGCTATTTTGCACCTACGAAAGAGTGGGACAAACTGCGTTCACATGACAGAACCTATAGCTGAGCCACTAAATTCAATTCAAACATAAATCAATAACCATACGCTTTAATCCAAAAACTTATGAAATACCAAAAGACCCTGTTAGCACTGACCCTTTTTATCGGATTTGCAGTTTCGGCCCAATCCACCCCCAAATCCCCGGACGACGATAGGGACACCAGTAAAGTGGCCACCACGGTCAAGACCCTGTTCGCCGCCATGGTTGACCCGGATGAAAATACCCTGGGCAATTTGACTTTGGAGGAACTGTCGTACGGACACTCCAGCGGATCCTTGGAAAACAAGTCGCAGTTTATCGATGCGGTCGTCAACGGCACCTTCGATTATATTTCCATAGATGCTTCCGACCAGACCATCACCATCACGGGAGACATTGCCATGGTACGGCACATTTTCATGACCAAGGGCAAAACTGCCGGGAATTTGATGGAGGTCCGGATAGGGAACCTCATGATTTTTCGAAAGCGCGGCGGGGAATGGAAACTTTTGGCCAGACAGGCCTATAAATTGTGATTTGGAAGAGGGCCGTTCCAAGTGTGGAACGAAAAATTGCCAAATACCCAATTTCGAAAAGCGGGATTGTCCTCCATTTCACAATACTACACAGTGCGGGCTATTTGTTATATTTTTCCCGATCATATAATACGGCCCGTTGCGGAACAAGTTGTAATTTTGTTTTATTGATGAATAGCGGCCAAAGACAGCTTCAAAACCAATATTAAATGAAGAAAGTAGTGACATTTGGGGAAATCATGTTGCGTTTGTCCCCTCCAGGTTTTTTAAGATTTTCACAGGCAAGCAGTTTTGATGTGGTATACGGGGGCGGGGAATCGAATGTTGCCGTTTCCCTTGCCAACTACGGGGTTCCGGTGGATTTTGTGACCCGTTTGCCCAATAACGACATAGGGGACTGTGCCCTGATGGAAATGCGCAAAAGAGGCGTAGGTACCGACCAGATCGTCTTTGGTGGCGATCGCCTGGGCATTTACTTTCTGGAAACAGGGGCGGTCAGTCGCGGGAGCAAAGTGGTCTACGACCGAGCCCATTCGGCCATAGCGGAGATAAAGGCCGGAATGATTGACTGGGAAAAAGTCTTCGAAGGAGCGGGATGGTTCCATTGGACCGGCATCACCCCGGCCATTTCACAAGGGGCCGCGGACGCTTGTCTTGAAGCGGTGAAGGCTGCCAAAGACCTGGGCCTTACCGTATCCACCGACCTGAATTATCGGGCAAAGCTCTGGAAATATGGTGTGGAGCCCGAGGGGATAATGACCCAGCTCACATCTTACTGCGACATCATATTGGGCAATGAGGAAGATGCCGAAAAACACTTCCATATCAAGCCCGAGGGACTCGATATTACCACTCAGGGCGCGCATGTAAAGGCAGAGGCCTTCCTCTCGGTCTGTCAACAGATGATGAAAAAATTCCCAAACGCCAAAAAGGTGATCACCACATTGAGGGGTTCCATATCGGCATCGCATAATACCTGGGCCGGTGTACTGTACGATGGGAGCACCATGTACAAATCCGCGGAATACCAGATTACCGATATCGTGGACCGGGTAGGAGGGGGCGATTCCTTTATGGGCGGTCTGATCTACGGCCTGCTCCAATACCCTGACGACGACCAGAACGCCCTTGATTTTGCCGTGGCGGCCTCCTGTCTGAAACATACCATAAAAGGGGACGCCAACCTGGTGACCGTCGATGAGGTAAAAAAACTGATGGGCGGGGATGCTTCCGGACGGGTGGCGAGATGACCCGTGAAAAGAACGATCCAATAATCCAACAATCCAAAGAAACAATGGCCCAGTACAGTAGAATAGAAGTAGCGATGGTAATGCGGGAGACCGGAATGGTCCCCCTTTTCTACCACCCCGATGTAGAATTGGGAAAAAAGGTGCTCAAGGCCTGTTATGATGGCGGGGCAAGGCTGATGGAGTTTACGGCCCGGGGCGATTTTGCCTTTGAGGTGTTTTCCCAACTGAACAAATATGCGATCAAGGAGCTTCCGGGAATGATCATGGGGGTAGGCTCGATCACCGACGCCGGCGCGGCCAGCATGTTCATGCAGATGGGCGCCAATTTCATCGTGACCCCCTCCCTGCGGGAGGACATCGCCACAGTGTGCAATAGGCGAAAAGTATTGTGGTCCCCGGGCTGTGGCTCTCTGACCGAGATCAATAGGGCCGAGGAACTGGGCTGCGAGATCGTGAAGCTGTTCCCCGGGGCTACTTACGGCCCTGGCTTTGTAAAGGCCATAAAGGGCCCCCAGCCCTGGACGAGCGTTATGCCCACCGGAGGGGTGAGCACCGCGGCCGACAACCTCAAAGGGTGGTTCGATGCCGGAGTGACCTGCGTGGGAATGGGCTCCAAGCTTATAAGTAAGGAGCTGTTGGCCAAAATGGATTTTGCCGGATTGGAAGCGACCGTACGGGAAACCTTGGCGCTGATCAAGAGCTTGCGCTCCTGAACCCCCATTCTTTCCGGATCGGGGATGGGGCCCCCGAGGTTCCGGAACAGGTCGTGGTTAAAAAAGGGATTTTTTGATTCCCAGTTCCAGTCCGCGCAACTCTCCCAAGCCGCGTAACCGCCCGATGGCGGAATACCCGGGATTGGTCTTTTTGTGCAGGTCGTCCAACATTTGGTGGCCGTGATCGGGCCGCATCGGGATTTGGTGGTCTTTCCGGCCGACTTCCTTTCTTCGCTTTTCCTCCGAGAGCACTTTTTTGATGATTTCGTACATATCGACATCGCCTTCCAAATGGTTGGCCTCGTAGAAATTGCCCTTTCCGTCCCTCTGTGTGCTTCGTAGATGCAAGAAATGCACACGGTCCGCAAACCGGTCCATCATTTGGGGCAGATCGTTGTCCGCCCTGGCCCCAAGAGATCCGGCGCAAAAGGTAATTCCGTTGTGGACCGATTTTACTTGGTCGAAAATATAGGCATAGTCCGCTTCAGTGCCCATGATCCTGGGAAGCCCCAAAATGGAGAACGGTGGGTCATCGGGATGGATGCACATCAAGATGCCGTTTGCTTCCGCAACGGGGACCACTTCCCGTAAAAAATGGACCAGATGGTCGCGCATTTCGGTTTCACCGATTCCTGCGTAGGTATCCAGAATGGCTTGGAATTTGCTTAGGTCGTACCCTTTTTCGGGAACGGGATATCCCTCGGAGGAGCCTGGGAGTCCGGCAATAATGGTCTTGACCAATTTCCAGATATCACCTTCCGACATACCCTCGAAATAGGTCTTGGCACTTGCGATCTGCCCCTCGGTATACGTTTCCTCGGCATGGGGCCGTCTTAGGATGAACAGGTCGAACGCCGCAAGCGCGCTGAATTCAAAGGACAGGGCCTTGGACCCATCCGCTACAGTATAGTCAAGGCTGGTACGGGTCCAGTCCAACACGGGCATACAGTTATAGCATACAATACCTATACCGCATTGGGCCAGGTTCGCGAGACTTATCTTGTAGTTTTCAATGTACTGTTCGAAGGCACTCTGCTGGGTTTTAATACTTTCGTGAAGGGGGAGCGACTCCACCACGCTCCATACCAGTCCATTTTCTTCGAGATATGATTTCCTTTTCTCAATTTCCGATACGGACCAGACCGCTCCGTTCGGGATATGGTGCAGGGCGGTTACAATTCCTGTCGCCCCCGCTTGTTTGATGTCTTGTAAGCTCACCGGATCGCTCGGTCCGTACCATCGCCATGTTTGTTCCATTGTACTTAACGGGTTATTGAATTATTGTCAATTAAAATTTGTATTTGCTCTGTTGTGAACCAGGTCCTGACCCTTGGCCCATCTGTTCCGGATGTTCTTTGGAAGGAGGATGGGATTAGACCCCACTGAAAGCGCTGAACCCGCCATCTACCGGGAGCACCACGCCCGTAATGAACTTGGCCGCGGTACTGCACAGAAAGTGGATGGCACCGTTCAATTCCTCGGCCTTTCCGAACCTGCCCATGGGCGTGTTTTTGATTATCGTTTCGCCCCGATGGGTAAAAGAGCCGTCGGGATTGGTCAAAAGCGCCTTGTTCTGCTTCCCGATAAAAAAACCCGGGGCAATAGCGTTCACTCGGATCTGGTCTCCAAATTTGGTCGCCATTTCAACGGCCATCCATCTCGTAAAGTTCTCCATGGCCGCTTTGGATGCGGAGTATCCGGCCACCCTGGTTATGGCCCTATCGACCGCCATGGACGAGTAATTGATAATGACCCCTTCTTGCTGTTCGGCCATGGTCTTCCCGAAAACAAGGGAGGGAAGTACGGTTCCGTTCAGGTTGAGGTCCGTGACCTTTTTGAAATCTTCCATGGAAAGATCGAATATGGTCTGGTCGGGGGCAATAGTGGCACCCGGCAGGTTTCCACCGGCACTGTTCAACAGGATATCGATTCTTCCAAAATCGTTGAGGATCAGCTCCCTTGCCCTTTGCAGCGAAGCTTCGGAAAGAATATCTACCGCATAGGCCTTTGCGTATCCCCCATCCTTGGTGATCTCATCGATCAAGGGATCTACCGTGGATTCCTGTCTGGATAGGAGGGCCAATTTCACGCCCGAAGCTGCGAGGCTTTTTGCGATGCTACCGGCCAGGGCCCCACTGGCCCCTGTAATTATGGCCACTTTATTTTCAATCTCGAACATATGGGTTACCACATAAAATTAAACGCCAAGATAAAACAATATCCCATTAAAAAATAATGGTCGGCCCATTGGTTTGTTTTATAGCTGAAAAAACCCTTACATTTATGGAAATTGATAAAACAAACCTATCAGAATGCAGATCTATAAGACGGCCGATGGGGCCGTAATCCGTAAGGAAAACAAGCTCTATAAAATAAAAGTGGACAATTGGGACACTTTTATCAATCGTATGAACCTGCACCAGGCCCTATTGAAGGACATTGAAGGTTTGTCCGCGGCCGGTGACGCCAGTTTGGCCGATATCACCGATCCTCCCATGGGCACTCAGGAAGTATGGGCCTCGGGGGTCACCTATATGCGCAGCAAGCACGCCCGTATGGAAGAATCGAAAAAGGCCGGTGGAGGGAGTTTTTACGATCGGGTATACGATGCCGAACGGCCAGAGCTTTTTTTTAAGGCCACTCCCCAGCGAACAGTGGGGCATGGGGGCACCGTACGCATAAGAAAAGATTCGCATTGGGATGTTCCGGAACCCGAATTGGTTCTTTTTATCAGCTCGGAGGGCACCATAGAGGGCTATACCGTGGGCAACGATATGAGCTCCAGAAGTATTGAAGGGGAAAACCCCCTGTACCTTCCGCAGGCCAAAACCTATGAAGGTTGCGCCGCTTTGGGCCCCTGTATCTATGTTCCCAAGGAACCCATAGATCCCGGGACCAAAATAAAATTGGCGATTGCCCGGGAGGGCAGTGAAATTTTTTCAGGGGAGATCGCCATCGATCAAATGAAGCGCAAACATGCCGAATTGGTCGCCTTTCTTTTTAGGGAATGCAAATTTCCCAACGGCTGCTTTCTGATGACCGGGACCGGAATCATACCACCCGATGATTTTAGCCTGAAACTTGGCGATGAGGTCCGGATCAGTATAGACCGTATCGGAACACTCCTGAATTTTGTCGGTTAATGGACGGGCTTTTGCGGGTACCGGTGCGAACACATTTACTTTGAACGATCAAAAGAAAAGAAACAAATGAAGAAAATGAAATACCTCACGGCACTTTCAATACTACTGACCATGGTGGGGTGCAAGGATGCTCCAAAGGACAAGACCGTAGAAGTGGAACAGCAGGGGAATACGGAGGACATTTCCTCCCGGTTTTCCATTGAGGTCCTCGATGACGAGGCGCTCCAAATCATCGACCCCAAATCCGAAATCGAAGTTTTGGCCAGTGGTTTTGAGTGGACCGAGGGCCCTTTGTGGATTGCCGAAGGCAATTATCTGCTCTTTTCGGATATCCCTAATAACAAGGTCTACAAACTGGACGCGAAGAATGACACGTTGACCTATTTACACCCGTCCGGGTTTTCCGGGGAAAATTTTACAGGAAAGGAGCCGGGATCCAACGGATTGCTTTTGAACCAAAAAGGGGAATTGGTGCTGATGCAGCACGGCAATAGGGGCGTGGCGAAAATGAACGCCACTTTGGATGCACCCAGGGCCGATTATACCGTACTTGTGGGAAACTATGAAGGAAAACGGTTCAACAGCCCAAACGATGGGGCGTTCGACAAAGCGGGAAACCTGTATTTCACGGATCCCCCTTACGGACTGCCGGAGGGAATGGACGACCCTGGAAAGGAACTGGATTTTCAAGGGGTATATTGCCTTTTGGCCACTGGGGAACTTCGGCTGGTGGACACTTTGACCCGCCCGAACGGAATAGGGCTCTCCCCGGACAACCTAACCCTATATGTTGCGGTATCCGATCCGGAACATGCCGTTTGGTACGCTTATGGACTGGACGGGGCTGGAAAGACCAAAAGCAAGAAACTTTTTTTCGATACCACCCATCTGATCGGTAAGGAAGGGCAACAGGGCCTGCCCGATGGACTAAAAGTGAACGAAAAAGGGTACGTGTTCGCCACCGGACCTGGAGGGGTCTGGATATTCAGTCCCGAAGGAAGGGCATTGGCCAGGATCCATACCGGGCAAAAGACCGCCAATTGCGCATTTACCCCGGATCAAAAGCGACTTTATATGACCGCCGACGACTATGTGCTTTCAGTAGCGCTCAAGTGAGATCAAACCGCGGTATTGGTAGGCCTGGAAGCAGCACGCGCCCTTTTGACCTCCATCTTTTTCAAGATCCAATCGGGATATTCCGACGGGTTTTCCGCATCATAGATCCTTAGAAATTGGTCTTCTTGTGGTTCCTTGAGCGCATCGGCATGACGGCCCAAGATCAACGCCGCCGTATCCACGCCAGAATGCGAGGCCCCGGCCACCCCGTGCGACAGGATACTTGATCCGCACAGGTAGAGGTTTTCAATCTCACTTTTTGCCTTGAACGCAAACGGGCCAATGTGTTTCAAGCTTTTTTCCGTGCCGTATACATTGCCCTCGGTGGTATTGATGTAGTGTTCATTGGTAATCGGGGTGCCCAGTTCTTGGTGCACGATGTGGTTTCGAATACCCGGGACGGCAAGTTCCAGGCCATTGATCATTTTTTGGGTCAACAGTTCCTTGAAATCGAGGTAGGCCCGAGACCGTTGGTCGTTTTCGTCCTTGAACCGCTCGAACGCCTTGTAGTTGATATAGGTGATGGCCTCAATGGTGTGGTGTTTACCATCAAAACTGGCCGGGTCTTTCAAGGAGGTACAGCTGATGAACATTCCTTCAAAGGCATCCCCTTGGGTGATGTCTTCCCGCATCAGTGCATCATAGACCTCGTCGGCATCCCGGTTGGGCATCATCCAAATATTGCCAGAATCCAGTCCCGCCTTGCGGACATCCATGTCCACCGTCAAGAACAGCATAAGGGAGGTACAGGAGTACTTGGTCCTGGCGAGTTTTTTTTGGAGCTTGCCACTGAGGTTTTCCCTGCCGATCAATTGGTCATAGGTAATGCCCACGTCCGCGTTCGAAACGATCCGGTCGGCGAACAGGCGTCCGCCATTTTCCAGGGCTACTCCTATGGCACGCTTTTGTATGTCTCCCTCCAACAGGATGTTCTTGACGGCAGTACTGGTCCGGATCGCCCCCCCGTACTTCTTAACGGCATTGGTCATGGCCTTTATCAGGGCGCCCCCGCCGCCCATGGGATAGTAGGCCCCTTGGAAATAATGGTACATCAGGGCGCTGTGCAGGATAAAGGCTGCCCTTCTTGGCTGCACCCCGTGGTCCCCGCACTGGATGTTCAGGATATTCTTCAACAAGGGATCTTTGATGTGCCAATTGATGACCCTCCGGAGCGTAAAGAGTCCGTATTTCCCAAAATGCCGGGTACGGTACGGGAGGGTCAGTTTTTGCCAAAACCCCTTGATATAAGGAAGGGAATAGAGTTCCTCACTGGCTTTTTTGATGAGGTTGAGGTATTTGTGGATGCGCTTGCGCTCCTTGGGAAACCGATCGGAAAGGCGGGCGACCAGTTCATCGAAATTGGACGGAAAATCAAAACGCTCGTCCCCGATTCGGACATGCTCGTACCCGTCCGGGTTCATACGAAAAAAGACCAGGTCGTTGGCTATGCCCAGGCCCCTATAGAGGTCATTGGTGGCCTCTCCCTCTCCCAACAGTCCCACGTAGTGCACCCCAGGGGTGAACCGGTGCCCATCGAGATAAAAGCTGTGGCACCAGCCACCCGGCACGTCGTGCTGTTCCAATACGACCACCTTCTGGCCTTCCCGCGCCAAACAGATCGCAGCGGCAAGACCCCCCGCACCGGCACCGATGATGATCGTGTCATATCTTTCCGTTTCTGGCCCATGGGGATCTTCGTTCTGCAAATCGGGAGTGTTCGTTTTTATTCCAGTGCCTTGGCTATGGCCTTTTCGACCAGGGGTTCCATTACTTGGTACCCTTCCTTGGTCGGGTGCACCTCGTCATTGGCAAACTTTTTGGGCAGGCCGTTCCGTTCGTCGGCCATGGCCGAGAAGTAATCCAGATAAATATGTCCTTCTTCCTTGGCATAGGCCTTGATCATCTTGTTCAATGCTATGATCTTTCCGGCGGGCTCGAGCCCAGGTTTCCATGGATAGTCGTAGGCAGGGAGTGTCGAAGAAAGTACGACCTTGATGCCGTTGGCCCGAGCCAGTTCGGCCATGGACTTGATATTGTCCGCTATCATCTCCAAGGTGGAAGGGCCGGTGTTTCCTGCAATATCGTTCGTTCCGGCCAGGATGACCACGACCTTGGGCCGCAGGGCGATCACATCTTGACGGAAGCGAAGTACCATCTGTGGTGTCGTCTGCCCGCTGATGCCCCGGTTCACATAGGGTTTGTCCTTAAAAAATTCTGGACGGGAGTTCAACCAGCCAATGGTAATGGAATTGCCCATGAAGACCACGCGGTCCTCGCCATCGGCGGGAGGGGACAATTGCGCATTGGACTCCTGAAAGGCCTTTAGATTGGGCCAGTCCTGGGCGGCCATATCGGTTATCGTTCCCAAACCTGTGATCAGTGCCAAGAGCACGCATTGGTATCTTTTCATTTTTGATAGGTATTGATTATGGTCTTAAAGTATCAAATTGTTTTTGTTCTTCCAAGTTTAACGGTACATCTTTGATCAGCCTTTGCGCCGTTGGGCGCTGTGCCAACAAATAGGCCACAAGGGAAACCGCGATGACCAGGTGCAGGGCATTGCCATTGAGATAATAAGCGGCCAGTGCAAAGAGGGCAGGGGCCTCGGCAAGGGCATATTTGACAAGGGAGGCCCCCAGGTATTTTTGGAGCTTTTGGGCAAGCCCCTCTTCCCGTTTTATGTTCCGTACCGCTCTTTGGAACATATACTTGCCCATAAAGTACCCTAGGCCCGCCGCAAGGGGCACGGCATACACAAAAATATCGTTGGGACCCATTATGGCATCAAAGCTGCCCCGGTGCCAATAGGCCAGTGCGGTGAATGCCATCAGCGCAAGGAGCAGGGCGCCATGTATGGTGGACAGTGTTCTCAGGGCGGTTTTTGGCGACATGTTTCTGGACGGTTTCTTAGTTCGCGGGTCCGGCGTGTAAAAGTTCCATTCCCGTGGAGGACCGGGGCTTGAACCCGGGCCAGTCCTTTTCGTTGGA
Source organism: uncultured Flavobacteriaceae bacterium (assembly GCA_947497245.1). Lineage (GTDB taxonomy): Bacteria > Bacteroidota > Bacteroidia > Flavobacteriales > Flavobacteriaceae > Pelagihabitans. Next base: position 1,232,415 of record CANMFO010000001.1, on the reverse strand, counting down.
ATCGGCGGGGACGTCCAAATATTTCGAAAGGTCGGCCTGCTTCAAATGGATCCCCAAAAAGGCACTGACAAAATGTTGGTTGATGTTGTTTATTTTTCGTTGGTCCCAGGAAGGTTCGGCATACCGATAGTATTCATCGATATGCAGCCCTGGCTCCAGTGCCGCGGCCGGCGGAGGGTTGGGGGCTACGTTGTGCCTTGCATTCTTATAGGTTAGCAGATAGCGGTCCGCATTCACGGCGCCCAAGTAAATGGCCTTGATCCCATTTTCATAGCCGGAAATATCGTCTAGGCTCCCGGCGACAAAAAAGGTTGGGGTCCTTAGTCCTTTCAACCCCTCTGCGTCCCAAACGCCACGTGCCATTCCCCAGGGGGCGAAGGCCACCACGGCCTTTATCCTGGAATCGGTCCTGGCCTGGTACCCAGGATTGCTGGCGGCATGTTCGGCGATTGCCTTGCTTCCCCCGGTCATCCCTCCAAAGAACTGGGTGAGGCCATCACTGTACCCGGCCCCGGCCACGTTCAGTACGCCGTACCCTCCCATGGAATATCCGATGATCCCCGTGTTCTGGGCATCGACCACCCCCACAAGGGCATCGGTACCGCCCGTTTTGCCCAGGCGGGCCAGCTCGTCGACGACGAAGCGGATGTCCTTGCTCCGGTTGAGCAGGGTGCTATGGAAGGCATTGGCATCTTTAAAAGTAGAGTCGGTATGGTCGATCGCCACGACCACATAGCCCTTTGAGGCCAGGTTTTCGGTCAGATAGGTCATGAGGTAGCGCGAACCCACATACCCGTGCGACACCACCACCAAGGGAAAAGCCCCTTCGGTCTTCAGGGGGGCGGCATCCCGCGCGGCCCTTCCCTTAAAGGTAAAGGGGACCAAAGGTCTGAGTGTATCTCCGGCAGTGCCCATCACCTCTTCATAGGAGACCATGGCCACGGTACCTTCATTAAGGGCCGCGGGATACCACACCTCAACGGTCAGGGGCCGATCATAAACGGGATCTACGCCCCCTTTGGAATTCAGTATATCGATCTGGTCTTTATGTACCAGCTCTATAGTGCGGACCCCAATAGGGAGGTCTCCCCTAGTGGACAGTTCGGGGGCATCGGGCAGGGCATCGCCATATAGGAACTCGGGGGTTTGTGCAAACGACAGGGCTTGAAAGCATAGGAGGGTGATCAGTAGCATTGGGATGGAAGGCCGGGTACCCGGGACATGGTTTTTCATTTTCGTTTTTTTTGGTTCTTCGCTAAAAATACACAAATAAACAGCCATGCCCCTGAAAGGCCCGATAAATCTTAAGGAAAGGCCCATACGTACAAAAAGTAAAGTATGGTCAGGGTGGCGGCCACCGAGATAAGTGTCAGGCGCAGTTCTTCCCTTTTGTATCCCTTGATTTTTTTTCGGATACGTTTCATGTCCTGCTCCGTGGATTCCTTCAGATCTAACTTGGTCTTTCCCTCTTGGCCATAAACGTCCCCTGGGGAACGTAGTTTTCGTTTTTTCAACAACGCCCGGTTCTGTTTTAAACTTTGTATCGCGCCCGCTATTCCCCCTCCTGCCATTTGTTTCTTCGTATTGGTTATACTTATAGGTAGGAACAGGGGCCGATTTGTTACAGAAGGCCAGGGTGCCGCACGGCCAATGTCCCCAAAGTGCCTTTCCTACCACGGTAGGCAAGGGCATGGAACCTTGTGCCGAACGCTACCTTCGGATCATTCGGGTTTGGGCGGGGTGATCATGATGTGCGCCCTGTGCGTTCCGGCATCCATGAGCCAGGCATGGCCCGGGGGCGTTGCCTTTGTCGGAAGGCCTGTGGACTCGCCCGTCGCAAAGGGCACATAGAACACGTAGCGCACATAGGGGTTTTCAATTTCCAGGGTCTCCGGGTTCACTGTCCCTGAGAAGACACATAGGGTAGATTTGTCGGGCATCTTCAGGCTTCCGGCCTTTACTTCTTCCTCTCGGATATCGAATATTTCCTCTCCTTCCTTGCCCTCAGCCCTGAGCGCACGGCCGCGGGCCATGAACTCGTCCAGTTCCATATGGTAGGCGGCGGTTGAAAACCCTTCTTTTTGTGGGTCGTCCGCAATACAGATGTAGGAATTGGTGCCTTCCCGTAAGGTCGTAAAGGATCCCTTCTCGTCGTAACCGTATACTTTTGCACCTTCTTGGTATTCCTCGGGAGCGGCCATCACGGCGGTTTTGATCTGCCAGTCGGCAGGTGGTACGGCCGGGGTCTGGGCACAGCTGTTCAAAGTGGCTACCATTGCGAGGATCAGTAAATTTTTCATGATTTGTTGTTTTTAGGTTCGAGGTCGTCGGGCACGGATCGGGCCCGGACGACCATTTGATCACTAAAGTTAACGAAATCGGACATAAAACCCTCGATCATTGTTTTTTCATGACCTTATTTTCACCGTGGCCAGGGACTTTATTAAAATCCCTAGGGCATTTTTTTATTTTGCCCCGGGCGTTTTTATAAAATGCCCCGGGCATCCTGCCACAATCCCTAGGGCATTCTATCACAATGCCTAGGGCATCCTATCACAATCCCTAGGGCATCCTGTGATCATCCCCAGGGCATACTGAAATTATCCCTGGGGCATTTTGGAACTTTCCCCTGGGGAAACGACCAATGTCCCGTAAGATGGGGCATACGAATCCCCGGGAGGGAAGCAGCTCCACTTCGCTCCGATATTTGAAAGCTTTAAGGTTCTGGGATGGGCCACAGCACGCGGGCGTTCCCGCGACCGCTACCCTTGACAGGGGAAAAGGGGCGTCCTCAATGGATGGCGGGGTTGCCGCGCACCCTGGTGCTCAGGCGTATGGCGTCCTGGACTTCGTAGACAAATATCTTTCCGTCCCCGACCTGGCCCTCGGAAGCATTGTCGAGAATGACATCGATGCACTTTTCCAGGTTCTCGTCGCTTACCACACAGATGATCATCACCCTGGTCTGCAGGATCATGGACTGTTCGGTGCCCCGGTACCGTTCGGAATAGCTTTTTTGCAGGCCCGTGCCCTTTACGGGAATGACGGTGACGCAGGGCATGTCCGCTTCCTTTAGGCCGCGTTGGACCGCTTTTAACTTTGAAGGTCTTATTATTGCTTCTACTTTTTTCATGTCTGTTGCTTTTGTTTCAAGATTCGCGGAACATGGTCGTTCCCACGGCGCCGTTATGTTGTTCTCTAGTACCGTTTATTCAAAAGTGGAATAGGATTCCACGCCAAATGTCGCCGCATCGATCCCGGCGGTCTCCTCCGAGCGCGAGATCCGGACGCCAATGGTGCGCTTCATCAGTTTCATCAATACAAAGGTGACCGTAAACGAAAAGGCCCCGATGACCGATACCCCAAGGACCTGGGTCCATAGTTGTGCGGCCCCTCCACCGAAGAAAAGCCCGTTCTCGGTGGCAAAAAAACCGACGGCCATGGTACCGAAAAGGCCATTTACCCCATGTACGGCTATGGCACCGACGGGATCGTCTATTTTGATCTTATCGATGTAGATCACGGCAACATCGACCAACACCCCTGCAATGGCCCCTATGATGATGGCGGAATTTGGGCCCACCACATTGCACCCGGCGGTAATGGCCACTAGGCCGGCCAATACCCCGTTTATGGCCATGGTAATATCGATCTGCCCATATCTAAAATAGGTATAGACCATGGTCGAGATGCCGCCCGCTGCTGATGCCAGAAAGGTGTTGGTCACCACGGTCCCGATCAATTCCCAATTCCCAACTGCTGCCAAGGTAGACCCGGGATTGAAGCCGAACCAGCCAAACCACAGGACAAACCCTCCTACGGCCGCCAACGGAAGATTGTGGCCGGGAATGGGGTTCACCTCCCCGTTTTTTTGGTACTTTCCCAAACGGGGGCCGAGCACAATGGCAGCGGCCAGGGCCGCGAACCCCCCCATGGCGTGCACGGCGGCCGAACCGGCAAAATCGTTAAAGCCACGCTGGGCCAACCAACCGTCTGGATTCCACACCCAATTGGCCGCCAATGGGTACATGACCGCACAAAATACAAATACAAAAAGGGCGTAGGGCCAAACTTTCATGCGCTCCGCGACCGCTCCGGAGACAATAGAAATGGCCGCCAGGGCAAAACCGAGCTGGATAAACCAGAACAGTTTGTTGGAGACGGTGAGGCCGAGGCCCAGATCCGCATCCGTAATGCCGACATCAAAGGCAAACCATCCGTTCGAAGCGCCATACGCAATGCCAAAGCCGGCAACATAAAAGGCAATGCCCCCAAAGGTGATGTCCATGATCACTTTGGCAATGATACTCATGGCATTTTTTGCGCGCACGAATCCGGCCTCCAGCAAGGCAAACCCGCCTTCCATCTGAAAGATCAGGGCGGCGCAGATGGCCACCCATACCGTATCGATACTGCTTATTAATTCTGCTTGCTCCTGAACTGAGGTAACTACTTCTTGCATTTTTGGTCTATTGGTTAATTGATTATTTAGGTTATTGCGTTACCGGTTCATTGGTTGATGGTTTACTGCCCACGGCCCATTGAACACTGTTTACCGTACCTGCCCCTCTCAGTACTTCGCGCTTTTCCCGTTTGCCAAGGTCCGTTGTATGAAGTCCCTGATGTCGTTATTGGCATTTTGCAGATCTTCCCTTCTAAGGTACATCATGTGGCCACTTCGGTACCCTTTGAACGAAAAGCGGTCCTTCATGCGGCCACTGGGATCGATCTGCCACATGGTGTACTTCGCGTTGAAATAGGTAGTGGCCCCGTCGTAATAGCCCGATTGTACCAGCACATTGAGATAGGGGTTCTGTGCCATGGCCTGACGGAGGTTGTCGCGGGTCTCGTCATTTTCGTTGTCCCACGGGTGCACGGGGCCGAACATGTTGTATTTGACATCGGTCTTGAAGTTGAGCTCCTCCTGCAGGTAATAGTTGATCGCCGGGGTAAAGCTGTGCAGCCATGAGGTGATTTCGGGATTGTAGTCGGTCTCCGTGCCCAAAAGTTGCCGGTCCATTCCCAAATAGCGGGAGTCCAGTCGGCCAATGGTATAGCCCCCTTTTTCCTTCAGGAGGTTTTTCCAGAAGAACTGCGTGGGCACGTCCAGGTTCTGCTCCACGATCTCCTTTTGCGGCAATCCGGAATAAAAGGCCATTTTCTTCGCTACGGCGTTTTTCTCGGTCTCCCCGATAAACCCGCCTTTGGCCAAGGCCGGAATGAGCGTGTTCACGGCATAGGACTCGGATTCCGGAAGGATTTCAAGCAGGTCTTTGCCCTGCAGCTCGGCAGGGAGTGCCCCGTGGTGCCATGCCGCAGCGGTATAGTAGGGGAGGTTCAGTGCGCTGGACACCGGTCCACCCGTACGGATGACCTTGTAATCGGCCGGGCTCACCATTATTACGCCGTTCAGGTACATCCACTGCTGGTTCTGCAATGCCAGGGAAAGGCCCATGACGCGGGTGCCCCCATAACTTTCCCCGATAATGTACTTGGGCGAGCGCCACCGATCGTTCCGGGTCACGAAGGTATTGAGCCATTCGGCGAGGTACTTGATATCGGCATTGATGCCGAAGAACTTTTTCCGGTCCACCTTGTCGCCGGTCTCCGGAATGGTCCGGGAATACCCTGTATTGGCCGGGTTGACATATACGATATCGGTCACGTCCAAAACGGAAAAGGGATTCTCCTTCACCCCATAGGGCTGCACCGGGTACCCCTCGTCATCGATCTTCAGTACCCGGGGACCGGTGTAGGCCAGGTGCATCCACACCGAACCGGAACCCGGTCCGCCGTTGAACGAGATCAGCAAGGGGCGGGCAGCACGGTCCTTTACATTGTTCCTTGTATAATAGGTATAATGCAGGGAGGCGATGGGTTTGCCCTGTTCGTCCCAAACGGGCTGGGTGCCTATTTTAGCGGTATAACTGATGGGGGTTCCATTGATGGTGGCAGTGTGCCGTGTGGTCACCACCGTATCGATGGGAAGTTTTCGCTCCTGGGAAAACGATAGCGAAAAAGGAACGATCAATAGTATCAAATAGCGTAAAGGTGGTCTCATCCTACTTTCCAATTTGGTCGGGTTATTTTTGTCAGGTTTTAAAAATAGCGAATTTGTCCGAGAGTTTTCCAGGTTTGGGGTTTCTTTCGGGCGGCCCGTATCCCGGTCCCCAAATTTCGTCCTTAAGATCCGTACCGTCCATGGTCCAGGGCATCATGGCGCTGAAAAGGACCATGGATCAGAACTTTTCGAAGACCCCGAGGCCGAACAGGGCAAAATCGTACTTTACGGGGTCACTGGCGTCCAATCTGCGCAGTCCGTCGTCAAGCTCGGCCACGGCCTTGGCATCGTTCTGCCTGCGCCCGAGCAGCCCAAGCTTTCTGGCGACATTGCCGGAATGTACGTCCAAGGGACAGGATAGCTTTGAGGGGGCAATGTGCTTCCAAAGCCCAAAATCCACCCCGGTCCCGTTGTCCCGGACCATCCATCTGAGGAACATATTGATCCGTTTGGCAGCGGAGCCTTTAATGGGGTCGCTGATATGCTTGGTGGTCCGCTGGGCATGGGGCAGTTCAAAAAAGGTCCGCTTAAAGTCCGAAATGGCGGGCTGCAGTGTTTCCTTTCGGGCGTTTTTGGCAAAGATAGGTTCCAAGCCCCCGTGCTGCCCGTAAATGTTCCCCAGGCTGCGGACAAAGTAGATCAGGTCGTTCCCGTTGAACGTCCTGTGGACGAAGGGCGACAATTTCTCCAGGTCGGCTTCCCGATGGTTCCGGACGAAGTCGTAGGGGGCACCGTCCATCAATTCCATCAGTTTGGAAGCATTGTTGATGATACTTTTCCGATTCCCCCATGCGATCGTGGCGGTAAGGAAGGCGCTGATCTCGATGTCCTCCTTCAGGGAGAACAAATGGGGCACCTGTATGGGGTCGCTCTCCAAAAACCGGGGATGGTTGTACTGCACCACCTTCGCGTCGAGAAATTCTTTTAGGTCTTTTTGGTTCATTGGGGATGATCGTTCGTTGGTCCACGGAACCCATGGTCGGGCACCGGCTCCGAGGGTGCCGTTCAATGTCCGTTTTCAAAAGCTGTCCCGGTTTTACAAAATAACGAACAATTTAACGATCCGCGCCATTGCGGGGCCCGATTTTCCGAGCGGACAACTTTGGTGGTTCAGTCGAGCGAAACATCGAAAAGCTGTAATACGACGAACGGGCCTATCAGCACCAGGTTGTACAGGGCGTGCAGCGCAATGGCCCATACCAGTCCAAAGCGCACCCGGACAAAGCCCAGGAACACCCCCACGCCCAATTGGGGGGCGACCAATAGGGGCGAGAGCAGAAGTGTGGTCGTGCTCAACTGAAAATTGGTGATATGGTAAAACCCAAAGACCAAGGTGAACAGGTAAAAAATGTATTTGAAAAAGGAGCTCTTTTTAAAAAAAACCAAGGGGCCGCGAAAGAACAATTCTTCCAGGACCGGAGCGAGCACGACAGCGGCAAGAAGAAGGAACCAGGGAGAATACTGGTCCATGAAACCGTCTATGGCGTGTTTTCCAAAATCCAGGTCAAAGAGCAGTTCCAGACCACCGTTCAACGATCCCAGTAGCAAGCTCAGCGCCAGTGCAAAGATCAAAAGTTTCCAGAACTTGGACATGCGGTAGTCGAAGTCCCTGTTTTCATCCTCAAGGTAAACGGGATGTTTTAAAAAGGCCAGTACTTCTTTGAGCATGACTGTGGGGTTAGAGATCGGTCCCGCTGTCCGGGGCCTCGGCCGGGACAAGGTCCTGGTTGGTTATACGCCCGTCGGCCATGGCGAGTTTACGATCGGCCAGATCGGCCAGATCGCGGTTGTGGGTCACGATGACGAACGTCTGCCCGAACTGGTCACGGAGCTCAAAAAACAATTGGTGCAGTTTATCGGCACTTTCCGAATCCAGGTTGCCACTGGGCTCGTCGGCAAAGATGACCGAGGGGTTGTTGATCAATGCCCGCGCGACGGCGACCCGCTGTTGCTCCCCACCGGAAAGTTCGTTAGGTTTATGGTCGTACCGGTCGGAAAGGCCCAGAAAATCCAACAGTTCCTTGGCCCTTTTCTCGGCTTGGCCACGGGCCGTTTTTTTGATGAAGGCGGGTATGCATACATTTTCCAGGGCGGTAAATTCGGGCAGCAGCTGATGGAACTGGAAAATGAACCCAATGTGCTCGTTGCGGAAGCGCGCCAATTCGCGGTCACTCAGACCGTTGACCTCGACCCCGTTGACCAAAAGCGTACTGTCCTGCTTGTTCGACAGCACGTCCAAGGTGCCCAAGATCTGGAGCAAGGTGGTCTTTCCGGCCCCCGATGCCCCCACAATGGAAACAACCTCGCCCTCTTTAATGTGCAGGTCGACCCCTTTCAGCACCTGCAGGTCGCCGTAAAATTTTTGAATGTTCGTCGCTTTGATCATGCCCGGTATTTTGCCTTGCCGATCGAAAGTACGGATTCGACCAGACATGGCAAAAATACCATCTTTTGGTATTTAAAGCACCATATTGATGGAAGGGACCTTGGATTCATATTAAAAAGCTTAAATTCAACTTTGTGATATTACATCTTATTATTTTGATTAATATTGAGGTGCTAAGAAAAAAAAGCTATAAGAAGATGTCTCCATACCGAAGTTTAGAAGAATATAACCTTGAGATCACGAACGATGTCAAGGACCGTTTCTCCAAGATCATTGACGAGATCGGGGAGGATGTTTCCCGCGAAGGACTTTTGAAAACGCCCGAACGGGCCGCCAAGGCCATGCTTTTTCTTACCCAGGGATACAAACAGGACGCCGTTGAAATATTGAAAGGCGCCATGTTCAAGGAAGATTATGATGATATGGTCATCATTAAGGACATTGAACTGTACTCCCTTTGCGAGCACCATATGTTGCCCTTTTTCGGAAAGGCCCATATCGCCTATATTCCCAACGGGCATATCGTGGGCTTGAGCAAAATACCCCGTGTGGTGGATGTTTTTGCCAGGCGCCTCCAAGTACAGGAACGTTTGACCCACGACATCCTGGAGTGTATCAACAACACGCTGAGGCCCAAGGGGGTGGCGGTGGTCATAGAGGCCTCGCACATGTGCATGATGATGCGCGGCGTCCAGAAGCAAAATTCGGTGACCACCACTTCGGGTTTCCGTGGACAGTTTGAAAAAATCGAGACCAGGAACGAGTTCTTGAAACTGATCGGGTCGGACCTTTCCTGATTCACAGGGTCCCGGTATCCTTTTCAGGCCCGCCTATTTTGGGCCGCATGTTCTTTTTTGGCACCTTTATTGCTCCCCATGGATATAATCCATAATTTTCCACTATGTCGGAAACGAAAGACAACAAATACAAAAATTTGCTATTGGGGCTACTTTTCGATGCCATCGGGATGCTTTCCTTTGCCCTTCCCTTTATCGGCGATTTCTCCGATGTCATTTGGGCGCCCATCGCGGGGTGGTTAATGACCCAAATGTACCGGGGCAGGATCGGCCAGGTGGTTGGTCTGCTCACCTTTATCGAAGAAATTGTCCCCGGGCTCGATATTGTTCCCTCCTTTACCCTAATGTGGTTGTACACATACGTCTTCAAAGGGGCCGGGCAAAAGAAGATCGTGGAGGTCGATTGATCCCATGGACCGCAAAGACAAATCGAATCTCAAAGTAACATCGGTTACCCCGTTCCCCCTAAAATGTCCTAACTTTACGGAAACGATTTCCAGTTATTCCGTTATGGACAGAAGAAAGTTTGTCAAAAATTCAGTTTGGGCCTCGTTCGCGGGCCTGATGGGCACAGATATTGTTTATGGCAACTACCTCCGAGAGGGCTATGTTCCCTTAGGGGCCCAGGACCCCGATCCCTTTCAATTGTTCCACAAGGACCCCGAAATGGTGTTGCTGAACGATAAACCCTGGAACATGGAGGCCAGGGCACACCTGTTGGACGACAAGATAACGCCCAATAAATATATGTTCATCCGCAACAACGGGCTGGTCCCCGAGAACATCGAGGCCTCCCAATGGACGTTGACGATCGATGGGGAATCGGTAAGGGAACAGAAAACATATTCCCTGGAGGAGCTAAGAACCGGGTTCCCGACCCACACCTATCAGCTCACTTTGGAATGCGGGGGCAACGGACGCAGCGAATTCGACCCTCCCGCGAAAGGCAACCAATGGAGTATCGGGGCGGTCTCCTGTGCCCAATGGACAGGTGTCCGTCTCCGCGATGTCCTGGAAGATGCCGGTATCGGGGACGATGCGGTCTATATTGGATACCATGCCGCCGATATGCACCTTAGCCGGGACCCCTCCAAAGAACCCATTTCCAGGGGAATGCCCATGGCCAAGGCCCTGCAGGACGAAACCCTGCTGGCCTTTCAAATGAACGGCAAGGCCATTCCCCTGGCGCACGGTTTTCCTTTGCGTTTGGTGGGCGGGGGCTGGCCCGCATCGGTTTCGGGCAAATGGTTGAACCGGATCAGTATACGGAACAAAGTACACGACGGTGCCAAAATGGGGGGGAGCTCCTATCGGGTGCCCTGCGAGACCGTGGCCCCGGGCGACATAGTGCCCGAAGAGAACATGTGCATTATCGAGTCGATGCCGGTAAAATCGTTGATCACCTATCCAAAATCGGGGGCAATGTTGCCCTTGGGAAAGAAATTGGGCATAAGGGGACATGCCTGGGCCGGTGAACTGGAAGTGAAGAAAATGGAATACTCCATCGATTTTGGGTCGACATGGAGCTCCTGCCCTGTGGAAAAACCTGCCAACCGCTTGGCCTGGCAGCATTTTTCGGCCAAGGTGGATTTTCCCAAAAAGGGATATTACGAGGTATGGGCCCGGGCAACCGATTCCAACGGAGTGGCCCAGCCCATGCTGCTTCCGGGATGGAACCCTAAGGGGTACCTGAACAATGCCTGTCACAGGATCGCTGTAAAAATCACCTAAGATGGACGAACACCGAACATTCTGGAAAAGAACACGGGGCATTTACCGCTTTCTTATTGTGGTCTGCTCCCTGGCCGTCGTACTTTCCATTGTAGTTTTTTATGTCAAGGGGGATACTTTGACATGGGAGAAGGTGGGAGAAAAGGGGTATACGGCCCTTCCAGAGGACGGGGACCGTATTGAAAACGGAACGCACTTGCGGACCGGCCTGAAGGAGGGGGAGGGGTTGATGGAGACCGTGAACAATTGTACCACCTGCCATTCGGCCAAATTGATCACCCAGAATAGAATGGACAGGGAACGCTGGGTCGCCACCATACGCTGGATGCAAAAAACGCAGAATCTGTGGGACTTGGGCGAAAACGAGGAGATTATCGTGAATTATCTGGTAACGAACTACCCTCCGGGTAGAAAAGGCAGGCGCGAGGCGCTGACCGAGCCGGAATGGTACAAACTTGAAGACTGATGGGGAAGTACGGGGAAGCTTTTGGGAATTCATTTATGGGAGCCGTGGATTGGACCTGGAGGTCCATTTTGTTCGATGTGCCCTGGTATACGAATTATTTTTGGGGATTGGTTCTAATTTCCCTGGTGGTCTGGGGCCTTGAACTTGCATTTCCCTGGCGTAAGGACCAAGCGATATTTAGGAAGGACTTTTGGCTGGACGGTTTTTATATGTTCTTCAACTTTTTTGTTTTTTCCATTGCGATCAGTGGTTTTTATAAAGTATTGGAGATCTTCTTTTTGGAATTGGATATTGCCATCGACAACGTATCGCTGCTCGATCTAAAATCCCTTTCCCCCTGGATGCAGTTGGTGATATTTTTTGTGGTCCTTGATGTGGTGCAGTGGTTCACCCATATACTGCTCCATAGGGTTCCCATGCTATGGCGGTTCCATCAAGTGCACCACAGTGTAAAGGAAATGGGCTTTGCCGCCCATCTTCGCTACCATTGGATGGAAAATATTCTCTACAAACCCCTGAAAACATTTGGGATCATGATTTTGGGAGGCTTCGAGCCAGAACAGGCTTACGTTGTGCATTTTGTGGCCATTGCCATTGGACATCTGAACCACGCCAATATCAAGATTACCTGGGGCCCCCTTAAATACATAATCAACAACCCGGTCATGCACCTCTATCACCACGCCCACAAATTGCCCGAGGGGAAGCCGGGGGTTAATTTTGGGATCAGTCTAAGTGTTTGGGACTATCTGTTCAGAACGGATTATGTTCCCGAAGACAGTGGAGCCATAGAACTCGGGTTTACAGGTGATGAAAGCGTTCCCAAAGGCTTTTTTGGACAATTGGGCCACGGTTTTGGCAAATCGAGGTCCAAAAAATAAAACCAACTCCAATACGATCGGGTCCGTGACCCTTCGCAATGACGTTGGCTCGTTCTTTTCTAGCGAAAGGGCTATAAGGGAATGCTGATCCCAAGATTGATGTTCCGGCCGATATTGGGGATGCCGTCGGTCTTAAGTCGCGACAAATGTGCGATATAGGTTTCGTCGAGAAGGTTGTTGGCGCTGATGCGAACATTGAACCGCTGCTTGGCGAGCACGAGCATGCCCCCCAGGCCCATATTCAATAAATTATAGCTATCGGTCGATGTTTCAAAGGTACTTACCCTGTCCTGTTCAAAAACGGACCGCAGGGTCAGAAAGACATAAAAGTTCTGCAGGTGCTTCCGTTTGCATGAAAACTCGAACCTCATGGTGTTCGTCAAACTATTGGCGGGAATCAGCGGGAGAGACGCGCCATCCTTGGATTTTCCGGTGACCGTTTCAAAATTGCTTTCCCAGTGCAGCCAATCCAAGGGGTGGGGATGCAGGTGCAGGCCGATTTCCCCGCCATAGAGACGGGCATCCTGTTGGTTGTACACAAAAACAGCATCTTCCCCTATGACCTCTCCGTTGGGCTCGATAAAAATGTAGTCCTGTACCGAATTATAAAATCCGTTGATGTAGGCTTCAACGTGCTGGTCCTTATATTCCAGGGACAGATCGGTCTGGATGTTCTGCTCTTCGGTGAGACCGGGATTCCCGATCTCATAGCGATTGGTGCCCTCGTGCACCCCGTTGGAAGTCAATTCCGCCAGGTTGGGTGCCCTGAAACCTGAGGCCAGGTTGATCCGTCCGGTGAGGTTTTTGAAAAATTCCCATTTGTAACCCATCGCTGCGTTAAAACTGTTGAAGCTTCTATCGAGGGCTTGGATATAGCCCTCCTCCCCTGGATTTCCGTTCGTTTCCCCCTCAATGGCCCGCCGATCGAACCGGATACCCAGTTGCAGGTCGCTGCCGTTGGGGAAATGGAGGTGGGAAGTGCCCATGAGCCCGATATCATCGGTGGTGGCATCCGGGATCAAAATCTCTTCCCCGAAATTTGCATTGCTCTGGTGCATCCCCTGAACGCCCACAATACTTTCCAAACGCCCCAATTTGGGAAGGTTGTACTGCAGGTTGTAGTTGAAGGTCTCCAAATCCATATCAAGGGCCGTAATCACTTCGCCCTCCTCTTCCTCCAACTCTTTTCTACTGTTAAAGGTATAGCCCAAAATGGCGTCCAAGCTGGAATTTTTGAAGAAAACGGAAGTACGGGAGCTGAGAATGTGGTTGTCGATCTTTTGATAGGGTGCTTCCGGCCCCCGTTTCTTACTTTGTTCCCCGATTTCCTCCGGAATGCCCAGCTCCAGTTTGTTGTAGTTGTATCGAAGCTCCGTTTTGAAAATCGCCGATTGATAGGCCATGCCCGTTTTTAGATCGTATTCCGAAAAGCGTGAATTTGTGACCTTTTGGTCGCTTCCGGTCCTATAATCCATATGGGTGGCCGCACTTCCTCGAACGAGAAACTTGAATCGTTCCCCAGAGGTTTGGATCCCGGCATTGGCGTTGATTCCCCCGGTATTGGAAAAGTAGTTCAGATCAATGTCCCCATCGGTGGTATGGGCGGGAGCGAACTTCTCTGGATTTAGGTACAGTACCCCGCCCATGGCGTCTGAGCCGTAGAGTAGGGAAGAAGGCCCTTTGATGACCTCCACACTTTCTATACCGGCATCGCTGATACCCAGCCCATGTTCATCGCCGAACTGCTGGTTTTCCAGCCGTATCCCTTGGGTGTAGACCAGGACCCGGTTGGCGCTCAGGCCCCGTATGACCGGCTTGCCAATGCCCAACCCGGTAGAGACACTTTCCACACCGGGGATATTGCGTATCCCATCGGAAAGCGTAACGGCCCCTTTCGATTTCAGCTCCGAAACATTGGCGCGTTCTACCTTCATTACGTTTTCGCGCTGTAGTTTGTGAAAAGGGGTGGATACAATGACCTCTTCCATCTCAATGGCAGTGGGCGATAGTACAATGTCGTACGTGTTTTGCCCCTCTGCGATCAAAAGAGTCGTTGAAAAGGTTCCAAACCCTATATAAGAGGCAAGCAACTTGTAACTCCCACTGGGAAGATCGTTAATTCGAAATGTTCCATTACTATCGGTAACAATCCCCTTTTCCAGTTGGGGAAAGTAGACCTCCACCTGTTCCAAAGGAGTGTTGTCGGTGGCATTGGTGACTCTTCCGGAAAGAGAGTTTTGGGCATACGTACCCATATATGTTGCTATAAATAGCAATGAAAAAAAAGATTTGATCATAACTTTGTTTTAAGGAAGTGATAAAAAAAAGAAGTGGAAAGTTATTATGCCATCGGAGGCGCCCTAAGAGAAAAATATAGCGGGGTGTATTGTTTTAGGTAGTGATGTGTGCCCGCTGTTTTTTCATGAACGAAGGTGCGGTCCAGCGCGGCGAACTCCTTGGGAAGGAAATAGAACTGAGAGGAAAGCTTTATTTTCTGAAACTCGCAATCCCAGCCCGCCTTGTGGATGTGAAGTTTGGTGTGTTGCGTACATTGTTCCTGTCGGTGCTCGTGCAGCGCATGCGCAAGTTTCAGGAAGGAAGGTACCAAGAGGCATATCATTAAGATGAATGATATACCGGCTCGGATTATTTTCTGGCACAGCGTCACTTTACAAAACTACTTAATTGTTCCGCTCCAACACTGTTAAAAAGGGTAATATTAGGGGGCTCCCCTTTTTATCCGATCGAAGATCCTTGGGATTTCCCTCTATCCGAATGGGCCTGGATCCCGGTCATTTAAAAAGAAACCCCAGGCCCAAGCGGTTGAGCATCTTTTTTTCAAAATCCCAGAAAAATCTGAACTGGCCGAACAACCAGCCAAAGAGTACCAACAGTACCTGGTAAATCGGGAAAATCAGGAATATCCTTGCCGTCCAATACAGCCATGAGGCCGTAGTTTCCCTATCCAAACCGATGAATTCGGTAATCGGGGCCGCAATCTTGGCGGCCGTGGAGCCGGTAACCGCAAAAACAATAAAAATAATGGCAACCTGAAAATTGGAGTCGATACCCCAACGTTCCTTTAATTTTTTCATGCTTAAATCTGGTATGCCTGCAAATATACTGTTTAAATCCTAGGTACAAAAGGCCCCAAGCGTTGTCCGTATTTGCGCTGAAAGTAAATGAAGTAGTTGTACAGTTTGTAATTTACCTCATAGCCATAATCCGTATTTGCCTCATAATCGATCCGTAACTGGTAAAGACCCGAATTGTAAGTCTGCGGCTGCAGTACCCTTATGTTCCAGTTGGTCACAAAGATCTGATTGCGGTTTTCCATAAAGGACTGTGAATAGTATCCCTCGGGCCTTGCAATACTTGACAGCCAGATATTGAAACCGGGTTCTATAATGGTGATTTCATATTCCGTTTTCTCATTGGAAATATCGATGGTGTCGCCTTCCGACTGGGCAAAGGCAACTTTTTCTTCATCGGAAATATCAACTACTTGTTTTGAGCTATTGCACCCTCCGATAAACAAGGCGGTCAAAGCTAGGAATGCGGTAATTTTCACAAGACTCTTTTTCATAGTTCTCATTATTAAGTGATTAAAACAATATATAAGACGTAAAGCAGTCGCTTTACTAACAATTAAGATACAAAAAAAGCCGTTCCCAAGCGGTAACGGCGATCTTATAAATTGTTCGGGGCAGGGTCATTTTCCAAAAAGGCCGCCCAAAAGGCCACCGAGGCCTCCGCCCCCACCACTGTTTTTTCCGTTGCCCAATACCATTCCGGCCACATCGTCCAATATACTGCCATCCCCGTCCGAGTCCAAAAACGACTCGATCAGCGATTGTTGCTGGGCACCGGAACCTCCTCCTCCCAGTATGCCGCCCAACAAATCACCCAGCCCATTGGAACTGGTCACATTTTGTTGACGTGCCTGTTTGCCTAAGAAGCCCATTAAAATTGGAGCGGCCACTTGAAGAATTGTACCTATGGTACCGGCGTCCATACCTGATTTTTGGCTCAGTGCATTTTGTACCTGGGACTGTTTTCCGCCCAACACATGGCCCAATATTCCCGCACCATCATCCAGTACGGAACGGTCCACACCGCCGCCGAACAGGCCGCCTAGGTTGTCCATAATACTACCATCGTGTTTGTTGGAAAGTGCGTTCATCAACCCTTCCGCCCCGTCCGGGGTGGAGGCGTTTCTTTTCATAGCGCCCATCAAGACGGGTAAGGCCATGGTGAGCACGCTGCCCGTTTTATCCGAGGATTGGCCCGTTTGTCCGGCCACGCCTTCTATTAGTTGTTTGCCCATAGGGCTGTCCAGTAAATCCAATAATCCTGCCATTGTCAATGTTTTGGTTAGTGTTTATAATTGTTGCTCAATGTACAAAAAACTCCCTTAATCAAAAACAGTTGCTCTGGACTATAAAAGCTACTTCAACAAATTGGTGATCTGCGACGCCAGTTCGGTGCCGATCCGGTCTTGTGCTTCCTGCGTAGCAGCCCCTATATGCGGGGTCAACGAAAGTTTCGGGTGCATCAGAATTCGAATTTCCGGATTTGGCTCGGACTCAAAGACATCGAGACCGGCGAAGGCCACCCTACCACTTTCAAGAGCTTCCACAAGGGCCACTTCATCCAAAACACCGCCACGGGCAGCATTGACGATGCCCACTCCTTCCTTCATCATATCAAATTCACTTTTTCCAATAACATACTCCTTTTGCGCGGGAACATGTACGGTAATAAAGTCGGCAGTCTTAAGCACTTCTTCCTTGGGGACGGATTCAAAGTTAAAAGTGGCGGACTGGCCATCGTAAAAGGCGACCTCAATGGTGGCTTTTTCAATGTACGGATCGGAATAGATGACCTTCATGCCCACGCCCAGGGCGATCTTTGCGGTCGCCTGGCCAATTCTTCCAAATCCGATGACCCCTAGGGTCTTTCCCCGGAGCTCGCTCCCTTTGGAATAGGACTTTTTGAGCTGTTTAAATTTGCTGTCCCCATCGAGTGGCATGTTGCGGTTGGCATCGTGGAGAAAACGAACACTGCCGAACAAATGGCCGAAGACCAGTTCTGCCACCGATTCGGACGAAGCTGCCGGCGTATTGATGACGTGCAGTCCCTTTTCCTTGGCGTAGGCCACATCGATATTGTCCATTCCCACGCCCCCGCGACCTATGAGCTTTAGGGAGGGGCAGTTGTCGATGAGGTCTTTGCGCACCTGGGTGGCACTGCGTACCAAAAGCCCCACAACCTTATTGTCATTGATGTATTTTTCCAACTGTTCCTGTGCCACGGTCACCGTAACCACCTCGAAGCCTGCCGCTTCCAGTGCCGTGATTCCCGTTTGTGATATGCCGTCGTTTGCTAGTATTTTCATTTTTGGGTTATTCGTTTTTGGGTTGTTTGTTTTGGGTGAAGCGTTTACTGTCCATAGATAACTCGGAATTGCCGCTATAAACTGCGCATGGGACACTGTAAACGGAGTACTGCCCATAGGCGGTAGCACTATCCCTTTCGTTCCATTTCACTCATTACATCGACGAGCACACCAACGCTTTCCAGGGAAAGAGCGTTGTACATGGAAGCGCGATACCCCCCGACCGATCGGTGCCCATTGAGTCCGTTGATGCCCGCTTCCTTCAGCAGAGTGTCGAAGGTTTCCTTTAAACCTGCTTCGGCAAGGTTAAAGGTGGCGTTCATGTGGGAACGGTCTTCCTTTTTGGCGAATCCTTCAAATACCGGGTTCAAATCGATTTCGGAGTACAGTAATTGCGCTTTTTTTTCGTTTATTTCCTCAATGGCCGCAATTCCCCCTAAATTTTTTAACCAGTCCAAGGTCAACATGGATACATAGGTAGCAAAGACCGATGGGGTATTGAACATACTGTCTTTCGAAATATGTACTTCATAATCGAGCATGGAAGGAATTTGTCTCGACACCTTTCCCAGAATATCCTCCTTGACGATCACCAGAGTGGTCCCGGCCGGGCCCATGTTCTTCTGTGCACCCGCATAGATCAGATCGAACTGGGAAAAATCGAGTTGACGCGAAAAGATATCGGAGCTCATGTCACATACCAACGGAGCGCCGGTGGTCGGGAATTTTTTGATCTGCGTGCCAAAAATGGTATTGTTCGAGGTCAGGTGCAGATAATCCAATCCGGAAGGGACCGCATACCCTTTGGGAATATAGTTGAAATTTTCATCCTTGGAAGAGCCCACCTCAATGATCTCACCGAACATTTTGGCTTCTTTGATGGCCTTGGCGCTCCAGGTTCCCGTGTTGAGATAGCCTGCTTTGGTCTCCAGTAGGTTGTAGGCCACCATTAAAAACTCCAAGCTTGCACCACCTTGTAAAAAGAGTGCCTGATAGCCCTGGTCCTTCAGCCCCAATAGCTCCAGGGAGAGCGATCGTGCCTTTTCCATGACGTCCACAAAATCTTTGCTTCTATGGGAAATCTCTATCAGTGAAAGACCGGAACCGTTGAAATCGATTACGGCTTCCGAGGCTTTTAAAAGTACTTCCGGGGCCAAGACACAAGGACCCGCGCTAAAATTGTGTTTCTTCATTGGTATGCTGAATTTGGTTCTGAAAGTTGTCCATTCATTAAGGCGTTAAAGGTCATAAATTTATAGGGAAACGCAACTATGGAAAGCCGATAATTCTGTTATATTTTCAACAGGAAATCAACAGTGTCGATTCCATCGGCATAATCCGAAAGAGCAGGGGTCTGGGTTTCCCCAAAGGGAACCTCCTCCTTAAAAAGACCAGAGGCTACCACACATTGCAGCCGATCCCTGTCTTTTTCCAGTTTGGCCCGAAGCGCTGAAATACTGGAATACCTTTCATAGAAAACCGAGGCAATGGGGGAGGAATGGCTTTCGTCTTCCTTCAATATCAGAAAACCATTATCGAGCAATTTGAACTCCGACATCAAGTATACGGCCTTGTTGTAGTCATAATTGTTTGCATATTTTACCTGATCTATCAAGGAGCGGAAGGAATATATGGACTCAAAAAAGGTATCAAAATCGTACTCCTCCGGAACAAAGAGCTTGGAAACACTTCGACAGCCCAGTCCGTAATACCGAAAAATATCATGGCCCAGGCTCCGTAACTGTTCCGTGTTTTCCGTTCCGGTCAGCACGGCAACGGAATTCCGATTTTTTCTAATGATGTTCGGACCTTTTCCAAAATAGTGCTCAAAATATCGGGCCGTATTGTTGCTTCCCGTTGCAATCACGGCATCAAAGCCTTCGATCCTGCCCTCAACAAATTTAATCTTTCCAGCAAGATCGGGTTCATGGGCAATTAAGAAATCTGCAATACAGGGAAGCAATACATCGTCGTTCGAAGACAATTTGATCATCGCTCCGTGTCCGGTGATCAAGACCGATAGAAAGTCGTGGAAACCCACTAGGGGAATATTTCCCGCCATAATCAGGGCCACATTTTTGTGCGCTGCCCTTGGCCCGCTTTTTTCATTTTGATCGGTGCGGTATGGGGAAAGCCAAGCCGCTAATTTTTCTTCCCTTAGCAACTCGCCCCAATTCGCCAAGGCGAATAGGATGTTCTCGGTATTGAACCATCCATTTTTATGCCCCGCGGCGGTCACTGCAAGCTCTAATTTTCCGGCCCACCGGTCCCGTTCGGCGTCGGAATTGCGGAAATCCCTTAAAAACCCGCCCAATTTTACGAAGGCGTTAAATGTTTTGTTATGGTCGCTCATATATTTGTTCAAAATTCCTTTTGGGGTTACCTTTGCGCAAAAATAGGCATAGTATTGGGATTTTGTGTACTGTATGGAACGGATACCAAAATCGACAAATACTAAACTCCCGGAGGTTAGGGACCACATAAAAAGGAAACGATGGCAATTATTATTACGGATGAATGTATCAATTGTGGGGCCTGCGAGCCGGAATGCCCTAATACCGCGATCTATGAGGGAGCGGATGAGTGGCGATATGGGGATGGTACGTCTTTAAAAGGCGACGTGGTACTTCCGAATGGCAAGGCAGTGAATGCCGAGGATGTCCAGGAACCCATCAGTGATGAAATCTACTATATATCTCCCGACAAATGTACCGAATGTATGGGCTTTCATGAAGAACCCCAATGTGCGGCGGTATGCCCAGTGGATTGCTGTATTCCCGATGAAGATCACGTAGAATCGGAAGAGACGCTCTTGGGCAAACAGAAATTCATGCACCCGGACGGGTAGCGGAAGCCCAATATTTATCTATTGTGTCCCAATATACCGTCTCTCGGGACAGAGGGGTACGGATGGGACGATCGACCACCCGCTTGTTTCCGAGGTTGGTCCAAACGCTATTTTTCCAGCATTTTATCCACGATTTCCTTTAGTAATTTGGCACAGACCATTGCGGTCATGTCGTTATTGTCCCGCAGCGGGTTGTATTCCACAATATCCGCACCTATAACCGGTACGTTCAGTTTTTGGACCATATGGATCAGTTGTCTCGTGTCCAACCCTCCCGGTTCATGGTGCGATACCCCCGGTGCAAAAGCCGGGTCCAATGCATCCATGTCCAGCGAAATATAGATAGGACCGTTGAACTCGGGAAGTTGGGCAATGTTCAGATCTTTCATTTCAATGCACTCCACTTTATATTTCCTGGCCTGATCCCTTTGGTGGGAAGAAAGGGTCCGCAATCCTACTTGCACCAATCGCGAAGCCAATTGGTTTTCCATGATTCGGGCAAACGGACAGGCATGGGAATACCGGTCACCATTAAATTCGTCATAAAGGTCGGCATGTGCATCGATATGGAGTATTTGAAGCGGTCCGTATAGCTTGTGGAAAGCCCTCACTATGGGATAGGTAATGGAATGGTCCCCTCCCAGGCTCACCAGGCCCTCTCCCTTTCCCAAATTTTCTGCGCTGACCTGTTCGATATCAAAATAGTCCGCGATGGTAAAATCGCCCAGGTCATTGAATACACCGGGTCCCAATTCCGTTCCCGATTCCGGAAAATAATTGGAGGAAGCGCTGTGATAGGCTTTGCGGATCAGGGGAGGAGCAAGTGCGGCCCCCTTTAGGTAGGAGGCCTTCGAATCATAACATATTCCCTGAAGGGCAATTTGCCTTTGCATAGTCCCTAAAATACTAAAAAAGGGCCAGTATGGCCGTTTCCAGGCGATACCTTCCTGGGAATTCACGGCATACATCCCCCGCCGCAACATTCGATCCAACATATTCCATTGAATACGATAGTAAAAGCTATCTTTGCACGCGATTTGCATAATCGCGGATTAAATCAAACCGTTTATAGAATGAAAGCAGGAATCGTAGGATTGCCCAATGTCGGAAAATCGACCCTTTTCAATTGCCTCTCCAATGCCAAGGCACAAAGTGCCAATTTTCCTTTCTGCACCATCGAGCCGAACATAGGTGTTGTGAATGTGCCCGATGCGCGCCTACAGAAATTGGAGGCTTTGGTAAGCCCGGAAAGGGTACTCCCGGCCACAGTGGAAATCGTGGATATTGCGGGTCTTGTTAAAGGGGCAAGCAAGGGCGAGGGACTCGGCAATCAATTTCTGGGAAATATTCGGGAGACGGATGCCATCCTTCACGTTTTGCGCTGTTTTGACAACGAGAACATCGTTCATGTCGATGGTTCCATCGATCCCTTGCGGGACAAGGAGACCATTGATATGGAACTGCAATTGAAGGATCTGGAAACTGTGGAAAAGAAACTGGACAAGGTAAAGCGTGCCGCCAAAACGGGAAACAAAGAGGCCCAAAAAGAGGAATCGGTCCTGGTGAAATTGAAGGAGGGACTGGAAGCCGGCACCTCCATCCGGGCCATTGACGTGGAAAAAGATGCTAGGTCCGAATACGTACGGCCGCTACAGTTTATTACGGACAAACCGGTGATGTACGTCTGCAATGTGGACGAGGGATCGGCCGTGGACGGCAATGACTACGTGGAACGGGTGAAATCGGCCGTGGCCCATGAAAATGCGGAAGTGATCGTGCTTGCCGTGGGAACGGAAGCCGATATCACTGAACTCGAAACCTACGAAGAACGCCAAATGTTCCTGGAGGATCTGGGCCTTACCGAACCCGGTTCGGCCAAATTGATTCGGGGCGCCTACAAGCTATTGAATTTGGAGACCTATTTTACCGCCGGGGAGAAAGAAGTCCGTGCATGGACCATTCCCGTTGGGGCCACGGCGCCCCAGGCTGCCGGAGTGATCCATACCGATTTTGAAAAAGGATTTATTCGGGCTGAGGTCATCTCGTACGGCGATTACGTGGCCTATGGCAGCGAGGCCAAGGTGAAGGAAGCCGGAAAAATGCGGGTAGAAGGCAAGGAGTACATCGTCAAGGATGGCGATGTAATGCATTTTAGGTTCAACGTTTAAATCCTCGGAACAACATCGCGGGGCCCGAAAGCGCATTTTGGCTGTACGGCATTTGAAATGGGATACCACGGGATGGATGTCGGATTCCTGTGCAAGGTTGGCATGTTGGCCTGCTATCAACAATCTGCGCACTTCTATTGTTAATTACTTTAACATTTAGGGGTTTTATCTTTTTATTTGTCGTATTATCTTAGCGACACTTTCGAACAAACCCCTAAACATGGCTCAAAACTCCCAATATACCGAAGACAACATTCGTTCGCTCGACTGGAAGGAGCACATCCGTCTGCGCCCGGGAATGTACATTGGTAAACTGGGCGATGGTTCTTCCGCGGATGACGGGATCTATATCCTTTTGAAGGAAACCATCGACAACTGCATCGATGAATTTGTCATGGGGGCGGGAAAGACCATTGAGATAAGCATCAAGGACAATCTGGTCAAAGTACGTGATTACGGTCGGGGCATTCCACTGGGCAAGGTGGTCGATGTGGTATCCAAAATGAACACGGGGGGAAAATACGATAGCCGGGCCTTTAAGAAATCCGTGGGGCTCAACGGGGTGGGTACCAAGGCGGTGAACGCATTGTCGAGTTTTTTCGAGGTGCAGTCCTCCAGGGAAAATCAAGTGAAGACCGCCCAGTTCAGCCAGGGCAACCTACTATCGGAAGAAGGGCCCCTGGAAAGCTCAAAGCGAAAGGGAACCCGGGTATCCTTCACGCCGGATGAGACCATTTTCAAAAAATACAAATACCGGAACGAATACGTGGAGCGCATGCTCAGGAACTACGTATACCTGAATCCAGGCCTGACCATTATGTTCAATGGGGAAAAATTCCATTCCGAAAATGGTCTGAAAGACCTCTTGGAAGACAACAACAATATTGAGGACATGTTGTACCCTGTCATCCATCTTAAGGGAGATGATATTGAAGTGGCCATTACCCACAGCAAAACGCAGTACAGCGAGGAGTACCATTCTTTCGTCAACGGACAGCATACTACCCAGGGCGGCACGCACCAATCGGCCTTTCGGGAGGCCCTGGTGAAGACCATCCGTGATTTTTATGGAAAGAACTACGATGCCTCCGACATCAGAAAATCGATTATCTCAGCGATTTCAATTAAAGTGATGGAACCTGTTTTTGAGAGCCAGACCAAGACGAAATTGGGTTCGACCGATATGGGCGGTAACTTTCCAACGGTACGGACCTATATCAATGACTTTGTCGGGAAGTATCTTGATAACTACTTGCACAAAAACCCTGAGACCGCTGAAAAGCTTCAGCGGAAAATTATGATGGCCGAAAAAGAACGGAAAGAACTTTCCGGGATACGGAAACTGGCCAGGGACCGTGCGAAGAAAGCCAATCTCCACAACAAAAAGTTACGGGATTGTAGGGTGCATTTGGGCGATATGAAGAAGGACAATCGGTTGGACAGTACCCTGTTCATCACAGAGGGGGATTCTGCTTCGGGCTCTATCACCAAATCGCGGGACGTGAATACGCAAGCAGTGTTCAGTTTACGGGGAAAGCCCCTGAACTCCTATGGCATGTCCAAAAAGATCGTCTACGAAAATGAGGAGTTCAATCTACTACAGGCGGCCTTGAATATTGAGGAATCGATGGAAGACCTTCGGTACAACAATATTGTGATCGCCACGGATGCCGATGTTGACGGAATGCATATCCGTTTGTTGCTGATTACCTTTTTTCTGCAATTTTTCCCGGAATTGATCAAAGAAGGCCATTTGTTCATTCTCCAGACCCCTTTGTTCAGAGTGAGGAACAAAAAAGAAACGATTTATTGCTATAGTGAGGAAGAGCGAAGGAGCGCCATCGAAAAACTGACCGGAAAACCGGAGATTACACGGTTCAAGGGACTGGGAGAGATTTCCCCGGATGAGTTCAAGCACTTTATCGGAGACGATATCCGGTTGGAGCCGGTCATGTTGGACAAAGCCATGTCCATTGAGGAACTGCTCAACTTTTATATGGGCAAGAATACGCCCAATCGACAGGAATTTATTATCAAAAATCTTAAAGTGGAAATTGATCTTGTGGAAGAAAACCAATTATAAACCAGATTAATACGAATCTTTCTGAATGGAAGAAAATGAGGAACTGAACGAATCATATGACGCCCACCAAGACGATTCCAAGGATGCCCTGACGCGGGTTTCGGGAATGTACAAGGATTGGTTTTTGGATTATGCTTCCTATGTTATTTTAGAACGTGCCGTACCTGCGATCGAAGATGGGTTCAAACCCGTGCAGCGCCGTATAATGCATTCGCTTAAGGACCTGGATGATGGACGGTACAACAAAGTGGCCAATGTCGTGGGGCATACCATGCAATACCACCCGCATGGCGATGCCAGTATTGCGGATGCCATGGTACAGATCGGCCAGAAGGATCTATTGATCGATACCCAGGGAAACTGGGGAAACATCCTCACCGGTGATCGGGCGGCCGCCTCGCGATATATTGAGGCCCGACTTTCCAAGTTTGCCCTGGAAGTGGTATTCAGTCCGAAGATCACTGAGTGGCAACTGTCCTATGACGGCCGAAAGAAGGAACCGGTAAACCTTCCCGTGAAGTTCCCGCTCCTGTTGGCACAGGGCGCAGAGGGAATTGCCGTAGGCCTGTCGACCAAGGTATTGCCGCACAACTTCAACGAACTGATCGATGCCTCCATAAAACACCTAAAAGGGCAACGCTTTAAACTGTACCCCGACTTTCCTACCGCGGGAATCATTGACATCAACAACTATAATGACGGCATGCGCGGGGGCAAGATCCGCGTCCGTGCAAAAATTTCACAGTTGGACAAGAACACCCTGGTAATCAATGAGATTCCCCATGGGACCAATACTTCCTCTTTAATAGACTCTATCCTAAAGGCCAATGACAAGGGGAAAATCAAAATCAAGAAAATCGAGGACAACACGGCCGCCGAGGTAGAGATCTTGGTGCACCTTCCATCGGGGATCTCCCCGGACAAGACCATCGATGCACTTTATGCCTTTACGTCCTGTGAATCATCGATTTCGCCCCTGGGTTGCATCATTGAGGACAACAAGCCCCTTTTTATCGGTGTCAGTGAAATGCTTCGGCGCTCCACGGACGCCACGGTGGACCTGTTAAGGCAAGAGCTGGAAATCCAATTGGGAGAGTTGGAGGAACAATGGCATTTTGCCTCCTTGGAGCGCATTTTTATCGAAAACCGGATCTATCGCGATATTGAGGAAGAAGAGACATGGGAAGGAGTGATTGCCGCTATTGACAAAGGGTTGAAGCCCCACACCAAACATCTGAAGCGCAAAGTGACCGAGGAGGATATCGTCCGTTTGACCGAAATACGGATCAAGCGGATATCGAAGTTCGATTTGGACAAGGCCCAACAGCATCTGGACAATTTGGAGGAGAAGATCGCCGAGGTGAAGCACCACTTGGCCAACCTGGTGGAGTATGCCATTGCCTATTTCAAAAGGCTAAAGAGCACGTATGGAAAGGGGAGGGAGCGCAAATCGGAAATCCGGGTTTTTGACGATATCGAGGCGGCCAAGGTGGTCATTCGGAACACCAAGCTGTACGTGAACCGGGAGGAAGGTTTTGTGGGTACCGCGCTGCGCCGGGATGAATATGTTACGGATTGCAGCGATATCGACGATATTATCGTGTTCACCAAAGACGGAAAAATGATGGTGACCAAAGTCGATTCAAAGACCTTCGTGGGCAAGAACATCCTGCATGTAGCGGTTTTCAAGAAAAAAGACAGCCGCACCATTTATAATATGATCTACAAGGACGGAAAGGGCGGTGCCACCTATATCAAACGGTTTGCAGTGACCAGCATTACCCGTGACAAACCCTATGAGCTTGGAACGGGAAAAGCGGGGACCCAGGTGCTCTATTTCACGAGCAACCCCAATGGCGAGGCCGAGGTGATCACCGTGTTGTTACGACAGGTAGGGAGCATTAAAAAATTGAAATGGGATATCGATTTTGCCGATGTGCTGATCAAGGGCAGGGCCTCCAAAGGCAATATTGTCACCAAATATTCGGTAAAACGGATCGAGCTCAAGGAAAAGGGACTGTCCACCCTTAAGCCCCGGAAACTGTGGTTCGATGATGCGGTACAGCGGTTGAACAGCGATGAACGAGGTGAGTTTCTGGGTGAATTTACCAAAGAGGACCGGTTGTTGATCGTGAATCAGAAAGGTATGGTCAGGACCGTAATTCCGGAACTGACACTCCGCTTTGACGATGACATGATCGTTTTGGAAAAATGGGAGCCCAACAAACCTTTGACCATTATATATTGGGAAGGGGACAAACTACTCTTTTATGTGAAGCGGTTTGTCATCGATCAACCCGATAAGGAAGAATTGGTCATTACCGATCACCCCAAATCCTATCTGGAAAGGGTATTTACCGATTTCCGACCTCGTGCCGAAGTGGTCTTCGCCAAAAGACGGGGCATGGACCGCAGGGACAATCAGGAGCTCGATCTGGAGAATTTTATTTCCATAAAGGGCATAACGGCGATGGGGAACCAATTGACCAAGGAAAAGGTACTGGAGATCAACGCCCTGGAGCCCTTTCCCTACGAGCCACCAAAGCCACCAGAACCTGCAGAGATCGAAGTGGTGGACGAGGAAAACGTAAAACCCGGTACCGATATAGAACAGGAAGAAGCCGAGAAGCCCGCCCCGGAAGGTACAGATCCGGAGGACCCGAACACCAAGGACGACCCCGATGGACAGACCACCCTGTTTTGAAGGTGAAGGATTTTGGCGAGAAATGGAAAATCCCCGTTGCACACTTCTATTTTGTAAGGGAAACCTTCCCCGTTCCTGTTAACTATTGAACAAGTTGTTGTTTTGGAAATGATTATGACTATATTTAGCGAAAATAGATTTTAAATGGATTTTACCAACCCCCTGGTATACGGCGTACCTTGTTTCATCGCCTTTATTCTCCTCGAACTCACCTATAGTAAAACCCATGGAGATGACCATTTGTACGAATGGAAGGACCTTTTCGCAAGTGGGGCCATGGGTGTGGGCTCAGCGATTATAGGCCCCTTGTTCAAGGTCGTCTTTGCCGTAGTGCTATTTAACTACACCTACGAGTTCTTCAATCCTGAGGTAGATGGGGTGCGTACCAATCTGTTGGGATACACTTCCTTTGGGTATGCCTGGTACATATGGTTGCTCTGCCAATTGGCCGATGATTTCACCTACTATTGGTTTCACAGGGCCAACCACGAAATCAGGATTCTATGGGCGGCGCATATCGTGCACCATTCTTCCGATAATTATAATTTGGGGACCGCGGTCCGCAACGGATGGTTCACTATCCTGTACAAACCGTTATTCTACATGTGGATGCCGGCGATAGGGTTTCCACCAGAAATGGTAGTGGTGGCCTTGGGGATCGAAGCCTTATGGCAATTTCAACTGCACTCCGTGTATGTCCCGAAAATGGGCATTATCGAGAAAATCTTCAATACCCATACCATGCACCAAGTACACCACGCACAGAATGTGGAATATTTGGATAAAAACCATGGAGGGTTCCTGAACATTTTTGACAAGTTGTTCGGTACCTGGAAGGAATTGGACGATACCGTTGACGTGAAGTACGGTGTGATCCATTCTCCCAATTCCCATAACCCCTTGGTTATCCTTACACACGAGTTCAAGGACATCTGGAACGACATGAAAAAGTCTCCGAAGATTTCTGATAAACTAATGTACGTCTTTGGTCCTCCGGGCTGGAGCCATGACGGCAGTACCTTGACGGTAAAACAACAACAACGTTTGTTTCGTGAGCAGAAGTTAAAAAATCCAGAGGTGGCATTTAGCCGACCGAATTGAAAGCGCGAAGCCCCAAGCCGATCAAATCCAAATCCTTCCCTGTTTAGCTGCTTCCATCCAATTTCAAGGCCCGTGCGGCCCATATCCGCGATGTCGGATCAGGGGTCGGACATTTTCCAAAAAAGCTCCTCTTTTAGGGGAAGTGCTACAGGGATTTATCTGTTTTTTGGACCTTGGGTATTTCCTTTCAATTTACTGCTCCTTGGATGCTGTGTGCGTTCCGTTGACCTTCGCAACGCCAGCATACCCCATTGGTCGTGGTTCCACTGGAGTACATGCCCTGTTTTCAAATCCAGGTCAATATAATATCGGGGATTTTATCTTCTTTTTCCATATGGGCAGTTTGCCAAGCTAAACCTATGCAATCCGGTGTCCTTTTCTCCGGTTCGGGAAATGGGTCCAGCAACATTTTACTTCCTTATTGCAAATGCCCGGTTGGGGAACGGTCTTGCGAACAATTTTAATTAAACAGTACACTTGAGGGAATGTTGTCATCTGGTTTTAAGGGAAATACAAAAAACTATTCCTCGACCTCATCCATGACCGTCTGCTTGTTTTTTTTCATTCGCAGGTCGAAGAACTCCACCATTAGGGAGAACGCGATCGCAAAGTAAAGGTACCCTTTCGGAATCACCCCTATTTCGTTGCCAAAGACGATCAAATGACCCAAATGGGCGGCCTCCGCGATGAGCATAAAGCCAATGAGGATCAAAAAAGAAAGGCCCAAAATCTGGATGGAAGGGTGTTTGTTCACAAATTCCCCTACCGGGTTGGCGAACAACATCATGATGATCACCGAAATTACCACGGCCACTACCATGAGTACCAAAGCATCGTTGGGGTTGGGGGAGATGCCGTTGGTCATACCGATGGCGGTGAGGATGGAATCGAAGGAAAATACAATATTGATCACCGTAATTTGAACGATGGCGTTGGTCAGTGAGGTGGAACGCGCTTTTTTGACCTCCCGCTCGTCATGGCCCTTGTCCTCCACTTTTTCATGTATTTCCTTGGTGCTCTTGTACAGCAAGAACAGCCCACCCGCGAACAAGATCAACGCCTGTCCACTGATACCCCCTGAAACCCAATCGGTATCGATCATCCAGAATGGTTTTTTCATGGAGGTGAGGAGCGAAATGCCGAACAGCAATACGATCCGCATGACCATGGCGAGGACCAAACCGACATTGGTCGCCTTGCGACGCTGGTTCTTTTCCAGTTTTCCCGCAGCAATGGAGATAAAAATAATGTTATCGATACCCAGGACAATTTCTAAGAAAGTAAGTGTGAGCAGGGCAATCCAAGCATCTGGACTAGAGAAGATTTCAAACATGGTCTATTTGGTTTTTACTGCGGTTCCCCGCTGAACGATCAATTTTTTGCTGGGGTCATTGATAGCGTTTCGGTATTCGAAAGTATAACTTGAGTCCGTGGTATGTAAAATTTTGAAGTGCACGGACCCTTTGTTTTTGACGTCCTTCAAGACAAACTCGCAGTCGTTGATCCACCGTACTGTGGCGCTGTCGACCTTGTTGTCGTAGTATTCCACACTGTACAGGCTGTCCCGTGTAAACCTTCCTTCTTTCCCGACCCCGTCCACAACGTATTTAAATTGAAAAGTTCCAGTCCTGTAGTCCGCACACTTCCTTTCCGGTTGATAACAGGAGGTCCATAGCAAGGGAAGAAGTAGGTAAGGGAATGCTTTGCGAATCATCGCTGCAAATTAAAAAAATTGAGGGTTATTTACCATGATAGGACTTAAAACTTCCATCGGAATAAAAAATAATGATCTTTTCAATGGATTTACCAGAACCGGAACCTCCCAGCGGTAACTTTTCAGTAGTTGTTAGGGTTTGGGTAGGAGCGGGGTCGGCATTTGTGGTTTCGGAGGGAAAACTTCCCTTGCCGTTGAGCAGCCAATACAAGTTGACCTCTGGAAATGTTTTGACCACCTTCAGCACAAAATCAAGACTGGGCTTGTTCCTGCCCGAAAGCAGGTGCGAAATGCTGGAACGCTGCACCGCTATCTTATCTGCAAAAACCGAAGCGGAAAGGCCGTAATACTGCAGGATCCTTTCCAATCGCCTTACAAAATCTTCGGTGTTTACCATTGTAACAAGATTTTTTCAAACATACAAAATTTTGTAAGATCTTAATCCAAAATCAATGCTATTCACCCATAAATATCGTTACTTATCATTGAATAAATGACATTCAAATAACTGGTTTTTAATATATTGTAATGAACACGAAAAACAAGAAATAAAAGAGTTTACAAATGTACCTCCAAGCCCGCTCCCCCGAACCGATGGCTTATACAATTGTAACATTCACTGTTTACACATGTAATTTATATTGATGGTATTTTTGCACTTCAAACAGACAAGCCCATGCCCATTCCGCTAGCAGCCCATGCATCGATAAAGGAAAATTCCATAGGGGGGCGGTATGTGACCCATTCGCAAATCCAACAGTTTTTCCAGCAAGCGGATAAACCGTTTTCGGTTCATGGTGTTGGGGCGTCCGTAGAGGGAAGGTCAATTCAGGCCATCCAGATGGGTTCTGGTCCGTTAAGGGTTTTGATGTGGTCGCAAATGCACGGCAATGAAAGCACCACCACCAAGGCGGTATTGGACCTTCTAAATTTTTTGGGTTCGGATGAGGGGTTGGGAAAGTCCATTCTACGGCACTGTACCCTGCAGATCATTCCCATGCTGAACCCGGATGGGGCGGAGGCGTATACCAGGGCAAATGCCAAAGGTGTGGATCTGAACCGGGACGCCCTGGACAGAAGCCAGCCGGAGAGTAGGGTACTGCACCACGTTTATGAGGACTTCAAGCCCGATTTTTGCTTCAACCTCCATGACCAGCGTACCATTTTCAACGTTGGCGACACCGACCGGCCCGCCACGGTTTCGTTTTTGGCGCCCGCCCATGATGAGGAACGGAGCATTTCAAACAGCAGGGAAACGAGCATGCGACTTATCGCGGCCATGAATCAGAGCTTGCAAACGGTCATTCCGGGCCAAGTGGGCCGGTACGATGACGCTTTCAATGTAAATTGTGTGGGCGATACCTTTCAAATGCTTGGAACCCCGACCCTATTGTTTGAGGCGGGCCACTTTCCAAATGATTATCAAAGGGAGAAAACACGGGAACTGATCTTTCTTGCGCTGTTGAAAGCACTTCACACCATATCAGAAGGGCAAATTGGACAATATGCCCGGGCGGCCTATTTCGAGATTCCGGAAAATCGAAAACAGTTCTTCGATATAGTGATTCGAAATGTGCATCTGGCCAAGGCCCAATACCCTTCCAAAACTGCTTGGGGAATTTTATTTCGGGAAACATTGAATTCGGGCACCGTGCATTTCAAACCGAACGACCCGGAAGTAATTGATCCGGATCGTTATTTTGGACACCAAAACTACGACTGTGCCGATCAGGACGACCTAGAGGACCTAAACCGACTGCCTTTCTGGAGCGAATCTGTCATATAAACGGTTACCTGATTGTTTATAAATTCAGTGATATATTACGTTTTTGTTAAAAATATCCAAGATTTGCTGAATATATTTTCTTAATTTTTTACTTTTGGTCAAAATATTATTGTAATGGCGAAAGTTAAATTGGACGAAATTGACCACCAAATTCTGGATATGTTGATCGATAACACCAGAACTCCGTTTACGGATATCGCAAAACGATTGTTGATTTCCGCGGGCACGGTTCATGTCAGGGTAAAGAAAATGGAAGACGCCGGAATTGTCAAGGGATCGTCGCTGACCTTGGACTACGTGAAGCTCGGTTACGCCTTTATCGCCTATGTGGGCATCTTTTTGGAGAAGACGCATCAGACCAAATTTGTTTTGGAGCGATTGGAACAGATTCCAAATGTTACGGTAGCGCATATCACTACGGGAAAATTCAATATCTTTTGCAAGATTCGGGCAAGGGATACGAACCACGCCAAGAATATTATCTTTCAAATAGATGATATCGAGGGCATTAGTAGAACGGAGACCATGATTTCTTTGGAAGAGAGCATCAACGACAAAAAACGTTTGATGCACATGATTTTCAATGAACTGTAAAAAGAACTGTTGAACACTATATTAAAATCCTGAAAGGCCCCGGTCTTTTGGGATTTTTTGACCCAAATGGCTATGACAACTTCAGATTTAAAGTTTACCGACCCCGCGCCGTTTTACAAAACGTATATCGATGTGTTGGGAGAAGGGGTCGAACTTATGGATATGCTGCGGCGCCAGTACGCGAATTTCCCTAAATTCATAGCGAACATACCGGAAGCAAAGCTCCATTTTGCCTACGCGGATGGAAAATGGACCGTGGCGCAAGTATTGATGCACATTTTTGATGCCGAGCGGGTTTTTCAACATCGCGCACTTCGATTTTCACGTGGGGACAGAACGCCTTTGCCCGGATTCGATCAGGATGTATACCTAAAGGGATCCAGTCCGGCAGTACGGTCAAAAGATAGTCTGATACAGGAATATGGGGCGGTTCGCATGGCTACCTTGACCTTGTTTTCGAACCTGGAGCCGGAGGCGTTGGAACTAACGGGGATGGCCAGCGATACGGAATGGAGTGTTGCCAAATTGGGCTTTGTCATCTGTGGCCACCAGAGGTATCACCGTAACATGGTTCGGGAGCGGTACCTATAGCGATCACTCCCCTTCAATATCTTCCTCAACATCGTTGTCGACCGACAGATCCGGATCCATGTCCAAAGAATCCACCTCTTCCAGGACCGGTTCGGGCTTGTCTTCAAGTTCCCTTTCCATATTGTCCTCGAAATTCGAGATGAAATTGGCCAAACTTTTACTGATTTTTACCAGGTACATGGTATCCTCCGTCTTAATTTCCACTGCCTCAACGTATTCGCCATGGGCATTTTTAAAGGCAATGATGTCGTCGTCTCCGTACCCGTCCGGATACGTTTCAATCAATAAAGCCGCCAGTTCATGGTCGAGCTTTTTGTAATCAACAAGTCTGCGTATCATAAGTAGGTTACTTAGGCCCTTCGGGAAGGGGATTATGTTTATTCGATTTGGGAGCCAATGGCCCTTTGATTCTTGAACCTAAGCTATATAATTTTTTCTTTGGTCTGCCCAAAGAGTTGTCAAACGTGGATTTTAGTATACGTAGGGGTTATTCGGAGTAGTAAGAAAAGGCCTGGTGCAATAAATCGTTGTCTATTTTAACATCGATGGCCGTTTCCCCGATGGTCTTTAGCAGTACAAAATTAATATTGCCATGGGAATTTTTCTTGTCGAATTTAAGCAGGGACAGGATGGCTTCAATATCTTGTTTCGAGAAGTGTACTTTGGCGTAGCGTCCCAGAAAAGCGGATTTGATATCCTGAAGATCATCCGCGGACAGGCCCTTCAATCGGTGGGAGAGCCAAGCTTCCAATACCATGCCCGCCGCAATGGCCTCCCCGTGCAGCAAAAGCTCGTGTGCCGTGCTTTCCAAAAAATACGATTCGATGGCATGGCCCAGGGTATGGCCGAAATTCAGAATTTTGCGCAGGTTCTGTTCGGTGGGATCTTGCAATACCACCTCATTTTTTATTGCCACAGAGTCATAGATCAACCGGTCGATCTCATTGAAATCTACCATTTCCTTGAGTTCGTTCCAGTATTTTCGATCTCGGATCAGGCCGTGCTTCAGCATTTCCGCAAAACCGCTCTGCAACTGCCGCTGGTCCAAGGTCTCAAGAAAATCTGTGATGACCAATACCATTTCCGGTTGGTTGATGACCCCTACCTGATTTTTTAAGGGCCCCAGGTCCACGCCCGTCTTCCCACCCAAGGAAGCATCGACCATGGACAACAGCGTGGTGGGAACATTGATGAAATCTATGCCCCGCTTGAAGCAAGAGGCCACAAAGCCCCCAAGGTCGGTTATCACTCCGCCACCGAGGTTGATCATGGCACTTTTCCGATCGGCATCCAGTTCCGAAAGCACCTCCCAGACCTGTGTGCAGGTGGCGATGTTTTTGTGTACCTCGCCCGATGCTATTTCGATGATCTCAAAGTCGTGATCCCCGGTTACTTGGGCCAAAAATTTTGGAAGGCAGTGTTCATGCGTGTTTTCGTCTACGAGCACAAAGATCTTTGAATAGTTCGCCGCGGCGAGATGGCCATTTAAAGTCGTATGGGCAGTCTCGTTGAAATGAACGGCATATGTGGATGTGGTAATCGATTCCATTGAAGGCTTCTTTTCATTGCCGTTTCCCAAATGGGGGAAACAGGGTCGTCAAGGACACAAAATAAAGGTAATTTTTATTGATAGGAATACTTTTGGGGTGTTTATATTTGGGTTTGGAAAAAAAAACACAGATGACCCGAATTTTTGAAGATACCGCCACCGCCTTTTCGCTAAAATCCGATTCGGAGCTGGAGCGCGCCTATTTTTTGTTCAAAATGATAGCCAATGAACCGTTGGTCCGCATTGGCACGGCGATGACCAATTTTGCGATCAAGGCCCATTTACCCGTGGACGGACTTATTCGGGCCACAGTGTTCGATCACTTTTGCGGGGGGGTGAGCGAAGAGGATTGTATGCCCGTGGTCGATAAAATGTGGGGCAAACACGTGTGCTCCGTACTGGATTATTCGGTAGAGGGGAAGGATGATGAAGACCCCTTGGACAATACCTTGCAAAAAGTTTTAAAAGTGTTGGATTTTGTGAA
Source organism: uncultured Flavobacteriaceae bacterium (assembly GCA_947497245.1). Classification (GTDB taxonomy): domain Bacteria; phylum Bacteroidota; class Bacteroidia; order Flavobacteriales; family Flavobacteriaceae; genus Pelagihabitans. Next base: position 1,197,073 of record CANMFO010000001.1, on the reverse strand, counting down.
GGAAAAGGAGGCCATTCCCTTTGCGGTCTTTAAGCCCACCGGCTTTGGCCGTTTTGCCCTGTTCAAAAAAATAGGGGAGGGGAAAGCGTTGAAGGCCTTCGAAAAAAAAGAATGGGACAGGGTCGTGGCCCGTTTTGACCAGACCTGCCAAAAAGCGTTCGACTTGGATGTTTCCCTCTTGATCGATGCCGAAGAAAGTTGGATGCAGGATGCCGCCGACATGTTGGTAGAGCAAATGATGCGCAAATACAATAAGGAAAAAGCAATCGTGTTCAACACATTGCAAATGTACCGTTGGGACCGTATGGACTATCTGAGGATGCTCCACCAGAAGGCCAGGACCGAGGGTTTTAAGATCGGGATGAAGGTTGTACGGGGAGCCTATATGGAAAAGGAAAATGAAAGGGCAGAGCGAAAAGGGTATGCCAGTCCCATCTGCGCCTCCAAAAAGGAGAGCGATGACAATTTTGATGCGGCCGTGCAGTATATGGTGGAGCATCTGGATGCAATTTCGATATTCGCAGGAACGCACAATGAGGCCAGTACCTATGCATTGATGGCATTAATGCGACAACATAATGTACCAAATGACGACCCCAGGATCTGGTTTGGACAATTGTACGGAATGAGCGACCATATTTCCTTTAACCTGGCGAACAAGAATTACAATGTTGCCAAGTACCTGCCCTTTGGCCCGGTCCGTGACGTAATGCCCTATCTGATCCGCAGGGCCGAGGAGAACACTTCCGTGGCGGGGCAGACCACACGGGAACTGTCACTATTGAAAAAAGAGCGGAAAAGGAGGAAAATCTAGCGCAGGTCGGTGCTGGATCTACGGGAGTACTTTCTTTGGCCCAATTGGGCAGTGCCCGCCACCCAACTAAAAGACAATGCTTTCGACAAAGGCCTTGGATGCACAGTTTCTGACCTTGAGCACGGCTTCCCTTTTGTTGACCTGTCCCTCGATAAAATACGTTTTACAGGGTTCGGACCGTGTATCGCTCCTGCCGAAGTCAACCTCTCCATCGATTAAAAAAGCGTTGATATTGCTCGAGTCGATCTGTTTGTCCAGAAGCAGGCCATTCACCTCATCGGAATAGGAAATGGTTTTGGAGCGGATATCCTTTAGGGTCCGGCAGTTGGGAAAATAGCAAAAGCTTGCTCCTGATTCTTCCGACTTCTTCTTGAAAAAGAGTGTTAAAAAAACAATGCCGATAGAGAGTCCCACCAAATAAAACCCCAGACGTTTTAGAAAGGCCATCTTGTCAAGGTATTGGGTTAATTGTCAACTGCATTCCACTGGGGCCATGTTTGCGTAAAGTGCAAACGTAATCTAATCCAAGCATAAATCAAAAGATAAGAAAGTTGATATCACTGTACTGGAGGTCGAACCATTCACCCACCGATTTGTTGGTGAGGATCCCGTGGTACATATACAGTCCGTTGCGAAGGCCCCTGTCAAAGCGCAATGAATTTTCCAACCCGCCTTCCTCGCCGAGCTTCAACAGGTAAGGAGTAAAGATATTGCTTATCGATACGGAAGCTGTTTTGGGATATCGTGACGGAATGTTCGGTACTCCATAATGAATGACCCCAAATTTCTCAATGGTCGGCTTGTTGTGGTTGGTGACCTCAGTGGTTTCGAAACAGCCCCCCATATCGATGCTGACATCGATGACCACCGCCCCCTTCTTCATATGTTCGACCATGCTGCTGGACACCACTATGGGCGACCGATCTTTTCCCCGTATGGCCCCTATGGCCACATCGCATCTTTTGAGCGATTTCAACAAATTCTTGGGCTGTAGGGTAGAGGTATAGACCGTTTGTCGAAGGTTGGATTGGATATTTCGGAGTTTGGTGATGGAATTGTCAAAAATTTTCACGTTGGCGCCAAGCCCGATGGCCGATCTTGCCGCAAACTCCCCCACGGTACCCGCACCGATAATTACCACTTCAACCGGCGGCACTCCACTGATATTCCCGAACATGAGGCCGTTGCCGTTATTCGTTGCCGCCATAATTTCCGAAGCGATCAGCACCGAGGAAATTCCCGCTATTTCACTTAGGGACCGAACGGCCGGATACTTGCCATCGTCATCCTTGATATACTCAAAGGCGATCGCCGTAACCCTTTTTTTTGCCAAATGCTCAAAATAGAGTTTGTCCTGTGTTTTGATCTGCAAGGCCGAAATAACCGTAGCCTGGGGGTTTAAGAGTTCTATTTCCGCCAAGGTGGGCGGCTCTACCTTCAGCAGTAAAGGACAGCCAAAAACTTTTTTGGTATCCCGCGAGATCTCGGCCCCGGCATTGGTATAATCAAGGTCTGAAAAATGTGCCCCTTCCCCGGCCCCTGCCTCGATCAATACACGATGACCGTGCGAGGTAATGGCATTGACCGCATCCGGGGTCAGGCATATGCGCTGTTCCTGGTACTGGTTTTCCTTCGGAAGCCCAATGAACAATTCTCTTTTCTGTTTCAATACCTCCAGGGTTTCCTCCTGGGGGAGCAACTGCTGTTTGCTAAAGGGCGAGCTAGGTTGATTCATAAGGGATACTTCTTGCCGAGCGGCCGACATTTCGAGTAAAATTACAAATAATTAAATGAAACTGGTAGGGCCGTGGTATTGGAAACGGACGGTAGGGCAGCCATTGACAAATGACCGAAATGGCCTTGCAGCATATCCGATTTTCGAACGGGTGGGCAGGTTTCTAAAATTTGAGGTGCAGCCAATTTTTAAGATTGTGCTGAAATTGTTTAAAACCGAGCTCCAGGTTTTGGGTGGAGAGTTTTTGATCCAACTTCTCGGACAGGGTCTGAAATTCTGTGTTTTGGGGCTGTTGTTCTTCATCACTGGGAGGAACACCCTGTTTGCCCTGCTTGGCCTTGAGCACCCTGAGCTCTTCCTCCATGGCCTCTAGATCAATGCCATGTACGTACTTGTCATAAAGTTTTATCCGAATAAAATACACGATGGGAATGACCACCATACATACGGGAAGCAACCACAGAAGATTATCGGTGTCCACATACCTGTCATCCGAGAAGATCACCTCAAAGATCTGAAAGGCGTACATGGTAATCGGTATCAATATGGCGTGGTACCACCAGTGCTTACAGGTGAAGAACCATATTACAAAAAGGTATAGGGGAACCACTTTGCCCAGCATAAACCAGGCATAAATGCTCAGGTTGGCAAATCCGTTTCTATCGATGATATATCCCAGGATATTTATTGTCGCTTCCGGATCACTGGAAAAGTACTCGTGCATCTTAAAGAAGAAGGGCGACAACACGACAAAAACAACCAGGAAAGACTCGATAATGATTCTTTTTCTGGCTTTCTTTCTACTTTCGGGAACTTTTTTCGCCATTAGCATACGTACTTAGAAAATCGTAATACTAATCTCAACGAAAAAAAGGGCAATTTATTGATTGCCCCTTGATTTTTTTCTAAAATTGTGGATTTTTTACTTCCTTTTATTGCTTTTTGTGATCAGGGTTTTGTCAACTCCATCTTCATACAACTGATCGTCCTCAGCGGTATTTGATTCACACGAAACGGCTAAAAGGGTCACACATGCCAAAAGGCCAAAAACAAGTCTTTTCATTTTCATTAGGGGTTTTTAGTTAGAAATTGGATATTTATTCTGCCTAAAAGTAGGAAATATACTCGTAAGAAGGTGCATTTAAACGTTAAAAATTTACACTTTAACGGAAAAATTGATGATTTCATCGAATTTTTGGTCATTCATCGAAAAATAAGCAATAAAAATTTTGGCAAAACGTTTGTGGCCGAAAAATAAAATTGCCCCTTGGGTTTGTAGGTCTTGTCCAAAGGGAGGAGATGGGAAGTCTATGCTATTGTCAGCTTTCGGTTGATCTCGTCCACCACATCTAGGCAGACCTTGGCGGCACCCTCCGGAATCAAGGAAGCAATTTTTTCCGGCCATTCTATAAAAACCCAGGCATCTTGGGCCAGATAATCTTCGAAACCAAGATCGAAGGCCTCCATTTCATCCTCCAGGCGATAAAAATCAAAATGGAAACCCAGGAGCCGTCCGTCCCGGTCCTGGTACTCGTTGACGATTCCAAAAGTGGGGCTGCTGCCCCGGTCGATACCGCCCAATTCCTTTACTAGGGCCTTGATCAAGGTAGTCTTGCCGGAACCCATTTCCCCATAAAGGCAAAATACTTTTGAACGCACTTGTGCAATAAGGTCCCTGGCGACCTCATGAATTTGGTCTTCACTGTAATTACGGTCCATTCTTCTTCCTTGTTCTTGCCATTTGCATGGGATGTCAAAAATACGCCTTGGTGCGGTATAACTGCAATTTTTGGCTAAAATAGGACAGCGACGGGAATTTGGAAAACGTGCGGCAAGCTTTTTCCGGTCCCCGTATTCGGAATCGCACGTTGGGTAGGACCAGGGCCCGGTTTTCCACGCACTTTCCGAAAGTGGCCCGCTACCTTGGACGGAGAACAACGAAAGGGATGATCATCTCCTCCAGCGAAACCCCACCATGCTGATAGGTATTCCGGTAATAGCTCACGTAGTGGTTGTAATTATTGGGGTAGGCAAAGAACAGATCGTTTTTGGCAAAGATAAAGGAACTGCTCATGTTGATACTGGGCAGATAAATGCTCCTGGGGTCCTTGGCCTCCAACACGTCTTTTTCCTCATAGGTAAGACTGCGTCCGGTTTTATAGCGAAGGTTCAAGCTTGTTTCCTTATCGCCGATCACCTTGGAAGGCTGTTTTACGTTAATGGTGCCATGATCGGTGGTAATGATCAGTTTCATTCCCATGGACTGCGCTTGTTGTATGATCTCCAGTAGGGGTGAGTTTTTGAACCAGCTCTGGGTCAACGACCTATAGGCCTTGTCGTTACTGGCCAGTTCTTTGATCACCTCCATCTCGGTCTTGGAGTGGGAGAGCATATCCACAAAGTTGTAGACGATCACGGTAAGATCGTTGTTTTTTTGTGACCTAAAGTTCTGGGACAGGTGTTTGCCCTGTTTTAAACTGCTAATTTTATGGTATTCCCATTTGATATCGAGTCCCAGTCGTTTGACCTGCTCCCCCAAAAATTTATCCTCGAACAAGTTTTTCCCCCCTTCATCGGTATCGTTTTTCCACCAATCCGGGTATTTTTTCTCCATATCCAATGGGGTGAGGCCCGAGAATATCGCGTTCCGAGCATACTGCGTGGCAGTTGGAAGGATACTGAAATACGATTCTTCCCTGGATTTTGTATAAAAACTGCCCACCGTATCTTCAAAAGCATACCATTGATCGTACCTCAAATTGTCAATGACCACCAAAAGTGTTGGGTCGTCCTGTAGCTCGGGGAACACCTTTTCCTTAAAGAGGGTATGCGACATTACCGGGCCGTCGTTGTCTTTGAACCAGTTTTCGTAATGGCGTTCCACGAACTTGCCGAACTGCTGGTTGGCCTCGGTCTTTTGGGATTCCAAAATCTCGAACATACTGGCATCTTCGATCTCCTCCAGTTGTAGTTCCCAGTAGATCAATTTCCGGTAGAGGCTGGTCCACTCTTCATGGGTGTTTACCATGGATAGGTCCATGGCGATTTTTCGGAATTCCTGCTGGTAGTTGCTGGTCGTCTTTTCGGAGACCAGGCGGGAGTGGTCCAAATTTTTCTTGAGGGACAACAGAATTTGGTTCGGGTTTACCGGCTTGATCAGGTAATCCGCGATCTTGGAGCCAATGGCCTCTTCCATAATAAACTCTTCCTCGCTCTTCGTGATCATGACCACGGGAAGGGAAGCGTTCATCACTTTGATCTCGTTCAAGGTTTCCAGACCGGAAATACCGGGCATGTTCTCGTCCAAAAAGACGATGTCCACGCGGCTTTTCGTAAGCTCTTCCAAGGCTTCCTGTCCGCTTCGGCACCTAATCACTTCGTAGTTCTTCCCTTCCAAAAAAAGAATATGGGGCTTTAAAAGGTCGATTTCATCGTCGACCCAAAGTATGGATATTTTGTTCATGTACCATTTGTTTTACGAAACTCGATTCGGGCCATTTTCAGAAATTTTCAAATCCATCTCCCCCTCACGGTGCTGCACCTGGGATCTCGATCCAATTGCATAACTTTGTTGCTTGGTTTCCCTGTCGGAGCCTTTCAAAAGTACGTAGATTTGACGCCATCCAGAAAACTTAAAATTTTTAATGATCCAATTTACGGATTTATTGGAATTCCCAATACACTTGTTTTTGATCTGATAGCCCACCCTTATTTTCAACGCTTGAGGCGGATTTCACAAATGGGACTTTCCTATCTGGTCTATCCGGGGGCGCACCATACCCGTTTTCACCACGCCCTTGGGGGAATGCACCTTATGCAACAGGCCATACAAGTACTTCGTTTCAAAGGAGTTGCCATCAGCAGTGAAGAGGAGGAAGGGCTCCTGGTCGCCATTTTGCTTCACGATATAGGGCACGGACCGTTTTCCCATGCGATGGAACACAGTATCGTGGAGAATATCAACCATGAACAGATATCGCTACTTTTTATGAGGGCCCTGAACGATAAGTTTAACGGAAGTTTAACTACGGCCATTGCCATTTTCAATGGAAGCCACAGCAAGCCTTTCTTGAACCAACTGGTTTCAAGTCAGTTGGACATGGATCGGATGGACTACCTAAAACGTGACAGTTTCTATACCGGGGTTGCCGAGGGCAATATAAACGCGGAAAGGCTCATAAGCATGTTGAACGTGTATGACGGGGAACTGGTGGTCGAGGAAAAGGGGATCTATTCCGTGGAAAAATTCCTGATGGCAAGGCGCTTTATGTACTGGCAGGTCTATTTGCACAAAACGGGCCTAGTTGCGGAACAATTGCTGATCAGGACCTTGAAAAGGGCCAAAGAACTGGTTACTTCAGGTGAAAAGCTGGGGGGTAGCGGTACCTTGATGTACTTTCTGGCGCAAAGGGTATCCAAGGAGGACTTCGACTTGGAGGTATTGAAGCGGTTTTCCCTTCTGGACGATGTGGATATTTTGGCCGCTTTGAAGCAATGGCGGCACCATCCTGATTTTGTGTTGTCCAGGTTATGCGAAAGGCTCCTGGACCGCAAGCTTTTGGACATTAAGCTAAAGAACAAACCCATAAATACCGAGAAATTGGAAAGACGTTTTGGGGAATTCAAGGAAAAACACGGACTCACCGATGCGGAGACCGCTTATTTCGTTTTTTCCGATACCATTGAAAATAGGGCTTATGACCGCGATAAACAGAACATCAATATCCTTAGGAACAATGGAAAACTGATCGATGTGGCGAAGGCTTCGGACCATTTGAACCTGAGGGCCCTTTCGAAAACAGTGACCAAACATTATATGTGCTACCCCAAGTCTTGAATATCCGAAAGGAAGTGGGCTTTCTGAAGGATCGTTCTACATCATTTAGAAATTGGTTCAATTTTAATCCGCTTAACAATTTTTCTTACTTTTGTCACCATGATTTTTACGGCAGGTCAAATTGCGGGCATTTTAGAGGGTGAGTTGGAGGGAAACCCGGACATCCCCGTTCATAAGCTTGCTAAAATCGAGGAAGGGGAACAAGGTTCCCTGACTTTTTTGGCCAATCCTAAATACACCTCCCACATATACACGACCAAGGCATCGATTACCATAGTCAACAAGGATTTCGTGCCGGATCAGAATCTGGCCACGACCCTTATCAAGGTCGATGATGCCTATAAATCGTTCTCCAAACTTTTGGAGTACTACAATCAGGTGAAGAACAACAAAATGGGTATTGAGAACCCGGTCTTCATGTCAGATTCCGCCGCATATGGAAAGGGGTTGTACCTAGGGGCATTTTCCTACCTGGGAAACAATGTCCGTCTGGGTGATGATGTGAAGATCTATCCGAATGTATATATAGGGGACAATGTGACGATGGGCAACAATGTTATTGTCTTTGCCGGGGCGAAGATTTATTCGGAAACGGTCATTGGGAACAATTGTGTGGTGCACAGTGGTGCGGTGGTAGGGGCCGACGGTTTTGGGTTTGCCCCCAATGATGAGGGGGTTTTCAGTAAAATTCCCCAGACCGGGAACGTAATTTTGGAAGACAATGTCGACGTGGGCGCCGGCACGACCATAGACCGGGCCACCCTTGGGTCGACCGTTCTGAGGCAGGGCGTAAAATTGGACAACCAAATACAGATCGCGCACAATGTTGAAATTGGCGAACATACCGTTATAGCTGCCCAGACCGGGGTGGCCGGATCGACCAAGATCGGCAAGAACTGCATGATTGGTGGACAGGTGGGCATTGTAGGGCATATCACGATCGGGGATCGGGTAAAGATACAGGCACAGTCCGGTATTGGAAGAAACGTTAAGGATGATGAGGTGTTGCAGGGGTCACCTGCGCTCAATTACGGGGATTATAACAAATCGTACGTGCATTTTAAAAACCTGACCAAGATAGAGAACAGAATCAACGAACTGGAAAAAAAAATGGACAGTGAGTAGTGAAAAGATGAAACAAAGGACCATTGCGAAGGAGGTGATCCTTAAAGGGGTAGGCCTTCATACAGGTGAGGATGTGACCATGAAATTCGTTCCCGCACCCGAAAACCATGGTTATGCCTTCAAGCGCGTCGACCTGGAGGGGGAACCCATTATCGAGGCCGATGCCAACTACGTGGTGAACACGCAGCGCGGGACCAACCTCGAAAAGAGGGGGGTAAAGATCCAAACTTCCGAACATGTGCTGGCCGCATTGGTGGGAATGGGTATCGACAATGTTATGATCGAGCTCGACTCTCCGGAACCTCCTATTATGGACGGGTCTTCGAAATATTTTGTCGAGGCCCTGGAGATCGTGGGAGCAGTGGAACAGGAGGCCGACTGCGAAGAGTACGTCGTAAAGGAGGTCATCAATTATAAGGATGAAGCTACCGGGAGTGAGATCACCGTTATCCCCTCGAATGAATACCAAGTGACCACCATGGTCGATTTTGGCACCAAGGTATTGGGCACCCAGAACGCTACCTTGGAGCATTTGGAAGACTTCAAAACGGAGATTGCCAATGCCCGCACTTTTAGTTTCTTGCACGAGCTGGAAATGCTCTTGGAAAATGGACTGATCAAAGGAGGAGATCTGAACAACGCCATTGTGTATGTCGATAAGGAGATTTCCGATACCACCATGAAAAAATTGGAAAAGGCTTTTGGCAAGGAAAAACTGTCGGTCAAACCCAACGGTATTCTGGACAACCTGACCCTGCACCAGCCCAACGAGGCCGCACGTCATAAATTGCTCGATGTTATTGGAGACCTTGCCTTGGCGGGCACCCGTATCCGCGGTAAGGTAATTGCCAATAAACCGGGCCATTTTGTCAACACCCAGTTTGCCAAGAAACTGTCCAAGATCATCAAACATGAAAAGAGGAACAGTGTGCCAAAGTTCAATTTGAGCCAGCCCCCCTTGATGGACATCCACCAGATTATGGCCATGTTACCGCACAGGCCCCCATTTCTGCTTATCGATAGAATTTTAGAGCTCACCGAAAGCCATGTGGTAGGGATGAAGAATGTAACCATGAACGAGCCTTTTTTCGTGGGCCACTTTCCCGGCGCACCGGTAATGCCAGGTGTTCTTCAGGTAGAGGCCATGGCACAGACCGGAGGGATTCTGGTACTGAGCACGGTTCCAGATCCGGAAAATTACCTCACCCTGTTCATGAAGATTGACAATGTGAAATTCAAGCAGAAGGTATTGCCGGGCGATACCCTGATTTTTCACTGTAGCCTCATTTCCCCCATCCGAAGGGGTATCTGTCATATGCAGGCCTATGCCTATGCCAACGACAAATTGGTATGCGAGGCGGAAATGATGGCCCAAATCGTTAAAAGAACATAGCATGAACCAACCGCTTGCCTATATCCACCCAGGTGCCAAAATTGCAAAAAACGTAGTGGTGGAACCTTTCACCACGATTCACAATAATGTAACCATTGGGGATGGTACTTGGATCGGTTCCAACGTTACCATAATGGAGGGCGCGCGAATAGGGAAGAATTGCAATATTTTCCCAGGTGCCGTGATTTCGGCACCTCCCCAAGATTTGAAATACGACGGGGAGGACACTACAGTGACCATTGGGAACAATACCACGATAAGGGAATGCGCCACCATTCACAAAGGGACATCCGACAGGAACAAGACGGTAATTGGCAAGAATTGCTTAATTATGGCCTATTGCCATGTGGCCCATGATTGTTTGGTGGGCGACAACTGTATATTTTCGAACAACTCCACTTTGGCCGGGCACGTTACCATAGGTGACAATGTTATCCTGGCCGGGCTGGTGGCCGTGCACCAGTTCGTGTCGGTCGGACAGCATGCGTTCGTTACCGGCGGGTCCTTGGTACGCAAAGATGTGCCTCCCTATGTCAAGGCGGCAAGGGAGCCCCTGTCTTATGTGGGGATCAATTCAGTGGGACTGCGAAGAAGGGGATTTGTGTCCGAAAAGATTCGGGAAGTCCAGAATATTTACAGGATCCTATATCAAAAAAATTACAACAACACGCAGGCGGTACAGATTATTGAGGCCGAAATGGAGGCTACCCCGGAAAGGGACGAAATCCTGCAATTTATACGAGATTCGCAACGCGGTATTATGAAAGGGTACTTTAGCACCACCTAAATTGTGGGAGCGATCGAACCGAGTATCCGCTGGTCTTGCACCGGCGCAGGGAATTTAGCTGGACACCAGCTGTTTTTATAAGCAAATAACTATAACCATTTACCATGGCATCTACATCAGACATTAGAAAAGGATTGTGCATTCGCTACAACAACGATATTTATAAAATAATAGAGTTTTTGCATGTAAAACCTGGTAAAGGCCCCGCTTTTGTCAGGACCAAGTTGAAAAGTGTGACCAATGGGAAGGTACTGGACAATACCTTTTCCGCAGGTCATAAAATAGAAGATGTCCGAGTAGAAACACGCTCCTACCAGTTTTTGTATTCGGATGGGGAGACCTACCACTTCATGAACACCGATGATTACAACCAGATCACGCTTCAGGAAAGTGCCTTGGACGCCCCTGATCTGCTGAAGGAAGGAGAGGTGGTTACCGTACTTTTCAATACGGAGGACAGCATGCCATTGGCGGTGGATATGCCTGCCAGTGTTATTTTGGAGGTCACCTATACAGAGCCCGGGGTAAAGGGGAATACGGCTACCAATGCCACGAAACCGGCAAAGGTGGAAACTGGCGCGGCCGTTAATGTGCCCCTATTCATCAATGAGGGGGACCGGATCAAAATCGATACGGAGAAAGGGGCCTATATGGAGCGGGTAAAAGAATGAGTACGCCTTGGCAAAGCTTGGAACCAAAAAAAAAATTGATTTGATCTCTTCCCCATTCATCCATTGTACGACCGAAAATGCAATAACCATTTCAGCGTGAAATTCCCAACCCCACATACCCTCAAGCAGATAGCGGCCATCATCGGTTGCAAATATGTGGGTTCGGACGATTTTACGGTTTTGGGGATGAACGAGATCCATGTCGTCAAAGAAGGGGATATCGTTTTTGTAGATCATCCGAAGTATTATGACAAGGCCCTAAATTGTGCGGCCTCTGTAGTGCTGATCAACAAAAATGTAGAATGTCCCGAAGGAAAGGCCCTATTGATTTCCGATGATCCTTTTCGCGACTTCAAAAAATTGATTCAATTTTTTAAGCCCTTTGAGAGCGCTTCCAATGGAATTTCACCTTCCGCCAAGATCGGCCAAAATACCGTGATCCAACCGAATACGTTCATCGGGAACAATGTGGTCATTGGAGACCACTGTCTGATCCACGCCAATGTTTCCATTTACGACAACTGTGTTATTGGGGATCATGTCATTGTCCACGCGGGTTCGGTTTTGGGCTCGGATGCCTTCTATTATAAGAACAGGCCGGAAGGATTCGACAAGCTGGCATCGGGCGGAAGGGTAGTGCTCGAGGACCATGTGGAAATCGGGGCCCTGTGCACCATTGATAAAGGGGTCACGGGAAGCACGACCATTAAAAAAGGAACAAAATTGGACAACCAGGTGCACGTCGGCCATGATACCGTGATAGGGGAAAAGTGCTTGATCGCATCCCAAACCGGAATTGCCGGCTGTGTGGTGATAGAGGATGAGGTTACCTTATGGGGGCAAGTGGGCATTAACAGTGGCATTACAATAGGTGAAAAAGCAGTGGTTTTGGGGCAGACAGGGGTTACGAAATCCGTCGAGGGCGGGAAAAGTTATTTTGGCACTCCTATGGGGGAATCCCGCGAAAAATTGAAACAATGGGCCTATATCAAGAAAATTCCCTCGATCTTAAAAAAGTTGGAAGAATAAATAAGGAACGATTCCTTTAGAAATCCTTTTCAAACCCATATTTTTGCGCAGTACCAAAGAAGAATCAAAAACATACCTAAATAACGAATAACTTCAAAAATGAGCGTTCTAGTCAACAAAAACTCCAAAATAATTGTACAAGGCTTTACCGGTAGTGAAGGGACCTTCCATGCTGAGCAGATGATTGAATATGGCACCAATGTGGTCGGTGGGGTAACTCCGGGAAAAGGGGGTCAGGAACACTTGGGGAAACCTGTTTTTAATACCGTGGAAGAAGCTGTCGCCGAAGTGGGCGCCGATACCACGATTATTTTTGTCCCCCCCGCTTTCGCCGCGGACGCCATTATGGAAGCCGCCAGCGCCGGTATCGGGGTGATCATCACGATAACAGAGGGCATTCCCGTGGCAGACATGGTAAAGGCGTCCAACTATATCAAAAATATGGATTGCCGCCTAGTGGGCCCCAATTGTCCCGGTGTCATTACTCCGGAAGAAGCAAAAGTGGGCATTATGCCAGGGTTTGTCTTTAAAAAAGGGAATGTGGGGATCGTATCCAAGTCGGGTACGCTCACCTATGAGGCAGCTGACCAGGTGGTACGGCAAGGTTTGGGTATAACAACAGCCATTGGCATCGGGGGAGACCCCATTATCGGTACCACCACCAAGGAAGCCGTGGAACTCTTGATCAACGATCCCGAAACCGAATGTGTGGTGATGATCGGCGAAATTGGAGGGCAATTGGAAGCCGATGCGGCGAAGTGGTACAAGGCCAGTGGGAGTAAAAAACCGGTGGTCGGCTTTATCGCCGGCGAAACTGCACCCGCGGGAAGGACCATGGGCCATGCAGGTGCCATTGTGGGAGGAAGCGACGATACCGCCCAGGCCAAAAAGAAAATCATGCGCGAACACGGCATTCATGTGGTCGACTCCCCAGCGGAAATTGGCAAAAAGGTAAAGGAGGTAATGGGATAATCCACATTCGGTGTTAAAGTTTATCAAATAAACCATATTATTACGTCCATCGGTCCTATTTTTAGGTCGATGGATTTTTTGCTTTTCGCGAAACCTTCCGCCCCATGGGAACGTTCCAACTGGAATAACATTAAACACTTCAGATGAAAAAAAACTTGATGCTTGGCTTTTTCTGCATGTTTCTTTTATTGGGATGTAAGGGAGGTTTAGGGGAAACGGTACACACGACCACCCAAAAGGACACCAATGGATTTATATATGAAACCGTATCGAACGACCCCACGGGACTACGGCTGTATACTTTGGAAAATGGCCTTAAGGTGTACTTGAGCAAAAACACGGACGAGCCCAAAATCCAAACCTTCATTCCAGTGCGGGCAGGTTCGGTTTACGACCCCAGCAGCAATACCGGTCTTGCGCATTATTTGGAACACATGGTCTTCAAAGGCACCGATGAGATAGGGACCCAAGATTGGGAAGCGGAAAGCAAACTGTTACAGCGGATTTCCGATCTCTACGAAGCGCATAAAGCCGCCACCGATTCCCTGACCAAGAAAAGCATCTATAAAAAAATTGACAGCCTTTCCCTGGAGGCCTCTAAAATTTCCATCGCCAATGAGTACGATAAAATGATGAATTCGTTGGGCGCCGAAGGAACCAATGCATGGACCTGGCATGAGGAAACGGTCTACACCAACAAAATACCTTCGAACGAATTGGACAAATGGCTGCATTTGGAATCGGAACGATTCAGTCAGTTGGTACTCCGCTTGTTCCATACCGAGCTTGAAGCGGTCTATGAAGAGTTCAACCGGGGCCAGGATGTGGACGATTGGAAATTGGACGAGGCATTGAACGCCGCCCTCTTTCCGAAACACCCCTATGGCCAACAAACGACCATCGGCACATCGGAGCATCTCAAGAATCCCTCAATGGAGGCCATTCACCAGTATTTCGAGACCTATTATGTCCCCAACAATATGGCCGTAATCCTAGTCGGGGACATCGACTATGAGGAGACGATAAAAAAGGTGAACAAGGCTTTTGGAGATTTTAATTCGAAGGAAGTGACCTATCCGGTAAGACCGGTGGAGGCCCCGCTGACGGCACCAGTGGTAAAAGAAGTTACGGGCCCGGAAACGGAGCGGGTGTACATGGCCTTCAGAACGGACAAGATAGGCTCGGAGCAGGAAAAATATGTAACCTTGATCGATATGATCTTGGCAAATAGCACGGCAGGGCTTATCGATTTGAACCTGAACCAACAACAAAAGGTACAACGGGCAGGTTCATTTGCCCAATTCCTGAATGATTACGGTATCCACACCCTATACGGTTATCCCAAATCGGGCCAATCTCTGGACGAAGTGAAACAACTGCTTTTGGAGCAATTGGAAAAGATAAAAAGGGGAGAATTCGACGATTGGATGATAGATGCTGTCGTAAACGACCTAAAATTAAGTGAGATCCGACAGTTCGGGAATGCTTCCTCCGTGGCCTATGCGTACGTCAATGCCTTTGTGCATTTTCAGAACTGGGAGGACAGGGTTAAACGTCTGGAGGAAATGAAAAAAGTGACCAAGGAGGAATTGGTCGATTTTGCAAATACCTTTTACAAAGACAACTATGCCCTAGTATATAAAAGGCAGGGAGAAAACGAAGGCTTGGTGAAGGTAGAAAATCCCGGCATTACGCCGATCGAGCTCAATAGGGATAAAAAATCACCCTTTTTGGATAATTTCAACAAGATGGCGACCCCAGAAGTCCAGCCCAAGTTTGTCGACTACCGCAGCGCAATAAAGAAGACCACCCTCGGCAATGGGTTGGAATACAACTATGTTGAGAACCCGTTGAACGATCTGTCCGAACTGTATATCATTTTTGATATGGGAAAGGACCACAACAAGAAATTGGGGCTTGCGGTGAGCTATTTGCAGTATTTGGGCACGGACCGGCTTGCACCGGAAGAGGTGAAAAAGGAGTTTTATAAGTTGGGCATCGATTACGGCGTTAGTTCGGGGAACGGTCGGTCCTATGTGTATTTATCCGGATTGCGCGAGAATATGGAAAAGGGACTGGAGCTTTTGGAAGACCTGTGGGCAAACGCCGTGGCAAACCCTGGGGCCTATGACAAATTAGTGCTGAAAATTGCCAAAGGAAGGGAGGAGACCAAATCGGACAAGGGCAGCATCATGTGGAACGGTCTAATGAGCTACGGCCAATTTGGGGAAAATTCCAGGCTCCGGGATATCTATACGATTGAGGAACTTAAGACCATCGACCCGACGGAATTGGTAGATTTGGTAAAAAACTTAAGGGGGTACAAACATCGTTTCTTTTACTATGGAAAGAACGAAGGGGACGGTATTGCATGGATCAATGCCAAGCACAGGGTCTCAACAGACCTAAAGGATTATCCGCCCAAAAGGCATTATGAGCGGAAAGATATGGCCGGCAATGTGTATTTTGTGGACTACGATATGGTACAATCCGAAATGTTGTTCTTGGCCAAAGGAGATACGTTTGATCCCGACAAAATGGCCGCCACCTCTTTGTTCAACACCTATTTTGGGAGTGGGTTGGCCTCCATCGTCTTTCAGGAGATCAGGGAATCCAAATCACTGGCCTATTCGGCATTTTCCGCCTATCAAAATGCCTCGAAAAAAGAAGATCCCAATTACCTCTATGCCTACGTGGGAACCCAGGCAAACAAAATGGACGAGGCCATGGACGCCATGTTGGAACTAATGGACAACATGCCCGAGGCGGAAGAAAACTTCAAGGCCGCCAAAGAATCCACCCTAAAGCAACTGGCGGCCGAACGCATCAACAAAACCAATATTTTTTGGTCGTACGAGCGCTTAAAGGACAGGGGGTTTTCCGAAGATAACCGGGAAGCTATGTACACGGCCATCCAGGCAATGACCATTGAAGACCTGAAAGCTTTTTTTAACGACAATATCAAGGGTTCCACTTATGACCTGATGGTCATTGGGAACAAGAAGGATGTGGATGTCGGGGCATTGAGAAAATTTGGAAATGTACAGGAGTTGGATGTCGACTATCTTTTTAATTTTGAAGCACCGGCACCAATAAAACCCTAATAAGTAGTAACCAACCAAAAAAAGGTAAAATGAAGTTATTGGAAGGAAAAAATGTAATCATTACAGGTGCCAGTAGGGGCATAGGAATGGGTATCGCCCAGGTATTCGCGGATCATGGGGCCAACGTGGCATTTACCTATAGTTCCAGTGAGGGACCCGCATTGGAGCTGGAGCGGGAGCTTTCGTCCAAAGGGGTAAAGGCCAAGGCCTACAAGAGCAACGCGGCAAGTTTTGTACAGTCCGAAGCATTGGTCACCCAGGTTTTGGAAGATTTTGGTGGTATTGATGTCTTGATCAACAATGCAGGGATCACCAAGGACAACTTGCTGATGCGAATGGGCGAGGAAGATTTCGACAGCGTTATCGAGATCAATTTGAAGTCCGTTTTCAATATGACAAAGGCAGTACAGCGGACCATGCTGAAACAGCGCAAAGGTTCCATCATCAATATGAGCAGTGTGGTCGGGGTAAAAGGAAACGCGGGACAGACCAATTACGCCGCTTCCAAAGCGGGAATGATCGGTTTTACCAAATCGGTGGCCCTGGAACTGGGCTCCCGAAATATCCGGTGCAATGCAATTGCCCCAGGGTTCATAGAAACTGAAATGACCGACAAGCTGGATGAAAAGGTCGTTCAGGGCTGGCGCGATGGAATTCCGCTAAAAAGGGGAGGGAAGCCAGAGGATGTCGCCAATGCTTGTCTATTTTTGGCTTCCGACCTGTCCGATTATGTAACTGGACAGGTATTGAACGTGGATGGCGGAATGCTGACCTAGTATGGAGTTCAGCGCAAGGGGCTCTTTACAGAAATGACCGCTGCGATAGCTCCAGATTGGTTTGTGGCCAAAGCCGACTTCCAGAATTAGAAACCCTCGACACCGATGAATACGACAACCGTCCTTTTAATAGTCTTGGCCGCAATGGTTGCCCTGGGCCTGGTGCTGTTTCAATACCCCTACAAACCTAAAAAGAGGGGGAATCTAGACATTTTACTCTCCTTTTTACGTTTTGTTGCTTGGTTCGGGGCTTTTCTGCTGCTGATCAATCCCGAATTCACCAAGAACGAATATCGTTTGGAGAAGTCCCATTTGGTGGTACTGACGGATAACTCTTCCTCAATTGAAGCAACGGATTTGGAACCGGTGGTACAGGTTTTCCGGGAAGCGGATCGGCTATCCGAAAAATTTGACCTGAGCTACCACAGTTTTGGCAGCAACCTCAATGCCGCGGACAGCCTCACCTTTGATGAAAGGAATACCAATATAGCCAAAGCGCTTAAATCGCTTCGGACCATTTACAGCAAAAACAACGGGGCCGTTGTTTTGGTGACCGATGGCAATCAGACATTGGGCGAGGACTACGAGTTTTACGGCCGGGACCAGGACAGCCCTATTTTTCCGATCGTAATTGGCGATACCACCCGATACGAGGACATCAGGGTAGACCAGGTCAATGTGAATAAATATGCTTTTCTGAAAAACAAGTACCCGATAGAAGCCCATATAGCTTATAATGGAAACGCCGACATATCGACAGTCGCAACGGTTTTGGTAAACGGGAAACCGATCTATCGAGAGGACCTCGATCTGTCCAGTACCTCCAGTACCAAGGTGGTCAACACCTTGATTTCCGCAAATACGGTAGGGCTTAAGAACATCGTGGTTTCGGTCAAAGCCTTGGACAATGAACGGAATGTGGGCAACAACCGACGGGAAGTCGCCCTGGAGGTCGTTGATGAACAAACGAACATTGCCATAATAGCGGAGATGCCACACCCGGATATCGGGGCGCTTAAAAAAAGTATGGAAAGGAACGAACAGCGTTCCGTATCCATCAAAAAACCGAATGTCGCCAGAAAGGACCTGGAAGCCTTCGACCTTTTTATCCTATACCAGCCAACTCCCTCCTTTAAAGACATTTATCAATACATCCATCAGAAAGAGGCAAATCTTTTTACGATTACCGGCCCTAGGACGGACTGGGATTTTTTAAACAATGTACAAAGCAGTTTCAACAAAGACAGTTATAACCAGTCAGAAGAAGTAAGTCCGATCCTGAATGCCGGATTCTCCGTTTTTGACCTCTCCGATTTTTCCGTGGACGATTTCCCTCCCTTGGAAAACGATCTGGGCGATATACTCATTCAGAAGCCACATGAAGTGCTTATGAACCAAAGGATTCGGGGCGCAGACCTAAAGCAGCCCCTGCTTACGGTTTTGGGTACGAATTTGGAAAGGGAAGTGGTCCTTTTTGGAGAAAACATTTGGAAATGGCGCATGCAGAGCTATCGCAACGACCGCAATTTTGACAATTTTGACGCCTTTATGGGCAAACTGATCCTCTACCTGTCAACGACCAAGGTAAAAAGTAGGTTCGCAGTGGATTACGATGCGGTTTACCAAGGAAGTCAGGGGGCCAAACTTACGGCAACCTACTTTGACAAGGCCTTTGTTTTTGATGCCAATGCCAGCATTGATCTGCAACTAAGAAATGTGGAGGATGGGGAAACCAGGGAATTTCCCATGTTGCTCAAAGGAGGGTACTATGAGGCCGACCTTAGCGATCTACCGGCCGGGGAATACAATTTTACGGCCAAGGTGGCGAAGGAAAATCTCTCCAAATCGGGCCGATTTAGCATTTTGGACTTCAATGTGGAAGAGCAATTTCTATCGAGCGACTACAAAAAGTTGGACCGTTTGGCGGGGAACAGCGGTGGAAAAAGCTATTTTTCAACGCAGACGAACGATCTGGTCGGCGATTTAATGGCTTCCGACCGATTCCGTCCCGTCCAGAGAAGCGAACAAAATGTCGTATCTTTGGTCGATTTTCGATTCCTTCTGGGAATTATGGTTACCGCCCTGGCTTTGGAGTGGTTCCTTCGAAAGTATAACGGACTAATTTAAAACAGAACACCTATGGACAAATTACCTAAAGTGGCCTTACCGGCCATATTCATTTTGATTGCCTTGGTTATTTTAATCTCAAAATCTGCCGTCACCATCGGCTCTGGGGAATCCGGGGTACTTTACAAGACCTTTGGTGGAGGTGTGGTTACGGATGCACCGCCATTGGGAGAAGGTTTCCACATCGTAGCTCCTTGGAACAAAGTTTTTGTTTATGAGGTAAGACAGCAAGAAGTGTTCGAAAAAATGCAAGTTCTTTCGTCGAATGGACTTGAGATCAAATTGGACGCCTCTGCGTGGTTCGAACCGAAACGGGAATTTCTTGGAAAGCTGCACCAAGAAAAAGGGGAAGCCTATGTACAGCGGGTTTTATTACCGACCATACGTTCTGCCGCACGTTCGGTCGTTGGACGTTATACCCCTGAACAGCTTTATTCCAGTAAAAGAGATGCGATCCAGCAGGAAATTTACGAGGAGACGAAGAAAATTGTCGACGGACAGTACATCCAGTTGAATGAGGTACTGGTTCGGGACGTTACCTTGCCGCCTACCATAAAGGAAGCTATTGAACGCAAGCTAAAGCAGGAACAAGAATCCTTGGAGTATGAATTTCGCCTGGTAACGGCCCAAAAAGAAGCGGAAAAAGTACGCATTGAGGCCCAGGGCAAGGCGGACGCGAACCAAATCCTAAGCGCGTCCTTAACGGATAAAATTCTTCAGGACAAGGGTATCGATGCCACTTTGGAGCTGTCTAAATCGCCGAACGCCAAAATCGTTATTGTCGGCGGTGGCGATGCGGGCCTTCCTTTGATACTGGGCAATAATTAAAATAAAATTTGGCTGATCAAAAATTAGTTTTAATTTTACGACTGCAATGAGGAACCAAAATACACACCATCATTTTTACTACTGCGCTCAAGCGAGGTAAAAATGTATTGTGGTATTACAACATAATTTTACGACCCGTTTGAGAAATCAAGCGGGTTTTTTAGTTCGTGTGTTTTTATTCCCTTCCGCTAAAGCGGGAGCCGGTAAGCTTAAAAAGTGAATACAGAAATGACAAAAATTAGAATTGCCATACAGAAGTCGGGAAGGCTCAATCAGGATTCCCTTCAAATTTTGAAAAACTGTGGGATTTCCATCGACAACGGAAAGGACCAATTAAAGGCGACATCCCGCAATTTTCCCTTGGAGGTGTTTTACCTGCGCAACGGTGATATTCCCCAATATCTAAGGGATGGGGTCGTCGATATCGCCATTATAGGCGAAAACGTATTGATCGAAAAGGGAGCGGATATCGTGGTGGCCGAGAAATTGGGCTTTTCCAAATGCAAGGTATCGCTTGCCGTTCCAAAATCCGTGGAATACAATTCGGTTCAGGATTTCGAAGGAAAGCGCATTGCCACTTCCTATCCGAACACGGTACAGGGCTATTTAAAGGAAAAGGGGGTAAAGGCCGAGCTGCATATCATAAATGGCTCCGTTGAAATTGCTCCCAATATAGGACTGGCCGATGCCATCTGCGATATTGTATCGAGCGGAAGCACCCTGTTCAAGAACAACCTGAAAGAAGTGGAGGTGATGTTGAGAAGTGAGGCCGTACTGGCCGTTTCCCCTAAAATATCGGAAGAGCGAAAGGAAATACTGCACAAACTGCAATTTAGGATAAAGGCGGTTCTAAAGGCGAGACAATCCAAGTATGTCTTGCTGAACGCCCCGAACGACAAATTGGTAGATATCATCAAATTGTTGCCCGGAATGCGGAGCCCAACGGTATTGCCCCTGGCAGAAGAGGGATGGAGCTCCGTTCATACGGTAATCAACAAAGATACCTTTTGGGAGGTCATCGACGAATTAAAGCAAGCGGGCGCGGAAGGGATTCTGGTATGCCCTATTGAGAAAATGGTATTGTAAGGCGATGGAACTAGAAATCAAACGTATCGAAAAACAGCGGATGCATTCGATAGTTCCCCTATTGTCGCGTTTGAATCCGCTTGTTCCACTCGGCGTATTGGAAGATCGTCTCAGGGAAATGGTGCAGCAAGATTACCAGTGCATTGGGGTTTACGACAAGACGGAATTGATAGGGATTTCCGGGATTTGGATCATGACTAAATATTATGTGGGAAAGCACATTGAGCCCGACAATGTTTACATTTTGCCCGAGTATCAAGGAAGGGGAATAGGAAAAAGGTTGATGGACTGGATCTTTGAATATGCGAAGTCCGTTGGGTGCGTGGCCTCTGAATTGAACTGTTACATAGATAATGATGCAGGCCAGCGGTTTTGGACGGACCAAGGATACAAACTCGTGGCCTACCACTATCAAAAAAAACTATAGCAGGATGAACAAGATATATAGACCCCAAAGAAGCACTTGGAAGGAAGTCTTAAAACGCCCTACCCAGACCGTTGCGGATATCGAGGGCACGGTCGATACCATTTTCAAAGAGGTACGGCAGGGTGGAGATCAGGTACTGCGAAAGTATACCCAAAAATTCGATGGGGTCGAACTGGACGATTTTGCCGTAAGCAAAAGTGAGGTGAAAGCTGCGAAGTCGTTGGTTTCAAAAGAATTAAAAGAGGCGATCCTATTGGCCAAAGGCAATATCGAAACCTTCCACAGGGCCCAGATTACGGAAAAGGTGGAAGTAGAGACCATGAACGGGGTAAAATGCTGGCAGGAAAAAAGGCCCATTCAAAAAGTGGGACTGTATATTCCCGGGGGTACCGCACCGCTTTTTTCAACCATTTTGATGCTGGCCGTACCTGCTTCGATCGCTGGATGTTCTGAAATCGTCCTATGCTCCCCTCCGGATGGGTCGGGCCGGATAGCCCCGGAAATTTTATACACGGCCGATTTATGTGGGGTCACCCAAATTTTTAAAGTAGGGGGCATACAGGCGATTGCCGGGATGACCTTTGGGACCGAGAGCGTTCCAGCAGTATACAAGATCTTTGGCCCTGGAAACCAATATGTTACCGTGGCCAAACAACTGGCGACCAAATTTGGGGTCGGTATTGATATGCCGGCCGGCCCCAGTGAGCTATTGGTCGTTGCGGACAATTCCGCCAACCCGGCCTTTGTAGCCTCGGATCTGCTGAGTCAGGCCGAACACGGGGTCGACAGTCAGGTCATTTTGGTGTCCACATCGGAAGAAATGATAACGGCGGTTGAAAAAGAGGTGGAGCGGCAGATCATCGATCTGCCAAGAAGGGCCATGGCCCAAAAGGCTATAGACAACAGTAAATTGATTTATGTGGAAGACGACCCCGAGGCGGTTGCACTGATAAATGAATATGGCCCGGAACACTATATTGTCTGTGCTGAAAATGAAGATTTTTATATAGACAATATCCTGAATGCCGGGTCGGTTTTCATTGGGAACTATACCCCCGAAAGTGCCGGGGACTATGCTTCCGGCACCAATCATACCTTACCGACCAACGGATACGCGAAACAGTATAGTGGCGTAAATCTTGACAGTTTTCAGAAGAGTATGACCTTTCAGAAAATATCTGAGGAGGGCATTCAGGGGATTGGGGCGGCCATAGAACTTATGGCAGAAGCGGAGGGCCTGCAGGCACATAGAAACGCGGTCACCCTAAGATTGGAAAGTTTAAAATAGGGATGGGACGGCCCCTTTAGGCCGGTGTACCCATGTCCGAAACGGCAACTCAAAATGACCAGGGGGTATTTGGGGACAAGGAAAATTAAAGATCAATATGAGTTTTAATATCGACAACATTACAAGGGAAAATGTAAAGGGCCTAAGGCCCTATTCATCCGCCCGCGACGAATACGTCTCCGATGGTTCGGAAATGGTCTTTTTGGATGCCAACGAAAACCCCTATGAAAATGGGGTCAATCGGTATCCGGATCCACAACAGCGCAATCTCAAAGGGATTCTGGCCGACCAAAAGGGTGTGGGAACGGACAACATTTTATTGGGCAATGGCAGTGATGAAGTCCTCGACCTGCTGTTCCGTGCTTTTTGCGAACCCAACAGGGATAACATTGTCACTCTGCCACCGACCTATGGAATGTACAAGGTTTTGGCGGGAATCAACAACATTTCAAACAGGGAAGTGCTGCTGACCGCCGACTTTCAGCCCGATGTGGACGCCATTTTAAAGGCAATCGATGGGCAGACCAGGATATTGTTTCTCTGTTCGCCCAATAATCCCACGGGCAATAGCTTTTCGGCGGATGGCATTGCGGAACTGTTGAAAAATTTTCAGGGACTTGTTGTCATCGATGAGGCCTATATCGATTTTTCGGAAAAGACCAGTTGGGCAACGGAGTTGTCGAATTTTCCAAACCTTATCGTTACGCAAACCCTTTCAAAAGCTTACGGCATGGCCGGTATCCGATTGGGAATCTGTCTTGCTTCCCCACAGATCATCACGATTCTGAACAAGATCAAGCCCCCCTACAACATAAACGAGCTGACGCAGCAGCGCGCATTGGAACGGGTGTCGGACAAGGGGCGGGTGCAAAAGGAAGTGTCCGCCATATTGAAGGAAAGGGCCAACTTGATCGCTGCACTGGAAGAAGTGGATTTTGTGGGGGCCGTGTATCCCACCGATGCCAATTTTGTGCTGGTCAAGGTCGATCATGCGACCGACAGGTACAATCAGCTATTGGGGAAAGGGATTGTGGTCCGGAACAGAACGACCCAGCCGCGATGCGGGAACACCCTGCGGTTTACCATCGGAACGCCGGAAGAGAACAACAAACTGATCAAGGTCTTAAAATCCTTGGAGCATATAGGATAAAGACGGTTGCCCTGGCAATCGCGGAAGGGCAGACGATTGAAATATAAAACAATGAACATGGCAAAAAAAGTACTGTTTATAGATCGTGATGGCACCATCATACAGGAAACGGCCGATGAGCAGATCGACGCTTTCGATAAGATAGTGTTCTATCCAAAGGCCTTCGCTTTCCTGGGAAAGATTGCCCAGGAACTCGATTATGAACTGGTAATGATAACCAATCAGGATGGGCTGGGCACCCAAGCTTTCCCGGAGGAAACCTTTTGGCCCGTGCACGATTTCATTTTAAGATCCTTTGAAAATGAGGGAGTGGTGTTCGATAAGGTCTTTCTGGACCGTACCTTCCCACACGAAAATGCCGATACACGAAAACCGGGGACCGGACTTCTTACGGAGTATTTCTCCGAGGCGTACGATCTAAAAAATTCTTTTGTCATCGGGGACAGGCTCACGGATATGGAGCTGGCCAAAAACCTGGGGGCGAAAGGTATTTTTATCAACGACGATACCCAACTGGGCACCACAGAGATTACAGTGGAACGCAAAGAACTGGATGCTATTATTGCTCTGGAAAACAATGATTGGGAAAGAATATACGAGTTTTTGAAGTTAAGGGATAGAACGTCCGAGATCCATAGAAAAACCAATGAGACCGACATTCAAATAAGATTGAATTTGGACGGTAGCGGTAAAAGCGGCATTTCCACCGGACTCGCGTTCTTTGATCATATGCTGGACCAACTGGCGCGACATGGACAGATGGATCTGGATATCAAGGTGGAGGGAGATTTGGAAGTCGATGAGCACCACACCATAGAAGACACCGCTATTGCCCTTGGGGAGGTCTTTCACAAGGCACTGGGCGATAAACTTGGAATCGAGCGCTATGGCTTTTGCCTGCCCATGGATGATTGCCTGGCACAAGTAGCAATCGATTTTGGAGGACGCAACTGGTTGGTCTGGGAGACCGATTTCAAGCGGGAGAAGATAGGGGAGATGCCCACGGAAATGTTCCACCACTTTTTTAAATCGTTCACGGACGGGGCCAGGGCGAATTTGAATATCAAAGCGGAAGGGGTGAACGAGCACCATAAAATAGAAGCCATTTTCAAAGCGTTTGCCAAGTCGATCAAAATGGCGGTAAAACGCGACGTCCAAAAAATGGTGCTGCCCTCGACAAAAGGGATGTTGTAAACCTAAAAAGGGAAATACGTATTTCACACTTTATATATTGAATCCATAATGAAGATTGTAATCATAGATTACGGTGCCGGAAACATCCAAAGCATCAAATTTGCCATTCAGAGATTGGGGTATGATGCTGTTTTGAGCAGCGACCCGATCGAGATCCAGACCGCGGACAAAGTGATTTTTCCAGGTGTGGGAGAGGCGAGTAGCGCCATGGGAAAACTGAGGGCAAGCGGATTGGACCAAGTGGTTCCCAAATTGAAACAGCCGGTCCTGGGAATCTGCTTGGGCATGCAGTTGATGTGCCGTTCCTCCGAAGAGGGCAACACAAAGGGTTTGGGCATTTTCGATGTCGAGGTGGTGAGGTTTTCCAATAAGGTGAAAGTCCCGCAAATTGGGTGGAACGAAATTTCAAGCTTAAAATCGAGCTTGTTCCGGGCCATTGGGGAAAATGAGCACATTTATCTGGTCCATAGTTTTTACGCCCCGCTTAGCACGGAAACCATTGCCGAATCGGAATATGAAATGAGGTACAGTGCCGCATTGGGGAAAGACAATTTTTTCGGGACACAGTTCCACCCCGAAAAGAGTAGTGAGGTGGGAGCTAGGATTTTGCGGAATTTTTTAGAAATGTAATGGAAGGGAAATTTCACATAATGATTGGTACATCCAAAATGGATATCGGGTTCATTTATGGGTACCTTTCCAAAAAGGCATATTGGTCCAAGGGACGGAGCAGGGAACTTGTACTGAAATCTATGGAAAACTCCATGTGTTTCGGTGTTTTTAATTCGGATAACCAACAGATCGCTTTTGCCAGATTGGTGACAGATTATGTGGTTTTTGCCTGGTTGATGGATGTTTTTGTGGATGAAGCTTACCGGGAACAAGGAATTGGAAAAATGCTCATAGAACATATCGTGGGGCTGCCCGAACTAAGGCAGGTCAACGGAATGGGGCTAAGAACAGAGGATGCCCATGGGCTGTACGAGAAGTTTGGTTTTAAAAAAATTGATAGTCCGGAAACCTGGATGCTGAGAAAAAAAGAAAAAAATGAGAATTATCCCGGCCATTGATATCATCGAGGGAAAATGTGTCCGTCTTTCCAAAGGCGACTACGGTACCAAGAAGGTGTACAATGAAAATCCCTTGGAGGTAGCCAAGAAATTTGAGGCCCACGGTATCCGGCACCTACATTTGGTGGATTTGGATGGTGCTAAGTCCAAGCATATTGTCAACCACAAAATCTTGGAACAAATTGCTACACGCACCGATTTAAAGATCGATTTTGGGGGCGGGCTAAAGACCGATGCGGACCTCCACATCGCCTTCGAAAGCGGTGCGCACCAGATTACCGGCGGTAGCATTGCCGTAAAGGACAGGGAAACCTTTATGGGCTGGATCCATACCTATGGGGCCGATAGAATTATTCTGGGTGCCGATGCGATGGACGAAAAAGTTGCCGTTTCCGGTTGGCAGGAGGAATCATCGGAAGAGCTTGTTCCGTTCATCCGATCGTATCGGACCAAAGGAATAGAATATGTGATCTGTACCGATATATCAAAGGACGGAATGTTGGAAGGGCCGTCATTTGAGCTGTACCGCAAGATCATTGAAACGTCCAATGCGATGGAAACAGCGGTCGGTCCGGCCGGGGATGGGGCCGGGGCCGTTCCACCACTGAAGCTCATAGCCAGTGGCGGCATCTCCACATTTGATGAATTGCCCCGATTGGCCCAAATGGGCTGCGAGGGCACGATCATAGGAAAAGCCATTTATGAGAACCGTATTGGCCTAAAACAGCTCGAACATTATATTTTATCGATATGAACACGGAGGAAAAAATCATTTCGGAATTCGTCCAAAACGCCTTGTACCGTTTGGATGAGAGTACCCGGATGGTGACCATTGCAATGGAAAAGCTTTCCGAAGAACAAATTTGGAAACGGTTTAACGCGTCCAGCAATAGTGTTGGGAACTTGATCCTACATCTGTGTGGAAACATAAGACAGTATGCCATTTCTTCGCTTGGGGCCCGGACCGATATTAGGCAGAGGGAGGAGGAGTTTTCCGCTAAATCGGGGGATACCAAGGCCCAGTTGTTGCAAAAATTAAACGATACGGTCGAGGAGGCCAAATCGATCATCCGTTCCTGTCCAATGGAAAATTGGATCGAAAGACGTGAGGTACAATGCTATGTGTTTTCAGGGATTGGAGTGGTCTTGCATGTCGTGGAGCATTACTCCTATCATACGGGACAGATTGCCTTTTGGACCAAACAGTTGATCGACGGTGAACTGGGGTTTTACGAGGGAGTGGATCTAACGAAGAAAAACAAAGAATAGCATGTTGGCAAAACGAATAATTCCCTGTTTGGATATTAAGAACGGACGGACGGTAAAAGGGATTAACTTTGTGGATCTCCGGGATGCGGGGGATCCCGTTGAACTGGCGGAGATCTACAGCAACGAAGGCGCCGATGAGCTGGTTTTCCTGGATATTTCGGCCACGGAACAAAGAAGAAAAACACTTGCCCATTTGGTATATCAGGTAGCGGAGAAGGTGAATATTCCGTTCACCGTGGGCGGGGGCATCTCCTCCATTGAGGATGTGGATATCCTGTTGCAAAACGGAGCGGACAAAGTGTCGATCAACTCGGCGGCCGTTAAAAACCCGGACTTGATCAATGACCTGGTCGCCAAATTTGGCTCCCAGTGCATCGTGGTCGCCATTGATGCAAAACAAATAAATGGGCATTGGAAGGTACACTTGGTCGGGGGCAAGGTACCCACTGAACTCGATTTGTTCGAGTGGGCCAAAGAAGTGGAGGATCGCGGGGCGGGCGAGATCCTGTTCACCTCGATGGACCATGATGGGACAAAGGATGGATTTGCGAACACCGCGCTTAAAAAACTGTCGACAAGCTTGAACATTCCGATCATCGCTTCTGGCGGTGCCGGGAACAAACAGCATTTTGTGGATAGCTTCACAAAGGGAAAAGCGGATGCGGCCTTGGCCGCCAGTGTTTTTCATTTTAAGGAAATCGGGATAAGGGAACTAAAGAAAGAGCTAAGGCAATGCGGGATACCCGTTCGGTTATAACCATCCGTGGTATCGAGCGAACGCGCAACGCACAGGAATGTAAAAGATTTAATATGGCAATGGATTTCAACAAAAACAAGGATGGCCTCATACCGGCCATCATACAGGACGCAGAGACCAAGAACGTCTTAATGCTGGGTTATATGGACGAGGCCGCCCTGGAGAAGACCAGGGAGACCAAAAAGGTTACCTTTTTTAGCCGGAGCAAACAACGTTTATGGACCAAGGGAGAGGAGAGCGGGAATTTTTTAGACCTGGTCGATATCAAGAACGATTGTGACGGGGACACCTTGTTGATTTCGGTAAACCCCCAGGGACCTACCTGCCACAAGGGTAGCGATACCTGCTGGAACGAAGAAAACAACCCCAATTTTGGCTTCCTGTCCCAACTGGAAAAAGTAATTGGACAACGCCGGGAAGAAGGCGACGGAAAAGCCTCCTACGTCGCATCTCTGTTTGAAAAGGGCATCAATAAAATAGCCCAAAAGGTGGGGGAGGAGGCCGTGGAGGTCGTCATCGAGGCAAAGGACGACAATACAGAACTGTTTTTGAACGAAAGTGCCGACCTTCTCTTTCATTACCTGGTACTACTGCAGGCGAAAGGGTTCGGCCTTGTGGACATCGTCGATACCTTAAAGGCGCGGCACTAGGCCAAGTGACATAAAAAAAAGCCCTTTAACAAAGGGCTTTTTTTTATGCTCGGTCCGTTTGTTCTATTCCCTTTTGATGATCTGCGAAGCACCTGTGAGGCGTTTTTTATCAACCGATGCATCTCCCCGGTAGTTAAGACTGCTTGCGCCTGAAGCATCTATATCAATGGACTCCGTGACGGAAAGAAAGGCATCACTGGCGCCGGAGAGCTCAATGTACAGTTCTTTGACTGTGAGGTCATAATCCCGAAGGTCGCTGCTTCCGGAAAGGGAGGCATCGAATTGATCGATATTCCCGAATATGTCGATATTGGAGGCACCATGCGATTCCAGGTCCAGTCGAGCAAGGTTAAGGGCACCGCTAAAGTTGGAGGCTCCTGAAAGTTCGATTGCGGCTTTTTCGGCCACCAATTCGTTCTCCAGGGTAATGTTTGAGGCTCCAGCAGCATCAAAATAGGTTATATTGTCCGTGGTAATGTATACGTTCAGAGTAGCGTTTCCCTTAATATTGGTGTGTTTTCTTAGCCTTACGATCAAATGGTTACGGTCTTTCTCCACGATAATGTGGCCTTGGATATCGTCATTGGCCTCGACCACGATGCGTTCTTCCGTATCCGAAAAGGTTACGAAAACATTGAAGGCGTGGGATACCCGCAGTCCGGAGTAGCCTGAAAGGTTGATTTCCTCGCGGGTCACATCTCCGGAAACCCGAATGGTGTCCTTGTAGCAGGAAGATAGCAGGGTGCACAGCACCACAAATGCGATCAGTATTGTTGTTGTTTTCATGTTCTATTTTTTAAGCTGTCCGCTGGCTGACGGACCTGTGTTCCTATTTCAAGTTTTTGTGAAGTGCCATGACCGGTATCCATTGGAAGTTGATGGGCGACCACTCGTCGATATCGTGGATTTCCATACTTATTTTTTTCTTCTCTTTTTTTAGGAATACCTGATTGTTTTCCGAAAACACATGTTTCGTGGGTATGGCTGCATGACAGATGCCACAACGGGAATACTCATCATTTTTCATTGTACGTTCTTTTTATATCGGTTGCGCCCCATATTGAAAACCCCCACTTTGACGCCGATGCCCGCTGAGAAACCATTGATTCTGGATACCGGGCTTGGATCGATATCAATCTTACTGGAGAACCTGTACTTCACCCCGGCTTCAAGCTGTAAATACCTGGAAATATTGAATAGGGCGCTTACCCCGGGTTCAAGGACAAAAATGGCGTCCACGTCGTCGTCGTCAAAATCTTCTTCATAATCCTCATTCTTGAAATTATCATCGATATAACCTACCCCTCCAGCTCCGATCAACAGTGGAAAAGAGAGGTTGACCTTGGACTTGCTGAACAATATAGGCTCGAGGTGCAGTCCGCCATACGCACCTATCAGATCCTCGTTCCTGGAGAAGGTATTGTTGAATCTATCTTGATCAGAATAGAAAAAAGTACCCGCGAACCCTACTTCAAATTGTTGGTTCGCGACATAGGCGACCTTAATTCCGCCTTGGTAGGTATCGCGATCATCAATTTCCCCATATCGGGTGGTCAAACCAAGATATACTCCGTGGACCACATTCTTGCGGTCGTTGAACTCCAGATAATCGTCCGAATCGTCCTGTGCGCTTATAGGGTTGTTGAAGGCAAGGAAAATGATAAATACGATGGAAAGTTTTTGTTTCATATGATGACTATTTTTGATTGATACCCTAAAAGACAACCCAATTGCTAAAAGGTTGCACAATACGTTTAATTTTAACACTTCCATTTTATAGTTCCTTTAACAAGACCACGCCTTTTTTGCCCCGTATGGATATTTTTCCCTCAGGATTGTCGCCATAGGAAGCGGTGATCTCCCTAATTCTCCTTCCCTTGTCAATTATCTCCGAGTTGACATTTTCAAAGGATTTCGGCAGCCTCAACAGGCCCTGTTCCAGGGTAGCGTCAAATTTGAAGGCCAGACCGGCTATGTTCAGGCTTATTTCAGAGGATTCTTGATCCAGGGAAATGCCCACTGTGGGAGCACTGATTTTTGCGACCTTGAAATCCGCTATTTTCATGGAGAGGTCAATTACGCCGCTTACCATTTTCGATTGCATATTGGTAAACTGGAGTTCCCCGTAGACCGAGCCCAATTCTTCGATGCGTATTTCATCCTTGCTCGAGTAAATTTCCAGGGAGGACACTTTTTCTATGGCAATGGTCGTTCCACTACTGTTTATTCTCAGGTCCCTGGATTCGCTAAGGTCCATACTGCCATTTTTTAGGCGAATGTTCCCATAATTGATCGACTTCGCCCTAAGTTTACCATACCGGACGGTAATATCGGCGTTGTTCAGGTCCTTGTTGATCCAAACGTCTCCATGCTGGATATCTCCTTTGAGTTTTCCGTTCCAGTCCTCTATGATGACGTCGCCAAACACGTTGGTAATTTCCAATTCGGCGTTCGAGGGCAGGTATACCGTATAGTTGATCTGTATGTTACTGCGATCGAAGTCAAAGGGGTTTACCTTGTTGAAATATCGCGCAAAAAAGTTGGTGCTTTTTTCCGAGATCTCGGAAGTGATCGAGACCAGACCGCTCAGTTCCTTGACCTCCGGGTTGATTCGCTCCAGTAGGTTTTCCGCATATTCCTTCTTTTTGTGGGTGGCGGTAATGTCCATGGTTACGACCAAGCTGTTCTTGTCCCAACCGTTTATGGTTACATCGCCGTACTTATTGTTCAGGTGAAATTCCCCCGTATTCGTCAAGGCATAGGTTTCGGTAATCGTTTTCGACACTTTTTCCTGGGCCGTAAGCGTATTGCTGCACACTATAACGCAAACCGTAAGGAGCCATTTTTTACAAAGTGTATCCATAATCGTCATTTGATTTTTTTGAGTCATTGATCTGCTTCAACAAGTTTTCGATGAGCTCTATCCTTTTTTTGTAATTCTGTACAATGGCCTCCAAGACAATTTCGTTGTCCAGGTTTTTGTCCATCTCCAATCGCAGTACATCGTATTCCTGATCCAGCTCATCGATAAAGGACAGGAATTCAGCCTTGTCGCTCTCTGTTAGGTTGGGATGGTTTTTTACCAGTTGCACCTGATGCGACACCAGGATTTTGTAATGCATGTCTATATCCAAAAGCTCCTTATTTGCGAGGCCGCCATCCGGATAAGGGTCGGGGTTCTGGGCAAAAAAGCCTATGGTCGTGCCCATGCCCAGTACCAAAAGAATGCTAGCGGCCAATTTTACCAAAGGGGAGCTCCATAGCCGTACGATCCTAGGTTTTCGCGCTTCCAACCGATTTTCGATCTGGTTCCAGAGTTTGTCCCTATCCACATGGTGTTCGTCGAACAACGCCTTGTTTTCCCGGATGTGTTTTTCAAAATTGTCCATCATAATGTCTTTATAATATCGATCAGTCTTTTCTTGGCCCTGTGGTACTGGGATTTTGACGTGGAGGATGTGATTCCGAGAATCTCCCCGATCTCGCCATGGTCATAGCCTTCGATTAAGTAGAGGCTGATGATTTGCCGATATCCAGTGGGAAGTTGGGCAATGCCCGTTTTCACCTTTTGGATATCCATTGCTTCTACTTGCTCATTCGGCTCTTCCGTCAAATAAAACTCGTGATCTTCCATCGTCGCAATCGGGACCCTTTTTACTTTAAGATGGTTAATGCTCTTGTTGATCACTATTCGTTTCAGCCAAGCGCCAAACGTACTTTCATACTTAAAATGCCGCAAGTTGTTGAAGGCATCCACGAAACTGTCCTGCAAGACATCCTCCGCATCCTCCCGGATATCCAACATCCTTATGCAAACATTGTACATAGCATCAACATAGAGTCCATACAATTGGTGTTGCGAGTTTCGATCGCCAGACTTGCTTTTTTCAACAAGTTCCCTATGCGTAAAGCGGATATCGGTTTTCAATTGATTCCGGACGGTTATTTAATTAAAGCGCTCAATGATAAAGACAAGTAAAAAACCCCAGGGTTGCATTGTGAAAGATTTTTTTTTCATTTGGACAAAATTAGGATGTGTTAATATTACGTCAACTTAAAAAAACAATCCGTTAAGTTTTCATTAAAACAAGTGGTTTAAACCCGAAATATGTTATTTTTAATGTATGGCTATGAATGTTAGAAAAGGGTTTCGGTTTGCTCCCTACATTGCACCGGAACAGACTCCCTTTGAAAAACTCTTCGATATTTTCCAGGAACTTATCATTCATACTTCGGGAGATGTTGACGAGGCCCTGGACTGGTTAAGGGAGTTGGACAAGGAGTACGAGCTTACGGATGAGGATTACACCATTGATGATTTTATTGAAGATCTGAAGGCCAAGGGCTTTCTTCGGGAAGAGTTTGAGGATGGCCCCGAAGGCGAAGACGGCGAGGTCGGGGAAGCCGATGGTGGCGGCGACCTTTCCATCACCGCCAAAATGGAACGGATTATCCGCCAACGGGCGTTGGATCAGATTTTTGGGAAATTAAAACGCAGCGGAGCGGGAAACCATAAAACGGGAAAATCAGGGCAAGGCGATGAGCACACAGGGGAATTTCGGGAATACCGATATGGCGATGGCCTGGAACATATTTCCATGACGGAGAGCCTAAAAAATGCCCAAATCAACCATGGTATTGGCAATTTTTCATTGGACGAAAACGATCTGGTGGTGGAAGACACCCATTATAAGGCCCAAATGAGCACCGTATTGATGATCGATATCAGCCACAGCATGATATTGTACGGGGAGGACAGGATCACCCCTGCCAAGAAGGTGGCCATGGCACTTGCCGAACTCATTACCACACGGTACCCCAAGGATACTTTGGACATTCTTGTCTTTGGAAACGATGCTTGGCCCATCCCCATTAAAGACCTTCCCTATTTGAAGGTCGGGCCTTACCATACCAATACGGTGGCCGGCTTGCAACTGGCAATGGACATGCTCCGAAGAAAACGCAATACCAACAAACAGATTTTTATGATAACCGATGGTAAGCCCAGCTGTCTGCGGCTGGCCGATGGCAGTTACTATAAAAACAGTGTCGGGCTCGATGAACACATTGTGGAAAAGTGCTATAATATGGCACGACAGGCCAGAAAGCTGCACATTCCCATAACCACTTTTATGATTGCCCAAGATCCCTATTTGATGCAATTTGTCCGCCACTTTACGGAGGCCAACAAGGGCAAGGCCTTTTTTACGGGGCTAAAGGGACTGGGCGAAATGATTTTCGAGGATTACGAATCGAACCGAAGGAAAAGATTGAAAGGTTGAAAGGTTGAAACGACTCATGAACTGGGATGTAAGGGCAAGGCGAAACTGGACCCGTATTTCTTGACTTTTGGTTCTACTAATAAAAACGATGAATTTGGATTACAAAAAAATAAGCACGCTGGGCGAACTTAAGAAGGCAGCCTACCAGAGCAAGGGCATTAAAGATGAAATAAGGGATAACCTTAGGGCGAAGATCCAAAAAGGTGAGGATACCTTTGTGGGGGTCTGGGGATATGAAAACTCTGTAATCCCAGAATTGGAAAGGGCCTTGCTCTCCCGTCATAACATAAACTTGTTGGGCCTTAGAGGTCAGGCGAAAACCCGTTTGGCCCGCTTGATGGTAAACTTGCTGGATGAATGGATCCCGGTGGTCGAAGGTTCGGAAATAAACGATGACCCGTTTCACCCAATATCCCGCTATGCACAGGACCTGCTTGCTGAAAAGGGGGACACTACTCCGATATCATGGTTGCACCGCAATGACCGGTTCTACGAAAAACTGGCCACCCCCGACGTAACGGTGGCCGATTTGATCGGCGACGTCGATCCCATCAAGGCCGCGAATCTGAAATTGTCCTATGCCGACGATAGGGTCATCCATTTCGGGATGATTCCAAGGGCCAATCGGTGTATTTTTGTCATCAATGAACTTCCCGACCTGCAGGCCCGGATCCAAGTGTCGCTGTTCAATATTTTGGAGGAAGGGGATATACAGATAAGGGGATTTAAGCTCCGCTTGCCGTTGGACATCCAATTTGTCTTTACGGCAAACCCCGAGGATTATACGAATCGGGGGAGTATCGTCACTCCCTTGAAAGATAGGATAGGTTCTCAAATTTTAACGCACTATCCTGAAGATATCCGCACGGCAAGGAAAATTACGGAGCAGGAGTCCCACTTGGACCAGCGGCAGGCCAATGCTGTCCATGTGCCCGAATTGGCCAAAGATTTATTGGAACAAGTTAGTTTTGAGGCGAGGAAAAGTGAATATGTAGATGCCAAAAGTGGTGTCAGTGCCCGTACGAGTATTACCGCTTTTGAAAACTTGCTGAGTACGGCCGAACGTAGGGCCCTGATGTCCGGTGCCGATACAACGGTGGTACGGGTAAGTGATTTTCTAGGCGTCATTCCATCGATAACGGGAAAAATTGAATTGGTGTACGAGGGGGAGCAGGAGGGAGCGGACAGCGTTGCGGCCATTTTGATCGATGACGCGGTAAAAACCCTGTTCTCCGATTACTTTCCCAAGATCAATAAATTGGAAAGAAAGGATGAGGAAACCCCCTATGATGAGCTGCTTCATTGGTTTTTTCAAGGAGAAGGTTTCGAACTACTGGACGATTTTACCGACGATGAGTACAAACGGGCCTTGGATACCATACCCCAATTGAACCGACTGGTAAGGGAACAACAACCCGATTTTCCCAAAGAGGACGTATATTTTCTCAAGGAACTCCTTCTCTGGGGACTTGTGGCCAATAAGAAATTGAGCAAGCACCGGTTTAACGAAGGGTACCAGTTCAAGGATCTATATGGAAGTTTTGTTCGTGGACTATAAATAGGAAAGCCCTGGCATTGTGCCGGGGCTTTCACTTCATAGCAATTCCATCCCATTATACCTGATATGCCGGTAAGTTGAATATGAAAGAACTTCCTTCCTTGGGCCTGCTCAGTACCGTGATGGTCGTGTCGTGCAGGTCCATAATTTTTTTGACGATGGCCAGCCCCAATCCATAGCCCTGTTTTTTTGCGCTCTTGTCGACCTGCTTGTAGCGATCGAAGATAAAAGGCTGTTCGCTTAGGGGAATGCCCGTTCCGGTATCCGTGATATTGATTTCCACATTTTTGTCCTTTCGTTTGATAGACAGGATCACTTTTCCGTTGGGCTCCGTATATTTTATGGCATTTTCGATCAAGTTCTGCAACGCCCGTTCCACCAAACTCACATCGGCAAAGACCATGCTGTTGGTTTTGGGATTGTCCAATTCCAGTTCAATCTGCTTCTGTTCGGCCAAAACCTTGAATTTTGCGATCAGGTCATGTGAGAGTTCCGTAATCGAGAACGGTTCTTTAACGGGCGTCACCTGTTCGGCCTCTAATTTGGAATATTCGAACAATTGATTGATAAGATTGGATAATTTGTCAACGTTGTCGTGCGTAATTTGAAGGTAGTCCTGGTATTCCGCCTCCGAAAGGGTCTGTCTTTTCATCTGAAGCGTTTCGATATACCCTTTTAAAATGGCCAAGGGCGTCCGCAGATCGTGCGATACATTGGCGATCAATTCCCGTCGCAACAGATCCACCGATTTCATCTTGTCCATATTTCCGACGATGGTATCGGCCATTTCATTAAAGGAGTTGGCAAAAATGGCGATATCGGACTTGTCCGGGTCTTCAATGCGCGCCTCAAGATCGCCCTCCTGAAAACTACGGACCGTACCGGTGATCAGACGCAGGTTTTTGGTAAGGAACCATATGCTCAACAGTCCGATGACAGCCGAGAAAAGCATGGACAGCAGGATGGCGCCCATTCCCAGTTTTGAAAAATAGGGCCCCAACAGGGTACTGCTGGCCTCCTGCAGTTCTTTTCCGGCCAGAATGATATAGATAAAACCTTCCCTGCCATCAATATTGAAGGGAGCAGCGGAAAATATTTCCTGTTCCCCGGGGTTCCTTGGGTCGTCGCCCAAGACATGGGCCTTGCCCTTACTCTCAATAAACGTATGGATGGGCCCCAACGATACATTCTTGGTTTCCGTACCGTCGGTGTGATCCAGTACCACCGAGTAGAGTACGGCCCCCGTTTTGTCGAGCAGGTACACCTCAATACTTTGGTTGATGGCCATCATATCGTGCATCAAATCCCCGAATAGGGGTTTGTTGACAGTCCCATCCTCCAAAAACGGGGATTCATTTTTGAACATTTCCCCGATGAGATGGTCGGCAATATCGGCATCGACCCTTTGCGCGATCGCCATATTGTATTTATTGGCATAATAGCCCGTAATAAAAATATAGGAGCACCCCATGAGCAGTACTAGGAGCGTAAAGGCAATCCATAGCTTTTTGACCAATTTTGGGGTTAATGTCTTTTCCGTTTTGCTCATACGGCAATGTCTTCGTTAAATTTATAGCCAACGCCCCAGGTGGTGAGAATGTAGGTGGGATGGGCCATGTCCGACTCAATTTTGGCCCGTAGCCTGTTGATATGAGAATTTACGGTATGTTCGTACCCATCGAAGTTATAGCCCCAGATCATGTTCAACAGTTCGGTCCGGGTATAGTTTCTTCCGGGGTTTGAAGCCATCAATACCAAGAGTTCAAATTCTTTGGGTGAAAGGTCCACTCTTTTGTTGTCCAGTACCACTTTTCGCTTATCGATGTCGATGTGCAGCCCTTCGGCTGCAATTGAGGAAGAATCCTTTTGTTCGGCGGTTTTGGTGTCGGTCCGTCTCATTACCGCTTTTACGCGGGCCAGTAGTTCGCGTATGCTAAAAGGTTTGGTAATGTAATCGTCCGCGCCGATTTCCAATCCCAGTACCCGGTCGATTTCTTCCGATTTTGCCGTGAGCATAATAACCGGGGTGTTCTTTTTTGCCCTTAGTTTTTTACAGACTTCCACGCCGTCCATTGTAGGTAAGGTCAGGTCCAGGAGGATCAGGTCATAGTCATTCTCCAATGCCATTTGAAGACCAACTTCGCCGTCCGTGGCTTTGGAGGTGGTATAGATCAAATCGGTGAAGTGGATCTCCAGAAGTTTTATGATTTCTGGGTCATCTTCTATGATGAGTATGTTTTTCATAATTGCGCAATGCTAAACAAGTTAAAAAGTATCACATAAATGTCACGGGTGTTTTAAAAAGGCCGAACGGTACCAACATCCCTATTAGCTGCTCGGATCAATCGGTGCTGGAACAGGAAAAGACCCCTCGAATAGCCGAAAAGTTCACAGAAACCTTACAGAAAGTGCTCTAAAATTTATGTTTCTGTGATCTCGGTGTTATTTGATGGGGGTTAGTTTGTACCATAATTCTAAAACAACTAAAATGAAAAATGTAATGAAATCCATGAGTTTTGCGATGGTGGCATTGTTGCTTTCCGCCATGGCATCCTGTGAGGACGACGATCAAAACCTGATCGCCCAAGAGCAGGAACAGCAGCCCCAAGAACAACCGATGTCCGGTGATGCCACATCAGTGGTGATCAACGAAGTGCGGTACCGGGGCGAGGACACCATCGAGCTTTTGAACAATGGTTCCGAGAGCATAGACCTAGCGGGTTATTGGTTGTGCCTTGGCCCGGGCACCTATGTGCAGATCGGCGCTACCACCCCTGTGAGCGGCAATACCAACCTGGCCTCCGGGGAGTATCTAGTGATAAATTATGCCATGCCCGACGAGGAAGGCGGACTGGGGCTATATAGCACAAATGATTTTACCAATGCGGACGCCCTGGTGGATTTTGTACAATGGGGCAGCGGAGGAAGTGCCCGTGAGAATATTGCCGTCGCGGCGGGTCAGTGGACCACCGGTGATTTTGTACCGGCCCTGACCAATGGCGACAGTTCGATCGCGTATGATGGGGAAGGGGATAGTTCTTCCGATTGGGCCGAAACGACCACAGTGACCCTGGGCGCCGTGAACCAAGTTACCGAACCCATGATTATCGAGAATACCTCCTTCAGCATCACCATTTCGAACATTGTGAACTATTTGGATACCAAGGTGTTCAATACACCCGTTGGCGCTACCGACCCTGGACCACTTACGGAGGAATGGGGCTCATATGCCGTGAATTTCCAGGCCGTACCTGGGACAAAATTAAGTTTTGCCACAATGTCCGTTATTTCCAACGATTGGTTCTTCGCTCCTTCCGGGGCCGGAATCAACCTGTTCGAAAACGGTACTCCGGTCACGGGCGACATTACGGATCAAATTTACCTTTGGGACTCAGGAACGGAAGAGGAGGACCCTGCTACCTTTACATCCGCTCCTGGAGGTGCCGAAGCCGGGGAACCCGATGATGACAATACCGTTCGAATTGTTGACATGGATGCCACCTCTGCCATTCTGGTCACCTTGGAGTACGATGACTCCACCCGGTACTTCACACTGACCATTACCAACATACGTGGGGCCTCCGCATCTGAAGATCCGGTGGTACTTTCACCGGGGCTGGTAGTGCTTCATGCCCAGGACAACCCTTTGTTCGCAATGGGGGAACCGGATAGGGAATTGGGACTGGCCAAGATAGCCGTCCAGGGGAACCCTGGCGATTTGTACGCATGGTTCAATGAAACCGGTACCGACGGTGCCCCATTGCGATTGTCTTCTTCCTTCACCGTGTTCTCGCCTGGCGTGGTCTATGCTTTCGATTCAGAGAGCGATCCCGTATTCACACAAGGAGAGGCCATGGTGGCGGGCAGCGGTATCGAAGAACTTGCGGAAGACGGTAACAACGGTGTAATGTTCGAGTATATCACCGACCAACTGGGCTTTCCCGCCTCAAAGAGCAATGAAATGATGCCCATTGGTCCCGGGGGCAGTTTAACCTTTGAGCTGGATGTTCCCCAAGGGTACAAACTGGGCTTCAACACCATGTTTGTATTCAGTAACGACTGGTTCCTTTCCTATAACAATACGGGTTATGAATTGTTTGAAACCGATGGAAGCCCCAAAAGCGGAACGGAGGCTACCTTAAAAACCTATTTGTTCGACGCGGGTACCGAAGTAGATCAGACCATAGGGTTCGGGGAGGATCAAGCTCCCTTCCAAGCAGGTCCGAACACCGGGGCGGCAGATGATGACAACAGCATACGTAGGGTTATGGAAATAGAAGACGTGCAGTTTGGCAAGGGCAGTATAAGTTCTCCTGCCGGTGTGGTGGGCTATGCCGATCCTAGGGGAGGCTACAATATTGTCAAGGTCACGGTCACACCGAATTAGATAGTGGTTTGTTTTGTTGGTTTTACCAAAAATGCCTTGGGCGCTTTCCCAAGGCATTTTTATATGATTGCTGTTGTATAGCTATTCCCAAGAGTCGATATGGTTCATATCGTCAAAATTATAACTTCCCACAAGGTCTTTCCGATATTTGAAGGCCAAAAAAGTAAGGCTGATAAGAAGGAGGTAAAGTACAAAGATCAATACTCCAATAGGGATGAATGTCGCCGGAATCACATGATTTTCAAACTCCCCGGAACTGGTAAGAATGAACAAAGTGTCGAAAAGTTTGTAAAAATACACCAATAGAATCGCATATAGTCCGTATTCCAGGTTACGCATTTGAGGGTCCGCGATCTCCTCTTCCCGTATTTTGAACCACAGTACATATAGGAATGCGAAATGGACAATGGTCAATAGGGGAAGCAGATAGTTGTCGAACTTAAAAAAATAAAACTTATTGGTGTACAGACCGTAGAAACTAAAGACAATAAGTAGGGCCAAAGTGACGATTGAGACAACCAAACCGCGTTTCCACGGCAATATTCGCAATACCGTATTCATAATAAATGGGTTTCGGGGTTTTAGGGAACCCTATTCAAGGATATAAAACGCGTTCGTTTTTTGTTTATTTGAAAAATTCGACGAAGCGCAAACAATGTTGGGAACACCCAAAAAAGTGTGGTAAAACCAAACTGGAATGGATGTAGATCGTGTGCGGATCGGGGGATTTTAACCATAGGATGCCCAAATTGCAAATGACGGTTCACGAAAACCAACCACGATTGATGGCCATACGCGCGAAAAACACCAATGCTACCCCAATAATGATGACCATGATGGGCATGATCATAGCCCCAGGCCCATAAACATCGAAATTGCTACTGATAAAGAACGCATGAGTCATTTGGACAATAATTCCGATCAGGGATACGAGAAGAACGGGATGTGCCCATTTCTTTCTCAACAAGAGCGCGATACATCCTACAAGACCTCCCCAAACCGCAATGGCAAAAGCGGTGGTCGCCCATGCAGGCTGCGTTTCATACATCGTTCTTTCCGCTTCGGACAGTGCGGCCAAGGCCTCCTCGGTCATGAAGGCCTGGCCCAGATAGGCCATAACGCCCATAAGGTTCCAAATAAGTGCGACCACACTTACCACCCAGAACCATACGGGTGGTTTTACTGAAGA
Source organism: uncultured Flavobacteriaceae bacterium (assembly GCA_947497245.1). Classification (GTDB taxonomy): domain Bacteria; phylum Bacteroidota; class Bacteroidia; order Flavobacteriales; family Flavobacteriaceae; genus Pelagihabitans. The sequence continues at coordinate 1,155,568 of CANMFO010000001.1, read as the reverse complement.
ATCCGTTGTCATAATATATTGGTTTAGTTAGTACTGGTACTTTAAATTTACTAAAAAAGAACCAATTATTGAGTACTTTCACCCTGACGATAACTTCAAAACATGGAAAACGCGGATTTCTGCTATGTTGTAAGAATACAGTTTCTGGGTTTTAGGTACAGCGGATGGCAAAAGCAGCCGGGACAAAAAACCGTGGAGGGAATGTTGGAAAAAACATTGAAGTTTGTCCTTCCCGATCAAAAGTTCAAGCTATTGGGGGCAGGACGGACAGATGCCAAGGTTTCTGCCCTCGATTATGCCTTCGAACTCTTTTTAAAGGAAACGGACCGGGGCATTCCGGTCGGGTTCATCGACCTTTTCAACAAAAACCTTCCTCCCGATATCAGGGCGACCGATGTCACAAAGGTTACAAAGGAATTCAACATCATTCAGCATAGCAAACGCAAGGAGTATGTATACCTGTTCTCCTGTGGGGGCAAGAACCATCCCTTTTGCGCCCCTTACATGGCAAATGTCCCGGAACCCTTGGATATAGGGGAGATGAAGAAAGCGGCCCGTCTTTTTGAAGGAAGCCATGATTTTTCGACCTATACCGCCCGAATTCGTAAAAGCGCCAAATTCCTTCGTCGGGTCGATAGTTGTAGAATCACGGAAAATACCTTGCTTACTGCCAACTTTTTCCCCAAAGTGAGCTACGCATTGCACATCAGTGCGGAGGGCTTCATGCGCTATCAGGTAAGAATGATCATGGGGGCCCTGATCCAATTGGGCAGGGGAGCGCTGAACCGGTCCGATATTGAAGCATCCCTGCAAGAAGGAAGCACTGTTCAAATGGAGTACGTGGCACCGGGCTCGGGCCTCCTATTGAACCACCTCGAATTCGATCAAAGACAGGATTCCTTGATCAAAGATTAGATTTTGTATATTGTTGTAATCGTTATAAATAAAATGAACATGCCATACTGGGCCTATATAGCATTGGTCGTTCTGGGGATTTATCTCATCATCAGTATATTGCTCTACTTTTTGCAGGATTTTTTGATGTTCAAACCTGAGAAACTTGCCAAAGATTTCCAGTTTCACTACGAAAACCAGGAAATAGAGGAATACAATGTGGAAACACGGGACGGGGCAATCATCAATGGCCTGCGCTTCAAGGCCCAAAACCCAAGAGGTGTGGTTTTTTATCTTAAGGGAAACTCCAAAAGTATCAAGGGCTGGGGCAAGTTTGCGGTAGATTTCACGCGATTTGGATACGATGTCCTGATGGTCGACTATAGGGGCTTTGGCAAGAGCACCGGTCGGCGCACCCAAAAAGCGATCAAAAGAGACCTGCAGGTGATCTACAACAAGATCAAGGAAAATGTGTCCGAGAAGTACATCATTCTATATGGTCGTTCCTTGGGATCCGGTTTTGCGGCAAAACTGGCATCGATGAACAACCCCAGAATGCTGATCTTGGACGCTCCCTATTACAGTTTGAGCAAGATAGCCAAAAAATACATTCCCTTTATGCCCCTTTCCCTTTTGATCAAATTCCCCATGCCCACCTATAAATGGATGCGCTATGTAAATTGTCCTGTGCACATTATCCATGGCACCGACGACAAACTGATCCCCTATAAAACCAGTGTGAAGCTGTCCAAGATCAAACCAAAGTCGACCAGATTGTACACCGTGATTGGAGGGGGACATAAAAATTTGAACACCTTTGAATCCTATCACAAGATGTTGGAGGAAATCATTGTTTCCAAGCCCAAAAGAGCAAACCTTGAAGGATCCAGTATCCATGTAAAACACGCAACAAAAGGTATCGATGAAAAGGCTTAAAAAGATTGGCATCATAGTATTCGTCACATACTTGCTACTCGTGCTGTTGGCCTATTCCTTTCAGGAAAAATTGATTTTCCTGCCTTCGAAAATGCCGCTGAACCACCAATACGATTTTTGCCAGAACTTTGAAGAATTTTACCTGACCGCCGAAGATGGGGCCAAGTTGAACGCAGTGCACATCAAACAGGACAGCGCTAGGGGATTGGTGCTCTATTTTCATGGGAATTCCGGAAACATTTCCCAGTTGAACCATGTGGCCAATCTTCTGGAACAAAAGGGCTATGATGCGTTTCTTGTCGATTATCGCACTTACGGGAAAAGTTCCGGGGAATTGAGTGAGGAGGCCTTAAAGTCCGATGCCCAATTATTTTACAACCATGCACTGACCAAGTACGATGAAGACGAGATCGTGCTCTACGGACGTTCCTTCGGCACGGGTATCGCCACCGGTCTGGCGGCGGCCAATACTCCAAAAAAACTAATTTTGGAATCCCCATTCTATAGTGCAGTGGAACTGGGAAAGCACCGATTTCCAATCTTTCCCATTGCCTGGTTGTCGCAATATCGGTTCCCTTCGAACGAATACGTGAAACAGTTGCAGTGCCCGGTGTTCATTTTCCATGGTACCGCCGATTCGGTAATTCCCTATGGGCAGGCAGAACGTTTATATGAACAAATCCCGGGAGAGGAGAAAAAAATGTACCGTATCGAGGGCGGCGGCCACAATTACCTACAGGATTTCGAAGCTTTTAAGGAGGGAATGGACGAAGCATTCGAATAATCGTATGGGTGGGGCAGGCATGACCGGTAAAACCAGAACAGTTTGGACAAGACCGTTTACATAGATATCAATTGTGACGTAGGGGAAGGTGTGGGCAACGAAAATGGGCTGCTCCCGCTTATATCGTCCTGTAATATTGCCTGTGGGGGACACGCTGGCGACGAGCAGACCATGCGCGAGGTGGTCGCACTCGGCAAAAAACATCGGGTCAAGATCGGTGCCCACCCGTCCTATCCGGATCGGGAGCATTTCGGAAGGATCTCAATGGCCATTGCCCCGGATCATCTGATAGCTTCGATCCGAGATCAGATCGGTGGTTTGGAACTGCTCCTGAATGAAAAAAAAGTAGCTTTGCACCATATCAAGCCACATGGGGCACTGTACAATGATATTGCCAAGGATGCATCCTTGGCCAGAACGTTCCTACGGGCCATTGAAGGGTATCGTGAGGACATTTTCATCTATCTTCCCCACCAATCTGCGATTGAAACGGAGGCGTTGAAAATGGGGTTCCGGATCAAGTACGAAGCGTTTGCCGACAGGAACTATAAAAATGATTTGAGCCTGGTCCCGAGAAATGAAAAAGATGCGCTGATACAGGAACCTGAGAGGGTTTTGGCGCATCTGTTGACCATGGTCAACCGGCAACGGTTACGGACCTCCAAAGGGGAAATGATCCAAATTTTGGCAGACACCTACTGCATCCACGGCGATACTCCCGCAGCTTTGCAAATATTGATGTATCTTTCAGCTCAGTTGCCAAACTACAATATCGAGATTAGAAAGTGAACAACTATCCCATTTCCATAAGACCTTTTGGGGTTCATGCCGTGCTGATTGAATGGCCCAACGAGGTAGCCGAGCCTATTTTATACGATATTCTGCAGTTCATGGAATATCTAAGGAAGCAATTGGATGCTGATGCTTGGGAAATGGTCCCGGCCTATAATTCGCTGACGCTGATACTGCGCAAGAAGGCCATCGACTTTAAAACCTTTGGCGATCAGCTTCACAAGTGGTATTCCGAAAAGGGAAGTTCCGAACCCAGGGAAAAATATCGTTGGCGGCTCCCTGTCTGCTACGATGCCGATTTTGGTGTCGATTTGAAAGGGATTTCCGATCAAACCAATAGGTCCGTCAAAGAAATCATAAGCCTTCATACCCAAAATGTCTATACGGTTTACGGAATCGGGTTTTTGCCCGGATTCATGTACTTGGGCGGACTTCCTAAGGCTTTGGAGATTCCACGCAGAAAGTCCCCACGTTTAAAAGTACCGAAGGGCTCGGTCGGTTTGGCCGGCAGGCAAACAGGTATATACCCCCAAGAATCTCCGGGCGGATGGAATCTGATCGGGAACTGTAGTGTCCCCATTTTCAATGCTGAAAAAGACCCGCCAAGCTTCGTCAGTGTTGGAGATCAAATTCAATTTTATGCCATTTCCCGGGCGGAATACGATCTGCACAAGATCGAAGGGGAGGTGGGCATCTATAAAATTGAGAAAATAAGGATTGATGGTTAAACTTCTGAAATCAGGTTTCTTTACCTCCGTCCAAGATACGGGAAGGTTTGGCTATCGGGACAAAGGGGTCCCCATTTCCGGGGCAATGGATGTATGGACCGTGGACAAACTGAACATGCTTTTGGAAAACCCGAAGGACGCCGCGGTATTGGAAATCACAATGACCGGACCCACGCTGTTGTTCGAGGAGGATACCCACATTGCCCTGGGCGGAGCGGAAATGTCGGCCACCTTGAACAATTCCCCAATACAGAACCGTAAGATTTATAAGGTAAAGGCAGGGGATATCGTTTCCTACGGCAAACTTGAAAGAGGCTTTCGCTCCTACTTGGCCATTAGAGGGGGATTCAGGACGAAGGTGCGACTTGGAAGCCGGTCCATGTATTTTCCGATCTGTCCACAAAACCATTTGGAAGAGGGGGCAGAGGTGCCCTACGAGGTGGACAAGGCTTTCGAACCCAGGATTACCGAGTACAAACTGGAAGGGTTTTTGGAGGACACCGTTCTTGAGGTCCATAAAGGGCCGGAATATGAAATATTGACAGACAGGCATTTGGAAACTTTGTTTTTCAATAATTTTTCCATTGCCATGGAAAACAATCGCATGGCCTATCAATTAAAGGAGAACATCGACGGGCACAAAGCTTCGATGTTGACCTCGGCCACGCTTTCCGGAACCGTACAGTTTACCCCTGCGGGAAAATTGATCATCCTGATGAAAGATGGGCAGACTACGGGGGGATACCCAAGAATATTGCAACTTTCCGATAGGGCGATCTCCGTATTGGCCCAGAAAAAATTTGGGGACCTGGTTTCCTTCAAACGGGTTTGATGTTTCAAATATTTGGAGTAATATTGTAGTAATGAAAGCAACAATGCCACCAATTCATGTGATTCTTGTCGTCCTCCCGGAAAAGGGATGATACAGATTTGCATTGCGCATAAGGGCCTGTATCAGATGCATTTTGATACAGGCCCTTACTTTTTTTGGGAGAATTGAATATGATAAAAATGACTGGTTATCTTTCTGATTTACAGAGGAATAGGTAAATATTGGGAATATTGGATTTAGATAGGTCCTACTTGTTAAAATTGATGGACAGGGGAAACGCCTATATTTGATTGAGGAACATGAAAATCTTATTAGCAACCGTTTATTTACAACTTGATGGAGTTAAACAAACACAGTAAAAATGTAACCCAGGATCCCACTCAACCTGCCGCCCAGGCAATGCTTTATGCGATAGGACTGACCGAGGACGACCTCCAAAAACCTTTGATTGGGATTGGAAGCACGGGCTATGAGGGAAACCCGTGCAATATGCATCTCAACGATCTGGCCCAGCAGGTAAAGGAAGGGACAAAACAAGGCGATTTGGTGGGACTGGTCTTCAATACCATCGGTGTAAGCGATGGTATTTCCATGGGAACCTATGGGATGCGCTATTCCCTTCCCTCAAGAGATCTAATTGCCGACTCCATGGAGACGGTGGTCCAAGCAATGAACTACGATGGTTTGGTGACCGTTGTCGGATGTGATAAAAACATGCCGGGAGCCTTGATGGCCATGATCCGCTTAAACCGGCCATCGGTCTTGGTCTACGGAGGGACCATTGCATCGGGTTGTTTTAAAGATAGGAAGTTGGACATTGTTTCCGCTTTTGAGGCCTGGGGCGAAAAGGTGGCGGGCACGATGAACGAGTCCGATTATAAAAGCGTCATTCAAAACGCTTGCCCGGGAGCAGGCGCCTGCGGTGGTATGTATACCGCCAATACCATGGCCTCCGCGATTGAGGCTTTGGGCATGGCGATGCCCTATAATTCTTCGAATCCAGCACTGGGCGATGCGAAAAAAGCGGATTGTGTCAAATCCGGCAAGGCACTGCGCCATTTGTTGGAGAACGACATCAAACCCAGCGATATCATTACCAGGAAATCATTTGAGAACGCCGTTCGATTGCTGACTTTGCTCGGCGGCTCGACCAATGCGGTACTCCACTTTTTAGCGATTGCGAAAGCGGCCGGGGTCGACTTTACCCTGGACGATTTCCAAAAGATAAGCGACACAACACCATTTTTGGCAGATCTGAAACCCAGCGGAAAATACCTGATGGAAGATTTACACCGGGTGGGCGGTACGCCGGCCGTATTGAAATTCATGCTGGAAAATGGGATGTTGCACGGGGACTGCATGACCGTTACCGGAAAAACGCTGGAAGAAAACCTCAAAGAAGTACCCAGTTTAATGGAAGGGCAAAAGGTAATTATGCCCTTGGATTCCCCTATTAAGGAAACCGGGCATCTCAGAATCCTTTATGGCAATTTGGCAGAAAATGGTGCCGTCGCCAAAATTACCGGAAAAGAAGGCCTGTATTTCTCGGGAACGGCAAAAGTATATGAAGATGAGTTTTTGGCCAATGCGGGAATAGGAAGGGGAGAGGTCAAAAAAGGGGATGTGGTGGTCATTCGCTACGAAGGGCCCAAAGGCGGTCCTGGAATGCCCGAAATGCTAAAGCCCACTTCTGCCATCATGGGGGCCGGACTCGGTAAGGAGGTGGCGTTGATCACTGATGGGCGCTTCTCCGGGGGAACCCACGGTTTTGTGGTAGGCCATGTATGCCCGGAAGCACAGGAAGGCGGTACCATCGGACTCTTGAAAGATGGGGATATCATCACCATAGATGCCGAGAAGAACAGTATTTCCGTCGACCTTACGGACGAGGAAATAGCCAAAAGAAGGGCAGACTGGGTACAGCCCCCATTGAAAGTAAAAAAAGGAAGTTTATACAAGTATGCAAAAACGGTTTCCTCGGCCTCGGAGGGCTGTGTTACCGATGAGATATAGATATGGAAACATTGAAAGAAAAACAGAAGGCCCAAAAGTCGGCCACCACGATTAAGGTCAGTGGGGCCGAAGCCATAATCCATTGCCTATTGGCCGAGGGTGTCGACCTGTTGTACGGTTACCCCGGTGGTGCCATAATGCCGGTCTATGACGAACTCTATAAATTCCAGGATAGACTGACCCATATCCTGACCCGTCACGAACAGGGAGCCACCCACGCTGCCCAAGGATATGCGAGGGTAAGCGGGAAGGTTGGTGTGGCGATGGCGACCTCGGGCCCGGGGGCAACGAACCTGGTGACCGGTTTGGCCGACGCCCAGATCGATTCGACCCCTATGGTGTGCATTACCGGGCAGGTACCAAGGCACTTATTGGGTTCCGATGCTTTTCAGGAAACGGATATTATCGGGATTTCCACGCCCGTGACCAAATGGAACTATCAGATAACCAAAGCTTCTGAAATCCCAGAGATCATGGCCAAGGCGTTCTATATTGCAAAATCGGGAAGACCGGGCCCTGTTTTGGTCGATATTACCAAAAATGCCCAGTTCGACGAGTTCGAGTTCGCCTACGAGGCCTGTACCGGTGTGCGTAGTTACAATCCGGTTCCAAAGCCCGATATGAAATCCATAGAAAGTGCTGCGGAGCTGATCAATACGGCCAAGAAACCTTACATTGTTTGGGGTCAAGGTGTTATTTTGGGCGAGGCGGAGGCACAGTTGAAGGCTTTGGTCGAAAAAGCGGGAATTCCGGCTGCATGGACCATTTTAGGGGCATCCGCACTTGATACGGCCCATCCCTTGAATGTGGGCATGGTGGGAATGCATGGAAACTATGGCCCCAATATTTTGACGAACGAATGCGATGTGCTGATCGCCATCGGAATGCGCTTTGACGATCGGGTCACTGGAAGCCTCGACACCTATGCCAAGCAGGCCAAGGTAATTCATTTTGAGATCGATCGGGCGGAGATAGACAAAAATGTGAAAGCAGATGTTGCCGTTTTGGGCGATTCCAAAGAAACCCTGGGTCTGTTGCTCCCTTTGATACAGGACAACAAGCATGAAGCCTGGCACGACGAATTCAAGAAAAAATATCAAATTGAGTTCGATCAGGTCATCAAAAACGATATTCATCCCACAAAGGAAGGGCTGACGATGGGCGAGGTCATCGAAGAAATAAACCTGGCGTCGGAAAACAAGGCGGTCATCGTAACCGATGTGGGGCAACACCAGATGATTGCCTGCCGCTATGCCAAATTCAACCGGTCCAAAAGCAATATCACTTCAGGTGGTCTGGGTACGATGGGCTTCGCACTTCCTGCCGCCATTGGTGCCAAGATGGGCGCCATGGACAGGGAAGTTGTCGCTATTATTGGTGATGGCGGGTACCAGATGACGATTCAGGAATTGGGAGTGATCTTCCAGCACAATGTGCCGGTAAAGATAGTTGTACTGAACAACGACCATCTGGGCATGGTGCGACAGTGGCAGGAATTGTTTTTTGACAAGCGCTATGCTTCGACCGTAATGGTGAACCCCGATTTTGTGAAAATCGCCGAAGGCTACCATATCGAATCCAAACGGGTTACGGAGCGTAAGGATTTGAGGGCCACGGTCCAAGAAATGATGGCATCAAAAAAACCGTACTTCTTGGAAGTGAAGGTTGAAAAGGAAGACAATGTGTTCCCCATGATTCCCTCCGGGGCATCGGTTTCGGATATCAGATTGAAATAGGACCTACGGATGGATACGAACGGGACACACGCCCACTTTTATTTCATTTTAGCGAAACATTTAAGGAGTAGATGAACGACTCAGACATACGGAACAGACCAAAAATCCATGGAGAAATCGAGCGGAAATCCGTTGAGATCGGTTTCACCATGCCTTCGGACCTGCATATCGGTACCTTGCTGAAGACCCTGATTACCTCCAAGCCCAATTCGAACCTTTTGGAACTGGGGACGGGAGTAGGTTTGAGCCTTTCTTGGATGGTAGATGGGATGGATTCCGGTTCCCAGCTCATTTCAGTGGACAATGACCCGGAACTGATCGCAATTGCGGAGCACTATTTTGATGAGGACAAACGGGTGAAAACGATATGTGCGGATGGCACGGAGTGGATCAACAACTATAAGGGCGGCCCTTTCGATCTGATTTTTGCCGATGCCTGGCCCGGAAAATACAGTGGGATAGCGGAAATATTGGATTTGGTAAAAGTGGGCGGGTTTTATGTTGTTGACGATATGACCGCCCAGGCCAATTGGCCCGAGGGACATCAGGACCATGTGGACGGCCTGGTGGCCTATCTCGAAAATCGGGATGATTTCAACCTTACCAAACTCAATTGGTCCACAGGAGTGATCATTGCGGTCAGGAACAAAGAAAAAGAATTAGTTCATTTTGAATAACGCCATCATATTTTAAGCAAACATGGAAAAACAATGGTTTACCATATCGGTATATTCGGAAAACAATGTCGGGTTGCTGAACCGGATATCGGGAATATTCCTAAAAAGACACATTAACATAGAAAGTCTCAATGTTTCCAAATCTGAGATCGATGAAGTCTCCAAGTTCACCATCGTGGTCAATACCACTCAGCAATGGGTGCGTAATATTGTGGGCCAGATCGAGAAACAGATTGAAGTGATCAAGGCCTTTTACCATACCGATGAGGAGACCATCTATCAGGAATCCGCCTTGTTCAAAATTGCCTCCAATCTGTTGTTCGATGAAAGGCAGATCCAAAATATCATCAAGGAGAACAATTCGCAGATCGTAACCGTGGCCCGTGAGTTTTTCGTGTTGGCCAAATCGGGAAGGCGATTTGAAATCGACCAGATGTACGAAGAACTGAAGCCGTTCGGCATTATGCAGTTTGTCCGGTCCGGCCGCATTGCCGTGTCGAAGGAGGAGATGCAGATTACCTCACTGCTCAAAGAATTTCAAGAAAGCTAGTTAAATCAATAAATCATAATAAAGAGAACACACAATGGCAAATTATTTCAATACACTATCCTTAAGGGACCAGTTAACGCAATTAGGGAAATGCAGGTTTATGGAGTCCAGCGAATTTTCGGATGGTGTATCCGCTTTGAAGGGCAAGAAAATTGTAATCGTGGGCTGTGGCGCGCAGGGGTTGAACCAGGGGCTGAACATGCGCGATTCGGGCCTGGATATTTCCTATACGCTCCGTGAGGCCGCTATCAAGGAAAAAAGACAGTCTTTTTTGAATGCCTCAGAAAATGGGTTTAGTGTCGGAACGTACGAGGAATTGGTACCTACAGCAGATTTGGTCATCAACCTCACCCCGGACAAACAACATACCAGTGTGGTCAATGCGGTAATGCCCTTGATGAAAGAAGGGGCCACATTGTCCTATTCCCATGGCTTCAACATTGTGGAAGAAGGGATGCAGGTCCGCGAAGACCTTACCGTGATCATGGTCGCACCAAAATGTCCAGGTTCGGAAGTGCGCGAAGAGTACAAAAGGGGCTTCGGGGTACCTACCCTGATTGCGGTGCACCCCAACAACGATCCCCAGGGAAAGGGGCTGGAGCAGGCCAAGGCCTACGCAGTGGGAACCGGCGGGCATAGGGCTGGAGTCCTGGAGTCCTCCTTTGTGGCCGAGGTAAAGTCCGACCTAATGGGCGAACAGACCATTTTGTGCGGATTGCTGCAGACCGGATCGATATTGTGTTTCGACAAGATGATCGAAAAGGGAATTGAGCCTGGTTTTGCCTCCAAATTGATCCAATATGGTTGGGAGACCATTACCGAAGGAATGAAGTATGGTGGAATCACCAATATGATGGATCGTTTGTCAAATCCAGCAAAAATAAAGGCATTTGAACTATCCGAGGAATTGAAGGCCATCATGCGACCGCTCTTTCATAAACATATGGATGATATAATGACCGGACATTTTTCAAAGACCATGATGGAAGATTGGGCAAATGACGACAAAAACCTCTTGACCTGGAGGGCCGCTACCGGGGAGACCGCTTTTGAGAAAACACCGGCAGGCGACGACGCTATTTCGGAACAGGACTATTATGACAATGGCGTGCTGATGGTAGCGTTCGTCAGGGCGGGGGTAGAGCTGGCCTATGAATCAATGACCGAATCGGGCATCATAGGAGAATCTGCCTACTACGAATCACTGCACGAAACCCCCTTGATCGCCAATACGATCGCCAGAAAAAAGCTCTTTGAAATGAATCGTGTTATTTCGGATACTGCGGAATACGGCTGCTATTTGTTCGACCACGCTTGCAAGCCCCTATTGGCCGATTTCATGAAGAAGATCGATACCGATGTTATCGGAACGGTGTATGGCAAGGGAAAAAATGGACAAGTGGACAATGCCAAATTGATCACTGTGAACAAGGTGCTTCGGGAACATCCGGTAGAGGTGGTCGGTACCCGACTCAGGGAATCGATGACCGCCATGAAACCGATTGTATAATATTGTCGGGCCCCTAAGAAATTAGGGGCTTTTTTGTTTTGTGGTACAGCTCACGTTTTCTTAAAATGTGTTGCCCTGACAAAAACCATTACCTAATTTGAAACAAAAAGCTCTTTGGCCCTGAGGTTCCCATTTTGGTATGGGTCACTCGGGACAGGAATGGAATGGGTCGACGGCTTTCCCGATCCAACGATCGTCGGTTCGAATGGGGTCGAGAGAACGGGTTTGTTCAGTATATCCCGAGCTCTTTACCCAATCAATTGGACAACAACTCGATTCTTACACATTGCTTGCCAACCAATCCCCAACTTCGCTGGTCTTATACGCCTTTCCATCCTCGGCCAGATCTTCGGTGACAATTCCTTCGGACAGGGATTTGTTCACAACGGCCCGAATGGTCTCCGCCTCTTTGGTCAGATTAAAATCCTCAAAAAGCATGGCGGCCGACAAAACGGTCGCCAACGGATTGGCAATGTCTTTTCCGGCAGCTTGGGGATACGAACCGTGGATCGGTTCGTACAGGGACACCTTGTTCCCAACCGAGGAAGAGGGCATCAGCCCCATGGAGCCCGAAATGACGGAGGCCTCATCCGTCAAAATGTCCCCGAACAGGTTGGCGGTGATCATCACGTCATAGGCTTTGGGCCATTGCACCAAACGCATGGCCACTGCATCTACAAACTCATAGGAAACCTCCACTTCTGGGTAATCCTTTTCCATGGCCTGTACGGTTTCCCGCCACAAACGTGAGGCCTCCAATACATTCGCTTTGTCGACACAACATAATTTTTTGGAGCGTTTCATCGCCATCTCAAACCCTTTTTTGGCCAGACGCTGTATCTCTTGGCGGGTATAGGTCATGGTGTCATAGGCCGTATCGCCCCCATCCTTCCTTCCCCTTTCCCCAAAATAAACACCACCGGTCAATTCCCGTAGAATGATAAGGTCGGTGCCCTCGATGCGCTCGCGTTTTAGGGGCGATTTGTCGATTAAGGATGGAAAGGTGAACGTGGGGCGCACATTGGCGAACAATCCCAATTTTTGGCGCATTTTCAACAGGCCCTGTTCCGGGCGTACTTTGGCCGAGGGATCATTGTCAAAACGCGGATGACCGATCGCCCCAAATAGTACGGCATCCGAAGAAGCGCAGATCTCATGGGTCGTATCGGGGTAGGGCTCTCCCACTGCATCTATTGCCGCAGCCCCGGTCAATGCAGGTTTCCAGTTGATCTGGTGGTCATATTTGCTGGCTACGGCCTCGCATACTTTTACGGCTTGATCGATTACTTCAGGTCCAATACCGTCTCCGGCCAAAAGGGCAATATTCAAATTCATGTTTATGTTTTAGTCTAATCGTTTAACTAGGGATTCTTGTTATTTGTTTATCCGCTTTAAATAATATTCAACATTTTTTCGGTCGCCTTGATGGCGGAGACCGTCTGATCGGAGTCCAGTCCACGCGAGGTGAATTCCTTTCCATCGTGTTCCCAGGTGATAATGGTTTCGCAAAGGGCATCGGAATGGCTGCCAGGGGGAATGCGAACGGCATAGTCGACCAAACTGGGCAATGCCATTTTTTTTGTCTCGTATACTTTTCGTAGGGCATTCATAAAAGCATCATATTGCCCGTCTCCCTGGGCATGGGCTTCCAGAAGCTCCCCATCGATTTCCAGGGAAACGGTGGTAGACGGGCGCAGGCCCATGGCATGGGTGAGTACGTACGATTTGATGATCACTTTTTGTTGCTGCATATCGGTATCCAGCACGTCCGAAATGATATAGGGCAGATCTTCTTTGGTGACCCGCTCTTTTTTGTCTCCCAATTCGATTATGCGCTGGGTAACCTTTTTGAGCTCTTCATCGTTCAGGGTCAAACCCAAATCCTGCAGATTTTTTTGGATATTGGCCTTTCCCGACATTTTTCCCAAGGCATATTGTCTCTTTCTTCCAAAGCGCTCGGGCAAAAGGTTGCTGAAGTACAGGTTCTTTTTACTGTCCCCGTCGGCATGTATACCGGCGGTTTGTGTGAATACGTTATCGCCCACAATGGGCTTGTTCGAGGGTATGCCCACTCCTGTAAAAGCCGACACCAGTTTACTGACTTTGTACAACGAGGATTCGTTTACCGAAATATCGACTTCCGGTAAAAAATCGTTGATGACCGCTATTGCACTGGCCATTGGGGCATTTCCGGCACGCTCGCCCATACCGTTCACGGTAAGATGCAATCCATGGCAACCCACCTTGACGGCTTCCATTACATTGGCGACGCCCAGATCATAATCGTTGTGACCGTGGAAATCAAAATGCGCATCCGGATATTTTGCAATGATCTCTGTCAGAAAGTCACGGGTCTCCGTATGGGTAAGAATCCCCAAAGTATCCGGAAGCAATATCCTTTTGACCGGTTGGGTAACCAGAAAATCGAGAAACTGGAAGACGTAGTCCTTCGAGCTGCGCATGCCATTGCTCCAATCCTCCAAATACACGTTGGTTTCGATGCCTTGTTCCCCCGCTAGCGCAAAACACTTTGCAATGGCCTCAAAATGCTGCTCCGGTGTTTTTTTTAGCTGATGGGTAAGGTGGTTCAGGGAACCTTTGGTCAGGAGGTTCTGTACCCTGGCCCCGGCCTGTTGCATCCAATCAATGGAAACGCCCCCGTCCACGAAGGTGAGCACTTCCACACGTTGGAGGTAACCGGCTTTCTTCGCCCATTCGGTAATTTGTTGTACCGCCTTCAACTCTCCGTCGGAAACCCTGGCCGAGGCCACTTCGATGCGATCTACCTTCAATTCGTCCAATAGCAATTTGGCAAGCGTCAGCTTTTCAGAAACTGAAAACGATACCCCGGACGTCTGTTCTCCGTCCCGGAGTGTGGTATCCATGATTTCCAATGTTCTTTTCATGAGGAACCTATTGCTAGATCTATTTTTTGGACTACAAAGGCCTATCGGAGGCAAACTCCCTGATGTTTTCCTTTATGTTCAGCAGATAGTCGATATCGTCGAACCCGTGCAACATATTGGATTTTTTATACCCGTTGATATCAAAGATCTCTTTTTCCCCTGTTGCCAAAAGCGTGATGCTCTGTTCCGAAAGGTCCACTTCGAACTCTGCCTTTGGATCGGCCTCGATGGCACGGAATATTTTTTCCAGGAATTCCGGGCTTACCTGAACGGGAAGTACACCGATGTTCAGGCAGTTGTTTCGAAAAATATCTGCAAAAAAGCTGGAGACAACACAACGGAACCCATAGTCATATACGGCCCATGCGGCATGTTCCCTAGAAGAGCCAGAACCGAAGTTCTTTCCGCCCACCAAAATTTTTCCCCCGTAAATGGGATTGTTCAAAACGAAGCCTTCTTTTGGTGAATTATCCTGGTTATAGCGCCAATCGCGAAAGAGATTGTCCCCAAAACCCTTTCGTTCGGTAGCCTTTAGGAACCGTGCCGGGATGATCTGATCGGTATCCACGTTCTCTATCGGAAGCGGTACCGCTGTACTGGTAAGTATGTCGAATTTGTCGTATGCCATTGGAAAATGGTTAGTATGTTAATCGTTTGATCCTAATAAGGTTATATGTTCAGCAGGCAAAATAAAATACCGCCCACCGCTATTGCGCCAATTCCGGTTCCATCAATTCCCGGGGGTCCGTTACTTTTCCCGTAACCGCGGCCGCGGCCGCGACCAAGGGACTCGCCAATAGGGTCCTTGCGCCCGGTCCCTGTCTTCCCTCAAAATTTCTATTGGAAGTGCTCACGGCGTACTTTCCTGCTGGAATTTTATCATCGTTCATGGCCAAACATGCCGAACACCCGGGTTCACGGAGTTCAAACCCGGCCTCCTGCAGAATAGCCAAAATGCCTTCTTCTTTTATGGCGGCCTCGACCTTGTGCGAACCGGGCACCAGCCAGGCGGTTACATTGTCGGCTTTTTGCCTTCCCTTCACGATGGAGGCAAAGGCCCTGAAGTCTTCAATACGGCCGTTGGTGCAGCTTCCCAGGAAAACAAAATCGATCTTTTTCCCCATCATGCTATCACCCTCATTGAAGTCCATGTATTGCAGGGACTTTTTATAGGTCGCGACACCTCCGTCCATGGATTCTGCCATTGGTATTCCGTTGGAAATTCCGATACCCATTCCTGGATTGGTCCCATAGGTGATCATCGGTTCTATGTTTTGGGCGTCAAAGGTAATCTCTTTGTCAAAGGAGGCCCCATCATCTGTGGGAAGGGTGCTCCAATAAGCCATGGCCTTTTCCCAAGCGTCTCCCCGGGGAGTAAACTCCCGATCTTTTACATACGCGAAAGTCTTCTCATCGGGAGCGATCATCCCGCCTCGCGCACCCATTTCTATACTGAGGTTGCAAACGGTCATTCGACCTTCCATGGTCATATTCCGGAAGACTTCCCCTGCATATTCCACAAAATAGCCCGTAGCCCCGGATGTGGACAGCTGTGATATGATGTACAGGGCGACATCCTTTGGGGTCACCCCAAAATTCAGTTGGCCCTCCACATTGATCCTCATGCTCTTGGGCTTGGTCTGCATAATGCATTGGGTGGCCAATACCATTTCAACCTCCGAGGTACCGATACCAAACGCGATCGCCCCAAAAGCCCCATGGGTGGAGGTGTGCGAATCCCCGCAAACTATGGTCGCCCCGGGTTGGGTAATTCCATATTCGGGTCCGACCACATGTACGATCCCGTTCTTTTCGTGGCCCAAGCCCCAATAGGAAATACCGTATTCCTTTGAATTTTCCTCCAAGGCCTTCAACTGGTTCGCCGATAAAGGGTCGGCCACCGGGAGGTGTTGGTTAATGGTCGGGGTATTGTGATCCGCCGTGGCAAATGTCTTTTCGGGATACATTACCCGAATACCCCTGGTCTTAATGCCCAGGAAGGCTACCGGGCTGGTCACTTCATGAACCATGTGACGGTCGATGAACAGTACATCCGGTCCGTTTTCGATCTGTTGTACCACATGGGAATCCCATACTTTGTCGAATAGCGTTTTTTTCACTGCCATAATCTTTCTTTAATAAGCTAACAAAACTAGTGAAAGTGGCGGTTTTACGAAATATATTGCCCTTGAAAATTACGATGTCCAACGAGATTGGTTCCAAGAAGATCAGTTTAACATCAAAGGCCGCTAGTTTAACAGAAATGTAACGATCTTGGTAGGGAGGTATTGATATCTTTAATCGGGACTAATTAAAATAATTGACAACTAAAATCCACTACATGAAACGAACAACTACATTTTCAATACTGAAAACGTCGATTGCCCTTTTGTTCCTGTGCACTACCACGGCCAGTGCGCAGCTCGATCTCCCCAGGGGCAGTCAAATGGCCAAGGTTTCGCAGAAAATAGGCATCACCAATATTTCGATTGCCTACTCAAGACCCAGTGTAAATGATCGGGAGGTATGGGGGCAATTAGTGCCCTACGGCATGAACAACCTCGGATTTGGAACTGCCAAAGAATCCCCATGGAGGGCAGGGGCCAACGAAAATACGGTGATCAAATTCACAGATGATGTAAAAATAGAGGGAAAGGATCTAGCCGCGGGCAAATACGGTCTCCATATGGTCATCCATGAAAATGGAAGGGCCACGGTAATTTTTTCTAAAAACCATACGGCATGGGGGAGTTATTTTTACGAACCCTCCGAAGATGCGCTCCAAGTGGAGGTGGATACCAAAACAATTCCGCATACCGAACAGTTGACCTTTGTTTTTGAGCAGGTAGATGCTACATCGGCCGTGGCCGCCCTCAATTGGGAGAGGAAACAGGTTCCGTTTAAAATCGAGGTGGACGTCGCCGGAACAGTGTTGGCCGATATTCGTAAAAAATTACAGGACAGCCCGGGCTTCAACAGACAGACCTGGGAGCAGGCTGCCAATTATGCACTCAACAATGGGGGCGATTTGGATGAGGCCCTGGTATGGGTCGATGCCGCAATTGCGGGGCAGTTCTTCAGTCAAAAAACATTCGCCAACCTGAATATCAAGTCCAATATCCTGGCCAAACAGGGAAAAACCGATGCCGCCGCGTCCACGATGCAGGAAGCGCTTGCACTCGGATCTGTTTTTGAGCTCCATGGCTACGGTCGGCAGCTCATTGCGCAAGGGCAAAAAGAGAAAGCCCTGGAAGTCTTCAAAAAGAATGCTAAACAGAATAAGGGATCATGGCCCGTAGACTATGGATTGGCAAGGGGATATTCAGCGGTCGGGAAATACAAAACGGCCCTGAAGCACTTGAAGATTGCCGAGGGAAGGGCACCGGACCCGCAGAACAAGGCCGCAATTGTCGCTTCCTTGGGCAAACTGCAGAACGGAGAGGACATTAATTAAGTGTTTGTTCATAAGTACCCCTGGCGCCGGGCGAAGGTCCGGCGCCTTTTTTTTGTTGCCTCCAAGGGGCGGGCACTCGGTGGTCAGCTGATATAGTTCCAAATATTCTTGTGCTTTATCAATTGGGCATAGGTATGTCGGATGACCCCATTTTCAGGTTTTTCAAGACTTGGGTCCTCCTTTAAAATTTTCAGGGCGTAATAACGTGCGGTCTTTAGGATGTCATTGTCCCTTACAATATCGGCAATCTTCAAATTGAGAACCCCACTTTGTTGCGTGCCCATAAGATCTCCTGGGCCCCTTAGGCGCAGGTCCACTTCGGCAATCTCAAAACCATCATGGGTCTGTACCATCGTTTCCAATCGGGTCTTTGCCTCTGTAGATAGTTTGTGGCCGGTCATTAAAATGCAAAAACTTTGGTCCGCCCCGCGACCTACCCGTCCCCGGAGCTGATGTAGCTGTGATAGCCCAAAACGCTCTGCGCTTTCAATGATCATCACGGAAGCGTTCGGTACGTTCACACCAACCTCTATGACCGTTGTGGCCACCATGATCTGGGTTTCGCCCAATACAAAGCGTTGCATTTCGTACTCCTTGTCAACGGCTTTCATTTGTCCGTGCACAATGGAAATCTGGTAGTCGGGTAAGGGAAAATCGCGCACGATACTTTCATACCCGTCCATCAGATCTTTATAATCAAGTGCCTCCGACTCTTTGATGAGCGGATATACCACATAGATCTGACGGCCTTTTTTGATTTCATCCCGAATAAATCGGAACACCTTTAATCGGTTGCTATCGTAGCGATGTACCGTTTTGATCGGTTTTCTTCCGGGAGGGAGCTCATCGATTACCGAGATGTCCAGATCTCCGTAAAGGCTCATCGCCAGGGTGCGGGGTATTGGGGTGGCGGTCATAACAAGGACATGGGGCGGAATCTCGTTCTTGTGCCATAGTTTTGACCGTTGCGCCACCCCGAAGCGGTGTTGTTCATCTACTATGGCCAAACCCAAGTTCTTGAACCGGACCTTGTCCTCCAGGAGGGCATGCGTGCCTATGAGAATCTGAAGTTCCCCGTTCTCCAATTGTTCGTGTATGGGTCTGCGCACCGATTTCTTGACAGAACCCGTCAATAGCGCACAACGTACCCCCGTGCCTTCCAGCAATTCCCTAATGCCATTGTAGTGTTGGTTCGCCAGGATTTCGGTGGGGGCCATCAGGCAGGATTGAAATCCATTGTCGATCGCCAAAAGCATGCTCATCACTGCCACTATCGTTTTTCCCGAGCCAACATCGCCCTGCAGGAGGCGGTTCATCTGGGCGTTGCTGCCCAAATCGGACCGAATCTCCTTGAGGACCCTTTTTTGGGCCTCTGTCAACGCAAAGGGCAAATGCTCCGTATAAAAAGAAATGAAGTGCGCCCCTACTTTGTCAAAGGAATACCCCTTGATCTTCTGCTTTCGCAAGAGTTTTTTGGATATCAGTTGGAGCTGTATATAAAAAAGCTCCTCAAATTTCAAGCGAAACCGTGCCTTGGCCAATAACTCCTGATTTTTTGGAAAATGGACGTTGAACATGGCCTCGCTTTTTGAAAGTAGTTTCAATTCCTGTAAAAGGGGAGGGGAGAGCGACTCAAAGAACTGCCCCTTGGTCTCCAGGAACAGCTGTTGTACCAATTTGTTGATTACCCTGTTCGTAATGCCCTTGCCCGCTAGTTTTTCGGTGGACGGATACACAGGCTGCATTGAAATTTTCAGGCCTTGCTGGTGTTCGGACAGCAACTCCATTTCGGGATGGGGCATGGAGAAGCTTCCATTGTACCAATTGCACCTTCCGAAAACGACATAAGGGGTATTTAATTTTAGGTTTTCCCGGATCCATTTTTGACTTCGGAACCAGACCAGCTCCATTTGGCCGGTATCGTCCGCGAAGGTCGCCACCAAACGTTTTCCCTTCTTTTGTTCTACCGTTTTTATATGGACGATTTTCCCGATTATCTGTACGTCGGCATTGCTTCTTTGCAAATGGGCGATTTTGAGGTATTGGGTCTTATCGATATACCGGTTGGGAAAAAGGTTGAGAAGATCTTGATAGGTGCCAATACCCAATTCCGACAGAAGGGTTTCGGACCGGTTGGGACCTACCCCTTTCAAATAAACAATGGGCGTCTGCAATAGATTGGCATTCATTCGACTAAATTAGGGCTTCGTCCATACAAGTGCAACAAACTAAAATGGTAAATTTGGAGTGACTTTTGCAGTACCGATACGTATGTCAAGATTTTCGATTTCCCTTTTTCTTTTGATGGCACCTTTTATACATGCCCAGCACCAAGGCCAGGTTGATTTTACCCAGGCGAAAGCTTTGATCGCGCCCGATCCCCAGAACAGGGAAATCCGTGGGACGGTCTCTTACCGATTTGAAGTACTGCAGACAGTGGATTCCGTTTTTCTGGACGCTAAGCGAATGGCGTTCCCCTCGGTGCTGTTGAATTCCAAGGAGGTGGAACATAGAAACGACGGAAACAGGATCGTTATCAAGGAAAATTTCAAAAAAGGGGAGTCGCATAGGCTGACCCTGGAATATGTGGCACACCCAAAACAAACGGTTTATTTTATTGGGTGGGACGACGTTGACCCCGACAACAACCAGATATGGACCCAAGGCCAGGGGAAGTACACCAGCCATTGGTTACCCAGTTTCGACAACATGAACGAAAAGGTGGCATTTGATCTTAACATCTCCTTTGACAAGAGCTATACGGTCATCGCAAACGGAAAACTATTGGAAACGGTAAGCCAAGAACCCGGTACCCTTGTATGGCGTTTTGATATGCAAAAACCAATGAGCAGTTACCTTTTGGCCTTTGCCATCGGAAACTACCGGAAATGTAATTTGACCTCCACAAGCGGAATCCCGATCGAGAACTACTACTATCCCCGGGATAGCTCGCGGACAGAGCCCACCTATCGCCATACAAAGAAAATCTTCGATTTTCTGGAAGCGGAGATCGGGGTTCCCTACCCCTGGCAGAATTACAAGCAGGTTCCCGTTAAGGATTTTCTATACGCTGGAATGGAAAATACCGGAACCACCATTTTTTCGGATGGCTACGTCATCGACTCCACAGCCTTTGTGGACAAAAATTATGTAAACGTCAATGCCCATGAACTGGCGCACCAATGGTTTGGCAATATGGTCACCGAGGTGGACGGAAACCACCATTGGCTGCACGAAGGCTTCGCCACCTATTACGCGTATTTGGCGGAAAGGGAAATTTTCGGCGCGGATTACTTCCATTGGAAGCTGTATCGGTCTTTAGAGCAACTTCAGGCCAAGATGGACAAGGGGGAGGGGCAAAGCTTACTGGACCCTAAGGCCAGTAGCCTGGTTTTTTATGAAAAAGGGGCCTTGGCGCTGTATGCTTTGGAGCAACAGATCGGTCGAACGGTTTTTAGGCAGGGTGTCCGATCCTACCTAACGAAATACCGGTTTAAAAATGTCACGGTTCAGCATTTTCTGGATGAAATGGAACAGGCCGCAGGCAAGGACCTATCCCATTATCGGAAGGAATGGCTAACGAGCACCGAGATCCCCACGGCTTCCATAAAGGAAAACCTTGCTAAGGGATCCCCTTCCTTACGGCAGCTTTTTGAAATGGAAAAGGAGCTAAAGGATGCACCGATCAAGGATATCGATTATCTGCATTATTGGAAAAGTACCCCTTCCATCCACTTAAAAAAATACATGATCGGCCATTTTCACAAGGCGTTTTCGGCCGAGCTCGTTGCCCTGGCCTTTGACTCCGATTCATTGGCGGTACGACAGGCACTATCGCAGGTCGATAGTATCCGTTCCTTTCCCAAGAAGAAATTTGAATCCTTGTTGGACGACACGAGTTACCTTACATTGGAGAATGCGCTGTTTCAACTATGGGTGGCCTATCCGGAAGACCGAACCAGATACCTGGACAAAACGAAGGGCATTGTCGGCCTTCCCAACAAAAACGTCCGCTTGCTATGGTTGACCCTGGCCGTCCTCACCAGGGGTTATGACGATGCGGGCACAAAGCGCTACTTTGACGAATTGAGCGGGTATACCCATACCCGGTATTCCATGGAGGTCAGGCAAACCGCTTTTCAATATCTGAATGAAGCCTTCGGTCTTACCGAGCAGAACCTATTGGATCTAGTGCAGGCCACCGACCACCATTCCTGGCAGTTCAAAAAATTTGCCAGGAACCTATTGGACCAACTTTTGAGGGACGCGGTTTACAAGGAGCGTATTAAGGGATTGGTCCCGAAATTAAATCCGCAGGAAAAAAAGTATATTCAAGGTAAAATTAATTGATATGAGGGCATTGGTTATTTCAGGAGGGGGGAGCAAGGGCGCTTTTGCAGGAGGGGTCGCGCAATACCTACTGCAGGAGATGGGGCACAAATACGACCTTTTTTTGGGAACCTCCACCGGGAGCCTGCTCATTTCCCATCTCGCCTTGGATAAAATCGAAAAAGTCAAGGAAGTCTATACTTCGGTCGATCAGGACAGTATTTTCAGCAACTGTCCCTTTACAATTCAGAAAAAATATGGGGTGGACAACATTGGTATCAACCATTGGAACGTGCTCAAAAACTTCTATAGGGGAGGGAAGACCTTTGGGGAAAGCCACAACCTTTTGGAACTCATTAGGGAAAATTTTACGATCGAGGAATTTGAACTATTAAAGAGGGGACCTAAAGAGATCATAGTTACCGTGTCCAACCTTTCGCTGAACCAGGTAGAGTACAAAAGTATCAATGACCACACCTATGATGAGTTTTGCGAATGGATATGGATATCGTGCAATTATGCGCCCTTTATGAGCCTGGTGCGCAAAAACGGTTGTGAATATGCGGACGGTGGGCTCGGTAATATGGTGCCTATCGAGGAAGCGGTAAAGCGGGGCGCCACTGAAATAGACGTTATCGTGTTGCAGACCGAAGTGAGCCACCTGAACCGAATGCCCTCCAAAAACCCTTTTTCCCTCTTGACGACTATTTTTGAGTTTATCCTGGACCGGATAGAGCATCAGAACATTAGAATCGGGAAGTTGGTGGCCGGACATAACAATGCCATCATCAATTTTTATTACACGCCCACTGTCTTGACCACGAATTCATTGATCTTTAACAAAGAAAAGATGACGGCCTGGTGGGAAAGTGGTTATCACTATGCCAAATATAAGAATGTGGAACTAAACGAAATCGTTCCGGAGAACGGACAGGAGGTTTAGTGGGCAATCCCTGTATCACCAGAGGTCGCCGATCTCCTTTTTAACGAAAGAAAGTGCAGTGGCCGAGGGAGAGGCCTTGTCCATGGTTTGCGTCAAGATATCTTCCCTCAACTTATCGGCAGAATCTGTTTCGCTCATACCGGCTTTTCGAATCATCTGGATGGTGGCGCTTTTAGCCGCTTTGATAATGTTCCAGCACTCATCGGTCATATAGATCTGTTGTGAAAGGTTGTGGTCAAATTCGGTTTCAATGGTCTTGATCAACAAATTCTCATAGGCATTCTTATCTGCCGATTTGGGAGCTACCCGGACCACCAAACTGGGAATGGAAATACGTTCCAGGAACAGGGCCATCCGTTCGTACGCCTGTAGCCGAATGGGCAAGGTGTTCTTCTGGCTGTCCTTGTGCAGCAAAAAACGCCTTCTTCCCTCCTCATTGTTGGTATGCAGTCTAAAAAAGTAAAAGGCAATGGCCCCGGTGACTACCGCGGGCAATAAATAGGCAAACAATTGAAAGATTCCTTCTCCGGTCATGTTGGTTGGTTTGTGCCGATATAAAATCGGAATGGGTTCGTTTGATTTTAGAACGAAGGATTTCCGTAAAAATTATGCACCCTTTTATGGATTATCGGTTCTTATGTCCATTCTTCATGTTCTCTCGGACCATCAGATAAAAAGCATCATATTTCGGGTGGATTTTCAAGGTAACCCCTTCCTTAAAGTTCCCATCTTTTCCCAAGGCCGTGATGCGGCCCGGATCGATGGTGAACTGGTTCTGAAGCACCCCGGCAATCGCCGCTGCCTGGGAAGCCGCAAGGTCCAATTCTCCTGTCATGCTCAATCCCTCAATGGTGATCGCCATTTTCGGATTGGCGTTTAAGATGGCCGCTATCTTGCCAAGCCAAGGTTCCGCGGTGGCCGCTGGGGTTGCCTTTGTGCCGTCACCGAAAAGGGTCGTCAGATCCTGGGAAATCACCAGCCCCCCGTTGCTCACCCCAATTTTGGCAGTTTCCCCCAAGGTTTGCTTGGCGTTCGTAAGTACCACGATGGCCGTGGAATCATTGCGGGCGATGGCATCGTTGATCGATTTCAATTGCCTCTCCTTCTCCTCCAGGGTAACCAAAGTCTTGTTGATATTCTCGGAGTTCTTATTGGAAACCTCGGCAAAACTGTTCAGGTTTTTGAGCAGGGTGGCATTGGCATCTTGAAGTTCCAGAACCTGACCTTCCAAGGATTCTGCCCTGGCAACGCTGATTCGTTCGGTCCGTTTTGCCTCGGTGACCAGGGTCTTAACGGAGTCTAGCTCGGAGCGCAAATTTTGTATCTCGGCCAACAACTCACTTTTTCGCTGCCCATGCAGGGTCGCGGAAGTGGAAAGGACAATACAGAAAAGGAGTAAAAATGGTTTCATATTCAGATTTTTTTGCTTGATGGAACTTATTTTTTTAAAGAAACTCGTACAAAAATATGGTATTCCTAAGTTTTCTCGAAATTCTTTCCTCCCAAGTGGACACATTGGTAAAGTTCCTGCACGGATTCAAAAGGTACTTGGGTCTTGTCGTACCCATAGGTGGACTTCAAGTCCCGATTGAGATCAATGCCATCCACGTTTACCTGTACGTCGTGCATTGTAAATTGACAGGGGTGTTCGTAGCCCGCGGCATGGGTAATTTCCAAAAACTCCTTTCGAAAGGTCTTGAAGTACTGGGCCAAGCGATCGGATTTCAGTGGGATGTCGATACCACGCTGTCTCCATTTGTTTTGTGTGGCGATACCGGCAGGGCATTTGTTGGTATGGCACACCTGTGCCTGGATACAACCGATGCTCATCATGGCCTCCCGGGCCACATTGATACAATCGACCCCCATGGCAAAGGCCATGGCCGCTTTGGCAGGGAATCCCAATTTGCCACTTCCTATAAAAACGACCCTATCGGTGAGCCTCCTCGCTTGAAAAACCTTATACAGGCACGAAAACCCGTAGACCCATGGGAGCGATACATGATCGGCAAAGGAAGGGGGGGCGGCCCCTGTCCCACCTTCACCGCCATCCACCGTTATAAAATCCGGACCTTTCCCCGTTTCGAGCATCCTGTCGGCCAATTCTTCCCATTGGTCCAACTTGCCCACTGCTCCCTTGATCCCTACCGGAAGTCCGGTCTCCCTGGCAATGTCCTCGATCAATTGCATCATTTCGGGAACATTCTTGAAGGCCTTGTGCGTAGCCGGTGAAAGGACATCTTTTCCTACTTCCACACCCCGTATCCTGGCAAGTTCGGGGCTTATCTTTGCTCCTGGCAAGACGCCGCCCTTTCCCGGTTTGGCGCCCTGTGAAAGCTTGATTTCTATGGCTTTTATGCAGGGGTTTTCGGCCACTAGCCGCTTCAATTTCCCCATGGAAAAATTGCCGTCTTCGGTGCGGACCCCAAAATAACCGGTACCAAAATGAAAAATAACATCGCCCCCTTGTTTGTGGTAGGGGGAGAGTCCGCCTTCGCCCGTATTGTGGTAGGCACCCGCCTTTGCCACTCCCTTGTTCATTGCTTCAACAGCGGCCGCGGACAGGGATCCAAAACTCATTGCGGACACGTTGATCACCGAGGCCGGACGATACGGTTTTTTACGTTGGTTATAGGCTCCAATGACCTTGGCGCAGGGTACAAAGGTCTTGTCGGTAGCATTCGGATGCTCTTTGGGAACCGTGTAGGCCATCATCTGGTTCTTTATAAAAATATGCTGGTGTGCATAGATGTCTCGGTCGGTTCCAAAACCTTCATAATTGTTCTCCTTTTTCGCCGATGCGTAGATCCAGCTCCGCTCTATCCGGTTAAAAGGAAGTTCTTCCCGATTGTTCGCCACAAAATATTGCCGCATCTCCGGTCCGATGCCTTCCAGCCAGTAGCGCAAATGTCCGACTATGGGATAATTGTGGGAAATGGTATGCGCCCTTTGGAAAAAAATGTCCCGTAGGGCCACCAGGGCCAAGGCGATCAAAATCCAGCCCCACCAGGGAACGAAAGACAAAACGGTCAAAATAGAATCCATATTTTTAATTTGATGTTGGCGTTTCAAACCTCGACCAGATAGGGCACCCTAAGGCCGGACCAAGCATGCCGGTTCACTTGTTGAGATAGTCGAAAGTCATCTGCGTAAGCGCACGAACTCCCAGCAAAAGGCCACTATCATCAATTTTAAAATCGGGAGTGTGGTGCGGAAACGATTCCGTGGTACCCGGGGCCATGCCACCAAGGAAAAAGAAGAAGCCCGGAGCTTCCCTTTGGAAATAAGAAAAGTCTTCGGCCCCGGTGATGGCCTTTTGCGTCTGTACGTTTTCGGCCCCTGCGGCCTTTTGCAGGGTCGGTAGCATTTGTGCCACCAAATCCGGATCGTTATAGGTAATGTCGGTGGCATCCCTGATCTCAATGGTAGCGTCACCGCCGTAAGCCTGGGCTATGGCGGGCACCATTTCCTGCATTCTCTTATTGATATGGTCTTTCATGTCATAATCCAGAGTACGGATCGTACCGATCATCTCCGCACTTTCGGGTATGATGTTGAACCGCACCCCGCTTTTAATTTTACCGACGGTGATCACGGCTGCCTCGTTGGTCAGGTTTACCTCCCTGCTAATGATGGTCTGTAGCCCATCAATAATCTTGGCGCTGATCAATATGGGGTCAATTCCGGACCAGGGTTGGGAACCGTGGCTCTGCTTTCCTCTTACGTTGATCGTAAAGCTTTGGGCGGCCGCCATCGTGCCCCCCGATTTGTACCGGATCACACCTACCGGGGTTTGGGAATTGATGTGCAGTCCGAAAATGGCATCGACCTTGGGGTTTTCCATTACCCCTTCCTTGACCATTAGTAGTGCACCACCTTCTTCGCCCTCTGGCGGCCCTTCCTCGGAAGGTTGGAATATGAATTTCACGGTTCCTTTGATCGCATTCCGGTTTTTGGACAACACTTCGGCAACACCCATCAATATGGCCGTATGCGTATCGTGGCCACAGGCGTGCATGACCCCTACTTTTTCACCTTGAAACTCGGAGGTAATGGTCGATTTAAAGGGGAGGTCATTGCGCTCGGTTACCGGCAGCGCATCGATATCGGCCCTGAGGGCGATCACTTTTCCCGGTTTACTTCCTTTGAGAAGGCCCACCACACCCGTATGGGCGACCCCTGTCTCCACTTCGATGTCCAACGATCTCAGATGCTTGGCAATTTTCTCCGCAGTTCTGAATTCCCGATTTCCCAATTCCGGGTATTGGTGGATGTCTCTTCGCCATTCAATGACCTTGTCGGAAACCGAACTGTAGTCCTTTTCCAAACGGGTGCCCTGCGCTATTGCAAAAAGGCCACACAGCAGAAAAACGGGTATCATATAATATTTCATGAGCGTCTCATTTAAAATTTGATTAGTCTATAATTGTCATCTTGGAATTGAATCAATGCGGTCATGGCCGAAAGCGAAAGCTGCACTCCTTCGATCAAGTCTTCCTTGGGAATATCCCTCGCGTTGGACGACTGCCCACAGAAAACAATCTGTGCCCCGGCATCGAGCAGTGCCCGGATCAGTTTCTGGTTCGGATTGTCGGTTCCATGGCGCTTGGTATAGGCCGTGTTGTCCATTACATCCTTGGAGGCCCTGTGGTGCACCACCAAGGCCACCTTTAACTGTTCGGCCGGTACACCACTTTGGGCATGCATGTTCAAAAAGCGTGCAGCGGTCTCGATGCTGCTGTTCAGGGCGGTAGGTGATTCTGGCGAATCCATAATATCGAAAACCGCCTTGTATTCCTTGGTCCGGTCGATCTGGAAATCCGCTCCATCAACCTGGAAAACAGCTCCGAACCCATTTATAACCGGACCTTTGGACTTGGTTTGTCCATAGATACCGGTAAAGGAAAAAATTAAACCCAAAAATGCCAGGGATAGTAGTTTGCTCTTCATGCATGGTGTTTAAGGTCTAAATATAGCAAGAACGATGAATAAAACTCCAAATTCCAAATCCCTAATTCCAAAAAACCGTGGTCCCTATCCATAAGAGATCTGATCTGGCAGGAAGGCCGAAGCGGGATAGGTAGGAATTTGAAAGGTACGGAAAGGACCAATGTTCATAATTCCACAAAACAAGATTTTAGGATAACCCATTTTATGGCTAAATTCACAGTTCCAAAAAACGAATGGTTTGAGCAGTTTTGTCGATGATCTGAACGAGGCCCAAAAGGCCCCTGTCTTACATAAGGATGGCCCCTTAATGGTGATTGCGGGCGCGGGATCTGGAAAGACACGCGTACTGACCTATCGTATTGCCCATTTGATGTCACAGGGTGTGGATGCCTTTAATATTTTGGCACTAACTTTCACCAACAAGGCAGCCCGGGAAATGAAAAAACGAATTGCCGATATCGTCGGCAGTTCGGAAGCCAAGAATCTTTGGATGGGGACCTTTCATTCCGTTTTTGCCAAATTGCTCCGGTTCGATGGTGACAAGTTGGGGTTTCCCAGCAATTTTACAATTTATGACACCCAGGATTCCCAACGCTTGATCGCTTCGATCATCAAAGAGATGGGACTCGATAAGGACATTTATAAGTACAAACAGGTACAGAATCGCATATCCTCCTATAAAAACTCGTTGATCACGGTGAAGGCCTATTTCAACAACCCGGAACTGGTGGAGGCCGATGCCATGGCGAAACGCCCCAGAATGGGAGAGATCTACCAGAATTATGTTGATCGTTGTTTTAAGGCAGGTGCTATGGATTTTGATGACCTACTCCTGCGAACCAATGAGCTGTTGAACCGTTTTCCCGAGGTCCTGATGAAATACCAGGATAGATTCCGCTATATTTTGGTGGATGAGTACCAGGATACCAATCATTCTCAATACCTGATCGTAAAAGCACTGGCCGATCGCTACCACAACATCTGCGTGGTGGGGGACGATGCACAGAGTATTTATTCGTTTCGAGGGGCCAACATCAGCAACATATTGAATTTCCAGAAGGATTATGAAAATGTGGGCATGTACCGTCTGGAGCAGAACTATCGATCGACCAAGAATATTGTAAATGCGGCCAACAGCATTATCGCAAAGAACAAGAAC
The DNA here is from genome assembly GCA_947497245.1 of uncultured Flavobacteriaceae bacterium. Taxonomy (GTDB): domain Bacteria; phylum Bacteroidota; class Bacteroidia; order Flavobacteriales; family Flavobacteriaceae; genus Pelagihabitans. The sequence continues at coordinate 1,126,375 of CANMFO010000001.1, read as the reverse complement.
CAGTTGGAAAAGGTGGTCTGGACGGCCAACGACGAAGGAACCAAGATAAAGGTGAACCGCAGCCCCACCGATGCCGAGGAAGGACGTTTTGTAGCAGGTTCCATTTGGGAGAACAGAATGCAGCAACAAATGCCCAATGGCAACTTTGCCGTACTGTACCGCACGAACTCCCAATCCCGCGCCATCGAGGATGCCCTGCGGAAAAGGGATATTCCGTACCGTATCTATGGCGGACTTTCGTTCTATCAGCGAAAGGAGATCAAAGATGTATTGGGCTACCTGCGCTTGGTCGTCAACCCCAAGGATGAGGAGGCCTTAAAAAGGGTTATAAACTTTCCGGCGAGGGGTATCGGGCAGACCACACTTGACAAACTTGTGGTCGCGGCAAACCACTATGGACGTTCCATTTTTGAGGTCATCGAGCATCTCGAAAAGATCGACCTAAAAATCAATTCGGGCACCAAAAACAAACTACGGGATTTTGCTACGATGATCAAAAGCTTCCAAATCATGAACCAATCTGCGGACGCGTTTACCCTTGCGGAACACGTCGCCAAGAAAACCGGGGTTTTGCTGGAGTTCAAAAAGGACGGCACCCCGGAGGGGATTGCCCGAATGGAGAATATTGAGGAATTGCTCAATGGTATCAAAGACTTTGTGGAAGGGCAGAAGGAGCTGGCCGATGCAAACGGGGACATTGGGGAATTTTTGGAAGATGTGGCCCTTGCCACCGACCTGGACAGGGATGTGGGCGAAGACGATCGAGTGGCATTGATGACCATTCATTTGGCAAAAGGATTAGAGTTCCCCTATGTTTACATCGTAGGTATGGAGGAAGACCTGTTCCCCTCAGCTATGAGCATGAACACCCGAAGTGAGTTGGAAGAGGAACGCCGCTTGTTCTACGTGGCACTGACAAGGGCCGAAAAACAGGCCTACTTGACCTATACCCAAAACCGGTACCGATGGGGAAAATTGATCGATTCGGAACCCAGCCGTTTTTTGGAGGAAATAGATGAACAATACGTCGAAAACCTGACTCCCCTAGATTCGGGATACCGTTACAAGCCCCTGATAAATTCCGATATTTTCGGGGATGTGGACAAGAGTAAACTGCGTCAGGCCAAACCTAGCAACGGGACTCCTCCAAGCGTTTTAAAGCCCAATGAAGGACAGTTGCGAAAACTTCGGAAGTTGAAACCTGAACTGGCTCGACCGGTTGGGAACACCAATACGGTCGACCCCAATTTGGCGGAGGGCGCCTTGGTAAACCACACCCGTTTTGGGAGGGGCAAGGTACTGAAGATAGAAGGAATTGGGAACGACAAAAAGGCGGAAATCCAGTTTGAAAAAGGGGATGTAAAAAAACTATTGCTCCGCTTTGCCAAGTTGGAAGTATTATGACCTCGATCTAAGAATTTCCCTTAACACCCTGGTTATTTGTATCTTCACGGACAAAATAAAAAACCACTGCTGTGATGCACATTACCAAATTTAATATCCCTTGTCTTGCATTTTTGCTTTTAACGGGCTGCGGAAAGTCCGACCCGACAGAAACAGAAACCCTTTCCGGACCGCAACCCGATCCCGTTCCCTTGGAAGATGTTTTCGCGGAAGACTATTGGGACAAGGCCCAGTTGGTATGGAGCGATGAATTTGATGGTGATGCCCTATCGACCGATAACTGGGCTTTTGAAACAGGCGCGAACGGCTGGGGCAACAATGAACTGCAGGATTACCGTGCCAACGACAATGTGGAGGTCAGCAACGGCACCCTGAAGATCATAGCCAAAAATGAGAAAAGTGGTTCAGCCAATTATACATCGACCCGGCTCAATAGCAAAAACACCTTTAGATATGGCCGAATGGAAATACGGGCGAAGCTTCCCGAGCACAAAGGGAACGGAATATGGCCGGCCCTGTGGATGTTGGGCTCGGATATCCAGACCGTGGGGTGGCCCACCTGCGGCGAAATCGATATTATGGAATATGTGAGCTTCGACCCCAACAACGTCCATTTCTCCATTCACAGTGCCGCCAACAACCATACCAATGGCACCCAGATCACATCGGGGCGGGTGGAATTGGAGACCATAGAGGAGGAGTTCCACAATTTTGGAATTTTGTGGACGGACCAGTATTTGAAATTTTATATCGACGATATCGATAACATCAAATTGAGTTTCTCCCGCCCAAAAGTGGCCAATCTCGAAAATTGGCCGTTTTCCAGTTATTTTTTCTTTCTGATGAACATTGCGGTCGGTGGCAATTGGGGCGGTTTGGAAGGTGTTGACACCACGATTTTTCCCGCCACTATGGAAGTGGACTATGTGCGTGTCTATCAGGTCAAATGATCAGGGGACTGGATATTGAACCACAGTGGGGCATTCCAAAAATAACAAGCCCGAAAACACAAAAGGGATTCGGGCTTGTGGTGGTAAACTTCCCATCGTACCTAACGGCCTGCGATGAACGGAGCTTTTCGGACAAAGGTCAAATCGGTAATTTGCGAAATGACAAAATCGGCCAAGTCGGGAGCGGCTATACCATCCCCTGGACAGTCTTCCATGCTTGCCCGAACTCCGGACCGGTTGTCGGTCAGGGCGATCATAGGTAACCTTATCAAGGTCCAATCAATGGAACTTTCCGTAAGCAACCGATACTCGAGCTGTCGGTCTTTGGTGGATTTTGGGTAGTTTTCGTACATCCAAGCTGTGGCAAATGTGGTTTTTGGACCCTTTTTATCATAAGGCGTACCCACGTTCAGACCAGTGGCCAGGATATAGCGCTTTACCCCAAGCTCGTTCATCGCCTTTAAGACATTCCGTGTTCCCGTGCTAAAAATGGTGGGGGGACTAGGTGGGATTCCGGTCCCTAGCAGGCTGATCACCACTTCGCACCCTTGCAGCAACGATTTTACTTCCCCATAGCTGCCCACGTCTCCGTGGACGACCTCGACCAGGGGGTTCTTAATTGTAAAATTCTTGGGGTTGCGAACCAGGGCCTTGAAGTGGTGCCCTTGTTCCAATAGGGTGTTCACCAGGTATTTACCTGATTTTCCCGTGCCGCCTATTACGGCAATCTTGATATGTTGTTTCATTTATCTCTTTATAAAATTATGACATTGAATAGTTGTGGCATCAACTTTGGTCGATGCGCATTTCAACCGCCAGGAGACCCTCCTGGGCAATTATCGTTATGTTATAAAGAGATTTTAATGCCCGAAAGATAACAATATTTCTTGTGGTATCGGATATAACGGAACCAATAAACCGTTAACTTTATGGCATTTCGATTTCCATGGCCGAATTCATCAAGATATACGAAGAAAACCCCAATCCAAAAGAAATCCATAGGGTAGTGGAGGTCCTTAAAAAAGGTGGGTTGGTGATTTATCCCACAGATACGGTCTATGGTCTAGGCTGCGATATCACCAATACCAAGGCATTGGAAAGAATTGCACGGATCAAGGGAATTAAATTGGAGAAGGCCCAATGGTCCTTTATTTGTGCCGATCTCAGTAACCTTTCGGACTATGTGCGCCAAATCGATACTCCCACCTTTAAAATCCTCAAAAGGGCACTGCCCGGTCCGTACACGTTTATATTGCCAGGAAACAATAATCTGCCCAGGGATTTCAAAAAGAAAAAAACGGTAGGTATCCGGGTCCCCGATAACGGTATCTGTCAAGCGTTGATCGCCGGTTTGGGAAACCCCATTGTTTCCACTTCCATTAGGGATGAGGACGAGCTGTTGGAATATACCACCGATCCGGAGCTAATTTTTGAAAAATGGGAAAATCTGGTCGAAGTGGTGATCGACGGGGGATATGGCGACAATGTAGCCTCCACGATCATCGATCTTTCGGAAGGGGAACCGACCGTTGTCCGGGAAGGAAAGGGAGATCTGAACATTCTGAACTAACACCAAAAAAACAGAACAAAAAAAGTGCGCCCAAAGGCGCACTTTTCTCAACTCCAATTTGGTAATGCTAGTCGTTGATAGCGGGGTCTTTCATGCCCTCTTCTATCATACTATAGAACTGATCTATTTTTGGAAGTACCACGATTCTGGTCCTTCTGTTCTTCGATTTTTCTGTGGCCGATACAGGAACAAATTCCGCTCTTCCCGCTGCGGTCATACGTTTGGGGTCCACGTTGTAATCGTTCTGTAAGATGCGTACAACGGCGGTGGCACGTTTCACGCTCAAATCCCAGTTGTCTTTCAATACCCCACTGTTATAGGGAACATCATCGGTATGGCCTTCTACCATAAATTCAAAATCAGGTTTGTTGTTCACTACCTGGGCCACTTTCCCCAAAACTTCCTTCGCACGGCTGGTCACGTTGTAACTCCCGCTGCTAAACAATAATTTATCGGAGATGGAGACAAACACCACACCTTTTTCAACGCTGATCTCGATATCCTCATCATCCAAATTTCCAAGCACGCCCTTTAAGCTTTGGACCAAAGACAGGTTCACGGAATCCCTTCGTGTAATGGCATCGTTCAATTTGCGTATGGTAAGATCTTTTTCCTTGAGACTTTCCAAAGACTTCTCAAGATTCTCCGCCCCCTTGGTGGTCAAGGTGGTCAAGTTCCCCATATTGTTGATCAATTCCTGGTTGTTCGCTTTCAAGAAGGCATTTTGGTCTTCCAGAGTCTTCATTCTTGAAGTGGTCGTTGCCTTTTCCTCCAAACAGTCGTTCAATTTAACAGTAGCCGAATTCAAAAGATCCTGCGTTTCCTTTTGCTGGGCCTCCAGATCCGCGTATTTCTTTTGCGACACACAAGAGGACAGTAACAATGTGATTCCTAAACAGCCTAAAATGATTTTTTTCATAATGATTTACTAAATATTAATTGTTGTTATTTGCTTTCAAGGTTTGCTTCAAGGGCCCAAAATTATCGAATAGCCCCTCTACGTAGTTTCAAAATTAGTTAATCTTTTACTAAAATGCTGAACTTCGCTATGTGATTTACGAAATGGGACCATACAATGGACTTGACCACATAGTACTTTAATATAAAATTGGCTTTTTCCCTTTTCCGGTACATTTTCCCGAAATGCCTATAAAAACTACCATGGGCGCGCAATATGGCAATAAAATGTTTGAACCTGAACTGCAGTATAAAGCGCATAGCCGCAATTCCATCGAGCAACAAACGTATAAAGATAATACTGAACGCCCTTCGCCTGGGAAGGTTTTTGGTGATTGAAAATAGGGAATTCCTGAAATTCAGATACGTTTTCCTGGGATTCATATTGCTTAAAGTAGATCCGCCCAAATGGTACACCTTGGATGCGCCAACGTAAAATACCTTGTGTCCGCTGTTCTTGGCGCGCCAACATAGATCGACCTCTTCCTGATGCGCAAAATAATCCTCATCGAACCCGTCCAAACTATGAAAAACGGTCTTTCGGATGAACATACAGGCCCCTGTCGCCCAAAAAACCTCCATGATGCCATCGTACTGTCCCTCGTCTTTCTCCAGGGCTTGAAAAATGCGCCCCCTACAGAAAGGATACCCCAGTTGATCTAAAAAGCCACCGGCCGCCCCGGCGTATTCGAAATGATCCTTTTTCATCAGGTCCAATATTTTAGGTTGGACTATGGCAATATCCGGGCGGCTTTCAAAAAGCGATACAACGGGTTCCAACCAGTTCTCGGTTACTTCAACGTCGGAATTCAACAAGCAGAATATGTCGGCATCGACCTGGGCCAGGGCATCGTTGTAGCCTTTGGCAAAACCACCGTTTACCGAATTCCTGATAATTTTTACAGCGGGGTAGTGCTGCTTTAGGAATGCGATCGAACCATCACTGGAATTGTTGTCGGCAACGTATATATCGGCACCTTCGGAGTACCGTAGCACAGAGGGAAGGTAACTTTCCAAAAGGAGTTCCCCATTCCAATTGAGTATGACAATAGCTATTTTTGACATGGATCGTATACCGGATTTGATTCGGTACTTTTGGTTTGTTCCATAAAAGCAGACAAAGTAAAGAAATATTTTAGAATGCCATTGGTATCGTCCAATCTTAAGGCCATATAACTTGCCCGGCCTAACGGTTAAAATCAGGTATATTTCTCAAAAAGGTATATTGCTCTTTCCGGGGGTCCGTTTTACAATAAAAATGGTCCAAACCATTGGTCACCATCAGGTAGGTGGCCCTGAGTTGCATGTTATAGCGGGCAATTTGATCAAAAACATTTTGGTCTATCGGTACGGAAGGTGCCTTGCACTCCACCAATAGGTGAATGCTGCCGTCCGAATTGAAGACTACAATGTCGTATCTCTTTTTGGTGGCATTCAAGGTCAGCTGTTTTTCTACATTGATAAGGCTCTTGGGATATTTTTTTTCCGCCATCAAATAATGGACCACATGTTGGCGTACCCATTCCTCGGGCAAGAGCACGACGAACTTTTTGCGGATGACATCAAAAATATGGACTTTATTTTCGCTACTTTTGAGGCGAAAGCCATAGGTCGGAAAGTGAAGTGCTTGCATATCACAAATTTGATGATTTTTTTTGGATGGATGAAGTAAAGCTAATTGTTGACAATATTCGTAACGGCCATATAAAACCCGTTTATTTTCTTTTTGGAGAAGAGGCCTATTACATCGATAGAATTGCGGAGTTTATTGAGAACAATGTACTGTCGGAGGAAGAGAGAGGATTCAATCAAATGACACTCTATGGTCGCGATGTCTCCATTGACGACATTGTTGGAAACGCAAAACGCTATCCCATGATGGCCCAAAGACAGGTGCTTATCGTCAAGGAAGCGCAGCATTTGTCCAGAACGATCGAAAATTTGACAGGGTACGTGGATCATCCCCAGCCCACGACAGTGTTGGTCATATGCTACAAGTACAAAAAACTGGACAAGCGAAAAAAACTGTACAAGGCCATCCAAAAGAACGGCGTGCTATTTGAAAGCAAAAAATTGTACGAAAACCAAGTTTCGGACTGGATAAGAAAAACCTTGGGCGGAAAAGGCCATCGTATTTCACCCAAGGCATCCCAATTGTTGGTGGAGTGTTTGGGCACGGATCTCGGTAGGATTTACAACGAGCTGCAAAAGCTGCAACTGGTGTTGCCCAAAGAGATCGAAATTGCGCCCGCACATATAGAGGAACACATCGGCATCAGCAAGGACTACAATAACTTTGAATTGAAAAAAGCGATCGGTGAACGCGATGTGGTAAAGGCGGCGCGCATCATCAACTATTTTTCACAAAACCCAAAAGACAATCCGTTCGTTCTTACGGTAACCCTTTTGCACGCTTTTTTTGCCCAGCTGTTGAAGTACCACGGGCTCAAGGACCATACACCCAAAAGTGTGGCAAGCGCCCTTAGGATCAACCCGTATTTCGTGGGAGAGTTCCAGACAGCCGCCAAAAACTATCCCATGAAAAAGGCAAGTCAAATTGTTTCACATCTCAGGGAAATGGACCTGAAGGGAAAAGGGGTAGGGGCCAACGCCCTTTCACAGACCGACCTGCTGAAAGAGCTTTTGGTGAAGATCATTTGATTATTTCCGATCGATGCTGTATTTCCCCGGGCCCAATAGAATAATGGCAATTAAGCAGACCAGGAACAGCAATGCCTTTTCCTTTACGTTAAAAGGGTCCGCCGCATGCACCCTGAACACCGCAACCAACATCACCATGGCCGGCAGGATGGCCACCCACCGGGTCTTAAACCCTAAAATCAGCAAAATGGGGCAAAGCGCTTCCCCGATTACGGCAAGGAAAAGTGAGGGAACCGGTCCAATTCCGATCGGGTCCCCAAATTCAATTTCACCTTCCCCTATCAACCTCTGAAATTTTGGGATGCCATGGGTAAGCAGCATAGCTGCCGGGGCAATGCGCAGAAGTGCCAGACCCATATTGTTGAGAAAATCTTTTCGCACGGTATGTTAAGATTTGAGTTTGGACAAAAATATTATTTTTTTGGGAATTTCTTCAAAATGGCATCCATAGCCTCGATCAGCAGATCGCAATCGTTCTTGGTAAACGACAAGGGCGGCTTTATTTTTAAGACGCTGTCGAAGGGCCCATCAGTGCCGATCAACATGTTTTTTTCCCGCAGCCCGTTTTTGAGCTTCGAAGCCAATTCCGTATCGGGATGAAGGGCCTCGTCAACTATTTCCACGCCCAAAAATAGTCCACTGCCCCGCACATCGGCTATCTGCGGATATTTCTTTCCGAGCCGTCTTAAGTGCGATTTCAAATAATCCCCGACTTCTTTGGCGTGGGCCTGCAAATTTTCGGTTTCGATTACCTCCAAAACGGCATGGCCGATGGCACAGGAAACGGGATTTCCGCCGAACGAACTGAAGAATTCGAGGCCGTTGTCAAAGCTTTTTGCTATTTCGGCAGTGGTCACTACCGCACCGATCGGATGTCCATTGCCCATGGGTTTTCCCAGGATGACCATGTCCGGAACGACACCGTGCATTTCGAACCCCCAGAAATAATCGCCCAGGCGTCCAAAACCGACCTGTACCTCATCGCTGATACAAATGCCCCCCTGGGCCCGGATGTGCGGGTACACCGTTTTCAAATACCCCTGGGCCAAGGGCACCTGTCCGCCGCAGCCTACAATCGGCTCGGCAATGAAGGCCCCGATTTCCTGAGTATGTGCATTGACCTGGTTTAGGACGCCTTTGGCAAAATGGCCCCCAGCCGACCCATCATCACTGAAACCGGAACCAAAAGCATTGGGCATCGGGATCTGTAGGACAAAGTCCCTTTTGCCCGTACCGCCCTTATGGCTGTATTTGTAATGGCTGATATCAATGCCAAGTTGTGTGTTGCCGTGATACCCATGTTCGAGCGCCATCACCTTTTTCCGCTGGGTGTGGGTCAGCGCCATTCGAACGGCCAGATCCGTGGCCGCACTGCCCGAATTGACAAAAAACACTTTGTTGAGGGAAGCGGGAAATTTGGACAACAACTGTTCGCTATAGTCCAAGATCGCATCGTAGACATAACGGGTATTGGTGTTTAATTTGGCCAAGGCCCGCTGTCCCGCACGTACTACCCTGGGATGGGAGTGTCCGGCCAGCATAATGTTGTTGTAGGCATCCAAAATGGTATTTCCGCGCGCATCGTACATATATTGGAATGCGGACCGCTCCATCTCGAAGGGGTGGTCGTAGCTCAATGAAAGGGCACCGCTCAAATGCTCCTTTCTTCTTTGGAGCTGATGTTCCATGACGGTTTTGGGACTTGGGGGAAGGTCGGCGGCCTTTCTGAACGCATCCTTTGCTTTTATCGGGCTGATCGACAGCCATTTATGCAATAGGTTCCAAGCCGGTTTTTCGCTGATGGTGATGTATTCCGAATCGGGTTTCAGTGTTTTGGCAAAGGCCGAATTGCAAACACTGGTACACAATCTTGCCGCCACCAAATAGTAGAGCAGATCGAGTTCGACCTGTTCCAGGGGAAAGACCTCCCGATACCCCTTGATGACCTCAGCGGCAATTTGAAGGGGATCGTCCTTGCCCATCATGACATAGGTAATGGCAATGGCCAATTCGTTAATGAGCCAGGAGTGGCACATATCCCCAAAATCGATTATGCCGGATACCTTTCCATCTTGTGTGAGTACGTTCCAGTCATTGGCATCGTTGTGAATGATTCCTTTTCTGAGGAGATGTTGGACGGGATATACATTTTCATCAAATTGTAGAAAGAAATAATCGACCAAGCTTCGGTCCCGAGGATCTGGAATATACCGCAGGTATTGATGGTTCCGTTTGAAATGCTTCAAATCCCATTGTGTTTCCTGGGCGGTAATGGCCGCATCGTAGTGTCCGAAAGTTTCCCTATCCATTTTTCCAAGGAAAATACCGAAGGAACGGAGCAACAGTGGGGTATGTTCCACATCTCCGAGGAAATCCCCTTTTACATAGGTCAACAAGCGGTATATGAAATCATCGGATCGAACTAGGTATTCCCCCTTTGCGGAAGGTATGGCCATTGGAAAATCACCTTCCTTTTGCGTTCCCAATTTTTTCAAAAGTTTGTTTTCCGAATCCAGGAGCGCATGGGTTTCCTCCGAAAATGCATATTGTTTGAGAACAAAAGTTCCTTTTTCACATTCCACCTTATAATTGGTGCTGTCATAGCCTTCCAAAGGGGTAAGTGTACAAGGGAAAAGATGATAATGCTCTTTTAATACTGTTTTCATACCGACAACTCTAATGGACCGTTTTCAGAATTTAAACTTACTACAATAGAACCGATGTAAAAAACGAAAAGCCGATACAAATGCAAAAGCACTATTTAACCAAAATGCTTCTTGTTATATTATTGTAAATAAACGTTCTAAATGTTATATTTACAGATTACATTAATAAAAATACAAATCATCAATCATGAAAAAATTTACACTCGCATGTTGCGCTATGTTTTTACTGGCACAGCCGCAATTTGCACAGGAATCACAAAACTTTGAATTTAAAGCGGACCAGATCGATATCCCCCACGAGCGCTTTGTACTTCCCAATGGATTGACACTTTTGGTACACGAGGATCATAAGGCCCCTATAGTGGCGGTCAATGTATGGTACCATGTCGGGTCCAAAAATGAAAAACCTGGAAAAAGTGGTTTTGCCCATTTGTTCGAACACCTGATGTTCAATGGAAGTGAAAATTTCAACGACGATTATTTCCAAGCTTTGGAACGCATTGGGGGCACCGATTTGAACGGTACCACCAATTCGGACCGCACCAACTATTTTCAGAATGTTCCGGTTTCCGCATTGGATCAGGTGCTGTTCTTGGAATCCGATCGGATGGGCCATTTGTTGGGCGCCGTGGATCAGGAGCGATTGGATGAGCAGCGGGGAGTCGTTCAAAACGAAAAGCGGCAGGGCGAGAACCAGCCCTATGGCAGACAGGGATCTTTGCTGACAAAGGCGATGTACCCCAAGGGCCACCCTTATTCGTGGACCGTCATTGGTGAAATGGAGGATTTGAACGCCGCTTCCTTGGAAGATGTCCAGGAGTGGTTTAAATCCTACTACGGCGCGGCCAATGCGGTTGTTGCCGTTGCCGGGGACATTGAACCGCAGGACGTTTACAGGAAGGTTTTAAAGTATTTCGGTGATATTCCCGCCGGACCCACCATTGTTAGGCCCGAAGTGAATATTCCGGTCCATAATGGGGATACGTATCAGGTATATGAGGACAGGGTTCCGGAGACTAGGATATTGTTCGCATGGAACACCCCACAATTCGGGGCCCAGGAAGATATTCATTTCGATTTGATCTCGTCCATTCTTACCAGTGGAAAAAATTCCCGACTTTATAAGCGTTTGGTCTATGAAGACCAAACGGCGAGCTCGGTGGTGTCGTACCAAGCATCGAGCGAAATTGCGAGCAGGTTTATAACCTGGGCCAATGTCAAACCCGGTGCGGACCCCGAAGGTGTAAGGACCATATTGGAATCGGAAATTGCCAAATTGGCAAATGAAGGCCCCACCGAGGCAGAATTGAAACGGGTCAAAGCGGCATACTTTGCAGGATTTATCAAAGGCTTGGAGCGCATTGGCGGTTTTGGTGGTGTCTCGGACATATTGGCTTCCAATGAGACCTATTTCGGGGATGCCTCTTACTACAAAACGGTTCTAAAGTATGTAGAGGATGCCACAGCGGCGGATATAAAGGCCACTGCACAAAAATGGCTTACCAAGGGGAAGCACGTGCTGGTATGCAACCCATTTCCGGAGTACACCGTGGAAAAATCGTCCGTGGACCGTTCAAAACTTCCCGCACTTGGAACTCCCAAGAGTTCCAAATTTCCGAAACTGGAACGGGAAAAACTTTCCAACGGACTCAATATCGTGCTGGCCAAAAGAAAAGGGGTACCTACCATTGTTATGAACCTTATGGTGAACGCGGGGTACAAAACAGATTATTTGTCAAGTCCCGGTACTGCCGCACTGGCCATGAACCTTTTGGACGAGGGCACCAAAAAGATGACTTCCCTGGAGATCAACGAGAAATTGCAGCTCTTGGGGGCAAACCTGAATACGTTTTCAAGCCAGGACAATTCCAATATTTATCTCAATACCCTAAAGCAAAGCTTGGATGCCAGTATCGACGTTTTTGCCGACGTACTGTTGAACCCTTCCTTTCCACAAAACGAGTTCGATCGTTTGAAAACCGAACAGATCAACAACATCAAAAACGAGAAATCCCAGCCTTTTTCCATGGCATTGCGTGTTATGAACAGGTATCTGTACGGGGAGGGGCATCCCTATAGCAACCCGTTCACCGGTACGGGCTACGAGGAAACTGTGGAAAAATTGACACGGGAGGACGTCATCAAGTTTTATTCCACCTGGATACGGCCGAACAACGCTACCTTGGTGGTCACGGGAGATGTTGAAATGAAGGACCTCAAGGCAAAATTGCAAAAATCACTGGGAAAGTGGAAAAAGAAGGACGTACCGACCATTACCTTCAACAAACCGAATGTAAATTCAAAAAACACCTTGTACTTAATGGACAGGCCCGAATCGCAACAATCGATAATCATCGCCGGGCATTTGACCGAAAAGTACGGAGACGTCTCAGAAATAGCCCTTGAGCAAATGACCAGTATTCTAGGTGGGGATTTCACCTCCAGGATCAATATGAACCTACGGGAGGACAAGCATTGGTCCTATGGGGCCGGCGGCCTTGTGCTGAACACAAAAAGAGAGCGGCCCTTTCTCGTGTACACCTCGGTACAGACCGATAAATCGGCCGAATCCGTTACCGAAATCCGAAAAGAAGTTTCCGAATTCGTGGGCAGCAGGCCCGCCACCGGCGAAGAAGTGGAAAAAGTGAAGACAAATCAAATACTGAGCCTTCCCGGACAGTGGGAAACCAACGCCTCGGTAAATGGTTCGGTGGCCAATCTGGTAAACTACGGCCTTCCGGACGATTATTACCAAAAATACGACAGCAATGTCCGAAACCTTTCAATGGACGAGGTGCAAAATGTGAGCAAACAAGTGGTGCGGCCAGGAGAAATCAATTGGTTTATGGTAGGGGACAGGGCGAAGATAGCCAGCAAATTGGATGAGCTTGGATTTGACGCGATTATTGAAATAGATGCGGACGGAAATCCCAAAATCCCGGCTGTAAGGGACACTGAAACAGATATCAAGAACTAGATTGGATGACTAATACATTAAAAAATCCCGCATAATGTGGGATTTTTTTTGTTCAACGACATTGCCATGCCCTGTCCGAATGGCTATCGTAACTTCGGGTATTCATCGGGATCGGTCTCGTGCATTATTGCATACACTTTTTCAAAAATATCTTCCACATTGGGTTTGGAAAAATAATCGCCATCGGTACCATAGGCCGGTCTGTGTGCCTTGGCCGTTAGCGTTTGCGGGGCACTGTCCAAATACGCGTACCCACCTTGTTTTTCTACGATCTCGTTGAGAAGATAGGCAGCACAGCCCCCCGGTACATCTTCATCGATAACCAAAAGTCTGTTCGTTTTTTGTATGCTCTTAACGGTGTCCTGATGGATATCGAAAGGCAGGAGGGTCTGTGCATCGATGACTTCCGCATCGATACCCACTTCCTGTAATTCTTTCGCCGCTTGGGACACCATGCGCAACGTGGATCCATAGGAGACCAGGCTAATATCGCTTCCCTGCTTCAAGGTTTCTACCACCCCGATAGGGGTGCAGAATTGCCCAAGGTTATTGGGCAATGGTTCTTTAAGACGGTACCCGTTCAAGCTTTCAATGACCAGAGCGGGTTCGTCACTTTTCATCAAGGTATTGTAAAAACCAGCGGCCTGTGTCATATTGCGAGGGGAAAGAATGTACATTCCACGCAGTACATGGATCAATCCGCCCATGGGGGAGCCCGAATGCCAAATTCCCTCGAGCCGGTGCCCGCGGGTACGTACGATCAAGGGTGCCTTTTGCTTACCGGAGGTCCGATACCGCAGACAGGCAAGATCGTCGGTTAGGGTGGCCATGGCATAGAAAATATAGTCCAAATACTGTATTTCGGCGATGGGCCGCAACCCTCTCAGGGCCATTCCTATTCCCTGTCCGACAATCGTGGTCTCGCGGATGCCCGTATCGGCCACGCGTACCTCACCAAACTTCCGTTGGAGTCCCTCCAAACCTTGGTTCACATCTCCAATGGCCCCACTGTCCTCTCCGAAAACCAGGGCTTCCGGGTATTTTTCAAAAAGCTTTTCAAAATTATCCCTCAAGATGATCCTTCCGTCCACCTGGTCGGCTTCCGAATCATAGGTCGGTATTACCGCTTCGATGTTTGTGGCCCGATTGGGCAGCTCGCTATAAAGGTTGTTGCTGTATTTCGGCTGGGTCTCTTCCAAAAAGCGGTCGATCCATTCCCGTAACGCATTTTTTTCCTCCGATTCGTTGCCCAAAAGATAGCGCAGGGCCTTCCTGGCCGTCATGGCCAAATCTTTCTTGACAGGCTCGTCAATGGCGATAAGATCGTTCTTCAATTTGGTGAGAAAGCTCTTGTTCGCACTCTGGGGAGCTACCCGTTCCAAATGTCGGATCAGGATCCTTTTGAGTTCTTGGTGCTCCGCCAGATATTCCGCCCATGCTTCCTTTTTGGCGGCCCTTACCTCGTTCTTTATTTTCTTCTCTACGGCTTGCAGCTCATTTTCCGACGCAATACCGGATTCCAAGATCCACTCCCGAAAGCGTTTGTTACAATCGTTCTCGGCCTCCCAGTCCAACCGTTCCGTACTCTTGTACCGCTCATGGGAGCCCGAGGAAGAATGTCCCTGCGGCTGGGTAAGTTCGGTAACATGGATGATCACGGGCACATGCTCTTCCCTGGCAATGTCCGCGGCATTTTCATAAACGTGCATCAGGGCCGTGTAGTCCCAGCCCTTTACTTCGAGCAGTTCGAAACCTGTATGCTCCCCATCCCTTTGGAAACCGTTAAGCATTTTCGAAATGTCCTCCTTGGTCGTATGGTATTTGTTGGGTACGGAAATACCATACCCGTCATCCCATATACTGATAACCATAGGAACCTGCATGACCCCGCCGGCATTGACCGTCTCAAAAAACATGCCTTCACTGGTGCTGGCGTTCCCTATGGTGCCCCAAGCGACTTCGTTGCCATTTCTGGAAAACTTTGAGGCATCCAGACCTTCCAGGGTCCGGTATATTTTTGAGGCCTGTGCCAAGCCCAGGAGCCGGGGCATTTGTCCCGCGGTACAGGAAATGTCCGCACTGCTGTTTTTTTGTTTGGTAAGGTCGCGCCAGCTCCCATCCTCATTCAGGCTATAGGTCATAAAATGGGCGCCCATCTGTTTTCCCGCACTCATGGGCTCCTTTTCAATATCCGTGGTGGCGTACAGGGCGTGGAAAAAATCCTTGGGCCTCAGAAGGCCCAAGGCCATCATAAAGGTTTGATCGCGATAGTATCCGCTGCGAAAATCCCCATCTTTGAAAGATCGGGCCATGGCCAATTGCGGAAGTTCTTTTCCATCACCGAAAATGCCGAACTTCGCCTTTCCGGTGAGGACCTCTTTCCTTCCAATAAGACTGCATGTCCTGCTCAGTACGGCAACCTCATAATCAAAGAGAATCTGTACTTTGAAATCCTCATAGGAAATATCGTTGCTGGTCTTGGAAGAGATGTTCATTAAGGCTTATCGGTTTCTGCAAAAATATCAAAATGAAACTATTTTTGCAACCGGAAAAGAAGGATATCCGTTAAAAAATCCACAAAAATAATTACCTAATATTCCTTATTTGTTAAATATAAGCTATTAATTCCGGTCAATTTTAGGAATTCATCAATTTTCAGAACCATTTTCGGGTAAACAGACCAATAAGTGTTTTTGGGCTTACCGTGACGATAAAGCGAATCTTCTCCCCATATCCCGGTTGGGAAACTTCCCATCCATTGTTGGAGTACAATGGGAAATAGAGTTCGAAGTAATCCGTCACGAGGTTCAGGCGCACACCGGAATCGTAGACAAATTTTCCGTCCAAACCCTTATTTTTCACATAACCGGCGTCTCCGTAGAGTTCGATCCATTTCCACAGGTTGAAACTGGTATTTACCGTGGTGATCCAGTCATTGGAAAAACGGTACGGTTCATCCAGAATGGACTTGAACCCCCCTTCCGCTATGATGATCTGTTGACTATAGAGGCCAGAACCTTCGGAACGGCCGAGGTAGTTGTAATCAAAAAGATAATCTGTGGGCCTGTCCAGTGCAAAACTGAAGAAATCCGAGTCTGTCTTGTTTCGTAGAAACTTCCCGGCGAAAAAGCGCAGATTAAATTGCCTGTTGCTTTCAAAGAGCTTCCGATACTCGAATTCAAATACAAGCTTGGTGAATTTATCGGCCTGTTGAAAATCGATGAACCAAGAATTGTAGTCCAGGATGTTGTTGTCCACGTTAAAATATCGGGCATTGAAAACGCTGTAATCCGGGGTTTCGGTGGCATTTCCCTCCGCTTCCACACTGGCATCCAAATTCCGAAAAATGTTGATATAGCGGAAAGATAGCGCCTGTCTTTTATTGGATCTTAGGTCCGATGGCCGCCACCCAAAACTTACCGAAGGGGTAATGGTGGAATAGCGGGAGTTTACGTCAAAATGGGAAGTCGAGCCCCTAATTCCGTAGTTGGCCACGTACAGCCCACTTTTGTTCAGGTATTTTCTATAAGTCAATTTTCCATACCCAACGAACGATTTTTCCCTAAACGAATAGGAGGGGGCAATGTCGTAAACAAAGGGTCGTTCCAAAAGGGTCTTGTTGTACAGTCGCATTCCAGGGGTCCATCCGTCGTAAATATTGAAATTGACCACGGGTACATAAAAGATCTGATTGTAATATGGGTTTTCGGAATCCCTAAAAAAAGTAAACTTGATCTTCTTATTGCTCGACAGGAAACCCTTGAGCGATTTCCAGTTGTCCCTTTGGTTGAATTCCGGGATTTTCTGGTCGTAGTTCAAGACCAGTCGTTCCTCACCATTCTTGGGGATGGTAAAGGTCTTTTCTTCGGCAATGTCGGTAAACCAATACTGGGATACCACCGTATCGTTTCTCAATCCAAAAAGCGATATGGGCACATTGGTTCCTTCCTTGTTCTTTAAGGTAACACGAAGTGAATCCTCTATTTTCTCGACTTTTTTGATCTTAAAATCGATTTTTCGGTCCGTGGATACGTAGTCTTGGAAAAACCAATCGATGTCTAAATGGGACGACCTTTTGACAATGGATTCGAAATCCAGGGTTTTGACTCGGTTCTGCTTGTAGAATTGGTAGAAAGTGGTGATGCTGGAATCTACTTTGGCCCTTCCCACATAACTTGCCAAATAGGACAATCCCAAACCTGCCTTGTACTTGTTCGCAATCTTTTGGTTGAACCTGATCAACGAATCGTTCGGAGTGGTAAGCGGCTGGTCCAAATTTCGGCGGGCAGTGAGCATGTACAAAAACGGATATTGCTCGTTGAAATCCATTTTGGCCAAATTAAAGCTTCGGATACCCCATATTTTGGACAGTTTCCCCAAAAGTTTTTGGTCGGGATAATGCTTTTCCACATAGGCGATCATCAAATAATTGGCAATGGCATCGTTCAGCCATTGTTCCTTTCTCGGGTTTAGGTACATGGATTCGGCAAGCATGGTACGCAACGCCGTTTTCAGAAATTTCATCTCGAACTGAAACTGCGCTTCGTAAGGCCGAATGAACGATGGCAGTTGGTTGAGTCCATACAGTGGGTTCTTGTTGTATTCCATTTCGCTGACCAGTAGCTGTGGGTGCGGATAGCTGCCCAAATGTTCCCGGATAAACTCGGAGATTTTCAGGATGGAGACCCCTTGGGAAATCTCGTCGTATTTCGAAGCTTCGATATCGCTTACTACGGTCATATCGGGCATTACATGGGTCATGAACTTTTTGATCGGACTCAGAACAATTTCACAACTTTTGCGATTTTCGCCCACCAACTGCGCTTTCTGACCCTTGGGAAACTCGGTATTCCCCAAGGTCCCGAAATTGGAGGCCATATACAATTTTTCGGGATATTCGAAGTTGATGGTCGTATTTGTGATATCGGTATAAAGGTCTTCTAAATTTTTGTTGGAGTACAGATGCCACTTCCCATCGAACACCGCAGGTGTTAGGTACCAATCCTTTAGGTAGTAGGTGCCGTCCCTGCTGTAACCATAGGACGTGAACTTGTTCGAGGGGAGTTTTACCGTATAGGTGATAAAAAGTTTGACCGATGTATTGGGCCTTAGGGGTTCGTTCAGTATAATTTTAATGATATCCTTTTCCATGGTCCGCTCCAATTGCAGGCCCCGATAGTCATCATCGACCGCACTAAGGATCAGTGTTCGCCCCCTTTCACTGTCCTTGGCCAAATGCAGGCTTCTTTTGAATTCATCGGCAAAACGCTTGGCAAGACCTGTGTTCTTATCGGAATAGGCATGTGCCCAGTCATTAAAATACAGGCTCTCCAAGGTGACTTTTGACATATTCCTATACTCGAATTCCTGATTGATGCTGATTTCTTTGGTATCTGCATTCAAACGTGCGTTGAGAATATTGGTATGCTGCCCATAAAGGCCCGCCGTTCCAAAAAAAATGGCAAAGACCGGATAGCTGCAATATGTAAAAAGGATTTTTTTCAAGGGATATTAAAAATTTGGGCTTAGGGTATGCCCCTTGTAGAAGGCGTCGATAATTTCGACGACCTCTTCTTTAGTATCAACAATATGGATAAGGTCGAGATCTCCGGAACTGATATTGCCGGCATTGAGCATGGTTGTTTTTACCCAATCTATCAAACCCGACCAAAATGTGCTGCCTACTAGGATGATGGGGAACTTTTCAATTTTATTGGTTTGTATCAGGGTGATGGCCTCGAAGAGCTCATCCAAAGTGCCGAACCCCCCGGGCATAACCACAAACCCTTGTGAATATTTGACGAACATGACCTTTCGCACAAAAAAGTAATCAAAATCAAGGCTTTTGTCATTGTCGATATAGGGGTTGTCATGCTGCTCAAAGGGAAGGTCTATGTTCAGTCCGACCGAGGTACCCCCTGCCAAATGGGCCCCACGGTTACCCGCTTCCATGATCCCGGGACCACCACCGGTAATGACGCCATAGCCAGCTTCGGAGATGCTCTTGGCAATGGCTACCGCAAGCTCGTACAACGGAGTGTCCGCTTTGGTCCTTGCAGACCCAAAGATCGACACGCAGGGCCCGATGGTACCCATGCGTTCAAAACCGTTGACAAACTCGCCCATTATCTTGAAAATGGCCCAAGAATCGTTGGTCTTCAGTTCATTCCATCCCTTATGGTGCTGCTCTTTTCTCATCCTTTTGGTTTAATGATCTTTTTAGCTGAATCTTGAACGCTGAACTTCAACTATATATTATCGGGTACTCACCACTTTCTCTTCCAACTCCCTTCTCAAAAACCTTGCCGTATAGCTTTTTTCATCCCGGGCAACTTCTTCGGGCGTGCCCGTGGCGACCACCATACCGCCGCCCCGACCACCTTCATAACCGATATCGATGATATAATCGGCCATTTTGATCACGTCCATATTATGTTCAATGACAAGGATCGTATTTCCTTTGTCTACTAATCTGTTCAAAACTTCCATCAGCACGCGAATATCTTCAAAATGGAGTCCCGTCGTTGGCTCGTCCAAGATATAAAAAGTATTTCCGGTATCCCGTTTTGACAGTTCGGTGGCCAACTTGATCCGTTGTGCCTCCCCACCGGACAGGGTGGTGGATTGCTGACCCAGTGAAATATAGCCCAATCCTACATCCTGTATGGTCTTGAGCTTTCTATGGATTTTGGGGATGAGCTCAAAAAAGGCCACGGCCTCGTTGATCGTCATTTCCAGTACGTCCGAAATGGATTTTCCCTTATAGCGAATCTCCAGGGTCTCCCGATTGAACCGTTTACCGTTGCAGGTCTCACATTCCACATAGACATCGGGCAAAAAATTCATTTCGATGACCCGTAGCCCTCCGCCCTGACACGTCTCGCACCGTCCCCCTTTGACATTGAAGCTAAAACGTCCGGGCTTATACCCCCGTATGGCGGCCTCAGGAGTTTTGGTGAACAATGATCGTATTTCACTGAAAACCCCGGTATATGTCGCGGGATTTGACCGAGGGGTACGGCCAATGGGCGATTGGTTGATATCGATGACCTTGTCTGCATGTTGCAGTCCCGTTACTTTTTTATAGGGCATCGGTTTCTTGACCCCATTGAAATAATGGGCGTTCATTATGGGATAAAGGGTCTCGTTGATCAAGGTGGATTTACCACTTCCCGAAACCCCCGTAACGCCGATCATCTGTCCCAGGGGAAAACTAACGTCCACGTTTTTCAAATTGTTTCCCGTACATCCGGTAAGCGTAATTTTCTTACCGTTGCCCTTCCTTCTTTTCTTGGGAATCAAGATTTGTTTTTCCCCGGTAATATATTCGGCCGTCAGCGTATGGTGGTATTTCAATTCGGCCGGAGTGCCCTGTGAAATGATTTCCCCGCCATGCCTTCCCGCTTTTGGGCCTATATCGATGACATGGTCGGCACGCTCGATCATGTCCCGGTCGTGTTCCACCACAATGACCGAATTGCCAATATCGCGCAAAGATTCCAGCGACCGTATCAGGCGGTCATTGTCCCTTTGGTGCAATCCGATACTGGGCTCGTCCAGGATATAGAGCACCCCTACCAATTGCGAACCGATCTGGGTAGCCAGCCTGATGCGCTGCGCCTCTCCGCCGGAGAGCGACTTGGAACTTCTGTTCAGGGATAGGTAATCCAGGCCAACATCCAATAAAAATCGAATTCTTGTCCGGATCTCCTTAATGATCTCTTCGGCAATCTTCAATTGGTTGCCCTCCAATTTATGGTCCAATCCCGCAAAAAAATCAGAAAGCTCCGCGATGTCCAAATGGGCCAGTTCAGCAATATTGCATTCATCCAGCTTAAAGTTCAACGACTCCTTTCTTAGCCTGGAACCTCCACAAGCGGGGCACTCGATTTTGTCCATATATTCTTTGGCCCATCTTTTTATCGATGTGGAATCGGCCTCTTCGAACTGACTTTTGATGAAGTTCGATATCCCTTCGTAATCGATCTTATAGTTTCTCTTTACCCCGAGGGTTTTGGAATCCACTTCAAAACTTTCCTTTCCCCCGTTCAACAGTATGGAGAGGGCCGCCGCGGGAATCTTTTCAATAGGGTCGGTAAGCTCAAAATCATAGCGTTGGCCAATGGTCTCTATCTGTTTGAAGGCCCAGGAGTTTTTATACTCGCCCAAGGGCCCGATCCCACCTGCCTTGATGGAGAGTTTGGGATTGGGAAAGATCTTCTTTTCATTTACCTCATAGACATGGCCCAGGCCGTTGCAACTGGGACACATGCCCTTTGGCGAGTTGAAGGAGAAGGTATTGGGTTCGGGCTTGGGGTAGGATATACCTGTGGTGGGGCACATAAGGTCCCGACTGAAATATCGAGGTTCGGACTGCCCTTCCTCAAGAACCATCAATACATTGTCGCCACTGTACATGGCGGTGTTTATGCTCTCGGAAATGCGTTTGTCCAGATCGTCGGAGGGGGCCACCTTTAAACGGTCGATCACTATTTCGATATCATGGGTCTTGTAACGATCCACCTTCATTCCCTTAACGATATCGACGATTTCACCGTCGACCCGTACCTTTACGAACCCCTGTTTGGCAATCTGCTCGAACAATTCCCGATAATGCCCCTTTCGGGACTTCACGATTGGCGCTAGGATGTTGATTTTTTTGTCGGAGTAGGAAGATATGATCAATTCCTTGATCTGGTCATCGTTATAGCTGACCATTTTTTCGCCGGTGTTGTAACTGTAGGCATCCCCGGCGCGGGCAAATAACAGGCGCAGGAAATCGTAGATTTCCGTAATGGTCCCAACAGTGGACCGGGGTGATTTTGAAGTGGTTTTTTGTTCGATGGCTATGACAGGGGAGAGGCCGTCTATTTTGTCCACATCGGGCCGTTCCAGTCCGCCTAAAAACTGTCGGGCGTAGGCTGAGAACGTTTCGATATACCTGCGTTGCCCCTCGACGTAGATGGTGTCGAAGGCAAGGGAGGATTTCCCGCTTCCCGAAAGCCCGGTGATGACCACCAATTTTTCCCTCGGAATCGTGACATCGATATTTTTAAGGTTGTGCACCCTGGCACCCCGCACCTCAATATTTTCCTCGTAGTTTATCATTTTTAAGGCAAAATTGCGAAGGTACGATTTTGGGAAGTAAAAAATAAATGAAGCCCATTTATATTCTTAGTCCGCCAGGGCTTCGGAATGGCCCGGGAACCGAATTCCGGATGATGGGGAAAACCTCCCAGAGTCCATCATTTGCATTAAACTGCGGCCTTTTCATGGAAACGTTTCGAACGTTTTTTGGAATCGTAATCCATGAGCGGCCCATATTGGATGTGGGCCCTGATGCCGCATGCCCCAAAATAATCGTTCAACAGATCCCGATCGGAATACGCCTCCCCTAAAAAAGTGTCCCCCTTTCCGACACCGTGTACCGGAATTTCCGTTAGATCCAATGAAACGACCTCCACGGATTCCAAATTATAGTAAAGACCGTATTTGCGCTTCATGTCATAAATGATCCATGGTCTGTCGGGATAGCGGGAACGGAAATGTTTTGAGATCAGGGGAAGCACGTCGAAATCGGGTTCGATGGTAGCAAAATGGACTCCGTCCTGGGACAATTGAAATTGCAAAGAAGCTTCCAAATGCCGTTTTTCCCTACCGACATTTTTGGCCAGTTGGCTTATCTTGATCGCCAAGTTATCGGTATAACCGGAAAAAATAGCTTGTTTCGCCGCGAACATCTTCCGGATATGACGATATAGCAGCAGTTCAATACCCGTACTTCCACTCAGATAGGCAAAATAGATGTTCTTAATGGCCTCGTTACTTTTTGCCTGTATCCCGTTCCAGACCCTTTTTGCTTTGTCCATTTGGGTAAAGACCGTTTCCGTTTCGGAGAACAGCCCATTTTGGCAAAGGGCATCGCTCCGAATGTCCGCTATCTGTACTTTGTCTTCAAAAGCCCTGAAAATAGAAGTCAAAAATCCATTGAAACTTCCGTCATAAACTAAAATTTTTGCTGTTTCCATAATTGCTGGTATATAGATTGAACCATGTAATTATTCCAAAATTATGGAAATAATCCTAATTATGGAAATAATCCAAATATATTTTTGGAAATAATCCATATTTTGTATATTTGGGAAATCGAATTGGAAAATCTCCAAGGCTTTTTGCTTCTGGCCCGATCCTACCAGGGAGGTACCCAACTAAGATACGAACAGATGGAAAACGAACTGACCTTAAAACGCTTTATCGATCTTCGAAGGGAATTGGGCCATACCCAGGCCGAATTTGCCAAAATGTTGGGCATATCGAACACCACTGCGGATATCGAACGGGGGCGCACCAAATTATCGGGCAGGGTGGTGGTTGAGCTGTTGCGGCAGTTTAAAGTAAACCCCTTGTGGTTGTTCGGTGAAAGCGAACAGCAGTTTTTGGAGACCTCCAACACCAGCGTGATCCCAAAGGTGGTGACCGTGGATTCTTCCGACAAGGAAAATATCGTACTTGTCAACGCCAAAGCGGCCGCGGGATATCCACAGAATATCCAAGACACCAGTTGGTACCGGCAACTACCGGCCTTCGATCTACCCATTCCAGAGTTTCGAAACACCACCTACAGGGGGTTTCAAGTGGAAGGCGATAGTATGCTCCCGAACTTGAGTCCTGGTGAGTGGGTCTTGGCCAAAGCAGTGGAACATATAGATCACGTAAGTCCGAATAAAATGTACGTAGTGGTCTTGCAGGACGCCGTTCTGGTCAAAAAAATTGAAAAAAGGCCCAACTCGAACAACATCACCCTGGTTTCCCTAAACGAGACCTACCCCCCGTATGAGATCAAACCCTTCCAGATTCAGGAAATATGGCAGGTGGGTAGCAAGATTACTTTCGGAGAGGATGCGACCACGGAAAAAGGGCTGTTAAAACAATTGCAGGAATCCATGGACGAATTGAAGAATCAATTGAAAATCATTAAGAACTAGGAAACAGGGGAGATCGGAAAATATTCATGAATATTTACCCGGACCGGCGTGTGTTTCAAAAGGGAAAGAATAAAACAGAGACTTGCTAAGGTCTCTGTTTTTGTTTACTATGCCGGCACGCAAATGTAGGTGCCCAAAGGAGCTTCACAGCGAAGATCGCAGGTCATTGAACCACATTCATGATGGCCGCTACAAGGATTTCCCAGATTATAGCACCCGCCATTACCTCCGCTGATCTCTTTTTGCTCAGCTCTGCTTAAAACTTCCCCTAAATTTGAAAAGGATCTTTTCATTTTTGAATAATTTAAAATTTACCAATGCCCCGAACATTTAAAGACACTCGAGGTTTGCGTCTATCCCTCGCGAAAGAATATTTTCCAAGAAGGCGTCCTTGTATCCATGGACTTCTTCGTTTGTATCCTTGAACATACGGTATGTTCGCTCCCCCCATTTTTGATTACGGTCAGGGGCAACTTGGCCTGTAAAGAGGTGTTTGGTCCTTTATGCGAAGAGAATCCCGGTGATTCCCGTGCTGTTGGGAACCTAAAGGTATGGGATAATTGTAAATTATAGAAATTTCCTACAATTATTTTTATATAAGACTACGAAATTGATTCCTAACGGTCTAAAATCGGCGAAGAACCGGAACGGCGGTTAGCGCTTAAGGTTCCTTCATGCTGATGGCCCTATGGCTTCAATGTATAGAGCCCGCTGTCTTTTAGTTTGAACCCCAGACTTTGGTACAACCCTATGGCCGGCAGTCGGTGATGTCCGGTAAACAAAAGGATTTCATCCAAATTGCGCCCTTCCGCTTTTTCCAGCAGTTTCTCCATCAACTTCCTTCCGATTCCCTTTCCCCGATGGTCCGCATCGACCACCACATCTTCGATTATTCCCTTATGTCCGGAGATTACCTTGTACAGGGCCATGGAAGCGACGCCCACTACTTCCCCTCCGATTTGGCAGTATATAAAGATAATACGGCCCTTGTCTTCCAGTACACTTTCCAGGGAGCGCTGATCAATATGGGCGTTCAGTTGCTTGTAGAGCTGGGTCACTTGATCCTGAATGACCATATCACAATTCGTTTTGTCAAGGGTTTCGATCGTCATCGCCGTTTTTTTGTTGGATAAAGTTATGAAGATTCATGCAAATGTTCGTATGCGCTGATGGGAAGGCACGCCTGATCGGGTCGATGGTAGGAGACCCGCTCGCCGTTGCGCCAAATCATATCAAAAAGGCCTTGATCTGCGCACGGTGGTCGCTAAACCCATACATGGGGAATGCGACGACCAAAAATCTTACCCGATTTAAACGATTCGGTCATATACCGCTCCCATATCGGCCCACTGGAGTTGGCGCCCCGAGATATAATCGAACACAATCCCCGGGCAATACGTTCAGGGTACCGTACCTTGCCAATGTTGTGGATGCCCGCACCCCATTCGTAACCCTTTCGCTTGAATACATGGTAAAGCCCCCTGGCGTACAAAGGCGCTCCAGTACCGGTGCGTTTTGTCCTTCCTTGGTCTAAAGGGAAGCTGTGATCAAACTTCCCATACCCAACCGGATAATGACGGTATCGTAGTGTTCTGTGGGCTTTGGATTTTTTTTATAGGATCGGACCATGTTGGCTTGGTTTCATCATGTGGGTGCGAAAAAAAAAGGAAATCAATATCCGACCGCGGTATCGTCTCCACGTCTGTCCGCCCCGCCTTCAAGTTTTCCATCGGGCAGAACCCGAATGGCATCTACCTTGCCAATGATCCGGGTACGCCCTTCCTTGATCCCATAACCTTTGGATTTCAATTCCCTTTTTAATTCTTCTGAAAACCCCTCCGATTCGAATACCACCTCGTCGGGCAGCCATTGGTGATGGAAACGGGGCGCATTTACCGCATCCTGCATACTCAAATTGAACTCGTACCTGTTCAAAATGGTCTGGGCCACGGCGGTAATGATGGTGGATCCGCCCGGGGATCCGACCACCATGTAAAGCGTTCCGTCCTTTTCCACAATGGTGGGGGTCATACTGCTCAACATTCTTTTTTCGGGAGCAATACTGTTGGCCTCCCCACCGGTAAGGCCGAACATATTGGGCACACCGGGCTTGGCGCTAAAATCGTCCATTTCGTTATTGAGAAAAAACCCGAGTTCATCGGAATACAGCTTGGAGCCATATGCCCCGTTCAAAGTGGTGGTCACGGAAACAGCGTTGCCCTCGGCATCCACAATAGAGTAGTGGGTAGTTTCGGCACTTTCTACGATTTCCACCTTTCCGTTTTCCACTTCGGAGGATTTGGTCGCTTTTTCAAATGAAAAATTGGCCATTCGCTCCTTCAGATAATCCCTGCTCAGCAGAACGTCCAGGGGAATGGATACAAAATCGGGGTCGCCCAAGAAATAATTGCGATCGGCGTAGGCGCGTCTGGAAGCCTCTGTGAACAATTGTATCGTTTTTGCGGAATTGTGGCCGAAATCCGAAACGGGGTAGGGTTCCATCATTTTAAAGATTTGGTTGATGGTCACTCCGCCGCTGCTCGGTGGACTCATTGAAATTATTCTCAAGTCCTTGTAATTGAAAATAACCGGCTGTCGCCATTTGGCCTCGTATTTTTCCAGGTCGGTTTCGGTAATGAACCCTCCCTTTTCCTGAACAAAGGCGGCCAGGATCTTCGCCGTCTCACCCTTGTAAAACCCATCCCTGCCATTTTGTACAATCCTGCGCAACGTGTTGGCCAGGACTGGATATTTTAGGGTATCGCCCACTTTACAGGAAACGGGAAAAGTGGTGGTCCCTCCATTCACTTCCAGGATCGACTCTTTGTAATTTTCGAACCGATGGGCCTGCTTCTCGGTAACCACAACCCCTTTTTCGGCCAATGCGACCACCGGGGCGAAGATTTCCCCCAAGGGCAGCGAGCCAAACTTTTCATGGACCTCGATGATTCCGGCCACGGTTCCCGGAACGCCGACTGCCGTTGCTCCCTTGGTGCTCCTCTCCGGGATTACGTTTCCAAGGGAGTCCAGATACAGTTCCTTATGTGCCGATAGGGGCGCTTTTTCCCGAAAATCCAATCCGCCCACATTTCCATTGGCCCTGCGATAGACCATAAAACCACCACCGCCCAAATTTCCGGCGAAGGGATAGGCGACTACCAATGCCATTTCTGTGGCTATCATGGCATCGAAGGCATTGCCCCCTTTTTTCAAGATCTCAATCCCTATTTTGGAAGCTTCCTCCCTAGCAGAGACCACCATGGCCTTTTCGGCGACCAGGCCCGTTGGCTCGGCAGGTCGTTTTTTGCATTGGGTACACAAAACCAGCCCTAGGGCGGGGAGAAGGAATTTCAATCGTTTCATATCGGATTTAATTTTAGGGTTGCCGGACTGTGCGGAGGCTTGCCCATCAAAAACAAGCTGGAAAGGCAAAGATCCGTGTGAATTGGCTATTTCATTTTTTTATTTTGTACCGAAACCCGGGCATTTCGGCATATGTGGTCGGTCCTTGCCGGAACAAGCCCCGATCCCTACCGCTTTTGTGCTCATAACGAAATGTACTTCTGTCTCGCGAATACGGTCAGTTCTTCAAAAAAGTCGGTAAACTCCGATTCAAAGGCATCGTAATGTTCTTCCAGGTCCAATATGGCAAAATTCATTTTCGACTTGTTTTTCGTTCTCCTGTCCATCCCGTTCAAAACACGCCCTATACCCTCCATTTTGGAATAGTTGTAGATCCAGTTGTCCGCGATCATATAGGGCATCATCCGCTTGACGCCATCCGGCAAAATATCATAATGGTCTTCCAGCAGGTCGTAAAACCGATCCACAAACAGGGCCAGGGGCATATCGGAATATTGTGCCCAGTTCTTCGCCAAAAAGTGGTCATAGAAAATGTCGACGATCACCCTGCTGTAGTGGCTGTAGTTGCTGTGCAACCTTTTACTGCTTTTTTTGGGAATGGGATGGGCATCGGTAAAGGTATCTATTTCACGGTGTAGCCGTATTCCTTTTTGAACACGATCCGGAAGGTGTTTGAACTTGTTGCCCCGAATACTATCGGCGATAAAGTTACCGAGCATCACCTGGTCATCATTAAAGGACAGATAAATGTGCGCCAAAAAATTCATATACCGATGGAAAACTTCATAAGGTCGAATTTACGAATTAACAACCTTTCATTACGCCCAGACGGCTATATTTGCAAAAACTTTTAATAAAGGTATGACACTGATCAAATCAATTTCAGGAATACGGGGCACCATTGGCGGCCGACCGGGAGAAAACCTAACTCCTATCGATACGGTAAAATTCGCTGCGGCTTATGGCAGTTGGCTCAAAACGTATAGTAAAAAGGATAAACTGATCGTTGTTATTGGTAGGGATGCGCGCCTTTCCGGTGAAATGGTGCAAAACCTTGTGGTCTCCACTTTGGTGGGACTGGGGATCGATGTGGTCGATCTGGACCTATCTACCACTCCGACCGTGGAAGTTGCAGTTCCCTTGGAAAAGGCAGATGGCGGGATCATTCTCACGGCGAGCCATAATCCCAAACAATGGAACGCCCTAAAACTGCTCAATGAGAAAGGGGAGTTCCTTGATGCTGCACAGGGAGCCAGGATTCTTGAAATTGCCGAAAGGGAGGATTTTGACTTCTCCGAAGTCGATGACCTGGGTTCCATAACCAGAAACGATGCCTATATTGATATCCATATCGATGAGGTCCTGAATTTACCTTTGGTGGACGCCGAGGTGATTCGGGCCGCCAAGTTTAAGGTGGCCGTGGATGCCGTGAATTCAACTGGGGGAATCGCCATTCCCAGGCTGTTGAAAGTCTTGGGGGTCGAGGTCATAGAGCTGTACTGCGATCCTACCGGACACTTTCCGCACAATCCTGAACCGTTGAAACAACATTTAGGGGATATCTGTGAATTGGTGGTTAGGGAAAAAGCGGATTTTGGCATTGTGGTAGACCCCGATGTAGATCGTTTGGCCTTTATCAGCGATGATGGGGAAATGTTCGGGGAGGAATATACCCTGGTCGCCTGTGCGGATTACGTGCTGGGCAAGACAAAAGGGAACACGGTTTCAAACCTGTCCTCGTCAAGGGCCCTACGGGACATCTCCGAAAAGCACGGAGGCACCTACGAGGCCGCTGCCGTTGGCGAGGTAAACGTAGTGACCAAGATGAAGGCCAACAACGCCATTATAGGGGGCGAGGGCAATGGCGGCATCATTTATCCAGAAAGTCATTATGGAAGGGATTCCCTGGTAGGAACCGCCCTGTTCTTGATGCTGATGGCGGAGCGGGGAGGAACGGTGGCCGAACTTAGGGCAAGCTATCCATCCTATTTTATGAGCAAGAAAAAGATAGCGTTGACCCCTGGCCTGGATGTGGACGGTATCCTAAAAACCATGGCCGAAAAATATCGGGACGAGGACATCTCCACCATCGATGGTGTAAAAATCGATTTTCCAGAAAACTGGGTGCACCTTCGAAAATCGAATACAGAGCCCATTATCAGAATCTATACGGAGGCAAAAAGTCAGTCCGAGGCCGATATGCTGGCAGATAGGATCATTGGCGAGATACGGGAGGTGGCAGGAATCTAGGCCCTGGGGTTTTTCAAATATTCGGCACGCACCATTTTGGATGTTTTATGCGCTCCGGTATGGCTCCATCCCGGGGGCATGACAAGATACGCGACCTTGTTCTTGATCCCCGGCGCTTTCCATACATCTTTTGCCAAGGCCACTATTTCACCGAAATAGACATCTAGAAAACTAGAGCTGTCCATCTCCCGGGTAATGCCATATTCCGGTTTGACACTCATCTTTTCCTCTTGGTAGGTCCCGAAAACCTGATCCCAGATATTGAGCAGATTACAAAAGTTGGTATCTATATAAAGTGGGTTTCTAGCGTGATGTACCCGATGGTGCGAGGGGGTAAGGATCATTTTGTTCAAAAAGCCGAACCGGGCATCCTTGATAAAATTCTCCCCAACATGGATAAACGCGCCATAGGTGCCATCGATAAACATGATCAGGAACAGCATGGCGGGGTCCACACCCAATAGAATACAGATCGTGGTACGAATGGTATCCGCATAGGGGGCCTCTAAAAAGAAATGGGCATAGGTAACCGACAGGTTCATGTCTTCGGGAGCATGGTGGGTGGAGTGCAGGCACCAAAACAATCGCACTTTATGCCCCAGGTAATGGTACACAAAGTGACCCAGTTCCCAAACAATATAGCCATAAATGAACCAATACCAAGTGGGCTTCGTCGTAAATAACTGCAAGGGTTCAAACCAGCCGATACACATGGTGACCATGGCCAGGGCGATAAAACGGCCGACAATGCGATTAAAGACGTAAATCAGGAAATTGACCTTGTACACTTTGGCCTGCGGCTTTTTGTAAATGAGCCCAAGCACCAGTTCCAAGAAGACCAACAAGGGGATGAGCGGATAGATCAATGCTACGACCCCATCATAGGTTCGGAAAGCACTATAGTCCCCTGTCTTCAGTATCTCCCAAGCCTGGGACACCCCCAAAAAACCAATGATTTCATTATAAAGTGCTTCCAAGATCTCCATGGTAAAACGGTTTTAGGTTGTTGTGTCCCGAAATTTACAAAAAAAGTCCGATGCCAGAATCCGTAAAAAGGTATCATTGAAATTCCTCGGGAACCTTGTCGCGGTGTTTCCACCGTTTGTGCGTCCAAAGGTAATGCTCCGGCCTTTCCTTGATTTGCCCTTCCGCCAAGCGAAGAAAACGATCGGTGATCTCGTACTTTTCAGTACTGGCCCCAGCCAGGGTAATTGGAATAAACTCGGCGGTATAGTACCCTCTTTTCACTCGGGAGACCTTTAAAAAGACAACCGCCAGGTCCATCTTCCTGGCCATGGTTTCCGCTCCGTTGATCACAGGTACCTTGATGCCCATGAACTCCGTCCAATACTGCGCCCGGTGCGCTTGCGGTGACTGGTCACTGACCATCCCAAAAATTCCGATGACCTTGTTTTTAAGGTTCCTTACCACGACCTTCACTGTTTCTTGCTGGGTGATCAGGGTGGTGTTCCACCGGGCCCTGACCTTTCTTGCCCATCGGTCAAAATACTTGTTGGTGAGGCGCTGGTATACCGCATAGCCCTTGGCCTGTACATAGTTGTTCATACTTACGTTCCACTCCCAGGACGCATAATGCGAACAGACGACCAAAATACTCTTTTCCCTTTCTATTTCTTGGATCAACTCGATATTCAGTATCCTGTACCTTTTGGCGATCTCGGTCTTGGATAGGTTCATGGTCTTGACCATTTCGAGAAAGACATCGCACATGTGCTTGAAAAAATCCCTTTCGATTCGCTTTATTTCCGATGGGAATTTGTCGGGGAACACCAACATCAAGTTGTCACGTACCACTTTCCTGCGATAGCCAATAACCCGGTAGACCAGAAAAAAAACAGCGTCGGAGAATAGATAAAGTAACCTGAACGGAAGCATCGAAATAACCCATAATAGGGGGTAGGCCATTATAAAAACGAGTAGTTGCATGCAGAACAAGTATGGGCAAATATAGCTATATTTGGCCCGAAACCTAAAATGCCCAAATGTACAACCTTCATATTGCCACCATTGCCATAATCGTAGCCAACATCCTGGTTTCCCTAAAAGGTTTTAACGACATTTCTTTTTTCGAAAGGTACAAGTTTGGCATCGGGGCCATTCGGGCCGGGCAGCGGGAACGGATGGTCACCTCGGGGTTCCTGCATGTGGACTTCACGCATCTTCTGTTCAACATGATTACCCTTTATTTTTTCGCCGATGTGGTGATCGCTTGGCTAGGCCCGGGCAGGTTTCTGGGAATCTATCTCATAAGTTTGGTGGCGGGCAGTTTGCTGGCCCTCTTTTTTCACAAGGACGAACCGTACTACAGCGCCGTTGGAGCCAGCGGGGCGGTCACCGGAATCCTGTATGCGTCCATTTTACTGCAACCGAACGAACCGCTCTATTTCATCTTTCTTCCCCAGGTGGGCATTCCGGGCTATGTTTTGGGAATAGGTTATTTGCTCTATTCCATTTACGGGATGAAAAAGAGCCTGGGAAATATTGGACATACCGCACATTTTGGCGGCGCGATCGGCGGCTATGCAACCACACTGTTCTTTATCCCCGAACTGCTGTTCACCGATACCCTGATGGTGGTTCTTTTGGCCGTCCCCATTGTTATTCTGTTTGTTCTTGAAAAGATGGGCAAAATTTGAGGACGTACATCCTATGGATTTTCACCGGATCGGGGGCAAAAACTGTCGTTTATCGAAAAATACCCGGAAATTATACCAACCCACGTATTTTAGCGTTTCGTTTAGAACCCAAATCTAATTGAAAAGCCTACTTGTTATGAAAAAAGTCTACCAGGTGACTTTTGTCACCGTGCTCATGCTTGCGTCCTGCAGCGATGAAACCACTGTATACAGTGACCCCCAAGATGATATTTTGCTCGAAGACAACCAAGCGGTTTTGGACAATAGTATCAGCTTTGACAATGCCGGTGTCCTGGACATTTTTGAACAGGACGAAGTTACCGGAAAATTTTATCGAAACGGTAAAAATGACGAAGCGGGAGATTATCCGCTGACCCTTGTTGCCCAAGTTTCGTCCCCAACCTACAGCGGGTCCACCCTGACCGCTTCCCACATTGATGTTGAAGGAGACTATGCCTATGTTTCCTACAATACGGCAGGAGAGGTGTATATGGGCGGTATAGATATTGTGAATGTGAGCGACCCTACCGACCCAGTGGTCACGGGCCGATTGTATTATACCAACGCCGACGTCAACTCGGTTAAATACGACAATGGCTATGTGTACATCGTGGGGGGAGTCGATTCTGAAAAATCGGTAAGGGCAACCTCGAACTCCTTTATCGGTAAGATAGCCGCCTCTGGGGGCAGGTTTAACTTGGGAGCGGGCATTTCCTATGCCTTCCAGCAAGGCTTCAATGCCAACGACGTAAAGATCGCTTCGAACAAATTGATGGTAACCAGCGGAAGGGACGGTACACTTACCGTATATGATAAAAGCGATTTGAGCATAATCGATGAGGCACCTTTTTCAGATTTAAGGGGCATGGCCGTTCAAAACGATCTTATTGCAGTACTCGATGCCAGTAAAGGGGTCAGCATCTTGGATCAAAGTCTTCAGGTGACCAAGGATATTGCCATAGATTCTGATTTCGGAGCTTCCTCAAAACGCACTTTGGATTTTTATGAGGACAATATTGTCGTTTCAGAAGGGGCAAAGGGCGCCGGGGTGTATAACTACGGTTCGGGAAATCTGGTGGAGTACATTCCCATCCTGATAAATCCCGATGGAGTGGACAGCTCCGATATCGTAACCAACGCCGTGGCTACAAATGAAGGTGTGGTACTGATGGCCAATGGTGGTGCCGGTCTCTGTCTTTCCGAGGACGGGGGCAACAATACCGATTTGGTGGGAATTATCGAATTGGACGGTTCGATCAATTTTGTCGAGTCCAAGGGGGACTATGTTTTCGCTGCCTCCGGTAGATCCGGCCTGCAGATCATTAAAATGAACAAGCCCAGTACCAGTTTGGCGGCCGAATGTGCTGCCAGTCCAGCTTATAGCGGAAGTTCAAGGCTGAACGTGAATGTTGGCGAAGATCTGGCCTATAGGGGATCCAAAAGGTTTAGAAGCCTTGACAACAGCGGATCGCTGCTGCTTTGTGGTTCATGGACGGTCAGGGATGGGGTCAATGTCAACGATGACGCCCTTTTCGAAATGAACGGGACCCTGGTCGTTGCCAGGAACAACAGAAGAAGGGATGTGACCATCGACAGTGGCGCGACCTTTAGGGTAGAGGGAAACCTTACCATTTATGGAGATTTGGTACTGAACGACGGGGCCACACTGGAGTTCCTTGGTAACAACTCCGTAGTGAACATCTTCGGTTCCGTGGTAAGGAATGGAAGTACGGAAGTAAACGGAACCTTTAGGGACGTACAGAATAAATTTTAGATAACATTGTTGTTTTAGTCGAACGGTAAAGCCCCGTCAGATTTCCTGACGGGGCTTTACATTACATCATTATCCCAAGGATATCATTGCAACAATTCGGCCACCTTGGCCTCCAGGGCAGGGCCTCTCAGATTCTTGGCCACGATGACCCCATTTTCGTCCAAAAGAAAAGCGGCCGGAATGGCATCCACGTTGTACAGTTTTGCCACTTCATCCTCAAAATAGGCAAGGTTGGAAACATGGTTCCAGACCAGGCCATCATCCGCAATGGCCTTTTTCCAATCTTCTGCCTTCTTATCCAATGAAACCCCTATGATGTGCAAGCCCTTATCGTGGTATTTTTCGTATACCTTGACCACGTTTGGGTTTTCGGCGCGACATGGCTTGCACCAAGCCGCCCAAAAATCGATAAGCGTCACCTTGCCCATTACGTCGTTAAGTGCCAATACCTTACCGTCCGGGTCCGGGCCGGAAAAATCGGGGGCTTTGGCGCCTACATCCGTGTTTTTTTCCCGTTCTGCTTTTTCCTCGGCTTCGGTCAATCGGTCCAAAATGTTTTTGGCCGTCCGGGTCTCCTTTATTTCCTGGCTGAGCAATTCGTACAGTTCCTTCACTTTTTCCACGGGAATCCCCCCGGTCATCAATCCCCGTTCAATTAGCATGGCCGAAACAAGACCGTTGGGATTGGTCGCGATATAATCCAGTTCAAAGTTCTGATATTCCTCCTGCAGCTCGCTCATCTCCTCCCGAAGCGCCGTGATACTGGCTTCGTCCCTTTCCGTATTTGCTGTCTGCATGTCTTTCTGAATGGACCTTGCACGTTGGGTAATGGCCTGGGACTTTTCAACATAGTCCGCAAAAATGTCATTTTGTGGGGTCCCCTTTAGAGTGGCCATTCCCAGACTGTCCTTTTGCGCATTGAGCTCAATTTGTCCATTTTCGAGGATTACACCGGCGTATCCCAATAGCCCGTCAACAAAAACAAAGTGCAATTCGGGTGTTCCAGCGGTTCCGGTAAAGACGAAGTTCCCATTTTCCACGGTAGTGGTGTCCACATCCATGGGTTGGTTGTCCTCCCCGGTCTTCTTAAGGTAAACTTTGGTGCCATTTTCCACTTCACCGATCAAGGTACCATTAATGGAATACCCCGCAGATTTTTGGTTACAGGCCGCTATGGCGAGCGTTATGGCCAAAGCCATTGCAATTTTCTTCATTATGTCTGTTTTTTTATAAAGAGCAAATGTAGTGATATGCCGGTTATAAAAAAAGCGCTTGCCAGTGTGTTGGCATGCGCTTTTCAATGTTGTGCCGCGATACCTTAAAATTGATACCGTACGCCCAATGCAATGTCAAAATCGAAGCTGTCCGAGAAATCGCTATAGCCCAAAATGCCGATTTCGGGCCTAAAGTCCAGGGAGAGGAGCAGGGGAAAGTCAAAATTGTATTCTATGCCCACATCCCCTGCTGCAAATACAAACAATCCGCCATCTGGGACAAAGGGTTCATTGTTCCTAAACCGGGGCTCGAAATCAACGCTGCCCAGTCCGCCGCCAAAACCATAGTACCATTGGAGCCCTCCATCGATGGAGTGTACCCATTGGTACAGGGCGGCCAACTTAAAGGCGTCGTATTCGCGACTGTCCCGCCAACCCAGATCAAATTCCGCCCGGTTATACCTTCCAATGGATTTTTGATAGGAAATCTCGGCACCGAACCCATCGCTGTCCCCAAGGCGCAATCCCAGGGCATGATTCGATATTTCCTGGGCTCCGACAGTGGTCGCTGCAAAAAATAGAAGGACGGTACATGCTTTTAAAATCTTCATAAGTGTGTGTTTATGGTTCTTTATTAAAAAGGCGGTCGTTTAACCCGCCCCAATCAATAAAAACTTAATTTAGCGCTCAAAATTGTTCAGGAATGGATAAAAATTTGCTAAAATATTTGGGCGATACCCTAGAGGGTGAGCTTTTGTCGGATCAACTGACCAGAACCCTCTATAGCACAGATGCCTCGGTTTATAGGAAAGTGCCCCTGGCCGTAAGCTATCCAAAAACTACGGAAGACATCAAAAAATTGGTTGGTTTTGCCCAAGAACACGGTATCGGACTGATTCCGAGAACAGCGGGAACCTCCCTTGCGGGCCAATGCGTGGGCGATGGCATGGTCGTGGATGTTTCCAGACATTTCACCGAGATCCTGCACCTGGATGTGGAAAGGAAACAGGTCACCGTCCAGCCTGGGGTGATCCGGGACGAACTCAATCAATTCTTGGCACCGCACGGACTTTTTTTCGGACCGAACACTTCCACCGCGAACCGTTGTATGATCGGAGGTATGGTAGGCAATAATTCGTCCGGGACCACATCCATTAAGTACGGGGTAACACGGGACAAGGTGGTTGCTCTGAAGACCGTTCTTTCCGATGGGAGCGAGGCGGCCTTTTCCGCTGTTTCCAAAGAAGTTTACGATGCAAAAATGGCTTCAGATT
This sequence comes from uncultured Flavobacteriaceae bacterium, assembly GCA_947497245.1. Lineage (GTDB taxonomy): Bacteria > Bacteroidota > Bacteroidia > Flavobacteriales > Flavobacteriaceae > Pelagihabitans. The sequence continues at coordinate 1,089,673 of CANMFO010000001.1, read as the reverse complement.
CAATGGAATCTTCAATTTATAAGAACATTCATAAAGAACTGTCGGACAGCACTATAAGAAAAGAAATAATCGCTGAGTTTCCAAAACCTGAAATCCATAGAAGAAATACCGGTTATGCGGTCGACGCCCTATTGGAAAACGCTGTCTTTGGGTCGGTTTCCAAGGCCTTCAACCTTTGTCAATTGTTGAGTGGAAGTGAGGGCACCCTTGCGTTTACCACAGAAATCACCTTGCAATTGGACGATCTCCCGCCCCCGCTTTCCGCCATGGTCGTAACCCATTACAGAACCTTGGAGGGTTGCTTGGCCGATGTGGCCCCCTTAATGAAAATGGACCTCCATACCTGTGAAATGATGGACAAGGTGATTCTGGATTGTACAAAAAACAATCGGGAACAACTAAAGAACCGGTTCTTCGTAAAGGGAGATCCCGCAGCCTTGTTGCTCCTGGAGGTAAGGGCCGATACCGAAGAGGAACTCGAACGCCTATTGGGTCGTTTGCAACAGGCCATCGGAGAGTCCGGGAAGAGCTATGCCAGCCCCATTTTGAAAGACGGTGATATCAATAAGGCTCTGGAGCTCCGAAAAGCCGGACTCGGTCTGCTCGGAAATATTGTTGGGGATCGAAAGGCGGTGGCCTGTATCGAGGACACCGCGGTCTCCCTGGAAGATCTTAAGGATTTTATAGCCGAGTTCACAAAAATAATGGAAGGCTATGGCCAGGACGCGGTGTATTACGCCCACGCCGGAGCCGGTGAGCTGCATTTACGGCCCATCCTCAACCTGAAAAAAACGGATGATCTCGTACTATTTAGAAAAATCACCACCGATGTCGCCCACCTCACCAAAAAGTACAGGGGTTCTTTCAGTGGCGAACACGGTGATGGGATTGTAAGGGCGGAATTCATCCCGATGATGATCGGTGGAAAGAACTATGAATTGCTGAAACGGATCAAATCCTATTTTGACCCTAACAATATTTTCAATCCGGGCAAGATTGTTGACGCTTATCCCATGGATGCCTCGCTGCGCTACGATGTCGACCGAAAGGAACCCGAAATAAACACCCTAATGGATTTTTCGGACAGCGAGGGCATTTTAAGGGCCGCAGAGAAATGCAATGGCAGTGGGGATTGCCGGAAAACGCATAAGGTAAACGGCGCAATGTGCCCTAGCTACCACGCCACCAAAAACGAAAGGGACACGACCAGGGGAAGGGCCAATGCCCTACGGGAGTTTTTGACAAGTTCGGACAAAAAGAACAGGTTCGATCAAAAGGAACTTAAAGAGGTCTTCGACCTTTGCCTTAGCTGCAAGGCCTGCGCAAGCGAATGTCCCAGCAATGTGGACATCGCCGCCCTGAAAGCGGAGTTTTTATATCAGTACCAGGAAACGAACGGGTATGCCCTGCGCAGCAAATTGTTCGCCCACAATACCCGGCTCAATCGTATCGGGAGCAAGGTGGCCGGTCTTACCAATGCAATCTACACATCGAGATCCCTTGGGGGATTGTTAAAAAAAATCACGGATGTGGCCCCAGAAAGAAATCTTCCCAAAGTATTTGATTTCAATTTTGGCAAACATCTCGGGAAGGTTCAAAAAAGTGGGCAAATGGATACCAGGAAAAAGGTGGTGCTCTACATCGATGAGTTCACGAGGTACTTGGATGTGGAACTTGGAAAGGATGCCATTGAGGTGCTTACCCGACTGGGATATGGAGTACAACTCTTTTACGCGGAGAGCGGGCGCACCTATATTTCGAAGGGCTTCTTGAAACAGGCAAAAAAATTGGCACTGGACAATATGGTGCAGCTAAAGGAATTTGCCCATGCCAATATTCCCGTAGTTGGACTGGAACCATCGGCCATATTGACGTTCAGGGACGAATACAAACGATTTTCCGAAGATTCGGAGTTGACCCACGCCATAGCGTCCAACGCGTTTTTGATCGAAGAGTTTCTGTCCCAGGAGATCCAAAATGGCGAATTGACGGCGGACCGTTTTACCAAGGCCGCCAAGACGGTAAAAATACATAATCATTGCCATCAGAAGGCCCTTTCCAACCAGAAGGTGACCTTTGACGTACTGAACCTACCGGAAAACTATCAGGTATCCATTATCAATTCGGGCTGTTGTGGAATGGCCGGTTCGTTTGGCTATGAAAAGGAACATTACGGGCTGAGTATGCAAGTGGGCGAATTGCGGCTCTTCCCCTCAATAAGAAAATCCTCCAGCGACACGGTCATAGCTGCGAATGGTACCAGTTGCAGGCACCAGATTCAGGATGGTACCCACCGACGGGCCATGCACCCCATATCCATATTAAGGGATGCCCTCATCGAATAGGCGCTCCCCCTGTTTTTCCTTTTCGTCCGTTATGGAAGCGATCAATTCGTGCACGTCCATTTCCTTTAATTCCCCATCCGCAAAGAAAGGGGAGAGCTTGTCATGGTTATAGCGATAAATTTTCCACCGTTTAAAGGAATACTCCAGGGCGGTAAGGTTTTCCACCCAATCCCCCGAATTGAGATAGGTGCACTGCCCTTTTTTTGTGGTCCGGACCTCTTTTTTGGGATGGTGTATATGCCCGCAGACCACAAAGTGGTACCCATTTTCAATGGCCAGTTCCACCGCGGTAGTCTCAAAATCTGAAATGTACCCGACCGCCCCTTTGAACCCATTTTTTATCTTTTTCGAAAGTGAGTACTTCTCCCTTCCCAATTTGGCAAGTATCCGGTTGACCGTCCGATTCAGTGCAATCAGTAGGCCGTATCCATAACCGCCAAGCTTGGCCAACCACTTGGCGTTCTGTAGGGACAGGTCGAACACGTCTCCATGAAAGAACCAGGCCTTTTTTCCATCCAGGTCCAAGACCAATTTATCCACAATGTGTAGGTTCCCTATAGCAGTTTCACTGAATTTCCGCAAGGTCTCATCGTGGTTTCCCGTGATGTAGAACACCTCCGCACCCTGGGAGGCCATTCCCATAATCCTGCGCAATACCTTCATGTGGGCCGGCGGAAAATACCGCTTGCTAAATTGCCAGATATCGATAATGTCGCCATTTAGCACCAACTTTCTGGGCTGGATACTGTTCAAATAGGCAAGCAATTCATCCGCGTGACAGCCATAGGTGCCCAAATGCACGTCGGAGATTACGGCGATATCTACTTTTCGTTTCTTCAAGGCGAAAGGTTTCCTCAAAATAAACCATTGGGTATAAACCAAAGGTAAAAGCAAGATCAAGCTTGGTGGAATTTTTTGTTAAGCTTCCCTTAAGTACATTTCCGAAGTGTTAAATGGAGGTCGGTGCAGTTGTTCGGTATTGAACGCTTCGGTTTTGGCCGGTCGTAATTTAAGGTTTACCTTTGTTTCCTTCAATTGTGGGGTTATTACCTTATTTTTGACCGTTCACGGACGTCAATTTATATTTCTGGAAGCGCGCGGTACGATCCAGTGTGGATGGCTTGGTCCGATATGATGATAACCTTTGATTTTATAACCAACAACATGGCAGGCAATACCTTTGGAAACATTTTTAAGTTAATGACCTTTGGAGAATCGCACGGGGTGGCTATCGGTGGGGTTCTGGACGGATGCCCATCGGGGATCGAGATCGATTTCGATGCCATTCAGACAGAACTGGATCGTCGAAGACCGGGGCAATCCGCTATCGTGACACAAAGGAAGGAGCCCGATGCGGTAGAGTTTCTTTCCGGCATATTTGAGGGAAGGACCACCGGTACGCCCATTGGTTTTTCCATTCGCAATACGAACCAGAAATCCCACGATTATTCCCATATCAAAGATTCCTATCGCCCATCCCATGCCGACTACGCTTATGATAAAAAGTATGGCTTTCGCGACTACCGCGGGGGCGGGCGAAGCTCGGCAAGGGAAACGGCCAGTAGGGTAGTGGCAGGGGCCATCGCCAAGCAATTTTTAAAGGGACTGACCATAAATGCCTACGTTTCCCAAGTGGGCGATATGAAAATGGACAAAAACTACCAAGACCTGGATCTTGGCCTGACGGAATCGAATCCGGTCAGATGTCCAGATCCCGAAATGGCCAAACAAATGGAGGCCTATATCAAGGAAGTCCGAAAAGAAGGGGATACCATTGGTGGGGTGATCAGTTGTGTGGTTCAGAACGTCCCCGTAGGGTTGGGGGAGCCCGTTTTTGACAAACTCCATGCCGACCTCGGCAAGGCCATGCTTTCCATTAACGCGGTCAAAGGCTTTGAATACGGAAGCGGCTTTGATGGCGTAAAAATGAAAGGTAGCCAGCACAACGACCCGTTCAATTCGGACGGAAGTACCAAGACCAACCACAGTGGCGGGATCCAAGGGGGCATAAGCAATGGAATGGATATTTATTTCAAGGTCGCCTTTAAGCCCGTGGCCACGGTAATTCAGGATTATGAGACCATCGATAAAGAGGGCAATACGGTCCAGGCCAGGGGGAAAGGGCGTCATGATCCCTGTGTAGTACCCAGGGCCGTTCCCATAGTTGAGGCCATGGCCGCTTTAGTGCTTGCAGATTTTGTCCTTTTGAACCGGACCGTCAAATTATAGAAAGGGATCTTAGGGCGTCTCTTGGCAAAACAGTATCTTACCGATCGAATTAATTCTAACAATATTTGTATGAAGAAGCTGGAATTGCATTGGCAAATTCTCATCGGGATGTTGCTGGGCCTGGTTTTTGGTTTTGGCATGACCTACCTGAGTTGGGGAAAGGACTTTGTAACGGATTGGGTGAGCCCATTGGGCATCATTTTCATAAAACTCCTAAAGCTGATCGCAATCCCGCTAATTTTGGCCTCTCTGATAAAGGGAATTTCGGATTTAAAGGACATTTCCAAGTTCAGGAACATCGGTTTGCGCACGATGGCCATCTATATCGGAACCACCACGGTCGCCATTGTTCTTGGATTGGTATTGGTCAACGTACTTCAACCGGGCAACGGTATTTCCGAGGAGACCATTGCCAAGCTCACATCGACCTATGCCAGCGATAGTGGGGTGGTGTCCAAATTGGAGGAAGCCACCCGCCAGAAAGAGAGCGGACCTTTGCAGTTCTTGGAAGATATGGTTCCCGACAATGCCTTTGCGGCACTTGGAAACAACCGTTTGATGTTGCAGGTTATCTTCTTTACCATTTTCATGGGAATTTCCATGCTGTTGATCGGGGAAGATCGGGCAAAACCGCTTAAGAGTTTTTTTGACGCCCTTAATGACGTGGTCCTCAAGATGGTGGATCTGATCATGCTTATCGCCCCTATCGCGGTTTTTGCCTTATTGGCCAATGTGGTCGTATCCTCAAGTGACCCCGAGATATTGCTGGCACTTCTCAAATATGCGGGCGTTGTGGTTTTTGGGTTGCTTATGATGATTGTTTTTTACTGCATTTTGATATCGGTCTATGCCAAGAAAAACCCCTTTTGGTTCTTGAAGCAATTAAGTCCGGCCCAGTTGTTGGCCTTTTCGACCAGTTCCAGTGCGGCCACCCTGCCGGTGACCATGGAACGGGTGGAAGAACATATCGGTGTCGACAAGGAAGTATCCAGTTTTGTTTTGCCCGTGGGTGCCACCATTAATATGGACGGGACGAGCCTTTACCAGGGGGTAGCCGCGGTGTTCATTGCCCAGGCCCTGAGTTTTGACCTCCCTTTGGGCGCGCAATTGACCATTGTCCTGACAGCCCTTTTGGCTTCGATCGGAACCGCTGCCGTACCAGGGGCCGGAATGGTGATGCTGGTCATCGTCTTGGAATCTGTTGGGTTCCCAGCGGACAAGTACGCCGTCGGACTGGCATTGATCTTTGCGGTAGATCGGCCTTTGGATATGTTCCGGACGGTCATTAACATCACTGGGGACGCTACCGTTTCTACCGTGGTGGCCAAATCGGTCGGGAAACTTGGAGAGCCCCATGTTAGGAATTGGGACGATCGATTGGACGAGGTACGGTGAAGACCTGGGCCGTAACGCTCATACCATCAGGTTGGGATTCTGGTAGAATTGTAGTACTTTAAGAACAAAACAAATAGCGTTAAAGAAATGAACATCTGTTTTCTAATGTATCCCTGGGAGGAAATCGATGCGGAGAACGATACCAGTCTGGCATTGATCCATGAATGCGTAAAGCGCAAGCATGGGGTGGCCATGTGCTCACCTGCGAATTTGACCATACGCAATAGCGTGACGAATGCCTTCTGCACCGTCCTTAACCGGATGGACAAGGTGCCCAATAACCTTAAAACGTTCTATAAACAGGTCAGTTTGCGGGAGGAAATGTTGCCATTGGCCGGATTTGACGTGATCTTTATGCGGGCGAACCCGCCCTTGGATCCCATTATGTTGAATTTCCTGGACTCGGTCAAGGATGATGTTTTTATCATGAACTCCCTCCAAGGGCTTCGCGAAGCAAACAATAAACTGTACACCGCCGCCTTCGGGGATTCGCACAGCAATATCATTCCGGCGACCCATGTGTCAAAAAACAAGGAACATCTGATCCGTCAGATAAAGGAATCCCCCTCCGATAGAATGATCTTGAAACCCCTGAACGGCTTTGGGGGCTCCGGGGTTATCCTGATAGAGAAATCGGCCATGAGCAGCATCAAATCCTTGTTGGATTTTTATGTAACCAATTCAGATGGAACCTCTAACTATGTCATACTTCAAGAATACATTGAAGGAGCGGACAAGGGCGATGTGCGTATTTTGATCCTCAACGGAGAACCCATTGGGGCCATGCGCCGGATTCCGGGATCGGAAGACCATCGATCCAATGTCTCTGCCGGGGGGTCCATTGCAAAACACTCCCTTACCCGGGAAGAAAAGGCCCTCTGTAAGCAAATTGGCCCGAAGCTGATCAAGGACGGCCTGTTTTTTGTCGGAATCGATGTCATTGGAGGCAAATTGGTGGAAGTGAATGTCATGTCCCCCGGTGGCATCACTTATATGAACAAGGTGTACAAGACCAAGATACAGGCCAAGGTCATTGACTTTGTCGAAAGCAAGGTGCTGGACAAATTATCTGCCTTTCAAAGGCGTTCCCGATTGCGTGATGAGGTAGAGAATGCTTAAGCTGTCCCTGGAAAATATCATTTCAAATATCCGGTCCAAGATTCCCTTTGAAGCCGTTTCTGACGATTATTCCTTTACCATCAAAATCGAAGAATACGCACCTTACATCTGCGGGGCCGTCCACGATGGGCACCAGTTCCGGAGGTCGTTGTGGGAGAACTGCCTGCATACCGAATACGACCGGTGGTACGAAGAGGACCCCTGCACCCTGGAAATGGTGCGGACCCACCCCATTACCATTGCGGGTTGCGACAGTCGGTTCGAGTACGACCTGAACCGCGCTCCGGATAGCGCCATTTATACCGATGCCTGGGGGAAGCCACTGTGGAAAAGTCCCCTGCCCGGGGAGGAACGTTCGCTCAGCCTCCAAAAGCACAGCAATTTCTACAAGGTCGTGCAGGCCTTGGTACACCAGATCGAAACCAAATACGGCAAGGCAATCGTTTTTGACATGCACAGCTTCAATTGGAGGCGCTGGGAGCGGGAGGTGCCCACATGGAATTTGGGAACCACCAATATCGACAACCATCGATTTGAAGGGCTAGTAAAGGCCTGGTGCAAGAAATTGGGACAAATGCAGTTGCCCAACGGGATCGTTTCAACTTCCAAAATCAACGATACTTTTCAGGGGAACGGGTATTTTCTAAAGTACATTACCAACAATTTTGGCAATACCCTGGTCCTAGCGACCGAAATCTCCAAAGTCTACTGCGACGAGCTTACGGGGATACTTTATCCGGAAGTGGTGCGCTCCGTCGAGAAACAATTGAAAGAATTAATACCTTTACAGGTCAAAGCATTCCAAAACAGCATATGATAGGAGAGCGGGAACGGACCCAAATACAGCGCGAATACGTCGATTTGTTTGAAATCGATGCCAGTCTGGACCGTTTGGTCAAGAAAATTGAGCTATTGGCCTATGTGAACCCTTTGAACATCGAAAAGGAAAAACACCATTTTTTTGCATCAAAGTATACGGAAGACCCACTATTCCGATATCCGAAACTGAAGTTCGACCCCTACAAGTTGCATCGTTTGTTCTTTTCGCAGCGCTTGGAGCGGATTGGGGATGACGAGATCCGGAAACTCTACCAGGACATCATTTACTACTATTCCAATATGGTGCAGTGCATCGAGACCATCGGGGAGGGGAAACGGTTTTACTACAATTCCCTTCGGGTGTACGGGTCGCCCACGGAAAGGGATGTACAGAACGCCCGGTTCATACTCCACTATGCCGATGCACCGGTGTCCGGCGATATGGAGGAAATCTTTGGCCCGGAAGCGGCAAAATCGTATTTCGAGGACTTTGCAAAGCGATATGATTTCCCCCTGAACATCAAATTTTCGACCCATATAGCCGCGGATGCCATGGTGAGCAACAGCTCACAGGCCCTTTTGATCAAGCGGAACACGAAGTTCAGCAAAAACCAATTGCTCACCTTGGCCAACCACGAGATCGGGGTACATTTGGTCACCACTTACAACGGGATGCTCCAGCCCCTGAAGATATTTTCGAACGGGTTCCCCAAAAATGTGGAGACCCAAGAGGGATTGGCAGTTTTCAGCGAATATATGGGAGGGGCGCTTACCTTAAAAAGGTTGAAGGAACTGGCGTACCGGGTTTTGGCATCGGACAGTTTGATCAAGGGCTATGGTTTCTCCGATACCTTTGACCTGATACACAACCAATACAAACTGAACCGGAACGACGCTTTCTCCATCACCCTAAGGGCACACCGGGGAGGTGGGTTTACGAAAGACCGCCTCTATTTGAGCGGTTTGCGCAAGATCTATAAACGGTATCGACAGGAAGTTTCCATGGACAACCTCCTGACCGGTAAAGTGGCGATAGATTATGAGGGCGCCATAAAACGGCTCCTTAAGCTGGGGCTGGCGGAACCCATCACTCACAACAACAAGGCCTACAGCCAAAATTTGAACACCGACAAAACATTGGACTTTATCCTTAACAACCTCAAATAAGCGGTATTAATCGAACTCATAGTGGATTTGGCCTTCGGAACGGAAAGCTTCAGGACCAATCTTATGGAGTATTGCCGATTGGGTCTCCACATCATTGATATACAAGCGGTACACGATGGAGTCGTTTACGGCCATAATGCCGTCAAGCTCATTGGCAACCAGTTCATAGGTGTATAGCGTTGCTTCGGTACTGTGTGCCTCTGTCCCATAACTATAGGACCATGGAAAATTGGTCAGCGTAATATTCTCCCAACTGCCATCGGCCACGCGATACCGTACATTGAACGGGTGATCGAAATTGGGTTCGGCCTCGTAACGAACGGTCTTTCCGATATGGCCTGGATCGATGGTCCCATCCGGATCGTAGGTGTCAAAATGCAGGGTTTCCATCGGAAGGTTCACGTTGCCCTCGCCGTTTGCACTGCGTGTCACCGATTCCACCAATCGATCTTTAAAGAACATCTTAAAATTGACCTCCTGCCCGGGCATTCCATTATTGTGGAAGGCATTGATCCACCCACCGATAAAAGAACTGGTATCGGGCGCTTTAAAGGTCTGTTCCCATGGTAGGGCATTTACCGTGATGGGATGGATCGGCATATTGTTGTGCAACACCACGCTGAGGTCCAATGTGCCACTGTAATCGCCAGAGATAAGGTATCGTACGTCATTGCCCTCTTTGCCCGTACTCGGAACCTGCTCCTGGGCATTGGGCAAAACTTTGGGGCGGTCATCTATATTGGTACAGGAGGGGAGGGGTGCCAGGGCTACAAATACCACTAGCAAGGATTGGAAATGAATGGACTTTTTCATCGGGATGGGGTTTTGTCAAGTTTGATAATTTCGCTATTTGGTAGTCCATACGATTGTAAAAAGGTTGCGTAAACAACGCCTTCTTTTTTTGAAAACGTTGTTTGGCCTTTTCATGCGCCGTTTTAAAGTGATATGGTGCGATACCTTGGGTATCTTACCCGAAACGAGAAGGTCTTGGTTTTTGTTTCCTTGCTCGAGAGCCCTATCTTCCAGCTCAGGAGCCCTTTCTTTTTATCGAACTCGGCATCATAGGTCTCCACATCGTCCAATTTGATTTCTTTGTTCTGTGAAATGGGAATCCGGTCCAAGAGCTTGAGATCGATGGCCGTATTTTTGTTGTTTTTAATCTCGATGTCATAAATACGGTTCAAAATGCGACTGTTTCCCATGAACGATTTGCTCTTAAAATTCCGGTTTTGTTTGCGGACCACGGTGATGTTCGGGTCAATGCCCAGGGAAACGGTCATCTCCTTTTTTGTGGTATAGGGATCAAGCGTGGTTTTTCCGGCAAAAGCACCCTTGAAATAAATACTTGCCTCCCCAGGGAGCAGGTTGTACTTTTCCCAGTCCTTGAAGACGGTGGTCAGAAAAACATTTTCGTTGATGATGGGTGCCGCAAAATATTCGTATTGGGCAGCTAAGGTATACGCATTGATCTCAATAGCGGTAATATCCCCGTCGGAAGCAATGGAATAGCGTTTCTTGATAATAAACTTGGTGTTGGCAACATCATCTTGCGGGCTACTCTTCTTTGTGGTTATCACGACAACTCCTGCGGCCGCCCGGGCACCATAGATTGAGGTAGCTCGGGTCCCTTTTAAAACCTCCCTTGACGCTATTTCACTTTCATCCAGATCTCCTTCCACAAAATCATCGGCCGGCACCCCATCTATGATGTAAATCGGCAGTTGGGGAGGTTCGGGACGGGAGCCTTTTGCAACCGAAATTCCCGCAACCCTCCCTGCCAAATGCTGCCCATTCGAAACGGAACCCACGGCCCCGGTAATGGACTTTTTACTGCTGGTGCCAAAGCCGACCACCACCACTTCGTCCAATGTTTGTGTGTCTTCGTTGAGCCGTATGTTCATTACCGAGGAATAAATGGGTATTTCTTCGGTATGAAATCCAAGATAGGAAACCTTCAATTCCTCCCCGTTCCCTACCTCAAGTAAAAAGTGGCCGTCGAAATCGGTCTGTACGCCTCTACCAGACCCTTTGACCATCACGTTGGCCCCGGGCAATGGGGCACCGGATTCATCGGACACCGTTCCGCTGATCCGCTTTACGGAAGGGTTATGGACATAATGCTGTTTTTTGGCTACTTTTGGGCGGTTCGCTCTGGAATGGCCCCTAGTGAAGTTCAAATACTTGGAACCCAGCTCGGGCCTGTTCATATTAAGGTTCGGGTTTCCCGTGGATAAAGTGATGTCCACATCGTTCCAATCCTTTCCGGTTTTCTGATATACATGGGCCTTGTAGGAGAGTTCCAGGGGGGCATCGATACCTTTGGATTTAATATCATAGTTTGGGACCCACCCGGCATCCCGAACGTGGTAAGAAATATGAAGGTTCAAATCAGTGGCGACCGGGGCATCGAATTTGATTTTGATTTCTCCCTGCTCTTTTTCGGGAAGGTGGTTCAGTTCCGCCAGTTGTTTTTTTATAGAACGGGACGTTTCGGTTAGCTGGTTGATTTCCAGGTTGGATTTAAAAATGGCATTCTTAATGGCCGTAATGCGTTCGCGGAAGTAGGTGCTGATTTCCTTTATTTTTTCAAGTTCCAGGGCTCTGAGCCTGGTGCCAATTGTTCTATTGGTATAGATAACCTGGGCCTCCTCCTCCAATCCGGCTATGGTGTTTTTTAAATGGGCCACCTTGGCGTCAATTTCATCGATTTGGGCCTGTAGGGGCACAGACTCCGACGTATTGACCATTTTGGGAATGTAATTGATATCGTATGCCACGGATAGGATGGAAACGGACCGCAATCCAGAAATTTGAATGCTGCTCTCATCAATTTTTGTCGAAAGCCCGGTAAGGATCACTTCGGAAGTACCGGGTTTGAGATGGCAAAGTGCCGTACGGGTTATTTCGGCTCCTTTGAGGTATACGGTCACCTCTTTTATTTCCGAAGGAAGTTTTGGGTCGGTGCCCAATACCAAGAGCGGGCTAAGGATCAATAAAAAGAAAAGATGTTTCATGGTTCATTGTTTTAAAGTTGCCATAAACCTATCGAAAGGTGGTCTTCTATAAAACCATAACTGTGGGAACACCGACTTTGAATGAGGGAAGGTGTACTTTGGATGTGTTTTTTGCGTTACTTAGGATAAACCTTATCTTTTCCCCCAAACCGACCTAAGATGCGCTCTAAATTCCTGTTTTTTATCCTTGCTTTTTCCTGCATCGGTGTTTTTGCACAGACCACACCTGATTTTGGGACAGAGGCGAGCCATACCTTCTATATTGAGCAGTTGAGCAGCGCAAAGGACCAGAACTTTCAGCGGATTCTTGATCAGTACAATGCCTATATCGAAACGCATCCCAGCAGCATTACGGCCAAGGTGGAGCGGTGCAAGTTTATAGGGAACGCGTATTGGGATGAATATGAGGAGTACAACCTCAAGGAAGAAGAGACGGAGGAGTGTATTTCCAGCCTGTACCTGCAGTATCCCGATGTTCCGGAAGTTGTGATCTACAGGGCCGAAAACCGCTATGGTGAAGCACAGCTCGAAGCTCTGGAAAAGGCCGAGAATTTGATAAGGGCGGAAGAGGCCCGGTGGTCTGGTCCCCAACAGGCATCCATTTACCAAATGTTCGCGGAAGCGCAAGAGGAACAGGATGCAAGGGCACTGGCCTACTATGTGAAGGCACAGGAAAAGAACGACGGTCTCGACCTGTCCCTTCCCATCGCCCGGATCTACAAGCAGCAAGGAAAGCTAGGATTGGCCAAACGGGAACTGTTGGGACGCTTGGAACAGGACACCATGCTGTGGAAAATGAACCAAAAGGCGACCTTGCTGTTGGAGTTGAAAGAACCGGAAACCGCACTTTACCTGTTCGATCGTATCTCCGAAACGGATTCTACCTACATCGACAACAGCGAAATGGCGACCGTCATGTCCGAACTGGGAGATCTGGACCTGTCCAGGGAGTTTTTGGCGCGGGACACCGTACAGGAATGGAACCGGGTGGTGAAAGTACAAAACCTGTTCGTCCATGACCTGGAACACTCCAGCCCGGAAACGGCCCTTCTAACGTACCGAAATCTACAAAAGTTGGATAGTAACGATGACTTTTTCGGGGTCAAACGTTTGATGATTTCCTTTAAGAACCCCTTCCTTTCCTGGAGGTTTTCCGAATTGTTCCACTTTTTCCTCCTTTTCCTGTCCGTGATAGTGGTCCTCATCATCCCATATCTATGGGTACTGCCCATATATAGCTTGGGAGGACTTCTCAGGAAAACCAATAGGACCGTCGTGCCCAAACTCCATTTTAACTGGGGCATACGTCATTTTTGGGCCATCAGCTTTTTATACCTTCTGGCCCAGTACGCCGTACTCTTGGTTTTCGATTATCAGGAATACGTCAACTATTACTTCGATATCGGGATCAGCTATGATGGGCTGGATGTTGAAAACGGCTTGGCGCCACGGATGCTGTTCTATATCATCCTTATGGCCCTTTCCACCGTTTTAGTGCTGAAAAAGGATGTTCTAAAGCATATCTACCGGACCAATATGGGAATGGTCAGGATGGTATCGCTGGGCATAGGGTTCCTTATCTTCAACGCCATACTGCTGAAGTTTTTGGGGCGCTTCGTCGATCTATCGGAGCATACCGCTCCAAGTGTCCTGCTCAGCGCCAAGGCCGAAATCGTATCCCTTATGCAAACCTATGGGTTCGGGGCGGCGGTCATCCTGATTTCCTTAGTGGTCCCTCTATATGAAGAACTCATTTTCAGGGGCGTGATCTTGGGGGCCGTTGAAAAACAAACGGGCTTTGTTTTTGCCAATATTTTCCAAGCCGTGCTCTTTGCCCTGATCCACTTTGATTTGAGTCTCTTTCTCTTCTACCTCATCTTTGGACTGATTACCGGACATTTTGTAAAGAGGACCAAAGGGCTGCTCACTGGGATTATTTTCCATGCTATGAACAACTTTTTTGTAGTGGTGCTCCTGTACTATGCCACCCGGTGGGCCGCCATCGCTTAATCCAGGAATTTGGCACGTAATTCAGGGGCGGGGACCATACATTCCTCCTTTTTTCCATACCATTTATAGCGGTTTCGGGCGATCAAATCGTATATGATATTTCGTAAAACGCTGGGAATCAAATGAAGTAAGGTCGAAATGGTGCGGTATCCTTTTAAATGTCGCCCGATGTTGAGGGCCGCGTCGGACTTGGTGAAATACGCCACTCCCGGCTCGATCACCAGAATGGAATCTACCTTGGAGAGATCGATATTTCGTTCGGATACCAGTCTTTGCCCTGCTTCGCTCTGTAGGGCGGCATAGCGGAACACATCGTCCCGGTCCCGTTTGATCACAAACTGTATGGAACCGTTGCAAAGATTGCAAACGCCATCGAAAAGGATGATCTTTTTTGAACTATCCATTTATCTTCATTTGCCACAAGGCGGTAGTCCCCTGTATTTTTGATGTTGTTCGCAAAGTTAGGGCACCAAAATCAAAAGGAAGAAACTTTACAAAGTATTTAAGAAACTGTTCAGGTCTATTTCCTTGTCCAACTGCAATTTCTTCTTCAAACGGTATTTCGATTTTAAGATACTGTCCGGCATTACGTTCAACATGGCCGCAATTTCCTTGGTCGACAGGTTCATGCGTAAAAAGGCGGCCAATCGGATCTCTTTTTCGGTGATATCGGAATAGATGGTCTTCAGTTTTTGGTCGAAATCGTTGTGTACCTGGGCAAAGTAGGTCTTGAACACCTCCCAATCCTGGTCCTCGGCGCTCTGCTTTTTCAGGAGCATAACAATTCGCCTGAATTCTATTTTGAACCTTTCCGGAGAGCCTCGTAAATGCTCCAGGTTCTCCTTTAGTTCTTGGATAAAAGTGTTCTTTTGCACCAAATGTAGGGTTTGGCTGGCCAATTCTTTCTTTTTGTATTCGATTTCCCGTCTGTAGATCTCTTCTTGTTTTTCACGGGCGATCCGATTCTTTTTGATACGTTGGCGGAACCCGAAGTACAAAAGGCCGGAAATGGTTACAAAAGAAAACATCCCACCAGCATACAGCCCTTTGGACAACTTGTCTACTTTTGCCCTCTCGTTCAAGGTTTTGATTTCCTCTTTTTGCAGCCCGATGGCCGCTTCCTTTTTTTCCGTTTCGTAGATGGCCTGCAATTCTTCAATTTGCTTTGTTTTCTCCATGGAAAAGAGACTATCCTTTATTTCCTGGGATTTTTTGATATCGACCAGCGCATTTTCAAGTTGTCCACTTTTTTCAAAATTCAGAGAGCGGTAATTCAGTGCATTGAGCATCTCGTTTCCGATACGGCCAGAAGTGGCGAGCGCTACGGACCGGTTCAAATAGCTTGCGGCGTTGGCAAAATCGTTCGACAACGTATATGCATTCCCTATTTGGTAGAGGTATATGACCTCGTTGATATCCGAAAGTTCCTGTTTGTCATACGTTAGGCATTTTTTCAGGTTTTCTATGGCCTGGACATATTTTCCCTGATCTTTATAGGCGATTCCCATGTTTCCATAGGCCAGTATGGCCGTACTGGGGTTGTTGCTCCGTATGCTTACCTCAAGGCCCCTTTTGTAGTATTCTATGGCCTGGTCATCGTCTTCCAGGTTCGAATGGACGCTTCCCATATCGATCAGCGTAGAGGCCGCATACAAATTGTCCTCTATCTCAAGGTAGACCGTCAGGGCCTGGGAAAAATAGTCCAGGGCCTTGTTGTGATTTCCCTGTCGCGTATTCAGCTTCCCGATATTTCTTAGTACATCCGCTTTGCGATAGGGCTCCCTGTCAATAGTATCCAATATTTTAAGGGCATGCCGGTACCCCTCCATGGCCTTTAGGTAATCCCCCTGGTCATAGTAGTGGGCGGCATTGTTGTTGATCGATACCCCATAATTAAGATAATCTTTTTTCATCAGGTATATATTTGCCACCGAGTCCATCAATTTTATGGCCGAAGCATAGTCCCCCTTATGGCCCTGTATCAACGATAGGTTGGATAGCGCTTTCACCACACCCGTTTCCACCCCGTTCATTTTTGCGAGATCCAACGTCTTTTGCATGTGAAACGTTGCGGAATCCATTTTTTCAAGAGTGTAGTAGTAGTATCCCAAGTTCAAGTGGCTCAAGATCATTCCTTCCCCATAATCCCCATTTTCGGAAATGGACATCATTTCCAGGGTATACGACTTGGCAACGGTGGCATCATTATAAATATATAGGTCTATTAGGGAGCCTAGCGTCTCCACCTTTGCGGGTAATTCGGTCTGCCCCCTATAAACGCCCAACAAACTATCCGATTTTTCTCGAAAGAAAGTTTGGGAAAACAGATTGCATCCACAAAAGAAGCTGCACAACAGGAACAAGTGGGTTTTCATGAGTTGGTTTTTGGTCCATTCGAATATAGTTAATTTATGCATGGATGATCATGCCCCATCCATACTCCAAAGAACGCTTGTCCATGGAATGTCCACCCAATTTCTGTGGACTACTAGGAAGGAAGTGTCTGGAACCTCCCTTTTTTATTGGGGTTGGTAAGGTTTTCTAGAATTTTCGGGATGGCACTTGTCCATCTCCCGATACCCGTTGATTTCCGGATGCTGTCCATACTTTGTCCATGGACAAAATTAGGTGGGCCCCTGCTTGGGAGATAGTTTTGAAGTGTTGAATCCTTTAAACCATATTATTATGAAAACAAGACCAATTCGCTTGAAGCAACTATCCACCTTTGCATTTCTCTTCCTTAGCCTGGCCTGCAGCAAGGACAGTGGAAGTGATGACACGAACCCAAATCCCGAAACGGAGCAGAAAGATCCTGAAGTCGAGTTCAATAGTATAGTAACCAATGCTGGGGGCTTCGAGGCCACGGAGAATTCCGAGGAGATGGTGGCGGAAACAGAGACCAACGAAGTCATCGATGGCGAGGTGTGGAACTGTAAAACGACCACTTACGATGCCCTGAGGAGCGGGGGTACCGGAAGGGACGGTTTTCCGCTTTTTAATCCGAACGCTTCGGTAATCTATCCCGGCAGCCTGTTGCAGGGAAAGTCCCTGCGAAAGGCCACGCCCGACGTGATCGCGGTTGAGCGGTCCGGGGGTACGATTTCCTATAATCTGAACAATGGTAACCTGAACTCCAGTTTTACCGTCGACAAAGTGGCCAAAAGCTCGATTCAGGACGCGATGAACAATATCATTGCCAGTGCCCCCCAAGACCTACCGGCCAATTTTTCGTTCAACTACAGTCAGGTACAGAGCAGGCAGGCCCTTGCCCTGAGCTTGGGAGTCGATTTTGAAAATGCCTTTGCCGATATCAGCGCCGATTTTGATTTTAGTTCGGAAAAGGAGTACAACCGAATCCTTGTGGAACTGAAACAGAACTTTTACACCATGTCCTTTGACATTCCCACAAGCCTGAAAGGATTGTTCGCCGATTCGGTCACTCCCGCTGATTTGGAAAAATATGTCCAGGCGGGCAACCCGGCGACCTACATCAGTGATGTTTCTTACGGGCGCATCTACTATATGCTTATTGAATCCACTTCGTCCTATACCGAGATGAATGCTGCGGTGGATGCCGAGTTCCAAGCGGTGGCCGGAAAGACCGATGTGGAGATCGACGCCTCCTACTTGAACGACCTCAGTGAGGTCAAGATCAAGGTCATGGCCTTTGGAGGGGAATCTGAATCCACCATACGCACCATTGGGGGCAATTTGTCGGAATTGGTCAATCTGTTGGCCGAAAGCAGTACCATATCCTCAGGACTGCCCTTGAGTTATGTGGTACGAAGCGTGAACACCAACCAAATCGTAGGGGTTCAGTTGGCAACAAAATACGATGTTACCGAATGTGCACCGGCACCGGTAGGAGGTGAACCCATCCATACGGCCCATTGGAAGGGCCAGGTAGTGTCCAAAATGGGCCCGGTTGGGGCTGCATTTTGTGTGGAGGGCACCGAATTTGTGCTGATCAGCAAGGATGGAAAGCAATTTATGCGGAGTGCCAACGCCCAGTTGGAAGGTCCGTTCCCCATCGAGGAACTGTTTGAAGGAACCTATCCCTTTGGCAACGACGGCATCGGCGCGGCCTGCAATACCTCCCTGGGCAGCAGTATAAATACGACCTTAATGTTCATGTCACAGAGTGGACTGTTCTACAACTACGTGCTCGATGGGGAAACCTGGAGGAGCAACCTCAATAATATTGAAAACTTGGCCGCCGGTAACAATCCGTTCGCGGTCAACGGTATTGGGGCCATGGTATTCAGGAGCTATAGCGGAGGGCCCTCCGATCGTTATATGATCAACCGCGATGGCACACGGTACTCCCGATATTCAAACAACCCCAACCAGTTCAACGGGGAGAGCAATATTTCATCTTGGGGGAACGGCAGCCTACCTTTCGATAAGGTCGGCGCGGGGATAGGCTTCTTTTTGGGCAACAATATCCAATACTTGTTGTTCGATGGTACCGGAACGCAGTATGTAATTTCCAATGCGGCCCTGAATTGGGGCTTTATAGGGCCTTTTGACCTATAGGACCTAGTAGGGGAAAAGTAGGGCCACAAAGTTAGCGGGTAGCGCGGTCGGTGTCTAAAGTTGCGATTCAACAACTTGATGCCGGCCGTTGTTTTTGTTTTGGGGAATATCGTATACGATTTAATGTAATTTACTGATAATCAAGTATATTATGCCAATTTTTGGGATACCTGTAATGATTGGAGCTGTTTTAGCTCTAGAAACTAGGTGCAAACTGGGGAGTGGGCTTTCTTCAACCCACGCTTTTCGCTTTAGTCGGGTATTTTGTTTCCGATTTTTTTTTCATGTAGTTTTGCCTTCCTAAAAAGTGTTGATGAAATTTCCCCAATTCCTCCCATGTCTTGTTATCTTTCTATTGTTCAGCTGTAGTAAATCTGTTGAACCCCCATCGGTAACAGATCCTGACGGGGATGGCGGTAAGGATGACGATCTCCCGACCCTGTTGTTTTCAGTCCAGATTTCCGAAGAGGAATTGGCTGTCGAAAATCGGTCGATTTGGCTGATGGTACACGACTTCGAGGGTAAATTGCTCAGTATTGCAAAAGCCGTACCCGGCGAAAATGAGCTTTATGCAGATCACGCTTTTGCCGGGCCCGATATTTATTTCAGTTTTGGATATATCACAAATTCCGAAAGCGAACAACGGATAAATATAAAAACATATGCATCCGGAATAGGGGGCAAGCGTCTGTATCGTCCATTTTTTATCCCAACTTTTTTGGATAGCAACAATACCATGGAAGTGCAAATTGCCTTTGCGCCAGGGACCAATCCCGGTGTTTACAATCCCTATACGGCATTTGGTGATATCTATGGACTGGGTTCGACCATGGTCGCGAACGATATCCAGAACTCGGAAGTGCGTTATGCCGACGAAGCCAATATGGTAATTCTGCGTAAAAGCGACAACCCAGGGTATGATGGTAAAAAGGAAGGTTATTATTATTACATTTTTGACCCCAATACGGTTGTTTCCCCCTTGATTTTGGAGGATTCGGATTTTGAGGCCTTAGCTGAAAGTGTTAAGCTGAATATACCAGAAGACGGACTGGAGAATTTCATATTCAACCGGGAAGGGTATCAAAATGAATCCGATTTTAAAAATTACCGAAGACACTACCTATACAAGCTCTCAAACCCGGCGTACTCCGGATACATCGATTTACCCATTATACCAGGTTTGGAGTTGTACGAAAACTTTGCGAGCTACAAGAAAGGTCCCTATACCTACAATTTTCGCTCTTTTGGAAATAATATGGACATCGATACCCCGAACTGGTCTTTGGACTATCTGGTGCAGGAGGATGGGGTCAAGATCACAAGTCAAAACCAGGGGGACCATTACTTTATGGATTTTCATAAGTCCGAAACCCTTAACGGGAAGAGTAAAACTTATTTCTGGCAGTATTTCTCCGATGCTTCAAAAACGGAGACCCATGTTCCCAGATTGAGCTTACCGGAAGAAATTGTCTTGGAGCTTGGAGCGGATTTTTATACCAAGGAAGATGTGCCCAATTTTAGAAGACTGTCCATAAGCGATAATGAGCTTAACGCAAATTATGATGAATTCTTGAAGGAAACCTTTGGAATTACAAACAAAACCGACAGGGATTTGGGTTACGGGAAATCAATGTCCATTGTCTTTTAGGGAGATTCCTATTTCCGCTCCACCAATTCCAGTTGGTCCACGCTGACGTTGGTGGTGAACATGCCATAATTCACGATGGCCTTGTTCTTTTCCAGGCTGTCGATGCTTCCAACGGACTTTCCGTCGGTCAATCGGACCCGGTCACCGACCTTAAAAACAGGTCTTGGTTTGTTTTCCGCTTTGAGGGTCGCTTTTTTTAGCGCCACCTTCTTTTTCTCGCGGATGACCTTTACTTTTTGCTGTACCTCCTGGGCCACTTGGGCCTTTTTGGTGCGTTCGGCCTTGGCCTGGTGCGCGGTTTTCTTCTTGCGCTTGCTGTTTTCGGTTTCCACGATGCGCAACAGTTCGGAGACCAAAACCCGTTTCTTATTGTCCTGGAAATACCGCTCCGCGGCCTTGTTCACCCTGTTGCCCAATTGGATCATGCGCTGGTCATGGTCATAGAGTTCCTGATAGTTTTCCAATTTGGACTTGATCTTGGCATTCAGTTTTTCCAATCGGGCGGTCTCTTCCCTTGCCTTGGACTCCTCTTCCTCCAATCTAGAGCCTGTTTTAGCCATTTTGCTGCGTTCTTTCTGCAATTTGGCTATGGTTGCATCAAAACGTACTTTTCCGCGCGCAATCTTCTTCTTAGCCTTGTTGATCAAGTTGTAGGGGATGCCGTTTTTTTGGGCCACCTCAAAAGTGAACGAGCTTCCGGCCTCCCCGAGCACCAATTGGAAGATGGGTTCCAGGGTTTTTCCATCAAAGAGCATATTGGCATTGGTGGCATGGGGGAGTTCGTCGGCCAGCGCCTTCAAATTGGCGTAGTGCGTGGTAATGACCCCAAAGGCGTCCCGTTCGTAGAAGACCTCCAAAAAAGCTTCGGCAAGGGCCCCTCCGAGTTCGGGGTCACTGCCCGTTCCAAACTCATCGATCAAAAAGAGCGTGCCCGCATTGCACTTTCTCAGGAACCGGTTCATATTTTTAAGCCGATAGCTGTACGTGCTCAAATGGTTTTCGATCGATTGATTGTCGCCAATATCGGTGAGCACCTGGTCAAAAAGACAGACCGAGCTGCGCTCATGCACCGGAATCAACAGCCCGCTCTGCAGCATGATCTGCAGCAGGCCTATGGTCTTCAGGGTAATGCTCTTTCCCCCTGCGTTGGGCCCGGAGATCACTATGATCCGGTTGTCGGGATGGAGTTCAATGGTCTGCGGATGGGTCGTTTCGTCCCGCAGGCGATTGCTGAGGAACAATAGGGGGTGATAGGCATCCCGGAGGTACAGCTTTTTGTCGTGGTTGATCTCCGGCATCAGGGCTTTCATATCGGAGGCGTACTTGGCTTTTGCAGCTGTAATGTCCATTTCGGTCAAAAACCTCTGATAGTCGAGCAGGAGCGGGGAAAACGGGCGGATTGCAGCAGTAAGGGCATTGAGGATCCGCTGGATTTCTTCCTTTTCGTCGAACTCCAGATTGTGCAGCTCCCTACTGTATTTCAGGGCCGCTTCGGGCTCGATGTAAACAATACTTCCAGTTTTGGACGACCCCATAACCGTACCCCTGACCTTTTTACGGTACATCGCCTTTACCGCCAAAACGCGACGGTTTTCCACGACGGACTCGCGAATATCATCCA
This sequence comes from uncultured Flavobacteriaceae bacterium, assembly GCA_947497245.1. Classification (GTDB taxonomy): domain Bacteria; phylum Bacteroidota; class Bacteroidia; order Flavobacteriales; family Flavobacteriaceae; genus Pelagihabitans. The sequence goes on along the minus strand of CANMFO010000001.1, from coordinate 1,067,770 downwards.
AATAGTCCGAGCCGTGGTAGAGGTTCAGGGCCGTTGCAAAACTTTGACCGATTTTTCCACGGACCTGGTTGATCTGCCGCCGGATATCATAGAGCTTGTCCGATGCCTTGTCCTTCACTTCACCAAAACGATCGATTATCCCATTGATTTGGGCGGGTATTTCGGTATTTGGCTCGATCAGCTCGGATGCGGCGAACAACAAAGGATAGTATTCCTTGAATTTTTTAAAAAACTTTTTATGCTGGGAAACCATGCTGCAGATGTTGCCGATACGCCGGAAACCGGGGATTTCCAAGGTGGTGTTCTCAATGTTCAACAGTTGTAGCTCCCCGTTGATCTGGTCAAAACCGTGGTTGGGGATGCGGTTATCACTGATGAGCGATGCCAGGTACTCGGAGGTCTCCCCCAAAGTGCGGATAATGGCATCCCTGTCCCTTAGCGGTACAATGGCCATTGCCCGTTCTTTGCCCAGTTCCGTATGGCAACGATCCGCCAGCTGCTGCAGCACTGCCGGAAATTCGAGGTCTTGAAGTGTTTTTTTTAAGATTTTGTCCATTTTCCGAAAGAATCGATGGCAAAGGTATGGATTAGGGCCGAGATGGAAAATGTCCTCCGATAGCCGGGGATATGCCAGTAAAGTGCTGCCCTGGCCCATATCGAAGCCCAGTCGCGGCGGTTCAAAAATTTTTGGGGCAGCACAAATTTGCCCGGGATCCCGCCCGGAATAAACGGATCTGTTCGGCTTAGGCGGCATCGGGTTGCCTATCGTGCGCCAATGGTGTATTTTTAACGGCAAAATCCAGATCGCAATCCATGAAGGTCACCATTCACGAAAGCTGGGGGCAGCAACTATCGGCGGAATTCGAGCAACCCTATTTTTATGCCCTTGCGCAATTTGTTAAGGGAGAATATGCCCAAAATACCTGTTACCCCAAAGGGAGGGACATTTTTGCTGCTTTCGACCACAGTCCCTTCCATCGGACGAAGGTGGTCATTATCGGCCAAGACCCCTATCACGGGCCAAATCAGGCAAACGGACTCTGTTTTTCGGTAAAGGATGGCATTCCGCACCCCCCTTCGCTCATCAACATTTTTAAAGAGATTACGGAAGATTTGGGCATACCCTATCCACAAAGCGGAAATTTGGAGCGATGGGCCGATCAAGGCGTGCTCTTGCTCAACGCCACGCTCACCGTACGTGCCCACCAAGCTGCCAGCCACCAGAACAAAGGGTGGGAAACCTTTACCGATGCCGTGATCAAAAAACTCTCCCAGGAAAAAGAGGGGGTCGTTTTTTTACTTTGGGGAGGTTTTGCAAAGAAGAAAGCGGCTTTGATCGACCAAAAAAAGCACCATGTGCTGACTTCCGGGCACCCTTCGCCCCTGAGTGCCAACAGGGGCCTATGGTTTGGAAACAGGCATTTCAGCAAGGCGAACGCCATTCTGACCCAAAATGGTGGGGGAGCTATTGCTTGGTAAGTAGGGATTCAAGTGGAAATGACTTTTCAATTAACTTTAATTCAAACAATGTATCCTGAACGTTTTCAATGACTTGCGGTTTTATTTGTGATTGACTCCAACGCGTAATGGCCAGCCATTCACGGATATCGTCCAGCCGCTGTCCATAGCGGTTCGCCAGGGTTCGATCGATACTGGGAATCGATTTGAACTCCGAGGTGTAGGTGTTTATGGTGGACCGGATAGATTTCAGGGCGCCTTTATTTTCAGTGAGGAACCTATCCGTAGCGGCCAATACAAAACAGGGCCATGGGGTAGGGCAGTCCCCCAATCTTCGGAATGTGCCCTTGTCAACCCAAGGCTTGGTGGTAAAGTGCTCCCACATGAAGTAATCTGCCGTGCCTTGGGTCAGCGCTTCCACGGCACCATCCAGGTTATCGACAATTTGGAATTGCAGGGCCACGGTGTCCCAGGATTCATTTCGCGCATTTACAAAGGCCATAAGGTGGCTTCCACTGCCAAAGCGACTGATGGCCGCCTTGGTGCTCTTAAGGTCTGAAATCGTCTTAAACGGGCTCTGGGCCGCAACATGTACGCCCCATTGCAATGGTGTGGCGATGTACTCCTGTACAATTTTGGCCGGATTCCCTTCCGTAATACTTTTTACCAGGCCTTCGGTCAAGATGATGGCCAGATCCGTTTCCCCTTTTTGGAGCATTTGGCACATTTTCCCCGTACCCTCCGGAATATCGGTCCATTGAAGGTCGATACCCTGCTGTTCAAAAGCACCTTCATCCATGGCGAGGTGCCATGGGAGGTTAAAGTGTTCGGGCACCCCGGTTATCCTTACGGTCTTCATTGCTCTTTTTTTTGCTTTCATTTCCACGGGGTCTTCAGGCGCAAAGCTTTTCCAGCACATAGCGAATGAGCCCATCCACGGATTTTTCGGGATTTTTGGAAAATTCCCCAGTACTCCGGTTGGCCAGGATACAGTTCATCGAAACCGCGCGGTGTCCCATCAATTTAGCCAGTCCGTAAATAGCAGATGTTTCCATTTCCATGTTGGTGATCCGCTTGTCCCCGTGTTTGAAAGCCATTATTTTGGATTGGAGCCGCCCGTCTTGGGCCTCTAAGCGTAAATTCCTTCCTTGCGGCCCATAAAACCCTGTATTTGTTGCAGTTACGCCATATCGTATACGATTTGAGGTAAAAGTTTGGGCCAGATCCTCATCACATTTTACCGTGTAGGGGCGTGGTTTTTCCGTTGCCCAACCGCTATGTCGCACAAAAGCGTCGGAAAAATCATCCCTCAAGTCCCCGCCCGCTTTATAAAAGTGCATCAAACCGTCAAAGCCCAGGGCCCACTCGCTCAATAGAAAGGAATCGACCGGAATATCGGGTTGCACGGCACCCGAGGTACCTATTCGAACGATGTCGAGGGGCGTGATTTTATTTTTAACGGTCCTGGAGGGGAAATCCACATTGATGAGCGCATCCATCTCATTGAGCACAATATCTATGTTGTCCGTACCGATTCCGGTGGAGATTACAGTGAGTTTTTTGCCCTTCAACACCCCGGTATGGGCATGGAACTCCCGTTTTCCCTTTCGGATCTCCACTGAATCAAAATATTGGGATACCTGGGCCACCCGCTCGGGATCCCCTACGGTAATAATGGTCCTGGCCAGATCAGCGGGCAATAAATTGAGGTGGTAAATACTACCGTCGGCATTTAAAATAAGTTCCGAGGGACTTATCGCCATGCTACAGTTTCAGAATTCTATCGTTGGTGGTGTTGTAGAGAAAATTGTATTTTAAGGCCCCTCCCAGGTATACATCGTTGTCCTGGATACAGGAATAGTAGCTGGTTTTTCCTTCCAGGATGGCCTTGCCCTTTCTAGAGAGTCGAACAGGGTCAAATGCAGTAAACAGAGGTTTTAGTCGGCCAAGTGCCCTTTCGTATTGCGAATCACCAAAACCCAGGATTCCCTGGTTTTGCAATATGGTCCCCAAAAATTCTTTCTTGTCCTTTGGTTTTTTATCGACCGCAAGCCGCAGCAGATTGTTTTCCATTTCATTGAGGCCGTTTCGAATGGTGGGAAAGCGTCGCATATGGGCGTCGACCGCTCCGGAAAGGTATTCGAACTGGTAGTTGTCAAAATCGGAAAGGTTTTCCATTCGGATGGGATTGTCACTGCAGTACAATTGCCACACATAGTCAGCATATTCTATGTCGTCCTGTCCCAAAATGGTTTTGTTTTCGTACAACTTCAGCAATTGCCCGCTGGTCAGTTCGCTAAGGCCGTATAATTTATCGGTTTCATCTTCATTTCCACTGCAGACCAGGGAAACTTGGGCATATTTGCGGTGTGTTTTCAGCCAACTGATTACGGCAAGCATGTTTATTTGACAAAAAAGATCGTACTCAAACCAAAGTACGATCTCATCTTGTTGTTTATGGTTACAAAGGGAACGGTATTCTTTCAGGGTTTTTTCTATGAACGAAGACTTTGAAACCTTGTAATTTTTATGCAGAAAATCAAAACGGGTTTTCCAAAAATTTTCACTGCCCACATTGGTCAGCGTTTTGCCCTCGCACAGCATCTCGCGCCATGTGATGATATCCCCTTTTAAGTCGAGCGATTTTAGTTTTGCGGTAAAACTATCTCCATTGGTAATGTGCAACAGTGAACTCATGACGGGGAGCGGTTTAGGTTTTTGGTGTTTAAAAATAGTATTAAATCAAAAAAAACAAAATAAAATTAACAGAAAGTGAGGCGAAAGATAACAATAAAAAGCAGGCTTGCAAGAATTTTTGACCTAAGAGACCAACTTATCCACCGACGCGTTTTACCTGAAACCCTTTGGCCACTAGCATTTCCATAATTTTGTCCCTATAATCTCCTTGGATAATTATTTTCCCGCCCTTGAAGCTGCCTCCCACACTTAATTTGGTCTTTAGATCCTTGGACAGCTTTTTGAAATCACTTTCTGCCCCATTGTACCCTTCCAAAATGGTAATGGGTTTGCCCTTGCGCTTTTCGTACTTGCAGATGATGGGATCGTCCTGGAGCCAGATGTCGCTCTTGGGCGCTTCCGGTCCCTTGTCATCTGGAATATGGTCGGGGAATAGGTTTTTTAATTGGTCTTGAAGGTCCATGGTTACAGTATGTTATAACCAAAGTTAAGGGAAAATCCTCCAAACCTGGAAACATTTGAAACGAAGTTGTCCATGGCCAAAACTTCCCGGTCGGTCAAATATCGGACCTCAAGGCTCACCCGGTCGTTGTGCTTATAACCCAGCCCAAAAGCGCCACTGACGTTGAACCCAAGTTCCAACGGAGCACTGTTCGCATAGGTCAAATGCGAACTGACCGGAAAATCCGAGACCAATGCCGCATTGATAAAGATCTTTCCCTTATCGCTTAAGAACATGTGGTACCTGACCCCCAACGGTATTTCCAATGATTTGTAATCAACTGTAACCTCGTTGGTCGTAAGGGTGAATCCGGCCGTCTCGGTCATTCCTTCTTCCTTGAAGGCCTGATATGTAGGCTCCAAGATCACGCTCCATTTGTTTCTGTTGAACGGGAGGACCACTTCCAGTTCCAACCCAAATCCAAAGCCCAACTTATCACCGAAATCCACATCGCGAAAAGGTGTTCTATTGCTGGAGGCGGACAGAGAAGTTGAACGGATGCCCGGACGCAGGAAGAGGTTTATCGCATAGTTACCCCCGTCCGACGCACCTTTCACATACATGGGGTTTTTACATAGGTTGTACCGCTCGAACAACCGAACGAGCGCGTTCATCTTATACGCTATTTTGTTTATGCTGTTTCTCGTGATGTCCGGACATTTCAACCTGTTCCATAGTTGCTGTCTGTAAGTGGTCAAGGCCGCAATCTCATGGGAAGACTTTTTGTAACGTTTGTAGATCAGTTGTTCGGGAGTGGAACCATCGACCCTTATAAAAAAACGTTGCAGTTCCCTTTCGGCATAGTGGTAGAGCACCGCATCCCCTTCGACCAAAATCCTCAGGAACACTTCTTTTTCCACAAGCCTGATATCCTTGTAGCTGTCCAGTCGACCTGTATTGTCGGTAGATAGGTCCATTTTTACCTTTGCCCTGACATATTTGGGCGCCCCCATGACCTGAAATTCCCTTACCCCCGCAAGGGATTCAAATTGGGTCTGTCCACTCTCAGAGCGTTTGTATTCAAAGGTATCCGGATTGTTCATCCAAGCCATGTCCCGGATCAGGCAGTCCACTCGCTCGCCGGTGTTTTTTATAAAATACCCTTTCTCAAATGAGGTTTGCGCGTTTGCCGCAGAAAACAGCAAGCTCAAAGCTAGTGCCAATAGGTTTTTTTTCATTCAGTTTATGGATTATTTGGTTGCGGTAATGTTTCTAGTGACGAACCCCACAAACGATTTCATGGGTATTTCCATGTTCTTACTTTCGAGGGAATTCGCAATTATTTTAAAGGTTTTACCAGTCCCAGCTCAACCAGGCGCTCATGAAGAAATTCTCCCGCGGTGACATCCTCGAATTGTTTTGGATGTGTCTCGTCAATACAGTTTTCCAGGCAATTCAGCGGCATTTCGTTAATGGGGTGCATAAAGAAAGGGATGGAATAACGGGAGCTGCCCCAAAGTTCGCGTGGCGGGTTCACCACCCTATGGATGGTGGACTTTAAGGCGTTGTTGGTCAAACGGGACAACATGTCCCCTACATTGATCATCAACTGGTCGGGCCTTGCAATGGCGTCGATCCATTCGCCTTTGTGGTTTTGCACTTGCAAACCTTTTCCATGGGCGCCCATTAACAAGGTGATCAGGTTAATGTCCCCATGGGCGGCTGCCCTTTCGGCATTTTTGGGTTCCGTTGTAATGGGGGGATAATGGATCGGGCGCAATATGGAGTTTCCGTTCCGGATAAATTCATCGAAAAACGTTTCCTTTAGATCCAGGTGCAATGCCAGGGCCCGTAGCACATATTGGGCTGTTTTTTCTAGCATTTTATAGGTCTCCCTGCCTACCTTGTTGAATTCGGGCAGCTCCTCGACCAGCACGTTCTCGGGATACTCCGCTTCCAACTTTGCATTGCCCTCGACATACTGTCCAAAATGCCAAAACTCCTTTAGGTCGCCTACCTTTCTTCCCTTGGCATGCTCTTTTCCGAAAGAGGTGTAGCCCCGTTGCCCCCCAATGCCTTCGATCTCATAGGCGTCCTTGGCCTTTTGCGAAAGCCCAAAGAACTTTTTGATCTCGGCATACAGGTTTTTTACCAGGGTCTCAGAAAGGAAATGTCCGCTCAGCGCCACAAAACCGATATTGCCGAAAGCGGCCCCAATGTCCTGAATGAACCGTTGCTTGCGATCGGGATCTCCCGAAATGAAATCCTGCAAATCTACGCTGGGTATACCGCTCATATCTTGGATTTGAATGTTTGCGCGAAGTTAATAAATATTGAAGGGAATCCATAGCAAACTCCATTGCCATTTTGGTGTGCTTTTTTGTTACATTTATGCCGTTTTTAATGTAAAGGCCAATAAATTGTAACATGCAATACCAAAACAAGGGCATTTCCGCCGAGACCCAACAACTGTTATATCGCAGAATGCTGAAACCCCGTATGATCGAGGAGAAGATGCTGATATTGCTACGTCAGGGAAAGATTTCCAAATGGTTCAGTGGCATTGGGCAAGAGGCAATTTCAGTGGGAGTGGCCACTGCCATGCACGACGATGAGTACATTTTGCCCATGCACAGGAACTTGGGGGTATTTACCAGCCGGAACATACCCTTGCACCGTTTGTTCGCGCAGTGGCAGGGCAAGGAGGGGGGATTTACCAAAGGCCGAGACAGAAGTTTCCATTTTGGAACCCAGGCGTATAAGATTGTGGGTATGATATCGCATTTGGGGCCTCAGTTGGGTGTGGCCGACGGTATTGCGCTTGCCGATGTGCTCCAAAAAAGAAAAAGCGTGACCGCCGTGTTCACTGGAGAGGGCGGTACCAGCGAGGGCGATTTCCACGAAGCGTTGAACATTGCATCCGTGTGGGACCTACCAGTGATTTTCTGTATTGAAAACAACGGTTATGGCCTTTCCACACCAACCAATGAACAGTACCGCTGCAAACATTTGGTCGACAGGGGGGCGGGCTACGGCATGGAGTCCCATATGGTCGATGGAAACAATATCCTGGAAGTATACAGTGTGATGGACAGGCTTTGCAATAGTATTCGCAGCAAACCGCGCCCCGTAATGCTGGAGTTCAAGACCTTTCGCATGCGCGGACACGAAGAGGCCAGTGGAACCAAATATGTCCCAAAGGAATTGATGGACAAATGGGCCGAAAAAGACCCCATTGGCAACTACGAATCCTTTTTGGTGGCCGAACAGATCTTGGAGCCTTCAGCGATTGAAACGATTCGGAAAGAGATTGGCGATGAGATCGATGAGAACCTGAAATTGGCATTTGATGAAAAGGAAGTGGAGTGCATCGAAGAAAAAGAATTAAGTGATGTGTTAAAATCATTTGATTATAAGGAAGTTAAAGAAAACGAAATATCTAAAAAGATACGCCTGGTGGATGCCATTTCCGAAGGCTTGAGACAGGCCATGGAACGGGATGAAGAACTTGTTATCATGGGACAGGATATTGCCGATTACGGTGGGGTCTTTAAGATAACCGATGGTTTTGTGGAGGCCTTTGGCAGGGAACGGGTGAGGAATACGCCCATCTGTGAGTCGGCCGTAGTTTCGGCTGCCATGGGGCTTTCCATAAATGGAATGAAGGCGGTTGTGGAGATGCAGTTTGCCGATTTTGTCAGCACCGGTTTCAATCCGGTCGTCAACTACTTGGCCAAAAGCCATTACCGATGGAATGAAAACGCCGATGTCGTCATCCGAATGCCCTGTGGAGGGGATGTGGGTGCCGGTCCTTTCCATTCCCAGACCAATGAGGCCTGGTTCACAAAGACCCCGGGCCTGAAAGTGGTGTACCCTGCATTTCCGTACGATGCCAAGGGGCTACTGGCCACCGCCATCAATGACCCCAACCCCGTGCTGTTCTTCGAACATAAGGCGCTTTATCGGAGCATCTACCAAGAAGTGCCCACTTCCTATTATACGCTTCCGTTCGGTAAAGCGGCCCTTTTAAGGGAAGGGGATGACATATCCATCGTTACCTATGGTGCCGCCGTACATTGGGCCCTGGATACCCTAAAAAAGCATCCGGGGATCAAAGCGGACCTGATCGATCTTCGGACCCTGGCACCTTTGGACAGGGACACCATCTATACCTCTGTCCGAAAAACGGGAAAACTGATCGTTCTCCAGGAAGACAGTCTTTTCGGTGGTATCGCAAGTGATATTTCCGCATTGGTGATGGAAAATTGTTTTGAGCAATTGGACGCCCCGGTAAAACGGGTGGCCAGTTTGGAAACCCCGATTCCCTTCGCCAAGGGCCTAGAGAACAATTACCTGCCCAAGGCCCGTTTTGAAAAGGAGTTGCTGGCGCTCGTTGCATATTAGCGATGGGTTGCCGGATCCCTGAAGTTGGAGGGCAACTTTCGACCAAAACCTTTTTTCCGCAGCATATTAACAACATCTTAACGTTATGGTATCATCGGCAAACACACCTGGACCGTATATAGCTAAACTTATAATTTAATTTGAAAAAATGAACAAACCTATTCTGATGCTCATCATCCTTGCGATGGTGGTTAACTCCTGCTCCGTGTCCAAAGCGGCAAGGGGACAGCGCAATCTACTGAGCGGCACTTGGACGCTTAACGACATTTCCTATGAGAACGGTACGGGCAATTTCCAATCCGTCATCTTTAACGATGCCAAGGACATCTGCTTCGAGGGTAGTGACTGGTTCTTTCGGGACAACAACAGTACGGGACGCTACACCATAGCGCCTTCTACCCTTTGCCAAGGTGGTGATCGGTACATTCGCTGGTCCGTAATCGATGGAAGCCCCAATCAATTGCAGTTCAAGCGTATCGATGAAAAGAATAAGGACATTTCCGGGGGCCAGGGCTATCGGCTGAACATCAGTTCCCTTACCGCGACCGAGATGACCCTTAGATCCAATGTCTCCGTAGGGGCGGACCGAATCACCATTGTCTATCAATTTTCCAAAAAATAAAAAAATGAAAAAGAATATCATCAAATCCGTTTATGTGGTCATGGCACTCTCCATGATTGTCGGTTGTAAGACCGTACAGAATGCCAACAAGACCCAAAAAGGTGCGGTAATAGGTGCCACGGGAGGCGCCGTGATCGGCGGCATCATTGGGAACAATGTGGGCAAGGGGAACAACACTGCCCTGGGTGCCATTATCGGAGCCGTGGTCGGCGGTGCCGCCGGGGGGTATATAGGAAACCGAATGGACCGACAGGCCGAGCGTATCGAGGAGGAAATCCCCGGTGCCGAGGTTACCAGGGTCGGGGAGGGCATCAATGTAACCTTTACAGAAGATGCGGGAGTGTACTTCGACACCAATAAATCGAACGTAAAAGGGACCTCGGCCACCACTTTGGACAAATTGGCGGGTATTTTCAAGGAATATCCGGATTCCTACATCCTGGTCGAAGGGCATACGGACAGTGCGGGCCCGGAAGATTACAATATGAAATTGTCCCAGCAACGCGCGGAATCCGTTACCAAATATTTGGTCGCCCAGGGTATAAGCAATGGGCGGTTTACCACCAAGTGGTATGGTGAAAACCAGCCCAAGGGCGACAATACCACCAAAGAGGGGAAGGCGCAGAACAGAAGGGTTGAATTGGCCATTGTGGCCAGTGAGGAGCTCAAACAAGAGGCCAAACAAAAAACAGGGGAAAGATAAATCGAGCAATACCAATCTTTCCCAAAAGATACGACCCACACCAAAATCCCGGCAACATGCCGGGATTTTTTGTTATAAGTAGTATCTTCACTTGAATGAATTGCTATGATGTCATTATCGTCGGGGGTGGACCTGCAGGCCTTACGGCTTCGCTGCATTTGGTACGGCATGGCCTAAGCGTATGTCTTTTTGAAAAAGAGGCGTACCCCCATCATAAAGTATGTGGCGAGTATGTATCCAACGAGGTTATTCCCTATTTGGAAAAATTGGGGGTCGCTATTGATGAGGTGAACCCCGTTTCCATCGAAAGACTGCAACTGAGCACTGTCAATGGGCGGACCACAGATCTAAAATTACCTTTGGGGGGCAAGGGCATAAGTCGCTATGCCTTTGACCATCTGCTGTACCGACACGCCTTGTCACAAGGTGTGCACTTCGAATTTCAACCCGCAACCGCCATCCGGTTCAAAAACGACCGCTTTGAAGTCGATGCCCCAAAAGGAACGCGCTTTTCCGCTAAAATTGTACTGGGGGCGTATGGAAAGCGGGGCCATATCGACAAATACCTGAACCGGGAGTTCATACAGCGGAAATCTACTTGGCTTGGTGTGAAATCGCACTATAAATTGAACGATTTTCCGGAGGACCTGGTGGCCCTGCACAATTTTGATGGGGGCTACGGCGGTCTTTCGAAAACGGAGACCGGAGCGGTGAATTTTTGCTATATGGCCTCCTATGCGAATTTCAAACCATACAGGAACATTAAAAAATTCAATGCACAGGTTGTGGGCCGGAACCCGTTCTTGGCTTCCTTTCTGAAAAGGGCCGAACCCTTGTTCCAAGAACCTCTGACGATTGCCCAAATATCCTTTCGGCCCAAAAAGGCCGTGGAAGAGCATGTTTTGATGTGTGGGGACGCAGCCGGACTCATCCACCCCCTATGTGGCAATGGCATGGCCATGGCGGTCCATAGTGCCAAAATCGTCTCGGAACTGGTTCTGCGCTATTTTTGGGACACCCGTTTGACCCGTGCCCAACTGGAAAGGGAGTATCAAAAGCAATGGAGGCAACAATTTAGTGGCCGCATGCGCATGGGCAGAAACCTACAGTCCCTACTGCTGCGGCCCTCACTGTCCCATTTGGCCATGGCCACCATGGCCAATTCGTCTTGGTTGCTGCAACGAATGGTAGAACAAACCCATGGAAAACCCATTGTATGCTAGCCACTTTGTCAAATAGGAGTACCGAGCCTGAGTTGATGGATGATTTCCAAGGGGATATCCATGCACTGAAGCGGGTACTGGACGATATCAACAATGTCAACCGGATTTTGGGTGGAAACCATATTACCGTTCGGTCCGTTGCCCACTTGATACAGAAAAATCCCAAAGAGCGGTACACCGTCGTGGATGTGGGCTGCGCCGATGGCAGCATGCTCCGGGAAATTGCGCGTTATTGCCGTAAGAGGCATATTCAGGTAGACCTGGTCGGTGTTGATCTGAATACCGATGCGCTCCAAATTGCCGAAAGTGCGTCAAGGGATTTTCCAGAAATCCAATATATGGAGCAGGACATTTTGGAGCTGAACGGGGTGGACCTCAATTGTGATATTTTGATTACGACCTTGATGACCCATCATTTTACGGATGGCCAACTTATCGGCCTACTGCGGCAATTCTCCCAGCTCACGGCAATTGGGGTGGTAATCAACGATCTGCACCGGAGCCGTTTGGCACACGGCCTTTTTAGATTGTTCAGTTTGGTCTTTATCAAGACCCGGACCGCAAAGATCGATGGATTGATATCCATTCGCAAAGGTTTTAAAAAAAGTGACCTGATCGGCCTGTCGAAGCAATTGCCCCATATGAAACACAGCATCCAATGGAAATGGGCCTTTAGATATGTATGGATTATGAAACCGAATCGACCAAACGTCCTATGAACGATATCCGTATTGCCCAAGTAGCGAAACAATTGCCCCCGCACAGCAGGGAAACCCGGGACATCCTTCCTTTTGTGGAATTATGGCTAGCGGGGCAGGAGGAGCGTTTTAGGCGTAAGGTGATTAAAATATTCGAAGGGGCGGCCGTCGATAAACGCTATAGTATTATGGATCCGGAGGAGGTTTTTACAGCGACCTCCTTTGAGGCAAAAAACAACATCTACGTTCGTGAGGTAAAGCGATTGGGTACCGAAGTGCTCGGTAAGGCCCTCAAAGGGGCAGCTTGGGAGGCCGGTTCGTTGGACTACATCATTACCGTAAGCTGCACCGGGATCATGATCCCTTCGCTCGACGCCTATTTGATCAACACAATGGGGCTTCGGCAGGATATCGTGCGCCTTCCCGTTACGGAAATGGGATGTGCTGCAGGAATCTCCGCCTTGATCTATGCCCGGAACTTTTTGCGCTCGAGTCCAGGAAAACGGGCCGCGGTCGTGGCCGTGGAAAGCCCTACGGCAACCTTTCAACTACATGATTATTCTATGGCCAACATGGTGAGTGCCGCCATTTTTGGCGATGGGGCTGCCTGCGTACTATTATCTTCCGAACAGGGTGGCACGGGCCCCAAGATATTGGCGGGGGAGATGTACCATTTTAGGGATACCACCCATTTAATGGGCTTTGACCTGACCGATTCCGGACTTAAAATGATATTGGACCCGGAAGTGCCCCAAGCCATTTCCCAACATTTTCCCGATATTGTACACCCCTTTTTGGAACGTCATGGAACGTCGATTGCCGCGGTGGATCATTTGGTCTTTCACCCTGGGGGGAAGAAAATTGTACAGACCGTGGAACAATTGTTCGGAAAGTTGGGAAAGAACATCGACGATACGCGGGAAATTTTGAGATTGTATGGCAATATGAGCAGTGTCACCGTACTTTATGTGCTCGAACGCTTTTTAAAGAAGGAAATCCCAGTGGGGGAACAAGGGCTCATGCTTAGTTTTGGACCGGGATTTTCCGCGCAGCGGATATTGTTGGAATGGTAGTGGTAACGGGCACGTAACATAAAATGGGAAAAGCCAAAAAGGAACAAAAATATTGAAAGGGAACACCGACATAGGAACTTCGACCGGGGACCATCGAAAAAATGGCATTGCCCTGATCCTTGGTGGCAGTAGCGGCCTAGGATTGGCATCGGCGAAAAAACTGGCAGCTCACGGCTATGACCTTGCAATTGTTCACAGGGATAGAAAATCTGATTTACAGCAAGTTGAAGAAGAATTTAGACAAATTACTTTAAAGGGTTGTCGATTGAAATCCTTTAACCTCGATGCTTTGAACAGCACCAAAAGAGCTTCGGTTGTCGAGGGGATAAAGGCCTTTTTGGAGGAGGGGCAAAAGGTGGGCGTGCTGATTCACAGTATTGCCAAGGGAAATCTAAAACCCATGCAATCTGTGGATGACAGGACTTTGGACCACCAGGACTTCCATATTACCTTGGGGGCCATGGCCATCAGTTTGTACGATTGGACACAAGCATTGGTGCAAGCCGATCTTTTTATGGAAGATAGCCGGATCATTTCGTTCACCAGTGAAGGCAATAGTAGGGCCTATAGTGGTTATGCCGCCGTATCGGCCGCCAAAGCTGCATTGGAGGCCATAACGAGAAACATCGCCCTGGAATTTGCCCCAAAGGGCATTAAAGCCAATTGTATACAGGCAGGGGTAACCGAAACCAGGTCGTTCCAAATGATCCCGGGGCATCGGGTTTTAAAGAAAAACGCCATAGCGCGGAATCCAAATAAGCGGCTTACCACCCCCGCGGACATCGCCAACGTGGTCTATTTGCTGACCACCCCCGAAGCACGTTGGATTACTGGAACGGTAATAAAAGTTGATGGTGGGGAGAGTTTGCAATAGCCAGCACATGAAAAAAGAATAAATGGACCAGAAGGAAATCCTATCCCATCTCCCGTATACCAAACCCTTCTTGTTTGTTGATGGGTTGCGACATGTGGATGACGAAGGGGTGAAGGGCCATTTCACCTTTTCCAAAGAACTGGATTTTTACAAAGGTCATTTCAAGGGAAAGCCCACGACCCCCGGGGTCATACTGATCGAATGTTGTGCCCAGATCGGACTGGTATGTCTGGGAATTTATCTTTTGGGTTCCGAAAATCATGCGATATCCGATTTTCAAATCGGGATGAGCAGCTCGGAAATGGAGTTTCTGGTCCCGGTATATCCGAACGAAAAGGTGGTTGTCAGTTCCCGGAAAGTATATTTTAGGTTCCATAAGCTTAAATGCCGGGTTCAGATGCACAACTCAAAAGGCGAGTTGGTCTGCCGGGGTACTATTTCGGGCATGTTAAATACAAAAATCCATGGATAGGCGGGTCGTCATTACCGGACTGGGCGTTTGCGCACCAAATGGGGTTGGGCTTACCGATTTTGCACGTTCGTTGCAACAGGGAATCAGTGGTATCCGTTTTCAATCCAAATTGAAGGCCCTGCGGTTTGCCTGTCAAGTCGCGGGAGAACCCTTGATCAAGGACAATGTCCTGCCCCGTTATTTCAGTCCGTTGCAACTGCGCGGACTCAATGCCAGCGGCTTGGTCTATGGGGTCATTGCCGGGATGGATGCATGGAAGGATGCCGGTTTGCCCACCGCTTCCAGCGAATTTCCCGATTGGGACAGCGGCATACTGTTCGGAACTGGAATTTTGGGTGCGGATAAGTTTCGTGAAGCGATCTACGAGATCGACAAAGGGAATGTACGAAGGTTGGGCAGTACAGCGGTGATGCAGACCATGGCCAGTGGCATCAGCGCCTATCTCGGTGGGATTTTGGGCTGCGGAAACCAAGTGACCACGAACTCGTCCGCCTGCAGTACGGGAACCGAAGGCGTGCTCATGGCCTACGAACGTATAAAATCGGGGCAGGCCGAACGGATGCTTAGCGGAAGTTGTAGTGATAGTGGCCCATATATTTGGGGCGGTTTTGACGCCTTGCGCATATTGCCCCGAAATTTCAATGAAGATCCCGGTGCCGCCAGTAGACCGATGAGCGCCTCGGCCTCTGGTTTCGTTCCTGGAAGCGGGGCAGGGGCCATGATCCTGGAATCCCTGGACAGTGCCCGGAGAAGGAAGGCCACTATATACGCCGAAGTTCTTGGGGGTGCCGTCAACAGCGGGGGACAGCGCGGAGGGGGCAGTATGACGGCCCCCAATAGCGAATCGGTGGTACGATGCATTCGACAGGCCCTCAAAAATGCTGGCGTCGAGGCTTCAGCCGTGGATACCATCAACGGCCATTTGACCGCCACGTCCAGGGATGCGGTTGAAATTGAAAACTGGAGCAAGGCCCTCGGGGTTTCGGGGGCAGATTTCCCCTATGTCAATTCGTTCAAGGGCATAATCGGGCATTGCCTGGCCGCGGCCGGAAGCATCGAATGTGTGGCGTCCATCCTGCAAATAAGAAAAGGACAGGTCTTTGGGAATAGGAACTGCGAAGATCTGCATCCGGAAATCAGGGCCCTGGTCGACCCTAGAAAAATTCCGTTGAAAACCATCCTGTACCAACCCAAAGTGTTGGCAAAGGCCAGTTTTGGCTTTGGGGATGTAAATGCATGTGTTATTTTTGGCCAGTTTAACGACTGATTCGCTGAAACCGCCAAAACCAAAGCATGGACCCAAAGGAGAAATACCGAAAGCTCAAGGATATCGTTGCCATTTACCTACCGGAAGATGTTTCCATCGATGGGATTACGCCCAAGAGCCATTTCATAAACGAACTGAACATCAATTCGGCAAATTTGGTGGATATCGTGCTCGATGTGGAGGATGCCTTCGACATTATGCTTGAGAACGAGGATATGGATCGAATGCAGACCGTACAGGATGCCCTGGATATCATTGATGTGAAAATCGGTGCGAAGTGAAGTAACCAATAATTGAAAATTGACCATGACAATATTCCTAAACTGGGCCAGGACCCAGCTCCAAGTAGATAAAAAACTCCTGTTCCTTTATTGTATAGTGTACTTTTCTTGGGGCATGCTTATGGATTGGTTCGGCACCCAGGTCGAGATAGCCCGTTTTACCTTTTGGTGGCAGGTCATTACTTGTTATATCCTGTACATGGTGCCCATTTCGCTGTTGCTCAGAAAACTGCCCTTTCATGCGCAATACGCTTACGGACTTGTCGCTATGGGATTCTTGGAGTTCGGGGGCTATGCCCTACAGACCTCTTATGCCTATCCGGACAACCTGTTGGACCAGTTTTTCAACATTAGGAACTTCAGCCTGGGCATGGCCCTCTTTTTTGCGCTCTATTTTCCTTTGGGAAATTGGGGCGTTGCGAAGATCCACAATGCCATTTTTGGCAGCGCGACAGATCGTACAGCTTGATGGCGGCGGGACCCGGCTCCGGAAAGACGAAGCGAAGACCTATTGTCAATATCCTCCAGCTTTTTCCGGAATGCCAAGGGAAGCCACAATACCGGCGATCAGGGAAACCGCAATTACCGAAAGTGAAACCCATTCTTGGAGTTCAATTTGGTGGGAGAGCAGCATCTTAAGTCCAACAAAGGCCAGGATCACTACCAGGCTGTAGTGGATGAACCGGAACTTTTCCAACATTCGGGACACGAGGAAGTACATGGAGCGCAGACCGAGAATCGCCAGCATATTGGAACTGAATACGATAAAAGGGTCGGCCGTAATGGCCAAAATGGCGGGAATGCTGTCCAGTGCAAAAAGAATATCCGTCAACTCTATGATGACCAAGGCGACGAACAAAGGGGTCGCTGCCTTTATACCCATCCGCTTTACGAAGAAGTGCCCGTCCTTGACGGTGGCCGTAAGCGGGAACAACTTTTTCACTTGTCTGAATACAAACGATTTTTTGGGATCAAAGTCCCCATCTTCCCCTTTGGCCATCTTATAGGCGGTCCACAACAGGAAAACGCCAAAGACATAGATGATCCAATCGAATTTATTGATCAGCGCCACCCCGAACCAAATGGCCAGGCCCCGGAAGACAATGGCCCCCAGTATGCCCCAGAACAGCACGCGGTGCTGATGGATGGGGGGAATCTTGAAGGACGAAAATATAACGGCGATCACGAAAACATTGTCGATGCTGAGCGAAAGCTCGATCATGTAGCCCGTAATGTATTTTAAGACGGCTTGGTTCGGGGTCAGATCGGTGGGGTTCACCACATATCCGGTTGAAAACAACCAGTGGACCACACCACCAAAGCCTAGGGCCACGCTTACCCACACCAGTGTCCAAACACCGGCCTCTTTAGTTCTGATAACATGTTCCTCTTTGTGGAATACACCTAAATCGAGCGCCAAAAATAACATGATCAGCGCGATAAACAGAATCCATACCCACATAGCCGTAATTTAAGCGGGCGAAGTTACTCAAAAGAACAAAGGCCGGGCGGTAAAAGAAAGTTATTTTAGTGCAAAGACCATTTTTACGGATACCTTATTGTCCTCCCTTTTCTTTTTCACCTTGATTCCGTAATCTGACGAAAACAATGTGGTGGTACCGATCAATTGTTTCCCCTCATGCCTAAAATCTATGGTTATCGGTTTGGTGGTCTCCTTAATGGTCAGATTTCCCAGAACCGAAAAACCGTTATCCCTTGGGTTTACGGAGGTGCTCTCAAAGCGTATCTCGGGATAGTCGTCCACATTAAAGTACTTACGGCCCTTGAGGGACCAATCCCTTAGAAAGTTTCCCGATTTCAAGGTCTTGGTGCTCACCGAACCTTGGAATTTGGAGTTTGACAGGTCGTCCAAATCGATGGAGGAACTGGAACGGAACCCGGCGATACTCCCGTCGACATTGTTGGAAAGGAAAACAAAAGTGATTTCTCCGGTACTTATTTCACCATTGTCCTGGGCCATAGTCCAAGCCATTGAAAGGAATGCCAATACAATTAAGAGTCCGTGTTTCATGTGAGCTATTGACCAAAGTTGGTGCCAAAGGTATCAATTTATTGCATTCGGATGAAGAACTGCAGAAAGCGGATGGCCAGGGCACGGAAAGGAACGGTAAATGTATTTCAATTTTCTTTATCTTGTGGTGGTCGACAAGAATCGCCGGAAATGAAAAAAGTAAACATCGTACTGTTTGTTTTGAGTACGTTCGTATTGGGCTATATGCCACTGTACGCCCAAGATATGACGGTGGAAAAGGACAGCGTACCGATCAATGGGGAGGAAGGGCCCATTATGTACAAATTTGAACCCGATTACCTGCTTTCGGCGAAGGCTCGAAAGCAAAGAATGGAACGGGGCCGGGCCATTTTGGATACCATGGACATTTCGGAGCGGAAACGTCGAAAACTGTTGATTCATCTGTATAAGGATAGAACTGGTGAAGGCCGATCAAAGACAATGTTGGCCGATACAAAGTTCGAAGATATCGAGGACTGACCCTGCCCAAATTTACAGCATTGCCGTTCGGTTTCCCGAGGAAACGATCCGTATCCCGGATGAACGGAAACTACCCCTATGGAAAGCTGTTTTTTGATCGTTTTTTTCTACCTTTAAAGAGAGAAACTTTATGAAATTAATAATGGGACGACGAAATTTATGGGCTTTCGGTCTTTCTGTCTTTTTGTTCGGCACGGGGTATACGTTCGCCCAGTCCGACCCAGGTGTTGCAGTGAAAGGGGAGGCAAAGGTACAGCGCCACACCCTTATGGAAAGGTTCGCGCCCGATATTTCCCTTAGTGTTGAAGAGCGTAAAGAAAAAAAAGTCCGGTACCTGGCCGATATCAAAATGAAAAAAAGCATTTTGGACACCATGGACATTTCCGAACGCAAGCGCCAAAAACTACTCTCCGATTTATACAAGAATCCTTTTTCCCAGCGGCTTCATAAGGCCATGGCCGATGTGAAATTTGAAGATGAGAGTGCCGACATCAAGGATTAGTAGGCCCTTTCTACGAACAATCCGCAAATCCCAACCCCACCCCTTTTATGGCTACCTGTCTTAAAGCGGGTTCCTCCCTTTCAAAAACCTAAAGGCCACCATCCTCCTCTGGCAAACACCGGGAAGCCGTCGCAAAACTTCACATTAGTGGGAGCGCATCTTTGCTTTCCGTTTTTGGAGTTGTCGCTGCAGGTCTTCCACCGATTTCGCAATGGAAGCTTCAAAGGCCCCGAGACTGGCAACCGCAAAAAGTCTTGGGCCGGGAGCGCTCAACCGGATACTACAGATCATACCAGTGTCCGGACTGGAAGTGTTCTCTGTTTTAAAAAAAATGTCCGCGCGAACGATAAAATCATACTTGTCGAACAGTTTCTCAATTTTTTTTGCCGCCATGATTTCCAGACGGTTACTGGCCTTCACGCCGTCATATTCAAAGTTGATGTTCATAGAAGATGAGGTGTTGGTTTCGGCTTCTTAAATTAAGACAGACAAACGGGTTTACCAAATAATCTTCCGCCTAAATCTTAAATAACCATCAAGAAAACGTTAAAGTCTTATCTTAAGGCATTTACCACAAATTTTGTAGCGTTTATTTTCGTAATTTAAAGGGGCCCACAAAAGCATTCCGTAATCCTTAAAATTTTTTTTATGACAACGCCCCAACAATCTTCAAGGCCCGCCACAAAAGAAGTCGAGAAAAATACCATGGTGCTAAAACTTGAACGCCATCAGGAGAACCTGTTACAACTGCGACTGAAACTGAATTCCTATACTTGTGAGCCCAAAACCTATACACTCTTCGAGCGCATCGAGTTTTTGAAGACCCGACTGGAGAACCTCAGAACCGAAAACGCTTATATGATCGCCTCCATCAAGGAACGCAGGCGCAACATAGAGGATTATGTAGAACGTATTAAAAAGCAATTTGTGGAATTCCATATGCTCCAACAGGGCGTGGAGGATTATATACGCGGGGCCAGGAACTGTTGACCCTCTTTTGGACACCTACCTGTCCTTTCTTTTTTACCGTTGCGACCTTTGGGGGCGGAAACGGGTCGGAAAGCCATGGCCCGATGGCAGACCGAGGACGATGAAAAAAATTTCTACGATTTTATGACCCTCCAGAAGTTCAAGGGGCACTGGTATATCGCGAACAAGGACTTTTATACGGAAAGGAAGTAAGCAAAGCATATTTTTAGGGATTTTTCGCCTAGGGAAAAGCCCGAAATTCGTTCAAATTTGGTTATTTTCAACCTGTATAAATTCAAAAAGATCCTTCCATGAAATTTTTTACTTTCAGACTACTGCTTTCCGTTTTGTTTATGGGTTTGATGCTGTCCGTATCGGCCCAAAAAAAGAACACCGACACTTTTGCCGGACTCCAATTTCGAAATTTGGGGCCTGCCTTTACTTCGGGCCGCATCGCCGATATCGCAATACATCCCAAGAACGAGAATATCTGGATCGTGGCCGTAGGGTCGGGCGGGGTTTGGAAAACTACCAATTCAGGAACCACATGGACCCCCATGTTCGATAAGGAAGCTTCCTACTCCATAGGATGTGTGACCATAGACCCAAACCATCCGCGTACCATTTGGGTGGGCAGTGGAGAAAACGTTGGGGGACGGCACGTTGGCTATGGAGATGGGGTCTATGTTAGCCACGATGACGGAAAGACCTGGACGAACAAAGGGCTGAAACAGTCCGAGCACATATCCAAAATCGTGGTCCATCCTGCAAACCCACAGATCCTTTGGGTTGCTGCCCAGGGCCCCCTGTGGAGTAAGGGAGGCGAGCGGGGAGTTTACAAGTCGACCGATGGGGGGACCACATGGAAGCGGACACTGGGGGATGCCGAATGGACCGGGGCCACTGATCTGTTGATCGACCCGAATAACCCGGAGGTACTATATGCCGCAACCTGGCAACGACACCGGACAGTGGCCGCCTACCTCGGTGGTGGGCCAGGTTCCGGAATCCACAAAAGCAACGATGGGGGAGAGACCTGGATCAAACTTACCGAGGGTATACCCAAATCCAAGTTGGGAAAAATTGGCCTGGCCATGAATCCCTTCGACTCCAATATCCTCTATGCCGCTATTGAACTCGACCGGTTGAAGGGAGGGGTCTTTATGTCGTCCAATGCGGGCGGATCCTGGACCAAACAGTCCAATACGGTCTCCGGGGGCACGGGACCCCATTACTATCAGGAGCTATATGCCTCGCCCCACCAGAACGGGCGGTTGTATCTGATGAACAACATCGTCAAGATCTCGGATGACCATGGAAAGACCTTCCGAAGCATGAACGAGAAGAAAAAACACGTTGATAGCCATGCCATGGCCTTTAAGCCCTCCGACCCCAATTATGTGCTGTTTGGCACCGACGGGGGACTCTATGAAAGCTTTGATAAAACGAAAAGCTGGAAGTTCGTCCGCAACCTGCCCTTGACCCAATACTACAAGGTGGCCGTGGACGATACCCAACCTTTTTACAATATTTATGGGGGTACCCAGGACAACGGCTCCCACGGTGGTCCGTCCAGGACCCGGAGCAGCGGGGGTATTTTTAACTCGGATTGGTGGGTGACCTTGGGGGCCGACGGGCACCAGTCGGCTACCGAGCCCGGAAACCCCAAGATTACCTATGGGGAATTCCAAGAAGGTTGGTTGTGGCGGATCGACCAGACCACGGGCGAAACCGTGTTCATACAGCCCCAACCTGCTTTGGGTGAACCCGCGGAACGCTTTAACTGGGACGCTCCCATTTTAGTAAGCCCGCATAAACCCACAAGGCTCTACTTTGCCTCGCAGCGGGTATGGAAATCGGAGAATCGGGGCGATTCTTGGGAAGCTGTTTCAAAAGACCTTACCAAGAACCAAAACCGGTTGACCCTCCCGATCATGGGCGGGCAACAGAGCTGGGACAACGCCTGGGACATCAATGCCATGTCCAACTACAATACCATAACTTCCTTGGCGGAATCGCCGCTACAGGAGGGCCTATTGTACGCAGGCACCGATGATGGCATTATCCAGGTGAGTGAGGACGGCGGAGACAATTGGCGTAAAATTGAGTTGGGGAGCATTAAAGGAGTCCCTGGCACCGCCTTTGTGAACGATGTCCGGGCGGACCTCCACGATGTGGGCACGGTGTATGCCGCCCTGGACAACCATAAGTACGGGGACTACCAACCCTACCTGCTTAAAAGTACCGACAAAGGGAAGAGTTGGAACCTCATGAACGGTAACCTGCCCGATCGCCTGCTTACTTGGCGTTTGGTACAGGACCACATTAAAAAGGAATTGTTGTTCGCCGCTACGGAATACGGAGTGTATTTCACCTCCGACGCGGGAAGTACCTGGACCCAACTCAAGGGAGGTATCCCTACCATCTCCATTCGCGATATTGTGATACAAAGAAGGGAAAACGACCTGGTCGCGGCCTCTTTCGGTAGGGGTTTCTATGTCTTGGACGATTTCTCCCCTCTGCGGGATTTCACACCTGCCGTTAAAAACCAGGAGGCTACCATGTTCAATGTCAAACCTGCCCATTGGTACGTTCAAAAGGAGGAGAATTACGGACAGGGCAATGCGGAGTATGCGGCCAAGAACCCTCTTTTTGGGGCCGTGTTCACTTATTATTTAAAAGACTCCATACCTTCGCTCACCAGTACCCGTAAAAAGGCGGAAAAGGGAAAGACCAGTGTGCCCTTTCCGGGATGGGAGGCACTGGAAGCGGAAAAATTACAACAAAAACCCAGCTTGTTGCTTACCGTTACCGATGCCAAAGGCCAAGTGGTCAAGGTCGTAAAGGGGACCAACAAAAAAGGGTTCAACCGGGTAAATTGGCCCCTGGATGTAGCGGATAGGAGCGGTGAGAAGTTGCAGCCCCCGAAGGTCGTGGAAGAGGAGTATTTCGATTTTCAGATTATGGCCACCCCCGGCGATTATTCGGTGCACTTGAGCAAATGGATAGATGGAAAACAAACGGTATTGGGGTCCAAGCCTTTTAAGGTGGTGCCCTTGACAGAGGGAGCGCTGAAAGGGGCCTCATATGATGAAATAGCTTTGTTCCGAAGCGGTTACGAACGTTTTCTTCAAGATCTGAATGCCACACAGGACGCACTGAAGCGGAACAAACTCAAGGTGGAAGCCATGCAAAGGGCCTTGAAAAAAGCCACTTTGCCTACCGCCGCCCTCACGGAAAAATTGCATTCCGCGCGGACCGCTATCCTGAAGGTCGACAGTGAACTGAACGGCAATAAGGCCAAGGGTGAAATAGGGGAACGTTCCCGACCGAGTCCCAATGATGGCGGGTTCATTGGATTGGTGGCTCTCGCTTCAAGCACCTATGGACCCACCCCCAATCACAAAGCGGCCATTGGTGTCGCCAAGGCCCGGTTGAAAGCGATAAAGACCAAACTGAAAAGCTTGGTGTCGGAAACCATCCCGAGCCTTGAGGCCGACTTAAGAGCTGCCGGCGCCCCCTGGATCGAAGGACAGGGCCTGCTACAGGATTAGGATGGGCCCGAAACCCCAAGGGGATAGTCTCTGAGAGGTTCCTACATTTGCACGCCGTACTGTTCCGGAAATTGTTCGGGAATGGTGGTTTGGTCCTCGTCCAACAATTGCCGCAGATCGATTTCTATGCCCCTGGCAATGGTGGAGATGGGAACATCATTGGCCGACCCCTCAAAAGGGTTTTCTCCGGTACGCCCTATGCGCTCCATGGTATGGAAGACCCAGGAGACCGCCACGCAAAAAGGAACGGCCACCCACCCAAAATAGGGGGCCAAAAGTGGAAAGCTGTCCACTAGGCCCAGGGCTATCTTGGAGAACTCGGGTACAATTCCAAAAGGAAGGAGCACTAAGAATATCCAAACAAAAATGAAGGAAAGGGTGGCATACTGCCTAGGGTAGGGAAAGTTTTTGATGCGTTCGGATTTTCCCTGTAATGTAAACAGTTCCTGAAGCAGGTTTTCCAATTCCAGGAAGGAGAATTCCCAAAGGTGCCCACTTTCCTTTAAAGCCCTTAAATGGCTCGATTGCAGATAAAGGAGGGCTGCAGGTTTGTTCTTTTTGTCCAGGATATATTCCTCTTCGCCGTGACTGAGATACCCCTTCAATTCTTCGGAAAGGCTATGTTTCTTTTCTTGGACATGCATCATATTGGCCCATTCCCTATTGGTATGGTGCTCCTCAAAGACTTCCCAGCTTCTGGGTTGGCGCATGGCATGGCGCAAGGCCGTCAACCAGGCGATGTGCCGGTAGACCAGCACCTTTTTATGTTCTTGGAGGGCGGCGCCCGTCGCGGGATCTTGTGCATACTCATTGGTTACCATATCCTTGGTTTTCATGCCCCAGGTACGTGAAGTGTTCACAATACCGCCCCAAATTTTGCGCGCCTCCCAAATACGGCCATAGGCAGAGTTGTTTTGGAAACCGATCATGAAGGCCACCGCTGTACCGATCAGGGCCACTGGGGTCCAAGGCACATTCAGGAAAGTGAATCCAAATACCTTGTACAGTACGGTTATAATGGTGGCGAAGATCAGGAACACAAGCGTTTCCCATCGGGTCCACAACAACATATCTTTAAAGGAATATCTTTTTTTGGTGAGCATAGGCTTGAGATTTAGTTCTCTATAAAAGTACGAACCGCAATCAAAATAAAAAATCGCGGTATAAAAACCATATTTTGTGTAACACTTAAGCCGGTGGTTCGTCAAAATAGATAAAGAAGGCCTGGAATGGATCTAGTCGTGGTAAAAGATGTATCGGTACTTATGAATGCCATAGGAGCCGGAAACTGCTTGGTGCTATCATACGCCTACCTCACCAAAAGGGAACACCGGACACAAAGGATAAACCCTGTACTTTCCCTATTGTTCTTCATTCTTGGAGCGGTCATTCTCAATACCATTTTTAATTTTGGCGGGTACAGCTTTTATCTTTGGGCTTTCGAACCCCTGACAAATGCCCTCTGTTTTGCCATCGCCCCGCTCTTGTATCTTTATGCGCGGTCTTTGGGCAGGAATTCAGCCGGGAACGGTCTTTGGTCCCGACACCTCCTTCCTTTTTACCTGTATTTCAGCTTGACGGCCCTGATGTTGCTATTTCCCAAAAGTCCGTTGGGCAAGTGGGCGATGGAACTTGTGGAAAGCCAAGGGGCGATGGTTCTGTGGAATCTTCATTTTGGGGGTTACATTCTTCCCATCACCCGGGAATTCAGGAAGTTGGGAAAAACAATTGGTTTGACCCCAAAGATCATCGTTTGGGGCACGGTATCCATTTGGTTCTTCAATCTGGTGTTCTACATCTATCGGATTTGGATCGAACCTTTGCCCAATCTGGTATACCTCAATATCACTTTGTTGTTCTCGGCCATGACCCTATACCTGTTCTATCGTAAAATGGGTATGGTGGACAGGGACAGGGGAAAAGGAAAACGGGCCATAAAAACGAAAGTGACCTCCGGGCCGGACGGGTCCATAGACCCTGTTATCAATGCCATTCAGGAATACAAATACTACCGTAATCCCGAATTGGACATCAGAGGCCTATCGGTGGAATTGCAGATTCCATATCACGAACTCAGCAGTAAGATCAACCAGGAGTACCACCAAAATTTCAATGCCTTTATCAATAGCTTCCGTGTACAGGAAGTGGCACGGGCCTTGGAAACCCAAGAACACGAATCGTATACGATCATGGGACTGGCCCAGAAAGCGGGCTTTAAATCCCCTTCCGCCTTTTACGCCGCTTTCAAGAAAGAAAAAGGCACCACACCCACCGCTTTTTTGAAGAGTGCGACTTGAACCTCAAGCTGTTCTGATTTGTAAATGCAAACAAAGAAAATTTAGGAACCTTCCGCAGATTTTCTAGTATTGTGGAGCTGTTCGCAGCGTTCATCAATTTTAAACAAAACAGAACAAGCATGAAAACACCAGCACACTTCTTATGGCTGCTCCTGTTGATCGGGGGCCAGCAGATCCGGGCAATGTATTCCCCGACCAAGAGGGGAAACAACACCATCTCCTATCACATTACTTTGGATTCGGACAAGCCCAAATTGGCCAAGGTAGATTTTTCCTTTGTTCCCAAGGACAGTATACTCTATATGACCCAGGGAGCCAACCAGCTTCCCAACCGATGGGCCACTTTCGTACATGGAATAAAAGCCGTGGACGTCCATGGAAAATCGATTTCCCTGACCCCATTGGCCGATGCACAATGGAAATTGCCCACCGGGCTGCGGGAACGCATCACCGTTAGTTATGAACTGCACCTGGACCACGCAGAGCACCAATGGGGAGGGGGGCTCGATGGAGTGGCCTATACTACCGAATGGGGGGTGTTCTACACCACCAGGGCCCTGTTGATCTTCCATGCGGATGGGTGGGAAAAAATTACGGTCGACTTCACCTTGCCCCGCGATTGGAAGATAAGCACCCCCTGGAAAAAGAAAAAGGGACGTCCCGGGGCCTATAGTGTACAAAACCAATCTGCACTGATGCAGGCCATGCTCTTTGCCGGGTCGCATGAGGAACTTTCCTTTAAAAGGGACGGTTTCGAACTGATTTTTGCCCTTGGTGGGGAAGGGGTCCTGGCCGAAAAAGAGGCCTATCGGAAAATGGCCTCAGGGGTACTGGAATATTATATCGATCTTATGGGCGGTCTCCCTAACCCGTCTCCGGACAACGTATTGGACAAATCGGTGGTCATTATCAACACTGCCGATACCACGGATGGGGAAGTCATTGGGAACAATATCAGCATCCTGGTGCAGCGGGATGGGGACGCCATGTCAAAAATGATTTCCAAATTCATTTTTGCCCACGAGTTTTTTCATTTGTGGAATGCAAAATCCTTTACCCCGGAGGATGAAGAAACGGAATGGTTCAAGGAGGGCTTTAGCAACTACTATACCCTTAAAGCCCTAAGACATGTGGGCTTTTTGGACGATGCCGGTTTTTTGGGCGTACTGGATAGCTTTTTCTACCAACGCTATACCGCGGATGACGGTGTGGGTACACTATCCATGACCCAGGGCGCCGAGAAACATGCCCATTGGGGGTTGATCTATGGAGGGGGGTTGTTTGTAGGGATTTCCCAAGATATGATCATTCGCAGCGCCAGCGGGAACACCAAAAGTCTGGATGATTTGATGAAGGGGTTGTTTCAGCGATACGGGGGGACACATGACCGTTACACCATCGATGATCTACAATTCGGGCTGTCGGAACTGAGCGGAAAAGACCAATCGGAATTTTTCAAGAACTATATTATGGGCACCACGCCGGTTCCCGTTGCGGAATTTCTGCAGCTTGGCGGTTTAGAGGCCAAAGTGGAGGACAACCACCTACTCATATCCAAAAAGGCATCGACAACGCCACTGGAGGATGCCATTCTACAAGGATTTTTGGGAAAATTAAAAGCCGATTAGCACGGGTCCGTTCCGAAAACCAGGGTGTGGGATAAAAGACAATTTCGGGCGCCATCGATTCCATATATGGCCTATCTTCGACCTGACACGCGGAGGAAAACCCAGGGGCCCTGTTGGAAGAGAGACCGAAAACTATTGAAGAAGTGCCAGGTCGGAGGGCTCCAGATCCTTTAATAGTCTTTCAAGATGGTTTCTGATGAGGGAAAAATGTCCTTCGTTTTCCAGTAGGTGCAGCTGGGAGCTTGGCAAGACTTTGTCTAGATATACGCCACGGTATTTTGGGGACATTTTGTCCTCGGTCCCATACCAGAGGGCAATGGGTATTTGGATATTTTCCAAGGGAAAACCCCAGTCCCCTACATATAAACGCCATTCCTGTACCACTGCGTCGATTCCCTGCCGGTATGCCTCCAGGCTACCTTGAATGAACTCGATACCATAATGTGGATACTCTTTCAAAAGTAACCTATCCGGTTTGGGCAGGTATTTTTGCATCTGGGCCAGTCTTTTCCCTGGTTTTTCGATCAGTGCCCTGTGTTCATGCGAAATAATCCTCCTTAGGTTTTTATCGCTTTTGGCTGCGGCAAACCAGTGGATCAACTTTACGGGGAACCACATGCCCTTGAGACGGCCCTTGTAATGATGTGGGGCCGTCCCGGATATTACGGAGGCACGTACTATCCGGTCCGGAATGGTATGGGCACAGGCCAATACATGGGGAGCACCCCCTGAAAGCCCAAAGATGGAAAACTTTTTCAATCCCAGGCAATCGGCCAAAGCGGAGACGTCTTTGCCCCAATCGAGCAGGGCCCGATTTTCTTGAAAAGTGGAAAGTCCGATTCCCGGGCGGTCCGGGGCGATAATTCTAAGATTCAATGCTGTTGCGGTACTGTCCATAAAGCCGCTCGACAACCTGCTTTCCTGCCCCCCGTGAAAATAGAAAATGGGAAAACCGTCCGGGTCCCCATAGTCGGCATATCCCAGGGTCCTACCGTCTTCCAGGATAATGGTATGTTCTGTTTTCATCGCGTAGGGCATGGTTTCAAAGGTAACGGGATCCACCATTTGTGGTGTGGACAGAGTGTTTTGCAGTGCGGCACCCGTGATTAGGACCAGCAGGATACCCGCCTTGAACTTGTGCGATTTTTTCATATGATGGTTTTTGATCGATGAATAATTTCATTGAGACATTTTGTCACAATGTAAAATATTTTTTTTATTTTTACAAGGGATACGCCACTTTTACCTTTTTAAAATCGTGAGATGACACGGAACAAACAACAATTATTGGATTTGATAGATAGGGGAGCGGCCCTGTTCCTGCCCCATTTGTCGGTGGACCAAGTTATTTTTTCATATACAGATCAAACGCTAAAAATTTTGTTGCTTCAGGTGGCGGAAGACCAATGGATGTTGCCCGGGGGCTATGTTCATAAAGAAGAAGCGGTAGATGCGGCTGCCCAGCGCAACCTGGAGGAACGTGTCGGGTTGCGCCAGGGATACCTCAAACAATTTCACGTCTTCGGACGGCCCGATCGATCTTTTGCAAATGAAATCGAAACCCTTTTCCGGCAATTGGGCATACCATGGAATCCCACGCTCTGGATCAACCAACGGTTCATTTCCGTCGGGTACTATGCCCTGGTCGATATCAACAGGGCGCGGCCAGTGCCGAATCTGTTCGCAACCGCCTGTGATTGGTTTGATGTGCTGGAACTCCCCCAGCTGTTGTTGGACCACCGACAGATTGCCGAGACCGCCTTGCAACAGTTTCGGAACGACCTGGAAACCTACCCCATGGGTTTTCATCTTTTACCGGAGACCTTTACGATGCCCGAACTGCACAAGGTTTTCGAAGCCGTGCTCGGAAGGCAAATGGACCGTAGCCGGTTCCAGAAAAAAATGTTGGGTTTTGGTGTCTTTGAGCGTTTGGAAAAGAAACGGGGACTGGCCCATAGGAGCCCCTACCTGTATCGTCACCAAGGATAGGCCGTTACCCATGCCCTAATGGTTGTGCAAATGGGGCCGCGTTTTGAACTTCATATAGGTCGGTGTTTCCGGAAGTTCCTTTTTGGTAAGGGTATACCGATTGCTTTTGAGCCGTATGACGTGCTGTTGTTCCGCTAAATACGGATCGATATCGCCCAGGGTCTTGGGCTTGCCCACCTCCTCAAGATGCGGAATCCGGTAATGCATCGGGATGATCAGCTTGGGCCGCAATCTGTTGATGATGGTTTGGATATCGGCATGGGACAGGATGTGGTAGTGGCTGTCTATCGGAATCATCAAGATATCGGTCCCTTTCAATGCAGCGTAGTTTTCTTCCGTCAGGGGCCCGTTGTCCCCCAGGTGTACAATTTGAAGACCAGCCGCCTCTAGGGTAAAGATGGTGTTGTTTTGACCAAATTCTTTACCATAGGGATCACAGTGCTTCCCCGAGATCTCTCGCACCCTAAAGTTGCCTATTTCAAAAGCACCCGGTGCCTCAAAAACCTCC
The DNA here is from genome assembly GCA_947497245.1 of uncultured Flavobacteriaceae bacterium. GTDB lineage: Bacteria > Bacteroidota > Bacteroidia > Flavobacteriales > Flavobacteriaceae > Pelagihabitans. Next base: position 1,037,597 of record CANMFO010000001.1, on the reverse strand, counting down.
ATAGTGGTCGCCCAATAGGGCACGGCTCCCAGAAAGCGCCCGCCATCGTGGTCGTAGTGCGGATGGGTGATCAATGCTGCGTCCGCACGGATGTCCCCTGGAAAATTGTACCCGATCCACTGCTTGCTTTTAAAGGGATCGATCAACAGGGTAGTATTTCCGGAAGAAACCAAAAAAGAAGCATGGGCGATATAGCGTATGCCAAGTGAATCTTTCGATTGCGAGGAAACCGAACACGAAAAACAAAATAGGACGCCCAAAAGGGCGATTGCGGGTCTTGGCGTCATGCAACGCGGGTTTAGCGGGTTAAAGATACCTCAAATTAACAATGTTGGGAAAAGTTTTCAAACCCGGAATTGGAACAATAGGTCGGATGGCATGAAAAAAAATGGTATCTTTTTCCACCATATAGCAACCAACACCAATTATGAAACGCTTCCTTTTTATGAGATTCCCCCATCCAAACTTTTTTAAGATGCTTTTGATAGTGCTCCTAGGTGTCCTGTCGTGCAAAACCGCCCCTCAGAAATCCGACCCGGACAAGGAGTTGTGGATTTCGTTGTTCGATGGGGCCAATTATGGCGACTGGACCCCAAAATTCGCCGGGTTTCAATTGGGCGAGAACCACAAGAATCGATTCGTGTACAAGGACAGCCTTTTGAGCGTTCGCTATACGGCCATGGATACCTTTAACGGCAATTTTGGCCACCTTTATTACAAAGACAAGTTTTCGCATTATAAACTAAGGGCTACCTATCGTTTTGTTGGCGACCAGATGACCCAAGGTCCGGGATGGGCCTTTCGGAACAACGGGCTGATGCTGCACTGTCAAGACCCTGCTACCCTGGGGCTTGATCAGGACTTCCCCATTTCGCTGGAACTGCAGCTTCTCGGGGGCGATGGTACCAATGACCGTACCACGGCCAACCTCTGTACACCGGGAACCAATGTGGTTATGGGCGATACGTTGTTTAGGCCGCATTGTGTGGGCTCGTCCTCCAAAACCTACCATGGCGATCAATGGGTGGAGGTGGAGGCTCTCGTCTTGGGCGATTCCCTCGTCCAGCACATCATGGAGGGCCAGGTGGTCCTCGAATTCCAAAAACCGACCATTGGCGGTGGCAACATCAGTGGGTACGAAGAAAGTGCCTATAGGGAAGGAACGCCCCTTAAGGAGGGGTATATCTCTATCCAGGCAGAGACCCATCCGATCGATTTTAAGTCCATTGAACTCCTGAACCTATGCGGTTGTATGGACAAAGAGGCCAAAAACTACAAATCCTATTACGTCAAGGCGGACAACTCCACCTGCATCTATTAGATCCGACTTCTCCCATCATAAACTCACCCTTATGCCCATCGGGTATTGGGGCATAGCGGGGTGGAACTTCTCCCTGAAGGAAAATACAGATGGAAAATTTGATTTTAGTAATATTTTCCATAATATTGGAAAATATATAACCATTCATATTTTCCATGCCCCAAACCAAGATCTCCAAAGCTGAAATAATCGAGGTGGCCCTTCAAAAGTACATGGAAGAGGGCATACAGTCCTTCACCATGAAACAGTTGACGGAGCTCACTGGTATTTCCACCAAAACGGTATACAAGTTATTTGGGGATAAAACGGCACTTTTAAAAGCATGTCTTAACACGCATTATTCGCGTTTCTTTTTCGAATTGTCCGAACTTGGTGAAAGCACGGACGATGAGGTTACCTTGTTTCTGAAAACGATCCATCGGGCCATTGAGCTGGAATTTGAGATCAATCCCCTTTTTTACCGGGAGCTGAACAAATACTATCCCGATCTACAGAACGAGGTGCTTGGTGCCCAGGGCCGATTACCTGCCAACCTGATCGATCTTATACAGAGGGGGAAGAAAAGCGGATTGTTTCTTTCCAATGTCAACGAGCAGGTATTCTGGATTGCATTTCGACAACTTTACGCCGGAATCACCCGGGAAAAACTATACGGAGCGCTGTCGCTTTCCGGTTCCGAGCTGATGAAACACACGGTATTGCTTTATATACGTGGAATCTGTACCCTTTCCGGGCTTCAAAAAATGCGGGCATACGAACAGTCGCTGGAAGGCGCTAACCAAATAGATCGAAAATGAAAAAGCTGGTAAAAATTATTTTGGGTGGTTTGCTGTTATTGATCATCGCAGCTGCCATCGCTTGGTTTGGGTTTCTAAGGCCCGAACCCCCACCTATTTCCGATACGGACAGGGCACAGATCAGGATAATGCCATTGCCGTCGAAACTGGAACTCCGAAATGGCCATTTTGTGGTCGATGCCGATTTTGGCTATTCGATCACCGGGGTTTCCAGTCCCAAGATCGAGGACGCCTTGGACCGTTTTTTCTCCAGGCTGGGCCAATCGGCCAGTTTAAAACTGTCCAAAAAAGAAGGCAATGCACTGACAATAGCCTGTAAACGGGAGAATGGACAGTATCCGTCCCTGTCCGATGACGAATCGTATGTTCTGACCGTTAGGGGATCCCACATCGAATTATCCGCCAACTCCGATACCGGTGTTCTCCATGGTCTGGAATCCTTACTGCAATTGACCGAACGCCAAAACGAAAATTTGGTAATCCCCGAAATGGATCTGTTCGACAACCCCCGCTATCCTTGGCGGGGCATTATGATCGATGTGGCGCGTCATTGGGTCCCAAAAGAGGTCATATTGCGAAATCTAGAGGCCATGGCCATGTTGAAAATGAACGTTTTGCACCTGCACCTATCGGAGTACCAAGGCTTTCGCGTGGAATCGAAAAAATACCCCAAACTCCACGAAATGGGCTCCCAGGGCAACTACTTTTCCCAGGAGGATATCAGGGAAATTCTGAAGCATGCCGCAGATAGAGGGATTCGCATCGTTCCTGAATTCGATGTGCCCGGGCATTCCACTTCTTGGTTTATCGGGTATCCGGAGCTCGCCAGCGCCCCGGGGCCTTACCAACTTGATTCCATTTTTGGCATCCTCGACCCCGTTATGGACCCCACTAAAGAGTCCACCTACGCGTTCTTGGATGGGTTTGTGGAAGAAATGGCGGCCTTGTTTCCGGATGAGTACCTGCACATTGGGGGAGACGAGGTAAAGACGGCACAATGGGAGAAAAACCCTGATATCAACAGCTATATGGCCCAAAACGGTATTGAAGACTACCATCAATTGCAGGCTCATTTTAACATACGCATGCAGAAAATACTGCAAAAACACGGTAAAAAGATGTTGGGTTGGGACGAGATTATCCATCCCGACCTTCCGAAGGAGGGAATCGCAGTGCAATCATGGCGCAACCAAAAATCATTATGGGACGCCGTCAAATTAGGCAACCGGGCATTGCTCTCCAACGGATACTACCTGGACTACAAACAGCCCGCTGCCGCGCATTACAAGGTTGACCCCCTGGTAATCCCCAGTGCGGTCACCATAGATATCGACTCGATGCAATGGAAATCATGGGAGGGCAAATTGTACGTACAGGGCAATGAGGTCCCTGGAGAACTTTATCTTTTCGGGGAAGGAAAGGACCTCCGCGGGGTAACCAAGTTCATGGACAGTTTTGTCAGCTTTCCTGAAGCCACTTTGGAGAACGGTATACTGCGCTTTAGCCTGGAAACCCCTTTTGGCCAAATGGACTATGAGCTGAATATTGTCGAGGATTCCTTGAAGGGATCGGCCAGAATCGCCATTATGAACCTCGATTACTTGGGCAAACGCTTGGGCGGTTCCGATATGCCCCATGCCAGCGCCCTACCCAAGTTCGAAAAAATTGTGCCCCCCACGCCTGAAGAGGAAGCCCTGATATTGGGCGGTGAAGCCTGTATGTGGACCGAGATGGCCGATGATAGGACCGTGGAATCCCGAATATGGCCAAGAGCGGCGGCCGTAGCCGAAAAATTATGGAGCCCAAAGGAACTTACGACCAATGTAGAGGACATGTACCGTAGATTGATTTCCCTAGATACGGTCCTAGAAAAAACAGGATTACAGCACCGCTCCAATACTAAGGCCCTAATACGTGAAATGGCCCCGGAAAAGTACTGGGGTGCATTGGAGACCCTTGCCAGCGTACTCGAAGAGGACAAATTTTTTAATAGGATGCGCATATATGAACCGCAATTGTACACCAGTACCCCACTGAACCGGATGGTGGACGCAGCAAGACCGGAAAGCTACATCGCATACCAATTCAACGCCGATGTAGATCGATTTCTTGCGACGGGCGACACTGTCCTCAAAAAACATCTGGAATATCAACTGCGCGACTGGTCGGAAAACCATACCCGCTTGATCCCCATTTTTGAGACCCTTGGAAACCCCATAGACGGGAAGGGGCAAGAGATAGCCTTGGGCACCGCCCCACTTATGGAGCGCATGGAACAACTTCAGGAGATAAAACCACATTCCCAGCACCTTTCCGAACTTTCCAAACAGGCATTGGCCGTTTTGAACGGAAAAGGGCCCAACTTGCCAGAACGGGACCTAGATACCCTGTTGGCCCGGGCCAACAGGGCCTACGGGGGCACCACACTGCCGATGGTCAATGGCGTCCAGAAATTGCTGCATAGTCCAAAATAGGCAGTCCGAACAGGGGTACAAAACACCTCGACCAAGGTCGGTTCGTCATAGCTGTATTTTCCATTTTGCGTTTCAAGGAGGTGTCCCTTTAGCTCCAAATGGGTTGAAATACCAATAAAATAGACCAAGTGCAGTCCCGGGGGCAGTTCAACGAATTTTAGTGGATTCCATCAAAAGGTGTTTGCATATTCTGTAAACTTGTAGCTCCAAATCTTATTAAAACCTTTATTATTTATGCCGAGAATAACCCAAATCGCCTATAGTGTCGTTTTTATTCTTTTTAGCGCGCTCATTGGCTCCTGCGAAAAGGAGCCCCAAGCCGAAATTATCGGTGTGGAGGTCAGCGAAAGCAGTTTCGATGGCCGATACCTGATGGATGGCACCTTCACCAAAGGAACCCGGTTTGCAAACTATGTCGATGATACCGAACGCATCAAAACGGTGGTCATGGAAGGGAAGAATATGTGGGTGCCCATGAAGGGCAGCACACTATACTATAAAATAGAACAGAACGGTGCCTACCTATCAGAATCCCAATGGGAGTGCGGCATCGGCGTTGACAAGAACGCATTTAGATGTATGCCCATATTTGGAGGATAAGCGCTATGTAGCTTAAGGACCAAAATGTTGTTTCCTGATGCCCAGAGGCATCGGACAGGGCCGTCTAATCGGGTTTTTAGACGGCCTTTCCTTTTTCATAGGTTTTGTTTTTGTATGGTGCATGACGATTTCCAGCAGGGAGACGCCGCAGCGGTGCGACCCAATTGTTGATATAGAACCAGAAAACAAACCAATGATGACTCTATTTATCGATATTCTTCTGATTTTCAACCTTTGTTTTTCCGGAGTGATAATTGCCTTTATCCTCTTGGGCATGCTGTCCGAACGAAAGCGGAAGACTCCCTGAACAACACTGCATATAATTGGTTTTGTGTAGTTTACATACTCTTGTTTAAACAAAAAAAATAATCTATATTTCTTTCCGCCTTGGGAAAAGCAACCGGATGGGCTGTGAAAACCCACTGGCACGAAGCAGTGCTGACCGCTCTGGAAAGGTGCGTTCAAGGTTCGTCCCAGTACCGGTAGTAAAAATGCCCTGTAATGACCCGGTCCGCCAAGGCCACTATCTTGTTATGCTCCCTATGATTTTCATATCGGTGCAGTGCCTCCAGGCCGGAGAAGCGCAGGTGCACGCGAAAGTCATAGTCAACGGATGCCCGGAGGAGCGTGTTGACCTCTACTTCCAAAACTCCCTCCACCGCACGGGGCAAACCGTTGAACAGATCGATAAGCTGTTCTTTTTCCGCCTCCGTAACGGTATCAGACCATTGGTAGAGCAGGACATGGTGAAACGCTTTTTGGACTTGGATCGGGTCTTGCTGGGCTCCCAAGGCCGTACTGAACAAGCCTAGGGCGGACACTAACAGGGCCTGGCCAATCGTAAAACCCCTAAATTTCATCATAATCGAACGGATATTGGTTAGGGTGAAGTTAGCAAGCCGTGTTCTGGAATCCAAATGGGAGTTTGGGAAAAATAGGCATGTAGGCTACCCATTTCTCGAATGGCACGGTTGTTGGAACAGTGGTTGAAAATACTTGAACGATGTCTGTATGGATCGATATTCTTTTGATTTTTAACCTCTGCTTTTCCGGAGGGGTCATCGCCCTTATCCTGCAGGGAATGTTGTCCGAAAGGAAACGGAAAACCTGACCATCCACCAATGCGCCCGTATTAAAAAAGGTCGTTCCCTTCGAAACGACCTTTCCCATACAAACAATAAAACAAAACCACTTTAAAATTCGATCTCGAAAAACAGGCTACTGCTTTCATTATCATCGGTAACGGCCTCACCCTTTACCGCTTCCCCGTTTTCATTTTCGAGTATCAGATTGATTTTCCAATAGCCCGTCATGGTTAGGGACAGCTTTCCCCGGTACATGCCGTCGGATGCGTCATAGGTTAAATCTTCATTGTTTGGCGAGCTATGGTTGCCCATGCCCGGCATTCGGGGATCCAGCACCACGGTAAAGTCCTCGACCGCCGGAAAGGCCATCATGCTCTCCATTTTAAAGAGTAGGGCCGAAAAATCGTTGAGGGCCACTTCGGGCGCCATGGGCAGCATGGCCAGTACATAACGGGTGTCGTCGGTTCCCATGAACACGCTGACCCTTTGTTTGCCATCGGCCGGTGCTTTGACCTCAATGCGTTCGGTCGCGTTGTAAGTCTGCCCCGCTACCGAATATTCCAGGCCCAATTCCCAATATTCATCCGCATTTCCGGGCATTTGGAACACGGTAAATCCTTTATAGACCGAAGCATTTTCGGTCTTGGAAACGCCCGATTTGGGGCAGGAGTGCATCATTTCGGTCATGTGCATCATGGGTTTCCAGGAAATTTCCGCATTGGAAATATAGCTGTCGGTGGCCTCATCCTTAATTCGGAGAAAAAGCTCGTTGTACCCCAGGGTGAACTCCTGCTGTTCCGAATAGATCTCAATGCTATGATTGTTCGCTTTGACATTGGTCAATAGTTTGTACTCGGCAAGTGGGTTTTCCTCGACGATGATCGGATCATCCCCGTCATCGTTACAAGCGGTAAAGCTTAAGGATAGCACTAGTGTTGCAAATAAGAATTTTATCGTTTTCATCAATACTGATTTTAATGTTTAATTGATTTAGTTAATGGCATAGGAAACCGTCATATACAGGTTACGGCCCATGCGGGGTATGTTGTTCCAGTCCGAATAGGTGGAATAAAAGGTATCAAAGATGTTCTCGACCCCAGCCTTTACATAGAGGTTGTCCTGGTTGATCGAAAAGGATTTTCCCAATGACAGGGAGAACATGGTATAGCCGTCGGTGCGGTCCTCGCCGAATCCCGGGTTGAAATGCACTTGGTCTCCCGCTCCCCGCATCATCAGGGAGCCCGTAAATTTTCCGCGGCTGTATTGCAGCATGGCGTTGTATACCAAGGGACTGATAAAGGGCAGGTTACGGCCATCCTGGTCCGTACCCCTGTGGTACGATAGCAATCCGGAGCATATGAGCGCAGGCGTAATCTGGTATTTGGCGTCCAGGGTCGCATTGTAAAGCTGCGCGTAATCCAGGTTTTTGTAGACTTTTACCCCTTCGGCCCCAATGGTCATGACGCTAAGCGCGGGATTTAGTTCCCCAATGATGTAGTCCATCGTATGGAAATAATTTCCCTCAACGCCCAAAGTGAGTTTTTCCAAGGGCAGGGAGAGCTTCGCGTTCACTTCGATGGCCTTTTCATTTTTTAGATCGGGATCACCGATATAGTCGTGGTTGTCGAAGCTGTTGAACAGATAAAAGCCGAAGCCTTCGGAGACCGAGGGTGCCCGGTCACCATAGGAAAGTCCACCGTTAAAGTGTACCGTCTTGAATTTCCTGTGATATTGGGTCGAGACACTTTTCAGGAAACGGCTCTGCCGTCGCTGCATTTCGGGATAAAATATTCGCAGACTGTTCAAACCCAGGGCATCGGCCACCCGGAACCCTTGGAGGGCGAGCCGTCCTGAAAGCTTTAGGGAACTTGCTTTCAGTTCGATTTCATCCTCGGCGTAAAAGCCCGTGTTCAAGGTCCGGACATCGGGCCAGGTGAGCATGAACATTTCCGGTTCACCGGGATTGTTCGGATACATGGTCATTTCGGCAAGGGAGCGGTTGTAAAACCCGTCCAGTTTCATCAAAAAAGCATGCTTATCGAGTTTTAACCTGACCTGGGAATAGTATCCATAGGTATCGCTCCAACCGGGCATATCCATTCGGATGGGCACATCGGGGCGTTCGCTGTCATCCATGATATGGGTAATGGAATTGGCGTACAACTTGGTTTCCCATTGTTCAAAACCTCCTATCAAATCGGTTTGTACCCAACTGACGGAACCGATAAAGGCTCGGGCCAGGGATACGTCCATCGGCAAAGCGGGGTACCCTACATCGCGGGCCTCGTCAAAGATGAAGCTGGCCAGTACCCGTTGATCGTCGGATACCCTATAGCCGGTATTGGCGGAGAGGTTATATTTCTCAAACTGTGAATAGGCGACCTCCTGCCCACCGCCGGCGGTATAATTTTCAGCCTTGCGGTAAATGATATCGGTATCCAGATAGAACCGCTCATCGGAGTAATTGAGTTCGCCCCCGATAATCTGTGCGGCATTGTTGGACTCACCACCGGTTTCCACGGAACCGGTCCAGCCAAGGGGCTTAAAATTGCTCTTTTCCAAGCGCAGGTCAATGGCACCGCCAATGGTGGCTCCCTGTTCGGCTCCTTGTTGGCCACAGGCCACGTGCACATCCGATAGGTTCGAGACGTCCACATAGGAGGTTATAGGGTCCATACGGTCCGTACAGGCCCCAAAAATTCGCATTCCGTCAATGGTCACTGCCAACCTTTCCGAACCCATATCGTTCAATACGGGTTCCCAGGCATAGGCACCCCGTTTGATCATGCCCACCTTTTTGGAGGACTCCAGATATTCGTCGAGGGTAGAAAGTGGTTTGTGGTGCGATTTATGTTCCAATGACCTTTTGTAAGAGGAGATCAAAATAATCTCTTCCAGGCTAATGGGCAGTATGGAATCGGTTATGGGATCTATTTGGATTTCCTGTCCTTGGACGACCCAGTGCGATAGCACAAAAGAGAGCAGCGCAAGGACCAGGGTCTTCTTTTTTGGGCCGCCCCCCCCATAGGGATGCGACCCCTTTTCAAACTCGGTTTTCATCGGTTTTGTTTTGGACCAATTCAATAGGTTAAAGGGTACGGACCGGCCCGGGATGTAAACACATCCATGGGAGCAAGCCAGTACAATGAACGGAATCAGCCCAACTCGGGAGGCTCGGAAATATCCGAGGTAAAAAGTGTGGAAATCAAAACAGGGCCACCCTTGAAGTTGTCTTGGGGGGCCAACAAAAATGCGGTTGTAAGATGGATGGGCCGTAAGGGCTGGAAAAAGACGGGATACTGCGTCCGGATTTTGGATCGGTTTTCCCCAAACGGATCTTTATCGCTTTGTTCGGATGCTTTGGCCAGCTGCTTGGCGAGATAACATTTACCGTCACATTGCAATTGGGGCTTTTCTTTGTTCTCACAGAGCACGGTGACGATGTAATCATAGTTCATGGCGTATTCGACCACGGGCCAAAGAGGCTTGACCAACATCGAAAGCGCGACGAAAAGGATCACATAGCTTTTCATGGGGACAAATGTAGACGGGATGCCCTTCAAATAACATGACAATTGTCAGGACAAAGCATAAAAAGTCATTTTTGGGCTTTTCTCGGCCAAAATCGTATGGATTCCTGCATCCGCACTTCTTTCCGAACTATGACAAAAGGGGAGGGGCTATATTGCACAAACGTTCAATCTATAGATTCCAAGTAAAGCCTATGAAAAATATACTGTTGGTGATCATGGCCATTCAATTTATGAGCGGTCAGTCTGCCAAAAGCGAACTCGGTGGTCTTCTGGGGAGGCCCGCTTTTTCACCGGATGGAAGAAAAATTGCATTTGTCCATGCCCCAGATGCGGCCCGGGATGTTTGGGAAATTTATGTTGCCGATAGGGATGGGAAAAATGCACAACGACTTACGCATTTTCCAGAGGCCCGTATCAAAAAAGGGCCGGTATGGTCTCCCGATGGAAGAAAGATTGCGTTTCACGGGGACGTGGATGACGGGGCGCAAATTTTTATCATGAATGCCGATGGCTCCAATTTGGTACAGCTTACCGATCTGCCCGACTACAATGTGGAACCCCATTGGTCGCCGGAAGGGGAAAGGCTCGTCTTTAATGTAGTGCCCGTTGGGGGCAAGGTGAAAATGTTTGAAATGAACCCGGACGGAACGGACGTTCGGCCCTTGCACAATCCAGATGGTCAGAATTGGTACCCCCGGATATGCCGGAAGGGCCGGATTGTTTTTACCTCCGATGTCGACCACAAGGACCAGTACAATATCTTCACCATGGACCGGGATGGCTCGGACCTCCAACAACTGACCTCCCTAAAGGGCATCAACTGGTTTCCGGAATATTCCCCGGATGGGAGCCAAATCGTCTTTCATTCGAACCGCGACGATCCGGAACTGAGCGATTCCGGAGATTTTAACCTCTATCTCATGGACACCGACGGTACGAACCTACGACGGATTACCAATCTGGAGGGGCAGGAACTGCACGCCAAATGGGACCCTTCGGAAAATCAACTGATCTTCGAATGGCACAACAAGATTCCTATGGGACTTTACCTCTTGGACCTATCCAGTGGAGAGGTCAAAAAAGTAGAAATAATGCAACCTGAAACCCAGCGGAAATGAATGGCGGGGACAGTGCAGGCCAGAGCTTCGGACACAAACCATCTGTAATTCAATTGAATAGGTCTTTTTTCCGGCGCCGCTGGGAAGCGAGGACCGTTATAATGTGTTATATTTGGATAACTGCAATCTTGCCCGTATGGAAAGAAGATCATTTATTGGTAAAGGTGTTGCCATGGGTCTTATGCCCGCCTTCCCGAAATCCTTTGAGTCCACCCAGAAACTGAACAATACGGATACGATCATCGTGGAAAAGCACGTGCCGGGAAAACCGCACAAGGGCAAGGTATTGGCCGCCATCCAACCCCATAACGACGATATTGCCCTGTTTGCAGGGGGAACGGTGGCCAAACTGATTAGCGAAGGATACACTGGATACCTGATCCGTACGAGCAACGATGATCATGCGGGGCAAGGGGCCACTGTGGGCGAAGTGATCCAAAACAATGAAAGGGATAACCAACGGGCCGCCAAGGCATTGGGTCTGCAGAAGGTGTACGATCTGGGGTACAGAAACCACAGAATGGACAATATCAGTATCCAGGAGTTGAGGGGACGCCTCATTTTTCTGTTCCGATTGTTAAAGGTGGATACTATCATAACCTACGACCCCTGGGGACATTATGAGGAAAACCCGGACCACTACATCACCGCTATGGCCGTGGAATCTGCCCGATGGATGGCGGGCGGGAGACTTGATTATCCGGAGCATTTTGAAGCCGGATTAGCTCCGCACACCGCTAGGGAACGCTATTATTTTGCCCGAGGCCCGCAATTGGTCAATCGGATTGTGGAGACCACCCAGACCATTGACCGTAAAATTGAGGCCAATGCCGTAATAGTGACACAAGGGCCCGGAGGGGAGGCCGGGGCCAGACTTCGGGACAGCCTTTCCAAAGAGGGGAAACACCTGCCCATTTTAGGAAACGATGACCAAACGGCAAATCGGAAATACATTGAACATTTTGTCCTGGATATCGACTCTCAACGTATGCGGGGCGTGCCTTCGGATAAGGAAATCGGTAAACCCTACGGACTGGATTGGGCGGAGCGGTTTCACTATATCGGTCACGAACCTTCAAAATTGAAGGACTATATCGAGGAACACGCCGTAAGCAAATAAGGAATTGTATTTTTGTTGGTGTCCAATGGGAAGATGGATCTTGGCCCGGACCGGTTTTTTTGATCTCAATTGTTAAAGGTCTTGGAACTGGGAAAAGTTTAACAAATCGTTACCATAAAATAGGGGAGGTGATCGCTATTTTGGTGGTCATGAAAAATCCGATAAGAAATTCCTCCCAGTTCCTTTTTCCCATCCTCCTCCTTGTTTTTGTATCTTCCTATGGACAGTTGGCAGCCCCTACAGATCCCTTGTCGCAATATGAGCGCGCCGAGACCCCGGTAAAGTTGTTTCCGGGTGAGATTTCCATCGATGGTATGCAATGGAACAACGTATTCGCCCAAAACAATCGGAAGATCTTTTACTGCCAACAGTTGCCCAACCGGGCGCGATTGGTCTCCCAAGAGTTCGATGGCAGCCGTTTTTCGAAACCCGAACCCATTCCCTTTGATACGATTTACAACTATTCCGATCCCTATGTCAACCCGCGGGGCGATCACTTGATATTTATGTCGAACCTCCCATACCGGGTGAACAAGGACAGTGTGACCACGCATTTTCAGTTGTGGCAATCCCACAAACGATCGGAGGGCTGGAGCGAACCGGAAATCGTATTTCCGAATGCGACGGGGGTAGGATATCCGTGGAAGACCCGGGACGGCACCCTTTTTTATTCGCTGCAGCCCATGGACGGGACCCGAAATTCGAACATTTTTTTTGCCCCTTATGAAGGTGGACGGTACGGCACGCCCGTGGCACTTCCGCCCAACGTGAATTCCATAGGTCGTTTTGAAGGGGATGCCTTTGTGGCGCCGGACAAGGAATACCTGATCTTTGCCGGCTTCGACCGGGAGGACAATATGGGCTTTTCCGATCTGTACATCACCTTTCACATTGGGGAAAACAAATGGAGCGATCCCAAATCGCTGGGCCCGGACATCAATTCGGAAGGGTACGACGGCAGTCCGTACGTGACGGAAGATGGGAAATACCTGATTTTTACAAGCAGCAGGAACAGCCCCGGGGCAAATAGTTACTTCAACCATTATATTGTGAAGTTCGATACGGAAACCTATAGGGGATAGAAGGTTTTTTTCCGGTATGTCGAAAGCGGGGCCCACATTTTACTAATCGTCCTGTTTCTGTGTCGCTAGAACATTTCAACCACATCCTGTGCAGATCCTGAACCGCCCTTTTCCCGCAACGGGTTGCCGTTCCAATATTTTGCAAAACCGATGGAACCCTTGGCGAACCGCAAACCGGCCCATGGCATGACCGCTGCCCTTGTTCTGATTTGTAAATGCGAACAAGGGATTTCCATACCACCTTGTTGGATTTCCTAGTATTGTACCCATCATTCATCGATCAAAACCGATTTACTATGAAGAAGCACTTAGTTTTAGGCGTGATGGCACTGCTATGTTCCGCCAGCTGTCGAGGTCAAAACATCCCGGGTTCCCAGGCCATATTGGAAACTACTACCATTAAAGCCGGGAATGGCAAATCCTATCCCGGGGAGATGGGGCACCTCCGCGTTCCGGAAAACCGCAATGATCCGAAATCGAAAAGTATTGAACTTCCATTCTTTAGGATGAAAACGGAACATCCGAGTCCATTGCCGCCCATTTTTATTTTCGAGGGCGGGCCCGGGGACGATCCCTCAGCCTTGGAACGCTTGCAGGAGTTTGCGCCCCTATTGGCGTCCTTTGCGGCCCGCAGCGATGTGGTGTTGGTGGACCAGCGGGGCAATGGTCGGTCGGCACCCAAGCTGAGCTGCCCGGATTCGTTACAACTCCCCATGGACGCTCCGCTGGAAAAGGAAAGTTTTAGACGGCATTACCGGAAATACATTGCGGACTGCATAGCCCATTGGCGAAAAGAACAGCGTGACTTTAGTGGCTATAATGTGGTGGCCATGGCGGAGGACATCGAGGCCGTTAGGAAGTTCCTTTCCTATGATAAGATCATGCTTTTCGGGGGAAGTTTCGGTGCCCATCACGCGCTGATGTATGCAAAAAAATATCCCGATCGCGTGGACCGGATTTTGTTGGACAGTCCCGAGGGCCTACAGCACACCCTCAAACTTCCCTATGCGGTGGACAAGGTCCTTGTCCAACTGTCGGACCTGGTACGGACGGATAGCGTATGGTCCCAAAAGATCCCCTCGTTCACCACTTTGGTAAGGGAGGTGCTCCAAGATTTGGAAAGATCGCCGATCACGGCAGAGGTCGCGCACCCGGCCAGTGGTGATCCGGTCAAGATCGTATTGGGCAAGTACGATCTGCAGTTGGCCACCGGAATGGCCCTGGGCAGAATGGGGTATAGGGCACTGCCCCGTCATTATTTGCAGATGAAATCCGGAGATTATTCCTGGCTGGCCAACTATGCCGTCCATTTTCGGTACAACCAAAGTGTCAGTTTAATGGCAGCACTCACGGATTGCGCTTCCGGCCATGCCTCGGAACGAAAGGAAACGGTATCGGAGCAGGCCAAGGACGCCATCTTGGGGGACGTGCTGAACAATGTGATCTTTGAAGTTTGCGATCTGATGCCCCTAGCGGACGTGGGCGGCGCACTGGAGCCAAATTTCAGCTCCATTGTACCCCTATTGCTCATCTGCGGTACCCAAGACGCCCGGACGCCCCTAAAAAACGGGAGGGAGATCATGGCCAATTTTGAGAATGCACGGCTCTTACGGGTAAGACATGGTTCGCACGATCTGTACCGGGAGGTTTTGGACGAACTGGCTCCGATAATGATGGGGTACCTGTCCGCAGCCGACCCCTTGACCTATGAAGTGCCCAAGGAAATACAGGCCGGATTGGATCTACATGTGGAGTAGTACAAAGGCGCTAGAGATTGCTGACATCGACTTGAATGGTCACGGTAACATTGATGGTAACCTCCGTAACAAAATTTACGGGGTTATGTGTTGCGGATCCGCCATGCAGCATTTGCACACCACCCGATTCCGTGGCAAAATCACTCACTTTATCTAAGTTGCCCTCAAGGGTGAACAGTTCCCCGAGCAAAGCGGCCTGTGCTACATTGGTCGATGGTGTTGTGAAAATCTCATCTTGCCCAAATCCAATGCCGATGGAAAAAGCACTTACCACCTTGGCATCCACATTGCCCGAGAAGTTTTTGTATTCGTACCGGATGCTATTGATCTTAATTTTTTTAATTTCATTCGGGTCATTGATGATTCCCCGGATGTTGGGGTCTTCGGCAATAAAATAGGAATTTGAAGTGGTGTTTAGACTGACCTCTTCATCCGGATTTCCTGTTGCCTCCGAATCGACACCAAAACTCAACACAAAAGAAATGTTCTCATCAAACTCTTGCTCTACAAGCTCTTCCAGGGCATCACAGGCCAGAAGCGGAAACAACAATATCAAACAAAGGGCTACTATCCGTTTTTTCATTATAGGTCTATTAAAAAATTATCATTATTCGGACATCGAGAGCCGATCCCGGGGTTGGTCGTATTACTTTCACGTCTTCGTATCGGGTGTCAGATCTCTATTTTTGCCGTCAAGGTGGCATCAATGGTGACGTCTACCGTAAATTCTATGGGATTATCGGACACGCTACCGACATATTGCAGTTCAATCGTACTAAACCCTGTTAGATTGTTCAAAAGTCCGTTTATATTGGTGAAATTGCCATCGATCGTATAGAGGGTGTTGTTCCCGTCCGCTTCGGCAAGATTGACTTGGGGCGTATCAAATCTGTCGGGTGCGGTAATGATCAGCGGAATGAGGAATTCCGCAGCAACAACGGCGTTTTCGTTTCCCTCCACATCTTTGTAGAAGTACCGTATCCTGTGTATCTTGATCGATTGTAGTTGTGTGCGGTCATCGGTAATATCGTCAATTTCAGGCGCAGTTGTCAAGTTGATGACCGCGCTCTCCGCAAAGTTTACCGCCTCTTCGGGACTGGACTCCGGCTGGATGTCCACGGTAATGAACCGAGTGAACGAAACTTCCACATCGAACTCTTCTTCCAATAGCTCTTCGAGTTCATCGCAACTAAATAGCGGCAGCAGCAGTATCAGAAATAAAAATGACCTTAAGGTTCCCATAATCTTTGATTTTTGGTTGATGCCACTAAAGTATTGCCGATGTCCACTGATTGAAATACCTAACATTAGGTATTTTTTTTAGCGCCGTCCCAAAATACATTACAGCCATGAAACCGATTTCCCATTTGCCCTTGTCGGTGCCTCCATTTTTGGCCCATACGCTGCTGCGGAAATCTTTGGGATGTACGGCCAGGAATATCCTTGGGACGCAGGGAGGCCAACGATAGGGTGGAAGGTACCATAATCAGGGAATACCCCTAAAAAACGACCTATGACATCACAGAAAGCCAACTTCGGCAGCTTGGACCAGCTTGCCTTCGAACTTCCAGCCACTACGGATTTTGGAACCCTAACCGAATGGATGGACCATCGGTTCGATGGGTTGCCGCTCTTTCATAGAAGTATCCATCTGCAGGTGGACCTTTTCGAAAAGGTGGTGCAAAATGAAGGTGGCGCCCTAGAGGTTCCGGAACATGTCTTTAAAAGGACCTCTCCGCATTTAAAGAAAGATCTGGACCATTTGATGGCCCATATACAGCGCGATGAAGGAATCAAAAGCTTTGGATTGCTTCATTTATCGGTGAAATTGGTGTCCGAAAACTGTCGGGAAACCCTCGAAAAACAGCAGTATCCCCACAAATCGATCCCCAGGTTTTTGCAATGGATGGGGAGTAAGGTAAAGGTCCCCATAGTTTTGGCCGTAGCCTCCCGAAAGACACAAAATCACTATGAATCTTTGGCCGTAGGGCTGCGCGGCCTGGGCCATTATCGCAGTTCCCTAACTGTCGGGCACAGCACCGATGGAAGGGGCTATGCCGTAAAGGCCGGACTGGAAGCCCAGGTCTCCTGTGCGGACATAGACCATTTGGCGGGTAAAATACTGGCCTTTTCAAAAGGCGCTCTTTTGCCCCCGGACTTTTTTGATACCTATCTGCAGGACCACCTGATGCCAGAGCGGGAACATATCGTAAAAACCCTTTGCGAATATGTATTTCGCGGGTGTCGATCACCCGGGGAAGTTTCGGGTCCTACGGACGGACAACAGTGGATAGAGGCCACTCCCGTACCATGCTTGCAAAAATGAACTATATGTCACCAAAAGGAACAGCCCTCAAAATACTCTTGGTTCTTTGCTGCCTACTTGGGCCGGGGCGCGCTTTTTGCCAGCAAGAGGACGGAAGGGCACAAGTTCGGACCAATGATGAAGATTTTCGATTGGTAAAAGATAGTGAGGGCATTCAGGTCTATAACAAGGAAAGCCCCAAAAAAGGGTACATCGAATACAAGGCCACTACCGTGATCAACGAACCGGACATGGAGAACGTGCTCGATTTCTTTATGGACTATGCGAACCATAGCGAATGGGTATACAACTGTCTCCAATCCAAAATGTGGCAAAAAAATGGCCAAACCTATCTGTACCAGACATTTAAATCGCAATGGCCGTTCAAGAACAGGGATGTGAACCTCTTGGTCAAAAAACAGCATATCGATAGAAACACCGTGACCATTGACTTTACTTCCGAACCCGATGCCGTACCCGACCATAAAAAGAACATCCGGATCCATGATTTTGAATCGAAATGGCTGGTCCGTCAATCCAAGAACAAAGTATGGATCAGCGTGTATTCCAGTTTTGACCCCAAGCTCAAGATGGGTGGTTTTATGCTCCGTTCCTATGCGACCAAAATTCCCTTTGAAATGCTCAAAAAACTAAAAATACTGTATTAAGCAAAAATGTGATAAATTTAATACCATGATAAACAAGGCATTGCGTAACCTACTTCCCCTTTTCTGTTTTTTGGTGCTTTCCGCGGGATTTGGCCAAAACCAACAAGCGGACAGTTTAATGACCCTCTTGGAAAGCACCCAGGTAGCAGGGGAGCGGGCCAGGATCCACTTACAGCTCTCGAAAGTCTATGAACGGATCGACATCGCGAAGAGCCGACAATTTGCCCAATATGCCCTGGAGTATGACAATGATTCCCTAAAGAGCGAGGCCAGCAACCAATTGGGCAGGGCGTATTTCTATATGACCAAACTCGATTCCGCTTCCTTTCACTTCAAAGAATCGATCGATCTGCTAAAATCCTTGGGGTTGGAGGACAAGGCAGCTTCCGTGAGTATTAGCCTGGGCGCCGTTCAGCTGAGAAAGGGCGATTACAAGGGGGCCGTCAACACCTTGATAGACGGGGCCGCTTTTTTTGAGAACATCAAGGACAGCATCAATATGGCCAAATGCTACAGCAATGTTTCCTCCGCCTTTGGCGAGCTTGGGGATTCCGAAAAGGCCATACAGTACGGCGAAAAGGCGTTGCACATCTTCAATGCGCGGAACATGGTGCCCTATAAAGTGGTCACATTGCCCAACCTGGCAGGACAATTTTTGAAACTAGGCGATACGCTCAAGGCCCGGACCTATCTTTTGGAGGCCGAGGACCTGGCGAAGCAAAGAAACGACAAATTTTCATTGGCGAGGATCTACAACAATCTGGGCAATATGTACTTGGAGTCGGACTTCACCCAATCGGAAAAATTCCTTTCCCAGGCCCTGGCCATCCGGAACGAGACGAAGAACAACGATGGGATTGGGACCTTGTACAACAACCTGGGCTACCTATACCTACAACAGGGCCATTCCAGAAAAGCGATCCCGTATTTGAGCAAGGCCCTTGAATTTGGCCAGGGCACCAATGAAAGTACCACGCTCAACAATCTGTCCAATGCCCATAAAAACCTGGGCGATTACAAGCAGGCATTGGAATATGCGGACCGGAAGACCGCGCTGAACGACAGTATCTTAAAAGTTGAAAACCAAAAGGCCATTGCCGAAATCTCCACTAAGTACGAGACCGAAAAAAAAGAACGGGAAATACTGGACCTCAAAAACGTAAATCTTAAGACCGATATCAAAAGGAAGCAGAACCGAAATCTGCTGTACATTCTACTGGGTCTTTTGGCCATCGGTTTGGTGCTGGTATACGCGTGGTTGAAGAATTCCAAAAAAAAGCGAATCATCGCCGAGCAGCGGCAGGAACTGGAACGCCAAAGGGTGGAGCGCTTGTTGAAGGAGCAGGAACTCATTGGATTGGATGCCATGATCGAGGGCCAGGAGAAGGAACGGCAGCGCATCGCGGAAGATCTGCACGACAGTTTGGGGGGGAAGCTGTCTACCCTGAAACTGTTTGTGGAGAACATCAAAAAAGTGGACAAGGGGCTCTATGGAAAAATAAAGACGATCTTGGACGAATCGTACGATGATGTGCGCAACATCTCGCACCAAAAGAACGCCACTGCGATGATAGACAAGGGGTTGATCCCCGCGGTGAACATCGTTGCCAACCGATTGAAATCGACAAAGAAGCTAAATGTGGAAGTGGTCAATATCGACCTGAAGCAAAATATCAAGAACTTTATAGAGCTCCAGCTTTTTAGAATCCTTCAGGAACTGCTCACCAATACCTTGAAGCACGGGGAGGCCAGTAATGTGAACATACAGTTCTCCGAGGAGGGCGAAACCCTGAACGTAATTTATGAGGACGATGGGATAGGATATGACACAAAAACGACCTTACCGGGCGTCGGCTTGAAGAACATCGACAACAGAATCCAGAAAATAGGGGGGTCCTTCACGGTGGATTCCAACCCTGGAAATGGAACCACGGTAATTTTAAACGTTCCCATATGAGCGTCGAGATAATCTTGGTGGACGACCACAAGCTTTTTTTGGAAGGTCTTGATTCCATTCTCAAGAACGAATTGGGCATCGATGTGGTAGGTACGGCCACCAATGGCCTGGAACTGCTGGACCTGATGGAAAAGCACCGGCCGGCAATCGTACTTACGGATATCCGGATGCCGGTGATGGACGGCATTGCCATTACCCGTTTGTTCAAAAAGAAGTACCCCCAGACCGCGATCATCGCCCTGAGCATGTTCGATCAGGAGGACGATGTCATTGAAATGCTCGACGCGGGCGCAAAAGGCTATGTGATCAAGAACGCCGAAAAAGGGGAATTGGTCCGGGCCATACACGAAGTGTCCAAAGGCGGGTATTATTTTAGTCCGAAGTTCGAGGGAATCCACGAAAAATGGACCGCCCGGGAAGGGAAGGGCGACATGTTGAAGCTTACCCGGCGCGAACGCCAGATATTGGGTCTGTTGGCCCGCGGCAAGACCAGCCAGCAAATGGCCGAACAACTGAACCTGAGCCGGTTCACCATTGACACGCACCGAAAGAACATCCATAAAAAGCTGGGTATCAAGAGTAATCTGGCCCTGGCAAGGGAAGCGGCGAAGTATACCGATTTCGATTGAAGGGATGCGGGAAGGAAGGGTGAGGTATGGGCCGTGGCGCATTGCGCGCTTATAATGAAGAGCATATAGTGGGCGGCCTTATTTTTCTATTTTACAAGTATCCAATGTAGCTTGATCATAGCTTTTTGAATGTCCAATATCTATTGTATTATTGAATGAAACCAGGCATGGAGGTATTACGGCACTTACTTACAGGATTGGGTTTTAGGGAAATTGGGATTGGTCATTGATCCCGTTATCAGCTGTTTTTTTTGTTTTATTGGCACCTCCATTAACAAACTGATCAAACACTTTTTTCAATTCCTCAATCTCTGATTTATTGGAAGCTGTTTCCGCTTTCATTACCTCTCGTTCCGATTTTAGTAATTGATTTTCCCTTTCTAACGCAATCAATCGTTTGTACAGTTCCTGCGTAGCAGAAATATTAAGCATGGAGAGTGCGGAATAGTCTACCGTATGGAAATCATTTACCTCTCTTCCGTAAACGAAAACTTTTCCTTCTTCCGCGGTTTCCTTATCGATACGGAATCCGGTTCCAGAAACCTCTTTTACCTCTACGACCTTCGTTTCCTTCTCCAAAACAAGTTTTACTTTTTCACCCACTTTTAAATCTGTGACCAGTGTGATCCAACCATTTTCAAGTGAAGCTAACTTGTAAATGTCCGGAACACATTCCGTGATGTTCTTTGAAACTGCCGTAGTATAGACCTCATCGACCTGTTGCGCAATTACTTTCTTATGAACGTTTGTACCTTGCGATACACTATCTTTCATTGCGTAATCCGTAATTTCGATTTTCATAAGCGTGTTGAGATCCTCCTGGCTGTTGGAAACCCCCTTTATATTTTTAATACGTACATCGGAATGGGCATTGAATTCACTGGCCGCGATACGGTTGTCCGCATAAATGGAGTAGCTGTTGTTTCCGTTGTTTGTGCCAACGGCACCACTATTATTCAAATAACCAAACGAAAGCCACGAGGACTGGTAGCCCTTCACCACAAGCTTTGCTTCGGTAGGTGTCGCATCGCCCATACCAACGTTACCAGCATCTGTAATTCTTAAACGGCTTGTGCCGTTGATCAGTCCGCTTGCAAAAGATCCGCCCGTTCTGAAATCGATACCACCCCTTCCGCTTTCCGTAGCCATGACAAAAA
Source organism: uncultured Flavobacteriaceae bacterium (assembly GCA_947497245.1). GTDB lineage: Bacteria > Bacteroidota > Bacteroidia > Flavobacteriales > Flavobacteriaceae > Pelagihabitans. The sequence goes on along the minus strand of CANMFO010000001.1, from coordinate 1,015,994 downwards.
CGTTATTGCTCAACGTAGCTCCGGCCCCTGAACCGGTCATCCCGATAACAGAGGTTGAATGTCCCCGTCTTCCGATTTGGATCAAAGCATCTTCGGTTGCGGAACTTGCCGTTTCATTACTAAGTACTATTCTTGCATCATTTCCTCCCGTAGAGACTTCTCCGCCCACATGAAGCGGGGCCACAGGAGCGGATGTTCCGATCCCCACGTTGGCATTAAGGATATTGATCTCATCCATGGTCTGGTCATCAAATTCAATTCTTCCTGCTGAAGCGCCCAGTCCCAGCCAATTATCATCGGCAGTTGCATCGGCAAAAGCATCTCCGCTGGTCATCGAACCTACGGCAGTAATATTGCCCGTTGGGGTTGTCCAACTTAAAGCACCGGAACCGTCAGTGGTCAGTACCTGGCTCGCTGCACCACCATCGGCCGGCAAGGTCAAGGTATAATCCGCACCCATTGCCCGTGCCTGGATCTTTACATTGTTACCACCGTCATCACCGTCTTCGTAAAGGGCCAGGCTACCTGAGGATGTGGTTCCGTTTTTCACGGTCAGATTGCCGTTTACCCTTAACAGGTCATTATCAAATTCACCATATATCAAGGGGTCACTACTGTTGGAATTTGCAATGTACAAGCGGCTGGAGCCGGTTTCATTGTATCCGGCACCGTAACCGATAAAGATATTGCGTGAGCCGGTACTATTGTATCCGGATCCCGCCCCCAAAGCAGTATTGTAGCTTCCTGTATTAGTACTAAAAAGAGCTCTTACACCAATTGCTGTATTATCATTTCCCGACTCACTCGTTTGCAGTGCCCCCAACCCATATCCGCTATTGCCACCTCCCGTTTTATTGTTGACAAGAGTGTAATACCCCATCGCCGTATTGCCAATTCCCGTTGTTTGAAGTCTCAATACACTAGATCCCACCCCTGTATTGGCACCTCCTGTTGTGTTCGAGTATCCTGTGTGGGTACCAATAAAAACATTTGGATTACCGGTTAGATCATCATTTGCCCCGGCTCCATTGCCTATAAATAAGGAACTTCCCGTATTCACGGGTTCCAATCGACTGCCCAACATCACCCATTTTTCGGTGCCGCCAAGGTCAAAGCGGATGACATCTTCATCAGCGTTTTCCTCCGTCTGTATTTTGGTATCGTTATCAGCATCCGCAATGGTGCTGCCCCCTATACTGGACGCTTCCCATGTGCTTGAGGTATTGTTCCATTTAAGGATTTGTCCATCGGTAGCGGACATTTGTGAAAGGTCGGTTGCGGTGATCGTGCCATTGGCGATCTCGGTCGTTGTGACGGCACCCGTTGCGATCTGTACATTGTCGTATGTTCCCGTAACATCACCACCAAAACTTGCCGTGGTCTCCAGTTTATTGGTTTGTAGCACTTTTCCTTGTTCCGCACTAAGTGCATCGCCCGTACCGCCTGTAGTCAAATCGTTTACCACGGTCACTTGACTGTTGCTGTCATCCGCCCAGCTCAATGCTCCTGAACCGTCCGTAACCAATACCTGATCGACATCACCATCATCGGCCGGCAAGGTCAAGGTATAATCCGCACCCATTGCCCGTGCCTGGATCTTTACATTGTTACCACCGTCATCACCGTCTTCGTAAAGGGCCAGGCTACCTGAGGATGTGGTTCCGTTTTTCACGGTCAGATTGCCGTTTACCCTTAATAGGTCATTATCAAATTCACCATATATCAAGGGATCACTACTGTTGGAATTTGCAATGTACAAGCGGTTGGAGCCGGTTTCATTGTATCCGGCACTATAACCGATAAAGATATTGCGTGAGCCGGTACTATTGTATCCGGATCCCACCCCCAAAGCAGTATTGTAGCTTCCTGTAATAGTACTAAAAAGAGCTCTTACACCAATTGCTGTATTATCATTTCCCAACTCACTCGCTTGTAGTGCCGACAACCCATATCCGCTATTGCCACCTCCCGTTTTATTGTTGACAAGAGTAGAATACCCCATCGCCGTATTGCCAATTCCTGTTGTTTGATGTCGCAATACACTAGGTCCCACCCCTGTATTGGCACCTCCTGTTGTGTTCGAGTATCCTGTCAGGGTACCAATAAAAACATTTGGATTACCGGATAGATCATCATTTGCCCCGGCTCTATCGCCTATAAATACTGAACCTCCTGCATTCATGGGTTCCAATCGGCTGCCCAACATCACCCATTTTTCGGTGCCGCCAAGGTCAAAGCGGATGACATCTTCATCAGCGTTTTCCTCCGTCTGTATTTTGGTGTCGTTATCAGCATCCGTAATGGTGCTGCCCCCTATACTGGACGCTTCCCATGCGCTTGAGGTATTGTTCCATTTAAGGATTTGTCCATCGGTAGCGGACATTTGTGAAAGGTCGGTTGCGGTGATCGTGCCATTGGCGATCTCGGTCGTTGTGACGGCACCCGTTGCGATCTGTACATTGTCGTATGTTCCCGTAACATCACCACCGAAACTTGCCGTGGTCTCCAGTTTATTGGTTTGTAGCACTTTTCCTTGTTCCGCACTAAGTGCATCGCCCGTACCGCCTGTAGTCAAATCGTTTACCACGGTCACTTGACTGTTGCTGTCATCCGCCCAGCTCAATGCTCCTGAACCGTCCGTAACCAATACCTGATCGACATCACCATCATCGGCCGGCAAGGTAAGGGTAAAATCAGCTTCCACATCGGCATTCGAGGCCAATCTAGTGGTAAAACTATTTGTAGCATCTGCATCGTGGAGCACAATAGTTCCCGCCTTTGCAATGCTGCCATCACCGATGGTCACATCACCGCCGCTTATCGTAGCATCACCATCAGTGCCCAAAGTGCCCGCAACATCCAAAAGGAAGTCCGGAGTGGCATCGCCTATACCAACGCTACCATCATCTGTAATTCTTAAACGGCTTGTGCCGTTGATCAGTCCGCTTGCAAAAGATCCATCCGTTCTGAAATCGATACCACCCCTTCCGCTTTCCGTGGCAATGGCAAAAATATTATTGCTCATCGTAGCTCCGGCCCCTGAACCCGTCATCCCGATAACAGAGGTTGAATGTCCCCGTCTTCCGATTTGGATCAAAGCATCTTCGGTTGCGGAACTTGCCGTTTCATTGCTAAGTACTATTATTGCATCATTTCCTCCCTTAGAGACTTCTCCTCCCACATGAAGCGGGGCCACAGGAGCCGATGTTCCGATCCCCACGTTGGCATTAAGGATATTGATCTCATCCGTGGTCTGGTCATCAAATTCAATTCTTCCTGCTGAAGCGCCCAGTCCCAGCCAATCATCATCGGCAGTTGCATCCGCAAAAGCATCTCCGCTGGTCATCGAACCCACTGCGGTTATACCGGAAGAAATCGCATCGGCATTGGTTTTGACCTGGGCGTCCAGGTCTTCTGTGGCACTGACGAGGGAAGTGGACGAACCGATGTAGTTGGCGCCCGCGTTAGCGGTGTAGGTGCCGTCCGCACCCAATCCCGCACCGGCCTGTGTCGCATCCAATTCGGCCTGTATGTCCGAGTCGGCCGTTGTCCTGTCCGTGGTCTCAGTGGCGATATCCGTTGTATTTGCATCGATATCGGTCTGCAGTTCCACCAGAGCGGACTGCACGTCCGTCGAGGCCAAATTGCCGGAGGCCGTTACGGCAACCTCGGTTGCTGTTTGATCGTCGGTATTGTCCAGATAAGCGCTAAGGTCTACGCTGTTCCCATCCTCGATGCTCAGATCGTCACCGGATAGGCCCAAGGTCTGATTATCGGTGTTGACCCCATCAATTTCATTTTCCAGTTCATCGATAGCCGCTTTTACGTCGCTTGCGGTCAGACCGGAAGTCGTATTGTCATAGCTTACCTCCGCTGCGGTCTGGTCGTCGGTGTTGTCCAAATAACCGCTCAGATCGACGCTGTTCCCACCCTCGATGCTCAAATCGTCGCCGGATAGGCCCAAAGTCTGATCATCGGTCTGGGTATCCAGTTCAGTCTGCAGTTCCACCAAAGCGGACTGCACATCCGTGGAGGCCAGGTTGCCAGAAGCTGTTACGCCCACTTCTGCCGCAGTCTGGTCGTCGGTCTGGGTATCCAGTTCCGTTTGCAGTTCCACAAGGGCAGACTGCACATCGGTCGAAACCAGGTTGCCGGAGGCCGTTACGTCTACTTCTCCCGCGGTCTGGTCATCCGTATTGTCCAGATAACCGCTAAGATCAACGCTGTTCCCGTTTTCGATGCTCAGATCATCGCCGGATAGGCCCAAGGTCTGATCATCGGTCTGGGCATCCAGTTCCGTCTGCAGTTCCACAAGGGCGGACTGCACATCGGTGGAGGCCAGGTTGCCAGAGGCCGTTACGGCAACCTCGGTTGCTGTTTGATCGTCGGTATTTACCCCATCAATTTCATTTTCCAACTCATCAATGGCCGCTTTTACGTCGCTTGCGGTCAGACCGGAAGTCGTATTGTCGTAGCTTACCTCGGCTGCCGTCTGGTCGTCGGTGTTGTCCAAATAACCGCTCAGATCGACACTGTTCCCATCCTCGATGCTCAGATCGTCACCGGATAGGCCCAAGGTCTGGTCATCGGTGTTGGCCCCGTCTATTGCATTTTCCAGTTCATCGATGGCGGCCTTGACATTATTTGCCGTTAGGCCGGAAGCCGTATTGTCATAGCTTACCTCCGCTGCGGTCTGGTCGTCGGTCTGGGCATCCAGTTCCGTCTGCAGTTCTACCAAAGCGGACTGCACATCGGTGGAGGCCAGGTTGCCAGAGGCCGTTACGGCAACCTCGGTTGCTGTTTGATCGTCGGTATTTACCCCATCAATTTCATTTTCCAACTCATCAATGGCCGCTTTTACGTCGCTTGCGGTCAGACCGGAAGTCGTATTGTCGTAGCTTACCTCGGCTGCCGTCTGGTCGTCGGTGTTGTCCAGATAAGCGCTAAGATCAACGCTGTTCCCGTTTTCAATACTCAGATTATCACCCGATAGGCCCAAGGTCTGATTATCGGTATTTACCCCATCAATTTCATTTTCCAGTTCATCGATGGCCGCTTTTATGTTGCTTGCCGTCAGGCCGGAAGCCGTATTGTCATAGCTTACTTCGGCTGCGGTCTGGTCGTCGGTCTGGGTATCCAGTTCCGTCTGCAGTTCTACAAGGGCGGACTGCACATCGGTGGAGGTCAGGTTGCCAGAAGCTGTTACGTCTACTTCTCCCGCGGTCTGGTCATCTGTATTGTCCAGATAAGCGCTCAGATCGACACTGTTCCCATCCTCGATGCTCAGATCGTCGCCGGATAGGCCCAAGGTCTGGTCATCGGTGTTGACCCCATCAATTTCATTTTCCAGTTCATCGATGGCGGCCTTGACATTATTTGCCGTTAGGCCGGAAGTTGTATTGTCATAGCTTACCTCCGCTGCGGTCTGGTCGTCGGTCTGGGCATCCAGTTCTGTCTGCAGTTCCACCAGAGCGGACTGCACGTCCGTCGAGGCCAAATTGCCGGAGGCCGTTACACCTACCTCTCCCGCGGTCTGGTCATCGGTCTGGGTATCCAGTTCAGTCTGCAGTTCTACCAAAGCGGACTGCACATCGGTCGAGGCCAGGTTGCCAGAAGCCGTTACGCCCACTTCTGCCGCGGTCTGGTCATCGGTCTGGGTATCCAGTTCCGTCTGCAGTTCTACAAGGGCGGACTGCACATCGGTCGAAACCAGGTTGCCGGAGGCCGTAACGCCAACCTCGGTTGCTGTCTGGTCATCGGTGTTGTCCAGATAAGCGCTAAGATCAACGCTGTTCCCGTTTTCAATACTCAGATCGTCACCCGATAGGCCCAAGGTCTGGTCATCGGTCTGGGCATCCAGTTCTGTCTGCAGTTCCACAAGGGCGGACTGCACATCAGTCGAAACCAGGTTGCCGGAGGCTGTTACGCCCACTTCTGCCGCAGTCTGGTCGTCGGTCTGGGTGTCCAGTTCCGTCTGCAGTTCCACCAAAGCGGACTGCACGTCCGTCGAGGTCAGATTGCCGGAGGCAGTAACTCCAACCTCGGCCGCTGTTTGATCATCGGTATTGTCCAGATAAGCGCTCAGGTCGACACTGTTCCCATCCTCGATGCTCAGATCGTCGCCGGATAGGTCCAAGGTCTGGTCATCGGTGTTGGCCCTGTCTATTTCATTTTCCAACTCATCAATGGCGGCTTTTACGTCGCTTGCCGTCAGGCCGGAAGTCGTATTGTCATAGCTTACCTCTGCTGCGGTCTGGTCGTCGGTTTGCGTGGTCAGGTAGCCGTTGTTTGCCACCATCGCATCTACTTCCGCTTCCGATAATTTGGTGTCCGTATCGTCGAGGTAGGGGGAAAGGTCGATATCGGTCGCCGACCCGTTGTCGGTGATCGTCAGTATGTTGCCCGAAAGCTGCAGGTCCTGGATCTCGTTGGAGACCGAGCCGTCGGCCTCCGTGGTCAGGAAACCGTTGTTTGCCACCATGGCATCCACCTCGGCTTCGGACAGAGTGGTGCCGTTGTCATCAGCTGTTTCCCATGCACTTAAAGTACTGTTCCATTTCAAGACCTGTCCGTCGGTTGCCGACATTTGGGAAAGGTCAGCTGCGACAATAGTACCGTTTGAAATCTCTGTTGTGGTTATTGCTCCCGGGGCTATCTGTATATTATCATATGTTCCACTTACATCACCATTAAAAGAGGCGCTTTTTTCCAGTTTGTTGGTCTGAAGTACTTTTCCTTGTCTGGCACTCAGGGCTTCTGTCGCCCCCCCAGTGGTAAGGTCGTCGACCACCGTCTGTCCGCCGCTATCCGTTTGCCAACTTACATTCCCTACACCATCCGCGACCAGCACTTTATTTATATCGGTCGCTGACTGGGTCGGCAGTTCGATTTCGTTTGTCGGGTCACTATCGGCATCACCTATTCCATTGGGAAGGGTAATCGAATTTCCGCCGTCAATGGATAATTCATTGCCATTAATGGACAAGGTTTGATTGTCATTGCTAAGCAATAATGGAGTTAGATCGATGGTGGAACCTCCGCTTATCGATAGCTCGGAGCCGGTAAGACCAATGTCCTGCAACTCCTCTGAACTGCCCGAGGAACCGGCATACAAAGCATATGGGACGCTCAAAAGTCGGCCGGTTCCCATTATCTTGCCGTTTACACCGATCTGAATGTAATAGTCTCCCAATGACCAGTTGATGGACGCAAAAGCAACTGGGTCGGAAAAACCAATTTCCAGGTTGACCAAACCAAAAGCATTGGTGTCTACATCATGTGTTTCCGTGAATACTTCAACCCCTTCTTCACTTCCCTGTAAAATGGCGATACCAATATTCACATTTTTATTGGCTAAAACATTACCGGACGCATCGCGTATAACTGCTTGATATTTAAATCCTGGGGGTACTTGTGCAATAGTTCCCATCAGTGGAAGCAATAGCAGGGCCAATGAGATATATAATTTGTTCATGTTAGGTCGATCTTGATGATAGTAAGACTTGGGTCCAATATTTATATCAATTTTTGATATCTACATTCATTTCCATTGCATATTTATTTTAGTCTTTTTTAATAATCTTAAATAACTTGAACATTTTGTTACCACTGAAAACATACAATAAATAAACAGCATCTGCATATTGACGCATGGGCACTTTTACCTGATTGTCGATCAGCTTTCCTTTTGCAAGTACACTGCCATTCATCTGGTAAAGAATGAAACTAAGCTTCTCGTCCTTGTTGCTTTCTACCTCTAATTGTACAAAATCAACCGTTGGGTTGGGGTAAGCCAGAATTTTTACATCAAGGTCTTCATCTTCTTCGATGGTGCTGATGATCAATTTTGACTGGTGCATCCCCTGGGTGAGGAGGGTGTCACCCGAATGGTCATAGGTTTCTATAGCCAGTTCCCCGAGTGTCCAACTAAGCTGGAGGTCACTTCCATAAAAATGGTCACCCGAAGCAGAGATTGCTTCCTGTGCGTTTACCGATATAAAAAAGAAAGAAAAAAGTATTGACACAAAAAGCGGCCTATGCTGATTTAGGAAAATAGCCTGCTTGTAAGGTTTAGGGCCTTTACTGCAGTACTGGGAAACTTTGTTAACAGAAGCAAAGTCTGCTGGTTTAGCTGTAGGCATTGATAAAATATATATTGATTGTCTCCGTTATTATTGTAGACAAAACTTATTTAATCTTTAAGATATATCTTACAAATAACTATTTTAAATAAAAAATATTGTGTGGTTACGTCAATTAAAAGCGGACTATTGACATAAAGCATCAGTTAGCGCTTTTTGGTATGAAAAGGCGCAAGAAACGGGGCATATGAAAGCTGTTGAAAGGGCAATTTGTCTTGACCTATTTCACTTTTGCGCCCTTTGGGAGTCCCGATCTTTATGAATTGGCACAAATCCGCACCAAATGGTTTAATGTGAAAATTATCCTCTCGGTTAACCAAAGCAGTTAAAATTTCACAATGAGCAGATTTTTAAGGGGTTAGGTGCGAATTGGTTGAATCTGCCACCAAAGATTTTGATTTACGTTTTATTGGTGAATATTTGAAAGGTAAGCATATGGGAACTGAAATAGCATTATGAGGTGTAAGGGGATATGGGACACCATTGACATAAAATTCTATTTTACATAATATAAATTATGATACAAATATGCTTGTGTTGTAAAACGGCGTATACCGCGTATTTGAGATAATATCAGATATAAGGTCGCGTAAGCGAATTATATCGGCAGATATTATGTCAAAGCCTTTTTACTGGAATGTCCGTTCATATTCGTAAGTCATAATTCTATTATGTAAAATATCCCTGGACAGTTTTCCATTTATTTAAAATTTCTACAGGGTCATGAAACTATTAAAGCGGTGTGCTGCGCACGGCGAAATAATTTATTTGTACTCATAATTAGACGTTATGTAAAATAGCCGCTCGCTCCCGATAGCTATCGGGACTCATTGCTTTCATAAAAATGAAATGCTCCATGGCATTTCTTTTTATACGCAATCTGCCAACGCTCGGCCAGCGCCAAAAAAAGCAAAACCTTTTAGGTGTTTTCAAATTCGCGTTGTATTTGGAACTGTACGTTGGTAAAATTTTTCAGGGAACTCTCGTCAGCTTGCCGCATAAGTATAAAATTTGCTGTGCAAATTTCTATACACATGCTACCTCCGTCTCTATCTCAACCCTTTACTTTAAGCATTTTCGATATTATGTAAAATAGAATCAAAAAAATCCCATATGGATAACGGGATTTTTATTTAAACTGTCAACATAGTTAACTTGCTATAGCTTTTGAAGATTTTAAAATTTCAATAGCTGAATCAGCCAATTCTTCATTTAAACCAACCGTGGCGCTAGTTTGGACAAGTCTAGACTTTACCTTGTAGGGTAATTCATTTAATGATTTGTCATCATCAATTATAACGAATTGTTTTTCATTACTATTCGCCACCCATCTCATAATCTCGTCTCTTCTATTTAATCGACTTGAATTTTTATTTAACTTGCTGATTTTGACGTTTCTAACACCTCTATTGAAGAATATATTTCTCCATTCATCGATATAATAATTCGACTTATGAGATGTTGTCAATAGAATATCCGCGCCAGTTTCAGAAATAATTTTCCGAAGGCTAGTTATAGCTTTTCTGCTAAATCTTGGAAATCCGTCATTTTCAAATTCAGGACGTTTCCAACTTGTCGCAGGTACCATTACACCATCTATGTCTAATAAAATCAACATGTTACAAAGATATATATTATTTTATAAATCGTTCAAAACACTAATATCCACGTCGTTTAACTCGGCATCCCTTATATTATGTTTTAGAATCATTTCAGCATCTTCATAGTCCTCCTCATTGATAATTACATCGTTCCAGTTACAATTGACTGCTGTAGAGGGTATCGGCCAATCATTTATTCCAATTTCTATCTCTGAAAGAATAGAACAAACATATCTATGGTGTCCATCTACAATTCGAGAACCATTTACCCTAATATTGTCAAATTCTATTCCAAGTTTCATTTTCTTGTATATTCTTTGCAATATTGGCAAACAAATTTCTCCCTGAATTGCTACTAATTTAAGGGAACCAGAATCCAATAAATCTCTAACGTTTTTTAGACTGATTTCTTGCATTATGCGAAGGTATCTTTTCTTTTTTTCTTGATAAAAAAAGAAACAAAAAAATCAAGGCTTACAGATAACTTTGGAAACAATCACGGGTCGGTCGCTATATTTTAGGATCCATTGTGACCTCCAAGACCGCCTTGTACTTCTTTCTTCATTCTACCGGCCCAAAAGCCCTATTACCTACCCCCTAAAATACTTAACACTCCACTCCCCTATCGCTTAGGCCAAAGCTCTCTTAGGCCGGTTTTCAATTTTTAAGAAATATTAGAAATCAATTGAGATAGCTTATCGTACAAATCATCACTCAAATGGTTTTTGTTTTCAAAAATTATTTTAAGAATACCATTATACTTATTATGATAATTTATTGACCTAATGAAATGGTTATTAATATTTAATATTGTTTCATCTTTAACTTTTGAAACTATGGCATTATAAAAATTTACATTACCGCTAGAGACAATGTAATTATTTATATACGCTAAATAACTAGCACTATTTTTAAGTTCACTATCAAAATATCTTTTGTCAATTCCAATCCTCAAATTTAAAATATTAATAAAAAATTGACCATATGCTGCCAGGTTTGTAATTATTGACATTAAAAACGGGATGGCCTTGTCCTTTAATTTTTTCTTATCTATATAATCACCATTTTCATTAAATTGGGTAACGCCTAGTTGATGCAAATGGGCATTGTTATTACAAATTAGTCCAACAATCTGATTGGAATAATCTGACGAGTTAACAATTTCTTCTTCTAGTTTCGAACTAAATAGAATGTTATAAAGCTCTTGTCTTTCTGTGTGCACAGTAAGAGTTTTAGTTGCATTAAGTATTTTATTAGAAAAATTTAATTTATTTGGAATGTTATATTCAATTCCCTCCAACACTTGTTTTAAACTTGGAATGGCTTTATTTTGATTTACAGGAATATAAAATTCTATTATCTTTTGTTTTTTACTATCGTCAAATTCAGCATAAAATTCTATTGCAAATAGAGGCTTTGTTTTACTTAAATTAAACATTTCCGTAAGGAAATTTGCCTCAAGAGCAATAAACTCCTTAAAATCAATGGTTTCAGATATTATTTTCTTTAACTCTTTTGGGTCATTTGAATCTCTGATATATGAAGTGGATATGGTATTAATAACATCCGTTTTTCTTGCGCTATTTCCTTTGGAGTTATAATAAAATAGAAAGTAAAATTTAAACCATATTCTTGAGTATTGATAATTATTATGCTGAAAATAGGTTTTTACCTTAGTGAATATGTTTTGAAATTTATTTTCGTCCTTTTGCTCTAAATCAATTTTTTCGATAATTCTTTTGTAGAGTGTATAGAGTTCATTTATTTCTTTTTCAAAATCATCAACTTTATTCTTTTTTATAATATCTGAATCTATTAACGCAATTAAAAAATCTAAAAAATCTAAAGAAACAATTAGAAGACTTTTGTTAAAATAGGTATCTTGATGCTTATTTATATTTTTCACTATAAATAAAATATCAACTAATATTTCTTCATTTCTAAACTCATACCTTCCTCCAATGATTTCAGTAATTATTTTATGCAAAAGACTTACCGAACTTAATAAAGTTCTAGTTTTACTTGATTTAGAAATCTTGTCAAATAAATCATAGTCATTATAATAGTTTTCTACAATTACTTTTCTAACATTTCCTAACTCTGAAGTTTTATAAAAATCTTTGTTATCAATAAAAGAATTTAGTATCTCGTTCTTTTTTTCTTCTGTAATTTCTATAGCCATAGTAACTATTTTATGTTGTGTGCATTTACAAAATCTTCAATATGCTTTCTTGAAATAACTTTTCTTAATTTTTCCTTTTCAGTTTTGTTGCCAATTTTGTTATAACATTCTTCAATTAATAATTTTGAGCTTATATCACTAATATTATTCTCATGTTGCTTCAATTTGCTATAAATCATTCTATAAGCTTTAGGCAGTAGCTCAATCTCTTTGTGCTTTAGCAAATGTAAAAGTCCATCGATGAATTTTGCTAATAATATTGGATTGGACATTTTTCGCATTTTCTCAATAATTATTTCACTTAACTCATGTTGCTTATTCTCTAAATTGAATTTCTTAACAAACTCAAAATCATTGATTAACAATTTGTCAGTTTCTTCATTTATACTTGATTCATCTAGTTTTACTATGTGGTTTATTCTATTAGTTTCTATTAACTTAATAAGTCTAACACTATTCTCTAATTTGTTTTCAAAATCACTTCTTCTTAATTTAAAAAATAAATCAAGTGATTCTATCTTAACATGTTCTGTTAATTTCAAAAAACTATAAAATTCAGAAACTCTTTTTTCCGAAAACCTCTTTTCTCCTTCTATTTCTTCATTTAATTCAGGTGGTAATGATTCTAAATCATAGCTTAATGTATGCTTATAGACGTCCATTATGTCTGGGAATTTTTGAATTAATAAAAGGTATTTGGCTAATTTTGCTATATCTTCTTTTAAAGAAATCCCTTCAATTGGTCTTTCTTTAATTAGTAGATAGTTTGAAATCAAAATATTGATAAATTGAATTATCTGTCTTGGATTTTTATCAAAAACAAGAACTATCAATGCTGATAATTCATCGTTTTTAAAATCATCAATTTTTGTATCTTCTAATTTCTTTACAGCTAACTCCTCTAATTCATTTATATAAAATTCAGGAATCCATATTATAGTGTTAAAAAACTTCCTTAGATATTCACCAGCATATCTATGATAATCATCGCCCCTAAAATCTTTAGAATAATTTAAGGTTTTTCTTAAGTGCCTTTTAATCGCTGACTCATCACATGGCACCAAGAAAACTATGTTTTTATCTTTTATTGACTTATCGATGGGGTCTAAAAATGTTTTAATTGTGGACATAATTTGAACAGCTTTTTCACCACTAACTCGGTCTAAATTATCAAACACAAATACTACTTTTTGTATATCTTTATTTAAACTTTTTATTAATTGTTTAAACTTGTTCTCAAATTCTATTGGGTCTTGGATTTTTCCCTGAATATATTCTACTTTATCTCCTTTAATATCCTCTATGAATTTTATTGCAAACTTGAATAAAAAGGCAACAGGAAACAATCCTAAAAATACCGTCAATGCTCCAGCGATATCATCTTTTTGGAAATAATCTAATTTTAGGATTTTATCTGTAAAGACCCATGTTAAAATAGCTAAAATCAAAAATGAAAGAGGTAGCAGTATAACTCCTTTTATAAGTTGAATAAAATTAAGAGGCTTTCTTGTTGTTCCCTTTAATGACTTTGACAAATCATCTAATAAATCGTCCGTGCCTTTATACTTACTTTTCCATTTTTCATGATTCTTAAAAAAAGAATGGGTTTCTCTAATGAACGTCCTCCTCAAGGCATCCCCTTCATGTTTCCAGACATCAAAAATCATCAATGGGATGTTTTGTTTCTCTAAATCAGTTTGTAATGTTTCTGCTATAGAACTTTTACCTGAACCCCAATCTCCGTAAAGCCCTATTGTAAATGATTCAGGGCTTTTTTTAATAACTTTATCTAGAGTAATAACTATTTCTTTATGACCAAAAAGTAGACCACCATCTTTTGGTTTTTCAGATATAAACTGAAAATCATCATGTATTACATTTTTGGATTTACTCATTCTTTGTAAACATTTTTTAAACCTTTCTTTTAATTCCATAAAAAAGTAAAGACATTTTAGTATGTCGAAAGTGAAATAACTAGGGCTGATATTGGTAAAATGGGGAGAGGTTAAATATAATTAAATTTAACAAGTGTTCAATTACGGAAATCCGTTAGATAAATAAAATGATGTAGTAAAATACCATTCCACACACATTGCCCTCCCTCCTAGTTTGATCAATACAATTCAGATCACTTTGCCTGTAGACCGTTTAACCTTCTGACCAATAAAAAAGCCCCGGAGATTGTTCCAGGGCTTTCTAAAAAACAAGAGGTATCCTATAGTTTCCCAATTTTATAACTATATCCTATATGCGGCACGATAAAAGATGTGGTCGCTTTGAAATATGGGGCCTGTTGGGTAAAATATATGCCCAAGGACAATTTGCCCCTCCCTTTCTTATATCCCAGGGAAAGTCTGTTGGCCGAGTAGTGATAATCACCAATATAAAGCCCCATCCCTATCAGCTCCCCATCGCTGTTCCGGACAGGTTCCTTTACCGAAAAATCGCTGTTCCGGTTCAACAGGGATACGCCCGCATTGATGAAAAATTCCCCCTTACCGAAAACCTTAAAATAATAGGCCAGGTACAAATGGTAATCCATCAGCAATTTATAATCGGCCGCCTCCACCCCAAACTCGGCGCTTATCTCCCTGGAATCGGCAATGACCAGATCATAACGGAACGAATTGATGAAGCCCAATGAGAGCTTGTCCGTTATAAAATATTCCAGGTCCAAATTCAGTCCCGTTCCCGAATTCTGCTTATCGGTATTTGTGTAAAGTGCGGCCTCGGTTACGGGTACCGCAACATCGTAGATCGGGGTAATCCGGTATTCCGGCCCTATGTTAAGGTGAAACCGGCCTTTAAGATGGGCCCCATTATCCTGGGCGTTCCCCATAAGCGGTAACAGGGCCACCAACAAAATTAATTTTAGTCGTAGCATATAGTGTTTATCTGACAATGTTGTATTCAATAGCGTTGTTCCTTCTTGTTGTGCTAAGGGCGTATTGCAGGTTATAAGGCCTATCCGGGTTTAAAGTGATCGTATTTTGATCATACGGTGTTTGATAGGATCTGTACCTAAATTTAAATTGGGCACCATTGACATATGCGTTGTATTGTCTTAAGTGGGCGGGCCAATGGTCGTTCTCGTAGATAACATAACTGACCACATTACCTCTGTTAACGGAGTTGCCAGCATAATAAAATCTGTGATTTACAGTTTTCTTCTTACGTTTCCTTACGTCTCTATTGGAAAATTTTCTTATCCGATCGCCTACGGTATCGCAACCATTGCCGCAAGGTCCGTACAATCTCCCAGGTTGTGGGGATTCGGAAGAATAGGACTGTTTGTGCACTTCGGCTTTTTCAAGCCATGATTCTTTTTTATCCTTTATGATCATATACCCGAACTTAGCCGTGACAATTGAGGTACTGCTGCCTGTGTTGCCTCCGCCACCTCCTGAACAACGGGCGACGGCAGTCCTTAGACAAGGGGCTATGGCAATTGCATAAACAGCCCTATTACCTACTGCCCTGTCTGTTTCGGAATCGAATATGTCCTCTTCGAAAACCTCCTTGCTTACCAGCTTCAACTTTCCAGTTCCGTCCGGTTCATATCCTTGAACGATTTCCCTTTCCTCCTTTACATCAAAGGAATTGATCAAGAACAAAGGATTGCCATCCTTGCCCTTTTTTAATTTTCTCAGGTATGGATACCAAGATTCTCCGTCCAAATCCGTAAAAGCGTTCAATGAAAATTGAATGTCATCATTTGCTCCGCCCTTTTCTGTATGGGATTTGCTCAATAGATCACTGAAATACGAAGCCCCTAGATGTTCTCCATTGCTTGGTTTAGAGGTCAGTTGGCTGTCAAAATCCGGGCTTGACCGTATTACTGCCTCCATTAACTTGGTCAGGTGGAAACTCTTGTAATCCAGCTTTTCATTTAATTCGGCAGTCTCGATACCTGCCTTATCATAAAATGATATAACCGCTTGCGTTTCCTGCAAGGGCAGGCTCTGTCCTTCTTCCTGTGTACAGGAAGTGAACATTAATGATGAGATTAGGAGGGTGACTACAAAATGGTTTGTAGAAAATAGCTTTAAACTGTGTTTTGTTTTCATCGTTTTGTATTTAATTGGTTTGTGATTTGATCAAACTATACCATCGGTCAGAGTGCCGCTTTGGGCATCTCCCGTGTGCGGGTCGGCTGTTTTTGTCATAGGCAAATGGTTTTGGTCGTGAATCGTTCTGGTTGGAAATCCCCTCTCGGAGCGCCTTTGTTTAGGACCTTTTTTGGATTCTGCACGTGTTTCTTAAAAAAACTGCGCGATACTTTTTTTAAAACAGCGCGTATTTTATTTTAAAACTGCACGTGTTTTACTTTGAAACTGCACGAGTTTTATCTTAAAACTGCACGTGTTTTGTTCTGATACCGCGCGTGTTTTTTGTTCAGCCCACGGTAAGGGTATGGTGAAGGGTGCCCGTACGGATGCTGGCTTCGTTTGTATAGCCCCGACGTACCTCCATGATATATTCACCGACAGCAAGGTCGGAGGGTACCATGAACATAAGCCGCCCCTCGGTAAGGATGGAAACGGTGCTTACCTTAATGGGGTCGCCGCCTGCCTCGGGAACAAGGAAGATGCCCTCGTCCTCGTTGGCTGGATCGTACTTAAGGGCCTGACCGTTGATCTCACCGATGTTATCGGGAGTAAGGATACTGTCTACCGTATGGCTGCCATAATCCATATACTGGATAAGGAAGGGTGCGGGCAAGGGCACAACGAGCCGTTCGCCGGAGGCTGTGCGCATTTTGTTCCTAAGGTCCGTGCCCTCGCTCAGCGATGCCCTAAAGTGGTGACGCTTGGGATCAAAGGGGTCCGTTGCCCCGTTAAAGACCCCTTTTAGGCCCGGTCTGTAGTTGGCCAGACGTGTGATCACGTTGTAACCGTCCCCCAGTGAATCGGAGACCACCTTGGTGTACAGGTCCAGGGTGGCCTGCATGTCTTCCCGGCTGATACCGGTACCTCTCTGGACCATACGGTCCAAAACGTTGCTCTCGACAAGGGAGCCCCTTGCCTGTACTTTGCCCACTTTGTGCTCGGGTTCCGGGCCAATGGGCAGATCCTGCAAATAGTATGGTATATTCATAATAATGGGTTGTTTAGATGGAGACAAGCTCCGATTAAATCCCATTAAGTTGCGGATAAAACGGTTGGAAAGAAAACACTATGTAACCAGTGGTCATGTGGTGTAATAGACGGGAATATTGTGGAATAACTGGGTTTTGGGAGGGGGTGGTTTTGGGGGATTAAGACGTTATGGATCTCCTATCCTATTTGTATGTTAGTGTGCAGTGAAGGAGGGTTGTTTTTGGAAAATCTTTTTTGGCTATCTAAACGTTAACCATAATCGTTGGACAGCAATATCGTTCTAAGAGGATTTTACCAATATTAATCCATAGTATTTCATAGACGGAATCTAGTAATTCCTCTATCTTTAAGTCTATTTTATTGGCATATCCAATAATGTTTTGATTAATTTTTCTCCCAAAGGGGGCAATAAAATAATGAGGGCAACTGCTATCCGAGCAATCACATTTTTTTATATCATAGCCGTGCTTTATTAAAAACTTTTTCCAATATTCTTTACATTTTTCCTTTAGATTATGAAGGGTATATTTGTTAAGGCCTTTCTTTAAATCTGCATAGTGCAAAGCGTCACATGTTTTATCTTTCTTGAATTTTTCAACAACCGCTCTGTGTTTAGAATAACACATATCGCTATGGGCTAAGGCACTGATCATTTCTTCAGGATATAGGTTTTCCATTTCATGAACTGGGAGTATGTAATAATTACCAAAACAGCTTTGCATAGCATTATCTTCAAATTGCTGCGCAGTAGCTCCCAAATTGTCATAAGGAGAAATTTTATCTGAATCAAGAATGCAAAATGTATAAGTAAGTTTTTCCTTGATTATTCTGCTGTATTCGGCATACGAGGTGGACCCGCCACCATTGCATAATTCCCATTCATAATTTAAACTTTCCAGTGATTTACTTTTTAAATAATAATTCACTATTATCCCATAAATGGTATCGTCTGAAGAGTTTTCTAACAATAATTTATTTCTATTCAAAAAGGTATTTCCATTTAATTCCTCAATATTAAGCATGATATTTGTTGAACTAACGCTGGAGTGAAAATTGCCGATTACATAAACAAACTCTAAGGAACTTTCAATCGCAGATTCTGTGGTGTAATTTTGAAATAGTTTTTGATATATTTTCCTAGAGCGCTTACTTAGTTTTTTTAAACTACCAAGCAACTCTAAGAGTTTTCTATCTGCCAGAATAAAATGAAAACCTCTAGCACGGATATCGGCAACGTGCTCAAAAAAGTCTATTTTTTTTGGAGTTTCTGATTTTAAATCACAGTAATCAATGAGAGATGTATCTAACTTTATCAACATAAAAAGGAAAATTAGTTAGAAGTTTTCCAGTCTTCTTCAAAAAAACCGTAGGGCCAGTTTTTAAGAGTTCCATCTTCTGCATATTTCACTTCTTTTACTACGGAGACCGATTGATTAGATTTTTTTTCAAACATTATGATATTAACACAATTAGAATCCAGTTTTTCTCGATAAATCCTTGTACCAACAGTGTTAACTATAGTCTCACTATGTGTTTCCAAAATAAATTTTATGTCTATCTCATTCTTGATGCAAAATTTAATTACATCAATAATGGCATCTACAAACATCGCTTGTACCTTCGGATGCAAATGAAGCTCTGGCTGTTCGATGGCATAAATTTTAATCTTTGATCGACGACGATGCCTACTAACGTTAGACCTTCTTATGATTCCTGTCCATATTTGAGTTATTATTGGAAGAATTTGAGAGAAGCCAAAACCTAAATCAGCGATATTATGTTCCGACTTATCTTTATTGAATAAAACATTAATTGTCATATTTCCGCCGAAAATTTTTGCCCTAGGATAAAAATTAAATGTTTTTTCACACCATTTTTCAAATTCCTGCCTCTCAACAGAGGATAAATTCCTTAATACAAGCGCCAAATTTTTTCCTTGAAAATCAACCTCATCAACATTCAAGTCTTGTGGTCTGTAGTATCGTTCAGCGGTAGCCCTTAAAGGTGCAATATAACTAGTATTTCTGGCCATAAGTGAGATATACTGGTCACATTTTTCTATTAATGATGGAACCGTGGCTGCCAGTAATAATGCCCTAAATTCTTTATATTCTGAAGTTTTAAGGTTCCAATTTGCAACTTTTTTGGCAAAACCCTTTACGACATTTTGATTTACAATGGAGTTCAACAATTTCTTATTCGAAGAAAAATTCAGTCTACTGAAAATTTTAATAATAGTACTTTCGGTATAGTTTTGTTTGGAAATACGTCTAATTTCTTGAAATATTTTTTTAATTAAAAACCTATCAGGACTAAGAGTATAATGACCATCCTCTTGTTTATATATGACCTGAGGAAGAAAAACATTTCCAATATTGACTAGCGAAACATTTTCTAATGGTACCGATTCATCATCTATCTGAATGTTAACCAGAGAATCATTCTTACTCACAATAATTTTAATTTTGAAATCACTAAAGCCAATTTGCATTTGAGAAGTGTAAGTTTTGATTTCTTTTCCACCTTTCAGCTGTATTGATACGTTACAATTGGTGATTTTATCTATTTGGCTTGTTAGAGGGTTTCTTCTACTATAAAGGTAACGAGTTCTTAAATCGTCCGGAAGATTCAAATCGTAAGAGAATTCTATAAAATCTTCGTTCGCACTATCACTTAGGGCGTTCGAAAAATCCCCAAAATCAACAAATCTTCCATACCATAGGATTGGGCCTGTGGTTCGAGTCTCAAGACTTTGCTTTAAAAGTGGGAAAGACCTTATAAAGGTACTTTTTCCTGAACTATTCTGACCTAACAGTAATGTAAGCGGTTTGATAGACAGATCACCTGTGTTAACTAAGCTTCTTAAATTTTTGAATCCAATTTTCATATAGCTAAATTTATTACTTTAAATATTACTAGCCAAGTGTAAGAGAATACTTAAATCCATTTCACATACCTGTCTGCCCGCAGATAGAAAATCCACGTCGATTTTCGTAAGAAGGCTAGTACTAGCCAATTAATTTTGTACGTTGTTAGCTGTCGTTATTAACTAAATCAGATGTCTTTTTTATTTTCAACATATTCGGGTCATTTATTTTTTTAAGATTATTAAAATGTTCATCATCGCTAAAATATAAGTCAGAATATGTTATGTATATTGAATGTAATGCATCAAAATATACACCCCTTGTTGACTTGCTGTTGGCTTGAGATAAAATCATTTTAGCAATGTTTGCTATTGGACCTCTCGTAAAAATGTCAGGTATATTTTTCACAACGTAATTAATCCTGTCTGTTGGCTTGTCAATCCTTTTCTTTTTCCAATAAGTTTCTGTTGTTTTTTGATCGAAATTAATACCATAACAGAAAATAATCAGAACTAATCTAAATGATAGGTAAATATATTTCTCATTTTCTTTCAACCAATCTTTTGGTAGAGTATTAGTGTAATATTGAAATGCATTTTCAATTTTTTTTATATCTACTTTTTTTTCATCAACCGATATTTTTTCATTGAAACTTAGAGAATAACCATTATTTGTCTTAATAAAATATTCTCCAAAAAATCTATAATATTCAGTATGCCTTTTTAAAGTCTCAATATCAGGTTCAAAGAAAAAGTTTATGTTTCGGCAAGCTTTATTCCATTCTTTTCCAAATAATGACTTTGATTTTAACTTATACCTTCTTTCAATTAGTGGAAGTCCATTATTTATGTAATTGATTAACAGTTCTTCAATGCTTGGCATCAAATTTTTATGAAAAATACATCTCGAAAAATCGAAAAGTTCAGTTCTGCGGTCTTCGTTGTTTGTTAAGAACATTTCCCATAAGGTGATGTTAGAAATGTACCATTTTCTCCCTTTTTTAAATTCAAATTGGCGAGTCTTTATTGAACTATTCTCAGACTTTGAAAAAATATTATCGCAAAGAGAATTAACTGCTGAAGTTTCAAAATACCAATTTTCAAAGTCTGTATGTTTTCGGAATATGTTTTTTAATGCTCTAAGGTTCAAAATTTGGATTTAATAACAGCTAACAATTGGATATAGATTATTGATAATCCATACTTCCCAAATATATAGAATTTTAGTAGGCAATTCATTACGGGAAACTGCAAGGAAATTAAAAATTGTAGTAGTATAACCATTCCACACACATTACACTCCCCTCCTTCCCTCCTACGCTGAAAATTGCTTCGGAGGACTTGCCGTCGGGTCGCATAATAAGTGTTCCATTACCTTGGAAGAAGAAACTTTTTAGAAGAAAAATTTAAGGAAAATCTTAGAAATTGAACTTTGCTTTCCCTAAGCTAAGTCACATAACGCCAGTACATTATGATACAAATGGTTTATAAGGTATTGTAGTCCAGATCTTTCCGTTTCCATTCGTAGGTCATAATTCTCTATTATGGCCTTAATGACAGCTATTGCTGTTTTGCACCATAGAACTGATACGTACCTGTTATTCTTAAAATTCAAATAGCTGTAACAATCTTAAGATATAATCGTCTTCGGTTAAACGACCAAAGACGATGATCAATGAAAAAATTACTGACTATTCTCCTTGCTACAATTTTATGCTCTTGTCAGGAGAATAAAGAACAACTGAATCTTACGGAAGGTGTATACCTATCGAATGTTACCATAATCTCAACAGAAGATGGCACTTACAGCCCTTATATAGGTCATTTGGTGGTTGAAAAAGATGGAATCGTTTATGTGGGCAAAAATGAGCCAAGTATAAGCGGAACATTTGAACAGATCGATGGAACTGGAAAATTCGTAATTCCAGGGTTGATCGATAGTCATGTTCATATTCCGGGAGTGCAAGGAATGCTTCCCCATCATATAGAAAAATACCCTGAACTGGCCACTGGGTTTAAAAGCCAAATGCCTCGAAGCTATTTATACTATGGTTTTACCACTTTAATTGATCTTGGGGGCATGTATGAAGAAGGTATCACTTCTTTTAACATGGAAAAAGCAAAACCCGATCTATATCATGTTGGACATTCAGGAGCTGCGGTTGCAAATGGCTACCCAATGAACAATATACCTATGGAATATCGATTTGAAGCCCTGCCAAATTTCATATATATGGAGAGTCAGGCAGAAAATATACCAGCTACGTATAATCCAACAAATCACACTCCTAAAGCAGTGGTCAAGCGTATTAAAAATTCTGGTGCCATTGCTGTAAAATCGTATTACGAATCAGGTTTTGGTCACATGAAGGGGTTGCCCTTGCCAACCAAGGACATTATGGAAGATTTGCTTATGGAAGCACATTCCAACGGGCTTGTTCTGACAGTTCACGCCAATTCATTTGAAGGACACTCATTTTTAACGGATATAGGAGTTGATATCATATCGCACGGGCTTTGGAACTGGGAAGAATATAAGGATGTGCCCTCTGATTCTCTTCCAATAGGGATAAAAAACATGTTGGATCTGCAAATTGAAAAGCAAATAGGCTATACCCCTACGTTGACTGTTATTGAAGGAGAGGAAGCACTGGTCGATACTGAATTTCTTGATCTACCTGGCTTAAAAAAGGTGGTTCCCAAAAATTTACTTGAATGGTATAAAACGGAAGAAGCACAATGGTTTGGCAAAAAAATTTTTAGCGGACTTACTGTAGAGGAGATTCATACAATGTATGACCATGTGCAAGGTCATGCAATGTTAGCTTTAAAGTACCTTTCTGATAATAATGGTCTTATTCTATTTGGCTCGGATACCCCATCTGGCCCAATTTATAGCAATCAACCTGGTCATAATGGTAATTGGGAGCTTAAATTGATGAAAGAAGCGGGAGTCCCCTTAAATAAAATACTTGCGTCCGCTACATTTAACAATGCCAAAGCTTTTCATT
This sequence comes from uncultured Flavobacteriaceae bacterium, assembly GCA_947497245.1. Lineage (GTDB taxonomy): Bacteria > Bacteroidota > Bacteroidia > Flavobacteriales > Flavobacteriaceae > Pelagihabitans. The sequence continues at coordinate 993,094 of CANMFO010000001.1, read as the reverse complement.
TAGATTCTTCTCTTGGCTCCTTGGCCATCGGAAAAAAAGCAAATATCATTATGATGGCCAAAAACCCCTTAATGGATATTGAAGCATATGATGCCATAGAGAAAGTTGTTATTGGAGGCAAGGTCATAAAAAGACAAGATCTGGAGGTCAAAGAATAACTGGCCACAACATGTATATTATGGCTATTCCCGATTTTGTGAAAACAGTAGAGCGGTCACCCAATGAATTTCGGATGTTGAATTGGACTTCATAGTATTAAAAACATGCATCAAACCTAAGTACTGGCCAGAATGTATCATTTCTCCTCCTTTTGATCGTAGCTTCTTGCGACCACGACTTCCACATTTCAGCATTGTACCACTTAGTTATAAAAAACTTCAATATCAACTAGTTGTACATTTTAATTTACCATTTACAATCTATAGCTACAATCATTCCACGGCCGTTTTACGACCAGGCTATTTTATGTTCGCAAGCTATAACTTGTCCAGCTCCAATAGCATCGCTTTTGCCGCTTTGCCAATTTTTCCATGGGTATCCAAAGAAATGGCCTTTTGGAGCACTTCTTTTGCCTTATGGGTGTCCTTTAACACGGTGTACGCCTCCCCTAGATTTTTATACGTGATCGCGGAATTTGGGAACAGTTGTGCGATCATGGAAAATACCTGAACGGAAGCCTGTACTTCCGGTGTACGGCCACTTTGCAATAAAAGGTTTCCCTTTTTGTTCAATTCTGTTTCAAAATCACAAAAGGCATACCGTGGATCGTGTACCATTTTAGGAAGTTCCTCTCCTAATTTCTGTGTTTGTCCGCTTACATATAACTTGGTTATATAGTCCATGGGCCTGGGTTCAAAATCCGCAGCGTTAAAATTCAATGCTGCCTCCAATACAGGGTCTTGATTGGTTGTGTATTCTTCAAAGCTCATGGTAACGGGGATGCTGGGCGCTGTCCAATCCGCATTTTCCAAAGCGGGCATATCCTGCCACCATAAATAGGACAGATACGCCGTGATCTTGCTGTTCGGCAATACCACAGGTTTCGAATCGCCATAAAAATTGATATTTTCCGAAGTAGGTTCCCCGACCAAAATGGCCTCTGTATACCTGCTGATCTCATTGGTCAAATTTTGACAGGCCGAAAACGTATCACGACCAATAATGAAATAGAAGCTGCCCTTTTTATTGATTTTTGGTCGTGCCATGAGGCCCTTTATCAAGGGAAGATTGTTGTAATTATTGCCACCACCGTTAAGGCGGACATCATAGACCAACTTTTCTATAGGGTTTGTATCAATAAATTGGAACAGTCGGTCATAAAACTGCTCAAGTGTTTCGTTGTCATCATTAAATACGGAGCTTTGTCTAACATAGATGATCTTTAGGTCTTCCAAATATTCAAAATAATACCGTTTATCTTCCAAATGTTTTAAATACAAAGGGGTTGTCCCGGTATTCCGTGCTGTTGACCACTCCCCTGTCGGTAAAGTGAAATTGAAGGCTCTTGGTTTATCTTCAATATTGATGGTGCCAAACACATGTTCAAAGACCCTTCCCTCTTTTTCCAAAGTGAACGTAACGGTCTCTGAAAGTTCTGGGACAACGCCTTGCGCATGTAATACCTCTGGCGACGTTAAAAATCGTAGGCCATAAGCTTTAAAGTATTGTTCATTTTCTACAGGAACTACAGGATAAATTAATTCCAAAGCCTTGTCTATGGGAGTATCGCCTATCTTCAAGACTTTTGCGCCCAAAGCCTTTTTTTGGTCCTTGTGGACTCCTTCAATATATATACCATCGCTAAAATGATAGAGATTGATGGGCAGCATTCCGCTTTTGGCCGTTGTGCCGTACGTAATTTGTGTATGGCCGTACTTAAATAGGGATACGATGCGTGCCAATCCCACGCGGATCTCATGTTCCTTTAAGTTGGGGATGGCATTATAGAGTGCTTCCACCTGGGTGTCAAAATCCTGTTTTGTTGTTTTTACAAAAAGAAACGAATAGTCTTTGTGTACGGTGTTTTGAATGAAACGAAGGTCGTCTTGCCATTCCGCTGTGCTTAGGGTACTTTGTGCCGATGAATGAAGGAAGAATAATAGATTGAGGATAATAAGTGCATTTTTCATGATGTTGTTTTTAATCTGCATTTGATTATTTATTACATCACAAATATGGTCTTAATCCGTTCTCAAGAGTAGTGCTTTGTGTTGAAACGTAGGAATTGTTGCTTGAAACATCGCAGACTTCCTATTTGTTCATCCAGTCTTTAAAATCGCTGGTTTTTTGTCTGCTTACAATAAATTCTTGGTCACGGGGATTTGACAGCGATAACTTTACGCGATGATTGAAATAAGGATCTATTTTCTGAACTGAAATTTTGGAGATGATCTGGCCCCTATTGATCCTGTAAAACTTGGTGTCGTCCAAGGAACCGAACAATTGGTCCATGGTCTCATCTATGATGTAGCGTTTGTTATGGGTAACGCCAAAAGTGATACTGTCCTGCGAATAGATATATAAAAGCTCCGATACCCTTATCTGCAGAAAGCCGCTCCCCTCTTTCACCAATATTCCAGAGCGTTTTTGCGGGGTCTGGACACTGCTTAAAAGTTCCTTTAAAATATTTGGTCCTATGGGATTTGATAGGCTTTTGGATTTTGAGAATTTGTTCAATGCGGCATCCAGGTCGTTTTGTTTAATGGGCTTTAACAAATAGTCGATACTGTTCACTTTAAATGCCTGAATGGCGTATTGGTCAAAGGCCGTAGTGAAAATAATGGGTGCGGTCACTTCTATTTTCTGAAAAATCTCAAAACTTAGGCCGTCTGCCAGTTGAATATCCATGAACACCAGATCCGGGGCCGTATTTTTTCTAAACCATGAAACCGTATCCTCAACGGAATCGATAATGGTCAGCAATTCAAAATCAAAAACACTTTTGTCCAATAAGTTCTGTAATTGACTTGCGGCACGGGGCTCATCTTCAACGATCAGTATTTTCATGACTCTTCTTTTGATGATTTAACAATGGAAGGGAAACGGTAAAATACTCCCCGTCATTATCGATAACAGGCGTTTTACTTGATATAAGCTGATACCGCTTTTCAATATTCCTCAATCCAATTTTTGTGGATGGTGTTTGGGTCGATTTTGCTTGAATTTTGTTGCCCACCACCAAGGTGTCGTCTTTAACCGCCACAGTGATAAGCAAAGGTCTGGCTTTGGAAACGATGTTGTGCTTTATGGCATTTTCCAGTAAAAGCTGTAAGCTCATAGGTACGATCATCAACAAGAGCTTGTCTTCGGGAATGTTCCAGTTCAGCTTTAAGTTGTCCCCAAATCTTTCTGATTGAATATGGATATAGGCTTTGGCAAATGTCAACTCTTTTTCCAAGGAAATTAAATTTGAACTACCGGACTCGATAATAAAACGATATACACCAGATAGACTATCCACAAAATCCTTGGCATCTTCCTTGCTGTCCTGGTCAATAATATCGCGCAGGGTGTTGAGGCTGTTGAACAAAAAATGGGGCTGCGCCTGGTTTCTCAAGGTGTCCAACTGGGCCTGTATCATTACCTGTTTTGCTTGCTCCTCTTCCCGTATCGATTTTCTTAACCGTACGTACGAATAAATCACCTCATAAATTGCCATGACCATAATGGTGATTATGGTAATCGGAATAAGTTCTTTTAAGCGTGTTATGTGACGCGAGTTATAATCGGACAATAGGTTGACAAGCGTACTTGACAACCAACCCACAAAGAGATCTACCATTACTATGGTACCAAAAATAGCGGGTATAAGGATACCGATACGCTTTTTGTCATCCTTAAAGTCGGGGTATTTCTTTCTAAGGAAAATTAAGATACTGCGTATAATGCTCCAATCGCAAATGGTAAAAAACAGGGCCACACTCCATCCAATTAATTTTAAATCCAAAGTGTTACGTTCACTGGGATTGTTAAAAAGAAAGTTCGTTATAAAACTTAAGACGAGAATGGCAATGATGGAATACCATAGATCATCGAACCCTAAATATTGTATACGTTTCTTTTTGTTGAACAGCGGCATAAATGTGAATAACGGAATTATTTGGATGGCATGCAAACCAAAAAAAATGAGCTGTTGTCAGCCGTTCAAATATCTTGGGATCGACAAAAAAATGAAACCATAATACTTTGAAGCGTCGTAATATGTTTCTGAATTGTTGTACTTGTTGATGGAATACCGTTCCACGCACTCACCTATCCTCCTTCGCCGAAATGAAATGAAGGAGGATTATGGTACAATTGTTTTAATAAAAAACCCGATACAAGTTCGGGTTTATGAATGTTAGGTCCATTGTTTTTATAGGAATTATTGGTTAACAAACGCGGGTACAATAATTTCAGAAATCTGGGTCATTATTTTATCTTCTCCATCATGACCAGAAATTACAATGGTCAAATCAAGTTCGTCTATCACTATTACACGTTGTCCACCGCCTCCCCAAGCAAATGTGGTATCATAACTTTTATCATCTACTTTTACGAGTGTTTGATACCAAAAATAACCGTAACGATAGTCTTTGGGCATCCAATCTTGAGTAGGTTTCACAATTCCACTGGTGGCTTTGGCAAGATATTCAGCAGAAATAAGCTGCTCGCCGTTCAATTTACCTTTATTGAGAACCAAATTACCCAATTTGAGCATGTCGCGGGACATGATACTTGCACGCCACCCTGCTTCTGGCAAACCACTAATATGATTTGACCATTTATATTCTGTAATGCCGAGTTTGTCAAGCAGCTCCCTTTTGATAAAGCGCTCGGCCGTTCCCGGGACAACGGCGTCAATGACCGTCATCACCAACATTGGATTGAAATTACCATACAGATACGTCTGAGATTCTGGGGTTATAGGTCCGCTTTGCTCAAGGAGCGTCCGGACCAAACCTTGGCCTTTTAATCGAACGGTATCTTTCTCAATTTCTTTCCATTTATCTCCATCTATATTCAATCCTCCGTGCATGGTCAATGCCTTATGAAGTGTGATTTTTTCGGCCCCTTTGGCGATTTTTTCAGGATCGACATCTTTTAGAAAACCAATCAAAGGTTTGTCCAGATCTTCCATGGATAGGTAACCCATTTGAATAGCTCTGCCCAAAACCAAACTGGTATACGCTTTTACCGCTGATGCCTGTCCGTGAGGCAAGTTGATACGACCTTTTTTATAATAGGATTCAAAAACCAGTTTGTTTTTGTGTGAAATGAGCAGGGCATCATAGCTTCCATGTTTGCCCTCAAAAATATCTTGGGAAAGGTTGAGGATTGCGTTTTGGTCATTGCTGTCTACCGATAATGTATCAACTGAAATCCCATCTTTTCTATCCTCTGGTGTTGGACTGATATATGCATTGTTAAGATGTGGAATACCCCAGAACGGGACCTCATGGTTATCACTTGAAACATGACTCATCAAAGATGACAACCAAGTGACACTCCGAACTGCTGTCATAGGGAATGCAGTGCCATGATTACCATCGATCACTTCTTTTAAAACGGACAAACCGTCATCCCTTCTATCATTTAATAATTTAACAAACTCCTCGATAGGTTCAACCATCTCTTCTTCCAATGAGCCATGTGAAATGAAAACATTGGCATTCAGACTCGAGTTTCTATTTGACGCCTCGAAAGGTCCAAATTTCGTATTAAGTTCAGTTAAATGGGCAACTTCATTTTTGATCGATGGACTGCCAAGAATGTAATTGTTAAAGGTATCAGGTTGGGACAGTAGTATATAAGCACCAAATTCTCCGCCCATTGAATAACCGAAATAAGTACGACTATTTGGATCAGTTCTATAGGTATTTTCAACATAGGTAATGACATCATTGCGAATAAAATCTAAATGTTTATTGGCTTGCCCTAATTGAAATTTTGTTTGAATATCAGGTTTATTTGATTGTCGAAAGCTGTAATCCCGGAACCGACTAACATGCTCTCCCACTTCATTTTTCAGGTCTTCATTTATGTCCTTCTGCCAGGAAATTCCGACTAGAATAACGTCTTCCAGCATGTATTCTGTAGAGGCAGATAGTATTTCGACATGCCACATGGCATCCGTGAAATAAAGGACAGGATATTTTTTATCCTTGTTTTCCGAATACCCTTCAGGAAGCTTGACATACAGTTCATATTGCCTGTCATTTTTAGTATCCTCTATAGGAATTACTTGAATTTGAGGTAATTCTAAATAAGACTTATCTACTGTATGCGTGTTATCGTTTACCTTATTTTCTTGAGCAAAGGCAGTGTTTAGCGCTATAGCAAATGTCAATAGTATTAATTTAGTAATTTTCATGTTTTCTTCTTTGTGTTTGCAATTTATAATTCCGACCCGCCAGCTGGTATCTGCGCTTGGTCTGGCCCAAAGCAATGCTTTGTCCTACTAAAAAGGTATACTCACTGCAGCAGCAACTGGCCCATCATTCAAATGGTAAATCATTGCCATTTTCACAATGCCCTCTATACGTTCCGCCCTATTGGGGTCTAAGTTTTTCTATGATCTCCGTGCTCACCCAATACAAATTTGATAACCCATCTTCGTCGTTAGATCTACTAAAAAACAAATATTTGCCATCTGGCGTGATACTCGGGCACCCTTCGTTAAAATTGGAATTTACTTCATTTCCAAGGCGAATTGGTTTTGTCCATGTCCCGTCTTTTTCCTTAAAGCAGACATAAATATCGTGGTCTTTTCTTTTTTCATTTTCTTTGTTTTGGGTATATACCAGCAAATACTCTTGGGATGGGGAAATAAACCCGTGATGACCAAATTCAAGTTCAACTTCCTGTACTTCGGGAAATTCACCATTTCTGTTGCGTGCATAATACATTTTTCGCTTTGATATATTGGTATAAAAAAGATCTCCGTTTTTAGCTTGATTAATATAAAAAACCAGGTCATCATTTAGAGGTGAATCAAGTTGTATGGCATCACTCCAGGAATCCTCTAAACGATCTACGTACCAAATTTTCTCATCCGAAAAAATAGAATCCAAAGCGGTGAAGTAAATCCTTTTGTCGTTAAGACCAACGAAGGGATATAATTCCTCATTTTTTTTCCCATTGGTAAAATTTGCCCTTTTGGTGGGAGTCCATTTATTACCTTTACGTTTTGAGAAATAGATAGCTGTTTCTCCATCTTTTTTATTCACCGTAAAATATATTTCGTCCAAATCAGGAGAAAACGAAATACCCGATTCATTCCTTCCATTGATCGAAACAATTCCAGGGGCAAAAACTTCTGGAATCAGGCCTGGTGGTTTTTGTCCAAAATAGGGGCTTATTATAGTTCGTGAACCATTGTTTTTTGGTTCTTGTTTTTTAGTATTGCATGAATCGAAAAGCACTGTAAATACAAGTATTAAAATAATAAAGTTGTAATTTCTCATTGTTTATTTTTCACTTAAATGTTGAATAAATGTATTGTATATTCAATGTATAAATCCATTAATGGGATAAACGCAACAATTAAATGATAAAGCCATTTCGTCATTGATATAAGGCTTTGGTAAGAAATTATGGAAATTCGTACCTATAGATAGTATCTTTATATTTTTCTTAATAAAAGAGTTTGTGATCAAAAAATCTTTGAAGCATACAATACTCCTTAACATAGGAGCCTTTTTTTTGGTGCTCATCCTTGAATTGTTGAGTGGATGGATATTCATAGATCGATATGATACGCTTTTTTCTTTTTATTTATGGGGACTTGGCTATGCCATTATTATCATGGCTGTTATATGGATAAATCATTTTGTTCTCATTCCTTTTTTTTTAGACAAGAGACGCTATTTTTTATATGGCATCTTACTCATGGGGAGCATATTTTTGGTTTCATATTTAAGGGGATATGGGAAAGATGGCTGGTTAGGTACTTCTAAATTCTTTTTCTTTCTTATTTATACTACCGGAACGGGTATGTCTGCTTTTTTTTTAAGAAGAAATATAATGTTTCGAAGAGAAAATGACGAGAAAGAAAAATTACAAAAAGAAATGGAGCTTAATTATTTAAAAGCACAGGTAAATCCACATTTTTTATTCAATTCCTTAAACAGTATTTATTCGCTTTCGCGGAAACAATCGTTAGAAACTCCTGACCTTGTTATGCAGCTCTCAGAATTAATGAGGTATCAATTGGAGAGTTCTAAAAAAGAGACCGTTTTATTAAAAGAAGAGCTTGAGTTTATAGAAAATTATTTATTGCTTGAAGAAAAAAGATTGAGTAAACGTTGTACTATTGAATTTTTAATTGACGGAGACACGTCGGGCTTAAGGATTTCTCCGATGTTGCTCATCCCATTTGTTGAAAATGCTGTTAAACATGGTGCCCAAAGTACGAATGAACAGAGTACCATTGATATTTCTGCCACTATAAAAAACTCCACTCTTCATTTTTGTGTCGATAATTCAAAGCCCCACAAAGTTTCTTCATTGAAAAGAACAGGACTGGGCCTCGAAAATGTGAGAAGACGTTTAAATCTATTATATCCTAATTCCCACGTATTGGAAATGGATGATAAAGAAGAAAAATATCATGTAAATCTATCTATTGATTTAACAGTCTCAAAATTAAAAAAAGCGGTCAATGATTAAAGTTGGCATAGTAGATGATGAAATACTTGCACGAAAAGTGTTGGAGGATTATTGTTCTAAAATTGACAATTTTGAATTGGTTTTTAGTACAGGAAATCCACTTGAATTCATCAATTTTACACAGCAAAATGACCTTGATCTCATCTTTCTGGACATAGAAATGCCTGAACTTAATGGCATGGAAATTTTGCGTTCCATGATAAAACCACCGAAAGTTATTTTAACTACTGCTTATTCTGAGTATGCCTTGGAAAGTTATGATTATGGTGTTGTGGATTATTTATTGAAACCCGTAAAAATTGAACGTTTTTTGAAAGCAATAAACAAGGTTTCATCATCAAAAATTAAACAGTCTAAAAAAAATAGCGGAAGTGAAGAACTTCAAATAAAGCATGACGGCATGCCTGTTAATATTTCATTTAAATCCATTCAGTATGTTCAAAGTTTTGGAAATTATTTGAAGATATTTACCGATTCAAGAATGTACCTTATCCCTGAAACGCTTATTAATATCACTACATTATTATCTGATAATTTTCAACGTACGCATAAATCGTACATTATCAATTTAGATAGAGTTACAAAGGCAAGCAGAACACATTTGTTGATTGGAGATAAAAAAGTACCTGTAAGCGCTATGTATAAGATTATTGTTCTTGAAAAATTAGAAGTTTTAGCAAAACGATAAAATAGTTAATTCCCATTCCACCTGCCTGTGCCGCCAGGCGTTACACTCCCCTCCTTCCCTCCTATGCTGGAAATAGCTTCGAAGGACTTGTCGTCGGTTTGAAACCATTGTAGCCATAGTCCTTTTGGATCTATAGCTACAATCATTCCACAGCCGTTTTACGGCCAAGTTATTTTATGTTCGCAAGCTATAACTTGTCCATCTCCAATACCATCGCTCTTGCAGCTTTGCCAATTTTTCCATGGGTATCCAAAGAAATGGCCTTTTGCAGCACTTCCTTTGCCTTATGGGTATCCTTTAACACGGTGTACGCCTCCCCTAGATTTTTATACGTGATTTCGGAATTTGGGAACAGTTGTGCGATCATGGAAAATACCTGAACGGAAGCCTGAACTTCCGGTGTATGGCCACTTTGCAACAAAAGGTTTCCCTTTTTGTTCAATATCCCGCTTATCCGTTTTTTGACCGATGTAAGGTTACAAAAGGCCACTCAACTCCTTATGGATCCAAAGGAAACAGTTGCATCAATTTCCGAGCAGGTAGGCTATTCACATTCCAATAATTTCTCGGTTGCATTTAAACGCAAGTATAAATTGACCCCTATGGAATACAGAACCAAAACCAAACTTTCAGGTTAAGGGTTATCGCGTTACAACTGCCTGTAAACACATACTATCCATTTACCATAATTTATCCTTCCTTAATAATGGGATGTTTGGGATTATTTATACCTTATGGCTGAAACAGCGATATGGTCAATGGTCATACCCGTTCCCGGCAAGTGAATCGGAACGTCACAAATAGATCATGTCATTCAAAAAACGAAAGGGTATATAGGTTCTATTGCACGTGGCGATAGACTGCAATCTAAAAATATCAACATCAAAGAAATATAGGTCATGAAAGGACTCCAACAAAACAGAAGGGCATTTCTTAAGCAAAGTAGTTTAGGGGCACTGGGATTAACAATACTTCCTTGGTCGATAAAAGGCGTGGCACCGAGCGACACCTTACGTGTAGCACATATAGGTGTTGGCCCAATGGGCAACAACCATATCAAGTGGTTCGCCAACTTGCCGGAGGTAAAGATTGTTGCCCTATGTGATGTGGATCAAACACATCTGGCCTCGAGTATCAACAATCTGGCGGCGATGCAACCCGATTGGAAAGTTGATACCTACGAGGACTTTCGACACATTTTGGATCGACAGGATATCGATGCCATTACATGTGCAACCCCTGATCATTGGCACGCAACTATTGGAACTTTGGCTTTCCAGGCGGGAAAGGATGTCTATGGTGAGAAGCCATTATCGTATGATGTCCATGAAGGGCAAAAGATGTTGGCGAATCAAAAAAGATATAACAACATATTTCAGTTGGGCACACAAATCCATGCCGGCGATAACTATCATAGGGTTACCGAGATTGTTCAGTCAGGCGTACTTGGTGATATTCATACCGTACGATTGTGGAAGACCGGCGGTTCCCCTGAATTAAAAATGACAAAAGGGCAATCCGTACCAAGTACATTGAACTGGGATATGTGGCAAGGACCCGCACCGGAAAGAGCGTACTTCCCGGAGAGATGCCATTTCAGCTATAGATACTTCCTGGATTATTCAGGTGGGATATTTGCAGATTTCTGGTGCCATATTGCCGATATTGTATATATGTCGTTGAAGCCAAAAGGTTTAAGGTCCATAAGTGCTCGAGGAGAAGAGGCCAAAGGCCTTTCCGACACTCCTGAGTGGATAGACATTGATTACGAATTTGATGGACTCAACATTCATTGGACCACCGAACCACCCAATGTTCCGGGTGCAAAAGATAGAAGTATTGGTGCATACTTCGAAGGGGAAAAAGGCACATTGATCTGCGACTACGGTACACGGGAAATTACCATTGACGGAGAGACCGTGACCGATCTTGGGCAAGTGCCCATTTCAATTCCGCGCTCTCCCGGGCATCAACAGAACTTTGTAGATTCGGTTAAGTCACGCATCCAACCGGAGTCCAATTTGGAATATGCCCGTGAGATGACCCTTCCCATGCATCTTGGACTTATTTCATGGAGGCTGGGGGAAACCTTAAAATGGAACCCTGAGAAGGAAAGATTCATCGGTAACAACAAGGCAAATACGTTGCTCAGCCGTAAGGCAAGAAAAGCTTGGAAATTGATATAATGGTTTTGCTTCGTTCCTGATTTTTCCTGCGGTTTCTGCCTCTCCACTCCCCTACTCCGTGCCCCATAAGGCAGGTGTAGGGGCACTGTCTGCCGGAGCCTGCGCAGGATGATTGTTTTGGTCAAAATTTTATGAACCAAAAGTGGAATGGCCCTATTATCATTCGCTAATTACAGTATAAAGTGATGGATTGGCCTTAAGTCCTTCCGTAGGTGGAACTCCCAATTCTTTTGCCATTTTCTGACTTGCCTCTGTAAATGCTTTTGGACTTTCCCAAACTGCAACGTTTATTAATTCAAATTTTGCTCCATCCTTTATTGATTTGTGCAACTTTGTTGAAATATAACCTGGTTCCTTTTTAAGGAAGTCTCTACAAGCTTCCCAGTAAACTATTGATTCTTCCAATTTACCTTTTGGGACTTCAAATGGGTTTATGAGGATGATATGTTCTGATTTACTAGTTTCCATATTGGATTTATTATTGGATTTTTCTTCATTGTTACATGAAATTATGCTTGTCAGTAAGGATGCGGTTAAGGCGATTCTTGAGACTTTCAACACAATTCCTTTTAATTTTTTGGGTGTATCCATAATTTATTTTTTTAAGACATTCTCTTTAAGGTGTTTTCTTTGGTCATTATATAATGTTTTATTACGCCCACTACATGAAATACCAATAGTATGATCATAATCGTAGCTAACAGGCCATGAGCTTTAAGAGGTGCGATATTCTCCTTTGATAGTATTAAATCTGAATTCCCGGATTTTAGCGCATCCACATAACCACCACCGAACAAGGTCGCTGATCCGGCTATTGAAATACCAATTAGTAAAAAATAGAAAGCATTGTGAATCCACACGGCCAGTTTATCATTGAATTTGGAACCAGTTTTTATGTCATCCGGGCGTTTAGACTTAAAAAACAAATAGCTTCTTGCGATAGTTAGTATAAAAACAACGATGCCGAGTATGGCATGTATCTTTACTAGACCCAATTTTTCGGAGGCCGTACTATCTTCCATATATTTTCCCATGGGAAACAATGCCAAAATTAAGACCGCTGTTAACCAATGTATGACAATGTTACTTTTACCATATTTATGGGATAAGTCATTGTTTATATCTTCTTTGCTCATGGCTATCGTAATGTTTGTATAACAATATTTGTTATGACAAATATATAATAAAAAAATTATTTGGCGAGATTATCCAATAATTTCTTTAAAGTGTGGTTGAGCAATTGAACATCTTTTTCACTTAAACCAACAGTGGCTTTGTCCAAAACTTCAATCGCCAATGGTTCAACTGAATTACGTATTTCCGTACCTTTTTTAGTGATCGCTATTTTCCAAGCTCTCCTATCATTGGAATCTGCTTGTCTTTTTACCAAACCTTTACTTTCCAGTTTATCCACTATTCGCGTAATATTGGCATTGTCTTTAAAAGTAAGTTTGGCCACTTCATTTTGTGCTAGACCCGATTTTTCATGTAACCTATTTAAAATCGCCCACTGTTCGGGTGTCACTTCTATCTTATTGCTCTTTATTATTGCATTTAATTCCCTTTTTAACAAGAGTGCTGTCATATTGATCAGGTATCCCGCGGATTGATCTAAAAAGGAATCCATACTATTCACTTGTAATTTTATTAATTAACATGACAAATATATAACCTATTCCAAATATTTATGCCCTATTGGGATAACTATTGTTTATATGATCATTTCGCATGGGATATGCTAGTAGATGAATACGAATTATACCATTTTAGCGAATAGGTAGATAGGAGAAGCGTCGATTTCGATTTTAAGGAAACTAAATAACAGGAATGCCTTAAAAATTCTTGAAATAAACGATTATCCGGAAAGTGTAATTAGCGAAGCAATTGAAATATCAAAAGAGCTTGATGGGTATATGAAATAAGGATAGGTCCTCTTTTCCAGATTAGCTTTACCATTGATTTAGAGAAGCAAACATTAAAGAAAAAGCAAAATTCCAAGTGTTCTGTAAAACAGCCTTTTCTAAAAACTTTGATTCGGATTTACCCCGGTATATTGCAAATGTCCCGGTTTGTACGCTGTTAAATTCGGTTAAAATTATAATAATCTTAACATATAAACCCTAGTGAAATCTTGTACATTTGGAATATTGTGAAGAACGTGTTCAAACATACAGCTGCGGTTCTTTTTATTGGTTTGCTCCTGATAAAGGCGTCTGCTTTCCATGTTTATGAACACCATGACACCACCAACGGACACGAAAAGCATTGTGAGCTTTGTCTTCTAACCATTGAGTCGCAACAAGCGGAAACTTTAGCGGCCACGCTCGATTTCTTTCAAGAGAAATTTATACTTACCAAGTGTCAAAGTAAAATCCCCGTACCTGACTTCCAGGTCGTTTCCAGTCTAATGGAAACAGATTTGTTTTCCAGGCCCCCACCAGCTTCGCACTCCTGATCAACGAGCCAGAAAATGATGGCTTTCATTTAAAACAATCCCTTTTTGGCTTTTTTTGAGATCGATATACTCCCTGTATTCTCAAGATCGGGAGACTAACACACTACACTTAGCGCTGTTCCATTTCACGGTCATTAATTTGATGGTGGAATGTTCGGTTTTATCCATCTATTTCAAATACAAATCAATGATTATAACTAACAACCTTTCTAAAAAATACGGTGAGCTAACAGCACTGGACCAATTGAACCTCCATATCAAGTCCAGTGATATCTACTGTCTTTTGGGTGCCAATGGCGCCGGTAAAACAACTACAATTAATCTGTTATTGGGCTTTATTGAGCCTTCTTCTGGAAGTGCTTTTATCAATCAGTTGAGCGTTCACGAAAATACAAAGACCACCAAACGCTTCTTGGCCTACATTCCGGAAAACCTCATGTTGTATCCCAGCCTTTCGGCCATGGAAAACCTCGAGTATTTTTCGGGAATTGCCGGAAAAAAACTTTCCAATCAGCACCTAAAAGAATTTTTGGGCGAAGCTGGACTGCAATCAGAAGCCTTCGAAAAACGTATATCCAGTTTTTCCAAAGGGATGCGTCAAAAGGTAGGCATCGCCATAGCACTTGCCAAAGACGCAAAAGTGCTTCTCTTGGATGAGCCTACCTCCGGATTGGATCCCAAGGCGAGCAACGAATTTGGATTGCTATTGCAAAAATTGCGAACGAAAGGAGTCGCCACCCTCATGGCGACCCATGACCTGTTTCGTGCAAAGGAAGTTGCCACACATATCGGCATTATGAAAGACGGTCAGCTAAAACAACAACTGGTGGCCAAGGACATTTCCCTCCAAGAATTGGAGCAGGCTTATCTCACTACAATGGACTATAAAGAATTGGCCCTATGATTTTAAAGACTTTTCTAAAAGAAACCAAAGAGCTGTCAAGGGATGGGCGTGTACGCGCAGCATTCATTATTGTTATTCTTCTATTGGGTGTTGCTGTTTGGATCAGTGCCAAACAATACAAAAATGTAAATGAACAGTATGCCTCGGCCAAGACTGTGGAACGCACACTATGGGACGACCAAGGTGAAAAAAACCCACATTCGGCAGCGCATTATGGCACCTATGCCTTTAAACCCAAATATCCACTGTCTTTGGTGGACCAAGGGGTTGACAAGTATGCCGGAACCTCTATTTTCTTGGAAGCGCACAAACGCAACGAAGCTCAGTTCAGTGCTGCCGCCGACCAAACCGGTTTAGCGCGCTTTGGGGATTTAACGCCAGATTTTATCCTTTTGTTTATCATTCCCCTCCTAATCATTCTATTGGGATACAATAGTTTTACCAAAGAGCGGGAAATGGGAACCCTTACCCTATTGAAGAGTCAGGGAATTTCCAACTGGAAATGGCTATTGGGCAAGTGGATGGCACTTTTCCTGCCCATTCTGCTTATGACCACAATTTTGTTTTCGATCGCCGGGGCCTTGCTAAGCAACCTAAAGGACTTCGGTATCTTTAATTGGGGGTCGCTTTTTGCGATGTACCTGGTCTTCATTGGCTACTATATCATCTTTGTAAATATTGTTTTGTTGATTTCGGCAAGGGCAAGAAAATCGGGCATAGCGCTGGTAGCTTCACTCTGTATTTGGATCATTGCCTGTCTAGGGGCGCCTAAAGCCGCAAGCAATATTGCAGAAACCAAACATCCGTATCCTACCAGACAGGAGTTCGCCGCCAAGGTGTTAAAAGATAAAAAAGAGGGATTGGACGGTCATAATCCGTGGAGCAGGGAAGCAAAACTTTTGGAGGCGGAAGTACTGAGGGAACATGGGGTGGACAGTCTTCACCAATTGCCTTTCAACTTTGATGCCTATCGCATGCAGAAGGGTGAAGAACACCAAGCCGAAGTCTATTTTAAGCATTACAATCACCTAAAGAATCAATACACGCGGCAATCAAAGGTTTATAAGAGCTTGGCAGCCATTTCCCCCTATCTGCCCACTCGTTTTTTGAGCATGTCCATTGCACATACCGATTATGCCACGCACTGGGATTTTGCGGATGCAGCGGAAACCTATAGAATAGCTACCCAAAAGTTTTTGAACAACAACTTCGCGGAAAATTCGGCGTATGGGAATTGGAGCTATCGTGCTGATGCCGGTTTCTGGAAGAATTTGCCCGTTTTTGAATATAGCCCTCCGGAATTGGATTCCGTCCTTTCCCGAAACGCGTCCAATCTATTGATCATGGGTTTATGGCTTGCGGCCTCCTTTGGATTTCTACTACTATCAATCAAAACCATTTAATCATGCTATCCTATAATTTTAAATACGAATTGAAATTCCTATTGCGCAGTCGCTGGATACAACTGTTGAGTATTGTACTGTTATTGTTGTTCGGATTTTCGACTTTCAATGGGCTTAAAAAAATCGAAAAACGCAAAAATGATATCGCTGCGGCACATTTAGAAGTTAAGGAGAACGATGTCATGATGTTAAAACTTCTTGATTCCGTGGAACGCGGAATGGAGGTGAGCGTATCAAGATGGACCATTCCTACAAGCCCCATGGCTGTTGGCAACTACCATCCAAGAGTTGCTGCCATGGAACCACAAGCTATGGCATTTATGGCTACTGGTCAAGGCGATCTTTTCACGCATTATGTCAAACCTACGGTATCAGGGGACGATTTCACCCTCAATTTTGCCGAAATGACCAGTCCCGTACAGCTGCTTTTTGGCAGCTTTGATCTGGCCTTCGTCATTGTGTACCTATTGCCGCTGCTGATCATTGCCTTCTCGTACAACGTGCTATCTTCCGAAAAGGAGAGTGGTTCCCTAAAACTTTTGGCATCGCAGCCCATTCGCATCAGACACTGGGTATTACAAAAATTGGTACTTCGTTTCTTCTGGTTATCGATAATCGTGGCCTATGCGCTTACCCTGGTATTTTTTATGGTTTCTCCGCCTTTTCCAAAGACCGCTGCATTTTTAAGTTTGTTCGGCCTGGTTATCGCTTATATGTTGTTTTGGTTTGCCTTGGCCTTTTTGATCAACCTTTGGGTAGGCAGTTCCGCAAAAAATGCGGTTGCCCTATTAGGGTTATGGATCGCCTTTGTGCTTTTGATTCCCTCGGTGTTGAACCAATTGGGCAATACGCTCTATCCCATGCCCTCCCGTACTTTGATGATCAACGAAATGCGTGGGCTAAAGGCAGAGGTGATCAAGAAGCAAGATGAGATATTGGACAATTACTTGCGTGACCATCCGGAATACGCCATAAACGACACTACCCAATTTCGTGGGTTCTACCATCGCTATATGGCCTCCCAAAAGCTGGTAAAGGAAGAATTGTCGCCCGTTGTGAATGCCTATGAAGGCCAATTGAAAAAACAGCAAAATTGGGTCGGTCAATTTAAATGGATCTCGCCCGCGATCATTGTCCAGGAATCTTTAAACCAAATGGCGGGAACGGCTACCCAGGACTACGAAAGTTTCAGAAAACAGGTGGTAGGTTTTGCGGCAAGCTGGCGGCAACATTTTATGCCCTTCTTATACAACAATCAAAATTTCTCACAGAAAAATTACACCGACCTTCCAAAATTTCAATATCAGCAGAAATCGTTTGCTTCCTCAGTGGTGATGCCATTGTTGTTTCTAATTTCGGTGGGATTGTTTGGGTTGGGCTTCCTCTTTTCCCGACGAACAACAAAAGAAGGCATTCTAACTTCAAGTTGATATGAACCGGATACTTTTATTGGTGTTTGTGGTCTGTCCTTGGTTAGGTACGGCACAAGAGAAAGCGGATAATTTCCCCCCTCAGGAACAAGCTTTTGAACTTAAAGTTTCAAAAGCCAAGGGTGAAATACGATTGGATGGTTCCTTGGACGAGCCGGATTGGGATAAAGCAAAGATCATTGATGATTTTTTTAGAAGGGAACCAAGACAGGGCGGTGATGTTAGGTATAGCACTGAAGTACGCTTTTTGTACGATGACAAAAACCTCTACCTCGGAGCTTTCTGCAAAGATTCGTTGGGAATCGAAGGCATCCGGATCCAAGACCTTCGGAGAGACTTCGAATGGGGTGAAAATGATATCTTCGGAATCGCACTTGACCCGCAAAACCTAAAGCAATACGCACAGGGTTTCCAGACTACGCCCTATGGCAATCAACGGGACTTTCAGAATTTCAATGGCAATAACTTTGATACGGGATGGAATACCCTTTGGCGGGTCAGAACAAAAAGGACCAATGAAGGGTACATGGTCGAAATGGCCATACCCTTTAAATCGCTGCGCTACAATCTTCCCGAAAAAGGCAATTCCATTGAACTGGGCTTTACCCTGATCCGTTACGCGAGAAGGGACATTGAGGTTTCTTCCTTTCCGGCAATACCCCAGTCCTTTACCCCCTATCGAATGACCTACGCCGCGAAGTTGGTTGGCATCCAAGCTCCCCCTCCTTCAACAAACATTCGGATCGAACCCTATGCACTCTATCAATATGATGAAAATAAGGAAGGTGATGCGCTTATTGACAAATTGAGCGAACCCAAAGTCGGGGTAGATACCAAATGGGCCATAAATCCAAAAACCGTTCTGGATCTTACCGTAAATACGGATTTTGCCCAGGCAGATGTGGACCTTGCCGTTAATAACCTGGAGCGTTTCAACATATTTTTTCCCGAACGAAGACAGTTCTTCCTGGAAAACTCTGGTATATGGGCAGGAGGATTACAACGGTCTATACGTCCGTTCTTCAGCAGAAGGATCGGATTGCAGGGAGCGTTCAACGCCGTTCCAGCTCCAATAGATGTGGGGGCACGGTTTACACAGCGTACCGAAAAAAATGCTTTTGCAGGGCTTTTTGTTCGTCAACGGGAAACCGAAAATTCGGCGGGGGCCAATTTTGGCGTGTTGCGCTACTTAAAAAACTATGGTAGGGAGAACAATATGGGCCTTATGGTCACCCACCGACTAGACGATGGATTTTCCGAGTTGGGATTGGAAAGCAACAACAACACAACGATTACCCTTGATGGACAAATTCGCCCGACCAGCCAATGGGATATCCAATACCTCTTGTCAACCTCCATTGATGAGGCTACCGGAAAGACCGGTTATGCCGGTAGGATTTTTGTAGGGAACGATTCCAATAAATACTACTATGGGTGGGTAACGGAATACACCGATGCCAATTACAACCCAAGAATTGGTTTTGTAAGGCAAAACAATGTAATTCGCCATAATCCTGGTGGGTATTATATCTGGAGACCCAAAAAAATAGATTGGATCCGCAGATGGGACCCCGGGGTGTTCGTGAACTATAATCACGATGCTACCGACCCAAGCAGCTTCCAACAAGCCAGCCTATACATTTTTCCGGTGTTCACTTGGTTCAAGGACAATAGTTTTTTGGAAGTGTCCACTACCCCAACATGGCAAAACATCAATTTTAACTTTGCACCTTTAGGTTTGGAGATTGGACAGGACAGCTATTTTTATACGCGTTATCTGGTTCAGTACAATACCGACCTTTCAAAAAAATGGTCGGGAGACCTTGGGGTGAATTTTGGTGATTTTTATAACGGAACCAGAACTACCATTAATGCGGCCGCACGCTTTGCCCCCATACCCCATGCTACGCTTTCTTTAAATTATGAGCACAATGACATAAGCGGAGTGGGCATTCTGGAAGAAGATTTGGAAACCAATTTGTACACGGCAAATTTAAGGTTGGCACTTAATCCGAGGTTACAGCTGTCCACCTTTTATCAATACAACAGCTTTAATGAGCAAGGAAGATGGAACGTTCGATTTAGTTGGGAGTATATGCCATTGTCCTTTATCTATCTTGTATTCAACGATACCCAGACCGATGTTTTTGACCCTGTACAACAAAGTACACAGTTTATTGGCAAAATCACATTTTTAAAACAGTTTTAGGCGTTATACGCAATTAGCAATGCAGGTAAGTTTTAAATTATCCTCCCAACTCCCGTACACATGCATGGCACTCCCCTACTCCGTACCCCATAAGGTAGGTGTAGGGGCACTGTCTGCCGGAGCCTGCGCAGGAGGATTGTTTTTGCCATCCCGATAACTATCAGGGCTCTTAGGCCACTTTTCAATCACATTAATCCCACCTATTCGCGTATGGTCCCGCCTGTTACATCACTTTTTTCTTTAGGCCCTTATTTGCGCAACTTCGGGAATCATACATGCCAAACTAAAAAAATCTAAACCAAAAAATCATGAAAAAGTACTGTAGCTTGATATTGATATGCCTTTCTATCCAGGGGTTTGCCCAAGCCCCTAAAACGGAGCTCCAAAATATCTGGAGGGTAAATTTCCTCAATCCAGGTTTGGAACATGAACTGGCCCTGGGTGAAAAAATGGTCGTTTCGGCCGGATTGGGGGTCGGGTACGGCGGATCGTACAAGGAGTTGGAGGCACGTTCGGCAAACGGTTTTGTCTACATCATCAGTCCCTTTCTGGACCTGCAGTTCAAGAGGTTCTACAACCGCGCCAAAAGGCGATCGGAAGATAGGGACATCGACCATAATTCTGGAAACTACGTTTCGCTGCGCGGCATCGTAAGGGGCGGTTCCCTTGTCGAAAACGTAAAAAGGACGGATAATATCGATGTTGTCATAGGCCCCACTTGGGGGCTGCAAAGGGCATACGGGAAATTCCACTTTCTTTTTGATATAGGCCCCCAATATTATTTTGATACCCAGGGGAACGGGGGCTTTTTTCCTTTAATGGTCCAAATAAACCTTGGCCTAAACCTATCGTCCAGATAGCAGGGCCAGGGTTCATTTGTCCAAACGGTTCCTTCCGTACTTTCCGATCAATTTCTTTGCCCCTACCAACATCGCCGTATGCGAGCTGGTCGCCAGACGGGGTATATTGTTGTCGCTGTCAAAATACGAGCCGCTTTCCGTCAACTTGGCATATACCTGGGACGAGGAAACAAGGACGCCATTGTTAAGGTCATAAATGTCTTTTAAATGTGATATTGATCATAAAACATCCTATTGGACGTAATGACCTAAAACCAACGGTTTTTGGGACAGACCTATTCTTGTTGTTTTCAGTTGACCAATTGAAAAGTTTAACAAACAATTGTTGAATTGATCAAAAAGGTCTGTCAAAAATATTATATTGAAAATCAACCACTTCGTATGATCATGAAAAGACTCCAATGGACAATGACCGCGCTCCTCTGTGCCCTTACGATATCTTGTAGGGCACAGGATTCATCCGAGGGCAATGCCACGGTCAAACCACCACCGGTAAATGGTATAAGTATTTACAGCAAGGAGCACAATGACCTGTATCAATTGGTAAAGACAGGTATGCCCAATTGCAAACGCTTTGACAATATAGATGCGGCACTTGAAAATACCGCGGATGGTCAAGCCTTGTTAATTTTGGCAAAGGACTATCCAAATAAAAAAACATCAATCCCCGAGGATTTCTATAAAAAAGTCCGGAAAAAGAATCTCAAGGTCTATATCGAGTTTCCAAACCATCTTCCTTCCGGCCCAGCTGGCAGCATTAGGGATACAGAAAAAGAGCGTTTGGTGATCACCTCCGATTTCTTTGATATTGAACTGGATACTATCGACATCCTCGATGCCGGTCTGTACAAATACGTACAGGTGCCCGATCGGGAAGGTCACTTAAAAGGAGCTAAAGTAGCAGGGTTTAAAAAAGCCGTTTATGGTCTTGAAAGCACGCCGAACTTTCCCGTTTTATTTGAAGATGGCAATGTACTGGTATCGACCACCAAGTTGAGCGATTTCAACAAAGGCCGTTATTCACCACACAATGCCTGGCGAAGCGTCGTACGCGGTATCCTTTCCCACCTGTCCATAGGCATGGAAGAAGGGGCGGTACAATGGCAACCCGTTGTAGGTCCCACATACGAGGCGGGCGAACCCCTTTCCCAAGAAGATTACCGCACAGCGGTAGATCGTGGGGCGAAGTGGTACGATAAGGCCAAGTTTCTCATCCATTCCGATTGGAAAGCACATTGGAAGGTCATCGATGTCAAAAACCCACCGGTCGGTCCGCCAATGGATTTAAACCTCCCTTCGGGGGATGGGTCATTGGGCGTTATGGAAGGCCATTACTCCTATATCAATCCCGACGGGAGCCAACAATACCGATATTGGCTTCGGGCCGATTGTGTTGCCGAGACCGCCATGACCCTTGCGACCGCAAACGGGGTAAAACAAAATTCCAAATATTTGGAAACGGCCAATAACCTAATGGATTTTGTATTTAATTCAGAAACCTTCAAAACTGTCGATAATATGAACCCGGACCAATCGTCGTATGGGTTGATAGGCTGGGCCGATACCCATAAAGATCGATATTATGGCGATGACAACGCCCGGGTAATCCTCGCTTCGGTATTGGCATCACAAAGCATGGGGAATCCCAAATGGGACAAGCAGATACTGGAACTGATCCTGGCCAATTTCCGGACCTCCGGGAAAAAAGGATTTCGAAGTGGGGCACTTATGGGAAACGATATAGATCGGATCACCTGGCAGGTACTCATGGAAAGAGACCTGGAAAATATAGCCCCGCACTACGAGTCATGGCTATGGGCCACCTATCTCTGGTTGTACGATAAGACGGGCTACACACCTTTACTGGACAAGGCAAAACGGGCCATCGGAATTACCATGGCCAACTATCCCGATAATTGGAAGTGGACCAACGGGCTTCAACAGGAACGGGCACGGATGATTCTGCCCCTTGCGTGGCTGGTTCGGGCCGAAGGGACAAAACAACATAGGGACTGGCTGAATTTGTTGTGTGACGACATGTTGAAGTTTCAGGTGGGCTGTGGGGCATTTAGGGAAGAATTGGGGGCTGGGAGCAATGGTAGATACGGTGCGCCAAAGACCAATGCCGACTATGGGACGGACGAAGCCCCCCTGATCCAATTTAACGGCGATCCCGTGGCCGATATGCTCTATACCACCAACTTTGCCTTTTTTGCCCTGAACGAAGCAGCCCAAGCCACACGGGAACCAAGATATCTTGACGCTGTGAACAAACTGGCAGATTTTCTGGTCCGTATCCAGAGCACCTCCTTGGGAAGGGCCGATCTTGACGGCTGCTGGTTCCGTGCCTTCGATTACGAAAACTGGGAGTACTATGGTTCCAACGCCGACCATGGCTGGGGCGCTTGGGGAACCCTGACAGGATGGACCCAGAGCTTTATCACCACGACATTGGCACTACAACTTGAAAATACAAGCTATTGGGAAAAGACCGGAAACTCTTCGGTCGGAAACCAAATAGAGGAAGTTTGGAATCAGATGTTGCCAGGGGTGCAACATTGATCATCACACCACACAAGCCAATATATTATTTCTGGATAATGAAGTTTTTGACTTTTTTAATTTCTCCCTGGTATGTACAAACCTATCTTTTCAAGCCATATTCAGGAATGCGTATAAAGCCATGGAGGGCAGGCATTGTGCTTCCCTCCTACCTTCTTTTGGGTAAATTTCAAGCCCCGTACCGGTAAACTGGGACCTTAAGATTGATTCTGCCCGTTTTTGAAAACCGGGCATGAAATGAAGTCATCCTTTCCTTTTCTTGATGTGCTTGCGCAGGATTTCATCACCCCTGGGCCTCAGGAAGGAACCGGTGGTCAATAGAACCTGCTGTAATTTTTTCGCCTTCGTTCCTTAAAACGGGAGAGATCAAAGACCAAAAACAGTTCCAGTGAACTGGGTATAAACAGTTTGGCCTCGCCTCCGAAAGGCACTCTATAGTTCAATCCGAATTCAAAGGTCTCCAAAGTGATGCTGGTCGCGAACCCTATTTCCGAAAAGGTCGCGGCTTCGAAAAAGTTCAAATGTTCATTTATGCCTATGCTATAATTGCCCAAGGTGAGGTCTTGATAAAGATCCAATCGGGTATTTGGGCCTTGTACCGACACGGCATTAAAAAAATACAGATATGAAAATTCGGGCAATTTGGCCTGACCATATTTGTTAATGTCCAGTTCATACCCCAATTGGCCCGAGATCAGCATATTCAAATTGATCTTGTTCTCGCTTTGTCGCGAAGATATTTTAGGTTGGTTCACATGTTTGAACGAAAGCCCCATGATCGTATTCCGGTCGTTATGTACCATCACCGAAACCCCAATATCCAGGAACCCGATGTTCTCGGAAGAGGTAATGGGATCGATCGTATTGGCACTGATCTGCCCCGTAAAAATATTGATCTGGTCTTCAAAGGTAAGGTTGTTGAAATCAAAACGATAATTGCTGTATCCCCCGGAAATACCCGGATATATGAGCCAGTCGTTGGGCAATCTCAGTTGGTACATATAACTCAGAATGGCAGAGGTATAGTTGTAACCGGAATTCTTCAGATTGTTATTGAACAGGTCGACCCCCAATTGAAAGTTGTATTCTTCAAAAGAGGTGGTGCCAAAAGCATATTTATGTTGGGATTGGGTTCCCTGGCTTTGACTGGCGAATTCAGCAAGCACCCCGATACGGGTCTTGCCCTTAAAAGCGTGAAAACTCGGGTTCAAGGACGCGGGCACCTTGCTGAGGTTATGTATGAACTTTTCTTGGGCGTGCACCCCGAACGGAACATAGAGCAACAAAGTTAAAAGAAGACAATACCTTTTTATCATTATCTTAAAATTACGGCCTCGCCGGTCTTGGTTATTTGGTTGTTGTCGCTGGTCGTTCCTTTGAACAAATAGCGGAAAGTGGTGTTTTTATACGGTTTTCCCGTGCTGTAATTTCCGTCCCAGCCCCAATTGGCCGGAGCATCATCAAAATCATGGGCGGCACTGTAGATCAATGCGCCCCACATATCGTATATCTCAAATACAAAAGATGAAATACCGGTGAACTTGCCCTGAAAATAGTCATTGATTCCATCGGCATTGGCCGAAAAAGCGGATGGGAACATCACATCATATCCGTTGCCGATCTGAACCTCTTGCTGTACTTCCCTACTACATCCCTCCTGATTGAACAGTGCTAGGGTTACCGTAAATACCCCGGGAAAATCATAATTGTGGGTGGTTACCGTACCTTCGGTTCCGGGGTCGACCTGTACAATGGGGCTCCCGTCCCCGAAATCCCATTGGGCATATGCGTATTCCCCTTCGCTGGTATTGCTAAACCGAATGTCTTCCCTGGAAAGTAAGAGCCCGGTAACCTCAAATTCTTGGGAACTATAAATGAACGAAGGGTCGGTCACTTCGATGCTCAAAGGCATTACAAAGCCACAACCCTGGTCATTGACCACGTTCAGGCTTGCATTTTCCATAGGGTCCGCAATCTGTACGCTGTACGTATCCACATCGGTCTGTACGGAGGGAACCAGGGCATTTTCGTAATAGAAGCTCAGGTCGCCCCCCTGACTATTGAAAATGGATACGGAAATACTGCCCGGACCTCCCGCACACAGGGATTCGTCCAAATACGGTCCGTCCAGCAATTGTAGGGATTCCGCTTTGTTGATGGTGATGATCTCTTGAAAATAATAAGACGGGTCTGTTTCGCTGCAACCTGGAATATTGCTCGTTACCGTCAGTCGGATCCTTCCCACTTCCAGGCCGCTCAATTGGGTAATGTTCTGTCCCATCGGTGTGAATACGGGATTGGAACTGTTGCCCGTGCCGGCTTCCTCCTTTTCCCAGACGATACTGTAGGGCCGGTTGCCTCCGCTTACCGAAATCGATATGGCCCCATCATCCGTAACACCACAGCTTACTGGCGTTATGACCCGATCTACGGCAATGGGTACATAGGTCGGGCTGAAGGTAAAGTCAATGATCTCGGAAGCACAGCCCTTACTATCGGTTATGGTCAGGGAATAGGTTCCCTGTACCGCATCAAAGCCCGTAATATCTTGTGCGACGAAACCGTTCGGACCTGTCCAATCATAGAGGTAGTACGGTAGGTTGCCAGAATCCAAATAGGGATCGCCCCCCAGCACCAAACCGGTATCCAGGGCAAAGGGAACATTTGTTTCACAGGCGGCGATGGTATACGCTTGGATACCCCCGTAGGAAATGGCCTCGAAACGTGGTATTACAAAAGTTTCCGTGACACATCCGTTGGCGTCGGTCACCTCGATCACGTGGCTGTCGTTTGAAAGCGATGTGACGGTCACCTGATCGGTATTGAAGGAAACCGCGGTGGCACCATCCAAAGAATATTGATAGGGTTGCGTACCCCCTTGTACCGCAAAGGTGAACGTTCTTCCGCCAGCGGCATCAAAACACTCGGGGTCCAGGGTATCGACCTTGGTCGCACCAAATACCTCGGGAGCCGTGATCGTAAAGCTTTGGCGAACGGTACAGGGCGAACTTGGGTCACTGTTGGTATCGGTTACGACCACCTCGTACGTACCCGCTCCCAAATTGGAAAGGCTGGTGCTATTGGTCGCAAAGCTCGTTCCGTTCTTAAGCCAATCGATCTGGATCTGACTGGTTGGGTCAGCACTGATCTGTATACTTATTTCGGCATTGGTGTCCCCTGCACATTGAAGCTGTTCGTTGATAAGCTGTACATTACTGATGGTCAGTTCCGCTTTGGAGGCAATGTTGGCGGTATAGGTGGCAGAACAACCGACCTGGTCCGTCACTTCGAGCACATAGACCCCAGGCGCCAGATCCGTGAGATTTTCTGTGGTATAGGTCGCGCTTCCCGGGCCTGTCCAACTAAAATTAAACGGTGGGAAACCGCCGGTTACCGTTGTGGCGCCAATATTTAGGCTGATGGCACCATCGTTTCGGCCAAAACAGCTCACATTTTCGACCACTACGGAGGCTTGGTCAAATTGAAGGCCTGTGGGCAAGGTCACAATTTCGGAAACAGCAATGGGACATGAATCGTCCTCGACCGTTATGGTATAGGTGGCCCCTCCGATCAAATTGGTATAGGTATTGTTTGGATTGTTGGACGTCTGCACAAGCGTTGAACCATCCGGCCTTGTAAGGGTAAATGTGAAAGGAGCAACTCCGCCCGTACTACTGGCCGTAATGGCAGTGTTACAGGTGTCGCCAATGGCCAATGTCAAGAGTTCCGGCTCCGCGACCAAAAAAGGTGAGGAGGTAACGCCACAGAATTCGTTGTATACCGTTAATTGGTACACACCTGCTGTCAGGTCATGAATGCTCAATGTCGACTCGGAAAAGGAGTTGTCCCCGACCTTTGTCCATTCATAGGTGTTGGCAACCGCGTTGGCCTGGGTGATAACGTTTGTAGCACTTACATTTTCATCGCTTCCGGTACTGGCAAAGGATGTAAACCCAATGCCCGCTACTTTTGCGGTCAAGATGATTTCATTGGCATTGGCGGCGGCAATTACATCGCTCAAATTTGCCCCGGTCGCATTGTTGATGTTCTGGGCAAGTGCTATGGCGACCTCCCCATTATTTTGCGGCTGATTGATCGCATTCAAAGTCACTTCATGCTCGTATACGATGCCATTGATGATTATGCTGTAGGTATTGTTCAGCAGCGGGCTGCCAAAAAGTGATATCGTATTGATCTGTGTTTCGGCGATATTGCCTCCCGTGATTCTTGTGTTGGGTATGACGATGCTTCCATCATTACCCCCAAAACAGCTTACCGGGGCAATATCATTGGCAATTATGGCATCGTTGGCTATGATCGGATACGGAATGACGGTCACCAATTTCGGTGATGTCTCATCGGTACAGGAAACCCCATTGATACTACTGGTCACCACTCTTTTGAAATAGGTCGATGTCGTTAAGGTCGCAGGTGGTGTATAGTTGGGTTGGGAAGCTCCTGGTACAGCGGCATAGACCTGGTCGTCCGGGGAAGACCACCATTGATAGGTCAATGTCCCGGCACCCGTGGCCGACTCCACCTCGACCATAGGGTCGGGCTGGCTACCTTCGCAAACCGATTGGTTATCCGTTATTTTTCCAGCATTTACCGAGTTAAATGTTATCGTTATGGGTTGGGTCTCCACTTCACAATCAAGACTGCCGAAAGAGGTTCTGGTAATCGTTCTTTTATACAGAATGGTCTGTGTTGGAACGGGCGGGGCATAGGAGGCCGTGGAAACACCGATATCCGTCCAAACCACGCCATCGGGAGAAGAAAACCAATGGTAACTCTGGTCCCCAAATGTACTGCCTCCGGTAGCGGTCAAGGTTGCCGGTACATCTCCATCACATATCGTCTGGTCACTGGCCAACGTACCCGGTAAAATTTCCTCGGCTACCCCAATGGTTATGGTGTTGCTGTCCTCGGAACATAAGACACCGTTCAATTCGGAGGTGGTGGTCCTTTTAAGGTAGGTGGTCGGGAAACTGCCCGCCTCGGGATCGTAGAAATTGTTCACAGCACCGTCAATGGCATCCCAGGTCGCATTGTCCTCGGAAGAATACCATTGATATGAAAGCACTCCGGAGGCGGTGCCGCCGACGGAGTTGTCCAATAATCCGGGATCATCGCCGAAGCATATTTGCTGTTCTCCCAAAATGGTTCCCCCGCTGACATCATTGATGATGACTTCAATCGTGTTGCTCAATTCTTCAGGGCCGCAGACAATCGCATCCACGGTGGTCACATATCCCCGACGATAAAACCTGTGGGCAGTTAGGGGGGTACCCGGGGCGTAGGTAGGACCGGTAGCTCCCCCTATTATGGAAAACGTGCTGCCATCATTGGATTCGTACCATTGAAAATCCAAATAAGTGGAGCCTTCTATGGTAGCCGCATCGCCCAGGACAGGGGGAACGGTATTGCTACAGATGGTAATATCAGAACCAATATCGTCCGCGTTCGGAACCAAAACCACCACGGGATTGCTATCCACAGCACATACCACCCCGGAAATATCGGTACTGTAGGTAGTTCTGTGGTACACTGTCGTTTCCGTGATTCCGCTTGCAGGGGTGTAATCGATACCGGTCTCACCAGCAATGGGCACGTTGTTCGCGAACCATTCATAGCTTAGGGTCTGACCTGTTGCAGGGGCCAGTTCCACAATTTGACTTGGGGTATCGCCCTCGCAAATGACTTCTTCATTGGTGCCATTGGTACCGTTCGGGTTTGTCGTTCCTATACTTCCGGGGGTGGCATTTCCCCCGTTGATAAGTTCCAATACATTGCTGGTCACCGTACATTCAACGCCATTCAATGTAGCGGTGGTGATCCTTCGGTAATAACTGTCCTGGGTTACAGCAGGTGGATCATAGGTATTGGCGGTTGCACCTGGAATGGCGTTGTAGGTGATATTGTCATCGGATACTTCCCATTGGTACGTCAAGGCCCCGGAAGCTATTAAAGGAAAATTGGTGCCAAAACTTGCCGGGTCTCCGCCATTGCATATCGTTGTGCTTCCCGTAGCGCCCGAATCGAACGTAATTCTATGGCTCGATTCACTCTCAAACCGGTTGACAAAAACAATTACCGGTAGGCCAAACACTTCGCAGCTTGTACTCGACAATGTGGCGGTCGCTTTTCTTCTGTAGTAGGTTTCCAGATCAGTCGTAATACCGGGTGTATAGGTAGCTTGATTTGTACCGGAAATATCCGACCAAGTATTGCCGTCGGTAGAACGTTGCCACGTATAGGTTATGGCCCCGTTGGAAACCGCATCTGCGGTACTTGTGATCGGAGCGGCGCCCGAGCCACCACAGACCGTTTGCGTTTGGGAAATTGTCCCCGCCGACAAATTGAGCAAAGTTACCAAAGTAGGCGTGCTAGAGGCTTCGCAAACATTCCCATTGGTGCTGCTTGTCACATTTCTTCTAAAATAGGTGGATGTGGCCAAGGGAGTGGAAAAGCTCAAGGTTTCCCCCGCTTCTCCGGCGATTGGATCGTAGGTTACATTATCGGTGGACGCATACCATTGAAAGTTGATTCCCGTTCCGGCAGCCGTTCCGCCCGAAACACTTAGGATTGTGGGCACCTCATCCTCACATACGACCTGATCGGCCGAACCTGTTCCGCCAACGATTGCCCCGGCTACGGCAATGGTCACTTCATTCGTATATACCGCGCAAACTTTTCCGTTCAGCGTACTGGTATCCAACCTTCTATATTCCGTTGTACCGGCCAATACCCCGGGGGTATAGGTCGCTTGGGTGGCAGCTACCAGTACACTCCAGGTCGTTCCGCTATTGGTCGACATTTCCCAGGAATGGGTCAAATTACCCGCGGCAACGGCGTTGCCCAAGTTGATTATGGTGGCCGGTGCCCCACCCGCGCATACGTCTTGATCGTCACCGATAACGCCGGCTATCAGCGTATTTACATGGACAGCACTTTCCGTTGAATACTCCAGACATACCTGGGCGTTATCGGTAATGGTAGTCTGCCTTCGATACCTGGTGCTGACCGATGGTGCGGTGGCGAAATTCAATACGGTTCCGGTCTCCCCGCTGATATTGGTGAAACTTCCCGTTGTTGCCGATTGCCATTGATGGGTAATGTTCGGCCCTGCCGTGGTACCGTTGGTAATCGTAATCGGACCGGGCACCTCCCCTTCGCAGATCGTTTGGTCCGGGCTGGCATCCCCCCCATTGATCTCATCAAGGACCACTATGGTAATTTCGTTGGTATGGGCCGAACAGCTAAATCCGTTAAGCGTAATGTCGTCCTTTCTTCTGAACGAAGTGGTCTGTAGCAAAGCACCGGGATTATATGTCGTAAGGTTGGCCCCTGCAATGGAAGTCCATGTACCACCATCAAATTCTTCCCATTGATATGAGATTGTGCCCGTCCCCGAAGCATCTGTATTGGATGAAAGTGCGCTCGGAACTTCATTGTGGCAAATGGTTTCACCTCCATTGATGCTCCCTTCGTTAAAATTGGTGAACGTAATGGTGGCGATTGTGCTCACACCTTCACAGTTTGCTCCCGAGACGGTCGTAATTCTTCTGAACTCTTCCACACCTGGGTCGATGTTGCCACTGGCGTCATAGGTGCCTTGTGTAGCGCCGGCAATATCTTCCCAATTCCCGGCATTTCGTTTTTGCCATTGATACGTACCCGAGTTTTCCCCATTGTTTATGGTCAACAACTGCAGGTCACTTAGTGAGCAGATATTCTGATCCGTCGCCGTTCCCCCCAGAACCTCCGAGTTCACAATGACCGTAACGGGAGTGGTTTCTTCAAAACAGCTAAAGCCGTTCAGTAGGTTGGTAATCCTTCTTTTATAAGATGTGGTTGCGGACAATGCGGGCGGTTGATAAAAAACATCGATCGCACCGCTAATGGCATCCCAGGTCCCCGTATCATTTTTAAACCATTGGTAGGTGGCAACACCGCCGGGGGTTACCGCAATGTCGCCCGAGCTGCTGAACTGGTCGGGTACCGTATTGGCGCAAACCGTTTGATTTGCCCCTTCGGTAATACTCCCGGGATATAATTCGTTTACGGTAATGGTGGCGGGGGTACTTGTAAGTGTACAGCTCTCCCCATTTAGGGTAAAAGTGGTCAAACGTCTGTATTGGCTCAGCCCGTTGGGAAAGGTACTGTTGTCGATGACCAACAGCTCCGTATCCGAACCTGAAATGGATACCCAACTGCCACTTTGCCCAACTTGCCATTCGAAGGTTCTGCTTTGGCTAATATTCGAACCGCTTACACTGATGTTTTGGACGTCAGCGATCGCACATACCTCCTGGTCTACCCCCGAGCCCCCACTTAGCGCTGTAAAAGAGACGGTGGCAAGGGTCTGGTTGTCTATTGGCCCATTGAGATTGTTGGGATTGCCATCGAGAACGTATTTCAGGTTCCCATCCGTGGTTGTAGCACTTGGTATTAGCTGTATGCGGACATTTTCAAGGGTTACGGCATCCAAGGAAGCTTGGGCGCTGGCGGTTAGGGTTATTTCCAACCTTGTGGCATCACTTGGGTCCTGGGCCACATTTATGCTGGTGATGTCGGTCCCCGTGACCGTTGCGGTATTTGCATTTATTTCAAAGTTGGACGGGGCCTGGATAAAGAAAGTATAGGTGCCCGTTGCAAAATCGGTCGCCAGGGATTCCGACAGCACCAGGTTTCCGAGATTCAGTTCGGTTTGCGGCAGGTTGGCACCACACGAATCAAAATCGGTATGTTGTAGGGTGGTGGACACCTGAGCTAGGCCATACCAGGGATTAAAACCGAATAGCAGCGCTAAAAAGACCCGTTTTAAGATTGATTTTACCATGATTACCGCTCCACATTTCTTAAACTTCATTTAAAATCAAAAACTTACTTATCATGTAGGAAATTACTTTGTAACGGTAAAACGGCCACTTGTATTGCGGTTAGTTTCACAACAATTCATTTCCCGTTGCGGTTTTGTTGTGAAACTGCTATTAACTGTGGTGAGTTTTTTGGGCGGGTGTCGTTTTTTTAGACCCGATGGGGAAGCAAGCTTGGAACGCATTCCAAGAAATATGGGCCGCTGTACCCAGGCCGATCCAATTTGACCGTAGGTCCCGTACATCGTATTGGCGCAATGGATCTTTTTGAAGAATTTGGCCCTAGTCCAGAACTTTGGAAGCAACCACGGGTCGGTCGTTATATTTTAGGGACCATTGTGGGGGCCAAGACCCTTTTGGACCGTTTTCCACGTTTTATTGGCCAAAAGGCCCTATTACCAGCACACTAAAATATGTAACGCTCCCCTCCTTCGCCTCTACGTTCGTTGGAAATTGTTTTGGGGGATTTGGCATAAGTTCAGAAAAAGAGTGCTTGCCTACTAGTAGGCAGACAGGTTCCATTATGTTTTGGGAAGATACTTTTAGAAGAAAAGTTTAAGGAAGATCTTAGAAGTTGAACTTTGCTTCCCAAATGGAGCGGAGCGGAATTCGCGAATTCCTTTATATAAAATAGATATTGCACGAGCAAAGCTAATTAATACCCATCGGCAGGCAGGTGTCACTTATGTATTTATAGTAGGAGTTCGTGAATGCTTCACATTTCTATTATATAAAATATCTCTTGAGCATGATCTTTTACAATAGACTATAGGGTTTTGTTGAATAGACCTTTGAAATTGGTAATCCGCTTACCGTCTGAATATCATCAAAATTCTGGTGTGTTACCCCTTTAATTTGAGACAAAGTAAACGTTTCGGATACGTTCAAGTCAACATCTATTCTATAAATCTTCTACACGTATCCTTCCTCGTTCATCAATATTAATTTCATTGGTAACCATCTTAAACTCAAGAGTAACATTGTGGGCCTCAATGCTCGTTACGTCGGCTTGAGCCAAATACATTTTTTTAAGTGACCCAAAAGTAAAATAAGTCCATATGGCACCTACCAAAACAGCAACAATGTAAATCCGGTTTTTCAATACTTCAGTTATGAGTTTTTTTGCTTCAAGTGCTTCTTTTGGCACACAAATTTATCTAGATTTTGTATGAAAATTCAACAACGGAATGTCCACTGCTAAAAATAATTTAACGGTAAACGAAAGATTTGAGCCAAGTTCCGCGGAATCCTCGGTTAACCCACGTAATTGCGGCCCAAATTGTCCTCCCACCCCTAACGATAAAGGCATATTGGCAAAACCATGTACATAATAAGCGCCAGGGGCAAAAATGTTTTCAAGTTTAATTTGGGGGAGTTCTTTGGTTTCGGTATCGGCGAATCGGAAGCTGGTTAAGGCTCCTATATCAATCAAAGAGAAAAACCAAGTGGATGCACCTTTTTCGATATATTTATCGGTTCCCTCTTTTTCGTACAACCCTTTGCTCAGAGTAATACCAATAGGTGCATTGACACCAAAACTCACTCCAAATTCTTCAGTATCGCCATTGTATTCCAATCCTGGAGAGAGTCCGACATAGGCGTTTAGCGCAATATTACGTTTGGATCTTTTCTTTATGGTAGCGCTACCCACAGGTAAGGCAATAGCCTCGATGGCGGCTTCTACCTGGTCACCATTCTCTGCTTGGGCAACATTCGCGACAAAAGAGCCATATTTTATAAGTTCTTCATTCCATGTAAATCTATTTTCACTTAAAAGGAGGGTCAATAGATTCGAAACATCTAGAATCAACGCATTGTACTTTCCTTCATTGATATCTAAATAAACCTCATTCAGTGCGTCCAAAACCGATAACACATCACCATACCCGCGGGTTGCGAATTTTGGGTCAATGTTCTTCAAATTATCAAGCTGTTTCATAAATGACAACGTAGCCTGGAAAAGATCTTTATACGAATCCACTTTTCCCGAGCTTTCCTTTTCTTCCTTAATGCCTTGTATTGCAAGCGTTATTTGATCTGAATTGACAACAAGCTGTTGCACAAATTCTTGATACTTTTGAAGCTCATCAGTCTTTGTCGCCACTGCTCTTAGATAACTGCCAAATGATTGCCCAAATACCATATCGTCTTTGTGCAACTGATAAAGCAATCCTAGATAAATTTTAAAGGTTTTTATGTCAAGTAATGAAGCGATTGCTTTGGAATCTACCCAATACCTCTCAGTATCCGTTGATTTTAGTGAGCTCGAAAAAATTGTCAAAAGTTTCACTGCTTGTTGAATATTGCCCAGCACGGTATTCTTAGAATGATATACTTGGTTTTGGAGTTTGCCAATGGCTTCCGCGGGATGTACCCCTTGCCTAAGATTATTGACCAATAGCAAGGCAGATTCGAAGTACTCAATTTTTCGAGCGGTAGGATCATCTGGATCAATTAAGTACAAAGCCGCTTTTTTATCTCTAAGAAAGGGTTCTAGGGAAGCTACCATATTTTGAAGATCCTTTTCGAATGCTTCCTTTAACATGTTGAGGTAGTTGGAGTATTGGTATATTTCCTTATTAACTGTTTTTAAAGAGGCATAGGTTTTAGGAAACAATGATCTGAAATCTGCACCCTTTTTACTATCCAGTACTTTGTAGAACCTATCAAAAAAGGTAATGCTCAGTTCTTGTTTGGCCCTTTGCACCAAAAATTTAGCAGTTCCATCGGCAATGTTGGTCACATTCAGGCCACTTTTGGTCCCAACTCCTAAATTATCGTTACTAAAATTATTTTTTGTTCTAGGTCCGCCCGCAGTAACTATAAATGGGTTCTTTGAAATGCTATTGAATTGACTGTCAATGTAGGTGTTGTCAGGATTATCAACATTCACATAATTCGCAAGAATTGTGTAGGTTTCAGTTGTTGAAATTATCTTATCCTTCGAATCAATATGCTCACTTAACTTAATTGCGTCGTAAAACGGCGTTTGAGAATTTGCCTGCATCATTATAGCTACAAAGGCTATCAGAAAAATGATTGGTTGTTGTTTGATCATGTTTTCAAAAGTATTAAGGAATCGTAAATGGTATTTGTTTGGTAATCGCTTGATATTTCGGATAATCTCGATTTGACCTTATCAACGGTCAAATTCGGTTCTTTTTCAATTAGCAAGGCTATGAGGCCAGAAATCAATGCGGTGAAAACGCTGGTTCCTGAACTTTCTGCTACTAAATTTGATTTCGAATAGCCACAGGATTGCATAACGATATCTGGAAACAGAAAGTCCACGGCTTCGTTCATAGTCCGATTGATAAATCGAGATATCGCTCCGACCGAAATCACCTTATCATGGATGGCCGGATACAGGGTTTCTTGTTCAAACAAGGTATGGTCGTTTCCTGCCGCAGCGACACATATAGTACCTGACTGTATAACTTTTTCAATTTTGGGCTTAATTTTCAAGTAAGTTGATTGATCTACACTTAAGCTAAAGTTGATGATATCAACATTGATTTCCAGCAACCAATCAAGGGCTGACAAAATATTCTGTTCATGATAACTACCATCATCATTATAAATTTTGGCAATGAACAATTCACAATCGGGCGCTAGACCTTGAAAGCCCAAGCCATCTATATTTTGGGCACCTATCAAACCTGACATGAAAGTCCCATGCCCTATAGTATCAAGAGTATTGGTGCTGCTTGAGAAGTTGCGAATGTTCTTTGAAAACAAATTACCTTCAAATTTCCTTGATAAATTGGGATGCTCATGATAAATACCCGTATCTATAATTCCTACTTTAATGCCTTTGCCCGAAAGTCCCGAAATTCTTTGGTACCTTAAGGTCAACGATTGGTTAATGCTAATATTTGGAATGTCTAGGCCACCAACACCCCCACTCCAATAGTAATTTCCGCCCCTGTCTTTGTACCATATGGTGTTACCGTAAAAAGGATCTCCATGATACAGTTTGCCATCAATCTCTAACTCCGATCCAGGTGCCAAGTATTGGTAACAAGGAGCGTTCAAACTAGGGGAACCCACCCTAACATTCAAGTATTTCGAAACAGTGACCTTCATTACCCCACTCTTTTTATCAATGCTGCCCTACCAGTATTGCCTGAGCCTTGCTTATCTTGCTTTCTTGGTTGAATGGAATTACGCAGATTAATCAGCTTGTTGAGCAAGTCAAACCAAAATGGGGAACCCAGAGAAATAGCCAATGCCGTCAATATATATCCCCATAGATTTTTAGACTTCAAACCATAAGACCATTTATATGTGCTTTGATCAACATCGATTTGACTTTCATTAAAAGTTGTACTATAGGTTGGAGGGATTGCTTTGTCAAACGACTCCAATTCGATGGATTCATGCAGCAAGCTCCAAACTAAAACGGTATCTTTTTGCACATCTTTTTTATCGTTTTTTGAGGAAGTGTCGAGTACCTCTATTTGGTATTTGTGCTTGACGTAACCAAAGGGTACATTGGGAATTTCGTTCCCACTCGTGAAAATTCTAATACTATCGGGTATAAGCCAATTGACCGCAATGATATTCTGAGCCTTATAAATATCGGCTTGGAGTCTGTTGGCAATTTTTTGTAATGAATCGTTGACCTTTGTAATATGATTATTTTGGTAGACTGCTATAGTGTCTTCTGCTGAACTGTTTTTGTTGAATTCCTTGTTTTCTTTTGAATATTCTATGGCTAGTTTCACGAGTTGCTCTCTTGCCTCAGGATTATCTGAAAGTTTTTTAACAATGTCGAAGGTGTTGGCATTAAAACTTATGGCCAGAACGAACCCGATAATAAAAAGAAAGCACTGTGCCCGACGTTTAAACCAGCCCGTAGCACGTTCCATGGTATCATCAAACCATTGTTCGAGATAAAACTTAAATTTTTCAAGATCGTTTTGGGCGTCGACTAAGAGAGATTCTAAGTGCTTTTTGGTGTCAGTGTCAGGAAGTAAAGAAATGCCCGCTTTAATCTTTTGCACGGGATTACCACCAGGTAACGGTTCAATAAAAGACCCATCTTCTGCCAAAAAAAAATGCACCTGCTTTTTTAAACTGTGATTGGATGACGGTACCAGAATGGCCGCGTATATGATTTGCTTTGAACACTCTATGCTTTTGTACCACTCCTTAAAACTTGAATTCTTATTTTCACGCTTATTGAAGTCTTTCTTTATTTCTGAAGAATCGCTAAGGGAACCAAAAATTTTCTCCAATGTTTCAAGATCTGCATATATTGATCTTATGACACCTTCGATACTGAAATTTGACGCAATGGAATCAATAATGGTCTTAGAGAAATTATGAGGGGAAATATAAGAGGGTTTGTTAGCGATGCCGCCGGCGCTTAGATATTTAATGGAAGGTTGATTATAGAAAGTATTGAATAACCCAGGGTCTGATAGTTTAAAAGCGAAACCTGACATCTTAAGAAAGGTGTTTACAAGTTCTGTGCCCAACCTGAAGAACCTATTCTCTACTTTATCTTCATTCATGAGCATCCTTCGAAGGGCATATCGTAAATTTCTTGCCCGAAGTCCAAAAATTGTATTGGCGATTTCCATAATTACTGTTGCAAAAAGGCTATACAACAGATAAATGAATATTAGACCAATGACAACATCTATGGCTACGCTTCCAGTCATTCTAAATTATTATAAAAAAGTTTCAACGTTTATTGCATGACATTGCCTTGCTTCCTAATAAATTCTAATCTAGGAATCAGGGGTAAAATAAATTAGAAGCATTTCTAATACTTAACCTTGCTTCATGTTCACCATTTAGTACTTCATGAAATTGTTTCATTGTCGGTTTTGAGGAGGTTATGTCCATAATTTCATCACCATCAATAAACTTGCGGTTATTACCCAATGCTATACAACCGTTAAGCTGATACCAATAATTGGCTGAATGAAACTTACATTCGCTTCTGTTTGGAACATCCTTGACCTCCCAAAGTTCTTTTCTAAACCTTGGACTATATTCCAAAATCAAGGGATACTCTCCCTCCGGTATACAACTTATACTGTTTTGGTTATTCATCCAGCCTCTTTCTAAGGATTCACTCTTGAACAATTTCCAATTGCCATCTAGAATAAGGCAAGTTCCCAAGCTGGCTTCCTGACCAAAAAACATGTCCCTAACTATTAACACATCCAACATTTTATTCTTCGGGTTTTACTTTTGGCTTCCTTTATTCTCTTCAATTCCATAATCGTTCCCTTTTTCGCTTCGCTTTAACAATATGTCAATAATTTCTTTTGTTTTCTTCGTTTTGTCGTTGTCAGGTAAGGATTCCACTAGAGTAATTGCGGCTTGTAAATCCAAACCTTCTATGAGTCTAAGATGATTTTGATTTAGCTGTTTCATCACATTTTTATTTTGATGAAAAAACAAGGCGGTGATTAGTTCTGCAATGATACCTGCGGCTGACGTCATATAGGCTATATCTCTATTTTGAGAGTATCGAAAAAATATAAATAACCCTAGAATAATTGCGATAAAGCCAATACTGGCTACAATTAATGTCGTTATAAATGTCATCCTATGTTGTAGGAGGTTTTGATCATAGTACTTTACTATGAGCTGCATGTTTAAATCTGCAATATTTTTGGAATCACTTGAACTAAACGCTTTTGTGCGGATATCTTCCAATTGTTTTCGCTTTCTTCTGTTTTTTCGGGCTTTTCTAATATTGTAAACTATTAGAATAAATACTAGAACCACAAATCCCGCAAGACCATAAAATATTAGGTCAACAACTTGATCTATTTCCATTTTAACTTGAATTATCAGGTCTATTGACCCATTAACAAATTTCAGGGGAAGCTAAAACGTAGGAAGCAAAATTCTTTGGAGCACTTAAATATATAAAAAATTAACAAGAATTCAATTACGGATTTCCGTAGATCTTTAAAATTTGTAGTAAAACACTGATTCGTACTTTCGCCCATACTAAAGCTTCTGTGTACCTCCCCTGCCCCCTAAATCAACAAAGCCCCGGGAGATTGTTCCAGGGCCTTTTCAAAAACAAAATTAGGTTGGCATTCCACCCTCCAGCCATTTTTTGGTCATAATGGAGTGGTCCACTGCCCATTGTTCCTGGCTTATTGTCGACCGATTACCTTACAAAGACCTTTTTCTTTATAATCGATCCATCCCCGAACTCCATGGTCAAAAAATAGACGCCCGCCGGTTTCCCCGAAAGGTCAAGTTCATAGGTTTTGCCATCCTTTCTAAGGGTGGTCGGCTCCGATGCCCGGCCAGCTGCATCATGCAGGTGGAAGGTGGCGTCCCATTCCGAAAAGTGCGAAGAGCGGAGGGTGAGAAGACCGTCCGTAGGGTTGGGGTACATGATCGGTCCTTCCAGGAAATCATCGGCCTTCCGTACTTCAGAAGTTACTGGGGCAGGGGCTTTTGAACCCGTTATTTGTGCTGTTCTTGCCGTTGCGGCGGTGCCCACGGCCCCACCATCGGTGATGGTCCAATTGTGGTCATCGATCAGGGCGGTGCGTGCCGTTGCGGCATCACTTCCCCCGGTATATCTGGATCCGCCCCCGTGGAAAATCACATTGTCCTGTACCGCCCGGGATTCCCAGCCCGTGAGCAGGGCATCGTAGTTGGGGGTGGATAGGGTGGCGCCCAGGAACATATTTTCCATATCGGTGACATGGCCCACATTCCAATTCCCGATGTTCCGGTCAAAACGGGTTGCCTGATAGAACATATGGTCCATATCGGCCACATTACCCACATCCCAGTTCCCTAGGTCCCGGTCAAAGCTGGACGCTCTCCAGAACATACCGCTCATGTCGGTGACACGGCCCACGTTCCATCTTGCAATGTCCTGGTCGAAACGGGAGGCACTTCCGAACATATAGCCCATATCGGTCACCTTTTCCACGTTCCAGTTCCCGATGTCCCCGTCAAAATGGGTTGCCTGGTAGAACATATGCCCCATATCGGTCACATGGCCCACATTCCAATTCCCTAGGTCCTGGTCAAAGCTGGATGCGCCCAGGAACATGCTTTCCATATCGGTGACCTGGTCCATGTCCCACTCCTGCATACGGGGAATCCTGCCAAGGGAGGAACAGCCTCGAAAGCTTTCCCTAAAACTGGTCACCTCCGAAGTGTCCAGAAGGTCGGTGGCCGTAATCTCCAGGTTATTGCAACCAAAAAAGTGTCCGCTCGTTCGGCCCAGGCGCAAAGGGCCCCAGGCACTGATCCCCCGGATCTTTTCCCTGCTCCCTCCGTTGTTAAAGCTCCAGCCTTGGATCCGGCCCGTGATCGTCACGGTATGGGTCCCGGCCGTGGCATAACTATGGGACGCCCCGGCCCGATCATACGCGCTAAGGGTATTGGAGGAACCGTCTCCCCAATCGACCGTGAAATCATAGCTGCCCCCGGCCACCAATGGCAGGTGGATCTGCTCATTGGCCGTGGAGGTCCGCCATGTGGAAATAAATGCATTGGCGATCACCCGGACCGCAAAGGTATCCTCTACCCTTCCCCCATGGCCGTCGTCCGCCCCTACCGAAATGGTGGCGGTGCCCGTTCCCACCTCCGTCAAGGTGAGTCGATCTCCCAAAACATGTACGGTAAGCACCTGAACATTATCCGAATTTGACGTCAGGAAAAGGGTGTGTCCATCGGGATCGTCAAAGGCTTCGGCCAGATCTATGGTATGGGTGCCAAAGCCAGTTGTCAACTGTTGGTCTGGGATTTCTGTGGCCACCACGGGCAGTCTATTGACCTGCATGGTAAACATATCGCTTACCCTACCCCCATGGCCATCGTCCGCTGTTACCGTAATCGTGGTGGTGCCCGCTGTCCTTTCGGTAAGGGTAAGGACCGTACCGTCAATGCCTAGGACCACTATTGTTCCATCGGTAGCGACCGCGTGAAGGGCGAGGGAATGGCCATCGGGATCATAAAAGGCCTCGGCTAGATCCACGGTATGGGTGCCAAAGCCCTTGGTCAATCGTTGGTCGGGGATTTCGTTTGACACCCTGGGCAGTGCATTGACCGAAATGTCGAATATATGGCTTACCCTGCCCCCATGGCCGTCGTCCGCCCTTATCGTGATCGTGGTGGTGCCCGTACTCTTTTTGTTTTCGACCAGCCTAAGCAGGTGTCCCTCAAGGACCGCCAAGATCGCTTCAGGCCTGTCCGAACCGGCACTTAGTGTGAGCTCATGCCCATCGGGATCGTTAAAGACTTCACTTAGATCTATGGTATGGGCATCGAAACCTTCCGTCAATTGCTGCTGCAAGGTCCCCCTTGCTATTGTCGGAGGTCTATTGGCCATGAGCGCCACCCCAAATACATCGTTCGCGCTGCCCCTGTGACCGTCGTCCGCGGTGACCGTTATAGTGGTGGTGCCGGGCGCCCCTTCGGTAAGCGTCAGGACCTTATCCGCAATGTCTGCGGTGACCACAAGGGTATCGGCTACGGCTACGGCAAAGGCCAGGGTCTGTTGCTCCTTGTCCGTAAAAACAGGGACCAAGTCGATACGCTGGGTACCAAAGCCCTCCGTTAACTGTTGGTCGGGGATACCGGTCACCAGCTCCGGAGCAGTATTTGGGGTGGTGTTCCGGATTACGATATCGTCCAACCTTAGGGATCCGGGTCCCTGATGCCGGAACCGTAGCTGAAAGGTTTCCCCGTACCGTTGCCCACCCTCCTGCAGCACCTCGCCTATGGTACCGATCTTTATATGCTCCTTGGTGGCCAACTCCCAATCGTATAGGGGCAACCAGGGCAGGTCCGCACTGCCGCGGACATCGATCCGGTTTTCCCGGGTGTCCGAGGCGGCCCATAGTTCCAGTTCCAACCGGTCTTCATGAAGATCATAAACGCCCAGATCCAGGGTAAATACCAGATCGGCCGTTTCTTCGGGCGCAGTGGCCCCTATCCTGCCCTGCCGTGTCGCGGATTCGCCCGGACGACCGACAAAGTCAAGACGACCACTAGGGCCATTGGTAAGGAAAGCGGCCGATTGCAGCCATGGGACCACGGCAATATCCCGGCCCCGGGCATTGAGGCTGTCCAATGCCCCTTCAAAATCTTCCCTAAAAGGCAGAGGCCCGCTATGCACCGCCATCTTGCCCGTAGCGATCGGGGCCAAGGTATCGTTGCCGGTATCCGCATCATCCGGCATGGCAGCGGAATAGGTGACCTCATAGTTGCCGGGTATGCCGAAATTGGCGGCCTTTGTAAATTCATGGGTGGCCCGCTCCCCTGGTCCTAGGGTGATAGGGGCCGTTTCCCATATGTCCTGCGTGGAAGGAGGAGGAGACTGCAGCTCCTTGGGACCATCTATATAGCGGATCTGAGCGCTCACCGGAATGCCGGACACCGGAATACCTCCCTTGTTCTCGATGGTTATCGAAATGGGTTCCCTATCGCCAAGAAGGGGATCCACCTCCGGCACCGTTCCCGAAACCACGGCCACATCAGGCATATAACCAATGGTCACATTCCCTATCCTGAGCCCCATCAGCGAATTAAAGTTGTGGGTCTTTTGTTCCAGGCCAAAGCGCAGTTGAAAGGCCTCCCCATATTGCTGGCCCCCGCTTTGCAGTACCTCACTGATGGTAGTGATCATTAAGTTCCTGGATACCCCGTCATCCTGTTGAGCGCCCCAATTATATAGGGGCAGCCAGGGCAGGTCCGCATTGCCACGGACAAAAATCTGGTTATTTGGAGAAACCTCGTTGGAATAGGAGGTCAGGAGGGTCTTTAGCATCAAACGGTCCCGTGAAGCGTCATAGTCGGACAGATCCAGGGTAAAGAGCAGATCGGCCGTCTCGTCCTTGAGACCGGCAGTAATATGGCCCCCGGGCCCTTTATACATCCTTCCGAACTTGGAACTGGTCAAAAAGGTGGCCGCCGTTGATCCCGGGACAACGACCCTGTTTCCCCAATGGGTCTGTCCCGGCCCTGCAAAACGCTCCCGGAAGGGCAAGCCCCCGTCATACACGTCAACCTTGCCGGTAGCTATTGGGGGAAGACTATTGTTTTCAGGTCTAAAATCTTCTATATCTACAGAGAAGGTGACCGCATAATCTCCCGGAAGGCTAAAATCGGCCATGGTGCCAAATTTATGTTCCAGCGTATCCCCGGGATGCAATACGGCAATACGCGTACCACTAGGAAAGGGGCGTTTGGGTAACGAGGCCGTTTCAATGATCCTGGTCTCCGTGCCATCGGTTTTAGCGTTTCCCCAAAAACGGAGCTGGTCACCACTCCCCTTTCGAGCTGGGCATGATACTTTTTTCCGGAAATTTCCAGTCCGGGGACCGATCTTGGATATTCTACGTAGAGCCGAATGTTTTTTTGGCTTGCCAATTCATAGACCCCTTCGGGGATGAGGGTTATTTCCTCCGGATAGCCTCCCGCCGCGATGATCACAGCTGTCCCGGAAGGCGCATTGGAAACGGCATTTAACGGATTATCATAGCGGAAGACCTCAAAATTTTCCGCCAATACCAATTGGTAAAGGTCATTTTCGGCACTGCCACAAAAATGGAGCTGCCCTTTTTGCGTACTACCCGCAATGATCAGCAAAGGAATAAAAAGAAAGAAGGTGCAACTATATATTTCCTTCATGATATGACGTTTTACGTTATATTTGGTTTTGGGCCATTTTCTCCTTTTTTCCTTCCGTCCTTTCCCTTTCCTCCTCCCTTATCGCTTTTTACTGTTCCAATACCGTTCTATT
This sequence comes from uncultured Flavobacteriaceae bacterium, assembly GCA_947497245.1. Lineage (GTDB taxonomy): Bacteria > Bacteroidota > Bacteroidia > Flavobacteriales > Flavobacteriaceae > Pelagihabitans. The sequence continues at coordinate 949,120 of CANMFO010000001.1, read as the reverse complement.
ACCTCTAGGCTTTTGCCCTTGGTTTCCGGTACGTATTTGTTAAAGAACAAAACCGCCAGGAAGCAAAAACCGGCAAACACAAAAAAGCCCGCGTCCATTCCTATCTTTGCGACAAACCAGGGAAAAATAAAGGCAGTGGCAAAATTGCTGCCCCAATTGGCAAAAGTGGCCACGGACATGGCCCTTCCCCGTAGTCGATTCGGGTAGATCTCGCCCAACAACACCCATATGACGGCATTGATGGAAAAGGCCAGACCGGCCATATAGAGGCAGAGCGCCACCGCGATCCAGATCCCGGGCGGCTCGGCCAGGGAGAACAACAGGCCTATGACCAAGAGCGAGATGCCCACGGAGGCCATGCCCCCGATCAAAAGGGTGCGCCTTCCCCAACTGTCTATTTTCCAAAGGGCCAGGGCCGTAAAGATCAAATTGATCAGCCCGATGGCCAGCTGGAATTTCAGGGCACTGTCAAAATGGAAACCCGCATCCCGAAGAATGTCCGGGCCGTAATAGACGATAATATTGACACCGGTAAATTGGCCAAAGACCGACAGTCCGACCCCTACGATCAGGGCCATTCTCAGGCCCGGTCGGAGCAGCTCGCCAAAGGCGGCCGGGGTCCGGGCCAGGGAATCGAGGATGGCCTGCAACTCTTCCATAGCTTTTATGGCCCCGTTGCATTTGAGCAGGACCCCATAGCCCTTCTGCACCTTCCCTTCCTTGATGGACCATCGCGGGCTTTCCGGAACGCCACCCAACAAAACGAGGAAGAGGGCCGCGGGGATCATTTCGGCGGCGAACATGGCCCGCCAAACTTCGGAAACCAGTATTTTATGCAGCCAGGGCGTATTTCCGAACGAAGCGATATGTGCGGTTGAAAACTGCAACAGGGACCAGTTGGAAAAATAGGCCAGCAGGATGCCCACTACGATGGACAGCTGGTAAAAGGCCACCAGGCGTCCCCGGATCTTGGCAGGGGCCAATTCTGAAATGTAGAGGGGTGCCAGGACCGATGCAATGCCTATACCCAGGCCCCCTATCAGCCGGGCGGAGATCAACAGCCCGAAGGAGGGCGGTATGGCCGAGCCCAGGGCCGAAATAAAAAACAGCAGGGCCGATAGGATCAGGACCGGCCTGCGCCCATAGGAATCGCTCAAGCTGCCGGCCGCCAAAGATCCGATAATGGCGCCGACCAGGGCCGAGCTTCCGAACCATCCCACGGCTATTTTGTCCAGCCCAAACTGGGCCTCCACCATGGCCACTGTTGCGGAAATGACCGCGGTGTCAAAACCAAAGAGAATGCCCCCCAAGGAAGCTATGGCGCAGATCATCCATAAATAGGGTGTCCTGACGGCCCGGTGATCTGTTGTTTCCTGCTTATGCATGGTACCACCCTGTTTTTTGGTCATGGGGTTCGTTCAGCAGCTGATACGCCCGGAACAGTGCCCGGGGTAGGTGAAAAAATCCTTTCCAGCCATTGGCCTTTGCCTGCCAAATAGGGCTTCCCCCCCGATTGAGGTAGCCGTACCATTCGCCCTGTTCCTCGTCCGGGAAATGGTCAAAGGTGTAGCGGTGTACCTTGATGTACCATGTTTCCAAATCTTTCCGCCCCGTGCGCAAATAGGCCAGCAGCAGGGCATATAGGGCCTCCCCATGCGGCCACCAGAGCTTCAGATCGGCCTCCAGCGCATGGGTGGGGGTCCCATCGATGTGGGTCAGGTACCGGATGCCCCCAAATTCCCGGTCCCAACCCTGCTCCAGGGAAGCGAGCATCATATCGATAGCGGTATCCATCAGGGAGGCCTCTTTTCTTTCGGTCGCGACCTCCATTAGCATCCAAGCGGTCTCAATGACGTGGCCCGGGTGGAACAGGCGGCCTTCGGGCAGATCCAGCATGGCGGTACCGTCCATGGCCACATTTTCCAGAAAAACGCGCTCCCTTGCTTTCCAGTGCCGATTTAGGATCGAATTGATGGAGGTATTGATATCGTCCTCGAACTTCCTTTGGGGCCGGATATCGTGGCATGCCCTGGCCACGGTAATACGGCATATATCATGGGCGTGTAGATGGAACTCCCTGAAAAGCGGATAGCCCAGCATGGGGGTATCGGAGGCCTGGCCCAGTCTGGGGATCAGAAAATCGTACATGGTCCTGGCCCGTTGCCCAAGCTCCTTGCTTTGGGAGATCTTCGCATATTCCGCCACGGCCATGGTGGCGAACACTTCGGTATAGAGGCTCAAGACCTTGGAAAGGGGCCGTCCCTGGCGGTCTAGGCGGAAGTACATTCTTCCGTCTTCCGCAAAGGCATTTTTCATCATAAAATCCAGCCCGTGCCCGGCCAGTTCCCTCCAGTGTTCCTTTTCTTCATGTGTGCGGTACAGATGGCTGAACATCCAGATCTGCCGCGCCGTCATCCACATGTCCTTATCGCCCGAATAGGCCGTACCGTTCCGGTCCAGGCGGGTAAGGTATCCCCCGTACTCCCGATCGATGGAATGCTTCTCCCACCAAGGGACCACATTGTCGAAAAGTGTCGATCGATACATTTCCCTTAGTCCATTGATCCGTATATCCCGTTTCATTTCAGTTTTCAGCTATGGGTTTGTTCATTATCCGTGTTCACGCTCCCCTTGTTTGGGAACGGTAATCCCGGGCCGTCGCCCGGAGCAGATCAGCGGCAATATTGGACAAATAAAAATGGAACAAAAATGTTATGTAATAAGTGGGCGTATATGGTAATAGGTGGGAAAATTGGGGGTGGTTTTTGGGGGATTGTGGGATTGAGGGGAAGGTTGGAGGTGGTTTTTGAGGGTAAGGGTTGAAGTGGAGGGTTTGGGAGGGAGAGGTTAAATTAGGGTTGGGTTGCGAGTGGGGGGCTCGAGATAGTGGGGGGCTAAATTCACTAGCTGAGTTATATCTCTGAAATTGTGACGCCAACAATTTCTATCCAAAATTACCTATTTGTGCTGGCTTTAAATTGGTGTTATCTGTAGCAAAATTAAAGATTAGCTTAATTGGTATTTTGAGCAGCAATCTTTAATCCGTTCATTGTGCCTCATATAATCGTTAAAAATTATGTTTTGCAGTAATTCTTGTTAGTATGAAAACAGTTTTCATAACTTTGAATTATGAGTCAACTTTCAGTATACTTTTCAGGAATTGGGGCAAAAAGATTGAGCAGGGTAGAAATCAATCCAGGGGCTTCCAATCAACATGAGTTTAATGGAATTGATGGTTTTCGAGCGATTTTCGGTGATGACAGGATTACTTTTGAAGGTACGTTTCTGTATTTAGATGATAATCCTGATCGAATATTAGCCGAAGATGGTAGTTTAACTTGGTATAATGCAAGAGCCAATCATCCTACTCGTACGGAATATAGACTCTACTACACTACCAATTCAATAATATCTGAGTCTAATGTTGATGATTTGGTTGTAATAGGAAGAACAGGTGAAAACAAGCTTGCAATTATTATCGCATCGGCAGGCTCAACGGCAGAGCAGCAAATAAAATGGCTGTTTGGACTTGAAGAGGTTGCTAATAGATTCATTATAAGAGATATTGTTGCCGATGATCAAGTTTTAAATTTTGCAGGCAGGTATGTCATTTCAACCTTTGGTTTTGAAGTTGAAGATATTGCTCCAGACTATCTTCCACAACTTTTGGCAAGGTTTGGAAGTACATTTCCCAGTACAGCGATTTTTTCAGACTATGCACGTTCTACTGTTGAAGATGTTTCTGCAATTGAAGAGCCGGATACTACCTTACTCAGATGGCTTGAGCGAGAAGAAGTATTGTTCAAAACTTTAGAAAACCATATTGTTTCGCAAAGACTTGATTTAGGTTTTGATGGAAACGTTGATTATTTTGTAAGTTACTCACTTAGTGTTCATAATCGCAGAAAATCAAGAGCAGGGCATTCTTTTGAAAATCATTTAGCGTCCATTTTTCGAGAAAATGAGATATTGTTTTCAAGAGGGAAAAAAACCGAAAGAAATAATAAGCCTGATTTCTTATTTCCAAGTATTGATAACTATGCAGATTTAAATTTTAATACTGACTTCCTAACTATGCTTGGGGTTAAAACCAGTGCTAAAGACAGATGGAGGCAAATTCTATCGGAAGCGGAAAGAATACCTAATAAACACTTAATAACATTAGAACCTGGAATAAGCTTAAATCAGACTACGGAAATGCAGGAGCAAAATTTGCAACTCGTCATTCCATCTCCATTAATGGAAACCTATTCCATGGCACAGCGCGAGCAAATTATTACTTTAATCGATTTTATTCATTTAGTACGGGATAAACAAGAAAGACTATAAGCCTAACCAAAGCAAATTGACGCCTAATTTGTTTTTAGAGTAGTGGTCAAAACAAAGTGTTGGTTTCTACTGCTTAATAAAGAATCTAAACATTTAATAACTCCTAATGTCAGGATAGAATAGTTCTTGGAAAAATTAATCATCCCGAGAAAAGATGTGGGAAAATAGGAACTCTACTTCAGGAAAGGTCGAAAATAAGTTTTTATTATATATTGAAGTCAACTAAGCGTCAAGAAAAACTTGGTATGCAAAACAGAAAAGTTAGGAACTTACCTCTACTTTTTTCCCTTGTTCATTAAGCACTTCTTCATAAATATTATCTACTGGAAAGGTTTCAACTTTGGCATTTGGACCATGATTCATAAAAGACAACATTGCATTGGCTACTTCTCGAACGACCGGAACTGCCACAGAGTTACCAAATTGCTTATATAACTGAGTGTCAGAAACTCCAATGTCCTTAATCTTAAAACTACTTGGATAACCCATCAATTTTTTGCACTCTTCAGGAACAAGTCTTCTGGGGTTTTTATCCCTTCCTTGAGGTATCAGGATTTCAGAACCATCCTTATAATATCTGGCACTCAAAGTTCTCGAAATCCCATTTTTGTCTACTAAGCCAAAACCAAATCCATTACCTTTTTCTCGATGTTTTTGAGCATAGTTTTGTAAATAAGACCATAATTTATCTGTCAAAGTGTACTTGTCATGAACACTTGTTTGCAATATCGTTTTAATCCTATGTTCTGATTCTGGTGGTTTAGGAAAATTAAAAACGATACTTTCATTGAAATATTCTTTGCTAAAACCAACTATAAAAATTCTCTCCCGGTTCTGAGGGACATAATACTTTGCATTCAATACTTTATTAAAAACGATATATCCCAGTTTCTTTAAAGTTTGTTCAATGATTTTAAAGGTATTTCCTTTATCATGGGACTTTAAATTTTTTACATTTTCTAAAAGAAATGCTTTAGGTTTCTTTTCCTTAAGTATTCTACAAATATCAAAAAACAAAGTGCCTTGGGTTTCATCTAAAAAACCATGTTTTTTTCCTAAACTATTTTTTTTTGAAACTCCGGCAATACTAAATGGTTGACAGGGAAAACCACCCACCAGAATATCATGATTGGGAATTTTTGATTCATCTATTTTAGTTATGTCCCCAAACGGCACCTCTCCAAAATTCGCATCATAGGTCTTTTTAGCATATTTATCCCATTCAGATGAAAACACACACTTACCATTCAATTCTTGAAAAGGGATTCTAAACCCTCCTATTCCTGCGAATAAATCAATAAATTTAAAAGATGGCTTTTCAGGAGGTGGAAAAGGCACATCATATTTGAAAGGAATCTCATAGTTAAATTGAGGTTCATGTGCTAAATCTTCTAAATAGCTATGCGCCTCATTTTGATAGTATTCTGATGACCCATTTTCTCTGCACTGCAAATAATGAGTAACATAAGCCGTTCCATCATCTGTCCATTGGTTTTCTTTCTGAATAAGCTGTTTTCTTATATCCGAATATTTTAATTCCATATAAAACAAATATATGTAATGAGAGAAAAAAAACTTGGGGTTCAGGAAATAAATATAAACTAGTTATTAAGAATTTAAACACAAATCATACTAGGATTCATTAAGATCACGAACAGGCATAACCCACCTCCTCTTACGTTAAAAGCTACCGCGGGCCGGCCCACCACTAAAAGAAATAAAACAAAGAAGGATTATGCTACAAACGGTTTGTCCAGTAAAACGCCCTATACCCCGTATTTGAGATAATTAGCTTAAATATTTATCTTTAGTGTAGCGGTAGGGGGTGTATGATCCTATACCGCTTCGAAAAGGCGTAGTTGATGCTATGGCAAAAAATGAAAACAACCAACAGTAAACCATTCCCAAAATGAAAGTTACACCGGAACACAATGAACGTATGGCAAAAATGACTTTTTCCTCGGTATACCCCCATTATGTGACCAAGGTGGAGAAGAAAGGAAGGACAACCGAGGAACTGCTGCAAGTGATACGGTGGCTGACCGGTTATGACGAAGTACGGGTCCAGGAATTCATTGATGAAAAGGCCACCTTTAAGACCTTCTTTGAAAATGCCAAATTGCATCCCAACGCCCACCTGATCAAAGGGGTAGTATGTGGCTATCGGATTGAGGAAATAGATAACCCCTTGACCCAACAGGTACGGTTTTTGGACAAATTGGTGGATGAATTGGCAAAAGGCCGAAAAATGGAGCGGATCTTACGTGAAAAATAAAAACCGTGGCCAAGCATGGCTTTCCGCTATTGTTCCAATGAATTTAACCTAATGTCCTTATACCACACCTCATAGGGTTCACCGGCATCGTTCCGGTTTTAGTGCTGATAAGATAGGGATTCTATTGCTCCTTAAATTTTGGTCCCACCCCATTCCAGGTTCAGTTCAACATTCGGAACGCACTGGGCGAATGCCCCACCCGTCGCTTAAAAAGTCTGGTAAAGTGCTGTGGATACTTAAAGCCCAGTTCATAGGCAATTTCACTGACGGACTTGTCCGTGCCGAACACCCTTTCCTTGGTCACTTCGATCAGTCGGTCCTGAATGTATTCCTGGGCGGACTTTCCGGTCTCCTTTTTCACCAGATCACCGAAATAATTGGGGGACAAATGCAATTGTTCCGCAAAATGGCCCACGGAGGGCAATCCCTCTTTTTGCGGTTTTTTAGAGGTAAAGTAGTCGCTTAACAGGCCATCAAACTTTTGTAACGCGCCCAGGTGGGCGGTCTCCCTGGTAAGGAACTGCCGGTCGTAAAAACGCATGCAATAATCCAGGAAAAGCTCAATATTGGAGACTATGAGCCCTTTGCTGTGTTTGTCCAGGTTCTGTTCCAGTTCATATTGTATTTTCTCGACCACGCTCAAGATCACCTTGCGCTCCTTGGCGGAGAGATGCAATGCTTCCTTTGTGGAATAGGAGAAAAAGCTATAGTCACGGATCTTACGGCCCAGGTCGGTGCCCAGGAGCAGATCGGGGTGGAACAACAGGGCATATCCCTTGGGACGGTAGTTGGGTTCGTTGTACGTTAAGCCCACCTTTTGACCGGGACCCACAAAAACCAAGGTCCCTTCATCGTAGTCATAGGATTTGCCCCCGTATTTCAGTTTACAGCCCTTGGCATCCTTCAAGAAAACGGCATAACAATCAAAATGGATGGTATCGTGGCCCCTAATAATCTTCGCCGCTTCATCTACCTTCGTAAAATCGACCAGGCCCACCAGCGGGTGCAATACCTCTTGATTTCTCAAATTGAGGTAATCGCCCACGGTACGGATGTGCAACACATTTTTCATCTCTCTGACAATCTTTCCCTAAAGATAAGCCATTGGTTCCCAATAAAGGAAACGGTGATCGCGAAATCCGTAATTGGGGTATGCAAAACCGTAAAACAGGTATGTAGTTTGTTTTCAATCTGTTGTATTTTTGGAACAGCACCCACTTTACGTTAAAACGTGCTATCTATAACCCATTCAAAACACCATCAGATGAGAACATTGATCATAGGAATTCTTTTACTGCTGACCGGCACGCAGACCTTCGCCCAAACGGACACCGTGGAACAGGAAATCAAGGAACTGTCCAAACTAAAATGGCAATGGATGGCCGATAAGAATGTGGCCGAATTGGCCGCTCTTTTTCATGACAAGTCCAAATTTGTACATATGAGCGGCTCCTGGAAAAAGGACAGGGAGCTCGAAATCATAGAAACCGGGAGCATTTGGTACAAGAAGGCCGATGTGCACGATGTGGCCGTTGAAGTTTTTGGGGACGACACCGCCATACTCTGGAACCGCATCACCCTAATGGCGCATGTGCGCGGCAATGACGTATCCAACGAGTTTACGGTGACCGAGTTTTATCAAAAGGAAGGCGATGCCTGGAAACTGCTGGATCTGACCTTTAGCAGTGTTCGGGATACCCATGAAATTGAGCATTGACCATTAAAATAAAGCAATGGAGCAGTGCATTTCATGGGGCCAGGGACCTTAAAAGTCAAACGAAGTGCTCTTTCGCCTTTAGCAAAAAATCACTCCTGACACACCATTGTCACTACCACCTTATATATTTGCACCGTAATAACCTTAAAAACCGATCAAGATGGAAATTATTAAAATCGTTATCCTGTCCCTATCCGCCCTTTTGTTACTTGTTGTAGGCGCAACCCGATTGGGCAATCCCATAAAAGCCTATTTAAAGAATTCCGGGATTACCCTGGCAAACAATGTGGACCTGTTGAACGAAATGCGAGGGGTAAGCGCCGTTATGCTATGTGGAGGGGTCCTCACTGCCTTGGGGACCGTTGTTCCAAGCTTGACCTTTACGTCCTTCGTAGTGGCCTCCCTGCTTTTTCTTGGATTTGCCCTGGGCCGTGTGATCAGTATGGCCGCGGATGGAAGACCGAACAAACAAATCATCCAGGGTATCTGGTTTGAAGTGGTTTTAGGCGCAGCAAATGTCTTTGGTTTGGTGAATACCCTGGTATAGAAATCCACCCCGGTATGTGGAAAAAGAGCCCTTTCCGTTCCCCCAAGCTTTGGTATTCCGCTACGTGACCGTTAAACAGATAGCCCCCTGTTGAAAGCCGTAAAACGCTTGATCAATGGACAGGAAAGAAAAACCCATCTAACATTCGGGCGTATGGCATTCTAAACGGGACGGGGGTGTTTGGTTTCGAAAAGAGCGGTTAAATGATGCTAGATCACTTGCAAGACCCTCAAAGCGGCATGGAATTGGTCTTTGTTCAGACCACAAACCTCCCTATAACTCCTTTTTGGAAAGCCCAATGTGATGCTCCCAATCCCAGGTCCTATACTTTGATCGGGAAACCAGGGTCAGTTGGTTGACCTCGATCTGCTCCGAATACCCGCTTTTCTGAAAATGCTGTAGGCTTTCGTACAGCATTTTCTTTCCCGTGGTCTTGGAAAGGGTCATATGGGGGCTGTCCGAAATGAAGAACGCTTTCAACTTTCGTTTGAGATGATCATCGCGCAACATTTGGACGTCCCGATGTATCCCCTCGATCGCTTGGTTCTTGGAAACGTTGAGGAACAAGGTTCTTGAACCCTCGAAAACATCAAACTGGTCTATATCCAATGTGAAGGGCTCCTTTTGCCCCAACTGCCCTAAACCCTGTATGAGAAGGTCCTGATGTTTTGAGTTCATTTTAAAGGCCGCGAGGGTAATATGGGGCTTTGATCCGGAAAGCGGTTGTTTTCCGTACAGGGATTCAAATTCCTTTTTAAGCTCCATCACTTGGTCATATACCAGGGCCGGAGGTACGATCCTGAGGTTGTAATACTTTATTTTGGAAGTAAAGATGGGTAAACGCAATTGCTTCATGGGATATACATTTAGTATCCGAGCCGGGCCGGCCTCCTAAAAATTACGGCAAAAACCAACAACCAACAAATTACGGATTTGTGCGGTCACATTCAAACCGATCCGCCGGAGCGGAATAAAGAAGGATCATGATCCCGGTATTTCAACAGGTACAGGGCATAGGGCCAAAGCACACCAATGGTGTCCCGAAACAGGGGAATTCATAGGAATGTAATTCCCAGTAGCTATATTTCTTAAATTTGATATATCCGGCAGGAAGTTGGGGTATACCCTTGTTGGGCAACAGCAGCGTGGTACACAGGCAAGTGAGTGTCAAAAATGCAGCATCAAAATCAATAGATCGGTCCATACCACAAACGGAATAAAATAAAGGAAAACATGGCAAACTATATAGATGGATTCGTCCTTCCCGTTCCGCGAATCCACCTGAACGAATACAGGCGTGTGGCCGAAACGGTGGCAAAAATCTGGAAGGAACATGGCGCACTCGCCTACTTTGAGTATGTTGGTGAAGATCTACAATTGGAAGGCACACGTTCTTTTCCGGAACTCGTGGATGCAAAAGAAGATGAGGCCATTGTATTTGGGTGGGTTGTGTTCGCCTCGCGAGAAGCGCGCGACCTGGCAAATGAACGGGTCCCAACCGATCCGAGAATGACGGATTTAATTGCCCCCTTGACCGATCCCTCTAGAATGGTCTTTGATGCCAAACGGATGGTTTATGGCGGATTCCAACCGCTCTTCTAAATTCAAAGTCCCTTAAACCGTATTAACCGTAGCCCGTGCAATGCACTTTTCATTTCCTGTTCTTTACATCATTCCAAGTAACCAACTCGATATTGTGCTCCTGGAGTTGCGACCTGTTTTGTTCACTTGTAAAAAAGTCAAAATCGATCTGCCTCCATTCAGAACCAAAATTTGGATGATCGACCGTTATTCCTTTCATTTCGTTGTCATCGAATGCAGGATGTATTAAGATAAGGTTCAGTCCGCTGGTCAACTTTTCCAAAATTGAACCGTAGTAGTCGTTCAGTTTGCCCGCCTCGAAATACTCAAATGCCCCAACATAGGTTCTGTCGATCAGAAAATCCCCTTCTTTGATATTCAATTCAGGGTCCAATCCAACCATTTTCATCAATTGTTCATTTATCAAAACGGGAAGGTCATATTTTTCCCCCAAACCTCTATAGATGTCAAAAAACGCCGGACTTGCACCAACGCTATACATATGCGAATCAATGTGGGTTGGCTTTAATCCGAATTGGATCGCTTTTTCGATCTGTGCCTGAAGCTCCTTCTTAACGTCTTCGGGAGATGCATTTTTTCTAAGTTGTTCCCTCGTTTTATAGAAATGGCCGTTCCCGTCCACCAAACTTGGAACTTCGGACAGGGGTAAAACAGGTCCGAATTTGTAATTTTCCCATTCGCAGGTCAAGGTCAAATGAATGCCGTTATCAAACTGGGGATTATTTTTGGCAAATACGGCCATTTCATAAAACCATGGGCAGGGAACCATTATACTATACGAGTTTACCATTCCTTTCTTCAGCGACTGAATTGTAGCCCTATTTTCGGAATGCGAAAGCCCCGCATCGTCTGCGTGTATTATTAGCAATTTAGTGTTTTCCGGAAATTTTAATTTTTGCGCTGAGTTCATTTCGATCAGGGACCCCTTTTTATTGAGATATAAACTTACGTTATTTTGATCGGAAGGGCGGTCATCCAATATGGCCGTACACCATAAATTTTAAAGACCGGGAAGTTTTAAACTTTTGCGCGGGTAGGTGCGCTGGCGAAATATTCTATGTATTGCTATATTTGGGCAAGATCAATTGCCATGGACCCACAAGAAAAATTCCTATTGAACTATTATCAAAATTATACGGATTTTAGCCCTGGGGAAATTGGTGATATCATAGAACATTATGAATATGTGGAAATAGCGAAGAACCAATTTCTGCAAAAAAACGGGCAACTGTCAAAATTCACCTTCCTTGTCATGGAAGGGCTGCTCATGAACTATACCTACGATTACAATGGAAACCAGGTCGTGCTAAATTTTGTTCCGGAGAAGTATTGGGCCGGCGGCGGGAAATTCTATAATCTCGAGGGCGTATCTATTCAGAGTTTGGAACCGACAAAACTGTTCCGGATCAAATCCGCCGTTTTGGAAGAGCTCTATCAGAAGAACGAAAAGTTTGCCTTTATCGAGGTCAATTTGGTCCGAAATGCGTTCAAGGCACTTAAATTGAGAATGCTCGATAGCGTATCAAAACCTGCTATCTACAATTACGAACAGTTATTGACAAAACATCCCGGTATAGCACAGCGGGTACCTCAAAAATATATAGCGTCCTACCTGGGCGTTACGCCCCAATTTTTCAGTAAAATGCGTGCGGAATATTTAAGGCGTAAACCTTAGACCTCCATCAAAATGGTTGCCCTGGCCGGTAAACCAATACTTACTTTTTAGTGTTTCCACTCTCCCATCCACTTCTTGACGGGCAATCATTTTTGGCCCGGTACAATATGGCCCTGGAACCGGGCCGAAAGATGGAAGTTAATCTACATTAACTTTTACCATGGAAGCTCACCCTAGTTTTGTGTTTCAATATCACAAAATTCTTGAAATCATGAAACAGTCAATCACAAGCGCCATGGTCTTTTTGGCCATGGCCACAACGGTCCTTTCACAGGAAGCCGGAACAAAAAAATATACCGAAATGGAGACAAAATCCCTGGATGAACTCTACACCGAGGCCATTGAAGAAGGTGGTACCCTTATCCTTAGGGCCGGTGGGGACAAGGCAGACCAGGCAGATTACTATCTGGACCTGTTCAAGGCACGGTTCCCTAAAATAGAAGTAATCCACTCAGTGGATTTGAGCAAGTACCACGCCCCCCGCTTTGACAGTGCCCTAGAAAAGGATGCAAAAGAAGATGTACCGGACGTCATTCAATTGCAGACCCTACATGATTATGACCATTATACGGAAAGAGGGCTGTTGATGGCCTACAAACCAAAGGATTGGGATAAGGTGTACCCTGATTATAAAGATCCCCACGGCCGTTGGACAGGTCTTTTTGGTGTTTCCTTCAGTAACCTGATCAATATTGATGTTATCGATGGGGACAACGCACCGCGGGATGCCATGGATTATCTGAATCCGGAACTGAAGGGAAAGATCGTCCTCACCTATCCGCATGATGATGATGCGGTATTGTACCAGTTCTGGAACTTAAAACAAAAATATGGCTGGGAGTATCTGGAAAAATTGGTCGCTACCGATCCAACATGGGTACGCGGTACTTCAATGCCCTATGTAGCGGTCAATAACGGGTGGTACGGAGCAAGTTTTACGACCTCATGGGCCTTTGTCCCTTTTCCAAATAGTCCGGCCCGTTTTATGCTGCCCAAAGAAGACTATTTCCTCACCTGGTTTCAGACCGCGGCCATTCCAAAAAAGGCGAGACACAAAGCAGCCGCCAAACTGTATTTGAACTGGATGCTTTCCAAGGATTTTCAGGGAAAGTGGTTACAATGGCCCATACGTATGGATGTTGAAACCCCGGGAGGTTACAAACCTGTACACCGCTACAACACATCGGCCGCAGATTTCCACAGGTTTATGCTGAAAAGAGATATGATCGAACGTTTCCGTTTTCAAATGGAACAACTTATTGGTCCCATAGAAGGCGTATCGCCCCTAGAAATGGATTACAGTACCAAACCTGAAAGAAGATAACACCATAGGCCCCGTCGATTTTATCCCAAATGAAATGAAAATGACCAGGTTTCATATAGTAAGAATGAAGAAAGCGGCGCAAGGGATAAAACGGCTTTTGGTATGGACGGTATGTATATGGATACCACCTGCGCTGCATGCACAAAATGTAGCGCAGGATACCATACATATACCTGCGCTCAGTTTTTTTAGGGCCGAAGAAGATTATGCTTATTTAAGGCAAAGAAGTGCAGATACCGTTGATATGGCAAAAGGCAGGTTTGATGCCATCAAGTTCATTCCCTTAAACAGGGAAGAAAATATCTGGTTGTCCTTTGGAGGGCAATATCGCCCAAGGTTTGAATTTTTTGACCAACGGTTCCTGCAGAAAACCAATGGCACGGACAGTTACTATTCCCATAGAATGGCGTTGAACGCCTCTATCAACTTAACAGATCATTTCAGGGTCTTCGGTGAATTCTATCACGGAATGCTATCCAGGGCCGGGAACACCCCGGTACAGGACGATCCCTTGGCACTGCACCAACTCTTTGTTGAACCCAAAATAAAATGGGGAGGGGCCATTCTTTCCCTGCGCTTGGGAAGACAGGAAATGAGCTATGGCATTTCCAGGCTCATAGGTATGCGGGAAGGTCCCAATATTCGCCTGAGCTTTGATGCAGCGCGTTTGAAATATGAGAGGAATACGACCTCCATCGATGCTTTTTACGGCAGGGAGGTTTTGCCGAATTTCGAGGTCTTCAATGACAGGACGAACAAGGATATGGGATTTTGGGGCGTGTACAGCAAGTTTTTCATAACAAATGGCAATGGCTTTACCGATTTGTATTACCTGGGATTAAACAGAAAACAGGCGACCTATGAAGCGGGTTCCGCCGAAGAGAACAGGCATACCTTTGGTCTGAGAATGTCTGGAAAGAACGGTGAGCGATTTCACTACAATACGGAATTGATGTATCAGTTCGGGACTTTCGGGGACCATACCATTTCTTCCTTCGCCGCCGAGTTGGACTACCGTTATGTTTTTCAAAACATGCCGTTTAAACCCGTATTGGGACTGAAATTGGACTATATAGCAGGTGACAAGGACATCAATGACGACAAACACAATAGTTTTAATTCCCTGTTTGCCAACCCCACTTACTTTGGGCTCAGCAGTACCATAGCGCCTACCAACCTATTCGATATCCATCCCTCTGTTCGCTTAAATTTTACGGATAAGATCGGAGCAGGTCTCAATTGGGACTTTCTTTGGAGGGCGAGTACCGACGACGGTGTATATGCACCGGCCGGATTTCTGCTATTTCCCGGAAGCGCCAATGATCATAGGTTCATCGGACAAGAGTTTGGCGTCAATACCATATGGGTTTTTGGCCCTCATTTAAATCTCAGCGGAGAATTTTCATGTTTGGTTCCCGGTAGGTTCATTAAGGAACAAAATGGTGGAAGTCTTACCTATTTTTCCATTACCGCCTCATACAAGATCTAATGAAAGAGAATCCCGGTATAGTTTCCGTAGTGGTGTTTGACAGGGTGAAACCCGGTCATCGGACAGCATTTGAGGACTGGCAAGATAGGGTCATTTCCGAAATTCGAAGAGTAAACGGTTTCGTGGGTGTTTCCTCAAAAAGACATGAAGGGGTACAAAACGAATATTTCACCCTATTTCAGTTCGATTCAAACCAAAACCTGCAACACTGGTTAAACTCTGACACATTAAAAAGGTATTTACGGGAAGTTGGGCAGTACACCGAATCGGCTCCTAAAGTTAGCCTGCACCAAGGCTTGGACATCTTTTTCCATAAAAGGGGATCAACGGTGAGGCAACCCCCTTTCCATAAAAAAGTGTTTTTGGGCATTATCGCGGTATACCCTTTGATCATCATTGTAGGGAAGTTGTTTCATTGGTTGGTTCCCGGTTTTGGAAAACTACCCTTTGAACTGGGACTGTTTTTTGAGGTTATCATTATTTCGACCTTAATGACGTACCCAGTAATGCCAGGCCTTACCAAATGGTTACGTCCTTGGTTGTACAGGTAGATAAAGAAATTTTTTTATTGATAAACTAAAAAGAAAAATATGAAAATAGTAGTAGTCGGTGGCACCGGCACCATTGGAAGAGCAGTTGTTGAAACATTAAGGGAAGAGCACGATCTGATCGTGGTAGGTTATCGGGATGGCGACTTCACCGTTGATTTGGGCTCCAAAGAATCCATTCGAAAAATGTTCAACGACATCGCCGAAATCGACGGTGTAATCTCGACAGCCGGCGTGGCAAATTTTGGGCCCTTGGATGGCCAAAGCGATGAGGATATCCGACTTGCCCTGGACAATAAACTGATGGGGCAGGTCAATTTGGTGCGGGTCGGCATGAAACATCTCCAACCAAATGGGTTCATTATGCTCACAAGCGGTGTCCTGGCACAGAACCCTATGGAGGGCAGTTCAGCGGTCAGTATGGTCAATGCCGGTCTGGAAGGATTTGTAAGAGCCGCTGCACTGGAAATACCTAATAACATAAAGGTAAATGTGATCAGTCCCTCATTTTTAAAAGAGACCATGGAAATGATGGGTATGGACAGCACAGAAGGGATTTCAGTTACAGATACGGCAAAAGTGTACAGAGCGGCTGTTACTGCTGAAGACAGTGGCAAGACCTTTGTGGTTGCAGATTTTTTAGAGCAGTTGATTTGATCTAAAATATATGGCAGTGTGAATATCCAAGGGGTCGTATACCGTTCATCCGTAAATGGGCAATGGCCTTCGTCTGGTGATGTCCGTGTATTCCAGTACCGGTACTTTGTTTGTTTTTGCATCCCTTTGCCTTAAAAGGCCCTACGGAAACACCTCACTGCCAAAAATAAAAAGACCCTGGACAACCCTTTAAAAGATTTGAACGTCTGTATAGGTAATGGACCAAAAAAGCGGTCCAGAACAGCTAGGAAATCACCAATGGTCAACCTACAATGAGAAACTGCTTCGTATTATCGCTTGTGTTTTTGATTTTTAGCTGTAAAAAAGGGGAAAACAGCGCACCAACAGAAGTTGTTGAACAAGTGAACGGCAAGGAAGTATTGCTTGTCGGCACGTTCCATTACAACAACCCCGGAGCCGATGTGGCCAAAACCAAGTCATTTGACATTCTGAACGAAAAGTCCCAATTGGAATTAAAAGAAATCGCGGCCCGTATTAAAATGTACGATCCGACCAAAATATTCGTGGAATGGCCCTATGACGAGCAAAAGGAACTGGATTCCCTATATCAACTGTACATAGAGGGCAACTATTTCAAAAACGATGGTCTTTCGGACTTTTATCTTAAAAATGAAATATTCCAACTGGCATTTCGGGCAGCAAAAAAGAACAAGTTAAAAACCGTGCATGGCATTGACTATGCCACCCCCTTCCCTTTTGAGGAGGTTATGCATGCTATTGAAGAAAACGATCAGTCCGAACTAAGGGCAAAGATAGAGGACGGTATTTCCAAAATTACAGTGGCATTTGATGACAAAATTGATTCCGGAGCGTCACTTACCGAACTTACCTATTATCTCAACAGTCGGGAACTTCGCCGTTTTTCCAATCATTTTCACAATAATTTAATGCTGTTGGCCGGAAAACCAGATGATTTTTCCGGGCCGCTTTTAACCGCCGAATGGTTCAGGAGAAATCTGTATATGTGGTCGTTGGTCCAAAAACAGACCACCAGGTCCGATGAAAAGATCATGGTCCTGGTCGGATCCAGCCACGCTGCCATGTTCGAGCTGTTCATAAAAGAGGATGAAAATTGGACGATCAGGGAACTGCAGGAAATAATGAAAAAATAAGGGTCGCCGAGCCTGTGCCAAAACTGCGTCCCGATTTCTAAAAAAGTCCCCTATTTTGCACTTGAGGCCATGTCATCAAAGCTATCCCGTTCCCATGTGACCAAAGTCACCTTACAGTCCAACTTCACGACGTACTTTTGATAAAAAGAAACATGGGCAAGAAGGCACTGAAGCTTCTGGTGGTATGCATCGTCAGCATCTCCTTGCTAACAGGTCTTGTCCTGCCCGTGGAATTTTTGTTCAATTAAAACTATGTACCATGAAAAAAAATATGGGGTCTGCGGACCGGATTATTCGACTTGTTTTGGCTGCGATCATAGCCGTGCTCTATACCACGGGAACCATAAGTGGCACCTTTGGTGTAGTACTCCTCATTTTGGCAGGGGTCTTTGTGCTCACGAGTTTCATAAGTTTCTGCCCACTTTATGCCCCTTTTGGGTTGAGCACGTGCGCTACGAAGCCAAAGTGAGCATCCGACTTTTGGACGGGCGGTAATTGCGAAACCTGTTGATGGGCGACGGTATTTAAACTTATAAAATGCTAAAATACTGCAAGTTATACAGTAACAGTAGCCGATCACACATTTCAAAGAGGTACAGGGATTTTTGGTTCGTAGCTTTATTTGGCAATACAAAAACGAGAAGCCATGACAATTATTGAACCCCAGTTCCCCCTAGGTTATGAAAAGGAACATCGCTATCAATTTGAGGCAAAGCGTCCTGCCGGCGACCATGTGGTGCTCTCCGGTGCAACGGTGATACGGGGTGCCGTAGGTGAAAAGGACGAATTTTTTACGGAGTACGATGTACGCCTTGTCGTCGGTCCCTGGTGGAGACATGTCGGCAGTGTCGTACCCTTCGTGACCATCGCGTATTTTCAAAACAGCGATTGGGACGAGGTCGATGAGGCCGGATGGGCCGTCAGCAATTTGGTCTGGGATACCATCGGCGGTCCGGATAGCCCTGGACCCGATGAAGAAAGGATTCGCCTTAAGTTTACCCTGAGCGTAAAGGGAATAGGCTCAACGGTCTCCAGGATCGCCTACCAACTTACCGCAAGGGGAAGACATCTGGGTATAGAAGGCCTCAACAGCCCGGGACCCGTACACTGACCCCTACTGATCATTTCCAACACAAAGGGGCCCTATGGCCCCTACTCCACTGCCCTGGCCCAAGCCTATTGGTATATTTCGCTAATTTGGAGCACGGGCTGAATATTGGTATAGTTCGGGATGTCCCCGACGATTTGCTCCGCATGGGGCGCAAAAGAATTTCGGTAGGCCGAAAGCTTGTCAAAATACAAGTACCCAATGGCCAAATAGGGAACGGGATCATCGGGCATCCTGCCGCTTATTCCCTTGTCGATCGCGAACGACTTTAGGGAATCGCCCAACAAATTGGCCACCATGGGCATGTGCTTGTTGGCATAGTAGTCCAGATCGAATGTTTTCCCTTCACTGTTCGGATATAGTATGGTCACTTTGATCATGCCTTTTTTAATTTTCGGAGCGTCTGTCGATGTGGAATGTTGCCAACTCGTAAGGAGAACTGCGGCACCCAGCATCAAGAGGATTACTTTGGTTTTCATCTTTTTCGAATTTAAGGATTTGTAAAAAGCTACGGTTTACAGCGGTAATTTAAGAATAATTCCCTGTTTTCGGGCGTTTGCCGGAATTTTATCAGGAAATTATGGGAATACCGCGCGTTTACTGCCTTAAAGGGCATGATTCAAGCCCAAAGCGATTGTCCCTTATTGCCCAACCACAGTGTACGGCCGACCATCTCCGATAGGGTCAACGGAAGGGATCCCGTATTGGATTTTGCCATTCGCAATATCGGGGATTGATTCATTTATTGGATACAGCGGTTTTCCAGTTGACAACTACCCCAATGGAATATGGTCTTTAATTATCCTTGTATCCGGTATATTGGTGATTTAATAAATCTTGGTCAATATTGATAGTCACCCAAACCGGCCGTTTCAAAAAACGGAGAGAAAATAGCCGTTGTCCCTAAAAAAGTTCGATTTACGGGATATCCTCCATTTGAACTTAAGCGATGAAATTATTTAATCTTCCCTTCTGGATACTGTCCTTTCAAAATTCCAAATAGAGAAATTAGAAACCTACATAAGGTTTGTAAAAAGAAAACCAAATGGAAAGGACAATACAAACAGAATTATTGAGATTTTAAACTTACCTGTTTTTCAATCCCTAAGCGTTTCATTTTGGCAAAAAGGGTTTTGTCTTTCATATTCAATATGGTGGCAGCACCTTTTTTGCCACTAACGCGCCAATTCGTATAATTTAAAATTTCAATAATATAATCGCGTTGCATCGCTTCAAAAGACTTAAAATCGTCGGTAACCATAAAGGCATCCGTTTTTGGCATCCATTGTCCAGGATTCAAAGTTGTGCCACTTTCGACGATCACGGCTCTTTCTATTAAATTTTCCAATTCTCGAATGTTCCCCGGGAAATTATAGGCCATCAAGGCTTCAATGGTTTTTTTGGATAGCCTTTTAAAGGCCTTCCCGGCCTTTGCTGAATATTTCTCAAGAAAGTACTGTGCCAATAATGGAATATCTTCTTTTCTTGCACGTAAGGGAATGTTGTGAATCGGAAAAACGTTTAAACGATAATACAAGTCTTCTCTGAACATACCCTCTTTTATCATTTTTTCGAGCTGTCTATTGGTAGCGGCTATTACCCTAACATCTACCTTTATGGTTTTAGAGCCGCCCAATTCGTCAAATTCACCTTCTTGCAATACACGTAAAAGTTTTGATTGCAAATCAATTGGCATCTCACCTATTTCGTCAAGAAATATAGTACCACCATGTGCCAAAGTAAACTTACCGACTTTGTCTGCAACAGCACCCGTAAAAGCACCTTTTTTATGTCCAAAAAGCTCACTCTCAATAAGCTCTTTGGGTAAGGTTGCACAGTTTATTTTTATCAGTGGCCTGTCTTTTCTCAGACTATTGGTATGTAAAGCACTTGCTAATAATTCCTTTCCCGTACCGGACTCGCCGGTAATCAAAACAGTAGTATCCGTTGGTGCTACTTGATTCACTTGCTTTAATACCTTTTCGTAGGAATCACTCTTACATATGATGTTTTTGTAATTGATCTTACTGCTAATTTCCTCTTGCAAGTATTCATTTTCATTTTCAAGACGTTCTTTTAATGATTTTATTTCTTCAAGTGCTTCATAAAGCTTTAAATCCCGCATCTTCCTTTCTGTTATATCCCTGACCACGGCACAATTCAAATCTTCATTATTATAGCATATATGATTAGCGGTAATATCAACAGGAAATTTTGTTCCATCTTTTCTCACAATCAACCACTCAAAACGCAATGAGCCTTTAGAAACAATTTCATCAAAATGGGAAGACCACCATTCTGCGGTAATCGATGGATCTAAATCGTAAATATTAAAATTGTCCAATTGTTTTTTGCTGAACCCTAATTGTTTGATCAAGGAATCGCTATAATGTAACAAGTCCCCATCCCTGTTATATACATATATCAAATCTTCGGCATTATCAATGACCTCTTTATACAGCTGAAGTGCATTTTCCTTAATCTGTTGTTCAGTAACATCTTGATAAACACCTAATATTTTATAAACCTTATCCCCTTTCAATACAGGTTTGGCAACTGCTCTGATATACCGTATAGGTTGCGTTTTAGTTTCTAAAATTTCATCAAAAGACGCTGCATTCCGCATCACACCACGCAATAGATCTTTCACCCTTTCAGGATCAGTAAAATAATGAATGATATTTGCCGGTAATAAATCATCCTTATCATCTGTATTAAATATATTCATTGCTTCAGCCGTTGCGATCAACGACCCATCCTGTAAATTCAATTTCCACCCACCAACATTAGCGATTGTCTGGGTACTATCCATTAAATTTTTATAAAAACTAGACTGTGTAATGTCATTGACGATAGCACAGATTAAATTTTTTCTGTTATTTGAGAAATATTGAACAAAAACTTCAACTTCGTAAAACTTGCCGCTTTTATTCTTGTGGGTTCCTTTGAAATTATGAACCCTCTCTTTTTTCACAATTCCCCAATGAGATTTCCAACTTTCTTGGGTTACGGTACTATTAATATCAAAGATGGAAAGCTTTACTATCTCCGATTTCCTATACCCTAGGCGCTCACAAAATTTAGTGTTGGCATATACGATCCTTCCTTCCTCATCCATCCACATAACCTCATATGGTAGGGCCTCAACGAGCCATTCTTTTACTAAAGATTCCTGTATTTCACCTTCCATACCCATTGCGTTTAACAATCAAAAATAGGCATACATTCTCATATAATAGAAATTTCTAATAATTAGGAACAGTTTGGATTGATGTAAATAGTGTAATTCACTAATAAATAGACGGTTAGCCATTTGGCACAACAATAGCCTATAATATGTCAAACGAAATTAAAATGAAACGTAAAGATTTTTTAAAAAAGACAATTGCAGGAGGCTCACTTTCCATTTTAGGATTATCCGCTTTTGCAAAGGAAAGCAATACAAAGAACGATAACGATGTTCAAAATGAAAAACTTGGATATAATCATTTACCTAATAAAGAATATAAAACTATGAATACAGTACTTCACAGGGCAGACACAAGAGGAGATGCTAACCACGGTTGGTTGCAATCAAAACACACCTTCAGTTTTGCCAATTACCACAACCCGGAAAGAATGCACTTTGGTGTTTTGCGTGTATTGAACGATGATCTTGTTGCGCCAGGTATGGGCTTTGGCACACACCCGCACCAGAATATGGAAATCATTTCAATCCCTATGGAAGGGGATTTGGAACATAAGGATAGTATGGGAAATACTGCTGTAATTAAATCAGGTGATATTCAGGTATTGAGCGCCGGAACGGGCATCACGCATTCAGAATACAATAAGAACAAGGACAAAAAGGTAAAGTTCCTTCAGATATGGGTGTTCCCAAACCAAAAGAACGTTACACCCCGTTATGATCAAATAACACTGGATGTTGCGGACCGGAAAAACAAGTTTCAACAAGTACTATCACCAAACCCTGAAGATGCAGGTGTTTGGATCCATCAAGATGCCTGGTTTAATATGACCAATCTTGACAAAGGCACAGCATTGACCTATGGGTTAAATAATCCAAAAGGAAACGGCGTCTATGTATTTGTTCTAAATGGAGACGTCACAATCAACAATCAATCATTAAATAAAAGAGATGGTTTTGGTGTATGGGATGTCAATCAATTAGACATCAAAGCAGATACCGATGCTGAAATTCTCTTGATGGAAATCCCAATGAATCAATAAGTACAAATCAAAATAAATCAAATCAAATATTAATTTTATATAGTAAACAAAAATGGAAACAACAGTAAAAACAAAATGGAACATTGATACGGCACACTCCGAGATCAGCTTTAAAGTAAAGCATATGATGATTTCAACGGTTACCGGTCAGTTCGAAGACATCAGTGCTTCGGTTGAAACTGAAAACGACAACTTTATTAACGCAGATTTCAGTTTCAAGGCACAGATCGAATCTATCAACACTAAGAACAAGGATAGGGATGCACATTTAAAGTCGGACGATTTCTTCAGCGCAGAAGCATATCCGGAAATAACGTTCAATTCAAAATCTTTTGATGGCAGTAAGTTAATCGGTGATCTGACCATTAGGGACATCACTAAAGAAATTTCTCTGGATGTTGACTTCAACGGAGTTGCAGTAGATCCTTATGGACAAACAAAGGCAGGTTTTGAAATAACAGGTAATCTTAACAGAAAAGAGTTTAACCTTACTTGGAGCGCGGTTACAGAAGCAGGTAGTATAGTAGTTGGAGATACCATCAAATTGATTATTGACCTTCAGTTTATTAAAGAATAGTTTTTGTGTTTGGTCAATAGTGTTAATTGGGGCTGGTGGAGTATTTTTCATCAGTCCCAATTTTTAGGAATCGCCTATTGGCCGATTATTTTAAGAAAAATGGAATTTAAAATCTACAGGTGTTTAATAAGCACGTATTAATATATAAAATATCATGAAACTTTTAAAAGGAACAAAAATCAATAGTATTATATCCGGAACCTGCCCTGTTTGTCAAAATGAAAGCATGTATTCTGAGAGAAACCCATATAAATTACTGAAAACGCTTAAGATGAAAGAACGTTGTGGGCACTGCAATACTAAATACAAAATAGAGCCGTCTTTCTTTTTTGGTGCCATGTACGTTAGCTACCCTGTTGGCCTCATATTTGCTGGAATCACATTTGTTTTATCCTTCCTTATTTTTGATTTTGCTTTGGTCGTTACATATTTGCTAATTGTTTTGGTCATGATAATCCTACTGCCCATAATAATGAGGATTTCCAGAAATATATGGATCAATTTTTTCATGAACTACAAAAAACAAAGCGCTTAAAACCAGCTCTCCTATGTCATTAAGGAGTCATTTTTGAATTAATCCTCGAAAATATGGACCTTGGATATTCCTAGTTTCTTTATTCTGGAATCTAAAGTTGACGGGTTAACGTCCAGCAATTCAGATGCACCTCCAGGGCCACGAACCTTTCCACCACAAAATTTTAATGTTTTAAGTATGAATTCACGCTCTGCTTTTTCAAGCGTTTTTACTTGAAAAAGCCCTTTAGGTTTTTCGCCACTATCTCTGTCCATATTACGTTTTTCTATATTTACAGATAAGGCCGTTCCTTTATTCAGGAGTATGGACCTTTCTATGATATGCTCTAATTCCCTTACATTTCCCGGCCAATCATAACCCATTAATTTTTTTAACGAGCTACTTGAAATGCTGGTTATTTTTTTACCGATTTTTTTAGAGCTTTTTCTTAAAAAATGAATGGCCAAATCAGGTATGTCCTCTGGTCTTTCCCGTAAAGGAGGTATTTTAATAGGAAATACGTTCAACCTAAAGAACAGATCGGATCTAAAATTTCCTTTTGAAATTTCTTCCTCCAGATTTCTATTGGTTGCCGAAATTATGCGTGTATCAACTTTAATAATTTTATTGCTTCCTAGACGTTCGAATTCTTTTTCTTGAATAACCCGTAATAATTTTGATTGTAATTCAATTGGCAATTCACCGATTTCATCCAAAAATATACTTCCCTTATCAGCTAGCTCAAACTTACCTATGCGTTGTTTATCAGCACCTGTGAATGCGCCCTTTTCATGACCGAACAACTCGGATTCTAGTAATTGTGCTGGTAATGCGGCACAATTTATTTTTATCAAAGGTTTTTTTTCACGAGACGAAAGGTTATGTATGGCCCGAGCTATAAGCTCCTTTCCCGTTCCTGTTTCGCCGGTAATCAATACGGTACTATCCGTATGGGCAACCTGACTTACCTTTGAGAAAACTTGATTAATTCCCTTGCTGTTTCCTACAATTTCTTCAAAATTATGATTGCCTTTAATTTCTTCTTGCAAATAGTCTTTTTCTTGTTTAAGCTGATTGTTTAATTGCTCTATTTGCGCATAGGCCAATACTTTTTCAAGTGGATGAATAATAGCCTCCATGAGTTGGTTCATAAGGTTTAGATGCCCGCTATTATATATATTGGTCCGTTTACTGTAGAATGATAATTGAAAAAACCCATTTAAATTCAGTTTAAGAGGGATATTAAGATTAGAGTTTACTTGAAAGATTCTGTTAATCGCCTTTTTTAGTTCGTCTTTTTCAATATTTTCAATGAAATCTTCACCATTGAATATTTTTGACTCTTTGTACGGGCGCCTACTGCGCATCTTTTTATATTCCACATCGGTTTTTCCAGATTGCTCATAAAATGCATCTGCACTTATGGACCTATATTCGTCAAAACCTATTTTTTCAAAAGCATAACCTTTATCAAAATCACCTTCGGTATCCAAGACGAAGCTTATAAAATCAAAAGGGATTACTTCTTTCAAAGAATTCATGATCTCCTCGAATCTAGAAGGCCAATTGGATTTGGCAGTTATCGCCAAAGCAAGCTTCGCCCTTAAAGCTTTTATCTGTTCACGCTCTAAAATATTCTCATTGGACAAAATATTATGTATTGCCATTGATATATGATTGGAAACACCCATATATAGACTGGTTCTTTGTAGGTCGATTTTTGGGTCATCGGTAAAGTGAAATACGATGAGTCCTTTCAAATTCCCATCTGAATATAATTTTAAAATAAGAGAATGATTTAATGAAGCATCTTTCATTAGTTTAAGTGCCATACTTTTCGGGTAGATTTTTATTAACTGATCCGTATGACCTATCACTATTTCCTCCTCCTTTGCCAATGCCCAGGACACAACATCACCTTCTATAGGTAGCCATTGTCCTTGAATCTTATCAAGATTCGGATGTTCTCTAGTAGATTCTGGTGATATGGATAAAAAAGGACGGTGATGGGTTTTATTTGGATTTACCTCTACTACAGTAGCATCTTGAAAATTTATGATGGGACGAATTCTACTTGTCATAATACGAAAAAGGTCTTTTCTATCTCTAATGGTCAGCATGGCTTCACTAATACTTAAGAGAATTTCTTTTTCTTTCTGTCTTCGTAGAATGTCTTCATTTACTATAATATTAACTAATGCCATTGATACTTGATTAGCAATATTTTTATAAAAATCCGTTCTTTGTAAATCAATTTTAGGCTCGTCCGTAAAGCTAAATATGATTAGCCCTTTTAAAACCCCACTGGAATATAGTTTAAATACTAAGGAATGATTTAAGGAAATCTCCTTCATGGTATTTACAATACTGCTTTCGGGATAGAGTTTCAATAATTCATCGATATGACTTACAAATAAATCTTCTTTTTGTTCCAACATCCATTCTATCAGATCACCTTGTATTGGAATCCAGTTTCTAATAACCTTTTTATAAGTAGGATGTTCTCTAGTAGATTCTGGTGACATGGTCAGAAAAAGATGGTAATGGGTTGTTTCGTCATTTATTTCTATTACTGCTGCATCTTGGAAACTTATAATTGGACGAATTTGTTCCATTATAAAACCAAAAAGGACATCCCTATCTCGAATACCAATCATGGCCTCACCAATACTTAATAGTATTTCATTTTCTTTTTGTTTTCGTGAAACAGTTTCGTTTGTTAAAATGCTAAGCAGTGCCATAGATATTTGGTTGGCTATTTCTTTAAAAACATTCGTTTTCTCAATATTAAATTGTGGTTTCTCCGCAAAATGAAATACAATGAAGCCCCTTAAAATTCCACTTGAGTAAAGTTTTAATATTAAGGAGTGGTTTAATGAGCTCTCTTTCATTAGGTTGGCAATAATACTATCCGGATATAACTTTAATAATTCATCTGTGTTAGATAAGAATATATCTTCTGATTGGCCTAGTGTCCACGATACGATATCTCCTTCTACTGGGAGCCATTGTCCCACTACTTTATCATACTTTGAATTTTCTTTTGTAACGTTTGGAGATACTGTCAAGAATGTTCTATGGTGTGTTTTAGAAGGATTCACTTCTACGGCCACCGCATCTTGAAAATTTATAATGGGACGAATTTGATCCATTATTAACTGAAAAAGATCTTCTCTTTCAGTTATTGTCGTCATCGCGTGGCTGATCTTTAATAGTATTTCTTTTTCTTTCTGCCTTTTCAGGTTTTCTTCTTGAATAAGAATGTTGGAAATAACAATGGCCAGTTGTGTGCCAATAGCTTCCAATAACTCAAAATCAAGAGTTTTTAAGCATCCTTTTTTGTTGCCAAAAAGCTCGATTATACCTATTTTGTTATTCTTGAAAAATAGAGGTAAGATTAAATCTTCAGCATATTTTTTGTTTTCGAATGATTTGAAGCTTGGCAAATCAAGGATCTCTTTCTTTTGTTTTGAAAAATCAAGCAATTTTATCTTATCAGTCTTATAGCATTCTTCATAAGGAGTCTCTTTTATAGAGAAGGATTCTTCAAAATTAAAATAGCCATTACCTTTTACATTTGATTTTATTTCATTGAATGCATACAGATTTTCCCCTTGGTTTTCCCATAGGTGGATTGTGGCATTATCAAATCCTAATTCAGGTTTAAGTGTTTGAAAAATGAATTCGAACAATTTTTCCCTATCGCGTATAGAAGCAATCAATGAGCTCAGTTTTGAAATAGTTAAGTTCGATTGGTCTTTCCTAAAAGATTTTATTTCATTTTTCCCTTTTTTGATTCCACTCATAACCTGAAAGTTTTGGTTAGAACTCTTTAAGGAGTTTCTTTTAATATACGAAATATCATAGAAATCTGTTTTTCGCTATGATATTTCGTGGTTTTTTGAGTGTACGTTTTCTACTTCATATTTTCAATAATTCAATATAAAACTATTTAACCTGCTGTTCTTAAGGCAAATAGGTTGTTTTTTTTACGCCAGTATTTGTTTTTAATAATTCATGGCATCACCCTTGGAATAAAAAATACGTGGAAACATATTTTGCGGATGTTGTTATACATAAAGCAAAATCAAAAAAGATCAATGATGGATAAAGAGCTTACTGCCAGTAGAGCGTTGGATAATTGGATCCATGCAATAGAAACCAGGGATTGGGGACCCTATTTAAATATGCTCACCGAGGATTATACATTTTGGTTGCCTGAAGTTGGGTTTGCATATAAAACTTCGGATTTGTTATTCTCCAATGAGCAGCTGGTAGATTCCAGTTTTAATGAAAGGCGCTTAGAAGCTTTTAA
Source organism: uncultured Flavobacteriaceae bacterium (assembly GCA_947497245.1). Taxonomy (GTDB): domain Bacteria; phylum Bacteroidota; class Bacteroidia; order Flavobacteriales; family Flavobacteriaceae; genus Pelagihabitans. The sequence continues at coordinate 921,080 of CANMFO010000001.1, read as the reverse complement.
AAATGAACCGAGTAGAATCTCCTATGGAGATACCCATGTAGTTTTTGAATTCATTTATGATGCGAATACCACAGAAGAGTGCTTTCAAAATTGCCTGGCAGTGTCATTTGATATTATTGGCGATAAAATCAACGCCTGTAGGGAATACCATTGTGCTCTAATGAAATTTTAGAGAAACACAATACCACAATCCAACAATGCATACAAAAATTGCAAAAATGGATAAAAGAGGAGGCACCGATTAGGAGTTGATTGCAATTAGGCAGGTAAATTATTTCTCATATAACGGAATAAATCAATAAATGGGAATGATAAACCAATTAATATCCTTGTTTTCCAATGAGGTTTTAATAAAAAACAACAAAAGAAGAGAAGAATCAATACGGTTATATCCAAAGTAGGTACAGGGGAAGGGTATCATTTGGAGGTTTGAAGTAATCAAAGGCTCGTCTTATTTCTCATATAATAGAAAATTCTATTAAACCGGAAAGTTTTATTTAAGTGTTTTTAACGTAACCATCACTTAATCAGTTTCTTGCGCCTTTGGCACAACGATAGCATGTAGATTACCAATGTATTAATAAATATAACCGTCAGTAATGACACAAATTAAATTAAAAATGAAAACAATAAAATTAACATTCGTATTTCTTTTGGCAATCACGATGAACGTTTTTGCTCAAAACCCAAACAATGACCCCTCACTTGCTGGCAGCCAATTATTAGACGCTGATGACCACGCATTAATCTTAATTGACCATGAAGGTCAAATGGCATTCGCCGTACAATCAATAGATATTCAAACCTTACGTAACAATGTAGGGCTTTTAGCAGGCACGGCAAAACTATTTAATGTTCCAACCATTGTAACCACGGTAGCGGAAAAATCTTTCAGTGGACCTTTATTCTCAGAAATTAGAGAGTACTATGGAAATGAGTCATCATACATAGACAGAACAACAATGAATTCTTGGGAAGATAAAAGAATTGTAGAAGCTGTTAAGAAAACTGGTAAAAAACGTATTGTACTTGCTGGCCTTTGGACAGAAATCTGTGTAACACTCCCTGCGCTATCTGCTTTAGAAGATGGTTATGAAGTTTATGTGGTTACTGATGCCAGTGGTGGTGTTTCTAAAGAAGCTCACGATATGGCCGTAGCACGAATGATTCAAGCTGGTGTTGTACCAATCACATCAATGCAATATCTATTGGAACTCCACAGGGATTGGGCCAGAGCAGGTAAATATGCAGAGGTAACCAACTTGGCCAAAAGATATGGTGGTGCTTACGGTTTAGGAATCGACTATATCTCAACAATGAGCGGTTGGATTAAAGAAGGTGGTGACAAACACTAATTGATTAATAGATAAGCTCTCTGCTTCCTATGAAGTAGAGAGCTTTAAAAAATAAAAAATGATGAAACGGTTTATACTACTTTTAATTTTTATTGTGGCGCTAGTGTCTTGTAAGCAGGAAACTAAAAGCAATTCTGAAACAGCGGACTTAATTGTTACCAATGCAAAGGTAGCCGTTATGGATAATAACAAGACAATTACAGAGGCTATCGCTGTAAGGGATGGTAAGGTTTTAGCCACAGGATCCAATGAAGATATTCTGAAACTAAAATCCAACAGCACAAAATCCATTGACGCCAATGGCAGAACCCTTATACCTGGTTTAAATGATTCCCACCTTCATTTGACCAGAGGTGGTCGTTTCTTCAACGCCGAACTACGCTGGGATGGTGTAAAGTCATTGAAAACAGCTCTACAAATGCTAAAAGAGCAGGCCGCAAGAACACCAAAAGGGCAATGGGTACGTGTAATTGGTGGATGGAGTCCGTTTCAATTTGAAGAAAAAAGATTCCCCACACCACAAGAAATTAACAAAGCTACCGGAGATGTTCCAACGTATGTTTTGTATTTGTATAGCAGAGCTTGGTTAAACCAGGCAGGGTTAAATGCTTTGGGAATAGATAAGAATACGAAAGCACCAACGGGAAGCTCCTTTGAAAAAGATGCTAATGGAAAATTAACAGGAGTCCTATTGGCCGAACCCAACCCTACCATATTATATGCTCGTATTGGAGCATTACCTCCTCTTACACAAGAGCAAATGGTAAACTCCACAAAACAGTTTTATAGAGAATTAAATAGTCTAGGAATCACAAGCGGAATTGATGCAGGTGGTGGTGGCCATAAATTTCCGAAAGATTACACAGGCACAAAACTACTTGCAGATGCAGGTGAAATGCCAATACGACTATCATATTATTTATTTCCTCAAAATAAAGGTGCAGAATATACGGAGTTCCAAGAGTGGATGACAAACAACAGAGTTGGTCATAATGGTGAGATTCATTTGGATCATGGTTATGAACTTGAAGGTGGTGGTGAATTTTTGGCGTGGAGCGCAGGAGATTTCGAAAACTTTTTAGCACCGCAACCGCTGTTAGAAGACAGACCTACTTGGAGGAAAGATATTAAAAGAGTTATTCGACTTCACGTAGACAATGGCTGGCCTTTTAGAATACATGCTACATACGGTGAAAGCATCGCAAACATTTTGGATGTTATCGAAGAAGTAAACAAAGAAACCAATGGGAAATTAATGTCAGAACGTTGGCTATTTGATCATGCAGAGACAGTTTCGGAAAATGAACTGAAACGCATTAAGGCACTTAATGGTGGGATAGCTGTACAAGCACGTATGGCATATGCAGGTGAATTCTTTGTTGAACGCCACGGTGTCGATAAAGCAAAACAAGCACCACCAGTTAAGAAAATTATGGAAATGGGGATTCCATTGGGTGCCGGTACCGATGGAACACGTGTAGCTAGTTACAATCCTTGGCCCGCACTATACTGGCTAATTTCCGGAAAGACAGTTGGTGATTTTCAATTAAGCGAAGCATCCAATCTGCTTTCCAGAGAAGATGCCTTATATCTATACACTAAAGGTAGCGCCTGGGTATCCAAAGAAGAAAACATAAAGGGGACTTTAGAAAAAGGCATGTATGCAGACTTTACATTGTTGTCAAACGACTATTTCACAATCCCGGAAAAGCAAATCAACGACTTAAAAGCGGTATTGACCGTGGTTGGTGGAAACGTAGTGTACGGTTCACAAGAATACCAAAATATGAATCCGAAATTACCGGAAGTAATCCCCAATTGGTCACCGGTAAAATACTATGGTGGCTATCAAAATAAGTAGATCACATATTAATTTTAAATAATAAACAAAATGAAAAATTTAGCACTATTATCAATAATAATTTTAAGCACAACAGGTCTGTTTGCGCAATTACCAGATCCAGGATTTACAATAGATAAAAATACCGCTATTGTTATTACCGACCCACAAAATGACTTTTTAAGCCCTAATGGGGTAACATGGGGCGTTGTAGGCGCAAGTGTTACGGAGAACAATACCGTTGATAATATTGAAGCCTTGTTCAAAATTGCAAAAGAAGAAAACATTACCGTATTTGTTTCACCTCACTACTACTATAAACATGATCATACATGGGAATTTGATGGAGCTTTGGAAGTTTTAATGCACAACATCAAAATGTTTGATAGAACCGATGCTTTGTCTTTGGAAGGGTTTGAAGGCTCGGGAGCAGACTGGTTGGACAATTACAAGGAATACATCAATGGTGATAATGTAATCGTGACCAGCCCGCACAAAGTTTACGGACCAGAATCCAATGATCTTGCCTTACAATTACGCAAACATGGGTATGGTAAAGTTATATTAGCCGGAATGTCCGCAAACCTTTGTACAGAATCCCATATGCGGGAACTGGTAGAGAACGGATTCGAAGTCTCAGTGGTGAAAGATGCTACCGCGGCAGCTATACTTCCCGATTTAAATGGATATGAGGCGGCATTGGTAAATTTTAGAATGATTGCCAGCCATGTGTTTACTACGAAAGAGGTTTTAAAGGCAATTAAGGAAAAGTAACTAGAGTGTTAGCGACAATAGCAATTATAGGAGCACTCAATTTACCAAAACTGTGGCATTTTCAACAACCGTTATAAGGAAATGTAAATGGACTTTTCATTGCTTACCTAGGACTACTTCGCTCATCCGAAAAAACAAATCGATCATTTAAAATTCACGAATTATTATTGAACGCATTTTAATAAATGGAATATTATGAAATCAATATCGAATTTTTTTATACTATTAATTATGACGACGTTACAGTTAAATTGTTTACATGCCCAAACTACAAATTATGCGTCGGATATGCATTTGGATACGGGCACAAAAGCTTTTTTAAAAATACTGAATACATCAGGAGGGCAACCTCTTGAAACCCTGTCCAAAGAGGATGCCCGCCATGTATTGATCGGGGCGCAGGTCTTTGTTCAAGTAAATCTTTCGGGTATTGAAGAATCGGAAAAAACAATTTCTCAAGACGGCTATACCATTAAACTAAACATTGTACGCCCAGAGGGTGTCACAAAAAAATTACCTGTCTTTATCTTCATTCACGGAGGAGGTTGGATTTTAGGAGATTACCCGACACATAAAAGATTTGTAAGGGATTTGGTAGTTGAATCCGGCTTTGCAGCTGTTTTTGTAAATTATACTCCTTCACCGGAAGCTAAATATCCACAGGCTATCAACGAAATTTATGCTGCAACCAAATGGGTGGCCGACCATGGCGATGAAATTAATGTAGATGGGAATAATTTAGCGGTTCTAGGAAACAGTGTCGGAGGGAATATGGCCGCTGTAAACTCAATTTTGGCCAAGGAAAAAAATGGTCCAAAAATAAAGTTGCAAATTTTATTTTGGCCAGTTACCGACTATGATAACACTACAGAATCTTATCAGCTTTATGGCAAGGACCGCTTTTTGACAGCTTCAATCATGAATTGGATGTTTGACCAATACGCAGTACCCAAACAACGGAAGGAAATTTATATTTCACCATTAAGAGCAAGTGTTGAACAGTTGCGTGGTCTACCGCCTACATTGATTCAAGTTGCAGAAAACGATATTTTAAGGGATGAAGGAGAGGCTTTTGGAAGAAAGCTGGAAGAAGCTGGAGTACCGGTAACAACTGTACGATATAATGGCATGATCCATGATTTTGGCTTATTGAATGCTCTGGCCGATTTACCTACTACCAAATCAATGATTACTCACGCAGCAGGCGAATTAAAAAAATATCTAAACGAGTAATAATCTTTTAATCGGATCTTATTGAGGTATGAAGTGTAGTTGGTTTTATTGCTTATTTGGGTGCGGGAAAATATAGCTTGGACTTCAAAATTTTTAACAGAATAAATGAAATCTAGAATAGTTCAGATAGTGTTATTACTATGTGGTGTAGTGGCTTTTTCGCAAAACGAACCTATTGGCTTTAGCTTATTAAGACAAAATGATACTGTTGATACCTTAAAGCTTATCGCTCCAAAAAATACGTATCGAAAATTAAAATATATACCGCTATCCGAAAATTCTTCATTATCATTTGGTGGTAGTTGGAGGTTTCAATATGAGTCATTTGTTAACGAACAGTTTCAAAATACAGAAGACCAGGACAATCTTTGGTTTCTAAACAGGGTATTGCTACACGCTCACCTAAAAATTAAGAATAGGTTTGAAGTATTTGCAGAACTCAATACCAGTTTAACAGGCGATAAAAATAATTTGAGTCCTGTGGATAAAGACGGGTTAGCGTTTAATCAGTTATTTGTAAAATATTACATACTTCCTAATTGGAATATTGGTTTGGGTAGGGAAAATCTAAAATTGGGTAGTGGTAGGTTAGTAGATGTTCGAGAAGGCCCAAACGTAAGGCGATCATTTGATTTAGTACAAATCAACTATCATTCGAACCGCTTTTTGGCAAAGGCGTTTTTCGCAGTTCCGGTTCGGCCAAAGCCAGGAACTTTTGATAATAATTATTTAAATTTCGACGATACATTTACTGCGCTTTACACGACAACATACTTCAATAAAGCCAACAACCTGGATGTATATGCTTTTTATCAAAAAGACGATAACGTCACCTACAATAATGGCTTTGGCAATGAGGGAAGGGTTTCATTGGGGTTAAGATATTTTGGCAACCACAAAACACTCACATATAATAACGAACTGGTCTATCAATTCGGCAATTTTGACAATCAAAATATACAGGCGTGGACAGTATCGTTTCAGCTTGAAAACAAAATAAAAATCCATAACCGTTATTTCAATACGGGTATAAAAGCAGAAGTTATAAGTGGTGATAAAAATGCCAACGATAATACCCTAAATACATTTGATGCCCTATACCCAAGGGGCGCTTACTTTGGCAGGGTAGCACGTTTTGGACCATCCAATTTAATAGATGTGCATCCATATATTAATACAAAATTCAAAAAACTATCCTTTGAAGTAGATTATGACGCATTCTGGAGGTATTCGGTCAACGATGGCGTATATAACGCAGCATTATTGTTAGAATATCCAGATACCAACAACCATCGGTTTATAGCACATCAAATTGGCACGATCCTAGGTTACGAGGTTAATGGGTATATAAATATAGAATTGGAGTCCAATATAATTTTTCCCGGCGTTTTCCTAAAAGAAAGCGATCAGGGAGACACCTTATACCACTTTGTATTAACAACAGAAATAAAAATTTAAAAATATGCAATTAATAAAAAGTTTAAACTGGCGTTACGCCACCAAAAAATTCGACAGCAGTAAAAAAGTAAGTGATACTGATATAGCGTTTATTGAAGAATCAACTAGATTATCGGCTTCTTCATATGGCTTTCAACCTTATATAATTTTAAAAATTGAAAATCCAGAAATTAAAAAGCAGTTACTACCATTATCTTGGAATCAAACACAAATCGTAGACGCTCCACATCTCTATGTACTTTGTAGTTATTTAGATTTCACAAATGAAATGGTAGATGAATACATACAAAAAAAGGCAATTATTCAAAACACTCCGTTAGAAAATTTAGAAGCTTACAAAGGTTTTATAAAAGGGAAACTAAAAGAAAAGTCAAAAGAAGAAATTTCACATTGGACAGCAAAACAAACATATATAGCACTGGCAAATATGTTGACTGCATGCGGAGAGCTTAATATAGATTCTTGTCCGATGGAAGGCTTTGAACCGGAGGGTTATAATAAACTTTTGGGTTTACAAGAGAAAGGTCTTACAGCAACAGCGGTAATGGCTCTAGGGTATCATGCAGAAGACGATCATAACTTTGATAAGATTAAAGTTCGAAAATCAAAAGAAGAGCTTTTTCAAATAATATAGCGAACGAGAAGACCAAAGGCAGGCAACTAAAAGCTTATTTTGTTGCCCGTTCCCATTTTCAGCATGTGATATTTATCGAGGTATACACTTATATGAAGTAGCGGTGAAAAATTTATACAGCTACCCATATGTTTTTAATATTTAGTACTATAATAATTTATCTATGACCTTTGAGAACTCAAAGGTCTTTTTTGACATTAAATAAATACCCTTCATACACATTTCCTTCTTCATCAATAGGAAGAAACAGACTGAAGGTTATTTCTCAAAAGTTAATTTTTAAAGTCATAAACTCCTACGGCATCATAATTTTTCATTTCAAAACTTACTGAATCAATCAAGCTTGCAAACTTAATTGCATCTGTGTCCTGCATAAATGTTTTTTGCACTCTTTCAACGTCTTTTTTGCTTTTCCATAAAAATATGTCCATGTATCCATCATCAGTTTTGACTAAATGACGGCGTATAAGTCCTTTGCAACGAGAGCAATAGTTTTTATTAAATTCTAAAGAGGCTTGATTAAACCTATCTTCGGTTATTCCATCTTTAAGTTTAAATTTGGTGATTTCGATGATCATATTGGTGTTTTTTTTATGTATACCGCAAGAAAAATTACTACTTAACATGACTAAGAATATCAGTAATAATGCTTTCTTCATTGTATTAAATTTTATTAACGGGATTTATAATGCAAACTTACCAACACTTTTTAGGGATAAACAATAAGATAGTTTAAGAAAAAAGGACTCTATTTGGTTGCAATTTTTCTTCGTATTATGCTCAGGAATTCGGGAGTAACGCCTATATAGGAAGCAATTTGAACATTGGAAATTCGGTTTGACAGACTGGGGTATTTTTTTAAAAAATACAAATACCGTTCTTCAACGGTTGAACTAATAGTTTGGAGTACTCTTTTCTGTTGCTCAATAAATGCATTTTCAATAATAATTCTAAAATTTCTATCAAATAAAGGGGAATTGTCATATAAGGAAAAAACATCATTTTTTTTGATTTGTAAAATATATGATGGCTCTAAAGTTTCTACATATAAGTCGCTAGGTTCTTGGTCGTAAAAACTACCATAATCCGATATCCAGTTATTTTCTATGGCAAATTGAAGGTTGTGTCGATTACCCTTGTCATCGACTTTATACATTTTAAGGCAACCTTTTACAACAAAGGAAAAATGATTGCATTCCTCTCCAGGTTTTAATATAAATGCTTTTCTCTTTAGCTTTTTTCCTGTTACGCTATTGTTAAGAATTTCAATAGCTTTATCTTCCAAAGGCCAGTAATTTGAAAAGCTTTCAATAATTGGAGTGGCTATCATTTATAATCTATTATTTTTCCAATATCTGTTTGATTTTTACTAAAACTTCATTCCAAAACTCATCAGAACGTCGCTGTTTTTCTTCAGTGGGTATATTATCTTCGGATACAGAAAGTTGTGTACAATTTTCAATTTCTATCAAATCAAAAGTCCAAATTCTATAATTTTTCGGTATATCAGGAATGCCTTCTAGATTACTCCAATGTGTATATTGCAATTGGGCATTCGGTTTCACATTTAATAACACCCCTTTTTCCAAATATTTATTTCCATTAAAATCTCCATTGAAAGTAATTGGACTATTTTCTTTCCAGTCAGAGATTATACTTGCTCCCCAAAAGTACTCTTTTGCTATCTCCGGTGTTACTAAGGCGTTCCAAACTTTTGAAACAGCTGCGTTAATTTCGATTGTCGTATTTGATATATAGTCTCGGTTCATTTTTTTATACTGTATGGTAACTAGTGTATATAGTTATTGGTAATTATATCCCATTATTGCAATGACCATAGTTATTTAAACTTTAGAAAGCAATTTAGATATAAAGTGTTACGATACCATAAAACGGCCGATTAAAAAGAAGTAAAGGTGAAGAATCTCAAATTCCCAATAATTGTTCGTTTTACGGGACAACATCCTCACAGGCTTTCTACTGACCGATTAATTTTGAAACACACTAAAGCCTCTTAAATGTAAATTTATTGGACAAGATTTGTTAAAATTTTTTACATCATAAAGCCAAAAAAGAAAGATTTAAAAGATAATTTCTTGATTATAAGCGAATTGTGATTTCGGAACGAATTTTGGTTAGAAAACACTAATCTCTATCACTTTTTCGATTAAAACTTAGTTTATACGTAGCGAGCCTCTATAGTATATCATTTCAAACGTATATAACATGTTTAAACAAAACATTAAACTTTTCTTCAGGAACATCAAAAAGTACAAAGGTTCTTTTTTAATAAATGTCCTTGGCCTATCGACAGGGCTGGCCAGCACCCTGCTCATTTACCTCTGGGTGTATGATGAATTGAAAGTCGACAAGTTCCATAAAAACGATGGTCAACTTTATCAGGTCATGTTGAATTATCATTTTCCGGATGGCCTTATCACGGATACCGCTTCCCCGGCTACTTTGGAAACTGCGCTTGTGGAGGAAATGCCGGAGGTCGAATATGCAACGGCCATTAACAGTAGGGATATCTCTTGCGAAGGATTCCTTTCACATGAAGATAATCACATAAAGGGAAGCGGCCTGTATGCGGGAAGAGATTTTTTTCATATTTTTTCCTACAATCTTACCCAAGGAGATAGTAAACAGGTATTGGCAGATAATAATGCCATTGTTATATCTGAAAGGTTGGCAATAAAACTTTTTGGCACAACTGAAAATGTAATAGGAAAAACCATTGAAGGATCTCCCGAATTATTTGGAGAAACATTTCAAGTCTCAGGTGTTTTTGCGCCACCTCCGTCAAGTTCAACTTTACAATTCGATTTTATAATAAATTTTGAGCTCTTAGCTGCAAATACCAAGTGGGTGACCGAATGGACGGGTGACGGTGCCAAGGTTTACATTATTCTTAAAAAAGGCACGAACATTGACCACTTTAATAAAAAAATAGTAGACTACTTAATCTTAAAAAGTCCGGATAGGCTAAAAAGCACCCTATTTGTAAGGAAGTACTCGAGCGGATACCTCTATGGCCAATATGAAAACGGTGTTCAGGCTGGAGGCAGAATAGTATATGTAAGAGTATTCTCGATAATAGCCCTGTTGATTTTGGTTATTGCCTGCATTAACTTCATGAACCTGTCCACGGCAAGGGCTTCAAGAAAAATGAAAGAAATAGGGATAAAAAAGGCCATAGGGGCAAACAAGAAGATGTTGGTCGTACAATTTCTGGGAGAATCTATGCTCATATCCCTTTTATCATTTGTAGTTGCCTCGGTTTTGGTTGTTCTGCTCTTACCACAGTTTAATGAAATCACCGGGAAGCACCTTGACCTAAATATTGGTACTAATGTTGTTTTATCTTCTGTGGGTATTATCATATTTACTGGATTGGTATCGGGGAGTTACCCCGCATTTTATCTTTCGGGGTTTAATCCCATATCTGTTCTAAAAGGAAGGCGTAGTGCCTCCTCTGGCGAACAGTGGGTACGCAAGGGATTGGTCATAGTTCAATTTACCATATCGGTTATTTTCATTGTTGTCGTCTTGATTATGAACAAGCAAATTGAATTTACCCAAACCAAAAACCTAGGTTACAGCAAGAATAATATTCTTCATTTCCAAATGAAAGAAGGATATGGTTATAGTTTTGAAACTTTTATGTCAGAGTTAAGGAGCTTACCAGGAGTTGTAAATGCCACAAATATTTATGGTGGGAATATAGTGGAAAACGTAGGAGGTGGTACGGGTTTTTCCTGGGAGGGAATGGCCCCCGGCAGTGAAAATATTGAATATCTACGGCTTGAAGCTGGCTATGACCTAATTGAAACGCTTGGATTTGAACTTATCCAAGGTCGGTCCTTTTCAAGGGAGTATAGCACTGAAAGGGAAAAACTTATTGTGAACAAGGCTGCGGCTGAAATGATCGGGACTAAGGATATCGTAAATAAGACCATAAGAGATATCCGTAGGGACAAGCAAATAATCGGTGTGGTCAATAACTTTAATGTTGAATCCCTCCATAAAGAGATAAGACCTTGTTTTATTCGATTTGAACCTAACGGGGACAATGTAATGGTGAAGCTCAAAACAGGAGAAGAAACCGCAACTATTGGGAAGCTGGAAAAGCTTTACGAAAAATTTCACCTTGGCTATCCGCTTGAATTTACATTTTTGGATGATGATTACCAGACCCTCTATGTTTCTGAATATAGGGCGGTAGCATTATCGAAGTATCTGACCGGTCTTGCCATACTAATTTCTTGCTTGGGTCTTTTTGGATTGGCGGCATTTGCCGCGGAAAGAAGGAGAAAAGAGATAAGTATAAGAAAGGTACTGGGCCAAAGCGTATCACAAATAACAATTATGCTGTCCGGTGAATTTGCCAAACTCGTATTGATCTCTACCCTAATTGCACTACCAATTGCATATGCCTTGGTCAATGATTGGTTATCTGGATTTGCCTATCGAATCCTGTTACAAGTTTGGTATTTCTTGGGTGCAGGTCTGATAGCCTTATCGGTCGCCATGTTAACAGTGGGATCGCATGCAATAAGGGCAGCGAACAAAAATCCCGTAGAAGCATTGAGGGAGGAATAGATTTTTTAAATCGGCAACAATTTTATAGTAGTTCCATAAAACGGCCGTTTTGTACAACTGATTGGAAGGTATAGCAGAGTCTCGAAAAACGTTCGTTTTATGGGACTGTTCTATTTAAGTAAGAATAAAATACCATATAACCACTACGTTTTCCAAAAAAAAAGATTTGCATTTTTGTAACCTTTTTGTTTTAGCCAAGTACGCCCTTATAAGAATCAATTTCCCATTCGAAAATTTCAAGGTCATATGCCCCAATTCTTGAATCCAAAATAATTTAGGATATGGTTTATATCAGTTTTTTGAAGCTACCAAAGATCAAAGTAGCCGGCCTATTATCACTTGCCTTGTTATTGGGATGTGCCGGCCCCAAGCAGCGGGTTCATGATTCACCGGTAGGTAACGATTTTGTCTACAAGTACTATGCGCCGGAAAAGAGCCACCAAAAATCCATTGGGGTCATTGCGCTTGGCGGATCGGGAGGAGGTATTGAAGGCGCCAGTTCTTTGGCGGCTGAACTTTCAAAATATAATGTGGGGGCATTGGCCGTAAGCTACTTTGGATCGGATAATCTCCCTTCGGAATTGGAGCTCGTTTCATTGGAATATGTTACAAAGGGAATTGGATTTCTTCAGCGCCAACCTTCAATTGATAAAAATAGAATCGGAATATTAGGGGTCTCGAAAGGAGGTGAATTGGCATTGTTATTGGCCAGCAAGTTTCCCGAGATCAAGTTTGTAATTGCATTCTCACCAAGTAACGTTGTCTTTCAAAGTATAGCGCCTAGCAAAAATTGGCCAAGAACCTCGTCATGGTCCTATGGGAACAAGGCCGTTGATTTTCTACCCTATAAATACCAAGAAACGGGTACCCTTTTTGACCTCTATAAAAACTCATTGGAACAAGAGAAGCTATATGATAGTGCCATAATACAGGTTGAAGACATCAATGGGCCTATTCTATTGTTTTCAGGAACCAAAGATGAAATCTGGCCGTCCACATGGATGTGTGAAAAAATAACCCGCCGATTGAACGAGCATGATTTTGATTTTGAGGTTAAACATCTGGTTTACAAAAATGCGGGGCATATTTTTTCCACAAAGTCAAATCATATTGATGACGACAACACTGCCGGAGGCAACGGGAACAGTTTGGCATTTGGGAAGTCATGGAATGAGATCGGAGATTTTCTAAAAACAATAAAATAATCGTCTTTAATTCAGCATTGAAGGCAGTATATATTCCTTCAGAATTTTCCTGGATTGATTTCCCTTTCCATTTCGAAAATTTCCGGAGGTTACCACAACTACGGATTCCAGTTCGGGAATTACAAAAATAAATTGCCCCCCGGCCCCCCTTGCTTCAATGGATTTAATGGCCCTTCCCTTGACAACATAGGTGTCGTGCCACCATAGATAGCCATATTCATTTTTATCTCCCACATCCTGTAACCGCACATGTTTCCCAAAGGATTCCTCAATCCATTTTTTCGATATTATTTGCTTTCCTTTCCACATCCCTTTATCAAGGTATAGCTGCCCAAATTTGAGCATATCCCTAGGTGTCAATAACATGCCCCCACCAAAGTAGGGTATCATCTCTTTATCATCCGTCTGATTGATATAATTGGTAATGCCCAAAGGGGCGAAAAGCTTTTCGTCCATGTAGATGTCCAACGGTATTTTCAAGGCCTCATTCAAACAAATACCCAGTAAAAAAGGATTGGCAGATCCATAATCCGCATAGGTGCCGGGCTCCTTCACCATGGGGGCTTCCAAAACTGTTTTCAGCCAATTGTTGGAATTGCCCGGCTCCTGGTAGTAGCCTTCCGATGCCCGATTATTTACATCTAAACCGGAACTCATGGTCAATAGATCCTTGATACGTATCTTGGATTTTAAGGCGTCCTTGGTGTATTGATAGGCAGCCGGGATAAAATCAAATAGTCTTTGGTCGACACTTTCTATTGTTTTATCATCAATGGCAATACCTATCATGGCAGACGAAATGCTCTTTGAAGCCGAACGTTGGTCATGTGGGATATTGGCGTTAAACCCATCAAAATAAGTTTCAAAGACCAATTCGCCTTCCTTTGCGACCAGAACACTATGTGTGTTGATCAATTTTTTTGAATTAATGCTATCGATAAGTCGAAGCAACTCTCGATTATTGATACTAAAGTCGTTGATGCTTCCGGTGGTCCAACCATCATTTAGTTGTGGAGGAGTATCCGTGTTTTGATCTTGATCAAAATCAACGGCAGCAATCCGATCTTCCCAATCCATATCGGAACGGCTTAAGTTGGCTTTTGCAACGCGGGCATCCGAGAAATAAATTTCCAGTCCAATGGTATTTTTTAAAAGGGTGGCACGATATAGAAATCCTGTATTGTCATCCCTGAATGAAAGGCGGTCATCCTTCATTTTAAAATCACTGGCCCAAGCTCCTCTAAATCTTTTATCTCCGAAAAAGGGATAGGCGACCATTGTTCCGTCATTGTTGTTTTCAACATACAGGAGGATGTCATCCGATATCAGACCATCATCTAGCATAAACGGATTCCAAGTGCCCGTAAATCTATTGCCACCAGCATGTTGCAAAATAACATGGTAAAAATACCTTCCGGATTTCATGAACCCGGCTAGGGTTCTACCACTACTGCCGCCATATAGATCAATGTATGTTTTGTCATCAATATGAATTTGAATATGGTCACCACTGGTCGACTTCAAAGTTTTGTCGATGAGTGTCTTATCATTGGCTATGACCAGATGATAGTCCTTGGAATTTAATTCTTCCAATGTGATGGAAAAATTAAAACTCTTCTTATCGGTAAGGGTTCCCACCCAATTTCCTTGATAGCCCCGATCCTTCTTTTGCGAACAACTCAGCAAAGTTGAAAAGGACAGAAATCCCAAAATCGTTAATCTTTTTAACATGGTTTAAACATTTATAAAAGACAAAAGTAGATTTCAGGAATTTCTAAAAATTGTATGAGATTAACATTATCGAAATTTCTTTATTGACTTTCGATATGAACTGGGTCCCATATCAAAATAGGATTTGAATACACGGTTAAAATGACTTTGATCCGAAAAGCCTACTTGATAAGTAATTTCCGTTAACGAATTGGAAGGGTCCAGTAAAAGAGGAATGGCTTTTTTAATCTTATGTTGTCTTATATATTCTCCTAGACCCATTGAAAGGTATTTTGATGCAACTCTTGAGATATGTACAGGATGTACCTTTAGCTCATTTGACAAATAATCGAGGCTGAGCGTAGCAGTATCATAGTGCAGTAGCTCTTTTAATCCATCTATCCACTTTGGATTCTTTTGGGTGTTGATTTCCTTTACGTTACTTAAAGTTTCACAGATTTGTAGCAATAAAACCCCAACAGATACTTCACTGTAATTGTCCGAAAGTAAAAACTCCCGATATAATTTTGCAAATAGAAAGTGCAATTGCGGGTTTTCGATTAGTTGGCTACCTTCCAATAGATTTAAAGGTATTCCCATGTTTTTAAGCCAATTTTTTTCAAATTCTAGATGAAAACCATCAGCATAATCAGAATGTTTTGACCCAAAGTGAGGCTCTTGCCAGTTGTTGAACATCAAACTACCTGAAGGGCACAGTGTTTTTACTTTTGTATTGCAGTCCATCATATCACCATGCAATACGTACATGAAGTACGGGTTTTCATGGTAATGCCAGTCTGTTTTATTTCCCGTGTAAGTATACTGCGACAATAAAACCCCATTGAAGGACACTTCTGAATTTTGGCTTCCAAAATATTGTCCTTTGGTTAATATTTTCATTTTATGACTGGCTTGACCGGGACATGGGAACAAAAATCATATGCTATTTGCCCAAGGTACATCGAATAAATTTACCACAAATAACGATATGGGTTCCCTTTGGAGCCGGGTAATTTTATAGTGGCCGACTTTTTTTGGCGCTCCTCCCCTACTGCTAATTCCTGTTTTGAGCGTACTATGGAGCGAACACTTTTTAGAACTTTCCAACATCCATTAAATTTTCTAGTTTACCCTGTTCCTTTCTTCATCGCCCCCGGTCTTTCTGTTCCGTTCCTTTTTCACGCCCTGCTTGCCGAAGCGGGCGGACCAGCTGAACTTGAAAGTGCGCTGGCTGAAATCGAATGCGCGTTGGATATGGATGTGCTCTTCGGGAATATCGGTAATCCCTATCCGCTCCAGGGAATTGAACAGATCGGTGATATGGAACGCCAACCGGCCACCGTTCTTGAATTTTTTCTGGATCCCGAAATTCAGGAGGCCCAAGGGCTCGAACTTCACATTGCCGACAAGGGAACGGGTCTGGTAAAAGCCGGTCAGTTCCGCCGTATAGTCCTTGCCCAGGCCAAAAGTCTGGTTCCCGTTGATCCTGAAATTGGTCTGGTCGAAGGTAAAGGTTCCCAAGTCTTCCAAGGTGGTCGATTCCTGCCAAAGGACCGTTGTAAAATAGCGCATTTTCCACCAGTCGGCCAGCTTGATCGGAAACGATAGGCTGAGCGAGGCCGTCCTTTGGCCCTGAAGGTTGTCCGGTACGATCAATTGCGTGTTCGTGTTCGGATCAAATCGGTTCTGGAACCCCACGATCGTAAAGTCTTCATCCGTGTACTGGACGGAAAGACCCAAACGCTTTCGGTTATAGTCGAATTGGAAGGTATGGGCCAGGGCGGGACGCAACGTGGCATTTCCCCCAAAGGAGGTCCTTGGGTCCAGGAAAATTACAAAGGGTGCCATATCGCTGAACGATGGCCGGTTGATGCGTCTGCTGTACGAAAGGTTGAAACTACTGGACTCCCCTATTTTCTGGTTCCAGTGGATACTTGGGAAAAGCTTGTCCAATTGCCGGTCCACGACCCCTCCGCCATTCGTGGAATGGAGTACCGTACTGGAGTGCTCATAGCGCAGACCTCCCTTTACCGTGGCCTTTTCCGACAGTTGGTAATCCAATTGGGCGTACAGGGCGAATATCGTCTCGGTCAGATCGCTGGTCGAGCTAAAATTGGGGAGCGCGGTACCCGAATCCGATAAGGTCACCCTGTTCTCAAAATCCGAGCCCACGTATTTTGCTCCCGCACTCCCCTTGGCCTTTTTGCCGATGGGGGTGGAATAATCCACTTTTCCCACAAGGATATGGAAGGGCGTGTCCTTTTCGCTCAGCAGTTCGGATTCGCCAAAGCTTGTACCGTCCGTACCTTGAAAGCGCAGGTTATAGGCGATCGGGTTCTGGTTGTCATAGACCAAATAATCGAAATCGGCGTTCAGTCTTGCACCATTGTCAAAATTGTGGAGCAGGTTGAGGTTCGATTGCAGGTGCTGCCAATCGTTGATCTCCACGTTCCGGGAGATGGCCAAGGTATCCGGTGCCGAAGCCGGACGGATCGTGGTGCTGTTCAGGGCATCCATGTCCCAATTGTTGCCATAGCCCGAAAAGAGGATCCCCAGGGTGGTTCTATCACTTGCCCGGACATCCAGGCCCAATCGATAATTGTGGTTGTTCCGGACCGGTTTGCGATCGCTGGTCAATAATGTCTCCGTAAAACCGGTTCCGGTTCCGGTGCTTCGGTCCAAAGTGGTAAACTGTTCCTGCCCGCTGCGCAGATAGCCATAACTCCCGAACAGATTGATCTTGTTTTTGCGGTAGTTAAAATTAACGCTTGCATTTCCCGTTTCCCCGCGGCCATGACCCGTGGCTATGGAATAGCCCCCATTGAACCCTTCATCCGGGTTTTTCTTCAGCACCAGATTGATAAACCCCGCGTTGCCCTGTGCATCCAGATCGGCGGGCGGTGTGCTGATAAGTTCCAAAGACTGGAGGGTATCGGCATCGAGGCCCTGAAGATAACCGAAGAGGGCATCCGCGGGCATATATTGAAGCTTCCCGTTGACCATGACATTTACGCCCTCCTTGCCCAACATGGCGATGGAATTCCCCTGGCGGTTCACGACCACCCCGGGGGACCGTTCCAGTAGTTCCAAGGCGGAGCTCCCCGCGGTATTCACCCTGTTCGCCACATTGACCACCAAGCGGTCGATCTTCCTTTCGATGAGTGGGCGACTGCCCACTACCTGCACCTCGTTCAGGGCGAGCGCCCCTTCGGACAACCGTAGCGTGCCCAGTTCGGCTGTGGGTCGGATAGCGGACAAAGAGATCGTTGTCGAAGCATAGGTATCGAATCCCAGGACCGATACCCTTACCACATAATCGCCCGCCACCTTGGGGCGAAGTTCAAAGCCCCCCCTATCGTCGGAGGTGGCCCCTGCGACAAAGGTGCTATCACCGGATTGTAACATCAGGACATTGGCGAAGGCCAAGGGCAATCCATCGGTATCCACAACGGTACCGGAAACCGTGTATTGGGAATGGCCCCATTGCACGATCAGGGCGGAAAAGAGAAGTAGAAGTTTGTTCGTTTTCATGATACGGTCGCATTTGCATTTTGAGGGTACAAAGTTGCGGACCGCGACCTATCGAAAACAGGTCAATTTTCTGTTTGACTGGTCAATTTACTTCGAAAGGATTTTGGGGTTTCCTCGGTCATTTTTTTGAAAAAGCGGTTGAAATTGGAGGTATCTGAAAAATGCAGCTCATGCGAGATCTCGCTTATCGTTTTTTGCGAAAAGGCAATTTCCCTTTTGCTGATAATGAGCAATCTATGGTGTATTATTTTTAGGGCGGTCTGCTTAAAATGGGCCTTGCTCAGGTGGTTCAAGTGGTTGTGCCCGATTCCAAGGGCGTCGGCATATTGGCTGACCGTATGCCATTCCCTGATATGCCGATCGAGCAGTTTTTTGAACCGGAAGATGTTGGGGTCCACCTCTTTTTGTTCCTGCTGGTTCTGTTGTTGGTAAAAGCGGTCGATTTGACTAATGGAGTAATACAGGAGCGAACGGAATATATGGGAACTGTCCCCTTTCAGTTCCTCGAATTCTTCCTCCACCTCCCGGAATGCCCAGATACATTTTTGAAGTTGTTCTTCGTTCAGGTGTACGGAAATAGCGGGTCGGTCATAGTCGAATATAGGAAAACGGTTCAGGAATACCTCGTCCCTGAAATGGGTGTTCAAAAAATCGCCCTCGAAGAAAAAAGAAAATCCCTCCACTTCCCCCTGGGTCTTCCATTGCCGCACTTGATTGGGAAGCGTGACCACTGCCGTCCCCCGCAAAAGTGGAACCGAACGGCCGTCCAGTGAAAAGGAACCTTTGCCCTTTGTAACGACCAGGACCTCATAGAAGGTGGTAAAGTGCAGCTCCTCGGATAGGATGTACCCGTGCAAGCTTTCGATCCTTCCCAAGTCTATCAGGAGTTCCTTTCCATATTTGTTCTTGAGAAAGTCGAATTGGAGCATGGGTTCCTATTGAACGTCCAAGATAGTGATTCCGATGTTTTTCACAGCGGTTCGAAATCCAGGAGTAAGCTATTGGGAAACTACTTTTTTGTAAAGCCCGCATGCAACATGACCCCGGAAGTATAGAGCACCACGCCGATGACCACCCATCGAAGCACATCCAATGGCAATGATTTTACGATAAAGGCAGCGATACCAACGGCGACGATACCGGGAATGGCCATGGCAACGGCAGCTTTCCGGTTATAGGCCTTTTCGCGAATAAAGCGCATCGAGGCCGGGGGCATCAAAAAAGCGCAGGAACCCATCATGATCGGAAAAGCCACTTTGGGCGACATTCCCAAGGCAAACACCAGCGCCATACAGGGGGCATACAACCCTATTCCGGCCGTCATCAAAGCGCCCAGGCCAAAATTGGCAAGCACCGCAATGGCCAATTTGCCGTTTTGGAGTCCAATGGCCGTTCCACCGCCCTGTATCCATTCCATACTCGTGGCCAACATAAAAAAAGCGGTCACCAAAAGGGCAAAGCCCATGACCAACCGGATCTTTTTTTCGGACATCCTGGCCACTACCCCCGCGCCCAGAACGGCACCCAGGGCGGCCGAAACAAACATCAACACCAAGGTTATGGGCTCTACTTCGATAATGGTGATAAAGATCAAGGCCTGAAACAATACCGGAAGCGTGTTCGCCACGTTCATCGTTCCCGGAATATGTTTGTCCTTGGTCTGTTTGGTGAACTTCAGCAGTGCCGTTTGTGGGGCAAATGCACCGATTCCCAGTACATCAAAAAAATTGACCACAAAGCCGATGATCGAAGTTTTTAACCAACTGCTGTTTTCCAGCGAATTTCTATGGGCCAGAAAGTCCCTGGCCAGGACAATCGCGAACCAGATCGCAAGACCGGCCAATGCAATCCAAATTATCGTTATCATACGATCTTAAAGTAATAAAAATTTGCTTAGCGACCGACTATTCGGATCGCGCAATGGTTTTTTATCCATTCCAAGCAGGGTGCAAATACCTATTCCATAAGATAATTGGTGCTCATATAGCCTATCCTCCATTTCCCATTTTCCTTGACCAGCAACCGGATTTCCCGTTTCCTGCCCTGCTTCGGGTCAAACTGTAGGTAGGTAACAAAGGCCGATTTTTCAAAAACCTCCATTTTGTATTCGGGAACATCGGTCGGGGGCCGTTCCGGTTCGGGATGCGCTTTCATATAGTCCTCTGCGGATCGACGGATAAGGGGCCAGCCCAATTGCTCCGTGTATTTTCCGTCCCTTAGGTAGCATTTCATGACGAAAGGGCCGTGCGACCATTGCCCTTCCCAATTTGCGATGTCCCGTTGGTAGAAATATTGGGTTTCCAATCGGAGGGCCTCCCGTATTTCACGGGCCACCGAATCTCTTTTTTGGGCTTGTGCCATCATTCCGTTCGATTGAAGAAAAAAGTACGGGAGGACAGCTATTAACAGCAGGGATACCGCTGGCGATTTCTTGGAGGGCATACTATTCAGTTTTAGTTTGGACAAATTTACCGCCTGTTCCCGCCTTTGGATAGTAAAAAGGCGTCATTGCCCATACTTCTTTTGGCAATCGTATTTTGGGCCCTAAATTTTGGGGAGGAGGTACGGGAAGGTGTGACCCCTAAATTGGCCCTGAAATCTTTAATGAAGTGGCTCTGATCAAAATAGCCATGGTCAAAAAAATGGCCCAGGGAGCAATCCGAAAGTACATTTTTTTTGTAAACGGACTTAAAACGTACCAGATTTGAGAACTTTTTTGGGGAGATACCGATACATTCCTTAAAATAGCGCTGTATCTGGCGCTTGCCCTTCTCGGCCTGCTTTGCCAGTTCTTGCAAATCCATATTGCCCTTCGCGTCCAATATGTTACGTATGCATTCCTGTACAATGGCCTCTTTTTTTGAGTGCCCGGCGTTCGAGACATGGGCACATAGGGTTCGATCCAACAGGCTGACCGCCTTATCCTGAGCATCCATGTTTCTCAAGCCCAGTTCCAATTCTAACAGGTAAGCCACCTTAAATTCATTGAGGACCAAGGTACTGCCAACAGTCTTAACGGCCTTTTGTCCAAAGAACCGATAAAACCCCATGGGCCTGAACTTTATGCCGAACAACTTTACCTTTCCCAATCTTTTTACCAGCAAGGATTCGCTCTGGATTCCGATAACACTAGAACTATTGACGATAGTCAGCTGACTTTCATCGGCCATGGGCCTTTTGCAATACGCGCCTTCGAGAACAAAGATAATTTCGGGATAGCCATCGGGGATCAAGAGGTCCGGATAGGCCTGCTCCTCCCGCTCCCCACTTTCCATATACCAATAATAATGGATATCCCTTTTCAGGTCTGCCAAGGGCTCATATCTCCGATAGGTTATGGTGTTTTCCATTCCACAAAGTTGTCGCCCGAAAGTTCGTAAAAAAAATAGTTCTCTTTGAAGCACTTGGGGAGGCGGCCCAACAAAAAAGGACCGTCGAAGGTTTTGGGGAATCCGGGAAGCGGTCTTACGCTTTCCCTATCGTCCCGCTCCAAAACAGTTGACCGTATGTTTTTTGGCTTGCGCCCCATTTTTTTCTTACATTTAGTTTATATCCGATAACACATTCTTTGTTCGCGAATGTACCATCTGGTATTGACTACAGCCTGTAGTGGCTATCTGACCTTTGGATTAATAATTGCAACGACAGTATACCGTATTCGATGTTGGCACGCTTTACCCAGTTCAAATTTTCCCTTTCAAATTTTGCTGCTTTTTTATCGTCTGGAATGACGGGTGTGATCAAATATTCGATTATTTCGTACGCATTCATTTTCAGTATGTTGAATGCGCAGGACTATACCGTACGCTCCATTGCCATCAACAGCAATGGGGAATCCCATAAAGACCGGAATGTCATACAGGTGGATGGTGATGGCTTTCTATGGTACTCTACCTACAATGGCATTGTAAAGGACTTTGAGACCCATAGCGTGCTTTCGTCCCTAGCGGATGAAAACGGAAAAAACCCACCCAAGATCATATTTGCCATTTTTATGGATAGCAAGGAAAGGATATGGGTATCCGCCACAACGGGAATTTTCGTATCCGAGGAAGGTTTGCATACCAGTTTCAACCGCATTAAATTCAAACCATTTTTAAAGGGGGAGGACCTCTCCGGAAACTCCTTTATCGAGGATTGCGATGGAAACATATGGATAGTGGGTTCCGATAACCTTGTTTTAAAGGTTGATTCCTCCTTCGCTGTCGAAACCTATCAAATTCCGGAAATCAAACCAAAGTATGCACTGACCGATTACTATAAACGGGAGTTTCTGTTTTTTGAAAAAATGATCGGTTGCGATAAAATATTAAGTAGACAAGGGCGCAAATTGTTCGTTCTAGAAAAGGGTCGGGCCACCCTAATTGCGGATTTTACCCCTTCAAAAAATTACGAAAAGACCGAGTATTTAAATCCAGAATGGACATTTAACGGTGGGGATGGTCTTCTCATCTCCCCCAACGGAGAACTCCTGCCCAAGTCCACAGACGGCCACTATACCTATGAGGGGGAAATTTTTAAGACCTATTTTATTGAAGACCTGGATATTCAGGTACTCAATCTGCCCCTTCAGGAGATGATCCCCATTTCGGCGAAAGATAACCCCATCTTAACAAAATATGCCGATCTCATCGGTATCGATGATTTTGGAAAAAAATTGACCCTGTACAAAATGATGGAGATCAAGGGGGACCTGCATCTAAAAAAAACAACTGAAATTCCCTTCCCCAATTTGATCGACGACCTGGCCATCGGTAAAAACGACATCATTTATGTGTGCAGCTATGACCGCATCGATAAAATAAAGTTCAGCAAGAACAGTTTTGATAAGATCCTGGACCATTACGGGAAACGGAGCATCAGCGCAAGGGGTCTTCTGGAGCTGCCCCATGGGGAAATGCTGGCCGCCACCTATTCCGGGGTCTTTAAGCTCACTCCTTCCAATGACCGTTATAGCGAAAACGCTTATGGAACGGAAAATGTTTTTCCCTCGCTGAATTTCCTTAGATCTTTTATAAAAACCACTGATTCCACGGCATGGTGCCTTGGAGAGAACAGGGCGCTTATGGAAATAAATTTTCCAAAAAAGAAGATCATTGGCCAATACATCTTTGAAAAGGACTGGAAATTGGGCCAATTGCGATACTACGATATTCTACAGTCCTCGGATACCACCCTGATGCTCGCCAGCAATTTTGGTCTACAGGAATTCAATACCCAGCAAAAAGAATTCCGCGAACTGCCCATTCCGTCAGTGGCCAACAACAGGGAGCTTTTTGTAAGGGACATCCACAGGGCCGGGGACAGACTCTTTATCGGCACCGATGCGAACGGACTCTTTGTACAGGATCTGGATTCCGATGCTTTTTTGCACCTGAACAACGATCCGACCAAGGGTGGATCGGCCCTTCCCACGAACAAGATCTATTCGATTTTTGTGGATGGGCAGGAAAATATATGGTTGGGTACGGACAAAGGGGCGGTCCATGTCGACAAGGACCTGAAAAAACAGGTGCTAATCGACGGGTCCGACGGGCTTACCAACCTCAACGTGGTGGGAGTTTTGGAGGATGCCAATGAAAATATGTGGTTCAGTACCTATAACGGGCTCTACCGGTACGAAAAAAGTTCAAAAAAGGTTACCGCTTTCTATGTTGAGGACGGACTGATCTCAAATGATTTTAACCAAAACTCCTATTACAGGACCTCGACGGACAAGTTGTTCTTCGGGGGGGTCCGGGGATTGATCGCCTTCGACAGTATCGATGATACCATCAGATCCCAAGAGATCCGGATATTTCCCACCCGATTCGAATATTATGATATGGAGGCGGAAAAGGACGTGGAACTCGATGTCCTCGATAAGGGCCCTTACAAGTTTGGCCTGGCCCATAACAAAAATTCATTTTCGGTATCCTACACCATCAATGACTGTTACAATACCAGTACGAACAAATATGCCTATCGCTTGGACGGGTTCACCGATGATTGGGTGGACCTGGGGAACCAGACCACCTTGAAACTGCTGTCCATCCCACCGGGGGATTATGTTTTGAGGATCAAGGGGTTGAATTCCACGGGAATCGAATCGTCCAACGAGCTGCGCTACGACATGCACGTAACGGAAGTTTTCTACAAGCGGCCCTGGGTCCAAGCCCTTGCAGTACTGCTTCTTCTAGGGCTAGTGGTCCTGGCATTGTCGAACCATGCGTCCCGGGAGCGGAAAAAACGCAAACTACACCTTACCGTGATCGAATTGGAACGAAAAACATTGAGGGCGCAAATGAATCCCCATTTTATATTCAATGCCTTGAACGGAATACGGAAAACGGTAAAGGAGGGCAAGTTGGCCAAATTGGACGAGTATATCACCAATTTTTCCACCCTTATGCGGCTTACGCTCGATCTGACAAGAAATGAAAATATCCAGCTCGCAAAGGAATTACGGTATATCAATAATTATGTTGCCTTGACCAATACCAAGAGTGGGAACAAAATAAATTTGGTCGTGGAATGCGATCCAAATATTGATACGCAGGCCACTTATGTTCCTTCCATGTTGTTACAGCCCATTGTAGAAAATTCCATTGTACATGGTTTTGCGGAAGATGAAAGGGTGAAAACGATCACTTTAAAAATGGAACGGTCCACGGCCACAAAACAATTGATACTGACCGTGACCGATGATGGGATAGGGATTTCACAGGCAAAAAAGAACAACCTGATCTATCCGGAACATCAGTCGTATGCCACCCAAATACTGAATGAAAGGTTAAGGTTGTTGAACCAGATAAGCAAGAATAGTTCCGGTTATGGAATTAGCATGAAGGACATTGGCGATGGGACAAAAAGAGGAACGGAGGTCATTATCAAAATCCCGTATTAGCCAGAAGCGTTCCCGATTAAGACGGGTGCCCTGGTGCACTGTCAATCAAAAAAGTTCCAATAGCCCCTCTCCAAAGCGGTCGACCTTGTATTTTTTTTTGACTTGCACCTCATTTTTTTCTTACATTTAGTTTATATCGGATAACGCATTCTTTGTTCTCGAATGTACCTTCTGGCCGTTGACCACAGCCTATTTTTGGTTATCTGGTCCATAGACTAATAATTGCAACGATCATATACCGTATTTGATGTTGGCCCACCGCACTCCGTTCCAGGTTTTTACCCTAAAAATCCCAAGCTTTTTATCCATGGGTCATTCCTTTGGAATGAAGGGTATCATTGCCTATTGGATGCTTCCCTGTTTATTGGTCATCAATAGTATATCCGCACAGGAGTATACAATACGGGACATTGAAATCAATGCCAATGAGGAATCCCATAAGTATATGAACTTCATGCAGATGGACAAGGATGGGTTCCTATGGTATTCTACCCATAATGGCTTGGTAAAGGACTTTGAATCCCATAGCGTGCTTTCTTCCTTCTCTGATGAAAACGCGGGCAACCTGCCCAAGTGGATAAGTGGGTTTTACATTGATAGCAGACAAAGGATATGGATATCGGCCACTACGGGAATTTTCGTATCCGAGAAAGGCTTGGACGTCAGTTTCAATCGCATCAAATTCAAACCGTTTTTAAAAGGATCGGAACTTCAGGCGAACTCCTTTATGGAAGATTGCGATGGAAACTTGTGGATAGCTGCTGGTGCCCGTGCGGACAACATAGTCTTAAAGGTTGATCCCTCTTTGGCAGTCACGGAGTATCAAATTCCAGGACTTGAATCAAGACATGTCTACGCTTCCTATTATTTGAGAGGATATCTACATTTTGAAAGAAGGATCGGCTGCGATAAATTTCTAGTTAGGCAGGGGCGTAAACTGTTTATCCTGGACAAGGGAAAGGCCAGTTTAGTATCGGATTTCACCGCTTCACTGAACTATCATCACCATAGCAATTTTCCTTATCCTGAATGGCCGCGCAACGGGGGTGATGGCCTACTGATTACGGATAACGGTGACATTCTTCCGGAATCCATGGAAACGCAGTATATCTATGAGGGAGAGATTTTTAAGACCCATTTTGTTGAAGATCTGAATATACAGGTGCTCAATCTGCCCGACCAGGAGATGATTCCCATAACAGAAGACGGTAATCCCATATTAAAAAATCATGTCGACCTTATCGGTATTGATGGTTCCGGAAAGACCTTGGTGTTGTTCAAAATGGTAGACATCAACGGAAGCTTCCAACTAAAAAAGGCATATGAAATTCCCTTCCCCAATTTGATCGACGATGTAATCATCGATAAAAACGACATTATATATGTAAGCAGCAATGATCGCATCAGCAAAATAAAGTTCGGTAGGAGCAGTTTTGATAAGATCCTTGATCGGTACGGGGATCAAAAGGTTGACGTAAGGGGGTTTTTGGAGCTGCCCAACAAGGAAATCCTCGCGGCCACCAATGAAGGAGTCTTTAAGCTTACCCCTTCCGATGACCCCCATGGCAAAAGCTCTTTTGAAACAACCAAGGTTTTTGTTAAGGGGGTGCTGGGTTACCAGAAGTCTTTTGCAAAAGTCAGCGATTCCACGGCCTGGTGCCTCGGGGAGAGCAGAGGACTTGTTAAAATAAATTTTCTTAGAAATACGAAAGAAGAGGTTCACGTCTTTCAGTCCCACGGGAGGTTGCCCAGTTTGCACTATTATGATATTCTAAAATCTTCGGACTCTACCTTGTTGCTCGCCAGTCATTATGGCATTCACGAGTTCAACACCGGGCAAAATAAATTCCGGGAGCTGCCCATTCCGATCATTGAGAACAACAGGGAACTTTTTGTTTGGGACCTTCACAAGACCAAGGACAGACTCTTGATCGGTACCGATGCAAACGGACTCTTTATACAGGATCTGGGTTCCAATGCCTTTTTGCACCTGAACAAGGATCCGACCAAGGGTGGATTGGCCCTTCCATCGAACAAGGTCCATTCCATTTTCGTGGACGGGCAGGAAAGTATATGGTTGGGTACGGATAAGGGGGCAGTAGAAATTGACAGGGATCTGAAAAAACTAATGGTAATCAACAGAGCAGATGGCCTCACCAACTTAAACGTAGTGGGAATTTTGGAAGATGCCGATGGAAATATGTGGTTCAGTACCCACAACGGGCTCTACCGGTATGGGAAAAGTTCAAAAAAGATCACCGCGTTCTATGTTGAGGACGGGCTTACCTCCAATGATTTCAATCAAATCGCGTATTTCAAGTCTTCAACAGGTAAGTTGCTCTTTGGAGGAATTAATGGATTGGTCGCTTTTGACAGTGTTGCTGATACTGCCCGATCCCGGGAGATCGGGATATTCCCCACCAAATTCGAATATTACGATCCCGAGGAGGAAAAAGAAGTAGCGCTCGATGTTCTGAACAGGGAGCGCTACAGTTTTAGCCTGCCCCATAACAAAAATTCGTTTTCGGTGTCCTATACCATCAACGACTGTTACAATACCGCTACCAACAAATATGCCTATCGCCTGGACGGGTTCACCGATGACTGGGTGGATCTGGGGAGCCAGACCACGTTGAAACTGCTGTCCATCCCACCGGGGGACTATGCGTTAAGGATCAAGGGGCTGAATTCCGCCGGGACCGAATCGTCCAACGAACTGCGTTACGATATCAATGTAGCGGAAATCTTTTACAAACGGCCCTGGGTACAGGCCGTTGCGGCGGTGTTTCTACTTGGGATGTTGGTTCTCGGCATAGCGAGCTATACTTTAAGGGAACGCAAAAAATACCGGCTGCGCCTCGCCATGGTGGAATTGGAACGAAAGGCACTGAGGACCCAGATGAACCCCCATTTTCTGTTCAATATGCTGAATAGGATAAGAAAAAAAGTGAAAAACGCCAAACTATTGCAACTGGAGAAGTATGTGGCCACCTTCTCCAGCCTTATGCGGCTTACCTTGGATATGACCAGAAATGACAACATTACTCTTTCAAAGGAAATACAGTATATACAGAATTACGTGGCGTTGACGAACACGGAGAGTGGAAATGAAATTGTCCTGACGATCCAATGTGACCCGGAAATTGATGCCTCCAACACTTTTATTCCCTCCATGATTTTACAGCCCATCGTCGAGAACTCCATTGTACACGGTTTTGTGGAAGGTGAAAAAGAGAAAAACATAATTTTAAAAATGGAACGGTCAGCGGCCACAAAACAATTGATACTGACCGTGACAGATGATGGGATTGGGATTTCACAGGCAGAAAAGAACAGTAAGGCCCATAGGGAGCATCAGTCGTACGCCACCCAAATACTGCATGAAAGGTTAAGGTTGTTGAACCAGATAAGCAAGAAAGGGTCTGGTTATGGAATTACAATTAAGGATATAGGGGATGGGACAAAAACGGGAACGGAGGTCGTTGTCAAAATTCCGTATTAGCCGGAAGCGTTGCCAATTTAACCAAGTGCCCCGATGTTCTGTCTATCAAAAAGCTCCAATAGGCCCGTCCTTCTTCTTCTTGCCACGGGAATACGTTCCCCGGTGTCCAGGACGAGGGTACCATCGGGAAAGAACTTATTGATTTTCTTAAGATTTATCAAGTGCGACTTGTGCGCCCTAAAAAATAGGGGCATCGTCAAGAAGTTTTCAAAAAATTTAATCCCATAGGAACTGATATGGATATTTCCGTCAGTTAGGTGTATTTTTGCGTAACTGTCCACACTCTCCAGGCGAACGATATCCATGATTTTTGAAAAATAGGTACATCCCAGGGTCGGGATCGCAATTTTCTTGCTCTCCAATGCCAAGGTGTCCATAAGTAATTTACTGTTCCGGGGTTCCCTTTTGCCATGGGCCAATCTATCCAACGCCTTTTTGATGACCGCTATGAACTCGGCTTCGTTAAATGGTTTCAGCAAAAATCCAAGTGCGAAATGCCGATAAGCCTCAATGGCATACTTATCGTGGGCGGTATAAAAGATTACCTCCGTGCCGGGAGATTTCAAGCGTTGCAACAGATCTAGGCCGCTTAAACCGGGCATTTCAACATCCACGATCAGTAAATCGGGCTTATGCTCGTTTAGATATCCGAGCCCTTCCAAAGGATCGGTAAAGTACTTGGGGGGCTCAAAAGCATCGAAGTTTTTACCCAACAGTTCTTTACAATATTCTATGTCCGATATGTCATCGTCTATTATTACAATAGTCATCATAAAAGATTTGAGAAAATTACATTATATCCTAAAAATTAACATATTACAAGGCCAATTCCTTGATAGCTAACGAAAAAATGCGGTTTTAATTATGTAATTCCAATTTTAAAAAATTTATGACCTGGGAAACATATTCGATCTTGCTCGTTGAAACGTCCATTATTTCAATTCCCTTCACCCGGCACAAGTTCTTATAACTATTCTTGTTGGTCGGGGCAAAAACTATGGGGACGTTCAATTTCGCCAGCTCCATACAATCTACCAGTTCATATTCCTCATTAAAAACGAACAGTATAAAAAGAACGTTGACCTTAGGTCTCAGTCGTATGAAGTCGGCTATACGGGACATCCGTTTATAACGATATACCGTTATTTTGGTTTTTTTCAAAGAATGTCGTATTACGTTGCCCAAGGGTCCCTGTTTGTCATATATTATAAAATTACCTTTTGCTTCAATCATATTCTTGTGTAAAACTTAGTGTGGCAGTCCATGCCGGGGTTACCATAAATGTGTTCTGTACCTATTGTGCGTGTACCGTCAGCCATACTCTCGATTACTGGGAAATGAGGGCATCCGCCCAAAGGGGATAAAGGGCGGACTTAGTGCTGGCATACGTTTAGCTTTAATTCGGAAGTTGGAATAATATGCGATATCAAAAGAAGGTCGTTCCTGTAGAACTTTATCCGCTTTGCCCGGTTCCTCAGGGGTAGGCTGATATCAAAAAAAACGTTTTCCACAAAAGGAAGGGCATCCAATTCCGGTAGGTATCCCGTAGCGACAAGGTTCCACTTACGGTCCAGCAACGTATAATAAAAACAAGATATGGGACCCTCTTCCCCGCGTTCTTCTTCCATGAACTCCTCGGCGGCGATCAGTTCATAATCCATCACCGACACACGACAATCTTGATTTATTGCATATTTGATCCGAAGACCATTGTTGTCGTCAAGGAGGTCCTCATTGTCTTCGATGGCCCTACCGCGTCCTTGCTCTAAATGATCGGACCGATGGGTTTTACTTACAGCCCCATCGCTGTTCGGGAAAAGCAGTTGTTGCAGGGAAAGTTTATAGGATTGAATTGCATTCTTTAAAATGATCTGTGGTTCCATGATGGTAATGATTTGGGTTTGCATTTATTTTTAGAATTCAACAATGAACTCACTTCTTCGATTGAGCTGGTGTTGGGCCTTGGAACAGCGCACCCCATTGGAGCAATGGTTCACCAATTGGCTTTCCCCGTACCCCAGACTTGTCAGCCTGGTCGCCGAGATGCCCCGTGTGACCAGATAGTCCACGGTCGATTTGGCCCTTCTCTCCGACAGGGCCATATTGTAATGGTCATTGGCGCGGCTATCGGTATGTGATCGTACGTTGATCTTGATGGAGGGATGGAGCTTCATCACCGAAACAATTTTTTCCAACTCCAGCGCGGCATCTGGTCGTATGTTCGACTTGTCCAGATCAAAATAGATGACCACATTGAACGTCTTGGCAATATCGTGCCCCCGCTTAACATCGATCACATTCTTGGTAAGCGCAAAATTATGCTCCCGGTCCTGCTGGCTTTTTTGGGAATAGGTATCCTCGGGTTCGTACCTTTCCTTTTCGACCCTTATGACATAGGATATGCCCATATCCACTTCGGTCTCGTAGTATCCCTTTTTGTCGGTCTTTAGTTCTGCCACCACTATGTCGTCCTCATTGCTGATGATAATTGTCGCATCGTTCAAGGGCTCGTTGGTCTCCCTGTCCGACACGATGCCGAACAATTTGCTTTGTAGTACGTCCTTGATCTTTTCGGTCTCGGTGAAGCTATAGATGTCGTCATGGCCCATCCCCTCCGATCGGTTGGAGCTGATATACCCCTTATTGCCCTGGATGACGAAGGCCACATCATCAAAGGAGGAGTTTACCGGCTTTCCAACGTTCAACAAATTTCCAAATGAGCCATCTTCCCGAATTTTGGTATAAAAAACATCATAGCCGCCAAGGCCATAATGTCCGTCGGAAGAAAAGTATAGTTCGTTGTCAATGGAAAGAAAGGGGAAGGATTCCCTTCCAGTGGTATTTATTTTTTTTCCCAAGTTTTTGGGGCGGCCCAACGAACCATCGGGATGTATGTCCACGCTATAAATGTCGGTAAGGCCCAATGAGCCCGGCCGGTTCGATGCAAAGTACATTCTGTCTTCTTTGGGGCTCAAAATGGGATGGGCATTGGAATACCCTTCCCCGTTGATCGGCAGGTCCTCGACATCGGTCCATTTCCCATTCTTCATGGTGGCCCTGTAGATCTTTAGGTGTTGTACCTCCTGCCTTCTCGATTTTTTGTTGGGGGTTACGTTGTTTCGGGTAAAATACATCGTGGTTCCGTCCGCGGTAAAGACCGCACTGGACTCATGGTACTTGGTATTTACATCCCCTTTTAATTTTATCGGTGTTTCCAGCGACCCGTCCCTGCCGATGGAAGCTTTGAACAGGTCTAGAAATGGTAGTCCGTCCCACGGGCTGAGGCGTGTACTTTTTTTCAAGTCCTGTGTAGAGGAGAAGACGAGGTTCTTTCCGTGAAAGGCGGCCCCGAAATCCACTCCGGTGGAGTTGATATTGACGGGCTCCATGGTATACCGCCCGGAGTTTTCTTCAATGATCTCCAAATAATCTATCGCATTTTCCAAGGTTCCGTTCCCTATGCCATTCTTCTTGATATAGGTATCGAACCATCGTATCGACAGCTCCTTGTTGCCCAATGCCTTTAAAGATTGGGAGTAACGGAGATAGTATATGGGTTCCAACTTTTCGTTCAATGCGAACAGTTCCTTGTACCAACGGGCCGCCTCGGCGTATTTGGCGTTGAAATAATAGATGTTGCCCAGTTTCCTGAAAAGCTCCTCGGACCGGTATCCCGAATCTTCGAGATCCAGATAAATTTTGGAGGCATCGATATAGGCCAGTTCCTCGTATTTTTTGTTGGCACGGTCCAGCTTCACCTCCTGTGCAAGACCACTAAGGACAGAGACAAGAAAGAGCAGGGCGCACATATATGGATTTTTTGGATAAGTATTCATAATCGACGTATAATATGGGTTAGAAGAATCTTGGGTTTATGGAGTTTCTAGTTCTTTTGGTAAACTCGAAGCGCAGGAAAAGATCGTGGGAGCCGGAATTGTAGTTCCCAAGTTCGGTGGTATCGTAGTCATAGGCATATCCCAGCATGAAACGATCGCTTATTTGAAAACCGGCCAAAGCACTGATCGATGCATCCAAGCGATAGGACAACCCCAATGTGAACCTATCGTTGAACAAAAAAGTAGCGGAAACATCCAAAGCCAAGGGTGCGCCCTTTACGGCTTTCGTCAGTATGGCCGGTTTAAATTTAAGTCCTCTATTGATATCGAATACGTAGCCCGTGATCAAATAGATATGGGCCCTTTCCGATGCTGTGGAAGCAACGGCATCATCATAATGGTCGGTCGACAGGATATTTGGCGAGGACAGTCCAACATACCACCTATCGTCAAAGTGAAGGAAAGCACCCATCCCTAGATTGGGAGAAAAACGGTTCTCAACGTTTTGGGAAAACTCCAGTTCGCCCCGATCTCGTATGTCCAATTTTCCAAAGTCGACATTCAAGAGGTTCATCCCGCCCTTTAGGCCAAAGGAGAGTTCGGTCCTCCTGCTCAAAGGAACGGTATAGGAAAAATCGAGGGTCATATTACTTTCCGTAGAGGGGCCGATCTCATCGTGGATGACGGAAAGGCCAAGGCCCACCCCCCGCTCCCCAACCGGACTGTTTACGGAAAAGGTGAGGGATTTGGGAGCCCCGTTCAGCCCCGCCCACTGGGAGCGGTAAAGGCTGTTGAAGCTCAACACGCCCCTATTGCCCGCATAGGCGGGGTTTACCGTAACCGTATTGTACATATACTGGGTGTATTCCGAATCCTGCTGGCCCTGGCAAAGGAATGGGAGTCCGATCGCCAATAGAAAAAGGAGCATGGTTTTCGTATAGTCTTTATATATTGTTTTCATGGTCTATATTGTTTTTATGGATGGATTTGGATCAATTGTCGCCCGATAGATACAGGTAACCGGACTGTTGAACGGTTCGTGATTCTCCCCTACCGGTGAACTCGTATTGTAATATGTAGAAATAAGTCCCTGTCGGCAGTTTTTCACCCCGGGCTATGGTAAGCCTACCTTCGGAATACCCTTTGAATACCTTGTTCAGATTATCGTATCCATTGGCTTCAAACACCTTTACCCCCCAACGGTTGAATATTTCAACCTGGTTGTTGGGGAAACAATCGATACCCTCGAACAAGAAGATGTCATTTTGCCCATTGTTGTTTGCCGATACTGCATTGTAAACCTTGATAGGACAGCCGACCTGCAGGGTTTGGGTATGGGAGGTCTCGTTGCCACAGTCATCCGTGGCCGTCCAGGTCCGTACAACGGAATACTCGGAACTACAATTCCCAGGTACTTCGGTCTCGCTAAAGTCCACGGTAACGGTACCACAAAGATCCGTGGCGGTAAGCACTGTGGCTTCAGGAATGGCATCACAATCTGCAAAACCATCTTGTGGCAAAGCTTCTACAAAAGTCGGGGCCGTGGTATCCGCTACCGTAATCATCTGTACATGTACGGCTTCATTGCCGCATGCATCGGTCGCTTCCCAGGTTCTTAGCACCGTATAGCTGCCGGTACATCCGCTGGTTAGGATTTCCTCGTTATAGGCCACCGTTGCCGTACTACAGTTATCCGTTGCGGTCAAGGTTTCCGCTATCGGGAGTTCCGTACCACATTCCATTGTGAAATCGATGGGCAGGGCCTCCACGAACACGGGGTCTGTTGTGTCGCGTACGGTAATGTCCTGGGTACAGGCCACGGAATTGAGCACCGTGTCCTCCCCAAGGTCCCGTATGCCGTTGCCGTTGGTATCCCCGTACTCCGTGACCGTGTACGTACGGATGACCGTCGCACCACAATTGCCCGTATCGGGACCGTTGGCCGCCGTGACCTCAACAATACCACAGGGGGTATCACCGATGGTTCCATCTGCATAGCCCAGGGCCTCAAATTCCGTTTCGGTGAGCGTAGTGGCCGTTGGCAAGTCTTCATAACATTCCACGGTGGTCGCCGGGAAAGTAGGACAACTGACTTCAAAGACACAGCATACCGGCGCCACATCGGCCACGGTGAGCGTGTTGCAATTGTTGGCATCCGTGAAATCGATGCTATAGCCCGTATTTCCAACAATGGGATCCGAAGTCCAGACATTGCCGGCAAAAGTACCGGCTACGGTAGCGTTGAACGGAGCTGTACCATTTAAGCGCACGGTCAGTATATAGCTCTGGCCATTCACGGCACAGGAAGTGGTTTCCGCTCCTGCTAGTGTCAACAGGGCGTTTACGGTTATCTGGGCAGTATCGCTACCGG
This sequence comes from uncultured Flavobacteriaceae bacterium, assembly GCA_947497245.1. GTDB lineage: Bacteria > Bacteroidota > Bacteroidia > Flavobacteriales > Flavobacteriaceae > Pelagihabitans. Next base: position 886,143 of record CANMFO010000001.1, on the reverse strand, counting down.
TACACCCGTTCCCATCGGTAAACACATAGGTAAGGGTATGGGTACCCGTTCCCGCAGTGGCCGGGTCAAAACTGTTGCCCGATACCCCGGTTCCGGTGAAGCTTCCCCCGGCAGGGCTTGCGAAGGCCGTCAGGTCCACGATGCCCGCATCCGTACATACATCGGCCGGGTCGTTGAAACCAACGACGGGAAGCACATTCTCGATCAGTGTTACCGCCGTGCGCAGGATGCTCGAACAGTTACTGATGGTATTTCTTGTTTCCGCGTAATAGGTGCCCGGGGCCGTTGGGGCAAAGCTTGTGCCCCCGGCCAACAATAGGGTACCTCCCGTCGGGGCGTCGTACCAAAACACGGTATCGCCCCCCGTACCGGGGTTTGCCGTAAGCGCGGGAACAGTAGTTCCGGCACAATAGCTCTGGTCGCCACCGCTTGCGGGCTGTACAATGTCCGTTGGACAGGCACAGTTGGGGGACGTGACCGCCAAGGTATTGGCGCAGCCCGTCGCGGGATTGGTCGCCGTTATGGTGATATCCGTTCCCACGTTGACCCCGCTGATGGACCAGGTAGTGCCTGAAGTGTTTACCACGCTGCCGGCACTACTGATCACGGTGGACCCGGGCTGGTCGATGGTCACTTCCAGGCCATAGAACAGTCGGTCCGGTGAACAGCTTCCCGGGGCCGTCAGGGAAATGATGGGCAGGGCGTTTACAGTGATAAGTGCCGACTGGTTCAAGGTCACCGTACTACATCCGGGGCTGGAAGCTTCTATGGCATAGGTGCCGGTGGCAAGCTGTGGGTGTCCGGCCGGAATGGTAAGCACCAAGTCTCCTCCAGTACCTACAGCTGTCACTGCTGGGCTGACGGGGATACCGGACAGTAGCAGTTGATAGTTCACCCCCAACTGCGAATTGGATAGGGTCACCGTAGCGGCGTTGCCTTCACAAAGGGTGTCTCCGGTCACGTTCAAAAATGGATTGGGATTGCCATTGATAAAGGAAATCCGATCCACAAGGGTGCCGTTACAGCCGGGAACACCATTGGTTACGAACACCTGATAATCGGTGCCTCCCGCAGGAACATTCAAGCTTGGAATGTTTATGGTAAGATCGCCGCCGTTTCCGATACCGGTCAGCGCTGGGATAAAGGGGTTTCCATTTTGGTCCCGTACCTCATAGGTAAGGCCGTTGGTGGAGCCAGAAATGGTTGTGCTGTACGGCCCCGGATTCAGACAAAGGTCGATATCCGATGCGGCAAGATTGAGGTCCAGCACACAACAATTGGGTGCCGTTCCAGCGACATTGACCGTGTTACAGGTATTGGCATCCGTAAAATCAACATTGTAATCCGTTCCGGCCGGAATGGGGTCTGAGGTCCATACATTTCCGGCAAAAACACCCGGTGCACCGGTACCCGTAGCAATGTAAGGGGCTGTTCCGGCCACTTCCACCACCAGGGTGTAATCGGTACCAAGTGGGTTGCAATTGGCCGTTTCGGTACCGACCAGAACTAGGGCCGGATCGACGGTAATGGTTATATCGCTGCTATTGGTGGGCGCAGCAGGACAAAATAATGGTTTTATGCTGTAGTTTGCCGTATAGGTCGTGGTCGCGTTGACATTTACCGTAATCGGAGTGCCCGTTCCCACCGGATTGCCCAGATTATCCGTCCAGGTAATATCAAAAAGACTTGGTGCCAAGTTAATGGATAGTTCCACAGCACCTCCGGGAGCGCAAACAGGGTTGTTGTCCGCCCTTATCGTCGCCGCTATTGGAGCTGGAATCAAATTGATGTTCAGGTCGATACCATCGCAGGGAGTGGTTACCCGGACGACATAATCCCCTGCCATGACATTTTCAAAAAGGTGGCTGGTCATCGAGGGGTCCGTTTCGTTATGGGTCCGTACCGGATTCACCAGATCTGAAGTGGCAAACAGCTCATATCGAATGGGATAGGTCGGGGTTCCGCCCGTAATCTCCGTGAGGATGATTCCGGTAGTCGGATCCGTAAAATCGCAGAATGCACCGGCAGTGGCCGTGGTAATATTTTGAAAGGGCTGAATGGTCACCGCGGTCCAATACTCCCGGTCGTTGTTGTTACCTTCAGCAGCGGAAAAGACCTCGTCCCTATTGGTGGATTGGAAGTTGATACTTGAAAATCGTATCACATAATCCCCTGAGGCAAGGTTGTCAAAGGATCCTGCCAATCCGGTTGAGGGAGCATCATTGGTTATGAACGTTCCTGGATTGCCACTGCCGTCATCGGTCCATAGCTCCACTGTGGTATTGACCGTACTGGCACCAATAGCATTGGCTACGCCGCTTGCGTTCAAATCGTATTCGATACTACTGGAATTGGCGCAACCGGGAAACGTCCGGATTTCAGGATTGTACACGGCCCCACTAAAGAGGGTATGCGTTTTCACCGTTAGATTGCCACAGATATCCGTTGCCGTAATCTCATATTCCCCCGGGGGAAGATCTCCTATAATGGAACGATTGGTGGTGGTCGTGTACACCAAGGGAAAGTTTAGGGTGTAGGCCCCTCCCAGGTTAAAGGGGTGGCTAGGGTTTATGGTAATACTGGATTGAAAGGGTACGGGGCGGATGGTATAGGTGGTCTCCGGAATAGTACCGCCGCTGGGCTGACCTGGAGTCCGAAGGATACTCAAAGCGCTTGTTCCTTCCAAAATAGAAGGTGCTCGATCGATATCAATGTCGTCCAATGGGTTTGTAGGGGGAAGGGTACTGAACTCTACCGGCACCGAATGGCAATCATCGATACCCGTAATCCGATAATTTCCTTCCCCGGGCAGCGTATAGTAGTCGAAAAAATTATTGCTCAAAGGGTTGGGGGCACCTCCTACCAAGGGGATGTTTACCCATACATTGGAACCCACTGGGGTTTCCTGTTCAATGGTGATGCTGTTGGTACCACAGAACATGGAATACTCATCCAGGCCGTCAACAGCGATACTTATGGCATCCACGGTATGGATGGGCGAACAGTCGGGGGCATAGGCAATTTCTTGATCTATGGTCATCAAGGTATCATCCACAGCTAAGGTAGTCTTGGTTGCACCAAAGGTGTCACAGCCATCACTGAAGGAAAGTACGTAAGGCACGTTTTCATCCAACCCGGGGGGGTACGTAAAGGATACGTAGTTACCGTTTACAATGTCCAACACCAGGTTTTGTGGGGTGCCCCCATTAATGCTTATCGTGGCATTGCCCGGTAGTTGTATTGCATTGATACGATCTGTGGAATTCACCAATGTAAAAAATTTCGCATCGTAGGTTGCGCAGTTGGGGCTGCATTTCCTTTGAAAGGCAGCTCTGAGATATTCCGATGGCAGAGCGGTATTATCATCGATAAAGGGGTCTTGGGTCTGTGATACGGAACATCCCAGATCGGTCACCTCAAAAGAGACCGTTTCACCGCCGTTCAGCCCGGCAAAGGTGTGCGCTGTGTTCGTAGTGGGGCCAAAAGTTTGTGGGGGCCCTGTAGCGGGAGTCACGGTATACTGAAAGGGCCCATTGCCCCCGCTGTTGATGTCGATGGTCAGTGTCGCATCTGCTCCGCCGGTACAGGAGGGTACCGTGTTGGTACTGGTGATGTCCATGGCCTGGTAGCTACTGGTCACTGCTATAGGATTATCCGGGGACTGTATTGTGGTAGGCCCGTTCACCAACCGTACCATATAACTCCCAACGGAAAGGTTGCTAAAATCAACAGGGCCACCCGAATCGGGGACATTAAGAACGGTTTCCAACCCTCCCGGGTTCGTTAGGATGGCTTGCCACCCCACACAGGGAGAACCTCCAGGGAGTAACACCGCAATATTTCCATTATTGGGACAGGTTCCCTCCGTAGCGGTGACGGTAAAATTATTGGGGTCGCATTGCGCTTGGACGGTTTGGGAGCCAAAAGTCCATAGTAGCACTAAAAGCAACGGGGCGTTGTAAAGCATTTTTTTTCTCATGACTTGGGTGCTTTTATTGGTTTTGGTTTTTCTTTGGGTTGGACATAAGAACCGGAGTGTTTTCCAATAAGACTCGGTTTATGGTTTATGAACAGATTATTTGTTAGAACTGTTCGGCCCAAAATTAAAGCGGCAAGTCAGCGAAAAAAGGTCGTGTTCGGCTAACGGTTTGTTTCGTTTGCTAATAGGCGGTTTTATCCCTTATTCGGTAATTGGAGATTTTTTCCTTAAAAGTTGGGATGCGGGGCTATCGATATTTTGTGCCATATGCACGAAATGCACCCATTGCGCATTGCAGTGTTCTTCAACGGAATACGGATATAGAGCGGGAATTGTCCAAGGAAGGAAAGCTGCCCGTTCGGATAGGGTCCCAGCGGGCAACAGGGGTCCGAATTGCCTCCTAACAAGACAATAAAACGCATCCGACACCGTCCAACTCTTGATGGGGTAGATTCGTTTTTTTATTGCCTCTATCCTCTTTCAAGAAAGGAGGTTTTACAAAAGATAGGGGATACCATATTTTGAAGTGATGCAACGGGATCCTATGGATTTGCCACGGTCATAACGCACAGATTTTCCATTTTCATTCAACAATGAACTCACTTCTTCGGTTAAGTTGGTGTTCCTTTTCAGTACATTGCGCACCATTGGAACAATGGTTCACCAATTGGCTTTCCCCGTACCCTTGGCTTGTCAGCCTGGTCGCCGGGATGCCACGCGTGACAAGATAATCCACTGTAGATTTGGCCCTTCTTTCCGACAGGGCCATGTTGTAGTCGTCATCGCCACGGCTATCGGTATGCGATCGTACATTGATTTTGATGGAGGGATGGAGCTTCATCGCCGAAACCATTTTTTCGAGTTCCAACGCGGCATCTGGACGGATGTCGGATTTGTCAAAATCAAAATAAATGGTGATATCCAACAATTTGGCTATATCAACCCCCTCCTTAAAATCATATTTTTTGAGCTCAAAATTATGTTCCGATTCCTGCCGGCCCTTTTGGGAATACGTATCTTCCGGTTCGTAACTTTCCTTTTCAACTTTTATGAAGTGCGGTAGGTGCCTGTCCACTTCGGTCTCGTAATATCCCTTTTCATCGGTCTTTAGCTCCGCCAGCACGAGGTCGTCCTCGTTGCTGATGGTAATGGTGGCACCCTTTAAAGGGGCGTTGGTCTCGCTATCCGTGACCACTCCGAACACCTTGGTCTTCAACACGTCCCTGATCTTTTCGGTTTCTGTAAAGCTATAAATATCGTCATGGCCCAGGCCATCAGGTCGGTTGGAGCTGATATACCCCTTATCACCCCTAATGGTAAAGGCCACATCATCAAAAGGGGAATTCAGGGGCCTTCCAACGTTGAGCAGGTTTCCATAGGAGCCGTCCTCCTTTATCTTCACGTAAAAGATATCATATCCCCCAAGACCATAGTGTCCGTCAGAGGAAAAGTACAGTTCGTTGTCGATGGCGAGGAAGGGGAACGATTCCCTTCCCTTGGTATTTATTTTTTCCCCCAGGTTTTTTGGGTCGCCCAAAGAGCCGTCGGGGTTTATGTCCACACTATAGATATCCGTAAGACCGAAAGATCCGGGCCTATCCGAAACAAAGTACATGCTGTCCTCCGTGGGGGCCAGAACGGGATGGGCATTGGAATACCCGTCCCCGTTGATCGGTAGGTCCTCAACATCGATCCATCTCCCCTTCTTCAAGGTGGCCCTATAGATCTTTAGATGTTGTATGTCTTGCTTTCTTTTTTTCTTATAGGGCGTTACATTGTTTCGCGTAAAGTACATGGTGTTGCCATCCGAGGTAAAGACCGCACTGGACTCATGGTACCGGGTATTTACTTTACCTCTTAGTTTCTTAGGGGTACCCAGAAGTCCGTCCGTTTCTATTGGTGCTTCATAGAGGTTTAAAAAGGACAAGCCGTCCCATGGGCTAAGGCGCACACGACTTTTCTTCTTTCGCGTGGAGGCGAAGACCAGGTTCTTTTCGTGAAAGGCGGCCCCGAAATCCACTCCTGTGGAGTTGATATTGACCGGCTCCATGGTATACCGACCGGAGTTCTTCTCAATGATCTCCAAATAATCCATGGCATTTTCGAAGGGAGCAGGTATCAGCGCTTCTTTTTCCACATAGGTGTTGAACCAGCGTATGGACAGTTCTTCGTTGCCCAATGCCTTCAAGGATTGGGAGTAACGGAGATAGTATATGGGTTCGAAGTCCTCCGTTAGGGAGAACAGTTCCCTGTACCAACGGGCCGCCTCGGCGTATTTGGCGTTGAAATAATAGATGTTGCCCAGTTTTCTGAAAAGTTCCTCGGACCGGTACCCCGATTCCGCCAGATCCAGATAAAGCTCCGAGGCATCGATATAGGCCAGATCCGCATATTTTTTATTGGCGCGGTCCAGCTTCACCTCCTGTCCAAGACCGCTAAGGGCAAAGACAAAAAAGAAACAGCTGCACATGCAAGGAATTTTTAAACAGGTATTCATAATCGATGGATAGGGTTTTTATTAAAAAAATCTTGGGTTCACGGACCTTCTTATTCTAGTACCCAGTTCAAAACGCAGGAAGAAATCGTGGGAGCCGGAATTGTAGTTCCCCAGTTCGGTGGTATCGTAATCATAGGCATAGCCCAGCATGAAACGATCGCTTATTTGAAAACCGGCCAATGCGCTAATGGTTGTATCCAAACGATAGGAAAGACCAACAGTGAACCTATCGTGGAATAAGAAAGAAGTAGATACATCCAAGGCCAAAGGAGCGCCCTTTACGGCTTTGGCCAGCATGGCCGGTTTAAACTTGAGTTCCCGACCGATATCGAACACGTAGCCCGTAATCAAATAGATATGGGCCTGTTCGGACGCGGTGGAAGATATGGCATCATCATAATGGTCTGTGGACAAAATATTTGGGGAGGACAGTCCAACATACCATCTATCATCAAGATGGACATAAAGTCCCAGACCCAGATTCGGAGAAAAACGGTTGTCAATATTGTTTAAAAAATTGGGATCCGTGGGGTCATCTGGGCGCAATTTTCCAAAGTCGACATCGAGCAAATGGACCCCTCCTTTCAGACCGAAGGACAAGTGGGTCCGCCTGCTCAATGGAACGGTATAGGAAAAATCGAGGGTTACACTGCTTTCGGTAGATGGACCGATCTCATCGTGGATACCGGAAAGGCCAAGACCCACACCTTGTTCACCAATAGGGGTGTTGAGCGAAAAAGTGAGGGACTTGGGAGCCCCGTCCAGACCGATCCATTGGGATCGGTAAAGGCTGTTGAAACTCAGCACGCCCCTATTGCCCGCATAAGCGGGATTTACCGTAACCGTATTGTACATATATTGGGTGTATTCCGAATCCTGCTGGCCCTGGCAAAGGAAAGGAAGGCCCATTGCCATTAAGAGGGGCAGCATGGTTTTTTTTTGGTTGGTGTAGATTGCTTTCATGGTCTCTATTTGTTTTATGGATCGGATTCAATTGTCGCTTGATAGATATAAAAAGCCGGACTGCCGAGTGGTTTCCTGGTTGCCTTCGGATGTATACTGGATGACATAGAAATAGGTTCCTGAGGGCAGTTTTTCATCCCTGGCGATGGTAAGCCGGCCATCCGAGAACCCTTGAAATACTTTATCCCTATTATCATATCCATTCGTTTCGAACACTTTTACCCCCCAGCGGTTGAAAATTTTCACATTATTGTTCGGAAAACAATCGATACCCTCCAATTTGAAGCCATCGTTCCGTCCATCGCTATTGGCCGATACCGCGTTGTACACCTTAAGGGGGCAGGTAAGCTGTAAGGTTTGGGTATGGGAGGCTTCGTTGCCACAGTCATCAGTGGTCGTCCATGTCCGCGCCAAGAAGTATTCGGAACTGCAACTTCCCGGTACTTCAGTCTCTGTAAAGTCCACGGTTACAGTACCACATTGGTCCGTTGCCGTAAGTACGGCAGTGGTAGGAATGGCATCACAAGATGCGAAACCATCTTGTGGCAGGGCCTCCACAAAGATGGGAGGAGTGGTATCCGTGACGGTAATCGTCTGTACATGTATGGTCTCGTTGCCACATATATCGGTGGCCGTCCATGTTCTTTCCAGGCTATAGTCGGATGCACAGCTTCCATCGGTCCTCGTTTCCGCAAAGGCCACCGTGGCCGTACCACAGTTGTCCGTCGCCGTCAGGATATCCGCTACAGGTAGTTGGGCACTGCACTCCAAAGTGATATCCACGGGTAAAGTTTCCACGAACACAGGGTCTGTGGTGTCCCGTACGGTAACGGTCTGTGCATGAACGATCTCATTGCCACATACATCGGTAGCGGTCCATGTCCTTTCCAAGCTATAGTCGGAGGCACAGCTTCCGTCCGTCCTCGTTTCGGCAAAGGTCACCGTGGCCGTACCACAGTTGTCGGTCGCCGTCAAGGTTTCCGGCGCGGGCACGGCATTGCATTCCACGGTGATATCCGCGGGCAAGGTCTCCACGAACACGGGGTCTGTTGTGTCGCGTACGGTAATGTCCTGGGTACAGGCCACGGAATTGAGCACCGTGTCCTCCCCAAGGTCCCGTATGCCGTTGCCGTTGGTATCCCCGTACTCCGTGACCGTATAGGTACGGACGACCGTCGCACCGCAGTTGCCCGTGTCGGGACCGTTGGCAGCCGTTATCTCGATAAGGCCGCAGGGAACATCGCCGATGCTTCCATCCCCGTTGCCCAGGGCCTCGAACTCCATTTCGGTCAGGACGGTGGCCGTTGGCAGGTCCCCGTAACATTCCACGGTGGTCGCAGCGAAAGTGGGACAGTCCACCTCAAAGACACAGCATACCGGCGCCGCATCGGCCACGTTGACCACATTGCAGCCATTGGTGTCCCTAAAATTGACATTGTAAGCGGTCCCTGCGGGGATGGGGGCCGAGGTCCAGGTGTTTCCCCTAAAAGCACCCGGGGCACCGTTCCCCGTCGCGATGAACGGCGCCGTGCCGTTTAGCTCCACGCTCAGTACGTAGCTCCGCCCATCCAGGGCGCAGGAAGTGGTTTCCGTACCTATGTGTACCAACAGGGCGTTAACCGTTATCACAGCGGTATCGCTGCCGGTACATCCGTTCCCGTCGGTAAATACATAGGTCAGGTCGTGTGTCCCCGTTCCCGCGGCGGCCGGGTCGAAACTGTTGCCCGATACCCCGGTACCGGTGAAGGTCCCGCCCACAGGGCTTGCAAAGGCCGTCAGGTCCACGGTACCGGCATCCGCACATACATCCGCCGGGTCGTTGAAGCTAACGATGGGAAGCGCATTTTCGATCAGTGTTATCTGGGCACGGGAAGTGCTGATACAGCTATTGGTGGCATTTCTAGCTTCTACATAATAGTTTCCTGGTGCCGCGGGCGTATAGCTTGTACCTCCGGCCAATAATAGCGCACCTCCCGTTGGGGCATCGTACCAGTCCACAGTTTCTCCGGGGTTTACCACCGCTGTTAAGACAGGAATCGCACTCCCCACACAATAGCTCTGGTTACCCCCACTTATTGGTACGTCTACTACAGGGCAACTGCAGTCGGGCGCCCCGATATCCAAAGTGGAAACACAGCCATTGGTATCGGTCACCCTTAGGGTTATGTCGGTCCCTTCGGGTACCCCTGTAACGGACCAGGTATTCCCTGAGGTATTGGATACATTTCCGAAGGTGCTTTCCACCGTTCCGGCGCTCACCGTCACCTCTAACGCATAGGTCAGAAGGTCCAGGGAACATGTTGCCGGATTGGATAGGGTAACGGTGGGCAGGGTATTCACCACAACGTCCACTGTTTCGTCCAGCACCGCGGCTGCGCATCCATTGCCCGATATGCCAATTGTATAGGTAGTCGTACCCGCGCCAAGTTGGAGGGATGGAATATTGAGGACGAGATCGGTTCCTGTTCCCTCCCCTTTTATTTCCGGTGCGAGCGGATTGCCACCCAATAAAAGCTCATACGTAATTCCAATTTCTGTATCGGCTATGGTGACCGTTGCATCCTTCCCCTCGCAGACCGTGTCCCCAGTAACTTCCAAAGCGGTATTGGGTACGGTTATGTTAATCGTAGTCGTAGAGGGTATGGTACCCGAACACAATCTGTCCTTTGCCACATATTCCACGGTATACATTGTGGTTTGTTGCACCGGAACGGTTATAGTGGTAGCTCCTATGTCCGTATTAAGGGTATTGCCCTGATCATCTTTCCATACGATATCAAAAATAAACGGGGATACATCTTCAAGGGTAAGCGTTACCTCCGTACCCGGGCATACCATATCCTTATCGGGCGTTATTTTGGGTGAAATGGGTGAAAAAGACAATCTTGCCCTTACTTCGTTTCCGCCACATCCGGTAGACGTGACCACTACGTAATTTCCTTCTTCCAAATTCTGAAAAACATGAGATCTTTCGGGCCCGTTGGGTATTGAATTTTGAGCTATCGCACTACCTATGGCCACACCATCCAGTGTAGCATTGAAAAGTTCAAATGTAACAGGGTAAACCAGTGGTGCAGAGCCCGTATCCGGAATTTGCGCAAGGATGACTCCCGAAGCCGCATTGCTAAAATCGCAAAAAGTGCCGGCCGTATTTACGTCGATGGGCCTGGGTTCCTCAATGGTGATAACATCCGATGTGAACTCCCTATCATTGTTGCTGCCCGTTGCCGCTGAATGTACCTCATCCCTGTTGGTCGATTGAAAATTTATATTCCGGAACCTTATGAGGTACCCTCCTGGCGTAAGGCCCTCAAAAGATCCTTGAATACCGATGGATACATTGGTGTCTTTTGATACCAGGCTACCCGGTAGGCCGCTGTTGTCAGCGGTCCACAGTTCTACACTGATATTGTTCAAACTGGGCACTCTGGAATTGGCAACATTCCTCGTCGCCTGCATGTCATATTTGATGGTGTTGGAATTTCGGCATCCCGAATCTACAGTGATAATAGGATTGTATTCTGCCGTAGAATTGCCCGATATTGTAAAGAACTTTTCCACATTGCTGTTATTTGTACGGGAGCAATCGTCCGAAACGACCATTTTATATTCCCCGGGGGGCAAGTCCCCTATAATGGAACGGTTTGTGGTAGTCGTATATTCTAGCGGAAACGCAATGGTATAGGATCCTGCCAGGGTATAGGGTTGGGTCGGTTCAATGGTGGTACTGGGTTGGAACGGAACAGGTTCTATGCTATAGGTTGTTTCCGGAATGAGGCTTCCAAAAGGCTGTCCCGAAATTCTACGTATATCGATCGCCCCGGTTCCGCCCAGAACAGATCGGGCCGTCCGAAGTAGGATTCCGTCCAATGGATTGGTTTCCTCTTTTGTGTCAAATTCTACTGGAGCCGTGGTATGGCAATCATCTTTACCAGAAATTCTATAATGTCCGCTCCCCGGCAAGACAAAGTGGCTCGAAAAACTGCCTTTGCTCAAAGGGTTATTGCTACCCTCTCCCAATGTGGACGTTATATCTTCCCAAACACCAGGGGACGTCTCCTGTTCCACAATTATTTCATTTCGGCTGCGGAACATGGAATAGATATCCTGAGGTTGTGGATCAGAGTTTTCCTTACTAACTATTCCGATGGCATCCACCAAATGCGTGGAGGAACAGCTACTTGGATCAAACCCAAGGCGAACATCCAAGTCCAACAGGTCGTCATCTATGGGCAATGTGGTATTGCCGCCCGAAAAAGTAGTGCAGCCATCATTGAAGGACAAGTTGAAATCGACACCACCAGGTAGCCCTGGGGAATATTCAAAAAAAACATTTTCCCCAATTATGTTCTTTACCGTCAAATTTAAGGGCGGTCCCCCGTCAATGGATACGGTGGCATTGCCGGGCTCTTGAACTTTTGCCCTGCCACCGGCAGAAAAAACAGTGATATTAAACTCCACCGTGTAGAGCGAACAGTCCAAACTGCTCCTTCCAAATCTGGCATTTCGATATACGGATTTGGTAGCACTGTTGGGCGGAACGATGGCCTGGTCCCTTTGGTTTACGTTGCACCCTAGATCTATCACCCTATATCCGTATGTGCCGGCTTCCAAACCTGTGGAGAAAGTATGGGTGTTATCCTGTGTCTCCCCGGAAGATTCGATTACCCCCCCTGAAGAATCCAATAACTCGAATATAAAATCAGGCCCCGTACCTCCACCGGTTATGCTTACCGTTATTTCGCCGTCCGTTCCCCCCGGACATGATGGTGGGGTGGTCTGGTCATCGAGAATCATGGGTATATAGGTACTTGGTATGGTCATTCTTGGGAAATTCCTTTCCACAGAACCCAGGGTCAACCTTAAGGTGTATCCCTGGTCCGGACTGGAAAGAAGATTGTCAAATTCTACATTTCCGTCACCGGGGACATTTTTAACAACGGGAGTAGGATTGCCCTCAATGGTAAGAATCGCTTGTACGCCAGTACAATCCATGGACCCGGTATATTGTAGGCCAATGACCCCATCGTTCGGGCAGTTCCCTCCACTGACCTCTAGATCAAAATCGGTAAGTTCACATTGTGCCTGGCCCACCTGTGTGCCGAGGACCATTAAAAACAATAAGATGGTTTGGTGGTTATAGCATAATCTTTTTTTCATATTTCATTGGGGTTAGGTTAAAACGCATGCTACATTCTTATAATAGCGGGAGTGATTCCTTAAAAGGAATCACTCATGAAACTTGCCTTTAGTATTTAGACCTTCTTTTTCTTTTAGGTAACTAAAAGAATCAAACAGCCCCTTACGGTAGACAAGGGGCTCTGTTGATCCAAGTGCGGCCATTGATGGGAATCGGAGCCCTCTCATTCAGGTTATTGCACCTTGGCCGAGGTGAAAAAAAATCAAGTTTATGGTTACCTAAAAGAAAAAGAAGGTCTAAACCCTATAAAGGGGTCCCAACAATGCATAGGGAATCATTTGGAATTCCGTTCCAAAGCACGGGCAATTGATTTATCAAAACCTTAAGCAATGAACGAGTTAAAATATTATGTGGGTGCAGGGGTTAAGTTTTGCATTTATCTAAAGGGCAACCTTGTAAGGGAACAAAAAAGTCTTACAGGGGTTACCTACATTGATTCAGAAGTTACCATATGGTTTGAAGAGGTAGGTTATTCCAATGAAAAATTCGATTTCAAACCCATTTTAAAGCCATTGACAGAGTTAAAACGGCTGTTCAATGGATTGGAGAAAGTAGGCGTTGACCCCGGTTTCTTTTCTACGGGCCAGATGGCAGCGGACCTATGGGCCATTTCCAATGAATACCTAACAGATTGGACTCATTTTAAGGTGAACGTGTTCAATTTTTTAATAAAGAGACAGTATGATGTTTTTGGTCTTATCCAACAAGATCTGGCCATAAACAGTTTGGACATGGAGAATGAAACTTTGGACGACTTAACACAATGAAAGACCATATCAAAAATTGAATGTGCCAAACGAAGCGCAATTAAACGTATCTATCTGTTATCGGGACAACCAATCGCCCGCCTCTCATGGGGGTGACTGTGTCTGGGCGTGGGGGGAAATATTTTCTTCCCCCCCGGTTGTCCCGATTTATTGTCAAGAATAGAAAATATAAGGACCAAGCAATCACCCCTTTTTAAACCATCCCATCCGAACAATTGGCGGGTTGAGCTTACAAAACAATGCCGCACTTTTTTACTTCCCATGGCCCGACGTTCGATCACCAATGGCCACCAAACCAAAAAAAAGGGGCATCCACCGTTATTTGCGGATAACGACCCATTAGCAAATGAGACCCGCCGTTCGCTCAAGGCGGTCTGTATCAAGGAGATTCCCTCATTAATTTTGTTCAGATGTCCACAAGGGAGATTGCAATTTTCAAGAGAACCTCCCTTTGGGAAACATGCGCCTTAAAGGTGCCGATTGAACATTGGGCCTGGATGGATCAAACTTTAAAAAGGCCATTTTTAAACAATGAGCCGCCACTCCATAAAAACCAATTTGGACGTGTGAACTTCAGGATACGGCCCCTGGCACTTAGAAAACAAGATTTACCACACAAAACCAAATATCCATAAACAATGAAATATTTTTTATTACTGTCTGTAGTATGCCCTCTTCTTTCCCAAGCCCAATGGACCCAGTTGGGACAGGACTTGGATGGGGAAGCCATAGTTGAACTGTTTGGGTCCTCCATTAGTATGAACGCGGACGGATCCATGGTCGCCATCGGTGGTCCTGGGGATATGATTCCCGGTGTTGTACGTATTTTTAGAAGAAGCAGCACTGGTAGTTGGGAACAAGTGGGTCAGGATTTGAATGGGGAGGGAAATGCCGATGTATGGGGAGGGGCAATTAGCCTTAGTGCCGATGGGTCCGTAGTGGCCATTGGCGCAATCCGCAACGCTGGAAACGGTTTTGAATCGGGCCATGTAAGAATATATGGGAACATATCGGGCACCTGGACCCAAATTGGTCAGGATATTGATGGAGCGGCAGCAGGAGATCGTTCAGGCACTTCGGTACGTCTGAGTGCGGATGGGTCACTAGTTGCGATTGGGGCACCTAATAGCGATGGGAACGGTACGGATTCTGGCCACGTAAGGGTATTTCAGAGAAATGCCTCGGATATTTGGGAACAGTTGGGTCAGGATATAGATGGGGAGACCGAGTTTGATCAGTTAGGGATCTATCTAAGCATTAGTGCGGACGGATCTAGGGTGGCCACCTCCAGTTACAACACTCAAGATAGGGATAATGCTGGCGGAGTAAGGGTTTTTCAAAGAGAAAGTTCCGGTAATTGGGAACAAATAGGGCAAACGATATATTCTGAAAGGATTACCGATCGTGCAGGTAGCGTTGTTGATTTAAGTGCCGACGGATCGATCTTGGCCATTGGAAACAACAGTAACTCGGACAACGGATCTCTTGCTGGCCATACCAGGGTCTTTCAAAGAAACGCCCTGGGAACATGGGAGCAAATAGGTGAAGATTTGGATGGGGAGACAGCGGGAAGTCTCTCGGGCAACGCGGTAAGCCTTAGTTCGGATGGATCGATTTTGGCCATAGGTGGTTATGGCAACTCGGGCAATGGCAATGCCGCAGGCCATGTCCGGGTATACAGAAATGAAATGGGCACATGGGAACGGCTAGGTGAGGATATAGACGGCGCGAATGAGTCAGACCAATCGGGCTTTTCCGTAAGCTTGAACAGCAATGGCTCCATAGTAGCTATAGGAGCACCTTATAATAGCAAAAATGGGTTTTTGTCCGGCCAGGCAAAAGTATACTCCCTTTGCGACCAGGCAGATGTGCCGACCTTGTCCGCCTCCCCGATAGCCATATGCACATCAGGTTCGACGGTACTCACCATTTCCGGTAATCTTAACGGCGCCGACCAATGGCATATCTACTCAGGTTCTTGTGGCGGCACCCTGGTCGGTACTACGTCCAACAATAGCTTTCCCCTAAGTCCATCCACCACTTCCACCTATTTTGTACGGGGAGAAGGAAATAGCTGTACGGGGGACTGTGGTTCCATAACCATAACCGTGGACGCCGCTAATATAAATTGCCCCGGTGACGTTCTGATACAGGCAGATGCAGGGAGATGTTCTGCTACCAATGTTACTTTGGGCACCCCTAATACTGACGGTTGTTCCACGCTGACCGTAACCAATGATGCCCCGGTCGAATTTCCTTTGGGGGAAACCTTGGTCACCTGGACCGTAAGCGACACTTCCGGAAACGCCACAATATGCACACAAAAGGTAGTGGTAGAGGACAGTGGTCCCTTCACTATAAACTGCCCCGGGAATGTTAGCGTACAAAAAGACGTAGGGGACTGTGTGGCCACCAACGTTCCTTTGGGAACGCCTACCACCATCAATAACTGCATGGCGACCAATGTGACAAATGACGCCCCCACGAGCTTTCCCATTGGGGAGACCCTGGTTACCTGGACCATGGAAGATGCTTCGGGAAATACGGCAACATGCGTACAGACCGTTATCGTGGAAGATAACGAACCCTTGACCATTTCCTGCCCAGATGATGTGACGCTGCAAGTGGAAGAAGGTCGTTGTACCGCTTTCAGTGCTGGACTGGGAGTGCCCACGGTGAGCCCTTATTGCTCATTGGAAAGCCTTACAAACGATTCCCCCCTTGAGCTGCCCTTGGGGGAGACCTTGGTCACCTGGACTGCAATGGATATTTCCGGAAGACCTACAAGCTGCACGCAAAGGGTCCTTGTGGAGGACAACGGCCCTTTCGCCATAACATGCCCCGATGATATCACGGTTCCGACCTCCAGCGGAAGCTGTACCGCTGTCCAAATCACTTTGGGAACACCGATAACCGACACCGGCTGTTCCGAAGTGACCGTGACCCATGATGCCCCTACAGAGTTTCCCTTAGGGGAAACCTTGGTCACCTGGGCCATGGAAGATGCCTCCGGAAGAACTACAAGCTGCGCACAAAAGGTCATTGTGGAGGACTACGGCCCTTTCGCCATAACATGCCCCGATGATATCACGGTTCAGACGGCCGTTGGAGAGTGTTCCGTTGCCCATGTTGCTTTGGGAACACCGATAACCGACAGCAGTTGTTCCGAGCTGTTGGTCACCAATGACGCCCCTGTGGAGTTCCCCTTGGGGGAAACCCTGGTCACCTGGACCATGGAAGATGTTCACGGAAGAACCATGGCCTGTACACAAAAGGTAACGGTTGAAGATCGTCGGGCGCCCATTGCGTTGGCACGGGATATAACCATTAATCTGGATACCAATGGTCAAGTAACACTAAACCCGGAAGACATTGACGACGGTAGCAGTGACAATTGCGGGATTGTCGAGATGACTTTGGACAAAAACTCCTTCGATTGTCCGCCTTTGGGTATGGAAACGGTAATACTTACCGTAGTCGATACCAGTGGAAACACCGCCACCGATACCGCATCGGTCACTTTTATGGCCCCGGACAGGGATTTTGATGGTGTAGCGGATGCTTGTGCGGATACGGCCCCTATCGCCATATCCCCCAACAAAGGCGTTTCCCCTAATGGGGATTCCATAAATGACACTTGGTTCATTGAGAATATTATGGACTATCCCCAAGCACAAATACAGGTATTTGACAGAAAGGGAAGGGAAGTGTTCCGAAGTCGAAACTATCAAAACGATTGGGGCGGTACGCATGGCACAAAGGGGTCGTTGTTGCCGGCAGACTCCTACTACTATGCCATTGACGTTTTTGGGGACAACGATACCATTTTATCGGGATGGCTATACATTAACTATTAACCCACCATACAAAATGACAACAATCCATAGATCAATACCGCTGGCCATTCTTTTTTTCATTCAAACAATGTGCATGTTTGGCCAACCCGAACCGCAATACACCTTATACCGGCACAACATGGGGTTTTTTAACCCGGCCGTTGTCGGTATCAATGACCAGGTTGAATTTAAGGTCAACTATAGAAGTCAGTTTGTAGGAATAGAGGATGCACCTGAGACCCAAAGCTTTTACTTGGGAATTCCCGCAAACAATAAAATTGGAGTGGGCCTCACCGCTATGGTGGACAAAGTTTTTATTGAACGTACCGCCGCCTTGTTCGCCGGTTTCTCCTATACGATACAATTGGGGCCCAACTACAACACTCCGACCGATCTGCATTTTGGCATACAGGGGGGAGGTAGCTTTGGCAATACGGATTTCAGCAAAATTCAACAGCCAGAAGATCCCTTGTTTTCAAGAAATGTCAACGGCTTTCAGCCCAATGTCGGGGCGGGGCTTCTCTTGGAACATAGGGATTACTATGCTTCCCTTTCCATTCCCAGATTACTGACGACCGATAGGATAGTATATCAAGACGAAATTGTCTCCACCGCAAACAACAGCTTACGGACCTATGTGGGTGTGGGAGGCTTTTTTTCGTTGAATGACCGCATGATGTTCACTCCCTCCTCCCTGGTTCAGTTCTCCAGTACCGATACCACGGTGGACCTAACGGGCACCCTCAAGTTTGTGGATAGGTACCACACTTTTTTGGAGAGCTTCGAAATAGGCCTCAACTACAGGGTGAACAGGGCCTTCGGTGGATTGTTTTATCTACAGATAAGGAATTGGCTGGAACTGGGCTATGCCTATGAGGCCGTCTCCGGTGACCTCGGTCATTTTGAAAAGGGAACCCATGAAATGGGACTTGCTTTTAAGCTCTAGACCCTCCACACATATCATTACCAGGAAACAAAATTGTCCAGTCCCAAGAAGGATCGGGCAGGCACATGGCGCGGGTGGAATATTTCTCGGCGATGAACTATTTCCACAACTAAAAATAAGGGGTTACCTCCGTTAAAAAGCGGGTCTAAACATACAAGGAACCAATCTAAAAATTAAAATTGGAAACTGATGGAACATTCCATGGGCTTACAGATGAGGAGCTTGTACAAAAAATTGTGCAAATGAACGACACTTTGTTGTTCGGCTGTCTTTATGATAGATATGTAAAGGTAATCTATAACAAATGCTACAGCTTTTCAAAATCAAAGGACGAAGCGGAGGACTTGACCCAGGACGTGTTTCTGAAACTGTTTCTGAAACTGAATACCTTCAAGGGGAAATCAAAATTTTCCACTTGGCTTTATTCGTTTACATACAATTTTTGCGTGGATTATATAAATAGGACGAAGGTGGTAAGAACGAATAATACCATTGACAGGAAAGGTCTGGATTCAATGTACGAACCTGAGTATATACCATTGTACGAATCCGAGGAGGAACTTTTGCAGATCAAGGCGACAAAATTGAAACAGGCATTGGACATCGTTAGCCCGGAGGACAAATCAATTCTATTGCTGAAGTACCAGGACGACGTGTCTATCAAGGAACTCGAAACACTTTTGGGAATAAATGGGGGGGCTGTGAAAATGAGGCTCAAAAGGGCAAGGGGCAAAGTGATAAAGGCATATAATAGACTGAAGTAGATGGCAAAAAAAGCGAACAATCCATTTAAGGAAATGGAAAAGACCTTAATAGAGGTCCCACCAAGTCTGAAAAAGAAAGTGATGGACAACATAGCCATAGCCAAACTTGCCATGGATATGGCATCACTCTTTTCGACCAATTATTCCGCTGTTCTCGAGAATTTGTTCAAGACAAAGCGGTAAGATTGGCCATGTGTAGCATAAAACCTAAAAACTATGGAAGAAATCAATGAATGGAAAGTCCTGACTCTAGAGTCCTTTGGTAAAATGGCGAACGGTTTTGCATCGACCATACCAAACATCATAGGCGCAACAGTAGTCCTTGTTCTGGGATGGTTCATAACCAGAATAGTCGAATTCCTGCTCAAAAGGCTTTTGAGGTTGACGCGAATAGATGAGTTCACCAAGCGGATCGGCAGTATGGACCTATTTGGAGGGGTCAATGTGGAATTTAAGGTCTCCAGGGTTATCGTTGGTTTCGTGAAATGGATCATGTTTTTGCTATTCCTGATCATTGCATCCGATATTATGAATTGGGAAATTGTATCGGAGGAAATTGGAAACCTGCTTCAATATTTGCCCAAGCTTTTCAGTGCCGTTGCCCTATTTATGATAGGACTTTATATCGCCGACTTCATCAAAAAGTCGATCAAAGGCCTTTTTGGGTCCTTTGATTTGAGTGGTTCGAAGATCATAAGCAAGCTCGTGTTCTATTTCATTACCATTTTGATCACCATTGCCGCTTTGAACCAAGCGGGGGTCGATACCACCGTAATCACCAACAATTTCTCCATCATACTTGGCGCTTTTCTCCTGGCCATGTCCATTGGGTTTGGTCTTGGTTCGAAGGAGGTAATCGGGGATTTATTGCGAACCTACTATGCCCGAAGGAACTTTAAAGTTGGGGACAAGATAAAAATAGACAACATAAAAGGAGTGGTACTGACCATCGACAACATGTCACTGACCATACGTACCGGTGCCGGGAAAAGAAAAATGATCATTCCCATAAAAGATGTGATGAACAGCAATGTTGAAGTACAGTGAGCCACCGACTGCCCTCGATGGCCGCTTGCCCCTTCAAATTTTGTCACCCGGTCAGTACCGGAACATTACCGGCTCGGGAAAACCGGGCCGTACCCCCTACCCGTCCGCTTCTGGTGAATTGTTTTATCAAAATTCCACAAAATCAGCTTCCTTTTTTTTGATAAGTCGATAGGTATACTCCATTGGGCACGGTGGCTTTGAAACTTTCGGGTGGGCGACATTTTATGCCCGGTTTTGTACGCTGTCCTGATTCCCCGGCCCGTTTCCGATAAGGTCGATGATTTTTTTTTTGAGTCTGAGAATATCACCGACGACATCATCATGTCTTTTTCTGAGGTCTTCCAACTTCTCGAGAAGGTGTTCCACTGTGTCCGTAGGTGATTCCATTTTGGATCGGGTCGACCGCTTTGTATCCCACAGCCAATGGTCCCGTTCGCTTTCTAAGATCAAAGTGCCTTTGAGATATAGCAGTGTGGTGGGCGGCAGGGGGAAATCGAACTCATTAAAAATTTCATCCCCGATCTCTTCCCCCTCCTCCGGGAACCCCTTGTAACAGACTATCCTCGTATTCCCCTTATCGGTCTTTTCCAACCGGAAGCCCAAAACGCCGTATCGGTGCTGCATGCCCAATACGTGGATTACCGACCTTAGGTAATCAAGCAAGGGCCAGGCATCAAAAAAATCTGCCAAGCCCTTTACCTCCATGGAAAAATCGAGAACAAAATACCCGTTCCCGTAGCTAGCGGGATCGGCCATCAAATCATTCGGGGCATAAAAAAATTCGGGTCTTTCAGGAAGATCCCCCGGGTCCGCTTTTTTATCCATGTCCTTGGTTCTTCACACGCCCTGCCCGAAACCATCTGCCGTCAAAAGGACCGCATTCACGAACCGTTTAAAGAGCTCACGACGTTTTCCTTAAACAGATGTGCTCTTTTAAAATACACTCCCCTTTTTTACCGCATTTATGCATGCAAAGGGGGCGACTAGCCATTGCCATCGGAATCCCAATCCTCTCTGCATACCTCTAAATCATTCTTGTTCGGAGCCTTTTCAACCTGGCCCTCCTCCACCTTGGATGACCGTTCCTTGGTGACGGAGAACGGGCCTCGTGCCCTGTCAATTGCTTTTATTATAACTGAGACCCCGGGTCTGTTCGGGTTTTTCCCTGGCAAGATGGTTTCGCACGCCATGGGCAATATGGCCCATGCAGCCAAAAGCACTGGGATGTAAGCTTTCTGTAGTAACATAACCTATGGTTTATATGTTGTTTGGGAACTATTTCCCGATCTATTTTACTACCACTTTGGTTTATGGGCTGGCCAGGAGGTTTGTTATCGAATTTGGAAACAAGCTAATAATTAAAAAAGCAAAAAGAAAAACCCATGTAATATTCGGGCGTATAGCGTAATAGGTGGGAAATAAAGGGCCGTTTCATGGCCTCTTGGGACAAAAATTATGGATTATGGTGCCGGGTGGCCGTTCGTAAAGACAGTTTCATGTAATCTGCTTATTTCTGCCTGGGAGCAGCTCCCGGTTTCTACAAATGTCATTTTGCGCCTTGTCCATGCACTTTTTCCCGTTCTTTAAACAATTGTACGGCGTCATTGTTATTGACCACCAACAGGAGTTTTCGCCCGTTCCGGGACAGGGTCTTGATTTCCTTTACCTCGCCATTTGCAAAAAAACCGGATTCTCCATATCCTGAAAAAATGAAGTTCCGTTTTCCATCACCGAGCAACAATCCCCCCGTTCCCGCATCACTTTTGGTGGTTTCCACTTCGGAGTTGAAAAGGTTTCCCGCATATAGAATGTCCAGGTTTCCATCATCGTCAAAATCATCGACGACCATATCGTTGATGGAAGAGAATTGGGCCTTCCTTGGGAGCGGGGTCGTTTTAAAGCGCCCCTGTCCCAAATTTTCGATCAACACACTGACGAAGGTGTTCGTCCTTAATGTAAAGGCCTCATCCAGGTCTTTTTCTGCATATACCTCTTGCATTGACGCTCCCGCAAAATCTGCATATCTCTTGAACTTATCTTTGATAAAGGGCATTTGTCCAGAAGAGCACGCCCTTCCTCGGACGGGATATGCCGTTCCCTGTTCATAATAGCCCAATACGATGTCCAAGGTGGTATTGTTGTCAAAATCCTTGGCATATACTTCAAAAGGGGCGTCCACCGTAGCCTTGTATTTATGGTTCAATCCCAGGTTTCCGGCAACAAAGTCCGTGTCCCCGTCATGGTCAAAATCACCCTTTTCTATACTGAACCACCAACCGGTCTCTTCGGCCAGCGAACCTTCCAATGTCCGGTTTTTTAGTATTCCCTGTTCATTTTCGAATAGGGTGATGGGCATCCATTCCCCCACGACCAACAGATCTTCATCCCCGTCATTATCATAATCTTCCCACAGCGCGTCCGTTACCATCCCCAACTGTTCAAGCTCCGGCGCCAAGTCTTTGGTCCGGTCCACAAAACGACCGGCCCCATTGATCAAGAGCTTGCTACTTGCGGCAAATGGATAACGCCCGGGAACCTGGCGTCCCGCGACGAACAAATCCATATCGCCATCCTTATCATAGTCAACGGGAACAACTTTTGATCCGCTTTCGACCAACTCCGGCAGCCTATGGGCCGATTTTGTAAAATCGCCCTTACCATTGTTCATATATACCCTATCCTGGTAAGCGGAGGGCGTATTTTGCTCGTTTCCACCGGAAACCACATATAGATCCAAATGGCCATCATGGTCCACATCCACAAAAGCCGCCCCCATATCCTCAAAAGATCGATCGACCGCAAAGTCCAGTTCAGGTTTTTTCCTGAACGTGCCATCTGTATGTTGTGTGAACAATTGCCCGGACTGGCCCTTGGCCCCACCTATAAAAATGTCCTCTAGGCCATCTTTGTCAATATCGCCAATGGCCGCCCCCGGCCCAAGTGTGGACATCTTATGGGGCAAAAGCGATTCCCTTTGGAAATCATTGTATGGGTTTTCGCGATGCACAAAGTCGATTCCAGCAGCATTTACCACTTCGGTGAACCGTGTTCTTTTTGGGCTTTCTTTCTTCCTTTTTGGCCGGGCGTTTTTTTTATCGATGGTCACTACCTGGTCCGTCTTGATATTTTTCAGTTCCGAAACCAGACCCTTTCCCCAATCGACCGTCAGCTTGTCTATTTTCTCTTGCTTTCCCACCCCAAAATGTGCGATATTTTCACTACAGGAATAGAAGCCCCTGGCATTGCCGGTTTCGAAATATTGTTGCCCACCGTCGTATTCGATCTTTATCTTTTTCCCGAACTGGCTTTTGCCCGTTTTCGCATCCTTTAATTGGATCCTCAGATAGTTCTGCTTGTTTTGTTCCGAAGTATTATTTCGATATATATGGGCTTTGTCATCGACATTGCTTACCACCAGGTCCAAATCACCGTCCTTGTCCAGGTCGGCGTAGGCAGCCCCGTTCGAAAAGGATCGATCGGCCAGTCCCCAACTTTGCTGCACCTGTGAAAAACGATAGTTCCCGTTATTGCGAAACATATAATTGCTCAATTTCTGTGACGGTAACAAGGCAATCAATTCACGGTAATCGACCATTTCCAAAAAATCCGTTGTGGTTTTGTCCGGATTTTCCCCAATATAGGCCGTTGTTCTTTCCCCTATTAGGGCTTGGGAGTTTTTTTTTGCGTCCTTGTTCCTCAGATCTTTCTTGATTCCATTGGTTATGAATACATCTTTATATCCGTCATTGTCAAAATCGGCGATCAAGGGGGACCAGCTCCAATCCGTTCTGGCCATGTTTGTGAGTTGTGCGATGTCGCTAAAGGTAACATGGCCCATGGGGCCGATCCCATTGTTGACCTGGACCGTATTGAACATATACTGGTAATGTCCTCCCGCATTAACGATATTCCAAAATTGTCGGGGATCCATTCCGCCCATATTGGCCTTTAAACGAAAGTTGTCGGCGGCGACCATATCCAGGGTGATCAAATCGATATTCCCATCATTGTCAAGGTCCCCTGCATCTGTGCCCATACTGAAATAGGAAATATGCCCCATGCTCTCGTCTATGATATTGGTAAAGGTACCGTCACCGTTGTTGTGGTAAAGAAAATCGGGGGTATCGTAATCGTTGGCCACATAGATATCCGTCCAGCCGTCATTGTCAAAATCCGCTGTGGAAACGCTCAGGCCATAGCCCCGCTGCAGCACACCGGCCTGTTCGGAGACGTCCAAAAAGTGCCCGCCTTGATTTTGTAGTAAACGACAACCGAACATGGGACGTAGCCAGTCTTGCCCGCGCAAGGGGGATAAAAACCCTGGATTGGGTGGTTGGTTGACCAAAAAAAGGTCCAGGTCACCGTCCAGGTCATAATCCAAAAAGCTTACGTCCATGGACCGCCATACGTCATCCACTTTCCATTCCGCCGCCCGTTCATCAAAGGTGCCATCCCCTTTGTTTATGTACAATTCATTCTTGCGCAATTCCGGATAGTCATCATAAAGGGTCTTACATACATAAATATCAAGATGCCCATCCCCGTTCACGTCTGCAAAGGAGACGCCACTGGACCACCCCCCTTTGTCCAAAATTCCCGCTTTGCCGGTTACCTCTTCGAATTTTAGGTCTCCCTTGTTCAGGTACAGTTTGTCCGGGACTTGATTCCCTGAAAAATAGAGGTCGGGCAATCCATCGTTGTTTATATCGCCCAGGGCCACTCCCCCACCGTTATAAAAACTTTCATAGATAAGAATATTGGCCGCTTTTTCATCCACGATCGTATTTTCGAAGGTCACGTGGGTATGGTCGGCGGCCAATCTTTCGAACAGTTGGGTTTCCTGGCCCAAGGAAAAGGTGAAGGTTCCGATCCAGAACGGTAAAACCGTGAGGAAATCGATCCGCCTTGTCGGAACAAGTCCGCGATAGGGGTTTATCTGATATTTATCTTTATGTTCCAACTGCCTCGCTGTGTAATCCTAAACCTGAAGTCCTGCCCATCGTATTTGATCCTTCCGGTAAACGGAAAGCTTACTTGTTGTACAGTCTGCGTTATCTTATTGGAGATTATGTTTCCAAAACTCCCCTCAAGGGCTACCAGGTCCAATCCGTCTTTTTGTATCACTTTTCCATTTTTCTGGAAGACCACGATCAATTGGTCCTTTCCGGGTTTTTGGCGAAAACTGGCGGATAGGATACTGGATGGTTTCTGTATTATTTTATACGGATTCTTTTCCCTGCCAATGTATTGGTCCAATTTCCAGTACCCCTCAATGACTTCGCCGCTCTTTTTGACCACCATTTTACCTTGCCCCTCTTTTTTTCCTTTTTTAAATCCACCTTCATATATGTTCCCGTTCGCCCAAGTATAAATGCCCTTTCCGTTTGGAAACCCTTTGGAAAATTCACCATTGTACATATCCGCCCCCTTGGCCAAGCCCGTTCCGTGGGCCTTTCCCTTTTTACAGCCGCCCTCGTAGGTGTCCGATATCTGTTTTAGGGCCACTTTGCACTGGGCCATCCCACAGGTGGCCACCAGGAGCAAGATTGTTATGGAGCAGCACACTTTTCCCATTTTTGTCTCCTTACGAAAGAAGAAATTGTTTTGGCGCATACCCTGTAGGATGTATTGCGAATAACGACCCTTCCAGGTCATGTTGGGGCCGCTGTTGTCCTTACTATTCATAAATAGCGGATTTCCATCGAATGTTGTCGGTGCCTCCCATTTTGGCCAATTGGTCCAAGTAATGGGTGATATTGTAATCCGCTTCGTTATCGGGATACCGCAATCGGTATATCATGGGGATAGCGGTGCCCTCCGCCTGCAAGGGAACCGTATTGTCCAGATCGAATAGATTTGTCCTCCGTACTAGGGCCCAGGCCTCGTTGGGCCTATAGAAATAATCGATCCACCGCTGTGTCCGGATCGACTCCAACGCATTGCCCGCCCCATAACGGGCCAAGGGGTCGTTCAACAGGTCATCGATATCGGTATCGTCCCAGCTGATCAACCAATCGGGGTTGTTGTCCGGATATTGGGTGTACCCTGGATTCAGGAATTCACGGATAGAAGACCGCACACCGGCCTCATAAAATGGCCGGGGGTCTCCGGATGCCAGTTCAGAAGCGTAAATTTCCGCGATGATCAAACAGTGCTCGGAATACGTCAACATTTGTTGCGGCATAAAAATGCTCATTGCATACATACGGTTCCATATCGCATGCGACGCATTGTAGTCCGGATGCCCCAATGACGTAATAATTTCCCCGCTCTCGCCTTGAAGATACAGGCTGCTCTGGGCGGTCTCGGGACCTATGGCCGCTATGGCATCTGGGGAATGGGGCAATATGCGATATTCCCCCTCCGCATTGGGGTAATAGATGGCGAAGAACCTAGGATCGACCACCTCGGTGGAATCCACAAGGGAAATATCCGTCGCATTGACCATCTTGGAGGCCAAAAACTGACCCGGCAAATAGGTGGGACCATAATATCTGGCCCAGGCCCAGGCATTTCTTCGCGTACCGCCATCGGTCTTCGGCCCCAACCTTCCGGGGATTATCATGGCACTGTCATCCTCTGAATCCATTAGCGGGCCTTTCAATGCCACCGCAATGTATTCCTTTGCCTTAGCAACATCTTTTTTGGAAAATCGCAGTGCGTGCTTCAGCAGCAATGAATTGCCGAATTTTTTCCATTTGGTAAAGTGGGCCACCGAACTTTCGCCTTCGAACAGTTCCTGGTTGGCATCAAAATCCAGATAATTTTCACCGGCTGGAGTGTTTTCTGCCAGTACCATGGATTCCACCGCCCGTTTCAATTCTTCCAATACGGTCAGATAAATCTGCTCTTGCGCATCGTATTTGGGCCTGAACAGCAGGTCCTCCAAACCAAGGCCCGCCTCGGAATAAGGTATGTCCCCAAATTTATCGGTCGCTACAAATGCGAAATAGGCCTTGAATATCTTAATCATGGCCAAGCGGTTCACCTGCCTTTCGGGAGCGATCGCCTCCGGATCGATTTCTTTGATCAAATTCTCCAGTTCACTGATGTTCTTGAGCTTTCCGAAAAATTCGCTCCAACTACCGTCAATGCCACTGGAATTGGGAGGGTTCTCGATATCGTTTCCGCCATATACCCCCAAGCGCGTAATGGGCAAGGTCTGTGGATTGTAAAGATACAGGTTGGTACCGCCACTGTACCCGATGCCCCGTATCAAATTGGTAAACAGGAATTCAGGGGAAGTGGTGGTAGGGTTCTTGGGGTCGGTATTCAATTCTTCGAACCCTTTGTCACAAGATTGAAGAAGGCACATGGCCGTTAAGGCCCATATGGATACTATTTGGTATATATTTCTCATAACGCTTTCCTAAAATTTTAAAATGATGTCTTAAGACCAAACCCAAACTGTCTGGTAATCGGGGAAGATCCAAATTCAATCCCCCTGACCTTGCCCGGATTCAATCCCCCGCTCGGGTTGATATTGTCCGGTGCCGTTTTATACAAATACGCCAGGTTCCGCGCAAAAACACTGAGCGACAGATTTTGTAAATGGATTTTTGAAACGATGGATTTGGGAAGGTTGTAGGCCAGCGACAGTTCCGTTAGTCTGACCCATGAATTTTCGTATATCGCATTGGTCGTTGGAGATCCGGCCCCCCAACCCGAAGATTGTACCGCCCAATACCATCGTGCCGGAATTACGGTGGTATTGGCTCCAGAGGTGGTGTAGGAATAGGATTCGGTATCTTCGTTATAAATGGGCTGGTCGGACGACACCCCGTCTATCACAAGGCCATCGTTCCTTGAATTTCCGTCACCATCCGTCCAGTTCATACCACCGGTTTCGGCCGTTCTGCCGTACAAGGAGGCCGGAGATTGTCCAAAACCGTCCGAGGTTCCTTTGGACCCAAACCACATATCGCCCCCGATCTTTGCATCCAAAATGGTATTCAGGGTAAAATTCCTGTAAGAGAAGGTATTGATCATACCTCCCAGCCACTTGGGCGTGATATTCCCGAGGGGCACGCGGGTCACCGTGGAATAGGGAAGTCCATCCGCGTCGATCAGTTTCTTCCCTGTTTCTTTATCATAGATGAAATCCCATCCCATGATCGTTCCATAGGGCTTTCCTTTTTCCGCGACGATGGAAGGTCCGTTACCGCCCCATATACCATCAAGGTTATAGATCTCAACACCTCCTTCATCATCCAGTTCGTTGACCTTGTTCCAGTTCTTGGAATAATTGAATACCGTCTCCCATTTAAGGTTATCGCTTACTATGGGGAAGGCATTCACTGTCAATTCGATCCCACTGTTGGAAATGCTGCCGCTGTTGAATTTTTTACTGTCGTAACCAGAAGAGGATGGAATCGGGCCCTGTAGGATTTGATCTACCGATTTTTTTTGGTAATAATTGAAGGTCAAATAGGTCCTATCGTCCAAGAACCCAAGGTCCAGACCGGTTTCAAAAGCATAGGTCTTTTGTGGCTTTAAATCGGTAGGCGGGACCACGTTCCGCACGGAGGAATACGGATAACCAAACCATTCGCCAGACTCATAGGTCGGTAATATCTGGAACGGTCTATCGTCTGTCGAGGCCAGGGCCCAGGAGGCGCGTACCTTACCCGAGGACAACCAGCTTAGACCTGAACTCAGGTCAAAGGCATCGGTAAACACAAAACTCGAACTTGCCGATGGATAAAAATAGGAGTTTATCCCCCGTGGCAGGGTTGAGGACCAGTCGTTTCTTCCCGTTAGCTGTAAAAACAGATAGTTTTTATAGCCAAAATCCAAGGTACCGTAGAGCGAACGGATTTTTTTGTCGTAGAAGGTTTCCCCTGGATTTCTCCGCTCCCTTGTATTGTGCACCGTATACAGTCCCGGGTTGATAAAACTCCCGTACGGGGCACTTGTCAGTGCATATCTTGTATCATAGAAAAGGGATCCACCGGCATTGGCCGTAATATTGAGGTCCTCGTTGATGTCCTTGGTGGCCGTGAACAAAAACTCATGGTTCTGTATGTCCCCTTTGTCCAGTGCAGTTCGGTATGCCGCATAGCGCAGATCATCCGTACTTTTTGGAGGTCTTTTAAAGGTAAACCTTCTCACGCTGTTATCGACACCCGATCGCAGCATCAGGTCCAACCAGTCCGTCAATTTGATCGTAAAGGTGAGTGAACCGATATACCTATCGGTGGTGTTCGTTTCCCTGGTTTCCAAGAGATCCCATAACAAATCTCCCCCTCTCCCCTCATCATAATCGGTACTCAGACTTCCGTCCTGGTTTTTATAGTTATCGAGCCTCAATTTCACTTTCTCACTACGGGCCCAGTTGTACAACAACGCCTTCCCGTAAGCTTTGTCGTTGTCACCCATTAAACGGGCGTTCAAATGATCGATCCGACTATAGTTCATGGTAAAATTGGCGTTGACCCTATCGTTTATCGCATAGGAGGTGTTCAAGGATATATTCAAGCGGTCGAAATGCGCATTGGGCTGTATCCCTTCCGATTTCAGATCGGAAAAAGATGCCCTGAAGCTTCCCCTATCATTGGCGCCCGATAGGGCCACGGTATGCAAATTGGTATGTCCGGTCTGGTACGGATCCCTTAAATTGTGGGGCTGTGGGTTCCAAGGCCGCATTTCCCCGTCGTACCACTCGATCAATGTCCCGTCCAATTTAGGGCCCCAGGACGCACCGGAACCCCAAAAATTTACATTCGGAATGGCCTTGTTTCCATCATCATTGATAGGAAACCCATCCGCTTCCCAATAACTATAGCCTACCCCGTATTCATTTTGGACGTCCCGGGTCCTATAAATGTGTTCCATACGGCTCGAATAGCTATAGGTTACTCCTAAGCCATTGGCGCTTTCCCCCTTTTTGGTGGTGATCAGAATGACCCCGTTGGCTGCCCTGGAGCCGTATAGGGCGGCTGCATTGGCCCCTTTCAATACTTGCATGCTCTCAATGTCGTCCGGATTGATCGCATTGATGCCCGATCCCCAGTCGCGGCCCCCGCCCGAGATTTCCTGCGCATCGTTTTCAATCGGGACCCCGTCCACTACGATCAAGGGCTGGTCGGAACGATCCTTACTAATATTGTTTCCACCACGTATCACGATTCTGGTGGTCCCCCCAACACCGGAATCGTTGTTACTGATCTGGACCCCCGACACTCTTCCCTTTAATGCATCGAACACGTTCGTTTCCTGTCTTTGGGCAACTTCCGGACCTTTTACGGATTGAACGGCATACCCCAAAGCCCTTTTTTCTTTTTTGATGCCCAGGGCAGTGACCACTACTTCGTCCAACTGTTCCGCATCGGGTTCCAATTGCACATTTATCCGATCTTTGCCGGCGACTTCGACCTCCTTGGTGAAATATCCGACAAAGGAAATCGCTAAAATTGGATTTTGGCCGGCAACCCTTATCGAAAAATTACCATCAAAATCGGTGGTGACCCCATGGGTCGTTCCCTTGACCTGTATGGAAGCGCCCGGTAAGGGATCCCCTCGGTCATCAACAACGGTCCCCGTAACCACTTTCTCCTGTGCCTCCACGAGTGCTATACCAAGCGTAAAAAAGAATAGACTGGCAAACAATAATTTTTTCATCCCATTTGGTTTTTGGTTGATTGCTTTTGGTGTCCTTTTTTTTTGACAAGGACAAAACTCGGACTTAAAGAATCAAAAAGAAAAACCCATGTAATATTCGGGCGTATAGCGTAATAGGTGGGAAATAAAGGGCCGTTTCATGGCCTCTTGGGACAAAAATTATGGATTATGGTGCCGGGCGGCCGTCCGCAGTGGTGCATGGTATAAGGGTATCAGGTTTGTGGGAAGGGCCCCGCATGGGGATGACCCGCAAAATGGAAAATTGGTCCTTTCGACCGTTCTTTCACACAACTACCTGGATTCAGGATCAATTGAAGCTCCGTAGTCAAGTCCCCATTGGATTCCCAAAATGGCTATGGTACTTTCCCCACTGCTGAAGTTTTTCCCAAAGCCACCATTGAGGGCAAGGGCGGGGCTTATCTTATATCGTATCGTACCGACGGACCTGTAGTCGTCGGCATCGTTGTCCCTGTATAGGTATTCATATGCAAAGGAGAATTTATCGATCTCAAATTCCAATTTTGCGCCCAGATCAGTGGCATCCCTTGTAATCAGGGTATTGGTTTGCGCATCCCTGTTCAATCCATCGCGCAGGTATCGGAATATTCCGTACAAATGGACATAGCTTTCGTCATCTATCTTAGGCAGGCGAATGGCCAAATCGCCTGATGCCCATATCCCGAACCTTCCAAAGGCACTACTCATATTTTGGGCCTTGTTCCCCAGGAAATGACTGTACGCCAGGGCAACATCAAGGGCAAATATGGGTTTTCGCTGTACGGCGTTCTCCAAATCCTCGACCGCCTTTTGCCAAGCGGCTATCTTCTCCAGTTCAGATGCTTTATCCTTTATTTTTGTGTCGAGCATTATGGTCGTGACCTCAGGAAGCGCCATAACCCGCTCATATGCCCGGTGCCCATCTTTTAATGTACTGATATGATGGTAATCCACAATGGACAGCACGCGCGTTCTCGCTCCGACCGAAATATAGGACCGTTGGTCCTCAAATACCTCAAAGGAACCGTTCATCAACGCCAAAGAAATGGAAGCGCGTTTGCCCAGGTCCCCAAAAATATCATAGCCCTTATAATCGTCTGCGGTCCTAAAGGATCCGGCCGGTTTGTCGGAAGTCAGATTGTTGTACTTGAAAAAGTTCATGTCCTTTCGCTCCGCATACCAGTACGGTTGAAATTCCAAAGCTATATTGTTAAGGGAAAGACCATTGCTGTTATCCCCTGAAAAGGCGTCGAGTACCTGCACGGAAAAAGCCCGTATATTTTCGGGCACGACAATATTTGACGGGGCGACGTCCATCAAAACGAAGGCGGGGGAGCTTGGCGGTGCCAGGTTCTTGAGCGGAACGGACGGACTTTGTCCATATATAAAACAGGAAAAGACCAGAAAAAAGATGCTTTGAAATCGATGCATGGTAGATCTTCAGCTTAGATTGGTATCACTTGTTATCACGCATGTTTTGTTCGAGTAAAACGAATCCGTATCGAAGTCCATGATATGGTTGGGCGGGTTTCCCCCTTTCAATTCTCCCTCATAGGTGTTCTTGATCTGTTCTATGGCGAGATCAAAAGTCTCCTCATCGGGAAAGGAGTTGAAGAATCGGAAAAAGGTCACCACCCTAAAGATCTTGCCCGCTACTTTCCCGCCCTTGTTCAGTGACTTCCACCCCGGTTTTAAGACGGGGTTGAAAGGCGGAATATCCGGTACCACGACATCGGGGTCATTTGGATCGATAAGTCCGGTATACGTCATGGCATGGGCCTCGGTCTGAACGGAAACTTTTAATTTGATGGGCTTTTTGCCACCCGTGGAATACGTACCCATAGTATATTGAAAAATAATTGATTTCCCATGAATCGATCTTAAAGGGCGCTGCACAGGGCATACCGCTTTATTTTTGATCGTTAGCCATCTATTTATTCGGGGGGAAATAAAAGGTAGGAAGCCCATACTTCGGACTACCTAAATATATAAAATTTTAACAGGAATTCAATTACGCATACCAAAAAAAATGTAGAACTACGTAAGATTCCATGGCACACCGACCGGTCCGGACGCCCAAGGTATGGGGCCGGCCCGTATCAGGACCATTGCCCGCCCAGAATAAAGGAAAGGGGAAGAGGCCGGAAAATGCCTATTTTCATTTACGAGCGGTGACCTTTATCGGGTTCAATAGGGATTTGTCATATCCTAGGGGACTTCAGTCATTTTTGGTTCCTTTTTTGTTCGAAACGACCAGATCTTTAACATCGATATCCAATATGTCCGCGATTTCATTCAGTATTTCCAATCGGGGCTGGGTTCTGTTTTGAACATACGCGTTGACCATATTATAGCTTTTACCCAGCCTTTCCGATAGCCAAATTTGCTTAATTCCCTTGGCCATAAGCACTTCTTTGATACAATTCATGGGTTCTGCACGTTAGATTGTAGAGGCTCACTACATAAAAGTTTAAATGTTTGCTTAATGGTGATGGTATCCTGAATCGTTACCGAAATCTATGCCAAAACCATAAGAAATTACAAATCAAACGATTACTTTGTCCGCCTGCCCAAAACTTCCGGGAATTGTAAAATAATTGGACAAGCACTGTTAAAAATAGTTACAGTGCCCCTACGGGAAGGTTTGGGTTCCCAAAAAGGGTGTTTTCCTCAGTCCCCCTCCGCATTACAGGTACAGCCATTGCTTACGGAATAATTGAGCGCCCCTACAATCCGATACGATACCTCTCTGGTATCGAAATTGGGAACGACCGCCAACTTTCCGCCGATCTCCGAGTTCCAATGCGCCAATTTTAGGTTTTTTATCACCTTGTTCCCGGCATTATAGTTACGCGGCGTACAGTGTGAATCGGCACACAGGACAATCCGGAAATTCCCGGTAGCGGGATCGTACATGGTGCGTGAGAATACGTCGGCGTTTCCTATTTTCCGGGTTTCCAAATGGGACATGGTTTTGCTGAATGCCTTCTTAAAGCCCTCCTCGAACAGCTCCTTAAGCTTGTCCTTTAATTCGTCCTTGGCCATATCCTTGAACTTGTTCTGCCCCACTGTGAGTATGTCCTTTATCAGGTCGGGCGCCAGACTGCCAAAATAATCGAACATCTTATGGTGCTTCGCTTCCTGGAAATATTCCCATACCACCTGGTGGCCTGCCTGCTGGCATACCGAGCCCCGCTTGGTTTCAGGGAGCCTATCGGAAGTCAACTGAATAATTTTTTGCACGATATCCGGCATTTTGGAATCGGTCAGAATCGTATTTTTACGGAACTTCTTTACGTTTTTAACATACGCATTGATCATTTTTTCACGATTGTACTTCTGCCAATCGCAATCGTCCAGATCGGGCAGTTTCACTTCAAAACCGACTTTGGCTATCACCTTGAATTTCCCTCCCGCATCGCTTCCTCCATCCCAGTTATAGTATAAACGGGCCTCGTAATTGCCGATTTCAAGTTCCTGGTCGAATTCCAGTTCACCGTCTCTATTCCCATGGGTCCAATGGTACTGCGCCCATTGCTCCACAGGGGTGGACGAAGGAACAACGGTTATCCAATTATCGTCGTCCGGGAGAATGTTCGAAAATTTGACGGTTACGGTCTGCCCGGCTAAGTAGGTCCCCTTTTCCACTGCCAAGCTTTGACCCATAACCGCCTTGGACAAGATCAACCAGCCCATTAAAAAAAACCCTCGGAGAAAGAAATTTTCCGTATTGACAACTGCTCTAAAAAGTCCCATGGTATAGTTATTTTTAGATACTTTTTCCAGTATCTGGTTCGTTTACAACAAGATAGGGTTTTTTAATGATATATTTGTGTCCCATGTTATGGCGCCCAACGGGCCGCGAGATCCGTACACCCCCTTCTATTCCAAAGCGCTTTAGCGCGACTTTCCAATATATTGGTTTCTTGAAGGCTCTCCATTGGCCATAAAGACACCGTTTGCATAGTAGTTAAGGAATTGTGCGGGCAAACCGAACCCATTTCCTTTATCCGATGTACTCTGCAAATGATAATGTAGGTGTGGTTCACTTGAATTGCCGCTATTCCCTGTTTTACCCAATTCCTGCCCTTTTAACACGGTATCCCCCACCGCCACGATAATTGATCCCTTCTTGAAATGGGCCATAAATGAGAATTCCCCATTTTCATGATCGATTATGACATGGTTGCCTTCTGGAACTTCTCTATTGAACTGTCCCGGGACATTGTCATGAACATCGTTTCCCATTGCTATGATTTTGCCCGCTCCAGGAGCGTTCAAACGTTTTCCGAAACAGTGATAGTCTTCATTTCGAGATCCATTCCCCTGGTAGTTTCGACCATTGATCCTTTGTACCAGATCTAAGGCGAACCGTTGCTCCCTATACGCCGCATGGTAGTTTTCACCTACACTGCGTCCTCCCCAAAAAACCCACCATTCTTCATCGAAGGGAAGTTCCAATTCCGTTTTTGTTCCATAATCCAAGTACGGACTGTAGGCCGGATCCGGAAGGTCATCCTTTGAACAGCCCATTGCTGTTACCAAAATTGTTGCCAGTGCCAAACGTATTACCAAATCTTTCATTTTATGATCTTTGTGTTTCTGATTCCATTATTGTTTTATAATTATTCCAACAGGTTTGCCAAAGCATCCACCACCAACTGGGGTTCTTCAACTTGAATGTAATGGCCGCTGTTTTCCGTGGTGACATGGGTAAAATTGTTCAGATTATCCCCAAGGGTGGCATGGGCATTTATCCAACGCTCTTCATTTTCCCCATCGCGATCCCTTGTGCTGGTAAGCACTATGGTCGGTACATCTGGCAAAGGGGGCAATGCCTTCAGTATTTCGAAGTTTTCAATGACCTGTGCGGCCTCGTTGGCAATTTCCGGACGGCCCTCCCCGGTAAAATATTCGACCATGGCATCTTCTTGTTCCTGGGTCACCACTTCAAAATCCTCATGGCTTGGGTCGACGAACAATAGGCCAGCGACCTTTTCCGGATGCTGTACCGCATAGTACCTTATCACGGCACCCCCTAGGGAATGACCTATGAGAACTACCCGATCGTTCTTGGATTTACTTAGGATAACGCGATGCAGGTCTTCGGCCAATTGGACAATACCCCTGGCATTGGCGGTACTTTCAGAAGGCACATATCCCGCCCTGTTATAGGCCAATACCTGGTTCGCTTCTGAAAGCCCCAAAAGTTGGTACCAACTTTCATAATTGTCCCCAAGACCAGATTCAAAAACCAAGGTGCGGCTTCCCGCCCCCAAAGTTTCTGTGAACAATTGGTAGTCACCGATATCCACCATATTGGATGGCAATGGCACTGCGCCATTGTCATCCGTATGGCACGAAATCGTCAAAATACCAATCAGGCATCCTAGTAGCTTTACTTTTTTTGATTCTATCATTTTCAACATTTTTATGATTTAAATTTTAGGCAAAACTATTGGTGGCCTAAAAAATAAGGGTCCTTAAATGTGAAAAGTGGAGAAATTAAGACTTGTTCATTTTCGTCTTGTAGGCATTTGGGGTCATTCCGGTGCGTTGTTTGAATGCATTGTAAAACCCTGTTTTAGAGGTGAATCCAGACTCGTATCCGATAGCCAGTAAGCTATATTTGCCAAATTCCGGGTTTTGGATCATGTTTTTCACCGCGTCCACCCGATAGGAGTTCACGTATTCCGAAAAATTGTCCTTTGTAGTGTGGTTTATGATCTTGGATAGGTAGCCCGGACTTATTCCTATCCGATCCGCAATATTCTCCCGGTTCAGATTGGAGTCCAAATAGGCATGCTCTGTTTGCATCAATGCCTCAAGTTTTTGAAAATGGATATTGGCAGTGTCCTTTTTTGGCTTCTTTTGTTCTTTGGGCAAACCCGATTTGATAATTTGGGTTATTTCATATCGGTCCTCCAACAGTTTAAATCGGATCAGGCCCTTATAACTGACCCAGTAAAAAAAAGTGGTCACTCCTACCCAAAGGGCATATTCCATGTAAACGGACTCTTTGTCCGTAAGGATGTTATATAGTTCCGAGAGTTCCCATAGTGCAACAAGGACAAAATAAATGGCGATCA
This sequence comes from uncultured Flavobacteriaceae bacterium, assembly GCA_947497245.1. Classification (GTDB taxonomy): domain Bacteria; phylum Bacteroidota; class Bacteroidia; order Flavobacteriales; family Flavobacteriaceae; genus Pelagihabitans. The sequence goes on along the minus strand of CANMFO010000001.1, from coordinate 849,438 downwards.
GGTATTTGAGCCATTTTTTGCTGGCCTCCTCCAAATGTGCAGCTTTGCCTACAAGGACAAAACAAAAAATACCAATCAGAAAGGAACACACCAGGATAAAGAAATACTCAACATCGAACAACAGATAAACGGCGGAACGGATACCGGGCCCCGCTATCAGACCATAGGCATCCAACAGTACGATCGTAATATTTGCAATGGAAAACAAATAAAATGGGATATACAGAAATACCAACTTTCCGCTAAGAAATTTTGCATTTGATTTTAGATAAATGTAAGTGAAAAAGGTTGCCGGGAACAACATTTCCAAGGGAACAATGTTCAATACCTCGAAAAGAAATATCTTGGAATCCCCAAGGTATTCCTCTATGCCGTTCATCAATCCGATCGCACTAATGACCAAGATGGTAAACGCAAGATACCTGTTGGTCCGGCTTCGATAAAATTTGGAAATCAGTACGATCAAGGCGAAAATGGTGCCCTGCAGAAAACTGATGCCATAGATAAAAACGATTGCTCCCATTGGGGCAAATATATTGTATAATGGCAACATCGTCCGATGGGCCAAAATGGGAAATGGGCCCGGGTCAAAAGAAAGTTGGGTTTGAAATAAAAAAATACGAGCGGATAATTTTGGGTATCACTTGCTGTTTGCGGTGGATAGGTCCTCCCCGGCAAGCATAGCATTTACAAAAGGTTGGCCTGATGCTTTTTTATCCCTTCTCCTCTCCTCCCCTTATACCATTAAGGGTGAAAGGTCCATTCCCATTTACCTATCAACTACATAGCCCCTTTTTGAAGCTCCTTGTGTAAACTAAGAATACTGCCTATACTCTTTTGATCGATACGTTGACAATGGACTATGGCATTTTCCAGCACGGTCATCGTCTTGTCGAAGCCACCGTTCTCAAAAATCTTTCCCGATTCGGGTTTGAACCTTCCTCCCTCCACAATGGCCCGTTTAAGGTCTTCCACTGAGTCAATATTCGGGAGCGGAACAAACTTGACACCATCCAAGGCGTCCATGTCTTCGTTTAGGGCCCTTATGGCCCCTTTTATGTCGTGCATAATGGCATTGATCACTCCGTGATCTACTTCTCCTTGCTCCTGGGCCTTCGCCACACGTTCGTAAATCCCTGCTTTGGTACCCGACACCGCCCGGTATATTTTCTCTATAGCGCGGTGCAGTAAATAGCGATCCAGCAAGATATGATCTTTCCCCAAACGCTTGGCCAAGGCGTAGTGATACCCGCAGAGAGAACGGTCCCAATCCTTGAAGGATTCTTCAAAAAGCCGTTCCCGTTCCTGCAAAAGGTGCTCATAACCCTGCTGAAGATTTTTTTTATCATAAGTGGTACCTTGTATGGAAAAAGTACTTTCCGTAGAAGTTCCCTGGGCTATTTGTTGAACCTTTGACATCAATTGTTCCAGTTCGCTTACTGGTTTCATTAAGTAATTGAGTTCCAATTTAAGGTTTTCAAGCCCCGAAGCGTCGGCGCCTTGTAGTGCTGCGGCCTCCTTTTCAAGTACGGATATGTCCGGGATTTGCAAAAACCGGTTTTCAAAAGTATTCTGGTATTCCTCCAACAACTCGTTCCCCGCATTTTCTGCAGCAATGAAATCCTCGAAAATCTGGGGGTCTACAAATTCAATGGGTTGTTTATCGAGATATTGTTGGTAGATCATTGCAGTCATCGCCTCCTGTAGAGGTTCCTTGTTTCCAAACAGGACCCAAGGAGACCGTTGGTCTTCTTCACAGGAAACATAGGGCGTTTTTGCATTGTTCTCCCGCATATCATTAGGGGGGTGACTGGCGTACATCCCTACTTTTGATAGCTCGGAGCTGGCAAAATAGTGCGTCCCTCCCCGAGGGTCTTCCGGCAGGGCAGCCAGGGTTTGTTGTTGCGAAATCGAAGCTCGCTCCAAGGCCATAGCATTGTGCTGATACATGTTCTTTACAAAATTTTGTTTTTGGGAGGCCAGATACGCATGGTTGATTGTTTTGCTCCAATGCGCGGATCCACCATCCAGCTTCCAAAGTGCCGAAACAATGGCTTCGCTGCCCGAGGTACTTACCGCAACTTTGTCCGCGTTGAATTCCATTTCCCGTGAAAGCGAGGAATACATGATATTGAGAAACTGGTAAAACAGGCTTAGTACCTGACGAATGATCCAAATGATCGGAGTAATGACCCAAGCAGCAGCAGAAAGCCTGATATCCGAACCTCGCCAACTTTCCAATAGATCGTCCCATTTGTCCCTGGCAAAAATCATATCGTGGATGATGGTATTGGCCGAAATGATATAGCTTCCTATTTTCATGCTGCGCTGTGCAAAATGACCAAATTCATGGCTGATTACCGCCTTGAATTCTGAAAGATTAAGGCAATCTACCAAGCCCATACCGATAGTGAGCTCTTTGCGAACAGGTAGAAACAGGCTCAACCACATATTCGAATAGGCCACATAGGCATTGACATCTGGATCCACATAAATGGATTTGGGTCTGGGAGCCCCTGTCTCCTTGCATATCTGATTTACAAAGGCCCATAGGTCCTGGTATTCTTTTTTGTCCAGTTTTATTCGGTTTTTGGGCTTGTGGTTTTTAAGCTTAAATATGAACTTTAAGGTGAATGCGAAGAGCATTATCGCCCCGGCGATGGCCCCCACTTTCATTAAAATGGTCAATTTATTTATGTTGCCCATATCGTAGGAGATGGCATAGTATACCAAATACCCGAGAGAAGCAACCAGTATCAGGTAAAGGACAAAAAAAAGCACAATGGCCAGCACGGCCAAGAAGGCCCTGAATTGGTACGATGGTGTCAGGGCTGTAAGTTTCCTATTGGATCGTGTTGGACTTGCTGGATAGTACGTCGTGGTCATAAAAAGTTGGTTTTAGATATTCGCTGATGAAAAATAAAAAGAATGTTCAAAGTAGTACATAAAATCTGTCAAAAAACTACTTTTAGGGGTAAAAATAACAGGCCTTAAAGTCGATAAGGGCTACCTTTTCGGTATTCTTGGGAGGGTCAAAACCGATACCCCACAGCAACATCGCCATGGAACAACTCGCCTGGAGCTGTGGTTTTACCGCCAATAGTCCTGCCCCCACCCATTAAGATCTGAAGTACAAAACCCTGTTTGTTTACCCATTTCTTTCCTATCCCGAACCCCGTTCCAAAAACGTTGAACCTTTTGGTCCTCCCATCGAAATAATAGATATCATCATGGATATCATAATATTGGCCTTCTCCCCAATAATAGCCGATAAACGCCTGTGCGAAAAAGCCTTTGGACCCATATTCCTTGGTCTCTGTAAAGTACATCCTAAAAAATGGGCTTATGGAAAAATCGTATAGGTAGGTATTCTTTTCCAACTGAACAACGATATTTCCACCATAGGAGGTGAATTTGCTTAGAATGCGCTCATATTCCAGATCCAAAATGGGACCTGCCAGTAGTTTTACAGCGCCGACCTTCAGTTCATTCGCCCTATTTTCAATGGATATAGGTGCTTCTTTGTCCATGTCCGAACGGACTTCCTGAGCGGTACCAACAAAAGAACCAAGTAAAAAAAAGGAGTAGAGGGCGATCCCTATGGATTGTTCCATAATATGCGATTTTATGGGGCCGTGCCTCCCGGTTTACCCGCCAGTGGAGGGCGGGTAGGCCGTGCCCCGGTTCATCCCATAAAACTCCGGATTAAAAATCAGGAAAGAAAAACCCATGTAATATTCGGGCGTATTTCGGGATAGTTGGGAAAATCAGGGGGCAAAGAGTTATTGGCAGGAGGTAGTGGACCATGTTGGCCCTGAAGCGGGCCGCCCGCGTTCCTTGAAATACGGTTCAAGGACATTAAGACAATAATTTCCTATCTTTTGTCCCAACCGCTAACATCGACATGAAAGAGACCTTCCTGCATTTGGCGAACGCCTTTTTTTATGTATTCCATACCGTACTGATCCTCTTTAACCTGTTTGGGTGGGGGCATCCGAAAACACGGAAGCTGAACCTGATCAGCCTGCTGACAACCTTTGGTTCCTGGGGGGTATTGGGGTTTTGGAAAGGCTGGGGCTATTGCTTTCTGACCGAATGGCATTACGGAATCCTCCAGCGTTTGGGAGAACACGGCATGCCGTCCAGTTACATCGCCTTTCTGGTGCAAAAAATCACAGGTTGGTTGCCCGGGACCGGACTTGTAAACTCCCTCACCCTTGGGCTGGCCCTGCTTGCCTTGCTGTGTTCCGTCTGGGTAAACCTGCGCTTCCGAAAATAAAATGCATTGCCCGACCTTGGGCCACATCTGTCCCATCATTGGCCCACCAAGGTCATCTCGTTCAGGGAAAATTCTGCCACGGCCCCTTCAGTGGCCTTCATATAGTCTGCCAAGTGCGCTTTGTTCATGTGCTCTTGCCATAGTTCACGGTTCTCCCAGTTTTCATAGAACAGGAAGAGGTTGGGGTCTTCATTGTCCTGGTGCAGGTCGTAATCGATACACCCCTCCTCTGCTTGGGTAACCGCTATGAGCTTTATCAGTTCCGCTTTTACCAAGTCGCGCTTTTCTTCTTTTGCCAAAATCCGGGCCACTATGGTCAATTGTTTGTTTTTCATCTTGTTCCTTTTTCTTTTTTTGTAATTGTTATAAGGTAACCACGACTTTCCCTACGGTCCTACCGCTTTCCAATTGCAGGTGCGCCTGTGCCATGTCGCTGAAAGGGAAGGTTTTGGATACATGCGGCTTTATCGTTCCGTTTTCCAATAGGTTTTTGAGCATTTCCATGTCCTCCCCGTTGGACTGTACCATGAGATGGGACACCTTCACATGGCGCTTTCTTGCCAAAGTCTGTACCGCTTCCGAAAATTCGGATGAGGGGATGGAAACAATGGCCCCGCCCGCTTTGGTTACCTTGACGGAGTTCAACAAGATGTCCCCATTGAACATATCGAACACAAAATCAATATCGGTCAGGACCGTTTCAAAGGCCTGCTCCCGATAGTCGATATGCTCATCTGCACCCAGGGCCATGACAAAATCCCTGTTTTTGGCGGAACTGGTCGTGACCACAAAGGCGCCCAGCCATTTAGCGATCTGAATGGCAAAATGCCCTACACCGCCCGAACCCGCATGTACCAGTACACGGTCGCCCTTTTTAATTCGGGGCCGTAGTACCTGCAGAGCGGTCAAGGCCGCCAAAGTGGTCGCTGCGGCCTCCTCAAAGGAATGGCCCGCAGGTATCTTTGCCAACTGGCTCTCGGGGGCGGCCACAAACGTCGCATAGGCGTTTCCGCTTCCGGGGAAGTTCACCATGCCGAAAACCTTATCGCCAGCCTCGAATTGAGCCACCTTGGCACCGGTCGCCACGACCGTTCCCGCGATATCCCAACCCAAAATGGCAGGGCGCTGTTCGCCATATATCCGCTGAAGCGCTTCCTCACGCGAGCGTACCTTGTAATCCACCGGGTTGATGCTGATGGCCTTTACCTCCACCAAAACCTCCCGGTCCCCGACGACGGGCGTATCGATTTCTTTATGGACCAGGTTTTCAACCGGACCCGCTTTTTCCAATAGGATCGCTTTCATGTGCAGTATTGTTTTGCTGAAATGTGACTATCAAAAGTATAGCGACAAATGTAGCCCGAGTTTTATTGCCCTGCAATAACGGTCAAAATGGATAGTACCCAAAATGGTCGCACTTTTTTGATATCGGACTGAGATACAAGTTTTTAAAAACAGCTTTTTTATTATAAAAAATATGGTTGTACGCGCCGGTTCGCTATGCTACATTTGTCTTTTTACAAAACGATATGACCATGAAACACGAAAAAAGGCTCATACGGTATAACGATAAGTTGTTTTCCTGTACCACGAGTATCGCCATGGGACTGATCGGTGGAAAATGGAAGAGCGTGATCTTGGTCTATTTGATCGATGGTAAAAAGCGGTACAGTGAACTGCGAAAACTGATTTCGACCATTACCGAGCGTACCTTGAGCCTACAGCTGAAGCAGTTGGAAAAAGACGGATTGATCTCCCGAAAGGCCCACACAAAAAAACCCCCGCTAAAGGTAGAATACACCCTTACGCCTTTTGGGGAAAGTCTGGTCCCCCTCTTGACGTCCATAGCCAAATGGGGCATGACTGTGGCCAGGGACAAGGGGGAGTTTCTTGACGAAGGAACCTGAACTGCTCGAATTGGGGCACGGGTCCTGTCATGGGCCCATTGAATCCACACCCTAGCTCCATCGGGGTGTTGGGGGATATTTGTTGTTCTTTTGCCCACAGGTATTACAGTCCCAACTCCGTTTTGTTCCGGAGTCCAGACTTTCAACGATTGCTTTTCGCTGTGCCATGTGGTCCTCCAATTGCGCGGGGTCCAGCGTTTCAGGGGGCGGTAGGTAGCCCTTGGTGCTTCCTATCAGGTCCGGTTTCAACGACCGCTTCCCCAATACTACCTGTCCCCTCCCCTGCTGCATCATATCGTCGTCGGTCACGGCAAAACAGTTTATCCCGATAAGATAGTTCCGTTGGCAATTTTCACAGGTCAGGGCCCAAGGTATGGCCATGTCCTCCGTCCTCCGTTTTGGGGCCTCCAATGGAATGCCCCAATGGGCCAATTGTCCCCTGGCACTTTTTGAACCCATCTGTGCAGCCCTTTGGAATGCGGCTACGGCTTTTTTATCGTGCTCCTCGGCTCCTTTATCGCCTGAAAAAATCCTTGCCCTGGCCGTTTCCTTGGCAAGAACCGCATGGGACATACCGATGATATCGTGTGGACTGGCCAGATCGGGGTTTTGTTTCATTGCGCGCTCGGCCAGCATGATGGCTACATGCGGCCTGCCCTTGTTCAAGGCATCCGAAGCATCTTTAACGTTCCTGATCGCCCTTTTCTTGGGGTCGAAGAAATCCGAAAAAATATTTTTCCAGCCCATGTTTTTTACTTTGCCCGTTTTCAGGTTGACTTATGGCACACTTCCTAGGTTACAGGGTATTGGATTTAAGCCAATTGACAAATAAATTTATCCACTGGTCCGTACCATCTTCCTTTCGTCCCAGTCCAAAACCATGTCCGCCCTTGGAAAACAAATGGGTCTCTACCGGGATGTCATGTTCTTTTAATCGTTGGGCGTATAGCGTCGTTTCCTCCACCAAACAAACATCATCGTCATAAGCATGGACCAAAAATGCGGGGGGTGTGTTTTTCGATACCAGATCCAACAGTCGGTTTTGACTGATTTCGTGATCGGTCAGCTTTCTAAAATACAAGCGCTCCTCCAACCATTTTAAATTGGTATCGGATAGATGGGTCACCCCATAGATCAGTGCTGAAAAGTTTGGATTTTCTTCATGTTTATCACTTTTCCAAAGGCTGGCGACCGTGGCCAAATGGCTCCCGGCCGAAAAACCCAGTACCCCTACTTTCCCTGGGTCAAAATGGTAGGTGTCGGCCATCTCCCTAAGCAGTTCAAGTGCCCTTCTGGCGTCGGTAAGGGGCACCCGTTCGGGTTGGTCGGAGCTTTCGGGATTTGGAATCCGGTATTTCAGTACGGCCGCCGTAATGCCCTGTGAGGCCAATGCCTCCGCTACATCATACCCTTCATGGTGGATCGCCACGAGTTCATAGCCGCCCCCGGGAATGATGACTACCGCCTTGCCCGAATTCGGCCCTTTTGCCCTGTAGACCGTAAGCGTTGGATCCGTGACATTGAACAGGCACAGGGTTTCCCAAAATTCCTCTTGGTATTCTTTCAGATCATTTTCCTTGTAAAATGGTTTTTCACGCTCCTCCCAAAGGGGATAGACCTCTTGGGCCTCGGTACCTTTTCCGCATAGCAGGAACAGGGACAGGAGGCAGAAGTGTACGGCTTTCTTCATTTTGGACATATCAAGATCGCTTTTGAACTTTCAATATTTAAATATACCCATTTCCGAGCTTGAAATCATGTATTCCCGTTTCACTGCATCTTTATTGAAAAAAAACCGTGACAATTCGCGGCGACGGCTCCCGATTTATTGTAATTTAATGGCATTCCCGTAAAAACATTTCGAAGCGGGTGGAACCATAAATCCATACTATGAACAAATTCCTTAGCACGATTGTCGCCCTATTATCCGTAGTTGGATGTTCCAGTCCCGATAGAACGGATATAGTTGGCAAAGCAAGATTCTCGGAAGAGCTTTTAGAACTCAAAGCGTATTTTCAAATCCCTGGAATGGGTGTTTTGGTCAGGAAAGGGGATCAAACCCTTTACGAAGACTATTTGGGAATGGCCGATATAGACGTACAGATTCCAATGGATTCGCTTACCACGATTCAAATGGCATCTTTGACAAAGATATTTTCGGCCCTGGTCATTATGCAACTGGTCGAGGAGGGAAAGATATCCCTTGATGAACCTTTGGGAAATTATTCGGAAAACTTGGCCATCGGAGACTCCATAAAAATCAAACATGCCCTGTCCCACACTTCCCAAGGTGTCCCGGGGAGGCACTTTTATTATAACAATTATCGCTTTATGCTTTTGGGTAATGTCATTGAAAAAGCGAGTGGAAAAGATTTCAGGACGAATATCTATGAACGCATCATCGATCCCTTAAAACTTGAAAACACCTATTTACTGAAAGATTCACTCCAAATAGCAATGGAAAAAAGGAAAGTGGCACAGCCCTATTTCCTGGGAGGCGAGCCAGAAGGTGGGTATATGGTCAAGGAACCCAATCCAGGGTATATCGACTATGGCTATTCAACGGCGGCCGGAATTTCATCCACCGTTCGCGACCTATCCAAACTTAGTGGGGCGATGGACAAAAACGCCCTCATCTCGGACGCTTCCAAAAATAAAATGTTCAATCCATTTGGCCCCGGCCTGCCCTACGGCCTTGGGGTTTTTACACAGGAATTCATGAATGAGAAATTGGTCTGGGGCTACGGCCAGTACGACTGTTATTCAAGTCTGTTTTTAAAAGTGCCAAAGCAGGACCTGACCCTTATCATAGCGGCAAACAACAATCTGATGAGCGATCCGGCCCGCCTGATCGATGGAGATGTGACCTATTCGTTGTTCGCGCTTAGTTTTTTAAAGAATTTTGTCTTTGGATTGGAAGAGGAACCCCTATTCGAGAATCGGACTTCCCTGGAAACACTTGAGCACAGGTTGCACAGGTTGACCAACAACAAAAGTGAATTTTTGCGTAAGAAATTGATGGCCCAGTCTTTGGCGGCAACTTTCATGAGCCGGTTCAACGATCGGGAGGGCACCATGAGCAAGCAAATTTTGAATACGCTTTTTAATCATTTTCCAGACTACAAAGATTATGGGGATTTGCTTCTCATGCGCAATTTATATATGCTCAAGTTTATGGACGATATACGCGAAAAAGAAGAATTCACCGATTTCGACCACAAGTTCACCGATCTGGGAGAGCTACTATTGGAGGGCGATGAAAATAATCCCTATGCAAACTACTATATGGCCCACTTTTTTCAAATGAAAGAGCTACATGACAGAAGTTTCATATACTATAAAAACATCGTGGAGGCAAAAAACTTCTCTCCTTGGTGGTATACCAAGGAAGCACAGCGATGGATAAGTGAAAACACATCTAAAAACTAAACGGAACGGACCTTTTCCGCGACACCGCCTTTCTTAAGATAACAAGGCCCAAAACCGGGGATGGTCGGGGTTCATGGCCATAGGACAAATGGGTCCCACTATTGGGGAATAGCGGGCAACCCTTTGATTGAGATCTTCGTCTATATAAGTAGAGCAGGCCTATTAACCCGATGCAACTTCCGATTTGGACACCTTGAACGGCGCGGTACCGGAAGATCAAACCAAGGGACAAACCAGCTTGCTTCCGTTTTGAACAAATCCGGACCGATCGGTATAACCGAAAAAATCGGCCCATCACCAAAAAACACCTGATCATGAATACATTCGTAATAAAATATTCTGGCCCTTTAGAACGGCAGATAGGTAGTATGAAAAATAACGATCGTTCCGTTTCTTTCTACTTAAAACCCCGTATTGCATCTTGTCTACTTGCCCTTATTTTTTCAATGTTCACCTTCTTGGCACATGGGCATACCGAGAGTACGCCAATGTTGGACCGGGACAAAATCACCGAGATTGTCAACAAGGTTGCCGAACTTATTCAGCGCTTCTATATTTATGAAGATGTTGGAAACCGCATCAGTGAAGATATCAAGTGCAAATTGGGGCGGGGGGACTACAATGGGTTCAAAAACATCCAAAGACTGACCAGTAGATTGACACAGGACATACAGGCGGTCAATGGTGATAAACACTTACAGGTCCTCCGTTTTAAAGAGGGGACCAATGCCGAGGATGAAGGCAGGGCATCCAAAAAGGACAATTACGGTTTTAAAAAAGTTGAGATGATGGTGGGCGGAATCGGGTATATCGATCTTCGTGAATTCTCACATCCTTCCTCAGCCGGACCAACGGCCCGTTCAGCGATGCACTTTTTGGCAAATTCAAAAGCCCTTGTCATTGACCTGCGCAACAACGGGGGCGGATGGTCCGAGATGGCCACGCTGTTGAGCAGTTATCTATTCAAGAACCCCGTGCTCCTGTCAACCGGTCTTACCAGGTACAACAACACCTCCGAAGAAACCTGGACCCATTATGTGGAGGGGCCGGACTTCAGTGGTATTCCTGTTTTTATTCTTATGGGCAAAAGATCTTTCTCATCGGCAGAATGGCTTGCCTATCAGCTCCAAGCCATGAAAAGGGCAACGATCGTAGGGGAAGTATCCAAAGGGGGCGCCCATGGCATAGAATATTTCAATGAGCGGGAGCTGGGTATTTCAATAAAAGTTTCCACTACCCGCTCCATAAATCCGGTTACTGGAAAAGATTGGGAAAAAGTAGGGGTTGTCCCCGATATTAGGATTGCAGAGGACAGGGCCTTGGAGGCGGCATGTGCTGCCGGACTGGATACCTTGATCACAAATTCAAAAAACATATTGGATAAAGAGTTGATGCAATTTTATAAAACCTTGTTCCGTGGAAGGTCTAACCCTACAGATGTAAGTGATACCGTGCTTCGCGAGTATGTCGGTATCTATGAAAATGATGAATATGGTGCAAAAATCGAACTTCAAAACGGAAAACCCCTGCTTGCGGTTCAGGGCGGAGGCCCCACACTGTCAATGATTCCCTTGGAGCGGGACAAGTTTGAACTACCGGGGGACTATCTTCTGGAAATGGACAGGGGCCCGGACCAAAAGATCCGCAAAATAACCATAAAGTTTATTAAGGAGGATGAGGTCTATCGAGAGGTTTTGAACCGAAAATAGTGCTTGGCCATTTCAATTTATTTTCGAATGGAAGAAATTTGATTAAATGCTTCCATCCTTTTTAGTTTTTGCTTGCTGTACCCGTTCTTCCCGACTCCCTTCCCCCCGCTCTTACTTCAAAGGTTTTGGTCGGGATGCATATTTTCTTCAGGTGGGATCTCTACATCCCATACCCCTGTTTTTTTGCTCCCAAAGACTATTTTTCCCCCAAACCCTGTAACACTTTCCAAAAAAAGATGTTATTATCAATAGATACCTAAACCATAGTCAATTGCATTCACAGGACGACCACGAATTGATGTTAAAAGTAAAATCAGGGGACTTGGAAAAACTTGGTTTGCTCTATGAGCGTCATTGGAAGCAATTGTTCGGATTTTACTACCATATGTGTGGGAACAGGCACCTTAGCGAGGATTTGGTGCAGAATGTATTCATAAAAGTCTTGAAGTACAGGCACAATTATAAGGCTGAAGGTTCTTTTGAGGCCTGGATATTTAAGCTGTCAAGGAACCTGTATTACGATCATTACAATAAAATTTTAAAAAGAGCGCCCACGGAACTGCTTTTGACGACCGAGCACGAGCTAAAAGGTTCAGGTAATATCGAAGAGGAATTTCAGAACAGGGACAATGCCGAAATGTTAAGGCTTGCCATGCAAAAAATAAGTCCAGAAAAACGTGAGGTATTGGTATTGAATATATACAAGGGAATGAAATTCCCCGAAATAGCAAAAATACTGGGTTGTAGCCAAGGTGCCGCGAGGGTAAGGGCGCACCGCGCATTGAACGATTTGAGAGAAGTTTTTTTAAAATTCGAAAAGAAGTAAACCATGGAGGAGAGCACATTCGAAAGAACAATGATGAAGTATCTATCCCAAGAATTGGATGCTACGGAAATAAAGGATTTTGAAACCGTCTTAAAGGAGAATCCCGAATACCGGCAAAAATTTGATGCCCTTCAGAAGACCTGGAAAGACGTTGCCAACATGGGATTGCCGGACCCTTCCGAAGCGATGCACTTACGATTTTATGAAATGCTCCAGACCGAAATAGCGGACAACAATGGTAGGGACCGGCATTTTTTCAAAGATTTGGAAGATTGGGTCCGATCATTTTTTTTCGCACAATGGAAAGCACAATTGGCGTACAGCTCCGTGTTGTTGGCCCTAGGGTTGGCATATGGATATCACCTGAATACAGGTGAACCCGCCCATGATCCAATGGTGGAACGGACAGAGATCGAGAACGTCCGTGAAAAGTTGGTCTTTGCCTTATTGGACCAGCCTTCGGTCCATAAAAGGTTACAGGCCGTTAACGAGTCGGCCAAAATGAGCCAGGTAAGCGAAGCAATAGTGGCCGCGCTTTTTACAACACTCAACAATGACCCCAATAGCAACGTCCGTTTGGCGGCCATCGAATCCTTGGAGGGGTATGCCGAAGATCCAAAAGTGAGGTCCGGATTGGTAAGGTCGATTACCGCGCAAGAATCCCCTTTGGTTCAGATCGCGCTGGCGGACCTTATGGTGGAACTTCAGGAAAAAGGCGCCATTGGTCCCATGAAACAACTAATGGAACAGATTACCACGGATATATCGGTAAGACAAAAACTTCAGGAATCGATAGCGTCCATCATGTAAACCGGAAGTGTAACAATGTGAAACAAAAACAAGAATGGAAAGATTAAGAGGAATAAAAATAACCCTTCTGTTGGCAGTGGTCCTTTTCCACGGTATTGCCAAGGCCCAAAAGTTTGAGGAGACCATATCCAAAGAGCTGATCTTTGAAAGGAAATCGAAAGCGAATTTCTTTGTACTGCAGAATGTGAAAGGACAGGTCCGAATAGAAGGGTATGATGGGGAGAACATTAAAATGGTGGCCAAGAAAATCATCACGGCCAAAAACCGGGATGCCCTGGAGCGGGGCATTCGTGAAATAAATATCGGTGTCGAAGAAAAGGGAAAGTATATTTACGTCTATCTGGATTCCCCATGGACCGACTTCAAACCAAGCAGTGGACGCATCAATTACAATGAAAATGGGAACAAGGGCCAAAAGAGATATGACTACATCCTAAATTTTACGGTCAAGGTGCCGCATGACATCAACATAAAGGCGACTACCATTGCCAATGGAGATGTTATTGTAAGGGAGGTATTCGGAGAAGAAATTATTGCGAACAATATCAAAGGAGCAATAATCTTGGACAATATTTCCGGTAAGACCACTGTAAATGCGCTTAACGGGGATATTACCATAAACTACCATGCAAATCCGGATGGAAAATCATCCTACCACACCTTGAACGGCAATATCGATATTACCTTTAAGGAAAGCTTAAATGCAGATGTGCTCTTCAAGGGGTTGAACGGGGCCCTGTACACGAACTTCAAATCTTCAAAATCAAATCAGCAAGCAAGAAAGCGGAAAAAGAAGAAAAAGCGGGGCTGGCATCGCCACAACGAATCCTTCAAGATCGGTAAGGGGGGTACAAAACTCGACTTTCATGTCCTGAACGGTAATGTATCATTAAGATACTAGGCGTATGGAGAACAAAAGGATAAAAATAGGAACCACTATAGGAATGCTGTTGATGTGCATTGGGACCTGGGCCCAAAATGGACAGAAAGAGGTGCGGTCCATTGCTTTGAGCAACAGTGACAGGCCCGGAAAACTGGAAATGAGCATTTTGTACGGATCCATAACCGTACTTGGCCATGAGGGAAAGGACGTTATTGTAGAAACGACGGGCAAAGGGGTAAAAATGCGCGATCCGTCCACCTTGGGCTTGCGCAAGATCAGTTCGGACCCTATGGAATTTACCGTGGAGGAATACAACAACAATGTCTTTATAACATCCGAAGAGGGAAACCCCGAACTCGACTATACGATCAAGGTGCCCAAGAACTTTTCATTGAACCTTATGGCTGTTAACGATGGGGATATCAGGGTCGAAGGGGTGAAGGGGGAATTGGTGGTCAGTAATCGCAATGGGGCCATCGCATTGAAGGATGTCAGCGGTTCGGCAATAGTGGATGCCCGGAACCAGGATATTACCGTCAATTTTTTACAGGTGACGAAAGGGACCGATATGGCCTTTACCAGTTTGAACGGCACCTTGGATATCACCTTCCCCAAAGACCTTGATGCCGATATCAAGGCTTGGTCGGAAACCCGGGAGGTATTTATCGGTTTTGATGGCAACTTCAAAAAGAACCAGCCCCCTCCCCTTAAAAGAAAATCTTCGGGACGCGCCAAAAGGAAGCGAAAGCAGGAAAAATGGATTACGGGCACGATTAACAAAGGAGGTGCCCAAATCCTTTTCAAAACCTTAAATGGGGATATATTGATTCGATCCCAGTAGCCAATTGGTCCCTTGCCAATGATCCATATGCTTTCACAAAAAAATGCATTTATGTTTTCCATGAAAAAAACATGCGGTCTTTTTTCAAAATACCTAAGGCATTTCCCGAGGTATTCAAAGCTCAAGAGCGGTTTGGGGCGTGTCCGGACCACAATGTCCATTATTTCGATTGCAGCAGTATTATCGATGGGCCTTGGTTGTTCACAGGAATATAACGGCCCCATGTCTTTGTTGCCTTCTCCTGGAATCGCCTATGCCTACCCTATATCCGGGATTTCCATTGACGGCGATATTACCGACTGGCCTGAAGCACTGACCCATTTTCCCATGGAGAACACATTGGGGAAAAAACCGAAGAATACAGAAGACCTGAATGCCTATTTTACAGCCGGGTACAATGTGTCGCATCAATCCCTGTATTTTGCGATGGTGGTTTCCGATGAGTCGTATATATCCGGTAATTTGGGGATATCTGAAAAAACCATCGAGGATCGGTACACGCTTTATGTGGACGAAAGGCATGCCCCAAATGGTTCTGGACCCATCATATATCAATTCGGGGAACTAGGGGCCAAATTGATCGGACGCGCAGAAAGTTGGGATCCCAAAGTAAGGGACGCCAATTTGGACGATGTGGAAGTCGTTGTAAAACGCCAGGGTTCCCAAACGGTTTATGAGGCCAGAATTGGATTGGATTCGGCAATCTATGCCGGAAAATCTTTTGGATTGGACCATGTGATCATTGACAAAGATCTCGATGACAAAAAAGAAAACCACACCCGGCTGATCTGGGGGAGGAACAGATGGAAGGATGAAGGAGCGGGAAGGTTGGGAAGTTTGGTACTATTGGACGTTGACCAGCCTATGGGCCTTTTCCATGGGAGACTCGAATGGAAAGATTTTTCCAAGGATATGGAGGAGCTTCCCAATGCGGTCAGCATACGCTCGACAGGTCCTCCAGCACTTTGGGTCAAGGCTCAAGTGGATTCGACAGGGAGATACGCTGCCTGCCTTCCAGTTGGACACTATGAAGTGTCTCCCGTGGGCAGTCTTTATAGGATTGGAGGGGAGTGGTCCAAATTGGATAGTGAAAGCTCAACTACTTTGTTTACCGTGAATAAAAACGAAGAAGTTACCGTGCCTGTGCTTCAACTGTCCGTACTTCCCGAACCCGACTTGATTCCCGAGAAAGGAGTGCTATACAGTTTTGATAGGGAGAAGGAGATCCTGTTGGACAATTTTATAGAATCCTATCGGCGCTATTACGAAATTCCCGGACTGTCCTTAGCGTTATTGAAGAACGGACGGGTCATCTATCATAAAACCTATGGGGTAAAGAACAGCTATACCTTGGAGCCCGTTCAAGCAAGTACCTTATTTGAAGCAGCTTCCATCACCAAACCTGTTTTTGCGTTTGCGGTATGTAGTCTGGCGGAAAAGGGTATTATTGATCTTGACAGACCCCTATATCAATATCTACCTTTCCCCGATATTGCCCATGATAAGCGTTATGAACGCATTACCGCAAGGCAGGTGCTCTCCCACCAAACCGGTTTCCCCAATTGGCCGGTACGCGATGGGGAGGGGAAATTTGAACTCAAATTTACCCCTGGAACAGCTTATGGATATTCCGGGGAGGGGTACGAATATCTAAAAAGGGTGGTAGTCCAACTCACGGGAAAAACCATAAGCGATATCTTAAAGGAGGAAGTGTTGGGTCCATTGGACATTGGGCGTACCCATTTCAAAAAAAGTGATTCTTTGATCAAAATGGCCTCCCATGGGCATTATAACAATTTGCCCAGCGGTACCTATCTGGGGGATGACCCCAGTATGGCCGGTGGAATGCATACCGAAGCGAAGGCCTTTTCCGATTTTGTTCTGGCCATGGCCAACAGAAAAGGCCTGCGCGCTGAGACCTACAATGAAATATTCGGGAAACAGATCGGTATTCCCTTGGATGAAGATCTGGGAAAATCTGATCGGGAAGAATATTTTGGCCTTGGCATCTACCAAGAAAAAACGTCCTATGGCCGGGCATTCGGGCATGATGGCAACAATGGGGACTTTCAATGTCAATTTATGATGTACGAAGACCTGGACATGGGGTACATTATCTTTACCAATAGCAATACGGGAGGAGAGTTGGCCTATGAAGCCCTGGGTAAATTTTTGATATTGGGGAAAGAGTGAAAGGTGGGGACACTAATTGTAATGATATAATTCTTGGCGTTCCATGGCGCAAAAATTTACACCTCTTTACACTTGTTTTACACTTTTTTGATCGGGTTTTGGCCGGCACGTCCTTAATTTTGAAGCATATCATTCTAAACAAAGCCAAAGGATATGGGCTTACTGAACGATACCATTTCCACAGCGATCAAATTCAAGGGGAATATGGATTCGAAAAAAAAACATGATCGGGAATTATCTTAAAATCGCCTTTCGCAACCTTTGGAGGCACCGGGGGTTTTCGTTTTTGAACATTGCAGGCTTGGCGATCGGCCTAACCGCCGGTTTCCTGATACTTCTTTATGTGGGTTTTGAATGGAGCTATGACCGGTTCCACAGGAATGCCGATAGAATTTATCGAGTGGTTTCGGACATTGAAACCCCATCAGGGGTGGTAAAAAATAGCGAACCCGCTTGGGCAGTACCGCCACATATGCAAAGGGAATTTCCAGAGGTCGAAGCAGCCGTGCGAATTTATGAAACCAGTCTTTTAATTCACAATAACGATGAACGGTATACCGAGGAAAACTGTTTAGCGGTCGATCCCGATTTTTTCAAGGTCTTTGACTTTAAACTTTTATCCGGGGAAAGGGGAAAAGTGCTCACTACCCCCTTTAGTATCGTTCTTTCCGAATCGATGGCAAAAAAGTATTTCGGGGACCAGAACCCCATCGGCAGGTCTTTGGACATTGAGGATTACGGTTTTGTTGGAAAGGTAACGGGAGTAATGGAAGATATGCCCGGAAATTCGCATATTACTGCGGACATTCTTTTTTCCCTAACTACTTTTTTAACGGAAAATTACAGCCCCCAATTGAATGACAATTGGGGGGGATATCAACCCTATGCCTATGTGCTATTGAAACCCAATGTCGACCATAAGGTATTGGAATCCAAGTTTCCCGATTTTTTAGAGCGAAATGACGGGGAAAATATGAAAAAGCTCCAGACGTACGTCAGCTTGTACCTGGAGCCTTTTAAGGAGGTATACCTGCGTTCCGATCGCCACCGGACTATTGGTGGAAACATCAACAATGTCCGTACCCTTTCCATTGTTGCCCTATTTATCTTGTTGATCGCCTGCATCAATTTTATAAACCTTACTACGGCACGTTCCATGGAGCGGGCCAAGGAAGTGGGGGTAAGAAAGGTAATCGGAGCAGAAAAAAGACAACTGGGGCTTCAGTTTATCGGGGAATCGACCATAATTTGTTTGTTGGCATTTTTCTTGACCGTCGTATTGACCACCCTGATCTTGCCCTACTTCAACGATATGGCGGGCAAAACTGTTGCTGAGTATATTTGGTCAAACCCGATCTATTTGATCTCCGTATTCGGGATGGCAGTGCTCATCGGCATTTTTGCGGGCATCTACCCCGCATTCGTTTTATCCTCATTTAAGCCCGTACGTGTCTTACAAGGGAGATTTTCCAATGGTACACGGGGAATTCTGCTGGGAAAAGGATTGGTGGTTACACAATTTTCCATTTCCATTGCCCTGATCATCGGCACCATTGTCATTTATGATCAAGTGAATTTCATGCGCGATCAAGAACTGGGGTTCGATAAGGAGCGGATGGTAATTTTGAACTCGGCCAATACGGAATTGAAGGATGGAATCGAAGATCTTCCCGGAGTCTCATCCACCAGTCTGGTTTCCAGTATTCCCGGAGGTGATAATCCCTTGGCATATTCAAAGGTCGAGAATATGACCGGCGATCAGCAAATATTGGACATAAACGCATACTTTGTCGATTTTGACGCTATTTCCCAATTTGATATGAAAGTAGTTGCCGGAAGAGGTTTCTCAAGAGATTTTCCAACCGATTCTACAGAGGCCATGGTAATCAATGAAAGCACGGTAAGAATCTTGGGGTACCCTTCGCCGGAAGAGGTCCTGGGAGCCAAATTCGAGCAATGGGGACGTACCGGAAGGGTCGTCGGAGTGGTACAGGATTTTAATTTTAAGTCCCTAAAGGAAAACATAGAACCGCTGACGTTGCGCGTGGACGTTGGTAGAAAAGGGCTTTTGGCCGTTAAATTGACACCTCATGACATGGCAAAAACGGTGGCATCCATAGAGGAAAAATGGAAAGTCATTGTGCCCAACGAACCGTTCGACTACTTTTTTTTGGATGAATACTTTGATCGCCAATATCGCGCCGACGAGCGGTTCGGCGCTCTTATTTTCAACTTTTCCGTGCTGGCCATTGTTATTTCTTGCCTGGGCCTGCTGGGTCTCGCTGCCTATAGTACCGTTAAGCGGCGAAGGGAAATAGGAATACGCAAAGTGGTCGGTTCATCGGTAATGGGCATAGTCGAACTTTTGTCAAAAGAATTTTTAAAACTGGTCGCCATCGCAATCTTAGTGGCATCCCCCCTGGCGGGCTTGGCCATGGACTCCTGGTTGAAGGATTTTGCCTATCGAACCCAGATCCAATGGTGGGTATTTGCATTGGCAGGGACTTCGGCATTGTCCATTGCGCTCCTAACCGTAAGTTTTCATGCCATAAAAGCAGCGCTCACAAACCCTGCAAAAAGCCTTCGGACCGAATAGTCCCATAAACTGGCAAGGTCGTTTAATCTTCCCTTAGCCCCTCAATGGGATTATTGTTCGCGGCATTTATCGCTTGGCCGGCCACCGTCAACATAGCTATGGACAAAGCGGTAAGGCCTGCGCCCAGGAAATACCAGATTTGCAACGGAATGCGGTAGGCAAATCCGGAAAGCCAGTCGTCCATCAATAGGTACGCTAGCGGAAGGGCCACCATTACGGAGATCAAGACCGGTTTTGCAAATTCTCCCGATAGCATGAAGCTTATCTGTGCAGCGCTCTGACCAAGGACTTTCCGGATGCTGATTTCCTTTCGCCTTCTTTCCGCATTAAAGGTCGCCAATCCGAACAGTCCCAAACAGGAAATCAATATGGCGAGTCCGGCAAAATATCTGGCCAAGGTGGAAACCCGCTGTTCCGCGGCATATTGCGAAGCGTAGGTCTCGTCAAGAAATTTGAAGTCAAACTCCGTTCCGGGGCTGTACCGTTCGTAAAAATCCTGAAGGTTGCCCAAAGCAATTTTTTCTTTGCCCGCCTGGATTTTGGCCATGACCGTGCGCGTCCACTCCGGTCGCAGAACAAAGAACAAGGGCTTGATTTCTTGGTGGAGCGACGCAAAATGGAAATCTTCGGCAACCCCCACAATTTCAAAATCCGTATTCTGCAAAGAGACCTGTTTCCCGATAGGGTCCCTTAGTCCCATGGCATCGATTGCCGTCCGGTTGAAGATGATCTTGGACTCTTCCGCTCCGTACTCCTTGGAAAAGGACCTCCCCTGGAGCATGCCGATATCAAAGGTCTCGATCATATTGTAGTTTACAGGGCGTATCTGGAACACCTCCTGTTGATCGGGCATTTTTCCAGGCCATTGTAAACGGGTGGTGGTATTGTTTCCCCCTACTATATTGGTAGAAATGCTGCTGGCCGATTTTACTCCCTCGAGCTGCTCCAAGGCAGAAAGGAACGTATCCAGGTTTTGTCTGATTTTCCCGTTTATATCAAAATAGACCAGGTTGTCCTTGTCGTACCCCAAATTCTTATTTTGGGCGAATTCCAATTGCTTGTAAACGATGAAGACGGAAAGGATCAAGACCGTGGAAAGAACAAACTGAAAGACGACCAGACCCTTACGGGCGAATACCTCTCCAAAAGAGGAGTTGAGTTTCCCTTTCAGCGTGGTAATGGCGTCCAGGCCCGAAAGATAAAAGGCCGGATAGCTGCCCGCCAAAAGACCAGTGACCAGTAAAATGGTACCAAAAACCAGTAAATATTCAAGCGTAAGGTCCAACGTTATTTCCTTGGCGGCAAGCACGTTGAACTGGGGCAACAACAAGGCCACCATGAACAGGGCCAGTACGGCCGAAATAATCGTCATTAAAAGGGATTCCACCAGATATTGCGAAACCAATACACTGCGCTTTGATCCCATGGCCTTCTTTATGCCGATCTCCTTTAGCCTGCTGGATGCGTTCGCCGTGGAAAGGTTCATAAAATTGATACAGGCGATCAACAGAATCAAAAAAGCAATCAGGGAAAAAAGCCGCACGTAGGTTATTCTTCCCGACTTTTCCACCCTATCCCGAAATTTGTCATAGAGATAGTTGTCAGAAAACAATCGTGTGGAGAGGAGTCTACCATTGGCCTTGGTCTTTGTACCTATAAAATTCTTTATCTTGGAATCGAACTCGGCAACATCGGTGCCCGCTTTCAATACCAGGTACACATTGGTCGTGTTATAGTCCCAATTCAAGGCATTGGGGCTTATCTCCTTAAAAAAATCAAATGGCAGCACAAAATCGAACTGGATGGAGGAATTGTTGGGCACATCTTCCAAAATTCCAGAGACCATGAAAGGCCTGTTTCCATAGAGTTGCACAGTTTTGCCCATGACATTGTCCACACTTCCAAAAAGCCTCATGGCCAAATCTTCTGATAGGACAACCGAATTTTTGTCTGAAAGTAGGTTTCTTTTGTCCCCATGGACAAGTGGAAAGGAGAATACATCGAAGAATTCGGGACTCGTAAACAATCCTTGGGCCTTAAGGTTGTTTTCTTCATAGGAGAACAAAAGTTCTCTGCTTGCCCTTACACTTGTGCTATTTTCGATTTCGGGCAGTTCCCTCGCCATTGTTTCCGCCATCAACCCTGCTGTACTTGGGTTCTGGACTCTGCGACCATCAATTTCAGGCGTTTCAACCACCTGGTACAAACGCGCTTCATTCTCATGGAATTTATCCACCTTAAGTTCATCAAAGACCCAAAGTGCGATCAGCATGGCACAGGCAAGGCCCGTTGAAAGCCCAATAATGTTTATAAGGAAGGTACTCTTGTTCCTTTTTATGTTCCTGAAGAACAACTTTAGATTGTGCAATATCATGATCCTTATGTTTTGCGTGCGCTAGTGGAGAAAATCGTTTCCCGACAATTTAAATTCGTGCCAATAGGTGCCTGTTCTCCAAAAATACCGCCGAAATTTGTGCCAAATTCGCAACCCTCTTATAATCAGTGATTTGATTGGGTTTTTCCATAAATCGGTTGGCTTGAACGTAAAATTATTGGACAGACCGTGTCGAAAATTTTTACGCTTGGGAGAACTACGGAATTGATCTCCCTCTGAAATCCATTTAAACAGAGATCCTATGCTTTGCCGAATAAAAAGTAGTAAATTAATGCTGTTATATATTAATCCATCATAAGATGTTATTCAGAGAATTTTATAACTCGGTTCTGGGCACCTCCATTGGCTCCAACAAAGATCTTCCCTTTTCTGTGGAAAAAATCCATTTCGAAAAAGGGGAACTGATAACGCGATACGGTCAGGTCGAAGATGTGGTTTATTTCATCAATGTCGGCATTGTTGAAATGAGCATTAAAAGCTACATGACCGAAAAAATAATCGACTTCTTCTTTGAAAAAGAAATGTTTTGTGGTTTTACCTCTTTTCTTACACAGCTTCCCACTGATGTCCAGATAGTGGCATCGGTGGATTGTGAGATGGAAATGATTCCACGTGACAGTTTAATGCGGGCCTATGATACTTCACTAGAAACCAACAAGTTCGGAAGAATCATAACCGAACAGGGCTATATTAGGAAATCCAACAGGGAAAAAGATCTTTTGACCAAGACCGCAGAGGAAAGGTATACCGAAATGTTCCGGTCACATTCCCAGTACATTTCTGCCATACCCGTAAACAAAATTGCCAAATATTTGGGAATACACCCTGAAAGCCTCAGTAGAATAAGGAAGAAAATCAATTCCTAACATAGGTCAAGTCCATTTTTTAGTTTAAGCTTTTTATCGCACATACTTTTGCGGTCTAAATTTTAAACTTAAGATCATGGAAAATTTCATTTCACAATTACCAACTCCCCAAGAGATTCTGTTAGACCCGGTTTCATTAATCGTTTACGCCATGTTTGGTGGATTAATGCTTTGGGAATCGTTCTTCCCTGCCCGAAAGCTGCCCAAAATGAAATTCTGGAGGCTTAGGGGCATTTCCTTCTTCATTGCCTATGTGCTCCTTACCACGTACATCCCCTTGATTTGGGACGATTTTTTTGCATCTTATCAGCTAATGGACCTGAGCTCCATGAACCTGTTCGTGCAGGTTGTTCTCGGTGTATTTCTATTCGAGTTGGTTCAGTACGGATGGCATATTAGCATGCACAAATCCGACTTCCTGTTCAGGGTGTCCCACCAAATGCACCATAGTGCCGAAAGGCTTGATGCGCCCAGTGCTTTTATCTTTAGTGTAAATGATATGATCGGTTTGTCACTTGTAGGTTCGGTCAGCTTTGCTTTGATCGTCGGATTGGCTCCACAAGCCATAACCATTATCATATTATCACTGACCTTCCTGGGCATTTTTCAACATGCCAATATCAATACTCCAAGGTGGCTCGGCTATATCATTCAGCGCCCGGAAAGCCATACTGTCCACCATGCTAAGGGCATACATGGGTACAACTACACCGATCTGCCCATAATAGACATGCTGTTCGGAACTTTCAAAAACCCTAGATCATACGAACATGAAACAGGATACTATTTAGGGGCATCCAGCAGAATATTGGACATGTTGCTCTTCAAGGACGTGACTTCCAAGAAAAAGAAATAAAACCGCTTGGTTTGGCCGGTAGCGAACAAAAGGGTGTCCAACCCAAAAGATTACAGCAAAACATAGCACATAAGCATCGAATTCATCCATATTCAAATTTTAAGATCATGAACAGTATCAAGCATATTTTCCTCACCGCCATTGCAATGTTCGGTCTTGCCTGTACGAGCGATGACGATACGGGAATTGTACCGAGCCCCGAACGGGTCCAGCTAAAGGTCATTGGGCGGGGAACGGCGATAGGCCAGCCCAGGACCATCGGGCACCCCAAAACAGGGGAAACTTTAGAGTCCGTCTGTTTTTTGATGGATCTTGTGGACCCCGATACCGGAAATGTGATCGGCACGCTTCAAGACTGTGTGGTCGATAATGTGACCCATAGCGATGGTACGATCCTTTCCAGAGTGATCACCTCGATCAATATAAACGGACGCGGGACCATTCAAGCGGAAAACCAAGTACTGCAAACGCTACGGCCTCCAGCCGAAGCGTTCACCTTTACAACCTCGTTTACCCCAATAGGGAACAACGTCATCAATACCACCTTTGAATTCGAAGGTATGGAGGGCACCGTTGCTTTGGACGGTGAAGTGAACCTTACAAATTTCGATCAGGGAATTGTCACATTCGATTGCAATTTTACGATTGCCTTGGAATTGTAGCACCATAATTTATGGAATGGATTTTTTTGGTCAAGGCGGGTGACTTTCCGTTGCCTTTCTGATGCGGGTGGACATTTTCGGCCGCGCTGGTTTATTCTACAACATTAATTTTTAGAGATCATGAAAAAAATAGCACTTACAATGTGCGTGTTCTGTTATTGCCTATTCGGAACTGCGCAAAACGACACCCTAAAGGGACAAATCAATGATACAATGGGCAATCCCGTGCCGTTGGCACATGTAATGGTTTTGAGGACGGGTACCTTCGTGATGGGAACGATAACCAATGAGAATGGCAGTTTTGTGGTGGAAAACCTGAAACACGGTTCCTACAGTTTACAAATTGCAGGGATGGGCTATGCCGATCTTGTTCGGGAGTTTGAACATCAAGAAACTACCACAGATTTGGGGGTCTTGCAGTTAAGTCCCGCATCGATCGAACTGGAAGGCGTGGAACTGGTGGGCGGAAAAAAACTATACCAAAGGCGGGCAAACAGCTTGGTGATCAATGTGGAGCAGAGCATTGCAGGTTCTGGGGGTTCGGCACTGGAACTTTTGGGCAATACTGCCGGCGTTTCCATAAATCAACAAAACGGCACACTCTCTTTAAGTGGCAAGGGACAGGTGGCCATCATGGTCAACGGAAAGCTGAGCCGCGTTGACGGGCAAGCTTTGCTCAGTCGGTTAAAAAGCATGCCCGCCTCCGATATCAAAAATCTGGAGGTGTTCAACAATCCGCCTTCCAGGTACGAGGCCAACGGTTCGGGCGGAATGATCCACATTACTACCAAATCAAATGATGGTAACGGCCAAGGAGGATCCGTATCCTTGGCCGGTGGGATCGGAAAGGGTGAAAAAACGGCGGCATCCTCAAATTTTCATTATCAATATGGTGAAATGGGCTTGTTCGGAAGTTATTCCTTCAATAGAAACAGTTCCCCCGAGGAATGGGCATTACAAAGTGGGGTCGAAAGTCCATTGAACCAAAAAGTGGTGGTTGCGAACAGCCGTCGAAAGCCTGTCACCGTTTCACACAACTACAACCTGGGAATGGAATATGCCATCGGTAATACCACAAACCTAGGGGGAACCTTGAGCGGTTATAGTTCTAAATGGGATATGGTAGCTTTTGATAGGGTAAGCAGGGACGGCGATACCGATGGAATGGAAAGGCTCGCCATTGAAACGAACGAGATCAATCACTGGAACCATATTGCCGGAAATTTCCATATTCGGCAAGCCTTGGGGGGCCGGCATGGGCTACGTTTTGATTACGATCACCTTTATTATCATGATGACAATCCAAGTAATTATGAAATCGATTCCCAGGAACAATTAAATTTTGTCACGATCGAAAAGAAGACCCCTATCACCTTCAACGTTTTCAATTTAGACTATGAAGGGCCGCTTTCCGAACAGCTGCAAACAGTGGTCGGTGCCAAAACCACTTCCTCAACCTTTAAGAACAATATAGCAGTGAGCTCAGGTGAGGAGGGTGCAGTGGTCATTGATGATGCACTTTCCAGTACCACGCAAATGGAGGAGCAAATACACGCCCTCTATTTCTCGCTTCAATTTCAGTTTGGCGAAAAAACAAGATTGTCCACAGGTCTACGGTACGAACATACCGACAACAAACTTCTGGTCGGTGGAATTGCCAACACGATCAACAGAAAGTACGACAATATTTTTCCAAACCTCGTGCTAAACCAACAGATCAATGATGTCCATCGCCTTCAGCTCAATTATGGCAGGAGGATCAATCGGCCCACCTTCAATCATTTAGCCCCCTTTGTACTTTTTTTAGGTCCCGATGCCCTGTTTTCAGGCAACGTCAACCTACAACCTTCGCTGGTCGATAAGATCGGAATGGAATGGAACTGGCTGGGAAAACATATCTCCGTAGAATATTTGATCGAAAAAGATGCCATTGCAGAATTTCAACCCAGGCTTGCGGAAGGCGGAGAGCAATATATCTTCAAAGCGGAAAATATAGACCATAGGAACATTTTAAGTATTTCGATGGGCATACCTTTTCAATTTGCGCAATGGTGGCAAAACGACACTGGTTTTATATATCAGTATGAGACTTTGGAAACCAATTTTCAGACTGCCCATTTCAAAAGAAACAAGGGAAGCTTTAGAGCAACAAGCTCGCAACAATTTTCACTTGGCCCTAAAACCAAGCTGGAAATAAGTGGATATTACCAATCCCCCACCCTTTTTGGAATCAGCACCTTTGGTGCAAGGGGTGCATTTAACCTAGGCTTTCAGCAGCAGCTGAACAAAAACCACGGAACCTTAAAATTGTCCTATAGCAATGTCTTCGCCTCGGACAATTGGAAAATCAAAACGAGCAACGTCCAGCCTTTCGTCAATACCCTGGAAACCTATTTTCCCGAATCAAGGATTGTGGCATTGACCTATACCAAAAGCTTCGGTAAAGACAAAAAGGAACAAAAGCACAGGGGCAATAGTGCCGCTGAAGAAAAAAAGAGGGTGCAATAAACTGTTTAGGCCCTTGTGTTCAACGGGCCGGACATTCCCTGAATAACCATTTAAAGTAAATAACATGTGCAACGAATTCAAAAACAATGCTGTTCTAGGTCCAATTAACTCTTGGATGTTCAAAATGCTTTCAGGCTATATGGATTATCTTTTCGGAAAATCAAAAAAAGCACTTTTTAAGAACCATCCCGGGACGGTTGTTGAAATAGGCCCTGGAGCCGGGGCCAACATGCGCTACCTCAAAAGGGGGACCCGGCTGATCGCCATTGAACCCAATAGGCATATGCATGCCAATCTCAAAAAAAGTGCGGCCAAATACGGAATACAACTCGATATACGGACATTAATGGGCGAGGTCATAGATTTGCCGGACAATTCATGTGATTTTGTCGTTTGTACGTTGGTGCTTTGCACCGTGCGGCATCCAGCGAAATGCGTGGATCAAATCAAGCGTATTTTAAGGCCTTCCGGGGAATTTGTATTTATTGAACATGTAAGGGCAAGGGAAAATTCCATTCTGGGCATGATACAAAACTTGATCCATAAACCATGGCATTGGTTTTTTGAAGGCTGCAATACAAATCGCGACACCAAAACCTTGCTGGAATTGGCCGGATTCAGTTCTTTGTCCGTAGAAAAATATAATTCATACTCTCCTTTTGTTCCCATTATTCCCCAAATTAGGGGAAGGGCGATCAAATAATGGTTGAAAGTTGTAAGGATTTTGTACAACTTCCATCCTTGTTCCTACGAAAATCGAACAAACGAATCCGTTGCACATCATAAATGCTTTTGGTAAATGGAGACCGGGGTCGGGAATCGGCCCCATACCCATTTACAGTTCCTGGGTATCCATTACCTTTCATTATCCCCCTTCTCCACATCCACCATCATGGGCTGCGTCCAGGCCCTTTCGTATTCGCTCTCGTCAAAAACGTTTGGATTGCTTTGGTCCGAGACCACTTTAGCGCGGACAAACAGGTAGCGGGCGTTTAGTTGAAACCTGGCCTTAGTGCCGGATACGCGCTCAAGGACCTTGGATTGCCATGTGGCGCGCTCCAGACCGATATACTGGATCTCATAGCGGGTCCCTGGTCTGGGCTCCACCTCGATTGTAAGGCTCTTGTCTTTATGTTCCACCCGCTTAAGCACCACCCCGGTGGAGGCATAGAAGTCGCCCTTTTCCATAGCATGGATAATTCCGGAGGTACTTAGGCTATCGGCCTGCACCATGACCCAGCCGCGGCCCGGATTGCTATTCTCCTTGCTGTATCGATGGTAGTGGTGGCTGTCGTCCGAGGCGATACCATATAAGAGGGGTTTCTTTTGCTCCAGGTAGGAGGCATTGATCAAGTCCCACATGGCCTCCGTACCCAGATGGGTGGAATCGCCCGTATTGTTGACCAAGGGATGGCCGTTATAGACTTCAAAAAACCGTAATCCATGGACCTGGACAAGGTCGTCCGCCCGGATGGCATAGCCGTAATTGGGATGGTTGATATGCGGTAGGATCGGTACCTTGCTCCTTTTGCGCTGCTCCAATATGACATCAATGTTGTTTTGCAGGACCTCCGCCACACTGGTACCGGAACGGGGCGTTATCATTTGCTGGATATTGGTGGCATTGAGGTGTATGGGCCTGTTGTTGAAGTCCGTGGTGATTTCCTCGGAGGGCAGGATCAGAAAGCGCCCATCTTCCTCGAAAAGGGGGCGGTATTCCTCCAAAGTCTTTAATTTCACCAGGGTGGCGCCTGTACTGTCCCTTTTATGGTCAACCCACCCCTCCCCGTACTTTTTAAGGTAGTTTCCAAAACCCTTTTGCAAATGTCCCCATTTTGATATCCTTATCCATTTGTCGCCCTCGGCCAGGGTGTTGTGGTCCGATAGCACCGTAAACTGATAGCCTTGGGCCTTGTACCACTCCATAATCCGTTCTGGAAATTCGTTGCCGTCGCTCCAATAGGAGTGGGCATGCAGGTTGCCCTTGTACCATTGTTTGGACCGTTCCGGACCATCGGTGCAGGAAAACGGTACCATCGCCAAGGCAAACCCCATCAGGAAGGAGTGGCGCCCCATTTTTGTCCTAAATACCCCCCGCCGCCCCAATACCCGTCCTTTTTTCCCAAGCCGGACAAGTGACCAGAAAAGAACCATTTGTACCCTTTTAATTTTAGCTGCTTTTTTACCCCGTTTCATTTCCTTTTAATGCCTCGCGGCGCGATGTCACCAAAACCCGATGACCTCAATTCGCCATGCCCTGTTCCTGAACAAATCGGCCGCAATATGGAACGAATGGAACAGATTGAAAAAAGTGGTGTAACAAGTGGGCGTATAGGGGAATAAGCGGGAAGAATGGCGGTGAAAAGGGAGCTGGGAACCCTACAACATGGGCAATGGCGGTTGGCCAAATAACCGATGACCGCGCGATCCATTTGCCCGCACCACCCCTATCGGAAGGTGGAAGGGCCATTTCGATTCTTGCTTAAATCGAAGCGAATGGAGCTTGGTCGGAGCCCTTGTGCTCGGTTCCTTGGACCGATTGAAGCAAAAGATGTGGTAAAAGGGCAGTTGTCAAAACTTTAAGTCGATGATTCTACCGGGGCCGTGCTAGGTGTTGACGTACCTTGCCCACGGTCACATCATAGGTTCATGAAAAGTGATTGATGTTCTCTCAGTACTTCGACTACCGCCAGTGAGTATTCTCCCTTGCCGTTTCGCATTTCGGTAAGTTCCCGTATTATCTTTTCCTTGGCGTCAGGGGCAACACCCATTATCAGGGCAACCAGTTTGGCCCTGACTTCGTTCATTTTTCCTTGTCGCCTTTCGACAAGCTGATCCCTGAGGTTCAATCCCAAAATTTTAATCGTCATTTCTCCCCGATCCTCTCCATCCAGTCCTTTTAGAAAGCCCCTGAACCTGCCCTCC
The DNA here is from genome assembly GCA_947497245.1 of uncultured Flavobacteriaceae bacterium. Taxonomy (GTDB): domain Bacteria; phylum Bacteroidota; class Bacteroidia; order Flavobacteriales; family Flavobacteriaceae; genus Pelagihabitans. Next base: position 819,753 of record CANMFO010000001.1, on the reverse strand, counting down.
GTCTCCAATCCTATATATTTGGCAGGGTCGTCCACAATCGGATTGATCAATAGGGGCTGCTCCTTTCCAATTCCAGATTCGTCGATCGCATAATCTCCCATAACCGGAAAGCGATTGTGCTTGCCTATTTTGTAATCTTTCAGCTTCGTGGCCTGATTGCATGTAACGCACGAGGGCAACAGGTTTGTTTTGTCATAACACATCCAATAGTACCCTATATGTTCCTCGGGACCATTGCCGTAGTCTACCTCAATAGGTTGGTCATTTTCATCTGTCACCCCCAATTTTGGCCTGAAATGTTCTATATCCCCCCTCTGAAAGTCCCTAAGGAACGTCTCGCAGTATGCACATTTTCCGTTGAACAGGCCATCAACTCCAAAATAATACTTGTCCTTAATTTGCTTTTTTTTGTAAAGATCCTTTACCGTGGGTTTGTTGCCCTCACGGACTTGAACTTTTAGGGCTTTCTTTTCGGCTTCACAGGCTTTGCGCCACTTTAACCAATCATCTTCTTCGGGCCATGAAATATCGATCTTTACCATGCCGCATCATTTTTTATCATTAAAAAGTTCCCTAAGCTGTTTTTTTACTTCAAAATCCATTTCTTTGGAAGTACTTTTAAGCATGCCCCTTAGGGTTTCCGCAACCGCCGTTTCAACATTTTTTTCAAGGCTGTTTTCCCCAAAACTGATTATGGGGTCGAGTCGATCCTTTAATTCTTCATATTCCTCCCTTTGTTTTTTGTCCAGATTTTTTTTCGAACCAAGTTCAAAATAACGCTGAATTTTAAAGGAACTCCCGGGGCTCCGGCTTGTGGCAAGTTCAAAAATGGATGTCAATACCTCGTCCGCTCTTTGGCCCTGCAGTAATTTGGGGTCTATGGACTCATGTACAATGGCACTGCCATTGTTTACCAGACGGATAATTTTGTGCTGCTCCAAATCGGAACCTCCGGAAACGACCAATGGAGTATGCGTTGTAGCAACCAGTTGCATTCTGGGAAATTGTCTACTTATCCGCTGTATAATGAAACGTTGCCACTTGGGGTGTAGGTGCTGCTCTATTTCATCAATCAGGACTATGCCCGCGGAATCGGTCGAAGCCAACCGCCTTTCATGCAAAATTATCCATGAAAACATGTCCAGTATCCATTGAACCGTACTACGGTATCCGTCACTTAAAGCGGAAAAAGGTATTTTGCCCCATGGCCCCTCAAAACTGATACCTTCATTGTCATCAATTATTCGGTCCTTGGAGCTATCCAATAGCAATACGTCCAGCAACTTGTTTTGAATCAAGGTTCTCAATTCCTTGGGACATCGGAGCAAAACGATTTCAGGGTTTTGAAGAACGCTCGAATCATCAAACAGACTTTGTACGGCAAGACCGGGACTGTACTTGCTATAACTGGTGCTCGCGGCCCTTGAACGTTGCGTGCCATACGCGCAAATGAAGATTTTTTTGGGGGGAGGCGCGAAAAGTTGTTTGATACTTTCCTCGCCGTCAGTGGTTTGAACAATGGTTTTCTCTACCGTATAGACTTCACCCGAATCGCTGTCCACAAGCTTTGCCCTTATAAACCCTCTTTTTTTTCCACTTGTGAGCAACCGCCCGCTCATTGACTTAATTAAGGCAATTGAGTCGCTTTCGTTGCAAAAGGTGAGTGCAATGGCCTTCAACAATGTTGATTTACCAAGGGAATTATCTCCCAATATGGAGATTGAACTTGCAAGGTTCTTCCCTTGGTCAAAGTTCATTTTCAGGTTGGAGAAACACCTAACATTATTTAATTCAATCTCCTTCAGATAGAGGGCGGACTTGGACGGAACCTTTTTGGAAAATTGATCATTGGTATTTTTGGAGGGGGTCCCTTCCCTTTTGGCCGCAGTTTTTTTTGTCCTAAGTCGAACCAAGTGATTGAAATATTTGCGAAACCATAATGAAATCGTCTTTATGAGGGACGATGATCGTGAGATGATAAATCCTAAAATAACGCCTAGGACAACGGCTAAATTAGTTGTGTCGCCCAAAAAGGTTTTTAGGCCTTCCAATAGTGTATCCATACTATACAAGTCGTATTTGGCTCAATGGCAGTTTAAAGTAAAATCCCGTGAACGCTCAAGAATCGGGTTTTTCAAGTATTCCCATGTCCTCGAGGTTTTCAAGCGCCATTTTAATTACGGATTTAGTGGCCATGGATGCCAATCCATTTTTTACAGGTTTCTTAAAAACCTTTAGTATTCCGTTGGCTACCCCCGATTTTATCCTTTTCCAAATATTGGGTTTGAATATCCTGTCCAGCCATTCATTGGAAATGGGGTTTGCTTTTTTTGGTGCTTTACTTTTTTCAAACTCCATTAAAACACTTTCTATCACTTTGGCAAACCGCTGGTTGATCTTCTTTTTAAGTCTGATCAATCCTTGCGGGTTGTATTTTGGCTTCTCCTTAAAAGTATAGTTGTACCGGTTCTCACCGGGTTTTTTGTTTTCAATTACCAAATTCAAATCGGGAACCAATGGAAGGAAAAGAGTTTCTTTGCCATCTACCGTTCTTTTTATTTTAAACTTTTCGATCATGGCCTCGGTCCACGATTCATGTATCGGATGCACGTTATTGGTAGTAGGATCATAGGGGAAACTTCCGAAGTACTGCACAAAATTTCGGGCGTTGTTCCTACCCAAAAAGAAGTCATGTACCCTAAAATTTATATCTAAAAACCCTCCAAAAGCACCAAAAGATGCGCTGGTAATGGGGTTTTTATCCCGTGATGAATAGCTTCCATCCGCCTTGGTAAAATGCTTTCTAGGATAAATGACCCCCCTAAAATAGTCCGTCGAATATTGCTCCAGCATTTCCTTTCGCTTTACCTTGGACTGATTCCACAAGGTCTGAATCAGGTTCGGAATGACGTGGACCAAACTTTCCGGTTTCTTGTATTCCCTCTTAATGTCATCATTGTCAGGGAACGGATCGATCATGATCATTCCAAAATCTTGGTAGTCGCTGTCTTTTTTTAAATACCTCTTTTTAAGGATGCTTTCAACTTCTCGATAGGGCTCATTATTTATCGCTCCTCCGTCAACCGTAATAGATTCGAACAAGGATGGGAAGTTGTTCAGGTCAATTTGCCCGTTTTCATCTGGGTTCCTTGTTCCAAACTTGCCATATATGATCCGCTTGACGATGGATCTGATGTAATCGTCGGTAAACTGCCCTTGATCGAATTCCCTGTATGCAAGTCCAAGAGGAAAGGCACCAGTGGAAATTGTTGAAAGGGTCATTTTGTTTGCATGATCGGCATGATAAGGGTTCAGCCATAGGTAGTTACTTTCGTCCACGGCTTTTCCATGGTTCAACTTGAAATGGGACATTAAAAAATGTTCAAACGTATTGTGTTTCGGGGCCGTTTTGTTTTTGCGGGCAATCTTCGTCCTAAAATTGACGGATAAGGGTATCCCGCGCAACAAGGTATGGGCGAGAAGTACTTCCAAATCCTTTGAGACAAATTCCGGCAGGTTTTCCGTTATATGCTGTTCAAAATCCAAATCATCATCAATGTCCCGAAACGCTTTCTTGGCGATGTTGTCAATTGCCGTACTGTTCAAGATGGACTTCAATCTGCCATTTTCCAGGTCTTCTGTCTCCCAAAGTTTTTCAAATGTCAACTTCTCATCGTCATCCATATGTATCCAACTGTCATAGAGGACATTGTAATGGTCCCTTGGATCCTCAGGGATATCCCTTACCGGATTTATTTTTCCGTTCAACGCGTACAGCACGGTCATGATCGTGGCCATCCCACCGGCCGAGGTACCTCCCATGGCATCGATTACCACATTGTGCTTTGGTACCAATTCCTTGGGAATATCCGGAACAGTTCCTTTTTTGGCCCTATCCCACAGATCCAAAACTTCAAAAAGATAATCAACGACGCCGGCAGTGTAGCATCCTGCTGAAACTGCTCCGGCCATGGTAAGACCCAAATGAAAGGTAGGGTTGGTTTCTTCTGGCATGACGGTATGGTTTGTTCGAACTTGTTAAACAGCTTATTCAAAAGCGACACGGCCTAGGGGGGTTTGGGCCGGAACGGTCAAAGGGGGAAGTAAAATGTAGGAGTATTATTGAAGGGGCATCTAAATATACAAAAATTAAGTAAGAAATAAATTACGTATTAACAAAATCATTCCAATGGAGCGCACTGCAAATTTCAAACGCCCTAAACATCACCGGAAGCGGTGGAAGCATCCCTAAAAGAAGTATGGGAAGGAAAAAATACCTGCGAATCGGATCACAAATACCGTCCGAAAGAAGGAAGTTCGGCCAATTGGCGTTGAACTGCACAGCTTGTTGGGTAAGACGGTTCCTGAACGCGCTGCGCTACCCTAGGATCCCTTCGATCTCCAAGATTTCCTCGGGGGTCAGGCGAATATCTCCCGCCCTTGCGGTTTCCCTGATCTGCTCTGGTGATCGTGCTCCCACAATGGCCGAGGTCATGGTCTTGTCCCGCAGGACCCAGGCCAATGCAAGTTGCGGTAGGGTGCATCCCTTTTGGTCCGCGACTTCCCGCAGTTGTCCGACGATGTCCAAATGTTTGCTCAAGAGGGGTTCCCTGAAAAAAGGGTGCCGGCCCCGCCAGTCCGATTCGGGCAACCCTGTCGCCCGTTCCCGGCTGAATTTGCCGGTCAGCAGCCCGGCCTGCATGGGGCTGTATGCAATCATGCCGATCTGGTTGGCCTTGCAAAAACCGATAATCCCCTCCTCGATCTCGCGCCGCAACATATTGTAGGGAGGTTGTAAAGAGGCAATGGGATGGATGGCCTGTGCCCGTTTCAGCTGCTGCAGGTCAAAATTGGAGACCCCGACATAACGCACCTTGCCCTCTTTGACCAGCTCCGCCATGGTCCCCCACCCCTCTTCAAGTTGTTCGTCCGGTTCGGGCCAATGGAGCTGGTACAGGTCTATTCTTTCAATATCGAGACGTCTTAGACTGGCTTCCACTTCTCTGCGGATGCTCTTTGCCTTCAGTGATTTTTTGATCTCGCGGCTCTCCCCTTCCCATACCCTTCCACATTTTGTGGCGATGACCACCGAGTCGCGGATGCCCTTTATCGCCCTGCCCACTACTTCTTCGGAGCGGCCATGACCATATATGGCGGCCGTATCGATCCAATTGATTCCCTCGTCCAGGGCCTTGTGGATCGCGGCTGTCGAGGAATCGTCGTTCTGTGGCCCCCAGCCAAACTTCCAGTCACCGCCCCCCATCGCCCAGGTTCCCAATCCGATGGTGGAGAGTCGTAGATCGCTGTAACCTAATTTGCGTAGTTCCATAACAATGCGTTTTGTTCGGCCTAAAGATAATCCATAACGGTTATTGGCCTATCAATCCCATTCTTTTCTCCGGATCGTAGAGGTCCAGGGTGCGGATCTCTCCAATACCCTGGAACATCCATTGCACACCTCCAATTTTACCGATATCCGAACGCAAACCGTAGGTATACACCACTTTTCCGTTCAGGGACACGATGGCTTGGCCATTTTTCACCTGGACCTTACATTTTGTCCAATCGTTCGTTTCAATGCCAAAGGCGGAGAGGTCGTTGTCCCTGCCGGAGACCATCTCTTTGTTCATAAAAAACATAAGATCGCCCACGCAACCTGGGATACTGAACTGGAGGGATAGCACTTCTTTTGTACCGGTAACCGTCAATCGGATGTTCTTGCAAATACTGCCTTTTGTGGCATGGGGCATCCTAAATTCGGTTTCCATGGTGAAATTGGAACCGTTGATCTCAGGTTCCGGGGCAAGGTTGGCCAAGAATATTTCGTCACCCCTGGCCGCCTGCATCCCTTCCAGTAGTTCGGGGCGAATGCGCAACGTACTATCCAATATGATGTGATCGGCACCAAGGTATGTAAATCCCGAAGGGCCTTCCAAAAGGATTCCCTGCCAGCCCTTTGTGGGTATATACAGTTCCTCTTCCCGTACTACCGTACTGTCGATTACCAATTTGGCAAGAAAATAACCTGGATAGTAGTAGGTTGTGGTGACCAGTCCCTTTCCTTTTTTTAAGGGAATGCGCTTGTCCACGTCCCAAGATTGCTGCACGTACAGGGAGTCATAGGACAGGTCTCCCACGTCATATTCGAAGACCACGGTGTTGGGATACCCGCTAGCGACCTTGTCGAGCGCAAATTCAATATTTGCCGTCCTTTCGTTCAATGCCCGCCTCTCCATTTTTCCCGAATCCCATAAAAGAAGGAATAGGACAAACACTCCGGAAATCAAGAAAGTTCCGATCAAAAAGGTTTTTTTGGTAAATGCCCTCCAGTTTTTCTTTTTCTCCGTCCCCCCCGATTTTTGCAAGGTCCGACTGAACGCCCTCCAACCCTGGTAGCCGACAAACTCGGAAAGTATGTCCAAGGTAGTGAGACTGGGTCTTGTATGGGTCCCGGCCCTCCCCCAAACACGCTTCAGCGTGGTTATGCTCAACCTTTTTCTGGTCTTGGCGTAAATGCGGTCTGAAAGTTGCCCGAAATCCTGATTGGTCCAGTTCCCACCGGTCCCATGCTCGAAGATTGCCTCGATCCTATCCAAAAGTTCTCTGTATGTCCAGGGGTCTGAAATTGTCATGTAATGGCTTTAACGGTCTTTTATCCAAGCTGAACAAAAATGAACACTTTTGAACACCTTGAATCCAAAATTTTTCTGCTTGGAATACTAATTTGCCGTGATAAAATGTATCTCTAAAATTAATCCAATGTTCGCAAAAAAACTAATTTTCATCTGTACGGTGCTATGGATGGTTCCGTGTACAACCCATGCACAACCGAAGAAGGAAAAGGGGGAAATCCGGTTCCCTATGGCCGATGCCTATTGGGAATATGAACCGGGAACCGTGGAATTTTTCGAACACCGTTCTTCCAAAGCGATGAAAGGAAAAGATGGGGGCTATTATAGCCTGATATTAAAGGACCATTTATTTTCGGATGGCACCATTGAATTTGATGTAGAACTGGAGGGGACAGGTTTTCCCGGGATAAACTTCAGAATGTCCGAAGATCTGCTGGAGGGTGAGAATTTTTACATACGCTCTTTCGGCCCGGTAAGTCCGCTGGAACGAACGACCCTACAATATGCCACGGTGATCGATAGCATGAGTACTTGGGACCTAACGGATGAATACCAAGCCGGGGCAAATATGGAACAGGAAGGTTGGAACCATGTAAAATTGGTTGTCCATGGCAAACAAATGAAGGTATATGTGAACGACATGGAAAGGGCGGCGATGCATGTCCCTGTTCTAGAGGGCAAAACGGATACGGGGCGGATAATGCTCAGTGGAAACGTAATCTATGCCAATTTTAAGATAGTGCCCGGTGCTACAGAGGACCTATCCGGGGAACCGGGGTATGACCCTACCCACAGTGATACCCGCTATATCCGGAATTGGATGCTGAGCGAGCCACTGGATTTTCCCTATGGCCGTGATCTGCAGCTCCAACTGCCGACCATGTATGGCGAGGCCCAGAAGTCCGACCTTCCCGACAGTAGCATGGTGTGGACCCCGATCAGGGCCGAAAATCGTGCCCTGGTCAACATAAGTAGAAGATATGGTCTGAAAAGGGGCGGTGGTAGAAGACTGGTATGGCTCAAAACCAACATTTCATCCAAATCGGAACAGGAACGCATTTTAAAAATGGGGTTCAGCGATGAGATATGGGTATTCCTGAACAGGGAACTGGTGAAGGTGGATAAAAATTACTTCGGCACACCCTCCCAGAAGGAGCCGAAAGGACGATGCACCTTGGAGAACACTTCCTTTGGCCTTCCTTTGAAGGAAGGGGACAACGAACTGCTGATCGGGGTCGGTAATTTTTTCTTTGGATGGGGTATAATTGCCCGCTTGGACAAGACCGAAGGGCTAAGCTTGGATTGAAATGGATGATCATGATCGGCCTATTGACTTGATAAAGCGCAAATTGAGGTCATTCGCAGGAAGGTGACCTATAACACACAGGTGGCTTCCTGGGCTATCCGAAACACCTACTTGAGTTCCCGGGGGTTGGGATAATTGTCGGATTGGTCCTCCAAGGTTTCGTCCATGCAGATAAAATCTTTTTCGAGTTTCAGCACAAGCGTTTGGCCGTTTTTCAGGGTTTGGGTATGATAAAAGCCTACCTGATCGTTTTCGGACCAATTGCCCAACGATGCCCTGGGAATATGGAGAACGATGGAATTGTTGGAAAAGGAAGCGTACAACTCCCCCGTTTCGGCCGAAACGCGCACGCCATATGAAAAAAGTGCTTCGTTGAATGCCGTCCTTTCTTCAAAGACACCTTGGTTGCATAATTGTGCCACTTCGCTCCGGGTCAGCCGAAAGCGCAGTGAATTTCCCCGTATTCTAATTTTCATATTCCCATATTGTTTAAATCGTATCTAAGCGGTCTTGGACCCCCGCACGCTTTTCTTCTTATATCTGAGTTTCCCAAGTTCAATACCTATGGAGGTCTTCGCCAACATGGTAAAGATAAAGGCCCCCATGGCCCAAATGCCCAGGGTAACACCGATCTCGACCCCTGTGGGCGTGTATTCGGCGATCTTACCATAGGGCCCGGGAATAAAACCTGGGACGATGAGTCCGAACCCCTTCTCTATCCAAATGGCCACGAACAGGATGAAGCAGCAAAAATAAAGTACTTTGGGATTGTTCCGCAACTTGTGGAACGTCAACAAGATCGTCGCCAATACGTTTAACGGAATGGCGGTCCAGATCCAGGGTAGCAAGGCCGTTTTCCCCTCCAGCCCGAAAAAGAGATAATACGCGCTTTCGCTATGGTGGGTCGGAGCGTAGAATTCCTTGAACAGTTCGGAGATCAGCATGATCAGGTTGATCTGCGCCGCCACGACCACGATCATTGCGATTTTTTTGATGGTCCTGTCCTCAATCTTAAAGGCGGTGAAGGAGCGGATCCCGGCCAGGACCAGAATGATCAGCGCAGGCCCGGCGGCAAAAGCGGAAGCCAAAAATCGTGGACCCAACAGGGCGTTGTTCCAAAATGGACGGGCCTGCAGTCCCTCGTACAAAAAGGCGGTCACCAAATGGATGCCCACGGCCCATAGCACGGATAGGATGGACCCTGGAATGTACACCCTGGGGTTGGCCTCCTTGCCCTGATAATGCCGGAAAAGGATGTAGAGTGGAATGGTGATATTGATAAAAAGGTATCCGTTGAGGACAATCACGTCCCAGGCCAGCATGGAACTGGGAAAGTTAAAGACCCCAATGCCCGGTATCATATGCCATAGTACCGAGGGGCCACCCATATCGGCGACCACAAAGGCGAGGCACATGAGCAAGGCCGCAACAGCAAGTCCCTCACCGATCAGCACGGCATGCTTAAAATCGATATCGTGCAGTACATAGGTGGGCATCACCAGCATCACGGCGGCAGCGGCCACCCCCACCAAGAAAGTAAAGTTGGAAATATAAAGGCCCCAGCTTACCCGGTCGGTCATTCCCGTGGCGCTCAGGCCCTCCTCTATCTGTATGGAATAACAATACATGCCAACGAGCATCACCGCGCTTAGGAAAATCATCCAGACATGATAGGGCTTTGAACCGTGGGTGATGTACCCAAGGCTGTCCCTCACCATACTTCCAAAAACTTTAAGTGTGTTCATATGCCTATATTTGACCGTATATGCTTTCCATTGCCATTACTCCCCGATCGGTTAATCCATAAAGTACCAGAACTTGGGTTCGGTTCCCAAATCCTCTTTCAGGCGGAATACTTTTTTGTTCTCGAGCACCCATCGGATGGTACTGTCGGGATCCAACAAGTTCCCGAATATCCGCGCGCCGGTCGGGCAGGCCTCCACACAGGCGGGGTCCTTGCCCGATCGGGAGCGTTGCACACAAAAGGTGCATTTTTCCATGACCCCCTTCTTGCGCATGCGGTTGCCCAAATAGTGCTGGTTTTTATTTACTTCCTCCTCCGGTACTTCGGGCTTGCTCCAGTTGAACCGCCTACCATCGTAAGGGCATGCTGCCATGCAATACCTACAACCAATGCACCAGTCGTAGTCGATGACCACGAGGCCGTCCTTTTCGCGCCAGGTGGCCTCGACCGGGCAGACATCGACACAGGGCGGGTTATCACAATGAAAACATTGGGTTCCCATATAAAAATGACCTTCAGCGGGCACTTCGTGATAGTAGTTGTCGTCGGCCTTGTTGAACTTAAATCCTTCCCCGTCTTTCATTTCATGGATACGGATATACTGCATTTCCGAATTCCTGTCCTGGTTGTTCTCCTTCACGCAGGCGCTCACACAATCCATATAACCTTGGCATTTGGAAATATTGAAGGCATACCCAAAAAGCACGTCTTCCGACGCATCCGTGGCGGTCATTTTGATATTTTCCTTTTTTCGCAATTGGTAGGAACGCACCAAACGGTCCACGGTTGCCTGTCGTTCCTCCTGGGTCATCAGTTTGTAATTGCCCTTGAACTGCTCCTCCCAATCGATCTGCGCCTTTTCCTTGGTCTCCTCCCCCGCGACCATGCTACAGGAAGTACCCACGGCACCGGCACCCACCATAAGACTGGCCGTTAACTTTCTAAAGGCCGTCCTGCGGTCCATCTTTACATCGAAGACCTGTTGAAAACCATCGCGTTGGACCTCTCCCGCCATGGTATCTTCGACCGCAGCATCGAATTCCTCGGCCGAAATGGAATAATCGTTCCTGGGGGGAGCACTATGGGATCCACAACCCCCTGTCGACTTTCCACATCCGCAAGCGGAATTGTCGGATTCTTTTCTGTTCCATCCCAGATCTAACGTAAACCATTTCTTTTTCCCGTCCATACTGTTGTTCTTATGTTGTGTACCGGTAGTAGCTTCCTACTCCCGCTCCCTTACCTTTTGCGTATTGAACCGCACCGGCCATTTCGATGGGATCCCAGGGCGATGTGGATCGTGGCAGTTCACACAGGTCATAGCGGCCCTGGGCCTCGCCCAACCACCTATGTTCTTTCCATGGGCACCGCCCTTCCAGTCCTCGAACTGGGGGGCATGGCATTGGCTGCACAAGCGGTAACTCGTGTTGAAATCCACTGTGTTTCCGGTCAAACTGTTCAAATTGTCCATGTCATTGCCGTTGTGGCAGGTCGCGCAGTTCATGGCATTTTCATCGGCATGCCCAAGTGTAATGTCCCAATGGGCCCGTTGCCCGGTGATGGTATGTTGCATCCCAGCCAAAGGTTTGGAGTGGCATTCCGTACAGGCATACGACTTGATCTGGCCCTTGCGCTCGGGAATCAAGAAAGTATCGTCGCCTTCCGTAATTACCACTGTTTCGATGTCCCCGATGTACGCTTCCGATGAAATATCGGTTCCGTGGTATTTTTTTCCCTCGGCTTCGATCTTTTCCCTAAGGCTGTGGTATTCCCCTTTTTCATGCTTGCAGGCACACAGGCAAAAAAGTAGGACCGCTACGTAAAGTATCTTTGATTTAATCATTGGACATGGTATTTGCGCGTACAAACCGTTCCACTGTTTCAAATTGGTGTTCTTTGGGCACATGGCACTGCCTACAGTTTATCCGCTCGGGATGGGTCACGCGCAGTTCTTTTACCGCAGCGGGTCCCGCATGGCAGGAAAGACAGTTTTCCCGCATTTGGAGTTGGTGTGGGATTACTGGGGGACTACCGGGCAGCGCATTGTTCGTGCCGACGGCCGGAGCAGGTTTTTTATAGAAATCGGTATCGATGAAATAGGCCTGTGTTTGTTGCTCCACATGACATTGTTTACAGTTTACCATCGCAGGATGCGGAGTGACAGGTGCGTACGCCTTGAACTTTTCGACAAAACCGCCATTTTGGTGGCATTGCAGACATACCTTACCTCCCATGCTTCTTTTTTCCTTTACCGGATGCGGGATACTGGGCGGGGCACCCGGATAGGCCCTGTTTTTGTAATAGTCGTCCAGTGTTCTTTGGTGTTGTGCATCAACCGGCATGTCCACATACTCCAGGGCAAAACCGGAACGTTCAAAAACAGCGCTTTCGGAGAGGATGGTGGGTGGGTCCTTCGCATCGGAAATAGAAATATACGCGCCTTCCCGCCCCTTTTCGTAACTGTACAGCCAATTGATCAAGAAACCGGCGAACAACAGGGCGAACAACGATATGATTCCTATTCTCTTCATGGGTTACGCCTTCTCTACTTTGACAGCACATTTCTTGTAATCCGGTTCCTTGGATATGGGGCAAAAGGAATCCAAGGTGATGTCATTGATTAGCATATTTTCATCAAAAAAGGGCACGAACACCTGCATAGGGGCCGGAACGCCCCGCTCATTCACGGATGCCGGAAGTACGATTTTACCCCTTCTGGTGGTCAATCTCACCTTGTCTCCTGTCCGGATCTGCATACGTTTCGCATCGCCAGGGTTCAATTCCACATACGAATGGGGCATGGCCTGGTGCAATACCGGAATCCGTCGGGTCATGGAACCCGTGTGCCAATGTTCCACCACGCGACCTGTACCCAACCAAAACGGATATTCGGAATCGGGTTCCTCGGCGGCCGGTTCATAGGGCCGTTGCCATATGACCGCCTTCCCGTCCTTTTTACCATAAAAATGAAAGTCCTTTCCATTGCTGCAGGCAGGGTCGTACTTGGCATTGAATCGCCATTTTGTAGATTTTCCATCCACATAGGGCCACAGGGCACCGGGCTGCGATTTTAGGACCTCCAAGGGCGCCATATTGTGTTTCTTGCCTTCGTGGTGCTTTCGATATTCGTTGTATATCTCTTCGATATGGCTTTCCCGTCCGTAATGGAACTGCTTTTCATATCCAAGTCGTTTGGCGACCTCCACCAGTTGCCAGGTATCGCTCATTGCCTCGCCGGGGGGTTCCAACATTTGTTCAAAGTACTGTGTCCTCCGCTCCGAATTACCGTAAAGGCCTTCCCGTTCGATCCACATGGCCGAAGGCAATATCACATCGGCAATGTCGGTGGTGGGTGTCGGGTAGATATCCGAGACAACGATAAAACGTCCCTCCTTTTTGGCCCCATCGCGATAGCGTTTTAACTTGGGCATGGTTACCATCGGATTGGTCACCTGGATCCACATGAACCGGATATCGCCCCTGTCCAGGGCGCGGAACATCTCCACGGTGTGATAGGTAGGTTTCGCAGGGATGTTTTCCACGGGGACTCCCCATATTTTAGCGGCAAACTCGCGGTGCTCCTTGTTCATCACCACGCCATGCGGCAGCTTATGGGTCAAGGTACCCACTTCGCGGACCGTACCACAAGCACTGGGCTGTCCCGTCAATGAAAATGGACTGTTACCAGGGCTCGATATTTTACCGGTCAACAGGTGGATGTTGTACACCAGATTGTTTATCCAGGTTCCTCTGGAATGCTGGTTCATACCCATGCACCAAAGCGACATTACCTTTTTGTTCGGGTCCCCGAAATGGGCGGCCAGGTATTTGATGTCCTTCACCGATACCCCGGCCAATCGCGCAACCTTTTCCGGAGCATAGTCCGCCAAGAACGCTTTATAGTCCTCAAAAGTTATGGATTCCGGCTTGTCGGTGAACTTGTAATGATCTTCCAGGCCATATCCCATTTGGGTAAGTCCCTTGCTGAAATTGCAGTGTTCCTTGACAAATTCGGTGTTCACCCATCCGTTGTTCACAATTTCATGGCATATGGCATTGGCGACCGCTAGGTCGGTCTGTGGGTTGAACAATATTGATTTGTCCGCCGCCATACTGGTACGGGTGGTCCTTGTGGCAAAATCAATGATTTTGGCCCCGCGCCTTAGGCGTTGGTCCAACAAACGCGAGAACAGTACCGGATGCATCTCGGCCATGTTGTTGCCCCATAGGACAAAGGTATTGGCATGGTCGATATCCTCATAGCAGCCCATGGGCTCATCGAGTCCGAACGAGGTCAAAAATCCGGTCACGGCGGTCGCCATACAAAGGCGGGCGTTGGCTTCCACATTGTTGGTCCCGATACAGCCCTTGAACAACTTGGAGGCCACGTAGCCATCAGGAATGGTCCATTGCCCGGAGCCATATATGGATACGGCGTCCTTTCCATGGTCAGCAATGGTTTCCTTCATCTTGGAGGCTACAAGGTCCAGTGCCTCTTCCATGGAGGTCTCCACATAGGTCCCATTCTTTTTTACCAAGGGCTTGGTCAACCGGTCCTTGCCGTATAATGCCATGATGGAATGGTATCCCTTTACACAGCACAACCCTTTATTTACAGGAGATTTTGGGTCGCCTTTTACGGCTACCGCCCTTCCGTTCTCGGTGCCGACCAGTACACCACAGCCCACTCCGCAGAACCTGCAAGGGGCTTTTTTCCAATCCAGGTTCGCATCCGTGGGAATTCCCCTTTCCTGCTCCTCGGCAAATACGATGCCCGGAAACATGCCCGCCGCCGCGGTCATTGCCGACAGCACGGCCATTTTCTTGATAAAACTTCTTCTGTTCGTATAGAGCGATCGGTACATAGCACTATTAGTTTTTAGGGGTATCGAAGCCGGAGACCATGGCCAACAATTTTAAGCTGGGAATGGCTTCCAATTTTTCTTTCAGATCGGCCTCCTCTTGACGGGTATCGGTTTCAGTGACCAGAATGATCACCTCAACGTTTTCCGCGGGCAAGACCTCACATTCATCAATCGCCGACAAAGCCTGTATAAGGTACTCTTTTTTACCTTTATGTGGATGCGCTAAATAACTTTTTATCGGCATAAGTCAATTCTCTTGGGTTGCGAACAAGGTGGGCTTGATAGTCACCATCGCCCAGCCCCAATAATTGGTGTTGTCATCAAAATTGCCTTTTAGGATCTCCATACCTTCCGAGGGAAATAAGTACGAATATCCAGCTTTGATGTTAATGGTCTTGTTGAAGTTATAGTTGAACACCAGATCGGCCTCCGCTCCGAGTTGCTTGGAGTTCGTGGTCGGCAGGTCGGCCGCGGCACTAAAATGGTGCAACCGAATGTTCAAAGCTGCTTTTTTTCCCGTTTTAACGGCCGCACCCAGATATAGATCCAACAGGCCCACATTGCTGGCGTGGTTTCCAACATAGAAATAGTCCATAAGGCCATTGAATTTATGATTTGTACCGTACAAGGGGGCAAAAGCCTTGTTCTCGCCTGCTGCGGGTGCCCCGCCATCGTTTCCACTTTGCATCTCACCGCCCAGAAAGAAAGTCCATTGCCGCTGTACCTTGAGACTGGCCTCCAGACCAAGCAGGTAGGCGCTCAGTTTGTTATCGTTGCCATCCCTGCCGAACTGATAAAATAGATTGCCCATCAGTCCCAAGTTGGATTTACTGAATTCCATATGGGTTCCAAGGGTCTGGCTGTAACGGGTCTCATTATTGGCGTCGTCGGCTGCATCGATAAATTGCCTTCCGTTGTTCAAAAAGAGAAAACTGGTGCCCAGATTTTCCCAATCGTGGTGCAACCATAGATACTGCAATGCCTTGTAGGTGTTCGTGGTCAAGGCGGTACCCGTGAGCGCCTCCCCATCCTGATTGAAGCCAGCACCCAGATGGGCCGTGAACTTCGCCTGCTTCAAACGTAGCAGGGCCACATCATGGCTGCGCGCCTGCTGTGCCCAGGCCACTCCCCCAAAAATTCGCTGATCGTCATAATTCAGGACCTGGCGTCCCAACTTTAGGGATATTTCGGGAGTAAACCGCAAGGCGCCCCAAGCTTGATGGATACCAAGACCATTGCGATCCGCATTGTTCAACTGGGGTACATCCCCCCAAACCCTTATATCTTGGACGCTTAGGTAGAAATCCAGGGTTTCATCGGTATAGCCGGCATTCAATCGCGTACGCTGCGATATAAATGCGGCGGCATCGGTATTGTCGGGGAAGAGCGTCTTAAATCCATGGCGGTACTCGAACCTGGGCCTTAGCTCCGCATCGACCTTTACCTGGGCCAGTGCAGAAGAACTGATTAAAAGCAAGAGGAAAATCCCAAAACGGCATGGTTTCATAGGTTGATTTTTAAAGGGGTTATTAAAGTACAAAATTATCGCGGGAGCCTTTATAAAAATCGCACGCAATACTTTCCGAACGATTCTAGCTGAACCACTTATTCGATTGTTCAAATGTAGATTCGAATGTCGGCGCAGCACATGACAAAAGTCAGCTTTTGGGAAATCAAACCGATTAGGGGAGAAAATGGAAGGGGCCAAGGAGCCCTTTTCGTCATTCCAAGATCGCAGCTAAACCGCAAGGATGTCTAAATTTGCAATGCTCTGGAGAGGAAATCAGGGGAAGACCCAGCCCAACGCCTCTTTTTTCGAAACGGGGTCCATTCCTTTTGAATAGCGGTACACGTTTTGCATCATTTGCTTGAACGCCAATGAATCCGGTTTATGCTGGTATAGAAAGGACAGAATGAGCCGTTCAAACTCGATATTAAATTGCTCGCCTGCCCATCCGCAACTTATCGTTCAATCTTCCGTATGGGCAATTTCCTTATCCGCTGCCCCGTTGCGGCAAAGATGGCATTGGCCAATGCTGGGGCCGCTGGTGGCAAGGGGGGCTCGCCGAGACCACGGGGGGGCAGGTCGTTCTGGATAAATTCAATATGCATTTCGGGCGTTTCGCCCATACGCATCCAACGATAATCGTGAAAATTGGACTGTTCCGCAGTACCGTCCTGTACGGTTATTTCGCCGTAAAGCGCCGCACTGAGGCCCTCCAGGATACCGCCCTCCACCTGTGCCTCCGCTCCTGATCGGTTGACGACAATGCCACAGTCGACCACGGCATCCACCCGCACGATCCGTATTTTTCCATTGGTACCCACGGATACAGTGACCACCTCGGCCACAAAGGATCCGGCACCCTTGCAGGCCGCAAAGCCCCGGCCCTGACCCGCAGGCAAGGGTGAACCCCAGTTGCTGAGCTGTCTTACCTTTTCCACCACCGCGATCGATCGGCCCGCATCGAAGGCATAGTCGTCCACGACAGGAACCATTCTTGCCGGACCCAAGAACTCCAGAAAATAGTCCATAGGGTCCCTTTTATTCCAGTGGGCCAATTCGTCCAAAAAGCTATGGACCGCAAATGCGGTGGCAGAATGGCCCACAGCACGCCACTGTCCCAAGGGAACATCGCTCAATACATGTCCGTACTCCAGTCGGAGGTCGGGAACAAAGCCCGCAGGGAACTCATAGGGGTCTATTTCGGTCCCAGCGGGTCGGCCCTCCCTTCCCAAAGAGGTTTTGCGGGAGGCGTTGGCCAAAACATGTCGCCATCCCGTTACCTGCCCGTTCCCATTGAGGGACGCCTCCATTTTGTGTACGCTCGCCGGACGGTACCAATCGTGCTGGATGTCCGCTTCCCGGGTCCAGGTGAGCTTTACCGGTCGGCCCATTTTTTTGGACAAGATGGCCGTATCCATGGCGTAATCCACATAGTATCGCCTGCCAAAGGCGCCCCCGATCCGGGGAAGGTGTATTTTGATCTGTTCCGGTGCCAACCCGAACAATTTGATCAAACCCTTCTGTAGTGCTTCGGGGTTTTGCGTTGGGGCCCAAACCTCGCAGCCATCTTCCCTAAAATCTACCGTACAGTTCATCGGTTCCATGGGTACATGCGCCAAAAAAGGGACTTCATATACCGCTTCGTAGTTGGATGCCGCCTTGCGCCTTGCGGCGGCGATATCACCATCTTCCCGTTCGATCATGGTATCGTCCAACTGGGCACGAAAACGCTCGAAGATTCCATCGGTATTCTCTTTTCTGGTACCTGTTTCGTCCCAGCTGACCTCCAACTCCCCGGCCGCCTTAAAGGCCGCCCAGGTAGAGTTGGCCACGACGGCAATACCGTTTACAAAATTCGGACTGTTGGAAGCCAGGAGCCGGCCCCCATAGGTTTTGTTGTCCAGTTCCAGGATATCGATCAGCCCGTTTACGGCCCTTGCCCGCGTGGCGTCCCAGGTACCGGATCCGCCTTCGAATACGGGATTTTTCAGGACCGTGGCATAGACCATTCCCGGCAATTTGATATCGATGCCATATTGCATTTCTCCGTTTACCAATTGATCGAGGTCGATCTGGGGAATCCTTTTCCCCACAATCTCAAACGCATCCATGGGTTTGAATTCCACGGTTTCCGGCAAGGGTATTTTTGAGGCTTCGGCCAGTAGCGCTCCGAAAGGCAGGGTCTCTCCGGATTTCACATGCTGTACCTCCCCATTGCGGGTAGAAAGCTCAGATACCGCCTTGCCCATCCGTTTTGCCGCCACCTGAAGCAGTACCTGCCGTACCTTGGCGCCCGCTGTCCGCATCAGGTCCCAGTTCAGGATGATGGCGTAGCTGCCCCCGGCCCATTGTTCCTCATAAGCCGTATCGTAATCGCCCTGCACTACCCTTACCTTGTCCCAAGCCGCCCCAAGTTCCTCAGCCAAGATCATGGGAAGCGCCGTTTTGACGCCTTGCCCGATCTCAGGATTTTTGGCAATGAGGGTCACCCAACCCTCCGTATCGATCTTTATCAAGGGCGAGAAGACGTGCTCCGTGGCCAGAGGATGGTCCGCCCCACAAGATTGTAGGTATACCCCGGCTATCAATGCGCCACTGGCCACAGTGGTCAATTTCATAAATGTCCTTCTGTGCAATTTGCTTTTCATGACCCGATGCGTTTGAGTTCTTTTCCTTCGATTATCTGGTACACCGTATTCGGGACTACCTCCGTGACCGTTTGTTTACGTCCGGAAGGCCATTCAATTTTCAGGGACCTTATCTCGGCGGAAGCGCCCAGACCAAAATGGATCTCCGGGGCGTTCTCGCTTCCATATCCAGTTTCCCTGGCACAATACCGCGTCTGTACCGTACCGTCCTCCAGGGTCAGCGTTACCCAACTTCCGATACCATAGCTGTTCGATGTAGTTCCCTTCAAATGCAGTTTCACCCATTGGTTGCCCTGGGTTTGGTTCATGTAACCGTCGTTGGCTTCCGCCTCACCTCCCCAATTGCACACAAACAGGTCCAAAAACCCATCATTGTCCAAGTCCCCGGAGGCGGTGCCGGCAGAAATATGGCCCTCAATGGCCGGCAAACTGCGGTAAACCCTTTTGAAGGAACCATCCTTCCCGCCCACAAAGAAAAAATTCTGGATCTCTGGATAACCTTCGGTGCCATTCGCCACGTAAAGATCCAAACTGCCGTCATTGTCAAAATCGCCCCAGGTCTGCCCCTTGGATGGGCGGTGGACCTCATATGCCACGGTATGGTCCGTCAACTTGGTGAACCATCCGGTGCCCGAGTTTTGGTATAGGGCATTTTCATCGGCGACCGATACATTGGTCACATAGATATCCAGGTCCCTGTCATAGTCATAATCTACAAAGGAAACGCCATAGGAAGCATGCGTTTCCTCGACCAGGACACCCCTGCGCTGCTCTGTAAAGCTTCCGTCCGAATTGTTCAAGTACAAGTAGTTCCGGTGTTTTCCGGTCACCTGCCCCGACCTCTTCATCACAAAATTGGCCACATACAGATCGGGCCGGCCATCGCCATTGAGGTCGCCCCAGGCACAAGATCTTCCGTCCCCTTTGTTACCGATCCATGGGCCCTTGGCCTTTTTGGAAAAAGTGCCTTGCCCATTGTTGATATAAAGTTGATCATCGGCACCATCCCTATTCACCACAAAGACATCCAGATCGCCATCCCCGTCATAATCGCACCAACAGGCGCCGGGTGAATTGGTACGGTCCGTTACGAGCTTCCCGGCCCCTCCCGGGGAAAAGTTGCCGGCACCATCGTTCAGGTACAGTAGGTTGGGCGTGCCGAACTGGGTGGTGAAAAAGAGATCGAGATCATGATCGTTGTCCACATCCACGGTATGGACCGATTCGCTCCAGGCATCCACAATGCCATGGGCGATCGCCGATTTCCGAAAACTGGTTCCCTGATTAAAATAAATGGTGTTTCCCAGGAGCCCGACGGAATCCACCTGGTTGGCCACTGCGATATCGTTCCATCCATTGCCGTCAAGATCAGCTATCGAAACCCCTCGGGAGCCCTGAAGCTCTGCGAAGGCCGTGTCGCGTTCGAACCGAAGTTCCTGTCCGTGGGATTTCAGGAAAACACCTATCCATAGAAGTAATATCCCCACCCGCATCATTTCTTTTTTTTGGTTGCCGCCAGTTGAATGGCCTCGCGTATCCGGGAATAGGTACCGCAGCGACAAAGATGGCCTTCCATCGCGGCCTCGATATCGTCGTTCGTGGGATTTTCATTTTTGGAGAGCAGGGAAGCCGCAGCCATGATCTGACCGGATTGGCAGTAGCCGCACTGTGGTACGTCCAGTTCCATCCAGGCCTGTTGTACGGGGTGACTTTGCTGTTCCGACAGTCCTTCAATCGTAGTAATGCCTCCGTCCAGGGCAGCGTTGATGGGTAGGGTGCACGAACGGACCGGCTGGCCTTGATAATGCACGGTGCAGGCACCGCAGAGGCCTTTTCCACAACCAAATTTGGTTCCGGTCAATTCCAGTAGGTCCCGTATGATCCACAATAAAGGGGTATCCGGATCGGCGGAAACATTTTTTTTAACATTGTTGATCGTTATGGTATAGGACGGCATGGCCATGTACAGGTTTTTAGCCCTAGGGGGCATATATTTTGGATATCGGACCTTGTAAGCCCTACATCAAACTTAGCCAATACCCCTGACGAAAAACGGCAGATGCAGTAAACGGACAGGATTTTGATAGCGAACGGTACTAATGGGCGCGATCTTTAAAAAAATGGGTGATTTCCTTGACATAGTTTCTGCTGACCCTACGCCGGGTACCATCTTTCATGATCACCTCCAGGCCATGGTCCTGGCCCTTGGCCAGTTCGGACACCTCGTTGACGTTGATAATGGTCGAGCGATGGATCTTTCTGAACATGTTCCCGGGCAACAAGTCATGGAAATATTTCAAGGGTTTCCGCATAAGAAAGACCCCTTCGGCCGTAAACAGTCGGGTGTAGTAATTCTCTGCGGCCAGCAGATGGATTTGCGGGGCCTCGCAAAAGTATTTGTTCTTTCCCCTGGTAAGTTCGAACAATACGGGTCGGGGCATTTCTTCCCTTTCCCCCTTCCACAGTTTGTCTATGACGAACCACATCAGGCCAATGTCTATCAAGGTCCAGAAGATAAAGAAGTAGCGGTATACCCCGAACCTGGAGCCGGGCAGATGTAGGTACGGGCTGACCGTGTTGCTCAAAAGAAAGAACCATCCATAATGGAAAACCACCCCTATCAGGGCCGCACCCAATATCCAAACCTTTCCAAAGGAGGTTTTCCGTGCTACTGGGATCAGGCGTTGCATTCCCTTGAACCCAAGGATCCAGGGCAGCCATATCAACAATTGCCAAAGCAGTACACGGTAGGGTGCTACCTGTTCCCGAGTGGTGTATTCCCTCCAATAAATCAATACCGCCAGTAGAATGGCAATGGACAGGGTAAGGGCTACAAAATTTCTGGTCTTCATGGGATATGGTGATCGGAAAGCAATTTTTTCGACCCCTTTTATTTCCCATAAAGTTAAGCAATGTGCTCCATTCGTCCATATGCGGAACGCCTACTTTATTCCATTCGTTTCTCGTTCTTTGGTGAACTCTTGGCCGCCCAAATCTGCAGGAGTTCCAATTCCTTTTCCCGGGTGATTCCGTTGTAGGGCCGATTTTTGTCCAATCCTGGATCGTATGTAGGGGATTTTACCCGGTCGTACCAATTCAATGCACTCTCAAAAGTCCGTTCCATGGGGGTAAATACCAAACCCGCGGCTATTGCTTTTTCCGCACTTATGGTGTGCCGGCCGGCCCTTCGGCTTTTGGGTTCCCATATGGGAATGTCCACTATGGGCATAAGCTGGTTCGCTTTGATAAATGCCTCGTTTACCCAAACCAGTTCCGCTTTGTTGCCGTAATGTTCATTGATGCGTTTCAGGTAGTCCCTAAAAAGTAGTGGATCCTTTTCAGGTCCAATGGTATTATAGGTTCCGTATTGTCCGCTTTCGAGGGCATGTAGCATGAAGCTCCCAACATCGGTCACATCGATCCATTGGACGCAATCGGAGCCATCGCCTGGCGCCATGACGGGCCCACCGGCGCGAATGCGCCACAACCAGTACACGAACGACCAGCTCTCGTCGCGTTTTCCAAATATTCCGGGAGGGCGTAGGATGAGATGGTTTTGGGAAAAAGTTTCCCTAACCACCCTTTCGCAAAGTACCTTTGACTCATGATACGACATTCCCGGAACGAACTCCCCTACGTCACGAAGCGCTGCGGTCTCGGTAAGGCCCATCTGGGTCAAATCCTTATAAACTACGATGGAGGAAATGAAGGCATAGGCCTCCGTACGACCTTTCAACAGCTTTGCCGTACGTTCAACCATCCTTGGATCGGCCGGCCATGTATCAATGACCAGGTCCCATTTGCGATTCCCGTCCAAAGCGCTCAAATTTTCGCTATCCACGTTCCTGTCACCGATCAATTTCTCAACTTCCGGATACAAATGGGGGTTGGTAATGCCCCTGTTGAACAAAGTGGGCCTATGTCCATTGGCCAGGGCGATGTCCACGACAGCAGGTCCCAGGTAATTGGTGCCTCCCAAAACGAGGATATTCAATCTTTTTTTTGTCCCCGTCGCTACGGTCAGGGATGTCATACACAGCATTAGGGAAGATGCGCCGGTGAGCTTTACAAAATTTCGTCTTTTCATTTTCAACGGTTTGTTATTAAAACATTTGGTCCAATATCGGGCAGCGGTATTTTCTCCCTGTTCGGCACCTCCCGCTTCTTTGACCGCGGCTAAGTACTTATTCAATGTCCCACGGATAAAAGTATGCCTTGGAAAAATATGGAGGGTGTCATTTGCGTCCAAATGATTCCGAAAAAATAAATCAAGACCATTTGGCACGTATTGGGAACCGCTTATCAAAATCTTGAATTACCTTGCACGTCCGCACAATAGGATGTTTTTAATACCTAGCGAGGCGAATTCATTTTATTTGACTTTTAATATTGGTACGTGATATATTCCATCGATTTCTCGACAATCCAATTGATATTGCTGATCGGAGGGGCACAAAGTCTACTTTTTTTCATTTTGTTCCTAAGGCAGTATCTAGCAGATAGGGAAAATTTGGCTTTTCCATTGATTTTTTTTGTCCTCGCCCTCCGGCTGATGGTCTATCCGTTCATCAAGACCGATTTCCTTCATGAGCACACGACCATTCCCCTACTGTCCGACACGCTCTTGTTAATGTTGGGACCCCTCATCTATTTGCACACCTTGCAAAAACTGAATTTAGCCGATACCAAGTGGGGCCGCCTGAAAGTGTTCCATTTTGTTCCTGTGCTTTACTTCATGGTGGCGGGCTTTGTGAAGGGGGCCGATCCCGTTTTCAACAAGTCCTATGCGGTCCTATCACTGACCATGCTGTATGCTATGGTCTCCCTGGTCCTGATACAAAAACATGACTTCGGTCTGGGCATGCCCAAAGCCAAGGTGAAAAGGTACAAACGGCGACTTTTTAAGGTTGTGGTCCCTTTTTTATTCGTTCCACTGTTGATCGCAGGCCTCGTCAAGTACTCCTTTCCGGTATTCGGGTTCGGTGCGGCCACTATCCCATATGTGCTCGTTTCGGCAATGTTCTATAGGATGACCCTTAAAATGATGCTTGGGGGAAAATCTTATTTAAAGGAGATTTCCCCCAAGCTCGTCGCGGTCAAGTTCGACCCGGCCATTCTATGGGAAAACGCCCAAGTCGCCCAACTGATCTCCTTCATGGAGGATCAAAAACCCTACCTCGATCCCGGGCTGGACCTGGGCAAACTGGCGCAGCTTTATGGGATTCGAAAAAATGCGCTTTCTGTCCTGATAAATCAGGACATCAATATCGGATTCAATGATTTCATCAATTACTGGAGGGTGGAAGCGGCAAAAAAATACTTGTTGGATGCATCATTGGACCACTTGACCATTGTTGGATTGGGCCATCGATCGGGATTTAAATCAAAATCCACGTTTTTTGAATCCTTTAAAAAGTATACTGGAATGACCCCGAACACCTATATGGAGACAGCAAGTACCGAAAGATAAGCGTGTTTGTTTCGTCCGTGTCAACGGAGCTCATTGTTTTTCTTTTGATGTCCGCCACGCTGCGATGAGTTCCTTTTCCCTTTGCATGGAAAGACCTCCAACGCTTGAGCCCGCCGGTTCGTATCACTTCAGTGTCGATAAGGCCGAAGGACATGGTCTGGTCAACCGGCCCCTGGAGGAGCTGTTTCAAGATCAAATCGCGGGGTACCAAAGTCGATATCCAGACGATTCCCTTCGCTATGGTGAGCAGTTTAAGGACATAAGCTTCCAGGCCGAAACATCCCTGTAGGGCCGAATTCCACTTTTTATCAGGAAGTCCCCGGGTATCCAGATCAATCTTTTGGGTTTGTGCGCCACCTTGCCCAAACGGCGGATGTAGGTTTTGAATTTTATCGGCCTGTAGGCCACATTGTAGGCACCGTAGGTTTTATTTTCCGTACAGGTCAGCATGAATTTGCACAAGCTTTGAACATCGGTGATCTGGTAATAGTGATCTTTGGCATCGGGGACCAGGATTTCCCCTCCCCGGGCAAACCGAATGGGCCAATAGTTCTCTTCGTTCGGATTGGAGTGGTCCGGGGTCCGAAAATCCCGCATACCATGGGAACGGTAGATCGTGTAGTTCTCCATATGCGCCATAATCGTCTTTTCCGACAGCGTCTTTCTAATGGCATACCGGTAATTTTCCCCTATGGTCCGCGGGAATTCGGGAGTGGGATTCAATCGGCCGGATTCATCAATGCCCTTTTCAGCCCAACTATCATAGACCGAAACTGAGGACACATAGTGGTAATGGCCAATATGGTCCCGGAACATATCTATAAAATCGAAGACCGCCTTTGGTGACTTCTGCCAGGTGTCGACGACCGCGTCCCAGTACGTATTTTTGATTCTTGCGCTTACTTTTTGCAAGTCTTGGCGGTCCTCTTTTTCCCTATCGCATATAATGATCGGTAATTCTGGGAAGAGATGTGGGTTTGTTCTACCCCTGTTGAGCAGGGTTACCTCCCAGCCCGCTCCCTGGAACAGTTGCACAATACTGGGGCCTATAAAGTTCCTCCCTCCGAGAACCAATACTTTCTTTTTGGCCATGACCGGGCGGCCGTACAATATTTTTGGGGCGGTGGCCAAAACCAACAAAGCCGAAAAGGTTTTTAAAAAATCTCTTTTGTCCATGGGATACGGATTATTGATATGCCCCTAAATTATTTCAATAATCCCCTATTTGTTGGAGCCATTTGCCGATTTGGTATGAACGTCGCTATTTATGGGAGGAAAGTCCTCACGGATCGATACGGGAAAGTACATTTTTTAAATAGGTCCTTCCAATGGGAAACGCTTTTCCGGATCGGGTGATAACGGAAAAAGAGTATTTTGTCCGCTTTTTGATCACCTGGACATAGTCTTTGTTTACCAGGGCAGAACGGCTTACCCTCACGAAATTGTAAGGTTCGAGGACATCGTTCATGGAGGTGATGGTTTTTCGGATAACACGCTGTTCTCCAGCCTGGGTACATAGCACCACATAATTCTTGGCGGATTCCACCCACACTATTTCATTGGGGAACAGTTGGTATTTGGACCGGCCCTCCTTGACCCACAATTGATCTGGACCGCCCTTGGTTTGCAATCCCGTACGCCCTATGGGCCGATACGTCCGTAAAAAATATGCCTTGGCATAATCGAACAGAAAAAAGAGCCCCAGTCCAATAAAAATATTCTGAAACCATTTTTTTGAGAATTGCCGGAGGATATCCGCACCAAAAGAGCGGCTAGGCTCAAAGATCAACAGAAAAACAAGTTTTGAGAACAAAACATGTAAAATCGGAAAGAACAGGCCGACCGCAATTAAAACAGCCCGTTTTCTTTTGGTCCATGAGCTAAAATTTACAAAATACAGTTTGCAATAAAAGAGGGCGAGGAACATTAAAAACCAAAGGTTCCAGTCCACCAACGACCAAACGAAGGAAATGAAAACTTCCTGTTTATAGTAAAACACGTAATGCCCTGCCTGCAAAAGAATGGCAACACCCAGTGCAATAAGGTAGACCAGTGTCGCCCTTTTTGAATCGGAAACCGTATTTAGTCGAAATGTGGAAATATCCTGTTTATTAAAGTTGTGTTATTTTACAGTAATGCCGTTTGGTTTCCACCGCAGTTCCCGATTCGTCCCTCTTGATCAATGGGCCGGTCCCCAGATCAGTTTATCTATTCTCCAGTTCCCTTTGGGACCCAAGATCAAAATGGCGATGTACTTATCGTGGATCTTGGTCGTGGAGGAATCGGCAATGCTCCTTTTTGTCCCGGTATTGATACCGGTGACCATGGCGTTGTCCCCCATGATTCGGGCCTCTAAAATCTCGGTCTCCAAAGAAAGATCGTAGTTCAGGAAAAGATCGTTGTAATTCGCCCTTACATTTTGAATGCCCTTGGTGAACCTACCCCCTGTTGGATAGAACTCCACACTGTCCGTATATGCCCCCAATACCGTTTCAATATCCGAGTTATTGTCCGCTTCAATCAGTTCATGGATGACGGCCTGTACCTTTTGAGTCTGGCTATCCTTTTCTAGGCAACCCACCTGTAGGCAGAGGCCGACAAGCAATGCCGACCAACGGCCAAACCACTTTAGACCAAGGCTATCCGGGATGGGTGCCATTTTTTCAAACTTTTTCACTATCCGATATCCATAGGGTGTCCGGTCTGTATGGGGGACCGCTCCAACGCCTATTCTTGCGGAAATTTAGGCTTCCGAATGTACTTGGACATCAAGTTCTATCTTTTTCCGACCTTCTACAAGATAGTAATTTAGAAAGAAAAGATCTATTCGACCTCAAAATGATGTTTGGCCAGTAGGTGCTTTCCCTTGTCGGTATACCCTTCCAATGTAATCAGGTAGGTGCCCCTTACATCCGAGGTATAAAAGCTCCTTGTAAGCACCTCCTCGGAAAGTTCGGTATTGGGTTCCCAGTACAATTGTCTTCTGTAGTCCGGAATTCTGGTAAATGATTCGGTGGAATGGTCGGGGGAAGTGAATTTTTTATCGGATAGAGGCCGCATCAGATCAAACGCTTGTACATACGGACCGTCCTGAGTCGGTTTAAAGTCTCCCTTTTTGGTCTTGAAGTCAATGATTCCCCAAAAAATCTTTGGCCCATAGCGGTATGCATTGGGAAATACCCCAATACTTTCAAAATCCTTGGCGCCATAGCGGAAAATTTCCTCTGCGTCCTGTACCAGGATACCATCTACCAGGAGTACCGGGTCCAGCGAACGAAACGGCCCGGTCTTGTATGGGTCCGCAGGGTCAAAAACCTCAAACACGTTCTTACCCGCCCTATTCCGTATCCTAGCGAGCGTAACCACTTCCACAAAGGTCTCTTCCAAAGAGGGAAAGCGGGTGTAGTCGTCCAAGATAAATTCCGTTGCCAGATTTCCGTAGAAAGGTGTCGCGGACCCTTCACTTTCCAAAGCAGTGCTGTCGTTCTTAAAATAAGCATTTTCAATCTGCAATTGAATACTGCGTTCTTCCAACCACTCCTTTAAGTTGGGATCCAATTGCAGTAATGGAAGCGTTCCCCCGGCAGCAAAACCAACCGCCTTTTTGTCCAGGACGAGCTTGTACTGTTTCCGGTTGGGTTCGATAAGCTGTACGATGGCACTGTTTGTTTCGTAGGGCTCCTCGATTGAAATATAAAAACGTCCATTGGGCCCTGTCTTCGCGGTTTTAAAAACATAATTCCTGCCCGGAACGCTCAATGCCACAACTTTGTCCTTCGCCGGCGTGCCGTTGGCAAGGGTCCGTACTTCTCCAGAAATGATCTCTCCACGGAGTTCTGGAATGTGAAACAACTTCCCTTTCTCCCCCCCTGCCCTGCCTTTTGGCGGAATCGTCCCCATAGGTTGAACGGGTTCTACCAAACGGACCGATAGTATATAGTTGCCATATCCGAATTTCCCCATAGGATTTTCTATATGGAGCAAAATCTTCTCGCGGGCCCCATACGAGGATCGGTCCGTCCGTATCGAAATGCTGTTTGCCTGTGGTTTTTCGCTTCCCCTTGAAACAATATCGCCCAATGACAGCACTTCGCGGAGCCGGGTACTGTCTTTTTTAGTCTCGGCGGGCATCTTTATAAAGGGATTGATAATATAAACCGTACGGTGGGCAAATGCGTTTTCAGTGTTGTTCAAGGAGAAATTGGTATGGCCCAGGAGCCTATATATTCCCGTTTTTAAGGTGGCCGGAATAAAAAAGGTCCCATGCCCCGATCCCTTCCTCAGCCTTAATTTGTGGTTGAATACGACCGAGTCCTTATCAGTGCGTAAGGAAACATAAGCAATCTGGCTCAACGAACTTGCCGTATTCGACCCGGTGTGGATGTCCGTCCTGTAATGCAAACGCTCTCCGGTCAGCAGTAGATCGGTGTTGATCACCATTTTTGGGATTTCTTTCTGGAAGACATCGGCATTCGTTGAAATTTGGCCATGTAGTGTTTGGGCCTTTAATACAAAGCTGAAACCTAGTGCAATAATGAGCGTAATTTTTCTATACATAACTAGTCTTCCCAAAAATCGGGCTTTATGTTCGTTGAAAAGGTGTCGCATTCCGAGCACTCGGATTGTGTTATATAGACCGTTCTCATAATACCCTCCTCCTCGACAAAATAAACCTGATAGTGTTCCAGTTCCAGTTTTCTTTTTAGAATCTCCGGCAACTCATTCTCAAAAGCAAGTTGTTCGCACACCACAAAATACGGTGGGAGTTCCAGTCCGAAATCCTGGTAGTTGAAATATATTCGCTGTGAGCTTACCGAGGAAGCTTCAAAAAAACCCAGTACCTTCTCTTCAGAATTTGTCTCGGAGGTCACATTTCCAGTAACATAACCGGGCTGTCCCTGTGACAACAAGCTTTCGACATTGCCCAGATCTTCCAGTATTTGGTAGAAGGTGAAGGCCTGTTCGCTCTGAAGGTACTGTTTGACCAAAATGCTGTAGCGATTCCTTATGATGGGGCTTTTTTTACCGATAAAGCGCAGGGGAAAACGGAATATCCTCTTTTCGTCAAGATTGGCCGCCGAGGCCTGAATGACACCCGCAGATTTTACGGAAGGATAACAGACCCGCTGATCTTCCCATTCTATGGGGGTAAGCTCTAAGTCATAGGCTCTGGTAAAGTCGCTAAAATTTAAAATCTCCCAATCAAATTTTGCAACGGTGGGCAACTGTACCTTATAGGTCTCCTCATATTCGTATCTGAAATACTGTGCATTTTCCTCTGTATTATCGGTATCCACAAAAACCTGTATCCCTTCCTCCCCATTATTCGATATCAGCTCGGCATATACACGGTCCATCGGTGTCGCCCTCTGTACTTCCACGGCAGCGGAAGTATACGTATTGCCATCTTGGGTACGTACTTTTAAGGTATAGGCAACACCCGGAACCGCACTGAATTCCTGGTCGGAAATGTAGTTTCCCGTCGCCGCATTCTCTGAAAAACCAAATGTATTCCCATTGCTGTCCTCGACCTTCACATCGGCATTTTCCTCGACTTCCTGTCCAAAACTATCAAGGGGTATTGTTCTGGACAATTTTACGACTTGATGTTTCATCTCATCGGTAATGGTGCTTTCCACGACCAAGATGTTTTCAAATGTAATGGTCTGGATGGGGAAAGGCTCCGTACAGGCCATTGGCAACAGAAAAAGAAAATGGAACAGTATGTTATCTATCTTTTTCATTGTTTGCTAGAACTTGAAATTATAGGTTATCGTGGGTACCGGAATCGAAAATATAGAGGTCTTAAAGGCCTTTATCTTGCCGTCCTCCGTCACAAAGAACACAGAATACGGGTTGTTCCGACCCAGTACGTTGTACACGGATATATTCACAAAACTATGGGCCAGTTTTTTCCGCCTATGGTTTCCCTCAATGTTCACGCCAAGGTCCAAACGGTAATAATCCGGGATCCGGAATTCATTTCGATCACTGTAGACGACCAGGTCTTCATTGGCAAAAACAAACTTCCCCGTGGGATATGTGATCGGCCTTCCGGTCTGATAGGTCAAATTCATGGAAGCACTGATCCTTTTATTGAACCGGTAATTCCCTACCAATGAAAAATCGTGGGGCTTGTCAAAATTAGCTGGAAAAAAATCTCCGTTATTGACCTGTTCCTGGGGTATGTCACTATCCAATCTGATCAAGGCCCGCGAATAGGTATAGCCCATGTATCCGTTCAACCTCCCCCCCGTCTTTTTGGCCAGAAATTCAATGCCATACGCTTTTCCATTTCCTTGCAACAGTTCGGTTTCCAAATTATCGTTAAGAATCAGTTGTGCCCCGATCTTATAGTCCAAGAGATCGTTCATTTTTTTGTAATACCCCTCGATACTCAGTTCGATATCATTTTCCATATAGTTCTTGAAAAACCCTAGGGATACTTGATCGGCACGCTGCGGCTCGATATTCAGGTCGGACAATTTCCAGATATCGGTCGGAGACTGGGTGGTATTGGTCGTCAAAAGGTGCAGGTATTGGATCGTTCTGTTAAACCCGGCTTTTAAGGAAAAATCATTTCCAAGAAGATACCTCCCGGAAATGCGGTACTCCAGTCCTCCGTAGGTCTTTATCGTTTCATTGTTGCCATAGTCCTGGACCCTGATTACCGAGTTCGCGCTTTTTGGAACGCCCTCTTCATATACATTTTGCGAGGACTCCCCCAAACCCATATAAAAGGAATAGCGCAGGCCGAGGTCCAGCAGCAGTTTTTGGTTAACCTCAAAGAGATCGGTAACATATACGGCCGATTCCAGTCCTCTTTCACGCTGTACCGTTTTTTCCTGTACGTCCGAAACATTGCCCAAGGGCCTTACCGTTCCGGGATCGGTGACGTACAGTTTGCTGCCCAGGCCATAACTCAACTTGTGCCTATCGTTCAAGGTGTGGTCCAAGCTTAGCTTGAACTGGTTCTCGTTCAGTTCATAGCCAAAATCGAAATCGTTGTTGGCATCGGCCTCATACTGGATGTCATACTGGTATTGACTGCTGCCAAAGCTCAAGGTGGCACCGCTCTTTTCATTGAAGCGGTGCCCCCATTTTATGGAAGCCAGTCTGTTGCTATAGCCAAAAAGCGAATCGGAGGTGATACTGAACTTGTCCTTGCTGTAGTAAAAAGTCCCCGTTAGCTTGTTATTTTCATTGAGGTTATGGGAATATTTTACAATGGCGTCGTAAAACGAAGCTTCGCTGTTCTTTAGCGACTCATCATTGAGACTTCTTAAAATATAGTCGGCATAAGTGGCTCGAATCCCTGTGATCACGGAGGCCTTGTCCTTGACTATGGGGACCTCCAGGGTAAGATTGGCGGTTATGGGTCCTATGGAGCCTTCCCCGGACAGCTTTTCCATATTCCCCGATTTTGTTTCCATGTCGAAAACAGAGGACAAACGCCCGCCGAACTCTGGGGGTATCGTGGCTTTGTAGATCTGTAGGCTTTGAGTGGTAAATGGGTTGATGGCCGAAAACAAGCCCAGAAAGTGTACCGGGTTAAAAATTACGGCATCGTCCAGGATAAATAGGTTCTGATCCGTCCTGCCCCCCCGCACGTTTAATCCGCTGGATCCCTCACCGGCGGTTTTGATCCCGGGCAAACTGGTCGCCACTTTCAAAAGATCGCGCTCGCCCAAAACCAGCGGAATGGTCTTAATGCTTTCCGCATCGATCACCGTGGTGCCGACTGTGGCCGCCCTTACGTTGGCATCTCTGTTGGATTCTACCACCACTTCTTCAAGTACTTCAACACTCTCGGTTATTTTCAAGTTCAGGGAACCGTCCCCATAGAGGATGACATCCTGATATACTTTTTGATACCCCAGCAGATTGGTTTCGAGTTTGTTCATGCCGAGTGGCAGTGCGATCGAATAATAGCCATTTGCATCGGTGACGGCAAAGGCGGCCCCCCCGGTTACGGATATCGATAAATTCTGGATAGGTTCGTCGGTGTCCAAGCTCGAAATGCGGCCCGAAAGCGTAAAGACCCTGCGTTGGGAATTGGGATCTTGCTTTCCAATGGTGACGACGCTTCTTCTTTGATTCGCTCCCGAACTTACGAATTCTTCCTGGAAAACAGGGGCCGTGACGGTCCGGGCCTCCTCCTGGGCGATTTCCTTTTTCAATACGTCCTCTCCGAAATAATCCTGCGGCAATTCAGGATAAACCATGCTGTTGTTCAGCAAAATTATCCTATCGCCTTTTATAAAATAATTGATACTGGTGCCTTCGAGAAGGCCATCCAAAATACTGGTCAGATCCTGCCCTGTGAAGCCTTTGGTAACTCTGTGCTCCCGTAACCATGCCTCTTCAAAGTAAAAAGAAGCTCCCGAATGTTCCTCCAATCGCAGTAGGGCTTCTTTCAGCGGAGTGTTCTCAAAAGCTATCGTTATGTTCCGCCCATCTTGTGCCGCCAACTCAAAGACGGTTCCGAAAAGAACAACAAACAAAAGGATATTTTTTTTCATAGAAGCGCCGCTTGCAGGTAAATGTCCATCAATTGATCTTTTTAGTACCCATCCAAATGTTCCGTAAGTCGGATCATGAAACCATCCATATCCGACTTGTACATCGATTTATAATCCCTACGGAGTTTTTGGACTTCCCTATATCGATCGGGAACGACCTTTTTGAAATCCTTGATGGAATTTATAGTATGATAACCGTCGTTGTAATGCAACAGATAGTAGTTTTCCTTTGAAAAACTATGATATACTTCCAATCCCACGGTTCGCTCTTTTTTTCTCCGGAAATGCTTTATATAGAGTTTGAAGGATTTTCCCGTCACCGCCACTTCATAGAAACCATGTGCACCTGCATCCAATTTGGTATCGGTCAGCCGTACAAAGTTGTGCGGGCCAATAGTAAAACCTGAAATGAAGCTTGGGATCAGCTGAATAATGAAATGGCTAAGGTGGTCATCGGATCTTGCCAGAACATTATCGCTGAAAACATCGTAGTTCAATGGCACGTTCGGGTACAACTGACCATTGTAGGCTATGCTACCAGTGGCGAAACCCTGTCGGTTGAAATACCTACTGTCCCCTCCACTGTCCGGGTATGCATCCTTAAATTCCGGGCCGTTGTAAAATCCAGTATTTTCCAGACCCACCATGCTATCATACGCTTCATGGATCTCACCATCACCTAGCGATTGCGAAAAAGAAACGGTGCCAAAGAAAACGGTGGTGCAGAGGAAAAGTCGTAAGCTCATGTAAATTTTTTTCATCCCTTTACGTCAACCAAATCTTTAGCATCAGGTGAATTTAGTAAAAATGAGGGGAATGGGCCAAACAATTCTGATGGTTGTTTGCACTGGGCCTAAGGATTCTGCTGCCCCACTTATCCCAACGACGTATTTCGGACCCTTTTTTCGATCGTCCCATGAAAGTGATCTCCGTTTTTTTGGCCCCGGCGCTCCAAAATGGCGCACTGAAGGTTTTGCAGCTTATTCCTCCTTCAATGGAACAAAGATCGTATAGGAATCATCTCCCTCCTTTATGGCAAGACACAACACAGTTGGTTGGTTATTTTCCATAAATACAAACGGTCGTTCCATCCGGTCCGGAATCAAAAAAGAACCCTTATCAAGTTGTATTTTTTTATGGGTCACTTCATAATTTTTCGCTTTCCTCCAGTTCAAACCATCATGGGAAGCCATCAATCCAATGTAGGTATGGGCATGGAAAATGGCATAGAACGTATTGTTTTTTTCGTGGTACCACAGGGAAATGTCCTCGGTGTCCAAATTATCGATAACAGGAGTGGCCTGCATGGTAAAGGGACCGATAGCTGTCTCGGAAATTGCAATGGCTTGGTTTCGTATGAACCTACTTTCATTGGGCTTATCGCCTTTTACAATAAGATAATATTTATCATCCTTCCCCAGGGCAATGGCCGGATTGACCGTCAGCGTCCCAATAGGCCCGGAAGGCTCTATTAACGGCTTGTCCGTTCTTTCCCAAGGCCCAAAGATGGAATTTGAGACGGCAACGCCCGTTCTTTGGTTTTCACGAAGCCATCTTCGGTGGGTATCGTTTAGCGATTTTCCATGGGTAGCGATCAAGTCTTGATCGGTGTAGGGCCGTCCCCCAAAGTTCGTTGCTATATAGTACAGATAGTATTTGCCCTTAAAGTATTTTATTTTGGGATTGTGGGCCGTTATTTCATCCCAGTGGCCTTTGCCGTTCCCTTTTAATACCGTCTCCTTATATTCCCATGGGCCCAAGGGGCTATCGGAAACAGCTCGGGCAATTTCAGAAAATGTCAGCCATCCCGCGAAGGTATATTTCCTTTTCCACCGCGAATAGAACAAGTGGTATTTTTCATCCTTGCCCTTGATTATGGAAGCCCCCCAATTGAAGTAGTCCGGGTCCCGAAAAATCCCGTCCGGAGATAACGGCTGTATACGCTCCTTAAGATTCAAATCATCAGGGGCCCTTTGGGATATCCCGTCCAAGGAGCAGCCCAGTAATGCTACAATGGTTATTTTGAGCAGTGTTCTACCAATCTTCATGGGCTATTTGTTAGGGGCAATGGCATGGATGGCAAGAAACCAGGACTTTATATCGGGTTGCCCTAGGTTCCCCGTTCCACATCATTGCGATTCAATGTGCACCTCTTTCCCCATCTGTTGCCTGATGATGTCCAGCTTGACCCTTCCATGCCACAGGTTTTCCTGATAGCTGGTGAGCAGATCGGCAATGTTTTTAATTTTTTTATCTTCAACCGCCACTATCACATCGCCATCCACCAAGCCCGATGCCGCCAACCTGCTACCCTCTTCCACTTTCAAAACGATTACTCCATCCAAGTTGGACAATCCCCAAGCCGACTGTTCCTCGGGAGTCTCAATATTTTTTAGTGTTCCTCCCAACCACACTTTTGTGCTTCTTTTTTCCTTATGGAACGATATGATGTTCAGGTCCGGAATATCGGCTCGTTTAGCAATGGCCTTTAGTTCGGGTACCTGTACACCAAAAAGGTCCATGGAAAAGTTTTGGAACCCCATTTGGAACGCCGGAGAGTTCTCCCCAACGGTAAAATCGCCCTTTTCCGGATTCGCGAACAGGGGATTGCCATAAAGACTGTTGGTATCCGTATGGTTTTCATGGGCCAGGGCCAATGAGACGGAATCTGGGAACATATTGAAGTCTACCTCTTTTCCCCAACCCTCGAGTCGTATTGGAAAGTGTTTGGTCATCATGATATTTTTTTTGAAAACATCACCGCTATGGCTGAACCACACGTGCGGGTGAAACCCGTTGTTCACCATGATGTTGTTTTCCACCACCCTATAAAACCCTTCACGCAGCTTGATGCCCCCGTTCAGGCAAAGATTGTTGTAGATATGATAATTGGAAGATCCGTCATCAAGATCAATATCCCAACCGTGGTCACAACGAAAACGGTTGTTTCGAATGACGGTGGTATGCACGGCATCCCAATACGGCATTTGGGGGTTCGCTTTGACAAGGCTATCAATAACCTTCCATTTTGGGTGCCAGAAACGGTCCCGGCCCCAAGAATTGAAGGAACCGTGGTCGCCCGATTCCAACACCGTGTTGAACACATCGTTGAATTCAATTAGATGTCCGCCCCAAGTACCTTCGCTGACATTGATCCCGGCGCGTGGCACATCGTAAATACTGTTATTTTTTACATGAATTTTCATGGCCATGGAAATCTGCACGCCCGCTACCTGCTTTTCCACTCTTCCTATTTTGTAGATCAGGTTGTTTTCCACCTTACAATCGGCAGGGTACAGATGGTTTACCGGACCGGGAATGGTATCGATCCGTTCGGCAGGTTCAAACTCGCCGTATTGGTACGATGGAGATCGCACGGCCGTGGAATCGCCCACGAAGCACACGGCCGATGCCCCACAATGATGAATGTGGTTTTCGGTGATTTCCAAGTTTCGGTTATACCCGTTTGCAAAGATGACGTTCCCACCCAGATCGGTAAACTCACAATGGGTTATGGAACAATCCTCCGTCCCATCGAGCAGTATGGCCCCGCCCCGGTAGATGGTCCAGTCGCTACGCAATAGCTTATGGTATTCCTCCATAAAAGTACGTTTGGCGTGTAGAAGACCAACGCCCTTGATCTGGACGTTCCTGACCGGGTCTTCCGGACTTCCCTTTAGTTCGATAAGGTGCTTCAAAAAACTTACCTCAACAAGTGCGGAACCCAAATCTACGTTTCCTTCTTTCCAAATGTACAGTTTTCCCTGTTTCCTATCGAAATACCATTCCTTTGCGCTGTCCATTTCATCGATCAGGTTTTCCACCATCCGCAGTTTGGGATGCATGGGGGAAGGCCTGTTATTTTGATGCCCGCCGACCAGATCGAGTTCCCCATTTTCCAGGACACCCTTAATTTCGTAATGGAAACCGCCCCAACGTCCTTGGTGCATGGCATGAACAAAACCCCCGACGGGGTTTGACCAGGAGGCCACGCGCTCCTTTGCTAAGGCATCTTCGGCATGCCCTTGCCAATACCCACCGTTTTCATCGAAATTGGGGTACCTGGCCAAAATTTGCTTTTCTCCATTGATAAACAGCTGGTCAAAATCAATTTCTTCCTTGACATCCGTGACCCAAACATTTTCATTGATGGCCTCCCACTTGGCATCCAGAATCTTTGACCCTTTGATCCGCACCTTGTCCGGGCCTTCTCCCACAATGGAGATGTGGTTCAATCGGGGTGTTATTTGTAGTGGGGCCGATAGGTGGTAATCGCCTTCCAACAAACGGACCGAAATGGCGCCACCTCTATTTTCGCCCATCACAGCGGCCCTTTCAAGTGCTTTTCCTATGGTCAGGAACGGCTTTTCCCTGGTACCGGAATTGCCATCGTTCCCCGACGGGCTTACGAAAACATCCCCATTTTCCATGCTACAACTTGTGAAAACAAGTGCCAATAGGATCAGTAGGGACCGTGTTTCTTTTGTGTTCATTGTAGTTCATTTATTACAGGGCATTTTACCGCTGCGCTAGTTCCTATTAACATAGAAGTACCGAATTCTACAGGCATTTCCCGTACTTCTGGCATCTTTTGTTCCGGTAATGCGAATCTCCAACAGATGCCCATTCCCCGATAATCCGCTGGCCAATGTGTAGTACCATGGAAGGTGTAGCTGGCCGCTCCATTTGGTAAACAGGTTCCGCTTTTTCCACTCCCCCTTGTCGATCCGATATGCGATATGGCCCGCATCCTTACCGGCCGCAACCGCAATACCAATGGTATTGCCTTCAAATTTCAACTTCAGGATCCCACCCGGTTTGCTGCCGACAAGCATTGGTACATCGACAAAGTTGGGTCGGGTTCCAGTTCCATCCTTCGGGTTCCAGAGAGGATCTATGCGCCAATCTTTTGATCGTTTTGCCTCGGAAATATCCAGTAAATAACCGTTGTCGTATGCATTTTCGTCCATTTTTTCGGGAAGGTTTTGAGCGATAGGCTTGGTATCTGCATCTGTCCGTTCAGAAAATGACACGTTCAAAAAATGAATTATGGAATTTGAATAAACGCCCTGCCCGAACGGCGACGGATGAAGATCGATGAAATCATCCTTCCATGAAAATTCGCCATGGTCGATCCTGTCGGTAACCTCTTTGGCCAGATTGATCGTTGGAATGTTGTAATGTGCTGCCACAAGGTCGTGGTTTTTGATGACCTCAGGCTTCCGGCCACTGTTGTAATCCGTAATCTTATCCGGGTCGACAAAATGCATCATCACAATATCCATGGCCGGATTTGATCTTCGCAAATGTCTGATGATACCTTCCATGGCCCTGATCTGTTCCCGGGAGGTTCTCCCATTGCTCGCATCGTTTACGGCGGCTTCCTCAAACAAAAGATCTACCCTGCCCTTAGCCAGCACATCGCGTTCCAGTCTGAAGGCCGCCGGTGTGGTTCCCATGGATGGAATGCCGGCCGCAATAAATTCAAACTCCGTTTCGGGAAAACGCGTTTCCAGATAGGAAACAATGCTATCGCGCCAACCGGGGTTGTAGGTGATGGATCCCCCTAAAAAGGCCACTGTACCCTTTTTATTGTTTTCGAACTGGATTTGTGAATTCCGAAGTCCCCCGCGCAGCTCATGATAGTCCGACGGGGAGAGGGACGGTACCGGAGGGGCGTGGTATGTTACAAAATCCGCAACCAACCTAGGCGTTTCAATTGGAAAATGGTGCCCCTGCAATTTTTGCTCTCCCTGGGTACAGGGGACTACTGTCGCGGTGCCACCCAATCGCATGTATTGGTTTATCAATGGAAACGTATTCTCCCCAGGGGGCACAATTTTGTCATTGAGTCCGATCATATGCAATATTGGTATTTTCTGTCCGGCCAAGACCTCCAATCCCTCCATTGGACCGTTTGCGTATTGTCTGGCCTCACTGTCGCTGTTGAATCCATAGGCTTCCTTAAGTCTTTTCCAATCCTCGGGACTACCTTCGCCCTTTCCGGACCCCAATGGCCAGCTCTTCATATCACAGACAGGGGCCTCTGCATAAATGCAAGCGACCTTCCCAGGATTTCTCTTCGCCCAGTTGTAAACGAACAACCCTCCCCTGCTCACCCCCATCAAAGCGACCTTGTCATTTAACCGGTATGCCCTTGTCATAAATTCATAAAAACCGTCCCATACATCCATTGCACGGGGACTGCCATAATGGTTGTCCGTATTTATGTAGGCAAGATGATATCCTTCCGAGACCAATATACTGTCCGCTTCCGTGTGCCAATCCGGAAAACGGGCACGCCAGATCCACGGATTATGGGGAAGAGGTACTTTGGGTACGATGAGTCTTGCCTCCCGTCCCTTGTATTTAAGGTTATGCCGTTCAAAACCCTTCCAGGTTGTCTCCTTTTCCACTTTTTCTCGGCTTGGATCCCCTGAGACCTGGGCAAAAAGGCAAATGTTGGCCATAAACAGGACCGCAAAGGCGATGGCTCCAAAATGTCCGTTCGTATTCATGGTAATTTGACACTATTTGATGTCCCGTTCGAATCGCGTACAAACCTGCGCAACTTTGGCAGCAGGTTTGGTTTATTTGTTGTCTTGCCCTCCGGCAAGGTCGGCAAACGATCATTGATCCGTTATCAAATATAGGAACATTACCCATTTTTCGCTCATTTGATCTATACTACCGATAAAAAAATGATTGCAATGAAAGAATGGAATGGGCAGGAAAAGCTAGGTTATGTGGAGTGGTTTTTTGGATTTGTCCTGAGAAGAGGCCGATCGGCGTCCCAACGGTAAGCTTCCAGTCCTGGGACGAGTCAATCACAGCGTGTTCCTAAAAGCCGAAGGGGTTTCCCCGGTCCTTTTTTTGAAAGCACCGTTAAAAGAGGATTTTGTATTGAACCCCACTTCAAAATAAATTTCCTTGATGCTCATTTGCGATTCCCTAAGCAAGATTTTGGCCTCGTGGATCCTGTGGTCGTTAAGCCACTCATTGAAGTTTTTGGCAAACTCCGCATTGATGATCTCGGATATCCTGTGCACGGTAACCCCCGTTTCGCGACGCACGACCTCCCGGGTCAAATCGGGGTTTTTAAAGGCCTTTTGTGCCACAACATAGGACGTTATCCAATCCAGTTCACTGGTCGTCCCTTTGATTCTTTCCCTGGTATACGGAATTCTGATCCGCATATGTGAAAAAACCTCCGGCCGGGTCATGATCTGTTTGATCGCGATAAGGATAAATACAAAACAGTACATATTGTAGAGGGTAGCATTGACGAGTACAATTTCATTCACTGATGCGAAGTCGACCACCATCCAAATGGATTCCAGGATATAGAGCACCATGAGGCCCCCAAAACCCCGGGCAATGGTTTTCCTCCAGCCGGTAGCACTCTTCGAACCGGGTGGGTGCCCCATTTTTAAGATGGCCACGAAATAGGTCACAAAAGCGGTCGTGTAATAGAGATGGTAGCACCATTTGGGAACTTCCAAAACCCCTTGGTATTGGAGAAAGAACATTCCCAACAATCCCATTTCCAACGGAATAAGGTGCAATAGATAATGTTGTACACCAAGCCCATGGATCTTTCTAAGGTAGTAATAGAAAGTAGGGCCGTACCCCACAACAACCATCAAAGAGATAAGGGCATAGACCGATAGATCGAGTATGGCGTTTACCATGAGCAGCCCTGCTAAAAGATGAAGTGCCAGACCATATAGAAATACCAGTAAATATTGATTTCTGTCACCCATCCGGGCAGGGAGTACATTGAGGATAAAAATCAAGATTATGGCTGCCGTAAGGGCAAAGACACCACTAATACTGAACCATACTTCCATGGGATACTAAATTAAGTACAAGAGGCCAGAAAAAGGTACAAAATGATAAATAACTACGCCTGTTTCAAAACAAGGCCATTACTTTACCGTAAAACCAAACAAGTTGTAATGAATTTTACCCATTTATCCGTGGCATGCGCCTTGCTCTCAGCCATGGGAAGTTGTTATTCGCAATTCAATAGCACCATTTCGGACTGGTCATCGGACGATTCGAAAATTCTGTATTCCTCAAATGCGAGTGGTACCACAGAAATATATACCATGGATATCGACGGGAGAAACCGTGAAAGGTTAACAAGTTCGAAAAAGGAAAGTGCCAATTGGTGGGCAACCTATTCCCCTGGTGATAGTCTGATCGCTTTTTATTCGTGGCGTGATGGCAACGCGGAAATCTACAGAATGGACGCCGATGGATCCAAGCAGGTTCGGCTCACCTCCAACACAGGCTATGACTACTATCCAACCTGGTCGCCGGACGGTTCAAAAATTGCTTTCTACAGCGGAAGGGATGGAAATTCAGAAATCTACATCATGGATTCCGACGGGACCGATCAGACCAATCTTACGAACCACCCGGCCGAAGATCAAGATCCGAGATGGTCGCCGGACGGAAAAAGCATTGTCTTTCAAAGCAATAGGGATGGCCATTGGCAGATTTATAATATTTCGATCGACGGTACCACCGCTTTCAATCTGTCAAAAAATGAATTCAACGATGAACTGCCCACTTGGTCGGGCGACGGTTCAAAAATTACGTTTCACTCCAATAGGACAGGAAGGTCCCAGCTATTTGTCATGACCAGCACCGGAACCGAAGAACGGGTCATAACCGACACCGGTACGAATAACTTCATTGGGGCCATCTCCAACGATGGAAAGGAAATTATCTATTGCTCGGACAGAAATGGGAACCGTGAAATGTACAAATCAAAAATAGATGGGAGCCAGGAAATCTTGTTGTCCCAAGAATAGCTTGGCCGCCACGCCCCTTACAGGCCATAGCCAAATTGAACCGAGACTATGCAGACCTTTGAGTTTTTATTGACTATTGCTGTTCTGGCCCTACTGACCCTACAGTGTTTTTTTGGGCGTAAAAGAGCGCTTTTAAAATACTCCGTACTGTCCGCGCTACTGGTCTTTTTGCTCCATCTGATCTTGGAAGGGCCCCGATGGCAAATGGCGTTGGTCTATCTTCCCCTAGCCCTACTTTGCCCACTTTTTTTTAGAAGATCCATTGGACATTTGTTTTTTCGACTTACAGGGTTCATGGCTTCCCTATTGATCATCTCCATCTCCATTTTTTATGCCGTTTCCATGCCCATAGTGGCCCTGGAACCACCGACCGGAAGCCATTCGGTCGGGGTATTGAAAAAAACGATAACGGATGACACGCGTACGGAGGAGCGTCATAAACGCCCAGGGGACAAACGGCGGTTGTTGCTCGAAATATGGTATCCGGGCGAACCTACCGCACTGTCCAAGCCCGAATCACTGTGGTCTGGGCTGTATTCCGGCAAAAATGATCTCATAAGCTTCTTTACCGAATACCTGCGAAAAGTCAAAACGAATGCCTATTCCAACATAGCCCCAAAAAAAGGCAGCTTTCCCCTTGTATTGTTTAACCACGGGCTACAAATGTTCACTTCCCAAAATACCCAGTTGATGGAACATCTGGCCAGTCATGGGTACATTGTCGTGAGCATAGCGCATCCGTATGAAAGTATTCGGGTGGATCTTGGAAATGACACGATCATACTGCCCGAATTTGTGACCAGTATGGAGAAATTCAAGGAAGGCATGCAATGGATCCGTGACGCATCCGCACCCATGGAAAAGGCAAAAAAGGCACTCGAAAAGATCAACGATAGAACAAAACGAAGTGCCCTAGTTTTGGATGTGATCGAGAACGCGGACGGACTCAACGGGTCTGTTTCAGTATGGGCAAAGGACAATCAGTTTGTTTTGGATTGGTTGACCCAGTACCCAAAAAACGGTTCAAACATCGTTTCGCATATCAATTTTGATAAAATTGGGATCATGGGCATGTCCATGGGCGGGGCAACGGCAGGCGAAATCTGCAAAATTGACGAACGTTTTGATGCAGGCATCAATATGGATGGCCTACAATACGGCACAAGGGGGAAAGACAGTTTGCACCTCCCATTTTTAATGTTCTATAGCGATGACGGATTGGGACTGAACGATGCCATGTACCTCAGCAGCACCAACGATTATTACGAATGCCATATACCAGGCACCCGTCATACCGATTTTACAGATTTGGGCACTGTTTGGCCGATACTAGGGGTATACGGACAATTGGGCGAACTGCCCAGCAACAAAGTGACCCGCATCGTGAATACGGTCGTTCTTGATTTTTGGGATCGGTACCTAAAGGGAAAACCAAACCGTATGGGGCTAAACGGCAGTTTTCCGGAACTCATTATCGAAACAAAGTTCGCATCGGAGAAGCTCGAACCCTAGCTCTACCGATAAATTCGGAATTCGCTTGTTCAAAAAAACGAGGTGTAAGGGCTTTTCGCCACCAGCCCACTGCCCTATCGCCAATTTTATTACTTTTAAGCGGCACCGTACCCCAAGTTGAATTTGAA
Source organism: uncultured Flavobacteriaceae bacterium (assembly GCA_947497245.1). Classification (GTDB taxonomy): domain Bacteria; phylum Bacteroidota; class Bacteroidia; order Flavobacteriales; family Flavobacteriaceae; genus Pelagihabitans. The sequence goes on along the minus strand of CANMFO010000001.1, from coordinate 776,597 downwards.
ATTGCCCAGACCTGGCCAAAACCCTATGTCCAGGACAGGGCACTTACAACGAAGATATCATATGCAAAACACAAAACACCGCAACAAGTTTGTCCAATGCTTGATCCTTGGTTTTCTCTTTCTCCTCAATTCAAATGCACAAATACCTCAGTTATCGCATGAAAAAAGAGGAGTGGTGGTATATCCAAGCGACCTTACTTCGCTGGGGGCCATGGAATGGGTGGATCTATTGAACAAAAACCGTTTGAACCTTTTGGGAATCCATACCGATACAAAATTGGAAACACTTCCAAAACTAAAGTCGTTCCTAAGTGGGCAAGAAGGGAAAACCTTGCAGAAACAATGCAAAGAGAAGGGAATCGATATGGAATATGAACTGCATGTCCTCCAAGACCTGCTACCGCGCTCCCTATTTGACAAACAGCCCACATTCTTCAGAATGGACCGGACGGGAAAAAGACAAAGGGCGTACAATATGTGCTTTACCTCCGAGGGTGCCCATGCAGAAATTGAGAAAAACATTATCGAAATCACCAAGTGGCTAAAACCCACAACACATCGCTACTTCTTTTGGACAGACGATGTCCAAGACTCCTTTTGTCATTGCGAAAATTGCAAGGATTATTCTCCCAGCGAACAGGCACTTCTCTATGAAAATAGGGTATTGACCATTTTAAAGAAAATCGACCCGGAGGCCCAAGTGGCGCATTTGGCCTACCATAACACTTTGGAAGCACCAAAAAAAATAGAACCGTTGGAAGGTATTTTTTTGGAGTATGCACCAATAAGCAGGGACTATTCAAAAGCCCTGGCCCAAGATGGGCATTTGCATAAATTAAAGGAAAATCTAGAGGTTTTCCCAAGCCAGACTGCACATATTCTAGAGTACTGGCTGGATGTGTCGATGTTTTCAAACTGGGAGAAGCACAAGTTGGCCAGGCTTCCATGGAAAAAGCACCATCTAGAACGCGATATCCGCGATTACAGAAGCTTGGGGGTCCACTCAATTACCTCTTTCGCGGCTTGGATGAACAGGGATTACCGCAACTTATATGGGGTCGGACATTTTGGGGAGGTTTTCAGGGAGTATGGCAAAATTCTTTACGGTTCGCAACCCATTGTCGTTGATGCGGTTTTGGATGATTGGGACAAAACCAAGTCGACCAAGGGCCTTACAAACCCTTGGGGGCCAACCGGTAAGGACGCTACCCTTTTTGACCACCAGATCGAAGATGGGTATTTCAATTTCTATTTTAAGACCGTGGACAGCACCCTTTCCATGTCCCCGTATATCGAAGAGTTGTCCGTTACCAAAGGGGATCGGGTCGAGCTGTTTTTTTCACCAAGGGAAGATCTGTCCGAATACTATTGTGTTGAAATCAATCCTAGAGGGGACATTCTGGACTATAGCGCCGAATACTATCGCAAATTCAATGAGAAATGGGCTTTTAGGTCATTGTTCGTAAAAACATTGATTTCAGACCATGAATATATCGTAGAAGGCAAAATATCCCTGGACGAACTACGGTCATTGGGACTGATGGACACTGTTCATTTGGGGGTCTTTAGGGCCGACTTCCAGGACGGTGGCATGGTAGACTGGTATACCAAGGCCATTCCCGATTCGAAAACCCCTGATTTTCATGTTCCCACGGCATTTGAAAAAATCCCATTGGTGCCGTTTTTGAACCCCACAAAGAAATCACCCGGAAAACAAAAACGTCAGTAAATCGTACGGCAGTGCCGGAATGGTATCGCTATCAGCTTGAAATGCCATTGTACCACCTACGAAATGAAGCGGCCTTGGACCGGCTGATGGTGATCGGGGTACCTAAATCAAGGGATTCCTTCAATTGCAGTTCTATCTTTCCATAGGTAGAAGACGCAATCGACAGGACCATGTCTTTGCGTACTACTGTATTCCGGTTTGCGTGAAAAAAAATACGTCCGGGGAGTTGTTCCATCAGAGCGTGTAGCGAATCATTGAAAACCGCCTTGGAACCTTCAAAATGTACCCAGACCACACCGAGTTCGCTTTCCGCATATTGTATATCCTCTACGGCAACCCTTAATTGGCTGTTTCCCTTCAACAAAGCGATTTGCCGCGTCGTCTTTTCCAATTCGGATTTCAGTGCGTCCAACGCTTTGTGGGAATGCTGTAAGTGATGTGCCGTACTTCTCCAGTTTTTATAAAAATGCATGGACCACTTTAAAAAAGTGAGTACCAAAGCCACCATGAACACACTTATGTTTATGATTACCAATTCGTTGAGGGAGTAAAAACCATCGCCTTTCAACCACGTATAAATGTTGCCGACCACGTTAAGGATAACGAACAATGTGGTGGCCAGGTAAACCAATTGGTAAAAGAAGCGTTTTCCCAAATTATCGGTCCAGCCCACCTTCTTTTCCAGTTTAAAGTCGATTAGCCGGTTGATCTCCGTGACCATAAGTGCGAAAATAACGGCAACCATAAACTCCTCCCAAATGAAATCGGGACGGGACGGGTTGAAAATATAGTTGATGACGATATTGGCCAGTGAACCCAAAACTATGGGTTCCAGTATTCTCCAGTAATTAATTCTATCCGGCAAGACCACATCAAAAAAGAATATATCGCATTTGCATCGATAAGGCGTGGTCAAAGATATTATAATTTTCGGGTATGGCCTGTGGTATGGTAGGCTTTCGGCCAGATTTGGAGGCGACATGGCCCTACCGCTCCAAGATCAGCTTATTGGACAAATACATATACCGGGTGTACGGTTTTGATCGTTCCCCGGCGTGTTCGTACGCCTTGCCAAAATGAAAGGTCGCCTTTTCCTGGTTTTGTTCCTTAATGTAATACTCGCCCATGGCCAAATGGGCGATCCAATTGTTGGGTTCTTTTTGGAGCATATGGGTCAGGAGGGCATAGGTTTTTTCCTGGTCCCCCTTCAAAAGCATATAGCTCAGTGGATAGTAGTAATAATAGGGAAACCCTTTGCCCAGGGCCATGGCTTCTTTCCTGCACTTTTCACTTTCTTCCATTTGGCCTTTTTTCCGTAAGAGTTTCGATTTGAGCATCTTGTTCCGAAATTCCTCCTGTATTTCCATGGATCGGTCCACATAGTCCAGGGCTTGGTCGATCTGGGAGGAATCCTGTTCCATCGTCAGTTGTGCTATTTTTATATAATCGTCCGCGGTCTTTTCGGCCTTGGCCTTCAGGTCGGCCAGTACGTTGGTGGTTACATCCACAGCTATTTCAATGCCACATTTAACATCCGACCATTGCAGCTCCAGTATGGCCGATGTCGACTTACGTGACACAAATTCGTAATTCAGCCATTCTTGGTGGGGCATTTTTTCGGGGGTGGCGTTTACCCTTAGGGCATCTTCGTTCTTGTCATAGCTGAAACTACCCCAGCTTTCGGAGTTCTTGGAAAAGATATAGGTCCATTCGGTCTTACCGACCAGGATATGCAGTCCGTATTTTCCTTTGGGCAATGGCCGTCCCTGAATACGGACATCATGGCTAAACTCGATCGTGGTGTTTTCGTTTGATCCTGCACGCCATGGGTACTCCACACCATCCACTACAAAATCGTAAGGGACGATTCCCCCAAAAATCTTACGGCCTCTTGTCAACGGGCTATGGTACACTACGGTAACGTCCGTGGTGCCGATGCGCTGCTCCACACTGGCCCTTTGGCTGACTTTGGTGGCCACCAACATGTCCTGGGCCTCCACTGGGGAAAAGCCCAATATCAATATGCAGACAATAAGTGCTAGACAATTTTTTTTCATGACCTATTTGGTTTTTATGGGACCATATTCTATTCTAATTCCTTTCGGATCTGCAAATCTTCCAGTTACCAGCCAGCCGCCGAAATCTTCCGAAACGGCAAGTAAAAGGGTGTTTTTTCCTTTTTTTAGGGGGAGGTATATCCCGTCAAAAAGACCTACGGTCCCCAAGTAACGGTAGTCCCGGGTCCTCCACTTATTGGTGCCTCTGTACATGGCCCGGCCGTTCAGTAGCGCCACTACCCTATCGCTATATCCAAATTCAAAAAGCTTGGTTTGGTCTCTGTTCGAATAAATGATGGTACGGGCAAAAATGGTATTGCCCTTTGTTTCGTCCCTCAACTGGACCTGCCTGGATACGTTTGCCGCGGTCCCTTCTTCAACATCGATTTTTTTGCCCCATTTTCTGGAGGCGATCAAAGATTGAAATTGCCCAGGGCTTTCCAATGCCGATTCTTCGAATTTATCGGATACCTCCCATTGTTGAATCAGGCCGTCAATGGGTTTTCGCTCAATGGGATCAAAATCTTTGAGGGTGTTTTGGGCGGCATCGATACGTACATTGGCTATGTGCATCGCCTCCGAATTCCCTCCGGTAATCGTTATTTCTCCGGCCTTGGGCTCGTGGAACAGGTTCCATGAAAGATGCGGTTCCTCCGAATGGTCCAGGTATACTTGGGCACGATTGCCGTTGACCGTTAACCTTACGTGCGTCCAATCATCGTACTTGTACCGATAGGGGAACGAATATCTAGGACCAAAATAGAGCTGCCAGGGTGTTACGCCCTTGATGGCCGCCGCCGCTTGGTTACTATCGGGCTTGCCGGAGAGATGCGGTCGAATGTAGAACTGCTCGGCATCGGAACCGTTGGATCGAAAATATACCCCGGGAAAGGCAGGCGTCTCCTTTAGGAAAATGTCGTATTCTATGGTGCCGTTTAAGAACTTCAGATCTTTTGCGGTCATTGATCCCCCTTGGAGATAAATGGATTCCTGTCCTTTAAAGGATTCCAGTACATACGATTTGGCGTTGATGCTCCAATGGACGGTATCCAATGGAATGTGCTGTTGGGCCACGCCCATATACAGACCGGACAGCAGTGACAGGGTTATGACAATTGACTTTTTCATTGGGTGCGTTTTATGCGATCCAAATTCCGAAACTTGGTCGACAAAGGAAAAACAACTTCGTTCAAGTTGGTACATTGTGGTTCAGAACCTATTTTTTTCTGACCTTTGTACCATACCCTTAGATTATGTATCCCGAGTATAAATTGGTAATGCAATGCCTGCAGCACATCGAGGAAAAACTGGGTTGGGGGCCCTCTAACACCTGGCACAACGACGTCTTCATCGAACTGAGCGAAAGAATTCAGCGGACGACCCATGTACTCTTAAGTCCCACCACCCTAAAGCGGGTGTGGGGCAAGGTGAGCTATCAAAGTGCGCCCAGCATCACCACCTTGAATACATTGGCCCAATTTGCCGGTTTCGTCAATTGGAGGGATTTTAAGAACCGGTCACCTGCCAAAAAAACCTCTTGGTTGGCCCGAAAAGTAAATCCCAATTTGGGAACCATAATGTTGGCCGCCTCCTTGATGACCGTTGTCTTCATTTCATTGTACTCCCTGAAGGGCTCGAAAGATCGGGCGGGAGCGGTCGACGTTTCGAAAATTGGATTTACCAGCAGACCCATCGCCCAGGGCCTACCCAATTCCGTGGTCTTCGACCTCGATCTTGGCCAGATCAGTTCGGACAGCATACATATACAGCAGTATTGGGATCCCACCAAAACCATTAAACTGAAGGCTGGGCAGGAACAGGCAACGGGCCAATACTATTTTCCCGGATATTTTCGGGCTAAACTCCTAGTGGACGGAACCATTCTTAAGGAACACGATCTTTTTATCAAAACCAAGGGATGGCTGGGCACCTTGGATTACGGACCGATCCCAAAGTATGTCCAAGCCGAGGACCTGGTGCAGGGAAAACTGTCCTTTCCCCCTTCGATACTCGAAGAAATCGTGTCGAGCGACCAGCCTTTGAACACTACTTTCCACAGAGTAAGCGACTTTTCCAAGGTGTCCGGTGATAACTTCGTCCTATACACCTCCATCAAGAATGTCTACCGCGATAAATGGGCCGTTTGCCAAAAGGCCGCCATTGTTGTTCTGGGGACAGAAAGCGCCATTATCGTTCCTCTGTCCATTCCAGGCTGTGTCTCCGAAATCGGGGTGATGCTCAGCGACGTTTACCTGAGTGGAAAAGAACACGACCTCTCCGGTCTTGGAGTGGACCTGTCGGTTACCCGGGACTTTAGAATTGAAGTGGCCCATAAACGGTTGCGTGTTTTTCTGGAAGATGAGCAGTTGTTCGAAGGAACCTATTCCGCTTCCATGGGCACCATAACGGGCCTCCGCTATCGGTTCTTGGGAGCAGGAGAGGTGTCGCACATCAAACTTACCGATCGCACGGGAAAGATCGTATTGATCGATGATGGTCTTACTCCCCCCTGATCCTATGGGGGCCGCAACCCTTTTTCCTCCTTAGGTGCGCGAAATTCTCTATCTTGTCAGGGACATTGATCCATACCAAGGCATATCGACCCAATTCCCCGCTGAGTCAATTTGTTGACTTCATCTGGCTGGGCAGGGCATCGCATATAAATATGCGGGCAAGCCACCATGCCCCCATGTTCACAGAATTGATTTTCAATTATGGCAGCCGTTTTGAGGTAGTGGGCCAGCATATAGAGAATTACAGCGATACCGGTGGACATCAAATACTCTCCGGACTAAAAACAAAACCTTTTTGGACCACGGTCGCCGGCATCTATGAAAGTGTTGGGCTGATCCTAAAACCTTTCTGTTACGGTCTATTGATAGAAAGGCTTGGAACCCGAGCCATGAACCAGGTTTCAGAAATGCTGTATGATCAGTTTTTTTATAGGGACCATCCCATCCCAGCAGTTGTGGAACAGCAGCTACTGGAATTGTTCGATCCGTCAAAAATGGATTCCGATTTCCTAAAATTTGAACATTTTGTTGCTACGGGATCATTGGAAAAGGGAGCGCTCAAAGAATTTAATTCGTCCATTTCCATTTCCCAAAAGAGTTTTATACGCAAGTTCAAAAATCAGTATATGCTCAGTCCGAACGAGTATGTAAAGCTAAAGAAGGTAAATACGGCCGTTGCATTGCTCCAGGACGACCGGTCCGACAAACTGACCGCCATTGGCTTGGAAGCGGGCTTTTACGATCAATCCCATTTCATACGGGTCTTTAAGAACTTTTGCGGCTGTACCCCAAAGGAATTCGGCAAATGTCCCTAGGGTAAATTCTGTACAATTTAGTGTATTGACATTTAATGATATTTGCCCCTATTAAACAATGCAATTATGGGAAAAAGTAATGTGGTCTTCATAGGCAGGAGCATGGATGGTTACATCGCCGACAAAAACAATGGGTTGGATTGGCTCCAGTCCGTTCCAAATCCGGATAATCTGGATATGGGGTATAAAAAATTTATCAATGGGATAGATGCCCTGGTCATGGGACGGACAACCTTTGAGATGGTCTGTAGTTTTGATATGGACTGGCCGTACTCCAAACCTGTTTTTGTACTTAGCAGAACATTGGAATCCATACCCGAGGCCTATCGGGGCAAGGTAGAACTGGTAAAGGGATCCTTACCGGAAGTTTTGGGGCAAATTCACCGAAAGGGTTTTGTACGACTCTATATCGATGGGGGCGCAACGATCCAAAGCTTTCTAAAAGAGGATCTTATCGATGAAATGATCCTCACCACCATCCCCATTGTATTGGGCGGAGGTGTTCCCTTGTTTTCGGAACTTCCAAAGGAACTGGAATTTGAGCATATCGAATCATCCGTATTCTTGAACGCCATCGTCCAGGACCGGTACAGAAGAAAAAGATAGGTTCGACAGGGTGCCCCCGTGGGCCTCTGAGATTTTTACCCCAAAGTGGTATTCTTTAAGAGGGTGTGTCACGGAAAAAATGCACTGGCAGGTATAGTAGGTATGGGTGGAGTCCATAGGAGTGGAAACAGTATTTGTTCGACCCTAATTTTGACGTTGTTTGCCCTTCTTCCGGGTAAAGGGAACAAAACGGACCGGAATCAACTGCCGCGTCGAGATTTTGTTTTTCTTTTTTTTGAACAAGATCAAACGCCGCACCCCATAGTGGGGACCCACCGGGATGATCATGCGCCCTCCCTCTTTTAATTGATGGATCAGGGGTTGGGGAACGGTATCGGCCCCAGCGGTGACCATGATCGCATCGAAGGGGGCCTTGGTCGGCCAACCGTGGTATCCATCGCCCTGTTTAATATGGACATTGGTATAGCCCATTTCCCGCAAGCGTTCTTTTGCAGTGCGAGCCAGTTTCCCAACAATTTCAATACTGTATACCGAGTCGACCATTTGGCCCAGAACGGCCGCTTGATACCCCGAACCCGTACCGATCTCCAGTACCCGGTCACTGGACTTTAGCCGCAGCTCTTGGGTCATGTAGGCCACAATATACGGTTGGGAGATGGTCTGGCCCTCCCCAATGGGCAGAGGACCGTCGGTATAGGCGGCGGGTTTCATGCTTTCTGGAACAAACTCGTGCCTGGGAACTTCGCGCATGGCATTTAAGGTGGCGGTATGGACTATTCCCCTCGGCCGCAATTGGGTGTTTACCATGCGTTCCCTTTGGGAGGAATACTCCTCTTGGCCGAAACCTATGGCAACGTACAGATACACTATGGCCGTACTCAACTTTTTCACTTTTGAATAGAATTATATGTTCGTGCTCCGTTCCCCTATTTGGAATACAACAGATCAACATGCCATGGAATCCATCCCGTGAAAAGTCCGTCTCGTTTTGCCTACAGGTATTTCTGGAGGTGTTCCTTAAAATATGCGGCACTGTCCGTAATGCTCTGCATGGAGTTCTTGGCAAAATTGCCCCCTTGTTCCAGGTAATAGAAATCGAGGCCCGAAGCGGAAGGGTCTGGGAGGATTTCGGTATAGTCAATCGACCCGTTGCCCAGTTCGGTGTAATCGCGGGTAACCTTGTCCATATCCTTGATATGCCACATCACATAACGTCCAGGCTGTTTGGCTATCCATTCAGCAGGACTCAGTTTGGATGAATGCATGACCCAGTATAGGTCCATTTGCAACTTTACCAAAGCGGGATCGGTTTCCTTTAGTATGATATCATACCCGATTTCCCCGTTATGCTCGATAAACTCGAAGTCATGGTTGTGATAGGCAAAGCCCAGACCGGCTTTGTTCACCTGTTCCCCGATCACGTTGAGTTTTCCGGACAACAGTTTGAATTTTTCCAGGGTCCGTTGCCCGGGAGCCAACCAAGGCCAAGTAATATAGCTTTTGTTCAGGGCGTGCGCCCCTTCTATACATTGATCTACAAAACGCTCAAGCTCCGCGGCCGGCTTTTCCAGATAGTCCGAAAACCCATAATGGCCGCTGGAAGCCGACAGTTGCAGATCGTCCAATAGCTGTTTGAAATCAGCTGCTTTATGTCCGTAGTAGGTACCCTTGTCCCCATCATAACCATACGTTTCCAAATCTTGGTACCCCAGGGCGGCCACTTTTTTCAAGGTAGCGATCGGGTCTTTCTCCATAGCATCCCGTATCGTAAAGAGCTGTAGGCCCATTTTGTATTTTGGCTCACGCGTCATGGCAAAATTTGGTGTCGGCAGCAATGTCGCGGACATCAGCAATCCGGATTGTCGTATGAATTTTCTTCGTTCCATTCACTTTTATTTACTTATTTATTGGTTGTTTGAATACACTTCGATGGTCGGGTGCCAGATCGGATCGGTTCCGTTGACCTTAACAGCATTAAATATACTATTTTCCGGTCTCAATCCCTTTCCCCTGCACTTTGTCGTGAAAAATAGGGGAAGATAACGCTTGTTTTATAACAATAAACCGCTCTGTTGTGTCTTTTATGCGGAGTCCCGGGTCAGTTTCCAACGCCTGTGGCTCCATAGCCATTGCTCCGGGGAATCTTGGATGACTGCTTCCAATTCTTTTGCATATTGATCTATGATCGAATGGTCTTGGAGTACCTGGGGTCGCTCCTCCAAAAGCTTGAATTCCAATTCGTAATGCCCCCTTCCGGTTTTTTTGAAATACGGAAAGATCACCGCTTGCCCGGTCTTTTTCGCCAACTGCTCGGCCCCTAGGTAAAATGCGGTATTCCTGTTCAAAAAGGTGGCCCAGTGCTTGGCACTATGGAGCGACGGGCTCTGGTCGCCGATGACACAGTTCATGGCAAATTCCGATTTTCCCTGTCCCTCGAGAATTTTTTTATACCCTTCCCGTTCCGTGATCAGGTTTACGGCAAAACGTTCGCGCATGAGCTTGAACAGCTCGTCGAAATACCGGTTCTTGACGGGTCGGTAAAAGGTATTGGACGGATAGGGAAGAAACAAGGGGACGAACACCAGCCATTCCCAATTGCCCTGGTGGGCCGTGTACAGCAGAACGCCCTGCTGGTTTTCGAGATGGGAACTGATCATCTCGGGGTTGACGATCTTCAATCGTTTTTTGATGGTATTTTCGCTAATGGTCAATCGTTTTATCGATTCAAAGATCACATCGCACAAATGTTTGTAATATCCTTTCGAAATCTCTCGTATTTCCCGATCGTTCTTATGCGGAAAGGATTTTTTTATATTCTCAAAAACTACTTTCCTTCGGTATCGGAGCACATAATAGAACAACAGGAAGAGGAGGTCCGAAAGCAGGTACAGTACGGAAAAGGGAAGCACGGCCAAAAGATAAAACGGGAAAAACTTGGCCTTCCGCCCTATATTTTTCCAAAAAGACCTTTCCTTTTTGTGGTTTGCAAATTGCATACCCGGGTGTTTAACGTTAAAGATGTTTCGTGGTGGTCAGGTTGGAAGGTCATCGCAGGAGCCGATCATTTCGCTCGGTCTAGCGTATGTGAAAGGTATAAAAGGCTGGGATTAGGGAAAAAATAATCTTCGGAATTAACATAAAATTTTTCACATTCGAACGCAATTGCACCAGCGGTTTAAAATCTTGCCGTACATCTCGGGTTTTTATGTGAAAAACTCAATTTTACAACTAAAAAGTCACCTATAAAAAACGGACAGCGAGGTGCCCAAGGTCTTAAGCATCCCCATCAATGCAACATACCATCCCAAAAATGGTATAGTAAACTCCAAAAAATCAATACCTTTAGGACAGCCGTCGAGATGGGAATCGGCCGAAAATAGATATGGCGACAACAATAAGGCTGAAGGAAATCAATAACAAGGGCTTTGCCATTGCCAGCGAGGACGGGGTCAAGCTGGGTACCATGACCTACTCCATTCCCCAATCCAATTTTGTAATTATCGATCATACCGAGGTGGCCGAGATCGCCAAGGGAAAGGGGGTCGGCAAACAATTGCTCTATAAAATTGTGGAAATGGCCCGGGAGAAAAACCTAAAAGTCCTTCCCTTATGCCCTTTTGCCCATGCCATGTTCAAAAAAATCGCTGACATACGGGACGTCTTAAAATAGAGTCATATCATGGAAACACTCACCACAGAAGAAAAAGCTGCCCTGGAAAGGGACGGGTTCCTGGATTTGGGGGTACTGCTCACCCCATCCGAGGTACAACGCATCAACGCCCGCATCGCTGAACTGCTGAAGGAAGAGGGAGCGGACGCCGGTGCGGAACTCTTCGATTCCAAGTACATCCGCCATCCCAAGGAAGCGGGAGCCGACCGTTTGGCCGATTTGGTCAATAAGGGGTCTGTCTTCGATGGCTTCTATACCCATACCCGGGTACTGTCCGGTGTCCAAGCGGTTCTTGGACCAAGCTTTAAGCTCTCTTCGCTGAACTACCGTGCGGCCAAACCGGGAAAGGGGCATCAAAACCTGCACGTGGACTATGGCAATGCCGTTGCCCAGGGCGGTTATAAGGTTTGCAATACCATTTGGTTGTTGGATGATTTTACAGAGCACAATGGGGCTACCCGTATCGTACCCGGGACCCACAGATCGAAAGTGTTGCCCCAGGAGGGCATGGATGACCCGGCCCTCCCCCATCCCGATGAGATACGTATCCAAGCGCCCGCGGGGTCTGTTTTTATCTTCAATTCCCACGTGTGGCATGGTGGGACCACCAACCAGACGGCCAGGCACAGAAGGAGCATCCACAGTTATTTTTGTGCAGCGGACCAACCCCAACAGGTCGATCAGAAAAAATACATTACGGCGGAAACCCTGCAACGTTTGGACGCAAAAGCCCAAAAAATATTGGGCCTCGGCTAATATTCCACATCCAGATCGATCTTTGCAACTCCTATGGGGACATCCTTATAACTCATCCCAAATAGACCACATTTCCGATTTGGTCATCTGGCGCAAACGTCCCACTTTATTGAAAATCTCGTTGTAGTCCTCCTGGCTCAGGTTCGGGTCCACCTTCTGAAAGTCGGGAAGGTTTCCTGCAGATTGCCAGTTGGCCCAGGAACTCCAGTGGTTAAAAATGATGAACCGTTGCAAAATGGCATTGTCGTCCTGACTGGTACGTTTGCATAGCATCCAACTTTTAAGACGCCCGTCATCCATGGCTACTTGGTGCATGGGCTTGAATATCTCGGATTCCATTTTTGCATAGGCCACGGCGTCGCCCCTGGCCGCATCCATAAAATCGACTTGATAGTTTTGGTTGCTTCGGGCCAGGGAATCCAGTTCAAAATTACCTGCGGCCTGCTCCATCACCTCATAGGTCTCCACTTTTACCTTGTTGATGACCTCCAGCAACGGTTTTTCCAGTTCGGAAAAAGAGCCTTGTCCCGGCTGTTTATGCGCTTCATAAAATGCTGCCACCGTGCTGTTGGCCAAGCCAACGGTGTCGGGATGAAAGGTTACGTTCACAAGATTGTACGGAATGTCCTGTCCCGCCGGAAAGCGCACCCAAAAGAGTTTCCAGGCCCGCATCCCGCCTTTGCCGATCATATCTTGGTACAACGGTTTCCATACCTTTTGCATTTCGTCTCCATATGCGCTCCAATCATTGGTGGGCAGTTTGATGCATTCCAGGTGCACGTAGGTTTTTTCCTGTGCCCAGGTTCCCATAAAATTGCAGCTGATCAACAGAACCAGAAGTATCGATCGGAGTGCGTTTCTTTTTTTCATAATTAATGGATTTATGGATTGATAGCACCAAATTAGAAAGCACACCGCCCAGGGAAGAAAAATTCGAGGCCGGAAAGGTACGTTTGCTTCCAAATGCCCATATCCTTCAAAAAACCCTGTTGTACAGTTGGCCACATTAAGGTCGCCAAGCATATCCAACTTTAAAAAAGAATGTCTGGTTCATCTGGGTCAAAGCTATATCTTGGAGGGAAGGTCCGTTTTCGAAGCCGGCATGGTTGTCCACATAGCCAAGAAATACCACGGATTGCGGATTTAGTTTGTAAGACAATAGCAGCTGTGCAAACAGTGATCGATCCTTGCTGTTCACGGTCTGATCGATAAACAGTCCTGGGTTTCGAAGGGTGTGCCTATGTTGGGCGATCATCCGAAAAAACAGGCGTGGATTGAAATTATAGGCCGCCTGAATTTGGGACAGGTTGGCGGTGAATATCCGATCGCCCGAAAGGTGGAGTTTCAAGAGCCTATGGTTTAGGGTCATATCGATATGTCTACCGATCCTGATATCCGATTCCAATTCGAACTGAAGTTTATCGGCCTTTCGGGTATTGGCAAAATCAACTGCGGTCCCCACATTGATCCATCCGTTTATTCCCAGGTTCCCCAGTGGTTGGATGTCGAACCCCGTCCATAGATTGACCAACTTGAAGGTCTGCCCGTTGAACTGCTGCCAGACGATATCGGGATTGATCCAGTAATTCAACTGTAACGGACCATTGAAATAGGCACTGGTCCAAATGCCCTCCAGGTCGAGGGTCCCATCGGTAGATTCCCTCCTAAAACCTCCTGCGTTCCAACCTATGTTACTGTACCAACCGTGTTCCTTGGGCCAAAAGCGCTTTTCAAGATAGGCCCTGTACCGCCTAAAATCGACCTGCGGAACAAAGCCCGCATCGGCACGGAACCCGGCCGATCGGCTCTCATGGATAAAAGCGGCCTCCCAATTACGGGTGTTGTAAGTCGCTTGGAAGTTCAATGAATTTCCGCTTACTCGGAAATCGGCCAGCCCCTTGGTCGTGACGACAACACTATCGTACCGGGTCTCGGTATGGTTGTACTGTGCGCGTATGGTCAGTGGTTTCCAAGGCCTGCTAAAAACGTCCACCCCACCCAATCTATTGAAATAGTCCCTCCCCTCCCGGCCGGTATACAGCAGGCCAATATTGGAGTTCTTGCCGATGTCCCTCCGGTAGCGACCGATAACATTGGTCACTTCTACATTGGAGGTCGTGGTCTCCGAGCCCTGAAAACCGGGCAGGACAAGATTGTTGATACGATCGCGTGCCACCAAAAGGCCAAGCGCGTTTTTTTTGATTTTCCCGGTTATCTTCGCGCCGTACAGGGGATCGGCTATCGTACGACTAAAAAAGACCTGCAGCGGGGTATTGAAAAAGTCGGCCCCTTCCAGGAAAAAAGGGCGTTTTTCGGGGAATTGTAGTGCAAAACGGTTGTTGACGTCCAATTGGGCAGCGTCGGCCTCTACCTGTGAGAAATCGGGGTTAAGGGCCACGTTCAGGGTGAGGTCGGTGGTAATTCCCCATCTGACGTCCAGCCCCAGGTTATTTGCTACCTCCCCTTTTTCTAAAGGACTGTCTGGAAAATCCTTCCTTTGGTCGAACCTATTGAGCGTAAGCGTTGGTACAAACTCCAGATTGGTCCCGGGCCGTATGTCCCGTAGGCCCGTAAGCAGGTTGGCCTGGCACAATTGACAGTTGTTCCCCTGGTCGAGGGGCATGGAATGGAATGCTTTCAATAAACTCCTTGGGTATGATCGCGACCCGAAAAAACGCCAGGTTTGGGGGGCATCGGTACCCGGGAAGCGCAAGGATTTAAAGGGTATGGCACATTCCAAAATATAGCCTTCCTCGGTAAGCCTGCCCGATGACCTCCATATGGCATCCCAACTGAGGTCCCCATCCCCGGATTGCTCGTCAAAAATACCATCCTGTTGGATGCCCAGAGGGTTGACCATAAAAAAGAAGGCACGCCTTGAATCGTTGAAGGGATCTATAAAGAGCGAGACGGTATCATTATCGTCGAGCTTGTCCCTATCGTTGATGATCGCTCTTATGGTTTTCGGGTCAGGGTCTTGGGCCTCAAAGGAAAAATAGAAATACTTTTTGTCGTACGCCATCCGTAGTATGGTGGTCACCTCGGCCTTGGTATTGTTTCCCGGGTGGGTCTCATAAGCCAGCATAACGGTATCGGCCGCTGCCCAGAAAGGTTCTGTCAGGTTCGCATCGATCTTGACCTCTTGCGGGGCGACCTCTTTGATTTGGAACGATTTGTTCTCGGAATTTTGCCCCAAGGACAATACGGGCAACAGTGCCAGCAATGCAATTGAACGGTTCATAGTCTTGGAAATTGATTGATGAATTCCAAACAAGATATGGGTAGTTTTAGGCAGCGTGTTTCCCCTGGCCCGCTACTTTGTCCGAATGCTTCCAGCTGCACATTAATCCGTTCCAAAACCAAATGGAGCGGCCGCTTTTGGTTTAAATTCAATGATGGTCGTATAGGACCGGCACTTGCCGGCAGCAATTAAATCAACAGTTATGAACAGACATCTTTTTTACCCTATTGTCTTTGTGCTCCTTTTTCTGTGCACTCCTTATACGTTATGTGGACAACTTCCCGAACCTTCCGGGCCGCATTGCATTGGCAAAACAAGGTTTTTGATCGCTTCCAACACCCGTCCCGAGCGGTATACCGAGGAGCCCTCGGATTTCAGAAAACTCACGGTGAACGTGTGGTACCCCGGTGATTGTACGGGAGTGCCGGCCCCCTATATGCCCACGGAGGTGCTTGGGGCGTTCAAGAAATCGAGAAAAATCGCCGATAGCATCGACATTTCATTCATCTCCCGCACCAAAACACACGCCAAACGGGGCGCGGGGGTGGCCCCCGCCCTGGGCAAGGGGCCGGTGCTGATCTTTTCACATGGCTCCTCGACCCCAATGGAACTGTATACCGGCATGTTCGAAAAACTGGCCAGCAATGGGTATTTTGTTTTTGCCGTGTCCCATACCTATAATTCCGCAGCGGTACAGTTTCCGGACGGCAGCATCATTTTGGCAAATCGGGCGTATTTCGATAACCGCTGGAACGACACGATCAACGATGGGTGGGAAAAGATGATGGCCTTGGTCAAAACCGATGCCCCGGTGGAAAAAAAGCGGCATGCCATTGGGGAACTTTTCAGCACCGACTTCCCCCCTACCGGTGACATGGACTATTGGACCACGGACATTGCCCAGGTAATCGAAAGGGTCACCGAAATGAACAGGGACAGGAAAGACTTGTTCTACAAAAGGCTGAATTTGAAGAAGGTGGGCGGTTTCGGCCATTCCTACGGGGGCTCCGCCATGGGGCATGCCCTGATGTCGCTCCCCAGTCTCAAGGCCGCCGTGAACCTCGACGGGTGGCAGTTCGGGAAGTTGGTGGTCGGCCAGAAATTCCCAAAACCCTTTTTGTATGTCCGGGGCGGGTACGAACAGGTAGATCCCTTGAATTCCGCAGTCTACTCCCTGGCCGGACCGGAGTTTCGGCAAGTAAAGGTGAGTGGTACCCTGCATTCCAGTTTTTTGGACCTGCCCTGGTTTTCCGGACCCCAAGACATCTATGACACGGGCACGTTGGCCCCGGACCGAAACGCGGCCATCATCAACGATCTGCTACTGGCTTTTTTTGACGCCCAATTAAAGGGCCAAAAAGAAGATTGGGACAACATCCGATCAAAATATCGGGAATTGGAGTTTGAATAGCATCATAATCGAATGCTGGAACCTATTCATCGTCTACAAATATTTAACAAAATCAATCGAAAAGGGCATGATGTCCTGCCAAAACCAAGGTACAAAAAACACCCGGGCTATTTGGCGACCGCGGGCAAGACGTAGTCGTAGAGCAACGAAATGGGCCTGATCTCATCGGAATAGGAAGCCGAACTATCGTTGGTAAAAACCACCACCATATCGTGTTTTGGCACCACAAAGATGAATTGCCCCCAATGGCCATAGGCCATGTAAATTTCGGGTGGCGCCGTGGACTTGCTCTTTTTGTCCATATCCATCAACCACCAGAGATACCCATAGCTTATCCTGGAAATACCCGCTACGTCCTCGGTATCGGGTACGTGCCGTTCAGTGGCTCTCTTCACCCACCACTTAGGCAACAGTTGCTTGTCCCCCCACCTGCCATTGCGCAGGTACAGATACCCTATTTTGGCCATGTCATGGGGCTTGAGGTATAGACCCCCTCCCGTATGGGGTATCCCCTTGTGGCCCCAGCGCCATTGGGCATCCCCGATATGCAGGGGATCAAAAAGGTATCGCTGGGCGAAATCCTGGGTCGACATCCCGGTGGCATTTTGCAGCAGCCCGCCCAAGAGAATGGCAATACCGCTATTGTAGTACCATTTCTTTCCGGGCCGCGTCTCCATTTGATAATCCAGCACATACTTCATCCTGTCGCCCGGGTACCTGTTAAGGGGACCTAGATGGCGTTCGCCCGTCCATGCCTGTCCGGTTCGCATGGTCAATGCATGCTCCAGGGTCATGGCTTTCTTATGCTCGTCGAGATGGTCGATGCGTTCATATTCTGGAAAAAAGGAGAGCACCTTTTGATCCAGGCTCCCTATGAACCCGTTTTGGAGTGCGGCCCCGACCAAAGTCGCGGTGATGCTCTTGGTGACCGACTGAAGGGTGTGCGGCCTTGTTCCGTCATAGTTGCCAAAGGTCTCATCTACGATCAAATAACCATTTTTCACAATGGCAAAGGAACTTATCGGCTTTTGCAGGTCCCCGGCCCGTAGCAATGCGATGAACTCCGTCAGCCCTTTGGTGTCCATTCCCTGTTGACCTGGTGCTGCCGTGCGCCAGGCTTCCCTTGGAAAGTAGTCGCCTGTTTGTGCAAGAACCGGGGACAGGGTCAGCAGTAGCGCCCAACTATATAAACATCTCAAAAAAGTACAGCTCTTTGGTCCCATGGATGGTCTTGGATGTTTCCAGTTCTTGTTTAAAGGTAGGGATTCCCGTCCATCCAAAAATGGGGCAAGGGCAAAAGCCGACGGCATACTTCCATCTTTTTTGTACGTTTGGAAGCATTCGTACATTTTGGACAGGGTCCGGAAAGGATTCGAAAAGGGGGTTGTGTTAATTTGAGGGTATGGTTCCCAAGCTTCTTTTAATATGCTTTCTTTTGATGGTCCCTTGCCTGTCCGCCCAAGAAAACCCTACAAAGGACGGCCTTAAAAAGTTGGTCCTGGAGTGCTATATTGCCCCCTTGTACCTCGATGGGGACCTGAACCGTATAAAGGAGGGGTTCCATGAGGATTTCCATATGTACGTACTGTACCAAAGCACGTTCTACATCCGCACGCGCTCGGAATGGTTGGAGGACATCCAGAGCGTTCGAAAAAGAAACCTGCCCAAAAAAGCCGTTAGCTGGGAATTTGCGCATATAGATCATGAGGGGCAGACCGCGGTGGTGAAGTTGATCCTCCATGAGGAAGGGAAACTAAAGTATATTGATTATTTGACGCTGTACCGATTTGATAGCGGCTGGCGGGTGATCACCAAACAATTTTCGATGTTTTAAAAATGGAGGCCTTGGTTCTGGGACAGTTTGTTTATGGATATTTAACAGAATCTTTAGAACAGTATTCGCTAATTTTATAAAGGACCTGTCTTGGGTCCTACAAAAAGTCTAAGCCGCGGGTCACATGAAGATTTCACTTTGGGTCATATGTTTTGCACTTTTTCACCTAAGCGGCCATGCCCATCAGGATGCGGGCGCGCCGACAATGGAAAGAATCGAATACCGCTGTCCCCCATGCGGTTGTAACCAGGACACCCTGCGCTTCAGCAACGTGGGTTCCTGCCCCACCTGCAAAATGCCCTTGGTACAAGTGCCCCAAGGTGCGGCCCTGATGGCAGATCAACGGCTCGCCCCTTTTTTGGAAGCGGGAATGCTGGGACAACTCTATACCAAGATCATCTACCCCGTGTTCGCAGCGGGCATCCTATTGTCCTTTTTCCTGTTGTTCAAGAGCACCAAGGGGAAGTCGCTCAATGTCTTTCTCTCCGGAATCATCCTCGTCCTTTCCCTATACGGTTTCAAGAACCAGTTGTTCGGTGTAAACTATGGCTTGACCAGCACTTATAAAAGTCTGTTCACCCCCATCTCCTTTATCCTTTTGTTGGGGCCCCTGACCTTCCTATATATCAAAAGTTTGGTGGCAAACCCTTTTAGATGGAAGCCAAAGTACGGACTGCACTTTCTGCCAGCCGGGGCGATGTTCCTCTATTACGCCCTACTGTTCGTGATGCCTGGGCAGATCAAAGAACAGTTTATGGCCACTCCTTTTGAGATCCGGTTCGGCCATATGGAACAAATACTGTCCATTTTTATGGGGATGGCCTATCTGTTTTTCGCCCACCGCCTTTTTGTCCAGTGGAAAATCGCGCACCCTATCAGGAACGTAACCTTCACGGCATGGGTGTTCCGGTTTTTGGTAGGAATGGCCGGTCTGTTCCTGTTCTGGGGCTTTATGGTCCTTGCAAATTTTGCACTATACGACTTCGGGGTCACCACACTTTCGTACAATCCGCTGTGGTTGTTCATCGCCGTAGTGCTGATATGGCTGGGGACCGAAGTGGTCTCCAATCTGAAATTCTTCCTGCTCAACAAAAGCATCAACGTATCGAACGGGAACCAGGGCGTGGACGAAGCGGGCCTTTCGAGCCTAAAGGACAAATTGAACCTATTGATGGTGGACCAGAAACTGTACCTGGACCCCAACCTGAGTCTGGATATCCTGGCTTCTGCCCTCGATGTAAACCCAAAGTACCTGAGTGCCCTTTTGAACAATTCCCTTAAGAAAAACTTTTACGATTTTGTCAACCAATACCGTGTGGACGAGGTGAAAAAGCGCTTGGGGGATGAACACAACCGATACCTGACCATTGAGGCCATTGCCAATCAGGCCGGTTTTCGATCGAAATCGAGCTTTAACGCCGCCTTCAGAAAGCAAATGAACATGACCCCAAGGGAATTTATAAAACAGGAGGTCAGGGCATGATCTCGAAAGGAATTTCCCAGAATCCAAAAACAGGATCGTTTCCGTTGTGGTCTTAAAGGCCCGCTTCTCCTTCCCCTAGCGCCCCAATCCCTGTCTTAAGGCCTTGGTGGTCGCTTCTGCCTGGTCGATCCAGAGCATATGTCCCGCATTTTTGATAATGTGCAATGCAATTTCAGGATGGGCCGCGGTCCATTTTTTGATCAACAGGTTCCCCATATCCAAAAAATCATGGTCTCCGGCGATAATGATCACCGGATACTCTTCCTTTGCGAACGCTTCGAGGTAGTTCCAGCCCGCTGTTGGATAGCTATTGGCGGTAAGCCCAAAAACATGGCCCTGGTATAGTGCCCTCCCTCCGGCAAGGCCGGACCAATTGCCGACGTCATAGAGCATCCTTTTTGCAAAATTGATGCGGAACTTGGCGGTCTGCTCCCGGGAGGACAAAGAGGGGCTTTCCCTATTGAGTTGCAAAGCGTCGAGCTCCCTTTGTACCCCTGGCCGGTCCATAAAGGCCTCGAACCGTTTGGACTGTTGTTGCCGTATTTCACTATCCTCTTCCGGGATGGGATTTTTGAGGTGGGCCGGAGCCATTAGCACCAGTCTTTTTATCCGCTTGGGATATTTTTTGGCATAGGCACTGGCCAGGACCGCTCCCATGGAATGACCGACCAAAGTAAGCTGGTCCTGGTCCAGTTCTTTTCGCAAAAATTCCAGATCTTGTATATGACGATCGAAGGTAATCAAGGAATCTGGAAAGGGCGAGCGTAAAGATCCCCGCTGGTCATAAAATACAAAACGATATTCCGTTTTCAAGGAAACCACAGCCTCGACCAGTCCACTGTGTTCCGCCCCCCACCCACCGTGGAGCATGATAACCGTCTCGGTACCGGTCCCAAATTCGCGGACATACAGTTGTGGATCGTTCTGCCAGTCGCCGGTCGAAAGAAACCAATCCTTTAGTACTGGTAAGCCGGTGTCAGATCGATCCCCGCTTCCCCGGTCCAAACCGGTCTGGCCTTGAAGGCCCACAACGGACAGTGCAAACAGCAGCCCTGGAAAACGTCGGGCCATGTTGCCGATCATAATTTTGAAGACTGTCATAGTATGTAGTGTTATCGCTTAGGTAAAGATATTCAAATATTCAAGTCCACAAGGTACTTCCGGGATGTACAATAGCACCTCTCGAGGGCCTTTTTTGGTTTTTTTAAAGTCACTCAGTAAGTCTCCAAGAGTTACCCAGTAAGTCCCCAAGAGTTACTCAGTAAATCTCCCTGGTTTACTTGGCAAGCCTATGGGCGTTAATGGCTTTCCGTAATTTTTAGATTCTTGAACCAGCCTTCCGAGCCGTTGCCCACCCAAAAACCGACCTTGCCAGTCTTTCTTGTACTGATCTGTTCTATCCCCAGGGTCGGGGAACTGGATCCATTGACGTAGACCGTAACTTTGGGATGGTCGACCACCACCTTCACATGGAACCAATCGTCGACCACTTCCGGAACCGGATCCATACTGCTCTCATATTTTCCGGGAAAAGCCTTGCGCAAGCTGGACCAATCGTTTTCAGGCATCGCGATGTACTGGATGGCGTGCGATTTCTTCTGTGGGTTCTTAAAGTTGAACGGGCGGAAATAGACCCCGTCAAAGGTCTCATTGTCCCGACCGTGAAAGGCCAGCCCGACAAAACTTCTCCCTGGGGTGTCCCTTCCCTTGATGTCGAGTTCTATCGTACCGTTTTTAAATGGGGCGTCCTTGAGCCACAACAGCCCATCGTTTGCCTTGGCATTCAAATGTGCCGTTCCCCCATCAAAGGATACCTCCCGGTTATAGACCGACCAGTTTTCGGGGTCCATTTCCAGACCATTTCCCGATTGTGCGTGTACAACTGCCGTACCCATCAGGCACAGCACCATTAAAGTGTTCGTGATTGATTGCATGATTTTATGTTTTTGCCAAAGATATCCATCACTCTGCGAAGTACCCGTTTTAAAGTAGGTCTTAAGCCGGTCAAAGTTGGGTCATTCTTTGGACAGCGTGCCATTTTACCTCGATTTGGATTAAATTTGCGCTACGATGCCGTATTCGGAAACCGATTATATAGAACTCTGTAAAAAGCAGCTGGAAGAAAAGTTTTCTTTCGGAAACGGGAACGGACATACCCAAAAAGACCTGGAACTCCTTTCCAATTACATCGAAACCGAAAAAGGGGTGTACATCAGCCTATCGACCTTGAAACGGCTTTGGAAGAACGATTTCAAGCAAGGCCCCCAACTGGCCACCCTCAATGCACTGGTCAGTGTGCTCGATTATGACAATTGGCAGCACTTCAAATTGCGGAACAAGGGAAACACGACCTCTCAACGGGCACTGGGCCGGGGTTCCTGGCCCATGCAAGGGCCCCTTGGGCACAGATGGTGGAAGATAGGCCTGCCATTCCTCGTCCTGGCCGCAGTGCCCTTGCTCGTCCTATATACCCGAAATGATCCCGTTCCCAACCATAGCGGGGTGGTCGTAAACGGTCCCATAACCTTTACAGCGGACAAGACCCGGTTCAAGGGGGTACCGGTCACCTCCATTTTCAAGTACAATGTGTCCCATATCGAGGCCGACAGCTTTTTTATCCAACAGTCCTGGAACGTTTGGCGGAGGGAGAGGATAGACCCGGCCAAAACGGTCTTTTCCAGCATTTATTACGAATCGGGCTACCACCGGGCGCGGCTCATTGCCAACGACAGCGTTGTTGCCCAACAGCCCATACATATCCTCAGCGATGGATGGGAGGCCCACTCCTATTACAGCTCGTCCGATGAACGGTTCATCGATTTCATGGGAGAGTCCTATATCGCCGATGGGCAATTGCAGCTGTCCGAGCAACTGCTCCGGAAACGGAACGTGGACCTCTCAAAACGTTTTATCACCCGGGTGACCTTGAGCGAGGTGTTCGGGATCTCTTCCAACAATTTTGATTTTATGACCCGCGCCAAGGTCGATCGAGTCGTCGATTCCAACTGTCCCTGGTTCAAGGTGTACATCGTCACCGAAAAGCACATCTTTTATGTTGACATGGTCCGAAAGGGCTGCGAGATCCATGGGGCGTACAAAATGGGGGAAATCACCCGAAATGGAAAGGACAACGACCTTTCCCTATTGGGGCAGGACCTGTACGATTGGCAGGAAATTGGTATCAGGGTCAAGAACAAACATGCAGAGATCCGGATAAACGGGCAATTGGCCTATTCGGAAACCTTTGGAGAGGACTTTGGCAAGATCATGGGGCTGACGTATATCTTTGACGGTACCGGCTCCATCGACCACGCCAGACTTTCCGATGCCCAGGGAAGGGCCGTATTCGAGGATGCCTTTGATCGTTAGCCGGGTGCCATCTTATAAAAAAGTGGGCGAGATTCCCTTCTTGCCGCTCTCTCCCCGCACTATGCAAAGTATATTTGGAGCAGCAACAGGGTGTCCAGATAGACGTGTGCCAAAACCAAGATCCAGAGCCTTTTTTTCAGGGCCACATAGCACAGCCCCAACACCAGGCCCATAAAGGCCGTTTGTACAATTCCCATAGGTCCCCAGCTATAGTGGGCCAGGCCAAAGACAATAGCACTGATGACCACCGCAATGCCCTCCCCCTTTTTGCCGCCCCAGCCCAGTTCGGAAATACGGTTGATCAGAAACGCCCTATAGACCACTTCTTCCCCAAAGGAAGAAACGATATAGACCCCGACACAGGACAAAATGAGCATCCCCAGGTTGTCCTTCAAAAAGGCATAGCCCCCCATATCTGCATTTTCGGGAACGCCTAAAAGGTTCGCCATGATGATCGACCCCACAACAAAGCCCGCCAAGGCCAGCACAAAGACCAACAACGACCACAGAAATACCCGCAAGGCCTCTTTCGGGCCCACTTTTTTAAGACCCAGGCCAAAGTGCCCTACATCTTCGCCTCGGAGCTTCAGGCCCGCCCATACCAGGGCCAACATGACCACATTGGCCACCCAGACCACGGCCTGGTTATAGATCAGGGCATCGTTGTCCGGTTTTACAAAAATTTTGATGATGATGCCCGCGACCAAAAAAACTAGGATCAATTCCATTGTTTTGGCCCATTTGTTCGTTTGTAATAGTTGTCTTAATCGTTGCATGCCTTCATGTTTTATGATTGGATGCAAGGGTACGAAACGCAACGCCCCCGGTCGACCGACATCAGAAAATCGAACGCTTTTACAAACGGTTCTTGTATTCGGTCGGGGTGAGCCCCGTGAACTTTTTGAAGGCGGTATTGAAGGAAGACTTGGAGTTAAAGCCCGAATCGTACAACACTTCCAGGACGGTCCGTTTGGCATCGGCCCGATTGGAGAGCAAGACCTTGGCAGCCTCCACCCGGAACCTGTTCACAAAATCGAAAAAATTACAGGAATAGCCTTCATTGATTATTTGGGAGAGTTTTTTGGGCGGTAGATCGAGCTCAAGGGCCAGGTCATCGATCTTTAGGTCGCTGTCCAGGTACCGTTCCTCGGCCACCATATACTCCCAGACCTTGGTCTTATAGGCCTCCAGTTCTTGGGGTTCCAGCTTGGTCGCGGCATATTTTCCCTTGGCCCCAAAACGGGTCTGGGTGATCAGTCCGCTGTCCTGGGTGGCCCGGTTCAGCATTTTCAATACCACCGAATTGATAAAATAAAATAGAAAGAGGACCATGGCCAACAGGCTGAACAACAATCCGTTCTTAAAGCCGAGGAACGGTAAAAAGGCATGTACCAGGGATATACCAAAGAGCAGGATGAAGCTGTTGAGCAGGAACCTTAGCGTCTTGATATGTCCCTGGTCAATGGTGGATCGGGATTGAAGGGCGCTGTCCAGAACACGTTTGACCTCCCATTTCGATAGGAGGAGGTAGCACAGCACATGGAGCAACATCAACAGCCCCCCGATCTTGACATACCATGGGATATTCTGGTTTTCGGCCAGCCGCATGGAACGGTACAGCGATTCCGGGTCCACATTCGACAGCAGGAGTACCATGATACAGACAAAGAGCAGGAACGGGATAAAATGGAACAGGTGGCACCTTTTGAGACGGTATTCCTTGAACAAGGCCGATTGCGTGAAAAGGTACAACAGCGGGCCATAGGCAAACATAAAGGTATCGTCGATAAAGAGCAGTCGCGGGAAATTGGTCTCGATGCCGAACACCGTCCAATAGAGGTTGACCAGGGCAATGGAAAGCATCAGGAACACCAGGGCAAGCATACGGTTGCCCAGGCGTTTTCCCTTTTTGCTCTGGAACAGAAAGAATGAAATGAACGCGGATTGAAAACACAGTACTATGAACAGTATTTTCAATAGGTTGAACTCCATACCTCTAGCCTTGACGGTATGGTAAAGCTATTAAAATAATTAAAGCCACCTGTATTTCGTTCCCTATCGGATCATTCCAAATAGGCAATGGCGGCCGCGTTCCTGGAGACGCAGTGCGCCTTGATCTCCGCTATGGCACTGGCATAGTTCCCGCTACCGTTTAGAAAGGTGTACCCTGCGGTCTCTGTCGTGGCCGAGGATGAAATCAGTCCATTCAGACCACTGTACTGCGCGTCCATCTTGGAAGGTTCGAAGGTTCCCTCGATAAATTGTGCGACATAGTTGTCGTAGATCGCCCGGTAGTCGTCCACCGCGATCAAATACGAAATCAAGGGCCAATCGTCGGTCACTTCGTCCATTCCAAGGGATAGCGGTCCTTGGGGACCGCTTTCGGTAAAGGCCTCGTTGTTGTCCCAGGGGATCCATTTGATCAAACCGTCGGCCGGATCGTGGTACAGGTAATAATTATGGGTCATCCGGCCATAGGTGTCCCAGTTTTGGATGGTATTGTTCACGGCCAGGTACTTCATAAAGCCATCCACGTCGAAGACGGCTTCCAGATCGGTTTTCCACTGTTCCCCATCTGTGGTCCTGGTCGCCGCGTGCAGGACGTCGTACAGCTCTTGGATATCGCTCCAATCGGCCTCGTCCTCGTTGGTCTTTTTTTCAAAATCGTCCAGATTGAACCCGGTCGCCCCAAATCGGGCCCCTTCGCCATCGGGTTTGTAGCAGTTTCCCGAATCGCTCCCAAACTGTTCGGCCAGCATGGTGTCGAACACCACTTCCACCATGGTGTACAGGCCAAAATAGGTCGGGCCTTCCCCCGCATCCACATAGACCTCGTAATAGGCCGATCGGGGTGCTTTGACCCCAAACTCCCTGAATATGTCGGTGGCGGTCTTTTCGCGCATGAAGGATGCATCCTTGTAGTTGTTGCTCAATGAAATGTCCTTAAAGCCGTAAAAGCGTTGGTTCTTGATTTCGGGGTACTCATCCTCGAACTTGTCGAACTTCAGCCGCAACGGAAGTTTTCCGATTCCCGCTTGGTACGAAGAATACAGACTGGAGTTCCCCTTGTACCGCAGCCCCACCTCGTACCACTGGATGCCGTTAAAAAACAGATCGGCCGCAACATAGACCGGATTCTCATCGGCAAAGTTTCCCCCACCACCTCCTCCAGGACCTCCACCTCCCGGCCCTCCACTGGAGGCGGCCAAGCCGGCCAGATCGCTCTGCATGGTCGCATATTCCTCTGCGCTGAGCACAATATCCAATCGATTGACCTTGCTCTGGTCAAAAACGGTACTGTAATCGGCCACCGCTTCGTTGGAATGGGTTTCGGTGGTCCAATCGGCCAGGCCCTCCCCGGCGATGACCTCTGTCCCAGGGTCGGCCGCTGCTTCGGTATCCGAAACGGTCGCATCCTTCTGACAGGACAGGCACAAAAATGCCAATGACAGATAAAAAGGTGTTTTCAGGTGTATTGTTCCCATAATCATTTATTTTAAGGTGTATATGTATTTCAGTCCAATAATGTGGCTAGTTTTAGGAAGGTCGGTGTCGATGTCCTTTTCCATGCGATAGAACAGGCCCAGTTTTCCGAACTGTCTCATTTTGTACTCCGTTCCCAGGGTCAAACGATATTTGTCGAAACCATTGGTACCCCCGTTTTGAAATCGGTTGAACAACTCGGCCGAAAACTTCGGATCCAGTTTCCATCCTTTGATGTTGTAGCCCAGTGAGCCCCTTAAACGGACACGCTGTACTGTAAAGTCCCCGTCATCTGTGGAGAGGCCCAATTCGTTTCTGTTCTGATAGCGGAGCCTATAACCCAGGGAGAAATCCTTGATTTTGTGTTTATATTTGGCATCCAAGTGAAACCTAAAGTGGTTTTCGTACCCCTGTACGTTCCCTTCGTTGTCGTTCTCCCGGATATAACGGATCCCGCCCCCCAGCCCAAGGCCTCTGAAAAGCATGTATTCCGCCTCCAATTGCCCGAAATACTCATCTATTTCGGAACTGTTGTTGTCCAACCGTAACTGTCCTTCCAGGCCCATCGACCACTTTTTATGGGGCTCGTATTCCAGTCCGATCGTGGTCCAGGACTCCAGGTCCCTAACTTCCTGGGCGTGCCCCGGGCCCACAGTAAAAAGGGCCAATATTGAAATCGATAACAAGCTGCGTTCCATGCGCTTCATAAGGGTCTGCTCTTGATGTTAGGTTCCGTTGTAGTAATAAATGGTTATGACGGCGGTATCCTTTAAAAAATCGATATCCCCGATGGTGACCCTGTTGATGGAAAGGCCCGTCCTACGTTCCAGGTCCAATTTCAGTGCAGCGTACCGCTCGGGGCCAATGTTTTCCATGTTCTCATAGACGATCTGTTTGGACACTTCGTGTTGTAGGAGCCAGTACCTTTCAATGAGGGTGATGGAAATCACGATGATCAGATTTCCGGTAATGATCTCCGCATAGCTCATCTTGCTGTTGGCCAGCGCGTTGATGACGGACACCCCGATGACCACGAACAAATAGGTCATTTCCTTGATGGCAATGGGATCGGTGCGGTAGCGGATAATTCCGAAAATGGCGAACAGCCCCAGGGCCATGCCAATATCCAGTTCGTACTTTTTGAGCGTAAAGCACAGGAAGAAAACGATGATGCTGATCATGTAATAGGTGAACAGATAATCTTTTCGTTTTGATTTTTTATAGTAAAGGAACCAGATGATCTGGGTCAAAAAGATGATGTTGATCCCAAAGCGGAACAGCATCTTGAAAAAATCGTCGTCAAAAATGGGGATGTCCAAAAATTCCATAGTCAATTCGCTATCTTTTTTATTCTGATCAATTTTCGCTTGAACCTGTTGTACTTCAACCCCTTGTAGAGGACCACCATCCCAACGCAGTATTTGCTGATGCTGTACGGATGGTGTTTGAACGATCTCAGCACCTGGACAATGGGCGAACTTCTTTTAAATCGCTCCTGTTTTACCTCTACAAT
Source organism: uncultured Flavobacteriaceae bacterium (assembly GCA_947497245.1). GTDB lineage: Bacteria > Bacteroidota > Bacteroidia > Flavobacteriales > Flavobacteriaceae > Pelagihabitans. The sequence continues at coordinate 748,156 of CANMFO010000001.1, read as the reverse complement.
GACCAGGTCGTCAAAGCGCTTTTCAAACACGTCCATGCTAAAGGAAAGCCCTAAATCTATGGTGACCCTTTCCTGTTCGGCCGTATTCACCAAAGTGATTCGGCTGAAGTCGTTCCACATCCTGGGGGTCAGATCATAGGTTCGTGAGGTCATTTCCGTAATAAAGTCCATGGCCGATTCCGATAGGTCGAACTCAAAATCATGGATTGCCGTTCTGGATTTATCGGTTACCCCCTTAGCGTTCTTCCGCTTTACTTCGAGAAAGCAACGACCAGAATCCACATATTTTCGGATCCTGATCTTCGTCCGGTTGTTTTTTCCATTGTGGTGGTCGTGGTAGAACCTATTGTCGACCGTATCAAAATACAGGGAGGAATACCGCATGACCCGCTTTCCGTTTACCTCCAATATCCTATACTCCCTTTCAAGCGCTGCCAATAGTGGCGCCAGTAGGGACAACGGAACCAAGAACTTGGTATCGGTCCGTTTCATCAGGGCCGTTCCGTTCATTTCTTCCAACGAAATGGGATCGTAACCCTGTATCCGTGGTTTTATGTCCTGCTTCATGCTGATACCGTTTTGGGGCGGCAAAGAGCGCGCTCGTTACCTCCTTCCCATTGGACGACAGACCCGGCCAAAGGTTGAATCGCTCCCGGCGGTTTTCAGTGAACGGCACCAACTTCTCGGTGAACGATGCGCTTGGGACGATCAGTGTCCGTTCTCCCCCATTCCGACAATACCCAACTGCACCGTTTATTTCTGACAAGTTTGTCAGAAATAAAAAAAGACCTATCTTTACACCGATCTTTAACTTGGACCCAATGTTTTCCAAAGCATGTGAATACGGAATAAAGGCCTGCGTTTATATCGCACAGCAATCCCTGCAGCATCGACGTGTAAGCCTAAAGGATATCGCGGAGGAAATCGATTCCCCCACGGCCTTTACCGCTAAGATCCTACATCAACTGGCAAAAGCCGGCCTGTTGGATTCCGTAAAGGGCCCAACAGGTGGTTTTCAGATCGAGGAAGAACGAATCGATGCCCTTAAACTCAGTGCCATCGTATTCGCAATAGACGGAAACTCGGTATATGAAGGCTGTGGACTTGGACTTAAGAGATGCAATGAAAAGAGACCGTGTCCCATCCATGAAAAATTCGCCGTCGTTAGGGAAGAGTTAAAACGGATGCTCGAAAATACCAGTCTATTCGAATTGGCCAGTGGTCTGGAACTGGGGCAAACCTGTCTTAAACGATAAAAAAATTGATCTTAATTTTGATAAAAAGGTCATAATATCAGATTAAAAGGCTGCCCGGGAAGAGCCAAACAAAACGTTAAACATTAAAAAATAGCTTTTAATGGTAAAGGAAATAAAAACGCGAAAGGATATCGAATTGATGGTGGATACTTTCTATTCCGCAGTCAGAAAAGATGCCATTTTAGGGGGCATTTTCAATGGGGCCATCAGGGAAAATTGGCCGGAACACCTCGACAAAATGTACCGCTTTTGGCAAACGGTCCTGTTCCATGAAACCGCTTATCGGGGAAATCCCTTGGTACATCATATCAATCTACCCGTTTCTGAAGCACATTTTGAACGATGGCTGTTCCTTTTCCACAAGACGATCGATGAAAATTTTGTCGGCCCCATTGCCGACGAGGCCAAGTGGAGAGCGGTCAAAATTGCCGATATGTTCCAGCATAAAATCGCCCAACACAGAAACCGTGACCCAAGACCTTTGGCATAGCAATCCTTGGTATGCCCCGACATTTAGAACAAAACGCCACATTATGGAAAAATACGAGATCCCAGCAAAACAAAATTTTACGAAAACCCCAATGCAGGGTACCATAAAAAGAGAACGGGCAAGCCATTCCGGAATACGCCGCCATAGTTCGAAACTATACCATTCCCTACTGGAAGAGTTCAAAAAGGAACAAATGGGCTATGCCGCGATTGCTATTATCGGGCAAAGCTGTATCGGGTCGGTTGCGGCCATGTTGATCCTAATGGGCAATGCCTCCAAAATGGCACTTTTGGCCCAGCTTTTTTTGGTGACGATTCTATGTATGGGTTTTAACGGTGCGGTTTTGGCCCAACAAAAACCTAGGATCGTGTTCAACCTCCTGCTTGTCAGCGTTGTATTCAATGTTCTTATTATCGCCCTATACCTGATTTAACTTCCAAAGGGGGGGCAATCTGGTTCATGGACCGTGAAAACCTCTGGGCCACATATCGCTTACCTCTGAATCGAATCAGCTGTCTTCAGCATATATTGCCTCCTAAGAAACTTCCAGGGCCATGGGCGCTTGAAAAATAATTTATAGGTTTGTATCAACAATTAATGTACATGTAATGGACGGATACTACAACACGGTTCACGAAATAATACGGACCGGACATTGGATCACCGATTCGATATCCAAGGAGCTCAAGGAATATGACATCTATGAACCGCAGTTCAACGTACTTCGGATACTGCGTGGCGCCAAAGGTCGGCCCGTTTCGGTCAACACCATCTTGGAACAAATGGTGCAGCGTTCGAGCAACGTAACCCGAATTGTTGACAAATTGTGCACAAAAGGGCTGGTAGAACGCACTCTTTGTCCGGATGACCGACGTAAAATGGATATTGTCATTACCAAAGAAGGATCGGAACTATTAAAAAAACTGGATAAAAAAGTCGAAGGTTTTCATAAACCGATGATGCAAAATCTTTCTTTGGAAGAATTGGAAACGCTGAGGTTATTGATACAAAAACTCAAGGGAAATTAGTATGAAGAAAATAATTGCACTGGGTGGGAGCAACAGTAAGAAATCCATCAATAAGTCGCTGGTGGCCTACGCTGCCGGGCGAATGGAGAATGTAGCGCCCTTGATCCTTGATCTCAACGATTTTAAGCTACCCCTTTACGGTATAGACACAGAAACTGAAAATGGCATTCCGGAGGACGCCACGAAACTCGATGCCCTTTTTGAGTCGGCGGATGGACTGATAATTTCACTTGGCGAACACAATGGTTCCTATACCGCCGCCTTCAAAAATGCCTATGATTGGTTGTCCAGAATCGACAAGAACGTATGGAAAGGGAAACCCATGTTGTTAATGGCCACCTCTCCGGGAGCAAGGGGCGGCACAAGTGTGCTGCAAGCTGCCAAATCCTCGTTTCCCCATTTGGGCGGAAACATCGTCGCCGACTTCTCCCTACCCTCTTTCCATATCAATTTCTCAAAAGACGGATTGACCAACAGCACATTACAGCGTGAGCTCGATCAAAAAATTATGTTGCTGCAAGAAGCAATTTAGCTCCAAAGCCCGCCTAGGACCCATTTTCTTTGGGTTACCGGTCAGGGTCAAGCCTGATCATGGTAAGTCCGTCCCCAGATTTGCGCACGCTTCCCACTTCCAAGTGTTTTGCATCGATCTTGCCAAAACCATCAACACGCAAATTCGCCCGTTGGGCCGTTCCGGAAACGGTAAAGCTGGTGAAGCCGTCCAGGTTAATTTGCAGATCTTCCACGTCTACGGCCACCCGTCCGGTAATAAAACCGTCCCCTTTAATGGTAAGAGTTTCCTCCGATATGGGATCATCGGACCTCAGCCGTACGAAACCGTCCATATGGAGGTTGTCGATTCCCGTGTGGTTGAGATATACTTTTACCTTATGATCGTTATGGTGTTTGTTCTTGAAGTAGAGGTGCAACGTGCCATTGCGTACTTCGGTCACGTAATCCTGCAAATGCCTTTCCCTTCTGGTTTCGAGAAGAACCGATGGGTATTCGCCCTGAATCAGGAATAGCCTGATGTTCCCGTCCAATTGTACCCTGTGAAAATCTTCGAGTTCCCGCTGTTCCGAATGCTGTGCAGTCAATGTGGACATCGTCAAAAGTCCGATAAGTACAATAATTGTTGTTTTTTTCATTTTCAGTTCGTTTTTGATGTCCATAAAATCCGGGGCACGAGCATTAAGATCCTAGCGATCAAACGGGGCGTACCGCTTACTTCTCTAGACGTCCATATCACCTAAAAGGTTGCCCGGGGAAGAACTTTTTTCTCCAATATGTCCTGCCATTGCCATGGATATCCAACAGCATGGACGGCCCTTCTCATCTCGTACCTACAAGATCTGACAATTGGAATTGCTGGCCCGGCTTTCCGAAATCAAGAAGTAGGTATACCATTTGCCCCATCAAGAAACCCTTGGTTTATCCAGGTGTATTGTCCGTTCCGATCATTTGCTACTCCATCCGTAAGCTCTGCACCGGATTGGCCAATGCCGCCTTTATACTTCTGAAACTTATCGTCAAAAATGCGATCAGCACGGTCACTACGCCCGCAACGGCAAAAATCCACCAGTCTATATCAATGCTGTACGCAAATCCCTGGAGCCATTTGTCCATGGCATAATACCCAAAGGGGAAGGCGATCAGCATGGAAATCAACACCAACTTCAAAAAATCCTTGGCGAGCATCACCACAATCTGTGGGACAGAAGATCCCAGGACCTTTCGAATCCCAATTTCCTTAAATCGTTGCTGGGCGGTAAAGGTGACCAGGCCAAAGAGGCCCAGACAGGCCACGAAAATGGTAAGGAACGAAAAGTACTGCAATATGCTGTTCATGTTCCGTTCCCGAAGATAGGTCTCATTATACAGTTCATCGAGCAAGGCATAGCCAAAGACCTCTTTGCTGCCAAAAGATTTCCATCGATTTTCCATTAGCGCTATAAGGTCGGCAATATCGCCCGCTTTGGCCTTGACGATCAGCCCGTAATACGGATTATACTTCATCAAAAGGGGCTGTATGGGTTCGTGTAGGGACCTGGAGTGAAAATCCTTCACTACGCCCACTATGGTAAGTGTTGCCCTTCCCCCTTCCAGATCGGTCGACTCGACCAGCGTCTGCCCTACAGGGTTACCATCCAGACCAAAGGTCTTAACGGCCGTCTCGTTGATGATGATGTTGTTTTGCTCCGATCCAAAATCCTTGGAAAAGTTTCGTCCCTTCAAGAGCTTTATCCCCAGGGTAGGCAGGTATTCCTCATCAATATTGAACACCTTGGTCCGCAATTGTTGGGTGGGATCACGTTTGGAATAAAGTGTGGCGCCATTGGTATCGGTGGGGCCGGCCGGTACAAAAGCGGAAGTGGTCATGTTCAGGATTCGTGGATCTTTCCGAAGTTCTTCCCTGAACGGGCCAAAGTCGTTGCCCAACAATCCGGCGTCCCGTACCACGATCAACTCCTCCCTATCGTATCCCAGGTCCTTGTTTTGGATAAAATCCATTTGCCGCCCCACCACCAGGGTACCGATGATCAGACTTATGGATATGGCAAATTGAAAAACCACCAAGCCGCTTCGAACACCTTTGCCACCAACAAAGGAAAATTTATTTTTGAGTGCCTGAATGGGCTTAAAGGAAGACATAAAAAAAGCAGGATACCCTCCGGCCATCAAGCTTACCAGTGCGGTCAATCCCACCAAAGCGACCATGACCCGGGGGTTCAGCAGCAAATCATAGGTCAACGATTTACCCGACAATTGATTAAAATAAGGCAAAGCCAGCAAAAAGAGCAGCAGACCAATGCCCATGGCCAGGAATGTCGCCATGAACGACTCGGTAAGGAACTGGGTGACCAATCGCTTTCTATCGGAGCCCAACACCTTTCGTATGCCAATTTCCTTTAGTCTTTTTGAGGCCCCTGCGGTGGAAAGGTTCATGAAATTAAAACAGGCGATCAGCAACATAAACAGTGCTATCGCGGCGAACATATAAACCGTACCCGCCTGTCCTCCCTGCTCCAACTGCCCGCTTAGTTCCGAATGAAGATGGATATCGGTCAAGGGCTGCATAAAAAAACCCACATGGTTTCCGGCCTCTAGAAATTCCCCATAATCCATTCCCAAACCCTTTTTCAATTGGGGCCCCATATACTTTTTGGTAATCCCCGACAGTTTGGCCTCCATACCGCCAAGGTCGGCACCTTCGGCAAACAGGAGATAGGTATGGTAGCTTCCGCTGAGCCAACTTTGGTTGTCGGCATCCGCGTTGCTCGCCATGGAGGCGATCAAGTCGAAATGAAAATGCGAATTGTCGGGAATCTGCTCCATAATCCCGGTGACGGTGTAAAATCCACTGTTATCCACATAGCCCGAAGGTGCAAAGATCCCGATATCGTGTATTTGAATGGTCTTGTCCAACGGTTCCTCCTCCCCAAAGTAGGCTTTGGCCTGTTCCTGGGTAAGGACTACGGACCTGGGGCGGTCCAAGACCGTGTTGGGATCTCCCTTGATCAGGGCAAGGCTGAACATCTGGAACAGGTTGGCGTCGGCCATCGCCATTTTGCCTTTTCGCAATGTATTCCCATTATAGGTTACCTTGGTCCGTTCCGCTGCGCGAACGATCCGTGTCGCATCCACAACTTCGGGAAGTTCCTCCACAAAGGTACGGGCCACTGGGGCCATAACCGTGGATTCCTTAATGATCTCATCGCCCATTTTGGCATTCAGGAGCACCCGTGCCATACGGTCGGAATTTTCATTGAACCGGTCATAGGAAAGCTCATCCACAACGAACAGCGTGATGAGCAAACAGCTGGTTATCCCCAGGGAAAGTCCCACAATGTTGATGGTAAAGGTCGCCCTGTTCTTTAAAATGGTCCTCCAGGCTATTTTGAAATAATTTTTGATCATGGTCATCGTGTTTAATCGGTCTCGGTTCACCGAACACGCCAAATCCGTGCCATTGATTTAAAATACTCGCACTATGGCAGTTATACTATTTTTTGAAGTGTTTTTTCTTTTTTGATGTAAAATATATGGACATAAAACTGTCCAATAATTTTACAAAACCTTTGGACACCTTGGTGTCCATGTACGATTTGGGAACTTGTTCCTGGAACCTCCGTCCGGGCCATTTTCTTGTGGATAGGCCTTTTATGTTGATTTCCACATGCGTTTTTATGCTATTCCCCCAAACCATTGTTTGAAGAAGCTTACCTTTTCCCTGCTCACCACGACCTCCCCCTCTGTTTTGGGATCAAGCGTTAGCTTCAATCGCCTGTTCGCATATACTACCACATCGACTATGGCATTGATGTGTACGATAAAACTTCGATTGGTCCGAAAGAACTGTTTGGGATCCAAAAGTTCTTCCAGTACCTCCAAAGTGTATTCGATGAGGTATTTCTTTCCATTTTTTCTTTTTAAGTACACGTCCCTACCCTCGGCATAAAAGTATGCGATGGTTTCGGTAGGTATGGAATGAATATGGTTTCCCATCCGGACCAGAAACCGATCTTTATATACTTTCCTGCCCAGTTCCCGCACCAAGGAACCGATTTGCATGGGCTCGGAGAGCTGTTCCCGTAACTGTTCCAATTTTTTTAGGGCTCGGGACAGATCGGTAAAGGTAATGGGCTTTAACAGATAGTCAATACTGTTCACCTTGAACGCATCAATCGCAAACTCGTCAAAAGCCGTGGTAAAAATGACCGGCTTGCTTACGTCGATCTTTGAAAAGATCTCGAAACTGAGGCCATCGGTAAGTTGAATGTCCATAAAAAAAAGGTCCACGGAATCTTGGTGCTCGGCAATCCAGGGAATCGCGTTCCCAAGGGAATCCAATTTGCACAAAACCTCGATATCCCCACTAAATTTCAGCAGATAGCGTTCCAGCTTTTCAGCCGCTAGGGGTTCATCTTCAAGAATGACTACTTTCATCCAAACTCAATTTTGGTATTTCCACTATTTTGTACGAATCTTTTTTTACAACACGAACGGCCCTGTCCGAATAGAAACGGTAATTTCCGGCAAGGTCGTTCAGGTCCTCCGTTTGAAAAGCGCCTCTTAACACCTCCTCCGGCCGGTATTGTACCTGAATGGTGCCAGGAGTGTCCAAAATATCGAGGGTCAATTGGGACTCTTCCGAAACAATGGTGCTTCGGACCACTCTTTCAACGATGGTCAGAAGGCTGCCCGGAACCACATAGGTATCGCATTCCGCTACCTTTCCCAGAACAATCTTTCTATAGGGTAGATGGATGAATAATTGTATCAATTCAGCAAGTGTATCCAATTCTTCGGAAAAAGGTACCAACTCCCGTTTCTTTTTGGCGAGAATGTAGCGGTATACACTTGAGAAATGGTCCGAAAGCCGTTCCGCCGCCTCCGGTTTACGCTTCATCAATACCAATAGGGCCTCTAGGCTTTCGAACAACAATTCGGGATTTATTCCTCTTCTGTACTGTTGGAAATCCGCCTCGATTTCCTGTTTTGCGGTCATTTCCCTAGAAATCCGGTCCGTGTTTATCTTGTACAGGAATTGATGGCTCACATAGAGTACCAAATAGATCATGGTGATCAGCGAAAAGATGCTATTGAATATCAACAGTTCCCTACCATTGGGCGTATACCCCAGCATATTGGTAAAATAAAGGTACATGGCCGCGGAGATCAGACCCATACAGATAAGGATCGAACTCACCAGTTGCAGCGCCAGCCTCCAAAGGAAGGAAGTGGGCCTTTGCAGCCGTTCGAACAGCAACAGGGAGATTCTGGAATACTCCTGGATCAGATAGGCCAGACCAATACACATGTACAGCTCCTGCCCCAGAAATGCCTCCTGTAATTGTCCTATGTTGTTGTTTATAAGCAAGATAAGCAGGTACACCAGAGCGCCGCTGAACAAAGGGCTCAATAGTCGAAAAAATGGATGGTGCACAAATAGCTTTTTCATGGGATCAAAGGGAGATGTACCGTAAAATCCTGGGTGTCGATCACCTCGATCGATTTGCGGGCAAGGAGCTCGTACCGCGCTCCTATATTGCGCAATCCGATCTCCAAGGAATCTATGTTCGGACGTTTCATGGTCTTATTGTTGGTCACGCTTAGCGCCCCCGGCCGGGGAGTGCCCAGTCGAATCTCCAAAGCTTGGTCCGGCCCTACTACGTTATGTTTCACGGCATTCTCCACCAACATCTGCAATGTAAGGGGCGGCATCCTGGTTTGAAGTACCCAAGAGGGCAACTGTACATCCAAGGTCAGGCCATCCCCGAAACGCGTTCGTATCAAAAAAAAGTAAGCCTCCACAAAGGTCAGCTCCTCCCCCACGGTCACCAGCGGATCGTCATATTTGTTCAGTACGTACTGGTACGAGTCTCCCAAGGACCGGATAAAGGATTCCGCCATTCCAATGTCTTTGTGAAAAAGGGAAGAAAGGATATTCATGCTGTTAAAGAGAAAATGGGGGCTCAATTGTGATTTTAACGCACTGAGTTGCAATTGGGTCCGTTTCCGCTCCAGTTGCAATTCCAGGACTTGCCCCTTGGCATACTGGTGGTACGAGTGGATGGCGAAATAAAAGATATTGTACAGAACGGCGGTACAGCACAACAGAATGCCTATTTTCGCCAAGACGTCATTGGGATCCTCGGAAAAAAGAGAAGGAACAGCCTGTAATTTTCCATAGGTCCAAAGCGCCCCAAAGACCAACAGTGCACCAAACCCGAAATGGAACAAAACACCCATCAGCAGGCGAAATCCCGGCTGCTTTTGCCAAGGCAGAAAGGCATTGATCCGAGCATTGCTGAAGTGGGCAACATACCCTAAGACAACCCCCAGAAGTCCGCTCAAAACCATTTCATGGACGTGTTGGAAACCGCTGAAGTTGACAAAACCATAGGTTGCTGCCCCCAGCAGGAATCCTACAAAAAACAGACCAAGGTGTTTTCGCATGGTGGGTTGGTATAAAATGGCTTCAGAAATCAACTTCATCCCACCAAAATACTCAATATTATGCTACCATAATGTAGTATTTTGGCGGTAGAAGTAAAGGCTCAGGTTATTGGATCGCTCGAATGGCCCTTCCATAATGCGTCTCGGACGAGATGCTGCCGCACGCATTTCGATAGGTTTCCTTAAGGTCATCGCCCTTTTGCCTCACCGCAGGGGCAAATGCGGCCAAGGACTCCGCCTGGTGGTGATCCGAGTTGATACTCTTGGTGGCATTGAGGATATGCGTCAATTGGGCCGCACTAAAATTCAACCCTGCCAATTGTTTGAAAACATCTGCCTGGTGGTTGTCGGAGTTCATCCCTTTCAGGGCGGTCAACAGCACCTCAAGGTTCCCGTTTTCCAAAGGCTGTGTTCTGGCCACTTTTTTAAGAATGTTGGCCTGATGATGATCCGAACTTACATTGCGATGGGCCAGTTCAAGGAGTTCCCCCAAAGATTTGGCATCCATTTTTTTATCCAATAGGGCGGAAAAAACATTCGCTGCATGATGATCGGAATTGATGCTCCCGACCGACTTTAAAAAGGTATTGTACCCGCTTTCGGAAAGTCCCGGGGACAACAGGGCAGCCTTCAACACCTGGGCCTTGTGGTGGTCGGAACGGATGTTCCTTGCCGTGGAGATCAACAAATTGGTATTGGCAGCGTTCAGGGACCTATTTTTCATTGTCTCCAAAAGCACATTGGCCTTGTGGTGGTCCGAATTGATGCTCTCCGTAATGGTGAACAACGACTTCATCTGCGCTCCGGAAATGGCACCGTCCCGAATGGATTGCTTCAACACTTCGGCCTTGTGATGGTCTGAATTGATGCTCCCTGCCGTCCTGATGTAGGCCGCCGTGGTGTTTTCATTTGCCAAAAAGAGCCGGGTATTTCGCTTAAGGATATCGGCTTGGTGATGATCGGAGTTGATATCCTTCCCTATCACATCGAGTATGGCCACCAAGTCGCTGTTTTTTGGGTTCTTTTTAAGGAGCAGTTTGATGTAGTGCGATTTTACGTGGTCGCTCTCCATATTCCCCACCTCTCGCAGCACCGCGGTCGTACCCCCTTGCCCGTAGATTCGATCTACCCGTTGCTTGGCCCCAAGGGTGGACGACCGAACGACTTCGGGAAGGATTTCGGCCAGCCATTTCCTGCCTTCCGATTCAAAGCTTTCCTCCGAACTTCCAACATAGTATTTTTTGATCAGTCCACCACCATTGTTGGGCTCGATAAAAATGCGCCTTCGGTTGCCAAAGGCCGATTTTTTGATTTCCAAATAGCCGCCCCTGGAAATGGCAACAATGTCCTCGTCGTCATCCGACAAGGTAATTTCACCTTCATATTCCAGGGAGAAACTATTCCTTCGACCATTTTTTACGGAAATGGTGGTCTTGCCCTTACTGGTATTTACATTTACCGAGGAACCCCTAATCTGTGACTGGGTTTCCTGGGGCCCAATGTAAAGTACGAGCAGGGCCAATTTCAAGAGCAGCAATAAGAAAAATTTAGATACGTTGAGCATGATTGTTCGTTTTTTGATTGATGATGGCACAAATATGCCCCATATTCCAATCCCTAAAAAATAAAATGTAACGAATTGGACGATTGGTGTATTGAACTGTACCGTACCGCAATGGGCCGCGGTCGTTTCGACCTCCTTCTTGTACAGGTGACCGTCATGAAATGCCTCCTTCGGCCCCACGGCGTTTCTGGGGCCCATCTGGACGATCGGGTTCAAAACGAAAAAAGAAGGGAAGACCCCCATTGACGCCGCTGGCCATTGGGCAGGTTCTCGACAGCCCATGTCCCATGGGAATTACTCCGCGGAAATGGCAGTTGCCTCGCCGCTATAACGAATGGGAAAACGCTGTGAACTGTTCACCCTGATGCTGGTGCTCAAGTTTGGGTGCACTATCACGGTCACCATAAAGACCTCGGTACTACGGGTAATGGTAAATTGGATTTCGCGGCCCTGTGTTTTTGCAACCTTGGTGACCTTGTAATCTTTGGGCACTCCCTCGAACCGAATGGCATCGCTCCCGCGGTCGTACCCTCCTCCCATCTGTCTTTCACCATAATAGGGGAGGTAGGCTTCCACCCTGTCGCCCAGTATTTTGAGGTAGTTCGAATTTCCGATCAGACTAATGCGGTTCGCAGCACTTCCCGGGGGCAACAAACCGGCATTGGAAATACTATTGAGGCTCCCAGTGGCTAGTGGGAAAGCCCAATCTGATTGAATTTCAAAGGATTGCTGCCCGAGCAGTTCGTCCAAAGCCCTGACCTCAGCTTCGGAATAGGTGGCTTTGGAAACCGTACCACATCCCAAGGCCGTTCCCACCAAGATCAAAAAAATCCATTTCACTTCCAGCTTCATGCCGACATTTTTACTACAGTCAAGATAGCAATAGTTTTCCGGGCAAACTTTAAAGTTTTCATAAAGTTGCGGGAACATCCCGACACCAATCCTCCACCTCCCGAATGTAACGATCTCGATTATCGGGCATCCTTATCCATAGAGGAACCCATTTAATAGAAAGATGTCAATTTTACGATTCCACCTTGTCAGGATGGCCATACTGCTGTCCATACTTCCCGCAAGTGCTCTTTTTGGGCAAAAAATGTTGCCGCCCGGTCAAGTAGACTATTCAGGTGTAGAACAGTTTTGGAAAACGCTGGAACTACTTTCCGCGAACAGCGAGCCCACCCCTGAGGAATGGGACCATCTTTTTACCACTCCGTGCTATGCCTACATCGCCAAGGGAGGGCGGGCGGAACAAATTAAAAAAAGGTTCATGCTGGCATATATGCCCTCCTTGAAGGACGAAAAGGAAAGGGCGCTTTCCAAGAACAATTACGAAGCGCGTATCATCAAGCATTTGGATCACGTAAACACCCACAAGGCCCATATCCATAAATACATCGACAGTCTAAAGAAAGTGGACATTCTCATAAATGCGCTGAAACTCACACAAAACTACTTGCCTGCAAATTTTGTCAAGGAAAACAAAGAATCGTATCCCCCGGTCGCATTTGGGATATTCGAACCGGATGGACAGGCCAATTCCAAAATGATCGCCGTGGATATCGCATTTGCGCAGTTGATCGATTTCAACGCCTTTTTTGCCCATGAAGCGCATCATTTCTTCATTTCCAAAATTCGTCGGCCCATGAAACCGGCGGAGGGTGGGGAAGAACATATCCTAAAGACCATACGGCAATTGCACTTTGAAGGCATTGCCGACCTGATAGACAAAAAAGGTATCATTGCCACCCCCGATACCCTGAAGGAGGCAGAGGATTGGTATGCCTTTCACTATAAAAACCATTATAACAAGGCAAGGGCCACCTTCCAAAAATTGGACCATCTGATCGGGCTGTGCGCGGATGGGATCGATCGGGACAAAAACGGGAAGCTGGTTGCGGAGGCCTTGCATTTTGGCACACATCCAGAGGCCTTGCATATGTCCATGCTCATTGAGGATACGTATGGAAGGGAAAAAATAATCCAGCTGCTCAACAGTCCCTTCGACTTTTTTAGAGCATACAGAAGAGCGGCCAAAAAGAACCCTTCGAGAGGTTGGGTCTTTTCGCAAAAGACGATGCGCTACCTGGCCCAATTGGAAACAAGGTACGGTGGGTGATGAGATCCCTTCCGAAAAAGATGCCCCCCATCCAACGGGGTTAAAAATCAAAAAAACACAATTGGCACTCCAAGGCTTTTGATCCGAACAATGGTCGAACGTCCCGTGCCAAATACGTGTTTGCCCCAATAATCGCTACCTTTGGCTCCTATGCCTACCGTACCGCATGTTCATTTCAAGGCCTATAAACCATTCGGGATGCTGAGCCAATTCCATTCCAATGACGCCCGGGAACAGCGAAAAAAAAGGTTTTTGGGTGAACTCCATACTTTTCCGGACGGAGTGATGAGCATAGGCCGTCTTGATGAAAAATCGGAGGGCTTGCTGCTGCTGTCCACAGATGGGGGGCTCAGCGATGCCGTAAACCGGTCCGGAGTGGAAAAGGAATATTGTGCACAACTGGACGGTACCATAACCGACCAGGCCATAGCCCTGCTACAAAAAGGAGTCGTGATAGGGTTGGATGGAAAAAAATACCGGACCAGGCCCTGTATGGCAAAGAGACTGGTACCTCCCCCCGACCTTCCCGAGCCGGACAAGAGTATACGTTTGGGGCGCCATCGCCCGACATCCTGGATCGGCATCACACTTACGGAAGGTAAGTTTCGGCAGGTGCGGAAAATGACGGCCGCAGTGGGTTTCCCCACCTTGCGACTTGTCCGGATTCGAATTGGAGGTATTTATTTGAACAAATTGAGGCCGGGCACGGTACAGGCCATTGAGAAATTATTGCTCTAGTGGCCCGTTGTCCCCACTATTGACCAAACCCCGTTCTATGAAAATAATTTGGAGAATACTGCAGGTCCTATTGGCGATCTTTTTTATGTATGCCGGGATACAACATTTTTTGAAACCGGCATTTTACGAGCCTTTTGTGCCCGGTTTTCTTCCGTTCAAGAAAGCGATCATTAATGTCTCCGGTAGTATGGAGGTCCTTTTTGGAATCGCATTGGTCGTTCCAAAATATGCGAAACTGGGGGCCACGGGAATACTCCTGTTGCTTTTGGCCTTTTTACCCATCCATGTTTGGGACGTCTTTTCGGATGCCCCGGCGATCGGTAGTCAAAAAGCGGCCTATTTTCGGCTGCCCTTGCAATTGGTTTTCATAGCCTGGGCCTATAAGGTAAGGCAGTTTGTATCCAAACAAAAGGTGTAAAAGCAGCAGTTTCGTCATCGGCCCGGGCATATATTCCAAAGGGATATACATTGGTGCCCCTCCTACGCTTTCCCTTGTCCCCTCCCCCCTCCCGCCCTTATCGCTTTTTATTGCACGCGGTCCGTCAATGCCCAAGTGCTTGGTAAATATGGTTATTGATGTTAAAGTCTTACTTTTTTAACAGTATTACATATATATTATATAGGAAAATACGTATAGATCTGTTACATTTGAGATTCACTGGCCAATCTCCGAAGCCTCATTTTGAAATACCGGGGAACACAAATCTTATGTATTTATGAAAAAGTTAAGTTTAACAAATCTGAAGGACCAGCAATTGGATGATTCCAAAATGAAAAAGGTCACCGGTGCAGCAAGTTGGTGCTACCCACAGTATTACTGCGGGGCATATTATTGCGCCAATGTGAATCCAAACGCCTGCTGCTGTCCGTAAGCCCGATTCGATTCTGATTTGGAATCTGCGAAAGTTCAAAGTTTGCCATGCATCTTTGAACTTTTTCAGTTAGTGGGAAGCATGGTTCGATAGTACAGTACTTGATGTGTTACAAACCGGAGAAGAATTTGATCCAACTGATCGAGTGGAAGGTCGATGGCCTCCGCGACCAGGTCGAGGAATTCCGTATACCGGAATACTTCCGTATAGTCCATAATGTCCAACAATAACACGTTGAGGTCAACAAGGCAAAGTTCCTTTGGCATTAGCGGAAGAAAGGAAGGAACAAACAGGTATTGACCGTGGGCCTCCTTCGGCCATTTATCCATTGTTCCATACCACAAAAAAGTACTTCGTGCCAAATAGTTCGAAAGACCGGGCCGTATGGCAAAGGTACTTAGGCGCTTCCCATCATCCGCCTTGGCACAAAAACGCGTTGCCGCCCCAATTTGCGCAATTGAAACGGCCTCGTTTGGCCGGTTGTCCGAAATGATTCGATGGCGTTGGTTTTCCAAATTGCGAAAGTCCCGAACATGGGCCTCGGCTTCAGGGTTTGCCAAGAGAAGCCGGTCCAATACCTCGTCTAAATAATCCCGTTCGCGAAAATCATAGAACTTGGCATGGCTTATTTCGAACTCGTTTGGAGGGTCCAGCGCCATTGCCCAATCAAGAAAGCTTTTACGTGTCTTCATACGGCATTCACTTTATAATGTTCGGCCAAACGCCGGTAGTAGTCCGGAAATTCCAATTGCAAGCGCGCCACCACAATCTCCATGAATGCCGTCGTTTTTTTGAGGTGACTGATCAAATGTACGTAGTTGGATCGATGGGGAATGGCGTGGAAAGCTGCAAAATCGTGCTCTTCTTCCCCGGAAACATCCGGGTAAAGGGTGGCTACCGCAATGTTTTTGTCCGTTATGATATTGCTCAGCAGGAACTGTTCATAATACAGATTTAGCAAACCGCTGTTTATTTTATCGAATTTATCCTGGTTGTGATCTATCAATTCAAATGCACGGGAGGTATACAACTGGAACAGGTCGAGGTCGCTGCCCCCCAACACCCCTGCATTTATATATTTCATTTTAGTCGATAGATCTGCTTTGAATTCGGTGGGGACACGCTCAAAATTTTGGTGCACATACGGATGTATTTCGGCGTACTGCGCCATATTGTGATCAAAGCTTTGGCAGAACACCGGCTTCTCCAAGAGCGGGTCGAGTACCGGTCCAAAAAAAAACACGTCTCCATCAACATGGCAAAAAGGCTCGGTTTGCAATCGATAGGTATGTAACTTGCCCAATGCCCATAGTCCCTTGTGGTATCCGTTCAGGTCGGTAAGGGCCTCCGAGAACGAAACATAGGGCAGCCGCAATACATTTTTAAAAATTTCCATTCCCCCGGCATCGGTTACCAAATGGAGGTTTGGATAATATTTTTTGATGGAAAGACAACTGTAGGCCCAGGAGCAATAAAACAAAAATGGGTTCGGAAAGCCACCGTGATGTCGAAAATTCCAATCATTCTTTTTGACGGAATCGAAAATCGGCTTGGACCAAAATGATTGAACAATTTTCATAGAAACCTGAATTGGGGCCTATGGATCACGTTAAGATGGACACTCTTTTCGTTAAACATAGAAATTCTTTTAAAGGTAGGAAAAAACTTATATAAATATCAGTCTTATTCCTTCTATAACTATTGGGCTGCCTCCAAAGCTTCCAGGATGTCCTCCAAAAACGACATATCGTAATACTCCGGCACCACAGTGGCATTGACAATCAATATTGGGGTATGGAAGAGTTCGTTGTCCTTGCACCATTGTCGTTGTAGGGAAAGAATATCATAGTCGGTATCCGTAAAATCGATGGTATTCCCTATCAAGAATTTATCCTCGTCCTGATGAAGGAACCAATGGTGCATGGTTTCAAGGAATTCTTCAGGTCCGCCGTTTGTATAGGAATGAATCAAAGTGGATGCGATATCATTTCGTTTTGAAGGTTGGGTATCGTAGTGGTTCAATACGAGCACAAATCGGAAGTTGGTCGCCTTTAATTGATAAAACCGGTAAAAGGAGACAAAGGCCTTTTTGCAAAAACTGCATTTTGTGGATAGAACCAAACGAATGGTGGTCGCAGCATTTTGGTTTCCAAAAACCAGTTGATCTGCTCCTTCAAGCTGTTCAATTTTCCGTTCGCCCGCCAAAATCCGTTCAATGGTCTTGGAAGACCTCTTGAACCGAAGCAACTCCATTTCGCTAGCACCCGAGCGATAGTTTTCCGCCTTGAGCCCGCGATAATTATGTATGCCCAGCAAGCTTGCCAAAAACAACATGCCAAAAACACCGAAATCCTTCAGGTACATATGTGCCGGCAACTCGAGAAAGGGTGTTCCGGGATGGTATGGGACGAGGAAAACCAACAAGCCCTGTATCAGGATAAGAGCTCCTGAAAACAGACAGAGGCGACACCAGGACCGAAGCACGAAGGCTTGGATCGCAATACTGGAAAATACCGCAAGGAACCCCATGAAATAGAGGGGGCCATGGGCACTGCCATATCCAGTGCTCACGACCGTGGGCAAGAGGGTCGACAGCAGAAAAGAAAACAGCAGGTCATTGGGGGTGAACATCCCCAATCGGTAATGCGGGGACTTGAGCACCTTGTTGCACCCGCTTTCTTCTTGCTGTCCGCATATTTTATCTCCCAAAGTAGAGCCCCTGTCCTGGCTGGTCTCAAATATTTCATGGGATAGGTATAGCCCGAAAAGGCCAATGGCACAGAACAGCAATTCGGGAATATGCTGCCATAACAATAGACCGAGAAGAAGAAAAGGCACCACGGTCCCCACTATTTTTGTCCGGCGATCTTCCGAAACATTTGGGCTCGTTTCCTGTTCGGCCAACAAAACCACGCCGTTCCACAACTGTTTGAACCGTTGTTTCGAAACCGCTTCTTTGTGGGCGTGGAGGTACACCTGCTTTTCGTTCTGCTGTACATGTGAAAAGTACTGCCCCCTTTTATCGTTTTCGACAAAGGCGATAAAATGTTCCGGGAGCCCATCGAGCTGTTCCGTATCTATTTTTGCCGCCACATTTTTTATTCTTAAAAAATTCAGCGTTTCCGCCACCGCAAACAGGGAAGGTGTATCCGGATGGCTAAAAAGCTGTAGTTCAAGTTCACTGTGTTTTAATTTTATGCCTTCTGCCCGGAAATAGGTAACAAGGGCATTGAAAAGTATCTTGTCCATAGTATTCAAGTCATTGCAATTGCTTGGACCAAAGACTATGCAAGGTCAGGTCTAAACGAACAATTGAATTAATTTACTACAATTTAATGAGTAAATGATTACAAAAAAAATAACAGCACCCTAAGTTTAAAAAGCATTCCCGAACCACTCATGTGGCCATGGGAATGCCCAATTGTTGTGAAAGGAGATTTTTGGATTTGGTTCCGTACCTTTTTGCGCAGGCTTCACCATACAATACCTACGCCGC
Organism: uncultured Flavobacteriaceae bacterium; assembly: GCA_947497245.1. GTDB lineage: Bacteria > Bacteroidota > Bacteroidia > Flavobacteriales > Flavobacteriaceae > Pelagihabitans. The sequence continues at coordinate 729,633 of CANMFO010000001.1, read as the reverse complement.
ACAGCAAGGGGGAGTCCCCAAAGAGTCCTAAGAACCTACCCATTAGGTTTGCCAATGCACCGCCGGGGGATTAATTTGAGAGAAATCGTTTTATTTGGAATGGGATAATATATTCAATTCACTGGAAAAAACCCAATGAAAAACCTTAGAAAAATTAGGTTTTATTTTTGCATGCCCCTTGGGAAATTTGAGTTATCTTCCGTGGCTTTATGCAGAACCTTTAAATTTCTATATTTATATACAAAATCCGATATGAAACCCATTGTTCAAATATCATTAGATCTTACCAACATAGACGAGGCATTGGAAACGGCAAATACGGCCATAAATGCCGGTGTGGATTGGCTGGAGGCGGGAACGCCCCTAATCTTGGCCGAAGGTCTGCATGGCGTTCGCAAACTGCGGGAAGCCTTTCCCGACATCCCTATTGTGGCCGATCTCAAAACCATGGATGGCGGGTATTTGGAGGCGGAGATGATGGCCAAGGCGGGGGCCACCCATGTCGTGGTCATGGCGAGGGCCCATGCAGAGACCATAAAAGTGATCGTCCAGGCGGGAAAAGACCACGGTGTAAAAGTCATGGGCGACAACCTGGGCTGTCCCGACATGGTCGAGGGGGCCAAACTTCTTGAAGATTTGGGCTGCGACTATATCGTGCACCATATCGGTTACGATGAGCGGCGTGGAATTGCGGCCGCGGGATTGCCCATGCCGAGTCCCTTAGATCAATTGCGGGAGGTAGTGTCGGCTGTGAAAGTGCCGGTACAAGCGGTCGGCGGGCTTTCCTTGGAACAGGCCATACGCTGTCCCGAATACGGTGCCCCCTTGGTTGTTTTGGGTGCGCCCCTTACCATAGACGCCGATGCATTTAAAACGGCCTCCGGTGATTTGGAAAGCTCCCTAAGGCTGATATGTCAAAAAATACATGCTTATGGAAACGTATAAAATCAAGGTATAGATGAAATCGATTGCGGTTGTAAATTTTGCTCCTGAAAAGGGAAGTGTCGAGGTTCGGGAAGTGCCCAAACCTACGATAGGCGAGGAAGATGTTTTGTTAGAGGTGGCCAATGTCGGAGTCTGTGGTAGCGATCTGCACCAATGGACTTCCGATCATAGTTGGCCCGTGAACTATCCTGTGGTATTGGGACACGAGTTCGGCGGTCATATCGTTGAAATTGGGGATCGGGTGATCGGATGGAAAGAAGGTGATCGCGTGGTGAGCGAAACCGCGGCGGTTATCGATGCCAACAGTCCGCTGTCCAGGCAAGGGCGCTATAATCTAGATCCCACGCGCAAGGGTTTTGGCTATGGTGTGGACGGTGCCATGACCCGTTTTGTCCGCGTGCCGGCCAGATGCCTGCACAGCGTACCTGAGAACCTTCCTTTTGAAGAGGCCTGTTTGACCGAACCCTGTTCCGTAGCCTATAATGCAGTGGTGGTCAACTCGAACATCAATCCTGGAGATCGGGTGTTGGTGGTAGGTCCGGGGACCATTGGTATCCTATGCGCGGCAATGGCCCGCTTATGTGGGGCAGAGGTAGCAATTGTAGGGTTGGAAGCTGACAAAGGAAGATTGGCCATTGCCGGACAATATGGTTGTGAAACCATAGTGGGCGATGCCACAATTTGGGCAAAATCTTACGACGGACTGGGCGTCGACTGTGTCATCGATGCGGCCGGAGTCAGTGCTACCTTGAAGCTCGCCCTTCAATGGGTCCGCCCGAACGGACAGATTACCAAAGTGGGGTGGGGACCTAGGCCATTGCAGTTTTCCTTGGATCCCCTCGTCCAAAAAAATGTGAGTTTGCAGGGCAGTTTCAGTCATAATTGGCCCATTTGGGAGAAAGTACTTTCGCTTTTATCCAAGGGTCGCCTGAACGTAAAACCGATTATTGGCGGCGTATGGGAACTAAAGGATTGGCACCAGGCGTTTGAAGAAATGCATTCCGGGACCGTGGTCAAGAGTGTTCTAAAACCAATATAGCCAACGATGCGTTTAAAAGACAAAGTAATTCTGATTACCGGGGCTTACACGGGTATTGGTAAGGCCATAGCGCAATCTTGTGTGAAGGAGGGCGCCAAAGTGGTCCTTAACGGATTGCAGGAGGCATTGGGAGAAAAAGTGGCAGCGGGGTTGGGCGCGAGATGTGCGGTCCATCGCACCATTGATATTACCGAACCTCATGCACCCGCATACCTGGTGGCGGAGTCGATCAAGGTCTTTGGCAAACTGGACGCCGTGGTGAACAATGCGGCCATCGTGGCCTCCTCCAATATGGTCACCACGACCATGGAATTTTTCCAGCGTATATTGGCCGTAAATACCTTGGCTCCCTTTGCCATCATCCAAGCTGCGCTTCCCCACCTGTCCGAATCCAAAGGATGCGTGGTGAACATTGGCTCCATAAATGCCTGGAGCGGGGAGCCCAATTTACTGCCTTACAGCATTTCCAAAGGTGCTTTGATGACCATGAGCCGTAATTTGGGCGACAGTCTTTTTAGGGAACATGGCGTGCGCGTGAACCAGATCAATCCCGGATGGGTCTTGACCGAAAATGAAAAAGTGAACCAAAATCAGCAGGGCATGAAAGACGACTGGTACAAAGATCTTCCAGATGTGTTTGCCCCGGCCCAGCGTATTCTGGAACCCAAGGAGATTGCCTCTGGAGCGGTTTATCTGCTTTCCGATGAATGCGGCCCGATAAGCGGTCAGGTCTTGGAACTGGAACAATATCCGATGATCGGTAGGAATATGCCAAAAAAACAATAGATCTGGAAGTCCGCCATGTCCAGCGGGGAACGACACCAGATATCCATAATCATAATATACAAGTAAATGCCAAAACTAGCTGTATTTCCAAAAGCCTTTATGAATGCCCTCTGCAAGGACGGTACAATGAAAGTTTCCGAGTGGGTCGACCTGGCCTGTGCACTGAAAATTGAAGGTATCGAATGGTATTCCGGGTTCCTGGAAATGGCCGATGAAGCAAATTGGCCCGTTTTCCGAAAGCAGGTGGAGGGTTACGGGAAAACCATCCCCATGCTCTGTTGTTCGCCTGATTTTACGCATCCCGATTCGGATTTTAGAAAACGGGAAATAGAGAAGCAGCTTCACTGGATCCAAATGACCCACACCTTGGGCGGTTCGTACTGCAGGGTACTTTCGGGGCAGCGACGGCCCACGCTTACAGTCGGTGAAGGGGTAAATTTAGCTGCGGAATGTATCGAAGCCTGTTTGCCCCTGGCAGAGGACTTGGGAATCACCTTGATTTTGGAAAACCACTATAAGGATGATTTCTGGGAGTATCCCGAGTTTGCTCAAAAAATGGATGTATTCTGTCAACTGCTAGCGCGTTTGGACCATCCCAATTTTGGGGTCAACTACGATCCGAGCAACACCTTTTTGGCCGGGGAAGATCCCTTGGAACTGCTTTATCGGGTCTCTGATCGGGTGGTGACCATGCATGCCAGTGATCGCTACCTGATCGAGGGTACCATCGAGGATCTCCGAAAAGAGGAAAGTGGGGCCCTGGGGTATGCCAAACGATTGCGCCATGGCGAAATCGGAAAGGGACTAAATGACTATGATGCCATTTTTACCGAACTGAAACGGGTGGGCTTCAATGGGTGGATCAGCATTGAGGACGGAGTCGATGGCATGGACCAACTGGAACGAAGTGTGGCCTTTCTAAGAAAAAAAATGAAGCAATATTGGCCAGATAGCCCATGTTGATCTTCGGGTCTGAGCTACTAAACACCAGTTACTCAGAGGGTGTCAAGGCCGTGATGGGCGTCAAAAGCAGTTTTCTGAATTCGACCTCCGAACCTTCTGCCTGAACGGCAATCTGTCCGCTATCGGCCGTGGCGTCATAGCCGTGATTTACCAAATCCCCGTTGACCCATACCTTTATCTCATTTTCAAGACATTCAACCGTCATCGAATTCCATTCCCCCAGTGGGTTTTCGGATCCATCGGTAAGGTTTTTGATCCTGCGTTTCTTGCCCTCGGTGATTCCCCATTCCGTTCTCGGTCCCCTTCGGTCTTCCATGTTGTCCGTGCTTATGTCCTGCACGATGCACCAAAAGTCACCGGCATTCTCGTGCATCATCTGGACCTCTATCGACTTCGGAAACATTTTATAGAGCGAACGGGGTGTCGAGGCATGCACCAGGACACCACAGTTCCCGGGCTCACCGGCAAACCGATATTCCACTTCCAACCTAAAATTGCGGTGTGTGGCATCCGTAATCAAATGGCCCTGCGGGGTGCCCAGGCTCACCAAAAGGCCGTTTCTGACGATAAATGGGTTGATGGCATTGGGAACGGTATCCATTTCAGGAACATCAACATGCCAACCCTCAAGGTTTTCACCGTTAAAAAGACTTTCACTCTTGATTTCAGTTTGACATCCGATCAAAATGACAGCGATCAAGATGCACAGTGCGCTCTTTTCCATGGGAATCTAGTATGGGTTGATTATTTCCCACAAGATATCAATTTAAAACACAAGAATAAAATCCGTGGAGTATTGGGAAGGCGTCCGAGCTTTCTTCCCGTATCCATGCAAAGGTGGGATACGGTTGGTACGATCCTAAATTTTCTTAACACGGACGGCGTTCATGCCCCTAGGTCCCTTTTCCAGTTCGAAGGAAACCTTGTCGGTTTCAGTGATCTCATCGATCAAGCCGCTGACATGGGTAAAGTATTTTTCGTTGTTCTCCGAATCGATAATAAATCCGAAACCCTTTGAATGATCGAAAAAGGATACCCTTCCGTTTCTGACCGGGTCAAATTCCTCCACATCTCCTTCTTCCTTTTTGGGTATTCCAAGCACAATACTCTCGGCATCCACCTGTATTTTTTCTGCGGGATCTGGTGGGGTATCGGTAAGGTTTCCGTTGTGGTCAACATAGGCAAATTGGATACCACCGCCCCTTTCCTTTGCTTCGGCCTTACGGGCTTCCCTCTTCTTTTGTTTTTCCTCGCGTTTTTTACGGCGCTGTTTTTCTTTTTCGGTCTTGTTGTACGTCTGTTGGGACTTTGCCATTCGTTTTCTTCATTTTTAATGTTACGTTCAAGGAGGAATAGAGTGACCAACGAATGTTGTGGAAAAGAAAAAATGCAAACTGCCTTGTTTGCCCAAATTTAGCCAGAGTACTCGTAGTGCAGGGTCAAAGCCCATCCTTTAAACCGCTACTAAGATAATACTTCCGTTTTATTCCAACGAATTTAGCGCAAAGATTATGGCCAAAATCAAAAAGAGCGGGCCGGTGGTGTCCAATCCGTCGGTGTAATATCCCGTTCAGTGGGTGAGTCTGTTCTCCGCCTTTCTCAGAAGGGCGAGTACTTGGTCTTTCAAGCGTTCGGGCTCCAGGATCTTGGCATGGTCGCAGAACGAGAGATACCAACGCAAAAATCCATGTTCAAGGTCCGCGGTCACAAAGGTCATTTCTACCCGGTCCTCTACCACTTTTTCCGAAACAAAGCCATACCTGGTCTTACCATTCTTTATATACCTGGCCACAATTTGGTCCACCAATATCCTCACTCTGGTTTTTTGTATACCTTCCGCTTCCTTGTTCCGCTTCTTTTTGTACTCATCGATGGTACCATGTTCCAAAGTGAACTTTCTGTCCGTCCGCCGAATCTGCAGCATGCGATCGGTGCGAAATTGCCGATAATCCTCACGCGAATGACAGTAGCCGTGGACATACCAATAATTGTTTTCATGAAAGAGCCCCACGGGTTCGATATTCCTTTCCGAAGGAACCGCCTCCCTAAGGGACTGATATTTCAAAAAGACCTGCTTTTTTTCAGCGATACTTTCAAAAAGAATTTCCAAGGCGTTGGGAATGTCATCATTGAACAGCACTTGGGCAGGATCGATCAACACCTGGGATTCCAGGGCATCGATCCAATCCTTTTCCCTCCCCCGCAGCACGGATTTTACTTTGTACATTGCCGACTCATGGTACGCGCCAAGCGACTTGTCGGTAAACTTCTGCATAAGTTTTTCCGCAGCAAGAAAACTTCCGGCCTCTTCACGGGTGAACATGATCGGGGGCAAGCGATAGCCCTCCATAATTGAATAGCCCACTCCCGCTTCCGAAACAATGGGAACACCGCAAGTCTCCAACGTACGGACATCCCTGTAGATCGTCCTGAGGCTTACCCCAAAGCGATCGGCCAACTCCTGGGCCCTCACCACCCGTTTGGATTGCAGTTGAATCAGAATGGCAATTATTCGATCAAATCGTTTTACAGTATCAACACCCATAATTGTAAGAGATATTTCCCAAAGATAGGACTTCAAATGAAAGCTTCGACCCGATTTAATACGTACTTTATCCACAATACTGCCAGCTAGAACGTTGTATGGTACAAAGTAACGGATGCTTTATGACAACCCTTTGTCAACAGCTCCCAACGGAATACGCGGGATGCGCGTTTCGCCCCATCGATCTATCCAAAAATTTTAAGACCTTTCCCTCGAGAAAGGATCTGTCCGTCGGGGTGGTCGTTTTGCATCAAGCCTCAAATTTTAGTCATACACCATTGATAATGAAAAGGTTAAGGTTTTTTAAAAAAAATTCGGCTTTCCATTTCACTACTGACAAAGGGCTGTCACCAATCGATTCTACATTTGTTCAAGTATTCATCAACATAAATAAAAGTACCATGGAGAACATTGTAGATCAAAGCAAAAAAACGCCTGCCGTAATCACTCCCACCGAACTTTTGGAGCACTGGCAGGGCCATAGAAAACTTACCCGCAGGGTAATCGAGGCTTTTCCCGAAGAAGCATTTTTCAAGTATTCCATTGGCGGCATGCGCACTTTTGCCGAATTGACCATGGAGCTTTTGGGAATTGCCGCTCCCGGCATTCGGGAGATCGCCACTGGTACGACATCCCAACTCGACGAACATTTCGACCACGGAAACAGCAAGGAGAAATTACTTGCCCTTTGGGACGAGGCCACCGATCAGATCAATGCTTCCTGGGCGACCATAGGGCCGGAACGATTTCATGAGACCATCAATACTTTTGGACTGTACGAGAGCAGTGTGTTCTCGGCCATACTATATTTCATCGACAACGAAATCCATCATCGCGGTCAGGGATACGTTTATCTGCGCGCACTGGGTGTTGAACCTCCCGCCTTTTTTGAACGTTAATCCACAATAAGCGAATAGGTATGAAAACAGTATTGGTATTTAGGACTTCGGTTACAAAGGAAAAAGAAGTTCGACAACTCAGTCCCTTGCTCGATCAACTAATTGAACCCAAGGGACGTTGGAACTTTGACTTGGAGGACTGCGACAATATTCTCAGGGTAGAAAGCGGCCCACAGGTCACAAAAAAGATAATCGCCCTTATGAACGCCTTCAATCATAAATGCAATGAACTGGAATGAACTGGCCTAGGCTTGCAGCCTTATTTTTTGGCCACTACCACCCACATGCGCTTTTCGCTTTCGTGGTTCCAGATTCCGAAATCCGGAACTTCCCGACTCACTGAAAATCCGGCCTCCACAAGTTCTCTTTTTACGTATTTGGAAGCGAGGGTATGGGCATCGGCCTGTTCGTCCCTGCCCTTGCCCTTCTTGTGCTCCTTTAATTTTTCAAGGATAAGCAGGCGACCGCCAGGTTTTAGTGCTTTTTTGATATGGTCCAGAATCTCCATGTATTCCTCCATCTCGTGATAGGTGTCCATGACCATCACCACATCCAGGGTCTCCTTGGGAAGTTTGGGGTTGTCGTAATCCCCTAATATCACCTTTACGTTGGTCGTTTTCCTTTCTTTCAAATGTTCTTTGAGGTTGTCCAGGCGGTACTCGGAAACATCCACCGCATACACCTGACCGTCTTCCCCGACCTGTTTGGACAGATGAAATGTAAAATAGCCCTCATGGCAGCCCACATCGGCCACCTGGTCCCCATCCTTTATCCCTGCCAAACGCATCAACTCAGGAACGTCCATCCAGCGGTCCCGATCTTCCCAGTCTTCCGCCGTGTATTGACCGTTGACATAAAAATGAAAAAAAGACAGGAACAATATTCCCAGACAAAGTTGTTTTGGTCCCATTCCCCTAATATACTACCTCTTTGCCTATGCCCTACTTAAATTTTTCTTAAAGCACGACCAGACCATACCTGGGATACCCGGAACCGATTTTCCCAAAAGGGCGACCACTTGTCATGATTCCGGACATTTCATCGACTTGGCGGCTGCCTATCTGGAGAATTTGCTATCTTACCTATCGAGAACCTATGATCATGATCAAGAAAATTACACTATTCGCGCTATTCGTAGCATTTCAATTAAGTGCACAAGAACGACCCATCAAGGTGGTTACAAAGGACATTCCCAAACGGCTGGCATTCTATGCCGTAAACGAAAACGAGCAGGATTTTGATGTCAAGATCACCATTAGTGGAACCAATTTTAGACAAAGTAAGGGAAGGCCCAGATGGATTCGCCTTCCGGGAGCTTCCAAGGTCCACCTGAAGACCATCATTCTGAACCGGGGGAAACGCCCCAATTACACTTACGACCTGGCCGTAAATGACAGTCTTTCCAAGCGGGCCTTGAAGGTAAAGGCCGAACGCATCAAGATCCGGCCTAAAAAATCGATCACCATCTACATTACGGACATCTGTACGAGCTGCGATAGCATCGTTCAGCCCTTGGAGCATAGCAACTATCTGTACAAAGCGCTTAAACTAAGTGAAAACCCAGCGGTGAAAGACCAATTAAAAAATGCTTTTTCCAGACCGTTGGATTCCATTTCCCAACCGATTGTAAATCTGGGGGGGCGCCTGTACACGACTATCGAAAACTACGGGCAACTATTGAAGGTAATGGCCAGGGATTGATACAAAGCCCAAAAGCTGTGGGACATAGATCGCCCGTTATTTCCTAAACCTGGAGTAAATCGCCAATTTTTTCTTGGTATTGATAAAATAGACCCCGGTCAATAGTACCGCGGCGGCGATGACGGACTGCATGGTAATCTGCTCATCTAGGAAATACCAGCCCAAAAGAAGCGCGATGATCGGATTTACATAGGTAGAAGTGGCCACTTTTTCAGGGGAGACCGACCTTAACAAATAATTGAAGGAGGTAAAGGCCACTATACTGCCGAACACGATCAGCAATCCCATGGAATACTGCACCGGCACGCTCCATTCCATAGGAGATGTCCATTTTTCACCAAACGCCCAACTTGCCAGTAACAGCATTGTGCCCCCGGTGAACATTTGATAGGCGGTATTGACAAAATAGTTTTGGGGCAAATTGGCCTTACCGACAAAGAGACTTCCGTACCCCCAGCTAAGCATACAGGCGAAAATCATGATCATTCCCAACCAAGAGCCTTCCCGGGTCAGAATCTGTTTTTGACTGACCAACAGATATATGCCTATAAAGCCAAGGACAACCCCTATAAAAGACATTGTTTGGATCTTTTTTCCTTGCAAAATGCGCATTAGGAGGAGCACCACCAGAGGCTGCGCCGAAATTTCAAGGGCCGCGAAACCGCTGTCCACATATTTCAATGCCCATACAACAACCCCATTTCCAAAGGTCAGAAACAAAAAGCCGGCAATAATCGTATTGCGTAGTTGGCGCAGCGGTATGGCTATACCGATGCCCAAAATTTTGCACAGCCCAAAGATTAAAATTCCGGCGCTGGCAAAACGTACACCCGCCAACATAAAAGGAGGTTGCTCGGTAACCGCTATCTTATTTAGAAGATAGGTGGAACCCCAAATGAAGTAGATGGAAAAAAAGGCAAGAACAATAAGTGTCGTATTTCTAGACTTTCCCATGGGTGTTCAGCGGCTTTTCATTGACTGATCAATATTAAGCATATCCTATTTTATACCACTATGCTATTTGGAAAAATACCCTAAAATACAGTTCACCATTGGGAAATAGCGAACGGAAATATTACACGATTTCCGAAAAGGACCTAAAGCGGGGAGGCGCAATGGGCGTGATTTCACGCGCATTTATTTGATGCTCTCCTGTAGCACTACAAACTCAAAGGAGGCTTTCCCCTGGGTGGCCATCCAAAAGTTGTTCGCCCCTCCCCAACTGGCGTCCGGGGCCGCTCCCCTCGAAAAGTTTTCCAGATTGGCATGAACGGCATCGATTTTATCCTGATCAAGGGATGTGGTTGAAATTACCACAGCGAGTGCCTTGAAGGCCTTTTGGGCATTTTCATGTGTGGGCAGGCGGGTTCCATGGTCGGCGATCAACTCGGCAGCTGTATGAAGGTCTATCCCATCTGCCGTAAAGACGCCCGCGGCATTTCCAGGCTCCGGGTTGACGGCGACCTGAATATCGTCCAAATCCTCCGGTCCTATAAGCCCCATTAAATAGAGTTCCAGGTTTCCATAGGGGATAGAGTTTCCCCCATTGGCAAAAGAGCCAAACCCGTCATTGCCGTTCAACCTGCCCTTGTAGGAATTGCCGCCCAGGGCCACCAACTCATCAAAGCCGCCCAATTGTCCCGCAGTGCCCGCATACCCCCAATGGCCTCCCACGGTCGTGGGTATAAAACCCTTGTTTCCCCAGGTATGGACAATTTCATGCAGGAAGGGCCCGTTTCTTATGTATTCGGTCCGGGGCATATAAATGATGCTTTTTAACCTTCCATTGGAGCCGTAATTGGCCGAACTGTCGTATGTACCGCCCCCCAGTCCCTGGACTTGGTTCTGAACCGATGTGGACCGCCCATAAAACAGGCCGTCGGGTTGCGATTCTTCCACGGAAAGAATAATGATAAAATCAAAATCGTCCTTCAGGAAGGCATATGCTTTTTCAGATACCATATGGAGGTCGCCCTCGCCCGAAATGAACTTGGTATATTCTGTCGTCGATAGTACCAAACTGGTAAACAAACGGTCTTTACCCAGTACAAAGCCTTCCTCAAATTCAACCGATCCCGAAGTTGGGGTTTCGGTATCGTTCTTGGGCTCTTCCCCATTTTCATTGCTCCCACCCTCTCCGCTTTCGGAATCGATCGGGGCGCCTTCCTTGATCTCATCGGTGCTACAGGAAGCCAAAAGCAGAAGAAAACAGAAGGTAAACAAGTGGAATACAAGATGATGGATGAATCTTGGAGAAGTAAATTTCATAGATTTGGGTTTATGAAAGGGTATATATATAACCCCTTTTATTGGAATTTATTTTTTTTTTCGGTAAAAAAACAAGCCCCTGCCCTGCCCTGTTCGCTTTAAATCGATAAATATAGGGATGGAATTTGTCTCTTTTCTTCTCCAAAAATTCAAAAAAGCCATTGCGATGTACTGAGATGGCAAAAATTCCAAAATATTACCAAATACACATTAAATTGAAAATGAGGTGTTTACAATCTTTTAATATGAACAATGTGTTAAATTATCCATAAAACAGTACCTTTTATTACATAGTACTGTAACAAAATAAAACATCCGTCGTCTATTAGGTGTAAGCAAATTAAAAACAACCTTAAAATATAGCATTATGGAAACTTTACCCCAATATCTACTCCGTCCCAAAATATACTTTAGGATAGGATTCGGTTGGAATACCGACAGATGGTACGATCAGAAAGCAAAAAACAACAAAACAATAAAAAACTAAAACATGAAAGCGAGCATCACAAAGACAGTAACGGAATCAAAAACGGGACAGTACTTCTCTTCCTTCAGGACGAGCAAAAGGGCACAGTGGGCCCAGTACAGGAACTTCAACCGCTAGGCGGCAAAAAGGAAACAACAACATCAAAAAATAGAAACCATGAAAGCAAGCATAACAAAAACAGCAACGGAATCAAAAACGGGACAGTACTTTTCTTCCTTCAGGACGAGCAAAAGGGCACAATGGGCCCAGTACAGGAACTTCAACCGCTAATCGCGGCTGGAAAAGTACAGCAACCCACATGAATATAAGGGGGCACGCCACAATCGGTGTGTCCCTTTTCCTTTTAGCGCCCTACCCTAGTGGAACTGGTCCGGGAAGCTTTAATCTTTCCGTAAAAGGAAATACTGGTTCGGCTCATTGACCTCACCACAACATCCGCGAACCCACTGCGGTTGACACGCAGGGTAAAATAGTGCCGTTCAAACTTGCCCGGCACACTGAACTTTACCCTTATCCGTCGTTTCGTATCATTGTACTGCACCTTATACCGCTCTGGACTGCCCACAAAACGTATAGGTCCGCCTCCAGGATATCCCGTGCTCAAGCGCCCTTCACCAAAATATGGAAGATGAATATCCACTCCGTCGGTCCCAAACCTTATATGGCCGTCATTCGTCGCCAAGCTTACGCCCGTACCAGCAGACGACCGCAGGGTACGTGCCTCAAATGTAAAATTGCCCGAATCGATCAACTCCCTTGTTTCCCGATATTCCTCCGATTTCCTCTCCATTTTGGTCTGGGCATCCGTGGTTTGCCCGCACAAAATGAACAACCCAAGGCAAATCAGCATTTTCATAGGTTCTGTTTTTACAAATCGGGCACAATTATTGTGCCAATTGCTCCCCAACGACGCAGGGGACCATCCCCTTAAGGTACAAAATTAATCAGACCCTATGGCCTTGGCTCCAACGATATAAAACAAAAGACCCTGCTCAAATTGAACAGGGTCCCATGTCTTAAGATAATTTCCGTTTAGTCCTCCAAGACGATATCTTCTTTGGTCCCGTCGGGATAGGTAAGTTCTGCCTTATCATCGCAGGTACCGTCTCCAAAATCAACCGATACCTCCAAACCGTTCTTGGCCAAAAGCATAATGCCTTTTGCTACGTATTCACATCCAAACTCAGTTTCCAGTATAGAGGTTATATTTACGGAATACGTATTTCCATCAGCTTCAACGACCCATTCGCCATCGACGGTAACCGACCCATCTCCCAGATTCTCTCCGAACACGAATCCAATGGTCTTGTTTCCCTTTTCCTTAATGACCGATCCATCTCCCATGGTGATGACCATATCACTAGTGACGTTAAAGGTAATATTCTCTGTTTGCTCCGTGGAGAAGCTAAAGGTCCGTGTACCATTGATACTAATATCGCCCACCATCAGATTGGTAAAGGTCACGGCAAAACCGGAAGCTTCAGAGCCCATTTCATAGGCGACGGTCACGGTTCCGTTCAGTTTTTCACTGCCTTCCACACTGCAATCGGTAAAGGTTACCGTAAATCCGGTATCGGAATAGGCCGCCTCATAACAGTCGTTGTTCTTGGCGGTCTTGGCAGATTGTCCATTTTGAAAAAGTTCTCGGACCACGTTATCCGCCACCGCGGAGAGCGCATCGGTCTCCAAAACGGTCTTCACCTCTGTTTTTGAGAGTTCCACGTCTTGATTGATTTGATTTTCAGTGTCCTTACTACAACTAAAAATCAAAAGTGCTACGGCCATAGGCAACAAAAGTTGCTTGCCGGTACGAAGTAAGTTTTGCATTTGAAAAAATTTAGGGTTATCCTGCTAAAACGTCGAAAAGCTCGTTTTAGTGTGGGAGGCCCAAACTTTATAGCTCATATCGATGGGGCCCGAAGTGCTTTTGTAATTCGCATAGCTGGGGCTACTTGAAGGTATACCGGTATTTTAGACCGATGATGGACAGTATTTCCCGGTCTATTTTCTCCACATCCCATTGCCTTCGGTAAAATGCGGCTATTGTTCCGGCCTTTTTCATGTTGTATTCGGTACCCAGGGTAATCCTCAGCTTGTCGGACTGGCCTTGCCGCTTTTTGATTCTATTGAAGAACTCGGCCGATAGTTTTGGGTCCAGTTTCCAACCTTTGATATTGAACTCCGTTCCCGCCTTGAAACGGACATATTTACGGGCCTCATCGGAAACGCCCAGCTCATTTTTGTTCTGGTACCTAAAACGGTATTTGAACCTCAGCCTATTGGCCCGATGTTGGTAGGACGCATCCATGTGGTACCGGAAGTGGTTCTCATAGCCCTGAACGGCCCCGGAATTGTCATTTTCAAAGATATATCGTACCCCGACACCCAGTTTTACCCCTTTAAGAAGGGTCCTGTCCACTTGAAACTGTGTGAAATATTCATCAATGTCGCCCAAATCGTTCTTGAGCCTAAACTGGCCCATCAAGGTGAAGTCCCAGCTTTTTGTAGGTTCGTACCGCAATTCAAGCGATGACCACGAGCGCAGATCTTTTTCTTGGGCCCAGGCAATCGTTGCGGTCAAAAAAAGAAGGACGATCCAAAGTTTCCCGATGCTAGGTCTCATAAAGGGATTATGTTTTGGGGCGGGATTTTCCGCCATAGTAATAAATGGTCAGCTGCGCCGTATCCCTCAGGAAATCCACATCGCCAATCCGAATCCGGTTGATCGGTATTCCGGTCCTTTCTTCAAGGTCGGCCTTTAACTTTCCATAATTTTCGGGAAGGATGTTCTCGATCTTCTCATAAACGATCTCTTTGCTCACCTCATTTTTCAGCAGCCAAAACCTTTCAATAACGGTAATCGCCAGTACCACCAGGACATTGCCTATAATTATTTCGGCATAGCTCAATTTTTTGTTCGCCAAAGAATTGATGACCGATACCCCAATTACTACGAAGAGGTAGGTCATTTCCTTTATTTCAATGGGATCTGTCCGATACCGTATAATACCAAAAATGGCGAACAACCCCAAGGCCATTCCAATATCCAACTCGAACTTCTTCAGCGTAAAACAGATGAAAAAAACAATGATACTGATCAAATAGTAGGTGAAAAGGTAATCCTTGCGCTCGGTTGCGGGATAATACAAATAACGGATGATGATCGTTAGAAAAAACATGTTGATAGCAAAGCGGAACAACATTTTGAGCAGATCATCATCGTAAAAGGGGATCTCTAAAAATTCCATCAGGCAGCTGTTATTTTGTTAATTCGCATCAATTTTTCTTTGAAATTATTCTTTTTTAGATCGGGGGAAAGACTGGCCACTCCCACACAATATTTGCTAATTCGGTAGGGATTGATCCCATTGGACCTAAGGATTTGGTAAAATGGGGAGTTCCGGTCAAAACGGGCCTGTTTGATTTCTGCTATGGCCAGGGTTTCAAATCCCATCTCTTCTCCCTGACTTTCGAAGTTGAGGTCGATGTCTATGGTCACCCTTTCGCTAAGATGATAGTTTACCAGGGTGATGCGGTGAAACGTATTTCGGAGGGTCGGGAACAGGATCAAGTCGGCTCCCATCTGTGCATTGACAAAAGATTTGGACGCCTCGGAAAGATCGGTCTCGAAGGTGTCAATGCCCCTGCGGATCTTTTTGGTCCTTCCCTTGTTGTCTTTCCTTTTGATTTCGAGAAAATTAAGATCGGAATCATCGTACTTCCGGACCCTAACCTTGGTACGGTTCATTTTTCCATTGTGGTGTTCGGAATAGAACCTGCGGTCACCGGTATCGAAATATTGGTTCGTATAGGCCAGAGTCCGTTGCGTTTCTATCTCCAATATACGGTAATGGTCCAAGGCCTGTCGAAGTATCCCTTTGAGCGCGCTCCTATGGAAAATGAATTTGGTGTCCACCCGGTCCATTAGCGAAACTTGCTTCGTTTCAACCAAACTGATGGGCTTAAATTCTGCCGTAACCCCAATAAAATCTAAAGTCCTCCATGAACTTTCACGCATGCTGGTCAACTTTGAATTAACACAAATCTAACTATAAATTCATGAGCATTCCGGATCAGGAGCCAAAACGTTGGCTAAAACGAGAAAAAGAAACCTTGTCAACGGGCTTGCCGGACATGCACCGATCTAGACCAAAAAAAGATGGCCCAGGTCCGGGATTTTATCTTTTCAACAGGAAATATCCTTTGATGCTGGGAAAATCGGCCACTTGCACGGAGTACCAATAGGAACCGGACGGAAGCGGCCTTCCATTATACGTGCCGTTCCATTCCTCATCGGGTCGAAGTTGCGCCAGTAGCTTCCCGTAACGGTCGAACACAAAGACATTTTCAATGGTGAAATTATCCGGGGATGACACCCCCCAGTCGTCGTTGAATCCGTCGTTGTTCGGTGTAAAGAACTCCGGGATGATATCGCTAAAGGCATCTGCGTTGGGTGTTTCGGTGACAAAGGAGGTCAACATACAATCCTCCGATTCCAGGCCTTTGGCATAGGTCGTGACCAATACGTAGATCCTCGTTCCCAAGGGAAGGTCATTGGGAAGGTCATATCGGGTATCAAGGCCCGTATCGAACCTATCGATTATGTCCGTACCCCTTGGAGTCGTGCCCACTGATACGAGATACCCCTCGATCCCGGATACGGCGGCCCACTCCAGACCGGTATCTATGGCGATTTGCGCGGCACCGTCCCGGGGCGAAGTCAATTGGGTGCAAGCGGGCAGTGGCGGTCCATCGCCCGTGGTAAAGGTTATCGCCTGGCAGCCCTGCGCTTCGCCAAAACTATTGTACGGAATGATCGTTACAAAATATCGGGTCCTCGGTTTAAAGTCGGGCGGTTTGGCGTTTGTACCATTGCCAACGTCAACCCTGTTCCAAATCAAAATGCCGTTGGGATCTTTTTCAAAAACGGTCATCAAGTAACCGGTAGCCCCAAAATCCCTTATCCATGTAATATTCGCAGTGGTGGAGACCAGGGCATCCCCATCGGTGGGGTTGATTATTTCGGTACAGCTTGGGGCCGCGTTGCCGGCCGTATCGAAAACGACCTCGGCACAACCTAGATTGTTTCCCATGGCATTGTAGGGGATGATCGACACATAAATGGAGGTCAAAGGTGGAAGATCGGCGGGAAGATCATAGCTGATCGCCGCCCCTACGTCCACAGCGTTTAAAATGTCGCTTCCACCGGAGGATGTCCCCGCATTGATCAGGTAACCCGTTGCCCCTGCTGCAGCATCCCAAGAAAAATCGGTAGCTACGGACACCGTTGCTTCCCCGGGGGCGGGTGCACGCAATTCCGTACACTGGGGAACCTGGGCAAGAACGGCATGGCCGGAAAGCACAAAAATCAGTAGTAAGCTCTTCATTTTCACAAGCAATAGCCTATCAATATAGTAAAACTTTAAATATCAATGTCTTAAAAGCATTTCCCATAAGGGGTTGCGAATGTCAATGCGCATAGAAATCCGATGATATGCCATAAAAATCGACGGACAAACATGCAAAATCGTATACGATATAGTATTTTAGCCCTATGATCACTAAAACCATTCTCAGGGATCAAGTACGGGAATACCTTTTACAGCAAATGCGTGAGGGGAAACTCAGTGCTGGAGAGTCCGTGAACCTCGCCGCCTTGGCCCGAAAGCTGAACGTTAGCGTTACCCCCATTCGTGAGGCGCTGACCCAATTGCAACAATCCCAGGTTATAGAGGCCATTCCCAATCGGGGCTTTTTTATGAAAGAACTCAGTCATAACGAAGCCAAAAATCTTTACGAGCTCGTGGCCCAATTGGAGGTCTTGGCATTGGAACAGTCGGTTTTCAATGAAGAAACTATCACCAATCTGCGAATTCAGCAAAAATTGATCCAGAAAGCGGAAGACCCCCTGGATAGGATCAATGCCTATATGAGCTTTCATCATTTATTGACAAAAAACTACCAAAATGGGGTTGCGCAGCAAATATTGGGCGACCTTAAGACCCGGGTCTTTTTGTACGAAAAAGCCTTTATGTCGGACGAATCGTTCTACTACAACTCGGACAACCAGCACGAGGCCATTATTTCGGCCATAGAGGACGATAATGTTCCGTCGGCCGCCTTGGTACTGAAAATGAACTGGCTGCTCGTTCAGGATTATATCGAAAAACAATTGGTGGTCCTGTAATGCCCACCACAGCCTGTTCCGAAAAACAGCGGAAGGTTTCATTCCAGTTCCCGCAGAATGTTTTCGGCCGATTCCGTGACGTTCTTATAGGATCGGTACCCCCAATGTGCAAAAAAGGCAAGAAAAACTACCACAAATGCTATCAACCCATAAAGCCAGGCCTCCTTTTCCATTATAAAAAAGTCCTTACCGGATGTAATCTTGGTGAAAACTGCCGTCGTAGCAAACATCAGGACAAAACTGATGTACACACTGAACTGCTGCATGGCCATCAAGCGCTTTTTTGTCCTTGCAAAGCGCACCACGGTCTCGGCATAGGGCCTTGCCGCAATGTCCAACTGTTTTAGCTGCCCAAGGGACCGCAAGACCAATACCGGCAGAATCAGCAGAACGGCAAGGGTAAAAACCCCACACGCCTTAAGGTACCAGGTATCCAATTTGCCAAAGTTTGCCAGAATTAAGACCACAACGGCAAAGCACAGGGCCGCACCGATTGTTTCGTAGGTGGAAATTCTGTCGAACCTACCGCTGTACCTTTGCTGTGTCATTTGCACTATGATCTCATCGGTCAACCGCTTTTGTTTTTCCAACTCCCTGCCCATTTGAGCCCATGTCGCCTGAATTTCTTCCAATTCCATATTATTCTTTTTTAATTATTTGGGATTTCAGTTTTTGTTTGATGCGCGAAATACGCGTCCCCACGTTTGTGGGTGTCAGTCCGGTTATTTCCGCGATTTCCCCATACTTCTTTCCTTCAAGAAGCAACAACATAAGCCCTTTTTCCAATACGTTCAATCGTTGAATATGGGTATATATCAGTTTCAACCGCTCCTCAAAATCGACATCGTAATGTTCCGTTTGCTGCAGCACTACCCTATCGATGGAAACCTGGTTTCCGCCTCGGTTCTTTTTCCTGATCCGGGTCAGGGCCGTGTTCATGGCCACGCGGTACATCCAAGTGCTGATCTTGGACTCCTGACGGAACGAATCGAACGATTTCCAAAGCTGGTATACAATGTCCTGGTACAAGTCCTTTTGATCATCGCCATTGGTGGTGTACACCGTGGTTATCTTAAAAATAATCCCCTCATTTTGTTGGATGACCTGAACAAATGCTTCTTCCTTTCCCATTGAATTGCCGGTATTACCTCCATTGGTAGCCCAACGGCCAAAAAAATCACAAAATTTCCGTAAAATACTAAAATGCCCCCTGTTGCCCACTTAGCTTTCGACAGGATACCTCTAAGACAAGGCCCCGTACAACATTTATTGCGTATTCTACGTTGTAGTTAATGTCCAAAGTCAAAAAAATGGGTTACCTGTCCCCTCAAATCGAAGCTTTAGCAAAAAAGAAAATAAAGCGAGAAGACCATTCCCTTATCAAGAAGGAAGGTTCTTGTGGTATCTTCCAGGATTATGGAAAGGATCCCTCTCCGGAAGCCTGCTAGAGCATATCATATCGTTCAACTCGATCTTGAACCGCAGCCTCCCTTGGCCCTGTTGCGCACAGATCATATTACCCCGCTTTAACCAGATTCTTTTTTTACTATTGTCCGAATGAACTCCCTGATGGAATCGGGTAGGTTGTTTTCTTGGAAAATCCGTGCGCGCGCGATTCCGCCCGTTTCGATCTCCAGACTGTAGGTCAGTCCGTCTCGAAGTTTTTCGTTTTCGGGAGGCCCGACCGGGTCCAAGTCCAGTGCCGCAACGAGTTGCGCCATGCTTTCCCCTGGAAGCGAAATTTCGCCTTGGTACGCTTGGGGAATCGCCATAAAACCTCCTGTTATCACTATATTATATTTCATACGGCAACCCGGGTTAGGCCAACTTCTCCAAAACTCCTCTCGACGGCTTCGACCGCCGTATGGCATACCTTTCCCTCCTTTTCCAGTGTTTCCGTTATCCGGATCATCACCTCCAACATGGCATTAAAATCGGCAGTGCGCCAAAGCGCCTTTAGGGTTTCGAACCAGATAAGGGCACATTCGTCCACGCCTATTTTGAGGCAGCTCAGGTAAAATGCCCTATTGGGAATCCCGGAGTTGATATGCACTCCCTGGTTGTCCGCCGGCCCGGAGTAATAATCGTCCATGTGATCGGGCTGTGAATCGAAATCGTTGGCGGTTCCCGGAGCTTTCATGGAACGGATGGCAAGGCCGGGGAAGGCTTCGGTCACCACAGCATCCCCTATGAGCCAATTGGCTTTTGTAATGTCCTGCTTCAGGTACTTTTGCTTGATTATGGTGGCAAAAGCATCCGAAAAATGTTCATTTAAGGCACCTGATTGTCCACGATATTCCAAATTGGCCAAAAACTGGGTAACACCGTGCACCAATTCATGGGCCACTACATCGATGGCACTGGCAAAATTGGTGAACTCCTTTCCGTCGCCATCGCCATAGGTCATCTCATCCCCGTCCCAAAAGGCATTGTTGTAGTCCATTCCATAGTGGATGTTGGAGATGAGGTCCAGTCCGTTGTCGTCTATGGAGTTCAGACCAAAGGTGTCCTTGAAATAATCCCTTACGAACCCGGAGGTATCGTAGGCTTGGTTCGTAGTGGTGTCCGGAACTTCCTCCTCTCCCTCTTTACGGACCAGTTCGACCCGTTGTTGGTAGCTATTGTCGGAATCATAGATATACCGATCTCCCCCACCCTCTTTCCAAGTCCTCTGGAGCAAGGTGTTCAGACTTTCATTTCTTCTTTGGATAATTCTGTGCGTGTCGTTGAGTGTCTTTTTACAGCTTAGGCTTCCCCTTCTCGCCAGTTGTTCAAGAATATGTGGGGGCACAATAAGGCATTGATGTTTTAGGCACATAGTATAAGATTTAAGGGTTAATTCTTACAATTTCGTACCTTTCGAAAAGATGTCGAAATAATTTAAGTTAAACTCTGTTTAAAGTTTATTCGATGGGAAACAGGCTCGTATCCAGGCCGGGGATAAGGTTAAGGGCGTTTTTGTAATACACTTTTTTCAGCACCCCGTCCGGCAGATCCAGTCCGTACATTGCCCAGAAAGCATGGTATTTTTTATAGTACGGAAAATACTCGTCATCACTTTCGAGAACCCTAAAATACGTTGGGAATTCTTCAGGTCTCCAGCTGTCCTTGCCAAATACGATACGATCCTGGTACTTCACAAAAAAGTCACGTGCATTCTTGGGTTGCCTTCCCAATTCAGCAATTACGGCACCTATCCCGACCGACATGTTCGGTATTTCATCCAACAACTCCCCTAATTTTGCCAGATTGTTGGCATACCAGCCCATATGCGCATTTATGAATTTTGTATTCGGATGCTTCTTGAACATGCGGTGTTGTTCGTCGATGATTTGCTGCCATGGGGCAGGATCGGTGGCCGAACGCTTTCTCCTGGAATGCGTTTTAAGCTCCAACCAGCGCTCATTTTTATGGTCCATAGGGTCCCAAAACGATTTGGGATCGGCAGCGTGGATCAGTACCGGGATCCCCAGTTCGCCGCATTTCGCCCAAATGGGATCCAATCGGGCATCGTCTATGGCCAATCTCTTTCCATCGGAATCCTTGTAGCGCAGTCCTAGACTTTTATATATTTTTAGGCCCTTTGCACCCATTCTTACATCTTCTTCGAGCTGTTTGACCGCTTTTTCGGCCCAATCGGTCCTGCCCACCCCGTCGAAATCCACATTGGCAAAAACCACAAAACGATTGGGAAAATTTGCCTTGATACTTTGCACCATTTCCTGGATCCTTTTTCCAGATCCCCCGCTAAGGTTTACCATGATACCCTCATTGATCGCATCCATATCCCTGACCATGGCCGCCAAAGCTTTTGGTGACATGTCGCGCTGGTGGCTATGTACATCGATAAAGGGGTATTTTGCTTTTGGCACTTCCGCTCCGGGCACCACCAAAGTGGGTGTGGGATTGTATTCCTCAAAACTCATTTCTTGAGATTGAAGTTGAACATTGGACAGTATTAAAAACAATAGTAAAAATCTGATATTCATCTATTTAAAGTGTTTTATTGTAGTTTTAATTTAAAATAATTACGATTGGATTTTGCATTCGTTCAATCGGAAATGTCAACAGAACCACCGGGAGCACCGCCCCACCTTGGCTAATTGGAACTGCTGTTTCCGTATTGGTTGTACAGCTTTAAATACTCCTCATATGTGTCCACATCTCTTGTTTTTTCCCCGGCATCCAGAGTAAAAATATCGTTTTTGTATCGCTGGATCAGCTCCCTCGCTCCGAAATCTTCGCTCAGCTTTTCCAAAACCCCAAAATAGGCCTGATCAAAAATGGCCGGAACACCGGCACGGATGCCATACCTAGTCGCCACAATACCCTTTTTTCCATCTAAAAAGCTTTGGGCCATCAAATTCAAATGCACGGTATCCATCATGGGTTGATCCGAAAGTGTGATCAGTATGGCGTTGTACTTCTTTTTTTGCGAGGCAATAGATCGCATTCCACAGGCAATACTACTCCCCATACCCGACTCCCAATTTGGATTCTCAACGAAGGCCACATTGCCTATTCTTATTTTCCTTTCAATGGGTGCGGCATTCGCGCCCAACAGTACATAAACATCCCCCACTTTTGAGGACAGGGCGTTTTGGATGGCATGCCCCAACAGGGTAGTGTCCAGCCACGGGAGCAACTGCTTGGTCCTTCCCATTCGGGTCGAAGCACCAGCTGCCAAAACCAATATGGCAATGTTTTTACCCAAAATGTCCATCAAGAATGTTCCATCTGCCGAACTCCATGTCCCTTAGGCCCGGGTCGGCCACACCAAACCCCAAAGCAACGACCGCCACTGGGACGGTCGTCTTTACATGCCATGTTTCTGTCTGGGTCAGCACCCGAAATACTTTTCCACGTCCATCTGATATGTCATCGTTTTTTGTCCTACGGTGACGCAAGCTTAAGGGGCTAACCCAATATTTCCTTGTTGGCCGTTCTCCAAAAATCGGGATCTTCCATAAAGGGCTGCTTGTAGATCCGTTTTCCCGTAGCGGCCTTGAGGGCATTGGCCACGGCTCCGCCCGCAGGTGGCAGTGTGGGCTCGCCCAAACCTGTGGGCGACAGCTCGTTCTGCACAAAATGTACTTCCACTTCAGGGGCTTCGTTCATACGTATCAAACGGTATTTGTCGTAATTGTTTGCTGTAGGGATTCCTTCCTTAAACCCAAAAGTACCGTACATGGCATGTCCCACTCCATCGATGACGCCGCCTTCGGCTTGATTTTTAGCGCCCAATGGGTTTACCACAATGCCGCAGTCGACCACACAGGTAACTTTCTTTACAACGGGCATTCCGCCCTCAATCTTTACATCGGCAACTTCGGCCACATGGGAATTATGGCAGTAATACGCCACAAATCCTTGGTAAACATCACTGGCCTGTTTGCCCCAGCCCGATTTGGCGACCGCTTCCCGAATTACACCTTGCAAGCGTTCGGGAGAATATTGGATACGCTCATCGGTAGTGCCCTTTACCTTTTCCAAAAGGTCCAGACGGAGTTGGATCTTGTCCACCTCCATCATTTCTGCCAACTCGTCGAGGAAGCTCTGCTCCGCATAGGCCAGGAAGTTGGTATAGGGGGCACGCCATGCCCCTGTGGTAACATTGCTGCCGTAAGCGGCTACGTCCACTTGATAATTTTCTATAGCGCCCGCGGGAAAGAAATTCGGGATCAGGCCGTACATATTTCCGTTAATGGCGGCCTCCTTTAACTGATAGCCGGTAACCTTCCCATCTTTCACACTGGCCTTGATACGATATTTTATGGCTGGGCGATACACTCCGGTGGTCATATCGTCCTCGCGGGAAGAAACTACCTTGACCGGTTTTTTAATGGCGTTGGAAATCTCAGCGGCCTCATACACAAAATCCCCGTAGAGCCGTCGACCGAAACCGCCTCCCATTCGGGTCATCTCCAAATGGATATCCCCTACATCGCGCCCAAGCATGTTTGCAACGCCCATGGCCGCGTATTCCGGGGTTTGTATGGGGCCCACCAAATGGATCTTCGCATCGGTCACATTGGCAAAGAAATTCATAGGTTCCATACAATTGTGCGGTAAAAATGGAGATTCGTAAGTACGTTCCAGCACTTTATCCGCGTTCGCGAATGCCTTTTTGACATCTCCGTCCTTTCGTAGGGTCCGGAATTCCTTCCCATCCAAAAGGGCCATCAATTTTTCATCCTGGTATTCCGTGCTTTCCAGGGTGGAATCATCCGTCCAGGTCGCCTTAATGGCTTTTTTTGCCTGCATGGCCTCCCAGGAGGTCTTGGCTATTACGACCACCTTATCGCTGCTGTCCAGTACGGCGGTCCAATTCTTTTCTTCCTGGTTCAATAAGGCGTTGGCCTTTTCCCCGATTCTAACAACATCGATCACCCCTGGCATCGCCTTGGCCTTCGTATCGTCATAGGAGTCCAACTTCTGTCCAAAAGCAGGAGGCCTTAAAACAGAGGCGTACACCATTCCCTCTTCTTTGTAGTCCAATCCGAACAAAGGCTTGCCCGTTACAATTTTATCAATGTCGACATTGCCCCTATCCGTGCCGATGATCTTGTAGTCTTTGGGCTCTTTTAAGGCCACTTCTGGTGCTTCCGGGGCTTCATCCGGTGCATCGGATTCTGCTGCGGCAGCTTTTGCTTTTTCCCTGGCCTCCATCGCGGCTGCTTCCAAAAGTGCGGCATCCTCCGCCACATCACCATAGCCCAGGGTCTCCCCTTTGGCATTTGTGATCACCCCTTCGCTAACGCTGCATTCCGAGGAATCGACGCCCCACCGGGTCGCAGCGGCTTCCACCAATATCTTTTTTGCCAGGGCCCCAGTGGTCCGGAGCGCATCCCATCCATGCCGAATGGACTGGCTCCCTCCTGCCAATTGCCTGGTGTAACTTTTCGTATCCAGGATTCCCTGCTCAACATGTACCATATCCCAGGCCACATCGAGTTCTTCAGCGATGATCATGGGCATGGAGGTCTTCACCCCCTGTCCTATTTCGGGGTTTGGGGAAAAGATAGTGACCGCGCCATTCTTGGCGATCTTGATGAAGGCATTGAAGTCTTTGTAATCCAGCTTGGAGAGGTCCATGGGGATCTTGACCGCCTCTGGCTTGCATCCCGTGAAAAGATTGAAGCCGATCAATAGGCCTCCACCTGCCAGCGAAGAAGATTTTAAAAAGGCCCTTCTGCTAAAGGGTACGGATGGTGTAGTTGACATTTTTTCTGTTTTTTCACCCTGAATCTGGTCCAGGGTCGAATTATTTTTGATGATGTTTTTACGAAAGGTACCAGTCCCGGAACATATGGGAACTAGACCATTTTTTCAGCTGCTGTTTCCACAGCTTTCTGGATTCTGGCGTAGGAGGCGCAGCGGCATATATTTCCGTGCATCGCACTTCTGATATCCTCTGTGGACGGGTTCGGGTTTTTGTCCAAAAAAGCGGAGGCCGTCATGATCTGTCCCGCTTGGCAGTAACCGCATTGCGGTACATCCACTTCCTTCCAAGCTTGCTGCACGGGATGTGAACCGTCTTCGGACAGCCCTTCAATAGTGGTTATCGATTTGCCTTCAACGGAGGCCATGGTCAAGGAGCAGCTTCGAACCGCGTTCCCGTCCAGATGGACGGTACATGCGCCACATTGCGCTATCCCACATCCAAACTTGGTCCCCACAAGATCGAGATGGTCTCGCAAGACCCATAAAACAGGGGTGTCCTCGCCAGCCTCTACCGACGTGGATTTCCCATTTACTGTTAATTGATACGTTGGCATATTGAGAGTTTTAGGTGATAATCGGTTAATATCCCTACAAGTTATTAAAAAAAAAGGCCTTCGATACGACTTTAACAAATTCTTAAAGGAATGTGAATGCCCCCTTTCGCTATTTGTTGAACCAGTAGGTAAATTTTAGGGTGAGCCCCCAATTTCTCGCTTCAAAGGGTTCTATGAAATAGTTGTTTGTGTAGACCAAGAACAAATCCGATGCTGGACTGTACCGCCATTGGAACCTGGAGTTTAGGTTGAAGTTTTTAGTCTGTTCGTTGTATTGGAAGAGATTGGCAAAGAAGAGCTTGTTGGTAAAGGTGATGTCAATTTCGGATCCTATCAACCAAAACTGGTTCTTGTTCCACGGGGCAGGCAAGTTGATCTGATTGTAGTTCAAGTTGGCGCTAAGGCTTACGTAGGGTTGAAAGCGGTACCCCAGTTCCGTGCTCAGACTGGTACGGTTTCCATCGGCGTAGTACCCGCCGAAACGGGCGTCAAAGGTATAGGTGAACAGGCTTTGGGGCCTGGAGGCAAATTCCCAGCCAAAAGCGTTCCAACGATGTTTGGTGCCTGCAGGCAGTTCTTCTTTCCCCAATCTGGTGGGGTCAAAGGGCGCCAATAGTTCCACATAATCGTCGGAAACAAAAAAGTCCAGGCTACTCCGGTTTCGAAAGTCAATGGAGTACAACAGGTAGCTGGTGTTATCGGTTCGTTCGAAGTTTTCGTTAAAGTAATAGCTTGTGTTCAAGGTAGGGCCATGACTCACAACCTTACCCGATTTTGGGAAAAACAGATGGCCCAGGTAGGAATTCACGTTGACATAACCGTTTCTTGGCACAAAACCCACCTCAGCGGTATAGTCCTTCCCCACCCATTCTTCTTGTATGCGCCATTTCCATTTTCGGCTCCGGTACTCCAAATGTGCGGCTTGAGTCACTCCGTTCCCTATATTGTTCGGTGAGAACGATTTTAGGAAAAAGGCTTTCCCGTTCCATAAATTATTGGCGGAGGCCAGATTGTATTCCATTCCCAGGTTACGGTTGAATTTCGGATACAACGCGGTCAACGAATCCGTTTCCCTGGGATAATTGATCGATTCCTTGTTCACAAACATCAAACCGATGCTCGAACGACTGAATACTTTTCGCTGTAGTGAAAGCACACCAAAATTTTGACTGGGCAGCCCGGTTTCATCCACACTTGCCGTTTGCATGTCCATGATTCCCAAACGCCATTTTTCATTCAAATTGCCGCTCACCCTGGCACCTGCTTGAATGGGTACCCCCAGTCCAATACGCCTGGAAAAAAAAGGACGGATCGTAGGGTAGCCAAAACTGGCAAATAAGTCCCCGTTTTCCAGAAAGAACTGTCGTTTCTCCGGAAAGAAAAGTTCAAATCGATCCAGGTTGGTCACCTGTCGATCCACTTCTACCTGCGAAAAATCCGGGTTTACGGTGAGGTCCAGATTCAGCGAAGAGGTAAGGCTGAATTTCACATCCCCCCCGATTTTGGCATCGTATTCTGTGTCCCCATCGTTTTCCAGGTCTTCATTTATCGAGCCCAATACATAGGGGATTATGGAAAAATTGACTCCCGGAGGAGGAGGAGGCTCTTCCCAGACCAAGGTGCCCGTGTAGGCCAACGAGGCCGTGGGAAATTGTCTTGGCACGGGCGTCCAGCTCGATTTTTCGCTGGATTTCAAATCCAATCTGCTGAAATTGATGCCCCATTCCCTTACCTCTTTTTCATAGCGGATGGATTTAAACGGAACCGCCATTTCGAACACCCATTTTTCCTCGCTCCGGGTCACCTCGGACACCCATTTACTGTCCCAGTTAAGGTCTACACTTCCGCCATTGTACATAGTGCCGTCCCATTGCGCGCCATACGCATTGGCACCAAAGGAAAACCCCGTGGTCTGGTTGTTGAAGGGATCTATGAACAATAGGAAGTTATCGTTCTTGCCGAAGGAGAAGTCACGGCGTAGCGATTCTACAAAGTACTTCCCTTTTTTCTTGTTGAAGAACGTGGCCAACAGGTACAGATTCTTGTCATCGTAGGCCATGCGGATTTCGGTCTGCTCATTGGCCGGTCCGTCATCCATGGGCAATACCATAAAGAAGTCTTTGGCCACATCAGTATCCTGCCAAGCGGCATCATCCCCCTTTCCGTCTATGACAATCTGTGCACTGGCTTTACGGATATGAAGTTGGAAGGCCCCGTTCTTTTTCTGGGCGGTCATTTTCAAGGCTAAACCCAGAATTAAGAGGGCAGTAAGTAATCTGTTCATTTGGTTTGTGCGGATATTTCGCTATTCGGCCCTGGAGACCTGGAGATCTTGTTTCGTGTTGTTTCAATTTGGCGCGAAAGCTACGAAATTCATTTAACAATGTTTAACAATTTTTTTCCATTTGGCTATAATTTATATGGATTTTGTCCGTTCTGATGGATGAACGTTAAAAATTTGAAAATGAAATCCTGCACTAAACCAATTGCCCTATTTTTTGCCCTTGCCCTTGCTGTTTCCTGTGGAAATGCCGATGATGACGTTAACTTTGGATTCAATACGGGAGACCCACTCGGAAAAGGGGTTCCGGTAGATGACTGCCTTGATCTGGGCGAAAACGATCTTGTTCTCTCCATACAAGAGCAGTTCACAACACTTCCGGGCAAGGTGTCCATTTTGTTCAAGGTCTCCGATTCGGAGGGAAATCCGGTATCCGGACTGAAGGCGGAACAATTCACTATATACGAGCAGGGAAGGAACGACGAATGCTTCAACACCATCTCCACTTCGGAATCAAAGGCCCGTATTTCGCCCAACTCCCAAATATTCACCAACAACAGCCTTTTGGTGCTCGACTTGAGCAATAGTGTTTTGAGCAGTAGTCTGGACGAACTCAAATCGGCCACCACCAGTTTCGTAAACAATGTTATGCCCGCCACTACACAGGAATCATTTAAAATGGCCATCTATTGGTTCGATGGGGAAAATGAGCTCCACTTGCTGAACCCACTCACCGCGTCCAAGCAGGAGTTGATAGCGGCCATCGACGGGATCACCACCGATATCAGCAACGATCCCTCGACCGACCTGTACGGTGCGGTCATTAAATCCACGGATAGGGCAACGGAGCTTCTGACCTCGAGTACCCAAGGTGGGAAGATCGGTGCGGCCTCTGTCATTATCTTTACGGATGGAACCGATCAAGCTTCCCGCTTCACCCAGGCGGATGCGCAGCGAAAGGTCGACAATGCGGACCCCAATATTTCTTTTTTCACCATTGGCCTAGGTGCTGAGATCGATACTCAGGTACTTACCGATCTGGGAAAAACGTTCAGTGTCTTCGCCGGAAACAAAGAAGATCTGGAGACCACCTTCAACGATATCTCCTTCCGGGTATCCGAACAGGCCAATAGTTTTTATCTTTTTGAATACTGCAGCCCCAAGCGGGATGGTAGCGGTGAAAACAATTTGGCCATCCAAGTAAAGGATGGAAGCACCCAAGGGGCGGTGCAGACCAAATTCAGCGCGAATGGATTTACAGGGGGTTGTGAATAATTTTTCTTTGGACGAACTACGGAAAGAGCGCTCAAATGGGCGCTCTTTTTCGTTGTGGCCCAACCTCTTGGAAACGAAGGTGTTCCAGGTATGGACCATCGCGATGGTTTAAAACCAAGGAGTGGTGGATTTGGAACACCTCTGCCGCATTTTGAAAATCTTATCGCCCCTTCAACGTCCCTTTTTCACTAGATCACGTATAACCTACAAGAACATTAATCTTAAAACCATTTGAAAATGAAGAAGTCTGTATTGATCGGTGCACTTTCGTTTGCACTCCTATCCTCCTGTGTATCCAAAAAGAAATATGTCGCGTTGGAAAGCGACCTGGCAAATACCAAAAGTGCCCTTTCCAAAACCCAAGTGGAAAAGGAAGAACTGGAGACCAAGGTTTCCAAAATTGAGGCCCGGGTGGCCGAATACAACGAAAAAATAAACTCCCTGAAAGAAATCAACGACAGCCAGTACAGTTCAGTGGGCGATGTGGCCGTTATGAGCAATCATACCAAGGCAAAAATGCGGAGCACCTTGACCAGGGTCGATCCCAGCAAGCTGGCCGAGGCCAAGACCCTTCAAGATTCCATGAACCTGGCCGTTTCCTACCATTTGAAAAGATCCATTGCCGATGAAAATGATGATGTAAATGTAGATATCGACAAAACTGTGGTGATGATCAATATCTCCGACAAGCTATTGTTCAACAGCGGTAGCTACAGGGTCAGCAACAAGGCCAACACCATTTTGGGCAAATTGGCCGAGGTCATCAACTCGGAACCCAGCATGGAAGTGATGGTCGAAGGGCACACCGACTCAAGGACCATCCGTACCGATATGTTCCAGGACAACTGGGATCTTAGCGTAAAGCGGGCCACCTCTATCGTCCGCACCCTGCAGAACAAATACAGTGTTGACCCCTCCAAGTTAATTGCGGCCGGTAGGAGCAGTTTTGTTCCCCTGGTTGAAAATGACTCCAAGGAAAATATGGCCCTGAACAGGCGAACCAAAATTGTGATCATTCCCAATTTGGACAAGTTCTTTGCCCTGTTGGAGGCAGAAAATCTTTAGATTCCCATATGGTCCGGAAAAGAAAAAGGCGCTTAGGCGCCTTTTTTGTTTGTAAAACGGGTCGTGCATAAAAACAAAAAGACGGCCGGATCGCCCGGTATGGAGGTGGGCGATTCCATTTAGGCCCCGTTCCCGGATTTGCCCATGGTAGGGTTTTTGGTCCAATAGTTGTTTTGGATATGACAAACGACCCAATTTTAATTGACCACCTACATCCTAAAGACTATGAAAAAGTTTAATCCAAGCTGTATTCGAACAGGTTTAAAAAGAAAAAATCATGGATGTACTCAACGTAATTATTCAGAACAGCGCCTTAAACGGCATGCCTAGATGGTATAAGGCCACCACCCTTTCCCTTTTTGCCACTATTTTTGTAATGCTCAGCTGTATGTTCGTCCTGTTGTTGACCCACGGGCCTTATTTGAGCATTACCTTTGGCTACTGATCCTCCCGTTTTCCCTTAAGGCGTCCTTTTTTTCCCAATCCGCGCCATCTCGACCGACCCAGGTTCTGCCTATCGGAAGATCATGGCATTCTTGAACGGGCCCTTGCCGGTCTCCAAATCGATCAAAAATCCGTTGATCACCGCATAGCGCAGGCTCCCCTCCTTCTCCAAAAGGAAGGTGGGGTTAATGCCCACTTGTAGGTTGAACTCTGGCAATTCGAACAACTTGCCCACGAGATGTACGGGAAACGGACTTTCGAGGGTTTCAGCAGGGATATTTTCCATGCGAACATAGGTATATCCCGACCTGAGCAGCGACAGCATGTCCAAATCTTGAAGTCCCGATATTGATTTCAATACCTCCGTGTACACTTTCCCGGGGGTTATGGTCAAACCCTTTGCATCCAGGGTTTCGTACCCATAGTACGTGGACAGGTCCCCTTGATCGATAATCCGGCTGCTGTACCAAAAATCGCGGCTTCCCTCCTTCTCCACTTCAAGAAGGTTGATCCCTATATCCAAAACATATTCCTGTCCAAGCAGTCCATAGGTCGCTCCTTCGATTTTCAGGTCGAACAATTTCCTGTCGTTTTCGGGTATGGTTTCGTATTCCCCCAAAGGGATTTCTCTATAATTCCCGTTGGCAATGGTATGGATGGCCGATACGATCGATACATAGTTCAACTTTCTTATCTCTTGCTTTTCCGTATCCTCGGGATAGCCCCCGGATTCGATCAAAATGGTACTGGTGCCCCATTTTTGGATATTGTCGCCAAATGCCCTGGGCTCAAAATCATCATTGTAACGGCCTACCTGCCCTTCAGCATACTTTTGTATGATCCTGTTCATGAAAACAATGACCTTCATGGCATTTCCCCTGACTTCGTTGACCTCTTTTTCGTAATTATAGGCCGGGGCCAGATAGGAAATGGTGGCGGGCCTGTCCGTTCGCTCGGCGTTGTAGTAGGTGCTCTGGTCATGCAGATTGAAGCCAAAATCGGCGCGTAAACTGTCCCTCACTCTTTTTAAGGTCCTCCCTTCCGGGGATTGAAGGTTCAGGGCATCCCTATTGATATCGATTCCCAAGCGGTTCCGTCTTTGATATACTTCGGCCCCGTCCGGATTCAGCATGGGCAGAAAATGTAGGCTTAGGTTTTTAAGAATGGCCTCTTTTTCTTTCCTGAAATCGGCACTCGCAAGAAAATTTAAAATATCAAAAATGGCCTGTGTGGCAGTGGGTTCATTTCCATGCATTTGAGACCATAGAAAGACTTTCGTTTCCCCCTTGCCTATACTGATGAGGTTCAAATCCCTTCCTTCGATAGATCGCCCGACCGTTTTTACGGTAAATCTGGCATCCTTCCGGTATGCCGCGATCAGGGGCTGTAGGTCGTGGTGCTTGATACGGCGCTTGCCCAGTAGGGTTTCCCGATAGGTATCATAGGTTCCGTACAGTTCCGAGGTAATATCAGGTTCCTGGGCAAAACAAAGCGCGAGTGCCATTGGAAAAAGAAGTAGGCCCAATCTAATTTTCATCGTTCGGTTTTTTTGGGGGTACAGGTTTGAATTTAAATTTTTTGGTCTTGTTTCGCACTGCGGCCATAAAACCCTTTCCCGGGTCGTCCTTTTCGGTCCTGTAGGCAGCGTCTTTCTCCAACCAAAGTGGATGGCCTTCGAAGTTGGGGTACTCATAGTGCCCTATCAAATACTCGATGGGGTATTTTTCCGCTAGGTACTTAACCAGCCAAATATTGGATTCCTGTTGGGCTTTGGTCAAGGGATTTTCCTGGGTTCCACCCACATTTTCAACTCCAATGGAGGAATAGTTCAGTCCAATGACATGACGGGCCATCTGGGTTTCCGGCATCAAACGGTATATCGTTCCGTCCTGGTCCACCAAAAAATGGGCGGAGACGTTCAGGCCACTGGCATTTTTGATATCGGGCCGCCAATTGGGCAATCTGGAGGCAAAAAAAGCGTCAAAGGAACCCTCCAAGGTAGGGATTACGGTCCAATGCAATACGATTATCTTGGGTGTTATGGCGATCGACTCCCCCGCCAAACCGTAATGGTCCCGAATATACTGTTTCGTCAATTCCTCCCGTTCCCCATCAAAAACAATGGGCCTATCTATTATGTCCCTGGGCGCCCTGCAGGAAACCAGCAAGAACAAAGTTACTATCACCAATGCCCTACTACTCATTTTTTATTTCTGATAAGGTGTCTTTCTCGACCCTATATTCGATCAAAAGCTTTCTTCTGCCCCACTCCCGTGCTTCCTTTACATTTTTTCCCATATAGATATCGATCCTATTTTTCCATCTGCGGTGCATCTTGTCCTTCACGACATAAATACCTTCCAGCCCATGGATCCGTACCTGGGTGTCGTGGTCCAGCCCCATACCGATCAAATCCCTGGACACCGCAATACATTTCATGCCCGGTTTTAAGGTGTCTCCCCAAGCGGCCAAATTGGGCAATCCATCGGTCTGGGAGGGTACGGAGTTATACGCGGAAACGTCGACCTCCAACGATTTCCATACATACACTTCCTTATCCCCTTTGCAGGAACCGAGCAGCATCAAGGCCAGGAAGCCCATCCATAGTCTATATCCCTCCATACACGACGGCTTTGTTCCCTTGGGAAATGAAGATAGAAATACCCGGCCTGGCATCCAAAATAAAACGATGACTTTTCGTAAATTTACATTCTATGAAGGAAGAAAAGAAACCGGATTCGGTGGTGTTTGATGACAACACCCAAACCTACAATGCCCATATATTGCCCTATGCCAGTGGTGTGGCCGCTCCAAAGATCGTACCGCCCGACGTGGCCACCTGGAAGAACACCAATGTTCTCTCGGCCAACAACCAGTTCAGGGCCAGATACGAAGATATCCAACGGCAGTACCAGGAGATGATGGAACAGTTCGAATACAACGACCTGGTCTATGGTTCCAAATATAATTTCGAACCGATCACGGGAAAAACGTATCATCTATATCGAGCCAAGGACCAACATACTTTTCTTTCGCTGATTTCCCCGACAGAATGCAATTTCGACCATGTCGGAAGTTTTAAATTGGGTCCGGACAAGACATGGGAAAGACTATAGGCCCGGCAGGGGAATATAGGTGCCGTCGTTCCCTACCATGGGAAACGTTTTGTTGGCCCAGGCAGATTTGGCCTTGTCGATAAGACCGCTGTCCGAAGAGACAAAATTCCAATAGATATGCCGTTCTTCTTGAAAGGGCTCCCCTCCGAACAACAATAAATGGGTATCGGGCTTCAGAACGGTCTTGCAGGTGTCCTTGGCCTTCGAGACCAGAATGTTCCCCTTTTCCACGCGCTCTCCACAGGCCTCGATGGCCCCTTCGACGATACAGATACCGATTTCCCCTCTAAGCTGGTCCATTGTATTCAAGACATATTCGGAACTGTTCTTGATCTCTACCATAAAAAGCGGCGAAAACACGGGTACAGGGGAAGTTCGTCCATATCCTTGACCGGCAATCAAGGTGAACTGGGCCGTACCGTCGTTCCATCGCGGGAGCTTGTCGGCCTCGATATGATGGAATTCCGGTAACATTTCCTCTGATTCCTTGGGCAGGGCGACCCAGATCTGATAGCCATGGGCCAAAAATTGGTTTCCATTTCTAAGGTCCCAAGGAGTGCGTTCGGTATGACTGGCCCCTTTTCCCGCGACCATCCAATTCACCGAGCCGGGCGTTATCCGTTGTTGCGTGCCCATACTGTCCTCGTGCATAATTTCCCCTTCGAGCATATAGGTCAGGGTAGCCAGTCCAATATGCGGGTGCTGGTCCACGTCCATATACTTCTTCGGGCCCAATTGTACGGGGCCCATGTGGTCGATGAAGATGAAGGGGCCGATCATTCTCTTTTTTCGGAAAGGAATCAACCTTCCCACCAGAAAATCCCCGATATCCCTACTTCTTTCCGCAATGATCAATCCGATGTTGGACATAATTGATTTGATTCTTATTACTGCAATGTATGAAATATGCATTTGTTTTCCTTAAATCGACCTGATTTCCCACGGTCCTTTACTGGCACAGACGGAATTGTTATATTTAGCCCGATGGGAATGGTCCCGGTTCTTTAATTCACCAGCTTATGAAATGGTTCAAACGCGTGCTATCGATATTGGTATTGGTGGTGGCCGTTATTGCCTACCTGAATTACCCCAAACTCAATATTATCTCGGGCTACGCTTCTAAAAACATGGCCTCTACGCGGTTCATTGCCGGAAGGGATGCGATAAGCATAAGGGCAAACGATAACAATGTCCCCCTGATAAAGTTGGCGGACACCCAGGTGAACGAAAGTACCGTCACCGCTTCGGTTTTTGGGTTGATGGAGCGAAAAACAATCTGTAGGGACGGGCTGGGATGCGTCTTGGTCAATTCCGAATACGATGGGAAAAAGCACCGTCCAGACCCAGGCGGACCAAACTGGACAACGGTCGGCCCTTTCCTTTCGGGAACCAGGGGAAAAAGGACACGGTCTTTGAAAACGTGGATTACGAAAAATTGGAGCCGGCCGTAGGGAGTGCCTTTGCAAACCATGAAATCCAAAAGACCCGCACCGTTCTTGTGGCCTATAAAAACGAGATTGTTGCCGAACGCTACCGCGAAGGTTTTTCCATGGACACCCCGATCTTGGGATGGTCCATGACCAAGAGTATCCTAGCCACCCTGTACGGTATCCTGGAACACCAAGGCCAATTGAGCACTGCGGATTTCGCCCCGGTCCCCGGATGGGAAGACGACGACCGCAAAAACATACGGTTGGATGATCTGCTGCGCATGCAAAGCGGTTTGGCCTGGGAAGAGGATTATACCGGCATTTCGGATGTTACCTCGATGCTGTTCCTAGATTCGGACATGACAAAGGCCCAAGCAGAAAAACCGGCCCTGGCCCCTCCCGGTCAAATTTGGAACTACTCCTCGGGCACTACCAATCTGCTGTCGGGCATTCTCCGGGAACGGTTCAACACCCATCAGGGCTATTTGGACTTTCCGTACCAGGTCCTGATCGACCGTTTGGGGATGCATTCCATGCTGATCGAAACGGATATGGAAGGAAATTTTGTAGGCTCTTCCTATGGTTGGGCCTCTACAAGGGATTGGGCCAAGTTCGGACTCCTGTACCTGAACAAAGGCTATTGGAACGGCGAACAGCTGTTCGCCCCATCCTGGGCAGACTATGTCGCACGGCCCACGGACCACTCCAACGGTACCTATGGTGCCCATTTTTGGCTCAATGCCGGCTCCAAATATCCCGATGTGCCCACCGACCTGTATTCGGCCAACGGGTACCAGGGGCAATATGTGTTCATCATCCCCTCAAAGGATCTGGTGGTGGTTCGCACCGGACTGGCAGAGGGGCCTGCTTTTGATGTTAACGGCTTTTTGAAGGATATCATCGCCGCGATTGAGTAAGGTCATTTGTCCATCCCAAGTTGATCGACATGTACCAAACGCCCGACCACCGATGCTTTTCCAAGCACGGTTCCTGGGTTGAGCACGGCGTTGGCCCCGATTCTACACCCATCGCCCAGCAGGGAGCCGAACTTCAAGGTTTTGGTGTCGATGATCTCTCCATTGATATTGACCTTAATACGATGGTTTTCAAACTCATTGAAATGGTTGGCCAGAACCGAACCGGCCTCCAGATTTACATCCGAACCGATCATGGAATTCCCTACATAGTTCAAATGGGCAATCCGTGAAGCACGGAATACCATGCTCTGTTTGATCTCACAATTGGCGCCAATGGAAACTTCCCCGCCCAAGAACACCCCGTTCCGAAAATAGGCCCCGGATTTCACCGAACAATTTTCGCCAATGATCACAGATTCCCCAAAGGTTACCCCCTTTTCAATTCGGGAACTTCTATGGATGGCGATCGTACCATCAATGCGGTACTCATCCGGGGAGAGTTGGGCCAATCGCAGGTGGATCAGGTCTTCCAAACGGTCGACGGCTTCCCAAGGATTCCGGTATTTCCGCAGTTCGGGAAATTCTGTATGGCAGCTTTTTATATAATGGGATAGGTTCATCGGTTCCTTACGGCTTGCTTCGACCCGCTTCAAATAACACAATTCGGGCACTTCACCACAAATACCCCTTGGCTCACAACAATAGTTTCTTTGAAACCTTCGATCGCACTAAGTTTACACTGTAATCAAACCAAAAAGTTTTTTTCATTTTCATATAGTGTTCTCGATAAAAGAGTCCGGTCTTCGCTGACAGGGCTCTTTTTGGTTATGGGGCATCCAAACCCAACAAGCCAGATTTGGGTGGTGCTTTTTTGGCCAAGGGCCCTATTCGACCGGTGGATCCAACTGCTAGGGTCAGGGCAGCCATTTGCCCTTTCCGAAATCAGGTTTCCTTTTTTCCAGGAAGGCGTTTCGGCCCTCTTTGGCCTCCTCGGTCATATAGGCAAGGCGGGTGGCTTCCCCTGCAAATACCTGCTGGCCCACCATGCCATCATCGGTGAGGTTCATGGCAAACTTCAGCATTTTGATGGAGGTAGGTGATTTCCCCAAAATTTCCTGTGCCCATTGATAGGCCGTATCTTCCAATTCGGCATGGGGAACCACCGCATTGACCATTCCCATTTCATAGGCTTCTTGAGCGGAATAGTTCCTTCCCAAAAAGAAGATTTCCCTTGCCTTCTTTTGACCGACCATCTTTGCGAGATAGGCGGAACCATAGCCCCCATCGAAACTGGTGACATCGGCATCGGTCTGTTTAAAAATGGCGTGTTCCTTGCTGGCAAGGGTAAGGTCGCACACTACGTGCAAACTGTGCCCGCCCCCTACCGCCCAACCAGGTACGACGGCGATCACGGCCTTGGGCATAAAACGGATCTGTCGTTGCACTTCGAGAATATTCAGCCGGTGCATACCATCCTCGCCCACATAGCCCTGCTCTCCCCGGGCCTTTTGGTCCCCTCCGCTGCAGAAAGAGTAGACGCCGTCCTTGCTCGAGGGTCCTTCCGCAGAAAGCAGCACTACTCCTATGGAGGTGTCTTCCTGGGCATCGTAAAAGGCCTGATGGAGCTCGCTGGTCGTCTTGGGGCGAAAGGCGTTGCGCACATCTGGGCGATTGAACGCAATGCGGGCCACACCCCCACTCTTTTTATAGGTTATGTCCTCAAACGCTTTCACTGTTTTCCAGTCGGGTCCTGCCATAGTGTTGTTTTGAATATTGCTTCGCTAAAGATACTATTTCGTCATCAACCGTTATGCGCTCATTGCTTCTTTTTGTTGTCCAAGCCGTTTTTGGCCTCAATCCATTTGGACATGTACTTGGTACTGGCCATAGTGTGGTGCAAAAGCATGGCCCCAAGGAAATTTTGCGAACGGTGCCCTTCCAGATCGTGGGTTATCGTTTGTATCTTATCGGTTAATTTTTGGCCCAAAACCGTGGCTTGGTATAAAGTGTTTATGATCTTTATCCCATTTTTCTGGGCCGCTTCCCACTCCTTGGGATCGGTGTAAAGGGCAACGGCCGCTTCGGCAAGGCCGGCCGCAGTGTTTTCGACGCTTCCGTTCCACGAAAGCCCGCCATGAGTACCCTCGGCACCGATGGCCGTGGTGACACTGGGCATACCGTGGACCATCGAATCGATCAGTTTTCCCTTGATACCGGCCCCGAAACGCAGCGGCGCCAAGCAGACTCTGGTACGTTCCATGGCTTCTTGGACGTTTTTTAGAAAGCCGTCCACGTAAAATCCCTCGGAAGGGCAGTGAAGTAGATGTACCCGCTCGGGCAGATAGCTACCATAAATATGGATCTCTGCCTGGGGAAGCGATTTTCTGATCATGGGCCATATATCCTGTTTGAGCCAAAGGATCGCATCCATGTTGGGTGCGTGCTTTCCCGTGCCGATGAACATAAAGTGCCGCCTTTCCCCAAAGGAAGGCCAATTTCCCATTTTTTTCTCCGAAATTCGGTCCAACATAAAAGGAAGGTGTAAAATCTGGCCTTCACTAATATGCGTCTCGCTCCTTAGCAACTGTACCTCGAAGGTCGATATGACCAAGGACAGGTCACAGCGGTAGATGCTGGCCACTTCCCTTTTGGTAAGGTCGTCCTGCAGCCACATGGCCTTGGTAAAAGGCTTGTTCGCCTTAAAGGCCTTTTCCCTGGCATTTCGAAGCGAATGCAGGTCCTCGGTGTCCAATATCCTAAGGGCCCCGGGAACGCAGGCCGCTACCCGCCAGCCAAACTGTTCCTCGGTAAGGTAGCGGTCGAACAGCACTACCTTCGGGTTCAAGGCGGTGATAAACGGATCGAAGCCCGAGTCGTTCAAG
This sequence comes from uncultured Flavobacteriaceae bacterium, assembly GCA_947497245.1. Taxonomy (GTDB): domain Bacteria; phylum Bacteroidota; class Bacteroidia; order Flavobacteriales; family Flavobacteriaceae; genus Pelagihabitans. Next base: position 690,625 of record CANMFO010000001.1, on the reverse strand, counting down.
GCAATGGGCACCGTCCTCACGCCCAAGGATTCCAGGTCCATGCCAAGGTCCGTTTTATTGGCGGTGCTGCCAAAGTATATCTTGTGGCCCTGTTCCAAGAAGAACGATACCAGCTGCTGCATCCTCTTTCCCGCCGCTGTGGCGCGGGGTTCGGGCCAAGTCAGACCAATGATAAACAATCGTAGTGGTTTCATGGAGTATCCGAAGGGTGCTGAAAGGAATGGCGGGTCCTGTTCACAACTTTAAAGAAATTTACGAAACTATACGGGAAATACTGCGAAAAACATCGCGTGTGTCCAAAAGCCACATCGAAGTCCTTTGTCCGATCTGCGCCCAAAATGCACGGGGGCCCCGTTTGATCTGCTATTTGGGACATGGTTTCCGAGCTACATTCTGGCAGCGAACTTTTGTGAAATACTGGAGCGAAGCCGGCGTTCATAATCTTCCTCGAGCCATTCCTTATAGTTTTTGGTGTTGTTCATGATGCAATACGAATATTGCCGTACGCGATAGGCAATTTCCTCTTTCAACTGTTTGGCGAGGATACGGGCGTCAAAAACATCCTCCGCATTCTCCACGCATATACGGGCGTGCTGTTCTATACTGCGCTCGAGCACCACCTTGGACCGGATGCCCTGGGCGAATATTTTTTTGTACTCCTCTTTAATGTTGAACTCGATTTCCCCGGACTTGCTGAACTTGACCTTGAGCTCTGCGGGCATTTCGTACACGAATTCGCGCTCGATATCCTCATCGTTCTTAATGTTTTCCAAATAAAAGTCTGGAAAATGGAAAATTTCCTGCCAGTCCACCGGAGCGTCCCACATACCGAATCGAGCTACGTTGTTCCCCATATCTATGACAGTGAAATCATCTTTTTTGGGAAGGATCCGGGACCCCCGCCCGATCATTTGAAAATATAAGGTCAGGGATCGGGTCGCCCTGTTCAATATGATCGTCTGAACCGTAGGTTCGTCAAAACCGGTGGTCAAGATGCTCACCGAGGTCAGGATCGCGTCCGGTGTCGTTGAAAACCAATCCAAAATTTCCCTTCTCTCCGAGGCGGTATTCTTGTTGTCGAGGTGGCGAATGTTGTATCCCGCTTTCTTGAAAGTCTCATATACGTAACGGGAAGTATTGATCCCGTTGTTGAAGATAAGGGTCTTTGTACCCTTGGCAATTTCGTTGTAGGCAGTCATCAACTTGCCCAACATGCTTTGGTTGCTGTACAGTTCATCGGAAGACTTCACTGTGTAATCGCCGTTTATGCCCAGTTTTAAACTCTGAAGGCTAACATCGTAATTGAACATTTTGGCCTTGGCCAAGAATTTCTTTTCGATAAGCGAACTTATCGATTCCCCAATGATCAACTTCTGGTAATTGTCCTTCATGGGAAGTTTGATATTGGAGCTCAAGGGAGTGGCCGTTACCCCCAAAATGGTCGATTCCTCAAAGTACTTGAACAGCTTCCGGAAAGAATTGTAGTGCGCCTCGTCGATGATCACCAGGCCAATATTCTTGATCTCTACCTTTTCCTCCTGCAACCTGTTGTTCAGGGTCTCGACCATGGCCACAAAGCACATGAACTCGTCCTGGTCCTGGAGTTCCTTGACACCGCTGTTGATGATCTTGTTCTTTACGCCAAAACCACTGAGCATTTTTGAGGTCTGTACGCTCAATTCAATGCGGTGGGTGAGCACCACGACCTTTTTCTTTTTCCGTTGGATGTACCTTTTCGCAATTTCAGAAAAAACCACGGTCTTGCCCCCGCCTGTCGGAAGCTGGTACAGGAGGTTCTCCGATCCCGGTTCGTCCAAATGCTTGAAAATCGTATTCAGATCTTCGATCTGATAATCGTAGAGTGTCTTTTCGGAAGTGTCTTTCTGTATTTCCAAGTAAGCAGGTCGTTTTAATTTCCATTTTGTCAGGTGCGCCCAAGGCCACCCGAATTTTGCAAAATTAATAGATTTTTGTCCTTACCGAAAATATATGGGCGGAAATCCAAATTTCATCGATTCGGCCCTTCGGTGTTTTCAATATCCCGTTGTTATGGAAACCCGGTTCTTTAAGGGTCTTCCGGCCAATAGTCTTTGGTGGTTCTCAAGGATTTGGGGCACTACGGAATCCGTGTCCGACACACTGGCATAATGCGGACTGATGTGTACTTTTGGGTGTGCCCAAAATGGATGTTCCGTTGGTAACGGCTCTATATGGAACACATCCAGGGCCGCGCCGGATAGGTGGTCATTGTCCAACATTTCCATCAGGTCGGCATCTACCAGGTGACCGCCCCGGGCCACATTGATGACATATGCCCCTTTTGGCAATTGCCCGAACAGTTCCTTGTCCAAAATCTCCTTAGTGTCCTCCGTCAAGGGCAGGAGGCACACCAGTATTTCGGTGGAGGAAAGAAAACGGGGCAGATCGACCCGCCCGGAAAAACTTTCTACCTGGTCTATTTCTTTTTTGGATCGGGACCATCCCTGCACCCTGAACCCAAAACGGACCAGATCATCGGCCAGGAGCCCTCCAAGCGCACCAAGCCCCAGTATCCCTACCTTAAAGTCCGAGATCCTATGGTAGGCCAACGGCCTCCATACCCTATTGTGCTGGTCGATCTTATATTGGTTGAGGTGCTTCAGATAGGCAAAAATGACTCCGATGACGTGTTCCGACATATCACTGGCCAGATAGGGATCTACTACCCTGGTGATCGGCAGTTGTGTTGGAGCGGTGTCATCCTCGAAGATAAAATCCACCCCGGCCCCGGAAGAAGCAATGCACTTTAAGTTCGGGTACGGTTTTAGACTGCCCCTGGGGTGCTTCCATACCAGGGCCATATCGATAGCGTCCCGAGGATGTTCCTCCAAATATCCGTAAATGGGGACATCGGGTGCTTCTTTTTGCAATGCTTGCTTCCATATGTCAATTTTATCATCTTGTCTTACAATGACTATACTCATTTTATGTCAAGTTAAGGTTCAAATAAAAGAACTTAGGCCAAATGGGGTGGCGGTTCCCTTCCCCTGATATCAATCCAACATATCAAGTGCCCTATTGAACTCCTCCCCAAAAAGCCAATTTCGGGCCTGGGTCGTTGTGTAATATGTCACTATCCGGTTCTTGAAATCGGGCAGCAGTCCATTTATCGATACATACTGGACGGCCTCGGTAAACGACCTGAGCATGCTTTTATAGAAGGCGTCCGGTAAGTTTCTATTGGTTTCATAAGTTTGGGCAATTTCCAAATTAAAGAACATAAGATCGCCCACCACATGGGGTTCCACCCCCAGTTTCGCAAAGTGCTTAATATACTTCTGGGCCACCGATCGCCTTGCTTTGGGGCGTTTTCGCCTAAGAGGAAAATACTCGTTCGAGATCTTGATCTTGGCCTCCTGCAACAATTTGTCCTCTTTGGGGTTGAATACAAAATCGTAGTATTCCTTGACCACTGGAAAACGCAGGTACAAATCCATCAACTGCTCCTCCAGTTCTGCTTTTTTCAGATCGGACAGGTATTTTGTCAAAAGCCTTTTGCTCATAGGGTCATTTTTGTATGCGACAAGACCCGCGGGTTTAATTTCTTATCGGAGGGTATCATAGTACATCAAAATTCCTTCAATCCAGGGCGGTACGCGGAGGCCTACGGCACGTGGAAACCCAGGGTTTACGGCAATCCGTAAAGGATCACATGCCCCAAAAATAAGACAAGCCGAACGAATATTACCTATATCGGAGCAATCTGATGGATAAATGTGGGATATCTCATAAATTATGTATAATAATACCTTAATTCCCTTGGATAAGAGCCAATAAAAATGTATCATGAGAACTTGTATAATATCAAAATCAAATAAACATATATGAGGCAACTAAAGATTATCAAGCAGGTAACCAACAGGGAATCAAAATCGTTGGACAAATACTTGCAGGATATCAGCAAAATAGACTTGATCACGGCGGGGGAAGAAGTGGAGTTGGCACAAAAAATAAGGGATGGGAACCAAGCTGCACTGGAAAAGTTGACCACTGCCAACCTTCGTTTTGTGGTTTCGGTGGCCAAGCAATACCAAAACCAAGGTCTCACCCTACCCGATTTGATCAACGAAGGCAATGTGGGCCTTGTGAAAGCCGCTAAGCGCTTTGATGAAACCAGGGGCTTTAAGTTTATCTCCTATGCCGTTTGGTGGATCAGGCAGTCCATTCTCCAGGCCCTTGCGGAACAGTCCCGCGTGGTGCGGCTGCCCCTGAACAAAATTGGTTCTATCAATAAAATTAAAAAAACCTTTTCCTATTTGGAGCAAGCACATGAAAGGCCCCCCTCGGCCGAAGAGATTGCCCAAGAGCTGGAAATGACGGTGAACGAAGTGCGGCAGTCCCTTAAAAACTCTGGAAGGCACGTCTCCATGGACGCCCCATTGCGGGAAGGCGAGGATTCTAACCTTTACGACGTGCTGCGTGCGGGGGAATCGCCAAAACCGGACACCATTTTAATGCAACAGTCGCTGAACACGGAAATCAACAGGGCCCTGGAAACGCTCTCCCCAAGGGAGGCGGACGTTGTAAAACTCTACTATGGAATCGGTGACCAACAATCCATGACATTGGCGGAAATTGGGCTGACCTTTGATCTCACCCGTGAAAGGGTACGACAGATCCGGGAAAAAGCGATCAGGAAATTGCGCCATAATTCGCGGAGCAAGATGCTGAAGACCTACTTGGGCTGAGCTAGGACAAGAACGAAAAAGGGCCGTTGTGAACAACGGCCCTTTTTCGACAACTCAACTTCGACGAACTACGAATAGTTCAGTTTGTTGATTTCATAATCGTTCAGAATTTCGTTCAAATCTTCGATGAAATTCAAATACGCAGCATTATCCGGATTTTGATTTGCCATAATAGGTAGGTTTTATTGATTTGAGATAAGGGGCAGAACTACATATAGTCCAGTTCCACCAATTCGTTCAGGCTTAAGATTTCGTTGAGATCTTGGAGAAAGTTCAAGTATTCCTCCCCGTAGGTATCGTATAACATGTGGCTCGTTGGTTTAGGTTAATGATTCAGATTTGGGTTCCGATTGAAATAGATCTGGGTTCTAATTACTACGATATAAACATATTAATAACGTGTGTTAAAACCAATAAATTGTGGTGTATGGGATATTTTTTGTTGTGAAAGTGGCCGATCATCAGGTTTAAACTGCATCCGGCCCGTGACAGGCCCGTGCCGTTCATCGATCTTATCGACATTTCCCAATAATCAGAACTTGACATGATAGGTAATCCCGGCGGAAACGGCCCAAAAGAAATTTCCCGTATCAAAGGACAGTTCCTGCCGGGCAACCCCTAGGTTTGCCACATAGATATTGGGACTTTTTTTTGGCGTAAACTGATACTGTAGGCTCATCCGCTGGGATTCGATGTACAGTAGGGTTTCTGCCAATAACTCGTCTCCATCCCTCAGCTGTCTCAATTCCGGGGAGTAGCCCATGCCCACATTCAGGCCAAGAAAGTTTTCGCCATCCCTGAAGTACTTTCGTATCAAAAGATTTCCCGATATCCGGGTCAGGTTATTGGGCTGGGGGGTAATATAGGATCTTAGGGAGAAGTAATAGTTGCCCCTATAGTGTCCCAAAGAATTGGTAATCACCGTAACGTTCTTGGTATCGAACTTAATATACCGCATGCCAGCAGAGAATTCCATCGCCCAGGGCAAATTGGCATAGAGGTCCCCCCCTATTTTGTGATCGGGGTAAATGGAAGCGTTCGAATACCCATAATTGATATAGGCATAGAACGTTTTGGAGAACTTGGGATAAAAATCCAGATCGTACTGAACCCCATTTTTGCCCAGGCGGTTGCTGTAGTTGATCCTTGGAATAATACTGCCCGCCAGGGTCTGTCTTCGGTAAGAAATACTGGAATAGATCATAGGGTCGTAGACCGCGTCGAATATCGTAAAGGAGTTTCGGATGCCGATCCGGTTGTTCAAAACCTTCTTCCCATCCTTTTCCCTCTCCGCTTCGTTCGTCTTTGGCCCGGTTTTCGTTTCGGCCGCTTCCGTAGCGGTGCCAACGACCGCTTTGGGCTTCCGTTTGGCACGCTTGGGGGCGACTATCCCCACATTGGGGCCCAGCTCGGGATAGATCTTACTTTCCACGTTCCGGGTCGCCAACGTTCGGAGGCGCTCTAATTCCTTGTTTCCCTGTAGGTAAAACAGGGCCTTGTTGGCCAATCCCAGGGCTGTGGCATCGTTTTTGGCATACAGTTCGTTCTTTATGGCATTGATCCATACATCGACATTGTGGCGCTCCATGGAAGTGATCCTGTTGAATCTCTTGCGCGCTTCCCCGTGATTGCCCTCCCAACAATATATCCGGGCCAATAGCGCGGCTGGTTCGAGTCCTTTTGGACCCGTGGTATCCATCTTTTCAAGAATGTCCCTTGCGGCCTTAAGATTGCCCTCAAAGGCAAAAGTCCGGGCCTTGTAGTACTTGGCCACAAGCGGGTCGCTAAAGGCGACGTCCTGGGCGGATCCCCACAAAAAGAACAGGCTCAGAAAAAGGGTCGTGTATGCTCGATTTCGCAAATTCATCAATTTTGGGAGGTGTTGGAGGCTACCGTCTTGCCCTTTTGGTATTCCCGCTTTGCCCTTTCGATCTTGTCCCTTATTTCATCGACGCCCGAGCTGTTCTGTTCTACCTGGTCGATCAGTTCCATGGCCTCTTTGTTTCTTCCTGACCAAAAGTAGACATCGAAAAGGGCAGCATAGGAATCGACGTAGTTCGGGTTCATTTTGATACAGGAGAGCAATATTTCGATGGACTTATCGTAGTCGCCCTTCCACACCGTTACCCTTCCGGTGAGTATCTTGGTGTCGATATGGCTCGGGACTTCCGACAAAATATAACGGCACAATAGCAGGGCCTTATCAAATTCCTTGTTAAAGGCAAAGTCCCTGGCGGTCATGTAGGCCTTGTCCGAATCCTGCCCGTTGTACACACTGTTGATCCATATGATCTCACTTTCGGTAAATGTTTCCTTCTGGATGGAGAAAATGGCGAGACTGTCCGGGATGATTTTGTCATTGGTGGTCACGTAGGCGTTCATGGCCTTGAAATTGTCGAGCTTCTTCTTCAGTTTTGCCCCCCCGCCAAAGGAAGCTCCCAGATCCATGTTCCCATCGATCTCCATGACATCCCCGTCGGTGTACAACTTCTCGCCACTAATATATTCCTTGAGCTCGTTTTTGTTCCGCATCAAAGGGATGTTCTTGTTCGCCACGAAAGCTTCCCCCATGTCCAGGGCACCCCCCATCCAAGCCACCTTTTTGGGCATTTTGAGTTCATAGGAATTGTTCAACATTGCCAAAATGGAAGGGGTCACATCGAAATGGGAGTTCAGTGCGCTCATCTTTCTACTGCCTTTTAACATCGGGCTGTACATGATCAAGGGTACGTGGAAGCGACTCAGGTTGTTCCTTTGCGGTATGGGAATCAATCGGTGGTCGCCGGTGATCACAAAGATGGTATTGTCGTAGTTGGGTTGTTTTTTATACGCTTCCATAACCCATTTCAGGGCATCATCGGTATATAAAAGCGTGGCAAAAACATTGTCGTTTTGCTCGATCACCTTTTGGAGCTTGGAACCATAGCCCCGTTTGGAGACCAGTTCTTCCACCTTTTTTTCATAGTAGTCCTGCATGGGCGGGATGAAGGGCTCATGCGTGCTAATGGTCATATAGACTTCCATCCTGGGCTGTTCCCCATCCCGGGGGAGGCTCATGCTCTTTTTAAAGAGCTCCTTATCGGGGTATCCCCAGGAGGATCCCGCTGCGTCTTCTTCCTGTTGTTTATACTTGTTGCCAAAGCCGGACTTGTCCAGCACAAAATCGAGATTTTCACTGAGCAGAAATTTGTCCACATTGTCAAAAGAGCTATTGGTCCCCTGATAAAAGGAAGTGTGGTACCCGTTGTTCTTGAGGATGCTGAACAGGGTGAGCTTGTTCGGGTATTTTTCCAACTCCATAAAACCGCTCTTTCCGAAGGGCAGGGAACCCAGCAATGATGGAATCACCCCAAAGGTCCTTCCCGTATTGCTCAAACAGTTCTCCCAGTAGAGCGACTTGGTGGTAAGGGAGTCGAGAAAAGGGGTAAATCCTTCATATTCCGCGCCTTCACCCACAAAATCCCTTCCAAGTCCCTCGACCATAATGAAAACGATATTGGGCTTCTCTTCCTTCAATTCAAAATATTCGCCCAAAACATCGGTCATTTCAGGTCGTTTGACCAAGGGGTATTCCACGTCGGCCATATAGGAATTATCTTCTGTGGAAGTCTCGTAGAGGTTCAGGGCCAAATACTGCGTTTTGTTTTGGTTGATGGGTTTTCCGTCGGTAAAAAGGGTGGCTACGAACAAACTAAAAAGGACGATCGTAAAAGGGTACATCCTACTGATTCTGTGGTAGAATTTGGAGGTGACCCTATAAAGCCCGAAAAACAGGCCGATAATGGCCGCTATCCCAAGTAACAAGTAGAACGACATGGCGATTCCACCGGAGTTGGCAAGGGTAATTTTGATATCGTTCCAGCTATACCCCAACAAATCGGACCCCAGTGGCACCAAGGTGGTGGTAAAGTATCCTATGAGCAGCGCCTCAACTATCAGAAGCAGGATCAGCGACACACATACCACCACAAATCCGTACCGGGGCCTTAGGTTTTCCCAAAAATTGAAAGGAAAGGCCAGTATGACCCCAACAATGGATGCAAAACCGATCTGATGCACTATGGCGATCAAGAAGCTTTTGCTTATGATGCTGTCCACGACCCCTTTGGCGTACAGGGCGCTGTATTGGAAAACCGACAATAATGCGAGACACCCAAAGAAAGAGATCATCAATCGGGTATAGTGCTTTAACGAATATCTATCGATATGACTTGTATTCATGACTCTCCGTTACGCGGCTTTGGCAAATCCCTTGCGGATCTGTGACCCCCAGCCTGATTTTATCTTAAACAATTTTTTATAATTCCCTCGAATGGCCGCCCAGACCACTATGGGGTGAAAAGTAAAAGGTTCCACAAGTGCACAGAACATTAAGATCAGAATGTCCTTGGTCTTTTTATATTCGTTATAGGAATAAACGTCCCAAAGAATGGCATAGAACGAGAACATTACGGAGAACAGGTAGACTGTTACCGATATGGCAATGAAAAAGTCCCAATTCAATATCCCCAGATAATAAAAGAGCACAATGGAGATAAATCCGAAGAACTCCAACAAAGGCGCGAGCCATTCATAAAAAAACCAATAGGGATAGCTAATGAGCCCGAGCCGGCCGTATTTCGAGTTGAAAAACATGTCCTTATGGGTATTCAAGGTCTCCAAGTTGCCGCGGGCCCAACGGTCTCTTTGGTTCACCAAAATTTCAAGATCTTCAGGAACTTCGGTCCAACAGAGCGAATCGGGAATATACTCTACGGTATACGGCAATCTGTGGTCATGCATAAAGCGACGCATCCTAAAAACGATTTCCATATCCTCCCCTACGGTACCGGTATCATAGCCCCCTACGGCCATGGCCACCTCACGGTCGAAGAAGCCAAAGGCCCCGGAAATAATGAGAAGGCTATCAATACGTCCCCAAGCCATCCTTCCCAGAATGAACGAACGGGTATATTCCAACAACTGGAAGCGCGCCAACCAGCTGGTGGGCAATCGGATTTCCTCCAACTGTCCTCCCTGAATTACGCAGGAGTTGGCAACTCGTATTACCCCACCCACCGCTATGACCCGCTTTCCGGAACGTTGGTAGAACGATTTTACGACGTGCAGCAGGGCATCGGGCAACAATAGGCAATCCACATCGATACAGCCAACAAATTTGCTGTCCGACAGCGCCATGCCCGTATTCAGGGCATCGGACTTACCGCCGTTTTCCTTATCTATGACGGTTAACTTGGAGAACGAACGCTGTTTTGACCTATAAATCCCCCTTATGGGCTTGGATCTCCAATTCGGGTCTATTTCCTGTTCTACCTTAACCAGATCGTAAGCCGCAATCATTTTTTCCAAGGTATCGTCCTTACTTCCATCGTTCACTACCATTACTTCGTAGTTGACATAGCGCAGGGACAACAGGGAACGGATGTTCTCCACAATAGTGAGCCCTTCGTTGTAGGCCGGGGCAACTATGGTGATGCTCGGGGCCAAGGGCGATGCCATGACCTTGGAAAGGTCGCCAAAGCTGTTCTTGTTTCTATAATGGATGGAATTTCGCGTGGAGAGGTAGCCCATAATGCTGAACATGGAAAACAGCACCACCGTAAACGTGAAGAAAACTACGTTTATGTAGTCCAGTACGATTTTGAACACTTCACTATCCATTCCCTTTCGATTTTGTTTTTTTCGAAAACGGACAAAACCAGGTCAAGAGGGATTCGCCATCTGGTTTGGTGTCGGATTTCCCATTTCCACCAAAATCTTCTGACAGTTCGAAACCAATGTCGAAAATACTGGGCGCTATGGACGGGGCTATTTCCATCTCATCGAGCAATTGTCCAAATCCGGCGGCGGCCCTCCGATCAAAATCCGTTTCGTCGTAAACCAGGTCCGCTTCCTCTAAGGCCGTTTTGGACAGGGACAGGCGCTCCCGTAGTGTCTCCAGGACTTTGGAGGCCGTTTGGCGAATCCGAGGTTCGGAGTCCTCCAAAAGCCGCTCCAGAAAGTAGAGTTCCTTTTCGTCCCCTATGTGGGCAATTTCATCCAACAAGATCAGTTTGGATTCGGTATCGCATGGACGAAAGAACTCCTCGAAAATGCTATAAGTTGCCCTGGACTCGTCCATTGTTAGAATTTCCGGATCATTTTCGGTTTCTTGGGATTGACCGGAAAACCGCGACATAATATCCCGAATTCGCAATTGGGCCACTTGCCTATCCTCTTTTTCCATGAGCTCCTGCAACAAGGGAACCTCACGTTCATCACCAAACAACTCAATATCGTCCAAAAGCTGCATGTGCCCCTCTATCTCATTTTCGTAGTATTCCGGAGCGGGAATCAACTTGATCCAGGCCTCAAGTTCATCTATCATTTTGGATTCTTTGGACTCCCATTCCGGGCCTTCCATTTTAATTCCCCCTTGGTCTTTCCCTGGAACCGATGGCCCCGAAATTTCTTCCAAAATCCATCTTGGGAGCTCTTGGTCCCCTATCCCGCCCTCGGCGAAAAGGGTTTCGTGCTCCACCTCGATGTTCCAAAGGGACTCCCGGTCAACACCTACAATTTCCTCCCAAACCACTTCCAACTCCCAAATATCGATTCCCTCTTTTCCCATGATGGCCGGTGGTACGTTCAACCCCTCCATCTCGACGGGTAAGTCCAATATATCGGCCGGTCCGGTTTCCACCGGGGAGGGAATGTCCCGGGATGCCTCGATTTCCTCGAAATCCACTTCCAATCCCAATACATCCAGTATGGGTTCCGCGGACATGGGCAATGGCGTGGGGGTCACTTCTTGGGCGGTGACCTCGAATTCCGAAAGGTCGATCTCTTTTTCTCCTCCGGCAACAGATGCTTTGTGGTCGTTTTCCACCACAATGGGAATAAAGTTCAAATCCTCTTGCCGAATCCCAAGACCGGCCGCCTCCCCTTCAATCGGATCAGAGGCCCAGGGCGACGCTGTGGTGTCCATTTCCCCACCGATCAACGGTATTCCAGCTAAGGGTGTTTCCACCTTCAGTGACTCATCCTCTATTTCCGAAAGGGTGGTTGGATCCCCAAGATTCTTTACAATGGGCAAAAAGTCAACGCTGAAATCAAAGTCCATGTCTTCTGATGGGCCATCCCCCTGTGCGGAATCGTTTTCAATCTTGTCCAGTGCTCCCATAGATCGGGTTTCCGTTGGTTCCCGGGGCTCTTCGGCAACCGCATCTTCGTCAAGGGCTTCCCATGCGGCCGGAACCACTTCCATATCGATTTCCATTTCCAGTATTTCCTCCGGTACAGGGGGGTAATTTTTGGTCCAGATCTCTGGCCCTTCGCCGGACGGTTCGGGCCCATCAAGTGCTTCAGCGTCGGCCGGGGTGGGGATCTCTGTATTTTCTTGGCTACTTTCCGAGGGCGCTGTATCCCCCTGGGCGATGGTCGTCATGGGGTCCAAAACTTCAGGATTGACTTGGATGACATCCTCCATAGTCCGCTCCGACTTCATCACCTGCATTTTTTTGGGTTTTATGTCCTCCGGTATTTGATAGTTTCCGGTGTCCAAAATACCTTCTGAAGGCAAGATGCTCTCCGGGGATATCATGTTTATTGAACTTAAAGCTTTACTTCTTACAGAAAAGTTAATTTCTTTTTTTTCAATAAGTTGCATGAATTTTATATCGTCTGAACATCCCAAACTCCCAAGAGCGTCCAAGATGGCGATCTTGACATCGGCCGTACATTTCCAAAAAACCGTTTTCAGGGTCTCGCCCGCCTTGGCGATATGAAAGGTTTTGATACAGGCGATCGCTTCCTGTTTTATCTGATTGTTCCTGTGTTTTACCAATTCGATAATGGATGCGTTGGCATCGTTCTGGTCGTAGTACTTGATCAGCCGCAGGGCAAAGAGCACCACATACTTGTTCTTGGATGTGAGCCATATCTTAAAGCTCGGGGGCAGGTAATCGGGTTGGTTGCGCACCACTTCCAGCAACTTCAGCTGCTGCCATTCCGATATCTTGTGCTTGGTGGTATCCAGAAAATAGTTGAGTCCTTCCGGTTTCAGGGTCACAACGGCGATTTCGGCCTGTTTGCGTATCGTGGGCCGTTTATCATTAATGAACCTGGTAATGAAGCCATACGATTCTGCCACCCGCATTTGGGTAAGTTCTTGAATACCTTGCGAAACCTGTTCCCAGCGCCAACTTTTAAGTTTCTTGTAAGAGACCGAGTGCAGTCCAAAGTCCTTGTAGAGCTCGAAAAGTCGTTTCCGGGCGCTTCCGGAAACATCCTTGCGGAGGTCCAGAAGTATTTCAGACACAATTTTTCGGTTAAAGTCGTTCTTGAGCAGCTCCCGTATTTCTATTTTAAGGTTGACGTAATGGCGCTTTTCCTCCTTTGTGGCATCTTCCTCAAAAAAGATGAACTCGCTGATCATGGGCGACAGCTCTCTTTTTAGCTTGGTGGTCCTTGCCGATTTGGTGGACAGGAAATTCCTGAAAAGAAAAATGGCAACGAAATATACGATGGAGAGGCCCACGAACAATATGGCCAGGTCCCACAAAAGATCCGTATGGATCTTGGGTGCATTGATGAGCGCATGGCCCTGATATGTATATTGCGCTATGCCCAAGTTATGTTTTGTTCAATTCCCTGGCCACCCGGACCATCAGTTCGGAGGGGCTCACCGGTTTTGATATGAAATCATTGGCGCCCAGTTCAAAAGCACTCAGTACGTTTTCCTCATTTCCAGCGGAGGAGATGATGATGATGGGGATACTGGATCCCAGTTCGTTTCTGACAAAATCAATAAGTTCGATTCCGGAGAAGTAGGGCATCATGATGTCACTGACGATAATATCGGGCAGTTCCCTTGCCAGTTCTTCCTTTACCTCCTTGCCATTATTGGACAAAGTGACCCTGTACCCGCCTTTTTCAAGTCGAAAGTTGAGCAAAGAGGCCAACAATTCGTCATCCTCGGCCAGTAAGAGCTTTTTCTTTTCCATCATCGCTTTTTCTATTGGTTCTTTCTGAGCTTGTCCACAGCTTCATCGATCATCTTCTCTATTTTCGGGTATTCCTCCAGAAAACACCCATAAAGGAACTCCAAATGCTTCAGATCCCTTTCGTGTTTGCAACCATGGTGCATTTGCACCACCAAGGAATGTAGACTGTCGGTCTGCATCATCGCCAGCCCCGATTTGATTTTGTGAAGTACAAACTCGAGCGCTTCAAAATCCCTGTTCTGTAAATGGCACTTTGCCGCACCTATGAATTCCAGCGCGTTCTGCTTGTACAGGCGCACCAACTCATCCAATAGGTCCATTTGGCCCATACAATCCTCAAAAACGGATTTCAAGGACAGTTCTTTTGGTTCCGATACCTCTTGTGACCCTGTGGTCAACTGCAATTCCCCATCGCTTTCGATCTTTTTCATAGCGCTTTTGTTTTTAACCAATTTCAACAACAGTTCATCCGGACTGTACGGTTTTAGGATATAGTCGTTAATGCCGTTCAAGTCCGATTTTTCCTTGTCCTGGATCGTGAAATCGGCGGTAAGGGCAATAATGGGTATTTGTTTTACCGTTTCGTTTTTCACGTTTCGGATGCGTTCGGCCACTTCAAAACCGCTCATACCAGGCATTCTTAGGTCCATTAGAACAATGTCGATGGGGTGCTGGTTCAAAATATGCAGACCGTATTGGCAGTTATCGGTAACATAGACCCGGCAGCCCCACACCTTTAAGCGTTGCTCTATCAATCTTTGGTTCAGTAGGTTGTCCTCAAAGACCAGTATCCCCATGCCCTTAACGAGCTTGGCCCCTTCCCTCAAGTGGTTTTTGTCCTGGTTTTTTCTCGGTAGTTTCGTCTTGTCACCTATCGTGTAGGGCAGTACGAATTTGAAGGTGGTGCCCTGACCCAGGTTGCTGGAAACACTGATATCGCCACCGAGGTTCAGAATAATCTGCTTCACGATGGACAGGCCCAGGCCGGACCCCCCATATTTGTCCGAGGTATCGTGTTCGGCCTGTCTGAAGGAATCAAAAATAAAGGGTAGCTGTGCCTCGTCGATTCCGATTCCGTTGTCGACAACGACAAACTCCAACAACAATTGGTCGTTTTTTTCCTTTTTGAGAAGGATTTTCAAGGCAATTTCACCTTCCTCCACAAACTTAATGGCATTGCCCAATAGGTTCAGCAGTATCTGGCTGAGCTTTGCCGGGTCACCGACAAGCACTTCGGGTATGGCAGGATCCATATCAATTTCCAAGTCCACTTTTTTCCTGACGATCAGCGTCTTGCACAGGTAGACAACATCTCTGATGAGCCCGTGAAAACTGAAGTCGATACTCTCGAAGGGCTCTAGGCCGGCCGATAGCTTGGAGAACTCCAGAAGTTCATTGATAATCTCCAGCAGGGAGTATGAGGCCGTCTCTATGGCATTGACCCGTTCGAGCTGTGTTTCGCCCAGGGCATCCTCCTTTAGCAAGTCGGTAAAGCCTATAATGCCGTTCAGGGGGGTGCGTATTTCATGGCTTACATTGGCGATCAGGTTGGCCTCTTCTGCCATGAAACCGGTCTTCGTGCTTTCATGGACACCACCGCCCTCCAAATTGTGGGCCAGGGCCGTATTTCCATTGGAAACCTCAACAGGGCCCAATATTTTTTCGTGGACCTGTGCCTTGAAGGAAGTAAAAGATGCTTTGAGCTCGCTCGCCTCACTGGAACTCAGTTCTTCAAATGAAAACGCGTTCAGCAAGGATTCAATGTGTGATAATTGGGAAAGTAGGTCTTTCAATTTCAAAGGGGGATTTGATTTGGTTATCTGCTAAAATCTTCGGTTTTATTGTGGGCCACCATTGATTCGTTAAACGTTTCTTGAGGCTAATCGGTTAAAATTCACCAATTAAAGTATCGCTTGCAATTAAATGTTACCGAATGCCCGGAATGTGTTGTCAAATTGCTTTATTTGTAGGTCTAAATTCCAACAATATGAAGTATTGCGCCCTGCTGTTGTGTATTTCAGCACTGTTTTCGTGCCAAGAAGCCAAAAAAGAAGCGACCGAAACCATGGAGGAAAAGGCTAAAAGAATCCACGAAAGTGTCATTACCATTGACACCCATGACGACATCAACGTGGAAAACTTTACGGATAGCGTCAACTACACCCAACGGCTCGAAACCCAGGTAAACCTGCCCAAAATGCAGGAGGGCGGACTGGATGTCGCCTGGCTCATCGTCTATACCGGACAGGATTCGCTGAACGCCCAGGGATATGCCAGGGCACAGGACAATGCGATGGCCAAGTTCGAGGCCATTCATCGACTCTGTGGGGAACTTGCACCGGATCAAATTGAATTGGCCCTAAACTCCAAGGATGTCCGTAGAATCGATGCTTCGGGCAAAAAAGCGGCCATGATCGGAGTGGAGAACGCCTACCCCATCGGGGAGGACCTGTCCAACTTTGA
Source organism: uncultured Flavobacteriaceae bacterium (assembly GCA_947497245.1). GTDB lineage: Bacteria > Bacteroidota > Bacteroidia > Flavobacteriales > Flavobacteriaceae > Pelagihabitans. Next base: position 674,451 of record CANMFO010000001.1, on the reverse strand, counting down.
AGCGTACCACGCCTTGGGCGCACGGTACATTTCGCTGTCCCATAACGGACACAGTCAGTTCTGTGATTCAAACACGGGCGAAGCGGACGGACAATGGTTACATAATGGTTTAAGTGACATGGGAAAAAAAGCTGTAGCAGAGATGAATAGACTAGGGATAATGATCGATATTTCCCATCCTTCCAAAAAATCCATGGAACAGATGATCGCCCTTTCCAAAGCCCCCATCATTGCCTCGCATTCTTCAGCCAGGGCCTTGTGCGACCACAGTCGAAACCTGGACGATGACCAGTTGAGGCTGATCAAGGAAAATGGTGGCGTCGTACAGACCGTTGCTTTTGACGCCTATCTGAACACGGAAAAGAATGATGCCCGAACGGAATATATCGGTAATGTACGCAGACAGGTAGCGGATTCCCTGGGATTGGTGGGATACGGGTCCAAAGATCTTTCCACGCTTACCGACACCCAAAAGAAGGCCTGGATGGAAAATTCATCCAAGGTAGAGTCCGTGGTGGAAGCGCTCATTGCCGACAACAAGGAGGCACCACCGGCAGTGGACGTATCGGATTTTGCGAACCATATCGACCATATGGTCCGGGTAATGGGTATTGATCATGTAGGGATCAGTTCCGATTTCGATGGTGGTGGAGGTATCTCGGGTTGGATGGACGCCTCGGAAACCTTTAATGTGACACTGGAACTTGTTAAACGGGGCTACACCGAGGAGGAAATCGCCAAACTTTGGGGCGGCAATCTTTTACGGGTGCTCGATGAGGTACAGGCCGTTGCCGAGAGCTTGCAAAAAGGTTAATCCCCTTCATGGCCCAAGCGGTTTTTCACAAATTCGACCTTGGTCTTTCCATGGGGCTTCGGTTTGCCCTCCCCATCCAGGTTCACCATAATAATGTTGTCGACCGTAACGATGGTTTCCCGCGTCATTTTGTTGCGCACCTCACAATTCAAGGTCAAGGACGATTTTCCAAATTTCACCACATCGATACCGATCTCAACGATATCGCCTTGTCGGGCGGAACTCATGAAGTTGATTTCCGACATATATTTGGTGACCACTTTTTTGTTTTCCAGCTGTATAACGCTGTAAAGGGCAGCTTCCTCATCGATCCAGGCCAGCACAGTACCACCGAACAGTGTTTCATTGGCATTCAGATCCTCGGGCTTTACCCATTTCCTAGTATGAAACCTCATTTTGTGTCTTTTAACCGTAAAATTAAGCAACCGGTACGGGAAGACATACGTCCCGGCCAAAAATCAGGAACGATTTATCAGTCCTATAATAGGAATCCGATTTTTCGGCAATAATGCAAAAGAGAGGTTCCATTTCTGCCCATCGCACAACCGATCCTTAAGCGTAGGCCAAAAAGCGTTTTTCAACCGTTGCGGTGCACAGTACCCGCTGCAGCGCAAAATGGCAATCAATTGGTAAAGTTTGTTAATCCTATGATAAACTTGTCTTAATGGTCTAATTATCCGAAGGTTGAATCTGTATATTTATACTGCCTAACACGAGATGCAATGCTAACCTTGTTGAAGTACATTTTGTACCTTTTTCTTTCCGCCATCACCCTGATGGAGCATCTATAGCCTCTCTCCGTACATCGCCTTTCATAAAGACGGTGGTCAGAAAAGGGTCTTGGGTTTTGCCAGGGTCTGCGGCACCTTGAGGTCACAGCCCAGTTTCTTGTTCAGTTTTTCAATGAAATATGCCGATAGCAATGGAGAGGCCAATTCCAGATTTTGATGGACAAAAAAATGGATGTTTCGCAACCCCTTGTCCCGCCATTCCGACAATCGGTCCACCCAATGGTCCAAACGCGCATAATCGGTTTCGTGGTTGGCCCCCACATAGCGAACAAAGGCCTCGTTGTTGGTCAGTCGCATATGCATCAGATCGCGTCGGCCCGCTGTGTCCACCAGAACATTGGCAATATTGTGGGTCTCCAGCAAATGGAAAAGTTCATTGGCCACTTTTTCGTCCGTGAACCAGTCGGTATGCCGGAACTCCATTGCCAAGGGAAATTCTTTTGGCCAGTATTCGGCAAAGCGCACTACCCTATCCCAATTCTTCGGACCAAAATTGCCGTGCAACTGCAAAAAGATGGTTCCCAATTTTTCCTTGAGATTGGCGGTAACCTCCAAATACCGGTCCACAATGGGGTAGACCGCTTCGTTGAGGCGGCGCAAGTGACTGATATCCTGTGATATCTTGGGGAAAAACTTAAACCCAGCTGGGGTCTTGTCGTACCATTTCTCATATTGTTCCCCGGGGAAGATCCTATAAAAAGTGGCATTGAGCTCAATACTGTTGAACTGCGAGGCATAGTACACCAATTCGTCCTTGGTACCCCTTGGATAAAAGTTCTTTAGATCTTGACGGTTCCATTTTGCGCAGCCGATAAAAATGCTGACCGGACCTTCGTTCCTGTGCTTGGACAGTACCACTTCGGTCCCAGGGTGGTCTTGTGGGAAGGTGAAATCTATCAATTCCGGTTGTTCTACTTTTCCGAATTTCATGGGTCAAATGTTTCCCCAAAATTACGGATATTGGACAGGAATTGCATGGGAAAACGGGCGTTTTTTTGGCCCTGGGAGAACATCTACCCCGCTCTGTCAATCTCCGAAATCATTCGCGCTCCGCGAACGCTTTAAAGTTGTCCATCCATTTTTGCGCCTGTTTGCGGAAGATTCCCGGAAACAAAAGCGCCATCAATTTTGGAAAAAAGCCCCTGAAGGCGGTATACTCGCCCTCTATTTCATATCTGGTACGATCTTCACCAAGCGCCACAAAAGAGCTTTTGAGGGTGTTGTCCATATGCTTGTGGTGGTAGTTTGCCTCTATCGTTTCGGGAAGTCGATTTGCGACAATGGTCTCTGTAAGTTCCATTTCGCGACTCCCTGTTTTGTAATACAATTTGGAAACGGCGCCCTCCGTACCTTCATTTCCGCTAAGCAGTTCTTTCCGGACAAACCCTTCCTGGTATTCCCCAAGATTTTTGGGGTCGGAAAAAAGCGCCACCACCTTTTCCAATGGTCGGTCAATGTCTACGGATCCCTTAAATTTCATTGGCTTCCATTTTTTTGATCAATATCCGCACCAACCACAAAGTGCGGTGCCTACAGATCAATCCATCAGTTGGTAGGTTTCCAATTCGAATCTGATTTTTCCCTGTTGGATGAAATCCGTCCATTTCGCCGTTACCGCCTCGAAATCCTTGCTTTCCATACAGTTGAGGTGCGCTTGATGGTTTTCCCATACCAAATAGCTTGTGATATGCGTCTCATTTTCCGCGAAGAGGGATTTCATTTCTACCAAACCGGACTGTTTTTTAAATATATCCGCCGATGCCCTTGACATGCGCAGGACATCCTCCTTGACGGCCAGATCTTCCAGATAGGTTCGTGTGATTACGTAATATGACATGATGAATGGGTGTGTGTTAATCTCAGTTCTTTTCGCGATAGATGACCAAATAGGCCATGGCAATAAACAATACCGATACGACTCCAAAAACAAGCATCTGGTTCGCAAAAACCGCAATGGAGGCTATCACAAAGGTAACAAACGCTATCCAAGCGCCCGTAACCCTTGTTTTTTTTGGTATGAGCAATATACCCCCGATCACTTGGACCGCCCCAAGCATAGTAGTGGCCGCCTGGTTGAGACCGATGGCCGCAAACAGTTCAATATCCGCCTGCTGCTGCAGGAGCTTGAATATCCCGGTGGCCAGGCTTAGCAGTATTACAAATATCCAATTGATCTTTAGGGCAATTTGCACGAGGTCGCTTTTTACCGATTTGCACAAAAGTATGCATTGAATGTCCCTCGATCGTATCGAAAATTGCTATTCTACCGGATCGCCCCTTTTCTTCTGAACTCGCCCGGGGCGGTCCCGGTATGCCTTTTGAACAAATTGGAAAAGGAGGGTGCACTTTCAAACCCTACCTCGCGGCAGATATGGGAAATGGGCAAATTGGAGGAAAGCAATTTCTTTGCAGCCTCCACTCTTTTGATTGTGAGGTATTTATGCGGGGTAATGCCGTAGGCTTCCTTGAACAGCCGCAGAAAGTGATATTTGGACAGGTATACCTTTTTGGCAATATGGTCGAGGTCCATATGTTCCGAATAGTTCCGGTCCATCAGAATCTTGGCGTCCTTTATCCTTTTGTAGAGATACACTTTTGGATACATACCGCGTTGTAGCTATCGTTCGAAGGAGGCTGCCCGACCGATAAAATACAACCAGGTCGCCGCCCCGACAAACTTAAAGCCCTCCTCAAATATCTGGACATACTCATAGGACAGTGGGATGTGTTCTTGGACCACATCGGTGAATATGGACGACCCGAGAAAAAAACCCGCCAACAGGAAGGCAAAACCATCTATGGCTATGATCATCTTATGATGCCGCATCAACAGAAGCAAGGCTAAAACAGCATAGGTCAGGTAGCATATGTTCTGATCGATATAGCGATCGTGGATCATAAAAAAGTCATCAACGGCCAGCAAAATGGATAACATACCCGTAAGCAGAAGGAGTTCTCTGCGCTTTTTATCGAGCGAAGGCTTCCACGTCAGTACGCTGAAAAAACAAATTGCCGCCGAGCTTACCCATAACCAAATCCCGATATTGGAAAGGAAACCAAGAAAGCTTGAAGCCCCGCTTTGTTGGGCCGTATCGCGAATAATCTGCATGATCCGAAACCCTGAGAACCACAAAGTCAACAAGGAAACACCATAGAATAAAGAGGCCGGTAAAACCGCAAGTAAAATGCCCCTGAGTGTTTTTTTTCGGTTAAAAATCGCTCCTAAAGTATGTTTCCACTGTTCTTTTTGCATCGCTCTATTTTGTAAGGTTGGTTTGGTCAAAAGGTGATCAATTTCGATTTATTCCCATCAAATCTATGGTAATCCAAGCTATTTTGCCACAATTCCACTTCCTTTTTTCTTGCCCGTATTCAAGGAACTTTGAATCTGGCATCCGTCAGTTTGCGTGCTATAGGGGTATCGCATCGGACAAAATATCGAAGCCAATAAAGAATTAGACAGCCAAGTCCTATGGCCAATGCGAACGAAGGCTCTACCCAAAACCCAATCAATGTCATGGGAGCGAACAGTAAAATGGAATTCTTGCTGCGCACCGCGATTTTGATCTTTATAATCTTCATGGTCCAAGATTGAACAACGTCCCCGTGGTTGAATGTTCCGCACTTTTGAAAATACAACTTTCCCTACAATCGCCTTTGGGAAATTGCCAAAATATCCTATTCCCCGCTTTCCAAATACGGACCGTAAACGGCGTCCCTAAAATTTTTGTGCAACCCTATCGGGTCATAAGGGAACAGCTGTACAAATAGGACAGCCGTCAGATCATTTACCGGATCGACCCAAAACAGTGTACTCGCCGCACCGTCCCAGAAAAATTCCCCTACGGGACCGTTATTCTCTTCGGCGGAGACCGGAGGGCGTATGCGAACGGCAAAATCGATTCCAAAGCCCACCTGCCCCTTGCTGGGAAGCCAGGATCGTTTCTCGATACTGTCGGGCAAGTGATTGGTCGCCATGAGTTCCACGGTTTCCGGCTTTAGGACCGAAACCCCATCGAAGGTCCCTTTGTGCACCAACATCCGGGCAAACCGCATATAGTTGTCCAGGGTGGAGGTAAGCCCCGAGCCTCCCCTGGTCAGCGGCCAGCGTTCCGTATAATTGGATTTTGCCAGGGTGTCGGGGAGTTGATCGAGTTTTCCCTCCCCCTTTCTGACATACATGGCCGAAAATCTGCCCCTATCCCTTTCCGGAACATAATAGCGGGTCTCTTCCATACCCAGTGGATCCAAAACCCGCTCCCTGACATAGTCCCTGTAGGGCCTACCCGAGATCCGCTCCACCAACAAGGCCTGTACATCAACGCTGGGTCCGTATTCCCACTGTTCCCCAGGGTGAAAATAGAGTGGGGTCGCCCCCATTTTTTCGGCCATTTGTGTCAAAGTGTTCTCCCGGTTCATGGCGTCGGCCTTAGCGATCAATGCACCCACCCCTGGCACTTGGGCATTGCCTCCAAAACCTGCTGTGTGCCTGGTTAGGTCTCGTATGGTCATCGGGCGTCGGGGTTCTTCCAAAATCATATTCCCGGAAGCATCCGTTCCCGCATAGACCTTCATATCGGCAAACTCCGGAGCGTATTTGGAAACCGGGTCGTCCAACTCAAAGGCGCCCTCTTCAAAAAGGGTCATCAGGGCCGTTCCCGTAATGGGCTTGGTCATGGAATATATCTGTACAATGGTGTTTCGGGCCATCGGTTTTTGTGCCTCACGATCGGCAAATCCAAAAGCATTGTAGTATACCTCTTGGTCCTTTTCAAAAATCAATGCGGAAACACCCGCCACATTTCCCGAATCCACAAAACGGCCCAGTGTGGAGTCAATGCGCACGACCACCGCCGAATCAATAAGCCTGGGTGCCCGCTCGATTCCGCTGTCGGCTGTTGTCTTCGTGTCCTTACAGGCCGTGGACAAAAGTAAAAAAATGGGCAAAAGAAATCTGGTTCGATATATCATGGTTCCTTGCTTGGGAGGTGGTTAAGGTCCAATGCACTGATTGGTCCAGGTTATCAGCATTAAAGATACCGATATAATCATTGCCCATGGGGGTGGTCCATCACTTTCTCGAAAGTGTTCTATGTGCTCGAATACTTTTGGCCCGTGACCGGGCTTACTCGCCCCCGCTTTTTGTTCTGGAGTCCGATTCGTTGGGGTTTTCGGTAAATACTGCGATAAGGATACAACACAGCACAAAGGAAATAGCAAAAAAGCAGAATAGTGTGATATAGTTGTTCATAAGTAGGGAATTTCAGCCAATATAGTAAAATTTCGAACCGGCAACCGTTTTGTTACGAACTATTCGATGAACGTACCCCTCTGTTTTACGGGTTTGCACACTAGGTTTATGGGTCCGAGGCCCGGATCCCTTCTACTTTTTAAAGAAGGGCAATTCTGTGCCCCTGGCTTTTCCAAAGAACACGTTTACACGCTAAACAAGGGTTTTGACAGCCGAAAATGGGTCGTTTGGTCCCACCATTTTCAAACCTAGTCGGTAATTAGTAATTTCACGGGCCATTGCCGTTGCAACGATCCAGATGATTGACAAAATCTTAAATAGCAAGAATAGAATATATTACCACATCCTTTTTTGGATGGCCTATGTGGCGCTCTATACCTTGATGTGGGGTAGCTACGACAACAACTACTGGGAGCAATTTCAACAACTGTTGTTTCTTCTGCCCTGGAAAATGATCCCTACCTATATCACCCTCTATTATCTGATGCCCAAGTTCCTGTATCCGAAGAAAACGGCACAGTACATAGGCTTATCGCTAGTATTGGCCTTGACCATGGGGGCCATAGACCGCTATATGATCTGGACCTATCTATACCATTGGTTCAGCCCAGAAAAAGAATATTGGAAGACCCCCATGTTCTACCTCCCCAAAGTACTCAATTCCCTAATAGCCGTATATACCCCGGTTTTTGTGGCCATGGCGATCAAATTGCAGTTGTTCTACTATCAGAAGGACAAAATCAACAAAGAGTTGGAAAAGGAAAAGACGGCCGCCGAACTCAAATTTTTAAAAGCACAGATCCACCCCCATTTTTTGTTCAATACACTGAACAGCATATACTCCCTTTCCCTTTCCCAGTCCAAAAAGACCCCTGAAGTGGTCTTGGGACTATCCAAATTTTTGGATTATATGTTGTATGAGTGCAACGAGCGGTTTATTTCCATCGGCAGGGAGTGGGAACAATTGATGAATTTGGTCGCCCTGGAACGCATACGTTATGGGGAAGGTCTCAGCATCAACGTTTTCAAGGCCATCGACAATACGGAAACACTGATTCCATCCCTTTTGTTGCTGCCCTTTGTGGAAAATGCCTTTAAGCATGGCGCGGACAATGAGATCAGTGATTCTTGGATCAACATTGACCTGAAGTTGGTCAAGGAGAAATTGGTTTTTATGGTGGAAAACAGCAAGGCCCCAACCCTGTCCCCTGAAAGTTTGGACGCCGATAAGAACATTGGTCTTTCCAATGTAAAAAGACGGCTCGATCTCTTTTTCCCAGAAAAACACGAACTGAAGATTCTGGAGGAAGAAGATAGCTTTTTGGTAAAATTGAACCTAGATTTGAGTAGTGTGTCGCACTTGACCAAGAAAGAGAAAGAGCATGTCCAATAAAATCAAATGTATCATAGTAGACGATGAGCCCCTGGCGCGGAACGTATTGGCAAATTATGCAGGGCAGATCGATCAATTGGAGGTGGTGGCAGGCTGTTCGAATGCCCTGGAAGCTTTTGAATATATTCAGCAAGGCCAGATACAACTCGTTTTTTTGGATATCAAGATGCCCAAACTCAGCGGGTTGGAACTTATCGAGTCCATAAAAAACCCTCCTTTGGTGGTTTTTACAACAGCCTATAGGGATTTTGCCATTAAGGCCTTTGAACTGGATGCCATAGACTATCTTTTAAAACCCATATCCCTTACGCGATTCCTGAAAACGATTTCCAAGGTGAACAAATATCTGCAGGGACAACAAGCCGAGCCCGTTCCAGAGGAATCGGAAATTGCCAAGGGCGAGGCCCAGAACGGCAGGGAACAGGAATTTCTGTATATCAAAGCCGACCGTAAGGTGGTTAAATTGGACCTGGGCTGCATCCACTATCTAGAGAGTTTGAACGACAAGGTGACCATTCACTTGCAGGACAGGGAAGTGACCACCACCCAACGCATTAGCTATTTGGCCGAAAAATTGCCGAAACAGCAGTTTATACGGATCCATCGCTCCTACATTATTTCCTTGGCCCATATCGCAGCTTACAACAACATCATGGTCGAGATCAAGGACCGTGAGCTCCCCATCGGTCGTAACTACCGGTCCCAAGCATTGGCTGCCTTGCGGAGCTAGCCCGCCCTCGACTTTGGCCACCTTTCCGAAACGCCCCCTTCGGGATAATCTGTACTTCCACGTACCCCTCCTTTCCCACATCCGATCCTTATGTGATAAACTCCTTGATCCAATACTTCGGAAGGGCTTTGGAGATGGTTTTCAGCAGGGTTTGTGTTAATCATTCCTTAAATGCGGGGCCAGTGCCTTTTTACTGGCCCCAATGGCGCCTTTTCGTAGGTTTTCGGCACCAAACGGCCCTTAAGTGTCATATCCCTTGGGAAGCTGGTCATCTGCGAAAATGTCTTGATAATGCGTCTTCCAGAGCGTTACTTTGAAGCATCATCAAAAAACGGACGGTCTAATGATAATGCCCTTCCATTAGGTTTTATAGACTTCCAAAATCATATTTTCCCAATACTTGGAAGGGGTATTGGGAAATTTATGGGCCCTGCCCCCAGTATGGTCATCCTACCCATAGCAAGGGATCGCCAGGTGGGCAATCGAAGATAGGCCCGCGGTACTTGAACCATAAAAAAAATTCTGGACTATGGAATCCATTTCTTTTTCAACACCCGATACAGATGCCCATTTTACAGTACTCAAGGTACCTGAATGGCGCGCGGCAATTTACCAGTTCCTTTCCGTAAAGGTCTGGGGAAACCTACCCAGTACCCTACAGCGAAGACTGTCCGCCGCCTATGCAAGCATATATACCAAACCGTACTCCAGACAGATCATTGGTCCATACCTTAGATTGAATTATTCCGATAGGAACTATTTGGAAAAGTTCAAGCCTCCCAACGGAAAAAAGGATTTCGAGACCTTTCAAGACTTTTTCACGCGTGAATTCAAGGAGGCTCCGAAAAACAAAAGTGCCTTTGTTTGGCCCTGTGAAGGCCTGTTATGTGATATGGGGGCGGTCGGGGATACCGATACTTCCACAATAAAGGGGGACGAACGGAGCATTGAGGCCATTTTTCAGACCAGGGAAACCGCCATCCCGAAAAACTATTTTTTCACCAACGTTTTTTTGCACAATAAAAACTACCACCGAATCCACGCTCCCGTATCGGGTACCGTTAGCCGAATCCAGCATGTTCCAGGGGACTTGGTCGTTCTAAGGCCGTGGATATACAAGCAGAACCCGTCGTTACCGGCCTTGCGGAATGAACGTTTCAATATAGACATCATAGATGTCCTGGGACGCACCTGGTACCTCTCGATCGTGGGTGGTCCGGCCGTTGGCACCATCGCCCTGCCCAATAAACTGACGGTCGGGTGCCGGGTCAAAAAACTGGAGGAGATCGCTCTGTTCTATTTGGGTTCCACCTGTTGTATGGCGGCCCCTAAAAAACCGAGCTACCATTGCAAAAACAGTTTTGTCGAAGTGGGGGCTACTTACTAGCAACCGCTACTCTTCCGTGGAGTTCTTACCCTTCTTCCATTTGCACCAAGCTTGTCGGCCCCGTGAACAGGGAACTGGTGGCCCCTCACAACTTTCGAACACCCAAGGTATACGCCTTTTTCGGATTATCGACCAACAGCGTCCTTAGCTCTCCTTCGGTAAAACCACGGTCCTTTAATAGGGGAACCAGTTGGGACAGTAGTGCCGTATACCCTCGATATTCCCCTCCATTGGGTCGCCCCACATTGTACCATCCGGAATCCTGGGAAATAAGGACATGGTCCAGAAATCCTTGTTGCTTCAGCTCGGTGAGCGTGTCGACGAACCATTGCCCACCACCGCGACGGTTGGAAGCCTGGGAAGGTCCGGGGCTGAAATTGTCGAGCGATATCCATGCCCCCAGTCGGGCGGCCTTTATGTAACCGTCCATAGTGCCATTTTGGGCATGGGTCCATACAAAGGCCTCTGCTGCTACTCCCATTTCCATTAAAATTTCCAGTTGTGCCATGGCCGGGGCATCCGGACCGGTATGGGACACGATGGTCAGGCCCGTTTCCAAATGGGCCAGCGCCGCCGCACGGATGAGTTTTTCGTGCATGGGGCTCAATAGGGAATCTCCGTCCACGGACATTTTTAGGAACCCCGGTCTGATTCCCTTGCCGTCGATACCCTTTTGGAATTCGAAAACCCACTGCTCGGCAATTTCCCGGGCACTGGATTCGAAGGCCCCTTTGGGAAGATATTTGTTGTTCCTGGCCCCGTAATAGCCCGTATTGGTCAGGATATGGACACCCGTGCGTTGCGACAGCTCCCTGAGTACATAGGGATCCCGCCCAAGATAGGCCGGTGTGCAATCCAAAAAGGTGTCCACACCATACCGTCCAGCCTCCATAAGGTAAGGCAGGGCCCGTTCCACCACCTCTTTTCGGTTCCATCGGTGATAGCCGGTACTATCGGCACCGATCCAATCCACTAAAACATGCTCATGGATCAGTGTGGTGCCCATTTCCTCGGCATCAATAGGTCCTGTTACGGTCATGACCTGTGCCGTCCCCCAGATCGGGAGGTTGCCACATAGGACCAAAATTAAAAGTTTATGCAGAGGCTTCATCGTTTTGTGGAACTTTGATTTTTATGGTGGACCGCTGCGCTTCCCTAGCGTGTGCGGTCGCCTAAACTTCAAGTGCTTCCCCTATTTTGGGAAGCAGTAGTTCTTTGTCATTGGACCTGAACAGGGCCTGGGCTTGCGCCTTATCTATTTCGATGGGTGGAAAAGTGTCGTAGTGATACCCCATAATCCGATGGCATTGGACATAGTCGCTGGCAATCAGTGCATCCTCGTATCCCATGGTGAAATTGTCCCCGATCGGCAAAACGGCCAGATCCAATTTCGGGCAGGTCCGGGGGATGCCCTTCATGTCTTCGGTCAAAGCGGTATCCCCAGCGATATAGACACAATTTTCATTGGACCACAGGACAAAGCCTCCAGGGTTTCCTCCATAGGTGCCATCGGGCAATACGCTGGAATGAACCGCATTGACATATTTGACCGTACCGAAATCGAAAGTGTATTTCCCTCCCAAATTCATAGGATGCCCCTTTAATCCCTTTTTTCCATACCAGGAAATGATTTCAAAATTGGAGACCAGGGTGGCATCGTTGTTTTTTGCGATCTCCTCCACATCCAAAACGTGATCTTGGTGGCCATGGGTGATGAAAATGTAGTCCGCTTCGATATTGGCAACGATGATGTCCTGGGCCCGTGGGTTGTCACTGATAAAGGGATCGATCAGTATTTTGACACCATTTACTTCCAATACAAGTGTGGCATGTCCCAGATATGTGATTTTCATGCTTGTGGTTTCCATATTCCATATGAATATAAAAAATCTAACGCTATCCTACCAACAATCGGGTCCCACAATTTTCCATACGCCCATATTTTTATGGACCCGCTGAACACAGTACGCTTTCCCCTCCAGGTTTACGGTTCCCCTCGGTGCAGGAAAATCCATGACCGTGGGCCAAGGCGATTGAAAAAAAAGATGGGTGGCGGGATTCCCGTCGAGTCCGGTCGATATTTTAAAATCCTTTTTTCCAACGTATTGCTGTGGGCCAAACGTCCAAACTATGCCGCGTTTTACCCAATTTTTTGGCGTATGTGCCTAAAATCACTCAACATTCTGTAAATTTCAAGATCTAAACACCGCCGACCAATGGACTTAACGATATGCATTATCGATGATGATCTGGTATCACAATTCGCGACCCAATACCGGATTGGGCAGTCCATTCCACATTGCAAGGTTGTCAGTTTCGACAGTGCCGAAGAGGGATTGGACTACTTTAAGCAGCACCTGCCCGGAGATGGACATTTTCCAGATATCCTATTGTTGGACATCGTCATGTCGGAAATGAGCGGATGGGATTTCCTGCTTGAAATGGAAAACTTTTTTGGGGGACAACCCGATATGGACGTATACGTCCTATCCGCTTTTCAGAATATGAGCGACCGCATGCTCGCTAAAAAACATCCCTTGATCCAAGGGTATTTTGACAAGCCCATTTCCAAGGACAACGTAGAAACGATCCTAGGGGCCAGAAAAGTGTAAGTTTCTTATAGTCTTGGTTTCTTGTTAGTTTTAATGGGTCTTTACGGCTTGTTTTCCAAATAAAACTTTTTTTGTCCAATTTTAGGGCACAAGTTCGTCTTAACAATAAAAACATGACGTATTCCATAAAACATCTGTACCATATCGATGCCCCCAGGCAAAACGTGTTCAAAGCCATTTCAACAGTTGATGGCCTATCGAATTGGTGGACGGTACAAACAGTGGGCCGTTCCGCCCTGGGTGATCACATCCAATTTGACTTTGGAGATTACAAAGGTCCAAAAATGAAGGTCGTAGAGCTCGTTTCCGATAAAAAGGTCGTCTGGGAATGTGTAGCGAACGACCACGGTTGGTTGGGCCACACCTTCGTGTTCTCACTGGATGAAAACGAGGGGAAGACCCGTGTCCGTTTTTCCCAAAATGGCTGGCGGGAACAGGACGATTTTTATGCCAGTTGTTGCTTCAGTTGGGGGCGCTACATGGAAAGTCTGCGCCAATATTGCCAAACAGGGGAAGGGGCAGCTTTCGGGAGCAAGGCGTACCGGTAATTTCCCCTGTTGCAGAAATGAACCCTTGAGAAACGATCCCTATGGTCGACATAAAAACCGAAATAACCATTCATAGTCCCGTTGAGAACGTCTCCGCCTATGCCTCGGACCCGGACCGTGCCCCCGAATGGTACGTGAACATTAAGGCGGCCGATTGGATAAGCCCAAAACCCTTGAGGTTGGGAACCCTAATAGCTTTTAGGGCACGGTTCCTAGGACGGGAATTGGCCTATACCTATGAAGTGGTGGAGTTCCTTCCCGGGAAAAAGCTGGTCATGAAGACCTCGGAGGGTCCATTTCCCATGGAGACCTCCTATACCTGGGCCGCTACCGGCCCGGAAACCACCCTGATGACACTTCGGAACAGGGGCGTCCCCACCGGTTTTTCCAGATTGTTCGCACCCTTTATGGCCTCCGCCATGAGACGGACGAACAAAAAAGATCTGCAGCGGATCAAACGGATCCTGGAAAAGTAGTGTCCCGAAAAATACATCTTAGATCGGTAGGGTAACCAACCACATAGGTCGCACCTTCCCGAATGGGCCAAAGGCCCGACACCAGCACCATGCAGGCCGGTTCGGGCGCAATACCATTGTCCATATTGGCGTCCGACATTCCCCGTCGGCAGATCGGCATCCATAACGGAAGACCGAAGGCTTGGTACCCAAACTGGTCCGTGGTCAAAAATCCCGAAACCGGACCTTCCCCCATCCCAAACCCCGTTCAGGAGGCTCTTTGAAAAAAAAATCTCTCTACACTTGTAGAATAACTTTATTTGTTCTATGTTTGTAGAGAGATTATAGAACAGCTAGCAAATCAAGTCCATGAAACTATCCACAGCAGAAGAACAATTGATGCAGCATTTGTGGAGGCTGGAAAAGGCCTTTATGAAAGATCTGCTCGAAGCCTATCCAGAGCCCAAACCGGCCAATACCACCATCGCCACCTTGATAAAGCGTATGAGCAACAAGGGTTTTGTGGGGTATACCCTCCACGGCGCATTGCGTGAATACCATCCGTTGGTAAAAAAGAAAGATTATTTTTCCCGGCAGGTAAACCGCTTGGTAAAACACTTTTTCAATGGCAGTCCCTCCCAATTTGTTTCTTTTTTCTCAAAGGAGGCCAATCTTACCAAGGAGCAACTTGAAGATTTAAAAACCATCATCGATAGCGAGATTAAAAAGAAATGACCATGTTCGAGTATTTATTGAGGTCCAGTTCCTGTTTGGCCGTTTTATTGCTCTTCTATGCCCTGTTTTTGGAAAGGGAAAGCCTGCACCGTTTTAAGCGCCTGTACCTGCTTCTGGCCCTGGTAGCTTCCTTTGGCATTCCTTTGGTTTCCTTTACCCAGTATGTAGTTGTTTCCACGAATCCAGCCCCTCCCCTGCTTGATGCCCCCGTTCTACAAGCCCAGATCCGATCAGAAACCGGGCCGGCTTATCTTCCTACCTTGGTATGGATCACCTACGGCACGGGCGTTTTGGTCTTTACGGCCCTCTTTTTCAAAAACCTGGGGCAGGTGTTGTTCAATATAAGCCGGAACACCACCCTGAAAAAACCCCCGTTCACTCTTGTATTGTTGGAGAATACCTTGCTTCCGTACACCTTTTTCAACTACATATTCCTGAACAAGCGCCAGTTCAAATCACAACAAATACCTCGCGAGGTACTGTGGCATGAGGAAACACATGCCCGACAAAAACATTCACTGGACATTTTGTTATTGGAGATCCTCCAGGTCATTTTTTGGTTCAATCCATTGATCTATCTTCTGAAGCACTACGTTAAACTGAACCATGAATTTTTGGCGGACGAAGGCGTTTTACGGCAGGGAATCGCCATCCAAGCCTATCAAAATACATTGGTCACATTTTCATCACAGGCCGCTCATCCGCGACTGACCAATGCCATCAATTATTCACTGATCAAAAAACGACTTATCATTATGAAAAAACGCACCACGAAGCGGGACATTTGGTTGCGAACCGCTCCCCTTCTCCCACTATTTGCTTTTTTGCTGCTTGGCTTTAGCAACAGAACCACCGTTCTCCAAGAGAAGAACGAGCGGTCTCCCAGGGAACAGGAAGTTCTTCGACAAAAGGCCATCGTGCAGCAAAAGAAGGAACCCTTGATTTCAGGGGAAAAGGATACGGTACTTACCGAAATCCAACAACCTCTTGGACACAAAGCAGTACAGCCTGCCAAAACCGCTGCCTCCCAAGTACTTCGAAAACCTCCTTCCCTGTCAAAGAACACCATCCAAAGGAAAGCCGCTGTACAAAGTGCACCGCTCAAAATGGGGGAGCCGGCCCGGTCCCTTCCGAATAGCGGCCTACCGACCAAAATACAAGTGGACCGGATTGCAATGTCCGATGTGGTGGTCGATCGGACGGCCAAGAAAGCTGTTGATGTGGATGTATCCCCTATGCCTGATGGCAAAACGGCTACAGACCATATTGTAGGTTTGGTCGCGCTCGGTGCCATCTTTGATCATAATGGAAAGGAAATTTCGGGGGAAGAGGCCATTTCACTGGCGGAAGTTACCGATTTTGTGGTCAAGCGTGACGATGGCAACCCACAAAGACTGGTGGTATACCTATCGGAGCACCGACCTAAAATTCGCCGAACGCGTTAGGGCATACAACGATCTCCCTGCTCGTACTCCATCCGAGTTGTGGGGTATTCCCAAAATTCACCAATTTTCAAAGGGTCTTTACGGTCACCATGCAATGGTCTGGGTGGAGAATGCCCGATCAGGTCTGTCCAACATGGGAAAAATAACATTTTACAAACTTCGAACACATTCGACAACATCACAAAAACTATGAAAAATATCTTATACAATACCGTCATATCGGGAATCCTGATTTGGATTTTCCTGGGCTGCAACTCAAGACAACCTTCGGATTTTAAGGAGGAGATGCAATCCGCCGTTCAAAATTTAAGGTACAATGGTACCGTTAAGAGCGTTGCACAGCTCATGGAGGAATTAGGGCTCCAAGGACTGAGTGTCGCGGTAATCGATGACTATCAAATTGCCTGGACGCGATCTTGGGGGGTAAAGGAAGCGGGAAGCGGTGCCGAATTGGATGAAAACACGGCATTTTGCACCGCTTCCATATCCAAACCCGTGGCGGCCACCTTGTTCGCCATCCTGGAAGCCAAGGGTCTCATTGACCTCAAAGCTCCGGTCTCCACTTATTTGAAGCGGTGGAAGCTGCCGGAAAGTGAATTGACCACGGGCATCGAGGTGACCTTTGAACATTTGTTGAGCCATACAGCAGGTACCAGTCAGCATGGCCATAAGGACTTGTACGAAGGCGATTCCATCCCAACGGTAATCCAAAGCTTAAATGGCAAAATACCCGGGGGGAACAGTAAGTTGGAATTCTTGGATATCCCGGGTACATGGTGGCGATACAGCGGTGGTGGGTACGTCATTGCCCAGGTGGCCATTGAAGACCACTTGGGAAGCTCCTTGGAAGATTTGGCCGAAGAACATTTGTTTTCTCCCCTGAAATTACGGCATACCACTTTCATACAGCCCAACGAACCGGGGTTTTTCCTCACCAATGTGGCCAAGTCGCACAACAGGAACGGAGAGGTAATACGCTCCGGTATTCAAATTTCGCCCCAATTGGCTCCCTCAGGCCTTTGGAGCACGCCCTCGGACCTGGCCCTTTTCATGATCGAAATCCAGAAGGCCCTCAACGGGGCCAAAACAAAGGTCATATCCAAGGAAGTGGCGCTTAGGGTCACCGATATAATAACCTCCAAGGTCATGGGAGGCTGGAGCATGGGCTGGGAAAGAAGGTTTGGGTTCGGAAACCGGGATTGGTTCTCCCACGGAGGCAGTAACCAAGGTATGGGCGGGCATCTCTATGCCACCATGGAAGGAGGAAAGGGCATCGCCTTTCTCGCCAATGGCGGAAACTCAGCGCGCTTGCCGATATTGAACAGTCTTCGCAATAGTATTATAGCATCGCATGGGTGGACCGTTGCTTTGGACAGGAGCAAATTCCAGCACCTTCCAGAAGAAGTGGCAAAACGAGCCGTCGGCAACTACACCAACGAATACGGGGAACTCGTTCCCGTGGAATACAAAGAAGGGCAACTTTATGTAAGGGATTTCGATTTCCGACAGCGCTTGGAGCTTTTCTATCTGGGAAACAACACCTTTAAGGTAAACGAGTCGAAAAGGACCGTTCGCTTTGACGCGATCAACCCTGCGGACCAAAAGAGGTATCTCGCGACCGTTACGGCACACGGACCCCATACAACCATCGATTACGGACTGCAAAAAATCTCGGATACCCTGCCCTTCCAATATCTTCTGGAGAACAACTATGCGAAAGCCTTGGAAGCGTACCAAAGGGAAAAGGCCGCTAACCCACAACTGGGGCTCTTAAGAGAATCGACACTGAACCGTACGGGCTATCAAGAGCTGGCCAAAAAGAACCATGCCCTCGCCTTATCCGTGTTCAAAATCAATACCGTGCTCTATCCCAAAAGTGCCAACACCTACGACAGTCTGGGGGAATGCCATATGATAATGGGAAACACCGAAGCGGCCATAAAAAACTACCGAAAGGTTTTGGAACTGGATCCGGAGAACCCCAATGCAAAAGCGATGATTATGAAGCTATCCCAGTAGCTCAACATATACGTCCCTTTGTTTTCAGAACCGAAGGGGCGTAACTTTTTTCGATAGGCCCCTGGATTTGCTGGAAGCGATCGATCATCATATGGAGTTAGGTACAATTTTCTACCTTAGTTCCCACAATATAGATCCGTTCTACGTCAACTTCATTTTCATAGGGGCTTCGAGTATCCAGATAGTCCACCACAAATCCGTTTCTTTTTAGGTACCCTAGCATCTCTTCCTCCACAAAGTGGGAAAAGTAAACTTTGTTTCCCTCATACCAATCATTTTTGATGATTCCTTCTTCCTTTCCCTTTTTGACCACGATCAAGAGCTTGCCGTCTTTTTTCAATATCCTGTTGAACTCCCCCACTATTTTGTCCACTTCCTTTTTTGGAGTGAAAATTATGGAGTAGAAGGCCACGATACCATCAAATTTGCCCTTCCCAAAATCGGTGTGCATCATGTCCATCACCCTGAATTCAATTTCAGGTGCTTGCTTTTTTGCGATTTCAATGCATTTGGACGAAATGTCAATTCCAACCACTTGGTGGTTTTTATGGAGCAGGTATTTGCCAATTTGGCCAGAGGGGCCACACCCAACATCGCATATCAAGCCCGTGTTGTGAAGCATTTTTGAGTAGGTGTCGAGCATCTGTCGATCATATTCGTTCTCCTTTACCCCATTCTTGAAACTGGCATGGTACTTGTCCGCCGTCTCCTCATAGGCCTTAACCGTCAATGCTTTTATTTTGGATAGTTCCATAGCTTGTTTTACCACCTCCCTTTGTTCCCGCCCGAACCGCAAACCGATACGGCACAACGGGATGTCAGACCGGGATCGTCTCCTTTGCCCTGTGCGATCCAAATCGAAGATTGCCCTAAGTTAACCATTCTTTTGTGGTCTCGGATGATCTATTTGTATTGGCGGCACCACTTTATTGATCAACACCCTTTTGGGCCCATAGAGCGGTTTCCATGCCGCTTATTTTAATTTATTGCAGGATTATTCCCGCCTATCGCCCAAATCGACCATCTATTACTTCTCTTTTTTATAAGACGCCTTTCCGGGTTTTCTTTATGCCAAATTTAGATAATGTACCAAATGAACTCGATTAAAAGCCTAAAGCGTTTACAACAACTGCATCTGCTCATTGAAAATGAACAAACGGGCTCTCCAAGGGAATTATCCAATAGAATGCAAATTAGCGAACGCCTGATCTACAGTTTGTTGGAGCAATTAAAGGATTTCGGCGCCAAGGTCAGTTATGACCGGACCAGAAAGACCTATTACTACCGTGAGAAGTTCCAACTGTATGTGAACATATCCGTCTATGTATGTAGCAATAACGAGACCAGGGAAATTTTTGGCGGCAGCTATTTATGATCAGCTGGAGAATGGGAATTACGGCCACAAAACTGCAGTTCATCGATTTGCTATGCCGTTCATCCGCTTTATGTAAGATTTAACTGTAGCACACTGTTTTTATACTCCCAAACCATAATGCCTACTACTGCTATGAAATTAAGTGTTATTATCATCGATGACTCCCCATTACAGCTACTTATCTCCTCAAAATTAATACGGCAAAACAAACATTTGAACCTTATCGGCGCCTATACGAACCCCATGCTGGGCCTGATGGCCGTCAACGGTTTGGACGTGGACATCCTGCTTTTGGACGTGGAAATGCCCGAAATCGATGGATTTGCCCTTAAAAGTCAAATCACAAAGCCTGTGGAGGTTATCATGAACTCGACAAAGCCGTCGTTTGAACTTCGTGCCTACAGCGTCGGCGCGATCGACTTCATAAACAAACCCCTCAAAGCCGAACGGTTGCATAGCTCCATTGCCAAGGTGATGAAGGAAGAAAAGTTTATGGGGAATCAAGAGAAAGCCTTCTCCGCCGTTGCCAGTTAGGCCCGAGCCATAGGCCAAGTACCCTGCAGTTGCTTCGCAAGATCGGGAACATCCCCATTATGGAAAGATCGATGGAAAAACAACTGTACCATTTTTTGATTTGTACGGAAAAAGTCTTGTACAAAAGATATTTTCCCTTGTCAAACCTTTAGGGAATCATGGCACTGCAGACACCGTGACCTCCTCCCCCTCCCTCAGTTCCACCGTACAATAGGAGTATGCGAACTTACCACTGGCATTGACATCGCATTTGGTCTTATTTCCGTTGACATACAGAAATGCATGGGAACCCGATATCTTTGCCAACCACTTCAACGTACCGCCACTCTGGTTGGAGGCTACGGTCTTGGACGTTCCATGATGCGCTATCCCAACTTTGTTCGAGAGCAAGGGAATGTTCTTCATTTCGGCCCAGTCCCCTTCTTTTTCCAATCGCGATTGGGTCGAAAACATTTGGGATGCCCCATCCACATTGATTCCCATTAGGCCCCGGGCCAAGTGTTCAATAACGGTAAAAGAGTTCTCCGGATAGTCCCTTCTCGGATTTTCGGGGCTGCATAGATCCACGATCATGGTATTGGCCAGTTTAGATCGACCGTTTTCGTAAAAGATAATGGGTAAATACGACTTCAGTTCAACTATCAATTTATCGAAATTTGCTTGATATTGGTCCACGATGTATTCCAGCTTTTCATCATCCGAAATGACATCAAAGTAATTTAAGTAGTGAAGAAATGCCTGGTCCTCCCCTACCATAAAATAGTCGAACTCCCCGTTCGCGTACAGTATGGAACGGTATTCCCCTTTTTCGCCATCCCACCAAAAATCATTCAAAAACTCAAGTTCCCGCTCGGCTTTTCGATGGTGCCGCTCCGCTTCATCCACGGCCCCATTTAGCTTTAGCATTTCCGAATAGGCGTTATAGGCCGCGATGATCGAAGCGGTCATATCAATCCCCAGAAAGGTTTCCCCCCGCCCCCCTTCGTTGTAGGTCGGAATCCCCCTATTGCTGCCAAACCTGCTGTTTGGGCCGGCCTTCAAATGCATGGAACGATCTCGATCTAGGATTTGGTCAAAACCTAAGTCCCAATGATCGACATAATCGTTCATGCTCAGTTCATAAAACTTTTTTAGATCGGTGTTTTGGAGATATGCGGCATTTCCGGTCCATTTGTAAATCCGGTAGGCACTATAGGTAACATCAAAATTGGCCGGCAGGTTATACCAAAAATCGTGATCGTTTTCATAATCCACCGGGGCCGCTTTGTCGTATCGATTTATTTCCCAGTACGTACAAAACTCCTTTTCCTCGCTGATGTTCTGGGCAAACTTTAGCAACATATTGAAATTATGCTTCCCCAATCCCAAAATTTCCGCACCTATCGCCTGGTGGGAAACATCGCGCATGCAAAAAGCCTCCCGATTGGGAAGTGCGGCCTCGTACCAATACCCTACAGGATCGGAATTATCGTGGGCATAGGACAGGGCCGTGGTTTTGGCCCATTCAAATGCCCTTGCCAACTCTTTGTCCGAGGCGTCGAATGCCACCTTTCCCATACTTTCCGTAGTCGTCTTTTTTGATGGCCCATCACAACCGTAGGTTCCCATTGCGAAAATCAGCAATAGCAGATACTTCGAATCATTGGTTTTGGTTTTTCCCATTTTTATGGTTTTCAGGTCCTATCACCGGGGTGGCCCATCATTGCCCGATAAAAAAATGCTCCAACCTTCGGCAAGGACAGGTCCCATACAACCGGATCCGCCTTTTTTGCAGATCCTCCGTCCGTAGTGACCGTTCACAAATATGGACCAATATAAGCATATGATCATTATCATTGGGAACATGGGGCGGCCGTCAATCAGAAATTTGGTTTTGATCCCGTTCCTTGTCCGCTACCATCTTTTCCAGTTTGGAGAGCATACCTTTCCATGCCTTTGCCCTTTGTTCCATATCGGGCGGTGCGGTATGGAATTTTTGGATTAAAGAGAGTTGGGAAACATTCTTGTCAATTGCCTTCAGGGAAATCTTCACAACGCTATTGGGAGGAGCATTGTGCAGGCCGATATAGGCAAAGGTAAAAGAGAGTTTTGTGGGTATTTCAATCTCAAGATATTCACCTTGGATGAAAAAACTTTCCCCATTGGGTTTCAACAGCTCAATGCGGTACGCCCCGCCGAGGGACACATCTGTTTCCACTCGGCCGACCTTCAGGAGTTTAGGTCCAAACCACTGGCATATCCGATGTGGTTCAACCATCCATTTGAAGAGTTCGTTTGGGGAACAGTTGAACGTTTCGTTCAGGTAGACATTATTTGTCGTCTCCATGGATACCTTGCCGATCAATCAGTTTGTGCAATTTCTCAAAGGATTCGTTCCAGAAGTCGGAATAATGTGAAATCCACTTAAGGGGTTCCTTGAGTGATTCCGGCTTTAAGGTGAGCACCCTGTATTTTCCCTCTTTCCGTTTGTCGACAATTTCCGCCGCTTCCAATATTTTAATGTGCCTGCTCAGTGCTTGAAACGATATGGGAAAGCGCTCGGACAATTCGAGCAAAGTGGAATCTCCCTGGTGCAAAAGTTCGATGACTTTTCTCCTATTGCCGTCGGCCAAGGCTGAAAATACCTTTTCCATGATATCCGTTTTACAGATAAAACCCGGCAGCGACCAAGTCTAAAGTGGTCAGCTTCGGCGGGGATACCGGTTGACTGGCCTTTAACGCGGTCCGAAAATCCATGAACTCCTTTACCCCATTTAGTTTCGATAGAGTTTCTTCATCTTTTGCCATATTGATATGGATAAAGGTATTCGGGTCATCATTGTCTGTATAGGTCGAATATTGCATTCCGTGGATGGGGTTTGCCCTAAGCGCGTCCATTACGTTTTGGATTTTCGCTTTGTTTTCCTCCACATACTCCGATCTTACGGTGTATTGTACTTTAACAGCTTTCATAGGGTTTATTTAAGGGTTTGCAGTTCCGTGGGGTCCATCGCACCATCGAGTCGGATAGGGAAGCAAAAAGAATCCGGGTCCCGTACCTTTCTCTTTTGATGGAAATCAACCAACCTCCCAAAGGTACAAAATTTCTTTACATTCAACAAAGTGATTGAATGTTGTCGATCATGATATAGGTGGAAAGGAGTCCCACGACCAAAATATGGCATCCCATGGCGTACAGGGCAAAGAAATTGTTTCCTTTCATGTTGTGCACCTCCACCCGTCTTGGCACCTATGGGAAATGACGGCCAAAAAAAACTTACGGCTTCGGAAGGGCCGTACCCAATATGAGGTGCTGAAGAGGCTCCTTCCAAACGATTTCCATCCCTATCACGGATTTCCTTACCAAACCGGAACTAGGGGCTGTACTTTTTGGATTTGAATTCCATGGGCGTGGTATGGGCATAATGCTTAAAAAAGCTAGAAAAATGGTTGGTCTCCTCAAATCCCAAACGATGCGCTATGGCCGTAATACTTTCGCCATCCATCAGCATCAGCTTTGCCGTATTCAGCAGCTCAAGCCGGATCAATTGGCCCAGGGAGGTGTTCATCTTTGCCCGTACCTTTTTAGAGAGGGTCTTGACCGAAAGGTTTACTTTA
Organism: uncultured Flavobacteriaceae bacterium; assembly: GCA_947497245.1. Lineage (GTDB taxonomy): Bacteria > Bacteroidota > Bacteroidia > Flavobacteriales > Flavobacteriaceae > Pelagihabitans. The sequence continues at coordinate 650,765 of CANMFO010000001.1, read as the reverse complement.
TCGGCATAAAATTCCAGACGCCGTTCCCGGGTATGATGGGTTTTGAGAAGCGCTATAATGTCTTGGGAAAATGTATCCCGGTGTTTATAGTCAAAATTTTTACGGAATTGCGCTGGGCTCTGACCGGTCGATTTTTTAAAAACACGATTGAAATAGGCAGGATCCTTGAACCCCAATCCATAGGAAATCTCCTGAACACTTTTTTCCGTGAAAGCAATTTCTTTTTGGCTTTCCACAAGCCTTTTGACCCCTATTAGGTTTTTGACGGACAGCCCCACCTTGTTTTTGACAAGTTCCTGTGCGTTGTACCCTCTTTCGTTGATCAGTTCCACTAGGTCGGCGCTCGTCAAGTGGTTAAAAAATTGCTTGTCTATAATTTCCTTGGTATCAAAAATGATCTGGTACTCATCCCTGTTCGCATTGAATGGGTTTTGCCAATACCATTGTTTGGAGGAAATGTCAATGATATCGGCGGAGTTCCCAGTCCGCATGGATTCTGACAAAAACGCTTGACAGTCCTCGCATTCCATCACATTGATATACCCTAGGGAGACAAGGTGTTTAAAAAGCACCCTGACCTCTTTATTGAGGAATTTTGTTTCGTCCGAAAATTGGATCTTCCGCACTTCAAAATCGTCGGACAAAAATTTGATGTATTGCCCTTTTTCAAGGAAAATGACTTTTTCCTGCCAATCAAAATAATTTTTAAAATCCACCTGAATACCACCACTTCCCGATAGGATGTGGATGAGTGAATGGTTTTCCATAAAATAGACTGCATTGATTTCTGCAGTGAATTTTTCTACTTTCAACGGTTTGGTGTTTTGCTGCGGCCAGGGAACCACGTAACTCTGTCGGAATATTTGGGCAAGGATTACAGATTCCCATTCGAAATATGGATAGGTACGGTCCCCATATCATGAATTACCGGTCTGTGGCCAATCGCATAGTTTTAGGGGGTACAACGGATACCTGTCGACGAAGTCTACATCTGGTGGGGCGATTTGCTCTTCAACAATTGCCGGGCGGCGATCCAAAAACTTTTGGAGGTAGGATTGGGATTCAAGGCCCGATCCGGGTTTTCGAGATAGGACTCCACTAGCAATTTCAGGTACTGCAGCTGATGGTTGGATCCCATAAAATTCTCATAGGCCATTTCCCAATCACCAAACTCCCGCGCATATATATAGCTGTGAGAGAGCAGCTCCACCTGACTGTGGCGGTCATCTGCCTTGATTTGGTCGAAGAGGCGCAACACCTTGACCTGGTCACCCTCCAAATACTGCAAGAACTCTCCTTGGAAGTATAGGAGGCAGCCGGTAACATTGCTTTTCTTGTTAAAGTTCCTGGCCTGTTCAAGCATTTCCAGAATTTGGGTTTGTCCAAAATGGGCGCTTGCCCTAGATCTGTATACAAGGTTGAACATTGGGGTACTGTTTGATTGACCACCTTAAATATAACCATTTATATGCAAAAATGTTAGGGAATGTACAAGAAACCAGGGGTTTTGGTTCAAGTTTGTTTCAACATGCCACGGCAGGAAAATCAAGAAGGTCCCTACCACCAGCTTTGGATTCGGGGCGCTCCTCCATTCCCATTATTTGAAAATTGGGTTCAAGAAAGCATGAATGGTCTAAGGGAGTGAACCGGTATCAAAGTAGCTTGGAGACGATCAACAACAGCATAAATACCGCATAGGCACCGCCCATCGTCAACACATAATCGATGAAGTCGGGTCTTCGTTTCATACCATTAAAGATAATTCGGTCGCCCTACGTCCTAAAAAAAATTCGCCCAAAGTCGGCAAAGCAAGGTAAAATGCGCCTTTGATACCCTTGGCCAACGATGCCTTTGTCGTCCGCCTATAAAAAAGGCCAATGGGCGAGCCAGCTGTCCTTGGAACTATTCGGGAGTTGAAACCCATTCCGGTTTTGTTCATAAGCCCGTTAAAAACTATGCGCTGTCCCCAAATCGGTCACTCCCCATATTCGCTATCTTTATGAAAACAAATCCTATGAACGCCAGGTCCCAACATCTTTTGGCCATTCGCCCTGCCATTCCTTCGGCAAAGGTTTCCGATGACATGAGCGAGGACGAGCATTTTCAGAATGCGACACTTCGCCCCATCATCAAAATACAGAACGAGCTCATTTTGGCGATATTTGCGAACTATATTGCAAAACACAAGAATCGTTTTCACGAACTCCTCCCGGAAAATCGTATGGAGTACATTGAAAATGCCATCCAAAAGGATATCAAGTTCAGGAACTCCCTCAAAGGAACCATTATCGGACAGTTCACCGTAGAAGAATACGCCACCTATATCAAAAACTCCTCGGCGCTGAACAAACGCATGATGAACATGGTCGTTAAAAAGCTCCAAGACCAGATCCAGGTTTTTGAACCACCGCTCAGTGTGTGGAGCTGATCGCCACACCAAAGCCCAAAATCACCTTTGAAATCCGGAATAGGCCATGATTATGCCCTATATGTCTTACTTTTGAAGGAATTTGGACCGTATGGGAGGTACTGCGCTTGGGACGATATCGATGTTCAAGAAGTATCGCCGAAGACCTGCCGTAATGGTTCTGTTCAACCGTAAATATTGGGCCATGGGGAAAAAATTAGACCGTATTACGCCGGATCTGAAGGCGTTCATAGAAAAGCAAAAACTCTTTTTTGTGGGAACCGCCGCGGCGGAAGGAAGGGTGAACATCTCACCTAAGGGTATGGATAGTTTTCGAGTGTTGGGAGATAACCAGGTGGTTTGGATGAACCTGACCGGAAGTGGAAACGAGACCGCCGCACATTTGCTCAAAAACAAAAGAATGACCATTTTGTTTTGTGCCTTTGAGGGAAAGCCATTGATTCTTCGCCTGTACGGGGACGCTAAAATATACCACCAACGGGATGAAGAGTTCCACGGATATCGAAAGCTGTTCCCAAAAAACCTTGGCACCCGCCAGATAATCCTGATGGACGTGGACCTCGTACAAAAATCCTGCGGTTTTGCCGTTCCCATCATGGATTTCAAAGAGGAAAGGACCACCTTGAACGCATGGGCCGAAAAGCAGGGAAGGGACAAAATAGAACAGTACTGGAGCGACCGAAATACGCAAAGCATCGATGGGTTCGAAACCAATGTCCTGGGAGGCAAGGCCCCATAGACCCTGACTTTTTCATTTAAAATCCAGCGAATTATCCATTGTTAGCATGAAAAAAACCGTACGAACCCCGGAGACCCGATTTGAAAACTTGGCCGATTATCCTTTTTCGAGCCATTATCTGCATGTGGAGGAAGGGCTTCGGCTCCATTATTTGGATGAAGGGGAAAAGGACCGCCCGATTATCCTGCTGCTCCATGGCGAACCCAGTTGGTCCTACCTGTACCGCAAAATGGTCCCGATACTTTCAAAGGCACATTTTCGGGTGGTGGTACCCGATCTCATTGGTTTTGGCAAATCGGACAAGCTGGTCCGCACCGGGGACTATTCGTATCAAAGGCATCTAGAATGGATCACCGCCTTCATCGAGCAATTGGATTTGAAGGGGATCACGCTTTTTTGCCAGGATTGGGGCGGACTTTTGGGTCTGCGTGCGGTTACTGAAATGCCCGACCGTTTTTCCGCGGTCATTGCTTCCAATACCACTTTGCCGACCGGGAATGTCGAAATGCCAGAGGCCTTCTCAAGATGGCGGGAATTCTCCCAGAAATCTCCAGATTTTGATATTGGAAAGGTTATCGACATGGGAACGATCGAGCCCCTGTCGGAAGCGGTCATTGCCGCATACAATGCCCCTTTCCCTTCTGAACGGTACAAGGCCGGGGCCCGAATTTTCCCAACCCTGGTACCAATCGATGCACAGGATCCGGAGTCGCAAAAAAACAGGGAAGCTTGGAAAAAATTAATGCAGTGGAAAAAACCGTTCCTCACCTTATTTGCAGATTCGGACCCCATCATGAACGGTGCCGAAGAAGTAATGCAGCTCAGGATTCCAGGGGCCAAGGGCCAGCGGCACCAACTCCTAAAAGCCGGCCATTTCATCCAGGAGGAAAAAGGAGAGGAGCTCGCGGCCCTGATAATTGATTTCCTCAAAGACAACGGCACAAGCGGCCCATAAAGTTCCGGTCAGGTCTTTAGCTCCCGCTGTCTAAGGTTGTTGAAGGTGCGGTTCAAACTTCTTTCGGTAATCCCCAAATAATTGGCTAGGTCCGTTTTGGATATCAGGGAGGTGAGTTGCGGTACCTGCTCCCGCAATCGCACCAACTTTGTTTCGATCGGATACGATTGGTTAAAGGAATGTCGGAGTGCGGTATATCTTACCTTGGCGGCGAGCAGTTTCAACACCAATCGATTGAATTTTTTATCCTGCTCCAGAAGCTCATAAAAGTGCTCCTTTTTTATTTTAAAAATGACCATGTCGGTCAGCGCTTCCACAGCACAAAAGCTCAGGTCGTTATTGAACATTTCAATCTCTCCGAAAATTTCACCCTCACTAAAGAACTCCTGGATGAAATCCTTACCGGAGTCTTCGGTCAAATAGCACTTTCCCAAGCCTTTTTGCACAATATAAACGGCGAATATCGGAGCCCTTTGCCCAATGATCCGCTCCGTGGGCCGTGCTTCGATGGTCTCGATCACACCCCCCTTTTCCGAAGATTTGAGTACCCTGATATAATTTAGGAATTCCTGATTTACCCGGATCATTTTCAGCAGTTCGGACAAATGTCCTTTTTAGTGGGTTACGCTTGGCCTTTCTTTGTGCACAACACAAATTAAAATTAAAAAAAATCCGTCAGATGCCAATAAAAGAACACCCGGTTTACAACATTCGCTTTGGGTTCATTTGTCTGGGTTCCCTGTTCTTTTCTGCGAGCTATAACATGCTCATTCCAGAACTGCCCGCTTATTTGAGCAGTCTTGGAGGAGCTGAATACAAAGGGTTCATCATATCGCTGTTCACCCTTACAGCGGGCCTTTCACGGCCGTTCAGCGGTAAGCTGACCGATACCATTGGTCGAAAACCGGTCATGGTCATCGGTGCACTGGTCTGTTTGATCTGTGGATTTCTATATCCCATTTTGGGCAGCGTTGCCGGGTTTTTGGCACTACGCCTTTTCCACGGGTTCTCTACGGGGTTCAGTCCCACCGCCTTCGCCGCCTACGTATCCGATATGGTTCCCGCCAATCGATGGGGCGAGGCCTTGGGCGTACAAAGTTTGTTTTTCGGAACGGGATTGGCACTGGGTCCTGCCCTGGGCAGCTATATTAAGCTTTACCATTCCTTCGATGCACTGTTTTACGCTTCGTCCGCGCTCGCCTTGCTGGCCATTGTTTTGGTGTCAAAGCTCCAAGAAACGCATACCGGAAAACAGCGGTTCCAATGGACATCGCTCCGAATATCGAGGCAAGACATTCTAGCCTACGAAGTGGTGGCTCCGGCCATCGTTATGTTTTTGTCCTACTTGGCCTTTGGGGTAATTTTGACCTTGATTCCCGATTGGAGCGAACATTTGGAGGTGGAAAACAAGGGCACCTTCTTCATTGTTTTTACGGTGTCCTCTTTGTTGGTCCGCATTGTTGCCGGTAGGCTATCCGATCGGTATGGACGGGTACCCTTGATCTATTCAGGGCTTGGCCTATTGCTCCTATCGCTTGCGGTCTTGGGCCGTTTCGATACCATCACCGGATTAATGACGGGTTCGGCTATCTATGGTTTGGCCATGGGCATTCTGACGCCCTCCCTGAACGCCTGGACCGTAGATCAGAGCGTGCCGGGCCATAGGGGCAAAGCCATGGCCACCCTGTACATTGCCCTGGAAGCGGGAATAGGATTGGGAGCCTTACTTTCAGGCTGGTATTTTCAGAATACGATCACGAGGATGCCCACCATTTTCCATGGTTGCGCAGCAATGGCCCTGCTGGCCGTAATTTATTTGCTGTTTCGCCCGCGTTCCCACCGTAGCACCCAACGTTCCTAGGACCAGAGGAGCCGATTTGGAAGCAGGCCGTGGGCAATCCACAGTGGGTATGCCGGCATTTCGAAAGCTTGGTTTCAACAAGGAGGGCCCGGGGGAGCGGTCAGAAATCCAGTTTTTGCCAAAACTGCTTTTGAACGGAAGGTGGAATTTACCATTTATGTAGAATTTCATACCATTCATACATTCCGCCCGCAACCACCCTGGAATATCGATACTTTTAGGTTCGATTAACATTATAATTCCATTCGGACCCATGTCTACGCTTTTGACGATTATCTTGGTATTGAATCTTTGTTTTGCAGGTGGAACCATCTTGGTCATCCTATATGGAATGTATATGGAAAAAACCAGGGGCATGCTCGATCGAACGGGCTACCATTCCGGCTACAACTGGAAATCGCAGATCGGTCTAAAAACAATGGACAAAACAAAAGACCGAAACCCGGTCAAGGGTGTTGAATGCTAGTGGGGTCGCCCGGCCCAAAAAACATCCTTTCCCAAGGCCTTCCGATTTATTGAACAGGGGCTCCCCGGAGCCTTTTAAACTGCTCGTACGCTCTATCCACATCCCCTTTTGATGCCTTTTCAAACTCCCGGCCCGTGACCCCATAGACCGTTTGGACACTATCCAATTTCTGTTTCATCCCACTTATTTGTTTGATGTACGCAGGGTCTTCCATGAGGTTGCGAAGTTCCTGTGGATCTTTTTCCAGATCATAGAATTCCCAGGTATCTATATCGTCATAGAAATGGATCAGTTTATACCGGTGGGTCCTAATGCCATAGTGTTTCTTGACCATATGAAAGGCCGGGTAGTCGTAGTAATGGTAGTACACCACATCCCTGAAGTCAGCTTCACGGAGCGTACCGTCCAGCAGTCCCTTAAAAGATTCACCCTGCATTTCCCGGGCCAGATCGGCCCTTCCGGCAAGGTCCAGCAAGGTGGGGGCAAAATCGAGGTTCTGGACCATGGCCCTTATTTTGCGTCCCGGTTCGATCAGTCCGGGCATTTGCATCATTAAGGGCATTCTGAGCGATTCCTCATACATGAAGCGCTTGTCGAACCATCCTTTCTCGCCCAAATAAAATCCCTGATCGGAAGTGTATACGACCAATGTATTCTCATCTAGGCCGCTTTTTTGCAAATAGTCCAGTATTTGGCCAACCCCTTCATCCACCGAAGTTATGGTGCCCAAATAGTCCTGCAGGTACCGTTGCCCCTTCCATTTTGCCAACTCGGTTCCCGATAGTCCGGCTTCATGCAGTGCATCGTTCTTGGAAAGATAGGCTTTGTCCCATTCGGACCTTTGCTCGTCGGTCATCCGATTGAAATCCGTTTTCCACGGATCATGCGCCAGGCGGCTACTCCCTTTTGAAACCGACATTTTAAGGTCGTGGCCTTCATACATGTCCCGGTAAATGGTCTGTTGTTGTTCCGCCGCCGCCCGTTGTCCTTCATGGGAAGCAAAATAGGTGTCCGGAAGCGGGAACTGAACGGAATCGTACTTATTGAGATGTCGCAGGGCCGGCATCCAATTTCTATGGGGGGCTTTGTGGTGCAACATTAAAAAAAAAGGCTTTTTGGAGAGGAACTGTTCCCGCAGCCACTTTAAACCTTTGGCGGTAATGATGTCTGTGACATATCCGTTTTCCACGGTGGTGTCCTTTTCCGTAATAAACGCTGGGTTATAATAATTTCCTTGATCGTTCAGGATATCCCAATAGTCAAAACCCGTAGGTGCGCCATGCAGGTGCCACTTCCCTATTACCGCTGTTGTATAGCCAATTTGTGAAAGGTATTTGGGCAGGGTGGACTGATTTCCGTCAAATTGTTCCCCATTCATCCTGAATCCATTTATATGACTGTGCTTTCCCGTAAGGATTACCGCCCTACTGGGCCCGCAGATGGCATTGGTGCAAAAACTGTTCAAGAACAGGACCCCGTTTCGTGCCAGCCTATCCAGGTGGGGGGTAGGCGCCAGTTTGCCCAATACATGCCCATAGGCACTGATCGCCTGGGCCGCGTGATCGTCGGACATGATGAACACAATATTGGGCCGGGCCGGGGAAACCCTTGACAAACCTTTTCCGTAGGTCGATTGGTTTTTACATCCCATCAGCAATACTGCCATTGCATATAGCAAAAATATATGGAGCTCTTTTTTTTGCAGGGCGACCGTTCCCCCGGTCCAAAAAGTGAAACTCACAAAAGATGGTCTGAAAATGCGGAAGTTGCCCTTCATTCTTGAACTGTTGGATGTGGTGTTGGTTTTTCCATCTTCCCCTGGGAAGAATCCCGATGATCGGGAAGGCATTGTTGTTTACGGGACATAACTAAAATTCAAGCGGTCCAGTCCGGCCTGAACATCCTTGTTTTTCATAAAGAGTTTCCATAGCAAGGCCGTTCTATAATTTTCGATCATTGCGATGATCGGCCCTTGGTCAATGGCCAGATAGGCTTTCGCGACCCAATAGTCATTTTCTGGACTGAAGGCATCGTAAAATCCTGCAGGGCCCAAAAGCTTGTCCTTGTTTTTGTGGAAGTACTGCAGTGCCCTTAAGGATTCCTGAGGAGTGTAGGGAATGGAACTTATGGCCGCGGTAGGGGAAACGACCCCTAAATCGTTATTGGGCCTATGTGCTGCATAGCCTATGCCACCGTCGCTGTTTCGCGTGTAACTCGCAGTAAGCCCCCAACAGTCATTGCCATAGTCCTTATATCCTTTTGGGTTTTCCACGCAGTAGTTATAATTTATTCTGGAATGGGAAACATTCACGTCCCAATAGTTCACAAAATCATCCGATAGCCCCTTAGGGTTCAATCCCATGAAAGAATAATGTGCCCAGAACAAGGGTCCGCCGAACTCAGGAGATCCGGCATGCTCCACAAGGAGGGGAAGGTTATATTTGGTGTTGGACGATTGGATACCCCCATTGGAGGCCCAACCGTTTGCATACACTTCCCTTGATATCCCATAGGTCGGCGAGGCCGCTGCCATCACATACGCTATCAGGGTCTCGTTATAGCCCCTTAACCCCAAATTGATGTCAAAGCCAAAGTTGGGGCTCCAATGCCAATACAGCGTGTTTTGGTCCTGGGTATACCAATCCCATTCAACCCCTTTCCAAAGCACATCCGCTTTTTGTGAAAGCTCCCTTTCGGATGGATCACCCTCTGAAAAATACTCCTTAACACAAATCAACCCTTGGGCCAAAAAGGCCGTTTCCACCAGATCACCGCCGTTGTCCTTTGGGCTGAAGGGGACCACGTTTCCCGTACTACCATCCATCCAATGCGGCCAAGCACCATGAAAACGATCTGCCGATTCCAAAAACCCGAGTATTTGGGTCAGGCGCTGTACCCCTTCCGCCCTGCTTATGAAATTTCTTTCCATCCCGACCAATATGGCCATTAGCCCAAAGCCGGTCCCTCCCGTGGTCACGGTCCTTGCATCAAAAGAAGGGTCCTCCGGGTGGTAGCGCTCCCTGGCACAGCCCGAATTGCCCTCTGCAAAATCCCAAAAATATTTGAAGGTTTCACGCTGCGCGAGGTCCAATAATTCTTCTTCCGTAAGATTGGGCACCCCTCCATCGGGTGGGTCCGGAAATGCCACGGGAGTGTAGGTGTAATCATCCTTTCCACAAGACAAAAGCAGCGCAAACAAAAAGAAGATAAGATGGTGTTTATTCATTCTGCTTCAGATAGGGACTGCTAAAGCCCAATTTATGCAATCCCGTCCTGACATCCTTGTTTTTCATAAAAAGATCCCATAACAAACCGGTTCTATAGTTCTCGATCATTATGGGAATAGGGCCCTGATCTATGGCCAGGTACCTGGGCAGGTACCATTCGTTCTCCAAGCTGAAGGCATCGTACGGGCCGTACTTTCCGATCAGGGAATCTTGTTGCCCGTACATATATCGCAAAAATTGGAGGCTTTCCCCTGGTGCATAGGGCATGGAAGAAAGTGCTGCCGTTGGTGAAATGACCCCCAGATCTTTGTCGGGACGGTGACCGGCATAGCCTGTAATGGAATAGCTGGAGGTAAGTCCCCAGCAATTTTCGCCATACCCTTTATGTTTGTTGGGGTTGTCAAGGGCGTATCGGTATTGGATCTGGGTGTGGTTGGTGTTCAGCTTCCAATAATCCGCAAATTGGTCCTTTAAACCTTTGGGGTTCAGACCCAAATAGGAATAATGTGCCCAGAACATGGGTCCGACGGGAGAATCGTTATGCTCATAATGGTCGAGTTCCGTCCGCAGTCCGTAAAAAGTGGTGTCCCTTTTTATGGTTCCATTCCTTGCCCACCCCTTCTCATACACTTCCTTGTCAATGGAATGTGTCGGGGAGGCCGCGGCCAGGACGTACATAATAAGGCATTCGTTGTATCCGCCAACGGGAAAGTCCATTTCCCAACCATAATTTGGAGACCAGTGCCAATACAGTACGTCTTCTCCGCCTTTGGTATACCAGTCCCATTCGACCGTTTCCCACAATTGCTGGATTTTGTTGGCGATGGCATTCTCTCGGGAATCTTTGAGGTTCAGGAATTCCTTTACCGTAAGTAGGCCTTGAACCAAAAAGGCTGTCTCCACCAAATCACCACCATCGTCCTTTTTGCTGAAGGCGGAGGTGGATCCGTCGGGGTTCAACCAATGGGGCCAAGCCCCGTGAAAACGGTCGGCCCGTTCCAGGAACTCCACGATTCTCTCAAAACGTTCAATGGCCTGATCACGTCTTATGAACCCCCGTTCGACACCCACAAGTAGGGCCATGACCCCGAATCCGGAACCCCCAATGGTGACAATGTCCTTGTCATGGGTGGGGTATATGTTGTCTAAATGGATACGTTCCCTTGCCAAACCGGATAGGGGCTCGGCACCTTCCCAAAAATAATCAAAGGTCTGTTTCTGTACCTTGTCCAACAACGCCTTATCCGACGGTATGGGTCTTAAATCAGATTCCGAGCTGTCCGACCCTTCTTTGGTTTTAGGGCCATTGCATGCAGTAAAAACTGATACAACGGCCGATAAAACCACAATTACAACTAACCTCATAAACCAAACTAACTGAAAATTATTTATAAATCCGAATTGCGGACATTCTGCACCTCTTCTTGCGTCAGCGCCTTGCCAAATAATCGAAGTTCGTCGATAAAGCTCGAATCCGATAAATGGTTCCATTGGGTAAATCTTGGTGCTCCAGATCCAATCGAGAGGATATCGCAGCCTGTCCAATCCACGCCGTCAAAGGTGCCTTGTGCAACTACTTCCCCATCAAAATATACCACGCACTCCGTACCCGATATGGTAAAGGCCATATGCACCCAATCGGTGGTTGTGGGATCAAGGGCCGCGGCGTCGCCACCATCGAACCAGGAGTCGGAGGTGCCGTTTCCAACATTCAGTTTGAAAACCTGTCGGGTGGCATCCCCTTCCCTAAAAAAGCGGAATCCGTGGGTCCTGAGGTTCTGGACATCCGGAAATTCCGGTCTATCGGTGTCCGCGGGACCCATTACCAGGATACCTCCCCGATCGGGATCGGCATTGACATTATACCAAAAGGAAGCACTGAATTCCTCGCTCGTGATACTTTTGGTGGGAAAGGTCAGGTACGAATCCGCTGCTCCCGCAAAGGCCTCATCCCCATCTACACTTTCTCCGGTAAATCCGGTGGTACCGACCATATTGGCCTCAAGGTTGGTAAAAAGCTCCTTGTTGTCCCCTTCAAAGGGCATATAAAACATTTCGCCGTCGAATTCCGGCACGTAACCACTTGCTGTGCCCGATTCCCTAGCGATGATCCCTTGGATCTCCCCTTGCGAAAGTACCCTATTAAAGAGCCGCAGTTCGTCCATATTACTTTGGTCGGATCGATGGTTCCAACCCGTAAAGCGTGGGGCTCCGGACATGATGGACAGTATATCGCAATTGGTCCAATCTACCCCTCCGGCCAAATCTCCCTGGCTTACGATCTGACCATTGATATATACGGTAGCTTGGGATTCCGAAATGGTAAAGGCCATATGGGCCCAATCCGTTCCCGGTGGCAGGTCGGCTGCGGTACCCCCATCGAACCATGAATCACCATCCCCGCGGCCCACGTTCAATTTGAACCGTTGGTTTCCTGAAGCGTTTTCCCGAAAAAATCGAAACCCACCCGTACGGTTGTTCTGCGCGTCCGGATTGGTCGCATCGGGCGGTCCTATGACCAAAATCCCCGCACGATCCGGGTCGGCATTCACCTTGTACCAGAAAACTGCACTGAACTCCCCATCCAAGAGTCCGTCGGTGGGAAAGGTCAGATACGAATCCGCCGCGCCCGCGTAGGCGTTTGGACCAAAAAAACCTTCCCCGGCAAAACCAGGCGCCCCCACCTTGGTGGCGGCGGATATACTGACAAGTTCGAAATAGTCCCCGTCGAAAGGCATGTAAAGGGTTTCCCCGGCGTACAATGGAGTGTACGCGGGCTCCTTTTCAAAATTAACGGTGGCCGAAGTGGTCTTTCCATCCAGATCTTTTGCCGAAACGGTAAGCGCATGTGTTCCATCGGTAAGTTTGTCATATTCCAAGTCGTCGATCAGCACGCGGCGGTAGTCCTTAAAATCCGAAAAGATTCCGATGTTCTTTCCGTCAAGTAAGACTTCAATGCTGGCCACTTCGATATCATCGGTCACTTCGAAATCGATAATGATCGAGGTCACCACCTCCAGGACCTTTATTTTTGTTCCTTCGGCCGGATAATTGATCGTTATTGCCGGAGCGGAGGCATCCGGTCCCGGGTCGACCTGGGTTATGGAATCTATGCCATTGTCACAGCCATAAAAAAGAAAAATGATAATGGCAAAGCCTATAAGATGTCTTAAGTTTTTCATTTGCTCTGTATTATTCTTGTTATTTAGTTCTGTAGAATGGGAAATTGGTCTACCTGGGCTTGGGGATAGGGAAGGAAGCTTTTTTCTTCACTAAATGTCCTCCCATCGTAGCTCAGTTCGTTAAATCGGGCCAACCGAAGCATATCGTAATACCGCTTTCCCCACTCCATGCCCAATTCCGCAAATTTTTCATCGATAATCTGATCAAGGGTCACCCCGCTGAGCGGCGCCATGCCCGCACGCTGTCGAACCTGGTTTACGGCCTCGTCCGCACTCATCGCTGTTGGGGTGGCCCCTTGGGACAGGGCCTCCGCATACATGAGAAGAATTTCCGCATATCGGATGATGTTAAAGTTCTTATTACTTCCATAGGCCGTTCTTCCCGGTACCAATTGGGCAGAGGGCAAATAGTGCTTTCCACTGGCGAAAAGGGCCCTTGCATAGTCGTTTATTTGGTCTCCATCCCTGGTCGTATTGGAAACGAAGGCGGGTAAAGTAGCATAGGCCGGGTCTTTTTGGATTTCCGCAATACCGCGGTCCGTAAAGAGCACACTGGTCTCCAAACGTACGGTCTCGCCGCGGTCAAGCATAAACTTGATGAACTTCATGCTGGGCTCGTAAAATCCCCACCCACTGGCCGCACCTTCTACGGAAGGGGTCCAGTTTTGGGGGCCGTAAGGCGCATATAGATGGCCTTCCCGATCTCCTTCCCCCTGCCCGAAGTCTGAATATTGCATGTCCAGAATGCTTTCATCGCTCAATTTTCCAGGGGTTTTGAACAGTTGATAGAAATCCGGATATAGGCTGAACAGGCCGGAACCGATTATTTGGCCCGCGGCGTCGGACACCACTTGGTAGTTCTTTAATTCTTGATTGGCCAAAGCTTTGACGGCCAAGGCCGTATACACGGTTGCCCCTCCGGGAAAATCGGTCCTGTCGTTGGGATGGATATTGGGCAAAGATGGAATGGCCTCATCCATTTGATCGGAAATATGTTGCATTACCTGATCCTTGGTAGGAACTTCGGTCAATTCAGAAAGTGCCCCGGTATCCGAGGATTCCGGTATAAACACATTTCCGTACACCTGGGAAAGATGAAAGAGCATTATGGCCCGTAGTACTTTTGCCTCGGCTATATATTGATCTCCCAACGACTTGCCCGCATCATCGGCCAATTCCTGGTACCTTTCGATCTGTTCCATGGCGGTATGTGCCGAAATGACGTCCACATAGACGTTTTCCCATAATGAGTTGTACATCCAATAGTCCTTGTTGTAGTTGAACAGATCCGTTTCCGCAAAATCCTGTTGGTCCCCCAATCCCCCGGCATTGACATCATCGCCTCTTACGGAAATAAGGAGCGGTTGTTCCCAGCCCCTCGATTGGTAGGCCTCATAGACTCCAATAATCGAGAGTTGCATGTCCTCGGTTTTTGTGAAATCGGTCCCGCCCGCAAAATTGTTGTTCAGTTCGGGTTCGTCGAGTTTGTCGCTACATCCCCCTATACCCAAAACAGAAAGGGCCACAAGGACGGGAAGGGTAATTTTCTTAAACAGTTGCATCATCATTTTTTTTAGATTTTAATATTTACGCCCAAGGTATACACCGCAGGAATGGGATAGGTTTGGTTGTCGACCCCATTGGGTACCTCTGGATTAAACCCGTTATAGTTGAACAAGGTCAAGGGTTTCTCGGCCGTTACATAAATTCTGGTCTCGGGAATGCCCTTATGCGTTCCCTTGGCATTGATGGTATAGCCCAGGGTGATGTTCTGGATTCTGAAGAAGTCGCCATCCTCAACAAAATAATCGCTCAGGCGCTGGTTCCAACCCTTGCGGATCCCTGCTGCCGATGGGTAACTGTTCGACGTGCCCTCTCCATGCCACCTGTTAAGGGCAAAATCCCGGTCTATATTGGTGTCATTGGTGAAAATCACCTCTCCCCGCTTTCGGTTCAAGATCTTGTTGCCCCCCTGGCCTATGGCGTTGGCGGAAAAATCGAACCCCTTGTAGTTTATCCCAAGGTTGAACCCAAAGGAATACGAGGGCAGAAAAGAGCCCAGAACCGTGCGGTCGTCATCGGTGATATCGCCATCACCGTTGATGTCCCTGTACTTAAAATCCCCAGGGACCAGGCTATTGGCAACGGTTACGGGATCGGCTTGGATCTCGGCATCGTTTTGGTACACCCCGGCCACCTCGCGGCCATAGAAGGCAAATATGGATTCCCCGACAATGGATCGCTGTCTAAATTCGGCCGATCCCGCATCGAGAAAGGGCTGCTCCCCTACATCCAAGACCTCATTTTTCAGGGAGGCAAAATTGGCCCCCATGGTATAGCTGAAATCCTCGGATACCCGTTTGTCCCAATTGAGTGCCACTTCCAGGCCAGAATTTCGAATCTTTCCAATGTTCTGTCTAGTGGTACCAGGTATCAATGGCCGTTCAACGGGAATCACCGCATCTTTGGTGTCCCTGGTGTAGTAATCGGCCTCCAGGGACAATTGATTGTCGAACAATCTTGCCGAAATACCACCGTTTATCTCTTCGGTCACCTCCCATTTCAAAGTGGTAAAATCGCTACTGGTATTCACCCCGCTAAACAGTACATCGCCCAGTGCGGTAGTCACCACTGCGGAGGTAATGGACCCCTCACTGGAAGGTACCCTGTCGTTCCCCAATTGCCCCCAGCTTCCACGAAGTTTTAGAAAGTCGAACAGCCCGTTGTCCTCCATAAAGGATTCCTCGGAAATTACCCATCCGGCGCCCACGGTAGGGAAATACCCCCATTTTTCTTGGTATTTGTTGGTGCCGTCCGCCCGATAGGTCCCGTACAGCAGATAGCGGTTGTCAAAGTTATAGGATACCCGGCCAAAAAAGGAAAGCCCGTATTCCCTTCGGCCATCGTCCCGGGTCACCCTTCTTCCATTTTCCTCTTCAACAATGGTCTCGGCCTGATCCAAAAAATAGGCTTCAGGACCGGTCAGGGGGAAGTTCAATCCTTTTGCCTGTAGTAGTTCAAAGGATTCGTCCCGGAAGGAGGACCCACCGAGTACCGTTAGGTTGTGCTTTCCGAAGGTCTCCGTATAGGTAAGGGTATTGTCCCATATCTGATTGGACACCGTTGTGTTCCTTTTGAGCAGCGAGGCATCTTCCCGTTGAAAATTGTTGCCAATGAAGTAAGGAAGCCGAACCTCCCTTCTATCCACGGTCTCGAAATTATGGTTGTAGGCCGTCTTAAAGGTAAGCTTCTCGGGGATGATATTGATCTCCGCATAAAAGTTGACCAGTACGTTCCTGATTTTTGCCCTGTTTTCACTGAAGTCCATAGTGGGAAACGGGTTTTGTCCGCCCCGATATCCCAAATCTTGGGCATTGGCATAATTAATCGGTGTGGCGTCCATATTTGAAGGGTCAAAAACCGGCAATATGGGCACGGCAAAGTAAGCGAGGCGCCAAGCGGAATCCTCCGGGTCAAATCTAGTCGCATTGCTCAAAACAGCGTTCCCTCCTATCCTCAACCAATCGTTCGCTTTGAAATCGACCTTGGTTCTCAGGTTAAACCTTTCGTATTCGTTCTTCATTTTTAGAAGCCCCCCTTGTTCAAAATAGTTCGCCCCGATGGCATATGTGGCATTTTCGCTTCCCCCGGTAACATTTACACTGTGGTTTTGAATGATGGCGGTTCTCATGATTTCGTTGTACCAGTCCGTATTGACTGCGGGTACATCTGGGTTGATTCGACTGCGTCCATAGCGCTGCATCGCGTTTAAGATGAATTGGGCGTCCGGATCGGAACCCGATTCTAGGGCGATGGTGGTGAACTGCTCCGCACTGGCCACTTTCAGTACGTTCTGGGCCACCTGATAACCTGTATATCCATTATAGGTGATTTGCGGTTTTTGGTTGAAGGTGCCCGATTTTGTTTCGATAAGCACCACTCCATTGGCGGCCCGAACCCCATAAATGGCCGCTGCAGATGCATCTTTTAATACGGAAATCGAGGCGATGTCCGCTGTGTTCAGGAAATCGATATTATCAAAAAACGCCCCGTCCACGACATATAGGGGAGCACTGGGGTCGTCCTCGTCATTGAGATTGGTATCGTAAGATCCTATTCCACGCACCCTTACCGTGGGCGATTTCCCCGGGCTACCATTGTTGATTATTTGAAGGCCCGCTACTTTGCCTTGAAGCGCCTGCATGGCCTGACCCACGGGTGCGATCTCCAATTCTTCGGATTTCACGGTGGTAATGGCGGAGGTAAGGTCCTTCACCTTCAACTCACCATATCCCACAACAACAACTTCTTCCAAGGCCTGGGCATCTTCCTGCAAAACCACATTGATAGTGGTCTGGCCGTTTACCGGTAGTTCCCGGGTGCCAAAACCGAGGTAGCTGACGACCAACGTTCCATTGGACGCCACGTTGTCCAAGCTGTAGTTTCCGTCAAAATCGCTCTGTGTGCCCGTTGTAGTTCCCTTGACCACAACGCTCGCCCCGGGAAGTGGTGCGCCATCCCCATCCGTAATCTTTCCGGATACTGAAATGCCGCTTTGGGAAAACGCGAATACCTGAAACAATAAAAAGCAAATTGACAATAATTTGATTGATATTTTCATGAATATTTATTAATTGAGTTAGATTATTGCTAAATTATCAAAACGCAAAGGCGGAGCAGGAATAAGGGAATACATAAAAACTACATCAGGGCACAGGTCTTTGGAATACCCCCTCTTTCTCGGTATTTGCAGTAGGGAAATGCTTTGGGAAAACTAAAAAATTAACATTGTGATGTACCAATGATGTAGTTTCGGTGTCCAGAAAATGGCACACAACAAAAAGAAACGGTCCAAAAACCTATTTGAAGGTGATCAAGAAGTTGGAAATATTCTGGGAGCCGTCAATTTTCAACTTTTTCCTTAGGCGGTAACGATGTATTTCGACTCCCCGTATGGTAATGGCCATCAAAGGCGCAATTTCCTTCGAAGAAAGGTTCATCTTTAAGTAGGCACAGAGCTTAAGGTCCTTTGGGGTGAGGTCCGGATAGCGCAGGAGCAATTTTTCGAAAAAGTCCTCGTGAAGCTCTTTGAAGTTCACTTCAAAACGTTTCCAATCTTCATCGTCGTGGATGGAGCTGTCCAATTTTTTAAGGAGCGATCGATAACGTTGCTGGTTCGAAAATTTTTCCTTGTTCACCAAGAGCATCCCTTTTAACTCCAGGATCATTTCATTCTTTTTGGCAATATTCAAGGTCGTACCGGCCAATTCCCTTTGTTTGAGTTTTATTTCCTTGGCCAGCTTCTCCTTTTCCAAAAGGGCCAGGCGCTCCTCCTGCTCCTTTTCCAGCCTTTCTTCAAGTTTGCGATGTTCGCGCTGCAGTTTCATCCTGTTGTAGCGCCGCAATAACAGCACCACCCCTGCCAAAGCCAACAAATAGCCCGTTATGCTTACATTTGACCAATACCAGGGAGGGGCAATCCCGAACCGCACTTTCACAGGTTCGGAATTTTCATTGTCTATGCCTACGGTGGATACCAAAAGCTCGTAATCGCCATAGGGCAGATTTTGAAAATTTATGGTGCCGTCATTTATATAGGACCGCCTGTTCTCACCACCCGACAGTTCGTAGTAAAATCGTGGTCTTATAAGCTCGGGAGATACCATTTGTATTGCAATGTCCCGTGATCGGTTGTACAGCAGTTTTATCGGTTCCCCCATGATCGGATACCGTACATCGCCCGCCTTAAAGAAACCCAATTGGGGCACGGGTATCGTGGTACTTCCCAAACGCCTATCGAGCTGGGAAAGGTTTACCTTGCCGAAACCATCCCCCAGTGTAAAGAAATAGATCGAATCGTTGGACCGTATAACGTTTTCTGCATCCGGAACCAGGCGTTTTCTCAGTTGCGATTCCGCAATGACCAGACTGTCGTTTTTAAGATCGGTGTAAAGCATGTTTTTGGATGCATCATCATCGATAAACCAAAAGTAATCAGCCGCATAGTGAAGCAGTTCCCGGTTGGCATAGGGTCGGAACTCCTCAAAAACCACAATTTTATCGAGAATGGGGTCGTATTTGTACCAATTCCCATCACTTTGCAATACAATCTGGTTCTTGATATTGAAGAGCCTGATATTGTAGGTATTTGGAATTTCATCACTTCCGAAGGTACGTTTTGTCAATACGCTGTCATAGGTCGTATTGATCTTCATCCTATAAAGTCCCTTATAAGGGTGTGCCCCCCAAACTGTTGAAGGGTCTTCAAAGCACAATTGTTTGATGGGAAAATCGATGTTCCTTACCGGACGGACATTCCACTCCCCCGCTCCGTTCTCCTGAAAACGGGCCATTCCGGTATATGTCCCTTGCAGGAAAACATCTTTTTCCTTGACTACTTCCACCAATTGATAGCCTCCGGTCACCTCCGATATTTTTTCCAGAACCCCGTCCCGTATCTGAAAAGTTCCGGTGTTGTGGCCACATAGCAGCATTCCGTTCACTACCTCCAAATCCCAGACATGTCCTTGGGTGCCCTCAACGAATTTCAGTACATCTTCTTGAAAGTAGTACACGCCGGTATTGCTGCCCAAATAGAGCGTCCCCTCGTGCGTTTCGATGTCATAGACGGTTCCCACAATTCCAGAGTAATCCGTGTAGTACGTGATCGGGGCATTGAGTTGTACCCTGTCAATACCATTGTCAAGACCGATCCACAGTTGCTCCTTCGACACCGTCATGGAAAGTACGGTGTTGTTCTGTAGTCCGGTTTCACGGTTCAGCTTTTCCGCGGTTTTTTTGGCGGTATCATAGATGTAGACTCCATTTTTAATGGTGCCAAATGCGATTTTTTCCGGGCTAAGCGCCAACATCTTGTTAAGTTGCTGTGCCTTCAGCACTTCATTGATATCTTCTTCCCAGGCAATCAAGGCATCGGAACCTAGGAAATAACATCCGCTGAGCTTTGTGCCCACCAATATTCCCGTTTCCATCGCTATCATATCGGTAACCACTTTGCCGTCCAATTGCTCCAGGCCGTCAATGGGGACCAGCTCATTTTTCCGGTCCATCCAATACAGCATACTGTGATTTCCGGCCACTAAGATCCGATTGCCGTGGACCATGATAGTATTGATGACGAAGGGTTGGTTCAAGACCTCGATTTTGTCGTTCCCATAGACGTAAATGGCAGAAAACGATCTAAAAACAATGGTCTCACCGAAGGGAATGATCTGCCAAAATTCTTCGTTGGTGAATACATGCCCCTTGATCAAATGGGTGAGCGAGGTATACTCCATTTGACCTACTGCATTTTTCTCCCAGTAGCCAAACTCCTCGTACGAACCTGTGTACACCTTGCCATTGATATGGACCACGGAGCGAATGGTCGTCTTGTTGGGTAGTTTGTACAGTGTCCATTGTTCTCCGTTGTAGTGAAGGAGACCGTTGTTGTTGGCAGCGAACAACTCGCCGTTGGAGTCGATGGACAGTCCCCAGTTCTTGCTATCTGCCTTGTACTCAAATATCCGGTAATTGTTTATTGGTGGAAACAGGTTTTGGCCCCAAAGACAGATTGGCAACAATGCCAGTGCGACCATATGTACAAGTTTACATTTCATTGAAGGAATTCTGAGAAAACTGGATTGAAAAATTGCCTTAGGTGTGGGGAAGTTACAAAAAAACAAGGGTTACCAAGTTCCAAACCAAACCCTGGGCAGGGCCCCATCCGAAAGGAAATCCGGGTCAAAAGCCCGTGGACATTGCCACACCGGGAGCCCGTACCAGATGTAAAATAGGTGCCCTACCGGTCCAACATGGACTCTCCGTTCAAATTGGTCGTCAGCACCCCGCTCATCAGGTCAAAATAAGGTCTTATCGCTTTAAATGCTTTGTTTACCTGGTCTGCGAAATCGGGAGCGGTCACCTCCTGGTCCGTGAAATTTTTTATGAAGATGAACTGTTTCCTTCTTATAAGGTCGATGTTGGGGTGCTCCTTATCGAACCCTTTAGGGGCGGTCTTGACCTCGTCGCCCACCAAATCGCCCCAGATTTCCCTAAAGTTCTTTTTACCTATGATCTGGCGAAGCTCCGTGGCATCCTGCTCCCACTCCTTCCGTATCCGTAACAGGTCTTCCTTATTGGGGTTCCAGAACCCAACCGCAATAAAGCTGCCTTTGGGCTGCAGGTGCACATAATATCCTCCCCTACGATGGG
Organism: uncultured Flavobacteriaceae bacterium; assembly: GCA_947497245.1. Taxonomy (GTDB): domain Bacteria; phylum Bacteroidota; class Bacteroidia; order Flavobacteriales; family Flavobacteriaceae; genus Pelagihabitans. Next base: position 629,693 of record CANMFO010000001.1, on the reverse strand, counting down.
TACCGGCACGCGACATGGAGGCGGAAAAATTAGTTTTATAGGGCGTCTTGTCATGGGAAAAGCGCACATCCCGGTAGATTCTGAAGAACTTCAAACGTTCAATTTCATCATGCGACTTCATCTTTTCAGAAATTACGGTAAAGACCGATTTCGCCTTTTCGTCCAACTTCTTGAACCGCTCTTTTTGTTCGGTAAACCATTCCCTATTGTTGTTTTTTTCGAGTGCCCGTAGGAATTCGAACACTTCCTTGGTAATGAAGGATCCTGACATGCGACAAAGTTTTCGCCTTCCTGTTCCCGGAATGCGATATTTTAAGCTAAAGTTAACTATTTGTGCTAAAGTACCCTTACAATAATTTCTAAATTTGGGCATACTAGAGTTATCCTATGGACAAACAAGCGATTATAGACAGAATCAAAGAGCACAAAAAACAGCCCAACCTCAGATATCAGCTAAAAGAAAAGGTCGAAGCCTTTACCGATAGACTCTTTTACACTCTTTTCGATATCGACACCCCGGTGGAAACGAATCTGGCGGAGCTGGAAGCGACTTTCAGTGTTTTGGCGGACCTGGCCTGCTGGGAAGTGGAAAGGCCTTGCAAAAAGGTATGGGAAAACTATGTGGTAAAACTTCCCCAGGTATTGGAAAGTCTAAATCTGGACGCCGAGGCCATTGTGGACTGTGATCCCGCTTCCCTGTCCATAGAGGAAGTGTATATGGCCTATCCCGGATTCTATGCCATCGCGATCTATCGCTTGGCGCACGAGCTATATGATATGGGGCTACCTTTGGTCCCAAGGTTGATGACCGAGTATGCCCATAGACAAACCGGGGTCGATATCAATCCAGGGGCCCAGATCGGAAAATCGTTCTTTATCGACCATGCCACCGGCGTGGTGATCGGGGAGACGGCGATCATCAAGAACAATGTAAAGATTTATCAAGGGGTGACCTTAGGGGCCTTGTACGTGGCGAAGAAGTTGCAAAGGACAAAGCGGCACCCCACTATAGAAAACAATGTGACCATTTATGCCAATGCCACCATTTTAGGAGGGAATACGACCATTGGGGAGAACAGTATTATTGGAGGAAACGCATGGATCACCGAATCGGTGCCCCCCAACTCCACGGTGTTCCATACTCCAGAAATCAAAATTAAAACCCTTCCGAATGCCATCTAGCCTCTTGGATTTGATCGGCAATACCCCTTTGGTAGAATCCAGGGTGTTGAACCAAAACCCGAACGTAAAACTCTTTTTTAAGCTCGAAGGCCACAATCCGGGAGGAAGCGTCAAAGACCGGGCCGCCCTGAACATGATCCGAAGTGGCCTGGAACGGGGCGATTTCGATCAAAACAGTAGGCTTATCGAGGCCACGAGTGGCAACACGGGTATTGCCCTGGCGATGATCGCCGGTATATATGGGCTGGATATCGAACTGGTCATGCCGGAAAACAGTACGGTGGAGCGGGTACAGACCATGCGCGCCTATGGTGCCAAGGTTACTCTAACGCCCTCGGATGGGGGTATTGAGGGCGCCCGCGACTATGCCGATGCCAAGGTGCGGGAAGAAGGTTTTATAATGATGAACCAATTTGCCAACAACGACAACTGGAAGGCCCACTACGGGTCAACGGGTCCAGAAATATGGAAGGATACCCATGGAAAAATCACCCATTTTGTATCGGCTATGGGCACCACGGGAACCATTATGGGCACTTCCACTTATTTAAAGGAACAAGATTCCAAAATACGGATTGTGGGTGTACAACCCACCGATGGTTCCAAAATACCAGGGATTCGAAAATGGCCCCAAGCGTATCTTCCCAAAATTTTCGATGCCCGAAAGGTAGATGAGGTCATGGAGGTAAGCCAACGGCAGGCTCAGGATATGGCCCGGCGCTTGGCCAGGGAGGAAGGTATTTTTTCTGGCATGAGCAGCGGAGGTGCCGCCACAATAGCCCTAAAATTGGCGGATACCTTGGAAAGCGGGGTAATCGTGTCCGTGGTATGCGATCGTGGGGACCGTTACCTGTCTTCGGACCTTTTCGGGCAATAGGGGACCCTAGTTTTCAGAACATCCCAAGTACCTTCAAAATGCTCTTTACGCCCAGCACCACTGACAGGGCTATAATCAGCAAACCGAAACCGTTTTGCACGGTCGAATTCTTGTACCGCCCCATTATGGAGCTCCGGTTTACGACCCACAACAGGAAAATGGCAACGGCCGGGAGCAACAGCCCATTGGCAATCTGGGCAAACTTGATGATTTCTATTGGTTTGATGCCCAGGGACATAAAGGCCACGCCCAAGGCAAGAATGACCATCCATACCATTTTGAACCTTCTATCGCGCAAACCGGCCTTCCATCCAAAACAACTATTGGCCACATAGGCGGCCGCCAAAGGGGCCGTAATGGCGGAAGTGACCCCTGCCGCGAACAGACCAATTCCCATAAAATAGTTGGCCGCATCGCCATAGAGCGGCTCCAACCCCTTGGCCAGGTCCATAACGTTCGTAATTTCCTTGCCCGGTATCGCCGCCGCGGCAATAATGATTGACATGGATACCGATCCGCCCAAAACAATGGAGATCAGGGTGTCTCTACGGACCATTTTAAGGTCCTCTTCCGATTTCCATTTTTCGCTGACCAGGGACGCGTGCAAAAAAAGATTATAGGGTACCACGGTGGTCCCGACAAGCGCAATAACGGTCAAAATGCTGTCCTGTGGAAATTTCGGCAGGAACATGCCCTTCAATACCTGCCCTATATCGGGCTTGGTAATGATCGCGGTGACCAAGAACGACAGGCTCATGACCAGGACCAGACCCACAAATACCCTTTCCAATATCCTATAGTTTCCCAAATAAAGTAATGCGAAGGCCAAACCCCCGATGACGAAAGGGTAAAAAGGGGCATAAAAGGTCCCAAACAGTGCCTCTAAACCCAGGGCGGCCCCTCCTATGTTGCCTCCCTCATAGGCTGCATTGCCGATAACGATCGCCCCCAGGACGATGGCCACACCGAGCATGCGAAGGAGGGGGGAATGCAGTTCGCTCTTGATCACATCTGCAAGCCCCCTTTGGGTCACCACGCCCAAGCGGGCCGACATTTCCTGCAGCACCAGGGTGGCCGCGATAGAAAGCAACATGGCCCATAAAAGGGCAAAACCAAAACCCGCACCCGCCAAGGTGCAGGCGGTAACGGTGCCAGGGCCGATAAAGGCAGCGGCCACCAGTACGCCAGGCCCTATTTTTTTGAACATGAAAAGATTCTTTACGCAATTCCAGTAAATATATGGGTTCTGTGCCCAACTCCTGAAAACAGCTCAAAATGGAAGGTCCTTTTTAACATAAAAACGTGTAGTTCATCTAAAAAAATGTAGTTCGTCTAAAAGTGGGGTGTCATACGTCGAGAGTTTATACTAATCGGAAAAACATCCAGTTATTATTATCCCAGATCAAACCAAATATAACCCCCGCCCGATTTATTGGGAGAAATTAACCTACTTAAATGACTTGTTTAGAATGTAACAAAGAACTGAGCTATCTCGACCACAGGAATGCCATGGATTCCCTTGGGGTGGAACTCTGCTCAAAACATCAGGGCCGAATGGAACGGCTGGTCGAGAAAAACGACACCCCCATGGAGGCCATACAACTGTACTATGGTCTTAAGGAAGCGGGCGTAAATGCCATGCTGGAATGGTGGGATGGAAAGAAATCCGTGGATATTGCTATCTCGCGGGTAAAGCTCAACATCGAGATCGATACGGAATACCATATGCTGACCCATGAACAGGCCATTAGCGACCTGGAGGAAGCGATGCATTCCTTTAAAAATGGATTCACAACGATCCGTATTCCCCACATCTTGATCCGACACTATCTCAAGGAGACGGTCAACAATATTATTGGCATAATGGAAGGGCTACGGGCCAACATTAAGGCCATTTAACCTAAACAAAAAGCTATGTCCACTGGAAAGAAGATTTTAACGACTCCCCTTAGAATATCGATTGTTGTACTATTGTTGGGAATGTTGGCCAGAATCCTCAGTTGGACATTTGCACCCCCCATAGTCATTATTGGGTTTTCTGCCATCTTGGTCTTGTATGCCCTTCGGTTCTGGAAAAAATACGACAAGCAGTTCGTGGATTACGTGAAATTGGTCTTGGTCGTCTTCTGGTGCATAAACGGAGTTTTCAGGATGTTAGATTTACCTTATACTCTTTTATTTCAGGTAGTTATATGTATTTCCTTCATCACTTGGTTCATATTGGAAGGAACCGCTTATTTTATGGATGTGGACCGAAGGTCAAAAAATAGCTCCTTACAGATCTGGTGGAACATCGCCATGGTCATGGGCACCTTGTCCATTATCTCCGGGAGCCTTATGAAAATACTGCAATGGCAGTTTGCCACTCCCCTATTGGTTCTTGGAATCGTCATCGTGGCGGCATATATTCTCAAAGATCTTTTTGGCGTTACCAAGATCAAAGAAGAAGATCGCAACAATAACGAGGAGTTTCAACTTTAGGGCCAGTCCCCTACACCCAGGAAACCGATATCCCTGCAACGACAGGTCCATATCCATTCCATTCGAATAAAATTCAGCATGCAATGGCCCTGTTTGCATGCGATACCGGTAATTTTCCATAGCGTTTTTATTCGTATCTTATTTCCCGCAATACCATTATTATGAGAAACATAGATCGAAGGCAGTGGCTGCGGACCGCGGGACTTTCCAGCGGTTTTGCACTGGTGGGCGGGCTCAACGCCCTGGCATGGGCCGAACCCCAGCATGCGATAGCTTCGGCAATTGCCAAACTGAACGCCAATGAGAACCCCTATGGCCCTTCGGAACGCGTTAGGAAGGTCATCGCCGATACTTTGGACAAAGCCTGTCGTTATCCGTTTGGGGCACTTCCGGGCCTTGTCGATATGATTGCTGAAAAAGAAGGGGTTACCCGTGACCATATTGTCGTCACAGGTGGTTCTACGGAAGGTTTGAAAGCGACCGGCCTTACCTATGGCCTGGCCGGGGGTGAAATCATCGCCGCGGACCCTACTTTCCAAGCCATGTTGAACTATGCGGAAACCTTGGGGGCATATGTGCACAGGGTACCTGTTGACGGTAGCATGCAGCATGATTTGGAAGCCATGGCCCAGCGGATCACCAGCAAGACAAGGCTGATCTTTATCTGCAACCCCAACAACCCGACCGGAACCCTTTTGGACAAGGACAAACTCAGGGACTTTTGTGCTTCGGTGGACGATAAGGCCATCGTGTTCAGCGACGAGGCCTACTACGACTTCATTACCGAACCGGAATATCCTTCTATGGTAACTTTGGTCAAACAAGGGCGAAACCTGATCGTTTCCAAAACCTTTTCCAAAGTATTTGGATTGGCGGGTCTACGTATCGGATATCTCGTTGCCCGGCCCGATATAGCCGGTAGATTGAAGGCAAGCGTCATGGCAAATACCAACACTTTGGCCATTGAAGCTGCAAAGGAAGCGTTGAGGGATGATGATTTTTACAAGTACAGCCTTACTAGAAATGAGGAGGCGAAAAGCCATATTTACGACGTTCTGGACCATTTGGGACTTGAGCACATCAAATCGCACACCAATTTTGTCTTTTTCAAGTCGGGCCGACATATTAAGGATCTTGGTGCGGCGATGCGGAATGAAAATGTACTGATCGGTAGGCCCTTTCCCCCATTTTACGATTGGGCCAGAATCAGCACCGGAACCCTACCCGATATCGAACGGTTCGGAAAGGCACTGAAAAAGGTTTTGGGCTGAATCTGCTCGCCATTTCATCGATAAACTGCTGTAATAAAACGTTTTAGGGTTATGGATGTCCTTTCTTTTTATGGATAAAAAACACTGTTCAACGATATTTATGCCCCAAATCGAATATTCTGCCCATTGCTCGGGACAAAAATAAGTTAAGGTTCTTTTTTTGGTTTTATTGTGGTAAACCGAATCTTATGAAGGATAAAACTACGTTTAATGATTTGATGGTATATGTGTTTTGCGCCTTTTGCGTTCTTTGGTCCATCTATATTCTATTTTTTTGAACACTGGACCACGGGTGCATTTGGGCGTAAATGCCGGTATGGATACCAAGAGGGGTCCCGGGGCCGCTTTTGCGGTATCTAGCGCTATTTGATTTGCCTATCCCCTATAAAAAGAAAATCCGGGGCGGGCCGGTACTTTACCTACGGGAACAACTGCGCTCCGTTCAGGAAAAGTACCGTCCCGCCCAAAGAAGGATTGATTTATTCGATTTCTTGTCGTAAATTTTAGCCTAAACACCGTGTTATGGAAAAACAACGACGGATCTTCATCCAAAAAGCTGGGCTGATAGCGACCTCCACTGCCCTTGCTCCAAGTACATTGTGGAGTGTCTCCGGACCCAAAAAAGAAAAACTGGGGGTCGCGCTGGTAGGATTGGGCTACTACAGCACAGATCTGCTCGCCCCAGCGCTGCAAATGACCAAAAACTGTGAACTCAAGGGAATCGTTACCGGGAGTCCGGAGAAGATTCCGAAGTGGCAGGAGCAATATGGCATAGCTGATAAGAACATCTACAATTACCAAAATTTTGATCAAATCGCCAACAACCCGGACATCGACGTGGTTTATGTGGTACTTCCACCGGCCATGCATGCCGAATACACGATCAGGGCCGCAGGCGCTGGAAAACATGTATGGTGTGAAAAACCCATGGCCCCTTCGGTTGCGGATTGCGAAGCCATGATCAAGGCGTGCAGGGACAATAAAGTGAAATTGGCCATAGGTTACCGATGCCAACACGACCCCAATATACAGGCTTATATGAAGGTGGCCCGCGAACAGCCTTTCGGAAAAGTGAGGATGATCACTTCCGCTGCGGGGTACTTCGACGGCCGCACCACGCATTGGAAGCAGAACAAGGCCCTGGGCGGGGGAGTAATGGGCGACATGGGTGTCTATGCCCTCCAGGGCGCTCGTTTGGCCACTGGGGAAGAGCCTATCTCGGTTCTGGCCCAAGCCTCCACTACCCGACCGGAGGTCTACCACGAGGTCGAGGAAACCATGATGTTCCAACTGGAATTCCCAAGTGGGGCCCGGGCAGCCTGCCATACCAGCTTTGGTATTAACATGAACTATTTGCAGGTCAACTACGAAAAGGGATGGCTCAAAATGGAGCCTCATTCTTCCTATGGTGGAAACAACGGCAGTATGTCGGATGGCGCGATCATTAATTTTCCGTTGGAAAGCCAACAGGCCAAGCAAATGGACGAGGATGCCGCGGCCATCATGAACAATACCGATCTGATCGTCCCGGGAGAGGAAGGATTACGGGATATTCGCGTGGTTGAGGCCATTTACCGATCTGCCGGCGACAATTGTATCGTAAAAATATAGGTATTTGGTACCTGTGGTCCACAATATGACAGGTGATTTTCCGTTTGGGTAATACCCTTAGCCCAACGTTCCGTGGCCTTGCCACAAAAGACAAGGCGGCCCGTAGCCCATATGACATCAGCCACTTTTAGGAAACCATGATACGCAAATACATCAACAAAAGGCCCTTGGCCATAGCGAAACCCCTTTTATTGCTATTGGCACTGGCCCTGTTCCAACTCACAGAAATCCATGCAAGTACCATGGGAAACAGAGTTTCCGCTACCTCCCAGCCATGGGCCGGGCTTACTTCCATCAAAATTACGGTCCCGAACACGAATACGGTCTGGACCCTTCCGGATCGCGCTGAGATCATCTGGAGTACCAAGAACATTCCTGCGGATAAAACCATAAAGTTCTATCTCGTAAAAGACGATATGGTAGTGCAAGAACTGGGAATATTCGAAAACAACAGCTTTGCCAATGGAATTGTATTGAACAGAGGTCTTAAAACGGGCAATAATTACAGGGTAATGGGTATTGAGCTCTTTCCGGAGAACAAAAACAGTATAGCCAAGTTCGCCACACCGTTTTTTACCATCGTCGGTATGCCACGTGTCAAAAAGGTCCAAGAAAATCCGGTGGTGGAAAAACCAGTGGTCCGGAACACCTTTGACGGCAGATCGATATCCTATGTTAAGGAACTGGTGGTCCAAGGCGAGGTAATCCGTATTAATCTATGGGATCACGGCAGAAAGGACGATGACGTCGTTTCCATTTATCTCAACGGAGAGGCCATCGTGTCCAAATACTATCTGACCTATCATAAAAAACAGTTCGACCTGAAATTGGACCCATCGAAACCCAACGATCTGTTCCTTTACGCACACAATCTAGGAAAATACCCTCCCAACACCGTCTCCATAGAGATCCTGGACGGCAGAAGTTCGGAAAACATCGTATTGAACTCCGACTTGAAAAGCTGCGAAGCGGTCCTTATCAATGTAGAGGAGTAGGCACGGGCGGTCGTATGCGGAAAACGCCCTAAGGTCCACCTCTCCATTTGGGATATCGGGACCGATGCTCGGAGCCTTTGGAACCGAAACGGACTTCAAAGTGCATTTTCCCCCGCCCTTCCGGCGTTCTTCACGTTTAACGGTATAAAATAGTCGGTGAATTACACAAAATTTTAACAAAAGCTGGGATTTGCATGTCAAAACCTATGAATTTTTACTAAGTCCATGTTCGAAACATTTGGTGAACTTTGGTTTCAGTATTAATTCAAAAATTAATCCCATGAAAAATGCTTTAACCTACAAAGCGGCCATTGGATGCATGCTAACTCTTTTTTGCTATTCCTTGACCGCACAGCACAACAGGACCTCCCGTGCTGGCAATTCGGATATTGACAAGGCCAACAAAAGACTCGGCCACTATCAAGAACTTAAAAATTTAGGCTATGGGGACAGCGAAATTTTTGAGGACCTTGGAAACGCCAACTTTCTTAGCGAAAAGTACGAAACCGCCTTATTTTGGTACGACAAGCTTAAGGCCAACAGCGAAAAAGGGGAGCTGAACACCAGCTATCAAAAGCGGTACCAATACGCACTGGAGAAGACAGGAGCGGTACCGGCCCCAAAAGGTTCGGCCAAAAGCGACTGGATCGCCATGGTAAAAAAGGATTATCAGATGGACGGCAAATCTTCTGACAACGAATATGCCCAATCGGATCCCAGGACCAGTAAGTATAAACCGCTCGACTTTCTTCAGGAGAGCGACCCGTTTATGGACAGCAGATCGCTGGGGCAGGCCAAGTTTGAAAAGATGGACGCCCAAAATGGGTACAGGTCCCCCATAGCGCTAACCGCCGACGGGAACACGGCCTATTTTAGCAAGGCTACCTATGTAAAGCCTCTGTACGGTATTTTTTCCAAGAAAGAATTGGTCCATAAGATATACAGAGCGGACAAAGTGAAAGGGCAATGGAAGAACATCAAAGAGGTGGCCCTTTGTCCCAAAAACTATTCTTCCAAGCACCCTGCGGTCTCTCCGGATGGCAAGCGTTTGTTTTTTGCCTCGGATATGCCGGGAACCTTTGGCGAGTACGATATTTATGTTTCCGCAATACGAAGCGATGGTTCATTGGGCGTTGCCAAAAATCTTGGAAAAAAGGTAAATACCAAGAAAAATGACCTCTACCCGAACATCGTTGACGGCAACACCCTATTTTTTGCCTCTGAAGGGCGAAAAGGGTATGGTGGCCTGGATATCTACATGGCAGAAGTGGGCCAAAGAAAAGTAGGCCTGGCCATGAACTTGGGCAGCCCCATCAACAGCGCGAAAGATGATTTTTCAATTTCGCTGATGACCGATCAGGGAACGGGTTACGTCATGTCCAATCGAGGAAAGGGCGGGGAATCCGTTCGCCGGGTGGCTTTCTCATACACCGACCGGAAGAAAAACCTATCCAAGGGAAAAAGGGACTTCAATATCCTAGAGGCCTTTAACAATAATCTTAAAATCGATTACACCTCTTCTGTTTTTGAAGATGAATAATTGATGGCCACAGCCCTGGATGGCAACATGGTTGAACGATCCCCATTGGTCGGTAAGCGGAAATTCTTAGAAAATAGCTTTACCCACCACGGTTCGCAACCCCATGAGATATGCGTGTGAACGATACGCACCCCGATAACATTAATTTTCACGATGATGAGCGCCAATAATACGATAACAAATAAAATAGGCCTGTTGCTAATAGTACTGCTCTATATGGTCCTTGGCAGCCAAATGATATACGGCCAGGAAGCCAGTCCCAGCGTCAGTTCGAACAGCACCTATCACAACCAGGTATTTTTCAATCGATTTCTGATCAATCCGACATTTTCGTTGGTGCGGGAGAACAAATCCTATGTGAACATCCTCCATAGAAATCAGTATGCCACTTTTGAAGATAACAGCCAAAATTATTTTCTTGGCTTCAGCAATAAACTAAACGACCATACCGCACTGGGAATCAGCGTATACAGCCAATGGTCGGGTGTCGTACAGGAGTTTGGTTTCAATGCCAATTACGCCACTTCGGTAAGGTTGGGCGCAAAAAGCAAGTTGACCTTTGGTACCAACGTCACCTATTTCAATGAGGGACTCGACAAAAATCGTGTTGTCGCCACGGAGGAGGACACCAGGATTTCGGAGGCCGGGAAAGAAAGTAAGCTTGCCATTCAACCGGGGGTTGCACTTTCCATAGGGAAATTTGATTTCGGGCTTTACGCAACGGACCTGTTCAAGTACAACCAGACCACGAATACCTTTTTGACAAGTCTTAACGATAAAAGTATCAAGGCCTCGCTACAGTACACACATTCTTTTATGGCCAATAGAGGCCTGTTTGCCAATGCCCGGTTTATGCCCCTTGTACAAGTGGGCAAGAACTTGGACGGAAGCTTGGCCTATTTGGGTTCCCTGTTGTTGGACCTTCCAAAATACGGTTGGTTGCAAACCACATTGGACGACAACTATGGATTGTCAATGGGTCTGGGGTTCAATCTAAGTAAAACCATGTCATTGGGATATCTTTTGGAGAAAGACGTCCTCCAGGACAAGGCAGACCTGGGCTGGAACCACGAAGTATCACTGGCCTATACCTTTAAAAACCAGAATGATGGCGCCGGAGGCTACGTTGACAGTTCCAAGGATGCCCAGATCGATAATATCGTTAAAAATTACGAAGAGCAGATCTTGCGATTGATCGCCGAGAAAAATGCTGCCTTGGGCAAAAACGAGGGAGACGGGAAAACAAAGAACGCGGCCAAGTCCAAATTCAATGAAAGCCAAGAAACCCCTGCCGTGGCCTACGAGAAGGCAGTGGTTCCCGTTGTGGAGGAACGAATCGAAAGAAAAAGTAGGGCGGCCCGTAAAAACCGGACCAAAAGAAAGTCCAAAAAGCAAACGGTCCATGAAGAGGACATCAGTTCGCTCGCATACCAAAACCGGCTTATTTTGGATGAACTGATCTTACGACAAGATTCCATCGAGGCCGCACGTACCGCAGCGTCCGAGAAAAGGTTTGAAACCATCGTTCGGGTTTTGCGAAATGATATCAAATACAACCTTAAAGCCTATCTGCAGGATACCAGTAGCGGCCAGTATACGGATTTGGCCTTGACCGAAACCAGGTCGGATACGCCTACCAATGCAGATGCGGCTTTACCCTCGAACCCAAGGGCGTCCGAAGCACCAAAAAGCGCAGATAAGGCCCTGGCAGTCACCAAAACGGTGCCCAAGTCGACCAAAAGTGCCCATTCTGCGAAATTTAAGGAACCGATCGAATCGCCAATCGCGGACTCTGAACTGGCACAAAACACGGCCTCGAAACCTGCCCAGGCCAAAACCGGTGCGATAGCCAGTTCCAATACGTTCGTACGCCCCGCCTATAATCCGCTGCCCATCGAAAGTTTCAGCGCCGAACAAGATGGATTTGTGGTAGAGATCCAAACGGAAACGGAAACCGAGGACGTTTTGAACAAGGAGTATGTTGAACTGGCCCTAGTGGATCCCGACGGGAAGGAAGATATGGCAATGACCGGCGCGGAAACGCCCCGTGAAACCATGAAAGAACTGGACAAGGTAGCCGTTACATTGGAAACCAAGCCTGAAATTGCCAAAGGCTTGAGCACCCTTGAACACAAAGATTATTTTGACCTTCCCATAAAAGTTTTGGACCAGGCCGACTTTGTGGGTGTAAAATCGGGTTATTATGTGATCGCCAATGTGTACAGTAGCAAAAAATACCTGAAGGCCTTTATGAGCACCTTAAAGGAACAGGGACTGGACGCGCGACAGTTTTACAACAAGGAAAATGGACTTTACTATGTTTATTTGGCTGATTTTAATTTTAAGGAAGAGGCAAAAACTGCCTATGTTTCAAATCTTGATGGAAAATACAAGGACGAGAAGTGGATCATGCAGGTAGACCACGCTTCTGCCATTGTTGATAATATGTATGTGGATTGAGAGGTTTGCATCAATGTCCCAGCCCAATTTGAGCGTCTAGACGTGGGATTAATTTGAGAGTTAGTTAGTTGTTTGGATGGAGAATTGGGTTGGCATATTGTTGCGAAAGCTTGACAGTTGGAATGCATTTGAACGAAAATACATCTGATTTGTGTAGGCGTTAATAAAAAATTAATACATTTACTTCAGAAACTAATGTATAACTCTCAAATGCCCCCACTACATGGAATCTAAACTTTACCCCAGCAGTATCCCAAAAAGTAGCGCTTGCAGTAACTCAAAATCAGGACTTCCCCCCATCTTCTTTCTTAAGGGCGGTCCAGCACTAAGGTGTACCCCTTACGGATTTTATTCGAGCGCGACCTAGCTTGATTTTTCATTGACCGAATCGACCCTTTAAGTGTATTAAGGGCAACTATTTATTCTCTTTTGTTTCCGAAACCCGGACAAGGGCGCCTTTGCGTGCTTGACCCGATGTTTTAGCTCCAAGCTTTGAAAAAATAGTATGGCAAGATAGGTATCCTATCGTGCAATGTGCCCTGCGCTCTGATGCAACGATATTGCCCTTGGCAATCTAACTCTCAAGAATTCCCAAATCCCACCACTGGGTACCTGGACATGCGCCAAAGCGTGCCAAGGTGCCCGGACTAACCCCCACTTACCATGCACCCAAATATTCTAAAGATCATTGTGGTAGACAATGACCAATTACTTCATGAAGCGTACCAAAACTATTTCGAATCGTATTTAGACTACTCGCTGCAAGGCATCTATATTTCAGTACAGGATGCCCTGTCCGACTACGACCTTGTATCGCCCGACATTATCTTTTCAGAGGTATCCCTGCCCGACATGTGCGGCATAGAGGGAATTAAGCTCTTCAGGGCCAAAGATCCGAATGTGAAAATTATCATGCTAAGTGCCCAGAATGATTTTGAAATCGTAAAGAAGGCGTTTAAGAATACGGCCAATGGCTATCTCACCAAACCTGTCAGCGACAGAAGCCTTTACAACGCCTTGGATTCCATTAAAAGTGAGGGCGCCATTATTAGCAACGATATTGCCAAAAAGGTTATCTCGATGTTTCAACGAAAATCGCGCGACTTCTTTTCCGAAAGGGAAAACCAGGTCATCGATTATCTCTGTCAGGGAGCAACTTACAAGACCATTGCCGAAAAACTGTTCGTTACCGCGAGCGCTATCAATTTTCACATCCAGAACATCTACCTAAAGCTGGATGTGAATTCAAAATCGGAAGCCTTGGTCAAATTACAGGAACTGGAATACTAGTAGAATCGTTTCAGCAGTTGCCTTTGCCCGTGTTTATCCAGTAGGTTGGCATATCCAAATATTGCATGGGCCGAAGGAAACCCATGACCGTTATTGCCCTATCAGGCAGACCGCAATTATCTTTTTGACATAATGGTAGCCCCCTGTTTATCATTGTAAACATCCATGGTGTCATTGATATAAAATAGCCCGTTTTCCATTTTTAGGTAAATTTTCTGTTGGGGTGAATTAGGGATTTTTGTATTGATATATCCTTCAAAGTGTATAAAGTCCTGGGTCCAGAACTCGCCAAATAAATCCCCTTGGACATAAGTGATTCCAAAGGTTGACGCGGTTGGCACCGATTCCACTATCATCCGGTATTGTCCGTTCGCCACCTGGACAATTTGAAAGGTGTCTCCGCTACCGTCCATGGACCATCTGCCATCTATCGTGTTGTTGTCCCTTATCCATCTGTGGTTTCCCCAGTCAATGGTATTGCCCTGGTTATAGATGGTGCCATATATTTCCTGTTGATGGAGCCTTACCCGGTCGTATTTTATAATCTGTACATACGAAACTTCTGTCGTCGTACCATCGCTGAGCTGTGCTTCGAACAAATCGTACCCAGGCTTGTAATCGATTAAAATGGACACATTCAGATCATTGTCCGGATACCATCGGCCATTGAGATCGGGGCAGTAGTTGTCCATCATATCGCTGACCCGGAAACTTGCCCGCCCCTCAATTCTGTTGGCCCCGGGATAGCCCATGGCGTACAGGCTTTTCGCGATGGAATCCAGATACCGGGCACTCTCCAGGGCATTCGAAAGGAAGCATGTCATACACCCGTTTTTTTCATTTATCTGTAAGACGTAAATGATATGTTCCTCGGCCTGCACTAAAAGATCCATTACATCCTGGCAATTTTCGCCGTCCAATGCCGAGCCACAATCTCCGACACCCATCAAAATTGCTTCCGCAATGCCAATGGCGGAATTCGCTTTTTCCAAGGACCAGCCGTCCACTTGGTCGCACTCACGGGTGACTTTTTGTGCACTGATCGTAAAAACTGACCATAACAGGACTAGGCAAATAAGAATTGTTCTGTTTCCCATAGTGTTTTGATTCATATGATTATTCGACGGCCACGGTATCCCCAACAACGGCAGGGCGTACCAGAGTATCCGAAAGAGATATCCCACGCTCGACAGAATCGTTGCCGATACCGCCGAGGTTTCCCATACCGGTTTCTGGATTTTCCCTCTCAACCTTGTTCCTCAGGGAATCTACGGTCTTCTCCAGTTTTTCATTTATCGATCGGGCCGTTTTTAGTTGTTGTTCATAATCACCATTCCCGGATTTAAGCCGTACCAATGTAAACAGGGAAACGCAAAGCGCAACCCCCAACAACACTGGCAATAGAACGGAAGTATTGTATTTTGAACTGCGTTTGGGGGGAACCTCTTTCCCACTTCCCGATAATTTGGATGCTCCTATGCAAAAAATGCTCACCGCACTGGCATTGTCATGTCCCCCACCCCGGGCCATGCCCTTCGCATTAACACGCTTGATACTTTCATTTACGATATGCCGTGGTTCCTGAAGCGTTTCATGCAGCTGCTCTATTTCACTATCGTCCAGTTCTCCATTAACACCATCTGAACACAGGAAAAAATAATCGCCCTTTTCATAGGAAAAGCTGTTGAGCTCAATATCCACGACAGGTTTCAAACCAAGGGCCCTTGTGATCTGATTGGATTTGGGGTGCTTGCGGGCCTGTTCCTCATTCGTTAAGATGCCTTCTTTTAACATTCGGAAGACCACAGAGTGGTCCTGTGTCCTTTGGATTGTTTTACCATTTCTGATCTGATATACCCTGCTATCCCCAACATGGGCCACATGGGCACCATTTTCAGAAATAAGTACCAAAGCGACCGTGGTGCCCATTCCCTTTAAATCCTTATCATTGAGGCCCGTTCTAAATACTTCGAAGTTGGCCTTTTGTATCGCATTGTAAACAGCATTTACCGAATCTTCGGATGCCGATCCCCTGAGGTCTTCCTGGATAACGTCCAAGGCTATTTGTGCCGCCAGTTTTCCACCCTTGCCCCCGCCCATACCATCACATACAATACCTAAAAAACCAAATTTGGTGTCGCCGCATGCCACCGCATCCTGATTTTCCGATCTTCCACCGATATTGGAATCGGCATGATGTTTAGAAATCGTATCCATCTAGTAAATCCTAAAATATCTATAGAAGAGGCATTTGTCTCTGTGCCATACCTCCAATCTGTAATTTCCCGCATTATATTTGGTCCAGAAACCTCCAAGTAAAAACTGGCCATCCTGTTTTTGGGCTATTGGGACAACTGCATGATTTGTGAACAAATCGGGAGGGCTAATTAAATTTTTGTCCACCTGTGGACTATGCAGTAGTTTGCCTTCCGGCGTGTATAACCTATAATAGAACTGTAAGTCCTTTGTTTCGGTAACAAAGCTCCTATATACCACCATTGGTTGAATGGTCTTTATTACTCCTTCCCCGATCAGTTTATCCTTAAAATCACTGAGGATATTCTTCCCTTCCCTATCCAAAAAACGAACAGGGACCTTATCTATGATTATCGGATAATGGTCTGTAACAAGGCTCAAGCTATCTTTTAAATCGGTGTTTTTTTCGGACAGGCCAACATTGTCCAGTACCCATTTATTACGATGATATTGCGCATCGTAGCGTTCAGCATCAAGTTTTCCCAGCGTACTGAAATAGGCTGTTCCCAGGCCCAATAGCAGGGGGATCAGTATCCAATTAAGTACGCTGGCCCCGGAAACGGATCTCTTAGGGGTCTTCTTTTTGGGAGATGGGTTGGCCCTTTGCCCAGAGGCGCTAAAAGGTTGCAACGCCCTTAAGAATTCCTGACCGCTCCGATATCTTTCGGTTTGGTTTTTGGCTGTGGCCTTGGCTATTACTTTAAACAAGGCCGGGGGAATTTTAGAATGAGGCGGCAATGGGGCCTCTACCTGCATCTTTAGGGTATCATATTCGCTTTTTCCCTCAAAGGGAACCTTTCCGGTAAGTAGTTCATAGAGCGTTACACCAACAGAGTAGATATCGGTGGTGGCATTTATTAGTTCTGTTTGACTCCGTATTTGTTCTGGAGCGGCATAATATGGTGTTCCAACTACGGAACCGGTCTTTGTAAGCCGTTTGTTTCCATTCTCAAGACTTCTGGCCACGCCAAAATCCATTATTTTGATATCACCATTGGCACATAGGAAAATATTGCTTGGTTTAATGTCACGGTGAATGATGGAAGGTTTGGCCGCATGAAGGGCACCAAGCCCCCGTAGCACTTCACAGGCAATTTGGATGGCCTTTTCCCTCGGAACCAACTGGTCCCTTTCGATATACTTGTCCAGACTTTCCCCTTCCAGGTACTCGCTAACGATGTGGTAAATGTTGTCTTTCTCGACAAATTCGATCATTTTTATAATGTTCTTATGATCGAAATTTATATTGGACTCTTTTAGGCCCCTTTCTATATTTACCGGATTAGAGGAAACTTCTTTGTAGAGCACTTTTATGGCCACCTTTCTAGCGGTATTGGTTTCTTCACCTAGGTACACCAATCCCATACCCCCTTCACCCAGTTTAGAGGTGTCGGAGAAGGGATCGAATACATACGTTCCCTTTTTACCTTGTAGGTTTACCGGCATACTTTTAAGCTTTTACCACAATAGTACCGGCAACCATGTCGTGCAGTGCCTGCTTTTTTTCTGTCCACAAGGGCATAAGGAAACCAATGTACAATATAATGGCGGAAAGAAAATAGGAAATGGTCCTGCCCCATGCCTGTCCAGTAGATGGATATGTACCAGAAGCTACTGACAGTACTTTTACACCCGCAATTCTTTTTCCAAACGTACTGCCTCCCGAACTCAGGGGAATGGCATAATAGAAATGCCAGATAATAAACGAAGCAAGAAGGGTAACGATCGCCGTGGTATTGGAAGGCCCCAAGGCGAAGTTGATCAGGTTCAGAAATAAGTACCATACAATATTGATGAATATACCATCCAGGATAAAGGCTCCGAAACGTGCACCCCAACTGGCATACTCATGTTCAGCAGTTGCGGGTTGGGCTGGTGCCGGCTGTTGGTGCATGGAGGCCCTAACACTCTGTATTGTAGGGTGCGAAAGGCCGAACTGAAATGATTTTCCCAAGGTGATGTTGCTATCCGGGTTTACCTGTGTAATATGGTTTATCCTCAAACCGTTTACATAGGTACCACTCGTGGAATTCAGATCCTCAATGAACAAGATCCCTTGTTCATCCAAAGTAAGCCTGGCATGGGTTCTGCTTACATGTTCGGTAAGCTCTGTTTCATTGATGATCAAGGGTATTTCATTGTTCGTCAAATAGCTGGGGCTGGGTTCCCGTCCTATTATAAAAATCTTTTTCATACTATTCTGGTTTGGTTCGTTTGCTGGTATCGGATTTTACGGAAACATCATAGGGAGAAGTATACTGCCCGCTACTGCGCGCCGATTTTTTCACCCCTTCCATAGGCTTTAATTCCTTGGCGTTCCTGTCCAAGAAAAGTAGTCCCAATTCGTGATTTCCGATTTGAACGACATCTTCGTTCTTAAGTTCAAAGGAATTGAACTCAATGTCCTTTTTATTGACAATTGTGCCATTGGACGAGTTCTGATCGGAAATGGCCACGAGCATTCTTCCATCGTTGATGCTGTGCCTTATGTTCAGAATGGCGTGGTTTGAAGATACGTTGGCATCATTGATGACAACATCATTGGATCGGTCGCTCCCTATTCTATTTCTACCCTCATAGAGCACCCAATATTCCCCTGTAGGATCAACACTAAAGGAAACCAAAAATCCCGCAATGATCCTATCCGATGATTTTAGTGGTTGGGAAGCACTTCCCTCGACTCGAGTATGTTTTTGATTTTCCGTCTTCTCATTAAAAGACGAATCGCCCTCAGGTATTGTTTTTTTCATGGTTTGGTGGTTTAACGCAATCCTTTAATATAGTGATTTTATGCTAATTGGACGGTCGGGAAAGTAAATTAAATATGTCGGCCTGCCACTTTGTGCAATTCGCTTCCAAAAACGTTGGTAAAGGTATATGCTTAAACGAGGAATATTCTTACCAAATGCAAAAACACATTATATATCATTCAAAATCAATAGTTTGGCAAAGATTTTGCTGAACCAACAATACCCCGCTATCTAAAACCATCTCCATGGAAAAAATAAAAAAAATTCTTGCCCTACTTTTTTTTGTATCCTGTCTGTACGCTTCCTTCGGCCAGTCAAAAACGATCCATGTGTTCGTAGCGCTTTGCGATAATATAAACCAAGGTATCGTTCCAGTTCCAAAATCGCTTGGAAACGGGCAGGAGCCCAGGTCGAATTTATACTGGGGCGCTGCCTTTGGACTTAAATCCTATTTTCGTTACAAAACGAAAGATTGGACTTTTGTAAAATCCATTCCGTCGAACGATCCAAACATATTGGAACGAATCCTGTTCAAGCACGCGGTCCAAGATGTTTATATTTTGGCGGACGCCTATGATGGGGCAAAAATAAAAACCTGTATTACCGATTTTCTAAAGGCATCCAACGGACAGCGCGCCCAAACCATCACGCTCAACGATTCCCTTTTAACTTTTGGTGGAAAGTCGGATTTGATCAGCTATATAGGACACGATGGATTAATGGACTTTTCGGTAAATATTGAATATCACATCCCTGAGAACAGAAACAAAGATGCCATAATTTTGGCATGCTACAGCAAGGCTTTCTTTAAGAACGAACTAAAAAAGGCACAGGCAAAGCCATTGCTATGGACCACTCATTTGATGGCCCCCGAGGCATATACCTTAAAGGCGGCATTGGATGGTTGGCTTTTAAATGAAACCGATTTGCAAATCGAGGAAAGGGCCGCCCAAGCGTATCACAAATATCAAAAATGCGGGTTAAAGGGCGCAAGAAACCTGTTCACAACGGGGTACTGATATCCTGTGATCACTGCAGGTCACTGCGTTTCCCATTTATGGATGTTCTCTTCATTTTCCTCCACTTCAAACAGGAAATTGTATTTTTTTGACACTTTAATAGCCTGTTGGGCAAGGTGTATGGCTTCCCTGTACTTTTTCTGTGAAGCCAGAATTTGGGATTTCAGCATCCACGGTGCCGGATTGGGTGCTTCCAGTGCTATGGCCCTGTCGATGTATCCCAGTGCTTTCTCCGGTTCTTGTCGCTCGTAAAAGTGATACTGGGCAGCTGCGGAAAAGCTATACCATCCCGCTTTGGGGAGGGTCGTCACCCGTTCGATCTCTTCCAGTGTCTGGATATGGGTATCGGTCTCAATTTCCAGGTCGATGGCATGATTTTCCCAGGTCAACCGCAATACTCCCCTGGTTTTGCCCACATCGGTGAAAGTGTAGGTACATAGCTCGGTAAACCCAACCGTTCGAGGTTTTACCTCGGTCCGAAGAACATCATCGCCCGGGTTGTAATTGTAGGCGCCCCATTGTTCGGAATCCTTGTTCAGAATGATGGTCCATTTCTTTTTTTGGGGAATCATGAACAGACCGTATTTGCCCGCTGCGACTTTTTTTCCGTCAATACGGACCCCCTGCCGGAACGTTATCGTGGTGGCCTCGTTGGCCCCAGCCCGCCATACCTCACCAAAAGGGACCAGTTCCCCAAATATTTTTCGTCCACGGACACTTGGCCTTCCGTACGCAACACTAACCGTACAAACCCCTATAACCTGACTTACACTTGCTTTGGGGCTAGATCGGGGTATCATGAGTTCCTGGCCCTTCAATGGATAACAAATGGACCAAAAAAGAAATAAAAAAAGACTGGAAAGGAAGGTGTTGTGTGTTTTCATTTTATCCAAACTGGTTTAATTTCGGTTTTCCAATCCACCGGTATGGGAAGTGGAACGCCATGACCCTTCGCCTATTTTCTTAGGGTACCCACGTCTTTACTGGAAAAATTAACAAAGGTAAAGCATTCCGGAACGTGCGAATCCCATACCCCATGGGGGCTCCAGGCCCAACCTCCTGAATCCTTTGCGGGCTTGGCCTCTTTGTACTGGTTAAATCTTGAGAAATCCATTCTCCAAACATCCTCGGGAAGGGGCGGAACGCTTCGGTCGTCCCCCTTGGCCAATATTGAAATGCTCGACCAGGGCAAGGCCAGTTCCACGGTCCATCCGCGATCTCGATCTTGGTCATCATTAATGGTTCCGTCCGCAAAAACGGCACGCTTTAATCCCTGCAGGTCCCAGTTCCAAAAACCAATTCGTGGGCCCCTGGGGTGCGATTTATAGCCCACTCCATTAAATTCCCTTCTCCCCGGCTCAGTCCTTCCAAATCCCGGTATGGTATCGTACCCCCCTTTTTCATAAGCCTCTTCCCAAATAAAGAACACTTCGTAAATGGTACCATAGGTGTTGATTTCAAACTCATAATACCCATCCTGTCCGGCAATGAACAACTCTACATCATTGTTTTGATAGATCAATCCGTCCTGCTCAGTGATACTGGCCTGTAGATTCGGCTCTTCCACCCAGTACGCCACATATAGGTACTCATCATCCCAGAGTACCGCGGCCCGCGTATCATGAATGGTCTCGGCCCCTGAAATCAAATCTTTGAAACTGGACGATCGAGGGGCGAGCTGCCATTCAAGTTCATCGGGTCGGCCATCAATGGTCGGGGCCGTTGAAGTCCGGTATGCCTCATAATTGGGGATTTCAAACTGATCGCATGGAGTGTAATCGGGCTTGGTCACTGGTCGGAGGTCATGGCTTTTATGTCCGGGAAGCCGCTCCAGGTTATCCAAAGGCCAAAAGGTCTGGTAATAGAACAAACCAAGGGCACAGAATGCGATAGAGAATATATAGGGGGCTGATTTGTATATCATAATCCAAGTTCAAATGTTAGGTCGAAAATGTTTTTCAGCTATCCTATTAAAACCCACAGTGGCAACCGGCGGTCGGGCCAAATCCATGCGCGCGTGCCACGACACCCTTTTTGTAGGTATTGCTGTTCCTTTGTATAAATCTAAAGCTATGTACCCAATTTTACAAATATGGAAGTAATCCGCGCTAAATTTATTCCACGGATATTGCAGTCCTCAATGAGACCGGTTCGCCCTCCAAAGTGAATCCTTCCAAGCAAATTTCATAATCACCTGGGACATCGGATGTGAAAAAATCCAGGGTCATTTCTTCCCCTTTCGGTTCCACGTTCGGCATCCAAAGCAATTGGTGCCTAAAATCGGGAATACGGTCCGTTATCTTCCCCTTCCCATCACCATAGCGGGCTTGAAAATATTTTTTGTGGGGCAACGGTCTGACCAGTTCTATTTTTGCCAGATCCTCATGGTAAAACGTATTTTGAAAATTACCATCGAATGTCTCAAGGGCAACGATTCCCTGAAAGGCCTGTGGTCCTAGACTACATTCATCCCTAATTATCCCGATTCTTTTAAGCTTTCGAGCGCTGATGTCCATGATGTCTTCGTGCCTCCGCACCATTACCCCATCGACGAGGACCAGGGGCGGAATACCCGATTGCGGCAAATAATCATATCCGCGTACGTGAAACACCAACTCCCCTTCCCCGTTCTTTTCTACCCAAACGTGTTCTATGATCTCTACCAAAGTTTCCTCGATCGTAGCAAACCGCGTATAATCGTCCAAGTTGTACATAAGGGCAAAATCCCGATAAAAAGGGGAAAGGGGTTTTGGGGATTGGATGGTATCCTCCTTTACCCCAAGGTATGCGTTTTCAATCTGGTTGTACACACTTCGTTCCAATATTAGATCCGTCATCCCGGGGCCAACGACCAACTCTTTATGGACCAGACCCCCATAATCCATGGAAAATGGTTGCTCCATCACAATTTTGTTTTCCTCCCCTTTCTTGCCCACTATTTGAATTAGAGCGTCCGTGTTGGCATAGGTGCCATTAAGATTGAAATGAAAGCTGCCGTCCTTATCGGTTTGGACAATTTTAATTTCAAAATCCCTACCCGGTATGGAAAGGGCCACTCTTTCACCCGCCACTGGCAG
The DNA here is from genome assembly GCA_947497245.1 of uncultured Flavobacteriaceae bacterium. GTDB lineage: Bacteria > Bacteroidota > Bacteroidia > Flavobacteriales > Flavobacteriaceae > Pelagihabitans. The sequence continues at coordinate 606,884 of CANMFO010000001.1, read as the reverse complement.
TTCCGTGGTCTTGGACCGTACTTTTCCAGAAACCAATTCTCCCCGAAGCTCTGGCATAAAAACACTGTCTCCAACCGATATGGTCCTGTCCATATCTTCAAAAAATGCCAGAAAAGTTTCGGAAGTAGCCCTAGGTGATCTACTAATGGCATCTTTTTTTCTTACCGAAATGGAATAGTTCCCGTTCAAGGCCGACCGTTTCACATGACGCAGCGTCAGTTCAACCCTTTCACGGGGGCCAAACATTTGTTTGTTTGTTGCCATTGTAAAATTTTGCCCCGTTTTATTTTGAATGTACCGCGCCTTTTGTTCAAATCCTGGTACAGACCCGGTCATCGAATCGGTTTCGGCTTCGATCAATATCGATTTTTGATTCTCGTGGTATGGATTTATGATATCGATATCACTTTGAAAAAAGCAATTTTCCCCACTATTCTTCATCCATTTTGTAAACCCGAGGAGTTTGTAGTTTCCTGATGGCACCGTGGTCGGAACAAAAAAATCTCCTTGTCCAACCCCAGCGGACAATGTAATTTTATGCTTAAACACGGCCTGTCCATTCGCGCCCACTAATTCAACATAGCCCATTTTACTCAGGGAGCTGAACCCGCCCGTTTCCGGATCGATACAGTACATCTTATAGTACAACTGCTCCCCGGCAAGCAGTAGGGACGCATTCTGATGTATGAAAATGGTTTCTTTGTGCAGATCATTGTACCCCTTTAGTTCCCGTCCGTTTTTCAGGATGGTCTGCCCGTAAACCAATGAAAAACCAATAGTTAACCACAATGTCAAGGTGATTTTTATTTTTTTCATACTGCCCATTCTTTTAATCGATCCAAAATTCAGGTACCTCCGGGTCACCGAATACCGTGCAATCGGCGCATCCCCTGAGAACAACCGAAATATCCTCGGTAAGGGGATCGGTTGAATAATATCGCACCAAATTATCTTTCAATAGATCGGCTATCGTGGGGAAAGTTGCGAAACCTGCCACAAAAGGATCACATTCGGTCGCCGCATAAGGAGGAAGTGGCTCACCAGGAAAAAAATCGGCGTAATCAAAGAATATTCTCTTCTCCGATAGGGAGGAAACATCAAAATATCCCAAAACCTTTTCATCAGAATTGGCAATTGAATACATATTTCCCCTAAAGAACCCGGGCTGGGACTGCGAAAGTACATTGTCCTGCCCAGAAAACTTTTCAAGCAGTTCAAAATGGGAATAGGCCGCTTTTGAAATGACGTGCTGCCGGACAAGAATACTATAGCGATGGGACAAGATATAATCTTCCCTATCTATGAATCTCGTCCGAAACCGGGTCAAAGTGCCTCCAGCAGGACCGTTGGTACTGGCAATGATGATGCCTTCCGAGGCATTGCTGTTGTAACATATATGTTCGTTGGCATATGCCGGGAGAATTTCGGGTTGGGCGGGAGTTATGAATACTACCTGTGAGCCAGTCCATCTCGGTGCGATGATCTTGTAGGTCTCTTCATATTCATAGCGGTAGTACCGCTCGCTTTCAGGAGCGTTAAAATCTACGAATATCGCGATGCCTTCTTCGCCGTTGTCACCATTCGTTCTGGAAGCATACAGGTTTTGCATGGGATCGGGAGGAGGTAAGCTCGTTAATTCGGAAGCGTATTCCCTACCGTTTTGCGTGGTGATCAGCAGTTGATAGTTCGTACCTGTTTGGGCACTGAACGGGCTGGTCGAAAGGTATCTCCCAGGAGTCGTTTCCTGAAAAACAAACGCGTTTTGGGCATCATCGATAATCCTGACCTGCGCATTTTCCTCGGCCACAAAATCAAATTCTTCCAACAAAAAACTACGCCCCAGTACAATTTCCTGCTCTTTGAGCTCATTGGTTATGGTGGCATCCACGACCAGGGCCTCCTCAAAGGTTTCGGTTTTGACATCAAAAGATTCCACACAGCCGTTGAGCGCACCTCCAAACATTACCAAAAGGACGGTCCGAAAAATCCTGCTGCGCCAAACATTGCCGTTAAACTGATGTATCAAAACTTGAAATTATAGGTTATTGTGGGTACCGGAATGGAAAAAATAGAGCTTTTGTAGGCCTTTATGCTTCCATTCTCCGATACAAAAAATACTGAATACGGGTTATTTCTGCCCAAAACATTGTACACAGAAATATTCCAAAAACTATGGGCAAACTTCTTGATCTTATGGTTGCCCTCTATATTGATGCTGATATCCAAACGATAGTAGTCTGGAATCCTAAATTCATTGCGCTCACTGTAGAACACATGATTTTGGCCCTGATAAATATAACGACCGACGGGAAAGGTCACCGGTCTTCCGGTCTGGTACACAAAATTAGTGGAAAGACTGTACCGTTTGGTCAGTTTGTAATTGGCCACCAAACTTATATCATGGGGCTTGTCAAAATTGGAAGGGAAGTACTCCCCGTTGTTGATCCTTTCCTCATCGAACCCACTATCAAACTTGATAAGAGATCGCGAATAGGTATATCCCAGCCAGCCATTGAGTTTGCCCCGGTTCTTCCTTAGTAGGAGCTCAATTCCATATGCTTTGCCCTCGCCTTGGAACACTTCGGTCTCTATGTCCTCGTTCAACAAGAGGTCCGCACCTACCTTGTAATCTATGATATCGGTGAATTTCTTAAAGTAACTTTCCAGGCTCAACTCGTAGATATTGTCGTCAAAGTTTTTGTAGAGTCCCACGGAAAATTGATTGGCGCGCTGTGGTTTTATGTTCGAATCCGAAAGTTTCCATGTATCGGTCGGAGAGGCGGTCGTATTGTTCGACAGGGTATGTATGTACTGAAAGGTATTGCCGAAACTGGCCTTTACCGAGAGGTCCGGCCTTAAATAATATCTTGCGGACAATCTGGCCTCCGGTCCTCCATAGGTTTTTATTACTTTGTTTTTATCGTATGTCCGTGTATCGAGCAGTGTTTCCTGGGTCTTGGGGACATCGTTTTCATAAATTCGTTGCACCGATGGGCCAAGGGCCGCAAACATGGAATAGCGCAGGCCCGCGCTCAGGGACAGTTTTTCGCTTAGATCGAAATCATCGGAAACAAATAGGGCCGCCTCGAGCCCCTTCTCCTTAGGTATCCGCCTGGTCTCAAGGATGGATTCGGGGCCAAGGGGCTCAATACTGCCCGGATTTACGTTGTACAATTTGGTGGAGAGGCCATAATCAAAACTATGGCCCTTTCCCCCCAGGTACCTCATTTTTAGCTTGAATTCGGTTTCATCTATTTTGTAACCAAGATCAAAATCATTCTGGGAATTCCCATCAAACTCAATGTTAAAGCGGTATTGGCTGTTGGACAACAGCAAGCTTGCCGTGTTCTTATCGCTGAATTTATGGTTCCATCTTAACGAAAACAACCTATTGCTATAGCTATACAAAGAATCTGAAGTGATGTTGAACGCATCGTTGCTGAAGTAGCCGGTGACCCCAATGGCATTGTTGTCGTTAATTTTATGGTCGTATCGAGCGACAACATCATAAAATGAGGCCTTGCTATTTTTTAGCGATTCCTCCTTTAGGGACCTTAATATCCATTGGGAATAGGTAGCCCTCCCCCCCATCAATAACGACGATTTGCCTTTGACAATCGGAACTTCCAGGCTAAGGTTGCTCGTCACGGGGCCCAAGGAAGCTTCCCCTGCGAACTCTTCGACATTTCCCTCTTTGGTACGGATATCAAAAACGGAAGATAGCCTACCTCCATATTCCACCGGAATACTACCCTTGTAAATATTTACCGTTCCGGTCGTAAAGGGGTTCAGGGCGGAGAAAATCCCAAAAAAATGGGATGGATTGTAAACCACCGCATTATCCAACAAAATGAGGTTCTGGTCTATCCTTCCCCCTCGTACGTTGTAGCCCGCGGCCCCCTCGCCTGCAGTAGTAATTCCAGGCAAGGTAGTGGCGACTTTCAGCATGTCCCTTTCGCCCAGAACCAATGGAATCGTTTTTATCTTCTCCACTTCAATTTGAGCAACTCCCGTAATCGGTTCCGCCACATTCTTGGTCGCATCCGCCTGTACGACCACCTCATCTAAAATTTCAACGCTCTCCCTTACCTCCAGATCCAATACGCCGTCATTATAGATAATTACCCTTCTCACAGAAGTTTGGATGCCAATGGCACTGGTCTCAACAAGATTGGGCCCGGCGGGCAGCTCTATTTTATAAAATCCATTGTCGTCCGTAGCGGTGCCGATATTTTTATCTTTGACGACGATTGCCAAGGCGGAAACAAACTCACCGGTTCCAATGTTCCTGACCCGACCGGTAAGGGTAAACCGCCCTTGCCTGGTATTCGGACTTTCCTTTCCAATCCGTACCGTTTCCATTTTTTCCGAATTGTACTCTTCCGTATAGAAAACGGGATTGGTCTCTACCTCCTCTCCCAAGGCAGGTTCTTCGGTTTTTCCATAAAAAACCTGGGGAAGGTCACTCCGGATTATGTTGTTTCGGGTCAATACAATTTTATGCCCCGGCAGTATATGGAAGTTTATGATCGTCCGCTCAAAAATATCGTGTAGTACGAGGTCCAAGGAAGTATCGGCATAGCTGCCCGAGACCCTGTGGTCGCCCAACCACTCTTCCACATAAAAAAAATGATAGTCCGAAACTTCTTCGATGGTGCCTATAACTTCTTTTAAACTGGAGTTTTCGAATGCAATCGAAATTGTAGAAACCTTTTCCTGTGCCAAAGCCCATTGAAGACCCAATATCCATCCCAAGCACAGTATCCACCTCATTCGGCCCGGGTTTTATTTTCTTGCGATGTCAATTCGTGGACCTGATCCAGTAAGGAAGACAAATATGCCCCTTTATCGCGTTTTCGTAGCGGTCTGTTGGCTTTTGACCGTGCCTTGATCTCCTTTTTGAACTTTGGGAATACCTTTATGATATCTTCCTTGGTGCCTATGATATGGTAGGCGCGCCCATGCAACAGATAGTATGCATTTTCATCCGTGAATTCGTGGTAGATCAACCGCTCGCCCAAGCGATCGGTCTTTTTCTTCCTGTGTTTTTTAAAAAAAGTGAAGCCGGGAGTTTCCAAAAGGATTTCAAAAAAGCCATGAACGCCCATGGCATGGTAGTCCCCATTGTCAATTTTAACAAACTTTTTTTCCTCGATCCGGAAACTATCGATTCCCTTTTTATCCAGGTGCAGGATAGCGCTGGATCTTACCAAAATCTCATCTTCGTATAGATCGTACTTCATCTCCACATCAAAATAAGGCTGTCCATTATAGCTGATCGATCCTTGGAGAAAGTCCGGGGAGCGGAAAAATTTTTGCTTTTCATTCCGCATCCTGTATTTCTCAATATAGACCACCCCGTCATATAGGCCGGAGTTTTCAGCTCCAATCAGTTGATCGAACCAACGGTAGCCCTCACTTTCGTCTTCCTGGTTTTGGCCCAAAAGCACCGACGGGCCGCAGAAAACCAAAAGAACAATGAGGTAGTTCCAATAATTTGTTTTCAATGCATATCCCGAAAACACGTTAAATGACATCATGGAGTTTGTACCGGTCTTTGTGCAGTACCTCAATTAATTGATTGATGATCGGTCGGTCATGGCCCATGGGTTACCGACGAACTGTTTGTGTTCCTAAATATAGGCAATTCCAAATACTATTCAATTATTTTTTCCTGTGAACTTGAACCGATCAAATCGCCTAAAAGAAAGGGGCACTTCGGACCTACTCTTTTACCTTAGGGTTTACGCACATAGATACGCTGGTTTCCACTGAATTCGTTGACCGCATCCGCCAATTGGCCAGGGAAATATTCCACCTGCATGGTTTCATTGTCCAACATTTCAAAAAGGACGACACCGATCGAAGTGGCATTGTCGACGTTTTCCAAGTTATCCAACGTAAAGTTTATGCCATCGTCCCTTCGCCACCCAAGCTTTGGAATCATCTCATATTTGACCATACCGTCCCCAAAATCCACGGTCTCGGGCAAAGGCACGTTGTTCCTGACCCAGACCTGATTGTATGAAGTGTTGTTTTCCGCAAATTCCGCATAGCCGTTGTACAGTATTACGCGATGTGGGTGCAGGTAATCGTAACCAATCGCAAAATGGGTCTCAAACGCTTCCATGGTACCCCCGGGCTGAAACCAGTTTCCGGCCAAGGTCCCTTTTACATCAAAGTCCACCTTCCCCCCGCGGGGAGCTTGCACCCTGATTGCCTTTTCCAACAATTCGGATCTTACGGGTTCATCAAAGTAGTCGAATATATCAGACGCATATTGTACTTCAAACCCAAACAATTCCGGATAACAAAACACATTCTTGCGCTCTAGGTCGTGCAGGCCCATGTCAAGGGCGCCAAGGGAGGACATATATCCAATAACCTGCCCTTTTTTGACCGCTATACTCATATTCTTGACCTGCCCCTCCGCCAATGGCCCCACTGCGTCCAAAACGGCCTTTTCAAATCGGCCCACATGTCCGAGTTTTACGCTTATCGTTGTACTGTACCGTACTTGGACCCAATAATCCTCCACGGATCTGCCCAAAGATGTAATATAACCGTCCGCCAAGGCATATATCCTTATGCTGGGCTCGGAATCGCCGACCTGGTTGTGGTGAAAGCCGCCATGATCCTTGGGAAAGGTACCCATAGACCCCATTGGCTCGAACATTAGTATTCCGGACAAGTCGACCGGATGGATATCAAAGGAAACTTTGCCTTCTGGCAGATTGGATTCGGAGCCTGACGGGCCGCCATCCCCTCCTGGGAAGTTAGACTCCCCACCATCCGGCGAACTGTCCGTGCTGCAGCCCATAAAAAGTCCTGTCAAAAGCAAAAGAAATGCTTTGACCAGTTTCTTGCAAGGTCCTTGAACCATGTCTTTATTATTGAAGTGGTTGGCCATCTATTTCAATCCAAATCGTCGGAACGGGTAAAATTGGGGAACCGTTGCCTGCTACGGCCGATTTTGAATATAGTGATATTATGGCTATTATCCTAGGCCATAGGACCGCCCATTCCATATCTTGCATGATTTCCCCGATCGATTTAACGCCGGAAAAGGAACTGGTGCAAGCCCTTTGGGGGGCATTGAACATCTGGTGCACGCGGCCGCTTCCCCATTTCGTTTTTTGATCTTTTTTGATCAATGCCCCTTATTTGGCCGGACAAAATGGAAGGGTTGTCGTGCCGATCCTGACAGTGCACTTCCGCAGCAATCGGTACGTCCCCAAAAAGATACGGGCCAAGAAACACGGACCCGAAGGTTCCCGGTGCGGTAAGGCCGTATGCTAAGTTCTTGCTATATTTAAGTGCGGTTAGGGGCCTGGTCCAATTTCAGGCAAGATTATTTTCCGTTCAATTTGAAACCTATGGAAAGACGAAAATTTATTAAATCAAATGCTCTTGGAGCCATCACCTTGGGCAGTACCCCTTTATTTCCGGACCTTCTTCATGGTGGCGGCAAAAAGGACAAGGCGAAATCCTATGAGGAATACCTTAGAAAAAGTGCGGTCCCCAAAGAAGAGCTCGATATTTTTCTCCATGAAAATTCCTGGGCCCAGTTCGATCCGGAGGTCGGCTATATTTTGGGAAACTATATGCCGCACGATGGCATAGACAAGAGCTTTACCTTGTCCACCGTCATGAACGATGGCAAACGCACCAATGCCGTTTATAGGGACAAGCCGTGCCGGATCAATACGTACGGGGATAGTTTTACACATTGTCACCAAGTTAGCGACGCGGAGACCTGGCAGGAATATTTGGCAGGCCATTTGGGAGAACCCATACACAATTTTGGTATGGGCGGATTTGGTGTGTACCAAGCATACAGAAGGCTAAAAAGGCGGGAAAAAGTGGATAAGGATTCCAAATATGTAATTCTGTACATGTGGGGGGACGACTATATGAGAAGTGTTTTCAGGTGCCGGTATGCCACGTATTACAAACATTGGAACGATTACGGCGGGTATATGTTCCACGGCAACTTCTGGTCCAATATTGAGATGGACCTACAGACTGGAGAACTGGTCGAAAAGGAAAACAGAATTGCGGTCAAGGAAGATCTGTACAAAATGGCGGATCCGGATTTTATGTACGAGAACCTAAAAGATGACCTGATGGTGCAGTTGCACTTGCTGAGTCACGACATGGTAAATTCGGATGTCGATGTCAAGGGGTTAAAAAAGCTGGCCCATATATTGGAACGGCCCGAAATGGATTTTTCCACCCCCGGGAAAATGATGGCCACGGCAACAGCATTGAAGAACAAGTACGCTTTTGAGGCCACAAAGTATATTCTAAGGCATACCGATGCATTTTGCAAGGAACAGGGCAAGGAACTCCTCCTGATCCATTTTGACCCTTATGGGGTATTTAAATCGATGGTACGGGGAGAGCCCCGTTATGATCAGGAAGTCGTTGATTTCATCCAATCCAACGGATACCGGTTTTTTGATATGAACACGGTGCACCTGGAAGACTTTAAAAATTTCAAGCTGACGCTGGATGACTATATGGGCCGTTATTTCAATGGCCACTACACGCCTGCGGGAAACCACTTTTTCGCCTATGCCCTTAAGGACACCTTGGTCGATTGGTTACACCCCAAACCCATAACCTACCGGCAGGACGATAGCAAATGGATCGGATTTGAAGGATATCTTCCAAAACACTGAGGTGTGTCCCGATCGCAATGGCCAGGGCCTTACCCCCTGGCCGATAGATGGCTCTTTTGCGGTGTTGGGACAAGAAAAATCTTTATTTGATAAGGTCCGGCCATTGTAGCGCTCAAGACTCCAAAATTAAATCGTCCGAATAGTGTCCCCATATCGGATTTGTACAAAAAGCCTTACATTTGGGGCTTTGAAAATTCTTAACCAATTCGGCCATTATGCGCTGAGCAAATGAATCGCATGGGCCTGAAAAAGGGGTTGTTCATAAAATTTCTCCTTAACGGAATCAGGACTTTGCTTAAATTCAATGCGCTAAGGCCCCTTAGCAAGTTTCGCCATGGCCACTTCTACTCCCCCATAGTTTCCAAAATCGATCTGGATAGATTTGGGAATGACCTCTGGCCAAAAAATGGCCCGGACAACATAGCGGGAATCGTTCTACAACCGGAGCAGCAGCGGGCCCTGCTCAAAACACTTTCAGGATATTACGCCGAACTGCCCTTCACTGTCGAGAAATCCCAGGAGAACAGATATTGCTACAACAACGGCACCTATTCCTATACGGATTCCATAGTGCTCTACTCCATGATCCGGCACTTCTGTCCCAAGCGGATCATTGAGATAGGATCGGGCTATTCCTCGGCCGTGATGCTGGATACCCGGGAAAAGTTCGCGCCCGATATGGAACTGACGTTTATTGAACCCTATCCAAAACTCCTGTTCAGCCTTTTTAAGGCAAATGACCGGCAAAACTGCACGGTATTGGACACCGGAGTACAGGCGGTACCTTTGAAGGAATTTGAAAAATTGGAAGCCAATGATATATTGTTTATCGATAGCAGCCATGTATCGAAAACCGGAAGCGACGTAAATTATGAGCTTTTTACCGTGTTGCCCCATCTCGTCTCGGGGGCCATCATCCATGTCCACGATATTTTTTTCCCTTTTGAATATCCAAAGGAGTGGGCATATGAAGGCCGCAACTGGAACGAGATCTATCTACTCCGGGCTTTTTTGAGCTACAATCAAGATTTTGAGGTTCTAGTATTTTCGGACTTTATGCATACCTGCCATACCTCCGCCTTTGCCGAAATGCCTTTGACCTATAAGAACACGGGGGGCAATCTGTGGTTACGGAAAAAATAAGGGCGCGTTAGGAGAAATACTGCACGGCGGCCTAGACTGCTGTGATGTTGTCCGATACGTACAGATTGGAGGTAAGCCAATCCATCACAAAATAACATTGACACCAACCACAATGGCTTAATCCGCTACCCCAAAGCGGAGTCGCCATGCATTTTTATGGGCGTGGTCAAACGGTTCATCCAAAATATCGTGAAATAAAAACAGCAATGGGGTGCCCCTGTTTAAGATTGAGTTGATAGCACTTAAAATATAATCCTGTCATGAAACCACAGCAAACTAAAAATAACTTAGTATTTTTAGTTCAATTTAAGTAATCTTTATCCTACTTATATGAAAATTGTGATCCTTGAGAAGGACATTCATTGCTTGGACAGATTAACAAAACTTCTACAGGAATCCTTCCGTCGCATTCATGCTTTAAGACACGCAAACACTATAAAAAGAGGTATTGAACTAATAAAAGAAGTGCAGCCAGATATTGTATTTACCTGCTTTTCACTAAAAGATGGTGATGCCTGTACCGCTTTGAAAAAAGTTTCCCATCTCCGTTTTCGAATTTTCTTCACGGTGGGTTTAGGTGAACCCCTGCATCCATCATCCGAGCATTTGGCCCTATCCTCTTTGTCAGCACCGGGCAACAATAAAAAAACAAGATCCAGTTCCCCGACCGGCCTTAACCCAAAAATACTGCTTCCCACCGGTGGAGTGCACATCGCTGTAAAAACGGATGACATTATTAAATGTGTTGCTGAGGGCAACTATACCTTGTTTTACTTAAAGGACAAAAAATACCTGGTCACGAACCCCATTAAATACTATGACTCACTATTTCAGGACCACGGTTTTTTTAGAATCAATAGGTCCGTTTTAGTGAACGTCGGTCACATAACAGCTATATACAAAAAAGAGACCATTGTGTTGACCAACAATGAAAAAATAATGGTTTCACGTAGAAACAAGGACAATTTAAAAAGACTTATTGACCATTTGTCCTAAATACATTCCGCTTATACAAAAAGTAGTCCTATTCCTACTTTTTATACGGCCGCTTATCAGATTTGCCTAGTACCTTCCTATTCAATGGCCTAATTTAGGGCATGGTACCTGTTTTACCACGACTTTATATAAACCGCGGGGAATTCCCTAGAGAACACCAAATAGGGTATTCCATATTTTCGTCGGGCCCCTATCGATTTTTTCCATACCCCAGCTGACCAAATGGAACAAAATAAACCAACTCAGATCTTATTAGGGACATACGCCTTGAGTGTCCTTAAGTGTTCAAGGAATATTAATTAAAGTGTATTTAAAATGAAAAAGCTTAAAAATCTAAAAGGAGCGAAACTCCTTAACAAAAAGGAACAGAAACATATTCTTGGTGGCTCAGCGGTAAAATGCGCACAACTATTTGTATCGGGCAACTGTTGCCATCCCTGGTGGGTCTCTGTATGCAATCATCCATATAGTCCTCCCAGTTGTGTAAATGGAGTGTGTATCAATTAATTTACAAACTTAAGGGTATCGGTAAATGTTTAGGAAGGTTGGATTTTGAACATTTACCGATAAATCCCGACCCCTTAAAACTGAAATCTACCGGGACAAACAAAAGAGCCAAAAAACGGGGACATCGGTGCTAGGCCAAATGTTGCAGTACGCCGTTCCCTAAACGAGCGTTTTAAAGGACTATTCGGTCCGTAAACTTTTAACGGGATTGGCATTTGCGGCCTTTACCGATTCAAAACTTAATGTGAACAGGGCAATACCAACGGCCAATACTCCGGCCGCTCCAAATGCCCACCAGGGCATGGCGATCCGATATTCATAATTCGCCAGCCATCGGTCCATTAGATACCAGACTATGGGGCTCCCAATGGCTATGGACAACAAAACCAATTTTAGGAAGTCCCGCGCCAGCAAAGCGGTAATGCCCAGGACCGAGGCCCCCAGAACTTTACGAATGCCGATTTCCTTCACTTTTTGTTGTGCAGTGAACATGACAAGGCCAAACAGGCCCAAACAGGAAATAAATATGGCCAGGACGGAGAAATATTGGGAAAGCTTAAAGAACATGTTCTCACTTTTGTAGAGCTCGTCATACTGTTGGTCGGTAAAACCGTATTGGAAAGGGAAGGCGGGGTTCAGTTCTCCATGCAGGGATTCCAAGGACGCAGTGGTCTGTTTCACATTGTTTGGATCTATCTTGACCAGAACTGTCCCAAGCCAAGGGGTTCCTGCATTTCCTGCGTTTCGAATTACCAAAGGTTCGATGGATTGCCTCATGGATTTAAAATGGAAGTCCTTTACCACACCCACAATGGGGCCATCCATCCCCCATTGGCTCAACGGTTTGCCTATAGGGTCTTCCAGTCCCATGGCCTTGACCGCCGTCTCGTTGAGGATAAACTCAATATTCTCGGAATCCCTGTCCCTGAAATCCCGACCTGCAATAATTTCACACCCCCACGTCCGTAGGAAGTCCCCGGAAACCGGAAAGGTGCAAAACGCCGTCATGTCGTCTTTTTCCTTGCCCTGCCATATTACTTCAAAGGTCTGGCCCCCTATTTCAATGGGTGTGCCGGAAGCAGCTGTCAAGGCCTTTACCCCGGGAATTTGTAGGGCGCGACTTTTAAAGGTTTGGTAACGGGGCACTAGGTCCCCTTCCAAGGGAAATGCCAAAAGATTTTGTCTATCAAAACCCAGGTTTTTGTTCTGGATGTAATCGATCTGTTTCGAAGTGATGATCATTCCACAGATGAAAATAATCGAAAGGGAAAATTGAAACACCACCAGACTTTTACGTACCCACTGGGACCTCCGATCGGTCTGAGTCTTCTTTCTGAATATACCGATAATACTAAAGGAGGAGAGCATAAATGCAGGATAGCTTCCCGATATAAGTCCGGTAATGAGGGCAATACCTCCAATTCCCACCCAAGCGAACACGCCCAAATTAAATAGGCTCAGCTCCTTTTCGGCCAGTTGGTTGAATACCGGGAGTACCAAAGCCAACAATAGGAGTGCAAAGACCGTGCTTATCAAGGAGAGCAAGACGGACTCCCCTAGGAACTGATATACCAGACCGCTCTTTTTGGCGCCCAACACTTTTCGCATTCCAATTTCCTTGGCGCGTTTTAAGGAGCCCGCCGAGGCAAGGTTCATGAAATTGATGCACGCTATCAAAAGAATAAAGAATGCAATGAACCCAAAAATCCGGACATTTTCAATCTTTCCTCCAGTAATCCGGCCATTTTCAAAGTAGGAGTGCAGATATTTATCCCCATAGGGCTGCATGTACAGTTCAATATCGAAGTTCTCCCCGATATTTGAATTGTAATCCCTTAGAAAATTCTTGATCTTGGGTTCCAAACTACCGGCATCCGCGAGGTCGGTTAGCTGTATATACGTATTTGGGCCATTGTTGGTCCAATCCGCCGTCCAAGTATTTTCTTTACAATATACGTCCCAGTGCAGATAGAAATCATTTTTTTTCATGGTACTGGGTCCGGCTTCCTCGAACACGGCGGACACCTGGAATTTATCAGTGTTTTCGTAAGAGAGTGCCTTTCCGATGGCGCTTTTCGCGTTGCCAAAGAACAATTCTGCCATCTCCCTGGAAATGGCAATGTCATTTGGGCCGGTCATGGCCGTTTCTGCACTTCCTTCAATGAACGTATAGGAAAACATCTGGAAATAGTCCGGGCTTACATAGTTTCCCGTTTGCTTGAATACCTTGGAGCCGTTGGCAAAATTTTTCACCAAGGGGAATAGGGTCGGGCTCGCTTTTTCAACTTCCGGAAACCTCAATTTTAGCTCGCGATACAAATGGGCAGGGGTATAATGATAGCCATCTATCTTGCCATCAAAAAAAACCCTTTCATAAATTGCGTACAGTTTTTCGGAATTTTTATGATATCGATCCATTGCCAATTCGTCCGATACCCAAAGGAAGATCAGCAGACTACACAGGAGACCAGTGGCCATGCCCGTTATGTTCAAGAAAGAAAAGACCTTGTTCCTTTGAATGTTCCTCCAGGCAATCTTAAAATAATTCCGTAACATGGTATATCCGTTTTGTATGCTATACGATAGAGGCTCGCTGCGTATACCATTAATGTTTTGCAAAACATTATCGGCACGATATCCATGCCAAATTTGCAATGAACTTATAATCAATACGTTAATGACAAAAAATTCGTTGGACAGCACTTGCAATCGTTAAAAATATGGACAAATACCGTCAAATATATTTACAGTTTCCTGTTCTACTTGTTTCCTTGACAACTTGATTAATTGTATTAACCTGTTCTCCCGGGTAGAGTTCAAATTCAGATTCGAATTGGATTCTATATCGATCATCTTCCTTTTTGATCGGTAATATTCAAAAGATACTATCTCATCTGAACCGAGCAGGACATGATGTCCGATCATTCGCAATGATACTTTTATATGTCTTTCGTCTAGCATAAATTGAGCATTGCTCTTTGAAATAAACAGCAATAGGCATACAAAAGTGAACAAAGCTATTTTAAACTGTCTTGGGTCCATGCTACTAAACTGTTCATATCTGTCAAAGTTTAAGATGTTTTACACAAAATTTACATCATTTTACACTTGATATACCTATTGAAGCGGCTATCCATGTTAGATTTGATAGAAATTAATCACTAAATCAATTCAGATATGAAAAAGAAAATAATTTTGTGCGTGGCACTTGCAGCTTTTAGCTTTGGGGCCTTTGGTTTTATGGATTGGAACGATTCCAAGACCGATCCGGTAGAAACATCGGTCAACGGGGGTCTTGCTAGCATTACGCCGGTAACTGGGAAAATTGATAAGAGAATCTTTTCCGATCTTACCTACGATGTAGGCCCAAGCCAATTTGAAAAAAATCGTCCTAACCCATACCTTGTCATCGTCCCCGAAAAGCAAGCGGAGTATGAAGGCGGTAAGGATGGGCTTATGGAATATCTCAAGGAAAACAGTAAAGAAGCCAGGGCCAGCATACAAATGGACAAACTACAACCTTTCAAGCTAATTTTTACGGTGACCAAAAAAGGGACCATTGAAAATGTTAAACTGGACGGAACTTCGGGCTACCTTGCAATAGATAACACAATGATCGAACTCATTACCAAAGCGCCGGGGAAATGGAAACCGGCTGAAAATTCCAAAGGCGAAAAAGAGGACCAGGAACTGGTGGTTTCATTTGGATCAACGGGTTGTTAAGCTTTCCACTACCTGTATTGTCATAGGCTTTTTCACATCGGTGAAGAAGCCTTTACGGGTTGATGGCTCCTTCTGATTATTAAAAAGGCACATAACAACGCCTCTTATGAAAAGTCCCCTGCTGCTGTCGGTAGACAGGTTTGCAACTGGTGGGCGTACGAGCAAGAATTTTCGGCTATCCCAACCACACCTCTTTATCCAAACTCCGGTACTGAATCGCCTCCGCGATATAGTCGCCCCTAACGGCCGGTGCGTTTCCCAGATAGCGCTGCATTTCCGTTGGGGACAAGGTTACGGGCGCACCGGGTCGTTGAAATAGCCACTCTGGCTTGGGTTCATGCTGGTCACCAACATAAAACTACTCGGATAGGTCACCGTAAATCGGGCTCTGGATATGGTCACTTCACGATCTTCCAAAGGTTGACGCATCACTTCGAGTACCCCTCTTTTGAATTCCGGGAGTTCATCCAAGAACAAAACGCCGTTGTGCAAAAGGGATATTTCCCCAGCTTGTGGGTAGGTGCCTCCACCGACCAGGGCCACATCTGCTGCTCTTTCCAATGCGGTGGTTTTTAAAACGTGGTTTTCGCGCAATTCAATTATCTATTCAATAATTCACTAACTTGGCAAAGCGACCACCCATCAACTGCTTCACATGATCAACTTCTTTAGAAAGACCCGCAGAAAACTTGTTGACGATAACAAGACGCTGTAAGACTTGAGGTATGCCATTGGAGAAATTTTACTTGTGGTTGTTGGTATTTTGATTACCCTACAAATAACAATGGGGCCGTCTAAAGGAGTGCACTATGAGTTTCACGAATCGCTTTACAAGAATTCTGACAAATGCCGTTTGTCATATACCCATATACATTCTTCCCTTTTTAGGATTTGGCCAGGAAAGTAATAATCAAAATGGTCCAAAGGAAATAATTGGGTATCCGATCAATGGCATCGAACTTCATATGGATGGACTTGTGGATGAAGCGTTTTGGTTAAATATTCCGGGCAATGGCAATTTCCTGATGCAAGAACCGAAAGAAGGGGGCGAACCTACTGAGCGAACAGAGGTAAGAGTCGCCTTCGATAGCCAAAATCTCTATATCGCTGTGGTTTGCTATGATAGCGATCCGTCAGATATAAAGGCTTTTCAAAAGAGGCGGGACGCATCCTTGGAGACGGACGATCGTTTTAGATGGGTTTTGGATACGTTTATGGACAAGCGAAGGGCCTATTTTTTTGAAATCAATCCCTTGGGATTACGGGGAGATGGTCTCATTTCATCAGGACAGGGCCAAACTTTGAATAAAGACTGGGACGGTATCTGGAAAGCATGGACCTATATTGGTGATTTTGGTTGGTCGGCCGAAATCAGGATCCCCTTTCGGAGCATAAACTTTGATCCTAAAAGTGATGTCTGGGGGATTAATTTTCAAAGGACCATACGACGTAAAAACGAAGAATTGCTATGGACCGGTCATAGACGAAATCAGGGATTGCTGCGGCCCCAGAACGCTGGGATACTTACCGGCCTTGTTAATCCATCACAGGGAATAGGCTTAGAAGTTGTCCCATATGTCATTACCCAGGCTAACAAAGAATATGATCAAGAGACCGATGAAACAGACAACACCACTTCGGCCGACCTTGGGTTTGATATCAATTACAATATTACCTCCCAATTGAAAGTCTCTTTCACATACAATACAGATTTTGCGCAGACAGAGGTAGACGATAGACAAATAAACCTTACACGATTTCCTTTGCGATTTCCTGAAAAAAGAGATTTTTTCCTTGAGGGTTCCTCAATTCTACAATTTGCCCCACGAAGTGGGGTCGACCCTTATTTTAGTCGCAGGATCGGTTTGGTAAACGGGGTTCCCATTCCTATTCAGTATGGTGGCAGGTTAGTAGGTAATATGGGGAAGAACAATATTGCCCTTATACATGTACGCACCGGGGAAGAAGGGGAACTGAATCCTGAAAGTTTTACAGTGGCTAGATATAGGCGTGATTTTTGGAAGGAAAGTTCTATCGGTGTTTTGTATACCCTAAGAAGCACAAAAGAGGATGTCCTGTTGGGGGATCCGGTACAAGATAGAAATACATTGGGTACCGACCTCACTTTGAGTACTTCCGAATTTATGGGAAATAATGTATTGCAGTTTTCTGCCTTTTTTATAGGACACAATGCAGCATCTCCTTTAGACCAAACTACTTCATTTCTTGATAGATCTGTACGTGGAGTGCGTTTTAATTTTCCCAATCAACCGTGGTCTGCGTATGCATCTTATAGGGTATTTGGGGATGCCTACAACCCTGCGGTTGGGTTTAACAGACGTAACGGATTTAAAAGATTTCAACCAGGAATTAGCTATTCCCCGCTGTTCGAAAAAAGTGCTCTTATAAGAGAAATTGAGTGGGGTATACGCTATGAATACCTCACCTCATTAGAAAATAAATTACTTACTGAGGAACTTACATTTACATTAGGAGGAGTTACGTTAGAATCAGGAGAAGAATTGGAATTTAAGGTGGGCAGGAACTTTGAGTTTTTAGATGAAGATTTTGATATCCTCAGGGATGGTTCTATAGTTGTGGTTCCCGGAGCATATGCCAATTGGGGTTATGAATTGGAGGCGTCTTCCGCATCTTTCCGAAAAGTATCGGGATCAATTGGCTATGAAGCCGGCGGTTTCTGGACTGGGAACATCTCGAGCTTGGAGTTGGGGTTGACTATTCGACCTCTCCCTGGCATCAATGTAGGTAGCGAATATACGTACACCAAAGTAACTGCCGAAAATAGTGGGTTTAAAACCAATTTATTCCGCTTAGACTTAGGCCTTGATTTTACGCCGGATATTTCCTTGTCTTCAAACATTCAATTCGATGATGTAAGCGAAGTTTTGGGTACCAATACCCGTTTTCGATGGATAATTACGCCAGGTACCGACATTTTTTTTGTTTACAATCACAATTGGCGAAATAACCCTGCCTTGAATAACAGATTTTTTACGATACAACAAGGAGGGGCGCTTAAGTTGGTTTACACCTATCGCTTTTAGTGATGGTAATTTAATAAGTTAAAAAAGGTAAAAGAGCCCTAATTAATTGTATCACAACAAGAAGAACTGTTCGTTGTTTACCGGTTACCGTTCACTGTTTACTGTTTATTGATAATTTTTTATTGAAACTTACCCCAACCAGCCCTCCCTGTCCAAACTCCGGTACTGTATCGCCTCTGCAATATGATCGCCCTTAACGGCCGGGGCATTTCCCAGATCGGCAATGGTCCGGGCCACTTTCAAGATACGGTCATAGGCGCGGGCCGAAAGGTTGAGGCGTTCCATGGCGTTTTTTAAAAGGGCCAGGGAATCCGTGTCCAGTTGGCAGTGTTCCCGGATCTGTTTGGTGTTCATTTGGGCGTTGTAGTGGACATTCACCAATCGCGCAAACCTTTGGGTCTGTACTTCACGTGCTGCCATGACCCTTTTACGAATGGCAGCACTGGGCTCTCCCTTTCGGTCCTCCGATAGCTTTTCAAAGGGTACCGGGGTCACTTCGATATGGAGGTCGATGCGGTCCAGTAAAGGGCCGGAGATCTTTCCCAGATAGCGTTGCATTTCCATTGGGGAGGACATTACGGGCGCGTCGGGGTCGTTGAAATATCCGCTCGGGCTTGGGTTCATACTGGCGACCAGCATAAAACTACTGGGGTAGGTAACGGTGAAACGGGCCCTGGATATGGTCACTTCACGATCTTCCAGCGGCTGGCGCATCACTTCGAGCACTCCCCTTTTAAACTCGGGCAGTTCATCCAAGAACAGCACCCCGTTGTGGGAAAGTGATATTACATTAATTCATATTTAGGGTAGGTACTACATTTAGTATTCACTAAATGTCCGTGAGTTCATGAACTCGGTTATTCTATTTTAGGTTTCTTCCTAGTAAGGGTTTCAACAATATTCTCATTCTTAATCCTTCCAATTTCCTTTTTTAGTTCGTTGTTTATCTCATTATGAAGTTCAATATATTTTTTAAAATATTCAATTGTATTTTTTGATACCAATTTCCCACTAGAGTTCATGACCATTATTTTAGACCCTTGAATTTCAGTGTTCACTGATGTAGCCTTTCCCTTTTTAGTAGTCATTGTCATTTTCATTTGGTTACCCAGTACTGAATGGCCAAATCCGTTTCTGATGGATAAGAACATTCTCAATTTTTCAATCAGTTTCTTATCAACACCCATATTTGAAAGTATTTTAACCTTGGCCCCAAAGCTCGTAATAGAACTATTCATTATGATACTTGTGAAAAATGCTCTATCCGATGGATTTATATAATTCGCAATATAAGTGCTGATTTTTTCCTCCATCTGATTCTGTCTATCAACTACAGCTCCAACAATTTCCTCTAAATTATAATCTTCAATGTTATTTTTCTTATTTCGATAGATTTCATGAAATTTTTCCGGCTCTTTTTCCTCACCTTCTATTTTTGCCATATGTTTCTTTGTTTAATTAGCCTTTTTTACAGATTGAATATCTATGTTTCACCTTATTACGAAACTTTATAAAGTTACGATTAAAAAGAATTTTACACACTCCTAGGTGTCTGAAAGGGTTGTCCTGTCAAAGAGCATCCCATTGAAGTAATCATTATTATACTTGAATATACTCTTTAGAATCATATTAGAAACTTGAATTGATATCCAGTAAGAAACATTTCAGTTCAAGGTATAAAAAAACCACAGAATGTATCTGTGGCTTTTTTAATCGTTTGTAAACACGAGGGTGTTATTTTAATCGATAACACAGTAGTTGAGATATTTGTTGGTAATAATATATATCAGAATTAAATGTTTTCATAATTTGATACAGTATCATTTTTTAACGGTTACTATATATTGTTCCCTATTCTTCAATCTGAATTGGTCTTCGCTTTCAAAGGAGACTGTATATTGATGCATTTCAATATACAAGCTCTACTGTAGAATTTCTTGTTTTTGAATCTGCTGGACTTAATCCATCCTCTTTTTTCAAAATTGTTCAATGTTGAATTAGCACAGGCTAGAATCTTGATCACCTCATCTCTGGTAAAAATTAATTTCGAATTGAGCAATGATGTCTCGATTCCCATCGCTTCCAATTCCAACGTTTTTTCTAGTTGTAATTCTTTCATTTATGTTTGCTTTTATAGGTTAGTGCTGTATGTTTTAGGGATTCTTGGTTAGGTTTTCCAATATCTCGTTCCAATCTTCATCCTCATATTCTTCTTCATTGTCTAGCATATCCAATACCATCCTTTTTACGAGGTTTTCCAGTTCCTCTTTACTCAATGTGTCGGTTTCATCCAAATCATCCGAATACGGCTCTTGTATGGGTTGAGGTAGCGATGCAAGTCTATTGTGATAGTTTGACGGCATAGTCATTGAAACTGTTTCCTTTAATGCTTCCTTTTCAAGTTGCTTTTCCTCACGTTCGGACAATGTTATTCCTGCTCTCTTTTTAAGGATAAGTGCTTTAATCAATGGAGAGGTATTTTCACAGAATAGCTTCTTTGATGGTAATCTCATTCTAACACTCCTATCTTTTTCTTTAAATCCTTTTTGTTTTTTTCGAGTACCCACTTCATTTCGAATGGGTGAAGGTTGTTATTCCTCCAACTGATACCGCCTTTTTTGAATAGCACCGCTACGATATTTTCCTTGCCTTCTGAAATATCAACAACCGAATAGGATTCTTTGTTTTGTTCTATGATACCCAACATCTTGTTTCCAATTGGCTGAAAGGGAACTACTGGGTTCAGGTATTGATTGCTCCTGTTCAGCCTTTGTTGCTGAACGTAATTTAAATCGGGTAATAGATTTCTAAATTTAAAGTATCGATTAACTGTTCTCACTATATCAGCTGGGTTCTCTAGGATTCGATTCTCCCTTAGATACTTTATCATCAGTTCCCTGTTTTCCTTTACTTGCTTTCTCTGTACGCAGTACCATAGGTACAATAAGTCAGCGTTCTCCATCATGAAGGTCTTTCCTTGTTGTTCTTCAATAACTTCAAGCAATGCCTGATAGTTGAATGATTCAAATATTTCTTTCATTTTATTCTTCTTTGATTAGGTTCATGTATCCATCAAAATCATATTCTTTGCTAGAATGGATATCTAAAAACCTGATATCATCTACGGTTGAGCCTTCTAGCTGTTTCAATGTTTTTTTACCTACTTTAATTTTCATTTTCTTCTCTACTTTTTTGCTATAGCTATTATATTTTCCAAAAGGGGTTGAATAGAGAGTTTAAGGGAAGAAATGATAAATTCCCACCCCTTAAACAATCTATGAACACTCTCCAATGAGGGTATATCTAGGGTGGTTATTCAACATATTCCCACCTATCCGCTCCCCTTGGTTCGGATAATCGTTCCAGTTCTATAGTATCTCAACTAAAAGCTCCTACGGTTCTTTGGTTCTTACATTTCTGTAAATTTTATTACTGGTATGGTTACAAACTTCAAACTCACCGATACCCCTCATGTAGTTCAAACAATCCAATCCACCAACTAGGGTTGAACCTCACTACTATAATACATATATGGATTTTGAAAAACGGAAAGAAAAAATGTAAAAGATTAAAAAAAATTAGAAATACGATGATAAATATTGATTGTCACCCTACATGAACCCATAAACAAACAGGAGACAATAGCAGGTATCACAATTATGTCCCATTGATTATAGTATACGCTATTGTGTAGCTAGATTTTTAGATTGCTAGTTTATTCTGCTTTTGAAAGAGTTCTTTTCCAGTGAAGTTTTCGTATCTATTATTCAACCTTTTTCTCAAATTAAACAATCTTCTTTCAGACGAATCGACTATTTGAGAAAACAAACAAATTTGAATTTTTCCTTTCTCAACTTTATGTTCATTTTCAATAGTGGAAATTGGTTGTATTTTTTCACTGAAAGATTCCCCAACAACAAATGCACTAATATATGGTGAACCTATTACAGTTCCACAATTCATAAAATCTTCTACATAGCCTACAGCTTGATTTCTTTCCTCACGGCCAAGTTTAAAGCCACCTCTTTTTAACTCTATAATTAGTACTTTATTAATATTAGTTAATCCATTTTCAGTATCATAGTCGGCAGTTCCAGTAATAGAAAATGTTGAATTTGCTCCAACTACAATATCTGGTCTTTTCCTATGATTATTGAATAATGATTTGTCGATTGTTTTCTTGAATACTTTTTCAACTGTTGTTTGAAGTTGATTATTTGAGGCATATTCCGGAGAATCGAATTCAGGACCAAAAATCCATCTTGCACTTGCGATTAACGGATGTAAAACATGTAATTCATCAACCGAATCATCATTGGATAATTTCCGTATTGCTTCTATAACGGAAATCCGCTTGTCTATTTCATCAAGAACAGTTAAAGCATCCTTTATTGTCCACTTGTCCAAAAGGCTATTTAAGCCATCAATATCTTCTTCCGTAAAGAGAGATAATTTTTGAAGTAACTCACTACCACTTCTTGTTTTTTCTAGATTGATTACAGTTTCCACTGCTAAATTAACAGCATCCTGTCTAGCGGTTGGATTATTAATGGCAATGTTCTCAATTGCTTCATCAAACTCATATTTCCCCAGAGGACTTAAATTATTGTATTCTCTCTTAAATTCTTGTTTTATTTGTTTTGTAGATTCTTCTACATTTTCTTTCGCAATTTCTGAAAACATATTTTGGACTACTTCATCAACCTTATCAAAAACAGGGTTTAAATCTTTTATATTTTTAAAACCTGACCAATCTTCTCTAATATATTCTGCTAAATCATTAGTTTGGACAACTACTGAATATCTTTTTGCCTGCTTGGTTCTACCATCTAAAACCATATTATGACCAACAATCCAAGAGGGTTCTCCAACCAACCTGCCACTTTGCCAAAAAGCTATTCCTTGATAAACTGTCGATTTTCTTGCCTTTTTAGAGTCAATTAAGTGGATTTTTAATTCTATTCCATGGACATCAACAGTTTCCGAAAAAACGAGACCTTTATGTTCTTCTAGTTGAATGGTATTCCTATTAATTGAAACTTTGAATTTCGGGTCGTGCAAAAAACGAGCTGAAATAACTTCTAAAATGTGCTCTGGTTTGGGTAAATTCTTTTGAACTTTTACTACAAGCTGTGTTCCTGTAATATTTGAGTCATCAAAACTTTGTTCTTTTATTATGAACGGTTCTTTTTCACTTTTTGTAGTAATACTGAATGTTGATTTTTTTCCTCCACTATTTGTGACAACTAAATATTCGTTATTAAAACATAACATTCCATGTCTGCCGATTCCATTTCGACCATAAG
Organism: uncultured Flavobacteriaceae bacterium; assembly: GCA_947497245.1. Taxonomy (GTDB): domain Bacteria; phylum Bacteroidota; class Bacteroidia; order Flavobacteriales; family Flavobacteriaceae; genus Pelagihabitans. Next base: position 583,460 of record CANMFO010000001.1, on the reverse strand, counting down.
CATGTCTTTGTAAATCAACCCCTTTTGGAAAAGTTACTTTTTTACCTTGATGCTTTAATCTATTGTAACCTAATTTCATCCACCTTGAATAGAACTCCTTTTTTGTAAGTCCAGTTCCATTGTCAACAATGATAAGGTCTTGCCCTTTTTCTTCTGGAATAAATATTTCCACAGTTGTTGCCCCAGCGTCCCAAGCATTCGCAACAAGTTCAGTTAATGCAACTTCTGGAGAATTTCCAAGATTGCCTAAAGTTCTAATTAAGTAATCTTCCTCAAATAAAGAGCCTTGTATATATTCTTTTTTACTCATTATAATTTAGTTTTGTTCGTATTGTTTACCGCTATTCATAGATTTGTCATTGTTTCATTTCGGTATTCAAAGTTGTTTGTAACTCATTCAATTTCACCAAACCTGATTTAGCGATTCCTTCTTCGTCTTCAATAGTTTCATTAAGTACTGTGATTAAATCTATTAACGATACATATATTCTTTTGACCTGACTTACTCTAGTATCAAATCTATTGTCTATTGAAACATCTAAGTTTGCGAATAAATTATCGACCTTCTGAATCCATTCGTTATTGTTTCTCGTTTTCATAAATTCAGAGAATCCTATAACGTCATAATAACGCTTTCCATCTTCTAACTTTAGAATCATTTCATCACCGATTGCATTTTGCCAATCTCTATAAATCCAACAGAACTCTCTAGCAATTTCGTCAACAGCGATATCTACTTTAGCTTCAATTTCGGTTGCATCTATTTTCTGTTGTTCCGTATGCTCTGAAATTAAATCCATAATTGAGGTAATCATTTTAGTTTTTTGTCCTGAGGTCAGATATGATACATTTTTTTTGACCTGATCTGGTATGAAACCAAAAACAATTCTTTCAATCTCTACTCCGAGTTTTTGTCTTATGTTATCAGATATCTGTTTTTCTTCAAGACCATAGAGTTTACATAGTTCTTCTAAAATTGATACCTCGACATGAGATCCGTCTGCTAATACTTTTTGAAACAAATTAATTGATTTTCTAATTTTTGGATTTTGTGAATCTTTAATTCCTTCAATGTATGAATACTCTTTTTGAACCGCTCTTATCCAACCAATCAGATTACACAATCTATAAACTGTACTGTCAAACTTATATTTGAAGAATCCATTTATTGGTGCATCAGGAAGGAGATATGCTCCATTAAACATTAATACTTCACGTAATCTCCATGCCAATGATTCTGCCGCAGCAATAATTGGTTTGGAATAAGTTTTATATATATTATATTCCTCTCGCTTGCGATCATTTCTTTTTCTAACACCATCGATATATAAAGTCAATAATGCAACTCCTGCACCAACCCCTGCACTAATTATTGTATTTAACAAATCGATATTCATTTCTTAATTGATAATTTTCAATTATACGCAATACTTAAGATGTGACCCGTATTATTCCGCTACAACTTCTAATAATCCTTTTAGTTTAGCAAGAAGTTCATCGAATGTGATAATATCAACACTTTTCTGATTCGACCGCAATAATTCAAAGCATTTATTCTGATGTTCATCGAGATTCGTTTTTAATCCAATTACTAATATAGTTTTTGGATTAATGATACGCTTTTTACCTCCAAAATCTCTCAAGAAAACATCTTTTTGGTCTAAACATTGACTAATTCCTCCAGACAAATCATCGGAATATGCAAAGGCATCAGGTTTGCGATATGGAGTTCTTTTAAGTAAATCTTTTTTATGTGTTTTTATTTCTAGAAGTGCAAAATTATCCTGAAAACCGTTTTGAAATAGAAAATCCACAACTCGCCCATCTTTGTTTCCTAAAGTCTTTCCTCCAACATACGCTTCTTGTTCTCGTAAGATTACCTCGAAAGGAAATAGGTGATTTAGAATCCACGTATTTTGACCAAAGAACTTTTGCCAATTCTTTTCGTTATCCGTTTTGGATGACATTAACCTTTCAAAATTCTTAATTATGTCTTCTATAAAAACCTTATTTATTTTATCACGGGTTTTAATGAAGTTTGATGTAACTGAAATTTTACTAGGTGGTGCAGTTTCAAGAACATTTGATAAAGAATCAATATCAGCTTTTGTGACTTTTTCGAAAGAGTCAAATTTCTTTAAAAATGCATCTAGTTGTCCAGAATTTAAGTAAGTTTTCTCTTTAGCAAGTTTAGTTGTGATATTAGAGACTTGATTATGAATCATTAACTTCCTAGTTCTGTCATACCATCTTTTTTCATCTGCGATTTTTTTCAAGATTGGTGCTAAATGTGACCAATTTATAGTTATTGATTTAGTCGAGAATCTATTCTGGATATTTATTCCTACTGTTATTTTCTCTAACTCCTTAAATTTTGGATATAGATATTGAAAAAATTGTCTGATTCGCAGTGATTTTAAACCATATTTACCGATAGTTTTGAAATCCTTTGGTATATCTGAAACTTTTTTCCAGCCTTTTAATTCAATGGTTTTAATCTTTTTTGGAGTCACACTTCCATCCGCAGTAGCAACCGAATATGGGTAAAAAATATAAGTATCCTCTTTTTTGAAATATTCTTTTGCTTTATGAACTAACCTACCACTTTCATCACAATAGTGAAAGACGGTTTTGATAGCATTATCCGTTGTTATATTTTCTTCTAGAGGTTTATAGTCTGGCATAGGTTCTTCACAGTGTTGGTAAACAATTAATTATAGTTACAGGAACTATTTTTCTTAAAGATGTTAAATTACGAAAAATCCTACTTTTAAGATAATGGTTAAGAGTAATTATTTGCTGTACAGTTAGTGTGTTTCATTTCAATTTTCGAAAAAATATTATCCATGGGATTAATCATAAACAACATGTCAGATTGAAAAGTTCTAGCGATAAAAAAACCAGTGTCCCTATTAAAACAGATATTACAAGGTCAGAATCGAAAATTAATTGGTTAGTTACGAGTAACATGTCCCTAGTTGGGAATTCATTAAAACATTATTGACAGGATAATGTTACTATTTTAGGGAACACCGCAAATAGTAGTAAAAGTGCTACTATAAACGCTTGTGCGTCTCAATAAAAGTTACTATATTAGGGTATTAATAAAGATAACCTAAAATAGTAACAATGAAAATATTCTATACAAGGGTATCTACCCAAGAACAATCCGACCAGAGACAAAGAGTAAACACAAAAGATTTTGACTACGTTTTATCAGATAAAATATCGGGTGCTGTAGATTTATGGGAAAGACCGAGAGGAAAACAGATAAAAGAACTCATTAATAAAAATCAGTTGAAAGAATTACATGTACACTCGATTGACAGATTAGGACGTAATACTCTAATGGTGTTATCTGTATGGAAAGAGTTAACTGATTTAGGTGTAAGGGTAATTTGTAGAAATCCAAACATTCAGAATATGGATGAGAATGGAAAAACCGACCCATTCAGCCAGTTGCTTTTGGAACTCCTGTCCTCCATGTCATCCTTTGAGAAATCTATGATAGATATGAGGAGGTCAGAGGGGATTGAAAGAACGAAAATAAATGAACCATGGAAATATAGTGGAAGAAAGATTGGCACTAAGGATACACCTGAGAAGTTTCTCAATAAACCCAAATCAAAGGCAATTTTAAAGGATTTAAATAATGGATATAGTGCTAGGGAAATATCCCAAATGAGAGATTGTAGTTTCTCCACAATATACAAGGTAATCAACCTCAACAAACAATTAAATCAAGTTGCATGTTAACCAAAAAAAGAAAGAAGGAGCTCAGAGAAATCTATGAGCTGAAAAGGGGTGAGGAGTTCATAGAGGGAATCAAGAAAGAACCGTTTGTTTCATTAACAGAGTATGTTGATTTGAAAAAGGGAAAGGAAGTATAATATATTATTAACATAATTTTAACATATTCATTTAAAGCCCCGTAAATACGGTACTCAATGACTATTTAATCAGCTAAAATATGATGAATTTCATGTTTCAGCTGATTTTTTTATGCGTTTGGATCATATGACGATATGTATAGATGAAGTACTGGATAGTCCGGTACTTCTGTGCGTCTGATGCGTGCTTATTATAAACTTTAAATGAAACATAAAATGACAAAAATTGAAATTGCACAGAAAATCGATAATCAATTGATGAAAATATTACCTGATTTAATTTATGAAGAACTCAAATACATGAGAAAGAACGAATCTGAAAACGTAGATGAAGAAATACAGAATTTTCTTTGTAAAGACTTACATGATGAATACTATAGACTTTCACCCTTGGTATACAGACTAGATGAAATACTCAACACTCTTTACAAGGAAACACCTTATGAAAAATATAGAGATTAATAACTAAAATTTAAAAATTATGAAAAAAATAGTAAAAAGAAAAGGTGGGGAAAAAGTAAAACAATTAGAAATCCACCCATATGGATTTGAGTATACGCCATTGGAAAATGGTAAAATATCAGTAACAGAAAAGGAACGATTGAGATACACCAAATCGAAACCCCATGTATCCTTTGAGGGTACTGATGAATATGATGTGCATGCCACTTTCACCGAGGACTTTTTGGGCATTTTGAGAAATGATGGAATATTTACCCAAATGGACATGTTTGGCAATGCTGTAATAGTGACTAAAGAAGATTTAATTAAAATGATTACTGATTTCTACCAGTACTGAAAAATATTTCCAGCAGTGACAAATGAACGCCTTTATAGGTGTTTTTGCCTTATTTTGATACACTAATACCGTAGTTAACCACCGTTAAATACCTTCATATACTGAAATATGGAGGTTTTTGTTTGTTAGTCTGCGGTGAAAATGTTGGGGTTGGTTAATTAAATCTATGAACTTCTTTATCTAGAGAAGCGTTTTCTGTTCAAATCCTTGAAATAGGTAATCTTTGAGTATTCGTGTGTACTCAAAATATTAGGTATATCATCCAATTTTAGAAGTTCATCGAAATCATATTTGATGGAATTGGAAGCATTGGGTAATTCGAAACGATTGGTGGCTAATTTCTCTTTGGCGAATTCAATCAAGTTCTTGGCACTTGCCACTTTATGATGTTCTTCTTTCAAGAAATAGAAACATTTTTCTTCATCATAATAGGATACGAATTTTGAATCAATCAATTTGAATTTGTTTCCCTTTTTTGATACAGAATTATAAAGTATAGTTTCAGTTTTCCCATCCTGATATCGTACAAACAATATTGTTTTGAATAATCCTACTTTACTAAATGTGATATGCTTGATTAGACTTGAAATCCTTGATTTCATTTCTTTTCTGTTAGTGATTGATTCGATATCCTGTTGCCTACTGAATACTGAATTAGCTCTTTTCCTAGCCTTTTCATTGGAACGTATCTTTACTTGTAGTTCTTTAATCTTTGATTTGATATTATGTTCATCCCTTTTAACCTTGCCCAACTTATCATCATATTCGGATTCCTTATAACCGCCAGTTTCAAAAATCCTATTGATTCTTTTTCGTTGGTCATCTAATGGGACTAAAAGATTTTCATATCGTTTGATTTCCTTTTCAGCTTCTTCCTTTTCAACATTTGAAACTGCGAAGATATTATCGAAGCCATGCATTTTCTTGTGTACCCATACATCTTTTACACGTTCCCATATTACACCATCTACATTACTTACTGATATGTTACTTCCTTTACATTTTGTGCCGTGAAGGAACTTGTTGGTTTGATGGTTCAAGGAACATTGGTATGTATCATCAGTTTGTTTACCTATGTACAATTTATCGCAGTAAGTACATTTAAGCACTTTACGGAGCAAATAGGTGTGTTTCCTTCCCTTATCTGCTTTCGTCTTGTTGGTATCCAATAACTTGCCAACCGTTACAAATTGTGCTTCTTCTATTATCGATGGTACTGGCCTTGTACCTAGTTTAGTTTCCTTGTATCCGATGTAACTTGTATTTCGAAGTAATCTAGCTATGGTATGTTGTGATGTTACGTGTTTTGGATATCCTTTGGATTTACAATGCAAGGCTACCTTTGATGCCGTCAATCCACTTTCGTACAAATCGAATACCTCCCGTACAATATCAGATTTGGATACATCTAACCCATCTATTTTCTTGGTATCGATAATAAATTTCTTATCTGATGGTTCATCAGTTTTTCCAAACTTCTTAATGGTATAGCCAAACGTGATTTTACCACCGTTGTATTTACCTTCTCGTACATACTGACGTTTCCCTGAAAGCAGTCTTTCCTTGATTCTTTCCGCTTCATCTTCTGCCGTGAAACTTAGTACAGACATTATCAATCTGACACTACTGGATACTTCAAGATTTTTATTCAACAACCATAAACTATTTTGCTTGAAATATAGATTTACTTTATGCTTCTGGAATTCTTTTGCTAATTGTAAAATTTCAATCTGGTCGCGTGATAACCTAGATATCTCCCATGTTAGCACGACATCGAATTCATTGTTCCATACCTTTCCCATCAATTCGGATAAACCTTCCCTTTCATCTATCTTTTTAAAACCACTTAATTTATCTTTATAGATATCAGAATCATTTAAAGTGTAGCCGTATGCTTTTGCGAATGTTTTCAATTCATTTTTTTGGCGTTTATAGTCTTGAATATCGGTTGAAACTCGCAGATAAATTGCACATCGCTTGCTCATAATTAAGTGTTTACGAACAAATATAGGCAGAAAACAAAGACTTACCCTAAATTATACTTATTGAAATCTCCCCGGGTTGCGGGTAGGTGCCCCCGCCGACCAGGGCCACATCACTGATGGTGTGGTGCGGACTTCTAAACGGCCTTTGGTTCATGAGGCCCGTGTTCTTGATCTTGCCCACCACGCTGTGGATCTTGGTGGTCTCCAGGGCCTCGTTCAAGGTCATTGGGGGCAGGATGGAAGGCAGTCGCTTGGCCAACATCGTCTTCCCCGATCCCGGGGGGCCGATTAGGATGATATTGTGCCCTCCGGCCGCAGCGATTTCCATGCACCTTTTGATGCCTTCCTGCCCCCTGACGTCTGAAAAGTCGAACTCGGGTAAATCCAGGTTTTTGTAAAACTCCTCTTGGATATCCACTACGGTCCGGGGCATGGGTTCGTCCTTATCAAAAAAGGCAATGACCTCGGCAATGTTCTCCACCCCGTATACCTCAAGTCCGGCCACGATTGCAGCTTCCTTTGCATTCTGCTTGGGAAGTATGAACCCCTTAAACCCCTCTTCCTGGGCTTTGATGGCAATGGGCAGGGCGCCTTTGATCGGTTGAAGGCCACCATCAAGGGAAAGTTCGCCCATAATGACATAGTTTTCCAAATTTTGGGATTGTATCTGTCCCGAAGCGGTCAGGATTCCCACGGCCAGGGTAAGGTCATAGGCCGATCCTTCTTTCCGAAGGTCCGCAGGGGCCAGGTTCAGGGTGATCTTTTTGCCCGGAATCCGGTACCCATTGTTCAAGAGCGCCGCCGCGATACGGTAATTGCTCTCCTTTATGGCATTATCGGGCAGACCCACTAAATGGTACCCGACACCAATATCCACATTAACCTCAACCGTGATCGTAGTGGCCTCCACTCCAAAAACAGCACTTCCGAAAACCTTTGTCAGCATAGTTCCGTGCTTCGAAGAAATATCGCTAATACCTGAAAGTCAGGGAAGTCAAGATAGTGGTGTTCGCCGCATAAAGCTTGCAGTACGGGATTTAATACACCGGAAGGGTTTTGTGGTGCAAAGTCATTCGCTTCGGGCGGAGGGTGCACTGGGTCAAAAGGACAAGGGAGTGGTTCAATCGTTCCCTGGAACCAGGTCCAGCACATTTCTTGATGTACTTTGGATCTCTTCCTTGTTCATCATCATCTTCCGAAACGCTCCGTTTACGAACATTTCCGCTTGGTCGTCATAATGTGGACTGAACAAGTTCCCCGACTGTCCCGTGGGAAGAATGCCCATGCTGTTTTCCACATCCGAAAAGTCGATGATCCGTCTGGTCGAAGGGCCGGAGCCCACATCGTAAAGGCCATCGCCATCATATCCAAAGAACATATTGTTGATGACCTCCCGGGTACCGGATACGGGAAAGGGCCCCACATTGAAGAAAGGGCGTAAGAATTCCACCTGTCCCATGGGGTGCTGGTGCTCCAAGCGATGTACCCTGCCCCAGGTCCATCCACTACTGTCCGTTCCAAGGTCCTTCTCCAAAGAGGCCAAAGCACTGCCCAACGCCTTTTGGACAATTTGTTGTTGGGATTCTACGGTGTCCTTGGTCGCGACATCGTCCCACCATACCGAATTCGGTTTTTTTGAGATAGGTGCGATTACGCGCTTGTGCAAATGGGTCGTCAAAAATTGTTCAAAGGCATCCTCGCCAAGTTCATCCTTAAAGGTGTGTTCCAGAAAAAAGTACAGCCAACGGGCAAAAATGGTGGCATCCACACTCTCTAATGGATAATCCCCCTTCCAATCGTTCAGGCCGTCCAGAACGCCCAGTTCTTTTTGGGATAGCCTTCGGAGGTCCAATATCTTCAACCAGTCCTTTATGACCGCGGGATTTGTGGCCGAGGTGGCATCCGTTATCATTTGTCCGACCCCTTCCAGGTCCCAATCATTCTTGGGTTCGAGCAGCTCCACAATTCGCCTGGCCCTGTTTTCGGGTAAATAGTACCCGGGGTAGAGCATTCCCGCAATGGAATCGGGCTGGTTGTTCGCCGAATAAACGTAGTGCCAGGGAGGGTTGATGGCCCGTGGGTTCTCCGAGAAATCGAGATACTCCTTATCCGGGGAAATCCCCGATCCGCGCTCCTGCACGAACTTAGTGTGTACACTGTCCGGAATACGGTACAAGCCGGCAGTGGCCCACCATGCCACATTCCCCTCGGCATCGCCGTACATGATGTTCAATCCGGGGGCATGGATTTTCCGCAGTTCGCCTTGAAACGCATTCATATCCCTTGCATGCGACATCCCATAAAGCGCATCCACGATCTTGTTCTCCCTTTGGGTGTAGATCCACCACATGGAGATGGGCCTGTCTTCGGTGATCTGATCGGCAATCCCGGTCAAAATAGGGCCCCGGTCCGTCTTTCGGTAAACAAAATCCACTTCAGGGGCATCTTTTACCTTAATCGTCTTTGTAACCGTCTTATAGGACGCCCAACCATCGCCCGCGCGGTACTTGGTGCTGTCGGTAGGATGGGGTTCTTCGTAGTAAAAATCGACATCATCGTTTTCGAACATCGTCATACCATAGGCCAATTCCCGGTCGTGCCCCAATATCGGGAAGGGCACACCCGCCAAATGATATCCGTATTTCTCGTAAGTCGGGGTGATCACATGGGCTTCGTACCAAACCGAAGGTTGGGAAAAGCCTATATGGGGATCGTTGGCAAAGATTACCTTTCCGTTCTTCGTCTTTTCCGGAGCAATGACCCAACTGTTACTGCCTTCAAACAAGGGAATGGATAGATCCTGAAGGGATTTCATTACCTGGGCTACCCCATTTTGCAACGAATCCGATGCTTTGGGATCATGGTTCTGGATCCACGTGGTTTTGGGGTCCACATCAATTTCCAAATCCTGTAAATAGTCCACGCCCCAACGGTTCTTGATATCGGTGAGCAGGGGATCGGTCTTGTGGGCCTGTGCAAAACTAAAGGCCATGTATCCCAAAATATTGTAGATGTCCTTCAGCTCAAAAGCCTGCTTTTCCAGACCGGTGAGTAAAAACTCCACGGGTGTCGGGCCGGTTGCGATAAATTGATTGATCCCGTCCAAATAGGCTTGGGAAAGCTGTATGGCCGGATCGTTTCCATCGACATGGGAAACCGTCTGCATGGAAGCGTCATCTATACCTAGGGCGAGAAAGAACCGATCCGTACGGAGCAAATCCTTTCCAAAGACTTCCGACAGTCCCCCTTTGCCTATACGACGCAAAAGTTCCATTTGCCACAACCGGTCCTGGGCATGTACATAGCCTAGACTCCGAAAAGCATCCAGTTCATTTTGCGCGTAGATGTGTGGAATACCATAGGTGTCGAAGTAAACGCTCACCGTATCGGACAGCTTCTCCAATTGCCTTTCCCCGTCATAGTCGGGTCTATGGGCATATATGAATATACCGACACCCAATGCCAATACCCCAATTATGGCAAGTAGGGCCCACCCCAATCTCTTCAAACGCTTCATTCTTTTCGTTTACCACGAAAGATAAGTTTTTTAAAGCTATTGCGAAACCAAATAAGAGCGCAAAAAAGCAAAAAAATTAGGGCAGTGAAGTGTCGTTCTGGACCAATTGCCGGTACGTGCTAAGGCCTTTCCGCAACCAGACCCCATAGGCCTCTGCATCCGAATTCTGGATCGCGGTGTTCAAAAGTTCCAAATCGGGCGACAACAGCACATAATACGGTTGCGAGGCTGCACCAAAATTCAAGGTCTGGAACGTTCCCCATTTCTGCCCTATGGTTTCTATGGTCTTTACGCGCCCCGTATCGAATTTATAATCAAATTGCTCGCCTTCGGGCAGTTTGGCACTATCGTCCACGTACAGGGAAATGAGCACATAGTCTTCTTTGATCAACGGATAGATGTCGGGATCGCTCCACACGTTTTCCTCCATTTTCCGGCAATTGGCACAGGCCCAACCGGTAAAATCCAGCAAAATGGGTTTGTTGACCGCCCTGGCATGGGCGACCCCCTCCTGAAAGTCCTTATAACAATCAATACCCAGGGGGCAATCGCTTTCTTGCTCAAAAACACTGTAGAAATCCGGCGGCGGAAGTCCGCTCAACAGCTTTAAATCGGTTACCTTCGCCATCCCAAGGCTCAGATAAACCGCGAAGGCCAAGCTGGCCAGTCCGACCCCTTTTCGGACAGTGGACAATTTTTGTTTGGGCCCATCATGCGGAAACCGGAAAACACCGAACAGGTACAGCGTCAAAAGAACAAACAGTACGATCCATAGCGCTATAAAGACCTCTCGTTTCAGAATTCCCCAATGGCCTACCAGATCCGCATTTGAAAGGAACTTCAAAGCGAAAGCCAGCTCCAAAAAGCCAAGAACCACCTTAACCGTGGTCATCCACCCCCCGGATTTCGGAAGGGAATTCAACCAGGCAGGAAAAAGGGCGAACAGGGCAAAGGGCAGAGCAAGGGCCGCGCCAAAACCGGTCATGCCCGCCGAAAGGTTGGTGGCCACATCCCCTTCCGCCAAAGCCGTACCGCCCAACAATCCACCCAAAATGGGACCTGTGCAGGAAAAGGACACTATGGCAAGGGTCACCGCCATAAAAAAGATTCCTATGAATCCACCGGCCCGTGTCGAGGCCTTGTCCATTTTGTTGGCCCACGAACTGGGTAGGGTGAGCTCGTAATATCCAAAAAAGGAAAACGCAAAAAATACAAAGATCGCAAAGAAGGCAATGTTCAGCCAGGTATTCGTGGCAATGGTGTTCAAAATCTGTGAATCCACCGAATCGAACAAATGAAATGGCAGACTCAGTAAAAAGTAGATCAATACGATAAAAAATCCGTACAACAGCGCATTGAACATACCTTTTGGTTTATTCTCGGACTGTTTCGTAAAGAAGGATACGGTAAGGGGAATCATGGGGAAAACACAGGGGGTCAACAGAGCGATCAGCCCCCCCAGAAAACCAAGACCAAAAATAGTCCAGACACCGCTCGAACTGTCGTTCAGGGTGCCATTGTCCCCCTTTTGGAGCAATTCCTTGTTCTTCAGTTCCAGACGAAGTGCCCTACCCAGAGCCAGACTGCGCTCGTCCAGTGTCCTTTCCTCCAGTACTACCGCTCCCCCATCCAGGACGAAGTTGAAATCCATGCTAGCGGGTATACATACCTCCTTACATACTTGATACCAGAGATTTACGTCTATTTGTCTTAAGTTTGGGTTTACTATTCGGATGTGCTGGGTAAAGACCGCTTGCCCTTTGAAGAAGGTCTCGTCCACTTCAAAGATATCACTGTATTCCGTTATGGTCTCACTTTCTTCGGTTCCTCCGATCAACTCGTAATCCTGTCCCGCCTTATCGAACGTGAATTCACTGGGCAGGGAACCTCCATCGGCCGTGAACTGGGAATATACGTGCCATCCCTCATAGATCGTTCCCTTAAAGACCAGCTTGTATTCCGTTTCGGAAATCCTATCGATCTCATGGGACCAGAGAACCGGGTTCTCATCATCCTGAGAAAATAATGATAACATATTAAAAAACAGCAGTATGTATAGCGATATCTGTTTCATTTATTTAATGTAAATTTCAATACATGTTCGGTCTCGTCCGACACTTTGAACCGCCTATCGGCCCGCTTTCCAATTACCCAAACAATCTTGTCCCCAGAACAGAGCAACCACTGCCTTTCCTTGGAAATGACATCGATTTTTTCATCCTTAAAATATTTCGACAATTTTTTCTTGCCCCCCATTCCCAGGGGATGAAAATAGTCGCCTTTTTTCCATTTCCTGACCGTCAGTGGGTACTTTAACGTTTTTTTATCGACATATAGTACATTATTCGAGGTTTTGCCCATACCGTCCACCGCTTCGATGGTCAAATGGACGGGGAGATCAATTCCCCTTTGGTCTTCCCGAATAGTATAGGCCCCAAGATTGGGAGGATGGTGTTCGTCCAGCAAAAGATGGTCCCTATCCTTTACCAAGCGATGGGTCTTGGACCGCACCTCTTTACCGCTAGGGGCTGTTAACAGCGACACAACATCGCTCCAAGCGGTAAAGCCGTACCCTTTGAAAAGAGCGTACAAATAGGCCCTTTGTGGCTGTAATTGCATCAAATCACGGACATTGATCCGAATTAGGCCGTCCCAAGGTTCAAAAAGACTGGCCTTGAGTTGTATAGTATGATTTTCCACAATGGCCACAGTATCGGAAAGATGGCGCTGTGTCAATTTGAAATTTTCCAAAAAAGTTGGATGTAGCTCTTTTAACAAGGGCACCATTTGGTGCCTGATCTTGTTCCGGAGGTATTTGGTATCTGAATTGCTTTCATCGTCCCGCCATGAAATTTTCCCAGCTTTGGCATACTGCGTGATCTGCTCCCGTGAAAAGATCAGCAACGGTCTTGAAATCCTATTGGTTTTTGAGGGGATTCCTGAAAGTCCGTCAGCACCGGTACCCCTTGACAGGTTGATCATAAAGGTCTCCAAGGCATCATCGGCATGGTGGGCGGTAACCAACGTACCAATCTTTTCCTCCTCCATTATCTTGGAGAACCAATCGTAGCGAAGTGCCCTCGCAACCATCTGAAGTGATCCTTTACTTTTGTCAACACAATTAATTGTATCAAAATTATTTATGTATAATTTTTTATTGAATCGGCTTGCTAAGTCCGTAACAAAGCGCTCGTCCGCGTCGCTGGCCTCGCCCCGCAATTGAAAGTTACAATGGGCGATGGCAAAATCCATGTGGCAACCGGCACAAAGATGCACTAGGGCCACACTGTCCACCCCTCCACTGCACGCCAATAAAAAGGGTTCCTTTAGCAGGCGCGGAAACTCGTTTGCGATATGGTTTTGAAATTGCTCGAGCACCCCACAAAGTTAAGGAAGATATATGAGGTATGAACGACAAAGCACCGGGGTCAAATACGGAAATGGGGAACCCCGTCTGCGGACCATGCCATGGAAAGTGGCAAACCACATCCTTTGGGTTTTGGTACCGACCGGTATTCCTGGGTCAAGGTCCTGCAATTTGCCCTTGGGCTTTACGGTCCAGCCAAGAGGCGATCAAGGACAACACCTCATCTCGGCACAGGTCGTGATGCAGTTCGTGATATGCGCCCTCGAACAGTTCCAAGTGGGTGTTTTTTGAGCGGTCATAGAATTCCTGGGTACCCTGAAAATCAATAATGGGATCTCCGGTCCCGTGAAGCAACAGGGTATCCACGTTCAATTGCGGGGCATTCACAATGGCCCACTCCCCTGCCTTCATTACCGGAAAGGAAAACATCGGACTTACTCGGTCGTGCACCAAGGGGTCCGTTTGATACGCCCTGACCTCCTCTGGAATCCGTGAAATGCCTTTCGGGTCCAATCCGCTTGGCAAGGTCAAAGACGGCAGAAGGTGCAACAGCAATTTTCCCAGGACCATCTTCCATCTGGGAGGCTGAAAGGACAGTCGAAGGTACGGACTGGTAGCGATTATCCCTCCCAGGGGCCTATTTCGCCTCAAGGCGAAGTTGAGTACCAAATTTCCGCCCATACTATGTCCGTACAAAAACAGGGGGATGTTGGGAAACAGACCTTGGGCCTTATCGATTACCGTTCCCAAAATATCCAAAAGCGCTTCATAACTCGGGCAATGTCCGCGTTTCCCTCCAGATTTTCCATGACCAATGTTGTCGTACATCACTACGGCCAATCCACAATCCAGCAACATAGGGACCACCTTTTTCGAATATCTGCCGGAGTGCTCCCCAAAACCGTGCACCAATACGACCACTCCTTTTACGTGTTCCGGTCTAACACCACAACCGAACAGGTGGACGTTGAAAGCTTCGAATTGGAATTCCTGTGACTGCATTGGCAATTGATCTTTAGTTGGCTTTGGTCCGTTACCCCTCCAGCACTTTACGCATGGCCTTGGCCTTTAGCAGGCACTCCTGGTACTCTTTTTCCGGGGATGCCTTGGCCGTTATCGCGCTTCCCACCGAAAACGAAACATATTTTGCATCGGCATTGTACAGAATACTGCGAATGACCACATTAAAATCGAAATCCCCTTGGGGCGAGAAGTAGCCTACACCGCCGCTGTACAATCCACGTTTAAAAGATTCGAGCCCTTCGATTATCTTCATGGCAGAGACTTTGGGCGCGCCGGTCATACTGCCCATGGGAAAGCTTTCCCTGAGCAGTTCCACGGGACATTGGTCCGATGGCACCTCCGCACTGACGGTCGAAATCATCTGGTGCACCTGTTCAAAGGAATATACGGCGCATAGCTCCTCTACTTTCACGCTTCCCTTTAGGGCACTTTTGGACAGATCGTTCCTTACCAGGTCGACGATCATTATATTTTCAGCGCGTTCCTTCTCGTCCATCTTCAGGGTATTTGCCAATCTGGTGTCCGTTTTTGGGTCTCTGGAACGCCTTGCGGTACCCTTGATCGGCTGGGAAATGACCTTTGTCCCCATCCGTTTTAAGTAACGCTCCGGAGAGGCAGATAGCATATACCGATCACCCGACCTTAAAAAGCAGGCAAAAGGGGCCTTGGATATCGCGTTCAGTTTTTCATAGGTCCTCAAGGCGTTGATCCTTGTTCCTTCCGCATAGAACTCCTGGCAAAAATTGGCCTCATAGATGTCGCCCCGGTGGATATGCTCCAACATCCTGGCGATTCGGCTGAAGTATTCATCTTTAAAAATCCCCATTTTAATGCGGATATCACTGCGTGTTGCGGCATGCCCCTTTTCTGGAATTGGCTGCTCCGAAATGGCCTTGAAGTCGGATTCTATCTCGTCTTCTACCATCTTCAGGTACAAAAAATCAATCCGATCCCCACGAATGCGCATCATTTTTTTAGGTTGAAAGAAATACAGGTCGGGAAAGCCGAGGCCATCCGGGTTCTGGGACTTCAGCTTTTCCACATCATTCTTCAGGTCGTAGGAGAGATACCCAAAAATCCAATCCCTGGTGCTGGCTTGATAGGCCTTTAGATCATCAAAGGCGTCCTGGGCGTCCGTTTGGAGCATGGTAAGGGCATCTACCGCCAAAATCGCTTCGAAAGAACCGTAGGCGTCGATATGGGCGTTACTGTCCAGCCAAAGCACCTCGGTAAACTGCCCGGACCATTCCAAAAGCCGGTCCTTGAATTTTTCGACATGGGCAAGTTCAAAAGATACCGTTGTTCTCAAGGGCAATTATTTGGTTCGAACTTTTTTGGTACACAGATCGAGATTCCTTTGATGGGGCATTGACAAAGAGCTGCCTTTCCCACGAAAATTTTGAAAGGAAGCCGGGCACCCCATCCCGGAAGCCCGGATTTTATCCCCTATTCGGAAAAAGTTTCGGAAATCTCCCTTGGAAAACTCCAATATTGCCACCATAAATGCGTTTAACAGATCTAGAAGCCGAAATTACCGCAAAATCCATAGAGTTGTTCGTATTTTGTCTAATTTTGACGCACAAAACATCCAAAAGCACTGTTGTACAAGTATATAGGGTGATACAAAAAAAAGTGCGCAGCACCAAAACCAGTGGAAAAGAAAACGGCCAGATTATTTTTTATAGACGCCATGCGCGCCTGGGCAATCTTGATGATGCTACAGGGTCATTTTGTCGATGGCCTCTTGGACAATGCCTTTCGGGACAATGGCAATATGCTCTTTTCGGTTTGGAAATATTTTAGGGGCATCACCGCTCCTGTGTTCTTCACCGTCTCCGGTTTTATCTTTACCTATCTTTTGGTTCGGGGCGACAAGACAGGTTGGGAAAATCCCCGGGTAGCCAAAGGCATCCGCAGGGGGCTGCAACTTCTTATCATTGGCTATCTACTTCGAATGAACCTTTTTGGGCTCCTCAGTGGAGAGATCTACGACTCCTTCCTTTTGGTGGACGTATTGCACTGTATCGGTCTTTCCATCCTGGGCATCATCGGCATTTATTTGCTGACCCAAAGAAGAAAGTGGGTCTTCCCCATCCTCTTGATGGGCGCCTCCCTGGTACTTTTTCTTTTTGAACCGATCTACAGCGATTGGAACCTGGTTTTTTTACCGGACGCCCTGGCCAATTATTTTACCCATAGCAATGGCTCTGTATTTACCATTTTCCCTTGGTTTGGATATGCCGCCTTTGGGGCGTTTTTATCCATTTTGTTCACAAGGTTCAAAGATTTCAGGTACCTCTACCCCGTAGCCATTGGAATCGCTTCGCTTGTCGGGATGGGATTGGTCTTTTATTCCTCCATTTTGTTTTTGGAACTGTCAAGAATGACCGGTGTCCAGTTGTTTGCCGATATTTACTTCAATAATTATTTGTTCATTCGCCTTGGCGATGTGTTCTTGGTCTTTGCCGTGTTCATGTTGTTCAGGGGCATGCTGAAGAACGCCACTTTATTGAAGATTGGGCAAAATACCCTTTCCATTTACGTCATCCATTTCATCATCCTATATGGAAGTTTTACGGGAATGGGACTGTACCGCTTCTTTAACCACTCGGTCTCCCCCATTACCGCTATTGTTGGAGCGTTGGCCTTTATGGTAGCCTGCTCCTATCTGGCACTGCAATATGACCGACACGGGCCGTCCATCAAATCGAACACTACGCTTGCCTTGCGGTTTGCCCGATCAAAATCGGAACGGCTCATGCCCCATGCGGCGGAACTTCTAAAGACGGCTTTTTCCAAGGCACTGCGCTTGTTTGGGCTTGCCAAGGGATAGACCGGACCTGCACCACTTTTGTTATCTTCGTAACAACAAAATCCTTTTTACATGGAAAAGAAAAAATACGCCCCGATCAGAGTGGATTTGGAAAAAGACAAACGCTATGCTTGGTGCACCTGCAGTCATAGCGAGGGCCAGCCCTTTTGCGACGGCACGCACAGAGTCCATAACAAACCCGGTGCACTGGGTTTTAATGCCGAAAACGAAGAAGCTTGGCTCTGCACCTGCAAGCAGACCCAAAACCCGCCCTATTGCGACGGGTCGCACAATGCCCTATAAAAAAACCCCATAGCGTGATGGGGTTTACTTCGTATGGAACATTCTTGTTAAATATGCAACGCCCTGTCGGCGGTCGCAGCTAGGGCGGCCTCCTTCACCGCTTCGGCATAGGTAGGGTGCGCATGGCTCATACGGGCAATATCCTCGGCCGAAGCCCGGAATTCCATGGCCGTGACCGCTTCTGTGATCAAATCGGCGCAACGGGCACCTATCATATGGACACCCAGGACTTCGTCCGTTTTTTTATCGGCCAATATTTTTACAAACCCATCGGTATCCATGCTGGCCCGGGAACGGCCCAAGGCCCGCATGGGAAATTGTCCCACTTTGTATTCGACACCCGCTTCTTTCAGCTCCTCTTCCGTCTTGCCGACGGCCGCCACCTCCGGCCAGGTGTACACTACACCGGGAATCAAATTATAATCGATATGTGGTTTTTGTCCCGCCAAAATTTCCGCGACCATCGTACCCTCCTCTTCCGCTTTGTGGGCCAACATGGCACCTCGGACCACATCGCCAATGGCGTAGATATTGGCAACGTTCGTCTGTAGATGTTCGTTCACTTCGACCATGCCCCTGTCCGTCAGCTTCACCCCTGCCGCTGCGGCGTTCAAACCATCGGTATAGGGCCGACGCCCCACGGAGACCAAGCAATAGTCACCCTTCAATACCACTTCTTCGCCTTTTTTATTATCAGCCTTAACAATGACTTCCTTTCCCTTTCGTTCAACGGATTTTACTTTGTGGGAAAGATTGAAGCTTACCTTCTGTTTCTTCATCACCTTCATCAATTCCTTCGACAATGCGGCGTCCATGCCCGGTATGATTCGGTCCATGAACTCTACCACCGTTACCTGGGCACCCAATCTTTTATACACCTGCCCCAATTCAAGGCCTATGACCCCACCTCCTATCACAATCATGTGTTTTGGGATCTCTGTAAGTTTCAAAGCTTCCGTCGAGGTGATTACCCGCTCCTTGTCAATCTCGATGAATGGCAAAGTGGAGGGTTTGGAGCCGGTGGCAATGATGGTGTGCCTAGCTTCGATGGTATCGGTCTTTCCATCATTTTTCCTGATGTTGATATGGGTCGCGTCTTTAAAACTCCCCAATCCTTCGTAAACATCAATTTTGTTTTTGTCCATAAGAAACTGAATGCCCTTTGTGGTCAGGTCGACCACTCCCTGCTTCCTGGCGATCATCTGTTCCAGGTTCACTTTAACCTGTCCCGGAATCTGAATACCATGTTCCTCAAAGTGTTTTATGGCATCCTCGTAATGGTGCGAAGAATCCAACAAAGCCTTGGAAGGGATACAGCCCACGTTCAGGCAAGTCCCCCCCAAGGTGCTGTATTTTTCTATAATTGCGGTCTTCATTCCCAGTTGGGCGCAACGAATCGCCGCCACATAGCCTCCAGGGCCCGAGCCGATTACGGCTACATCGTATTGAGTCATAGTATGATTTTGTTAATATCGGGTATTTTCTGAACGGAATCCGTCTGGATTCCAAGACACAAAAATACGAATGTTTTGCCGTTGGACAATGCGTATACCTACGCTAAAAAAACAGGCGGTGCGATCCAAGGATCGTTTTGGCCCGGCGGTATTCCATACTGCCTCCAACACTCGGGACAGGTTGCGCATACGCTTTTCCCACTAGAAAATTCCAAGGTCGGCGTGGCCGGAACAGCTCCAAAAACCATTTGGCCGACCCATTTGCAGGTACCGCATCAAAATCGTAATATTACTCCATAACCAAGGTAAAATTTATGGAGAGCCAGAACATAGAGCCCACAACACCCCAAGACGAAACGATCATTGAAAACAGGGAATTGAATATTTGGGAAGCCTTGCTTCCGGTATTTCTGTTGGTGGGTATGTTGGCCTATAACGTCTTTGTATATGGGGATGAGGCGTTGAGCGGTTCCAACCAGTTCATTCTGCTCTTGGGCGGGGCGATCGCCGCCATAGTGGGCCATTTCAACGGGGTATCTTACCGACAGATGATGACCGAGGTGGCCGAAAATGTACGATCCACCTCGGGTGCGCTGCTCATTCTCCTCATGGTCGGGGCACTTTCAGGCACCTGGTTGATCAGCGGTATTATTCCCTCCATGATCTATTACGGGCTCCAGATTTTGAATCCCACCATCTTTTTAGCGGCCTGTGTGATCATTTGTTCCATCATTTCGATAGCGACCGGTAGTTCCTGGACCACCTCGGCCACCGTAGGGATCGCTTTGGTGGGCATCGGCAGCGCCCTGGGCATTTCGCTGGGAATGACGGCCGGTGCCGTACTGTCGGGGGCCTATTTTGGGGACAAGCTCTCCCCCTTGAGCGATACCACCAACCTGGCCCCGGCCATGGCCGGCGGGGAACTGTTCAGCCATATCAAATACATGAGCATGACCACGGTACCTACCTATCTGGTGGCCTTGACCGTGTTCATTATTCTCGGCTTTACCATAAGTACCTCTGGGACCACCGACACCCAGGCCATTTTGGACTCCATCGATGCCTCCTTTAATATCAACGGCTGGTTGTTCTTGGTTCCCCTGGTCGTGGTTTTTTTGATTGTAAAGAAGGCCCCGCCCCTATTGGCACTACTTATCGGGACATTATTGGGCGGCGTTTTTGCATTGATTTTCCAACCTACGATCGTTGCGACAATTGGCGGTTCCGAACAGCTTAATTTTATTTCGGCCTACAAGGGGGTCCTTAATGCAATCACGGTAAAGACATCCATAGCAACGGATAACGCTGCCCTGGACGACCTTTTTTCCGCCAAGGGCATGGAGGGCATGTTGGGCACCATTTGGCTGATCATCTGCGCCATGGTCTTCGGGGGCGTAATGGACGGCATCGGTGCACTCTCCAGGATTACGAAAGCCCTTTTGGGCATGGCCAAGACCACCTTTGGACTGTTTGCGAGCACGGTGGGCAGTTGTCTCGCCCTGAACGTCACCGCTTCCGATCAATATCTCGCCATCGTGGTACCGGGAAAAATGTTTTCCAAAGCCTATAAGGACCGGGGGTTAGCCCCTGAAAACCTGAGCAGGACCTTGGAGGATTCCGGGACCGTGACCTCCGTATTGATTCCATGGAATACCTGTGGTGCCTATCATAGCGGGGTTCTCGGTGTGAGCGTAGGGGAATATTTTTTCTACGCCATCTTCAACTGGTTGAGTCCGTTTATGACGCTCATATTCGCAGCCTTCCAGATCAAGATCAAGCAATTGACCACCGCTTCGACCGCGGGGGAGCCGGTTTAGACCTATGGATGTCCCCTCCTCCAGCAACGGACTTTTATTTTTAAAACGCTTACATATCCCCTTACTTTTTTTTAATTTCACGCAAAATATTAAAATATAGCTATGGCAACAGTAACACTGAAAGGAAATGCAATACATACTATCGGGGAATTGCCCTCCAAGGGCAGTGCGGCCCCGGATTTCAACCTCACCAAAGTAGATTTATCAAGCGCATCCCTTGGTGATTTTGATGGAAAGAAGGTGGTCCTGAACATCTTTCCAAGTATCGATACCGGTACTTGTGCGCAATCGGTACGACAATTCAACAAAGAAGCGTCCGATCTGGACAACACCGTGGTGCTCTGTATCTCCAAGGACCTTCCGTTTGCCCAAGCCCGTTTTTGTGGGGCCGAGGGAATCAAGAATGTGGAAATGTTGTCCGATTTTAGGGACGGGAATTTCGGTAAGTCGTACGGACTGCAGTTTTCAGATGGCCCCTTGGCGCCACTGCACTCCCGGGCCGTGGTGGTGCTCGACGAAAGCAGAAACGTAGTGTATACGGAACAGGTCCCTGAAACCGTGGATGAGCCCAATTATGATTCGGCCCTTGAAGCCCTGAAAAATGCCTAAGGAATCCTTTTTAAAAAACAGGGTCAAAAGCGTGGGCTTCGCATTTCGCGGGGCCATTCTTTTGATTCGCACCGAGGCCAGCATAAAAATACAGGTCTTTATCGCCATCGTAATGACGGCCGTCGGCTTCTATTTTGACCTTACGGCGACAGAATGGATCCTGCAAATCTTGGCCATTGCCCTTGTCCTGGGTATTGAGGGCATGAATACTGCCGTGGAAAAAATCGCGGATTTCATACAACCCGAGCACGATCCGAAAATCGGCTTTATCAAGGACATTTCCGCGGGTGCCGTGATGCTGGTGTCCATAGCCTCCGCTATCATTGGTCTGATCATCTATCTTCCCAAGTTTTTTTGACCCCTTCACCGCTAAATTTGTACTTTTGACCTCAGAACCCGAATTTTAATGGCAAAGAAGGCAACAAAGGCAAAACGGAGAACTACCAAAAAAAAAGCGCCTTTCAAGATATCCAAACAAAATAAGATCATACTGGGAAGCCTCCTAATGCTTTTCAGTGTCGCCCTGTTCTTTTCCTTCGTCTCCTTCTATTTTACCTGGCAGGACGATCAGAGCCTGTTGAGCGAATTCCCGGACCGAAACGAGCAGGCCGAAAACCTGCTCAATAAATTTGGGGCCGCGGTAAGCCACTTTTTTATGTACAAAGGTTTCGGATTGGCTTCATTGATCATCACCGCCCTGCTCTTCCTGACCGGTCTGAACATGTTCCTAAGCCTTACCAAGCAGGGATTGATCAAAAAATGGATATGGGGGCTCTTGTTCATGATCTGGATATCGATCGCCCTGGGATTCTTTGCTGCGGAAAGACCTTTGTGGGGCGGTCTGGTGGGCCATGAGATGAACGACTTTCTACAGGACTATACAGGCAAGATCGGTGTTTTCCTTATTCTCTTGTTCGGATTGATATTCATTCTGGTCCGCTTCTTCAAATTTTCGCCCGACCACTTGCTCGACTACCTTACAACAAAAAAGGATCCAGAAGCAAAGTCCCAAAAAACGGCCACGACCACGGGCACCACACTGGTACTGGACCCCGAGGACGAAACCCCGGTCGTCCTGGACACCTATACCCACAAAAAAGATATCCCGCCCCTGGAGAAAGCCCCCCAGGACAATTTTGAGGTGCGTACCCCCGAGGTGGAAGAGGAATTGAAAGAGGAACTGGCCATGGAGGTAAAGGAAATCGTGGTCGAAAAGGAAGAGAAAGGCAATATAGCCGATAGCCTCGTGGACGATTTTGGCGAATTCGACCCAACCTTGGAGCTTGGGCACTACAAGTTTCCCCATATTGATCTTTTGGACCAGCATGGTGCCACCGGTGGGATTACCATCAACCAAGAAGAACTCGAGAGTAACAAGAACAAGATCGTGGAGACCCTCCGCAACTACAAGATCGGTATAGCCCAGATCAAGGCCACCATCGGCCCTACGGTGACCTTGTATGAAATCGTTCCCGATGCGGGCATACGCATTTCCAAGATAAAGAACCTCGAAGACGATATAGCGCTTTCATTGGCCGCCTTGGGCATCCGCATTATCGCACCCATTCCTGGAAAGGGAACGATAGGTATCGAAGTTCCGAACAAGAACGCGACCATTGTCTCCATGCGGTCAGTAATCGCTTCCAGCAAATTCCAAAAAGCGGAGATGCAGTTGCCCATCGCCTTTGGAAAGACCATTAGCAATGAGACCTTTGTGGTCGATCTGGCGAAAATGCCGCACTTGCTCATGGCAGGGGCAACGGGTCAGGGGAAGTCGGTCGGACTGAACGCCGTGCTGACCTCCCTCCTTTACAAAAAACACCCCGCAGAGGTAAAATTTGTACTGGTCGATCCAAAAAAAGTGGAACTTACCCTGTACAACAAGATAGAACGGCACTTTTTGGCGAAGCTCCCCGACGTGGAGGACGCCATCATCACCGATAACAACAAGGTCATCAATACCTTGAATTCGCTTTGTATCGAAATGGACAATCGCTACGAATTGCTGAAGATGGCCATGGTGCGCAACATCAAGGAATACAACACAAAATTCAAGTCGCGTAAACTGAATCCGCATGACGGCCATAAGTTTTTGCCCTATATCATCCTGGTCATTGACGAGTTTGCCGATTTGATCATGACGGCCGGAAAGGAAGTGGAGACCCCCATTGCCCGTTTGGCCCAGTTGGCCCGGGCCATAGGCATTCATTTGATCATTGCCACCCAAAGGCCGTCCGTCAACGTGATCACGGGGATCATCAAGGCCAATTTCCCGGCCAGAATCGCTTTTAGGGTGACTTCAAAGATCGATTCCAGGACCATTTTGGATACCCAGGGGGCCGACCAGTTGATCGGCCGTGGCGATATGTTGTTTACACAAGGAAACGATGTTACCCGTATACAGTGCGCCTTTGTCGATACGCCGGAGGTCGATAAGATCACAGAATATATTGGTTCCCAAAGGGCGTATCCGGAAGCTTATGAACTACCGGAATATATGGGGGAAGATTCTGGCACAGGTATTGATTATGACATAACGGACAGGGATGCGATGTTCCGGGAAGCGGCCGAGGTAATCATTACGGCGCAGCAAGGATCGGCCTCTTTGATCCAACGGAAACTGAAACTGGGCTATAACCGCGCGGGACGGATCATCGATCAATTGGAAGCTGCGGGTATTGTCGGACCCTTTGAAGGCAGCAAGGCCAGACAGGTTTTGATCAGCGATCTAAGTTCCCTGGACCAGTTGTTGAACAATGAAAAAAACTAAACTTAGAACGAACATGAAGAAGTCCATATTTTTAGTGCTGGCCATTTTTGGCACCACTTTTTCCGTGGCCCAAAATGCGGACAAGGCCAAGGCCCTGCTGGATGACGTATACCACAAGGTAAGCGGCTACGAGAATATTTACGTTGATTTTAAGCATGTGCTCAACAATGCGGAGGCGAAGGTAAATTCGGAAACCCGTGGCGATGTCACACTCAAGGGCGATAAATACTTGTTCAATTATTTGGGCTCGCAGCAATTGTACGATGGTAAAAAGGTGTATACCGTAGTGCCCGAGAACGAGGAGGTCACCATAGAGGACAGACTAGAGGATGAAAATTCGGTCACTCCTTCGAAAATGCTGACTTTTTACAGATCGGGACATACCTACCAATGGGATATTCTCCAGAACAGGCAGGGTAGAAAGATCCAGTACGTAAAATTGACGCCCATCGACACCAACACGGAAATAGCGTCAATACTGCTGGGAATCGATGTGGAGACCAAACACATCTACAAATTGATACAGACCGGAAAAAACGGTACGACCACGACGATTACTGTTAATTCTTTTAAAACAGATCAGCCATTGTCCGAAACCTTATTTACTTTTGACGAAAGCAAGTACAAGAACGAAGGGTACTACATCATAAGAAATTAAGCCGTTGCGACTTCTAGACCGATATATTTTATCCAGGTTCCTGTTTAATTTTTTTAGTTCGTTTGTGATATTGATGTTCATCTTTATCTTCCAGACGATCTGGCTTTTTATTGATGACCTGGCCGGGAAGGGCCTTGATATCATCATCATCGGTAAGTTTCTTTTTTACCTGATGCCCAACCTTACCGAAAAGGTGCTGCCCCTTACCGTGCTGCTCTCGTCCATCCTGACCTTTGGCACGTTTGCCGAAAACTACGAATTTGCCGCCATGAAGGCTTCGGGCATCTCCCTGCAGCGCGCAATGCTCAGTGTCATAATCTTTGTGATCATTTTGGGCGGGGTCACTTTTTACTTCGCCAACAATGTCATTCCGGCATCGGAACAGAAAATTTACAATATGCGCCGGAATATTGCCAAGGTAAAGCCCGCCGCCGCCATTGAGGAAGGTGTTTTCAGTGATTTTGAGGGGATGAGCATCAAGGTGGACGACAAATATGGGGAGAAGGACCGGTTCTTGAAAAATGTGATCATCCACGACAAGACGGCATCGAACATCAACTATAGGGTCATTAAGGCAAAGACCGGGGAACTGCTGAGCAGCGAAAGTTCCGAAGTGATCCAGTTGGTGCTGAAAGAAGGGCACCTGTATCAAGATGTCGAGACCAAGAAATCGGCCGATAAGCGAAAATTCCCGTACACCAGGGCCAATTTTGAAATTTACCGGATAAACATAGAGATTCCGGAAATGGACCAAGATCTGGAGGCGGAGATGAACACGACCACGGACAAGATGAAAAATGTGTCCCGTTTGATCAAGGACATGGACTCCCTAAAAAAAGACAATTTGCGGATTTTGGGGGCCTTTTCCAAAAACATCATCAACCGCATGGGCGGTTTTAGTTCCTTGACCCCACAAGATTCGTCGTCCCTGGCCTCCATGGAAAAAGTCAAAAAGGGAATGCCCTCCATCCAAAGGGCCACAAGCCGTAGGGATTCCGCGATGCTGGCCTATAAAGATTCCGTTCTAGCGATAGCGGCGGCCAAGGGCAAGATGACCCAAATGGAGGAAGTGACCGGACTGTACGAGGGGTGGCAACAAATGCAGATCATGAGTTCCGCCAAAAACTCCGTTGAGAACATCCTTGCCTCGGTACAGGGAAAGAAGGATGAGCTGCAAAAACGATATAAAATCTACAATATGCACATTTTGTCCTTGCACAAAAAGTTTGCATTGGCGCTTTCCTGCATCATTCTTTTTTTCGTGGGTGCGCCATTGGGGGCCATCATCAGAAAGGGAGGGGTCGGGCTTCCCATGGTCATTGCCATTATTTTGTTCCTGGTCTACTATTTTGTGGGCGTCTTTGCGGGAAACTACGCGAAAGAGAACAACATACACCCCATTCTAGGGGCATGGTTATCTACCCTTATTATGCTACCTTTGGGTATTTATTTGACCAAAAGGGCTACCGCGGACAAAGGTTTGATGACCTTGGGTTCGATACCCGATTACTTTAAGAATCTTTTTCGAAAGAAGCAAAAGATAGCGACCACATGATCACAACCATGGACAAGAACATACAATTGAATACTGTAGAGGAGGCCATCGCGGATATCCAAAAAGGAAAGGTAATCATAGTTGTAGACGATGAAAATCGTGAAAATGAAGGTGATTTTATCGCGGCGGCCGAAAAGGTTAGCCCGGAAATGATCAATTTTATGGCCCAGCACGGTCGTGGATTGATCTGTGCCCCGCTTACCGAAGACCGCTGTGAGGAACTGCAGCTCGATATGATGGTCCAGAACAATACCGTATTGCACCAGACCCAGTTCACCGTTTCCGTGGATTTGATCGGCCAGGGGTGCACGACCGGGATTTCCGTGCACGACCGCGCGAAAACGATTCTGGCGCTCACCCATCCCGACACGAAACCGCACGACCTGGGAAGGCCGGGGCACATCTTTCCCTTACGGGCCAAAAGTGGAGGGGTACTGCGACGCACCGGTCATACCGAGGCCGCTATCGACCTTGCACGCTTGGCGGGTTGTAAGCCCGCCGGCATCCTCGTTGAGATTTTGAACGAGGACGGCACCATGGCCCGTTTGCCACAGTTGTGGGGAGTGGCAAAGAAATTTGACCTGAAAGTCATCTCTATCGAGGATTTGGTCGCCTACCGTATGGAACATGACAGTTTGATCGAAAAGAAGGAAGACTTCAACATTACCACCCGTTTTGGTGAATTTCGATTGCGTGCCTATAAGCAGACGACCAATAACCAAATACATATTGCCCTGACCAAAGGGAGTTGGAAGCCCGAGGAGCCCATCTTGACACGGATCAATGCCACCTTGGTGAACAATGATATCCTAGGCACCCTGACCAATAATCCGAACAAGAAGCTCGAAGATATGTTCAGCGCCATCAACGCTGCTGAAAAGGGGGCCTTTGTGTTCATCAATCAGGAAGCAAGTGCCCTGGATCTACTCAACCGGCTTTCCGAACTGAAGGAATTGCAGAAAAAAGGAATCTACAAAGCGCCGAAAATAGATATGGATGCCAGGGATTTTGGGGTCGGCGCACAAATATTGCACGATTTGGACATCAGTAAAATGCGCCTATTGACCAATACGGTCCAGACCAAGAGGGTAGGTATCGTAGGGTATGGTCTGGAGATCGTGGAATATGTACGTTACTGATCACCGATCTCCAAGTACGGACCGCAAGACCCCGGCCATGGTCTTTGCCCGCATTTGCACTTCACTTTCGCCCCATCCCAGCTTGATCAGACAGGAAAGGTTGCGACCCACCCAATAATCGGATTTGGAGAAATCGGACCTGTCGTAATCGGGAAGTCCGTTCAGGACCTCCTCCGGTAATTTCCCCAAGGACTTTTTTCCGATCAGGTGCCGCCATTTGCGGTAGTAGTGCCAATTGTTATCGTACCAATAAAAACAGCCGTCAATTCCAGCGGCGCCCAGGGCCTGGTGCGCGGCCTTTGCCTTTGCTTCATCGGGAAGGAAGAAACTTAAAAAGGCACAGCTCTCCTCTCCCCCGTCGGGCACTCTCCTAAAAGTGATCCCGGGGATGGTGGAGAAAGCTTCCCGGAGGATGGCGAAGTTCTTTTTTTGAATGGACAGGAATTCGTCCAACCGCGCGATCTGTGCCAATCCCACAGCCGCGTTCAATTCGGAAATACGATAGTTGTAGCCCAAGAAAGGGTGGTCTTCCGCTCCCCGGTCGTTTCCAACATGGTCATGGCCATGGTCGGAATAGTGATCGGCATTCTTATGATATCTTTCATGCTTGGTAACCACCGCTCCCCCTTCACCGCAGGTTATGGTCTTTACATAGTCAAAGGAGAAGCACCCCAAGTCCCCATAACTTCCCAAGGGTTTCCCTTTGTAACTGCCCCCTATCGCCTGACAGGCATCTTCCAGGAGCAACAGCCCGTATTTTTGGCACAACTTTGACAGCGCTCCCAGATCTGCCATGGAACCGCACATATGCACCGGCATGATCACTTTGGTCTTGCCGGTAATGGCCTTTTCCACGGCTTGGGGGTCGAGAGTCAGGGTGTCGTCCACATCTACCAGGACCGGAACGGCCCCAACGGCCAGAACGGATTCAAAGCTGGCAACAAAGGTAAAAGTGGGCAAGATGACCTCATCTCCCGCCCCGACACCCGCACTGGCCAGGGCAACGGTCAAAGCGGCCGTTCCGCTGCTCACCATTTGGACATACTTTACCCCTAGACGGGCGGACAGGGCCCTTTCCAGTTCAAGGGTCTTCCATCGCCCCTTTCGCATTCCGTCAAAACCGTAGCGCATCAGCACCCCGGTGTCCAATACATCCTGTACCTGTATTTTTTCCTGATCTCCAAAAAGTTCGAATCCCGGCATGTTCTATCGATTATTTATTATTGGGGCCATCCATGTTAAGATATCTCGATCACGCTATCGTCCATATCCTTGCGCACCTTTTTGAAATCCGAGAACATATCATCGGCGGCCCGGTATCCCACCGGCATCACCAATACGGAAGCAAGCCCCATTTTCCCCAAACCCAATATGCGATCGTAGTCCACTGAAACAAAGCCTTCCATCGGGCAGGAATCGATTTCCTCCATGGCGCAAATGGTGAGCAGGTTTCCCATGGCCAGATAGGCCTGGTTGGTGGCCCACGTTTTGATCTCCGAAGTATCCTTGTTGGAAAAATTGTCGACCAGGGCTTCCTTAAAGGGGTCCAAGATCTCCTCGCTGGTCCCCCTTACGCGCCTGACCTGGTCGAAATACTTGGAAATATAATCCCCGTCCACCTGGTTCTCGATACAGATGACCAATATATGGGAGGCCTGGGCCACTTGTTCCTGTCCGAAGGAGTGCGGTACAAGCTGCTGTTGTAGTTCTTTATTGCTAACCACCACCAATTGTATGGGCTGTAGCCCGTAGGAGGTCGCGGTCAGGTTGAACGCCTGCTTCAACAGTCCGAGCTTTTCCGTGGAAAGCACTTTCCCCGGATCGAATTTTTTAACGGCGTAGCGCCATTTCAAGCTGTTTATGATATTGCCCATATTTCCAGAGCGATTTCCGATTTCGCGGAAACGATATTTATAGATTAATTAAAAAACCAAAGTTTGATGGCCATTGCCACCACCATGATCACCAAAAAGGTCTTGATGAAACCATCCCCCTTTTTGACCGAGAACCTGCTCGCTATCCAGGCCCCGGAACCGTTACCAATGGCCAGGACCAGGCCGACGCTCCAATATACCTTATCGTTCAGCACGAATACCGCCAAGGCCGCCAAGGTATAGATCAACACCACCATTACCTTGGTCGCATTCGCTCTTACCAAGGTCATTTGGTTCACATAATGCAAAAATAACATAATAATAAAACCCAGGCCGGCATTGATGAAACCACCGTAGATCCCAAAAAAGAAAAAGGCCAGTACTCCGATCCATAGGTGTTTGCCGACAACGCGTTCCTGTAGTTCCTCCAATTTTATTTTGGGCTTGAACACGATTATCAGTACCACGACGATCATTACAATGGCCAAGATCCTGTTAAAGGTCTCCCCCTTGATGTCGACCGCGATATAAGCTCCCAGAATGGCCCCGAACAGCGCGGAGACCCCCAAGTAGATGCTAAAGGGATAGGTAGACACCCCCTTGCTCTTAAACCCCGCTGTGGCCATGGTATTTTGGATCGCCACGGCCACTCTGTTGGTCCCGTTGGCCACGCTTGGCGGCAATCCCAGAAAAATCAGTACGGGAAGGGAGATCAAGGACCCGCCGCCTGCGACCGTATTGATGAACCCCACGACAAAGCCGACGACTATCAGCAGTACATAGTGGTACCATTCTTCCATTTGGCAAAAATTAGGGTATAAAGGGGAAATCCGCCAAACAGGTATCTTTTGGCTTGGGTAAACGCCCCGGTATTATTTTTCGGGTGCGGTCTCCCCCTCCTTGAGCACACCGGACGGCAGTTCGATGATCTTAAAATTCCGAAAATGGATCTCCGCTCCCTCCGATTCCAAACAGAGATATCCTTTCTTGACCGTGGATTTGCTTATCCCATTTACAAATTTACCATTTACCGAAAGCTTTATCGTGCCATCGACACATACTACTTTGTACGCGTTCCACTCCCCTTTTCCCAAGGCTCGGTTCTCTATGGATTTGCTCCTTGTCCCCCTGGGGTTGTCGGGCACGGTCTCAACACCTCCCACACCGAAAAGTTCTCCGTGAACGTAGGCTATGGGTGGCCTGACGCCATCCTTTATATGCTGGTTCACCCAATCCAGTTCGAGCATCTGCACCTCCACCCCCCCGGGAAGGCGGGACTTTGGATCCGGTTGCGCATCGCTCCACACGAACACCCCAGAGTTTCCGCCGGCCTCCATGTGCCTCCATTCCACCATCAGGATGAAATTCTCGTACTGCTTTTCTGAACGCATGACCCCAATGGGCAGGCCCTTGCAAATGAGCAGCTCCTTTTCTGTCCGCCAAGTATCCGGGTCGGTATTGACATTGACCCAATTGATGGACTCCCCCGGTTCATCCGATGTCGTTAAAAGTGCATCGAGCGTTGTTTCCTGTCCAAAGACTATGGGCCGTTCCTGTCCCCTTACACAGATCAGGGCCAGAAGGAAAAAAAATAACGGGAGCGGTACCGCTCCCTTTGGTGTGTATTCCATATCGTTAAATTAGCTTCGTTTTTCCGGGCATGGCTATCGGCGGTGTTTCCCAGACCAGGTCCCAATCGTATTCTTCGGTCTTTGGGCCCAGGGACTCCTGCGAATTAAAGGCTTCCTCCAATGTGATCGTTTGGCCCGTGTAACCGACCATACGCCCCCAAATGGCGAGCAGGGTACTATTGGCCATGGACACCCCGTCGTTGATCGGGCTGCCGCTCCTGATTGCGGCAAAGAGCACATCGTGCTCGGTCTGGAACATATTGTTCCTTTCCCCCTCGAACGACCATTTGTTCTTTCCGGTGATATCGTATTGGCGGCCTATGTTGACGATGGCGCTTCCCTCGGTACCAAAGGCCTCCACGCTGTTTTGGTGCGAAGTATCGGCCTGCTGCCGCGTAAAGTGATATCCCTTTGCACCATTGGGGTACTCGAACTCCACGCTGAAGTGGTCGAAAATATTCCCATATTTTTTGTCGGTGCGCACCTGTCTTCCGCCATGTCCGGTCGCCTTAATGGGCATAACATCCCCCATGGCCCAGGACATCATGTCCAAACTGTGCACCGCCTGTTCCACTATAAAATCGCCCGACAGCCAATTGTAATAGTACCAATTGCGCATTTCGTAGGTCATCTGTGTCCAATCTGGTTGGCGGTCCTTGTACCAAGCTTCCCCACCATGCCTGAAGGTGGTGATCGCCCTGATATCGCCGATGGCCCCGTCCAGAACACGGCCAAAAATGGCCTTGTTGGCCGTATCGTGCCGAAAACAAAAGCCCGAGACCACGGACAGCTCCTTGGCCTTGGCAATTTTCGCTGCCTCCAAGACCTTGTGTACCCCGGGAGCATCAACTGCTACGGGTTTTTCACAGAATACATGCTTGCCCGCATTGACCGCTTCGGTCAGATGGTCCGGCCGAAATGCCGGGGGCGTGGTCAATATCACCACGTCCACATCGGATGCTATTACCTTTTGGTAGGCGTCAAAGCCAATGAACCTGTTCTCCGGATCCACTTTGATCTTCTCCGGGAGTACCTTGAGCAACTCGGTACGGGCGGTCTCCAGACGATCTTCAAATACGTCGCCCATGGCCGACAGCACAACATTGGGATCGGCCTGCAATGCTTGGGCGGCGGCACCGGTGCCCCGGCCCCCGCAACCGATCAACCCTACTTTCAGCACGGCGTCCTTAGATGCCGGTGATACCCCAAAGGCACCCACGGGATACGCCAGGGAAGTGCCGAGAACGGCGATTCCCGATTTCTTCAAAAACGCCCTACGGCCGGAATTGTCTGATTCAATCTCTTTTTTGGTCTTCATGATTTTATTTAAAACTTAATATTATATCAAAATGGATCAACCTTCTTCTCCTGGAAGATGGGATGGAGGGCGAAACGTTAAAAATGGGAAATCCGAATACGAACTGGCCATAACTTGAGTAAGTATCCGTTAAAAGTAGGCATTACAATTGAAAATGCAAAAGCATGATCCGGATAAATACGGGGTCGTCAAGGGTGCGGTTCCGCCCCGTATTTGGAAACGCGCCCCTTGTCCACCGGAACGGCGGAACGGTACTTTTCCATGGGCATCCCAAAAGGGGACGCGGCCTTCCCAAAAAAAAAGTGCGCAGCGATCTTATAATAAGTATGCTGCGAACTTTAAAAAAGAATGCAGCTAACTTTTAAGGATCTCCCAGTATCCCGCATCAAAAATAAAGATACCTCACGCATCCCCTATTGCACTTCCCGGGGCCTGTCGGTGTGTCGGGCCCTTCGCAAAAAAAAGCGCCAGAAAATCCCGTACGCACGATTTCAGATCGAAAACTGTAACTATCTTAGCGTTCCACGGTCATTAATGCGGACCTGAACCCACCGCGCTCCGTGGCGGGAACCGAACCTTAAGACCTGACCAAAAAGCGACCATCATGAAAAACTTCCTATTGTCCCTTGTGTTCCTCACCGTGCTTCCCGCAACAAACGCCCAGGTAGCCACGGAATATTCCATATCGTTCGACAATGCCGTACACCATGAAGCGGAGGTACGGGCCACGTTCAAAGGGCTGAAGACGGGGGAGGTGGAGTTTAGAATGAGCAGGTCCTCCCCGGGGCGCTATGCCCTGCACGAGTTTGCTAAAAACGTTTACAATGTCCGGGTCACCGACGGCAAGGGGCGGTCCCTAAAGACCTCAAGGCCCGATCCGTATGCTTGGCGGGTAAAGGGGCACGATGGCACCGTGCACCTTCAATATACGCTGTTCGCCAACCATGGCGACGGCACCTACGCACAAATAGATGAGACCCATGCCCATTTGAACATTCCGGCCACCTTCATGTACATGCCCGGTCTGTCCCAAAAAGCGATCGAAGTGACCTTTGAGGTCTGGGAGGATCTGGACTGGAAGATCGCCACGCAATTAAAGCATCTGGGTGGAAATACCTACTACGCGAAAGATCTGCAGCATTTTATGGACAGTCCCACTGAAATCAGCGACCATTCTAGACGTTCCTTCCAAGTGGGCGACCAGACCATAAATTTTGTTTTGCACCACAAGGGCACGGAAGCGGAGTTCGACACCTACTTTGAAAAGGTGAAGAAAATAGTATGGCAGCAAGAAGCTGTTTTTGGGGAGCTCCCCCGGTTCGATCATGGGGCGTACACTTTTTTGGCATGCTATATGCCCCAGGTAGCGGGCGATGGTATGGAACACCGTAACTCTACCGTTTGCACTTCTACAAGAAACCTGGGCGACCCGGGATTTGACACGAACATCGGGACGGTAACCCACGAGTTCTTCCATGCCTGGAACGTGGAACGCCTTAGGCCGGCATCCTTGGAGCCCTTTGATTTTGAGAACGCCAATATGAGCGGTGAACTCTGGTTCGCCGAAGGGTTTACCTCTTACTACGCTGGGCTGATCCTCTGCCGTGCCGGCCTGATCAGCAGGGAAGGGTATCTGAAATGGCTTTCCGGCTCTTTCAACTACGTATGGAACTCCACGGGCAGGCAATTTTTCAACCCCATTGAAATGAGCTATCAGGCGCCTTTTGTGGATGCCGCGGAATCGGTGGACGATGTGAACAGTGGAAACACCTTTATCTCCTACTACAACTATGGGCACAAGCTGGCCCTTGCCCTGGACTTGGCCCTGCGGGAGCAAAACCTGACCTTGGACGGCTATATGGAACATCTATGGAACACCTATGGAAAAAAGGAGGTCCCGTATACCCTGCAGGATCTGCACACCTCCTTGAACACTTACGCGGGCAGGAAATTCGGCGATGCTTTTTTTGAACGTTATATCCATAAAAGTGAAATGCCCGATTTTGAAAGGTTGTTCGGGAGCGTCGGGGTGGCAATGGGCCCCAAGGATAAGGGGGTGTTTCTTGGGATCGCCCTAAAGGACCAAAAGATAGCCACATACCCCGCATTGGGTTCCCCGGCATACAAGGCGGGACTGACAAAGGGCGATAAAATTCTAAGACTGGGGGCCGTTGAACTGTCCGAAGCTTCAAAATTGAGGGAGCTCCTGGAACCCTATGCCCCCAACGACAAGGTACCCCTTACCTATGAACGGTTCGGGGAAATACGGGAGACCACCGTGGAGTTCAGGAAAAATCCCGATTACAGTCTGTCGCTATTTGAAAAAAAGGGGGTGGAGCCCAGCGAAAAGGCCAAAAAGCGAAGGGACGAATGGTTTCGGGCGAAACCAATGGTAGGGCACCGATAGCAGCGGTCCAATGGCCTCTTCGAAAACTGCAAAAGTGTCCCGCGCCCAGCCCAAGGCCCTTCCTAGGGTGTTTTCAACAAAAAGAACAGTACGGTCTCATATTTTACATCGAGCCGGTCGCGAAGTATTTTGAAGGCCCTTGTGATCTGCGCCTCCACGGTCTTTATGGAAACGTTCAAATGGTGCGCTATTTCGAGATTCGTCAAACCTTCCTTCCTGCTCAACAGAAATACTTCCTTACATTTGGGGGGCAGTTCCTGGATCTCTGATGTGATCCGGGCGATGACCTTTTCCAAAGAACTGTCGTCATGTGTCACCACCGCCTTTTCCAGTCCCTCAAAAAACTTTTGCTCCAAGATCATCGTGGATCGCTTTTTCTTGTACTGGTTGATGAACTCGTTGTACACGGACTTAAAAAGATAGTTCTGCAGGGAGGATGTAATATGAAGTTTTTTGCGCTGTTCCCAAGTCCTCAAAAACACGTTCTGCAATATGTCCTCGGCCAGGGCATGGTCGTTGGTCAGGGTAAGTGCATATCCGAACAACCTATGGTTGTACCAATCGACCAAGTAAATGAAGGCCTTTTCCTCTCCATTTCTCAACCGGTCGATCAATATCTCGGTATTGTCAAAATCCATGCGTAAAATATGGGTTGGTTATAAAAATTGATACTCTTTAATGCAAATATGGAAAAAAAATGACAAAAAAGTTAGGGTATTGCAAATGGGCCTTGTCATTTTAATAGAGCTAAAGAACAACTATGATCTCTTCGGAAATGAAAAAACGAATCGTCAAGTATCTGACCAACGAGGCAAATTCCGAAGATTTGAACTTACTGTCGGAATGGATAACCGATGAGGGCAACAAACAGATCTTCGACCAATATGTCCGGGAACACTATGAGATAACCATGGCAATGAACAGGCCCGATATCGAGAAGATCAAGAAAAACCTTTTACAGAAAATAAAGAGGGACAAAAAATTGTTCTATCTGGGAAGGGCCCGATCTCTTATGAAATACGCCGCGGTGGGACTGGTATTTCTGGTCGCGGGCTTCTTTTTTCGACAGGACAACTTCAAGGCTTGGGACGATGGCAGTGGGCTGGCACCTAAGGAAACGTCCGTTACCGTAGTTTTGGACGATGGTACCGTGGATATCATAAATCCCGATGAAAACCGAAAGGTCCGCGATGCCAATGGAAGGGTCATCGGCAACCAGGACGGCTCAAAATTGACCTATCGGGAATCCCCCACCTCCGAAAAACCGGTATACAGCACGTTGAACGTGCCCTATGGCAAACGGTTCGATGTTGTGCTGTCCGACGGTACCCATGTCTTTTTGAACTCAGGTACCTCGCTCCGGTATCCAGTACATTTTTTAAAGGGCCACGACAGGGCCGTCTTCTTGACCGGCGAAGCCTATTTTGATGTCGCCAAGGACGAAGAACATCCTTTCGTGGTCAATGCGAACGAATTGGCCATCGAGGTCCTGGGCACCCGGTTCAACGTATCGCATTATCCCGAGGATTCCTCTATCAACACGGTATTGGTCGAAGGGTCGGTGGAGCTCCACAAAAGAAAGGGCGGTTCGGAAAAGGGCGAGGCCGTTTTGCTCGAGCCCGGGTTCAAGGCGGAATGGCAAAAGGCCGATGGTGCCATAACGGTCGAAAACGTGGATACCCACATCCATACCGGCTGGGTACAGGGAAAATTGATCTTCCGGAACACCACTTTTCAAAAGATACGACAGGCCCTGTCGCGCAAGTACAATGTTACCATAAAAAACGAAAACAAGAACCTGGACGAGCAATTGTTCGATGCGACCTTCGATATCGAGACCGTTGAAGAGATATTGGAATCGTTCAACAAGAGCTATGCCATCAAATACAAAATAGAACAGAACGAAGTGATCATTCAGTAACGTAAAACCAAAGTGTATGGATAGAACCCACTAATTTGAACCCCACCACAGATCATTTTAAAAGAAAAATCGGAAAATGCGGACACATTTCCCGATTAGGTACAAATGATTTAAAACGAATTTTAAACCAATTAACACAACTAAATTATGAAAAAACTCTTTAACCAAAGAGGTGCAAGAGCATGTACTTTCAAATTAAGCCTGAAAATGAAGCTCACGGTGTTCTTAACAATAGTCTCCCTCATCCAGATTCAGGCGAACACGTATTCCCAATCCAAGAAGATCTCTTTGGATATGCCCAATGCCACGGTGGAAGCGGTCATCCAAGAAATTGAGTCATTGTCCGACTACAAGTTTCTGCTGAACCGAAAAGATGTGGACCTCCTTCGAAAAGTGACCATCCAGGTAAAAAAAGAACCTCTAAAGAACATACTGACGACCCTGTTTGCGGGTACTGACGTTGGGTTCGAGGTATTGAAAAAACAAATCGTCCTCCACAAGTTGGCACAAACAGAGGAGCCGGTAGTGGTGGTGCCCGCCCGCGAGGGGAACGGCCCGCCCGATCAGTATAGGATCAATGGCACGGTGACCGACGTCGTTGGGGCTCCGCTTCCAGGAGCCAGCATTGTGGAAAAAGGGACGACCAATGGGGTACAGTCCGATTTTGACGGTAATTTTTCGTTGGATCTCGCCAATGGGAACGCCGTTTTGGTGGTTTCCTATATCGGGTACGCCACACAGGAAATGGCGGTGAACGACCAAACCAACCTTACCATTGTCCTTCGGGAAAGCACTTCGAGCCTCGAGGAAGTGGTGGTCATTGGCTATGGTACGCAAAAAGAGGCCTTGTTGACAGGTTCCGTGGGCATCGTGGACAACGAGGAAATCAAGAAAGTATCCTATGCCAATAGCGCATCGGTACTGCAGGGAAGGGTACCGGGGGTCAAGGTAGAGACCAATGGAGGTGCGCCGGGCGCCGGGGTAAATGTGGTCATCCGGGGAACCGGTTCCTTTGGCAATGACCAACCGCTCTATGTGGTGGACGGGAACATTGTGGGTTCCATGTCCTTTTTAAACCCGAACGACATCGAATCGATAAGTGTGTTGAAAGATGCCTCCTCAGCGGCCATCTACGGAAGCCGCGCATCGAACGGGGTGGTGTTGATCACCACCAAAAAAGGCAGTATCGGGGACGTACAGATCAACCTGGAGACGAAGATCGGCTTTCAGACCCCGACAAAGTATCTGGATTTTTTGAACGCCCGCGAATATGCCGACTGGCACAACATGGCCCGCGACAATGACGGCGACGCCAGGGCCATACCGAACGACACCGGCTTCGACCCCAGTATCGATACGGACTGGCAAGACCTTTCCCTGAATCCCGCCCTGTACCAAGAATACAACCTGAATGTCTCCGGTGGATCCGAGAACGCGCGCTTCTACGTATCCGGGCAAGTTTTGGACCAAAAGGGAATTGTGGTCGATTCGGATTTCAAAAGGTACAATGTCACGGCGAACACCAGTTTCAAAAAAGGGGTCTTCTCCATGTCGCAGAGCCTTTTGCTGTCCAGAGAGGAAAACAATCCCAATAACTGGTTCATTCGGGAAGGGGCCGTGCCCCCCACCATCCCGGTCTACGACGAGAACAACGAGGGCGGTTTTGCCGGCCTGGACCCCAACCTGCACGGTCTTGCAAGGGGGATCAACTGGTACGGTAGGGCCATTTTGCACGACAACCTGATAACCACAGATCGTCTTGTAGGCTCCATCCAACCCAAATTGCAAGTGAGTAAAAACCTGGTCTATAAGTTGAACCTGGGCATAGATTACTCGGTGGTGCACAATTATGCATTTCAGCCTACTTTCTTTCAGAGTACCTCGCAGGAAGCTTCCGAGACCATCGCCAGGTTGGATGAAAGCTATTTGCGCTCATTGAGCTCCCTGATGGAAAACACCCTGGAATATTCCAATACTTTTGGAAAGCACGGACTGACACTTTTGGCAGGATTCACCACACAGTCCATCAAGGCGCGTTCCGCCGGCGGGGTCGGCACCAATTTTATCTTCAATGAATTCCGGGTCCTGGATGCCGCGGACGATAATACCGATAATACCACCGGTAACCTGCAGGAAAATGCACTGACCTCCTATCTCGGTCGTTTGGACTATGATTATGCTGGAAAATACATCCTGAGCGCCACGGTCCGCCGCGACGGCTCCTCGAGGTTCAAAGAGGAAAACAGATGGGGCATCTTTCCTTCGGGATCACTGGGGTGGAGGATCAGCAAAGAAAATTTCTTTCCCCAAGATGGGTTTGTCAGTAATTTAAAATTCAGGGGCAGCTACGGCCTACTGGGGTCCCAGAACGTGGGAAGTGCAGCAAATCCGAACAACTATGCCACTTCCAGTGCCCTGAACACCAGCAATTTTTACAATCTGGGCGGCTTGGTCTATGGGGGATCTATTGTAACCGAGTTGGCCAACCCCGATTTAAAATGGGAGACCACCACCATACAGAACTACGGTTTCGATACGGAGTTTCTGGATGGTAAGATCAGTTTTTCCGCAGAGTACTTTAAAAAAAGGTCGGAGGATATCCTGGTAAGTGTTCCCATTCCGCTCAGTGGCGGTCTTGGAGGGTCCCTGGCCAGTAACGCGGCCACCATTGACAATAAAGGATTTGAATTTGGGGGATCGTACCGGCATTTTTCGCTGAACGATGGCCCGAACTTCGATATTACCGTCAATTTCAACACCTTGGAAAATGAGGTCATAGCCTTGGGGGATGGTGTCAATCCCATTTCCGGAGGGGGTTATACACAAGGTGGGTTCCAGGCCACAAGGACCGATGTGGGACAGCCCGTGGGCAGTTTTTACGGTTTGCTGACAGAGGGTGTCTACCAGACCCAGGATCAAATAACCGCCGATGGCAGGGACAATGCGGTCCTCGGCGACATGAACTTTGTGGATCTCGACAACGATGGGGATATCGATGATGATGACCAGACCTATCTGGGTAGCCCCATACCCGATTTTGAATATAGTCTGGCCTTCAATATGGACTATAGGAATTTTGATCTTTCACTGTTCATACAGGGCGTTGAAGGGAACGAACTATGGAACGGCAAGCGGTACCACCATGTTTTGGATGGCACAAGGGGCATAAAGACAAGTGAGGCCCTTAACGCGTGGACGCCCCAAAACACCAACACCAATGTCCCAAGGGCCACGATCAGGGACCTGGCCATTAGCAAAAGGCCATCGGACTATTTGGTCGAGGATGGTTCCTATTTGAGGTTGAAGACCTTTCAGCTCGGTTATACCCTGCCCTCCGATT
This sequence comes from uncultured Flavobacteriaceae bacterium, assembly GCA_947497245.1. Lineage (GTDB taxonomy): Bacteria > Bacteroidota > Bacteroidia > Flavobacteriales > Flavobacteriaceae > Pelagihabitans. The sequence continues at coordinate 543,271 of CANMFO010000001.1, read as the reverse complement.
TTACGGAAAAATTCTATCTCTCGAACCTGAGGTTTTATGTAAGCGGCCAAAACCTGATCACGATTACCGATTACAAAGGGTATGATCCCGAACTGGGAAGGCCTTTGAACGGAAACGGAAGTCTTTTCGACGGCGGGGTCGATCGAAGGGCATACCCCAACAACAAGAACTTCCTTTTTGGGGTACAGATAGGTTTTTAAAAGAAAATTAAAAAAAATAAAAGATGAAAAGTAATATAAGAGTTTTTCTCACCTTGGCTGCCTTGGGTTTTTTTTCGCTCAATGGTTGCACCGATAATCTCGATTTAGTGAATCCAAACAGTCCGACCCCTGAAAGTTTTTGGCAAAATGATGAGCATGCCGAAGGGGGGTTGACAGCCGTATATGCACCGCTTCCGACCATTCCGATGTTTGGAAGGATTTTGGTGGGTATCCATCTGATCCACCGGTCGGATATTGCCAACCCATTTCCGCAATCCAACGTAAACGATGCCGGGGCACTGTCCATAAGGCCGGAAAACCCTAGAAATAGGGAGATCTATAGTGAATTTTACAAAATGGTCGCACGGGCGAACCAAGTCATCAACCGGGTGCCCGATATTGATATGGACGCCACCAGAAAGCAAGAGATCATGGGAGAGGCCCATTTTCTCCGCGGCATGGCCTACTTCTATATAGTCAACCTATGGGGCACCTCGCCCTTGAGCCTGGAGGAGGCCGGTGGATTGGACGATCTTTTCCTTCCCAATTCCACGATAGCGCTGACATACGAATCCGTAATAAGCGATTTCACCATTGCCCAGGCCAACTTGCCACAGGACGGCAAGCCCCCCAAAGGGGAAATTGGTCGGGCCACTTGGGGTGCCGCCACAGCTTTCTTGGGCAGGTCCTACCTGTACACGCACGACTTCACCAAAGCTGCCGCCGAATTCAAAAAGGTAATCGATTCGGGTATTTATGAGCTCAACGAAAATTATAACGACAATTTTACGGAAGAGTTGAAGAATACAAAGGAATCCCTGTTTGAAATCCAATACGACGGTAACGAGACCGGGGGCTGGGGCGGTTCGGGAGGCAATGTATGGCGGGCACAGGCCTGGGAGGCCGATGTTGCCCCCCGTAATTACAGCAGCCAACAAAGCTTTAGCGTAAACCAATGGGTCTTGGACCTGTTCCTCAGCGAACAGACCGTCGATGGATCGGAAGATCCAAGGGCAAAATTCACTCTACTATGGAATTATCCGGGCGCCATGATCTACCAAGATGTCTTTGCGGAAACGATGCTCGGTGACGATCTGAACCGGGTTTGGGCACGAAAGTACCTGAATTTTCGAAGGGAGAACTCGCTTACGCCCGGCTCATGGCAGGGAGCGACGAACAATTGGAAAATATTCCGATATGCCGACGTACTGCTAATGTATGCCGAAGCGGAGAACGAGGTGAGCGGTGGTTCCCAAAATGCCCTGAATGCTTTGAACCAAGTTCGGGCACGGGTCAATATGCCGGCCGCAAGCGGTCTCGACCAGGCCCAACTTCGGCAAGCGATACGGGACGAACGGGTCAAAGAACTTGCCATCGAGGGAAATCGTATGTTCGATTTGAACAGATGGGGCATTGCTGCGGATCGGTTTGAACAGCATCCTGAACTCAGGTCGAACAGTCTCGGGGTATTTGTCAGGGGAAAACATGAGTATTTGCCCATTCCCGCCCAGGACGTGGAATCGAATCCCAACCTAAACCAAAACCCGGGATATTAGAACACGAGCAGTTTTTTATATATTTAGTTGGTTAGTTTAGTTTGATGATAATCCCCGGTACTGCCGGGGATTATCTGATTCTCCAGGTATTTTGGATTATAAGCTCCTGCGTGGGCAAAGAACAAAAAAGCATCCATCCAATGCGAATGACGTTACGAACAACAACGGTGCTCCTTATGGGCATGCTTCTGGCCTGTACTGAGCGAGAGCAGGCGAAGGAACCTCAAAATGAAGGATTTGGGGAAGTAGGTGCCCACAGATCGGGAATGTCCTTTAGCAACGATATTGTCATCTCCGACACCTTTAATTACAATACCTTTCCCTATATCTATATGGGCGGCGGCGTGGCCTTGGGGGATATCAACAACGATGGCCTGACGGATGTTTTCCTTACCGGAAACATGGTATCCAATAGATTGTATCTCAACACCGGCGGTATGACCTTTGAGGATATCACGGAAAATGCCATGGTGGCCGGGGATTCTAGATGGTATACCGGGGCGACCATGGTCGATATCAATGCAGATGGTTGGTTGGATATCTATGTGAGCGTATCCGGTCCGGGAGATACCACCGAAAACCAGTTGTTCGTCAACAATGGCGATCTAACCTTTACCGAAATGGCGAAGGAATATGGAATAGATGACGCCAGCAATTCCATCCAATCCACCTTTTTTGATTACGACCGGGACGGTGATCTGGACCTGTTCGTCTGTAACTACCCCATTGTTCCCCTGACTATGCCCAACTACTTTTACCAAGACAAGATGAAAGCCCGTACCCATTCCGAATCCGGTCATTTGTTCCGCAACGGGGGCGATGGACGGTTCGAGGATGTTACGGCGCGGTCCGGACTGTTACAGTTTGGACTTTCATTAGGCATTGCAACTTCCGATTTCAACAATGATGGATGGGTAGACCTGTATGTTTCCAACGACTTTAGCGTACCCGATTACCTGTTCCTGAACAAAGGGGATGGCACTTTTGATGAAAAAGTCAGGGAATCCACAAGACAAACCTCCATGTTCGGTATGGGAGTGGATGTCGCCGATTTTAATAATGACGGCCTCATGGACCTGTTCCAGGTAGATATGACCCCGGCCGATCATTATCGGTCCAAAACAAATATGGCTTCCATGGATCCAGAATCCTTTTATTCCGGACTGGAAATGGGCTTTCATTACCAGTATATGCAAAACAGCCTTCAGGTCAACAATGGAAACGACCTGGCCGGAAAACCGATCTTTAGCAACATAGCCCGCTTAACGGGAATGGCAACGACCGACTGGAGTTGGGCGCCCCTTTTTGCGGATTTTGACAATGACGGGTTGAAAGATGTTGTGATCACGAACGGTATGCGGCTCGACGTAAACAACAATGACCTACTGAGCAGGGAAACCAGTACCAGTCTCGTGCCTGAAAAAATTGATATGAACCGGGCTCCCTCCACCCCTATCGAGAACTACCTTTTCAGGAATAAGGGAGGGTACGATTTTGAAGACGTCTCAAAGCAGTGGAACGCCAACATACGCGGTTTTTCAAATGGTATTTCTTATGGTGACCTCGACAACGATGGCGACCTCGACATGGTCGTAAACAATATTGACAGCCCGGTAAGCTTACTTGAGAACAATAACCAACGGGCCAACTACCTCAGGATAAAATTGAATGGGAACGGCCAAAACCCGATGGGAATCGGGGCAAAGGTAAAAGTGGTCACGGAAGAAAGGGTACAGTGGATCGAACAAAGCCCGACCAGAGGCTTTCAATCCAGTGTCGAACCGGTGCTGCACTTTGGGCTTGGGGGAGCGGAGACCGTCGACGAACTCAAAATAGTTTGGCCGGACGGTACGGTCCAGCAACAAAAAAACATCGCGGCCAACCAGGTGTTGGAACTGGTCTATGAAAAGAAAAGTCCCTCCCCTGCTCCCTTTGGGCACAGAGAAAAAGTCTTCTTCCGGGAGATGACCGCGGCAAGGGAAATCCATTTTAAACATCATGAGGATCCCTATGACGACTTTTTGGTGGAGCCCTTGCTGCCCCATAGAAACTCGCAACTTGGTCCAGGGCTTGCGGTGGCGGACATCAACGCTGATGGACGGGATGACTTTTACATCGGAAACGGACAGAACGGCAAGGGCGCACTTTTTATCCAGCAGCCAAACGGGGAATTTGTGGAGGTCGCGGGGCCCTGGGACGGAGACCGGGCCCATGAGGACACCGGAGCGGTCTTCGTCGATATCGACAGTGATGGCGACCAGGACCTATATGTGGTAAGCGGGGGGAACAACTTTGGGGTGAAGAAGGGCCATTTCCAAGACCGCCTCTATATCAATACCGCGACCGGTTTCATCAAATCGGAGCAGGTGTTACCAGAAATGGGCTCCAGTGGGCGCAAGGTGGCCCCGTTCGATTATGACGGCGATGGCGATATGGATCTTTTTGTGGGTGGTAGGATCCAACCCGGAAATTACCTGCGTCCCCCTCAAAGCTATCTCCTGAGGAACGAAGGGGGCAGGGATTTGGAAACCAGGTTCAAAAACGTGACCGGAACGGTAGCCCCCGAACTGGCCAACCTGGGCCTGGTCACGGATGCCCTATGGGAAGATTACAACAACGATGGGAAAACCGATCTTATCCTCAGCGGGGAATGGATGCCCCTAAGTTTTTTTGAGAACGATGGCCAAAAACTGCAAAACGTTACCAAAAAGTTACATCTGGAAAAGACCGTGGGTTGGTGGAATACCCTGGAAAAGTGCGATCTGGACAATGATGGGGATATGGATATCGTGGCGGGGAACCTGGGGCTCAACAGCAAGTACAGAAGTACGGAAGAGTCGCCCTTTGAAATATATGTCAATGATTTTGACGGCAATAAAAGACCCGATATCGTCTTGAGCATTACCAAAAAGGGAACCAAATTGCCGGTACGGGGCCGTGAATGCTCGTCCCAGCAAATCCCCATAATCAAAAAGAACTTTGAAACCTACGAATCTTTCGCTTCGGCCAGTTTGGGAGAGATCTATGGAAAGGAAATGCTCGAAAAGGCCCTTCACCACAAGGTGGATACTTTTGCCCACCATTGGTTGGAAAACAAGGGCAACGGAACATACGAAATGCACCAATTGCCCATAGAGGCCCAATTTTCATCGATCAATGCCATTGTTTTTCTTGATTATAACCAAGATGGGTATCAAGATATACTGGTGGCCGGGAATTTATATGATACCGAGGTAGAGACCCCTCGTTCCGACGCGGGAATCGGGCTAGTCCTTCAAAATAATGGGAACAAGACCTTCGATGCCATATCCTTGGATAAAAGTGGACTGTTGCTGGATGAGGAGGTCAAAGCGATCGCCCCTATCCACCTTGGGGACCCCGTTACACCGGGATTTATTTTCGCCATCAATGAAGGTAGCCCCAAAATATGGACTTTTGAAAGACAACCATAACATAGGCATTGGCGCATTGTGTACGCGTCTTTTAGACGTTCTGAAAAATAAAAATATGACATGTTCCCAAAAACAGCTGAACATTTGCATCTCTGGCTGTCCATGCTGCTTCATACCCTGTTGTTGAGCGTTTTTCTCCACCATAATAACGCGAAAACCAGTATGATTACGATATAGAACGCATTAAAAATCATCGCATGGGCAAATTCGTCCTGGGTCTTTGTCACAGCGAGCAGGGTACCTCCAAAATGGTTATTGCTGGCATGTACCAAAGCACCTATAAAAATGGAATATCGATTAAAACCGAGATACGCGATAATGAGGGAAAGTGCCATACCCACCAAAGGGTAGGTCATAAAAGCCTCTATGTACGGATGGTTGGGAAAATTATAGCCTTGTAGGGCAATGGGCATGTGCCAAATGCCCCAAACCAGGCCCAAAATGAAGATTCCCTTAAAGGCCCCAAAACCACACATCACTTTTTCCTGCAAGTACCCCCTCCAACCAATTTCCTCACCCAATATTAGCAATATCGTTGTCGGATATCCAAGTACCAACAGTAGTACCACCATCAGGGGTGAGCCTATTTTGGACCACTCTGGTGTTGTTCTGACACCTAAGAATATTTGTGTTCCAATGACGACAGAAAAAAAGACGACAGGAATTAAAAAAGCCAAAAACCCATTTTTTAAAGAGGGTTTGAAAAATTTCAAGTCTTTCCAACTCCCCCTTTCCCGCTTATTTAGAATGAGGGCGAGTATGGCAGGAATGAATCCGTAGATAAGCAAAATCCCTGAATTGAAGATAGGGTCTGAAAAGTCAAGAAGGTTGGTAGACGTAAACCCAAAAAGCCAGGAAATCAATAGTACCAATAGGATGTATTTTTTAGCTTTTTCGAGCTGGGCCGCTGAAGTGGGTACCGTAGTTTGTGGATTTTTGATTGCGTTCATGAAGGCTTGTTTATCCGATTAATGCTGCACAAAGGAAAGGATAAACAGTACTCTGGTCGACTCAATGGAAGCTTTGAGACGCTTTCGAGAGTTGTTTTTTGAATGCCATGGGCGTAATACCTGCCTGCTGTTTGAAAACACGGTTGAAGGTGGCCTTGGAGTTGAATCCAGAATCGAACGCTATGGCAAGCAGGGTCAATTTTTCGGCATCCCCTGCTTCCAATCGATCTCTAAAGTACGCCACACGATACGTATTTACATATTCGTAGAAATTGGAATCCAAACAGATATTCAATAAGTAGGACAATTTCTTGTCCGAGGTCTTTAGAATATCAGCTGTTTCCTTCAAGGAAAGATGTTGCCTTTTAAAGAGCCTTTGTTCTGAAAATAGTTTTTCCAAACGGGCTTTGAGCAATCTAAACTCTTCAGATTCACAATTGAAAAAATACGTGGACTTGTTTATTTCTTCCCTTGCATTTGCTTTTTCATCATACTCGTGAAGGTTTTCATGAACCAAAAATACTTGAGCCTGATTAACGCCATAGTATCCGATATACCAAATAAGCAATACCAAATAGAATAGATTGCTGTACACCACGGCTGCTTCAATTGGATAGACCGTAAGCAGGAGTCCACTTATCATGTCGATCAACAAGAAAAGTACGAACCCCCGGATCCAAAGGGACAGCCATTTTAAATCGAAGGCACCCAGACTGGCATAATTGTTCTTGACCGCTTTCCTGAAGCGCTTCAGCAATTTATGGCCCAAAAAAAGGTAGTAGGCAAAATAAACCACCCCTAAGAAAGGAATCAAGATGCCGAGGACTCGAAAGATGGTGATTTTGTCTTCCAAGGGAGGGCCCATGACGTATTGGGGAATGCTGCATAAAACAATGGCTAAAGCAAAGGGGAGAAGGCCGCGCAATAACCCTTTCGTGTCAATCTTAGAGGTATAAATCGTTTTGATATACTGAAAAATCAAGGGTCCCAGAGCAAAAGGAATTAGAATGCCGATGGGCGACACGATGGCCGACAATGGTCCTAACTTCAAATAGGAACATGCGTAGGTGAGAAAAAGGAGTAAGAAACCCAAAAGAATACCGGCAAGAATTTTGTTGGCCACTCTTTTTTGCCAACTCCGACCCAATAGCAGAAGTAAAAAAAGGATGGTACTAATTCCCGAGTAGGTTAAGAATGTGGCGAAATCTTTCAAAAAAGTATTTATTAATCATTGAATTTGTTTAACCTTTTCCCAGTCAAAAACTGGTCTTATCAACGGACTTTACCAAGTATTTAACCGCAGGAACACTTCAAATTCCACTAAGCAAGGGGCTATCGCGCTTCCCATTCAAGCCTGTCCACGCTTACGCCCCTATTGGGCCATTCCACACTGGAGATGAACCACTGTCCTTCCTCGTCCTGGAAGATCTCGGGCGCATGTGATTCCAGGGTAGCGATTTCCTTTTCTGCATCCACTCCAAAGTTCAGCAAGTCCAGGGAGTGGTATACATAGGTTTTATGTTGGTAGGCGCCCTGTATGTCCTTTTCGTCCCAATTCCCGTCCCATGAGCAAACAAAAAGGTAAAAGGCGTCCTTAAAACGGACCAAAGAAGGTGATTCGGGGTCGAATTTGTTGGTCCTAAGAATGGTCTCCGGTTCGCTCCAGTGGACAAGGTCCTTGGATTTGCTCAAACGAACGCTCTTGATCGAACAGTATACCATATAATATGTTCCGTTGTGGAACAGTATGTTTGGATCACGTGCCCCATCACTATCGGCGAACAGGGCTCCTTTCAGGTCCCATTTCGCCAGATCGGGGGACACTGCCAAACGCAATGGGCTTGGGCCATAGACCATGTGGTAAAGTCCCTCCTTTCTGATGATATAGGGAGCATGGTTTGCCGCAATCTCATCGGGGCGTTCCTTTGGGGGGAGCACTTTCGCCAAATCCTTATAGTGATGTTCTTTTATGGTCTTCTTAAATTCAGTATCCGCTGATACCGCATGGAAGGAGGCATTTTCCCCCTCGTGGATTCCAGCCGAAAGGGGGTCCGTCTCGACCAGGGGATGCGTAATGCCAAAGAGATGCCATTTCCCGTCAGTGCCCTTTACAAAGGTATGGTCATTGGGGACCCACTCGTCGTACCACTCCCCTTCTTTTAAGTGTTCGGTATCCGGGCCAAAAAAGTGGTCCCCGCCTGGCTTGTATACCCAAACAAATTCGTTCGCCTGTTTGGGAATGAATACCTGCGTTACGGATTTGGGCCCACACTGGTATAATAAAGAAGACAGCCCCAAATATAAAATGACTTTTGTTTTCATGCTTCGCTTTATAAGTTAGTTACCCATTTCCGGGTCCGTTCCCAGTCTTGGCTTTTGTACTATGAACAGCAGTGGTCTGGCCAAACTGCGGTTCAATGCGGTTTCGGTTTTGTTGTGAGTTGCTCGTATATTTGGCGAATAGTTACAAGGTGATGGTCATCATGTTCCGCTACGAAAAGGAATAGATCCATCGTTCGCATGGGAGTCCCTAGCCTTGGATGCAGGGCATATTTGTAAATTTCCGTTTCATTGAGTCTGCCTAGGCGATCCAAAGTCTTTTGCCTAATTCTTGCGAAGCCCCTCAATAATTGCCCAATGTCCTTTTTATTGTGATCGGCCGCATCGGTTTTTTTATTTTCCAGATCGGCTGCCCTCAAAAATTCCGCCCCTCCCAAAATATCATCCAGCCGGCCCTGCCAAATGGGCTCCAGATCAATTAAATGTCCAATATTCTCTTGTATGGACCACTTACCTCCAAGTTTAACCCTTACATGCTCCTTGGCCATTTGACCTACTTTGTACTGCAGTCGGATTGGCGTTCCTTCCAGTCTTTCCATTATGGACGGGAAATTGTTCTGCTCCGAAAGGAACTCAAATTTTCTATCGAACCATTTGGTTTGTTTCATTTTATCCTTCAATTGGGTACCATCACCTCGCGTAAAGTTTGCGCGGATTTTCGGGATGCGCGCGGTACGTCCATATCTGATGAATTGCTGACCTTTCCCAGGAAATTGCCAGCTCGTACTAAAGATAGCAAATTGCGGTAGTTTGTCTGCCATGTTATCATTTGGCCCATAACGTGTATTACCCCAATTGTGGGCCGAGTTCATTCGCGGAGTTTAAGTTCCATTTGAATATTGCACCGCTCATAGGGCGTATGGTGACCTGCTATCTTTTGAAACCCTAGTTTTCCATACAGCGCTATGGCAGGTTTTAAAATGGTATTGCTTTCAAGATAAAGCTTTGACGCCCCCAATGATTTTGCTCTTTCGATTATGGACGCCCCCAGTACATATCCAATGCCCTTGCCCCTTGCCCGAGGCGAAACCGCCATTTTGGCAAGTTCATAATCATAGATATCATCTTGCATTTTAAGTAGGGCGCAGACGCCGAGTACCCTCCTGTCCTGAACCGCCACCAGAATTATTCCGCCCTTGTCCAAAATATAGCCTTGGGGATCGTCCAAAGCTTTCCTGTCGGCATCCTCCAATTTGAAGAAAGTGTTGATCCATTCCTCGTTGAGCCGCTTAAAGACCTGATGGTGCTCCGGTAGATAGTCCAGAATGGCAATGTTTGAAGATTCCCGGTTTTTCCTTTGTTCCACCACCCTGTTGAAAAGCGATTTTTCATCCAGCAAGTATTCGAATTCTTGAATCGCCTGCCAAATATTGTGCTTAGTCCGGTTCAGCGCACTCTTTATGGCGTTCTCCACATCGACGTACTGCTGCTGTATTTTCGTTGACAGCTCCATTCCTTTTGGTGTCAGGGCGATATTGTTTTTCCGCCCATCGGATTTGTCCTTTTGTTCGCTCACCAATTCCGCTCGGGACATCTCCCGTACAATTTTAATAACGGAAGGGTGCGAATGTCCAATTTCGTTGGCGATCGCGGTAATGGATTTCCCTTTGTCCTCATTGGACAAAAGGTAGAATACGGGAAACCATTTGGGCTTTAGTCCAATGTCGTACAGTTCGTAAATCCGTTGGGCATCTTCCGTGACCTTGTTGCTCAATGCCCGTAACCTACTCCCCAGCGCCATCTCACCGATCTTATCAAAGTCCATAACTTATGTCTTTAAATACGTAACTAGTTACAAATATAAAAAAATTGATTCTCTTTCCATGGTTTTTTGCTTCCCTCCAAGGCAAACGGCCAAAAAAGCCAATGGCCCATACCCCGCCAATCGCTTTACAAACGACAGAAAACCAGCCGTTCCGCCCTACTCCTTCTTGAACGCTACCCCGCTCACCCTCGAATCCCCTATCACCAGTCCCGTGATTTCTCCTTCAATATCGGTCTGAAACATAATTTCCCCGAAGCCTATCCAGACCATGGTACCGCTATTCCAGATAACGTTCCCGACCGGGGGGTAAAGTTGCTTTCTTTTATGGTTGTTTATTTTCCAATAGAAGCTCCCCTTTTCGATTTCAAAACGGTAGGTGGTCTTCAATTCATCGCTATAGTAATTGCCGGCGAACTTTTTCAATTCTTCAATTTTGGAAGGTGGTTCCGGTATGTATTTTCGAAAAAGGGCTACGGCATTGTTTTCACTGGGCCGGTGCAACCGCATATGGGGTTCTCCCTTTTCCAACATAAACCTCACCTTCATATCAGTGTCCAGCAGGGCAAAAGAGTCTTGGGCAATCGCCCTTAACGGTATAACGCCACCGTTCGTATTGTTAAAGAACAGCGTGTCGTTCCGGAAGTCGATCGTATTGTAATAGTTCTGTGCCACGTTCCAATAATTGCCCGAGAGCTTTTTCATGGCATTCCGAGACATTTTTGGGGAGGATACAGGGGCGACGGCATTCACCTTGGGCCCGGGGGCTGAAGGTTTGCCCAGATAAATGTCCGATAGTCGGTGGGCCATAAAAGTTGGAAAACCCGCTGCACCATTGCCCATAACGATGGCCGTAAACTTCTGGTCCGGAAAACGTACCATATCCACCATAAACCCCAGCATTCCCCCATTGTGCCCGATGGTCTTTCTTCCATTGTACTCCCCTATCTGGACCGCCTTGGCATAATCGATCGCTTTTCCATTGGACAATGCCCCTTGGGCATACATCTTTTGTGCAAAATTTTCTATGCCCAGTTTGTCACTATAAAAGGCGGTGTCCCACTTAAGCAGGTCTTTCACTGTGGTAATGATCCCACCATCGCCATAGGTGTCGAAGTTCTTGTTGTATCTTTCATACCCCCTTTTAACCTTTCTGTAGCTTTCCACACGGTCCGGAACAATCTCGGCATAATTGTCATTAAAAAACGTATGGGACATTCCCAAGGGTCTGAACAGGTTTTCATCTGCAAATGCGGACAATGGTCTGCCGCTCACCTTTTCAATTATTTTGGTCAATAAAATATAGCCCCCACTGCTGTATCTATATTGCTCACCGGGCGCAAAGTTCAATGATCGCTGGTCATACATCAATCGGCACATGTCATCGTTGTCGAAATAATCTTCCCATCTCGGATTGCCCCCGGTGAAAAGCATCAACGAATAGGATTCCTTGATGCCACTGGTGTGGTGCAGAAGATGTTCAATGGTTATGGGCTTTCCGTAGTTCGGTAGCTCCGGCAGGTATTTCCGGACCGGGTCCGAAAAGTTCAATTTTCCCTGTTCCTGCAGCAACAGGATACACGCAGCAGTAAATTGCTTGGACATGGACCCTATATAAAAAGGGGAATCGGGGGACATCGGAATTTTATATTCAAGATTGGCGTATCCATACCCTTTTGAGAAAATCAGTTTACCGTCCTTGATGATTCCAATGGCATAGCCTGGCCCGGAACCATCATAGGGCCTTAAAAGTTCATCTGCCGCTTTGGACTTTTCTTCTAGCGGATCTTGCTGGCATGCCCCGAAAACGAAGCAAAAGAACAGGCAGATTGCCGTGAGCTTGTTCTTCATTTCAAAAATTTTTACCTACCCTATGGACACAGGATTTTGCAAAAGGTTACATGCCCTGCGTCAAAATTTTAAGTTTCCGTGGTTTTCGTATTGGGCATTCCATTTTTCCCATGGGCTACAACCAATTTTACCCACGCAAAAAAAGGGAAGGCGGCCCAAGGGGCTCCTTTTACGGAAGAGGGGCCTAGTTTTTAAGCTGTTCCGAAGTTCTGCTCGATCCGGGAGGAAGGGGGGCTTTTTCAGGTTTGAAAAAGCCACTGCTCCTAAGGCCTTTCAAAGAGTGGGGTTTTCACTGACATCGGCGCCAGATTGGCAGAAAGTACCAGTATCACCGGGGTCCTGCCTTCATCTTGTGTGGTGAAGAGTGTCCGCGAGCCTAGTAAAGCCGTGGGCACTAAATTGGCTACTGGGTTTGATGCGTTTATCGGTAGTTTAAGGGGAGAACGACCCCCACAAGGATATAGCAAGCGGGTTGGATTGTTTGAAAATGGCGTGGGTGCAACTACCACTGTTACAGGATCCAACACCATCTTATTTAATGGGAACTGTACTACATATGTTCGGTTCAATGGAAATATTCCCCATCTCTTTTTGGTTAGATTCGATACGTTTGGGAAGCCTGTTCATTTTTTGCTGATCGAAATCTTGGACGGACAAATTTGCACATAATACAATTGTGATAAGCGATAGTATGCTTTTCATCTTCCTTATGCGCAAATATTTGGCATTCACTATTCTTCCATCACTTTAATAAGCTCGTCGATTTTCCCTAATCTTGGGTCGAATTCTTTTTTGACGGCTCTTTTGTTCAAGAAGTAGGCCAAGACGGCCATTATTACGAACGCTAAAGCAGTTATAACAATTAATTTACGTTTTTCTGGAATGTGGATAAATCCCATTAAGATTAGGACAAAACCTGGAAAAACAGGTAGGATATACCAATAAAGTACGGTGTCCAATAACTTTTTTTGGGCATTTAGATGCTCCTTGGTTTTATATAAATAGTCAATATATGTTTCTGTAAAGTCTGTCGGTTTGTATTTTTTTGGACTTCTTAATCGAACAAGTATATAGATCACGGATAGCACGATCCAAATCGATCCGATCTTTGAAATTGTAAAGGGCACATAAAAAGTGATAAATACAAATGCGGGAATGATTATTATGATTGCTATTGTCTCCCGTACAATCATGGACTTCCATGATCTTTGTATTCTATCCAAGCTCGACTGTAGATCGAGGATCAATCTTGATCTCTCAAATTTTATCCGCTCCCGGTTCGGGGAGGACTGCCAAATCTTCATCAATTCATCTTCCATCATGGCGCCTGGTTTATACAGTTCAACAATTTCTTTTTGATTCTTTTCACCTTAACGGCAACGGTGTTTTCCGTTAGACCCAATATGCCCGATATCTCTTTATAGGGCAGTTCTTCCAAATAGAGTGTAATGACCGCTTTATCAGCCTCGTTAAGTTCTTTGATGCAATTTCTAAGTTGTACCAATTGTTCGTGCTGTCCATCATATTCCTTTTCCGATGTAAGGTTGGCAATGGCCATACCATCCATATGGAGGAATCGTTTTTGCTTTTTGCTATCCCTGGAACGAAAACGAAGACAGACATTGAGCGCAATGCGGAAAATCCAAGTGGACAATAACGATTTGGACTTAAAATTGGGCATTGATTGCCAGATATGGATCAATACCTCTTGGAAAAGATCTTTGGTGTCTTCGACATCATAAGCGTAAACAGAACATATTCTAAGTAACTTTTGTTGGTTTTGTTCCAATGCCTCTAGAAAGGTGTCTTCAAGTTCTCTGCCCATTCTTATGTCTTGTCTCTACTATTTTAGTTACAAGGGCCCTAAAAATATGACAACTTATCTGATATTTTTTTTAAGATGCATGCAAAATACAGTGTGGGGAATCCACGTAAACAAGGTATGAATGTCCATAAAGGGCGCAAAAAAGCATTGCTAAGCAAAAGAAAACCTGCTGGTTATGCCCAATCGAAGCGTTCCTCTGTTTCAGGGAACAAAAAAGCTTCACCTTGGGTGAAGCTTTTTTTTGCGGAGCAAGTTATATCAAAATAAAAAAGGTGGTTTAAGGAAGAAATAAATATTAATTAACTTTAGGGAACTGGACTAGCGCTTTTCATGGGATACCTTGTTGGCTGCTGCTTTTAATATATCATTGTTTAATCCATATTCTTCGCAAAGCGCATTCATTTTTTTACGAAATGCTTTTCGATAATAGTGAGGCATTTGGGTGCTTGCCGTAAAGAGTTTTTCATATTTTTTTATCAGTTCGGGATAGTGCTTATTTATTGCATTTAACATCAATGTTTTGCTATCAGCTTTTCCACTACCAAATAAAGTGATGGTCGCTGGTAAAACGTAGTCAACACCAATCCTTTTGAACAAAGAGAATGATTGATTCAGTTGTTCCGACGTATCCGATATATATGGGATCAATGGCATCAAACTTACACCTGTAAGAAATCCTTGGTTGATAGTATCTTGAACAGCGGCTATTCTTCTACTCGGTGAGGTGGCTCCTGGTTCAAAAACTTTTCCTACTTCGTCTTGTATGGTCGAGAAAGAAAAACTAATTATTACTCCTTTTTTTAATTGGGGTAAATCTGCTGGTAGTATAGCATCTCTTTCTATTTCTTTCAATAGTCCAAAATCACGTACTATCATATCCGACTTGGTAATAATATGAACTGGAAACCTGTGCTTATGAATTACTTCCAAAGCCTGCCGTGTCAACCTATATTTTTCCTCGATTTGAAGATATGGGTCGGTAACTGAGGAAAGTACTATTACGCCATATTGCTTTTTCTTCGCTCGGTTTGCCAATTGTTTATCCAACAAGTCAATAGCGTTTGTTTTGATCGACAAACTTTGTTCTAAATTAAAACCATACTTGCTTCCCCTTATATAACAATACAGGCAATTAAATGAGCAACTGCTATACGGGTTGAAGGTATAGTCATCTAGAAACCATTTGTCTCTTTTCTTTGTCTTGTTTAAGACGGATTTAACCTGAATTTCTTTTGGCATACTCATGTCTTTCAAGACCTATGGAAATTTTTCTTCAGAACCAATTGGCCACTTTTTCTTGATCGTGAATTTCCGCATGGTATTGTTCAATAACATCAGGGTGGAATCTTGCCGTAGTTTTTGCTGCCCAACCAACTCCTTGTCGTATTTCTTTATCTTTTGTATTTGCCATTGTGATCAGAATCGAAAATACAGTCGCCACATTTTGCTTGTCCAATCCTTTTCTAACTGCATAATGCACTCCGGCACCCAATGAGCGCACTACCCATTTTTCTGGATGATTGGAAAGTCTTCTTATCTCAGGGATGGTTTTAGCGGGGTAGTGAAGCAATGCAAATCCGTAGACTCTTTCGCCTATTATATCGCATACATACCAAATATTGGCTTTTGAGGTGTATTCGGTAGCCTTGTCAATAGATTTCTGAAAGTGATTTTCTAGTCTATTTTGTAGCATGATGCCAAGAATAACATTACCGCCCTCTGTCCTTAAAGCTTCTATTTTATCACACAACATAATTTGCTCACCTTCTTTTATTTTTTGCGATAATTCATGTGCACAAAATTCCAGTAGAGGAAATTTTACTTTCCTGTTCAGTATTTGGCTACCAAGTTCCAATACGCATGCCGATACTCCTTTTTCTTGGTAGGCGGAAATACAACTATGCAAATATTCTTTAACTTCAGATTTTCTGGTTACCACATTCATTTTAATTGTGTTGACATGGTTGCAGCCAACGTTTGGATAAGATGTGTTTCAACGCAATCTATCCTTTGTTAGCCGTATATGCTTTAAGGTCACGGCATGTTGAACATCTTTGCGACAAACTCTATCCACCAGTTCGCTCCCCAGATAAAATGGGCAGAAACGATCCATACTGCCAGCAACCCTAGCCCAATCCAATAGGAACGGTGGGGCAATCGGCGCGTATAGACATCATGGATAATAGCAGGAGTGATAAGCATAAGCATATATAAATGTCTAGCATCTATTGGAGTAAGTCCAAAGTCCGGAAGAACTTTTGAAAACACAATTAGACGGCCTATTCCCGGGACCATTAAAACAGCAGTTGCAAGAATCATCATTCTCTTGTGGGTTTCACCGTCTTTCCGACGTGATACAATTGCCCAAATATAAAAAAGTGGAAAGAACAGGTAGCTTACCACATGAATGAGCAATAACCCAGAAGAGTTAACAAGGAATTTTTGAGCGTCACTATTTGATAATTCCAAGCCTCCTTTAATGTTTGCCATATCAATTCCAAACATTGATATTAGGATACAAGGGGCCAGAATCATAGAGGCAATACCCAGTTTCTTATGAAGAGCATAGTTTTTGGATTTGATCAATATGGACTGTATGCAAAGCAACAGTAGCCATAATATCATTGAAGCGGCATGAATATGAAGAATCAATGGAGGTATCGGGACTTGACCTGTTGTTATTTTGCTTATCAGACTTATTGAGGTCGGAGCAAATGCGACTATGCTTGTTATCAAAAAAATGAAGGCTGCGACAATATAGATATTACCAGAGAGGTTTAAGGGATTTCCCATAATTGATCTTTTAAATATTCAAGCGCGTGCATAGTCCTCAAATAATCCTGATGTGACAGTTTTAATCATATGCTCTTGGATTATTTACGGCCAACGGTTGGGCTATGGCAAGTAGGGCAGGCAAGGAAACTTTTCGTTTCCGTCTACACACCTAGCCAAAGCTTTTTGCTTGCCTGCCGGCTGGGCAGGTCTTGTTTTATCTTTTTTTTAAAAGCAAAATCCAATGCCGATAGCTATCGGGATGGCGGACTTAACAAGCACGCCAGCCTTTAAATTAACTACTTTATCTCCTATTTGTAATGCCATTGTTGTCATTGGTAGCGACCCACAAGGGCAACCACGCTCGATTACGTTCGAATTGCGTTACCGTCTCCATAGATTGCTAAGTTTCAACCGCACGGACTGTATTTCGATTGCGTTCCGCAGCAAACTTTTTACGTCCCTAAATTCCGCTTGGGCAAAGGCCATTTGCACAAGCTTATTCGAGAGTTTACCTGCATAATAGTTGAGATCGAGCGAAGTCTATTCGTATAAAAATAAGGTTTTAAACAAGTAGCAAATCTATTTGATGGGCTATTTTGCAAAACTAGATAGCTTAGTTTATGACATCCCTATAAGTTTCTAAATTAATTATCGCTTGAATTGCCTTTAGTTTTTATATTTTGAAGAGGGGTATTCATCCAATAATCGTTAAAATTATCAGGTCTTGTTATGGGTTGGTCTTTGAAAATAGGCTTTCTCCTTTCCATAAATAGACCATCCGCAGGACTTTTTACATTCGGTTTTACTTCTTGCACAAAAAATTCCCGAAATTGATCGTAGTCCCTGGAAGTCCATTCGTCAATCAAATTACCGTCCACATCATGTATATTGTAAACTTTCGAGCTAAAAAATAAGGAGTCAAGAGGTCCTGTACGGGCAACCGCAGATATTGACCTAAACATTTCTTCCGACTTGTAAGGGTACATCTTGGGATACATTAATATAGTTTTTCTGCTTTGGTCATTGGTATCAAGAACAATTTTTTTAAAAGCTAATTTTTTGCCCTTGTATTTCAGGGTATAGTTATCCTCGTTCAAAGCATCCTGTAAGTTGGGCGGTCGATTAAAGGACATCACAAAACGTTGGAAATCGGTTTCTATAGATGTAGAGTCCAGTATGAACTTAGGGGGCTCCCAGATTTGAAATGTGTTGTGAAAAGAGATATAATTGAGGTACATTCTGTCATTTTCAGGGCGATATTCCGTGATAATATCAAAAATCAGTTGATTTTTTGTTCCATGCTTGTCGACCATACCATCTGACATTTTTTTTGTGCGGTCATTTAAAGTATACTCCATCTTATGGATGGCGAAATTTCTTTTTGAAATATACATTGTACCATACGCACTGTAGTCTGAAAGTAGTTTCGCGAACTTGATAGTATAAAAGGGTTCGCCATCGAGATAGGTATCGGACTCTTTTTTGAACCTGTGTTCTGAGAGCAGGTCGGATTTAAGGTGATTTACGAAAGAGTAAGAATGGATTTTATAATTTCGCAAAGCATCGTGCACCCTTAAAATGGTAAATTCATTACCGCCATAGGACGGTAAAAAAGCCTTATCGATAACCTTGCGGCCTTTTTTGGATTGATAATCGTATGACTGCAATGCCAGAGTATCCCGCTTAAAATCAGTATTCTCCAGATAGTCGAAAATCTTAACTTTGGTCGTAACGGAATCCATGGCATCAAAGCCTTCATCAAATACTTCCAATATGGCCTCGTTGAGATTTACATATTGCAAACTGTCCAACTGGTAATCACGGTAATAACCTACCGTGGAAAAAGGTTCGACCGGATAATTTTCGGGTATCGACCTTATGGCCCTACGTACTATTTGTCTTGCTGTAAATTTCTTTTTCCTTTCGGCGGTTACTACGGCCTCTTCCAATTTTAATGTCGCCGGTCGCAGTCTCACATCGTTCAACTCGTAAACCGAAAAATCTTGAATCAAGATCTCTTTTGTCTGATATCCCATAGAGGATATCTCGATAATATCACCGTACTCTTTATATATTAAAGGGATTTTGAAACTTCCATCCGTATTTGAAATAATACCTAAAGCCCGATCCTTTATTCGAATACTGGCAAAGGCAATGGGCTCTTGTGTTCTGGCATCTGTTAGTTTACCAATGATATATTCATGCTGTTGGGATAGAACTGAATTTGATACCAGAAGTAGCAAAAGAAAAAACAAAAGGGTTTGCAGTCTTTTCCTCATGGTCAGAAAGTTGCTGGTTGTGGTG
Organism: uncultured Flavobacteriaceae bacterium; assembly: GCA_947497245.1. Lineage (GTDB taxonomy): Bacteria > Bacteroidota > Bacteroidia > Flavobacteriales > Flavobacteriaceae > Pelagihabitans. The sequence continues at coordinate 524,256 of CANMFO010000001.1, read as the reverse complement.
TTTTTCTCTTATTTAAATCAACCCCGTGGCATCGGGGCCAAAGATTGTTCGATATCATAAAAATATGAAAACCTTGGGACTTAAAATTTTATTTCGCTTCGGATAGAGTCCATTTGCGGAAACCTGCCCGGAAATCCCAATTATTTTTAAGTATGCTTTTCAATTCCTGCGGAAACTTTCAATTGAACAAAAAAATTACCGTCAACGTTGGGATAAGGTTGATCCTTTAGTTTTATACAATTATAATTTCTAATATTCACTGTACGGTCATATATCCGTTAGTTCTGTTAAAAATTTAAGATGACTTCCATACTGTTGGATAAAGATACCTTTCAAAAATTTGATGGGTAGTTACGGTTAAAACGTTAGGGCCCAAATACAATTAAGAGGTATGTCAATATGGTGGTAATATTTCAAAAATTTATCGACAAAACCCCGATAGAACGGTTACCCAAAGAGAACATTTCAATATCCATAATTAAGTTGATCGAACATAAAAATTAGGGTACGGCATCGCATAAACAATCGATAGGTGCTTTGAATATATTTTATCGTGATCTATTCAATAGACCATTGGATTTTCTTTGATAAATCGGCGAGCTTAACTTGAAAAAGATTCATCTGCGGTAGGCGTTCTGTCAACTAAATTGTCAACCTAATTTAAAAAGCCCTGTAAATCAAATGATTACAGGGCTTATTGCGGAGGAAGAGGGTCTTTTTTGAATTGGTGAAATCCACTGTTTTTAGGACTTCTCAAGGGGTGAAATTTTTACTGACACCGAAAGGGACACTTGTTTAACTAAACTTTAACAATTGTGCTCTTTTTGCTTGTTCTTTGATTGTAAATCAAAACAATACAGTCTAAGCCTAATTGAAGAGTTCTAAAAATCGTTCATTTAAAGGAACAAACAGGATAAGTTGTGAAATGTTTCGTTTTTTTCTTTTACCCGAAGAGCCATCTCCATTGCTAAATTAGTCCTGGCCCGAGATTTATGGTCTTTGATGTAACCTTTTTCAAATTTTCGACTCTTTAGTTAAAATGACATTATCTATTCCTTTCCAAACCCTCAATTTGGAAAGGTATGTACGTAAGGGTTGAATTGGGGCAAAATAGAATAACCGGGAAAAGTTGAATTATGCTTAAAAACTACGCAAAAACCGCTTGGCGTAACTTTCTGAAAAACAAGGGTTACTCCACTATTAATATTAGCGGCTTAGCGTTAGGAATGGCAGTGGCCATACTTATCGGACTTTGGATCTCGGACGAACTTTCCTATAACCATGACCATGAAAATTATGAACACATCGGTCATATAATGAGACATAGTTTGGACGAGGACGAAATAATGACAGGGGGGCAGAACGGCCCTATGCCATTGGGCGAAGAGCTCCGCTCCTCTTATGGAAGCGATTTTACCCAAATTGTTTTGTCCACGCGGCCCGTTGATTATGTTATCTCAAGTGATTTTGAAAAGTTCCAACAATCAGGGCGTTTCATGCAGCAAGGCGCTCCTGAAATGCTCAGTCTCGACATGGTATATGGTAGTCGTGCCGGATTATTGGAAATGAACTCGATTCTGTTGTCCGAATCGTTGGCGAAAAAACTCTTTGGTTCAAGGAATCCCATCAATGAAACAATAAGTATAGACACAAAGATCCAGACAAAAGTAACAGGTGTGTACAGGGATTTTCCGAATAATAGCGAGTTCAGCGGTACTGACTATATCGCTCCGTTCGAGCTTTACGTTTCGTTCACGTGGGCAAGGAACGTACAGGATAATTGGAATGACAATTCCTTTCCCCTATATGTGCAGATAGCGCCGCATACTACATTCGGAAAAGTTTCCGAAAAAATAAAGGATGTAATGTTGCCGCATCTAAACGAAAAAAAATTGGCAAGCAAGCCCGAAGTCTTTATCCATCCCATGAGTGACTGGCACTTGTATTCGGAATTCCAGAACGGTACCCATGTCGCAAGTGTCGGACTAAAGGTTGTTTGGCTGTACGGATTAATAGGTGTTTTTGTACTTATCCTGGCGTGTATCAACTTTATGAACCTTTCCACCGCGCAATCCGTAAAACGCGCAAAGGAAATTGGTATCCGAAAATCCATCGGTTCCAGACGATCTCAACTTATAAGCCAGTTTTTGAGCGAATCGTTTTTGATAGCCGGTTTTGGCCTACTATGTTCCGTCCCTTTGGTGCTGTTGGTCTTGCCTTGGTTCAATGATATTGCTGGAAAAGAACTAGGCATTCCTTGGGGCAATTTGATGTTTTGGGCGGCATGTATGGCCTTTACCATGTTTACGGCCCTATTGGCAGGGAGCTATCCGGCCATTTATCTATCCTCGTTCGACCCTATAAATGCCCTAAAAGGGAATATGGGTGTTGGCGGTTTCGCCGCTATACAGAGGAAAGCATTGGTGGTCTTCCAGTTTACCATTTCCATTATATTGATCATAGGTACGATAATCGTATACCAACAGATACAGTTTACTAAGAACCGCCCTATCGGATATGACCAGAGCGGACTGTTGCGCCTTTCCAAAAACAGTGCCCTGACCGGGAAATCCGAAGTACTTAGAAATGAATTGCTACAAACAGGGTCGGTATACGAGGTAGCCGAATCCTGGAACACGCTTACCAATGTAGGCTCGTCCAATACCGGTTTTGACTGGCAAGGAAAATCCCCGGGTGCACCGGACGATTTCGCAACCCTCGGGATAACCCAGGAATATGGAAAGACTATTGGTTGGGAATTTGTGGATGGGCGGGACTTCTCACGGGCATTTGCCAGCGATTCATCGGGAATCATAATCAACCAGACAGCGGCCAAATTGATGCAGATGGAAAATCCGGTCGGACAGATCGTCCGATCCAGCTATTGGCACAAAGGCACGGATTTCAAGATCATCGGAGTGGTCAAGGATATGGTCATGAATTCCCCCTTTGAACCTGCGAGGCCTACTATGTTCTCTATTAAAGGAGGGCAAAAGTGGATCTATATAAAAATCGACCCGACATCGGACGCACATACAGCATTGTCAAAAATAGAGTCCGTATTTAATAGGCTGGCCCCTTCTGCCCCGTTCGACTATACTTTTGTGAATCAGTCCTATGCATCAAAATTTGAGAAAGAGGAACGTTTGGGAAAGACCGCTGCATTTCTTGGCATTTTGGCCATACTGATCAGTTGTCTGGGGCTGTTCGGCCTTTCGGCCTATGTAGTGGAACAACGTACCAAGGAAATCGGCATACGGAAAAGCCTAGGGGCATCAATATCCAATATTTGGCAATTGTTGTCGAAGGATTTTCTTTCTCCCGTACTCGTTTCCCTTTTATTGGCCATTCCAGCAGCCTATTATTTTTTGTATGAATGGCTACAGGGATATACATACCGGACCGAAATAAGTTGGTGGGTCATATTGGCAACCGTTCTTGGTGTAATGTCAATTACCTTGGCAACGGTAAGCTTTCAGGCCATAAAGGGTGCGATAGCCGATCCCGTAAAAAGTTTACGAACGGAATAGTTCCATTAAACGGCCATTTTAAAAGACGCTTTTGTTATTGGCAGGAACCTTTGATTATGAAGTCCCATTTCTGCTCTTTTTTAGTATTCTCGTTAATACACCTTTTTTGGGACAGTTCTATTCCCATATTCAGTTTCTTATAGCATTTTGATTTCTATTTATGTTAAACAGATTTATATTTCATTTCTAATGATTTGATTTTCATTAATTTTTGGAGTTAGTGAAATTTGGAGTGTTTTGGTTAATTATGATTGAGGCGAAAAGCACTAAGTGTTTACATTTTTTGTCCTGCCAGCAGGACGAGGAATGTAAAGCAAGAGGGTAACACGCTAACGCGATGTTACGTTTTTTAGTTAATTGATTTTCAATCAATTATGTGAAGATAAAATTTCATCAAAAAAAGTTTTTACTGTAAAAACCTCGGTAGGCCCAATAAACACAATAATTTTTTACAGTAAAAAATATTTGTTGCCTCAGTTTGTTTCCGTTTGGCAGACTATTTTCGTTAAATCAAATTTGACATTGTTTGGGGTAGTTTGAAGGTTCCTTTTTTTGATGCGAAAAGGATATTTGAGATATAGTAGGTGCGCCCTTTACTAAACTCTGACCGCATTCCATCGATTGTGATTCTAACATAAATCATCGATCTGCCAACCCGATCGGATTTGTATTTTCTGAGATAGAATAACAGAGATACCATAAAGTGACACCGATTTTAACATTAATTACCTTGAAATTAGAAGAAAAATATTAAATAAAAATGATTGTAAAATACTGATTAACAATATTTTAAATAATATTAGGCGCCCTTTTTTGACAAGATTTGAATGAGCACCGAAATGGGCACTTTTTAACATGATTTCAAATGATATCATTTGACACCTTAAAAAACAAAAAACCTGTAAATTATTGATTTACAGGTTTTAATAGTGTGATATGAATGATATCAGCGGAGGAAGAGGGATTCGAACCCCCGGAGGTGTGACCCTCAACAGTTTTCAAGACTGCCGCATTCGACCACTCTGCCATTCCTCCAAAAAATCTTCCTAATTCAAAGGAACGGTGTCCTTCATAGCGATTCGACAGGTATCGCATAGGAGGGTGCAAATATAGAAAGCTTTTTCTATTCGTTAAAGTCTTTTGCCTATTTTTATTGCCGAAAAAAACTAAGATCAGGTCAGCGGTAAAGACCCCGATGGATCCGCACATGACCCGCTGCACATAGTCACACAACATACCCATGGAACGGCATAGACAACTTACCGATCACGAATTCTCCACCCAGTTTCAAAACGGCACTTTGGATCCTTCCCTTTTTACCCATGAGGCGCATTTGCGCTTGGCCTGGCTCCATATCCAGACCTACGGGGTAGATCGGGCGTGTCAAACGGTATGCGATGAAATATCCCATTTTGACCGTGTACATGGCGATGGCACCAAATTCCATAAGACCCTGACGGTGGCCTCGGTAAGAGCCGTATGGTATTTTATCCAGCGGTCCGATACCACCGGTTTCAATGGTTTTATTGCAACGTTTCCAAGGCTAAAGTCCGATTTCAAAGCATTGATGGACGCGCATTACGGGTTCGACCTGCTGACATCCCAACGGGCAAAAAGGGAGTACGTAGGCCCGGATCGGCTCCCCTTTACCTGATAAGAACACTCTTGTCCACAAAATTCCCGACCCCAGCTGCCCATTGTACCATATTTCCTAACTTGCCGTCATGGAGCAGCCCCTGGTCAGCATTTTGATTCCCTTTAAAAACACGGCGGAATATCTTCCGGAATGCCTTCAGTCCATTTTGGACCAGCGCTATCGAAATTGGGAAGTCTGGGCCATCGACGACCGCTCGGACGACAGCAGTTCGGAAATCGTTTCCCAATTTGCCAAGGAGGATTCCAGAATCGGCCTTTTTCAAAATGAGAGCAAGGGCATCATACAGGCACTGCGGACCGGATATGCATTGAGCAAGGGCCATTTGGTCACGCGAATGGACTCCGATGATATCATGACACCGAACAAACTGGAAGTGATGGTCAACGCCCTTTTGGAAAAAGGGCCTGGCCATGTGGCGCTGGGCCAGGTAAAGTACTTTTCGGACCGCGGCATAAGCAACGGCTACGAACGCTATGAACAATGGCTGAACCGACTGACACAAAACGGAAGCAACTATACCGAGATCTACAAGGAGTGCGTCATCCCCTCCCCTTGCTGGATGGTGCATAGGCACGATTTGGATGCCTGCGGTGCTTTTACTCCAAATCGCTATCCGGAGGATTATGACCTTAGCTTTCGGTTTTACGAACTGGGGCTACGCTGCATTCCATGTAATGAACTGTTGCACCTTTGGCGCGACTACGATACCCGGACCTCACGGACCAGTGAACACTACGCCCAAAACTACTTCCTGGAGATCAAGCTGCATTATTTCCTGAGGCTCGAATACCTTTCCGACCGTCCCTTGGCCTTATGGGGAGCAGGGAACAAAGGGAAAGAGATCGCCAAAGGCCTCTTGGAAAGGAAGCTCGATTTTTATTGGCTATGCGATAATCCCAGGAAGATCGGAAAGAAAATCTACGGGAAGGAAATGCACCACTATTCCGCATTGAAAACGCTGCACCGTCCACAAAGTATTGTCACCGTGGCCAACGAGGAAGCGCAAACGATGATCAGACGCTATTTTTTGGATTTGGGACAGGCGGAGGGACAGGATTACTTCTTTTTTTGCTGACTTTGGCGATTCAGGTTCGTCCTGTGTTGGCATCGGGGGCCAATGGAACCGTCGAACCGGAGATGCATTTGTGCACCGTACATCGTACTTGGTACTGAATACTTTCATATATTTGCCAAATCAAAATAGGAAATGCAGTTTAAATATCCAGAACTCCTTTGGGCCTTTTTCTTACTCCTGATTCCTATTTTTATCCATCTTTTTCAACTTCGCAGATTTAAGAAAACACCCTTTACCAACGTAAAACTCCTTAAAAAGGTGGTATCCGAATCCCGGCGGAGCAATGTCCTAAAAAAATGGTTGCTGCTGTGTACCCGATTGCTCTTGTTGTCCGCTCTGGTCCTTGCCTTTGCGCAGCCCTTTTTTGCGGAGAAAGCGGCCTTGAAAGATCAGGAGACCGTCATTTATCTCGACGATTCCTTCAGTATGCAGGCGAAAGCGGACGGCACCACCCTGTTGGACAATGCGGTCCAGGAATTGATCCGATCCATTCCCCAGGGCAATACCTTTACCCTGTTCACAAACGAAAAAGTGTTTAAGGATGTTGATATTGGCGATATCCAAAACGACCTATTGGCCCTTACACCTGCTCCCGGACAACTGAAAATAGATGAAATCAGGTTGAAGGCAAGCACCTTCTTTACCGCCGACAGCGCCTCGGCAAAGCATCTGATCTTGATATCCGATTTTCAGAAAAGAATACGGGCCAATGGCACCGAAGCTCCAAGTACCGGGCAGCTCCACACCGTGAAGTTATCGCCCGACTCGGACAACAACGTTTCCCTGGATTCCCTTTACCTCATTGACAAAACCTCCGAAAATCTGGAGCTCGCCGCCCTGGTTTCAAGCAATGGCCTTACCGAAAATATTCCCGTATCGCTCTACAATGGTGAAAAACTGATCGCAAAGACCTCGGCCGTTTTCAATCCCGACAAAAAGGCACGGGTCAATTTTACGCTTCCCAAAAACGAGCTGATCAATGGAAAGTTGGAAATATCGGATACCGGCCTGACCTATGACAACCAATTCTATTTCAACATTGGGGAAAAGGAAAAAATAAAGGTCTTGGCGGTTGGCGATTCGGATACGGATTTCTTAAAGCGAATTTACGGTCCGAACGAATTTCAATTTACCAGTTCCCCAACAAATGCGTTGAACTATGGCGATTTGGCCGATCAAAACCTGATCGTGCTGAACGAGCTGGAACAAATCCCAACTGCAATGGGCCCCAATCTGAAGTCGTTCACCGACAATGGCGGCATCCTGGTGGTCATCCCGGCCATCGATAGTGATGCGGATTCCTACAATGCCCTATTGGCCAACTATTTTGCAACTTCCCTGATCCAAAAGGTAGATGCCGAACGGAGCATCACCCATATTGCCTTTTCGCATCCATTGTTCCAAAATGTCTTCGAGAAAGAAGTGGTGAATTTTCAATATCCGAAGGTATCTGGCTATTACCGATTGCGCACCAATGCCCCCGTTTTGCTTTCCTATCAGGACAATGATCCTTTTTTGGTCGGCGCCGATAAGGCCTACATATTTACCGCCGCCATTTCATCGGGGAATTCCAATTTTAAGAATGCTCCCTTGATCGTCCCCACAATGTACAATATGGGCATCAATAGCCTTAAAACCCCCCGGTTGTACAGCCTATTGGGAAACACCCTTGCCCTCGATGTCGCCACCACGCTTCCCAAAGATCGCATTCTTAAGGTGTCCAAAGGGGAATACGAATTTATTCCCAGGCAGCAGTCGTTTGCCAATAAAGTGGGCATGGTATTCAATGGCGACCTGGTGGAAGATGGTATCTACCAAATCACGGATGGTACCGACACCCTCAAGAATATCAGTTTCAACCATTCCCGGGGGGAAAGCGAACTGGCCTATATGGACCTGGCCCAATTGAATGCCACGTCCAGGGAGCCCTCCATAGCCAGCCTGTTCCAAACCTTGGAAAAAGACAGCAGTATCACCGAGCTTTGGAAATGGTTTGTTATTTTAGCATTGCTGTTTTTATTGGTTGAAATCCTCATCCAAAAATTCGTTCCATGAACATACTTTTGAAATCCGCCAAAATCCTTGACCCCGCAAACAAAGGACTTCATTTAAAGAAGCGGGATATTCTCATCAAAAATGGCAGTATCGAAAAAATTGCTGCCCAGATCGCACCGGCCGGTAAAGTCAAGGTGGTCGAACTGGAAAACCTTCATGTTTCGGTAGGTTGGTTCGATAGTAGTGTGTGCTTCGGCGAACCGGGCTATGAGGAAAGGGAAACCATCTCCAATGGACTGGCGACAGCGGCCAGGGGCGGATTTACCGATATTGTACTGAACCCCAACGCCCATCCGGCCCCCGATAGCAGTTCCGACATTGTCTTCCTTAAAAATGCGGCCAAGGGAAAAGCGGTCAACCTACACCCTTTGGCCAATCTGACGCTCCAGGGCAAGGGGGAACATTTGGCAGAACTGTACGACATGAAGAATGCCGGGGCCGTAGGTTTCTACGATTTTGAGCACCCTTTGGAAAGTTCCAACATGCTCAAAATCGCACTGCAGTACAGCCAGAATTTTGATGGCCTGGTCTATTCTTTTCCCATGGATGTGAAGATTGCCGGCAAGGGCATTGTAAACGAGGGGCACAACTCCACCAAATTAGGTTTGAAGGGAATCCCGTCGCTGGCGGAGGAACTGCAGATCGCCCGAGATCTTTTTATCCTGGAATATACGGGCGGAAAACTGCACCTGCCCACCATCTCCTCGGCAGGCTCGATAAAACTTGTTGCGGCCGCCAAAAAGAAAGGTTTGGACGTGAGCTGTAGCGTACCCGTGCACAACCTTTGGTTCACCGATGAGGTACTGGAGGAATACAACACCAATTTTAAACTGATGCCCCCACTTCGGGGCAAGACCGATGCAAAAGCCCTGATCAAAGGCCTGAAAGACGGTACCATCGATTTCGTGACCTCCAACCACACGCCCATGGACGTAGAACAAAAACGCGTCGAGTTCGACAATGCGGCCTATGGAAGCATAGGCCTGGAAAGTGCTTTTGGGGTCTTGAACCAAATTTTTGGGACGGAGACGGCAGTGGCCCTCCTGATAAAAGGCAGGGAGCGCTACGGATTGAGGACGCCCCAATTGAAAGAAGGGGAACCGGCCTGCCTGACCTTGTTCGATCCAAAATCGGAATACATCTTGGAACAGGAGCACCTGACCAGTACTTCCAAAAATTGTGCCTTCCTGGAAAGTCCCATGAAAGGAACAATCTATGGTGTCATCTGCAACAACATCGAAATTATTTGACTAATTTAGGGCCTTAAGCCAATAACCAACCTAAAACCATATCGTATGGACCAAAGTACTATCGAAGAAGGGAAAACAATGGCCATTATCAGCTACATCACCTTGATCGGAACGCTGATAGCCTTTATCATGAACAACGGAAAGCAAAACGAATTTGCAAAATTTCATATCGGCCAGGCGTTGAGGGCTTGGTTGGCAGGTATCGTGATTGGCATTATTGCGGGGATATTGATCGGTATTACCGGAATTGGACTTCTGGGCTATCTTCGGTATGCCGGTATGGTTTTGGCCATAATGGGCCTGTTGAACGCCATAAACGGCAAAGTGGAAAAAATACCTTTGGTAGGGGATATTGGGTGATGGACACCACTCCCTACCAACAACGAGATCTAAATGGGGCTTCTTTTTGGTCCAATACTTTGGGTTCGCCTAACTTTGATGCTTATGGGTTCGGAAAATGAAGGAAAGACCACGGCCATTGTCGCCTACCTTACCATGGTAGGGGCCCTTATCGCATTGACGATGAATATGGAGCCCAAAAACCCTTTTGCCCGTTTCCACACCCGACAGGCTTTCGGGCTGCATCTCTTCTTTCTGGCATTCGCCCTGTTCCTCAGCCAATGGTTCAACATCTATGCTTGGTATGGGCTCTATATATGCTATTTGGTTCTATGGGGCTATGGGTTTATCGGCGCCCTGACCGGAAAGGCAAATTCGGTCCCGGTGCTCGGACCCTATTTTCAAAAATGGTTTACCTTTATCCAATGATCAAATCCTAATATGGGAACAAAAAGGTGCCGAACATCTTCCAAAGATATACCGTAAACACATACTGACCTATACCTCCGTACCAAAATAGAACGCATGACAACCGCTCCCCTATCCCTGGAACATTTGATCAGACCTTCGTCCCTAAAAGAAGGGAAGCCCCCTGTAATATTCCTATTTCATGGTTACGGAAGCAATGAGGACGACCTGTTCTCCTTTGCCCCGGAACTCCCATCCGAATTTGTGGTGATTTCCGTTCGGGCCCCATATGTTTTGGAACCCTTTGGATATGCATGGTACGCCATTAACTTTGATGCACAGCAGGGAAAATGGAGCGACGATGAACAGGCCAGGACATCACGGGACAAGATTGTGGCGTTTATCGATGAAGCCTGTGCGGCCTATCATTTGGATGCCGACAATATTACCCTGCTCGGGTTCAGCCAAGGGACCATATTGAGCTATGCGGTGGCCTTGTCGTACCCTGAAAAAGTGCAGCGTGTGATTGCCCTGAGCGGTTATATCAACGACAATATCATGGCCGAGGGATATCGCAACGGAGACCACGGCCACTTGAGGATCTACGCTTCCCACGGACAGGTAGATCAGGTGATTCCACCGGAATGGGCCCAGCGAATTCCCGATTTTTTGGATACCCTGGGGGTACAGCACGTATACGAGGAATTTCCTTCGGGGCACGGCGTTACGCCCCAAAATTTCCATGCCTTTAAAAAATGGTTGGTCGACAACGCCTAGTTGCTCCGGGTATACAAAAGGTGGTCCATCAAGGTGAAATCGACCCCCATATCATCTTTCAACTCATATTTGACCAAAAGCTCTCCCCAGTATTTTCCATCAGAAAAATCGGCCACGATCCATTTGTGGTTCAAAAGTTTGATCTTGTTGATCTTAAAATCGCTTTCCATGCCCTCATAGGGAATCAAAGGGTTGTCGCCCTTGCTCTCATTGGTTTCCAATAACTTGTCCGCAATATAGCGTGAAGGATCTTTGAGTGCCAGATGGTCATAGTACGCCAGCGCATCGTCGTTGTTCTCCAGGGAAAAGTATTGCATATCGAGCACCTCCAATTGGGATTTTTGGACAGAATCCTGCAATTGGACCAATTGGGCCTCCAGCTTTTCGATGGCGAGGTCCTTTGTCTCTGCCATTTTCCCACTACTCACGAACAGATAAAGTCCGACAAGGGCTGAGAAAATGAACAGGTATAGAAATATCTTGTTTTTCACTTTACTAGTATGTTGTTATTTGGTTACAAAGGTAGGGGTTAATCGCCCATGAAGCCACGCAATCCATTGTTTTGTTCTCCAAAACTAGCGGACCCTGGCTGTCCCGTAAAATAGGTGGGGCAATGGACAAAAGTGGCCATTTTCACTTTAGCCCAGATCCATCACCAGGCCGTCATAGGCCAAATATACATTTTTCGGAAGTTTTTTTTCCACCTCATCATGAAAACCCAATAAATGGCTGATATGGGTAAGATAGGCCATTTTCGGTTGTACTTTTTCCACAAAGGCCAATGCCTCTTCCAGGTTAAAATGGGAATGGTGCGGTTCTTCCCGCAGCGCATTGACCACCAACACCTCGGAACCTTTGATCTTCTCCAGTTCGGTAGGCCCCACGGTCTTAACATCGGTCAAATAGGTAAAGCCCCTTATGCGAAATCCGAACACCTGTAAACGGTTATGGTAGGCCTCGATAGGCACCACTTGGATATCGCCGATGGTAAAAAGTTCATCTTTTTCAATGGTATTCACGGTAACGGCAGGAGCTCCGGGATACCGGTTTTCATCAGCGAAAATGTAATCGAACCGTTGTTTTAAGGAATGTATCACCCGTTCGTGCGCATAGATGGGAATATCGCCCTGTCTAAAAAAGAACGGCCGTATGTCGTCTATTCCAGCGGTATGGTCAGCATGTTCGTGGGTAAACAGGATACCGTCGAGCTTGGAGACATCGTGGGTCAGCATCTGTTGCCTAAAATCAGGGCCGCAATCGATCACAAAGTTGTAATCGGCCCAGGAAACCATTACTGAGACCCGCAACCTCTTATCTTTTGGGTTTTTACTTAGGCATACCGGATGCTTACTGCCGATGATCGGTATGCCCTGAGACGTTCCCGTACCTAGAAAAGTGATTTTCAACCCATGTTCCATTTGATCCAAATTTATAACATAATTCGTTAAAAGATGTCCCGAACTTCTTAACTTTGTCCAAAGCAAAATCCACAAAATGGCTTCAGTTCTAGACAAGGACCCCGCATTTGAGAACATTCCCTCCATCAAAGCGAAAACACTCAGAATAAACCTAAATCCGGATATTTACGGAACCTTTGCGGAAATCGGGGCGGGCCAGGAGACCGCCCGCCACTTTTTTAGATCAGGAGGTGCCTCAGGCACCATTGCCAAAGCGATGAGCGCCTATGACAAGGATTTTAGCGATGCCATTTACGGTGTTGAGGATGATGGCAGGTATGTTACCGAACCCAGACTAAAACGGATGCTATCGCACGAGATGCGACTCATGGAAGAGCGTATCAGCAGGGAGAAACACCCCGAAAGATTGTTCTTTTCCTATGCGAATACCGTGGCTACCATTGATTTTTCCAAGCGCTATAAAGGCCATGGATGGGTAGGAATCCGGTTTCAATTGGACCCAGGGCAGAAAGAGTTCGATGAGATCATCCTGCACATTCGCTTTCGACAGAACGAGGCCCGACTGCAGCAGGAGACCCTGGGCACCGTTGGTGTCAACCTGATATATGGGGCGTTCTACAAATACGATAAGCCGAGAAAATTACTGAAATACCTATACGACCATATCGACAAGGACACCATTGAGATCGACATGGTCAATTTTTCCGGTCCCAATTTTAAGGATGTGGACAACAGGTTGATGAGCCTGCAGCTGATTAGGAACGATATGACCGATGCGGTCATGTTCGGACCCGACGGCAATAACCTCCTTCCTGCGGCCGAACTCTATAAAAAGAACATTTTGGCCATGAGGGGCAGTTTTAGACCGGTGACCAAGGTGAATACCGATATGTTCCACAAATCCTACGATATTTTTATCCGAGATCAATCAGTGGACGTGGACAATACGATCATCATTTTTGAGATCACCCTCAGCAACCTCAAAGCGGCCGGCGAAATAGATGAACAGGATTTTATGGATCGCGCGGAACTGCTCTGTTCCCTGGGGCAGACCGTAATGATCTCCAAGTTCCAGGAATATTACAAGCTCGTAGAGTATTTCAACAATTACACCAAGGCCAAGATCGGTCTGACCATGGGCGTCAACAATTTGGTCGACGTTTTCGATGAAAAGTATTATCGGCATTTGAGCGGCGGTATCCTAGAGGCGTTCGGCAAGTTGTTTTTCAAAGATCTTCAAGTCTATCTTTATCCCATGAAAAACACGGAGACCGGACAGATAATGACCAGTAACAACGTAAAGGTACACCCGCGGATGAAGGAGCTCTACAAATTTTTCAAATACAACGGCAAGGTCATGGACATCATAGACTACGACCCTGAAATCATGCATATTTTCTCCAGGGACGTACTCAAAAAGATCACCAACGACGAAGGGGGCTGGGAAGATATGCTGCCCGAAGGAATTGCCGAAATGATCAAGGACAAAAAGCTGTTTACCAAAAAACAGCTTGCCGAAAAGAAGGAAAAGGCATAAGGCCAGCCACGGAGCCTATTTCCGTTCAAACCCGCGCCAAGACCAAGCCATCAATCAGTCCAACAACTGCGCCGCGTGGTCCTTGGTCTTTACTTTATCGACCACCTTTGCCACCGTTCCGTTTTCATCGACCATGAAGGTCTTCCTATGAATGCCATCGTATTCCCGGCCCATGAATTTTTTTCGGCCCCAGACCCCGAAGGCCTGGATTACCGCATGATCCACATCGGCCAACAACGGAAAGGGAAAGTTGTATTTTTTTTTGAAGTTCGATTGTTTTCTTTCCGAATCGGCGCTGACGCCCAACAATTCGTAGCCCTGGGATTGCAAAGCCCTATAGTTGTCCCTAAGATTGCAAGCCTCGGCCGTGCAGCCCGGGGTATTTGCGGCAGGGTAAAAGAAAACGATCAACTTTTTTCCCAGATAATCCGATAATTTAATGGTGTTTCCATCTTGGTCGTTAACGGAGAATTCCGGTACTTTATCCCCTACTTTCAATGTATTCATATGGTGTTTTTATTTTATACGCCCGTTTACTATTTTGTTGATAAAATTAAGCTAAAATGACCAAAGCCGAAAGTGTTGATTTCGCCATACGGACCCTCCAGCAATTCTATCCGGTAATCCCGGTGCCCTTGGAGCACAAGGACCCCTACACGCTTCTTATCGCCGTATTGCTATCGGCCCAAAGTACCGATGTAAGGGTGAACAAGATTACCCCCTTACTGTTCCAAAGGGCCGATAACCCTTATGACATGGTTAAACTGACCATTGAAGAAATTCGGGAAATAATAAGGCCTGTTGGGCTCTCCCCGATGAAATCGAAGGGAATATACGGACTCTCCAAAATTTTGATCGAAAAGTACGGAGGGCAAGTCCCGGCGGATATTGCCCTTTTGGAAGAACTTCCCAGTGTGGGCCATAAAACGGCCAGTGTAGTCGTTTCCCAGGCGTTTGGGATCCCCGCCTTTCCCGTGGACACCCATATTCACCGCTTGATGTACCGTTGGGGATTTTCCAATGGTAAAAACGTGGTACAGACCGAAAAAGATGCCAAGAGATTGTTCCCAAAAGAACTGTGGAACGAACTGCACCTACAGATCATTTGGTACGGACGCGAATACAGTCCTGCGCGTGGATGGGACCTGGAAAAGGACATTATCACCAAGACTATTGGAAGAAAAAAAGTTTTGGACGATTACCATAAAACAAAAAAGGCCCGTAAATAAAGGCCCTTTAACGTACTAAGTCTTAACCAATGCTCAGTTTAGATTGTTTTCGAACTTAAAGTTGCCGTATTCCACTATATGGAGTGATTTCGAAAAATCCAACAAAAATTTGATGGTCTCCGGACAGGCCCTGTTAAGTTCACATGTTCCTTGATGTTTAGCGTAGATTTTTTCCATATTGATGATCGTATAGTTATACTAGGATAACGACACCAATATGTAATTATTGTTTTGACCCAAATAAGTTGTCCTAATTTGTCAGTACAATGTTGTGTTTATCGATGATTTTTCTCAGGTTGATAAGGGCATAGCGCATTCTTCCCAGGGCCGTATTGATGCTTACGCCCGTGTTTTCGGAAATTTCCTTGAAGCTCATGTCCTTATAGATCCGCATAAGCAGTACTTCCTTTTGGTCGTCGGGAAGCTCCTCGATCAGTGACCTCAGGTCAGAATCGATCTGATTTTTGATGATCTGCTTCTCAGCATTCAGCTTGTCGTCTCCAATGACCGAAAAAATATTGAAATCCTCGTTCCCTTCGAACATGGGCATCCTTTTGTTTCTCCTAAAATGATCAATGATCAAATTGTGCGCGATCCGCATGACCCATGGTAAAAATTTGCCTTCTTCACTATACGTGCCCTTTTTCAGGGTTTTGATGACCTTGATAAAGGTATCTTGAAAAATGTCCTCGGTTACATCCCTATCCAAGACCTTGGAATAGATAAAACTTGAAATTCGTTGGTTGTGCCTGTTGATCAATATTTCCAGTGATTTCTCGTCACCACTGATGTAGTTGTTTACTAATACTGAGTCTTCAACTTTTAGTTCCATACAAACTAGGTTTAGGTTAAGTTTAGGGGCTTCCCGAGAGCGGAAAGCTTTTAAAGCTCTTGGTTATTACTGTGGAGACATATTCTGCTCCATCCTTTAATTATGACCTAAAACTAGCCATAAGGCCCAGTTTGGAAAAAACATTGTTGTAAAACCACCTGATTTTGATGTGAAATGACGGTTTCCCCACTTCGAATGAACATTCAATGCAATTTATCGGACCGATCGACGTTGGCCCAGAAAGTTAATATGGAGATGATCGCTCCGTAATTTACCTCCCTGGGGGGCAATAAATGTGCAGCAAGGGTTGGTGCGTCGCCCGGCGTCGCCGGCCAAAATCCCTATTTAAGAAATCCAAATGGCCCATTTCCAATAAAAAAACCCCTACGATATGCTCCTAGGGGTCTGTTCTGTACTGGGCTGGAACTTTCTTAATTCAAATTGCTTTCGAATTTAATTCCTTTTGCCTCCGTTATTTTCAGGGATTTGGAATAATCGAGCAAAAACTTGACGGTCTCCGGTTTCGATTTGATAAGCTTGCAGTCCTTTTGGTTTTTGGTGTAAATGTTTTCCATATTATTTCAGTATTGTTTCATAAGGATAACGACACTAAAATAAATATAGTAAAACTGTTCGACCTGTGGTAGATTAAATCGTTAAAACAATATTGTGCTTGTCAATTATCTTCCTCAAATTGATCAGCGCATAGCGCATCCTTCCCAGTGCGGTATTGATGCTTACCCCCGTAATTTCAGAGATTTCCTTGAAGCTCATGTCCTTATAGATACGCATATACAGCACCTGCCTTTGGTCCCGGGGCAATTCTTCGATAAGCAGGTTTAGGTCAGAATCGATCTGATCCTTGATGAT
This sequence comes from uncultured Flavobacteriaceae bacterium, assembly GCA_947497245.1. Taxonomy (GTDB): domain Bacteria; phylum Bacteroidota; class Bacteroidia; order Flavobacteriales; family Flavobacteriaceae; genus Pelagihabitans. Next base: position 507,279 of record CANMFO010000001.1, on the reverse strand, counting down.
CTGTCGCTCCACATTCAGCTTATCGTCACGTACAATGGAAAAAATATTGAAATGGTCGCTTCCCTCGAACATGGGCATCCTACTGTTCTTCCTAAAATGGTCGATGATCAGGTTATGCGCGATACGCATCACCCAGGGCAGGAACTTTCCCTCCTCACTGTACGTCCCCCTTTTAAGGGTGCGAATGACCTTAATAAAGGTATCTTGAAAAATATCTTCGGTAGTGTCGCGATTGTTTACCTTGGAGTAGATAAAACTGCTAATTCGCTGATTGTGTCTGTTTATAAGTGTTTCCAGAGCCCTTTCGTCTCCGTTTATGTAGTTTCTGATCAGTAGGGAATCGTCTATAAGTACTTCCATAACAATTACTTTTTTTGGTTAAACTAGCAGTCCTCCGTTGGGTCGAAGGTCTTTAGGGCTATTCCATAAATGCTAAAAAAGTAATCGTTTGTCTATAGGCTTTCACGTTTTAAGATTATCAAATATAGAAAAAATAACACGTATCCAACAAATTTGTGTGAACAGAACTATAAAATTTGATCCGGAAACCCAGTTACACGGCTATAAATGGGCAGGTATTGTATCTTTGTGCATCTAAATATACCCATGGCCGCTCTACTAGACGTAAACCCTAAGAAGAATATCATTATTAAAGGTGCCAAACTGCACAATTTAAAGAATATCGATGTGGTAATCCCAAGAAATAAACTGGTCGTCATTACCGGTCTATCGGGCTCTGGGAAATCGAGTTTGGCCTTCGACACACTCTATGCGGAAGGGCAGCGGCGGTACGTTGAGAGCCTATCCTCCTATGCCCGGCAGTTTTTAGGGAAGCTGGACAAGCCCAAAGTGGATTATATCAAGGGGATCGCACCTGCCATCGCCATTGAGCAAAAGGTAAACGCCACCAATCCCCGCTCGACCGTGGGCACCACCACTGAAATTTACGACTACCTGAAATTGCTGTATGCCCGAATAGGAAAAACAATTTCGCCTGTTTCGGGCAAAGAGGTCAAAAAGCACACCGTTACCGATGTTATGGCACATGTCAAAAATTTCGAAGAGGGGACCAAGCTCCTTCTTTTGGCGCCCATAACGATCGATGCCAAACGCGATACCTTGAAATCCCTACAATTATTGTCCAAACAAGGATATGCCCGAATCAAGTATCAAGGAACCGTTTTACGAATCGATGCCGCTCCAAAGGACATGGGCAGGGAATTCCATTTGGTCGTGGACCGGATCATTGCCCAAAACGATGAGGATTTCTACAATCGTCTGGCCAATGCTGTGGACACCGCTTTTTTCGAAGGAAAAGGGGAATGCATCATTGAGGAACTTTCCACGGGGAAACAAAACCGCTTCAGTAACAAATTCGAAGTGGACGGAATGTCCTTTTTGGAACCCAATGTACACCTGTTCAGTTTTAACAATCCCTACGGGGCCTGCCCCAAATGCGAGGGCTATGGGGATGTCATTGGAATCGATGAGGATCTGGTCGTTCCCAATACCGCTCTGTCCGTTTTTGAAAATGCGGTCTTCCCTTGGCGGGGAGAAAGTATGGGATGGTACCGCGATCAGTTGGTAAACTCGGCCTATAAATTCGATTTTCCCATCCACAAACCTTGGTTCCAGCTTCCCGAGGGGCAAAAACGATTGGTCTGGGAAGGCAACGAACATTTTGTCGGCCTGAACGCTTTTTTCACGATGTTGGAGGAAAAGAGCTATAAGATCCAGAACCGGGTGATGCTGTCCAGATACCGCGGAAAGACCAAATGCAATATCTGCCGGGGAAAACGCTTGCGAAAGGAAACCGATTATGTACAAGTGGACGGAAGGTCAATTTCCGATCTGGTAGAACTTTCCATTGACAGATTGATCGCTTTCTTCGGTGCGCTGCACTTGGGCGATCACGATGCACAGATAGCATCGCGCCTGCTCAAGGAGATCAATACCCGCTTGGGCTTTTTGCACAAAGTGGGTTTGGGTTACCTGACATTGAACCGCAAATCGAATTCCTTGTCCGGCGGGGAAAGCCAACGCATTAATCTTGCCACCTCATTGGGCAGCAGCCTAGTGGGTAGCATGTACATCCTCGACGAACCCAGTATCGGACTACATCCCAAGGACACCGAAAACCTGATCGAGGTGCTGAAATCGCTCAGGGACCTTGGAAATACGGTCATCGTGGTGGAGCATGATGAGGACATCATGAAGGCCGCCGACGAAGTAATCGATATCGGACCGGAAGCGGGCACACATGGTGGGGAGGTGGTCGCACATGGGACCTTGGAGGAAGTGCTCCTTTCCACTTCGCTCACGGCAGGATACCTGAACGGCTCCAAAGAAATCGCCATTCCCAAAAAACGTCGTACCTCCCAGAGCTATATCCAAATCAAGGGAGCCCGTGAAAACAACCTCAAAAATATCGATGTCACCTTTCCTTTGAACATGTTGACCGTAATTACGGGGGTATCGGGGAGTGGCAAAAGCACCCTGGTGAAACGGATCCTCTACCCCATCTTACAAAAAGAAGTTGGGGGCTACGGCGAAAAAGCAGGACAATTTACCTCCGTCGAGGGCAAGTACCAGTCCATAAAGCATGTTGAATTCGTAGATCAAAACCCGATCGGGCGTTCCTCCCGGTCCAACCCAGTAACCTATATCAAGGCTTACGACGATATTCGGAGCCTGTACGCCTCCCAAAAGCTGAGCAAGATCAGAGGGTACCAATCCAAACATTTTTCCTTCAATGTTGATGGCGGAAGGTGCGAAAAATGCAAAGGGGAAGGGGAAATTACCGTTGAGATGCAGTTTATGGCCGATGTGCACTTGGAATGCGACACCTGTGGCGGAAAGCGGTTCAAAAAAGAAGTTTTGGAAGTGAAGTTCGAAGGGGTCTCCATCGACGGTCTATTGAACATGACCATAGACGAGGCCATCGACCTCTTTGAAAAACACAAGCAGACCAAAATCACGGGCAAACTGCGGCCCTTGCAAGATGTAGGGCTGGGCTATGTTACCTTGGGACAGTCCTCCTCCACCCTCTCGGGTGGAGAGGCCCAACGCATCAAGTTGGCCTCCTTTCTGGTCAAGGGAACCTCCAAGGACAAAGCGCTCTTCATTTTTGATGAGCCCACCACGGGACTCCATTTTCACGATATCAAAAAGCTCTTGAGGTCTTTTGATGCCCTGATCGAACGGGGCCATTCCGTTATTGTGATCGAACACAACATAGAATTGATCAAATGTGCGGACCATATCATTGATCTAGGCCTTGAAGGGGGCGAGCTTGGGGGACAGCTTCTCGTTTCCGGGACTCCCGAGGAAGTCATCAGGGACAAAGCCTCCCATACGGCAAGATATCTTCGGGAAAAATTGGCATAGCGGCGAGTCGCTGCACGGGGTACAGGGGAAAATGCCCACACGCTTCAACGGGTCCATTGCCCTGGGGCCCTTACATTCCAAATGACTATGTGCCTGCTCCTTCCCCGATTCCGGAAAACAACGGTATTTCTACCGTCCGTCCACCCCTAAGGTTTGCCGTCAATGCGTCCACTATTGCTTCCTTGGATTCCCACTCCAATCCAAAACTTTATAAATAACTGAATTTCAACAATTTACTGTGGTTTTCAAATTTGTGGCACGCTGTTTGGTATATACCTTTCGAATGTGAATGGTTGCATTCGGAACCCGTCTGCCGGCTGGCAGGCCCAAAACCTTATATCATGAGAAACTTAGTACTCCTTTTTTCGGCCCTCATTTTAGGTACCTCCGGTATCATGGCCTCCAGTACAAAAGAAAATAAGGTTGCAGAACGCAATGCTTATAGATACAACAACTCGTTCATTTTTGTCGAGAATGGCATTACGTTTTCGGTATATCCGGATGGGGAGTTCGATTTTTACATCGAGAACCAGATAAGCGGCCGCAGGAATGGCGTCACGTTCAACTCTGGTTACGATTATAGTCCCTATGCCCAATATGACGATTACGGGGCGGTCATCCAAGTAGAGAACGTACCGATATATTATGATTACCATGGCCGGGTGACCCAAATCGGGGATGTGGACATCAACTATCGCAACGGCAGGGTCCGACGCGTGGGTGGCATGTACGTCTACTATAACCATAGGGGATACTACGATTACCATACCGGATATATCAATGTGTACAACAGATATTACACCTATCGGCCCTTCCACAGGTTCTTCGTCAGACCGTCCCTTGGATTCTGTCTGGTGTTCAACCGACCGTACAGAAGGTATTATAGCCCAATCCGATATACTTACTATAATCCGTATCGTTATAACCATAGACGGGTCTATGCTAAAATCGGAAGGGAGCACAAGTATAACAGGGTGCGCAGGGACCGGGCGTCTATCTATAGAAATGACAGACGGGTCGCCGTGCGGGACAATGGTCGCAGGAGCGAGCGCCTGAGAAGCAACAGAACCGTTTCCAGAACGAATGGCAAGCAGTTCAGGAACAACGACCAAGCGTCAAGAAGAAATGTGTCCACACCTAACAATGGCCGTGTACGAAACAATTCGAGCGTCCGATCCAGCCGTTCGGACAAAATTGCCGGCAGAACCGCCGTGAACCGTACCAAAAGAATTGAAAGTAGGACGGTTAGAAGAGGCGACGCACGACCTTCCAATAACAGGACGGTCACCAAAAGGTCTACCACGGTGCGGTCACCACAACGGAACACGGTCAGCAAAAGATCGGTGACCCGGACACCCGATCGCAAAACGGTGAGGCGAAGTACGACCACCTACAAAACGCCAAAGCGAAGCACGGCACGGCAGTCGTCCAAGCCGACCACTTCCAGAAGTCGAAGCGCCTCCACAAGGAGTGCTTCCCCAAGAAGGACGGTCAAAAAGGCCCCGGCAAGAAGCTCAAGAAACAATAGGTCTGCCAACACCAGAAGTAGCAGATCCGGAAGGAATCAAAAATAGTTTTTAGGTTGGTTAGTTGTTTACCCCGTAGTGGATTTATCCGCTACGGGGTTTTTTGTGAAGAACCGTTGCGCTTTCAATGCACAAGGCGCCGATCCGGATCGTTTTCCGCGGCCCTTCCCACCCTTACCCGAATCGATTTGCTGATCGGGGTCTTGCTTCCCAGGGCGTGGTGGTCGTATGGGATCAGCACATTGGTCTCGGGAAAGTAAGCGGCAATATTTCCTTTCGGAAGATTATAGGGCACCACCAAAAAATGCCTGGCGGTGCGTCTGGTCCCATCATAGTCGCTGCTGATATCCACGATGTCCTGTTTTTTCAAATTGCGCGCTTCCATGTCCTTGGGATTCATGAACACTACCCTTCTTTCGTTGTATACTCCCCTATAACGATCGTCCAAACCGTAGATCGTGGTATTGAACTGATCATGGGAACGAATGGTCATCAACATCAATTCGTCCTTTTCTAGCCGGTGATCCGGAAGGGGGTTGATGGTCAATTGGGCCTTTCCCCTGGGCAGCATGCTAAAATCCAGTTCGCGCACATTGTTGGGAAGGTAGTACCCCGCCCCTACCGAACGTCTACCAGTGTCTTCAAACCCCTTGGCCACTTTGTCGATACTTTGTCGAATGAGGTCATAGTCCTCTCCCATCGCCTTCCAATTGACGGGATGCCCGCCCTTGAAATACGTGTCCGCCAATTCTGCAATAAGTTCGGGTTCGCTTTTTATCCTATCTGAAGCGGGTTTCAAGAGTCCACGGGACTGCCGTACCCTACCCATGCTGTCTTCCATGGTAAGGTAACGTAGGGAACCTGCCTTCATGTCCTTTTCGGACCGACCATAGGTGGGTAATATCAAGCCGGTCTTCCCTGTGACCAAATGGGTGCGGTTCAATTTGGTGCTGACCTGGACGGTCAGTTCACACCGTTGCAAGGCCTCCGCCGTATACTCGGTATCCGGAGCGGCCATCAGAAAATTCCCGCCAAGGCATACAAAGACCTTTGCGGTCCCCTGGTGCATGGCCCGTATGGCTCCCACGGTGTCGAACCCTTCCGTATGCGGCGGGACAAAACCCAAATGTTTTTCTATTCTTTCGTTCAGCTCCTTGTTTACAAAGTGCATAATGCCGACACTGCGGTCGCCCTGTACGTTGCTATGCCCCCGTACCGGACAGGTACCGGCGTTCGGTTTCCCAAGGGCCCCTTTAAGAAGCAGGAGGTTCACATATTCCCTAATGTTCGCTACCCCATTTTTGTGCTGGGTCAGTCCCATGGCCCAACAGACCACAATTTTTGTCTTTTTGGCAAGCAATAGAGCGGCCTCCTCTATCGCCTCCGCGCCCACGCCACAAAGTTCCAACAACGTTTCATCCCTATACCGCCCGAGGTCTTCTACCAGGTCTTCATATCCGTCGGTATACCGTTTGATAAATTCATGGTCGAGGACTTTGCCGCCAATCTTGTCCAAAGCGACCAGTTTGCGCAGCAGTAGCTTTAGCAAGGGGATGTCCTGATTTATTTTGACCTGCAGGTGGATATCGGCGATGTCCATCCCGGAGCCCAGTATACCTTTGATCTTTTGTGGATTCCTGAAATTCACCAATCCTGCTTCCTCAAGGGGATTGATACTGATGACCTTGCCACCGTTCCGTTTGCACTTCTCCAAGGCCGACAACATCCGCGGGTGGTTCGTTCCGGGGTTTTGGCCCGCTACTATAACGACCTCCGCTTCATACAGGTCTTCCAACTTAATGGACCCCTTCCCTATTCCCAAGGTTTCCGAAAGGGCCACTCCGCTGGATTCATGGCACATATTCGAACAATCGGGCATATTATTGGTTCCGAAGGCCCTGGCGAACATGCCGTACAGGTATGCCGCTTCGTTACTGGAACGGCCGGAGGTGTAGAAAATAGCCTCATCTGGCGATGGCAATTGACGCAATGTATCGGTAATCAAGGTATAGGCCCCTTGCCATGAAATCGGTTCATAATTGATCTTTCCCGGGCGGAGGACCAAGGGTTCGGTAATCCTTCCAAACCCATTGAGCTCGTAGTCGGTGAGTTGGGACAAGCGCTCCACAGAATACGCCTTAAAAAAAGCCCCATCGATATGTTTGTTGGTGGCCTCATCTGCCAAAGCCTTGGCACCATTCTCGCAATACTCGGCTATTTTATTGGCTTTTTCAGGATTGGGCCAGGCACAGGACGGGCAGTCAAAACCATCTTCCTGGTTCATCTCCAATAGGGCCCGCATGGAACGCACAATGCCCATTTCCTTGAACCCGTGGCGCAGGGCCTCCTTGACCCCGGCGGTACCGGCGGCATAGTCCATGGGTTGTTGCAAACGAATCCCTGAAAATTCTTCTGAGCCCCTTATCGAAACGTTTCTACGAAAACTTCCTCCCATTTGTTCTGTTTTTCCAGGCATTGCATCTGAGGCCGGGCGACCGTTCCGATTCATCCCGTATATCAATCTTTTTCAAAAATCACCTTGATCGGTGGAAAACCGTGTAGGCTTCCATAAAAAAAGAAGGTCCGCGACAGGAAAAGAAATGCACTTTTCAGGATCAACACCCCACCTTCCCCAAATTCCCCCAAAAGCATGCCCGATAGTCCCCCATCATCACTTGTAAAGATAGGGGGGTACGGGAAAAAAACAAATCTGAAAGCCATAATTCGGATGAACCGGGGATGGTACCGAACAAATCGAAAACCCTGCAGCCGATGTGTAGCATAGCTGCAGTTGGAACACCTTCAATTTCCATTATCCCAGCCCTATCGAGCAATGTCGCGAAGGGTTCCCTGTTTGGTATGGCCCGTGCCAATTGGGAATTCCAGGTATTCCCATGGCTTTTGAATCGGCTTCTGGTCACCAAGCTACTTTCCCAAGAGCTTGGATATCAATCCAAATACGTCTTCCGATATTTTAAATCGATACAGGACGCCAATGTAAAAGACCAACATCAAGGTGCTTTTCAAAACAATGTTCACCACCGCGTGAAAAGGAAGCTGCAGATAATGGAACAGGGCCAGGGTAATCAACAAAAGAGCCAGCACCTTAAAAGTCTCTCCGGTAATCGGGAGCATGCCGAACTTTATTTTCACAAAAACCAGCTTGGAAGTATTGAAGATAAAAAAAGCGGCAAAACTCGCCACGGCGGCACCATTGAGTCCATATTTTGGAATCAGCCATAGGTTGAGCAGAATGGTGAGCAATGCAAGAAGCACTCCCATAAACAATACGGCCCTATAATAGTCCGAATTGTATAGAATGGAATTGTTGTTCCCCAAAAACGAATCGTACACTTTGGCGAGTCCGATCCAGAAAACAATGACCAGCCCGTTCCGGTAACTTTCGGGCAACAAGCTGTATATGTCGTTCAGGTTCAAAAGAAGCAATGCGAACAGCAGCCCGGAAATGATAAACAGGGTCAGGGAACTTTTTCGATACAGGACATGCAATGCCGTACCTTCTTTTTCGTTCAATAATCTTGCCGTCAAGGGATAGGTGATCTGGTGCATGGCCCTTGAGGGCACGGCAATGGCTGAGGCCATAAAGCCCGCGACGCTGTAGTAGGCCACATTCTCAATTTTTATGAATTGGTTGAGCATCACCTTGTCGATCTCCAACAATATGATGGCGGTGGAGCCGCCAAGAATGATCAAGGCGCTGTATTTAATCACATCACGGGTGTTTTCGGGAAATGCAAAAGACAGCCCGGGCATCCGCAAGCGATAGGCATAAATCTTCATTACGGCCATCCTTGCCAAATAAAGCCCGACCAGGGCATTTATAAAAAAATACACTGAAATGACCTGGAAATACAGCAGGAATAGCAGCACGGTCTGTCCTACCCGGCAGAAAATTTCTTTCATGAAATTCCCAAAAACAGACTTCATCCGAACTTTGGCCCAAGCGTAAAATACCTCAAAATACGCCATGGCCATTCCGATTAAAAAAATGTGCCAGACATATTCCTTGACCATGGGGTTTTCCCGGGAGAGAAAATCACCAATGGTCTCATTGGCCACATAAGAAACCGCGGCTATCGGAAGTACCATGACCAAAGGTAGGAACAGCATTAGGGTAAGAAAGCCATCTTGTGCCCGCTGTTCGAAGCTGCTATAAAATTTAACCAAGGCATTGGGCACACCAAAGGCCAAAAGGGGCATTAAAACGGCAGAGGCCGACAGGATGACATTGATGAGCCCGTAGTATCGGTCGGCCATGAAATTCGTGTATAAAAACAGCACATTGATCGCACCGATACCAAACCCCAGGTAGGTAATAATGGTATTTTTCAAAGACTGTTTTAATACGATTCCCATTGGAGCTGTTCGACAAGTTTTTTGGTCAAAGCCCTGCGGCTGTACTGCGCTATATCTTTGGAAGCTATTTGCAGATTTCCTTTTCTAAACGCGGAAAACCATTCTAAAAGTACATTTTTTAGTTCGGAATGTCCGGTATGATCAAATGCCACACCGGTTTGGGTCCGTTCAATTATTTTTCCAGGCTCCCATCGTTCCGGTCCAACGGCTAAAATGGGCCGCTGGGCGGCCATGTATTCAAAAAGCTTTCCCGGGATGATGCCCTGGGTCTCTTCGGAATCGATTTCGACCAAAAGTAGAATCTGGGATCGTCGCTGTCTCCGAACGGCTTCCGCGTGCGGCACATACCCCCGTAGTTTTATATACGGGGCCAGCTCATAGCGATAAAGACTGTCCAAAACATCCTGGCTCACCAGGCCGATGAACTCCAACTGGAGGCTGGTCCGAAAAACCTCGTTCTCCCTTGCCAGATCGGAAAGTACTTTCCAGAGGTTTTTGGGGTTCCTACCTGTCAACAGGGACCCAATGTGCGATATGGTAAACCTTTCGTCAAGATGGGCACCACCCTGATAGTTGGAGTCGTATCCGTTCGTGATGACCGAAATGGGCTTCTTGGTAATGGTTTCGAATTCTTGTCTCGTGGTCTGGCTCGTCACAATAATTTTATCCGCCCCGTTCAATACCAAACGCTCCAGGTCCTTGTGCTTTTTTTGGGAGGACGCGCTAAGCCTCAATTTTCTGTGGTACCCAATGGACGTCCATGGATCTCTAAAATCGGCCAACCACCTTATCCCCAGCTCTTTCTTCAATGCATGGCCGATAAGGTGCACACTGTGTGGCGGGCCCGTGGTAATAATGGTTTCGATGCCCCTTTTACCGATTGCTTCCGATAAAAACTTTACGGATGGACGTACCCAATACTTTCGCGCATCCGGTATAAAGAAGTTTCCTCGAACCCAAAGCATTGTTTTTTCCAATAGTGATTGGTTCTTCGTTTTTATGATTCCCGAACTGATTCGCTTTGTTTTTTTGGGGGACAAAAAACGGGCTGCCCGATAGGGTTCAAATATCGGTCGCTTTAAAATGGACAATGATGGTGGAATTTCTTCCAGTAAGGAAGCGTCCTGAATCGGATAATGTGGGTTTTCAGGGATATAGAGCACCGGTTCCACATCAAAATCCTGCAGGTATTTCACGAATTTCAACCATCGCTGTACGCCCGGTCCGCCTGCTGGTGGCCAATAATACGTGATGATCAGTACCTTTTGCATCAGGAATCCGATTTTTTCTCCTTACGGGAACGCCAAAAAGTGAAGCCCATACCGCCCAAAACAACAAGGGCCAAGAGCAAAGAACTTGCCAAGCTGATCTTGCTGCCGATCCGCACGACCTCGGGCTCGAACTTAAATTCAATGGTGTGTTCGCCCTCAGGCACCCTAAGGGCGCGGAGAACATAGTTCACCTTGAAGTGGTCCTTCAACTGTCCATCGATATAGGCATTCCAACCATGGGCATAGTACATCTCCGAAAATACCGCAATCCCGGCGTTCGGATTCCGCGAGGTATAGGTCAAATGGTTGGGTTCATAATCGGTAAGCGAAATGGCGGCCGTGGAGTCCACTTGAAAATTGAACCGGTTGATTCCAGCTACCTTGGACGTATTGACGACGGCCGTGCTTTTGTTGTCCAGGTTTTCCAAAGCTTTGATTTCATCATCGGCACTGTCAACCTCGGCCAGTTTTTCCACAAACCAGGCATTGCCATTGGCTTCCGGATTGAGCGCGGGATAGCTCCTGCCCTCTTCGTTCTGCTGTATCACGTACTTCACATTGAGCATATTCAACACCCCTAGGTTTCCCTTGAAAATATAGAAATAGAACAGATCCTGCATACCGGCGGGTTTTGCCGCATGATAGCCGGTGATGGACTGGTGAAAATAGGACGTATTGGCCGAATCCCAACCTTCCCTTGGGTTGTACACCCGAAATACGCTTTCGTCCTGCATTATTTTTTGATGCACAGGGGTTTCCGCAAAGGGTTGTGACATACGTCTTTTGGTTACAAAGCTTTCCTTGTTCACGTATCGAAGATCAACCCCCACCAGGTCAAAAACGATCAGTAGGCCAAGGGAAATGATAAACATGTTCTGCTTGAGCTTCCCTTTAAGATAAAACCACAGGGCCAACGCGGTCAAAAAAACGAAAATCAAAGAGCGAAACAGGTCGTTGCTGTATACCATCTTTCTGTCGAGCACCACCATATCGGGCAGTTCTTCCATTCCCGTTATCCTCAGGCCCTCATCGGAGGGTGCGGAGAAATCGAACGTACTTTTGAACAAGAACAGGGCAGCACCCAGTCCAACCACCCCCAGGAAAGCCGTTTTAAGCGCTCCCAATTTCTTTGTTTTCGATACGGCCGGGTCCAAAATCACCGCCAAGGCCAAAATGGCCAATATTGGGGCACAAAGCTCCAGGATTATCTGAATGGAGGAAACGGCCCGAAACTTATCGTAGAGGGGGAAGTAATCGATCATGAAATCCGTCAGGAGACCGAAGTTCTTTCCCCAGGACAGCAACAACGACATGATCACCCCGGACAGAAGCCACCATTTGGAGCGGCCCTTGACCAATAGCACTCCCAGAATGAACAGAAAGAAAACAATGGCCCCAATATAGGCAGGGCCCGAGGTTCCGGGTTGATCTCCCCAGTACAAGGGAACATTGCTTGCAAAGTCCAATGCCCTATCCCGTGGCACTCCCTTGTCCAGAAGGTAGTTATAGGACTTGGAATCCTTGCCCAGATCCTCTGCGGTGGCACCTCCGAACAGACGGGGAACAAACAGGTTCAGGGACTCGGTAATACCATAGCTCCATTGGGTAATATAGTTCCTGTCCAAGCCCTCCAATTTTTCCTTTGTGGAACCATCCGGGTTTATCGTCAGTTCGGATTTTCCCCGGGTGCTCCAATCGGCATATTCCTTGGTGGCCAGTAATCCCGTGGCGTTGGCAGCAATACCCAGGAAAACGGCACAAATAAGAATTCCGGTAGACGCCAAAAAATGCTTGATCTCCTTTTTTCGAACCGCGTCGACCAGATAGGCCACGCCCAAAATCAGGACCAGCAGCATAAAATAATAGGTCATTTGATAGTGGTTCGCCCCTACTTCAAGTGCCATGGCAATAGCCGCCAGCACAAAGCCCCAGAGGTACCGTTTTCTAAAAACCAGCACAATACCCCCCAGGAGTACGGGCAGATAGCCCAAAGCATGTGCTTTGGCGTTATGTCCGGCACCAAATATAATAATGAGGTAGGTAGAAAAACCAAAGGCCAAGGCGCCAATGACCGCCAAGCGATAATCCACCTTCATGCAGCACAGCAAAATGTAGAATCCGATAAAATAGACAAAGAGATAGTCGGCGGGTCGTGGTAGAAAGCGAATCAGACGATCCAGTTTTTTTACATAGTTATGCGGATAATTGGCCCCCAACTGATAGGTAGGCATACCGCCAAAAGCACCGTTGGTCCAATACGGTTCTTCCCCTGTTTTTTTCCGGAAGTCATTCTGTTCTTTGGCCATGCCCGTATATTGGGCAATATCGTACTGATCGATCACTTTTCCGGAAAGTACGGGGTAAAAATAGGCCAAGGCGGCAACTACAAAAAAAACAGTGGCAAAAAAATGGACAAGGAAAGCTTTTAACCCCGTTTTCATGGATGGTCTGTGTGGTGGTTGGTCACGCAAAATTAATCAATTTCCTCAAAGTCGATATACTCACCAACTTTTTCACCACCCTTGCTTTTTTGCGCTTTTTTCTTTTCAATGATCACATCGCCATTCGGCTCATCCGTGGTGTTGTTCAAATCGGTGAACTCGCCAAAACGCTCTCGAAAATGCGCTTCGGTTTTTTTGGCTGCGTACCCCAAAATCTTGGGGGCGAACATCCGCACCAATAATTTAAACAAGTAATAACCCAAAAGGATGATTAATACTGTCTTTAAAAAACCCATAATATTTACCCTTTAATATATCAAAAGTACAATTCTAACGTTTTAATCATGAGGCAAAAGTCTTAAAATAATAATAAAGTGGGAATTGGAGCATGGGAATAGCGGGCGATTCAGTTGTTGGGTGGACCAAAACCATTCCCCTTTTAGCCGTTCAACCGAAGTATGTGCATTCTTTTTTGCCTCAATTGTTCATCAACACCACAGCATAAAACGTGTCAATCGCAAGCAGTATGAAAAACCTTATTTACGCATTTCTTTTCACGCTACCCCTAAATCTCTTTTCCCAATACACCGATGTCATCAACTCTAACCGGCCCGGCCTTTCGGTAAGTGCCTATGCCGTCGGCAAGAATGTGGTACAACTGGAGGCCGGACTGTTTTTCGAACAAAGCGATCATTCGTTGCTGAATACCCAAAGTAATATCTGGGGCACGGACCTTTCCCTGCGTTACGGGCTTTTGTTCGAGCAATTGGAACTGAACTGGGAAGGTGCCTACCAAAACCAAAATATTACCTACGGCGATCTGGGCACTTCTGACAATCTGACGGATTTTTCCAGAAATCGGATCGGGCTCAAGTATTTGATCTATGACCGCTATAAAGACCCCGAACGAAACAAACCCAACCTCTACAGTTGGAAGGCCAATTACGGTTTTAAGTTCAAAAACCTGATTCCCTCGGTCGCGGTGTACGGGGGAGCGACCCTGAATCTGGGCGACAATCCCTTCTATGTAGGAGATCCGACCGTCTCGTACAGGGCCATGGTCGCCACCCAGAGCAGGCTTACTCCCAGGTTTGTCCTGATCACCAACATCGCCTATGACCGCATCTCAACAGATTTTCCAGAGCTCAGTTACTTGATTTCACTCTCACACGCCTTCAGAAACCCCAAATGGAGCGTGTTTGTGGAGAACCAAGGAATCAATAGCGATAGGTACTCCGATGTGCTTATTCGGGGCGGGGTCGCACATTTGTTCCAAGATAATTTTCAGGCCGATGTGAATATGGGAGCGAGCTTTAAAAATACTCCTTCAAGAATATTCATTACCCTGGGGGCCTCCTATCGCCTCGACTTCCACAAAGACAAACCCATTGCGATCGATGAACAGAACGGAGGGGAAAATGGAGGGCCGATCAAGAAGAATTCCATGAAGAAAAAGAAACGGGAAGCCAGGAAAAAGAAGAAAAGAAGCGGTAGCGGGGCCGAAGATATTGATTTGGGGCCCTCCAAAAAACAATTGCGCAAATTAAAGAAAGCCAAAAAAAAGAAGAACAAGGGCAAAACAAGGGATGACGGCGTGATTGATTTTTAACAGTCTTTTCCAAGTTATCCAGGACGTATCCCAAAATTGGCCAAGCTAATTTCCTGCTCTTGTCAATAATCCCTAATATTGACACCAGAAATAGATTTCAATGGTCACCCTAAAAGAAGCTGTCACCAAAGCTGACTTAAAAAAATTTATACGGTTTCCCTTTTCCCTGTACAAAGATTCGCTCTATTGGGTCCCCCCGATTATTGCCGATGAAATGGAGACTTTCGACAATACGAAAAACCCGGCGTTCAAGAATGCCGATGCCTGGTTTTACCTTGCCTATAAAGATGGGAAGCTAGTGGGCCGCGTGGTTGCCATCATTAACTGGATAGAGGTACGGGAACAACGGGTACGAAAAATGCGGTTCGGTTGGTTCGATTTTATCGACGATAAAACCGTATCGGCCGCCCTGGTCCAAAAAGTTGCCGAAATCGGGGTGGAGAACAATCTTGATTTTATGGAAGGACCAGTGGGATTTTCCAACCTGGACAAGGTGGGTGTTCTCACCGAGGGCTTCGAGCATATCGGGAGCATGATCACTTGGTACAACCACAACTACTATGTCGAACACTATGAAAACCTTGGGTTTTCTAAGGAAAAGGGATATGTGGAGAACAAGTTCCCCGCCCGAAATGCGGACCCCGCTCTGTTCACCAAGCTGAACAAATTGATCAAACAGCGGTATCAGCTTCGGGAAATCAATTTTACCAAGACCAAAGAGGTCCTTCCCATGGCCGATCAAATGTTCGACCTGTTCAATGAAACCTACTCAAAACTGTCCTCCTTTGTTCCCATCACGGATGTGCAGAAAGAGTATTTCAAGAACAAGTACATCAGTTTCATCAATCCGGAATACATAAAGTTCATTGTGGATGCAGAGGATAAACTCATTGCCTTTGCCATTGTAATGCCCTCGTTCTCCGAAGCAATGCAAAAAGCAAGGGGAAAACTGTTTCCTTTTGGATTTTATCACCTCCTGAAGGCAAAAAAAAACAATAAGGACGTATTTTTTTATTTAATAGGGATCCATCCCGATTACCAGAACAAAGGGGTCACTGCCATTATCTTCAATGAATATTACAAAACATTTTCAAAGAAAGGGATAAACATGTGTTACCGTACCCCGGAGTTGGAGGACAATGTGGCCATACGCCAAATGTGGAAGCATTTTGACCCCAAAATTTACAAACGTAGATCTACCTATCGCAAGGAGCTGCGGTAAATTTTGGGACCGAACCGAAATTGGGAACCTTTGCTCCCGTGCGCAGACCGGACCGACAACCCGCATGTCGCATACCACCAAAACCTAAGCTTGGGGATTATCCGCGCGCGGTGTACCCGATCCAAATCTGGCCCTACTCCCCCATTGCCGCGGCAACAGCGGCCGACAACCTTTTATAGGTTCCGTTTTCAAGTCTCTCCCGGATGGCCGAAAATGCCTCCAAGGTCTCCTGGATATCGTCCATGGTATGGGTTGCCGTTGGAATCATCCTTAGTAGGATCAATCCTTTAGGTATCACAGGATAAACAACTATAGAACAGAATATTCCATAATTTTCACGAAGATCTTTTACCAGTGCCATGGCCTCCGGAATACTTCCGTTCAGATATACCGGGGTCACGCAGCTTGTGGTCGTACCGATATCAAAGCCCCGGTCCTTTAAACCATTCTGTAGTGCGTTTACGTTCTTCCAAAGCTGTGCTTTCAACTCGGGTTGGGTACGCAACATGTCCAGTCGTTTTAGCGCTCCCTTTACGTAGATCATGGGAAGCGATTTTGCGAACATCTGCGAGCGGAGATTGTACTTTAAATAGTCTATGATCTCTTTATCGGCGGCAAGGAAAGCACCAATTCCGGCCATCGATTTGGCAAAAGTGGCGAAATAGACATCTATGTCGTCCTGGATGCCCTGTTCCTCGCCAGCTCCGGCCCCGGTTTTTCCCAAAGTGCCGAACCCGTGGGCGTCATCTACCAGCAAGCGGAAATTGTATTTTTTCTTCAATGCCACTATTTCCCTCAACTTCCCTTGCTCACCGCGCATTCCAAAAACACCTTCTGAAATGACAAGGATACCGCCCCCGGTCTGCTCGGCCATCCTTGTGGCCCGCTCCAGGTTTTTCTCCAGGCTTTCAATATCGTTGTGTTTAAAGGTAAACCGTTTGCCCATGTGCAGGCGCACCCCATCGATGATACAGGCATGGGAATCCACATCGTATACAATGATGTCATCCTTTGAAACCAGCGCATCTATGGCCGACATAATGCCCTGATAACCGAAATTTAACAAATAAGAGGCCTCCTTTTGCACAAAATCGGCCAATTCCCGCTCCAATTGCTCATGAAAATCGGTATGCCCGCTCATCATTCGAGCCCCCATCGGATATGCGGCGCCGTGCTCTGCAGCGGCCTCACTGTCAATTTTTTTGATCTCCGGAAGGTTGGCGAGGCCCAGATAATCGTTGATACTCCAGGTGATGACGTCTTTTCCCTGGAACTTCATTCTATTCGAGATGGGGCCCTCCAGCTTTGGAAAAACAAAATATCCTTCTGCCTGTGAGGCCCATCTTCCCAAGGGGCCTTTATTTTCTATGATCCTATCGAACAAATCTCTCATTTGGGCTGTATTGGTTTGTGCAAAAATATCAATTTTTGCGTTGCATTCGCAATAATTTGCCCGTAAAGAAAAAGCAACGACTAGTTTTGCCGTTGCTTTGGTTCACTGGGTTTTGCCTTAATTTATCGGATTACCTGTATCTGCGGTGTTTCCTCATGGACCGTATCGTTTAGGAAGCCTTGGGCCTCCATCCAAGCATCGCTATATATCTTACTCATATAACGCGATCCATGATCTGGAAAAATGGCCACTACATTGCTGTTCTTACCGAATTTCCCTGCTGCGGCCAACTGTTTAACGGCCTGCATTACGGCACCGCTGGTGTATCCCGCAAAAATGCCCTCTGTTTTGGATATTTCCCTGGCAGTATGGGCGCTTTCCTCGTCGGAAACCTTGACGAATTCATCGATGACCTCAAACTGCGTGGCTCCGGGAATCAGGTTTTTCCCCAATCCTTCAATGCGATAGGGGTATATTTCGTTGGAATCGAACTCTCCGGTCTCATGAAATTTTTTCAGCACGCTGCCAAATGCGTCCACACCGATTACCTGAACCTCGGGATTCTGTTCCTTTAGATAGCGCGCCGTGCCCGAAATGGTACCGCCCGTTCCACTGCAGGCGACCAAATGTGTTATCTGCCCATTGGTCTGCTCCCAAATTTCAGGCCCGGTGGACCTGTAGTGGGCTTCGATGTTCAATTCATTGAAATACTGGTTGATATAGATGCTGCCCTTGGTCTCCTCGTGCAAGCGCTTGGCCACCTGGTAGTACGATCTTGGGTCATCCGCACTTACGTGGGCCGGGCAGACATATACCTTCGCGCCCATCGAGCGCAGCATATCAATTTTATCCTGGCTCGATTTTGAGCTCACGGCCAGAACACACCCATACCCTTTGATAATGCTGACCATAGCGATGCTAAAGCCCGTATTTCCCGAGGTTGTTTCTATGATGGTGCTGCCCTTGGTGAGAATGCCCTTTTGCTCCGCTTCTTCAATGATGTGCAGGGCGATACGGTCTTTTGCTGAGTGGCCCGGATTGAAGGCTTCCACTTTGGCGTAGAAATTTCCTTCCAACCCCTCGACAATTTTGTTCAATTTCACCAGCGGCGTGTTGCCCACTAGCTCAAGAATATTGTCGAGCGCCCGTATTTTTTGTTGCATATAGGTTGTTTGCGTCAATTCTGAAAATCAACAAAATTTACGGAGCAAAAGTACCATTTTTTTTGAATTAGCGGATTTTTCCTTCCAAATCGAGCAAAAATGCGTATTCCTTGGCTACTTCCTTCAGCGATTCGAAGCGGCCCGAAGCCCCGCCATGACCTGCACCCATATTGATATCGAGTAGGAGCAGATTGCCGTCCGTTTTGAGCTCCCTCAGCTTGGCCACCCATTTGACAGGTTCGAAATACTGTACCTGTGAATCGTGCAGCCCGGTTGTGACCAACATGTTCGGGTGCGCTTCGGCGACAACATTGTCATAGGGGGAATACGATTTCATGTAATCGTAGTACTCCTTTTCATTGGGATTGCCCCATTCGTCGTATTCCCCGGTGGTCAAGGGAATGGAGTCGTCGAGCATCGTCGTGAGGACGTCGACAAAAGGCACCTGTGCTACCACGCCATTGTAGAGCCCGGGGGCCATGTTCACGATGGCGCCCATCAGCAGTCCTCCGGCAGACCCCCCCATGGCATATAGATGTTCCGAACTGGTGCATCCCTCGGAGATCAGAAATTTGGAACAGTCTATAAAATCGGTAAAGGTGTTTTTCTTTTGCAACAACTTCCCGGCCTCGTACCAGGGCCTGCCCAAGTACTGCCCTCCCCTGATATGGGCCAGGGCGAACACAAATCCCCGGTCCAAAAGACTTAAACGAACAGTGGAAAAGTAAGGGTCCACTGTAGATCCATACGATCCATAGGCATACTGTAATATGGGTGTATCCGCGGTCAGTTGGGTATTTTTGTGGTATACAATGGACAAGGGAATTTTCGCTCCATCCCGGGCGGGGGCCCAAATTCTTTTTTCCTGATAGTCTTCCTTAGCGAAAGTACCTCCCATTACTTCCTGCTCCTTTTTCACCTCTTTGTCCCGGGTGCGCATATTAAAATCAATGGTCGATCGGGGAGTGATCATTGAATTGTACACATATCGCAGGGTTTCCGTGTCAAAATCGGGATTTGTCCCCACGTAAGCGGTATAAGTCTCGCTGTCAAAGGGAAGATAATAGGTCTCCTTTCCATCCCAACGCACTATTTTTAGTTTGTTCAGGCCATTTTCCCGTTCGGAGAGCACATAATATTCCTTGAAAATGTCGATGTCCTCCAAGAGCACGTTTTCCCTATGGGGAATGAATTCCTTCCAATTTTCAAAAGCGGTGTCCGCCTCGTTCGCCTTCATTAACTTGAAGTTGGTCGCCCCATCCTTGTTCGCAAGGATGTAAAAATCCTCCGCATAATGTGCAATGGAATACTCCAGGCCCCTAGTTCTGGGGGAGAATACCTTAAACACGCCATTGGGGTCGTTAGCGCGCAAGATCCGAAATTCGGAAGTCAGGGTACTGTAGGAACCGATTACAATAAATTTTTTCGATTTTGTCTTGTACACGTAAGTGCCGAAGGTTTCGTCCTCCTCGTGAAAAACCAATTCATCGGTTTCGGATGGGGTCCCCAAAACGTGTTTGTAGATTTTGTCGGAACGCAGCGTGACCGGATCTTTTTTGGAATAGAACATGGTCTTGTTGTCATCCGCCCAAACCGCTCCCCCGCTGGTATTGTCGATTTTGTCAGGATAAAACCCACCCGTCAACAAATTCTTGATTCGCAGGGTATATTGCCTTCTTGAAACCGTATCTACCCCAAAAGCGGCCAAGGTATTGTCCGGGCATATGGCTATGCCCCCAATGTTAAAGAACTCATGGCCTTTCGCCATTTCATTTCCGTTGAACATAATTTCCTCTTCGGCCCCCAGGTTTTCCTTTTTCCTGGAATAAATGGGATATTGCTGACCGGTCTCATAGCGCGTGATATACCAATACCCGTTGTTCTTGTAGGGTACGGAAGTGTCATCTTCCTTGATGCGTCCCTTCATTTCTTCGAACAGGATGGTCTGAAATTGTTTGGTATGTGCAGTGACTTCCCTGTAATACGTGTTTTCGGCCTCCAAATGGGCCAGGACCTCCCCGTCCTCACGATCGTTCATCCAATAATAATCATCTATCCGGACGTCACCATGCTTTTCAAGTTTCTCGGGTTCCTTTTTAGCTACCGGAGGTTGAGGTCTGATCATTTCTTTTTGTTGCTTTTACAGGAAACCGCAAAAGTAAGACATACCGGAAGAACAACTTTAATTTTTTCCAAACCTACTTTAAAAAGGGATATATCCTGACATTTTAGTAATTTTGGCCAAAGGAATTTTAAAAAAAGGGATATGTTCGGTGATATGATGGGCATGATGGGCAAGCTCAAAGAGGCCAGGGCCAAGGTGGAGGCCACCAAAAAGCGTTTGGATACCGTAAGCTTGCAAGAAAGCTCTTCGGACGGGAGGGTGCAGGTGACCCTCACGGCCAATAGGAAGCTAAAGGAAATCAGAATCGACGAAAGCCTCCTGTCCGATCCGGAGCAACTGGAAGATTACCTGATATTGACGATAAACCAGGCCATTGAGCGGGCGACCCAGCTAAACGAGAGCGAACTGGCGGCCGTGGCAAAGGAAGGGATGCCCAATATTCCGGGAATGGATTCCCTGTTCAAATAATATTGCCCCTAAGGCATTTAAAAAAGGACACCGGTTTTGGGAAGGTATTTCCAAAGGC
Organism: uncultured Flavobacteriaceae bacterium; assembly: GCA_947497245.1. Lineage (GTDB taxonomy): Bacteria > Bacteroidota > Bacteroidia > Flavobacteriales > Flavobacteriaceae > Pelagihabitans. Next base: position 486,239 of record CANMFO010000001.1, on the reverse strand, counting down.
GGTCCCGGCACCCGGACCGTGTCGGGGTGGGCAGGTTTCCTGCAGCTAGTGTCTAAAAATTAAAGAGGATGAAAAAATTGTTGCTGTTGGTGTGTTGGCCATTGTTCATGTCGGCCCAGATGGACCTCTCCGGAACAGAGGGCAAAGGGTGGCTCACCGATTACGAAACCGCCTTGGTGGAAGCGAAAAAAGAGCAAAAAAACGTATTGGTCTACTTTACGGGCAGCGATTGGTGCCCTCCCTGCAAAATGCTCAAAAAAGACCTGTTCGACACCGAGAAGTTCAGAACGGTTTCCCGGCGCTATGCCCTACTTTACATTGACATCCCAAGAAAAAGAGACATCCTGACCCCAAAGCAAATGGAGCACAATTCCGATGTGCTCGCCAAGCTTAACAAGAAAGGGGTTTTCCCGTTAATGGTCATACTGGACCCCAAGGGTACCGTACTGGACGAGTATTCGGGATACGGCATGGACGGAGAAATACAGGGGCATCTAAACCTCCTGGGGAAATACAAGAATTGATTCCCAACAAAAAGGATCGGTACAATTAAAAAAGGGCTTTCCAGTTGGAAAGCCCTTTTTTTTGGTTGGTTAGTTTATCGTAATGCGAAGGTTTTGACAAGTTTACATCCCATCGGCCGCTATCGCGATGGCAATATAGAAAACATTGTTAAATTAACATTAATATAACAGTTAAATTCTTGAATTTTTAAGGATTCCCTAAAACCTGGGGTATGGATAAGGGCTTGGATACAGGAAATGGTATCAAAACGTTAACAACTTTTTATTGACAAACCGTCGTCGTATGCTTACCTTTTAAAAAAATAACGCCGATGATCGAAATACGAAAAGAGCCCGACAATTCCTATCGATTCAAGTTGAAAAATGCCAACGGGAACATTATTTTGGACAGTATCCCGTTTGCGGACAAAAAGGCAATACGGAAAACCATTTCCGAACTGACCCCCCTGATACACCAGCCTACAATTTTTGAACGCAAAACCGATTATGAGGGTAAATTTTTGTTCAATCTCAAAAATTCAAAGGGACAAGTAATCGGAAGCAGTCCCCTGTTCGAGTCTGAGGCGGGTATGGAAAATGGTATCAAAAACGTCAAAAACAGAATTACGGCACTGGTCGCGGACTTGGGAGACCTATAGTTGTTTCAGCAGGGACAAGAAAACCTCGTGCTGTTCATCGGTATAGTCCAAATGGGTCACGATCCGCAGTTTTCCCTGCCCCATCCCTATCAAATGCACATCCTTTTCACCTAGTTTTTGTACAAAGAGTGCATCTTCCATCTTGTCGGGGTCGATTTCAAATATGATGATGTTGGTCTCAATGGGTTCCACTTTCCTGACATAGGACAAACCTTGCAGTACCTCCCCGATCTCCAATGCTTTCCGGTGATCTTCGGCCAATCGATCGATCTGATGGTCCAGTGCGTATATCCCCGCAGCGGCCAAAAAACCTGCCTGACGCATTCCGCCGCCCAATATTTTTCGAATGCGCAGGGCCTGCTCGATCTGTCCGGCGCTTGCCAAGAGCATCGAACCCACCGGACAGCCCAATCCCTTGCTCAAACAGACACTGATGCTGTCGAACAGCTCCCCGTATTGCTTTGGCGATTCGTTCCTGGCCACCAGGGCGTTCCACAGGCGCGCTCCATCCAAGTGATAGGCCAACCCATGTTCCGTACAAACCGATTTGATCCGCGTCAACTCCATAAGATCCCAACAGCCCCCGCCCCCTTTGTTGGTGGTGTTCTCTATACAGACAAGGGCCGTCAATGGACTGTGGTAAAAATCAGGGGGGTTAACTGCGGCCTCCACCTGCTCCGCGGACATCATGCCCCGGTGCCCATCCACCAGTTTGCAGGAAACCCCACTGTTAAAGCTTACCCCTCCTCCCTCGTAGTTGTAGACATGCGCATATTTGTCACAGATCAATTGATCGCCCGGTTTGGTGTGCAGCTTTATGGCGGTTTGGTTCGCCATGGTCCCCGAAGGAAAGAAGAGGGCGGCTTCCACCCCAAACAGGTTTGCCATTTTTTCTTCCAGGGCGTTCACCGAAGGGTCGGCCTTGAAGACGTCATCGCCAACTCGGGCGGTCAACATGGCTTCCAACATGCCCGGGGTGGGCTTCGTAACGGTATCACTAATCAAATTGATGTTCACGGGAAAAGGTATTTGGTTATGGGTAAAAAGGTTGACATGCTCGATTCAATGAAAGCAATCCATTCCTATTGGGGAACCATCAGGGATGGTCGGGGTTGCAATTACTTTGAACGTATCCGGATGCTTGTAGAAATTGTCGATTCTTCGCATCATCTCCCTGCCAATGGCATTTCTGGGAACCATTTCGGAATTGCCGGCAGCAAATTCCTTTAATTTGCCATTGGCGATCGCATTGACCTGCGGATGTACCCCCGTATGTGCCGCCAGGTTCATGATGTGGAACAGCACCCTGAAACGTATCGAATTCTGTACTTGCTGGAGATAGGCTTCCCTATAGGTTTTGCCCATCGTATTCGTAACGACTTCATCCAGCACTTCCCCCAATCCCAAATTGTTGGGGTCCAGCGCTTTTTGCTGAATGAGCCTTGATGCCCTTTCCGGATGCAACAATAGCCCTAAAGTCAGATCTGCAGCAGTTTCCGGGGCGGACAGGGCATCAAAGGAAATCCCCGTCCTTCCCTTTATGGACTCCCTGGTCCTGCTATATCCAATGGCACGGGGAGGGAACAATGACAATTTATCCCTGGGTATGGCAATTTCTTGGGCGTCCAAAGTCTTAAGGATGCTTTTCAAGGCTTGTTGCTGTGTTTTTTTATCAACGGTTTCCACAACCTTCTGACCATCCCCTTTTACGGCGTAGTTGTAATCCAGTCCACCAACGACCTTGGCCACCGCTTCCGTCTGGTAGCGGTGGAAGAAATAGAGCGGTGCAAAAACATCTTCCAAAACGCTGTTGGCCTCGTTCTTCCGAATATTGTCCATGGAAAAGTTGGTGATGGCCACCTGCCTAATATCCAAAACATGCTCCAATTCCGTACTTGCGGATTTTCCATTGTCCCACAGATGCGCCAAGGCATGCGCTCCGCCCATGGGTCTGGCATCCTGGTCTGAAATATATCGGAGCCCATCGGTACTTGCCTTTTTCAAAATACTGTTCAATTCCTCCCTTTCGTCCGCGCCATTTGGAAAATCGGCGTACGAATAAGCGACGGTTACCCTGTCCCATTCCCCAATTCCAGTGGCATAGGCATTCGAAAAATCAATTTTTCCATCAACAAGATCAAACTGCGGATGCGGATAATCCATAACAGAGGCCCTTCCATTGGTACTGGCGGCAAAATTATGGGCAAAACCCAAAGTGTGGCCGATTTCGTGTGCGGAAAGTTGGCGAATGCGCGCCAAGGCCAGATCCAACATGGCCTTGTGATCGTCATCGCGCTGCGCAAACGGTCTGTCCATCAGCGCCTGTGCGATCAGAAAGTCCTGGCGGATACGCAGGCTGCCCAGGCTCACATGGCCCTTGATGATCTCCCCCGTCCTAGGGTCCGTAATGCTGCTCCCATAGCTCCAACCCCGTGTGGAGCGGTGTACCCATTGGATCACATTGTAGCGCGCATCGAGGGGATCGGCATCGTCCGGTAATATTTTTAATTGAAAGGCGTCTTTATAACCGATGGCTTCGAAAGCTTGGTTCCACCATCTCCCTCCATCGAGCAAGGCGGAACGGATCGGTTCGGGCGTGCCATTGTCCAAATAATATACTATGGGTTTCACCGCCTCGCTGACTGCGGCGGCAGGATCTTTTTTGGACAAGCGGTGGCGGGTGACAAACTGTTTCATCAAGGGTTCCTGTACCGGTGTGGAATAGTCGTAGTACGAAAAAGGATAGGAGCCACAGCGTGGGTCGAATTCCCTTTTCCGGTAGTTGTTGTCCGGGAGTTCCATAAAGGAATGGTGCTGTGCCACCGTAACCCGCCCTGGATTTGGGACAACCGAACGGATATAGCTGCCCTTGGGCTCCCCTTCAAAAGTCAGGGTAACATCAAATTCGATATTTTTGGGAAATGCCTTGGTACGCTCCATGGCCATGGCGCTCTTCCCCTTGTCAAGACTATAGGTGCCCTGTTTGGACTGCTTCAATCGCCGCGCCACTCCATGGACATCCTGGAATAAAAAATCGGTGATATCGATGGTGTATTTCCCTTCCTTTTCCTCTTCTATCTTGAAACCGTGCAATACCGATTTCGCAAAGGCCTGCTCGACGGATTTTCGTTCCAACATATTGTCCGTAAGGGCCCTGAATTTAAGGTTGGGCTGTATCAAAAGTAATTTTTGGCCCGCTTTCCTAAAAAAAACGACCTGTTCGTTCCCGAGTTGCCCCCTATCCAGTCCGATATCGTTGCTTCCAATACCACTGCTCAGCGAATACACGTACAGAAACTCTTTTTCCAGCGCATCGACCTCGAGGTACATTTTATCCGTTTTGGTGTCGTGGTAAAAGTTGAAAAAGCCATTGAACTTTTTGAAATCCTTCTTTTTACCGTCCAACTGTCCTAGGGCCAGTGTAATCGAAAAGAAGAATAAAAGGCAGGCAGGGTGGTGGTTCATGTTCTTGTGGTTTATGCTGAATTGGTCTGGACTAAATTTATGTAAAATAGATTGTACAACCATAGTTAAACCTTATTTTTGCAGCAAAACAGACTTTAATGATTACTACAGATCGATCTAAAGATCTTATGGAGCGCCTTGGTGCGTTAAGGAGGTATCTTTGACATAGATGCCAAGCTGATCGAAATAGAGAACGAACAGGAAAAGACCCTAGCCCCCGATTTTTGGGACAATCCACAGGAAGCCCAGGCACAAATGCGGTTTATTCAATCGAAAAAGAAATGGGTCGACCAGTACGATGCCGCAAAAACTTTGGTGGGCGATCTCGAGGTTTTGATGGAATTTCACAAAGAAGGGGATGTTTCCGATGCCGAGGTGAACGCCCAATTTGAAAAAGCGGAAGCGGCCATAGAAACCCTTGAATTCCAGAACATGCTATCGGAGGAAGGCGATGAACTGCCCGCGGTTGTCCAGATCACCGCTGGCGCCGGGGGGACCGAAAGTTGCGATTGGGCCTCCATGCTCATGCGGATGTACATGATGTGGACCGAAAAAAGTGGGTTCAAGGTCAGGGAACTCAACTATCAGGAGGGCGATGTCGCTGGAATAAAGACGGTTACGCTCGAGATCGATGGTGAATTTGCCTTTGGCTGGCTAAAAGGTGAAAACGGAGTGCATCGCCTGGTGCGTATTTCACCATTTGACAGCAACGCCAAAAGGCATACCTCCTTTGCCTCCGTCTACGTGTACCCTCTAGTGGACGACAGCATAGAAATAGCCGTAAACCCTGCAGATATCGAGATTACGACGGCGCGTTCGAGCGGTGCGGGCGGCCAAAACGTGAACAAGGTTGAAACCAAGGTCCAATTGGTACATAAGCCCACGGGGATCCAGATCTCATGTTCGGATTCCCGTTCCCAACACGACAACCGTGCCACGGCCCTTAAAATGTTGAAATCGCAGCTGTACGAGATCGAACTGCGCAAGAAGATGGAAGCCAGACAAGAGATAGAATCCTCGAAAATGAAGATAGAATGGGGCTCGCAGATCCGTAATTATGTAATGCATCCCTATAAATTGGTCAAGGATGTACGTACGGCAGAAGAAACGGGTAATGTTGATGCCGTCATGGATGGGGAGATCGACCGTTTTTTGAAAGCCTATTTGATGATGATGGGCCAACGGGAGGAGTAGTTGTCCTTAAACAGTGGAAAGCACAATCTGGGCAACCCGATAACCTACCAATGCAATGACCTGAAATTTGAAACCAAAACCTAAGAAAATGATTAAAATATACCATAACCCGCGCTGCCAAAAATCGCGGGAAGGGCTGGCATTACTGGAGCGTTCGGGCAAAAATTTTGAAGTGGTCAAATACCTTGAAACGGTGCCGACCAAAAATGAACTTCGGGAGGTAATCGACTATTTGGGAATCAGGCCGGAAAACCTCGTCCGGAAAAAGGAGGCACTTTGGAGGGAAAACTACCGGGGCCAAATGTTGACGGACGAGGAAATTTTGGATATCCTGGTGCAGCATCCCAAATTGATCGAACGTCCGATCGTGATCAATGGAAAAACGGCCGTGATCGGAAGGCCCACGGAGAGGATTTTGGAGATTCTCGATTGACCATTTGTACATACTTATCGCTCTTTTGAACGGAACCCGTTTAGAATCAGGCACATAATTGGTACATTTGTTGCAACCTGGTTTAACAAACATTTAACCAAACAGGCTTAAACCATGGCCTAATTTTAACATCAAACACATTCACACTATGGAAATCAAGAAAAGATACGTTCTCGCTCTTTTTGTGATCTTGCTAGTTGGGGCGGATTTACAGGCACAATACGGATATGGCTACGGAGGCGGTGGATACGGATATGGCGGAGGCGGTTATGGGTATGGAAGGAGACGCAGTGCCATCCCACGACATGAAAGCACCCCCAAGCCCCCCAAACCCAAAACTGCGGAGGAAATCGTGGACGGGGAAATGCCCGGGATTGCCGAAGCGTTGGAGCTGAACGAATTTGAGACCGCGGTACTCAGTTCCATCCTTAAAAAATATGTCCAGGAGCGTATTGAAATGCAAATTTTGAAATTGAGTCCTGATAAAATGCGCGAAGGTTTTGCGAAGATCACGGAGCGCCAGGATGAAGAACTTAAAGCGGGACTGCCGTTGGAGAAATATGAGGCCTTTGTGGAGCTTCAGAAAAACGGGGTTGCAAAAACACAAAAGCTCAAGAAAAAGGAAAGAAGAAAAAAAAGAAAAAAGAAAACTAAAACCTAATATGAAAAAACTGCTCCCCATTGCCCTATTGTTTTTAACTTTCACCAATTACGCACAGAGATCCAGAGGGCAAAGACCAGATCCCATACAGATTACGGGGACAGTTTTAGATCAGGAAACCGGCGCACCGCTGGAATACGCCACTTTAATACTTCAAAGTGTCCGCAACCCGGACAGGGTCACGGGGGGAATCACCGATGCCAATGGTAAATTCAATGTACAGACCTTTCCCGGAAGGTACCATGTGCGCGTGGAATACATCTCCTACAAAACATATGAATTACCGGAGCAGACGTACCGCACGTCCACCGATCTTGGCCCTATCAAGCTGGCCTTGGACGTGGAGCAGCTGGAAGCCGTGGAAGTAGTTGGTGAACGTACCACGGTGGAGCTCCGACTGGACAAAAAAGTGTACAATGTAGGCCAGGACCTTACCGTCAAGGGCGGTTCCGTGACCGATGTACTGGACAATGTCCCCTCGGTCACTGTGGATGTTGAGGGGAACATAAGCCTTCGCGGCAACGAGAGTGTCCGCATCCTGATCAACGGAAAACCTTCAGCCTTGTCGGGTCTGAGTCCGGAGGCCCTGCAACAGCTCCCGGCGGAGGCCATTGAAAAAGTGGAGGTCATTACCAACCCCTCAGCGCGCTATGATGCGGAAGGCACCGCAGGAATTTTGAACATCATCCTGAAGCAGAGCAAGACCCGGGGGCTCAATGGCTCGGTAAACGTTTTTGCCGGGCATCCCGACAACTATGGAGGGGCATTGAGCCTAAACCTGCGAAGGGAGAAATTCAATATTTTCACCAATACCAGCTATAGATACCGGGCAGCGCCCGGAAATGCATTGTTCGAGCAGGAAAATTTCAACGACGACGGGACCACGGCGAGCTTTCAGGACGAATACCGAAAGTACGAACGGCAAAGTGACGGCTTCAATACCAACGTTGGATTTGAATTCTTTATCGATTCTACCAGCAGCATTACCAATTCCTTCGTCTATCGTAAATCTACCGGCGACGATACGGTGGATGTGGATTTTTTTAATTTTGATGCTTCCAGGAGCCCTACCATCCAAAGAAATCGCTTTACCAATGAACTGGAGGACGAAGAGGACATCCAGTACTCCATGAACTATCAAAAAAAGTTCAATTCGGATGGTCACGAACTCAAAATCGATTATCAATATTCGACCGGGAGCGAGTTGGAAAATTCCATCATCAATGAGATTATTCTCGGTGACAACATCAATCTGCCAACGGAACAGACCATAAACGACGAGTCGCAAAAGAACCAGTTGCTGCAAATGGACTACGTACTGCCCTTTGGCAAGGACAACGCCTCACAGTTTGAATTTGGATACCGGGGCACCTTCAACAACTTCAATACGGATTTCGATTTCGGGATACTGGAAAACGGACTGCTGGACAGTGACCCGAATTTTAGCAATGAACTGAACTACAAGGAACAGGTGAACGCCGTCTATACCCAGTTGGGGAGTAAATTTGGGAAGTACAGCCTTTTGGGCGGGCTCAGAATGGAAGCTTCCGATATCGGGGTCGCATTGGTGAACACCAGGGAGACGAGCGACAAAAACTATGTGGATTGGTTTCCATCGGTGTTCCTAGGCTACGAGTTTTCCGAAACCGAGCAGTTGACCCTGAGCTATAGCCGAAGGTTGCGTAGGCCCAGATCCAGGTTCATCAACCCCTTTCCATCCCGTTCGAGCAATACCAACCTGTTCCAGGGCAATCCGGATTTGGATCCGACCTATACCAATGCTTTTGACCTGGGCTATTTAAAGCGCTGGGACAAGCTTACCCTGACCACTTCGGGCTATTTTAACCGGTCTACCGGGGTCTTTCAATTTATCACGCAGGAACGGGGCGACTTTGTGGAGATCGAGAATCCGGACGACCCGGCCAATCCTGTTTTGGTACCGGTTCAGGTGCGCCAGCCCATCAACCTGGCCACGGACAGCAGGTACGGTATGGAATTTACGACGACCTATACCCCAAAAAGGAGCTGGCGATTGACCTGGAACCTCAATCTTTTTCAACAAAACCTCAGGGGAGACCATACCTACACCAATTTCCAGGACGAGACGATCACACAAAAATTCGATGCGGATAATTTTACTTGGTTTACGCGCTTTAGCGGTAAAATTCCATTGCCGGGGAAAATCGATTTTCAGACCAACTTTTTCTACGCGGGACCCTCCGAGAACGCCCAGGACAGGCGGAAAGGTATTTTGAGCACCAATATGGCCTTTAGCAAAGATGTGGTAGAGGATAAGGCCACCTTGTCATTGAACGTCAGCGATCTTTTCAATACCCGCAAGCGACGAAGCGAAACCAGGACGGACAACGTCTTTACCTACAGTGAGTTCCAGTTCAGACAACGCCAAATCACCATGTCGTTCCTATACCGCTTCAACCAACCGCAAAACCAGCGCAATCGCAACGGAAGACGAGGCGGTGGCGATGGGGACGGTGATCTGGATTTTGAGGGATAGGAAAAACGGGACCGTAAAACAAAAAAGGAGCCAAATGGCTCCTTTCTGTTTCTTATGCGTCCTGCTTGGCCGCTTTGGCCTTACGTCTTTCCTTATAAAATTCCATGAGATTGCCGAACAACCAATAGGGCACTACAAAGGTCAGCAAAAAAACCATCAGCCAAAACCCAATGGTCAGTATGGTCAAAAAGGCTAGAAATCCTAAATATTGGTCAAAGTCAAACATCCTGGTCTAATTTGTTGTAGCAAAGATACTTTGAAATTGGGCAAACCTACAAATCAAATTCCAAAAAAAATACCTTGGCCAATTTTCAGGGGGGCTTCCCTGAAAATAATCTGCCAAACCCCTACCTTTGTAATCTTAAATAAATTGTATATCATGAGCTTTAGAACGGAAAAAGACACAATGGGAACCGTAAAGGTCCCAGCGGATAAATATTGGGGGGCGCAGACCGAACGATCGCGAAACAACTTCAAAATAGGGCCATCGGCCTCCATGCCCTTGGATATCGTATACGGGTTCGCCTATCTGAAAAAAGCGGCCGCACATGCCAATTGCGATCTGGGCGTCCTTTCCGAGGATAAAAGGGGTTTGATCTCTGCGGTCTGTGATGAGATTTTGGCCGGAAAGCTCGACGATCAGTTTCCCCTGGTGATCTGGCAGACAGGTTCCGGGACCCAGAGCAATATGAACGTCAACGAGGTCATCGCCAATCGGGCCCATGAGTTGGCCAGAAAAAAAATCGGGGAAGGCGAAAAGACGATACAACCGAATGATGACGTGAACAAGTCACAATCCTCCAACGATACCTTCCCTACGGGAATGCACATCGCCGCCTATAAGAAAATCATCGAAAATACGATTCCAGGTGTTGGGCAACTTCGCGATACGCTGAACAAAAAGGCATCGGACTTTGAAAAGGTGGTGAAAATAGGCCGAACCCATCTTATGGATGCCACCCCGCTCACCTTGGGCCAAGAGTTTTCGGGTTATGTCTCCCAATTGGACCATGGCCTGAATGCCTTGAAAAATACCCTGGAACACTTGGGCGAGTTGGCCCTGGGCGGGACCGCTGTGGGCACGGGACTCAATACGCCAAAAGGCTATGATGTTCTGGTAGCCAAATACATCTCGGACTTTACCGGACTTCCGTTCAAGACCGCGGCGAACAAGTTTGAAGCATTGGCGGCGCATGACGCCATCGTAGAGAGCCACGGGGCATTGAAGCAATTGGCGGTATCACTGAACAAGATTGCCAATGATATCCGCATGATGGCCTCGGGTCCCCGATCGGGAATAGGCGAAATCACCATTCCGGCAAATGAGCCGGGAAGTTCCATCATGCCCGGTAAGGTAAACCCGACCCAATGCGAGGCGTTGACCATGGTCTGCGCCCAGGTCATGGGCAACGATGTGGCCATAACCGTCGGAGGGGCCCAGGGGCATTACGAGTTGAATGTATTCAAACCCATGATGGCCGCCAACATTTTGCAATCCTCCCAACTATTGGGGGATGCCTGTGTCAGTTTCGATATAAACTGCGCCTCGGGCATCGAGCCGAACCACGAAGTTATCCAACAGCTGCTCAACAATTCGCTGATGCTGGTTACTGCCCTGAACACCAAAATCGGATATTACAAGGCCGCGGAGATCGCCAATACCGCCCATAAAAATGGGACTACCCTCAAGGAAGAGGCCATTAGGCTGGGCTATGTCACGGCGGAGGAATACGATGCCTGGGTACGGCCCGAAGATATGGTAGGCTCGTTACAATAGCTCAAATACTGGACGACATCGGGAACAAAAAAAAGGGCAGCCCTTACCGGACTGACCCTTTTTATATAATGGATAGTGTTTTCTTACTTAAGAGCGAACTTGGAAGTTCCCAATAATTTCAATTTGTCATCATATACGTTCACCATGTAGTTTCCTTTTTGGAAATCCCCGGCGGGCTTATTGATATAATCGCAAACGTCCAACGCGTTGTTCTCGTAGTAGAAGTTCGTACCCTTGCTGTAGGTCACGGATGCCCCGGAATCATTGGTTTTGGAAAAGCTCTCTCCCAAAATGTTGCCCTGTGGGTCCAAAACCTCAAGGAAAAATTCCCTATCCCCGGCCTGGGCGATGGTATTGCCCGCTACGGTAAAGCAGATTTTGAATTTGTCGGTCCTGTTGGCCCTGGAGGTAGAGACCAGTTTACCGCTCTTTCTTTCTTTTACGGCATCAACTGTAAAGGTGGCGATGTTAAGGGCCGATCCTTTTTCGACCACATCGGCCAATTGGGTGTTCTGTACAACCAATGAATCGTTGAAGACGGTTTGCTTTTCCAATTCAACATAGGTACTGTCACGCTGCATGGCGATCAAGGTATTGGACTGTGTCAACGAATCCACTTGCTTCAATAATTTTTCCCTTTCCGCTTTAAGCACACCAACTTGCCTTCTGTAACGGGAAAGTGAAGAAATGTCAGCTTTCATGGTTTTAACAGAATCTATGTACTTGGCAATGTTGTCCCTTGCGGATACCAACTCCTCGTTCGTGGCGTTGCTCTCCAAAATAGCCTTGTCGTATTCAGATTTCAAGCTATTCAAATCCTCAACTACCAGCTGCTTTTCCTGAGTAAGCGCATTGGTCGTCTTCTTTTTGTCCTGATAAAGGCTTACCGTGTAGATGATCGTACCCAAAAGTACCACACCCAACAGACCGGCCAAGACTTTCAATCCGTTGTTATTCTTTGTTTCAGTCATAATGTAAAAATTAATTGCTTTTTAAAATAAAGTGTTTGTTTGTATCCCTCTATATACGGTTAGGTTTTCTTTTTAGATTTTTTAGATTAAAAAAATTGAATTCATACCCAGCCCAAAGCCCTGAATACCTTAACTTTATGAGTGAATATATTTTTAATGGAAATGCTATGTCCGTAACGATAATTCCCTTCGAACCCCAATATGCGGGCAGTTTTAGGGATTTAAACCTCGCATGGGTCAAAAAATATTTTTTTGTGGAACCCAAGGACAGTGCATTGCTCGAAAACTGCAAAAAATCGATAATCGATCAAGGCGGTCACATTTATTTTGCACAATACGACGGAAATATTGTAGGATGTTTCTCCTTAATGAAATTGGGAGACAAGGTATTCGAACTGGGAAAAATGGCTGTAGACCCCCAATTTCAAGGATTGAAAATTGGACAACAAATGGTACAGTTTGCCATTGATTTGGCAAAAGACAAGCATTGGGACAAGGTAGTGCTCTATTCCAGCACCAAATTGGATACCGCCCTGCATGTGTATCGAAAGTACGGGTTCAGGGAAGTCGTTCTGGAAAAAGAGCCGACCTACGCTCGAAGCGATATTAAAATGGAGCTGGTTTTAAGGGAATACTAATTTGAAGAAGTGACGTAATACCAAAATGATGATCATGAAAAACGTACTGTACCTGGCACTCGGTTGTGCCTTCCTGGCCGGATGTAAGGAAAATCAAAAAAAGGAAGCTGATGTGACGGCTAAAAACCAAACGGAAAAACCGGTGCAAACCGGGATTGAGGTTGTACCGATCGAGCATGCAACGGCCGTTTTGGAATGGGGAGATATTACCATTTATATAGATCCCGTGGGAGGGGCAGCGGCTTTTGAAGGACAAAAACCGCCCGATCTGATATTGATCACGGATATACATGGCGATCATTTCAATTTGGAAACCTTACAAGGGCTCCATACGGCCAAAGCAAAAATTATGGTGCCCCAGGCCGTGGCCGATAAGATCCCGGCAGAATTTACTCCCCAACTGGACGTACTGAACAATGGGGACCATAAGGAACGGTTCGGTATCGGGGTCGAGGCCGTTCCCATGTACAATCTCAGGGACGAGGCCAAAGATTTCCATACCAAAGGCCGTGGCAATGGCTATGTTTTGGATATCGATGGACAAAGGCTCTATTTTTCGGGAGATACGGAGGATATTCCCGAAATGAGGGCGCTCCGAAATATCGATATGGCCTTCATTTGTATGAACCTACCCTACACCATGACCGAGGCAAGCGCGGCGGATGCCGTACTGGAATTCAAACCAAAGAAGGTATACCCTTATCATTACAGGGGTAGACCGGATGTCAGCGATGTATCCAAATTCAAGACTTTGGTAAATGCGGGTAATCCCAATATTGAGGTCATCCAAATGGATTGGTACCCGAACGATGATTTCTAATTGCCCGAATGCCGCTATGGAAATCTAAATTGGTACATCATCGAATCAACTTCTTGTACTTGATCCGTTTTGGGATCATATCCCCGCCCAGACGTTTCTTTTTGTTCTCCTCGTAATCCGAAAAGGAACCTTCAAAGAAATAAACTTGGGAATCCCCTTCAAAGGCAAGTATGTGGGTACAGATCCGATCCAAAAACCAGCGATCATGGGAGATGACCACGGCGCAGCCCGCAAAATTTTCCAACCCCTCTTCCAAAGCCCGTAACGTATTCACATCCAGATCGTTGGTGGGTTCATCGAGCAGGAGTACGTTGCCCTCCTCCCTGAGGGTCATTGCCAAATGTAGGCGGTTGCGCTCCCCACCGGAAAGCATGCTCACCTTTTTGTTCTGTTCGCTACCGGAGAAATTGAAACGGCTCAGGTAGGCCCGTGAATTTACCTGTCTCCCGCCCATCATGACCAGTTCCTGCCCATCGCTGAAATTCTGCCAAATGGTCTTTTCGGGATCGATGTTGGAATGACTTTGGTCCACATAGGCAATTTTTGCGGTATCGCCCACTTCAAAAGAGCCATTGTCCGGAGTCTCTTCTTCCATGATCATCCTGAATATCGTTGTTTTTCCTGCCCCATTGGGACCTATGATCCCAACAATCCCCGCCTGGGGCAATTTAAAATTCAGGTCCTCGTACAGCAATTTGTCCCCATAGGCCTTGCTCACCCCTTTGGTTTCGATGACATGGGTCCCCAACCGGGGCCCGTTTGGAATGTAAATTTCCAATTTTTCATCAAGTTGCTTTTGATCCTGACTCATTAACTTATCGTAGTTTTTAAGCCGGGCCTTCTGTTTGGTCTGCCTTCCCTTGGCGCCTTGTCGTACCCATTCCAGCTCCCGTTCCAAGGTTTTCTGTCGTTTTGAAGCTGTTTTACTCTCTTGGGCCAGACGTTTGGCCTTTTGATCCAGCCAACTGGAGTAGTTCCCCTTCCACGGAATACCTTCGCCCCTATCGAGTTCGAGTATCCACCCCGCCACGTTGTCCAGAAAGTACCGGTCATGGGTCACCGCTATGACCGTTCCCCTATAACCGGCCAAATGGTGCTCGAGCCAGTGTACCGATTCGGCATCCAAATGGTTGGTCGGCTCATCCAACAGTAAAATTTCCGGTTCTTGCAATAAAAGACGGCATAGTGCGACCCTTCTTCTTTCCCCTCCGGACAGAACGGAGATTTTTTTATCCGCTTCCGGGGTACGAAGGGCGTCCATCGCGATTTCGAGCTTGGTATCGAGTTCCCAAGCGTTCGATGCATCGATCTTATCCTGAAGATCGGCCTGCTGGTCCATCAGTTTCTGCATCCTATCGGCATCTTCATAGACCTCCGGAAGACCGAACATATCATTGATCTTGTTGTATTCGTCCAAAATGGCCACGGTTTCGGCGACCCCTTCCTTTACAATTTCCAATACGGTCTTATTCTCGTCAAGTTGGGGCTCCTGTTCCAGATAGCCCACCTTATAGCCCGGAGAAAAGACGACATCGCCCTGATAGTCCTTATCCACCCCCGCTATGATTTTCAACAAGGTCGACTTCCCAGATCCATTAAGGCCCAGGATGCCTATTTTGGCCCCGTAAAAGAAACTGAGGTATATGTTCTTAAGCACTGGGGTGTTTGCGGTCTTGAAGGTCTTTGTGACCCCGGCCATGGAAAAAATGACTTTCTTATCGTCGCTCATTGTTCGGGTATAATGTTAATTGGATTTTGATCTTGTTGGGTTATCGTACCATGTAGTATGTCATGAATGCACAACCGCTGGTATGGACGGGTCCAACTATGGAGGGAGTGGCCTGGCGGTGATCTGCGAAATCCGGGTTCAACGTTGTGCGCGGGTTCCAAGGCCCGTTGGCCAAAATTACCTGACGGGGTGCGCCATGGCTTTCCCAAGTTCAAACCCTTCCCTTCAGTGCATTGAACACCCAGGCAATGGCAAAAAAACCTATCCCCACTGCCGCGAACCCCCATCCTGCCACGTCGTCGTACCTAAACGCACCGAGCGCGATAAGCGCGCAGCCCACTACGATCATTATAAAGGTGGCCCATGCCAGTACGGTATTTTTGTTCATTCCCATATCCTAATTGGTTTTAGTTGGTTTGGCGGTAATCTCAAATATCGGAAATTTTCAAGGAAACTTTAGGTACTTTTCCAAACTTTATCACTCAAAGGGGAAAACGACTCCCGCCTGTCTTCGCACCTCGTCCATCAAAGAAATGAGATCCAAACTGTTTTGGTGGCTCCATAGGTCGCTCTGCAGTTCACCTTGCCTCAAACAGCGGTGTACTTCCGCTATTTCATAGGTGTAACCCTTGCCTTTTGTAGGCAGCTCGTGTCGCTCCTCTTCCCCGTCGATGACCAAGGAAAGGCCTTGCGCCTCATGCCATCTGGAATCAAGCCATATGGAACCCCTATCACCGGAAATCTCTGCCCTCATCTCCGACCGACCACTTAATCCACTGTACAGGAGTGCCTGTGCATTGGGATAATCGAAAATCATTGCGGTCTGAACTTCCGCTCCGGTTTTGTGAAAATGGGAGCTTGCTAAAATTTTATCCGGTTTCCCCAGTACCAGATAGGCCAAGAATATCGGATAAATTCCGATATCCAATATCGTTCCCCCGGCCAGATCGGGGTTCAACAACCTTCCTCCCTCGTCCCGATCCAGGCCATAGAAGGCAAAATCGGCGTGTAGATAGCCCACTTTGCCTATTTTTCCTGAATCGACCCATTCTTTGCTTTTTTTGATGGAGGGGTTGAAGCGGCTCCATAGTGCCTCCATCAAGAACACTTTATTGTCGCGCGCCGCGTTGATTATTTCTTGCACCTCGGCCAGATTGACGCCCAAAGGTTTTTCGCAAAGTACGGGCTTGCCATGTTCCAAAGCTGTCAAGGCCCATTGTTTATGTCCCGTATGCGGTGTTGCGATGTACACCACATCTACCTTGTCCGACTCCAAAAGTTCGGTATACGACCCATATGTATGTTCCGCGCCGTACTCGGCCGCAAATGCCCTGGCCCTATCGTGGTTTCTTGAGGCGACGGCGGTGAGCATGCCGTCATCCACTAATCTCAAATCCTTGGCAAAGCTATGCGCTATCTTTCCGGGGCCCAAAATCCCCCATCGTATTATGTCTGTCATACCGCTTCTGAAATTTCCCAAATGTAATCAATTTTACTGCTTATCTTTATCCTGAAAAACGAAACCTTGGCCAAGATGGATATCAACTTCAATAAAAATGAAGATCACAATAAAATGCTGCTTTCCACGCTGCGAAAAAAACTGGCGGGCATAAAACAAGGGGGCGGGGCCCAACGCTTGGATAAACAGCGGGCCCTGGGCAAGATGACCGCAAGGGAACGCGTCGACTATCTGTTGGATTCCGATAGGGAAAACATCGAAATTGGCGCTTTCGCCGGTGAGGGCATGTACGCGGAGCACGGGGGCTGTCCCGCAGGCGGGGTCGTCGTCAAAATCGGCCATGTGCGTGGAAGACAGTGTATCGTGGTAGCCAATGACGCCTCTGTCAAGGCTGGGGCGTGGTTCCCCATTACCGGAAAGAAAAACCTCAGGGCACAGGAAATTGCAATGGAGAACCACTTGCCCATTATTTATTTGGTAGATAGTGCGGGCGTCTATCTGCCCATGCAGGATGAGATTTTCCCCGATAAAGAGAATTTTGGTCGGATTTTTAGGAACAATGCGCTTATGAGCAGCATGGGAATCACGCAGATCGCCGCTGTAATGGGCAGTTGTGTGGCCGGAGGTGCCTATCTGCCCATTATGAGCGATGAGGCCCTGATCGTTGATAAGACTGGAAGTATTTTTTTGGCCGGTAGTTACCTGGTCAAAGCGGCCATTGGGGAAACCGTGGACAACGAAACCTTGGGCGGGGCCAGTACCCATTGCGAAATCAGCGGTGTTACCGATTATAAGGCCAAGGATGACAAGGATGCCCTGGAAACCATCAAGAACATCATGGATAAGATAGGAGATTCTGACAAGGCGGGCTACAACCGGACCAAAGCCCTGAAACCGAGGGAAAACCCGGAGGACATTTTTGGAATTCTGCCCGCTTCCAGGACCGATCAGTACGATATGCTCGAAATCATAGCCCGCTTGGTGGACGGTTCCCAATTTGAGCAGTACAAGGAAGGGTACGGTAAAACCATTCTTACCGGATACGCCAGGATCGACGGATGGGCCGTGGGAATCGTGGCGAACCACCGAAAAGTGGTAAAAACAGCCAAAGGGGAAATGCAATTTGGGGGGGTCATTTATTCGGATTCCGCGGACAAAGCGACCCGGTTCATCGCCAACTGTAACCAAAAAAAGATTCCCTTGGTATTCTTGCAAGACGTTTCCGGATTCATGGTCGGCAGTAAAAGTGAACACGGGGGCATCATCAAGGACGGAGCGAAAATGGTCAACGCGGTCAGCAACTCGGTCGTTCCCAAATTTACCATTGTTATCGGCAACAGCTATGGAGCGGGAAACTATGCCATGTGCGGGAAGGCTTTTGACCCCAGGTTGATCGTAGCTTGGCCCAGTGCCGAACTGGCGGTCATGAGCGGCAACTCCGCCGCCAAGGTATTGCTGCAGATCGAAAAATCTTCCCTAAAGAAAAACGGGGAGACACTGGCTCCAAAAAAGGAGAAGGAATTGTTCGATACGATCAAACAACGCTACGACCATCAGGTGTCGCCCTATTACGCCGCCGCCCGTCTGTGGACCGATGCGGTAATAGATCCCTTGGACACTCGAAAATGGATTTCCATGGGCATTGGGGCAGCCAACCATGCCCCTATCCAAAAGCCTTTTAATATGGGGGTCCTACAGGTTTGATCACTGTTCCCTCGCTTTCGGGCTCATTGTGCGAACACCGGGAACGAATGGTTTATGGAAAACAGTTTCTGATTGACATTTTTCACGCTTAGTTTGAATACTTTGACCTCTTTTCGCTGGGCCATACTTCCATAATTATAGTAAATGGTAGCTTTCAAATAGCTGGGAGTAAGACTTTTATTTCCCAAATACGTAGCGTTCACCTGCCATGTCCCGCGCTGCGACCCGTCAATGAGGTACTCCTCACAGGAGTATCCCGACAACTTCTCATCCTTAATGCGATCTTCGTTCGCCGATAAGGAGTGCTCCGACTCGTAATAGTGGCCCTGGGGATTTACAAACTGAAGCACAAATTCCGCCTCACCGTCGTTCCATTCGAACACCAATCGCGTACCATTGAAATCTTCTTCCGTGAGCAGTTTTTTCACCGTCCTTTTGGGCAGTATTTCCTTTCCATTAAGGGCAAGCAGGTTATTGAACTCCCGTTGGATGATTTGATCGAAGGTGGTCCTCTCGGAACGCAAAAACCCTTCCTCCAGTAAATGTCCGTATCGGGTGTACATGGTGGCCGCCCGCTGGTAATTTCCCACATCCCGATAACTGTTTGCAAAGTCCATATAGGATTGTCCGTAATTCGGCCTTAATATGAACACCTCTTTAAGGGTTTCATAGGCCTCCTTGAACTTACCCTGTTCCTGGTAGTAGTAGGCCAATGCCTTCAACGCCACGGGGTTTTCACTAAAGACATCCATTTTGGGCGATATAATTTCTTTGGCAAAGTCGTAGTCTTTCCATTCGTTCGAGAAATAGGCATAGGCATCCAGAAGAAAGCTATAACTACCCCCATATCGCGCAGCGTATTTTTCGTATACTACTCTCGCCGCTTCCAGGGAGGTACTGGAATAAAGGTCCTGGTAGTAAGCGGGCATATCTTCCATAATATGTTTTTGGGCCAGGGCGGATCCGTCGAAAACATTGTTTCGCAACCTAGCTTTGTCTTTTATTTCCTGTGCCCTGGCATGGGCGGTTCCTGCTTTTGTATTGATTATCACTACCCCACCGGACGCGATGGCCCCATATCTCGCAGTAGCGGCAAAACTCGAAAGTACCCCTATCCGTTCAATAATATCGGGAAGAATCCAAATGGGGGTGTCCTGAAATATTAGTCCATCCACATCAAAGATGGCGGGTCGTCCGGAATTCAGGGAACTGATACCCCGAATGGTAATTCCCCCACCGCTAAAACAATTCCCGTTTACCCTTACACCGGAGAACTGCCCACGAATGAGATCGAGTATGCACGGGGTTGCGGTTTGGATCCTATTCTTCGGCAGTGTCCGCACTTGAAAGGCTGAAGCCTGTGGGTCCAAAATACCGTAAGCCGTACGGATAAGCCTGGGATTGGAGTCGAATTCGGCCCTAAGATCCTTCTGGGATTTGAACTTGCCCTTAGACACCACCACTTCATCCAACTCCTCTATATCCGGAAACATATTCAAGTTGAGCACCCGTGTAACATCCTCTACGTGCACCTCAATGGTCTGCATTCCCGCATAGGTATACTCCAGCACCTCACCGACAGATGCATTGATCCGATATCGACCCTTGGCATCGGTAAAACTAAAATCCCGGGTTCCCTGCACGGCCACCTGAACATCTTTAAGCGGTGTTTTACCATCGGATATGATTCCATTAATGGTTTTTTGGTTGTCCTGGGCGCCACCCATAAAACCAGATAGAAGTAATAACAAAATGATTCTTTTCATCTCTCGATTTTTAAGATTTCAATATTTTTCCCTTAGATATTTCCCGGAAACCTTGTCCGGGCCCTTGCCCTTGGACCTCAAAAATTATACCGTGGTCAATTCCCGTGATGTGTCTTGGTGACGTGCACCAATACCTCTTCGGGACACCGCCATTTTTAATCGATCTCTTGACCTTGTGAATCAACAAAACGATCCCCTTTCGGAAGGCTTTTCCGGACCTCCCTTATTGGAATGTCGGATAGAGGGATGAAAAAAGCGGGTTTCCATTTTTTTGTTTGAACCATTAAAATACGAAATAAATGGACTCCCTATATAGCAGCTCGCCCCTTTGTCCCGATCGCTACCCGGGCGAAAAATCGGATATCGCTCCCGTAGCCCCATATATGGCGCTTTGTGCTTCCTATTGTCCTAGCTGGCCGCGAAGGGTAAAAATCAAAGCGAGCCGGAGGAAGGGTTTTTCCTGAATGACGCACATAAACAAGAACTTTCATGAAACCAGACCTCGCCGGACGGCTGCAAGGGTCTTGCCCCGATGGATCTTCCCGCTTTGCGTTTCCACAAATTTGGGAAGGGCGTACATTTCCTTGGGAAGTTCTACCTTTTTTACTGTGGGCAGCATGGCCAGCTTGGGCCCGAGGGCTTCGAGATCCATTTCACCTTCGATGATCAGTACCAATTTTTGCCCCAATCTGTCGTCCGGAAGTCCGGCAACCATAAAACGGGATTCCATGGTGGAGGCGAACTTCGCCTCGATCTGTTCTGGATGTAGTTTGATCCCTCCCGAATTGATGACGTTATCGTAGCGTCCCAACCATTCGAACCGGGTCTCCGAAATCAGATCGACCAAGTCATTGGTCACCACGGGGGCATCCACAATTTCCGGTGCATCGATAACCAAACAGCCCCGAAGATCCTTTGATAGCAATATGTCGGGCAAGGTAGTGAACGGTACATTTGGTTCGACCCGGACCACGCTCCCACTCCGCCCGGTATTGTTTATTTTCCTTACGGCAATATGGGTGATGGTCTCGGTCATCCCGTAGGTTTCATAAATGGCAGTGGTTTTTTCCCCTAAGCGCTCTTTCAAGTGAACCGGGAACGCTGCACCACCCACGATCAGGGTTTTGACCTGATCTATTTTCTCCAAAGAGTTTTCCAACTGTAGCGGCACCATGGCAGCAAAAGTGTAGCGGTCCCTGATGCCCTGCAAAGGTTTTGAACCGGGTTCGACATAATCGAGGTGAAGGCCCAAAACCATGGCACGCACCAACATCATTTTTCCTGCGATATATTGGGCGGAAAGGCATAGCAGGGCCCTATCCTTGGGCCGTAGGCCAAAAAAAATACCGGTAGCCCTTGCCGAATTGACCATGCCCCGTTTCTCCAGCAGGAGGGCCTTCGGCTCGCCGGTGGAACCAGAGGTCCCCACCGAAACCTTGTTTTCCATATTCAGCCAATCCAACAGGAAGTCACCGATATCACGCTCAAACGGTTCCCCTTCCTTGATCAAGCTATACCCCACTTCTTTTAACCCCGCTCTGGAAAAGGAGATCCCATTTAACCTAAAATCGGGATGGATGCTGTTATAGGTCAACGCCGGTCGTATTTTGGGCAAGATACGTTTCCTTCGACAGCACTTTTCCGACCAAACGTCCCTTCCAATTCTTCCAACCGTACTTTTTGGCAAAAAGAAACAACAACGAGGGGTAAATGATCAAGACGGGAATCAACACATCCCATCCCAAGGTAGGGTCGGAAACATCCCGATATATCGAATCGGTCTGAAAAGCGGTCCAATCGGCGGTTACCAATAGGGCACCGACGAGGTTGTTCGCAGCGTGAAAACCAAGCGCCAGTTCCAAGCCTTCGTCCATTAAGGTGACGATTCCCAGAAAGAACCCGGTTCCAACATAATAGATCATAATACCGTAGCCCAATTTTTCGACTTCGGGATTGCCCAAATGCATCAGCCCGAACAAGACGGAAGTGACCACCAAGGGCACCCATCTGTTCCGGGCCATGATTCCAATGCCCTGCATCATATAGCCCCGGAACAAGTATTCCTCAAAACTGGTCTGTAACGGAATGAGCAGAATACCGATCAAGGCCAAAACCAGGAACGGGACCCATTTGAAATTCAGTACATAATCCCCGGGCGAGAGGTAAACGCCCACGACCGTCATCACCACCGTTACCCCTCCCCAAAGCAGAAAAGCAAAACCGATTCGTTTCCAATCGATCCTCTTTCTGGAAGTCGTCAGGGAGGTAATCGATTGGGCGTGCACCCATTTGGTCCATCCCAAAACAACAAAGAGACCAAAGGCCAAAGGTAGCAGCAGCCAGATCAATACCATGTGGGTCCCTAACATATCTATCATTTGCTCCATACTGTCCTCGATACTAATGGGGGACATCAGCATTACGACATAATTGAGTGCCATGAAAGCAATGAACAAGGAAGGGATGATCCAATATTTCCACAATCCAATAGTTCCTTTATACCCCTGTTCTATGTACATAATTCCTGAATCATGTTCGTATTCCATTTTTTGTTTGTGCGGTAGTACAATTTGCCTTCCGCCACGGAAAGCGGGCCATCGAAATTATTGGTGTACAAACCGCCGGTCCCCAATCCCTGTGGCATGGCATTGCCCAACCCAAAGGTCCATTGCGCTATCGCGTTGAGCCCCACATTGCTTTCCAAGGCACTGGTGATCCACCAGCCAATATCGTGTTTTTTTGCGAGATCGATCCATTCCGCACTTCCTTTATACCCTCCCAATAAACTTGGTTTTAGGATAAGGTACTGCGGTTTAATGGTTTGTAGCAGTTTTTCCTTTTCCGTTACATCGCAAGAGCCAATGAGCTCTTCATCCAGCGCGATGGCCAATGGGGTTTCTTCGCATAGGCGCTTCATTTCCAATATTTGACCTTGTTTTATCGGCTGTTCTATTGAATGAAGGTCGTAGGTGGCCAAAATCTGCAGTTTTTCCATTGCTTCTTTTGGTCGAAAGGCCCCATTGGCATCTACCCGGAGCTCCATCACGTCGCTGGAGTAAGCCTTCCGTATGGATTCCAACAGCGAAACCTCGGAACCGAAGTCCATGGCCCCGATCTTCATTTTGATACACTGGAACCCTTGCTCCAATTTTTCCTGGATCTGGTCGTGCATAAAGGCCTTATCGCCCATCCAGATCAAGCCGTTTATGGCTATAGGGCACTCGTTTTGGGTAAAATCGGAGGGAAAAAGTTCGAGCGGGTCCTTGGCCTCCACAGATCGAAAGGCCTGCTCCACTCCGAATTGAATACTCGGATACGCCCGTAAATGATCCCAAAGAACATCCCTTCCGAGTTGGATGTTGTCACAGGTCCATTTCAACTTTTCCTCGTAGTCGGGAAGGTCGTCCATGCTCAGCCCTTTTAAGAGGCCGCATTCACCAATTCCAAACTTGCCGTTGTCGTCCAGCAGCAGGAACCAGGTTTCTTTTTGGGTAAGCACGCCCCTAGAGGTCCCGCTTGGGCGTTTAAAATTGAGCACGTATTTTTTGTAGGTGGCCTCCATCCGATATTGCCAAATTTAGCCATATTTTAGATGTTAGAGCAACAAATGGCACATATCGGGAACAAATCGATTTGGGTAACCGGGGCCCACATTGGGAGAAGGGAACTGTCCGGTATTTATCTGAAGTGGTTTCTTCCACGCCTAATGCGCAAAGCGGTCCTTAGCAGGCGGTTGTGTAAGGCCTTTAGGTTATTTGAAGTTGAACCAAAAACGCACGCCGTCGGTGGCATTGTCGACGTTCAGTTTGGTTTGTAGTTGATTGGCCAATCGGTTCATGAGCCGAATCCCCATTGACGAATTGGCACGTTCCTCGGAATCCTCTGGAAGCCCTACGCCATTATCTGTGTATTCGAAGAAGCCCTCTTGCTCTCCTATTTTCCTGATATGGATGTAGATTTTCCCATTTTCGTCGTCGGTTGGGAAAGCATACTTAAAGGAGTTCGATACCAACTCGTTCAAAATAAGTCCAAACGGAATGGCCCTGTCAATATCGAGTTCTACACCCTCCGCATCAATGGTGATGTTGATGTTGTGCCCCCCTTTTTTGTAGACCGATTGTACGCTGTTGATAAGGCTTTCAATATAACTTTGCATCTCAATGACCGAGAGGTCCTCGTTTTGATACAATTTTTGGTGGATCAGTGCCATGGCCTTCACCCTGCTCTTTCCTTCCTCAAGGGCCTCAATGGCAGCCTTGCTACGGGTATTTTTGGTTTGGAGGCTCAGGAGGCTGGAGACCATCTGGAGATTGTTCTTCACCCTATGGTGGATTTCCTTCAACAAAGAATCTTTTTCGACCAAGGAATTCTCGATGATGTGCTTTTGTTCGGCAATGAGGCGCTGGTTTTTGATGCTCTTTAAATAGGCGTATACCAATCCTGCAAAACCCAATAAAGTGAACACCAATGATATGAACACCAAGTTGTTGCGTTCGTCCAGCTCGATCATGGCGTTTCTGGACTGCTCCAATTGCAGTCTTTGTTCTTCCATTTGGGTTCGGGTGTTGTTGAAATGTTCTCCGACAACGGTCTGCAATTGCTGTAGTTTCGTCGCCGTCTCCTTAACACTTAGCGAATCTGAGATGCCGATACTCTTCTTGAGGTAAAAGGCAGAATTTTTATAGTCCCCCGTCTTGTCGTAATAGGCCGCCAAAAGGTTGTTCTTTTTGATCATGTTCTCGGCCTTGATCGGATTCAGGTTGTCACTTAAATAGTCCGTCGCCTTTCCGTAGTCCCCGAGTTGCAGGTAACAATCGGCAATTTCCAGGGTGTTTTCAATCAAGTCGGAAGAAAACTTCCCGTTGTTCAATTCCTTGATCGATGCGATACTGCTTTCCAAATAGGGAACGGCCTCCTCATATTCCTTCAGATGGGCATGACATTTACCAATATTTCCGCCGATGACGGCCTTGAGCAGATTGGCCTCGAAAACCTCACTGTCCGATTTGGTCTTGGTCACATCGTTCAGGAATACGTTCAAAAACCCGTCGGCCTTCTTATAGGAGCTCAGTGCGGTTCGCAATGATTTGTCCAAACGCAAAAAGTTCCCCACATTGTTGTAGAATATGGCCTGACCATAAAAGTCGCCCTCCTCGACATTCTTTCTTTCCTCTTCAAAATAATGGTCTCGCGCCTGAATGTAAAAACCAAGGTTTGCGTAAATATCATAGAAGGAGACATTCTTCGAAATCCCCAGTTCCCTTTTCTCCTTTCTTATATCTATCTGCTCGGCATAGAACTTTAATTTGCCGTAACACTGGTCCATAAGTTCCAAAAGTATGGTCTTGGTGGTCATGTCCATATTTTGGATTTCCGGATAGAGCTCTTTGGAAATGGCAAGACTTCTGTAGTAGTCGCCAAGGTCGTGGTAGACCTGGGACTGTATCAAGGAGTAGTTTAGGATATCGGTTGAATCATTTTGCTTTTTGGCTTCGTTCAAATAGAGGTTCACCTCATCCAGCCAATCATACGCCGAGTTCTCACGATACCTTCCGGACGTGTTGAAAAAAAACTCCAGCCGATTTCCCGATTGTTGTCCTTTTTGAAAGGTCTCAAAAAGATTGTCATTGGAAACACCCACTTCTTGCGCCCTAGATCCGGCAGGGGTGAGCAGGACCAATAGGAACAAACAGTGGCAGATCTTGATGGATAATTTCTTCATATCAGATAGCTGGGACAAAACCAGACGTAAGATCGGTATCCCATTTCGCTAAATTTTTGTTGTCGACCGTCGGCATCGTATTCATAATGTTGCTGTTCATACCAGGTTTTCCAGTACCCGCGTCCTTCCGGTTCCATTCCCAAAGATACCCAAATACCATTTTGGGAACAGAATGCCAAAAATTGTCCGTCCGCAGATAATCGGAAAACAGTAGGTATCCAAAACCTCAGAAGATTTCATGACCTCTATTGTAAAACCCCACGACTTGGCCAGGTCGGCATGAAATCAAAAATATTGTATTTGGCCCTAACCTTTCCATTATTGTTGTGTAACGATCATTTTTTGTGGTGAATCGCAACAATTGGTCCATACCGCCTATTTTGTGGCTTTTTTTCACCGACACCAAAGCGGTGAGGAGGCATTGGTTTTGATCGGACCCATCGGCAGGTTCGAAACAACATTTTCTAAAATTAATACGGGACACTGCAATAGTTGTGCGATTTCGAATAAAAAACATGCCCAAACCAAAAAGAGCCCTGACAATGAAGACAGGACTCTTTTACGAGAACACTATATGAAAATGAAAAAATTATTTACACTTGTGAAACATTACTTCTTTACGTATTACATAGCTAAAGTATCCTGAAAGCGCGGGTTTGCAAAAATATTGTTGTGAAGTCGGCCAAAATTGTGGTAAGGAGACATTTTTCGGATATGAACGCAAAAAAGGCACCGTACGGGTGCCTTTTTTATCACTATTTCCGAAACGCTATGAGTTCATAGCGGAAATAATAAACTCTTTGAACTCCTTTGAGATGGGTATCAAGGTGTTGTTGACCATAATGTCCTTGGAGTTGATGGCATCTATATGATCCACGTTTACGATATAGGATTTATGGGCCCGGTAGAATTTTTTCTTCGGGAGTTTTTCCAGGTAGTCCTTTAAGGGAGAGCGTACCAGAAATTTCTTGTCCACCGTATTCACTTCGAGGTATACGTTGTCCGCTTTGATGAACTGGATATCCCCGAACTGTATCCGATAGTAAAGGTGTTGTTTTTTGACAAAAATGGAATCCTTAAGAATGGAGTTGGATACGGCGATGTCCTCATCGGCCACATTTTCCCTTCCGTTTCCTTTTGCCGAATGACTAAAGTTGGAAAGTGCTATTTCGATCGAAGTATAAAGGTCCTGCTGTTCGAACGGCTTTACCAAATAACCATTGGGCTTTACCGTTTTTGCATTCTCCACTGTGGCACGGTCCGAATTCGAAGTGACAAATATAAAGGGGATGTCGTAGTTTTCCCGAATGTGTTTTCCCAAATCGATTCCCGTCTTGTCCGATGCCAATATGATATCGATAAGCACAAGATCTACCTGCTGCGTTTTTAAGACTTCTTCGGCCTGCTCATAGACAATGACATTGTCCACGATCTCATAACCGATTTCTTCAAGCATAGATTGCATGTCATCCGCTATGATCACATTGTCCTCTACGATAAGAATTCTAATAGGTTGTTCCAAAGTAAGTAAGGTTTTGGTGGTTTATTGTTCTCAAAATTACAAAAATTTATAACAACTGATAAAAATCAGTACGGCCAGCAGAAATGTACTCAATGCCAATTTCTTTAGCTCGGGGTCCAACAATTTTGGTACTTCTGTACTATAAACCTTTTTTAAGTGCACTAAAATGGGTACGAATGCCAACAAAGGGATATATTGATAGGTCCTGGTCGCGTTTAGCAAAAGGAACACCGAGGTGCACACAAACGAAACGATCAGCAATCCATAGTGGTACCGTTTCCCATTGGCAAAACCCATTTGTACGATTATCGTATTTTTTTTTGCCTTTTTGTCCGACTCCAGGTCTCTTAAATTGTTAAGGTTCAAAACACCGACACTTAAAGCGCCCATGGAAACAGCAGGCAAAAAAGCACTTGCCGTAATGTACTTGGTATAAAGGAACATCGATCCCAAAACGGCCAACAGCCCAAAAAACAGGAACACGAACAAATCACCGAGTCCCTTGTAGCCATAGGCCGATTTTCCCACAGTGTATTTTATCGCCGCCCATATGCTCAAAACGCCCAGAAATAGAAACAGTACCAACAGTTCCAGGTTTTGTGGTCCAAAAGCCACATATACCACGGCCAGGACCAAGATCAAGCTGAGCACCACGGCTATTCCGATACCCCTTTGCAATTCCTTTCTAGAGAGCAGGCCGCTCTGTAGGGTCCTTGCGGGCCCTATCCTTTCCGCATTGTCCGTGCCCTTTACCCCGTCGCCATAATCGTTGGCAAAATTTGAGGTCACTTGAAACGCTATCGTTGTCAGCAAGGCCAGAAAAAATATCAGTACATCCGCTTCACCGTAAAAATTTGCCAGGGCAGTTCCCGTAATCACCCCTGAAACGGAAAGAGGGAGTGTTCGTAACCTAGCCGCATTTAGCCAAGTGCTGATCTTCGACACTAATATGGGTCTTCAATTTGAATTCTTTTGCCATCTTTGTACGAAGCCACAAAGGCATCCTGAAAACCCAGGTCCACCAATTGCTTTCTAAAGAGTTGTGCTTCCTGAAGGGTTTCAAAATTGCCCAGGGAATACGAGTAGAACGGATTTGTCTTTACGAACATTGTGTTCGTAAGTGCCTCTGAGGCAAGGGTAACATTGTTTTCAACAAAGGACTTTACCTGAACGGAATATATTTTCTCCTTTTCCAGGAATTTTTTGGCCAGATAAAACTCGTTTACCAAACTGAGTTCCTCGTTTTGGGTCTTCAGGTTGTCGATCCGGGCCTTGATCATATCGAGACTGTCAATGGATACCAACAGATTGCTCGGTTGGTCAAAATTGCTGGAACTGCTCAGTCCTGCCGTGAACGAAGTTATGGCCAGGGTACCTATTAGGAACAAACCTGTGATCCCCGCCAATATATTACGCTGGATCTTGCTGCTCTTTAGTTCTTTGTTCTTGAATTTGATCTGATCCAAAAGGCGCTCATTAATGATCTGCGCCTTGTCTATATCCTTGTGCAATTCCAGTAAATCGCTTTCTTCTATAAATGGCATGTGTTATTGAGTTTAGGGGCTTTACATGTTAAAGTTAACCAAAAGTTGCATAGTCTGACAAAATATACCTCCCAATTGTTGCAAAAATAGAATTTTTAGTGGTGAACACAAGAAAAACCGGAGTAAAACCGAGATATTGAATTGATATTCATGCCCTTACCCTACTCGGATCGAAGGGCGTGTATACCATCGTCCCGTATTTCTATCTTTCGAGCCTTGTAAAGTGTTCCTATCCCCTTTTTAAAGGTCTTTTTGCTCATTTCAAGATTTCTGGTGATCTCCTTCGGATCCGATTTGTCATGAAGCCCCAAAAATCCCCCGCGCTCCATCAGTACCTTATATATCTTGGCCGCCGCAGGTTCCAGGACTTTTTGTCCCAAAGGCTCCAGGGAAACATCGATTTTGTTGTCGGGTCTTATGTTTTTTATGAACCCCTTCATTCGGTTGCCGACGGCGATCTTTTTAAATATCACGTTCTTGAACACCAGCCCTTTATGTTTATTGTCGATGATCACCTCCCACCCTAGATCGGTCAACCGGGTGACCATGAGATCAACCTC
The DNA here is from genome assembly GCA_947497245.1 of uncultured Flavobacteriaceae bacterium. Classification (GTDB taxonomy): domain Bacteria; phylum Bacteroidota; class Bacteroidia; order Flavobacteriales; family Flavobacteriaceae; genus Pelagihabitans. Next base: position 456,597 of record CANMFO010000001.1, on the reverse strand, counting down.
TTCCCCATAACGGAGCGCCAGTTCCTCATTGCTTAAAAATTTATCCAGTTTGTTCGAGGCAACCAACCGAAAAGACCGCTCGTCCATATAACAAAATACCACATACCATTGTCCCTCCTTCATTTTATCGCGTTGTTCCCGGAAGGGCACAAAGAGGTGTTTTTCCAGGCCCCAGTCCAGGAAAGCACCAATTTTGTTTACCTCGACCACCTTTAGAAAGCCAAAGTGGTTCCTTCTCACAAAAGGTTTCAAAGTGGTCGCCACCGGCCGTTCCTCATGGTCCAAATAGCAGAACACGTTCAGTTGGTCCCCTATCTCCACTTCTTTGGGAACATACTTGTTGGGCAACAGTATTTCAGCTCCCGTATTGCTGGACAAAAAAAGTCCAACACTGGTATCCCTTACTATTTCCAATTTGTTGTAATTCCCCAATTCGATCATACGTCAAAAGTAGTCTTAAATTTCGGGTATAAAAAAAGCCATTCAAGGAGATGAACGGCCTTTTTGTATTTGTTCTATTTGTTATTGGTAAGCGGAAGCCCGATCAAATTGCCTGCACAGCATATAGTAAACGACCGCCCTGTACTTGTTTCGATTGGAGGTGCCATATTTCTCCACAAGATTTATGATGGCCGGCATCATGTCGGCACGCTCCGTCATCCCCAGCTTTTTGATCAAGTAGTTGTTCTTAACTGTTTCCAGTTCCTTTTCAGCGGTTCCCGACACTTTCGAGGCATCTAAATTATAGATTGCCGGGCCCAGCCCCACGGTCACTTTTGTCAAAAGATCCATGTCTGGATCTTCCCCGAATTTTTCCTTAATGTCCGCTGCGTACAGCGCAATCAATTCGTCTCTTTTGCTCATAATAGTTAGTGTTCTTAAAGGTTAATGGTTAATAAAAACCGAAGATATAAAATCAAAATAAGTGAGCAAAATTTTATCGTTCATTAATCGCGGCGTCCTGATTTCAATAAGTTTGGGGCGTTCGGAGCGTTTGAAGAAATTTGGGAGAACCGTTTTCAGCGCGGTCTCATTTTGGACCGTTTCGTGATCAAATCCATACATTTCGCAAAGCGGTCCCGCATTAAATTTGTGCGTTGTTTCGAAATAGGTTTCAAAGTTATCACCGTCCTCGCAACCAGGCAATATTCGAAAGATCCCCCCTCCCTGATTGTTGATGAGGACGATTCGAAAATCGGGGCGGATATATTGGTTCCAAAGTGCGTTGTTGTCATAAAAGAAACTGAGGTCGCCCGTGATCAGTACCGTAGGGGTTTTGTGATGTAATGCGGCCCCGATGGCGGTGGAGGTGCTGCCATCGATGCCGCTTGTTCCCCGATTGCAAAATACTTTTAAAGAAGGGTCTAGATCGAACAACTGTGCATAACGGACAGTGGAACTGTTGGCCAATTGCAACTGGCTTTTTGGTGGAATCGCTCCCAAAATACGGTGAAAGGCCCACATATCGGTAAATGGAACCTGTTCCAGGTACAATTTTCTTTTTGCCTCATAAGCCGTCCTGATGGCACTCCAGTACGGATAATAATCGCTGGTGCCCCGATGTACCAAGGGAAGGAATTTCTTAAAAAAATCATTGGCCCCTATCTTGAAATGCTGCGAAAGGGAAAAGAACGTATCAAAAGCGTTGTAGGGATCGATATGCCAATGTTGCGCCGGCCGATACTGTCTCAAAAAGGCCTTTATTTTTTTCGATATGATCATCCCACCAAAAGTGAGCAACAGTTCCGGTTCCAATTTTTTGAACTGTTCGTCGGGCCGGTCTAATTTTTCAATGGGGGCAACGATGCTATCGATGCTCGGAAAAAAATTCGAATGGTGCAGGTTCGAGGTGGTCTCGGTGAACACGATGGTCGAAGGGTCGTCGGCCAGTTTGTCCAAAAATTCCTGTTCCACGGTGTTGGGGCCGTTCACCCCTACGATCACCATTTTTCTATCGGACGAATTCCAGAGATCGGCAAAACCTTCCAAATTTTCCATGGCGGGATTTCCCTTCGTGTGCGTGGCCTCTTTTATGGGCCCAATCGATGTGACATCGCGTTTTCCGTACAAGGGTTCCTCCAGCGGAATATTGACATGGACGGGCAATTTCGATTTCAGGGCAATTTCCAAAACACGATCGAGCTCCCCATTGTTGTGGTCCTGAATGCCTTCCTGTATGTTTTCGGGCGAACCGTTTTCCAGCCATTCCGGCCGATATTTTCGTATCCTATCGGTGGCGTGCACAACATCCTGTCTCAAACTGCCGGAATACCCGATATGTCTTTCAAAAACACCTTCTTGACGAATAGTCTGCCCGTCTCCCACATCGATTTTGTAGGAAGGCCTGTCCGCCGAAAGGACAATGATGGGGATACGGCTGTAATATCCCTCCGCAATGGCGGGATAATAGTTCAACAACGCGCTTCCCGAGGTGCAGACCACGGCAACGGGCCGACCGATCTGCTGGGCAATTCCCAGGGCAAAAAATGCCGCGCAGCGCTCATCCACGATACTGAAACAGCTGAAAAAAGGGTCTTCTGAAAATCCAATGATCAGGGGCGCATTGCGCGAACCAGGGGAAATTACAATGTTGTCGATGCCCTTGGCCTTGCAATATTGTACAACGGTCTGGGCAGCGGGAATGCTGGAGTGCTTCATCGGCACAAAAATACAAAGCCGGGATTTCTTAACCCAAACTTGCGGACAAAACTATGTCCCTTGAATTGCTTTGAGCATGGTAAAGCTCTTGTTGACAGTTTCCTCCCACTCCTTTAAAGGGTCGGAATCGACGGTCACCCCGCCCCCGATGTAGATCAAGCCCTTGTTTCCTTGCAATTGCATACAACGCAGGTTTACAAAAAGTTCCGTGGTCGAGGTAACCGTTCTGTACGCCCGGTTTTCCGAATTGCTTTTATCGGGCGTTCTGTACCGTTCCCGCTTCATGTTCAGTTCCCCCAAATAACCGGTGTAATATTCACGGTCGTAGTTTTCATGCTCATGGATGAACTGTTTGGCCTCCCTCAAGGGCAAACCGCAGACCGCCGGAGTTGGGTGCAGTGCCTCGATAATTTCGGAAAGGCTGCCATGTACCCTTCCGCTAAGCTTGGTACGCAAGTGCCAAAGGTCACCGGCGCGGACAGATTCCAAATCGGATGTGGTCAGGCCCGAAACCTTTGATTCCAGAGCCTTGTGGATAAATTCGGTGACCAGTGCCTGTTCCCCAATTTCCTTCTGTCCCCAGACGGGGTCCGTATTTTGACGATAGGGTTGGGTGCCGGCGAGAGACATGGTCGTCAACTGCCTGTTCCCACATCGAAGCAATATTTCCGGAGTGGCCCCCAACCACATCCCCACCCCTGGGTGGTACCAAAGGTAACAGAAGGCGTTGGCATAGGTCGACAAAAGGGACTGAAAAAGGTCTAGGGGATCTGCCGGGCAATCGATCCGGAGGCATCGGGAAAGCACCATTTTTTTGATCTCTCCTTTTTGGATCTTGGCAATCCCCTTTTTGACCAGGTTGATATGGAAGTCCCTTTCATGTGGATTGACCCGGGGCACCGTACCTGCCTCCCTTTCCGTATGTCCGTCTGCGCTATGGCCGGCCTCGAGCTGTACGTCCACTTTGAGCAAGACCGCCGGTCTGTCGGAGTTAAAAGGGGCGAGGACAAAACCAGATTCCGTAAAATCGGAAACCTCATGTAGCTTTTTATCTTGCTGCAACAGGGCGTGGACCACTTTTTCCTTGGGTTTCCGATACACCACAAATGGGAGATTCCCCGCGAGCTGGCCTGCTACCCTTTCCATCAGTTCTAAAAACATATCACTTCTTGGGTAGTGCGATTGTTGTGAGTTTACAGACCGAGATCAGGTTGTCCTTGGCATCCGTGATCTTGATGTCCCACAACTGTGTGGTACGGCCCTTGTGGATGACAATGGCTTTCGCAAATACCTCTCCAGTGCCAATACTCTTAACGTGATTCGCTGAAATTTCGATTCCACGGACAACGAAGTTCTCCCCATCCAGAAAAATATAGGATGCCATGCTCCCAACACTTTCCGCAAGGGCCACCATGGCCCCGCCGTGGAGCACACCGTTCGGTTGGTGCACCTTGGAACTTACCGGCATTTTGCCGATCAAGAAGTCTTCCCCCACATCGGTGTATTCTATTTCCAAGGTTTCCATCATGGTATCCTTGGTTGATTTATTGCAAACTTCTAGAATCCTCTCTTTAAAATCGTCCATGGAATTATTTTTTGCAAAATTAAGTATTCCGGCCACAACAAAAGAACTTATCTTTGAATAGTACCTCCATTGGTTATGTCCCATTGGGCGCCTGTGGACAAACCCTTGCCGATGAATTCCAACTATCTGGATCCTACTTATTTCATAGACTGCAAACATCCCGATGTTCTTGAGTACGCCCGGACCAGAACCGAGGGTGGCACCACCGACACCGAAAAAACCAGGGCATTGTTCCATGCAGTGCGGGATGGTTTTTTCTATGACCCCTACTATCTGGATTTTCGACGGGAGGCCCTGGTAGCCAGCACCATCCTGAAAAAAAGGACCGCCTATTGCATTGAAAAGGCCGTTCTGCTCTGTGCGGTTCTGAGAGCGGTCGAAATCCCTGCCCGGCTAAATTTTGGAAATGTAAAGAATCATATTGCCGTCGATAGGCTCACTGAAATACTCAAAACGAACGTCCTGGTGTTCCATGGCTGTACCGAGGTTTTTTTGAATGGAAAATGGATCAAAATAACCCCGGCGTTCAACAAAGGCCTGTGCAAAAAACTCGGGGTCCCCGTACTGGACTTTGATGGGGAGAACGATGCCGTTTTTCAACAATACAGTGATGACGGAAGTGTTTTTATGGAATATGTACACGACTACGGTAGCTTTGCCGATATGCCGTATGACCTGGGCTTTTCGGAGATTCAACGGCACTATCCCCATATCGCGATTCCGGAGAACCGTATTTTAGATCTTACCGAATAGTTATGGGAAAGGGGCAGCGGGAAAAAGAAATTCGTTATACCACCACGAAGTCGTATACGACCTTGAACCAACTTGGGGAACGCACCAGAAACATCTGGGTCGTCTTACATGGCATAGGTTACCTAAGCCGTTATTTTCTAAAGTATTTTGATGAACTTCCGGCCGAGGAAAATTATATCATTGCCCCGCAGGCACCTTCAAAGTATTACCTGAACGGTGAGTATCGCCATGTGGGTGCCAGTTGGTTGACCAAGGAGAACACCATTTTGGAAACCAAAAACGTCCTCTCCTATCTGGATGCGGTGCTTGAGGCGGAGCAATTTCCAAAAGAGTGTGAATTGATCGTTTTTGGATTCTCCCAAGGGGTTTCCATTGCTGCCCGTTGGGTGGCACAAAGACAATTGAGGTGCCAGCAACTGGTACTGTATGCCGGCGGGATGCCAAAAGAACTGGTTCCCACCGATTTTGACTTCCTTACCGCACAGGGCACCACGGTCACCGTCATCGTTGGAGATCGCGATGAGTACCTTAGTGGGGAAAGGCGGAAGTCCGAAGCGGAAAGGATTGAAAAACTGTTCCACGGGAGGGCAAAACAGTTGCTTTTTAAAGGTGGACATGAAATAAAAAAAGACCTTATACATATCCTATGTACCCCATGATCTTGGAAAACGAGTACGTGCGACTTTCCCCGTTGACCCTGGACGACACCCATCATCTGGCACCAATCGCCTCTGAAGAAAAACTGATACAGTATTCCCCTTCCGATATCGAAACCCCGGCCGCTTTGCAGAACTATGTGGAACTGGCCTTGGAACAGCAACGGAACGGCACGGGTCTTCCCTTCATCGTTTACGACAAGAGAAAGGAAGCGTACGCAGGCTGTACGCGGTACATGAACATCCAATGGAAAAATAAGGTCCTGGAAATCGGTTCGACCTGGATAGGGAGGGTATTTCATGGAAGCGGGCTCAATGGACACATGAAGTACCTAATGCTGCAACATGCCTTCGATGAAATGGGTTTTGAAAAGGTCGAGTTCCGAATCGATGAGCGTAACCTACGCTCTAGAAAAGCGGTGGAAAAACTGGGCGGTGTGCTGGAAGGGGTTTTGCGAAAAAACGTGTATCTGTTGGATGGCTTCAAAAGAAACACCTGCTGTTATGGGATTTTGAAGGAAGAATGGCACAATACCCGGGCGACTTATTTGAACACTTTGATCTAGACGGTCAATTTGAATACCTCCCCGCCCGTCAGCAGCACAGGGGGGCCATCGCCTATGGCGTACTCAAAATCGGTTTTTGGATGCTTGGTGTTTGACGAAACCTGGGCCGAAAGGCATCATTCCTCCTCCACTGCCGGTTCCGGAAGTTCGTGGTATGCTATTTTCCGGGTCTTGTAGGCGTTGTCCGGTGTAATGATCTCCTTGACCCAGTTACCGCTGTCCCCATTGTCGAATTGGTAAAGGTATTCTTTGGCCTCCTCCACTTTCCCGCTCTTGGTCTCCGTGCGAGCCAACATGTCTTGTGCATTGTAGGTGAAAGTCGTCACCGATTCGGACGAGAACTGTTTGGCCTTCAGATCGAAGAAAAATTCGGTGCGCGAAACCAATTGGTCCGATGCATTGAAGATTTCCTCCTCGGCGGTATTGGGTTCCCCGTTCAGGAATTTTTTGGTCAACACCACTTTTTCAACGGACTGGCCTTTGCCCTTTCGGTTTGAGGTCCGAACCGATTTCTGCAGTACTCCATTCATAATATAACTAATGGTATGTTCATCTTTAAAAGTACTGTATTCGACCAGTGTCTCGTCATTGCCATCGCTGTTGGCCCTAGTGATTTTTATCAACTTTCCGTCCGTGTCGTACTCGTATTCGTATTGGTCCAGAAAGTTTTTTTCATAAGAGACTATTTTTTCGGTCACTTTTCTGTTACCCGTGGTGTCTATGGAATAGAAATTGGCTATACTCGTGGCCTTGTCAAATACCTTGTCCCGGTAGTTTTCCAATCTTTTCTCGATCAACTCGCCCCCTTTATATTTATAATAGGTGACCGCGTAGTCGCCATCGCTATATCGGGTGACCGATTTCGTCAGGAGGCCTTCCTTGTTGAAATCGTACTCTTCCTTTCCATAATTGGTACTTACCAAACAAGACCTTACGGGCCCTTTTAAATCAAAATCGGAAGTAGTGAAAATTTTGATTTCCTGGGAAGATGACAGCATCGGTATTGCCGCCATAAAAACCAATAAAACGAACGAGTAGTTTTTTACCATGGTGCAAAATTACTTTTTATTCTTTCAAGGGAAAACAAAACCAATGCCAAAAATAAAAGGGGCAGTGAATACTGCCCCTTTCCCATCATGAAATGATTATCCAAAATTGTTTATTTCACCTCTTCGAAATCTACATCCTCGACATTATCGCCCTCAGGCGCATCGCCTTCGGCAGTATCCGATCCATTGGCAGAAGGTTCCCCTGCCTGCTGGGCCTCGGCCTGCGCTTTGTACATTTCTTCGGAAGCTACTTTCCACGCCTCGTTGATCTTATCCAAAGCGGGGGCAATCACCGCCACGTCTTTGCTTTCATGGGCTTTCTTCAATTCTTCCAGCGCTTCTTCAATGGGCTTTTTCTTCTCATCGGATAACTTATCGCCGAACTCGCCCAGTTGCTTCTCCGTTTGGAAAATCATACTATCCGCTTCATTCAACTTGTCTGCCGTCTCTTTGGCTTTTTTGTCCGATTCCGCATTGGCCTCCGCCTCTGCCTTCATTTTCTCGATTTCCTCTTCGGTGAGTCCGGAGGAAGCCTCGATCCTGATGTCCTGGGTTTTATTGGTGGCCTTATCCGTTGCAGAAACCTTGATGATCCCATTGGCATCGATATCAAAGGTTACCTCGATCTGTGGTGTTCCCCTTTGTGCAGGCGGAATACCATCCAGGTGAAAACGACCAATGGTCTTGTTATCGGCGGCCATGGCCCTTTCTCCTTGAAGTACGTGGATTTCCACAGATGGCTGGTTGTCAGCTGCGGTTGAGAATACCTGCGATTTTTTTGTTGGTATGGTCGTGTTCGCGTCGATCAATCGGGTAAACACATTTCCCATGGTCTCTATGCCCAGGGACAAGGGCGTTACATCCAAAAGAAGTACATCTTTTACATCCCCGGTCAAGACCCCTCCCTGAATGGCAGCTCCGACCGCCACTACTTCGTCAGGGTTCACTCCTTTGGAAGGCTTCTTCCCGAAGAACTTCTCAACCGCTTCCTGCACCGCTGGGATCCTGGTAGAGCCTCCGACCAAAATAATCTCGTCGATATCGCTCTTGGAAAGCCCGGCGGATTTTAATGCGGTCTGGCAGGGTTCAATGGTACGCTTCACCAAATCCTCGATCAGTTGTTCAAACTTTGCCCGGGTCAAAGTGCGCACCAAGTGCTTGGGTCCCGAGGCTGTGGCAGTAACGTAAGGCAGGTTAATCTCGGTCTGGGCGGAAGATGACAATTCTATCTTTGCCTTTTCCGCAGCTTCCCGCAAACGTTGCAATGCCATGGCGTCGTCCCGTAGATCAATGCTTTCGTCCTTTTTAAACTCTTCGGCCAACCAATCGATGATTTTTTGATCCACATCATCGCCTCCCAAATGGGTATCCCCATCAGTAGACAATACCTCAAATACGCCATCTCCCAATTCCAAGATGGAAACATCATGCGTACCTCCACCAAAATCGAAAACCACTATTTTCTGGTCGGTATCCTTTTTATCCATTCCATAGGCCAAGGAAGCGGCGGTGGGCTCGTTGATGATCCGTTCCACTGTCAATCCTGCAATTTCACCGGCCTCTTTGGTCGCCTGTCGCTGCGCATCATTAAAGTAAGCGGGCACGGTGATCACCGCTCTGGTGACCGTCTGTCCCAAATAATCCTCCGCTGTCTTTTTCATTTTCTGAAGAATCATAGCGGACAGTTCCTGTGGTGTATACAAACGCCCATCGATATCTACCCTTGGGGTGTTGTTGTCACCTTTTGTCACGCTGTAGGGCACCCTTTCGGCTTCTTCCTTGGATTCGGAAAATTTATTCCCCATAAAACGCTTGATGGAATATATCGTCTTGGTGGGATTGGTGACCGCCTGTCTTTTGGCAGGGTCCCCGACTTTGATCTCACCACCCTCCACGAACGCAATGACCGAGGGCGTGGTTCTTTTTCCCTCAGCATTTGGAATCACCACCGGCTCGTTTCCCTCCATAACGGAAACACAGGAGTTGGTCGTACCCAAGTCTATACCTATAATTTTGCTCATTCTGTATATTTTAAATATTAGTGCTTGTTTTCTAAGGTCGGTATGCTAATGACAAACAATATGCCAAGTGGCAAAAACTGACAGGATGTCATTAAGGAAAATCGAACAGGTCCCCTTACGGCCACAAACAGGTCGCTGCGTTGAAAGAAGTGCTTTTAAGGGCATGGTCGATTTTCTGGGACGGCCCAAGAAAGACCCCAAACCCGTCAAAAAAGAATCGGTTTAAAGGTGCTGTAGAGCTTGTGACCGCGCACGCCTCCCCTTGCTACCTCGCCACGGGTGTCATCACGATACTCCGAAACTCAACTGGTCCGTGATCGCCCTGGATAAACAGTGGGCCTGGGGCCGCCTCGTCATTGTCCAGCGCACCTCCGGTCATCCCAGGTATGTTTTGCTCGCTGATCACGGTGACACCATTGGCAACAATGGTTACCCTTCTGCCCACCATAGTAATATCGTAGGACTGCCATTCACCCGCACTCTTGGCGACCATTTCATTGGGGGTCAGAAATCCGTACACCCCTCCAAAATACACGCTGGACGGTTCCAGGCCTTTGTTATCGGCAATCTGCACCTCATAGCGGCCACGGAGATAGAGCCCGCTATTGCTATTTTCCGGGTACCGAAATTCCACGTGAAGCTTAAAATCGGTAAAGGTGGCGTCCGAGATCAGGTTAGCGCCTGATTTGGGGCTCTTCAAAATCCCTTCTTCGACAACCCATTGGTTTTCCCCTTCGGCATGCCAGCCGTTCAGGTCCTTTCCATTGAACAATTGTATGGATTCGCCCCAAACCGGGTTTTTGGAATAGGGGAGTTTCGGTGCGCGTTTCGCTGTCCAGTCATAGCTCTTCCCATCGGTATAGACCATGGTGCCCTTTAGGCCATCGCCGTCCATCATCCCTTCGAATTTCATATCACCCTCCCCGGGTTCCCATTGTGGGGGAATGGCAAAGTAGAACTTTCCATCGCGCAACTTTACCTCGGCCACCGGTCGGGCACTTCCCATGGCATATACAAAACGCCCCACCAAGGTATGGTTGCCCGAATGACGGATCTCGAGCCAAGAGGGGAGTTCCTTTCCTTCCTGGGAAATGGTAAGGTTCCATCGTCCTTCCAAGGGATTCGCATCTTGCGCATAGGAGAGGTTAAAAGTTGCGCTGAGCAACAGACTACAAAGGGTGTAAAAGAGTTTTGATCTAATGTTCATATCTAAAATGGTTTATCGAAAAGTAAATATAGAAAATCTAACAAACATAACACTATTTGGTATATCGTACGCAGCGGAGGCAAGATGTTGTGCCAGCTTTTCCAAAATTCTATTAATTTCATTAACTTTAATTCTTCAATACGTAATAAAAACCAACGGTAATTATGAAGAAAAAACACAGCAAGTCCACTACCAACTCCAGAAGATCATTCCTTAAAAAGGGGGCCATGGCCTCATCAATCTTTATCGTGCCCAGGCATGTGTTGGGTGGCGTGGGCTATCTCGCACCAAGTGATAGGCTGAACCTGGCGGCGATCGGTGCCGGTGGCAAGGGGTCTAGTGATATCAAAAATGCTTCGGTCAACGGTCGTGAAAAGGTCGTCGCACTCTGCGATGTGGATTTCTCCGGGTCGGCAAAACGCTCGGTGGAAAACTTTCCGAAAGCAAAGCTGTACCATGATTACCGGGAGATGTTGGAAAAAGAAAAAGGCATCGATGCCGTTACCATCTCCACTCCGGACCATGTCCACGGGCCCGCTGCCGCTTTTGCCATGCAACGTGGCGTCCATGTATATGTCCAAAAACCGATGACGCACAATATCCGGGAGGCGCGAATGCTCACCGAAATGGCCCGAAGCAATAAAATTGTCAGCCAGATGGGGAACCAGGGCGGTTCGAATCCACTGCTGAACATGGTACAGAAATGGGTGGATTCTGACGCCCTTGGCAAAATCTCCAAGGTACAGGTATGGACCAACCGGCCCGTTTGGCCGCAAGGCTACGCCATGCCCGAGCCCAATGCCACCCTTAAGCCGGATGACCTGCATTGGGATCTTTGGCTAGGACCGGCACCCGAAAAACCGTATACCCCCAACCTACACCCTTTCAATTGGCGGGGATGGTGGGATTATGGTACCGGGGCCCTGGGCGATGTGGGATGCCATTTGATCGATATTCCCTTTAGGACCCTGGGCCTTAAATATCCCACGGACGCGGAATGCAGTGTCGGGTCCGTCTATACCCAAATGTGGAACGCCGACTACCATCCCGAAGGTTGTCCCCCTTCATCATTTATCACCTTGCACTTTGGGGCCACTGAAAAAAGTAAGTCCCCCATTGAAATGACCTGGAGCGATGGTGGCATTCGACCATCGCATCCCGACATCATCCCGGCCGACCACGATATAGGCGGCGCGAACAGTGCGAACGGGGTACTGATCATAGGGGAAAAGGGCATCATATCCACGAACATCAATGATAGTTCGCCACTGATGCCAAAATTATATCTGAACGATGGTACCACCGATTTCGGTCCGGAAGCGGAACCGAACGAAGAGCCCGAATACGGCCATCAGCGCAAATGGGTGGATGCCTGTAAAGCAGGCTTCAACAGCCCGGAACACCAAGGCCTTACCTCTTCCTTCGATTATGCCGGGCCGATGACCGAAACCGTCTTAATGGGCAACCTGGCCATTCGCAGTTATATGCTGCAAAAAGAGAACAGCGAGGGCAATATGGAGTTCTTTGCCCGTAAAAAACTGCTATGGGATGGCGAGAACATGCGGATTACCAATTTGGAAGAAGCCAACCAATTCGTGGGCAGGACCTACCGCGAAGGTTGGAAGGTATAACCCAGCCCATATAGAAGATGGAGCACGTCCTGCCAAGCGCAGACATGACCCATAGAACCAGGAACCCGGACAATATAACCCGAAAATTGTCCGGGTTCCCGGTTTAAACCAAGGGATGGAGATCAATCCGTGCACCCTTCCCCGCGCCTTGTGTCGATCAAATACACTATTTTCCAATCCTTCCCATATTTTACCAGTTGAAAGGAGTTCACCCCGCAATGGTGAAAAGTACCGTTCAACCAAAATTCATAGGGCGTCCATGCATTGGCCATAGGGCCATCGATTTGAATGCTGAAGGATTTGAGCTTTTCCTCAAATCGGGTTTCTTTTGGAATGCCGACAATGGCCTTCACAAATTTGGAAAAATCCTCGGAGCGGACAAAATGGTTTCCCAGGGAATCCTTGGCAATGGTCTGCAATACGATGTCTTCCGTTACCGTTCGCTTCAGGACCATGGAATCCTGAGCGTGGAACCCTTCAAAAAAAGTTTCAACGGTTTTCCGTACCGCTTCCTTATCCGTCCGTTGGGCAGAAAGATTTCCAAAGACCAAGAGCAGGAACAATAGGGCGAGATTTTTCATTTCTAAGGGTTTTGGCGACAATAACGGAAAAAAATCCCAAAACCCAAACCAGTTCCCCTAGAACAAATTCCTTACTTTTACCCCTTCTAAACCGAACCATATGTCAACTGCCAAAAAGGAATACAAAAGGGTCACTGTGAAATCGCTGGTGGAGATGAAAAAAAATGGGGAAAAGATCTCCATGCTCACCGCCTACGACTATTCAATGGCCAAAATAGTGGACTCGGCAAATGTGGATGTCATCCTTGTAGGCGATTCCGCAAGCAACGTTATGGCGGGCCATGAAACCACTCTGCCCATTACCTTGGACCAAATGATCTATCACGCCACCTCTGTGATTCGAGCTGTGGAAAGGGCCTTGGTGGTGGTCGACATCCCTTTCGGAAGCTATCAGAGCGATCCAAAGGAAGCGCTCCGTTCTGCCATCCGCATCATGAAGGAAAGCGGTGCCCATGCAGTGAAACTCGAGGGAGGTGAAGAAATAAAGGAATCGGTAAAACGAATTCTGAACGCTGGGATTCCGGTCATGGGGCACTTGGGACTCACACCACAGTCCATCTACAAATTCGGTACATATACCGTTCGTGCCAAGGAGGAAAGGGAGGCCAAAAAATTGATGGAAGATGCCAAACTGCTTGAAAAAATGGGATGTTTTGGGGTTGTGCTGGAAAAAATCCCGGCCGCCCTGACCAAAAAAGTGTCCGATAGTATTTCCATTCCCACCATTGGGATCGGCGGAGGGCGGGATGCAGACGGACAGGTGCTGGTGATCCATGATCTTTTGGGAATGACCCATGAGTTCAACCCAAGGTTTTTGCGCAGGTATATGAACCTCTATGACGATATGGGCAATGCCATTTCGCAATACGTAAAGGATATAAAGAACAGGGACTTTCCCAGTGTGGAAGAACAGTATTGAGCCGGAACTGTTGAATGTATTGACCGACCATTGGATTCTTGGACCAGTAAATGAAACCGAATGCACCGAACAAAGGCACTTAAAAGATTGGCAACGCTCTTCCTGGTATTTCTCAACATCGGGTGCGACCAGGTTTCCAAGGGTTTGGTCCGAAAAAATGTCGGGGAGAGGGACTACATTCAGTTGGTTGACGACCATTTCATTTTGACAAATGTGGAGAATACAGGTGCCATGCTGGGATTTGGGGAGAGTTTCCCCCCGTTTCTAAAACTGATTCTCCTACAGCTACTGCCGGTACTGGTGCTGCTTATTCTACTTTTTCGAATCCTTGGAAAAACAGATCTGGACAAGAGGCTCTCCATAGCTTTTGCCTTTGTTATCGGGGGAGGTATCGGGAACTTGATCGATAGGATAGCCTATGGCACGGTGACGGATTTCTTCCAGATCAAATTCGGCATTTTAAGGACAGGGATCTTCAATATGGCAGATGTCTCGGTCACCACCGGGGTGTTGCTGATCTTATTTCTTTCCCTGCAAAATAAAAAATTGGCGCTCTAATTGCGTACCCGTATTTTATACATTTCTTTTGACCGTCTAGGAAAGGGGTTCAGGTTATGAGACCTTGAAATGGTATCTTCGCGATGACGGGAACAGCACCCTGACAATCCGATAATCGAAACATCCTATTAAAGCACGCCAACATTCGACCCCTAAAAATCTTCAGGTCATCTATGAGGACAACCACCTGATTGCCGTGAACAAGCGCCCGGGAGACATTGTGCAGGGCGACAGAACGGGGGATGCCCCGCTGAGCGAAGTGGTCAAATCCTACCTTAAACTGAAGTACGACAAGCCAGGGCAGGTTTACCTGGGCGTGGCACATCGTCTGGACCGGCCGACATCGGGCATTGTCGTGTTTTCCAAAACTTCCAAAGCACTGCCCAGGCTCAACAAGTTGTTCGCGGAAAAAGAGGTCAAAAAAACTTATTGGGCCATTGTAAAGCAACCTCTTGAAAAGGCAAACGGTACCTTGATCCATTGGCTGAAGCGCAATCCCAGACAAAATAAGTCCTATGCCCATCCAAAGGAAATCGCCGATAGCAAAAAGGCCGTCCTGGAGTATCGGGTCTTGAAAAAATTGGATTCTTATTTTCTGTTGGAAATCGATCTAAAGACAGGGAGGCACCATCAGATCAGATCCCAATTGAGCAGCATCGGCGCCCCGATAAAGGGGGATCTGAAATATGGTTTCGATCGAAGCAATAAGGACGGGAGCATCCACCTGCACGCCCGCTACATGAAGTTTGTCCACCCCGTGAAAAAAGAACTGCTACAACTGGTCGCCGAACCACCGGTGGATCCCCTCTGGAACGCTTGCCCCTAAACGCTTGACAGTTCCAGGACCAACATCTGCGAGGCTTGGGGCCCTACGCTAGCGATACGACCGTACGCTCTCGATGACCACGGAAGTCAAAATCAAAATTCCCCCCAAAATTGTGGCTTTCGAAGGGATTTCGGACAGAAACAGCGCACCGATCACTATTCCGTACACCGGCTGGGTGCTGCTGATGATGCTTGCCGTGGTAATGGAAAAATGCTTAAAACTGTTCAAAAACAAAGTGTGCCCGATAGCCGTGGTGAGTAGGGCCAGCGCGATCAAAGCTTCCCATTGCGAACCAACCATTTTAAAATCGGCCCAAAAGAATACCGGAAGCAGCACCCCTCCTATAATGGCAGATTGATAGTACATCAACATGGACCCGTTGTACGTGCCCACCTTGCGCTTTAAAATCAGGTTCCGGAGAGCATAGAACAAGGCGGACAAGACCCCGATCAAAACGGCCAGGGCATACGAATTGTCCAAATCAAAACTGGGGACCAAAAAGTAGATGCCGGCCAATACCAAACCTGCCAATGCGAGGTGGATCCTTTGAAAGGCGGTACCCAGGACCACGGGCTCCAAAAAGGAGGTGATCACAGGGTATGTAAAGAGCGAGAGCATACCGACGGCGACATTCGACAGTTTCAGCGAATAAAAGTAGGACAGCCAGTGCAAGCACATCAGCATACCCGCCAAAAAAATGGGTAGCCGATCTTTCCTTTCCACCCTTAATGCTATCCCCTTCCATTTGCAGTAGGCCCACAAGAACAGACAGGCCAGTAGGGCGCGTGCCCCAATAATAACCGGAACGGACAAGTCTATATACCGACTCAGGGCACCGGAGGTGCTAATAAAGAGCACCGCCAAATTTAGTTCAAGGAGGTTCGAAAAATGATTGCTATTGTTCTTCAAGGAATTCCATTATCGCGTATGTGCCATGGCTTTTTCCCGAATGATATGGGCAACCGGCCTGTTCTGTAGGTGGCTTTCAAGCCAGGAAATTATGTCCAAATACAAAAAGGCCCGTTTTTCGTACGGATGGTCTTCATATTTTTTCAGTTGGGTATGCAATTTTTGAAATTCCCCTTGGAGTTCATGGGGGTAGATGTTGCCCAAGTTCCTTAGAAACTTGATCATTTCCTGTTGTACCGCATGTAAATCGTTCATTTTCAGCAGAAATTTATAGGTACTCTTCAACTGGACCTCCAAATGATAGTCCATCCCGGCCTCGTAGTGGGCCACCAAACTCAAAACCCGGGCAAAGCACATAAGATCTTCCCGCATTTTCAGGTTTTTGTTGTTGATGATCTTTTTTAAATACAGGATACAGGTCTTGTTATCGCCATTTCCAAAATACAGGCAGGCAATCTTGTAGTAGAGCACCATAATGTGGTGGGCATCGATTCGGTCTCTGTGCTTGTTGATGCCGTATTCCACAATTTTGACCAGATAGAGCCCCTTGCTGAAGGTACCCTCCAGAAAATGCAGGTTCAGCCGATTTGCGTTGAGGTACAGGAACGCCAGGGAGGCAATATTGTCGTTCTTGGGAAAATCACGGCTTTCCACAACGGTCTCCATGGCCTCAAGGGTCTGTCTGAACTGGGAACTGTACTTTACGTAGAACAACGATTCCAATAAATAGTGGTTTCCCTTCAAAAAGAATACGGGGTTCAGGTGAATCTGTTCCGGATGTTCGTAGAACAGATCCACCCATTTGCTCGCATACCTATAGGAGGACAAAAAGTCCTGAATTAAAAAACTGTACCATAGGTGGGCTTTGTACAACCACAGTTTTTCCCGAAAACCAAGGTCATGCAGTCTATATTTGGGCAGGTGGCTCTCAAAATATTCCTTTACCCTCTTGTAGTCCGCATCGCTCTGTACATACCCCACTTTTAACATAATGCCATATAACTGCAGGGAGAGGTTGGAGAGTTTGCTGGTCATGACGTTCATAGCGGACAGTTCCTTGGCCTGAATAGCCAGTTCATCCGCCCTATCGGGTATGCTTCGGGTGATGTACTGGGTCTCAATGATCTTCTCCAGCTCCACAATTTCATAGGCAATGTTCTTTTCTTCGTTCTCGATCGCCGTGGCCTTTGCCTTGTCCAAAATTTTCAAACTCTGTTTGTACAGTCCCTTTTGATATAAAATCGTGGCAAAGTCGAGTTGTTCCCTGATCTGCACCCGTATATTCTGGTTCACCGGATTGAGCCTTAGACTGACCAATATCTGCTTGTACAAATGGGCCTTAAGGTTCGACAGCTGGGCCTTCTTTACGATACCGCTGTCCAGGATCGTCTTTTCATTGTACTTTTTTATTTTGTCCAGAAGGTTAAAAAGGGCGAGGAACTTGGCGTCGGTATTGACGCCCAATCGTCCCACATAAAGCTTAAATTGGCGCTTTTCGGACTTCGAAAGCGATTTCACCAATACGAACAAGGTGTCTTTATGGGTATTTGTCATCGTAATAACTAGCGTTTAACCAACTGTACATCAACCCGTTAAAGTACCCGCCAAGTAATTTAACGTTGTAAATGTTTTTTTGTAATTTCGATTGTTGTATCCTCTTAAGACTATATTCGTAGAGGGTACATAAAACTACACAAATATAATGAGTAAAGATAAGGTAGATATTTTTGATACTACATTGAGGGATGGTGAGCAGGTACCGGGATGTAAATTGGATTCCGAACAGAAATTGGTCATTGCGGAAAGGCTCGACGACCTGGGAGTAGACATTATTGAAGCCGGGTTCCCCATATCCAGTCCTGGAGATTTCAGTTCGGTCAACAATATAGCCAAACTCGTCAAAAATGCCACGGTTTGCGGACTTACACGGGCTGTAAAAAAAGATATTGAAGTAGCGGCGGAAGCGTTAAAGCCTGCCAAGACCCCTAGAATTCATACCGGGATCGGAACCTCCGACTCCCATATTAAATACAAGTTCAACTCCAATCGGGATGCCATTATTGAAAGGGCGGTCAGCGCAGTGGGCTTTGCCAAGACCTTTGTCGAAGACGTGGAGTTTTATGCGGAAGACGCGGGTCGCACCGACAATGAATTTTTGGCCAAAGTATGTGAAGCCGTGATAAAGGCAGGGGCCACTGTGCTGAACATTCCTGATACCACGGGCTATTGCCTCCCTGAGGAATACGGGGCCAAAATGAAATACCTTAAGGAAAATGTCACCGGTATCCACAAGGCTACCCTTTCCTGCCATTGCCATAATGATCTGGGCCTGGCCACGGCCAATTCCATCGCCGGGGTCGTCAATGGGGCCCGCCAGATAGAGTGCACGATCAATGGTATCGGGGAACGGGCCGGAAACACTTCCCTGGAGGAAGTGGTCATGATTTTAAGGCAGCATCCGAGCCTTGGCCTTGATACGAATATCAATAGCAAATTATTGTACGATACCAGTCAAATGGTCTCCGAAAAAATGGGCATGATGGTGCAGCCCAATAAGGCCATAGTAGGGGCCAATGCCTTTGCGCACAGTTCGGGCATCCACCAGGATGGGGTCATCAAAAACAGGGAGACCTATGAAATTATTGACCCCTATGATGTTGGTGTGAACGAGTCCTCAATCGTCTTGACGGCCAGAAGTGGTAGGGCCGCGCTGGCCTATAGGGCCAAATTGGTAGGTTACGAACTCACCAAACTACAGCTTGATCAGGTGTACCAGGAGTTTTTGAAATTTGCCGATCGTAAAAAGGAAATTCTTGACGGAGACATCCATCAAATTATTGAAGCGACCAAATTGAATATCGAAAGTGTGTCTTAAATGCATTTGAAAATAGCCCTTTTAGCGGGAGATGGTATTGGACCGGAAGTATTGGCCCAGTCTGTTAAATGCCTGGAGGCGATCGGAGAAACATTCAATCATGATTTTACGTTTTCAAAGGCTTTGGTGGGCGCCGGAGCCATTGAAAAATCAGGTACCCCACTCCCTGAAAAAACTTTGGAACGCTGCGCGGATTCCGATGCCATACTTTTCGGCACCATTGGCACACCCCGTTATGACAATGACCCCTCGGCCCGGATACGGCCAGAACAGGGACTCCTCCAGTTAAGGAAGGAACTGGGCCTTTTTGCGAACATTCGACCCGTAAAAATGTTTCCCGAGATCATTTCGAACTCACCTTTGCGCAAAGACCTGGTCAAAGGAACCGATTTTGTAATCTATCGAGAACTTACCGGAGGAATCTATTTCGGGGAAAAAAAACTGAGCGAAGACGGTTCCGTCGCCTCCGATCTTTGTGAATACACGGAAAAGGAAATTAGCCGTATCGCCCACCTGGCTTTCAAGGCTGCCAAAAAAAGACGGAAAAAGCTCACATTGGTCGATAAGGCCAATGTGTTGGAAACCTCCAGGTTATGGCGCAAGGTAGTGACCCAGATTGCGGACAGCTATCCGGAGGTGACCATGGAATGCCTGTATATCGATAATGCCGCGGTACAATTGTTACTGAACCCTTCAAGTTTTGATGTGATCTTGACCGATAACATGTTCGGGGACATGCTCTCCGATCAAGGGAGCGTCATCATAGGGTCCCAGGGGCTTTTGCCCTCCGCTTCCATCGGGGAACACCACTGTATGTTCGAACCCGTGCACGGCTCATATCCACAGGCCAAGGGAGAGAACAAGGCGAATCCGGTGGCCTCCATCCTGAGCACCGCCCTGCTTTTGGACCATTTTGGGCTGAGGGAAGAATACAACGCCGTGGTCGCTTCGGTCAGGAAATCCCTCCAGAAAAAAATCGTCACGCCAGATATTCTGGGCAGTAGTAAATATGGCACCGACTACGTTGGAGATTTTATCGCCGATCATATTACTGACATTGATGACGACATGAACATGAACGATGAGAACATTGGTCTGGGAAAATCGACCATAATTTGAAACGATGCGGGCTACTCCGATAAAAGCTGTGTTACGAACGCATGGAAGTCCGTTTTAAAACGTACAAATTTCTCCCCGGTGGCCGGACCGTTGAAACCCGTATGGATTTTTCTCACCCTCCCCTTCTTATCGATAAAGATGGTCGTTGGATACGATAGTACCTGGTTCAGCATCGGCAGCTTTTCTTGGGCTTTTCCTTTGTTGGAAGTACCAAACTGCGCCAGTAAAATGGGATATCCCACCCCTATTCTTTCCTGCAGCCTTTTGATACTTTTGAAAGCTCCCTCCCGGGTCTTCGCATACTCAAAGGCCAAGGCCACCACTTCCAGGTCCCTAGCCTGATGCTCTTTTAGGTAATCCACATAAAACTTGGTTTCGTCCAAACAATTGGGACACCAGGTACCCATGATCTGGACGAGAACCACTTTGTCGTTGAACCGGGGGTCCGACAGAGCAACCCTATTTCCGTCCTTGTCCGGAAACGAAAAGGAAAGGGTATCGTACCCCTGCTTCAAAAACGTGAGTGAATCCGGGCTGGGAAGTTCAAAGCTCTCGTTCCGTTTCCCTGCAAAGGGTTCCTTAAAATGGTTTCCAGAGTAAAAAGTACCGTTCAAGGAGCTATCCGTGGCCTTGGCCACGAACAAAAACGCATGGGCACCATCGAAGGCGGAAAGTTTTAGTGAGTCCCCATCCATAACACCGTCGAGATACCGCTTGTCGCCCGTCGTGGTCTGAAAAGTTCCGGTGACCCGATCTCCACTTTGCACAAAAACACCCTTGCCCATATATTGATCGCCGGTACCCGCACTGAATTCCGTCTCCCATATTCCGGACACATGGATTCCAGACGGTCCTTTGGCATCAAAACGTTGTGTTTCGCCCCAAATGGCGCGGAAAGGCACCACACGACCCAAGCTCTCTTTTATGAATTCCCCCTCCATGCTGTCTTTGGTGAACTTTCCTGCCATATAGCCCTCAAAAACAGGCATTTTTATAATAATGGAGTCTTTATGAATTCGAACTTCGTCTACATGGATCACCTCTTCGGCATTGTATATTTCCAAGGTACAGGCATCCCCTTCCCCCATCATCAACCTAAAATTGAAGGGCAGGATTTGATTGTCCATCACCTTCAACTCCGCCCGCCAAACCCCGACCGAGGGCTTAGGGGACTGGGGTGGCTTGCATCCCGTTAAACCCATAACCAACAAAAGTATGTACCCAATTTTTCCCATCTTCCCGGTATCGAATTACCTATCGAAATAACGATTAAAAAATCACAATAAAAAATTAGGCCCAAAACGGAAGTAATGCAGTTGACTGTCTAAGTGCATTGTTTTATCTTTACGCGCTTTAACAAAGACCAATGAATATTTCGTACAACTGGTTAAAACAGTTTCTCCACATCGATTGGGATTCCAAGAAAACCGCAGAACTTTTGACCGATTTGGGCCTTGAGGTCGAGGGCATTACGCCTTTTGAATCTATAGCGGGAGGACTCAAAGGTGTGGTGGTGGGCCATATACTCAGTTGCGAAAAACATCCGAACGCCGACAAGCTTAAACTGACCCTTGTGGACATTGGTCTGAAAGATCCGGTACAAATTGTTTGCGGTGCCCCCAACGTGGCAGCGGGCCAGAAAGTTCCGGTCGCCACCATCGGTACTACCCTCTACACAAAAGAAGGGGAAAGTTGGACCATAAAAAAAGGCAAGATCCGGGGAGCCGAGAGCCATGGGATGATCTGTGCCGAGGACGAACTGGGCTTGGGAGACGACCACGACGGTATCCTAGTCCTCGATGATTCCATTGCGGTAGGTACCCCCTGTGCAGAGATCTTTGAAGTGGAAAACGACGAGGTCTTCGAAATTGGCCTGACCCCCAATAGGGCAGATGCCATGAGCCATTTTGGGGTAGCGCGTGATTTAAGGGCCGGACTGAAACAAAAGGAAATATTGAAGGAGTTGATCACCCCGTCCGTAAGCAAATTCAATGTGGACAACCGTTCACTGCGCATCGAGGTAGAGGTTGAAAACAGTGAACTGGCGCCAAGGTATTGCGGTGTGACCCTAAAAAGTCTGATTGTACAACCTTCGCCCGATTGGTTGAAAAACAGGCTCCGGGCTATCGGGCTAACCCCAAAAAACAATTTGGTCGATGCCACCAATTATGTACTCCATGAACTGGGACAGCCATTACATGCCTTCGATGCCGATCGGATCTTCGGCGACAAAATAATTGTGAAAACGGTTGAAAAGGGCTCCAAATTCATGACTTTGGACGGTGAGGAAAGGGAACTTCACGAAGATGATCTAATGATCTGTGATGCAGAAAAACCCATGTGCATCGCAGGAGTCTTTGGCGGTATCAATACCGGGGTCACCGAGGATACCCAATCAATCTTTTTGGAAAGTGCCTATTTTGACCCCGTATCCATTCGCAAAACGGCCAAACGCCATGGTCTGAACACAGATGCCTCATTTCGATTCGAAAGGGGCATCGATATCGAGAATGTGGAATATGCACTTAAGCGGGCCGCCCTTTTGATCAAGGAGATTGCCGGGGGATATATTACCTCTGACGTGGTTGACCTCTACCCCAATAAAAAGGACGACCATCAGGTATTCCTAAGTTTTGACAAGGTGAACCAACTAATCGGACAGGAAATCCCGACGGATACCATCAAGTCCATTTTGGCCTCGTTGGAAATACAGGTAAAGAACTTTACGGAATCGGGACTTGGCCTTACCATACCTTCCTATAGAGTGGACGTGCAACGCGAGGTGGACGTCATCGAGGAAATCTTGAGGATCTACGGATACAACAATATCCTATCCAAGGAGAAATTGAATGCCTCGATCGCGCCCATTTCGAAATTCGAGGATTATAAACTGCAGTCCATTATCGGAGGCCAACTGGCAGCGGGAGGGTTCTTTGAGATCATGACCAACAGTCTTACTTCCCCGGACTATGTGGATTATTCAGAAAGCCTGCACCCGGAACACACGGTGAAAATGATAAACCCGCTTAGTGCGGATCTATCGGTAATGCGACAATCGATGTTGTTCAATGGCCTGGAGACCATTTCGTACAACAGCAATAGAAAACGGCAGAACCTCAGGTTCTTTGAATTTGGAAAAACATACCATCAACACGATACCAAAAGGGTGGAGCAAAAACACCTTGCCCTGTTCGCCACCGGTAACCGCAATGAAGACAGTTGGGCCGGACCCACCCAAAAATCGGACTTCTTTTTCCTGAAATCAACGATAGAGCAGGTATTGCTGCGATTGGGAGTGGAAAAAACCAATTCCGAACTTGTGGGACATGCGTTCTTTTCCGAGGGTCTCGCCTTAAGTGCCAATAAAAAGAGATTGGTCGAGTTTGGGGTGGTCCAGAAATCGATATTGAACAAGTTTGATCTGAAACAAGAGGTTTTATACGCCGATTTTAATTGGGACAATGTACTCCAACAAGCTGGAAAAAACGAGATCGTCTTCAAAGAAATCCCCAAATACCCTGAGGTAAAAAGAGATTTTGCCCTTCTTCTCGACAAGTCGGTGAGTTTCAAGGAGGTACATGACCTAGCACAGCGTACCGAGCGAAAGTATCTTAAGGACGTGAGCCTTTTTGATGTCTATACCGGCAGCAAATTGCCAAAGGGGAAAAAATCGTATGCGGTAAGTTTCCTCCTGCAGGATACCAAAAGCACGCTTACCGACAAACAGATCGATAAGATCATGAAAAATCTGCAAAAGCGGTACGAAACCGAACTGAACGCCGAACTGCGCTAATTTCAAATCTTACGGGGTAGGAACACACTGTCTATTTCGTGGATGATCCCGTTGCATTGATTGTAATCGGCCGTGGTGATCTTGGCGGTATTTCCATTGCCGTCGGTCAATACGATATCAATACCATCCATCGAAGCCGTGATTTCATCGCCCTGTACCGTGGTAAAGGAGGCTTGGCCGTTCCCCCTGCACATCGCCTTCAACATATGGGATGCGGATAGATTTCCGGCTACTATATGGTACGTTAACAAGGCGTGAAGTTCCCTTTTATTTTCGGGTCGCAGAAGCTCCGCAACCCGATTTCCCGACAATTTTTGGAAGGCCCTGTCCGAGGGCGCGAATACCGTAAAGGGGCCATCGTTGTTCAATACTTCCTCAAGATCCGCCGCCTTCATCGCGGTCAGTAAGGTCTTGTGGCGCTCCGAGTTTTCCGTGTTCTTGATTATGGACTTGTGTGGATCCATGTCCATATGTACGGCAGCGTTGTTCTGCGCAAAAGTACAGGTTGTAAATAGCAAAAGAAGCAAGGGCACGGGTGCTGTCATGCATTTCATAGGTTCTCGGATTCGGGCTTGAAACAGCAGTTAAAAATCGATGAATCGCAAAATTCATCGACAATATACAACAACTCAAAGGCAGCCATGTTAAAGGAAAGTGCAGTTGGTAGAATTTAACACAATATTAACAATCGCCCCGAAGGGGGAAATCCGCATCAAAACGGAATTCGCTAACTTTGAGAGGCCCAACAAAAAGAAATGCGGTTGAAGAGAACGAATATCGAGGCAAAGCTCGCGAAAGCCAAGGCAAAAGACTCCGATCAAATTTTGCTGGAGGTCCGTCGTTTGCTGCAAGACGATGTCGAAAACCGTGATCGGATCAAAAAAAATATGGACGGGGGTTCTCCAACAGCCGTCAACGCCTTCGATTTCGATCTATTGGAAACGAACCGGATTTACCACTTGGATCAAATCAGAACGATCTGTATCGACTACCGGCTCCGTTTTTTGGATTCAAAATACTTCAAGGGCGAAATTCCGGTCGAGGCCGTTTCCAAGACGAAACGGCTCGAAAACGAACACCACATCGAAGTAAAGGGGTTTAAGGTCGTGGCCCCTTCCAAGCTGTTTAGGCTGGAGGACAAGGACGATCCCCTCTTGTTCGTCCCTATCGGAAACAACTATTTTTATCTGATACACAAATGGGGCAATGATCTGCACCCTTTTCGAAGAGTACTGGCATGGCCCTTTAAAAGTATTGTGAACCTTGCCCTTCTTATTTTGGCCATCACTTATCTATGTACCGCATTGCTTCCTGTCGGATTGTTTTCCAGGGAAGCCACCAATGGCCAGTTTTGGATAGTTTTCTTTTTTATGTTCAAAAGCATTGCGGCGGTGGTCCTCTTCTATGGGGTCGCCTTGGGCAAGGATTTCAACCCGGCCATTTGGAACAGCAGGTATCTAAAGACCTAGCCATGCGGTTTAAAAAAGACATCCACTGGGCAGGGGATGCCTTTTTTTGATCATTTCGCGGTTCACTTTACGATGATATCGTAGGGTATGCCATCCAATTCCAAATTATCGATTACCGCCGGCTCCGGGGCCGGTTTGATCCGTAGAAGTCCGCCTTTGCCCGAACCGTCCAATTTTTTATACCCTATCAACAAATAGCCATTTTTCCCATCGAACCCCACCATAGTGGTCGTTTCGATCTTATACTCCAAATCGCGTTCCGCCTCCGTTAAAAAATTCTCATAAGCGTAGAGGGTGGTCAAGTTTTCGGAAAAATTGTAGACCGCGGGAATCAATGGGTACATGCTGAAGTCTCCGGACTCCATCGCATAATACAGGCTTCCTTCCTCATCAAAATGAGTTGACTCGGAAGACACGAAATTGGGCTCCTTCCCGGTCTGGTAGTTGACGTACTGTTCGGCCAGGGTCTCGCTGTTCAATACGGTATGCAGTTCATCGTAACTGATGATGACGTTCCCATCCACGTTCGTGATGATCCTGTGGGCATCGTATCCCAGGCCAATTTCAATGGTCAGTGTATTTGTACCGGCATCCAGGACACTCAGCGCATTTTCATTGGTGATTTCCTCATCCAGGGTAAGGACGAACAATCGATCGTTGGCATAGGTCAGATCCATTGGTTTCTTGTCCAAGGGAACATCGACAAAATCAAATTCAGCACTGTCCAAATCGATGGCACGGACAAAGTAGCCGGTCTCTTTCGATGTTTCCTCCAAACCAAAGGCCACATAGACCGCGTTGTTGGAATGGGCAATGGCATACGCCGTCAGGCTACAGGTTCCGAGGTCTTCGAAAACGGTCAGTTCTTGTGGGGAGCCATCTCCAAAATCATATCTGAGGATATCCCCAATACAACTTCCCCCGGACCGGTACATGGAAATCGTCGTACCCTCCTTATAGGTAAAATCCGGAACTGGGATTGCCGCAAAGGGACTTTCCGTCGGACTCAGGGCGACGCGCTCACCATTTGCGTCGAGAAGAGTACTCTTAAGCGTACCGCCGGAGGTTAAAAGAATTGTGTAAGATGCTTCCGTCCCGGGAGGGTTTCCCTTCCCATCGTCGACCGATACCCCTTCGGTTTTACTACAGGAACTCACAACTAGGCATACTAATAACAGGCAATAAAGATTGTAGGTTTTCATGATGTAAAAATTTGGGTTACACAAAAATCAAGCTGGAACCGCGTACATCTTATTACGAAGCTCCTTTATTGTCTTGTCAGACATATACTCATCAAACGTCAAATGTCTGTCAATGTTGCCTTTAGGGGTCAATTCTATGACCCTGTCGGCCACCGTTTGTGCAAATTCGTGATCATGGGTCGTAAAAAGCACCGTACCCTTGAAATTTTTCAAGGAATTGTTAAACGCTGTAATGCTTTCCAGGTCCAAATGGTTGGTGGGTTCATCGAGCATCAGTACGTTGGCGCGGAGCATCATCATCCTGCTCAACATGCAACGTACTTTTTCACCCCCGGAGAGAACGGTACATTTTTTTAGGGCCTCTTCCCCGCTGAAGAGCATTTTTCCCAAGAACCCCCGGATATACACTTCCTCCCTTTCCTCCTCGGTCTTGGCATACTGCCGTAACCAATCCACCAAATTGATGTTTTGGTCAAAGAAGTTGGAATTCTCGGCAGGAAGGTACGACTGTGAGGTGGTAATGCCCCATTGGAAGTTTCCCTTGTCCGCCTTCCGGTTCCCATTGATGATTTCATAGAGTGCCGTGGTTGCCCTGGAGTCCCTGGATATGACGGCCACCTTATCCCCTTTGGAGAGGTTGATGTCCACATTGCTGAACAAGGGTTCTCCGTCCTCGGCAGAAGCGGAAAGTCCGCTAATATTCAAAATTTGGTCGCCCGCCTCGCGCTCCCTTTCAAAAATTATGGCGGGATACCTCCTGCTGGAGGGCTTGATATCCTCTATTTTCAGTTTGGAAAGCATCTTCTTTCTACTGGTCGCCTGCTTGCTCTTGGCGACATTGGCACTAAAGCGCATAATGAACTCCTGCAGTTCCTTTGCTTTTTCCTCGGCCTTCTTGTTCTGTTGTGCACGTTGCCTTGCGGCCAATTGACTGCTCTCGTACCAAAATGTATAGTTGCCGCTGTACAGGTTCATTTTTCCAAAATCGATATCCCCAATGTGCGTACAGACCGAATCCAAAAAGTGCCTATCGTGCGATACGACGATCACCGTGTTCTCATAATCGGCCAAAAAGTGCTCCAACCAGTTGATGGTGTCATAATCGAGGTCGTTGGTAGGCTCATCCATGATCAGTACATCGGGACTTCCAAAAAGGGCCTGGGCCAAAAGTACCCTTACCTTCAGCTTGGAATCCATATCGCCCATACGGGTATAATGGAGCTCTTCCGAAATACCAAGGTTCGAAAGCATGGCGGCCGCATCGCTATCCGCGTTCCATCCATCCATTTCTTCGAACTGAACCTGCAACTCCCCTATCCTATCCGCATTCTCATCTGTGTAATCTGCGTAGAGCGCATCTATTTCCTGTTTGATCTTGAACAGGGGCCTGTTGCCCTTGACCACGGTTTCCAACACTGTAGAATCGTCATAGGCATTGTGGTCCTGTTCCAAGATCGACATCCGTTTTCCCGGTTCCAAATGTACATGTCCCGAAGTGGGGTCGATCTGTCCCGACAAAATCTTGAGAAAGGTGGATTTCCCAGCGCCGTTCGCGCCGATTACCCCATAACAATTACCTTCCGTGAACGAAACATTGACCTCATCGAACAATACCCGCTTCCCAAACTGCACCGATAAATTTGAAACCGACAACATAGTACCTATCTTTTAAAATTTCGTGCAAAAATACGGAAAATTAGTTCCTTGGACCAATAATCTTCCGGTCCATACCCCGTGCCCAAAAGATTAACGTAACTCCTTAAGTTTTAACTTGCTATTAACAGCAAACGGTATACCGCTTGCTTAATTTTGTACGTTACCTAGTAAATTCCTTTATGGATAAACATCTACTTTATCTGTTTTTTTGCTTGTTGGTAGGTTGTAATACAGGAGAAAAAAGTTCCCCCGATGTTTTTTTTGCCGGGGAGATTGTGAACCCAACCAGCAGGCATGTCGTGCTTTATAAAGGCGACAAGGTCATCGATTCGGTAATACTGGACGAACACGACAGATTTTCTTTTTCATTCGATTCGATCACGGAAGGACTTTACCATTTTGACCATGCCCCGGAACTACAGTACGTATATTTGGAGCATGGCGATAGCCTTATGATTCGTTTGAACACAGCAGATTTCGATGAATCTTTGGTCTTTTCGGGAAAGGGGGAAGAAATCAACAACTTTTTGTTGGAGCTCTTCCTGGCCACCGAAGAGGAAACCCCTTTGATCAATTCGATGTACCGATTGGAAGCGGACGAATTCACCCATAAAATAGATTCCCTTAAATCGCTAAAGTTGAGTGCGTTGGCGAACCTGGAACGGGAAGGGGCGGTTTCTGAAAATGAAAGGAAGATTGCCAGGGCGAGCATTGTTTACAATTATTACACCTACAAGGAAACGTATCCCTTCCGACATAAAAAACTGTCCCATGGCGGGGTCATGGAAAAGCTTCCGGAAGATTTCTACAGCTACCGAAAAGAACTGGATTTCGCCAATAAGGACCTTACCTATCTCCGACCGTACTACAGCTTTATGGTGAACCACATCCAAAACCTTTCGTACATGGGCTGTTCCAAAGCCTGTGGCATCGAGGGCAATGTGGTCAAGAACCAACTTCATTTCAATGAGCACAAACTGCATTTGATCGACAGTTTGGTCATTGAAAAGGAGTTAAAGGACAACCTTTTCCGATATGTCGCCTTCAACTACTTGCTCAAGGTACACGATACCGATGCGAACAATAAGAAGTTTATCAGCAAATTCCACAAGCTGTCCAAGAACAACAGGCACATCGATGAAATAGATGAGCTTTATAGGGGTATTGAGAACATCCAACCCAACAAAGAGATTCCCGACCTCTATGTCTCCAATACCCATGGGGATACGGTTTCACTGCGTGAAATCGCCAAAGATGGCAAAACCGTGTTTTACTTCTGGTCAGGGGAGGAAAAAAGACATTTCGACCATATTATGAAACGGGTGGCCAAACTGAGCTCCCAAAAACCGGAATACAAATTTGTGGGCATCAACTTTCGGACCGGTGAGGCCATGTGGAAAGGCCTTTTGGAATCCAACGAGTTGGACCTTGATCTACAATATCGGGCCGGTGATTTTGAAGAGTTGATGCGATCTTTGATCATTTATCCGCTCAACAAATGTGTCATTACCGAAGACGCCCTGATCGTGGACGCCTTCTCCGACATCTATACCTCATTTTAAATCGGCAAAGCATTCTTGGGAACGGGAACCCGTGTGCTTTCTTCCGCAGCAAACGCCCCGCACAAAAAAAAGCGCGATATGATATCGCGCCCATGGTCCATTATTTTTTCCCTTGCTCAGTTCCCTTTTTGATAATCGGCCAGGAACTTGGCCAGGCCAATATCGGTCAAGGGATGCTTTAAAAGTCCCTCTATGGCGGACAACGGTCCCGTCATGACATCGGCGCCCAATTTGGCACAATCGATCACATGCATGGTATGCCGTACTGAGGCTGCTAATATTTGGGTCTCAAAACCATAGTTGTCATAGATCAAGCGGATTTCGGCAATCAGGTTCAACCCATCCGTGGAAATATCGTCCAATCTGCCGATAAAGGGGGAAACATAGGTCGCGCCCGCCTTGGCGGCCAACAACGCCTGACCCGGTGAAAAAACCAAAGTGCAGTTGGTACGGATTCCCTTGTCCGAAAAATATTTCAGGGCCTTTACGCCATCTTTGATCATCGGTACTTTGACCACGATCTGTTCGTGGAGTTCAGCCAACGCCTCCCCTTCCTTTACCATGGCCTCGAAATCGGTGGATATTACCTCCGCAGATACGTCGCCTTCCACGATATTGCAAATATCCACATAGTGCTTTAGGATATTATCGTGCCCGCTAATGCCTTCCTTGGCCATTAGGGAGGGATTGGTGGTAACCCCATCCAAGACCCCCAGGGCCTGCGCTTCGCCTATCTGATCTAAATTGGCAGTGTCTATAAAAAATTTCATCTCTTCACGTTTATTTATATATTGATAAAAAGTCCAGTTCGTCAATTGGGTTGCCCGTTGAAAAAAATAGGATGGTCCACGGTCGGCAATCTGGCAAAACTACAATTTATAATGGTTCAACAATAGCTTCTCGAATACTTTCTCCGGTAAAACTTTCTTCAAAAAAACCGACACTGTTTGGGAAAAAGCACCCACTTTGTAATGGATTCCCGGCCGCTTTGTCCGGATGATCCGGAATACCATTTGGGCCACTTTGATGGGGTCTCCCCCACCCTCCACACTTTCATCGATCTCCTTCAGGATGTTCCGATATTTTTGATAATAGGGAGAACCCTCCCGTGCCTCGGCATGAAACCTTCCGGCGGCTATGTTCGTGGCAAAATCGCTCGGAGCCAAATTGGTGACCTGGACACCAAAATCCCTGGTCTCCATCCGCAAGGCTTCGGTCGCTATCTCCAGGGCCCCTTTCGTCGCCGAATATACGCCCCGAAAAGGCAACCCCATATAGCCGGCTACCGAGGTAATGTTGATGATCAGCCCACTTTTTTGCCTCCGCATCTGGGGCAAAACCGCTTTGATCATGTGCATGGGGCCGTGAAAATTGACTTCAAAGGCATTCAAGATCGCTTCATGGGGGGTCTCTTCCAAGGGTCCCGTAATGCCCACCCCGGCATTGTTCACCAGCACATCCAAACGGCCTTCGCTGCTTATCAACCGATCGATGGCCGAACGAATCCCCAAAGGGTCCCGAACGTCCAGTTCCAATAGTGGAAATGCATCAAAATTGGGGTGCCCGGCCAAGCTCCGCGTCGTGCCATAAACAAGAAATCCCTTTGATTTCAAATAGATACCTATCGATTTTCCAATCCCGGAGGACCCACCGGTAATAAGAACAACTTTGTTTTGCATACCATTGCAAATTAACGAATAATATCAGGGACCAGAAAAGGAAACGAAGGCCCTCCTCTTTGGATATGGGGTACAAAAAAAGGCAAGCTACCTACATCGCACCGCTACGACCATATACCCTTGCTGCGTTCCCGCCCTGGGGGATTCTACAGGAGCTGGTCGTGTAGGACTTGCCAGATGCAAATATACGACCTTTTGGATGCCTTTTGGAAATTTATCGTCGAAATTTTTATAGCTAAATTTTATGGGCTAACTTGCCCATTTTGACACGGTATCCCGGATTTTGGAACACAGTGCGCCTCCGATCCCGACCGTTGCAATGCACCGATTATGTATAAATATTGCCCTATGAATGCCATCAAGTTTTTCGCTATCCATATTTTCTTACTGCTGTTCCTGGGCTGTGGAGGTTTGGACGGAAAAAAAACGCGCCTTTTCGATATCAAGCTCTCGGGAACCAAATTCCATCAAAACGAAAGCATCGCGGTATCCATCAAAAACAAGGACAATATTACCATCAACAGTGTCAGTTATTTTGTTGACGGCAAAGAACTGGTCGAAACCGATGGTAAAATAATCTTGGACGTACCCCGGCTGGGAAACAAGATCTTAATCGCCAAGGTGCGATACAACGACACCTTTGTCGACCTTACAAAAAAAATACGGGTGCTGGCCCCGAATACCCCGGAAATCTACACCTACGAAATTGTCAATGAATTCCCCCATGACATCAAGGCCTACACCCAGGGCCTGGAGTTCCATGCGGGAATACTTTATGAGAGCACGGGCCGAAAAGGTCAGTCTTCGCTAAGAAAGGTCGATTTTAAAACGGGCAGGGTATTGCAGCAGGTCGATTTGGACAAAACATATTTCGGGGAGGGACTCACCGTATTGGACGGCAAAATCTATCAATTGACCTGGCAGGCCCGTACCGGTTTTGTTTATGACCTAAAGGATTTAAAAAAATTGGACAATTTTCAATATGGGGAGAGCAAAGAAGGTTGGGGGCTCGCCAATGACGGTGAAAAATTGTTCAAGAGCGATGGCACCGAAAAAATTTGGTTCCTCAATCCGGATACCATGGTCGAGGAAGGGTATTTGGAAACCGTTACCAACAAATCCGTCTTCAGCCAGGCCAATGAATTGGAATTCGTAGATGGCAAGCTCTACGCCAATGTATACCAGAAGGAAAGTATGATGATCATCAATGCCTCCAGCGGGGCCATAGAGGGGGTCGTCAATTTTGGTGGGCTAAAGGCAAAGGTGACGCAGCACGACGGCTTGGACGTATTGAACGGGGTAGCCTACCACCCGGAACGAAAAACTTTTTTTGTCACCGGCAAAAATTGGGACAAACTATTCGAGGTAACCTTGGTTAAAAAACAATAATGGCCGATTTCGAAAAGACCCTCACGGTCACCGAAGCAGATCTCGACGACTTGAACCACGTGAACAACGTGCGCTACGTACAGTGGATACAGGACATTTCGAAGGAGCACTGGCAATACTTGGCCCCAGAGGAATTGCAACGATCCGTGGCCTGGGTGGTAATGCACCACGACATCACCTATAAGAACGCCGCTAAGTTGAACGATTCCCTTACTGTGCGCACCTATATCGAGGAAAGTCGGGGCGCCATCTCCTTTAGGATCGTTGAAATCATCGATAATATAACAAATTCGCTTTTGGTACGTTCCCGTACTAAGTGGTGTCTGCTAAATGTCGAATCGTTCAAGCCCATGCGCATTTCAGATTCCATTATGGCTATTTTCGCGCGGAGCTGACCTTGCCATGGACCAGAACAAGGCCATTCTATGCGATTTGGACAAGATACGATCGAATCGTCCGTAATCCAATGATCAAAAATGTCACGCTATTGCTACATTGTACTCCTCCTGTTCCTGGTGGCCCTATGGGGTTCTTGCCGAAAGGATTTCGAATACGCCCCGAGTAGCGGCAAGCTGCAGTTTTCGAAAGATACCGTGTTCCTGGATACTGTTTTTTCGAACATTGGCAGCAGTACCTATGGCCTCAAGGTATACAATAAGACCGGAGAAGATCTGGAAATCCCCACCATACGGCTCGGCGGGGGGCAGAACAGTAGCTATCGCCTGAACGTGGACGGTGTGGCCGGAAAGGAATTCAACAATGTCCCCATCTTCGCGCGCGACAGTCTGTTCGTTTTTGTGGAGACGACCTTCGACATTTCCCCGACCAATGAACCCAGTTTCCTATATACCGATGCCATTCAATTTGATAGTGGGGCCAACTTGCAGGAAGTGCATTTGGTGACCTTGGTAAAAGACGCTATTTTTTTGTTTCCCCCGACCAATCCCGATGGCACCAAACAAACCTTGGTCCTGGGATTCGATGCCGAGGGCAACGAAATTCGGGTGGAAGGTTTTGAATTGGCCGCGGACCAATTGAACTTCACCGCCGAAAAGCCCTATGTGATCTATGGCTATGCGGCCGTCCCGGAAAACGGCACCCTGGCAATGGATCCGGGAACACGGGTGCATTTTCACAACAACTCCGGCATTTGGGTGCAGCCCGGAGCCAGCCTGCAGGTAAACGGGGCGCTTAGCGAGGACAGCCTATTGTTGGAGAAGGAGGTTGTTTTCGAGGGAGATCGACTTGAACCGGAATTTGGGGCCGTTCCCGGGCAATGGGGCACTATATGGCTGTCTTCGGGGAGTACGGGCAACCATATCGACCACCTGAGCCTCAAAAATGCCACCATCGGCCTGTTGGTCGAGGGCAATACCACGTTGTCCGCTCCCCGGACGTTGACCATCAGGAATTCGCGGATATACAACTCGGCCCAGGTCAACCTTTGGGCAAAAACAGCCTCCATCAGCGCGGACAACCTCGTGCTCGGGAACGCTGGAAACACCTCCCTTTATTGCAACCTGGGAGGCAACTATCTTTTTAGGCACAGCACCATTGCCAACTATTGGTCCAGTAGCTTTAGGAGCGGGCCCGCCCTGCAGATCGACAATGAAACCACCCTGCCCTCCGGGGAAACCCTGAAAGGCGACCTTACCGACGCGCGTTTTATCAACTGCATCATAGACGGCAATAGCCTGCTGGAACTCGCCCTGGACAGCAATGGTACGAATGCCTTCGAATTCTCCTTTACCCATTGTTCCATCCAATTTAAGGATGGCAGTGGTCGCTTTTCCGGAAACGCCCTATACGACTTTACAGATAGCGATCGGTACGATCAGGTACTCCTGAGCCCGGTCACCGGATTTAGGGACCCGGTTAAGAACAACTTCCAATTGGGGGAAGGTTCCATGGTCAAGGGACAGGCCCGACCGGAAACGGCCCAGTTGGTACCCTTGGATATTTTGGGCATCGACAGAAGGGTTGAACCCGATATGGGAGCCTATCAATCCACTTCCAACAAGTAAGCCCCATACCCAAACGGCACCCTTAGGGCGAAGCTCCAACGGGCCCATTTTTTTTGACTTTCCCGGATACGCCAAAATGTTAAAGAAACCTTAAATTGTTAAAATTTTTAAGAATTGAAGGAAAAAACCTTCAAAACTGCTAATTTTCAGTTAATTACAAAAAAAAACCATAATTTTTCTAAGGGAAATCTTTAGTCTAGTCTCATCTCCTATCGCTAATTTGCAGTGTTATTAGTTCAGCCGGTGGAGTATACCTATATCATAATCGATTCCGATGCCACTTCCAATTTGCAGTTAATGCATTATTTGGAGGGACACGGCGATTTTGAGTTGTTGGAGCACTGTAGGAACCATGAGGAAGGTCTCAACGCCATCCTGAAGTACTCGCCCGATGTTGTTTTTATCAATCTCAACGACCGGGCCTTCGAGTATTTCCACATGGTTTCCGAGCTGCACCAATACATTAAAGATCTTCCGGCGATCATCGGCATATCCAAGAGCAAGGATTATGCCTACCAAGCCATCAAGAGTAATTTTTTCGACTATTGGCTGCTCCCGTACAACGAGTTCGACATCCGGAAATCGCTCCTTAGGTTAAAGAAAAAAATGCCTAAGGATATGGAGCCCAGTACGCTATGCCTCCAATCGTACCGCGATTACCACTATGTGGACACCAACGACATCCTTTATCTGCAGGCCGACAACAATGCCACCGACTTTATCATGGCCGATGGCTCGGTGATCAATGCCTACAAAACTTTAAAGTCGTTCGAACAACAATTGCCCAAAAATTTCGTTAGAATACACCAGAGCTATATTCTGAACACAAAGCATGTGGCCCGGATCAACTACGGGAAGGCCATCTGCAGCCTGAAAGGGCGCAAACAACAACTGCCCTTCTCCAAATCGTACAAGGCGAATGTGGACGGGGTCAAAAAAATCCTCTCAAAAAACACCATTTCCGCACTGAATTGACCGAATTCTCACAGAATCCGGTCAATTACCCTGTAAACCCCTTCATTTACTCGAACATTTTTTTAGTACCCCTCAAAAATGGGCCACTTCTCTAGTTTTGGAATGAATCTAATAACAACCCCTCTAAAACTTTTAATTATGATTATGAAGAGAGCATTTTTGATTTTAGCAGTAGTGGCAATGAACGTGGGATTTTATTCTTGCGAAAAGGAGAACAGTATTGAGGAAACGCAGGCGTTGTACGATGTGGAACAAACTGACGGAACCGATAATGAAAATGCAAAAACGGATGACCGAAATTGAGAAAGCTTAAAATTTTAGGATATTACGGAACCTCAAATTGCCAAAATTTGAGGTTTTTTTTTCTATCTTGGTTATAGATGTATGTAACAGTTGCCCTAAAACAAGTTATTTCCAAAATAGCTAACCTAACAGCTATACTGATTTTGCTACATTCTTGCACCAACAAAGATTGGCAAGGAAAAACTTCTGGCCAGGAATCTGAGAGCGACAGTGTTTTAGTATGGATAGAACAGGTAAAAGGCAAAGAGGTTTCCCAAAACCAAAAAGCGGATTTGCTCTTAAGGGCGTATATATCCATCAAAGACTATCCCGAGGACTCGATAAAAACGAAACATCTTTCCAAACTTTCCCTTGCCTATATGAATTTTGGGGATTCTCTAAATTTTAGGCGAACAAATAGAGACACTAAAGAACTTGCACAAAAAACCAAGGACTCCATAGTCGAGGCTGAGACATACTGGGATTTGGCAACTTTCTTCAAGCGTCACGCAATTGAAGACAGTGCTTATTATAACTATGCCAAGGCGCAAAAAATATATAGCGGCCTGAAAGACGATTTTTTTGCTGGGCGAATGTTATATAATATGGCGGTGGTCCAGGGGGATGTCAAGAATTATACCCAAGCTGAAATAACAACAGTGAAGGCAATAGAATTGTTAAAACCCCTGAATAAATACAGGCAATTATACAATTGCTACAATTATCTCGCAATAATCTCAAACAATTTAAAGGAATACAATTTAGCCATTGAATACCACGAAAAGGCTTTGGACTATTTAGAAAAACTCAATGAAAAAAGTACTCTTGTACAAGCTAGCCTAAACAATATAGCGGTAGTATATCAAGAACAAGGTTCTCACAAAAAGGCCATATCCTATCTTAACAGAGTAGTGTCACATGACAGCATTTTCTACTACGATTCCAGGCTTTATGCCCAGGCGTTGAACAATCTTGCCTACAATCAATTTAAATTAGGAATTCGGAAGGGGGTAGAAAACAAACTAAAAAGGGCACTGGAAATTCGGGACAGTATCGCTGACAACTACGGAAAATCGGTAAGTCATTTCTATCTTTCGGAATACTATTTGGACCAAAAGGAATATCCAAAGGCACTTGGAGAGGCCAAAAAGGCCAAATTGTTTTCGGAAAAAAGTGGGAACAATAAGCGTTTGTTGGAGACTTTGGAGCTTCTTACAAGATTGGACAAAGTGAATGCGGTTGGTTATACCCAGGAATACATCCAGCTTAACGACAGCCTGCAGCAGGAAGAGCGAAAATTGCGCAACAAGTTCGCGAGGATCCGGTTCGAAACCAACGAGACCAAGGCACAGAACGTTCTGTTGGCCCGACAAAAACAGCTCTGGATCGGCATTGCCACCATACTCCTGCTCCTCGCCCTTGCCACTTATATGGTCGTGGACCAGCGGGCCAAGAACCAAAAATTACGCTTCCAACGGGAGCAACAGGCAAGCAACGAAAAAATCTTTAACTTGCTGTTGTCGGAAGGCCAAAAGGTTGAAGCGGCCAAGAAAATGGAGCAAAAGCGCATTTCCGAAGAATTGCACGATGGGGTCCAGGGTAGAATACAAGGCGTGCGCATGGTACTCCTGGGCCTCAACAAAAGGGTAACCCCCGAGGCGATCACCGAACGCGCGGGCGCTATTAAAGAATTAAAGGATATTCAGGAAGAAGTGAGAGCAATTTCCCACGAATTAAGTCACTCTGCTTACCAAAAAATACATAACTTTATCCGCAGTATCAAAGATCTGTTGAACGGATTGGAAGCCAGCGCCGGTCTCCAGCACACCTTTCAGTACGATGAGGGGGCCAACTGGGACGGACTTAGCGGGGATATCAAGATCAACCTGTACCGCATGGTGCAGGAAAGTCTCCAAAACGCGGTGAAGCACGCACAGGCCAAAACAGTGTCCCTTGAATTCCATATTGACGAGGACAATATACTAAGGGTCTCCATCTCGGATGATGGCAAAGGGTTTCAGGTAAAACGGGGCAAAAAAGGTATCGGTCTCAGGAACATCGCCTCCCGCGCCGAAAAGTTGAAAGGAAGCTGGGACATTCAAAGTTCTGTTGGCAAGGGAACCAAGGTTGTCCTGACCATCCCCGTTCGCAAATACGACAACCCGGATGAAATGGAAGGTAGCCCCCGGGCCCTTCAAGAAGTATAAAGTTCCGCCCTATGGAAAATATAGTAAAAATTTTAGCGGTCGATGACCATCGGATGACCGCATTGGGATATAAATATATTCTGGAAGACGCCGTTTTCGAAAATTTCAAGGTTCGTGTGGAAGTCGCCACAGGCTATGAGGAAGGCCAAAGCAAGATCGAGTCCTCGGCCCGGTCGCTGAAATACGACATTATATTGCTCGACATCCAACTGTTCCCCGCAGAGGCCAAGGACCCCCGTACCGGGCAGGACCTTGGGGTGTTCGCGAGGGAGTTGGTTCCGGACAGCAAGGTGGTCTTCATGTCCTCCTTTAGTGATAGTTACAGGATCAACAGCATATGCCAGGCCGTAAACCCCGACGGGTATATGGTGAAATCGGAAATCGATGAGCTGTCCCTGATCGAAATGGTGAAAGTGGTCACCTCCAAACCACCCTACTATACCCACTTGGCGCTAGTGGCCGCACGGAAAAATATCGCGCAATCTTTCAAAATCGACGAATACGACCGGGCCATCCTCTACGAACTTTCAAAGGGTACCAAAACCAAGGATATGACCGCTGTGATCCCGCTGTCCCTGGCGACCATAGACAACCGAAAGAGGGCACTCAAGAACAATTTCGGGATCCAGGACAAAAACGACCTCGCCCTCATCGATGAGGCACGAAATCGCGGATTTATCTAAAATTTCGATGAAATACGGCCGAATCAGGGGAAAAACCTAATTTTTCTAAGGTTTTTCTATAATGGGTGCATACAATTAACCGCTAATTTTGTTAATAAGATAGCAAAATGTTGAGTTGTTAGTATGTCGTTGCACCTAGAAAATTTCAGGAACCAGCCGCCCATTGCCGTTATCAAGGATGGTGATATCACCGGGCTGGCCACCTTTAAAAAGAATTTAGAAAAGCTATTTTTTTCAGAAGTGGTCATTCGGAACAGTTCTTCGGATGGACAAGCTGTGAAATTGGTCATAGAAGTCACATGCAATTTTAAGTTGTGGGAAGGTATCTCCAACCTAAACGAGGGCATATGGGGGCAACAGCATTGTGGTCTGGAAGGTTCGTATTTTTACCGACTGGTATCCGAATTGCAGTTGCGGAACAAATTCCCCATCGATGTGGAAGAGTTTTGTATTGTCTTCAGCAACTGTAGCATTGTAATCAACAAGATATACGAGCACAGCATTTCTGAGGAATTGGATGCCATATTGACCCGCTTTTCCGAGCACTATTCGTTA
Source organism: uncultured Flavobacteriaceae bacterium (assembly GCA_947497245.1). Taxonomy (GTDB): domain Bacteria; phylum Bacteroidota; class Bacteroidia; order Flavobacteriales; family Flavobacteriaceae; genus Pelagihabitans. The sequence goes on along the minus strand of CANMFO010000001.1, from coordinate 417,208 downwards.
CTGACCAGTAAATCGATGGAAACACCCTTCGAGATTTTCGTCCCGGTTTTTGAAGAGACCCAAAAAGGCACCGGTGATGACAGTTCGCTATTGGTCAATATACGTACCGACAATAACTATAAGGAAGACTATTTCAAATATTGGGGGCTCTACTTCAACTCTGAAGCAGATGCCCTCATCTATGATCTTGAAAAGTTGTCGATCATTTCAGGAGACCTTTACATGCTCAACCATTAGGCACTTGATCCCTTGACTTTCCATCCTGTGTGTCCTACGCATGGAACAACTCCCGGCCCTGCATCAGGGCATTTACTTTTTGCTTAACCCCTTCAATTGCCCCATCGTCCGCGATATTCATCAGTACACTATCCACTAGATCCACAATGGTGGCCATATCGGCTTCCTTAAGTCCCCTTGTGGTGATGGCCGCGGTACCAAAGCGAATGCCCGAGGTCACAAAAGGTGATTTGTCATCAAAGGGAACCATGTTTTTGTTCGCCGTAATATCGGCTTTTACCAGGGCATTTTCGGCGTCTTTTCCGGTAACCCCCTTGTTTCTGAGATCGATCAGCATCATGTGGTTGTCCGTCCCTCCCGAGATAATATGGTATCCCTTGGCGACAAACGCCTCGGCCATGGAAGCGGCATTTTTCTTTACTTGCAGCATATAGTGCAGAAAGTCGTCGGACAAGGCTTCTCCAAAGGCAATGGCCTTGGCAGCGATGATGTGCTCCAGAGGCCCTCCTTGGTTTCCAGGGAAAACGGCCAAATTCAACAGGGCCGACATTTTTCTAAGGTTTCCGTTTTTGAGCTTGATGCCAAAGGGGTTATCGAAGTCCTCTCCCATCAAAATGAGTCCGCCTCTCGGGCCGCGCAATGTTTTATGCGTCGTGGTGGTCACAATATGGCAATGGGGAATGGGATCGTTAAGAATGCCTTTGGCAATCAATCCCGCGGGATGCGAAATATCGGCCAATAACAGGGCCCCCACACTGTCGGCGATTTCTCGAAATCGTTTAAAGTCCATATCCCGGGAGTAGGCCGAAGCGCCCGCTATGATCATTTTCGGTTTTTCACGTTCCGCTATTTCCTGGATCTGGCCATAGTCCAACACACCGGTATTTTCCTCTACCCCATAAAACACGGGCCTGTACAGCCGTCCGGAAAAATTCACCGGGGAGCCATGGGTCAAATGTCCCCCATGCGATAGATCGAATCCTAAAATCGTGTCACCCGGTTGCAGGCAGGCATGGTACACCGACGCGTTCGCCTGTGACCCTGAATGTGGCTGTACGTTGGCATAGGCTGCACCAAAAAGTTCCTTGGCACGGTCTATGGCGATCTGTTCAATCACATCGACCACTTCACAACCCCCGTAGTACCGTTTCCCCGGATACCCTTCGGCATACTTGTTGGTCAACACCGAACCGGCGGCCTCCATGACTTGCGGACTGGTGAAATTTTCTGAAGCTATAAGTTCAATTCCATGGGTCTGACGTTCTCTTTCGGCTTCTATGAGGTCAAAAATTTGATGGTCTCGGTCCATATTTTAGGTTTCTGTTAAATGAAGGGGTAAAAATACAAATTGGCGGTAGTTAATTGGCATAAAATAATATATTTGATAAGGAATTTATTAAATACAAGTTAACAATCCGTCCATGCCCGCAAACACCAACAACCCGCTAAAAAGAACATGGTTGCCCGTACCGGAAAGCTCCGATTTTCCCATACAGAACATCCCTTTCGGGGTTTTTCTCACCAGGGACGACATTATTACAATTGGAACCCGGATCGGGGATCATGCCATAGATTTGGGTGCCCTGCACCAACTGGGTTATTTTGATGGCATTCCGTTGACCGACGATATCTTCTTACAGGATACCTTGAACGATTTTATTTCCGACGGAAAAAAAACCTGGCGCTTGGTCCGAAACCGCATCGGGGAGATCTTCGATCGGGACAACACAGGCCTGCAAAACCGTGAAGACCACAAAAAAACGGTGCTGTTCTCCTTGGATGAGATTGAAATGAAATTGCCCGTTCAAATAGGGGATTATACCGATTTTTATTCCAGCAAGGAGCACGCGACCAATGTGGGAAGCATGTTCCGCGACCCTGAAAAGGCCCTCATGCCCAATTGGCTGCACATCCCTGTGGGGTACCATGGAAGAAGTTCGACCATCGTCCCCAGCGGTACGCCCGTTCACAGGCCTATGGGGCAGACCCTTCCAAAAGAGGCCAAAACACCACTGTTCGGGCCATCGAAACGAGTGGATTTTGAATTGGAAATGGCCTTTATCACCACAGATGCCAATGTGCTGGGCGAAGCCGTTCCGATAGAAGAGGCAGAAGATTATATTTTCGGCATGGTCCTTTTGAACGATTGGAGTGCCAGGGACATACAAAAATGGGAATATGTACCCTTGGGACCTTTTTTGGCGAAGAATTTTGCTTCGAGCATTTCTCCCTGGATCGTCACCATGGATGCCCTGCAGCCTTTTCGGGTAGACAGTCCCGGGCAAAGCCCAGAACCCCTGCCCTACCTGGTTCAACAGGGGGAACACGGCTTTGATATTAAACTGGAGGTGGACATCACCCCTGAAAACGGGGAACCTACTACGGTATCCCGGTCAAACTTCAAATATATGTACTGGACCATGGCGCAACAGTTGGCACATCATACCGTCAATGGGTGTACCGTAAACAGCGGGGATATGATGGGCAGCGGTACCATTTCCGGACCTACCCCCGACTCGTATGGATCCATGTTGGAATTGGCCTGGCAAGGCACCAAGCCCGTTCAACTAAGGGGCGGCGGGGAACGAACTTTCATCGAGGACAACGATACGGTGACCATGCGCGGCTACTGTGAAAAAGGAGGTGCCAGAATCGGTTTTGGGGAGCTCAGCGGCAAATTGCTTCCCGCAAAACGGCCCAAAGGGAAATAACCACAAAAAATACAGGTTTTACAACGGATCAATACGATAGTTTGTCGTTTTGCGTTATGGGAAAGAGCAATTTTGGCACGGCTGTTGAAATTGTGTCTCCATAATGCTAAAACTATCGTCATGAAAAAACCGTTACTTTTTATGCTGTTTTCGTTTTTACTACTGGCTTGCGGAGGAGTCAAAAAGACGCAAGAGGCCATTAATACCGGTAATTACGGAAATGCAATAAACAAATCGATACTAAATTTGGTCGAAAACAAGACCAAAAAAGGCCACCAACCCTATATTGTCCTGTTGGAAGAGGCCTTCCGAAAGAATACCGAACGGGAACTCCAACAGATCGCCTTTTTGGAAAAGGATGAAAATCCCGCCCATTTTGAGGCCATCTATAGAAGCTATGCCCATCTCAGAGAAATCCAGGAACGGATAAAGCCCCTTCTCCCGCTCCATATTGTCGAGGAAAACAGGGATGCCGAGTTTATTTTCCAGAATTATGACAATGATCTTTTGGATGCCAAGGATCAACTTTCCGAATATTTGTATGACAACGCCTCGGAACTCTTGGAGAACGCGTCCAGTAAATTTGACTACCGCAAGGCCTATGACGATTTCACTTATTTGAGTGAGATCAACCCTGGGTTTGAGGATACCAAACAAAAAATGGAACAGGCCTACGCCAAGGGGCTGGACTATGTAAAGGTGGGCATGGTGAACCATACCGACCAGATCATCCCGACCAAACTGGAAGAGGAACTGCTGAATTTCAACACCTATGGTTTGGACGAACATTGGACCAGGTACCACACCCATGCCCTATCCCATATCAACTATGACTATGAGATGCTCTTGGCCCTGCAGCAGATCAACATTTCACCCGAACAGGTGAACGAAAAGCAGATCATCAAGGAAAAACAGATCAAGGATGGCTATCAGTATGTTGTGGACAACAATGGGAATGTTGTCAAGGACAGCTTGGGCAACAAAATAAAAATTGACAAATTCAAGACCGTGAAGTGCGATTTTTACCAATTTACCCAGTATAAAACCGCTCAGGTGGCCGGGAAGGTTAGTTTTAAAAATCTTGCTACCCAACAGGAGGTGAATTCCTATCCCCTATCGAGCGAGTTCGTTTTTGAGCACGTGTATGCCAACTATGACGGGGACAAAAGGGCCTTGGACAATGACTTGGTCGCCCTGTTGAATCTAGCGGCAGTACCCTTTCCCTCCAACGAGCAAATGGTATATGATGCGGGAGAAGACCTTAAATCGAGATTAAAGTCCATCGTGGTCCGACAGCGGTTCAACTAGAAAGAAAAAAGGCGCCTCCGGGCGCTTTTTTTATAGATATGTTTCCAGATCAAGCTCGGTTATGGCCCCATGGGAAGCATGGGCGACCGTTTCCCCATTTCGAATGACCATCACCTGCGGGGATTGGTGCATTACCTGGAAGGCATAGCCGGCCTCGTCCGAAACCTGCCGATACGAATGTAGGTCCAAATAGTACAGGTCTAGTTGGTCTTCCTCAATGTTATAGTTTTCCTGGAACATGTTCATGACCATCCTACTGATGCCGCAGGTCGTCGAATGTTTAAAGATCACCTGTGTCCTGACAGCAGATTTTTCAATAATCCCCCCAAGTTGTTCAACGGATACCAAGGGAATCCAAGGAATCGCCTTCCTTTCCTTTTTTCCGCCTTCCTTTTTCCCGCCAAACAAACTATTGAATACACCCATATTGTATTTTTAGCATTAGGTCGCATCAAGCCTCAAAACTTACAAACTGCCGAAATGTCCTATTCCCATTGACTTTGACCGCCATCTTGTCTGTTTCCCGATCTTGGTAAGGTTGTTGACCATACCATCAAAAATAGACAATAACAGCAAAAATATAAATGATGAATTTTAACAATTACACCATAAAATCGCAGGAGGCCCTACAACGGGCCCAGCAGCTTGCACAAGGCATGGGCCATCAACAGATCCAGAACGAGCACCTGTTCAAGGCCATTTTGGAAATAGATGAGAACGTTGTCCCTTTTATCCTTAAAAAGCTACAGCTCAATGTTTCCATGCTCCAGCAGATCTTGGAAAAAGAACTGGAAAGTTTTCCAAAAGTCTCCGGTGCCGATCTAATGTTCTCCCAGGAGGCGGGCAAGACGGTAAACGAAGCAAGTATCATTGCCAAAAAGATGGAGGACGAGTTCGTGTCGATAGAGCATTTGCTCCTGGCCATCTTCAAGTCGAAGAGCAAGATTTCCCAAATCTTAAAGGACCAGGGAGCCACCGAAAAAGATCTACGGGCAGCAATCGGGGAACTCCGAAAGGGTGGAAAGGTAACCTCCCAAAGCGCCGAGGAAACCTATAATTCGCTGGATAAATATGCCAGGAACCTGAACCAATTGGCCGATAGCGGCAAACTGGATCCCGTGATCGGCAGGGACGAGGAAATACGCAGGATCTTACAGATACTCTCGCGCAGGACCAAGAACAATCCCATGCTCGTCGGCGAACCTGGAGTTGGCAAAACGGCCATTGCCGAAGGCCTGGCCCATAGGATCGTCCAAGGTGATATCCCCGAAAATTTAAGGGATAAGGTAATCTATTCTTTGGATATGGGTGCCTTGATCGCCGGGGCCAAGTACAAGGGAGAGTTCGAAGAACGCCTTAAATCGGTGATCAAGGAGGTCACCGGTTCCGACGGCAACATCGTACTCTTCATTGATGAGATACATACCCTGGTAGGCGCCGGAGGCGGACAGGGGGCCATGGATGCGGCCAATATTCTAAAGCCCGCCCTGGCTAGAGGGGAACTGCGTGCCATCGGAGCCACGACCCTGGACGAGTACCAAAAATACTTTGAGCAGGACAAGGCCTTGGAAAGAAGGTTCCAGAAAGTACTGGTCGATGAGCCCGATACCGAAAGTGCCATTTCGATCTTAAGGGGTATCAAGGAAAAATACGAGGTGCACCATAAGGTACGTATCAAGGACGAAGCGGTAATTGCGGCCGTGGAGCTATCACAACGCTACATCACCAATCGGTTTTTGCCGGACAAGGCCATTGATTTGATGGACGAGGCGGCCTCAAAACTACGAATGGAGATCAATTCAAAACCTGAAGAACTCGACGCATTGGACCGTAGGATCATGCAACTGGAAATAGAGATCGAGGCCATAAAGCGGGAGAACGATCAGGCAAAATTAAAGCTGCTCCACGCAGACCTTGCAAATTTGAAGGAAGAACGCAACCAGATCTTCACCCAGTGGGAAAGTGAAAAAACGGTGGTCGACAATATCCAAAAAACAAAGCAGGACCTGGAAAACTATAAGTTGGAAGCAGAACGCGCGGAACGAGATGGCGATTATGGAAAAGTGGCCGAGCTCCGATACGGTAAAACGAAGGAAGCCCAGGAAGAACTGGAGGCCCTCCAAAAGGAACTGCAGGAGCAACAAAACAGCGGGGTGCTCATCAAAGAGGAAGTGACCAATGAGGATATTGCCGAGGTGGTGGCCAAATGGACCGGCATTCCCGTGACCAAGATGCTACAGAGCGAGCGGGAGAAGCTGTTGCAATTGGAAAAAGTGCTCCACAAACGGGTGGTGGGCCAAGAGGAGGCCATACAAGCGGTATCCGATGCCATTCGGCGAAGCCGGGCCGGCCTACAGGATGCAAGACGGCCAATAGGCTCCTTTCTGTTCTTGGGCACCACGGGAGTCGGAAAAACGGAATTGGCCAAGACTTTGGCGGCCTATTTGTTCGATGATGAAAATGCCATCACCCGTATCGATATGAGCGAATACCAAGAAAGTCATTCTGTGAGCAGGTTGGTGGGCGCACCTCCCGGGTACGTGGGCTACGATGAAGGGGGACAGCTTACGGAAGCTGTACGGAGAAAACCTTACTCGGTAATACTCTTGGATGAAATTGAGAAGGCACATCCCGATACCTTCAATGTCCTATTGCAGGTACTTGACGAGGGAAGGCTTACCGACAACAAAGGGCGCGTGGCAGATTTTAAGAACGCCATTATCGTGATGACCAGTAATATGGGAAGCCATATCATACAGGAAAAATTCGAGGACCACAAAGATGTTTACAGTGCCACCGAGGCGGCACGGGTAGAGGTTCTGGGACTGTTGCGCAAGACCATCCGTCCGGAATTCCTGAACCGCATCGACGACATTATTATGTTCACCCCGTTGAACAAAGCGGATATCTCCAAAATTGTGGAGCTGCAACTGGGCCAATTGAAAAAGATGTTGGCCAATCAGCACATTACCATAGATGCCACGGAAGAAGCGATCGCCTATCTTGCCAATAAGGGGTATGATCCACAGTACGGTGCCAGACCGATAAAAAGAGTTATCCAAAGGGAGATACTGAACAGTTTGTCCAAGGAACTGCTAAGCGGTGCCGTCAAAGCCGAAAGCATTGTTCTAATCGATTCCTTTGATGACAAGTTGGTGTTCAGGAATCAAAATGAGCTGGTCGAATAAGTTCAAAAATCAGGATTTGGCCATGTACAAAATGAAGTAGGGGCGGCCCGATACGGGCCGCCCCTTTTTTTAACGGTACATATACCACACAGTATATAATTTTTTTATCTTCGTTAAAAATTGTCCGAATATGTCGACCAAAGCCGAAAGAACCACCGCGTACATTATTGAAACCGTCGCCCCTGTCTTTAACAAGCATGGATATATCGGTACCAGTATGAGCGATCTTACCGAAGCGACCGGACTCACCAAGGGGGCATTGTACGGGAACTTTGAGAACAAGGAAGCATTGGCCTTGGCGGCATTTGAACACAACAGCAAACGTTTGCTCGGTGCGGTTGAAGAACGGCTGGGCACTTCGGGGACGGCCTTGGAACGTATTTTTGCCCTGACCGATTTTTATCGCCACTACAACGACTTCAATGAGGACATGGGTGGATGCCCCGTCCTAAACGTCGGGGTCGATGCAAAACACAACAATGCCATGCTGAGCGCAGCTGTCCGGGAGACCATTAAGACCATTGAGGGGAAGATAGCGCTGGTTTTGGAAAACGGGGTCAATACCAATGAATTGCGACTGCCCGTGACCCCCCTTCAATTTGCAAAGCAGTTGTTCACGATGATTCAAGGGGCCGTTTCAATGGCTACCATGACCGGGGACCGCAAGTATTTGTTGAACACGGTGGCCTATTTGGAACAATTGGTCAAAAAGGAACTGAAAAACTAGGGCCCTTCCATCGGCACTTCCGCCACTTACTCCCCAACCACCCTAAATATCCAGGTTTTATCGGTATAGCGCCCATCGAACTTACTGTCCCTGGCCCTCCGCGCTTCCGCCATGGTATCGTATCGTTTCAGATAAACATAGTTGTAGTTGTTCAGGCTTCGCAAGAACGATTGCGGTTCCAGCCCCCGTTTGGTGAGGTCTTTCATAAAGGCCTCGTAGTACTTTTGGGTGCCAAAGACGTTGGTGATCAGATAAAATCCGGGTTTCAGTCCATCTTCGGTCTCCACTTCTTCGTACTTCTCGTTGGCCTCTGGCTTCACCTCTTCCTGCTGCTGTGCCAATTCTTTTGCTTCCGCCTCCCTCTTGGCCGCTTCCGCCTCAGCGAGTCTTTCGGCCTCCAATTTTTTCTGGGCGATCTCCGCCTCGGCCAGTTTCACCCGATCCAGTGAATCTTGCCTACGCTGTTGGGCTTCTGCCAATTTTTCCGCATCCAACTTCTTTTGGCCGGCCTCTGCCCTAACCCGTTCCAATCGATCCAGGGAATCCTGTCTACGTTCTTGGGCCACCCGCTGGGCATCGGCAAGGGCATCTTTTACCCTGTTGATGGAGTCCAACTCTCGCTTGGCTTCCCGTTTTTCCCTGACAGCGGCAAGGGTCTCCTGTTTTTTAGCAGTGGTAATGGAATCCCGCTTTCGATTGGTTTCAAGTTTTTCCGCGGCGGCGGCAAGAGCCTCCACTTTTCTGACCTGGTCTATGGAGTCCTTTCGCCGTTGTTTTGCTTCTTGGGCGTCGGCCAACGCCTCGGCTTTCTCTGCTTTTGCCAATTCCCTTCGCTCCTTTTCAAGACGCTGTTGCTCGGCCCTTGCCAGTTTTTTGGCCTCCTTTTCGGCAACGGCCTCGGCCTTTTTGGCTTCTATCTCCTTCTCGTCCTCAGGAAGCTCAATAGGCTCGGGAGCAGCTTCTTGATCTTCAAATTGAGGCCCAAAATGGTACGAGGCGAAAACCTCAAAGGTCGAACTTACGCCATTAAGGTCGCCCTTGGTGGCAAACTCCATCAAAGCGCCCACGGATATTTTTTTGAAAAACCGGCCGCCGCCGCCGACAGAAATCCCGTAAAAACTGTTGTATCCCGCCTGGCCCCAGTATTTGTCCGTCGAGTAAAGTGCGCCAAGCCCCACTTGATTGTCCTGTCGCGGTATTGATTTCCAGTACAGGGTAGGCCTCAAAACGGATGTCGGGTCCGCTCCTACTTGAAAGTCGTAAGAGGTCGAAACCAAAAATATTCGGTCTTCGGGCATTGAATGTCGCCCCTGATCGGTAAAATTGTAGTCATATAGATTTTCAGAGGTCAGCCCCACTCCCAATCCGTCCCAGTCCAAGTATAGTCCTGGAGCCATTTGTAAGATAAAATCGTTTGTGGCCTGAATCTGTGGAAAGGGTATTTGGGGGTCGATCACAAAGCGGTCGTCCGTCGATTTTTGTTTGTAGCCAAATAGGTTCAGCCCTATCCCCAACCTTACTTTTGGGCTAAAACGAAATGCATAGGCGTAGTTCAAAACGCCGCCCGTGTTCAAAAAAACACCGGTATTGTGTTGGAAGAAAGCAGCGCCCACCACAGAATTTCGATTCAACTTTCTAGAATAGTTGAGAAAAAGAGTCGTGGGATCTCCATCGATGGACTGCCATTGCCAACGGGTCCATAGCGCGACGGACTGTGGATTGTTTCGGTCGAGTGCAAAAACGGGATTGAAGAGGCTCGAATTGTACTCGGTGATATTGTGTTGGCGAAGATCGACGGGTAGCGTAACTTCTTGGGCCCCGACACCCCAAACCAATAGAAAAACAGATACCGTTACGCAAAATCTTAGCATATGCAAAAAAAACAAAAAACAATAAGTTACGCATACTATTTTTGGCTTATTTTAGTTAAATAAGTAGAAAAGTCCACTCGGATGCACTCCTTCATCCCCCAAAGTTGTAGCGGCGTTTTGGAATATGGGCAACTAAAAATTAAGGGAGGCAATAGCATAACTAACAACAACCAAGCATGAAATCACTGAAACTACTTGCACTAGCCCTGCTGTTCATAGGGTTGGCGAGTTGCAAGGACGATAAAGAAAATGGGGATGAAATCGTTGTTGAAAAGGGAATCTCCACCTTTTATTTCATCCGCCATGCCGAAAAGGACAGATCGGATGACCAGAATGCCGATCCAGAGCTCACCCAGACCGGATTGGGAAGGGCAATGCACTGGGCCGAAATCCTCAAAGACGTTGAGCTCGATGCCATTTACAGCACGGACTACCAAAGGACCGCGATGACCGCATCGCCCACCTCGGTAAAGCAGGACGTGGATGTCCAATATTACGATCCCCGAAATATGGATATAGATCAATTTAGGGTCGATAACCTGAACAAGACCGTTTTGGTGGTGGGCCACAGCAATACCACGCCCAATTTTGTCAATCAAATGCTGGGCGAGGAAAAATACGCGGCTATGGACGACACGGACAACGGCAGCGTGTTTTTAGTGCAAATCGTAAACGGTACGGCCACTTCCCAAAGGCTTCATTTCAGTTGCAATTGCCCAAAGCGAAAATAAACCTGCAAAACCGCAGCTTCCAACCCTTAACCACCCGGTGCTGAAAATTGCTTTCCAAAAAAAGGACTTGCCCCGGTTAGGATAATTGTTCCTATTTTTGTGGGCCATGCAGCAAAACATCAACATAAAGAACAAAAAGGCCCGTTTTGAATTTGAATTGTTAGATCAATTCACGGCAGGTATCGTACTGTCCGGTACCGAGATAAAGTCCATTCGCTTGGGCAAGGCTTCCATTGCCGAAGGTTTCTGCGAATTCAATGATCGGGGCGAATTGTTCATCATCAACATGCAGGTCGACGAATACACCCACGGCTCGCACTACAACCACAAGCCCAAAGCGTCGCGAAAATTGTTGCTGAACAAAAGGGAACTGAAGAAACTGGAAAAGGAGGTCAAAGCTTCCGGATTGACCATCATACCCTTAACCCTTTTCGTTAACGACCGCGGCCTTGCCAAACTGAACATTGCCCTGGCCAAGGGCAAAAAACTCTACGACAAACGCGAGACCATCAAAGATCGGGACAACAAGCGCGATCTGGACCGAATAAAAAAAAGTTTTAACAAATAGATAGGATTTTCCTCAGAATGGCATGAGCGGGATGCCGCTAGTTCTTATCCTCCAAAAGTGGCACAAAGCGGAACGATCCGAACTCTTTTTTTTCAAATTCTTTTTCGGACTTTCGAACGAACAGGGTCATTTCCTGTTCATCGACCCCGATGGGAATGACCAACCTGCCCCCTATTTTCAGCTGTGCCATCAGGGGCTTGGGTACTTCGGGAGCGCCCGCGGTGACAATGATCCCATCGAAAGGTGCCTCTTTCGGCAATCCTTTATAACCATCCCCAAAAATAGACTTCTTCGGACGGTAGCCCATTTTTTTAAAGAAAATACTGGTCTTCTTAAAAAGCTCCAATTGCCTTTCTATGGTATATACTTTGGCCTTTAAGTGCAGTAGTACGGCAGTTTGGTAACCACTTCCCGTGCCGATTTCCAAAATTTTTTGGTGGGGTTCCAGTAGTAGCAGTTCCGTTTGAAAAGCTACGGTATAGGGCTGCGAAATCGTTTGCTCCGCTGCGATGGGAAAAGCCTTGTCCTGATAGGCATGTCCCTCAAAGCTGCTGTCCATGAACAGGTGTCTGGGTATCGTCTTTATGGCTTCGAGCACTCTTCTATCGGCAATTCCCTTGCCCACAAGTACATTGGCCAATTTATTTCGCATGCCGCGATGTTTCAGGGTATCTTTCAAAGGTTTGGTGTTGGATCGCGAAGTTAGAACGGAAATGGGATAAGTTCCAAATCACAGGCGCATAATTCTGCCATTGGATTCACAATTGGAACCAAAACAGATCGTTTATGGACAATAGCAAAATAAACTGTAATGCCTAAACAAATTAACTGCCAAACTATCCTTATTTTTGGGGCAAATCAAAAACTATGCTAAAAGTTGGGGTCCTCGGAGCGGGGCATTTGGGAAAAATCCACCTGCGCCTGCTCAATGAATCCGCAAAGTATGAGCTCGTCGGTTTTTATGATGCCGATGCCATCAATGGCCAGAAAGTGGCCGCCGAATTTGGATATCCTTATTTCGACAACATCAATACCCTGATAGATTCGGTTGATGTGGTCGATATTGTTACACCAACCCTGTCGCACTATGAGTGTGCAAAAAAAGCCATTGAAAAAGGACGGCACATTTTCATAGAAAAACCGATTACAAAGACCCTGGAAGAAGCGGAAGAACTGATAGTGCTTTCGGAGAAACACCAAGTAAAGGGGCAAGTGGGCCATGTTGAGCGGTTTAATCCGGCATTTATCGCGGTAAAGGAGACCATCGAAAGCCCCATGTTCATCGAGACCCATCGATTGGCCGAATTCAATCCGCGCGGCACCGACGTTCCCGTGGTGCTGGATTTAATGATCCATGATATCGATGCCATTCTGAGCGTTGTACCTTCCCAGGTTAAAAAAATAAACGCCAGTGGGGTGTCGGTCATCAGCAATTCCCCCGATATAGCCAACGCACGAATTGAATTTGACAATGGCTGTGTTGCCAATCTGACGGCCAGCAGGATATCCTTGAAAAGTATGCGCAAGTCCCGCTTCTTTCAGAAAGATGCCTATATCTCCGTTGATTTTTTGGAAAAAAAGGTCGAGGTGGTCAAAATGAAGGATGCCCCTGAGAAACCCGGTGATTTTGACATGGTCCTTCAGAATGCGGAAGGCGTAAAAAAGCAAATCTACTTTGAAAATCCCGATATCGCCCAGAACAATGCCATAATGGATGAGCTGGAAACCTTTGCGGATGCGATAGATAACGACAGTACCCCTGTGGTGAGCCTGAAGCAAGGGGCCAATGCCCTAAAAGTGGCCCTTCAGATCATAGAATCCTTTTAAATTGTACCCTATGGAAAATATAGCTGTAATTGGTGCGGGAACCATGGGAAACGGAATTGCCCACGTCTTCGCCCAAAACGGATTTAAAGTAAACTTGATCGATATCTCCCAGACTTCACTTGAAAAGGGCATGGCGACCATTTCCAAAAATTTGGATCGATTGCTTGAAAAGGAAAGAATAACCGCAACGGACAAGTCCGACACCCTTAACAACATAAGCGCCCATACGGAGCTTTCCGAAGGGATACGGGGAATGGACCTCGTGGTGGAAGCGGCCACGGAAAATGTGGACCTTAAGCTGGACATTTTTGAACAGCTGGATAGGCATTGTTCGGCAAATACCATTTTGGCGACCAATACGTCCTCTATTTCCATCACCCAAATTGCGGCGGCCACCCAACGTCCGGAAAAGGTCATTGGGATGCACTTTATGAATCCCGTTCCGATCATGCAACTGGTGGAGATTATTCGTGGTTACAGTACTTCCGACGAAACGACCGCGGCCGTCATGCAACTTTCCGTGGCCTTGGGCAAAACCCCGACCGAAGTGAACGACTATCCTGGCTTTGTGGCGAACCGTATTTTGATGCCCATGATCAACGAAGCGATAGAGACCCTTTTCCATGGTGTGGCCGGGGTCCGGGAAATCGATACCGTGATGAAGTTGGGCATGGCACATCCCATGGGCCCACTGCAATTGGCGGACTTTATAGGGCTGGATGTTTGCCTATCCATTTTGAACGTAATGTCGGACGGTTTCAAGAGCCCCAAATACGCCCCCTGCCCCCTACTGGTGAATATGGTCCGGGCGGGTAAGTTGGGGGTAAAAACAGGCGAGGGCTTCTATGACTATTCCGAATCCAGAAAAGCGGAGCATGTTGCGGCACAATTTGTATAACCATCAATGATCGACCCATGGCTCTAGTCAAACCTTTTAAGGCCATACGTCCCACGAGGGACAAGGCCGCTTTCGTTGCCTCCCGGTCCTACCAGACCTATTCCCGGCGGGAATTGAACTCCGTACTGTCCTATAATCCGTTTTCATTCTTGCACATAATCAATCCGGGGTATAAATTTTCCAAAAACGTCTCGGGACAGGAGCGGTACCAATTGGTGCACAACCGCTATTTGGAGTTCTTGGAGGACAATACCTTTCTTAAGGATGCCCAGGACAGTTTTTACCTGTATCAGGTGCAAAGTAGCTATTTCAATTGCTGCGGCTTGTTTTGCAGCACCAGTGTCGCGGACTATCAAAACGATGTCATCAAAAAACATGAAGCTACCCTTCAGCGGCGTGAAGCGCTATTTGCCAATTATCTAAAAACGGTAAAATTCAATGCGGAACCCGTATTGATGACCTACGCCGACAATGCGGAAATCAAGGAAATCCTTGAAACGGAAATGTCGGGCGACCCGGAATACTTTTTCACCACCACCGATAAGGTCACCCATCAGCTATGGGCAATCTCCAAAAAGGAAACCGTTCAAAAGCTGCAGACCGCCTTTGGTGAAATAGATGCGTTTTACATTGCCGACGGACACCACCGAAGCGCTTCCTCGAATTTATTGGCCGAGATTTCAAAACGGGAAAATCCGGACCACACCGGACGGGAACCCTATAATTTCTTTATGAGCTATCTGATTCCCGAATCCGAGATACGGATTTTTGAGTTCAATAGAATGGTAAAGGACCTGAACGGACTCTCCAAAGAGGAATTTTTGGTCAGGCTCGATGCCGTCTTTCGAATTGAAAACCGGGGGGACGTGCTGTACAAACCAGCCAAAAAACATCATTTCAGCATGTATCTGGGAGGATCGTTCTACTCGTTGCACCTCCGAAAAAAAGTTTACGAATTTACCGATGCCCTAAGCGCCCTCGATACCCAAATTTTGTTTAAGACGGTACTGGAACCCATATTGGGAATACACGACCTGCGCAAGGACAAACGCATTCGGTACGGCTATGGCAAACACAACGCCATACGCATGAAGGACGAAATCGATAAAGGGAAGTTCACGGTGGGTTTTGGGCTCGTTCCCCTAACAATGGAAGAGATCAAGGCGGTGGCGGATGCCCACTTGGTTATGCCCCCGAAAAGTACCTTCATCGAACCAAAGCTAAGAAGTGCAATGGCCATCTATGAGTTGTGAGCCAAGCAGATGCTCGGTGTTTACGAACTGCCCCGTTTTGGCATGGTTGAACCAGTGGGTTGCCAACAAGGCTGAAGGGCGACAACAAGCTATTTGAAAAAAGTATGTCGATAAAAGAAAATTTAGAAGGTATCCTAAGGGACCTGCCCGAACAGGTAGCGCTTGTGGCGGTGTCCAAAACCAAGCCCGCTTCGGACCTGATGGAAGCCTATGACGCCGGGCAACGCATATTCGGTGAAAACAAGATTCAGGAAATGACCCAAAAATGGGAGGCCCTGCCCAAAGACATCCAATGGCATATGATCGGGCATGTGCAACGAAACAAGGTAAAGCATATGGCCGAATTTGTGGCCCTGGTCCACGGAGTGGATAGTTTTAGACTGCTCCGGGAAGTGGATAAACAGGCCCAAAAGCACCACAGGGTAATCGATTGCCTGCTTCAGATCCACATTGCCGAGGAGGACACCAAATTTGGCCTGGACGAGCTTGATTTGAACGATATTGTTTCCTCCGAGGAATTTCAACAACTAAAGCATGTTCGTGTGGTCGGCCTCATGGGCATGGCCACCTTTACGGATGACCGTGTTCAAATTCGAAGGGAGTTCAAAAGCTTGAAATCGCTCTTTGACGGACTGAAATCAAAAATTCCCGATGTTTCCATTTTATCCATGGGAATGAGCGGGGACTACAAAATGGCCATTGAAGAAGGCAGCACCATGGTACGAATTGGAAGTAGTATCTTTGGAGCCAGAAACTATCACTAAACAAAGGAAGGAACAACATACATGTACGCCATACTTGATATTGAGACCACGGGGGGAAAATACAACGAGGAGGGCATTACCGAAATCGCTATCCACAGGTTCGACGGGCATGAGGTCGTCGACCAGTTCATCAGTTTGGTGAACCCGGAAAAAAAAATCCAGCCTTTTGTGGTGAACCTAACGGGTATCAACAACAAAATGCTCCGCACCGCGCCAAAGTTCCACGAAGTTGCCAAGCGTATCGTAGAAATCACCCAAGATAGCGTGTTGGTGGCGCACAACGCCCAATTTGATTACCGGATCTTACGAACCGAATTTAGAAGATTGGGCTACAATTATGAACGGAAAACCCTTTGCACCGTTGACCTTTCCAAAAAATTGATTCCCGAGGCTGAGTCGCACAGTCTGGGCAAATTGGTGCGATCCCTGGGAATTGCCGTAAGTGACCGGCACCGGGCAAACGGGGATGCCCTCGCGACCATGAAACTGTTCAAACTGTTGCTGGCCAAGGATGTCGATAAATCCATTGTCAAGGATATCATCCGTACCGAGAGCACCGGGGAACTTTCACAACGCCAATTGGACATTGTTGAGTCCCTTCCCTCCGAAACAGGGGTATATTACATGCACAATAAGGATGGGGAGATCATTTTTCTGGGAAAGAGCAACAATATCAAAAAAAGAGTGAACCAACACTTTACCAAAGATGGTCCGCGCGCCCGGAAACTTCAGAAAGAGACAAAAAAGGTGACTTTTGAAAAAACGGGGAGCGAGTTGGTCGCCGTGTTAAAGGAATACCAGGAGTTAAAGCGGAACAAGCCCATTTTTAGTCAATCGAACCACCATAGATTGTTTTCGCACGCCCTGTATCAACATACCGTCGAGGACGGTTACCTAGTATTGGAAATCGGTAAGGTCGATAGCCGAAAGACCCCGGTGTTGACCTTTAGCAGTTTTCAATCGGCGCAGCACTTTCTGAACCGCATCAAGGACGAATTCCAACTCTGCCCGAAACGTATCGGACTTTTCAGGGAGCAGGGCCATTGTCCCGACTACGAGGGCCAAACTTGTCTTGGGGCCTGTATCGAAGAAGAGGGCGCCCCCTCCTATAACTTCCGGGTGCAGCAGGCATTGGACAGGTACAGTCTGAACAACAAGAATGTGGTACTGGTCGACAAAGGGAGGGAAACCGGGGAATACAGTGCCTTTTTGATCAAGAAGGGCCAGTTTAAGGGCCAGGGATTCTACGAGCTGAACCATCAGATAAATAATTTGCATATCTTAGAATCGCTAATCACTCCGATGAGGGCCGATGCCAATGTGCACTACCTGATAGAGTCCCATTTAAGAAAAAAGAGGAATCTAAAGATTTTGGAACTGAATACCTAAGCAGTGAAGCGACAGAAACCTACCTCCAACTGGAGGAGCAGACTTCATGAGATCATCTACGAGGCCGATACGCCCCTGGGCAAGTGGTTCGATATCGTACTCTTTGCCCTTATTGTCCTGAGCGTCATTTTCGTAATGATGGAGAGTGTAAAGGAAATCGATGCCAAGTACCACAAAATACTGCTTACCTTCGAGTGGGTCATTACGATTTTCTTTACCATTGAGTACATTGGCCGGATCATATCGATTCGAAAACCCTTTAAATATATCCTCAGTTTTTATGGGCTTGTGGATCTGGTGTCCACCATACCACTGTACATTTCTTTGGTTTTTGCCGGATCTCAAGTTTTCCTGGCCGTTAGGGCACTTCGTTTACTACGTGTCTTCAGAATATTGAAATTGGTGCAGTTCCTGGGGGAAGCCTCCCAACTGAAAAGGGCACTTAAGGCCAGCCGCGCCAGAATTGCGGTCTTTATCTACACCGTGCTCATTCTTTCGGTTATTATGGGAACCGTGATGTACTGGATCGAAAGTGATGCCTCGGGCTTTACCAGTATTCCGAGAAGCATCTACTGGGCCATTGTCACCCTTACGACGGTCGGGTATGGAGATATCGCCCCGCAGACCGCTTGGGGGCAACTGATTGCCACCGTGGTCATGATATTGGGTTATGGGATTATTGCGGTCCCCACCGGAATTGTCACCTCGGAATTTACCAAACAAGGCTGGGAAGCGAAAAAGAAGGTGCACCTGAACACACAGGTCTGTCCTTCTTGCGCCAAAGAGGGCCATCGAGACGATGCCGAGCACTGCTATAACTGTGGAAGCCGATTGTAATGGAAAAAACACTGGTTTCCGTTGTTGGCCCCACAGGAATTGGCAAGACCGGAATGGCCATTGCGATCGCCGTGCATTTTGGTACAGAAATCGTTTCCGCCGACTCCCGCCAATTTTACAAAGAAATGTCGATAGGCACGGCGGTACCCTCAAAAGATGAGTTGGCAACCGTACCCCATCATTTCATACAGCACATGAGGGTCGTGGACGATTATTCGGTGGGCGATTACGAACGGGATGCGCTTTTACATCTCGAACGTCTTTTTGCCCAGAAGGAAGTCGTGGTCCTGGTCGGGGGAAGCGGCCTATATACGGATTCCGTTACAAAAGGCCTGGACCATTTTCCAGAAATCGACCCAAAGATCCGTGTGCGATTGAACGAAACCTTAACGGAAGGTGGACTCCGCCCCTTGCAAAAACAACTGAGCCGATTGGATCCCCGGCATTACAAAAAAATCGATCTTGAAAACCCACACCGGGTCATCCGTGCTTTGGAAGTATGCCTGGGTACCGGGCAGCCCTACTCCTCCTTTTTGGGAAAGGATCGGCCCAAGCGTTTTTTTAAGACCCTGAGCCTGGGTATCATGGCCGATCGGGAACTCGTGTATCGGCGTATCGACCAAAGGGTCGATTTGATGATGGAGCAGGGTTTGCTCGACGAAGCGCGCCCACTACATTCCCAAAAACACCTAAATGCCCTACAAACGGTTGGATATCGAGAACTATTCCGTTATTTTGACGGAGAATACGATCTGGATTTTGCGATTGCGGAAATCAAAAAAAACACACGAAGGTTTGCCAAGCGGCAGTTGACCTGGTACCGTAAACAACCCGATATCCTCTGGGTTCCGCATGACCTTCCGATAGAACATGTCCTGGATCGGGTTCAGGAACGCCTTAATACGGTCGGCAATGGATAAAAAAAACATTTTCTTTGTCATGGGGGTGTCCGGTTGTGGAAAATCGACCGTTGGTAAATTGTTGGCGGAAAAATTGGACTGTCCCTTTTTTGATGGGGATGACTATCATCTTGAGGCCCATGTACAAAAAATGGCGGCCGGCAACCCGTTGAACGATGAAGACCGCAAAGGTTGGTTACAGTCCTTGAACCGTTTGGCGGCCCAACACAAGGACCGGGGAGCAATAATTACCTGCTCCGCACTCAAAAAAGCATACCGGGATACGCTCACCCTTAACTTGGACCGGTGTACCGCTTTTGTGTATCTGGAAGGGACCTTCGATGAAATCCTCGCCAGGCTACAGGTTCGGAAAGATCATTTCATGCCCCCAGACCTATTGCGGTCGCAATTTGAAACCTTGGAACCACCCCAAGACGCCATAGGGGTTTCGATCAATAAGACGCCCGAGGAAATCGTTGGCCGGATTTTGGAAATGATCGGCAGGGCATGAATTCCAACCCTAATAAAAAAAGCATCCATTTTCATGAATGCTTTGTACCGGTTTTGGTCTATCCCATTTATTCCGTTTTTATCACCAGCCTAAAACCTTCCCCGTGGATGTTCAAAATCTCAACGGTATCGTCGCGTTTTAGGTACTTGCGCAATTTGGCTATGTAGACGTCCATACTCCTGGAAGTAAAGTAATTGTCGTCGCGCCAAATTTTGGTCAGGGCCAATTCCCTGGGCATTAAATCGTTTTCGTGCAGTGCCAAAAGTCGTAACAACTCGTTTTCCTTCGGAGAGAGTTTTATCGGTTCCTCGTCCTTGTATTTTAGGAAACGTAATTTGGAATTCAAGTGGAAACCGCCTATTTGAAATTCAAAACGCTTGCTATCCGCCAAAGTATTGGACGATTTTCTTTGGAGTATCGCCTTAAGTTTCATCAACAGCACTTCCGAGTCAAAGGGCTTGTTCAGATAATCGTCGGCCCCGGCCTTGTATCCTTTCAAGACATCTTCCTTCATGGTCTTTGCCGTCAAAAACACTATGGGAACGTTCTCATTTTTTTCTCGGATTTCCTTGGCCAGGGTAAATCCGTCCTTATAGGGCATCATCACGTCCAAAATGCAGATATCAAAATTGTCCTTTTTGAACTTTTCAAAACCCTCCATGCCATTCTTTGCCAATGTAACATCAAAATCGTTCATCGACAGATAGTCCTTTAGGACAATTCCAAAATTTGGATCGTCTTCAACTAAAAGTATTTTCTTGTTTACTGTTTCCATAGGTTTATTTAGATTAAGGGCAGTTTTACGTAGAAAGTGCTTCCTTTACCTTTTTCACTTTCCACATAGACCTCACCCTGGTGATCGTCCACTATTTTTTTTACATAGGCCAGACCAAGTCCATGCCCTTTCACATTATGTATGTCCCCGGTGTGTTCCCTATAGAACTTCTCAAAGACCTTCTTTGCGACCGCCTTGCCCATTCCGGCACCTTGGTCTTGTATTTTGACAATGATGAAATTTTTGGCCAACTCGGTATGCACATCAATTTTGGGTGCTTCAGGGGAATACTTAATCGCATTGTCCAATATGTTGACCACCACGTTTGTAAAGTGCATCTCACTGGCCAACACCTCCGTACGGTTTGCGTCAAGGTGGGTATGGATGTACCCGCCCTTATCTTTGACAATAAGGTCTACGTGCGCAATCGCATCGCGTATTATGTCGTGCACATCCACTCTGTCCTTACTGATATCCAATTGGTTTTTTTCCAATTTGGAGATGCGCAATACGTTTTCCACTTGAGCGTGCATGCGCTTGTTCTCATCCCGTATCATTTGGAGGTATCGAATTACCTTATCCTTATCATCGATCGTCTTCGGATTGCGTATGGCCTCAACCGCTAGGTTGATCGTGGCAATGGGGGTTTTGAACTCGTGCGTCATGTTGTTGATGAAATCAGACTTGATCTCCGAGATCTGTTTTTGTCTGATAAGTTGATAGATGGCCCCGGAATAGGAGGCTACGATCACCAGGGTAAAAAGCAGCGACATCACTATCATTCCCAAAATTTCCTGTATCAAAAAACCCTTCTTTTTGGGAAAGGTGATCAGTAGGGAAAAATCGGTATCCCCTTCACTATTCTCAAAAATGGGTGAACTGAACAAGGTGCTATTGCCAAACTTGAACTTCCTAGACTTTACCTTGGTAGGGAGGCCTTTGCTGTAAATGCCGTATTCGTAATCAATCTCGAGGTCCCGTTCGGACAGTTCCCGATCCAGAAGTAGTTCCACTTCCTGTTTGGAAACCCTTTTATGGATCGGGGTCTTATTTGCGTGTTCCCTGAACACATCATCAAAGGCCGCTTTTTCAACACTGGAAAGATTTCCTATTTTCTCCACTTTTTGAATGGGGTTCAAACGATAACTCTTTCCATCCAAGCCATAATCCTCCCTAAAAATAGTTTTGGTACGCTTGCTCGTATAGTTTTTGATACGTGTGGTGTCATCACCATTGCCATTGTCAAAGAACGTTGATGCTATATTGTAATCTTCCTCCAAGATGCCGTGCGAATAGAACAGGATTTCATTGGAGTTGATATCGCGATCGATAAAAAAGATGTTACTGAGATTTGTGGTCAGGGGTTTCCCAATGCTGTCCCGTATATCAAGGTACCGTTCCGAATAATCATTGATTTCACGTTTCTCGATCTTATCGGTCACCGAATTCAATACTTGGGAAACGGTATTCGAAAATTGTTCTTCCTTATCGTCTACTGACTTTTTAATCCAAAAACCTTGGACAAAAATAATCCCTATCAACGATAGGCTCATCAGAATCACTAAAAGAACAAATAACTTCTTGTTCATCTTTTAATCAAAATTAAAGATTTAACATATAGCATATTCCACGTTTAACCTAACCTTAACAAAAATGTTAAAATTCGAAACCCTTAGCTATTGTCAAGGAGAGCACGATTTACTTCTGAAACTTTTGCCCTTGTTTTTTCAAGGTCCACATTTTCAATGACGAAATCTGATAGGGGGATTTTTTCCTCATCGGGCCATTGGTTTTTGATCCGGTCCATTATTTTTTCATAAGGCGTCCCGTCGCGTTCCATAACTCGCTCCAAACGAACGTCTTGAGGTGCTGTCACCAAAATGATCCTGTCATAAAAAGGGGACCTGCCGTTTTCAAAAATAATGGCGGCTTCTTGGATTACATATGGGGTTTTTTGCTTTTCGGCCCACGCCAAAAAATGCTTTCGGACCGCCGGATGTACGATCTCGTTCAACTTTTTCAATGCATCCCCATCGCTGAAAACTTTGTCCGAAATGTACGTTTTGTTTAACTTTTTGCCTTTGTAGGCTTTTTTGCCGAACAGGGAGATAATCCCTTTTTTAAGTTCTTTTGAGGTCTGCATCAATCGCTTTGCCTCTTGGTCGGAGTTGTAGATCGGCACCCCCAAAGCGCCGAATAGCGCGGCAACCGTCGTTTTTCCGCTTCCTATCCCCCCTGTCAGTCCAACGATCTTCATTCCCGCTTCAAGATAAAGTCCACTTGGTTTGCCAACAGTTCCGAAGTGTAAACGTTTTGCGGCATGCTGTCGAGCTTTACGATCAGTGTTTTGGAACCTTTTCCCTCCAGCGCGGCATAGTCGGCAGTGACCAGAAAATCCGAGGGCTTTAATTTCTTCAACGCACCCAATTTCCCCTTGATCAATATCTGAATTTCTTCGGGAAAGGTCTGCACCTTGGTTCCCTCTGGTAAATTCAGCACCCGTACGGGCACCTCTATGACCTTTTCCGAAAAACGGGACACTCTTCCCTTGATTTCCACAGAAGTCTCCAAAAACACGGTGTTTTCAAGCTCAGGAGACCGGAACACCTCCGCCCGGACAGAAAAATCATCGGTCAATCCATTTAAATTGATTTCCACGGTCCTAACAGCGGTCATGGTATCGACCTCACTCTTGGGCCCCTTGACCGTCAGCGAATCCGGCTTCAGTACCAGTGGACCGTCCAAAAGGTAATTTTGTGCAAAGTCCAATCGGATTCCCGGACGTATCGGGACCTTTTTGTTCATCACCCCATAAAATCCGAAGAAAAGCGAATCGCCATCGGTTTCGGATACCTTCACCCCATTGGGCAGTTGTCGTTCAATCTGTCTTTTGCACTCATTCGGACTGATAAAAAACCCTGAGGCATTTTCCCTTACCTTGGACAGATCGATCTTAACGCCTTTCTTTCCGATGTTATAGGCCAAAAGCTGGAAGCCCACCGCCTCCAATTTCACATCGATCCTCTCTTTTGACGCCTTTAAGAGCATTAGGCTATCCGGAAAATTTACATACTCCAGATCAAATGAGGTATTGTTCGCATAACGGTCCGACAGGTTGCTGATGAACCAAGCCATACCCGAACAAAGCAAAAACAGAAAAAATAGTTTTACTTTTCGCTTCTTCAGTACATTTTTGACTTTTTGTATCAACTTAAGGCATTCAGTTAAAAAAAAGTTTTGGGAATATTTCCTGGGGTTCCCTTTTGCTAAAGTTAATCAAGATAGTCGACTTTAAAAAACCAAGGCCATAGCCGACAAACTGTATTCCGACCGCCACTAGTGAGAGTAGCGCAATAGCAAGGCTTTTATTTTTCAGGAGGGAGTCGACGAAGATCAGGATGAGATAAACTCCATAAAACCACAGCGGGATGTGGATGCCAACAAAGAGCAGGCCAATGGAGGCCAAAAAGCCCAAACAGAACAGGGTGGGGAACCAATATGTGGGTTTGGCGGTGGTGGGGTGCCATTTATTGAGTATGGGCCGCACCATTCCAAACTTGTTCACCTGGGTGTAGAATTTGTTCCAGTCGATACGCCTTTTATGGTAGACGAAGGCTTCGGGGATCAACTTCGTTGCGTACCCTTTTTCCCAGATCCGTATGGTGAGATCGGGGTCTTCACCGGGATGGATCTTGCCGTAGCCTCCGACCTTTTCAAAAGCTTCCCTGGAAATGCCCATATTGAAACTTCTGGGCTGGAACTTTCCAACCGCTGTCCTATTGCCCCGTATCCCTCCGGTGGTGAGCACAGCGGTCATGGCATAGTTGATGGCCTTTTGCACCAGGCTGAAGGACTCGTGCGCCGCATCGGGTCCACCGTAGCAATGCACATACTGTTCCTGCAGCGACCTTTCAGCCGCCATCAGATACCCCGGTGGCAGGATACAATCCGAATCCAGTACGATGAAATAGTTCCCCTTGGCCCGTTCCATACCATAATTCCTGGAATCCCCAGGTCCTGAATTCGCTTTTTCAAGATAGGTGATGGCCAGCTTGTCCCGGTATCCATCGACCACCTCTTTGGCCCCCAAGGTTGATCCATCTTCAACAATTACAATTTCAAAGGGTTTTGGATAGGTCTGTTGCGCCAAACTTTCCAACAACTCCTTAATTTCGTCGGGCCTGTTGTAAACCGGTATTATAAAGGAAAAAGAAAGATCCATTGTTTCGTAAACATAAAAAGCCATTCACATGGGCGAATGGCTCTTAATTCGTTGTCATGGGCTATTCTGAAAATTGCTCGATCACTTCCTGACTGACTCCGGTATTGGAAAAACCACCGTCGTGAAACAGGTTCTGCATCGTCACTTTTTTGGTCAGATCCGAAAACAGGGACACCGTATAATCCGCGCAGTCCTGGGCGGACGCATTGCCGAGCGGAGACATTTTTTCGGCATAGCTTATGAAGCCGTCAAAACCCTTGACGCCCTGTCCGGCGGTAGTGGGCGTCGGTGATTGGGATATGGTATTGACCCGCACTTTTTTTTCTTTGCCAAAGAAATATCCAAAACTTCGGGCCACAGATTCCAAGTACGCCTTGTTGTCGGCCATATCGTTATAATCCGGAAAAACGCGCTGGGCGGCCATATAGGTCAGGGCAACGATACTGCCCCACTCGTTCATGGCATCGGCCTTGTAGAGACTTTGCATGACCTTGTGGAAGGAAAGTGCCGAAACATCCCAGCCCTTGGCCGTGAAATCATATTTTTCATCCGTGTAGTGCCTACCCTTACGGACATTGACCGACATACCGATGGAATGGAGTACAAAATCGAGCTTGCCCCCAAGAATTTCAACAGATTTGCCGATCAAATTGTCCAGGTCTTCTTCCAAAGTGGCATCCGCCGGAACGATTTCCGAACCTGTTTTTTCGGCCAGTTCGTTTATTTGTCCCATTCGCATGGCGATGGGAGCGTTGGTCAACACGAAGGTACCACCTTCCTCATGAACCCTTTCCGCTGTTTTCCAAGCAATGGAATGCTCATCCAATGCTCCAAAAATGATCCCTTTTTTCCCCTTTAATAAGTTGTATGCCATGTTCTTGGTTTATTGTAGTTGTAATGGGGCCAAAGATATTAAAAATTAACGGGTGGCAATACCATTCTGCAGATGGAAAAATTCCGATTCCAAAATTGGATTCCAAATACCTGGACTTTAATTCAACAATTGACGGGCATGGGCCAGCGCTGAGTCCGACAGGGATTTTCCCCCGAGCATTTCCGCAAGTTCGACCACTCTTTCGTCCTGGTTCAATTTTTTCATCCGAGTGTTTGTGCTATTGCCCTCCTCACTTTTAAAA
This sequence comes from uncultured Flavobacteriaceae bacterium, assembly GCA_947497245.1. GTDB lineage: Bacteria > Bacteroidota > Bacteroidia > Flavobacteriales > Flavobacteriaceae > Pelagihabitans. Next base: position 391,356 of record CANMFO010000001.1, on the reverse strand, counting down.
ACCTTGAAGTGGTGGTCTCCCTTTGAGGCCACCTGGGGCAAGTGGGTGATGGAAAAGACCTGCATGCCATGGCTCATGGACTGCATGATATCGCCCATTTTGTTTGAAATTTCCCCGGAAACCCCAGTGTCGATCTCATCGAACATCATGGTCGGGAGGTTTTCGTACTTGGCCAGGATGGATTTGATGGTAAGCATAATCCTGGAGAGCTCCCCTCCCGATGCGACTTTCTTAAGTTCCCCATATTGGGTTCCCCGGTTGGCGGAAAACGCAAAATCCAGATCGTCCCTCCCATTGTTTTTGAAATCGGAGGCGGGATACAGTTCAATTTTAAAGGAAGCGCTTGGCATTCCGAGGGCCGCAAGACGCTCTTCCAATTGTTTCTTCAATTTCGGAACGGCCTTGTGCCGACGTTCGCTGATCGTCTTTGCCATTTTCTCCAACTCCTCCCTTTCTTTCAAAAGCTGTTCTTCCTTTGTCCTGATATTGGCCTCCAAATTTTCCGTTACGCCCACTTTTTCGGACAGCTCCTGCTGGATGGCCAATAACTCCCGAACGTTGGTGGTGCCGTGTTTTCTATGTAAATCGTGCAGCAATTGCAATTTGGCATTGATTTCCCCCAGCAATTGTGGATTTGCCTCGGCCGTATCCCGAAAAGAGCCCAGTTCCTCGGAAATATCGGTGATCTCTATAAGCGCCGATTGGACCCGCGCATGAAGGTCCCCGTATTGGTTTCCAAAATTGGAAAGTCGACCGGATACCAGTTTGAGTTCGGAAAGTAAGTTTATGATCCCTATCTGTTCATCGTCCAACAGTTGGTGGCCCTTGGACAGTTGCTCCAAAATGGTCTCCACATTGTTCAGTTGCTTGTACTGTTCCTCCAGTTCTTCCTGCATTCCGGGCTCTATGGCGGCTTGCTCCAGTTCCTGTAGCAAAAAACTGTTGTAATCGTGTTCCTTGTTGGCATTCTTTTGGAAATCAATGAGATCTCCCAGTTCTTTTGAAGTGGTATGATACTTCAAAAATTTCTCCATATAGTTCGAAAGCAACGTCTTATTGTCGGCCAGCGCATCGATTACCTTTAGTTGAAAGTCGTTCTCGGTGAGCCTTAGGGTTTGGTGTTGTGAATGTACATCGATCAACCGATCGCCCAATTCCCTTAACACATCCAGGGTAACCGGGGAGTCATTTATAAAGGCCCTTGACTTTCCACTGGGAAGTATTTCGCGCCTAACGATCGTAAGGTCTTCATAATCCAGATCGTTTTCCTTGAAAAACGTACTTAACCGGTACACACCGATCTGGAATTCGGCCTCTATAACACACTTAACGTCCTTGTTCCGTAAGGTGCCCAGATCGGCACGTTTTCCAAGAACCAACGAAAGCCCGCCTAGCAATATGGATTTTCCCGCACCCGTTTCCCCGGTAATAACGGTCAGACCATTGGTAAACGCGACGTTCAAATGGTCGATAAGGGCATAGTTCTTTATGGAAAGGTTTGCGAGCACCGGAAATTCATTTTGTGCAGCAAAGATACTCGATAAAAGCTAAGGGTCAATACTTAATATTGTTCCAGGTACTGGAATAAAGTGGTGCGATCCGATTAAGGGTTTCCGTTAGTCCCACCACGTCCATTTTGGGGCCATCGGAGAAGATATTTTGGATCTCCTCGGATTTGGCATCGAAAAAGGTCTGTATCAAAAAGGCGTTGGGCCTTCTCTTGATCATGGTCTCGAACAACTTCATGGTACCGGCGATGACCTGTTTGCCGGCGCTGTTGTTGTCGCTCAGCACATCCATTCCCTTCCGGTGGTAGTTGTACATGGCCACACGGTATTCCCGGTAGGTGTTCGACATCAGGTTGTCGACCAGCTCAAAACGGCTGCGTTTGTCCGACTGGCTCCATCCCCCTGCATTGCTCCCCTGCGCTTGGGTGACAATCTGCTGGGCCACCCTATAGTGGTCACTTCCCCCTTCCAGGGAAAAGGTATCGGCATCCAATCCCAGGATGATATATACGTAATAGGAAATCACACTTATTAAGTTGGATTCAAAAACGTTTTCATTGAAGGCCAAGGGTTGGAATTCGATGTATTCGAAATCGAAGTCATTGTCCTTATAGTTAAAGATGGGGGTCTCGTAGGAGGTATTGTAGACCGGTCTGGAGGATTGGATCTGGAGGGTACCCTTGAACCTATTCGATTCATAATCGGTAATGGTGATGAACATCTGGGTATTTATCCTTTCATTCTCCTTAAAGGTCCGGTTGGTCCATTTGCCCCTGTTCACAAAATCGTTCAAGGAGCGTTCCAAGGTCTTAAAAATCTGCTGGTTGGTCTGTGATACCTGATCCGAATTCACCGTAATGCTGCATTTAAGCTCTTGGGCACCAGTTGTCAGGGACAACAACGAAAAAACGAATATGGCGATACGACTACGCATGGGTCCTGCTAATGATTTCATTCCAAATATCCTTGGCCACCGCGGCCTTGGTCTTTAATTCAAACGCTGTTATCTGTAAATTCTTATCTATGAACCGTATTTTGTTGGTGGGCTGTCCGAAGCCGGCCCCTTCATCCTTCAAAGAGTTGAGTACGATCGCATCCAAATGTTTCCGTCGTAGTTTCCCCTTGGCATTCTCTACTTCATTTTCGGTCTCGAGCGCAAAACCTACCAAGAATTGTCCTTTCTTCCGCTCTCCCAAGGACAATAGGATATCCTTGTTCTTGACCAGCTCCAGGGACAGGGAGCTTTTGGATTTCTTGATTTTTTGGTCCGCTGCGGTTTTTGGCCTATAGTCCGCAACTGCCGCAGCACAAATAACAATGTCCATTGATGGAAAGTGCTCATGGGCCGCTTTGTACATTTCATCTGCGGAGACCACCTTGACCAGGTCGATGGAGTCGTTCCTTAGCGCCAAATGGGAGGGGCCCGATATCAACAACACCTTGGCCCCAAGACTAGCGGCCACCTCGGCCAATTCGTACCCCATCAATCCCGTGGAATGGTTCCCTACAAAACGCACCGGATCGATGGCTTCAAAAGTGGGTCCGGCGGTAAGCATCACCGTCTTCCCACTAAGGGGCAATCCGGATGCCAGATATTCGACCACAAAAGCGACGATATCCTCTGGTTCGGCCATCCGGCCTTCCCCGTGGAGCCCGCTGGCCAATTCACCGGTGGCAGCCGGTATCATGATGTTGCCGAAAGATCGTAGTTTTTCAAAAGAAGCGGATGTTGAGGGATGCCCGTACATGTCCAAATCCATAGCGGGGGCAAAAAAAACGGGGCACTTCGCAGATAGGTAGACCGCTAGGAGCAAATTATCGCAGCTGCCATTGGCCATCTTGGAAAGCGTATTTGCGGTCGCTGGCGCTATCAGCATCAAATCGGCCCAAAGGCCTAATTCCACATGGTTGTTCCAATCGGTGGCATCTCCATCTTCCTTTACGAAGGAGGTCAGCACCGGGTTCTTGGACAAGGTCGCCAGGGTAAGGGGGGAAACAAAGGAACTGGCGCTTTTCGTCAAAACAACTTGAACGTTGGCACCGGCCTTGATAAGTAAACGAACCAGGAAGGTGGTCTTGTAAGCGGCTATGCCCCCTGTAATGCCCAAGAGGATGTTTTTACCGCCCAACATGGCCTTAAGCGTCTTTCTCTGTGTTCCTGTGGTATATTTTTTCCTGCAACCACTCTTCCACCGCCAGGGCATGCGGTTTCGGAAGTTTTTCGTAGAACTTGGAAACCTCTATCTGTTCCTTGTTTTCGAACACTTCCTCGAGACTATCACTGTACGTGGCAAATTCTTCCAGCTTTTCCAACAATTCCTTCTTGATCTCGGAATTGATCTGTACCGCCCTTTTGGCCGTAATGGAAATCGCTTCGTAAATGTTGTTTGTTTCCTTATCGAACTGGTTCTTGTTGATGGTCACTGTGGAAACGGGCGCTTTGGAACTTTTTAGATCATTCATGTTCATAGTATCAAAAATGGTTTATCTGGCATCCGTTGGATACCCCTGTAACTCCTTATCAATCTTGCTTAATAGATTATCCGCCTTTTTGGCATACTCGGTCTCCGGGAACTGCTTTTTCAACGCCCTATAGGCCTCTTTTGCCTCTTCGAGCCGCTGTTTTTTAACGTAGGCAACACTGTTCGTGGCAAATTCAGTGGCAGATTCCAATCTATAATACAAGGCCTCTTCCCGGTATATGGACCCTGGGAAATCGAGGATAAAATTATCGAAAGCCGCCATGGCCGGGGTAAGGAATGACAAATCGAACTTGCCCAACTTATTGAACTGCTTGGCAATTTCAAAAGCCTTACGTTCCTTTTTGGTGGTCAATTCCTTGGCCATGGCATTTGCCTCATCAAAATACTCCGATTCCGGATGTGCATTGATAAAGGTCTGGAGCTTGGCCAGGGCTTTGTCGGTATCTGTCTGGTCCAACGAATATTCAGGGCTCAATTTGTAATAACTCTTGGCACCGAGGAAAGCGGCCTGTGCCACTTTTTCGCTTTTTGGATAGGACTTCACAAAACGTTCAAATTGGTAACCGGCCATATTGTAGTCCTTTCTCTGAAAATAGGAATCGGATAGGAAAAACATGACCCGCTCCCCTTGCGGTTTGCCCACATACTTGGGGGCAATTTGTTCGAAAAGGCGGTTGGCCCTTTTGTAATCTCCCTCGTCATAAAACTTCTGGGCCAGATCGTACTTGGGTTTCACCTCCTCGTTCTTGAGCACCTTTTGGTATTCGCTGCACGAACTGAGTACCACCGCAATCAACATCAAAACAAGGAATTTGCCCATTTTTAAAAACATTTTGCAAAATTAAGGATAATCAACGGATTTAAAAAACAAAATTTACAGTGCTAAAATAGTCTCCCTGCTCGTTTTTTTACTTGCTTTTGGCGAAGATTTAACAAGGTGGAAAGCCAGATGGGAAAGTCAGCACACCGCGATGGAAGGTTTGCCGCGTTTCCAAATGTCCTCCTTGGGCCATCGGATAGTTCGGGCCTGACAGATCGCCCCCGAGTATCCAAAATTTACGCGGAGATCGTCGCGAACGGTTTTACAAAACCCGAGATTTTACGCTTTAGGTGTGGAGTTGCGGGCACCAAAGGTAGACGAACATGGGCTTCGCAAAGTCCCAAAGTTTCGAATACGGCCTTGATACCTGCGGGATTGCCCTCCTGAAAGATCAGGCCCATTCCTTCCTGTAGTGCCGCATGTATTTTTTGGGCTTCGTTGGTAGGGCCATGCAGTCCCATTTGTATCATATTGGAAAATTCCGAGGGCAACCCCTGGCCCAATACGGAAATTACGCCCGCACCCCCGGCGAGCACTGTTGGAAGTGCTGTGATATCGTCCCCAGAGATGATCTTAAATCCGCTGGGCCTGTCCTTGATCAAGGCCCTTACTTGGTCCATGTCGCCGGAAGCCTCTTTAATGGCAACAATGTTCGCGCAATCGTTGGCCAGTCGCAAAGTGGTCGCGGGTAACATATTGCTACCGGTACGGCCCGGTACATTGTACACAATGATGGGCTTGGGCGAAGCTGCCGCTATGGCCTTGAAATGCTGATAGATCCCTTCTTGGGTCGGCCTATTGTAGTAGGGCGATACCGAAAGTACGGCGTCGAATCGGGACAGGTCCAATTGTCGCAGGTCTTCGATTACCGCCGCGGTATTGTTTCCACCAATGCCCAGCACTAGGGGCAATCTGTCGGCATTTGCCTCAATAACCGTGTCCGCCACCAATTGTTTTTCGGCTTTGGTCAGGGTCACCGATTCACCAGTCGTCCCAAGAACGACAAGATAGTCCACCCCCCCTTCAATGCAGTGCTCCACAATGCGACGCAAAGCCGTCACATCTATCGACATATCCGCTAAAAAGGGAGTAACCAAGGCTACACCCGTACCTACTAATTGTTTCATCACTTTATTTCATTTAGAACACCCAAATATTTCTTCAGTTCCTGCTTGAACAGCTTGAAGTCCTTCAGTGGGATATCCAGTATCAAATCGTTAAAATAGCTATCAATTTCCATAAATCCCACCCTAAAGCGGGCCTTGGCCTTTACACTCATCAATTGCATCAACAAATTATCCTCCTTGTAGTAGTTCACCAACAAATCGTATTCCCTACTTAAAAATTCCAGGGCATAACTGTTTTCTATCTTTCCGTTCCAACCCAAATCCTTGTCCGAAAACACCGGCGTGGAATAGGGCGAATTCTTGTCGTAATAACTCTTATACCCTATAATCTTCACCGCATTGGGTCTGAGGGAAAATTCCTCTTGGAACTGATAGAATTCATCAGCATTGTCAAACTGGTCCATGTCAACGATGCACCCCACCGAAGTAAGGCCGTGACTGCGGTCCACTACAGGTGCAGGCTTTTTCAGCTGTTCCTTTAAAAACTTAACACCGGAATTATACTTGAACTTATCTTTTATTCCCTTAAACATGTATTTTTACATTTTGTACTCCCTTTGTGCCGTTTTTTTAACCGTAAAAGCCGGAGAGGGTTCTACAAATGTAAAGAATATCCAATCACATTCCAGTGCTAAGATAAAAAGGATTATGGTTTTAAAAATACAACATTTTGTTGCGTTTGTAACACTAATTGGGTTGTTTTCCTGCAGGGAAAGTATCCCCAAGTTGTCAAAAATCGAGGCCGAACAACTGTCCATAGACCATTCTTTGGCCAAGTCCGATTCCATCGAGGCGTATATTGCGCCCTATCGCGCCCGGATCAACGAAGTATTGGATAGTACGCTGGCCTATGCGGCAATCACCATTTCAAAAGAAGAGGGCACCTACAACACCCCTGCGGGAAATTTGATGGCGGATATTGCTTTTTCCGAGGCCGGCCCCATTTTTAAATCACGAACGGGCAACACGATCGATTTGGTGCTCTTCAACCATGGAGGGATACGCTCGATCATTTCCAAGGGAAAGGTGACTTCCCGCACGGCCTTTGAGGTCATGCCGTTCGAGAACAGTATCGTGGTGGTAGAGCTTTCCGGAAAAGCCGTCCTGGAACTTGTTGATTACATCGTCCGTGCGAAACGGCCGCACCCCGTTTCGGGCATACAGGTCATCTTGGACAAGAACGGAACCCTCAACAACTTCTACATCCAAGGAAAGCCATTTGACATTAAAAAGACCTACCATGTTGCCACGACCGATTATCTGATCTCGGGAGGGGGAGATATGCATTTCTTTGATGACCCCATTCGCGTGACCCATACGGACTATCTATTGCGGAACGCCATGATCGACTACTTTAAAAAGGTAGATACCCTGGCACCGGTAATCGATGATCGGTTTTACAAACTTAATTAGGATGGACAGACGGACCTTTATTGGGAAAACATCGGCCTCTTCGACCCTTCTGGGCCTTGGGGGACTTGCGCTCAGCTCTTGTGACCTATCCGTCAAAAAACATATTACCATCCTGCATACGAACGACGTGCATAGCCATGTGGACGCTTTTCCCCAGGGACACGATAAATTTCCGGGAATGGGGGGATTGGTAAGACGGGCGACGCTTGTCGATGCCATCCGTAGGGAAAACCCCCATACGCTATTATTCGATGCTGGCGATATTTTCCAGGGCACCCCTTACTTCAACTTCTATGGCGGGGAATTGGAATTTAAGTTGATGTCGATGTTAAAATATGACGCCAGTACCCTGGGCAACCACGATTTTGACAATGGTATCGATGGTCTCTATGCCCAGCTTCCCCATGCGCGTTTCGAATTGCTCTGTGCCAACTACGATTTTGGCAATACCCGTATGGACGGACAGGTAAAGCCCTACCAGGTCTATTCCGTCGACGGAATCAAAATTGGGGTTTATGGCATCGGTATTGCCCTGGAAGGCCTCGTGGCGCCTAGACTCTATAAAGAGACAATCTATCTTAACCCCTATGAGATCGCACACGACTGCGAACGGAGGCTAAGGCTGGAAGAGCATTGCGATCTGGTCCTATGCCTTTCCCATCTGGGATATCAATATCCTGGAGAACAACGCCCCAACGATCTGGAACTGGCCGCCAAATCCAAATACACGGACCTTGTCATCGGCGGACATACCCATACCTTTTTGGACAAGCCTACCCTAGTCAAGAACATCGTTGGAAAAAATGTGCTGGTCAACCAGGTAGGATGCTTCGGAATCAAATTGGGGAGAATTGATTTTCATTTTGACAATTCAGCGAATACCCGGGCCAATGGGGTATCGATTGCGGTTTGATAATTGGTTTTATGGACAATCCTTTGCTAAATAGATAAGTACCCTTGAGTTTTACCTCCTTCGATATCATCCATATTCTTTCCATTTTTGTCCAAATACCCCTAATCGCCGTACTGTTGTACAAGGGAGGCAGTAGAGTCTCCAACAAATTGATGGCCTTCTTTTTTTTCGCACAGATTCTGGGTTCAATGGAACAACTGTGCAGGGCCCATTTCGACCTTACCTATGAGCCCTACCCCTATTTGGCCTATATCGCCATTCCGTTTTTTACAGCTTGGGGGCCCACCATGTATTTATATGTCAAGGCCGAGACGGAAGTTGATTTTAGGTTCCGACCCATATACCTCCTCCACTATCTCCCCTTGCTGTTTTTGACCCTTTATTTTGTGGTGTTCTACCACCAGCATTCTATTGTCGAAAAGCGGGAGCTCCTGTATTCCCGGGAGTTGGATTTTTCGTTCCGGAAGGCCTTTGATCTGTTTATTCCCATCCAGGTTTTTTTGTACAACCTCTTTTCCATTATAACGATTGAACGGTTCGCAAAAACCAACCGATCAAAAAGCACCACCGTTTTAAAGAGGATACGATGGAACCGGTTCATCATCTACGGTTATTTTATTGCGTGTGTCTGCAATAACATCGCAAAAACCGCGCTGCTGAGCGGTACTGACAAAGATATATCGGCCTACCTGTACATTTCTTCCATCCTCTTTTTTCTCTATTTCGCCATTATATTGGTCAACGCGCTAATGGGATCCCATTTCGGGGGCGAAATCAAAAAGGTCAGGACCCTGTCAATGACCCAGGACGAATTTAGCAAACTGCAGCATCGGCTGGAAGCTTTCATGGCCAAAGAAAAGCCCTATTTACTTTTCAATATCGGAATATCCGACTTGGCCCAAAGCATTGGGGAAAAAGAGCGGCAGGTATCCGAATGCATCAACACGCACTACCATATGACCTTTCAGGATTACATAAACAGCCACCGGATAGCCGAGGCCAAACGTTTGATCGCCAAAAACAAGGATTCGGGGAAAACGATATTGGAAATTGTGTACGAATGTGGATTCAACTCCAAAAGTGCTTTCAATTTTGCCTTTAAAAAACATACCGACACTACCCCCACCAAATATAAAAAGAGCCTTTCTTAAACCCGGTTCCCCATATAACATGGCATGGCTGTCCCCTCTTGCAGCGTTCCAGCCCGCTTCCCTACCCAAAAAAAAAAAAAACGTCCTGTTTCACGAAGCCGGACATTTTTTCCGCGAAAACACTATTCTTTTATGGAAAATTCAACGGCGGTCGCGGAAATCCAAGTTTGGTGGAGGGACATCCCTGCCCTGAGACCATATCTTTATAACGCACAATATCATATATATAAACATTGGCCCGGGATACAGGGGCCTTAATTCCGTTCCATTTATGAAGAAAACCGTATTCAAGATTGCATTGGGGCTATCGCTATACTTCACCAGCTTCATTTTGAGCGGTCAAGAGATCGCAAATCCAAAGATTAAATGGCGCTTTAAGACCCAAGGCCCTGTCCGGGGAGCCGCCGTGGTTTCTGAGAGGAACATCTACTTTGGAAGTTCCGATGGCACGGTCCGTGCACTCCGAAAAGAGGATGGTGCCCTCATTTGGAAGCGACCAACGGGCGGGGCCATTACCAGTGTTCCCGCCCTGGCCGGCAAGTTGCTCTATATTGCCAACCGTGATAACCGGGTATACGCGTTGGATACCGACACGGGGAGAATACGATGGCAATTCAGGACGCAACCCATCCTGCCCGATTTCCATGCCGGATGGGAATACTTCATGGCGGCCCCAGTGGTGTCCGGAGGCCAAGTCCTGGTGGGCTCGGGGGATGGTCATTTGTATTCCCTTGATGCGGGAGACGGAGCGCTTTTGTGGAAATTTAAGACGAACGGAAGAATCAGGGCCACACCACTTGTCGAGCAAGGGGTGGTTTACCAGCCCAGTAACGACGGATATGTATATGCGTTGGAACTTGCCAGTGGGAGGCTCCTATGGAAATTTGAAACACGAGGGGCCACTTATGACCCCAAGGACTTCAATTTTGACAGAAGTTCCATTTGCACCCAACCCATCATCAAGGACAATACCCTGTTCTTTGGGTCTCGCGACGGCAATACCTATGCGGTCGACCTAGGGACACATCGAGAAAAATGGAGTTTTTCCTATGGAACTACCTGGGCCATGGCCACCACCATTTCGGACGATATGATCTTTGTGGGATGGTCTACCAATAACCTTAGTTGTGCCCTCGACCTCAACACGGGAAAGGAGAAATGGCAATTTAAATCGGAAGGGCATGTATATACCAAGCCCCTGGTACTCGATTCGGGGGTCTATATTGGATCGGCCGATGGAAAGGTATACCACTTGGACAAAACCTCTGGGGAAAAAGTTTGGGAATACCCCATTGGGCGGGAAATTTATTCCTCGATCATCCACGATGACGGAACCATTTTCTTTGGGAGCGACGACGGTTTTTTTTATGCCCTGGAGGAAGGGAACGCTCCCCATAAAGTGGTATACCAGCCGCCGAAAATTGAGGGGAATGCCCAATTTGTCGTCGTAGATCGAAAGATTGCCCCGTATTTGGTGGAAAAAGGGTTCGAGCAATTGGACGACGCCGGACTTTATGGGTTTATCGTCGATCGGATCGCCGATAAAAATCCCAGCGTGGTGGTCTTCAGCTTTCCCATCGTCCCAAGGGATGTCATGGGTGAAAGGCCGGCGCGGGGACTACTGCGACAATATTTGGAAAACGGAGGCAAGGTAATTTGGTTAGGGGATGTCCCCAATTTTTATGAACAGGACCGTACTGGTAACTTCAAGCGTGACCCCACCACAGGAGCACAACTTCTCGGGGTCACATACGAACATGCTACAGATTCGGGGAACTATTTCAGCAACAGCACACAAGAGGGGCTTAACCAAGGGTTGCCTCGTTGGCTTAAGACCACAGGTGCCATAGTGGCGCCCGAAGGGGTCGTTCCCCTGGCCAAGGATGAGTTCGGGCGGATAAATGCCTGGATGAAGAAATTCCATCCAAGACCGGGTTCAGGATTTGTCTCGTGCCGCACCTGGGCTTGGAACGTTCCCATAAAAAAGGAAGATCTCGAGTTCATCAATCAATTGGCGATCTTTGCTTTGGAGTAGGACCTGTTTTTTAGATATATTTAGGGCGGAATACCGCAAATATGCCCTTGGTTCCATGGAGAAACCAAGTAGGTCGCTGTAGACCGATTGCCCTAAAATATGGCCGGAAATGGTGGTTCTAAAAAAAACAAACCCGGAAAACGCGGATTTTACAAAGCTCGTTGCCCTACTCGATAAGGACCTGGCCATACGGGATGGCGAAGACCACGCATTTTATGACCAGTTCAATTCCACAAGTATATTGAAGTATGCCCTAGTGGCCTATTTCGAAGGGGAGCCCGCAGGTTGTGGCGCCATCAAACCCATCGGGCGGGAAGCCATGGAAATCAAACGGATGTTCGTAAGGCCCAAATTCCGGGGCAGGGCGATCGCTACTACAATTTTAAGGGAATTGGAGCTCTGGACCCGGGAGCTGGGGTACCGAAGATGTGTTTTGGAAACAGGGAAACGGCAACCCGAGGCCATTGCCCTTTATCAAAAAAACGGATACCAGACCATCCCCAACTATGGCCCGTACCAAGGCATCTTAAATAGCGTTTGTTTTGAAAAAGATGTATCTTCCACCTTTAAAACCGATCAACATGAAAAAAATTAGCTGCCTGCTATTCCTTTTGGCCTTCACCCTTTCGTCGACCGCCCAAAGCACCTCAAGGGAATATTATCAACTCAAAATATACTCGTTCGATACCGATGAACAGGTCAAGATCACGGACGGGTATCTGAAAAATGCCTTTCTGCCCACTTTGAAAGCTCTGGATATCCCCAATGTAGGGGTATTCAAACCAAGGCCTACCGATTCGGTAACCCCAAAAAAAACCTATGTATTGATTCCCTTTAAGTCGCTGGTGCAATTTCGGCTGCTGGAGGATGCCCTGGCCGTGAACGAAACCCACTTAAAAGCCGGAAAGGATTATTTGGAAGCCCCGCACGACAACCCACCCTATGGCAGATTGGAATCCGTACTCATGAAGGCCTTTGTAGATATGCCGATCATGGAACCCTCGAAACTCGATGGCCCAAGGGAAGACCGCATATACGAACTCAGGAGCTACGAGTCGGCCACGGAGGCCCTTTATAAGAATAAGGTGGATATGTTCAACGCAGGAGGCGAAATTACCCTTTTTGATAAACTGGGCTTCAATGCCGTTTTCTATGCCGAGGTGCTTTCGGGCCCGAAAATGCCCAACCTGATGTACATGACCACGCATGCCGATCAAGAAAGCAGGGATGCCCATTGGAAAGCGTTCTTCGATTCCCCGGAATGGAAGACCTTAAAGGTCATGCCCAAATATCAGAACAATGTGTCGCGTGTCGATATCTATTATCTGTACCCTACGGAGTACTCGGCCTATTGATCGGTCACAACGCGTTCGACCAGATTTTTCAATTCCGTTTCCAAATCCACTTTTGGAAAAGGTTTCTGTGCCCTGCGGTACCAATAGCCCGCATTGAATTCATCGCCTTCCTTTCGATGGAGGTAGGCATGGATCCAACTGCCCATGGTATTGTGCATGTCTTGGGCGATATCGTGGGAAGCCTCCCAATTGCCCTGGGCGTCGTACCACAGTGCTTTTAGGGCATCGGGCCAATCCGTTGGCGGGTGCACGGACGTCAGCGTTTCCTGGAAATCCCGATAGGTTTTTGGTCTTGACATGGTTTTACTTCTTAAGGTTCGGTACTGGGACCTTGTCATGGCCTAAGGTGATACGACTTCGGTTGCACAAAGGCGCGTATTCCCTGGGAGGAAAGAGTTGATCCCAGACCGGAACTTTTCCTCCCCGACCAGGGTACATTGGGACTTACCCGATCACAACAGTTCCAATATACGGTTCCCGTGTTCATTTCCTGTAGTACCGCCATAGCCCGTACTTCGTCGCCGGAAAAGACCGCGGCCGTCAAGCCATATGGTGTATCCTGCATCAACTCGACAGCTTCCATGTCCGAACCCACTTTTTGAAGTCCGATAATGGGCCCAAATGATTCTTCCTGCATTACTTTCATGCCATGGTCGCAGTTGGCCAAAACAGTAGGTTCATAGAAATACCCCGTTCCTTCCCGCGCCTTTCCCCCTGCCAGCAGGATCGCTCCTTTATCCAGTGCGTCCGCCACCTGGGCATCCAGGACCTCTGTCTGCTGTTTGCGGGTCAAAGGACCAACAAAGGTCTCCAAGCGCATGGGGTCTCCCATGGTATAGGATCGCACTTCCGCTACAAACGCTTCAACAAATGAATCGTAAATCGCTTGTGATATATAGATGCGCTCTACGGCACAACAACTCTGTCCGTTGTTGTAGAAGGCCCCTTCCGCCGCGTTGATGGCAGCTTGTTGTACATTTGCCACGTCGTCCATAACATACAGGGGATCTTTGCCGCCCAGTTCCAATTGCAGGGGCTTCAGTTTTGCCGCAATAGTCTGGGCAATGTGTTGTCCCGTGCCATAAGAACCTGTAAAGAAATAACCGTCCAGATCGGTTTCCAAAAGCAACTGCCCCACCGCTCCGGTTCCCACCACGCATTGGAACACATCTTCAGGAACCCCCGCCGAGTGCAGGTATTTTTCAAATTCCTTTCCCGTCAAGGAGGCGTATTCGGAGGGTTTGTACATAACCGCGTTTCCAGCGACCAGCGCATACAAGAACACGTTGTAGCCCACGTTATACGGAAAATTCCATGCGGAAATGTTGCCGATGACCCCCAAAGGCTCATAAACAATCCTTTCGTGGGTACCCCCGCTATCCACCAACACCTCATCGGATAGCCAGCGGACCGCGTTCTGCTCCAAGTGGTCGATTCTATTTTGGGCGCCCTGAATTTCATTTAACGATTGTTGCAGGGGCTTTCCCGTTTCTGAAGTCAGTATTTCTGCTAGTTCCCGTTTATTTTCCAATATCAGTTCCCCAAAGCGTTGGATACAGGCCAACCGATCATTGATGGACCGTTTGGCCCATTTTTTTTGTCCAGTTTGGAGTGCTTCCCATTTAGCCGCTACATCGGCCTTGGTATCGGGTACCAAAACTGCAATAATCTGTTCCGTGGCCGGATTACGTACTTCCATTCCTATGATTTAGCATGTTCTAAAAAAGCATTGTATAAAATATCGGCATCGATGACCTCATTCCCCAAAGTGGGTGAAAATTCAGGGTGCCATTGTACCCCCATGACCTTGCCCTCGGGCTCCTTGGTATATCCAAAAGCTTCGATGATTCCGTCCGGTGATCGCGCATATACTTCGAGATCCCGTCCCAGGTCCTTTATGGACTGGTGGTGCACGGTATTGACCTGGGGATCTGTAATTCCTTGATAAAGTCTGGCCAAAAAACTGTTTTCCACAAAATCTATGGGATGTTTAATGGTATCGTACAACTGAGCGGACCTATGGTCCCCCACATTGGGGTTTTGCGTTAAGGTGTCCTGGTACAACGTCCCGCCGAAATACACATTCATCAGCTGTAGTCCCCTGCATATCCCAAATACGGGTTTTGAATTTTTGATCGCATGGTCCAAGATCCGCAATTCGTACTGGTCGCGGTAGGCGTCCCCCCTCCATTGCCCGACGGGCTGCTCCCCATAGGTCTCAGGCGCAAGATCACTTCCCCCTTGAAGGACGATGCCGTCCATTTCGGAGAGGATGTCGACCAAATAGGCCTGTTCAACATCGGGTATCAATACGGGAAGCACTCCCTTTTGGGTAATGTACCGCCCCATGTCATTTTCCAGATAACTGAGCGATTTGGGGCCAAAGACCGTTCGGCCCATATCCGGGTAGAGAAAGCAGGAAGATATTCCGATTTTTATCATTGTCGTACGTTAGAGGGCTTCTTGATAGATTTTTTCAAAATCGATCCGGCGTACCGGTTTTGGATTGTTGGGATGGCAAAAATCGGCTTCCGCCAAGGTAGAAAGTTCCTCGATATGTTCCGCCTTCACCCCTATTTCGGACAGCTTTTTGGGCATCCCCAGGGTACCGTTCATATCAAAGAGGTGATCGATCAGTCGGTCTCCCTTATCATTGCCCAGGGCGAAAGCTTGGGCCATACGGTCGAACCGATCCTCAAATCCATCATAATTGAACTTCATTCCATAGGGCAGGTTGACCGCATTGGCAAGTCCGTGGTGTGTATCCAAAAGACTCGATAAGGGATGCGCCAAACTGTGCACGATTCCCAAACCTTTTTGGAAGGCGACGGCCCCCATCAAAGAGGCCAACAGCATCTTTGCCCGGGATTCCAGATCGGGCCTGTGCACTGCCCTCTCCAGGGATTCTGCGATCAGCTGTATCCCTTCCAGGGCAATGCCATCGCACATGGGGTGAAATCCCTTGGCCATATAGGCCTCCATATTATGGGTGAGGGCATCCATTCCCGTGGCGGCCGTGATGAAAGGTGGGAGCTCCATAGTGAGCATAGGATCGGCAAACACGATTCTGGCCATAAGCTTGGGGCTGAAGAGAATTCTTTTTTTCTTGGATACATCCTCCGAAATGATGGAACTTCGGCCTACCTCGCTTCCTGTCCCCGAGGTAGTGGGTACCGTAATGAAATGCGGTACTTCTTCAGTTATGTATTTGTCCCCGCCGATCAGGTCATCGTAATCGAACAGGTCCCTTGTGTGATTTACACGCAGTACGATCGCCCGGGCAACATCCATCGCTACCCCTCCCCCGATGCCCACTATACTGTCTCGCTGGGTTCTGTGGAACAACTCCCCTCCCTGGAGCACATCGGACCCTACCGGGTTCTTGTGCATGTCTTTGTACACCTCAACGCTCAGCCCCTGCTGTTTCAAAGTGCTTTGGATATCCTTAAAAAAAGGCAACTCGGCCACAGTGGGGTCGGTGACCAAAAGCGGGTTCCTTAAATGGTTTTCCTTTAGATAAGGTGCAAGTTCCGTGATTACCCCGGCCCCAAAACGGATGGGGGTTGGAAAATTAAAACTATAGGTTTTTTGGATGTCGATCATGGTTTGAGTCATATAATTTCAAAATATCTCTTGGTCTCCCAATCGGTAACTTCAGCCGAGAACCGCTTCCATTCCCAGTCCCTGGTCTTGGTAAAATGGTCCACGAAAGCCGCTCCAAAAAGCGCTTCGGCAATAGCCGAATCCTTCATTCTATTGGATGCTTCCATAAGATTGGAGGGCAATACCCCGTTTTCCAAATTCTTATAGCCGTTGCCCTCGGTGGGCGCCACTTCAAGTTTGAGTTTATTTTTCACTCCGTACAAACCGCTTGCCAGGCAGGCTGCCATGGCCAGGTATGGGTTCACGTCCGAACCCACAACGCGGTGTTCGATACGGGTCGCTTTTTTTCCGGAGGCCAGTACCCTCAATGCCGTGGTCCTATTGTCTTTCCCCCAGGTCAGGGTCGTGGGCGCCCATGCTCCCTCAACCAGTCGTTTATAACTGTTGATGGTGGGTGCGAACAGGGGCAAAATCTCTGGGAGACAATGCAATTGACCTGCTATATAGCTTTTCATCAAATCGCTCATCCCATCCTTGGAGCCATCAAAAAACAAATTTTGCGTGTTTTCGGAATCCCAAAGACTTTGATGGATATGACCGCTACAGCCCGGGAGTGTACTGGTCTGTTTGGCCATAAAACTGGGGATGATCCCATGTTTGTTTCCTATTTCCTTCACCGCGGTCTTGAACAAGGCCGCCCTATCGGCCGCCTCCAGTATTCCGCTATACTGAATGGCCGCCTCGGTCACACCGGGGCCCGTCTCGGTATGCAGACCTTCCAAAGGGATGCCGAACGCTTCGGACAGATCGAACAGGTCGTTGAAGAATTCGCTGTTTTCGGACATTCGTAAAATGGAATAGCCGAACATGCCCGGTGTAATGGGTTGGAGGTCCTGAAAATTCTTTTCGTGAAGCCCGCTCGAGGTCTCCCTATAGTTGAACCACTCAAATTCCTGGGAAAACATGGGGGTGTATCCCTGGCCCAAGGCCTCCGCCAAGATCTTCCTCAACAAACTCCTTGGACATACGGCCAGGCCTTCGCCCTGTTCCTTCCCAAAATCCGCCAAAAAAAACGGGCTGTCCCCTTCCCATGGAATGGTCCTGAAGGTATTCAGATCGATACGGGCCTCTTCATCCCCATAGCCGGTATGCCAACCCGTGACCTTTATACCATTGGCATAGTCCGCATCCACCATATCCCAGCCAAACACTACCGAACAGAAGCCAAATCCGCCTTCCAGGGCTGAAATAAATTTGTCCCGGTGCATATACTTGCCCCGCAATACCCCGTCAATGTCCACGATGGCCACCTTTACCTTGTTGTGCCCAATCTCTTTTAGTCGTTTTATAATTTCTTTTTTGTCCATAAGGCCCTAAGTTATCACATTTTTTTATTCAAGAAGAGGAGGAACCCCAGATAGGAAACCCCGACGATGCCGAAGAAGATCAGGGCCAGTACCGGATTGTAGTAGCTCATGGCAATAAATGCCACCGAAGCGATGACCAAGGCCACCAAGGGAAACAAGGGAAACAGGGGCACCTTAAATGGCCGTTCCATATCGGGTTCTTTTCTGCGCAGGGCGAAAAAGGAAAACATGGAAACAATATAGAGCGCCAATGCGCCAAAACAGGCAATCGTAATAATTTCCCCCGTCTTACCTGTAAACAGCGCGATAATTCCGATTATGGTGTTGATGATCAAAGCGTTGGCGGGAGTCTTAAATCTGGATTGCACGACACCCAGGAAACGGGGGGCATAGCCCACTCTTCCAAACTCAAATGTCGCGCGTCCCCCGGCCAAAATGATTCCATGAAAAGAGGCAATCAGCCCCAACAACCCAATTCCGATCAGCAATTTATATAGAAAATGTCCACTGTCCACCACATGCGACAACGCCAAGGGAAGCGGAGAGTCGGAGGCCACCGTGCTCCCCTCGGGATATACGACCGCCTCCCAACCGGCAACACCGACCGCGGCGGTAAAAGTGAGAACGCACAGTATCACCAGGGTAAAGATTGCCGAACCAAAACCGATCAAGATACTCCGTTGTGGATTTATGGCCTCTTCCGCCACATTTGCTACACCTTCTATGGCCAAAAAGAACCAGATAGCGAACGGAATCGCGGCAAATACTCCGGAAAATCCATTGGGCAAGGGATTCAGTTGCAAATTACTTAGCTCAAACTCGGGAAGCGTGGCTCCGGCAAAAATCAGCAGTTCGATCACGGCGAGGACAGTGATCACCAATTCAAAGGAAGCTGCCAGTTTTACCCCTAGGATGTTGATGACCGTAAAAATCAGATAGGCGCCAATGGCAAAGATCATCAGGTCTATGGTAGGGTACAACAAGTTAAGATATGCCCCAATCGCCGCAGCGATGGCCGGTGGGGCAAATATGAATTCGATATTCTGTGCAATTCCCCCTATAAATCCCAAATGTTTGCCCAACCCCCGGTTGGCATATTCGAACGCTCCACCTGCCCTGGGTATGGCGCAGGCCATTTCGGTATAACTGAAGGTAAAGGTAACGTACATCAGTATTATGAAAATGGTGGCGATGGCCAGTCCGTACGTGCCGCCCTCGGCCAAACCCAAATTCCATCCAAAATACATTCCGGAAATAACATATCCAACACCCAGGCCCCATAGCATTAATGGACTCAGGGCTTTGTTCAATTCGGCTTTGCTCATAATTTGATTTGAAAAGTTAGTGATAGGATATATGTTTTTCCATTGTTGTTCTCTATGCCAGCATTTCCAAAAACTGGGATTCCGAAATAATGGGCACGCCGAGCCCTTCCGCCTTGGTCCGTTTACTCGGCCCCATCTTATCCCCTGCGATCAAATAGGCGGTCTTGGACGAAATACTGGACCCTACCTTGCCCCCATTGTCCTCGATCATCTTTTTCAGTTCGTCCCGGCCCAAGGTTTCAAACACCCCTGAAACTACAAGGGTCATTCCCTTGAGGGTATCGGTCTGGTTTTCCAATTGGTCTTCCGACAAGGAAAATTGAACTCCGTATCCCTTTAGGCGTTCTATGATTTCGCGGTTGTCATCGTCCTGGAAAAACTCCACCACTGAATGGGCAATGCGTTCCCCAATCTCATTGACCGCGGTCAGCTCGTCCACGGAAGCGGCCATCAAGGCGTCGATATTCTTGTAGGCCCGGGCCAGTTTTTTGGCCACCGTCTCCCCAACAAATCGAATACCCAAGGCGAACATTACCCGCTCAAAGGGGATCTTAACCGATTCGGCCACTCCGTTCACCAGATTCTCAGCCGACTTTTCCGCCATGCGTTCCAGGGGCATTAGCTGTTCCTTGGTCAGGGTATACAGGTCGGCATAATTGGTGATCAAACGTTCCTGGAAGAGCAGTTCCACCGTTTCGCTTCCCATGCCCTCGATATCCATTGCCTTTCGGGAAATATAGTGTTGTATCCGTCCGGTGATTTGCGGCGGGCATCCATAGTAGTTGGTGCAGTAGTGTTTCGCATCGCCCTCGGTCCGCAACAGGGCCGTATCGCATTCGGGACAACGATCAATGTATTTCGTTGGTGCTGAACCGCCCGGACGTTTGCCAAAATCAACGCCAATGATCTTGGGAATGATCTCGCCCCCCTTTTCAACAAAAACCGTATCACCTTCCCGGATATCGAACTTGGCAATTTGATCGGCATTGTGCAGCGAGGCCCTTTTTACCGTCGTACCGGCCAAAAGCACAGGTTCGAGGTTCGCCACTGGTGTAATGGCCCCGGTTCGACCGACCTGATAGGTGATCTCATTCAAAACGGTGGACACCTGCTCGGCCTTGAACTTGTAGGCCAAGGCCCAGCGAGGGGACTTGGAAGTAAAACCCAGCTCGTCCTGCTGTTGTAAGCTATTTACCTTGATCACCACACCGTCGGTCTCATAAGGCAGGTCATGGCGGTGGGTATCCCAATGTTCCACAAACTCCAGGACTTCGTCCGTGGTCTTGCACAATTTGGCGACAGTGGGCACCTTAAACCCCCATTCACGGGCCTTCTCCAGCATTTGCCATTGGGAATCGATCCCAGTGTTCTCGCCTACGATACCGTAGAGCAAGCAGTCCAGTGGCCGCTGGGCGACCAAGGCGCTATCCTGCAATTTTAAACTACCGGAAGCCGTATTCCTCGGGTTCATATAAGGCTCATCGCCATTCGCTATGCGTTCTGCGTTCATTTTTGCAAAACCTTCAAACGGCAAGACAATCTCCCCCCGGATATCGAACTTGGACGGGTAGTCCCCTTTCAATTGCAGGGGGACCGATTTAATGGTCTTGATGTTGGTCGTAACATCGTCGCCCTGGGTGCCATCACCTCGGGTGATGGCACGCACCAACTTTCCCGCCTCGTAGGTAAGGCTTATAGAGGCTCCATCATATTTCAGCTCACAGGTGAACGCCAGTGGAGCATCACCCAAAACACGTTGGACCCGCTTTTCCCAATCCTGCAGGTCTTCCTTGGAATACGAATTGTCCAGCGAATACATCCGGTGCTCGTGCTCGACCGTCTCGAAGTTCTTGGTCACCATACCGCCTACTCTCAAGGTCGGTGAGGTGGGATCGTAATATTCGGGGTGTTGGGTTTCCAATTCCTGAAGGGCCCGGAGCTTCATATCGAAATCGTAGTCCGATATGGTCGGGGTGTCCAATACATAATAGTTGTAGTTGTGTTCGCGCAATTCGTCGCGCAGCATTTCCAGTTGTTGTTGGGCAGTCATTAAACCTGATCTTTTTGAATCCATTTTGGCAACGGAATGGGTTTGTAATCCGTCATTTTCTGTAATAGTCCGTTCACGGTACCGTCGACCAAGAGCATATCGTAATTTTCCTGTTTCAGGAATCCTTGGGCGACCATTTTGTGAAGCATATTGAGCAAATCGTCATAAAATCCGTTGGTATTGAGAATGCCAATGGGCTTTTGGTGAAGGCCCAACTGGGCCCAAGTGATCATTTCGAACAATTCTTCCAGGGTTCCGTACCCTCCCGGGAGCGTAATGATGCCATCGGAAAGTTCGTGCATCTTCAATTTCCGTTCGTGCATGTTTTCGGTAATGATCAATTCGGTCAGTCCGGGGTGGTATACTTCTTTCAGCAATAAAAAATCAGGAATTATGCCAATGACCTTTCCGTTCCTATCCAACGCCGCCTGGGCCACCTGTCCCATAACACCGATTTTGGCCGCACCGTACACCAGTACGACACCTCTGCTGGCCAATGTCCGGCCCAGGGTACTTGCCGCCTCCAGCACCGCCGGATCCGTCCCCTCACTACTCCCGCAAAATACTACGATGCGCTTCAATTTTTTTGTCTGGTTTGCAAATCAAGGGTTTTTACCGCGGTCCCCGTTACTTTGACCTTGCCGCCAAAAGGAAGGGCCTCCGCCTGATATATGGTCCTTGCGGGTCTTTTGCCTTCTGGAAACAATTCCATGAAAATCCGGTTTACCGCTGGAAGGTCCGCAAGGTCGTCAAAGGCAATATCAACAAAGACCACATCGTCCTTTTCAAAACCCGCATTGGTCAGTCCGGCCAAAAAATTGGAGAATGCCAGTTCGGCTTCCTCCCGGGCAGTTCCCTCCACATAATTGCCTTCGAGATCTACCGCCAACTGCCCACTTACGAAGCACATATTGTTGACCACGACGGCATGGCTGATGGGGTTGCTCCACTTGGGCAGACCTTTCCCCGCTACAATGTAGTTCTTTTTAGCCTCCATGGGCCATAACTTTTTTGCCTTTTAACATCCGGTCATTCCCGAACAAATCTTTTCGAAGTTCAATTTCTGAAAAATTATGGTTTTCGAGAAGCACTTTGGCCTCTTTTCCCAAATATTGATTTATTTCCAAGTAAAGCACACCTTGCCCTTTTAGGTTCCTTTCGGCAAAATGAGCAATATGCTCATAGAATATCAAGGGGCTTTCATCAGGGACAAACAGCGCCAGACCGGGCTCGTGGTCCAACACGTTACGATGCATGGTCCCTTTCTCCGATTCCCGAACATAGGGTGGGTTGGAAACAATGATGTCAAACTGGGTTCCCGGTCCGTCCCAAGTGGAAATATCCGCTTGCACAAACGAAATGTCCACTCCGTTTTCCAAGGCATTTTGCAGCGCTATGGCCAATGCCCCCTCCGATACGTCAAGGGCATGCACCTCTGCGCCGGGCAAATTTTTGGCCAGGGAAATGGCGATACAGCCGCTACCAGTGCCTATGTCCAGTATTTTGATACTCCCGTCCTTGGCGGCCCGATATTCCCCAATGATCCATCGAACCAACTCTTCGGTTTCCTGTCTGGGGATGAGCACCTGTTCGTTCACCCGGAAATCGAGATCCATAAAGTCCTCCTTTCCCAAAATGTACTGGATAGGCCGTAGGGAGCGCAATTCGGACAGCGCTTCGAACAAATGTTGCTCCTGCTCCTTGGAAACCACGGCATTGGGCTGCAGGGCCAGAACAAAACGTTCCAGCTCCAGGTAGTGGTCCATCAGGATGTAAAAGAGACTATCAATTTCCTCCTGCGGATAGATCGTATCGAGTTCGTGGTGGAAAATGCGCTTGATTTCGCGTAGTAACATGTTTTTGGGGTTAGTCGTTTCGCAGAAAGTTCCATTTATTTGGTTGCCCGGCCTACCCTATATCCTTGATCATCCAAACCGGACACGAGTAATGCCCGGTATTTCCCATGGGCGCGTCTATGTATTCAAATCCGTTTTTAAGGTACAGTTTTTGGGCGGTCTCCATGTAGGGCATGGTCTCCAGATACACTTTTTGGAAGCCCAGTTCCCCAGCTCGTTCCAGACAGGCCTGCATCATTTTGGTCCCTAAGCCCAAACCTCTCGCCTCCTCCACCAAATACATTTTTTGAAGCTCACAGACATTGCCTTCATAATTTTCCAATTGGGCGATCCCAGCGCATCCGATAATCTTACCATTTTCCTCTGCTACGAAATAGGTGGCCCGGGGCAGGTCGTAATTTTCGAACATTTGGTCGAGTGCCTTATCGGCGTAGGCCGTACCCACCTTCGGAACGCCCATTTCGACCAATACCACACGAATTAGCCCAGCTACTTCGACATTATCCCCTGGGCGGATCTCACGTATTATCACCGAACGCATTTCCATAGATCACCATAGTTATTAATGTCCTATTTTTGTGAGGTGAAGATACGGGAAACCTATATCATGTTAAAACTTCACGGGCACTAAATCATGGTTATGCAGATTACCTCCGACCAGCGGGACATCAGACAAATGGGGGAAGAAAAATACATGTCGCGTTGTATTGCCATTGCCCTGAACGGACTGGGAACCACGGCCCCGAACCCCATGGTCGGGGCCGTAATTGTACGCGATGGGAAAATCATCGGTGAGGGCTTCACTAGCCCCTACGGCGGGCCACATGCCGAAGTGAATGCCATCCGTTCGGTCCCGGACAGAGGCCTTTTGAAGGAGGCTACCCTATATGTAACCCTTGAACCCTGTTCCCATTTCGGAAAGACCCCGCCTTGTGCCGACCTTATCATCGAGCACCAAATTCCCAAGGTGGTCATCGGATGTCTAGATCCCAATGAACGGGTGGCGGGCAAGGGGGTACAAAGACTAAGGGAATCTGGATGTTCGGTACAGATAGGGCTTTTGGAAGGGGAATGCCGAGAGCACCACAAACGTTTCTTGCTGTTTCAAGAGCAAAAAAGACCGTACGTAATTCTCAAGTGGGCCGAAACTTTGGACGGTTTCATCGCCCCGGAAAGGAAAAAACCAAACATCGACCCCAAACCGTTTTGGATCAGCAACCCCTATTCCAGGCAACTCGTGCATCAGTGGAGGAGTGAGGAACAGGCCATTTTGGTAGGGACCAATACCGTTTTGGAGGATAATCCCAAGTTGAATGTCCGAAACTGGACCGGAAAAGACCCATTGCGGGTGATCTTGGACAAAGGTCTGAAAATCAACAAGGCCTTCCATGTGCTGGATGGCAGTATCGAAACCTTGGTCTTGACCCAAGTTGCGGACCCCACCCCCTACCTCAAGGGCATTGGATATGAAACCCTCGATTTTTCCGGGAACCTGGCGACACAAGTTTGCCAAGTACTTCATGAACACCGGGTTTCAAGTGTTCTGGTCGAAGGCGGGGCCAGGACCCTACAAACTTTTATTGATGAAAACTTTTGGGATGAGGCCCGGGTATTTACCGGAAACGCTTACTTTAACGCAGGGATAGCGGCACCGGAGCTCCCCGGCAGCCCGATATCCTCCAAAACAATAGGTTCGGATACTTTGAAAATTTATAGGAATGCTTAGAAACATCATTTTTGACTTCGGTGATATTTTTATCAATCTCGACAAAAAGGTCATTTTTCGGGAAATCGAAAAATTCGGAGGAAATCCAAATCTAGGTCCGGAAATGTTCGCCCTGAACAACAGTTACGAGGTAGGTGCCATTTCTTCGGATGAATTTGTGGCCAGTTTGGCCACCGTATATCCCAAGGCCACCCCTTTGGAAATTACCCATATTTGGAATTCCATGTTGCTCGATTTCCCCGATTACCGCTTGGATTTTATCGAAGACCTGGCCAAAAGGGCCCAGTACCGTCTTTTTCTGTTGAGCAATACCAACGCCCTCCATATTCCCCATGTGGAGCAAAAGATGGGCTCGGAAAAATATAAGCGGTTCAAAAATAGTTTTGAACAATTTTACCTTTCCCATGAGATACACCTTAGGAAACCCAATGCAGAAATCTATCGGTTTGTCCTCGAGCAAAACGGTTTGAAGGCCGAGGAGACCTTTTTCGTCGACGACACCAAGGAAAATACCGATGCGGCACAAAAACTGGGTATCCAATGCTGGAACCTGCAGGTCGGCATAGACGACATCGTACAATTAAAAGACCGGCTGTAAGGATGTTGTACTTGGCCCTTAGTGTGCTTTTTTCCAGTTTGATCTTTGTCATTTTCAAGCTATTCCCCAAGTATCGGATAACCACCCTTTACGCGATCATCACGAACTATGTGGTCGCCTGTACAGTAGGGCTTTTTATGTACGGGCGGGAATTGGCGGTTACCGAAATTCCTGAAAAACCATGGTTTTTGGGCACTTTTGCTTTGGGATCGTTGTTCATCCTCGTATTCAACCTAATGGCCGCCACCGCCCAGAAAATAGGTGTTTCAGTAACCTCCGTGGCCACCAAAATGTCGCTTGTCATTCCCGTGCTGTTCGGTGTGTTCATGTATGGGGAAACACTGGGAAACATCAAGATTTTAGGGATACTACTGGCCTTGGTGGCAGTGTATTTCGTTTCGGTAAAGCAAAATTCGGTTTCGCTCCGGAGCAATTCCCTCCTCTTGTTGCCCGCATTGGTGTTTTTGGGTTCTGGCCTTATCGACACCAGCCTAAAATACTTCCAAGAAACCCATATCGAGGAGGGTGAATTTTCCCTTTTCTCGGCAACGGTCTTTGGGTCCGCGGCCATAGTGGGGATCGTTTTCATCTTTTTGAAATCGATAAAAGTCCCTCTAAAGCTTAACCTTCGAAATGTTTTGGGGGGAGTTGTCCTAGGCGTCCCCAATTATTTTTCCGTCTTTTTTTTACTAAAGGCCCTCCACGGCGATCATTTGAACAGCGCACAGGTCTTTACCATCAACAATGTTGCCGTTGTAATGTGCTCTACCCTATTGGGAATCGTGCTGTTCAGAGAGCAGATCAGCCTCAAAAATTGGGGAGGCATCACCCTGGCCGTGATAAGTATCCTTTTAGTGGCCCTGTTCTGATGGAGAGGGAATCGGATACATACCGCACCATTGTCGAGCAGCCCGAAGTCGTGCTATACAAGGATCGGCAAAGCAAGTTTTACGGATACGTCTTTCCTATCGGGAACGAGTTCGAGGTAAAGCCCTTTATTGCCCAATTGCGAAAAAAGTACCCTACCGCAAATCATGTCTGTTTCGCCTGGCAGTTGGGAACCTCGCCCGTCAGGTATCGGGCAAATGATGACGGCGAACCCAACAATTCTGCCGGAATGCCCATATACGGGCAGCTGCAGTCCTTTCAAGTGACCAATGTCATGGTTGCCGTGGTACGTATTTTTGGGGGCACCAAACTAGGTGTGGGGGGATTGATCCATGCCTATCGCAACACTGCTCAGATGGCTCTTGAAGCGGCAACTATCGTAACCAAGACCCTAGAGGAGCATTTTTCGGTTTCTTTTGGATATCAGCAGATGGACAGGGTGATGCGCATTATAAAGCAAGGACAATTGAAAATTGTCTCCCAAAAAATGGAATTGGAATGCGAATTGGTCGTCTCCTGCAGAAAAAAAGACGCCGCAAAACTATCGGCTGCCTTTGAAGGGATATTTGGTGTGCAGGCAGTGAAAAAACAGCAAGCTAAGTCTTGATCTTTTCAAGTACCTCATCCGGGCATTTGATGGGTCGTTTCGTCTTCATATCGATGAAGGCCAAAACCGTATTGGCCTCCGCCAAAATTTCGCCCGCTTCGTTGTAAATTTTATAGTCAAATTCTATCTTGACAAGGGGCCTCTTTTTTAGAACGGTGACCACCCGAAGAACGTCATCGTACACGGCCGGTTTTTTGAAATCCACGCTTAAGGAAATTACGGGAAGCATAATACCGCTTTCCTCCATGCTCTTGTAAGAAATACCGAGCCCGCGTAACCATTCCACCCTTCCCATCTCCAAGTATTGCGCATAATTCCCGTGATACACCACGCCCATTTGATCCGTTTCGGCATAACGTACCCGAAAAGAAATTTCGTTAAAGTCCATGATTTTTAAAGTAAAAAGTATATATTTAAAAAGTGTTGCAAGTGACTGCCGAACATGGTAAAAAAAAAGCGGAAATTCAATAGTGTTTCATTTTTTTTTTAGATTTTTTGTTCACATATTTGTCCCACTCTGGAAAACAGGTCCGCTCCGACCTAATTTCGACCTACTGGTGTTAAAATACTAACCAACAAAATAAGAGAACTTAAGAATGAGTGTTACTGCTAATTCCGTATGGAACAATTGTTTGGTCTTTATCCATGATAATATCCAACCGCAGGCATTCAAAACTTGGTTCGAGCCCATTAAGCCGGTCAAGCTTTCCGAAAACGCCCTAAGCATTCAAGTTCCCAGTAAATTTTTCTACGAGTGGCTCGAGGAGCACTATGTAAAATTATTAAAAGTGGCCCTGACCAAAGAACTGGGGGAGACGGCAAAATTGGTGTACATCATCAAGATGGAAAACACCTATGGCAATCGGGAACCTTTCACCGAAAAAATCCCAAGTTCCAACAGAGGGAACATGACCCCCCAGGAAATGGATGTCCCCATCAAGTCCAAAAACCCGGAATTGAAAAATCCCTTTGTGATCCCGGGCATCAGAAATATTAAGATAGAGTCCCAACTCAACCCCAATTACAATTTTGACAATTTTCTGGAGGGGGATTCGAACCGTTTGGCCCGTTCTGCCGGAATGGCCGTTGCCAACAAGCCCGGGGGCACTTCCTTCAACCCTTTATTGGTGTTCGGCGGTGTAGGTTTGGGAAAGACCCATTTGGCACATGCCATCGGTGTCGAAATCAAGGATAAATATCCCGAACGTACCGTACTGTACATTTCTGCGGAAAAGTTCACCCAGCAATACATTGAATCCGTAAAGAAAAATACAAGGAACGACTTCATCCACTTTTATCAGCTTATCGATGTGTTGATCATCGATGATGTGCAGTTCCTTTCCGGGAAATCGGGTACGCAGGATGTGTTTTTCCATATTTTCAATCATTTGCACCAAAATGGAAAACAGGTCATCCTTACCTCGGATAAGGCCCCGGTAGATATGCAGGATATCGAACAACGCCTGTTGTCGCGCTTCAAATGGGGATTGTCTGCGGAATTGCAGAACCCTGATTACGAGACCCGAATATCGATTTTAAAGAACAAATTGTACCGGGATGGGGTGGAAATGCCCGACGACATTGTAGATTATGTCGCCAAACACATTAAGACCAATATCCGCGAACTGGAAGGTGCCATCATATCGCTTATTGCGCAATCGTCTTTCAACAAGAAGGAAGTCACCCTGGAATTGGCACAGCAGGTGGTCGAAAAGTTCGTCAAGAACACCAAACGTGAAGTTTCCATCGACTATATACAAAAGGTAGTCTCTGATTATTTCGAGATGGACGTGGCAACGCTACAGTCCAAAACGCGGAAAAGACATATCGTACAGGCGCGTCAACTGGCTATGTTCTTTGCCAAAAAGTTCACCAAGGCCTCTCTAGCGAGCATTGGTTCGCAAATAGGCAAACGGGATCATGCCACGGTATTGCATGCCTGTAAGACTGTTGACAACCTGGCCGAGACCGACAAGCAGTTTAGAAAGTATATCGACGACCTGACCAAGAAATTCTCCTAAAACTTAATGGTCACTAAAGTCTTAATGGTCTGCCTCGGAAACATCTGCAGGTCGCCATTGGCGGAAGGCCTGCTACAGAGCAAGGTAGATCCCCAGAAGGTATGGGTCGATTCGGCGGGCACTGCGGGGTACCATGTAGGGAACAGGCCCGACGAACGGAGCGTTGCCGTTGCCCAAAAATATGGCCTCGATATCGGATATCAGCGCAGCAGAAAACTGAATGCAAAGGATTTGGAGACCTTCGATATCATCTATGCCATGGACAAAAGCAATTATAGCGATATTGTGGCCCTGGCCAAGAACGAGGCCGAGATCAAGAAGGTAGGACTACTTTTGGAAGAAACGGAATTGGGGGTGAAAGAAGTCCCGGATCCCTATTATGGGGGTGAGGACGGGTTTGAACAGGTTTACCGGTTCATAGACCAGGCCTGTGAAGCCATTGCCCAGCGACTACAAAACGACCAGTAAATGACCGACAGCTCAAACAACAGGGGAAGGTTGTACATGATTCCCACTACCTTGGGCGACAACGAACCCTTGGAAGTCTTGCCCATCTCTATCAAAAGGGCCATTGAAAACATTGATCATTACATTGTGGAAAACGAGAAGTCGGCCCGACGCTTCATCAAAAAAATAAGTCCACGAAAATCACAGCCCGAACTACACCTCAATCTTTTGAACAAATTCACGGAACCTGGGAGCATCCCCACCTTTTTGGAACCTTGCATGCAAGGCTATGATGTCGGTGTCATTTCTGAGGCGGGCTGTCCGGGAATCGCCGACCCCGGAGCCGATGTGGCCAGGGCGGCCCATGAAAAGCACATACAGGTAGTACCGCTGGTAGGACCATCGTCCACCATTATGGCATTGATGGCCAGCGGACTGAACGGGCAAAATTTTGCGTTCAACGGCTATTTGCCGATCGATACCGTTGAAAGGAAGAAAAGTATCAAACAGTTGGAGAAACGTTCGAAAGAGCTCGGCCAAAGCCAGCTATTCATCGAAACACCCTATAGAAATGACAAGTTGTTTGCAGAGCTGCTGAAGACACTTTCTGCGAATACCTTGTTATGTATCGCTAGCGACATCACCTTGGCCACGGAACACATTGCGACAAAAACGGTCGGGGAATGGAAAAACACCTCCTTGGAGCTCCATAAAAGGCCCACGATTTTCATCATTTACAGATAAGGTTATTTCGTCGCCCGCGGAACCGGGAAAAAGCAAGCCCCGACCCTACGGCCAGGGCTTACCCCATTTTCATAATTGATTCCCCCGCCGTGACGGGAGAACGATATTGTGGCCCAAAATGCCCATGGTCGTGCGATGCGCGGACTATACCTTGGGGTTGCGCTTGGGGGCGACATGGGATAGGTCGTATCCCGAAAATTTTCTGATATATTGGGCGATGGTCGTGCCATATTCATCGGTCACATCCACCTTGCCCCAGGATCGAAGGTATTTCTTAACGTTTCCGGGTCCGGCCAAATGTGCAGCGGCCAGCATGCCCGATTCCGTAATTTCAACACCTTTTATACGTTTCCCGCTAAATCTTTCGATGTCCTTTCGAAGAATCCACTTATTTCGGGCCATATTGGTGTAGAAGGCCCGTTCCTGCAAAACCGGGTCGTTCAGAAAGCGGGTCGCGTTGTACACTCCCATAAGTTGCAGTGTGCCTATTCCAAATTGATATTTTCCCAAATAGCCCAAAGTGTTCATACGGAAATAGTTCCCCTGCGACTCTTTGAACGCCAGGGCTTCCTTAAAACCGATATAGGAACTTCCCAAAAACGGCGGGGTTACCAGCGCTACATCGAAAACAGCCATTCTCTGCGGATATATAACTTCCGCAGGGTCGATTACCTTGAGGCTTTCCGGTACTTTGACCACGGGTTGCTTAAACCCAAAGCTCATCAAGACCAATAATATAACAAGAGAACAAAAATAGATGAAACATCTTCTCATAGTCCCTACTTTCTTAAGACTTACCACCCCAAGGGGGCCGCTTAAATTTCACTCGACAAAGATACGTTTGGTTTTAGCCTGCGGATGGGAAGGATTCGTTAAAAATATACAATTTTAGTTAACATGTGCTAAAATGCGGATGAGGTACCTATCTATTGATCCGCTTTGAATTGATCCAGCGGATGTACTGCACCTTATTTCGGTTGTGCTGCGCCAAGGTCTTGGCAAATTTGTGGTACCCGAAGTTTTCCACGTTTACGACAAAATAGAGGTAATCGTGCTTTTCCGGGTTCAAAACGGCCTCTATGGCCGAAATATCGGGCATGGTAATAGGGCCAGGGGGCAATCCTGCATACTTGTAGGTATTGTAGGGCGAGTCGAGTTCCAAATCTTTGTAAAGGACCCTTTTGATAATGGTGTCGAAATTGCCGGAGAGCTTTTTCAGGGCGTAGATCACGGTTGGATCGGCTTGCAGCCGCATGTTCTTTCTCAACCTGTTCAGGTAGAGTCCGGCCACCCTGGGGCGCTCGTCCACTTTTGCGGTCTCCTTGTGCACCACCGAGGCCAGGGTAACCGCCTCGGAAGGGGTGAGCCCCTGTGCTCTTGCCTTTGCCACCCGTTCCTCGGTCCAAAAACGCTGATACTCCTTTAGCATTCTATCGCGGAACCCCTGGGCCGAGGTATTCCAGAAAAACTCGTAGCTATTGGGCAGGTAAAGCACCATTTCGCTGGCCTCGTCCATCCCCTTGGATTTCAGGAAATCGACATCCTTCATCACCTTTAGCAGGGTGCTACTGTCGGGTTCGATCTGCTGGGCGACCCGTCCTGCCAAATTTTCGAGTCTTTCCTGATTGTTGAAGGAGAGTGTGATCGGGATGTTGTTGCTTCGCAACGAATTGATAATATCGTTGTTGCCCATCCCTTTTCGTATGGCATATTTCCCCCCTTTGACCTGGGACGCATATCCCTTTCTCCTGGCAATCCGCTCAAAGGTACCCATGTCCCTCAACAAAGGCTCCAAAGACGCCTTCACATCGCTGAAATCGGCATCGGTGGGAATATAGATCACGGTCTCATCCGAATCGAACCGGGTATTGGGCGAAAAAATGGCGTTGTATACCATATAGGCGAACCAACCGCCCCCAATAAGTCCAAGGCCGACAATGGTCAGCAAAATTTTCTTGATGTACATTTAAATATGTATTTTTTGAAACAGAATTTCATTTTTGAATTTCCCCTTGGAAAAAATCCAATCCTTTTTGACCCCTACTTCATCAAATCCCATTTTTTTGAACAAATGGATACTGGTTTTGTTATCCGAGCCCACATTGGCGAACAACTGTCTCAGATCGAGAGTGGAAAAAGCGTAATCGGCTAACAGCCCTATCGACTCCGCCCCTATTCCCTTGTTGCGTTGCGCAGCTTCCAAAACAACGATTCCAAGGCCTGCTCTTCGGTTCTTGGGGTCAAAATCGAATAGATCGATCAACCCTACAACTCTATCGTTGTTCAGACATATGGCCAAGCGCAGTTGCTTCACCTCATAGATATCCCTATGCGCATTTTCCAGATACTGGCGCAGTACATGTTTGGAGTAGGGAGTTACGGTACCACTGATCTCCCAAATAGCGGAATCGTTCTCCAGTTGGTACAGAAACTCCAGGTCTTCGGGTTCCAAGGCCCTGAGATAAATATGTTTCCCTTCTAGCCTTTCCATTCGACCTCTCCTTTAAAGACCTGTTTAGCGGGACCGATGAGGCATACGTTTTTGTACCCTTCGGCATCTTTTTCAAACCGTACTTGAAGGTCGCCCCCGACGGCGTGCAAGGTTACGGTGCTCGATTGGGTCATTTGTGTACTGTGCATGGCCAGGGCCACAGCGGTGACCCCCGTTCCACACGACAGCGTCTCGTCCTCCACTCCTCTTTCATAGGTGCGCACATAAAACCCGTCGGAGCCATTGGCTTCCACAAAATTGATATTGCTTCCCTTTTTACCGTAAAGTCCGTATCGGAGTTTTGCCCCTTCCTTCTTTACATCGAAATCTCCCAATTGTTTCACCAATTGTACGTGGTGGGGCGAACCGGTATCCAAAAAGGTATAGTTGGGCCTTTGCTTCAGGTCCAGGACATCCTGCATCTGAAGGCTGACAATGTCACGTTCATCGATTTCGGCCCTATGGAGACCATCCACGGCCCGGAACACGGTCTTATCTTCGATCAAACCGAGGTATTTTGCGAAAGCCACCAAGCAACGGCCGCCATTTCCACACATACTGCCCGGATTGCCATCGGAATTGTAGTAGACCATGCTGAAATCGGTTTCCTCGTCCTCCTCCAATAAAATGAGTCCGTCCGCCCCGATACCGACCCGCCGATCACACAGGGAGGACACCAATCCAAAATTGTCCTTGGGAAATGTTCCCTTCCGGTTGTCCATCATGACAAAGTCGTTCCCCGTCCCCTGATATTTGTAAAATTGGTGTGCCATGATCCGTTTTGAGCTACAAAGATAGGACTTTATTTAACGAAAAATTAGCCGTTAAAAAGTCGTTAAACTAAAAAAAGGAGTAGCGAAAACTGTTAATTTTACGCTACGTAAATCAAATTCCAAAAATATCTATGAAAAAATTTGGCAGTCTACTATTGGTTTCCATATTTGCTGGGGCAATTACTTTGGGGGCCTACAAATTCTTTATTGAAGAAACCAACTACACCGTTGTTACCAACGAGGATGGACAGCGCGTTTTCCAGACCAGTTACACCCCTACTTCCTTCAAAGGTTCGGGTATCAATGAGGTGGACTTTACCGTTGCGGCCGAGAATACGGTGAACGCGGTGGTGCACGTGAAAAATCTTAGTCTGAGTTCTTCCGCCGGCTCGAGGAGCATTCTCGATTTCATTTACGGGTCCGGGGGAAATCAACGCCCCAAGGTGGGAGCAGGTTCCGGAGTTATCATTTCCTCCGATGGCTATATCGTCACCAACAACCATGTAGTGGCCAAAGCAAGCCAGTTGCAGATTACCCTGAACAACAATAAAACCTATGAAGCTGAATTGGTGGGAACCGATCCCGTCAGTGATATCGCCCTTTTGAAAATAGATGCGGACGAAAATCTTCCCTATCTGGCCTTTGGGGATTCCGACAATACCAAAATTGGTGAATGGGTCCTGGCGGTCGGCAATCCTTTTGACCTGACCTCCACGGTTACCGCGGGAATCGTTAGTGCCAAGGCACGCGATCTGGGCACCAGGCAATCGTTCATCCAAACCGATGCGGCCGTAAACCCGGGGAACAGTGGTGGTGCCCTAGTGAACACCAATGGAGATCTTGTGGGGATCAACACGGCCATCACCTCACAGACCGGTTCCTACGTGGGCTATTCCTTTGCGGTTCCGAGCAACATTGCCAAAAAAGTCGTCGAGGACATCATGGAATATGGCAATGTGCTCAAAGGTATTTTAGGCATCAGCGCGGGAAACAGAAATACCCGATATGCCATAGAAAAGGGCTTCAATGAAATTGAGGGGGTCTACATCAGTTCTGTGGAAGAGGAGTCGGGAGCCGAAATTGCCGGACTGCAGGAAGGGGATGTCATCAAGATGGTAGACAATTTGCCGGTCAAGAAATTTCCCGATCTCTCCGGGTACCTTTCCACCAAAAGACCCGGGGACGAGGTCCAGGTTACCGTGGAAAGGGATGGCGGACAGCTAACGGTACCCGTCACCTTAACCGAGCTCCAACGCGTTGATCTGCCAGTCATGGGGTTGACCGTTAAGAACCTTACCAAAAAAGATCAAAAGAAGTTTAAGACAAAAAAGGGCGTCAAAATTGTGGAAGTGCCCGAAAGTTACCGTGGCTATGGACTACAGGGCAAGGTGCTCCTTTCTGTTGATGACCAGGAAATTGACAACGTTCAAGATGCCAAGGCACTGTTCGGGGGTATTTCCACACGTGGAAAGACCAGTATTACCATGCTCAACGAGAATGGGGAGCGCGAGCGGTTGATTTTCCAATAGACTACAATATTTTTGAACAAGACGCCCCCGAATGGGGGCGTTTTTGTTTGTGAAAGTTCTAACAAAAAGATTTGAATTCGATAATTTTGCCACAACAACAAAACCGTCACCCATGTCAGATACCAGTGCTTACGAAAAAGAGTTGGCCTTTCAGGCAGACCGAAGGAAAGCGACCACTGAATTCATTAAAATCACCAGCGACCTATGGTATGACAAATCCATCGAGGTGGTCCTGTTTAAAAATCAGGTCATCGACAAAAACGTGAGCGACATCATCAATCTGCACCAATACGCCGGACAGTTTGTGCAAAAACCGATTTCCATATTCGATTCTGTAGAAATTCTTCGGGCCATCAACGACATCCCCCTACCTCCTTCCAAATTGGATATCGGCAAGCTGACCTATGAATACCATTCCGATGACAAGGGCTATACCGATGTAAAGGGTTTTGTCCTGGATAAATTGAAGGGGGCCAACAAGAGCGAGGAAATACATCCCAAAAATGTGGTCCTATTCGGTTTTGGCAGAATAGGCCGGTTGGTGGCAAGGGAACTGATGGCCAAGACCGGCAAGGGAAATCAGCTTCGGCTGAGGGCCATCGTCACCCGCGGACCGGTCACCTCCGATATACTGGAGAAAAGGGCCAATTTACTACGGGCCGACTCCATACACGGAAAGTTTATGGGCACGGTCAACACGGACATCAAGAACAAGGCCTTGGTAATCAACGGCACCACGGTGTACCTTCTGAGCGCTCAGGGCCCTGAAGACCCCGATTATACCAAGTTTGGTATTTCAGATGCCCTATTGATAGACAATACCGGTGCGTTCAGGAACAAAACCCAGCTGGGAAGGCACTTCAAGGCAAAAGGGATTTCCAGGGTACTACTCACCGCCCCGGGGAAAGGGGTTCCCAATATCGTGCACGGGGTCAACCATACGGATCACAATCCCGACACGACCAAAATTTATTCCGCTGCCTCCTGCACCACCAATGCAATTACCCCAATTCTAAAGGTCATTGATGATTCTTTGGGCATAGCCAAGGGACATTTAGAAACCATACACGCCTATACCAATGACCAAAACCTGATGGACAATATGCACGGGAAATACCGAAGGGGAAGGGCGGCTGCGCTCAATATGGTCATTACGGAGACCGGAGCCGGTAAAGCCGTTACGGAGGCGCTGCCGGGACTTCGGGGAAAGTTGACCTCAAACGCCATCAGGGTTCCGGTACCCAATGGCTCCCTGGCAGTCCTTAACCTCGAGATCAAGAACAAGACCTCGGTGGACGGGGTGAACACCATTCTAAAAAAATATGCCCTGGAAGGCGATTTGGTGGAACAGATAAAATATTCGTTGAGCAAGGAAATTGTATCCACTGATATCGTGGGCACCTCCGCACCCTCCATTTATGACAGTACGGCGACCATCGTTTCGGCCAATGGAAAGAATATCGTGCTCTATATATGGTATGACAACGAATATGGATATTCGCACCAGGTCATCAGATTGGCAAAGTACATTGCCAAGGTAAGGCGCTTCACCTATTACTAGCCGCTCCATGGACCTTGGCCAAAATTTGGTGTTTTAGGGTGCTTTTCTTACATCAAACCACCTTATTGGGGTTTTTTTTTCTTAATTAATAATATTGAAGTACTTTTGAATGCCCCTTTAGAATCATATTTATTTACTAATACTAGAACTATTTTAATAATGAAAGGCTTAAGAATACTGACCATTGCCATTGCCTTATTGACCTACAACCTGCAGTTCGCACAGGAGCAAGCCGGAAACGCACCGGAACTGTCGTTGGATAAAGGATCCATAGACAGCCAGTTCAACTTCATCACCAAGAAATCGGGAAACTACAGAGCCGAGGGTAGACGGTACGAAGTGGTCCGCGCGATCCATTTGGACAAATTGAGACAGAACGTGCTCGATACCTTGGAAGTTTACAGTAAAAAAGAAACGGAACTACAGGCCGCTATAGCGGGTCACGAATCCACCATCTCGTCCTTGAACAAAAAACTGGATGAGACAACCAATAACCTCACTTCGGTAACCGAAGAAAAGGACAGTATGTCGTTTTTGGGCGTTCTGGTGTCCAAGGCCACTTATAATTTCATTTTATGGACCGTAATATGTGCCCTTTTGCTCACGTTGCTCTTCTTTATCTACAAATTCAGGAAGAGTAATATTCTGACCCAGGAGGCGAAGACCAACCTGTCGGAACTGGAGGTCGAATATGAAGATCACAGAAGACGCGCCTTGGAAAGGGAACAGAAGATCAGCCGGCAACTCCAGGACGAAATCAATAAGTACAAAAAATCAAAATGACCAAAAGCTCCGGAAGGGGCTTTTTTTTTATCCCAATGTTGACCACCATTATTGAAATAGGGAAAACTTTTCCCAGGCCACACCCTTTTTCGGTGTCTGTCGAATATGTTGTGGACGACAGTTCCGGCTTGGGACGGCACAGGGATGTGCATTGTTTTCACTATTTTTGAACCGCCTAAAAGCGCTTAAGACCTTTTCCATGCGAATCGATATCATCACCGTGTTGCCCGAACTTTTGAGAAGTCCGTTCGAAGCCTCCATTTTGAAGCGTGCCATAGAAAAGGAGGTCGTATCCGTGCATCTTCACAATTTAAGGGACTATACCGACAGCAGCTATAAGCAGGTGGACGACTATCAATTTGGCGGGGGCGCGGGAATGGTCTTGATGATAGAGCCCATAGACAAATGTATCGGCCAACTGAAGTCCGAAAGGAAATACGATGAGGTGATATATATGACCCCGGACGGGAAGACCTTGGACCAAAAAATGGCCAATGCCCTGTCGCTCCATGGCAACCTTATGATCTTATGTGGGCACTACAAAGGGGTAGACCAAAGAGTGCGCGACATTCACATTACCAAGGAAATTTCAGTTGGCGATTATGTGCTATCCGGAGGGGAACTGGGTGCGGCCATCCTTTGTGACGCGGTCATTCGATTGATTCCGGGCGTGCTCAACAACGAGACCTCGGCCCTGACCGACAGTTTCCAGGATAACCTTTTGGCGCCGCCGGTCTATACCCGGCCTGCGGAATACAAGGGACTAAAAGTACCCGAGGTATTGTTAAGCGGTCATTTTGGGAAAATCGAGGAATGGCGTGAGGCACAGGCCCTTGCCCGAACGGAAAAATTAAGGCCCGATCTTCTGGAATAGGCCGAACATCCCCTCCCCTTCCCAAAAAAGTATGAAAATAGCTTGCCGGTTATGATTTATGGATTATTTTTGCAACCTGTTAAATCAACCTCTGACGAAAATCGTGAACGTTGGTCCTGACATCACTATAAAAATAAGTCATGGAATCATTAATCAATTTTGTAGAAAGCGAGTTTGTAGCCAAAAAGGAATTTCCAAAATTCTCATCTGGGGACACCATTACCGTTTATTACGAAATTAAGGAAGGTGAAAAAACGCGGACCCAGTACTTCAAGGGTGTGGTCATCCAAAGAAAGGGCAGTGGCTCGACCGAGACCTTTACCATTCGTAAAATGTCCGGTACGGTCGGGGTAGAGCGAATTTTTCCGGTCAATATGCCGGCTTTGCAGAAAATTGAGATCAACAAAAAAGGTAAGGTCCGTAGGGCACGTATCTTCTACTTCAGGGAACTTACGGGCAAAAAGGCCAGGATCAAAGAAATACGTTCGTAAACAAGAACGGCATCGTATTGAAAACGCCCTGAAAGATCAGGGCGTTTTTTTATGAACAATTGTTAACATCCATGGTTTACAAGATGTTGATTTTAAATATGTTAAATATTTTGGACCTTGCCGTATTAAATCATATATTGAGGTGTGATTAAGAGGAGTTCTGTCGAAGAACAAATTGGAGTCACTATAAAGTTCACGTAATTTATACTGTTGTTTTAGTTGTTCTTTCTTATGGCGACATAAAAGGAAAAAACGAGCAAAGAAGTAAAGGCCGAAGCTTTTACAACGATCTTTGTGAATGGCATTGTGCTTTTTGGGGGATTTCGGTTCTCCAATTGGTGACAAAACATTGGAGCAGCGGGAAGAAATACATATTTGTTGCTTGGTTTGATAATTGAGGACAAAAGTATTTTGAACGTGGAGGTAGTGATGCGGATGCAATCAATGGTTGCCGTTTTGCCTCTGGGCGAAACAAACAGTTCGCTAGCTATTTCAAGAAAGCCATATCAATGTATCCGTACAATGATATGGCTTTTGTTGTATTATATCCCTTCTATCTGTCACCCATCCGAAAAGGAGTTGGGCCACGCCCATCAAATACCTCGCTAAAGTTAATCTTCTGCCTATTTTTTGCCCTTTTAAATTGTATATTTGCTCCGCTTTAAACAAAATGAACCGCATACATGCCTAAGATTTTATACACCCGAACCGACGAAGCGCCCGCTTTGGCCACCCAATCTTTTTTACCTATTGTAAAAGCATACACTAAGACTTCCGGTATTGAAATTGAGACCAAGGATATCTCTCTGGCCGCAAGAATCATTGCCGCTTTTCCGGATTTCTTGGAAAGAAGCCAACAACTTTCCGATGATCTTTCCGTTTTGGGGGAAACGGCCAAAAGCCCAGATGCGAATATCATTAAATTGCCCAATATCAGCGCTTCCATTCCGCAATTGAAAGAGGCCATCGAAGAACTTCAGTCCAAAGGGTACGACCTACCCGATTATCCCACAGAGGCCACGAGCGAGCAGGCCAAAGAAATTAAGTCGCGATACGATAAGATCAAGGGAAGTGCGGTAAATCCCGTTCTGAGAGAGGGCAATTCGGATAGACGCGCACCGAGGGCAGTGAAAAATTACGCCAAGAAGAATCCACATTCCATGGGAGCTTGGAGCCCGGATTCCAAGACCCACGTCGCAACGATGGACCATGGTGATTTTAAGTCGAATGAGAAATCCCGGACCATGCCCCGAGCTACATCGGTCCAAATAGCACTGGTCAAGGAAAATGGCGGAACAGAGGTGCTGAGGAGCGAGATTCCCCTTTTGGAAGGCGAGATCATCGATGCCACGGTAATGAGCAAGACCGCCCTGGTAACCTTTCTCAAAGAGCAGGTGGCCGATGCAAAAGAAAAAGGGGTACTGCTTTCGCTACATATGAAAGCGACCATGATGAAAGTTTCCGACCCCATTATTTTTGGCCACGCCATGCGTGCATTCTTTTCGGAAGTTTTTGACCGATATGGAGAAGTCTTGGACGCGGCGGGAATCAGTGCCAACGATGGCCTGGAAAGTTTGCTGAACAAAACAAAGGAGCTTCCCGAAGCTACCCGGAACGCCCTTGGGGCCGCGATCAACGAGGCGATCGCACAGGGTCCCGCGCTTGCCATGGTAAATTCGGACAAAGGCATCACGAACCTACACGTGCCCAGCGATGTGATCATCGATGCCTCCATGCCGGCCATGATACGCAATTCCGGCAAAATGTGGAACGCCCAGGGCGGTTTGGAAGATACAAAGGCCGTCATTCCCGATAGTAGCTATGCCGGGGTCTACAAGGCCACCATAGATTTCTGCAAGAAACACGGAGCCTTTGATCCTACGACCATGGGTACCGTCCCGAACGTAGGGCTCATGGCCCAAAAGGCCGAGGAATATGGATCTCACGATAAAACCTTTGAAATGGGAGCGGCCGGAACGGTCAAGGTGACCGATCTGAATTCCGGTGACATACTTCTTGAACATTCCGTGGAGGAAGGGGATATTTGGAGAATGTGCCAGGTAAAGGATGCGCCCATCCAGGACTGGGTAAAACTGGCGGTATCCCGTGCCCGCGCCACAAAAGTCCCAGCGGTGTTTTGGCTCGATTCGACCAGGGCGCATGATGCTGAATTGATCAAAAAAGTGAACCAATACCTTCCGGACCACGATACCTCCGAATTGGACATCAGAATACTGCCCCCTATCGAGGCCACCCTGTTTACCTTGCAGCGCATCAAGCAGGGCGAAGACACCATTTCCGTATCTGGCAATGTGCTTCGGGACTACCTCACCGACCTGTTCCCCATTCTGGAAGTGGGCACAAGTGCCAAGATGTTGTCGATCGTCCCATTGATGAATGGTGGAGGATTGTTCGAGACCGGCGCAGGAGGTTCGGCCCCAAAGCATGTAGAGCAGTTTTTGGAGGAAGGCCATCTTCGATGGGATTCCTTGGGCGAATTTTTGGCCTTGGGGGTCTCCCTTGAATTTTTTGGGGAGAAATACGGCAATGCGAAGGCCGGTATCCTAGGCGATGCTCTGGACAGCGCGACCGAAAAGTTTTTGATCAACGACAAATCCCCTTCTAGAAAAGTAAAGGAACTGGACACCCGCGGAAGTCATTTTTACCTCGCGCTCTATTGGGCCGAAGCCTTGGCCGAACAGAACGGGGATGCCGAACTTAAGGCCATTTTCGGTAAGGTAGCCCAGAAAATGCGCGACAATGAGAATCAGATCGTCACCGAATTGAACAATGCCCAGGGCACCGCCCAAAATATTGATGGCTACTACAAACCGGATGTGATGTTGATGGCAAAGGCCATGAGGCCGAGTAAGACCCTCAATGAGATTTTGGAAAGTATTTGATCCTACGTCTGCAAGAAGCCCTTATCTTATGAACAAGGGCTTTTTTATGCCCATTCCCCAATTTTTAAGGGTATGCCAGTAACTTTTTCCGCTTTTGGCCGTCTTAAAAAAAGAGCTGGGAAATTTCAGGGTTTTGGGTATCTCCCTTGGTTTCCCAAATAATTGTTAAGCTTTTTCGCCCCCTAGGCATTGCTAACTATTTTTATAAAAAATTGTGAATGGCCCTATCCAAAAAACTCCTTCTTTTTCTATGTTTAAACTGCGCCTATTTTTCCTTTTCACAACATAAGTTTACGTTGAGCGGAACCATTTCGGAAGCCTCTAGCAACGAGACCTTGATCGGGGTCACTGTAGCGGTCCCCGAATTGAGGACGGGGGTCACCACCAACGAATATGGGTTCTATTCCATCACCCTGCCGGAAGGCAATTATAAGGTACTGGTCAGTTATTTGGGTTTTGCCGACATCCTTCAGGAAATTGACCTGAGCAAAAACGAGAAGATCAACTTTAAGATGGTCGAGGAGGCCGAACAGCTGAACGAGGTAGTTGTGACCGAGGACATTGAAAAAATGGATATCCGTACACCACAGATGAGTGTCAATGCCCTATCCGTGGAAACCATCAAAAAAATTCCTGTCATTCTTGGTGAAGCCGATGTTATCAAGTCCATTTTATTGCTGCCCGGGGTTACTAATGCGGGTGAGGGAGCTTCAGGGTTTAATGTCCGGGGCGGGGCCGTCGATCAAAACCTGATTTTGTTGGACGAGGCGACCATTTTCAATTCCTCCCATTTGTTCGGGTTCTTCTCGGTATTCAACCCCGACGCCATAAAGGACATCAAGTTGTACAAGGGTGGTATCCCAGCGCGCTTCGGGGGACGGGTCTCCTCGGTCCTCGATATTTTTCAGAAAGAGGGCAACAGCAAGGAATTCCATATGAACGGGGGAATCGGT
Organism: uncultured Flavobacteriaceae bacterium; assembly: GCA_947497245.1. Classification (GTDB taxonomy): domain Bacteria; phylum Bacteroidota; class Bacteroidia; order Flavobacteriales; family Flavobacteriaceae; genus Pelagihabitans. The sequence continues at coordinate 348,961 of CANMFO010000001.1, read as the reverse complement.
GCCGTTGCCAGCCGCCTGCTTGCCGAAGGACCCATCATCAAGGACAAGGCCGCCTTTTTGATCGGTGGCAGGGGGTCGTACGCCCATCTGTTCCTTCCGCTTTTTGACCAGGACAATACGGCCTATTTCTTTGACCTGAACACTAAGATCAATTTTAAGGTCAACGATAGCAACAGCGTCTTTTTATCCGGGTATTTTGGCAGGGACGTGTTCGGTATCAGCGACAGTTTTGTGAACACCTACGGGAATGCGGTGGGGAATTTTCGCTGGAATCATCTGTTTTCCGATAAGTTGTTTTCCAACCTGTCATTGATCTATTCTGATTATTACTATGGGCTGAAACTTGACTTTGTAGGTTTCGACTGGAATTCGGGCATCCAAAATTTCAATATAAAATATGACCTGAAGCACTATTTCAATGACAAACTACAGATCAATTACGGCATCAACGATATTTATTACCAGTTCAATCCCGGAAAAATAGAGCCCAGTAATGCCGATTCTGGGATTCTTGAAGATCAACTGATCCAAAAATACGCCAATGAGTTTGCCGCCTACATTGATGTGGAGCACGATATTACCGAAAACCTGAACTTGGGGTATGGTCTCCGGTTCAGTAATTTTATACGCCTGGGTCAGGACGAAATCAACCGCTATTCCAACGATAGCTCCGTGGACTTTGACCCCGCCCTGCGCATTTATCGGGAAGCCGTGCCCATTGGGACAGATCGTCCGCGAAGAAGCGAGAGTCTAGCTACCTTCAACAACTTGGAACCCAGAATATCACTTGCCTATACCTTCAATGGAAGCAGTTCCTTAAAAGCGAGCTATACCCGACTGGCCCAGTACTTGCACTTGTTATCGAACACGAGCTCCCCCACTCCACTGGATGTTTGGACCCCAAGTGGTCCCTATGTGGAACCCCAGTTGTTGGACCAATATGCCCTTGGTTTCTTTAAAAATTTCAAGGACGGTGAATATACCCTGGAAACCGAGGTGTTCCGAAAAGATATCCAGAACCGAATCGACTATATCGACGGGGCCAACCTGATCGCCAATGACGCAATTGAACAGGTGATCTTGAACGGGGAGGCAAGGGCCTATGGTTTGGAACTGCTGTTGCGCAAAAACAAAGGTAGGTTCCAGGGCTGGTTGGCCTATACCTTGTCTAAATCGGAACAGCGGACCCCCGGACGTTCCGATGTGGAAACGGGAATCAATTCAGGGGAATGGTACAACACCCCCTACGACAAGCCCCATGACATCTCCTTCTTTGGAAGTTACGACCTTAATGAAAAATGGAGTTTCAACACGAATTTTGTCTTCCAGACTGGACAGCCCACCAACTATCCCATAGGGCAATTTGAATTTCAAGGCCTTACCATTCCCTATTATGGCCTTCGAAATACAGAACGCTTGCCGGCCTATCACAGAATGGATGTTTCGGCAACGATGACTCCCCGGAAAAACAAAGGCAAAAAGTGGAAAGGGGAATGGGTTTTTAGCGTTTATAATCTGTACAATAGGAAAAATGCCGCTTCCATTAATTTTAGGCGAAACCAGGATACGGGCGCCAACGAGGCCATACGGACTTCCATTTTCGGAATCGTCCCCGCAGTGACGTATAATTTTAAATTCTAGGCGATGAGAGGAATTCGATTTTTAACCATTTTCTTAGCGATAATTGCGTGTGAGGACGTCGTCGAAGTGGAGGTTCCAACCGATAGCCCAAGATTGGTGCTGGACGCGGTAACCCGCATAGATGACATTTCCCGACCCACGACCAACTTTCAACTGAGTGCCCATTTGAGCGCTTCCTTTTTCGGGGAGTTGCAACCCGCCCAATTGGATGGGGCAACCCTATGGAACGAAGCTACCGATACGACAATAATACTGCGGGAAGCATCCACAGGTACCGGTATCTACGGAAACACATTCGATACCGCGTTCCTGCTGGAGGGAAACCTGGTCCTGACCGTCGTACATGGGGGGCAGACCTATACGGCCCAAACACAATTTGTCCCATCGGTTCCCATAGAATCGCTTTCACAGGGCGAGGGCAATCTTTTTGGGGGGGACGAGACCGAAGTCGTGGTTTCCTTCATCGATGCCGATGGAAGGGACGACTTTTATCTTTTCGATTTTGATTTCAACGAATACCTTGTGACGGAAGATGAATTTTACCCAGGACAACGTTTCGAGTTTTCCTACTTCTACGATGACGGGGTGGAGCCAGGCATGGAAGTGGAAATTAGCCTACTAGGGATAGACCAGGCCTTCTTCAATTATATGAACCAAGTGATCGTCCAGGCCGATAGCGGGTCCCAGGGGCCCTTTCAAACGCCCGCTGCAACGGTAAAGGGCAATTTTGTCAACACCGCCAATCCGGAAAACTTTGCGTTGGGATATTTCGCGGTCTGCGAGACCTTTAAAAGCACCATTTTTATTGAATAGCCGAATAGGCCAGGTCATACAGACCGCAAGTAGGCCTCCATGGTACTTTGTATGAGGCTGGAGGCGTTTTCCATACTATAGGCAATGGGCATACTTGAATCGTGGATCTCCAGGACCTCCTCGAGGCCCATATTCTTCCAAACGTCCTCAGCCAATGCCAACTTTCCACATATCGCAATGACCGGAACATCAAACTTTCTCCCGAGGTCCACTACCCCCTTGATCAGTTTCCCGTTCAAGGTCTGTTCATCGAACTTTCCTTCTCCCGTAATAATATAATCGTATGGGTGTTGCCGCAGGAGCGTATCCACGTTCGCCAACCCAAGAACAAAATCGGTCCCCGCGATGTATTCCGCATGTAAGAAGGCCTGCAATCCATAGGCGGTACCCCCTGCGGCCCCGGAGCCTGGGACCTCCGCTAAATCCTTGCCCAATTGGTCCTTGACCACCTTATCCAAATGCTTCAAACCGGCGTCCAAAATTTCGATCTCGGCTTCATCGGCCCCTTTTTGCCCTCCGTATATATGGGCCGCCCCGGTCTTACCAAAAAGGGGGTTGTCCACATCGTTTACCGCATATATCGAGGCTTCATCGATATGGGGCTCGATACCTCCATTTTCGATAGTGGCGATCTTGACCAGGTTTTCCCCGGTCGGCTCGAGCTCCACACCAGCTGCATCCAAAAAACGATACCCCAGAGCTGCTGCAATGCCCGTTCCGGCATCATTGGTAGCACTCCCCCCCAAACCCACGTACACGGACTCCGCGCCTTTGGACAGGGCATCCTTCAACAGTATCCCCGTTCCCAGGGTAGACGTCCTGAGCGCACTGCGTTCGGCCCCCTCCAGAAGTTCAAGTCCCGAAGCACTGGCCAATTCGATATATGCCGTTGGCTGTTCGACATCCCATAAATAAAATGTTGAAATGGCCCTTCCAAGGGGGTCTACGGTAGCAACGGATACCTTCTCGGTGGGAAGCTGCTTGGCAACCGCCCCCAAAAAACCATCACCGCCATCGGAAGCTAGGACCGTGTGGATTTCCGATTTGGGATAAACTTGTTTTATGCCGCTGCCCAGAGCCGCCATTACCCCGTCGGCGGATAGGGAACCTTTGAACTTGTCCGGAACCAATAGTACACGCATGGGAATGAAAAGTATTTATACAGGATTAGTTTATCGAAATATAGGGCTTAATCCCTACTTTTGAAAAATTGGAAGTACAAATCGGGAATGAAGACAAACAAAGAGCTGCTTTTAAAGGGAATTAAGTCTTTGGGCTATACCGTGGCCCTGATGTTCACGGCACCGTTCACCATCTATGAAGCCTTCAAAAATGAGGAGCACCCGCTGTATTTGCCGGTGTTGATTCTCGGATTTATCCTGGCCATCGCCGCTGTGGGCATGGGTTTCCGAAGTATCAAGATTATCGTGGATGCGGTGTTTGGTAAGAAAAGTTCCTAAATCGAGATCAATTCGTTTTTTTACCGGGGCTCCATTTATCGACCAGGGTGGCGTAATCATAGTCCAAAACGGATTCTTGTCGCTGAAGGCGGTCTATTGCAAAGGCCCGTTGCAAAATATCCTCTATAAGGTAGTCCTCATGGACGGTATCTGGGTGGAATTCCTTTTTGAGCCGGATATCGAACATCTTCGCGGTGGTATTGTACCAAAAGGCCCTCCATCCACTGCGCAGTTCCTTGACTAGATCAAAGGCAGTTGTACCCGTTTGCCTGTGGATGAGCTTTACCAATATCTGTCCTTCGGTACGGGTAAGTTTCTTGAGCTCGGCGGAAAATTCATCCTCGATATACTTCTGTACCTTCTTGGTGTATCTTTTGCGATGACGGCGTTTCGTGATTTTCGAGATGCTGTCGTTCAATTCCACCAAGCGTTCCGCGGCCAACTTGGCATACGGGTATACCTTAATGGTCTTTCTACGTAGGATATAGTACCTGAGCTTGGATTGGTAATCGGGGAATTCCAGTTTTCCAAAAACATAGACCTCGTTCAGCGCTATGGAGCTCTTGAAAATGGAATCGCCCTCAACAATGATCATCTTCTCCGCGACCGAATCCATAGCTTGCTCCTCAACCTGGGACCGTACCACGAACCCGAACAGCATACAGAAACCGAATAGCAATTCTCTTTTCATAATGTACATAAAGCAAATGCCCTGCCAAAATTAACGATTAATCGCAAGGCTTATTATTAAAGATTAGTGAATATTGCTAAGTTTGTACCTAAAACCCTGATAAATGGCCGAGAAGAAGATCCTTACCAAAAAATCCCTCGATTTTTTCGAAAAATACTTGAACAATGCCGCTCCCACAGGTTATGAATGGGAGGGGCAAAAAATATGGATGGACTACTTAAAACCTTATGTGGACACCTTTATTACGGATACCTACGGCAGTGCCGTGGGGGTCATCAATCCGGAAGCCGATTACAAGGTGGTCATTGAAGGACATTCGGACGAAATCTCCTGGTACGTGAACTATATTACCGATGAAGGTCTGCTGTACGTGATTCGAAATGGGGGAAGTGATCACCAGATCGCCCCTTCGAAATGGGTGAACATCCATACTAAAAAAGGAGTGGTAAAAGGTATTTTCGGATGGCCCGCCATTCACACCAGGAACCGTGCCAAGGAAGAGCCGCCCAAGCTCGACAACATATGCATCGATATCGGGGCTAAGGACAAGGCGGAGGTGCTGAAAATGGGTGTCCATGTAGGATGTGTCATCACCTATCCCGATGAATTTCAAATTTTGAACGGGAACAAATTCGTTTGCCGTGCCATCGACAACCGCGCCGGGGGGTTCATGATCGCCGAAGTGGCGCGCCTGTTGCACCAGAACAAAAAGAAATTGCCCTTCGGACTGTACATTACCAATGCGGTCCAGGAAGAAATCGGACTGCGGGGCGCCGAAATGATCACCCAGACCATTGGCCCGAATGTTGCGATCGTGACCGATGTGTGCCACGACACGACCACCCCGATGATCAACAAAAAGACCCAGGGCCATACAGAGATCGGCGCCGGTCCGGTAATCTCATATGCCCCTGCGGTTCAGAACAAGCTACGGGAACGCATTATTGAAACGGCGGAGGCCAAAAAAATACCCTTTCAACGCATGGCGGCCTCCCGATCTACAGGTACGGATACCGACGCTTTTGCCTATAGCAACGGCGGGGTGGCCTCCGCATTGATTTCCCTACCGCTGCGCTATATGCATACGACCGTGGAAACCGTGCACCGCGATGATGTGGAGAACGTGATCCGTCTGATCTATGAAACGTTGTTGACCATTGAGCCCGGGGAAACCTTCAGTTATTTTGAATAGGCCTCCCATGCCATTGCTGGGGACGAATGGGGGACGTGCTCTTATTGAAAGGATATCGATATGGATGAATTGTTGGATATATTGGATTCCGAGGGAAAGCCTACCGGTACGACCGCTATGAAGTCCCAAGCGCATCGCAAAGGGCTGTGGCACCCCACGATTCACGTATGGCTCTATACCAGGGAGGGAAAGTTGCTCATTCAGCAAAGGGCAAAAAACAAGGATACCCATCCCCTACTTTGGGATGTGTCCGTGGCCGGGCATGTGGGTGCTGGGGAAGACATCGCGATTTCCGCTGTTCGCGAAGTTGCCGAAGAAATTGGACTCAACATCGATATCGGGGACTTGGAGAAAATCGGAACCTTTAAATCGTTTCATAGGCACCACGACCAATTGATCGATTGCGAATTCCATCATACTTTTTTGTGTGAATTGAAGGTCCCCTTGTCCGACTTGATAAAACAGGAAAGCGAGGTGGAGGCATTGACCTTGATAGCACTGGCGCAGTTTTCCGAGGATATCCGGACGGCAAACCAGAAGAAGTTTGTCCCATACGACCTTTCTTACCATGAAACGGTAATCAAAGCCGTTCGGGAACGGCTACCATAGGGCAATAAAATCCTCGAGTTGGTCCATTGCATACTCTTTTTGAGTGCCTTCCAGCATGTTCTTCACCACAAAAGAACCATTGGCCAATTCCTCTTCCCCGATCAAGATCACATAGGGCACGTTCCGGTTGTTGGCATATTTCAGTTGCTTCTGTATTTTTGATTTGGAAGGGTATAGGTCCGCCTTCAAGCCGGCCTTTCGGAGCTTCCCTAGCAATCGCAGGGCCACCAAGGCTTCCGCTTCCCCAAAATTGAGGCAAAGTACGTCCAATGACCGCTCCAGTGCCTCAGGGAAGTATCCCAGCTCTTCCAAAACCAGATAAATGCGATCCAATCCAAAGGAGATGCCGACTCCGCTCACATCCTTGAGACCAAAGATTCCCGTAAGATCATCATAGCGGCCCCCTCCCCCAATGGAGCCCATTTGCACCCCTTCCGGGGCGGCCACCTCAAAAATGGCCCCGGTGTAATAGTTTAGCCCTCTGGCAAGGGTCACATCGATGGTAAGCTGGGCGGATTGCAGTCCCAGTTCCTCCACCGTTTTTACGATAAATTCCAGTTCTTGGACCCCTTTGCCCCCCTGTTCCGATCCGGACAAGAGCGACCGCAGGGCATCGAGTTGTTGTAGGTTGGTTCCTGAAAGGGAAAACAATGGACCGGCCAATTCCATGGCCTTCTCGGAAATGCCCTTTTCCCGCATTTCCCTTTTTACCCCTTCCTCCCCAATTTTATCCAGCTTGTCCAAGGCCACGGTGAAATCGACCAATTGGTGCTTCGCCCCAATGACCTCCGCGATACCCGCCAATATTTTGCGATTGTTGATCTTGATGGTGGTCCCGGTCAATTTCAAATCGGTAAAAACGGCATCGTACAATTGCAGCAGTTCCACCTCCTGCAAGAGGGAATTCGCGCCCACCACATCGGCATCACATTGATAAAACTCCCTGAAACGGCCCTTTTGGGGCCGATCCGCACGCCAAACCGGTTGGATCTGATAGCGCTTAAAGGGAAAATCGATCTCGTTCTGGTGCATCACCACATAGCGTGCAAAGGGTACGGTAAGATCGTAGCGCAGGGCCTTCTCCGAAATCTTCGGTGTTAGCGAACTGGATTTTTTGGAGCTGTAGGTAACATCATCGACCTTGCTGATAAAATCCCCCGAATTCAATATTTTAAAGATCAAACGGTCCCCTTCGTCCCCGTATTTCCCCATCAGGGTCTCGGAGTTTTCGAATGATGGGGTTTCTATCGGCTGAAAACCAAAGGTCTGAAATTGCCTTTTGACCAGGTCGAAAATGTAGTTCCGTTTCAGGACCTCGGCGGGGGAGAAATCGCGGGTGCCCTTGGGTATGCTCGGTTTTTGTGCCATTTTGATATACGTATCACATATCCCTTCATCTGCGCTCAGGGGAATATTAGAAACTCTTGTTTTATTAAGCTCGCACAAATATCGACTTATCCAATCACTTTTTCAAACCATTGGTACAAATCGCCCTTGGTGATCACGGCCCCTTGTCGGATCAACCCGAACTTATCTTGATTTTTGTCCTTGGTATAGGCTTTGGATGCGGTAAGGTACTCTACGAAATCGGACTGCCAGTTCTTCTTGAACCAATTGAACCCCACCTTGGTCATAAGGTCGATATCCGGGTTCATTACCTTTACCGAAATCAACTTCATTTCCTTTTCCGCACAATAAAAAAGGTGCATGTGCTGTGCGGAAATGTTTTCCAAATAGGCCACGTTCGAGAGCACGCCTTCCCATATCAAATCGCTGAACACATCCAGTTCTTCTTCCGCAACTTCGGGTTTTTCGGCTTTCAGCTTTTGCCATTCTTCAGCGGTAATCGATTGGGTGGCCAAAAAGTTGATGAATTCTTGGTGGAGTTCTTCCTGTTGTTGCCTTGTGAGGCGTGTGTATTTCATACTGTAAAATTAAAAAGAGACTGTCCCATAGGGGCAGCCTCTTTAACTTGTTCACAATTTGTCGATCTGTTACTTCTCGGCAACCACTTCAAAACCTAGATCAACTACTACTTCCCTGTGAAGTCTGATCTGTGCGTCATAGGGTCCGAGGCGTTTAACACTGCCTCCCTTGATACTGATAAACTTTTTATCGACCTCATGCCCTGCCTTCTGAAGGGCGGCGGCCAGGTCAATGGTGGTTACCGAACCGAACAATTTGTCACCGGCGCCGGTTTTTGCGGCGATCTTAATCTCCAATTCCTTGATGGCGTTCGCGCTTTTGGTGGCGGCATCCACAATGGTCTTTTCCTTGTGGGCCCGTTGTCTCAAATTCTCTTCCAAAACTTTTTTGGCCGAGGGAGTCGCCATAGTGGCCATGCCCCGTGGGATGAGGTAGTTTCTGCCATAACCGTTCTTTACGTTCACGACATCATCTTTAAAACCCAAATGCTCTACGTCCTGTTTTAATATTAGTTCCATGGTTCCTTTTCCTTTATTTTAATAAATCACCAACATAGGGCATTAGTGCCAAGTGACGGGCCCTTTTTACGGCCTGTGCCACTTTTCTTTGATATTTTAGGGAGGTTCCGGTAAGTCTTCTGGGAAGAAGCTTTCCCTGCTCGTTTACCAACTTGATCAAGAAATCCGCGTCTTTGTAATCGACATATTTAATGCCGGACTTTTTAAAACGACAGTACTTCTTTTTGGTATTGGTCTCAATGTTCAGTGGGGTCAAATACCTGATTTCCCCATCTTTCTTTCCTTTTGCTTGTTGCTCAATTGTTGACATACCTTACACTTTAGCTTTTAACCTTGTTCTTCTTTTTTCTGCCCACGCGACGGCGTGCTTATCCAATTTGACCGTTAAAAAGCGCATAACGCGCTCGTCCCTTCGAAATTCCTGCTCGTAGGGAGCAACAACTTCGCCGGGACCGGCAAATTCGAACAAATGGTAAAAACCACTTTTTTTGTGTTGGATGGGATACGCCAATTTCTTTAGGCCCCAATTTTCCTTGGAGACCATTTTGGCTCCATTCTTAATTAAGAAATTCTCAAATTTCTTAACTGTTTCCTCTATCTGGACATCAGATAGAACGGGATTCAAGATGAAAACAGTTTCGTAATGGTTCATATATAAATTTTGTTTTTAGGACGGCAAAAGTAAGAATATTTGCGACTATTCACAAGAAAACGAGAATTTCTTCGTTATAGCTTCAAGTAATCATAAAATCGAACTTAACCTAAATCTAAACCTATGGTCATTGTCAATCATACAGGATTTCACGCAATGTTTACATCTTTTGTTGCAGTTGAACGTGTTTTTTCGGTAATTTGTCGATGATTTAACCCCACAAATCAACCCTTTTATGAAATTAAGAAGTATTATCGTAGACGATTCGTCCATGCAGCGAATGGCGGTCGCGAAGCTCGTCAACAACCACCCAAATCTTGCTATGGTGGCAGAGTACAGTAATGCGATCGAAGCCAAGAACGGTATCAAAAACAATGAAATCGATTTAATTTTTCTGGATGTTGAAATGCCGATCATTAGTGGATTCGACCTGTTAGAGTCCCTAGAAAACAGTCCTCAGGTAATTTTGATTACCGGAAAGCCGGATTACGCCCTAAAAGCTTTTGACTATGACGTAACGGATTATTTGCACAAACCCATTACTATGGCACGGTTTGATGCATCGGTTCGGCGCGCTGTGGCCAAATATGAACAAATGCACAAGGTAAACGAGGATGAGGAGCATATCTTCGTTAAAAGCAATCTGAAGAAGCGAAAGGTGATCCTTAACGATATCAAATGGATCGAAGCGCTCGGAGATTACATTAAATTGGTAACCGATGAGGCCAATATCGTAATTTTATCAACAATGAAATCTTTCGAAAAACAATTGCCGGAAGAGAAGTTTTTAAGGATACATAAATCCTATATCGTGAACTTGGAAAAAATCGAGAAGTTCAACAGTAAAAATGTTGAGGTAAGCGGACGATCCATTCCATTGAGCAGGAACAAAAAGACCGAGCTCGCCGAAGCGCTGAGTAACGTCTAAGACCGCCAATAACAGTATAACGAACCACTATATCAAAACTGATATGGTGGTTTTTTTGTTCTTTTTCCTAAATATGGTCCACATTGTAGATGACCCGCACACTGCGATATTGCGAAATCGCGTTGAACGATCTTTCAATCCTTTTAATGCCCTTTTTAATGTTGGCAAGGGATTGTTGGGGAGCTATCTTAACGATCACGTTTTTTAGGTATTGATTTCGTATACGCGCCACCGGTGGGTATTCCGGTCCCAGTACATTTCCTCCGAGCACATTGCGCAGCCCCAGGGCAAACCATTCCGAAGCTTCGTTCAACCGATTGTATTCTTTGTGCTTAAAGGTGATCTTGATGATCCGGTTCGCAGGAGGGTATTTGTACTGCTCCCTTTCGTACAATTGCTCGCCGTACATGCCCATGTAATCGCTTGTGGACACCTGCTTTAAAATCTGGTGGTAAGGATTATAACTCTGGATGATCACCTTTCCTCTTTTTTTTGTACGACCGGCCCTCCCGGCCACTTGGGTAATCAATTGAAAACAGCGTTCGTGCGCTCTGTAGTCCGGAAAATTCAACAGGGCATCGGCATTCATGATTCCCACGAGGCTGACATTTCTAAAGTCCAGGCCCTTGGTGAGCATTTGGGTGCCGACCAGAATGTCCATCTCCTGCTGTTCAAAGGCGGTAATTATTTTTTCATAACTGTGTTTTCCCCGGGTGGTATCCAAGTCCATACGTCGGACCTTGGCCTCCGGAAACAAGGTTTCCAGTTCTTTTTCCACTTGTTCGGTCCCGAAACCCTTGGTGTCCAAAGTAGCACTTCCACATGCCTGGCAACTTTCTTGCAAAGCCATGTGATGGCCGCAATAATGGCACCTCAATTGCTTTTTGAATTGATGATAGGTAAGGCTCACATCACAATTCGGGCATTGCGGCGAATGACCGCAGGTAGTACATTCTACAATGGGCGCATAGCCCCTGCGATTTTGGAAGAGGATAACCTGTTCCCTAGCGTCCAATGCCTCTGTTATCTCCTCCATCAATCGTTCCGAAAAATGACCTTTCATCCGACGTTTCCGCGTCTGTTCCTTAAGGTCTACCAATTCCATTTCGGGCAGGAGCACGTTCCCATAGCGGCGATCGATCTTCGCGTAACCGTACTTGCCGATCTGGACATTGTGGAATGTTTCCACGCTCGGTGTCGCCGACCCCAGTAGAACATTGGCCCCATGAAGATTTCCCAAAACTATCGCGGCATCCCGGGCATGATATCGCGGGGCAGGGTCAAATTGCTTGAATGAGCCCTCGTGCTCCTCGTCCACAATGATCGTCCCCAGATCGGAAAAGGGCAAAAACAGCGAAGACCTGGCCCCTATCACGATCTGTGCCTTGTTTTTTTTTGCCAAAACATTGTTCCAAACCTCTATCCTTTCCTGTATGTTGTACTTGGAGTGGTACACCGAGACCCTCTCGCCAAAAAAGTCCTGTAGCCGTGAGATCAGTTGGGTGGTGAGGGCGATCTCCGGCAGCAGGTACAGGGCCTGTTTTCCCGTTTCCAAGCAACGTTCGATCAGTTTGACATAGACCTCTGTCTTTCCGGACGAGGTAACGCCGTGCAATAAGGTAACTTTGTCATTGTCAAAGCTTTTATCTATATCATGTAAGGCGTTTTTTTGGTGTTCGGTCAACGCTTTCAAGTGTTGGCCTTCCGGGTTCCCCTCATAATTCACCCTATCGGTCCGAATAAAATATTCCTCCAAAATCCCCTTGTCCACTAGAGATCGTATAACGGCTTTAGAGCCACCGCTCGCTTGTTCGACTTCCACGACCTTGATCGGCTTTTTGCTGGTCGCCTGCAATTGGAACAACGCCAGTACCACCTGGCTCTGCTTGGGTGCCCGTGTAAGGGATTGAAGCAAGGCCTCCAATTGCGGTTCCGTTCGATAGTCCGTTCCCAATTGAAGGTACCGGACCAGTTTTGGTCTATACCGTTCCTGTATTTCTTCCTTCAGTACTATGATTCCCTTCCCCAACAGGCTGTTCAAAACAGGGAGGGCATTCTTTCTATCCACAATGGCGGCCACTTCCTGCACACGCAATACCGCTTGATGTTGCAGGGCCTCGAAGACAAGAAATTCATCGTCCCTTAGGTTCATCTCATCCGGTTCGGCATTCGGTTTTTTTAAGATAAGCGTTTCGCTTTCCAACAAAAAAGCGCTGGGAAGGGCCGACCGGAGCACTTCTCCCAGTGTACACATATAATAGTCCGCGACCCATTGCCAATGTTGTAGCTGAATCTCATTGACGATGGGATGCTCATCCAAAATCTGATGGATCTCCTTCGCATCGTACACTGCGGGGGCGGTGGAATGTATCCTTGAGACCAGGGCCGTGTATATTTTTGATCTCCCAAAAGGAACGGCAACGCGCATACCGGGGCTGAGAAATTGGGCCACTTCGGAAGAAACCGAATAGGTAAACAACTTCTCCAGGGGAATGGGCAGGATGACATCGATAAAATACTGCATACCGTTCAACTTCTATCCTTCGAGGCGCAGCCAGGTCTGGGTGCGGTAAAGAAAGGCCAGATAGCCGCGCACCTTAAGTTCGTTGGGATTGTCCGGGTTCAGCCAGATCTTACATCGAAAGGTCATCGCCTGCTCCGGATCAAAGAGTTTTTTGCCCTTGTAGACGCCCTTGGAAGTTTCTTTTGCCGCCTCTATGATCGTCATCCCCAATACGGGCTTATCCTTTAGCTCACCATCGCACTTGGTGCAGAGGGAGTTTTCCTTTCCTTTCTCCAAGATTTGGACGACATGTCCATACATCAGTCCGTCCTTTTCGTAGATATCGATGATGGCCTTGGGGTTTCCCGTGCGGTCGTCTATGGTCTTCCATTTTCCGAAAATGCTCTGGCCATATCCCATGGAGAAGACCAACATGGCCAATGCGACCAGTAGCACCCTATTTCTTATCATCATCCTTCCTGTAATTTTTTCTGAGCCAATTCAGGGACGCATTCAGTTCAAAGCCCAGCAGCAATATATTGGAATTTAACCAGATATAGACCATTAAAATCAATAATCCGCCCAAGGCACCGTACAACTCGTTATAGCGTGCAAACTTTTCAACATATACCCCAAAGAGATACGAGGTCAGCAAAAACAGCAGGGTGGTCATCAGGGCCCCTGCCGAAAAGAACCGGGCCTGCTTCCCCTCGGCCGTTCCAAAATAATACAGAATTGCGGTAGTTAGGTACGACAGTAGGATAAAAAAGAGGAATTTGGCGATCTGCACCCCCAGGATATCCCCTTCCCCAAGCACATAACCACCGGTCCTGGCCGCAAACTCGCTCAAATAGGTCAGTACATAGACCTCAAAATACACGTAGACGACAAAACCAACGATGATCAAGATCGACAATATCAATCCAACCATCAGTGCATATAGATACTGCCTGAAAAAATTTCTGGTCAGGTTTACGTGGTAGGAGTTCTCGAAGCCCCCAAAAATGGCATTCACACCGTTGGCCATCAAGAAAATGGAAATCACAAATGATGATGAGAGCAATCCCCCGCGTTTTTGATCTTTGATCTGTTGGAATATCTGGCCGAAATAGTCCCCTGTCGCATTGGGCAAAAAGGATTCCAAAAAAGACAGGAACTCCGCATCGAAATTGGCGTTTCCCAGACTGATGTAGGAAACCAGGAAGGGTACCAAAGTTACCATAAAGATCAACAGTGGAAACAAGGCCATGAACAGACTAAAGGCAATGGAACTTGCCCGGGTCGATAGGGCCCCCTCTACAATTCCCCGAATATACATCTCACTCAGATCATATGCTGAAAGACCTTCAAATCCCGGCAGCCGAATGGTCTTCAACAAGCGCACCAACCAATTGACCACGGGAATTTTCTCGAGCTTTTTTTCTATTTCGATGGACATCTAAACGGCTTTTAGGCTAAGGTCCATATTGTAGACCGAATGGGTCAAGGCCCCCGCGGAGATATAGTCGACCCCACATTCGGCATAGTTCCTTAACGTCTCTTCATTAATGTTGCCCGACGATTCTGTCAAACACCTGTCCCCGATCAATTGCACCGCTTTTTTCGTTTCTGTATAATCAAAATTGTCGAGAAGGATCTGGTACACCCCATCTGATTTTAGGATTTCCCCGACCTCCTCCAAGTTTCGTGCCTCAACGATGATTTTCAAATCCCGCCCGGATTCCGAAAGATATCGTTGGGTCTTGGCGATCGCTTTGGTTATGCCTCCCGCGAAATCGATATGGTTGTCCTTGAGCATGATCATGTCGAAAAGGGCAAAACGATGATTCTCTCCGCCCCCAATTTTAACGGCCCATTTTTCAAGGGCACGTATCCCCGGAGTGGTCTTACGGGTATCCAATATCTTTGTGGCGGTGCCCTCCAACAATTTCACGTACGACCTTGTTTTGCTTGCTATCGCGCTCATTCGCTGCATGGCGTTCAACACCAAACGCTCCGATTTCAGAATGCTCTGGGAGCGCCCCGAAACGTAAAAGGCAATATCGCCATAGCGGACTTCCGACCCATCGCCCATCAACTCCTCAACCTCCAATTTTGAATCTACATAAGCAAATACCTGCTTTGCAAATTCGATCCCTGCAAGGATGCCCTCGTCCTTGACCAATAACTTTGCCTTGCCATGGGCGTCGTTCGGAATACAAGCCAAGGAGCTATGGTCGCCGTCCCCAACATCCTCCCGGATGGCATTTTTAATGATACCCTCTATTTCGTGTTGAAACTGTTCCTTTGAAATCATGGGTTCTGGTTTGAACTGCGCTAAAATACTAAAATGTTTGATGGTATTGCGTTTTGAATTTAAGCTTTGGAAAATGGGATTCGATGTTTGGAATATGAAATTTGCCCATTACATTTGCGCTATGACCATTAAACTGATCGCTATAGGGAAAACGGACAGTCAGCAGCTGCACCAGCTGGTCTTGGCATACCAAAACAGACTGAAACATTATATCAAGTTCGAGTTGGAAATCGTACCGGATATCAAAAATGCAAAGAATCTTTCCGAAAAACAACAAAAAGAAAAGGAGGGAGCAGGGCTCCTGAAAAAGTTGAACGGTACGGATGTCCTTGTGGTTTTGGACGAGGGCGGAAAACAGTATTCCTCTGTGGATTTTTCGGAAGAACTGCAAAAAAGGATGAATTCGGGCATCAAACAATTGGTGTTTGCCATTGGCGGCCCCTATGGGTTCAGCCCTGCGGTTTATCAGCGGGCCCAGGGAAAAATGAGCCTGTCAAAAATGACCTTTTCCCATCAAATGGTACGTTTGTTCATGGTGGAACAACTTTATCGGGCCCTGACCATTTTGAAGAATGAACCCTATCACCATGGGTAGGTGCCACGGTCTGTCCCAAATGACATCCACACCTGGCGGAACGGCCAAGGACCCCTTTAATACAGCACCCGGAATTTAATAGTGTGATCTACTTTCTTCAGGGCTTTGATAACATCTTTGTTGTATTCTTTGTCCAAATCCGTAATTACGTAGCCCACCTCACTATCGGTAGATAGGTACTGTCCGGAGATATTCATTTCGAACTTGGCCAACACCTCGTTGATCTTGGCCATGATTCCCGGAACGTTCTTATGGATGTGAAGAAAACGATGGGCGTTCTTTTGCTTGGGCAATCGGATGTTGGGGAAATTGACCGCATCCACAGTATTGCCCGAATTGATATAATCCATGATCTTGTTGGGTACAAAATCGGCGATATTGCGCTGTGCTTCTTCAGTACTACCACCAACATGCGGTGTTAAGATCACATTTGGCAACCCCTGGAGTTCGCTTTCGAAGGTGCCGTTGCTCCCCGGTTCTTCTGGATATACATCTACCGCCGCGCCAGCGATCTTCCCGGTCTTAAGGGCGTTCGACAGTGCACCAATATCCACTACAAACCCCCTGGAGAGATTGATCAGCATGGCGCCGTCGCGCATTTGGGCTATTTCACGTTCCCCAATAAAATTTTTGTTCGCTTTGTTGTCATCGATATGCAAGGTGACCACATCCGAAACATTCAGCAGGTTTTCCAGAGTGTTGCATTTGATGGCATTTCCGAGGGCCAATTTATCGTCCACATCGTAATAGTATACGCGCATGCCAATAGCCTCTGCCAATACCGACAACTGCTTGCCGATGTTGCCATAGCCCACAATTCCCAAGTTTTTCCCACGCACTTCCCGGCTTCCCGCAGCGGTTTTTTGCCATTGCCCGTTGTGGATTTCGGTGCTTCTGGGGAATACGCTCCTCATAAGCATAATGATTTCCCCAATGGCCAACTCCACGACCGACCGCGTATTGCTGTACGGAGCATTGAACACAACGATGCCCTTCCCTTTGCAGCACTCCAGATCGATCTGGGTGGTGCCAATGCAAAAAGCGCCGACTACCAACAGTTTATTGGCGGCATCCAGTACCTTTTGGGTGACCTGGGTCTTGGAACGGATTCCCAGAACATGCACCCCCCTTATCTTTTCTATCAGTTCTTCTTCGGGAAGACTGTGGGTGACCAACTCTACCGAAAAACCATCCTCCGAAAGGTTGTCAAAAGCCGCAGGATGCACATTTTCCAACAATAGAATCTTAATCCTGTTCTTGGGATAGGAGATGTTCCGCGGCAAATCGTTCACAAACAAAAATTCATCCAAGTTCGGGGTCACATGGTCCGCATTGTCAGCGGCCTTTTCGCGGTGTACGTTCTCCGTATACGCAAAGAACTTATCGGCAATCCCCGCCTCGCGCATTACATAATCGCTATATCCGTCCCCGATGACCTGTACTTCCCCGTCCAGATCCAACTGCTTCAAACATTCGATTTTGCCGTTGTGGGAAGACAGGACGTTGTCTTCGTCGAAACCTATGATATTGCCCTGGCCGTCAAACTTGAAGGTGTTGGCGTAGACCCGCTCCGAGGGTATGTTGTACTCCTCGACAATAGGGTCGATGAACTCTTTGAACCCGCAGGAAATCACATAGATATCATCTGAAAATTTTTCAAAGAACTCCTTATTCGATTCAATGGACTTTGATATTTTCTGGCGCAGTTCGGCCACCAGTCCCTTAAGGTCCGATTTGTTGGCGTTCAACAGTTTGATCCGCCGTTCCAAAGATTCGGTAAAGGAGATGTCCCCATCGATGCCCAAATTGGTGATTTTTTGAATCTGGTCGACAATCTCCTGCCTGTTTGATTTTCCCTCTAGGGTCATTTCAGCCAGAACATCCAGGGCCTCCACCCTGGTCAAGGTACTGTCAAAATCGAAAACGTACTTCCTGCCCACCTCTACCATGTTTAAAAAATTAAGCTGTAAAAATAAAGATTAATTCCGTCCGATATGGGGGAATCTTGTCAAAAGTTGTCCGAGGGAGATCGAGGACCGGTTTTTATGTGAATTTAATTTTTTTTGGGTCCTTCCGTTGCCAATTCCATAATGGAGGGTATCCGGGATCCGGGCCTTTCTCCTTAAAACGTGCCCCGGCCTGGGAGAAAGCCTTTGTCCTACCGCCACCCTTACGGGTTCCGTGCACGAAGTTCAGTTTTTCCGCCTGTCATGGTCTTGATGAATATAACCTCATCCTCCGAAAAGGGCGAACCGTCCTGCCTTAAAACATCGTGGTGCCAAACCTTGGGTTCCGCGGTAAAGGTGGAGTCCCAACTTTTCCAGGGATAAATGGTATTGCTCTTTCCAGAAACAAAGCCCCAATTGATCGCTGCAATTCTGTGCTCTTTGAAAATGGGCATGACCGCTTCGAAGGTATTGCCCGTTCCCCTGGCCACGTATTCCGTGCATAACAGGGGTCTTTCAAAGTTCTTCAACAAGCTGATTTTTTTTCTTACCTGATCCATATCCCCATCATAGGCATGGAATGATATCACATCGGAGCTCTCGATCATATACCGGTCCAAAGCAGGCAGACTGTCCAATGTTCCCCAATGATCTATGTTTCCCCTCCAGATGCCCGCGGTCAACGGCTGTTTGGGATCTATCTCCCTGGACCAGCGCATGACCTTCTTTAGGAGTGCAAGGGAATATTTGTGCTTGTCCTTTATCTCCAGGTTACGCCTGCCCGGTTGTCCGGCAACGTTGTCGGGTTCGTTGTAAACGTCCCATACCAAAACCCTATCATCTTCCGAAAAGTGTCTTAAAACCCCTTTGATGTACCCTTCCAGTTCTCCGTGCCTCGACAGATCGCCCAAGATCTCAGCTCCCGGTGCCTGTACCCAACCTGAATTGTGCACATGGGGCGTAGGTTCGGGTTGTTTTCCCAGCTTGGGCACGGGATGCCAAACATCGTCCAGGAGCACGAACATGGTTTTGATCCGGTGCTTATCCGCCAGCCCGAGATATTGATCCAATCTATTTAAAAATCCTATGGAATCCTGTTTCCAAAGCAGGTTGTGCAAATAGACCCTATGTAGGTTCATGCCCAGTTCGGCCGACCATTGCAACTCCCGGTCTATGGTTTCGGGATCAAAGGTATCGGCTTGCCAAAACTCCAATTGGTTGATCGATGTGCTCGGATTAAAATTCGCGCCCACCAACCAAGGTTGTTTGTCGTACCAGGCCCATGCCCTTTCCTTCGACCATCGTTCGGCAAGGGCCACTTCGGCTTTTAAGGGCTTTGCTTCAGTGTTCTTATCCGCACAGGACAACATACCGATACCGATCAGGACGAGAATTGTCTTTTTCATTTTACAGATGGGCATAAATTATTCCGGTAATGATCGCCATCCCAAAGCTCATAAGGGTTCCGATCAGAATATATTCCGTGAGCTTCCGGTTGTTGCTGTCCTTTAGGTCGTTGAACCGAAAGACCGATTTCGCGGTTATCAATAGACCAATGGCCTCCCACCTACCCAAGATAATGAACACCAGAACAAATAACCGTTCGATGATGCCGATATATTTACCGGCATTGGGCAGTGATTCGTGATCCAATTCGATTTGACCTGACATCCCTTCCAGTAATTTGCCCATGATGATCGCGGCCGGAAAGGTCACAAAAACCGTGGCAGTGACCAAGGCCCAATCCATTTGTTCCAATAAATCGGAGGTTTGTTCGCAAAGGTTTCCATAATAGGCACAAACGTACAATACGGCCAGGTGTGCCGCTTGATCTATAAAAAATGGGACAGCCTTTATTTTGAACAAAGGGTTTGCGTATAATTTGGCCAGATCGATAAGGTAATGGGAAAAGGCAATGATCAAGGCCACTCCCCAGTACGACAAGTCCCACAACAATACCATTGTGACCGCGAAGTGGATCAGCATGTGGTAATAGAGGTATTTTGATCTTACTTTATGGGCCTCTTTGTGGAGTACCCATTTGTGGGGCTGCAAGAGGAAATCCCCGATAAGATGTGCCAATAAAAGTTTTAGGAAAAAGATCATGGGGCAACTTTTTTAACGGTTTCGGCATAATAGGACAGCAGTTCGAACACTAGATCCAAACGTGCCCTTTTTTGGCGTTGGCTGACTGCGGATTGTTGAATACCCAATTTTTTTGCGGTCTCTTGCTGGGACGCTGTTCGATCTTCAAGTGCCAGGGCCACAATTTCGGCGGAAACGGTGCTCCAATCATCCATAAAGCCTAGGGCCAATTTTAAAATAAGGTTCACTGTACGGTCGTAAACCGCATCTCCGGTGGCAATGGTCAGGTTGAGCTTTTCCTCTTTTAAGGATTCAAAGGTCCTACCTGAACGCTGATAGGCCGGGCCGTTTGACTCGCTGACCCCCCGACCTACAAAAGTTACCTCGCCAATACCGATGCCCATGCGAACATCCAGACCTTTTATCGATTTCATAAGGGCCTTGATGTGGATGGCCACTTCCAGAGCCTGTTCCAAAGGGACTCTAAGCTGAAATTCGTCACCACGATATATTTCCCAATGGGTCGGTGATTCCCCCAATTTTGATAGGTATGCCTTTAGCACGCCCAACCACTCGGATGACTCGTGGCCCTCAGAATTTATGATATCCCCGGTTATTATCGCTATCTGCATACTATAAGCTAAAACGCTAATATATAAAAATATAAGCTAAAATGCTAATATTTTAGAATATAAGTCAAAAAGCTAATAAAATACCCTTATAAGCCAAACCGCTGCTACCTTAAAACCACCTTCGAACATTCATGCAATACCGCAGATATTCCTTACCGAACAGCTTGGTCAGTGCCTCCTCCTCCGGAATGATCTGAAAACGGTTCATATACGCCACAAACCCTGCCGCCAAAAGGGTGTTGAAGGCATTTCCCAACCAAATCCCCCAAGCCAGTAAAATAAGTAGCAAAGCCAGGTACATTGGGTTTCTGGAAAAACCATAAAGCCCATTGGTCACCAGGGTCGATGTTCTTGAAGGAAGTGTTGGATCAACCGAGGTCCCCGCCCTGAAAAAGTGAAACAAGGAAATTGCGCCAATGCCAACGGATAAAAACAACAATCCCTTCACCAAATGGCCGCGTCCAAAGAAATCGAAGTTGCCAAAAGGCAAAAAACGATCAAGAACAAACATCAAGCCTCCAAAAACGAGAAAGACAAGCGCTGGTGGAACTTTTAACCTCATCCCATAAAATTAGTATTTTTGCCGGCATGCAGCTCATTTTTGCCACACACAACCAAAATAAATTCAACGAAGTACAAAAATTGCTTCCGGCCCATATCCATTTGGTATCGCTCACCGATATTGGCTGTATGGAAGATATTCCGGAAACTGGAAACACTTTGGAAGAGAATGCACGTCTAAAAGCCGATTATGTGGCCAAGAACTACAACCTACCCTGTTTTGCCGATGACACGGGGCTTTTGGTAGATGCCCTCAACGGTGCGCCCGGAGTACGTTCTGCCCGCTATGCCGGAGACCGGAAAAGTGCGGATGCCAATATGGAAAAGCTTCTGTTCGAATTGAAGGGCCGAACCGACCGTTCCGCAAAGTTCAAGACCATAATTGCCCTCCACTTAAACAATGGTTGTCAATTTTTTGAGGGTACGGTGCAAGGCGAAATCACTTTGCGACAAGCAGGCAAGGGGGGATTTGGCTATGATCCCATTTTCAGGCCCGATGGCCATCTCGAGACCTTTGCCGAATTGCCCATTGGGGCCAAAAACAAAATAAGCCATAGGGGAAAGGCAATAGAACAGCTCGTCCAGTACTTAAAAACAAAAACATAATGCTTCCAAACCAAAAAAAGGGTGATACCATCCAAGTATCCGTGGCTTCGGAAAAAGCCGAAGCGATAGGGGGTGTGCTCATTGCAGTTTTTGCCGCCCTAATGGCCATTTCCCAATTGGTGAACGGTGAGTTGGAGGAAGAAATGATGATCGCCCACAACAAGGTGGTCAATTATTCAAGTTGGTACCAATCCAAGAGCATCAAACAGAGTTTGAAGGAAGGGGAACTCAATTACCTTCAGACCTTGCTGAGTACGGGAATGATCCCGGAGGACAAAAAATCCATTGTATCCAACAAAATGGAGGGCATCAAGCAAAAAATACGAAAGTACGGCCTGGAAAAAACGGAAATACTGATAGGTTCCTCCAACATTCCGAAAGCGCAATGGGCGCAAGATCTTGATGGGGAAATGGGTAAAATTGTGGGTGTAAACGAATGGCAAAAACTTGCCGATGAATATGACAACGCCACCAAAAAGTTCGATATGGGCCTACTTTTCTTTCAAATCAGTATCGTCCTTGGTGCCGTTTGTATCATTATTTACGACAATCCAAAACTACAACGATCTTTTATTTGGTTCATGATCCTCTTTGGTACCGTGGGAATCGTGTTGTCCACAAGCGGTTACATTCTTGCCCCATGAACCCGTGATGGATTCCCAATCCAACAATGTAAATAAATAACACTATCTTTGCCGCTCGAATAAAATGCCGCCGGTATGGCAGGTGTTGCGCGGAGTCCAATGGGTTATCAGATAATCGCTCTATGCAACACACATATTTGCGATTAACGTAAACCACATTATGACAAAATTTGAAGCATTGGGGCTTCAGCAATCCCTTTTGGATGCTGTTGCCGACATGGGTTTTGAAACCCCATCCGAAGTACAGGAAAAAGCAATCCCCATTTTATTGCAAGGTGAGATCGATCTCGTGGCGCTCGCACAAACGGGAACCGGAAAAACCGCGGCCTTTGGTTTTCCACTTATCCAAAAAATCGAAAGTGCCAGTAGAACCACCCAAGGGTTGATCTTATCCCCGACGCGGGAGCTCTGCTTACAGATCACCAACGAAATCCAGGCGTATGCCAAATACGAAAAAGGTGTCAATGTCGTCGCCATTTATGGTGGTGCCAGCATTACCGAACAGTCCAGACAGATCAAAAGGGGCGCGCAGATCGTAGTGGCCACCCCCGGCCGTATGAAGGATATGATCGGCAGGGGCCTGGTCGACATTTCAAAGATCGACTATTGCATTCTTGACGAAGCCGATGAAATGCTCAACATGGGTTTTTACGAGGATATTAAGGACATCCTTTCCAACACCCCCAAGGAGAAATCCACCTGGCTGTTCTCCGCTACCATGCCCAAAGAGGTGGCCACCATTGCCAAGAAGTTCATGCACAGCCCGCAAGAGATTACCGTGGGCACAAAAAATTCCGGGGCCACGACGGTGCAGCACGAATACTATGTTGTGGGTGGCCGCGATCGCTATCCGGCCCTCAAGCGATTGGCCGACGCCCATCCCGATATTTTTTCGGTGGTGTTCTGCAGAACAAAGCGGGATACGCAAAAGGTTGCTGAAAATCTTATCGAAGATGGCTACAATGCCGGTGCGCTCCACGGGGACCTTAGTCAAAATCAGCGCGACCTGGTCATGAACGCCTTTCGAAAAAAGCAAATACAGATGTTGGTCGCTACCGATGTTGCCGCCCGGGGAATCGATGTCGATGACATCACCCATGTGATCAACTACCAGCTCCCGGACGAGATCGAAACCTATACCCATCGCAGTGGACGTACGGGAAGGGCAGGCAAGTCGGGCATCTCCATGGTCATCGTTACGCGCAGTGAGATGCGAAAGATACAGGCCATAGAGAAAAAAATAAAACAGCAGTTCATCAACAAAAAAATCCCGACCGGACCTGAAATCTGCGAGATACAGCTCTACCATTTGGCCAACAAGATCAAGGATACCGAGATCGCGAAGGACGTGGAAGGCTATCTCCCCGCGGTCAACGATGTACTACAGGGCATAGACCGCGACGAATTGATCCAAAAGATCGTGTCGGTGGAGTTCACCCGGTTTTCCAATTATTACAACAAGACCAAAGACCTGAACACGGTCGACTCCCGTGACCGCGATAATCGTAAGAGGGAAAAGGGGAGCATGTCAGGCAACGGATCGGTGCGGTACTTCATCAATGTTGGTGAAAAGGATGGGTACGACTGGATGTCATTGAAAGATTTTATCCGGGATACCGCCTCCCTGGGCAGGGAAGACATTTTCAGGGTGGATGTCAAGGATAGTTTTTCGTTCTTCAATTCAGAAGCTGCGGTCACCGATCAAATACTGAACACCTTTACCGAATTCAAGGTTGACGGCAGGTTTGTCAACGTGGAGGTCTCCAAAAGCCCCGGTGGAAGCAGTGGAAAGCGCGGTGGAAGGGACAAGGGAAGAAGAAGGGACAAGGACCGTACGGGAAGACGGGACAGGAATTTTGCAAAGAACAGTCCGAAGGATTCGGGAAAAAGAAGGAGCAAGAGAAGAAGTGATTTCTTTTAGGCCCCATCTCCAAACAATGTTAATTCTAAATTAAAAAATACGCTCCGGCGTATTTTTTGGTTATGTTTAGTACTTTTATACCGTATAATTTGAGCATGACAAAGTACATCGCATGGGTTTTCCCACTTCTTGCATTGACCGCCCAGGGCCAAGAATCGGAAGACACGGTGGAGACCAAAGAGATCAAGGCCATGGTCATCAATGCACAGACGAATGAGCCATTGGAGAGCGTCCATGTAATCAACCTGAATGAAGTGGTAGGCACCATTACCAATGAGGAAGGGACCTTTTCCATTGCCGCCTCCGTCAACGATACCCTTTATTTTTCCTATCTGGGCTTCAAGCCGCAAAAGGTCAGGGTGACCAATGACATGTTCAAGTTCAAGGACACCAAAATTGCCCTTACCGAACTTGCCTATGCGTTGGAAGAAGTGATCGTTACCCCATACCAACTCACCGGATACCTTGAAATCGACGTGAAGAACCTGCCCGTCAACAACGCATATCAATACAGTATTTCGGGGCTTTCCGTGGGCTATGAGGGCGGAAACAAAAACCCGAGCGCGGTGACCAAGGTATTGGGGGCCATTCTCAACCCTGCCGATCTATTGCGCAATCTGTTCGGAAAACAGCCCAACCAAATGCGCAAGTTGCGGAAAATGAAAGAGGACGATGAAATACGGAATCTATTGGCCGGAAAGTTCGATAGGGAGATTCTCCAGGAGCTGCTCCAGGTAGAAAAATTGGATATCCAGGATATCCTCAATAACTGCAACTATTCCAAATCGTTTATCACCACGGCCAATGATCTTCAAATACTGGATGCCATAAGCAGTTGCTATGAGGAATTTAAGGTATTGAACCGCAAAAAATAAATTTTCTATTTCCCCTATCATTTTATAGCTTTAGGCAAAATATCCGAACATGTGGACTGCATGTTCTCCCCAAGATTGCATAAAGCCTTGATCTATGACAAAGACTTTCATCGCCCTTGCCATATTGTTTTTAGTGTTCGCCTGCAAACAGGAAAATAAAGAACCCACAAGGCAACCTTTGGCGGTGACGGATTCCCTGCCCAAAAAAGTGAAAAAAAAGGCACCTTTTGTATGGGAGGGAGCAAATATCTACTTCTTGCTGACCGACCGTTTTCACAATGGAAATCCCAAAAACGATCTCAATTTTGAGCGCAACGATTCCACCGGGGTGTTACGGGGCTTTATGGGCGGCGACATCGAGGGCATTACACAAAAAATCAATTCGGGTTATTTTTCCGACCTGGGGGTAAACGCCATCTGGTTCACCCCGGTCGTGGAACAGATCCATGGGGCTACCGATGAAAGCACGGGCAATACTTACGGTTACCACGGATATTGGGCAAAGGATTGGACCGCACTGGACCCCAATTTTGGCACTAAAAAAGATTTGGAATCCATGGTGAAGGCCGCACATGACCACGGCATACGGGTTTTGATGGATGTTGTATTGAACCACACAGGGCCGGTAACCGATAGGGATCCCGTATGGCCCGCGGAGTGGGTACGAACCGATCCGACCTGCCAGTTCACCACCTACGAAAACACCACGGCCTGTACTTTGGTGGACAACCTCCCTGATATTTTGACAGAATCCGATCAGGCGGTGGAGTTGCCCGACCCCTTGTTGGCGAAATGGAAGGAAGAAGGGCGGTTGAGCAACGAACTTGATGAATTGCAGCTGTTTTTTGAACGTACCGGATACCCTAGGGCTCCCCGTTTTTATATCATCAAATGGTTGGCCGACTATGTCAACGACCTGGGTATTGATGGTTTTAGGGTAGACACGGTAAAGCATGCGGATGAAAAGGCATGGTCGGAGCTTTTCAAGGAAGCTTCCCACGCGTTTGACACCTGGAAAAAAAGGAACCCCGATGACGTCTTGGACGATAACCGTTTCTATATGGTCGGAGAAGTATACAATTATGGGATTTCCAAGGGTCGGGAATATGATTTTGGGGACAAAAAGGTGGACTATTTTGACCACGGTTTCAAAAGTTTGATCAATTTTGAGCTGAAACAGGATGCCCATAAACCATACGACAAAATTTTCAGTAAATACAATACGCTACTGCATACCAAATTGAAGAGCAAAAGTGTTGTAAATTATCTTAGCTCCCACGATGATGGACAGCCTTATGACAAGGATCGCAAAAAGCCCATCAAAACTGCCAATGTACTGCTACTTACCCCCGGGGCTTCACAAATCTATTACGGGGACGAGACGGCCCGAAGTTTGACCATTGCGGGCACCCAAGGGGACGCTACCTTACGATCGTACATGAACTGGAACGAACTGGACAGCCTTCCCCAAACCCAAAAAATCAACGCGCATTGGCAAAAATTGGGACGGTTCCGAAACGATCATCCCGCCATTGGGGCCGGAAAGCACAAGCGTCTGGCCAAGAAACCCTATGTCTTTAGCAGAACCTATATCAATGGGGATTATAAGGACAAGGTCGTAGTTGGCCTCGAACTGCCCAAAGGAAAAAAGTCGCTTTGGGTCAAAGGATTCTTCGGTGATGGCACCAAGTTGTTCGATCGGTATTCCAATACCCAGGTAGAAGTCAAAAACGGAAAGGTGTTGCTGGACAACGAATTCGATATTGCCCTGCTGGAACTGCAGTCCCTGCCCTAGTTACTTTTGCGAGTGCAGGGCGATCCGATTCCCCTCCGTGTCCGTTAACAGGGCCATAAAGCCATGGCCATCCCCAATTTCGCTTTTGGGACGAAGTACGGTGCCCCCGGAAGCTTCCACCCTACCCAACTCCGTGTCCAAATCCGCACAGGAAAAATAGAGCAGCGGGCCGGCCGTTGCACTGGGCTTGTACATTTCATGCTTTACCAGGGAACCGGTCGCACCATTCTTATCGTGGGCCGCGGGAAACCACCCCATCTGGAAGCCCCCGAGATCGTGCACGGAGATCGAGATGTCAAAAACCGTTTCATAGAATTGCTTTGCCCGTTCCATATCGGTCACGGGGATTTCAAACCATCCTACCATATTGTGTTCCATATCCAAAGTATTAATATCAAATGGTGAAAATTCAGTTCAATACCACCAAAAAAAGAAAATGTGCCTACTGGTCGCTCTCCAGAACCGATTTCAGGTTTTGCATTCCCTCCTCAAAATCCTTTCCAACCATTTTGTCCATGCTCATAAAAAGCGCAAAAATGCTCATGGGAAATTTGTTCTTTCCAGAGAAGCCCCAGGTCACTTTCGTTTTCCCGTCGCCTTCATCATCAACGTCCATATAGCAATCCGAGGTAGACTTCCAAGGTTTCAGAAAGCGAAGTTCCGATTCAATTCTTGTTCCATCAATAATGTTCTTGATTTCCTGCTCGCCCTCTCCGACTTCCTTATTGCCGTTCCAATAGCTCATGGAACCAACTTCCCCTTCGATTCCGGTAAACTTCTTCTCCATATTGGGATCTTTTTTCGCCCATGGAGACCACTCGTCCATTTTTTGCAAAGACCGCAGATAGTCAAAAACTTCCGATTTCGGCCTTGAAATCACTGTGGACCTTGAAACGTCATAGCTTTTAGGGGCAATAATGGCCAATACAATGATCAGGCCGACAATCCCCAACAGAATGTAAAGTAGTATAGTCATTTGTTTATCAATTGGTTATGTTTAAATATACTAAATAAATCAGTTTGAAGCATAAAATCGAACCAAAACATCATCCACGTTCTTTATCGATTTTTTGGTCCAGTCCAGCCTTTTCTCCAGTTTTTCCCGTCCATTCAACGACCAGGACAAGCTGGACCTGCGGAGCTTGGCGGTCAGATCCTGCAATATGATAGCCGCCGATACCGAAATGTTGAGACTTTCGGTAAAACCGGCCATGGGAATCTTTAAAAACCCGTCGGCCCGCTGCATTACCTCCCGACTAAGGCCTTCTTTTTCGGTGCCAAAAAAAAGGGCGGTCTTTCCATCAATCACAAAATCATCCAACAAACAGGAATCGTTGTGCGGTGTGGTCGCAATGATGTTGTAGCCTTGCCCCTTTAATTGGGCAACACAATCGGAAGCGTCTTCATAGCGATGGATGTCCACCCATTGTTGGGCGCCCATGGCAATGTTCTTGTCCAATCGTTTTCCGAACCGGCCTTCAATTACGTGCATCTCCTGAACGCCAAAAACTTCACAGCTCCGCACCACGGCACTGGTATTGTGCATTTGAAAAACATCTTCAATGGCCACGGTAAGGTATTTGGTGCGTTGTTCCAATACTTCAAGGAACCGATTTCTTCGCTCGGGGGTGATGAAATCTTCCAAATAGGCCAAAAGATTCTGGTCTTCCATAAATCTAAAGTAATAAAAAGTATATTTTTAACGGAAATTGTGGGGAAATGAAGAAAAAAATAGCCGTATTGACGGGAGCGGGCGTGAGTGCCGAAAGCGGTATCAATACCTTTCGGGATGCCAACGGGCTCTGGGAAGGTCACGATGTCATGGAGGTTGCTTCTCCAGAGGGCTTTGCCAAAAATCCAGAACTGGTGTTGGATTTTTACAACCAGCGAAGAAGGCAACTGCTGAAGGTACGTCCGAACGCGGCCCATGTGGCACTGGCGAAGCTGGAAAGGTTTTTTGATGTCACCATCATTACCCAAAATGTGGACGACCTCCATGAAAGGGCAGGCAGTTCGTCGGTGGTACATTTGCATGGTGAACTTCTTAAAGTACGTAGTTCGGGCAATGAGGGTACGGTACTGGATTGGACGACCGACTTAAATCTCGGGACATTGTGCCCAGAGGGCCATCAACTGCGTCCCCATATTGTTTGGTTCGGGGAAATGGTCCCACTACTGGAAAAGGCCGCCCTGGAGGTTCAAATGGCAGGGGTGGTGATCATCATTGGTACCTCCATGCAGGTGTACCCGGCGGCCGGATTGGTCAACTATGCAAATGGCGATGCACCCATCTACTTCATAGATCCCAAACCGAGCGTGTCCAAAACTGATTTTGAAAATTTGACGATCATTCCCGAAACCGCGGCATCCGGGGTACCTACTCTGGTTGAAGCTCTAATTCGTAAAGCGCCCTAGTCCGTTTGGCCCATTCGATGATCGCTTTCCGCTGTCCTTCCGTCAGCCGGGCCTCTTCATGGGTCCAGGTATATTCCTTCAAGGGCATGGCTCCCCCTTCGACCATTTCAATGAGTTCTTCCAGTTTATGGTCCTTCTTCTTGGCAGTAAAGTTTGCCCAATCCGAAAAATTCAGATGTTTTTTGCCGTCCTTTATGTGGGCCGCCAGCCAATAGGAGATCGGTGCCACATTGTTGTACCATGGATAGTTGGTATTGTTGCTATGGCAATCGTAGCAGCTTTGTTTCAAGACTTCCCCAACTTCTTGGGCAGGATTGGTCTCCACGAGGAAGGCGGCGGTGTAGTCGCCCTGGGCCCTATTCTTTTCCGGTCGGTAAAACTGCATGGCGACCAAAATTACCAAAAGGGACAAAGCAATTTTTTTAAATAGTTTCATTGTACTAATTTGGAGCTTGTACTAAATTACGATTTTTGTGGATAAGGCCGAACTATACAAATCTTTAAATTATGTAGACCACTCAAGACAAAAACGCTTTGAAATGGCCTGTTTGGTATTGGACAATCCCAAACTTATCGATCCCCTAATGGCGATTGCTTTTACGGTGGATGATCCCATTTCCAGCCGGGCCTGTTGGGTTCTGGAGTTCACTGCAAAGGAAAATCTCGATTACCTGTTCCCATTCCTGGATGGTTTTACTTCAAAACTGGGGTCGGTGCATCTTGATTCCTCGGTGAGGCCCATGGCCAAAATATGTGAGTACCTGATCAAATCGTATTTTTCCAGAACAGGGAACAATACACAAAAAGTACTGACACCACGGCATTTGGAGCAGATTACCACGGCCTGTTTCGATTGGTTGATAAGCGACCAAAAAGTAGCCGCCAAAGCCTATTCCATGACTTGTCTTTTGCTCCTGGGACAAAAATTCGACTGGGTACACTCCGAACTCCGGCTAATATTGGAACAAAACTATGCCGCCGGAAGTGCCGCGTACAAGGCAAGGGCAAGGATGACCTTGGCCAAGTTAAAGTGATCGTACCCCACCAGTATGGCACCTTACCGTCATTTAAACGGCCCAACCCTTAAAACAAAGCGGCAAACTAATAAACCATAAACTTTTAAACTCCCCCGCATATAAGTATCTTTGCACCTTTCAAAACAGCCACCAACAGCAAGAGCATGTCACTAAACCATTTGAACGCGATTTCCCCTATAGATGGACGGTACAGAAGTAAGACCGAGAACTTGGCCGCTTATTTTTCGGAGGAGGCCTTGATCAAATATCGGGTCAGGGTAGAAATTGAGTACTTTATTGCGCTCTGTGAAATTCCATTGCCCCAATTGGCTTCTTTCGACCCGGCCAAATTTGATGCGCTCCGGGCAATATATGTGGATTTTGGCGCCGATGGGGCCCAGGCCATCAAGCTGATAGAAAAAACCACCAACCATGATGTCAAGGCGGTTGAATATTACATAAAGGATAAGTTTGATGCACTGGACCTTGGTGCGTTCAAGGAATTCATCCATTTCGGGCTGACCTCCCAGGACATCAACAACACCGCCATTCCGCTTTCCATAAAAGAGGCCTTGAACGAGGTATACGTTCCGCAGTATTTTAAGGTATTGGACAAACTAAAGGAACTGGCCTCAGAATGGGCCACGGTCCCCATGCTCGCAAGAACCCATGGCCAACCGGCCTCCCCAACCCGTTTGGGCAAGGAAATCGAGGTATTCGTGGAACGCTTAAAGGAACAGTTTAACCTATTGAACGATATTCCGAGTGCCGCTAAATTTGGAGGTGCCACCGGAAACTACAATGCACATCAGGTGGCCTATCCGGAAACCGATTGGAAAAATTTCGGACAAAATTTCGTACAGGAAAAATTGGGCCTTCACCACTCCTTCCCCACCACACAGGTGGAGCACTACGATCATATGGCCGCCCTATTCGACACCCTGAAGCGCATCAATACGATCCTGCTTGATCTGGATAGGGATTTCTGGACCTATGTATCCATGGATTATTTTAAGCAAAAGATAAAAAAGGGCGAAGTGGGATCATCGGCCATGCCCCATAAGGTAAACCCAATAGATTTCGAGAATTCAGAGGGCAATCTGGGCATCGCCAATGCGCTTTTTGAGCATTTGTCCGCCAAACTGCCGGTGTCCAGACTGCAGCGCGATCTAACCGACAGTACCGTGCTGCGAAACGTCGGGGTGCCCTTTGCCCATACGGTTATCGCCTTTCAATCGACCTTAAAGGGATTGGACAAACTCCTGCTCAACCGGACGAAGTTCGAGGAAGACCTGGAACAAAATTGGGCCGTTGTGGCAGAGGCCATACAGACCATTCTCAGACGTGAGGGCTATCCAAACCCCTATGAGGCCCTAAAAGGGCTCACCCGCACCAACAACAGCATCGACCAGGGGTCGATTGCAAGCTTCATAGACACTTTGGACGTTTCCGAGGCCATCAAACAGGAGTTGAAACAGATTACACCCAGCAACTATACGGGCATTTAGGAATGCAGGGCAGAACCCTTTTAAGGCAACTGACCTGGCAGCAAGTAAAAAAGACCGTTAAAACGGCCTTTTTTCCAAATTTTGAATAGGGTATTACCCTTGTTTTTTAATTTCCACTTGATGTGGGTAAGGAATCTCGATCCCCGCGTTGTCCAGGGCCAATTTGCAATTTTCCAGGGTAGCAAAGTAGACGTCCCAGTAATGTTCGGGCCTGCAGAAAGGGCGTACGGCAAAATTCACCGAACTATCTGCCAGTTCCGATACATTGACAGAGGGTGCCGGCTCCTGTAGCACTTGCGGGTTGGAGGTCAGTACCTCCATCAATACTTCCTTGGCCTTTTTGATATCTTCCCCATAACCTATCCCTATGGTCGTATCTACCCGCATCTGTCCTTCTTCGGTATAGTTGATGATATTTCCATTGGCCATGGCACCATTCGGCACAATGGCTAGTTTATTTTCGGGAGTGACCAATTTGGTCGTGAAAATCTCAATCTCCTTCACTTCGCCAAGAATGCCTTGTGCCTCGATCAAATCCCCGATCTTATAAGGCTTAAAAATGATCAGGAGGACCCCACCGGCAAAGTTGGAAAGAGAGCCTTGCAGGGCAAGACCTACCGCCAAACCGGCCGCCGCGATCACCGCGGCCAAACTTGTGGTCTCCACGCCCAGAGTGGAGATCACGGTAATGATCAGGAAGATCTTAAGACCCCAGGTAACCAGGTTGACGAGAAATTTCTGTAGCGAAATATCATATTGTCTGGTCGTCATTACCTTGTTCAGCACCTTGATCAGCTTCTTGATGATCCAAGAACCGATAAGGTAAATTAAAATTGCTTTTAGAAATGGGACACCGTAAGCTTCCACATAGCCCATAATGGGTTCAAAGGATAGTTTTTCCATCGTACAAATATTTAGTTAGTGTATGGTACGAATATACAGATTTACTGGTTAAAAATCTCAGAAAGGGAGCTAACGAAATCACGGACCGAAACCAACAAGAGACCCCGTTCGGACACTTATAGTGCCCGAACGGGGTCTGAAATGATGGGCGGTCAAACAGGGCTACCCTTTCAGGAAGTCCCCTATTTGACCAAGGCCTTCTCCATCATAATCCGATTTTTCAACCGCTTTTATGAACTGTACCAAATGGGCAGGGTTCATATCGTCTCCCAACACCCGCACCAACATAAAGCCCTTGTCATCGCTGTCGCCATAGATCACTACCTCGTCAATGGCATCCTCATCGCCCAGGTAGCGAATGGTGGCCTTCCCATATTGGGTATTCACTTTCATGAGCTCGGTGAACTTATCGTTCCTCAAGATTGCCTTTACCTTGGTCTTTTCCTCTTTGAACGCCGATTCGTTCGAGCCGCTCTTTTTAAAGGCCAACACGTTCAGTTTCCGCAACGATTCCAGAGCTTCCCTTTCCTCATTGGTCAGATCGGCCTTTTCCAAATTGAGCAGGCTGACCGGAAGGTCCACCGATAAAAAGTTCGGGTTTTCCGCGCTGTCTACATAATACTCCTGTAAGCTCTGTGTGGAAGAGCAAGCCGCCAGCCCCAGTAAAAGTACCAGGGCCAACATTGATTTTATTGTTCTCATATATCTTGTTTAAATGAATGCCTTTTCAAGGCAACTGTTCATTGATTACCGCTACTCCCTATTTCCGGCTTTGTCCAGCTCTTTTGGAAGGTGCATCCTTTTTGTAAGGGAACTTATTTTGTTCAGATCGATGTCTCCCGTTAGGGAAACCAGGACCGTTTCAAGATTTCTTCCATGCGCCCCGATATCCCGATCGCTGAGTCCGGATACGAACATCAACAACTCGGTGACATGGCTGTCGCTTTTTCCGCTCTTAATGTAAAACTTAACATGGGTATCCTTGTCCTTTACCCGCATCAGTTCCTCCAGGGAGGACGATTTTAGATACTTGCGCACCGTGGTGCTCATATCGGCTGAAACCCCTTTGTCCTCCGTAATAAATACCTTTATGCCATCTATGCCCCTGGCCGCTTCTATGAAATCCTTGGCATCTGGATCCCCGTGGTCAACTTCGAGGGAACCCACTAGCTTGATCAGGCCTTTGTTGATGATTACGGACCCCACATTGTCCATGTCCTCGTATTTGTCAAAAATAGATTGGGAAAAACCCAATACCGGGACGATGGCGGTTAAAAATACTGCGATTACTTTTTTCATGATGATTGTTTTTTGATTGATGAATAGTGTTTAAAATTTGCAGTGGTCGCGGCACGGCAAAACCTTTGACCGCTACCACTGCAGGTTTGATCTCGATTTCCGGGCCTTAGTTCCCTTTCTTTCCCGCCTTGTTCAGTTCCTCGGGAAGATTCATTTTCTTGGTCAGGGAACCGATTTTGTTCAGATCGATATCCCCCGTCAACGATAAAAGTACCGTTTCGAATTTTCTTCCATTGACGTCGACATCCACATTTTTCATTCCGGTAACGAACATCAGCAGTTCGCTCACATGGTCCTCGTCCTTGCCCTCGCGGATATAGAATTTCACATTGGCATCCTTGTCCTTTACCCGCATCAGCTCTTCCATTTTTGAAGATTTGAGATAGGTATTGACCGTGCCCTTCATATCGGCGGAAATCTTGGCATCCTCTGTAATGAATACTTTAAGACCGTTAAGGCTTTGGGCCATATCCATATATTCCTGTGCCTCCACATCATCCACTTCCACATTGATCTTGCTCAGTAAATTGAACATGCTCTTGTTCACGACCACAGCGCTCACATTATCCAGATCCTCGTACTTATCAAAGATCGATTGGGAAAATCCCATGATGGGCAGGGCCGCCATTGCTACGGCTATTATTATCTTTTTCATCCTTGTCATTTTAATCGTTGTTGTAAATTTTTTGTTTTGTTTCCTCAAACTGGTTTAAATAGGCCACTTTTTCAGTGCCTTTGCTAAAATTTTCGGCCAGAAGCTCCATTGCCTTTTTTGTTTCCTGATAGGCAAATTCTGCATCTTTCCGCTCCTTGTACGCATTGCCAAAATAAATGCCAAACACTAGAACTGCCACTGCTGCTACGGAAATCCACTTATAGTAGTTTTTTCTGGGTTTTAGTGGAACCTGTTTCGTGAACCGTTCTTCCCTGGCGTTGGAAAAATACTGAAACATGGGGGCATATTGCTCTAGATGTGTTGCTACACTTTCCTGGGCAAAATACCTTTTCAGGGTTTCTTCTTCGGCAACCGTAGTGGTGGCGTCAAAATACTTTTCCAATAATTTTTCGATATTATCCAATTCCATGACTATGTTTTTGTACTAATTTTTCCCTGACCAATTTTCTTGCCCTTGACAGGGCCACTCGGACGGCCGTCGGTTGCATGTCCAGCATTTCGGCAATCTCGTCAAAATCGTATTCCTCCACATCCCTTAGCTGCAGTACCAATTTCTGCTGTTCCGGTAACTCCTCCATGATCTTCTGCACCCAATGGACGCTGTCTTTGGCCTCGATCTGCTTTTGCAGTCCTGAATTTTCCTCCGCATAGTTGCTGTGCACCAATTTCATGTTGGTGGCCTGTTTCGATTTCAGGCGATCCAAGCAAAAGTTCTTCGTCATCGTCATGGCAAATGCCTCCACGTTTTTGTAAGACCCCATGACTTCATTTTTAGACCATAGTTTCATCAGTATTTCCTGTGTCGCGTCCTCCGCTTCTTCCGAAGATATCAAAAGGCGCTTCGCCAGTCGGTACAACTTGTCCTTAAAGGGCATTACCACGTTCAAAAATTCTGACTGTTGCATTGCGGTTGGGTTGTTGTATGGACCACAATAAGTGGTTTACATTAGGAAGACGATGTATGTCGAAATTTGTTACAAATAATTTTTTATTCCTTATTATGTAAGTAATTTGGTCCTTGTTTTACTAAGATACCGTAATAATTCCCGACGGAATGCGGAAAACCGGATGAACGGTCCTAAATTGGTAGGGTTTTTGTGTTTTGGATTGTTATTCATCGAATAACAGGTCGTATGGTTCGAATCTTGGGTATGGAGGACAACTATTTCCGCCGGTATTCCGTAGATTAAAAAAACCCCTAAAAAAAAAAGAATGAAAAAGTATTTTGCGTTGTTTCTGGCAATTGGATTTTTACTCACCAGCTGCAAAAAAGACGATGATGGCCTGAATCCGGGAACGAAGGTCGACCCGGACCCAAACGCAAATGTTGATGTTCAGGACTTTATGTGGAGCGCCATGAATTTCTGGTATTTTTGGCAGGCGGACGTACCCAACCTTTCCGATGACAAGTTCCCCAATACTGCGGAAGGTTCCAAAGCCTACACCGAGTTTTTGGCCTCGGAGGCCGACCCCGGGAAATTTTTCGATGACCACTTAAAGTTCGGGGAAGACCGTTTCAGTACCTATTCCGATGATTTTAAAGAATTTACCCAATCGTTGGCCGGTATATCCAAAAGCAATGGCATGGAGTTCGGCGTAGTGCGCTTTTCCGATAGCGATGATCTTTTCGGGTATGTACGGTACATCGTCCCAGGTTCGGATGCGGCCACCAAGGATATCGGTCGTGGAGATCTGTTCACAGGGGTCAACGGGCAGACGCTGAACACCAGCAATTATATTGCTCTCTTATTCGGGGAAAATGATAGTTATACCTTGAATATGGCTACCATATCCGATAACGTCATCAGCCCCAATGGGGAGGAAGTGGCGTTGACCAAGATGCCCAACCTGGTCGAAAATCCAGTTTTTTTGGACAAGATATTTGAAATAGGAGGGCAAAAAATAGGGTATTTGGTGTACAATGGCTTTACCAATGAATTCGATGAGGACCTCAATGCCGCCTTTGGCCGTTTTGTGGCCGGAGGGGTAACCGATCTGGTCCTCGACCTTCGCTATAACCCGGGAGGTTCGGTGAACTCGGCCCGTTTGCTTTCCAGCATGATCCATGGGACCAACACCAACAATCTGTTTTTAAAGCAACGATGGAACTCCAAAATCCAAACGCAATTGACCGATGAACAGTTGGTGGACTATTTTGCCGACAAAACCGGTGATGGAACTGCCATCAATACGCTAAACCTCACCAAGGTATATGTGCTCGCCACCGGTAGTTCCGCCTCGGCCAGTGAATTGGTCATCAACGGCCTTGCCCCTTATATAGACGTTGTCCAAATCGGAGAGACCACCCGTGGTAAAAATGAGTTTTCCATTACCATGGTAGATGATCCGCAAAGTAATTTTGGCCCTTGGATATACAACCCTGAAAGGGAAAGCAACATCAATCCGGACAACAAATGGGCCATTCAACCCTTAGTGGGAAGAAACGAGAATGCCGATGGCTTTTTTGATTACACCTCAGGATTGGCCCCGGACATCGAATTGCAGGAAGATTTGGCCAATCTAGGCGTACTGGGAGATCAGAACGAACCCCTTCTGGCCAGGGCAATTCAGGAAATAACAGGTAGCACGGCCAAAATTGACTTTAGCGTGGGAATTCCTGCCGAGGTCATGACAAGCTCCAAAATGTTCACGCCCTTGAAAGATAATATGATTCTGGACAAACCGTTGAATTTCAACTTTAAGTAGGCCAGGGAACATTTCATAAAAAACGGCTTGGATACTGCTCCAAGCCGTTTTTTTTGGCACTATACGGATTATTATGAGAGGTCAATATTTATCATTTTAAAAATAAACCAAAGAGGGGATGTGAAAGTTGAATTAATGAACTACTTTTGGATCGAATTATGGTTTCCACCGTTTTTTTTGGATGGTGGGATTAAAAGGGAATCCAGTGAAAATCTGGAACTGTTCCCGCAACTGTAAGCTGTACCGAACCGGTGCTGATTTTTTTTCAGTACGGAGTAGGGGCTGCCATTTTCTTCAAAACCACTGCGCAAGCGGGAAGGTCGATGGCAGTACGCAAGTCAGGAGACCTGCCGAATTCAAACATCATTGTTAAACTTTCGGGATAAAGGTTTACGTATGGGGACAGACATACTATTCTCCCGTTTATTGAATTAAACGTAATGAACAAAAGCTTTTTCGGCCTCTGTGCTGCCCTATTGGTATGCACGGGCGCATCTGCCCAGCAGCAAAACGATTCCATCAATATGCAGCAATTGGACGAGGTCGTGGTTAGTGATTCCCGTTTTGCACTGAAAAGGGAAAACTCGGGCAAAACGGTCATCAAGATCGGCCCGGAAGTGTTGACCAGGGGCCAAGGAAAGTCCATAGCCCAAATCATCAATTCCTTCAGCGGTTTGGAAATATCGGGAAGCCGGGGCAGGGCAGGTTCGGTTCTTGGTGTTTATGCCCGTGGGGGCAGGGGCCGCCAGGTATTGGTGGTCATCGATGGCGCTCGCGTTTCCGACCCTTCGTCCTTTTCTTCCGAATACGACCTTAGATTGCTCTCCACGGCGAACGTGGAATCGATCGAAATCATCAAAGGGGCAGCCAGTACCCTTTACGGCACCAATGCGGCCACAGCGGTAATCAACATTACCACCAAAAAGGCGGCAAGCAAAAAAATTGCACTGCACCTGGAGTCGAGTGTAGGGACCAACCAAACGGCAGCGGACCAGAATTATAACCTTTCCCGATCATCGAACAGTGCCCGAATCGGCGGTACATTGAACAAGTTTGCGTATTTGATAGGAGTTTCGAACAGCTACGCGGATGGTTTATCGGCAATCGTAACCCCTGAAAACGAAAAAGATGATTTTTCCAACATCAGTACCGACCTTAAATTGGGATTTCAAATCTCCGAAGCGTTCCATATCGATATCTATGGCAACCAAACGAAGGTACGGACCCAATTTGACGAATCCTTTGGGCTTATGGACGTCCCTTATGAATTCCTCAGCAAACAAGAGCGCGTTGGATTGGCATCCCAATTCAAATATTCCAAAGGCAGTATCCTGTTAAACGCGGCCCATAGCAACTATGACTCGGAGAGCAAGAGCGCTTTTCCGGGAACTTTTGAAGCCAGGAACTACGTGGTGGACATATACAACAAGTACAACTTCAACGACCGTTTCTACACTATTGTCGGCTTGAACCATATTGTAGATCGGACCGAGTTTGTGGAAACCAAAAAATTCACCCTGACCGACCCCTATGCCAATATGGTCTATGTTTCCGATTTTGGCCTGAACATCAACACCGGTGCGCGATTGAACAGCCATTCGGAATATGGTAGTCACTTTGTGTACAATGTGAACCCCTCTTTTACCATTAAGACGACAGCGGGGTATTTGAAGTTCTTGAGCTCCTATGCCACTTCCTATATTACGCCCTCCCTGACCCAGCTTTTTGGTAATTTTGGCCCGAACCCAAACTTAAAACCGGAGGACGATCGCACCATTGAAGGCGGTTTGGAATACGCCATGAACCACAATTTGCGTCTGTCCGCCCTGTATTTCGACCGCAAGGAAGAAAACTTTGTTTTTTACGACAATGTGACCAACGGTTACCTCAATGCGGAAAATACGATAGATGCCCAGGGCGTGGAAATAGAAGTGTATTGGAATCCCCTTGCCAATTTGAGGTTTAATGGGAACTACACCTTTACCGAACGAAAGGGCGACAATGCCATCCGCATTCCCAAACACAAACTGAACGCTTCTTTGGACTATCGGCTTTCTGAAAGAACAAATGCCTCCATAAGCTACGCCCTGACCGGGGAACGTTCCGATACGGACTTTAACGTTTTCCCTTATGTGGACGAGCCTCTGGAATCTTTTTCACTGGTGGACCTCTATTTGGACCATCAACTGATCAAGAAGAGACTGCGACTGTTTCTTGCCGTGAGCAATCTGCTGAATGAAACCTATACCGAGGCCTTGGGTTTTACCACCAGGGGCCGGAATGTTAAAATGGGCTTTAGCCTAGATCTGTAACTATTAAAAGGCGATGCGATGTTAAAAGTATGTTCTTTTCTACCTGCGGTAACCCAAATGCTCTACGATATGGGGCTGCAAGACCATTTGCATGGAATTACGTTCGAATGCCCACCGGAAGCTCTAAAAGAGAAACGTCCGGTGGTTCGCTGCATATTGGAGGGCAAGCACTATACCAGCGAGGAGATCGATGCCCTTTTTTCCGCCAGTAAGCATTCGGGCAAAAGCCTTTATTACGTAGATGAGCCCCTTTTGACGGAAATTGCTCCCGATATCATCTTTACACAGGACATATGCGATGTTTGCCAGATCGACACGGCCTGTACGGCTGCGGCGGTCGCCCATTTGGAAAAGCAGCCCCAATTGATCTCCATAAGCCCGGAATCGCTTGACGACGTCTTTCAAAACGCGGTGACCATTGCCTCCGCCCTAGGAAAGGAAGAAGTGGCGTACCGATACCTTGCCAAGCTGCACGAGCGAATAGCCGGAGTGACCGATTCGCTCCGCAGGACCAAGGCACTGACCAAAAGAGTGATGCTGCTGGAATGGATGGCCCCAATTTTTAACTGTGGCCATTGGATACCCCATCAGATAGGATATGCCGGGGGCGTTGATATGCTCTCCAACCCATCGGGGGACAGTATTGTGACCTCCTGGGAAAAAATTCTGAAATATGATCCGGAAATCATGGTCGTCGCCCCATGTGGTTTTACCATTGACCGTACTTTGGAGGAAATACATCTGTTGACCGGGAAAAAAGGTTGGGGTGACCTAAAAGCCGTACAGGACAATAAAGTCTTTGTGGCCGACTTCGACCTGTTCACGCAGTCCTCGGCCGGTACCTTGGTGGACGGCATTGAACTTTTGGCAGCGATATTCCACCCTGAAGCATTGACCGTCCCTGAGGAGCTGTCCCATAAATTCAGGCACTTTAGCCCGCAAAAAACGAAAATTTGAACCCATAGTATTCCAGTTATGATATTTTATATCACCGGGGGAGAGCGTTCCGGAAAAAGCAATTTTGCACAACAATTGGCCCTACAACATTCCAATGCCCCAAAATATGTGGCCACTTCCCGTATTTGGGACGACGATCACCAAAAGCGCATTGACCGTCACAAAGCGGATAGGGATGATCGCTGGACGTTGATAGAGGAGGAAAAGTTACTGAGTACCGTAATTGGGGACGGAGAAACTGTCGTGGTGGACTGCGTCACCCTTTGGCTCACCAATTTTTTTGTGGACACCAAAAACGAGCTTGAAGAATCTTTGGAACTCGCCCAGGCCGAATTTGACAAACTGTTGCCAATCAACGCCAAGATCATAATCATATCCAATGAAATCGGGATGGGCGTGCATGCCACTACCGCCATGGGACGGAAATTCACCGAATTACAAGGCTGGATGAACCAGTACATTGCCAAACATGCAGATAAAGCAGTGTTCATGGTATCGGGAATACCTATAACAATCAAGGAATAGTCATGGATTTTGAAATACCGCATCTCGACAAAGCGGCCGCCCCAAGGCTGCAACAAAAGATCGATTCCAAAACGAAACCTTTGGGAGCTTTGGGACGCCTTGAATCCATTGCCCTGCAAATTGGACTGATCCAAAAAACGGAAAGTCCCGCACTGCACCATCCCCATATTCTGGTATTTGCCGCCGACCATGGAATTGCAAAAGAGGGAGAGGTGAATCCGTATCCACAGGAGGTGACCGCACAAATGGTCCATAACTTCATCGCTGGAGGGGCCGCCATAAACTCCTTTTGCAAGCAGCACAACATTGCCCTTCAGATCATTGATGCGGGCGTAAACCACGAGTTTAAAAATGCAGGGGGGCTCATCGATGCCAAAATCGACCAGGGCACCAAAAATTATATGCACCAACCCGCTATGACCCTTTCGCAGTGCAGGCTGGCGATCGAGAAAGGGGCCTCGGTCGTACGGAACGTACAGAAAGGAGGGTGCAACATTCTTGGATTTGGGGAAATGGGCATCGGAAATACCTCGTCCGCATCGCTCTTGATGAGCTCGTTCACTGGGATTCCGATCGAACAGTGCGTCGGCGCGGGGACCGGTTTGTCCAGCGAAGGAATCGCTCGTAAGTGCGAAATCCTGAAAGGGGTCTTGAAGAAATACGATACAACAGGGGTACTGGAAACTTTGGCCACTTTCGGTGGTTTTGAAATTGCCATGATCAGCGGGGCCATTTTAGAGGCCGCCCGATTGCAAATGACCCTGGTCATCGATGGGTTCATTGTCAATGCCGCCCTATTGGTGGCGCATGCCCTGAACGAACATGTTCTGGATTATTGCATTTTCGCCCATACATCTGGCGAACAAGGACATGCAAAAATGCTACAATTTTTGGATCGGAAGCCTCTATTGGACCTTGGGCTGCGGCTGGGCGAGGGTACCGGTGCCGCCTTGGCATTCCCGATCATACGGTCGGCGGTGGGATTTCTAGAGGATATGGCCAGTTTTGAAGGTGCACAGGTAAGCAAAAGATGAAAAAAGAGCTAGACATATTCTTTACCGCCCTAATGTTCTTTACCAGGATCCCTTGCCCCAAGTGGATTTCCCATGACCCGGATTACCTAAGGCAGAGCTCCAAATATTTTCCTTTGGTGGGAATTCTTGTGGGTAGTATCGGCGCTTTGGTGTTTTACGGGGCGACCTTTGTATTTCCAAGGGAAATTGCCGTTCTGTTGAGCATGGTGGCCACCATTTATGTTACCGGCGCCTTTCACGAAGATGGTTTTGCCGATGTTTGCGATGGTTTTGGGGGCGGTTGGACCAAAGAAAAAATTCTCTTTATCATGAAGGATTCCAGGTTGGGCACCTACGGCGTCCTTGGAGTCACTTCGGTATTGGCGATGAAATTTTTCACCTTGAACCAATTGCCAATCCCTTACATCCCCCTGGCACTGGTCTCGGGCCACGCATTGAGCCGTTTTATCGCGACCACCTTGATCTACACCCACCCCTATGTACGGGAAACGGACGACAGCAAGGCCAGGCCCGCGGCCAAGGGAATGACCTTTGGCATGTTGGCCCTCAGTGGACTGTTCGGCATATTGCCGCTGCTACTCTGGGGCGATCCATGGGTGTTTTTGACACTCCTTCCCGCTTACCTTTCAAAGGTATTCCTCGGCATAAAGTTCAAGAAATGGATCGGGGGCCAGACCGGGGACTGCGCAGGGGCCGTCCAACAGTTATCGGAAGTGATTTTTTATTTAAGCTTATTGGTGCTATGGAAATTTATTTGGTGAGACATACCATTCCAGAAGTTGAAAAAGGAATTTGCTACGGGCATACCGACCTCGATGTTGCGGCTACTTTTCAAAGTGAATATCCCAAGGTTCACCGGCAGATAAGCTATGATGGCAACACCAAAATATATAGCAGTCCGCTGCTCCGATGCAAAAAGTTGGCCGCGACCTTTGGAAATGCCGTGGAACACGACCCACGATTGATGGAATTGGATTTTGGCAGTTGGGAGATGAAAGCATGGGACACGATCGATCCGAACGAACTGAATCCATGGATGAACGATTTTGTTACCACCAGAGTCCCGCAGGGTGAATCCTACCAACAATTGCTACAACGGATGGTCGCTTTTTTTAAGGAGGCCGTCCATTCTGCCCACGACAAAACGATCATAGTCACCCATGCCGGTCCAATCCGGGCGTTGTTGGCCCATATCAACAAAATGGCACTAAAGGATTCCTTTTCCATTCAACTAAGTTATGGCCATGTCCTTCTGTTGGAAAATAAAGGCACTACCTTTACCATTTCCAAAGGATTGATCCATAACTAACTTCCCAATTCCCAGAAAATGAAACCCAGCATCCGCATCGCCTTCCTTTTTTTTACTTCGGTATTCCTAATTGCCTGTAAACGGGAGAAAAAAACATCTGATGCCTCCCCGGCATACAGCAAGGTAAAAATCGCATATGCAAAAGGGTTTACAATAGAAAAAAAAGCTTCTGGAATTACGGTCCTAAAGATTGTATCCCCTTGGCCAAATGCACAGACTTCCTTTACCTACGCCCTGGTACCCAGGGAAAAAATGCAGTCCATTACTCTTGACAAAGATGCCTATGACGCCATTGTAGCCGTACCCGTTGAGAGAATCGTGCTTACCTCCACCACCCATATTCCCGCTATAGAGGTCCTGGGAGCGGGGAGTAAATTGGTGGGGTTCCCCCAGACCCGTTTCATCTCATCAAAGGAGACACGGGAACGTATCGACAAGGGCCTAGTACAGGAATTGGGAAGCAATGAGTCAATTAA
The DNA here is from genome assembly GCA_947497245.1 of uncultured Flavobacteriaceae bacterium. GTDB lineage: Bacteria > Bacteroidota > Bacteroidia > Flavobacteriales > Flavobacteriaceae > Pelagihabitans. The sequence continues at coordinate 304,936 of CANMFO010000001.1, read as the reverse complement.
CACGGAGGCCTTACTGGCCCTTGATCCAGACCTTGTGGTCGGTTTTGGCATCAACAATGAAAACAAGGCCTATGAAACCATCAAACGATCCAATATTCCCGTGGTGTACAATGGGGATTGGACGGAGGAAACCCCGTTGGGAAAGGCCGAATGGATTAAATTTTTTGCCCCTTTCCTCGCTTCAGAAAAAAAAGCGGACAGTATTTTCAATGCCATAGAGATGTCCTATCAGGAGGTCAAGCAAATCGGTGAAAAAGCAACTAGCAGACCTACCGTACTGACGGGAGGACTGTACAAGGATGTTTGGTACGTTGCAGGGGGAAAAAGTTGGATGGCCCAGTTTTTGTCGGATGCCCATACAGATTTTTTATGGAAGGAAACGCAGGAAACGGGAAGTCTCCCGCTAAGTTTGGAAAGTGTTTTGGACAAGGCCGAACATGCCGACTTCTGGCTGAACCCTTCCCTGCATACCACCCAAAAAGAGTTGGTCGAGGCCAATGGGCATTACAGGCAATTTGACGCCTTTAAAAATGGAACGATCTACACCCATGCGAATACCAAGGGAGTCACCGGGGGGCTACTACTTTTCGAATTGGGTCCGAACAGACCCGATTTGGTGTTGAAAGATCTAATCCATATTTTTCATCCCGAACTCCTGCCAGACCATCAACCGTTTTTTTATACCCCTTTGAAATAAGTGCCAGCAACAAAAACATATCGGATATCCTTTCTAATATTGCTACTTGCACTGGTATTGTGCCTGGGCATAAACATCAGTTCGGGTTCGGTCTCCATTCCTTTTGAGGATACTTTCAACGCTTTCTTTGGCGGGACGGTACAAAAGGATTCTTGGCAGTACATTTTGTGGAACTACCGATTGCCCAAGGCCCTTACCGCTGTGGTGGTCGGCGGTGGATTGGCCCTCAGCGGACTCCTGATGCAGACCCTGTTCCGCAACCCACTTGCCGGACCGTTTGTGCTGGGAATAAGCTCGGGGGCAAGTTTGGGCGCTGCCTTGTTGATCATGGGATCTTCCCTCTTTTCAGGGATATTTGCCTTCGGTCTCGTAAATGACGTTTCCCTGGCCATCGCCGCCAGTGCTGGAAGTTTCTTCGTGCTATTATCCGTAATGGTCGTGGCTTCCAAGGTAAAGGACACGATGGCGTTGTTGATCATAGGACTGATGTTTGGCAGCATCACCGCGGCTTTTGTGAGCGTCCTGGCCTATTTTACGGATGCTGAAAAACTGCAGCAGTATATTTATTGGTCGTATGGCAGTGTCGGCAACCTCTCTTGGCGACAGCTGGGACTGCTCTCGGGAATCGTTCTCATCGGGATTGTACTGAGCGTCCTTTCGATCAAGGTATTGAACGCCTTTCTATTGGGCGAAAACTACGCTAAAAGCCTAGGGGTGAACCTGAAAAAATCCCGGTATGCCATTATTATCGCCACGGGCCTGTTGGCCGGTGGTATCACGGCCCTTGCCGGGCCCATTGCATTCATCGGCATGGCGGTACCCCACCTTACACGACAAATATTCAATACCACAAACCATACGGTACTGGTACCGGCCGTGGTGATCTACGGAGCCATTTTAATGCTGCTCTGCGACACCTTTGCACAATTGCCCACATCGGCTTATGTGCTGCCCATCAATGCCGTTACCTCGATCATTGGGGGGCCTGTGGTCATTTGGCTATTGGTAAGGAAGCGAAAGATGGTATTTTGAAATGGGGTGCACGGAATGGAAGTACCCAGAAAGTTTCAAATCGGGGATGAAAATAGGCCTTTGGTCCCGGTTTTCGGCTTCTAGCCAACAATTGTTACATTTAAACATTGACACATTAGATTATCAGCACAAAAAGTCAACATAGCGCGTTACGGGTATCCAATCTTGCCATTGGCTACAGGTCCACGGTGGTAGCGGAAGATATCGATTTTACCCTGGAACAAGGGGAGCTGGCCGCCATTGTGGGCATCAACGGCATTGGAAAATCGACCTTGCTGCGGACCTTGGGCAAAATACAGCCCAAACTAGCGGGTGGCATTGAATATAGTGATAGGCATTTGGAGTCCTTCCGATCACTGGAGTTGGCTTCGGAAATCAGTATGGTGCTGACCGAACCCGTGGCATCGAAAAATTTGACCATTTGGGAACTTGTGGCCTTGGGCAGACAGCCGTATACGAATTGGATCGGTGCCTTATCGGAAAAGGATCGAAAAAGTATTACCGCCTCACTGCAGAGGTTGGAATTGGAAGAGATGAAGCACAAAAAGTGCTATGAACTCAGCGACGGTCAGTTACAAAGGGTCTTGATCGCCAGGGCCCTGGCACAGGACACTTCGGTAATTTTATTGGATGAACCGACCACCCACCTGGATCTTTACCACAAGGTGCAGATCTTGAAGGTTTTGAAATCCATAGCACACCAGACCAAAAAGGCCATCCTGTTTACCAGTCATGAAATTGAAATGGCCATCCAGCTCTGTGATAAAATGTTGGTGTTGGACGGTGGGGACAATCCTTTCGGACAACCTTGTGAACTGATTGAACAGCGGGCCTTTGAGAAACTGTTCCCTTCCGACACGGTCTCTTTCAACCCGATGACCGGTTCGTTTCGAATCGAAAAGTAAACCCATCGCTTCATCTTATTTAATGTCAAACCCGTATCTTTACTTTTAAGATTTGAAGTACAAATGAACGTGTATCTTGCCTATATCATTGTCGGACTGATCGCCTTGGGAATTGGTTATTTCCTTGGGAACTACATTCAAAACCTCAAGACGAAATCGAGTCAGAGCACCCTGGAGGAACGGGAGCAACAACTTCGGAACAATGTATCCGCCCTCGAAGGAAGGTTAAGGGATGCGGAAGAGCATAAAATGCACCTACAGGCCGAAAAAGAGCAATTGGGCAACCATTTGGTGCGCCACCAGGCCGATATGGAGAACCTGCAGCTCAAAAACAGGGAGCAAAAAGAGGAGGTGCAGAAACTTCAGGAAAAATTCACCAAGGAGTTTGAAAACCTGGCCAACAAAATTCTCGAGGAGAAAAGCAACAAGTTCACTGAGCAGAATGAAAAGAACATTAAAAACATTCTGGATCCCCTAAACGAAAAAATCAAGACGTTTCAGGACAAGGTCGAAAGAACCCATAAAGAGAGTATTGATTACCACGCCGCGCTGCGCCAGCAGATTTTCGGCCTGAAAGAGCTTAACGAACAATTGGGCAAGGAAGCGGTCAACCTTACCAAGGCCTTAAAGGGCGATAGCAAAATGCAAGGGAACTGGGGGGAACTGGTGCTCGAAAGGGTCCTTGAAAAATCGGGCCTTGAAAAGGACAGGGAATATGTGGTCCAGCAAAGTTTTACCTTGGATGATGGAAGCCGGGTGCTCCCGGATGTGATCATCAACCTTCCCGAAGGCAAAAAAATGGTGGTCGATTCCAAGGTTTCCCTAACCGATTACGAACGTTTTGTGAATACCGACGATGACGATCTAAAAAGTAAATTTCTAAAAGAGCATGTAAACTCCCTTAGAAAGCATGTGGACCAACTGTCCGCCAAAAAATACGAGGATCTGTACTCCATGGAAAGTCCGGATTTCGTTTTGATGTTCGTTCCCATAGAGCCTGCCTTTGCCATAGCGATCAACAACGACAGTGCGCTCTACAACAAGGCCTTCGAGCAGAATATCGTCATCGTTACACCCACGACCCTACTGGCGACCCTACGGACCATTGACAGCATGTGGAACAACGAAAAGCAACAACGGAACGCCATCGAAATCGCGAGGCAGGCCGGAGCCCTGTACGATAAATTTGAGGGATTTGTCGGGGACCTGACCAAAGTGGGCAAAAAGATGGATGATGCCAAAGAAGAGTACAAGGGGGCCATGAACAAACTTGTGGAAGGCCGGGGCAATATCGTCACCAGTATTGAAAAGTTGAAAAAAATGGGGGCCAAGGCAAAAAAGTCCATTCCGGAACCGATCCTAAAGCGGGCCCAGGAAGACGATTTCGAGGAGATTGGCAGTAGATAGTCCCAACGACCCCTCTTTTGCTGCCCGGTGAAAGAATTGCTTCGCCCATCACATCAAACTTGACACTTAAAAACACACTATGGAAGACTTCAAAACAGCTCGTGAATCCAGGCTTTCCATCACAGAACTGATGCTTCCCTCCCACTCCAATTTTGGAGGGAAGATCCATGGCGGGCACATCTTGGGCCTGATGGATCAAATTGCCTTTGCCTGTGCCTCCAAACATTCACAGAAATACTGTGTAACCGCCTCGGTAAACCGAGTGGACTTTCTCCATCCGGTGGAAGTGGGCGAATTGCTCACGCTAAAGGCTTCCATCAACTATACCGGTCGTACCTCCATGGTGGTCGGGGTCCGTGTAGAATCGCAAAATGTGACCACCGGAAAGAAACGGCACTGCAACTCCTCTTATTTTACCATGGTCGCAAAAGATGCACAGGGCAAAAGCGTCCCTGTCCCAGGCTTATTGGTACAGGACAAAAATGGGGTTCGACGGTTCGCGCGAAGTAGATCTAGGAAAAAAGCAGCTTCTGAACGTGACACCCAATTTGAGGAAAACAACTTTGATGTCCAAGCATATTTGGACATCTTGGGCAAGGAAAACATCAAAATTGAACTCAAGAACCTTCCCTAAACAATTCCTTGGGCGGCGGCCTTATCCAAAAACCAGAGCAAACCGCCCGATTTCGGGTGGACCAAGCTCGCCGGATATTTTTGATAGTTTCCTCGCTTCCCGAGAATTTCCCCTACTTTTTCGGCCTTGTTTTCCCCGGTGACCAAAAAGGCCACCGCGGCCGCATGGTTGATCAAAGATCCTGTAATGGAGATTCTTTTCTGACCCGAATCCGGATGGACGGCGACCTCACAATGCTTCTTGGAATGCCACAGGCCTATCTCATGGGGAAAAATGGATGCGGTATGTCCATCATCGCCCATACCCAAAATGACCAGATCAAATTGGGGAACGCCATTTTTTTTTGGCAATTTGGCCTGGAGAAGCCCAGCATATCGTTCCGCTTCATCCCTTGGATCCGCCTCCCCTCTGATCCTATGGATGTTTTCGTCCGGGATGGAAATTTTTGATATCAGATGGTCCACCGTCATTTTATAGTTGCTATCGGCATTCGTAGGTGGGACACAGCGTTCATCGCCCCAATATAAATGTATTTTGCCCCAATCGATGTCCTCGGTAAAATTTTCGGCAAGTTCATCGAATACCACTTTGGGCGTACTGCCACCCGACAGGGCAATGTGCGCAGTTTCCTTTGAGGCGAGCAGAGTGGCCAAATATCCGGAAAAATCCTGGGCGAGTTCTTGTTTCGTATTTGAGATATTGGGTTTCATAATCGTATTTTAAAAAGCCATTGGAAAAAGGTCCGGCACCATGAAAAATTGGTTCGAAACCATTGCTGTGACCGTACCGGGCATATTTTGAACTTGGTGCTCGGGCTTGATCCCTGCCCTTTCCGTTAGCAGATCACACAGAACCCCGGGTCGTCGGCCAAGTTCATTTCCGGATTGCGCCACATGGCGATGCCGTCGATCAATTCATCGGCATTGGTCGGGCCCCATACCCCCGCAGAGTATCCATACACCTTGACATCCTCCCCATTTTTCCAATAATCCAAAATAGGGTCCACAAACTCCCACGCAGCCTCCACTTCGTCTGCCCTGGCATACAGTGTTGCATCACCCTGCATGGCGTCCAACAGGAGACGTTCGTAGGCCTCCATCACATGGGTTTCCGTAAGACTGGAGTAATAAAAATCGAGATTGGCACGCTCAACCTTAAAGCCTTGACCCGGTACCTTTACCCCAAACTTGACCAGAATCCCTTCGTCTGGCTGGATTCGGATGATCAATTTATTGTCTTTGCTGTCCATCCCGGAGTCCTTGAAAATTTGATGGTGCGGCGATTTAAAGTGAATGACCACCTCGGTGACCTTGGTCGGCATCCGTTTGGCGGTACGCACATAAAAGGGCACATCGGCCCACCGCCAGTTATCGACAAAAAATTTGATGGCCGCATAGGTCTCCGTGGTAGATTCGGGATCGACCCCCTCCTCTTCCCGATAGCCCTTTACGGGCTCCCCATCTATTACCGAAGCCACATACTGCGCACGGATGGTGTTCTTGTACAGCGTCTTTTCATCCCGCATGATACGGAGCGACTTCAAGGCCTTCACTTTCTCATTCCTGATCTCTTCGGCGTTGGGCCCAATAGGCGGTTCCATGACCACCAGGGAAACAATCTGCAGCAAATGGTTCTGGAACATGTCGCGCAGGGCACCCGATTTATCGTAATAGCCGCCACGCTTCTCCACTCCGCCACTTTCGGCATTGGTAATCTCAACATGGTGGATGTAGTTCCGGTTCCACAAGGGTTCAAAAATACTGTTCGCAAAGCGGGTCACCAATAGGTTCTGTACGGTCTCCTTCCCCAAATAATGGTCGATCCGATAAATCTGTGATTCCTTGAAGTACTGATGGAGGCCCTCGTTCAATTGCCGGGCGCTCTCCAAACTGTATCCAAAAGGTTTCTCCACAATCAGGCGTTTCCATCCGTTCAACTCGTCCGATAGGCCCTGGTCGCATATGTTCTTGGCGATCGCTTCGTACAGGCTGGGGGGTGTGGAAAGGTAAAAAATATAGTTCTCGTCCGTCTGGTGTTCCTTGTTCAAATCAGCTATTCTCCCACTAAGTGCGGTATAGTCGGTATCATAGTCCTTTCCCAAATCCGTATAAAAAATCTTGTCGGCAAACGTTTTGATATGATTTTCCGCGGCCCCTTTCAGCTTGCCCTGTAGGTATGTGCTCTCCAGGACCACTTTTTGCCTGAAATCCGAATCGGACAAATTCGATCGGCTCGCTCCCAGCACCACAAAATGTTCGGGAAGGTGTCCGCCCTTGAACAAATTATAGATCGCGGGTACCAGCTTGCGGGCAGTAAGGTCGCCAGAGGCGCCAAATATGATAAGCATTTGATTTTCTGTCTTCTTCATAAGGGGATCGTTCGCTAGAGTAATCTAAATATAACCAACAAAAGGGAGTTTCCAACTGGAATCAAACTTAAACTGGATATTTTCATTTAAATTTGAATTTATCGCCAATTTTAGGAATAGTATATCTCAAAATATATGGAGCAACAATACGACTTTGGATTGATCGGCCTCGGGGTCATGGGGCGTAATTTTATCTTGAACGTAGCGGACAACGGCTTTACGGCCTTCGGAAATGATCTCGATGATAAAAAGGTAAAGGCACTGAAGGAGGAAGGTGGCGACCTGGACAAGGTCAATGCGACCGCGGACCTCAGCACCTTTGTCAAAGGCCTGTCCAAACCTAGGAAAATTATGATGCTCGTCCCGGCGGGAAAAATTGTGGATGCGGTAATCGAGAGCTTGTTGCCCCATATCGACAAGGGCGATATTTTGATCGATGGGGGAAATTCCTTCTTTACCGATACGGACCGACGAGAGGCCCATCTCAAGGAGAAGGGCATCCACTTTTTTGGCGCTGGTGTTTCCGGTGGGGCAAAAGGGGCCAGAAAGGGCCCAAGTATCATGCCCGGAGGTTCCAAAGAGGGTTATTCCGCGGTGCGGCCCATTTTTGAAGCAGTGGCGGCCAAATACCAAGGCGAACCCTGTGTCGCTTACTTAGGTCCAAAATCGGCCGGAAACTATGTCAAAATGGTGCACAATGGCATCGAATACGGTTTGATGCAGTTAACCTCCGAAATCTACGACCTGCTCAAAAAGGCCGGAAACTTTAGCAATGATGAGCTACAGGCCACATTTTCCAGATGGAACGAAGGTCGATTGCAATCCTTTTTGGTCGAGATCAGCTCGAAAATATTCGCCCGGGAAGATGCCTTGGGAGAGGGTCGTCTTGTGGATCAGATCTTGGATAAGGCCAAACAGAAAGGTACAGGAAAATGGACGTCACAGAATGCCATGGATCTGGGAATCCCCATCCCTTCGATCGATATTGCGGTAAGCATGCGGGAAATTTCCGCCCTAAAAGAGGAACGCATAAGGGCCGATGCGCTGTACGATCGGCCCAAGATCAAAACATTGGACAAGGGGGAAATTGAAAAGATGGCCGAAGAAGCGCTGTTCTTCTCCTTTATCATGACCTATGCACAGGGGCTGCACCAATTGGCCGATGCCTCTAACGAGTACGGCTATGAACTGGACATTGCGGAAATCGCCAAAATATGGCGGGCGGGCTGCATTATCCGGGCGGGCTTGCTCGCCGACATTACCGAAGCTTTTAGGGCCGATGCCTCCCTGCCCAATTTGTTGCTGTCGCCTTCTTTTATCGAAAAAGTGAAAAGTACAGTGGGCTCTGCCAGGGAACTGGTGGCACTTGCCGTTAAAAATGGCATCCCCCTACCGGGGCTGTCGAACTCCCTTACCTACTTTGATGCCTATACCTCCTCAAGATTGCCACTGAACCTGATCCAGGGCCAGCGAGACTATTTTGGATCACATACCTATGAACGCTTGGATAGGGAGGGTATTTTTCATACGGACTGGGAGGACTGAATGCAAAGTACTTTGATTATGGATCCGTAGGGGGAAATCCCGCCCTTGCCATCCCCTTGGAGTGATCCGTCCGTAAAAAATCCTGCCACCGACTTGGAATCGTATGGAACTCCCTGCGCCTGCTTCCATTTCCATATAAATTGGTTAACTTTAAAGGGTTCGCCCAAAACCGATGGAACAGATACACCCCTAACCCAAACTTTTTCGACCATGGAAGGATTAATGATGCAATACCCTCTAACGACCACTGCCATTCTTGAATATGGCAACCGGGCGTTCCAACACAAAAAAGTAATCAGCTACCTCCCCGACGGGTCACGGCATGCGTATTCTTTTGGGGACCTCCACAAAAGGTGCAAAAAGTTGGCCAATGTCCTCACCCAGAAATTGGGAATTACAAAAGGTGATATGGTGGGGACGTATGCCTGGAACCACTACCAACATCTTGAGTTGTACTACGGAATTCCCGGAATAGGCGCCGTTTGCCATACCATCAACATTCGGTTGTCTTCCCAACAGACCGAATTTATCATTAACCATTCCGAAGATAAAGTCATTTTTGTGGATGCCACTTTGGCGCCCTTACTGGAAAAAATTGCCGCACAGCTCGAGACCGTGGAATGTTATGTGCTGATCAATGCCCCTGAGGGGTTCAGTACCACCTTGCCCAATACTATGCACTATGAGGATCTATTGGAGGGGCAATCCGAGGAATTTGAATGGCCCTCCCTTGACGAAAACCAGGCTTGTGGCATGTGTTATACCAGTGGCACAACAGGCTTGCCCAAGGGCGTCCTGTACTCGCACCGGTCGACCTATTTACATGCCTCCACCGTCCTCGCCCCGAACGCGGCGAACTGCAGCAACCGCGATGTGGTGCTGTTGATCGTACCCCAATTTCACGTCATGGCCTGGGGTTTCCCCTATATGTGCGTCCTAACCGGTGCCGATATGGTGATGCCCTCCCTGCACCTGCAACCGGAAGCCATAATCGATATGCTCCAAAAGGAAAAAATAACCAAGGCCAACGGGGTGCCCACTATTTGGTTGGGGGTTTACGAGGCCATGAAAAAAAACCCTCCCAAGGAAAAGCTGGCGCTCCAGGAATATTTGGTGGGAGGTTCCGCCCTGCCGGCCAGTCTCATAGACGGCTTTGAGAGGGACTTTGGCATCCGCGGGGTGCATGCCTGGGGAATGACGGAGACCTCGCCTCTGGGGACCGTGTCTCGATTACAGCGCAAGCACGCCCAGTTAGGCCAGAAGGAACAATTGGAAATACGGGCCAAACAGGGCACGGAATTTCCGGGAATCGAAATGCGGATCGTAATGGACGATGGATCCATTGCACCAAGGGATGGAAAGACCATGGGCGAACTGCAGGTGAAAGGGGCCTGGGTGCTCCATTCCTATTTTAAGACGCACAACCAGGAAAATTTCACGAAGGATGGGTGGTTTCGGACCGGGGACGTCAGCACAATCGATGCCGATGGCTATATGCAAATTACCGATCGGACCAAAGATCTGATCAAAAGCGGAGGGGAATGGATATCGAGTGTGGCCCTGGAATCCGCGCTCATGTCCCATCCCAGGATCAAGGAAGCCGCGGTGATTGCCATACCCGATGCTACTTGGTCGGAACGACCCTTGGCAAGTGTCGTCCTGGCCGATAAGAATGAGACGGTCACACCAAAGGAACTGATGGAGTTCCTAGGACGCGATTTTGCCAAATACCAAATCCCCGATCAATATGTGTTCCTTGGGGAAGTGCCCAAGACCAGCGTGGGAAAATTTAATAAAAAAGAGATCAGAAGATTGTACGCGGAAGGGAAATTGACCTAGCCCATTTCGATTTGAACCCCGGCCGATTATCCAAAAACCGTCGGGTCTGCCGATTGTTATATCAAAAACATTACTTTTTCCACCAATACATCGCATTTAGTGGATCCAAACTCATACATGTCCTGTGTTAAGGAGGACCCAAAAAGTTCTTTCTTGATCATGAGCCTGGCACGGTGCAAACGTACTTTTGCGTTGGAAACCGTTATTTCCAGACAATCGACGATTTCGGCTATGGACATGCCCTCAATTTCGCGCAGAATATAGATTACCCTATATTTTGGGTCCAACTTCGCTATGGCACGTTCCAATAGCTGTTTGGTTTCTTGCTGAATAATTTTCTTCTCGGGATTGGGATACGACACTTCTGGTTTTGCTAAAAGATTATCCTGGGCATCTTGGGACATCCGGTTCAGTTGTAGGTGTTTTCCTTTGTAGCGTATGCTCGCCAATGCTTCGTTTATCCCTATCCGGATCAACCAAGTTGAAAAACTGGAATTGAACTTAAATTGATGTAATTTTTCATAGGCCTTCAAATAGGTATCCTGCATGGTATCGGCGATGTCCTCACCGTCTCCCAAATATCCCACCATCACCCTATAGAGCTTCTGATTGTATCGCCTCATCAAAAGCTCGTACAATTCTTTCTCTCCCAAAACGATCCTTTTGATCGTGTCCTCGTCCGATATTGTATTGTCCTTAACATCTACTCCCCGCAGTGCTTTCATTTTAAATGGTTTATCCCTTTGATGGATTAATTCTAAAAAAGTTACAAAATTTTGTAACCTTTTTCGGGTTTCGCAATCAAAAGCTAACAAACTCAAAATAAAAAAGCTTATGAATTCGAACAAAAACACGGTTGTCAACCTATTGAAATACACCTTTGGATTTGTACCCATAGTAGCTGGATTCGACAAGTTCACAAATCTTCTCACCGACTGGCCCCAATACCTTTCGCCCGGGATTGCCGAGATGCTGCCCTTGGAATCCGGCACGTTCATGGGCCTGATCGGAATTATCGAAATTGTCGCGGGTATTTTGGTGCTGTTCAAAACCAGGATCGGCGCGGCGATCGTGGCCGCCTGGCTGGTATTGATCGCACTGACCTTGATTTTGGGAGGAACGTATTTGGATGTTGCGGTACGCGATATCGTAATGGGGATTGCCGCGTTCTCATTGTTCAAACTGACCGCCCCGGATTCGCCAAAGGCCAAAAATTAGAAAGGATCCCAAGAAATTGTTTATGAGAAAGTGAATTGAGATCGCTTAGGTTAAGTTGGTTGGAAAGCCGTCCATGGGACGGCTTTTTTTATGCATCCCGATATATTTTTCACCAAACTTTCGCACAAGGGCCCAGGTTTTCTTTGGGCCATGAACGACAAACGCACGGCAATATGCTCTATTTCCAGGTGTATCTCCAAACCGGGCTTCGTATTTTTCAAATGCCCTGAAGGCCTCGGTACTGCATAAAACAAAGGGTTTCGTGGTGCTGGTCCAAATATTATCCCGGTCCAGTATACAAATTGCAATAAACCGACGTTATTACATGGGGCACTAAGATAAATAGCTTTGGTCATGAAAAAGTTTTGTTTGTTGCCCTTGTTGCTGATATGCCTCTCTTGCTCCAACACCGAGGCAGAATCCATTGATGTGCTCATCCCCGATAGTGGTGACCCCCCAGGAGATAAAACGGATGGCGGGGCCAATGACAATACCAAGGTCGCCGATGCTTTCGAAGGAACCGGTGCCCTGGTCGACTATATCACCAATAACGCTTCGGCCCTGCCGGAGGTGGGAAGGGTGGACGGAAGGTACCGGGCCGCGCTTACCGACAATACTGACAATGTAACCCTCCATTTTAACGAAGATCAGGGAAGGCTGGATGCCAAATTGGTATCCTTCCCGTTTGAATTTATTGCACGAAATATCGGGATCGGCACTTTGGACGATTCCCAGACCGCTCCCACTTCCAACAATGCCCCTTACAACTTTTCCGGTGTACAGGTTCATGTGGAAGATTTTAGCTCTATCAACTCGTCACATGTGGTGGTGGGCCATAGAGGGTCTACGGCCTTTACGATCGAAGGGAAAAACACCTTGGATGGAGATTCCTCCGTTAATGACATTGGCGCGGGTACCGTGCCGGACGGAAGGGCCGATATCCGAATCGTGGGGAACGAAGATCGGACCTTGAGCGTGTACTGGCAAGTTCCAAATTTGGACTATCAAACCATCGCGGACGATTGGACCTTGTACAACGGCTCCGGAGACCTACCGGGCACGGCCCCGGAATATGGGGAGAAGGTGTATATCGGATTGATTACCTACGCCTTTAACAGCACCGGTGTTCCCTTTGTCGGCACATGCGATGCCATCCAGATAAATCCATAGGTAAGGACATTGGGCCATACCATACAGCAGCCGTTTCCAGGCCTTGCGTTACTTGCTTAGATACATCTTTCTACGGGCGTATAGGTTATAGAACTCATCATCTTTTAAGCTGTCGATGAACAGGATACTTTCTCCCGTACTTTTCATTTCGGGACCCAAGTTCTTGTTTACATTCGGGAATTTGTTGAACGAGAACACGGGCTGTTTAATGGCAAAGCCCTGAAGTTCCGGTTTAAAATCAAAATCCCGAACCTTTTTCTCGCCCAGCATGACCTTCGTTGCATAGTTCACATAGGGCTCTTGATAGGCCTTTGCGATAAAGGGGACCGTTCGCGACGCCCTTGGGTTTGCCTCGATGATATACACCATATCGTCCTTAATGGCGAACTGAATGTTGATGAGCCCTACGGTATTCAAGGCCAAGGCAATTTTCTTGGTATGGTCCTTGATCTGTTGCATCACAAACTCGCCCAGGTTGAACGGTGGCAAGGTGGCGTTCGAGTCGCCCGAATGGATACCACAGGGTTCTATGTGTTCCATAATGCCGATGATATAAACATCTTCCCCATCGCAGATGGCATCGGCCTCTGCTTCAATGGCACCATCCAGATAGTGGTCCAGTAACAGCTTGTTGTTGGGGATTTTTCGGAGCAGGTCTACCACATGGGCCTCCAACTCTTCCTTATTGATAACAATCTTCATCCCTTGTCCGCCCAAGACATATGAAGGTCTTACCAGCAAGGGAAAGTCCAGTTCATCCGAGAGCTGTAGCGCCTCATCGGCGGTCTCCGCAACCCCGAATTGGGGGAAGGGAATATCATTGGCTTTCAACAGTTCCGAAAAGCTTCCACGGTCCTCCGCCAGATCCAGGGATTCAAAACTGGTCCCTATGATCTTAATTCCGTACTTCGACAGTTTTTCCGCCAGTTTCAGGGCCGTCTGTCCGCCCAGTTGGACGATGACGCCTTCCGGTTTTTCATGCCGGATGATATCATAGATATGTTCCCAGAACACCGGTTCGAAGTACAATTTGTCGGCCGTATCGAAATCGGTCGAGACCGTCTCCGGATTGCAGTTTATCATAATGGTCTCATAGCCACATTCCGCAGCCGCCAATACCCCGTGGACACAACAATAATCGAACTCGATGCCCTGTCCTATCCGGTTGGGGCCCGAACCGAGCACTACAATTTTCTTCTTATCCGAAACCACGCTGTCGTTCGCTACATAGCGCTCCCCAATGGCCGTTTCGATCTCTGCTTCAAAAGTGGAGTAGTAATATGGGGTCATCGCCTCAAATTCGGCGGCACAGGTATCGACTAATTTATATACCCGGTTTATGTTCAGCTCCGTGCGCTTGTTGTAGACCTCACTCTCGTAACAGTCCAGCATATGGGCGATTTGTCTATCGGCAAAGCCTTTTTGCTTGGCTTCCAACAGAAGCTCACGGGACAGGCTGGCAATGGTATATTTCGAAATTTCCTTTTCCAACTGGTACAGTTCCTCATACTGCTTTAGGAACCACATATCGATTTTGGTAATCTCGTGGATCCGGCTCAGGGGAATGCCCATTTGAATGGCATCGTAGATTACGAATACCCTGTCCCAACTGGGAATGGTTAATTTGCCGATGATCTGGTCGTAGTCCTTGTAGCCCTTTCCGTCGGCCCCCAGGCCATTTCTTTTGATCTCGAGCGATTGGGTGGCCTTGTGCAAGGCTTCCTGGAAGGAGCGCCCGATACCCATGACCTCTCCTACCGATTTCATCTGTAGGCCCAACGTTCTGTCGGAGCCTTCGAACTTGTCAAAATTCCATCGGGGAATTTTTACTATCACATAGTCCAAGGTGGGTTCGAACAGCGCCGATGTCGATTTGGTTATTTGGTTGTCCAGTTCATCCAAGTGATAGCCAATGGCCAATTTGGAAGCAATCTTGGCGATCGGGTATCCGGTGGCCTTCGATGCCAATGCGGAAGATCGGGAAACCCTTGGGTTGATCTCGATGGCGATAATATCTTCCTTGTCATCGGGACTTACGGCAAATTGTACGTTACATCCCCCTGCAAAATCCCCAATACTGCGCATCATGTGGATGGCCATGTCCCTCATTTTCTGAAAAGTGCGGTCCGACAGGGTCATCGCAGGGGCCACGGTAATGGAATCCCCGGTATGTATGCCCATGGGGTCCATATTCTCGATGGTACAGATGATGACCACGTTGTCGTTCTTATCCCGAAGCAGTTCCAGTTCATATTCCTTCCATCCCATAAGGGCTTTGTCAATCATTACCTCATGGATGGGCGACACTTCCAGCCCCCTACTGAGAAGCTCGTCAAAATCTTCTGGTTTGTACACGATGGATGCCCCGGCACCACCCAGGGTATAGGAAGCCCTAATGACCAGGGGGAAACCAAACTCCTGAGCGATCTCTTTTCCCTTTAGAAAGGAGGTGGCGGTTGCTTGGGGGGCCATTCCCACTCCAATTTTCAACATTAGCTCCCGAAACTTTTCCCTGTCTTCCGTGATATTGATAGCTTCGATGTCCACCCCGATGATTTCCACATCGAAATCTTTCCAAATCCCTTTCTCGTCGGCTTCAATGCATAGGTTCAGCGCCGTTTGTCCACCCATTGTCGGCAATACCGCATCGATTTGGGGGTGCTCACGCAATATCTCAATGATCGATTTAGTCGTCAATGGTTTTAAATAGATATGATCGGCCATGGCGGGATCGGTCATGATCGTTGCCGGATTGCTGTTTATCAAAATAGTTTCGATGCCGTCCTCGTGCAGGGAGCGCAGCGCTTGAGATCCTGAATAATCGAACTCGCAGGCCTGTCCGATGATGATCGGACCTGAACCAATAATCAAAATTGACTTTAAATCTTTCCTTTTTGGCATTTGTAAATTTAGTTATATATAATTTGAATTCTACGACATTGAAAGGCATGAAAAAAGGTGCTACTTTCGGAAAAGTAACACCTCTATATTTTAAAAAAGTCGAATCATTATTTTTTGTGTCTCGGTTCAGAGGATACACTTAATTTCTTTCTTCCCTTGGCCCTTCTTCTGGAGAGGACCTTTCTTCCGTTTACAGACGCCATACGCTCCCTAAAACCGTGTTTGTTCCTTCTCTTCCTTTTTGATGGCTGATATGTTCTTTTCTGACCTGGCATTTTTTTACCTTTTCGTTATTGTGATGTTCTGTGGGATGCCTCCCAAAACTGGGCGCAAATATACAAAGAGTTTTTGCTTTGGCAAGTGCATTTAAAAAAATGTTTTGTCTCCTTGGCATATTTATTTTTTCCCGGGACCTTGTTTTCAAAAAGATGGCCCCTCCAGCATCCTTTGCCCGGAACAATGTAGGTCACAAGTTAAAAATCGTGTTCTTGCGAAGGTACGGATACACTATTCGACCGCCGGGTTTCGATTTGTTTTTATTACTTTTGCACTGTTTAAAAAGAACTCCCCGAACCCATGAAGCGATTCGCTCTAAATTTCCTTTTCCCACTGTTCTGCGGGACCTTGGGCTTTGCCCAGACCTCCTTGGGCTATCACCTCAAAAAAGATGATGTCTTTACCATAAAACAAGAGGCGGAACAGGTGATTATGCAGGATATGGACGGTGCCCTTCATGAAGTGACCAATACCATTGACGGTGTATTGGAATTTAAAGTGGTGGGGGAAAAAGACGGATATTACGAAATAGCACTGCGCTTTAAAGATCTTAATATGAAGGTGACCTCGAGCATCCAGGGCGAGTTGATGAACATCAAGGCCAAAGAGGTGCAGGAAGGTGACCAACAATCGCAGGTTTTCCATAGCCTTCTGGATAATCCCGTCGCTTTGACCTTGGCCAGGACAGGTGATATTCTCGAAGTCAAGGGCGGGGACAGTTTGGTGATCCGAATGGCCGAGGCCTCGGGATTGGAGGACGAATTCTCCAGAGATATGATGAAAAAATCCTTGGAAAAGGAATTTGGGTCAGAGGCCTTGTCGAACAGTTATGAGCAGATGACCTTTATCTACTCCGGGACCGATCTTCAGGTGGGCGATACATGGGAGAACGAATACTCGGGGAAATTGAAGGCGAAAAACACATGGACCTTGAACGCACTGTCCGATACAAGCGCTGAAATCAGTGGTGCCGCGGAAGTGATCATGGATGTCGAGGAACCCAATACCACCATGAAGCTCACGGGCACCCAACAAACCGAAATAACCACCGATAGAACTTCTGGCTTTGTGCAAAGCATGAAGGTCGAAGGGGTATCGGAAGGCGTGGCCACCATGGCGGAACTGGGGGACAAAGAAATTCCGACAACGATAAAATCAACCATTACCTATCAACTAATCAAAGAATAACATGTTCAACAAAAATATTAAACTGGTCATCTCCGCATTGATCATCGCCTATTCCTGCTACCAATTTTATGAAGGAAATATTGGCAATGGAATCTTCTTGATATTGCTCTCCTCGATCTTCGTTTTTCTTTATTTTAGGAATGAGATGATCCTATTGGCATTTTTGCGCATGCGCAAACAGGACCTTACAGGTACCCAAAAGTGGTTGGACAAGATCAGCAGTCCCGAATCTGCCCTTACCAAAAAACAGCAGGGCTATTACAACTACCTGCATGGCATAATCCATTCCCAAAAGAATTTGACCCAGGCAGAAAAGTATTTTAAAAAGGCATTGAAGTTGGGATTGACAATGGACTACGATGTCGCCATGGCCAAATTGAGCCTTGCGGGCATAGCCATGCAGAAACGGCGCAAACGCGAAGCCACTACCCTTTTACAAGAGGCCAAAAAATTGGACAAAAACAACATGCTCACCGAGCAGATCAAAATGATGCAGCAACAGATGAAGAAAATTTAAGGTTGGGCTATCGGCCCATCCGGTAATACCCCTTGTTGGGAATTTCGATAGTGTATTTCTTTTTGGACTGGTTGTTCAAATGCGGCTGGCGCAACCACGGATTATGGCGTTTTAAAATTTTGTAGTTGATCTCGTATTGTTTTGCAAAGTCCGCGAAACTCAAAACAGGTTCGGCCACCTCTACCTTAAAGGTGGGCACGGCCGAATACATATCATCTTTCTCCAGGATGAAGCCATACTTTTCGGGACTGTTCAATATTTCCTTAATGGCCATGATCCGAAAAACATAGCGCCCCGTTTCCTCACCCAGTAGCAGGTCGTAATAATTTTCTGCTTTTTGAATGCCCAAAAATTTATTGATCGCTCCCGGACCGGCATTGTAGGAAGCGGCGGCAAGGGTCCACGTGCCAAACTTTTCCTTGTACTTCTTAAGATACTCACAAGCTACCTCCGTGGCCTTTTCCAGGTGATAGCGCTCATCGACATTGGAATTTACCTCCAGCCCATATTCCCTTCCGGTGGTTTTCATGATCTGCCAAAAACCCGTTGCCCCAGCGTGGGAAACCACATTTTGCAATCCGCTCTCCGCTACGGCCAAATACTTAAAATCGTCCGGAATGCCATTTTTGGCCAAAATAGGTTCTATGATAGGGAAATACTTATGGGCCCTCTTAATGAGCAATACCGCATTCGACTGCCAATAGGTATTTACTAGGAACTCCCTATCCACCCTTTCCAGCACTTCGGGATCGCTAAGAGGTACGGTTTCCCCGGCAAAATTCAAATCTTCCGGAATATCTATGGACGTGATGCGATATCCTTTGTTTTCCCCAACACCCTCATTTTCTGCCATGTCGCCCGAATCGATATTCCCGTTCTGGACGGCAAATACCAGGGTACTGATCACAAAAAACACACCCAACAACATCAAAATATTCTTCAAGGTCTTCATAATTTTTTTCTTCTAAGGGTTTTTTCAAAGGTATTAATACAACTTACTTATTGCAAAATAATTGTGGGAAGGTGTTGATTAAACCATTTTGCCCGATGAATGATCATGGTATGTGTACCATTTTTGACCGGAATGCAATCCGAAATATTTCCAATCGGAAAAACCGCGTCCTTCTCACCATGTATGTGCACCAATCCATCAGGGCTATAGGTCCGGCGCCAGTTCACAATCTGATCGATCGACCAATCGATATAGTACTTGTCCCGGATGGAAAGATATTCTTCATACAACTGCAGACGCTTCGTAACGGTCTCGCCAAAGGCATATTTTGCCAAAAGCTCCACGTTGTTCACCAACCCCGTCGGAAGGAGCTTATGTATTTTTGTGTACTTGGCAAAGATCATGCGCTTGGGCAGTTCGGACTCATGTTTCACGCTGGAGACCAGCACTACTTTTCTGGTGTGCACATACCGTGCCATTTCCTGCACCAACATGCCACCGAAAGAGACCCCGACCAGAACGGGATCATCGTGTTCGATCTTTTTGGCCATCTCCAAAGCGTAGTCGGAAAGGGACATCCCCATCTCGGGAACGAACCATTCCAACAAATGTTTTTCAAATTGGGGTTCAGGGAGGTCAATGTTTTTGAAAATGGACGGATTGGCCGCCATTCCCGGCATAAAATAAACATGGATTTTGTCCTCCATCATTTTGGGGAGCTTGAATTTGGCTAGGAAATTAGCATTTTTTTTACTACTTTTGTATCCGCAAGTTAAAATAGCCACACCTTTTAACTTTTACGCCTTTTATAGAAATTACGATTTGGGAACATCGTAATTTTTTTGTCTAAAGACCAATTTTAAAATCAAACTATATGAATGAAGTAGAAATTAAGGACAACAGTTTCTTGCGTCAATTTGAAACTAGGGTCAACGGACATCTGGCCAAAATTGAGTATTCTTCGCAAGAGCGAAAAGTCTTTTTGACCAAGTTGGTCATTCCTGAGGAAATCACCAAAAACGAGTTCAAAGAAGATTTTATTAAATCGGTACTCCACCACATTCAAGAAAAAAACCTAAGAGTTGTACCGACAAGTCCCCAAATCGCAGGATTTTTACGCAAGAACCGACAGTACAAGGAAATGCTACCCGTCGGCATTCGCATCTAAAAGAAAACCAACACTAAAAAGCTAGCCTCCCGAACGGGAGGTTTTTTTGTGGGCCCTTGCCAAGCACAAAACCATTTTAGGGAACTGTGTTTTCAGAATTATCGGGGAAATCCCGGTCGGTACGTCTCCAGAAGCCAGGCTTGCAAGGATACCCCGCTCAAACCGTGGCTATTTTCCTTGCAGACCCAAAACGCACCGTACCTTCTTCGTCAATGTTGGAAAGCTCCACAAAGTGAAGGGCGTTCACAAGATCAGGGTTCCAGGGCGCCCTTACCTTTATATAGTTTTCGGTGAATCCATGGATGTACCCTTCCTTGTTTTCGCCTTCAAAAAGTACGGTGCGGTGGGTACCCAATTGACTCTCATAAAACGCCCTTCTTTTTTTTACCGACAGGCCCCGCAACATCTTGCTGCGTTTGTTCCTTATGTGCTTTGGCACCACATCCCCCATGGTAGCGGCAAGTGTATTGTCGCGCTCCGAATAGGTAAAGACATGCAGGTACGATATGTCGAGTTCATTAAGAAAATGATAGGTTTCCAAAAAGTTTTCATCGGTCTCACCCGGGAACCCGACGATGACATCCACCCCGATACAGGCATGCGGCATGGCCTCTTTTATCCTGTGGACGCGATCTATATACAATTGGCCCAGGTACCGGCGCTTCATCTTTTTTAAGATCGTGTCGCTCCCACTTTGCAAGGGGATGTGGAAATGCGGCACGAATGAATCGCTGTCCGCGACGAAATCGATGGTCTCGTTCTTCAAAAGATTGGGTTCTATGGACGAAATCCGTACCCGCTGGATACCTGGAACCTTGTCCAGGGCCCTGATCAGTTCCAAAAAAGTATGTTCGTGTTTTTTGTTACCGAACTCCCCTTTGCCATAATCCCCTATGTTCACACCGGTCAGTACAATTTCCTTAATGCCCTTGGCGGAAATTTCGGTGGCTTTGTCCAAAACGTTCTGTAAACTATCGCTTCGTGAAATCCCACGAGCCAGTGGAATGGTACAATAGGTGCATTTGTAATCACATCCATCCTGTACCTTTAAAAATGCCCGGGTCCTATCGCCGATGGCATAACTGCCAACGTAAAAATCGGCAGCTTCGATCTCGCAGGAATGCACCTCGCCCCGTTCATTTTTGACCAGGTCGTTGAGATAGTCGGTAATCCGAAACTTTTCAGTCGCTCCCAGCACCAAGTCCACCCCATCCACTGCCGCCAATTCTTCCGGCTTTAGCTGGGCATAACACCCTACAGCGGCAACGAAGGCCTCGGGATTCAATTTCAGCGCCTGTTTTACAATGGTTTTGAACCTCCTATCCGCGTTCTCGGTGACCGAACAAGTATTGATCACGTACATATCGGCCACTTCGGAAAAGTCCACACGTTCAAAACCCTCCTGTACAAAACCTCTTGCGATCGTGGAGGTTTCCGAAAAGTTGAGCTTGCAGCCCAAAGTATGAAACGCGACTTTTTTCCTCATTGTGCCGGTGTGGATTTTAGGACTGCAAATATACTCAAAAATAGATTCTGGACATGTACGGGGGTGGTGGGCAATTAAAGGGTTATGGATACCCTTGTCTTTTGGGGTCGAAAGCTGGGCCCTGGGTCCCCGCTTTCAGTAATTCCGCCACTTTTTGGTCTGCTCGAAAACGTGTTCCAAGATCTTGGCCTCCGTTTCATCGAACACCACTCCCCTGCGGGCCATCATCACCTCGGCGGCCTCAAAGGCCTTTGAAGTGGTATATGTGGAAAAGCCCGACGCCCCTCCCCAACTAAAACTGGGCACAAAATTCCTCGGGAAACCGGGTACGTAAATATTGCAGTTCACCCCGATGACCGTACCGGTGTTGAACATCGTGTTAATGGCCGTTTTGCTGTGGTCCCCCATCATCAAACCACAAAACTGGAGTCCGGTTTGCTCGAAACTCTCCGATCCGTAATTCCACATACGGACCTTGGCATAGTTGTTCTTAAGGTTGGAATTGTTCGAATCTGCCCCAATATTGCACCACTCGCCCAGTACGGCATTTCCCAGGTAGCCTTCATGTCCTTTGCTGGAATATCCAAAAATTACCGAATTGCTGATCTCCCCGCAAACTTTTCCATATGGGCCGATGGTGGTGGCCCCATAGACCTTGGCCCCCATCTTTACCACGGCATTATCACAAAGGGCGAACGCCCCTCGAATTAGATTGCCCTCCCATACCTGTGAATCCTTGCCCAAATAGATGGGTCCCTCGGTAGCGTTGAGCACACTGTATTCCACGCTTGCCCCTTCTTCCAAAAATATGTTTTCCGGATGTATCAAATGGTTGGTACCAGAGATTGGAGCACTTTTCCTTCCGGCGGTAAGAAAGTCGAAGTCGGCCTGGAGCGCCTCCCCGTTCTTGGAAAAAATATCCCAGGTATTCACGATTTGGAGCACCCCATCATTAAACTCAATTTGCCGGTAGCTCGAAAAATCAACTTCTTCCTGGGTCCCTTTTGAATAAAAGGCAATGACCTCCTCTCCTTTAAAGATCGCCTCGTTCTCCCTGAGTTTCACAACCATGTCCACCAAGGACCCATTGGGAAGGTAAGAGGCGTTGATAAGCACATTTTCCTCCATCTCCACCATGGGGAATTTGTCCGAAAGATAGTCCTCTGTGATCGTGGTCGTGGTGCTTCCAAGATACCTTTCCCACTTCTCTCGAATGGTCATGATCCCCACTCGAATATCCGCTACGGGTCGGGTAAAGGTAAACGGCAGTAGGTTGTTCCTGACGGTCCCATCGAAAAGAATATAGTTCATGGTCTGGATATTTAGGACAAAAATAGGGATTCTGGAAGGACAACTATTCCCAATTTCGATTAATGGGTACATTCCCTAGGGCAATGTCCGCTTTTTGGGCGAACCGATCGCGCCCTGGACAGACAATAAAGGACGGAGACAAAAAAAAGCCCCCGAAACGATTCGGGGGCCCATTATTCCTATGTGGTGGAGTTTATTCTTCTTCCTGCTTCGCCTCTACCTTTGGGGCTTCTGCCTTTTCAGCAACCGGGGCTGCCTTTTTGAATTTGTCGTATTTGCTCTTGAACTTATCTATTCGACCTGCAGTATCCAAAAACTTGGCCTTTCCGGTATAGAAAGGATGCGATGTTCTTGAAATCTCCAACTTCACCAATGGATACTCCACACCATCCACTGAGAGGGTTTCCTTGGTTTCCGCTGTGGACTTGGTAAGGAAGACATCGTCGTTGGACATGTCTTTGAATGCCACCAATCTATAATTTTCTGGGTGTATGTCTTTCTTCATCGCTAATAAGAGTTGTTTCTGCTCAATTTCAGGCTGCAAATTTAACCAATTTTCAGAAACCCGCAATTTTAATCCATAAAAAAACGAAACAAATTATTGTACCTTTAGATGTAACAAAAGGCGTCCAAGAACAACTAACACTTTAAACAACCTAAAAATTTTACACAATGGAAGAAAATACACCAAAAACGGGAAAATTTGCATTAAATTTTGGACTCCTACTGGGTCTTGTGAGCGTAATTTTCGGAGTCATGCTCTTTTCTTTGGACATGCATTATGAACAAGGCTTTGCTATTCAGGGCACCCAAATCGTGTTAATGATAGCAGCCATAATGTTGGCGATATTCCAGTTCAGAAAGGCCAATAATGGGTTTCTAACTATATCGGAGGCTCTCAAGATAGGCACTGGGACGGCACTTATAGCCGGTATTATCGGACTGATCTATTTTGCCCTCCTTTCCAATGTGATCGAACCCGATTATATGGATACGATGTACGAAATTGGAAAAGAAAAGGCCATGGCCGATAATCCACAGCTTACGGAAGAGCAAATGGATCAGGGGATCGAGATGCAAAAGAAATTCGCTTGGCTCAGTTATCCCGTAATCATCATCATGAACATCGTTCTGGGCCTGATCATCGGATTTGTGGGAGGTTTGATCATGAAAAAGCAAAAGCCCGCTTACTAGAATCCCTGGCAAAGTTAAGGTGGCATCCCATCGTCCCATGCAGCACGCTTTATGCTCTTTTTGAGCGGGTATGGTGTATGGGGCGAATGGCGAAAAGAGTATTGGCCTGTGGTAGGGAATTTTCCGCTGTAGCGGTACATTAAGTTCAAAGTTGTATTTTTGAATAGATTTTCATCCAAGGGAAAACAGTGTCTTTCCGTTGGATGGCATCTGCAAAACGAACCTTTCAGTTGGCACCGCCCAATTCTGATGCTTATTTCAGAAGTACTTGATGAACCTATCCATTGTAATCCCCTTGCTCAACGAGGAAGAATCACTAAGAGAACTACACGATTGGATCGTACAGGTCATGCGGTCCAATCGGTTTTCCTACGAAATCCTGTTTATCGACGATGGCAGTACCGACGGGTCATGGAAGGTCATCGCATCGCTCTGCTCGGAGAACCCCTGCGTGAAAGGCATCCGCTTTCTTCGGAATTTCGGAAAGTCACAGGCACTGCATGCGGGTTTCCACATGGCACAAGGCGACGCGGTCATTACCATGGATGCCGACCTACAGGACAATCCGGAAGAAATCCCTGAGCTGTACCGAATGGTCAGCGAAGGACATTTTGACCTGGTGTCGGGGTGGAAGAAAAAAAGGTACGATTCGATCCTGTTCAAAAACATGCCCTCCAAACTCTTCAACTGGGCGGCACGGCGTACCTCCGGTGTAAAACTCCACGATTTCAACTGTGGATTAAAAGCCTATCGCAAAGAGGTAATAAAGAATATCGAGGTTTCCGGTGAAATGCACCGCTATATCCCGGTGTTGGCCAAAAGTGCGGGTTACATGAACATCGGGGAAAAGGTAGTGCTGCACCAAGCCAGAAAATACGGTAAAACAAAATTTGGAATGGAAAGATTTATCAACGGTTTTTTGGACCTGATCACCATTTGGTTCGTCTCCAAATTTGGAAGACGGCCCATGCACCTTTTCGGAGCCCTCGGCGTAATGATGTTCATGATAGGATTTGGATTTTCACTGTACTTGGGAATCGACAAGCTCTTCATTGATCCGACAGGGAGATTGATTACAGATCGCCCCCAATTTTTTATCGCGCTTACGGCGATGATCATAGGAACACAGTTGTTTTTAGCTGGGTTTTTGGGAGAGATAATGATCCGTTCAAGAAAGAACGAACCGCGCTATACTATTGAAAAAACATTGAACGATTGACTTTTTTGATCGCCAACTTCCGTTGGTACGGGTGAAATACCGGGGCCGGTGGCCGAAAACTGACCAAATTAATATATGTTTCGATTTTCTAATGTAATTTTGGGTTCTTAAACAGTAACCATGGATGCCATATTAAACACTGCCAAAAGTTGGCTGACCGATTTTTTTGATGCGGACACCAAAAAGGAAATCGAAACGCTGATCCAAACCGATACCGAGGAACTAAAAGATCGGTTCTACAAGGATATGGAGTTTGGGACAGGCGGAATGCGGGGCATCATGGGCGTGGGCACGAACCGAATAAACAAATACACCCTGGGCAAAAGCACCCAAGGCCTGGGCAATTACCTCAACAAGGTGTACGCGGGCAAGGATATTAAAGTGGTGATCGCTTACGACTGTCGCCACAACAGCGATACCTTGGCACAGACCGTCGCTGAGGTCTTTTCGGCAAATGGCATCAAAGTATACTTGTTTTCAGAACTTCGTACCACCCCGGAGCTCTCGTTCGCGGTCCGTTTTCTGGATTGCCATGCGGGTATTGTATTGACCGCCTCCCACAATCCCCCTGAATACAACGGCTATAAGGTCTATTGGACGGATGGGGGGCAAATTGTTCCTCCCCAGGATGGGGAAATCATCTCTGAGATCAACAAATTGTCCTTTGAGGATATTAATTTTAGAGCGGATCACAGCCTGATCCGGCGTATCGACAAGCAGGTAGATGAGGCGTTCATCAATGCTTCCGTGGCCAATGGCAATTTTAACGCCAAAGGGAAGGACGATTTCAAGATTGTTTTTACCTCTCTCCACGGCACCTCCATTACGGCCATTCCGGAAGTATTGAAACGTGCAGGCTACCAAAATGTGACGATCATCGAAGAGCAGGCAAAACCGGACGGTGACTTTCCGACCGTGCAATCGCCCAATCCCGAAGAACCAGAGGCTTTGTCCATCGCCATTGCCAAAGCAGAGGAAATCGGGGCGGATATGGTGGTGGGCACCGACCCCGACAGCGATCGCCTGGGTATCGCCGTTCGAAATTTGGAGGGAACGATCGAGCTGCTCAATGGCAACCAGACCATGATCTTGATGACGAAGTTTCTTTTGGAGCAACGTAGGTCAAAAGGGTTTTCCGGCAAGGAATTCATTGCTTCAACAATCGTTTCGACGCCCATGATGAATGCCTTGGCAACAGCATACGAAGTGGAATGCAAAACCGCGTTGACCGGGTTTAAATGGATCGCCAAGATGATCAAGGATTTCCCGGAACAGTACTTTGTTGGCGGGGGCGAAGAGAGTTTCGGCTATATGGTGGGCGACTTCGTGCGCGACAAGGACGCCGTGACCGCTACCCTGCTGGCCTGTGAGATTGCCGCGAACGCAAAAGCCAGCGGCAGTTCCTTCTACGAGGATTTGATCCAATGTTATGTCGAGTACGGCTTTTATAGGGAGAAATTGGTGTCCCTTACCAAAAAGGGGATGTCAGGGGCCGAGGAAATAGAGCAGATGATGATCGATTTCAAGGAAAATCCAGTTGCGGAAATCGATGGTTCCAAGGTAATCGTCATAGACGACTACAACACCTCCACATCGCGAAACCAGGCCACCGGGGAGGTCCGTACGATCTCCATTCCAAAATCGAACGTATTGATCTACACCACCGAAGATGGCACCCGTATGGCGGCTCGGCCCAGTGGAACCGAACCCAAGATAAAATTTTACTTTAGCACCAATACGACCTTGGAAAACGCCTCGGACTTCAAAAAAGTGGAAGCCCAACTGGATGCCAAATTAGCCCGTATCCTCAAGGAACTCAAACTCGATTAATGGAGTATTTTAAAAAAATCCTTCGCTTTGCAAAGCCCTATACCAGGTACGGTTATCTCAATATCTTCTTCAATGTTCTCTACGCGCTGTTCAGTGCACTTTCCTTTGCGGCCCTGATCCCGATGTTGGACGTGTTGTTCGATAAGGGCAATAAAGTGCATGTAGAACCGGTCTACACCGGCCTCCGACATATCAAGGACTACCTTCAGGAATACATGAACTATAGGGTCACGCAATATTCCGGGGATGATGAAATGAAAGGATTGGTGCTGGTTATCGGACTGGTACTGGTGCTGTTTCTTCTAAAGAACCTGTTCAACTATCTGGCCATGTACTTCATTACTTTTCTTAGAAATGGGGTTTTGAAGGATATTCGCAATGCCATGTACCAAAAAATCACGGATCTCCCGATTTCCTTTTACTCCGAAAAGCGAAAGGGGGATGTGATAGCGCGGATCACTTCCGACGTGCTGGAAATTCAACATTCCTTTCTCTCCATTTTGGAACTGATCGTACGCGAACCCCTGACCATTTTGTTCACCATCCTGATCATGTTCGGCATAAGCGCCAAGCTTACCCTGTTCGTCTTTATATTCATCCCCATTGCCGGTGCGATCATTTCAAGGATCGGGAAATCGCTCAAAAAGCAATCCGACAATGTACAGAAAGAACAGGGGCAGTTCCTGTCCATCGTGGAAGAGACCCTGGGCGGTCTGCGGGTAATCAAGGCCTTTAATTCGGAATCCAGGTTTTACAAAACCTTCGCTGATTCGACCAGACGGTTTTTCAATTTTTCGAACGCTTTGCTGAATCGGCAAAACCTGGCCTCCCCTACCGGGGAGTTTTTAGGCATTTTGGTCATCGGGGTGCTATTGTGGTTTGGTGGTAGAATGGTTTTGGTCGACAAAACCCTGGATGCCTCGTCATTCATTGCCTATATGGGCCTGGCCTACAACATTCTTACCCCGGCCAAATCGATCAGTAAGGCTTCATACGGTGTCAAGAAGGGAAATGCGGCGGCGGAGCGGGTGCTTGAAATTTTGGAGACCGAAAACCCCATCAGGGAAAAAGCGAACGCGACGATCAAATCGAGCTTCGATACGGGAATAGCGTTGGAGAACATCTCTTTTAAATATGAAGATGAACCGGTACTGAAAAACTTTGACCTAAAAGTGCCCAAAGGGGATACCGTGGCCTTGGTGGGACAGTCCGGGAGTGGGAAGAGCACCATCGCCAATCTGATGACCCGCTTTTATGACGTCCATGAGGGAACCATTGCCATCGATGGGGTCAATATCAAAGATATGGCCAAAAAGTCGCTTCGAGGCCTCTTGGGACTGGTTACCCAGGACTCCATTCTCTTTAACGATACGGTCAGGAACAATATTGGCCTGGGCAAGGAAGGTGCCACTGAGGCCGAGATCATCGAAGCGGCCAAGATCGCCAACGCCCATGGGTTCATTTCGGAACTGCCCCACGGATATGATACCAACATTGGGGACAGCGGCAACAAATTGAGCGGAGGGCAAAAACAGCGCCTGTCCATAGCAAGGGCGGTACTGAAGAACCCGCCCATCATGATTCTCGATGAGGCCACTTCAGCCTTGGATACCGAAAGTGAGCGCTTGGTGCAGGATGCACTGGAGAAAATGATGCGCAACCGGACCTCCATCGTCATTGCGCACCGCTTGTCCACTATCCAAAACGCAAACAACATCGTGGTGCTCCAAAAAGGGGAGATTGTCGAGCAGGGATCGCACCAAGAACTTTTAGCCAAAAACGGGGTATATAGAAAATTGGTGGAGATGCAATCCCTAGGTTGAGCAAGGAACGCCCTTCTTTTCCTCCCAACTAAACCCTTTGGCCTTTTTGGCGTCCTATAAGGAACTTAAGTCCAGAT
Organism: uncultured Flavobacteriaceae bacterium; assembly: GCA_947497245.1. GTDB lineage: Bacteria > Bacteroidota > Bacteroidia > Flavobacteriales > Flavobacteriaceae > Pelagihabitans. Next base: position 276,179 of record CANMFO010000001.1, on the reverse strand, counting down.
CTATTGCTGACAGAGGAAACTTTAGTGCAACAATTGAAGGAACCGGATTCCCGATCCAAAGCGTTCGAGCTGTTGGTCAATACCTACAAGCAGCGCCTGTATTGGCATATCCGAAGAATTGTCCTAGATCACGACGATGCGGACGATGTGTTACAGAATGCCTTTATCAAGGTTTTTAAGAACATCGATGGATTTAAGGGAGATAGCAAATTGTATTCATGGATGTACCGAATTGCGACAAATGAGGCATTGAGTTTTTTGAGGACCAAATCCAAGCGGTTGGGCCTTAGTGATGGCGCGCTCCAGGATAGAATGGTCGAGAGTTTACAGGCCGATGTGTATTTTGAAGGAGATGCCATTCAACTGAAATTGCAGAAAGCGATTGCCACACTGCCCGAAAAACAGAAATTGATCTTCAATATGAAGTATTTTGAGGAACTGAAGTATGAGGAGATTTCCGAAATTCTGGAAACCTCGGTGGGCGGGCTCAAGGCCTCCTACCATTTGGCATCAAAAAAAATTGAAGCGTACCTTAGGCAGGAATAAACCTTTTTGATGGTACACCGTCAAACCTAGACAATGGAAGAGTTCGACAAAAAAGATGGTTTTAGGGCACCGGAAGGGTACTTCGGGGACTTCACGTCCAAGTTGATGGATAAACTGTCCGAAGAGGGGCCTGCCTTTCCCAAGAAAGAGGGCTTCACCGTTCCGGAAGGCTATTTCGACGGTCTGCACAATAACATCCGGGGCAGCTTGGATGCTCGGGAAACGAAGGTAGTCCGCCTAAACCGGTATCGAAAGTATTATTTTGCCGCGGCGGCAGTGGCGGCGGTCGTGTTGCTCTTTTTTGGCATAAATGGGCAGGGAACACAGGAGCCGACTTTTGAAGACTTGGCGAATTCCGATATCGATGCGTATTTCGAGCGCTATGAACTGGGGCTTTCCACTTATGAAATTGCCGAAGTGATACCGGTGGACGAACTGGAGATCAATGACATTGTTGACCATGGGTTGGAAGAGGAGCACATTATGATATATTTGGAGGACAACATAGAAGATTTTGAAGAACTTAATCTGGAAATCGATGAATAACACTGGAAAAATAACCGCAATCGTGATTATGCTCTTTACGACAGTATTTTACGGGCAACGAAGACCGGACCGGGAAAAGATAAAGTCGCTAAAGGTTGCCTTCATTACGGAACGTTTGAACTTGAGCAGCGAGGAAGCCCAGGCGTTCTGGCCGATCTATAATGCGCATGAGGAAAAGATGGAAGGCTTTCGGCAAAGGGAGCGCATGGAAATATTTGACAAACTGAAAGATCTGGAAACGGTATCCGAGGCTGACGCCACCGAACTATTGGATGCCTATATGGCCTTGGAAGAAGAAAAACGTGCCGAGAACAAGGCTTTTTTGGAAAAACTGAAGCAGGTGATCTCCGCCAAAAAGACCTTTTTGTTGATGGGTACCGAAAATGGCTTTAAGAGAAGGTTGCTCAGACAATACCGCGAAAAGCGTCGAGGAGGTCTCTGATCCGATGGAATTCGACAAAATGCAATTAAAAAGGGGCCTTCGGGTCCTTTTTTCGTTAAACCATTGTGCCGTTCGGTAGTCAAAAGGACATAAACCCGTAAAATTTAAAGCTATGAAAAATCTTAAAATAATCTTTGTCGTATTGACTTTTTTTGGGACAATGGTTTCCGCAAACGCGCAGAGAAAAGTGGTAAAGGTATATCCCAAACACGGCACCGTGGTGGCCACCGTCCACAAACCAAGTGTTGTGGTATACAATAAGGTCAACTTTCATTTTGCCGATGGCGTTTGGTACAAGGCCCGTGGAAAAAAATATGTGGTTTGTGCGGCCCCTATCGGGATTGAGGTACGGCGTTTACCGAGGGGCAAGAAAGTGGTACGTATCAATGGGAGAAAGTTGTACAGGTACAAGGGCGTCTGGTACAAGAAAAAAGGTAGGGGCTATGTGGTCGTGACGGTCTAGCCTTGATAGTGGCCATCACAGCGAGCGGGGTCGGAATACATCGATAAAAATTTACACGGCGCCGTTCGGTACGGCCGTAGCGATTTATCTGAAGATCATCTTGGAAATCCTACCCTTGCCCGCTGCGAAAGCTGTTGAATCATTCAAAAAACGAATGGTGTAAAAGGCTTCGTCAGAAAGGTCATTCCAGGTATTGCCCCTATCATTGGAATACGAAATCCCGGTAAAGCCCAGGGCCACCACGCCGTATCCCCCGGAATTGGGCACAAACTGCACACAACTCTTGTAAGATGGGCCTTCCCCATCCGCCAGCAATTGCCAGGTTTTTCCGCCGTCCCGCGTAATGGCTTTGTTGGCCACATTGGCGTCCGGGTCGGTATAGTCTCCCCCTATGGCAATTCCCAAATTTTCGTCATAAAAATCGATCGAATAGATTCCTTCGGTATCCTTATCCTTCACCATAGGTGTATCCACGGCCTCCCATGATTTTCCACGATCGGGAGAATGGTACACCCGACTGGTGGTTGTGGCGATCCACGCATGGTCGCCTACCGTTTTTATATTGGTATTGCTTGCGGCAAAGGCGCCTTCACCCTGCATTCCTTCCGGCAATTGTGAGCAGGGTATTTTGTTCCAGGAACGGCCCCCATCCCGTGAGATAATAATGGAGAGGCACCCATTAGTACTGTCCCCAATCGCAATACCCTCCCGGTCGTTCCAAAAGGTCATGGCATCGTAAAAAACCCCTTCTCCCTCTTCTTTGTAAACGAGCTGCATTTTTCCATTGTCCCCTGTTTTGTACAGAAGTGCGGGATTCGCAACGGAAAGCATGAAAAAATCGGTAGAGGTATGCGCCACCGCCCGGAATTCGGGAACGCCCGCATGATGTTTTTCCACCCCGGTCCTCAGTGTTCCGGAGGAAAGGTCCACCGTACCGAAAACGCCCTTATTGGCAGCAAAGGCCAGACTGTTTCCCATAAGCTCGATGGCGCGGATGCTCAGGGAATCCTCATAAAGATCCGTGATTTCAACGGAAGTGAAGGCAACCCGCTCCCGTTTTTCCGAACAAGAAAAAAGCAGGAGGCCAACTACTAGGAACGGTATATATCGCATCGGTATAAAGTTTCTCAAAAGTAATCGGATTCCTGGGCAAAACCATACCTTTGCAACCTTAATTTTTGAGATGCGTTTACACAGAAATTTGGTATTTGCGGTGGTCGATGCGTTGAACTTTATTTTCAACGAGGGGGAGTATGCCGACAAGGTGGTCCAGAAAGTGCTTAAATACGATAAGCGATGGGGAGCCAGAGATCGGGGATTCATTGCGGAAACCACCTATGATATGGTCCGATGGAGGAGGCTGTATGCGGAGATCGCAGAGGTCAAGCCTCCCTACAGTAGGCCCAACCTTTTTAGGATGTTTGCCGTTTGGGCGGTGCTCCGTGGCATAGAACTTCCCGATTGGAAACAATTTGAACCAGTACCGGCCCGAAAAATAAAAGGTAGGTTCGATGAGCTTTCCAAGGTTCGAAAGTATAGGGAATCGATCCCCGACTGGATGGATGCACTGGGAGAAAATGCCCTGGGCGAAACCCTTTGGACAAAAGAGCTTACCGCCTTGAACCAACAGGCCGATGTTGTATTGAGGGTCAATACCCTGAAAACCACCAAGGAAAAACTAAGAAAAATGTTGTTGGAGGAGGGCATCGTCGCCGAAGCGGTAAAGGGGTACCCCAACGCCCTCAAACTACAGGAACGTGCCAATGTATTTGCCACAAACGTCTTTCAAAAAGGCTGGTTCGAGGTACAGGATGCCAATTCACAAAAGGTTGCGGCCTTCACGGATGTAAAGCCTGGACAACGTGTAGTGGACGCTTGTGCAGGCGCTGGGGGCAAAACCTTGCACCTGGCCGCCCTTATGGAAAACAAAGGGCAGCTGATCGCCATGGACATCTACGCGGGCAAGCTCAAGGAATTGAAGCGACGGGCCAAAAGAAATGGGGCCTACAACATAGAACCCCGTGAAATAGATTCGACCAAGGTCATAAAAAAACTGCACGGCAAGGCCGACCGGGTATTGATCGATGCCCCTTGCACGGGTCTGGGGGTACTGCGTAGAAACCCCGATGCCAAATGGAAACTACAGCCCGAATTCCTCGAAAAAGTAACACAGACCCAACAAGACATTCTCAGGAGCTACAGTAAAATGGTAAAGGACAATGGCAAGCTGGTATATGCCACCTGTTCGATCTTGCCCCAGGAAAACCAAGATCAGCTAAAGTCCTTTCTGGCATCTGAAGAAGGTAGGGCATTTAAGCTGGTCCAGGAGAAAAATTACTATGCTTCCAAAACAGGTTTCGATGGGTTCTACATGGCATTGATGGAGAAAAAGTAATCAACAATCTTCCAAAAAAGCTGTTAACTATTCTCGGAAGATTATTACCCAAAAAAATGTAAATTTGTGCTTTGTTAATCCTAACTCCAAACTCGGTACATGATTCACTTTTTCGGGGATGCGGGCACCCAGGTCTTTGCGGTACAGACTGCCCGGGAACTTTCGCAGGAAGATAATGACAAACTCACCTGGTTGTTCGGCAACCAACCCAAGATAAACACGGCGTCACTCGACGCCTTTTTTGTTGGTCCCCGGGCTGCCATGGTGACCCCGTGGAGCACCAATGCAACGGAAATTACTCAAAATATGGGTGTTTCGGGAATCATCCGCATTGAAAAGTTTAGGGCCGTAACAGATGGTTTTATCGATTTTGATCCCATGCTGTCCCAAAAATTCGAGGGCTTGGCCCAGACCATCTTTAAAATCGATGTGATCCCAGAGGCCATAATGGAGATCGAAGATATTGCCGCCTATAACGAGCAAGAGGGCTTGGCCCTAAGTGATGATGAGGTCGATTATTTGGACCAACTTTCCCAAAAAATCGGTCGAAAGCTGACCGATTCGGAAGTGTTTGGCTTCAGTCAGGTCAACTCGGAACATTGCCGCCACAAAATATTCAACGGGACCTTTGTGATCGACGGGAAGGAAATGCCCAGCTCGCTGTTCAAACTCATAAAAAAAACATCCCAAGAACATCCAAACAACATTGTTTCGGCCTATAAGGACAATGTGGCCTTCCTGAAAGGACCGAAAGTGGTTCAATTCGCCCCGAAAAGTCCGGACAAACCGGACTTTTATGAAGAAAGGGAATTTGAGTCCGTCATTTCCCTAAAAGCGGAAACCCACAATTTCCCCACTACCGTTGAACCCTTCAACGGGGCGGCGACGGGTTCGGGCGGGGAGATCCGAGATCGGCTTGCGGGGGGAAAGGGATCGCTTCCCTTGGCCGGAACAGCAGTGTATATGACCTCCTACTCCCGCCTGGCGGAAGACCGACCCTGGGAAAATGGCATGCCGGAACGGGAATGGCTCTACCAGACCCCTATGGACATACTCATCAAGGCTTCGAACGGTGCATCGGACTTTGGGAACAAATTTGGACAACCCCTGATCGCCGGATCGGTCCTGACCTTTGAACATACCGAAAGTACCCGACGGTTGGGCTTCGATAAAGTGATTATGCAAGCCGGCGGCATTGGATACGGAAAAGCCGAACAGGCCTTGAAAGACACGCCGAACACAGGGGATAAGATCGTGATATTGGGCGGGGACAATTACCGTATCGGAATGGGCGGTGCGGCCGTATCCAGTGCCGATACGGGAGAATTCAGTTCGGCGATTGAACTGAACGCCGTCCAACGTTCCAATCCGGAAATGCAGAAAAGGGCCGCCAATGCCATCCGGGGAATGGTCGAAAGCGATGAAAATCGCATCGTTTCGATACATGATCATGGAGCGGGGGGACATCTTAATTGCCTCTCGGAACTGGTCGAGGAAACCGGGGGGAAGATTGACCTGGATGCGCTTCCCATTGGAGACCCTACCCTATCGGCCAAGGAAATTATCGGCAATGAGTCCCAAGAACGTATGGGGTTGGTCATCGGTCAAAAAGACATCGATCTTCTGGAAAGAATCGCAGCGCGGGAACGTTCCCCTATGTACCAGGTGGGGCATGTGACCGGAGACCACACATTTACATTTGAATCCGCAACCAAGGGAGACAAACCTATGGATATGAACTTGGACGACATGTTCGGAAGTTCGCCCAAGACGGTGATGACCGATGCATCGATTCAAAGGAATTATGGAAACCCCGAATATTCACTGGAGTTTTTTCACGACTATCTGGACCATGTACTGCAATTGGAGGCCGTGGCCTGCAAAGATTGGCTGACCAACAAAGTGGACCGCTGTGTGGGCGGGCGTGTAGCCAAGCAACAATGTGCAGGTCCCTTACAACTGCCCTTGAACAATTGTGGGGTCATGGCCCTGGATTTCAAAAGCAAGGAAGGCATTGCGACCAGTATTGGCCACTCCCCCATTTCGGGACTGATCGACCCCGCTGCCGGGAGTAAAAACAGCATTGTGGAAGCTTTGACCAATATCATCTGGGCACCCTTGAAAGACGGCCTACAATCGGTTTCCCTATCTGCCAACTGGATGTGGCCCTGTAAAAATGAAGGCGAGGATGCCCGACTTTATGAGGCGGTTCGGGCCGTTTCCGATTTTTCCATCCAATTGGGAATCAATGTGCCCACCGGAAAGGATTCCCTCTCCATGAAACAAAAGTATAGGGATGGGGAAGTGATCGCTCCAGGAACGGTAATCATTTCCGCCGCCGGAAATTGCGATGACATCACCAAAATCGTCGAGCCGGTCCTCCAAAAAAATGGAGGTGCCATTTATTATATCAACCTATCACAAGATCATTATAAACTGGGGGGATCTTCTTTTGCGCAGACCTTGAACAAAGTGGGAAATGAGGCTCCCACGGTCCGGGATGCCACCTATGTGAAGACCGTTTTCAACAGTATACAAACACTGATCAGGGAAGGTCAGGTTATCGCTGGACACGATGTGGCGTCCGGTGGATTGATCACCACCCTTTTGGAAATGTGTTTTTCCGATCTCGGTTTGGGCGCGGAACTGGACCTATCCGGTTTGGGCGAGGCAGACACCATCAAGCTCTTGTTTGCGGAGAATTCCGGCCTGGTTTTTCAATCCAAGGACCAAGCTATCGAACCTTTCTTGCAAGCAGCGGGAATCGATTTCAAAAAAATTGGCAAAGTGCTTCCCAAAGACACTTTGTCCATTACAAATGGGAGAATGGAAATGGGTCTGAACATCACTTCCTTGAGAGACACTTGGTTCAAGACCTCCTATCTATTGGACCAAAAACAAACGGCCAATGGATTGGCAAAACGACGGTTTGAAAATTATAAAGCCCAACCATTGCAGTATGTATTTCCCCAAAACTTTGCCGGAACCTGGTCTCCGACCGCAGGGGCCGACCGTCCCAAGGCCGCGATTCTACGCGAAAAAGGCAGCAACTCGGAACGTGAAATGGCGAATGCCATGTATTTGGCAGGTTTTGCCGTCAAGGACGTGCACATGACCGATCTGATTTCGGGAAGGGAGACCTTGGAGGACATCCAGTTTATCGGCGCCGTGGGCGGTTTTTCCAATTCGGATGTTCTGGGAAGTGCCAAGGGCTGGGCAGGCGCTTTCAAATACAACGAGAAGGCCAATACGGCACTAAAAAACTTCTTTGCCCGACCCGATACCCTTTCCGTAGGTATTTGCAATGGATGCCAACTGTTCATGGAACTGGATCTGATCAACCCGGAACATGGGACCCATGGAAAAATGACCTATAACGATTCCCACAAGCACGAGAGCAATTTTACTTCTGTAAAGATCCAGGAAAACAATTCGATAATGCTCGCCTCCCTTGCCGGGGCCACTTTAGGAGTATGGATTTCCCACGGGGAAGGTAAATTCAGCTTACCATTGCCGGAGGACCGATACGACATCGTGGCCAAATATGGCTATGCCGACTATCCGGCCAACCCGAACGGCAGTGACTACAATACCGCCATGCTCTGCGACCGGACTGGGCGACACCTGGTTACCATGCCCCATATCGAACGCTCGACCTTTCCGTGGAACTGGGCATATTATCCTTCTAATCGAAAGGATGAGGTATCGCCTTGGTTGGAGGCGTTCACCAACGCCCGAAAATGGCTTGAAAACGTAGCGGGAACAACTTAAAATTCAACAAAAGAAACCCAGATCAATATAAGTCCTGAACATCGATCTGGGTCTTTCCACAAAGTGGGTGAAGCGATTATCGTACCATGATCCAACCGGACCAATCCCCACCACTGCTACTTTCCAATTTGTAGGGATATATCCCAGGGGGCAAGGCTTTTCGCTGGATCACAATTTCGTTCTGACCTTTCCGGGTCTCCATCTGCTGCCGGTGTGAGGACAGGTTGCGCCCGCCCATGGAAAACAAATTAAATGTGGCGTTCCCGGCATTTTCCTCATAAAAATACAGCATAGCGGATTCCACCACTGGATTGGGCATCACCAATGATTTATCGGTATTGTCCAGCACAAAATGGGTCGCAGGACTTTGGTTTGTGAACTCCACGTTTCCGAGCAGTAGCTCTTTTCGTTGTTCTTGCCCATTGTCGGATGCAAGCTCGAACGAAACCACCTTCAAATCGGAAAAATCAAGGTTTTTGGTCCCATTGGAATCAAAGTCTCCAGCACCAAGTGCAAAGGTCTTGTTGCCGGTTTCCAATGTTACCAGCGCAGTATAGTGCATTCCATTCCCCTTTAACAGTTTTACCTGCATCGGTCCGGTTCCAGAGGCTTCGAAGATCAGGTTCGAATAGTCCGAAAGGTCGACCGGCGTAAATCTAGGGCACAGTGCCCTGTATACCCCTAGGTATTCGCTGGTGCGCCCTTGGAGCCGTATGTTTCGTTCCACACGGTAGCCATCACCGCTATAGGAGGTTTCATTTTGATTTACCTCATACAGGTCCACATAACTGGTTTCTGCCGATTGGTCGAGTCCCCACGGGGCATCGGCTACGAAAAGGTCATCCGGGGTGTTGCCCTTTTCGCTCCGGATCCTAAATCCAAAATCGAACAGGGAACCCGAAGTAATACGTACCGAATCCAGGTAACCGTTCAAGGGAGTGTCGAAACTATAGGTATCCGCCTCGCTGGTTTCCGTGCGTTTCAGGCCGCCTTCGATCTGCAGCACTTCCGAATTGTTGTTGTTCACCAGCTGTAGGTCGATCATCCCATTGTTGTACTTCGCCGATTTCACAAATACCTCTGGAGGCCTTGAGCCGATGTACGACGAAATGGTATGGTTTACCTCGAGCAAGGACAGCACCTCCTCGGCCAAATACAATAGATCGTCAATGGTGTTCGACCAAATTTGAAAATTATAATATGCACTGTCGGGTCGATAGGCATCGATGTTCCAATGGGATTCGATGATGAACTGATTATCCGGATTCAGACGCCCGGAAAAGGTCAGTGCAAATTCGGTACTTCCATCGGGTTGCCTTATAATCGATTTTATAAAATCGTGTTCCCTAAGCTTTATGTTCGATACGGACAGCAATTGTGCCCCTAAAAAGCGATCACAGATAAACTTGCTGTGCTCATATACGCGTTCATCGGTTTTGATAACCATCATGGCGGCAATGTTCTCTTGCCCCTGAAGATAATCGACCGAATAAATGGCGCTGGCATTGGTCAGGTCCAAAAGGTCTGCCGGGGAAGATTCCACCACCTCGTCTTCGCCTATTACACCCAAGGGAACCAGGGAAGACAGCTCGATATCTCCCTTGGCCGTGGTCCTTTTTGTTTTGTAGGCCGAACTCTTCTTGACCCGTGCGGCCGCATCGGTGGAGAACGTATAATTGTTCTTGGCCCGTTGGAAGTTTCGGTTGGCAATAAGGTTTGCCAAGCGGTCGTTGCTCTCCAATCCGCCCCCGTTGGCCGTCGCGGTATAGGTGACCGGGCAGGCCTGAATTCCGGAACAAGCAGGATCTTGGCAATCGATCAAGCCGTCACCATCATCATCCACACCGTTGGCACAATCTTCTTGAGGAACAGGGGCCGTAGGACAGCGCGCGCCATCGTTGCTCGCACTGGCAGGGCCGTACGCAAAAATGTTCGAGGAAATTTCCCCATTGCTTATATGTTGTACTTCATTGATGATGTAGACGGAACCCGTTTGGTTGGCAGAAACATAAAAGTTGCCAGAACCATCAAAATAGACCGCTCCATAGGTGTATTCCAACCCGGAAAGAATGGGCACTACGCCCAGTTCTTCCACATTCCCAGTGGCTATTGAAATTCGGTACAGGATATTGGTTTTTCGCTCTACCGTATAGAGTTTGTTGTCCACCGCATTAAAGGCCCAATCATGGATATTGATTTTTTTGGAAAGGTCACTACTTCCCAGATATTGTAAGTAATTCGGAGATTCAGGGTTTAGATCGATGGCATGATACGTAGCAGAACCGGCCCGCATATAGTAAATGCCGTCAGCATTGATGTCCCCAACATAACGATTCCCAGATGGAAGTTCTGGAAATGTATAGAGCTCGGTACTGAAATCTTTTCCAATGCGTACGATCGACTGGCCGGGCTCCGAGGTGGATCCCCAGATATAACCATCTTTGGGGTTGTAGGCCGTGGCATTGATTTTGCCCGGCACTATCGACTCCGCCACCAAGTAAGACCTGCCCGAGGCGAGGTCGATGGCGTATACATCGGCGTACTGAAACAGATAGGCGCTGTAATCACATTGGAAAGGTTCCGATTGCGCTTGGACCAAGGAGGGTGCAAGTATCAAGAAACTGATTAACAACCAACTAAGCTTTTGGGATGTTGAAAGAGTGTATTTTGTTCGCATGGTATTTCGATTTGGAAAAATGTTACGGGACAAAAATATCCCAAAGTACATATGATTTTTCCTGCATATCGGCGAATCCATGGAAGAACCGGATAGTTGATCATTTATTGTAGACGAATGGAAAACCAACAATAATCGCATTTATACATTTTCCAAGGTGGACCTCGACCTGTGAAACTGCGCATCAATTCGCCCTTAATTTCCGTTTCTATTTTATTATACCGTTCCCTTTTCTTATTTTGCAATTACCGTTTAGAAACCTAGTATGCAAAACATCACCCGTCTATTTGATTTTCCCTATTATCAATTGGAAAAATTCAATTTAAAAGAAGCCTTTGTCACCAAATATGACGGGAAATGGACCCCTATTTCCACTGAGGAGTATCTTGGAAAGGCAAATGCCATCAGTAGGGCCCTGCTAAGACTTGGGGTACAGCCCAATGATAAAATTGCCCTGATCTCTATGACCAACCGCACGGAATGGAATATCATGGATATCGGTATTTTACAGTTGGGAGCACAGAACGTACCTATTTATCCGACCATCTCACAGGAAGATTATGCCTATGTGCTCAATCATTCGGAATCAAAATACTGTTTTGTTTCTTGTTCCGAGGTCTTGGAAAAGGTAGAGGCCGTCAAAGACCAAGTGCCCTCCCTAAAGGGAATCTATTCCTTCGACACCCTGTCCAATTGCGAACATTGGGGCACGGTACTGGAGTTGGGTGCCGACACCTCCAATCAGGAAGAGGTGGAACGCTTAAAGAATGCGGTGAAGCCGGAAGATTTGGCTACCTTAATATATACCTCGGGCACGACCGGTAGGCCCAAAGGGGTCATGCTGTCCCATAGCAATGTGGTGAGCAATGCCCTAGAGAGCTCCAAACGCCTGGCCATTGATTACGGCAATGCCAAATGCTTGAGTTTTTTACCCGTATGCCATATTTACGAACGCATGATGGTCTATCTCTATCAATACGCGGGGGTAACCGTTTACTTCGCCGAATCGATGGACAAGATCAGCGACAACCTGAAGGAAACTGCCCCACACGTTATGACGGCGGTCCCCAGATTGCTGGAAAAGGTTTACGACAAAATAATAGCAAAGGGCGCCGAACTGACGGGCATTAAAAAGAGGCTGTTTTTTTGGGCCGTCAATGTGGGCTTAAAATATGAGCCCTATGGGCAAAATGGGTGGTGGTACGAACAAAAACTGGCCCTGGCCAGAAAGTTGATTTTTAGTAAGTGGAAGGAAGGCCTTGGTGGTAACCTCAGTTTGATCTCCTCAGGGAGTGCGGCCCTGCAACCCAGATTGGCGCGAATCTTTAACGCTGCCGGATTTGGTGTGATGGAAGGTTATGGACTTACCGAGACTTCCCCTGTACTTTCGGTCAACGATATGCGCAATGGTGGGTTCCGAATAGGGACGGTGGGCAAATTACTGGATCGTACCGAGATAAAGATCGCGGACGATGGCGAGATATGTGCCAAGGGGCCCCAGGTGATGATGGGGTATTACAAAGACCCGGAAAAAACCGCCGAAGTAATGGTCGATGGTTATTTTCACACTGGTGATATCGGGGAAATCGATGCGGATGGTTTCTTGAAGATCACGGATCGCAAAAAGGAAATGTTCAAGACCTCCGGCGGAAAATATGTCGCCCCACAGCTACTTGAAAACCGTTTCAAACAATCCCGTTTCATTGAACAGATCATGGTTGTTGGAGAAGGTGAAAAAATGCCCGCCGCTTTGATCCAGCCCGATTTTGAGTTTCTTCGCAACTGGGCACGGAGACATGATATGAACTTTGCTTCCGACGCAGAAATGACCGTCGACGAAAAAGTGCAGGCACGTTATCAGGAAGAGGTGGATATGGCCAATGAGCAGTTTGCCAAATGGGAAAAGGTAAAGCAATTTCGATTGACCCCCGAAGCTTGGAGCATCGATGCCGGACACCTCACCCCGACCATGAAATTGAAGCGAAAGGTCATCAAACAAATTTATATCGATCTTTACAACTCCATCTACGGACATTCTTGAACTTGCAGCGAACTGCTGCGGGGAGGTATGAAGGAAAAATCCCCTTCCCAATCATTGTTTTTACGACAATTCCCAATAAAATAATGCGTTGGGGACACTTTTCCATGCTTGTCCAAATCAGACCTGTGATATTTTTTTTATATTCTACTTTTTTACAAAATTTATTATGCGTGCATAATAAATTTTTATATCTTTGAAAACCACAACAAAATAATGAAAGACGTTACAATTGATTATGCTCTTAGAGCAACTTGGCAGGCAGTGGCCAGAATGTACAATGAAGAGGCGAAGAATTTTGATAGCACCATGGCGGTGGGGTTTACACTGCTGAGCATTGACCCAAAAACAGGTACCCCCTCGACCGCCCTGGGACCAAAAATGGGAATGGAGGCCACGAGTTTGTCCCGAATCCTTAAGAGCATGGAGGAAAAGGGATTGATCGAACGCAAGCCCAATCCCAATGACGGCAGGGGAGTCTTGATACACTTGACGGATTTTGGCCTTGAAAAAAGGGGGGATTCCAAAAGTGCGGTCCTACGGTTCAACGAGGTGGTCAAGGACCATGTGTCCAAAGAACAATTGGACAGTTTTTTTGAGGTAATGGATGCCATCAACCAACTTATAGCGGAGAAAAAAATCTATAGTAGGAATACAACAACGAATTAACCCTAAATTGATCGATGAACAAACACATTAATAAAGTAGCGGTAATCGGTTCCGGTATTATGGGAAGTGGCATAGCTTGCCATTTTGCCAACATCGGCGTCGAGGTTTTATTACTCGATATTGTCCCAAGGGAGCTGAACGACAAGGAAAAGGCCAAAGGACTGACCTTGGAAGATAAGGCGGTCCGCAATCGACTTGTCAACGATTCGCTTGCTGCGGCATTGAAGTCAAAGCCCTCTCCCATTTACCATCAAAGTTTTGCACACCGCATTGCCACGGGAAACCTGGAAGACGACATATCAAAAGTGGCCACGGTCGATTGGATAATTGAGGTGGTAGTCGAGCGATTGGATATCAAGAAAGTGGTTTTCGAAAATCTGGAAAAACACAGGACACCGGGTACGCTGATCACTTCAAATACTTCAGGAATTCCCATAAAGTTTATGAGCGAGGGACGAAGTGATGATTTCCAAAAGCATTTCTGCGGTACCCACTTCTTTAACCCGGCCAGATATTTAAAGCTTTTTGAAATTATTCCCGGACCCAAGACCTCAACGGAGGTTCTGGATTTCCTAGATGGGTATGGGGAACAGTTTCTTGGAAAAACTTCGGTGGTCGCCAAGGATACCCCGGCCTTTATTGGAAACCGCATCGGTATTTTCAGCATCCAGAGCTTGTTCCATTCGGTCAAGGAACTGGGTATGACCGTGGAAGAAGTCGACAAATTGACAGGACCCGTTATCGGACGCCCAAAATCGGCGACCTTCCGCACGGTCGACGTAGTGGGCTTGGACACCTTGGCACATGTGGCCAACGGTATAGCCGAAAACTGCAAGGACGATGAAAAGCACGCGCTTTTTCAGTTGCCCGATTTCATCGGCACCATGGTGGAGAACAAATGGCTCGGCAGTAAAACGGGGCAAGGGTTCTATAAAAAGGTCAAAGGCGCCGGGGGCAAAAGTGAAATCCTCACATTGGATCTCGATACCATGGAGTACCGCTCAAAAAAGAGCGCCAAGTTCGCCACGCTGGAATTGACCAAGACGATTGATAAGGTGGTGGATCGCTTTGAGGTTCTGGTTGACGGAAAGGACAAGGCCGGTGCGTTCTACCGGAAGAGCTTTGCCGCACTGTTCGCCTACGTCTCGCACCGGGTTCCCGAAATCACCGACGACCTCTACAAAATAGACGATGCCATGAAAGCCGGTTTCGGCTGGGAACATGGCCCGTTCCAGATCTGGGACGCCATCGGGATCGAAAAAGGTCTGGATATAATCCAGGCTGAGGGAGAGAAGGCCGCACCCTGGGTAAACGAAATGCTGGCAGCTGGGTCGACCTCTTTTTATACTGTGAAGGAAGGAGCGAGCTATTGTTACGATATCCCGAAAAAATCCAATGAAAGGATTCCGGGACAGGACGCCTTCATCATTTTGGACAACATCCGCAAATCCAACGAGGTCTTCAGAAACAATGGCGTCGTTGTGGAAGATTTGGGTGATGGGATATTGAACGTGGAATTCCAATCCAAAATGAACACTATTGGCGGCGACGTCCTTGCCGGCTTGAACAAGGCTATCGACTTGGCCGAAAAAGATTTCCAAGGATTGGTCGTTGGCAACCAAGCGGCCAATTTCTCGGTCGGTGCGAACATCGGCATGATATTCATGATGGCGGTGGAACAGGAATACGATGAATTGAACATGGCGATAAAAATGTTCCAGGACACCATGATGCGCATGCGCTATTCAGCGATACCGACCGTCTCGGCCCCCCACGGGATGACCCTCGGAGGGGGTTGTGAGTTATCGCTGCATGCGGACAAGGTGGTGGCCGCTGCGGAAACGTATATCGGATTGGTAGAATTTGGGGTTGGGGTGATTCCCGGTGGCGGAGGTTCTAAGGAATTTGCCCTAAGGGCGCAGGACACCTTCAAAAAGAACGACGTGGAATTGAACGTGCTACAGGAATATTTCCTGACCATTGGGATGGCAAAAGTCTCTACCTCGGCCTATGAAGCCTTTGATCTGGGAATCCTCCAGAAAGGAAAAGACATTGTGGTGGTCAATAAAGACCGCCAAATAGCCACGGCAAAGGCCTATGCAAAATTAATGGCCGAGGCGGGCTACACCAAGCCCCCCAAGCGAAAGGACATCAAAGTACTTGGAAAGCAGGCATTGGGCATGTTTTTGGTGGGAACCGATTCCATGGAAGCAAGTCATTATATCAGCGAGCACGACAAAAAAATCGCCAACAAACTGGCCTACGTTATGGCCGGTGGAGACCTGTCGGAGCCCACACGGGTAACGGAACAATACCTGTTGGACCTGGAACGCGAGGCTTTCTTGTCCTTGTGCACCGAGAAGAAAACGCTGGAGCGCATCCAACACATGCTCAAAACAGGGAAACCACTAAGAAACTAGAACATGAAAACAGCATACATAGTAAAAGGATACCGCACCGCGGTGGGCAAAGCCCCAAGAGGGGTGTTCCGATTCAAGCGAACGGACGAACTGGCTGCCGAGACCATCGAATATATGATGAAGGAACTGCCAAGCTTGGATAAAAAAAGAATTGATGACGTCATCGTGGGCAATGCCATGCCAGAGGGTTCGCAAGGCCTGAACATGGCCCGTTTGATTTCCTTGATGGGGTTGGACATCGTGGATGTGCCAGGAGTGACCGTGAACCGTTTCTGCTCCTCGGGTATCGAGACCATTGGGATTGCTACCGCTAAGATCCAGGCCGGAATGGCAGATTGTGTCATTGCCGGGGGTGCCGAAAGCATGAGTGCCGTCCCGATGACCGGCTATAAGACCGAACTCAACTACGATCTGGTGAAGGGCGGACATGAAGACTATTATTGGGGAATGGGCAATACGGCCGAGGCAGTCGCCAACGAGTTCAAAGTTTCCCGTGAGGATCAGGACGAGTTTGCGTACAACTCGCATATGAAGGCACTGAAAGCCCAAGCGGAGGATCGTTTTCAAGATCAAATCGTTCCCATTGAGGTGGAGCAGACCTATATTGACGCCAAGGGCAAAAAGGCCACCAAAAAATATACGGTGACCAAGGATGAAGGCCCTAGAAAGGGCACTTCTGTGGAAGTATTGAACAAACTGCGCCCCGTATTCGCGGCCGGTGGCAGTGTCACCGCGGGAAATTCTTCCCAAATGAGCGATGGAGCCGCTTTTGTAATGGTCATGAGCGAAGAAATGGTAAAGGAACTGAAACTGGAGCCCATTGCACGATTGGTCAACTATGCGGCTGCGGGGGTAGAACCCCGAATTATGGGTATCGGACCGGTAAAAGCGGTTCCCAAGGCGTTGAAACAGGCGGGGCTCAAACAGCAGGATGTGGAGCTGATCGAATTGAATGAGGCTTTTGCTTCACAGTCCCTTGCGGTTATTCGGGAGCTGGGGCTCAACGCCGACATTGTCAATGTCAATGGTGGGGCCATCGCCCTGGGCCATCCCTTGGGTTGTACCGGGGCCAAATTGTCCGTTCAATTGTTCGATGAGATGCGCAGGCGCGATATGCAGGGAAAATATGGCATGGTAACCATGTGCGTAGGTACCGGGCAGGGAGCTGCTGGGATATATGAGTTTTTAAATTAAAAAGATATGGATTTTAGTCTTGTGGTGGCCGACATTTTCATTGGCAATGCAAGACCAATATCCAATTACCTAACATGAAATGGGATGAGTACGGAAATTTTAAACAAAGAAATTCTTCGAGGGGGTCAGTTCCTTGTAAAGGAAACCAAGTGTGAGGATATTTTTACGCTCGAAGATCTGTCCGAAGAGCAGAAAATGATGCGGGACAGTACCAAGGAATTTGTGGATCGTGAAATTTGGGCCCATTGGGAACGGTTCGAGAAAAAGGACTATGCCTTTACGGAGGAAACCATGCGAAAGGCGGGCGAACTGGGTCTGTTGGGCATTGCCGTTCCTGAGGCCTACGGCGGCTTGGGAATGGGGTTTGTTTCCACCATGTTGGTCTGCGACTATATTTCCGGGGCCACAGGTTCTTTTAGTACGGCATTCGGGGCACACACGGGTATAGGTACCATGCCCATCACCTTGTACGGTAACGAAGCACAAAAACAAAAATACGTGCCAAAATTGGCCTCTGGGGAATGGTTCGGTGCCTATTGCCTTACGGAACCAGGTGCGGGATCGGATGCCAATTCCGGGAAGACCCGGGCGGTACTCTCCGACGATGGCAAGTTCTATAGTATCTCCGGACAGAAAATGTGGATCTCCAATGCCGGGTTCTGCAATATGTTCATCGTTTTTGCAAGAATTGGGGAGGATAAGAATATTACCGGTTTTATTGTTGAGAACGACCCCGACAATGGAATCACCCTGGGCGATGAGGAAAAAAAGCTGGGCATCCACTCTTCCTCCACCCGCCAGGTGTTCTTTAGCGATACCAAGGTACCGGTCGGGAACATGCTCTCCGAAAGGGGCAATGGGTTCAAAATTGCAATGAACGCCCTGAACGTAGGACGGATCAAATTGGCGGCGGCCTGTTTGGACGCCCAGCGACGTGTTGTCGGGGAGGCGGTCAAATATGCGAACGAGCGGATACAATTCAAGACCCCGATCATAAACTTCGGGGCGATAAAGGCAAAAATAGCCACCATGGCGACCAATGCCTACGTTGGGGAATCTGCCAGCTATAGGGCAGCAAAGAATATCGAAGACCGGATTGCCATTAGGGAGGCCGAAGGCAATTCGCAGCAGGAAGCAGAACTAAAGGGAGTGGAAGAATACGCCATTGAATGTTCCATTCTAAAAGTGGCGGTCTCGGAAGATTGTCAAATCACCACGGACGAAGGCATCCAAATTTTCGGTGGAATGGGCTTCAGTGCGGACACTCCCATGGAATCTGCATGGAGGGATTCGCGAATCGCACGTATCTATGAAGGTACCAACGAGATCAATCGTATGTTGGCCGTGGGCATGTTGGTCAAAAAGGCCATGAAGGGACATGTAGACCTTCTTGGTCCGGCGACCCAAGTGGGCGAGGAATTAATGGGGATCCCCTCATTTGATGCCCCCGATTTTTCAGCGCTTTTCGCCGAGGAAAAAGATTTGATCGCCCGACTTAAAAAAGTATTCCTGATGGTGGCCGGAAGTGCCGTGCAAAAATTTGGCCCCGAGTTGGAAAAGCACCAACAATTGATGATGGCGGCCTCCGATATCCTAATTGAAATCTATATGGCGGAATCGGGAATATTGAGAACCGAAAAAAATGCAAAACGTTTTGGCGAGGCCGAGCAGGCCACCCAAATTGCGATGTCCAGATTATATCTGTACCAAGCTGTGGACATCATTGTACAAAAAGGCAAAGAAGCCATTGTTTCCTTTGCCGAGGGAGATGAGCAGCGCATGATGCTCATGGGGCTCAAACGTTTTACAAAGTATACAAATAACCCAAATGTAGTGGCCCTGAGGGTGCAGATCGCCGACAAGGTCGCTTCAGAAAACGGTTACACCTTTGACTAATTCAGATTGAAGCTTTTGGTGAGACAGAAGTGAGAGCCATCCGCCATCCGGCGGGTGGTTTTTTATTTGTTTTCCATCCCGCAAGAACATAATTTTATCGGATGAAGAACCCACTACTAAAAGCAGTCTATTCCCCCGAGGATTTCAGAAAGCGAGGCCACCGTTTAATCGATGCGCTTGCCGACCACCTGGAGGACAAACTCCATGAAAAATCGGAGCAGACCATTCATTGGAACCCTCCAGAAGATGAACTGAAATTCTGGGAGGATTTTTTGCAAACCGGGGATGAAGCTTCGCTTTTTTCAGAAATCACAAAGAGAACGACCCATGTGCACCATCCAAAGTACATCGGGCACCAGGTCAGTCCCACGGCCCCGATAACGGCACTTTCCGGAATGATCAGTTCCCTGCTGAACAACGGTATGGCCGTTTACGAAATGGGCATGGCACCATCGGCCATTGAGCGGCTGGTGGTCGATATGCTCTGTAGGAAAATAGGGTTCCATACCCAATCAAGGGGGTTTTTGACCTCGGGAGGCACCCTGGCCAACCTGACCGCCCTACTGTCGGCCAGAAAAGCGACCGTGACCAACGATGTCTGGAACGAGGGCCATTCCGGGCAACTGGGAATTATGGTCAGTGAGGAAGCGCACTACTGCGTGGACCGGGCAGCAAAGATCATGGGATTGGGCGAACAGGGTATTATAAAGATTCCGGCAGGAAAGGATTTTTCAATCGACACCTCGCTGCTGGAAGACTATTTTGAAAGGGCTGGGGAAAAGGGGATCCGCATTTTTGCCATTGTGGGAAGTGCCCCCTCCACCGCTACGGGCGTTTACGATGATTTGGAAGCAATTTCCGCCTTTGCCGGAAAACACGGTCTCTGGTTCCATGTAGATGGGGCCCACGGAGGAGCGGCCATCTTTTCGGAGAAGTACAAAGGCCTCCTTTCCGGGGTACAGGATTCGGATTCCGTAGTAATCGACGGGCATAAAATGATGATGATGCCCACCATTACCACGGCCCTCCTGTTCAAAAATGGGAAGCATGCCTCGACCACCTTTAGCCAAAAAGCGGATTATCTATTGACGCAGACCGATCATGAAGACTGGTACAATTTGGGAAAACGCACCTTTGAATGTACCAAGACCATGATGAGCATCCACTGGTTTACGCTTCTCAAAACCTATGGTGAGGGTGTTTTCGATGAGTACCTCACCCAGCTTTATGACCGGGGAAGGGAATTTGGAGCACTTGTCGAAACGGACCCCCAATTTGAACTGGCCGTAAAGCCGGTAAGTAATATCGTTTGCTTCCGATATATAAATGACACTTTGGATACCACGACTCTTAACAAGATCAACGCCCAGCTTCGGCAGCGACTTTTGGAAGATGGGGAATTTTATATCGTGCAGACCCAATTAAGGGGAAAACACTATTTGCGGACTACGATTATGAATCCGTTTACGACCAAGGTGCACTTGGAGTCGTTGCTGGAGAAGGTAAAGGGGATTTTAGGGGATCTGGCGCAGGCCGGTATGTAAGGATTCCGCATGCCTTGGAAACAAGATTGTTCCGCTCCGTTCCGAGCCAAGGAAGATTGCCGTGTACCCGTCCGGGAACTGTACCCTGTCCGAAGTGTCTTTGGGCAAGGGGCCCCAAGCATTCGGGCCCAGGACGGAAGTCCGTCTCATTCGCGTATCGATTCTAATATGGCTTCCTCACTTTCCTTTTTGGAAAAGTTTATGGCACATTCTATCAAGGCCAAGTGCGAATAGGCCTGGGGGAAGTTCCCCAAAAGCCTTTTGCTCTTAAAATCAATATCTTCGCTGAACAATCCCAAATGGTTGCTATAGCTCAGCAATTGGTCAAAAAGGACCTTCGCCTTTTTCTCCTCCCCTATCTTGAACAGACTGTTGATGAACCAAAAGGTACAGATGGTAAAGGACGAGGAGGGCAGGCCAAAGTCATCTTCATTTTTGTAGCGATAGAGCAGTCCCTCATTGCTCAATTCCTTTTCCACGGCCTTTACAGTGCTTATAAATTTAGGGTCCCTGGCATGGATAAAACCGTACGATTCCATCAAGAGCACGGAGGCATCCAAATAGTCCGAGCCATAGGACTGGGTAAACGCATTTACCGAGGGGTTCCATGCATGGTCGTGGATATCCTTTTTTATTTTCTGCTCGAGCGCGGTCCACTTTTCCAACTTCCTGGTCTTTCGAAACACCCGGGCCACCTTTATGGCCCGGTCTATCGCCACCCAGCACAGCACTTTTGAAAAGGTGAAGTGCCGATCTTCCGTACGGAATTCCCAAATACCCTTGTCCGCCTCCCTCCAGTGGTTGGAAACGATCCAGACGATTCCCTTGGTAATTCCCCAAAGTTCCTCACCGTTTTCAATATCGTTACTGTATTTCGCCAATTGTTCGTAGATCACGTCCATCAGGATCCCGTAGATATCATTCTGCTTTTGTCTATAGGCCGCATTCCCGATTCGAACCGGTTTCGAACCGTGATAACCGTTCAGGTGGTCCAAGGTCTTTTCGGTCAGCTTTTTTTCCTTGTTGATGCCGTACATGATCTGCAATTTCTCATCCTTATCGGGAATAAGGTCCACGATGAACTGAAGGTAGCGCCTTGCCACGTTCTTGTGTCCCAGTTCCCCAATGACCTTGATGACCATGGAGGCATCGCGTATCCAGCAAAAACGATAGTCCCAATTGCGCACCTCCCCCACGGTCTCGGGCAAGGAGGTGGTGGCCGCCGCCAATACCGCCCCGGTCTTGTCGTAGCTCAGCAACTTTAACGTGACCGCACTTCGGCTGATCTGGGAATTGTATTTTTTGTAATTGGGGGTCTTACTGCTCCAATTCAGCCAATAGACCTTGGTACGTTCCAGTTCGGTGTAGATCTTTCGCACACTCGGCTGGATGATCTTTTCGTTGTAGCCCAATAGGAAATATCCATCCTGCGACAGTTCAATTTCCCGTCCTTCAACGACCGCATTCTTATTGAAGGAGGTGTACATGAAGAAGGTATCGAACCTCTCGCCATGTGTAAGACTGACCACAAAGTTCTTTTTCACGTGGGTCTCGGTAACACCATGGGCATATTCCAACTTTGGGTTGTACAAGATCTTGAACTTGGGCCTTCCCCCAATATGCTTGAAGAAACGGACGACCTCGGGGGGCGCGTTGTAGCCCCCGCCTTCCTTTCGGTACCTTGGCATAAAGTCTCGAACTTCAAAGGCGTTCTTACCGTCCGAAAAATGGGTGATCAAGACCGCCGTATGTTTTTTATAGCGCTGTTTAATGGTGTAGCTGTCATCGACCAAGACCTCGAAACTTCCTCCGATCTCACTGTCCAACAGCTTGGCGAACACCGATGAGGAATCGAATTCCGGTAAGCAGCACCAGTCCAGGCTTCCCGTTTTTGAAATCAAAGCCGCACTCCTACAATTTCCTATTATTCCGTAATCCAGATTGTCCATTCGCTAAAAAAGTTGTTTCAGGAGGCTTTTCAATTGGTTTTGCCCCAGTTTTTGACGAAATTTAGAGAAATTAAAATCAAAACAAAGCAAAATCGCCATTTAATGGGTAAAACTATCATAATCTCAAACAGACTCCCCGTTCAATTACAAATCAGCAATGGAAGCATCACCGCAATACCGAGTGTCGGTGGTTTGGCCACGGGAATGAAATCGGTGCACTCCGGGGGCGATAGCCTTTGGATCGGATGGAGCGGGCTGACCGACGAGGAGATCCCAAAAGCGCTTTCCAAGGATATCGATAGGGCCCTGGCGGAGCACGGTTCCTCAAAGGTCGGGTTGACCGCCGAAGAGGTGGAAGGGTTCTACTACGGATTCAGCAACCGTACCGTTTGGCCCCTCTTCCACTATTTTCTGGAATACTCGGAGTTTGAACTCGATAGTTGGAATACCTATAGGTCGGTCAACCAAAAATTTGCGGACGCCATATTGGAAAAGGCCGGGGAGGACGATACCATCTGGATACACGACTATCAGTTGATGCTGGTTCCCCAAATGGTCCGTGAAGAGCGGCCCAGCGTCTCCATCGGTTTCTTTTTGCACATTCCTTTCCCCTCCTATGAGATATTCAGGACGCTCCCTTGGCGGAGTGAAGTCCTGGAAGGCCTCTTGGGCTCCGACCTGATCGGCTTCCATATCTATGATTATGAAAGGCATTTTTTAAGCTCGGTGAGGCGCCTTCTGGGCCTGGAGGTCAGTTTCAACGATATCTATCTGGACAATCGGGTCATCAAGGTAGATTCGTTCCCAATGGGAATCGACTATAACAAGTTCAGCAAGGCGGCCAAAGAACACCAGCAACGAAAAAAAGGGGAGCAGTCCGAACTGCAACAGCGCCTGAACACCCACAAAAAGAACGACCCCAATGCAAAGTTCTTGCTCTCCATCGATCGGTTGGACTACAGCAAGGGCATTGCCAAGCGCCTGAACGCCTTTGAGTATTTTTTGAACAAATATCCTCAGTACAAAGAAAAGGTACGACTGATCATCCTGGCCGTCCCCTCCCGCTCCAATGTGCCGCAGTACCAGCTTTTGAAGAAGGAGATCGACGAGCTCGTCGGACGGATCAACGGGGAGCTCTCCACCGTGAACTGGACCCCGATCTGGTACTTTTACCGATCCATGCCCTTTGAAAACCTGATCGATCTCTACACCTCCAGCGATATCGCCTGGCTGACCCCTTTGCGAGATGGGATGAACCTGGTGGCCAAGGAGTATATCGCCACCAGGACCGATAGGACCGGCGTGCTTATCCTGAGCGAGATGGCCGGTTCCGCAAATGAAATGAACGAGGCCCTGTTGATCAATCCGAACAACTTCGAACAGGTCGCCGATACCATATACGAGGCCATCAACATGCCGACGGAGGAGCAGCGGTCCAGGAACGAAGTGCTGCAAAAACGTTTGGAGCGCTACAGTGTGGAGAAATGGGCCAATAGCTTTATGAATTCCCTGAAAGCACAAAAGGAAAGGGATGCCGCCAACGTTTCCAAAAAACTTACTGTCCCCAGGTCCAAGATCATTGTCGAAAATTACCGCAAGGCAAAAAAACGTCTGCTGTTCCTGGACTATGACGGAACCTTGGCCGGATTCCACGTTGATCCGCAAAAAGCCGGTCCGGACCCCGAACTCTACAAACTGTTGGATCAAATACATGGCCAGCAGAACACCGATCTGTATTTGGTCAGCGGCCGCGACAAGGACACCTTTACCAAATGGTTCCTGCCAAAAGGGTACAATATGATCGTGGAGCACGGGGTGTGGATCTCCCAAAAGGGAACGCCCTTCAAAATGTTGGAAAACGTAAGGAACGACTGGATGGAGAAAATCCGGCCCGTATTGGAGTCCTTTGTGGACCGGACCCCGGGTAGCTTTATCGAGGAGAAGAATTTCTCACTGGCCTGGCACTACCGGAAAACAGATCCCGATTTTGGAAACCTCAGGGCCACCGAACTGAACACGGTCCTGACCAGTTTGATAGCCAACGACAACCTCAGTGTCCTGAACGGGAACAAGGTAATGGAGATAAAGAGCAGCAACGTCAACAAAGGGCGGGCCACTATGCGGGTCCTGGGCGAGGGCACATACGATTTTGTCTTTGCCATTGGTGACGACTGGACCGATGAGTTCATGTTCGAGGAACTTCCCGAAAGTACGGTTACCGTCAAGGTGGGACGCCAAAAAACACAGGCAAAGTACTATGTGGAGAACACGGGAAAAGTCCGCGAGCTCCTACAGCAATTTGTGGACTAAACACACCCTCAAGAAAATGAAATATACCGTACCCATCGCCTTTTTGTTTGTTTTTGGGTTCCTGGCCGCCCAACCCAAAACCGCGGCGTCCCCGGACGGCATCGTCCAAAAACAGGTAACTTCCTTTAATGGCAGGGACCTGGACGCCTTTGCTTCCTGTTTTTCGGAAAACGTGGTGGTTCGGAATTTTCCAAATGATACGTTGTATGTGGGCAACAAAACCCTAAAAGCGAACTACGGACGGTTCTACGACAATACTCCGAGCGCCAAGGTGGAAGTGGTGCAGCGTATCATCATCGGAAATACCGTAATCGACAAGGAGCATGCCACAGTATCTGGCCGAAGCCATTGGCAAACGGCCATTTATGAGGTGGACGACTCACAGATCACCAGTATGACCTTTATCCATGAAACCCGGGCCCGGCCCGAGGTAGAAGCCGTCGTCCAGGGACAATTGGATGCCTATAACGCCAGGGACATAGATGCCTTTGTAAAAACCTATTCCGATGGCGTCGAGGTCCATAATTTTCCAAATGGGCTGCGCTTCCAAGGATTGGAACGAATGCGCCAGAACTATGGCGATTTTTTCAAGAACACGCCCGATCTGCATTGCGAGATCAAGAACCGGATCATCATCGACAATATGGTCATCGACGAGGAATACCTCACTATGAACGGAGATAATTTCAGCGCCGTGGCCATTTATGAGGTGGAAAATGGGAAAATAGCAAAGGTCACGTTCGTACGATAAAATTTGGCCTTGAAGCAAAAGCCCCATATCCTCCCGATCATCATCATTTCGCAGTTTGCCTGTACCTGTCTGTGGTTCGCGGGCAATGCCATCATCGACGAACTTACGGTAAAGACCGGGCTGGGCACCGAGATTATCGGCTATGTGCTCTCATCGGTCCAATTGGGCTTTATCACCGGCACGCTTGTTTTTGCGCTTTTGATGATCGCCGATCGGTTTTCCCCTTCGAGGGTATTCATGGTCTGTGCCATTTTGGCCGCGGGCTGCAACGCCCTGATGCTTTCGGGACATATCTCCAAGTGGTTTTTGCTCTCCATACGTTTCGGTACCGGATTCTTCTTGGCGGGCATCTATCCCGTGGGGATGAAGATCGCCGCGGATTACTATGGGAAGGGATTGGGGAAAGCCCTTGGCTATTTGGTCGGGGCCTTGGTGCTGGGGGCAGCATTCCCCTATTGGGTGAGCAGCCTGATCTGGGGGACGGACTATACCGTGGTCGTAAAGGCCACCTCCTTATTGGCCTTTTTGGGAGGGCTGGCCCTCTGGGCTTGGGTGCCCAACGGACCGCTTCGCAGGCCCAGTGCAAAGCTGCGGTTACGGGCCGGGCCGGGCCTTTTTAGGATTCCGGGCTTCCGAAAAGCGGCCTTTGGCTATTTTGGCCATATGTGGGAACTCTATGCCTTCTGGGCGTTTACCCCATTGGCCATCCAAACGTTCAACACATGGAGCGGAAACTCCCATTCGGTCGCGTTCTGGACGGGCATGGTCATCGGGCTCGGTGGACTCTCCTGTATTTTGGGCGGGCTATGGTCACAGAAAGTGGGGAGCCATAAGGTCGCTTTCAGGGCACTTTTGGTCTCCGGTGCGCTCTGCCTGGTATCCCCGCTATTGTTCCGGCTGCCCTCTCCCCTTTTTCTAGCGGGATGGAGCCTTTGGGGCATGGCAGTGACCGCCGATTCGCCGCAGTTTTCCACTTTGGTCGCTTCGGCCGTCCCTCCCGAACTGAAGGGCACGGGGCTGACACTCGTCAATTGTATTGGCTTTGCGATCAGCATCGGAAGCATCCAATTGTTGGCCCATTTGGCCGATGGAACGAACACCGCCCTTCTTTTCCTGATTTTGGCCGTTGGGCCGATCTTGGGACTATGGGCACTGGCAAGGGGAAAATCCCATTAATTTTTAATACATTGTGGTGGGATTGCCAAGGGCAGTTGGAGTCGTTCGATCTACTTAAAACCATGACCTGTTCCGATATGAAAAAAACAATGTTCCTCCCCTTCCTTTGTATGTCGATATGGGTTTCCGCTCAGACGGACGCCCGCATCTACGACATCATCGATGCGGTCTCCTCGGAACGTATTGCGGATGATGTGGCCACCTTGGCCAATTTTGGCACCCGGCACACACTTAGCGATACGGTTTCCCGGACCCGGGGCATTGGGGCCGCCAGGCGATGGATCAAAAAAGAGTTCGAGAAAACATCCACGGCCTGTGGGGGGTGCCTGGAGGTATCCTACCAAAAGAACCTGGTAAAAAAAGGGGACAACGACCGCATAACCAGGGACGTCATGGTGGTGAACGTACTGGCCGTACAAAAAGGGACGAAATACCCCAATAGATATATCATAATGAGCGGGGATATCGATTCCAGGGTGAGCGACGCGAACGATTCTACCTCCGATTCCCCAGGGGCCAACGACAACGCAAGCGGGATGGCGGGCACCTTGGAAGCGGCCCGGGTACTCTCGAAATATAGGTTTGAAAACAGCATTATCTATGTTGGGCTGTCCGGGGAGGAACAGGGACTTTATGGTGGAAAGGGGCTCGCAGCACATGCCAAGGAGCACGATTGGGACATTATCGGTGTTTTCAACAACGACATGATCGGGAACATCACCGGGGTGGACGGCACCGTGAGCAATGTGGATTTTAGGATATTCTCTGAACCCGTGCCCCCCACCGAAACGGAAGAGGAACGACGCTCCAGGCGCTTCTATGGCGGGGAGGTCGATGGTATCTCACGCCAGCTGGCCCGCTATGTGCGCAAGACCGTAAAGACCTATATGCCCGAAATGAACCCGATATTGGTCTATCGCTTGGACCGTTTTGGCCGTGGTGGGCACCACCGCCCCTTCAACGATGCCGGGTATGCGGGAATCCGGATCATGGAGGCCCATGAAAACTATACCCAACAGCATCAGGATATCAGGACGGAGAACGGAATCGACTACGGAGACGTTCTGGAGCATGTTAACTTTGGGTATGCCAGGAAACTCACAGCGGTCAATGCCATCAACCTTGCATCGATCGCTTGGGCGCCACCTGCACCGGGTGAGGTGAAGATCGGGGGGATAGTACAGCCCTCGGCCAAGTTCCAATGGAGTCCCGTGGAGGGCGCCGCCGGCTATAAGATCTACTGGCGCGATACGGCTTCCCCGACATGGGACAACAGCAGGTACGTGGGCAAGGTGACGGAATACACCCTGAACGGCATCGTAATTGATAACTTCTTTTTTGGGGTCGCCGCGGTGGGCGCGGACGGGTTTGAGAGCCCGGTCGTATTTCCCAATGGGATCTTTAGGTAACTTCCAAAATTCCCTGTCGGGATTTGGATCTTTGAACGATTGAATATAAAATATGATGACAGTGAAAAAGTTGATCTTTGTACTTGCGGCCGTTGCCTTTGCACAATCCGGTTTTGGCCAAAAATTTACGGAACAGGATACGCTCCGGGGCAGTATTACCCCTGAACGGGCATGGTGGGACCTGAACTACTACCATTTGGACATCGAGGTGAGGCCCGACGAAAAGTACATCGCCGGTACCAATACCATCCGCTATAAGGTACTGGAGGAAAGCCAGGTGCTGCAGATCGACCTTCAACCGCCCCTAAAAATCGAAAAAGTGACCCAAGACGGGAAGGAGCTACAGGTCGCCTCCAATATCAACGCCCATTTTGTCACCTTGGACAGGCCACAGAAAAAAGGAGATTTCAACGAGCTCATCGTCCACTACTCCGGGCATCCCAAACCTGCCAAGAATGCGCCCTGGGACGGGGGGTTCTCTTGGAAAAGGGACGGCAACGGCAAGCACTTTGTCGCTACTTCCTGCCAAGGATTGGGCGCCAGTGTCTGGTGGCCCAACAAGGACCATATGTACGACGAGGTCGACAGTATGGCCATCAGCATAAAGGTTCCCAAAGGATTGATGAACGTGTCCAATGGTAGGCTCCGAAAAGTGGACACGGACAGCAACACCTATCATTGGTTCGTGGCCAACCCCATCAACAACTACGGCGTGAACGTGAACATTGCCGACTATGTCCATTTCGGTGAGAAGTACGCAGGGGAAAAAGGGACTCTTGACATGGACTACTACGTGCTGCGCGACGATCTGGAAAAGGCCAGGGAGCACTTTAAGGACGCCCCGAAGATGATGAAGGCCTTTGAGCACTGGTTCGGCCCCTACCCCTTCTACGAAGATGGTTTTAAACTGGTACAGGTGCCCTATCTTGGGATGGAGCACCAAAGTTCGGTGACCTACGGCAACAAGTTCACCAAGGGCTATTTGGGGAATGACCTCTCCGGCACCGGCTGGGGACTGAAGTTCGATTTCATCATCATCCATGAGGCCGGGCACGAATGGTTCGCCAACAACATCACCTATAGGGATATTGCCGATATGTGGGTCCACGAAGGCTTCACCAACTATTCCGAAAGCCTGTTTCTGGATTACCACTACGGAACGGAGGCGGCCAACGCCTATATAGTGGGGCTTCGCAAGGGCATCCAGAACAACCGGCCCGTCATCGGCACCTACGGGGTAAACCACGGCGGAAGTGGGGACATGTACCCCAAGGGGGCCAACCTACTGCACACCCTGCGCCAATTGATCGAGGACGACGGCCAGTGGAGGCAGATCCTCCGCGACATGAACAAAGATTTTTACCATCGGACCGTGACCAGCAAACAGATAGAGGACTACCTCAGCGAAAAAACGGGCAAGGACCTGTCCGCCTTTTTCAACCAGTATTTGCGCACCACCAAGATTCCCGTACTGGAGTATATGATCGATGGAAATTCGCTAAGATACCGCTACACCCAGGTCGTTGATGAATTTGACATGCCCCTGCGGGTCTTTATGGGCGATGCCCCCCATTGGATATTCCCCTCCTCCGAATGGAAGACCGAGACCTTGAAAGGGGACCTGTCGACCATGGAAGTGGACCCGAACTTTTATATACGGACCAAAAAGGGTTGAACCTTCAATTATAGGGACTATCGGGGATTCCCGAAAAGGTTATCGGTGATTATCAGGGACACTTTCGGCGATTGTCAAGGACACTTTCGGTGATTGTCATGGACACTTTCGGCGATTGTCAAGGAGATTTTCGGCGATTATCAAGGGTACATTCAGTGATTGTCAAGGAGATTTTGCAGGGAACTTCAAAAAATGTCCTGTAAAAAGGACCATAATCGGTACAAAGGGTCTATTGGCCATCGATCCATTTTAATCCGTATTTTTGGGTACCGTGTATGGGTATGATTGCTTTGGAATGAAGGACCTGAACGTACATATTGAAGAACATTACCTAAAGGAGGGGCTTTTGGAGAGCATCCTCGATCAACTGGAAGTACAGGGCATTGATCTCGGGGCGGTCGCCAGGGAGGATATCTCGGGGGTGGACGAGTTCCATGTGCGCGGGGCCGTGGTCTCCAGGGAACAGGCCCATGCCGTTGATTTGCACGGAGCGCACGTTTTGGACATCGGCTGCGGCCTTGGAGGGCCCTGTAGGATGCTTGCCGATGAGTTTGGCTGCACTACCACCGGAATTGATCTGAGTACCGAGTTCGTTAGGACCGCAAAGGGGCTTTCGAAACTCGTGCGGCTAGATGAAAAGACCACTTTTGTACAAGGTGATGCCACGGACCTGCCCTTTGGCGACGGTACCTTCGATTTCGTTTGGACCCAACATGTCCAAATGAACGTGCCCGACAAACGGAGGTTCTACGCCGAGATCGATCGGGTATTGAAAAGCGGTGGGAATTTTGTGTACTACGATATTTTCAAAAAAGGAAACGGAAAGGTGGGCTATCCCATGCCCTGGGCCGGTAGTGCCGATCTCAGTTTTCTTTTTGGGACCGGGGAAATGGACATGCTCTTGACCGACCTGGGAATGCGCAGGGAACGGTCCAACGACCAGACCCGGGCGGGAATCCATTTTTTGGAGGCCATGTTTGACAAAATGGAGACTGTCCCCTTCCCTAAGCTGGGATTGGGCCTGCTCATGGGACCGGGGACCAAGCCAAAGTTGATGAACCTCCTATCCCACCTTGGACAGGGGACACTGAAGCTGGAAAGCGGAGTGTACAAAAAGCCCTAACGGAAAAAAATAAGCGCCCGGCCACCGACGTACTTGGGGAATGGGCACTTGAACAGGAACTCATTGTGATATATCACTTTGCACTGCCCGCCCTCCGAATCCGAGGGAGTGGAACAGTTATCTTTTTACACTATCTTTCAAACACGAAATGAGCGCACATATTCAACACCTTGCATGGCTTCTATTGGTCTTGGCCGCTTGCGAAAGCAGGACAACAGCCTCCAAAAATTCGGAAGCCCCGGCGCCAGAGCGAATCGCCGATAAAAAAATAATCGACCTGTCCCATGCGTATTCCGCGGAAACCATCTACTGGGTCACCTCGAGGGAGTTCCAATTGGACACCGTTTTCGAGGGGCATACCGACAAAGGGTACTACTACACCGCCAACGACTTTACCACTGCGGAGCACGGGGGCACCCATATCGATGCGCCCATACATTTTGCGGAAGGAGGACAGACCGTAGAGGAGATACCCCTTGAAAAACTGGTGGGAAGCGCCATTAAAATCGACGTTTCCGAAAAGGCATCCGCCGACCCGGACTATCTGGTGAGCGTGGCCGACCTTACCGATTGGGAAGAAAGGGAGGGTGGCCCGATCCCGGATGGCAGTATTGTACTGTTGCAAACGGGCCACTCCAAATACTACCCGGACAAGGTCAAGTATCTGGGGACCGACAAGCGCGGCGAGGACGCGGTGAAACTGCTGCACTTCCCCGGACTTGCGCCCGAGGCCGCCGAATGGCTGACACGGCACCGCAACGTCAATGCCATAGGAATCGATACACCCAGTATCGACTACGGTCAATCGGAATATTTCAAGAGCCATGTGGCCCTGCTTTCAAAAAACATTCCGGCCTTTGAGAACCTCACCAATCTGGATCGATTGCCATCGAGCGGATTTGAAATAATCGCCCTGCCCATGAAGATACAGGATGGAAGTGGTGCCCCCCTGCGGATCATCGCGGTATTGGCCGATCGGAAAGACCAACCTTAAGGGCGCCTAAAAAAGGTATGCTTTCGTAAAAGCGGTGAAAAGTGGTATCTTTTGGGGGGCCGTCCACATTAAAACAGAACAAATGAAAAAACCGCTCGGCATCCTAATAGTATTGATGGGCATCGGAAATGCGATGGCCCAGGAACCCAGAACACCCTCGTTCGAAGAGGTAATCGCCCTCCAATCAGTTTCCAATCCTGTCATATCCCCGGACGGAACGGACATCGTGTTCGAATCCAGGACGGTCGACTGGGAGGAGAACAGGTACGACCGCGAACTCTGGATCTCAAAGGATGGAGGGGCCCCTTTCCAACTTACCAATAATATTAAAAATAACAGTTCAGGGCCTAAGTGGTCGCCCAATGGGGAATGGATCGCCTTCCTGTCCAAAAGGGGAGAGAACACCCAGATACAGGTAATCCGATCCGCCGGCGGCGAATCGTTCCAAGTGACCCGTACCAAGGGCGACGTTTATAATTTCCAATGGTCCCCGGACGGAAAGCAGATCGCCTTTCTGCAGCCCGAGGATCGGTCCAAGGAGAAGGAGGAGCGAAAGGAAAAGTTTGGTAGCTTTGCGGTGGAGGACGCGGAGTACGGCCTGGGCCAATTGTGGGTCACCGATTTTGAACCGGGGCGATTGGACCGGAAGGCCTTGCCCGACCAACTAAAGGACTCCGTATATACCAAAAGCTTGGAGGCCAAGATGGTCCTGGACAGTGTGCCCTTTTCCATCAACGACTATGAATGGTCCCCAGATGGAAAGAAACTGGCGATCGAGCACCAGCCCGACCCCTTGAGGAACACTTTCTTCAAGGCTGATATTTCCATATATGATATTGCCTCCAAAACACTGAGCCCACTGGTCAACAATTTGAGCTATGACGGACTGGTGGGTTGGTCCCCGGACGGAAAATCGGTGCTCTACCAAACCAGTCTCAACGACAGTACCTCGAACTACTATCGCAACGGAAAGTTGTTTCGGATCGATGTGGACGGCTCCGGGAAAAGACAATTGGCGGCCGATTTTGACGAGAACTTATCACAACTCCGTTGGAACGAACAGGGCATCTTCGGGGTCGCCTGGCAGAGGACCAAAAGGCCCATGGTAAAAATAAGCCCGAAAAATGGCAGGACCACTGTGCTCTCCCATGGTCTGGAGCGCGTCTGGGGGTATTCCTTTTCGGACAATGGCAAGAAGATGGGCATCTCGGGAGTGGGCAACGACAACCTCACCGAGATCTACATGGCCCATTACCCCCCCGAGGGAGCGGCACGGATCACGGCATCGACAGAGCAGATACAACAATGGGCCATTTCCGAAAGCGAGGTCGTTTCCTGGAAGAGCCAGGATGGCGCGGTCATTGAGGGTGTCCTACATAAACCGCAAGACTATGACCCGACCAAAAAATATCCGCTCATGGTGGTCATACATGGTGGGCCTGCCGGTATCTCGACACCAACGGCAGTCCCTTCCGGGGTATACCCCATGCTGCAATGGCTCAACAAGGGCGCTTTGGTACTGCAGCCCAATTACCGTGGTTCAGCGGGATACGGGGAGACCTTTCGGTCCTTGAACGTAAGGAACCTGGGGGTCGGTGATGCCTGGGACGTGGAATCGGGGGTCGCCCATCTGGTAGAAAAAGGAATGGTCGACAGCGATAAGGTCGCCGCGATGGGATGGAGCCAAGGGGGCTATATCTCGGCCTTTTTAACGACAAACTCCGACACGTTCACCGCCATTTCGGTCGGAGCGGGTATCTCCAATTGGATGACCTACTACGTCAATACCGACATCCATCCGTTTACGCGGCAATATTTAAAGGCCACCCCTTGGTCGGACAAGGCCATTTATGAAAAGACCTCCCCAATGACCAACATCAACAACGCCTCCACGCCCACGCTCATACAGCACGGAGAATTTGACAAAAGGGTGCCCACGGCCAATGCCTATGAGCTGTTCCAAGGATTGCAGGATGTCGGAGCAGAGACCAAATTGATCATATACAAGGGGTTTGGGCACGGTATCAGCAAACCCAAGGAACGGTTGGCGGCCATCTGGCACAATTGGCAATGGTTCGGAAAACACATTTGGGGCGAGGAAATTGAAATCCCCATGAAATAGCCCGTACGAACACAATAAAAGAAAACTATGGAAGTGGATACGATTTTGTCACAGATCGCCCGGGGCCGGACCGATCGTATCATCCAACTGATGCAACATCCCGACTGGAAGGCCCTATTGCGCCAGGGAACGGTAAAACCGCTGCAATGGCTGGTGTACTACAATGATACCACGGGCCTACGCGCCGTTTTGGGGGCCGGTGGGGACCTGGGGAGCATCGATCTGGATGCCGAGTTGGGGAATGCCGCTTTTTTCGGACATTGGAAAGTATGCGACTTTCTGATCGGTCAGGGTGCGAACGTAAACGCCCTTGTCGACAAAACAAACGAGACCCCGTTGCACAATGCCATCGCAAAGGCCGGTAGGCCCTATTATTTTTACGTGGTAAGGCTGTTGGTAGAGCACGGTGCCGATGTCAATGCCAAAACGGTCCCGGGCATGGAAACGGGTGCCTTCATGCGTGATGTGCGCACCAAAGGGGAAACGCCGCTTCACCGTGCCGCTGCCTATGCCGATGAAAGGACCATTGCCTTTTTGATCGAAAACGGGGCGGACAAAAAGGCAAAAGATGCCCATGGCGATTCCCCCATGACCTGGGCCAGTGAACATTTGCGGCCGGGAAGTGTCCTATCGCTGTTGAGCTATGGGAAGTATCGGGTCGGGGAAGGGCACAAGGTCAAAAACACCAGTGATCATGGACAGGGATGGGGCAATGGAATGGACTGGAACCTACTGGGGGACTATTTGCCCGAAAAAAAGTAATGCTCGATCAAAAAATATGAAAGGCCTCTACATCAAATTTCACAAGCGAAGTGTTTTTCCAATTTTGGTGCTGCTCGCGTGCTCACTGTCCTCCTGCGGCCCAAAAGAATCCCAAACGCCGACAGCGGCCCAAAAGCCCAACATTGTCCTGATAATGGCCGATGATATCGGTATTTCCGATATCGGTGCCTATGGCGGGGAGATCAGCACTCCCAATCTCGACTTTTTGGCGGAAGAAGGGCTCCGTTTCACCACTTTTTACAATATGGCGAAATGCAATCCGACCCGTTCCTCCCTGCTCACCGGTCTTTACAGTGGTGGCAAGGGCGCGGTGCACTTGGCGCAGTTGACCAAACAGGCGGGCTATACCAATATCATGAGCGGAAAGGAACACTTCGACAAATGGGTGCCCGACTACTGCAGGGCAGAAAATGTCTTTGACCGTTCGTTCCACTTTTGGGCCACAACGGAGTACTTTCTTCCTCCCGGGGGAGCTTTTGAAAGGCCCTTTTACCTGAACGGAAAAGAACTGGATGCAAAGGAAATAAAGCATGAGCGATCGCCCATGTACAAAACGGACTTCATAACCGACTATGCCCTGGACTGGTTGGACGATACGTTCAAGGAAGAACATCCTTTCTTCCTGTACCTCCCCTATCACGCGGCCCATTATCCATTGCAGGCGCGACCAGAGGACATTGCAAAATACCGCGGAAAGTACCTCCAGGGCTGGGACAGCCTAAGGCAACAACGCTTTAAAAGAATGGAGGAACTACAGGTCCTTCCCAAGGACACCCGGCTGAGTCCGCCCGAAGGAAACCTGAACACCTTGAGAGGGCCGTTGGTCCCCAGCTATACCGACTATTACCCTTGGGAGGGTCTTTCCCCGGCCCAAAAAGATTCCCTGGACCTGGAGATGGCCGTTTATGCTGCCATCATCGATCGCATGGACCAAAATATCGGCAGGGTGCTCGAAAAACTGGGACAGGCCAAAAAGCTGGACAACACAATCGTCCTGTTCCTGGTAGATAATGGCGCTTGTCCGTTCTATACCAACAAGATCAAGAACGTGCAACCGGGGCCCGCCGATTCGTACTGGAGTTTGCGGAGCACCTGGGCAAATTTGGCCAATACCCCGTACAGACAGTACAAGCAATGTGGGCATGAGGGCGGAAGCCATACCCCCTTCATCGCCTATTGGCCCGGAAAGATCTCCCCCGGTACCCTGACACAACAGCCGGGCCATGTGGTGGACCTTGCGCCCACCTTTCTGGATATTCTGAATGTTTCCTATCCCGACTCCATCAATGGATATGCCACACTGCCCCTTCATGGAAAATCGTTGCTTCCCATTTTTGAGGGTAGGGAACGGAAGGAACCGGACCATTTCATCTCCGGGCTCGATAAGTTCCGCATGTTCCGTAGTGGGGACTTTAAGATCGTACGGATGAACGGCGGGGATTGGGAACTCTATGACATCAAAAAAGACCCGAGCGAACTGTACGATCTTGCCGCGCAGTTTCCTGGAAAGTTACAGGAAATGGCGGCACGGTACGAAGCGGTGGCGCCCGGCCTGAATACCAGCAACTATGCCACTTCCAAAGACTAGCGGTCCTCCCCTGGCCATTCCATCGACCTGTCGCCAACAAAAAAGGCACCCCGATATCGGGGTGCCTTAAAATTTTAAAATATTCCGGGAATTACCTTCCGTTGAACCTCACGTTCATCAGGGCCACCGGGCCTGCACCCCGGTCCTCCCCTTCCTTGGGCTTATGTACGAAGTAGATCTCCTTTGCCTTGACGTCGGTGGACTTGTTGATCGCTATGGGGACCATTCCGCCCGGCTGCCCCTTAACCGGGGTAGGCATGCTACCCGCTCCCAACAACTCCCCGTCCGGGGCGTTCAATCGCATTTCAAAATGCAATCCGGCGGTCGGGGGCTCCTGCCAACCGGCAGTGAGCATTACGGAGCTTACCCCCTTTAAATCGATATCTTCCAAGACAAACCAACCTTCTTCGGCAGGTACGATCATCAACTTCATCCCGTTGAACTCCACGGGCATAAAACCATCGGCCTTATCACTTCCCGTGAACGGTACGGTACTCCCGCGCAATGTGACCGATTTTACCCCGGTCAAGGGGATGGCCCCTTCCATTCCCTGATCGGTATAGCTCGCGGTAAGCACCATCACGTTGTCGGTCGGTGATGGTTTCGGGACCACGCTTCCGGCCATAGGCAACGATTTCCTCTTGCTTCCCGTATCGACCAACGATTGGATGTACAGGGCTATCTGCCGGGACTCATCGGCCGTAACATCTGGGTGCGCCGGCATCATCACTTCGCCCCATACCCCGGTACCGCCGTCCACGATCTTCTTCTGTAGGTAACCCAGGGCCTTGGGATCGTTCTTATATTTTTCGGCAACGTCGCGATAGTTCGGTCCCACGGAAGCCGCTGCCTCCTTGTGACAGGTCTTGCAATCCATCGCTTGGGTAAGGGCCTTACCGGTTACCGCCGCGGATACTTGTTGGTGGCCCAAGGACATATTTACCTCGTCCATGCCCTCCATATAGTCCACCGATACAAATACATTGTCCGAATCGATGGTCTCGTTTCCATCGGGATCCGTAACCGATACCTTATAGTTTATGGGCACTCCTGAAATAAAGAAGGAGGAATTGCCGCCACTGAGGTCAATGGCCAGTTCTGGTCTGGAGTTTCCAGCGACCACGGAGGAGATACCACTTTTCGCAGCTTCGCCCTTGTCATCCCTTACTTCCACCGAAACCTTGTAATCACCGGCCGTTTCATAGGTATGGCTCAGTTCGGGCACTGCGGTCTCCTTGGTCTCACCATTGCCTAGGTCCCATACGTAGGTCATGGCATCCCCTTCCCTGTCCCGCGCCTCGACCTTGGCCTTTATGGACAGGGGCAGTTTTCCCGAGGTGTGGTCCACGATCATGTTATCGATCACAGGGGCACGATTGCCGCTATTGTATTCAATATAGCCAAGACCGGAGTCATCGTTTTGGGAAAACCACCCGCTGCCGTATTCCAGTAGGTAGATCTTCCCGTCCGGACCGAGTTCCATATCGATCAGGTTGTTCACGTCGATGTCCGAGGCAAAGGGTTCCATTTTGTTCACCGATCCGTCCTCAAAGAGGGTCACCGCCATCATCCATCCGCGCATCCAATCGTATATGATCACCTTTTCGTTGTAGTAGTCCGGCAGATTTTGGTTCCCAGGATATAGGTCAGCGTAATAGGTCGGTCCGGCCATGGCATTTCTCCCCCCGGTACCTGCCTGGGGAAAGTCGGGCGAATCCACATAGGGGTAGAACATATAGGCCGGCTGTGCGGGGGGCAGTTCGGTCAAGCCCGTGTTGTTCCGTGAGTTGTTGATAGGTTTTTCCGGGTCGAAAGCAGCGCCATTTTCGCCTGTTTCGTAATTATAGGCATTATAAGGTTTGTTGTCTCCAATGAACAATGGCCATCCAAAATTACCGGCCGAGCGGGCCTGGTTCATTTCGTCGTAGCCCCTAGGCCCACGGACGCCAATACTGTCCTCGCGCGCATCTGGGCCCACATCGCCCCAATACACATATCCTTTTTTGGGGTCTACTGAAATTCGGTACGGGTTGCGATGCCCCATGGTATAGATCTCCGGGCGTGTTTTCTCGGTCCCGACAGGGAAAAGGTTGCCTTCCGGAATGTCATAGCTCCCATCCTCGTTCACCTTGATCCGAAGTATTTTCCCCCTCAGATCGTTCGTATTTCCGGAGGACCGTCGTGCATCGTACTGTTGGTGCCCGGGAATATCGTTCAGGGGCGCGTAGCCGTTGTTGACATATTTGACCCCTTTTTCATTAAAGGGGGTGGAATTATCGCCCGTGGACAGGTATAGCAGCCCCTCTCCATCGAAAGCAATGGAACCTCCCGTATGGCAGCAGATCTCTCGTTGCGAATCCACATCCAAAATGACCTGCTCGGAGGACATATCAAAGGTATCGTCCTTGAACTTAAAGCGGGACAAGCGGTTCACCCATTTGTCACCGGTCGGGCTGTAGAATACATAGATCCAATTGTTGGTGGCAAAATTGGGATCCTTTTGCAGACCCATCAGGCCTTCTTCCGCATTTACCCCAGGGGTGTCCAAAGTCTGGTGATAGACATCCAAGGTTGCCACTTGTGTCAATTCCTTGGTCGCATCTTTGTACAACATGATCTCTCCCCTACGCTGTGCGATAAGCACGTCGTTGTCGGGCAAGATGGCCATTTCAGTGGGCTCAAAGAACTTCCCCACTGAGAGGCTTATTTTGGAAAAACGATCGATGTCCGGTGGTAATTGGGTCACCGCCCTGCTGTAATCCAAATTTTCATTTTTCCCGATCGCGTACCGGATGCCGCCCAAAAGGTGTTTTAGGAACAGTTCCTCCGAATAGCTCTCATTGGTATGTCCGCCCCCTGTATAAAATGCCCGTCCCCCATCAAAATCGTGGTACCAGGCAATGGGATGGAAATCCCCGTTCGTGCCACCCTCATAGGTAGATTCGTCCAGGGTCATCAATACGTTGATGTCCGGATTTATTTTTTTGTAGCTGTACAGTTCGTCGGTCCTGTGCCATATGGAATCGGTAAAAAATTCGGTGGCTCCGAAATTCTTGTCCTTGATCACAAAATCGGCCTCCGGGGTACCGGCTGGATGGCTTTCGAAATAGGCACCGACCAGTTTATTGTACCATCCCCAGTCATATTCGGTATCGGCCGCGGCGTGTATACCGACAAAACCGCCGCCAGCCTGTATATATCGCTCAAAAGCGGCTTCTTGGTGGTGGTCCAGGATATTTCCGGTGGTGCTCAAAAATAGTATTGCCGAATACTGTTTGAGGTTCTCCTCGTTGAACACCTCAGCGTTCCTGGTGGTATCCACTTCGAATCCGTTTTCAGCGCCCAGTTTCTGGACGGCCGCCATACCGGCCGGAATGGAGGCGTGTTTGAAGCCCATCGTCTTGGAAAACACCAAAACCTTCGGTTTCCCTTCCCTTTTGTTTCCACATGAACTGATAAGGAGTCCCAACACAAGGACTGCTGCTAGAATTGTTTTTTTCATATACTAAGTACGTTGTTGAGTTGAAGTTTGAATTTGTTCAATCCACTAAAAGTAAGGATTCCGTTAATGAATTACCAAATCGATAGCCCATAATGTACTATTTTTAGGGAAAATGTTAGAACCGCCCCCATTTGATGAAGGAAATACAAGAGCATTATTTCAGGAACGATACCGAATTTCGCGACTGGCTGCACGAAAACCATGCCCAGGTCCCGGGTATCTATCTTATTTTTTATGCCGTTGGCCATAAAAAAGCCAGCATGCGGTGGGAAGAAGCGGTAAAAATCGCCCTTTGTTACGGATGGATCGACAGCACGGTGAAGAGCCTGGGGAATGGCAAACGACGGCAGTATTTCTGTCCCAGAAAGCCCAAGAGTGTTTGGAGCAGGGTCAATAAAGGCCATATCCAGGAATTGACGGCGAAGGGGCAGATGCACCAAAGTGGTCTTGCCACGATCGAGGCAGCCAAAAAAAATGGGTCATGGGCCGCCCTGGACGACGTGGAAAACGAGGTGGTCCCCGAGGATCTACAGAAAGCCCTCGACCGCAACCCCCGGGCATATGCCAATTACCAAGGTTTTACAAGGGGCCAACGAAAAGGCTATCTGTATTGGCTGCATCAGGCCAAGCGGGCGGAAACCCGACAAAAGCGGATAACCGAAATCGTAAGGCTCTGTTCCGAGAACGTCAAATCGAGGGACACTTGGTGAGTCCCTCCAAAATATGAAATCAAACCAACTCCATATATGAAAATTAAATGTATCCTTTTATTCCTAGTTGTTTCAAGCTTTTATCCGCGTAGCTGTGCCCAAGAGAATCCCCAACGCGCCCTGACCACGGGACCTGAAAAAGGGGCATTGGTCATTGTGGGGGGCGGGCGTGTTGTAGACACCATACTACAAAGGTTCATAGCGTTGGCCGGAGGTCCCGACGCACCAATGGTCGTAATACCCACTGCCGGGGGCGCGGCAACCTATGGCCAGGACCATGGTTTTGCACGGCAATTGAGGAATTCCGGCGTGAAGGACGTGGTCGTGCTCCATACCAGCGACAAAAAGGAAGCGGATACCGAAGCGTTTATAAAACCCTTGAAAAATGCCAGGGCGGTATGGTTTACCGGAGGGCGCCAATGGCGCCTTGTGGATGCCTATGCCGGTACAAAAACCGAAAAGATGCTATGGCAGATCCTGGACAAGGGCGGTGTTGTGGGAGGCTCTTCAGCGGGCGCCACAATACAGGGTTCCTATCTCGCCCGGGGGGATACCGAAAACAACCAGATCATGATGGGGGACCATGAAGAGGGGTTCGGATTTATAAAGAACATTGCCATTGATCAGCACGTCATGGCCCGC
Source organism: uncultured Flavobacteriaceae bacterium (assembly GCA_947497245.1). Taxonomy (GTDB): domain Bacteria; phylum Bacteroidota; class Bacteroidia; order Flavobacteriales; family Flavobacteriaceae; genus Pelagihabitans. The sequence goes on along the minus strand of CANMFO010000001.1, from coordinate 234,844 downwards.
AACAGGCAATTTGACATGTTTCAAATCCTTAAAAATCGGCCCGAACTCTTGGGAATCGGAATCGATGAGCGCACCGCCCTGATCGTGCAGGGAAATACCTGCGACGTTATCGGCCAGGGCAAGGTACTGATCTACGACGGCACCTTCTGGTCCAGGGAAGGCAGCTACCTAAAAGTTCTTCCTTCCAGTGAACATCTTTTCTATGCGCTGGGCATGGGCGATCGGTACCATCTTAAGGAACGGAAAGTGATCATCGACAAACCCGACGATTAGAATAATGCCTCCACAGGATATCTGCAAAAGCTTTTTACCAGATTGTGGGATAATTATTACTTTTGTACAAGGTGCTGTGGAGTGCGCCGGGCCAGCGTGTTACCGTTCCCGGATTTTCTTTCCATCACTTTCCAAAATGTCCAAGTTACCCAAAGAGAATCGATTTTTGGATCTATCGGACTATGGCAGGCCGATCGCCAAAGTTATTGCCCATTCCCTCAAGGATACCGCCTTCACCCCGGTACATGTCACCCTAGGTTTTGTGGTATCGGGCCTGTTGGCCATTGTCTGTCTCTTGAACCACTACTACTGGGGCACAGCTTTTTTTCTGGTCCTGAAGTCCATTTTGGACGCCGCAGACGGGGAATTGGCGCGGCTTAAAAAGACACCCAGCTATACGGGCCGGTATCTGGACTCGGTATCCGACATCATTCTCAACCTACTGATATTGATAACGATATGGTACATCACCGACGGTTCTTTGGTGTATACCCTGTTGGCCTTTTTCGGCCTACAATTGCAGGGTACCCTGTACAATTACTACTATGTTATCCTGAGGAACAAATACCATGGGGACACTACCAGTCGTGTTTTCGAGGACCAAGTGCCCATTGCGATGAAGGGGGAAAGGCAGCGCCATGTGGATCTACTTTTTCATCTGTACAGAATGCTGTACGGGATTTTCGACAAGATCATTTACCGTTTGGACCGTAGGGCGGTGGAGAGCGACCATCTTCCCAATTGGTTTATGACCGCGGTTTCGACCTTTGGGCTTGGTTTTCAGCTATTGATCATCGGTTTGATGCTGGCACTGGACCTAAAATTGTACATCATCCCATTTTTTATGGGCTATTCCGTCTTCATATTGATATTTATTGGCCTTCGGAGGCTGATAAATCGCTAATAATTTCATACTTTTCTATAGGTCAAATCCATATAAATCGTACATCCAATGAAAAGGTCATTACAAAATACCGGAATCCACAGAATGGCAATCATCCTAGGGTTGCTCATATCGATCTCCTGCACACAGTCCCAAGAAAAGATAAGTGCCTCGGCCATATTGATAAGCAATACGAACCTCATCGATGTTCGAACGGGTCAAATCAGGGAAGGGTTCCAGGTCGTCATCGATTCGGGGAAAATCCAGCAAATCGCAGCAACTCTTGAGAACGCTGAAACGTACCCCACCCAGATAAATGGGAGCGGAAAATTCCTGATGCCCGGATTGGCCGAGATGCACGCGCATATTCCGTCGCCAAACACGCCTACCACCCGCATCGAGGAAACACTGTTTCTGTATTTGTCAAACGGTATTACCACCATCCGTGGCATGCTGGGGCACCCTGCCCATTTGGAGCTTCGGGAAAAGGCCTTGAAAGGGGAAATCTTGAGTCCGCGAATTTTTACCTCAAGTCCTTCCTTAAACGGTAATACGGTGACTTCGGCCGAGGAGGCCATCCAAAAGGTGACGGCCTATCGGGAGGCGGGCTATGATTTTCTCAAAATACATCCTGGAATCGAGCGGGAGGTTTTTGATCAGGTGGTCAGCACCGCCAACGAGGTGGGCATTCCGTTTGCGGGCCATGTGCCGGTAGACGTGGGCATCCGGCATGCCCTGGAAAGCAGGTACGCCTCCATCGACCATGTAGACGGGTTCCTGGAAGGTTTGGTGCCGGAATCGGCGAACGTAAAACCCCATGAGAACGGTTTTTTTGGATTCAATTTTACTTCCTTGGCCGATATGGATAAAATTGACGAACTCGTCACCATGGCCAGGGACAACCAAGTCTGGATCGTCCCTACCCAAAGCCTGTTCGAACGTTGGTACGCCCCTGTCGGTTCGGATGAACTGTTGAAGCAGCCCGAAATGAAGTACATGCCCGCTTCCACTTTGGCCAACTGGAAACAAAGGAAAGACGAAACGACCCAACCGAGTACAGGGTTCAACGTAGCGCAATGGGAGCAGTTCACTACCGTGCGAAGGGCCTTGATCAAGGGGCTGCAGGACAAAGGCCACGGGATGTTGTTGGGATCCGACGCGCCCCAACTCTTCAATGTCCCCGGATTTTCCATCCATCATGAAATCCAGGGCATGCGTGCGGCAGGACTCGCCCCCCTCGAAATTATCCGATCGGGAACCCTGAATCCGGCCACCTATTTTGGTATGGAATCGACCTTTGGCACTATTGCGGAGGGGCTGGACGCCGACCTGGTCCTGCTCGACGCCAATCCCCTGGAGAATTTAGAGGCCCTACGGCAAATCAGTGGAGTGATGGTCCGGGGACAATGGCTCAGCAGGCAAATGATCGATGAAAAATTAACGGAAGTGGCCAAAAATGCTTCAAAGCAATGAGCCGCTTGAAATGCATCGGCCTTTGGGCCCGGGCAGTGTTCCCCAATTCTTGATCTACCAAGTAGGGTTTCCCTTGCCCATTCCGATTATTTCGTATCGGCCCGGTACTCCTTTTTAGGTCAGGAAACCCCTCACCCATTTCATTGATGCCAAATCGCTCTCTTCTCGAATTTCCGGTCGCATCAAAGAATTTTGCTTTATCCTTTTGACTGTAAATTTATTTGACATTTTTTGTAAAAATGCTATACACGGTTCAGCTGGAATTTCGAACAATATAGTCGTAAATTGCTGATTATAAATCTTTTGAATTTTTGGCATACTATTCGAGGAAGATAGAACAGTCCTTTGGATCGTTGCTCCCCCAAATCGGTTTTATTAAGGTTTTTTCGAAGTAGTTTAATCAAAATTCAAGCATGTTACGACATCATTTTCTGCTCTTCCTTCGGAACATAAAAAAACATAAAGGTTCATTTGTTATCAATGTTGTTGGCCTTTCCTCCGCCTTGGCGTGCTTGCTGTTTATTTACCTATGGGTGCATGATGAACTGAACGTAAACAAATTCCATGCGAATGACCATCAGCTTTATCGGGTCTTGGAGCATGTCAAGTACAATGAGGACATCAAAACCTGGAAAGAAACCTCCGGACCTGTGGCAAAAGCATTGGTAGAAGAAATGCCCGAGGTGGTCTTCGCGACGGAAGTAGCCCCTCCAGAATGGTTCGGAAAGCAAAATCTATCCACAGATGATACGGATATCAAGGCGCTTGGGCAGTATGTGGGAAAAGATTTTTTCAACATCTTTTCGTATGATCTCATTTCCGGGAACAAGAATCAAGTGGTGGCCGATAAACGCTCCATCGCGATTTCCGAATCAGTGGCGCTGAGCTTGTTCGGCTCGGTGGAAAGTAGCATGGGACAGGTAGTGGAATTGGAGCATGAACAACCTTTACGGGTGTCGGGTGTATTTAAGGACACCCCTTCAAACTCGACGGCCCAGTTCGATTTTGTAATAGCCTTTGACATGCTCTCGGATATGCCCGAGTTCAATTGGGTCGAAAATTGGGGAAGTATGGGACCCGAAGTATTCATGGTCCTCAAGGAAGGTACCGCTATTGAACAGTTCAAAAACAAGATCTCAGGTATGATCGGGGTCAGACAGGAAAACACCACCCGCACCCTTACTGTTGTACCCTATTCCGATCATTATCTTTATGGGAATTATGAAAATGGGAAACAAGCCGGAGGGCGCATAGAATATGTACGGATGTTCTCCATTATAGCCCTGATCATTTTAATAATCGCCTGCATTAACTTCATGAACCTTTCTACGGCCAAGGCCTCTAGGAGGCTCAAGGAAATCGGAATAAAAAAAGCTGTTGGGGCCGGACGAAAAGCCTTGATATTCCAGTATCTTGGCGAATCAATAGTCATGGCCTCGATCGCCCTGGCATCGGCATTTGTCCTGGTCTTGGTTTTTCTTCCGCAGTTCAACGGAATTGTGGGGAAAAAGCTTGTTTTGGACCTTGACTGGAACCTTATTTTGGTCTGCCTTGGAATTACCCTGTTCTCGGGCCTTCTCGCGGGCAGTTATCCTGCTCTGTACCTATCCGGGTTCAAGGCGGTGACCAGCCTTAAAGGCAAATTGGAAAGTTCCGTCGGGGAATTTTGGGTCAGAAAGGGATTGGTAGTGCTCCAGTTCGCTCTTTCCGTTGTTTTGATGGTCTCCGTACTGGTGGTATACAAACAGATTGAATTTGTACAGGCGAAAAATCTGGGTTACAAGGCCGACAATATAGTCCACTTTGGCATTGAGGGAAAGGTAAAAGGCGGGGAGGAAATCTTTCTATCGGAAATCAAGAAGATACCCGGAGTGGCCAATGCATCGAGTACTTCACATGACATGATCGGGCATAGTTTCTCAGCCGGAATGGGATGGGAAGGGAAGGATCTGGAGGACAATACGCAGTTCCAAATTGCAAGTGTAAACCACGATTTCATTGAAACACTTGGCATGGAAATCTCCATGGGGCGCAGTTTTTCGCCGGAGTACGTGTCCGATAACGATGGGGTCATACTGAACGAAACGGCCCTAAGCGCAATGGGACTGAAAGATCCCATTGGAAAAAGAGTGGATTTTTTTGGCCAAGAGAAAACTATAATTGGGATCGTGAAGGATTTTCATTTTAAATCTTTGCACGAAGCTGTGGAACCTATGGTATTGGCATTTGGCCCCAACTGGGTAAAAAGGATCATGATCAGGATCGAATCTGGAAAGGAACAGGAGACCTTGGCAGCACTTCAGCGCTTTTACGAAGCATACAATCCGGGGTTCCCATTGGATTACCAATTTCTGGACCAGGAATATGCGGCACTCCATACCTCCGAACAAAAAGTATCCACATTGTCCAAATATTTTGCGGGCCTTGCCATATTGATTTCTAGTTTGGGCTTATTCGGGCTTGCCGCTTTCACCGCTGAAAGGCGCAGGAAGGAAATAAGCATTCGGAAAGTATTGGGGCAAAGCGTTACGCAGGTTACCCTAATGCTCACGTCAGAATTTACAAAACTCGTTTTGGCCGCAATTATCGTAGCGGTACCAATCGCATATTTGTTGACCGACAACTGGTTGTCCGGTTTTGCCTATAGGATTCCCTTGCGATTCTGGTATTTTCTGTCAGCAGGTCTAATTGCATTTTTTATAGCTTTTGCTACCGTAGGTTCACAAGCCCTTAACGCGGCCAATAAAAACCCCGTGGATGGCCTAAGGAATGAATAACGGGAACGTTACGGGATATTCCATTGCAGAATCGAACTGAAATGGCATCATCAATTTGGGTACGGTCCACTGTTGTTCAGTACCAACGTATTGAACGATGTGGATATCATCGCCCTGAACCTTTCCTTTACGTACAGTAAAAACAACGACAAGCCAAAGTTTATCGATAGCGAATTTGGAAAAAGGAGTCTTAGAAAAGAAGTGGTCCGGGGTATGGGAGCACTTGTACCACTACTTTTGCGAGAGCGGAGGTGTTGGGCAGGCTAGGATCCCCGAGCCGTCTTCCCCTAACAAATATGTGTTTTCAAACCCTTATGGCCAACATATTTCGCCATAGGGAAAGCAAATGTTCCATTTCCAAAAACTTGGCTGCCTTCGGACCAGTCGGAAGTGTAGCGGAAGATGCTCCGGTCTTTTTGAAATTTAACTCGGGTAAACCCAGCTAGGGTGCCGGCATATGATTTAAGGCGTTGAAAGAATCAGGACACCTGAATACGATTGGATATCGGTAGTGGAAAAGATGGCCAAAACAGAATGTACCTTGAGGTGAACAAGGCTTTTTAGGTTTTTTGGCCTGTATCTTGTCCTGCCTTTTTTTGATTGATAAACTTGCCTACTACCACAGCAGTAATCACAACTAGATAAAACTGACCGATCAAGCCGATTAAAATAGAAGCTTTCTGGGCAAGTGCCGTAACCGGTAAAATATCACCATAACCAATGGTCATCATTGTAATGAAACTGAAATACATAAGCTGCTCAGTAAGGGCATTTGGGTGTGTGCCCTGCATATGTAAAAGACCACCTTGGAAAGCTCCTGGATCGGTCAGTTCAATACTCATACAAATGAAAAACCCAATGAGCCCCAGAGATACAAAACCACTTACCATACCGTAGATAACCTTTTTATCTACCATGACGGAATACCAAACCTGTTTGATGATTTCGTAGGTGACCACCAAATAAAAAGCGAAGTAAATTCCGAATTGGATATAACTTGTCAATAGCGGCAGTTCGCCCTTTGTTTGGGCAAAACCGAAAATAGCGCCGCTGGCAACCAATAAAATAAGGAAAAACCAGAAAAATTCCTTTCGCTTCGAAATCAATATGACACCGGCTATTAGATTAAGTAAAAACAAAATGGGTCCAACACTTTCTTCAAAGACATCTCCTCGAATGAACAAGGAGCCAAACAATATTCCAATCTGCGTGATAAAGAAAAATTCAAAACGATATGAGTACAGCTTTTTGAACATCTCTTAATCCAATAAAGTTTTATTAAACTGATATCCCTTGTAGTCCACCTTGTACAATACACTATAAAAGGCAGGAATAAACAGTAAGGTAATTACAGTACCAAATAACAAACCAACCATAATTGTCACGGCCATAGGCTCCCACATTTCGCCTCCACCCAAATACAATGGAATTAAGCCCAATACCGTGGTAAAGGTCGCCAACAATATAGGGCGAAAACGTTGCAAACAGGCTGCTATTATGGCATCCTGCGGTTTGCGTTTAATCTCGCTTTCCTCAATTTCTATCCTATCGACCAGCACGATAGCATTGTTGATCACGATCCCCGCAAGGGAAATAACTCCCAAAAATGCCATAAACCCAAAGGGGACGTTGAAAATCAAAAGTCCCAATACCATACCAATAACTCCTAAAGGAATCGTGCATATGATCATTACCGTTTTACGAAAGGAGTTAAATTGAATGATCAACAACATCACAATAATGAAAGCGGAAAGTGGTAGATAACCAGCCACTGCACCCATATTTTCCGCAGTACTCTCAGCATCTCCGCCCAACTCATAACTGTAACCCTGACCCCACGAAGCGGCCCTTTCCTCTAACCATGGGCTTATTTCTGCTGTAATTGCGGATGCGTTTCCGCTTGCATTTAACTCACTCGAGACATTCACCGTCCGGGTCAAATTCAAGCGCTTAATCCGGGTATACTGCCATTGCGGAATTAAGGAAGCAACCTGTAATAACGGGACACTCTTGCCAGAATTCTGCGCATAGATATTTAGGGTTTCCAAAGATGCCAGAGACTGCTGTTGGTTTTGGTCGCTAAGCATTACGATGGGAATTGACTTGTCATTCTCGCGATACTCCCCAGTTCTAAAGCCGTCAAGAACGGTTTGCAAAGAAGTCGCAATATCTTGATTGGTCACTCCTGCGAGCTGCGCCTTGTTTTGGTCGATATCAATGATAAATTTCTTTCCCTTTGGTCCCCAATCATCTTTGATATTCTTGGTTCCCGAAATGCTGAACAGCTTTGTTTTTATGGTTTCCGAGATTTCGGCCAGTTTATCTGGATCATCTCCTGAAACCTTTATTTCTATTGGCGTTCCGCCGCCGCCAGAGCCTAAAAGCCCCACTTTGATATCGGCGTTGGGAAAGGATGTAAAACTAAAAGAGTCCAACTTTCTGACCATTTCATTGTTGACCAAAAAATTAGAGGTGTTGATCAAGATATGTGCATAGTTGGAATTCGCTTCGTCAGGATTATAACCCAAATCGTAAGCTGACGGTCCTTCCCCAATGTAGGCCGACCAGTCGACAATTCCTTCAGAAGTATTTTCGGAAACCTGAAGCTCATTTTTCATAAAGGCCTCTATCGCGGCAACCATTTCTTGGGTACGTTCAATTTTGGTGCCTTCCGGAAGATTAATATCCGCCGTTATCATATTTCTATCACTGTCCGGAAAGAAAACAAAAGCCAACAAACCAAAACCTAAAATGGCTAAAACGAACATTCCTACTATGGCAACAAGTACCGTACGTTTCCATGACAAAGCGACAAGAATCAAATCTTTGTATTTAGATTTTAATACATTGATCATTCGGTCAAGGAAACTTACTTTTCCACCTTCTTGTTTCTTTACTTTCAGGAAGAAAACGCAAAATAGCGTAATAATGCTCAAGGCGATAATCCATGAGGACAATAAGGCTATGGTAATAACTACGAAAATTGGCCCCATAATATCACCCATTACAGATTCTGCCATATAAAAAGACAGGAATGCGGCCGAAGTTGTCAAAGTAGAAATTAATAGGGGAGTAAAGAGTTCGGAACAGGAATCTATGGCCGCTTTCTTGACATCTGCGCCATTCTCCAGTTTCACCATGACGGACTCCGCCACCACAATGCCATTATCGACCATCATACCTAAGGCCATAATCAAAGCGGCTAGTGTGATTTGATTTAGTCCCACATCGATCAGACCCATTATAAATAGGGTGGTAATGGTCACAATAGGAATCAAACTGGCAATAACCAAACCTGTTCTGAAGCCAAGGAAGATGAGCATGACCGCCAAAACAATACCAATGGATTGCAATAGGTTTCCAATAAAATCGCTGATTTTTACATCAATATAAGTGTCTATAGAGGCCAGTCTGTTTACTTCTAAACCAACGGGAAGTTTATTCCTCCATTCGTTAAGTACGACATCAAGTTCTTCACCCAATTTGATAATGTTTGCGCCTTTTTTTAAGGAAACATGCAACGACAATGCATCCGTACCATTGATACTTACAATTTGAGTGGGTGGATTGATGTACCCCTTTCTAATGTTTGTGATGTCTTTCAATGGAACAACTTGACCACCTTCCCCAACGGGAATCAACATCTCTTCGATATCGGAAACATCGTCAAAATTACCGGTAGGCTCTAAAATAATCCGTTCGTCCTCAACATTGATTTGCCCACCAGAACTTAAAATATTTGTATTGCTTATCAGGCTTTGTAAACGATTGGATGTAAGCCCATAGCCTTTTAGTTTTGTATTATCAAACTCTACAAATACACGTTCCTCCTGGTCTCCGTTGATTTCAACCTTTGCAGCATCCGGTAATTTAATCAAATCATCGCGCATGTCATCGGCAATGGTTTTCATATCGGCGAATGAATATCCATCACTGGTTAGGCCTACGGCAATTCCGAAAACCTCCCCAATACCATCATCTTTCAATTGAGGTTGTACGTCATTGGGCAAACCTTGGATACTGCTTAATTTTCTTCGAAGCCTATCCCATACAGGTTGTAACTTTTGAGGCTCTACTTGCATCACCAATTCTACATTAACAACAGAAAGCCCCGTTCGAGATGTACTTGTTACTTTTTTAAGCTCGGGCAATTCTTGGGCAACTTTCTCTATTTTGTCCGTCACCAATTCCTCAACTCGCTCGGGACTAGCGCCAGGAAAAGATGATACTATAGAAGCTACCCGGATGGTATATGGCGGCATGCTGTCACGGGAAAGACTTTGATAACCGACCAATCCCATGAGCATAACTACCCCGAGGATACTTAAAACAACACGATTGTTATTTATTGAAAACTGCGTAAGATTCATAATTTTGGTGCCTTTAAAGTTTGGTTATTGCAATCTTACTTTTTGTCCGTCCAGAAGTGTTTGCAAGCCAGCGGTCGCAATCTTTTCCCCTCCATTTAGACCACTCTTAATTTTGAAGCCATCGCTGGTGAGTTCTCCAACTTCGATGGTCTGTTTTTTTGCAGTTCCGATTTTGTCATCTTCAGATTCTATAATGAAAACAAAATTGCCGTTTCCATCTTCCCCGACCGCTTTTACCGGAACCACCAATGTATCATCATCAGGTTCTTCATCTGAGCTAAAATTAAAAGTGACATTGGCCGCCATACCTGGCTTGACCGCGGTGGTCGGCGTAACAATATCTATTTTTATCGGATAGGTAGATGAATTGGCATCCACCACAGGGGACACTTCCAAAACACTTCCTTTAAAGTTTTCGTCCAAAGATGAAAGCGAAATATCCACTTCCATTCCTGATTGTACCTTGTTGATGACATTCTCGGGAAGGCCTACCATTATATTGATCTGCTCCCCGGCGTTCAGCACGGCAATTGCCTGTCCCGCACTTACATTGGCATTAAGGGTACCCGGCCGGCTGGCAATAGTACCATCTTTTGGTGCCTTGATATAGCCATAACTAATTTGCGACTGTTGAATGCTTTTGTTTCGCTTGGCAGATTCATATTGGTCCAAAGCACTTTGATAGCTGTTTTTGGCAGCTTCATAATCACTCAGGGATTGACTTCCACTTTCATAGAGCGATTTCACACGGTCCATTGCCGATTTAGCAGTTTTCATGGCCGAATTGGCACTATTCAAGGCAGAAACCGATTGTTCGTAGGCTAAATTTGCCTGAACATTATCTAGCTTGGCTAAAAGGTCTCCCTTCTTCACTTTTTGACCTACCTTCACATTCAATTCCGTAATAATACCATTACTTCTAAAACTCAATTCAATCTCGTCACCAGCTCTGGCAACTCCACTGAAGGAGCGAATTTTTTGAGCGTCCGATGTACCGACCACTTGGTACTTTACTGGGCGCAACACTTCTTTTGCTTTAACTTCCTCCTTACAGGAATTAAATGCCAAAACGGTCAAAAGGGGTAAAATTAGATGACTGAAATATTTCATAATTAGGGTTGATTTTTTAATTTTCATTCAAAATGAATTCATTTGCTCTTTGGATAAATGCTCGGTTGCTCTCTTCTGAATTTAATAGAAAGAAGTAACCAACAGCGCGCTCCAGTTGCATCGATGCCAATAAATAATTATAATTGGCGGTAGCACTTGCCAGCTGTGATTGAAAATAATTGGTCTGTGCATCAATCAATTGAATTAAAGGAACTGCACCCTCACTGTATGAAGTTTGGGTCAGATCAAGACTTTCTTTGGCGGCCTCTTCAGCTATTTTTGAAATTTGAATATTGGCAATCTCATTGGTCAAATCCAAAACGAGTGCATTGATATTGGTTTCGATATTCAAATCGATATTGCTCTTTTGGACATTCAGTTGGTCTTCTTGAATCTTCGCCGTTTGCTTATTGATATTTCTTTGGTTTTGACCGAAGATGGGAAGCGATAGGTTCAAGCCTAGATTGTAGGTGCCATCGGGAGCAACAGGAATCCCAGTAGTGGGCACAGAACCAGCTCCGGACTGGGATAGTGCCAAATTATACTGGCCCTGAAGGGCAATCGTAGGCACGAATCTTCCGGCAGCGTTCAGTCGATAGTTGCGCTGGGTTGCGGCCAAGTTGTAACCAATATTCTTTAATTCGGGAGCATTGGTTTTTGCTTCCAATATCAAAAATTCGATAAGGTTTGGCCTAAGTCTCGGGTCATCTAAAATGTCATAAAAATCTTGGTAGTTATAATTGGAGAACAATCCTTCAGAGATGACAGCATCCTTCACATCAATCTCCATATCAATAGGATTGTTCATCAATTGGTTGACCGTAAAATAGGCTTGACTCAATTGGTTGCCCGCCTCAATTAGGGTTTGCATATTCTGCGCCATTTGACTACGAAAACGCAGCACATCGGATTTTCCAGAAGCTCCGGCCTGAAAATTTTGTTGCGATATTTCGAGATTCTTTTTGGTAACCTCTAAGTTTTGTGCTTGAATTTGGGCATTGGTCTTTAAAACCAATGCATTAAAATAAGCTACGGAAGCATTAAGAACAGCATCAAGCTCAGCCGCATTGTACGTCTCTTGTTGTGCTTTTTGCACATTTTCTTGAATTGTAATACCGGCTGCAGCACTTTCAGAATAGATAAGTTGTTGCAGACCTACATTTCCTGAAGTCGAAAACTCTGGATTCGCACCTCCAGATATTTCTGCGACTCGAGGGTCGAGATATACTCCAGTTGCTGTCGCGGAAACATCTGGTAGAAAGTTGCTTTTTGCTGTTTTTACATCTTGGGAACTCAAGTCGATATTTTTACGCTCCACTTCCAATCCCAAATTGCGGCCTATGACTCCGTTCATGACATCCAATAGGGAATAGGCATTTTCGGCAATGAAGTTGTTTTCACCTCCGACAATATCCACAGTACCCAGCATACTGTACCGCAGGGGGAATTTGATTTCCTTAGCCGTATTGAAGTTGAGGGAAAGCCTGTTTTTATATTCCAACAGCATGGGTAATTCCGAAGGATTGGTGCCGTTTACAATCGATTCCACATCCAAAGCCAGGCGCCTAAAAAACTGGTCGATATTTGACTCTGGTTGGTTGGTGGCGAGAATACCCATTTCCACATCCTGTTTTCTATAGGCGGAAAAAGAAGGCAATTGATTTTTATTAATGGAAGAAATCAAAGTTCTGAGAACCGCTTTTGACAAAGTGAACCCCCCTGCCAAATAAACCGCATCAATATCCCCGGGCAAGCTTGAAACATCTCCATTTTTAGGAAGTTTGATCATAGTGTAGGTCGCATCCTTATCGGCAAAATAATTATCAAAGAGTTCCTTTATGGGTAAGGCTTCAGGAAGATAGTCATCCACCAGGATCCCTATCTTTTTGTACTCGTATATCGAATTGAATGCATCCAAATCTTTTGAATAGGACAGGGGGGCAATGATATAAGCGATATTATTGATTCCAGAAGTTTTTTGGTCTGCGGGCAGTTTTATAAAATCGCTATTTACAGAACCAAGGACGACAACTGGTTTCGCATAGATCTTTTGTTGGTAGAGCGCGATGTTGTTAATGACTCCAAATGCAAGAATAATATCTACCGCACTTGATTCCAATGCAAGATAGTTTGCTTTTGCCCTTTCCAAATCAAAGCCATTTTCAATAGGGTCGTTAAATACTACTTTGGCATCTTGCCCGACAACAGCGGTAATCTCATTTTGTAGCTTTTCAAGCAAAGGAGCATTTTCAATGGGGTTTTCATCCGCCAGTATGCCTATCGTTACTGTTTTGGACCTTTGTGAAAATCCAGTAAATATCGTAAACAGAAGTATAAATAGTAAAGTGGTTTTTTTCATTTTCATAGTTTTGGCTCCTAAATATAGTATTTTTAATGAAGGCTCCCCTAGAAAGTTCAGCCCATCCTTTTCTTTTGGGTCCTTGAATTGGCGCGTTGAATAAAACGAAAGTCTTATGAATTTTTCATTTTGAAAAAAAGTAGGAGCCTAATATCGCTACTCTGCCATGGAAGAGGTAGTTACCGGTTGTATGAGCTCTTGACAAGTCGGGGCTAAGATTAGCTCAATTTCTTACACAACCGTTAAAAAAGGGCAGTTTCGGAGTCACTGGATTTTAAACCTTCACTTTACCCAAATGGGCATTCTTTTCGGGTCCCTGGTCTTTCCGTTGGAACTGTTCACCCAGTTACTATCGCCCCTGTTCCTACTGTTGAATATATCCGCAGGGATCTTGCTGATTTCCAAGAAGAAAAAGTTGGTATGGTTCTTTTTGGTCTTGTTCGCCGGGGCACTTTTCACCTTCGGAAAGGATTTTATCGCCCCATCCCCTACCCCTGTCAATTCCTTTGAATTCGTTAGAATGGGGGTTTACTTTCTATTCTTTGCCACGGTCACCTATGAAATCATACTACAGGTCTGGAAAGCCTCGCACGTAAACAAAAATGTGATCATCGGGTTAATGTGCGGGTATGTATCCCTGGGCCTGGTTTTCTTTTTTGTTTTTCTCAGTATCGAAATGGCCCACCCGGGGTCCTTTGAGGGTCCACTGATAACGGATACCAGTTTTGCCCAACGGTTGGACTCCTTGCTCTATTATAGCTATATCACCCTGCTGACCATAGGGTACGGGGAAATCATTCCGGTAACCCAGGTGGCCCAAAAAGCGGCTATTCTCACTGGCCTAGCGGGTCAGTTCTATTTGGTGATCATTACGGCCGTGGTCGTGGAGAAGTATATTCGCCATAATTCAAAATCAGGGCATTGAAATGGTGGTTTGCCCTGCCAACATCAGATTGGAAAAAGGCTTCAGGAACTTCGCAGGGTGTCCCTCGGTTTTTTCCAATTTCCCTTAACACGGCTTTAAGATTTCTCCACCAAGTTTTTGGTATATTTATCTTGACTAATCATAACAGAATACGAATGGAAAATCGGCAAACCATTTTCGAACACTTAAACTAATTCCCCGCTTTTTGTGGCCATCCTTCCTTTTTAATCAAAAACCGAATCACTTGAAAAAAACTTTACTTCCCGCCTTCTTGTTGCTGATATCGCTTCCCCTTGTTTCCCAAGAATTTAAAATGGACCTTATCCAAGATCTGAAGCCCCGAAATATAGGCCCTGGAGGCATGAGTGGCCGGGTAACGGCCATCGATGTGGTACATACCCATCCAGACATTATGTACGTGGGCACCGCTTCTGGAGGATTGTGGAAATCCACTTCCGGTGGTATTCGCTGGGAAGCCATTTTTGATAAAGAACCCACGGCATCGGTAGGGGCGGTCGCTATCCAACAAAGCAACCCTTCCGTGATTTGGGTAGGCACGGGCGAAGGGAATCCGAGAAATAGCTTAAATGGGGGGTACGGAGTGTACAAATCTCTGGATGGAGGGAAAAGCTGGAAATCCATGGGCCTCGAAAAGACCAGGCACATCCATCGGATAAAAATTCATCCTACCGATCCAAACACGGTATATGTTGGGGCCATCGGTTCTCCCTGGGGAGAACATCCGGAACGGGGCGTCTTTAAGACCACCGATGGAGGGGAGACCTGGGAAAAGATCTTGTTCGTAAACAATAGGACCGGAGTGGCCGACCTGGTCATGGACCCCACCAACCCCAATAAGTTGATCGCCGCGATGTGGGAGCACAAAAGAGATCCCTGGTTCTTTAAATCGGGCGGAAAGGGAAGCGGGCTCTACATGACCCATGACGGTGGGAAAAACTGGAAAAAACTAACCCATGAAGACGGGTTGCCCAAAGGTGAGTTGGGCCGCATCGGAATCGCCATAGCCCCGGGGAAGCCCAATGTAGTCTATGCACTGGTGGAGGCCAAGAAAAATGCGCTCTACAAATCGGAGGACGGTGGGTTCAAATGGAAAAAGATCAACGATAAAGCCGATATTGGCAACCGCCCGTTCTACTACTCCGAGATCTACGTCGATCCACAGAACGAAAATCGTGTATATTCCGTTTTTACATATGTTAACGTTTCGGAAGATGGGGGCAAGAATTTTAGGCAGCTCATGCCCGCCTACCAGGTCAATAACGGCGTCCACCCGGATCACCACGCCTGGTGGATCCATCCCAAAAACGGACAGTTTATGATGGATGGCAATGATGGGGGGGTCAACATTACCAAGGACGGGGGCAAATCATGGCGCTTCATCGGGAACCTGCCCGTAGCACAGTTCTACCATATCAATGTGGACCACGAATATCCCTACAATGTATATGGGGGCATGCAGGACAATGGTTCATGGAGGGGCCCGGCCTATGTTTGGCGCGATCAGGGGATTCGCAACAGTTATTGGCAGGAAATTACCTTCGGTGATGGTTTTGATGTAATCCCGGACAAGGACGATTCACGTTTCGGTTATTCGATGAGCCAGCAGGGGTATGTATCGCGCTACGACTGGCAGACCGGGAACAACTACACCGTGCGCCCTACCCCGCCCGATACAAAGACAAAATTACGGTTCAACTGGAATGCAGGAATTGGCCAAGACCCCTTCGACAACAAAACGGTTTATTTTGGAAGTCAGTTCGTACATAAAAGCACCGACAAAGGTTTGACATGGCAGGTGATCTCCCCCGACCTCACCACCAACGATCCTGAAAAACAAAAGCAGGGCGATAGCGGAGGGCTTACGATGGATGCCACCGGAGCGGAAAATCACTGTTCACTACTGGTAGTGGAACCTTCCCCCTTGGAGAGAGGTATGCTCTGGGCCGCCTCCGATGACGGGCGGGTGCACTATACCAGGGATGGCGGAACGAATTGGACCGAGGTCACCAAGAACATAAAGGGCTTACCCGAAGGGAGTTGGATACCCCAGCTTAAGGCATCCCATAAGAACAAAGGAGAAGCCCTGTTGGTCGCCAACGATTATCGAAGGTTCAACTATGCCCCATATGCCTACCGAACCCGGGACTATGGCAAGACATGGGAACGCATCGTTGACGATACCGACGTTGGAAGCTATGTTTTATCGATCATCGAGGATTTGGAGAACCCCGAGCTGATGTTCCTGGGAACGGATGATGGATTGTATATTTCATTGGATGCCGGCCTAAAATGGCAAAAATGGACCGAGGGATATCCGACCGTGTCCACCAAGGATCTGGTGATCCACCCCAGGGAACATGATCTGGTCATCGGTACTTTTGGCCGAGCCGCTTGGGTAATCGACGACATTCGCCCGTTGCGGGCCGTAGCCTCCGATCCATCCATCCTACAAAAAGATATGAAACTGTTCGATCCGCCAACGGCCTACCAAGCGGCCTACCAACAGCCCACCGGCAGTCGTTTTGGAGGCGACGCGCTCTACAATGCCGAAAACCGGAAAGCGGGCGCCATGATCACGTATTACTTGAAAAAAGGGAAGGACAAAGATGGTCCGGGGAGCAGGGAAAATGAAGATCGATCCGAGAAAACGGAGATAGCGGACAAGGAAAAACTGACCGGGGTACAGAAGAAGGACTCGGTGATGTTCCAGTTTTACGACGGGGATCGTCTGATACGAACGCTAAAACACAAAACTCCCGAAAAAGCGGGTTTCCACCGTTTTTATTGGAACATGGATGAAAAGGGGCCCGATACACCCTCAAGAAAAATCAGTAAAACCAAGAACGAACGGGGCGGTAGAAGTGTAAAACCGGGAACCTATAAAATAAAAATGAGCTATGGCAATGGGTCCGACGAGGGTACCATAGAGGTCAGGACAGACCCGAGGTTGGAGGTGGATACGGCTGCCATTAACGAGGTCTACGAGACATCGGCCAAAATAGCCGCCATGACACAGATCGCTGCGGATGCTGTAAGACAACTGGTGGAAAGCAAAAATGTGGCAAATAAATTCCATAAAGAACTGAAGGAACTAGGTGAAGGGAAATATGGAGGCCAGATCAAGGCCTCAAAAGAGATCGTAAAGGAGATAGATTCCGTGGTGGCCCTGTATTTGGGCAAGGAGGACAAGCGCCAGGGCATTACGCGAAATCCGGAAATTACGGTAATGCAGCGTTTGGGCAGTGCTGGTTCCTATGTGGGCAGCCGGAAAAGCGGGATAACCGAAACCGAAAAAAGATTGATCCGGTTTGCGCAGGAAGATCTGAAAACCGCGCTGGACAAAACCAATGCCTTCTTTGAAGACCAATGGGAAGAGTACCGCTCTTCCATGGAGAATTTGGACGTCTCCCCATTTAAGGAGACGGAAAGGTTTGGTTTGAAATAAACATTAAGATCATTATTATGAAAGGTTTTCTTTTTTTATTTGTCGTTCTTATCACGATCCCAGGTATTTCCCAGGAAACTGGAGAGGACAAATTGGGTTCATGGCATATGTATTTTGGCACGAACAAGGTATCCGAAAAACTCAGCATCCATTCAGAAGTACAGGCTCGATATTATGAACAGTTGAACAACTTCAACCAACTGCTGCTGCGCACAGGTATCAACTATCATATCAACCCAGATGCAATCGCCACCATGGGATATGGTTTCATTGTAACCGACGGAACCTTTGTTGAAATCCCCGACGAAAAAGAATCCAAGGAGCATCGCCTTTTCGAACAGTTCATTTTAAAAAACAAGGTGGGGTCGTTCAAATTCGAGCACCGCTATCGTTTGGAACAGCGCTTTATCCGTACAGGTGGGGCGGGAAATTCCAATTTTTCCAGAAAGACGGAACACCGTGCACGTTATCGCCTACAGCTCACCGTACCCCTTTCCCCTCTTTTGTTCCTGAACTTCTACGATGAGATTTTCCTGAACCTGCAGGGCAGTGTCTATGGACAAAACCGTCTTTACGGAGCTTTGGGAATAAACGTGCTGGATAACCTGAGCGTGCAGGTCGGCTACCTTAAAAACCATTTTCCATCCGCAAATTTTGACCGTCTACAGATAGGTGTGTTCTATAATCCCGACTTAAGAGGCGTGTTTAAAAAAAATAGGGCACCGGAGAATTAAAATTTGAGCGTTTCAAACCAGCTGCCAATGGATAGGATCAATTGTACGCGGGCAGATGGTAATGACAAAAGAAAGTGACGCGTCCTCAAATACGCATTCGTTCGGGTTAGCAGGCCAAAAGTGTGCCGTCCGTTGTTTTTTGGACAGTTTGTTTAATCAAAAACCCATCCTATGAGCCTTCAAAAAGTAACATTTCAGAATGGAGAGGGTCAGACTTTGGTAGGTAGAATGGAGCTTCCCGCCAATCGACGGCCACACAATTACGTCATTTTTGCCCATTGTTTTACCTGCAATAAAAACCTGACCGCCGTAAAGAACATTGGAAAGGCGCTGACCTCCAATGGATTTGGCGTGTTGCGGTTCGATTTTACCGGCCTAGGCGACAGTGAAGGGGATTTCTCGGACACCAATTTTTCAGGAAATGTGGAGGACCTGGTATCCGCGGCCACTTATCTAGAGGAAAATCACGGGGCTCCCACATTGTTGGTCGGCCACTCGCTAGGAGGTGCGGCGGTCCTGTTCGCCGCTGCGAAAATCCAGTCGGTCAAGGCATTGGCCACCATAGGCGCTCCCTCAGACCCCACCCATGTACAACATTTATTGCACAGTGGCCTAGAGGAAATTGAAACGAAGGGCAAGGCCATCGTAAATTTGGGCGGTAGGGACTTTACCATCAAAAAGCAGTTTTTGGACGACCTTAAGACCAAATCACTTCCGGAAACCGTAAAAAAATTACGGAAACCGCTTTTGATCATGCACGCTCCCCAGGACGATACGGTGGGCATTAAAAATGCCGAGGAAATCTATATGGCCGCACATCACCCCAAAAGCTTTGTCTCTTTGGACGGCGCCGATCACTTATTGACGGACAAGGCCGATTCCCTGTATGCAGGAAAGGTAATTGCCGGTTGGGCCCAAAGGTACGTGGACCGGCCCAAAGAACCTGAGTTAAGGTCAAAACATCAGGTGGTGGCCAGTCTCGATGCAGAAGATGGGTTCACCACCGCCATGAAGGTCGGCAACCACTATATGACTGCCGATGAGCCCGTTGAGGTGGGCGGAAACGATTTTGGCCCCTCTCCCTACGAACTGGTGTCGGCAGGCTTGTCGGCATGTACGGCCATGACGGTACAGATGTATGTAAAAAGAAAGGCCTGGCCCCTGGAAAACATTGAGGTCCATACCTCCTATGGAAAATCGCATGCGGTGGATTGTGAAGACTGTGAGTCTCCAAACGCAAAAATTGATACGTTTCATCGGGAGATAAAACTCACTGGGATTTTGGACAGTGCGCAGATCAAACGTATTTTGGAGATTGCGGACAAATGTCCCGTGCACAGGACGCTGCATAGCGAGACCCAGGTAATAACCAAGTTGATCGCGCAATGAAGAGTCCGGTTTTTGAAGCGGCCATTTCAGGAATGCATTCCCTTGTTTTGCCTTCCAGCATTGTACTTCCCTTTTTAGAAAAAGGGCACAAAAGGGTAAAGGTGAAAGCCACTTTTAAAAATCGGTCCATTTCGTTCCACGGAGCATTGCAAAAGCGGGAAGACCGTTACCTGCTAATGTTCGGCAAACGCTATCAAAAATCCCTTGGTGTTTTTCCCAATGACTATTTTCAGTTACAGTTCTTCGAAGACCATTCCAAATACGGGGTGGAAATGCCGGAGGAATTTGAGGCAGTACTCTCGAGCGACCCTGAAGCAGGTCAGATTTTTGAATCCTTTACCGATGGCAAAAAAAGAGGGATAATCTACGGCATTCTAAGCTATAAAGTCTCCCAGACCCGAATCGACAAGTCGCTGTTGGTTTGTGAAAATTTAAAACGTGGTATCCGTAAGAATCCGGAACTCTTCAAATCATTTTAACATCAAAATTGATTACGCCTGAAATATTCTGTAACTTTAGAACCAACAATTAAACACTGAAAAATGAAAAAAATAAACGTATTGGCTTTGGCTTTGGTCGTAGCGCTGTCCTACAACTGCAAGGAAGCGAAGAAAGATACCAAGGAAGCCACTGATGAAATGGAAACAGCTGTTGAGGAAATGGCGGAAGAGGTCATGGCCGAACCCATCAAATTTAAAATGGAGCCCAAAAGCGACAGCAAAGTGGCCGGGGACGTGACCTTTACGGAAGAAGGTGGACAGGTACGCATGACCGCAACCTTTACAGGACTGACTCCCGGGGAACATGCCATACACATCCATGAGAAAGCGGATTGTTCCTCTGCGGACGGGAAATCGACCGGAGGACATTGGAACCCGACCAGCGAGCCCCATGGCAAATGGGGGGCGGCCGAAGGATATCACAAGGGCGATATCGGTAACTTCCCTGCAGATGCCGATGGAAACGGTACCGTCGAATTCAGTACGGACCAATGGTGCATCGGTTGTGAAGATGCGAATAAGAACATTATCGGAAAAGCGGTGATCGTACACCAGGGAGCGGATGACCTCACCTCCCAACCCAGTGGTGCCGCCGGAGCACGAATAAGCTGTACGGGAATCATCCAATAAGCGAACAGGACGTTTTTAAAAGCTGCTCTAGGGCAGCTTTTTTGCTTTATACCAATGGCCCGATCTACAAGCTTTGGCCAGTGTTGCCCGGCCTATGAAAACAGCCGGCAAGCTCTGGTTTCGGGCCTGGAACATATGACGGTGCAAAAGTCTTGGGATTTAAAAGGGCATTAACTTCCAAAATTCCTGTTATTTGCGTTAATTTTAGCCTTTAAACCGATACCTATGAATCCGTCAACATCTGGTTGGATCGACAAGTTTGGGTCTCTTGTAAAGGATCATTTGAATACGTACCCAAACTTCAGGGACCTGTACGGTGGATTGAAAAAGACTGGCTTCGTTTACGGGATCAATACCAAGGTTCCCCGCTTTATCCGTACCGAACACACCCTATCGGAAGATGAGAAGGCCAAGATCAATTTGCTTACCGCTTTGTACTTTACCTATACTTTGGAAAAGGGGAAAGCCGATTTTGACACTTTTTTAGATACCATCTTTCTTTTCTACAAAGACCTGAACATCAATCAGATATCGTTTATAAACCAGCTTTTTTCGGGAAAAAAAACATCATCCCAACTAGAGAAACTGATCGATTCCAGGGTATACCTGGAAGACAATCTCATCAGCAAAACCTTCAACAGTATCATCACCAATTCCCTACTGTTCATCGACGTGCTGCTGTTTAAAAGGTATCTGGACGAAAAAGTGGGAATTCACCAATACGCCCAACAGTTGGAATACATCGCCATTAATATTACCTACCATGCCCTGAACTCCAAGGAGAAGAACAAAAGCGACGAAAAACTTGCCCAGCTGTTTGCTTCCTCCCTTACCTTTATCGATGGTGAGGCACGGCATTTTGATGGTTCCTATCGCGATAAATTAATGCAAAGGCACGGCCTATGGGAAAACCATTATTTCCTGGATGTGGCCTGTTTGACCGTCTGGGAGGACCATTCGCTGGAGTATCGGGAATCTGAGTTCATCTACGGGATAGGAAAAGACCTCGGTTTCGACGACAAGCACATATCCAGGGCCTTGGAAGAGGTCACCTATTTCTTTGACAAAAATGGGGAGACCATTCCTTTCTTAAAAGACAAAAACCTGGCCGTGCAGTTCTATGACAGCATGTCCAAGGTGGTCAATAAATTGATTCTACGGAATAGCAAACGCTTGCAAAAAGAGTTGTCGGAAAGCAAGGAACTGGTCGCTCTGATCTCGAAGTCCACAGTCAAGGACCTGACATCGGAAGAAAAGAAAAAAGTGCAAAATCAGTTGGTAGATATCTTTAAGAGCATACCTTCCCTGGCCATTTTTATTTTACCGGGAGGTGCCGTTTTGTTGCCAATTTTTATTAAATTGATACCCAAATTACTACCTTCTGCTTTTGATGACAATCGGGTTGAAAAATAAGGTTTTTCTTACTAAATTCTAAGTATAAGAAAAATCTATTGACATATCTATAACTCTATCAATCAGTTATTTATTCTTGTTTATTCCAACCATAACTTAAAATCCCTTACTCGTTCCCTGCTAACGATGATTTCTCGCTCTGAAAAACGATTCAGTTTAATTTGAAGCCTAGAGTTCGTGTATGAAACGATGTCCTTGATATGGTTGATATTGATGTAGAATTTCCTACTGATCCGGAAGAACGTTTTGGGTTCGAGCTCGGTTTCCAAATTTTCCAAAGTCGTTTCCAGCAAATAATTTCTTCCGTCGATGGTCGCGGCATACGTTCCTTTGTTCTCACTATAAAAACATTCCACCTCATCGGCATTGATGATCTTAAGGTGCTGCCCTACCCTAACGGTAAACCGCTTTTTGTATTCGCGCTCGAGAGGGTTGACCAACAAGTTCCTGATGTCCTCAAAATCCAGTGACAGTTTTTGCGATTGCGGTTTTAAGGTGCGGTATTTTTTTACCGCAGTTTCCAATTCCTCATCATCGATGGGTTTCAACAAATAGTCGATACTGTTGAGCTTAAAGGCCTGCAGTGCGTATTCGTCATAGGCCGTAGTAAAAATGATGGCACTCTGCACCTCTACCTCCTCAAAAATCTCGAACGAGAGTCCATCTGAAAGTTGGATGTCCAAAAAGATCAAGTCGGGATGTGGATTATCCCGAAACCAATCGATGGCCTCCTCCACGGAATGCAACATGGTCGACACCTCCACGTTCAAGTCGGCCAAAAGTCGCGATAAGCGCCTTGCAGCGGGTTTTTCGTCTTCAATGATAATGGTCTTCATCTTTGGTTCGGGTTATTTTTGATATAATCCATTGATTCCAAGGTTTTATTGCCCTAAGGTCCGGGCACGAAACCCTTGCACCGGTTCTTCTGAAACCTCGCTTATTCGTATTTCTGGATATTTTGGTCGTCTTCCTCCATATACTTTCGAAGCTGTCGGTCTTCCCAATTTTTGATGCCCATCGATTTAAAACCAAAAAGAAAAAGAGCGGCAATACCCAGGCCCATCCCCCAAATAACGGGGATCAAATATACGTTCCATCCCACCCATTTTAAAAAATCCCCATCGTCCATCCCCCTGGACACAAAGAATCCCAAAATAGCGCCCCTACCCAAGAGCAACAGTAGCGCACCAAAAAAGAACATTATCAAATGGGTATAAAAACATTTGATGTTTTCGACCCTTTTCCTGGCCTTGGTCAATTTTTCTATCCTGTCCTGCTTGTTTTCCATCATTTGAATTTTTCAGCTTCCTTTCGATCTTCTTCCATGAATTTTTGAATCTGGCGTTTTTCCCACTCCTTACTAAAAAAGGGGTTATAGGAAAAGACCTTTGCCGCGTGGAAAGCCAATCCAATGCCCCAGAACATCCAGACGGCAAAGGTTCCAAAATCAAAGAAAGCTTCACCAAAGCTTTCCCCATTGGATAGGTTTCCCGCTATCTTGAAGACTGTCAACATTGTGTTGACAAGCAGGTACGAAGCAAGGTGCCAGTAAAACCCCTTTAGATCGTCCAATTTTCTTTTGGCCCTTAATTTCTTGTCTATTCGCTCTGTGTCCATTCCGTTTCTTTTTTTTATTCCGTTTTGGGATGCCATGCCGCTTCCCTATTCCCATCGATTTTGTGTTTCTTCTTCCTCCATATACTCTCGAATCTTGCGCTCTTCCCAGTTTTTTCCAAAAAACGGACTCAACCCGAACGTCTTTATTGCCTGGAAAATCAACCCGATGCCCCAACCGAAAGCGGCCCATAGGAACCAGGGGTACCCCCATTCATCCAAATAGTAGTTCAAGCCGCCCAGAAAGGAGATAACGACCACATAGGACACGAGACTGGTGTAAAATTTCTTTACTTCCTCTACCCGCTCCTTGGCCCGTAAATATTTGTTTTCCCTTGAATCGTTGCTTTCTAAGTACTGCATCTCTGTTTATTTATATGGTCAAATTTCCGAATTGGACACGCTTTTTCTAAAAAGGGGTTCCCGAATTGTCGTTTTTGGTGGATGAACCGGGGTTTCGACATGGCGGTCCCTTCATCGGTCCCGATCCTGACCAACGGAAACCCGGAAGCGTTAAAAGGTATCATCCTCCATATATTCCCTCATTTTGCGCTCTTCCCAACGTTTTCCCCAAAGCGGATTGTACCCAAAGGCCTCCATACCGTGCGCGATCAAACCAAAGGCCCATCCAAAAATCGGAAATATGACCCATGGAAAGCTGGTAGTGTTATAGTTCAATATGGTCAAACAGGGAATTACAATGCAATACGCCAGTAGATTGCCATAGAACCCCTTAATGGCCTCTACTTTTTTCTTGGCCTTCTCGTACCGTTTGTCCTCCAAAAAGGTCTGCTGTGTTTCCATTGCGGATATCTTTTTGGTCAACATCGGCAGGTGAACTCTGAATTCCGAATCCGTCTGGTGGATCTGTACCTCTCTATCGGTCAAAATCCCATAACGTTGTCGAATGTTCCATAAACCCACACCACTACTTTTCCTGACCACCTGTTTTTCTTGAATGTTGTTCTTTACCACAAGTACACCATGCTGTTCGTAAACGGAAATGTGCAGGGGTTTTGTCTTGGTCACCACATTGTGCTTCACCGCATTTTCCAACAACAGTTGAAGGGATAGCGGTACGATCTTGGCCTCGGGATCGCTACTTTTTTCCGGAATGTCAAATAGGATACTGTCCTCAAAACGCATTTTCAACAGCCGTACATAGGTTCTGGCAAACTGCATTTCTTCATCGACCGAAACCAAATCCTTGTTCTTTTGCTCCAGTACATAGCGGTATACCTTGCTCAGGGAGGTGGTGAATTTCTGTGCCTGGTAGGGATCCTCCTCTATCAAGCTCGTAAGCACATTGAGACTGTTGAACAAAAAATGGGGGTCTAACTGGTTCTTTAGGGCATCGAACTTTGCCGAGGCGGTTCCCGCGATGATCTTTTGTTCTTTGACCTTGGCTTCCTGCCTGTACTTATAGTACCATATACCGTAGAATACCAGGGCGACCACCACGGCAATGAGCATCGACAGCCTGTACGCTTCCACGGTTTCCCCGGCCAAAAATCCGGAAACGCTTTTTTGATGGATTCCGACCAGTAGTATGAACCGGGAGATAAAAATCCCTACCAGGGACAGCCCAACATTTCCAGCAATGCCGATGGCGAATCTTTTGGCCGTAAACAGATCTTGTCGATGATGGGTCAAAAGGTACTGAAACCAGTAGGCGTTTACCATATACAGGATTACGGAGAAGATCATATTCTGCCAATATTCCTCCCATAGGCTTGGATACGGGACTCCCCCATCGAACCGGCCCGTAAAGTAGTGAACAGCCAGAAAAACGAAGTAAATCAATGTACCGATCAATGCGGCACTGGCAAGATGTCGAGTAAATCTCCGCATGCAACGTATTATTTTCCGCAGCTTTCCAAAGTGGCGGCAGCGCGTTCCCTCCCCCAATTCGGATGAAAATCGCTCTCCGCTTTAAAGTTAGCAAAAAGTTCCAAGGCGCGTTCCACATCCTTGCAATAGGGCGTGGTGTCCTGTCCAAAATATTGTGCGGAACCCATATCCCACTCCGCTTTTGAAAAAACCACCCTGGGGTTTTCGGGATCCAATTGCTGGGCTTCGGCGTACAGGGCCGCCACCTTTCCGGACAGGGTCATCCCATATGTAGCCCCATCGAAGGCGATCCATGCAGTATGTACCATGGCCTGTTGAACCAGTATTTCGGAATTATTGGGGGAGATGGACTTTGCCAGGTCAACATATTCCTGTGCCTTCCCCAACTGTCGCGTCAACTTCTCTTTGTCCTTTTCACCAAAGGAGGCCACTGTGTTGACCTGCGCAACATAATAATACGGAAGCCAATTGTCCATTTCAACATTGGCGATTCGTTCGAACATATTGGAGGCCTCCGAGGTCTTTCCCTCGCCCCATAGGGCAAATGCCCTTTGCATACCTTGGGTATACTGATCTTGGGCCGTTCCGATTGTTGTCGCAAAAAGAGCTGCGATTGCGATTAATTTTTTCATGGTCTTTACGTTTTAAAGGTTGATACTGTTTGTGGGCACAAATTTGAGGGGTGCGCCGGGAAAATTAAAAACGAAAAGACCGAACTGTTCATTTAAGGGGACGGACTGTAATCGGGCATGTTCTTTTTGAAAATATGCGGTGCGAAAGAATCCTAGGACAATCAAATGGTCCGAATACGGTTGAGCAGTGTTTCCTTGTATGATTTTCCGATGGGAATGGCATTGCGGCCAATCTCCACATGTTGGTCTGCCACCACATCCAATTTCGAAAGTTTGACGATAAAAGAGCGGTGTACCCGTGTAAATTGGGTTTTGGGAAGAAGTTGTTCCATGGTCTTGAGCGTACTCGATAGCACATATTTGCCCGAATCGGTCACCAGGGTGCAATAATTTCGGTTCGCTTCGACAAAGAAAATATCTTCCAGTAGTAGCTTTTCCATTTTCCCCCTATGCCTGACAAAAATCCGATCTTCCATTACCTCCATATTCCTCCCGTTGTCTTGGACACTCTTGTCGTCCTTGATCTGCGCCACCACCAATTCAAGGGTCCGCTGTAGGTCCAATTTGTTGAAAGGTTTTGTTATAAAGGCTTTGGGATGGGTCTCCTTGGCCTTGGAGAACGTATCCTCGTCCCCGTTGGCCGTAAGGTACACAATGGGGATGGTACGAAATTTTTGGATGGCCATGGCGGTATCGATACCGCTCAGGGATCCCTTTAAATTTATATCCAGCAGCAGCAGGTCCGGAGTGTTCTCCCGGGCATGTACGATAGCCTCCTCCCCCCTAGATTCGATTCCCGTGACCTCGTATCCCAAATTACTGAGTTGCAGAGAAATGTTCGCCCCGATGATCATATCGTCCTCAACAATAAGAATACGCGTGGTTCTGTCCATTGCTATGCTGCTTTATGAAGTTCGAATTGAATGGAAACCGCCGTGCCCTTATTGATATTGAGAAACATTTTGCCATCCAACTGTTTGGTCAAAATCTCTATAAGCTGGGTCCCAAAACCGGTTCCTTGCATCTTGCTTTCCATGATTTTCCCCACTCCATCATCGATTACGTCCAACCTCAACTTTTTTCCCATTTCTCTTAGTCCTATCGTAATCTTTCCTTTTCTGGCATTGGGGAAGGCGTGTTTTAGGGCATTGGTCAACAGTTCGTTGACAATGAGTCCGACCGGAATGGCCATATCAACATCGAGCTCCAGGGAATCCATGTCGACCTTCAGGGTAATTCGGTCCTCGGCCCCAAAGGCATTGATGATATAATCGCCCAGATGTCCAAAATAATCCTTCATTTCAACCGCCGCCAAATTCTCTCCCATATACAGCTTTTGGTGGATCATTCCCATGCTGTGTACCCGATGTTGGCTCTCCCTCATGGCCTCTAGAACGTCAGAATCGTGGATTTGGGCAGACTGAAGGGACAACAGGCTGGATACAATCTCCAGGTTGTTTTTAACCCTATGATGTATTTCCTTCAATAAAAAGGCCTTTTCCTCATTTTGCCTTTGCAGTATCCGGTTGACCTTAAACTTGTTCTGAATGGCCTTGTATGAAAGAAGTAACAGTAGCAACAAAAGTGCGGCAATTAGGATAATGAGGGTCTGCCTTGCCCGTTGCTTTTTGATCAAGGTCTCCTGTAATAGGATGGTCCCCTCTTTATTGGCAAGGTCAAATTCCGTTCTGAGCCGGGAAGTGCGCTGATCGGCCTCGGCGGTAAAAATTTTGTTTTTCAAGGTGTCGTATTGGGCAAAGGCCAAATATGCCCTTTGATAGTCCTGGTTACCGGCATAGGCTTTTCCCAAAGCTTGGTATACCTGGCTCAAATAAAATTCGTCCCCAAAATTGACCGTGGCGACCGCTATGGATTTTTGCAGGCTTGTTATCGCGGTCCCGTGGTCTCCCTGTAAATTTTGAAGTTTTCCAAGGGAAAGCCATGATCGCATCACCATAAATTCGTTCTCCAACAACTCTGCATATTTTAGGGCCTTGCGGCCCGCCTCACCCGCTTTGGTAAATTCTCCCAAGTAGGCATACAAGTCGGTCAAGGAAATATAGACATCGCTTAGATTATTATAAAAACCGTAGCGTTCCCCAATGACAAGGGAATGCTCATAATACTGCTTCGCCTTCTCATATTCGCCCATTCCCAAGTAATTGTTGCCAACGACATAAAGGGTGAAATCATAGTCCAGATCCGTAATGCCCCGCTGCTCAAAGACCTTGAGCGACTTAAGTCCGTATTCCAGGCCTGTTTCGAACTTGGACTGTTTCCAGAACAGATTGCTCAAATCGCTATAGGCCAGGGCGATCGCCTTTGCATCATTCCGTTTTTCGCCCAAGTGAAGCGACACCAAGGCATAGTCCGCCGCCTTATCGAGTTGTCCCCTTCGTTCGTATACGTAGCCCAACTGCGTATTGAGAAAGGCCAGGTCGCTCTCTTGAACCTTGTCCTTGGCGGCCTCAAGGACCACTTGGGCATCATCGAGTTTTTCCATTCTTAGGAATATGGCGCCTTGGGTAATCTGGAACCTGCCCTCCCACAGTAGGTCTTTCTTCTTCCGGCTAAGGTCAAGTCCTTCCTGGGTGAAAACCATGGCCTTTACCAGGTTTCGCGTATGCCAATAATAGGCCAGATCATTGAGCATGGAGAAACGGAGCGAATCTGTTTTCAGCTTGGGGTAGGATTCTTCCAGTATTTCTAGGTAGGAGGCTCCAAAATTATCGGTGTGTACAAAAATCTTTTTGTAAGGGGTTTCGCTGTGAAGGTCTACGATCTGGGCCATGATCGGTCCACAATTCAGTATAGAAAAGGTCCAAAAACAAGCAGCTTTCAAGAAAAAGCCTTTCATCATTCGGTTTGGTTGGTGATGGGTGAAACAGTTAAATATACAACTTTATTGCCAACTATTGTTTGATAAATAAAAAGGTGCGTTCGGACACTCAAAAGGTACGTTCGTCCCGATCCGCCTTCCAAATTATCAATAAATCAGTTCTTTTAGTACAACCAGTGTCACCGTTCCCCCGAAAATAATACCAATACCTATAAAAGGGAATATGAAATCGCTAGGTCTTTTTTGGATACTGCTGATGTTGTTGGCCTTCACGTGCAAGGCCGATAGGAAACGTGGTTTCGAAACCTTAGAGAATGAAAGGGAACTGGTTTCCAATTTCAAAAGTTTCGTCCATGACGTTTGGAACGAGAGGGATATGGATCGGTTCGAAGCTCTTTCCGCGGAAAATTACGCCAAAAACCTGAACGGCGTCCGTGTAGTGAACAACCGAAGCGAAGCGGAAGTCCAGCTAAACGGCTATTTTATGGGGTTTCCCGATGCAAGGGTCAGCACTGCCGACATAGTGGTCAAGGATCATCACCTTTTCACCCAATGGGTCTTTTCGGGTACAAATACGGGAAGGTTCGCGGGAACCGCACCAACAGGAAAAAAAATAGAGATAAAGGGGTACTCCAAAGTACTATTCAACAAGGAAGGTAAAATAATCCGTGAAGATGCCTATTACAATGAGCTAGAAATGTTCCGGCAACTGGGGTACACCTTGAACGCCCCGATAATGGAATAAGCGCTTACTCAAATAACTACTAATTAAAATCAAAAACAATGAAAACACTTACAACAACACTTTTGATGGCCATGACCTTGTTCATGGTATACGGTCCGGTACGAGCACAGGACGGGTCCAATTCACAAGCCTTTTGGATACATGAAGATGTGGTAAAACCCGGAATGGTGGCAGAGTATGAAACCGTTTGCAAAGAATTGACGGCAAACATGAAAAAATACAACATTCAGGAAATGAGCGTGATTGTTACAAACACCGCCGACAACAGGTACCTATGGGTAAGCCCCATCGACAACATGGCCGATATCGACAAGCCAGTGTTCAAAACCCTGGCCGAAAAAATGGGTGAGGACAAAATGGGGGCCCTGTTCGATCGAATGGACAAATGCTATGATATTGAGCATAACTATGTTCTACACTTGGATAAGGAACTGTCCTATATGCCCGGGGGCATTACGCAAACCCCAGAGGGGCAGGATTACAGAAAATTCCATTACTATCGGTACACTCCGGGCAACAGGGCAGCGGTCAAAGAAAAGGCGCAGGCGATTAAAAAATTGTTCGAAAGCGGGGGGTCCAAGCTCCACTATCGCGTATACAGCAGTGGTTTTGGTACCCGGGGCGCATTTTATATGGTAGCCATAGCGGCCAAAGACCCAGCGGACTATGCCAATAAAATTGCTGAAAACAACGCCCTCCTAGGGGAAAAATGGCAGACCACGTTTACCAATTTCATGGGCACTCTGACCGATTATGAACCAATAGAAGGACGTATGCGTCCCGAGATGGGCTATTCACCGAACAAATAGGCCTCGCACTGGAAAAATCAACCATGCCATGCCCCATCATACAGCAGGCAGGTCGTCGTCTTCGGGGGAAGACGAATACATCGGTCTTCATGGTCCGTTTTAGAAAAGGGAATTAGTTATCACCATGATTGCCATTTTGTAACCTGCCTGTTTTTTAAAACATAAAAACCGGTCGGCAACAAAGCCGACAACTAAATAGAAAACCATTATGAAAAAAGTCATTTATATCATGTTCCTGCTACCGCTTTTTATGGTGGCCCAGAACGCGCAAGAAGCTCTTATCTTTGAAAATGTAATGCTGACCGCACACCCCGAAAAGATTGCCGAGTTCGAGGCCGGTATGGCGGCCCATAACAAGAAATTCCATGCAGATGGACCTTATGGCGCCAGGGTATACACCATTGCCAATGGCAAAAACGCCGGAAAATATATGTTGGCCATGGGGCCCTTGCCGTGGAGCGCCATGGACGGGCGCCCTAAAAGCAAGGAACACGCCGATGATATGAACAAGAATGTAAACCCCTATCTGTTGGCCGATGTTGAAGTGAATTACATGAAAATGCATCCCGAGCACTCCAATTTTTCCAAGGACTTCACCTTAAACAAAATTTCGGTCTTCATGATCGATGTCAAGCGTTTTAAGAATGGCGATTTCATTGATAAGGTCATCAAGAAAGTTGCCCAGGTGTACAAGGAAAAAATGCCCGACCAAATATATGGGGTTTATTCCAATGAAATGAACAACATGGATGGCATGGATTTCGGATGGGTAGAGTTTTTCGACAGCTCTTCCTGGTTGGGAAAAGAAAATACGTTTCCACAATATTTTGAGGAAGTCCACGGGGCCGATAGTTTTTCCAAGTTTTTGGAAGATGTACAGGCAACCACGGACGGTGAACGAACCGAAATCTGGGCGCTTAGAAAGGACATGAGCGGCGCAAGCCCCGAGGTTAAGGCCGCGCAGCGGCAATAGGCGAACCATCGACCTAAAACAACTGGCCAATGTGGACAAAACCCGGAAATCTTCTGGGTTTTGTTCTTCGTAGACCTCCCTAATCGTTGATAGCCAATAATTTTTGTTTCATGTATAAGCTTGATTTACATGAAACCAACCATGCCATCGATCCTTTTTGATACGGCAGAATACTATTTGATGGACCGGATTACCGGTCGGTGAACGGAAACAAAATAAGGCGGGCAGATGCCTCTATATGCACTTGGGTCAAACCGCTCGGTCCAGCATGCAATTCTATCAAGTCCGGCCGACCTTGGGCCGTATTTTCGAAATGGTTTGCCCCATTACCCTTAACTTAGCGGAAAGTACATTTTTTAACCAGGGCCCAATCATGGCCTGTCCTTTTCCAAATAATTATGAACAGACTTGCGACCCTTGCGATCCTCCTGACCTTAAGCTCCGTCCTTTATGGACAAAAGCCCAGGGCCAGGGATTTGGGCGTTCCTTTTGATGGCAGCCCTGGAAAATGGAATGCCATCACTGATGTACAGGGGGTCCAAGTGGGCCATAGTACCATCATTTCAGGAAAGGGGGAGCACATCATTGGAAAGGGACCGGTACGTACCGGCGTAACGGCCATTTTTCCCAGGGGCAAAAAATTTAGTCCGGTCTATGCGAACTGGTATAGTCTGAACGGCAACGGGGAAATGACGGGCACCACTTGGGTCACGGAATCGGGATTTTTGGAGACTCCGATCATGATTACCAATACCAACAGTGTTGGTTTGGTTCGGGACGCTGTTCTGAAATGGTATGTAGACCACGGTTGGTATGAGGACGGAGAGGTTTGGTACACCTATCCGGTGGTCGGCGAAACTTATGATGGGTATTTCAATGATATCTACGGATTTCATGTCAAGGAAAAGCATGTATATGAGGCCATTTCCAACGCAACCGGTGGAAAAGTAGAGGAGGGAAATGTGGGTGGTGGTACCGGAATGGTCTGTCTGGGATTCAAGGGTGGAATCGGGACGGCCTCACGACTGGTCCACATCAAAGATTCAACCTACACTGTGGGAGTGTTGGTACAATCCAATTTTGGAAGCAAAAGGAATTTCACCGTGGCCGGGGTCCCTGTAGGCAGGGAATTAAAGGATACGTTGAACTATAAAATAAAGGAATTGCCCAAATCCAGGCGGCAGGAAGGGGATGGATCGATCATTGTGGTAGTCGCGACGGATGCACCACTGCTCCCCCATCAACTGAAACGCATTGCACAACGGGTTCCTTTGGGGATAGGTATGGTCGGAGGGCGTGGAAGCAATGGGTCGGGGGATATTTTTATTGCCTTTTCCACGGCCAATAAAGAAGCTTTCAGCAGGGATGGCAACACCATGGTGGAGACCCTTGCCAACGATCGGATAAGCCCGTTGTTCGAGGCCACGGTTCAAGGGGTCGGGGAGGCCATCATCAATGCGATGGTCGCCGCGGAAACCTTGGAGGGCATCAATGGGAATACCGCCTATGCCCTACCCCATGACCTGTTGATTTCCGTTTTGAAAAAATACAACCGATTGGAATAGTTTCTTGGCTATGCGCTAGAGCGGGAAGGTCTTTTTCAGAAATTGGAGCCCTTCGGAGGCAAAGTGGTCTTGGTTTTCCGCTAAATTTTTCCAAATGCAGACGGCCCCGGCCAATTCCTTGATTTCGGGGGTAAAGCTCTCTATCACCATTGCGCCCTCATACCCTATTTCTTCAAGGCCCGTCTTAAATTCGCCCCAAGGGGTGAGTCCGGTGCCCGGGATGCCCCTGTCGTTTTCGGATACCTGAACATGAAGGAGGCGGTCCCCTACCCGATGTAAGGCTTCCCTAAGGCTCTTTTCCTCGATGGTCATATGAAAGCCGTCCAGTAAAACCTTGGCGCTGGGATGGTTGATATCGCCGATAAGGCGCATCACATCTTCCGCAGTATTCACCAAATCGGATTCAAATCGGTTCAGCGGCTCCAAGGCAACATCACATCCGCTGTTTTGCGCCATCCGACAAACCTTCCGTAGGTTCGTCACCGCCCTGTCCCATTCGATCTTTCGTTGCTCGTCCGATACCATCCGCGCCTTGCCCGCGGCAGCATACATGGGGCCGGCCACAAAGTTCACATCCCATAGCCGACAAAGTTCAAAGCATTTTTCGAGATAATGAAAACAGTGCTCATGTACCCGGGGCTCCTCATGGGTCAAGTCCTTTGTCGGTCCGAACACCCCGCACACCAGGCCCTTTAAACCGTTGTCGTCCAAGGCTCGCCTTACCGACTTTCCGTCAATACGATCCGGATCTTCTACCGGAATCTCAACCACATCGAATCCCATGTCCTTAATTTTCGGAAACAGGGAGATGGATTCCGTACCAAAAGGGGACTGCCAGAGCCAAGTACTGACTCCAAATTGTATTTTGCATGACATTTTCCGAGTTCTTTTAAGCGTTGTTAAATAGATTTGGGGGCGACCACCTTCATCGTACCTTGCATGATACGCCAATGTCCTGGAAACGTACAAATAAAGGGATAGTTGCCCGGCCTGTCCGGGGCCGTAAATCGCAGGACCACTTTTTCCTCTGGGTCGACGATCGCGGTTGCAGCTAGTATTTCGGACATTTCTGGAACGTAGTCTCTATCGGCCCCAGTAGGATCGGTCGCCAGTAGGTCGGCCGCGGTCCCCACTTTTTCCTTCGCCCCGGGTTGGACAATGACTAAATTGTGCTGCATAAAATCGGTGTTCTCGAAAATGAGCTCTACCGGTTTTCCGGCCTCCACCACGAACTCGGTCATATCATACTTCATTTCATTTTGGATGGTCCCTATGCTGATCGTGATAGCTTCGCCCGACCTCTCCCCATGGGCAACATCCGATTCCCCTATCTTCGAAATATAGGTCTTTATAAAGGTTTCGGCCAGGCTGCTGCCTTCCAGCATTGAACTTTCCCCGACCGTTGTCCCCTCCATGGGCAGCTTGAAGCCGGGGTTGTCCTGTAAAAATGCCCCAATAAATCCCCCGACGTGCCGAGCGGCCGCAAGGTAAACCGCTTGTGCCAACCAACCGTCATTTTGTACTTTCCGCTCCTTACTGAGCCCATAGAGCATCTCCCCAACACCTTTGGAAGCTTGTCGATCCGAAAAATAGAGCAAGGCCGCCAATTGCACTCCCGGGTCTTTGTCGTCCAGGGCCCGGGACAACAACAGTGCCCCGTCGGTCGTTTCGTCCTGTGGAAGTATTTGGATGGCTGCCTTCCGGACCGCAGCGGCCGGATGGAACAAGGCTCCCCGGACCACTGCCGCGGCCTCGCTGCTGGATTCTACAACACCCAAACCATGCAATGTCCACAAGGCATGCAATGCTCCGGGGTTTAGACCCGATTCATCGACCCTTGAATCGTTCGCCAGAGTGTACAGTTCGGGTAAAAAACCCGTGTTTCCGCTTTCAACCAGTAAACGCTGCGCGGTCAAACGCCAGAACATGTTATCGTGGGAAAGGACTTGGACCCATCCTGAGGGATCGTCCTTGTCCAGGACCGGGAGACTTTGTTCCTTCGCCTCTTTCGGCACCACCCTCCAAATACGGCCCCTTGATTTGTCGCGTAAGGGGTTGATATAGGCATTTCCTGCCCCGTTTTCAGCATCATATCCTCCCCTGTCCGCCCGGGGCGTCGGATTGTGCTGCACAATGAAATTGTACCAATCGGCCACCCATACGGCACCATCCGGGCCTACTTTGGCCTCGACCGGAGAGACCCATTCGTCGGAGCCCGCCAATAGGTTTCCCCCGTCCAACTCCCTATAGCCCGCTCCCTCCTTTTGAATCGTGGCGATATGCACCAGCCCGCCCGTGGGTTCGCAGACAAAGGCGGTCTTGTTCCAAAAATGGGAAGGAAACTCGCGGGCCGTGTAGAAGTGGTGTCCTGCAGCAGCTGTAAATCCGCCGAAAACATCTACTTGGCGTATGTTTTGGGTTATGGGCCGCATGGCATAATGTCCGTCGATTTTCCTGCTCCCCTGGACCGTAATACCTTCCACATCGGTGAAGTTTTTATTGGGGATGCCCATAAAGACACTGTGGGTGTTGTTTGCGGTAGAGGCAAAAATCGAATTGTCTTCCGTTATCCCCAATCCCCAGGTATTGTTGCTGGTATTGGTCAAAAACTCGAACTCTTCCAAATGGTGGTCAAACCGATACACGCCCTGTCTAAATTCTTGCTCCTGTCCAAAAATGTTCCCTTTAAATCCTGAGTAGCCCAAAACACCGTAAACGCGGTTGTCGATACCGTTTTGAAGATTTGATGGACCCGCATGGGTATCAAAAGTGCCCCACCCGTCGATAATGACCTCTTTCACATCGGCCCTATCGTCACCATTGGTATCCTTCAAAAACAGAAAATGGGGCGCTTGGGATACAATAATTCCTCCCTTTGAAAAGGTAAAACTGGTAGGGAGGTTCAACGCATCGGCAAACACGGTGACCTTGTCCGCCTTTCCATCTCCATCGGTATCCTCCAATATTTTGATGCGGTCATCCCCGCCGTCCTTGTCTTCACGTACCTTGTTTGGGTAATCAACGGTCTCAATCACCCATAACCGGCCTTTTTCGTCCCAGTTCATCGCTATCGGGTTAATGATCTCCGGTTCCGATGCGAACAACTCCAGATCAAACCCCGCGGGTACTTGAATCAGTTTCTTCGATGCCGATGGGGACAAGGGCAATTGATATTTCGGCGCCGGATCCCGCTTTTCGTAATTGGGAATATTGGCCCGTTCTTCGTAGGTGAGGACGGGTATGTCCTTTGTGAACCCTTCCCAACCTTTCTTAACCGGGGCGTCCACCGCCCAAAGAATCCCCTGCTTTACCAGTTTTAGGAACCCGGGATTGCTCCATGTTCTTTCATCATGACCATAGGCCGTATAAAATACCTTTCCCTTGCCATATTCCTTTACCCAGGTCCAGGGCTCCCGATGATCGCCCTCTACCCGTTCCATCAATACGGTTATATCGGATGCGATTTTATCATGGACATAGGTTTCATCCCAGCTGACAAACTCTTCCAAACCAAGCATCGCGGAATGTTCTTTGTCTATGATGGTCGCCTTGAAATCAGCTGTCCCATGATCCATGAACTGGGCGCCGACCAAATCGATGTATGCAGGGGAGTTCTTAAAACAAAAACTTGCAGAATGTATAGGCAGGAAGGCCTTCCCCTCCGCAACAAAATCCAACAAGGCCCTTTCCTGGGCGGGGCGGATGCTCTCATGGTTGGCATAGACGATCAAACCGTCGTACAGCGACAGGGTCTTCGGATTAAGGTCATCCACCGTTTCGGTATAGGTAATATTGATTCCCTCCCGGGTAAGGCTCGAGGCCAATAAGGGCATATAGGCCCGGGAATTGTGATGTTCCTGCGCATGGCCAAGGAAAAGGATTTCAATTCTTCGGGGAACCTTGTCCCCCTCTTGTCGCTTGGGCTCTGACCTGCAGGCCATCAACAGGACAGATGTGGTCAACATGCTTAAAAATCCAATGGGGAAAAATTTCATAGTGGTCGGTTGTTATTCCCGCCAATTTAATGAAATAATACCTAATCGTTTTAATTGGGTAATTTTACCCCATGATCAAGAACCTCCAATTGCGATTGTCCCTTGAGGAGGAAGCCCAAGAGGGGAGCCTAAAAAAAAGGACTGCCAAGTATTTGTCGCTTTCCGAACACGAATTTGCCCTAAAAGTACTTCGCAAATCAGTTGATGCACGGAAGCCAGCGGTTGTCTTCAACTATAAACTGGCCGTATTCATTGGGGAGGCCATGCCCGGGGAAACACTTTCCTTTAACTATAAAGATGTTTCCAAAGCGAAACCCATCCATATCATCGGCTTTGGGCCTGCGGGAATGTGGGCCGCATTGCGCTGTCTGGAGCTTGGGTATAAACCTATTGTGCTCGAACGGGGAAAAACCGTGCAGGAACGTCGCCGAGATCTGAAGGCCATCAATAGGGACCACATGGTCAACGACGACAGCAACTATTGTTTTGGGGAAGGTGGGGCAGGCACCTATTCCGACGGAAAACTTTATACAAGAAGTTTGAAGAGAGGGGATGTCAGAAAGATCTTTGAAAGTCTGGTATACCATGGCGCCGCGAAACAGATCTTGGTCGACGCCCATCCCCATATCGGTACCAACAAATTGCCCAAAATCGTCCAAAATATCCGCGAGACCATAATAAAGTATGGCGGAGAAGTTCATTTCACCACTAAAGTGACCGATTTAATAGTGCATGACAATCGGCTGAAGGCCATAATTTTACAGGATTCCAAGGAAATGAAAGTGAACCGGGTAATCCTGGCAACGGGTCATTCCGCGCGGGATATCTTTTATCTGTTGGAAAAGAAAAAAATTGCTTTGAAAGCGAAATCCTTTGCCATGGGGGTTCGGGTAGAGCACCCCCAGCATATCATCGATTCCATTCAATACCATTGTTCCGGGCCGCGAAACGAGGTGCTTCCCGCTGCAGCCTATAATTTGGTGCAGCAGGTGAAACATCGCGGCGTATACTCTTTTTGCATGTGTCCTGGTGGATTCATTGTTCCCGCGGCCACGGCACCCGGGGAAGTGGTCGTCAACGGCATGTCGCCCTCGAAACGCAATAACCCATATGCCAATTCCGGAATCGTAGTGGAAATCAATGTGGAGGAAGACCTGTCCAGGTATGATCATTTTGGTGCCTTAAAAGGGCTGGAGTACCAAAAAGCCCTGGAGCGCCTGGCCTTTACTTCGGGTGGTCGTCGGCAGTCGGCCCCCGCGCAACGATTGACCGATTTCGTCGAGGGCAGATTGTCCAAAGACCTTAATCCGACCTCCTATCGGCCCGGATTGAATTCCGCTCCCCTACATTCCCTTTTGCCCAAAATGATCGGAAGCAGGTTGCGCAGTGGTTTTGCAGAGTTCGGAAAGAAAATGCAGGGCTATTATACTTCCGAAGCCAATGTTGTTGGAGTCGAATCAAGGACTTCATCGCCGGTAACCATACCCAGAAAAGGGAATTTGGAGCATCCCGAGATCGAAGGATTGTTTCCCTGCGGGGAAGGTGGCGGCTATGCAGGCGGCATCGTTTCAGCGGCCATGGATGGCGAACGTTGTGCCGAGGCAGCAACAAAGGGTTTGTAGGCATGGAAGACCAAAAGCATGCATATCCGAACATTAGTCCTATCTTCGCGACTTATTTGAAATAGATGACATTCAGAGACCTAAATATTGCAGAGCCCATATTGCGGGCAGTCGAGGGGGAAGGCTATACCAACCCTACTCCAATCCAGGAGCAGGCCATCCCAATTTTACTTCGGGGAAAAGATCTTTTGGGAGTAGCGCAGACCGGAACCGGAAAAACAGCGGCTTTCGGTATTCCCATCCTACACCATCTGTACCGAGGTAAAAACGGACAACAGGGAAAGCGCTGCATAAAAGCACTGATCGTAACCCCTACCCGGGAATTGGCCATACAGATCGGGGAAAGCTTCACCGCTTATGGAAAATTCACCGGATTACGAAATACCGTGATTTTTGGGGGTGTGAAACAAGGCAAACAAGTTAAGGTGCTGCAAAACGGGGTGGACATTTTAGTAGCTACACCGGGGCGCTTGCTCGACCTTATGAACCAAGGGTATATCTCTTTCCGGGATTTGGAATTTGCCGTGTTGGACGAGGCAGACCAGATGTTGGACATGGGCTTTATCCACGATATCAAAAAAATCATCGCCAAACTCCCCGCCAAACGGCAATCCCTTTTCTTTTCGGCCACCATGCCAAGGGATATTGTGGACCTCTCCAGAAAAATATTGGGTGATTTTGAACGGGTCACCATCAAACCGGAGCAGGCTACCGCTGAGAAAGTAGAGCAGGGGGTTTATTTTATAAGTAAAAAGAACAAGCCGAAATTATTGGTACATCTGTTGCAGGAACGGTCTGAAGATTCCGTTCTTGTATTTTCACGTACCAAGCACGGTGCCAACAAAATTGTAAAGAAATTGGCGCAGGCTGGAATACGGTCGGCCGCCATCCATGGAAACAAATCGCAGACGGCCAGACAAAAAGCACTGGGGGATTTCAAGGATGGAAAGTTAAAAGTGCTGATCGCCACCGACATTGCGGCCCGTGGAATCGATGTAGAAGAACTTTCCTTGGTCATCAACTATGACCTTCCGAATGTTTCCGAAACCTATGTACACCGAATTGGGCGCACCGGAAGGGCAAACGCAAGTGGAATAGCACTGTCTTTTTGCGACAAGGAGGAGCGCCCCTATCTAAGGGATGTCGAAAAATTGATCAAACAGCAGGTACCCCGAATGCCCGAACATCAATTTGTCGACGAGGATTCCGATATTTCTTCTGAAAACCTGGGCAAGCCCGACTCCCAAAACAACCGTCCTTCAAGAAATCAAGCACGATCTGGAGGGTCAAAGTATAGAGGCGGAAGGAACGGGAACAGGGGCAACCGCAACAGACCAAGGAGAAGAGACTGATTTCTTGATTCCCCTCATGAACCCTGGTATGAGGTGACCACCGCCAGACGCGAAACAAAAAAGGAAATCTTTCAATTTCCAATGGAAGACCCATTTCCAAATCATACAATTTGTTCATACCTTGCTGGCTAAAGGAACTGTTGGCACAAACTCCAAAAAGCCACAAACAATGAAAACGGCACTTTGCCTTTTATGGGTTTGCTTTGCATGCTTTGGCCATGCACAAAGGCCAATTTCGAAAGAGAATGGGAAATTTTTCGAGATCAAGGGTTCCAAAATGCTGTATGGTGGAGAAAGGGAAGGGGAACACTTTGTCATTGATAACCTGGAACTTAGGGAAGAACAGTTCCACTATGGCTTGGGCAGGGAACGTTTCCCAGCGCTTTTGGACCCTCAATTTGAAACGGTCGCCCAGGCCGATCCCAAATGGGCCGATGACCAACGCTTTTTGGTCGCATACAAGGGCCGTGTGGTACGCGCCTATTCGGTCAGGGACCTTACTCGTCATGAAGTCGTCAACGATCTATTGGACGGTGAACCCATCTTTGCCGCCTATTGTATTCTAGCGGACCTTGGAGCCATTTATAAACGCACCTACGGGGATAAGGTATTCACTTTTGCCGTGAGCGGCTATACGTACTACGACCCCAAGGTCTGGGGCGGTCTGGACGGATTTATACTTTGGGACAGGGAAACGGAAAGTCTTTGGTGGCCCCTGATAGATAAGGCCGTTTCCGGGACTTTAAAGGGGGTCCGGCTTCAAAAGCTCGAGGCGGTCCATTGGGAGGATACTACCTGGGCCATGGTAAAACAAAAGTATCCAAAGGCGGACGTACTGCTGTCCGGGCAGGATTTTGAAAGACCCAAGACCTGGAAAAGATATCGTGAAGTATCGGAGATCGTAAAAAAATATTCAAATTAGAAACTACATCCAATCCTATGAGGTCGAATTTTAAAAAACGGGCAGGTATTATCGCAGTCATGTTGTTTACCGCCCTCGGTTTGCGGGGTCAGGACATCACATTGATGACCTACAACATTAAGTATGACAATACCCGGGATACCGTGAACAATTGGAACGACCGAAAGGCACCTATGGTCAAGCTGATACGCCAGTATCGTCCCCATATTTTCGGGACCCAGGAAGCACTGCACCATCAAGTAGCTTACTTGGACAGCAGTTTGACCCACTATTCCTATATCGGTGTCGGACGTGATGATGGTAAGCAGAAAGGGGAATACAGTTCCATCCACTACGACCATACCAGGTACAAAGCCATGGAATCGGGCACATTTTGGCTTTCCAAAACGCCCTCCGTTGTTTCCGTGGGATGGGATGCCGCTCTGGAACGTATTTGTACTTATGGCCTTTTCGAGGATCTCAAGTCCGGGCAAAAACTATGGGTTTTCAATACACACTTCGATCATATTGGGGTCAAGGCCCGGAAAAAATCCGCCAAACTCATCCTAAAAAAAATCAAACAGATCAATAGCGAAAAATTTCCGGTGGTATTGATGGGCGACCTTAACCTGACACCGGAAAAAAAACCCATTCAATCCATAAGAAAAAGCATGGACGATGGGCTATCCGTTTCCAAAACCCCGTTACAGGGGCCCAGGGGCACCTTCAATGGCTTTGATACCACCGATCCGATGGAAAGGCGCATCGACTATATTTTTGTCCAAGGTCTTTCCGTTGGAAGCTACGTGCACATCGATGAGCGCCTCGACAACGGCAAGCACGTTTCAGATCATTTGCCGGTATTCCTTAGCACAGACTGAAATCAAGATCTGTACCCGCCCTTTTAAAATTTAAAAAATAATTCCCGCTGAAGGCCACTCTAAATCAATGGCTTACGGAAGGTGTTCTTTTTTATGGTTCCCCAGATGCAACCTTTCCATTTTTGAACTGTCAATAGAACGTCCACCCTGGGCAAAAATATGGCCAGGAGCGTTCAAGATTCAAAAATCAATTCAATATGCATCAAACATCAATATCTAAAAATCAAAACATCAAAGCGTACATTTTTCTACTGTGCGGGTTCCTGTTCTTTGCCGTGGGTTTGGCCAAGGCACAGGGAAATTATACCCTGAGCGGTACGGTCAAGGACCAAAGCAACGGGGAAACCCTTTTTGGGGCCTCGGTATTTTTAAAAGGGACCACGGTAGGCGTGATCACAAACGAGTATGGCTTCTATTCCATTTCTGCACCCAAGGGAACCTATACCCTGATCGTTTCCTATATGGGGTATTTGGAAATCAGTAAGGAGGTTGTGCTCGATACGAATCAAAAGATCGATTTCGAAATTGAGGAATTCTCCACCCGCTTGGAAGAAGTGGTCGTTACAGGAGAGGAAACCGAACGGGTAAATCTCCGAAAACCGGAAATGAGCGTCTCCAAACTGAACATCAAAACGGTGAAGCAAATGCCCGTCGTTTTGGGGGAGGTCGACATTATAAAATCGCTCCAGATGCTGCCCGGGGTCACCAAAAACGGCGAGGGCTCCAGCGGATTCAATGTACGGGGCGGAGCGGTAGATCAAAATCTGGTGTTGTTGGACGAGGCCATTATTTACAACACTTCCCACTTATTGGGCTTCTTCTCGGTGTTCAATGCCGATGCCATCAAGGATATCAAGTTATACAAGGGTGGAATTCCGGCGCGCTTTGGGGGAAGGGTCTCCTCGGTCCTCGATGTCCGTCAAAAAGATGGGAACAACAAAGATTTTTCCCTCACCGGAGGCATTGGGCTGATTTCCAGTAGAATTGCCGCCGAAGGACCTATATTAAAGGATAAGGGATCTTTTCTGGTTGCCGGAAGGGGTTCGTATATCCACCTTTTTCTAAAGGCCGCCAACAACAAGAACAGTGTCAACTTTTACGATCTCAACCTAAAGACCAACTACAATCTCAACGAAAACAACAAGTTCTTTCTATCAGGCTATTTTGGAAGGGATGCCTTCGACTTTGGCAATAGTTTTGACAGTTCGTACGGAAACATGTCCGGGAACCTGCGTTGGAACCATATTTTCAACGACCGATTGTTCTCGAACGTTTCGTTGATCCTCAGCAAATACGACTACGATCTGGGATTTGCCCAACAACAGTTTGAGTGGGTTTCCTCCATCAACAACTACAATGTGAAGTACGACCTCAAATATTATGCAAGTGATGCGTTCAAGCTCGATTTTGGTGCGAGCGCCATTTACTACGATTTTGATCCCGGACAAATAAGGCCGACCGCCGAAACCTCCTCGGTGAACCCTCGGTCACTCGATAGAAAAAAAGCGCTTGAAAGTGGGCTCTACCTCAACGCCGAACATAAACTAACGGATAAACTTACCGCACAATACGGTCTGCGGTACAGTGCTTTCAGCCGCTTGGGCGGACAGGCCATGACGGACTATGAAAACAATCAGCCCGTGGTCTACAATAGTACGCTGGGCATCTACCAAAGGGGCACGGCCATTGGCGAGACAAATTTCGAAAAAGGAAAGACCATCAAGCGTTTTGGCAACTTTGAGCCGCGGGTATCGCTGGCTTACCAGCTCAATGAGTCCTCTTCCGTAAAGGCCGGCTACTCCCGTGCAGCCCAATACATCCATTTGCTGTCGAACACGACTTCGGTGACCCCCCTCGATGTATGGACCCCGAGTGGACAGTTCATTGAACCCTTGCTCTCGGACCAATATGCATTGGGGTATTTTAGGGATTTTGCCGACAAGAAGTATTCTTTGGAGGCAGAGGTCTACTACAAAACGGTGGACAATCGCATCGACTATATCGATGGGTCGGACCTCATCGGGACCAATACCATTGAAACGGAAATCCTAATCGGGGAATCCAGGGCCTACGGGCTGGA
This sequence comes from uncultured Flavobacteriaceae bacterium, assembly GCA_947497245.1. Classification (GTDB taxonomy): domain Bacteria; phylum Bacteroidota; class Bacteroidia; order Flavobacteriales; family Flavobacteriaceae; genus Pelagihabitans. The sequence goes on along the minus strand of CANMFO010000001.1, from coordinate 190,683 downwards.
GCTTTTGGCCCGTAAAAATGAAGGCAAGCTAACGGGATGGTTGTCCTATACCCTGTCCAAATCGGAGCAAAGGACCCCGGGCGGAAAGGCTGGTGGCCTTGGAATCAACAATGGGGACTGGTACAGTACCCCTTATGATAGAACCCATGATTTTTCACTTACCGGTGCCTATCAATTGAACGAGAAATGGAGTTTCGGGACAAATCTTGTCTTCCAAACGGGAAGACCCGTGACCTACCCCAATGGGCAGTACGAATACGAAGGGCTTTCCATCGCCAGCTATTCTGACAGAAATTCGGATCGGTTGCCCGCATATCACCGCCTTGATATTTCCGCCACCTATAAACCCAACCGGAAACCGAACAAAAGGTGGAAGGGGGAATGGGTCTTTGGCATCTATAACGTGTACAACCAAAAAAATGCGGCCTCCATCTCTTTTGGCCAGAACGTGGAAACCGGTGCCAACGAGGCGACCAGAACGGCCATTTTCGGAATAGTACCCTCTGCAACCTATAATTTTAAATTTTAAGAAGATGAAGAATTTTTCAAAATGCATTCTACCGTTGCTAGCCGTAATCCTGGCCTCTTGTGAAGATGTCATCGATGTAGATGTGCAGACGGCACCCACCCGACTCACCATAGAAGCTTCCCTGGATTGGGAAAAAGGAACAGCCGGCAATGAACAGACGATAAAACTGGGTACTTCCACCCCCTATTTCGATACCAACGGCAACACCGCGGTCAGTGGAGCTTCGGTCAGGGTAACCAATGACACCAGTGGCCGTGAGGTTGTTTTTGCAGATCAGAACGACGGGACCTATACCACTTCCGATTTTGCTCCCGTTGTTGGCCAATCCTATACCCTGGAGGTACGCTACAACGGAGAAACCTACACCGCGACAGAGCAATTGACCCCCGTTACCGATATCAAAGAGATAAACCAGTCTTTGGAGGATGGCTTTAGTGATGAGGAACTGGAGGTGAACATCATCTTTGACGACCCCGAGGACGAGGAGAATTATTACTTGTTCAAATTCCAGGAACCGGATGACCTGCTACCTGAATTTGAATACGGCGACGACGAGTTCGTCAATGGCAATGAAATTGAATGGTATTTCGAAAAAGAAGAGGACGACGGTACCGACGAAATAGAGGCGTTTGTTCCGGGAGATACGATCAATATCGAGTTTTATGGTATTTCGGAGGCCTATTCCAATTATATGGCGATCCTAATCGATCAATTGGAGGGAGGCGGTCTTTTTGAGACCACACCGGTCGCATTGAAGGGCAATTGCATCAACCTTACCAATCCGGAGAACTATGCCAATGGGTATTTCAGGTTGACACAAGTAATCAAGACGAGTTATACCTTTGAGTAAGCTGAGGGCCGATAGTTCAACGGCCCGGGAAAAGTCCGTATACCGGTTTATCGCGCGGCGTATGCCTTTAGGACACGTTCTATTTTTGCGTTCTTATCGGGATTGATGAATTTGCGGTCCGGGTTTTCGTCCAACCATTGCAGCGTACGTTTGATTCCCTGGGCAAAGGGAATGGTTGCCTCAAACCCAGGGACAAAGGTCTTTATTTTGGTGTTGTCGAAAATAACGCTCTCCCCCTTGTCGGCAAGCAAGGTCCCTGTAAAAGAAGGTTCTACCTTACAGATAAAATCGGAAGCGATGTGCACCACCTTCGCTTCCTTGCCCAGGCTATCGGCCAGGATCTTATAGATCATGTTCCAACTCAGGATTTCATCGGAGGTAATATGGAAGGCGTGACCCAGGGCCTGTGTCAGTCCCAACAAGCCAACAAATCCCTTGGCAAAATCATCGGAATGGGTAACGGTCCACAGGGAGGTGCCGTCGCCATGGACGATGATTTCCTTTCCCCTCAAGATCCGGTCGGCGGTGGTGTACTCCTTAAAACCACCTATGGCAATGGGGATAACGGTATCGTAGGTCAGTGACGGCCTGACTATGGTAATGGGGAAACCTTCGTCCCTATAGGCCCGCATCAGTCGATCCTCGCATTGGATCTTGTCCTTGGAATAGTCCCATAAATTATTGCATAGCGGGGTCGATTCCGTAATGATGGGATAGCTTAAAGGCGTCTGATAGCAGGAAGCCGAGCTGATAAAGACATATTGCTTCGTTCGACCCTTGAACAGCTCGATGTCGCGCTCGATATCTTCCCGGGTAAAAGCGATCCAATTGACCACCACATCCCACTGGTGGGTCGAAAGCTCCGACAACTGGCCCGGTTTGTTGATGTCGCCCAAAATGGTCCTTACTCCGGCAATTTCCACTTTTGTATTTCCCCGGTTGAGATGGTATAGCTCCATCCCCCTGGCTATTGCCAACCGGCTCGATGGAGTGCTAATGTTTCCCGTACCTCCTATAAATAAAACCTTCATACCTTTCCTATTTTTTTGAAAATCAGGTTGAAGATAAACATTAAGCGGGGATTCTTAAATTCAAAACCATTTCCACGGAGAGCAAAAAAACCAACTTAATTTTATACTTTTAACATCAACCCCCAAAAACATGTTACACTTTTTTCGGAGAATACGACAACGCCTTTTGACCGAAAATAGGTTCAGCCGATACGTGCTGTATGCCGTGGGCGAAATTGTGCTTGTGGTCATTGGCATTCTTATTGCGCTGCAGATCAACAACTGGAACGAGGATAGAAAAAATGAAAACCAGAACAAACTCATGTTGTCGCAACTACTGGAGGAGAACAGATCGAACATTCAGGAGTTGACCCGGGACAAGGGCAGGGATTCCCTGGTTCCAAAAATAAGGCAGTTTTCGGATTTTCTCACCGCAGGAAATATCGAGGAGAAAGGAATGGAACTGGACGGGCATTTGAACACGATGTTACAGGTTACCTCCTATACCTTCTCGGAAAATTACCTCCTCAGTTATATCAATTCAAACCTCCAGGGAAACACAATGCTGACCAAAGAATTGGTAGAGTTGCACACGTACCAAAAAGATTTGGCCTATATCTCGGAGAAGGCCTTTGACGACCGCTTGGAAAGCTTGTTCAAGACCCTGGCGAAAAACATCGATTTTAAGACGCGGGAGGTACATTCCTATGAAACCCTGAAATCGCTGGAGTTCAAGAATAAAGTCACCCTGACGACCTATATTGAAAAAGAGGTCGGGGAGCAATATAAAAAAACCATGGCCCAGCAAATCAAAGTAGATTCCATTATAAATTCCTTTTTAAGGGAGTAACCTAAACGCCATACTATGACCTCCAGAAGATCCTTTATAAAAAAAAGTGCCCTTGGCTCGGTGGCCCTCTCCACCATCAATGTCCTTCCGGCCTACCCATCCTTAAGCAGAACAAACATGACAGCACCTAAAATATCACTGGCCCAATGGTCCTTGCACAGAGCATTGGAAAAGCGCGAGATCAAGGCCGTTGATTTTGCCAGCATCGCAAAAAAAAGCTACGGGATCCACGCCGTGGAATATGTCAACCAGTTCTATGTTGATCAGGCCACCGATAAGGGGTTTTGGTCACAAATGAAACAGCGTGCCGATGATCAGGGAGTAAAGAGCTTGTTGATCATGGTGGACAATGAGGGCGATTTGGGGAATCCCGACGATACCGAACGTAAGATCGCCGTGGAAAACCACTATAAATGGATCGATGCGGCTAAAATTTTGGGTTGTCATTCCATCCGGGTCAACGCCTTTGGAAAGGGAAGCCGGCAACAGCTCCATACCGCTTTGATCGATGGACTGGGAAGTTTGGCCGAATACGGGGCTGCCCAGAACATCAATGTCCTGGTCGAAAATCACGGTCTGCACACTTCCGATGGAAAATTTATGGTCGGTATCCTGAAAACGGTGGGCAGTTCCTTTTTGGGCACTTTGCCCGACTTTGGCAACTGGTGCCTCAATGCCGAATGGGGCAGCACCCAGAACAATAAATGCAATTCCGTTTATGACCGTTACCAAGGTGTGGCGGACTTCCTACCCTTTGCCAAAGGGGTAAGTGCAAAATCCTACGCCTTTGATGAAGCGGGCAATGAGACCATTATGGACTACCAAAAATTGCTTCAAATGGTCAAGGACTCCGATTTCGATGGCCATATCGGTATCGAGTTCGAAGGGGAAACAATGGGCGAACCTGAAGGTATTCGGGCCACGAAGGCCTTGATCGAAAAGGTTTGGAAAGGGCTGGACTAGCTTTCACCCCACATCACCCATAACAGACCACGGGCATGCATGGCCCTATATTCACTTTTTCACGAATTTTAAGGGTTTTTGGATTTATTCCTTTCCTTTTGCAGGATTGGAACCCGGTCTTTTGTTTCCATTATTCGATTGGGGACCCAAAGTCCAGCTGGCTATCGCCGCGTTGCGCAGCCCGGGAAAACAATGCCGTTGAATAGTATAAGTAGGTCGTTCAAGGATTTCATTTTTAGGACGAAAGCGTTATTTGAAGTTTTGGGGCTTCAGTCAAATAAACGCAACTATGAAAGCTTCATCAATCAAAATCATCGTCCTATTTTCCTTAACCACAATCGCATTGAACGCCCAACATCATATCAGTGGCAAGATACTCGCCGATGACGGGACTCCCCTGCCATATGCCAATGTACTACTAAAAACGGCCCAAGACTCCGTGTTCCTGAAGGGGAGCATAAGCGATGAAACCGGAGATTTCACGTTTGGAAATACGGTAGAAGGCGAGTATTACATCGCGGTAAGCATGGTAGGGTTTGAACCGAAAACCACTGCCCCTTTTCAGCTCGGCCCGAATCAAAACTATGTGGTCCCGACCATCATTCTCCATCCTGGAATCGCTTTGGACGAAGTGGTCGTCCAATCGGCGAGGCCGCTGTACGTCCAAAAGATCGATCGTATGGTGATCAATGTTGAAAATAGCATTCTGGCCTCCGGCAGCTCCGCTTTGGAAGTGTTGGAACGCTCACCGGGAGTGGAGGTAAACCGACAGGGCAACAGTATTTCGGTAGTGGGAAAAAGCGGGGTGGTGGTCCTGATCAATGGAAAAAACAGCAATATGCCGCAAGAGAGTATCCTGCAACTTTTGGAGGGCATGGGCTCGGACACCATCGAGAGCATAGAGCTCATTACGTCCCCGCCCGCAAATTTTGACGCGGAGGGAAACGCCGGTTTTATCAACATCGTTCTAAAAAAGAATTCGGAGCTGGGCCTTAACGGCTCCTACTCCGTTTCGGGCGGTTTTGGGAACGGGGCCACCACTTCCGACAACGTCAGTCTGAACTACCGAAAGGACGGACTCAACATATATGGAAACTATTCTTTTTTGAGAAACAGCCAGGGCCAGATCATTACCTTTCGCCGAAGTTCCATGAACGGGAACGACGCCCTTGGGGAGTTGCACACCATATCTACCCGGGATCCGGTGCAACGGAACCACGGCCTGCGATTGGGGTTGGATATCGAGCTATCCGATAAAACCGTTTTGGGGGCTTTGATGGCCACTTATGACAACAAATGGACGATGCGTGCCATCAACGACAGTCGCGAAACGGTAAACGGAACTCCCAGTGCATTTGTTGAACTGGAAAATACCGAACGAAACCAATGGCAGCATTTTGGGGCGAACATCAATTTGCAACACACCTTTGAAAAAGGCAAGTCGCTGAATTTTGATTTGGACTATCTACACTACTATGACGAAAACCCCACCGACTACGTGAACCGTTTTTTCGACGGAAACCAAGTGCCACTACGGGAAGAACTGACCAAGAGCGACAAGACCACGCCGATCAACTTTTTCGTGGGCAAGACCGATTACAAGCATCAGGTCGATCCAAAATTGTTGGTCGAGGCGGGGGCAAAGTTCACCCTATCCAATTTTGGGAATGCGGTAACGGTCTCCAATTTTGATGGCCTGGCGTTTATCGAAGATCCAACCCTGACCAATACCAGTAATCTGGATGAGAGCATTGTGGCAGCATACACTTCCTTGGACTATACGATAGATGAAAGGACCACCCTTAAGGCGGGCCTGCGCTATGAGCACACCGATACGGAACTTGGGACCGAGGCCGAGGGAAAGGTAGTGGACCGTAATTTCGGGACCTTTTTCCCCAGCGCATTCATTTCCCACCATCTTAACGATACCCTGAGCTTTAATCTATCGTACTCCAAACGTATTCGAAGGCCTACCTTCAACAATTTGGCGCCCTTTGTTATCTTTATTGATCCCACTTCTTTCATCACGGGCAATCCGGAACTGCGGCCTTCCATTTCCAATGCCATAACGTTCGATACGAGGTACCGCTCCTTCCTACTGTCTTTCCAGTACAGCATCATCGATCAGAGCATCTCCGGTTTCCAGCCCAGTTTTGACGGTGATAGCGATCGGCTACTCTTTAAAACCGAGAATATTGACAAGACCCGGGTCTTCTCCGTGACCTTGGGGCTTCCCCTTACCCCCTTCAACTGGTGGACCATGCAAAACAACCTGAGCTATCGGAACATAGGGGTTGAAAACAACTTGGCGGGACAGCCCCTGAACCTCAATCAAAATAACGTTCGGGCCTTTAGTACGCAATCGTTTACCTTAATGGAGAACCTTACTTCCGAAATTAATTTCAATTACTATGGACCGAGCCTTTTTGCCTCGTCCAGGACCGAGGAAACCTTCTCGATGAACCTTGGTTTCCAAAAAAAGTTCAAGGGGGCCTGGGGAACCCTCCGTTTCAGCATCAACGACATCTGGGACTCGCTCGAGTTTACCAACAACACGGTCATACCAGAGCAAAACATCAATACGAGCAACACCTTTAATATGAGCAATAGGACCTTTCTCCTCTCCTATTCCCGATCGTTCGGCAACAACAGACTTAGATCCTCCAGACAACGCGGTACCGGGGCGGACGAGGAACGCCGTCGGGTGAACTGACCAAGGTGGTACCGTGGGAAATTTGAAGTTCGACCGGCGAAATCCGGAGTATAAGTAGTACATTGAAATACCTTAGGGGGTATACCGCCATTTCATGACAACAATAGGGAAAACGAATAGACTGGAAACATTTTTATCAAACGATAGAGCCTTGCTCATTTGTTTTTGGATAGGGTTGGTACTGGTCGTCTCCTTTGCCAAGGAAAAATACCATTTGCATTTTTATGAGGTCGTCATTACCCTGAACAAAATGCTCTTGCTCCTGGTTACCAATTATTACTTTTTTCCAAAATTTTACAAAAAAGACAAAATTGTCCGGTTCATGGTTGCTATCGGAATCGGGATTTTTTTCTTCGGATATATCGAGGAACTGTTTATAGAACCCTATCTGGACCTGGACCCTGAGTCGCATCCCGTGGCTTCTCCCGGAGTTATTTTTGTGTCCTATGGAATCCCGGTCGCTATTTTTACCGGCATAAAATTGATGCTCCATTTCCGAGACAAGCAACAGTTGATCGATCGCCTGGAAAGGGAAAAATCGGAAGGCCAGCTGAAATTTTTAAAATCACAGATAAACCCCCATATCCTCTTCAATAACCTGAACAACATCTATTCCCTGTCCATGCAGGGGGACAGGAGGACCCCTGACACCGTACTGAAACTGGCCAACCTCATGCGGTACGTTATCTATGAAAGTGCCGAAAACCATGTTCTGTTGTCCAAGGAATTGGAGTACCTCGGCGATTATCTCGAACTTCAAAAGATACAGCTCGAGGGCAGGGGAACCGTTGGCCTGGTAATCAAAGGCGATCCCCAGGGATATGTAATTGCCCCGCTGCTGCTGATCCCTTTCGTGGAGAACAGCTTCAAACACAGTATGGATACCCAATTAGACGATATATCCATTGATCTGGGTATCGATATCACCGATGGTGTTTTGACCTTTGAGGGCTCTAACACCCATAGGGCCGAAGCTAAAGACGGGCGAACACCCAAGGGTATAGGACTCGACAATACGAAACAGCGATTGCAACTCCTGTACCCAGAGCGCCATGAATTGACCATAACCCGTGAAGACAGGGTCTTTAATGTTCGGTTGACCGTAAAATTGATCTAGATGGAGTTTAGTTGCATTATTATTGAAGACCAGTTGCAGGCCCAAAAGGTACTACAACGGCACATTGAAAACGTTCCGTACCTCAGCCTGACCCATACCTTTACCAATGCTGTCGAGGCCATTCCTTTTTTAAAATCCAACCAAAAGGTCGATATTGTTTTCTTGGACATTAACCTGCCCAAACTCACTGGAATGGATTTCTTGCGGACGTTCCACCCCAATACCGCGGTGATCATTACGACGGCATATAGTGATTTTGCCCTGGACAGTTATGATCTGGAGGTGGTGGATTATCTCTTAAAACCCATTCCCTTCGAGCGATTTTTTAAAGCGGTATCGAGGGTGATGCACAAGGGGCAGTTCCCCGAACCCGCAAATCCGAACGACTCCCAACGCTTTATTTTTGCCAAGGATGGCCATAATATCATTAAACTGTACCTCAACGAGATCATGGCCGTTAAATCCGATACGGATTTCACCAAACTCTTGATGCCCCGGAAACGCTTGTTGCTTTCATACAGCCTAAAGTTTTGGCAGGAGGTGTTGCCAAAAAACCAGTTTTTTCGCTGTCATAAATCGTATATCGTAAACATTCAAATGATCGATAAAATATCGGGAAACCTGATTTATATCGGTGACGAAAAAATCCCCATCGGCAGGACCAGCAAAGAAGCCCTGCTCGATAAGTTGAATTTGATCTGACCCAGGAAGACCTTTTGAACAAATACAGCAACGGGACGTTGAAAATAATAATGCATTCGGCCCCCCAGAAGGAATCGAAGCGTACAACATTATTCATAAGCGCCCCTTATTTGGGAATTTCCAATAAGGGGCGGTCAATCACATTTTAATATGGAACCACTAAAACTAGATAGGGCCATTGCCCGATACACCCCACAGATGTCACAAAAATCGCGTGCGGAATTGGCGACCATTTGTACCGAGGAACACCGGAAAGGTGGCGACCTCCTATTCGAGCCCCGACGATACAACCCATCGGAATACATTTTGATCGACGGTATCGCCCGAACCTATTTGCGCAATATGGGCGGGGAGGAACTGACCCTTTCCTTTTATGAGCCCCATATGGCCCTGCCCCCCAATGTTACGCGAACCGCAAACGGAAAATCGCTGTTCTACGGAGCGGCCATAACGGATTGTACCTTCGCCAAAATCGACGCCAAGACCTTTGAATCGCTGATGATCGATAATCTGGAGATACGCGATTTTGGCAATACCGCCCTGCGCCAAGAACTGTTGAACAAGGTATACAAGGAAGTACGCATGGCCTCCTGGACGGCAGGGGAGCGTTTGGAACAATTTCGCAAGGATTTTTCCATGTTGGAAAACCGGGTCGCCCACCCTATGATCGCTTCCTATCTAGGGGTAACCAATGTCTCCCTGAGTAGATTGAGAAAGCAGAACTGATCTTTTTATCATTTGTTAATGGATGCCCGATATTGGAGGGCTTTCTTTGTAAACAAAATCCAAGGAATGGGGCCAATTCGCGATATCGTCCATAAAAACAGTACGGGAACCAAGACACTGTTCTTGTTTCTGTTGGCTAGTGCGGTTTATGTTTTTATGTTGACCATTACCATTCCCAATGTAATGTGCCATGCACCGGGAATGAACCTATTGGACATGATGCCCATGGGTTACGGTCCGGAAGATGTTCGCCACTTGTTTGAAGCCCTTGGCCCAGAGGGCAGAAATGCCTATTTTTGGGAACAGCTACCCATAGACATGGTGTATCCGCTCCTTTTTGGGGTCAGTAACGCTTTAGTACTTGCCTATGTATTGAAAAAGCTGGACAAGTTCGAAAGGCCACTCTTTTATCTCTGCTTGATACCACTACTGGCCGGTTTGGCAGACTATTTGGAAAACATCGGAATACTGGTCATGCTGAACGATTATCCAATTTTGTCAACGGGCATTGTAACAAAAACCAGTGTTTTCAGTCTTGCTAAAAGTAGTCTTACCACTATTCATTTTCTAGGCCTTTTAATGGTGCTAGGTGCCCTGGGGCTCAAAATCCTAAGAAAAAAGTTTAATTGAAATCAAAATGAAAAAGTATCTGTACATCGCGTTCATAGCTACGTTTGTGGCCGGCTGTTCGCCCACCCTGGAAAAGAAGGTTACCAAAGATGGCACGTACAGTGGTCTTTTCACCCATGGGAACTTTTCCGATAGCATCATCGTCGAAATCCAAAAAGATTCCACCGATTGGAAAGTGTTTTTTACCAGTCTGGAACAGAACGCGGTTCAAATACCGGCCAGAAGTGTGGAAGTAAATCGTGATTCCATCAATTTCGTATTGCAGAGCGACCGCTATACCTATAGCTTCAAAAATGTTTGGAAGGACGGTTGCGATGAACTATCGGGGGCCTTACAGGTCGATACACTTTTGGTCCCGTTCACCCTTCAAAGAAATCTTCGGGGAGGAGCAAATGAGCTTACGGTCAGGGAAATCGAGTTTTTGTCTGCCGATTTAAAAATACACGGGTCGCTCTGGCAACCGAAAACACCCAACAATGAAGGCCTGGTGTTCCTGACTTCTTCGGGAGGGGCAGATCGCAGCGGATCCAGGGCAGAAGCCATTTATTTTGCCAAAAAGGGGTATACTACCTTCCATTATGACAAAAGAGGGACCGGAGCGACCGAAGGCAATTGGCAGGCGGCAACCATGGGTGAGTTGGTTCTGGATGATCAAAATGCCATTGTTCATTTTTCGGAACAAACCGGAATTCCGTTGACCAAAATCGGGATTAAGGGAAGTAGTCAGGGCGCGACCAAGGTTCCCGCCATACTCCATGCCCTCCCCGAATTGAAGTATGGTATTTCGGTGAGCTGCCCGGCCTCGACCCTATTGGAAAGCGACCTGAACTATTGGAAAAACAGAAATCGAAAAAACCTTGGCCCAAATCTGGAACCTGCCGCTGAGCTACAGGGAAAGGTTTTTGAACATATCTCGGGGAGGCTATCCAGGAGGACTTTGGAGAAAGCGGTCCAGGCCAAAAAGGACGAACCCTGGTTCCCCCAGGTCTGGGTTCCCAATTTGGACGAAGTCCAAACGGATGAAAAGCTTTTGTTCAGTCCGATGCCCTATTTTGGAAAGACCGGGCACCCCCTGCTGATCATACAGGGAAAAGCCGACGAAATTATTCCGTCGGATAGTCACGTGCTGATTTCCGCAGCGCTGGACAGGGCGGAAAACCGGTCGTACCAAGTGGTTCTCCTGGAAGATACCAACCATTCGATGCAGTACGGTGGGGCAACCGACTTTCCCTATTGGTCCAAGTTGCACAAAGACTACTTGCCTTCATTGGAGGCATGGATAGACCAGTTGTAATTCTTTAAACTTGTAAGCATTTCTGAAGTTAATTATTTGTTAAATAGAACAGACAAGTCTGTTCGTTGTTTATAAATGTCTACTTTTGTCCCATGCAAACCTTAAGTGTCAAAGAACGGATTATCGAAGCGGCTTCCAGGTTGTTCTATTTTGAAGGCTATAACCAAACGGGGATCAATCAGATCATTGAGGAGGCCAACGTCGCCAAATCGAGCATGTACCAATCCTTTCGGTCCAAAGAGGATATCGCCATTACCTATTTGCAGGGCAGGCATGGGGCCTGGATGAAGAAAATGGACGATTTTGTTTCCCAAAGGAAGGATGGGAAGGATCGAATACTGGGGGCCTTTGATTTTATGGAGGATTGGTTGAAGGAAGTGGACTTTCGGGGATGTGGGTTCCAGAATATTATTACCGATCTTCCCAAGGAGCAAGATCGGATAAAGGATCAGGTACTATTGCACAAGAACGAGGTGAAAAAGTGGGTCTTCAACAACCTGAACGAAGTGAGGGATAATCGCGGAGCAAACGAGGCCCTTTCCGGCGAGATCATGGTACTTATCGAGGGGGCCATCATCCTGTCCCAAATACAAAAAGATGCCTGGCCGATCGAGTCGGCCAAAAATGCATGTAAAAAACTATTGACATAATTTTTTTTCACAAATCGAACAGACTTGTCTGTTCAAAAAAATCGAATATGAAGCAGATCATACCGCCCTTTACCAAGGAAAGCGCAGCACAAAAAGTACAATTGGCAGAAGATGCGTGGAACAGTAGAGATCCCAAAAAAGTTTCCCTGGCCTACAGTATTGATTCCCAATGGAGAAACAGAGATCAGTTCTTCAGCGGCAGGCCCGCCATTGTGGATTTTCTAACCCATAAATGGAACAGGGAGCAACACTACAAATTGCAAAAGCATCTTTGGTCCTTTACCGACAATCGCATTTCGGTCCGATTCGAATACGAATGGCAACATGCCGAAACAGGCGAATGGTACAGAACGCACGGGAACGAACACTGGGAATTCGATTCTGAGGGATTGATGCAAGTACGGGACATGAGCGCCAACGATGTAAAAATCACAGCGGAAAACCGAAAATTTTAATCCATTTAGAAATCAGTAAACAACAGCTATCATGAAAACAAAAACGATTCGATCAGTATTCGGGGGAGTCATTATCGCTACGATTGCCCTTTTGGTATATTCTTTTAAAGATTTGGACCGGGGGCCGAGCAGCCCGACAAAGGCGGTGGAAGAACAACCCACCTACCACCGGACCGTGAACATCGACGGGCATGAAATTTTCTATCGGGAGGCGGGCAGCCTTAAAAAGCCCACTATCTTACTGCTGCACGGGTATCCGACTTCTTCACACATGTTTCGGAACCTCATCGCGGACCTATCGTCCGATTATCATGTTCTCGCACCCGATTACCCCGGTTACGGTAGAAGTGACCAACCTCCGATGCGCAATTTTGACTACACTTTCGACAATATGGCCCATATCTTAGAGGAGTTTTTGATTGCGCTTCAGGTAAAAAGCTATAGTATTTATCTTATGGATTATGGCGCACCCATCGGGTTTCGAATTGCGGCCAAATATCCCGACCGGGTAGAAGTGCTCATCATACAGAATGGAAATGCCTATGAAGAAGGGCTACGCGACTTCTGGGGTCCCATTAAAAAATATTGGAACGACCCTAGTTTGGAAAACGGGAAGGCCCTTGAGGGTTTCCATGCCCTGGATGGGCTTAAATGGCAATACACACACGGTGTCCAAGACCCTTCAAAGATCAGTCCGGACAATTGGAACATCGACCTGCAGCACTTGAGCCGGGAAGAAAACAACGACATCCAGTTGGCGATGTTCTATGATTACCGAACAAATGTCCCCCTATATCCGGATTGGCAGCAATATTTCAGGGACCATCAACCCCCTACCCTGATCGTTTGGGGAAAGAACGATATCATTTTCCCTCCGGAAGGGGCACATCCCTACAAAAGGGACTTGAAGAATGTTGAAATGCACCTTTTGGATACCGGACACTTTGCCCTGGAGGAAAAAGGGGAAGAGATTGCGGATCACATCCGTAAGTTTTTGGGCAAGAACAACATCAAGTAGTCCAACGTCATGAATTAAATTCCGCAAAAGGGCAATTTCACCCTTCCGGATCTTTAAAACCCATCGCATGAAAAACGAGGAACCAAAATATACCAGCGATATCGCCTTTACCCCAGCCGTAAAAGCCCTTCAAACAAAATACCGTTCCAGAAGAAGCTATGAACAAATGGAGCAAAGAGGCGGTTGGCAGGCCGAGATAAGTCCGCAAATAGCCCAATTCCTAAATACCATGGATTCATTTTATATGGGGACGGCCAGTGCCAACGGACAGCCCTATATCCAACATCGGGGAGGACCAATGGGTTTTTTAAAAGTATTGGGTTCCAAAACACTGGCCTTCGCGGATTTCTCTGGAAATAAACAGTTTATCTCAACGGGAAATCTGAGCGAAAATGGTAAGGCTTTCATTTTTTTGATGGATTATCCCAATAGGACCCGGGTAAAAATCTGGGGGACGGCGGTAGTCGTCCATGACGATAGGGAATTGATGGAGCAACTTTCCGATCCGGCGTATCGGGCCAAACCGGAGCGGGCCATCGTTTTTACCGTCGAGGCGTGGGATGTCAACTGTCCACAGCACATCCAGCCCCGTTTCACCAAAGCGCAATTGGAAAACATCACCGCGCCCTTGCACAAACGGATACAGGAACTGGAGAACATGATCCCGAACGATAAGAGCGTGTGAAAACAAAAAATATATGGCCACGGTGATATCTGGGTGGATCCAAAGTGATACCTTGGAGGTTATCAACGGGAACACTGGAAAGTACAATAATCAAAAACAATTAATCTTAACACAGTACCTATGAAAATAGCAATCAACGGAATGGGGCGTATCGGGAGGGCCGCCCTCAAAGTAATATTGGATACCCCCGGATTGGACTTGGTAGCGGTCAACGATATCGTGTCCATAGAAAACATCGCCTACCTCATCAAATATGATTCGGTATATGGCATTTATGACAAAGAAGTGTCCCAGGACGCGGAAAACCTGATCGTAGACAGACAAAAGATCAAATATTACACCCAAAGAAATCCGGAGGAACTGCCCTGGGGTGAGAATGGAATCGACCTGGTAATTGAGAGTACGGGGTTCTTCACCGCTGGCGAAGACGCGGAAAAACATATCAGTGCGGGAGCCAAAACCGTGATCATTTCGGCTCCGACGAAAAGTGTGGACACCCCTACTGTGGTGCATGGGGTAAATTCGGAAGACGGAAAGACCAGCATTTTTTCCTGCGCTAGCTGTACCACCAACAACATCAGTCCGGTGGTAGAAGTTTTGGGCCGTAGAATCGGTATCAAAAAAGCGATCATGACCACCGTACATGCCTACACCGCCTCGCAAAGCGTGGTCGACGGACCCTCCAAAAAGAACTTTAGAATGGGACGTGCCGGAGCGGCCAATTTGGTGCCCACGACCACAGGAGCGGCAATTGCCACTACCAAAGCGCTGCCGGAATATGCTGGAAAGTTCGATGGGGTGGCCATCCGGGTCCCCATTCCCGTAGGGTCTATCTCGGATATGACCTTTGTCACGGAACGGCCGGTAACCGCTGCGGAAGTAAACGCCATTTTTGAAGAAGAGGCCAAAACAGCGCGCTATGCCACTGTTTTGGCCACCACCACAGCGCCCATTGTATCCTCGGATATCGTTAAGAGCCCGTTTGCCTCCACGGTGGACCTTAGCATGACCCGGGTGGTCGATGGAGATCTATTAAAGGTGATGACCTGGTACGACAACGAGTGGGGCTTTACCAATCAGATGATTCGGCAAATCCTGGAAATCAAAGGCTAAAAAACCACGCTGTACAATTGGATCGCTTCCGTTTTTCCCCGAAGCGTAAGCGTTCCGATTTGGGTAAAGGTAATGGGATCCTCTTTTTGAAGTTCCTCCAGTAGTTTTCCTGAAATGAGGGCCTTTGCCCCGTAGGTGTTGCACTCTGCCTGAATCCGGGCGGTGGTGTTCAGAACATCCCCAGTGTAGATAATATCCTTCTTAATAATGCCGATCTCACCAATGGTCACCTCCCCAATGTGATAACCGGCCTTAAACTCCGGAACCAAACCGAACCGCTGTAGATAGGAATCCTGCTTCTGCTCAAAAACTTCTGATATGAGCGCCAGACATTGAATGCAGTTGTTTTTGTAAATCCCGAATTTTTCGGGCCAGGTCACCACAATTTCATCTCCGACGTATTGATAGATTTCCCCCGAAGTCTCTAAAATAGCATCGGTCATATCGGCATAATATGCTTTTAAAAGATCGAAGTATTTCCTGTGTCCGATTCGCTCTGCGATCGAGGTAGATGATTTCATGTCAAGGAACATGAATATTCTAGTCTCCTGTCTAGGTCGATGGTATTTGCCCAACGAATAATTGTAAAGCACCCCACCACCCAAGTAATGTCGCATTTCAGCATAAAAAAGGGAAATATCCAAAACAACCGCGGAATATAAAACAACGCTCCAAAAAGCAAAATTTTGTATAAACTCCGTGATACTATTTAAGATAACGGGATCGAAAATGTTACGGCCATAAAGCTGTGCATTGCTTATAATGCTCAGCACCACCAATATCAAAATAATAAAGGAAAGGTAGAAAATGCTTTTGAACAAAATCTTTTTCCAGAACGGATGACCCGAAAAACGTTTTCCGAGCCAGGATATTTCTATCCAGCCCTGGGTCATTCCGGCAAAAAAGCTTCCTATGCCGATAAAGACCAGGGCGTTTGTAAAATCGTACCTGTTCCCGGTACTGGGATATTCGGTGACTCCCCCCAGGAGTCCATATTCCAGAAATACATAGAGCAGTCCGAATGCCATCCATATCAAACCAAATGCAAATGCCTGTCTTAACTGCTTGGCATATTTTGGGTGTAACACCATTCCATAAAAATAGGCAATTAATATCCCCGTCAAAATGTTTTCCAGGCGATATCCCATTTCAGGGAAAAGTTTGCCACTACCCTATTTTGAAATTTGATCGCCTCCGGTCGCACTTTGAAAACCCGGTTCGTGCCGACCTGTCCATGGCACAACCCTTGCCCATGCTAAAAATGGTGGTAAAAAATGACCCGCCGCTGTAACTTTTAGTGAAAGTCATAGTCTTTACTGTGAATATGATTAAAAATAAAAATATGTACAACATTGATTATCAGTCATCTGTAGAGATTACGTTCTTAGCATATGTTAAATTATATATAAAATAGTACCTTTTTATACATAGTACTGTAACAAAAAGATTCATTCGTCGTCTACTAGGTATAAAACAATTTAAAACAACACTAAAAAATAGAAATTATGAAAGCAACGATCACTAAGACAGCGACAGAATCGAAAACAGGACAGTACTTTTCCACCTTCAGCGGGAGCAAAAGGGCACAGTGGGCCCAGTACAGGAACTTCAACCGTTGATCCGAACAAAACAACAAAACCCTTAAAAAATAGAAATTATGAAAGCAACAAGCACTAAGACAGCGACAGAATCGAAAACAGGACAGTACTTTTCCACCTTCAGTGGGAGCAAAAGGGCACAGTGGGCCCAGTACAGGAACTTCAACCGTTGATCACGGTCAGAAAGCGCACATCAATCCTCTAAAAAACCCGGTCATGAAAACATTTACCGTTCAAACACAAACAGAATCCAGAAGGTTCGCCTTCCGTTCCAATTTCCAGGACAGCAAGCGGATACGCTGGTCGGCACCGACACAGTACCTTCGATAGTACCGGGCCGAACACATGACGAAAAGGGATGCACCCCAATCAGGAGCATCCCTTTCCTTATTCCATTTCCATCCGTTTGGATATTCTACATGACATGTTCTGAATGCATTTTGAATGGAATGCCAACATGCCCCCTACCCTTTTTTTGATTTTAAGAAGTACCTTTAGGGTATACGACATCAAAGTATAATTTATGGACGCTTTTGAAATTGATTTTTTGGACCATGTCGCGTTGCGGGTCAAGGATCTAAAAGTATCCGAAAAGTGGTACCGGCAAGTGCTGGGCTTAAAAAAGTATCAACTGGAAGAATGGGGCGATTTTCCCATCTTTCTTTTGGCCGGAAAATCTGGTATCGCCTTATTCCCAGCGAACAAGGAACATCCTGAGCTTCCCCAGGGCTCTAAAAATGTAAAACTCGATCATTTTGCTTTTCACCTAAGCATAGGGAATTTTGAAAAGGCAAAGGCCAAATATACCCGTTTGGGCCTTACTTTTACCGAACAGGACCATCACTATTTCCGATCGGTGTACACCAAGGACCCAGATGGGCATACCGTTGAACTGACCACACTGGTCGTGGATGCTGAAAAGTTTTATCAATAAAAGTTCAAAAGCGTGTCCCGTTCCCCAAAATCCGATCGTTATAGGGGTATAACAAATAAATTTTAAACATTATGAAAGAATTTATGATGCTTTTCAGAACAGAGAAGGCCGACAACACCGCACCTACCCCCGAAGAAATGCAGGCTACCATGAAAATTTGGCAAGACTGGATCGGAGGAATTGCCGCGCAGGGGAAATTTGTGGGTACCAATGCCCTTGGTACCCAGGGAAAGACGGTGCATGCCGATGGTGTGGTGACCGATGGTCCCTATGCCGAATTGAAGGAAATTGTGGGCGGATACATCATCGTAAAAGCCGATACCCTTGAGGAAGCGGTACAATTATCCGAAGGCTGTCCCATTCTTTCCATTGATGGTGGAAAGGTGGAGGTCAGGGACGTAATGGTTTTCGACCAATAACCCTTGTGTACCTCGGTCAGTCCGGGTGCCCGGGCTGGCCTTGTTTTCTTTAGAGATTATTTTGACCGCCCGCCCGTGAACCACCCAGAACTCATACCGCACCTCTTCCGAACGGAATACAGCAAGATTGTCTCCGTGTTGTGCAAGACCTTCGGTCTTAGCAATATTCAAATGGCCGAGGACATCGCCAGCGAGACTTTTTTGATCGCCACCCAGACCTGGGGGTTAAAGGGGACACCTAAAAATCCGACTGCCTGGCTCTACCAAGTAGCGAAAAACAAGGCCCGTGATGGTTTTAAACGGGATCAGGTGTTCCAACAAAAAGTAAAGCCAGAACTGGAGCATGGGATAGGAGCTTCGGAGGATTTGGAGGTCGATCTGTCCGAGCACAATATCCAGGACAGCCAACTAAGGATGCTGTTCGCAGTATGCAATCCGGTGATATCGCCCGAAGCACAGATTGCCCTGGCCCTGCGCATTCTATGCGGTTTTGGGGTGGCCGAAATTGCCAAGGCCTTCTTGAGCAATAAGGAAACCATTAACAAAAGACTGCACCGGGCCAAGGAACGCATGCGTGAGCAGAAAATAGATCTGACCCTACCGCCGGCAAAGGAACTTGAAAACCGGCTAGGAAATGTACTCTCGGTCCTGTACCTGCTTTTCAGTGAAGGGTACTATACCACCGTCTCCGAAAAGAAGGTCCGAAAAGAGCTCTGTGTCGAGGCCATGCGTCTTACCTATCTGGTTTTGGGAAATACGGTTACCAATGCCCCTGAGGCGAATGCCCTGATGGCGCTCTTTTGTTTTCACGCTTCCCGATTTGAGGCGCGTACCAACGCTCAAGGAGAACAAATTCTATATGCCGAACAGAATCGAGCGAACTGGGATCGGGAACTCATCCAAAAAGGAGAGGAATATCTCGGCCGGTCCAGTCGGGGCGGAAAAATCACAAAGTATCATCTAGAGGCCATCATTGCCTATCACCACACCAGGAATACCGATTCGAATGAAAAATGGGAACAGATTCTGCAATTGTACAACCAATTGCTGCAGATCAAGTATTCGCCCGTTATCGCTTTGAACCGCACCTATGCGCTGTCCAAGGCCAATGGCAAGGAAGTAGCCATCCAAGAAGCTCTAAAAATCGATCTTAAGGACAACCATTTGTACCATTTGCTCATGGCGGAACTTTATTTGGACATGGACACCAAAAAGCAGAGACAGCACCTGCAGCTAGCTTTGCAGTTGGTCTCCACTGAAAGCGAAAAGCAACTGGTATTGCGAAAGATCGAGCAGATGGATGCGGCCTTGTCCTGATCGGAATGGACTAAAGTTCGTCCCGGGTAATGACCGTTTCACTGTTCATCATCTCTATGGTATTTTTATTGTCCTTGATAGCGACGCCAGTGCCCGACCAACTGTGCCATTGCAAAAAATACGCTGCCTTCCCTTGGAGTTCCCGTACCAGGTCCATTTCATTCCAGTTGCCGCACCCTTGGTCCATGGGCCCCGTTTCGCTCATGACGATGATCTTTCCCAGAGACCTTAACGCCTCGTAGTCGGGAAAATCGGGAGCAATTCCATAGTAATCCATCCCCACCAGATCTACCATGTCGTCACCCGGATAGAACGCAGTGACCTCCGCGTTCCAATCCCCATATGGGATGACCGAATAGGTCCAGATTAGATTGTCCAGACCGTAGTCGATGATCAAGGTCCGGTACAGATCCTTCCACAGGGCTATAAAATCCGCCTGGTTGGTCTGCTGGTTGTTATGGGCGTTGATACCCCACCAGAAAAAGTCGCCGTTCATTTCGTGGAAGGGTCTCCAAATTACGGTGACCCCGGCTTTGCGAAGTTTCTGTAAAGCCCCGGCAATATGATCGAGTTCGGTCCTATAGCTGGTCTGGGCCGGTGACGGTGGCGCTCCTTTCAGCAGTGCCCCCAAGTTGATTTTGTCCCTGTTGTCCACTGTATCCCAATATACGTCATAGCCGTCTTCAAAAGGGTTGTCGGCATGCCAGCTCAGCGTCACCAGCCCACCTTCGTTCCAATGATCGATGAGCGCTTGTACCGGATAATTTACACTGGGAAAGAAACCCAGGTCGGCTCCCATTAGCCCCACGTGTCTGCCCGTTCCATCGGCCAACATGTCGATATAACTATTGTAATAGGTGGACATATCGTCCGGACCATTTCCGCAATGTTGCCCCGCGATGATTCGTTCGTTTTCGATCAAGGTTTTGAAATAGGCCAGCAGGTACTCTTTGCCCCTGGCCTGTATCGATTCGACGCGATTTATGCCCGCCCCGCCTCCTTCCGACATTTCTTCTTCGCTTTCTTGGGTTTCCCCAAGCGAAAGGGCATCGGGTGTATCTTGGGGGCTACAGGCAAAAAGCAATAGCAGCCCCAACCATGGAAATGTTTTCTGCATCTGAGGGGGTTTTGCGGTCTGGGTTTATAAATACCAAGAATCGTTCCAAAAACGCTTGGAAAAAATCGCCCCCAACCATAGAAAAAAGTCAAATACACCTCTCGGAACCAACAGGGCCTTAAAATTTTAACTTGATTATATCCTTAAAAATGAGTACCTTATGATGAACAATCCATAAATTCTTCATCATGGCCACAATAAAATCATTGAACAAATGGGCCAATGCCCACACATACTACCCCCTTGATCTTTTACGACTGGCCCTTGGTGTCTTTCTTTTCATAAAAGGAGTTGATTTCATGTCCAACCAAGTACAAATGGCAGAGGTAATCAAACCCTTTCAGGATATGCCCGGGGGAATGCTCATACTTCACTACGTGGCCCCGGCCCATTTTGTTGGCGGCTTTTTGATCGTAGTGGGATTATTGACCCGCTGGGCGGTACTGGCCCAATTGCCTATTCTAATAGGTGCTGTATTGGTGAATTTCCTGGGGGAAATGAATACCACCAATCTCATACTTGCGCTGATTACCTTGGCGGTTTGTCTATTTTTTCTTTTTTATGGCTCCGGGAAACATTCGATGGACTATTATTTAAAAATGCAGAAATAGTGGATCGAATCCCTATCCAATTGGTTTAAAACCGGTATATTCCTAGTCGCTAAACGAGAAAGAAGTAGACCGATATGAGTTGGATAAAAACCATAGGATATGGGCAGGCCGATGGTGGGCTAAAAAGGATCTATGATCGTGTAAAAGGGCCAAATGACAAGGTCGACAATGTTTTATTGCTGCACAGCCTGAGACCACATACCCTGACGGGCCATATGACCCTCTACAAAAGTGTTTTGCACCATTCGGGCAATACGTTGCCCAAATGGTACCTGGAAGCCCTTGGAATCTATGTCAGTCACCTGAACGGCTGTTCCTATTGCGTAGACCACCATTTTGCAGGCTTCAAACGGATTTTGAAGGATGACCGTCGGGCATTCCGGTTTTCCGAAGCGGTGCATCACAATACCGCGGAAACATTTTTTGGTTCCCGGTACAATGTGGGTATGGCCTATGCCAGAAAATTGACCTTGGATCTCGATGGAATCGTGAAAGCCGATTTCAGCGCTTTGAAGACCGCTGGGTTTTCGGAAGGGGAGATTTTGGAGATCAACCAGGTCACCAGTTATTTTAACTATGTGAACAGAAGTGTCATCGGGCTGGGTGTTTCCACAAAAGGTGATGTTCTGGGACTTTCCCCCAATTCGAACGAGGATCCTGAAAATTGGAGCCATAGCTAAAAAGTCAAATGGGATGAAACCTACCCTTGCATTCGATGTTTACGGAACTTTGATCGATACTTCCGGGGTGTACCAAGCCTTGCGGGGCCTAGTTGGGAAAGACGCCCACGCCTTTATGGAGACATGGCGAAACAAGCAGTTGGAATACTCCTTCCGAAGAGGTTTGATGAATGCATACGTCGATTTTTCGATCTGTACCCAAGAGGCTTTGAAATTTTGTTGTTTGCAATTCCATGTCAACTTGGAGGCCGAGCAGCAGAGGGTCTTATTGGATGCCTATACGATCTTGCCCACTTTTGGGGATGTACCCGCCGCATTATCCCACCTACAGGAAGTTGCCTATCCCATGTTTGCATTTTCCAACGGCAGTGCCAAGGCCGTCACGGGCTTGTTGGAAAACTCAGGGATCGGCCATTTTTTCCAAGGTGTCGTGAGCGTGGAATCCATTAAAACGTTCAAACCAAATCCAAGGGTCTACCAACATTTTAACGACAGTACAAATTCTGAAAAGTCGAACTCCTTTCTCATTTCCGGGAACCCGTTCGACGTGATCGGAGCCGTTTCCTATGGAATGAAGGCAATCTGGGTGCAACGATCTCCGGCAAAGGTGTTCGATCCATGGGGGATAACACCCACTGCCACTATCGGCCAACTGACCGAACTGAAATCGGTATTGGACACTTTTTGAAGAGGTGGACCGACTCCGGGTTATGCCTCCAAGGCCCTTTTTACATATACCTTGGCCAAATGGGAGCGATACTCCGCATCGGCAAAATGATCGCTCATCACCTCGACACCATGCACCGCTTTGGCCGCCGCCGAAGAGCCTCCGTCATAGGCACTTTCCACTGCGCTGGCCCTATAGGGTGTATCCGAAACCCCTGTAATCCCTACTTTTACGGCATCGCCCTCCTTCACCACGGCCACGCCAACTACCGCGAAACGTGAAGCGGACTGGAAAAATTTTTGGTAATTGCCGTTGGCCACCTTTGGAAAACGAACCGAGGTGATGATCTCATCATCCGCTAGGGCAGTAGTAAATATACTTTGGAAAAAATCCGTGGCGGCTATTGTTCGGCTGCCATTTTTTCCCTCGGCTATAATTTGGGCATCGCAAGCCAGGACCGTGGCCGGGTAATCGGAAGCAGGGTCGGCATGTGCCAAACTGCCGCCCAGGGTGCCCCGGTTCCTCACTTGAACATCACCAATGCATCCAGCGGTCTGGGCCAAAATATTCAGATGTTCCTTGACCAACTTGGAAGAGGCAATCTTTTGATGGGTACAATTGGCACCGACGACAATTTTATCGCCTTCCTCGGAAATGCCGTCCATTCCGGAAATACCGCTGATATCGATCAACAGTTCCGGTCTACTGAGCCGTAGCTTCATTGCTGGAATCAAACTGTGTCCTCCCGATAAAATTTTGGAGTCAAACCCGTGTTTGTCCAACAAGGTCACCGCCTCCCCTATCGAGGAAACCTTTATATAATCAAACTTCGCTGGTATCATATCGTTCGCTCTTTTCGTTCTTTTTCAATTTTGTGCCCCACCTCAAAAACAAGTTTCAAGCGTTGGCTTTCTGATGTAAGTATTGAGTTCATACGTTGTTGAACATTGTTAACTGTCAACGGTTTACCTTCCATTGTTCATTGCTTTCCATACCCTTTGCGGGGACAGGGGCATTTGTATATCGGTAACACCTAAATGCGACAAAGCGTCCACCACGGCATTGACCACCGCCGGCGTTGAGCCTATGGCCCCAGCTTCGCCCGCCCCTTTTACCCCCAGGGGATTGTGCGGGCAGGGAGTCACCGTTCTATCGGTTTCGATCATGGGCACGTCATCCGCGCGGGGCATGGCATAATCCATATACGAACCGGAGGTCATTTGCCCACTTTCGTCATATATCACCTCTTCCAACAAAGCCTGGCCAATACCCTGGACCACTCCCCCCTGTATCTGACCATCAACGATCATGGGGTTCATGACATTGCCCACATCATCGCAGGCGACAAAGCGTTTTAGGACCACTCTCCCGGTATCGGAATCCACTTCCACTACTGCAATATGTGCCCCAAAGGGGTAGGTGAAGTTGGTGGGGTCGTAAAAGCTGGAAAAGTCGAGACCCGGTTCCAATCCTTCGGGATAATCATGTGGCACGTAGGCGGTCAGGGAGACGTCGCCAAATGAAATGGATTTATCAGTGCCCTTTACGGTCCACTTACCTTCCGCGTATTCGAGATCTTCTTCCGCGGCCTCCAGTTTATGGGCGGCAATTTTGGCTCCTTTTTCCAGTATTTTTTCAACACTTTTTATAATGGCGCTTCCTCCTACCGATAGGCTTCTGGAGCCATAGGTGCCCATTCCGAAAGCTACCTGATCGGTATCGCCATGTTCTATTTCCACATCATCCATGGCAATTCCCAACTTATCCGCCACGAACTGGGCAAATACAGTTTCATGTCCTTGCCCATGGGAATGGGATCCGGTAAATACGGAAACCTTGCCCGTGGGCTGCACCCGTACGGCCCCGACCTCATACAATCCTGCCCGGGCACCCAAGGAACCCACTACCGCCGATGGGGCGATACCACATCCCTCGATATAGGTCGAAATGCCCACGCCCAGCAATTTTCCGTTTTTCCTAGCCGCTATTTGGCTTTTGCGAAAATCTTCGTATCCCAGCATTTCCAGGCCTCTTTTAAGCACGGCTTCATAGTTGCCGCTATCGTATTGCAGGGCCACTTGTGTTTGATACCCCGCCTGCTCCACTCCGTCAAAGGGAGGGATGAAGTTCCTGAACCGAATTTCAGCCGGATCCATGTCCATTTCCTTTGCCGCCTTAGAGATCATCCGTTCCAACAAATAGGTTGCTTCCGGCCGGCCGGCCCCGCGATATGCATCCACGGCAACCGTATGGGTAAAGGGCGCTATGACGTTCAAATGGATCAAGGGTGTGGTATAAACCCCTTGGAACAGGGTCCCATGGAGATAGGTAGGCACGGCAGGAGCAAAGGTGGAGAGATAGGCCCCCATGGCGCAATACTCATCTGTTAAATGGGCCACGATCTTACCCTCCTTGTCAAATCCCATTCTGGATTTCACCACATGGTCCCTTCCATGCGCATCGGTCAGGAAGGCCTCGCTCCGATCGGAAGTCCATTTTATTGGTCTTCCCACTTCCTTTGAGGCCCAGGTCAACAGTGCCTCCTCGGTATAGTGATATATTTTGCTACCAAACCCACCGCCGACATCATACGACACTACGCGAACCTTGTGCTCAGGGATGCCCAGAACAAAGGCGCAAAGCAGTAATCTGATCAAATGGGGATTCTGGGTACTGGTGTATAAGGTCCATTTTCCAGCATTCACATCATAGTCGGCAATGTAGCTTCTCGGTTCTATTGCGTTGGGAGCCAAACGTTGGTTTCGATATTCCATTTCCGTAACATGATGTGCACTGGCAAGGGCGGCCTCCACCTCGGTTCTATCATTGCCAATGCACCAATCGAAGGCCGCATTGTCCGACCATTGATCATGGACCAAGGGGGCCCCGGGCTCCATGGCCTTTCCAGGATCGGTAACGGCCGGTAGACCTTCATAGTCCACTTTGACCAACTCCGCAGCATCACGGGCCTGTTCCAAGGTTTCGGCAATCACAATGGCAACAGCTTCCCCAACATGTTTTATTTTTTCTTTAGCCAGCAAGGGGTGTTGGGGCTCCCTCATGGTTTCCCCGTTTTTAAAATCAACTTGCCATCCACAAGGTACCCCAAAGGTTCCACAGCCGTCCTGGGCGGTGAAAACGGCAACGACCCCATCCCCCCTTTGCGCATCCTCTATATTGACATCCAAAATCTTGGCATGGGCATAGGGGCTCCTCACGAACGCGGCCTGTGTCATTTTGGGTAATTTGATATCGTCGGTATACCGGCCTGCCCCTTTCAGGAAACGGGCATCCTCCCGCCTTTTTACTGGTTTTCCTATAAATGTTTCCATACCCTAAGTATTTATTTTTTCAGCGGCATGCTGAATGGATTTTACAATGTTGTGATAGCCCGTACACCTGCAGAAATTCCCTTCCAGTCCATGACGGATATCTTCTTCCGACGGTTTGGGGTTACTTTGAAGAATATCTGCCGCGGTCATCACCATACCCGGGGTACAGAATCCACATTGAAGGCCATGGTGTTCCCTAAAAGCCTCTTGGATGGGATGCATTTGGGCCCCGTTCGCCATGCCCTCAATAGTGGTGATCTCGCATCCATCGGCTTGTACGGCGAGCAAAGTGCACGATTTTACAGCCTTGCCGTCCAAGGTGATGGTACAGGCACCACATCCACTGGTGTCGCAACCAATATGGGTTCCCGTGAGGTCCAGGTTTTCCCGTAGAAATTGTGCCAAACTTATTCGGGGCTCAATATCATGGTCATACGCTTTACCGTTGATCGTAATTGAAATGTTCATACGTGTATGATTTAGTTTTGCAATATGTTCTTTTTGTGGATTTACCGTTCTACCGCTTGGGTCCATCGCCCCCTTTCCCAAAGGGGCCAAAGTCCTTTTCGGACCTTCGTTCCGCATCGCTTAGACCCATCAGGCCTCTCCGTTCGCAGGTACGCGGGCAAAGCCCTTGAAGATAAAAATTAAGGTCGACATTTTTAAGGATTTACTCTTAAATTTTTGAGCTATTCACAATAATTTTACATTAAATTGATGTATAACTCAAAAATAGCTTATCCAAATTGCTTATTCGACAAGTTACGCCGTTTGCGGAATTGATAAAGCGCCTGTTTGAGGCTCTCCAAATTGTGGGCGGGGGCCAGGGCGTCGATATAGGGCAAGGCCGTCTTCATACCCAGGGCTTCCGGGGAAAATTCGGGGTTTCCGGCCAAGGGATTTAGCCATAGCACTCTTTTTGATCTTTTGTGGATAATTTGCATGGCCTCCCTCATAATTTCCGGATTCCCAGTGTCCCAACCGTCACTTAAAATCAAAACGATGGTCTTTTTGTCCAACAATCGGTTGCCGTATGAAATGGCGAAATCCTTAAGACAACTGCCAATTGTCGTCCCGCCCGACCATTGGGGCACCCGATCCGAAATGATATCAAAAGCCTTGTCGAATTCATGATGGTCCAGAATTTCACTTACCCGGTGCAGGGCGGTGCTGAACACAAAAGTTTCAATCCGGTCATGGGCATTTTGAAAAGCGTAGATCAAGTGGACGAAAAAACGACTGTAAAGGTCCATCGATCGACTAACATCACAGAGCAGCACCAACTTTAGCTTCCTTTCCTTTTTTTCACTAAAAAGAAACTGCTGAATGGCGCCGCCCTTCCTCATATTGGCCTTGATGGTCCTTTTTAGGTCCAAACGATCGCGCCTTCTCGATTTTTTGTTCAAACGGCTTTTTTGATGGGCCATTCGACGGGCCATTTTCCGCAATAAACGCATCGTCAATCGCATCTCTTCCTCGCTCAAATCGGAAAAGTTCTTCTTTGTCAGTACCTCCAAATCGCTAAAAGATGCCACATCCTTTTCGGTAGTGGACGGGTTTAGGTTGAGCCAGTCCTTTAAGGACTCGAACTGGGCCTCTTTCCTTTGGCCCTTCGATTTTTTGTCCCGCATCCCCTCGCTATCCCTGACTTTCGAATCTGTGGCCCTTGAGAGTTGCTTCCAGAATTCATCGTACAGTTCGTCGAAATTGGATTGCTGATGCCAGTTTTTGGTCAATACTGCTTTGAGCGCTCTTTTGAAATAAATTTCCTTGTGGATCGGCAAATGTGTGAGGGCTTCCAGGGCATTGGCCACTTCAGTCGCCCCCAAAGGGAATCCTTTGCCCCTTAAAAATCGGCACAGTAGTACGATATTGCCAGAGAGTTCGGTCTGCGTGGGAATCAAAGGGAACGGCATCGCTTCGTTTTTAACCAATTCTAGAGGTCACCCCTGTCTTTTCCAATAATTCGGACAGTGCATCCTGGGTATGGCGAATATCCTGCCAATCCTTGAGCACCACGCCCAAGGTGTCCTCCACGGTTTGTTTGTCCAAGTGCTTCAGGTGTAGGCTGGCCAAGGCACGGGCCCAATCTATGGTCTCCGAGACCCCAGGGGTCTTCTCCAATCGCAGCTTGCGAAGTTCTTTCATGAAGGCGCAGATTTCCCGGCCAAGCTTTTCATCCACCTCGGGAACCTTCGACTTCACGATGGCCAGTTCTTTCTCAAAACCGGGGTAATCGATCCATAGGTACAGGCACCTTCTGCGCAAGGCCTCGGACAGTTCCCTGCTACGGTTCCCGGTAAGGATGATCCGCGGTTTGCCCTTGGCCCGTATCGTCCCTATTTCAGGAATGGTCACTTGCCAGTCTGATAATACTTCCAAAAGAAAACTCTCAAACTCCTCATCGGCCCTATCCACCTCATCGATCAGGAGTACGGGTTTTTTCGGATGGGTTATGGCCTGCAGCACGGGTCGTTTGAGAAGAAACCTTTCTGAAAAAATGATGTTCTCCATCTTTTCCAAATCCTGCCCATTCTGCTCCTGCATCTTAATATAAAGCAATTGGTGCTGGTAATTCCATTCGTAAAGGGCATGGCTACTGTCCAAACCTTCATAGCACTGCAAACGGATCAAATCGACACCCAAAGCTTTGGCCATTACCTTGGCGATTTCGGTCTTTCCCACTCCAGCGGGCCCTTCAATAAGTAAGGGTTTTTCCAATTGTATGGACAGGAAAATGGACATAGCTATGGCATCGTCCCCTATATATCCCTGCCCATGGAGCATTTTCTGAATTTGTCGCAGCTCAATTTTATTCATAAACCGGGTATCTGATTACGGCTTAAGATACCCAAAATCGGCCGCCATCACAAATTTTAATGGGGTATTGCGGACATTGCCAACAGAAGCGATCGCCTCTATTTGTCCAAAAATTTATGCTAGGGCCAGCCCATAGTCCCGGGACTTTCGGATGGGCAACCAGCAATAGTGACCGGGAAGACCACGGCCCATGAAATGTTCGGGTTCACTGGAAGATCATTCACCGTATACCCCGTTGTAATTGCTCCCCATATACGCGCCCCACTTAATTTTTCCGGTTACGGGAAACTGGGTGTCGATTCGGTTGATACGAAGCCCGTCGAACGTATAGGTCTGTTTTACGTTCGTGCCATGTACGTAAACGATATCCAAAAAACCGTTATGGTCCAGATCGCCCACCCATGGCGTTGACGATATGTTATTGCCCTCATTTTGCAGATCAAGCTCGGCGGCCACTTTTTCGGTAAACTCTATGGCCATGATATTATTGTGAAAAAACTTCATTTGAAATTCATTCAGCACCTGATAGTTTATGGGCATCAAAACCTCGTCCTGTCCATCCCCGTTCAGGTCGGCAACCACCGCTGAGGTCATTTGATAGAACCCCAGGGTATCCTCAAACTCGATTTTTCCATCGCTCCCGCTTACCATTATTTGCTTGGACCATCCCAGATCCGGCCAAACCCCCTGGGCATAGGACACAAAAAAGTCCGGGGTCGAATCACCATTAAAATTCCCTATCGCCACGGAGCCATAGGCTTCTGTGTTCGGCACATCCACCTTCCATATAGGGTCATGGGTTTTGCCATCGAAGGCCAGTAACCTGCCATCCACAGCGTTGGAAACAATGTCATGGGTACCATCGCCGTTGATGTCTACCCAAGCGGCCGGACCGATGAACCCCTTGGTCGCACTGCTGTCCAATTTGATAGCGTTCGACAGATCGCCCGACATCACCTCGCCAACCGAGCAAACGAAAAGGTTGCCCCCCAAGGTTTCTCCCCCTGTGCCGAACACGATATTTTTAAAAGCTGCGGAACGATCTGGTAATACTGCGGGCGACATGTATATTTCCTTGCCGTCCGGCATGGGCGCCCTCGAAATCAGTTCCCCATTTTTTCCGTTTAAGATCACCAAATGCCCAGGGGGCCTATCCGGGTCGTAGGGTTCTGCCATGACATCGCCCCCATTCGATACCAAAATATCTTCTTGTCCGTCTCGGTTCTGATCCGGGATAAACTGTGGATTGTAAAAATTGAACCATTCCTTTTTGTCAGATTTTGGTACCTTGAACCGCCAAATAACCTCGCCCGACCTACCGTCTATCGCCATTAACTCGGCAGAACGACCATTTATAAAAACATCTGCGGTGCCATCCGCGGTAATATCCTTGAGGGCGGCAGAACCAAAAATCTGATCTTTCGCCGATACTTTCCATAACATCTTCCCCGTTCTTCCATCCAAGGCCACCACTGCGGAATCGCAGGCCTGAAATTCTTCCCTGCCCGCCCCCAATATGATATCTCCAATCGAATCGTTGTTCAGGTCGGCAACCCTAGGGGAGGAAAATGTCCCTAAACCGGGCAGTTCCTTTGCCCAAGAATTTTGCCCGCACAAGTTCATCGAAGACGACAATATCGTAAAAAAGGCCATCCACCGTATGCCCTTCAATTTTACCCTTATACCCCAATCGGTCTTCAAAAATGTAAGCTTATATTACTATTTCGTTTGCTAGGTACGCAAAAGCACTTTGCCTAGGTTTCCCTCCCATTCCGTTCCACTTTGAAATATACAATATATCTGCTGTTCCCAACCCAAGTTTTTCAGACTTCTATGGATCAATGGCCTTCGTACGGAAATTTGCTTCTATAGATTGTCCAACTGGTTGCTGCTCTTATCCTGACCGATCGTCCAAAAGAAGCCCACGAAGAAGAAAGTGTCGGCAGTAGGGCGTATGGCCCTTCGATCGAAGATCCCATCAGCATTCGGGGCGTCGGTGTATTGATACCCATTTACATTTCTAAAACCGGCCACATTACTCACCGAAAAATACAGAATTTTCTGTTGGGAGACCAAATAGGCCCAGTTGATGCTCATGTTGTTGTAGGGCTTTGTTTTTTCGGCCAGAAAATCGCCAGTGTTCGGGTTGTCATAGGGCCTTCCAGAGCCATAACTATAAGACAGTCCGACCTGTGATCGCCAATCGGTGATAAAATATTTGGTCACCAAAGAGAAGTTGTGCTTGGGGGCAAAATTCGGGCTTGCCCTTTCCGGAAAATTGCGGTAATCCCGTTTTGTATCCAAATAGGAATAGGAAATCCAATAGTCCAAACTTTTAATGCTTCTGTTGTCCCTCCAAAAAATGTCCAGACCGCTGGCATATCCCGAACCAAGGTTGTTGTATTGGGAATCGAATACGGGACGATCCGTATCGAATTTGACCAATTGGTCGTAATCTTTGTAATAAGCTTCGGCCCGAAATGTTTTTCCATTCCCCGTGTATTGATAGTTCAAAATATAGTGAGAGGTCTTTTCACTCTTCAAACGGTCATCGAACTTTAACGATTCCGTCAAGGGATGTTGATAAAAATCGCCATAGGCCAGTGAAAATTGTCCGTTGTCACTGCTCTTATAGGCAAGGGAGATCCTAGGGGATACGTTCACATCTTCCAATACGCTGGAATATGCGCCCCTTGCGCCCAACTTCATGGCAAAGCGGTTGCTAAAAAAAATGTCCGCCTCGACATAGGCCGCTGTGAGCCTGTCCCTTAGTCCGGTTTCAAAAGCACCCCCCTCTGCACTATACAGATCCCTGTAATCCATAATAAATTGTTCGGTCCCGAATTTTAGCTGAAACCGATTGCTGAAGGTCTTTTTGGCCTTAAATTTCAGATGTGAAGCGGTTTCCTTGGTATCTACCCTGTCCGCAAGGAGCCCTATATCGTTTTTATCCCAGGAAATACTTGCCCCGACGTTCATGGTCCAATCGTTCTCAAAAAAATGTTTGTAGGACGAGTTTACGTACAGATTGTTGTTCTTTAAGCGGAAGTTGGCGAAACCGTCGAGGTTAATGTCCTCCTGATCGATATCAAGATGGGCATGGTTGAACCCAGTATAGAACTTAAACAGTCCATTTTCTTTTTTGCTGCGAAAGACGGCCTCCCCGGAAATCGACTCGTAGGGTTTGTTCCATCGGGCTCCTTGATCTGCTGGTACCAGGGATTGATAGGGGGCCAAATTGATGTAGGAAGTATTTACACTTAGCGATTCGCTGCCCCAAATTTCGGTATGGCCCAATCCTCCGCCGACGGTCATTACCGAAATATCGGTCTTTTCCTGTTCCGGAACATCGGTAGTGTTCAGCAACAGCACACTGGACAACGCCTGGCCGTATTCCGCTGAGTATCCGCCCGTGCTGAACGTAATCCCTTTGAACAGAAAAGGTGAAAAGCGTCCACGGGTCGGAATGTTGTTCGCTGTGGCACTGAACGGCTGGAACACGCGGAGTCCGTCTACAAAGACCTGGGTCTCCCCTGCGGCCCCACCGCGCACGAACAGACGACCATCCTCGCTTACGGTAGAGGTGCCCGGCAAGGTCTGCAAGGCTGCCACAAAATCGCCTGCGGCCCCGGCCGTGGTAACAATATCCAGTGGTTTGAGAACCGAGACCTTGGAATTGTCACCGGCCTCGAAGGTACCCGCTGTCAAGGTCACCCCTGTCAATTGGTTGATGGTCTCTGTCAATTTGATCTTCAAATCCCCGAAGTACGATACGTCCCCGGCCAGCATGTGCGTTTCAAAAGAGATCATGGAAACAATCAGGTTCTGGGTACCTGTTTCATTGGTCTCGAAGGTAAAAAAACCATTTTCATCGGTCGATGCACCGTCATAGGTGCCCTCAAGATACACATTCGCCCCCACGACCGGATGGGCTCCATTGGTCACCGCTCCGGAAACCGTGGTCTGGGAATATACAATGGTCGCGTAAAAAAATGCTATTAGGGCAATAGGTCGCTTTATCATGGCCAGCTTGTTCATATGATGGATCTATTTCAGAATTGATGAAGCAAACTTGCAACAGTACCATCTTCCCCACCAAAGAAGCTTACCGAACTGTATTTTTTTTATACTGAATTGCGGTCTAAAAATTGAAATGCCGTTCGGTACCCAAAACCTACAGTTGGGCAAGATCCGTTTACCGGAACGGAACCCATTCCGTATTGGGCGGGTATATAGGCATGCCATAAGGGGCATCCGGTTTGCGGACAATCGGGTTTCCCTGTACTTTCCCATTTTCGGGCTTATGGTGTTGGCAACCACGATCTCCAGGTCAGGACGTAGGAATTTACCTTGGCCGGCATACTATTTTTAGATCGGCCCATGTGCATTTAGTAGATTGAAATCCAAAGGTTTAGGGAAGTTTTTGTTCTTTAGACATTAAACACTACATTTAAGTTCAGCTAACCCATAAACCAAAATCCCCCGCAGAACAGATGAGGCCATTTTTATCCATATTTCTATGGGGAGTACTGGCATGCCCTTTTTCCCATGCCCAGATCTCTAAAATAGATAGCTTGCAACTCAGTCTGAAAAGGGCCGACACGGACTCTGCCAGAATCAAAGCATTTGGAAACATTTCATGGGAATACATAAACAATCGATCCCAACCCGAGCTGGCAAAAAAATACATTGACAGCGTTTATTTATTGAGCAAAGCAACTGGGAACGAATATCAAATTGCCACAGCGCACTACCAATATGGCGTACTGGAAAGACAGAAAGGAAACTATGATGAAGCCTTGGCATATTTGACCAAATACCTTGAATATCACACTAGGGAAGGCAACAATGCCCATATAGCCAATGGTCTGTACCAAAATGCCATTATCCATGATGACAAGGGTAACTATGACAAAAGTTCGGAAATATACTATGCCATACTAAAAATTTACGGAGAACAGGAAGACGCCTATGGAACCGCTACCGTGCAGAATGCGTTGGGCGATCTTTTAAAAAAAATGGGCAGGCCGGACGAAGCCATGGAGAATTATTCCAAAGCACTGGAGATTTTTGCCGATTTGGATAAAAAGGTAGATATGGCCAATGTCTACTACAATATCGGAGATGTGTATTCCAAAAGAAAAGACTATTCCAAAGCGCTCGAATATTTCGGGTCTGCACTGGCCTTGGACCAAGAAATCAACAGTTTATGGGGAACGGCCTATGACTACGAGGCGATCGGAGAAGTATATAGCCTGCAGGAAAATTATCGGGAAGCGCTTCAGGTACATCTGAATGCCCTGGAAATTCGAAAGCAACTCCAGCAAAAAAGGGAACTGGCGGAAAGCCATACCCACGTGGGAAAGGATTACTTTAAACTCAACAGGTACAGGGAGGCCCAATTTCATCTGGAGAACGCCATGTCGCTATCGGAAGAAATCGGGGCTAAATCCCAAGCCCTGGACACCTATCAAATTTTATCCTTACTCTACCAGGAAACCGGGAACCTAAAAGATGCGTTGAGGGTGAAGGACAAATACATTGCCACCAAGGACAGCCTTTTCAATGAGACCAAATCGAAACAAATCCAGGAACTGCAGGTAAAATTCGATTCCGAAAAAAAACAGGACGCCATACTGACGCTTCAAAAAGATGCCGAGATAAATGATCTAAAGCTAAAAAGGCAGACCACTTTGAGAAACCTTGTCATCGGGATCGCGGTGGCGGCCGTTTTGTTCATCTTGTTCACCTTTAACCGCTTCAAGCACGTACAACGGGCAAAACAAGCGGATATTGAGAAGAAAAGGGCTATTTCGGAAGAGCGGCGACGGACCGAAATCGAAAAGCAACGGGTCGCGGAACTTCAAAAAATAGATAAGCTCAAGGATGAGTTTCTGGCCAACACCTCCCACGAACTGCGCACTCCGTTAAACGGTATTATCGGGCTCAGCGAATCCTTAAAGGACGGAGTGGCCGGCAAACTCTCGCCGAAGGTCGTGGAAAATTTGGACATGATAGCCCGTAGCGGCAAACGCCTGTCCCATTTGGTTAACGATATCCTCGATTTTTCCAAATTGAAAAACAAGGATATTGAGCTGTCCATTTCTCCGGTGGACCTTTTTTCGATCTCGGAGGTCGTACTAAAATTGTCGGAGCCCTTGATCCTGGACCGGAAATTAAAGTTGATCAATTCCATTTCGAGAAAAGCGCCTTTGGTCATGGCCGATGAAAACAGGCTCCAACAGATACTGTACAATTTGATCGGCAATGCCATCAAGTTTACGTCCAAAGGTTATGTGACCCTTTTATCAGAGGAAAAGAAAGGAATGCTGCACGTATCCGTTTCCGATACCGGAATTGGTATTCCCGAGGACAGGCTCCACTCTATTTTCAACTCTTTCGAACAGGGGGATGGCTCCACGGAACGACAATATGGGGGAACCGGGCTGGGCCTTTCTGTAACCAAACAATTGGTTTTGCTCCATGGCGGGAGTATTGAGGTATCCTCTAAAATGGGAAAGGGATCGCTCTTTACCTTTACACTTCCCATAAGCAAGGAGCCAAAAGTGGCCGCCTTCGACAAGAAAGACAGGGTACGACCTATTGCTCCTTCCCTTGGCCCGTCCGCATCCGAAGAAGCGGTCGAGAATACTAGTGAAGGACAGGTTCCGCAAACAAAAAACACCCATATTTTGATTGTGGACGATGAGCCGATAAATCGACGCGTTCTCCAAAACCACCTCACCGTAGCGGGCTATCGTGTCACAGAGGTCAGTCGGGGCAGGGAAGCCCTGGAACTCTTGGAGGTCGGGTCTGATTTCGATCTGATTTTGCTGGACATCATGATGCCCGGAATGTCGGGATACGAGGTTTGTGCAGAAATTCGGAAAAAATACCTCACCAGTGAGCTCCCCATAGTTTTGCTCACCGCCAAAAATGCCGTGAGCGAGCTGGTGCAAGGTTTCAACTTCGGCGCCAATGATTATTTGACCAAGCCGTTCTCCAAAAACGAGCTTTTAAGTCGCATAAAGACCCATGTCAACCTTAACAATATTCATAAAGCGACAAGTAAATTTGTACCTGCCGAATTTATTAAATCGGTAGGACGGGATTCGATCACCGAGGTGGCACTTGGCGATAACATCCAAAAAAATGTGACCGTTCTTTTTACCGATGTGCGCAACTATACGGGTCTTGCGGAGAGCATGACCCCCGAGCAAAACTTTAAGTTCGTAAACGCATATGTAGGACGAATGGGGCCTACAATACAGGAACACAAAGGTTTTGTAAACCAATATTTGGGCGATGGGATCATGGCCTTGTTTCCACATGAGGCAGAACATGCCCTGGACGCCGCCATCGATATGCAACGTACCTTGGCATTGTACAATAAAAGACGTATTGGGAAAGGCTACGTCCCGATAAGCGTGGGAATGGGCATGCATACGGGGCCTTTGGTCATGGGCATTATCGGGGATCAGGAGCGCAACGACACTGCCATCATAGCCGACACGGTAAATACGGCATCCCGGACGGAAGGAGTTACGAAGCACTACGGCGTTAACATTATTATAAGCGGGGCAAGTTTAGAGACGATTCCCAGCAAGGCGGACTTTAACTTTAGGTACCTTGGAAAGGTAAGGGTAAAGGGAAAAGAAAAGGCTATCGATATCTATGAATGTTTTGACGGGGATCCTGACGATAGTATCGCGCTAAAAACAAAAACACTGGAAGATTACAACAAAGGGGTGGATTATTTTTTCTCCAACAAATTCCCAGAAGCGCTTGCGGCCTTTGAAAAGGTGTTGGGTATGAACCCAAACGACTCGGTGGCACGACACTTCATAATCAAGTCTACGGAATATACCATTTCGGGAACGCCCGAAGGTTGGGAGATGGTAAATACACTTAGCAAAAAATAGGTGCAAACCTGTAATTTGGAAACACTACAGGTCATTTCCACGGAAGTACGATCTCCGTACCGGACTTCCCTGAATGAAGCCGATCCAAATGAAAGCGTATCAAGCCATCCCTTGGATATTTTTTGTTCAGTGCTTCAAACGCTGTAACGGCCTCTCCCGCATTTTCCTGCATGAGTTCAAAGGCGGACACATAGGTCCGATGGGCTGTTGAATCCATTTCGTCTCGGGAAAGCGGTTCGTAAGTGGCGACGGACCTTGATTTTCCCTTGAGTAGCAGCGAACCAATGGGCCTGCCGGAAAAATCGGGACATTGGGCCACGGTGGTCTCACTTACGCAAACCCGGGTTCCCAATTGCTTGTTGGCGCTTTCCAATCTGGCGGCGGTATTGATGGCATCGCCCAGCGCCCTATAGTCCAGTTGGTTTTTTCCCCCAATATTACCAATGATCACGGTCCCGGTATTGACGCCGATTCTGGTACGCCCAAGATCCAGGCCCAGCTTTTGTTTCTCCTGGGCGAATTTTTGTGCATAAGTATCCATTTCCATGGCACAGGCGACCGCCCGGGAGGCGTGGTCGTCCTGCACCACCGGGGCCGAGAACATAACGGCTATGGCATCGCCCACAATTTTTGAAACCGTGCCCTCGTGTTTGAAAACAATGGCGATCATCCCCTCAAAATACGCATTCAAATAGGAGACCAATGTGGAGGGGTCCGACTGCTCCACCAGAGTGGTAAAGCCGACCAGGTCCGTAAAAATGAAAGTACATTCCCTGCGTTCCCCTCCCAATTTAAGCTCATCAGGATGATTGATAAGATGATCTACCAAATTTGGTGAAATATAGGCGGAAAAGGCATCCTTTATCCATCGGTGTTGGCCTTCTAACAGGGTGAGGGCCAAATTTTTCTCGCCCACAAAATACCTGACAATTATGAATGATGTAAAGGACATGCCGATAATGTTCATAGCAAAAAAGGCAATGATCACCGATTCGGAAAGTGTATTGGTAAAGGGGTACGTCCCTTCCAAAAACACGGAAACCACCAATAAGCCCATAAAGGCCAGAAACCAGCGAAGTGCTTCAGCCCTACCTTTCAGGACCAACGCCCCCAAGGGCGAGGTAAGCGACCACATGATCACGGCACTGGAATTTGCAAAGCCGCCCAAAGAGATCATCAAGAGAAAAGGAAGAATAAGGCTAAAGGTCAGCTGGCTAGCCAGAAAAATGGCAAAACTTTTCGTTCGACTAAAAATTGCCAGGCTGATCAGTGAAATAATGGAATAGGTGAATGGAATGGATCCCGATACCATTTGATCAAAATAAAAATAAAGTAGGCCCCAAAAAAAGGCCATTACGGCCATACTTCCCGCAAAGGCCACCAAAAGTGTCTTTTGCAAGCGTACCTCTTCATTGTCTTTTGGGTGTGCCCCAATGGTTCCAATCTTGGAAAAGAACGATTTTAGGGACAAAGTGGTCAAAGTTGGATACGTTATTTTGATATGTATCCCTGAATATAGCAAAAATTTGGTGTTCAAACTTTCACACCTTGATTTTATGCCAATAATTGTAAATCAACGAAGGAACGCAGATATCGGTCGTACTTACGATAAATGTCAAAGAGAAGAGCACCCCACCAACAATATATCCACCCGTTGCAAAACCGATATGGAACAAACCTATGGTTATCGCCAACCAGATTGTGGCAACGATACACGCAAATTTTATCTGTTTGGACCGCCGGGGAAGCTTTGGCTTGCCCATTAGGTCCCTGATTCCATAATTGTAGATGTAATCGAAGGGGTGGTTGGGAAGCAAGACCCCGAAAAGGGCGACCACCATCATAGTTCCCAATATGGGAATATGGGCTGTTAAAACCCCAACTCCCACTACCCCACTACAAAGGATATAGGCAAAGCGGTTACCAAAGGCAAGTTCCGACAAACGGGTATCGGTCATATTGCAGTAGCCTTGGATCTTAAGACGTTTGATACGATTTGGCGACAACATTTTTTTTGTAGTGTCCATATATTGGCCGTGTTTGGTTTATACCACATCGATCCATGTAGCATGGGCGACAGCACAAAGTCCCTTGGATTTGGAAAATATCGCGGTTCCAGAAAAATGCTTTCTTCCCTCACTTCCTTTGGCCCACCCGATTACCACACATTCGG
The DNA here is from genome assembly GCA_947497245.1 of uncultured Flavobacteriaceae bacterium. Classification (GTDB taxonomy): domain Bacteria; phylum Bacteroidota; class Bacteroidia; order Flavobacteriales; family Flavobacteriaceae; genus Pelagihabitans. The sequence continues at coordinate 151,788 of CANMFO010000001.1, read as the reverse complement.
CACCCATTTCGATATCCTCTTCTATTCTTGCCGCCATCCGTCCCAACACCATTGGTCTACTGCTGTCCATAATGGCAAATGCCCCGGGGCAGTCCAAAGCCGCCCATATAAATTCATTTCGAACATTTCCATGGGTATCCAGCAGGGAGCCATGGGGCGTCCAGGGCGCGGCCACCATCCCGTCGTTCCCCACTTTTCCAGGATAAATGCACAGGGCGTCGTGTTTGTGCCGTTCAGGACCGCAGACAAAACAGTGGGGAAACGGATGCTTCTTGAAACCCAGGTAGTTCCCAGTTGCCCGTATTGCCGTTTCCAGGTCCGGAGGGCTTGGTGCTTGGAAAGCTACATGTCCCAGCTCCATAGACGCTACAATGGCGCCCTTATGGGTCAGGAGCACTCTATCCGCTTCGGTCACCAGCTCCATTTCAGATGCCAAGGGAGGGGGCTTTCTTAAAGTAACCTCAGGAACATAACCCACGTGGTTCGCCATCATACCACATACGTATCCACCATTCCCACTGTGATCTGGCCCGCAGAAACGGGGAGCAATTGTTATTGTTTTTCTGTCCATTTTTTCGGATTTTATTTTTGATTGCCCCACCCAATATGGTTTAAATATAAAAGTACGTTGCCTTGGGTTGGGAATGTAGGTACCATTGTATATTGAATGATTTATTTTTTGATCTCCGGTAAAGGTCGAAATTGTTTTCAATAGGCTTCCTGCACCAACCTTGGCTCCGCTTGTCGTTGGAATTGGTTGTATTTTTTGTCGACATCATTTTGCAATTGTTCCATTAGGTTGTTGAACGTAGAGGGGTCGTGCCCAAACAGTTGCGCAAAGCGTTCCTCCTTGATCAAATATTCTTCTATGGGCATGCTAGGCCTCGGCGAATCCAATTGCAGTGGATTGAGACCCTTTTTTGTTCTTTCCGGGTCATTTCTATAAAGCAGCCACTGTCCGGAAGCCACGGCTGCCCTGTGGTATTGGCTTGGGTTTTTCATATCGATTCCATGTGCTGGACTATGGCAGTATCCAACAATAATGGAAGGTCCATCATAACGTTCCGCTTCCACGAAAGCCTTCAGGGCCTGCTCCTGGTCGGCACCAAGAGCGACCGAAGCAACATATACACCGTCGTAACACATGGCCAATTGCCCGAGGTCTTTCTTCTGTCTTTGCTTTCCATTAAAGGCGAATTTGGCGGATGCCCCATAAGGGGTCGCCTTTGACATTTGACCGCCCGTATTGGAATATACCTCATTGTCCAGGACCAAGATGTTCACATTCTTGCCCGATGCGATCAGGTGGTCCAATCCGCCATAACCGATATCGTAGGCCCAACCATCTCCCCCGACGATCCAAATACTTTGCTTTACCAAACTATCGATCAGGTTTGGCAGTTGTCCCCTATCCAGATCGATGTCCGCTTTCAATAGTGCTTTTAGCTGTTGGACCCTATTTCGCTGTGCATATATCTCCCGTTCCGTGATTTGGGGAGCATTCAGGATCTCACGGGCCAAACCTGAGTACGGATGCCCATTTAATTTCCCAAGTAACTTCCTTGCCTGTTCCTGCCGTTGATCTAGGGAGAGTCGAAACCCAAGACCGAATTCGGCATTGTCCTCAAAAAGGGAGTTGGACCATGCAGGCCCGCGACCTTCGCTATTTTTGGACCAAGGGGTCGTGGGCAGGGCACCTCCAAAAATGGAGCTCGCACCTGTCGCGTTCGCAACCAGCATACGATCCCCGAACAGTTGGGACAACAACTTTAAATAAGGGGCTTCCCCACAACCATCCACTCCTTGTGGGTATTTGAACAAGGGTTCCTGCAACTGCTGTTGGCACATCCGGGTTACGTCAATTTTGGTTCGGTCGAACTCCGGTAGTTCCTTAAAAAAGTCCCAATGTTCCTTTTCCCTTCCCAAAGCTGCTGTACGCTTGGCCATCGCCAGGGCTTTTGCGGAACAGGCATCCACACAATTGCTGCAGGATGTACATTGTTCGGGGTTCAACTGAACGGTATACTGGAGCAGATCCACTTGCCAATCCATTTCCAAAGTTTTGGTGGACTTGAAATGCTCTGGGGCCGTCTCCAGATGGGACCCGTCATAGGCTTTGATCCGGATCGCCCCCTGCGGGCAGGCCATGCTGCAGGCACCGCATTGGGTACATAGGTCCATGTCCCACTCAGGAATTTCAACTCCCCCGGCGATTCGGTTGTATTTTGAGGTATCTGTGCCAAATGTCCCATCAACGGGTAAAGCACTTACGGGAACTTCAGGGCCTTTTCCCGCCAATAAGCAATCCAAAAGGGTTACTTCCGAACTGTCATTTTGCCCAAGTGCGCTTATCCCGGGAGCGTCACTTTCAGGGACCTCCACCTGGGTAATATGCGCAAGATGTCCCTGTGCCATCCCATGGTGGACCAGCTTATTTTTCAAGGCCCAAAAACCGTTGTAGAGCCCAGAGGGAACATCCTCCCCCAAAGCAGATGTTTCTGTGGGGGAATGGGTGTCCATTGTGTAAAGTGAGATTTCTTTGGCCACGATCTGTTGCCGTACATCGGCGGACAGTGTCTGCCAGAACGCATCGGGATACAAGCCGGTGCCCACCAATAAGGTCGCATTTTGTCCAAGACGATCCAATACATTGTCCTGGTCCAAGAAGACTGCGGAGTCGCATACGGCAAAATCAGCATCCGAAATTAGATACGGTGCGTTTATCGGTCTGGAACCCCAACGAAGGTTGGAAACACTTCGGGAACCTGATTTTTTGTAATCACATTCCGTATAGGCCTGTACATAGTTTTCGTCGCCGAGAAGCCGTACCAAATTTTTAAAATTTCTTGTCGAGGCATCTGACTTTGTACTATAAAACAGGGCTTGACCACATTGCTCTAGGATTTGAGGGGAATTGGAAACGGACAGGCTCAAATGGGTTACATCATCGGTAATTCCTACCGTAAAGCCTTTTTTGGGCCGCTCCTGCTTAAGGTTGTCCAAAACGGCCTTTACCATTGCGGGAGTAAACTCTTTGGATGAAAGACCGTAGCGCCCTCCCACTACTTTTGGCACGTTCTTGAGTGTAGTACTGGACGCCGAGACCGAGTGCAGTACATCAAGGTACAGAGGTTCACCGGTCGCTCCGGGTTCCTTGGTCCGGTCCAAAACAGCTATGGCCTTACATGTGTCTGGTATGGCCCTTAAGAGATGCTTGGCACTGAAGGGCCTGAACAAGCGGACTTTAATGGCCCCAACTTTTTCACCCCGTCGATTCCAGTATCGAACGGTCTCTTCCAGGGTCTCGCTGGCAGAGGCCATGGCAATTACAAGCTGTTCCGCCTCGGGATGCCCTATGTAGTCGAACAACCGATACTGCCTGCCGGTAAGTTGGGCAAATAGGTCCATTTTTTCTTGTACAATATCGGGACATGTGTCATAAAAAGGGTTTGTAGCTTCCCTGCTTTGAAAAAAGACATCGGCTCCTTGCGAGGTCCCCCGAATAACCGGATTGTTGGGGTTTAAAGCCCTGTCCCTATGGGCTTGGACCAAATCGGTCTTGATCATCGCCTTGATGACCTGATCGGATAAGGTCGATATTTTGGATGTTTCATTTGAGGTTCTGAACCCATCAAAAAAATGTACAAAAGGAATACGTGATTGCAGGGTTGCCGCCTGGGCGATCACGGCAAAATCCATAGTTTCCTGTACCGATGCGGCCCCTAAAAAAGCATAGCCCGAATTCCGAACGGCCATGATATCGCTATGGTCCCCAAAAACGGAGAGCGCATGGGTGGCTATGGAACGGGTGGCCACATGAATGACACTGGGGGTAAGTTCACCGGCGATCTTGTACATATTGGGCAACATCAACAACAGCCCCTGGGAAGATGTAAAAGTTGTGGCGAGGGAACCCGTTTGCAGGGCTCCGTGCAATGCCCCGGCCACTCCCGCCTCGCTCTGCATTTCAAAAACAGTGGGTACGCTATCGTAAATGTTCTTTTGTTGGTCGGTACTCCATTCCTCGACCAGTTCGGACATCTCGGAGGAGGGCGTTATCGGGTAGATGGCGCACACTTCATTCACCTTGTATGCCACATGGGCAGCGGCCTGGTTTCCATTTACAATGGCGGTAGTGTCTTTTTTCATGATGAAGTGGCGTCGTGGTTGCTTGGTGGATTGAAAGAAAAAAGGCCGCCCGAAAAAGAACAGGCAGCCTTTTTTGCAATTATTTTACAATTTCGATCGAAACCGGGGTAGGGTTGGTTATCATATCGAACACCGGAGAGAATTTTGTCAAGTTTTCCAATTGCTCGGCAGAGGCGTCGGATTTCACCTTGATCCTGACCTTGATTCCATCAAATCCCTTTCGTACCTCGGCATCCAAACCTAGGAAACCGTGCAGGTCCACTCCACCTTCCAAGGAAGACTCGGCGCCTTCGATATCGATACCGTTCGCCGCCGCGTGATATACCATGGCCCCTGTCAAACAAGAACCCAGAGCATGAAGTACAACTTCCGGTGGCGTAGCGGCCTGGTCCTTGCCCAAGAGTACATGGGGGTGGTCGCACTCCATGGTGAACGTTTCCTGACGGGAGGTATCCTCTGCCCCAACGCCATAAAAGCTTTTGATACTGGATGCACAATGTCCCCCTTCGATCCAATTGTTTTTGGATCTGAATTCGAATTTTGCCAATTCGGGATTTCCTTGAACGGCTCCAATGGTTTCTACCAATTGGTCTACATTTACTCCGTTTTTGATGTTTGCTGTTGTGATCATTTTAATTGAATTTAAATTGTTCGGCATTATTGCCATCCCATTCTATGCATCGGGTGTGCCAAACTATATAATTAATTGATTATAAGCATTTTATGATTATATTGCGTTCATTTTTAATAACGATATATCGTTATTAAACGAAAAATCGTTAGCTTATTTATGAGATTTCGTGAATTATGATGGTCTTTGCGAACAAACCTGCGCGGGCTTTCCAGATCTTTTCGGGAATAGGGCTTTCACCGGGCAGGATAGCATATCCCCAACAAAAAACCAAAACCTTGGCTCGACCAAAAATTTCGCTCTGCACTTTCCAAAGAAGTTTCCCGACCTAGGTACATCGTCTTCAGAAGGAATCATCCCATTCTAATTTTGTAGTTGAACAATGCCTTTCCCATCCAATGCAGCTGCCATACCGAACCATATCGATATTCGATCATCATTTATTGAACGATATTATCAGAATGTTTTTTGAAACAAGGATCCTTAGATTACCAAAATATCATTTGGGAACAACTGGGATTTTGTAGGTTAAATGGGGCGGACGATTTCCAGCGCCTTGATTTTGGAAGCGAGGGTGGTAGGGCGCAATTTGAGCAAAGTTGCGGCCCCGTTTTTTCCGGAAATTTTCCAATGGGTCTTTTTCAGGGCACGTAGAATGTTTTCTTTTTCAAGTTTCACCAATTCATCCGAGGTCAGTATTTTTTCCTCGGTAGGTTTTGCGGCAGTGGTGTATTTCATGTTCGGAGCAGGGATAATGTCCTCCCAATCAATTTTTCCCTGCTGCGATACGATAACGGCCCGTTCCACCAAATTTTGGAGCTCGCGCACGTTCCCTGGCCAGTGATAGGACGCCAATAGCGCTTTGTCCGATTCGGTCAGTTGTGCGGCCTGTTTGTTTAGTTTTCCCGAATACTGGTGGATCATCTCCCGGGCGATCAGACTAACATCATCTCCCCTGTCCCGCAACGCTGGGACCTGAATTGGAAATACATTTAGGCGATAATACAGATCCTCCCTAAACTTCCCTTCACTGGAATAGGCCAGGAGATCTCTATGGGTGGCGGCAATTATTCGCACGTCTACCTTAAGGGTTTCCGAACTACCGACAGGATCGAACTCCCCTTCTTGAATGACCCTCAAAAGCTTGGGTTGCAGATCTAAGGGGAGCTCCGCGATCTCGTCCAAGAAAATCGTTCCCTTGTCCGCCAACAGAAAACGTCCTTTCCTGCTGGCAGTGGCACCGGTAAACGCTCCTTTTTCATGGCCAAAAAGTTCACTCTCGATCAGATTCACCGGTATGGCCCCGCAGTTGATCCGAATCAAAGGTTTATCCTTCCTCGGACTTGCCTTGTGGATGGCCCGTGCCACCAATTCCTTTCCGGTTCCGGTTTCCCCGTAGATCAAAACCGTGGCATCGGTCCGGGCCACCTGTTCGATCAGGTTCAAAACCTGCAACATGCTCTGGTCCTCTGCTAGGATACCATAACTGTTCGTCAACGCCTTGATCTCTTCCTCGAGATACCGGGTTTGTGTGGTAAGCAGATTAATCTTGTCCTCCGCGATCAACCGCTCTTCTATATTTCTCAAAATGAGGGTGTACAAGGTTTCCCCGTCCTTCCCATATTTGCTTATGGTCCCTTCGTTCAAGGTTTCGGCCCCATGGGAACCGATGACTTTCACAACGGACGGGAGGTAAGTGTTCAAGGCCTTTTTGCCCTCCAAACCCGTTTTCACCAAAGATTCGATCAAATTGGCAGCGGTATCATCGAAGAAAAACAATACATTTCGCTGCAGTACCTCATCATTTTCGAGCAATGTGTTGGCAGAAGGATTGGTCAATACGATCCTGTAGTCGGCATTGAACATTATAATGGCATCCATCGCACCATTGATCAGTCCACTCATCTTGGCACTGTTCAGTTCCAATTGCTGTTTCGAGGCGGCCAAACGTTCTTGGATAACATCCAATTCCCTGTGTCGCTTAATTAAAACGGATAGCACACCTTGGGCGAAACCGCTATCGCTCGCCATTAAATCGATGAAGTGCCGCCGTCCAATTTTTAAGACCTCCGCTTCTTCCAGTACGGTTATGGAAGCTGAACGGGTTTGGCTATCGATCAAGGCGTACTCCCCAAAACAATCCCCTTCGGACAAATGGCCATACACATGATTGTTCTCATGGACCTTCACCTTGCCCTCGAGAATGACGTACATATCGTCGCCTTTCTCCCCTTTTTCGAAAATGGAATCGCCAATGTGGAACTTTTCGGTGCTATTATCCGAACAAAGACGGGACAGGGACGTTTTGGAAACCTCGGAAAAAAAAGGAATCTTGGTTAAAAATCCGGTGATTTGATCTAGTTTGGCCCTATGCATCAATTCGCGTACTAACGTAACCCGAGCATAAATATAGGCATTTGAATTTTTAGGGTGGCGCTATATCTCCTCGGCCAACCAGGCCTTCATCATCCAGACCGTTTTTTCCTGCTCCGTTATGAAGTCGCCCATCATACTATTGGTCCCCTCATCCGCTGCCTCATCCGAGGCCAGCAATATCCTTCTTTCTATGAGCAATAGTTCCTTAAGGGAATCGACGATCAGCCTGATGGCATCTTCATCCCTGGTGACGTTGCTTCCAACGGGTACCTTGGAGTTCTGGACGTAGTCGGTAAAGGTGTGCAAGGGTACCCCGCCCAAGGTAAGGATCCGTTCGGCCACCAAATCGACCTTTAGATTGGCATCCGTATACAATTCCTCAAACTTAAGGTGCAAATCAAAAAAGCGCTTGCCCTTGATATTCCAATGGATGCCCCGTAAATTCTGATAATAGGTCTGAAAATTGGCCAATAAATGGTTCAAATCCGCACCTAACGATTTCGACTTATCGGCGCTGAGGCCTATACTGTTTAGTTCCATATCTGTTCTATTTAAAATTCGCATAAATTTAATGAATATTAAACTTTGGTTTTGATAGTTTTTATCGATAGTTTTTATAATTTTATGTGACAAAACTATTATTGATGACTATTACGCAGTTGCAGTATGTGCTCGCTGTGGCGGAGTACAAAAATTTCACCTTGGCCGCGGAAAAAAGCCATGTTACCCAGCCTACCCTGAGCATGCAGGTACAGAAGTTGGAAGACGAATTGGACATCCTCATTTTTGACCGGGGAAAAAAGCCCATCGCCATAACCGAGGTAGGCAAAAAAATCGTCTCCCAGGCCAAGAACATTGTCAACGAGGCCGAACGCATCAGAGATATCGTCGATCAGGAAAAAGGGTTTATTGGGGGAGATTTTACCCTGGGCATCATTCCGACCGTGATGCCGACCTTATTGCCCATGTTCCTGAAGGCATTCATCAACAAATACCCCAAGGTAAACCTGATCATCAAGGAGCAAAGCACCGAAAATATGATCCGCAATATCCAGGACGGACATTTGGACGCGGCCATTGCCGCAACACCTTTGGAAATCGAATTCATAAAAGAAAGACCGTTATATTATGAGCCCTTTGTGGGCTATGTGCCAAAAAGCCATAGATTGGGGAATGCCAAAAAGTTGAGTCCGGAAGATCTTGATATCAGCGACGTACTTTTGCTTCAGGACGGACATTGTTTCCGCGATGGGGTCATTAACCTATGCAAGGCGCCCAAAAATTTTGGCGAGGAGCATTTTAAACTACAGAGCGGTAGTTTTGAAACCCTGGTAAATTTGGCCAATGAGGGACTGGGGATGACCTTGCTGCCCTTTTTGAACACCCTGGAATTGGATCGGGAAAAACAGGCAAATCTAAGATACTTCAATGATCCGTCCCCGGCCAGGGAGGTAAGCCTTATCTACCATAAAAGTGAACTGAAAATCCAGATTACCGAGGCGCTCAAGGATGTCATTTCCGGTGTGGTGAGGGGAGCCATAGCCTTTCAGGACGTGAAGATAATCAGTCCATTGAACAAGTAGCCGTTCAAGGGGTGCCTATGAACTTCAAGCTACATACTTCGATGCAGCCCAGGTAGTTCAATATCATTTCACCTCCTTCGACCGCCATATAATATGCGACGCTTTTTTTTGTGCCCTCGGAGGAAACGTAATGGAGGGTCAGCTTGTTTTCCGCAGCGGTAAAGGTTCCTTTATGGCTGAAAGCATCATTGGACAGGTTCGTATAAACATAGGTGCCATCGATTGCAAAAACATAAGTATCCCTGTGTTCTGCAGGTGACCAATCCACCGGACCGCCCGGGCTTATCCTGGTCTCGGCCAATTCCCAGTTCCCAATGATACTGCGCGCGCCAAAGGGCATCTCGTTACCGAAACGATTTTCGTTTCCCCCGCAAGAGACCAGACCTGCGAACACCCAGCCCAAAATAAAATATTTCATAACCATTTTTTGACAAGATTCTAGGGATTACAAATGGTTGCGTAGTAGGAATAAAAAAGCCCCGACTGTATTGTCGGGGCTTTTTTTATGCTTTCAGATACATTAGACTTTCCTGAAGTTCCGGTTTGTCCGTTAAGAACTGCCTCAGCCAAAGTTTGAGTTCTTCAATTTCATCGGGAAGCAGCCTGGCCACTGCTTTTTTTAATTCTTTACAAAACAATTTCGTGTCAAAACTAACCTTTTGGAGCACAGTTTTGGTATACTCCAGCATAGCTCTAGCCATATGTTAAACGTTTAATTAGATTGTCAGTTACCAATTTAACCAAAAAATCCCAGTTTTTATTGTGCCCCGGTAGTTAAAAATTAACTAATTTCGTGTTAACGCCAATGAATACTAATGTTTCGAGAGGGTCTTTTTTGCATCGGATTTGGGAAAAGCCTTTTTTTGAGCCTGTTCGCATCGGTACTTTTGTCGGCGTGCATTTCGACAAAATCCGGTAAGACCAAGAGAGAGATAAGGCAGGGACTGCGCTCGACCCTTTTGGAGAACCAGTTTACAGGTTTTTTTTTGATGGATGCGCAGACCGGGGACACCCTCTACAACCAAAACGGACAAAAATACTTCACTCCGGCAAGCAATACCAAGATTTTCACCCTGTTCACCAGTTTAAGCCTGTTGCCCGAAAGGATTCCCGCTTTTAAATATTTGGTGAAACACGATACCCTTTTTTTGGAGGGTACCGGAGATCCTACTTTATTGCACCCCTACTTTCAAGATAGTACCGCCATCAATTTTTTAAGGGGATATCCCGCCATTACATTGAACACTGCCAATTTTCAGGCCGATAAATTCGGTTCCGGGTGGGCCTGGGACGATTTTCCCTATTACTACCAGGTAGAAAGAAATGGGTTTCCGCTATTCGGAAATGTAACGACCATACACCATTTGGATTCCTTGCGGGTCAGTCCGTCCCTTTTTAGGGAAAAGGTCGTCGATCTAGATCACACTCCAGGTCGGGAAGCGGAAAAGAACATTTTTTATTATGCTTCCAGCAGGACCGACACCACGGAAATCCCGTTTCGGGTAGACAGTGTCCTTACACGCAAACTTTTGGAAATGGCCTTGGACAAAAAGGTGACGGTCACCGACCGCATGCCCCCGGGGAAGAAAAACGTGGTTTACAGCGTTCCCTCCGATTCGGTATATAAAAGGATGATGCTCGTAAGCGACAATTTTTTGGCCGAACAGTTGCTCATCCTTTCCTCTTCCACCCTATCGGATACCCTGGATGGCTCGAAGGCCCGAAAACATGTCCTTGAAAACCAACTAAAGAATCTCGAACATCCCCCTAGATGGGTAGACGGATCAGGGCTGTCCAGATACAATCTCTTCACACCACAGTCCATGGTGCACGTGTTGTACAAATTGTTCAAAAAAATTCCAAAGGAACGCCTGTTCCACTTTTTTCCGGCGGGAGGTGCCAACGGTACCTTGGCAGATTGGTTCGAAGGACATGGTGCTCCCTATATACACGCCAAATCGGGAAGTTTGGGGAACAACTACTGCTTGAGCGGCTATCTCATCACCAAAAGAGGCAAAACCTTGGTTTTCAGCTTTATGAACAACCATTTTATGGGTCCGAGCTCAAGGGTGAAAGAGCAGATGCAGCTTATTTTCGAAGCCATACGGGATACCTATTGAACACCGGGAGGTGTGGAGACCAGTTGCTTTGGGAACTTTCGGCGAAGCAACTCCAATTTTGGACCGATATACTTTTTGCAAAACGGTTTTTCAGGATTGGAACGGTAATAGTTATGAAACATTTCGTCGGAGGGCCTAAAGGCCTTGAACGGCAATATTTCGGTGATCAATGCATTGTTGAACTCCGATTGCAACCCGTTCCATGCCTCCCGTACCGCCTTTTCATCACCTGCGCACATTGTATACACCGCAGATCGGTACTTCGATCGAAAAGCATGTGCCGCGGTACTTTCGTGGGTATGCAAATGAACCCGCACGAGTTCCGTCAGAGAAATTTCTGTAGGCCGGTACCACACAATCACCGCCTCGGAAAACCGGGCGGCCGTTCCCACGGAGGCGACAAATCCCTGTTCAACCCTCTCCACGCCCCCAAGCGATTGAAAAACGGCTTCCGTACACCAATGGCAACCTCCACCAAATGCTATTTTCGAAACGTCCATGGCCCTTTGGTCGTAAAAACCTTATCCAAATAACTTGTGGGTAACGGCATATTGCAACAGCATGATGGTCTTGGCATCTTTAATTTCCCCGGTCCTGATCATTTTCAACGCCTTTTTGAAGGTGTACTCCAGTACCTCGATGTTTTCGGTCTCATCTTCCGCACCACCTCCGTTACCGACTTTCATCCGGTCCTCGTACGCCCCGATGAAAAGATGAAGGACCTCGGTGACGGATCCAGGGGACATATAGGTTTCCAAGACCTTCTGCACCTCATAGATCTTGTACCCCGTCTCCTCTTCCACTTCCTTTCTAATGCAATCCTCCGGATCATCTCCATCGAGAAGACCGGCGCATACCTCGATCATCATCCCATCTTCATTGCCGTTCACGTAAGTGGGCATGCGAAACTGCCGGGTAAGCACAACTGTCGCTTTTCGTTTGTTGTACAGTAAGATGGCGGCCCCGTTGCCCCGATCATAAGCCTCACGGTGCTGCGTTTCCCAAGTTCCGTCTTCTTTTAGATAATCGAAGGTAAATTTGTTGAGGACGTACCAATTGTCCGAGAGCAATTCCTTTTTGATATTGCGAACCCTATCATTCTGCATCCGGTATATCTTTTATATCGTAGTAAATGCCCAGTCCCAACTTCTTGGCGATTTCCATATCCTGGTCCGCCCCTTTTGATTCCCCTTGGATCCTGAGGACCGCATCGCATTTGTGTAGCAATCGATGTGCCGTGGGGTACTGGATTTCGGTAAATATCGTGTCTCCTATTTCGGTCGAACCGGCTAGTTTCATCAGGGGGTTTGCCACCCACTCCCCGATCATGGGTACATGTCCCTTACGAAATATGGGCAGTGCCATCGCTTCCAGTCGGTCCATATTTTTTTGGATCAGATCGGGATCATTCCCCGTGTTGCTGGCATAGGGCCCTGCAATTAAGATCATCATGGTTTTCTTTTATGTAAAGAAAGGAAATTGTAAACAATAAAAAATTAAGATAGTTTAAGAGGCCCGACTATTTTTTTACACTGCTCAAAAACTCCGGGGTCACGCCAAGGTAGGAGGCAATTTGTTTTTGGGTCACCTTTTGGGTAATCTGGGGATATTTGGCCACAAACCGGGCATATCGCTCCTCGGTCGTCAGCGATATGCCATCAAGTACCCGGAGTTGTTCCCTGACATAGGCATTTTGAAAAAGGATCCTAAAAAAACGCTCCAACTTGGGAATTTTAAAAAAAAGTGCTTCCAGGTCATGAAAATTGACCGAAAACAGGAGGCTGTCCTCCAGGGCCTTCAGTGACAAAAGGGCCTGTTTTTGGTTTACGAAAGCGTACATGTCGGTAATCCACCAATCCTGGACCGCAAACATCAGGGTCGATTCCTTTCCCTGCTTATTGGTATTGTATGCCCGTAAACTGCCCGATTCCACAAAATACAACCTCCTGCACAACTGTCCCTGTTCCAGCACAAGTTGCTTTTTGGGAACATCCCGGGCTTCGAAAATGGAGCGTATCCACTCCTTTTCCAAATCCTCCAGGGTTATGTGTTTTTGAATGTTGGAAAATAACTTGGTGCCGTCCATAGAATTATAGATTAAACCCTTCGATTTAGGCGGGGCCGTTTTCCGGAGTTCCAAGGCGCAGCGCTCCCCACAAAAATAGATTTAAATGGGACATCGACCTTTCAACCGTAAAAATACCCCTTTCCATTGATTTTATCCCGCTTGGACCGATCAGCAACTATCCGTTCCGGATTTATAAGACGGTAATGGCCTTGTTCAGGTACCGCCTAAAGGGCAGCATTTCGAAGTAGACCTGTATTACCTTATCCTTAAAACCATCTTCGAACACCAGCTCGTTTGGAAAGCGGTGCAGCACGGCAAAGGTCTTGTGCCTCAACAGATCAATGTGCGGATGGTCGTTGGAAAAACCTTTGGGGGCCTGGATCAACTTGACATCTTCATACAGTCCTCCGAAGGTTTTTTTGAACGAGGGATTGTTGATGATCCTTTTAAGTTCCTCCCCATTATAATCGATCGCATCGCGGATGCTTCTCAACACCTTGGGCTCCGGTCGCCAGAGTCCCCCGGCAAAAAGCGATTCCCCAATACCAATTTCAAGATAGAAATCGCCGGTGTTGGGACGCTTGTCCAAGCCGGCCCCAAAATGGTCTTTGTAGATCGGTTTGTTCGGGTGGAACATCAAATTGTTGTTGATCCGATTGATCCCCTTTTTTCCAGGGGTGCCGTAATATTCATCATCGAGGGCGGCCAGGGTCAGGTCCAAGTCGTCCAGCCAGGTAATGAACAGGTCCCGAACTTGATGGTACCGCTTTCGGTTGGCGTCCATCCATTCTTTGGAGTTGTTTTTTTGAAGGTCTTTGAGAAAATTGATAAGCAGGTTGAAATCCATGTTCGGGCTTGATTTTTTTGTTTGGAAAAGGGAATGACAATTCAAATGAAGCTCAAATCAAAATCGGTTGTCCCCATCCAACAGATCTCCCAATCCGCCCAATACGCTGCCCTCTCCCTTTTGGTTGCCCCCTCTGGGAAGGGCGGCCAAGACCCGCCCGGCCAATCTGCTAAATGGCAGTGATTGCACGTATACCGTGCCCGGGCCCCGTAATGTCGCAAAAAACAATCCTTCCCCGCCGAATATGGTGTTCTTGATCCCGCCTATGAATTCGATATCGTAGTTTACATTTTGGGTAAAACCCACGATACAGCCGGTATCTACCTTTAAGACCTCCCCAAGGGCCAGTTCCTTTTTGGCCAAGGTACCGCCCGCATGCACGAAGGCCATACCATCCCCCTCCAGCTTTTGCATAATGAACCCTTCCCCGCCAAAGAGCCCCCTTCCCAATTTCTTGGAGAACTCGATACCTACGGAAACGCCCTTTGCCGCGCATAAAAAAGCGTCTTTTTGGCAAATGAACTTGCCCTGTTTCTCGGACAGGTCGATAGGTACTATCTTTCCAGGGTAGGGCGATGCAAAACTGACTTTCCTCTTGCCCTGTTCGGCATTCAGGAAAGCGGTCATAAACAGACTTTCCCCTGTCAAAATTCGTTTTCCGGCCGAAAAGATCTTGCCCAAGACCCCCGTGTCCTGATTTGACCCATCCCCAAAAATGGTGTCCATCTTAATGCCATTGTCCATCATCATAAAGCTTCCGGCCTCGGCCACAACGGCCTCTTGGGGATCGAGCTCTATCTCTACATACTGCATTTCCTCCCCGTAGATCTCGTAGTCTATTTCATGTGCGTTCATCATACCTGTTGTTTATAGTTATTGTTTTGGTTCTTGTTTTAAATGGTTAGTCAATCCAAATTCGGATTTGTTACAGCCTTCCCCAACCATTGTACGGTCAAAATCGATCCCCTTGCAAATATCTTAACTTTTTCATCTATATCCTGCATGTCTTATCTGAAAACCCTAGCACACAGGCCGTCCCCATTTTTTGGATGGGAAATTCACTTTCCCATCACCCCTTTTATTATCTGGAGTCCCCTATCAATTTCATCCAAATTCAACGAGGCGAAGCCCATCCGAATGGCATTGAAATCGGTGACAAATCGCTCCGTTGTGTGCATATAGAGCTTCTTGCGGTCGGCATCGGCCACTATTTTATTTAGGTCCATCGCGGAATTGAACCTGGCCCATACGGCCATGCCCCCCTGCGGTCTTTCAAAATCGATACTATCTCCAAAATCCACTTCCAATCGATTGCAGAAATAGTCCCTTCGTTGTTGGTATACCTTCCTCGATCTGCGCAACATGCGCTGTATTTCCCCTTGATCCAAAAGCCCGGCCAGTGTTCGCTCCATAATCAAATCCCCTTGGTGATCGATAATCCTTCGGAGCCGGGCCGCTTGGTCTATGAAGTTCTTGGGGGCTACCAAATAACCAATACGAATTGAAGGTGCAATCGTTTTGGAAAATGACCCAACATATACAACATTGCCCTGGGTATCCATACTGGATATCGGCATAATCGGGCTCTTGGCGTAATGAAAATCATAATCATAGTCATCCTCAATTATGGCAAACCGATATTTTTCGGCCAGTTTTAGCAATTCCATTCTTCGGGACGAACTTAAGGTAACCGTGGTGGGGTGGTGATGGTGCGGCGTTATATAAACCAAACGGGGCGAACGGCCCTTTTTACAGTGTTTCCCAATCTCTTCTACGACCATTCCCTGGTCATCTACCGGAATTTCCATCATTTGGGCACCAAAGAACCGAAGCAATTGATTGGCGCCAAAATAACTGGGGTTGGTGATTATGGCCAATGCTCCGGTTCCAAGCAGTATTTTGATACTGAGATACAGACCCATTTGGCCGCCCCGGGTAATCAAAAGGTTTTCGGTCTTAGCTCGAATCCCCCGGGTCTCGTTTAGATATTTGGCCAAGACTTCCCTCAAAATGCCATCACCGTAAGGATCGGAATAGGAAAGTAATGTGCGCTGATTTTTACTGCCAAGTGTCCGCCGGTAGCCACGGGCCAGAACATTATGGTCTACCAGCCTTGGGTCCGGAAAGCCATCATTAAAGGACAATACGGTCGGGTCGTTGTATTTGGGTGTTTTGGGCACGGTCGAATCGGCCAAACGGTAGGAGGTGGTCTCTCCCAACGTTTGATATTCCAAATCCCTGATTTCTTGATACCTTAGGTCCGGCAGCTCACTTGAAACGTAACTTCCGCTTTTAGGGAGAACAGATAGCCATTCTTGGAGCTCCAATTCTTCATAGACCTTTTCCACTGTTTTTTTGTTCACCTCCAACATACTTGCGAGTGCTCTAGCTCCTGGAAGTTTATTTCCCGGACGTATTCTTCCCTGCCGTATTTCCCTAATAATGGCATTGGTAATTTGTAAAAATACCGGGACTACCGAAGCTCTATCGATTGTTAGAAGGGCGTGCCATGAAAACTGACCCATTCAATAAATAGTATTTGCCCCATATAAATGGGGTTGTTGTTTTTTAGTTTTAAACTCTAATTTAAGTAAACAATCCCGAAAATGATCGAATTTCAATCAGGCAAACGTAAACTTCTAAACTTCCCGACCTCCTTCTTGAGGCAACTACCGGTCTTTATTCTAGCGGCATGTTACCCCTTGGCTCTAGACGTATTTTCCTGGTTTGTTCAAAGTCATGGGCAAAACGAAACCTTTTTCTTCAAGCTCATCACAGTAGTGGGGGCCACTCTGTCCATGTTGCTCACATTTCTAATTCCGCTTATGGCCATCCGTAAGCTGGTTAAGATGGAGAGGAAGCCACAGGGCGCGACAATTGCTTTAAGGAGAATTCTACATTTGGTTTTTGCTTCATCGCCAATTTATACGCTGTTATTGTTGGTCCTGAACAAAATAGGGTTAGCGTATTTACATAATTTACTATGGACCATACTCGTTCTCATTTATGGGATTGCCTTCATTTTTTACTTGAAACGACCCAAAAAAAAAGCGGTACACGCCATCGCTAAACCAATTTGGGTAGGGTGGCGCACAATCCATGGAGTGGCCGCGTTGTTTTTTCTTCTCGGTTTCGCACTACTCCATATATTCAATCATGGCATGGCTCTTTGGTCGGTTGAACTGCACCAAAATATCCTAGAGACATTGCGGAAATGGTACCTATCGCCATGGGTCGAGCCCCTGCTCTTACTATTTATTGGTGTCCTCATTGTAAGCGGAGTCAGAATATCCTGGCACCATACACGTTTTGGGGGGGACTTTTTTCGAATACTTCAAACCACTTCGGGAGTGTATCTTTTCTTTTTTCTCAGTGCGCATTCCTTGGCCGTTTTGTCCGCGCAGGTCGCTGGAGTGGAGACGGATTGGTACTATGCAACCGGAGCCTCTGGCTTGATCGTCGAATCCGTAATGTTGTTTCCGTACTATACCATGGCGGTATTTTTCATTTTGACACATGCCTCCCTAGGACTGCGCAAGATTTTGATCGATAGAAATATTGGGATAAAACCGGCCAATCGTGTTTTTTACAGGCTTATGGTTATTAGCGCGATCGTAACTATTGGTATTGGTATGGCAAGTACGGGCATAGGTTTGGATCCCACCGCCGAAGTCGAGGAGGCATCTTCCGCAAATCAGGAACGGCTTAGGTGTTTGCTTGAAAATGGACTGCTGAAGATCGATCGAAAATTGGATACTGGGATCGAAGGATTTAAAAGTGACCGGTATCTCAATATTTTGGAAGTAACTTTGGCCCCTTTGAGCACCGAGCCCTTGCATACCCATCCGGGAGCTGAGGTCCTCTATGCCCTTGAGGGCAAAGGTCACGTTGTATTGGACAGTACGGTCCATCCTATGGTACCCGGTTCGGTGGTTCACGTCAAAAGAGGTCAAAAAAAAGCATTGGGCAATACCAGCGCATCCGAAAACTTCAAAGTTCTCGCCTTTCTGGTCCTGGAGAGGGACTATCCAAGTTTGGAGTTGTGCAACTGATTCCCGGCCAACACCGAATTACCTTCCCAAAGAGCACCAGTTTCGGTTACCCATTCATGGTTTCAATCGTACCGTCCATTCAAAGTTAAAGGTCGAGACCACCGTGCCCTCTTCGTTGACGCCCACTGATCTCATCCAAAAGGTCTGCCCCTCCCCTGTGGCAATGGTTTTGTCCAGAGCGTCTTTGATCAAATGCCCATCTTCACAGGTAAAGGTAATCTTGCCAGTTGCCTTCTTTGAAAAATTGGCATTGTTGTTGGCCACCAGCATGGATATATTTTGGCCGCTTTCGCGAATTTGCATGCTTACCATTGCGCCTGTGGCAAACTCCGCGGCCATTCCCTGTACGGCCCAGAACAGGGATTTAAAAGGATTCTGATTGAACCATCTGTGCCGCACCGCGACGACCGCTTTCCCATTGTCTATATATTTTAATCGGACACCGCACCACCAGGCCGAGGGCAGTTTAAAGAAGGTAAAAACGTTGAATTTGCCTATAGACACTGCCATTCCATTACATATTTCGTTAAAAGTATTGAAAATAATCCAAACCTTAAGTTGTTAATTTTTTGTTAAATATTAGTACTATGTTTTGCAAAGTACCTTCTTTTAGACATATATTTGCATTGTAAGTTAATATGTTATCAATAGAATTGTATCAAACAAACAACTTTATAACGCCATGGAAGACACCTTGACAAAACACGAAAGAAACCTATCGGCCCTGATCCATGCTTCCACATTTTCCAAATTCTTCATTCCTTTTGGAAACCTGATCCTTCCCTTGGTACTTTGGACCGCGAATAAGAAAGAATATGAATTTGTTGATTATAACGGGAAACAGGCATTGAACTTTCAGATAAGCCTATTGCTCTATTCCGTTGTATTGGGAATCATCAGCATTCCGTTTTTTATCGGATTTTTTCCCGATATTTTTGATTCCTGGCATTTTGGGTTGGATCGGCTCAACAATTTCAACAACCTGAACATTAACATCGACAGCGATGATTTTCGATTCGGAAGATGGTTGCTTCCCGTAGGCATTACAGGTTTACTACAGGTCACCTTGACCATTGTGAATATTGTATATACCATTTTAGCGACCATCCGTACAAACGAAGGACAGACCTTCAAGTACCCCATCACCATAAATTTTATCAAATAATGAGACGGCCTTTCCAAATAACCCTTTTTAGCCTGTTCCTCTACCTTACGGGTGCCCAGGCACAGTTGCCCAGGGATTCCGAGCTCTTCAAGTTGCTCAGGGAGAAAGACAGCATTCTTTTTGATGCCGCCTTTAACCGCTGCGATCCCCAAACAATGGAAGCCTTGTTTACCGAAGATTTTGAGTTTTACCACGATAAGGGAGGGCTGACCGAGGGAAGACAACAGTTTTTGGGGCCGGTAAAGGAGAATTGTGCCAAAAGAAATGCGGCCGACCCGCAACCGGCCAAAAGGATATTGTTCGATAAAAGTCTGGAGGTGTTCCCTTTGTACAAAGAGGGCGAACTGTACGGAGCCATCCAACATGGCATCCATAGGTTCGAATTTTTGGACGGGCAGCAATACCAAAAGGGGGATATTGCCAAATTCACCCACGTCTGGGTCAAGGAAAATGATATCTGGAAAATAAAACGGGAGTTAAGTTACGATCATAAAATGCCAGAATAAAGCAAACGAAAACAGGTACTCATCACACCTGCGAATTTAGGAGTTTAGTCATCAATCAAATCAATGCGGATGTTTATCCATCGGTCAAAAAACGAACAGTTAACCCATGCAGACGAGCTTTTCAGAAAATTTGAAACCCTTTCCGAATCCATCGGGGCTGCATAAAAAGCAAAAAGAAATTATGAATGTAGAAAACACAAAAGCACAAATGCGCAAGGGGGTTCTGGAGTATTGCATATTGTCTATCCTCGATGGGAAGGACAAATACGCATCCGAAATCCTAAACACCCTGAAAGACGCCAAAATGCTTGTGGTAGAGGGAACCATATATCCCCTGCTCACCAGGTTGAAAAACGCGGGCCTGCTCAATTACCGTTGGGAAGAATCGACCTCCGGGCCGCCACGAAAGTACTATACCTTGACCGAAACCGGGAAACTGTTCCTCAAGGAGCTCGATTCTACCTGGGACGAATTAAGAAACGCCACAAATCTGGTAACCAATTCTAAAAAATAGTCAAAAATGAACAAGACAGTAAATATAAATCTCGCCAATATACTTTTTCATATTGATGAAGATGCGTACAATAAAATGAGGCGGTATCTGGAGTCGGTAAAGCGCTCCTTCGCCAACACTCCTGGAAGCGATGAAATACTTGCCGATATCGAGGCCCGTATCGCCGAACTTTTTCATGAAAAGCTGGAAGACGCGCGGCAGGTCATTACCCAAAAGGAGGTCGACGAGGTCATCGCCATCATGGGGCAGCCCGAAGATTACATGGTCGATGAGGATATTTTTGAGGACGAACCGAGGTCTTCTTCCTCCCAAGAACGGAAAAGGGTCAAAAAACTGTACCGGGATCCCGAGCACAAGTATGTGGCCGGGGTATCCGCCGGACTGGGCCACTATCTCGGGATAGATCCCTTGTGGGTCCGATTATTGTGGATCGTACTGACCATAGGTTCCGGGGGGGGATTTATCCTGCTCTACGGCCTGCTTTGGATTTTGATTCCCGAGGCCATTACCACTTCCCAAAAACTCGATATGCGCGGTGAGGCCGTGAATATCAGTAATATCGAGCGAAAAGTAAAGGAAGGCTTTGATGATGTGGCAGACAAAATTAAGAGTGTGGACTATGACAAGGTAGGAAGCAAGGTAAAAAACGGTGGAAGGACTTTTTTTGACACCGTTGGCGACATCATCATGTTCTTGTTTAAAATTTTCGGTAAGTTCATAGGGATCATCCTCATCATCGTGGGCGCCGCGTCTATTATCGGAATGTTCATCGGTATGTTGACCGTTGGGACCTTGGACTGGATCCGGCTCCCAGGCCTGGAAGGGTTCTTGAGCAATATAACTGAATCCCCGGTCTGGCTCCTGTCCATTCTGATGTTCTTTACGATCGGTATCCCCTTTTTCTTTTTGCTCTATCTGGGACTTAAGATTTTGGTGACCAACTTAAAGTCGATAGGGAATATTGCCAAGTTTTCCCTGTTGGGCCTTTGGTTGATCTCCATTATTTCCCTTATCGTAATCGGTGTGCGCGAAGCGGCCTCCCATGCCTTTACCGGTGGTATCACGGTCAAGGACGAACTTTATGTTGAAAACCTGTCCGATACGCTCACTATCCGCCAGGCCACCTCGGACCTATACGAAAACGGGGCACATATGCGGATGGATGATATGATCATGACCTACAACGACGATGGGGAATCCGTTTTGCTTTCCGATGATGTCCGTTTCCGTTTAAAGGAATCCAAAGACTCCCTTATCCGCATTGAGGTCAAAAAGGAGGCCAACGGCCCTTCGATCCAGGAAGCCCGCTCGGTGGCCGAAAAAATTGACTACAGCTATCGGGTAGAAGGCAATACCATAGTTTTGAACGACTTTCTGACCACAATGGGGCAAAGTAAGTTCAAAGATCAGGAAGTCCGGGTCAACCTGTTCCTCCCTAGGGGAACCCTGTTCAGGTACAATCCCTCCCACGGTCGAAATTGGACCATGCGGACCAATAACGACAGGGATATGGATGAAATTGAAGGCTTTGTATGGAAAATGGGCATGGACGGGGAAATCGAATGCCAGGACTGTCCGGATGAAACGCCGGATGGGGACGAGGATGAAGAAGACAACAACCGTATCATCATCAATGGTGAGGGAATCGATATCGATATCCAGGAAAATGGGGATTCTTTCAAGATGAAAATCGATGAGGACGGTGTCAATATCAAAGCGGAAGAGAACAACGGAACGGACGACCACGGGGAGTCCTTTAGAATGGAAATCGGTGAGGGTGGAGTGAAACTAAATGCCAATGAAAGTTGATCGGGCACAATTCATCCCTCCAATTCAACAACTCGGTTTAAAATAATCGCGAACAACAGCCTGAATCAACATTTTTACATCAATTAATAAACAGTAACCAGGTCTTGTACCAAGTACAGGATAAAAAACAACGATCATGACAACACTAGTAAGAATTACAGTCGCATTAATACTGTCCTTATTTTTATCGTCCTGCGGTTTCGATATTCGTTTCGATGGCGCGGATGGATGGGCAAGTGGAAAAAAGGGAAATGGAAACGTCACGAAGGAAAAACGCAAAATCTCTGATGAGTTTACCGAGATCTCCGCATCGGAAGGCTTAAAGGTCTATGTGACCCAGGCCAACGACTTTAAGATCGAGGTGGAGGCCGATGAGAATGTCATCGACCTTATCGCCACCGATATCAAGGATGGAAAACTTCGAATACACGCCCGCCGAAATATTGGCCGGGCCACTAAGAACATTTATGTATCACTCCCAGAGGTTAGCGCTTTGAAAGGTTCCAGCGGGTCCCATTTAAAGACAAAGAGCCGCATCAAGGCAGACCAACTGGAAATCGATGGCAGCAGTGGGGCGCTTCTGGTCATCGAAGTGAATGCGGACGATGTCGAAATCGATGCCAGCAGCGGGGCCAACCTCAGCATTTCTGGGGATACGACCAACGCGGACGTCGATGCGAGCAGTGGCGGAAACATCAATGCCAAAGACCTGGAATCCAAGGTGTGCGATGCCGAGGCGAGCAGCGGGGGGAACGTGAGTATCCGTGTATCCGAATCCTTGGTCGCCAATGCCAGTAGCGGGGGAAATATTTCCTATTCGGGCGACCCTTCCGTTAAAAGCAAGAAACATCTATCGGGAAGCATTACCCATAGAAATTGAACCTGTTCAAACCACCTGGGCAGCAAATGGAAACCCCGGCAGTTTTGTCGGGGTTTTATTTTTAGGTAATCAGGGTTTGAGTATATTTAATGCAAATAATCTGCACAATGCGCATAACGCTCAAAAAGTTCGTTCTCCCTTTAAAACACACCTTCAGCATCTCCAGGGAATCCCATGATTTTCAGGATACGCTGATCGTAAGTCTTTCCCATCAAGGGGAAACCGGCTATGGGGAATCCACCTCAAATCCCTACTATCGGATTACGGTGGAAAGTATGGTAGCGGAGATCGAGGCGATCCGTAAAGAGGTAGAGGCCTACGAATTTATCGAGCCCGGGGCATTCCATGAATTTCTGACGACAAGGCAATTGACCAACTTTGCCATCTGCGCCCTGGACCTGGCCGCCCACGATCTGTACGGTAAGCTCCTGGGAAAACCCTTGTACGCGCTTTGGGGAACGAATATTGACCGGTATCCCGTCAGCAATTATACCATTGGTATCGCCACCATTGAAAAAATGGTGGCCAGAATAAAGGAAACCCCCTGGCCCATTTACAAGATCAAACTGGGCGGGGACAATGACCTCGCCATCGTCCGGGAACTCCGCCAACATACGGATGCCGTTTTTAGGATCGATGCCAACTGCGCCTGGACGGCCAAAGAAACCATAAGCAATGCACCGCTGTTGAAGGAACTGGGAGTGGAGTTCTTGGAACAACCCCTGGCGGCGGACGATTGGCAGGGGATGGAGCAGGTAATGCACGGCAGCGTGCTGCCAGTGATCGCCGATGAGAGCTGTATAGTGGAAAGCGATGTAAAAAAATGCGGGCTTCATTTCAGCGGCATCAACATAAAACTCACCAAATGTGGCGGACTCACACCGGCCCTCCGGATGATCAGGGAAGCAAGACAGTTGGGACTTAAGGTAATGGTCGGCTGCATGACCGAGTCTACGGTGGGCATTTCGGCCATTGCACAACTGCTTCCCCAACTGGATTATGTTGATATGGACGGACCCTTGCTGCTTCGGGAGGATATTGCCGATGGGGTTAAAATTCTGGAACAGGGCAAGCTGGTCTTCCCTAGCCTTGGCGGTAGTGGGATAAGCTTGCGATAATGGAACAGTATATCAATTCTTTTCCGGGAAGGGAAATAACGATTGACGGGAAGCCGCACCTCTACTTTGGGGGTACCTCCTATTTAGGGCTTCAGACCGATCCCGAATTCCAGGAGCTGTTCATTGCAAACATAAAAACGTACGGAACCAACTACAGTGCATCCCGGAAATCGAACGTACGTCTTACCGTTTTTGAAGAGGCCGAGGAACATCTGGCGGCTTTGGTCGGCAGCGAGGCCTGTACCTCATTGTCTTCCGGCTATCTGGCCGGGCAGTTTGTGGTACAGCACTTCAATGTTCCCCAATACAGGGCGTTCTATGCGCCGAACACCCATTCGGCACTCTATGCGTCCAAAGTAAGGCCCTATACCACCTTTACCGCCCTCAACATTGCATTGAGGCAGCATATTTCGGAAAAGCCGGATGTGGTACCTGTCGTTTTTTTGGACTCCATCGAATTTTCGGGCAGTAATTACCCCCATTTCGAGGGACTAAGGTCGCTGCCTTTGAAGCGGCTCATCCTAGTGGTCGACGATTCCCATGGAATGGGCATCGTGGGCAGGCAGGGCGCGGGGGTGCACCAAATGGTCAAGGCGCTTGGGCCTAAAGAACTACTGGTTTCCTGTTCCCTGGGAAAAGGATATGGGGTACAGGCCGGGGCCGTTTTTGGAACCCGACAAAGAATAGATCATCTCACCCGATCGGACTTTTTCGGGGGGGCGAGTCCGGCTTCCCCGGCAGCAATGGCCACCCTGCTCCATTCACAACACATATATGCTGAAAAAAGGGACATTCTAAAGCAGCGTATCCAATTGTTCCTGGGTCTCCTCGATCACCCAAAAAAACTTGCTTGGATGCCAGGACATCCTAGCTTCAGCTATAGTGACATGGCCCTTACAGCGCATTTAAAACGGGAAAGGATGATCGTAACCAGTTTTAACTATCCCAATGAGGACGCCTCTGCCATGTGCAGGATTGTACTGAGTGCCGGACACATCCCGGATGATATCCAAAAACTGGCCCTCGCGGTCAATCCACACCTTTCCTGACCCCTTTTTTAACCCGTCAAATCCTGTTATCATAGTTATAAATTTTCACACATATTTTTATGAATATGTTAAAATATATTGTATCTTTTATGTGTTCCCCGCAGTATTAACTTAAAAACACTGGCATGAAAAAAGTATTTGGATTGGTTTTCCTGATGTTGATTTTGGTTTCCGCTTCCAAATTCACCTCACCAAAACCACAGGTCTCCCCACTGGAAGGCACATGGGAGCTCGTAAACCGCTTTAATTGGGACGGAGAAAATGTATCCGACACCCTTTACAACGACAATGGGTACCGCCAAGTTAAGATTTACAGCAAGGGAAAAGTCATGTGGACACGCTATTCCCCTGACGATCCCGCTGAATGGTTCGGCTTTGGCAAATATCAAGTAAAAGATGGAAATTTAGAGGAGCAGTTGGAATACGCTTCCGAGGCCATGATGAAAATTATGGATACGGTACAGGTGTTTCGTTTTGAACTTGAGCTGCATACCGATAGTTATAGCCAAATCACATTGGATGATGAAGGGCACCGAACATTTTCCGAAAACTACAAACGAATCGACTGACCGGCGTTCACCACAGTATAAAAACAAAAGGGTTGCCGTCTAGCAACCCTTTTTTTATAACGGGAACAACTTAGGCTACTTCTT
Organism: uncultured Flavobacteriaceae bacterium; assembly: GCA_947497245.1. GTDB lineage: Bacteria > Bacteroidota > Bacteroidia > Flavobacteriales > Flavobacteriaceae > Pelagihabitans. The sequence goes on along the minus strand of CANMFO010000001.1, from coordinate 126,268 downwards.
CCGTGGTTTCAATTGTGGCCAAATACCTTTCGGCGTCCAAGGCGGCCATACAACCTGTACCTGCTGCGGTAACGGCTTGCCGGTATTCCTTGTCCTGCGCGTCCCCTGAAGCAAAAACCCCAGGTCTGTTGGTTTTGGTGGACTTCCCCACAGTGGTTATATACCCGGTTTCGTCCATATCCAATTGCCCTTTAAAAATATCGGTATTGGGCTTATGGCCGATAGCGATAAAAAGGCCGGTAATGGCAATGTCTTCTCTTTCCCCGGTTTTATTGTTGACCATGCGCAGGCCCTCCACCACTTGATCTCCCAACACCTCATCTACTTCGGTATTGAACTTTATTTCAATGTTCTTCAAACTTCGCACCCGGTGCTGCATGGCTTTCGATGCCCGCATAACATCCCTTCTTACCAACATGGTCACCTTGTTACAGATATTGGCCAAGTACGAAGCTTCTTCTGCCGCGGTATCCCCTGCTCCGACAATGGCCACATCTTGGCCCTTGTAGAAAAAACCATCACAAACGGCACAGGCGGAAACCCCGCCCCCACGTAGCCGTTGCTCACTTGGAATATTTAAATATTTGGCGGTCGCCCCGGTGGAAATGATGATGGTCTCCGCCTCGATCAATTTGTTGTTGTCAACCGTTACTTTATGGATGCCCCCTACCTCTTCGCTCAGGTCGACCGCAGTGACCATTCCAATACGGACCTCCGTGCCAAAACGTTCGGCCTGCTGTTGCAATTGGACCATCATGCCCGGACCATCAATTCCTTCCGGATATCCTGGAAAATTGTCCACCTCAGTAGTAGTGGTCAGCTGCCCCCCAGGCTCCATACCCGTATAGACCACGGGTTTTAAATCTGCCCTTGCCGCATATATCGCCGCGGTATATCCTGCCGGACCAGACCCTATTATCAATGTTTTTATTCGCTCTACTTGTTCTGACATAATCGAATTCTTATCAAATTTAGCTATTAGGCAAAAGTAGGTTTTTTACAAAAAAACCTCACTTATTAGTTATTAAAAGTTATTATGGAGTCCGCACCCAAAAATCCGGTTCAAACCCGTATTAAAACACTCGTTCCCCTTTAGGCGTGATCAAGGCCAAATACTTACGATCTTAGGTGGACATGGGTGCTGCTCCGGTACTTGAACCGCGCTTAAAAAGGGGCAGTTCCCCTGCCCTCTAAAAAGCAAAGTCCTTTTTTGGGAAAAATCGACACATTTTAGCCATATAGTGGCCAAATTAATGCGAATTCTGACTTTTATCATTTTATTATCAATTATTACCGACTAACTTTGGCCCAGGTTTTTAAAAATGAGGAGCCGTGGCAAACAAAGTACTGAAGACCGTCGTAATTGACGATTCGAACCTGCAACTCAAGGTGGTATCGAAAATGGTGAAAAAACACCCCAGCCTTTTGTTGGAAGCCACATATGATAGTGGGGCCGCGGCCAAAAAGGGGATGATGGACCGACAGGTAGATTTGTTGTTCCTGGATATTGAAATGCCGCGGATAAGTGGGTTCGATTTTTTGGACACCCTTGAAAACAGGCCCCAGGTAATCGTGATCTCGGGGAAATCCGGTTATGCCCTAAGGGCGTTTGACTACGACGTAACGGATTATCTACAAAAACCGATCGCCCAAGAACGCTTCAATGCGGCGGTCCAACGTGCACTCAATACCCATTTGCAGTTGATCAAAGATGAAGACGACAAAGAATATATTTTTGTCAACAGTAATCTTCAAAAGAAAAAGGTGTTCGTCAATGAAATTAAATGGATAGAAGCTTTGGGCGATTACATTAAATTGGTAACAAGCGATGACAGTACCATGTTGGTGCTTTCCACCATGAAGTCATTCTTGGAGCGGTTGCCAAAGGACAAATTTGTACGGATACACAAGTCCTATGCCGTGAATGTCGAGCGCGTGGAGAAGTTCTGTAGCACCAATGTTGAAATCGGTGGCAAATTGATTCCCATGAGCCGGCAAAAAAAGGAAAACCTGGAGCGGGCTCTGATGGAAACCTAACCTTTTCTTACAATGGTCGTTCCCTGGCTTGGAGTGACCTCAAATGCCTCGAGCGAAATATCGAAGGCCTTTGCGTACGCTTCCGAAGCACTCTTTATAAAGGAATCCACCCCATCTCGATGTACGATGTTCAGGGTACATCCCCCAAATCCGCCACCGGTCTGCCTCGCACCCAGGACCAAGGGGTTTTCTTTCGTGAAATCCACCAAGAAATCGGACTCGGCACAACTCACTTCGTACAATTTGCTTATCCCCTCATGGGCTTTATACAACAACCGCCCCATATGATCGAGATCGTTTTGCCCCAAAGCTTCGGCCGCTTCCAAGACCCTTTGGTTTTCCGCAACGATAAAGGAGCACCTCTTAAAAACCACTTCCCCCATTTTGTCCCTGCACTCGGTCAACATCTTTTCGGTAACGTCCCGTAGCGAACGGATCTTTGGGAAATCCCTTTGTATTATGGCCACCCCTTCCTCGCACTCACGTCTGCGGACATTATATTCACTGGTAGCCAAATTATGTGACACCTTGGTATTCAGTAGAATAAGTTTAAAGGGATCCAAGCTAACAGGGATCATACGGCGTTCCAAGGACCGGCAGTCCAATAGGATCACATGTCCGGCTTCACTCATGACAGACGCATACTGGTCCATGATTCCGCATTGTGTGCCCACAAATGTATGTTCCGCTGTTTGTGAAAGTTTCACCATTTCCATTTTCGGGAGTCCAAGGTCGAAAAGCTCGTTCAGGCCGAACACCAGTCCACATTCCAGGGCAGCAGAGGAACTAAGGCCCGAGCCACTGGGCAAATTGCTTTCCACAATACAATCAAAACCGCGCAGCCCGTCGGTGCGCTTCAAAATTTCATGGAGTACGCCCAAGATGTAGTTTTCCCATTCTATCTTACTTATGGCAATATGTCGCAAGTCGAGTTCAAAACCGGTATCGTAGCCTTTACTGTATATCCTGCAATGGGTGTCCGATTCGTTCTTTTGTAGTTGGAAGGTGATTTTTTTTTCTATGGCAGTGGGCAGGACATAGCCCATGTTGTAGTCGGTATGCTCCCCAATAAGATTGATTCTGCCGGGAGACGCAACGACCAGTTGCGGGCTGAAGTTTTCTAAAAAATGCATCAAAGCTATTTATTGGTTTCACGTTGCACCATATCGACAGTGGCCACCGTTCGAAAACCCAAATGTTCCTGGGCCGAATCCAAACTGGTCGCCATTCGAGCGGAGATACGATAACTTGCGCAATACGATTCACTGCATAGGAAAGACCCTCCCTTGATAACCCTTTCCTTGGCATAACGGTCCCTTTCGTTAAACGGGGTCCTGGGCCCGATAGGGTTCACGGCAAGCTGGTTGCTGGAGGCCATTTCCTTGTAATAATTGGAGTTGTACCAATCGCTCGTCCACTCCCAAACGTTTCCGGCCATGTCGTAGAGGCCAAGGTCATTGGCCTGGTAGGACCGTACCGGGGCACGCCGCTCAAAACCGTCGACCTGGGTATTGGTCACCGGGAATTCGCCTTCCCAAGAATTGGCCATTTGCGACAGCATGGACAAGTCATCTCCCCAGACAAAAATGGCACCGTCCCTATTCGCCCTGGCGGCAAGTTCCCATTCCGCTTCGGAAGGCAAACGTCGACCGGCCCAATCGCAATAGGCCAAAGCATCCTCATACGAAATGTGCACCACAGGATGGTTGTCCAGTCCCTTGATCGAACTTCCCGGTCCATTCGGGTGTTTCCAGTTCGCGCCAATGGTCCATCGCCACCACTGTGAAAAATCGTAGAGGTTGGGGACCGGTGTTTTGGTTTTTTTGAAAGTCAATGACCCCGGTTGCATAATACTGTCGGGCGGTTTTGGTGTGCCTTCAGGAAGTTGTTTCTTCATTTCCTCCCAATCGATTTCCCTCTCAGCGACCGTTACATAATCCGTGGCATCGACAAATTTCCTAAAGTCGGCATTGGTGACCTCGTTCACATCCATAAAAAAGCCATCGACAGCTACCCTATGGGCCGGTTTTTCATGGCCCATTGCCATTTTATCTTGATGTACGGCCCCTTGCATGAATTCCCTGCCGGGAATCCATACCATACCCTCTGGGGCCTCCACTCCCTGAGGCTTCTCCTTTAAAATTTCCACTTTTTTCGACTGGGCCTCCTTCGGTTGGACCTGGGTCGAAACCCCGGAGTCCGTGGCTTTTTTTCCACCTTCACCTTTACACCCCATCAAAAACGGAAAAATAAAAAAGAAGGCCATGGTACGGGTTATGCTGCGCATGGGTCTGTTTAAAATTAAAAGGTCAAAGTTACTTCTATTTTTCAGTAAACAAGCCATTATCTATAAGGGGTATTTGGAAATTTTCCAATTCCGGGGCCTCGCGTTCGGCAGTAAATATCTTTGCTGCTTTTTCCAAAACCTCAGGGTGCCTTTCCGCAACATTATTACTCTCAGTTGGATCGTCCATAAGGTTGTACAATTCTATTGTCGGTGGTTCCTTATCCGACAACAGGTTTCTGCGAACGATCTTCCAATCTCCCATACGAAGGGCCACTTGGCCATTGTAGCTGGGAAACTCCCAATATAAGAACTCGTGCGCCTCCTGATCCTCTCTTGACAACAGCGTGGGCAGCATACTGATTCCATCGGTATCCCCAGCGGAATCAAACTTGGCAATATCGGCAAAGGTCGCCCACATATCGTAGTGGGCGGAAATATGATCAGAGGTACTGCCTTCCTTGATATGCCCGGGCCAGGACGCAATCAGCGGCACGCGAATCCCGCCTTCATACAAAAAACCTTTTCCCCGCCCGTACTCGCCCCGAAAAGGCTTGGCACTATCAAAAAAGATAGGGTCCGCACCGCCGGCATAACTGGGACCGTTGTCGGAGGTAAAAATAATCAGGGTGTTTTCATAGATCCCTTCATCTTTCAACTGCTGGACCAGCTTTCCAATATTGTCATCCAAATACGAGACCATGGCCGCGTAGGCGGCATGTGGGTTTTTATGTGGAAAATAGGCGTTGTTCCCACCGGATAGATAGGGCGTTTCCGCTCCGAATTTGCCCACATAATAATCCACCCAAGCTTGGGGCGCCTGAAGGGCCACATGGGGAATTGGGGTGGCCCAATACAGAAAGAAAGGCCCGTCCTTATTGGTGTCAACAAAACTGGTCAATGCCTCGAACATCAAATCCGGGGCGTAATCCTTCAGGGTAAAATCAGCATAACTTGCCGCATCATCGGGGTCCGCTCCTACCGGAAGTACCGAATGGGGTGCGATGGTATCGTTCTGAAGATGGACCCTGTTCCTGTTTTGATACAGATGAAGTGGATAATAGGTATGCGCCTGACGTTGACAATTAAATCCGTAGAAAAAATCGAATCCCATTTCATTGGGGATCGATTGGGTATGGGGAGCGCCCAAACCCCATTTACCTACCATGCCCGTCGCATAACCGACTTCCTTTAACTTGTGGGCAAAGGTAAGGGTACCTTCGGGCATTGGGCCCTGGCCTTCCAAAGTGGAATCATTCGCCATCTCCCGATAGTTCCAGACATCTCCCCGTTCGCCCCATTCAGAGTTACTTCGGATATAGGCATGGCCGGCATGTTGTCCGGTGAGCAACATATGTCTTGCCGGGGCGCATACCGGAGCGCTCGTGTAATGTTGGGTGAACAACATACCCCGTTGGGCAAGGGCATCGATATTCGGGGTCTCTATTTTTTCTTGTCCATATGCCCCGATATCGGCATATCCTAGATCATCCGTCAAAATGTAGATGATATTCGGCTGGCCCGCGGTAGACGGGGCCGTGGATTCCTTATTTTGTCTACATGCCCCAAAAAGAACCAGGGACAGGGCCACCGCAAAAATCGATTTGTTGCTGTTTTTTTTCATATTCCGTCCAATTATTTGACCTCCAGATAGGTCCCTTGATCAAAGGTAAACACCTCAGAGGGTATTCGGGCCTCTTTCAAAATTCTTTCCATATCCCTTACGATATCGGGATGTTGGGATGCCACATCATGCGCTTCCCCAATATCCACGGACAGGTCATACAGTTCCAATGACGATTCGGCTTTTTCAAAAACCTGGTACTTGACCGCCTTCCAATTTTTCTTTCTAACCGCCTGCCTGCCCCCTCTTTCATGAAATTCCCAATAGAGGTAGGAATGGGTCTTTTGGTTCTCCGGAGTGCCCAGAAGCGTAGGTAAAAAAGAGATCCCATCCGTATTTGGGGGGGGATCGATACCGACAATGTCGGATAAGGTTGGGAAAACATCCCAAAAAGCGGAAATGTGATCCGTTCGGGTATTCCCTTTTATTTTGTCCGGCCATCGTACGATCATGGGAACCCGGATTCCGCCTTCGTAAAGATCCCGTTTTGTCCCTTTCAGTGGGCCATTGCTATTGAAAAAGTCTGGGTCGGCCCCTCCTTCCGTATGGGGGCCGTTGTCCGATGTAAATACAATTATGGTCTGGTCTGACAGTCCCAGGGCCTCGACCTTTTCCATAATTTCTCCAACCTGTCGATCCAAGATATGGATCATGGACACAAAAGCGGCATGGGGTTCTTTCTGTGATCCATACGGACCGTTTCTGTATTCAGGGCCGTCATCGACTCCCTTATAGGCCGTTTCTGGCAGAAATTCTCCCTTGAACGATTCCATTACGGCTTCGGGCGCAACGAGCTCGGCATGGGGAATGATCGATGCAACAAATAAAAAGAAAGGTCCATCCTGATTGTTCTCAATGAATTCCAATGTTTTTCCGTGTATCAGATCGGGGGCATATATTCCCTTTTTGTGGCCAGCGTTTTCTTCCAAAACAATGGAATCCCTGTTGCTCCAAAGGTGTCTTGGATAGTAGTTATGTCCAAACCGTTGGCAGTTATATCCAAAAAAAGTGTCAAACCCTTGCTTGGTGGGATCGCCTTCCGATCCCGGGAAACCCAAGCCCCATTTTCCAAAAATACCGGTAGTGTACCCGGTCTTTTTCAATGCCTCGGCAAGCGTAAAGGTCGCATCCGGAATCGGATGCTGTCCTTCGGGCCGTACCTCCTTGTTGCCCCGAACCACGGTATGCCCGGTGTGCATACCCGTAAGCAGTGCCGATCGTGATGGTGCGCATACAGTGCTCCCCGAATAATGTTGCGTGAACAGCAAACCCTGGGACGCCAACCTATCTATGTTGGGCGTGGTGAATTTTTTCTGCCCATAACTACTGAGATCCCCATAGCCCAGATCATCCGCCAAAATATAGATGATATTGGGTCTTTCGGGCTGGGGAACCGCCTCTGCCAGTTTTACCTTCTCCTTACAGGAAAAAAAGATTGTCCCTGCCAACAGCAGGGACAATATTGATCTCATTGAAAACATAGGACGGGGTTTACCTCTTTTATAGAACCACCGTTTTTCCAGGTGTTGGAATTTCGTACCAGCCATCGGCGTTCGGTTTCACCGGGGCAGGACTGTCCCATGTCAAATTGTCGGGTACCAGGGCCAAATTGGATTTCATCGCCTCATCCCAGGAAACCACTTTTCCGGAATAGGTGGCCATTCTTCCCAAAATAGCGGTCATGGTACTTTTGGCTCCATTTTCACCATTGGCGATAACGCCTCCGTTACGAATCGATTCAAACAATTTCACGTGCTCCACCTCGTACGGGTTTGGATCATCCTTGCCCCGGTGTTCGAAAATGGTACTGCCATCCCAACCCTTTATGGTGGCATTATCCCCTTCAGTCGACACCGTACCCTTTGTCCCTTGGAAAAATTCGGAGACCCTGCTCATGGTTTCGGGTTGGTGACGGCATTGACTAGCTATTACAGCCCCACTGGGGTAGGTGAATTCCACAAAATGGTGATCGTATATCTCGCCATGATCTTTTCCGTTTCGCACCTGACGGCCACCCATTCCCTGTGCCGATATAGGGTACTCCCCTATGAACCAGTTGGCAACATCTATATTGTGGATGTGCTGCTCCAAAATATGGTCTCCACATAACCAATTGAAGTAGTACCAGTTGCGCATTTGATACTCCAGCTCGGTCTGTCCCGCCTGTCTTTCACGCACCCAGACCCCTCCGCTGTTCCAGTACACCTGTCCGGAAACGATCTTTCCGATCTTATCCTGTTTTAGTTGGTCCAAAGCGGCAAGGTAGTTGTCCTGATAGTGCCGTTGTAATCCAACCACCACGTTCAACTTGTTTTCCTTGGCGACCTTGGCCGCGGCCAAAACTTTTCGTACACCGGGAACATCCGTGGCAACGGGCTTTTCCATAAACACATGTTTTCCATTATTTATGGCATATTCAAAGTGTTGTGGGCGAAAACCTGGTGGGGTGGCCAAAATGACCACATCGGCCAGATCCATCGCTTTTTGGGCGCCATCGAATCCCACAAATTTGTGCTTTTCGTTTACATTCAGCTTCTTCGTATCTCCCAGTGCTTTGGCAATATTCATAAAGCTGCCCTGTAGGCGATCTTCGAAGGCATCGGCCATTGCCACCAATTCTACATTGTCATCCGCCCTTAGGGCCTGTACCGCGGCACCCGTTCCACGGCCACCACAGCCCACAAGGGCAATCTTGAGTTTTTTGTCGTTGAATACGTTCACCATGGCGTTCATCTGCATATTGGGCAATATCATGGCCCCTCCCGTGAAGAGGGCGGTGTTCTTTACGAAGTCCCTTCTGGTCTTTTTCTGTTGACCCATCGGTTGTTGGTTGTTTTTTGAATTTTTCATTGTTCTACGATTTTCGTTTGGATACTTCTATTGGATAATCAGTTAATATAAAACTTTATTGTGAAATCGGCACTGTTAACGAACAGCCTTAACACAATATGCTTTTTTTGAACCAAAAAAATGCGCTGTGGACACGTTATCCCTCAGGTTGTTTATTTGGCGGTCCACCCGCCGTCCACGGTCAACATAGATCCCACCACATAGCTCCCTGCATCACTGGCCAAGAAAATGGCGGCACCTTGAATTTCAGGCAACTCGCCCCATCGCGCCAGGGCCGTGGCTCCCACAATAAAGTTTTTGGCCTCCGCTGTTTCCGCGATAGGGATGTTCATTTCGGTTAAAAAAGGTCCAGGACATATCGCATTTACGGTAATGTTGAAAGGGGCAAGTTCCAGTCCCAAAGCCCGGGTCATCTGCACGACCGCACCCTTGCTTGTGGCATAGGGCGTCCGGTTCGCCAAGCCTACCAAACCAAGTGTGCTGGCCATATTGATAATGCGCCCACTGCCTTGTTTTTTCATTTGGGGCGTTACCGCTCTAGAGGCATTCCAGGTACCGTCCACATTAACTTTCATGACCGTATTGAATTCATCGGGAGTGAGTTCATCTATGGCGCCACGAATGTTGATTCCGGCACTGTTTATCAGGATGTCCAACCGGCCAAATTGCGCTAGGATCGATTCAACTGCGGACTCCACCTCGCTTAAATCGGTGACATCGGCTGCAAAGGCTCCCGTCTTTTGTCCGTAGTCACTAGTAAGTTGCTCAGCGGCGGCCTCACCCTCCTCCAAGTTTCGGTTCAACAATGCCACTTGGGCGCCCGCCGAGGCAAGGCCCGCGGCCATGGCATAGCCAAGCCCCTTGGAGCCGCCGGTAATCAAGGCTACTTTTCCAGTAAGATCAAATTGTTTTATTCCGGGTAAACGTGTTTTGGTCATGGATATCGGTTTATTTAAATCCTAGATTCTGTTTGGCATATAATAGGGAGGTGCGATTGTTCTCCACTTCCAAAGCCAGTTGTTCATCGGTCGCCTTATCCGAAATGATGGGAAGCGGTTCCTTTGCTTTCAGTGTTCTGACCTTATGCAGATATCGCGCCAGTTCAAGGGTCGATATCTGATCAAAAGTGGCCCAGTACTTTTCGGTTAGGCAAGGAATTTTAAGTGGGTCCCTTGTAATCATTTCCAAATTGAAACGAATATCGGGCTGTTGTTGTTTAATGGTCTTTATCATCGCGTCGATATCAAGGCACCCCTCCCCTAAATTTACCTCGGACAACAAAAATCCATTTTCGTATTCAGCTACGGCCATATCTTTAAGGTGCACGGAAAACGCATAGGGTGCAAGCGACCTCACAACCTCCATGGGGTCTTCCAGTAGCGATATGTTGTTCCCCGTATCCAAAGTAACCCCGACCCATTCGCTGCCGATCATATTCAGGATAGCGATCATTTCAGCTATCCGCCAATCCTTATGGTTCTCCAAGGCAAGTTTCACCCTATGCTTTCGCATAATGGGTTCTGCCCTTTGTATGGATGTGATCGCTTCCTCTTTAAAGGTTTGGAATGCCGCCATGCTGTCAAAGTTCTCATAGCGCCTACCAGATAAACAGGCCGCCCTGAAAACATCGATGCCAGTTTCCTTGGCCGCTTTCACTTCAGCCTCAAAGCGTGCCACATCGCCCTCGCTCTTGGGCAAGCCAATCTGCGCCTCCAAAAAAATGTCGAGCGCTTCCTTTCTTCTCCTCACTTTCTTCGAAAACCCTGTGTCCCATCCCCCTACACCTACCTGCATTCCTCCAAAACCCAGGGAACTGCAATGTTCGATCATTTCCAAGGCATTCGTAAACGGGGGGTATTTTTTGCTTTCCATTTTGCGGTAACGACGCATCATATAGGAAGCATCGGCCACTCCAAACCTGGTCTCCGCAACCGTGGCCGAGAAAGTAGGGACGGACGGCATGGTCATAAAAAGTGCCCCTGCCGAGGAAGTTTCGATAAATTTTCTCCGTTTCATACGAAATGGTTTTGCCTTTTTGTGCGAGTGGACTAAATTATGCTTTTTTACCACAATCCAAGGGGAACACTACCGAAATACCATGTTTTTGGTCATAAGATCATCGAATATTCACTTAAAAGTAGGGATATGTTGTAAATAATTAACAATTCCATTTTGTTAACTGCTGTAAAGATCATACCTTGATTTCGAAATTTTTATAGCGGACACCGAACCATCATGTGCGAGCAAAGAACGAACATTGAATAATGGCTGAAGAGAACAAAAAAAAATTGAGAAGTGAGGATTGGTTCAATCCAAAAGATGAAAAATCCGCATTTATTCATCGCTCCTGGCTCCGGAACCAGGGCTACCCCAATGATTATTTCGAAGGTCGTCCCGTCATCGGCATCTGCAATACTTGGTCCGAGCTCACACCCTGCAATGGCCACCTCCGTGATTTTGCGGAATATGTGAAGCGTGGGGTACTGGAGGCTGGAGGGGTTCCCTTTGAATTCCCGGTGACGAGCATGGGCGAGATATTGATGCGGCCGACCGCCATGCTTTTCAGGAATTTGGCCAGTATGGACACGGAAGAGAGCATCCGGGCCAATCCTTTGGACGGCGTGGTACTGTTGACAGGATGTGATAAAACCACACCCGCAACGGTAATGGGGGCCTGTAGCGTAGATCTTCCTACCATAGTAGTGCCCGGTGGGCCCATGCTCAATGGGAAATACAAGGGGGAGCGCATCGGTTCGGGTACCTTTGTCTGGCAGTTGAAGGACAAGATCAAAAACGAAGGTTTTACCAAGGAGGATCAAATAGAGGCCGAGATATGCTCCGCAAGGAGTGCTGGGCACTGCATGACCATGGGGACCGCTTCGACCATGGCCTGCATGGTGGAGTCGCTCGGACTGACCTTGCCAGGGGCCGCCGCTATTCCTGCAGTGGACTCCCGAAAAAAGGTATTGGCCCAACTTTCGGGAAGGCGCATTGTAGAAATGGTGCGTGAAGACCTTAAGTTGTCCAAGATCCTCACTCGGGAAGCCTTTGAAAATGCGATTAAAATCAACGCCGCCGTGGGCGGATCGACCAATTTCATCGTCCACTTGTTGGCCATTGCCGGTAGAATCGGAATTAAGCTCGATCTGAAGGAATTCGATACGCTCGGAAGTAAAATACCCCTGTTGGTGAATCTAATGCCCTCCGGGAAATTTCTGATGGAGGACTTCTTTGATGCCGGGGGATTGCCCGTGGTAATAAATGAAATGAAGGAACATCTGCACAAGGATGTGGTTACCGCTAATGGCAAATCATTGATCGACAACAATACATCCGCGGAATCGTACAATGCCGAGGTTATCGCCACCCTGGACCAGCCCTTTATGGAAGAGGCAGGTATTGCCGTCCTGTACGGGAATCTTTGCGAGGACGGAGCAGTTATAAAACCTTCTGCGGCGACCCCGGAATTGATGACCCACCGGGGCAAGGCGGTCGTTTTTGAGACCATAGAGGATTTTTTGGCATCGGTGGACGATCCCGATCTGGATATCGATGAAAACAGCGTTATGGTGCTCAAGGGGGTCGGCCCGGTAGGGTATCCCGGAATGGCAGAAGTGGGAAACATGGAACTACCGGAAAAATTGATAAAGAAAGGTATCAAGGATATGGTTCGCATTTCCGACGGTCGTATGAGTGGTACGGCCTTTGGCACGGTGGTCCTGCACGTATCCCCGGAATCTTCTGTAGGTGGCGTATTGGCCCTGGTGCAATCCGGCGACACCATTGTACTGGATGTGCCCAACCGAAAACTACATTTGGAGGTGGAAGAAGCCGAGCTGCAAAAACGAAAAGCGGTCTGGACCCCACCGGAACCACCTGTCGATAGGGGCTATACCAGTCTATATACCAAAACCGTACAACAATCACATTTAGGCGCCGATCTTGATTTTCTAGTAGGGAAATCAAGTGCGGATGTTACCCGGGACGCCCATTAAAAACAACCAAACCATGATCAACATTATCTTACTGGTACTAAGTGTTCTAATAATAATTTTACTGACCGTAAAATGGAAAGTCCACCCCTTTCTCTCCCTCCTGGCCGCTGCCCTCTTTTTTGCACTTTTTTCCGGCATGACCCTGGACGATATTGTCAAATTCGTCAATGACGGTTTTGGGATCACCTTGGGGAAAATTGGAATTGTAATCATATTGGGAGTGATCATCGGGGCCTTTCTTGAACATTCTGGAGGTGCCTATAAACTCGCTGAAGTGGTTTTGCGCATCATTGGCAAGAAAAGGGTTCATGAAGCTATGGGAATTGTGGGCTTTATTGTCTCCATTCCGGTATTTGCCGATAGCGGGTTCATTATCCTGAATCCGTTGAACAAAAGTTTGACAAAAAGGGCGGGGCTCTCCATTGTGGGTACGGCCACTGCCCTAATCCTTGGCTTAATGATCACCCATGTATTGGTACCACCGACTCCAGGCCCCATAGCAGCGGCGGGAATCATAGGTGCCGACGTCGGATTGGTGATGCTGGTGGGGCTGGTCATCGGATTGCTGTCCCTGATCATCGCCGTGATCTACTGCAAAAAAATGGGGGCTAGGACCTACATCGATCCCAATCCGGATATTACCGAGGAAGTCATACAACAAAGGATGAAGCAGGCACCGAGCGCTTTTAAATCCTTTTTGCCCATTTTGGTCCCGATTTTATTGATCGTGGGAAAATCCATTATGGAGTTTAACCTGGTGGAGGGAGAGGAAGTTTCGGGCTTGGTGAAGTTTATCTCCTTTATCGGTTCCCCGGTCATCGCCCTGCTCATAGGTATGCTGTTCGCTTTTCTTTTGCCAAAAAAATGGGATAATGAAATGTTGGCCACTACCGGATGGGTGGGCAAGGCCCTTGCGGATGCCTCCAACATTATCTTGATCACAGGAGCAGGAGGGATCTTCGGAACCATACTTCAAAACAGTGGTATTGCCGATACCTTGGCAGACTCATTGTCCGGTGCCAATCTGGGCATTTGGTTGCCCTTTTTGCTTTGTGCCGCGATCAAGACCGCTCAGGGCTCCTCGACAGTTGCCCTGATCACCACTGCTTCGATCGTGGCACCCTTGTTGGTCACCATGGGCTTTACTACAGAAATAGACAAGGCCCTGGTGGTTTCGGCCATTGGTGCTGGAGCCATGGTGGTTTCCCATGCCAATGACAGCGGATTTTGGATTCTGACCCAGTTTTCCGGTATTGACGTGAAGACAGGGTACCGCGTGTATACCTTGGGAACATTTGTCGTAGGTGCCTGCGCCGCCCTGATGGTTTTCTTGGCTACCTTTCTTTTCTAGACTTGAGTTAGGTTCCCTTTTTCCGACGGTTCGGATTCCGGGTATTTAAAAAACATATGATTGCCCAAACTAAAAAAAATAACGTACGGCTTGCGATAGTCCTTCTGTTGGTACTTACCACTTGCGCGATCGGCTGCCGAAAAGGCCCCTCTCCTCCCCTGTCGCCCAAGGAAGCCCTTGATTCGTTTGTACTGGCCGACAAAGACCTGCAGATCCAGCTCGTGGCCGCCGAACCTTTGGTACAAGATCCCGTGGCCATAACATTCGATGAGGGCGGAAGGCTTTGGGTAGTGGAAATGTTGGGTTTTATGTCCGATATCGACGGAACCGGGGAAGAAGATCGCGTGGGACGCATCTCCGTATTGTTCGATGATGATGGGGATGGGCAAATGGACCGGGGTCAAATCTTTTTGGACAGTCTGGTGCTCCCAAGGGCGGTTGCCCTTGTCAAAGGCGGTGCGCTGGTTGCGGAAAACATTCCCTTATGGTATGTACAGGACACGGATGGTGATCTTAAGGCCGATACCAAAACCCTTATCGATTCCACCTATGGAGGCCTTGGTATGCCCGAACATTCCGCAAACGGACTTTGGCACGGGATGGACAACTGGCTGTACAATGCCAAATCGAAATACCGGTATCGAAGGATCGATGACCGGTGGGTCAAGGGCGAAACAGAATTTCGGGGCCAGTGGGGCATTGTGCACGACGATGCGGGCCGGTTGTTCTATAACTACAACTGGTCGCAATTGCATGCCGATCTGGTACCGCCAAATGCCCTCCAGGGGAATAAAAACCATACCCCGACCAGTGGCATTGACCACGGACTCACCTTGGAACGAAGAATATTTCCCATTCGCAGCAATACCGCTGTGAACAGGGGATATGTTCCCGGTACTCTGGACGTAAAGGGACGTTTGCTGGAGTTCGCTTCCGCCTGCGGGCCGTTGATCTATCGCGGGGATGTCCTGCCCAAAAACTACAGGGGCAATGCTTTTGTTTGCGAACCAACGGCCAATTTGATCAAACGCAATAGAATTATCGAGCAGGGATTTATGCTCAGCGCACAGGGGGTTTATGAAAATCGAGAGTTTCTGGCATCAACGGATGAGCGTTTTAGGCCCATTTCGTTGGCTCCGGGACCCGATGGGGCACTGTACGTTGTGGACATGTACAAGGGAATCATCCAACACGGCCCGTATATGACCCCCTATTTGCGAGAGGTTTCCTTGAAACGCAAATTGGATAAGCCCATTCATATGGGGCGTATCTGGAAAATCATCCCAAAAGCAAAAAAAAAGGAAGAACGCGTCGATCTTTCTTCCGCTGACGCGCAAACGTTGGTCCACTTATTGGGAAGCCCGAATGGATGGACCCGAGATACGGCACAACGCCTACTGGTGGAAAAAGGAGGACCCATTTCATCCGATTTGGATGAAGTAGTTGAAAAAGGAGGCCCTCTTGCACAGATGCATGCCCTATGGACTTTGGACGGGTTGGGCCTGGGTACGGCGGAAGTCTATTTGTCCGCCCTTAGCTCTGAAGATCCAAAAGTGGTGCAAACAGCTTTACGCCTGGCCATAGGACTGGAGACGGGCCACCCCGGCGTAAAAAAGGAAGTAACCCGATTTATTGAAGAAAACTACGATCAGGCGCATCCCCTTGTACAAATGCAAATGGTATTCGCCAGTGGAGCCCTGGATACCCAGTTGAATTATAACATTGCCCAAAAGTTCCTTGCCCAATTTGGTTTATTGCCCGTCGCCCGTGATGTGGTAATGAGTACTCTACAGGACCGAGAAGCAGGGCTATTGAAAGAACTACTGGCCAAACGCGAATGGAGGGACTACGACCAAAAAAAGGAAATATTTGTGGAAATGCTGGCGACGGCAATTGCCAACAAAGGGTTCGGACCGGAGCTTGAACAGCTGCTCGATATCGCGGAAGCGGACTATCCCAAAGATCAAATATGGATAAGAAAAGCCGTAACCAACGGGATGATCAATTCCAGGGGGGCCAACGAGGCAGGAGAAATCGTTCTTTCTGAAAAGCCCCGTCTTGAAGGATCCGCTATTTCGGAGGTTCTGCTGCGAAAATTAAGCTGGCCCGGAAAACCCAAAGCCCCGAGCGCTGGCCAAAACACCAAATACGAAGTAGACCCGGGCGTATTCGCCGTTGGACGGCAAAAATATCTAAACCTCTGTGCCAGCTGCCACGGTACCGAGGGAGAAGGCATACCTCGGTTTGCCCCTCCCCTTGAAAAATCGGAATGGGTGGTTGGGAAAGAGTATCGTTTGGCCATGATTTTATTGCACGGCATGGAGGGCCCGGTAAAAGTAAATGGCAAAGAATATGGCACTCCCGATATTTTACCCAGTATGCCCTCTTTCTCTACCCTACAGAACGAGGACATTGCGGCCATTGCCACCTACATAAGAAATTCTTGGGGGCATTCACAGTCTCCAATTACTAGCGGGACTGTCGGTCATATCCGATTTCGTACCCAGGGACAGATCACCCCTTGGAAGGCCTCGGAATTGGATACTTTGGTTTTTGATATGGACCTTTAGATTTGTCGAACTAAACTTAAAACACACGTATGCTACTACGCTTCGCTTTATGCCTGGGACTTATTCTATTTGTGGGTTGTCAATCCAAAAATGGAAAAACAGCGGCACCAAAGGTTGAAAAGGAAAAAAGTTTTATGGTCAAACAGGAGAACGACCTCATCCAGGTGTTCGGGGAAGGTGCGTCCATTGCCCTTGTCACACAAAACACAAAGGACGATTTCCGACCCTTTTTACATCCCATCTTGGCTCCGGGATCGACTTCCGAATTAACGCAGTACAGTCCTGGCCACCATCCTCATCAAACCGGCCTTTACTGGGGTTTTACAAGGGTAAATGGCACAGGCATTGATTCCGCTGGCTTAAAAAAGTGGTTTTATGATCGCAACAAGCCCGAAGCCGTCAAGAAAAAAATCGGGCGTGATTTTTTTCATTTCCCCCAAGGCGATCATTGGCAAAAGGTGTCAGCCCGAGTACTGATCGGCCAGGGGCAAGAAGTGAAATGGCAAACCGTATACCATATGCTCGATGACACCGGGGCCCCCATTTTAAAAGAAACCCAAACATGGACATTTAAGGAAAGAAAAGAAAGTTATCTCTTGAGTTTAGAGTGGCAAGGGGAGGCACTTGTCGATATTACCATCAACGAATTCGATTACGGAGGATTGTTCCTGAGGATGCCGTGGAAGGAAGGTATACAGGGGGAAGTGGAGAACGCCGCGCGGCAACGGAATGAAAAGGCGGAAGGGCAAAGGGCCATGTGGGTGGATGCGGGCATGGAAATAGAGGGACTAGATGACTGGGGCCATATCGCCATTTTTGATCATCCCGACAATGTAGGTTTTCCCCAGACCTGGCGGGTAGATTCCCAACTGGGGATTGGACCGGTCCGTGCCAAAATGGGCGATTGGCATATTAAAAAAGGGGAAGTGGAAACCATTCAACATCAAATAGTGGCCTATACCGGAAAATTGAACGCCATTAAAATGGACGATCTCTGGGGGGATTACGTGGGAGATAAGGGAATGTACAATACAGCCTCGCTTTGGGACCTCGCAAAAAAAGAAGGCCGGGATGCCAAGCTCTTGAGCCCGGAAGAGGCGGTACGGGCCATGACCGTCAAGGAAGGCTATGAAGTAAACGCTTTTGCGTCTGAGCCCATGATCACGCAGCCCATGGCATTTTGCTGGGATGATAAGGGAAGAATGTGGATAGCCGAAAATCGGGACTACGAATCCCGGGGGCATGGTTTTTCCAATTTCGGGGATAGCAGAATTTTAATTTTAGAGGATACGGATCAGGACGGGGTCGCTGATACCAAAAAGGTTTTTTTGGACGGGATTCCCTTTCCTTCGGCAATCGCTGTCGGTCATGGTGGCCTATTTTTGGGCGCCCCGCCCAATCTGCTCTTTGTGCCCGACAAAAATGGGGATGACCGGGCCGATGAGGAAGCTATCAAGGTCTTATTGACCGGATGGGGAATCCGGGATCGGCACGAGACGATCAACAGTTTTCACTGGGGGCCGGATGGATGGCTCTACGGGCTGGAAGGGTTTGCCACGCCATCGGTAATTCGAAAACCCAAGGGCAAAGGAAGGATCTACCGTCATCGGGAAGATTTTCCCGATGATCTTCTGAATGCCGATGGAGTGGATATCAACGGGGGCGTTTGGAGGTACCATCCCATAAAGGATCGCTTCGAGGTAGTGGCGCACGGCTTTAGCAATCCCTGGGGCATCGATTATGATTCAAAGGGACAATTGTTCATTTCCGCCTGTGTCATCCCGCATTTATTCCATATTGTTCCTGGAGGTATTTATCACAGACAGGGTGGACAACATTTCAATCCGTATGTATATGAGGATATCAAAACCATCGTCGATCATCGACATCGGTCGGCCCATGGCGGAGCGAGAATCTATCAGTCCGATGCATTTCCCCCCGATCAACAGGGGCGGATCTTTATGGCGAATATTCATGAACATGCCGTTCTTTCGGATGTTCTAACACCAACGGGCTCTGGGTTCACGGCCAGTCACGGTGAAGATTTCATGTTGGCCAACAACGCACAATGGGTAGGGTTTAGCATGGAGGTTGGGCCGGAAGGCGGTCTTTATGTACTGGATTGGCACGATGCGGATATTTGTGGAGGGGAAGTGCTCAATAAGGAAACCGGAAGGGTATTTCGAATTATGCCCGAAACCTCGGCAGCGGAAAACTGGCCGGGAAGGTTCGATGACCTGAACGACAAAAGTGATATGGAGTTGGTTGCCTTACAACAGCGCAAAAGCAACTGGCACGCACAAAGAGCCCGGATCATTCTACAACATCGGGCCGTACAAAGGACGCTCGATAAGGCCGCCTTGGACCATTTGGAGAATCTTATGGACGGTGAAAATGAAGAGGATTTGAGACTTCGGGCCCTCTGGACCTTGTGGATTACCGGAAACCTGGACCCAGCGGAATTGATTTCCTTGCTAAGGGACAAAGATCAACATGTCCGGGCCTGGGCAATCCAGTTTTTGGGCGAGGATGCCCCTGTTTCAAAAGAAGGTATTGAGGCCATCCGGGAATTGGCAAAAAATGAGCCTTCCCCAGTGGTCCGCCGGTATATGGCGGGTGCCCTCCAAAGAATGGATCGGGAAGATCGCTGGGATATAGCCGCATCACTGGTGCAATATAAGGAAGACGGCAGGGATCCGAACATCCCACTGATGTTGTGGTTTGGCATAGAACCCATTTTGGCAGATCGACCCGAGGCAGCCTTGATCTTGGCGGATAAATGTGAAATACCGTCCCTGGTCGAGAAAATTGGCAGGCGTTTGGTCGACGGGGACCAGCTTCAAAAATTGGTAGCAGAAATAGGTAAGGGATCCGATAAACAGATGTACCTGCTCAATGGGATGCTGGCCGGGTTGGAAGGTCGTTCCGATAGCTCTGAGCCCTCGAATTGGGGGTCGGTCTACAAATCCCTTCAATCCAATCCCCGATTGTCGCCCTTGTCAGATGAAATCGCACAACATTTTGGCAATGCGGAAGCTGCGAAAAAAATGATGACGATCATAAACGATACGGGGTACGGAATAGCCCAAAAGCAAAACGCCATCAAAAATTTGGCCCTGCACCAACGTGAGGAATTGGAAGCCGCCCTGCCCCGATTGTTGGAGGATCCCAAGCTGCGTATGGAAGCAATACGGGCGATAGCTGCCTACGAAAATGAAGATTTGGGCAAAACCCTATTCCGTAAATACCCGAAACTTTCGCCTTCCGAAAAGCAAGAAGCCATTTTAACCCTTGCCTCCAGGCCGACATATGGCAGGGGCTTGGCCAGGGCCATCAAGGAAGGTACCATTCCCAGGAAAGATATTCCTGCCTATGTGGCCATGCAAATGAGAAGGGTTGTGGGTAGCGGTTTTGTCGAGATATGGGGACCCATCGACGACATTTCAGGGGATATTCAGGGGCAATTCAACAAATACCAAAGATTACTTTCAGATGAATCCATCGCAAATGCGAATGCCAGCAAAGGAAAGCTCATCTATCAGAGGACCTGCTCGGCATGTCATGTTATGTTCGGGGAGGGTGGAAAAATAGGTCCGGACCTGACCGGATCGAACAGGACCAATACCGCCTATCTTTTGAACAACATTCTCAACCCCAGTGGTGAGATTCAAGATGATTATAAGCTGGTCGTGGTCATCACACAGGACGGCAGGACGTACAGTGGAAATATCATTGCCGAAAACGATCGAAATATTACCTTAAGGGTGGTCGGGCAGGACCCCATTTCAATCAATAAATCAAAAATCCGGTCAAGGGACGTAACCGAGAAATCGATGATGCCGGAAGGGTTATTGAATACCCTGACCGATTCTGATGTCCTGGATCTGGTGTCGTACCTAAAAACGCTTCAACCCGAGGAAAGTTTATAATCCTTATCTTATACTGGTTTCCAAACTGTGAACAGAAATAATAAAACTCTTAATTGTGCGAAAGAAGTGGATAATCCCAATGGGGTTCTCAAGGAACGGTTGCCGAAGAAGAAAAATTCAGTTGCACGTTCGATCCCGTGGTTTTTGGTAGTGTGGGGAAAATCGAGAGTCCCTCCCATATCGCAATTCCATATTATGCCTGGGCGCACCGAGAAATAGGGAATACGGCCGTTTGGATAAGACAAAAAAGTGCACCATGAAAAAACGTATGGGGATATTGGTAATTTTTAGCGCGATGCTCTATCAAAGTTGCGAATCGTCCACTCCTTCCAAGATACAGGATTCACCACCCAATATCGTGCTCATCATGGGGGATGATATGGGGTATTCGGATATTGGTTGTTATGGAGGAGAGATCAAGACCCCGAGGCTCGATGAACTGGCGGCCAACGGATTGCGATTTACCCAGTTCTACAATACGGCCCGTTGTTGTCCTACCCGTGCTTCCCTACTTACCGGTCTGTATCCCCAACAAGCCGGGGTCGGCCATATGGTGGATGACCGGGGAACTCCAGCGTTTAAGGGGGATTTGAGCTACAACGCCGTGACGATTGCCGAAGCCCTGAAAGCGGCAGGCTATTCCACATACATGTCCGGAAAATGGCATGTGACCCCATACGTGATCGAAAACCCCGACAAACACAATTGGCCCAGACAAAGGGGCTTTGAAAAATTCTTTGGGATGATTTCGGGAGCGGGCAGTCTTTATGATCCGCGTTCATTGACAGAAGATAATGAATACGTGGCACCTCGGGACGGTTTTTATTGTACCACGGATTTTACCAATTACGCCGTTAAACGCATTGAGGAGCATCGGGGGGACCATCCTTTTTTTCTGTACCTGTCGTATACCGCTGCCCATTGGCCCATGCACGCTCCGGCCAAGGCCATATCCCAATACAAAGGAAAGTACGACAAGGGATGGGACGAGGTGCGCAGGGAGCGCTTTGAACGGATGAAGAAAATGGGGCTGACCAAGACAGGTTGGGAACTCACCCCCAGAGATCCATTTGTGCAACCCTGGTCTGCTGATGTTCCGGACAGGGAATGGGAACTGGCCAATATGGAAACCTATGCGGCCATGACCACCCTTATGGATGAAGGCATCGGAAAGGTAGTGGACGCACTTAAGGCCCGTGGGGAACTGGAAAACACCTTGATCATTTACCTACAGGACAATGGTGCCTGTGCGGAAGAGTTGGATTGGGTGAAGGATCGTCCGGATGAAAAAGATATCGTACCCCTGACCCCTGATGAACTTCAAACCGAAATGGTGCCCTTGGCAACCCGGGATGGTAAACCCATTAAGATAATGAAAGAAGGGTGGCCAGGTCCCCCCGAAGGCTATACAGCCTATGGACGAAATTGGGCCAATGCGAGCAACACTCCTTTCCGGGAATACAAGCATTGGGTACATGAAGGTGGCATTTCCTCACCGCTAATCGTTCATTGGCCGGCCAAAATCAATTCTGGAACTTCGGGGATCGGTGGGTTCCGAACCGAACCCGCCCATCTAGTGGACATCATGGCAACCTGCGTGGAGGTCGGGGGCAATAGCTATCCCAAAACCTACAATGGAAATGAGATCCAGCCCATGGAAGGGAAGAGCCTGGTCCCTGTCTTTGAAGGGAAAAGACTGGAAAGGGAAGCCATTTATTGGGAACACGAAGGAAACCGGGCCATTAGAATGGGAAAATGGAAGCTTGTTTCCAAAGCGGACAAAAAACACTCCTTCCTTTGGGACGAGGTAAATGAACTGGCTCTAGACAATTGGGAACTGTTCGATATGGAAAAAGATCGGACCGAAATGCACGACCTAGCGGCGGCGCATCCGCAATTGGTACGGAAAATGGCGGAAATGTGGTTGCAATGGGGAAAACGAACGGGGATTGTGCCAAGGCCCCAGTGAAGCACCGTACCACCCGTCCCTATCGGAAGTCCGAAAATGCGTGAAACAAAAATCCATTTAACCCTTTGCAAAAATTTCAATCATAAAGAACAAACCACGCTGTTCGGAATAGGAGTTTGCCCTGGTATGTCCAAGGGATGGACGCAATATGCAATGGTATGGAAAAAATCACTAATTTCAAGGGGTTGACCCAAAACTGGAACAGACATATTGAAGCATTGCTCATTTTCTAAACCATATACATGAAAAATTGGACGCTTTTTTTGATCACGGCCCTCGCTTTGGCCACATGCAAACCCAAAACAGGGGAGAAACCATCAAATGACCTCCAGGCCGCTGGGGCTGAATCCGGGACTATCAAAAAAATCGATGTCCACGCCCACTATCAACACAAACGGGACTACCTACCCGCCTTTTTCGAAAAATGGAATATGCAGGGGGTCCTGGTCGACGTATTCCACAAAGATTCCATGGACATTCGCCGAAGTTGGGACAAATATCTGGCGCATACCCAGACGGATCCTGAACTGTTTTTCCTTTGCACTTCGTTTATAGGTGTTGGAATCGATGCCCCGGATTTTGCCGAGAAAACCATTGCGCAATTGGAAGGGGAGATTAAGGCCGGGGCAAGGATGGTCAAGGTTTGGAAGAATTTTGGCATGGTGACCAAGGATGCCTCTGGTGCGTTCATCCAAATCGATGATCCGCGACTGCAGCCCATATGGGACTACCTAAAAACCAAAAACATTCCAGTTATGGCCCACATAGGAGAGCCCGAGCAGGCATGGCGCGAACTGGATCCAGATAGTCCGCATTATGGTTACTACAAGGAACACCCCCAATACCACGCCTACCATTTTCCGGAAATACCTACATACGAAACGATTATAACGGCCAGGGATCATTGGATCGAAAAGAACCCCGATCTAAACATCCTATGTGCCCACCTTGGCAGTATGTCCCATGACGTGGATATGGTGGCAGCGCGACTCGACAGGTTCCCGAATATGAGTGTGGAGCCCGGCGCTAGGTTTGGCGATCTGGCACGACAGGATAGTGAAAAGGTAAGGGCATTCTTTGAAAAATACCAAGACCGGATCATGTTCGGCTCCGATTTTGGCAACGGCATCCCCCAGGATTCGATGGCCCCGGCCCAGCTTCAAGAGGAAAAAATGAATCTTGACGTGAACTATGATCGCCTATGGAAATACCTGAGCAGTACGGATTCCGTGGAATTAAGAGGGCGTACTACCCGAGGCTTGGGGCTTTCGAACGATGTGTTGAACAAGGTTTACTACCAAAATGTCGTGAATTTCCTGAAAATAGATTAGTGCCGCCCTGGCCAAAGTGTGGAAATGGCATTGGTACCCTTACCAATAAATAAGATGGAATGCGAAATAAATTATACCTCCTGATGGTCCTTTTGGACGCCAAATCGATGATGGCACGCCTGCTTTTTGGTAGCCTATTGACTTTGCACTGTACGACGTCTTTCGGACAAGAAAGACAGATCGAAGCGAATTTTGCTTCCGTACCTCCCGTGATCGACGGCAATCCCAATGATTCGGTATGGAAGCGGTCCAAACCGGTGTACCTTGAAGAAAACCGTTCGGCGGAGCCGGTTACCGATTCCAGATTGACAACCACGGTAAGGGCCTGTTACGATACCGATAAGCTGTATCTCAGTTTTTACTGTATGGACCCGGATATCTGGAGCCTGTATACGCAAAGGGACGACCATCTATAGAAAGAAGAGGCCGTGGAAGTCTTTATCGATGTTGATGACATCCCCCAAAACTACGTTGAAATTGAGGTCTCCCCCGCCAATGTGCTGTTCGACAGTTATATTGTGGACCCACAGAACATCGATGTAGAGAGCACGGCACGGTTCGATCTACAGGGTATCGAAACAGCCGTGATGGTCAATGGCACGCTCAACCAGCGCGACGATATCGACAAAAGCTGGACGGTGGAAGTGGCAATTCCCTTTAACGATTTGAAGTCCGAAAATGGGGAGCAGATCACCTTCGGTACGGAAATTAAGATCAATTTTTACCGACTTGATATGAGTCAAGGGATGGAACGGGGGATGTATGCCTGGTCCCCAACAGGTGCCAGTTTTCATAAACCGTCCGTTTTTGGTAAATTGATCCTGAAATAAGACCAATTTAAATAATGTGATGTCATCATAAAAGGCAGGTTTTGTCCCCAATCGATATCACTTTTTTCAAAAAAATCAAATACATGAAAAGACACTGCTTAGCGCTCGATTTAAAAGACGACCCCCTGCTGATCGATAAATACGAGGAATACCATAGGAATGTTTGGCCCGAGGTATTGGCCAGTCTCCAGGATTCTGGTATTGAACATATGGAAATCTATCGCGTGGGGAACCGTCTGTTCATGATCATCGAGGTCGGGGATTCCTTTTCGTTCGAGAAAAAAGCCCAAATGGACGCCGATAATGCAAAAGTCCAGGACTGGGAAGTGTTGATGTGGGAGTACCAACAGGCTCTTCCCATGGCCAAGCCAGGGGAAAAGTGGCTACCCATGGAGAAAATTTTTGAGTTTCAGAAAGAAAACTAATCCATCGGATGTTCCTTTAAGAGTTCTTCCGCCGAGTAGAAGCCTTCTTTGTCCTTGATGCTTTCCCGTACCTTTTTCACTTGTTCAGGAGAAATGGGAGCCGCTTGGTTGCCGAAACTATTCCTGACGTAGGTCAGTACCGCGGCCATTTCCTCATCATCCAGCATTCCGCCGAAAGGGGTCATCGGTACTTGTCCCGGATAGGTTTTGCCTTTCACATCAATCGGTCCCATGATTCCCTTAAGAGTCAGTTTTATCAACCGGTCTTCATTTCCCGTGACCCAGGGCACACCTGCCAGGGGAGGGAACTGGGACGCGGTCAGTCCGTTCCCATCGGGTTGGTGACAAGTAGTACAAAAGCCTTCCCTTTCATAAATTTCCTGTCCTTTGATGTACAGTTCCTTTTCCTTGCCCTTAAGCGCTGTTTTCAAGCTGCTATCGCCAAATTTTTCCGAATACTGTCCTCCTTCACCTAAATTATATCCGTTCAAATGCGCCACCGCAGCCTCATATGGCAGCTTCATCCAATCGTCCATGGGCTTGTTGCCCGCAGCCTGCAAGATGGGGTTTCCGACCTCCTTGTCCAACCAGGATGCTGCCACAAGTGCCTCCAAACGAACCCGGGAGTGATTGTCCTGGGCCGCCTTTAGCAACAATTCCGCTTGATTATCGATCTGATGTCCGCTATAGCGCAAGACTTTAACGGCCGCCGCCCGTGCCCTAAAATCGTCTGCATTCAACATTTGGTCCAGGAGTCCGGCATCGATTTTGTTCAACCCCCAGCTTACCCAAAGGGCTTCCAGTACATGGTGCTCATATCTTGGATCGTCCTTATCCAGTCCCTCGACCCAGTCTCCCAGCTTTGCCAATACTTCCTCCTGGTCCCTGGCCCGGAGTTCCCTTTTGGTGCGATATCGTGAACGGTATTCCGGTAGCTTTAAATTTTCGAATAGTTCTTCGATACTGGCATCCACGATCTTCGCCGGTTTCACCAAAGGCCTTGATGGATAGGTAATCCGGTAAATCCTTCCATGCACGTGGTCCCGAAGCGGATCTCGGGCGTTGTGCTGCATATGCCCCACCAATACATTGTGCCAGTCCACTACGTACAGTGATCCATCGGGTGCAAATTCCATATCAACGGGCCGGAAATTCGTGTCCGTGGAAGTTATCAAATCCAATCTGTGCCTACTGTTGTATCCGGCACTTTCGGGGTCATCCGCCATGGTATGTTGCTTGGTCCCCAAAAATCCTATGGTGTTGTTGATGATCAAATCGCCCTGAACCGCATCCGGAAAATGACGACTGGAAATAAATTCCAAGCCCGAAGTGGGTCGCACCCGATGCTCTTCCTGTATCAGGTTTTTAGGCAATGGGGAGGCTTGTCCGTAACGCGGCCTGATCGTTCCCGGCATCATCCAGGTCATATCGGGACCGGAGGTATGGGCAAAGAAATTTTGCCCCCAGTCATCAAATGCGATCCCCCATGGGTTGGGAATCGGCAATTGCGCGGTCCGTTCCAAATGGTGCCGTTGCGGGCTATAACGATAAAATCCGCCATTGGTGGCGCGAACAGGGCCATACGCCGTTTCCACGTTGGTATGCAGGAACACTCCCTCGCCCATATAAATGGCCCCCGACGGATCGGCGACAAATGCCCCTGCTGTATGGTGCGTATCGTGATCATCAAATCCGCTCAGGATTATTTCGGTAACGTCGGCCTTATCATCGCCGTCGGTATCTTTTAGCAGAACAAGGTTGGTACCCTGGGATACGTACACCCCTTCCGGGGCAAATTCAAATCCGATGGTCAAGTGCAGATCGTCGGCAAAGGTAGTTTGCTTGTCGGCCTTCCCGTCATGATCGGTATCTTCCAGGATAATCAGCTTGTCGTTGGGTTTGCTGTCCCCTGGTTTGTAATGCGGATAGGTAGGCATTACCCCGACCCAAAGCCTGCCTTTGTTGTCAAAAGACATCTGCACCGGATTGGCCAGATCGGTAAATTCCTTTTCCGAAGCGAACAGTTCTATCTTGTACCCCTGGGGCACTTTGATCTTGTCCAGGGCATCCTGCCCGTACAAATAACCGGCATCCACATCGCCCTGGCCCGGGTCGTAGTTGGTTTTTACCGGTGGAAGTGTTCTGGTCATGGCATCGGCCGCGGGCAAATCTATTGTTTTTCCCTTGGTGGCCTCCCAAATCGCACTATCGCGAATTGCGGTCATTTGGCGGATTTTTTCAATTTCGTAGGGGTAGTTTGCCGGACCGAACGGATCGTAACGTCTTCCGTAGGCGTGCACACCGTTTGGAATCTTATAGTCGTTATGCCAGAACCAATTTTTGTCCATTACCGCCTCGTGGACCAAGCCACGATTTTCCTCCGCCCTGCTCTTTTCCTTTCCAAATACCTGATCGGCCAGAAAATCCGCAAATTTTTGATAGCCCAGATCATTTAGTTGAAAACCATCTGCGGTCAAATCCTCGCTTTCGCTTGCAAACCATTTTTTGCTCTCCTCAAAGGCATCCACGAACAAAACACTGTCCGCAGCGGCCACTTCCCGCATGGCCTGGGTATATAGGGCAAGGTTCTTGTTCTCCTCAACGCCATTGGGGAGATCCATCTTTTCGGACAGGTCCTCAAAGGCTATCGGGGAAATCAGGGCCAATTGTGGAGCCCTGGTCCCATTGTATTTTTGATTTAAGGTGTGTTCGACGAACGCGTGCAGTTCTGCCTTGTAATTTTCCAGTCCCTCCGGCCCTTGAAAGGACTCGCTATAGCCAAAAAAGGCTAGGATGACATCGGCTTTTAGGTTGGTCAACCATTCGTCCGGGGTTTCATAATGACCGATACTTCCCGACTTCTGAGCGTATTCTTCCTGAAATTTTTCGGCACCGGGGAACGCCCAGGGGGAATTCCGTGCGGAATGTGGCCTGAAACCCGGCGTATTGCCCCCGTCGCACATGTTTCGGATAAACAATAGACTGTCGGGGTACCTGAGCTGCATTTCGGTCTCAAAATGACCAAAATTCAACATACGGGAACCCAAATTATTTCCCACCAATACAATATGGCTGCCCTCATTCGCCTTTAGGAGGTTTTCCGGCGGACTGTCACAGCTATAGATGACACACACCGCGATAAATGCCCATAAAAAATTTTCGATACCTTTTTTTCTGATACTCCCCATACGTTTTACTGATTATTTTGTTTAAAATCCACATGGATACCATCCCTTACGGATCGTTCGCACGCTTCTATTATTCGTTGACAGGTAATGGCATCTTCCAAACTGGACAGGGGCTCGGCCCCTTCTCGCAAAACCTTGTCGATAAAATGTGTAGTCGTATTCTTAATGGATTCGGGATAGCACTGGTAGGTCTGCGAATGGGCGCCGTTTCGGGCATTGATCACCCAATCGCGATAGCTGTAACGGGTGCTGCCCTTAGTGCCTATAACCTTGATGATGCACGTCCACGGGTCACCGGCATGGTCGTCATTGGCAAAACTGGCACAGAGATGGCTAAGGGTCCCGTTCTGCATTTTAATATTCGCCATGGCCACGTTCTCCTGTGGTGCCAATGTATCGTCCACGGTATGTTTTAGGCAAGATATGGTCTTCGGTCTACCGGCAAGATAGAGCATCGTATAGCTATGGTGGGTCAATATCTGACGGATCACCCCGGGGTATCGGGCCCGGATCTCATCGTCATGATGGATATTGTACAGCATATAAAATTGGGTGATGTCGCCCAATTTCCCACTTTCGATCATCTCTTTGGCACGCTGGATACCCGTTTCATAAATATAATTGTGCACCGGCATACATCGTACCCCCGCTTCGGCTATGGCCTCTTGCATCTTCTCCAATTCAGCGATATTGGAAGCCGCCGGTTTTTCAACCAAAATGTGCTTGCCCGCTTTTGCGGCCCTAATGGTATATTCACAATGGGTTTCCATATTGGTCAGAATGAACACCGCATCAATGTCCGGGTCATTGAACAACTCCTCTTCGGAAGCATAGGTCCTACATCCGTATTTTGCAGCTTTGGCCACCCCTTTTTCGACCGTTCGGTTCCAAAGCCCCACCAACTTGGCACCCGGTAGGCCATTGATGGCCTCGGCATGCAGGTCGGCCACATCACCGGCCCCCAATAATCCTATTCGTATCGTGTTCATGTGTTTATCGAATATTCCAAAATACCCTTTTCCGCCATCACCTTGAATTCCTCCAGGGAAGACCGAACGCCCCAGGCAATAGGTGTCAAGGGCAGGTCGGTAAAGGTGCTATCTATTTTTTCATGGTCAAGATCGCAGATAAAAAGATTCGGCGGGGCATCCGCGATTATGGAAGAGCTTGAATGGGCGCCCATGCCCAACTGGTTTGCCTGCTCATCCACAATTTGCAAAAAGTCTTTAATGGGGATGGTTTCCCCCTTGATATTGAAAGCCCCAAAACCGGTAAATGGTTGCAGGGTGCAGGCAGCAAAATGGGCACCTACATCTTCTACAAAATGATAGTTCTCGCGCCCTTGATAGGGCATTTCAAAAGGCAATAATTTCCCTGAAACAGCCCCCATTGCCACAGCTTTCATGGCATTGGTCGGCGCCGATGTTTTTCCCTTGTCCCTTCCCTTTCCATAGGTGGTATTGATCCGTAGACAAACCGTGGGCACTTTGGTATTATCATGGAAAAGACGGGCCAAATGCTCCCCGGCCAGTTTCCAGATTCCATAATGATTGGGCGGGGCCAAGGGCACTTCCTCACCTATTGTGGCCTGGGCATACATGGACCGCATGCCGTATACCGCCGCAGAACTTGCAAACACGAACCGCTCCAGGTTCGGAAGCTTCTCCGCGGCATCGAAAAGGGCCATTGTACCTCCCGTATTTATCTCCATTCCACGAATGTGGTATTTTGAACAATCCGGGCTTTGATAAGCCCCCAAATGAATGATATGGGTAGGGTTTACCTTGGCAACCACTTCTTCGATGGCCTGGTAGTCGGAAACGTCGAGGGCAACGAATTCCAACCTGGGATCCATGGCCTCCCCCAACCACAGTTTAAGGGGATCGGTATTGTTCGACCGGGTGGCCACCACAATTTTCTCAATTTCAGTGGACTGCAATAACTTATAAATGGTTACCGAACCAATACAGCCGGTTCCTCCCGTAATCAATATTCTGTGCATATTCTATGGATACTAGGTGTTGGATTTTTGGATATATGATCCTTTTCAATTCATTCTAATGACTGCCTTTACATTGTTCGCCTTGATCGAATCCTCGAAGGCTTGGGTGATATCGTCGAATCCGTAAATATTGGTATAATGTTCCGATGGAAATACCCCGGTGACCATTAATTTTTGCGCGACCATATAATCGTCTCGACAAGACCCCATAGACCCTCTCATGTTCAGGGAAGTCCGGGTAAGGTGCGTGGCATTGATCGCCACTTCTGAAGGATAGGTCGCGATGACACAGATATCCCCTTCCGGCCGCACCACCGATATGGCCTCGGTGAGCACCTGGGGAACCCCGGAACACTCGATGAGCAGATCCACCTTCCCTTGGGTCCCGAAGGGAACGCCGTTTCCATCCACTACGCCATGGGCCAATTGAGTAGCAAGGGTATTATCCGGGGAAACCTCTAGGGTGATGAAACCCCTTTCCATGGCTTTTTTCAATCGGATCTCCCGGTCATGGGCAATGCCGGTAATGGCCACCCTTGCTCCTGCCGCCCTAGCAATCTCTGCTGACATCAAGCCTATGATGCCGCATCCCGTGACGACGACATCCTGCCCCGGCTTGATGTGGCATTTGTTGTGCAATGCGTTTACAATGATGGACAAAGGTTCTACCAGGGCACCCTGTTCAGGGGTCAATCCATCGATCAAATGGACCACCCGATCCGATTCCAGAACGACCTGCTGCCCAAAACCCCCATTTCTGTGGAAACCGATAATCTGTTTGGTAGGGCACAGGTTCCATTTGGCAATACTGCAGGCGGGACAGTCCTCGTCTTGGCAGCCCAGCATCGCCAAGGGGGTGAATACGTCCCCGACACGGACGTCGCCGTGGTCGCCGGGTCCCAACTCCAGTACCTCGGCACTGAACTCATGGCCGATAACCCTGGGGCGTTCCACCCAATCAAAATTGGGTTTGCCCAAACTGGCGCTATTATCGGATCCGCAGATACCGGTATATAGTGTCCTTGCCAAAATCTCCCCTTCCCTTAATTTGGGGATTTCCATATCCACCACCGACGTATTGCCGGTTACCGAAACTCCCGAGCCGGGATATATCCGCTCCTTTCCATGCAGGCAAAAACCTTTTATTGAATTGGTCATTGTAACGTAATTCTTCTTTAGATAGTTAGATTATTAGGATCGCTCGAATTTTTGTTTATGGAACAAACCTTCGGTCCACGGCCCATTTTGTGAACGACCTCGCAAAAACTACCAGTCGACCCCGGTATCTTGCCAGCTTTTCGATTTTGCGGAGTTCAGGACCGCCTCGCAAACCTTCTGGGTTTCCTGGGCCTCCCTAAAGGTAGGGGAACAAGGTGTTCCCTCCTCCACACTTTTAAAGAAATCGGCCACCTGGTGCACAAAACTGTGCTCATAGCCGATCGATAGACCGGGAACCCACCACTTATCCATGTAAGGCTGATCGCCATCAGTAACGTGAATGGAGCGCCAACCCCGTTCTATGGATTCGTCCCGATGGTCGAAATATTCCAGTCGGCTCAGGTCGTGCAGGTCCCATTTAATGGAGGCATGCTCCCCATTGATCTCAAAGGTATACAATGCCTTATGGCCCCTGGCATAACGCGTGGATTCAAAAAGCCCCAGCGAACCGTTGTCAAAATGGCAATGAAAGATACAGGCGTCATCGATGTCGACCTTCTGGACTTCACCCGTTCCCGTATGTACCCTTTCCTTGATGAAGGTTTCGGTAACGGCCGAGACATCCTTGATTCCGCCGTTCAACCACATGGCCGTATCGATACAGTGCGCCAAGAGATCTCCGGTCACTCCGGATCCGGCGGCCGCATTGTCCAATCGCCATAGTCCTTCCCCTCCCTGCGGAAGCTCCGGACTGATGGTCCAATCCTGCAAAAAGTTGGCGCGATAATGGAACACCTTGCCCAATTTTCCGGCATCGATCAATTGTTTTGCCAAGGTAACAGCGGGAATTCTTCTATAGTTGTAGTATACGGTATTGGGCACGCCGGCCTTTTCTATGGCATCGACCATGGGCTGGGCCTCGGCGACCGTTCTCGCCAAGGGCTTTTCGCAGAGCACCATTTTTCCCGCCTCGGCCGCGGCTATGGCAATTTCGGCGTGCATATTGTTCGGGGTGCAAATATCGATGGCATCGACATCGTCGCGGGCGATGACCGCCTTCCAGTCTGTTTCCACGGATTCATAGCCCCATTGGTCGGCAAAGGCCTGGACCCTTTCCTTGTTACGGGCACACACCACTTTCAGTACAGGCCGGTATTGCAATTCCGGGAAAAAATCTCCCAAGCGCTTGTAGGCGTTGGAATGGGTCCTTCCCATAAATCCATAGCCTATTAATCCTATTCTCAGTTCTTTTTTATTTGACATTGATGTCTAAAGGTTATTGATTACTATTTTTTATTGGTTATCGGTCCCTGCATATGGCCTATGGCTTATCGAACACTGGTCGCCAACCGGTCCGTAAAACACCATATGGGCCTTACTACCCGGCCTCGTACCATCCATGCTGCTCACGGACCTTGATCATCGCACCGAGAATATCGTTCCAGGTCTTGGGCTGCATCATCACCTCGTTGGGGAACATACATCCGTCCCAGCAAATGTGCTTGAATCTTTTGGTAAGGCTGCCGTCCTCGTTGCGCAGCCAATGCCCCGCATCTACCGGAATGTCAAGCTTTCCGTTAGGGTCGGCGGCCTGGCAGTGCCTACCCGTTTTATCGTGGGAACCCGCCCCAAAGACGGTCCCATCATTTTGGGCCACGTGGAAATCAATGGTCCATGGTCGCAGTGCGGCGGTCAAGGTTTTCAGGCCTTCCGTTAGGGTGGCCCGATCTTCCCACTGAAAATCTTCGGGCAAGATCCGTTCGTCGGGCTTGTTGTATCCCAAGAGGTACAGGAGGGTATGCGCCATATCGGCCTGAAAGCCAATATTGGGGCGGTCCACCGCCTCCAGGGTATTTACCATGGACTTCCATCCGTGCATGCCCCCCCAACAGATTTCGCCTTCGGCGGCCAGCGACTCTCCATAATCTGCGGCAATATCACAGGCCTCCCGAAAGGTCTGCGCGATCAGTTTGGTATTGCCTACCGGGTCGGCGGCCCAACTTTCGGGATCTACCGAGGAATCGATGCGGATGACCCCATGGGGGCGTACCCCGAGATCACGAAGCTTTTGTCCTATGATACAGGATTTGCGCACCTGGGTCACGAACTGCTTGCGCTCTTCGGCCGTACCCATGGCAGATCCACCTCCCGTCGGGGTCCACACCGGGGCCACAAGGCTTCCGATCTCAAGGTTTTTGGCCGTGGCCTTGTCGGCCATTCTTTTGATACCGTCGTCCGAGGCATCAATGTCCATATGGGGGTCGAAGAGAAAGAGATCGAATCCATCGAACTTCACTCCGTCCACTTCGGCATTGGCGGTAAGCTCGATCATCGTATCGATGGCTATGGGCGGTTCGGAATCCGGTCCCTTACCAACCACACCGGGCCATGAGGCATTGTGCAGTTTTGGGTAATTGTTTTGCTGCATACTATCGGTTTTATTGTTGAAGCTATATTAATATGTACAGGACTGAAACAAAATCGGGCCCACGTGCTGTTTCCATTTTGGAAATGGTATTCCGGGCCACGTTCTTGAACCTCCTAAATTAGCCAAAAAAACAATTCCGCAAAAAATTTAGGGATGCTATTACAAATAAGTTTTTTTTTGATAATTATATCGCATAGCTGCAAAATTATTATGATATTACGCAAAAAGGGATTAAATTAATTCGCTAATAATAATTTTACACTGTAATAAATCAACCTAACAATTTTCAAAACGATTTAACTTATGGAAAACTCTGCACCTGTTTCGGCCGTGAATGCCAACAGACTCTTTTACGGTAGTTGCTTTGCGCTGATCACTACCGCATTATCTTTTAGTATCCGCGCCGGAATCCTGCCCGAATTGGGCGAAGAGCTCAGCCTAACAGCGGAACAATTGGGCTATATCAATTCGATGTGGTTTTTGGGTTTTCCCATATCCATGGTGATCGGGGGGCTGATCTATCACAAAGTAGGAGGAAAAATAATCATGCAGTTTGCCTTTTTCGCCCATGCCGTTGGCATCATCATGACCATCTATTCGGGAAGTTATGTAGGGCTGCTCATTTCCACCCTCCTTATAGGGATCGGTAACGGATGTACCGAGGCCGCCTGTAACCCCATGATCGCGGATGCGTACGAAGGCTCGCGTATGAGCAAGATGATGAACCGATTTCATATGTGGTTCCCCGGGGGCATTGTCATAGGAAGCCTGGTCTCCAACTTCATGACCAAAGCGGGAATGAGCTGGGAAAGCCAGATCTGGGTGATCATGGTCCCTACCTTAATATATGCCTATCTCTTTTTTGCACAACCCTGGCCCAAGGCAAAAGTACAAGAGGCCGCTACACTGGGCGGAAACCTAAAAGCGATGATCTCGCCCTTGTTCCTCTTTATGGTGGCCTGCATGGCCCTGACCGCAATTTCGGAATTCGGTCCGCAACAATGGGTCAGTCTGATCTTGTCCAAAAGTGGTGCCAATCCGATGGTGATCCTGGCCCTGGTAACGGGTCTTATGGCCGTTGCGCGCTATTTTGGAGGGGAAATGGTACACAAGTTCGATCAAACGGGCGTGCTCCTCGGTTCAGCGGTGCTGGCCACGATAGGAGTATATCTCTTTAGCACGCAGACCGGAACCATGGCTTATGTGGCCGCGATCTTCTTTGCATTGGGTATTGCTTATTTCTGGCCGAACATGATCGGCTTCATTGCCGATAAGATTCCAAAGAGCGGGGCCCTGGGCATGTCGATCCTGGGTGCGGTGGGGATGTTTTCCTCCTCCATATTCCAGCCGATCATCGGTGGATGGATCGATTCCGACAAGGCAGAGGCGGCAGCGCAGGGACTTACGGGCGACGAATTGGAACTGGTTGCCGGTCAGGCCACCTTGGGGACCATGGTGCTGTTCCCGGGCATACTGATCGTGCTGTTCACCATACTCTATTTTTGGGTGAAGAACAGGAAGGCCGATCCTGCGGTTGCGGCATGATGGGAACATTCGATTTTTCGGCCATTTGGAATTCAGTATGTGCCAGAAAACATAATTTTACAACACCCCCTACCTGTTTCGGGCGGGGGTGTTGTTTTTGAAAATAAAGTACAACCGATAAAAAGAATATGAAGATTGGAATGAACCTCTTGCTCTGGACAAACCATGTCACGGAGGAACACTACGGTATCGTTGATAAACTGAAACAGACCGGATACGACGGAATTGAACTGTTTCTGGGGGAGGGCGATGTACCGCACTACTCGAAGTTGGGCCGGCATTTCTCGGATATCGATATGGGTGTGACCTGCGTGGCCTCCCTTGCACCGGAAGAGAACATAGCCAGTCCGGACCTAAAAACAAGGGAAGCCGGACTCGAAAGGTTGAAATGGGCCATAGATGTGGGGGCCGCGGTCAATGCTGAGGTCATTTGCGGACCCTTCCACTCTAGTTTTGCCTATTTCACGCGCCAACCCCCCACCCAGGAGGAACGGCAATGGAGCGTTGAGATGTTGCGGAAAGCGGCCGAATGGGCCGCCCAGGCAAATATCGTTCTGGCGCCGGAAGCCCTCAACCGGTTTGAATGCTACCTCTACAATACCATGGCGGACCTGCGGACAATGGCCGAGCTAGTAGACCATCCCAGTCTGGGCGCCATGTACGATACCCACCACAGCAATATCGAGGAAAAGAGCCAGGCCGGGGCCATCAAGACCATTGCCCCTTATCTGAGGCATGTGCACATCAGTGAGAACGACCGGGGCACCCCGGGAAGCGGCCAGGTGAATTGGGACGAGGTGTTCCGCACCCTAAAGGAGATCGATTACGATGGTTGGCTGACCATTGAGGCGTTCAGTACCATCATCCCCGAATTTGCCAATGCCATCAATGTATGGCGCGACTATTCTCCCTCGGAGGAAGTCTACACCAAGGGCCTCCAGTTCATCAAGGATGGAATGGCCCTTTGAACATGCTGGGACGTGGACAATAAACAATTGGCAATGAAAAATTGACAGTAAACCGTGCTCCGTTCGCAATGAACTATATTGCGCGTTGTGCAGAGCGCTCAGTGCGTCGCGTATTATTTGGAAGTGGGGAGTACGATAGTTAAAGTAAGAAGGGCCAAATACGGACCCAAATCCTTAAAAGAGCGAAGAATAAATCTATATTAAACGTTGAACATGAAAAGAATTTATTGTCTATTGATCTGTGGTTTGTTGATGGCCTGTGGCCAAAAAAAGGAAAAGACCGTTTCCGAAGAAGTGGCAGAGGGTCCAAAACAATGGCTGGTCTTCGATGGAAAGGACGAAGCGGCAAAGCACATCGTTCTTGTTTCCGGGGACGAGGAATACCGATCCGAGGAGGCCCTGCCACAATTGGCCAAGATCTTGTCCGGGCACCATGGTTTTAAATGTACCGTACTGTTCGCCCAGCAGCCCGAAAAACCTGGGATCGTCAATGCCAACCACGTAGGGAACATTCCGGGACTGGAAGCTTTGGCCACCGCTGATATGATGGTCATTTTTACCCGCTTCCGGGCACTTCCCGATGGGCAAATGCAGTTCATCGATGACTATCTGAGCGCTGGGAAACCGGTCTTGGGAATTCGTACCGCCACCCATGCCTTTAATTTTGAGGAAGGTTCTGTATCCAATTTTACACATTACGGCAATTACTATGCCGGAGACAAGACGGAGTGGACCGATGGTTTTGGCCGTTTGGTCCTGGGAGAAAAATGGATATCGCACCACGGGCACCACAAACACCAGAGCACAAGGGGCATCGTGGCAAAGGGTTCGGAAACGCACCCCATCGCCAATGGCATCGCTCCTGGCGATATCTGGGGATCTACCGATGTCTACGGCGTGCGCTTACCGCTTCCAGGGGATAGCCAGCCCATTGTTCTGGGGCAGGTAATGGACCGGAAAGGGGAATATGACGAGAACGATCTGTTCTATGGAATGAAACCTTCGGACGATCTAGTGGCCGAAGTGAACAACAACGGTCTCCGGGTGAACGACACGCTGATGCCCATCGCCTGGGCCAAAAGTTACCAACTGCCCGGCGGTACCCAGGGAAAGGCCTTTGCCTCGACCATAGGGTCGGCGAGCGACCTGGTCAACGAAGGGGTCCGTAGGTTGTTGATCAACGGCACCTTTTGGGCCATGGGGCTCGACGTTCCCGAGAAGGCCGATGTAGGCTTGGTGGGCGATTATCGACCCTCTGCCTACGGGTTCCAGACCGATGAATATTGGGCGGACAAGCAACTTAGGATCACCGATCTGGAATAGGGAGGGACGGTACTAAAGAACTTATTCCTCCGTACGATACTCCAGAATATCGGCGGGTTGGCAGTCCAATACTTCACATATCGCCTGCAGCGTGCTGAAGCGGATGGCCTTCGCCTTCCCTTTTTTCAAAATGGAAAGATTGGACATGGTAATGCCCACCTTCCCGGAGAGCTCGGTGAGCGACATTTTTCGCCTGGCCAACATCACATCAAGATTTACAACTATGGGCATACCCGTTCCTTAAATGGTTAGATCACTTTCTTCCTTCAACTGTGCACCAATGCGAAAGGCTTCGGAGATGACCAACAGAAAAAGAAACCCGAACAGCGAATTTAGGCCAATCCATCCAAAAAAATCAAAACTGAGGAAATTCACCTTCGAAAACGCCAGTTTATCACTAAAATAGGAAGCGGAAACAACGACCATCAATTTGTTAAGGACAAAATAGGCGATGCCCCATAGTCCAATGTACCTCAGGCGGATCGCGTTCTCCACAATGAAAAACCTTCCCAAACGGGCGGCATCCAGAATACGTATCGTTAACCCAAAACATAGGAGCCAAAAGATATACCCGCTAACATGGATGACGCTGAACAGGGCCAAAAAACCCTTGGGGACACTGTCCGATACGATGTAACCCAATGCATGGTACATACGGAATTTTGCCGCCCCAATGTCATTTGGAACGTTCAGAATACCTTCACCCTGACCCCTAAAGAAAACCGGGAACGCCTGGTGAACGGTCGGGCCATCGGTAAGAAAAAGGACCATACTGTAAATGGCCCAGAAGATGATGCCCACCGCCGTGATGAAGAAGCTCAACCTAAAAATCACCAGCAAGAGCTCTATAAAGGTTTCGCCATAAATCTTTTTTGTCGCTTCCATAATGGTACATCTATTGGTTGAATACCGTAAAAGAACAAAAAATTATCGAAAAACAATAAATTTTAATTGAAAAAAGATATTTTTTGAAATAAATGCACCAAGCAAAGCATAGAACATCAAAGTGCCCCGCTTTCGGGACCCAGCTGGTGGATGGTGTTCTGCAGTGTGCCCTGTACCGGATTGCTTGCGGTATCCTTGAGGTCGTAGGTGATCGTCATTACGTCCACGGGCTTGATATCCTTTACATGGAGCTTTACTGTTTTGCCATCGGGCCGTATTTCCGCTTTGGAGATCGATAGGGTCTGCTCATCATAGCGGTCGGAACCGTATTTGCTGCTCCGTACCAGGTTCCAGGTCTTTATTTCATAGTTTTCCACAGTTTCCGCCCCCTGGGCATCCAGCGGCAGGGCAAAGCCCAAATGGACCGCCGAAACGGTGGTCTTCAGGTCGATGGGTAGGGTCATGGGCTTTCCAGTGTACCGGACACGGTACAGTCCGCCGCCCCGAAGCATCTGGTTGGTGCCCCAGGCCGACATGCCGCAGGCGTACAGCTGGCCATCCCCGGAATTGAACCTGCCCCGCATCACCCCGGTCAAAAACTTCACCCCGGGCAGGTCGATGACCCCGCCCTGTACCTGGTTATTGATCTTTTCGTGGGGCACCAACTGTATCTTTCCGTAACCGTAGGAGAAGCTCAAAAGGCTTCCATTCAAAGGGCCCCACTTTTTGCTGTCGACCCACAGAAGTTCGGAGGGCGATCGGTCGAACTGCATGTCGACCCAGACCATGGGCTGTTCCATGGCCACCCGGGTACTGTCCCGTGGTGGATCGTATCCCCACATATTGCCGTAAAACTTGCCCTTTCCATCCACCCAATTGATCCGGTTCATCGGGTTCCAGAAACCCTGCTGGTCGGTGACCAGGAAACTGCCGTCAGTATTGATGCACACCCCGTTGGCGGCCCGGAACCCCTTGGCGATGATATCGGTCCTGGACCCGTCCTTGCTTACCTTCAACAAGGTGCCGTGCTGGGGGATCAGGGCCTCCCTGGCATGCCGTCCACTTTTGGCATAATAGAGGTTTCCCGCTCCATCGGCCTGAAGGCCCATGGCGAACTCGTGGAAATGATCGGTCACCTGGTGGTCGTGGTTGAAGCTTTCGTAAAAGTCCGTTTCGTTGTCCCCGTCAAAGTCTCGGAGCAGCACCAACTGATCCCGGCATATTACGTATACCTTGTCGTCCAGGACCTTGATGCCCAAGGGCTGGAAAAGGCCCGAACCGATCCGTTGCCAGCTCAGTTCCCCACCACCCTTGGTCAGGCCGGAGATCAGCCAGATGTCACCATCGGTAGCGCAGGCCACCGCTTTGTCGGTGTCCTCCATAAAGTCGATGCCGCTCAGCTTCATCCTACAGGCCCAGGGATTGTCAAAGGGCGGGGTCAATTGATCTACGGCAAAAAGACCCTCCTCGGTGCCCGTGGTCACCGTGGTCTTGATTTTTTCCGGATAGTGGGCCGGCCCAGCTTCGGAAGTATATTGCGCCAGGGATTCTGGGGCAGCGGAAGTTTTGGCAAACCCTGAAAGATCCGCTACCGATGCGTCCGCGATGAAGAGCTTCAATTTCGCTGCCGTTCCCTGTTGCACTTGGAGCAGGATATGGCCATCTTTTTCGACCAGGACCGCCCCGGAACCGGAAAGGGCGACCTTGTTCCCCTCAGGGGCCACCCTCATTTTTAAAAGTGCGTTCGAGGGGCCGATGTTCAGGGTCCTTGTGAAGACCGTTGCCCCGTCGTGCTCCTCCATGCCCAGTTTTTCCAAGATCTTGGCCTTCCCCACGCTATAGGAAATGATGATTTTTTCTCCATGGTGGTACAGCCCTTTATAGTCGGCCCAGTTCTTGGGGAGGGGTCCAAAGGCCCGGCCATCCCTGGCCTTGAACCTAGGATCCTTAAAAGAGCCCGTTTCCGGATTGGCCCACCCGGGGCCCACCGGGGTCTCGAAATGGAGTTTTCCCACGGTCCTGGGGTAGGTCTCGTGCTTGTCGTTCAACAGAATACCGTCCCAATCGATAAAGCCCTCGCCCGTCCAGCCACCGGCCACCCGCATCAGGTCGTGGTCGAACAGCATCCAAGCCCTCCCTTTGGCGATACCGCCCTCCCCCTTGTCCAGGCGAACGGCGATCCCCTTGTAGGCAAAATTATTTTCCGAGTAGTCCTCATCGGGGTATGGGGCCGGCCCAGGGGAATGGTAGCGTTCCGGTCCGGTCTCTTCATCGACCAGTTCATAGGTATTGATAAGGAAATTGCCATAGTCCATATCGGCCCAGGGCTGATAGGGTTTGGTCTCCGGTCCACGGGAGGTGCCCTTGGGCAGACCTGCCAAATACCCGGGCGTGTTGGGAACATAGGTCTCGCTTGCATTTTCCCGGATGTACCTGTGCCGGATATAGGAGATGACATCGTATTTTTCCCGGGGGGTGAGCAAGGGCTGGGGCGGCATGGCCCCGGTGCCCCGACTGATGGTCTGGTACATGGAGAACGCATCGCTACCGGCCTTTAGGGGCTGTTCCCAAAACTTGGTGGACAAGGGTATGGAACCCTCAACCTCTTCGTTCCCGTGGCAGTTGATGCAATTGTTGCTATAGATCCGTTCGCCCCGTCGATACCCTTCCCGGTCGGTAGCGGCAATGATCCCGGAATGGTCGATATCGCTTTCGGATTCGGCCAGGTCGGCTTCCGAAAGGACATAGGCGATATGGGAACGGTCTATCTCAAAGGGTTCCTGCGTTTGCCTCCGGGCCACAAAGGGGAAAACCTCATCATCGACCTTCATTGTTCCTGAAAAAACCGTATCGCGAAAGGTACCTTCAAGGCGGGCACTGTCCCCAAAAAGCTCCAGATCGCCGGATAGCGCACTGGCATCCATGGCCACATTCTCGAGTTCAAAGGTGCCCCAATCGAGCGAAACCAGGGTTATTTGATCGGACCCTCCCTCCCTTTTCAGTTTCATGGTCCCGTGGGGCATCTCGTCGCCCATGTCCATTTCGTACGCCCACGATTCCTCGATCGGGGTAGGCCGGCAACTTCCCAGGACCAATACCGCCCCCAATAGGGCCATCCATAAAGCATATTTTAGCGGGACCATCCCTTTTAACATCGGTTCCTTTTGGTCTATAGCGGTCGGTAGCATCGGTTCTTGGTATTGGGCCTTCACGGGCAAAGCGGTACTGCCTTTCCGTTCCATGCACATTCGTTTCCCTAAAAATAGGGAATTGAATCGGAAT
Organism: uncultured Flavobacteriaceae bacterium; assembly: GCA_947497245.1. GTDB lineage: Bacteria > Bacteroidota > Bacteroidia > Flavobacteriales > Flavobacteriaceae > Pelagihabitans. The sequence goes on along the minus strand of CANMFO010000001.1, from coordinate 84,294 downwards.
TCCACGCCATGGATCCCATTGGCCGCCTTAATACCTTTTTCGGAACATCCCATTGTCTTTCCTTTCTTCAGGGTGGATATTCATTTTGTTGCGCACCATTTGGCATACCCTATATCCAGGGAGACAAATCAAATCCCTAGGGCATTCTGATAAAATCCCCAGGGCATCCTGATACAATCCCCAGGGCATCCTGATACAATCCCTAGGGCATCCTGACAAAACCCCCGGGGCATCCTGATACAAACCCCAAGGCATAATCATAAAACCCCTAGGGCATAATTTCAAAAACCCCAGGGCATAATTTCAAAAACCCCAGGGCATAATTGCCATCCCCCTAAAACATTGGTGTTTCGGGACGGTGCATAAAGGCCAAAACCGTCCTTGATCTTAAATTACGGGACCAACGGTAAAAGGAACGTTCCAAAAGCCTTATTTTTAATGATCGGACCCCTTTTCGGTCCGGTCCATTAAATCCATCCATCATGAGACATCCAAAAAAGCCCACGTTTTCCCGTCAGTCCTTCCCTTTCGCCCCAATGGTAAAATTTTGTTGCCTAGCGTCCCTGATCTTGGGTACTTGCACCCTGAACGCGCAGCAGGCCGATGAGGGCAAGGTGCTCATGGCCATATTTGCCCATCCGGATGATGAAATGACCGTTGGCCCGATGCTGGCCAGATATGCCCGGGAAGGGACCAAGGTATATCTGGTGATCTGCACGGACGGGCGGTACGGGACCAATGATTTCTCCGGGCTGGAGGCCGGCGAGGGCCTGGTCGCCATCCGCAAGGAGGAAATGAAGTGCGCCGCGGAACAGCTGGGGGCCGAACTGATCCATTTGGACTACCACGACCAGCTCCGGGCGGGCGAGGGCTATGACGGCCACGTGCCGCACGCCAAGGCCCTTATCAACGAACTGCACCAGATCGTTACGGACAAAAAGCCCGATGTACTCATCAGCTGGGGCCCCGATGGCGGAAGTACCCATATGGACCATCGGTTGGTCGGTGCCTCGGTCACCCAAGTGTTCCTGGGCAAGGTCTGGGACCACCCTATGGCCTTGTACTATGTGGGCACCCCGGCCCAGCTGATCGAGGACCCGGAACGGAAAAAATTGGCCGGAATCGACTCGACCTACCTCAAGACCAGGGTACCGTACTCGAAAGCGGACGCCGAAAAAGCGATGATCTCCCTCAAGTGCCACAAAAGCCAGGTCTCACCGGAAATGATCTCGTGGATCACCGAGTCGCGGAAAAAAACGGGCGGTGCCATTTACCTGCGCGAATTTGTCGGCCCAGCACAAGCGAAAAGTTCCGTTTTTGGGGAATAGGCCCGGAGAAAGAAAACTGGTCAGGGCCCTGTTCCGACACTAGGGCCGTGGCGACAGGACATGGTCTTCCAAAAGCCCGAACACCTGGGTCGGGGCTATCTTCTTTTCCAGGACCGATGTGGTATTGTTGGTGATGAAAATGGGGTAATCGTCGGTATCTTCGGGAATTCTGCCGTGGGAGCCCTTGATCAGTGTAGCATCCAACGGAATGATATCCAATACCGTCCTAAAGCCCATTTTCTTTTTGAGCAATTTGCCGATGACCTTCGCCATGACCAGCTTGTCCTTGGGATCGGTGCGCATTTCCACGGGGTCGTACCCCGGTTTTTTGTGGATATCGACCATTCGGGCAAAGTCCGGGGCCTTTTTGTCATCCAGCCAAAAATAGTACGTAAACCAGGAATCCTTGTCCGCCACGACCACGAGGTCCCCACAGCGGTCGTGCTGCAGTTTGGCTTCTTTCAGGTCATCCCCGGACAGCACCTTTTCCACCCCCTCCACCTTTTCCAAGAGTTCCTTCACTTTGGATCCAAGGGATTTGTCGTTCAGATAGATATGTGCGATCTGGTGGTCGGCCACCGCAAAGGCCTTGCTCGCCCCGGCATCCAGCAGCTCCAATCCGCGTTCCGTCCGAATACTGATGTACCCTTCTTTCCGTAGGATACGGTTCAGGTGGATGGGACGGTGCACATCGGTAATCCCATATTCGGAGAGCAGGATGATGTTGGCGTCCTGTTCCCGATAGTGCTCCAGCAATTGCCCGACCACCCCGTCGATCTCGTTCAAATCTTTTGCGATGTGTTCAAAATCAAGACCATGTCGCTGCAGATTGTAGTCCAAATGCGGCAGGTACACCAAGGTGAGCGTTGGATCGTGCATTGTATCGGTCTTCAAAGTGGCATCGGCGATCCATTGACTGGACTTTATGGAGGTCTTCGGGCCCCAGAAATGGAAGAGCGGGAAGGTTCCCAGCGCCTCCTGCAACGTATCGCGCAAACCCGCGGGATGGGAATAGATGTCGGGGATCTTTCGCCCATCGGCCAGGTAATTGGGCCGCGGGGTAACGCTATAATCGGTGGTGGCGTACATATTGTACCACCAAAAAAGGTTGGCGCAGCTAAACTCCGGGTCGTGCCGTTTGAGCTTCTCCCAGATCTTTTCACTTTGGACGAGCTTGTTGGACTGCCTCCAGAACTTCACCTCGCATTCGTCCTTGAAATACCATCCGTTCCCCACGATTCCATGCTCCGAGGGGTACTCGCCCGTGAGATAGGTAGATTGTGCCGAACAGGTCACTGCGGGGAGCACGGGAGAGATCAGGGCGGATCGGCCCTGCTCCAAAAACGATCGGATAAAGGGGGTGTGCGCCCCGATGAGCCGTTTGGTCAATCCGACCACATTGATGACAACGGTCTTTTGCATGGGGTCACATTCTGTCTTTTAACCAGTTGATCTCCCGTACGATCGATTCGGTCAGTTCCCGTTTCAATTCTTTCGGAAGCACGTCCCAGGTATAGGTCTCGATCTCCAAATGTTCCGAGACCGGGTGCTTTTTGATATGGTCCAACACTTTGATGATATGGTCCTGGGTGGAAAACAGCATATCGAAACGCTCCAGGAAAATGGGTACATGGAAATGGGCCCTCAGTTCGGTAAAATCGTTGCGTTCGGCCAATACAACGGGTAGGTCGTTGTAGGTTTTCACCTTTCCGTCCAATTTTTCGGTCACCTGGTGCAGGTAGGTGGGCTCGTCAAAGTTCGAAAGCGATTCCCAAATGGCATCTTTGCCCTGTTCGTTGAACAGGATCTTCAAAGCGGCGCTTACCTGGATCTTGCCAATGGCGATTCCGGCTTGGCGGAACTTTTGAAAGGTATCCTCGGGCTCTTCGTAGGCCAGGGAAAAGTGGCAGATATCGTAACAGACCGTGATGTACCTTTTGATCAGTTCGACGGCCTCCGTTCCCTCCTTTCCCGTATGGGCCTTTACGGCCGGGGTGGCCATGGGCACCAAATATTTTTCAAAGAACAACAGCACCTCATCACTGTTCTCCAGAAATCCGTCGGGTTCGGGCTCCAGATCCAAATGCAGGTATTTGCCGGTGGTACGCTCCAGGTCGTACAATTGCAGTACAATTTCCGAAAGATGGAGGGCACCCGTTTCAAAGGCCTTTTCCCGGAGGGCTTCGGTAGCGAACCAATGCTTGTAGCTTATGGGCGAGGTGGAAATACCCCCCGACATGCCCTCGGGAAGCAACTCGGCCAGTTGGCCAAAAAGGCGCTTGGTATAATCGACCCGTTCCCGGGTGGTCCAATCCGGGGTGTGCACATCGTCCTTGACCCGTTCATCGTGAAAGTTTCCATAGGGAAAACCGTTCATGGTGAACACGTAAAGACCTTCTTGTTGCAGCCACTGTTTAAACTCGGACAGCCGATCGCTCTGGGCCAATTCCTCGCTTGCTTTGTTCGACAAGCGCAGCCCAAGCCCGAAGGGGACGTCGGGAGCTACCTGGTCTTTAATGTTGGGGACGTATGCCTTAAGGCTATCAAAGGTGTTTTTCCAATCGGAGCCCGGATGGATATTGGTGCAATAGGTGAGCTGATGGTGGGTATTTATGCGCATTTAGTGGTCTATTTTTATTTTACAGCTATCGTTCAGCACTTGGACCGCCTGCTGCATACGATCTAGATCGATCGTATTCACATCGTGTTTTTTTCCGATCCCGGATATCAGGGTGATACAAAGTTCCCCGCCCAGATGCTCGCGGAACTCTTCGATGCCCACCAAGAGGTCTGTGATGTCCTTATCCGATCCAACGGGGATGTGCAGGTCGAAGCCCATGCGCTCCATAACGGTCAGGATACGTTTGAGGGCATCAGCGGAAATCAGCCCCGTCATTTGTGCATAGGTCATGTCCAGGGCAATGCCCTTGGCCACCGCCTCCCCGTGCCGCAGTTTGTAGTCCGTCATCTGTTCGAGCTTATGGGCGGCCCAATGTCCGAAGTCCAACGGCCGGGAAGATCCACTTTCAAAGGGGTCGCCGCCCTGGGCAATATGGTGCATGTGCATTTCGGCACAACGGTGTATCAGGTACTGCATCGGTGCCATATCCCTATCCTTCAGCTTTTGGGCGTTTTCCTCAAGATAGGCAAAGAACTTTTCATCTTTGATCAGGGCCACCTTCACGGCCTCCGCAACACCGGCGATCCAGTCACGCTGTTCCAGGGTATGCAGGAAATCGGTATCGTTGATGATCGCATAGGGCGGTGCAAAGGTGCCCACAAAGTTCTTCTTCCCGAAGTTGTTGATGCTGTTCTTCACCCCTACGGCAGAATCGTTCTGGGAGAGCACGGTGGTCGGAACACGGATCAATTTCACCCCCCGGTGTGCGATGGCCGCGGCATAGCCGACCATATCTACCATGGCACCTCCACCGATGACCACCACAAACGAGTGCCTGCATATGGCATTGGTATTGATCGCGGACAGGACCGCGGTAACGTTGCCATAGTCGTTTTTGCACTGTTCGCCGCCCGGGACGACCAGGCTTCCGGTATGGTCCAAATTATCCGAATACCGTTCGCAATAGGTTTTTATCCCTTGCTTCAGATCGGGATGATGATCGGCGACCCCTTGGTCGATCACAAAAAACACTTTTACCCTTTCGTTCTTCTTATAACTGTCAAAGATATCCCTGAACAAGGTGTTCTGGGAATCGAACAGTCCCTGCGTAAAGTGCAAATTGTACTCGTACGCGACTGCAAAGGATTGTTTTATAGGTTTCAACTGCATGGGCCTTGTTTAAGTAACGGCAAAAATTTTGGACAAAAGTATGGATAAAGGCAATAATGCCAGCAATAAAAGGCCGTACCACCAGACGGAAAAGCCGACCGCGAGCGATGCGTCCAGGACGATCAGAGAAAGTACACCGGCAATTACCGCTTTCTTTATGGTTTTGGGTGAATTCATTCGATATGCATTGATCAATGGCTTGAAGATCAAAATAGCAAAAAGCACCAAAAATGGGGTAACTTGAAATACATTGCCCGTTTCGGACACAACAATGGCCACCACCGCTAAAATAACGAGAATGTACAACATACCCGCCCAAATAATATGATTCTTGTTGTTTCCATGCACTTCCCCCCTACTGATCATTGTGATGGCAAAAATGTACACCACCGGAACAGCCGCATACCACCAATAGGTCGGTTCTCCCAAAACGGACATTCCCAAGATCAGGTTCAGTCCCCTGCAGATTCCCATGTTCAAGGGGCCCAGGAAACCGTACTTTTTCGAGAAGGCGTCGTACAGCACAATGGAAACTGTCAAGGCCAGGGCAACATAGCCGCTGAACCTCTGGGCATAAAAGGCAAGAAAAACACCAATGGCCAATAATAGTGCTCCGTAGACCGCGGCCGACCTCAGGGGTACCAATCCGCTGGGGATGGGCCTTTCGGGCCGTTCCTCTTTGTCGATTCCAAAATCGAACACATCGTTGAGCACCACTCCCCCGGCATATAGGAACACGGAGGCGAAAACCAGAAGGGCAATATTGGAACTTATGGGGAGGGACGCCCCGCCAGCGGCAAGCGGCCCTGCGATCGCGACACCGGCCAAAATATCGGCGGCGGCGGTCGGTAGATTGGCCGGGCGGGCCAATCGTAGATATCCTTTTAGAACGGCGTTCATCTAAACGATTTTATCCGAATCCACTTTGGGTTCCTGACCGCGCAATACGCTGTTATCGTTGTACAGTTTGGTCTGGTTGATGCCCTCGGGGTCCAGCCAATCGGACTCCTTCATCTTCCCGTTCTTTCCAAAAGCGTCCAGCGCGTTCTGGTAGCAGGTCTTTACAACATCTTCCCTGGCCACCCCCCTCTTCAACATAAGGTTCGCCGTCTTTGGAACTGCCAGCGGATCGCTGACGCCCCAATCTGCGGAGCTGTCCACGATGATGTTGGTACTGCCGTATTTTTTGACCACCGCCACCATGCGCTCGTTGCCCATTTTGGTCTTGGGGTAGATGGTGAATGCGGCCAGGAACCCCCTATCCAGTACCTCTTTCACCGTTTCCTCGTTGTTGTGGTCTATGACCACCATTGCCGGGTCGAGGCCGTGCTCCAGGCATACCTCCATACTTCGGATGGTCCCCGCCTTTTTATCGCGGTGCGGGGTATGTACCTGTACGACCATCCCGAGTTCCTTGGCCATTTCCAGCTGGATCCTGAAATATTTGTCCTCGGCCGGGGTCTGGTCGTCGTAGCCTATCTCCCCTATCGCCACCACGTTTTCCTTGTGCACGTACAGGGGCAATAATTCGATCACCTGTTCGGCCAGGGCCTCGTTGTTCGCCTCCTTGGAATTGAGGCCGATGGTGCAGTAGTGCTGTATACCGAACTGGCTGGCCCTAAAGGGCTCCCATCCCACCAGGCTGCTGTAATAGTCCTGGAACGATCCCACTTGGGTACGTGCCTGCCCCAGCCAAAATGATGGTTCAATGAGCGCTACCACCCCGGCATCTGCCATGGCCTCGTAGTCATCGGTCGTTCGTGAGGACATGTGTACATGCGGATCAATAAACATCATTTTTTCTTCCATAATCAATCTTTAAGGGTTTTCCAGCTTAGTGTTTTGTTTTCAATCTGTTCTATCCATTCGGAACGGCCTTCCAGTAGTTTTTTGGCCCCGGGGGCATCGGAAAAATAGCAGCAAAGTGCGCCCGCCCTGTTCTCCAAGGGGTCACTGCTTTCCAGCAAACGTTCCATATCTTCCAAAAGGGCCGTATTCAAAAATTGGGATACGGGGCGCCAAAAATAGGGGTCGATATCCCTGGAGGCCGCCCATCGTTCATGGGCATAGTCCGATATGATCCGGGCCAGTTCCCCGTTCGCCCTTTGGTCGATCTGGTATATGGCGCTCAGATCGCCCTGCATAAACGCGGTCTTGAGGTACATCTGGTTCCACTGCTGCTCATCAAAAAACCGCGCGGGATAGGGGTTGTTCAGCGCTATGGCATTGAAAACCGTTGCTATATTGGTCCGCAGCGCATCGACGGCCGGGGTTTTGTAATCTTCGGGACGGGGCAACAGTACCAGGAACTTTAAAAAGGTCTCCAGCTCCCCGGTATCCGCTACTTGGATGATATTGGCCACCTTGGGCGCAAATGACTCCCTGTCGGCCTCCAATACCCTGACCAACAAATATATTCTTGCCATCTGTTGGACATTTGCCCCTTGCAGTTGCAGATACGCTCCCAAATCGCCTTCCAGGTGCGCACTTGGGATATTTTTGGGCGGAATTTTGGAAGCAATGAGACTATAGGTCAGGTACATGTCCCTTGTTGAACCATCGGTGATGATCTTGTCAATTTTCTCGGCCAACCAATTTCCAACCTCCGCATCAACAGTATTTTCCAAGATTCCCGACAACTGTTGTCCCACATTTCCTAATTGCATAAAATCACCAATTTTTGAGGTAAATCATACTTCATGGCACCTTTAGCACTCCGCCATGACCAAGCATTTCACCAAAAACATCCCAAAAATAAAGCTAATTCTCCTATAATGAAAGCGGTGACAGCGAGTATATATCAAGGTTTATCGATTAAATGTGATAGATTCAACGAAAGGCGCCGGGATATTCCGTGCGAATCGGATCGGGAAACCGAAAGCGGACCGGTAATGGCCTTGGTACCGCTTTCGGCAATTTCGGACCTTGTCAGCAAGATTCGGGTTTTATGACCGGGCCGTTCACCTGAAATTTGTATTATTGACCATAGGAAACGGAACATCCAGAAAACAACGGTCCATGAACATTGTAAACTGTACTTTAGGGGATATCGATGAGATATTTCGGCTGTACCGTATCGCGTCGGAGTACCAGAAAACCAAAAAAGGGGTGGTGGTGTGGCCCGAATTTGAGCGGGACCTCGTGGAAACCGAGATCATCGAAAATCGCCAATGGAAACTGTTGATAGAAGATAAAATTGCCTGTCTTTGGGCCATTGCATTCAATGACCCCCAGATTTGGGGGGAGCGGAACAGTGATCCTGCCATCTATATACACCGTATTGCCACCCACCCATCCGCTCGCGGAAACAATTATGTGGCCACTATCGTTGCATGGGCAAAAGACTATGCCAAATCCAAGAACAAGCGATTTATCCGATTGGACACCCTGGGACACAATGTGCGCCTGATCGAACATTATACCCGGGTCGGGTTTACGTTTCTCGGGCTCTTCGACCTGAAAAATACCGATGGGCTTCCCGATCATTATGGGACCGCCCCCGCTTGTCTGTTCGAAATCGATCTGGATAAAGATTAAAAAGCTCGCCCGGGCCATCCTTGCGAACGATGCAGGACCTGCCCGGCTACTTCCTCAAGCTCCCAATTTTTTGGCCCAACTGTACACTGACCGCGTTGAGCCTGTCCTTTTCAAACAGCAACAGTACCGTTGACCCTCCATAGGCAAAATGCCCCAGTTTATCGCCCTTGTACACCTCTACCGGACTACTTTCTACCACATTCCTGAACTTTTCCTCGAAAACCACCGAGCCAATGGTCTGCAACCCTATGGGAACCATCCCGACGTGACCGTAGTCTTCGGTGTCGATGATATAATATCCGTGCCTGAAATCCTGGAACACACTATAATCCTTATTGTAGGCGATGTTCCCCTTGTTTATGATATCCAAGATATCGGGCATCCCGAAAAGTCGGTCCCCGACCGTTTCCTTCGATTCTACCATCTTGCCGGATATGGGCGCGTGAAAATGGTGGTAGTTGGTAGGCAACAAAAAAACCGCCAATGCCGTGCCCCCGACAAATTTGTCACAGAAGGACGAAGCGTCGAGAAGCGCTGTCAAACTCAGGGTCATGCCCCCCTTCGTCGGGATTTCGGTATCCAGTTGTAGGTCGTTGTTTATCATATTGATGACACCGTCCGCGGGGGATACCAAAACCGAATTGTCATTGATGCCCGTTATGGGACGGGCCCCCGGTTTTAAGTCCCGTATAAAAAATTCATTGAAGGATCGGAACCCATTGGCGGGCTCGACAAAGTCTTCGTTGGGGAGGCCCGGATCTGAAAGCCATAGCGCTATGTTTTTTGTGGAGGCCGGACTATCCATATATTTGCCCCTTTCCTCAGCAAAGCCCAAGGACCAGGCCCGACCGGGCTCCTTGCGTATGAAATTCATGCCATCCGGGTTTTTATAATACAAAAATGAAAACTCCAGAATGCGGTCCAGACCGTTCTGCGTACCGGGAAGGAAATAGAACCATTCGTTCAAGAAGGTGTACAGGTCTTCCACGGTCTTGCCCCGCCACGGGTTTGGGGAACCGTCCGGAAGGTCGTGGACATTTTCGAGCATGTTGTCCACGGTGGTCCTGAATTCCGTATTATCGGTGTACAAACGTTTCAGTTCCTCAACGGGCCGGCAGTCGGCTTGGGCTGAAACCTTAAAAATTGCCAGGTGTAGCAGCCAAAGTATGACCAAAAAACCTCTTAACCTATGCTTTTTCATTGTATCGCTGTTTATGTGGTTGTCCGTTTTTTAAATTACTGTTTTTTCCCTTCCAAACTTCGGAACGGCCCACCGTTGGTTTCAGTGGATTTTGCCTTTGCACAATTTCGTGTCGAGGCCTCTGGGGGCAGCTTCATATCCAAATACCGCTCCTTGATCACATTGAAATGCCTCAGTTCGTGTCCCGCAATATGATAGACCAATCCCCTCACCGTTCTTTCATTGACGATGCTGTTATCGATCTCGATACCGCTGCCACTTCTCAAAAAACAGTCCTCCGGCAGGTTCTGAAAGAGGGAGAGTGTGGATTTTCGGACTGCCTCGTATTCGTCAAAGATGCTGTACAGACTTCTTCGGTTCGCATTGGAAAACCTGGCGTAGCTGTTTTCATCAAAACCGTGCAAAGGGGTGCTGTCGTTGCGGGCATATCGCAATGCCCGATAGGTGAAAATGCGCTCATCGTCGATAAGGTGCACCAGAATTTCCTTAATGGTCCATTTGCCCTCGGCGTACCTATAGTACAGCTTTTCCTCGGGAACTTTGTATATGAAGTCCCTGATGGCGATGAAGTTTCGCCACAACCGTTCAAGGATCTGTCCGTCGTCCTCCAATAGGTCCATATAGATTTTTGAGTATTCCGGATACTCTCCGGGAACCGGTTTGTCAATTTTTCTCATCATAGTCCACTTATTTAAAATTCTTCGCCCAAATCTTTGCCCAACCGCCCAAGGGGGCGATAAGGTCGTAGAGTTCCTTGCCGTGCCGCGTCAGTGCATACCCGTCCATCGTTCTTTCAATGAGATGGGAATCCTTGAGTTCCTTGAGCCTTTTGTTGAGTGTGGTCGGTGATATCGACTCGCAATATTCCTGGAGTTTCCTAAAGGTGCTCGGCCCGCTATAGAGGTGCCAAATGATGCCCATGGCCCAACTTCTTCCCAAAAGGTCCAAAAGCGCCATAATGGGCGCTCCTGACCTCGAGCCTCTAACGGGTTTTCCTGGTACGGGTAATGCCATAATTCCTATTTGCTACATATTAGATAGCAAAACTACATAATATGTAGCGTCTTGGTAAGGGAGAAATGTTAATTTTTATCGGAGCTCCCCTGGATGGTCCCGGAGGGGTACAAAGGGCTGCGTATTCGTGTTTTGGCGATTTAAATAGAAAGTCTGAATCCATACACATATAGACTGTGCTGGAAGAAATCAAGGTCCAGGGAATGCTGGAATCCCATTCTTTCGTACATCTTCCAAGCCACTTTCATGGACTCCGTAGTATGGATGACGACCTGTGATCGGCCTTTGTTCCTTGCCCGTTGAACACATTCCTCTGCCAACGCCTTTCCAATTCCCAGACCCCTTGCCGATGAAGCGACCACCAACAATCTGAAGCCCGCGGCATTGGCCACATATTTCGCAGTACCGCCAGAACCATAGTGCTTCATATCGTCTATGAACACCACCCCGCCCAGCAGTTCATCCGTTTCGGAAACGGCAGCGATGAGCTTGGTGCCAGGGGGTATGTCCTGTTTTCCGATGGCATCGAGCATCTCGTAATAATCCGGCATCACATCCCTGCCCGGGAAACCGGCAAGGTGACCATACTCGGTAACCATCAGGCTGCTCAGTCGCCCAAAATCATGGGGCTTTGCCTCTCGAATCATGAACGTAAAGGTTTTTTCCACTTCCTTCCGGGCGCGGACGGTTTGTGTTTCAAGAAATTGTTTTAGCACTGCGGCATTATTGTATTTTTCCTCTTTGGAACTGTAGAGGAGCATCAAAGGGGCCTTATCCCTTATATTGGACCGGAGCTGCTCCAGGGCTTCCTTATTTTGCAACAGTTCCGCATGGTACTTTTCCCTGAACGCTTCCCATTGGTTCCGATTGTTGTGATACCATTTTCTGAGCGTATCGGACGGCGCGAGGTCCCTTGCCCAATAATCGACCTGAAGCGTTTCCCTTTTTATGCCACGCGGCCAAAACTTGTCCACCAGTATTCTGGTTCCCCGGTCTTCCCGTGATATTTCGTAGGCCCTTTTTAAGATTATTTTCATGTTCCCTTATGGTTAAAACGCTGACACGAACAAAATTAAGCCATTGACCAGACTTAAAAGTAGGGTCGATAACGACATACTCAGGGCCCTGTAGTGACAAAATGCGAACCCGACCGATCTTTTCTTTACCTTTATTTACACCTTAATTTACGGGCTTTGCGATTATGAAAAAAATTTCAATACTCGGATTGAACAATTCCCTTGCATCGACCATTTGTGGACCTATGGACATATTCGCCCAGGCCGGTATGCTGTACAATAAGATTTGTGCCATCAACCCATCGCCATTTTTTCAGGTCGAAATCGTATCCGTTTCCCAGCCCACCATAAGGTGTCTGAACGCCCTGGAAGTACAGTCCCACAAAACTATTGATACGGCCAAGCAGGCAGATTTGATCATTGTCGCCTCGGGCGACTATCTAGAGGATACCGAGGAAATCGCCAAGGCGGTAACATGGATCCGCAAAATGTACCGAAAAGGTGCCGCGGTGGCGAGTATCTGCACGGGAGCATTTGTCCTGGCGGAGGCGGGGATCCTAAAAGACAAGATTGCGACAACGCATTGGGGCTACGCTGCACTTTTTAGGAACAAATACCCGGATATAACCTTAAAATCCGAGCAGTTGGTGGTGGACAACGAAAATGTGCTGTGCTCCGGGGGCGTCAACTCCTACGCGGAGCTGTGCCTGTATTTGGTAAATAAGTATACCAACTATGAGGTGGCCAGGCAGTGTTCCATGTCACTGGTACTTGATAATAGAAACGTTTCCCAAAATAACTATGCCCTGTTCGAATACCAAAAGAAACATGGGGACGCCCGAGTATCGCAAGTACAGGAATTCATCGAAAACAAGTTCAGAGCGAACCCCACGCTCATCGAAATGGCCAGGGAAGTCAATTTAAATGGGCGAACCCTATTGAGAAGGTTCAAAAAGGCCACTGGGGAAACCCCGCACCAATATCTCCTGCGGTACAAGATCGATGTGGCCAAAGACCGGTTGATCAGTGGCAGCATGACCATTGATGAAGTCTGCTATCACATTGGCTATGAAAACAGAAAATTCTTCGGAAAGGTTTTTAAAAAGAGTACGGGGCTGACCCCTAGCGGATTTAGAAAAAAGTACGGAGCCTTTGTAAATTAGAAAGGACCATTGCGAACACACCCAAGGCCTGGGTTGCCCTTCCCGTTCATTGCAAAGGGCCTTCCGCCGCCCTGGTCGGGTACCCCTATCCAAATAGTGTATATTTGCAATAAACGATTTGAAGATGAGAATACGGACGGAAATATCGAGCAAGTATATCAATGAGGAAGACCTCAAGGTCGCGGAAATCGCCAACGCACTGGCCCATCCGCTTCGGGTGGCACTGGTCAGGTATTTAGGAACGAAGAACGACGGCACCGGGGTCGACAACGTTACCTGCAACAAAGATTTGGTAAAGATGTTCGATTACTCGCAATCCACCGTTTCCCAACATGTGAAGATTTTGAAGGATTGCGGGCTTTTCATAACAGAAAGCAAGGACAAGTTCACCTTTTATTATCTCAATAGAGATCTACTTCGTGAATTTACCGCATTCCTCGATCGATAGCACATCCTGCAAATCCCCGTACCCGGCCAGCCTCGATGGTAAGGACAATACCGAGAATCCCAGTTGGGCAGATCCATGGGACCAGCTTCAAATGGACAGGGACTCCGCCTTTGGAACAGGGAATCCAAACCTGCTGACATAAAATGCCCCTCCCCCCTACCACATAAACAGTTTTCGATCACTTCTTTTTGCCAGGGTTTGGTATTTCGGATTATTTTATTAAATTCGTATATCGTTAATATACGATTTAAAAGAAATCCCATTTTATTCATCAATCATGATTCGCACATCATTTTACCTTGTGTTATATGTATGTAGCACTCTTACGGTCCTTTCGCAAAACCTCCACCCTTTGGAGGTTTCGAAGGGCCATTACGCCGCACTCGAGGTTCTCGATTCCGGTCCCGACCCCTCCAGGGCCCACTTGGACAAAATTAAGTATCCTCCATCCGAATACCGGAGCGGGACGCTTATCTACGTAATGGCCAAACCGGCCTATTTGACCTCCGACCAGGTAGATTATTTGAAAAATGACATAGCGCATCCCGCCAACAGCTCAGATCAAACCCGGGCCGAGCTCCAGTTCTTGTTGGATTGGCAGGAGAAAAGAACAAGGGCCCAAGAAGAAAGGGCTTCCAATTTCTTGGCTCCCATTGGCTATTGGCCCCATATCAGTATTTTGGCAGACCACCCTCGGTATCAGGAGAATATGCAGCATCTTTTCTACGAGGGCAGAACTGTAATGGGAGATCAATGCAACGCTAAAAACTATCCGGCCACTGCAAAGTTGATGGAAGGGGTCACCAAGGACATGCGAATTATGGAGTTTACGGTAAAGTACCATTTGTTGCGGGCCAGGCCCTATCATCTGGAACCAAAACTAAAGCCGCTGGCCAGGATTTCGTCGCCTTCGCTTGCCAGCGGGCATACGCTATGGGCCTATATCCAGGCTTTCACCTGGAGCGAACTGATTCCAGAAAAGCGAAGTGAGTTTTTGGAAATTGCCTATGAAGTGGGGGAATCCCGGGAAATTATGGGCATCCACTACCCTAGCGATGAGGAGGCGGCAAGGGTGCTCGCGCACAAAATGCTTTCAGCGATGTGGGGCAATCCGACGTTCCAGGCAGATTTGGAAAAAGCCCGGCTCGAATGGAAAAGGTGAAAAAGATTCTCGGGACCCATCTGGACAGAACATTTGTTCGGTTCGTTCCATTATTTTTAATTTTTGGATGCAAGGAAAAAGCGCCGGACGTTTCGATCACCGAAGGGGTACCCCCCTTATTTCGTATCGTTGAGCATGGACGGATCGCCACGGATGGTGGCCAATCCAGGGGTGTTGCCTGGGGCGACTATGACCAAGATGGAGACCCCGATCTGTATGTGGCCAACTCCAACGGGCAATGGAACGCACTGTATCGTAACAATGGAAACGGGACTTTCAAGAAAATGACAGACGACGGGGGCAGTATCCGCGCCCTATCAGAAGTGGTCCTGCACGGAGGTAATTCCGAAGGTGCCAACTGGGTCGATTATGATAACGATGGTGATCTGGATCTGTATGTGGCCAGTCGGGGTAAGGAAGCCAACTTTCTTTTCAGGAACTATGAAAACAAAGGGTTCACACGCATTACGGACAGTCCGTTGACCGAAGAGGGAATAAGTGCCTCCATGAGTTGTTGGGCAGATATCGAGGGAGATGGCGATCTGGACGTGCTGATTGTGGCATCGGGCAGTGGCCCCAACTTATTGTTCAAAAATCTGGGGGAAGGGACTTTTGAAGAAGTCAAAGACCATCCGATGGCGGATGGCTCCGGTAGGGGTCGGGCATGTGCCTGCGGGGATTCCAATGGGGACGGTCTTCCAGACTTTTATATCGCCAATGCCATGCGGCCCAATCTGTTCTACAAAAATCAAGGGGATTGGCAGTTCGAAGCCGTGACCCGTGGCCACTTGGTGGAAGATATCGGATATTCCTACGGCGTTTCCTGGGCAGATTATGACGGTGACGGCGATCTTGACCTATTCCTGGCCAATTTCAACAAGGAGAATTTTCTGTACGCCAACGATGGCAAAGGTCGTTTGACCCCAATTTCCAAGGGCCAGATCGCCCTGGAAACAGGGGGAGCGTCCAAAGGCCATACATGGGGGGATTATGACAACGACGGTGATCTGGATCTCTATATTGCCAATGGCACCTATAAACCCGATATGCAGAATTTCCTTTACTTGAACACGGGTAGTGGCGATTTTGTGCGCGATATGTCGGAGGTAATGACCGTACCTGCCGACACTTCGGCAGGAGCAGCACACGCCGATTTCGACAGGGATGGAGATCTGGACATTTTTGTGGCAAATTGGGGAAGCAGTGACCAAATCAACAAACTTTATGAGAACCGGACCAAGGGCCGGAACTGGATTTCGGTCCGATTAAGGGGACAAACTTCCAACCGTTTCGGAATCGGGGCAAAAATCGTTCTGGAGATTTCTGAAAACGGTACGGACAAAATGCTTTATCGATGGATGTACCCTGTCACGGGATACGGAAGTCAAAATGATTATGAAATTCATTTTGGACTTGGGAATTTCCGAACCATCAAATCCATGCAGATCACCTGGCCCTCGGGCATGCTAGACATCCATAGGGGCGTCGAGGTGAACCAACATTACCTTGCCACAGAAAATGGAAGCGTGGCACAGGTATTATGAGCAGGGGACCCCCCTTACAAACCATACCCATGAAAACAACCGAGAACCACTATGTCCTTTACTTCTGATATCAGCATCGTGACCCAAGCACTGAACCAATTCTACTCGGACACCCTTGCTAAGGCAAAACCTGTTCTCAACCAACAGGAGCTGGACCATATCGTTGCCGACCTAAAACTGGAACATTATGCACAAAACGGCGGTCTGGCCAATCGGGATCTTAAACAATTCCTGGACAAATATCTTTCCTATGTCACCAGATTGCACCATGCGAACAACCTGGGCCATCAATGTGCCCCGCCCCACTATTCGAGTGCCTTAGGGTCACTTGTAACGGGATTTGCCAATACCGTATCCTCGATCTATGAAATGGGCCCGGCCTCGGTAAGCCTGGAATACTTTGTCATTAATTGGATGCTCGAAAAAGTAGGCTGGGAAAAAGTTCGCATTCGGGGAAATTCCCGACACGCCATGTCGACTTCTGGAGGAGGGGTCTTGGTCAATGGCGGCTCGATCGCCAATCTTACGGCGCTCACCATAGCAAGAAGCAAGGTGGTCCCCGAGGTATGGAAAACGGGCAGCCCATCCAACTTGGCTCTTTTATTGCCTGCCGAGAGCCACTATGCCCTCACCAAGGCCGCCGGGATCATGGGTATCGGGGCCCAATCCATTTATTATATCGATGGGGACGAAACCGGGGCCATACGGCCCGATAGCATTCCCGGCACGTTCAAGAAAGTAATGGATGACGGCAAAATTCCGATTGCCCTGGCGGCCAATGCCTGTTCAACATCAGTGGGTATTTATGATCCCTTGGACGAAATAGGTGACTTCTGTAGGGAAAACAAGTTGTGGTTCCATGTAGATGGAGCCCATGGGGCCAGCGCCCTTCTTTCGGACAAGCATATGGGACTGCTCAAAGGGGTCCAAAAAGCGGATTCACTGGTTTGGGACGCCCAT
Source organism: uncultured Flavobacteriaceae bacterium (assembly GCA_947497245.1). Lineage (GTDB taxonomy): Bacteria > Bacteroidota > Bacteroidia > Flavobacteriales > Flavobacteriaceae > Pelagihabitans. Next base: position 67,131 of record CANMFO010000001.1, on the reverse strand, counting down.
AAACTGCTTCAGACCCCATCATTATGCGCCGCCTTGTTGGTGAGGAATATGGAACACCTGGACCAGGGTTTTCAAATCCACCAAAACGCCAGTTATCTGTTTCATGAAAAACACCAGCCCGGTTTTGATTCCATACACAGGACCATTGAGACCACCAAGTCCGGACTAGGGGAAAAGTTTTTTTTTGTACTGGCGGGCTTGGGCGAAAAAGGTCTGGCCCGCTACATCGACAATCAATACCAATTGGCCCAGGAAGCCTACACATATATCCGCGAACATCCCAATTTTGAGTGCCCGATATCCCCGCAAAGCAATATCCTATGTTTTAGGATCAAAGGGGACAATGCGCTCCAACTGCATATTAGGAACCATTTGACGAAGGAGGGTACCTTCTATCTTACAACTGTGGCCTTTAAGGAAAAGAGGTACTTGCGATTGGTCTTCATGAGCGAAAACACCACCCTTGAAACGGTCAAAGAACTAGTGTCCGAAATCATGGAACTCAGCAAAGGGATACGGGATTAAGGGTGTTGTTTCCAAACATGGGCCCGTAGGTATATGAAATCGCTTCGAAGGTATCCGGCCGGTTTCAAAGTACATATCTTGCTGTCTTATTAGCTATCGAACACCAACCAAGGAGTTGGTCTTGGCCAATATCCGACAGGCCATTTCTGGGCATGGTACCAGGCGGGGAGAATTGTTTTAGGGATTCCCTGTTTCCTTATAATTGCAAAGTTTGTTTTATCTTTAGTAAGACTGCGCTCCAGAAACAGCAGGAACTACATGAGGCGGATAACAAACATCTTAAAACAAGATTTTCCCTGTTTGGATTCTACGGAAAACAGGCTTTTTCTTATTGGTTTCCTGGCCATTTTCAGTCTTTTTTTTTTAAATGTATATACACCATTCAACATGGAGCAATGGGACAACGTCAGCAGCAATGGGTACGTTGTTTCGGGTACCGTGGTTCTTTTGGCAAGTCAGTTTGTGCTTCGCCGGGTTTTTGGATTGCAAAAGTTCAAGGTGTACAGCCTTGTTCTATGGGGCATCGTAGATCTGCTCCTCATCGCTTTTGCCATGTATATCGCTTTTGGGCCCGAATTGCATACCCTCAAGGAAAAATTTCTTGAATACCTGATAACGCTGAAATTTGTGGGCCTTATCATCGCGGGACCCTATGCAGCCTTCATCTGGTATCTGTGGCTCAGGCAAAAAATCGCTTCCATCAAAGTGGCACAAAACAATACCCTGGCCTCCCCTTCGCATACCGGTGATCAACTGCTCACCATCACGGGCGAGAATGAGAAAGTGATCTTAGCGATCAAATATCAACAACTGTTGTTTGTAAAATCTGCCGGAAATTACTTGGAGCTGTATTATCTAAAAGGGGAAAAGATGGCAAAGGAATTGGTTCGGGAACGGTTAAAAGAGCTGGAAAAAAAAATAGCTGTCACCAATGTGGTAAAGGTGCACAGGTCCTATCTGGTCAACGTCCGTCATATCTCTTCCTTAAAAAAAACCAAAAAAAGCTACGAATTGATGGTACAGCATATCCCCGACATTATCATTCCGGTATCCAGTGGTTTTAAGCAATCTTTCGAAGAGGCATTGAAACAAAAAGTGATCCATTAGTCACAGCATAGAACCGTTTTATCACAAAACGGATGATCTCCTTCCCTTTTCACCCCAATTGGCATTTATTCGTATTACGTTTTTGTGTTTTCGCTGTTCTACCTTATCGAGACACGCTAAAACCTTGAAGATCAATGAGCAAAAGGAGTGTGGTTTTAAAGTCAAGCATTTGGGGCCTTGTTTTGGCCATTTTTGCGATGTTGCTCTATTCCAAGAACAATTCAACACCTTACGAAAACGCGCCCCTTTTAAACACCCAATGTCCTCCAGGCTTTAAGCGAAACGCCAGGAACGAGTGCATTGCAGTCAATCTGTACCAACAATATGATTCTCCCAATAACAAGGGCGTAGGTGGACTCAGAACCGGTTTGCCCGAAGTTAGGGATGGCTTCTCACCCCAACAAATTGACCTGGGCAGGTATCTGTTCTTCGATCCTGTACTTTCAGGTGACGGTTCGGTCTCATGCGCCAGTTGCCATGACCCCAACAAGGGGTTTTCCGATGGCCTGGCCACGAGCGTTGGCAAGGATGGACGAAAACTGAAACGAGCGGCGCCAACACTTTGGAACGTCGCATACCTAAGGCGGCTTTTTTGGGATGGAAGGGCCACCACCTTGGAAGAGCAAATGCAAGGCCCCTTGTATTCTGAGGAAGAAATGGGCAATACGGAGGAAAATCTACTGAAAACGCTGAATTCCATCGAGAATTACCAAATATTGTTCGATGAGGCTTTTCCGGATCGGAAACAGCGGCCCATTGCCCTAAATGAAATATATACGGCCATTGCGGCTTTTGAATCTTCCTTGGTTTCGCTGAACAGTAAGTACGACCAATACGCCCATGGGTATCACAAAGCCCTGGACCAAAATGAAATTGAGGGAATGAACGTCTTTCGATCTTTCGTCGCCCGTTGTGCCGAATGCCATACTCCCCCGCTGTTCACCAACCAGCAGTTTGCCATCATAGGCGCCCCCGAGCCTGATGGCTTACCGCTGGATCCAGGTGCACAGATTCCTTTCAACGATAAATCGCTGCGGGGCGGTTTTAAGGTTCCCAGCCTGAGGAATATTGAAAAGACGGCACCTTATATGCATTCCGGAAATTTTAAGACCCTGCGCGAGACGGTACAGTTTTACACGGACGGTAGAGGCCATGCCGTGCCCGAAAACGAGGACCTGATCATCCATTGGCATATCTGGGAGCCCGATCTAAGTGATTACGAACTTGATAGACTGGTGGATTTTCTAAAAACGCTGACCGACGAGACCTTTACCCCACGGATACCCGAAATGGTACCTTCTGGACTAAAACCCTCAGTTTAACCAACCCTAACCACGATTAAAAATGAAATCAAAACTCTTTAAAATTATCAGGGCCCTTTTCCTTTTGGTTCTTGGTATGTTTTTGGGCAAATTCCTCTTTTCAAGCCCTGAGGTGGATACCGTTCCCATTCCCTCGACCATGAAATACCGCAAGGTGGGCATTTCCGAGGATACGACCAGGCTGGCACAAAATCAGGCCTTTGATGGAAAAATCATCGAAGTCAAAAAAGGGGGATCCATTCAAGCGGCGGTCAACGAGGCAAAGCCCGGAGATCTAATCCGGGTATTTCCGGGCACCTATTCTGAAAACGTTTATGTGGACAAAGACAATATCAGCCTTCAAGGAGTGGTAATCAATGGGGATTGGCCCACCCTGGATGGAAAAAAAGAGATCAACGATGCTTTTCTCTATTCGGGCAATGGGATCCTGATCGAAAACTTCAAGATCGTCAATTACAAGGGAAATGGAGTGATGGGCCAGGCCGGAAACAATTTCGTCATCCGAAATAATTGGATCATCGATACCGGGGTCTACGGCATCTTTCCGCAGTACGGCAAAAATGGACTTATCGAGCACAATGTGCTGTCCGTAATCGCGGATGCGGCCATTTATGTGGGCATGTGCGATAATGTCGATGTGTTGCACAACGAGGTGTTCGATAGCGTCGCGGGCATCGAAATTGAAAATTCAAGGCATTGTTTGGTCGAAAACAATTACGCCCACGACAATACGGGCGGGCTCTTGGCCTTCGTAACCCCCGGCCTCCCCATAAAAACCACTTTCGACGTTATTTTAAGGAACAATTTTGTGGTCAACAACAATCATGAGAATTTCGGAGCCCCGGGCTCCACGGTCGCGGGCATTCCCCCGGGAACCGGTATTTTGATAATGGCAGCGGACGACGTTATCATAGAGAACAATATCATCACGGGGAACAACAATTCGGGAATTACCATTGTTGACCTGCCCACCGGAGCACCTTCGGCCAAAGATCCGAATTCGGAACCCAACCCCGACCGTGTGATCATACTGGACAACATTATGTACGAAAATGGGAATGACCCTACCGGAGAACTGAAAGCCATCATGCTCACACAAATGGATACCAAGGGACCCGACATCTTCGCCTACGGTGGTGGTACGGGGAGCACCATTCGGGACAAGAACCGATACCGGACCTTTGGTTTGGACCATTATGGTCCGGCCCAAATAACCGATACCAGGGATATCACCACTTTTACCATGGACGCTCCGGTGCCTCCAAGGTCCGTGTCCAAGGAAGAACTGGGCGAACTCACATACTATGGGGTATGTGCGGGCTGCCATGCTTTTGGCAACCGCTTGATCGGCCCACCGACCGAAATCTTGCAGGCCATCCATAACGGCAACCCCCAAGGTATCGTAGATTACATAAACAATCCCAAGAACCTTCGCGAGGACTATCCGGAAATGCCACCGCAAGACTATTTGGCCGACGATGCCAAAATGGCCGTAGCCGAGTACATCCTGAATATGAAGGAATAAGGTTCTGCTATTCGGAAGCCAATACCATAGATTCCACGGTTCTTTTTGCATCACGAAAAGTTCCGTTTATGCCGTGGTCCATGTACTGCGCACTTAGTACATAAACGGCCTTCCCACTTGCCTCCTTTTGGTTTTTGGTGGTTTTGAAAACACCTTGTGTACCTGAAAAGTAGTCGAAATCGGGAATGGCACTTTTGTCCAAGATCCAGGTCACCACTTCCTCGACCCGGGCCATATCCAAATCGGGCTGTGCCGGCATGATTTGATCGCCCCAGGTGCCCGTACTTCCATGGATAATTTTCTGTGCGAGATCTTCGATCGCACCCCTTTTTTGTCCATATTTATGGGCAATCTGTTCAAACGACGGCCCGATCAATTTGTCCTTGGCGGTATGACAGCTAAAACAGTTGGATCGACCCATCCAGGAAAGGACGTCGCTGTTGTCCTTGGCATGGTGGACCAAGTAGCTGCCCACTTTGGCAGAATCGGGGAGGTATTTTACAGCCAAAATAACTTCGTTTGCCGGAATTTCACCGTATTCCGAATTTCCGTCCTCCCTGTCCACAATCTCTATTGCATATGGAATCGAGGCATTCCACCGAAGTTTGGTATTTTCCAGGGGACGCAGGATTTCTATTCTTGGCGCTGTGTTCCCTTGCCCGAACCATGAGGACGTTCCCAAAACCAAAAGGCATAGGGCTATTGAGATTAAAGGCTTGTTTCCCATACCACGATTAGGCCTTATCAATTGCTTTGGCCACACGGTTTGCCGAGCGAGTGGCCGCTTCAGTTCCCCAGTTAAGGTTGTCCGCATAGGCCCCTGCGAAGTGAATGCGACCGTGGGGGGTTATGAGATGGGGCCAGAATTTCTTGAGCTCCCCGATAGGGAAGGGAAGTCGTTCACAGGTCGAGGCAAAGGCCTGCTTGGTCCAATCCCTGCCAATGGCCTGTTCAATGGTGTCCTTTTTACCTGGATATACCTCTCGGAACGCGGCCAGGGCCCTTTGGGGGGAAATACCGCCAGATCCTGTTCCCAGTACAACCACCCGGTGCGTATCGACCTCATCGGCGGAATGCCACACATCCCACAGATCGGGATGGTCCAAGAACATATTGATGCTGAGGCCATCTTCGAGCCAAAACTTGGAACTTGCCTGAAATACAAAGCGCTGGTACGAATCATAGGCCACGTTGTCGATCGCGTATTGCTTCTCAGGGGGTAAGGAAGGGTTTATTGGAATCTTTTTGAATGCGGGCGGCGGGATGCAGTTCACAAAATGATCGGCTTCCACCATCTTGGGTTCCCTATTTTCGAAATAAGTGATTTTTACGCCCTTTTCCCCATGCTCGATGGCAGTGATAGGGCGGTTCAGCCATACTCTAGGACCCAATTTTTTTGCAAAGGCATCGGGGAGCATTTGGTTGCCCCCTTTCAAACGAAAGATTTCCGTGGGGAATTCAGGCACGCCCCGCAGTTTCAAAATGGCGGAGTACCACAGTCCAAAAAGGGCCGATGTATTCTTTCCTCCCAAAAAGGACAAGGCGGTTGGCGATGCCCCTTCCCTTTTATAAATTTCAACCAGTGGAATATGGTCCATTTCATCATAACCTACACCGAAAGGCTGGTATTCATCGGAGAATTTATCCAAATAGGGCGCAATAAAAAGCGATTTAAGTTCCCCCCAAGGATTTGCGGACAAAAAATCCGTTTCCCGGGCGTTGAAGCCAAAATCTTTTAATATTGCGGGGTCCCTCAACATTTCCTCCGAATAGAACGTCCCGTTGATTCGTCTTAGGATATTTTTTCTTCTGGGATAGGGAAGCGCGGTCAGTCCGAGTTCCTTAATGTAGGCCCAATACATGTCGTATCCAGGTTTGGTTATATGTTCTTGTCCATAATCCCCGTAGAGCCCATCGGAAAGCTCGTCCCTGGCGGTATAGACATGTCCCCCGTGTCTACCAGATGCTTCGAGCACGGTAACATCATGTCCCATTTTCATCAGTTCATAAGCGCAGCAGAGCCCTGCGATCCCACCACCACCGACGATGACCTTTTTGGGTGCTTCCGATGTCCTCATTTCAACGGTGGCAGTCTCTTGCGCCGATGCTTGGGGTATGCTCGCCAGCGAAGCGCCGACCCCGGCCTTTATGGTATTGGCTATGAATTCCCGTCGCTTGATTTTGCCCATCCTGTGTACGTTTAGTGTTAAATTTACATTTAAAGTCCTAGATGTGCAACCAAGACCAAATTGGAAGTGTCCCGTGTTTGATGGAAATCATCCCAGGCCCGGTGGCCGCCTAGTGATTCGTGACCACCAATTTTTCAGCCATTTGAGTTTTTCCACTAAGTCATTAGCTGCGAAACCCGGGGGAGTTTTTCAAACTAGATTTGCCGAACCCTGAACCACCTTTCGCCGTACATGGAAAACCGAAACCGCCGCTTTCGATAGTTTCATTTGTTCCCGGGCCAAATTGAACAATAGGGTCATGTTTTATCGAGCACATTACTTGTTCGCATATCGCAATGCTTTCCCGCCAAAAAAACGTAAATTGACGGTAGCTTTACCAGTTCGATTGCCCTTGTTGGTACATGGGCAAACGGACGTTTCCGGCAAGCCTTACCTTAATCCACATGAAACAAGTACTCCGGTCTTTAGCGGTCTTATCGTTGTATTTGGGAATAGCTTCCTGCAGTTCCGACAGTACCTCCCCTGCACCGACGACTCCAGATCCAACGGAAACCCCTTCCGATGCGGAGCTTACTTTTGAAGCCGTTCTGGATGGTAAAAGTGCCGTTCCGCCCAATGCGTCAAAAGCAGAGGGAAGTGCAACGCTTATTTTTAATACTGTGTCGAAAAAATTTACCATTACGGTAAATTACAACGGGGTTGAAGCGATCAGCGGTCACGTACATAGGGGCGCTATAGGGGAAAACGGAGATATTGTTTTGGGTTTTTCGGAACTTAAATCCCCTATAAGGGAAACGAGCGATGCGCTGGACGCAGCCCAGGAAAGGGAGCTAAACTCGAACCTGTATTATTTGAACATCCATAGTATCGAATATCCAGCTGGAGAAATAAGGGGGCAACTTATCAAACAGTGAGTCGTGGAAAGCTGGTGCCTCGACGCTTTTAAACCTATAAGGACCTTTGCTTCAGTTCCCTAACCCGCTTCAAACGGTTCATTGGACACTTCTCAAAAAAGGAAGTGTCCATTTCCCCAGAAAGAATCGGGTCTTATTCCCGTATTTCAAATACGCGTTCAAAGTAACTTCCCAGTTCTTCCACTAGCCCGTTCCCGTTTTCTTCCAAATCGATTCCAGAAATGACGCTTGCCAGTCGTTTTTTGTATTCCAACTGCATCATTCTACCAATTTGGACCCGCTGTGCCTGGGGAGAGCCGGCGCCATGCATACTTTCCGTCAAATAGCCCACCGCATTTCTCCCCATGGTCATATTTTCGATCAACCGCAAGGTGCGAATCCGATCTTCCGTTTTCAGGCCGGCCTTTCCCCTTAGGTACTTTGTCAAAAGTTTTCCGATGATGGGATGGTTCAAATCTTTCTCCGAAGGAAGGGTCGATACCAGTCCGCCCGCCAAATCTTGTGCTATTCTGCTGGCTTCAAAAGGTAGTTTGGTCACATGGTGTTTGCAAACATTGGCCAACATGTCGTCCGGTATATAATTGCCCGATTCGGTTTGATACCCTTGGTAGGAAGCGGCTATCCCGGTTCCGTATATGGTTTCGTTCAAATGCGTCATTTCTATCAATTTGTCCTTTATATGCGATGCCTTGGTCAAGCCGTTCATCTCGGCTATGGCGGCCGCGGCACCTATCAGCACATCGCCAACCCCGGTCTTGCAGACATAACTGCGCCGGTGGTAATTCGTAAAACGTTCCACCAGCATGGCGGCGTAAGCGTATTCACCGTCCATAAAAACATATTCGTTCGGGATGAACACATCTTCAAAAATCACCATTGCTTCCTGGCCTCCGTATTGTGCATTTCCCACATCAATGGTACCCTCTTCGCTCCTGGTATCGCACGATTGTCTTCCATAAATATAGGTTATCCCCTTGGCCGCTACCGGTACGGCCCCGACAACGGCATAATCGCTATCCTTTTCCCCTAGGCGCATGGTCGGCATGACCAGCATATAATGGGAATTGATACAGCCCGTTTGATGCGCTTTCGCGCCCGTGATATAAACCCCGTCCGATGTTCTTTTGGAGACATGGACGAACATATCCCTATCGTCCTGCTCGTGGGGCGCCAAGCTTCTATCTCCCTTTACGTCGGTCATGGCACCTCCCACAACCAAGTTATAGGTATGCATGGTCTTTAGGAAATCCTGCATTCGAGAATGGTAGGTAGTTCCCAATTCCCCGTCCATCTCATAGGTTACCGAGTACAGTGCGTTAAAAGCATCCATGCCCACACAGCGTTGAAAGCAGGTGCCCGTAAGCTGGCCCAACTTGCGTTGCATTTTGTTTTGCTTCACCAGATCCCCGGCATTCAGACATATGTGCAAAAACCGGCTTACCCGTTCGCCGGTAAAAGGAGAAACGACCGATGCCAGTTCAGGATGGTCAACAGCAAGGTCATAGGTTTTGGCCAAGGCATTTATGGATGGTCTTATGATGGGGTGATCCGTAGGTTCGGCCACTTGCTCGCCAAAAAGGTATATTGTCAACCCTCTACCTTTAAGGGATTCGATGTAATCTGCACCTGTGATTATTTTTTTCAGCCCGCCGTTTGCCATGATAACTGGTTTAAATTCCTGCAAATACCATTGGTCCTTTAACCCTGGTATATTGTTTTGCACAGCCCCATTAAAATGCATGGCGACCACTACCAATTTAACTTTTATTGGTCGAAATTTCAAAATTACTCCAATCGAAGTACATAAATAGCTTTCCACACCTCCAAGCTCCCTTGCGAAATCCCAGGCGAACAGCTGTCCAGATTGGGTTTGAAACACGGATATGGGAACCCACTGGATAGAAAACCCCTGCAGTTTCCGGACGGCAAGTCAAAAGATTTAGGACTGCGGCACAAAGTCAACCCGACGTTTTGGGTAGAAACCCGTAGAGGCGAATGATGGATGGCATTACAGATAGGAAACACAAAACCATCCCAAAGAACAGGGCATTCTTTCCTGCTCCATGTACGTACCAAACCAAAGGTCAGGGAAAATTAGTCGTAGTAGTTCACGACAACTCCATGGTGGTCGCGATCGATAGCGAAATAGCCCACGGCCACTCGCCGGCTCCGCTCCTCCATCATGGCCTGATAATGCCCCCCCTCAGGGCCTTCTTGGTAAAAGAGTTTGGGAACCCACCAAATCGATTTTTCGACCGTACCCTCGGAATCGTCCCCTCCCCGACCTCCACCTGCAGCTCCCTGGGATTTCCAACCGCAACCATCGCTCCAATGGAATGCGCCATTTTCCACAGCCAGCCTGGCCTCCCGAGCAGCGCACAATTCGTACTCGATCGCCCGTACATATGGGGGCAACCCATGCTTTGCGCGGTATTCATTGATCTGATTCACACCGTATTGCCCGACATCCACATACCCACAAAAGGGATCGTCGGACATCAGCTGCATTTGGCCCTCACCACATAAACCCTCCGGGTTTCCCTCCCCATCCGGAGACTGTCCGACCAGGGAGGTGGTCAAACGGTCCTCCACTTCGGCATCGTCCAGGCCCAAATCGATCATGGGACCATGGGGGTCTTCTTCTGATTTGGAGCAAGACCATGGCAGCACAACAAAGCATAACAGGGCAATTGACCCAACCAAACGGAATTGTTTGAAACGTTTTTTCATTTTCAGCAAAAAAGTAGGTTTTAACCTACTAAACGTTTCCTTTCCAATTTTATTACCTTTCCTAGGGCTTCAAAAAACGCTTACCACTCGGATCTCTTTAAAACCAAATTCAATCTCCCGGCCAAATGGGGGTTCCGAACCCTATTTTATTTGAAGTCCATTTGTACCATTTGGCAAAGAAACCTCAATGACCATGGTTTTTTTTGATTTTTTACCTATATTTTGGACAAGGGCCGCACCTTGGCTTCTTCAACCAAAACAACATATCGTGAAAATTCTAATTTGCATAGTGCTAACCATGGTTTCGATCACCACTTCCTTTGGCCAAGATGCCATGTTGTGCACTGGCCATCACTGGACCGAGGATGAGGCGAACCTTATGATGAAGAAATTCGCTTCCGAATGGAACGACCTGGCCTCATGGGAGGAAAGGGCAAATACCATAAAAAAGGGGATCGTTGAGGGAATGCAACTTGACAAAATGCCGGAAATCCAGGAGGATCTGAATGTGATCATACGGAACAAACAGGTAATGGATGGATACAGCGTTGAGAACATTGCCATTGAAAGTTTTCCTGGCTTTTATGTTACAGGAAACTTGTATCGGCCCATGGAAGAAAGGGATAAATACGCGGCGGTGCTCAGTCCACATGGACATTTAAAGGATAAGCGTTTCACCCATTACGTGCAGCTGCGCAGTGCGGTCCTGGCCAAAATGGGGGCTATCGTGTTCGCCTACGATATGGTGGGCTATGGAGAAAGCACCCAAGTGAACCACAAGATGCCCATCGCCTTGTTGTTACAGACATGGAACAGCATGCGGGTATTGGATTACCTGCTGTCCAGACCCGATGTCGACCCGGAACGTGTGGGCATTACAGGTGCTTCCGGAGGCGGAACGCAGACCTTCATGCTCACGGCCATAGATGACCGCATCAAAGTAGCGGCTCCGGTGGTCCAGGTTTCCGCGCATTTTTTCGGTGGGTGTGTCTGTGAAAGCGGCATGCCCGTTCACAAAAGCAATGCCCACCAAACCAATAACGTGGAAATCGCCGCGCTTTCCGCGCCCAGACCGCTCCTACTGGTCTCCAACGGTGACGATTGGACAAGAAACACCCCGCGTATCGAATATCCCTATGTACAAAAGGTGTATGCGCTCTACGACGCCGAGCACAAGGTGGAAAACGTGCACTTGCCCTTGGAGCGGCACGATTACGGCTACTCGAAAAGGGCGGCAGCCTATAACTTCTTCGGACATCACCTGGGCTTGAAGGACCCCCCTTTCAATGATTCGGGGTATCAAGAGGATTTTGTCAAGATCTTGCCTGCCGGGGAATTGAAAGTTTTCGATAAAAACAATCCGAGACCGGACAACCTCCTACAGGGCGATGGGGCCGTAATGCAGTATCTCGGTATAAACTAGCAAGGAGAAAGGCCATGGAAAAGAAGGTTTTGGGGGCCAGCGGACATCATCGGCCGGGAAACTTCGATCCACGAAGGTAGAGGCCGGTTCTTGAAATTGACTCTTGCCCCTCGCCTAGGGCACCTTTGACAAAAGGAAACCAGATCAACCGACCATGTTGCCTTTCATAGAACTATTCTTCTGAAAAACCTTAACTTTAAATCAATTAAATTTCCTGACCCGAGTTATCATGCCAAGTCCCAAGAGGAAACCGCGGCCGAGACCTTGGACAACCCAAAGCGAATACGGTAGGACGTGATACAGATAGAGTTTGCACTAAATGCGAAGAACAAACTAAAACCAGATAAGAATGTCATCGGACTGGCGGTCGGCGGTTCTTGGTTGACAAAGGAGATGGACGAATTTTCGGACCTTGACCTCATTTTGGTAACAAGGGACAAAATCGCCGGCGATACGGATAAAATGCTCGAAATGGCCGGCTTACTGGGAGATTTGTTGTCTGGCTTTACCGGCGAGCATGTGGGGGAGCCCCGAGTTTTGATTTGCCTTTACGACCAGCCCCTTCTTCATGTGGACATAAAATTCTTAACCCTTGACGAATTGGTGCCCCGCGTGGAGACCCCCGCAATATTACTCGACAAGGAGGGACAACTTGAGAAGATTTTCAGTACTTCCACGTATGCGTTCCCTTTCCCTGATTATCAGTGGATCGAAGACCGTTTCTGGATTTGGGTTCACTATGCCCTACTTAAAATTGGCCGTGGCGAATATTTCGAGGCTTTCGATTTTTTTGGGTTTCTGAGGATGGTCGTATTGGGCCCGTTGTTGCACATCAAGAACGGGAACCTTCCCCGTGCGGTGAGAAAAGTGGAAACCGAACTTGGGGAAAAAGACCAGGTAGCGCTCAGGGGAACCATTCCAAAATACGAAAGACGGTCGCTCCTGGAAAGCTTGCGAAATGCGGTGGCCCTATATAGAGACTTGAGAAAATCACTTTTCGGCAATCGGATAGAACTACAGCGCACAACAGAAGAAAAAGTGATGGAGTATTTTGGGCAGATTGAAAAAAGAAAGGAATAGGAAACCGTTGTAAAACAAATACCATATGAAACTGAACAAGATGCTTTTTATACTGGCAATACTCCAATGTACAGGTTGTTCTATCCAAAAAACCGAAACGGTAAAGGTCATGACCTGGAACATTTGGCATGGCGGTCTCCATGGGAAGCGATCCAGCAATTTTGAGAAAGACAGTGCAAATACGGCAAACGTATTAAAAGTATTGAAACAAGAAGAACCCGATATTCTGTTCATGCAGGAAACCTATTGCTGTGGTATGGACATTGCCAAGGAAGCGGGGTACCCTTTTTCATGGAGGGGAAGCTCCAACTTATCCATCCATAGCAGATACCCGATACTGGATACCCTTGCAATCTATAAACCGTTTAACGCCCATGGAGCGGTAATCGATGTGAAAGGTAAAAAAGTGTTGTGCGTAAACCTATGGTTACACTATCTCCCGGATTACTTTGAGGACATTAAAAAGTTATCCCCCGATTCCTTGATAGCCGCCGAAGGAACAACACGCTTGAATGAAATCACCGCCATCATGAACCGTGTCGACAGTTTGGAGAAACGTTTGAACATGCCCGTGGTTTTGGGAGGGGATTTTAATTCGGGATCGCATTTTGATTGGGGGGAAAGCACCAAGGCATCCCATTATGGCAAAACGGTGGAGTGGCCCGTAAGCAAATTAATGGAAAATAGGGGGTATACGGACTCGTTTAGGGAAGCCAATCCCGATCCTACAAAAACCCTGGACGGAACCTGGGGATTTCTTTCGGATTCCATTATTTCCGATCGGATCGATTTTATTTATTACAAGGGTGCCAAAGTGAAAACAAAGTACTCCAAAATTGTTCAGGACGATCCTCCCGACGGTTTTTTCAATTCGGACCATAGAGCGATTTTATCGGTATTGGAGTTGGAAGATTAAACTCGTCAACAAGTTGGATCCCCGTTGCGGAACATGTTGTCCCGTTCACTTGAACCAAGGGACGACCTGCCCACTTCCCCCGTGAAGTTGCTATTCCTTTGCGGACAACAGTTTTTTACGTGCGAACTAGCACATGGTCCTTGCCGGACAGTACAGCCTCCAAGGAGTTCGCGATCGGATCGTCCGGAACAACGCTTCTTCTTCGTACCTCGCGCCTTACCGGTCCTTGGCGATTCGAAAACCGAATCCATCGTTCCGCGTGCTTATCGGAGATTGGTACCGCACTTCGGGCATATGTATTCCGTATTCCAGAGGTTTGCCATCTTCTCCATATCCATCATAAAACCAACTGATTCCCTTGGAGATCTTTTGTTCACCGTCCGGTGGGCCCTGGGGGTCGATATGGCTAACCAAACTGTCTTTTTCTGGGTGGTACCAATCGGACACCCACTCGGTGACATTTCCGGTCATATCGAACAGTTCAAGTTCATTGGGCCTTAGCTGCCCCACAGAATGAAAAATGCTATCGGAGTTCTCCCCCACCCAGCCTATCTCGGTGGGGTCGTCGCTCCCGCTATATTTGTAGCCCCTGCTCTTTTGTCCCCCTTTCGCCGCATATTCCCATTCCGCTTCGGTCGGCAGTCTGCCCCCAGCCCATTTTGCGTACGCGCTGGCTTCGTCCCAAGTGGACAACATGGGCTTATCATCCTCCCACTTATAAATCCCCTTTTTCCCATGGGCCGATTCTGCCGGGGGAGCGGGCATTTTTCTACCGGTACGCTCACAGAACACTTTAAATTGGCCCACCGTAATTTCGTATCTGCTGATATAGAAATCACTGATTTCCACCATACGATGGGGACTGGTCATGCCAAAGATCGAATCACCCCCTGGGGTAACGATAAACTGGTTTTTTCCTTGTTCAAAAGTTCCTCCCTCAACGAATACCCAGTCGGTATGGGCCGCACGGTTGTCCTGCCCACGGGAAGGGCCAAGGAGCAAACAGGCAATGATCAAAATTTTATATTTCATTGTTCTTTTGTTTTTATGGTCCCAAACCATTCCGCCGTTTGTTCCCCTATTGGAAAACGGTACCCTGAAAGGTACCATCTGCTGATGGCCCGGGGTTGGGAAGGGACTGATTGCAAATCAGTTTTTTCCAAGCAATTTGGCCATTTCCTTAAATGCCATGTTGTTTTCATTATTGTACCTCTCCATCGATAGGTGATAGTATTCCATGGCCTTTTGTTTGTTACCGTCCATAAGGTGCGCTTTTGCCAATAGATTGAAATCGCCATAAAAACTACTGTTCATTTTCGCATTGAGTTCCAATATTCCGATAGCTTCCGGTATGCGGTTCGCTTCCATCAATTTTTTCCCCGTTTCGCGCAAACCGTTCTTATTGGAACTTCTAAGGTTATATCTGTAGTAGTTTTGGGGGTCATTTTTCAAATCAACAAATTGCTTGATGGCTTTTTCCAAACCCTGTTCCAGAACCGTTTTCAAAATCAGTTCCCCGTAGTCTTCCTTGGGTGTGTTATACCCTACCTTTTTATATAATACACGGTACAGGTATTCCGTTGAAACGGCAACTTTGACGTTCTTTCCCGTAACCTGGTCTTGGGTACCCGACGATAAAATACCGATCAAGTGGCCGTTTGCATCAATCACCGGGGAACCGCTTGAACCGCCCAGATTTTTGTTCATGTTTAGTTCGATCAGTAGGTCCATTCCCTCTTTTCTAAGAAGTTTTCCCTGGTATACACTACAGGCACTGTCGGCATATGCGCAAGTGGGAATATATACTTTCTCATCCGGTTCCAAAGCGGTATAGCGCGGTTTTAGGGGATGGAGGTTCGCAGAGGCCGCTTTGACGGTAAAAACAATCCAGTCCCTCTCTGTAATTGTGGAACGTGGACCTTCCAATATTTCATTGCCATCCTCGTTCATGAGCCTGTCCACTACCACGGAATCCCTTGTATTCGTCTTGGGTGTCATGACCCATCGCTCCAGTTCCTTGTTGATCTGTACCGTTTCGGAGCTGGTGTTTTTGGCAATCCACAAAACATGCTTGGCCGTGGCTGCCAGGGTATCTTTCCCGGTATCGATCAAGAATCCAGTTCCGGCATAAGTAAAGGAGGGATCAATATATTGATCCCCATTTTTATATTGCACATGGTTTACCAATGCAATTTGGGGCCATTCCCCAATGGGCCTGTCGATCCAATCTTCTCTGTTCTGAGCAAGACCGATTAGGGGCAAAAGAAAAAAAAGCAACTGAAGCTCGCGCATCTTAATGATTATTGTTCCATTAGATCGATCGTTGATATATGGCATGGTTAAATTTAGGCACGCATCGGGCCAAATCGGCCTAAGAAGGTTGTAAAAACATTGTAAATTTCTTGTAAATGAAAGTCTTTACAAACAGAATGGTTTAATTTTACACATGCACCTTAATCATTGGTTTGGTTTTGTTGGTTTGTCACTGCTTGTTTTTCTTGCCGTGTTCCAAATTGCTGGAAACAACGGGAAGGATTTTGAACAGAACAAAGAGCTTGTGGTCATCAGAAAGATCGGCCATGAGATATTGCTTCATTCGGGAGATTCGACTTCGAGGGTCCTGCCGGTGGAACAACTCAAAAAAAACGAATACAAAATACAATTTGAGAGCAAGTTCAGTTTTCAACCTGACTCTTTGGTACAGATTATCCGCCAGATAATCTCCAAACATGGACTTCCCCCGGACTATGTAGTCAATGTCACCGAAAGTTCCAACGATGAGGTCATATTCGGATATGCGATTTTGGGTACGGAGCAAAACGATATTGTCCCGTGCAGAGGAAGAATTCCTCCTGAGAATTTCTATTCCATCAATTTAAAGTTTCAAAGATCGGATACGCTATTGCAAAAAAAATATGCGCTTCCCGGCATTTCGATATTGGGCCTTACCATTCTGTTCTTAGCCATTAGTAGCTATCATAAACGGAAGACCGGGAGCGGAGCGATCTGGAAAGGGCTTCCCGCCTTTCACGACACCACCCCCAAAATAGGGAGATACCTATTTTCCCATGGGGAGCAATACCTTCTGATCGATGGGGAAAAAACAGAACTTACCCCTAAGGAATCCAGGATTTTGAACATTTTTGCAAAAGCCCCCAATCAAACCATAGCCAGGGAGACCATACAGAAAGAGGTATGGGAAAATGAAGGAGTGATCGTCGGTAGGAGCCTTGATATGTATATCTCGAAACTTAGAAAAAAACTCGAAAAGGACCCCAACGTCAAACTTGTCAATATTCATGGCAGGGGCTATAAACTTCAAATAGGATGATTGCGGCGTACCTTTCCTTTGGGAAGCGGGTGCACGATGAAATCCGGCCCCACATCAATATGGCACACCTTCAACAAACACGGGGATTCCATGATATATGTTCCGATTCGCATCCCTGAGTCCGTTTGAAGTTGGTCATTTACCGTGAGTATCATGAAACTTTTTTTTGAAATAGTATTGATCCTGCCCGACACAGTTTCCTTTTTCATGCGGCGACCCAGAAACAAAAAATAAAGAGCTCGTTTTTCTTACAAGAATAATTATACTATATGTATATTTTTTATACTTTAATGCAAAAATAAAGATTTCATTGTTACGTATGAAAATCAACTCTAGAGATTACCCCGAGGTTGGCCGGCCGATCTCGGGAATAGGTATGGACGGAATCCCCTATCGCTATTACGAAAAGGCTGCGGAGGTGATGATGGACGACCCCAAATACTTAAAAGTGCCCATTATCCTACCTGGAGAAAGTCAAAACAGGGGCAAAAGGGGCCGTGGTGACCGCCCCAGTGCAAAGTCATGGTGTTTCGAACGCAAAAAAAACGGAGATGGACGCTACTTCAGTTGAAAATGCGGATTTGGCCATTGTTGGGGGTGGAATATTTGGCTGCGCCATCGCATATTACTATATCCGGAACAATCCTGATAAGAAAGTAGTACTCCTAGAACGAAATGCACTGAACAATGCCGCCACCAGTCGGGCCGCTGCCTTAATGACCATGCTGCGGTCCAAGCGTTCCTATATCCCCCTGACCGTGGAGACCTTTAGGGTCGCCAAGGAAATGGAGGCCGATCTGGGAGAAAATCTGGATTTCAAGTATTCCGGTATGATGCACTTTGCAGCCAGCGAGGCCAAAGTAAAAGACTTGGAGGCCTTAATGGCCATTGCCAAGGAATACGACCAAGAGGCCTATTACATATCCAAGGAAGAAGCGCAAAAAAAAGCTCCCTGGCTAAAAGTGGACGAAGCCCTAAAAATTGCATTTGTACCCGATGAAGGGTATTGTGACCCCTATATGCTGGGCTCCTTTTTTGCCCGTTGCGCCAGAAAACGAGGAGCTCAAATACGGCAGGGCGTGGAAGCTTTGGGCCTCATTTGGGAAGGAAGGGCCATAAAAGGGATACATACCTCAGAAGGGGATATCCATACAAATACGGTTGTGGATGCCGCGGGTGTTTGGGCTCCCATACTGGCAGGAGAGATCGGAGTGGGTATCCCGATGGCCCCGGTAAGGAGCCAATATTGGATTACCGAAAAGGCAGATATATTTCCAATGGATTCACCTATGGTCCTATTGCCCGATGCGCAGGCCTACGCCCGTCCCGAAGGGGGAAGCCTATTGTTCGGAATTCGCGAGGGCGGTTCCCTGGTAGCGTCGCCCAAAGACGTTCCGAAAGACCTTACGGATTTTGTTTTTAGTGCCGATGGGGGCATGGATGATCTTGTTGAAAACGGCGAAAGATTGGCTCGCTTTTTTCCGGCGTTCTACGATATTGGAATTAAATACCATATAGCGGGCTTTTCGGGGTATACCCCGGACTCGCAGCTGGTTTTGGGCGACATCCCTGGCCTTGAGGGCTTTTTGATAGCCTCGGGATGTTGCGGAGCGGGTATTTCGGTGGCGGGCGGTGTGGGCCTGGGCATAGCGGAAATGGCGGCCGGAAGAACCAGCCCGTTCGACTATTCCAAATTTAAAATAACCCGATTCGGTGAAATAGACCCGTTTTCCAAGGAATGGTTGAACAAATGTGCAGCGGCCAGATCGAAAAAGGTAAGTGGATAAAATGCGGTACCTTAGACAAAAATCCGCGCTGTTCAGTGCTATTGACGACCTCAAAAATCGAGTGCGCAAGCCCACAAAGTATTCAGTTATGAAGAAAATAATACTTCTGTCCTTAGCATTTTTTAGTGCGGTGGCCGGGAATGCCCAATCCAGCATTAAGGTGGCCGATCTGGACATTTCATTGGCAGAGCAGACCTATGGCGCCCCGGTCAGGAACAAATCCGTATCAGGAGAACAACTTTCCATTGCCGGGAAAATTTTTAAGGAAGGTATTGGAGTGCATGCCACTTCCAATATTCGGATCAAGCTCTTCCATGACGATATTTTTACCGCCAAGATAGGCGTCAATGATTCCAAGATCGATTACGGAACAAAAAATGTACGATCCATACCACTCACCGATGGTACCAAACGATTTTACAACATCACTAAAACACAAAAGCAATTTTTGGGCATCGGGGACGAAAACGGCAAGGTGGGCAAGGGCAGTGTTGTTTTTAAAATACGCAATAATGGGGAAGAAGTGTACAATAGCGGTATGGTACATGGCGGCGATAAAGCCAAGGAAGTAAAAATCAAGGTAATCAAGGGGGTTTTGGAATTGGTCGTTGAAGACGCCGGGGATGGGGCCAGCGGCGATCAAGCTGTTTGGATAGACCCTACCATACGGTACTTTGAAATTCCACCCATTACGGTCGGCCAGGAATATATTGGCGAAGCTCCCAGTCTTCCCTCCGATATCAGTGAAAAATTACGGTCAAAAATCAGTAGGCTTCCCAAAACCACTTTGCCGCTACAGCAAACGGACTACGATTGGCTGATCGACAATACCAAGGCCAAGGCCCATGTCTATGGAACGGAAAGCAATGCGGATATCGTTCTGTCCAACGGATTGATAGCAAGGGTATTCCGAGTACTGCCCAATTTGGCTACCATCGATTATATCAATCAAATGGAAGGGGAAAGCCTTTTGCGCGCCGTTTCCAATGAAGGGACCTTGACCATTGATGGAAAAAGATATGGCATCGGAGGCTTGGGCAAACAACCCGAATATGCCTATACCCTCATGAAATGGGTGGATCAGCTGGCTGCAGCCCCAAATGCCTTTTTAGTCGAGGATTTTGAGGTCAAGGATATCAAAGACAGATTGGACTGGAAACGCGTTCGATGGACATCGAACAAAGACATGCCCACGGGCAAGGAAATTATTTTTACGCTAAAAAAAGACGATGTATATGTCAAGGTGCACTATGAGCTCTATGACCATATCCCCACCTTGGGCAAGTGGATCGAAGTCACCAATGCCGGTGGACTGCCCATTCACCTGAACCGTTTTAAATTGGAAACATTGGCGATGGTCGAGGGAGAAAACTTGGTGGACATTCCCGAACATTGGGAGAAGCCGAACATACATGTTGAGACAGATTATGCTTTTGGTGCCATGCAGCAAAAGACTTCGGACAAGACCACCTTTTGGGAAACGGATCCCCGTTATACCTCACAGACCAATTATCCCCTGCAATTGCCCTGTATTTTGGAGGTAAGACCGCCCATAGGGCCCGATACCGGAATTCCTTCAGGGGGATCCTTCGCCACCTTTAGGGTCTGGGAAACTCCTTTTGACAGTCACGATAAGGAGCGAAAAGGATTGTTTTTGAGAAAAATGTACCGCACCATTTCACCATGGACCACCGAGAACCCAATTTTCTTGCATTTGACTTCCATCGATCCAAAAAAAATAAAAACAGCGGTCGATCAATGCGCTGAAGTGGGATATGAAATGATCATTCTGAGCTTCGGCAGCGGATTGGACATGGAAAATGAGGAAGAAGCCTATTATCAAAAATTTAAGGATTTGGTGGATTACGCCAATAGCAAGGGGGTGGAATTGGGTGGATATTCCCTGCTGTCGAGCCGTTGGATCAGTGATGAGGTCGATGTCATCAATCCAAAGACCGGCAAACGTGGGGGAATGATTTTTGGTTCTTCGCCTTGCCTGAGCAGCGAATGGGGCCATGGCTATTTCAGGAAGATCAAAAAATTCTTCGCAAAAACGGGAATGCAGGTTTTCGAAAACGATGGTTCCTATCCGGGCAACGTCTGCGCCTCTACGACGCACGCGCACCACAATGGGCTGGAAGATTCCCAGTGGAAGCAGTACGCCCAGATACAGGGCCTGTACAAATGGATGCGTTCCGAAGGTATTTACATGAACGTGCCCGATTTTTATCTGAACTCCGGTACCAACAAGACGGGCATAGGCTATCGAGAGGTCAATTGGTCCCTGCCCAGGGACCGACAATTGATATTGGGGCGGGCCAATATTTATGACGGACTTTGGAATAGCATACCCAGTATGTGCTGGACATTTGTGCCTTTGACGGAATATCACGGTGGCGGGGCCGCGGCTACTTTGGAGCCGCTGAACGATCATTTGGTGGATTATGAAAACCACATGATGCAAAACTATGGGTCGGGGGTACAAGCTTGTTACCGCGGACCTCGATTGTACGATACGCCCAAGACCAAGGCCGTGGTCAAAAAGGTCATCGATTGGTACAAAAAATATCGGAACATCCTCAATAGTGACATCATTCATTTACGGCGCCCTTCGGGCAAGGACTGGGACGGGTTTATGCATGTGAACCCTTACCTAAAGGAAAAAGGACTGGTCATGCTTTTCAATCCTACCGATTCCAAGATAAAACGAAATGTACGGCTGCCTTTGTACTATACCGGGCTGACCTTCGAGGCAAGCGTAAGGGAAAAGGGGGCAAAAAGTACGACATATAAATTAACAAGGGACTACCATATAAACATGGAGGTGACCATTCCTGCCAATGGTTATACTTGGTTGGTCGTTGAATAGATCAGACCAAAGGGAGGAAAACGATGCGGTACTTTTTTGGTGGCCTTGATCGCCATTGGCATTCTTGTTGTACCTGAAAAGCATACTTAAATTTACATTTTTGCGTACTTTCACAACTTTTAACCGTGATCTATAGCTTTATATATTCATTTCAGCTGCTATAGCTGTCGATCTAGAATTTAAAACTTCAAGCATGGATGATATTTTGGTAAACATTGGCAAGCAGCTAAAGTTGGCTAGACAAAAACGGGATTTAACCTTGCAGCAGGTCGCCAAAAGAACGGGGGTGAGTGCCGGGCTGATCTCAAAGATCGAAAACTTAAGAACCACTCCCTCCCTGCCCGTTTTGTTAAAGATCATGCAAACTTTGAGCATTGATCTGGCCGAATTGGACCTAACCTCCAATATCAAGGGCGACTATATTCTTGTAAAGGATGGGGAGGGAACCAAAGAAGTCAGGGAAGATTCGAAAAATTTGGAATACACCCACTTGCTCTCGAGCAATACATCGGATAACAGCATTCGGGTGTATTTGATAAATGTGGCGGGCAAATCGTATCGAAAACCGATCTCCACCAATGCCAACGAACTGGTCTTTGTCCTAAGTGGAAGGCTTGCGTACCTTATTCGAAAAGAGCACATTGATTTGGAAAAGGGAGATCTACTGTTTTTTGACGGTACGGTTCCACATGGCCTATCAAACGAATTTGACGAACCGGCCGTTTTGTTGAAAATCTACCTGTTGAATTAGGGTGTACATTTTCGGACGACACCATGGGCCGTGGCAAAATAATCGGATCACGCGATATGCCCCGATTTCTTCCAGCAACCTGCTTTGCACAGCGGGCGTTCCGTTTGCAACGCTATTTCCGACGATGGGAGTGCCCCTCGAGCTCTTCACCGGACATTCCAGTGCTGTCCGCAGCGGGAATCTCCCAAAAATCTGTTAAATATTTTAACTTATAGTAAATTTTTTTGACATTGTAGCTATTCTATAGGTGTAAAAAGACTGAACGATGGAAACCACAGCCCGGCCAAAAGATCTTGGCAGCAAGCCGGAACAGTTCACAATGGATCCAAAGGCAGAAGGTCGGAAGGCGCAGCTTATTTTTAAATGGGACGGGACCCAGGTAATCGTCCCCATTGCAATACCATGATGCTTAGAACAAAATCCCGTAAGCTTGCCCCCTTTCTGTTGTTCCTGCTGATGGTCGCCCCCAATAACCTTGTTAGGGCACAATCCAAAGTAGATACGCTTCGAACTGTTCGGGTATTGACCTTTAATATATACCACGGTGAAACCATGAAGGGAGATTTCGATCTCGACCACATAGCCAGTGTGATCCATTCCGTCAAACCGGATTTTGTGGCCTTACAGGAAGTGGATGTCCATACGGAACGGGCGAAAAAAATGAACATTTGCGTGGAATTGGGCCTCAGGACGGGATTGATCCCATTGTTCGGAAAGTCCATGTCGTTTGATGGAGGTTATTTTGGCACTGGAATATTGTCTCGGAATCCGATTTGGAAAGTTCAAAACCACAAACTGCCAGGTTCGGAGGATAGGGAACCAAGAGGTGCCCTGGAAGCATTGATTCCACTACAGTCCGGAGATACTCTGCGTTTTGTTTCAACACATTTGGACTATGGAAAGGAAAATAGGGACAGGTTGGAACAGGCCAAAATGCTCAATGCCCTCTTTGCGCAGGATGACGATGGTACCCCAACAATATTGGCGGGCGATCTGAATGCCCTTCCCAATAGCCCCACAATGCAACTGCTTTATGGGAACTGGAAAAAATCGTTTTTGGAAAACGTCCCCACTGCACCTTCCAAAAACCCACGGGCAAAAATCGATTATGTCCTTTTCAGGCCGGCAAACAGATGGAAGGTATCTGAAACACGAGTAATCGACGAATCCCTGGCCTCCGACCACCGACCGGTATTGAGCGTGCTCGAACTGCTGCCCGAATAGCAGGCATTCGACACAGGTAAGCCTTGTTGCAAAAATGGACGTCTTGCCGAACGGGAACAAAAAAGAACCTATTAAGAATATGATGGAAAGAAGAAGTTTTATACGAAAATCCGTGAAAGCGGGATTGATACTGTCCCTGCCCTTCCCCATATCGGGATACGGCCTCAAAATGGGCGGGAAATTGCAAATAGGCATTGTTGCCGATGTACATCAGGATATTATCCATGATGGATACGCAAGGTTGCGATTTTTTATGGATGACATGAAGGAAAGAAATCCCAATTTTATTATACAAATGGGGGATTTCGCCCTTCCGCGCAAACAAAATCAACCCTTTCTCGATATATGGAACGAATTTGAAGGCCCCAGCTACCATGTGCTGGGAAATCACGATATGCGTGACCTGGGGTTCACCAGGGAGCAGACCATGGACTGGTGGCAAATGAAAAAACGCTATTATTCCTTTGACCAGGGAAGCTTCCATTTCATCGTATTGGATGGAAATGATCAAAATCCGGCACCTTGGAGTGGCTATGACCGCTATATTGGAACAGCACAGCGCGAATGGCTGACCGATGATCTGCGCAAGGCCAACAAACCGACAATAGTTTTTGTCCACCAAAGTTTGGAGGCCGATTCCGGAGTGGCCAATAAGGAAGAAATAAGGGCGATATTGGAAGGGGCCGGGCGAAAGGGTGGACGATCAAAGGTCGTTGCCTGTTTAAGCGGACACCACCATACCGATTATGTAAAGGAAATCAATGGCATTCCCTACATCCAGATCAACAGCATGTCCTACAAATGGGTCGGTGGGAAATTTGAGACACAACGCTTTGCACCCCATATAGAAACTGCTTATCCCTCCGTTCGATATACCTGTCCCTATCGGAACCCGCTCTATACCGTTCTCTCCCTTGATGCGGATGAGGGCAAACTCCACATAGAAGGTGCCACAACACAATTTATTGCACCCACGCCACGTGAAATTGGCGTTCCCGATGCCGATGGCATGCATCCGACCATAACGGAAAGAACGCTGAATTTCAGCACCCAAATGGACAAACCATGAAATGTAATCCTCTCGATTTTGCCCTGTGCTTGTTCAATTTTTAAGAAAAAAGATGGAAGATCCAAAATATTCATATCCAAGGGAACGCTGCAGCGGACCGCACTCCGACCACCATGGCCCAAACCCTAAAAAAAGTAGATTACTTATAATGACAGACCCGAAAAGAGTATTGGTGCTTATAGTGCTGTTCTTCATGGTCGGGACCCTTTCTGCCCAAGAAAAAACAGATAGGGGGTCGGTAGCCCTTAGGGTTATCTCCTACAATATCTGGAACGGTTTCGAATGGGGAAAGGCAGGGGAGCGCAAACAGAACGCCATCGCTTGGATCAACTCGCAAAAACCCGATGTGGTGGCCTTACAGGAGTTAAACGGCTATACCAAGGAAGCACTTTTGGAAGATGCCCGGGAGTGGGGACATTCCTACGCCGAAATAGTAAAGACATCGGGCTACCCCGTGGGCCTTACTTCCAATAAACCCATAGAGGTAAAAGAGCGTATTCTGGAGAACATGCATCATGGAGCACTGCATTGTACCACCTGGGGCATTGATTTCATAGTGGTTCATTTTTCTCCCTTCAGCTATCGAAAACGGCAGGAAGAAGCCCAGATTGTCCTATCAAAATTGGCGGATATAAAGGAACAACAGGACAAAATCATCGTGTTGGGCGATTTCAACGCAGTTTCCCCATTCGATGCGCAATTCTATAAGGACAATGCGGAACTGTTGACAACCAAACGCGAATCCGAAAAAGAAAACGCGCATGTGCGCAACCTGCTCATGGGACAATTGGAATATGGCGTTTTAGGCACTTTTCTTGGTTTTCCCCTGATAGATGTGGTTCAAAAACATACCACGACTTTCGAGGAACGCCTCAGCTGCCCCACCCAAGTGTTCGAAAAAGACACGAACAAAGAAAGGCCCGCCAATGCTACCAGGATCGACTATATTATGGCTTCACCCTTCCTGGGCAAGCACTGCACCTATGCACGCGTACAAAATAAAGAACCTACCTACCATCTGTCCGACCACTACCCCGTAATCGCTGAATTCAAATGGTAAGAAGAAATACATAACAACCTTAAAATGGATCTAATATGAAAAAAGCAAGCCTCCTATGCATCGGTATCTTATCCGCCATGCTGCATACCCTGACTGCCCAGACAGTGGATGGGGAAAAACTGGACTGGTGGGGAGATATCGACGGTTTTATCAATCAACAGGACAAAGTCGCTTTGGGGCTGGTCAACAAGGCCCTTGAGAAGTACCCGCCGACACTTGAAGAACCCCTCGAACGCAAAATGGCCATGCTGATGCTCGATGGCGTATTGCATGAGGAAAATGCACCTCAAAAACCTGCTGTCCAAGAATTTTTG
The DNA here is from genome assembly GCA_947497245.1 of uncultured Flavobacteriaceae bacterium. Classification (GTDB taxonomy): domain Bacteria; phylum Bacteroidota; class Bacteroidia; order Flavobacteriales; family Flavobacteriaceae; genus Pelagihabitans. The sequence goes on along the minus strand of CANMFO010000001.1, from coordinate 40,995 downwards.
GAAGAACGGATCACGAAATCCCTTGGAGAAATGCAACGGACCAAAGTAAAACAGGGTGCCCGAATTTGGAAACTTTACAATCATGGGTTTGTCATCCGCACCGCCAGTGTTACCATTGGATTCGATATTGTCCAGGCTTCCTATTTTTCTGATTCCGATCGTTTTTCGAACGCCGAAGGTTTTTCCCTGTCAGGTCCCTTGATGGAGCAGATCGTCGAACAATGCGATGTGCTATTCATCAGTCATAGGCATGGCGACCATGCCGATATTGGAGTGGCCCAGACCTTCTTGGACCATAAGAAACCCGTGGTAGCCCCTCCGGAAGTTTGGAGCGACCTGCCGATACACAAGACCATCACCCACCTAAAACGGGAGGCACATACAAAGCAAAAATTAAAGGTACAGCAAGGGGCACAGGAATTAACGGTAATCAATTATCCCGGTCATCAGGGCAAAGATATTGAAAACAATGTACCTCTTGTATTTACACCCGAGGGCATGTCCTTTGTCCAGACCGGGGATCAGTCGGGCCCGGTGGAAGATTGGGACTGGATCGATACGGCCGGTACCCAAAACCGGGTGGACGTACTTTTTCCCAACTGCTGGACGCCCGACATTCAGCGCATGGTCAAAGGTTTTAAACCCGCAATGGTCATTACCGGTCATGAAAATGAAATGGCGCATACCATCGACCACCGGGAGTCCAATTGGTTGACCTATACCCGGCTAAAAGGGTCGCCGGCACCCTATCTGTTGCTCGCTTGGGGAGAATCGTTTCACTATGTCCCATAGCGATACCAACAGAAATACATAATAGCACAGGATGTGGTAGATCGATCGATCGTGCTTCATCATTTGATTGCGGATACCCCACTTTTGTTAGGGGTGTAATGCAATATTGATCGCTCCCGGGTTTAATATGGTGTTATATATGGGCGATTTTTTGGCAAACTTCAATAGTTCCCTCTTTTCAGCTTCAGTTAGATTGCCTTCTAAATCAATGGACACTTTTATTTGTTCATATTCTTCTAGGATACAGGCATCCAAACCGAGAAATCCATTCAAATTTAAATCGCCTTCAACCCGTATGGTAACGTCATCTACTTCAATACCATTTGCCGAGGCCAACAACATCATAGACGTTGTGATGCAGCTGGCCAACGTATGGAGCAAAAACTCGGGCGGACTGGGAGCCATATCCGTACCGTTTAAAATGCTGGGCATATCGGTGCTGCATTCAAAAGGTACCGTTCTTGTGGTATCGTCCTGACATGCCCCGTAAAATCCCTGTATCTGACTTTTGTTCCGAGGGCCAGATTCCCATTTGTTCGTTGTCCTAAACTTGAATTCTGCAATTTTGGGACTGCCCTATATAGCTTTTACCATGTTTTCCATGGTCTCCATATCAAAACCATTCACCGTTGTACTCCTATTGTGCATCTTTTTGTTTTTTAAGTTCATTATTTATCAAGAAATTCTTTCCAAACCCGCTCCATTAGTTCAGCTACCGTTGGAATATCATGTATATCATTGACACTTTTTCCCGCATAGTGTGCCATTGCTTCTATATCACCGGTATAAAACGCACCCGGTGAATTGATACTATAGCGTTCCACATCGGTATCTTCGCCATATTTTACAATGGTATCCATTTCTCCAGGCCTATTTCCAATAGCTGGACAACCAGCTGATTCCCACATTTCAAAGGTTGAGTTGCGTAAAATGCGATGTGTTGTGTTTTCAAACCCCTTGTTCATACAGGTTGTAAGGACGGTATCTTTTGCGCTTGACCTTATCATTGATTCTTTATACATAGCATGTGCTCGACTCTCTTTCGTAGCGACAAATCTCGAACCCATAACCACACCCGCGGCTCCCATTTCGACATACTCGCGCATTTTATACCCTGTCGCTATGCCTCCAGAGGCAACCACCGGCACATCTTCCGCTACCTTCAATACCCGCTCCAGGGCTTCCGCCAACGGCCGGGACGCATGTACATGGCCCCAGCTTCAGTACCTTGGCACACCAAATAATCCGCTCCGAGGCCCAAGGCCACTTTTGCACTGGCCCCACTGGTCACCTGAATGCCCAAAATTACTTTGGCGGCCTTCATTTTTGCGACCATATCCTTAGTTGGCATTCCCCAGGAAAATTGTATTATGGGAACGCCTTTTTTAATAGCGGTATCAAACGCCTTTGGCTCAAAATTCAATACGAAATTTGCAAAAAACGATTTGTTCGTTTTTTCCTTTACGGCCGCAATTTGTTTCTCTGCGTAATCCGGTTCGGACCAACTCAAAGGCAGTTCTCCCAATCCACCGTTATTGGCTACCGCAGCTGTGAACGAACTATTTACAACGCCACCTGTTGGTGCTTGAACAATAGGGTATCTTATATTTAGGAGATCTGTAAGTTTCCTGGTGGCGGAAGAAGGATAATCATGATTATCCCGTTTCCCTTTATCCGATATCGCTATATCGTTTGATCGACTAAAACCATTGCCGACCATAGTAGTGGTCGCAATGCCAGCCAATGCTCCTTTTTGAATAAAGTTACGTCTTGAAAAGTTTTTTGAATCCATGGGACCAGAATGTTTAGTGATTGCTTGTTTTTCAATCAATTTAGTTGAACAGTTAGGTCGCAAAAGTATGGGGTATAGGCCTGTCTAGATGGTACCACAGGTTCTATAAATCGTATAATCGGTCCACGGAAAAAGTAAACCATTGGACAAAACTGGAACATTGACTTTCTGGAAGGGTGCTATCTTGCAACTGTATTGGACATTATATGGCCATTGCGTTTCGATAAGAAAGGGGAGTTACGTTTTCATATCTTTTAAAGACCTTTATAAAATGGGAGGGGTCTTCAAAACCACAATCGTAGGCAATTTCATTGACCGTTTTATCCGTAGTTTTAAGAAATTGGGTTGCCAAGGTAATTTTTTTATTTGAAATCCAACGTCCCGGGCTTTCGTTGAACACCGATTTAAAACTTCTTTTAAATGTGCTCAGGCTCATGTTCGCTAGGGCGGCGTACTCCTCCAACTTTAAATTATATGGGTAATTGTCCATCATAATCTGTTTCAGTTGCACGCTGTTCGAAGCCTGTAAACCGTATAAATAGGATGCTATGTCCCGGTGTTTATCTGTAGTGAAGATATTAAGCAGCAATTCTTCAAACTTGAATCGGATAACATTTGTATTTGGACTTTCGTGTGCCTCAAAATACACTTCCAACGATCTCATATAAGACAATAAAAAATCATCCATCTCCACACGTAACACGCCATCGGACTCCATGTGTTCCATATCTTTTTTAAAGGACAGTGTATCGCTAAATTTTAACATGAACTTTTTAATGAATTCATCGGGCATAAATATCATCAACGCACAATAATCCTCACTGTGAAATTGGTGGGCAATATTGGCCCCTTTTTTCACAAACAGGGCGTCTCCTGCCTTTACCGTATACGTGTTTCGATGTGTTTTCCACATCTTTTTACCATTGGTCACAAAAACAAAATAATTGGCATCGGACCACATACCAAAACGGATTTCCTCAACAAGACATTTGAACTCAACGAACAAAAGCTCGTCAATAGTGAATTTTCTAAACAAACTACAATCCCTTATATGTGCAAAAACATTCGTCATCTTGGGAACAAGATACATAATTTGTGTAAAAAGCCCTGATGTGGATGCGGGAACGGAGGCCCAAATTGATACAAAATGAAACCACGGTCCCAATGCCCGGCCTGCAAGCATTTTGCATTGCAATATCCCCGACCGGGGACTACAAAGAATTGCAGGGCAATATCAAAGGCCCCAGGATAGCTGATCCCAGGGCCTTTTTCAATCAACTACCAAACCAATACCTAGCGGTAAAAGCCTCTTCTGCCTCTTCTTAGTTCAATTTCCGTTATCGTTCCATCTGCCGCGGTCAACTCGGCGACCGAGTCACAGTTGCCATCACCATAGTCCAGGACAGCGATCGCATCGTTTTCGGTATACTGCTTGATGCCCGTGGCGATGTAATGGCAACCAGCCGGTTTCACCAAGGGCTCCGTGATTTCAACAGAAAAGCGGTTTCCCTCGGCATCCGTAAAAACACGCGAACCTGTAATGGTCTTTTCGTCGTCCGTGTAGGTGTCAGTGTCCCCACCGGCCGTGATTTCAATCAGCCTGGAACCCGATTTGGCAATGGTCCCTTCCTCGGTCTCGATACTTAGGTCCACGGTTCCGGCAATCTCCGGGTTTCCGTTTGCATTTGCTGCGGAATAACTATATGTCCTCGTGCCGTTCACCAAATACCCGTTCACTGAAAAATCCGTGAAGGTGGCCGAGCGGCTCTTATTGGTATCGGTTTGGGAGTATACAATGGTGATCGTTCCGGAAACCAGGTTTCCGCGCCGGTCTTCGCAATCTTCCGGGAATGTGATGGTGATGGTGGTCGTTTCATCTACCGTTTCGGCCATCAATTCGGCACAATTCGAAAAGAAACCGGCCCTATCGTGAAAACCTCGACTGGAGATTCCCCCAAAATTCAGGTAATTGCCCCCGTAGAAGGCATATTCGTCCAAAGTACTTTCCACGCCTTCCACTGAGGCTTCCAAGGAAACGGAGTTGACCATCCCCGTAGGGTTCTGCTCGAGATCCGCATCTTCAGCACCCCCATTTTCACATGAGACGAAAGCCAAGGCGGCTACCATTATTCCCGCTAAAAATCTGTTCTTTTTCATAAAAGATGAAATTTAAGTTAAACATATGTAAATAATAAAAAGTAGTGCTATACCATACCTCAGCTTGGGGTTTAGTTGACCGTCGTACGGATTGGACTCCAATCACCATCCAGGGTTTAATCACTCAACTGTTAAATTATGGCGCACCTATATACTGGGGAGGGAGTACGGTGGAACGGATATTTCGGTGATGAAGGCTTCGATCGCGGCCGAACGAATGGTCCGGCGCTGACCGTGTTGCAAGTTTCCAAAATTGCAGGCGGTTCCAAAGTGCTAGTCAGCTTGGCGAATATTGGGAAGCATTCCGGCCACGATGCCCAAAAGGGGCAAAAAAGCACAAAGTTCAAAGATGTAGGCTATACTGGTACGGTCGGCCAAGTTGCCCAATAGGGCGGATCCAAGCCCTCCCAATCCAAAAGCCAAGCCAAAAAACAGACCTGAAACCAGGCCAATCCGGTTCGGCAATAATTCCTGGGCAAACACTAAAATGGCCGAAAAGGCCGAGGCCATAATGACACCGATGCACATCGACAGTACCAAAACCCAAAATAAACCGACATGGGGCAATACCAAAGCAAAGGGAGCTGCTCCAAAAATGGAGGTCCAAATAATCTTTTTCCTTCCAAACCTATCTCCCAAAGGCCCTCCAAAATAGGTCCCGACCGCTACGGCTCCCAGAAAGGCAAAGAGGTACAATTGGGACTGCTGGATCGATACCTGAAATTTTTCGATAAGATAAAAGGTGAAATAGTTGGTCATGCACGCCATATAGAAATATTTGGAGAAGATAAGTACGATCAACACCGTAATGGAAAGCTTGATATGCCCTTTGGAGACCGCTGGTCCGGAAGTGGACAGTTGCGAAGGTTGGCTACCCATTTTTTTGGACAGCTGTCCGCGGTACCAGTCGGCGACCTTGTATAAAACCATGATGCCCATTAGGGCCCCCATGGCAAACCACATGATATCGCGTTGCCCATATGGGATAACGATCAGGGCCACCAACAGGGGCCCCAATGCGCTGCCGGCGTTCCCTCCGATTTGAAAGATCGACTGCGCGAGTCCCCGTTGGCCCCCAGAAGCCATGTTCGCCACCCTCGATGATTCGGGATGAAATATGGACGAACCCAGGCCTATCAGGGCTACCGAAACTAAAATCCATAAAAAACTTGCTGCTCCCGACAAGGCAACGATGCCTGTCAAAGAACACAGCGCACCGCCCACCATGGCCATCGGTCTTGGTTTTCTGTCCGAAACGCTCCCCACCAAAGGTTGGAACAAGGAGGCCGTCAACTGATAACTGAGCGCGATCAGTCCCACTTGGGTGAAGGTCAGGGCATAGTTGCTCTTGAGCAACGGATAAACGGCCGGGATCACGGATTGCAGGGCATCGTTGATGAAGTGGGCAAAGCTCAACATATAAAGAATCCTATATGTCGGTTCGTTCCTGGATGAAATATGCCGTCTGAACACGGTCCTTAAAATTTAAGCCAAATATAAACAGCCAACCCGACTTTTCCCTAGCATGGATCGGACTGATTTTATATTTTTCCGTTGTATGGCCGCGCCTCCTTACCGCCAAGGTCGCATCCCCAGGACCACCTCCACAGGCATCAAAATTCGACGGGTAGGACCGGTTCAAACGAAACCGCCCTTCCGCTGACTTAGTTCAGCAAATAAATTTTCAGTAAAACGGCGGGCTCATCAAATTCGTTCGACAGCCCATGTGGAACCGTTCCATCAAAAAACAACAGATCTCCCTTTTCCAAATGAACATCCTCCTTCCGTATGAGATACGTAAGTTTTCCGCTGAGTACAAAAACCAATTCGCTGGCATTCGTCGAAATGGGTTTCCGATACGACTTCCCCAAAACATTTACCAGGTACACCCTTATACTGTTATCCGAGGTATTGCTGGAAAGCAGATGCGTATATTCCAAGCTTTTTGAGTCCTCCCTAAGTTCCATGGTGCCTTCCCCGTCCTTGACCAATATGTAGTCTCCCCCGCCCATATTGGACGATAGTTCCAACTCGGAGAGGTCGATGCTCAATGTTTGCATGATCTTTAGGAGCACCGGTAAAGAGGGCGTGGTTCTCAGGTTCTCGATTTTAGATATCAAGCCTGCGCTTACCCCTGTCCTTTTGGCAACTTGTTGCAAAGTCAAATCCCTTTTCTGTCTTGCGGATTTTAACTGTCTGCCAATATTCACCAGAATGTTATCCATATGATAGGTTTTAGAATTTGCAGATCGCCAAAAGTTCTCCTGCAAACGATTTATGGAATACCGGTATTCCCAAGAAATGCCCCACATTGAAAGTCCACGCCCACCTAAACAATCCATGAAAATACATAATAATTGTAAATATTGTGTTCTCCTTTTCTGTATGGTGAAAGTGGTACGGCCGGCAGCACATTTGTTCAGCCTTTCGAAAAGGGGGCTAAGCACATCCGGAAACGACGACGAAAAAAGTCGCCAAGTCTATTTTTCATTTGAAGTATCGCCCGTTCATCCAAAAGGTTCATCGTCCTGTTCCAGGAATCATAATACCCGTAATGGCCCTGTACCCTGCCTAAACGAAATTAGGCGCTGAATTGTTTTTCCGGGCTTTTAAATTTCCATTTTAATGCAGCAAGACCTCCTCCCAATAACGACATGATCACGAAGAAATCAAAAAGGCTGTCCCAACCAAATTTTTCATTGATGGCAACCACGATGAAGCCCGAAAACATTTGCCCTATGGATCCCATACCATTAATGATTCCGGCGGCCATGCCCGTTCCCTTCTTGCCGCCCACGTCCATGGAGCCGGCCGTACAAATAAGCGAATCGGGACCGTAGGTCGCCATACCGATCAAAGCGATACTTATTACGGTACCCATTTTTCCAATGGAAACCAAATAGGGGTGTATTAAGCAAACCAAGGCCAATCCGATCATCATGATGGATATTGTGCTAAAGCGTCTTGAATTAAAAAGTTTGTCCGAGGCATAACCGGCAAGTATAACGCCAAAGAACCCTATCAACTCGTAGACCGATGAAATATAACCGGCATCGCTCACGCCATAGTCCAATGATTTTTCGAGGTAAATGGGCAGCCAGAACAAAAAGGCATAGCGCATCATTTTGAGGATCATATAACAACTGGAATAAATCCAAAGTGCTGTATTTTTTAACAACAGCCGTAGTATTTTTAGGTTTTCCGATTTGCCATCGGCATCCAGTTCATACTTGTCCTCAATTATTACGGGAAGGCCTATTTCCTTGGGGTTGTTTCTGGTAAACAAAAGATAAAAGAAGGCAATGGCAAGAAGGATTATCGAAGGGAGAAAAAATCCTCTTTTCCATCCCATTTCTGAAAGGAAATCCATATCGAACGCCGCATAGGTCGCAAAAACCGTGGCCAGGAATCCTCCGGTGACATAACATGTGGACCACCAAGACATTACTATTCCCCTTTCGTTGCTTCTATACCAAGGGGTCATATTTTTTACCAAACCGCTCCAGCCGGTCGATTGCCCATATCCGTTCAGCGCTATCAGGAAAACCAGTATGCCCGTGGAAAATGTCATTCCCAAAAAGAAGTTTGCGAACGCGGCCAAAAACAGGCCTATACTTACCACCTTTCGCGGGCCAAATCGATCTGAAAGATACCCATTTAGAAATTGGCCAATAGTATAAATTAAACTATAGATGAAGATAATAGTGGCATAGTCCGAATTGTCCAGACCAAGATCCGCTTCCATGGAACTCCAAGTGACCGATAGGTTCTTTCTCCCAAAATAGAAACCGGCATAAGCGAGCCAGGTGAGAACAAAGATTCTCTTTCTCCAGTACTGTTGCTCTTTTGTCAATGCCATCCGATATAAGATTACAATCTTTTTGTTTTTGTCCCGAAGCGTATTTACCTATAGTCTATTTTTATCAAATAGGCTTCCAGTACCCTCAAGAAAGCCTCAATATCCCTTTTATCGATCTGTCCAATGTTGGAAATCCGAAAAGTACCATAATTGCTTACTTTGCCCGGGTAAATGGTAAATCCTTTTTCAAAAAAGAAATCATGCATTTCATTAAAATCATAATTCTCGGTATCGGGTTCCAGAATCGCCGTAATGATCTTTGAATGGTGTTCCTTATCGATCAAATACTTTAGTCCCAGGCCATCCAATCCGCGTAACAGTGTTTCCCAAGATTGGCCATATCGTTCATAGCGCTTCCCAATACCTTCCTCCTTCGTCTCCAAAATGGCCTGTTTCAGGGCATAAAAGGTCTGTACAGGCGGGGTAAACCGAGTCTGGTGGGTTTTTTCAAAATATGCGTACTGCGCATAAAGGTTCAAGTATAAGGTACGGGGGGCAATTTCCCTGGTTTCCTCCAAAGCGGTCTTGTCACAAATGGCGAAACCGATTCCGGCCATGCCCTGGATATTCTTGTTGGAACTCGCCGCCAAATAATCGATGTTCATCGCCGCCATATCTATGGGGATAGCGGCGAACCCGCTCATAGAGTCCACAATGAAGCCAATGCCGTACTTGTGGCAGAGCTTCCCCACGGCGGCGATGTCGTTGAGCAGTCCCGTGGTGGTCTCGTGGTGCACCATTGCCAAATGCGTCAATCCCTCTTCATCGGCCATGATCCGCTCCAGGGCGTCAAGGTCTATGGGCCCTATCGATGAGGATTCAAATATCAAGGTGTCTATTTTATGGATGTCGGTGATCTGGCACATCCTCCTGCCATAGGCCCCGTTGTCTATGACCAATATCTTCCCGTCCTGCGGGACCACTGAGCTCAGTATGGCCTCCACGGTGGCCGTACCAGAACCCCCGAAAAAGACGGTTGCGTATTGCGTGGGGTCGCCGACGAATTTTGTGATCTCTGTCGCACAGTACCCCATCAGGTCTCCGAACTCCTTTTCCCTTGGGCAAATGTCCGGTACGACCTGTGCCAATTTCACGGAGTCCGTGGTCGTGGCGGGTCCTGGGTTCAACAGTACATTTCTTTTAATCTCCATTTTGGTGTTTTGATTAAGTTAAGCGATATCCCAAGGTAGGGAATAGGTCTTTACATAGGTATAGCCCTTCATGGTCTCTATCACGCCTTCTTTATAGCCAAGACCAGAATCTTTTACCCCCCCGAACGGTGTCCATTCCAAGCGGTAACTTGGGGCCTCATTGACATTTACGGTACCCGTGTCGAGCTCGGTGATGACCCGTTGAATGGACGGCCAATGGTTGCTGACCACACCGCCCGATAATCCGTAGGGTGTATCGTTGGCGATTTCGATGGCCTCGTCCAGGGTCTTGAAACGGATAATGGGCGCCACCGGGCCGAAGGTCTCCTTGGCCACCACTTCATGGGCATTCTGCACATGGTCCAGAACCGTTGGGGCGAAGAGTGCCCCATCCCTTTTATGGCCCACCAGGCATACGGCGCCATTGTCGATGGCATCCTGGACGCGGGCCTCCATTTCTTTGGCCGCTTCCTCGGTGATCACGGTGCCCATGTCGTTTTGATCATCGTAGGGATCTCCATATCTCAATGCCCTGACCTTATCGGCCAATTTTTGGGCATAGACATCGGCCAGGCCCTCGTGGACCAGTATCCTTCGAATGGCGGTACAGCGCTGCGCGGAATTCTTGAAAGTTCCCGCCATGGTCACCTGAACGGCCTCGTCCACGTCGGCATCCTCCAGAACGAGCAGTGCCGAACTCCCCCCGAGCTCCAGGACCAACTTCTTGTACCCTGCTTTAGAGGCTATTATCTTTCCGATTTTACTACCTCCGGTAAAGGAAACCATGGTAATATCGGGGTGTACTGTCATCATTTCAGCGATGGACTGGACATCCGTCCCGTTCACCACGTTCAGCATATTGGGCGGCAACCCACAGTCCAGTGCCAGTTGTGCGAAATAGTAGGCGGACAGGGGTGTCCGCTCCGAAGGCTTGAGCACCACGGTATTGTTGGTGGCTATTGCCGGGGCAATCTTGTGCACCACTTGGTTCATCGGGTGGTTGAAGGGGGTGATCGCGCTGATCAGCCCTAGGGGAACACGTGTCGTGTATATCCTTCTGGGCTTCCCGTTCCTGGAGACATCGCATGGGAATACCTGCGAATCGTCGTCCAGGGCCTTCATGGCCGAGAACCGCAGTACGTCGGATACACGGCTGGCCTCATAGCGCGTGTCCTTCAGGCAGAGCCCGGTCTCATCGGTGATCATTCGGCTCACCTCGTCGACCCTTTCCTCAAGGGCGGCCGCTATCTTGTTCAGTATGTCGTAGCGCTCGTATCGGGTCAGGGTAATTGTTGTTTTCCTGGTATCCCTTAGCACCTTGTCCAAGGTTTTGGTATCTATCGATGAGACCCTTCCCACCTTTTTCTTGGTATAGGGGTTGAAAATGTCGATCCATTGGTCGCCCTTTACCTGCTTTCCGTTGATTATACTTCCAAATTCAATCATGTACAGTTATTTGTCGGTGGTTAAAATCCATTGCTCAAGAAATGGAACAGATCAAAGTTCCTACAGGTCCCCGTCGCCAATCTAGCGGCATGTTCGGCGTCCAATTTCCTATTGAATATCATGGGGACATCCTGTGAGTGTTCCCCCCCGTGCGAACGTAAACCCTCTTTGACCTTGTCCAGGTCGTGCCAGTCCGGGGTCCTCCCGATCGTTGTCGAGGCATCTGACAATACCACGAGGTCCCCGATCCTGTCCCCGGGAAGTTCGAACTGCGCCACGGCCTCCGCGTTGGTCAGTACCTTTTCAATGCCGTCCAGGCCCAACAAATACGTTTTGGCCGCTTCCAATTGGGAGCTGTCGTCCAGATATACGGTACCGTACCCTCCCAGTGCGCCATGGTGCACCACATAAGGGTCCGTAATGGGCAGTATCACCCTTGTCTTTATCTTTTGGACGCCCAACAACTGCTCTATGAACTGTACCTTGGGCGTGCCGTCGGTATTGGTCTTGGCCTGCATGCCATGGTCGGCGGTGACCCCTATGATGGCCCCCAGCTTGTCCAGTTCGCCCAGCCAATGGTCGATCTTGGAGAGAAAGTCGTTGGCCTCGGGAGAGCCCGGGGCGTATTTGTGCTGTACAAAATCCGTGGTGGTCAGGTACATGATGTCAAAGTGTTCCCTCTGCAACAGTTTCGCGCCGGCCTCTATACAGTACACCGATATGTAGGGGTCGTAGATGCCGGGCCTTTCCTTGCCCATTAAATCCCCCTCGACATTTTCGATGCCATTTTCCGACAAAGTGGCCCGGTCGGCGAACTCGGCAGAAAAACAGATACCATTGAGATCGTGGGCCAACATTTTTCGTAACTTGTCCTTGGCGGTCACTACGGCCACTTTACTTCCGTTTTGACTTTTTTTGGACAGGATGGTGGGCACTTTTAAGTACTTGGGGTCGTTCATCATCACCTCCCTGCCCAGTTCGGCGTCCCAATAGAAGTTGCCGCAGATCCCATTTACTTTTGGGGGGACCCCCGTAACGATCGCCATATTGTTCGGGTTGGTGAAAGAGGGGATGGCACTTTTGACCATTCCAAAGGCGCCTTCCCTGATAAACCGTTGCAGGTTCGGCATCACCTCCGCAGCCTTTTCATAATAGGGATAGGAGGTCCCGTCCATGCATATCCCAACGATGGGAACGTCCACCAAAGGGTAATCTCTTGAGTTGATTTTCATTTAATACACTGTTTTTTGAGTGAAATTATAACAAAAGTAAAATAATTTTACATATAGTATAATTTTTTAACTTAAAATATTTACTTTGGCTATAACTATTTTACTATTTGTAAATAAATGTTTATCTTGACACGAGGCCTTGTTTCGAGGTACACATACTTGTTTCCATCAAGAAGAAGCAAGAATAAACCAAATGGAGCACTCGAGAATGTCCATAACATCATCAAATGATTAATAATTCATTCAGAAAATTTACCAATCCAAAAATTGATTAATTTGTAACTGCCAAAAACTAACTTAGATTGACATCCAATGGATACGCTAAAAAAGGCCATGAACAATGAACATAGTTTATGGACCAATTTTGTTGACGGAAACCAGGCGGCTTTTGCTTCAATTTACACCAAGCATGTAGACGCCTTGTATTCATATGGCTATAAAATATGCCCAAACACCGATTTGGTAAAAGACAGTATCCAAGATGTATTTATTGACCTATTTCAGCACAGGGACCGGCTCTCGAAACCTTCCAATATCAAATTCTACCTGTTCAAAGCACTGAAACACACCGTTTTTAGAAAGTTAAGGAAGGAACGGAAATTTGGGGAATTGTCAGAACAAACCGTTGATTTGTTCCAGACCGAGTACAGTATTGAAAGAAAAACCATCCTTACCGAAATAGAGAGAAACAGAAGCCTTCTCATTCATAAGACTTTGGAACAGCTACCCTCTAAGCAAAGGGAAATTCTGTATTTGAGGTTTACCATGGGGTTCAGTTATACCGAAATTTCAGAAATCGTCGCCATAGACCATAACTCCGTTCGCAAACAAGTGTACAGGGCAATAAAAAAACTAAGGGAATGCGAACATTTTAAGAATACCGAGTGTATCCTCCTATTTTATCAATTCCGTTGAATTCATAGGTTAAATACAGCCCTTCAACCGCTTCCGGCGAGATTTCACTTGGACGACCGGTTGTTCCGTTCGAAAGTGCCCTTCAGTCCATCTTGATCCAAACATTCCTAACGTTTCCCATCGGTTTTTTACAAATTATTTTTTGGAGCCGCCCCCTTTCCCTACCCTGGAAAAATAGGCCTTGGATAGCGGGTTGAAAAAAAACCTTTGAAAAAGTGTCCACAAATTCCACCCGGACCTCCCTTTAGATTAAACACCAAAGAAGTATGAGCCAATATTCAAAATATTTAGACGATCAACGTTTCATAGATTGGATATACCACCCAACAGCCAAAAACAACCTGTACTGGGAGTCCTTCCTTGTAGAGCATCCCGAGGAAGAGGAGACAATTTGCCATTTGAAAAATATACTGCAATCCCTAAAGACCAAAGATCACGATCTTACAGGTATTGAAAAAAAGGAAATCCTTGAAAAAATCCTGACCCATTTGGAACGGCCACAAAAACCAACAAAGGTCCGTCGATTGCCACTAAGGTTCATGCGCTATGCTGCGATATTGGCGATCACTGTTGGATTGGGCAGCTATTTTGTACTTGAATGGGGTAGCTGGGGCGCTAAGGAGGAATTTTCCTTTGATACCTTACCAACCACCTCCCTGGATTCCCTTACGGAAACCCAACTGATTCTTAATTCCGGTCAGCAACTGGGTATAAGCAATACCAAATCAACGGTCAAATACACCCGTTTGGGAGAGGTCATTGTAAACGACAACGACACCTTGGCCACATCAAAAACTGCAGAAAATGCTACCGCTTTGAACCAATTGATCGTACCCTTTGGAAAGCGTAGTAAAGTGTCCCTTTCGGATGGCTCCGTTGTGCATCTTAATGCAGGTTCCCGATTTGTCTTTCCGGAAAAATTTAATGGAAATGACCGGAAGGTGTTCCTAGATGGGGAAGCCTTCTTCGAGGTGGCGTCAAACAAGGACCAGCCCTTTATCGTAAAAACACTGGAAAAAGAACTCGAAATCGAAGTAGTGGGAACGAAGTTCAACGTTTCGGCCTATGCCACCGATCAGCATATACTCGCCGTATTGACGGAAGGCGAAGTGCACATAAATAAGGCCATCAACCCTTTTTATTCCAAAAAGACCAAACTGCAACCAGGGGAACTGGCTACCTGGAACAAAGCGGATAAAGGGATTGGGGTACAATCGGTAAATACAGACGACTATACACTTTGGATGGAAGGTATACTGCAATTTGAAAGTCAATCCGTGCATCATGTAGCCAAAAAAATCGAGCGCTTTTACAATATCCAAATAAACCTAGAGGGAACCACGGCCAATGAAATCCGTATTAGTGGAAAATTGGATCTGTCCAATGATGTTGAAAAAACTTTGACAAATTTTGCTGTGGTCTCGGCTTTGAAACTGAATAAAATGAACGATAAAACCTATGGGATGAAATAAAAAAAAACCAGGGAATGTTCCAGCATTCCCTGGCTACTGCACCTGTTAATGGTTAACAGGCATATTGTTTAATTAAAACGAACACAATTTATGAAATTTAATGAACATCCGTACCATTGTCCCTTGGATGTTAGGGACAAAATCATTCGGTTTATGAAATGTACGACTCTCATCCTGGTAATTCTGGCCTGTTATTCCTTTACCGATTCGTATTCCCAAAAAACCAAACTCGATCTTGAATTCAAAGATGCTACCATAATCCAAATCATTGAAAGTATTGAAAATCAAAGTGAGTTTATTTTTGCTTATAACGATGAGCTCTTACCGACCTTAAAGGTCCAAACCAGCAATGTTAGCCTAAAACGGGCAACCATTGATAGGGTATTGGACCAGATATTGGCGAAAAAAGGTATTCTCTATATCATAGAAGGTCGTCAAATAATCCTTAAAAAAGAGGTATTGCAATCCCCTGACGTTCCTCCCGTCCATTTGGAACGGGAAGAGGTACAAACCGAAATTTCGGGGACCGTTACAGACCGATCCGGCGTCCCGCTGCCCGGTGTAAATATTGTAATTCAGGGGACCATTTCCGGAACGCAGACCGATTTTGACGGCAACTTTGTCATAGGGGCCAATGAAGGAGATGTATTGATCTTTTCGTACCTGGGTATGAAAACGAAGCAGATCACCCTTGGCACAAACACCACCATTAGCGTTGTACTCGAGGAAGATGCAGCCGCTCTTGACGAGGTCGTGGTAACGGCCCTGGGCATTTCCCGGGAAAAGAAAGGTCTGGGATATGCCGTACAAGAGCTACAGGGCGACGACTTGAACGAAGCCCGGGAGAGTAATTTTGTCAATTCCCTTTCGGGAAAAATCGCCGGTGTCAACATTACCACATCCGGTGCTGTGGGTTCCTCATCCCGAGTGGTCATCAGGGGGGAAAGTTCACTCAACTTTGGGGGCAACGAACCCTTGTACATTGTGGATGGTATTCCTGTGGGCAATGATGGGACGAGCAATGCCACGAATGTAGACTATGGCAACAGTGCTGCCGAGATCAATCCCGCAGACGTGGAATCGATGACGGTTCTAAAAGGACCTGCAGCTGCGGCACTTTACGGGTCCAGGGCCGCAAATGGCGCCATTGTGATCACCACGAAATCCGGAAAGGACGGTCAGGGCCTCGGAGTCACGTTTACCTCCGGAACCACCATGGAAACCATTCTAAGGCTTCCGAAATTTCAAAATGAGTTTGGAGGGGGCAGGAACGGAGTCTTTGAAGGATCCAATTTTGGGGCCAGTTCGTCCATCTATCCCGATGGTATCGAAGATGGTTATGATGAAAGCTGGGGACCAAGATTGGATGTTGGTACCTTGGAAAGGCAATTTCATTCCCCAACCTTGGGAAGAATGCGGGGGGGCGACGTGGCCAACCCCAACAGAGGTGAGGTCATACCAACTCCTTGGATATCGCGACCCGATAATATTAGGGACTTTTTCAACACCGGGTATTCCATTTTCAACAATATAGCGGTGACGGGGTCGAACGAAAGGGGCAACTTTAGGCTTTCCTATACCAATCTTGACCAAACGGGGACCATTCCGAACAATGACCTGAAGCGAAATACGATTGCCTTCAAGTCCAGTTACAAGCTAACGGACAAATTCAGGGTCAATGCTGCCATGAGCTATATCAACACAAAAAGCAGCAACCGCCCTGAAACAGGATATGGTAGGCGCTCCATCATGTATTTTATGAACTGGTCCGTCCGGAACATGGACATCGACGCCCTGAGGGACTACTGGCAAGAGGGGTTTGAAGGTACGCGACAGTTCCAGTACAACTATGGTGAAAACCACAACAACCCATTCTTTTATCAGTTCGAGAACACCAGGGCACAGGATAAGAACCGTGTCTTTGGAAATGTGAGCCTTACCTACGATTTTTCCGACCATTTCTCCCTTATCGCAAGAGGGGGCACGGACCTTTTCAACGATTTCAGGCCCATGAAATGGGCTCCGAGTACCGTGGGACGGGAATTTGGGTCGTATCGGGAAATTACAAGGTATTTTGAGGAGAACAATTTTGATTTCCTATTTCGCTATAAAAACAAAATTGGCGACAAGTTCAATTATGTAATTTCCGGTGGTGGAAACCATATGAAGCGAAATCAAAGGTTTCGATCTACGGAAGCCCCCCAATTGTTGATTCCGGGAATTTATTCCATTGCCAATAGTGCCGCGGATGTACTGACCGCGTCCATCGACAGTGAAAAGGTGGTCAATAGCTTGTACGCATTCACAAATTTTGATTACGACAATACATTTTTTGTGGATATAACGGCAAGGAATGATTGGTCCAGTACCCTTCCGGCCAAGAATAATTCGTATTTCTACCCCTCCGTTTCCTTCAGTACGTTGGTAGACCAACTTTTGCCCATGCCCGAATGGGTTTCCCTGGCTAAATTAAGATTGGGAGCGGCACAAGTGGGAAGCGATACCAATCCCTATAGTCTAAACAATACTTTTGGCTTCGCGGGAACATGGGGGTCCAATTCTTCGTTGAGCAGCGGCAACTCCTTGCTGAACAACAATTTAAAACCGGAGACTGTTACCACCTATGAAATTGGTACGGACATCAGGCTCTTCAACAATCGGCTTGGTCTGGACGTGACTTACTATGATACGCGATCGAAGGATCAGATCATTCAGGTTCCCCTGGCAGCTTCAACAAGCTATCGCGATCGGGTGATCAATGCGGGGGAAATCCAAAACAAGGGCTTTGAAGTAATGCTGAACGCGACCCCCATACAATTCGAAAATGGATTTACCTGGAGCACCTTCATCAACTATTCGCAAAATGAAGGGAAAATACTGGAGCTAGCGGATGGTATTACCGCAATTGTACAGCAGGATCCCGGTGAGGACGGATCGATCCAAGCCCGGATCGGTGAAAAAATGGGCGCCATTTGGGGTCCGGGCTACCAGCGCGTGGAAAGTGGCCCTATGCAGGGCGAGATCATCATCTTCGATAACGGGCGGCCCAGGGCAACTTCGGAACAGATCCATCTAGGAAACTTTAACCCTGATTGGCAAGGGAGTTGGGGCAATACCTTTTCGTATAAGAATTTTAGCCTATCGGCCTTGGTAGATGTCCACTGGGGAGGAGAGTTTATTTCCAGATTTTTCAACAAGGGCGTGGGAGCCGGGCAGTTGATAGAGACCGCGGTGGGAAGATCGGCAAGGGAAATCGGAAAAGAGTACGACGACCCCTATTACAAGGTAGGGGCCGCACAATTGCCCGATGGTACCTATGTACCCAATTCAACAAGCACCGATGGCACCTTCAGCGAAGGGGTTTACGGTACGGACGCGCGGCAATTCCATAAATCCATAGATCACATCAGCGAGGCCCAATTGTTCGATGCCACTTATGCCAAACTTCGAGAACTGAAGGTCGGATATAAATTTCCGAACGAATGGTTCAATGGGGTCATAAGGGATATGCAATTCTCCATAGTGGGCCGAAACCTCTTCTTGTGGACCCCCGACAGCAACCAGCACTTCGACCCGGAAGTGGCGACCGCCACTGGTGGTGGTGGCTTGATACCAGGCTTTGAGAACATGAGCCTTCCCTCCACAAGGAGCGTGGGGTTCAACTTAAACATGAAGTTCTAGCACTAAAAAGATATCACAATGAAAAAAGTATATACATTTTTAATTTTAGGATTTAGCGCACTGCTCACGGGCATTTCATGTACGGATAATTTTGAGGATATCAATACAAATCCCAATGCGCCCGATAGAATAGAAGATCCATCCCTTTTACTGGCAGAGATCATCAAGGACCTGGCAAACGAAAACTGGAACAACTCCTTTGACCGGGGCGCAATCATTTCCGATCAAATATCCAACTTCTTTGTCAGCTCATTTGCCGATTTTACCAGGGCCGAAGTAGGCCGGTTCGGATGGGATTTCTACGAAACCTTGAAGGATATCGATTTCATGATCGCCACTGCCGAGGAGCAGGGGCAGCAAAATTATGTGGGCATCGGATTGGTCCTCAGGGCCTGGATGTTCCAAAACATAACCGATAACTTTGGTCCCATCCCATACAGTGAGGCAGGAAGGGCCAGGGAAGACATCAATTTTCCAAAGTACGATTCACAGGAAGCGGTCTATGCAGGAATCCTGGGTGAGCTCGAAACCGCCAACAGCTTGTTGGGCAGTACAACGGAAGCCGTACAGGCCGATATTCTATATGCCGGCGATGTACAAAATTGGAGGAAATTTGCAAACGGACTTCGTCTTAGAATGCTGTTGCGGCAGTCCGATAGAAAGGACCCCTCTACCGAAATGCAAAAAATAGTCGGTAATCCTACCGCCTACCCCCTGTTCACTTCGCACCTGGACCAGGCAGCCCTCCAATATTTGGAGGAGACCCCCAACGAGCACCCTGCTTACACGGGAAATGTAAGTGATTTTTCATCCTCATCCTCCACCAGGTTGGCACTCAATATGGAAGGCATTCTGAAATCAATGGACGATCCGCGTATCGCCGCGTTCGCATTGCCCACTTCTGCTACCATCGACACCCCGACTCCTGAGTATTTTGGGGTGCCCAACGGAATTTCGGACTTATCGGGTTTTAATGGTGGTCCTGGAAATCAGTCGCTCATGGGTTTGTTGTTCGCTCCCAGACAGTACGATACCGAGCTAGTATCCCCCAACGCGGCACAGAGCGTTTTTATGCCCTATTCCGAGGTGCAGTTCATACTTGCCGAAGCTAGGGAAAAAGGGTATATCACCACAGGAAACGCGGCGACCTACTATTTGAATGGAATCCGAGATCAGTTTGAGTACTACGCCAGCCGGATCCCCGATAATTTTGGGGTGCCTTCGGCAGCTCAGATGATACCGGATCCCAGCTACTATAGCCAGGACGCCGTGGCCTATGCCGGAACCCAGGAAGAAAAACTGAACAAGATATATACCCAAAAATGGCTGTCGTTGTTTTTGGTCGGTTTTGAGGCATGGTCGGAATGGAGAAGAGTTGGTGTCCCGAGCATAACGGCCGGCGACGATTCTATCGGTTTCGTTCCGGTTCGATATGTTTATCCTGCGGATGAACAAACGGTGAACTCAGATAACTATCAAGAAGCTGTAAACATGCTCGGAGGGGAGGGAGACGTAATCTCGACCCGGGTCTGGTGGGATGTTGACTAATTAAACTGAATAAAAAAATTAATACAGATACAATGAAAACTAAAATAAATAAAACGTTTTACTTTTATATAGCCGCCTCTTTTCTGGCAGTGCTTGCCCTTCTAATTTCCTGTTCGGACGATGATGCGTTCGTGGGGGACATTGTAAATCCCTATGTTGTAAGCTACAATCCTGTTTCAGGCGTTGGTGGTGTGGATCTAAGCAGCAATTTGGTATTGACTTTCGATGATATCGTTGAAAAGGGGACAGGAAACATCACCATTACCACAGATCTGCCCGAAGCCACACAAGTTATTGATGTAAATTCGGACCAGGTAGAGATCAGTAATGTAGGTAGGGTGATGACGATCAATCCCCAAGACTTTCTATCCGGGAGAAATTACCAGGTGGTGATCGATGCGGGAATTGTCAAGGATACTGCCGGGAACCTGTTTTTCGGAATGCCCGATAACGAAGAGTGGACTTTTACCTCAGGAGGTAACCCGGGCGATTTGGATGCTCCGGAAATCGCCGAACTCACCCCTGCGGATGACGCTACCGATGCGCCAGTATCTTCGCTCGCACTGAGTTTTAATGAAGATGTTAAGGCAGGTGTCGGGGAAATTGTGGTTTATGATACCGGAGGAACCGCCGTTGCCACTCTCGATGTTGAGGGAGAATCCGTGACCATCGATGGGCCTACACTTTCGATAGCCCTGCCCAACAGTCTTGCTTTTGGTGGAACCTTCTATGTGCAGATCGCCGCCGGGGTCATTAAGGATATTGCCGGAAACAACTTCCCCGGGATTGAGGATACCACCTCATGGAATTTTGCGACCACGGCCGGTAGTGGAACCGATTTGGTCGTTCATTTACCTTTTGATGGCAATATGGCGGATATCAGTGGAAACAAATTTGATGCTTCCCTTGGGGCCACTGCGACCGCGGATGTGGAGTTTGTCAATGACGCGGAAAGAGGCATGGTGGTCCATTTTTCACCAGGCTCATACGCCTCCCTTCCAAAACACGACCTATTGCGGCCCGATGGCAACCAGGATTTCAGTGTTAACTTTTGGACAAAACTTGTGGGAATCGCATCAGATCCCTGCCTTATCGGAAACAGTGACTGGGGCAGCGGAGGCAATCCTGGCTGGCTGCTAGCGATCGATGATGCCGATCAGTACGACCCGACAGATCCCGCAAATACCATAGAGCATGGTTGGTTGGTCAATATTGCCGCGGAGGCCGGCAAGGTATTTCCTCCACAGATAGAAGGAGGCAGGATGGATTGGAGAGCGGCCACTTGCGATCCCAAGGCACCTGCCTTGGCCGATGATGCCTGGCATATGGTCACCATCGTCTTTGACCAGGTAAACAAGGAACTGTCCATCTATATTGATGGAACGGAATACGGTAATGCCGCCAATCCCGGCTTCTCCGATCTGTCCATTCTTAACGGATCACAGGTATATGATGTAACGAAGGACTATCCCCTCAATTTGTGGGAAGACGGTACCGGCGGTTATAATGCTGGAAGTGATACACGTAAGCAATTGGATGGATTTATGGATGAATTGAAGTATTACAACAAGGCACTGACACCCGGTGAAATTACAACTTTGTTAAGTGAGTAAATACCGTAGCGCCGTACAGTAATTGTGGTATGGACGTATCGGTCGATAAAAATTAGGTTTCTAGTTTGTTGAGTTAGTTTTTTTAATCTTTGTTTGAATTGGACTAAATTGCCCTGCGCAATGCAGGGCATTTAGTTTGATTTATAGCCTATCTCGACCATGGACCTTATTCTCAAAACGGTTATCCCTAAAGCGCCTGGATTTTCAAAACAAACCAGTACTGCAAATCCGTTGTACCTGAATTGATTTTCTAAATCGGAACAAGTAAGATCCCTGTATAAACGACCAATATTTTATCGAGTTCGTCTTTTGCAAACCTTTGCACAATACATCGAACCCAAAAGCGATGAATGCGGCCGATATGTTGTAATTTATTGAACGAATTCCTATTTGGGCGATTATCTGGATCAAAAAAAAACTAAATAAAGTCGATGAACATCATAAGAGAATTTTGGAATCGGACCTTTCTGTTTGCACTTGGCATCGCGTTGTTCGCTTCATGCGGCCAAAAGAAAACATCGGCCGATGAAAAGAATGAAAAAATACAGTTAAAGGTAGCTGCCTACAATGTAGAGTTCAGCAAGAATGCCACGGCCGAGGAAATCGGAAGGGCATTAAAACCATACCATTTCGATCTGGTATGTTTTTCTGAGGCCCCGGGAGGCGATTGGGCCGACAGAATTGGCAAAACCATGGGACTTACCCATACGCTGGTCGGTAGATATTCCACCGCGGGACATGATGACAAATACAAGTCGATAATCAGTAAAGTCCCGCTTTATGGTTATGAGGAAATTCCAATGACCGATACCCTGCATACCGTAACCAAGGCAAAGCTTATGCTCAAGGGTCGTGAAATAGCCATTTACTCCCTGCACTTTCCATTTGGCGAGGGAGCCACCGCCAAGATGGCGGACTTTGCAGATTACCTCCGCCATAGGCAAAAAGAGGAAATCAGCATTGCCATGGGAGACTATAACTTTAATCCCACAAGTTCGGACTATTCCCTGTACACGGATGCGGGACTCATCCCGAGCTGGAACGATCTTGGCATGGATGTCACCAATCTCTCTACTTGGAACGCATTGGACCCCTCCCAGGATGAAGGGGTGATCGACCATATCATGTACAACCCTGGGAAAGTAAAGGCCGTTGATGGCCAAATTCTTGAAATGGAAAAGCACTTGTCCGATCACAAAGCGGTCTGGGCGGTATTGGAATTGAAATAAATCGATTCGTTAAAACTATTGGGCCTATGAAGTTAAAGCAAATCTCCACCAAAACATGCTACACCGTTTTTGGGCTTATGGCTCTTTGCACCATGGGGCAAAGCAAAAAAGCGGTAGATTACGTCAATCCATTGATCGGCACGCCAGAGGCCGGATTTAAGGACGGATTGGATGGGGGCGGTACGATGCCCTGCGTGGGAACCCCATTTGCCATGACCAATTTTGTGGTGCAGACCAGCGAAAATAAAATAAGTCGAATGCCCTATGTCTACGAGGACACTTCCGTTCTGGGCTTTATGGCAACGCACCAGCCCACGGTATGGATGGGAGATTATGGAAATGTTTCGGTGATGCCCCAGATAGGGGAACTTAGGCTGCTGCCAAAGGAAAGGGCCCTACCCTATTCCCACAAAAACGAAATTTCCAAACCCCATTACTATTCGGTGACCATGGATGCCGGAAAAAAGAAAATAAAGGGGGAAATTGCGGCGGCATCGCGCTGTGGTCTTTTCAGGTTTACCTACCCAGAAGCGGAACAGGCCCATTTGATCATTCAGGGCATAAACATTACGGAGAATAAAAAACCCTTTCAAGGGTATCTGCAGATCGATCCGGAGAAAGGGGAAATAACGGGCTACAACCCACAGCGCATGTCTTCGCATTTAGGACCTGAACTGCCCAACTTCAAAGGGTATTTTATTATTCAGATCGACCGCGAAATAGAAGACTTCGGAACTTGGAATTCCTTCCGGAACGAACCGCAGATCAATGTGTCGGAAACGGAGCAAAAGGGTGCACGTATGGGGGCCTACATCAGCTTTAAGACCCAAGAAAAAGAGGTGGTAAAGGTGAAGGTGGCCAGCTCCTTTATCAGTATCGAACAGGCCCGTGAAAATCTGGCGAACGAAATTCCGCATTGGGATTTTGACCAGGTGGTACGGACCACCCGTGATGTCTGGCAGGATAATCTCGGCCGGATCCATATCAAAGGGGCGACGGAAGACCAAAAAAGCATTTTTTACACTGCCCTGTTCCATACCATGTTATTTCCCAGGGAGTTCTCCGAATACGGCCGCTATTACAGTCCGTTTGATGACAAAATCCATGAGGGAGTATCGTACAATGACTATTCGCTTTGGGACACCTTCAGGGCACTGCACCCGCTTTTGCATTTCACGCACCCCGAACGGGTAAGTCCCATGGTACAGTCCCTTTTGCAGATGTACCAAGAAGGTGGGTGGCTGCCCAAATGGCCCAACCCTACGTATTCCAACATCATGATCGGGACCCACGCCGATGCCATTATTTCAGATGCCTACATCAAAGGGTTTAGGGATTACGATATCGATCTGGCGTACGAGGCCGTCCGAAAAAATGCCATGCATCCGCCCTACCGAGATACCCAAAGGCATTGGGGCGATCGCGACGAAGGAACTTTGTACGAGGCCCGCGGTGGATTGACCTATTACCATTCCCTGGGCTATGTGCCCTCCGACAAAACAAGGGAATCCGTAACCCGGACGATTGAATTCGGCATCGATGACTTTGCCATCGCACAAATGGCCAAGGATTTGGGAAAAACAGAGGATTACCAGCGACTGATGCACTGGAGCAAAAACTATAAAAACCTGTTCAACAAGGAAATTGGTTTTATGAACGCGCGCCTGTTCAACGGAGATTGGGCAAAAAATACACAGGAAGGTTTTACCGAGGGGGGGAGATGGACCTATTTGTTCGGTGCCATGCACGATATTCAAGGTACTATTGATCTTTTTGGGGGAAAGGAAAATTTTTCCGAGAAATTGGACGAGAACTTTGAGGGCAATCATTACCGCCATGACAACGAGCCCGGGCACCATTATGCCTATTTATTCGATTATAGCGGGCAAGCTTGGAAAACACAGGAATTGATCCGCAAACATACTTCGGAGGAAAACTATAGGAACCATCCCTTGGGGATCAATGGCAATGACGATTGCGGGCAAATGTCCGCCTGGTATGTTTTTGGAGTCATGGGATTTTATCCCGTGACTCCGGGTACCGAAGTTTTTGCCATCGGGGCGCCCCAGTTCCCCGAGCTTACGCTACGGTTGCGAAAGAATGAAAAAACCAAAGACTTTAAGATAACGGCAAAAAACCTGTCCCAAAAAAACATGTACATCCAATCGGTAAGCTTGGACGGGAAGCGGATCGAGGAGCCATTTATCACATACAGCCAAATAATGAACGGGAACGAACTATTGTTTGAAATGGGGAAATCGCCCAATTACAAGGCATTTAAAACAATTAAAAAGTAGCTACAATTATGGAAAAAACAGTATCAAGAGAGCAAGGAGATAACAATACCACCCAAAACAGAAAAACCTATCAGCAAAATTTAGACGGGGAAACCCGATATTGGATAGAAGAGGATTCGAAGTACTTTCTGCACCAGGCCCTTTCCACTCCCGTCATGAACGTCCTTTCCAAAACAGAAGGTGCCTACATAGTTGATATGGTCGGTAAGAAGTATCTGGATCTTCACGGCAATGGGGTCCACAATGCCGGATTCAACAATCGGAAGGTTGTGGAAGCGGTGAAGGCGCAATTGGATGCGAGTCTTGCCTTTACCCCTAGAAGATATACCAACCTGCCCACCATACAACTTGCAAAAAAGCTGACGGAGATCACTCCGGAAGGACTGGATCGCGTATTGTTTTGTCCCGGAGGGTCCGAGGCGATTGAAATGGCCATAATGTTGGCCAAACAGGTGACCGGTAAATGGAAGACCATTTCGTTCTGGGATTCGTATCACGGAACCGGGTTTCAAGCATCCAGTGTTGGGGGAGAGGAGCATTTTACCGTGGGACAAGGACCGATGGTGCCGGGCGCCTTTCATGTCGAGTTCCCCAATTATTACCGAAACCCTTGGGGGTACACCGACAAAGAGGCCATCAATGAGGAGTATCTCCGACAGATCAAAAACATTCTGCACCGCAATCCTGACGTTGCCGCCATTATCGCCGAACCCATTTCGGCCACTCCCGTCGTTCCATCGCTCGAATACTGGAAACAAGTCCAGGACCTCTGTGAAGAATACAATATACTCCTGATCTTCGATGAGATCATCGAAGGCTTTGGAAGAACGGGAAAAATGTTCGCTTGTGAACACTTTGTCACCCCCGATGTTTTGGTTTTGGGAAAATCCCTGGGTGGGGGTGTCGTACCTTTTGCCGGTATGGTTACCAAAGAGAAATACAACGTCCTGCAACATCGATCCATTGGTCATTTTACCCACGAGAAAAACCCCCTCTGCTCTGCAGCCGGTCTGGCAGAAATTGAATACATCGAAGAACATGGGCTGGTCAAAAATGCCGAGTTGTTGGGCGACTATATCATGGACCAATTGATGGCACTGAAGGAACAATTTCCACTGATCGGAAATATTGCCGGCAAGGGATTCCATATCGGCGTCGATCTTGTGAAGGACAGGGATACCAAGGAACGTGCAGTGGAAGAAGCGGAACAGATCATGTACGATTGCATGAACCAAGGTGTGGCCTTCAAAATAATAGAGGGAAACATCATTACCATGCGGCCTTCGCTGGTACTCACCAAGGACGATTGTGATCGGATCATCGATTCCCTAAAAAACGCCCTGGAAAAATTTAAATAGCATGAATTCGGCTCCAATGCGGGTTGGAACCGATTTCAGGGCAAGTGTTCCCCAGCTCGATCCAAGACGGTCAACAGGGGCATTGTTCGCTTAAACCAAGTGTTCGTGGCCATGCTCACTATATCATTCCTTGGTGTTAAAGGTGGCCGTTTCCGACCAATCGCTCCAATTCAGGTTTTGATCTCGATATCTGACCCTCCAAAAATAAGTGGCATTTGGTTTTAATCGATTGGTTTTTTCGTCGGTCAGATCATCATCCTTTTGCCTATCCTCCAAATAATACCAATTTTCATATTGCTTCCAACTATCAAAAACGGGTTTTGAAAAATCGCTGGAGGTGGCCACTTGCCAATGCGAAGCGGCGTGAAAAGCGCCCTTGAAAGTGCTGTTGAACCCATTTGCCCTCAACAGGGCACCGGTAATCTCCACGGTTTCGTCCCTTGGCGCCAGTGCTTTGGGAGCATCTGGTTTTCTTTCCTTTTTCCAAATGGTAATACTATCCCTGAGCTCATTGGCCCTGAACCGATCCTGGTTGCCCCTGCTGATTCTTCTTATGGTAAACTTGGGATCGTCCCTATTTCCATCGACCTCTACCATTACAAAGCCATATTCGTCCTGGGTGACACTGAATTCCTCATAGTCCCTGCCTTCAAATTCGCCCCAATTGTCAATGGCACCGCCTGCCGAGGCCACATTTATCCATAAATGTTTATGGTCTTTGGACTGCCCCCTGGAGTACCCGTGGGTATGACCAAAAAAATGGATGCTGGGTTTTCCTGTTTCCGTGGTAAATTTTTCCAGCTCTTTTACCACTTCCCCCGTAAAATCCCGTTCGCCGGGAATCCATAGCTCCGATTTGTGCGGATGGTGCAATTGTGCAAACACAAAATCGATCTTATCTTCCTTGGCCGTTTCCCCTAAAAGGGTTTCCAACCAGTTTTTTTGATCCCTGCTATCCTTGTAGCCATCATTGGAATTCAATCCGATTATCCTTGTATTTCCATAATCCTTGTACCACCAATGTTCCGCATATGCCGGTGTTCCATTCTCCGGTAGGCTGAAATATTTGAAATAGAAAACCGAGTTTCTCTCATGGTTCCCCAAAACCGGATACACGGGGACATGGGCAAATAATTTTTCGGCCGGATTGAAGAAATGTTCTTTCCACTGAAAATATTTGGCCCCGTTTTCCACTAGATCTCCAGGAATCAAGACCATGGCTAGATTGTTGGGCAGGTTGCCTTTATATTCCTTTTCCAAATAGGCCAATACGCCGTCATTTACAATCTCGGAAAACTTGTCCGGATGGTTATGGTCATATTGCATATCGCTCATCGCGACAATTTTAAAGGATTCGTTATCACTGGCAAACGGGGGGGTCTTAAATTGAAAGATGTCCGAAGCCATATTGCCCGTCCTAACGCGATAATAATATTCCGTAAACCGCTTTAGGCCATCGATTTTCACCTCGTGGATTCTGGATTCACTGAAATTTACATCATAGGAGATTCCCTCTTTCTTCTTTCCCAGTTTCGGGCTAAGGCCCCACTCTACCACACTTTCTTCCCCTACCGAAGTCTCCCAAAGTATTTTGATGGAATGGGGCGAAGCGTCTTGCAAATAGGGTTGGACCAACAGGGTCACATCCTTTTTTTGGGCAACTCCCCAAAAGGATATCATCGACATCAAAAGCAATAGTGTTCTGCACATTTTCATTTGTTATTCTGGTTTTGGTTTGGTCTTGTTCATCGAGAGGTATAAGGACCGTATTTGCCCAATACTTCCCTCTTTTCCGATCTGTCGTTAAGCACATATATCCCGTACTCGGCACCGCCATTGTAAATACGGACCACGATATGGCCTTGTTGGCTTTTATAGGTACCCAATCTGTTGCCTATTACATCTTTATTGGCCTGTAACATGACTGTTGAGAAGATGTCCCTTTCCCCGGGATACAGAGCCGTAGAGGTGATTCTTCTCAGTACCTCCTCCCCGGGATGGTCCGATGACCAATTCTGTTGGATCCAAACCCTTGGCCGTACCGTTCTTACGTAGGGCACATTTTGGGAGTCGCGATTTCCATGGTGATTTAGGGTGGCAACATCCACGGCTCCCACAACGGGGGCGATATGGGATTCCACAGCATGGGGATCGGTACCACCAAATGCGTCGATGCCACTGATATCCCCGCCTGTGAAATAGTCAAAGTTACCATATGATATTTTGATACAGGTACTAAGGGGGTTTTCCCCGGGGTAATCTCCCTTGGAAAAAAGATTATAAGTGGCATTCCCTTCCCCTGTCCAGATCCTGCCGTTCACGGCGATATTTTGAACGCGAAAACTGGGATACCTTTCCGGGGCCCTTTGTAATTTGATCTGATCGCGTGCCCCTGCCTCCAAGGTCTCGTGTACCAATCCGTTGTTCCGGCCCTGATGATCTATAAACTTCCAATAGTTCTTCAGCGTGGTTACCATACTGTACTCATCATCTTGGGCCAGTTCTTTTTGAATTGGGCCATCCTTCAGATCAATGGGATAATCACTTCCCCTGTCCAAAAGGGTTTTTATGGGTAAAAGATTTCCCACTTCGGTAATACCTGTAAGGGAGTATGGTCCCTGCTCCGCTGTTTTTCGGCCCGCATCCATTTCCCCGAAATGGTCATCATGGTAGTGGGTGATCATGGCATAGTCCAAATACTTGGCTCCGCCCTTGGGAAAAAACTGATGCACGTAATCCACGATCCATTCCGGGGGCGATTTAGAACCGTTGGGTCTTTGAACGGCATTTCTGGCCGAAAGCGTCCTTGGGTGCGTTTCGGACATATCTCCGGCGTCCACCAAAAGTGTGGTGGCATCCGGAAATATGAAAAAAGCCGCATCCCCGCGACCTGTATTGATGTGATGGATCTCCATTACACCTTCTTCCCAGGGTGGGAATTCGTTTTCGGTCTGCTGGGAAATGGCGACACCCATCCCTATTACGGAACAAAGCCCACTTATTCCCATTCTTATATAGCCCAGTACCACTTTCGTCCTAAATTTAGTTGCTCGTCCCCAAAATTGGTTTCATTTTACCGTTCCACGGTCGGATAACCATCTGTTTCATCAAAACCTTCAAAGGCGTTCTTTACCGGTCTTCCGATCCAAGCCAGGGGTTTTTTGATCCCCAGGGCAAAGGCCACGGTTGCGGCATTGTCGTATTGAAAAACAGGATGTGTCAATTTATGGTTCTTTTTGACAGATTTTCCCCAAATGATAAACGGAATTTCCATTTCTTTCAAGGACTCCCCCCCGTGTTCCTTGCCCAGACCACCGTGGTCCGCACTTACCACTACCACTGTTTCATTGGCCATACCCGAATCTTTGATCGCGGCCATTACCTCTCCCAATAGCCGGTCTGCTTTTTCTACCGATCTATAATACTCCGGGGTGCCATGGCCAAATTCATGGCCCTCATGGTCTACATGGTCGAAATGGACAAAGGTAAGATCGGGCTTTTTACTTTTGATGTATGCGACCGCCAATCTTGCGGTTTCCTCTTCGGTATCGGGATTGACATCGTAGTCCACCGCACTTTTTTCAAACAACCGCCCAAATCCCTTCCAGTGGTAAATGGCCCCTACCTCAGGGTTCTCCATTTGGGTCTCTACCAAATGGAATATCGTGGGAAACAAAAAATCCTCGCTCTCGGCCACCGTCGGCAACACAAAATTGCTCTTTTCCCAGCTGTTCGAGGTTATCCCATGCTGCTCGGGGCCAGCTCCCATGATCATGGACGCCCAATTGGTACTTGAACTTGAGGGCAATACGGCCCTGGCATTCAGTGTATAGGCCCCTTCAGCCATTAAGCGATCAAAATGGGGAGTGTCCGCATTTCTTAGTCCGTCCGGACTCAACCCATCAAATCCGATTACCACCACATGCCGTGCCTTTTGTGATTGTTCGGTCGTCTTCTCAACACAAGACCATAGGGATAGTATCCCTATGGTCAAAAGTATGTTCAAAGGGCGCGATATGCTTTTAATCCGCATCCCACCATCCTTTGGCGTTGATATCATCCGCTCCTATCCTTGAAACTGCGGCTTTATAGTTATCACCGTTCAAGGTCTGTTCCGAATCGGGATACAAAAAGCGAACGGGCACCATGTCGTTGTTTACATTATCGGGACCGGGCACTATTACCGATGGGAAGCCCGTTCTTCTAAAATCGTACCAGCCTTCCAATCCCACTAAAAACGAAGCCAGCCATTTTTGCGTCAAGATGGTTTCCAATTGGTTGTCGAAGGCAACCCCTGCTTGTGCCAAATACGTTGGAACATCCTGCTCAACCTCCCAATATTCAAAGGATAAACGTACGCCTTCGTTGTACAGGTTTTCCGCATCGGCCGTGATCATACCGCGCTGTGCCGCTTCGGCCAGGATGAAATGCACTTCGGCGGCTTGGATGATGGCGGCCTTTACCGAATTGGGCGAATCGTAGAAAAAGGGTTGGTTGATACGGGAAACGTTGTTGGCCCCACCGTTGAAATTCGACGCGTTGTCTTCGCTCAGGCCATTGGCCATACCGGCGAAAAGTGTCGGGTCATCATCCGGATTGTCGGTAGGTTGGAACCATTTCTGCAAACGGTCGTCATTGAACTGCTTGAGAACCCCCTCACTGGTCTGGCTCATGCGATGCTCGTCAAAACTACCGATCCGGCTATTGCTGACGGGCCATGAATCGATTTGGGTAGTGGCGGGATACACCATGAGGGCATTGTCGCCATTGGCCGCGATGTAATTTCCCGAATCCAAAATGGACTGTATTTCGGCACCAACGTCGTTTCTGTTCGAGGTCCGCATCAAATAGCGCAATCGCAACGAATTGGCGAATTGGATCCATTTTCCAATATCGCCATCGTAGAGAATATCGCCCCCTAAAACGACCTGATTTTGTTGCAATAAGGTCTCAGCGGTCCTCAAATCGGCCAAGATTCCCGCGTAAATAGCTTCCTGGGTATCATAGGCCGGGGTAAAATTATCATTTTTGGCGCCAATGGCCTCCGAAAACGGAACATCGCTCCAGTTGTCTGTAAGATTGGCGTATACATACGAACGCATGACCAGGGCCATACCTTCGTATGAGGTATTTCTGGACTCTTCAGAAGTCGCGTCCTCCAAGATCAGCTCAATTTCGGGTAAAATACCGTAATAGGTATTCCATAATCCAGATTGCGAGCCCCATTCGTAGCGATCGAAACCGGTAAAGTTGATTTTAGCGGTCAACTGTGAAACAATGTTGCCATTGTTCCAACCTGTGGTCGCGGCTTCGTTGGCTATCGTGGAAATGACCGTTGCCAACAACAGATCGGCACTTACCGTTTCGGGTTGGTTCGGATTGGAATTGGTCTCTTCAAAGTCGTTCGTACAACTTGCAAAAGCAAAGAACATAGCGATGAGTGTTAATATGCTATCTTTTTTCATTTTTCTACCAATTTAAAAGGTTATGTTTAAGTTGAAGCCGTAGCTTCTCGAGCTGGGCAGGGCCATATCTTCAACGCCGGGTACGATGGTACCTCCATTAAAGGAAATGGTCTCCGGGTCGAAATGGGGATTCTCGGTCCACAACGCCAAGTTTCTGCCGACCAGCGATAAGCTCATCGATTGGATGAACGTGTTTTGAAGCAGTTTTCTGGGTATGTCGTACCCCAATTTCACTTCACGCAGTTTTACAAAGGAAGCATCGAACATTCCGATTTCCTCATTACCACGGTTATAGCGCCACCAGTAATAGTCCCGGCCGCTGAGACGTATGTCGTTGGGACGGTACGTACCATCTGCATTTTGAATCACACCTTCCGAGATGATTCCTTCTTCACGGCCTATCGCGGTAAAATCCATCAATCCCGAAGTTCCACCGATCAACACGGTCCTGGACATTATCACCCCGCCTTGCCGCCAATCGAAAAGTACGCCCAGATTGAACCCTTTATACGAAAAGGTGTTTTGCAGTCCCAGGGTAAAGTCTGGATTGTAGTTGCCCAATAGCTTCAGATTGGGATCGCGCAGGGAAAACCCGTCTTCGTTGTGCACTACCTGACCAAAGAATTGGCTGTTGGGGTCGTCAACGGTTACCAATCCCGTTCCGTATACGTCGCCCATTCTACCGCCCACCTTGGCCTGTACGCTAAGGTAGTTGTTCGACATTTCATAGGTATCCAGACCTTCGGTCAAAGATTTTACCGTTCCCCTTGCACGGGTGAAGTTCGCGGTGGTGGTCCAGCTAAAATCCTCGGTTTGGACCGGTGTTGCGTTCAACACGACCTCCACACCTGTGTTCTGTATTTCCCCAGCATTGATAATTCTTGAGCTGAACCCTGAAGTATTGGTCACGGGCAAGGTTAAAATTTGGTTTTTGGTAGTGGAATCATACCAAGAAACGTCCAGACCCAATCGATTGTTGAACAAACGGAGATCGGCACCGATTTCGAGGGAGTTCGCCTCCTCGGGCAAAAGCTCTTCGTTGCGCAAAACCTGCGAAGCGCTCACCCTTTGAAAATTGCCGAAGGGTTCGTTGAACGAGAAGGTGTTCCGCAGTGCATACGGATCGGTATCATTGCCCACCCGCGCCCAACCGCCGCGCAGTTTAAAGAAAGTGATCGGTTCCGGCATGGTGAGCATGTCCGATATGATCGCACTTACCCCCACTGATGGGTAGAAATACGAATTGTTGTCCACCGGTAATGTGCTCGACCAATCGTTTCTTCCCGTAACATCCAAGAAAAGGTAGTTTTTATAGGAGAGGTTTGCGAAGGCGTACAACGAATTGATCTTTCGTTTGTCGTTGAACTGTGTCTTCGACAAAGGCTCCGCGGCATTGGCGAAATTATAGATGCCCGGTATGGAAAGTGAATTGGCGCTTATACGCTTGAAACGATTTTCCTCTTCGCGGATGTTTCCGCCAAAAGAAAGGCCTACATTGAAGTCGTCATTGACATCTTTGTTGTACTGCAAGAGAAAATCTGTATTCCGCTCCTTGAAGAAAATATCATCCTCCCGGTACTGGCCGCGCGCAAAACGTTGCGTACTGTACGCCCTTCGACCGGTTCTCAGCTCGCCAAAATAATCGATACCCGTTCTGAGCATCAGCGCCAGGTTCTTGGTCACATCGATGTCCACCCGCGCATTGCCAAAAATTCTATCCTTATTGAAACCGTTGGTGTTCTCGTTCAATGTAAAGAAGGGGTTGTCGTGCCAGTTGTAGTTGTAGTTGAACTGCTGACGGCCCTCAAGTCCCGGCTGCCAATAATTGCGCAACGAATTCATATCGATTTGGCGACCGAACCAAACCCACAGGTACATGATATTTTCGGTACCATAGGAATTGTTGGGCCGGTTGTTACTGCCACTGTTGATATAATTGATGGAAGAAGATACTTTGAGCCAGGGCTTTAAGTTATAGGCACCGCTGAGCGCATAGGTCTTTCGCTTGTAGTCCATATTGGGTAAGATGCCGTCACTGTCCAAATTTGTCAGCGACAGTCTGAAATTGCCCGACTCGTTCCCCCCTGTCAATGAAAGGTTGGTCGTACTGGTAACACCCGTTTCGAAGAAGTTTTCAATATTATCGGGATGGGGCAACCATGGAGTGGCTATGATCTCATCCGCAAAGGTCCCGTCGGCATTGCGGGGGCGCAAGGCAAAATCGGCCGCCCTGAACCCACTTGAGGTGGGACTATCGTGCTGATTGATCAAACGACCATCCAAGGGCGGTCCCCAGCTTTCATCGATATTGTCGTTTGTACCGCCCCCAAAGCCGTCCAAAAGCGAGAATTCACCGCCCGCACCCTGGCCGTACTGGTTTTGGTACCTCGGTATGCGCAGCGCATTTTCAAACGTAAGGTTTTGCGTGAAGCTGATGCCCAGGCCCTTTGAGCCCTGCCCCGATTTCGTTGTGACCAAAACGACTCCGTTCAATCCCCTTGACCCATATAGTGCCGTGGCATTGGGTCCCTTCAAGATAGAAATGGACTCCACGTCATCCGGGTTGATATCCTGTGCCCCGTTTCCGTAATCCGTTTCCAAATTGCCCTCGGAACGGTTACTGACCGTCCGGTTACTGATGGGAATACCATCGACCACAAAAAGTGGTGAATTATTTCCAGGGATCAGGGAGCCTTCGCCCCGAATGGTGATCAAAGAGGTGGATCCCACCCCGGAACCGCCGCCGGTGATCTGGACCCCGGCCGCCCGTCCTGCCAATGAGTTGGTAACATTGGTTTCCCTAGCGGTCACCAAATTTTCGTTCTTCACCTCCTGCACCGCGTAGCCCAGTCGTTTTTTCTCTTTTTTGATCCCCAGCGCGGTAACTACGACCTCGCTTAGCCCTGTGGCGCTCTCCTCCAAAGTTATGCTTATATCGGTCTGTCCGTTCACGGCAACCTCCCTTGTTGTAAAGCCTATGTAGGAGATTACCAATGTTGCATTTCCATCGGCAAGTGTCAGGGAGAAACGACCATCAAAATCGGACTGTATTCCATTGGACGTACCCTTTTCAAGCACGTTGGCCCCGGGCAAGGGTTGGCCATCTTTATCCAAAACGATACCGTTTATCTCGAACTGTTGGTCCGCGATCGAAACGGTCGCCTCCTCTGGTATTTCTTCCAATGGAAGGGGTGTCCCTGGTTTTAACACGATTTGTTTTTCCAATACCTCAAATACGATATCGGTATTTGTGAACAGTTTCTCCAATACAGCGGAAACACGCTCCCTATTTGCATTGACCGAGACGATTTTTTGGTAATCCACCTCCTTGTCATTGTACATGAACTTGAACTCGGTGAGTGTTTCAATTTTGTCCAAAACGTTTTCGAGACGTACGTTTTCCAGATTCAACGTGATCTTGGTCTTTTGACCATAGGTGTCGTTGGCATGGAGTTGAAATAGGGATACTATCAATAAAAAAGTAGTAAGCCTCATTTTCAAGTCGAATTTCGGCCGAAAAGGGATGAGTTCCCCCAGCCTAGTTAGTTTTTTCATATTTTTGTTGTGTATTACGTGGTTAATTAATTTAATCACACCTTAATCGGGAAATGTTCGCGCATTTTCCGATTTTTTTATCCTTTCTTTCGAGTATCTTTTCGCATTGATCCGATACGGGTCGAAATTATTGTGATTGGGCTAAAGCGCACTAAATCGTTATGTCATAAGCAGTTTGTTTTTGATCAGTTAATAATTACTTCATTATTTATAATTTTGTAGTCTATGCCATAGTTCATCTTGAACACTTCAAATACCTGTTCGATGGTCTCCACATCAAAACTGGCGGTGAAGAATTCGTCGTCCAATACCTTGTTGTGGTTGGTTATGGCCACATCGTAATGTCTCTCCAATTTTTTGACAATGCTCTTGAATGGGAGGTGTCTGAAAACGACTTTGCCCCTTACCCATGCCGTGTGAAGCGCCACATCGGTCTCCTCGATGGAAATATTCTTGTCCTTTTTATTCCACTCCGCTTTATATCCCGGTTCCAACAAGGAGGATGTTGAGGCATCGTAGGGATCTTCCTTTGCATAAATGCTTACCGACCCTTCCACCAAGGTGGTATTTACCAAGATGTCCTCGGGATAGGAGGATATATTGAACCGTGTGCCCAAAACCCTTACGTTGAGATCTTCTACCTGCACCAAAAAAGGATGGTCCGTATCTTTTGCAACATCAAAGAACGCCTCACCTTTTAGAAAAACCTGCCTTTCTTTCCCTTTGATAAATTTTATGGGATAGGTAAGGGATGTTCCGGCGTTGAGAAATATATGCGTCCCGTCCGATAGAACCACATCAAACCGCTTTCCATAGGGAACGGTAAGTTTATTGAGAACGGATTCCCCAACAGCGGACTCGTTATTTTTGTAGACCAACTGGGTTCCGTTCTGCGCGCCCACGAGGTTTCCTTCCGAATCCATGACCTTGGCCTTACTTCCTTCGGAAATAATCTGGATATCCCCATTTTCCAATTGTAGCGTAATGGCATCATCTGGAACAATGGGCTCGGGCTCCTTGACGAAGGAATCGCCTGTGTAGAAATACCCCATTCCCAAAGCCATGGCCAAAATAGCGGCAAACCTTAAGATGCTCAATCTTCGACACTTCATGTCGGAAGCCGTCTTCAAGGCATCGGAAAATGTAGAATGGGCTTTGTCCATCTGAATACCATTGGAGGTCTCCGGGAACGTGGAAGCAATATGCCGCGCTTTTAAAAGGTTGAATTTTTTCGCGTTTTGATCGGAGGAAACAATCCAATCTTCTATCTCTTTTTCTTCTCTGGAACTTGCCGTTCCATTAAGATATTTTATAATTTCTGGTTCTTGCATTATATCGGTTATATATTGCTAGACGATTCAAAATGGATTCATACCTAATTGAAGGCACAATAAATTACACAAACAGGGACTGCTCATTTTATTCAATTGGGTCCCGTGCGGCAAGAACCATCGAGGCCCCAAGGGAACCCAATGATACATCCAGAACACCGGAAGGGGCATTTTAGGTTGTGCCAATTAGGCCGCAATCTACTTTTAAATTGATCTAGGCGTATTATCCTAGGGTTAAATGAACATTATATAACCGGTATGGAAAAGAGGAAAAAAAAGAGAGTGCTTTTTCGGTAAAAAACACCCTCTTCCACAACTAACTCAAAAAACTAACTCAAACTAACCTACTTTATGAACTATCCAAGGAAACCGATAGCAACGCCCTATTGGGCATAGGCATACCGTACTTGATTTTGTGTCCTTTCGATTGGGGCACTGTTCGAATCTGCCGAACAGTTTTTTTTAGAGTAACCCGATCTCTTATAATAGTAAACGATTCCAAAAGACAGAATACCTAGTCCGATGAAAAATAAAGTTATAGGAAGAGCGTGGTAAAGTTTCTCAAATGAAACCTCATATGCTTGAGGGCATATGAAATATGGTTGTCCACGGTTTTTTTAGAAATCCCGAGTTCTTCCGCAATTTCTTTGTGTTTGAGACCTTCCACCCTGCTTTTGGCAAAAACTTTTTTGCATTTTTCGGGCAGCAGTTCCAAAGTTTTGACAATGACCTGTTCCAATTCATTTTTCAGAAGTAAGGAGGCGGTCTCATCCTTTAGGAATTGACGCTGAATGGCCAATTTCTTGTGATAACGGTTATGCAAATAATTTATCTTTACCTTTTCATGCTTCAATTGATCCAAGCACGCATTCTTGGTCATGGTATAGAGATAACTGTTCATATTGGTTATTTTCTTTAACCGCGACCTGTTCTCCCATAATTTCAGGAAGACGTTCTGGACTACGCCTTCGGCATCTTCATGACACACCAAGTAGCCTTTGGCGATATGGGTGAGTTTATCATAATACAGCTTGAACAATGCCTCAAAGGCAACAGTCTCCCCTTTTTCCAAAAGGGAAACAAAGCAAACAGGGTCGATATTCGCACTACTATTTTTCAAGTAACGATAGCTTAGGTCACTAAAATTAGTTGTTTATCAATGAACGGAATGCGCTCTTCAAAATTTCGATAGCCTTTTCCAGTTCCGTTCTTTTAATGGTCAGTGCCGGGGACAGTTGCAAGACGTTTCCCTGTGACACTTTAAAACTAAGCCCATGCTGAAGACAATGGTACATTATTTTTTCAGCCTCCAGGGTAGCGGGCCTCCCTGTTGTCGGACTCCGCAATTCCACACCCCATAAGAGCCCCATTCCCCTGATGTGGCCGATTATCGGATTGGCTTGCTTAAGGGCCATAAGTTCTTTTTCCATCCATTCCGCATCATCCTTTACTTTTGCCAATATGCCCTCGTTTTCGATAAAATCGATTACCGCATGTGCGGCGGCACAGCCTACCGGACTTTTCTCATGTGTAAAATGCCCTAGGGAAATGTCCTGCGCCATATTGAATTGCTCCCTACAGACCATGGCGGCAAAGGGGATAATACCCCCTCCCAAACCTTTCCCCAAGCAAAGAATGTCGGGTTCTATATCAAAATTCTCAAAGGCGAACATTTTTCCAGTGCGACCCAAGGCAATGGGTATTTCATCCAGAATGAGCAGCACATTGTGCTGCGTGCATATTTCCCTGATTCGCTTCCAATATTTTTTGGAAGGAATTTGAACATCCGTATTCCTCACCGTTTCCGCTATAAATGCGCCAATTTCACCTTCTTTTTCAATAACATATTCCAGGTAATCGGCGGATTTCATTTCATCTTCAAAAAAGCCACCAGTCTGCATGGGGGGCGGAATACGTATGGTTCCGGGCATCATAGGTCCCATATGCTGTCGAAATACCGCTTCGCCACCCGCGCTGATCGCATCGAGCGACGCCCCGTGAAAGGAATCCCAATACGAAACGACCTTGTGCTTCCCGGTGACCACACGGGCAAGTTTTAAAGCAATGCTGATTACCGAAGTCCCCCCAGGGGCAAACAACACCCTACTTAGTTCATTCGGTAGCAAGGAAGTTAATTTACCAGCAAAGGCAATCGCCTTTTTATTGGTAAACCGCCTTGTACAAAAAGAGAGCTCTTCCAGTTGTTTCCTGATCTGGTCGACAACAAGGGAATTGGCAAATCCAATCTGATGGACATTGTTGCCATGAAAGTCGAGGTATTCCTTGCCTTCGATATTTTCAATGGATGCCCCGTTGCAGCTTTGTAGGACATCCAGGCATGGAGTCGACATGGATTGATGAAGGAACAAACGGGAATCTTCTTCCAATAATCTTTGTGTTTCCGAATTTAAGATATTGTTTTCCTGCCATTTTACCCGTTCCTCGGAAAGGTTCACATCTCCTTCGGTTCTTAAAATTTCCTGTTCCATAATTGTATCTCGATAAAACCTAGAGGTGAATTGGGTTAAAAATCATTTTCTAAAGATAATTATGTTTTAATTATATTATAATAATTCTAATATAAGTAACTTTTTTAATACTATGTCATATTTTTTGTTAAATATCTTTCAGCTTGGGGCATTGACTACGCGGTCAAACTGTTTCTGATGCCTGCTATTTGCATCGGGGCGACCGGTACTACCCAAATTGTATCGTAGAAATCTTACCTATCGGTTCTCCTTAGGGGATGTAATGGTTGCCAGGCGGATTTGATGGGACCATAATCGAACCATCCGATCGGAAACAACATGCCCCGCTTCCAAGATTGGGTTCATTTTGCTCCATTATTACAAGAACGTATACACAGCAGGATGGTAATCTTGGTTTCCCGTCAATTGTCCCTCCCCTTGGGTTCGGTTTAAATGGTTTCTCTAAAATCTTTGGGAATTCATCGAGCATGCATGGTCAGTAAATTTATAATAAATCCGATCCAATTATGCCATAGTGTAGCACATAGGTTGGAGGCTATGCTGCGGAAATAACATTTTCGTAATAGTACTTGGTTAAAACGGCACTTGTTGCCCTTCTTAATGGTAAGCACCATGGGGGCAGGCGTTGGCAGATTGGCCAAGGCGTTGGTTTTTTATATGATGTTGGGTTTATGTGGTCCGGACAGTGGACAAAAAGGATTTCGATCGCCCCCTATTCCAGTTCCACGGGCCTGTAGCCGCCCTTGCGCCGGAAGTGGAGCATCAGGGCCAAATAGCACAGCAGCATGATGGCCGGGAAGACGGTCACCTTGGCCAGTGCGCGCTGGGTGCCCAGGGCCCTGAGATCCCCCACAAGGGACGCCAGCCCCTCCGCGTCCGGGGACTCCGAAAGTGCCCGCTCCAGCCCCTGTTCGTCGATCGTCCGGTAGTCGATTATCGAGTACAACGTCCCCTCCTCCAGGGGCAGGGAAACCTTCCCCCCGGAAAGCAGCGAGGCGGGGGCCGTCCGCGCCAGTTCCCCCGAGGCCAGCACCTGGTCGATCTGTGAGCCCGACTGGAAGGCCCCGATGATAGGGGCCCCCAGCATCCCCACCGTGAGCATGCCGATGCCGCTCACCGCGTTCAGGGTAAGTGCCCCCCCGCGGGGGGTCTGCTCCGCCACCACCCCAAGGGTCGTGGGCCAGAAAAATGTCTTCCCGAGACCGTAGAGCGTCGCCGCCAGAAAGATGTACCAGCCCGTGGCGAAAGACAGCCCGTAAAGGCCCAATATGGCCAGTGCACTGCTGATCGACAACAGCATCAAGGGGGACAGCCGGTGCAGGACCGTCCCCGCAAAGAGACGCAGCACCAGCATGATCAGCGAGGTGTACACCAGTACCCATCCCGCATCGAAGCCCTTGTCGTCCGCAATGCCCTGCATTATGCTCTGGATCCAGGAATCCGTCCCCAGCTCCGTGGTCGCAAGCGGCATGATGATGAAACAGAGGAACAAAAGGATCGGGCGGCCCAACGTCCTGACGTACCGGCCAAAGACCGCCACCATAAGCACGCCCAGGGCAATGAACCCGTAGCGCATCGCATCCTCCCCGGGGCCCGGCCGGAAAAAGTCGTTC